>NZ_JBNPVZ010000004.1:0-4362404 GCF_050434085.1 Paraburkholderia sp. UCT70 | reverse complement strand
CAATGACAGGCCACAAGCTTTTTTCGTATGCGGCTCTCACGCTGACCGTCTCGGCAAGCGTGTGCGCGGCACAAACACCACACGCTACGATTAATGATTTCATCGGCAATTGGGTCGTGACCGATGTAGTTGACTATGCCGATATTTCTGGTGGCATCCCCGAAGCAAAACGGATTCTCGGCATGACGATGACAATTACGCCGCAATCCATGAGCTTCGACAGTGAAACCTGCAAGCCCAACACAGGTTTTACCGTCAAGCGAACTGACACGCTTTCGGCGTTGAAGAAACAGTTCGACCTTCGCGTGAATGAAACCGGGTTGCCCGCTACAACCGTTGTCGTAGATAGCGACAATTGTTTTGCGATCTTCCGGATGGACGCTCACAGGATTGTTTTTGGATGGGACGGGATCATCGTTCGCGCCATCCGCGAGTGAGAGCTCGTTGAGTACCCGTCCCAGAGCCACGGGCCTTTTACTGATCGACCCCAATAATCACGCTCGACGCCTTGAAAACCGCCGTCGCCGCCTTGCCGCTCGCGAGGCCGAGGCGCTCGACGCTGTCGTTCGTGATGATCGCCGCGATCTGCGCGCTGCCGGCACTGATCGTCACTTCCGAATTGACGGCGCCCTTCGTCACCGCCGCGACGGTTCCTTCGATGCAGTTGCGCGCCGACACCTGCTGCCTCGCGACATCGACCATTACGATCACCGACGATGCCTTCACGAGCGCAAAGGCCTGCTTGCCGGTCGCCAGCCCGAGCGACTTCGCGCTGCCGTGCGTGATGATCGCGACGACCTCGAGACCGTCCGGCGTGCGCAGCGTGACTTCGTCGTTGACGGCACCGTGCTTGACGCCGGTGACTTCGCCGCTGAACTGATTGCGTGCGCTGGTTCTCATGGCGGACTCCCTGGCGATTGTCGCGCGTGGCGACGCGCGGGTGGACGGATAAAGCGAGTGTAGTCGAAGCCGCGCGCGCCGCCGCCAAACATCCGATGCGCCGTGCGCATCGCCGACACCGTATCATCTTGGCCGTGCACCTCATACGCCGAATCTTTATGCCCGTCGCCGTTCTCTCCCGCCATGCCTGCCGCGCCGTCGTGCTGTGCGTCGCCGTCGCGACGCTCGCCGCGTGCAGTACGCCAACGCCGCCGCGCGGCACGCACGCGTTCGTCGACAACGTCACGCTGTTTTCGCTCGCCCATTACGACCAGAACGTCGATCACTGGCTCGATCCGAACAGCCCCGACTACGATCGGCCGTTTCTCAGCGCCGCCGAGCAGCGCGCACATTTCGACGCGCTGTTCGCGCGCTACTTCGGCACGGGCGAGAACGCGCCGTCGCCGTGGAATCCCGCCTGGGTGACGACACGCGTGTTTCGCGAGCAGGGCGAGGACATTGCCGCACTGCAACAGCGCCGCATCGACAAGTTCGACAACACCGGCAAGCGTGGCAGCATCATCGGTTACGGCGAAAACTTCCGGCCGCACGACAAGGCGTGGATCGACGCGATCGCGCGCAACATCAACGTCGCGCAGTTCACGCAAACACCGGTCTATCAGCCCGAGCGGCGCGCGATCGCGACCGGCAACCTGATGGTGCGCGAGTTGCCTACCACCGATCCGTCGTTCTACGACCATCGCCTGGCCGGCGAGGGTTATCCGTTCGACAACCTGCAGATCTCGGCGGTGCGACCCGGCACGCCGCTCTATGTGCTCGGTAGCAGCGTCGACGGCGCGTGGCATTACGTGCAGACGCCCGACGTGCAGGGCTGGGTGCGCAGCGACGGCGTCGCGTTCGCCGACGATGGTTTCATCGATCAATGGCGCGCGGCGGCCGGGAAGTCGCTAGGCGCGGTGATCGTCGCGTCGGCGGCGGTCAACGACAGCCACGGCGTGTTCCGCTTCGCTGCCCCGGCCGGGACGATGCTGCCGCTGGTGGCGGGTGCCTCGGCATCGCCAGCCGCGACCAGCACCAATGCAGGCACACTCCAGCTCCTCGTTGCCGCGCGCGACGTCGACGGCCGCGCGCTGATCCGCACCGCGTCGCTCGACGCCACGCAGATCACGCCGATGCCGCTCGCCGCGACGCCGCGCCATCTCGCGATGCTGTTGAAGGCGCTGATCGGCCGGCCGTACGGCTGGGGCAATAGCGGGCTCTACAACGACTGTTCGTCGGAACTGCAAAGCATCTTCGCCGCGTTCGGCGTGTGGCTGCCGCGCCATTCGTCGACGCAGATGAGCGCCGGCCGCATGGTCGATCTGTCGGAGTCGACACCCGCCGAACGGCTCGACTATCTGGCGCGGCAGGGCGTGCCGCTGCGCACGCTGATCTACATCGGCGGCCACGTGATGCTGTACCTCGGCAACACGACGCGCGACGGCGCCACGGTCCCCGTCGTCTATCAGGACGTGTGGGGCCTGCGTCCGGCCGACAACAGCCGGCGCGCGGTCATCGGCGGCTCGGTGATCCTGCCGCTCGACGAGCGCATCCCCGAGGACGCGACGCTGCAGTCGCTCGCCGCGACGCACACGTTCCAGATCAGCATCCTCGGCGTGCCGGCGGGCAGCACGGCGCCGTCGTCCGCGCCGCCGGCGGACGAGGACAATCCGGCGGGATAAATGGCGGGCCGCCCTCCCCCGCGCCTGAAAATATTTTTTTCGGAGTGT
Source organism: Paraburkholderia sp. UCT70 (assembly GCF_050434085.1). Lineage (NCBI taxonomy): Bacteria > Pseudomonadati > Pseudomonadota > Betaproteobacteria > Burkholderiales > Burkholderiaceae > Paraburkholderia > Paraburkholderia sp. UCT70. Next base: position 4,359,735 of record NZ_JBNPVZ010000004.1, on the reverse strand, counting down.
CGATCCGACGGTGACCAACTCGTCGTAACGTTGAAGACCCAGCTCACGCAGCCGGTCTTTCCACTGAGGAACCGTTACTTCAAGGAGTCACCGTCATGTCCAGCGCCGCAGCCAAACCGATCCCGGACGGGATGCACTCGCTCACGCCGTACCTGATCTGCAAGAACGCCGCCGAAGCGATCGCGTTCTATACGAAAGCCTTCAACGCCGTCGAACAGATCCGTCTGCCGGGCCCCGACGGCAAGGTGATGCATGCGACCCTGAAAATCGGGGACTCCATGCTGATGCTGACCGACGAATGGCCCGAGCACCAAACCTTCGGCCCGAACACGCTGAAGGGCACGCCGGTCACGATTCACCACTACGTACCAGACGTCGACGCGAGTTTCAAACAGGCGGTCGACGCGGGCGCGACCGTCACGATGCCCGTCACCGACATGTTCTGGGGCGACCGCTACGGCCAGGTCAAGGATCCGTTCGGCCACAGCTGGTCGCTCGCGACGCACAAGCGCGACCTGAGCGCCGAGGAAATCCAGCAAGCGATGGCCGCGATGGACCGTTCGTCCCAAGAGAAGAAGTGAGCGGCCGATGGGCGTCGGGCAATCGCACGCCCACGCCCACCGACACCAGTCCCGAAGGAGCAACGTCATGCAGAAAATCGCGCCGTGCCTGTGGTTCGACGGCAACGCGGAAGAAGCCGCGGAGTTCTACACGTCGGTGTTTTCGGCGTCGCGCATCGCCACCACGCTGCACGCCACGGACGCCGGCCCAGGACCGGCGGGCAAGGTCGTCGCCGTCACCTTCGAAATCGAAGGCCAGGAGTTCATGGCGCTGAACGGTGGCCCGCAATACAAATTCACGCCGGCCATCTCGCTGTTCGTGCACTGCGACTCGCAGGAGGAAATCGATCGCTACTGGTCGAAGCTGCTCGACGGCGGCGGCGAGCCGTGGGCCTGCGGCTGGCTGCGGGACCGCTTCGGCGTGTCGTGGCAGATCGCGCCCAACGTGCTGCTGCAGATGCTGCGCGACCCGGATCGCGCAAAGGCAAGCCGCGTGATGGCGCAGATGATGAAGATGGTCAAGCTCGATATCGCGCCGCTCGAACAGGCGTATCGCGGCGAATAGGACGGCGGCCAGCGGGCACCCCGCCTCGCCCGCGCGATCTTTTGATAGGATCGGTCTCGACCCCAACACGGCGAGACAACCACGGTGCGCGTCAACCATCAGGCCTTCTTCTGCTCGCTGTTCATCGCGCGTCTCGCCGATCAGATCCTGCTCTTTCTGGTGCCGCTCGTGGTGTTTCAAACGACGCGCCAGGTCTCGTGGTCGGGGCTCGCGTTTTTCATCGAAACGCTGCCGCGCTACCTCGTGTTCCCGTTCTTCGGCGCGCTCTGCGACCGCTTTCCACCGCTGCGCCTGATGCGGCTGAGCCAGGCGGTGCGTGCGCTCGCATGCTTCGGCGGTATCGCCGCGTATGCGCTGTTCGGCGGCATCGGCTGGCTGATCGCGCTGTCGGCCGCGTGCGGCGTGCTGACGAGCCAAGGGCTCGTCGCGCGCGAGGTGATGCTGCCGCAGATCTTCAGCACGCAGCAGATCCAGAAGGTGCTCGCGTATTCGCAACTGGCCGATCAGCTCGGCTTCGTGCTTGGGCCGATGCTCGCCGCTTTGCTGCTCGGTGTGTGGCGTTGGGAATGGGTGGTCGCCGCGACCGGCGTGCTGTTTCTGTGCGCCGACGCCGCACTGTTCGTCTGGCAGCGACTGAGCGGTTTTCGCGCGCCTGCGCCTGTGTCCGCTCGATCGCTCACGCCCACCGCTCACTGGACCACGCCGCTGCGCATCGCGCTCGATCACGTGTGGACGCTGCCGGGCCTGAAGAAGGTCATCATGCTCGCGGCCGCGGAGAACCTCGTCATCGGTGTCACGCTTGCGACGTCGGCGGCGATGGTGACGGGTTTGCATGCGCAATCGAGCCGCTACTACGCCGGTCTGCAAACGGCCGGCGCGATCGCCACGGTGCTGGTGCTGCTGACGGTTGCGCGCGCCGGAAGGCCGGCGCGCGTGCTCGGTCTCGTCGCGTTCGTCACGATCTGCGCGGGCGGCGTGATCGCAGGCGCGAGCGCGTCGCCGTGGGGCTATGCCCTCGGCTTCCTGCTGATCGTCGGCTTCGACAAGATGTTCAACGTCTACATCCGCAGCGCGCGTTTGCAGATCATTCCGCCCGAGGACTACGGCAAGACCATCGGCGTCGCGATTCTGCTGAACAACCTGACGCAGCCGCTCGCCGGCCTGCTCGTCGGCGTGTTCTCGGCGAGCACCCAAACCGGCCCACTGATCGTCGCGCTGTCGCTGACGATGGGCGGCATCGGCGCGGCGGTATCGATCGGCTCGGCGCTGCTGCGCCGCAAGCGCGCGTGGGCGCTCGAACACTAACGGCGCTTCGACGCGCGACGACACGCTCAAAGTTACCCACAGTTTTTGTTGGCAAATCTGTGCATAACTTCCCGGAAAAATCCGCAAGCCTTTGATACGGCTGTCGTTTTTTCGTCTGCATCGAAGGTGCGGCAGCGCACGGAGTTTTACCGGGGTTCATGAGTGGCCGGCTGCGCGCAGACCGTCGTCAGCGCCGCGCATGCGAAGAGTTTCATCAGATTTACACGCCCGTCAGCTAAACCGGGCACGCTGTAATTCATGACAAAAAGGCCGCGTTCTATTGCGGCGCAATTAGTCGCATTTCTGGTTAAGAATTCACGAAAAGAAACGATCCACACATAGCCTAAATTTTTTGTATCGATGACAATGGGTCTGCATGCTCTCACGCAACCGGGGCCCACGCTTCCGCTTAGAATCAGGTATTGAGTCAATTCGATGTGAACTCGATCCGAATATGCGCCGCAAATCATTATTAACAGATAGAAATTGTTAAATCCTGATCTGTCAAATTCAATTTAAATTACATTTGTCAAATGCGTCCGGAGTACCGCATCTTTAACCAAATGCTTCGGCGAGCGCAGCAATTGCGGCGCGAAATCGGCGCCGTGCCCGCGGACGTCGGCCCCGCGCTACGCGAAGACGCGGAAGCTGCCGGCGTGTCGCAGGGACGGCGGCGCGCGCTGAAAACGCTCTCGGGGCTTGCGATCGCCGCGCCCGCAGGCTGGCTCGCGAGCCGCTTGCCGTGGCAGATGTGGACCGCCGAATTCCGCACCGCGACTGGCGAACTGGACGACGTGCTGCTGGCGGACGGCACTCAGATCACACTGGGTAGCGCGAGCGCGATCAACGCCGCGTTCGAGGCGAACGTTCGGCGCGTCGATCTGCTCGGAGGGGAAATCATGGTGCGGCCCGTGAGCGATGTTGGCGGCGCACCGGGCGCCCGAACGACTCATGCGCCTTTGCTCGTGCAGACGGCCGAAGGCGTCGTCGAAGCGCGCGGCGCGCAGTTCAGCGTGAGGCAACGGGATGGTTTCACACGCGTGGCCGCGTTTCGCGGCGACGCGTTGGTGAGGCCGGCATCGGGCGCGGCGCTGGTGCTGACGCAAGGCCAACGGTGCACGCTGACACGCTTCGGCGCCGCGGCCCCGCAAGCACTCGACCCGCGCGAGGCGATGTGGACGCGTGGCCTGCTCTACGCGAACGACATGCGTATCGCGGATCTCGTCGACGAACTCGCGCGCTATCACACCGGCGTATTGCGCTATGCCGACGACGTCGCCGATCTGCGCGTGTCGGGCGTCTATCAGCTCACCGATACCGACGCGACGCTCGCGCTGCTGCAGCGGACCTACCCGATCCGCTTGCGCTCGATCACGCCTTACTGGACGCTCGTCGAAGCGCTCGACAGCGCGAGAATCTGACGCTCAGGCCGCGACGGCCTGCGGCAACGCGAACCCTTGTTCGCCCTGCTCGCCGCCCAGCGCATCGAGCAGATCGCGCAGCATGCGGTCGAGCTCGGCCGTCATCAGCGCGACGTCGGAATCGAAGCGCTCGTCGTCGTTCTGCGCGGTCGGGTCGCTCGCTTCCTTGAGCACGTCGAGCGGCGCGACGCGCTTGATCGTCAGCGACGGCGTCAGCACGAACGACACGCGATCGTTCCACGTCATCGCAAGCCGCATGCATTGCTTGCCCGCCTCGATGTGGCGGCGCATGTCTTCGGCGTCCAGCGCATGCCCGACATAGCGCACCGTCGCGTTGCCCTCGGCGGGCGAACGCAGCTCGGTGTCCTGATCGAGCGTGAAACCCGCCGGCGCGTCGCCCTCGAGCAGCCAGCCGGTCATCGCCGCGACCGGCGACTGCGCGACGCGCACCGTCATCAGCGGCAACTGGTCGATCGACTTCACGAGCAGACCGCGCACATCGTCGGCGACTGCTTGCGACGCCGCGTCGATCACGAGCCAGCCATTCGTGCAATCGATCCACACGCGCGTATCGCGGCGGATGCTGAACGCGCGCGGCCGCAGCTCGTCGGTGACCTGCTCCTTCAGGTCGCGCATCTGCTTGCGGCCCGGCTTGAAGCCCTGCTGCTCCTCGAGCTCGGCCGCGCGCTCGCGCGTGACCTGGGTGACGACCGACGCGGGCAGCAGCTTCTTCTCGGCACGGAACGTCAGCAGCATCTGACCGTTCATTGCATAGGCCAGCGAGTCGCCGTCGCGCGGCGGCGCCCAGCCTTGGGCCTGCATCTCGACGCTCTGGCCGGGCGCGAACGCGTACGGCGCGAGCCACTTCTGCATCTGTTCAGGGTTAACGGACCACGGCGCGGGCAGACGGTGCAGCTGAAGGTTTTTGAACCACATGAGCGAAGTCGGATTTAGGCAAAGCGCAACATTTTATCCGACGAGAACCCACCGGGGCGTCCTGGCGGACACAATCCCGCAGTCCGCCTATTTTCAAAAATTAAACGAAAATCCCTCCAACTGCAGGCCAATTATCAAACGTCGCTGATGTCAGCAGAATGCGCTTCATCAACTTCCTTCCCAAGAGCGCCTACATAGTCGAAGCCGTCATGGTTTGGCCGTAGCCGGCCGCCCGCGCGTTTTGGCGGCAAATCACCTAGACTTTTGGACAGGACAGACCCGGACGGAGGCGGTCATGGCCGACCAAACCGCAAGCTGGCAGACGGTGCGATACGAGGGCTTCGAGATACACGTGTCAGCTGTCGCGAAGGATCCACCCGACCCGGCGCATGCCGCCGATGCGGCCGCGAAAAACAGCCGCTACACGTATCTAGGCTACGTCTGCCATCCGGGCGCCAACCCCCAGCTTCCCGGCCATGCGGTGCCGTTTCACGCGGACGGCGAGGAGAGCTTCGCGAGCCTCGACGACGCGCTCTACGAAGCGGTGCACGTGGGACGCAGCATCGTCGACGGCACGCATCCGGATCTGACGGTGCTGCCGCTCGTAACGCGCGGCGTTTGACACACGCAGCGCGTCAAGCAGCCGTTTTCGGCTCGCCGCCCGTCAGCCCAACGCGCGCTTGATGCGCGACTTCAACAGCGCACGGCGCAGCCGGCCGGTGCGCTCGGGCTCGCTGACCGCGAGCGCGCCGTCGATGGCGGTGCCGCGGCGCAGGTAATAGCGGTCGAAGGTCGCCTGTGTCATCCCCCACTTGTTGAGGAACTGGCGACGCCCGTCGTTCTTCACGATCTTGCCGGTGCTCTTCTGCTGGAAGTGATAGACGAGACTGTCGCCGACGCCGACGAACACGCGGCAGCCCGCGTCCCACAGCTTCATCGAGAAATCGTTGTCGCTGCTCATGCCGGGGCTCAGTTCGCTGCTGTAGCCGCCCACCTTGAACCACCAGTCCCGATACACGAGCGTCGGCGGCCACGTCGCGCCGCGCCAGTCGGCGCGCACGAGACCGGCCGCGGCGGCGACCAGCTCGTCGGCGCGAAACGCCTGCGCATCGCGGCCAAAGTCGCGCACGACCACGCATGGATTGCCCGAATCAACCGGCTCGATCATCGTGCCCGACAACATGAACAGGTTGTCGGCCGGCATCTGCGCGAGACGCTTGACGAGCGCGTCGTCCCAGCCGGGGCAGCAGTACATGTCGTCGTTCATGTAGACGATGTAGTCCCGCGTCGCGCGCGCCGCCGCGATATTGACCGCGTGGCAGATGCCGATATTGCCGGGCGACGCCGTGTGCTCGATGCCCTCCTCGCGCACCCACGCGAGCGTGCCGTCCGAACCGTCGTTCACGTGCACGATGATCTGGTGCGGATGCGTCGAATGACGGCGCAGGCTTTTGATCACGAGGCGCAGATAAGGCAGGTTGTTCCAGGTCGGGATGATGATTGAGAACATCGAGTCGGGGTCCGTTGAGCTGGGCGCGGGGCGCGGCATGCGCCGCGCGCCGGCCATGAATGTCGCGCGATTGTACCGCCCCCGCCTGCTCGCACGACAGACGCCGCCCGCGCCCGCCCCACCCGCATGCCGCGGACCAGCGGAACCTTCCCGCGTGCGGCAGCAAGCATTTCGCAAGCAAGCGCATGGTTATAATCCGGATCGCTCTACCGTCTTGAAAAACTCAAATGGTCCGGCACCCCCTGCAATTTCACCACCGGAACGGTAGTGTGTTCATCGATAACGTAGACCTATGATTTTTGCTTCCAGTCTGATCTGGCTCACGTCGGCTCTGCTGTTTCTCGCGCCCGCGGTCAATCTGATTTGGCGCGGCGGCACCGGCTACTGCTTTTTCGCGCTCGTCGCGCTCGCGCTCAGCGCGGCCATCGTCAACCGGCGCATGCCGGGCTATTTCTCCGCGTTGCGGACCTACCGCTGGTTCACGATCGGCATGCTCGCGTTCGTCGTCGGCATCGGCGCGCAGCAGTTGGTGCTCGGCTACTGGCTGCCACGCGAGTTCGACAATGCGTCGCGTTTCGTGCTCGCGCTTCTGGTGTTCCTGCTGCTGCGGCAATTGCCGTCGCGCAATCTGCGCACGATCGGCTGGGGCTGCGCGGCCGGCGCGCTCGCGGTCGGCGCATGGGCGTTCATCAATCAGCCGCCCGGCGGCTGGACCGACGCGAACCGCCTGAACAACTCGTACACGAACGCGATTCCGTTCGGCGATACCGCGCTGCTGCTCGGGTTCCTGTCGGTGTTCACGCTTGGCTGGGACAATCCGCGCGACTGGCGCGTGCTGGTGCCGCGCGTGCTCGCGCTGGTGTCGGGCGGCTATGCATCGTTTCTGTCGGGCTCGCGCGGCGGCTGGCTCGCCGTGCCGGTGTTCGTCGTGCTGCTCGGCATTCAGTACCACTGGTTCACGCAGAAGAAGCGCCTGCTGATCGCGACGCTCGTCATCGTGATCGGGGCGGGCGGTCTGTTGTCGACCGAACGGGTTCAGAAGCGCTTTGCCGAGGTGCCGAACGACGTGTCGATGATGCGCAAGGGCGAGGACGACACGGCCACCGGCCTGCGCCTGCAACTGTGGAACGCTTCGCGGATGATGTTCGAGCGGCATCCGGTGTGGGGCGTCGGCAAAGGCCATCTGGTCGACGAGCTCGGCGTGATGGCGAAGCGCGGCGAAGTGAAGGCCGAGATCGTCAACGAGCGCGCGCATAGCGACTTTTTCTCGACGCTCGCCGAGATGGGCGCGGTCGGCGTTATCTGCCTGTTGCTGTTCTACTACGGGATCACGGTGTATTTCTGGCGACACCGGCATGCGACCGATCCGGCGATTCGCGCCGCGTCGTACGCGGGTCTCGCGGTCGCGGCGAGCACGGTGATCTTCGGGCTCACTATCGACGTGCTGGTGCCGATGATGGTGACGGTGCTGCTCGCCTCGCTGGTGGCGACGCTGCTGGCGGTGATCGATGCACGCAAGCGCGAGTTGCGAAGCGAAGCGCGGACCACGCCGGCGCCAGCAGCGGTCGTGCGCGAGACGCAGCCGCGCGATTGATTATGATTTGACGAGAAGCGGCAACCCGAGCGCGGAGCGCCGTCCTCATCCTCGCGTGAACACCTCGTAAAGCGCCGCGACGTGCGCGTCGACGCTCGGGTCGTACACGAGGCTGTCGCGCGGCGTCGCGATGCGCGCGGCGCCGCTCTTCACGCGCTCGACCGCCTGCTCGATCGCGCGCTCGAAACTGCCCGCGGTCTGCCGCGAGAACCCGATCTTCGCGGCACCGGTCACCGTCTCCGCCGAGCCGACGTTGTCGGCGATCACGAGCGGCGTGCCGCACATCACCGACTCCACGCCGACGAGCCCGAACGGCTCGTACGCCGACGCGACGACCGTGAAATCGGCGGCCGCGAACAGTTTTTCGATCTCCTTGCTGTAACCCGCGTAACGAATTGTATCGCCGGTTTTCGGCACCGGGCGTCCCGCGACGACGAGGCAGACCGGCAGCTTCGTGCGCGAGAAAAACGCTTCGAGCAGCGGATAGCCCTTGCGCTCGTGACTCGTCGACGAGAACACGAACATCACGCGATCGTCGGGCACGCCGAGCTGGCGACGCACTGCCGCGCGCGCGGCGGCGTCGAGCGGCCGGAAGCGTGCGGTCTCGACGGGCGGATAAAGCACGTCGATCCGCGCGGCCGGCACGTCATAAAAACGCTGCAACTCGCGGCTCATCAATTGCGAATGCGCGACGATCGAGCGCGCCCGCGTGTAGACGCGCCGCTCGAGATCGATCTGCCATTCGTCGCTGCGGCGCGGCGCGCGGCCCGCGGCTTCGAGCGAACCCGGATGCGTGCCGCCGCACAACGCGACGTCGGCATGCGTCGAGTGATTGATCGAGAACACGCACGCCGGACGATGCCGCTTCAACCGCTGCTTCAGACGCCAGTCGAACGCGAGGTTGCGCAGCTTGCGCGGCGCCCAGCGTACGTCGAGCGGCTGCGCATCGATCCACGCGGCCTCGGGCAGCGCGCGGTCGATCTCGCGCGCGAACAGAGTCGGGCGCAAACCCATGCGATGCAGGCCGGCGATCACGTCGCGCGTGTAACGCTCGGCGCCACCGCTGTTCTTCAGCGCCTGGGCGGTCAGCGCGATGTCGGTGAGGGGGCGGCGGTTCGGGTCGAGGGCTGCGTCGCGGGTTGGCTCTGACAAGGATCGGTCTCGGTGAGGCGCACGCGCGGGCGAGGCCGTGGGTGCGGAGTTTCGGGGCAGCGGCAATTGTAAAGGATGGCTTTCGCCGGCTTCGGCTCGGGGTGCCCGGGTTCGCCGCGTGCGTCGCGCGGCGCGGCCGTCAGCGGCTAGAATCTAGGCCAATCGCCTTCGTCCCGACTCCATGACCGATTGCCCGCCGTCCGCCGCAACCGCCGACACCACCCGCCCGCTCGTCTCGATGCTGGTGATCGCCTACAACCAGGCAGAGCAGATCGGCGACGCCGTGCGCAGCGCGCTCGCGCAAACCTACGAGCCGCTCGAAATCATCGTCTCCGACGACGCGTCCAGCGACGCCACCTACGCCGCGATCGAAGCGGCGCTCGCCGGCTACGTGGGCCCACATCGCGTCATCGCACGGCGCAATACCGTGAACCAGGGCATCAGCGCGCACCTGTCGCAACTCGCGCAGCTCGCGCACGGCGAACTGCTGTTCGTCGCCGCCGGCGACGACATGTCGACGCCCGCGCGCTGCGAGCGCGTCGTCGACTGCTGGCTCGCGCATGGGCGCCGCCCCGACCTGATCGCCACCGATCTCGCCGACATGGACGAAGCGGGTCACGTGCACGAGCGCGTGAGCCCGACCGAGCTCGATCGCTATCGCAGCTTCGACGACTGGCTCGTCGAGCGTCCATGGCTGATCGGCGCGGCGCATACGTGGTCGCGACGCCTGATCGAGCGCTTCGGGCCGATGCTGCCGGGCGCCGCGGCCGAGGATCAGATCATGGTGCTGCGCGCGATCCTGTCGGGCGGCGCGATCAGTCTGCGCGAGCCGCTGGTGCGCTATCGGCGCGGCGGACTCTCGCGCAAGCGCCGCTACCAGTCGGTCGACCAGCTGATCGCGCGGATGCGGCAAAGCAATCGCTACGGACTCGCGGAGCTCGCGCAGCTGCAGCGCGACGCTCAGATCGCCGGTGTCGGCGAACGCATGCGCGCGGCGATGGCGCCGAAGCTCGCGCGCGAGCAGTTCATCCACGCGATGTTCGAAGCGGGCAGCCTCGGCGAACGCCTCGAGCTGGTGACGCGCAGCGCCGGCGTGAAGCTCGGGCTGCGGATTCGGATGTTCCTGTATGCGAGTTGCCCGATGGTCTACGCGCCGGGCATCTGGATCAAGCGGGCCGTGCGGGGCAGAAAGGCCTGAAGATGACGATAGGATCTCGCGGTGCCTGGCGACGCCACATCGGTCACGAAAGTCCGCGCGACGCACCCCGCCGCTGCCGCAAGCGTCGCGCGAGACTCGGCCTTCGCACCTCGACGCCGAAGCTCAGCACGCTCGCGCGCAAGCGCCGCAACATCTTCACCGAGCGCACGAAGGTCTCGCCGGTGTGGCTGATCATCACGAACTCGAATGCGCCGCGCCAGCTCGCGACACCGCGCGAAAACGCATACATGTCGTGACGCGCATCGACGGGCAGCTCCGCGCCGAAGCGTCGCGCGAACACCCGCACCTGATCCGCGATGGCTTCGATCTGCCGCTGCCGGCTCGCGCCGCGCCGTCGTGCCGCCTCGGCGCCGCATTCGTCGCGCGCCGCGCCGCGCTCGTTGGTCGCGCTCGCGCCGACCGCGTTGCCGTCATGCTGCCGATACTTCAGATGCGGCGCCGCGACGTGGCGAATCTCGCCGAACGACGCGACCACCATCGCGAGCCACCAGTCGTGCATCACGATGCCGGGCGGGGAACGGCAGCGCGCGTTCGAGCGTCGCGCGATTGACGAGCATCGCGCAGCCGGGCACATGGTTGCTCAGCAGAAAATCGCGCAGTCGCGTCACGCAGCGCGACTTCGCGGTGATATCGAACAGCGAGCGTGACATACAGCACAGCGTCGAGTCGACGAGCTCGATGTCGCAGAACGCGAGCGCCGGCGTCGCGGCGGCGTCGCCCGCGCTTTCCACGCGGCGCAGCTCGCGCATCAGATCGGTGACTTTCTCGGGCGCCCAGACGTCGTCCTGGTCGGCGAGCGCGATGTAGTCGCTGCGGCAACCGGCGAGCGCGCGCTCGAAATTGCCGACGATGCCGGCCCGCGTGCCATCGCCGATGAGCCGCACCGGCACGCGTCCCGTATGGGACGCGAGCAGTTCGCGGGTGCCGTCGCAGGAGGCGTCGTCGGATACCACGACTTCGAGATGGGGCCAGCTCTGCGCTTCGAGCGAAGCCAGCAGCTCGGGCAGATAAGCGCGGCCGTTGTACGTCGCGAGCGCGATGGAGACGAGCGGCTTGCTCGGATCGTCGTGAGACATGGGCAGTCGATTTCCGCGAGGCGGACCGTGATTGCCCGCCAGCATGCGATTAGCGCCGAAAAAGCGCAATAAATTGAGACTTAAACACAACACTGGCCCGCGCTCCCGTTCGCAATGTGCCGGATCAAACCGGGCTTTGCTGGAACTGGATGCGATGCAGATGGGCGTACAAGCCGTCGTGCTCGAGCAGCTCGCGATGGCTGCCGCGCTCGACGATCCGCCCCGCCTCCATCACGAGGATGCGGTCGGCGCGCTCGATCGTCGACAGGCGGTGCGCGATCACGAGCGTGGTGCGGCCTTTCATCAGCGTTTCGAGCGCCGCCTGCACGTGGCGCTCGGACTCGGAATCGAGCGCCGACGTCGCTTCGTCGAGAATCAGGATCGGCGCGTTCTTGTAGATCGCGCGCGCGATCGCGAGACGCTGGCGTTGGCCGCCCGACAGCATCATGCCGTTGTCGCCGACGAGCGTCTCGATGCCCTGCGGCATCGCCTGCACGGTGTCCCACAGGTTCGCCGCGCGCAACGCCGCCTTGACCTTCTCCGCATCGACCTCCTGACCGTACGCAACGTTGTGCGCGATGGTGTCGTTGAACAGCACGACGTCCTGGCTCACCATCGCGATCTGGCGGCGGAGCGCGTGCAGGTCGTACTCGGGCAGCGCGACGCCGTCGACCAGAATCGCGCCGCTGGTCGGATCGAAGAAGCGCGGCAACAGGTTCACGAGCGTGGTCTTGCCGCTGCCCGACGGACCCGCGAGCGCGACCATCTCGCCCGGCGCGATCTTGAACGACACCTGGTCGAGCGTATGGCGGTTGTGCGTGGAGTTCGTGCCGTAGGTGAACGACACGTCGCGGAACTCGACCTCGCCGCGCGCGTGAGCGAGCGGCTTGCCGCCGCCTTCCGGCTCGGCCGGCTCGTCGATCAGGCCAAAGATCAGCTCGGCCGCAGTCATGCCGCGCTGCAACGGCTGGTTCACGTCCATCAGATGCTTGAGCGGCGAGATGATCAGGAGCATCGACGTGACGAACGCGACGAAGCCGCCGACCGTCGTCTGATCCGACGACGACTGCACCACCGCGATCGTGATCACGACCGCGAGCGCGATCGACGCCAGGAACTGCGTCAACGGCTGCGCGAGGCCACCGGAGACCGTCATGCGCATCGCGTAGCCGCGCAGACGCCGGCTCATCTCGGTGAAGCGGTCCGTCTCGTACTGCTCGCCGTTATGCACCTTGACGACCTTGTAGCCGCCCACCGTTTCTTCGACGATATACGACAGCTCGTTGGTGAGCAGCTGATGCTCGCGGTTCAGTCGCCGCAGCCGGCGATTGATCTTGCCGACCAGCCAGCCGATGCCTGGCAGCAGCACCGCAACGATCAACGTCAGGCGCCAGTTCAGATAGAACAGATAGCCGAGCAGGAAGATCACCGTCAGCGAGTCGCGCACGAGCGTGACCATCACGCTCAGCAGCACGTTCAGGATCTGATTGACCTCGAAGACGATCGCGTTGATCACCGTGCTCGCGGTTTCGCGCTGGAAGAACGCGACGCTCGTGTGGATCATGCGGTCGAACATCTTCAGACGCAGCTCGAGCAGGATCTTGTTCGACACGTACGCGAGCAGATAGCCGGACGCGTACTGCGACACGCCGCGAATCAACGCGAGGCCGATCACCGCGATCGGCACGAGCCACTTGGTCTTGTCGACTGCGTGCGAGCCGAAGCCCTTGTCGAGCAGCGGCTTGAGCAGCGCGGGAATGGCGGCGTCGGTGCCGGCGCTCACCGCCATCGCGATGATCGCGCCGACCACGACCCACAGCAGCGGCTTGATGAAGGGCCACAGGCGCCGCAGGACGACGGCCGGCGACGACGCATCGCCTGCACCCATGGGTTTGCTTAACGTTGGCTTCGCGCTCAAGGAATCCTCTGGAAATGCGGAACGGCGAGCACGCGGCGCATGATTGGGCGGCCGCGTGAAATATCAAAAAAGAGCATTGTAATCGGTTGCAGATGACGGCCGGCGCTCGGCGCGCGACGGCATGCGCGCAACGCCTGGCGGATCGGCGCCGTGGTGTGGGGCCGGATGAGATGTGTATACTCGCTGCTCGATTGCCGGGTCGCGACCCGCTCCGTCACTTCGTCCTCCACGCAACTCAGGTATGCAAGAAACCACTCTTGGCGTTGCCATCATCACCCGGAACGCGGCGGCGCGGCTGGCCGAATGCCTGCAGGCCGTGGCCTTTGCCGACCAGATCGTCGTGATCGACGGCGGTAGCACCGACGGCACCGCCGACATCGCTCGCGCGAACGGCGCGCGGGTCATCGAACAGACGGACTGGCCGGGCTTCGGCCCGCAAAAGAACCGCGCGGTCGATGCCCTGACGACAAGCTGGATCCTGTCGCTCGACGCCGACGAAATCGTCACACCGGAACTTGCCGCATCGATTCGCGCGGCGCTCGCCGCGCCCGCCGCCGACGTCTATGCGGTGGACCGTCTGTCGAGTTTCTGCGGCCACTGGGTCCATCACAGCGGCTGGTATCCGGACTGGATTCCGCGCCTCTTCAAACGCGGCACCGCGCGCTTCTCCGACGACCTCGTGCACGAGCGCCTCGTGTTCGACACGCCCGCGCAACGCCTGACCGGCAAGCTGATGCACTACTCGTACGAGGACTACGAGGGTGTGCTGCGCAAGCTCGACGCGTATTCGACGGCCGGCGCGCGGCAGCGTTACGAGGCCGGGCAGAAAGGCAGCATTCGACTCGCGCTCGGGCGCGGCCTGTGGGCGTTCGTGCGGACTTATCTGCTGCGGCGCGGTTTTCTGGATGGCCGCACCGGGCTGATGATCGCGCTGTTCAATGCGGAGACGGTGTACTACCGGTTTCTGAAGCTGGCGCGCCTGGAAAAAACGGGCGGGCGGTAAGGCTAGCCGGTACACGCGGCACTGGCCCATCCATACCGCGGACCTCGCTCAATACACGATTTCGATCGAGCTTCCCGCAAACTCGCCGCGCAGCGCGGCGAGCAGTTCATCGGTCGGCTTCACGCGCCACGCGTCGCCCAGACGCATTTCGCCTTGCGCATGCTCGCTGCGATAAACGACCTGCACCGCGAGCCCGTTCGGAATCTGCACCGCTTGACGCTGACGGCCGCCGTCGCCGCCGAAGCCGCCACGCCCACCGCCATTGCCGCGCGGCGCGGCCGCCGGAGCGGCAATGGCGGACGGCTCGTCCTTGCCGGCGGTGTGCGCTTCGAGCACCCGGCGCAATGCCTGCGCGTCCGCGTTGCCGTTCATCTGCACCTTCAGCGAGTCCGCGTAACGGCAGCGCGCGCGGCCGAGATCCATCACCGTTTCGACCGTGAAGCGGATGCCGCCCGTGAACGCGTCGTTGCGCGCCTGGCCCTGCACGACCAGCAGCTCGTCTTCCTTGAACAACTGCTTGTGCTCTTCGAAGACCTCGTTGAACACCGTCACTTCGCACTGGCCGGTGCCGTCGTCGAGCAGCGCTATCAGCATCTTGCCGCGCTGGGTCATCTGCGTGCGCAGCGACACGATCACGCCCGCGACCAGCTTGTCGCGCCCTTCCTTCAGCTCGCCGATCTTCTGGCGCACGAAGCGACGCACTTCGTCCTTGTATGCATCGAACAGATGGCCCGACAGGTAGAAACCGAGCGCGGCCTTTTCTTCCTGCAGCTTGCGCTTTTCCGGCCACTCCGGTTCGTCGACGAGTTCGTGGCCTTGCGACGGCGCGTCGCCCATGTCGAACAGGCCGGCCTGCAGCGCATTGGCCGCCGCCTGCTCGGCCGCTTCCATCGCGAGCGACACCGACGCGATCAGCTGCGCGCGGTTCGGATGCAGCGTGTCGAACGCGCCGGCGCGAATCAGCGCCTCGATCGTGCGACGATTGACGATGCGCCGATCGACGCGGTTGCAGAAATCGAAGATGTCGATGAAGCGGCCTTCCTCGCGCGCGCGCAGGATTTCTTCGATCGCGTTCTGGCCGCTGCCCTTGATCGCGCCGAGACCGTAGCGGATCGTGCGCGAGCGCTTGCCGTCGGCTTCGGCGACCGGCTCGAAGCGATACGCGGACAGGTTCACGTCCGGCGGCAGCACGGCCATCTTGTTCGCGAGGCAGTCTTCGAACAGGATCTTGACCTTGTCCGTGTCGTCCATCGCGAGCGACATGTTGGCCGCCATGAATTCGGCCGGATGGTGCGCCTTCAGCCACGCGGTGTAGTACGCAAGCAGCGCGTAGGCGGCCGCGTGCGACTTGTTGAAGCCGTAGCCCGCGAACTTCTCCATCAGGTCGAAGATTTCGTCGGACTTCTCGCGCGTGAGGCCGTTGGTGGCCGCGCCTTCCGCGAAAATTTCGCGGTGCTTGGCCATTTCCTCGGGCTTTTTCTTACCCATCGCGCGACGCAGCAGGTCGGCACCGCCCAGCGAGTAGCCGCCGATGATCTGCGCCATCTGCATCACCTGCTCCTGGTAGACCATGATGCCGTAGGTCTCTTTGAGAACAGGTTCGACGCGCGGGTCCGGATATTCCACCACCTCGCGGCCGTGCTTACGCGCACAGAAGCTCGGGATCAGGTCCATCGGACCCGGGCGGTACAACGCGACGAGCGCGATGATGTCTTCGAAGCGGTCGGGCTGCGCGTCCTTCAGCATGCCCTGCATGCCGCGGCTTTCCAGCTGGAACACGGCGACCGTATTCGCTTTCTTCAGGATCGAGAACGACGCCGGGTCGTCGAGCGGCACCTGGGCGAGCGACCAGTCCTGCTTCGACGGATCGAGGCGGCGGATGTAGCGCTCGGCCCAATCCAGAATGGTCAGCGTGGTCAGGCCCAGAAAGTCGAACTTCACGAGGCCGACCGCTTCGACGTCGTCCTTGTCGTACTGGCTGACGACGCCGCTTTCGTCGCCCTGCGTGTACAAGGGGCAGAAATCGGTCAGCTTGCCCGGCGCGATCAGCACGCCGCCCGCGTGCATGCCGACGTTACGCGTCAAGCCTTCGACGCGCTGCGCGAGTTCGAGCAGCTGGTGCACTTCGTCTTCGTTGTCGAAGCGCTCCTGCAACAGCGGCTCTTCCTTCATCGCGTCGGCGATCGTCACGTGCTTGCCCGGCTTGAACGGGATCAACTTCGCGATGCCGTCCGTGAACATGTAGCCGAGATCGAGCACGCGGCCGATGTCGCGCACCGCCGCCTTCGCCGCCATCGTGCCGAATGTCGCGATCTGCGACACCGCGTTCGCGCCGTATTTCTCCTTCACGTACTGGATCACGCGATCGCGGCCGTGCTGGCAGAAGTCGATATCGAAGTCGGGCATCGACACGCGTTCCGGATTCAGGAAACGCTCGAACAGCAGGTTGTAGCGCAGCGGATCGAGATCGGTCACGCCGAGCGCATAGGCGACCAGCGAACCCGCGCCCGAACCCCGGCCCGGCCCGACCGGCACGCCGTTGTTCTTGGCCCAGTTGATGAAGTCCGCGACGATCAGGAAGTAGCCCGGAAAGCCCATCTTGATGATCGTGCCGCACTCGAATTCGAGGCGCTGGTAGTACGTCGGGCGTTGCGCGTCGCGCTCGGCCTCGTCCGGATACAACTGTTCGAGCCGCTTTTCGAGGCCTTCTTTCGACAGCTGCACCAGGTAGTCGTCGAGCGACATGCCGTCGGGCGTCGGAAAGAGCGGCAGCTTCGGCTTGCCGAGTTCGAGCGTCAGATTGCAGCGCTTGGCGATCTGCACCGTGTTCGCCAGCGCCGAAGGAATGTCCGCGAACAGCGTGGCCATTTCCTGTTGCGTGCGGAAATACTGCTCGGCCGTGAAGCGCTTCTGGCGACGCGGATTCGCGAGAATGTCGCCTTCAGAAATACACACGCGCGCTTCGTGCGCGGTGAAGTCGTCCGGCGTCATGAACTGCATCGGGTGCGTCGCGACGACCGGCAGTTTCAGCGACGCCGCGAGCGCGACCGCCTGCTGCACGTACTGCTCGCCGCCAGGCTGGCCATAGCGCTGCAGCTCGATATAGAAGCCGCCTGGGAACACCTTCGCCCAATGCTGCGCGTGGCGCTTCGCCGCCTCTTCGTTGCCGGCCGCCAGCGCGAGACCGATGTCGCCCTGCTGCGCGCCCGACAGCGCGAGCAGCCCTTCGCCCAGACCGGATTCGAGCCAGCCAGCTTCGATTTCCGCGCGGCCGCGATACTGGTTCGTCAGCGAGGCCTTGCTGAGCAATTCGCAGAGGTTCAGGTAACCGCGGCGGTCCTTGACCAGCAGCAGCAGCCGGGAAGGCTTGTCGCGGTCGTCAGGATTGGTGATCCAGACGTCGCAGCCGGCAATGGGTTTGATCCCTTTGCCACGCGCTTCCTGGTAGAAACGGACGAGGCCGAACGCGTTGCCGAGGTCGGTAAGCGCGAGCGCGCCCTGACCGTCTTTGGCCGCCGCCGCGACGATGTCGTCGAGACGCACGATGCCGTCGGCAATCGAGAATTCGGAGTGAACGCGGAGATGAACGAAGCGGGGATCTGACATGGGCGACATTGTAACTCCACCCTTCCGCGGATTTCAGGTCAAAACGGTGCGTTGGCCATCCGGCCAGAACGAGGTCGGAGCGAGCGCGGTTTGCGCTAGCGCAACTCGTTAGCCATTCGGCCAGGTCGGGGAAAATGCCGGGTTGAGGGATAATAGAGCTTTCGCCTCTCTCGACGTGGCCATTTAAGCGGCAAACGCGCGCGAACCCGCGCGTCAAACCCCGGGTCTCATACGGGGCGCAACAGCGGCGGCACATCCCGCCGCCCCTCGCCACGCCGGCCATCTTTACCGCAGAACACACATGAGTATCGTCAATCTCGCCGCGTATCAATTCGCGACCATCGAAGACACCGCCGCCTGGCGCCCGTTCGTCACCGAACGCTGCAATGCGCTCGGCCTGCGCGGCACCATCCTGCTCGCGCCGGAAGGCATCAACCTGTTCATTGCCGGCACGCGCGAGAACACCGACGCATTCGTCGACTACATTCGCCACGACGCGCTGTTCGAAGACAAGTTCGCGAATCTGCAGTTCAAGGAAAGCCTGTCGGACAAGCAGCCCTTCACGCGCATGCTGGTCAAGCTCAAGCGCGAAATCATCACGATGAAAAAGCCGGCGATCCGCCCCGAGCTCGGCCGCGCACCGTTCGTCGACGCGCCGACGCTGAAGACCTGGCTCGACCGCGGTCACGACGACGAAGGCCGTCCGGTCGTGATGCTCGACACGCGCAACGCGTTCGAAGTCGACGTCGGCACGTTCGACAACGCGCTCGACTATCGGATCACGAAGTTCAGCGAATTCCCCGAGGTAATCGAGAACAACCGTGCCGATCTCGAAGACAAGACGGTGGTGTCGTTCTGCACGGGCGGCATCCGCTGCGAGAAGGCCGCGATCCATATGAAGGAGGTCGGCATCGAGAACGTGTACCAGCTCGAAGGCGGCATCCTCAAATACTTCGAGGAAGTGGGCGGCGCGCATTATCACGGCGACTGCTTCGTGTTCGACTACCGCACTGCGCTGAATCCGCAACTCGAACCGACCGCGACCGCGCAATGCTTCGGCTGCCGCGCGGTGGTCACGCCCGAGCAACAGCAATCGCCGATGTACGTCGCGGGCAAGACCTGTCCGACGTGCCATCCGGACGGCAAGGCGGCGTGCGCCGCGTAATGACAGCCGGGGGGCTCCGTGACGCGGGCGCCTCGCCTGTCGTCTCCAAACCATGAACTATCGCGGACGCTTCGCGCCGTCGCCGACTGGCCCGCTGCATTTCGGCTCGCTGGTCAGCGCGCTCGCGAGCTGGCTCGACGCGCGCGCGCAGCGCGGCGCGTGGCTCGTGCGCGTCGAAGATATCGACGGACCGCGCACGATGCCGGGTGCCGCCGAGGACATCCTCGCGACCCTCGAACGCTTCGGCATGCGCGCGGACGAAACGCCGGTCTGGCAAAGCCAGCGCATGGCGCGCTATCAGCACGCGCTGGAGCAGTTGAAATCGGCCGGTCTCGTCTATCCGTGCGGCTGCACGCGCAAGGAAATCGCCGATTCGCTGCTGCACGCGCACGCGCGCAACACCACACTCGCCTACCCCGGCACCTGCCGCACGGGTCTGCATGGCAAGCCGGCGCGCGCGTGGCGCCTGCGGGTGCCCGACGGCGAGCCCGCCGTGATCACGTTCGACGACCGCTGGCAGGGTCCGCAGACGCAAAATCTCGCGACCGAAGTCGGCGATTTCGTGCTGCGCCGCGCGGACGATCAGTGGGCATATCAGCTGGCGGTGGTGGTGGACGATGCGGACGCGGGCATCACGCACATCGTGCGCGGCGCGGATCTGATGGATTCGACGGCGCGGCAGATTTATCTGCAGCGTTGTCTGGGTGTGGCAACGCCCGAGTATCTGCATGTGCCGGTCGTCACGAACGAGCACGGCGAGAAACTGAGCAAGCAGAACGGCGCGACCGCGCTCGATAGCGACAAGCCGCTCGAAGCACTAGGCGCGGCGGCACGGCATCTGGGACTGAAGTTGGGAAGCGAGCCGCTCACGACGCTGGAGCAGTTCTACAGCGCCGCGACCGCGGCCTGGGCAAAACGGATGAACATTCGCGCATCCAGATGATGCGCACGCGTGAAGCCTGCTGCGTTTTCCGAGACATCGAACCGCGCGGCCCCACCGTTTTTACGCTCGAGGCGTTGCACCCCGAGCTCTGAACCCGACAGCCCGTCTTACGACGACGAAGGCGTCTTCCTCGGCATTCCGAAGCCACCGAGCAACGCGGCCAGCTGCCGCTTCGGCGCCGTCTTTTGCGGCGCGGAGTTCGACGCGGCCGTCTCCTCGATCTTGCGCACCGATGCCGGCGACGGCTCGTACGGCTTCAGGAAGAAATCGTCGACCGGTTGCGCGCGATGATGATGCGGACGGTCATACGAACCCGACGCCCCGCCCGTGCGACGGCGGCTGCGCTCGTCGCGCGATTCGCTGCGATCGCGGCGCGGCGGACGGTCCTCGTGATGATGGCGCGCCGGCGCCTCGACGGTCAGGCGCTGCAAGTCGAGCGGACGCTTGATCAGCTTCTCGATGTCGGCCAGTTGCTTGCGCTCGTTCGGGCTGCACAGCGACAGCGCGTCGCCCGATGCACCCGCGCGGCCCGTGCGGCCGATCCGGTGCACGTAGTCTTCGGCGTTGAACGGCAGGTCGAAGTTGATCACGGTCGGCAGTTCGACGATGTCGAGACCGCGCGCGGCGACATCCGTCGCGACGAGCGCCTCGACTTCGCCGCGCTTGAACGCCTCGAGCGCCTGCATGCGCTCGCTCTGCGTGCGGTCGCCGTGAATCGCGGTCGCGACCACGCCGTCGCGTTCGAGGCTGCGCGCGAGCCGGCTCGCGCCGATCTTGCTGTTGCAGAACACGAGCACCTGCTTCAGGCCACGCTCGCGGATCAGCTGCACGACCGCGCCGGTCTTGTCGCCCTCGGCGACTTCGTAGACGATCTGCGTGACATTGGTCGCGGTCGAGTTGCTGCGCGCGACTTCGATGGTCTGCGGGTTGCGCAGATACGTCGCGGCGAGCTTCTTGATTTCGCCCGAGAACGTCGCGGAGAACAGCAGCGTCTGGCGCTCTTTCGGCAGCAGGTTCAGGATGCGCTGCAGGTCGGGCAGGAAGCCCATGTCGAGCATGCGGTCGGCTTCGTCGAGCACGAGCATCTGCACCTGGCCCAGGTTCGCGGTTTTCTGCTGCACGTGATCGAGCAGACGACCTGGCGTCGCGATCAGGATTTCAACGCCGCGGCGCAACTGGTCGGACTGCGGATTCATATCGACGCCACCGAACACGACCGCGCTGCGCAGCGCCGTGTGCTTCGCGTACGCCTGCACGTTCGCGGCGACCTGGTCGGCGAGTTCGCGGGTCGGCGTGAGGATCAGCGCGCGGACCGGATGGCGCGCCGGCGACGCGCTCGTACTGGCCTGCGGCAGCAGACGCTGGATGATCGGCAGCGAGAAGCTCGCGGTCTTGCCGGTGCCGGTCTGCGCGGCGCCCATCACGTCACGGCCTGCCAGTACGACCGGGATCGCCTGAGCCTGGATCGGCGTGGGCGACGTATAGCCCGATTCCTTGACGGCTTTCAGGATGTCGGGCGCGAGGCCGAATTGATCAAAAGTCTCGGTACTGGGCGTGACGGCTGTGTCGGACATGGTGGCTTTCGCTAAAAATGCGCGTGGCGCGATGCGCGCAGCAGCGGTCGGGACCGCGGAGGGCATCATAATGAAGGTGGAGCCATGTCGTTCCGCGCGAGACCCGTTTGAGTTCGGTTAATGCGGCCGGCTCCGGCTGGCGGAAACACCCGCCGAAAGCCGAGCATTGTAGCACTTCAGCAAAAACGCTCGTGACAGCCGACTGGCGGCTCCCGGCCGTCGTTTCGGTCGAAGCGTAGTGCGCACAAACGACAGTGGCGTGACAGCCGGGCGCTTTGGCGGGCGCCCGGCTGCGGGCGACCGGCGGCATCAGCCAGCCGCGCCGCGCCGCACTGGCCCCATTGCGAACCGCCGCCCCGCCCCCGCTCACGTCAGATCGATCCCTTCACCACGTCTCGCGCATCACCATCAGCCGCAGTTCGGTCATATCCTCGATCGCGTAGCGCACGCCCTCGCGCCCGAGCCCCGAATCCTTGACGCCGCCATACGGCATGTTGTCGACACGGAACGACGGCACGTCGTTGATCACGACGCCGCCCACTTCGAGCGCATCCCATGCGCGATGCGCATGCGCGAGCGAATCGGTGAACACGCCGGCCTGCAGGCCGAAGTCGCTGTCGTTGACCTGCGCGAGCGCCGCCTCGAAATCGTCGAAGCGCTCGAGTATCGCAACCGGCCCGAACGCCTCCTTGCGATACAGATCGGTGTCGCGCTTCACGCCTTCCAGCAGCGTCGCCTCGAACATCGCGCCGTCGACCTTGCCGCCCGCGACGATCTGCGCGCCCCCCTGCACCGCCCCCTCCATCCAGCCAGCGAGCCGCTTCGCTTCCGATTCGGAGATCATCGGCCCGACGAAGGTCTTCTCGTTCTTCGGATCGCCCATCACGAGCGACTTCGTCTTCGCGATCAGCTTCTCGCGCAGCGCGTCGTAGACGCTCGTGTGCGCGAGAATCCGCTGCACGCCGATGCAGCTCTGCCCCGACTGATAGAACGCGCCGAACGCGAGCCGGTCGACCACGTAGTCGAGCTTGCCGCCCTGGTCAGCGTCTACGATCGCCGCCGCGTTGCCGCCCAGCTCCAGAATCACCTTCTTCTTGCCGGCTTTGCGCTTCAACTCCCAGCCGACCGCGGGCGACCCGGTGAACGACAGCAGCTTGAAGCGCTCGTCGGTCGTGAACAGGTCGGCGCCGTCGCGATGCGCGGGCAAAATCGAGAACGCGCCCTTCGGCAGATCGGTTTCCGCGAGAATTTCGCCCATGATCAGCGCACCGACCGGTGTGCGGCTCGCCGGCTTCAGCACGAACGGCACGCCGGCCGCGATCGCCGGCGCGACCTTGTGCGCGGTCAGGTTCAACGGAAAATTGAACGGCGAGATGAACGAGCACGGCCCGATCGGCACGCGCTTCACATAGCCGTGATACCCGTTCGCGCGCGGCGAAATCTGCAGATTGATGATCTCGCCGTCGATCCGCACGCTCTCCTCCGCGGCGACCTTGAACGTATCGATCAGGCGCGTGACTTCGCCCTTCGAATCGTTGATCGGCTTGCCCGCCTCGATGCACAGCGCGAGCGCGAGTTCATCGTAGCGCTCGCGAAAGCGCTTGACGCAATGTTCGAGCACCGCCTGGCGCTTGAACGGCGGGTAGGCGCGCATGGCGGGCATCGCATCGACTGCGTGGCCGATCGCCTTGTCGATCGCGGCCGCGTCGGCCATCGCGACGCGCGTGGCGACTTCGCCGCTGAATTTGTCGGTGACTTCGAGATCGGTGTTGGCGGCCACCGGCTCGTTGGCGAGGTAGTACGGATAGGTTGTCTGCAACATGTCGCACTCTCCTTGATTCGATGCACGGATGCTCAAAGCCGCGCGGACAGCCGCTTGATCTCGCGATTGAGCACGCGCTCGTTGTCCGAATAGTCGATCGGCAGGTCGATCACGTGCACGCCCGGCGTCGCGAAGCACTCGCGCAACAGCGGCGCGAACTGCTCGGCCGCCTCGATCCTATGCCCCTGGGCGCCATAACTCTGCGCATAGGCGACGAAATCCGGGTTCGCAAGCGTCATGCCGTAGTCCGGGAAGTTCATGTTCTCCTGCTTCCAACGGATCATGCCGAACGCGTCGTCGCGCAGAATCAGGATCACCAGATCGAGCTTCAGCCGCACCGCCGTTTCGAGCTCCTGCGAGTTCATCATGAAGCCGCCGTCGCCGCACACGGCGATCACCTTGCGCTCGGGATGCACGATCTTGCTCGCGATCGCCGACGGCAGCCCCGCGCCCATCGACGCCAACGCGTTGTCGAGCAGCAGCGAATTCGGCTCGTGCGCGCGGTAGTAGCGCGCGAACCAGATCTTGTACATGCCGTTATCCAGACACACGATGCCGTCGACCGGCGTGGTCTCGTACACGTCGTTGACGATCCGCACCGGGTACATCGGGAAGCGATCGTCGTGCTGGCCTTTCATCAGATGCGCCTCGAAGTGCTCCTTGATCTCCTTGAAGCGCGTGAAGTCCCAGTGCTCCTGACGCGTCTTCAGGCTCTCCTTGAGTTGCCACACCGCGTTGGCGATATCGCCGACCACTTCGATCTGCGGGAAATACACCGGATCGACTTCGGCGCCCAGGAAGTTCACGTGGATCACGGTCTTTTCACCCGCCTCGCCGCTGCGCATGAAGAACGGCGGCTTTTCGATCACGTCGTGACCGACGTTGATGATGCAGTCCGCGAGTTCGATCGCGCGGTGCACGAAGTCGCCGTCGGAGAGCGTCGCGTTGCCGAGCCACATAGGATGCGATTCGTCGATCACGCCCTTGCCCATCTGCGTGGTGAAAAACGGAATGCCGATCTGGTCGACGAACTCGCGCAGCATCTTCGTCGTGGTTTTGCGGTTGCCGCCCGCACCAATCATCAGCAGCGGATGCTTCGCGGCGGTGATCGCCTCGACCGCGCGCGCGACCGCCTTCTCCTCGGCGACCGGACGGCGGCTGTAGCTCTTCGGAATCGGCTTGCCGTCGCCCTCCTCGTGCGCGACGTCCTCGGGCAATTCCAGATGCGTCGCGCCCGGACGCTCTTCCTCGGCGCGGCGCACCGCCTCGCGCACCGTCGCCGGAATATTGCCGATCGACACGATCTGCCGTGTGTATTTCGTCAGCGGCTCCATCATCCGCACCACGTCGACGATCTGGAAGTGCCCCTGCTTGCTCGACTTGATCGGCTTCTGGCCCGTGACCATCAGCATCGGCATGCCGCCCAGCTGCGCGTAGGCGGCCGCGGTCACGAAGTTGGTCGCGCCGGGGCCGAGCGTCGCCAGACATACTCCCGTGCGGCCGGTGAGCCGCCCGTAGGTGGCGGCCATGAAGCCGGCCGCCTGCTCGTGGCGCGTGAGGATCAGACGGATTTTCGAGCGGCGCAGCGACTCCAGCAGATCGAGATTTTCTTCACCGGGGATGCCAAACACATACTCGACACCTTCGGCTTCCAGCGATTTGACGAACAGGTCCGATGCTTTCATTGAGGGTCTCGCTTGATGACTCGGGGAACGGACAATCGAAGACGACAACGACGGCTGCGCGCGAAACACCGCACCGCGCGCGCGGCATGGCAAACGGCATGGCGAACGCCCTGCCGGACAGCTTACTACTCGAACGGAAACGATGCGCGCGAGCGCACGAGGCGGCGCGGGGGACAGGAAGCCAGGCGCGAGAAGAAGCAGGCGGCGGTAGGGGATGAAGCCGCCGCATGAGGTGCATGTGTCCGCCGATCAGCAAATCAGCGAATCACGGTCACGCAGTCGGAGAGAATCGGCGGCGCGTTCTCGCCGCTCATCAGGTCGTACAGGTTGGCGCGGGGACCCTTGGTCCACCAGGTGTAGCTGCCGGCCTGGTACTTCGCACCGGACCCCGAGATCGTGTTGACGAACAGCATCGACGCGCCTTTCACCGGCAGCACGGCGAAGCTCTGGCCGTTCTGCGCGTTCCAGTAGGTGACTTGCAGGATCTTGCCGGTCGCGCAGGTGTATTTGCGCGTCTGGTGGTTCTTGCCCTCGATGTGCTTGAACTGCAATGGCGCGGCCGATGCGCCGCCGGAAGATGCTGCCAGCCAGGCCACCATCCATGCTGCCGTCGTGAGGATTGCAACACGCCATGTCTTCATCGAACACCTCGATTGTTGCGGGGGTCAGGCAGGGAAGGCAACACCGGCAGCGACGCCGGTCACGGCCGAGTCACAGGCAGCTCATGGGCGATTCACGGACAGCTCAACGACGCTTCAAGGATCGATCACGTCGGCACACGCATCGGTCGGCGCTGCGGCGACGTGGCCGACCACCGGCACGATCTTCAGTCCCGCCGAAGCGATCCGGCACGGCGCGGCCGCGAGCCCGCAGCCGCTGATGCCGGCGCACAGCGCGAACGCCACGCCGAGTGCGCCGACCCGGCGAAGCGCGCCGCGCCATGGATTGCTGCGCGATTCAAGCGCCATACGATCCTCTACTCCGATCTCTTTGCTTCGATAAGCCGGAAACGAATGCGGTGGGCCCTTTCGTGTGCGTCCCGCACACTTTTGCGCTGCGCCTCGCCGCCTGTCCGTTACTTCGCCGACACCGGCCGCACCGCGGCCGCCGCCTGCCTGGCACGCGAGCGCGCTTGCTCGATGTTCTCGCCGGTCGCGAGCGCGACGCCCATGCGACGTTTGACGAAGCTTTCCGGCTTTCCGAACAGGCGCAGATCCGCATTGGGCACCGCAAGTGCGGCCGCGACGCCTTCGAACGCGATGCCGGCCTCGTCGCGACCGCCGTAGATCACCGCCGACGCGCCCGGCGCACGCGGCGACGTATCGACCGGCAGGCCGAGGATCGCGCGCGCATGCAGTTCGAACTCCGAGAAGCGCTGCGAGCACAGCGTGACGAGCCCCGTGTCATGCGGACGCGGGCTGACTTCCGAAAACCATACGTCGTCGCCGCGCACGAAAAGTTCCACACCAAACAGGCCGCGGCCGCCGAGCGCCGCCGTCACCTTGTGCGCGATCTCGCGCGAACGCTCGAGCGCGAGCGGGCTCATCGGCTGCGGCTGCCACGATTCGACATAGTCGCCCGCGATCTGCACGTGGCCGATCGGATCGCAGAAATACGTGCCGACCGCGCCGCTCGCCGGGTCGATCGCGCGCACGGTGAGCTGCGTGATTTCGTATTCGAAGTCGATGAAACCCTCGACGATCACGCGCCCGAAATTCACGCGGCCGCCCGCCATCGCGTACTGCCAGGCGGGTTCGACGTCGGCGTCGCTGCGCAGCACCGACTGTCCCTTGCCCGACGACGACATCACCGGTTTCACGACGCACGGATAGCCGACCTTCGCGATGCCCGCGCGCAGCTCGTCGAGCGAATCGGCGAATGCGTACGGCGAGGTCGCGAGGCCTAGCTCTTCCGCAGCGAGGCGGCGGATGCCTTCGCGGTTCATCGTCAGTTGGGTGGCACGCGCGGTCGGGATCACCTCGGCGAGCGCCTCGGTTTCGATCGCGGCGAGTTCGTCGGTGGCGATCGCCTCGATTTCGGGGACGATCAGATGCGGGCGCTCCTGCTCGATCAGCGCGCGCAGCGCGGCGCGGTCGGTCATGTCGATCACATGCGCGCGATGCGCGACCTGATGGCCCGGCGCGTTCGGGTAACGGTCGACGGCGATCACTTCGACGCCCAGCCGTTGCAGCGCGATGATCACTTCCTTGCCGAGCTCGCCGGCGCCGAGCAGCATCACGCGCGTCGCGGATTCAGAAAGGGGCGTGCCGATCCGTTGGCCGATCTGCATGGGAACTCCAGATAAAAGTCGGGATGAGGGTGGGATTGGATAGACCGCGATGTTAACATGCGGGCCCCTTGCCGCGCGGCGCTCAGGGTGCGCTCAGGGTGCGCTTTGGGTGCGCTCGCGAGGCCGTGGCGGTCGAGCGGAACCGTGCCGCCGCGTCGACGTTCGCAGCCGCGATCACGTCACCGCGAGCACCGCTCGCGCACGACAAGCTTAGTACGTTACCCTTACGCCTTCGCCAGTTTGAACAGGAACGACGCCATGCTCATCCGCTCCCGCCCGCGACCTCTTGCGCGCATCATTCCGTGCCTGCGCACGGCCGTCGCCGCGTTGAGCATCGCCGCGCTGCTCGGTGCCTGCGCGATCCCGAAGCATCCGGACTCGTCGGCGCCGCCGCCTGATCCGTTTAATCCCGCCGCCGCGCAACTGCTCGACGACACCAGCTGGGTGCTGAGCTCGTGGAAGAACGCCGACGGCACGGCGCGCGCGGTGCCGTCGGAGGATCAGAAGCCGCTCACGCTGACGTTGTCGACCGAAGGCGGCCGGCGTCACGCGAGCGGCTTTTCCGGCTGCAACCGCTTCATGGGTTCGTACATGCTGAAGGACGGCAAGCTGAGCTTCGGTTCCCTCGCCGGCACACGCATGGCGTGCGTCTCGCCGGGCGGCGACATCGAGAAGCCGTTCCTCGACGCGCTCGAGCGCATCGATCGCACCGGCGTGCAGATGCGAGCGCCGCAGCAGATGCAGCTGATCCTCGACAACGGCGACACCCTGATGTTCGATCGCAGCGACAAGTGATGCGAGTTTGCGCCGCGTTCGGGATTCGCGCCGGCCTTCGAAGCCGCGCGCTGCGCCGTTTAAACTCGACGGATTGCGCTTGCGCGCGCTCCGTCATTCGTAGATGTCTGGTATGCACACGGTAGTTTTCGGCTGGTTCGGCGGGTCGGCCGTCTGGTTCATTCCTCTTTTGTGGCGCCTCGTCAAGTCGATGCTGCCGGGCGGCGCGGGTCTGCGCGGCCCCGGCACGATCCGGCTGTGGCTCGGCTTCGTCTGCGTGCTGATCGCGAGTTGCACGCTCGAGGGCTCGCTGATCGGCATCGCCGGCATCAATGGTTTCGGTCATGCGCTCGCCGCGGGGCTTGGACATCTGCTCGGCCATGTCGGCACGCCGCTCGCGGCGCTCGCGCTGCTCGTGATCAGCCTGCCGTGGCTCGTCGACTTCCGCTGGAGCGACGTCGCCGTTTGGGCCGACGGCGCGTTCGGCCTCGGTCTGTCGCGGGGACTCGCGAAGCGCGACGAGGATGCGCGCCGCCACCGCAACGTCGACGACGGCGCGCCGTCGCATGTGTCGCCTGCTACCAACACGATGGCGCCGCGCAATAGCAAGGGTCGCTACGCGCGGCCGACGGTGTGGCGTCCGCCCGCGAGCGGGCGCGGCGCGGGCTCCGCCGCTGCTTCCGGCACGGCGGCGGCTGGCATCGCGGTTAGCAAGGACGCTTCCGCCCGTGGCGCCGGCGCAAGCTGGCGAGCCGATGCGGCCGCTGACGCGGCGCGCGGGCAAGTCAAGCTGACCGAGCCGGTGCTACGCACGGGGTCGAGCGCGTCGCCGCGCCCGGCAACGTCGACGGCAACGCAGGCGCTGCATGCGGACAAGGCTGCGAACAGATCCGCCGCACCATTCGTGCCGACCGAGCCGGTTGCGCCGACCGGCTGGTTGCGCAGCACGGAGCCGCGCGCGGCCACGGCGGCGGCATCGCTGGGTGCGGCGGGTGCATCGGCCGAATCGGGCATGTCGGCTCGTGATGGTGCTGCGCAGGTCGGGCGGCGCTCGGTCGGAGATCAGCGTGCGGCCGCGTCGTTCGGCTCCAGTGCCGCGTTGGCGGCGACGGCCGCCAACGCGGCCGGCGTGTCGGCGCGAGCGGCACAGGCAATGGGGGGCCGCGCCGCCGCCTCGGGCGCCGGTATCGGCATCACAGCGGGATCGATGAATGCCGCGGGCCACGCAAGCCGCCCGTCGTCGCTGTCACGTCCGGCCGACGGCAGCGCGCCGCTCAATCGCGGCGCGACGCCGCGTCAACCGTTCCCGGCCGCTTCGCGCGCCAACAGCGTGACCTCGCCGTCGACCGTGCACCGGCCTACATCGAACTTCACGCGAACGACGACGAACGCGTCGACGGTCGCGCCGCCCGCGAGCGTCGAGGAAACGCTGCGCAGCATCGCGGAAAACGCCGCGCGCTGGACCGACATCGCCGGCGTGAGCCTGGCGCGCAGCCGTGGCGCCGATAGCGCGAAGATTGGCGATGCAGAGCGTGCGTCGACGACGTTCGATGTGCCACCGGCGCAGCGGGACGTGCTACCTGTCGAAAACGGCGAGACGGTTGCGGCGCCGCAGGCGCAGAGCGTGGAGAGTTCGGCGCGGATGGTGTCGCCGGCGCAGTCGCAGCAAGAAACCGCATCGGTCGAGTTGCCGGCTGAGCGTGCGGTGGCCGAGTCCGAGACGTCGGTCGAGGGCGGCAACGAAGCGGTTGCGCAATGGCCGACCGAACCGCCCGTCATTCATGCGCCGCTTACGGCTGCGCCGCAGACGACGACTGCAATCGAGTCGATGGCCGACGTGGCTGCTGCGGCTGTCGAATCCGCGGTTGTCGAGCCATCGGCATCCGCTGTGGCTGAGCCTGCCGCCACCGAACCCGCCGCAAGCGCGCCGCAACATGAGTCGCCGACGGCGACGCCATTCGAGCGCTTCGCAGCCAGCCTACGGGACGATGCTTCGCAAGAAGACGCACCGGCGGTCCAAAACGATTCGACGCAGACAGCGACAAACACCAGCGTCCCGGCATCGCAGAGGGAGGAATCCGCGCGAACCGTCGAACCGGCCACCGCCGACACCGCGACGCCTCCGCAAGCGCTGGCTCCGGCAGCCGAAATCGTCATCGACAAGACGCTCGTGCCTTGGGAGAGCAAGCTCGGCCCCGCCGCGGCTCACCGCGCGGCCGCGTCAGCGGACTCGCCGCAGACGGAGGCCGCCGCGCCGTCGAGCGCAAGCGTGCCGCCGTGGTCCGGCGCGACGGTCTCGGAACTCGCGAGCGAACGTGCGCAGTCAGGTGAGCCCGCGACGTCGCAAGCCCCTGCCCTGCCCGCTGTGAACGAGCCCGCGAACACCCCCGCAAACGACTCGCCGTCGTCGACTTCGACGAGTGCGGCGAACCTCGCTATGCCGGCAACCGCACCGGCCGTCGTCTCGAACGTAGTCCGTTTCCCGGGCTCTGCCGCGCCGGCGACCAGCATCGAGCCTTCGGTCGGCGCAAGCGCAACGCCTGTCGCGAACACGCCGGCCGTCGAACCGTTGCCCGCTCCGTCGCCCGCTCCGTCGTCTTCACCCGCGCTAACACCGCAACCGCAGGCCCAATCCGCCGACCAACCCGCTACCGAGCCCGCCGGCCGCCCACCGCTGCGCGGCCACGCGCCGGTCAACGGCTTCGAGTTCCACGCGCCGGCCGCATCGATGGTCGAACTACCGACGCTCGATCTGCTCGCCCCCGCCGATGCGAACATCGAACCGATCTCGGATGAAATGCTCCGCGAAACCGGCCTGCTGATCGAGCAGCGCCTGCAGGAATTCAAGGTGCCGGTGATGGTGGTCGGCGCATCGGCGGGTCCGGTCATCACACGCTTCGAAGTCGAACCGGCGCTCGGCGTGCGCGGCAGCCAGATCGTCGGTCTGATGAAGGACCTGTCGCGCGGTCTCGGTCTCACGTCTATCCGCGTGGTCGAAACGATTCCGGGCAAGACCTGCATGGGCCTCGAACTGCCGAACGCGAAGCGCCAAACGATCCGCCTCTCGGAAATTCTCGAGGCGAGCGTCTACCAGAACTCGCACTCGCGACTCACGCTTGCGATGGGCAAGGACATCACCGGCCATCCAGTCGTCGCCGATCTCGCGAAGGCGCCGCACATGCTGGTGGCCGGCACGACCGGCTCGGGCAAATCGGTCGCGATCAACGCGATGATCTGCTCGCTGCTGTTCAAGGCGACGCCAGAGGAAGTGCGCCTGATCATGATCGACCCGAAGATGCTCGAACTTTCGGTTTACGAAGGGATTCCGCATCTGCTCGCGCCGGTCGTCACCGACATGAAGCTCGCGGCCAACGCGCTGAACTGGTGCGTCGGCGAAATGGAAAAGCGCTACCGGCTGATGTCGGCCGTCGGCGTGCGCAATCTCGCCGGCTTCAACCAGAAGATCCGCGACACCGAGGCGAAGGGCAAGAAGCTCGGCAACCCGTTCTCGCTGACGCCCGATGCGCCCGAGCCGCTGGCGCCGCTGCCGCTGATCGTCGTCGTGATCGACGAGCTCGCCGACCTGATGATGGTCGCCGGCAAGAAAATCGAGGAGCTGATCGCGCGGCTGGCGCAGAAGGCGCGCGCGGCCGGCATCCACCTGATCCTCGCGACGCAGCGGCCGTCCGTCGACGTCATCACCGGTCTCATCAAGGCGAACATTCCGACGCGCGTCGCGTTCCAGGTGTCGTCGAAGATCGACTCGCGCACGATTCTCGACCAGATGGGCGCCGAGTCGCTGCTCGGCCAGGGCGACATGCTGTTCCTGCCGCCGGGCACCGGCTACCCGCAGCGCGTGCACGGCGCGTTCGTCGCCGATGAGGAAGTGCATGCGATCGTCGAATATCTGAAGCAGTTCGGCGAGCCACAATACGAGGAAGGCATTCTCGACGGCCCGGCCGCCGATGGCGGCGCGGCCCAGGACCTGTTCGGCGAAGCGCCGGATGCGGAAGCCGATCCGCTGTACGACGAAGCGGTCGCGTTCGTCGTACGCACGCGGCGCGCGTCGATCTCGTCAGTGCAGCGGCAGTTGCGCATCGGCTATAACCGCGCGGCGCGGCTCGTCGAGCAGATGGAGACGGCCGGCCTCGTGTCGGCGATGAGCATCAACGGCAGCCGCGAAGTGCTGGCGCCGGGGCCGGCGGAATGAGCGCCCGGTGAATCGCTAACCGGGTCGGCGATGATCCGGAAGAAAAAACGGACAGCCTCAGGATGTGAGCTGTCCGTTTTTCATTTACCCGCGCGTGCCGCGCATCACGACGGTGATACCAGCTTGAAGTCGACCGGCGAGCCGAGATCGAAATGCTGCTTCGGATTCGGATCGAGCAGCCCCGTCTGCGGATCGCGCTTGAACACATAGACCGTGTCGCTCAGTTGATTGCCGACGATCAGCCAGTTACCGGTCGGATCGATGGCGAACTCGCGCGGCGATTTGCCGAGGCTCGACTGCCGGCCGATCTGCTTCAGGTGTCCAGTGGAGGGATCGACCGAGAAGATCACGATCTCGTTCGCGTCGCCGCGATTGGACGCATACACGAAGCGTCCGTCCGGCGACATATGGATCGCCGCCGCGCCCACCTTCCCCTTGAAGTCAGGCTCGCTCAATGGCAGTGTCTGCACGAGCTTCAGCCTGCCGTCGTGGTAGTCGAACGTGCTGACGGTCGCCGCGAGTTCGCTCGTCAGATACGCGTGCTTGCCGTCCGCGCCAAAGATCAGATGGCGCGGACCCGTGCCGGCCTTCTGCTGCGTGTAGCCCCAGTCCGTCGCGATGAATGGACCCGCGCCGGCGCTGCTCTGCGGCGCGTAGCGGTACGAGTACAGCTTGTCGGCGCCGAGGTCCTGCGCGAACAGATAGCGGCCGTCAGGCGAGAACACCGTCGAATGCACGTGCGAGTTGTCCTGCCGCCCTTTCACCGGACCGCCGCCCTCGTGATGCACGGTCTGCACCGAGGTGCCGACCTGGCCGTTCGCCTGCAGCGGAAACACCGCGAAACTGCCGCCCGGATCGGGCGCGACCGAATAGTTCGCGCTCAGCAGATACTTGCCGTCCGCCGAGATGCTCAGATAGCACGGATCATTGCCGTCCGACGACACCTTGTTCAGAAACGTCAGCTGCCCGCGCGCGGCATCGAAGCCGAACGCGCTGATGCCGCCGCGCTGCGTGGCCGGGCCGTTGTCACCGGGCAGTTCGTTGACCGAATAGACGAAGCGGCGGTCGCGGCTCACGACCAGAAACGACGGATTGACCGTCTGCGCGACCGACACCTGGGTCGCCGCGCCGGTCTTCGTATCGAAGCGAAAGACGTAGATGCCCTCGCTCTTGCCGCTGGTGTAAGTACCGACCAGCATCGTATAGACGCCGTCCGTGGGGACCGGGCCAGAATCTTGCGCATACGCGTGCGAAGCAACAATCGAAACCATGAGCGCGAAACCTCTTATTATCGAACGGGCGGCTAGCAACGGCGCTGGCCGCGTTGCGCGCCGGGCGGTGCTTTCCACCGTGCAATCCGCGGCAGATGGAGCGGCGCGGGGAGCGCCACGCGGACGGGAACCCTGAAAGGCAACACTGGCAAGAACAGAAGTAAAAACGGAAGTCGGAACTGGGCGCACGGCAATACGCCCGACGGCACGGCGACTGTGAAGCATGAGACCTCCTCGACAACGGTTGTCTGGTACGGGCTCGCGTATGAGCCGGGGTACGAGCGGTTGTAACGGTGTCTGGTCTGCCGCGCCGCGAATCGAGCGTCGTTCCATGTTGTTGTTGTCGAAGTCAGTATAAGAGCGTCAGGTCGGATCATGCAGTGAATCCGCCGCTGCGGCACGGTCTGCGCCAGCGGCTTGGGTCCCGCGCGGCGGGACGTTTTTCAATCGTTTTCTCAATCGCGCATCACGCGTCTCAACCACGGAGTCTCCATGAACGTCACTCTCAGCCTGGGTCCGCTCGTTTCGCTGATCGCCGGCATCCTGATCCTGATCATGCCGCGCCTGTTGAACTACATCGTCGCGCTTTACCTGATCATCATCGGCATCATCGGGATCTTCGGCGTGGGCTCGTCGCATCTGTGAGCGACAGGCGCCGCGACGCCGGGCGTGAGATTTGTGTCCGGTATCGAGGTGGTTTCGCACGAAGAGAAGGTTCGCTGAGTGCCAGCGCCACTCGCCCGTGTGAGAGCGCGGCAAATGTCACGCCATGATATATGCGGGAAGCGGGCATCGCGCGCAAGATGGACGCGCGCGACCGCCCGCGCCACGCGAGCGATCGACCTGACGCGACGCGGCGTGAAGATACGGATAGGAAATGCGAAGGCGCGGTACGAAGGGATGCGGCGAATGACCGGCGCGGATACGCCAGGAACCTGCGCTACGAACGCTCGGCCCTACCGCTCAACCGTTCGCCAGCTGTTCGAGCCGCAGGCGCCCCTGCAACGACAGCGCGCCGACCGCATAATGATCGGCATCCTGCTGATAGCGCCGGAAGCAGGCCCGCTCGACCAGGAAGGAGGCGGCAGCCAGCATGCCGTTGCGGCTCAGGCCGAGCCGGCCATGATCGAGTGGCAGCATGGAGTCGCCGGCAAGCTGGCTGGCGGCCGAGAGAATCGTGATGCAATCGGATTTCGAAGGGTTCAGCATGGCTTTCGTCCTCGGAAACGGCGTCTGCATGCGCCATGAGCAAGGCCGATTCGCAGTCCGGCAGCTCGCCGGACATCGGCATGAAATTTGATTGTATGCATGGATTTGACAATTTTCCAACCCGCGTTTTGCCGCACTGTGCGGTGAACCAAACACTGCCGATCGTGGTCCGGTAATAACACCCACTCGAAGCGCGGCTGCTGTCGCCGTCCGTAATAACGACTCGTTTTCCGACACGCTTTCCATGCCTGCACACATCGAAGACTACGCACTCATCGGCGATGGCCATACCGCCGCGCTCATCTCCCGCGAGGGTTCCGTCGACTGGCTCTGCTGGCCGCGCTTCGACTCGGGCGCCTGCTTCGCCGCGCTGCTCGGCTCGCCCGACAACGGCCGTTGGCTGCTCGCCCCCGCCACCGAGGGCGAGCACGGCGCGCCGACCATCACGCGGCGCTATCGCGGCGAAACGCTGATCCTCGAAACCGACTTCGAAACGCCCGACGGCGCCGTCACGCTGATCGATTTCATGCCGCCCGGCAACGGCTGGTCGGAGCTGATCCGCATCGTCGTCGGCAAGCGCGGCACCGTGCGCATGAAGATGGAACTCGTGCTGCGCTTCGACTACGGCTTCTCGATTCCGTGGGTCGACAAGCTCAAGCACGACAGCGGCATCAAGGCGATCGTCGGCCCCGACAACGCGGTGCTGCGCACGCCGGTCGAACTGCATGGCGAAGACATGAAGACCGTCGCGGAATTCACGGTAACCGAGGGCGAGCGCGTGCCGTTCTCGCTCGCGTACGGGGCGTCGCATCTGCGCATTCCGCCCGCGCGCGATCCGCACACGTCGCTCGCGCGCACCGAGAACCACTGGCTCGAATGGGCGGCGCGCGGCACCGTCGAAGGACGCTGGGCCGGGCCGATCCGCCGCTCGCTGATCACGCTGCGCGCGCTCGCCTACGAGCCGACCGGCGGCATCGTCGCGGCGCCCACCACGTCGCTGCCCGAGCGGCTCGGCGGCACGCGCAACTGGGACTACCGCTACTGCTGGCTGCGCGACGCGACCATCACGCTGCTCGCGATGATGCGCGGCGGCTACTACGACGAAGCGCGCGCCTGGCGCAGCTGGCTCGGCCGCGTGATGGCGGGCGCGCCGGACCAGTTGCAGATCATGTACGGCATCGGCGGCGAGCGGCGCCTGCCCGAATCCGAAATCGACTGGCTGCCCGGCTACGAGGGCGCGAAACCGGTGCGCATCGGCAACAATGCGGTCGGGCAGCGTCAGCTCGACGTCTACGGCGAAGTGATGAACGCGCTGCATCTGGCGCGCGTCGGCGGCCTGCAGGCGGACGTCACCGCGTGGAGCGTGCAGCGCGCGATGCTCGAGCACCTGAGCACGATCTGGCGCGAACCCGACGAAGGCATCTGGGAGACGCGCGGCGGCCCCGAGCATTTCACGTTCTCGAAGGTGATGGCGTGGGTCGCGTTCGACCGCGCGATCCGCTCGGCCGAAATGTTCAAGCTCGACGGCCCCCTCGACGAATGGCGCGCGATGCGTGACACGATCCACGCCGAGGTCTGCGAGAAGGCGTGGAATCCGGAGCTCAACGCGTTCTCGCAGTACTACGGCAGCGATCAGCTCGACGCGAGCGTGCTTCTGATGCCGCTGGTCGCCTTCCTGCCGCCGCACGATCCGCGCATCAAGGGCACGGTCGAGGCGATCGAGCGGGACCTGATGCACGGCGGCTTCGTGCTGCGCTACCGCACCACGGAATACGACGACGGCTTGCCACCGGGGGAAGGCACCTTTCTTGCGTGTTCGTTCTGGATGGTGGATAACCTTGCGCTGCAGGGTCGCGTGCAGGAAGCAATCGAGATGTACGAGCGGCTGCTCGCGCTGTGCAACGACGTCGGCCTGCTGTCCGAGGAGTACGACCCGGTCGATAAACGTCTCGTCGGCAATTTTCCGCAGGCGTTCTCCCACGTCGCGCTCGTGCACACCGGACTGAATCTGATGAAGCACGAGCAGGAGATGGCGCAGGCGACCGGCCATCCGGCGCATAACGGCATCCACGCGATGAAGCTTGAGGTTCAGGCAAGCCCTGATAGCGGCGGAGCAGCATCGCCGTTAGCATGACGCAGTGACAATTTGCGTACACTGAATGCGAATATTGTTGCATTGCACAAATTTGCCTTATTCGATATTATCGATCTGACTGTCGGCCGACAATAATGTGCCTACAACCACAATGGCCCGCCGCAACGCCTCACGCGTGTTTGCGAAGCCCCATGCGAACCGCTTAATACGGAGCAAACATGCTCTATCAATTTCACGAATTCCAGCGGGCGATGTTGAGCCCCCTCACCGCCTGGGCTCAGGCCGCATCGAAATCATTTGCGAATCCGGCCAGTCCGCTAGCCTATGTGCCGGGCGCCACGCGCCTTTCCGCCGGCTACGAACTGCTTTACCGGCTCGGCAAGGACTATGAAAAGCCCGAGTTCAATATTCACCAGATTGTCAAAGACGGCCATAACATTCCGATCGTCGAGCAGACGTTCATCGAAAAGCCGTTCTGCCGTCTGATGCGCTTCAAGCGCTTCGCGGACGACAGCGAAGCTGTCAGCCAACTGAAAGACGAACCGGTCGTGCTCGTCTGCGCACCGTTGTCAGGACACCACGCCACACTGCTACGCGATACCGTGCGCACGTTGCTGCAAGACCACAAGGTCTACATCACCGACTGGCTCGACGCGCGCATGGTGCCGCTAGAAGCCGGCTGGTTCGGTCTGAACGACTACATCGCGTATATCCAGGAATTCATTCGCCATATCGGCGCGAAGAATCTTCACGTGATCTCGGTGTGCCAGCCGACCGTGCCGGTGCTCGCCGCCATTTCGCTGATGGCGAGCCGCGGCGAGGACACGCCGCGCACGATGACGATGATGGGCGGCCCGATCGACGCTCGAAAGAGCCCGACCTCGGTCAATTCACTGGCCACGCAACACTCGTACGAGTGGTTCGAGAACAACGTGATCTTCACGGTGCCGCCGAACTATCCCGGCGCGGGCCGCAAGGTCTATCCCGGCTTCCTGCAGCACACCGGTTTCGTCGCGATGAATCCGGAGCGTCACGCGGCGTCGCACTGGGATTTCTACCAGAGCCTGCTGCGCGGCGACGAGGACGACGCCGAAGCGCACCGCCGGTTCTACGACGAGTACAACGCGGTGCTCGACATGGATGCCGATTATTACCTCGACACGATCCGCGTCGTGTTCCAGGAGTTCCGTCTTGCCGAGGGCACGTGGGTCGTCAACGGCGAACCGGTGCGGCCGCAGGACATCACGACGACCGCGCTGTTTACGATCGAAGGTGAACTCGACGACATATCCGGCGACGGCCAGACTTACGCGGCGCACGACTTGTGCAGCGGCATTCCGGCGAAGAACAAGCGTCACTTCACTGCGGAGAAATGCGGCCACTACGGCATTTTCTCGGGCCGCCGCTGGCGCACGATCATTTACCCGCAATTGCGCGACTTCATTCTCGAGCACAACAAGGCAGCAAAAACGACGAAAGAAAAAGTCGAAGCCTGAGCATTAAACTTGCATTAGCATATAAAAAGCCAACGGTCCCGTTCGAGGCCGTTGGCTTTTTTATCGCGCTTTGTTCGTGATACTGATTTTTTGCCGCGGCCATGTTCACCGCGGCACTACCCGTTACTTTCTCAACAGATACGCGAGCAGCAGTTCGGTATTCATCTGAATCACCTCGCTGCGTTCGGCGGCGCTGCTGAAATCGCGGCCGAGCGTCGCCTCGAGCGTGAAACGGTTCGACACGATGTAGTAGCCCATGCCCGAGAGCGTCACGTAAAAGCGCAGCGGGTCGATGTTCGTGCGAAACAGCCCCGCGCGCTGCCCACGTTCGAGAATGCCGCCGAGCGTGGCGACGATCGGCGAAATCATTTCGCGTATGCGCGTGGACTTCTGCATATAGCGTGCTTCATGCAGATTCTCGTTGTTGATGAGCCTCAACAACTCGGGATGATCGCGGTAGTAGTCCCACACGAAATGCGCGAGACGCGTAACCGCCTCGACCGGCGCGATTCCGTTGAGTTCGAGCGTGCGTTCCGCTTCGTTGAGTGCGCTGAACGCGTGCTCGAGTACCGCGGTGAATAGCTGCTCCTTGCTACCGAAGTAGTAATAGAGCATTCGTTCATTGGTTTCCGCGCGGCGAGCGATCTGATCGACCCGCGCGCCGAACAACCCTCCATTTGCAAACTCTTCCGCCGCCGCGAGCAAGATGCGGCGCCTCGTGCCTTCAGGATCTCTTTTGATTTTCGGCTGATTCATGGTGGCATCGTCTTCGTGAGCCGCGTTCTCCGGATCGCGCCGCCGGCCTCTCCTCGAGCCTTTTTGTGGCGGCGTTTAGCGGGCGCGTCGTGGTTGGGAAACACACCCTTTTCTGCGGTCTTTCGAATGAAGCGCTTCGATTATGGCACATGGATTGCGAATGGCAATCCGGGAAATCGGCGATAATGTGCTATTTAGTTCAGGTCGTGCGATCGCACGGCAAACCCCCGCGCCGCAACCGTGACAGACGTCAAAACACTCGCGGATCGCATCGAAGATCTGCTGCCCCAAACGCAATGCACGAAGTGCGGTTATCCCGCATGCCGTCCGTATGCCGAAGCCGTCGCCAATGGCGAGGCGAACTATAACCAGTGCCCGCCCGGCGGCGCCGAGGGCATCGCGCGCCTCGCCGCGCTGCTCGGCAAACCGGTGATTCCGCTCAATTCGGCCAATGGCGTCGAACGTCCGCGTCCGTTGGCGGTTATCGACGAACAGGTGTGCATCGGCTGCACGCTGTGCATGCAGGCGTGTCCGGTCGACGCGATAGTTGGCGCACCGAAACAGATGCACACCGTGGTCGCCGAGCTATGCACCGGCTGCGACCTGTGCGTGCCGCCCTGCCCGGTCGACTGCATCACGATGCTCCCCGTGACCGGTGAGGCCACCGGCTGGGATGCATGGAGCCAAAGCCACGCGGACGCGGCGCGGGCGCGTCATAACCGCCACGAGACCCGTCTCGCGCGCGAGCGCGACGCCGCCGAAGCGCGCGCTGCGGCGCGGCGAGCCGCAAGCGCGCCGCCGGCTGCGCCGGACGCGCTTGCGGCAAGCGGCGCAACAGTGCCGTCCGAGGCTCCCGCCGCCCCGATTGCGGACGACGCGGAAGCGAAGAAACGCGCGATCATCCAGGCCGCGCTCGAACGCGCGCGCAAGAAGAAGGAAGACTTGGCCGCGAAAGGCGAGGGACCGCTGAACACCGAGAACGTCAGCGCCGACGTGCAGGCACAGATCGACGCCGCCGAAGCGCGCCGCCGCCGTCTCGGTCTTGCCAGCGGTGGCGACACGCCCGGCTCGGAGCAGCAGTCCGACGAGTCAAATGAGTCAAACGAGTCCAATCCGCCGTCCAACTCGCCGCCAACCGCGCGCTGACCACGCCGACGCAACCCGGCCCACTCACACGGACCCGCTCCGCATGAACGCGAACAAACGCCGCGCGATCTACGAAACGCTTCAGAGCCTCAATCCGCATCCGACCACCGAGCTCGAGTACACGACGCCGTTCGAACTGCTGATCGCGGTGCTGTTGTCGGCGCAGGCGACCGACGTGTCGGTCAACAAGGCGATGCGCAGGATGTTCCCGGTCGCGAACACGCCGCAGAAGGTGTTCGACCTCGGCGAGGAAGGTGTCGCGAGCTATATCAAGACGATCGGTCTGTATCGCACGAAGGCGAAGAACGTGATCGCGACCTGCCGCATTCTGCTCGACCGGTATGGCGGCGAGGTGCCCGAGGATCGCGCGGCACTCGAAGGGCTGCCCGGTGTCGGCCGCAAAACGGCCAACGTGATCCTGAACACCGCATTCGGCCATTCGACCATCGCGGTCGACACTCACATTTTCCGCGTCGCCAACCGCACCGGCCTCGCGCCCGGCAAGGACGTGCGCGCGGTCGAAGCGGCACTCGAAAAATTCACGCCTGCCGAATTCAGGCAGGATGCGCACCACTGGCTGATCCTGCATGGACGCTACGTGTGCAAGGCGCGCCGCCCCGAATGCTGGCATTGCGCGATCGAGCCGCTGTGCGAGTTCCGGCCGAAGACTCCGCCACCCGATCTATAAGGCCGGCCCAGTTCGAGACCCGAGGCCGTGCAGCGCGCCTGCAGCCCACGCGGCCGCCGCGTAAAATAGTGTCTTACGGCGCAGCGGGCACTGCGGACACGCACCGTCGCGCTCCGCGCCTCCACTCCCACGCACCGGTTCCACGATGTTCAATCCCAGCCGCGACGAAGTTCGCCTCTTTTTCACCGACACCTGGCGCAAACAGCGCCAGGGCGAGATTTTGACGCCGCTCGAGGCGATCGCCGCCGACTGGATCGTCGAGCATCCCGAATATCACGCCGATCTCGCCGATGGTCCCGCCGCCCAGGCGCAGGACTATTCGCCGGAGCGCGGCCAGACCAATCCGTTCCTGCACCTGTCGATGCACCTGGCGATCTCCGAGCAGTTGTCGATCGATCAGCCGCCCGGCATTCGAGCCGCGCATGAGCGGCTCGCCGCGCGCCTCGGCTCGACGCACGAGGCGCAGCACGCGATCATGGACTGCCTCGGCGAAACCATCTGGGAAGCGCAGCGCACCGGCACGCCGCCGGACACACACGCGTATCTGCAACGCATCGAACGGCGCGCGACGCGCGACTGAGGCGACTGGAAACTCCGGCGCGGCACGACGCCAGCACGCCGAGGTACGACGCCCTCAAAGCAAAACACCCCGCCAAGGCGGGGTGTTTTGCTTTTGAAGCTTCGGCGCGAAACCGGCGCCCGACGCTTACTTTTTCTGCACGAGGTCGCCTTTCAGCGATTCGACGTAAGCGGCGATGTCCTTCATGTCGCCTAGCGACAGGCTCTGCACCTGTGCCTGCATGATCGCGTTGTTGCGGCCGAGGTGTGGATTGCCAGTACCCATCTGGTACTGACGCAGCGCCCAGAAGACATAGTCGGCGTGCTGACCGGCCAGCTTCGGATACTCCGGGCTCACCGGCTTGTTCAGGTTGGGACCGTGGCAGGCCGCGCAGTTGTGGCTGTCGGAGAGCACCTTACCGTTGCCGGCGTCGGCCGCGTGTGCTGCGGTCGCCGCGGCCAGACCGATTACCGCCGCAGCGCCGACCGCCTTGAATACCGTCTGGAGTGCCTGTTGGGGCTTGATCATGAAATCTCCTATCCCGCGAATTGGATGTGCTGGTGACCGACGCCGATCACTTGTCGGGATTGTTTTTCGAAGCGGCAGTTTGCGCTGCGTAGTACGCGGCGACATCGGCAATGTCCTGATCCGACAGCGTCACCGCGATCGCGTGCATCGTGGCGAAATGGCGGTCGCCCTTCTTGTAGGCGCGCAGCGCGTTTTCGAGGTACGCCTGATTCTGGCCACCGAGCATCGGCACGCGGAAAACCTCTGGATAAGCCGTGCGGTATTCAGGGATGCCGTGGCAGCCGATACACATCGCGACCTTGTCCTGGCCCGCCTTGGCGCTGCCTACGACATCCGCTGCCTGCGCATTGGCCGCATACCCCGCGAGCACCGACAGCGCTGCGATCACGACGTGTTTGCCGACGAATTTATTCATAGATGTAACCTGGCTTGAGGGGAAACGGGTGCCCACAAAGGCAGCGGTCCGCGCCGTTCTTCTTTTCTTGTAGGGTAGCCACGCAGGCCAAAAAAATCGGGCTCATTGTACCGCGACGCCGCGCCGAACGTCCACCAGACACGGGGGCCGCGCAACGCCCGCCGGGACGGGGCCCCACGCCACGACCGCGGCGGCTTCGCAACGACGCCACAGCGGCACCGCCGCCGCGTCACTGCGCGGCTGACACCATACGTGAGACGGTTTCAGGCCAACAGGCCTTCTGACTTATACTGGGTTTTTTCCCGCACAAGAGCATCTCGTCATGCGTTTCGAAGGCTCATCGCAGTACGTCGCCACCGACGACCTCAAGCTCGCGGTCAACGCCGCGATGACGCTCAAGCGTCCGCTGCTGATCAAGGGCGAACCAGGCACCGGCAAGACCATGCTCGCCGAGGAAGTCGCCGCCGCGCTCGGCATGCCGCTCTTGCAATGGCACATCAAGTCGACCACCAAGGCACAGCAGGGGTTGTACGAATACGACGCGGTGTCGCGTCTGCGCGATTCGCAGCTCGGCGACGAGCGCGTGAAGGACATCCGCAACTACATCGTCAAGGGCGTGCTGTGGCAGGCGTTCGAATCGGACGAGCAGAGCGTGCTGCTGATCGACGAGATCGACAAAGCCGACATCGAATTCCCGAACGACCTGCTGCGCGAACTCGACCGCATGGAGTTCTACGTGTACGAGACGCGCGAGCTGGTGCGCGCCAGACATCGCCCGCTCGTGATCATCACGTCGAACAACGAGAAGGAGTTGCCCGACGCGTTCCTGCGCCGCTGCTTCTTCCACTACATCAGGTTTCCGGATGCGACGACGATGCAGCAAATCGTCGACGTGCACTACCCCGGCATCAAGAAGGATCTGCTCGCCGCGGCGCTGCAGAGCTTCTTCGAGCTGCGCAACGTCGCGGGGCTGAAGAAGAAGCCGTCCACCTCCGAACTGCTCGACTGGCTCAAGCTGCTGCTCGCCGAAGACATTCCGCCCGAAGCACTGCGCTCGGCCGATCAGAAGCAGATCGTGCCGCCCCTGCACGGCGCGCTGCTGAAGAACGAACAGGACGTGAGCCTGTTCGAGCGGCTGCTGTTCATGAACCGCAACAACCGTTGAGCGGGCGCCGCGCCGCAGGACATCCAGCATGCTGATCGACTTTTTCTACTCGCTGCGCGCCGCCCGCCTGCCGGTCTCGGTGAAGGAATACCTGACGCTGCTCGAAGCGCTGAAGGCCAACGTGATCGCGCCGTCGCTCGACGAGTTCTACTACCTCTCGCGCATCACGCTCGTGAAGGACGAGCAGTACTTCGACAAGTTCGACCAGGCGTTCGGCGCCTTTTTCAACGGTGTCGCGGCGACCTCGGAGCTCGCGTTCGAGATTCCGCCCGACTGGCTGAAGAAGAAGCTGCAACGCGATCTGTCGCCCGAGGAAAAGGCGCAGATCGAGGCGATGGGCGGCATCGACAAGCTGATGGAGCGCCTGAAGGAACTGTTCGACGAGCAGAAAGAGCGCCACGAGGGCGGCAACAAATGGATCGGGACGGGCGGCACGTCGCCGTTCGGTCACGGCGGCTATAACCCCGAAGGCGTGCGCATCGGCGGCGACGCGGCCGGCAATCGCACGGCCGTCAAGGTATGGGAAGCGCGCGCGTATCGCGACTACGACGACCAGGTCGAAATCGGCACGCGCAACATCAAGGTCGCGCTGCGACGGTTGCGCCGGTTCGCCCGCGAAGGCGCCGCGGAAGAACTCGATTTGCCCGACACGATCCGCAGCACCGCCGCGAACGCCGGCTGGCTCGATCTGAAGATGGTGCCCGAGCGGCACAACAACGTGAAGGTGCTGATGCTGCTCGACGTCGGCGGCTCGATGGACGATCACGTGAAACGCACCGAGGAGCTGTTCTCCGCCGCGAAGGCCGAGTTCAAGCACCTCGAGTTCTACTACTTCCACAACTGCGTGTACGACTTCCTGTGGAAGCACAACCGCCGCCGCCACGCCGAGCGCACACCGACGTGGGACGTGCTGCACAAGTTCACGCCCGACTACAAGCTGATCTTCGTCGGCGACGCGACGATGAGCCCATACGAAGTGTTGCAGCCCGGCGGCTCGGTCGAGTACAACAACGCCGAGGCCGGCGCGGTGTGGTTGCGCCGTCTCGCCGACCACTTCCCGCACTTCGCGTGGCTGAACCCGGAGCCGGAAGCGCTGTGGCCGTACCGGCAGTCGGTCAGCGCGATCCGCGAAGTGCTGGGCCACCGCATGTATCCGCTGACGCTCGCGGGCCTCGAGACGGCCATGCGGGTGCTGAGCAAGTAACGCCCGCCGTTCCAGAATCCACGTCCCGAC
The DNA here is from genome assembly GCF_050434085.1 of Paraburkholderia sp. UCT70. Lineage (NCBI taxonomy): Bacteria > Pseudomonadati > Pseudomonadota > Betaproteobacteria > Burkholderiales > Burkholderiaceae > Paraburkholderia > Paraburkholderia sp. UCT70. Next base: position 4,314,845 of record NZ_JBNPVZ010000004.1, on the reverse strand, counting down.
GCTTCAACTTCCACAACAAGAAAGCCTTCGCATGAGTTCGTCCCCGTCGCCCCAGCTGTCCCCCGCCGCCACGTCGCAAAGGCGCTTCAATCCGCTTGCCGATACGTCGCTGTCGACGATCGTCGCGGGCTTCGTCGCGGCGATGACCGGCTACACGAGCTCGCTCGTGCTGATGTTTCAGGCGGGCCAGGCCGCGCATCTGAGCGACGCGCAGATTTCGTCGTGGATCTGGGCGCTGTCGATCGGCATGGGCCTCTGCACGATCGGCCTGTCGCTGCGCTTTCGCGCGCCGATCGTGATCGCATGGTCGACGCCGGGCGCGGCGCTGCTGGTGTCGTCGCTGCCGCATGTCGAGTATGCGCAGGCGATCGGCGCATTCATCTTCTGCGCGGCGCTGCTGACGCTGGTCGGCGTCACCGGCTGGTTCGACGCGCTGATGAAGCGGATTCCGTCCGGCCTTGCGGCAGCGCTGCTCGCGGGCATCCTGTTCGAGATCGGCATCGAGATTTTCCGTGCCGCGCAGTACCAGACCGCGCTCGTGCTGACGATGTTCTTTACCTACCTGATCGTCAAACGGTTCGTGCCGCGTTATGCGATTCCGACCACGCTCGTGGCAGGCACCGCAGCCGCCGGCGGCCTCGGGCTGCTCGACTTCAGCCACTTTCACGTCGCGCTCGCGCACCCGGTGCTGACGATGCCGTCGTTTTCGGTGGCGGCTTGCGTGAGCATCGGCATTCCGCTGTTCGTGGTCGCGATGGCCTCGCAGAACGTGCCGGGCATCGCGGTGCTGCGCGCCGACGGCTATACGACCCCGTCCGCGCCGCTGATCGCGACGACCGGCGTCGCATCGCTGCTGCTCGCGCCGTTTGGCTCGCACGGCATCAATCTTGCGGCGATCACGGCGGCGATCTGTACCGGCCCCGAAGCGCACGAAAACCCCGCCAGGCGCTACACAGCGGCCGTATGGGGCGGCATTTTCTATCTGCTCGCGGGCGTGTTCGGCGCGACGATCGCCGCGCTGTTCGCGGCGTTCCCGAAGGAGTTGGTCGTCTCCGTCGCGGCGCTCGCGCTGTTCGGCTCGATCATGAGCGGGCTCGCCAATGCGATGCAGGATACGAGGCAGCGCGAGGCGGCGCTCGTCACGTTCATGGTTACCGCGTCGGGACTCACACTGCTGTCGATCGGCTCGGCGTTCTGGGGGCTCGTCGCCGGCGTGGTGACGCAAGTCGTGCTGAACGCGCGCCGCGTGTGAACGGATCGCCACGCCCGGCTGTCCATACGCGGTGTTCATACCGTCCTCGGCGATCCGCCATAGAATAGATGTATCCGGCAGCGTTTCCCAAGCCATCGTGGGACGCGCTGCGGCTTGACCCGCGGCCGCCGGCGCCGGCTGATTCCCCCTGCCGGCGCGGCGGCGTCCTCACTTCTCCGAACCATGGCGCACACGCGCCCTGAAGGCCCGAACATGACAACCGCACTCGACCAACTCAAGCAATACACCACCGTGGTGGCCGACACCGGCGACTTCCAGCAGCTCGCGCAGTACAAGCCGCGTGATGCGACCACCAATCCGTCGCTGATTCTGAAGGCCGTGCAGAAAGACGACTACCGGCCGCTGCTCGAAAAGACCGTGAAGGCGCATGCGTCGAAGCGGGCCGGCGCGATCATCGACCAGTTGCTGATCGCCTTCGGCACCGAAATCCTGAAGATCATCCCGGGGCGGGTGTCGACCGAAGTCGACGCGCGCCTGTCGTTCGACGTCGAAGGCTCGATCGCGAAAGGCCGCGAGCTGATCGCGCTGTACAAGGAACACGGCATCGAGCGCGACCGCGTGCTGATCAAGCTCGCGTCGACGTGGGAAGGCGTGCGCGCGGCCGAGGTGCTGCAGAAGGAAGGCATCCACTGCAACATGACGCTGCTGTTTTCGCTCGTGCAGGCCGCCGCCTCCGCGGAAGCTGGCGCGCAGCTGATCTCGCCGTTCGTCGGCCGCATCTACGACTGGTACAAGAAGAACGCCGGCAGCGCGTGGGACGAAGCGAAAGACGGCGGCGCCAACGATCCGGGCGTCAAGTCGGTGCGCCGCATCTACGCGTACTACAAGAAGTTCGGCTACAAGACCGAGGTGATGGGCGCGAGCTTTCGCACGACCTCGCAGATTCTGGAACTGGCCGGCTGCGATCTGCTGACGATCAGCCCCGACCTGCTGCAGAAACTGCATGAGAGCACCCACAAGGTCGAACGCAAGCTGTCGCCGGAGACATCGCACGACGACGCGGACATCGAGCGCGTGCCGGTCGACGAGAAGTCGTTCCGCTTCCTCCTCAACGACGAAGCGATGGCGACCGAGAAGCTCTCCGAAGGCATCCGCACGTTCGCCGCGGACGCGGTGAAGCTGGAAAAGCTGATCGACACGCTGCGCTGAGGCGCCGCAGGCGGTGGGCGTGGCTGGCTGAGTGACGCTCACGCTCGCTGCGCGGCTCCGCGCGAATGCCATCCATGACAGGCGGCGCTGGACCTCACGGTTCAGCGCCGCTCCTCGTTTACGCTGCGTCGCCACCGGCGACATCACGTCACAATCGACGCGCCGCCACCGACTACAATCGACTCCACGCCCCTCCCCGCCGCCGCTGGCGAGGAACGACGGCGCCCGCCCAACGCCTGACCATGGAGACGATCATGCACGTTCAGCCCTATGTGTTCTTCAACGGCCGTTGCCAGGAAGCGCTCGATTACTACACCGACAAGCTCGGCGCCCAGGTGACCTTCAAGATGCTGTTCAAGGAAGCGCCGCCGGACGCGCACAATCCGCCACGCCCCGAACTCGCCGACAAGATCATGCACGCGAGCGTGCAGCTGGGCTCGAGCACGTGGATGGCTTCCGACGGCAACTGCGATCCGGCGGCCGGCCCGTTCAATGGCTTCAGTCTGTCGCTGACCGTCGATGACGACGCGTCGGCGGAAAAATGCTTCAACGCGCTCGCGGATGGCGGCCAGGTCGTGATGCCGTTCCAGCAAACGTTCTGGAGCAAGGGCTTCGGAATGGTGGTGGACCGCTTCGGCATGATGTGGATGGTCACGCTGCCGCCGCAGGTTTGAGGCTTAGGGGCAGACCAGCGCTAGCACCTACCTACCACGCGTCGCCCGCTCGCGCCGCTCGATGTTCCAGTTCGGCTCGGTCTCCAGCAATAGCGCGCGCAACCGGTCTACCTGCTCCGCGAGCCGCTGACCGAGCCAGTACGGCCCTTGCCAGTCGGGCGGCAACGCGGTGGCCACGTCGCCGTGCCCCTTCGCGAGCGGCGCCGCGGCCGGAATGCCAACGCGCGACGCACGGCCAAAACGCAGCCCGCGCGCGGTGGACAACAGGATCGCCCGCACGGCGCGCACCTCGGCGCCGCAATGCGCTGCATAGGCGGTGCGCGCGGCGGCATCGGCGTTCATCAGCGGCCCCGTGGCAAGCAGTTCCAGCGAGCTGAGCACCGAGCGATGCAGCCGCTGGATCTCCTCGAGCCTCGACTGCGGCACGTCGATTTCCTTCGCGACCGACGGCATCAGCGAGCGCAGTTGCACGAGCCGCTTGTTGATCCGCAGGAAGCGCTTGATCTGCTCCTCCTCGGTGATCGTTTCGCCGTCGAGCAGCCGCGCGTAGATGCCCGCGCATTCGCGCAGATTGGCGGCGAGGCCGTCGCGCCACGAATACGTCGCGTGCAGCGGAAACGCGAACGAAAACGCCAGCGCGATGACGATACCGATCAGCACGTTCAGCGTGCGCCACAGGCCGACGTCGATCAGATTGTCGCCGTGGCCCGCGACGATGCACATCGTGATGGCGGTCAGGAGCCCGATATAGCCGGACGAGCCAATCGCGAACCACGCGCAGATCGACGCGATGATCGCCTCCAGCCCATAGGTGAGCGGCAGCGAACCGATGAAGTGCTGTTGCACGATCAGCAGGAGCCCGATCGATGCCCCGAGCAGCGTGCCGGCCGCGCGTTCGGCCGCTTTCTTGCGGATATTGCCGTGATGCTGCAAGCCGCCGATCACGACCAGCAGCGTCACCGACGACCAGATGCCGTGCGGAATATCGATGCCGGTCGTCGCGAGAATCGACACCAGCATCGCGAGGCCGACGCGCAGGCTATGCAGCACCTTGGCGTGCCGGTAGCGGTAGTACGGCGACGTGACCGCGCGCACCATCCGGCTGAGCGCCGCGCGGCGGGGAATCAAAGTGGGAGTATCGGCAGCAGCCATGGCGGCGCGCGGCGAACGCGTGAAAGGACGGTTCCGCTATCCTGCCCTGGAGTGCCCCGCAAACACAAACGCCCGCCAACTTCCGTCGGCGGGCGTTGCGTGTTTCAGAACGTGAATTGCAGCTGGAATCAGCCTTCGACGATGTCCAGGTAGTCCTCCGGACGCGTACGGTCCTCGGCGCGCTGCATGCCCACCGCGCGCACGATCAGGCTCACGACGACCGACACCACGAGGTTCACGACCAGCGACCACACCGCCGCATAGCCCGGAATCGCCATGCCGAACAGATGGATCGTGAAGATCGAGCTCGCGAGGTTCAACGAAATCGCCATCCACGTGCCGGTCGCGATACCTGCCGCCCAGCCGAGCAACAGACCCCGGTAGTCGAGCACGCGCGTGTAGAGACCCAGCACGATCGCCGGCAGCGTCTGGATGATCCAGATCCCGCCGAGCAGTTGCAACTGGATCGCGTACGTGAGCGGCAGAGCGAGAATGAACGCCACCGCGCCGACCTTGACGATCAGCGACACCAGCTTCGCGACGTTGGTCTCCTGGTCGTGCGTCATGTTGCGGTTGACGAACTCCTTGTGCACGTTGCGCGTGTACAGGTTCGCCGCCGCGATCGACATGATCGCCGCCGGCACCAGCGCGCCGATACCGATCGCCGCGAACGCGACGCCGACGAACCACGACGGGAAGAAGTGCAGGAACAGCGCCGGCACTGCGAAGTTCGGGCCGAAGGCCTTGAAGTACGGCGCGAACTCCGGCATGTCCTTCACGCCGGCCGCGAGCGCCATGAAGCCGAGCAGCGCGAGCAGGCCGAGCACCAGCGAATACGCCGGCAGCAACGCCATGTTGCGGCGGATCGTGTTGCCCGACTTCGACGACAGCACCGCGGTGATCGAGTGCGGATACAGGAACAGCGCGAGCGCCGAACCCACCGCGAGCGTCGCGTACGCGCTATAGCCGTTCAGGCTCGACACGTCCGGCGACTTCAGCAGCAGCTTGGCCGGCGGGACCGCGCCGAAGATATGGCCGAAGCCGCCCAGCTGCGGCGGAATCACGATGATCGCGGCGAAGATCGTCACGTAGATCAGGATGTCCTTGACGACCGCGATCATGGCCGGCGCGCGCAGGCCCGACGTGTACGTGTAGGCCGCGAGGATCGCGAATGCGATGATCAGCGGCAGATCGCCGACGAAGCCGGTCGTGTCGAAACCGAGCGCGCCGATCACCACTTCGATACCGACCAGTTGCAGCGCGATGTACGGCATCGTCGCGACGATGCCGGTGACCGCGACGGCGAGCGCGAGCATGCGGCTGCCGTAGCGGGCCGACACGAAGTCCGCCGAAGTCACGTAGCCGTGCCGCTTCGCGACGCTCCACAGCTTCGGGAACACGACGAACGCGAACGGATAGATCAGGATCGTGTACGGCAGCGCGAAGAAGCCCGTTGCGCCCGCACCGAACACGAGCGCCGGCACCGCGATGAACGTGTAGGCGGTGTACAGGTCGCCGCCGAGCAGGAACCACGTGACGATCGTGCCGAAGCGCCGGCCGCCGAGACCCCACTCTTCGATATGCGCGAGATCGCCGCGCCGCCAGTGGGCCGCGACGAAGCCGAGAATCGTGACGCCGATGAAAAACAGAACGAAGACGAAAGTTGCAATGGGGTTCATCGTTGCGCGCCCCCGTTCGTGCGACCCGTATAGCGGGACCTGGTCTTCGAATAGACGAACGCGGTGATGACCGCGCTGATCAGCACCCACAGCAGCTGATACCAGTAGAAGAACGGGAAATCGAACAGCTGCGGCTCGATCCGGTTGTAGGACGGCACCCAGATCATCGCGATCCACGGTAGCAGCAATAGCCAGAGCCAGTGCTTGCTGGCTTTCTTCACGTCGGCGTCGTGAGCCATGACGTCTCCTGTTTCCTATTTAGAATTTATCTGCCCGCGGTCAGCCACGGGCTCCCCGAAAGCTTCGAAAGAGTATAGGAGTGGCGAACACCCGGTCAAGCAGGGACGACCCGAGGCGCGTCGGCGTCCAACAACGCGACGGAAGCGCCAACGATGCAGGCTGGATGACGTTGCAGCGTAGACGTGAAAAAAATACCGGAAGCAAAGCGGCCATGCCGACCGATACGCCGGTACGGCCGCTTCATTCTCCGTGCGCTGATCAGAACTCAGCGCTCAGCGCTTCGCTTCAGCGAAGCGGGATGGCGTCGCTCAGATCGCAAACGATGCGCCCGTCTGCCCCGTCGATTCGCGCAGGCCCTTGATCCATTTGCGCGCCGGCAAGCCGAGCTCGGCTTCGATCAGCTTCGCGCGCGCCTCTAGCTCGGTGAACGGCACGTCGAGCGCGGGGCCCGAGAAGGCGATCGCGATACGGTTGCCGTCGTGCACTTCGGGCAGCGCGACGACGCGACCGTCGAAGGCTTCGTTCAGACGCTTCATGTTGCGCACGAAGCTCGGATGATCGCCGAACAGATTCACCGTGACGATGCCCGCGTCGGTCAGACACGCGCGTGCCGCACGGTAAAAGCCGACGCTGTCGAGTACCGGGCCGCGCGCGGTCGCGTCGTAGACGTCGATCTGCAGCGCGCCGATGGTGCCGTGGTTCGCGCTCTCGTTGACGAAGTCCCACGCGTCGCTTTCATGCACGCTCAGACGCGCGTCGTCGGGCGGCAGTTCGAACATCGTGCGCGCGGCCACGACGACCGCCGGATTCAGTTCGACGGCCTCGACCTTCGCGCTCTTCAGGAAGCGGTGCGCGAACTTGGTCAGCGACGCGGCGCCGAGCCCGAGCTGCACGATGCGCTTCGGCGTTTCGAGGAATAGCAGCCAGGCCATCATCTGCTGCGCGTATTCGAGTTCGATGTGATCGGGCTTGCGTAGACGCATCGCGCCTTGCACCCATTCCGTGCCGAAATGCAGGTAGCGCACGCCGCCCTCTTCGGAGAACGTCACCGGTGCGAAGCGCGGCTTGCGCGGCGCTTCGATTTGCGGCGCGTCGTGTGCGTCGTGCTCGACGGTGCCGCTCGCGTTGCGCGTGGATTTGGGCGCCTTTTTGTGGGCCATTTTCTGTTTACCGCCGATGGCTTGGGCGTCGCGGTTACGGAAAGCGCGCGCCTCGGCCGAAGCGCGCTTGATCAGATTCGTCATGTAGGGATGTCGCGCGACAGGCGCAATATTTTTGGTCGAACGAGAGCATAGCATTCGCCGCGACTCGCTCATTCAAATCGACCGCTCACAAACGGCTTTCAACGAACTCACAACCCGCCAACGACGAAGCCGGATTTAGTTCGGCATCCTCGAAGAACCAAAAATTTTTGCGACGGCTGGGTCGCGACCAACCTGCGCCATTACGCCACGCGCAAACGATTCACGTGGCGCTTTATCGCCGTTTTCCGTCACCAGCCGCAGCTTGCAGCGCATTTCCTCCCGGTGCGGCCCTCTCCCGCCGGTTAAAGAGTCCCCTGCCCAATGTCGTAAACGGGCATACGAGGAATGGCTGTCGACCCGTGCGATGCATCGCATCGCGTCGCACGGCCGCCATTACAAATCAGCGCTGCAGGGGAATTACTTTGAATCGTCAACAGTCCTGGACGCGCACAGCAGCGCCCGGCGAGATCATCTATTCCGAGGGCTACTCGGGTGAGGCCGTGGTCTTTCTGATCACGGAGGGCAAGGTCGAACTTTCCACTCGCTGCGACGACAAGAAGGTCGTCGTCGCGATGCTGGGCCGTGGCGAATTCTTCGGCGAGGCCGCGTTGCTCGCTGCCGAGCCACGCAGCAACACGGCGAAGGCGCTGACCTTCTGTCAACTGACCGTCGTGCCGGCCGGCATGCTCGACGACGAGATCGAGCGCGTGTCGCCGTTGCTGCGTCATATCACGCGCACGCTGATTCGTCGCGTAAAGCGCAAGGACGATCTGCTTGCGACCTACACCCACGCCGACTTTCTGCCGGGCGTACTCTCGTACGCGCACGTGCTGACGCTGATGTCGAACGGCGAACGGCGCGATGGGAACGACAGCTGGGGACGCCGGCCGCTGCAATCGCACGCCGAGGAGATCTCGGTGCCGCTCGTCGAAGTGATCAAGAAGTGTCGCGCGATTGCCGGCCATTCGCGTCCGCACGTGATGGCGATGCTCAAGCGGATGGAGAAGCTCAACCTCGTTACGATCGAGGCCGCGCAGCCCGGCCAGCTGACTAACGCGTCGAACGAATACTCGGCGTATGACGGCGCGGCCGCGCGCCAGGTCGTCACGTTCGACGCCGCGCGCATCGTCGATCGCGCGCAGCAGGTCGCGGACGGCGACCTCGATATCGCGGTGAACAGCGAACTCGAGCTGATCGAGCTGACCGATCTGGAAGCGTTGATCGGTGTCGACAAGACGCTGATTCTGAACAAGCTGTCGCACGGCGAAATCGCCGACGAAGTGTTCGCGTTCCGCAAATCGAAGGTACTGACCTATGTCGAGCAGCAAGGCGTCGCCTATTTCTCGCGACGCAATACGCACCAGAGCGGCGCGCTGAATTCGCTCGACGATCTCGCCTTCGTCGACCAGCGCACGCTGTTCGAAGCCGTCAGCGGCTTCGATACGTACGATCTCGCGAAGCTGCTCGCCAGCGTCGACGGGCAGCCAGTGGCCGAGCGCCTGCTGGCGGTGATGACCGAAGTGCGTCGCAACGAAGTGTCGTGGGTGATGCGGCGCGATATCAAGATCGATGCGATCGAAGTCGGCGACATCGAGCAACGGCTGCTCGACGCGGTGAAGACACTGAAGGCACCGGCGGCGCCGCGCGCGGCGCTGCAGGACGCCGCGCGCTAAGCGGTTTGACGGCGCGCCGTCGCTCATGCGCGCAGCGTGAGCGCGGCGCCGAGCGAGGAAAAGCATGGATCTGTTGACGTTGTTTGGTGTGCTGTTCGGTGGAGCGGCAATCGTTTTTGGCTTCGCGCTCGAAGGCGGGCATTTTCTGACGCTGTTCCAGTACGAGGCGTTCGTCATCGTGCTCGGCGGCACGTTCGGCGCGGTGATGATTCAGAACACGTGGGCGCGCTTCTTCGATGCGCTGAAGCTGCTCAGTCTCGCGTTCACGCGCGCGCGACGAGTCGACCAGAACAGCCTCTCCGACCTCCTCGAATGGGGTGACCAGGCGAAGCTCAACGGTCTGCTCGCGTTCGAATCGATGGACCTCAGCGGCATTCATCCGTTCGCCAGACGCGGGCTCGAACTGCTCGCGAACGGCGTGTCGACCGCCGTGCTCGAAGATGCGCTGCAGCGCGAACTCGATGCGTACGCGCGCAACCACATGGCGGCGGCGCGCGTGTGGCAGCAGGCGGGCGGCTACGCGCCGACGTTCGGCATCCTCGGCTCGGTGCTCGGGCTGATCCAGGTCACCAATCACATTCTCGACCCGGCGCAACTCGGCTCGGGGATCGCGACGGCGTTCGTCGCGACGCTGTATGGTCTCGCGCTCGCGAATCTGGTGTTTCTGCCGCTGTACGGCAAGCTGCAGGCGCAGGTCGACAGCGAGGTGCGGTTTCGCCGCCTCTATCTCGACGGGCTGCTCGCGATTTCACGCAAGGAGTCGCCGCATACGATCGCAACGCGCCTGACGGGCGAGGTGCGCGGGCGCGCGGCGGAGTCGCTGGCCTGAGCCTGCCATCGAGCGCGTTCTCATTGGAAACGGAACAATCACCTATGCAAACGACGGCTGGTGGCAAGCGCGCGCCAGGCGGCGCGGACGATCGCGCCGAACAGGGCGGCGAAGGCACCGAGGGCGGCCGCTGGCTGATCTCGTACGCGGACCTCATCACGACGATGATGGTGCTGTTCCTCGCGCTATATGTGTTGCAGTTGGCGAGATCGAAGCAACTCGAACTCAGGTATCAGACGCTCGAAACGAAAACATCGCAGCAGAGCGCGCCCGCGCCAGCAGGCGGCACGCAACAGGAGGCGCGCAAGCAGTTGAGCGCATGGCTCGATGCGCTGCGCGAGAAAGGGCTGATCACGGTGACCGACGTGCCGCACGGCGTCGAAATCGGCGTCAACGCGAAGATCCTGTTCAACGCCGGCGATGCGCGGCTGCTGCCCGATTCGTTCGATGTACTCAATCAGATCGCGCAGGGATTGCAAAAGGATGCGACGGGGAATGTGCTCGTCGAGGGGCATACCGACAGTGTGCCGATTTCGACCGCGAAGTATGCGTCCAACTGGGAGCTGTCGTCGGCTCGCGCGGGCGCAGTGGTCAGGTATCTGGTCGAGCGCGGGATCGAGCCGCATCGGCTGGCCGCGATCGGACGGGCGGACAATTTTCCGCTGGTCGCCGGCAATGACGCGGCGGCAAGAGCGGCCAACCGGCGGGTCGCGATCGTCGTGCAGTATTGAACGCGTTCGCCGGTAGCATTGGCCGCCCTTCCCTGCTACGAGCCGCCCGCCGGCGGCTCGTCTTCACATCACCTCACTTCACGCATCACGTCATTCGACGCGTACCGCCCCAAGCGCCTCGTTCAGCGTACGGCTCGGCCGCATCACCTCTTCGAGCTTGTTGAAGTCCGGCTTGTAATAGCCGCCGATGTCCGCCGGCGCGCCCTGCACCGACGCAAGCTCCGCCACGATCACCTGCTCGTTGGCGGTCAGCTGCGTCGCGAGCGGCGCGAACTGCGCGGCGAGCGCGGCGTCGTCCGTTTGCGCGGCCAGCTCCTGCGCCCAGTACATCGCCAGATAGAACTGGCTGCCGCGATTGTCGAGCTCGCCCGTCTTCGGGCTCGGACTGCGGTTGTTGTCGAGCAACTTGCCGGTTGCGGTGTCGAGCGTCTTCGCGAGGATCTTCGCCCGGTTGTTGCCGGTCTTGATGCCCAGTTCTTCGAGCGACGCCGCGAGCGCGAGGAACTCGCCGAGCGAGTCCCAACGCAGATGGTTCTCTTCGACTAGCTGCTTCACATGCTTCGGCGCCGAACCACCCGCGCCGGTCTCGTACATGCCGCCGCCCGCCATCAACGGCACGATCGACAGCATCTTCGCGCTCGTGCCCAGCTCCATGATCGGGAACAGGTCGGTCAGATAATCGCGCAGGATGTTGCCGGTGACCGAGATCGTATCGAGGCCGCGCACGACGCGCTCGAGCGTGTAACGCATCGCGCGCACCTGCGACATGATCTGGATGTCGAGGCCGGTGGTGTCGGAATCCTTCAGGTAGGCCTCGACCTTCTTGATCAGCTCCGCTTCGTGCGGGCGATACGGGTCGAGCCAGAACACCGCGGGCATGCCGGAATTGCGCACGCGCGTGACCGCGAGCTTGACCCAATCGCGGATCGCCGCGTCCTTCACCTCGCACATGCGCCAGATGTCGCCCTGCTCGACGTTCTGCGTGAGCAGCACCTCGCCGCTAGCCAGATCGACGATGCGCGCCTCGCCGTCTTCCGGCACTTCGAAGGTCTTGTCGTGCGAGCCGTATTCTTCCGCCTTCTGCGCCATCAGGCCGACGTTCGGCACGGTGCCCATCGTGACCGGATCGAACGCGCCGTTGGTCTTGCAGAAGTTGATAATCTCCTGGTAGATGCGCGCGAACGTGCTCTCCGGGATCACCGCCTTGGTGTCTTTCGGACGGCCGTCGGCGCCCCACATCTTGCCGCCGAGGCGAATCATCGCCGGCATCGACGCATCGACGATCACGTCGTTCGGCGCGTGCAGGTTCGAGATGCCCTTCGCCGAATCGACCATCGCCAGTTCCGGACGATGCTCGTGGCATGCGTGCAGGTCGCGGATCACCTCCTCGCGCTGCGATTCCGGCAGCGTCTCGAGCTTCTCGTACAGATTGACGAGGCCGTTGTTGACGTTCACGCCAAGTTCCTCGAACAGCTTGCCGTGCTTCGCGAACGCGTCCTTGTAGAACACTTTCACCGCGTGGCCGAAGACGATCGGATGCGAGATCTTCATCATCGTCGCCTTCACGTGCAGCGACAGCATCATGCCGGTCTTGCGCGCATCTTCCATCTGGTCTTCATAGAACTCTAGCAGCGCCTTCCTGCTCATGAACATGCTGTCGATGATCCCGCCGTCCTGCAGCGCGACCTTCGGCTTCAGCACGATCGTCTTGCCGTTCTTCGTGACGAGTTCCATCTTTACGTCGCGCGCGCGATCGAGCGTCATCGATTTTTCGCCGTGATAGAAGTCGCCGTGCCGCATGTGCGCGACGTGCGTGCGCGACGCCATGCTCCATTCGACCATGCTGTGCGGATGCTTGCGGGCGTAGTTCTTCACCGCGGCCGGCGCGCGACGGTCCGAGTTGCCCTCGCGCAGCACCGGATTCACCGCGCTGCCGAGACACTTCGAGTAGCGCTGACGGATCGCCTTCTGTTCGTCGGTCTTCGGATCTTCCGGATAGTCGGGCACCTTGTAGCCCTTCGCCTGCAGTTCCCTGATCGCGCTCGTCAGTTGCGGCACCGATGCGCTGATGTTGGGCAGCTTGATGATGTTGGTGTCGGGTAACGAGGTCAGGCGACCGAGTTCCGCGAGGTTGTCGGGCACCCGCTGCGCTTCGGTCAGAAACTCGGGGAACTCACCGAGGATGCGGCCCGCGACCGAGATGTCGCTGGTCTCGACCTCGATGCCGGCCGGCCTGGTGAAGGTCCGGATGATCGGCAGGAACGCGGCCGTCGCAAGCAGCGGCGCCTCGTCGGTGAGGGTGTAGATGATGGTCGGTTGCTGGGTCGTCATTGCTAGACTCTGGGCGGGCGGTTGAGAGGCATCTCGCACGTGATACGGGCAGGATGCGCAAACGTCGATCAGGAAAACGACAACGCCAGGACACAAACGCTGGGCGTGGCGGATGGCGACGCGGGGCCCTGGAACGCCAAAGCGGAACGATTAAGCGAACACGGCGGACTGCGTCGCGCAACGGGTCGCACGTTTGGATTCTGCCTCATTTTCGGGCTGCGAGGAGAATTCGGAATGTGAACATCGGGGAGCACGCATGGACACGGCAGAGCAAATGACGATCGCGACTGACTGGATACGCGAAGCCGACGGCATTCTGATCACGGCGGGCGCAGGCATGGGCGTCGATTCCGGGCTACCCGACCTTCGAGGCGATCACGGATTCTGGGCGGCTTATCCGGCGTTGAAGACCGGCGGAATCAATTTCCATGACATTGCCAATGGAACAGCCTTCCTGCGTGATCCGGTCCGCGCATGGGGTTTCTACGGCCATCGGCTCAACCTGTACCGGCGCACCGTCCCGCACTCGGGTTTCGAGATCTTGCGCAGCTGGGCATCGGCGAAAAGAAGCGGCGGCTTCGTATTCACCAGCAATGTGGATGGCCAGTTCCAGAAGGCCGGCTTCGCCGACGATCGCCTGTTCGAATGCCACGGATCGATCCATTTCCTGCAATGCGGACAGTCCTGCAGTACGCCTGAATACATCAGATCCCGAATTTTCATCCGTCGCCCATTCCTCTCCCTGTTGTCGCCTGCTAGCGTGGCAGTCCCGACAGCTACGGAGAAGTTCGGAATGTCGTATCAACAGGACGCGGACGGCGTGCGCGTGGTGCTCAGCGCGCCGCAACTGGCGGCGGTACTGGCAAGGCAGTCAATCACCCAGACCGAAATGCTTTCCAACCGGCTATGGGGCGGGTTGCAAATCGTCGGTGGCGTGCTGGAAATGGTCGGCGCAAGTGCGTTGTGTGTGATCCCGGAACCGACCATGCTCACCAAGGCAGGGTGTGTCGTGTTCGGCGTACATGGTTCTGATACGGCGGCGGCTGGTTTGCGTCAGGTCTGGACGGGCCAGGACACGGCCACATTGACCCAGCAGGGTACGACGAAGCTGGCCGAGGCAATGAAGGCAAGTCCTGACATGGCCAACAATATCGGCCTGTCACTTGACATGGTCGTGCCGTTCGGCTTTGCCGGGTCAATCAAGGCCGTGCGGGCTGCGCGTATCACGATGGGCGAGATCAACCTGAACATGCATGAAGCGAAGACGCTTCGCGGGGTTGACGGGCATACACTTTTGAAGCATGTGGGAAAGGATGATGCCTGGTTGCGACAAAGACTGAAAGATGAGCCACGGATAAAAGCGGCGACATCATTTAAAGACCAGAAGACTGCCGAGAAAGCCATTTCGGAAGTGATGATGGGCGAAACTACCCGCATCAGATCCTGGTCTCAGTCTGCGACGAGTGCTCCGTTGCGTTTAACAAGGCACATATCTGGGGACGTCGGTTACGGGGTTGTCAGGAAGACAGGACAATTTGCGAAAGGAAACAAGATTTTGGTGGTACTTAAGCGGGAGATATACAATGGAATGCCCTATTACGTCCTGACGGCGTTCATCGACTTATGAGACGCAGTTATGAATGAAAATCCGCTGTACCCCGAACTAAACCAGCTCTTTGGTGTGTACCTTAACGAGGATTTTTCGTACTGGGGTAACACCATCAAGGTGATCGTAGGTTGCTACAGAAGAGATAGTTCACAAGAGAGTTTAAGGAACATACTTGTTGAAATTGAAAACTTCGAGAGAGAGAACTTTAGCAATCTGGACGATGCATTCGAAGATACGTATGGCTCCCAGTTCGGCCCGGAGTTGTGGGGTTACACCACTGCTTCCTTCCTTGACGAATTGAAGCGGTTACTGAGTGAGTAGGCAATTGCTCAGGACCGGACCCGCGACGAGACACTGACGTCAGTCGCACTATCGTGCATGCCAAGCGTGCGAACATTCGCACCGGTACAATCCTCCGATATCGATGTTCCCGCAGATCTGCCAAACCAAGCCGGAGCGTGTGATGGACGGCGATACCAGCAAAGCCCAATCCGACTGGATTTCCCGTTCGGAATCCACCCACGGAGTCGAACGTATCGAAGCGTTTTTCCACGGCAACGCGTACTCCATGCATCGGCATGACACCTACGCGATCGGCCTGACCCTCGCCGGCGTTCAGTGCTTCCATTACCGACGCGGTTTGCGCACCAGCCTACCTGGACAGACGATGGTCCTGCATCCCGACGAAGTGCACGACGGTCAGGCCGGCACGAACGAGGGATTTCGTTATCAGATGATTTACGTGCAACCCGCTGCAATCCAGGAAGTCCTCGGCGGCCGCCCCCTGCCGTTCGTCGAAGGCGGCGTCACGACCGATCCGCGCCTGTTCGAAGCCACGCAGACAGCGCTGCGCCAGATGCGTGACGACGCGGAGCCGCTCGAACGTGACGAGGCGCTCGCCGGTCTCGCGCTCGCGCTGGATAACGCCTCGGGCGCGCGGCAGACGCGCAAGTCCGCGGATTTCGCGGCAGCGCAGCGAGCACGGGAATATCTGCACGCATCGTGCACGCACACCGTCACGCTCGATGAACTTGCCATTCTCAGCGGGCAGGACCGCTGGAGCCTCTCGCGCGATTTCCGAGCTTTTTACGGCACCAGCCCCTATCACTACCTGGTCATGCGCCGGCTCGAAGCCGCGCGCGCGATGATGCTGCGCGGCGTTTCCCTCGTGGACGCGGCGGCGGCAGCCGGCTTCGCCGACCAGAGCCACATGACCCGACATTTTCGCCACGCATACGGAATCCCTCCCGCACGTTGGCTCGCGATGACGAGCGATCGGCACGCCGGCTAACGCAAGCTTGCACGATCGTTCAAGACACTCGCCGGCGGCGGGACTATGCTCTGTTCCAGGTATCACCCGAATGGAGCCACCATGCACAGCGATTCCCAGCCGACACCCGAGCAACGCGGCCAATACAAGACCATCAACCTGCTCGACAAGATCAGTCAGATCGACGACCACTGGCAGCCGCGCGTCGTTGCTGAAATGAATGACTATCAGTTCAAGGTCGTAAAGATAGTCGGCGATTTCGTCTGGCATCGGCATGCCGATACCGACGAGACGTTCATCGTCCTCGCAGGCCGGTTGCGCATCGACTTCCGCGACCGCTCGATCGAACTGTTTCCCGGAGAAATGGCGGTGGTACCAAAGGGAGTCGAGCACAAGCCGTATGCCGAGTCCGAGGTGAAGCTGCTGCTCATCGAACCGCGCGGCGTCGTCAATACTGGCGATACGACCAACGAAAGAACGGCCGAAAACGACGTATGGATCTGAGAGCCGCCATGCAAACGCCGCGGCCGATCGTTCGCGAAGCCGTATTCCCCGCCGACACGCACAACCTCGTCGCCGTGATCCGCGAGTATGTCCGCTGGCTGGATATGGATCTGTCGTACCGTGGATTCGATGCAGAAATGGACGCGTTCGAACACGTTTATACGCTGCCATCCGGCATGTTCTTCGTCGCCGACGCCGACGGCGAGCTCGCCGGTTGCGCGGGGCTGCTTCGTCATACGGCAGAGACTGCGGAAATCAAACGGCTCTATGTTCGTGAAGCATTCAGAGGGTTGTCGCTTGGCGAAACGCTGGTCACATCGGTGATCGGGAAAGCGAAGACATTGGGATTCTCGACGCTGGTTCTCGACTCGGTTCCGCAAACCGGTTTTGCACAGCGCATCTACGAGCGGTTAGGGTTCGTCGAAACCGCGCCCTACTACGAGAATCCAGTCGAAGGCACACGGTTTCTTGCGCTCGATCTATGACCGCGAATGGCATCCTGTCGGTCGATCAGACGCAGGTTAGCCGTCGCCATATGTCCAGCTTTTGAGCGTATGAAACCGAGGCATGGGCGGGACTGCTCGATGGCAAACGGACAAGCCGATATTGCTCTCCGCGCTCGCCCAACGCTTTCATCCCGATTTTGGCCGCCGTCCCCCCGTTGAAGGCGATGGTAGCCAGTTTCGGCAGCGTATCGATGAGAGCAATCAGATCGTTGCTGGCATGGTCGCGAATCCGGCTATCCAGGCTTCCTGCTCGACGAGCCTCGGCAACGACATCCCACAGTCCGATATGGTGTTCGAGCAACGTCTCAAGACGCGTCGAATAGGCCAGACCAACCAGATCCCGTTCTATCGCTTCACCGACCAGTAACCAGAATTTGTTCTGCGGGTGTGCGTAGTATTGGCCGTGAGCCAACGACACCTCGCCCGGCAAGCTACCGAGGATCAAGACCCGCGTATCAGCGTCGACGACAGGCGCAAAGCAACGCTTGAACGACATCAGCGGCTCCGCTCGTCGGCGCTACGCGGCACGCTGTGCGCACGCGACGCGGTGTGATCGAGCGGACGACCGTGCTCGCGCACCCGCGCGTGCGCGATATGCGCCGCGCCGGTGCCTGACGCGGCAGCGTGCGCGCGAGCGGCCGCGTCCAACGCACGCAACTGCTCCCACAGTGCCGGCAACATGCATTCGGTCACCATCAAAGGCGCGCCATGCCGCTCGAACACCGAGCGACGCGCCACCAGCGCATGCGGCGCATGCCGATCGCCGCCGTCGATTTCATGCGCGGCCAACCGATACAACGGATGCCGCTGCCCCACCCTGCGGCTCACCAGCGACGAACGCGCGACGCTGCTATCGCTATACAGCAACTCCGCGAGCGGCCGGGTGCGCAGCCGGCGCGTCGCCTGCCAGATGCCGACGCTCGCGGCACGCGGCGTCACGCTATGCGCGGCGACGAACGGCACGCCATCGACCGACAGCACCACTTCGCGCACCCACACCGGCGCGCGCGGCGCGAGTCCGAGCGCGGCGGCTTCGTCGGGCCACGGCAGCGCGACGGCTTCGCGTGTCACGCGCACCGCGACCGCGCCGAGCGCGCGCAGGTGCGCGGTCAGTGAACCGCCGCGGGTCAGCCAGTCTTTCTGGGCGGCGCTGAAAGTGGCCAAAGGCGCGACGCGCCAGTGCGCGTCGGCGGGATCGAAACGGATAGGCATGGTGTCGGATTATAGCGGCGTGCTCCGACGGTAATTTTTCGCGGCAACGACCGCGGCGATCGTGCGCGCTCCTTCAGCCAGGGGAGCCGACGCAAACCAGAAGGCAAAAAAAATGCGCTGCCGAAGCAGCGCATTTCTCAACTACCGGGCGTCAATCCAGCAACGACATCAACGCTTTCGGCTCACGCTCAACCCGCGCGCGACAGCAGCAACGCATTGGTCCGCTTCACGAAGCTCGCCGGATCTTCCAGCGCGCCGCCTTCGGCGAGCAGTGCCTGATCGAACAGCAGATGGCACCAGTCATCGAAATTCGCGCTATCGGCATGCAGACCCTTCACGAGGGCGTGCTCCGGATTCACTTCGAGAATTGGATGGAACTCAGGCGCCTGCTGGCCCGCGGCCTTCAGCATGCGCTGCAGGTAGCCGCTCATTTCGCCGTCGTCGGCAACGAGGCACGACGGCGAGTCGGTCAGGCGGAACGTCAGACGCACGTCCTTCGCCTTGTCCTTCAACGCTTCCTTCATCTTCTCGACGAGCGGCTTGAACGCTTCGCCGATCTTCTCCTGCGCCTCTTTTTCCTCGTCGTTCAGCGCGCCGAGATCGAGGTCGCCGCGCGCGACGCTTTGCAGCGGCTTGCCGTCGAATTCGTTGAGGAACGACAGCATCCATTCATCGACGCGATCGGTCAGCAACAGCACTTCGACGCCCTTCTTGCGGAACACTTCGAGATGCGGGCTGTTCGACGCGGCCTGCCACGTGTCGGCGGTCACGTAGTAGATCTTCGTCTGTTCGGGCTTCATGCGAGCGACGTAGTCGGCCAGCGACACGGTCTGCTCGGCCGTGCCCGTATGCGTCGTCGCAAAGCGCACGAGCTTCGCGATGCGCTCGCGATTGCCGAAATCCTCGCCGATGCCTTCCTTCAGCACCTGGCCGAATTCCTTCCAGAAGCCCGCGTACTTTTCCTTGTCGGCGTCGTTATCCGCGTTGGCCAGTTCTTCGAGCATCGACAGCGCGCGCTTCGTCACACCTTCGCGGATCGCCTTCACGTCGCGGCTTTCCTGCAGGATTTCGCGCGACACGTTGAGCGGCAGATCGGCCGAATCGACCACACCCTTCACGAAGCGCAGATACGTGGGCAGCAGTTGCTCGGCGTCGTCCATGATGAACACGCGCTTCACGTACAGCTTCAGGCCGCCGCGCTGCTCGCGGTTCCACAGATCGAACGGCGCATGCGCCGGCACGTACAGCAGCTGCGTGTATTCGCTGCGGCCTTCGACGCGGTTATGCGTCCATGTCAGCGGATCCTGATGATCATGCGAGACGTGCTGGTAGAACTGCTTGTACTGATCGTCGGTGATGTCGTTCTTCGAACGGGTCCACAGCGCGCTCGCCTGGTTGACGGTCTCGTCCTCGTCCTTCGTGACCATCTCACTCTTTTCCGCGTCCCACTCTTCCTTGCGCATCAAGATCGGCAGCGCGACGTGGTCCGAGTACTTCTGGATGATCGACTTCAGCCGATACGACGACAACAGTTCGTCCTCATCGGCACGCAGATGCAGCGTGATGGTCGTGCCGCGCGCGGCGCGCTCGATCGTCTCGACCGCGAAATCGCCTTCGCCCGCGCTTTCCCACCGCACGCCTTCCGCGGCCGGCAAACCGGCGCGGCGCGTCTCGACGGTGATCTTGTCCGCGACAATGAAGCCCGAGTAGAAGCCCACGCCAAACTGGCCGATCAGCGCCGCGTCCTTCTGCTGGTCGCCCGACAGCTTGCCGAAGAATTCCTTGGTGCCCGAACGCGCGATCGTGCCGAGGTGCGCGATCGTCTCGTCGCGGCTCATGCCGATGCCGTTGTCGTCGATCGTGAC
This sequence comes from Paraburkholderia sp. UCT70, assembly GCF_050434085.1. NCBI lineage: Bacteria > Pseudomonadati > Pseudomonadota > Betaproteobacteria > Burkholderiales > Burkholderiaceae > Paraburkholderia > Paraburkholderia sp. UCT70. The sequence goes on along the minus strand of NZ_JBNPVZ010000004.1, from coordinate 4,294,904 downwards.
GGTGCGCGCGGCCTTGTCGAACGACACGCGAATCCGCAGATTCGTTTCGTTCTCGTACAGCGCGCTGTTTTCGATCGCCTCGAAGCGCAGCTTGTCGGCCGCGTCGGACGCGTTCGAAATCAGCTCGCGCAGAAAGATTTCCTTGTTGCTGTACAGCGAATGGATCATCAGTTGCAGAAGTTGCTTCACTTCTGCCTGAAAGCTCATGGTTTCTTGTGCCATGGTCGGACTTCCTCTCGGTTGCGAATGGGGGATGAGCGGCGGCCGAAGCGGATTCCAACCGCGGTTCGGGCCCGCCGTGCCGGATCGTCCGCGCAAATGGGGACGCTCCGGCGCGGTTTCAAGAGGGGCGGCGCGCGACGCCGTCGAGATAACGGCTTAGGAACGCCGGTAATTCAGGATCGCCGCAATTGGCGATGTTGAAGCGCATCCACGTGCTCGGCGACTGCTGCGGCGAAAACAGCCCGCCCGGCGTCAGCAGATAGCCGGCTTCGTGCCCGGCCGCGGCGAGCGCGCCTGCATCGACGCCGGTGTCGGCCCACAGGAACATCCCGGCCGCCGGCGTCAGAAACAGCTTCATGCCGGTCTTCTCGATCATCCGCACGGCCTTCTCGCGCACGCCGTCGAGCCGTGCGCGAATGCGCTCGACGTGCCGCCGGTAGTGGCCCTCGGTCAGGATCTTGTAGATCACGCGCTCGTTCAACTCCGGGCTCGTCATGCCGACCAGCATCTTCTGATTGGCGACCACCATCGCGACCTCTGCCGCGCATGCGATGAAACCGACGCGCAGATTCGGCGCAAGCGTCTTCGAGAAACTGCCGAGGTAGATCACGCGCTTTAGCTGATCGAGGCTCGCGAGCCGCGTACCCGCGTAGCTGGGCGGGCACAGGTCGCCGTAGATGTCGTCCTCCACGACGATGAAGTCGTACGCCTCGGCAAGCCGCAGGATGCGGAACGCCTGCGCGGCGCTCAGCGAGGTGCCGGTCGGGTTCTGCAGCACCGAGTTGATCACCAGCATTTTGGGGCGCCATTCCTGGACCAGCGCTTCGAGCGCGTCGAGATCGGGGCCGTCCGGCGTGTACGGCATGCCGACGAGCCGCGCGCCCTGCGACGCGAAGCAGCCGAACATCTGGAACCACGCCGGATCGCCGACGATCACCGCATCGCCCGGCTTCACGTAGATGCGCGAAATGAGGTCGATCGCCTGGGTGATGCCCGACACCATCACAATCTGCTCAGGCGACGCGCCGATCTCCAACTCCTCGAGCCGCGTCTGCAACTGCTGACGCAGCGGCAGGAAACCTTGCGCGGTGCCGATGCCGAGCATCTGCATGCCGCTTTGCCGGCCGAGCGTGCGCAGCGCGTTGGTGATCAGGTCGCCGTCGAGCCAGCGGGCCGGCAGATAGCCGAGGCCCGGGCTGCGCTCGGGCCGCGCGCCGGTGTGCAGCATGTTGCGCAGCAGCCAGACGACGTCGATATTGGCCGGCGCGGGCAGCGTCTCGGCGCGCGGGTGCAGCTCGGTGACGCTCGCCGCGCCGCCCTGGCGCTCACGCACGTAGAAGCCGGAGCCGCGCCGCGACTCCAGAAAACCCTGCGCAACGAGTCGCTCGTACGCTTCGACCACCGTGAAGCGCGACACGCCCTTGTCGAGCGCGAGCTTGCGGATCGACGGCATGCGCATGCCGGGGCGGAACACGCGCTCCTCGATGCGGCGCCGCGCCCACTGGACCAGCTGTTCGACCAGCGTCAACGACGCGGTGTCGTGCGGGGCAGGAATCTGGGTAAGCGGGACGGACATGACGGACTCCAACTGTACCGAACAGTATCGCGCCGATTGTACCGTTACTGTGCAGGTCACGGTCGTTACATTTGAATCCAGCGAGGCTGGTGACACCATGCAAATCTATCCGCATGGGCCGCCGATCCGGCAAACGGTTATGCTTACGGCCCCGGTAGCGCAGCCTTCAAGCGTGGCGCGCAACTGGCCCTTGCGAAGAACAGCGTTTTCCGTCGATCCGCCATGACCACCCTGACAGCCCAATCGCTCAGCCTCGATCACCTCGTCGTCTCCGCGCGCACACTGGACGAAGGCGTCCAGTACGTCGCCGATACGCTCGGCGTCGCGCCGGCCGGCGGTGGCGCGCATCCGCTGATGCGGACCCACAATCGCCTGCTCGGCCTGTGGGGCGGCGTCTACCTGGAAGTGATCGCCATCGATCCGCACGCCGCGGCCGACGCAACCGATGGCACCGCGCCGCGCCCGCGCCTGTTCGCGCTCGACGACCCGGCGACGCAGGCGCGACTGGAAAACGGGCCGTATCTGTCGCACTGGGTCGCGCGCGTCGAGCGGCCGAAGCATCTGGCGACGTGGCAAGCGCAGTATCCGCAGCGCATCGCGCCGGTCGTGCCGATGACGCGCGGCGATTTCACGTGGGGCCTGACGGTGCCCGACGACGGGTCGTTCCCGGCGTGGCAAGGCGCCGGCGACGGCGTGCTGCCCTCGCTGATCCAGTGGGACTCGATGCGGCATCCGTCGCAGTCGCTGGCGCCGACCGACCTCGCGCTGAAAGCGTTGAAAGCCGTGCATCCGCGGCCAGAGCTGATTGGCGAGCAACTGCGCTGGCTCGGCGCCGCGCATCTGCTCGACGTACAGCCGACCGACGGCGCGGCGGCGCTCGTCGCCGAATTCGAAACACCCGAGGGTTCTCGAACCCTCGGATAAACAGCGCGTGATTGGGCAACCCCCGTGACAACCCCGGTGGCACCCCCGGTGGCACCCCAGCGGCAATGGTTGGCCAGTCGCGCGATAATTGAAATTTTGACCGGTTCCAGAAATACCAGAGGAGATCATGGACCAAAGCGACCTGAAAGCCCCGACGTGGCAATTGTCCGAACGCGCGCGCAAGCTCACGAGCTCCGCGATCCGCGAGATCCTGAAGGTCACGGAACGGCCCGAAGTCATCTCCTTCGCCGGCGGCCTGCCCTCGCCTGCCACCTTCCCGGCCGAGCGCATGCGCGAGGCGTCCGACCGCATCCTGCGCGACACGCCCGCCGCGGCGCTGCAGTACAGCGCGACCGAAGGTTATCTGCCGCTGCGCGAATGGGTCGCGCAGCGCTACTCGATCAACGGCGCGCAGATCCGTGCGTCGCAGGTGCTGATCACGACCGGCTCGCAACAGGCGCTCGACCTGCTCGGCAAGGTGCTGATCTGCGTCGATAGCCCGGTGCTGGTCGAAACGCCGACCTACCTCGGCGCGCTGCAATCGTTCTCGATGTACGAGCCGCACTACGTGCAGGTGCCGACCGACGAGCAGGGCCTGATCCCCGAGGGCCTGAAGCCGGAACTGACCAATGGCTCGCGTCTGCTGTACGCGCAGCCGAATTTCCAGAATCCGACGGGCCGCCGTCTGCCGGTCGAACGCCGCCGCGTGCTCGCCGAGTTCGCGAAGACCGCGCCGTTCCCGGTGATCGAGGACGATCCCTACGGCGCGCTCGACTACGCGGGCGAACCGCTGCCGACGATGTTGTCGATGGCGCCCGATCACATCGTCTATCTCGGCTCGTTCTCGAAGGTGCTCGCGCCGGGTCTGCGCGTCGGCTTCATCATCGCGCCCGAGGAGCTGATCTTCAAACTCGTGCAGGCCAAGCAGGCCACCGACCTGCACACGCCGAGCTTCACGCAGCGCATCGTGCACGAGGTGGTCAAGGACGGCTTTCTCGACACGCACGTGCCGACGATCCGCGAGCTATACCGCAACCAGTGCGACGCGATGCTCACCGCGCTCGAGCGCTATATGCCCGATGGCGTCAGCTGGAACCGTCCGGAAGGCGGCATGTTCATCTGGGTCAATCTGCCGGCGGGCATCGACACCATGAAGCTGCTCGAGGAAGCGGTCGCGCAGAACGTCGCGTTCGTGCCGGGCGCTCCGTTCTTCGCGAGCGAAGCCCAGCACAACACGCTGCGTCTGTCGTTCGTCACGGTGCCACCGGCTAAAATCGACGAAGGCGTTGCGCGTCTCGCCGCACTCGTGCGCGCGAAAATCTGAACGGAGTTAGCCGCACTGCCATCGAGGCGAAGCTTGCACGCGCGTTGCGTGCGGACTTCGCCCCGCCTGCATTCATGCAATCTCACCGAAACGAGGACACGATATGGCTCAATCGAATGTGTACGACAAGCTCAAGGAACTCGCCATCGAACTGCCGGCGGCGGGTGCGCCGGCAGCGGCCTATGTGATGAGCGCGCAAAGCGGCAACACGGTGTACCTGTCGGGCCACATCGCCAGGAAGGACGGCAAGGTGTGGGTCGGCAAGCTCGGCGCGACGCTCTCCACCGACGAAGGCAAGGCCGCCGCGCGCTCGATCGCGATCGATCTGCTCGCCACCTTGCATGCGCACGTCGGCGACCTGAACCGCGTCACGCGCGTCGTCAAGCTGATGAGCCTCGTCAACTCGACGCTCGAGTTCACCGAGCAGCATCTGGTCACCAACGGTGCGTCCGAGCTGATCGCCGACGTGTTCGGCGAACGCGGCAAGCACGCGCGCTCGGCGTTCGGCGTCGCGCAGATTCCGCTCGGCGCGTGCGTGGAGATCGAGCTGATCGCCGAGGTCCAATAGCATCGACGCGATGTGACAATGCGTGCGGTGTCGCGCGAGATTGGCACCTGATTCACGCCGCATTGCGATTGAAACGCGCCGACCGGTGTCACGCACCGGCGGCGCGTTTTTGTTTGATGCGACGGTGGATCGCCGCCGCGCAGACGGATAGAATCCGCGAACTCCCTCAACGTCCATTGCGCCGGGGCCTGTCGATGTCCGCTCACACCGTTCGTTTCAAACAGGTCGACGTGTTTACGTCGACACCGTTCAAGGGCAATCCGCTTGCCGTCGTGTTCGATGCCGACGCGCTCGATACTGCGCAAATGCAGGCCATTGCGCGCTGGACCAATCTGTCCGAAACCACGTTTCTGCTAAAGCCGACCGACGCGGCCGCCGACTATCGCGTGCGCATTTTCACGCCGGGGGGCGAGTTGCCGTTCGCGGGTCATCCGACCTTGGGCACCGCGCATGCTTTGCGCGAAAGCGGCTACCAGCCGAAGCAGGCCGGCAAGCTGATCCAGCAATGCGGGGTGGGTATCGTCGAACTCGAAGCGCTCGACAGCGGCGACAACATGCACGGCGCATGGGCGTTCGCCGCGCCGCCCGCGCGCGTGACACCGCTCGCCGAGCATCGTTACGAAGCGCTGTCTACGGCTTTACGTAGTCAGGCGATCGACTTCAGCGCGCCGCCATGCGCGGTCGACAACGGTGCGCCGTGGCTCGTCGTGCGGGTCGATTCGGCACGCGCCTGCCTCGCGCTCGAAACCGACGCGGCGGCGCTCGCCGAGCTCGTGCGTTCGGTCGACACGCACGGCGTCGCCGTGTATGGACCGCACGACGCCGACGGCCCCGCGACGTTCGAGGTCCGTTGCCTGATGGCGGGCGGCGGCTTCGGTGTCGGCGAAGACCCGGTGACGGGCAGCGCCAATGCCGCGCTCGCGGGTCTGCTGAACCTGCAGCACCGTCGTCCCGCCGCGCGCTACACGGCGCGTCAGGGCACCGCGCTCGGGCGCGCGGGCGACGTGTCGGTCCACTACGACGATGCGCGCGGCAAGATCTGGATCGGCGGGCCTTCGGTGACAATCGTCGACGGCACGTGCCGGCTCGCGTAAGCGAGCTGCGGCTTCGCGCGCACGCCACGGCGACACGCCACATGCCGCCGCTTCACACCACAAAAAGCCGCAGCGCGAGGGCGTCGCCATACCTGGTTCTCCGAATTCATCGTGGCCGGATTGCAAAAGCCCTGCCAGAAACTGCCCAGTGGCAGGCACCGTTGCCGATGAAGTCTTCGACAAACCATGGACCGGTCGCGTCGTAAGACCGGCGATGCAGGCCACGTGAACAGCCGCACCTGGGCGCCCGCCGCGCGAGCGTATACCCCATGCCCGGAAGCTTCCTTAATCCAGTGGCATTCAGTAATATCGAGACGTATATAGCGAACTCTATCCGATGACCTGTGGACGGTCCGTCGCGGCGCCACGCCCTCTCTTCCTGCGCAGCAGCTTTGGCACCTTGGTCACCATGCAGCCATCCATCTATTTCGCGCAGTCAATGCCCATGCGTTTGCAAGCGGCCCGCACCCAGCCAAGGCCCGCGCGATGACTCAGTCCCGCTTCTCCGAGCCGCGCGAAGCCAGGCCGCGACGCGATCCATTGGTCACGCGCCGGCGCGCATTGCTCGTCATTCCAGCGCTCGGGGTACTCGTACTGATCCTGCTGTGGACCGTGATCTTCGCGCGGCTGTCGGTAGAAAGGGACGCGACGTACCGCGAAGCGATGGCGTCTTCCGCAATACTTTCCGCGGCGCTCGAGCAGCACACCATCAAGGCGATTCACCAGGTCGATCAGATCACGCGCTTCGTCAAGTACGAGTTCGAAAAGACGCCCAATCATTTCGATCTCGCGAGCACGGTCGAAAAAGGCGTCGTGCAAAGCGAAACGCTCGTGCAGGTGTCGATAATCGACGAGCACGGCAGACTGATCGCCAATACAGCCGAACTCAACCCCGCTCACATCGACTTGTCGGACCGCGAGCACTTCAAGGTCCACGAGCACGAAAACGACGACCAGCTGTACATCAGCAAGCCCGTGCTCGGCCGCGTGTCGGGTCACTGGACGCTGCAGATGACGCGGCGTCTCAATCATCCGGACGGCTCGTTCGCGGGCGTCATCGTGGTCTCCGAAGACCCGAGCTACTTTACGTCGGACTTCTACAACAACGCGGCGATCGGCCGCGAAGGCGTGATCGCGGTGATCTCGGACAGCGGCACCGTGCTCGCGCGCCGCACCGGCAACGCCAGCAGGACGAGCAGCACGTTCACCGCGAGCGGCACGTATCCGACCTCGGAGCATGTGTCGGGCACCTACGTCGATTCGATCGACAACGTCACGCGCATCGTGTCGTACCGGCACATCGACGGCTATCCGCTCGGCGTGCTCGTCGGTCTTTCGCAGGGCGAAGAATTCGCCGATTACAACCACACGCGCAACGTCTATCTGTTGATGGCGGGCTTCATCTCGCTCGCGATGCTCAGCTTCTTCGCGGTCGCGACCGGCCTGATAGGCAAACTGCTAGGCCGCGAGCGCGAGATGACGCAACTCGTCGAATACGATCTGTTGACCGGCCTGCGCAATCGCTACGCGACGCTGCAGGCGCTGCGCCATGACGTCGCGCAGCCGTTCAACCTGGGTCGCCTCGCGATTCTTTTTATCGACCTCGACAACTTCAAGACCGTCAACGACACGCTCGGCCACAACGCCGGCGACATCGTGCTGCAGATGACAGCCTCGCGCCTCGCCACCGCGGTCGGCGACGACGGCGCGCTGAGCCGCATCGGCGGGGACGAGTTCGTCGTCTTGATCAAGGGCGACGATGTCGAAAAGCGCGCGGTCGCGCTCGCCGAAGCCGCCGGCGAAGCGTTCTCGAAGCCGTTCGAGGTGCGCGGCAGCGCGTTCGTGCTGCATGCGAGCATCGGCATCGCGCTGTACTCGGTCGCCAACGAAAGCGAGATCGACCTGCTGAAGAAAGCCGACCTCGCGATGTACAGCGCGAAGGACGCCGGCAAGAACTGCTACCAGTTCTATTCGCCGCATCTGTCGCATCGCGCGGACCATCTGATGAAGTGGGAGCAGCAGTTGCGCGTCGCGCTGGCCGAGGGGCAACTGTTCCTCGCCTATCAGCCGAAGATCGATCTGAAGCGCCGCTGCATCACCGGCTTCGAAGCGCTCGTGCGCTGGAACCATCCGCAGCACGGACTGATCCCGGCCAACGAGTTCATCCCCGTGGCCGAGTCGACAGGCCTGATCGTGCCGATCGGCGACTTCGTGATCGAGACCGCATGCCGTCAGCTCGCGCAATGGCAGCAGCAGGGCTACGACACGCTATCGCTCGCGGTGAACATTTCGGCGGTGCAGTTCTGGCGCGGCGACCTGTTCGAAACGGTCTCGCGCGCGATCGAGGAAACCGGCATCTCCGCCCGTCGCCTCGAACTCGAAATCACCGAAACGACGATGATGGAGTTTCCGGAAGTGGTCTCCGAAAAGATCTTCGCGTTGAAGCGTCTCGGCGTACGCATCGCGCTCGACGATTTCGGCACCGGCTACTCTTCGCTGTCCTATCTCAACCGCTTTGCCGTCGATACGCTGAAGGTGGACCGCTCGTTCGTCCAGGCGATTCCGGGCGACCGCAGCGTCTGCGTAATGGTCACCGCGATCGTCAACCTCGCGCGCTCGCTCGGGCTCACGGTGGTGGTCGAAGGCACGGAGACCGAAGAGCAGATTGCGTGGCTGGCCGCGCTCGGCCATATCGAGGCACAGGGCTTCCTGTTCTCGCGGCCGGTGCCAGTGGAGGCGATCCCGGCACTGCTCGAGCGCTTCGGGGTATGCGGCATGAACAGCGTCGGCGGCCGCCGCGTCGCACACGAAGCCCACAGCGCAAGCAGCCTATCCAGCAACAATTAAAGGACGGGCGCCCGCACAGCGGGGCCCGTGCAGCGCCGATGCAGACCATCACGAGCGATGAGGCTGCCCGCCGCGGGCAACGGGAACCGCTATGGACGCTGTTCCGGGTCGTGTGCGGCCTGTCGGCGCTGTCGTGGGGCGGTCTCGCGTTGATGGCGCAGCTCGAGCATCATTACGTGGAACGCGAGGGGCGGCTCTCGCGCGTGGCGTTCTCGGACCTGATCGCGCTCGCGTGGATGGTGCCGGGACCCGTCGGCTGCAACGTCGCCGTGCAGCTCGGGCACGCGCTGCGCGGACGCGCAGGCGCATGGGTCGCCGGGGTGGCGAGCGTACTGCCCTTCTTCACGCTGATGACGCTGTTCGCGATCTTCTATCGCACACCCATCGTGCACACGATCGCGTCGCAAACCCTGCTGCGTCACTTCAGCGTCGTGCTCGCGACGCTGATCGCGGTCACCTGGTACAAGCAAACCCGCGCGCTCGTGCGGGGCAAGCTCGAATGGACGGCGGCGCTGCTCGGCAGCATCGCGCTGCTCTATGCGCACAGCGCCGCGGCGTATGTGGTGATGCTCAGCGCGGCCTTCGGCGCCGGCTGGTTCGCGAGTCGGGAGCGCGACTCGGGACTCGCCGTGTCGCTCCAGCGCGGCGACTATCGGCTGCTGGCCGCGCTCGGCGTACTGCTCGTGCTGTTTGCGCTGCCGCTGCCGCATCGCTATGACCTCGCGCTGCTGTGGCCGCGCCTCGCGGGCGCCGGCATGACGCTGTTCGGCGGTGGCTTCTCGGCGTTGCCGGTGCTCAAGACGCTGTTCGTCACGCCGGTGGTCGGCGTATCCGATAACGACTTCACGCTCGCGTTTACGCTGTCGCCGTTGTCCCCGGGACCCCTGCTGAACGTGGTCCCGTTCTTCGGTTATCTCGTCGATGGCTGGCTCGGCGCGCTGATCGCGACGCTCGCGCTATTCGTGCCGTCAGGCTGCCTCGTCGTGCTCGCGCAGCGGCATCTGCGTCAGTTGAAGGTGAACCCGCGCTTCGAGCACGGCATGAGGATTCTGCGCGCGGTCACGACCGCGTTTCTCGCGGTCGCGGTACTGCGCATTGCCGTGCACGTACCGCTGGAGCCGATCTATCTGCTGACCGCGACGTTCTCCGCGATGTGCTTCGCGAAGCTGAAGGTGCCGGTGTATGCCGTGTATGGAACGGTGGCGGTGGCGTGCGGTTTGTGGCTCGCGTACGGCGCCACGACGTGATGCGTCGCGGGCCGCACGAAGCCTGCTGCGCCGTTGGCGATCCGGCGGTCCGGCGATTCGGCGATCAGAACCCGCGCGACAGCACAGCGACGCCGATCGTCACGACGCCCAGCACGAGATTGATCAGCACGAGACGGCGGACCGTACCGACCGCCTGCGCGCCATCGGGCCACTTCTGCGCCTGCACCGCGCGGCGAATGCGCGGATACACGGCGAAGCGGATATGCCCGAAGATCAGCATCATCACGATGCCGAGACCGGCCATCGCATGCAGCGGCCAGCTAGCATGAGCGCCGCCGAATTGCATCAGCAGGAAGCCGCCGCTGATCAGGATCACGAGCACCGACACCCCGACCCAGTTGAAGAAGCGGCCAAATACCGACTCCCACAGCGGCAGGCGCAGTTGCGGCGACAGATCGCCGAGCGCAGGGCGCAGGCAGAAATGCGCGAACACCATACCGCCGACCCACACCGCCACCCCGAGCAGATGCAGAAAAAGCGCGACTTCGATAGCCTTGTTCATGTAGTTTTCCTCTCCCGACGACGCCACACCGTTTAGGACACGCGATCCCGCTCAGCACCAACTGAGCGCGTTCGACCATACGTGATGCAGGCAGTTCCGGGTATCGACGTCTATTGCGTCGTGTTTTGTCGTTGTGATCGCGGCACGTTCATCTGGCCGCGACGCCGCCGCGCCCCGTTTGCTTCCACGCCCTTCGCGCGACGGACTTTGCTGCGACAGACCGCAGCGCCCCGCATGCTAGCAGGCGCTCACGGTTTTACAGCGTCAAACTTCGTTAAATCGACTCCACTAAGCCGGCAGCACCGGACGCATGCCGTCGAGCTTCAGCTTGCTGGCGGGCGCGCGTCCCTTGCGCGCACGCTTGCCGACATGCGTCGCAAGCTCGGCGCCGGCCAGCTTCTCCTCGTCGACGCGGCCGCCACGACGCGTGCCGATCAGCATCACGCCTGCTTTATTGATCGCGAGCGCCTGCACGAGCGTTTCGTTGTCGTCGAGCGCCATCAGCGTGACGCCACGGCCGCCGCCCGACAGCGTCTTCATCTCGTCGAGGCCGAACACGAGCAGACGTCCGCCCGACGACAGACACGCGACCTGCGCCGCGTCCGGCAGCATCGGCATCGGCGCGAGCGGCGCGGCGCCGGTGTCGATCGTCATGAACGACTTGCCGGCCTTCACGCGGCTCACCATATCGCCGACCTTCGCGATGAAGCCGAAGCCGTTGCTCGACGCGAGCAGCAGCGCCTGTTCCGCCGACGCCGCGTAGTAGTGCATCAAATGACTGCCCGATTCGAGCTCGATCAGCGACGTGACCGGCACGCCGTCTCCGCGTCCGCCCGGCAGTTGAGCCACCGCGACCGAATAGACGCGCCCGTTGCTACCCCACGCGATCAGCGTATCGGGCGTGCGGCATTGGAACGCCGCGTAAAGGCCGTCGCCGGCCTTGAAGCTGAAGCCGGCCGTATCGAGCCCGTGGCCCTTCAGCGCGCGCACCCAGCCCTTCTGCGACACCACGACGGTGACCGGCTCGTCGACCACGCGCGCTTCGAACGTCGCGCGCTTTTCCTGCTGGATCAGCGTGCGGCGCTCGTCGCCATACTGTTTCGCGTCGGCTTCGATTTCCTTGATCAGCAGGCGCTTCATCGCCGGTTCGCTGCCGAGCAGCTCTTCGAGCTTCGCCTTCTCGTCGCGCAGCTCGGCCAGCTCCTTCTCGATCTTGATCTTCTCCAGGCGCGCCAACTGACGCAGCCGGATTTCGAGGATGTCTTCGGCCTGGCGGTCCGTGAGGCCGAACGCGGCCATCAGCGCGACCTTCGGCTCGTCCGATTCGCGAATGATGCGGATGACTTCGTCGATATTCAGGAAGACGATCATCCGGCCTTCGAGAATATGGATGCGGTCGTCGACCTTCGATAGACGATGCCGCGTGCGGCGCGTCACCGTCGCGAAACGGAACGCGATCCACTCGTGCAGGATTTCGCTCAAGCCCTTCTGACGCGGCCGGCCGTCGCCGCCGACCATCACCATGTTCAGCGGTGCGTTCGATTCGAGGCTCGTATGCGCGAGCAGCGTGTTGACGAAGTCGGTCTGATCGATGCGGCTCGACTTCGGCTCGAACACGAGACGCACCGGTGCGTCCTTACCCGATTCGTCGCGCACCGCGTCGACGAGCCCGAGCAGCGTCTGCCGCGTCTGCAACTGCTCGGGCGTGAGCGTCTTCTTGCCGAGCTTTATTTTCGGGTTGGTCTGTTCTTCGATTTCTTCGAGCACCTTCTGCGCGGCCGTATTCGGCGGCAGTTCGGTGATCACGAGTTGCCACTGGCCGCGCGCGAGGTCCTCGATCTTCCAGCGCGCGCGCACCTTCAGGCTGCCGCGGCCGGTTTCGTACGCGGCGGCGATTTCCGCCTCGCTCGAAATGATCTGGCCGCCGCCGGGGAAGTCCGGACCGGGCACATGCTGCATCAGCTCCGCATGCGAGAGCTTCGGATTGCGGATCAGCGCGACCGCCGCTCCTGCGACTTCGCGCAGGTTGTGCGACGGAATCTCTGTCGCGAGGCCGACGGCGATGCCTGATGCGCCATTGAGCAGCACGAACGGCAGACGCGCCGGCAGCACCTTCGGCTCTTCGAACGAGCCGTCGTAGTTCGGCATGAAGTCGACCGTGCCCTGGTCGATTTCGGCGAGCAGCAGCTTTGCGATCGGCGTCAGGCGCGCTTCGGTGTAACGCATCGCCGCCGCGCCGTCGCCGTCGCGCGAGCCGAAGTTGCCCTGGCCGTCGATCAGCGGATAGCGCATCGAAAAGTCTTGCGCCAGACGCACGAGTGCGTCGTACGCGGACTGGTCGCCGTGCGGGTGATACTTACCGAGCACGTCGCCGACCACCCGCGCCGATTTGACCGGCTTCGCGTTGTCGCCGAGGCCCATCTCGTTCATCGCGAACAGGATGCGGCGCTGCACCGGCTTCTGCCCATCGCAAACATCCGGCAGCGCGCGGCCCTTGACCACGCTGACCGCATACTCGAGGTACGCGCGCTCCGCGTAGTTGCCGAGCGTCAGCACGTCGCTGTCCGACGGCGGCTCGTTGAAAAGGTCGAGAGTGTTATCGTCGTCCATCTAGATTCCGTGTCCGTGTTTGGCTTGAAGTGTCGTATGCCGCATTGAGGCGCAATGCGCTCAGATGTCCGCTTCCACTTCGTTGCCCTTCTCTTCGAGCCAGCTGCGGCGCGACGCCGCTTCGCCCTTGCCCATCAGCATCGTCATGCGCGCGACGGTCGCATCGTAGTCGAGTTCGCCGAGCGCGACCGGCTGCAGGCGGCGCGTGTCGGGATTCATCGTCGTGTCCCACAGCTGCTCGGCGCTCATTTCACCGAGACCCTTGAAGCGGCTGATCGACCACTGGTTGTCGCGCACGCCGTCCTTGCGCAGCTTGTCGAGAATCGCCTCGAGCTCGCCTTCGTCGAGCGCATAGAGCTTCTGCGCGGGCTTCTTGCCGCGCGCGGGCGCATCGACGCGAAACAGCGGCGGACGCGCGACGCACACATGACCGCGCTCGATCAGTTGCGGGAAATGCTTGAAGAACAGCGTGAGCAGCAGCACCTGGATATGCGAGCCGTCGACGTCCGCATCCGACAAAATGCAGATCTTGCCGTAGCGCAGATTCGACAGATCGACCTTGTCGTCCGGATTATGCGGATCGACGCCGATCGCCACTGAAATGTCGTGCACCTCGTTGTTCGCGAACAGGCGATCACGTTCGGTTTCCCATGTGTTCAGCACCTTGCCGCGCAGCGGCAGGATCGCCTGGTATTCCTTGTCGCGACCCATCTTCGCGGAGCCGCCCGCCGAGTCGCCCTCGACGAGGAACAGTTCGTTGCGGCCGATTTCCGTCGATTCGCAATCGGTCAGCTTGCCGGGCAGCACGGCAACGCCTGAGCTCTTGCGCTTCTCGACCTTCTGCCCCGCGCGCGTGCGCGCCTGCGCCTGCTTGATCACGAGGTCCGCGAGTTTCTTGCCATGCTCGACGTGCTGGTTCAACCACAGTTCGAGCGCCGGCCGAGCGAACGACGACACGAGCTTGACCGCATCGCGGCTATTCAGGCGCTCCTTGATCTGCCCTTGAAACTGCGGATCGAGCACCTTCGCCGACAGCACGAACGACACCCGCGCGAACACGTCTTCGGCGAGCAGTTTCACGCCCTTCGGCTGCAGGTTGTGCAACTCGACGAAGCTCTTGACCGCCTGATAAAGACCGTCGCGCAAGCCCGACTCATGCGTGCCGCCCGCGGGCGTAGGAATCAGGTTCACGTACGACTCGCGCGTGAGCGGCCCTTCCTCGCTCCACGCGACGACCCACGCCGCGCCCTCGCCTTCGGCAAACGTCTCTTCGCTCGAACGCGAGCTTTCCGCGTAGCGCTCGCCCTCGAACAGCGGAATCAGCAGATCGCTGCCGTTCATGCCTTCGAGCAGATAGCCGCGCAGGCCGTCTTCGTATTTCCAGCTTTGCCGCTCGCCGGTTTTCTCGTTGACGAGCGTGACCTCGACGCCCGGCAGCAGCACCGCTTTTGAGCGCAACAGACGCTGCAATTCGCCGAGCGGCAGGTTCGGCGAATCGAAGTACTTCGGATCGGCCCACGCGGTCACGCGCGTGCCGGATTTCTTGTCGGCCTTGGTGGCGGCACGCACTTCGAGCGGCTTCGCGACGTCGCCGTGCGCGAAGCTCAGTTCGGCGACCTTGCCGTCGCGCCACACGGTGACGTCGAGCCGCGTGGACAGCGCGTTGGTGACCGACACGCCGACGCCGTGCAGACCGCCCGAGAACGTATAGGCGCCGCCGGCGGCCTTGTCGAACTTGCCGCCCGCGTGCAAGCGCGTGAAAACGATTTCGACGACCGGTACGCCCTCGTCGGGGTGCAGGCCGAACGGAATGCCGCGGCCGTCGTCGTCGACCGAGACCGAATGGTCCGCGTGCAGCGTGACCGTGATTTGCCGGCCGTAGCCGCCGAGGGCTTCGTCCGATGCGTTGTCGATGACTTCCTGAATGATGTGCAGCGGATTCTCGGTGCGGGTGTACATGCCGGGTCGTTGCTTGACCGGCTCCAGACCCTTCAACACCTTGATCGACGCTTCGCTATACGCGGCGTTTGGCTTTTTCGTAGACATGATTGACTCGGTGCGTCGGTTCATCGTTGTCCACAGGTCCTGTGGACAGGGCCGTGGACAATGCGTTGAGTATTCAAAAAAAGCGAAACGAAACAACGGGGTTAGGTGGAGCGCCCGCGATGCGGGCAAGCTGTTTTGTCGCGCGGCTTCCGTTGGCGCGCTCGAATGCCGGACATGGACGCACAGCCCGCCGGGGAAGCCTGTTCGCGGGGTATTGTACTGATTTCGATCACGGCGGCAATTGACCCCGCGCTGAATTGGCCGACTGGATAAGGCGCGGCGGGCGTTGGGGGACATGCACTGGAGGATGGATGGCTCGCAGGACGGCGGCGCGATAGGTAGCGGCGGAAAATGCACGGGCGCGCGCCCGCTGAATTTCGGTGCCGTGCGCGGTGGCGCTTTCTGTTGTTTTTGTGCCGGCCGCGCACGCCGCGTTACCTGACGCGGTTTTCCAGCTCGTCCCAACGTTCGAGCGCGAGCATCAACTCCTCGTCGATCTCGGCATAGCGCTCGGTCAGACGCGCGCCTTCGCGTGCATCTTTCGCGAACACCGAGCCGTCTTCGAGCTGCGCGCCGATTGCCTTCTGTTCGGCCTCGAGGTCGGCAATCATTTTCGGTAGCGCCTCCAGTTCGCGCTGCTCCTTGAACGACAGCTTCGCGCTGCGCTGCGCATTGCGGCCCGACGCGCTGTCCTTCGGCGCCGCTTCTTTCGGCGCTTCCTTGCTCGATTCTTTCTGCGCTTCGAGCGCGAGTTGCTCCGAGCGATCGCGCTGCGTCTGCCAGTCCGTGAAGCCGCCGACGTATTCGCGCCACTTGCCGCCGCCTTCCGATGCGATCACCGACGTCACGACGTTATCGAGAAACGCGCGGTCGTGGCTGACGAGCAGCACCGTGCCGTCGTAGTCGATCAGCAGTTCTTCGAGCAGTTCGAGCGTCGGAATGTCGAGGTCGTTGGTCGGTTCATCGAGCACCAGCACGTTGGCCGGGCGCGCGAACAGGCGCGCGAGCAACAGCCGGTTGCGCTCGCCGCCCGACAGCGACTTGACCGGCGAACGCGCGCGCTCCGGCGCGAACAGGAAGTCGCCGAGATAGCTCATCACGTGCTTCTTCTGGCCGTTGATTTCGACCCACTCGCTGCCGGGGCTGATCGTGTCCGCGAGACTCTTTTCCAGATCGAGCGCCGCGCGCATCTGATCGAAATACGCGACCTGCGGATTCGTGCCGACGCGCACGTTGCCCTCGTCCGGCGCGAGTTCACCGAGGATCAGCTTCAGCAGTGTGGTCTTGCCCGCGCCGTTCGGACCGACGAAGCCGATCTTGTCGCCGCGCATCACCGAGGCCGTGAAGCGGTCCACCACCGCGCGCTCGCCATAGCGCTTCGTCACGTCCGTCAGTTCCGCCACGATCTTGCCGGACTTCTCGCCCTGACCGACGTCGAGCTTCACGTTGCCCTGCACGTTGCGGCGCTCGGCGCGCTCGTTGCGCATCTCCACGAGGCGCGCGATGCGGCCGACGCTGCGCGTGCGGCGTGCCTCGACGCCCTTGCGAATCCACACTTCTTCCTGCGCGAGCAGTTTGTCGAACTTCTCGTTCTCGATGCGCTCGACTTCGAGCTGCTGCGCCTTGCGCGTCTGGTACGCGGAGAAATTGCCCGGATACGACAGCAGCCGCCCGCGATCGAGCTCGACGATGCGCGTCGCGACGCGGTCGAGAAACGCGCGATCGTGTGTGATGAACAGCAGCCCAGCGCGCAGCGACACCAGCAGATCTTCGAGCCAGCGGATGCCGTCGAAGTCGAGATGGTTGGTCGGCTCGTCGAGCAGCAGCACGTCGGGCTGCACGACGAGCGCGCGCGCGAGCGCGGCGCGCTTCTGCATGCCGCCTGACAGCGAGCCGACACGGGCTTCGCCGTTCAGGCCGATCTGCTGCAGCGTGGTCGCGACGCGCGTGCTCCAATTCCATGCGTCCGCGGCGTCCAACGACGATTGCAGCGTGTTCATGCGCGCGAGCAGCGCGTCGTGTTCGGCGCCCTCAGGCGTGTCGGCGAGCTGATGCGCGACCGCGTCGTATTCGTCGAGCAGCGCGCGCGCCTCGGTGAGTCCGGCGGCGACCGCGTCGAACACGGTGTCGTCGGCGTTGAACTCGGGCTCCTGCGGCACGTAGACCGTGCTCAGATGCTGCTGACGCGTGACGAGGCCGTCGTCGGGTTTGGCCAGATCGGCGACGATTTTCAACAGCGACGACTTGCCCGCGCCGTTGCGCCCGATCAGCCCGACGTGCTCGCCCGCTTCGAGCGAGAAATCCGCGTGGTCGAGCAGCGCGACGTGACCGAACGCGAGCTGCGCTCCGGTAATGGTGTAAAGCGACATGGGAATGGAAGAAGACAGCGATGAGTCGGAACTGCTCATTGTACCGGGCGCAGGGCCGGTCGCAGGTATGCCGGGCGGGAACATCCGTGCGATGAAGCGCGCGACACAGCGTGCAACGCTATCGGCGCGGGCCGGCGACGCGCGCGCCGGCCCGGCCTTTCAAGCAGTTGCTTACTTGACGTGCACCGTGATCGTCTTGCTCATCTCCGGCCCATACGAGCGATGCGCGCCGTCGCCGAATTGCAGCGTCAGCGTATGGTCGCCCGGCGGCAGCGTCAGATCGGTTTCAGTCTGGCCTTTGCCGAAGTGCAGCGACTTGTCGGTCGCGGGGACGACCTCGCCCTTCGGCAGCGGCTTGCCGTCGATCAGCAGGTGATGATGCCCGGTGCCGTCCGTCAGCGTGCCGGCGGGCGCGATCTTCATGCCGTCGAGGCCAAACACGACGTGCACCGGATTGGTGACGGTCGCGCCGTCCGCCGGTTGCACGAAGGTCACGCCCTCCGCCTGCGCCACACCTGACCCGGCGAGTAGCCCAGCCGCCGCGACGCCGACCAACCATCTGTTTTTAAACATCGTTTTCTCCTTTGGAAACGAAACCCCGGCGATGCGGCGCCGCCAGCGGCCTCGCCCGAGACCGATCGTCGCAATACGTGCGAAGCGAGCGCCACATCTGTCCAATCAAATAGCTTGCAGGTCAAAGCGTACACGGCTTGTGTGACGAGGCCCGTCGCGCGAACCCGGGCTCGCCGCAGAGGTGTCGGGGCGGCGCCGCATCGGTCGTCTGCGGCTGATTTGACAAATTCCGGTAATATTGCGGGTCGCCGCGCCGCCCCATAAAGGGGCAGAGCAAGCCGGCCATTGCATTGAATGAGAGAGCGTGTCGTGAGCGAAGTAATCGAAGTGACGGAATTCAAGAGCTGGGTCTGCCTGATTTGCGGTTGGATCTACAACGAGGAAGACGGTCTGCCCGAAGAAGGCATCGCACCGGGCACGCGTTTCGCCGACATTCCGGAAGACTGGCGCTGCCCGCTGTGCGACGTGGGCAAGGCGGAGTTCGCGGTGGTGGAGTTTTGACAGTGAGATGAGCTTGGGGCGATAGGCGCGGTTGCGTGCGCTTCGCCAGATGCTCAGGTGGTTTGCGCGGCCCGGCAGGCGATGTCTGCGGGGCCGTTTGTTTTTGCGGGATTTGTGCGAGGCGCGGGCGGCTGCTGGCTTGGCTCTCCTTTTGCCCGCGCCGGTTTGATATACTCTGCGCTCGCTGGTCTGTCCGGCTCGGTCCTCTCCCTGTAGTTCAATGGATAGAACAAGTGCCTCCTAAGCGCTAGATACAGGTTCGATTCCTGTCAGGGGGACCAGATTGGCCGCAGTATCTCCTGAGAATGTCCAGAAAAGCCCCGTATGCCTTGCGCTGTGGGGCTTTTTGCTGCCATCTTGCCCACGATAGCCCAAGACAAACCAGATTTTTTTGGGGTATTGGTGGGGATATCGCCGAATATCCCAAAAATCGATACCGCCACGCCCTGCGCAATCAGATTGCACCGCCTACCGAGCTCCAAGGCCGCAAGGCCAAGCTGACTGAACAGCCCTACCGTCTTGCCGATGACAAAGGGCTCTATCTTCAGGTGATGCCGAACAGCTCACGCTACTGGAGGATGAAGTGTCGGTTTGACGGAAAGGAAAAACTCGCTTCGTTCAGTCCGTCGAGACTGGCTCGCCATCGCCTGAAAGCAATTCCGAGAGATCTTTGGCGCGTAGGCGCCGCATCGCCGTCTCAATCTTCTTGTCGTAGCGTCGATCATTGGGATCGTGGCCAGCGTGCGCCTTGCGCGCGTACTTCTGCACGAAGCAACCAAGCTCGCCAGTCAAGCGGGCACGCTTTCGATCGTCATTCACGAAAACGACTCGGGTGCAATCTTGCCGCCTTCAATCACGAGGTGTGCGGCATCAACGCCCGGCGCGAAGAAGCGCCAGTCCTCATCATCTTCAACGCCGTCAGGGATCACAACAAGGCTGTATCCTCGGGACAACGACACGTCCACGCCGCCCGCATCGTCTGCCGATACGGCCTCGACCTCGATAGGCCCTTGTCCTACGAGCGTTTCATGCAAGCGCTTGGCTGAGTCGTGCGCCTTTTCATCGACGCCACGCAGATCATCGCGGGTCGCAATAGTTTTGCCCTCGCGCTCTAGCTTCCACGCGCATTGCACGTGAAGCGCCCACGCCCCGTCCTCACGATCCCTGCCTCTAAGCGTGTACCGCCTTTGCGGGCCAAACTGCATGGTGAGCATGTCTCCCGCGTGACTGACCCAGCTCACATCGAGCCCGATGAGTGCGGAAAGACGCGTTGTTATTTCTGTCTTGGTATCAGTCATCACCGCCTCCAAACAAGTCCTGCCCACGTTCCAGCATCTCGTGATAGCCGAGGCCCTGCTTACTCATGTCGTCGTGAAGTTGCCTCGCCTGATCCTGATTGAGTCGCAACGCCTTTACGACGGCCTTGAACTGCTTGTTTTGCGCCTGATTATTACGCGGCGTGCCCTCCGCGCCCGCCAACTCCACCGCATCAACGCCCGACATAGCGTCGCTGTATTCGAACGCCTGCGCATCGCCCAGCGGCGTTGATACCGCCATGGCAATCGTTCCATCGGGCAACACGTCGCCCGGGCGGGCGAACCAGATCGCGAGCCCATCTTCGGCGGGCAGTCGCGGCAGCACTGGACGCTGGAAAGAACGCCCGGCACTCACGACAGGCAGCGCACGCCTGAATAGCTGCGACGGCGTGACGGTCTCGTAGTACGGTCGGATATTCTGCTCGATAGGCGCAGCACCTCCGCGCGAGGTACGCGGCGTGGACACGACTGCGATCACATCGCCCCGCTCGACGGCGGTCTGTAGCGCCCGGGCAATCTGCTCTGGGGCAGCGCCATTCGCATATGCGCCGCTGCGCGTGTTGCGGATGAATTCGACGAGCCCCGCTATCTGGCGCGCATCGCGCGTGAGTTCCCGCGATCCTGCCGAGGTAATGAGCTGACGGCCGGCACGCGCCTCGTTGCTCAACGCACTACCGCGATACTCCTGTCGCGTGTAGAGCGTGCAGCACCGATGCGTTCCGGCTTCGAATTCAATCGCCATCTGTCTGTAGCCCCATCAACATGCGCCCCCTCCAGATCGATTTGAAGGGGGTATACGTAGCACAAAGCCGTGAACGGAGCGACAGATCCGACACAATTGATGACATTCATTCGCGCGGCGGCCTGCCACGCGGCACCACGCACGGCAGTGCATGCGTCAAAGCAACAGAAAGATAGTGAGCGTATTTGTAGTAGGCCAAGGGGACCAAGCGCCCAACCGGCTGCCAGGTCCGCTCTTAAAAGCCCCGCACGCCTTGCGCTGTGGGGCTTTTTGTTGCCGATCCGCCTTCCGCGCGGGATCAGAGCGATCCCTACACTTCACGCGAACCACCCGTTCGACAACCCCGGAAAATCAGGCGCTCCCGTAAATCTCAGATCGCTATAATCTGCGAGCCGACTTCGAAACGTTTCCGAGGACCGACATGGATCAAGCGCTTGAATGCGTTACCGCGTTGAATTTTTGTGAGCAGGCCTATCTCGCCGCAAATCCGGACGTCGCTGAGGCTGTCAGGCTCGGCGCATTACGATCGGGAAGATCGCATTTCGAAGTTTTCGGAAGCGCCGAAAGTCATCGCAGGCAAGATGCACTGGTGGCGGCCCAATCCAGGCAGGAACGAAGAAAAAAAATAGCGTCTGTTCTTCGCACTGATATGCCATTTAGTGACGACGGAAAATTTTTCGATTTTTTGTCGCCCGATCTGCGCTCCCAGTTCGACATTTACGACTCGGAACTGGCCGGAAGCAATCTGTACGATCAGGATGCACTGAGTATGATCGAGCGCCATCCGTCGGGGATCATTCTGGATTGTGGGGCCGGCAGCCGTCCCGCGATCTACGAAAACGTGATCAATTTCGACATCACCAACTATCCATCCACCGATGTGCGAGGTGTCGGCGAAGTTCTGCCATTCAAAGATGCATCGTTCGATGGCCTTCTGTCGTTGAATGTCCTCGAACATGTGAAGGACCCATTCACTGCCGCCAAAGAGATTCTTCGCGTGTTGAAGCCAGGAGGCGATCTGGTCGTGGTGGTTCCGCTCACTCAACCTACTCACGGCTACCCGCATCACTACTACAACATGACAGCCGAGGGGATTCTCAACCTCTTCGGATCTGCGATCAATGTCGAACGTGTGTACGTACCGGAATCGACAACGGCCATCTGGTCGATTTACTGGATCATAAGCGAATGGGCCGATGGTCTCGACGAGAATGCGCTGAAGGAATTCAAGGCGCTCACGGTCGAAGAAATTCTGCAAGGACCGCCGACGTTGCTGGATCGATCGTTTGTGAAGCAGCTAAGCGCAAAAAAGAATCTCGACATTGCGAGTTCGACGACGGTGATCGCGAAACGTGTTTGAGACGACGCCAGTCCAACGGCTCCATTATTTTTGCATCGGCCGACGGACACTTTGCTCGTATATCGAAGGATCGACGACGTTCATCTGATCCTTTGGGCGTTCACCAAAAACTCGCTCGAAGTCCTCGGGACCCAGAATGTCAGCAGCGTCGTGGAGAAAAGACGAATAGGCCTGGTTCAGCTCCGAGGCGGACGGAACATCGCTGCCCTGCGGGGCATGTTGCAAACGCTCGACCTGCACCATAAATGCGCGTCGATGATTCATCAACGACTTGATTTTCGCATCCGCGTCGGGACCCTTCAAAGTCGCCTGAAGATGCTCCTGAAAATCGTCGACATCGGATTCCTGATGTCCTGGCTTCATCGCGTCACTCCCGCTTGGTGTCGAGCACTGAATCTTCTTGCTCGCCCATGCAGCATGCTGCTTGCCGTATGTTCCGAAGATCGCGATGCTCAACCAGTAGCCCCTGGACATGCGGACGGTAGCTGGAGCCGCTCCACCGCTGCCGGTCGCCCAAAGAATCTGGTTTGACAGCTGATGGCATACACCATCGCGACCATAGCTGAATATCGTTCCACGAGCGGCCGGATCGATGTTCGAGTCCACATCGGGCTTACATAGACAACTAGCATAGAGCAGATTTGCCGCGCCGGAAGCCAAAAAACCATCCGCACTGACCGGCGTCCCACCTCGGGCGTGGAAGCTGCCCCAGCTGTACCAATAGTGCTCGCCCGCGATCAGGACGTCCGCCAGCGCTGGGTAAATCTTCACGCGGCTGTCGTAGGTCGTCACCCATGTATGGTCGACCACGGAACCCTGGAAATACGCCGGAACGGACCATGCGAACAATGTAACGGCGCTCATTGCTTCACCTTTTCGTCCGGTCGCATCACAGCGCTGTCGCGCGATTCTCGCCCGATAAGCCGGTAAGAACTTTACTCACCTCAAAGGTTATACGCGCTCAGCGGTATTAATTTCAAGGACACGAAAAACCGTCGAAGCACGCTTACCGCTTCGCTCCGGCTACCGCGCTTCCCCACGACAACCCGGCGATCCAGCTGGCCACGGCCCGACTTGCCGGTCGCTCGACCCACCGATACGACCCGAGCGCCATCGCCGTCGACGCGACTACAACCGCCCCGCCAATCAGATCTCCCGGCAACCGATGTCGCGCATCGATCATCTGCATGAAGCCGACCACGACCGGCATCGCGAGCAGATGCGTCAGATACAGCGAATACGACGCATCGCCGATGCGCTCGAGCCATCGGTTCCACCGCACCTTGCTCTCGACCGACAATCCCGCCACCACGACCGCCAACGCCGGCAGGCCAAATACGAGAAACCGGTTCGCATCGGTCAACCTCGGCGCAAACACGCCCGCTGCGGCGACCACCACCAGCAATCCCGCCGCCGCGGCCACCGGCACCGTCCGCCCCGACGCATACCAGGCTCCGACGCAACACCCCAACACGAACTCCAGCACCAGCGGATTCGTGTAAAACGCGAACGCGACGCCCTCGCCGGGCAGCAGATGCAACGCGGACCTCAGGAGCAGGAACGCCCCTACCGCCAGCAGACGACGTCTCGTCACGCACATCGCCGCGGCAAACACGGCGTAAAACCACATCTCGTAGTTCAACGTCGAGCCGACGCCCAGCACGGGCGCGGCCATGCCGGTCCAGATCATCGACGGTAGAAACAGAAACGACGACAGCGCATGCCAGGCGCTCACGCGCGCATGACCGAACGCTTCGGGAACGCCCGGCACGAACGCGACGAGCGCGATAAACAACGCGGTGAGAATCCAGTAGAGCGGCACGACCCGCGCGATGCGGGCGCAAATGAACGAGCGCGCCGACTGGATTCCCGGGGGGCAAACCCTGAGTCGCCAGCGCCATCACGAAGCCGGAGATCACGAAGAAGACGTCGACGCCGATTTCGCCATAGCGCGAACACGCGCGGAAAAACATGGACTAGCCAGCCATGCGCGACAACGATGCCGTCGGTATGAAACGCGACGACGCCCAGCGCGGCGAGCGCGCGCAACGCCTGAATTGATCGATACTTCCTGAAACCTGTCATGCCCTTCGATCCGGCAAAGTGCGTAAGGGGGCATGGTAGTGCAGAGCGTCGCACGATGCCGCGTGGCCGGGCGCGTTCGATTCGCGCCCGCCCGGCCGAGCGGTCAAGCTCGCGAAACGCTCAGGCCATCAAGCCGGCCGCTGCGGAATATTCAGGCCGCGCACCACCGCCGGACGCTCGACGAACGCCGCCAGCACGCGCCGCACGTTCGGGAAGTTCTGAATCCCGACCAGTTCTCCCGCCTCATAGAAGCCGACCAGATTGCGCACCCACGGGAAGATCGCGATATCGGCGATCGAATACTGATCGCCCATCACCCAAGTGCGTCCTTCCAGGCGCTGCTCCAGCACGCCGAGCAGCCGCTTCGATTCGGCGATGTAGCGATCGCGCGGACGCTTGTCCTCGTATTCCCTGCCGGCGAATTTGTGGAAGAAGCCGACCTGGCCGAACATCGGACCGATGCCGCCCATCTGGAACATCACCCACTGGATCGTCTCGTAGCGCCCGGCGGCGTCCCGCGGGATCAGCCGGCCGCTTTTGTCGGCGAGATAAATCAGGATCGCGCCCGATTCGAACAGCGGCAGCGGTTTGCCGTCGGGACCGTTCGGATCGAGGATCGCCGGAATCTTGTTGTTCGGGTTCAACGACAGAAACGCCGGCGTCATCTGATCGTTGGTATCGAAGCGCACCAGATGTGGCTCGTACGGCAAGCCGGTTTCCTCGAGCATGATCGAGATTTTTACGCCATTGGGCGTCGGCAGCGAATAGAGCTGAATCCGGTCCGGATGCTCGGCCGGCCATTTCTTCGTGATCGCGAAAGCGGATAAATCGGTCATGGGTTCGGGTCGCCCTATGGGACAGAAATTGCAAGACCGCCCAATATAAACCGACTCGCCACAACGCGTGCGAGGCCGCGTGAAGACCCTACAAACGCTGCGGCAACAGCGCCGTTCGCGATCGGCGGTTCACCACAAGTCCTTCGTCGCCGTACCCGCGCGCACGTTGAAGCCCTCACGCCACAGCGCCGCGCCGACCGTCAGCAGCAGCGTCCTTTCGGTGCTGTCGAGCAGTTCCCACGCGGCCGCGAGCCACGTCGCGAAGTTCGCGCAGGTCGCTTCGAGATCGGGCGGCGCCTTGCCTTCCAAATACTGCCGTTCGAACATCGAAAGTATCTTTTCGGGTGTCATTGGCGCGACCTCCTGATGGGATTGCGCCAAGTCTAAAGGGCTCGCAGCGCGTGCGGAATGCCGATCATCGCGATCACGGGTTACTCCCAGGCCGGCCGCCGCGCCAACGTCAGCCGTGACCCAACTGGTGAAATCGGACGCGTCGTGTCCGACCTGCGCCATACAAAAAACAAAGGCGCCGCGACGATCGCGACGCCTCCGCCGTTACGGCAACCTGCACCGAACGGGTTCTCAGTGACGACCGCGCTTTGCATCGTCCTTGGCGTGTTCCTTCGCATCGCCATAGGCCTTCTGCACCTTGCCGGCGCCCTGCTGCAGGTTGCCCTTGAGTTCCTTCGCAGGGTCGTTCGTGGCCTTGCCGACGGCCTCGTTGACCTTGCCCTTGACCTGCTCGCCAACGCCCTTCACTTGATCCTTGTTCATGCTCGGCTCCCATATGCGTAGTCGACGGAAATGCCGGCGCGGTATTCCGCCGGTGTGTGGGAAGCAGCAACGGCTGTTCCCGGGAGCTGCTCCGCGCGCCGGGCCGCGGCACCGACGAACGCCGACGCGCGATCGGGCAAATTTTTTATCAAAAGGCCTAAAGTCTCGCCGCGCACCGCCGTAAATGCGCTCAGGGAGGAGTCATGGACCGCACGGAGACTACGATTTCGGGATCATCGCAAGCTGCGTTGATCGACCACGACATCGCGCACATCGCGCGGGTGATGCACGTATCGCTGCGCGGCGATTTCGGCGGTCCGATCCTGCCAGCCACCTATTGGCGCAAACGACTGACCGCGCTGGTCGACAGCGGCCAGCTTTCTACCGCCCAATTGGACAAAGTCGACAGCCTGCTGCTGCAACTCGATCGGCTGGCCTCGACGCCGCTGCCCGAATGGGAACGCTTCGCGCCCGCGCCGACCTCGCGATTCGAGCCGGCTGACCCGGTGAAGAAGGTGAAGTCGGCCTGACCGCATCCGCCCCGCCCGCTGCACCCGCACGCGTGGCGCCAAGCCGGCCCGCGGCTCGTCTTGCGCGCCGCAAAAAGGCGGCCGGGCACGAGGTCGCGGCCGCCACCACGCGTCGCAACGCCGCAAACCAGCGTCACGGGACAAGCGTATATCCGCATTCGTGACAGGCATGTTTCGCCGCAGACAAACGCAGCGGCGCGACGTATCGCGAAAAATTCCTGATCAATCGGCGCCGACAATAGGGAAAGGGGACGACCTTAGGTCATAATGTCCGCAAAAATTCCCAGCAAGGACGCCACGTGACCCTCGCCGCCCCGTTCGACCTGCTCAAGCAGGCGCGCGCCCGTTTCACCCAACGCGAAATCGCAGCCCATGTCGGCAAGGACATCAAGACGGTGCGTCGCTGGGAAAAAGGTGAAACGCCTTGTCCCGCGATGCTGGAACCCGCGTTGCGCGATCTGCTGCGGCAAGGCGCGCGTGAGGCGCAACACGCGGGCGACGCGGCGCGCTTCCGCTTCATCGATCTGTTCGCGGGTATCGGCGGCATTCGCATGGGCTTCGAGGCGCACGGCGGCGAATGCGTGTTCACCAGCGAGTGGAACGAGTTCTCGACGCGGACTTATCGCGAGAACCACGGCGACAACTCCGCGAGCGGCGGCGCGCACGCGCTGATCGGCGACATCGTCACGTTTCCCGCCGAGGACGTGCCGAGCCACGACGTGCTGCTCGGCGGCTTTCCGTGCCAGCCGTTTTCGATCGCCGGCGTCAGCAAGAAAAACGCGCTTGGCCGGCCGCACGGCTTCGAATGCACGACCCAGGGCACGCTGTTTTTCGACGTCGCGCGCATCATCGCCGCGAAGCGCCCCGCCGCGTTCCTGCTCGAAAACGTAAAGAACCTGCTGTCGCACGACAAGGGCCGCACCTTCGACGTGATCCTGCAAACGCTGCGCGACGAACTCGGCTACGAGGTGCACTACCGCGTGATCGATGGCCAGCATTTCACGCCTCAGCATCGCGAGCGCATCATCGTGGTGGGCTTTCGCGGCAAGACCAGGTTCACATGGGACGACCTGCGCCTGCCCGAACAGGGTCCGCGGCTCGGCGCGATCCTGCATCGCACGGACGGCACGGAACCGGTGCTGCCGTGGGACCACGACCGCTTCTTCGACCACAGCGCCCGCCGCGTGCAGCCGAAGTACACGCTCACCCCGAAGCTGTGGGCGTATCTGCAAAACTACGCGGCCAAGCATCGTGCGGCGGGCAACGGCTTCGGTTTCGGCATGGCCTATCCGGACAGCGTGACGCGCACGCTGTCGGCGCGCTATCACAAGGACGGCTCCGAAATTCTCGTCTATCAGGGCGAGGCGCTGCGCCCGCGTCGCCTGACGCCGCGCGAATGCGCGCGACTGATGGGCTTTCCCGACACCTTCAGGATTCCGGTCAGCGATACGCAGGCCTACCGGCAGTTCGGCAATAGCGTCGTGATGCCGGTGATGCGCGAAGTGGCGCGTATCATGCTGCCGCATGTGCAAACCCTGCTTGCCCACCCGACCCGCGATGCGTCGAAACACTCCCTGCCGCTCTACGCGTGAGCGGCCGCGCGACCCGTTGGCCCGCTGACGATGGTCGATATCGTCGATAGCGCGACGCGCAGCCGGATGATGTCCGGCATTCGCGGCCGCAATACCAAGCCGGAGATTCTGATCCGCAGCCTGCTGCATCGGCGGGGCCTGCGCTTCCGGCTCGACGCGCGCGATCTGCCCGGCCGCCCCGACATCGTGCTGCCGCGCTATCGCGCGGTGGTGCTGGTGCACGGCTGCTTTTGGCATGGCCACGACTGTCATCTGTTCAAATGGCCGCAGACGCGGCCCGACTTCTGGCGCGACAAGATCGGCCGCAATCGCAGCAACGACGACAAGGTGCGCGCCGCGCTGCTCGCGAGCGGCTGGCGCGTCGCGGTCGTGTGGGAATGCGCTTTGCGGGGCGCGAATCGCGATATCGCGGGCGTGATCGAGCGGCTCGTCGCGTGGATCAGAAGCGACGCGCCGGAGTTGGAGGAACGCAGCTGAAAACCGCGCGCGACCTGCCCGGCTCGCGCAAGTCTCGCGGCCGCTGGTGCTACACTCGAAAGGCTCACCCGGCGCGCTTTCGAGATGCCTTCGAGGCACGCTTCGGCGGCGTTTTCCGGGTGCTTTCCGGCGCTTTCGCGGCACGTCCTCACGCGCTTCGGCATGCCACGAGATGCGCCTCGCCCGCCGCGACATCGCGAACTCCGACGATCCCAGAACCAATCAACAAGGGAGGCACATCATGGCTGACTTCCGTCTCTGGTCCGACGATTTTCCCACCAACGGCTTCATGCCGAGAGCCCACGAGTACAACGACAAGGCGTTCGGCGGCGACGGCGAAAACATCTCGCCGTCGCTGCAATGGGAAGCGCCGCCCGCGGACACGCAAAGCTTCGCGCTCACCGTTCACGATCCCGACGCGCCGACCGGCAGCGGCTTCTGGCATTGGGTCGTCGTGAACATTCCGGCCGACGCGCGCTCGCTGCCGCGCAACGCCGGCAAGGCCGACGGCTCGCTGCTGCCGCAGGGCGCGATGCAGGTGCGCAACGACTATGGGACGGTCGGCTTCGGCGGCGCCGCGCCGCCGCGCGGCGATCGCACGCATCGCTATATCTTCCGGCTGCATGCGCTGAAGGTGCCGCATCTGCCGGTCAGCGCGGAAACCACCAACGCGGTCGCGCGCTTCATGACGCACCTGAACGAAATCGATTCGACGACACACACGGGCCTTTACGAACTCAAATAACGCACGCGCGGCGCCGGCGCCCGGTAACGCCGGCGCCGCGCCGACCGATACGCCCGCAGCGGCCAGCGCGTGAGCCGCGCACAGGCGCGCCAACATCTCCGGCAAATCAAACAATCGATGCACGCACCCTCCCCGCGCACGGACGGCTCGACGCCCTCCACTTCCCGCTTCGAAGGCAAGGAACTGGGCCTACCGGTCCCACAACGCTACTGGGCGATGCTCGTCATCGCGCTCTCGCTGACGCTCGCGGTGCTCGACAGCGCGATCGCCAACGTCGCGCTGCCGACGATTGCGCGCAACCTCAATGCGAGCGCCGCCGCGTCGATCTGGGTCGTCAACGCGTATCAGCTCGCGATCACGATCTCGCTGCTGCCGCTGGCGTCGCTCGGCGACCGCATCGGCTACCGGCGCATTTATCTGTCGGGCCTGATCCTGTTCACGGTCGCGTCGTTCGGTTGCGCGCTGTCGAACTCGCTGGCGATGCTCGCGCTCGCGCGAGTGGTTCAGGGCTTCGGCGCGGCCGGCATCATGAGCGTGAACACCGCGATCGTGCGCATGATCTATCCGCCCTACCCAGCTCGGGCGCGGCGTCTCGATCAACGCGATGGTGGTGGCGGTGTCGTCGGCGGTCGGGCCGACGGTCGCCTCGGGCGTGCTCGCGATCGCGACCTGGCCGTGGCTGTTCGCGATCAACGTGCCGATCGGAATCGCGGCGATCGTCGGCGGCTTCAAGGCGCTGCCGATGAACCCCGGCCACGAATCCCCGTATGACTATCTGAGCGCGGTGATGAACGCGTTCGTGTTCGGCCTGCTGATTTTCGCGGTCGATGGCCTCGGCCACGGCGAGCATTTCGGCTACGTGACGCTCGAGGCGCTCGGAGCGCTGGTCATCGGCTACTTCTTCGTGCGTCGCCAGCTGACGCGGCCCGCCCCGCTGCTGCCGATCGACCTGCTGCGTATTCCGGTGTTCGCGCTGTCGGTCGGCACGTCGGTCTGCTCGTTCTGCGCGCAGATGCTCGCGTTCGTGTCGCTGCCGTTCCTGCTGCAGGAAACGCTCGGCATGTCGCAGGTCGAAACGGGTCTTTTGATGACGCCGTGGCCCGCGATCATCATCATCGCGGCGCCCATTGCCGGCGTGCTGTCGGACAGGATATCGGCCGGCTGGCTCGGCGGCGTCGGGCTCGCCGCGATGACGGTCGGCCTGCTGCTGCTCGCGACGCTCGGGCCTCACCCGGACGCGCTGCAGATTTCGTGGCGCATGGCGCTGTGCGGCGCGGGCTTCGGCATCTTCCAGTCGCCGAACAATCGCACGATGCTGTCGTCCGCGCCGCGCGAACGCAGCGGCGGCGCGAGCGGCATGCTCGGCACCGCGCGCCTGACCGGGCAAACGCTCGGCGCGGCGCTGGTCGCGCTGATCTTCGGCGTCGCGCCGCAGAGCGGGACGATCATCGCGCTGTATGTGGCCGCGGGGTTCTCGGCGGTCGCGGCGGTCGTCAGCACGATGCGGGTCATGCAGAAGGCGGCGCAGCCGGCATGAAGGCTGTGGCCGTTATGCGCGCAAGACATGCACGATAAAAGGCGCGCATCGCACGAGGCGATGCACGCCTTTTTGCTTTGATCTTCCCTGTCACTCCATGCACGACGTGAGCGGCACACGCGCGGCCCGCCCGCGCGGGCCGCGCCTGTCGGCTCAGGGCAATGCCGTCACGTCAGCGAGCTTTACCGCTTTGGCCGTCACCGAAGACGCGGTCGCGACGTGGCGCAGATCATCGAGCAACGTATCGCGCCACACCGACAGGTTGCTCTCGCGCATCGGCTCCATCATGTCCGCATGACGCGCCTGACGTTCGGCGAGCGGCATCGCTAATGCGCGCTCGAGCGCTTCGGCCATCTGCGACAGATCGAACGGATTGACGACGAGCGCGCCCGGCAGCTGCTCGGCCGCGCCCGCGAATTGCGACAGCACGAGCACGCCCGGATCGGCCGGATCCTGCGACGCGACGTACTCCTTGGCCACCAGATTCATGCCGTCGCGCAGCGGCGTCACATAGCCGACCTGCGACTGGCGGAAGAGCGCCATCAGCAGATTGCGCTCGTACTTGCGGTTCAGATACTGGATCGGCGTCCAGTCAAGCTGCGCGAACCGGCCGTTGATGCGGCCCGCCTCGCCTTCGAGCGTTTGCCGGATGCGCTGATAGGTCTGCACGTCGGCGCGGGTCGGCGGCGCGATCTGCACGAGCGACACGCGGCCATGCCAGCCGGGCGCGTTCTGCAACAGCCGCTCGAATGCCTGGAAGCGCTCGACCAGCCCCTTCGAATAATCGAGCCGGTCGACGCTCATGATCAGCTTGCGCCCGCGCATGCCGTCGCGCAGGCTGCGCACCGCCTTGCGGTCGGTGAACTGCTCGGCGGCCTTCGCGATCGCGTCGGGATAGATGCCGATCGGGTACGCGCCGACCTTCAGGAAGCGGTTGTACGCGTGCACCATGCCGTCTTCGCTCGACGTGCCATGGTGACCGCGCTCGATATAGTCGACGAACGACTGGCGATCCGCCTCGGTCTGAAAGCCGATCACGTCGTAGCTGCACATCGCCTTGACGATCTCCTCGTGAGGCGGGATCGTGCGCAACACTTCGGGCACCGGAAACGGAATGTGCAGGAAGAAGCCGATCGGGTTCTTCACGCCGAGCTCACGCAGGCAGCGCGCGAACGGCAGCAGATGGTAGTCGTGCACCCAGATGATGTCGCTGGGCTTGAGCAGTTCCTTGAGCTGCTTCGCGAGCGTCGCGTTGACGCGCTGGTAGCCCGCGTAGTCCTCGCGGTCGTAGCGGGACAGGTCGTTGCGATAGTGGAAGGTCGGCCACAACGTGGTGTTCGAAAAACCGCGGTAGTACTCGTCGTAATCGCGCTTGGTGAGGCCCACAGTCGCGTAGGTGACGTTGCCCTGCTTCTCGATCACGGGCGCGGATGGCTCGCTGACCGTTTCGCCGCTCCAGCCGAACCAGACGCCGCCGGTCTCCTTCAGTGCGTCCAGCACGCCGATCGCGAGCCCGCCCGCTGCCGGACGCGCTTCCTGAATCGGTGCGACACGATTCGATACCACGATCAATCTGCTCATTAGTGCTCCATTGTTTCGTTGTATGCGGAATTGCGCCAAAACGGTGCACGCAATCATCGTGCCGACATATGAGATATCGAAAATAAAGTTGTATGAAGATGTGACAAACGAGCGAATCCCCGCCATCATCACGGATGGCGAAGAAAATTTTTCTGTTAAATCCGACGAATGCGGAGGTCTTTCTTACCGGTATCCCGATCGCCGGGATACCCCGCCCGGGTGCTACGCTGCCTCAGGCATCCTGCTCCGAGCCCAGATCGCGCTGGTATTCGAGGCCTTCCTGACGCACCCCGCCCTGGTTGTGCTCGCCGTCCGGCGGCGTATGCGGGGCGATCCGATTCTGCGCGGCCGGGTCCGGCGACACCACCGGCTCAGTCTCGACCTCGGCCGGCCGTGGCCCGCGCTTGGGGTGCCGCGCGGAACGTCGCAATGCGGGGTGTCTCATGATCGTGCCTTCGGGGGAAGCCTGCCGCTTGTCGCGGCATCCCTACAGTCTAGGGGGCGAAACCGTAAATTGCCGGTAAAACATGCGCCGGCTTTGTAACAAGTACAGCAATGCTCTGCACCGACCCAGGGCATGGCGCCTTGCAGTGCGGGATGTGGTTCCATCGAGTGCGCGACAGGGCGCCGACATCGACCGTCGTATCAACATTGCCGTGGCCGCGACGGACGGTCCGGACGGTCGGCGGCCTGAGGCGTTTGCGTTGGCTGCGGCGGCGGATCGCCGATCGGCGGCGTGACCGGTTCGACGGGTTCGATCGGATCGGGTGTCGGGCCGGGAATCGTGTCGGGTTCGGCCGGGTCCGGCGGCGCGATGGGAGGTGCCGTGGGCGGCTCGACCGGTTCGGGCCGATGAGCGTGCAACGGCCTGGACGGCGCGGAAACGGCAGCGTAATGCGACAGGTGCGGCGGCAGGTGCGGCATGTCGGTGACCTCGTTTTGCGTTCCACCGGAGCGCAGCAAGGCTTGTGCCGTTCGGGTGCCCACCCGGAAGCCCGGGCGGGCGGATACTGGGGACGCGGATGACGTGCGAACGAGCGCGGATCAGGCGTCCGCGCCGCCGAGTGCGCGTGATTCGTCGGTGGGATCGCCGTCGTCGCGCGCATCGTTGCCGTACTCGACGAGCCGGTTGTACAGCGTCTTCAGGCTGATGCCGAGAATTTCCGCGGCGCGCGTCTTCACGCCGCCGCATTGCTCGAGCGTCGCAAGAATCAGCTGACGGTCGGCTTCCGCGAGCGAGGTGCCGAACGGGATCGTGATCGCGGTGCCGGCCGCGGGCTTCGACAGCGTGATTTGCAACGGCACCGTCGCCGTGCTATCCGAATTCCCGCTCGACATGATGTGCGCGCGCTGCACGTAGTTCTTCAGCTCGCGCACATTGCCCGGCCACGGATACGACAGCAGCATGTCCTTCACCGCGACAGGGAAATGCTTCTTCGTGCCGTGACGCTCGTTGAGCTCATCGAGGAACGATTGCGCGAGCAGCTCGACGTCCTTGCCGCGATCGCGCAGCGGCGGCAGGCTGATCGGAAACACGTTCAGCCGGTGGTACAGATCGAGCCGCAGCTTGCCTTCGAGCACCGCCTGCTCGGGATCGCGATTGGTGGCCGCGATCAGACGCACGTCGGTTTCGATTTCCTTGGTCGTGCCGACGCGCATGAACATGCCGGTCTCGAGCACGCGCAGCAGCTTTACCTGCAGCTCGATCGGCATCTCGGTGATTTCGTCGAGGAACAGCGTGCCGCCGTTCGCGCGCTCGAAATAGCCCTTGTGCTGCCGGTCCGCGCCGGTGAACGAACCGCGCTCGTGGCCGAACATTTCCGATTCGATCAGATTCGGCGAAATCGCGCCGCAGTTGACCGCGAGGAACGCGTGCTTGCGGCGCAGGCTCAGCTCGTGCAGCGTCTGCGCGGCAACTTCCTTGCCGGTGCCCGATTCGCCGACGAGCATCACCGAGGCCGCAGTCGGCGCGACGCGGCTGATCTGGTCGTAGACCTCCTGCATCGCCGGCGAATTGCCGAGCATCAGACCGAAGCGGCCCATGCGGCGCAACTCGCCGCGCAGCGTGCCGATTTCCGCCTTCAGGTCGCCGGCGCGCGGCAGGCGCGACAGGATCGACTTCACGCGCTGCATGTTGATCGGCTTCACGAGGTAGTCGGCCGCGCCCATTTTCAGTGCGCTGACCGCCGACTCGACCGTCGCGTGGCCGGTGATCACGATCACTTCGACGCCGGAGCGCGGATCGAGATCTTCGAACAGATCGACCCCGCTGCCGTCGGGCAGCTTCAGGTCGGTGAAAACGACGTCCGGTATCTGCCGGATCAGTTGAATACGCGCTTCGCGCAGATCGCCCGCCGTGGCGGTGGTCAGCCCGTCTTCCCCGATGACGGCGGAAAGTGCCTCGCGGGTACCTGCGTCGTCATCGACAATGAGTACATGTGGCATCGCGTTTCGAAAGCCTGCAAGCGTGGGTCAGAAAATATGCGGAACATGCCAATGGGCATGCCGCTGGGTCGGGTCGGCTGCATGACGCGGACTCGACTGCCTCCCGTTCCGCCGACCATTTGATGAAAAATTGCAACAATAACGGCCAAATTAGCGCCAACTTCGGCGTCATTGTTGTCTATTTACCTATTATACGGCTTTATAAGATTCATTTAACAATCCCGTTCCAGGCGCCGGCCGCAGGCCATTGCATTCGAGCGAACCGCGTCAGCCCCGCGGAAACGGCCATGCGCGCTGTTCGCCGTTGACCTGGCCCGAGCCGTTGGCGCTGTGCGAGGCGGGCGCCAGCTCGGTCGACAAAGTCGCCGGCGCCGCCACCGCGCCGCCCTCGTTTTCCCAGCGGCTCAGCTCGCGCGCCGGTGAGACCTGGCCCGTACGCTTGTGTTGCACATAGCGAACCGCCAGGAAGCCGCCGATTGCCATCAATGCGCCAAAAAAACCAATTGTGGGTCGTGTCATCATGAACTCCTTGGATCGTGATGCGGATGAATGCAGCCGTGCCAAGCGCGCGCCGCGCCTTCCGGCGAGCCGATGCGAGCGCCGCCCGCTGCGCCGCGTCTAACGCGCGACCAGCACGCCGAGCAGAAAACCGGTGCCCGCCGCGAGCGCAAGCGAGCGCCACGGGTTATGGCGCACATAGTGCTCGGTGATGACCGCCGCCCCGCGATACCGGCGATGCACGTTGCGTTGCGCATCGCCGAGCGCCGATTGCAGCGTTTCCACGTGCGTGCCGAGCCGGTCGCGCAAGGCATCGACGCCTTCGCCCGGCACGTTGGCGGCGAGCCGCAGCATTTCTTCCGAGTCCCGCAGCAGCACCCGAAGATCCTCGACGATCTTCTGTCCGCCGAGTGCAAGTTGTTGTGTGGTGTCAGTCATCGTTCACTCCTCGTCTGATTCGGCGTTCGTGCGTTGCCGCGGAATCGGTGCGTCGACGGTGCAACAGTTCGGGCTTCGGGCGCACGATGCGGCCTGCCGGTTTGCGCTGGCCGGCGGCGCTGCGACGTAGCCGTCAAACCTCGCACGACTCGATCAAACGGTCAATGATGCAATGCATGTGCCCGGTATATTTACCGCTCCAGCGCGCTGATAAAGCCAATTTCGCGCACTTTCGACCGATTGCGCGCACGGCTATTTCAGCGGCTGCCAGTTCGATTGCCGGAATCAGTGTCGAAGTGGTTAAATCGTCTTTTATGAGATAGCGGCTGTACGGTCTATCGCATTCAAGGCCTGCGCGCCGCAACACGAACTCCATTTTGCACAGGACTTCCCTTTTTATGGCGTCAATCGATCTGGACTCGCCCACCGTGTCCGCCGGTGGCAATGCTTCGCCACAAGCGAAGCAGCGCGTCGCGGACGCCGTCGCGGGACTGAAATCGTACGGGCTGCTGTACGGCTCGTCGCCGGTAATGCTCGATCTGTACGAACAGATCGAACGCGTCGCCGATACCGACGCGACCGCGCTGATCATCGGCGAATCGGGCACCGGCAAGGAGCTGATCGCCCGCACCATCCACGAGCGCAGCGGCCGCAAGGACGGCGCGTTCGTCGCCGTGAACTGCGGCGCGATTCCCGATGAGCTGATCGAAGCCGAACTGTTCGGCCACGAAAAAGGCAGCTTCACCGGCGCGGTCCAGGGCCGCGTCGGCTACTTCGAACATGCGAATGGCGGCACGCTGTTTCTGGACGAAATCACCGAAATGGCGCCGGTGCGCCAGGTCAAGCTGCTGCGCGCGCTCGAAACCGGCACGTTCTATCGCGTCGGCGGCAACGAGTTGATCAGCGGCAACGTACGCGTGATCGCCGCGACCAATCGCGACCCCGCGGTAGCCGTCAAGGAAAACGGCTTGCGCGAGGATCTGATGTACCGGCTCGCGGTATTTCCGCTGCGCGCGCCGCCGCTGCGCGAGCGCGAAAACGATCGCGAACTGCTCGCGCAACACTTCCTCGCGCAATTGAATCAGCAGGAAGGCACCAACAAGAGCTTCAGCA
This sequence comes from Paraburkholderia sp. UCT70, assembly GCF_050434085.1. NCBI lineage: Bacteria > Pseudomonadati > Pseudomonadota > Betaproteobacteria > Burkholderiales > Burkholderiaceae > Paraburkholderia > Paraburkholderia sp. UCT70. The sequence goes on along the minus strand of NZ_JBNPVZ010000004.1, from coordinate 4,258,411 downwards.
AACGCTCGATCGAAACGCTGCGTTCATGGTCGTGGCCGGGCAACGTGCGCGAGTTGAAGAACGCCGTATATCGCGCGTTCATTCTCGCGGAAAAGACGGTCGAATTGCCGCATCCGCATCTTGCGTCGCGAGTCAAGAAAGCGGTCACGCAAGGCGACGCGATGAGCGTGTGGATCGGCACGCCGCTCGCCGACGCGCAGAAGCAGATCATTCTCGGCACCCTCAAGTACTGCGGCGGCGACAAGCGACGCGCTGCCAAAGCGCTCGGCGTGAGCCTCAAAACGCTGTACAACCGGCTGAGCGCATACGGCGACGAAAGCGGGGAAGACGAAGCCGAGCAATAGGCACTGCAACGCGGGCCGTTCGCCGATCGCGCCGGCCCGCAGCGCAGCTCGCCGTGATCGTTTCGCCGCACGTTTCTCAGCACCGAATTCACCTCCCCCTGGGAATAACTCCGACGGCAAATTTGCCCTCATTTCTCAAAATACTTTGCACAACTAGGTAAATCTTCTCCCCCATGCAACAGAAAACATCGCACCGCACGATGTTTTGCAATTTCTTGCATTTTTTCGCTGCCAATTACAAAACGCATCCTGCACAATGCGGCAGCGTATTAAACGACGTGCCCTTCGCTTACACGCGCAACACGTGATCGAAGGCACCTGTACGGCAGGGACGGGAGAAATGCAAAAGAAAATGGTGTGGGCTGGCAACGCGAAGTCCGTTGCCGCAGGCAAACGCCCTCACGCAACGGCGCTGATCGCGGTGGCGCTGGTGGTTTCGTCGGCGTTGAGCGGCTGTAGTTCGTTGTACTCGGAAGGCGCAGTCGCGGGCGCCGGTGTCGCGGGTGCCGCGGTCGCCGGCAAGGTCACCAGCAATGCGGCGGTCGCGACCGGCATCGGTCTTGGCGCGGTCGCCGCCGCCCGCGCCGGCGTGCAGTACTCGGAGCGCGTAGTCCACACGAATACGCAGAACAGCATCGCGCAGGCGGCCGGTCCGCTCGAAGTCGGCGCTGTCGCCCCTTGGAGCATCACCCACTCCTTCCCGATCGAAGACGACGAGCACGGCCGCGTGACCGTCAGCCGTCTGATCAGCACCGGCGCGCTCGACTGCAAGGAAATCGTCTTTTCTGTCGATCAGAACCCAACGCGCGACAAACCCGCGAGCAGCGCGTTTTATATCGCATCGGTCTGCCGCGATGGTCAGAACTGGCGTTGGGCATCGGCCGAGCCCGCCACCGAGCGCTGGGGTGCGCTGCAATGACGGCGTGCTCGCTTAGCGTTCCGATGCGTGGTCGGCTGCGTCTGTTCGCGGCCGGCGCGCTATGCGTCGGCGCGGGTCTGCTCGCGAGCGGCTGCTCGTCGATCGGCGCGGCAAGCGGCGCGGCGGCGGGTGTCGCGTCGGGTATCGTGACCAGCAATCCGGCCGTCGCGCTCGGCGTCGGCATCGCCGTGCAGGCCGCCACCGACGAAGCCGTCGCGCGCTACATGCGCAGCATGCACAAGGACCAGCAGGATCTGATGGCGGCGCTCGTCGGCACGATGCCGGTCGGCGAAACGAAACCGTGGTCGGTCAAGCATACGTTGCCGATCGAGAACGGCCACGGCCAGGTGCGCGTGACCCGCGCGTTCGGCTCGGCGCTGGCGCTGTGCAAGGAATTCGTGTTCTCGGTGCAAGACGGCGACGGACCGAACGCACCCGAGATGTGGTTCACCGCGAGCGCGTGTCAGCAGGACGAGGGCTGGAAATGGGCGACGGCCGAACCAGCGGTCGCACGCTGGGGTAATCTGCAATAAAAAAAGCGGCGAGGTTTTCCTCGCCGCTTTTTTGTCTGAACCGCAATCTCTCGCGCGCAAAGGCCGGCTTAAGACTCGACGTCTTCCAGACTGAAGATTTCGGTCTGATCGTTATACGAAAAGATCTCGCCGTAACGGCCCCAGTTGATGACCGCGTCGAGCGTCTCTTCCGCCGCGCTGTCCGACAGGAAGTCCTCGAGCTCCTGCTCGAAACGCACGCGCGGCGCGCGATGTCCCGGCCGCTCGTTCAACACCTTCTTGATCCGCGCCGCGAGCGGCACGTGCCGCAGCAGATGCTCGGCGAACATCATCTTCCGTTCCTGCGTGCCGAACTCGGAGAACACGCGCGCCGGCGGCGTCAGGAAAATGTCGCCCTCGCGCACGTCGGCGAAACCGAGGTGCTGCAGCACTTCGGCGATCGGGAACAGATCGTCGACCTCCAGATGCAGCGAGCGCGCGATTTCCGGCATGTCCGCGCGGCCGTGATACGGCGCGGCGGCGAGCGTTTCGATCAGACCGGCCATCAGGTTGGTCGACACGTGCGGCAGCCAGCTACCGAGCTCCAGCCCCTTCCTGGTCTTTTCGTCGGTCTGACGCGCGGTCATCTTCGCGTAGATCTCGTCGACGAGGCGGCGGAATGCCGGGTCCAGACGGTTGCGCGGATGCTTGAACGGCACCTTGATCTCGGCGATCACGCGGCCCGGGTTCGACGACAGCACCAGAATGCGGTCGCACATGAACACCGCTTCCTCGATGTTGTGCGTCACGATCAGCACCGCCTTGATCGGCATGCGCCCCTGCGTCCAGAGATCGAGCAGGTCGGTACGCAGCGTTTCGGCGGTCAGCACGTCGAGCGCGGAGAACGGCTCGTCCATCAGCAGCAGCGTCGGATCGACGACGAGCGCGCGCGCAAAGCCGACGCGCTGGCGCATGCCGCCCGACAACTCGCGCGGATACGCGTTTTCGAAGCCGTCGAGGCCGATCAGGTCGATCGCGGCGAGCGCGCGCGTGCGCCGCTCCGACGCACCGACGCCTTGCGCCTCGAGACCCGCTTCCACGTTCTGCAGCACGGTCAGCCACGGAAACAGCGCGAAGGTCTGGAACACCATCGCGACACCCTTGGCAGGGCCTGCGAGTGGCTTGCCCATGTACGTGACTTCGCCGTCGGTCGGCTCGATCAGACCGGCGATGATGCGCAACAGCGTTGACTTGCCCGAGCCCGAACGGCCAAGCAGACCGACGATCTCGCCCTCGCGCAGCGACAGATTCGCGTCGTCGAGGACGAGCAGTTCGCCCTGCGTCTTGTTGAAGCCGCGGCACACGTCCTTCACGCGCAGGATTTCCTCGCCGAGGCGCGGGGGCTTCGGCGGCGTCTGGATCGACGCGGCGGTCATAGCAGCTTTAGGATTTTGCATCGCGTTAAGCCTTCATATCTCAATCTAGACGGAGCTTGCCTTCGGCGTAGGCGTACATCGGACGCCACAGCAGACGGTTGAACAGGGTCACGAACAGGGACATCACAGCGATGCCCACGATGATCTTCGGATAGTCGCCCGCCGCGGTAGTCTGCGCGATATAGGCGCCGAGGCCATGCGCGGCGACCTTGGTATCGCCCCACTGCACGAACTCGGCAACGATGCTTGCGTTCCACGCGCCGCCCGACGCGGTGATCGCGCCGGTCACGTAGTACGGAAAAATACCCGGCAGCATCGCCTGACGCCACCACTGCCAGCCGCGAATGTGGAAATTCTTGGCCGCCTCGCGGTAGTCGTTCGGATACGAGCTTGCACCTGCAATCACGTTGAACAGGATATACCACTGCGTGCCGAGCACGATCAGCGGCGACAGCCAGATGTCCGGATTCAGGTGAAAGCGCACGATGACGATCACGAACACCGGGAACAGCAAATTCGCCGGGAACGCCGCGAGGAACTGCGCGAGTGGCTGCATCTTTTCCGCGAGCGCGGGGCGCAGGCCAATCAGCACGCCGACGGGCACCCAGATCACGGAAGCGATCGCGATCAGCACGACCACGCGCAGGAGCGTGATCAGGCCCAGCACGAACACGTGGCCGATCTCGTCGAGCGTCACGCCGGTACGCACATACAGGAACACGCGGTACACCACATACACCGTGGCGAGCAGCACGATCGCCGCCCAGATGATGTCGCCGAGCTTCGAGTTCTTCTCGCGCTGCGGGATGTGAAAGCGCGGCGCGCTAAACGCCGGCAGTTGGAAGCGCACCCGAGCCGCGCGCGCGAACATCCAGCCGAGCGGCACGAGCAACCGGTGAATCAGCCGCGTGCGGCGAATCAGGTCGAGCAGCCACGATTCCGGCGCATCGCCCGAACTCGTGAACTCCATGCGGAACTTGTCGGCCCACGCGACGAGCGGACGGAACAGCAACTGGTCATAGGCGAGAATCACGACCGTCATCGCGAGGATGACCCAGCCGATCGCGTGCAGGTTCTTGTCGCTGATCGCCTGCGCCAGGTAGGCGCCGATGCCCGGCAGCGTAACCGTATGATTGCCGACCGTGATCGCTTCGGAAGCCACGACGAAGAACCAGCCGCCCGACATTGACATCATCATGTTCCAGATCAGGCCGGGCATCGAGAACGGCACTTCGAGTTTCCAGAAGCGCTGCCATGAAGTCAGATGAAAGCCGCGCGAGACTTCGTCGAGATCGCGCGGCACCGTGCGCAGCGACTGATAGAAGCTGAACGTCATGTTCCACGCCTGGCTCGTGAAGATCGCGAAGATCGCGGCGAGTTCGGCGCCGAGCACGCGGCCCGGGAACATCGCGAGGAAGAACGTCACCGTGAACGAGATGTAGCCGAGCACCGGCACCGACTGCAGGATGTCCAGGATCGGCACCAGCACGAGACCGGCGCGGCGGCTCTTGGCGGCCAGCGTCCCGTAGACCAGCGTGAAGATCAGCGACGCGACCATCGCCGCGAGCATGCGCAGCGTGGTGCGCATCGCGTACTCGGGCAGGTTGGCCGGATCGAGCGAGATCGCCTGCGTCTTTAGCGTCGACATCGGCGCGAGCGTCTCGTGAAAGCCGATCGACGCCATCGCGATCAGGCAGATGATCAGCGGAAACGCGACGAAGTCCCAGCGGTTGGGCAACACCCGCCATGCCGACGCATTGGCGGTGCGCTTCAGGTCGAAGCTGAAATCCATCAGATGCCCTCCCTCTTCAAACAGGCATTCGAACGCTCGAAGGAGGCCGAGGCTGCTCCGCGGCGGTCTATGGGTCGGTCCGGAAAGCGGAAATCAGGCATGGCAAGACGCGCGTGCGTGGTAAATCGTTAGCGTTGGAGACACATGGGCCGGCAATGGACAGGTTCGTGAACGCGTCGCCCACGACCACAGCCATCACGCCGAACTCCTGTCGCCGCGGGCGCCGCCCGAGGGCTCGCGGGCTTTCCTCGTTTTGGACGGCACGACACTACACCATCCTATGTTTCAGGCACAACCTTTCGCCGCAAATTGCGATACGGCCTCGCGAGGCCGTGGCGTAAGTCTTCAGCAAGCGTCGGCACGCGTCGCCGCGCCGCACTGTACCCTGCTGCCGCGTACTTCGGCCTGACACGTGGCGAGGCCGTTTCGCGGCGTGGCGCGCAAGCCACATCGGCGCATCGCCCCGGCCATCGTGGCTCGATCGCTTCATTGGCCCGCACAGCTATCAAGAAAGCGGCGCGGCTGCCGTTAAGAACCTGATCGGCGCGGCATATGCAGGCGGCATCCCAGCAATAACGGTGGCATCGTGCCCCGCGACGGTTAAAATCGGGAAACGACGTACCTGTTTATCAGCGGATCATCCCGGGCATGGCGACGGCGCAGCGCAGGTCGCTCGCGACGGGACGAATCCGCAGCTGATGCAGATAACGACACAGCGTTGAGAGCGCGCTGCCCACGAACGAGCAAGTTGCATGTCACAGCCAGACGGATCAGAGGGTCGATGAACAGGACAACCTTGCGCCAGGTAGCCGGCCCGGTCAGCTTCGTGCTGATCGTACTCGTCTGCTGGTTCGTGGCTGGCATGGTCGCGGACCGGATGGTACAGCAAGAGCTGGACGCGGCGTTGCACACGCAGCGGCAAATGTCCACGTCGATCGTCGACAACATGGCTGAAGTGATTGCCAGCGACCTCGCGATGTCCCGCGCCATCCCCGCAACCATGGCCGAAATGGACGTGGTCCAGCGTGCCCTCGTGCAATCGCAGAATTATGCCGTGAACAGCGAGGCGGCGGAACCCGCCTTGCGAGCCACCTTGCTCAAGGATCCGAAGATGGCTGGGGTCAGCAGGTTCCTGCACGAAGCGCAGGGCTTCTCCGGGCTCGATCAGGTCTGGATCGTCAACGCGAACGGCATTTGCGTCGCGTCGAGCGGCACGATGTCGAACCCCGAGGGTGCGCAGCAATCGTTCGTCGGCGTGGACATGCGCGCGCGCGGCTATCTGACCAACGCGCTGCTCGGCGCATTCTCCGAAGCCTACGGCGTGGGTCGCGCGAGCGGCGAGCCGGGCATCTTCATCGCCGCGCCGGTGTACGCGGACGGGCTGCTGGTCGGCGCGGTGGTCGCGAAGGTCGGCATCGCGCGGTTGCGCCACTGGGTCGCGCACGCGGGCACCTTCGTGTCCGACGACAACGGCGTCATCATCATGGCGCACAACAGCGCGCTCGAAGGCCACGCGTTGCCGAACTCGCGCGTCACACTGATGAGCCCCGCCGAGCGGCGCATCATCTACCGCCGGGAGACGTTCCCCGACATGCTGATCCGCGAAGACACGCAAGTGCGTGAGCAGGCGCCGTGGGTGCCGGCGTCGGTCGCCGCGCAGCTGTTCGGCATGATCGAACGGCCGGCCCCGGCGCTCTATCAGAACCGCGGCGGCCTGAACTCGGGGCTCTCCGCGCACCTGGTCGATCCGCTCGCCGCGTGGCCGGAGCTGCTGCGCAACCACAAGCGCGACCACCTGCTGGTGTTCCTGACGCTGGCCGGCACCGTCGCGCTCGCGTGGGTGATCACCGTGTCCTACGTGCGCGAGCGGCGCCACCATCGCGCGACACGCGATCTCGCCGAGCAGTTGCAGTCGGCCAATACGCTGCTGTCGGCGGAGGCGCGGCACGATGCGTTGACCGGCGCGCTGTCGCGGCGCTATTTCCTCGACCTGCTACGCCACGAGATCGATCGCGCGCACGCGGGGCGCGAGCCGCTGTGCATGGCGATCGCCGATCTCGACCACTTCAAGCAGATCAACGACCGCTTCGGCCACGCCGCCGGCGACCGCGCGCTCGAACATTTCGTCGATACGTGTCGCGCCGAGCTGCGTGGCTCCGACGCGGTCGGCCGGCTCGGCGGCGAAGAGTTCGGCCTGCTGCTGCCGGCCACCGATCTGACGGGCGGGCGCGAGGTCGTCGAGCGTCTGCGGCTGCGGTTGAAAGCGGTGCCCTCGCCGAAGCTGCCGGCCTCGGCGGGGCTGAGCGTGAGCATCGGCATCACCGAACTGTCGCCCGACGATCTGCCCGAGCGTCTCATGAGCCGCGCCGATACCGCGCTGTACGCGGCGAAGACCGGCGGGCGCGACCGCACCGAAGCACTGCCGCCCGACGATACGGCGCCGCCTACGCGCACGGCGGTGAATGCCTGGTGAATGCCTGACGCTCGCCGAAAGATTCAACGCGCGACGGTATCGCCCTCTCCGCTCAGCCGACCCACGCCGACACCCTGCCCCGCGCTGAAAACGACGCCGAGCCTCCCGCAACGAAGCAGGTATCATCAATCCTGATATCGGATCGTCACTACCGCACTAACGGGAGATTCGCATGAAGGGAAATCTGGTGATCGTCTGTCGCGATCACGACGCTGATGCATTCGACCATCTGCTCGCCGAATACGGCGCGTTCCAGACGCGTCTGTCGTCGACCGCGTGGTATCTGAAACTGGAGGTCGCGCCGGAACTGATTCAGGAGGAAATACTCGCGCGCCTCGGCAAATATACGACGCACTATATTTTCGAGGCGGAATCGGTGACGTGGAATACCGTCGATAGCGAAACGGCGAACGCGTTGAATACGCTGTTTTCGGACTGAGCTCTCGCCGCTCGCGATGCCGATGCCTCGCGCGCATCGCGACTCCAACACCCCTGCTTCTACCAGGCGTTTTCCGAGGCGGTCGCGACCCGCGGCAGCACGTCGAACGGAAAACTCATCAACACCCGCAAACCGCGGCCGCCATGATTGCCGATTTCCCATTCACCGCCCGCGCGCCGCACGAGCCGCTCGACGATCGCAAGGCCTAGCCCGCTATGGCCGTTGCCGCCGCGCGCCGGATCGAGCCGCACGAACGGCCGGCTCGCGCTGATCAGATCCTGCGCGGCGATGCCCGTGCCGTTGTCGCTAATGGATAGCGTAAAGCACTGCGGTGTACGCGCGGTCGCGACGACCACCGGCGGCGCGCCATACGCATGCGCGTTGTCGATCAGATTCGACAGAATCCGGTCGAGCGTGGCCGCCGGCAGCAAAAATGACGGCCCGGCGTTCAGTTCCGTGCGCACGGTCGGCGCATTGGTGGCCACCGCCCGATAGCTGCGCACGACACGCTCGCACTGCGCATCCACTTCCACGGGTTCACTGCGGTCCGCGCCGTCGTGCGCGAACAGCAGGAACTGCTCGACGATATGCGTCATCGAATCGACGTCGCGCACGACGCCGTCGCGCGTCTTCGCGTCGTCCATCATTTCGGCGCGCAGCCGCAGACGCGCGAGCGGCGTCTTCAGGTCATGCGCGACACCGGCAAGCATCACCGCGCGATCGTTCTCGGTGCGCGCGACTTCCTGCACCATCTGATTGAAGCCATTGGTGAGTTGCCGCAACTCGCGCGGCCCGCGCTCGGGCACCGGCGGCACCGGCAGCCCGCGACCGAAGCGCGCCACCGCCTGCGCGAGCAAGCGCAGCGGCCGCTGCAGCGCCCAGGCGGCGAACAGCGCCGCCATCACCGCAAACGAGAAAATGATGACGAGCCACAAGACCGTGCGGTCGAGCGAGCGCGGCATGCGCAGCGGCTGCACCGGCACGACGATCCAGTTCTGATCGGTCGCGGCGCGCACCCATAGCATGGGCGGAGCGCCGGGCGGACCGACGCGCACCTGGGTGTCGGCCGGCATGCGGTCGCGCACGTCCTCGACGAAATGCGCGAGCGGCGGCGGCATGTTAGCGCTGGCCGCCGGCACGTCCGGGCTCGCCGGGTCGACCAGCTTCACACGCGACGGCAGCGGTTGATCCGGTGTGCGGGCGACGTGCTGACGCACCGCGTCGACGAGGAAGGTCGCTTCCTCGACCGCGTAGCGCGTTTGCAGTTGCGAACGTTCGAGCCGCATCAGCGCATACCACGCGAAATGCGACAGCAACAGCACCGCGACGACGAGCAGCGCGAGCCGCCCGAACAGCGAATCAATGGGCCGACGCATGCTGCTCGCCGTCCGGCACGAACACGTAACCACGGCCGCGCACGGTCTGGATGAAGCGCGGCGTGGATGGATCGGTTTCGAGAATGCGACGCAGGCGCCACACCTGCACGTCGATGCCGCGGTCGGTGCCGTCGTACTCGGGACCGTGCAGCAGTTCCAGCAGGCGCTCGCGCGTGAGCGTGCGCATGGGGTGATTGACGAAAATCTTCAGCAGCGCGAACTCGCTGCCCGACAGCGCGAGCGGCTTGTCTTCGAGATGCAGCGTACGCGACTGGAAATCCAGCGTGAAGCGGCCGAAGCTGAACGGCTCGCGCTGCTCGGGCGCGGCCGCCGACGGCAGCGTGCGGCGCCGCCGCAGCACCGCCTGCACGCGCGCGAGTAGCTCGCGCGGATTGAACGGTTTGCCGAGGTAATCGTCCGCGCCGAGTTCGAGCCCGACGATACGATCGACGTCGTCCGCACGCGCGGTCAGCATGATGACGGGGATATCGTCGCCCGACGCGCGCAGCTTGCGCAGCGCGGTGAGGCCGTCCACGCCGGGCATCATCAGGTCCAGCACGATGAGGTCGGGGCGCTCGCGCTCGAGGCGCCGTTCGAGCGAGCCCGCGTCGTGCAGCACCGAAACTTCGATACCCTGACGGGCGAGATAGTCGCGCAACAGATCGCGCAGTTCGACGTCGTCGTCGACGACCAGAATTTGAGTAGCCATGGAATGAAGTTTAACGCGCAGCCAAAAGGGATTTCGTTTTCCAAACGGTCTGAAGGGTTACCGGGTGTTACGGTGAAAGCCACACGTAATTGCTGGTAATAGCGGCGTCCGGGCGCGTAACACAGCGGCGCACCCGGTTCTCTACGCTGTGCCTTACCGAGTGCAGGCAGTCCAAAGACCGGTTGCTTCGTCGGCTATTCCATTACAAGGAGCCTCATATGTCCACCAAAAAGATGTCGCGCGTTCTCGCCGTTGCTGCCACCGCTCTCGCCATCGGCGCAGGCGCCGCTTACGCCGCCCAACCCGCTGAGCAGGCGCACGGCGGGCCCGGCGGCTGGCATGGCCATTTCATGAAGGAACTGACCCAACTCCACGACCAGCTGAAGCTGAACGCGGATCAGGAAAAGCTGTGGCAAAACGCGCTCGATACGATGAAGCAGAACCACGAAGCGATGCGCGCCAACCACGAGCAGGTTCAAGACCAGTTCAAGGCCGCACAGCAACAGCCGATCCTGGATCTGAACGCGATGGCCGCGACGCATCAGCAGATCGAGCAGAAGGACGCGCAACTGCGTCAGCAAACCACCGACGCGTGGCTGAAGTTCTATAACGGCCTGAACGACCAGCAGAAGACCACCGTCAGCACGGCGCTGAAGCAGCGCTTCGCGCGGATGGAGCAGCGTCACGAGAAGATGCGCGAGCGCTGGGAGCATCACAAGGGCGCGGCGTCGGCGCCGGCCGCCAATCAATAAGCGGCGCGTTGCATCCGAGAGGCGGGCCAGGGAGGGCGCCTCGCTAATAGAAAAACGCCACGGAAGATGTTTTCCGTGGCGTTGCTGTTTGGCGCTGCTCGCTGCCCGATCGGCGCCCCGCGCGAATCAACTGCTTGAATCAGCCGTTCAACTGACCCAGATCGAACAGCAGCACTTCCGCGTCGTCGCCCTTTTCCAGCGTCACCGTGTCGACGTCGCTGAGCTTCGCGGCATCGCCCGACTCGAGCACCGTGCCGTTCACGCTCAGCGAGCCGCGCGCGACGTGCAGGTAGGCGAGGCGCCCCGCCGGCAGCGCGAACGTCGCGTGTTCGGCGCCGTCGAACAGTCCCGCGTAGATCGACGCGTCCGCATGGATCGTCACGGAGCCGTCGCGGCCGTCGGGCGACGCGATCACGCGCAGGCGGCCGCGCTTGCTGTCGGCGTCGAAGCGCTTTTCCTCGTAGCCGGGCTGGTCGCCCGCGCGGCGCGGGATGATCCAGATCTGCAGCAAGTGCGCGAGTTCGTCGCGCGACGCGTTGAACTCGCTATGCTGCACGCCGGTGCCCGCGCTCATGCGCTGCACGTCGCCGGGACGGATCGTCGAGCCATTGCCCATGCTGTCGCGATGCGCAAGCGCGCCTTCGAGCACATACGTGACGATCTCCATGTCGCGATGCCCGTGCGCGCCGAAACCCTGACCGCCGGCGATGCGGTCTTCGTTGATCACGCGCAGCGGCCCGAAGTGCACGTGCTCGGGGTCGCGGTAATCGGCAAACGAGAAGCTGTGATACGAGTCGAGCCAGCCGTGGTTGGCGTGACCGCGTTCTGCGGAGCGGCGAATCTCGATCATGGAAAGTCTCCCGGTAAGTAGTCAATCAGAGCGATGTTGGGAATGTAGGGGTTCCGCCCCCCCATAACAATCGTGCGCGACCGCACCGCAGCGTTCCATCGCTGCATGCAATCGCGCGGGCGGCGCGACCGGCGAGCCTATCGCGCGGAAAGCCCGGCGCCCGGATGCCCGGCGCCCGCAAAACCGCGCCGGCGTCGCGCACGCACAACGCGTTGCACGGCGTCTTGCCGCTCGATGCCGCGCTGCGCTGGCAGCTTGCCGCTCTTCGGGTAAAATACCGCGCTTTTCAAGCCGCGTGGACGTCTCGCGGGACGTGCAGGCCGCGCCGACAAGCCTCGGCGGGCGGGCCGCAACCGGTGCGCGACGGGCTTCGACTCGGCACCACACCGCGCGAGCCGCGCCCGATAAGCACCGAACGCGCCGGACCGGCGCGCCACGTCGGACGAAACACCCGCGCAAGGACGACCAGAGCGCGGCGACAATCCCTGCGGCACGCCAATTTTGACCGCCTAGAATAGCGACCGTCGGCCCTCGGCCGGTGCTCGTCGAGTCGTGTCGTTACGACGATCAGTATGATTCAGGAGAAACATGAAGAAGCTCGCACTGTGCGTGGCTCTGGCAGTCATGGCCACCGGCGCGATGGCGAAAGAATGGAAAACGGTGCGCATCGGGGTCGATGCCAGTTATCCGCCATTCGAATCGAAGTCGCCTAATGGCGACATCGTCGGTTTCGATGCCGATCTGACCCGCGCGCTGTGCGCGAAGATGAACGTGAAGTGCGTGTGGGTCGCGCAGGATCTCGATGGCATCATCCCGGCGCTGAAAGCTCGCAAGTTCGACGCGATCATTTCCTCGCTAAGCGTGACCGACAAGCGCCGCGAGCAGATCGACTTCTCCGACAAGATGTTCGACGCGCCCGCCCGCATGATTGCGAAAACCGGTTCGGCTCTTCTGCCCACCCCTGAATCGCTGAAAGGCAAGCACGTCGGCGTCGAGCAGGGTTCGACGCAGGAACAGTACGCGAAGGCCTGGTGGGAGCCGAAGGGCGTGCTCGTCGTGTCGTACCAGAATCAGGACCAGGTGTACGCGGATCTTGCGTCGGGCCGCCTCGACGCCGCGCTGCAGGACGAAGTGCAGGCCGACGCCGGCTTTCTGAAGACGCCGCGCGGCAAAGGGTTCGCCTGGGCCGGTCCGGAAGTGAAGGATCCGCAGACGATCGGCGAAGGCACCGCGATCGGTCTGCGCAAGGGCGATGCCGAGCTGAAGGCGAAGTTCAATCGGGCGCTCGCCGAGGTTCATCAGGACGGCACATTCGAGAAGCTCCAAAAGCAGTACTTCGATTTCGACATTTATCCTGGCCGTTGAGCGAAACAGGCAGGATACTGCGCAGTAAGCCGGCTCGTGCCGGTGGCAGTGAAAGCGGCAAAGAAGGTGGCGACACCAGGCAGTAGATTCAAAACAATCCGAGACGAAAGTCCCAAAAGCGCGCTGCAGGAGCACCAACGTTTCTGCAGCATGATTTGCACAGCGGCACGCTGTGCGCCGCGGATCACGGCGAGCCAGGCGCTCGTCCCGGACGCGGCGCTACGCGGGCCGCGTCTTTCGCGGTGCGCGAGAAGCGCATCGTCGAGGACTACCTATGTTCCTTCAAGGCTACGGCCCGCTGCTTCTCAGCGGCACCTGGCAAACCGTCAAGCTGGCGGTGTTCTCGCTCGCGCTCGCGTTCGTGCTCGGCCTGCTCGGCGCGGCGGCGAAATTGTCGAAGAACCGTCTGTCGAACGGCATCGGCACCGTGTATACGACGCTCGTGCGCGGCGTGCCCGATCTCGTGCTGATGCTGCTGCTGTTCTATAGCATCCAGATCTGGCTGAACAACCTGACCGACGCGCTCGGCTGGGAGCAGATCGACATCGACCCGTTCGTGGCCGGCGTCGCGGTGCTCGGCTTCATCTACGGCGCGTACTTCACCGAGACGTTCCGCGGCGCGTTTATCGCGGTGCCGCGCGGCCAGCTCGAAGCGGGCGCCGCCTACGGCATGACGAGCTGGCAGGTGTTCTCGCGCGTGATGTTCCCGCAAATGATGCGCTTCGCGCTTCCGGGCATCGGCAATAACTGGCAGGTGATGGTCAAGGCGACCGCGCTCGTGTCGATCATCGGTCTCGCCGACGTCGTCAAGGCCTCGCAGGACGCCGGCAAGGGTACCTTGCGGTTCTTCTTCTTTACCCTGCTCGCGGGGGCGATCTATCTCGTCATCACCACAGTGTCGAACTTCGTGCTGATGTACCTCGAAAAGCGTTACTCGACCGGCGTGCGAAAGGCGGATCTATGATCGAGATCATTCAGCAATACTGGCGCAACTATCTGTTCACCGACGGCTATCGCTTCACCGGCGTCGCGATCACGTTGTGGCTGCTGGTCGTGTCGATCGGCCTCGGCTTCTGCCTGTCGGTGCCGCTCGCGGTCGCGCGCGTGTCGAAGAAGAAATGGCTCGCGGGCCTCGTGTGGCTCTATACGTATATCTTCCGCGGCACGCCGCTCTACGTGCAGCTGCTGCTGTGCTACACGGGTCTCTACAGCCTCGAGATCATCCGCAACAACGAGCTGACCAACGCGTTCTTTCGCGACGGCATGCACTGCACGCTGCTCGCGTTCACGCTGAATACCTGCGCGTACACGACCGAAATCTTCGCGGGCGCGATCAAGGCGACGCCCTACGGCGAGATCGAAGCGGCGCGCGCGTACGGCATGTCGTCGTTCACGCTGTACCGGCGCGTCATTCTGCCGTCGGCGCTGCGCCGCGCACTGCCCTACTACAGCAACGAAGTGATCCTGATGCTGCACGCGACCACCGTCGCGTTCACGGCCACGGTGCCGGATATCCTGAAGATCGCGCGCGACGTCAACTCCGCGACGTATCAGTCGTTCAACGCGTTCGGCATCGCCGCGCTGCTGTATCTGTGTATTTCTTTCGCGCTCGTGTGGCTGTTCCGCCGCGCCGAGCGTCGCTGGCTCGCTTACCTGCGGCCGCAAGGCAAGTAACTGCGCGTCCCTGGACAAGCAAGCTCGTTAAGGATCCTGATGAACTCCAAGAAGCAGAAGCTCTTCGTCGACGAGCTTCACAAAAAGTACGGCGACAACGAAGTCCTCAAGGGCGTGTCGCTGAAAGCCAATGCCGGCGACGTAATCAGCGTGATCGGTTCGTCCGGTTCGGGCAAGAGCACGATGCTCCGCTGCATCAACTTTCTCGAACAGCCGAACGCGGGGCGAATTTTCGTCGACGGCGAGGAAGTGCGCACGCAGACCGCCAAGGACGGCGCGTTGCGCGTGTCGGACCCGAAGCAGTTGCAGCGTGTGCGCACCAGGCTTTCGATGGTGTTCCAGCACTTCAACCTGTGGTCGCACATGAACGTGCTCGAGAACATCATCGAGGCGCCGGTGCATGTGCTCGGTCTGAAGCGCAGGGAAGCCGAGGACCGCGCGCGCGAATATCTGGAGAAGGTCGGTCTCGCGCCGCGTCTCGAGAAACAGTATCCGTCGCATCTGTCGGGCGGCCAGCAGCAGCGTGTCGCGATCGCGCGGGCGCTGGCGATGCACCCCGATGTGATGCTGTTCGACGAACCGACCTCCGCGCTCGACCCCGAACTCGTCGGCGAGGTGCTGAAGGTAATGCAGAAGCTCGCCGAGGAGGGCCGCACGATGATCGTCGTCACGCACGAAATGGGCTTCGCGCGCAACGTGTCGAACCACGTGATGTTTCTGCACCAGGGCCGCGTCGAGGAAGAAGGCCATCCCGACGAGGTGTTCAGGAACACGAAGAGCGAACGTCTGAAGCAATTCCTGTCGGGCAGTCTCAAGTAATAAAATTACCCGCGAGTTATGATGCGAACGGCATCGAAAATGTAGTCAATGTAGTTTTACAAGGCGCTTACGAGCGCCTTTTTCGTTTCTGCCATGTCCTTCCGCCCGGCCATTCGAACGACGAAAAAGCGCCGAAAATCCCAAAAAACGGGCCATCCAGGCCGAGTTTTCGCCCTAACCTGCCACTTTGGACTCGTCAATAGTGGCAATCCTTAATACGACCCCTTCCAGGCCGCGATTCCCTTGCCGGACAAGGCTTTGCGCCTTTTCCGGAGGAACTCCTTCGGGTCCCAGCCCACATTCGTATTGCAATTTGGCGACACCCCCTGTGGGCGGTACTAATTTCTTCTCCCAGTTAAAGTTATTTTTGATAAATTGGTAACCAAAGTAGCAAAACAAAGTTGATTAAAAGTAGTTTCACTTCAAAACGCAGAGGAGAACCGGTCGGCGTGGGATCGGCATGATGCAAAGATAGCTCGACGCTACATGTCATGACAGGAGAATCCCTATCCACCCGCCACTCTCCCTGGTACCGCTTTCTGTTCGGTGCTTATCGCGTCCGAACACCACTCGCAGTACTGGGTTTCTTTTTTGACAGGGTATGGAGGAGAAGATGAAGAAAGCTTTGCTCGTCGCTGCGCTGATGTCGGCCGGCGTTGTTGCACACGCTCAGAGTAGCGTCACGCTGTATGGCCGTTTGGATGCAGGTCTCGAGTACATGTCCGGCGTCCCGACCGGCGCTAACGCCAACGGCGCGGCCAACACCAGCTCGAACCGCTTCAAGGCGGAAAGCGGCGACTGGGGCACCAGCCTGTGGGGCATGAAGGGTGTCGAGGACATCGGCGCCGGCAACAAGATCCTGTTCCAGTTGGAAGGCTCGTTCAACACGATGACGGGCGCAGGTCCTGGCGGCGGCGGTCTCTTCAATCGCTGGGCAACGGTCGGTATTTCGAACAACCAGTACGGTACGTTCACGATGGGCCGCATGCTCTTCATCTCGAACGGCGTGTGGGACTTCGACCCGTTCGGTCAGTCGAACTGGTCGTCGGCATCGCTGGTGCGTGGCCGCAACTGGCCGCAGTCGAGCAACAACTTCGCGTACCAGTCGCCGAAGATCGCAGGCTTTGACTTCTACGGTCAGTACGCGCTGTCGAACGCGACGAGCTGGAACGGTAACGGCTCGACGCCGCAAGGTCGCGAAGCTGGCGCGCAGATCACCTACACCAGCTCGCTGTTCCAGATCCGCGGTCTGTACGACGAAATCCGCAACCCGGCGAACGGCCAGTTGTGGGGTGGCCCGGTCGCCAACAACGGCATCAATACGGGTAACACGGCCAACGGCGTATTCGCGGCATCGCGCGAGTACTCCGCTCTGCTGAACGTGTTCCTCGGCCAGTTCAAGATTCAGGCTGCTTACCAGGCAGTCCGTTCGGCAGGTGCGACGTCCGTTGCATATGGTCAGCCGACCACTCTGAATCACGAATGGGGCGGTGTGACGTGGCAGGCAACACCGGCTGCAGCGCTGATCGCGGCGGTCTACCACGTGAACGGCAACAACGGCGCGGGCAATGCGACGATCTACACGGTCGGCGGTTCGTACAACCTGTCGAAGCGCACGCTGCTCGACCTGCAGGCAGCGACGGTGCGCAACAGCCGTAATGCTAACTTCGGTCTGAACGCGAATAATGCAGGCTTCGCCGCTGCAACGGACAACCCGCTGCAAGGCCGCCAGCAAAGCGGCGTGTACGCAGGTATCCAGCACTCGTTCTAATCGAACGGTGCGCCCCGAGGGTCATCCCTCGGGGTGTAACACGAGTTTCTTCGAGAGAATCTTTTTCACGCTGCTGCGAGAGGCGCGTATCGGTGCAATATCCGCAAGGGTATTGCACCGTTTTTTATTCGGCGCACGGTTTTTTGCCGTTGCGCGCACCGGGCCGGTGCGTGATTGCGTCGGCTTATACCGCTGCTTCGTTCTCTTCGCCGGTACGGATACGGATGACGCGCTCGACGTCCGCGACGAAGATCTTGCCGTCGCCGATCTTGCCGGTACGCGCCGCGCCGATGATCGCGTCGATGACTTGATCGCACTGGCTGTCCGCGACCACGACTTCGATCTTCACTTTCGGCAGAAAGTCGACCACGTATTCCGCACCACGATAGAGCTCGGTATGCCCCTTCTGGCGGCCGAACCCCTTGACCTCGGTAACGGTCAGGCCGGAGAGGCCGACTTCCGCGAGCGCCTCGCGCACTTCGTCGAGTTTGAACGGTTTGATGACTGCGGTGATGCGCTTCATGGCGAACCTCGTCTCTTGATGGGGGAAGAGTGGAAAGGGAAAGGATGATTTTTATTCTACGCCGCGCCGGATGCATTGCGGCATCCGCGCGCGGGTGTCGTCTTTCACTCCACCGGTTCGGTGTAGCGCGACGTGATCGGATAACGCCAGTCGCGGCCGAACGCGCGATGCGTGACGCGAATGCCGATCGGCGCCTGACGGCGCTTGTACTCGTTGATCTTGATCAGGCGCGTGACGCGCTTCACGTCGTCGACCTGATAACCCGCCGCGATGATCTCCGCGAGCGAACGGTCCTCCTCCATATACATGCGCATGATCGCGTCGAGTACTTCGTATTCGGGCAGGCTGTCCTGGTCGGTCTGGTTCTCGCGCAGCTCAGCGGAAGGCGCGCGCGACAGAATCCGCTCGGGAATCACGTCGCGCGTCACAAACGTGGTGGCCGCGTTCCGATAGCGGCACAGCCGGTACACGAGCGTCTTCGCGATGTCCTTGATCACCGCGAAGCCGCCGGCCATGTCGCCGTACAGCGTGCAATAGCCGACCGCCATCTCGCTCTTGTTGCCGGTGGTCAGCACGATCGAGCCGAACTTGTTCGACAGCGCCATCAGCAGCGTGCCGCGAATGCGCGCCTGAATGTTCTCTTCGGTCGCGTCCTCGGCGCGGCCCGCGAACTCCTCGACGAGCGAGCCGCGGAACGCGTCGAACATCGGCGCGATCGCGATCTCGTCGTAGCGCACGCCGATGCGGCGCGCCATCTCGGCGGCGTCGCTGGTCGAGATATCGGCCGTGTAGCGCGACGGCATCATCACCGCGCGTACCTTGTCGGCGCCGAGCGCATCGCATGCAACGGCCAGCACGAGCGCCGAATCGACGCCGCCCGACAGACCGATCAAAGCACCAGGAAAACCGTTCTTGCCGATGTAGTCGCGCACGCCCATCACGAGCGCCGCGTAGACCTGCGCTTCGATCGACTGCTCCGGCGCGATCGCGGCCGGCAGCGGCGTGCCAGCGTCGAACTCCACGACAGCCGTGGCTTCCTCGAACTGCTCGAGCTTCGCGACGAGTTCGCCCCGCGCGTCGAGCACGAACGAACCGCCATCGAACACGAGTTCGTCCTGGCCGCCGACCATGTTCACGTAGACCATCGGAATACCGGTCTCGCGAATGCGCGCACGCAGGATGTCGAAGCGCACCGCTTCCTTGTTCAGGTGGTACGGCGAGCCGTTCGGAATCAGCAGCACCTGCGCGCCCGCGGCCTTTGCCATCTGCGCGGCCGACGCATGCCACGCGTCCTCGCAGATCACGACACCGTACTTGACGCCGTCGAGTTCGAACACGAACGGCTGCGGGTCGGAGGCGAAGTAGCGTTTCTCGTCGAACACTTCGGTGTTCGGCAGATCCTGCTTGCGATAGGTGCCCTTCACTTCGCCGTCGACGATCAGCGATGCCGCATTGAACGTATCGACTGGCGGTACGCCGCGCTCGATCGGCGCGTTTGCATTACCATGGCCGTTCGCCGGGTGGTGCGCGAGGTTGTCCGACCCGTCGCGCAGCGGATGGCCGACGATCACATGCAGACCGGTGAACGGCTTCAACTGTGCCGCGAGATCGGCCAACGCGGCCGCGCTCGCGGTATAGAACGCGGGGCGCAGCAGCAGGTCTTCGGGCGGATAACCCGACAGCGCGAGTTCAGGCGCTACCAGCAGCTTCGCACCATCGCTGTGCGCGGCGCGCGCGGCGGCGACGATCTTCGCGACGTTGCCGGCGAAGTCGCCGACGGTGACATTGATTTGAGCAAGAGCGATTCGGGTCTTCATGGCAGGATCGACAGGCAAGCCTTCACGGCTCGCGGTACCGCGGCTCGATGGCTCGACGGGATTGAACAAACCGGATAAACGAACTCAACGAACGACGTGGCAGCTTCAGTTTCACAGCGCCGCGCCGGTCATTGCAAACAGTCACTCAGATTGAACCAGCAACGTATCGATTATCGCACGGGCATTCTGGCATCGCCCTCCGAGGTGGACGCCGCCGAGTGGAACGCCCTCCTCGCCGCGCAGCCGCAGCCCACGCCGTTTTTGCAGCACGAGTTTCTGAGCGCGCTCAACGCGACGCAATGCGCGGTTCCCGACACTGGTTGGGCGCCGCAATTCGTCACGCTGACCGACGCGCGCACGGGCATGCTCGCGGCGGCGGCGCCCGTCTATCTGAAGGGACACTCGTACGGCGAGTACTTTTCATTATGTAGGGGCGAGAAAACTGCCCGACTGATTGATTGCATGTAAGTCGTTGATATATAACGAAAAAACAAAATCACACCCCAACTTTCTTTTCCGTGCATTTTTCTTCAGAATAAGATAGAACTGTGGCTTGGCTGGAGGCGCGGGATGGGTGCACTACATTGGACCGAGCCGGGCGCACTTGAAAGACATTGCTGGCGCGATGACGGTCAGCTGCGCTTCGCCGCCAAGCAAACCATTGATGGACGAACGACCTATCGGACTTTCATCGTCGACACGCATACCTTAGGGCTAGTCCCCGGGGGATGGCTGAGCGAGGCAGTCGACGCAGCGCCGAGTCAGTTACATTTCGTCCAAGCAGCACCGGTCACCAAAACGCTGGTCGCCCTTGCTCAAAGCGGCGAAGTGCTGAACCTGCTAAATACCGAAGTAAAGCAACTGCTTGAAGAGGACGTAGTCACCGTCCTTGCCGCCGTCGACGCGTACCACGCTGTACGTTCTCGTTTCCCGGTCTCGGTGACGTATGCGCAAACCAGTCGCCATTTCCTCCTCAAACCCGTCAGTGCCATTGGCAACGGAACTTTGCTCTGCGACGTCGAGTACAAGACCGCTCTGACACGTCCTTCGCCAAAAGCAAATGACACGCTCAGCGACCGCCCTCATCCGACACTGCAGGACTCCGATTTGGCGGCACCCGCAGGCGCTCTCGAATTCGCTGACATGGCGGAACTCGAGAGGAAGCAACTTGCCCATTTCACCGGAAGGATAGAAACCCTTCCTCGACTACATACTGCAAATCGCGCGCGACCGCCATGACGCAAACGTTAAGGAAGGAGCCTTTCGCTCCGCCATGGAACACGTTGGTTATGCCCTGCTCGCTCTTGCGTGCATATTCCACGCAAATCGAGCGGCCATTCTGCGGCAAAGCGAGCAAGCATTCCACGCGAAACCGAGCAGGCATTCCACAACAAAGCGAGCGCTGCGGACATGGCGACGCGGGGTGAGTTTTTTTACTCCTTCCCGCCTTCGGCGGTCAAACTATTTCGGCGCTTGCGCATCGATTCGCCTGAGAGCGTGAAGCGATGCGCGTTGTGAACCAGCCGGTCGAGAATTGCATCAGCGAGCGTCGGATCTCCGATGGCAGCATGCCAGCTGTCGACTGGAATCTGGCTGGTGACGATCACCGAGCGCCGGCCGTGCCGGTCGTCGAGCACCTCCAGCAGATCGCGCCGCGCCGCATCTGACAGCGGTGCCATGGCCAGGTCATCCATGACGAGGATGTCGGTCTTGGCCAACTGTGCCAGCAGCTTTGCGTAGCCCCCACTGCCGTGCGCGATGGCCATCTCCTCGTTGAACTTCGGCATGCGCAGATAGCAGGCCGAGAAGCCCTGGCGACACGCCTGGTTGACCAGCGCGCATGCAAGCCAGCTTTTACCGAGCCCGGTTGGTGCGACCAGAATGATGTTCTGGTGCGCCCGTACCCATTCGCCAGTGAGCACCCGGGCGAGCAGCGCACGATCCAGTCCACGGGGCTCGCGGTAGTTGATGTCTTCGGGCACCGCGTCCGGGAAACGCAGCTTCGCGCGGCGTAGCCGCGCCGTGAGCAGGCGCGACTGACGTTCGCTTGCTTCCCGTTCGACGAGCAGCCCCAGGCGCTCCTCGAAGCCGAGCTGGTCGATGCTGCTCTGGGATTGCTGGTCGGCCAGCGCGGCGGCCATGCCGAACAGGCGCAACTCGTGCAGCCGCTCGACAGTTGGATGATGCAGCATGTCATGATCTCCTTTCAGTGGTAGTAAGACGGTCCACGCACGTTGGCATGCGCGAGCGGCAATTCGGTCTGGGCGGCGGCCGTGTCGGCCCTGTTCTCCAGACCGTTCTTCAGCGTCGAGGCGATGAACCGATAGCTCGGCGCTTTAAGATCAATGGCACGCTGGCAGGCGGCTTCCAGTCGCGCATGGCCATAGTCCTTGCCCATGCGCAGCACGCCCAGACAGGCGCGGTAAGCCTGCTGTGGATGCTGGCGACCGCCAAGCAGGTGTTCGATGACTGCGGCGGTGTGCGGGCCGATCTCCATGGCCCAGTTGATCAGCCGCTGCGGATTCCACTCGGTGGTCGCTGCCCGATGATTCGCCGGCATGTGGGCGGCGATCGTGGTGTGATGGCCGCGGCGCTCGCTCTTCGCGTGCGCGGCAATGCGCTGACCGCGCAGGAAGATCTCGACGGTCGTCTTCGTGTGGCGCACCTCCACCTGCTCGCGGGCGTGGCTGTATGAGACGGAGTAAAAGTGTTCGTCGAGCTCGACATGGTAATCAATGCCGACGCGAGCAACCTTCCACTGCGCATACTGGTAGGGTCTGTCTGGCAGCGGACGAAGTGCCGGACGATCAAGTTCCTCGAAGGCGCTGCGGCGGCAACCGGGCAGTTTCTTGAACGGCCTGTTGTTCAGTTCAACGAGGAGTGCCGCGATCGCGCGGTTGGCTTCGTCGAGGCTGAACAGCCGCTGGTTGCGCAGCCGTGCCAGAATCCAGCGCTGCGCCAGGAGCACCGACTGCTCGACCTTCGCTTTATCACGGGGCCGACGTTTGCGGGCTGGGATGATCGCCACGGAATAATGCGCGGCCATCTCTCCATAGGTCCGGTTCAGAACCGGATCGTAGAAGTCGGCTTTGTGCACGCCGGACCTCAGGTTGTCGGGGACCAGGATCTCGGGACAACCGCCAATGAAGTTCAAGGCGCGCACATGCGAGCCAATCCAGTCCTCAAGCTGCTGGGTCCAGGTGACTTCGGCGTAGGTGTAGTTTGATGCGCCGAGCGTCGCGACGAATACCTCTGCTTCACGGATCTCGCCGGTGTGCGGATCGACGATGCCCAACCTGTTACCCGAATAGTCGATGAACAGCTTCTCCCCGGGCGTGTGCGTCTGGCGAAGCGTGACCGGCAACGCTGCCGCCCATCGCTCGTAATACTTGCAGAACCAGCTGTAGCCGTAGCCTTCGGGCTCCTGCGCTTTGTACTCGTTCCATAGCAGGTCAAGCGTCACGCCTTTCCTGCCGAGCTCACGATGTACCATCGGCCAATTGGGCATCGGCCGTGTCCGGCTTGACGACGGCGGCGGCGGGAATAGCAGCGCATCCAACGCTGTCTCCTCCATCGTCATCGCCTTCTCGAAGTCCAGTTGTGCGCGCCGTACGCGATCCAGATAGTCCCAGACCGTCGCGCTCGATGCGCCTATCGTCGTCGCGATCTCACGCTGGCTACGCTGGCACACAAAGCGCAGGCGTAGCACTTCCTTGATTTGACGCATGGATAACCTTTTATTCGACATTCGCTCGCTCGACAAAATCGTCAAGCGTGCCATGGTTATCCCGCGTTGCCGTCCCTCCAGCTTACCGCTCGGTTACGCGTGGAAATCGCGCTCGGGCAGTCGCGGAATCCCTGCTCGATTTGCCGTGGAATCGACGCTCGGCTTGCTGTGGAATCCGTGCTCGGTTCGCCGTGGAATTGGTGTTCGGTTTGGCGTGGAATACGCACTCTTGCGCGCTTCCTCGCCTGTAAGCACCTAACGTGGCAAGAACTTTCCGATGACATTCTTGTTGAATTTCGTGACTGGGTTAAAGAAGAAGCTAGGCATAAACCGAGTTCGAGAAACGATGAGAGTGCAAAACGAACAGCCAACTTACGGTTACGTGTTATCTACGAGTTTTTGACGTGGGCACAAGAGGACGCGCTACTCATCCAGTCACTTGTCGGCAACTCGGCCACTTTCCCGGTACGGTCATCCCTGCCGAAACTTCGGAATGTCAACCACAAGAAACTGCAAGGCGACAAGCAAAAATACCCGAAACTATTCCAAAACGTTGGCACCACATCGCGTATGAGTGACAGACAGTATTGGGCAACGGATGAAGACTTTGAGGCAATTCGCCAGTTCTTCTGGTCAACAGGTGGCGCAGATTGAGCTTGCCCCCGAAAAACGAATCCCTTGCTGAGTGTGTAAACTCAAGCAAGGAGAGGAAACGATGACGGTCAAGGCAAAGCGGGCGCAGTACACGCTCGAATTTAAACTGGAAGCGGTCCGACTGGTAAAGAACGGCCAGAGTTTGGCTGCGGTGTCGGCGACGCTGGGCGTGGTGCAGCAGACCCTTCACAACTGGGTCAAGGCGGACAGGGAAGGCAAACTGGTCGGAGCCGGGGCGAAGCCGGTCAGTCCCGAGCAGATGGAACTGGCGCGGTTGAGGGCGGAAGTGTCTCGCCTGAAGATGGAGCTCGACATCACAAAAAAAGCGGCGGCGTACTTCGCAAAGGAATTGATGTGAAGTGCGCGTTCATTGACCGGAATCGACGCCACTGGCCGGTCTCGATGCTGTGCGAAGTACTGGGAATCAGTCCCAGTGGATATCATCAGCGTCAGCAGCGCAGCGGTGATGATAAGCCGCACAGATGCCGTATCAGCAACGATGCCCTGCTCGCGCACATCAAGGCAATTCACGTGCAGGTCAAGGGCGAATATGGCTGGCCGCGCATGTGGAAAGAGCTCGTTGCGCGCGGCGTGCGCGTGGGCAAGGAGCGTGTTCGCAAGCTGATGGCGCAGCATGGCATCCGTGCCCGACACAAGCGCAAGTACATCGCGACGACGAACTCGAATCACAACCTGCCGGTGGCGCCGAACTTGTTGGAGCGTAACTTCACAGCAACGGCGCCGAACCAGGTCTGGACGAGCGACATCACGTACTGTGCGACGGCTGAAGGCTGGGTTTATCTGGCGGTCATCATTGACCTGTTCAGCAGGCAGGTGGTGGGCTGGTCGATGCAGCCACACATGAAAGCGGAACTGGTCACCGATGCGCTGCGTATGGCGTGGTTCCGGCGCCGTCCAGAGGCTGGCGTCATCGTCCATAGCGACCGGGGTAGCCAGTATTGCAGCGGGCTGTTCCAGGACACGCTGAAGGCCTACGGCATGCGCTCGTCGATGAGTCGGCGCGGCGACTGCTGGGACAATGCACCGACCGAAAGCCTGTGGGGTTCGTTGAAAGTTGCACGCCTGCATGGCCGGCACTTTGCCACACGGCGTGCCGCAATGGATGAAGTGATTGATTGGCTCGGCTTTTACAATGCGCGCCGGCTACACTCGACGCTCGATTACGTCAGCCCCATGACGTTCGAGAAAAACTGGTTCGCCGCTCAACAGGGGCGAGCCGCATAAATCTCTCAGCTATGGGATTCGCGAAACAGGGGCAAGGTCAGATACCGCCTCGAGGAACGACCTAGCCTTACGCTTATTTGAGGGTCTCGGCTGGCGACGTGCGAGTGTCAATAGCCTCACTGTTAAGCAATTTTCAGCTGATATTATTGGCCAGGCAGTAAGCTCCGGTGAGACTCATATTCCGATAACCCCACCTGACCAAAAGTTCGGCTATCAACGGGCCTTTCCTGTGCCAATAAACCTTGCGTTGGCCATCCAACGATACATCAGGGAGGAGCGTTCTGAGCTGCTGAAAAAGCATGGCCTGAAGGAAGACACCACTGAGATACATCAGGGGCGATTGTTTCTTTCCGTAAATACCGGACTACCTCTTACGCATTCGGCAGTCTCGGAAATCTTTCGAGCCGCGTTTCGCGCGATTGGGAGCGATATTGGCGCAAACACACATTCGTTCCGCCGTAAGTTTGCCGAATCCACATGGGCTGAGGAGATTGAATATCGCCAACGCGAGGGCTTTTCTTTGGCGTACGAGGATGTCGCAATGGCCGTAGCTGACATCCTAGGCCACGCATCGATTGTTTCTCAAGACGCTTATCACAGAGTCCTAAGTAGGATGCGAAAGGTGAGCGTCGAACAGGTGCTGAAGAACAAGATTGCGCAACTCAATGACACAGTCGCGGTGCAGATGAGCATGATTGCGAGGCTTCGCGACACTCTTGCAAAGTGTGTTGAGACGGCGGCTTACACGACCGTAGAGCCGGACTCACCATTACGTCACGACGTCATGAATCTGATGGCCGAGATTGATGGCGCTTGAACGGCGTATGCGCCTCGAGTTCGTCGATGTGTTCATCCATCGCCGCCGTCTCTTGGTCCAGGAACTCACTGATGGCGTGGGCGAACCTGTGGTCAGCAATCCAGTGCGCAGACCATGTTGGGGTCGGCATGAGCCCTCGTGACATCTTATGCACACCTTGGGCTCCTCCCTCGAAACTCTTCAGTCCGTTGGCAATGCCATACTCGATACCCTGCATGTAGCAGGTTTCAAAATGAAGGCCTGAAACGAACTCTTTGGTGCCCCAATAGCGGCCATACATCGTATCGCCCTGAACGACGTTTAGCGCCACCGCGACCCGCTGCCCATTTGCCTCAGCAATGACGAGCATCAGTGCATCAGGCATCGACCGATGAATCAGTCCGAAGAACTTGCGGGTCAGATACGGCGGGTTCCAGTGCTCCCGATACGTGTTCTCGTAGCACCCGTAGAAGAAGTCTAGGTCGTCTTGGCCAATCTCCTGCCCACGTAGCCATCGGAAGGTAACACCAGCGTCGTGGACCCTTCGGCGGTCCTGCTTGACCTTCTTGCGTTTGTCGTGCGACATCTTCGAGAGAAACTCGTCGAAGCTCTTGTATCCAAAATTTTCCCAGTGGAACTGGACGCCTTCCCGCAGCATGAAGCCGGCGTCGGTCAGGGCCTCAAGGTCATCTTCGTGTGAGAACAGTACGTGAATTGACGACACATCGAGCTGTTTCGCAAACTCAATTGCGCCCCGTGCGAGCAACACTCTGTCTGCATGCGTCGGCGCCATCAGTCGTGGTCCTGTAACGGGCGTGAATGGCACTGCAGACAGGAGCTTGGGGTAATACTGGATGCCATGCCGCGCGAATGCGTCTGCCCAGACGTGGTCAAAGACGTATTCGCCGCGGCTATGGGATTTCAGATACAGCGGCATGGCGCCGACGAGTTCGCCTCCGCGTCGCATCAGGAGGTAGGTCGGCTGCCATCCTGTCGACTTGGATGCACATTTCGTAATGTGCATTGCTGACAGATATTCGTGCGCCACGAAGGGATTGCCCACAGTGAGCGCGTTCCACTCTTCTGCAGGCACATCTGAAAGCGAATCGACAACCAGTATCTCAACCTTGCTGCTCACCTTGCCCCCAACGATTTTCCCGGCGCGGCGCCACGCCGCAAAGCAGCATTGTCGCGCATTCGAGAAAAATCGTCAGGCGGCTGCACCTAGGTGGTCAGGCTGCCCCCGGTGCTCGAATTGAGTCTCCCAGCTGCTCGCGCAACGCGCTGAGATGTGCAGCCAAGGCGTCTACCCTGGCCCTGGTCTTGATAAACGCGACTGTATGGCGACGGCGGGTCATCCAGACTATTTGCGCCAAGGACACCCCGCAGAGCATGCTTGTACGATAAGCAAGTTGTTAGCTTCCCAGTGGGACATAGACCCGGGTCATTTTCTTAGAGCATCGTGGTTCGGAAGTCTGTATGCCTGAATCGCTTCGCGATTTTTCTGCCTATCGAGGGAAGCGCTTCAGCACTGCGCCAGCCAAAAATTAGACACATTTGGATTGCGAACGCTGCCAGAAACCGCCTGACCTCCGCTTCAGACAAGCATGGCCCCGGAATTGAACCTTCTCCATCCATGTCGCCAGTCGCCATCGCTGCCTCCTCTTCATAAGCGTGAAAAACTGCGTCGCGCTAACGCCGCTGAGAACAGCATAGGAGATAAAGCGTCGAATCGCACGCATCCTACTAACGGCAGCCTGCGCCCTCGCAGTTACTTGGGGACCAAAGCCGAATTGGGCGCAGGGGTGCGAGTATTTGTCGCGCAGCTGCTACATCAACAGTGTATCGGCACGATGTTATCGGACTGTCCTAGTTCACAGGATACCGTGCGCAGCAACGAAACAAGCCTAGCCGAACAAGTCGCCCCGAAACATATCTACCCGCCGTGACTCGGCTGTTGGCAATAGCCTGTGCTTTGTCGACCGCGAACGGAGCTTTGAGGCCGACGTCGCTGGTTATGCGACTATCGACGTACTAGTCTGCGCGATGATGCTTGAGCTTTTTCTCAATCTCGAAGCAATTCGCCGTTGCCCAGCTTGAGGTCTTGAGGACGACGGCTCGCGCCTAGCATGTGGATACGCAACTCGGAGCAATAGTCCTTCCAGTTCAGCTATTCGTATCTGAACGGGTTCTTGCAACAGGTTCACGCCCGGCGCTCAATCGGCGATTACATCAATCTGTACAACCAGAGACGGCCTCCTTCGAGTCTGGAAGACCGCACGCCGGATGAGGCATACTTCGCAACACTGCCTGCGATCAAATTGGCAGCATGACTGCCCCGGACGTTCCACTTAAAAATATCGAGAACCTGTCCGAACAAGCGAGGCCACCTCTGTCGCCTGGTCGAACAACGACATCATTCTGGTTGCGTGGAGCTACCCAGGCCCCATCCCTGAGTGCATTGGCTTTACGGTTCAACGCAAAGAGTCATCGCAGCCCGACTCCAAGTTTGCCGCGCTCCCGTGCTATGTCGGTTGGTCAGGCGGCAAAAACGACGAGCGAAAGCCAAAGACCACTGATGAATGGCCCCTGCAGCGATTCAACTGGAAGGACCTGGTCGCGGAACCTAGCGTGAAGTACGTCTATCGCGTCGTGCCCCTTCACGGTCCGTCCGACAAGCCACAACCGATGGATGCAAGGTATTGGCTTACTACACCCGAGGTTGCGCGCTTCGACACACAGACGGGGACAGTGCGAGCAACGTTCAATCGCGGAATCCTTGCTACGCAAGCCCTGGCGCGCAAGATTCACAAACCAGGCGGCAAAGCTTTGAGCTCCTCCGAAGTTCATGATTTCGTCAAGGAGAATATCGCGGCACTCGGCGCAGCAGAAAGGCAGCGACTTACCGGTCAATTACTGGACACGCTGCTTACCTTCGCCGCCCGCGCGAAAAGGAGCGGTCGAATTGTAGGCGCGCTCTACGAGTTGACGGATGACGAACTCATCAAGGTGCTTGTCGATTTGCCGAAGAATCGCCTGGAGCTCGTTCTGTCAAACGACAACGATTCGGTTCCCGATGGTAAGACCGCGTCAGGTAAGCCGAAGCGGAAAACTGTCTACGATGGTCTGAATCTGAAGGCGCGAGGAGATTTAATTACGAAGCATGGCGACAACATTGTTACTCGCTATATGCCGTCTACTGGCATCGCGCACAACAAATTCCTCGTGTACGTCGACGGTAAGAACATCCCGCAGGCGGTACTAACAGGGAGCACAAACTGGACGCCCACCGGCCTCTGCACACAGAACAATAACGCTCTCGTGGTCGAGGACACCGCTGTTGCGACAAAGTACCTAGAGCACTGGGTTGCTCTCAAAAATGACAGCATTACGAATACGGTTCCGAAGCCGCCCGCACCCCAGCATGGGCTGCAGGCGAAGGCGCTGCGGTCCGCCGGTGCAAGTTCAGGTGCGACGTTTAAAATCGCGGCGAGTCGCGCAACTGTATGGTTTTCACCCAATACCAAGGCTCGAATTGACACGGGCACGTCCAAGGCACCGAAGATGCCTTCCGAGCCTGCAGACATGACCGCCATCGCACAGCTCATGGCGGCGGCAAATCAAGCCATCTTCTTTCTCGCGTTCCAGCCGGGCAGTGTGAAATCGGCCACCAGTATCACCTTCCTTGACCAACTGGCCAAGGTTGCTATCGACAAGCCGAGTGAACCGCCCCGGGTTTCCCCTCAGGATTACCCACAAGTAATGTGATGGTGCTATTCGTTTTGCCTGAATATTCGGTACATCATCGTGATTTCGTGCAGGACAAGAAATCCACGCCAGATGACGGTAGGACCAGGTGGACGATCATGCTTTCGAGCGAGATATCCGCCGAGTCTGGCGATCCACAAGATGACCTGCGCGAGTGACGGCGGTTTATCAGGTATTTCGGTACTGCCATGCGTACGACAGTAGAGGGCTCGCCACTCGATTGGCTGCAGCAATACTTCGCATGGCAGGTTGCCATCAAGCCTGGCAAGCAACATGGAGTACAGGATCCTCCAGCTTACGACGGCGAACAATGCGGTGGCGCGGACGAATCGATCGAGATTGCCAAATTGGCGGGCTTCAATGCGACAGCCACTTTTAAGCACACGATGCCACGATTCAATCGTCCATCGGCGCGCATACCATGCAAGACGCTCGAGGGCCTCTGCGTGTGTTTGCGTAGGCACCGAAGTCAGTAGAAGCCATTCCAATGGCTCTGCTCCTTCGTCCAAGTTCGTTTCCTGTGCATGAATTGCAAACACTTCAATTTCGGGAAGCTTCTCGCGACGACGATTTTGCGGCGGACGAAGGCGTACGGGCATGCAGCGCACAACCAGCCGTGCGGTGCGTGCCTGGCGGTTTTCGCGTGCAGGCACCTGCAGTTGCGCCTCTCCAAGCACTGGCGAGGCCAGCACGGTTTCCCACAAATATCGATCGGGGTGAGCAACGCGTCGGTTCCACGACGCGCGCACCAACCAGTCGACACCGGCAGGCCGCTGCGCCAGGAACACGTCATAGACATCGCCTTCACGGTCGCTCACGCCGATGACATGCGTGCACGGACAGTGCGTCTTGAGTACGCCCAGTTGCTCGATGCCTTCGAGCCATTTCGCGCTCTCTTTCTGTTGTACGGTTCGTTGCCCACGCAGATGTTTCTTGCCCAACTCCTCGTGCCTGCGTATCCAGGTCTTCATCCCGATCACCCCGAGTGGCAGCCCCTCTGGCGTGAGCGCAAGCAGACTGTGTATCAGGAAACCACGCACATGTGGATCGGAGCCATATCCCAGACCTTCGGTTGCCCGCAGATGAGACAAATTGAACTCGGTGGTGTCCTGAACAGCAAGGACGACTGGCACCTGTTGCATACGACACAGCGTTTGACCGATGTGCCCACCCAGCACGCCATCGACATCCACGTGCGGGTTGTCGAAAAAACGATATGCCGCCTTCAGCTCCGAACCATTGAACGACTGCGGAAAAGAGCAATGTGGGCCCAACGAAAGCTTGCGTGCCAGCGTCACGAGCCGTCTGGTCAGGCGAGCGTCGCCGAGCTCGGCGGCGCCAAACTCTTCATTTGCCCAATCATCAAGGTCAGATGTGTCCGACAATGCCCGACATCACAGATCACGAACCGGATCAAAGTTAACATCGGTCGTCACCGTTTACAAGCCATCGCCCTTCAATCGCACAGTCGCGAGCGACTTATGGGTAATCCTGAGGGGTTTCCCGGAGGCTGTTTTGCTTGAGTCACGCCGCGATGGCGGACCCAGCGAGTTTTGAATAATAAGCGGCTTCTGCCTCAGCAGGTGGAATGTTGCCGATGGGGCCGAAGAGCCGACGATTGTTGAACCAGTCGACCCATTCGAGCGTCGCAATTTCAACGGCCTGCGGATTGCGCCACGGTCCGAGGCGATGGATCACCTCTGCCTTGTACAAGCCGTTGATCGTTTCCGCCAGTGCGTTATCGTAGGAGTCGCCCACGCTGCCCACTGACGGCTCAATGCCAGCCTCGACCAGCCGATCCGTATAGCGGATCGATACGTATTGCACGCCGCGGTCGCTGTGATGTATCAACCCGTCCTGCTGCGCCGGCTGTCGCTCGTACAAGGCCTGCTCCAGTGCGTCCAGAACGAAGTCCGTGCGCGCCGAGCTCGACACACGCCAGCCGACAATGCGTCGGGCGAACACGTCAATGATGAACGCGACATAGACGAAGCCCTGCCAGCTCGATACATAGGTAAAATCTGACACCCACAGCGCATTGGGCCGTTCGGCGGTGAATTGCCGGTTCACGAGATCCTTCGGGCACGGCGTCGAACCATCGCTCACTGTCGTGCGTACCGTCTTGCCCCGCACCACACCGCGCAGGCCCATCTGCTTCATCAGCCGCTCGACCGTGCAGCGCGCCGCGACAATGCCTTCCCGCTTCAATTGCGTCCAGACCTTGTCTGCGCCATACACCTGGAAATTTTCTTCCCACACGCGCCGGATCTCATCCTTGAGCATCCTGTCGCGCTGGGCCCGCGGCGGCACCAGGCCTGGATTGACGCGGCGGGCCACATGCGTGTAGTACGTCGACGGGGCAATTGGCAGCACCCTGCAGATCGGCTCGACCCCGTAGACGTGCCGGTGATCATCGATGAACGTGATCATCACTTCGGTCGGCGGTCGAGCTCCGCCTGTGCGAAATATGCTGACGCCTTGCGCAGGATTTCATTAACCTGGCGCAGCTCACGGTTCTCCCGCTCCAGTTCCTTGAGCCGATCCTGCTCCTGCGTGCTTGTGCCCGGGCGCAAACCCCGATCCCGCTCTTCCTTGCGCACCCAGCTACGCAGCGTTTCACCCGAGCAGCCAAATTTCGCTGCGATCGACGCGATCACTTTCCATTGCGATTCGCGGTCGCCCTGGTGTTCCAGCACCATTCGCACAGCCCGCTCACGAACTTCCGGCGAGTACCTTGGGGACTTCTTCTTGGTGTTTTCCATAGCTCCATTTTCTCAAGAAGTGGAGCCTCCGGAAATCCCGGGCCGGTTCAGAGCCTTCTGGTTCGAGGTGCCGTGAGCGACCGAGGCCTTGCCCAAAAGTTTTTAATCGCGCCATTTACGATGAAGCCGGCTGGCAAAATGCGGCGGCCGTTTCGCCCGCCGGCTTTTCGACCGATTTCGGTTACTTCGAAACCGAGCTGGTGAAAACAGGGCACGCCATCATTCACGACAAAATCATCGTCATCGACCCCTTTGACGACGAAAATTGTCACGTCATCACGGGTAGCCACGTTTGAAGCGCCGCCGTACCATCGGCCACCGCTCCGCCGAACCACCGCTACTGATGAATGCTTGAGGCGTTAGTGCTTTCGGATTGTCACCACGCGTGAAAGAAGATTGCGCGGGACGTACTGTCCCGCTCGGATGGCGATGTTACTAATCATCGCTAGAGGACTGAAATCAGGCGGCTGCCGACGTGCTCGCGACCTCAGTTCCCGGCGCGGCTGCCCGAACGCCCGCAGTGCTGGATACGGCAACCTGCTTGACGAGCCGTTTCTTTGTTGCGGGAGCTTTGACGACAACCTTTTTGGCTGCGGCTTTCACCACCTCCGATTTCGTAGCACGTGCGCGCCGTGCGTATGGCGTCGGCGTCCCCCGCCGAGAGCGTGTCCTGGACCGCAGGAGACTCAATTGCCGTCCGTTGGTCGGCAATTTTCATGGGTGCGGCTTAGCCGCCCCCGCCAGCACCCGTTCGAGCGCCATCGACCTGGCCGCTTCCTCCGCTTGCTCGGCCGTATCGAACACACTGCCCGACACATACACCCTGTGCCACTCCGGGTTATCAGACGCGTCACGGAAAATGCGAAAGCGCGCGCAGTAGCCACGTGGCGTAGCCGGTATCACGTCGATGTCGACGGACGCACCTTCTATCTGATGCCTGACGAAGCCGTCCATGCCACCCTCCTGACGCCTGCGTTGTACGCAGAAATCCTAGCATGATGGTCGCGATGCGGTAGGTGCGTTGCAGCAAATCACCGGGCATCAATCAGACGCTCGATGACTTGCACACTCGTTCGACTTGATTGACATCGGTCCACAAGAAGGGCGCGAAAGAGTTCACGCTCCCCGGCCTGTTGAAGGTTGTCGCGCAAGACGTACCCGCCGAGAAAAAGCGCTTCGGCAAGGACCCGTTCACGGGTGAAGACAAGTGGTTCGCGGCGAAGCCCGCTTCGGTGCGCCTCAAGGTGCGCCCGCTGAAAAAGCTGAAGGACGCCGCGCTGTAAGCGAAAGTGTTCCGACGTGATAAGGCCCCTCGCGACCAAAATCCGGGGGGCGTTGTTATTTGCGGCGCACGACATCGGCGTACCAATTGGAAAGCGCGCCGTTTCGTGAGTGAAGCGGTTCTGGTTGAGCGCCCGTCATTTCCTTCTCAAGGACGGGGCGCGCGCGTGAATATGCCGCACGACACTTCTCGCCCGGACCGAAAGCCCCACTGCGCTGCGACGACGTTCGACGGCGGTAGGCCTGGCGATGAACAGCCTTCACGCCACCTCTTTAACCTGTCGCGTCGCCCGCTCCGAACCAAGGAGAGCCGCACAAAATCCCAGCGAACATCGTGGCGTGGCAGTCCTCGAGTGGGCTAACATCAGCGGTTGGCCGCAACTCCCGCAGACAAACTCGGCTCATTGGTTACACCGAAACGGGAACCGTCCAGTGACATCAAGTTGACTGATGCGCGAATGGATTGATGGGCTGGACCTTCTTGCGGTCTCTGACGCGCTCCAGCATTTGGCATTCTCCCCAGTCAGCAACGAGGGCCTCGAACCCGCGAACCACGTTCGATTCCATAGCTTGTACCCCGGCATCGCCGTTGAAATTGGCACTAAACGCGACGTGGAATCGATACTGGAAGTAGGCAGAGACCGCCTGGATACGCTGTGGAGTATCGGAGTCCGTGAACATCACGGATTCGGGCGAGAACGGGTCGTAGTAGATGACATGGGGGTAGTCGGTTTTTATCGCTACGCAAGGCTCATCGCTGACAAGCAGCGAGCCGGCCAATTGGATAGACCCCTTCCTCCCTTTTGGGGTTTTGAACACCCAGATGCGCTTGGGCAACCGCTCTGAGAGTTCCAGGATTTTCGTGTTGTTGGAGCCGAAATAACCAACCTCACCGTTTTTGAGGTTTTGCTCAAGCTTCGGCCAATAGTAGAAAATATCCATTTGGTGCCTGCGTACTGAATCCTGGTTCATTGCGTCACTCAATCGACCTCGCAATGTTACTAAAAACCGCTGTCATCAAACCAAAAGATGGTATGAACGAATACGCATCGCTACGCCGCCAAACGGTGCTCGTAGTACGGCCTGTCCCTGTCATCAAGTATCGCATGCAGCGCCGCCAAATCCGACGCATCCGGATTGAGCCAAGCATCAATGTTTTCAGGCTTAATGGGAACAATACATCGGTCATGGCCGGCTGCAGCAACCTCTGCGGGGGGCTCGTCGGTAATCGCCGCGAATGAAAGCAAATCCGCTTCGCCCGGCGCCGACCAGCGCGACCACAGACAGGCTACCAGCATGTCGTGTGGCGGGTTAGGCTTAAACTCCAGAACAACGTTTTCGTCCTCATCACCCTCGGCGAGTTCACGGACTTCCATCTTCGCTCTGCTCACATTCTCATAAAACGTACTGACAACAATCAGTCCATGCGAGTGGCCGAAGAGCGATTTCCAGAAACCTTCCAGATTGTCGCGGCGAGCGTTATACGTGCCTGGGTATTTCACGTCGTACGACGCGGGCTTGCCAGCAATGCGACACTGATAGCGCATCGGCTTGATGACGCGCTGTCCGTTCTCGACGACCATCACTGGCGCGTAGTGACCGGGGAATATGCGCGAGTCGCGAGCCCTCGGCTCGGCCCGCCGAATATCGTCGAGTTTGCCGAGGGTCCACTCGACCTTGTCCGTTGCAATTCGACGGCTCTCAGTCGCAGCTTTCGTTACCTTGTTTTGTAGTGAGCGCTCCGCATCGGCGAGCCGAGCCCGCTGCTTGAAGAGGTCCTGCTCAAGCTTGCTCACCAGCTCAGCATTGAATCGGTCGATAGAATGCTTCACGACACGTTCATCGTCCGACTGCGGATTGGAGAATGCATCTTCCATCGCCTTCGGCACCTTCGCCTTACTGCCCTCGGCTCGTTCAAAGAAGAGCTGAGCGAACTCCTTGATGCTCATCAAAGCGCCAAACATTTTGACAAACTTACGATAGTCCGCCTGAATCTGAGCCGAGTAGCACATCGGAATCTCCGTTTTCCGTAGCCTCAATGAAAATTCCTACTCATTGACGGCAGCTCACCCAACAGATGCGACATGTCTATCAACCGCTGCGCCACAAGATGTCGCACTTCACCTTCGCACTGCCACACACCGAGGACCCCGAGAAGCGACGCTCCAAGAAGCTTCTCTTCGCTGCTGCTCCAGCACTTTTGGCCAGACAATTATGTTGACATTTCCCGTCTCGTCTTCAATCGTAATGAAAATGACGCCGTTCGCGGTTTCAGGGCGTTGTCGTACCGTAACAATGCCACAGCCGCGAGCGAGTTGACCATTCCGATATGTCTGCAGGGTTGCGGCTGGCATCAGTCTTTTGGCAAGCAACTGTGGTCGCAGCAGCTCCAGCGGGTGTCGGCCGAGCGTCAGCCCCATCGACCGGTAGTCTCCCAGGATGTCCTCAGCTTCGGATGGCGCACCCAGTTCAGGCGTCGCGTCTTCCAGCACTGCCGACGCCAGCATGTCTTTGTCAGGCACCGAGGCGACTGACTGCCATAGCGCTTCGCGTCGATTGCCAGCTAGAGATGACAGTGCATTCGCAGCCGCAAGCACCTGCAGGTCGTGACGGTCCAACTGAGCGCGTCGCGCGAGGTCGGACACGGTCGCGAACTGCCGCACGGCTCGCGCAATTCTCAATACGCTCCGCGGCGCCATCTCGCATTCCTCGGAGCAACGACAAACCGAGCCTGACGGCAGGCTTTTCAGCGCCGTCCATGTGTTCAAGCGACGAGTCCCAACCACTTATCGTGACGTCGACCGGCAGTACCTGGACTCCGTGTCGCTTCGCATCCTGCACGAGTTGCGACGGCGAATAAAAACCCATCGGCTGGCTATTTAGCATCGCTGCGAGAAACGCTTCCGGCTCGTGACGTTTCAGCCAGCTGCTTGCGTACACGAGCAGTGCGAAGCTTGCAGCATGACTCTCTGGGAACCCGTACTCGCCAAAGCCGAGAATCTGCTGAAAGATGCCATCTGCGAATGTCTTGTCATACCCGCGCTCGAGCATGCCATTGACGATACGGTCATAGTATTTATCCAGGCCACCTTTGCGCCGCCAAGCTGCCATCGCCCTTCGCAACTGGTCTGCTTCCCCAGCCGTGAAGCCTGCGGCCAGAATGGTAACTTGCATCACCTGTTCCTGAAAAATAGGAACGCCCAGCGTGCGCCCCAATGCAGTCTCAAGAGCCGCACTGGGATAAGTCACCGGCTCGAATCCCTGCCGGCGCTGCAGGTACGGATGGACGGCGCCGCCCTGAATTGGCCCCGGACGGACGATGGCAACTTCGATAACCAGGTCATAGAACGTGCGGGGTTTGAGTCGTGGCAGCATCGACATCTGCGCGCGCGATTCAATCTGGAATACGCCCACGGTGTCTGCGCGCGAAATCATCTCGTACGTTTCAGGGTCCTCGGCAGGTATGTCCTGCATCTCAAACCGTTCTCCGCGCTGCTCAGAGACAAGGTCAAGTGTGCGACGGATAGCCGACAACATGCCGAGCGCCAACACATCAATCTTGAGCAGGCCCAGTGACTCGAGGTCGTCCTTGTCCCACTGAATCACACTGCGGTCGGCCATCGCAGCATTTTCAACGGGCACCAGACGCGTGAGTTTTCCGCGACTGATAACAAAGCCGCCCGCCCAAGGGGTCATTCAACCATCTGCCTTCGCGGGCGCGAAACACGCTGTTTCCTGGCAACGTAGTTTTGCCGGATTCACATTTCGCCCGCGCACAAGTGATAGATTCGGGCGACGTCTTATTCGAGACATCCACTATTCATCGTTGGGCTAGCAGTATGTACGGTCAGAAAAATTTATAGAAGAGCTGACCTGCTTTGCCGGTATCTATTTTCCGGCCTGAATGACAGGACTCTGCCCATGATTCGCGGAGTGACCGCTACCAATCGTTTGGTGGATTTTCCGAGGGAGCCGTCACGAATAGCAGTACTTGCTCCGAGTTCTTCGCACCACAGTTTGCGCCGCAGTTTCTCTCGAACCGTTGTCTGCCTTCTGAAGCATTCGTACGGCAATCCGAGTTCTTGCCCGCAGCGCCAAACCAAGCTCACTGACGACCCGTGGCGTGACTCCAAATTGCCACTCGTGCACGGGCGATGGACAAGCTCGCGCATGCTTTTTCCCGGCGAGGTTCCCGGCACGACGAATTCGCAAGCACAGCAGCGTCTTTTGGTGAATAAAAAGATAGGAGTCTATCGATGAGCAGATTGCCACAATCAACCGGCGCTCGCGCACTGGTCATCCTGATTCCTGCGATGTCGGTGCTCGGTGGATGCGGGGGCGCCGCCTCCTCCCAGGAGGTTGCGCTGGTGCCGATAATTTCCGTGACGCTTTAAACGCTGGTTACGCCGGCGGCTACGCGCTAGCCTGCACGGCATTCTCTGGAATGGCCCTTGCGCACCCGATTCGTATCCTGCAGCGGCGCACCGAGGAGGAAGCCATGCTCACACAGTCGTGTCGCCCATATCGCGGATACGTCATTTTGGTGCGGACAGTGGAAACCGACAGTCCATCGTTTAACGGGACAGAACGCCGATTCGCAACGTCGTGGTCCATAGAAAAGGCGGGGCCGCTGTCAAATGTCGTCGGAAGCTTCGCCGAGCCAGTGAAATTTGTGTCTGCCAATGAAGCGCTGCGCTATGCCGAGGGGCGGGCGCACACGTTCATCGATTCCACGTTTGCTTGGGCAGAAACCGAGTAGGTTCAAGGCATCACGCCGAGCTGTTGTTCATAGAGCCGCCGCTGCACGGCGTCGTTCCGCCATCGGAGTAGGCCCAACGCGGCGGCGTGCAATAGTGGCGGAACGTCCTGAAACAGGCCCTGGCGATGAGGCAGACGCCGCGACCGAAGCTGAACCCGGGGCTGGTAAAGGAAGCGATGACGGTGCTGAGCGCGGATGCTGCGCGCATGAGTGCACTGATGGCCAACCGGGGCGCCGTTGCGCCGAAGTTCGTGGTGCGAGTTCATGCGGGACCGAAGGGCTCAGAGGACGCGCGCAGTCTGGTTTCTGAGCCGCTGACGGGCTCAATTTGTTTGCTTTTCAGTTCGAAGCTTCTACTCTTCGATTGAAGCCCCGCCCGCCAATATCGAGGGAAGCTTCGCGTTCCGCTGAGTTGATATGTCTTGCGTCCCGAGTCGGTAGGCCTGCCGCGTGTAGCCAGTGGTTCCAGCGCCGCGATGCACGTTTTCCTTACTGAACCGGTCGAAGAAAAAAGGAGGAGCAAATGAAGGCAACAAGGAAAACTGTCGTCGGACTGTTATCAGCTTTTGCGCTGGTATTCGGTAGCGGTACGGCCCGGACGCAGGAGACTGGAGCGCCGAAAATCGAACAGAAAGTGTTTGTCGATAATGAAAGAGTGAAAGTGGCCGAGAACACTTTCAAGCCGGGAGCGGAAAGTCCGAGCATCGCTCGCCCGTTCCGGGTCGTGCGCGCTATCAAGGGGGGCAAATTCCAGCGCATTTACGCCGATGGCAGAAAAGAGGATGGCCAGTACCAGACTGGCGAGGTAAAGTCCTTCGATGCCAGCCCGTCGTACATCTTCAAGAATGTGGGGGACAGTGAAATCGTCCTGTACATCGTGTACATCAAAAAATGAGAATCCCGCTTTGGTCTGCCGAGAGGGGACGGTTGTTCAGCTGCCCCCCGGTACGCACCACGATTCATTATGACGGCACGCTCAGTATCCCGAAGGGTGCTGCGCCACAAGGCGGTGACTATCCCGAAAGATGTGACATTTCTCATCACGATGGGTTCGTAGGGCTTGCCAACCGCGAGTACCACTCGGGTCGTAACGTCATCGGGCGGTGCCGCGCAGCGCCGCATGGCCAAGATTGGCCTGGCTGCTTGCAGGCCTTGGTAGTTGCCAGTAGCGGACTATGCTGCTGCCACTGGGTCGCCAACCAACACGTGCTTAAAAAGGAGGAGGTCATGCTTCCACGCACAGGTTTTTGGCGCGCTGTCTTCAATGCGTTCTGCCTACTCATCGCTACGCTGCCGGACACCGTACACGCACAGGCTGCGCGCATGGAAGTCATCCCCTTTGAGTCGCTGACACTGACCGACCAGGAATTCTTGACAGGCCGTGAGGACGGCAAGCCGGTGACCATCGCCGGCGAACTGCGCCTGCCGCGAGCGGGCAACGAGCGATTCCCGCTCGTCGTTCTGCTGCATGGGGCGTGCGGCGCCTGCGGCCTTGTCCTCGATTGGGAGCGGGATTTCCTTGCGATGGGCGTCGCGACTTTCGTCGTCGACAGCTTCACGAGTCGCGGTATCGCCAACACGAACGACGACCCTTCGCGGCTCGGCCAACTGGCGCAAACGGAGGATGCCTACCGCGCGCTAGCGCTGTTGGTAAAACATCCGAGAATCGACCCAACACGTGTGATGCTGATGGGTTTCTCCAGAGGCGGCCACAGTACGCTTTACGCGAGTCTCATGCGGTTTCAGCGCGTGCATGCAGCTGCGTCAGAGGCCCATTTCGCAGCCTACGTTGCTTTCTATCCGAGCTGTAACTTTCGGTACCGCGACGATGACGACCTCACTGCGCAGCCAGTGCGTGTGTTTATGGGGACTGCCGATAACTACACCTCGATTGTGGCATGCCGGGCCTACGTTGACAGGCTGAAAGCCAAGGGTAAAGACGTTCAGCTTATCGAGTACCAGGGGGCTGGACATACATTCGACGCTCGAGCGTACAATCCGCCGCGAGTGCTGCCACAAGCGCTGACGACCCGAAACTGTCAAGTGGAGGAAGGAGACCACGGGCAGTTCGTTAATGCCAAAACCAAGCAGCCGTTTTCATACAGCGACCCCTGCGTTGAACGCGGCACGACCCTGGCATACAACGAGGCAGCAGCGACGCAAGTCAGGAAGGACATGGCCGAATTTGTCGCGATGACGCTCAAGCCAACGCGCTCGCCATAGCTTTTTGACCCACGCGATGGCCGGAGCGCCGACGTGCGAGTTGCCGCTTGAGCCCGAGGCTATCTGCCAGCAACGAGCCAAGCAGTTCGAGGCTTGAATGGCTCGCGAGGTCTTCTACGCTCGATATGGCCATCAATTGGCCACATTGTGCACCAAGTCCGCAAAGCGTTGCAGTGCGTGAGTCAGAGGCGAGTGTGCTCCGGCAGAAAGCTATCAACTCGTCGAACTCATCGAACGTTACGTCGCCAGTTGACCTGGTGCGCTTCACATCGAGCCGGCGCTGGAGCTCTCTCAAGGCTGTGAGCCCGAGCTCGTTCAAACTGTGCTTGCATTCGATGCCGACGGTCGTTAGACAGCGTTGAACGGGAAGGCCGGCACACTGGCGCCCGTCACATCTGGCGATTCGAGGCCGCGTTCAGAATTCCAGTCACCAATCCGTTCTACAACGGGAGGCCGGCAAACCGGGGGTCCACTCCACGTCAGTGTTTCCCAGGCGTCGTTTCACTGATGGCAGGGCGGCGCAATCGCCTGATTCGCCAGGTTGCCTTCAGTGACTGAACCTTGGAAGGAGAGCGGCTTCTCGCCGGAAGGCGGAGCCGGTTAGGCACTTGAACAGGAGCAGAATCATGGCCTTCGACAATCTTGGCTTTATTACTTTAGGACCAGCCGGTGGGACTGATATTCCGGCGGACACCTCCATCAGCATCAATCTATCGAGTGGGGCGGACAGCGGGGCCCAGTTCCTTGCCGCACACCTGGTTTTTGGAGCGGGCACCGTCATGGCTGACCGGCAGGCGGCAAGCAGATGGGACGACGGAACTCTTCACTACCGGGCAGATTTCCACAATCTGGAAAGAAGAGCCGTTTCATTTACTTTGACTGGCGGCGGGCTTGTCTAAACGCGTAGGAGGCTGCAATGAAAATTACGTTATTACGGACGACAAAGGTGAAATAGTCGCCACCGCCCAACGTTGGAGTGGAATGACAGAGTTCGAAGTGGAGTTACATTCTTTTCCTGGGAAAAGCTTCACCACATAGAACTCCCAGAGCATCTCGAGGGCGTTCGTGACGCAGAGGCCCTGCATAAGCAGTTACACGCTCACATCAATAAAAAAACGTAATCCGAATTGTGCAACGGCGGCCAGCGCCGGGCCGCTTCCTGTCTTGCATTCATCGAGACGCCTGGCTATAACAAACCCCATCGCCGTCATCTTTATGTGGCTGCTGACCCAAAGGTCGCCATGCGCAGACTTCTGTGCAACCCTCTGTGCCCATCTGCCCGCACGAGCCAAAAAACAACATAGTGGCGCAATACGTTCATCCCAAAAGTCCGCTGCAACGTGACGGGCGCGCATCTTCTTTTGCGCTCTTTCGTATTTGCTCGTCTATTTGTCCCGGTTCGCCTAATGCGGAGTTTTTACTGGCGTGCACCTCAACGGCATCTCGGCAGCGAATTAATTTTCGCGGATTCATGTGTTGCGCCCTGGCGCACTCAACTCGTACTGCATCCATAGGCTTCGAGTATTGACCTGAGAGGAGAGTCACAATGAAACGTGTTTCTGCACATCTTGTACTGCTAGGCGTCGCACTTGCAGTTTCTTTGCCAGCGGCTGCCTTTGAATTTGGCACATTGGGCGTAATTACGGGGCAAACCGCCCGGCTCACCGTATTCAATCTGGCAACAGGACAGGTGTCCTCCAAACCCTTGCCGTGTCCAGCTGTATTTTGCGGACGCCAATGGCCAGGCCCTGCCGGGCGGCAATGCCGACCATCCTGCACAGTCGACGCCCACGCTCGCACCCGGGGCGAGCGCCTCGATTACGTTGCCCGTGACCACCAACTTCGCAACGCGGGTCCTGGTCCGTCCCGTGGTTCATCCGCTCACGGCTTCATGCTCACTGGCGACCACGGCGGACATTGCTGATTCGCAAACGGGAAGCACCACAGTCTTCTTTCCACCAGGCCCCATCTTGCCGTCAGTTTCACTCTTGCCGCCGAGCCCTATCTATCCGCCTGGCCCGATTTTCGGGCTACGTTTACAGACAGCCGGTCAAACAGCAAGGCTCACAGTCCAGAGCCCTGTAGAAAGCGCTGGAAACGGCACTGCCCAGGTAGAGCTTAGCTTCGTCGACCCGAATGGCCAGACGCTGACGGACCCCGACGGCGCACCTTTGCAGAAAACGGCTTCCCTGAAGAAAGGGCAGGTGACGTTTGTTGACCTCGAGAACCCGCTTGGCGCAGGCGTAGCTACAGCGTACCGGCCAGTTGTCAAATCCATGTCGACGAATCTGGCGGACGATGCAGCGACAGCCCAAATCATTGTGACGAACGAGGTGATTGACTCGGCAACAGGGAAATCGTTGCTGGCGGCTCCGAGCGACCCGTGTG
Source organism: Paraburkholderia sp. UCT70 (assembly GCF_050434085.1). Classification (NCBI taxonomy): domain Bacteria; kingdom Pseudomonadati; phylum Pseudomonadota; class Betaproteobacteria; order Burkholderiales; family Burkholderiaceae; genus Paraburkholderia; species Paraburkholderia sp. UCT70. The sequence continues at coordinate 4,215,258 of NZ_JBNPVZ010000004.1, read as the reverse complement.
TGGGTGCATTCTGCCTGACGGTGAAAGGGAAATAGTCGCGCGGCCTCAAAGCGCGGGGCGGACTGATGCGTCAAGCGTCGTCGGCTGACCAGAGGACATCGGTGGTCGATTTCGGCGTCACCTGGAGAACCTTGTCGACAGGCAGCCCCATGTAGGCAAGGCCGTGCGCGCTCGGCAGGTGCGGAGGCTTCAGAAGCACAACTGGGCGGGTGCTCACGGCGGCAAGGGCAGGGCGCAGCAGGCGCAGCAGGTGCAACTAGCCTATGCCGGGCGTGGGCAGCAGCAGGCCGCGCCGGATGCTCGGTAACGACGACGCGCCCCTTCGAGCGCGCGAGCCGCGAGGCTCGCCACAGTGAAGGATGTGATTTTCGGCAGTTACAGCAGTCAACTGGACCGGCGAAAAAAGTCCACAGCAAAAGTGGATAGCGTCAAGCAGGAAGTCCGGTTTACCGACAAACATCTTGGCCGGCGCATTGACTCATCAGAATTGCAACTCGCGCTGACCTGTTGCCTCACGTAGTTTGCTACCCGTCGGATTGTCCGGCGGGAGCGGCACGAGGTGACGAGGCAAATCAGCATGACGACACGCAAGGAGTTGGTGGCAGCATTGCAATTGCGGTATGGCAGCGCGACGTTCGGTGACCGGATCAGGATTCTCGATGAGTTCGTGGCTCTGACCGGGTATCACCGCAAACACGCCATTCGGCTGTTGCGGGAAGAGCCCGGCGCAGCCAAGGGGACGGGCGAGCGCAACCGGCTGTACGACGAGGCGGTACGCCAGGCGCTGACGGTATTGTGGGAAGCAGCCGACCGGGTTTGCGGCAAGCGACTGAAGGCGCTGATCCCGAAGCTGGTTGATGCCATGGAGCGGCACGACCATCTCGACCTGGATCCGGTCGTCAAGGCCAAACTCCTTCAGGTCAGCGCGGCGACCATCGATCGCATGCTGGCCAATGCGCGTGCGCACATCGATGGGCAGCGCAAACGGCGCACGGGTGTGGGCTCGGCCATCCGGCGCAGCATTCCGGTGCGTACTTTCGCCGACTGGCGCGATCCGCCACCGGGCTTCTTCGAGATCGATATGGTCGAACACTGCGGCGGCTCGAAGAGCGACGGCGAGTTCGTCCACACCCTGACGCTGACTGATATCGCCACCGGCTGGACAGAGTGTGTGGCCATGCGAGTACGTAACCAGATGCTGGTGATTGAAGGATTTGAGAAAGCGGCTGCCGATCTGCCATTCGCGATGCTTGGAGTGGACTCGGATAATGACAGTGCGTTCATGAATCAGAGCGTCCTCGACTACTGCAAGGGTCGCGGTCTTGTGCAGACGCGCTCGAGGGCCTACAAGAAGAACGATCAGGCCTGGGTGGAGCAGAAGAACGGCGCCGTCGTGCGGCGGCTGGTGGGTTATGGCCGGCTGAGCGGTGTCGATGCCAGGAACGCGCTGGCGCAGCTGTACGCATCATCGCGGCTATACATTAACTTCTTCCAGCCTTCGTTCAAGCTGAAGTCCAAGACGCGTGACGGCGCGCGCGTACGCAAGGTCTATTTAGCACCAGCGACGCCGTGCGATCGGCTTCTGGCACACGACAGCGTCGAACCCGCTATCAAAGAGAAACTGAAGGCGCGGTTCAATGGTCTGGATCCTGTGCGGCTGCTGCAGGAGATGCGAACGGCTCAGCAGACATTGAGCGACTTCGCAGCCCACGGCGTGCGTGCTGAAGCAGCGCCGGCTGGCGAATCAGATGTTGCCGTCTTCCTCGCCAGCCTTTCTTCGGCATGGAAGGAAGGTGAGGCACGTCCAACGCACCGAAAGCAACCCAAGGCAAAGCACTGGTGGAGAAGTCGGGTGGATCCGTTCGCCGACGCGTGGCCGCTAATCGAAGGATGGCTGATTGCAGAGCCCTCGGTGCCGGCCAACGTATTGATGGATCGGTTGGCCGCAATGTTTCCAGAGGCGTACGCAAGTCAGGCACAACTAAGAACGCTGCAGCGCCGGGTCAAGGCGTGGCGAGCAGAGCGCGTAAAAGAACTGATTCTGGGCGGCCTGCGAAAGTCCGCTGGTGCGCCAGCCGCAGTGTGAGTTGCGGAGAAGTTGAAAGTCGCCGGGGGCCGGGCGCTCCGCGCCCGGCAAACCACGAAAGAAGAGAAGAAAGAAAGCGAAACGACAACAATCCGTCGGGTAACATTCCTTCGTGAGGCAACACGACCGGACGTAGTCATTGTCGCCGCCCAAAAAGGCAGGTTCGCGCCGACCCGGTACGCAGCACAGTACGCAGGGGCCTTACAGCCGTTTCCGGTGCGCGGATATATTCGGCGTTACTTGGTCATTCGCATGCCTCCAAGCTCCTTTCACCCGGGGGCTGGATTGCCACGTCTTGCCGCGGCTCCATTAAACCTTTGTATGACTTCCAAAACTCGTAGGTGAGGACCGCTATACCTTTGTGCGATGGCACGAAGTACAGACTGCCTGTAGATTTAGTTCGTGGGATGCGCCTCGTCAGCACGGTTTATGTTTATCCGAGTCTCCTCCATGTCCTCCCCAGGCATGGGTTTAGCCCGCCAATTCAGGCGGGCTTTTTTTTGGGTGGCGGACAGCCTTCCTGCGAAACAGGCTTGCCATTGTCTTATGCGCAATGCGCATCGGCGTGTGCTTCAATCCTGTTTGCATCAGGGGCACGCCGTGACGTGATGGGCACGGGCCTGCTCATTCCACTCGTGCTAGAACAAGGCCACTGGTAAGCCCATCAGGTCCGACATCTGTAACGAAGCGATAGGACGAAACGCCATGGCGCATGGACTGGACTACGCGCAGGTCGACCTGTTCACCTACGACTACGGACCAACCAAAATGGCTTGGGTCGGAAAGGACGTTTCCTGCCGGGTTCTGAGACTTTGTAACCCACCCCTCGAATGGAGAACCGCTCCCGCCTTGCCAGCCCAAGGTCCCAGTTTTGATTGCACAAGGGCCGCCACGGCTCAGGAGCGGCTTATCTGTCAGGACCCTGAACTGTCGGGAATGGACCGCAAGATGTACACGCTCTATCGCAGTGCATTGGGCGCGACGTCGCCGACAGCGCGCGCTGCGCAACGCGAGTGGCTCGCGCATTCTCGTAACGTCTGCCAGGATAAAGCCTGCCTGACCGAGAGCTATAAGATGCGCACCAGTCAGCTGTCGAACCCGCCGGCGTCCTCAACTGCGAGGCGACTCAGTCCCGTCGACTGGTAGTCGCTGACCATGTCGTCGACTTCCGATGACGCGCCAAGCTCCGGCGTCAAGTCGTCGACGCGCGCACCCGCGAGAATGTCCTTGTCCGGCACGGCCGCCGCGGGTTGCCACAACGCCTCGCGGCGGTTGCCCGCGAGCGAGGAGAATGCGTTCGCCGCCGCCAGCACCTGAAGGTCGTGACGGTCCAGCTGCGCACGGCGAGCAAGGTCGCTGCCACTAGAAAACTGCCTGACTGCACGCGCATTTTCAATGCGTTCTGCCGCGCCGTCGCGCATGCCGCGCAGTAACGACAGCCCTAGACGCACGACCGGCATCGGCTGTCCATTCGGGTGCTCCAGCACGGAATCCCACCCGCTTATCGTGACGTCCACCGGCGTCACACGCACACCGTGCCGTTGCGCGTCCTGAACTAGCTGCGACGGAGAGTAGAAGCCCATCGGCTGCGAGTTCAGCATCGGAGTGAGAAACGCCGCCGGTTCATGGCACTTCAGCCAGGCGCTCGCGTAGACGAGCAACGCGAAGCTCGCCGCGTGGCTTTCCGGGAAGCCGTACTCGCCGAAGCCCTTAATCTGCTCGAAGATGCCCTCTGCGAAAATCTGGTCGTAGCCGCGCTCGAGCATCCCGTTGATGATGCGGTCATAGTAATTTTCCAGTCCACCCTTCCGTTTCCACGCTGCCATTGCTCTTCGCAACCGGTCTGCTTCGCCAGCGGTGAAGCCCGCCGCAAGGATAGCCACTTGCATCACCTGCTCCTGGAAAATCGGCACGCCGAGCGTGCGGCCAAGCGCAGTCTTTAGCGCATCGCTCGGATAGGTCACAGGCTCGAAATCTTGCCGTCGCTGAAGATAAGGATGAACAGCGCCGCCCTGAATTGGACCGGGCCGAACGATGGCGACCTCGATGACCAAATCGTAAAATGTGTGCGGGTCCACCAGCGCTCCGACGGGCCAGCCGCCGCCCGGCAACTCTGTCGACAGCGCCGGATACCCAGTCTCGACAACCCGTCCGCGACTGCGCGCAAGCTGCGACGCCCGCCAAAGGGACGGGTGCATCTCCTCAGCAAGGACGGCAGCAGCACATTCTCCACTGCCCCGGAGCCGGTGAGCGTGAGGTTCTGCTGCGGAGCTCGGCCGCCGCCTTCCCGTAAAGGTCAGCGCACTGGGCGCAGGGTTGAATCCAAATTTCCATCGTCGGTTGCCCGTATTGCGAGCAGACATGCGGCCGGTCGGGGCTCGTAGAAAGCATACGTTTCAAAGCGAGGAATATCTGCGACGGGCGTCGCAAGGTAGACCATTGAGGTAAGCGCACCATTAGTGCGCATGCCATCAAAAACGAACAAGGAATCGATGTCTTTCGCGGTTAGTCCCCAAACGGGTTGCCGATGTCTTTCACTTCGGTATTGATGTTGTATTCCGCACGCACGGCCTTGAGCATGCCCTCGATGTCGCGCTCGAAGCCGACCGAGTTGCCGCTCAACTATTCCTTCGCCAGTATGCCCTGTCAAACAGAAAATATTTTGTCATCAAGACTGCGCTTTACGTTATCCGGTAACCTGCTCGCGCCCAGGACCGGCTCTCAGCGTCAAATGGACCGTGTGGTTCTTGTGGCGCCGCACAAATCTGGGTAAAAGCTTCTCAATAGCATCCTGAGGAATCAGATGTTCCGCGGGTATTCCCTTGGTATTCGCTCGCCACCAATACCGACGGGGCGTTTGCCCGCGTTCTTACACGCCGCCCGGCGCTGCCGCCGAATCTGTAGTTGACATCCGCCCGCTCCTTCATAGAATGACTATTGCTGCAGCGCACAAGCCATTTCATGACTCATAGCTTGCGATTTCATTCATCTGACTTTTTGACGTTGGTCACCTCACCTCCATGGAGTTAACGATGAGCAGTATTCCCCCGGAACAAATCGTCGCGGCGCAGAAAGCTGGTGTTGCCACAACATTCGGCATCCTGACGAAATCATTTGGCGCCGTCGAAAAGCTGGTCGAATTGAACATGCAAGCAGTCAAATCAAGCCTCGCCGAAAATCAGGAAAACCTGGTCAAGGCGTTTTCGGCCGGAGCGCCGCAGGAGTTTTTCGCACAACAGGCAGGCCAGGCTCAACCCGCCATAGAAAAAGCACAGTCATACTGTCGCCACGTTTACGAAATTATCTCCAGCACTCAAGCCGAATTCGCCGCCGTCGCCGAAGCACAAATCAGGCAGTTCCAGCACGATGCACAGGCATTTGTCGACAGCGTCGCGAAGAGCGCGCCGGCGGGAAGCGAAAACGCCGTGGCTGCGTGGAAGACCTTCATCACCACGGCAAGCGAGACGGCGAACACGACGTACGAAGCTGCGAGGAAGGCCGCAAAGCAGGCGGTAGAGACTGCGGAGAGCAATATCAGCGCGGCGGCTTCGACCTCGGTCAAGCGGACTCGACAGCTTGCAGCACCGGTCGAAACCAGTGAGAAGTAATAGCGTTTTGTCGTAGCGCACTACTGTCAAATCGTTCAGGCGAGCACACCCCGCCCGCGTTGCTTGCGGGGTGGCCGCCTGTGGCGGTGCGAGGCGCCCGGTGCGCCTCGCACGCGGTCGCGGAACTCGTCTCCTGCGCCAGAAATTTTCAAGCGCCGTTGCGCAGGTCGCCTGCCGTAGCTTCGTTTGATTTCGTCCGGCATCCATCACGCGAAGTGACCACTTTCTTCGAGCCCGGAGGCACATCGAGGCGAGTGCCACAGGGCAACGCCGAGCCGACGGTAACGAAGCTGAAGGAGGAGCGGATGAACACGGCAGAAAGGTCCCTGCGTTCGCTGGTTGAAAAATGGCTGACGCCAGCTGCGGCGACGCCGATTCGGGTAACCCGATTCAGTCGCACAGGCTCTAGCCGCGGACGTTTCGCACGCGTTGAGGTACAGCGACCGGAAGGTTCGGTTGCGCTTTTTTTCTTCCGGCACGATGACGGCACATGGCAGGTGTTCCCGCCCGGGACCCGCGGGCCAGGAGTATGTGCTGGCGCTAGCGCCGTGTGATTGGGTCGTCGCAGCAGCCTGTTTGTTGCATTGGTTGATTTCAAGTCCTGACCCATATTGTTATATTTTTCATACCAGTAAAGTTGGGCGAAACTTTTTTTCCGGACATATGCCGCAAAGCAGAAGCAGGTAAATCAGAGCGCACGCAATGACCTTCACTGACAGAGACCCGACGGGCATAAGTCCCTACACGTTCCGTAATATCGCCCCTGCGATTGGCCATCTCGAGCAGGTCCTGGGCGCGGAAGGAGCGCAGTCTCTATTCACCAGAACTTACTGGCGCGGGCGCGTGCTTCAGGCACTTGCGACGCAGGGACTTACACCGAACCAGCAACAACGACTGCAGAGACTGCTGGAAAGCATCGATGCATTCCAGCCTGAAATATCCGTCTCCAGTTCGGAACAGTCGATTGGTTAGGCCAACCGGCAGAGGGCTCGCACATCCAGGCGGAACTCCCCTCATCGATAGCCACTTCGGAGTTTCTATTGCACCACGCCATAGAAGTCGCGAGTTGGTTGAAAAAAAAAGCCACTACAAGGGAAGAAAGTCGCGGGCTATCGGGTCGGGACAGGCGCCGCTGTGAACCATCCCGACTGCACTGCGCCCCGTTACTCTATGGGCTGCGGCGACGCTTCCGCTTAACGATAGGGCTCGACAGCGGTCAACCCCGGGGGCCGTCTGGTTTACTATTGACCGGGTAAGCCGGCGGGTGCTTTCGGCGGCAACCCTGCGTTCGGTCAATAAGGACTCTATACAACTATGGACGACACCCTCACCGCGGAACCCGGCGTTTCTTCAGACGGAAGGTTGGTTGCTTTCGTTGCATCTTTTCGCAACCAGTCGGTGCAATGCTCAATCAGCCGCGACGCGCTCGAACGGCATTTCTGGTTGCCGGCCGGTGCTAACGAGGCGCGCACATTGAAAGCATTTGCCGACGGACACCAGCGCATAACGGCAGCCGTCGAAAGAAGAATGCTCAAGCAGACCGGCGCCCCGATAGTATTGTCGGCAGCAGACTTTGCGGACCGATAACGCGGCTCCAGCGGCGACCGTCTGTGACGCCTCGCACCGATTAAATCCGACGCATCTTTTAGAGTCGGCGCATTGCGTGCTTCCAATGCAGGCAGCCTCAGGGAAGCAACGCCAAACGCCAACCGAAGCGTCCGGACGGTGGTCGCACCCGGTCCCCAGGAAACAACGACGATGAAAGCGAAAAAGGTCTCGGCGGAGGCACGCGCCCTCGAGCGCGTGGTGACCGCCGCGCGAGAAGTACAAGCCGCGTCAGTACGGTTGGAAGCGCACTACGCAGGAGACCCACATAAGCAACCAACGACTTTGGGATTGGCCCGATTCGCGGCGGCCATGCAGGAACTGAAGGACGCGCGGGAAGCCTTCGATGCGCTGCTCGAGAAAACAGACCTCACCTCACCCTGACGGCAATCTCACGAGTCAGCTTTGTGAGGCGGCAGTCGCTAGACATTAGCATTTTCCCGCACTCGCCCTGATGGAATGCCGCAGCCGCATTACCATCGATTGTTCACACCCATTAAGCTGGAGTTCCTGATGGCCCTTCCCCCTCTGTGCAAGACCGCGACACCAAGGTCGTAGAGGTATCCGGGGTGCTTGGCGCATTCGATACTGATGAAGAGGCAGAATCAGCAGGCCTTTCGTGGTGTCGCGCGTGGGTCGATAGCCACGGTTAGTGCGGGGAAAGGCGCTCCGCCGTCGATTGCGTGGGCTAACGTCAGGGGACACATAGAGCGGGCCTGACGCCGCATTGACATGTCGCATCTGTCCGCTGGTCTCCTTGCGGTCAACGACAACTTTTCCGACCTACGCGACATTGGCGCACCACCACGATGAGGCTAATTTTGAAGCACAACGGGCGACAGAAATCGAACATCCTTCTCGGCAACAAAGTCCTTTGTTGCATCGTCATAGACTGCTCGGTACGGTTTCTGAGGCTGCTCGCTGAGCCATTCTTCTGAGGAGCCGTTCCATACCTCGAACAAAACCAGTTCGTCTTCGGCCGCAGCGTCTTCGCTGAGCACGGCGCTCACGAAAGTTGGCTCTTCCGCCATAGTCTTCATGAGCTCTGCGAGGTGCGCCACGAATAGGACCTTGGTCGAGGGAACGAGCTTGAAACGTCCCAAATTTTTTTGTTGGCAAAGCTCTCTTGCTCGCGGCCAGATTTTCAAGCGCGTTCTTCGGATGCGAAAACATCATCCCTGTATCGCCGTATACATACTGCTGCCTGCTCCGCGGTGCAGCCGCGCGACTGGTCGGACATCAACGACAGCGGTCGCGGGACAACCGGTACTGTGGGATAGCCTTGAGATACCGGACAGGGTGGCGAAGTTAGCGCCCTGAGGCGAACGGCTGACGGGCGACGCTGGCTCCGAGGGGCATCTCATGATGCTTTGGAACGTGTCTGAAGGCCTCGCTCAGGATAAGGCGGGGCTCAACTTCACCAAGTGAACCGCCCGGGAATCGTGGAGGCTGGTTGGTTTAAGTTAATGCGGGTTCGGCGACCGATGTTTCAAGTTGCCGATAGTAGTTTGCCTCAGCTTCAGCCGGCGGGATGTAGCCGATGGGTTCCATCAATCGATGATGATTGAACCAGGCCACCCATTCCAGCGTTGCCAACTCGACGGACTCGCGTGTTTTCCAGGTGCGGCGATGAATCAGTTCGGCCTTGTACAAACCGTTGATTGTCTCGGCCAGTGCGTTGTCGTAACTGTCGCCACGGCTACCAACCGAGGGCTCGATGCCCGCTTCGGCCAGTCGCTCGCTATAGCGAATGCTGACGTATTGCGAGCCTCTGTCGGAGTGATGTATCAACGTTCCATCTCCGCCTGGGCGCCGCGCATAAAGTGCCTGTTCAAGTGCATCCAGAACGAAGTCTGTAGTCATCGACGAACTGACGCGCCAGCCGACAATCCGTCGGGCGAACACGTCGATCACGAAGGCCACGTAGAGCCAGCCCTGCCACGTCGAGACATAGGTGAAATCAGAAACCCAGAGCTCGTTTGGCCGGTCCGCCCTGAACTGCCGGTTGACCCGATCCAGCGGGCGAGCGGCCGCCGCATCGGCAATGGTCGTGCGAACACGTTTGCCTCGCGTTACGCCACGCAAACCCAGTTGCTTCATCAGCCGTTCGACCGTACAGCGAGCCACCGCAATGCGCTCCCGGTTCATCTGCTTCCAGACTTTATCCGCTCCGTAGACACGCATGTTGGCTTGCCAGACACGCTGGATCTCAGGCCGCAGGCGTTCATCGCGTATCGCACGTGCGCAGCGGCGCGACGGATCGCGAAGCTGCGCAGCATGGCGCCGGTAGCCCGACGGGGCAATCCGCAAGACCTTGCAGATCGGCTCGACCCCGAAGGTGTCTCGATGCTGATCGATGAAGGCCTTCAGGACTTCAGGCGGCGGTCGAGCTCCGCCTGGGCGAAAAACGCACTCGCCAGTTTCAGAATCTCGTTGGCGCGGCGCAGTTCCTTGACTTCGCGCTCCAGTGCCTTAAGACGTTCGCGTTCCGACGTGCTCACGCCCTCGCGCTCGCCGCTATCGACTTCATCTCGTTTGACCCACCCCAGCAATGTCTGGCTCGTGCAGCCGATCTTGGGGGCGATGGATTCGATCGCCGCCCACTGTGACGGATACTCGCCCCGATGCTCTTGCACCATGCGCACTGCACGTTCCCGGACTTCAGCAGAAAATTTGTTCGACTTGTTCATGGCTCCATTCTCTCAAGAGTTGGAGCCTCCACCAAATCCGGGGCGGTTCACTATCCTGTTCACCGGAGCTACGGCGAGCGTGAAGGGCCTACCGCACCCGAGCTGAAGCTGTCGGTCCGAGCAGACGCTCGAACGGCTAAAGTTGCGTCGCCGTTTGCCGATAACTGGTTCAAATGACGCACTAAAGCGAGCCAGTTGCCAGGCCGCAAAGAGCGCATTTTCAGGAAGTGGCATGACGCTTGGTCGCGGCTTCGTGACCGGCGTCCAGACCGCGGAAAGCGGCGGCGCGCCTGAGAAGGAGAACGCTAAAAATCACACGCTCGGGGAAGGCGTCGACGGTAGGCAAACGAACGCGACGCAAAGTAAGACGAAGTAGCAGTCGGCAGTATGAAAACGGTAGTCAATAGCCTAAGTTTTCGGGCCACCTTCGGGTGGCCCCTTGTTTTCTAGCCCCACATCGCGAGAAACGCTTCGCGACCTTAGACCGTTACTGAGCCAGATAGACGTGCACGCCGTCTGGCCGAAGGTGGCTCATCTACGACCCCAGGGTGCGGCATGTTGTCGACACTTTGGTGGAACTGGCCGAACAGGGTAAACTGGATTGAATCTGCAAGTCTGCTAACCGCGAGAGAGCCTCGAATCCATGCAACATCTCCTCTCGTATCACCGGAAGCAAACGCCTAGGACAACGACAAGGTAAGCGTGTTTGCAACTTCGTCGAAGTTCCGCAAGGGGTTGTCGGAAAGAGGAACGCGAACCATGGCGCAATCGGCATTGCTCCAGACTTTTCTCGAAGCTGTGCACAGGCAGCCAAAGGAGCGCATTGAAGCACCGGCGACTTCTAGTCGTGTGGCCGCGACTCGTGGGAGTTTGCAGGCGGCCGCGTTCGGTGGCAGAGGTAACTCGCGTGCGCTAATCGTTCGTCCTGGTTGCCAAAACTCCGCGCGCTAAGTGAACAGCATTTGTCACGGATCGGCGTAATGAGGCCATTTCGGGATCGGCGTAATCGAGCCACCAGATGATCGCCGTAATCGAGCCAGTGCAGGATCGGCGTATTGGAGCCACTCGATGATCGGCGTATAGGAGCCACCTCAGGATCGGCGTAATCGGGCCACTTGACCGGCTCGTTGTTATGTCGGGCTGCAGCCCGAAACGCATTTCGAATTTCCGTAACCCGGTACCTTCGGATTCTTTGCCCGGAGGGCCGATGAGTAACAGGAGGTTCGAAGTGTTTGAGTATCGACAGGTTCTGGCGCGTATGCGTCAGGGCGATTCCGACCGCGACATTGCCGGCGCGCGCCTGATGGGGCGCAGCAAGCTGAAGACCGTACGGCAGGTCGCGCTCACCCACGGCTGGCTCGACCCGGGCAGGCCCTTGCCAGACGATGCCGAGCTCGCGGGCATCTTCGGCCGTGACCCGAAGGTGCCGCGTAGCCGCATCTCCACACTCGAGCCGTTTCGCGATCTGTTGCGCGGCTGGTTCGACGCCGACGTACAAGGCACTACGATCTTCAGTGCGCTGCAACGCAACCACGGTTACACCGGCAGCTATTCGGCAGTGCGCCGCTTCCTGCTGCACTTGAAGGCCGAGCGCGGCGTCACCGCAACGACGATTCTTGAGTGGGCGCCAGCTGACGCCGTGCAGGTGGACTTCGGCTCGGGGCCAGCGCTCACGCACGAGTCCGGCATCCCGCTCAAGACGTGGTTCTTCGTCATGACCCTGTGCTGGTCGCGGCATCAGTACGCCGAGATCGTACTGGACCAGACGGTCGAGACATGGCTGGCCTGCCACCGGCGTGCGTTCGAATGGTTCGGTGGTTGTCCAGGCCGCGTCATCATCGACAACGCGAAGTGCGCGATCATCAAGGCCTGCACGTACGATCCCGAGGTGCAGCGCTCGTATGCTTCGGCTGCCGAAGCATACGGTTTCCGGATCGACGCATGTCCGCCACGTGACCCGCAAAAAAAGGGAATCGTTGAATCGGGCGTCAAATACGTCAAACGATCCTTCGTGCCGCTGCGCGAGTTCCGCGATCTCGCCGATGCCAACCGGCAGTTGCGCGACTGGGTGATGCAGCAGGCCGGTGTGCGCGATCACGGCACGACACGTGAACAGCCATTGACGCGATTTACGATCGAGCGCCCGCTGCTCACGCCGCTGCCCGATGTGCCGCCGGTGCTCGCCGTGTGGAGCGAGGTCAAGGTGCATACGGACGGACACGTCGTCTACAGGAAGGTGTTGTACTCCGTGCCGTTCACGCTGGTGGGCAAGCAATTGTGGCTGAAGGCGACCGACACAGTGGTGCAGGTGTTCCACCGGCATGAACTCGTCGCAACACACGTGCGCAAGCGCAAGCCCGGCGATCGCTCGACGGTACGGGACCACCAGCCACCTGAAGCACAGGCCTGGCTTGAGCACGACCCGCAGTGGTGTCTGGCCCGGGCAAAGGAGATCGGGCCAGCCTGCCACGCGGTGATTCTCGCGCTGTTCAACGATACGGTGCTCGTGAACCTGCGCGGCGCGCAGGGCATCGTGCGTATGCGCGAGAAGTACGGCGATGCACGACTGAATGCCGCCTGCGAACGCGCGCTCACGTTCGCCAGCCCGAAGTACCGCACCATCAAGACCATTCTCGACAAGGGGCTGGACAGCCAGCCTGCGGCGGCCCCGGCGCAAACGCCGGCACCCGCCGACACCTATCTGAACGGCGGCCGCTTCGGCCGCGACCTCCAATCTATCCTGCTGCATTGAACATCATGAATCCGAGTCCAGAACTGAATTCCATCCTCAAGCAACTGCGCCTCTCGGGCATCCTCGACTCGCTCGAACAGCGCAACCGGCAGGCCATCGACGGGCAGCTTGCCTACACCGAATTCCTCGCCATGCTGTTGCACGACGAGGTTGCGCGGCGCGACCAGAAGAAACTCGGCGCGCGGCTCGCCCGCGCCGGCTTCGCGCTGGGCAAGACGCTCGAGAGCTTCAACTTTGACCTGCTGCCCAAGCTCAATCGGGCGCACATTCACGATCTGGCCACGGGCCGCTACATCGACGAGAAGGTCTGCATTCTGATGGTCGGCCAAACGGGCGTCGGCAAGTCGCATCTGGCTCAGGCCCTGGGCCACTGCGCGGCCCGCCAGGGGCGCGACGTGCTGTTCATCACGCAGACTGACCTGCTCAAGAAGTTGCACGCCGCGCGCGCTACCGGCCTGTACGAACGCAAGTTCCAGCAGTTCGTGCGCGTGCCGCTGCTGATCGTCGATGACTTCGCGCTCAAACCCCTGCATCCGCCCCACGACGAAGACTTCCACGATCTGATTGCCGCCAGGTACGAGCGCGCGGCGTCAGTCTTGACTTCAAATCTCGACTTCAGCGAATGGGGCGACGCGTTCCCCGACAACCGTATCCTCGGCGCCGCCACGCTTGACCGGCTACGCCACGGCGCCTATCGCGTGGTGATCGAAGGCGACAGCTTCCGCAAGCCCAAACCAATGCCTGAAAACAGCGAAAACGCCGTTGCAAAATCTGGCAAAAAACCGCATTCTTGAGTCCCTTCGAAATCGCGTTTCGGGGCCACTTCTGGTGGCCTCATTATGCCGATCATCACCGGCTCGATTACGCCGATCCGTGACAGCATTTGAAGCAAGCACACGAGAGCTTGGCAGGAAGGCTGTCAAGTGCGAATAACGAGAGACACGTCGCTCAAGGATAGCGAATTACACAGATTAAAGATTATATGATTACCGGCGCGTTCGACCGCGAGAACACCGTGCCCACACCAGAGTTCTCAGAAGTGGATACCCATTTCCCGTGTGTGAAGGACAAGTAAAACGTGGGTGGAGGACAAGTTGCGCGTGGGTGGAGGACAAGTAAAACGTGGGTGGAGGACAAGTCGCGTCGATGAACTTCGACAGAGCGTTTGCGCCACGAGCACGATGCGGAAGCGGCAGCTGCAGCTTTGTACCTGTTCGCATCAGGCCGTCGTCCGGACATGCCGCGAGTTTCAGCATCCTCATGTACGAGTTGATTGGTCGAACGTCGTGCTCTGAAACACACGAATTGGCGGCGAAGTCCAGTTCAGCCGACGAGCCGACGATAAGCGCTGAGATGCCGGACGAGGCCTTGCTTGTCGCCACGAATCTCGCTCAATCTGGCGAGGTTGAAATGAGCGTCGGCATGCGTTGGGTCAAGTTCAATGCATCGTTGATAGGATGTTTCCGCAGCGTCGTAACGTCTTAGCTCTTCGAGAACGACTGCCCGATTGAAGTGCAGTAACGCGTCATCGGGGAAATGTTGTAACGCCCCGTCAAAAACTGACAACGCCTCGTCGCAGCGGGTTTCTGCCTCGCAGAGCAATACGCCAAGATTGGTATAAGCGTGGTAATGCGGTGATGGCGCGAGCTCCAATACTTTCCGGTAAGCCTGTTCTGCGCCGACAGCATCGGTTCCCGTCAGTTGTTCCGCGAGCGCAAACCACTCCTCAGCTTGCTGTTCGCGATTCGCCCGGTTTCGCGGTGCCGAGTCGAGGAAAGCGACCTCGCCTCTAATAGGTGCGACCTCGAAGTCGAGCAGGTGCTGGCCGGAAGCGGCGTCCCATTGGGCCTGTCCTGACCTGACAGCCACCGTCTCGCCTACCGATGTGATTCGAATTCCAGACAGTGGAAGCTCATCAGGAAGTTCGGCTTTCAGCTTCGCAAGCGTTCTCAGAATCTTCCGTGATGAGACTTTGGCTGATTGCAACTGAAATGCTGTGCGCAGGACCACTACGTCCTGGAAAGAGAACCGAAGCTCGTTTCTGCGACCGCGCGCCGGGTGAACGAATCCAGCGTCAATTAGTCCGGAAAGCACCCGACGCGAGACCCCCAGCAGCGATTGAAGGCTGCGCAACGAGTAATCGTTTGACTGATTCGGTCTGGTCACTTGCGTGCTCGAACCTTTGCCGGTTGCGCCTCCTTGATGTCGGCTTTCGGTGTGGCTCGTTTGACAGGGCGCCTTGGTTTGGCTGCCAACACTTCGACGTCAGCGGCGGTGGTCTTCTTCGTTGCCGTTGTCCTGGCCGGCGCCGTCTTCGCCGGTACGTCCCGTTTCGCCTTGTTGGCGCTGAGACTCGCCCGAAGTGCTTCCATCAGGTCAATTACCTGGCCGCCCGACTCACTCGTGGACTCCTCTGGAGACACAATCTGCTTGCCCGCGATTTTCCGGTCGATGGCCTCGAGAATCCGCTTCTTCTCCTCGTCTTCATAAGCCGACGGGTCGTAAGCGTCTTCGGAGACCTGGTCGATGATTTGCAGCGCAAGCTTGAGTTCCGTGGCGGTTACGGGCGCCTGCTCGATATGCAAATCGCTCAATGCGCGCACCTCATCTGCGAACAGCAGCTGCTGGAAAACCATACCGTCTTCAGCGGGCCGTATCTGGACGATGCGGGTTTTGCCTTTATAGGACCATTTGGCGAGTGCGCACCGTTCGCTTTGGCGCATCGCCTGCTGCAGCAGACTGTAGGGTTTGCCACCCCGTTTGTCCGGCGCAATGAAATACGCCTTGTCGTAGTACAGCGGGTCGACCGATTTTTCCGGCACGAAAGAGACAATTTCCACGACATGCGTCGCGCCTTCCTCGAGCGCTTTCAGCTCATCAGGCGTGAAAACGACGAACTGTCCCTTCTCGAACTCGTACCCTTTCTTCATGTCAGCACGTGTCACGACCTTGCCGGTGGCTTCAGAAACGTACTGCTGCTTCACCCGCCCGCCTTCTGGCGACAGGAAATTGAAGCCTACCCCTGAGGCACTCTCGGTGGCCGAATACAGTTTGACCGGGATGGAAACCAGCCCGAATGAAAGGGTCAACGATGCGATTGCGCGCGCTGCCATGGACTTCTCCTCGTAGCCGGCGGCAGGAAACTCGCGCGGCTTCTGATTACGGCTGCACAAGCCACCGGTCGGAGGTCAGTCGCTATCCTCCCGGCTTTTTTGCAAGCTTAGCACCGGAAAACCAGTTTCTGGAAAGCCGAAACAAGTGCGGCTACGGGATGCCCCTTCCCATTGAAGAACATTCGGTCAGACGACAACTCACAATGGATACGACCGGACGGAGCGGATTTGCTCCCCTGCAGGTCCGGTTTTTTGGAATGCCAATGCATTGACGGTTCTTCCCCGCACGGAGGGTCTGCGCTGATTTGCGCTGTTGGCGCGGCTCTACCATCGCTCGCCTTCTTGCCGCGCAGGCTGATGCCGCTTCAGGAACAGCCGTTGCGGCCTCTCGGAACACAAACCATCAGGAGTTGGAAATGGCTACCCATCCTACTGAGCAACGCGCGGCCGACGACAAATCGGAAAAGGACGTCGATACAGCTGTCGAAGATACGTTCGCTGCGAGCGACCCGCCGTCGACCGGTGGAGCGACGGAAATCGGGCCGGACGAGAATGCTGGAACGCAGACAGACAGCGACGTTCCAGGAACAGAACCGGACGAAGACGTTCCCGACGAGGAGACGCCTCCGGAGCCGTCTCCCGGCGACCAGCCGCCGGACGAAAAGGCACCGTGACGGGCATATATCCGCGTGTGCAACCAGACCCGAGGCTCGCCCGATTTGCGGTGGGCCCATCCGGGCTGGCAGTAAAGGGCATGAGCTGGATGCGTCGCGCCGAAGCAGTGTCCCGTGGGCCGCCGTCGGCGATGTGGATACACCGTGCGGAATCAACGGCCCCGAGCGGCGTTAGCTCTTCCCCTGACCTACTGGCCCACCCAAATGTCGGTGCGGCGGATGATTCCGCCTCCGGCTGGTTTTGAAATGCAGCGGTGGCGATGCGCGACAATCGTCCTGGCTTCGTATGCCTCCGGGTGACTGGAATCTGACACCGAGCCGCACCGGCTAGAATACCGACGGTTTTCGAGCCGCACATCGGTTGAACAGGCCGACGATGAGCGACCGGTCGCCTAGCCTGCATGCTCGCGTCTCTTTGGGATTGTCCCCTCAATACGCTCGCCACACCGAAGTTATTTCGCGTTTGAAGCAACGTCAATTCTGACCTTGAAATTTCGAACGCGGATGTAGTTGAACGACTTACTCCCGGTGCATCTCGACTCCGGCGGCGTCGCACGAGCCGGCACGCGTCGCTGAACTGGCAGCAGGCGCCGCATGCCACCGGACTCAACCGGAAAGCTCTGGCGGCAACCCTGACGGCTGGAACGCGTATGTCGGTCCCAGGGCGCTCCAGCCTGGCCTCGGCGACAGCGTCGTCACGCTCCCGTTAAAACGCCGAATGCACTGACGATAGAGCGCCGCTCTCAGCGCACGGCCGCCGAGTACGACGAACAACAAAACGTCTTCGAGGGCGCAGGCCGGCGGTTGTGCAAGGCGGCATGCTTAATGCGCAAAATCGATATGTCCCGGGTTGCTGCGCTATGGCTCTCATTCTCCTGGTCGACGATGACGGTGAATCACTGTGGATGCTTCAGCTGGTTTTCGAGCGAAGTGGTCACCGGGTGCTGCTCGCGGATAGCGGTGAACCGGCGCTGGCGTTGGCGCGGCGCCATCTGCCTGATTTGATTATCACCGACTGGAACATGCCGGGAATGGACGGCATCGCCCTCTGCGAGCGGCTGAAATTTTACCCTTCACTTGCGCAGATTCCGGTGGTGATGACATCTGGCGAGTTGCCGCCCAAAGATAGGTCCGCGCTGTGGAACATGTTCTTCTGCAAGCCCGTCGACCTGAAAGCCCTTGAGTCTGCCGTCAGCTCGCTCCTGGCCCGGCGTTTGTGCTGTTCCAAAAAGCGCGTCAATGTGCCGGCTCCGGCGCCCGCGCGTTGGGCCCCGATGCCCTCAAGGTATTGGGCGTAACCGGTGAACGAACGGCATTCCGAGAGCGCCTCGCGTCTTCTCTTGAGGGCGCCATGTGCCGAAGTTCGCGTCGGCACCCGCCTGCGGAGGTATGTTGCTTGCTCGTTACGGAGGCACCATTTTCGATGGAGGTGAATCATGGGCTCAATCAACCCGCAAGGTGCTGCCCGAGGCGGAGCGAATATCGTGGGCGGTGGTGTTGGCGACGGACCGGGACCAGACGTCATGGCTGCCGCGACGCTCGACGGGACCAAGGTGATGTCTTCAGACGGCGAACACGTGGGAAAGATTTCAGACATCATGCTTGATGTCCGCAACGGACGCATCGCGTATGCGGTGCTGTCTGAAGGCGGTTTTCTTGGGATGGGGTCTAACCTGCATGCCATCCCATGGAGTGCGCTGACCCTCGATACGGACCAGAAGTGTTTCTTCGTCGACATCACCGCACAGCGCCTCAAGGACGACCCGGGCTTCGACAAGGACCACTGGCCCGCCATGGCAGATGCGAAATGGGGAGAGTCAACGTACAGCTACTACAACCGGCAGCCGTACTGGTCAGCAACACAGGAAATGATGGAAACTGACCCCAATGTCCGGCCGAGCGAGCATTGAACATTATCGGTGAGCTGTCCCGGGCGGAGGGCTTATCTGCCGCTCCATCGCCTATGCCACTATGGCTTGCTTCGGTGGCATAGGCGCATTGCTTTCCTTAACCACCAGACGCGCGCGAATAATCGGCACTTCAATCTGTATCGCGCTCGCCGCGAAGACGGCGAAAGCGCCATGGTGGGCGTACTGCCGGAACTCACCCCTAGTAGGTTTTTTCATTTCACTACTGGAGGCCGGCGAGCCCTTCGCCCCTTTTTTCTGCATCTGCTTTTTCGCGACTTGCTGCCAGAGTGACCCATCGTTTTAGAGCCGGACGCGCCAGACATCGTGTCCGCCGCGCCACTCGCGTTCGGCGTGCCGATTCCGGTGCCGCCCTAGCCGGCACTGCAGGACGGGCACACGGAATATCTCGTCGAGATGCTGAGGGCTCATGCGCTGGATTGCGTTATCGGACGTATATCGCACGAACACGCTAGCGAGCTGCGACAGGAGATTCTTTTCAGCCAGCGACTGAAGCCGCCAACGGGCTCCGGACGCTCACGCCCAAACGCGGTGCCCACGCCGCCCATGCGCGACTGTTCCGATGTGAACACCGGGGCCGAAGGCATGAGAGTCAAGCCGTTTTCGGCATTGACAAGGCACGTCCATTAACACTTATTTTTTTGTGGCAGCCGTGACTTGTTCAACGGCCTGTCTGGTCGCCCTGTTTGAGGCGGAAGCTGCTGCGTCAACGTTGTTTCCGGCAATCTCCAGTGTCTGTGCAGCGGCCTTTTTTCCGGCTTCAATCGTTGCGCTCGTCGTCTCGCTGGCGGACCTAACAGCTGATTGCAACGCGTTCATAGCGGGTTCGCTTCCCACCGGTGCATTGCTTGCGACCGTATCGACAAACGCTTGCGTATTCTGCTGTTGCTGCCTGAATTGGGCCTCGGCGCTCGCGGCCAGTTCGGCCTGTGCACTGAACATGATGTTGTACACATGCCGCCAGTAGGACTGTGCTTCTTCCATGGCGGCTTGCGCGCGCTTTGCCTGCAATGCGAACAGCTCCTGCGGGTCTTTGGCTGACAACGCCGTGCTGATGATTGCCTGATTTTCGGAGAGCGTCGATTTAGCCGCCCGCAGGTTCAGCTCAGTCAGCTTTTCGATGCAGCCGAATGCCTTGGTCCATACATCGGACACGGTTTCCAAACTGGCTCTCTGCGAAGCCACCGCCTGTTTGCTGGAAAGACTGCTCATTGCAACCTCCATCTGGGTAACGTGGCGAGTGGTCCGTGAAGCCACTTCAAGGAACCTGAACGACACGCCACAGGGCAGGAATCAGCGGTGCAGCAAGGCTTGGTCCCGGGAACGCGAGCAACGTCAGTTTGTGCTTTGCGTTGCATACAGCGGCGCGCCATACAAGGCCCCAGTTATGCACGACGATGCACGGCGAGACAGCTTCCCTTACCCACGAACGACACGTACCGACCTAGCATCCAATCTGGCGAAAGACTCAGCGCGGTACGTGATTGAGGTCGACGTGCCTGCGCACAGGAGCGCCCCCTTCTTGCAGGATGCACGTGACGGCTCGCTCGCAGTATTCTGTGCCAATTCGGACAGTGGCTGCATCGCCCAGGCCGACATGCGCGACTATCGGTTTTTCGTCGATGATGAGCGCAATCGGAGCACGCAACGACATTGCCGCCAGGCGCGTTATCGCATCAAACGACGACTCCGTTGGCGTGTCGGGGATGCCGAAGCTGTGCAGTCTACGCAAACGCTCGCACTCGTTCGCGCGAGAATGACCTTCATAAACCGTCACCCTTGTGGGTGATGGGTTCAAAATAACTTAAGGGGCAAAAGATATACCTCGTCGACATGGAGGCGATGCACGGAAAGAGTGTCGGCCTGGCGCTTCTTTTGCGCTACGGAGCATGGAGCATAGTTCGCGATGGAGGCCGACATGGGAAGGGGAACTCGTCGATGGGGCCTGAGCGCCTCAAACCGGCACGCTCTCCGGCACGCAGACGCAGAGATTTCCAATCTAGAAAAAGCACTGGGGCGGACGGGACGCACTCGATATTTGCCCAGACCTATTGGCGACGTCGTCTTCACGAAATTCACGCAACGCCGGGGCTCGGGCTTGCCCAACGTATCAAGCTGGAAAAGCTGCTCAGCATCCTGGAGGGACACGAGAAACGGTAGAAATAACGTGCGGAATTGAATGGGGTTTGCGCCTTCGTGAGAGGTTGTCGGCCGCGAGGCGGATGATGCACCGCTGACATTGGTCCGCGATTTCCCCGCGATGTGAGCATGCAGTTGAACCCGGACTCACTGTCAGCAAAGTCACCCGGGCGGCCAAGCCGAAGCTGCCGCCGCCTGTCAGATAGTCGCACAGGCAGACCCATTACATCGGGTCGTTGCCTCCCTCAGGAGGAATCCATGACGAATCAACGAAAGGGACAGACGCGCGACGTGCGCCGCGACGATGATAAAGATGAACGGCCTGGAGACGCCCCGAACGCCTCTGGCTCACCGGTGCCTGACAGCGCTCCCCCACTCGTGCAGTCAGAGGACGATGACGCAATGGTTGACGAAGACGCGCCGGGACAGGAGTCGCCGGGGCGCGGTGTTGCGCCGGAACAGACCGTTTCCAGCCAGGCACGCAACGAGCGGAGATAGCTGCAATGGACGACCGATTTGACCGACGCGAACTGCTGCTTCACCTCGGCGACATGCTCGAAGTTTTGAGCTGTTTAGCCAGGACAGGTCGGCCGGAGGCGCTGGTGGTGCAGCTCGCGAAGGAGCAGAACTTGTCACAGGATTTCCGCTTCCTCCAGGCGCTTGGGCCGAAGATGACGGTGGCCGAGTTCAGCGCGGGCGTCGCCAGCGCGTTCTTCCTGTGGCCAAAGGAGCTGCTTGATACGGAGCTCAACCGGAAAGCTCTGGCGTCAACCGTTCAGCACGAGCTCTTTGACGGCAACCCTGACGGCTGGAACTCGTATGTCGGTCACCTCCGGAAGAAGGTGAAGTGGTTCGGGGACGGGCTTCCCGGGATGAGGAAGGAGGCGGGGGCCGAACCGTTGCACGATGCCGTGGAGGAAGTGAATCGAGTCGGGGTCGCGTCGTCCCCTGAGCGGGATGTGCCCGGCGAGCGGAAGGGTTGGCCTTGGCCCGAGCCAAAGCCGACGACCTGACCGATGCCGTCGCGACGTTTCTGCCAGACTCAAGGTCACCAGCGCGCCCCGGCTCAGCCTTGGCGACATCATCGTCAACGACGAAGTCTGTCTCGTGAAACGAACCGGCGACAAATTTGACGACTCTTCCGTGGGACGAAGCCGTCGACTGGTCCACGCGTTCACCGAGCCTGCAGGCATGCGCTAGTTGCTTGTCGAGTGAGCCTGTCGCGATGTTAACGCCGCGTGCAGTCCGCTGTTTCCACTACTGGCTGTTTTCTTTTGGGCCGTACCGTGGTCTGTTCACGTCGCTGTTCGCGCCGCTACGGGTACCCATATTCAGACCATTGGCCTTCCCCCGGTTAGAACGTCCGGTCGGAGGGCTGCTCTGCATCGCACCGACGCCACCGCGTGTGACATCCGGCGAACCGTATCCACTGTCGTTCGGGGCTGTCATCGAACCGACCCCCGGTCTTAACGTCCCGCCAGCAGTGCCGCCAGCGTACGCGTATGTGATTGCCGCCAGCGCCATCACGAGAGCCGAAGCGCAAAACGTCCTATCGTTAAGTTTCATGGTTCACCTCCGAAGAGGGGATGTCGTGAAAGCGACTGCCGCTGACGAACGAAGTACTGCAAGACCCGTGCCTAGGGCCGCTGATTCGTCGCTTTGCAACGGCAGGCAGGCGATAGAACAGACAACGGACGCTCATTCCGTATCCGAAAATGCCGCCCTCACAACGCCCCTTCGCATAGCTGGCGCTCCGCGGCGGCCTGCAGTGCAGCGGGCTGTCGATTTCTTTTGCTTTGCCGTGCCTACAGCAACGCTTGGTGCTCCCGGTACCTTGGCGGCGGAGGCAGAAGTCACCCTCACGAGAGCCGCCGTATGCCAAAGCGGCTTGGGTGGGGACCTCTTTTTTTTTTCCTTGCGTTACCTACGCCTGTTTCCTATCCTCTGAACAATGGAATTAAGGAGCTTCTTGTGTCCCAGATAAGAAAAAAGATTTCCGTGATATTCACTGCTGCTCGCCTGAGTGCACTCGACGACCGTTCGGCAAGCCGGTTTCGAGGTCGGGTCGGGCAGGTCATAGCGCATGAGCCCACGGGAAAGCACGTAAGCGTCGAATTCCCGGTGGATGGTGAGCGGCGGCCTGAACGGCTTGAGCGGGTTCCGCTGGAATACCTTGAGGTCGTTCATGCGCACTCTGGCGCGGCAGCCCCCTCTCCTGCACACTCACCGCACGCTAATGCAGCTCGAATGCAGCACTCGGCAAGGTTTAAGCGAGACACCTGACGCTTTCATTAGGCCTTGGAGCCACCGCGCTTGCACTTTCAGGGGCAGCGGTGGCTCACGTCGAAGTTACCGGTGCTGCCCTCAAAGAAGGATACGGAAACTGTGCACCGGCAGCCCGTGTCGACCGGTGCGAATAATTGAGCCCATCATGCACCTCCATAACAAAACCCAAGCCTTTCGAACTCCGCGAAATCGACCCGCATCACTTCCCGGGAGAAAAACGCCGCAGTGATTTCTGGAATTCTTCTTCGGACTGCACATTGTCCGCAAGCGCGGCCTTGATACCCTCCTCGGCATCATGCAACAGGACGAGCCGACCGTGCTCGGCTTCGAGAGCGTGGTAGTAATTCAGCTTTCGGGCGTCGACAATCGCGACGTATGCCGAACCAACCTTCGTCAAGATTTTTTCGGCACCTGCGACGACGCCTTCCGTGAGCTCAGTCAGTCACGAAGAGGTGTCGCACATCAATCTGCTCGTCGCTGGCACGAGTGGACCGATAACCTGGCATTCGAAGGCAATGGGGACAAACTACCTGTCCGCCGGAGCAGCTTGTTGGCGAGGTCCTTGACTTGAGGTGAGATTGCGAGACTGTCCGACACGACGAGCATTCGCAGAAACGAGCCAGTCTCAACAACAACAGCTTTCGTACGTTCTTGAGGGTTGTCATCTAAGTTTCTGAAAGTGGGCAGCAAAGGAAGCCCACGAGTCCCGTCGCGCGTGTCAACGCTGCGCTAGCTTCCGTCAACGCTGTGTACCTCAGCAATTCGAGGCCCCGTCGAGGGGGCGCCGCATGACATCCGTGTATGACGCTGCCGCTCTCTGAGCCATCAAGCCTCGCGGCGAAAAAGGCGGCGCACGATGTAGGCAGGTCCTTCATCGTCGAAAGCGTCGGCGAAACTCGGCCTCGCTAATTACGCGCCCAGTCTTCGCATTGCTGAGGCCAGAAACGGCGTCAGCGAGTAGTAGCTCCTTCGCGCGTTGACGACTCAGCTTGCGCTTTTGCATGCGTTGGGTCGTGATGTATTTGACGCGAGCACACACATTCATGGTTTCGGCCCACGCCCATGGAACCAGGACCCAAAAGGAGCGAGGTATGCCGCCGGCACGAGCGCAGTAAGCCACACCCCATTATCCGAACGAGTGAATTCGTGGCCGTCCGCATGCATCTGCGCGGCATCGACCACCAGTACCAATGGCGGACCGTGGCGAGCACCGACCCGCGTTGCCGTATCGGCGTCCGTGCTCAGATGAACTGCGTGCCTAGTTTGAGCCGTCAACCCTTCCACGGCGATATTCGTCCAGTTACTCCAGGCGGTGCCGTGATAGAGAACAGCTGGCGGTTCCTTTGCGGCATATCCAAGGTCCACGCCTATCGAGTGGCCCTGTGCCGCGCGTATCCGCAGGCCATCCGGAGATAGTGCAAAGCGCTGTTTGTCGTTTGTGGCCACGAGCGCCAACATGAGGTCTCGCGTGATTGCTGGCAGTGTCCTTAGTCGCTTCGAGGCACCCGCGTTACGCGCGGTACGCTCGATTGCGCGCATGAGCTCATCGACAGATAGCCGACTTGAACGTAATCCGGCTGACCCTTTGTTTCAGACCAGGCTCTACGACGCGGCTAGCTTCATCGCTGACTCGGAAGACGTGCACGGACGTCGGGTCAATTCGCCGGTCGTCGCCGTCCCGACGTCAGGTGCGCGGGGCATCTGGGTACCGCTGGTTTGAATGCCATGCATGTCGACGGACGCTAGCAGGTCCATCACATCAGCGGCCTTGCGCAAGGGAATCCAGTTGAACTGCACGTTGGTTCGTGTCGTGAAGTGCGCTGAATTTGTTCGCCATATGGCACGGCGACGCGCAACATTGGCGCGTGGCGCTGTACATACCAGCCGTTCTGCAGGCGCAGCGGACGAAAGTCGTCTTCACTCAACCGGCCGCTTTCCCAGCGTTCCAGTTGGTCCCGAAACTGCGCCGCGCGGCTCTTGACAAATGCTTTGTCGAATTCGTTGTACTGATACATGAGTAGGGAGCGTCTCGCGTCGCGGTATTACGCGACGTAATTGAAGGCAAGGGATGTTGGAGGCAACCCTCCGAAAGGCGTCAGTGGCTACGATAGGCACCTCGCCCTCCGCCGAAAAGAAGCAGAAGCCGCCGATGTTTGCGTAGCAGGCAAGTTCGGTTGGCAGCGCCCACTCAATCGCTGCTGACCCCACCGCAGTCGTCGCTGGCTCATCAACAGAAGCTGTAGTATTGCGGCACAGTCTCTCGGCAGACACATCGGGAATCGCGCGAGAAACCGTGCACTGCGAGTTCGGTCACCGAAGAACACGGTAAGGGCAATCAATGAATCGCTACGAGACTATCGCGAAGAATCTGGCAACGCAAATCCGGGAAGGCCTTCTTCCCGCCGGAGCCAAGCTTCCGTCGCTTCGCCACCTAATCGCGCAGTACGGCGTGAGCCAGTCGACGGTATTTCGCGCCTACTCGCTCCTTGAGCAGTGGGGTCTCGTGCGCGCCGAGGAGCGTGCTGGGTATTTCGTCACTCAGGGCGCCACTGTGAACGAGACGGTTCGAGCAGAAGGACTCGCAGCGGAACCAAGGAAGGTAGACATCAGCGATTTGGTGTTCTCCGTGCTCGAATCAGCCCGGCATGCGGACATTGTGCCGTTGGGTTCAGCGTTCCCCGCTCCACAGCTCTTTCCATCTGCACGGCTTCTGAAGTCACTGGTTTCCGGCACCCGGTCGCTCACCCCATGGAACACGGTGGAAGACCTGCCGCCCGGTAACGACCATCTCCGCCAGCAAATCAGTCTTCGGTACGTTGGAACGGGCATGTCCGTGTCGCCAAACGAGATTCTCGTTACAAATGGCGCCCTCGAAGCGTTGAATCTATGTCTGATGGCCGTCACCCGGCCTGGAGACCTTGTAGCCGTGGAGTCCCCGGGTTTTTACGCCGCCCTGCAAGCAATTGAGCGGCTCGACCTTCGAGCTATAGAGATACCTGTCGACCCGGTATCCGGCCTTGACCTCGAAGCGTTACAAGGTGCGCTTGACCAGCACCCCATTCGAGCGTGCTGGTTCATGCCCAACTTCCAGAATCCGACCGGCACGTCCTTGTCGGCCGACAAGAAGCGCGCTCTGGTCGAACTACTGCGTCGACGCGAAGTTCCGCTCATCGAAGACGACGTCTACCAGGAGCTTCATTTCAGCCGCGACCGTCCGCTGCCGGCCAAAGCGTTCGATACACAGGGGCTTGTCATGCACTGCAGTTCATTTTCAAAAACACTCGCGCCCGGCTATCGAGTCGGGTGGACGGCGGCTGGCCGATTCGCTGACAAAGTCAGACGGCTGAAGCTGATGACAACACTTTCTGCGTGCATTCCCGCGCAAGCAGGCGTTGCCGACTATCTGCAGCACGGAGGATACGACAGACACTTGCGCTCGCTGCGTTCGTCGCTTCAGTCGCAGCTCGAGCGAATGGAGACGGCACTGCATAAGTGGCTGCCGAGTACCGTTAGGTGGGTGCGTCCGACTGGTGGCTACATGCTGTGGCTACAGCTCCCGCAGTCTGTCAAAGCAATGGAGCTTCACGCGTTGGCGAGCGCGCGCGGTATCAGCATCGCTCCGGGGCCAATTTTCTCACCGACGCACGGCTTCCAAGACTGCATCCGGCTCAATTTCGGCCATCCTTGGGACGAGCGCTTCGAAAACGCGATTCGCGGACTCGCCGAAATCCTCGACGACCCTTCCATTCACGGCTAGTGTCACCAGTGCAGCGTCAACGGCCGGGTCTACGTCGCGAGGCGCTCTGCGGCGTTTTTGCCTTGTCCAATCCGCGTGCATGAGCGCGCTTGCAATCAGAATCCTTGCATCGAACTCGTGACGTCGGCAGTCAAATGTACGGCTCCAAAGATAAGCAAGCCAATCATCAAGGCGAGTGCGATTGCGACAAACGGCAGCAGCACCATGTTGACATTCGCCAAATCCGCCTCATGAGCAGCGCGTTTGCGTACCCCAAAAAAGCCGGCCAACACCATGCAAACCATGCGGAAAAGTTCCACGATTTCTCTCCCAGAAATCCATCTCAGGCTTAATAGTCTCGTATAGCTCTCGGAATTAGAAGAAGCAGTTCTCGCCGATTCGAGGTAAGCAGGAACTGAGGGTGCAGTGGAAATGTGAACAGAGTTGGACCTGCGTTGCTGCGGCGACGCTCGCGCCCGCTGCTATCGCGACTGGCACCTATTCCCAGTTTTGGAATTCGCCTGAGGCGCGTGCGACCGCCCACATCCCAGAAGCGGGCCAATCCACCCTTGGAAGATGCGGCATGTTCCCGGGAGTAATAACTCTTCGATGGGCCCCGGAGCGCTGGCTTCTTGGTTCTCAACCATCACACGGAGCAGTTGCAGGTCCTGACGAGATACCGCGCACGCCGTGCGCCGACGCTGGTAATGCCGTGTTACCAATCTCGCGCCGCCGTTTCACATGTGTCCGACATCGCTCCTTACACTCCGAACCGTAGTCACTGACATTGCACTCAATGTGCGAGGAGTAGCGAAGATGAACATCAAGATTCTCAGTGCAGCGCTCGGTCTGGCAGTGCTGGCAGCATCAACAGCCGCATCGGCACATGTCGACGTCGCCATCGGATTGGGCATCCCCGGGGCCGTCTATGCGCCTGCAGAGCCAGTGTACGCACCGCCACCTCCCGTCGTGTATGCTCCCGCACCTGTCGCCGTCGCGTACGGCGGTGGTGGCGACTGGCGAGCCCGTGAATGGCGCGAACGTCGCGAGTGGCGTGAACGTGAATGGCACCGCCAGGAATGGCGTGAGCACGAGTGGCGCGAGCATCGTGATTGGCGCGGGTATTGAAACGACGCCTGAAGGCGCCACATCCGAAAAAACCGACCTCAGAGTACTTTTGAATGAAAACTAGCCCGATAAGA
This sequence comes from Paraburkholderia sp. UCT70, assembly GCF_050434085.1. NCBI lineage: Bacteria > Pseudomonadati > Pseudomonadota > Betaproteobacteria > Burkholderiales > Burkholderiaceae > Paraburkholderia > Paraburkholderia sp. UCT70. Next base: position 4,187,439 of record NZ_JBNPVZ010000004.1, on the reverse strand, counting down.
ACCGCCTTCATTGCAACGACGCTGGTCTTCGCGACAGCAGGCACGGCAAACGCCGTAGGTTGCATCAAGGGCGCGGTGGTAGGCGGAGTCGCCGGGCATTACGCCGGGCACCACGCTGTCGTTGGTGCAGTCGGTGGCTGCATGGTCGGCAAGCACCTTGCGAAGCAGCACGCTCAAGAGCAGGCTCAACAGCAAGCTGCCCAACATCAAGCAGTACAGGCGCAATAAAACGTCGTCGGCGTGGTGTGCCCGGTGGAACCCAAAAGTCGCTGTTCCACCGGGCACCTGACAACTACATTTAAGTCGTCAACTCGGCGCTAGGCTCGACTGTGGCCACCGGAGCGGGCACGGCCTTCCTGGCAGGCACTTTCTTCACCGCAACCTTCTTTGTCGGAGCGGTCTTTGTCGCTGCGACCTTCTTGGCAGCAGTTTTCTTCGCAGTCGCGCCCTTCTTCGTAACAGCCTTCTTGGCCGCCGGTTTCGCATCGGCCGCTCCGCCGGCTCCATCAATCAAAAACCGTGTCCGGTCTTTGGCACCAGCGAGCCACGCCGGCGCCGGACCTCGCCCACTCCATGTCGTGCCCGACTTGGGGTCACGGTACATCGCCGGTTGCGGACCTTTGGGCTGACCCGTGCCAGCAGTGACACCGACTGACAACGAAGCCTTCTTAACCGCAGTCTTGGCTTTCTTCGCACCTGCTGCACCTGCAGCGGCAACTGCATCAGCGCCGCCTGCAATCAGGAATCTGCTGCGGTCCTTCGCGTTCGCAATCCAACCCGGAGCGCGTCCGTGTCCGGACCATGTAGCCCCTGTCTTCGGGTCCTGACACTTCGCTGCGGACGCCTTCGCGACGACCGCAGATTTGGCGCCAGGCTTCGGTCCACGCTTTTTGCCACCAACATGCGCATCGATGTCGGCAGTCGTCAGGCCGTGCTTTGACATCAATTCCCGAATCTTCTCGATAACAGCACTCGACTTTTTCGCGCGCGAGCGAGTCAGCTTGCGCCTTGAGTTTTTTGATTTTTGCTTGCAAGGATTCCAGGGTGGTCATTCCCGCCTCCGCAGTTGAGATGCCGGCACTATGACATGCCAATGATGAGGTGCGCTACTTCTGGCTCGAGGGCGGAATAGATAGTCGCTACATCACGCAGAGCCCCACGTTTCTCTTATGTCCGCCTTGAGCAGGCGAAAAAAAGGCCCGACGCGTGGTCGAGCCCGTAAAGGATGGAAGCGCCCGGCGGCGGCAGTCATTCCGTAAAACACTGATTCGCCGCTGGGACACCACCATCTGCGTGGAGGGGTGAAAGGTCGCCTGCCAGGCAGAAGTACCTGGTAAAGGGCTCGAAACAAGAACTGCAGCCACAATGAGCACGGCGGTCAGCACGACTGACTCAGCCTTAAGGACAAGTGCGAAGCGCTTCAAAGGGCGGCCCGCCGGTACAGAACGCGAACCGTTCAACGCTCCGAGCAGTTTTGGCATTTCGACGACCCGGTTATGACCTCCAACTGCAGCTGCAATGAGCACGAGTCCGAGCTTCAGTAGAAGCACCTGTCCGACGCTTCGGACAGAAGCTTACCCCAAGCGTTCTGACGCCGGGATGGCTGCAAGATGACTGATTTTTCACACTCGCGAAGACGAACAAAGTGTCATGGTGCCGTCATCTTGTGGCCGTTGACCGATGCTTACGCTGGCTAGAGTCCCAAGAGAAAGTTGGGACCCGTTGACTTATGCGCATACTCATTATTGAAAGACGAGCCTAAGATGGCCGCATACCTCAGGAAGGGATTGGCTGAGGCGAGCTTCACGGTTGATACGGCCGACAACGGGAACAATGGTCTATGCGGCGGGTGAAGCGAACAGACGTACGCATCGACCTGACGGCACAGGAGTTTTCCTTACTGCCGTTACTCACCGAACGGCAGGGCGAAGTGCTGACGCGCACATTCATCACTTCGCAAATCTGGGATATGAATTTCGAAGCGACACAAACGATGTCGATGCCGCCTTCACACGAGCCTTGGAACGCGCGTGATGACGCGGCTGACCGGATGAGCGCCGTGTGGACGCGCGGCGAACCCCGCGTCGGCTGCGGTATGTACCGGTTGCTAGAAATAACGATTGTCGAAGAAGAGTCGCGTTGAGTTCCGTCCAAGAGTATTCAGACGCATTCGAGGACTGCGAGCAACGAATCGGCTTTCCTGCTGCTCGACCGGAGCGCGACGAATTGCCGAGCTCGCCAATAGTGTTGTACCGTCGTAAGCATCCCCGGTTTGGCGGCGGCTGTTACCGACGCTTCTTATCCGGCGACCACAACCGCAACGTCAGCGCGTTACTCACAACGCTGACACTACTGAATGCCATCGCCGCGCCAGCCACTACTGGATTGAGCAGGCCCAGCGCCGCCAGCGGTACGCCAACCACGTTATAGATGAACGCCCAGAACAGGTTCTGCTGAATCTTCCGGTAGGTGCGACGTGAGATGTCGATGGCGTCCGCGATGAGTGCCGGGTCACCCCGCATCAACGTAATGCCGGCCGCGTGCATCGCGACGTCGGTCCCTGTCGCCATGGCGATGCCAACGTCGGCCGCTGCAAGCGCGGGCGCATCGTTGATGCCGTCGCCAACCATGCCGACCGTTCCACCGGACGCGCGCAGGTCAGATATGACGCGAGCTTTGTCCTCAGGCAGCACCTCGGCGCGCACGTCCTCAATTCCAAGCTTGTCGGCTACAGCACGTGCCGCACCCTGGTTGTCGCCGGTGAGCAGAACCGTGCGTATTTTCATGGCACGCATGTGGTCGATGGCGGTCGCCGCAGTGTCCTTGACGGTGTCGCCAAATGCGAGCAGCGCCACCACTTTGCGGGCATTGCCCAACTCGACAAGCCACGAAACGGTCCGACCTTCCGCTTGTGCGGAGTGGCCCTGAGCGAGAACTTCCTCGGACACATCGATTTGCGTCTCCTGCAGGAAGCGGGCATTCGCAATCGCGTAGAGGCGGCCACCAACGTTACCCTGAACTCCGCGACCGGCTATGGCTCGCACATCACTCGCGTTCGGAGCGACTATGCCGTCCGCCTGTGCCGCTTGCGTCACCGCGTGTGCCAACGGATGCTCGCTGCCCTGCTGGATGGCCGCCGCGACAGCGAGCGCTTCGTTGCGTGCCACGTCAAAGGTACGAAATTCGACGAGCGTCGGCTTGCCGACGGTCAGCGTTCCGGTCTTGTCGAACGCGACGGTATTGATTCGATGCGCGACCTCCAGGGCTTCGGCATCCTTGATGAGAATCCCATGCCGCGCCGCGACCCCTGTGCCGGCCATGATGGCGGTCGGTGTTGCCAACCCCAATGCGCACGGACAGGCGATGACAAGTACGGCCACCGCATTGAGAATGGCGGTTTCCACGTTACCTGAGTAGAGCATCCAGCCAACGAGCGTCAGGAATGCAATTCCCAAAAATCGTTGGCACAAATACAGCGCTGACCTTGTCGACCAGTCGCTGAATAGGTGCTTTCTCGGCCTGGGCGGACTCGACCAGCCGGATGATTCGGGAGAGGGTCGTCTCGGACCCGACGGCTGACGTCTCGACGACAAGCAGTCCGTCGACGTTGATGGACCCGCCAGTCACTTTATCGCCCGGTTGCATTGCCACCGGCAAGCTCTCACCCGTGATGAGTGACTCGTCCACGGAACTTGCGCCTTCTACTATCGTCCCGTCCACCGGCACGCGCTCACCCGGGCAGACGACCACTTGCGCGCCGACACGCACGGCCGCAAGAGGCACCTCCTGCTCAGTGCCGTCGATGCGCACACGCGCTTTGTCAGGCCGCAGCGCGTTCAAGGCCCGGATAGCCTTCGTAGTCTGGCGCTTTGCCTTGGCCTCGAGCCATTTCCCGAACAGCACCAGCGTGATGACAACAGCCGACGCTTCGAAATACAGATGGCCCATGTCGCCCGGATGAGCGACGACCTCATAGACGCTCAGACCGTACGCGGCCGACGTACCGAGGGCAACGAGCAAATCCATGTTGCCCGCCTTCGCGAGCACCGCTTTGTAGGCTGATTTGTAGAAACGCAGGCCGAACCCAAATTGCACGACAGTCGCCAGCGCAAACGAAAGCCAGATGGGGAGCATGACGTGCCCGCCCAACCACTGGGCTACCATCGGGACCACAAGCGGTGCGCTAAAAATGGCTGCACCGGCGACCCTGAGCGACGCAAAGTCTCGCTTCGGCGGCTGCTCAACATCAGTTGCCGGAATGGTCGCGTCGTACCCTGCCTTCTGTACGGCGCTCACGAGGACGTCCCGAGACACACTTGCAAGGGCTTTTATCGTGGCCTGCTCGGTGGCCAGGTTCACGCTGGCCGATGACACGCCGACGACCTTGCTCAGTGACTTCTCGACCCGCGCGACGCACGATGCACAGGTCATGCCGTTGATGCTCAGCATGACCTCCTGTTCCGGTACCTCATAGCCGGCCGCTCGAACTGCGTCCGCGACAGCGGAGTGCGCCTGCACAGATTCAGCTTCAATGGACGCTTTCTCGGTCGCAAGATTGACGGAGCTGCGCGTCACACCCGGCACGCGCGCAATCGCTTTTTCCACGCGCGCGACGCACGACGCGCACGTCATGCCCTCAATGGGCAGTTCGAAGGTGGTGGTAGTACCAGCCGCCGCGCGGGTGGCATTCAGAAGTTCGGTAGCCATGGTCTTGTTTGGAGGGCCGCACCGGTGGGTGCGGCCGTCGAGGACTGCGGGACCGGCACTATGCCAGCGAGAGGGTCAGGCGCGAACAGCCGGGCTGTAGCCCGCTTCCTGGATGACCAACAAAAAGTCGTCGGCACCGTGCGCGGATTCGATGCGCACCGTCCTGGTTGCAACGTCGATGTCCACCTTCGCCTGTGCGTCGACATCCTTGACCGCTTTCGTGATAACGCCCGCGCAATGCCCGCAGGTCATGTCTTTGACTTCCAGTTCCATTTTGAAAACTCCGTTTTATTGTGAGCAAAATCAGTATCGACATTCCAACTGTTGGAAGGTCAAGCGTTGCGACTAATGTTTTTGACCGGCCAGTGCTTCCAGAATCGGGCATTCCGGACGTGAGTCGCCTCTGCAGTGCTCCGCCAGATGCCCCAGCGTGTCTCTCATCTCGGTCAGTTCCCGGATACGCAGGTCCAGTTCGACGATATGCTCTTTCGCAAGCCGTTTGACCTCGCTACTGGGCCGGCTCCGGTCTTCCCACAGGCCCAGCAATACCGAAATCTGCTTCATCGGGAAGCCGAGGTGACGGGCTTGCCTGACGAAGCGCAGCACCTCCACGTCCTTGTGCGTGTACACCCGATAGTTCGATTCCGTCCGCGTGGCAGGCTGAATCAGGCCGGCGCCCTCGTAGTGGCGAATCATCTTGGCTGAAACGCCGGACGCCTTCGCTGTTTCACCAATGTTCATCTCGAGCTCCCTCTAAGCAACGGCCCATTGGCCATCCAAGCGTATTCTTGACCTTCCCACAATGGGAAGGTCAAGCAGTGTTTGACCGGGATTTGATGGCGTGGCAATGGCTTCGGCAGTGCGTAGGTGTATGCCGGCGCAGCAATCGGCATCGCGCCGGCGTGCGTCGACATGTGCAGCCCCTGAAAAGGACGGCTATTCGAGCCTGCCCTGGGCGAGCGCTAGCGCCGGCACGATGCCCAACGTCACCGCCATCGCCATGCCCATCAATTTGTTGAGAGTGTTTGCTTTCAGGTTCTCAAGAATCCAGATAGTCGATTGGACCGCTGCGGCACGGAGGCCACAGCGTGCGTTGCCCGGGCGTTATTGGTTTTGCAGCTTGGTAACCGTCACGATGTCGTTCACCTCTTCGGCAACGAAATCAATCTGGTCGCCAACCTTGACCTGCGAGAGCATCGCTGGGTCCTTGACGTTGAACACCATCGTCATGGTGTCCATGCCCAGATTCTCTATCGGACCGGCTTTGATGGTCAGTTTTCCTGCCGCAGCATCGACCTTCCTGACTTCTCCAAATGAACATGAGTAGCTCGAGCGGCGACAGCGCGAGTCGGTCAACGCAAACCTTCAAGGCAGCCGGCGAAAAAATGATGACGGACATGAGCGGCCCGTACACGGGCGATACGGATAAAGACTTTGTGTCGCACATGATTCCCCACCACCAGGGTGCGGTCGCCATGGCAGAAGTCGAGTTGAAGCAAGGGAAGGACCCCGAGATGAAGCGGCTTGCAGCAAACATCGTTAAGGCGCAAGACGAGGAAATTGCCTACATGAAAAAGTGGCAGGCAAAGCACGGCGGCAATTGACAGGGGGACAATGCTGGCGAGCGTACTTTAGAGGGCGCGGGATTTGTATGCAGCGCGATATCACGGCTCCCCGGATGAGCGCCCTCGCGCAGGCGCGCGGCGAATCCAGCGCCGCCTGTGACATCTAAAGGGTGTCAGAAGTAACGTTCGCCGAAGAAGGGTCGCGTTGTCACCTGTCCGCGACTCCCACAGACGCTGTCGAAGACCGTCGGCAAAGAATCAGTCGTGGTCCTCATGATGGTGATGTTCCCATCCACGGTGCCGACCGTGGTCATGCCATCGGCGCTCGTCGCCGTAGTCGCCTTCATAGCGGTATCCGTAGCCATAGACCGGGGCCGGCGCGTAGACCACTGGCGGCGGCGCCTCGTACACGACCGGGGGTGGCGCGACATACACGGGACCAGGAACCCCCAGATAAACGCCGATGTCCGCGTGAGCGAAAGCCGCGCTGGACGCACAGGCAGCGGAAATTCCCACCGCGAGAAAAAGGGTAGCGCGCTTCATGGAGTTCTCCAGTCCTGCCCGGTTCTGGCGGATGCCAGACAACGACGAACGACGCAGATTGTAGGAGGGCCAAGCCGCAGCAGGTACGGCCGGATTGTCAATTCTGTAACCGGCAGTAACCGTCAAGGTTCCGCCGGTTTTGGAGGCTGATTACGACGCGCTCAGGGAGTCGCCCGAGACATGAACGCGCTCACCGACCTGGACCGGCGGCTGCGTTGTGTAGTTGAAGTTCCGGTAGCTGCCATCCTTGACCTGCACCTGGTAGCTCGTCTCCTTGCGCACAGCATGCTCAATGCCATTGCCCGCAAAGCCACCGCCCACGGCGCCGGCAATCGTTGCCAGAACGCGACCGCGTCCTCCGCCGACCTGATTTCCCAACAGCCCGCCAGCGACTGCGCCGCCTACGCCTGAGCCTCAAGTTTCCCCGTGCGTGTCGTCAAGGTCAGAGGGCAAACGCTCGCAGACATGGTCGGCCATGTCGCTGATGACGTGCTTCACGTGCTCGTCCGCCGCCTCGTAGAAAATCTGCTTTCCCCGCCGCTCGGCTCGCAGTACCCGAGCAGCTCGCAGAAGGCGCAGGTGATGACTGACCAGCGGCTGTGACAGACCGAGCTTCGTGGCGATGTCGGATACGCTTATCGGCGCGTGAAGACAGGCCGCGATTATTTTCAGGCGGCTCGGGTCACCCATGAGCCGGAACATCTCGGCCAGCTCCACGACCTGGTCCTCGGTCAACTCTGTTTCTCGCATCGTGGCTCCAAGACATTAAATCAACGTATGTTTATATGTGTATATAATATCGCATTTGCAGTTTATCCGAGGCCCAGCCAATGGCTCACGACCACCAGCACAATTCGCACCTTCATGGCCGTGAGCGCGACCACAACGATGCCCACGGCCACGACCACGGCAAACGGCAGTCACATGGCGCCCATGACCACAGTAGCCATAGCCATGCAGGCCACAGTCACTCCGGCTACAACCATCTTCATGGTGTAACCGACCAACGCCGTATTGGATGGGCCTGCATCATTATTGCCGTGTTCATGATGGTCGAGACTGCGGGGGGCCTGCTGTCGGGCTCGCTCGCGCTGCTGGCAGATGCGGGGCACATGGTCAGTGACGCTGCCGCGCTCGGGTTCAGCTGGGCCGCAGTCCACTATGGCCGCCGGCCCGCAACGGCGCAGCTTTCCTATGGATTCAAGCGACTAGAAATCCTCGCAGCCTTCGTCAATGGATGTGCACTATTCGTTATAGCAGGGTGGATTGGCGTTGAAGCCATCCGCCGGTTTGCATCCCCTGTTCCCGTGGTCGGACAAACGATGCTGGTCATTGCCGTCGCTGGGCTGGTTGCTAACATCGCCGCGTTCTATGTTCTCAACGGTGGCAACCGGGAAAATCTGAACATGCGCAGCGCATGGTTTCACGTTCTCGGCGACATGCTCGGCTCGGTGGCTGCCATCGTTGCAGCAGGCGTGATTCTGCTCAGTGGCTGGACGCCAATTGACCCAATCCTGTCGATATTCGTCGCGGTCATTATCCTCAAGAGCGCCTGGGGTATCGTAAAGTCGTCCGCGCACATACTTCTCGAAGGGACTCCCGCTGGTGTTGACGTAGCGGACATCAAAGCCGACCTCGAACGGAACGTAGCGGAAGTGCGCGACGCGCATCACATCCATGCTTGGTCCATCGCTGGTGAACAACATCTTGTAACACTGCACGTGCACCCAACGGACGGTGCAGTCCACCGGGACGTCGTTGCAGCAGTCCGGCGACGTCTCTCGGAGCGTTACAGCATTGAGCATGTGACTGTTCAAGTCGAAGAAGAGGCGTGTATCGACGAGCACCAGCACGGTCCACACAGAAGCGGCGCAACGAAATGCCATTAAGCATGAAAAGGTTCGTCCTCTTCGCATTGACAGCCGTCGCCGAGCTTCTCGGCTGCTACTTGGCTTACCGCTGGCTTCGCGAAGGTCCCAGTGCATGGTTCCTCTTTCCTGCCGCATTAAGTCTCGCGGCGTTCGCCTGGCTGCTCACGCTTCACCCCTCAGCACCAGGTCGAACCTATGCAGAGGACGGTGGGGGTCTACCTGTCAGTCGCAATGATGGTCGTCGACGACAATCGGGACGCCCTTGAGGCGCTCGGGCTCCTGCTGGAAGTGGAAGGGCATGAAGTTACAACGTCGGACAATGGCTCCGACGCAATCAGGCTGATGTCAGAACGCCGCCCAGACGTCGCACTGGTTGATATCGGGATGCCAGTGATGGACGGATTCGAGGTCGCACACCTAGTCTGGCTGGACCCCAACTTTAACGACGTCGTGCTGGTGGCACTCACCGGCTACGCAGCCGAATCAGATAAGTCGCGAGCGCTTGCCGCCGGTTTCGACTACCACCTGACAAGCCACTTTCGCTGGACAAGCTCGAGTACATACTTTCCGGCCAGTTAGTTAACGGGCTGGGCGATATGGAGTAGCTCTCCGAGCCGGGGCTGCGCCGCCATTTGCATCGGTCGCCGCACGAACTAACGCTCCCCCTCGAAGCACAAGCGCCCTCTAACTCGCGTCCTCAGAATTCCCGTTCACGGACTCGCTATCCGACAACGGTCGCGGTGATTCACGCTGGAGCTTCGCCTCGCGGCGAGACCTGTCGTTGATGACCTGATGACGCCGGTGGTCAGTCATCGTCTTCCAGCCGCGAATTTCCTCGCGAGTACGAAAGCATCCCACGCACAAACCCGATTTGCCATCAATTCGACACACGTCGATACACGGTGAGTTGACTGCCATTTCTCAAGCCGTCGCCCGGGTAGGATTCACCTCGACCGTTACATGCGACAGGTCCTTGAAGCGCTTGAGGGCCGAGTGATAGAAGCTCGGGCTACGTTGCGATTCATTGGTCGCAACCGATACCACGGCACTCATGTGACCAGGACCCACGCGCCATACGTGAAGGTCGAGCACCTTGTCACCGTTGTCCTCAATCACGTGACGCACGTTGTCAGCCATCTTCCGGTCGGGGTTCATGTCGAGCAGAATTCCCCCCGTGTCGCGCACCAGACCGTAGGACCAGTTTGCAATCACCAACGCGCCGGTGACACCCGCGAGCGGGTCCATCCAGAGCCAGCCGAACGCGCGTGCCAGCACGAGGCCGATGATAGCTAGCACCGATACCGCCGCGTCGGCCATCACGTGAATATACGCGGACCGGATGTTGTGGTCCCGCGTCGCGGCCTCATGGACGTCATCGTGACTGTGCTCATGCTCTTCGAATTCGACTTCATGCTCGCCATCCGGCAACCGGACGATGGCCTTGAACGCGTGCGGTTCGGGGATGTCCTCTTTCGATTCCAGGTAGCCACCCCGGTCAGCAAATGCGAAAGGCTGCCGCGTACCATCGGGCCGTATTGTCGTCACAGAGATAGCGGCTGCATCGAGCTTCGAATTTGAAGTCTCAGGCGAGATGCGGAATACCGGAGGCACACCATCTTCAAAGATGGACACAGCGAAAACACCAGACGGCGCGAATATGCGTTGAACCTCGTCTTCGTGCGCATGCTCATCGTGGCCATGACCATGACCATCGCTATGTCCGTGACTGTGACCATGGCTATGTCCGTGATGGTCACCGCTCAGCAACCAGACACTGGCGATGTTGACGAGCAGCCCGACCACCGCGATTGGAATCGCTTCGCCGAAGTGAATGGGCACAGGCGAGAGGAACCGCGAGACGGCTTCGTAGCCAATCAGCAGGGCAATCATCGCCAGCACGATGGCGCTGGTGAACCCTGCCAGGTCACCGAGCTTGCCGGTACCGAAAACAAACCGCGAATCAGTCGCGTGTTTGCGAGCGTATGTGTACGCCAGCGCCGCAATCAGCATCGCGCCCGCGTGCGTCGACATATGCAGGCCGTCGGCGACAAGCGCCAACGACCCGAACATGCTACCGCCGACGATTTCAACAAGCATCATCGCGCTGCACAGCGCAATCACCGCCCACGTCTTGTGCTCGTTGCTCTCGTGACCTGCGCCCAGAAAGATGTGGTCGTGGCCCGCCCCGAAAGCGGTGTTTTCAAATTCGCTCATCTCTGTCTCTACTTGAAGTAGCTGTGGACCACTTCGATTAACTGCTCTGTCGCACTACCGTCGCGGCCATCGCCGGCTTCGTCCGCGTCGACCAGATGGGTGCGGATGTGGTCCTCGAGCACTACCGCCAGCAGACCGTTCATCGCGCCCCTGCAGCTCGTGATTTGCTGAAGGATATCGTTGCATCCGCGCTCTTTCTCAAGCGCACGCTCGATGGCCTCAACCTGTCCCTTGATGCGACGGACTCGGTTCAGAAGTTTCTGTTTTTCGCGAACGGTGTGACTCATGATTGGCCTCCATATACCGTGGGGGAGTATATCTCGGAAGTTAATTCCGTATAGGGTGGAGGGGTATAGTTAGTCAGGTGTGACTATCGGGGCTTACGGGGGCAAGATTTGACCTATGATTTGTGAGAACAAGTATCCGTCGGGCGACGCTCCTCGCGACTTGGACTGGATGGGGGTGGGCGGTGCAAGAGCCGAACGCAGACCACAACACCCTGCTCGCTTCCTTGCGAGTAGTGGCGGCCCAATATGGCGACATCCACGAACGAGCGATGTTCGGATGCCCGGGGGTTTTTTGCAGGTACGGCGATGGCCGCCTGTGTATATGGCGACCTGATAGTACTCAAGCTGCCTGCAGACCGCGTCACTGCGCTACTGCAAACGCCTGGTTGCTCGTACTTCGAGCCATACGACCGGGCACCGATGAGGCAATGGCTGGCATTTGGCGCAGGCAGCCCTGCATTTGATGCCCTCGCGGACCTGTTTAACGAGGCTGTGTCATTCGCGCAGACGCCATCTCTTACCAAGAAACGGCACGTCAAGGCACCAACGAAACGATAGTTCCGTCTATCGTTCGTGGCGCCAGTTCATGAGCTCGCACCGCATATCCGTCGCACCGTTGTATCTTCCTGGTTGTTCACAGATTTTGTCGGCAAGGCTGTGGATATCCTGAGTATGCAATCGCCAACTTGTTGATGCGACGGTGATTTCTGGGGGTGCATCGTTCTTCGTGCAATAACAGTCGCCTCCATCGCGACCGTGGACTAATGGAAGCAGCGGAGCTGCCGCCGCCTGGCCTCACTTTCTATCGCGCGGGCAATAGGCAGTCAAATTTCGAGGTCCGCGCTCTTCCGCTGGCAGATAGTTCCGCTTAACTTCATACGTCAGTTGAATTGATAGTGGAGGTGTTGAAAAGACTCGTCGACATGCAATGGAGGCTGAAACTGGTCACCGCACGGTCCGGACGCTGCCGAGCGTTGGCGAGCTGCGTCCAGTTCACCCACGGCCTCAGCTGTCGGGGAACTGTTGAACACGAGCGCATCTCTGATAGCGTTCAATGCGAACGCCCGTGACCGCCGCCACCGCCCCAGTATTGGCCGCCGCCCATACCACGGCCTGGGTATCCGTGCCCACCCCAGCCGCCATGACCGCCCCAACCGCCCCGATATCCATGGCCCCAATAGCCGTGGTGGCCCCAGTAGCCGTGGTGACCCCCGCCGTAACAGCAGCCGCCCCAATAGCCGAAGCTCAGTGACACCGATGGTCCCCACCACGCGGGCCAGCCGTAGTACGGATACGCGACGGGGTAATACGCAGGCACGACGAAGAGGGGCGCGGCTGGTGCGATATAGGTGTTCGTCGATGCAGTTACATCTGACGCGGCCGCACCGGTCGCGGCTGCGTCGGTCATCGAGAAAGGATATTGCTGCTGCGGCGCTGCCGCCGGCACTTCGCCGTCCGGAACGTAGCCGTAGGGCACGTAGTAGTAGCAACCGGACAAAACTGCGGACAGGACCACCGCCGCAACGACGCCGCCCGCGCGCGCCGTTGCATCCAGCGTTTTCATGACCAGCTCCCGGGTCTGATGCGACGTAACTTTCGCCGCGCCTTTAATACAGTTAGCTTACTTTAGCAAGCAGGATGCCTAGCGTCGCGGGGTTCATGCGCATCTGGTTGCGGCCGCCGGGAGCGGTCGCGAAACGTCGGCCATTCATCAGTAGTCGTCGGCGCGGGGGCTCGGTTCGGAGAGTTACGACTGTAAAACGCTTTCGCCTACAGCGCGGAGTATGGCGCACGACACTTCTTGCCCGGGCCGAAAGCCCCACTGCCGTGCGACAGCATTCGACGGCGGCAAGCCAGGCGATGAAGAGCCTTCAGGCCAGCTCTTTAACCTGTCGCGTCGCCCGCTCCGAAGCAAGGAGACCCTCGAGCATCCGGGCCTCAGCTTTCGCGATGTCGCTGAGGGAGGCTGCGTTGAGTTGCTCACTGAATACAGCAAGAGCGGTGGATAAAGCCAGGTAATCTGCATCGCAGACACGCCACCCGCCGCCTGCGTGCTCTTCGGCGTTGATACGCATGAGCGCGGCTTGTCCCGATTCAATGTCGCCCGCCGCGCTTGCCCGATGAACGAGCCGTCCGAGTTCTTCCGCAATCAGGAGGGTTCGACCAAGCGCTGAAAACAGGTCGCGTGAGCCGTGGCCCCGTCGGAAAGCATCCAGTGCAATGTAGCACCGCAAAAGCATCGCCTGCGTCACAGGCTCAAGCGAAGCCTGGCTGTAAGTCAGCGTCCGCAGTAAAGGTGACATTGCCGGGCGGCTGTGTTTTCGAGAGCGAATTTTGCGGTTCACGTTCAGTTGTCTGGTAGCGCGGTAAACGGCCAATATGTTGAGTTAGATGGACGAAAAGCAAGATGGCTGCACGACCGCTTTTTTTTGCCGAGTCTCTCAAGGTACCAAGAGCGCGGCTATGGCGCGCTTCAACCTGAGAGCAACGACTCGAATTCCTTGAGCGATAGCGGCTTCGAAAGTTGGCCATCAAAGCACGACATGTCGAAGCGCTCGCGGACGTCGTCATACGCGGTCATTGAAAAGATGCGCCGGGACGCATATTTCTCGGATGCACGGAGCCGCAGGCACAACTCGTGGCCGTTAATGTCGGGCAGTCCAATGTCCAGAAGAATGAAATCGAAAGCGCCGTCACCGCCGGCCGCAACCAATGCATCAGCACCGGAATACGCCTTCGTCACAGCATGCCCCATCGAGCATGCGACGTCGGCCAGCAGGTCAGTTGTAGCGCTGTAGTCGTCTACCAGAAGAACTTTCATCGGAAAGTACTCCAACATGCAGAACACGCGAGATCCGTCGCTCCACCTTGCGATGTCATACAGTTCTGTGCCGCGATTAACACCCACGCTGAGTACCATTGCACCGTCCCCGCGCAAGGTGCTTACTCGTCCTGGAAGTCGCTGCACCGTCGCACGTCTCCCTCGTCGCGCGAGACTTAGATTCTATGCGCTCGGGGCATTTTCCAGCAAAAGCCTCGGCCACATAGCCGGTTAACACTACGCTTTCGCCACAACAGTCATGTCGACATGGCGGCTCAGCGCGGGACTTTGGCGTATGTTCTACACGACTGCAATTGTGGCGAGATTACGGAAAGAAAGAAGTAGGTACAAGGCACAAACCGTAAAGCCGACAAACGGTTTGACCCTTGCAGGGCAAAACCGTTCTCTACCGGAGCCTGGGTTTCGGGCCGTCGATGCTTACCCGCGCGACCGGTCCTGATGGTGAACCTGGTGATGGTGAGGCTGATAATGGTGCCGCACAGGGGCATGCCGGTCGTCGCGGTGCATGTCAGCGAACGACACTGCCGGGGCAGCGAAGGTGGTTACGATGAGAACAGCAAGAGCTTTCTTTAAAACGTGTGTCATGGAAATCCTGTTGGCAGTAAAGGAGTGTCAGGTGAGCGATGCAATCCCTGAAGCGCACGCGATGCTCGGACAGTTTAGCGCAGTGACCGTTCAAAATCGAGGGATGAGCTATGGGCAGGTACGAGCCAGCACGCACCGGCCGCCGTGCTTGATTCGCTCGAAGATGAACGCACCCAACGGGAGCGGATGAACGGAATGTTACGCACCATGATTGCGGCGTGTGTTCATGTATCCCATATCAGACGAGAAGCGAATGTGGCGGGAACGCGGCAATGCCTGCCTTAGACCACTGGAACCTTAGTCGACGAAGCGCATCTGGCCGGTTTGAAGTCGGATTTCGTCCTTTTACGAGAAGGCCTTCCGCTTGTTCCTCAAGGAGCTCGCTTCCTTATTCTTTATAGGAAAAGGGGCTCCTTTAATAACTAGAAGACTCTTTTTTGGAAGCTGTAGGTAGGGCGGTTTAAATGTCGGGGCTGGCGGTAGCCGTCTTCAGCGTGCTGAAGTGCCTTGGTCTGCGACAGTCGCAGCGCTCAGTTCAGTGCTGCGACTTCGTCGCCTATCAGACGGCTGCAGGCGGTCTGAATGTCGTACGTCGTACAGACCTTGAGTTCCTCTCTGAGCTGCTGTCCGCGCAGCTCGGCGACTGCGTCGTCCAGCGCCGTGCCACATGCTCATCCTCCCTCGATAGGACTCTGTCCATCGGTAACGGTCGAGCGGCGTTCGGTTAGCCCGTTCGCCGGCTCCATCGCAGCGACTCGCATCCAGCCGGTTACGCCACCAACCTTCATCCCGTCGTGCATCAGGTTGTCCGGCGCACCAGCGTCTATTGCGGTGGCGAAGCGGCCGGAGCAATCGAAGGCGCCGCTGGCAGTACGGTGTAGGACGGGCATGGGAAGCCGGACAGCCCGAACGTTTATACCGTGATTTCGTCCGTCGGCGTCATTTCCGTCTCCATCGTGTCTGCCGCGTTGGCGGGCGGGCAAACGCAGCCACGCTATTTCAAGGATAAAAAGCCGTGTCGAAACGTCAAGCTAAAGCGCGTCGCAGGTGACGTCCGACTGCCAGAGAGCAGGTCGGTACGATGGTTCGGCCATCATTAAGGTCCCACTCGAAGCCACGGTCCGTAGGATTTCACTGGCCGAATGTCCCTAAAGCAGAGTACAGGTCACCGCTTTATTAACTTCTACGCCAAAAATCCCTTGATTTAAGGCCTCAGACGTTGCGCCTTCATGCCTGTCTTGTTACGCTGGCGCCCAACCCGAGGTTTTGTACCTTTGCGTTAGTCGGTGACGATGCAAAGGCAAAGGTCTTGGGCAACCTTTGACTAGAAGCGAGGAACTCATGGCAACTACCACCACGAAGAAAACTGCGGCTCCGGCCACGAAGAAAGCGGCAGCTCCGGCCAGCAAGAAAGCTGCTGCACCAGTTGCGAAGAAGTCTGCTGCGGCTGCTCCCCTGAAACCTATCAAGGACTCTTTCACGAAGGCATCGCTGACCATTCACCTGGCCGAGCGCTCAGGCGTCGAACCGAAGGCGGCCAAGGCGTTGATGGCGGCGCTTGAAGAAACGTTGCTCGCATCGATTCACAAGAAGGGCGCGAAAGAGTTCACGCTCCCCGGCCTGCTGAAAGTTGTCGCGCAAGACGTACCTGCCAAGAAAAAGCGCTTCGGCAAGGACCCGTTCACGGGTGAAGACAAATGGTTCGCGGCGAAGCCCGCTTCGGTGCGCCTTAAGGTGCGCCCGCTGAAGAAGCTGAAGGACGCCGCGCTGTAAGCGAAAGTGTTCTGACGTGATAGCGCCCCTCGCGACCAAAATCCGGGGGGCGTTTTTATTTGGCGGCGCACGACATCGGCGTACCAATCGGAAAGCGCGCCGTTTCGTGAGTGAACCGGCTCTGGGGGAGCGCCCGTCATTTGCTTCTCAAGGACGGGGCGCGCGCGTGAATATGCCGCACGACACTTCTCGCCCGGGCCGAAAGCCCCACTGCGCTGCGAAGGCGTTCGACGGCGGCAGGCCTGGCGATGAAAAGCCTTGCGAGCATCCCGTCAACTGGATGCTGGCGGAAGCTGACTGCACCATCTCATCTCCCTTGCCTCAGGCCTCGACGCATTCCTTTTGAGGTTCGCTGGTGACAGGCTCATGTGCGGAGGGCTCGTGACTGTTGTCGCGAGAGCTAAAGCCTGCCAGTGTTATTAGACCAAGCAGCGCGAGCGCACTGCCGAGCCAGAAGTCGGCAGGAATACCGACACGGTCGACAATCGTGCCGCCGACGGACGACCCAACAGCGATGGCAACCTGGATAATGCCGACGAACAAAGCCGAGCCCGCCTCGGGCAAGTCAGGAGTCGCGTCTTGCATCCAGACGCTGAGACAGAGTGGAATAGCGCCGAATGCGATGCCCCATGCCATCACCGCGGCAATCGCGGCCAGAGGGACGCTCTTGAGGAAAGGCAGAATCAGCAAAGCGCACAGCAGGAGAACCGTCACGGTCGCAAGCGAACGCTTGAGTCTGCGCGCCACAATTGCTGACACCGCGAAGTTGGAGACAAAGCCGACGATGCCAAAACCCAGCAGAACCAGGGTGATGGTTGACGCGCTGAAAGCCGCATCCTGCAAAAACGGGGCAATGTACGTGTAAGACGAAAAGTGGGCGCCGAAGACGAGCACAACCATCAGCAGGCTCTTTCTCGGGAAAGGACGCCGCACGACCTCGACAAGGTCGGCGAAGCGCAGCGCAGCCTTTGACGGAAGCGAAGGCAGCAACACAATCTGCAAAATCAGCGCGACTGCTACGAGCACTGCGGTCGCGATGAACGATACACGCCATGACGCCAGCCCCGCGATGAATGTTCCCAGCGGCACGCCGATGACCGTCGCGCAGGTTACACCCGCGAAGATGGCAGCTGTCGCTCGCGGAGCCTCATACGCTTGGACGAGTCGCCCTGCAGCTGCGAGGGCCAGCGTCCAGAAAGCGCCGAGCCCTGCGCCAAGGAGTGCGCGACCAACCAGCATGAGCGAAAACGTGGGAGC
This sequence comes from Paraburkholderia sp. UCT70, assembly GCF_050434085.1. Classification (NCBI taxonomy): domain Bacteria; kingdom Pseudomonadati; phylum Pseudomonadota; class Betaproteobacteria; order Burkholderiales; family Burkholderiaceae; genus Paraburkholderia; species Paraburkholderia sp. UCT70. The sequence goes on along the minus strand of NZ_JBNPVZ010000004.1, from coordinate 4,169,795 downwards.
AAATGCTGAAAGCAGGTTCGACGCGAGGAGCATTACTGACAGCATTATCAGAATTAGACGACGGTCGACCCGCCCAGCTCCCAACATCATGCCGGGTGCAGAAATGGCTGCCATGATGCCGGGTATTGTCACCATGAGTCCTGCCGTACCCGGCAAAACGCCGAACGTGTGTGCAACCTGTGGCAACAGACCGACCGGCAGAAACTCCGTGGTCACAAATGCGAAGGCACCGATGGTTACCGCACCTACTGCCAGCCATGCTTTCAACGGCGACGGGTCACCGCTATCTGTTGTTGAGATGTCGTCCGAGGGTCTGTTCTGAATTTGCATATTTCAACTTCAAGTCGATGAATGGGTGACTTGCGCCAGCGCAGGATTTAAATTCTCCATTGCGAACTTTTGTCGCATGGCTTTCCCGCTCGAACCAAACTGCCACGGGGCGGATACACGCGGAACGTTGCGCCATGGGAAGGCGCAGCACTTAAAGCTGCTTTCAGCGCGGGTTAGCGGGCCGCCACCATATCATCGACTGTAGAAATATGCAGACAGAGTGCAATTACCGCGCGGCGTAACGCGCTCGAACAATTGCAAGATGGGCAAAGTCGCTTGTGCAAACTTCGCCGACAAATCTTGGCCACCACGACAACCCTTGCTTAGTCCGACGACATGACGCAGGCCGTGACACTCCACCCAAACAGCACCATGTGACGCAGTTTTCGTTTATATTTCAGGCCAGCCGAGACCGCCCGCCGACCCGCAGCAGGAAGAGTTGCCGCCCCCTCGGGCTGGCTACGTCAGTGGTTGTTGCTCTGTGCCGCGCGCAGTCCGGTCGAACCTCCTGCCAGCAATCTCGCAGCTGGGCCTAACAGCATGGAATCAGGGCCGTCGGAGCACGGACAGTGTACGCAAAGCCGACCAGGCGAGCAGGGCAGTGCCTCGTGCGTCCGGATAGCTCCCTGCGGCCGCACCGACGTCGACTTACCTTTTGAAAGGGTGGCGGCCGTTCGATGACCCGCCTCCAACCATCCCGCACGAACAGTCAATGGTTAGGATGGACGCCATTGCCATTATGTCAACGCCACCACGCACAGCAGGTGGCCCACCGCGCGATAACCCACTTCAGAGCTTGCCCTGTTGTGCTTGTCCTGCGTGCAGTTATTCCACCTCCGGAGTAGCAGTCCCACGCGACTCGGGCAGTCACTCGGCCACCGCCCCGCAAACACATGCCAACTCGCTCTGGCTTATCCCGATTGCCCAACTTCCGAGGCCCATGTGGCGAAACGACGCACGGGCTTTCGTCCTCATCCCCGAGCGGGCGGACAAATTTGTCCCTTCATGCACGCGCCAGCGAGTTCGATGAACCAACCGCCAATGCTTTCCAGTGCCCGCCCAATGCCGTGTGCCTTGACTGTTTTCAGAAACGCTTCCCGAATTTTCGCAACCGCAGTGCCTGTCACATAGTTTCCTCTCGGCAAAGATAGGCACACACCCCAGTGAACTTGAGCACATCAGCATGTGGCGTGTAGCAAGCGACCCTGCGAACTCAACAGGTCCCGAGCCTCGCAGCCGAAAGGCCGGTTCCGTCTGCATATGCTATACAGCCTTTCCACGAACTTTTGCGTGTGTCACACCGTGAGCCTATCTTTCCTGAAGCACTGGTTGAGTAGTCCGGCTAGCGTGGGCGCTGTTGCGCCCTCTTCGCGATATCTTGCAGACGCGATGGCCGAAGACGTGAGGTCCTTCGACGCAATAGTGGAAGTCGGAGCAGGTACGGGCGCCATTACCGAAGTCCTGGTGCGGAAGCACCCCCAGGCTAGACTTGTTTTATTCGAGCTCGCCGAAGGTTTGGCCGCGAAACTTGCGCAGCGCTACCCTCGGGCGGAAGTTATCGCGGGACCGTTCCACGAAAACGCGAAGGTGCTGCAAGGGCTTCCCGAGCGGACCATCTTTATATCAGCGCTCCCGTTCCGGTCGTTGCCGGCAAGTGTTATTGCCTTGACCGTTGACACGCTTGCCCAATCGTTGCGAGTCGCTCCTGTTCGCAAGCTGGTCCAGTTTACATACCAGCCACGCGCACCTTTTACTCCACCCGCCGGTTTCTTCTGGCGTCGCTGCAGGACCATTTGGCGCAACGCGCCACCAGCCAGTGTGTGGCAGCTCATCCAGGTCTGATTCAAGCCGCCTTGTTCGGGCCCAGCCCTCGCTTACCGTCTATGGACGCGAGGGAACCGAATGGAGTGTCGCCAGGGCGACGTTCCGAGCGTTCCGGGTTGTCACGGCCCGCGTTGTAAGTGCTCGGGCACTTCACGTCGTACGACGCATGCTTGCCAGCAACGCGGCACTGGTAGCGCATGGGCTTGATGACCCGTCGGGCCACCTCCTCCACGACAAGGACTCGCGCATAGTGTCCCGGAAAGATACGCGAGTCGAGTGCATTCGGCTCGGTCGGTCGGATGTCATCAAGCTTGCCAAGGTCCACTCGATTTTGTCGGTCGCGATGCGTTTGCTCTCAGTAGCGCCTCTTGAGGCCCTGCTTTGCAGGGACCGCTCGGCATCGGCCAGGCGGATGCATGCTTGTTGAGGTCTGCTCGGTGCATGGCTCGCAAGCGAGATTAGGCCAAACATCATAAATTGGGCGGTGGTCGCGTCATTCGTGGTGACGGCCGTATGGATTCTCATCACGAACAAGCTCGACGACGCTGATGCGGTCCCCACGACGCATCCAATTGGCGTCCTTGGGACCACGGCGCTGGCGTTCTTCGTTGTGGAAATAGGCGACAAGACACGAATCGTTACTAGGCGACACGCGGGGCCACAGGAGATTGCCATGTTCATCTATTCGATACGTTATCGCGATGTCTGCGGCCGCTGGTCGGTTGCGTTCGTACAGGCCGCTTCACAGTCCGACGCTGAGGCGATTGCAACCCGCCGTTATGGCGCTTTCCATTCCGCCAGCCGAGCCGGCTCACAGCAAGCATGACTAAGGCAGCGTAGATGCTGGACTTGAATCAGCTTGGGGGGAGCATCAATGGAAGCTTTGAAGACACAGGGAATTGAACTTCCACGCGTCGGATTTGGCACATTCCGCATGCCGGGTGGTGGCTGCCAGCCGGTAGTCGAGAGTGCGCTCGAGCTTGGATATCGACACATCGACACATCGACACTGCCGAGATGTATCAGAACAAGGAAGCCGTAGGCGCCGCGATTGCCGCCTCGGGTCTCGCACGCAAGCAACTACATCTGACGACCAAGGTATGGCACGAGAACCTCGAGTCGGAGTCGCTCCATCGAGCACTGGACGTCAGCCTCGGCAAGCTTGGTGTCGACTACGTTGACCTGTACATGGGTGCATTGGCCGTCGCGTGACATGGACCTCGGCACCGTCATGGAAACAATGCAAGGCTTTCTGCAGAACGGCACAGTTCGCTCAATCGGTGTGTGCAATTTCAACGTGACGATGCTGCGAGAAGCCATCGAGGAAATCGGCGCACCCATCGCCTGCCACCAGATTGAATACCACGCGTTTCTAGACCAGTCGAAAATGCTGGGCTACTTGCGCGAGAAAAGCATTCCACTCGTCGCCCATGCCCCACTTGCACAAGGCAGGGCCGCGAGCGACCCTGTACTACAAGGAATCGGGCTCAAGCATGGCGTGACCGCTGCCCAGGTTGCACTCGCGTGGCTTCTGGAACAGGACGGGGTGGCCGATATTCCTAAGGCTCAACGCCGCGAAAGTCAGAAATCCAATCTCGACGCGCTGGCGGTGAAACTCGACGATGATGACCGGCAAACTATTGCGGTGTTGCCGAAGAACCACCGTTTCGTCACTCCGCCGTTCGCGCCGCAGTGGGATACATAAGTGTTGTCTTCCTGTCGCAGAGTCCGTCCGCTAGTCATTGCCGCAGCGCTAGCGCGCAATCGACGTTGATTCATCGACATTTATCACATCGCACCCCCCTATCTCGGAGCAGTCCATGTATTTGCTAGCCGCCTTCGTAGTCAACCTCTCGCCCAAGGCACGGCCCTTCATCGCTCCAAGTCGAGCGCACCGAGGGCATCCATTTTTCCGAGAATGGAGTGGGTAACCTGTGCTCCGTAATCGCACGACCGCATTGCCAATATATGAGTGCAGCGGCCGAAATCGCATACCCGGTTATTGCTTCAGTTCGTCCAGGTTATCGTAAAGTTCACCTCCTCGCACCCGACCTCAATGCGCTCGCGTTTGCCGCTCAAACCCGCTCAGATTGTCAACCTCGCACTTAAACCGTACGTTGCCCTGGATTGGATTGAACGGTGTGGACTATGTGGGGAGTCGGCAAGTGTGCGCATCAAATCGAGTAATGAGGCGACGAAATGATGTTCAGACACCTGGCATTTTCACTAGGGCTTAGCGCCATTCGCACTTACCCTTTCGGGGGCAGCTATGGCCCGCGTCGATGTCGGACCAGATATCGGGGTTCCCGCGCCTGTGTATGGGTCACCGCCGCCCTCCTTGTGATTCTCGAAGCTGGGGGATGTCGATGAAAGCCGGAGAATATGCATCTAGCACGCTTACCTGCATTTGCATCCTGGGAGGCGCGTGGAACGGGCTGGGGATTCATGGATTCGAGGGCGTATACGACGACTACGGCGGACTTCGAGCGTTTGACGACTTCGTCGATGTGCGTATTCCACGCCAAACCGAACACCAATTCCACGGCGAACCGAGCACGGATTCCACAGCAAGCCGAGCGTCGATTCCACGGCAAATCGAGCAGGGATTCCGCGACTGCCCGAGCGCGATTTCCACGCGTAACCGAGCGGTAAGCTGGAGGGACGGCAACGCGGGATAACCATGGCACGCTTGACGATTTTGTCGAGCGAGCGAATGTCGAATAAAAGGTTATCCATGCGTCAAATCAAGGAAGTGCTACGCCTGCGCTTTGTGTGCCAGCGTAGCCAGCGTGAGATCGCGACGACGATAGGCGCATCGAGCGCGACGGTCTGGGACTATCTGGATCGCGTACGGCGCGCACAACTGGACTTCGAGAAGGCGATGACGATGGAGGAGACAGCGTTGGATGCGCTGCTATTCCCGCCGCCGCCGTCGTCAAGCCGGACACGGCCGATGCCCAATTGGCCGATGGTACATCGTGAGCTCGGCAGGAAAGGCGTGACGCTTGACCTGCTATGGAACGAGTACAAAGCGCAGGAGCCCGAAGGCTACGGCTACAGCTGGTTCTGCAAGTATTACGAGCGATGGGCGGCAGCGTTGCCGGTCACGCTTCGCCAGACGCACACGCCCGGGGAGAAGCTGTTCATCGACTATTCGGGTAACAGGTTGGGCATCGTCGATCCGCACACCGGCGAGATCCGTGAAGCAGAGGTATTCGTCGCGACGCTCGGCGCATCAAACTACACCTACGCCGAAGTCACCTGGACCCAGCAGCTTGAGGACTGGATTGGCTCGCATGTGCGCGCCTTGAACTTCATTGGCGGTTGTCCCGAGATCCTGGTCCCCGACAACCTGAGGTCCGGCGTGCACAAAGCCGACTTCTACGATCCGGTTCTGAACCGGACCTATGGAGAGATGGCCGCGCATTATTCCGTGGCGATCATCCCAGCCCGCAAACGTCGGCCCCGTGATAAAGCGAAGGTCGAGCAGTCGGTGCTCCTGGCGCAGCGCTGGATTCTGGCACGGCTGCGCAACCAGCGGCTGTTCAGCCTCGACGAAGCCAACCGCGCGATCGCGGCACTCCTCGTTGAACTGAACAACAGGCCGTTCAAGAAACTGCCCGGTTGCCGCCGCAGCGCCTTCGAGGAACTTGATCGTCCGGCACTTCGTCCGCTGCCAGACAGACCCTACCAGTATGCGCAGTGGAAGGTTGCTCGCGTCGGCATTGATTACCATGTCGAGCTCGACGAACACTTTTACTCCGTCTCATACAGCCACGCCCGCGAGCAGGTGGAGGTGCGCCACACGAAGACGACCGTCGAGATCTTCCTGCGCGGTCAGCGCATTGCCGCGCACGCGAAGAGCGAGCGCCGCGGCCATCACACCACGATCGCCGCCCACATGCCGGCGAATCATCGGGCAGCGACCACCGAGTGGAATCCGCAGCGGCTGATCAACTGGGCCATGGAGATCGGCCCGCACACCGCCGCAGTCATCGAACACCTGCTTGGCGGTCGCCAGCATCCACAGCAGGCTTACCGCGCCTGTCTGGGCGTGCTGCGCATGGGCAAGGACTATGGCCATGCGCGACTGGAAGCCGCCTGCCAGCGTGCCATTGATCTTAAAGCGCCGAGCTATCGGTTCATCGCCTCGACGCTGAAGAACGGTCTGGAGAACAGGGCCGACACGGCCGCCGCCCAGACCGAATTGCCGCTCGCGCATGCCAACGTGCGTGGACCGTCTTACTACCACTGAAAGGAGATCATGACATGCTGCATCATCCAACTGTCGAGCGGCTGCACGAGTTGCGCCTGTTCGGCATGGCCGCCGCGCTGGCCGACCAGCAATCCCAGAGCAGCATCGACCAGCTCGGCTTCGAGGAGCGCCTGGGGCTGCTCGTCGAACGGGAAGCAAGCGAACGTCAGTCGCGCCTGCTCACGGCGCGGCTACGCCGCGCGAAGCTGCGTTTCCCGGACGCGGTGCCCGAAGACATCAACTACCGCGAGCCCCGTGGACTGGATCGTGCGCTGCTCGCCCGGGTGCTCACTGGCGAATGGGTACGGGCGCACCAGAACATCATTCTGGTCGCACCAACCGGGCTCGGTAAAAGCTGGCTTGCATGCGCGCTGGTCAACCAGGCGTGTCGCCAGGGCTTCTCGGCCTGCTATCTGCGCATGCCGAAGTTCAACGAGGAGATGGCCATCGCGCACGGCAGTGGGGGCTACGCAAAGCTGCTGGCACAGTTGGCCAAGACCGACATCCTCGTCATGGATGACCTGGCCATGGCACCGCTGTCAGATGCGGCGCGGCGCGATCTGCTGGAGGTGCTCGACGACCGGCACGGCCGGCGCTCGGTGATCGTCACCAGCCAGATTCCAGTCGACAGCTGGCATGCTGCCATCGGAGATCCGACGCTCGCTGATGCAATTCTCGACCGGCTGGTTCACAACGCGCATCGCTTCACGCTCTCAGGCGAATCGATGCGCAAGCGCCGAAATAGTTTGACCGCCGAAGGCGGGAAGGAGTAAAAAAACTCACCCCGCGTCGCCATGTCCGCAGCGCTCGCTTTGTTGTGGAATGCCTGCTCGGTTTCGCGTGGAATGCTTGCTCGCTTTGCCGCAGAATGGCCGCTCGATTTGCGTGGAATATGCAGTCGATGCCTTCAGATGGGTCGTGGACACGTATCCGTATATTTGCTACGACTCTCTCCGCGATATGGTGGTGACTGTCACGGACGATTCTGGTTACGGCAGTGATGACCCCGATTGCGCATTGCTGACGATGCGGATGCCGGACCCCGAGACGCTTCGCGCCTGCTACGACGAGCACAGGGTCCGAATGGAGCGCGCGGCTGATTAGCGCCGCTTTACAGTGTCGCGGCGGTCAATTCTTGTGTCGGACTTCGGAATTGGTACGTTCGGAAGTCGAAGGCGAAGTCGCTTGACGTCCCTGGGCAAGTCCGGTTAGCAACGAAGCAGGCGACGCAACTCCTCGATTTCGGCCCAGCCGAGGCTCCTGTCATAGTTGACCACTACTTTGCTGATAATTGCGAAGGCGAGCTCTCCGCCTGACAACGTGCCCTGATGTCGCCGATGCCAGCTTCGCCCGCATGCCGAAATGCGGCTGACCAGTTCGATGAGCTGCAAGGCGTCGATGCTGCAGCCTTGGTTTGATGCAGGTAGGCCAATCCGATGTCGGCAGCGGGTCAAAATCATTTTGGTGTCGACAGCAAATCTGCTTGTTCCCTCCCCCGGAGGTTACCGCGTCGTTTTTGCCGAAGTGCACCGCTCGGCCGCTTAGCCTCCGGCCAGCGGGCGTCCTGTATTATCGTGAACACCGACGTTGCCCCGAAACAGGTTGTCAGCACAGGAGGGGAGGAGCCAATGGACGTATCTTTTCTCATCGACCCACTGCGCAAGACTGTGACAAGTGTCCCGGATGGCTACGCGCGAGCCGCTGAACTGATAGGCACTGATACGGCGAGCGGCTCGCCGCTATGGTCGGAGGCGACTGACCCGGATGCCTCTGTCGAGGTGATTACTGCGGACGACAGCCTGATAAACGAGCCCCTTTCGCGTGGCTTTTTCGTGGTCACCTTGACCAGGGACGGTGTACCTTATGAACGCCTATTTGCGGGCAAGGCAATTCTGAACGCCTATGGCAACCCGCCGTCGGACATCAAGGACCAGGTGAAGACGCTGAAAGCTGCACGAGAGCGCGTCAGGTTTCTCGGCTCGGAAGATGCCCTCCTTTGGTTCGAGCAGCACGCAGGTGGTGCCCCCTTCAACCTCGACGGGTCCACGGAAAACTGATTCTCAACGCCGAGCATTTTGAGTCTGTCGGAGACGGCCCTCGCTATACCTGTAGGTCACCAGGACCCTCAGTGAGGAACTCTATGTCGGCTATTCCTCAGCGAGCGCCGAAATTCCGCGTCACACGAAGCTTGGGTATAGGCGCCTGGCTGGACTGTCGTCGCGGTTGCACGCAGCGGCAACGAAAGAATACCGCGCAAGCACCGTGCCACCGTGCAGTTCGCCAAGCAATACTAATGTAATGGCTTGAATTATGGCTCGGCCACGCACTCAACGGCGTGGCGACGCTCAGCCCCTAGCCGGTTTTCGTCACCCTGGCAGCCGGCCCTTCGGGCCGTCTCCGTTGCCGTCGGCTTCTGATTCTTCCTCATCTATCTGAAACCGCGCTTGTTCCCAATACTCTTCGGCGCGTCCCTCCGAGCTGCCGTCTTTTTCCCAGAGCTGATAGGCCCTTTCACGAATCTTCTCTTCCCGCGAATCGTTATCCATTGCATGGCTCCTGGTAGGTTCCCCACGACCTGCTACTCATCAATTTGCACAGCGACCTTTTCGGTGGCAGAAGGCGAGCAAGAGCGAACGAAAGAACAGACCAACTCAAAGTCGGCGAACATATGAAAGCGTTCCGGACGCTATCCTGCGCTCCCGGCAACCTGCCGCATAACGCTCCCTAACCGGAAGCCTGACCGTGCAGATTGCTGGGTACACGTCCAACAGCACCGCCTCGCATCCGGGTCTCCGCTTTCGCGCCCATCGTCTGCATTGTCGCGCAGCATCCCTGACCTTTTACAGACCGCATATGAAAGTTGACGGCCAGGACGGGAACGCCTCAGACCCGACCAGTGGGAGCCGGCACCGTGCTTATTGCCCCCCATACTCCGCGTTTATGCGGTCGAGTTCGCCCGATTTGCGTGCTTCCAGCAGTTCCTGCTTGACCTGGGCTCGGGTCTTTCCCGTTGGAGCGCCCGCGTCACTCCTCGTGGCGGGCACACCACCCACCGAGTCTGTCGAAGACACGGTGGGATTTGTGGGCTGCGTTGCAGGCGCCATATTTTGCGCGTGGACATATCCGAATGCGAGAACGGCGGTGATAGCTGCCGCGACTTTGAGCGGTTTCATATCCATGTACTCCACAAAGTTCGATTGGTTCGGTTTCTTGAACCGGTCAACAGAGCCGCTATTTCAAACACGGCCTCCCGGGAGTGATACTCCGCGGCCGCGCTCTGACTCAATTGCCGAAAAAACGCCGCATCGAGGCCTCGGCTGACCCACCTACCGCTTAAAACGAGACTCGAGCAACAACGACTCGCGGTCCAATCAAGATGTGGTCATCCAAATTTCCGCATGTGGGTCAAGCTGGCATCGGCGACCTCAGGCGTGACTAGCTGCCCTCATAGATATCGCAAGACAGGCCCACCGTGCACGGGGCACCGTTTCTGGCTTTGCCGCTGCCGCTGCTTCCGCCGGGCTGGGGTCCGTACCCCAGGTCAGGGGTGCGGTCCATAGTCGTGGCCGGCTGAGCAGTTGTCATGGGCTGCTGGGCAGACGACGGGTCAGTTGTGCCCGACGGTTGCATTTGCTGCGAGTGGGCGGCGCCGGTCGCAGCGAGCAGTGATACCGCACTGATTACAGCTAAAAGTTGCACTTTCATCTCGTCACCTCTTTTTCATCAACGGGTTGCGAATAGCACGACCCCGGAATAACAAGTTCATGCGCAAGTTGCATTAGACCCTCTCTCGCTCCTTGCGGATTCCTGCTTTCGCTCCACCAAATGCGATACAGCGGCGTCGTCTGCGACGCCGTTTAGCCGAGGAAATGCGAAGTTGGCTTGTGGCACCGTTTGTGCCCAAAGCCGGACTTATTCGATGACTACCTGGGTAATGACGCGAGGCTGGTACCGGGCGGGGCAGAAGGATGCGCAATAAGTGCGCTGGCGATAGGACGTTGTAAAGTCAATTGACCAATAAGACCCTTGCTGCGTTTATTGTTATAGAACGCCGAGGTCGTGATTGACAGCGGAATCGACAATCGGCAAATCAGGGGCGACAGTCGCGCCTGGTCGCTCGCACTGCCCTCGGAAACAGCGACACAGCTGTCGCCCACGTATCCAGCTACCCGAGGCCCCCTTATATGCAGTCAACGCAGCGCAATCCGGCGTCGCGTCATGAGTAAACCTCTCATGAAACACACCGCTTTTCTCGTTGCTGCCGCGTTGTCAGCCGCAGGGTCCGGGTTTTCGCGGCTAGCGATATCCCGTCGTGGACATCGCGATGAATTCGACGGACCACACCACGCCCGTCGTCGCAGTTAAGGCAGTAGGCCTCGTGGGTACGCAGAAGCGTGTTGCGCGCTTTATCGTTTTCGCACCAACCAATGAAGCATTTGCAGCATTACCGCCGGCCACGGTCGACAGTCTCATCAAACCAGAAAACAAGCCGATGCCGACCTGTATCCTTCCCTGTCACGTTATCCCGGGGCGTTACGATTTTTAGAAGCTCGACCAGCCCATTAGGGAAGGTGACGGCAAGGTGGACGTTAAAACCGTTAACGGCGAGACGCTCACCTCCCCGGACGGACCACACAACATCGTGCTATTGGACACTGCGGGTGCACACGGCAGACATCTCGGCCTACGACGTCATCCAGAGTAACGGCGTAGTTGTGATGGTCGACAAGATACCGATGCCGAAGTAGCAAGACCGGCGCGCACGGTCAAATGTTCGAATCCAGCCCGGCTCTGTCATTTTCAGCGCCGAACCACGACTTACCTGCATGCCTGGCGTCCGGATAAGGCAAATGTCTGCCCTGTTCTGGCCCAAGCGGCTGCCTGCGCTTCGCCGCTGCGCAATCAGTCATCCAACGGTCAGCCGTTAGCGGTGCATGAAACTTCGACGCTGCTACAGCACGCGCCGAAATCGCAGGAGAAATGTGATGGAAAAGGTAACGCGGAAAGTCGTGCTGGCGTGCGTCGCTGTCGTCTCACTCTGCGCCTCGAGCGCGACGTTTGCGCAGGGTGGAGGGAATGGGAACGGTGGAAGTGGGGGCGGCGGTGCTCACGGTGCCGCAACAGCAGGGATGACATACCACAGCGAGCCTGTCTCGAGCCCGTGGAACGCGAGACCGGGCAAAATGACAAAGAACACTGGCTCGACCGATACGGGCATGCACAGCATGTCGCCGGACGACGATGTTATGCCGGAAAAAACAGGTCAGTAGTGCCCGCTGCCAGTAAAAGGCTGGCGCGTTTCATACAGTTCTCCTGTCCCGCTCACTGCTGGCGGGTACAGGGCAAGAGCGAGCGGTTGGGACTGTACGAGTGGCTTGCCAAACCAGGTAAAGCTGAAATACACATTCTGGCCGGCAGCCCCCCGCCGGTCATGTAGGCTTTCACGATGAATACGACGCAGTCAGAAAGTCGTCGGCGACCTGGACTCGCTCACCAATCTGCAGGGTCGCTGCCAGTCGCAGTTAGCACTGGCGTCAAGTCGTCTGCGTACCACGCCAATACTTACTCCTGCCGCGGGCACCGAGTCTGCGCGATGCGCCTCATAGGGTGCTGGCAGCAGCTTGCGCTTGGCAAGGTCGCCAGTTGCACCATACAAAACTCAAGCGAAGGAAGCCACGCGCGAACGAGGGGTTCAGCGACTGCGGCTCACAACGAGATGAGTAACGTACGCCATTCCCTTCACGAGTGACGTCTACATCGGCAACGGCGTGATGACAGCAGCAGCGTATGCTACAGGGAGTGTTCAGGAGACGACCATGAGCCTTGCCGGCAAAACCATATTCATGTCTGGTGGCAGTCGCGGCATCGGACTCGCCATTGCACTCAGAGCCGCACGCGACGGCGCGAATGTCGCGATTGCCGCAAAGACCGCCGACCCAGACCCACGTCTCGAGGGTACGATTCACACGGCGGCTGCAGCTGTTGAAGCTGCTGGCGGCAGGGCGCTCCCGCTTGTTGTGGATATTCGCGACGAAGAACGCGTGAAAGCCGCGGTTGCCGAGACCGTTGAGTTGTTCGGTGGCATCGATATCCTCGTGAACAATGCCAGCGCCATTCGACTGACTGGCACGCTAGACACACCCGTCAAACGGTACGACCTGATGCATGGGGTCAATGGCAGAGGCACGTTCGTGTGCGCGCAAGCGTGCCTGCCGCATCTCCTCAATTCGCCGAACCCGCACATCCTCACGCTGTCACCTCCGTTGGTCCACGACGCAAAATGGTTTGGCGACTTTCCGGCATACACCATTGCAAAATACACGATGAGCCTGTTCACATTAGCGCTTGCCGGGGAGTTCAAAGACCGAGGTGTCGCAGTCAATTCGCTGTGGCCTCGAACAGCTATCGCGACCGCGGCTGTGCGAAATGAGATTGGTGGTAAGGACATGATTGCAGCGTGTCGCAAGCCTGAGATAGTTGCCGACGCGGCCCACTATATCCTGACGCGCCAAGCCAGGGAGTGTTCAGGAAACTTCTTCCTCGACGACGAGGTTCTTCTGGCAGCCGGTGTGCGCGACTTTGCACAGTACGACGTGGAGGCTGGGGCTGCATTGCAGGCAGATTTCTTTGTGGAGGCCTTGCCGGGCATGTTGCCGGCGGACAATATGACGAAGCGTCCATCCCGCAATCCCCTCCGCTAAATAGTTAGGATGTGCGGAAACGGACTGACGGCACGGCATACGTAGCTACTCTAGTCCCTGTTGAATTCGGAGGAAACGTGAATCGAACCGAGACAGCGCTGATTGTGGGTGCAGGAAAGGGATTGAGCGCCTCCCTTGCTCGCCTGTTCGCGGCGGAGGGTATGCAGGTTGCGCTCGCCGCCCGCGACACGACCAAGCTCGCCGACCTGGTCGACGAGACGCGTGGAGTGGCCGTGGGCTGCGACGCCAGTCGCCCGGACGAGGTTGCAGCACTCTTTGACCAGGTAGAGCGCGTCTTTGGCGTCCCCGACCTCGTTGTCTACAACGCGAGTGGCCGCTATCGCGCGGCAGTTGAAGCTATCGAGGCAGAGAGACTTGAAGCCGCCGTTAGGGTCACCGCATTCGGCGGCTTTCTCGTCGCGCAAGCCGCAGCCGTGCGCATGCTGGCCCGCGGCCACGGCACCATCCTGCTGACCGGTGCTACGGCAAGTGTGAAAGGGCTGGCCGGTTCGACACCGTTTGCCATGGGAAAATTCGCCCTGCGGGGAATGGCCCAGTGTATGGCGCGAGAGCTTGCCCCAAGGAATATCCACGTTGCGCATTTTGTGATTGACGGCGGCATTGCCAGTAGCTGGGCACAATCAGACGATGGCAGCACGGACGACAAATGGTTGAACCCTGACGCGATAGCGCGGGAATACCTTCACGTTCATCGTCAGCACCGCAGTGCGTGGACGTGGGAGGTGGAACTCCGACCATGGGTGGAGAGGTTTTAGGAAACATCGCTCGCCTCACGACGCTGCGAATTTGGCCGCTATGCCAGCCGTGGTCTCCCTGAAGAGACAGTGAGACACACCTCGCCATTCTTTCAAGGACTTCGCATGGACGCTGACGACGAAGATGAGGCGCTTGAGACTCGGCTGGTGCAGGTGCGTGGCCAGGTGCAGGGCATCGGCTATCGGGAAGCCTGCGTACGCCAGGCCCAGGCGATTGGCGTCACCGGCTGGGTACGCAACCGCATGGACGGTTCGGTGGAGGTGATGCTGCAGGGTTCACCGGAGCAGCTTGCCAACATGTGCATGTGGCTAAGCGAGGGCATGTCCGCAGCGCTTGTGGACGAGCTTGAGGTGACCGAGGTTCAGCCGCCGTTTGCTCGCTTTGACCAGTTTGAACGATTGCCCACGCTGTAAAGGCGAGCAATTCGCCACAGCGGAAGATGTCGGGTTTTCCACCTGCAGGGCTGTCGGGCAGCGCCATCGTTGATACCCAGACGACGTCGGGAACTCTGATGCCAAAGGACCGGGTCGTCGCCGCCACCGACATGGCGGCCAGATGATGACCAGTCTGCCCGGTCAGTTGGCAAAAGACGTCCGTACGCACTATCTGGCGTCTCGCGGAGGGGCGTGAAGTCAACACCCTCTCGCCAAGCTCGTCCAACTCGTACCATTCTTTCCAGCCAGATTCCGCCCTCGTGCTCAGACGACGCCACGCGGCGACCAATCCGTCGCGTTCGGAAAGTGGGCGCGTCCATAAGAGCTTCTCTCCGGGAAGCGACTTAGGCGGATACCCTTCCGTGGCGATTTATCAATTATGTATGTGCGCACTGCACCATTAACACCACTTTCATAGCCTTTGCCGGGCCGGCGGCTGGAAGACTTCGGCACGGTCATTGCAGCTCCTCCGTAAACGTCCTGTGTCGCGTCTCGCCATGTCAACAGTTCTAATTGTCGACGATGAGTCGGATAACCTGTGGGTACTTCAGCTTCTTCTGGAAGAGCGTGGACATCACGTACTCTCTGCAGAAGATGGGGACGTGGCGCTGCGAAAGGCTGCCCGCCAAGTTCCGGAACTGATTGTTACCGACTGGGAGATGCCCGGGATGAGCGGGGTCGAACTGTGCGGACGTCTGAAGCTCTATCCGGCGCTTGCCCAGATTCCCGTGGCGATGGTTTCCGCCCGGGCTCCTCCGGAAGCAGAGGTGAAAATCTGGAACGCCTTTCTGCGCAAACCCATCGACCTGGATAGTTTTGACGCAACTGTAAGTTCGTTCCTGGCTAAACGGCTAAGGGATTTATCGAGACGCTCGTTCCCTTCGGACCGCGCAATGTCCCGATGGCAGCCAATCTGCTCGAAGTGTTGGCCGTAGCAGGTTTGCGGATGGCCTGGATGCGGCGGCGGCACGCAGAGAAAGCGGACAGGCTGCCAGTCTCGGCTCTGTTCCCTTGCAGTTGCACGGAGCAGGTAGCAACCTCTACCAGCTTGGACCGGACCACCTCATTCATGCACGATGGCTCCGCTCGTTGCGCACGGTTACCGCCGCGCTTCGCCGCCTGAAACGCCAGCCCCGGCGGTGTTAGCAGCGTACAGCTGTATGACACGGTCGCCTCTTACCCCGTGCAATACGTTGCATAGCGACATAAATAACCGCCCCGCAGAGTGCCTTCGCGGAGGAACCTCGTCCGTCTGCAGACCAGTTGCGCTGAACCGGGTCTGCTGGCCGACCGAAGACCCGTTTGATGCCTCTGAGCATGGTAGAGTCGAGATGTGACGCGGTGGCGTTAGGCTGGGTTTGTCTGTTGCCGCCTCTTTCGTCTGGCGGTGCCCGAATAACCTCACCGTTGCTCCGTTTTCACACCCCGCTCATCGAACCGGACATGCAGATTTCCCGCATCCGGCTCTCGGACAAGACATCACGCCTTCGTACACGGCAAGTTACAGCCAAGGGCCCGTCAGGCGTACGAGACCGAAGTGCCCGTAGAGGTGCTGGAGTGGATAGCTCCCGCCCCGGCGACGCCTGACCTTATGCTTGTTCCGTAACCACCGGCGCAACCGCGCAGCGGTATAGCTGTCGAGCGCCCGGTACGCGCGTCTGAACGTCCCTACCTTAAAGTAGTTCGCCCAGCCGCGTAGCATGCGATTCAACTTGCCAACCAGCTCCGTGGTGTCCAGCCACGTCATAGAAGCGGCGGTCAGCGCATGAACCTTCTCAACCATGCGCCGGATACTCTTCTTCGACGGACGCATGCCCATGCGGGCCTGACCAGTCGTCGCTGAGTACATCCGCCCAAACGTGTAACCCAGGAAATCGAATTCCCCTTCCGGAACCGCACAAAGTTGTGTCTTCTCCTCGTTGACCGTCAGCTTCAGCTTGCTCATGATCTCGCGCAGTCGAGACAACGCTTCTTCAGCTTTGCCTCGCTTGCACAGGATCACCAGATCGTCCGCGTAGGTCACGATTCGACTGCCAAGACTTCGCTCAAGCCCGAGCTTCTTCCATGCCAACACAAACCGGCGCATGTAGATATTCGCCAGCAGTGGTGAGATGGGTGAGCCTTGCGGAATGCCGCGCCTGCTGTCCTTGGCCTCGGTCGTACGTGTCTTCCGGCCTCGGTGATCGGTTTCTTCAACGGAGCACTCCAACCACATCCTGATCAGATGCAGCACGCGCCGATCCACGATGCGTCGCGCGAGCGACAACATCAAATCGGCGTGGGGAATACTTCCGAAGTAGTCCGCGAGGTCGGCGTCTACGACGTCCGTTTGCCCTCTATGCAGCCGCTCTTCCACCTCGATCACCGCTTGCTGGGCATTTCGCCCCGGGCGGTAAGCGTACTGCTCTGGTGGGAGGTCAGCTTCGAAGATCGGTTCGAGCACCAGCATCGCTGCTGTCATGCACACCCGATCTCGCAAGGTCGAGATGCCCAGTGGCCTCAGCTTGCCATTGGCCTTCGGGATAAACACTCGTCTGATAGGGTCCGGCCGGTAAGTCTCCTGCCTGAGCGCAAGCGCCAGTTCGCCAAGCCATTTCTGCACCCCATACGCTTCGACCTCCGTGAAGTCTTGCCGATCGACACCCGGGGCGCCCCTGTTCGAGCGGCACTGGGCGTACGCATGCGCCAGCACATCCTCACGATAGATCTTGTCGTACAGAGCATAGAAGCGGTACCCGGCTTCTGCCTTCGCTTTCGCGTGTAACGCCATCTGCAGCTTCTGAACACTGATCGGAGTTGATAGGTTTCCCAATCTCCAGGTCCCTCACTACGTGTTGCGTTTGTCTTGAACTGAGGCCCCTTTCCTCCACCGGCATTACCCGGCTTCAGCGGTACTACGGGCCTCTCCGTCACCCCAAGGCGCCCGGCCTGTCCCTCACGGGCGTCCGGTTGGTCATCCCTGACCACGCCAGGGGGCTTCCCGTGTTGCGTGCGCTTCCCTTGTGTGCATGCTGTCGCCACTACCCCGGCGCAGCGACTGGATGTCCTGCCTGCTCATTCACCCAGCCGTATCAGCCTTCCCCGTAATGGCAGTCGGGTCGGCCTGCGCATCGACCTTTTCGAGGCTTGCTCGGCGTTCACACGTGTTACGGCCTGCACACTCGCGCTGTCACCGTAATTTGTGACACGCTACACCGAAGGCTTCAGCCATTTCGTTACCTCCATAGCTGCTCCGGTTGCTTCCGGCTGGAGCGGTTGCCGGGTGGGGCTTACACCCACTGGGAAAACGCCGCCTTTACACGGCGCACGCCATCTTCGGTTATTGGACGGGTGGCACGACTCCCAGCTTTTCAGCAAGCATCCGTTCGTACGCATCGAAGTGCAGGTCGACTTCTTCCTGTGTCACCGACTGAACAAACATGTCCACCTGGACCGGCAGCAAGCACATCACCGCTGCAATCGCAGCTTCCGTTTGCGGCGCACAAATGCGGTCATCGGCAAGCGTCGTCCCGATAGTAATGTCATAGGCATTCTCCTGTCTGAAGACGATTTCGACGATGCGCGCCCTGACGCTCATGTTGTTGTCAACAGCGAGCCGGGTCGCCCCCGCCACTTGCTGCATGACATCTTTTGGAAAGCCTCGTGTTGAGCGCAGCCTCATCCGACGCCTGCCAAAGGTTCTCCAGTCCGTATCGAATTGCTGGCCCGCATGCGTGCCGTGCGCATCGCCGTTAGACTGAACCTGCAACACGGTCCTTTGACATCCTAGAAATGTCATTTAGCCCGCCCCGTCGGGGCGGACTTATTTTCCGGGCAACAGAAATCCAATTCATTGACCGTCGGGATTGCCCGCGAACGTAACACTCCGAACATAACGAAGCGCTGCGACGTTTTAGACTGACACATCGCATATACCCGAGGCACGGCATGGAGTCCAAGCCAATCCATCACAAAGAACTGAAGTTGACCCGCGAAAACGGACACCTATGCTTTTGATCAGGAGGTGTCGAAAATGGGCAGGCATCGTACCCCATACCCTGTGGAATTCCGGGCTCACATGGTCGAGCTGGTTAAGGCCGGAAGAACGCCTGAGGATCTGGCGCGCGAGTTCGAGCCGACCGAACAGACGATCAACAACTGGGTCGCGCAGGCCGATCGCGATGCGGGTGTGCGTCACGACGGGCTGACCACGGCCGAGCGGCAGGAACTCACACGGTTGCGTCGCGAGAACCGGCAACTGAAGATGGAAAGGGACATTCTCTCGCAGGCCGCGGCCTGGTTCGCGAGGGAGACGGGAGCCGTTCCGCCGAAGGGCGGTACGGATTCATGAGAGCGAACCGGGCCAGGTGGCCCATTGCCACGATGGCACGGCTGCTCAGGGTCTCCGCGAGCGGCTACTACGCATGGCTGGTGCGTGAGCCATCGAAACGCTCGTGTAGCGATGCGCAACTGCTCGAGCGCATCCGCACGCTGCATGCGAATTCACGCGGCACATATGGGGCGCCACGTATCCATGCGCAGCTCGCGTGGGAAGGCGTGCATGTGGGATGCAAGCGGGTCGCACGTCTGATGCACCTGGCCGGCCTGCATGGTGCGAGCCGGCGGCGCTGGCCACACACCACGCGGCAACGCGCGGGGGCTCGGCGCGCTCCGGATCTGGTGCGTCGGCACTTCTGCGCGGAGGCGACAAACATGCTGTGGGTGGCGGACGCCACCTACATCCCGACTGGCGAGGGGTTTCTGTATCTGGCCGTAGTCCTCGACGTGTTCAGTCGCCGAATTGTAGGCTGGGCGATGTCAAGCCATCTGTACACCGAACTGATGCTGCGCGCACTCGATATGGCGTTGCTGCAGCGACGCCACGAGGGCGTAATTCTACATTCGGACCAGGGATGCCAATACACCTCTATTGCATTCGGACGGCGCTGCCGCGAAGCCGGTGTGCAACCGTCGATGGGGACGGCCGGCGACGCGTACGACAACGCGATGTGCGAATCGTTCTTCGGCACGCTTGAAGCGGAGCTACTCTCGCGAGAACTCTTTGCGACTCGTGAACAGGCCCGGCAACGCATCTTCTGGTTCCTGGAGGGCTGGTACAACGTACGCCGCTTACACAGCGGCATTGGCTATCGTTCGCCGCTTGAATTCGAAAACCTCAACGTTAAAAGGCAAACCGTATCGCCTTGCGGGTTGTCCACCGGCGGGCAGCGTCATGGTCGTGAGAGGCGCCCCGCCGCCCGCCCGTGGACAACCCGCGACTCAACACTCAACGGAGGTTAGATCGCATCAAATCGCAGGCTGCAAATCCGTCCGTCGAACCGGGTCAACCTCAGAACACGTCATCGTGCCTCTCGCCTCGATGTCGGTGCCAGGGTATGCGGCAAGCGCGTTTGTCACCAGCCCTACCGGAAAGCGCAGCGCATTCGGCATACTCGCCTATTTTGCCTCGGAGAAGGCCGCGCTCAAATTCGCCATCGCGTACGCCAAGGCTCGTATTGACGGGGAGGCGGTGCCGAAACCGTCGTTCACTCGGAACGAGCGACTCTAGAGACCGGCGAGCGGACCCATATTGCGTGACTATCTATGAATGCGCTAATCGTCACGAGAGGTTGCTATGCGGCGTGCATATGATTATCGGGGCTTCGAGGCGACCATTGAAGTCGGGTCGGTGCCCACCGTTATCGTCGCGGGCTCGGTAGTCGCGTCGGGAGGTCTTGTGGTGAAGGTTGCTGTGCGACACCGGCTGTCCGGACGCGAGTTTCCCCCGGCGCAGCTCTCTGACGAAGGCGAACGGACTTTCGCCACCGAAGCTGAAGGCCTGATGGCGGGGTTTAGTGCCGCCCAACGGCTTATTGATGACGCGCTTGCAGAACGATGATGCTCGAATGCTTCGCCGTGCGTCGCGAGTTTATAGCCATATGCGTAGCTGGTGATGATGTAGGTACGCGCGGAGCGGTTCAGTAGGCCCTTGTTCCGTTTGCGGTGTATATCGCGCCGCGATGGCAGCGCGGTGTGCCACGGCAATCTCGTTGCCTATATCGCAGTCTCCGTGCGCTGAGACGGGGAGGTCCGGGAAAGCATGTAGCCGCTTCCACGCACCGTTTCGATGATGCTTTCATAGCTGACTGGTTTCAGCGCCGAGCGAAGTCGTTTGATATGGACGTCGACCGTGCGCTCCTCAATAAACACATGGTTGCCCCAGACCTGGTCCAGAAGCAGGGTCCGGCTGTGGACGCGCTCCGGGTGCGTGAGAAAAAAATGCAGAAGATTGAACTCCGTCGGGCCAAGACGCACTGGAAGCTGCGCACCATCGTCTTCGACGTAGACACGCCGGGTTGAAGGGTCGAGCGTCAGGCCATTTACCGTCACTGCGTGGTTGGCAAGCTCGGGGGCGCGCCGTCGCAGGACCGCTCCGATACGAGCCATCAGTTCCTTCGGGGAGAATGGCTTGGACATGTAGTCGTCGGCACCAGCCTCCAGACCGTCCAGCAGGTCGCGTTCTTCGGTGCATGCCGTCAGCATGATGACCGGCACCTCCCTCGTACGCGAGTCTGCACGCAGCCTGCGCAGGAAGGACAGGCCAGATGTGCCGGGTAGCATCCAGTCCAGGACGATGAGGTCGGGCAACCGTTCCGATACCAGCGCGTTCGCTCCTTCGACATCCCGTGCTGGCAGCGGATGGTAGCCTGCATACTTTGTGTGGACGGTCAATAGTTCGGCAATAGCGGGTTCGTCTTCAACAATCAGAATACTTTGGGACAACATTGTATTTCCTTCTGTAGTGTTCGATGTCCGGAGTTTTGTCCTCAAGTTGCTCGCGGGATACGGAAGAGAAACTCCCTTGGTCCGTAATTCCCACGAGATGCGAATCAGGCGACCTGAGGCTGCCCAGTGCAAAGCCAGTGCACATCGAGATGGAAGATGGCGCCGAGACGCATGCAAGCGTTCAGCGGAGGGACGGCAATTCCGCTTCGCCAATATTGCACGTCGTATTCCCTAACGCCCAGCCACTTTGCCGCGCGTGTCGAACTGATGCCGGCCTGTTTCAATACCCCGTCAAGGCGGGCGGCCAGCCGCCGGTCATTCTCGGCACTGCGCTCGAGATGACCGATACTTTGAGTATGGCGATTCATCTTGTCCAACTTCTCTCAGATGATTGCCCCTCGGACGGCTGTATCGCAGCCGGGCTCGAAGATAATTGCTAGCACAACTATTCCTTCGCCAGCACACCAATGTCAAATAGAAAATAATTGCTCGTATATGCGATGCAACGTTTAAGCTCTTCAAGATGGAACGAATGACATTTTCACGCCCATTTGGCCCGGAGAAATGACAAAGCTTTGAGTTCGAAGCGCGTGAACATGAATGCAAAGCGAGCGCTATAAGGGCTTTCGAATTGTGGGGTCATGCGAATGGCAAAGAGCAGGAAGACGCCATGCGCGAGCTGTACGGCAAGCGTGACGATTACCCCGGACAACAAGCTTATAGTCGCGCCGGTGTCCTTGAAATTTTCGATAGCGAGGAAGAAAGGTCAAAGCGCCCCGCGCTGATGCGGCGGGGTATTCCATTGGGACTGGCAGCGCGAGAAGCATTCTCGTCTGACGCCGGTCATTATCAATTTCTCTGTGGGATACCCGCTCGACCGCCGGCGTCGCCGCAGCAGACAGCAAGCAATGCCTAGGCGGCCAGGAGAGCGCTCGCATCGCTGTTGCAGCGAGCATGTTCGATGACTTGCATGAGTGCTTCGAGGGAGAAGGGCTTTTGCAGACACACATCGAAGAGCCGGGCAAACTCTTCGTTGCTATCGCTGTCACCCGTCATGGAGGCAACAAAGGGCCGGGGGAAGACTGGCCTGTCCAGCAGCGACAGCGCGACGGCACTGCCGTTGATGTCGGGGAGGTTTTCGTCCAGGAAAACGAGTTCGAAAGCGCCGGCATGGAGCAGTTCCAGCGCAGTCTCCCCGTCGTGCGCCATAACGGCGCGGTGACCAATGCAGTCCAGCAGGAAAGCCAGACTGTCCGCGACGAACTCATTATCGTCGACGACGAGCACATTCATTCAATATCCTTATTACGCGAAGTTCGCGGCGCTGCCAAGAATGCTTCTTATGTAATAAATATTATTAAAATGGCGTTGCCTGTACGTTTAGTTTTACAGATTAATTTGTAGGTATATATCCACAGACCCATTCAGCAGGCATTTAAATACCCCCCATACGACGCAAAGGACAAGGTCGACAATGCAACCAGGGACGAATGGAAGCAGCGGAGCCCCAAAAGCCCGGGTCTTCGCTTCAATCGCGCCGGACGTGCCGCCGCCTGGCCTCACTCTCTATCGCGCGGGCAATAGACAGCCCAGCCAGAAAGGCCTTTAGTCAAATTTCGACGGCCGCGCTCTTCCGTTGGCAGATAGTTCTGCTTAACTTCATACGTCGGTTGAATTGATAGTGGAGGTGTTGAAAAGACTCGTCGACATGCAATGGAGGCTGAAACTGGTCACCGCACGGTCCGGACGCTGCCGAGCGTTGGCGAGCTGCGTCCAGTTCACCCACGGCCTCAGCTGTCGGGGAACTGTTGAACACGAGCGCATCTCTGTTAGCGTTCAATGCGCATGCCCGTGACCGCCGCCACCGCCCCAGTAATGGCCGCCGCCGCCCATACCGCGCCCTGGGTATCCGTTGCCACCCCAGCCCCCATGACCGCCCCAACCGCCGCGATATCCGTGGCCCCAATAGCCGTGGTGGCCCCAGTAGCCGTGGTGGCCCCCGCCGTAACAGCATCCGCCCCAATAGCCGAAGCTCAGTGACACCGATGGTTCCCACCACACGGGCCAGCCGTAGTACGGGTACGCGACGGGGTAATACGCAGGCACGACGAAGACGGGCGCGGCTGGTGCGATATAGGTGTTCGTCGATGCAGTTACATCTGACGCGGCCGCACCGGTCGCGGCTGCGTCGGTCATTGAGAAAGGATATTGCTCCTGCGGCGCCGCCGCCGGCACTTCGCCGTACGGAACGTAGCCGTAGGGCACGTAGTAGTAGCAACCGGACAAAGTTGCGGACAGGACCACCACCGCAACGACGCCGCCCGCGCGCGACGTTGCATCCAGCGTTTTCATGACCAGCTCCGGGGTCTGATGCGACGCAACATGGGACGCGTCTTCAATTAATACGGTTCGTGAGCGTAGGCGCGCAAGCAGGATGCCTATTCGCGAGTGCAAGATTCAGCTTGACCCCAACGGTCGCGAGAGCTACGCGGACGCTGCTCTTCGCATCCTTGTAGACGCAACCACCTCCTGTGCCAGGGCTGGCGAGAGGCTGAATGAGAATGTTGCGCCGCCTTAACAACGACTGGGGGCCCAGATTTGCCCACCATGGGCTGCATGAATAGAACTGGAAATCGCAGACCCATCGCCCTGCCGGAAATGCATGTCATAAGGAACGGTTCGAAGGTCGCGGAAGCTTTTCCTCGCAAATACCAGACCCCGAGTCCTTAACCGCGGCGACAACATCGCCTTCAGGGTCAAGGCAGGACTGGACTATGCACGGTTCGACACCGCTCGTTAAATCTCCTAAGCGCAGTTATACGCCCGTATAACCAGGTGACGCTAACGCGTATCGACATATCCTACCGTATAGTAGATTTGCCATTCGGCAAAACCTATTCTTCTCTCATCGAGACAGCGTTGCCGTTATGACAGTGCAAAGCTCGCGGTTCGGCCCGACCACAACATCGCCTTTTGGGGTGGCCCGACCCGTTCGTTTTTTTAACGTCTTCAAGGATTCATCGTGTCAGCTGTTTTGCACAACTGGATATATATCGGCAGTAACGCGTATGCGGAGTACACGTTCGTGCCGTGGCTTGACAGGAACATCTATCGCCGTACCGTCGACCTCTCCGCAATATGCATCCAGTAGCCGCAAGTCAGGGATTATTCGACCTCTAGCCACGTACTGTGAAGCTCTGTTGTGCAGGTCGTTGCTATTTCAACGGCTCCCGGCACTGTCGCACCGCGCGGATGCACGCTACCGAAAGACCTTGGGGAGCCACCAACGGCCGCAAAGCGCAAGTCTGCATTGAGGAGCATCACCTCATCGGGAATTCCGACTCTACGCGAAGGCCTCAAAACACAGCTCGCGCCGATTGCCACCGCACTGACGGAAGAACTCGCGGCGCTGTTGGCAGCCGCTCTCGACGACGGAAGAAAAACAGACGCTCGACCGTCTGTCGCAGGCGCTAAGCGACGCGGTCCCAGAGTCTCTGCTAGGGGCGTTTGAACCGAAAATGCTCGCAGGCGAAAAGTCAGCGTCGGAATGTCGGCCATCGCTTGTCGCGGTAATGCGCGCGAGTCAGGCTGCGCCCACCGGGCAAGCATGCGCACCTGATGAAGACGGAAACACAGACTGTGCTGTTGGCGGCGTCAGCTGCCGCGAGAACGCTCCCGTCCAACGGACTGCTTTCAACGCGTGGGAGCAGCGGAATAGCTGTCGCCGGCAAACAGACGAAGTGAAAGACCACCGCTTCGGGGGCGGGTCATGGGATGGTGTTACTGGTCGATGACGACATGAGCCTGCTTCAGGCGCTTGAAACGTTGATTTGCGGAGAAGGTTACGAAGTAACGACTGCGTTGAACGGAGATGAGGCACTGCAGGCACCACGCCGAAGGCGCCCTGACATCGTGGTTTCGGATTTCATGATGCCGGTCATGGACGGGCCCACCCTCATAGGTGCGCTCGCGGCCGAGCCGGACTTCGCAACTATTCCTGTCCTTCTAAACTCAGCGGTGGCGACACCACCGGCCCACCTGCAGGTGTCGGCGTTTCTCAGAAAGCCAGTCGCAGCCTCGCGCCTGCTCGAACTGCTTCGACTGCACAGTCACAGTAAGGCCCAATCGCCTTGACTGGTCACTTCGATATGCCGCCAATGGAGAGCCATTCCAGCCTCCATCGAGGAGTACCGCATTTTCGAAGAAAGCGCAGCCACCGGAAACAGTGCTAAAGGGAGGAACACGATGTTGAACGCTGAACCGAATACGGGCTCTGACATGCTGTCAGAGAGTGGCTCCAATCTTACGTCTATTGTCCCCGCGCTGCCTTCAGGCCCTTATCCGTCGGCGCACCGGCCGGGCCAGCTCGCCCAGTCAAAGTCCGCTTGCGGCACTTCGTCGCCGAATGGCATGGACCCCTGGGCATCGACGCTCGCAGCCATCCATCGATTTTCTTCCCCGCCAGACCCGATGCGAACTACTCCGGACGTGTCCGGCCGCCCCCGCTCCACGGGCGAGCCGTTCCGTCCGCTGCAGACGGGCGGCGGCGACGTGCGCCCCTTCACTGTGACCGTCGTTGAGAAACTGTCCAATTATCTCTTCGTGCTGCGCTGGCATGACGCGACCCTTTGCAACTACGAAGAGCAGGTCTGGTCGGCGTATCTCGCTCGCGCGTCAGGGTGTTGCGCCCTATCCGGCAAGCATATCAATCTGGGCGACTCGGTCTACCGTCCCCGAGTCCGCGGACGAGTCATACCACTTAACAGAGACGCAATGATTCTCGCCAGCGAGCTGGTCAAAGCCCGCACAGGCGCCTGACACGCGCTGGAGTTAATGTATGTTGGACTCGGACTCGCTAAAGCATCCCCAGAACACAGGCGGTCTCAGGGTGCTCTCCACCGCCTGGCCACAGGAGGTTCAATATGAAACTTGAGGCCGCCACGTTCGTGCGACTACGCCGTCTCGCCCCGGTTCTCGACGACATACTCAGCGCAGGCGAGGTCGACCACGCAGACCAGGCCGTAGGCCTTGATTCGCTCGCCCAGCTATGCTCACAGCTCTTCGATGCATACCGCGGCCAACATCCGGGCGAGATTGCGCAAGTGCGACTCGACGCCCTTGAGTCGCTGTAACGCGCCGCTTATGGACTGGCTGGCTGCTTCAGGTGCCTCGCAGCCATAAAAAAACCGGTTCCGTCGGCATATGCTACCCAGTTTTTCTTTCGAATTTTTGCGTGTCCCACACCGTGAGGCCTGTCATGGACGAAAGAAAGCGAGATAGCATAGTTGCTTATCTCCGTCGCCGTATTAAGGCGCCTGGCATCAAGCCGGACGACCTTACGCCTGCAATTGCGAGCGACCCTGGGCCGGACCCGGTACAGCACGCTGACCCTGACGCGGTCAGTCTGCTGCGAGCAGAGTTGGTGAAATTGCTGCCTGCAGTCCCAGGTCGTATCCGTCTGCCACCTACATTGAAAGGCAGAGAGTTACTGCGGCGGTTTGGCTTGTTCACGGTTGCCAGCGGCTGCGGTGATGCCAGCGCTTCCGACGCCTTCGAAGGCTACTGAAATTCATGCCGCCGCTACCGACGGCAGAAATTCAGCCGGAATCGCAGTGGGATGGCCTGCAGTAACGCCGGTTGTTTCTAGTTTCTCCGTCCGACGAAACAACCTGTGTGCCGTCGAGCGTCGCTGCGGCCATCACCTCCGGCCCCGGACCGTCTCCGGTGCCGCTGCCGACAATGTCCGCACCGCCTTTTCCGATGCGGCGCCTTGCGGGTCCAATGTGCCCATGATGTCCTCCATGTGTAATGGTGTAAACGTTCATGCGCAACGGATATGCCCGCGCGGGGCACGGCGCGCAGATTCAGGTTGCGTTCTGTTTTTCAAGATGCGAACCGCGCAGAGCGACGCGTGGCCAGGATGTTGGGCGAACCTCCAGCTGCAACGCGATTCCATGGAGCAAGCAGCGCACGCCCGTAGGTACGCGCCTTGCGGCGTGTTTCACACCTCAGAAGTCCACCGTCAACATAGCTGTCCGCGGTGACGTTGAGGAGATAACGGCAACAAGCCGTTCCTCGACAGGAGATATCTATCTGCTTCCGAGAAGAACGGGCGCGTCGCGAATTACATATCAGAAAATCTCGCCGTACCTGTGGTACTTTTTTTGAGCGTCCACAAATCTCCCGAGATGGCAGCCACTTTTTATTGGTCGTCATGCTCATCAAATCTGGTTATACCTACTGCCGACTATCGCAGTGCTCTGAAGTCCTCAAGGACAGCAGTGTGCAGCAGTAGCCGAACGGAAGGTGCACATGAAGTGTGCTCCATTGGATTTAAGCGAATCTGGCTGGGAGATATTGATGAACGACGCGACAATGTTTGATGGAATTGACGAGCTTTTTCAGTTCGGCACTTTGCTCCCGCTCTGGACTTTCAAGCCGAGGCCAGAGCAGACGTCTGGTTTGCCCGACAGCACTCCGGTGCTGACTTGCGCGCTGACGAACAAGGAGGCTGACTGTCTAGAGACTGAGCATTCTGATTCATATATCACTTTCGAGTGGGTCGGGACTGGTGACTTTATTAGCTTAAACATCTGTCTGTATCTTGGCTACACGCGGGTGTATTGGGTCGTCGATATAAGCGACCCCGAAGTTTATGAGGCAATCGAGTTGTGGAAACGCGCTGGCAAGGTTCCTATTGCGTTTTTCGCCCGCGACGGTGAGGTCCGGCGTCAGCTTTATCACGTTACACGTATGCCGCCATTTAATCCGGAGGTTAGCACGTACTGGTCTGAACCGTGCCATGAACCGACCGCGCGCCGATGGGAGGCGATGACCGTATTGCTCAACGCATGGCTCCGATTGCCCTACATAACCGAAGTTATCGTCGGTACGCCGCTGCGGCACGCTCTCGGGAATGTTCTGCTGACGAAGCGCTGGGAACGGCTCGCAAACGAAGGCATCGTCGCCAATTCAAGGAAAGCGATGCGCGCGGAAATACCGGATTAGTCTCGCGTGTGTCTTACATCATTTGCGTTTCCGACGATAAGCCACAATCTCCCGGTACGGGCATGTCATGATGAGACGCGCAGGCCGCTGCGTTACCTAACGTTCGGTTTGGCGGATAGGTCTCTGAACAATCAGCTCCTCGGCGAAAGGATGTTGCTTACGTTGTAGCTCGGCTCGCGTTCGCGGTCGGAAGCTTCGGCGAAATTCGAACTCGCTACGTACGCACCGGCCTTTCTCGTCTCGGAGACCAGACGTAGTATCAGCGAGTAACAGTTCTTTCGCGCGCTGCAGATTTAGCCCGCACCTTCGCACTCGTCGCATCTTGAGAGGTTTGAGATAAGCGCAGACATTCACGATTTTGGCTCGCTTTCGTACGGTCTGAACTGTGAGAGGTAAGCTGCCGGCACAACCTGAGTAAGCCATACGCCGTTATCCGAGCGGGAGAAGGTATACCCATCAGCGTGCATCTGCCCGGCATCCACGACCAGTATCAATGGTTGACCGTGGCGAGCACCTACCCGCGTCGCTGTGGCGACGTCCGTGCTTAGATGCACGGCGTGCCTAGTTTGAGCCGTCAACCCTTCCACGGCGATATTCGTCCAGTTACTCCAAGCGGTGCCGTGATAGAGAACAGCTGGCGGTTCCTTTGCGGCATATCCTAGGTCCACGCCTATCGAGTGGCCCTGTGCCGCGCGTATCCGCAGGCCATCCGGTGAGAGCGAAAAGCGCTGTTTGTCGTTTGTGGCCACGACCGCGAGGATGAAGTCTCTGGTCACTGTCGGCAATGTCCTCAGTCGCTTCGATGCATTCGCGTTATGCGCGGTACGTTCTATTGCGCGTATCAGCTCATCGACAGATACCCAATCCTGACGGTCGAGCCGGATGCCAATCATCTCGGGTCCGTGTCGCAAAACCTTTGAGAGAAGCCTGCTTAACACGATATGGTCAGCCGGAACTTGCGTATCAGTATTGGGCACCGTTACCTTGAAGAAGTATCCATCTCAGTGTCTCTTGCGTTGCTTCGCTTGGCACAGCTCCAGCTCTTTTCTGAGCTCATCTATCTGCACTTGCATGCTGGCTGCTCGTTGGAGGAGTTGCCCGACCTTGTACCAATATGCGTATCCCAAATCTCCGCCCTCTAAGCCGAGTTCATGGAATTTTTGTAGTGTAATGTCCAAGTCAATTTTATTTTCCGTAGGCATGTCGCTCTCTGCAGTTAGCGAAGGATAAGGCTCGCGCAAGGAAGACGCTGAGCGCCAGAAAATGTAGCCTTGGTGCACATAGCGCTTCTTTATGCGTAACAACACCAAAGCGAGGACGGCTCCGAGCGCTGGTACATACAGTAGCGGTAGATTTTGGAGGACGACTTCCAGAATCTGTTCCATTACTTCGATAGAAGCTGTGCTCAGCGCTTCGTGAATTGTTTTGCGGCTGTCAACACCGGCTTGACCTTGTTAATCGCGAGAAATTGAAGCGGCGTCGAACCACCAAGCGCCTCTATTGGTGTGGTAAAAAAAATCCACGTGTTCCAATCGGACGTATCACCGAGGCTCCGTAAGACTTTCGCAAAGTCGTTGTTAGGAATCGTGGGGGAGAGAAAAAATCCAGGGATGTACGCCTCTCCTTCGAGCTCAACGCTAAAGACTTTCCCTGAAGCGAGGGATTTGCTCAGTTTCTTCTCTGTGACACCTGCCGCTCCAATGTAGTCTTCCATACGTAGCAACTTTCCATGGTCCACGAGAGCGTGGAGCTCGGCATTTGCCGACTCACTCTGTATCGCATCCTCGTGTGTACGCAAATTCGATTGCCGACGAATGCGCTTGCGTAAATCCTCGCCCTCTTGATGCAACGCGGGAAGGTCTAGGTTGAGTATCGTAGACACGCCGATGACTCTCCACAGCTGATTCTTAAACATACGCCCGAGCTCCTCAGCGGGGAGCTCGAGAAGTGCGTTCCAGCCTATAGGGTCACATAGGAGGGCAGCGACAACTGCACGATGAATCGCGTGGTCTATCAGTGCCAGCCGTGCTTCTTCAGGCGAAAGAGCTTCTCGTTTTTGACGAGAGGGCCGCGGTACTCCATTGGTTGTGATTGGATTCATGGCGGTAGGTGTTAGTCGGAGACCGGTGTCGTTCTTGTGATGCTAAAAAACGTCGCACTTAGCGCTTTGAAATCTGCGGCTGCAGCTAGTGCTCGCTCCACTTCCTCGCGCATCAGAAGCCTCAGTGGCGTGAGCCCTCCAAGCGACTCTGATGGCGTCGTAAAGAATTTCCATTTGCCCCAACCGGTTGAGTCACCCAAGCGCCGTACGACCTTCGCGAAATCCCTGCGGTCGACTAGATTCGATAAGGCAAAGATTGGGTAATACTGCTTGGACTCGAATTCCACAGTAAACACTCTGCACGACGCAACTTCTTCGCTTAGCTTCTGCTCAGTGATGCCTGCGGCTTTGCAAAAGTCCTCAGCGGGAAGCAGCCTTCCTTGTAGAACAAGGGAGTACCGCTCTATGTTCGCCGCAGAGACATCGGTCAACCCCGGAAGTTCTGAAGCTCGGCGGTTGGTCAGCTGCCCTTGCTTCTCGTCTTCCTCACGAGTCGAGCTTAGGTCCAAGTTCGACAACGTGGCGGTGCCAATGACTTGGATGAGGTGTGCTTTGAACAGGCGGCCAACCTCCGCATTCGACAGGAAAAGACTTGCTTCAGCGCCTGTTGGGTCCGACAGCATCGCCGCAACGGCGGCATTGCGCATGACTTGTCGCACATCGGTGCTCGTATTACTTTCGGACCTCGGCATAGCCATCCCTATGTGTTGCTACTTCATTACCTGTGGGCGCAGGACTGAGGCGACCTCCACGCCCATTTTTGACGACAGGCCACGTCCTTCCGAGATGTGCTTGCTCAGGTGCCGGCCGTAGATTTCGAATCTCGCTTACTCACCCGTTCTCGAAGCTCATTA
This sequence comes from Paraburkholderia sp. UCT70, assembly GCF_050434085.1. Classification (NCBI taxonomy): domain Bacteria; kingdom Pseudomonadati; phylum Pseudomonadota; class Betaproteobacteria; order Burkholderiales; family Burkholderiaceae; genus Paraburkholderia; species Paraburkholderia sp. UCT70. The sequence continues at coordinate 4,138,746 of NZ_JBNPVZ010000004.1, read as the reverse complement.
CGTTTACCAACCGTGGCCTCTCAACGCGCCTACCGGATGCGACAGGCGAGCACGGTCTCGTCTCCCCGTCGGTAGTTGAATACCAATAACGCACGACGTCCGAATCTTTGGCTTGAACCTCCGTCCACAATCCGCTTACCCGGCAGAGCGTGACGGAAGCGTCATCCTCATTACGACCCAACAGGTGAACCGAAAAGGTTACATCGCCAAGATGCAATACCAGTTCAATCAGCGCCTCAGCACCGTCCACCACCCAACCGTCCGGGCTCGCGCAGTCCGCACCGCCAGAGGAGGCTACGACAAAAAAGTTCAGCGTGAGGTCCGACCATCCAACGCAGCGCCACGGAAGAAGTGGCTGCATGAGCCTCTTCTTAATGGGATGTGGCTCTTCCCAACTGCTGTCAGTAAATAGCATCAGAACGACCAGAGGAAATTCAGATTGGAACTATAACAACGCAAAACGTTGTCTACCAACATATCACGTTGTTACATCAAATGCTAGAAGAAGGGAACATGCGCGTTGACCAACGACACTGAATGTTGAGTAGTGACAGCGACTCCAGACCACACATTGAATAATCGACTCGGGCCTAGGCTCGCTCGAATTCGCATCGAACGGGGATATTCACAGGAGTATCTGGCTCGGCGGCTAGACGTTCACGTGGAGACCATCAGCCGATTCGAACGTGGCACTGCTCTCCCAACTCTGCCCCGTTTGTTTGAGCTAGCTGAAGCGTTGGCCGTGCCTGTGGCGGAACTCTTGCAAGGGGAGTCAACGCGGCCAGTCGATGTGGGGCTAGAATTCGCGGCGCGGCTCGAGCGACTTTCGATTGAAGACCAAACCTTCATGAAAAAGTGGTTCGAGGAAATGTGCGACCACCTTGGCAAATCGCGCCGCCCGCGCAAGAAAGCAGGCTAGAACGCGAGTTGACGGAGTGCAGCGACACGTCAGCTGCGAAATTGCCGAATCGAACCCACCTTCCAAAGCTAATTGTAAGCTTTGTAATTCCGCGAGCCGCGGTAGGATTTGAAAGGTAATTGACACATAAATGCCACAAACCCACCCGACGCTACCCGTTCAAAAAAAGGCCAAAAAACCACCGGCCACATATGTCTTCGACTGGGCCTGGGCCGACGCGTACAAGCGCAACGGCGTGCCCTATTACCCGAAGCTGCTGTGCGCGGTGCCCTTCACGCCGGTACAGGGCAACCGGCTACTGTCGGCGAACGAGCATGCGTTGCGCCATCTCGCGGCCACGTTGATGGCGTTCGCCGAGCAGGCCGAGGTGTCGTCGCTGCACGTGCTGTTTCCGACGCAGAGCGAAGCGAACGCGCTCACCGATATCGGCATGATGCAGCGCGAAGGCGTGCAGTTTCACTGGCTCAACGACGGCTATCGCGACTTCGAAGACTTTCTGTCGACGCTCGAACAGAAGAAGCGCAAGAACATCCGCGCCGAACGGCGCAAGGTGCACGAGGCCGGCATCACGATGCGAAGGATCCGCGGCGCAGACATCGAGGATGCCGATTGGCGCTTCTTCAGCAAGTGCTATCGGCAAACCTATCGCGAGCATTTTTCGAGTCCGTATCTGAATCTCGATTTCTTCAGGATGATCGGCGCGTCGATGCCGGAGAATCTGCTGCTCGTGATCGCCGAATATGAAGGCAAGCCGATCGCGAGCTCGCTCGTCGTCTATCAGCGCGACGAGAAAACCGGCGGCACCTTGTATGGCCGCTACTGGGGCGCGCTCGAACACGTGCCGTGCCTGCACTTCGAAACCGCGTACTATCAGCCGCTCGAATTCTGCATCGAAGAAAAGCTCGGCGCATTCGAAGGCGGCGCGCAGGGCGAGCACAAGATGGCGCGCGGCTTTCTGCCGACGGTCACGCGCTCGACGCATTGGCTCGCGCATCCGGCGTTCGCCGATGCGGTCGGCCATTTCCTCGATAACGAAAAAAACAGCATCCACGCGTACGTGGACGAGCTGCGCGAACACAATCCATTCAAAGGCTAGAAGCGCGGTTATGGCGTGGTTTCTCTATCTGCTCGAATGCTCGGACGGCAGCGTCTATACCGGCATCGCGACCGATGTCGCTGCTCGCTTCGACAAACACCTGAGCGGCACGGGCGCGCGTTATACGCGCTCGCGCAAGCCGGTGCGGGTGCTCGCGTCGTTCGAGCTGGCGGACCGGTCGAGCGCGTCGAGCGCCGAGTATTGGGTCAAGCGGCTCACGGCGGCCGATAAACGGGCGTTGGCGGCCGGGGTGTTCACGCTGCAGTCGGTGTTGCCGGTGGCAGCGGTGAATGACGTCGCGGAAGACGGTGAACGTTCCGACGGCTGAGTCGAGCTATCCCCTCGCCTCCCGCATCCTCTCCGTCAACAGCCGATGCACCCGCGCCAGCTCGCCCACCACATCTGCTTCCAGCGACGTCAACTGCTCGCGAGCGGGTAACTCGAGCCGCACCGGCCGCAACGTGCGATTCAGCGCGGCCTCGATCGCCGCGCTGATCGCCTCGACCCATTCGTCGAGTTCGCTATGCAGGTCGCGACGGTTCGCGGTGAGGCGCAATTGCGTCGCGGTGCCGGCCATCCGTCGCAGCAGGCTCAGCACCGTCAGCGTGACCGTATCGGCCATCGAGTCCTCGAGCTTTTCGAGCCGCACGCGGCCGATCGCTTCTTCCGCGTTGTTGCTGGTGAGGCCCGCAGCGCGGCGCAATTGCTCGATCTCCTTGCCGCCATGCCGAGGCGCCTCGAGCGACGCGCGCAGATACGCGAGATTCGCGCGCACCGCGTCGCCGAGATAGACGCGCACATCGAGCTTCTCGCGCGTCGGCCATAGAAGGAACGTCGCGAGCAGCGCGAGCACACAGCCGAGCACGTTGTTGCCGAGCCGCGTCAACGCGAACGCCAACTCGTTGGCGCCCGGCGTCGCGAAGTCGGCGACCAGCACGAAGGTCGGCGTCAGGAACAGCACGAACAGGCTGTAACTGACGGGGCGCAGCGCCATCGTCGCCATCACCAGCGGGAACACCGCAAGCGAGATGCCGAGCGGCGAATGAATCGCATAGCCGATCGCCGCCGCGAGCACACCGCCGACGATACTGCCCGTCGCGCGTTCGATGCTGCGCGGCCAGGTCGCGGCGATCGACGGCTGCAGGATCAGCAGCGTGGCCATCGTGGCCCAATAGCCGAACGGCAGACCGAGCGCGCGAATCACGACGAAGCCCGCCGTCGTCGTCACGCCGACACGCGCCGCATGGCGCAAGCCGACCGACTGCCACGACAGGTTGGCCTTCAGCGTCGACCACGCGCGCGCCGTATAACGCGCGACGCACGCGCTCCACGGCTCGTCGTGCACCTCACGCGGCGCGAAATCGACGAGCTCGAAACCGGATTGCAGCTTCACCGGTTCGAGCAACCCGCTTTCGAGCCGATGCGCGAGACGCCGCAGACGCGCCTGCAGGTCCGCGAGACGTTCCCAGCGCGCGTCGCCGGTCGCGCTGCCGATGTCGCTGAGCACTTCGCCGATCGCATTGAGCGAGCGCACCGCGCGTCGCGTGCGGCGCGGATCGTCGGGCACTTTCGCGCCCGCGCCCGACACCGCGATCAGATACGCGAACAGCGCTTCGCCGTCGGTCAGCAAACCGAGCAACGTGTCGTAGACGGCCGCCCCGCCCGCCTTCGATGCGGGCACGTTCGCGAGCGCATCGCGCGAACGTTCGAGCGACGCGCGCGCATCGGCGCGAAAGCGCGCGGCATGCGTGGCCCATTCGCGCCGCGCGGCACGGCCGCCGACAAGCCGCGCGCTATCGAACGCGACATCGGCGAGGCGCAGATACACCGCGCGCAACGACGCGCGGCTCGCGCCGAATGGATGAATGCGCCACACCGTCAAGCTCAGCACGATCGCGAACAGACAGCCGATCAGATAGACGCCGAGAAACGCACCCGCGCGCGCGTCGTGCATCGGCCGATCGACCATCACGACGCAGGCGGTCGCCGCGAGGATCGTCACCTGCGACGTGGCCGCGCCCCAGATGCGGCCGAACGCGCCGAGCGTCGTGAACGCGAGCACCGCGAGCGCGGCCCACGCGGCACCCGACGCGGACGCGAACGCGGTCATGCCGCCGCACAGCGTCGACAGCAGCGCGAAGCTCATCATCGACATGAAGCGCGCGCGGTTCGAGCCGGCGGCATCGGCGAGGCAGGTCCAGAACGCGCCGATCGCCGCCCACGCAAACACCGGATCGTGCAGCACGTTGCCGAGCGCGAGCATCGCCGTCGATGCGCACGCCGCCCTCAAGCCCTCCGACAGATTCGCCTCGCTCGCCGCGAACGACACCATCCAGACCGGCCGCTTGCGATAGATCGCGGTGACGACCGAATGCAGCCGGGTCGACCAGCGCGGCGATGTCGAGTGGGGCTTGCTGCGGTTCATCATCCGGACAGTGGTTCTTGAAGTGATGGAAACGCGCGTAGATGCCTTGAGTTCGCGCGCGAGGTCGTGCGGCGAATGATAAGGGTTTACACCTAAATATAAAAATACGTTCCGTTCATCGGAGCGATGCGTTCAGGTTATGCGCGCGAGACGAAGCGTGCCAGACGAAGATCACGGCGTATTTGCACGGTAGTCGAATGCCGCGCAAATCAGATGAAAAAACCGCGCGGTCCTTGCGGACTCGCGCGGTTTTCGTACTGCATGCAGCAAGCGGATGAACCGCGGCGCGCTTACTTCTTGTAGTTCGCCACGCCTTCGCTGATTTCCTTGTGGGCAGCATCGACGTCGGCCCAGCCTTCGACCTTGACCCACTTGCCCTTCTCGAGCGCCTTGTATTGCTCGAAGAAGTGCTTGATCTGGTCCTTCAGGTAAGCCGGCACGTCGTCGACCGACTTCAGGTTCGCCGTCATCGGGCAGATCTTGTCGTGCGGCACGGCGATCAGCTTCGCGTCGACACCGGACTCATCAGTCATCTGCAGCATGCCGAGCGCGCGGGCACGCACGACCGAGCCTGCCAGCAGCGGGAACGGCGTGATCACCAGCACGTCGACCGGGTCGCCGTCGCCCGACAGCGTCTGCGGAATGAAGCCGTAGTTGGCCGGATAGCGCATGCCGGTGCCGATGAAACGGTCGACGACGAGCAGGCCCAGGTCCTTGTCGGCTTCGTACTTCACCGGGTCGCTTTGCGCCGGGATTTCGATGATGACGTTGAAATCGTGCGGAAGGTCATTGCCTGCGGGAACGTGATTGAAGCTCATGAGCGCTCTCTGAAGGGGATGGAAATCGGAAGGCGGCGAACGGCGCGCGGGCTGCGGATGCGGTGCGAACTGTGTGCGAACCGCGAACGTCGGGCACTGAAACCCTCTCGCCCCGAACGACGGGGCCGCGCACCGGACCGTACGGAATGCGCCATTATAGCCAATCGGCAGTTGGCATCCGCGGTCGGATCGGCGCGATAATCGTCTGGCGAGTCTCGCTTCGCGTCTCTACCGTTTTGTGTCTCCCCTTCGAACCCGCGCCGCCGCACGCCGGCCGCGCGTCATCAAGGAGCATGCATGGAAGAAGCACGGCATTTCATCGGCGGCGAGTGGTGCGCCGCTTCCTGCGGCGAATCGATCGCCGTACTCGATCCCTCGGACGGCCAGCCGTTCACGCGCATCGCGCGCGGCACCGAGGCCGATATCGACACCGCCGTGCGCGCCGCACGCGCAGCGTTCGACGGCGCATGGGGTGCGCTGAGCGCCGCCGAGCGCGGCCGCGTGCTGTACCGGCTGTCGCTGCTGGTGGCAGCGCGCCAGGAAGACCTTGCACGGCTCGAAGCGCGCGACACCGGCAAACCGCTCAAGCAGGCGCGCGCCGACGCCGCCGCCCTGACCCGCTACTTCGAGTTCTACGCCGGCGCGGCCGACAAGCTGCACGGCGAAACCCTGCCCTACCAATCCGGCTACACGGTGCTGACGATCCGCGAGCCGCACGGCGTGACCGGCCACATCGTGCCGTGGAATTACCCGATGCAGATCTTCGGGCGCAGCGTCGGCGCGGCGCTCGCGACCGGCAATGCGTGCGTCGTCAAACCGGCCGAGGACGCGTGCCTTTCCGTGCTGCGGGTCGCAGAGCTCGCCGCCGAGGCCGGCTTGCCGGCCGGTGCGCTGAACATCGTGACCGGCTATGGACACGAAGCGGGCGCCGCGCTCGCGCGTCATCCGGGCATCGATCACATCTCCTTCACGGGCTCGCCCGAAACCGGCAAGCTCGTCACGCAGATGGCCGCCGAAAACCACGTGCCGGTCACGCTCGAACTCGGCGGCAAGTCGCCGCAAATCGTGTTCGCCGACGCCGATCTCGACGCCGCGCTGCCGGTGCTGATCTCCGCGATCGTGCAGAACGCCGGGCAAACCTGCTCGGCGGGCAGTCGCGTGCTGATCGAGCAGGCGATTTACGAGCCGCTGCTCGACAGACTCAGCAGCGCCTTTCAGGCGTTGCGCGTCGGGCCGTCGAATGCCGACCTCGACTGCGGACCGCTGATCAGCGCGAAACAGCAGCAACGTGTGTGGGATTTTCTGTCGGACGCGCAACACGACGGCATCGCGATGGCCGCGCACGGCGAGGTGATTCCCGAAGCGCCTGAAAGCGGCTTCTATCAGGCCCCGACCTTGCTGCGCGACGTGCCCGCGAGCCACCGCCTCGCGCGCGACGAAGTATTCGGTCCGGTGCTCGCCGCGATGTCGTTCCGCGACGAAGCCGAAGCGCTCGCGCTCGCGAACGGCACGCAGTTCGGGCTCGTCGCCGGCATCTGGACACGCGATGGCGCGCGCCAGATGCGCCTCGCCCGACGCGTGCGCTCGGGCCAGGTGTTCATCAACAACTATGGCGCGGGCGGCGGCGTCGAATTGCCGTTCGGCGGCGTCAAGCATTCGGGACATGGCCGCGAGAAAGGCTTCGAGGCGCTGTATGGCTTTACGGTGCTGAAGACGATCGCGATCCGGCACGGCTAGCGCGTGCCGGAGGGCTCGCTCGCGATCGGCGCGAGCAGCACGTTACACGCAACATCGCATCGCTCTATCCATCACAAACAACGGAGACATCATGCGGTTGACAGGTAAAACGGCCATCGTCACGGGCGGAGGTTCGGGTTTCGGCGAAGGCATCGCAAAGACCTTTGCGCGCGAAGGCGCGAACGTCGTGGTCAACGACCTCAACGGGCCGGCCGCCGAACGCGTCGCGAGTGAGATCGCGATTGCGGGCGGCAAGGCGATCGCGGTACCCGGCAACGTCGCGCAACGCGACGACTGGCGCACGCTGCGCGAGGCCGCGCTGGAAGACTTCGGCAGCGTGCAGATCGTCGTCAACAACGCGGGCACCACGCATCGCAACAAGCCGGTACTCGAAGTCACCGAGGCCGAGTTCGACCGCGTCTATGCGGTGAACGTGAAGAGCATCTACTGGAGCGTGCAGGAGTTCGTGCCGTATTTTCGCGAGCAAGGCGGCGGCAGCTTCATCAATATTGCGTCGACGGCGGGCGTGCGGCCGCGGCCCGGGCTCGTCTGGTACAACGGCAGCAAGGGCGCGGTGATCGTCGCTAGCAAGTCGCTCGCCGTTGAGCTGGGGCCGCAGCGGATTCGCGTGAACTGCGTGAATCCGGTGATCGGTGAGACCGCGCTGCTGTCCGAGTTCATGGGGGTCGAGGATACGCCGCAGAACCGGCAGAAGTTCCTGGCAGGGATTCCTCTTGGGCGGTTTTCGACGCCGCAGGATATTGCGAATGCGGCGCTGTATCTGGCTTCGGATGAGGCCGAGTTCATTACCGGCGTGTGCCTCGAAGTGGATGGGGGGCGCTGCGTGTAGCGGTAGGTGATGCGCTGCGCACGCACAGCGTGCGCAGTTAGTGTTTTCCTCCAATATCGATTCGTCCTGCAAAAGACCTGGCGCGGATAGAATCGTTCGGCGGCGGCACTTCAATTCCATAAAAAAGAGGAGACATAGTCATGGCTAGTCCTGCAGATCCGCTCCACCATCCCGGCGCTGGCGCGCCGCCTTCGACGTTCGAAGAGGCGACTTATCGCAAGGTTACCTGGCGGCTCGCGCCGCTATTGATGCTCTGCTACATCGTTGCCTATCTGGACCGTGTGAACGTCGGCTTCGCGAAGCTGGGGATGAGCACGGATCTTGGCTTGAGCGATGCCGTGTATGGCTTCGGCGCGGGGATTTTCTTCATCGGCTATTTCATCTTCGAAGTGCCGAGCAACGTGATCCTGCATAAGGTCGGCGCGCGTGTCTGGATCGCGCGGATCATGATTTCCTGGGGCGTGATATCCATGCTGACGATGTTAGTCACCACGCCGACGATGTTTTATGTGATGCGCTTTCTGCTCGGGCTTGCAGAGGCGGGCTTCTTTCCTGGGATTATTTTGTATCTCACCTACTGGTATCCGGCGCATCGGCGTGGACGGATGACGACCTGGTTTATGACGGCGATTGCGTTGTCGGGGGTGATTGGTGGGCCGGTGTCGGGGTACATCCTGAAGAACTTCAACGGCGTGAACGGGTGGCACGGGTGGCAGTGGCTGTTTCTGCTCGAAGGGGTGCCGTCGGTGCTGGTTGGGATCATCGTGTTCGTGATGCTCGTTGATCGGATTTCGAAGGCTAAGTGGCTGACCCGGGAAGAGCAGCAGTTGCTTGAGAGTCAGGTGTCGGCTGAGGAAGCGACCAAGCACGATATGCCGATTCGGCAGGTACTCACTAGCGGGCGGGTGTTGATGTTGAGCCTCACCTACTTCTCGTTTGTGATGGGGCTTTATGGGGTGAGCTTCTGGTTGCCGACGATTATCAAATCTACCGGCGTTACCGATGCGTTTTTGATTGGGTTGCTATCGGCGGTGCCGTTTGCGGCGGCTGTTGCGGCGATGGTGTTTGTGGCGCGGAGTGCGGATCGGTCGAGGGAACGGAGATGGCATATTGCGTTGCCGGCGTTTCTTGGTGCTGTGGGGCTCGTGCTTTCCGTCGTTTGGACGCATAACACCTTGCTTGCTATGACTGGGTTGACGCTGGCTACCATGGGCATCCTCACTACACTGCCGTTGTTTTGGAGTTTGCCTACGGCGATTCTGGCAGGCACCGGCGCCGCTGCCGGGATTGCGATGATTAATTCGATTGGCAACCTTGCCGGTTTCCTTAGTCCTTATGCTGTGGGGTGGTTGAAGGAGGTTACCGCGGCGAACGATTCGGGGATGTATATGTTGGCGGCGTTTATGGTGCTGGGCGGTTTTCTTGCTGTTAGTGTGCCGGCGAGGATGGTTAATAAGTGAGTGGAGTCGCTGCTGCGAGAGTCTGGCGACACTCGTTACTGCCTCTCTCTTCTTCCAGGCGGAAAGCCCCGGCGGCCTCAAATCTGAAGCGCAACACCTGTTTCGTATGAAGTGTTGTGAGCACGAAAGAACTCCGTATCTACAGCTTCAACCCGAAGAGCGCCTGACCATTGCAAGCCTGCATTTGCACGGTTCGAGTGTCCAGGCCATGGCCCGGACACTCGGGCGCTCGCCTGCCACCATAAGCCGTGAGCTAGCGCGCAACAGTTCTACTACACAACCTCGTTCAACATTGCCCCTTGGTCGAACCTTGGCCGATGATGAACTGCATAGCGGCCCGGTACGAATAACCCGCCGCGCCTCGAAACCGTCGCACGGTGTTCCTTTTGCGCAAAGGTGATTTCGATGTCGGGCACTTCTGGCGCAAACGCCGCGCGCCTGAAGTCAGGTCAGCCTTCGGACGCGGGTCCTCATAAATGGACCCGGGCGAAGCCTCCTCAAAAGTCGAAAGGAGCAAAACCATGCTGACCAGAACATCCCCCGCGCTTCGCACCGAACCGAATGTCGCCACGGAAGACGCGCAATACTTCGAATACACCTCGTCCGCCAATCCGATTGGTGCGAAGCTCATCTCGCGTGTGCCGTTCCATAACTTTCCGCCTTCGCTTTATGCAGACGGCGCAACCCGGGTCGTGCCGCTCGACCTGTCTGCCGAGCTGGGTTGCCCGGGTCCCGCGACCAGTCCCGGTCTGAGCGCCAGCTTCCTGCGCATCAATGCGGGCGATGCGTTGACACTCGATCCCAATGCGACCTCGCAGGTCTGCTACGTCATTAGCGGATCGGGTAGCGTGAAGCAGTCGGAAACGAACTTCCCCTTTTCGGTAGGCGATTTCTTCACGTTCCCGGGCGGCCATGCCACGGTGCTGTCCGCTGCTGCGACGACCACGCTGTATTACGTCAATGACGCGCCACTGCTCACCTATCTTGGTACCACCGGGGTACATGCGCGTTTTGCGCCGACACGCTATCCGGCCGCCGAGGCGCAGGCAGCACTGCGCGCAGTCGGGGAACAAGCGAACGCGGGTCGTCGCAACCGCATCAGCGTACTAATGGGCAACACCAACTTTCCGCAGACACGCACGGTCACGCATGTGTTGTGGGCGATGTTCGGCATCGTGCCGCCCAACTCGGTGCAGAAGCCGCACCGGCACCAGTCGATTGCACTCGACTTCATCGCCAGCGGCAAGCCGGGTGTCTATACGCTGGTCGGAACGGAACTGGACAGGGATGGCAATATCGTGAACCCGACCCGCGTCGATTGGAAAACGGGGATGGCATTCGTCACGCCGCCGGGACACTGGCATGCGCATTTCAACGAAACGAACGAAAACGCCTATGTGATTCCGATCCAGGATGCAGGCTTGCAGACTTACCTGCGCACGCTAGACATCCGCTTCGCCCATTAAGGCTGACGCTCCAGTGCGAGTCCGTCGTCCCAGTACGGCGGCTCGCCAAACACCTCGGCATAGAAATCCACGAAGGCGCGCACCTTCGACGAGACGATCTTCTTCGGTGGGTAGACCGCCCAGACCGCGGGTTCGGCTCGTCCGGTGCGTGCTTCCCATTCCGGTAGCACGTGCTGCAAGCGTCCTCCGCGCAGGGCCGTAGAGGCGAGCCATGTCGGCAGGAGCGCCACGCCACAACCGGCCACGGCGAGCGCGAGCACGGCTTCGGAGTCGTCAGCGCGCAAGCGCCCCTGCAACTCCACCAGCACCTGTTCCTGTTCTTGCGACGCCCGCGCGTCCGCGGTGACCAGCGTGAAATACCATTTGTCGTCCGGAACCACGGACACGCGAAGCGCATCGCGCGCGGCCAGATCGCCAGGCACACGCGGTGTGCCGCTACGCGCGAAATACGCCGGGCTGCCACAGACGATACGACGATGCGGTGCCAGGCGCTTCGCCATCAATGACGAATCGGGCAGCACGCCGGTACGGATCGCCACATCAATGCCCGCATCGATCATGTTGAGCGTTTCGTCCGTAGAGACGATGTCGAGGTCGATATCAGGATAGCGCGCCATGAAGGCCGGCAGATGCGGCACGATGTGCAGGCGGCCGAATGCCGGTGGCATTGTCACGCGCAGCACGCCTTGTGGCATGCGATTTAGCGATGACGTCACTTCGCGCGCGTCATCGAGTGCTTGCAACGCTAACAAGGCGTGTTCACGAAACAGCCGGCCGCCTTCTGTCAGGACGAGGCCGCGCGTCGACCGGTTGAATAGGGCGATGCCCAGATCTCTTTCGAGTTCGCTTACGTAGCGGGAGACAGTCGAGGTCTTGACGGACAGTGCATTGGCTGTCTTGCTGAAGCTCTGCAGTTCCGCTGCGCAAACGAAGGCCCGTACTGCGGCGAAGTAGTCCATGGACTGTCTGACGTGGATGGGATTACCTGGCTTTTGCCGAGACCGGTAGTGTACTGCCCCGGCGCGGCCAGCGTGATGAGGAGTCGATCACGTCGTGAAAGCTACCGCGTTTAGATGCAATGTCCGCTTCTTGAGGCAGATCAGTCATACCTTTGCCGGGATTCAACGGCATCGGGAGCACCGTCAAAAAATGTTCATGGTCAAGCGGCCCAGATGGACTATATACAAACGAGGGGCGGCGAATGGCTGTACGTCCAACGAAAACCGCCCTTGACTCAGGTCCACGAGAGCCGCAGTCAAGCCGAACGGAGACGTACGACGCCGAATAGTCGCGACCCGTCTTTTCCCACATAGACCGGTCAGTGGATCGCAGCGTTAGCATCATTGCCAGGGGCGACGCGTTCCCGACCAATCCACCCCTGCCCGATGTTCCCTGTTCGACCTCCTTAACCACCGTGTAGTAAACGCGACAAGGGGTGAAGTAATGAAACAGATCGCGAACTGGGTAACGCTCTTGCAGGTCTGCCTGTAGCCCAATTTATCGAGGACGTAACGTACAGCTACCTGTTCTGCCCACTCGTCCATCCGACGTCACCCGTTCGCTCGTCGCCCATGCAAGGAGTACGCCATGTCATTTATCACGTGCCGTTTAGCGTTTCTATTGCGAACCATCGCGTTCGCAACGGCGTTAGGATTCGCTTCAATCAGCATTGCGCAAGCCGATTCGGAGGTTGATCCGCCAGGAGCGGTTTACGTTCTGTCAAACCAGCCGTCCGGGAACTCGGTTCTTGTCTATTCGCGCGCTGCCAACGGAATACTGAACTACGAGGCCACGTACTCAACTGGCGGTAAAGGAGCAGGCACGGGAGCCGATCCACTAGGCTCGCAGGGTTCCCTAACGTTGGCAGCGGGCTTTCTCTTCGCCGTGAATCCGGGCAGCAATGATGTTTCGCTGTTCGCGGTCGACGGCAGCAAACTGACGCTGCTCGACAGAAAACCATCAGGTGGTCAAATGCCCGTCAGCGTGACAGTCAAGGGGCCCATCGCGTATGTGCTTAATGCCGGAGGCACACCGAACATCAACGGCTTTATCGTCGACGCGTTTGGCAAGCGTCTCGTTCCATTACCAGGCTCACAACGACCACTTGCCGGCGGAAACGCCGCCCAGCCCGCGCAAGTGAAGTTTGCGCCGGAAGGCAACGAACTGCTCGTGACCGAAAAGGGCACACAACTCATTGACACGTATTATGTCGGCTTCACCGGCTACGCCTCGAAGACTCCAACCCCCCATGCGTCAAACGGCGTCACGCCGTTCGGCTTTTCCATCACGACCCGGGGTTATGCGATCGTCTCCGAGGCCGGATCTGGTTCGGTTTCCTCATATGAGGTCGAGGACAGCAAACATCTGACTTCCATCAGTGCAGCAATTCCCTTGGGCCAGAGCGCCCCTTGCTGGCTTGTCACCACGGGCGATGGACGTTTTGCCTACACGGCCAATGCCGGTAGCGGCTCGATCAGCAGTCTGCGGATCGCGGCGGACGGTACAGTACGCTTGCTCAATCCGACTGCAGGCACACTCAGCGCTCCCCTTGACATGGCGCTCAGTGGTCACAGCAAATTCCTCTACGTTCGTGAAGGTAACGGCGCTGTAAGTGGCTTTCGCGTGATGCCAGACGGAACACTCGAGCCACTTGGCTCAGTCACCGGCGTACCGCCGGGGGCACAAGGGATCGCGGCGCGCTAGACACATCTCCCCCGCGCGGGGAGATGTGCACGCGGGATCATGCTTTCGTATCCCTGTATCGGCAGCCTTCGCGCAAGAACGTTGCCGGTACCGCTGAGCACCCGCCGTCCACCTTGATCCGATTGAAATCGAGGCTCCCGGTCAAGCAGGTGTTAGGTGAGTCCAAACGGGCGACGGTGAGCGAGTTGTCCACGGCCGGCCGGCGGGTCGCCTGTTATTACCATGACGCTGGCCGGCGGCGGGTAACTCGCCAGGTGGGCGCGCGACGTTTCTTCGACATACGCCGTTTCATGAATGAGCGACGCACGAGACTACAGGGTCAAGGATGTGGGCTGCACATGCCCCTGGAAAACCTTGACGGGCCGCCTCAGGGCGTGGACCCTGCTACTGTGAGATTTGTAAGCGGTTGTAGCTAGCCGGGACGCGTTGGCATCACCCGCTCCAACGGGCCAGGGATGCGTCACGCGCCTGCAAGCGATCCGGGTGCGGTGCGCGCCTCCGGTAGAGTCGTGAAAAGGAAAAGTGCTTCGGCTACTGTAGACCGCACGCAAGCAAATCGACTCATAGAGAAAACAATGGCCGGTCACCGCGGCAATTATCGATTGGTCCTGCGCAAACTCCCGCATCAATCCTTTTCCGCCACCCGCCCCGGCTGCACAGCCGGCATCCTGCGATAGATAGTGTTCCGCGAGACCCCGAGCGCACGCGCCGCGGCAGACACGTTTCCGCCATAGCGCGCCAGCGTCATCGCAACCACAGAGGTGGCAACATCCTGCAGCCGAGCACCGTCGGGCAGCGACGCATCGCCAGCAGCAGGGGCATCCGCAGCCGAACCGGCCGAAAGGGCTGAAGAGCTCGAAGCGGCCGACGCAGCAGAGTCCCCCTGTCCAACCTCGCCGTCGCCGCAACCCGCGCCCCCCACATCATCCAAAAAATCATCCGGCAAATGTTCCCACCGGATCTCCCCATCCTCCTCCACCATCGCCGCCGCCGTGCGCAGCAGATTAGCCAGTTGCCGACAGTTACCCGGCCACGCATGTCGCCCGAACACCGCCATCACATCAGCCGCAACGCTGAGCGCCTGCCGCCCCCCGCTTTCGACTGATTCCCACTGCAACATCTTCTGAACGACGACCGCGAGATCGCTCCGCTCACGCAACGCCGGCAACCGAACCGCAAGCCCGTTGATCCGATAGTAAAGATCCTCACGAAACTGGTTCTGCGCAATCATCTCGCGCAAGTTGCGGTGTGTCGCGCAAATAATGGAGACATCGACAGGAACCGCCCGCGTCGCCCCAAGCGGCGTCACAACCCGCTCCTGCAAAACACGCAGCAACCGCACCTGCAACGAATGCGGCATATCCCCGATCTCATCGAGAAACAGCGTGCCTCCATTCGCCTGCATCAGTTTGCCGATCGCCCCTTTACGCCGCGCGCCGGTAAACGCACCCTCTTCATACCCGAATAGCTCAGATTCGATCAGCGACTCCGGAATCGAAGCACAGTTAACCGCAACAAACGGCCCATCACCTCGCGGCGAATCGTTATGAATCGCCTGCGCGAGCAACTCCTTGCCGGTACCGGTCTCGCCGGTGATCAGAATCGGAATATCCTTGCCGAGCACCTTGCGAACCTTCGCGATCAGTGCGGACACACGAGCATCGCCAGTATCGAGATCGCCGAGCCGCGACAGTCCCGCAGCCGGTTGACGCGCATTCGCACACACCGGTCGCGGTGCGACTGCACCCTGCACATCGACGACTCCACGCCCCAGCCCAAACGACGCCCGCCTGAACTGCCCGCGCGCGCAAACCACCGCACCGTTGTGCAAATTCAGCATCAGATGCGGCGCGACGCCATGCGCCAAACGATCGATCAATTGCGCATACGAGATCTGAAATAGCGACGACAGCGTATGCGCGCGCAACGCAGCGAGCGACAAGCCCAACTGAAACTGCGCACTTCGATTCGCGGACAGAAAGCGACCATCATCGGTAAACGCAATGATCCCTTCCATCAGCGTGCCGAGAAATTCCGGCCGTCCGTGGAAAGACACTTGCAGGACGTCGCGAAACGCAGTCGAGAACAGATGGTTTTCGATCATCTGCACCGACATTTTCGCGAGCGCCATCGTGTGCTGGTGATAGCTGCGGTGGTCGCCCGTCACGTCGAGCACCCCGATCAGATCGCCGTACGGATCGAGAATCGGCACACTCGAACAGGACAGGAAGCGGTTCGCCGCCAGATAGTGCTGATCGCCATGAACGACCATCGCACACCCCTCGGCCAGCGAGGTACCGATCGCGTTGGTCCCCTGACGATCCTCGGCCCAGTTCGCGCCAGGCCGCAGCGCCACTTTTTCCGCGCGATGCAGAAAGTCGTCGTCGCCGATCGAATGCAGAATCAACCCTTCGGCGTTGGTCAGCACGATCATGCTTTGCGTGTTGACGATCTGCTCGCGCAGCGTCTCCATGACCGGCATCGCATGCGCGCACAGCACCTGGTTCTGTTCGCGCTTGAGCGCGAGTCCCGTGTCGGACAGGATGTCGTAATCCGGCCGGATCGATGCGCGCAGACCGAACGTCTCGGAGCGTTCGTGGGCTTTCTGGATCGCCGGTGCGGGCCAACCTTTGGAGCGGATAGCCGCCGCCACGCTGAGCGGATGAACGTCGTCGCGCATTGTCTCCTCCTGAATGCGCCCAGGTCGTGCCGGACGCTTTGATGCGTGTCAACAGAATACTCCCTTTGTCAGTCCGCCCGACGCGTGCGGCGACCCAGCGCGGGCCCGCATCCTTGATCTCCGTCAGCGTCGGCCGAATCTGCGGCGTTTCTGAACACCCGCAGCCCGCGCAACTGTTCTGAAACGGAACACTTCCGCCATGCAGCTCACTGCAATCCCTGAAATATCGCGCTTCCATGCATTGGTACGGTTCGTGCCTGATGTGTTCCCGCGCAGTCACCCGATCACCATCACAAAACGGAGACAAGTGATGAATCCATTTGACCTGAAAGCCCTCGGCATCGACATCGAGTATCCCTATCGCCAGCGTTACGAAAACTACATCGGCGGCAAGTGGGTACCGCCGGTCGGCGGCGATTATTTCGAAAACGTGTCGCCGATCAACGGGCAGCCGTTTTGTCGCGTGCCTCGCTCGAGCGCTGCCGATATCGACCTCGCCATCGACGCCGCGCACGCAGCGCGCCGCAAATGGGCGAAGACGTCGGTGACAGAGCGCGCGAACCTGCTGCTGGCGGTGGCCGAGCGGATGGAGAAGAACCTGAAGCTGCTCGCGGTCGCCGAGACGATCGACAACGGCAAGCCGCTGCGCGAAACGATGGCCGCGGACCTGCCGCTCGCCGTCGATCATTTCCGCTATTTCGCGGGCTGCATCCGCGCGCAGGAAGGCGGCATCTCGGAGATCGACGACAACACGGTCGCTTATCACTTTCACGAGCCGGCTGGGGTGGTCGGTCAGATCATCCCGTGGAATTTTCCGCTGCTGATGGCCGCATGGAAGCTCGCGCCCGCGCTCGCGGCCGGCTGCTGCGTCGTGATGAAGCCGGCCGAGCAGACGCCGGCTTCGATACTCGTGCTGATCGAACTGATCGGCGACCTGTTCCCCGCCGGGGTCATCAACATCGTCAACGGCTTCGGCAAGGAAGCGGGCGAAGCGCTCGCCACCAGCAAGCGCATCGCGAAGATCGCGTTCACCGGCTCGACGCCGGTCGGCAAGCGCATCCTGCACGCAGCCGCGGACAACCTGATCCCGTCGACGGTCGAACTCGGCGGCAAGAGCCCGAACATCTTCTTCGCCGACGTGCTCGATCGCGACGATGCGTTCCTCGACAAGGCGCTCGAAGGTCTCGCGATGTTCGCGCTGAATCAGGGCGAAGTGTGCACGTGCCCATCGCGCGTGCTGGTTCAGGAGTCGATTTACGAGCGCTTCATCGAGAAGGCGATCGCCCGGGTGGAACGCATCAAGGCTGGCCATCCGCTGAACCTCGAAACGATGATCGGTGCGCAGGCATCGCAGCAGCAGCTCGACAAGATCCTGTCGTATATCGACATCGGCCGGGACGAAGGGGCGCGGTGTCTCGTCGGCGGCGAGCGCGCAACGCCTGGCGCCGGCCTCGGCGAGGGTTTCTACGTGAAGCCGACGATGCTGTTCGGCAACAACGATATGCGTGTGTTCCAGGAGGAGATCTTCGGGCCGGTCGCCTCGGTGATGACGTTCAAGGACGAACAGCAAGCGATCGAACTCGCGAACGACACGTACTATGGCCTGGGCGCGGGCGTGTGGACTCGCGACGGTACCCGCGCTTACAAGATGGGACGCGAGATCGAGGCGGGACGCGTGTGGACCAACTGCTATCACCTGTATCCGGCGCATGCGGCCTTCGGTGGCTACAAGCAGTCGGGGATCGGGCGCGAAACACACAAGATGGCGTTGTCGAACTATCAGCAGACGAAGTGTCTGCTGGTCAGCTATCAGGCGGAGGCGCTTGGGTTCTTCTAAGCGAAGGGCGCGTCGTCTATGGCCGGCGCGTGCCGAAGAATGCAGCCGTGCGGCGTGGTGGCCGCTCCGGCTGCATCAATCGATGCGAAATCACGAAGTCCCCTCAGACCTCAGTCCGCCTCGACTTCTCCCCCAAAGCCGCATTCCGTCATCAGTCTTTCTAAAACCGGAAGCATCCGCTCGCGAACCCACGAAAGCACTTCAACTAGCGACTCGCCTTTTGCGTCGTTCTCGGCGTCAATTGAATAGGAGTGCGTGCACATCGAGCAGTAATGGTCCTTCGGTGGCGTGGGCTTAACGGACTGTCCGGGTCTGGTCTTGTAGAAAGCTTTGGTGAAAATCGCGGTTTCCTTGCTCTCGTGGATCTTCGCTATCCCCATCCGTCGCCCACAGCGACGATATCTATCGCACTGTTTTCCTTCGTCTCGCCAGTGATCTCCTCGTCGTCTTCAAGGCCTGGTCTTTCGGCGTCGGATACAGCCTGTTTGAGCCTGCCCACCGGCACTTCGCGTCGAACGATGACTGTGCGATCGGCCGCCCTCTCCAGTTGTTCGGCGAGTCTCTTCTCATCCTGGGCACTCTGCAGCCGGCTGACAAACGCCCGCAGGAACGATTCCCGTAAGCCGTGATCTCGAACAGACCAGGCGCCGCCGCAGTGACGATCGCGGCGAGCGCGCTGTTGGCAGGTTCATCCGGGGCCTCGGCGCATGGGGGATGCTTCTTCTGGAAGCCGTGAGATCCCGTTCGCCCGACAAATAAACAAATTGCCTACATAGGCTAAAAATTCATCCAATTCCGAATGCTCCTGGTTGCCCCGCTCCCGATACTGTCGTTCGCACATAACAAGGGATGACCGATGAAGAACGGCAACGGCCAGCCGATGATCCGGCTCGCAGACAAGACGACGCACGACGGCACGGTCATCGAGGCCGCGACAGACCTCATGCACATGGGCATCCCGGTTGCACTCGATGGACACGGCGTCGAGTGTCCGAGGTGTGGCGGTGTCTATCCGATCATCGCGACCGGCCAGCGAACCCACAACGGCAAGCGGGTCAGCCATGCCGGCGACAGGACGGGCTGCGGCGCGATCCTGATCGCTTCATGATCGCTTCCCGATTGCCACGAAACACCCTTGCACGCATGGTCGAACCCGCACAGGGCCGCACGCTAGGTCTTTCCAGTGACGCACTACCCACATGGGGCAATGAGCCTTTGCTGGCTCCGCTCCGCCTGCGCGGCACCGAATCCCTGGGCAAGCTCTATCGATACACGCTCGATGTGGCGACGATCGAAAGTCCGACGCTCGGATTGTGGCAAGCACAGGAACTGGTCGTACCCGATAACCTGATTGGCAAAGTCATCGACATTTCGATCGCGTTCGACGGGAACGGATTGTTCGGTCAACAGGTGTTGGGACCCGGTGACGTGGCACACGTGGGCGCGGGCCGCCGCACGATTTCGGGCCTCGTCACAGGCATGAAACAGACCGGCACCGACGACCGGCGCGCCCATTACCGCTTCGTCGTGCGCCCCTGGTTGTGGCTGGCCACGAAGAACCGCGAAAGCAGGATCTTTCAGGACGCGAGCGTAGTGGACGTCACTGACCGGATACTCAAGGAGCGTTATCACTTTCCGGTGGTGATGGAGTTGGGCGCGACCGGTCTGTGCGAAGGCTACCCAAAGCGGGACCATGTCCGGCAGATGTGGGAATCCGATTTCGAATTCCTCACGCGGATCTGGAGAGAATGGGGAATCTACTATCTGTTCGACGGAATGACGCTGGTACTGTGCGATTCGCCCGGCTCGCACAAACAGCACGACAACGGCTACGACACTATCCGCTATCACGCGCCTGACAGCCGGCACGTCGACGAAGAACACATTCACAGGCTCGAGGTCTCGCGTCAGATCACGACGGGCAAGGTCAGTCTGATCGACTACGACTACACGCGCCCCGGCATGCACTTCGAGGGCGAGTACGAGAGCTTCAGCGAACGGGCCTTCGACAACATCGAGCAACACGGCTGGGGCGACTACTCGCAACCGCTCGCCGGCGCGACGGGATTGTCGGGTAGGCGAAACAACTTCCGCAATGAAGCCGAACACCTCGCGAGCGTGCGCGTCGATGCAATGCGCTGCCACCGGCTGCGTCTGAAGGGCCAAGGGAATCTGCGCGGCCTGACAACCGGGAAAACATTCTGGCTCGACAACCATCCGCAATGCGACATCAACGCCGAGTACCTGGCGGTATCGACCACGCTCGACATTCGCAACGCGCCGCAGAACACACAGCCGTCCGGGAACGACACGAACGACGCGTTGCGCCAGTGCGTGACCAGCTTCGTGCTTCAGCCTGCCAATACATTCTTCAGAAACCGGCCGAAAAAAAAGCCGCGCTGCGCGGCGGAAACGGCGATCGTGGTTGGGCCCGAGCACCAGCCGATCTGGGTCGATGGATACGCGCGCGCCAAGGTGCGTTTCGTGTGGGACCGGCTTGGCCCGAAAAACGAGAGCGCCAGTTGCTGGGTGCGCGTGTCGTCGCCGTGGCAAGGCAATGGCTTCGGCGCGATCTATCCGCCGCGAGTCGGTCAGGAGGTCGTGGTCAGCTACCACGAAGAGGACCCGGACAAGCCGTACGTATCGGGCCGGATGATCAATGGCTGGAACCAGCCGCCCTGGAAGCTACCGGATAACCAGGCACTTTCAGGCGTCTTGAGCAGTGAACTCAAAGGTGGCTGCGACGGCCAGACCAATCACGTCGTACTGGATGACACGCCGGGCCAACTCCAGGCACAGCTCGCCAGCGATCACGCACGCTCGCGCCTCGTGCTGGGCTACAACACGCAGGTCGTGCGCGAGGCCGGCCGACAGCAGGCACGCGGTGAAGGCTGGGAACTGGCCACCGACGCATGGGGTGTCGCGCGCGCCAACAGAGGCATGCTGATCACCACGGAGGCGCGTCGCGGCGCGACCGCGCCGGCAAAGGATCTCGGCGAGACCGTGGCGCGCCTCACGCAGGCGCGCGATATCCACGAGAACCTCGCGGGTCTCGCGCGGCAGTATGAGGCACAGGAGCAACAGACCAGTCAAAGCGACGTATCGCGGGCCATCAAGGCGCAGAACGAGGCGATACGCGGCCTCGCGGCGCGTGCGGACCTTCCCTTCCCGCAACTGAGCGCGCCCGACATGGTGCTGGCCAGCGCGGCGGGGGTCGGTCTCACCGCAGCGCAAAGCACGCACGTGGCGAGTGTCGAACACATCGCGCTCACTGCGGGCGGACACGTCAGCATGGCGGCGGCGAAATCGCTGCTGGCGTCGGCAATCAACGGCGTGCGGGTGTTCACGCAGAATCTCGGCATCAGGCTCAAGGCCGCGTCAGGCAAGGTGCGAATCGACGCGCAGAGCGATGATGTCGAGGTCATCGCGCAGCGGGTCGTCAGCATCATCAGTAGAACCGATTCGATCAATCTGATGGCCAGCAAAGAGATCGTACTCCATGCGGGAAGCACGAAGGTGGTCATCAATTCGGAAGGGTACAGGGTCTATACGGATGGAGAGCATCGGGTCCATGCGCGTGGTCATCAAACTGACAGGCCAGCGGCGCGGCCTGTCAGTGTGCCGGTCACACCCGGAAAGCCGGGCAAGCTGGCTGCGCATCATGTTCTGATCGAACACGCTACGGGCTTTGCACTACCGAACCAACCATACCGGATCACGCTCGACGATGGTCAGGTGATTCAGGGCGTGACCAATGCGCTTGGAGAAACGAGTCTCGTCACCAGCAATCTTCTTGCATTCGCGACGGTTGAACTGTTCGCCGCGAGTGAACCGGACAAGGTTATTGCGGTGAGCAGAGGCGCGGTGATCAGGGAGGCGAACGAGCCGTTTGCGGGCGCAGTGCCCAACGCCGAGAAGCGCACCGCCAGGGTCGCAGGAAAGGCCGTGGCCTCTCCCAATCAAAGCGCGACGACGGAAGACAAGCCGCCCGAATTCGTTTCATGCGATCCGATGAACTTCGGTCTGCGCTTTCATCACTTCATCAACGGTGCGACCGGGGCTGATGCGCCGGCTGGCATGTCGATGCGCAAGGATGTTGAATATCCGGTGACCAAGGCTTATACGGCTGCGATCAAAACCGCGTTGCAGGGAATCGATTGGGCCGGGGTGACGTGGCCGTTGACTTCCAGTTCGATAGAGACGATTCAAAACGCGGTCACGCCGCAATTGGAAATCGCGCTTGGTGACGGGCCCTTTGGATTGCCACGACGCGATGCCGCCAACTCGGAAAATGGTGGTGCCATGCCAAAGCTTGTGATTGTCGATCCACAGCGGGCAACGCAGTACGCCCTGCGGCAGGATGTCAGTGCCGCGTTTATCGGTGACGATTGGGTTATCGCCGTCAACGAGAGCGAGATTGCACGCATCGTCGAACTGATGGACCAGCCGGCTTCGCTGGATCACCGCCTCAGGGCATTTGCCGACACGCTGTATCACGAGTCTCGCCACTGCCAACAGTACTTCTGGATGCTTTCTTTGCTTCAGCATTTTCCAGACGACTACAGGGAACTGCGGAATATCCACTTGGTGTATTGGTCGACGATGCTAAAAAAGGCCTATACGGCCGCTGGAAACACGCCGCTACCCGACGATCACCGCGTTCACATCGGTCTGCACAGGATGCTTGTATTCCACTACTACTGGCTGATCTCCTGCATGCAGGACAAGCCGGGCTGGGAGTACGTCAGGCGAGATCTCCCGAGCGCTGAAAGGAAGGTATGTGACCTGCTGAATGTCTCCGCTGAAACAGCTCAAAAAATGGTGCAATTCGAAACCGGCTATAGGAGCCAGATTCATGAAGAAGATGCCTACGCCTGCGCGGAAGTGGTTCAGGCCTACTGGCGCAATCCTGGTGATCCTCTCGTTCGCAACCCCGGTACATGCACGGCCCAGTATGCCGACGCTCTCAGGACCGTCGGGGCCAGGAGCTGAGATGAGACCGACTGTGACCGATGCCCAGCGCGACATGGCCTTCAGGATATTGGCCACGGCGATGGCGATCCTTCGGGACGACCAGCCCTTCGATCCCGCGCATACGATATTCGGCCGCATTCTTGCAGCGCGGCCTGAGCGCGGCGTGGTAGGTGTTACGAAGTATTCCTTCGAGAATCCGGCGTTCCCACGGACGGAAATCACCGTAGTTGTGATACCCGATCCGCTCGACCGCTCTGCCGACCGCGCGCAGGTCAAGCAAGTCATGCTGGACTTCACGATCCGTTTCAGTCCACTGTTGACAGACATTAACCGTTCGACGCTGGAAGACCTCCTCCATGTCGATATCGGCTACTGGATCGACGGCAACGGCGAGCGGCGACCCGGCAACGATATGGGGACAGTGCCGCCGCACGTTCGTCTGCATCACTATCGCTATCGTGCTTCGAATCTGTCAACGAGCCGCTTTCCGGTGGACGTCGAATTTGCTTTCGGCGACCCCGACCCGAACGATCCGGCGCCGGACGAACCCAAAACGCCGGTCCTGATGGACGTTCTCCTCAATCGTGACTACTCCGCGTTGAGACGGCAACACCGTGAATAGAGCCCGTCTTGAACAGCAGGTGGCAACGCGCCACGGCGCGCGGAAGTGGTTCAGGCCTACGGGCGCAATCCTGGTGATCCTCTCGTTCGCAACCCAGGTACATGCACAGCTCAGTACGCTGACGCCCTCAGGACCGTCGGGGCCAGGAACTGAGATGAGACCGACTGTGACCGACGCCCAGCGCGACATGGCATTCAGGATATTGACCACAGCAATGGCGATCCTGCGGGACGACCAGCCCTTCGATCCCGCGCATACGATATTCGGCCGCATTCTTGCGGCGCGACCTGAGCGCGGCGTGGTAGGTGTTACGAAGTATTCCTTCGAGAATCCGGCATTCCCGCGGACGGACATCATCGTAGTTGTGATCCCCGATCCGCTCGACCCCTCGGCCGACCGCACGAAGGTCAAGCAAGTCGTGCTGAACTTCACGATCCGTTTCAGTCCGCTATTGACAGACATTAGCCGCTCGACGCTGGAAGACCTCCTCCATGTCGATCTCGGCTACTGGGTCGACGGCAACGGCGACCGGTGGCCCGGCAACGATATGGGAACGACGCCACCGCAGATTCGGCTGCATAGCTATCGCTATCGTGCTTCGAATCTGCCGACGAGCCGATTTCCGGTGGACGTCGAATTTGCTTTCGGCGACCCCGACCCGAACGATCCGGCGCCGGACGAACCCAAAACGCCGGTCCTGATGGACGTTCTCCTCAAGCGTGGCTATTCCGCATTGAAACGGCAACACCGTGAATAGAGCCCGTCTTGAACAGCAAGTGGCAAAGTGCCGCATGTACAGAGACGACATTCGCATTTTCAGCTTTGCATGGACTCGCTTGCCACCACCCTGTTTCGCCCACTCGCCTTCGCGGCGTACAGTCGCTGGTCCGCGACCGCAATCAACCCCTCGAGGTCAAAGCAGTTATCCGAGACACTCTCCGCCACCCCGATCGATATCGTGAACCATATCTCACGGCCCGGCGCGGTGCGGGTTAATTGCGTCTCCTGAAGGACGCAGGGGTTGCGGGCGACGGCCTCGCGCACGCGCTCCGCAATTCGGGCCGCGTCGTCCGCGGTCGTATCGGGCAGCAGCACACAGAACTCCTCGCCACCCAGACGTGACATCAGATCCCCCGGGCGCACGGCAATCCTGACGACGTTGGCCAGGTGCTTCAGGGCCTCGTCTCCGGCAGCGTGCCCCCAGTTGTCGTTGATCAGCTTGAAATGGTCGACATCGATCATCAGCAGCGCGATGCGGCGCTCGTCGTTGCGCCGTGAAAGTGCGTCGAATTCCTCATTCAAACGGCGGCGGTTCGCGAGACCGGTCAGGGGGTCCGCGAGCGACAATTCCCGCAGCCGCCCGTTGAGTGCCATCTGCGTGGAAAGAAGCTGGTCGACGACAAAAAGAGTGGCCCAGAGAAGCAATGCCATCAGTATCCACACCCCGGCAAACAGCGCGCTGCTCAAGCGAACGACCGAGAAGAATACGGTCGCAGCGGATACGTAATCGGTCAATACGAGATCTGCCGTATCCAGCTTTCTGAAGAGCAGGAAGTCCTGTCCCGGACTCAACGTTCCGCTGGGTGTCCGAAACAGCGTGGAAGCAGAGAGCGTGTTCCACTGCGCCGGCAGAGTCTTCAGCCAATTCTCATCATTGACCGAGAAAGTACTTCCGCTCGTTGCAATTGGCATCCCGCTCGGGTCTATCAGAGCGTGAGTTTCATCCGCTGTGGTGTTGTTCCACAGATAGTCCTGAACGATGCGTTGCGGGACCACAAAGAATATGAGGCCGCGAACCACGTCGTTACTCATCACCGGTGTCCCAAACAGCAGGCGAGGTCCTGCCGGGTTCTTGCGCCCGCGAACCGGATCGAACGTGACGTCATAGTCGAGCGGGTTCTGGTTGGCCAGTTGTAGCAGGCGCGAGCTGCCGTACATTTGCAACAGCCGGACTACCTCGTCGTCGTCAATGGTTGGGTGAGCGACCACGATACCGGTCGGCGAGACGTATACCGCGCGTTCGAGCCCCGTGCCCATCTGCAATTGCATGGCGAGCAGCCGGCTCATCAATTGGGCGAGCCGCAGGTCCTCGACAAATGCGGGCTCGTCACGGTGCAAACCAGGAGTCACCGCGAGCTGCTGTGTGCCGATACCCCGAATGGGGGCGTCGATATCGCGGACTTGAAGATCCCAGACGCGCTCGTCCTGCGCCCGGAGTACCGCCTGGAGCGAGGCATCCGGCGTTCGATCGAGCTGTGCTGTCCGGTCCGCAAGGAGCCGCTCGGCACTCTCGCGAAGAAACTGCAAGTGCTGCCTGTTATCGCGGACCGCGACATCGAGAACCCTGGCCTGAATCTCGAGCCGATGCGAACGGTTATCGAGCTCCCGGGCACGTACGAGAAAATATTGGTGTACAGCAAGAATCAACGTGACAACGAATACCACGGCGAAACACAGGATCACGGTATGCCGCGGACGTGAACTGGCGCGGTCCCAAACCGTTTTCGCAGGCGTTTTAGAAGCGGACGGCAGGCGCATGCCGGCTCTCCGGTGACCCAGCTCCAAGTCTGAATACTATTCCTTCCCAACCCCCTCGACATAGTTATCAACCGCACTGCTCACCGTCGGATGAAAGCGCGCATCGCCAATCAGATCGGTCAGCTCGAAGCGTCTGAGCTTGTCGCGAACCGGATCCTTCACCTCTGCAAAGTGCAGTGCAATCCCGCGCTCGTCGAGCGTGCGCGTCAGTTCCCGCAGCATGTCGGCGGAGGTGACGTCCACGCTCGTCACCGGTTCGGCCGCCACCACCACACGCCGCACCGGTGCCGGCGATTCGGCGACGGCTTGCAGCAGGCGCTCCTGAAACTGCTCGGCATTCGCAAAGAACAGCGGTGCATCCCAGCGAAACAGCACGAGCCCGGGGATTCGCTGGGCCTGCGGATAGCGCTGCAAGTCGTGATAGCCGCGCAAACCTTCGACGCGACCCAACACCGCGTAGTGCGGTCGCCAGCCGTCCCACAGAAATTCGATGACCGCGATCACCACCGCGAAGCAGATGCCGGGAATCGCACCGAACACCGCGACGCCGGCAAAGCATGCCATCGACAGCCAGAACTCCCATTGCTGGATGCGGAAAATCCGCTTCAGGTCCGTGATCTCGAACAGACCGATCGCCGCCGCGATGACGACCGCGGCGAGCGCACTGTTGGGCAGGTAGCGCATCAGATTGGGCGCGGCCATCAGCAGCGCCGCGACCGCCAGCGCGCCGACGACGCCCGTCAGTTGCGTCTTCGCACCCGCCGCCTCGGCGACCGGCGTGCGCGACGAACTGCTGCTGATCGGGAAGCCGTGGAACAGGCCGGCCGCAAGATTGGCCACGCCGAGCCCGACCATCTCCTGATTGGGGTCGACGCGGCTGCGAAAACGTGCCGCGAAAGTTCGCGACAGCACGCTGGTATCCGCGAACGAGATCAGCGCGACCGCGCAGCCGCCGAGCAGTATCTTGACCAGATCGGCGTCGGTGACCCACGGCAGCGCAAAGGTCGGCAGGCCTTGAGGAATCTTGCCGAGCACTTTCACACCAATGCTATCGAGGTGCAACGCGGTTACGCACAACGTCGCAACGATCACGGCGATCAGGATGCCCGGCAGCTTTTCGAAGCGCTTGAGAAACAGGATCAGCACGAGGCTTCCAGCGCCCACCGCGAAGCTATACCAGTTGGCTTTGCCATCGGCGATGGCCTGCACGAGGCTCAAGATGTCCCGCAATGGCCCGCGCTCTTCGATTGAGATGGCAAACAGTTTGGGCAGCTGACTGATCAGCACGGCGAGCGCAATGCCGTTCATATAGCCGTATCGAATGGGTTTCGACAACAATTCAGTGATGAATCCCAGCCGCAACAAGCCCATCACGATACAGAACAGGCCGGACACGATCGCCATCATGCTGGCCGCCGCAATCGCGCGCGACGGGTCGCCCGCAGCGATTTGCACCACGACCGCCAGAATCGGAGCGGCGAGCGCGGAGTCGGGACCGAGCACGAGAATCCGGCTCGGACCGAACAGCGCATACGCCAACAGCGGAACGATCGTCGCGTAGAGGCCGTACACGCCAGGGACGCCGGACGCCTCCGCGTAAGCGATCCCAACCGGCACCAGCATCGTGGTCAGTACCAGTCCCGCCGTCAGATCGTTCGGCAACCAGCTCAGCCGGTACGTCTTGAGCACCGTCAGTCCCGGTAGCCAGCGCATCCAGCGGCGCGCCCTGCTTACAGCAGTCTGTTCTTTGTGAGGAACTGGCCTGTCCGCTTCCATTTTTGGAATGTTCGTAGTCGAGGACGCCGCACCACGGTTTGTGGGCGATACCGTCATTCGAAGGATAGTCCAGACATTCCGTCGGCGACAGGGATGAGGCCCACCGGCCGCGCATCAGGGCCGCTGGCGCCTCAGCAGCCACGCGACGCCCCCCGCCAGAGCCATCACTGCCGCGCCGTACACCGCATTGCGATGCAGATCGGTGAACATCTGCCAGCAGTACGCACGCGCTTCATCATCGAAGCGACCATGCGAAGTGTAGTGGCCCGGCACCGGCTCGTAGAGATTCGCGGGCGCATCGGCGGGCAACGGTTCATCGGTCAATTGCCCGTCGTAACCCGCACGCGCGAGATAGCGGTCGAGCAGCGTCGGCGCGATCCGGTTCGCGAGGATCGCCTTGACCGTCGACCACCCGATCCACACCTGCCGCCGCCGATGGGTGGCCGCAAAGTAGATCGCCCGTGCCGCCACTTCCGGCTGAAACACCGGCGCCACCGGCCGTGCCCTGCGCCCCGTGCGATTGAGCGCCCAGTCGAATTGCGGCGTATTGACCGCGGGCAGATCGACCATCGTCAGATGGATATCGACTCCGTCGTGCAGCAACTCGGAACGCAACGAATCGGTGAAGCCGCGCACGGCAAACTTCGCGCCGCAATAGATCGACTGCAACGGCACCGACCGGTACCCGAGCGCCGAGCCGACATTGACGATCGTCCCGTGCCCGCGCGCGCGCATCACGGGGAGCGCCGCCAGCATGCCGTTGACCTGCCCCAGATAGGTCACCTGCGTGCCGCGTTCGACATCGCGCGCGCTGAGCGCCGACACCGGCGCAAACGCGGTCGCCATCGCGACGTTGACCCAGACGTCGATGCCGCCCCACTCGCGCTTCACACGCTGCGCCGCGCGCTCGATCGCGTCGGCATCGGCGACATCGGCCGGAATGGCGAGTGCGCGCACGCCATAGGTCGCGGCGATCTCCTCGGCGGCACGAGCGAGCCGTCGCGGCTCGCGCGCGATGAGCCCAACGTCGTAGCCCTGCCGCGCAAATTCGGACGCACTCGCGCGCCCCACGCCGGCACTTGCCCCTGTAATGACGACGACGCCCTTGCGCTCGACGTCGCCGCTGCGGGTCTCGGTTTGCACCGTCACAGCGTCGCTGGCCACTTTGAACACCTCCGAGGTTGCGCATCAAGTGAGGTGGTGAAGCAAAGCGCAGTCCCGACGATTCGAGCTGGGGATCTGCGAATTGCGCGCGAGTCCAGCGCACGCTCGGCCGCCGGGACGCCGGCCGCCGGATCGCCGGCCGCCGGATCGCCGGCCGCCGGAAAAACAAATGGCCGCAGCACGAGGCTGCGGCCGTCAGGTAGCGGTTTCCGAGGCTTGCGCGCTTCAGCGCATGGCCGAAAACGCCGAACTCACGTCACGTTCATCGCCAACGCACTCTCGCGATAGTGCTGGCTCGCCTTGTCGGTATCGCCCAACTGCTCGTGCAGACGCGCGAGCGCGCGATGCGAGCGGATCTTCAGCGTCTCGTTGTCGGCAAGCTTCAGCGCGCGTTCGAGGAACGACTGCGCCTTGCCCCACAACTGCTGATGCAGGCACAGGCGCCCCAGCGCGAACATCAGGTCCGCGTCTTCCGGCCGGTCCTTCTGCCACGCCTCGGCCTTCTGGATCAGCGGCAACGCGTCGCCGCCGGCCGTGTCCGGATAGCAGCGCAACAGGCGCGCATCCCAGTTCTGCGCGAGCGCCTCCTCGACGATCTTGCGCGCCTCCTGCGGACGGTTCAGCGCGACCAGCAGTTCGGCGGCGGTGTCGGCGAGGCGCGGCGAATGACGCTCGGTCGCCGACAGCGCGTTCCACAGTTCGAGCAGCGCGTCCGCATTGTGGCGACGATCGCGCAGCAGATTTTCCGCCGCCAGTTGACGCAGCCGCACCGCGACCGCCGGATGGATCGCCTCGCGCTTCTCCAGCGTCTTCACGAGCTTCAGCACTTCGCCCCAGTTCTTCAGCTGCTGCTGCGCGCGCAGCATGATTTGCTGCGCGTGAATGCGCCGCGCGCCCTGCGATTGCATCTCGGTCAGCGCATTGAGCGCGCCGTCGGCGTCGCGGCCGTCGGCGCGCATGTCGGCGGTGGCCATCAGGCGCGCGTCCTGCCAGTCGGCTTCGTCGATCTGCGCGAGCCATTCGTCGCGCCGCGCGTACTCATGCATGCGATGCGCGGCGGTCGCCGCGATCAAACCGGCCGCGCCCTTGTTGTCGCCATTCGTGAGCGCGTCCTTGGCGGCCTTTTCCGCGCGCGAGAAACGCCCCGCGTACAGGTTGCCAATCGCATCGCGCAACGCCGCGTGCGCCTTCGCGACACGCGCGCGTGCGCGGTACGCGGCGACGCGCTGCGGCATGCGCCAGATATTGCGGATGATGCGCAACAGCGCATAGACCAGGATGAACAGCACCACCAGCCCGACGACGAACAGGTTCAGCGACATGTCGACGCGGTACGGCGGATAGATCAGCAGCACTTGCCCCGCGTCGAAGCGCCCGCCCACCGCGAGCACGACCGCGACGGCGAACAGCGCCGCGAGCCATAGGAGTCCCCGGATCGCCATGATTAACCCCGGTTCCGGTATTGATTGACGGCCTGCAGGCTCGTATCGAGGTTCGGCAGCTCGACCGCGGCCGATCCGGCGTCCACCTGCTTGACCAGATCGATGACCGTCTGCGTGTCTTTCGACGACGCGTCGAAGTAGCGCGTCAACGCGGATTGCGCCGCCTGCAGGTCGGACTTCAGCGTGGTCTGGTTACGCGACAGCAGCGCGAGACGCGCCGACAGCAGACGCAGCTTCAGGTTCTCGCGCACGAAGTAACCTTGATCCGGCGTGACCAGCATCGCGTCGGCGTTGTCGATACGGCGCACCTGCACGAGGCTCGTCAGCTGTTCGCCGATGCCGTGCGTGACCTCGTCGATCCACACTTCCCAGCGCGGCTTGCCGGTGGCCGCGGCCACCTTCGCGGTGTCGGCCCACGTGGCCGCATGCGGCGTGGCACGCGGAATCGGTGCTTCACCCGACAGCGGCAGGCCGTTCACGTGATCGATCGCGTTGTCGAGCTTGATCGCGAGGCCGGTCAGATCGGTGGACGGCGCCGCCTTCAGCTTGTCGATGTCCTGCGCGATCGCCTTGCGCACCGCGATCGCCTGCGGACTGTCCGACGCCGCGAGGCGCGTATCGGCGCTTTGCAACGCGAACAGCGCGAGCTGCGTATTGCCGGTCAGCTGCAACTGCTGGCTCGCCGCCGACAGCATCTGCCCGACTTCGGCGAGCGTCCAGTCGTCGCGATTGCGCG
The DNA here is from genome assembly GCF_050434085.1 of Paraburkholderia sp. UCT70. Lineage (NCBI taxonomy): Bacteria > Pseudomonadati > Pseudomonadota > Betaproteobacteria > Burkholderiales > Burkholderiaceae > Paraburkholderia > Paraburkholderia sp. UCT70. Next base: position 4,107,503 of record NZ_JBNPVZ010000004.1, on the reverse strand, counting down.
CGAGATCCGCGTATTGCTGTTGCAGCGCCTGCTGCGCGGCCTGCGCATCGGCGAGCTTGCCTTCGAGCTGCGCGACCTGCGAGTCCGATTGATGCACGGTGGCGAGCGCCTGGTCGATCTTGATGCGCAGTTCGTTGGTCTGCGTGTCGTTGGCCTGCTGACGCTGCGCGAGTTCCTGCTCGGTGCGCACCAGCTTGCGGTTCATCGCGAAGCCGCCCACGCCCGCCGCGCACGCGATGACCACGATGACAATCCACAACAGCGGTCCGCTCGTGCTGCGGCGCTTTTGCGCTTCGTACGGCGTGAAGGGTTGGTTCGGCGGCAAGGCGGCGCTTGCGGGCGGCTGAGGTGAGGCGTTCGTGGATGCGTTCGTTTCAGTCATGCGTGGTTGAGCCGGGTTGGACGATACCGGTTGGACGACGGGAGGCACGGCGGCCGCGGCAACGAGGGCTCGGACTATGCGCTCGTCGCCCGCGCCGGACACCGTAATCCTATCAAAACCCAATGCCCGCGCGGTCTGCGCGATGCGGGGATGCGGCGTGACGAGCGGCGCGTGTTTGAGCTGCTCGATCTCGCCGGCGGTCAGATGCTCGTGCGCGAGTTCGTGCAGATTGCGTACGCCTTCGGAGCTGGTCAGAAGCCATGCGTGCGGCGTGCCCGCGAGCAGTTCGTGCACGCGCGCCCATGCGCCGATCGACGGCTCCGGCACGGTGCGCCGGTAAGCGGCCACCGCGTCGACTTCGGCGCCGGCTTCGCGCAGGCGCTCGCTCAGCCATTCGCGGCCGCCGTCGCCGCGCACGATCAGCACGCGCTTGCCTTCGAGGCCCGCGGCACCGAGTTGCGCCTCGATTGCGGCAAACAGGCTCTCGGAGTCGAAGCTCGTCGATTCGTCGTCGGCGCCCGCCGCGGGGCTGATCACGCGATGCTCGGGCGCGCTGACGCCGTGGCGCGCGAGCGCTTGCACGCTGCCCGGGCCGACCACGCCGATCGGCAGCGCATGCGGCCAGATATCGTGCTGGCGCGCGAACGCGTGATCGACTGCGTTCGGCGACACGAACACGACGAGCGCGTAGCGTTCGAGCGACGCGAGCGCGGCGCACAACGGCGCGTCGTCGATGACGGGCGCGATGTCGATCAGCGGGAAGTCGAGCGACGCGAGTCCGGCTGCTTCGAGCTGTTCGACGAGTTCGCTCGACTGGCCGGCCGGCCGCGTGATCACGACCGTGAAGGGCGCCTTCTCGGGCGAGACGGCGGCCATCACTCGCTGGCCGCCGCGCCGGGCGCGGCCGCGGGACCGCTCGCCGTACTGAGCGCGCGGACGATGTCGAGGGCGCCCTGCTGCACGAGCGAGTGCGCCACTTCCTCGCCGAGCGCGAGCGCGCGTTCTACGGTGGGCGCCGGCGCCGACGCCTGCGCACTCAGCACGCGCTGGCCGTCCGGCGTCGCGACGATGGCGCGCAGATGCAGCGCGCCATCGCCCCAGGTTGCGTAGGCGGCGAGCGGCACCTCGCAGCTGCCGCCGAGCGCGCGCGATACCATGCGCTCCGCTTCGACGGCCGCCGCCGTGCGCTGATGATGCAGCGGCGCGAGCCATGCGACGAGGTCCGCGCGATCGGCGCGAATCTCGATGCCGAGCGCGCCCTGGCCCGCCGCGGGCAGACTGTCCTCGGGATCGAGCAGCGCGCGGATGCGATCGGCGAGACCCAGCCGCTTCAGCCCGGCCGCGGCCAGAATGATCGCCGCGTAGTCGCCGCGATCGAGCTTGGCGAGTCGGGTATCGAGATTGCCGCGCAACGGCCGCACGTCGAGATGCGCATAGCGCATGCGCAGCATCGCCTCACGCCGCAGACTCGAGGTGCCGACCACGGCACCGGCCGGCAGCGCGGCGAGCGAGTCGTACTGATTGGACACGAGCGCGTCGCGTGGGTCCTCGCGCTCCATGATGGTGGACAGCGCGAAACCGGCGGGCAACTCCATCGGCACGTCTTTCAGCGAATGCACCGCGAGGTCGGCGCGGCCATCGGCGAGCGCGGCTTCGAGCTCTTTCACGAACAGCCCTTTACCACCCACCTTCGACAGCGTGCGATCGAGAATCTGATCGCCACGCGTAGTCATTCCGAGGATTTTTACGTCACAAGATGGATATAATTTGTGCAGCGCACATCGCACATGCTCGGCTTGCCACATGGCAAGGCGGCTCTCTCGCGACGCAATCACAAGCGTGTGGGGTGGCGTGGAAAACGTCTCGGTGTTCATTAGCTTGCTGCTGGATGTCGGGATGGAATAACAATCAATGTTAGCACGCGCCCTCGTTCGCGCCCTTTGGTTCCAAGGCACGGCGAAGCGCCGTGCGCAAGCGGTATCGACGGAGGAGACGGGCTTCGCGCCATGCGCGAAGGCCCCCATTGCGCGTTGTCACGTACGGTCGTTCGCGCACTGCGCGGCGGCACGCGGGATGATGCAATGCGGCGAACATGCTGAGGCAATGCCTGCCGCGTGTTCGGTCCCAGCGCGGGCTGGCAGCCCGTGGCTCCTCTCTCCCTCGTCGGCGTCGCGCGATTCGGCAGCGCTCGTGTCGTTCCGCGTACGCGGTGCGGCACGCGCAGGCCCCGCTTCTAGTGGGTCGAGCAATCGCCGTGTACAGTCGCCGTTTCAAGTCTCCGTTGCAGTTGCACTAGCAGTCCGTCTTGTAGTCCGTTGCGTAGTCCCTGTTGCACGCAGTTCACGTTGCACTTGCTGGTTGCAGTTCCGCAGTCGCAGTTCATCAATCAACAGACTCTGGCTTCCCCGAGGAAACTCATCGTGACGTCTTCCGGATCGGCGCGCCCCGCCCGCCGCAACACTGCCTCGCCCACCGCTCGCCCGGCCGACGCCGCGGCGCCTGACGCCCTGTCCGACGTTGCCGCGCACGCCATATCGTCGAGCGTCGGTCAACATGGCGACACGCGCGCCGACCAGCGCGCCACGCGCCGCGCCCTCGCCGCTCGCGCCACCAAAGCCCCGAAGGCCGCGCAGACCTCGGTGCCCGTCAAGCAGGACAAGGCGCAAAAGGCGTCGAAAGCCGGCAAGGCCAGCAAGGCTGAACAGGCCGCGACATCGGCCACCGCGCGCAAGCCGGCCAAGGCCAAGGTCGATGGCGACGCAACACCCCCGCGCGCCGCGAAACCGTTGAAACCGAAGGTCGTACCGCCGGCTGAGTCCGCCGCCGCGACCACCGCGAAGAGCGGCGGCCGCACGCGCGAGGACAAGGACCACCCGCTGTTCCAGGACATCCGCTATCTCGGGCGTCTGCTCGGCGACGTGCTGCGCGAGCAGGAAGGCGAGGCGGTGTTCGACATCGTCGAGACGATCCGGCAGACGGCAGTGCGTTTCCGTCGCGAGGACGACAGCGCCGCCGCGCAGACGCTCGACAAGAAGCTGCGCACGCTGACGCCCGAGCAGACCGTCAGCGTCGTGCGCGCGTTCAGCTACTTTTCGCATCTCGCGAACATCGCCGAGGACCGTCACCGCAACCGCCGTCACCGAATTCACGCGCTCGCGGGCTCGGCCTCGCAGCCGGGCACGATCGCCCATGCGCTCGAGCGGCTCGCCGCGGCTGGTGCCGCCGCGACACCGGTGCTGCAGCGGTTTTTCGACGACGCGCTGATCATGCCGGTGCTGACCGCGCACCCGACCGAAGTGCAGCGCAAGAGCATTCTCGACGCGCAGCACGACATCGCGCGTCTGCTCGCCGAGCGCGACCAGCCGCTGACGAACCGCGAGCGCGCGCACAACGAAGCGATGCTGCGCGCGCGCGTCACGTCGCTGTGGCAAACGCGCATGCTGCGCGACTCGCGTCTGACGGTCGCCGACGAAATCGAAAACGCGCTGTCGTACTACCGCAGCACCTTCCTCGAAGAACTGCCGGCGCTGTACGCCGACATCGAGGAGGCGCTGAAGGAGCATGGCCTCGAAGCGCGCCTGCCGCCGTTCTTCCAGATGGGCAGCTGGATCGGCGGCGATCGCGACGGCAATCCGAACGTCACCGCCGAAACGCTCGAAAACGCGATCACGCGGCAGGCCGCGGTGATCTTCGAGCACTACCTGGAGCAGGTGCACAAGCTCGGCGCGGAGCTATCGATGTCGAATGTGCTCGTCGGCGCGAGCGATGCGCTGAATGAGCTCGCGGACATCTCGCCCGACCATTCGCCGCATCGCACCGACGAGCCGTATCGTCGCGCGCTGATCGGCATCTACACGCGGCTCGCGGCAAGCGCGCGCGTGCGCCTGGGCGAAGGCAGCGTGCCGCTGCGCAGCGCCGGCCGAGGCGCGGCGCCGGTCCGCGCGATCCCCTACGACGACGCCGCCGACTTCGTGCGCGACCTCCACGTGCTGATGGATTCGCTCGCCGAGCATCACGGCGCGCCGCTCGCCGCGCCGCGTCTCGCGCCGCTCGCGCGCGCGGCCGAAGTGTTCGGCTTCCATCTCGCGAGCATCGATCTGCGGCAAAGCTCCGACATCCACGAAGCGGTGATCGCCGAGCTGCTCAAGCGCGCCGGTGTCGAGGACGATTACGCGGCGTTGCCGGAAGCCGACAAGCTGACCGTGCTGCTCGCCGAGCTCGCGCAGCCGCGCGCGCTGCGGGTGCGCTCCGCCGACTACTCCGAGCTCGTGAAAAGCGAACTCGCGGTGCTCGAGGAAGCGCGCATGACGCGCGAGAAGTTCGGCGCGCGCGCGGTGCGCAACTACATCATTTCGCACACGGAGACCGTTACCGACCTGGTCGAGGTGATGCTGCTGCAGAAGGAAACCGGCCTGTTGCGCGGACGCCTCGGCGACGAGCACGACCCCGCGCGCGCCGGCCTGATGGTGATCCCGCTGTTCGAGACGATCCCCGACCTGCGCAACGCGCCGCACATCATGCGCGATCTGATCGCGCTGCCGGGCATTAGCGCGCTGATCGAACATCAGGGCAACGAGCAGGAAGTGATGCTCGGCTACTCGGACAGCAACAAGGACGGCGGCTTCCTGACGTCGAACTGGGAGCTGTATCGCGCGGAGCTTGCGCTCGTGTCGCTGTTCAACGAACGCGGCTTGACGCTGCGTCTGTTCCATGGGCGCGGCGGCACCGTCGGGCGCGGCGGCGGCCCGACCTACCAGGCGATCCTGTCACAGCCGCCGGGCACCGTCGACGGTCAGATCCGTTTGACCGAGCAGGGCGAAGTGATCGCGAGCAAGTTCGCAAATCCGGAAATCGGCCGGCGCAATCTGGAAACCGTCGTGGCCGCGACGCTCGAAGCGTCGCTGCTGCCGCACGACCACACGTTGGCCGAGCTGCCGGTGTACGAGGAAACGATGCAGCAGCTGTCCGATACGGCGATGGCCGCGTATCGCGCGCTCGTCTACGAAACGCCGGGCTTCAAGGAGTATTTCTTCGAGTCCACACCGATCGCGGAGATCGCCGAGCTGAACATCGGCAGCCGCCCCGCGTCGCGCAAGCTGCAGGATCCGAAGCAACGCAAGATCGAGGATCTGCGCGCGATTCCGTGGGGCTTCTCGTGGGGTCAATGCCGGCTGCTGCTGACCGGCTGGTACGGCTTCGGCAGCGCGGTCGCCGAGCACCTGGACAGCGCGCCGTCCGACGCCGAACGCGCGCGCCGTCTCGCGCTGCTGCAGAAGATGCACAAGAACTGGCCGTTCTTTTCGAATCTGATGTCGAACATGGACATGGTCATCGCGAAGACCGACCTCGCGGTCGCGTCGCGTTATGCCGCGCTCGTGACCGACAAGAAGCTGCGCAAGCATGTGTTCGAGCGCATCGTCGCCGAGTGGGAGCGCACGTCGAAGGTGTTGTCGGAGATCACCGGCAAGAGCGACCGGCTCGCCGAGAATCCGCTGCTCGCGCGCTCGATCAAGAATCGCTTCCCGTACCTCGATCCGCTCAATCACCTGCAGGTCGAACTGCTCAAACGCTATCGCGCGGGCGACACGAATGCGCGCGTGCGGCGCGGCATTCATTTGAGCATCAACGGAATCGCGGCGGGGTTGCGCAATACCGGTTGAGGTTGCCGCATTGGTGGACAAAAAGCCGGGTGTGGCCGACGCAGGTCACACCCCGCTTTTCTCATTGCGCGAATCCAGCCGCTACAATAGAGTCCGCCATGTACCAGTACAAGTTCGTCAATTATTCTGGTATCTCGATTACCCCCTCCACGCGCAGCCGATAGCATGACGACGCCGTCCTCCGCCGATCACCCGCCGCCGCTCGACGCCACCCCGGCCCGCGCGCTCGGCGACTTCATCCGCGCCCATCGCGAGCGGCTGTCGCCGCAGGCGGTCGGGCTGCCGCCGGGGCCGCGTCGCCGCACGCCCGGTCTGCGGCGCGAGGAAGTTGCGCAGCTGTGCGGCGTGAGCCCGACCTGGTACACGTGGATCGAGCAGGGCCGGCCAGTGTCCGCTTCCGCCGATGCGCTCGCGCGCATCGCGGTCGCGTTGCAGCTGTCGCGCGCCGAGCGCGCGTATCTGTTCGAGCTGGCCGCGCAACGCGATCCGGCCGAGCCCGACCCGGCCGCCGCCGATGCGCCCGCCACGCTGCTGCAAACCGTGCAGCTCATCGACACACCCGCCTACGTGCTCGACCGGCAGTGGAATGCGCTTGCGTGGAACGAGCGCGCGGCCGATCTGTTCGTCGGCTGGCTCGACGGCGCGCACGACCGCAACCTGCTGCGCTACACGTTCACCGAGCCGGCCGCGCGCGCGTTGATCGTCGATTGGGAAACGCGCGCGCGGCGGCTCGCCGCCGAATTCCGCGCCGACTCCATCCGCCATCTGAACGATGCGCCCACACGTGGGCTGATCGATTCGCTGTCGGCCGTTAGCGACGAGTTCGCACGCTACTGGGCCTCCCAGGACGTCGGCGGGCGCGAAGGTGGCAGGCGCGAGTTCAACCATCCGCGCGACGGGCGCATCGTTTATGACCAGATCACGTTCAAGCCCGCGCATCGCGAGGATCTGAAGCTCGTGGTGCTGGTGCGCGAGTAGGCCCGGGATGGGCGGCAGCGCTTTGGCCGCCCTCACCCGGTGTTAAAATCTTCGTCTTTCTTCGCTGCGGCGGCGCTTCTGCGCGATTCGCGCACTCGCGTTGCCAGCCTCTTCACCGCTCGTTTTTACCGCCCAACACCATGACGTCCCAACTGCACAAAAAAGGCGAAGCCTGGTCGGCTCGCTTCTCGGAGCCGATGTCGGAACTCGTCAAACGCTACACGTCGTCGGTTTTCTTCGACAAGCGTCTGGCGTTCGTCGACATCGAAGGGTCGCTCGCGCACGCGTCGATGCTCGCCGCGCAGAAGATCATTTCCGCCGACGACCTAGCTGCGATCCAGCGCGGCATGGCGCAGATCAAAGGTGAAATCGAGCGCAGCGAGTTCGAATGGCAGCTCGATCTCGAAGACGTGCACCTGAACATCGAAGCGCGCCTGACCGCGCTGATCGGCGACGCCGGCAAGCGCCTGCACACCGGCCGCTCACGCAACGACCAGGTCGCGACCGACATCCGCCTGTGGCTGCGCGGCGAGATCGACCGCATCGGCGAGCTGCTCACCGAACTGCGCGTGGCGCTGCTCGAGATCGCGGAGAAGAACGCCGCGACCATCATGCCCGGCTTCACGCACCTGCAGGTCGCGCAGCCCGTCACGTTCGGCCACCATCTGCTCGCGTACGTCGAAATGTTCTCGCGCGACGCCGAGCGCATGATCGACTGCCGCAGGCGCGTGAACCGTCTGCCGCTCGGCGCGGCCGCGCTCGCCGGCACCAGCTATCCGATCGACCGTCACGCCGTGGCGAAGACGCTCGGCTTCGACGGCATCTGCGCGAACTCGCTCGACGCAGTCTCCGACCGCGACTTCGCGATCGAATTCACGGCCGCCTCCGCACTCGTGATGACGCACGTGTCGCGCTTCTCCGAAGAACTGGTGCTGTGGATGAGCCCGCGCGTCGGCTTCATCGATCTGGCCGACCGTTTCTGCACTGGCTCGTCGATCATGCCGCAGAAGAAGAACCCGGACGTGCCCGAACTCGCGCGCGGCAAGACCGGCCGCGTGAACGGCCATCTGATGGCGCTGCTCACGCTGATGAAGGGCCAGCCGCTCGCGTACAACAAGGACAACCAGGAAGACAAGGAGCCGCTGTTCGACACCGTCGATACGGTCGCCGACACGCTGCGCATCTTCGCCGAAATGGTCGCCGGCATCACGGTCAAGCCGCAGGCGATGCGCGACGCCGCGCTGCAAGGCTTCTCGACCGCGACGGACCTCGCCGACTATCTCGTCAAGCGCGGCCTGCCGTTCCGCGACGCGCACGAAGCAGTCGCGCTCGCGGTGCGCGTGTGCGCCGATCGCGGCTGCGATCTCGCGGACCTGACGCTCGACGAAATGCGCGGCGAACTGCCGAACGTCGCGCATCTGATCGGCGACGACGTGTTCTCGTATCTGACGCTCGAGGGCTCGGTGGCGAGCCGCAATCATCCGGGCGGCACAGCGCCCGAGCAGGTGCTGGCCGCGGTGAAAGCGGCGCGTGCGACGTTGAAGTAATCGACGCCTGGGCAGCGCCGTGAGCCTCAGCTTGCGGCGTGGCTGGTTGAACCGGGATCGAAAAGGCGGACCCGTTTGGCGGGTTCGCCTTTTTTATTGCCGCGTGCGAATGGCGAATCGAAGGCAAAAGAAAGCCCGCCAGAAGCGGGCTGAAAAGACTTCCACCGATGCCTCAGCAAGAGGCCATCAGAGTGTAGGCGGGTTTCGCTCGCCGACCAATGCGCGCACATTTCCGGCGATTACAGCGGAAAGCAAAGCGCCTCAGCGGGGCACGCACGATGACATCCGGCGGGCGAACGCCAATTGAATCCCGGCGGTTTTTGACTACCATTCAATCAGGTTCTCCTCGCGGTTCGTCGACGATGCTCTCTCGCACTTCTCCCCCTCCTGTTTCTCACCGTGTGGCTCTGCGCTCCTTCACGGCCGCTCGCATGCATCGGCTATCGCTCGCCGCGCTCGGTGTTGTCGCCGTGGCCGGCTGCACGATCACACCGCTGACGCCGCACGAAACCGTCAGCACACCGGTGGCCGCGATCAACAGCGCGACGCTCGATCAATATCGCGACGCGGTCGCACGACGGATCGTCGAGCGCAATCCGTCGTATGTGCTCCAGGGCAGGCCTCAGCCGATGCTGCGCTCGCTGGTGGTGGTGTCGTTCACGGTCGATCGTTATGGACACATCGTCGAGTCGTCGGTGTATCGCACGAACGGCGACGACGAAGCCGAAAGCACCGCGCTCGCGACGCTGCGCCGCTCGGCGCCGCTGCCGCTACCGCCCGGCAAGCTGCTGAACGGCCGCGGCCAGCTCGAGCTATTCGAAGACTGGCTGTTCAACGACAACGGCAAATTCCAGCTGCGCGAACTCGCCTCGCCGCAAGCGGAAACTTACGACTGAGCGCGGTTGGCGCGTGCGCTGACACGCACCGCCCAGCGCATCCGCGCATGGGTCGGCCACGCGCGAGCTACTCGAATCATCGCGCATAACTCATAACCCCCCCCCCCCCCGTTGCCGCGCAAACTTACGCCGCCATTGCTGCGCGACGAGCGCGCTCGCTATAATTTTCCGATTCCCCACGCCGGAGCCTTCCGGCATGGCTCACGCCGTCCGCACACCCGCCGGCGCGGCGCATGAGCCGACTGCAGTGCCGCGCCGCCACCCCGCGTGCGGCGCCCAAACCTATACCTCAACGAGGATGCCGCCGTTGCGCGCCGCCTGTCTGCGAAGCACGGGTCAGCGCGCCGCGGCCTCATACAATTGGAGACCCTGCATGTCCACTTCGCCGATTTCCGCCGCTCAGCCCGCAAGCGGGCAAAACAGTAGCGCGCGGATCATCTTCGCGAGCTTCATCGGCACCGCGATCGAGTTCTACGATTTCTATGTCTACGCGACCGCCGCGGCGCTCGTGATCGGACCGGTATTCTTCCCGCATGGCTCGGCCACCGCGCAGGCGCTGTCGGCGTTCGTCACGTTCGGCATCGCGTTCGTCGCGAGACCGATCGGCTCGTTCCTGTTCGGCCACTTCGGCGACCGCATCGGCCGCAAATCGACTCTGGTTGCGTCGCTGCTCGTGATGGGCCTGTCGACCACGCTGATCGGCTTCGTGCCGGGCTACGACGCGATCGGCAGCCTCGCGCCGATCCTGCTGTGCGCGCTGCGATTCGGCCAGGGTATCGGCCTCGGCGGCGAATGGGGCGGCGCCGCGCTGCTCGCCACCGAAAACGCGCCGGCCGGCAAACGCGGCTGGTTCGGCATGTTCCCGCAGCTCGGGCCCTCGATCGGCTTTCTCGCGTCCAACGGCCTGTTCTTCGCGCTCGCAATGTCGCTCTCCGACGAGCAGTTCCGCAGCTGGGGCTGGCGCGTGCCGTTCATCGTCAGCTCGGTGCTCGTCGCGCTCGGGCTGTACGTGCGGCTGAAGATTGCCGAAACGCCCGCGTTCCAGGTAGCGATCGAGCGCAAGGAGCGCGTGCGCGTGCCGATCGCGACGCTGTTCTCGCAGCACTGGCGGCCGACCGTGCTCGGCGCGCTCGCGATGGTGGTCTGCTACACGTTGTTCTACAACGCGACGACGTTCTCACTGTCGTACGGCGTCGGGTCGCTGCATATTCCGCGGCAGACGTTCCTCGGCCTGCTGTGCATCGCGGTCGTGTTCATGGCAATCGCAACGCCGCTGTCGGCCCGTGCGAGCGATCGCTTCGGGCGCAAGCCGGTGCTGATCGTCGGCATCATCGCGGCGATCCTGTCGGGCTTCACGATGGCGCCGCTGCTCGGCAGCGGCGAGCCGTTGCTCGTGCTGCTGTTTCTCGTGATCCAGCTGTTCCTGATGGGCGTGACCTTCGCGCCGATGGGCGCGCTGCTGCCGGAGCTGTTTCCGACCAACGTGCGCTATACGGGCGCCGGCGTCGCGTACAACCTCGGCGGGATTCTCGGCGCGTCGGTCGCACCGTATATCGCGCAGGTGCTCGCCGCGCACGGCGGCTTGGCGTGGGTCGGCGCGTACGTGTCGGTCGCCGCGGCCGTGAGCCTTGTCGGCGTGCTGTGCATGCGCGAGACGCGTGATGAGAGTTTGATGAAATGATGCAACGCGCATCGGCGGAACAACGCTTTCGTCGATGCGCGTTTGCCGAGGTTCGATCGATGCTGCACCCGCGCAGTTTTTACGCGTCTGCGGCGGCATGCAGCGGGCATTATTTCCTCGCTGTTTTCGCGGCCCGGCCCGGGTAAAACCCCCGCCTTGCGCGTCCTTTTGACTTGCCTATACTCCCTGACATAACCCTATAAGAAACGGGGAGATCCGCATGAACGTCCATCTTCACAATGCCGATATCGTGACGATCATCGCGCTGGCCTTGCTCGGCTCGCTGCTGCTCGCCCTGCGCTTCCGTCCGACGACATGGAAATCCATCGCGGTCGAGGCGCTAGCCGCGAACGCCGCGGCCATTGCCGCGGTGGTCGCGTTCGAAATGCTGGCCGCCTGAGGCTGGTGCTCCGGGCCTGAGCACCCCGCGCGGCTTAGCGGTAGTAGTAGCCGTGATGGTAGTAGCCACCGCCGCCGTAGTAATAGCCCGGCGCCGGCGCGATAACGCAGCCGCCGAGTGCCGATGCGAGCAGCGTGCCGGCCACGAGAGTCAGGATCAAGCGTTTCATGTTGTTCTCCATCGAGTCAGATTGATTCGAGCGCAAACCCCGAATGACCCGATTGGACACGATGCGCGCCGCAGCGAACGTTGCCATTTGTAAGGGTGCATCACCGAGCTGTTACAGGACCGGCGCGCTGGATCGGCACGTTCGATCGACCCGCCCCGCTGCCGCCGGATCGCGCCACCATGGCGGAAAACACCGCCTATACTCAGTTGAGCGCACTGTCGCGATAGAAACCTTGCTGGCCGCGCCAGCGTCGCCGCAATCGAGCGGTTCAACGCGCGCCGTGCGAGCGCCTCGATGCACCGCGGCGTATCAGCTTGCCGCCTTGGCGTCCGCGCATCGGACGCTTCGGCGTCCAACGAAAAGCGACAGTTTTAACAGACGTGTAATCGATTCCTCTCCGCCCGCTGTTCCCCGACACGGGCGTTCTTTGAGGCGCGACGATGCAGTCCCCGCCAGCAAGGGTGGACTACGCGTCGCGCCTCTTTTCTATTGCGCAAACGATTGCGCGAGCGCGCGAACGAACTCAGGCGGCGGCTGATCCGTGCTGCATCGCGAGCACCGGCTCTGCCACGTACACGTAGTCGATCGCTTCGAGCGCCGCGCTGATGGGCGGCACCGAGTGGCCGTCGCCGATCGAGGTCGAGCGATACGGTGCCTCGACGCCGCAATGCGATGGCGAGGTCGCGACGAAGATCATCACGGTGCGCTTCTGCAGCGCATGCGCGAGGTGCACGAAACCCGTATCGGTACCGATCACGAGCGCGCACGCGCCGATCATCTGCGCAACTTCGGTCACACTCAATGGCGGCAGCACGGTTGCGCCTGGCACCTGCGCGGCGATCTGCCTGGCTTCGGCAAGCTCACCGTCCGAACCCCACGGCAGCACCACACGGAAACCGCGCTCGCTCAACTCGCGTCCAAGCGCCGCCCAGTGCGTGAGCGGCCATTTCTTGTCGGCTTTCGAGGTGGCGTGAAAGAGCGCCGCGACAGGCGCGTCTTGCGTCGCGAACGGCTGCGGGACGGTTTCGGGTAGTTGCAGGTCGTAGATGGGCGGCCCTTCCACCTCGTAGCCGAGCGCCTCGCTGGCGCTGATGCGCATGCCGTGCCACGCGCTGCCTTGCGGACGTGGGCCGAAACGCCCGGTGTAGGCGAACGCGGCGCCACGCTCGCCCAGATCCTCGGATTGATAGCCGATGCGCCGCGACGAGCGCGCGAGGAAGGCGATGATCGCGCTCTTGTAGACGCCGTGAATGTCGATGATGTAGTCGTAGCGATACGCGCGCAACTCGGCGATCGATGCCCAGATCGCCTTCAGATCACTCCAGCGACGCGCCTTCTTGAAGCGGCGCAGCGGCGCGCACAGCACGCGATCGACGCCTTGGCTCCAATGCACGACTTGCGCAAATGCTTCATCCGCCGCCCAATCCACCTGAACGCCAGGAAATGCGCGTTTGATGTCGGCGACGACTGGCAACGCCTGCACGATATCGCCTAGTGAAGTGACCTTGACGATAAGGATTCGCTTCATTGAGGGTCTGTTCGTTGTTCGAAGTTGAAACTATTCTAGCTGACGCTTTTACCGATCCCCGCCAAATGGCCGTTGCGCGCGATCCGATTCTCAATACGGCACATTACAGCAAAAGGATATCCGCCTGACGATTCACTTCACTTCATTATTTCGAACATCTTTCACGTATTCTGGTCGGTCCCGCACGCTTTATACTTGGCGCTTTGCACGAATCTAATTCATGTCCCGGCCCTTCCCTTCCCGTTCGCCAACTGTCATGCGTCGCGCGAAACGCCTGTGGCGGCAATACGGCATCTTCTGGCTCGGTGCCATCGCCGTCGGCCTGGTCGCGGTGCTGTATGCGCGCCTGATCGACTGGGGGTATGACGCGTTTCTCGATGTCCGGCAGCGGTATGTGTGGGCGCCGCTCGTGATCACGCCCGCGGTCGCCGCACTCGCGGTCTGGCTCACGCGCAAGTTCTTTCGCGGCTCCGAGGGCAGCGGCATCCCGCAGGTGATCGCAACGCTGCACACGAAACAGCGCGGATACGGCGCGCGGCTGCTGTCGCTGCGAATTCTGCTCGGCAAAATCGGCGTGTCGTTTCTCGCGATTCTCGGCGGCTTTACGATCGGCCGTGAAGGACCGACCGTGCAGGTCGGCGCCGCGCTGATGTTCAATCTGCGCCGGTTCTATCCGCGCTCGAATGCGCAGATCGAACGGCAGCTCGCGTTGGCGGGCGCGGCAGCGGGTTTGTCGGCGGCGTTCAATACACCGCTCGCGGGCGTCGTATTCGCAATCGAGGAATTGACGCGCAGCTTCGAGGCGCGCACGAGTGGCGTGCTGATCACGGCGATCATCATCGCGGGTGTCGTCGCACTGGGCCTGAACGGCAACTACACGTATTTCGGCACGATCCAGATCGGCGCGCATTTTCCCGATCTGCTCGCCGTCGCGGTGGTGCTCACCGCGATCGTCACGGGAATCGCGGGCGGTGTCTTCGGCTGGCTGCTGCTCAATACCGCGCGCTGGATTCCGGAGCCGCTGCGTCAGTTGCACCGCGAGCGGCCGGTCGTGTTCGCCGCGCTGTGCGGCTTCGCGATCGCGGTGGTCGGCGTGATCTCGGGCGGCACGACGTTCGGCAGCGGCTATACGGAAGCGCGCGGCCTGCTCGAGGGACACGAGCAGTTGTCGGTGTTCTATCCGTTCCTGAAGATGATCGCGATGGTCGGCTCATACCTGCCGGGCATTCCGGGTGGCATCTTCGCGCCGTCGCTGTCGATCGGCGCGGGCTTCGGCAATCTGCTGCACATGGTGTTCGATTCGATGCAATTGCCGATGCTGATCGCGCTCGCGATGGTCGGCTATCTGGCCGCGGTCACGCAGTCGCCGATCACTTCGTTCGTGATCGTGATGGAGATGATCGACGGCCACGCGCTCGTGATTTCGCTGATGGCCACCGCGTTGATCGCGAGCCGAGTGTCCCGCCTGTTCGCGCCGCCGCTCTATGAGTCGCTCGCCGAGCGCTACGTGGCGCCGCTGCCGCAGCCCACGCCTGCGCCAGCGCCGGAAGTGCCCCAGGTCGAGGTGCCGGAAGCGGAAAGCGAGGACGGCGAGCCGGGCGCCGACGATGCCGCAGACGACATCACGACGGATACCTCCGACTCGCCGCGTCAGTAGACGACCACGCGCGGCGCATGCGCATACGGCGGCCGCGCCGGCACAACGACGCAGCCGGCCAGCATCGCCGCCAGGGCGGCGAGCACGAGCAGAATCTTTTTATGCGGCGTAACCGGTTAAATGCGCGAGGGCGACGCGAGGCTGACGTTGCGCATGTAACGGCCCCGCTGGAGTGCAACGGTTCATTTCGACCGGGAAATGGCGAGCGCCGTGGAGATGCGAAGAGACGGCTTCAGACAGAAGCCAGAGGACGAGCCGAACGCCGCACCGCATCACGTCGCTCCGACGCGACGCCATGCGACGTCCTGCACATGATGCGAGATGGACCGCGGTCCATCCGAAGCTCAGGCCTGGGGTATTTCGATCTTGACTTCGAGCACTTCGAGATCGTCCTGACGCTCGAGACTGACGCGAATATCGTCGTCGGAAATCTTCACGTACTTCGAGATCACGGCCACCAGTTCGCGTTGCAACGCAGGCAGATAATCGGCGGGCGCATGGCCGCCGGCGCGCTCGTGCGCGATGATCAACTGCAGGCGTTCCTTCGCTACCGACGCGGACTTCTTTTTCTCGCCCAGCAAAAACGAAAGAATCGACATTACGTGCGCTCCCCTTACTTGGTGCCGAAGAGGCGCTGCAGCAGCCCGGGCTTCTGGTAATCGACAAAGCGAAGCGATTTCTGCTCGCCGAGGAAACGCGACACGACGTCCTTATAGGCTTCGGCCACATCGGTGCCGTCCAGATGCACGGCCGGCAGACCCTGGTTCGACGCGTGCAGCACCGCTTCCGATTCCGGAATCACGCCGATCAGGTCGATGCGCAGAATTTCCTGGATGTCGGTCAGCGACAGCATTTCGCCTTCGCTGACGCGCTTCGGGTTGTAGCGGGTGATCAGCAGGTGCTCCTTGATCGGCTCCTTGCTTTCGATCGCGCGCTTGGTCTTCGACGACAGGATGCCGAGAATGCGATCGGAGTCGCGCACCGACGACACTTCCGGGTTCGTCACGATCAGCGCTTCGTCGGCGAAGTGCATCGCAAGCAGCGCGCCCGACTCGATACCGGCCGGCGAATCGCAGACGATGTATTCGAAGTCCATCGCAATCAGATCGTTGATGACCTTCTCGACACCTTCCATCGTCAGCGCGTCTTTATCGCGCGTTTGCGAGGCCGGCAGGATGAACAGGTTCTCGCATTTCTTGTCTTTGATCAGCGCCTGATTCAGATTCGCTTCGCCCTGGATCACGTTGATCAGGTCGTACACGACGCGGCGCTCGCAGCCCATGATGAGGTCGAGGTTGCGCAGGCCGACGTCGAAGTCGATCACGGCGGTCTTGCTGCCGCGCAACGCGAGGGCCGACGCAAAGCTCGCGCTCGTGGTCGTCTTGCCCACGCCACCCTTGCCCGAAGTCACCACAATGATTTTTGCCATTACCCTTACCTTGTGTTCGTCAAATGCGTCAATTGGTGCGCGGCCCGCCTCGCCGTGAAACGCCGCGTGCCGCAATCGCTCGGGGCAGCGCGCGTTTCGCGGCGCTTTACGTGAGCCGCAGCGGTTCGATCATCAGTTTTTCTTCTTCGAGCCAGATCTGCACCGGCTTGCCGAGCACGTCGGCCGGCAGCGGGTTCTCGGTCGTTCGATAGATGCCCGCGATCGAGATCAGTTCCGGTTCGAGACACGTGCAGAAGATGCGCGCGTCGTGATTGCCCTGCACGCCGGCCAACGCCCGGCCGCGCAGCGGCGCGTAAATGTGGATGTTGCCTTCCGCGATCACCTCGGCGCCGTAGCTGACCAGACCGAGCACGACCAGATCGCCTTTTGCGTAAATACGCTGACCCGAGCGCAACGGCTTGTCGACCACCATCGTTTGCGGCGACGTGGCAAGACGCACCGGCTCGGCGGCGGGCGTGGGTTCGACGGCGGCGGCAGCGGCCGTGCCCGTGGCCGCGCTGGCGGTTGCGGATGCAGAGCTGGCGGACGCGCTCGTGCCCGCGCTTGCTTCGGTGCCTGCCGCCGCGTTTGCCGCGCTCGCCGTGCTGTCCTCATCGGCCTGCTTCGCCGGCGCGCCGCGGCGATCGCGCGCTTCGAGCAGCGGCAATCCCGACTCCGTCGCCCACTGTTGCTCCGCATTCGCGACCACGCCGACCGGACGCATGCGCACGCTGTCGAGCAGTTGCGCGATGTCGGCGAGCGGCACGCGTTCGTTGCCGGCGAGACGCCGCACGTCGATCGCGACGACGTCGTTAGCGAAGAATTCGGGGGTCGCCTCGAAGCGTCGCGTCAGCTCGGCACGCATCGCATCGAGGTCGGTCGTTTTGACCACGAACATCAGCGCGTCGACAGAGCCGCTGCGCAGTTCGAAAAAGGGCGATTTCTTGGGCGACATAGCGTTCGGCGAAAAATTTTGCGTATTTTACAGGCGTACACGCGCGCGGCCACTATTTTTCCCGGGAGAATCGGTGCTCGCGCGCGGGCGCAACGCGTATCGTCGATGCGATCGACGCGCGACGGTGCGAAAGAAACGCTGGCGGGAAAAAGACCGTGATGAAGGGACGGCGAAGACAAGCGGCGCGCGCGACGCGCCGCTTGGGCGATCACTGCTGTAACACCTGCGAAGTAGTCGGCACGTGCCGCACCAGCAGACTTTCGACCTGCTCGGGTGCGCGCTCGACGCGCCGGTGCTCGCCGGTCGGGCCAAAGCCGAGCGCTTCGTAAAAGCGCATCGCGTTGCGGTTCGCGTCGGCGACCCACGCGTAGATTTCCGTGGCGCCCGCATTCGCGAGCCAGCTGCTCGCGGTATCGACGAGCAGCTCGCCGCCGCGCAGATGCCGCACGGCCGGCGCCACCCACAACTCGCAGACGAACGCGCGGCGCGCCGCGGTGTCGTCGAAATGCGCCTCGATCAGCCCGGCCGGATGACCCTCGGTATAGAGCAGGAATGCACCGACGGACTGCGAAACCGCGTGATTCGCCGCGGTCGCGTCGAAACTGGCGGCATCGACCGACAACGCCTCCTCGAGCGTCGCGCCGAAGGCGTACGGCGCCTCCCGCAGCGAGGCCGTGCGGAGTTCGCGAAAAACGGCGCCCTGATCAGCAGTGATGCGGCGAACGGTCAATGACGGACTCATGCAGACAAAAACCCCTGGAAACCCTAACGCGTAGCTTTAACCGAACCGGCCGGCGAGTCAAATTTATTATTGACCAGAATATGCGGTCCCGCTCACGGCGCGTCGTAGTCGCCCGTGCCGTCCGGCCACGGCGTCAGCAGTTCATAGCCGTCGTCGGTCACGGCGACCATGTGCTCCCATTGCGCCGACAGCGAGCGGTCCTTCGTGATCACGGTCCAGCCGTCGCGCTGTACCGACGTGCCGGCGCGGCCCGCGTTGATCATCGGCTCGATCGTGAAGACCATGCCCGGCTTCAGGCGCACGCCCTGCCCCGGCTGCCCATAGTGCAGCACCTGCGGGTCCTCGTGATAGACCTTGCCGATGCCGTGCCCGCAGTAGTCGCGCACGACCGAGAAGCCCTCGCGCTGCGCGACCTTCTGGATCGCGTGGCCGACGTCGCCGAGCGTCGCGCCCGGCCTCACCTCGCGGATGCCGGCCACCATCGCCTCGTAGGTCGTGTCGATCAGCGCACGCGCGACCGTGCTCGACTGGCCGACGCAGTACATGCGGCTCGTGTCGCCGAAATAGCCGTCCTTGATGATCGCGACGTCGATGTTGATGATGTCGCCGTCCTTCAGGATCTCGTTGCGATTCGGAATGCCGTGACACACGACATGGTTGACCGACGTGCAGACGGTCTTCGGAAAGCCCAGATAGCCGACGTTGGCCGGAATCGCTTTCTGCGTGTGGACGATGTAGTCGTTGCACAGCGCGTCGAGGTCGTCGGTGGAGACGCCTGCCTTGACGTGCTCGCCAATCATTGCCAGCACATCGGCCGCGAGGCGGCCCGCAATGCGCAGCTTCGCGATATCGTCGGGAGTCTTGTAGGTAATGGCCATGAATTCAGTCGATGTGAGTCGCGGGTCAAGCGCGAGATGACCCGCCGCGCCCGAAAGCCCGGCGGCCCGCAACCGCCGGTCGATTGGGCGATTTCGGGCAATTGTACAGAGGATCGCGGATGGACCCCGCGCAAATCGGCTGAAGCGGTGCGCTAGAAGCGGCGGTGGCGCTGTCGCGGCTTGCTGCGGGGCGCGCGCCCGAATCAGGATGACAGTTTTTGCGCGGCCCGTTGCGGGCCTGGGCGCTCGCATCGACTTAAGAGCAAAGGAACTCGAAGGATCATCGAGCCGGCAACGTCAATCGTTCAGCTTTCCATACTAAATTCCAGGCCTTCCGTCACGCCGCCCGCTGCGCCCCGCTCTTCGCCAAGTCGTGCGGAGCGCCTTCTCCGATGCATCACCGACGCTCTCGGCGATTTCGATCAGCCGCCGCCGCGGAACGCGCCACGTTCACCGCCGATCTCGACGCCGAGCGCAACCGCGGTGCGCAACGATGGCATCGACAGATCGATCGACGCAATTCGCGGCGGCGACACGGATTGGATCTGCCGCAGCGCACCGGGAAGCAGGTTGCCTCGCTCGGCGAGACGGCCTCGGCGATGGAGCAGCTCACCGCGATCGTGCAGCTCAACGCGAGCATTGCCGAAGAGGCGAGTGAACTCGCGCGCGTCGCGCGTGACGAGCATCGTAGTGAAATCGCGCAGGCGTCGCGTGAACAGAGCGATGGGATTCAGCAGTTGGGCATCGCGATCACGCAAATGGACGAGGTCACGCAACAGAACGCGGCACTCGTCGAGAAAAGCGCGGCGGCGGCCGCGTCGCCCGCGGATCAGGCGCGGGCGCTGAGGGAGGTGATGGAGGGGTTCGGGGTGGATGAGGCGCCCGCACCCCCGCCTCGATACTCCGAAGGGAAGATTGGGCGCCGCCGCCAGGCCCGGCGACACGTCGCTCTTGACACCGGGCGGCATCGACTACGGACGGGCGGAACCGCTTGCGTCGACACTCGCGGCCTAGTTGTCGGGATGGGCCGCCGTGAAGCTTTGGAAAGCACTGTAAGACGGATTCAGCGGTGAACCGTTGAGCATGATGCCGAAAGTCTGGTCGCCGCTGTCGAGCACGTAATACATGACGGACTGGATATTGTGCGTCTTGCGGTTCTGATAGTACTCGCCGAGCTTCGTCGAGATGTAGTTCGAACGATAGGCCTCAGTTTGCTCCGGTCCGGTGTTCCACTCGGTGACGATGAACGGCACGCCATACCGGGCCTTGCAATAGATCGGCAGATCGAAGCCTGGCTGCGCGCCGTCCGTACCGACGTCGAACAGATCGCCATACACCTCGTAGTTGTGCCACGTGGTGATGTCCCAGCGCACGGTCGGGTAACCGCCGCTACCATCCGGCTGCATACCGTCCCACAGCGCGTCCGCCGCGCCGATGTCGTTCACGCAGAAGTTGATGCCGCATTTGGCGTTGGACTGAACCGACTTCACGCCGTCGATCATCCCGCGCATCACGCCGCGCATCACCGGCCAGTTCGCGTTGTTGAAGTCCGACGCCCTCGTGCCCGCATAAGTGAAGTTGAGCACGGTGGCGTTCGTCCGCGTCAGCTCGTTGCCGCATTCGTAGATGGTCACGCCATACGGCTTCAGTGCGTTCGCGACGGCCTGGGCTACCGCGTAACCCTGGCTGTAAGCCGCATTCTCGCCAGCCCACAGGTTGCCGCTGGAGTCGTAGACGCCCTGGCCGATCAGCACGATCAGCGTCATCCCCGCCGACTGGAAAGCCTGCGCGAGTCCGATCACCGCGTTCAACTCGGTCGACGTGTTGTTGCAGCCGACGCGATAGCTCGTGCAACCCATGCCCTTCAGGATCGACACGATCTGTTGGGGCGTGTAGTTGTAGTCGAAGTGGCCGTTCATGCCGTAGAACATGCCGGCGGACGGTGCGATCGCGATGCGCGGATCGTTACAGGGCAGCCAATGGCCGGCGGTGTCGTTGTTCACGTAGAACTGGCCACCCGTGCCGCAATGCCAGATCTTGCCGCCGTACCACAACACGAGCGAGACGTTGTACGTGTTGCCGACCGTCGCCCCGTTGCGGTAAATGACGCCGTTAGTCAGCGTCCAGATTGCGCCGGACTTGTCGATGATGTACGGAGAAGCGGGCAGCGAGGTGCCGTCGGCCGAAGTGCCGCCGAGGCGCGGGTCGTTGCAGCCCACCCAGCCCGAGCCCGTCCATTCGTAGAACTGACCACCCGTACCTTCGTGATAAATCACGCCGCCGTAAAACAGCACGAGCGAGACGTTGTAGGTGTTGCCTGCCGCCGACCCGTTGCGGTAGACCGAACCTCCGGAAAGGGTCCAGACGTTGCCGGAGTTGTCCGTGATGGACGTGGCGGGCGGCATGGAGATGCTGTTCGGGTCGCTCGTCTTCGCAGTCGGCGTTGTATTGCTCGAGGCACCGGACGCACCCGAAGCTGCCGCAGCACCAGAAGCGCCAGTCGCAGCGGCTGCCTTGCCACTCGCGTCCGATGACCCACTGCCCCCACCACACGCGGCCAAAAGATAACTTGCGCTCAGGGCCGTCAGGCCCCCAATGAATTGACGTCGTTTTATCATCGCGGAGTAATTCCAAATGTCGGGAAAATTCCCGATAAAAAGACCAAAAGGTGGATTCGCTGTGATTCGACGGACAATGAATAAGGATTCGATGCAAATGAATTTGCAGGCCTTAAAGACTACTGTCCGGAAGTGCTTTGAACGCACGTCTGTGTTGTCCGATTGAACCGAGGCGCGCGAAGGTGCTCCTCGCGGTGGTTCAGATTGACAGGGCTGGGTGCGCGTTGGTTCGCAAACGTTTGCGTTGCAAACCTTTTACTGATTGATTGCCGAAGCTTTCATTTTCAGGAAAATTCTTCCTGTAAAAGCTTCTGACGGCGTAAATCGTACCCTGAACGAATGACCGAGCCCAGCCAAAAATCGTATTTATTTGTTAAAAAAGGCAGATCTTGCGAAGATCTGTGGGGTCGGCGAAGATTCGCACTTTCAGAAGTCGATTGGGGGGCGGGTCGCCCGCAAATTTTCTGACTTCGACCCCTTATAGCGTGCACCAGCCACACCCCGAATATGTCCGGTATATGAATTAGCGGACGGTGCAGCACGGATGACTTAAGATATTTGTATGGAAATGAGATGAAAAAGACCACGAGCAAGGAATGGCTCATGTAAAAAATTGAAACAAAGGATTTCGCCAAAATAGAAATGATGCTTGAAGAATTTCGAATTGCCTTGGCAAAGCCATTCGAGAACTCAAAGCAAAAACCCCTTGATCTCGGTGAAATCAAGGGGTTTCAGAATTTGGCGGAAAGGGTGGGATTCGAACCCACGGTACGGGGAAACCGTACGCCTGATTTCGAGTCAGGTACATTCGACCACTCTGCCACCTTTCCGGGTATTCCAACTCGCTACTGCATCGTCGGATCCAAGCGGGCCGTTGCTCGGGAGAAAAAGATTATAGAACAGCTCGAATCAGTTTTCCAAGCCCCCTCGTCGAAAAAACTTCTAAAGAATTTCGCGGGACCTCGATGCCGTTCGCGGCATCCATCGTCAGACACGCGACGACACCGCGCCTGCGCGCGCATCGGCGACGCTCAGGCCGCCGGCACTTGCAGCCGCTCGACGCCGCCGAGGTAAGGCCGCAGTGCCGTGGGCACCGTCACCGAGCCATCGGCGTTCTGGAAGTTCTCGAGCACCGCGACGAGCGTGCGGCCCACCGCGAGACCCGAGCCGTTGAGCGTATGCACGAGCTCCGGCTTGCCCTGCGCGTTGCGGAAGCGTGCCTGCATGCGTCGCGCCTGGAACGACTCGGTATTCGAGCAACTCGAAATCTCACGATAGGTGTTCTGCGCGGGCAGCCACACTTCCAGGTCGTAGGTTTTCGCTGCGGAAAAGCCCATGTCGCCGGTGCACAGCGTGATCACGCGATACGGCAGTTCGAGCTTTTGCAGAATCGCCTCCGCATGGCCGACCATCTGCTCGAGCGCGTCGTACGATGCGTCTGGCGCTACGACCTGCACCATCTCGACCTTGTCGAACTGATGCTGGCGGATCATGCCGCGCGTGTCACGGCCGTACGAGCCCGCTTCCGAGCGGAAGCACGGCGAGTGCGCGGTCAGCCTGATCGGCAGCGCGTCCGCTTCGACGATGCTCTCACGCACCGTGTTCGTCAGCGAAATTTCCGAGGTCGAGATCAGGTACTGCGTGACCGTGTGTTCACCGCCGCCCTTTTCGACGCGGAACATATCGTCCGCGAACTTCGGCAGCTGGCCCGTGCCGTACAGGATGTCTGGATTGACGATGTACGGCGTGTAGATCTCGGTATAGCCGTGCTGCTGCGTGTGCGTGTCGATCATGAACTGCGCGAGTGCGCGATGCAGCCGCGCGATCTGGCCGCGCAGCATCGTGAAGCGCGCGCCCGACAGCTTCGCGCCGGTCTCGAAGTCGAGGCCGAGCGGCGTGCCGACGTCAACGTGATCCTTGACCTCGAAGTCGAACTGACGCGGCATGCCCCAGCGGCGCACTTCGACGTTGCCGGCTTCGTCGTTGCCGACCGGCACGCTTTCGTGCGCGAGATTCGGCACGTCCAGCAGCAGATCGGACAGACGCTTCTGGATGTGTTCGAGCTTGACCGCCGACGCCTTCATCTCGTCGCCGATGCCGCCGACTTCGGCCATCACCGCCGACGTGTCTTCGCCGCGTCCTTTCATCGCGCCGATCTGCTTCGACAGGCTGTTGCGGCGCGCCTGCAGTTCTTCGGTACGGGTCTGGGTATCGCGGCGTTCCGCTTCGAGCGCGGTGAAGGCCGCGACGTCGAGGGTATAGCCGCGGTCGGCGAGGCGCTTTGCGACGCCGTCGAGGTCTTTGCGCAGCAGCTGGATGTCGAGCATGGGATGGGACGGATGTTCGTTGTATGAAAACGCGATTTTAGCGCACCGGCAAAGGTGAAACGCCTCAAGCCTTCTTCGGCTTGTTCTCGGCGCGCCACCGCGCATCGAGCTCGCCAAGGCGCGCGAGCTTCTCGCCGATCTTGCCTTCGAGACCACGCGGTGTCGGCTCGTACCAATGCGGCTCGCGCATGCCGTCGGGCAGATAGGTTTCGCCGGCCGCGTACGCATCGGGTTCGTCGTGCGCGTAGCGGTAGTCGTGGCCGTAGCCGAGTTCCTTCATCAGCTTCGTCGGCGCGTTGCGCAGATGCACCGGCACCGCGCGCGACTGGTCCTTGCCGACGAAGCGCCGCGCCTCGTTGTACGCGTTGTACCCGGCATTCGATTTCGGCGCGACCGCCAGATAGATGATCGCCTGCGCAAGCGCGAGCTCACCTTCGGGCGAACCGAGACGCTCGTAGGTTTCGGCGGCGTCGAGCGTGATGCGCGCGGCGCGCGGGTCCGCGAGGCCGATGTCTTCCCACGCCATGCGCACGATGCGACGCGCGAGATAGCGCGGGTCCGCGCCGCCGTCGAGCATGCGGCAGAACCAGTACAGAGCGCCGTCCGGGTTGCTGCCGCGCACGGATTTATGCAGCGCGCTGATCTGGTCGTAGAAGGCGTCGCCGCCCTTGTCGAAGCGGCGCAGATTCTCCGCGAGCGCGCTGCCCAATAACGCGCCGTCGATTTCGGTGGTCTTCTGCCGGGCGGCCGCGCGCGCGACGATCTCGAGGTTGTTCAGCAGCTTGCGGCCGTCGCCGTCGGCGGATCCGATCAGCGCGGCGCGCGCTTCGTCGGTGAACGTGAGGCCGCCGAGTTCCTTTCGCGCGCGCTCGAGCAGCTCGCGCTGTTCGTCGTCGGTCAGGCTCTTCAGCACGTAGACGGCGGCGCGCGACAGCAACGCGCTATTGACCTCGAACGACGGATTCTCGGTCGTCGCGCCGACGAACACGAACAGGCCCGACTCGACGTGCGGCAAGAACGCGTCTTGCTGGCTCTTGTTGAAGCGATGCACTTCGTCGACGAACACCAGCGTCTGATGGCCGTTCGCGCGATGGATCTGCGCGGTTTCGACCGCCTCGCGGATATCCTTCACACCCGACAGCACCGCCGACAACGCGATGAACTGCGCGTGAAACGCATCGGCCATCAGCCGCGCGAGCGTGGTCTTGCCGACGCCCGGCGGGCCCCACAGGATCATCGAATGGGCCTCGCCCGATTCGAACGCGACCCTGAGCGGCTTGTTCGGACCGAGCAGATGCGGCTGGCCGATCACTTCGTCGATATTGCGTGGCCGCAGGCGTTCGGCGAGCGGAACATTGGCACGGGTTTCTTCAAACATGACGTTTTGGGGATAATCTCTGCTTTCCGGGGCACGCACCGCTTCGGAGCAGCGCCTCGCGGGACAGGCGCAAAGCCCGCGCCCGGCCGGAAACACAGGCACGAACGCGGGCAACGTCCTGCATTATGACAGTGACGGCGGCCAGGCGATGGCCGACCCGGGGCGCCGGCAACGCAAAGAATCACAGCACCACCAACAGGAACGAACATCAGATGGCTCAAGATTCCGTCGCCGGCGACGCCGGCTCCACCTACGCGCCGCTCACGCCGGTGCCCGACGCGCGCCGCGCGTTTCGCACCGGCGACGCGTTCGCGCTGTGGTTCTCGCTCGGCATCGGCCTGCTCGTCGCCCAGGCGGGCGCGCTGCTGGTGCCGGGGCTGTCGCTGTCGCATGCGCTCGTCGCGATCGTGCTCGGCAGCGTGATCGGCGTCGTGCTGCTCGCGCTCGTGGGCGTGATCGGCACCGACACCGGGCTCGCGGCGATGTCGTCGCTGCGTCCGACGCTCGGCGTGCGCGGCGCGTCGGTGCCGGCCGTGCTGAACATGGTGCAACTGGTCGGCTGGGGCTCGTTCGAGGTGATCGTGATGCGCGATTCCGCCGATGCGCTCGCGAAACAGGCGTTCGGCCTGTCGATGCCGCTCGTGTGGACCGTGATCTTCGGCGTGCTCGCGACGCTGCTCGCGATCAGCGGCCCGCTGTCGTTCGTGCGGCGCTTTCTGCGCAAGTGGGGGATCTGGCTGCTGCTCGCGGGCGCCGCGTGGCTCACGTGGAACCTGCTCGCGCGCCACAATCTCGCGGACCTGATGCGTCGTCCCGGCACCGGCGAGATGTCGTTCGGCGGCGCGGTCGACCTCGTGGTCGCGATGCCGCTGTCATGGCTGCCGCTGATCGCCGACTACACGCGCTTCGGCCGCCGCGCCGGCGAGACGTTCCGCGGCACGCTATACGGCTATGGCATCGCGAACATCTGGTTCTATGCGCTCGGCGCGGTCTACGGGCTCGCTGCCGGCGGCGGCGATGCATTGCTGACCGGCGCGCTCGCGCAAGCGGGCGGCGGGTTTGCGCTGCTGCTGATTCTGATCGACGAAATCGACAATGCGTTCGCCGACATCCACTCGGCCGCGGTGTCGACCGGCACGTTCTGGACGCGCGCGAGCGTGCCGTTGCTGTCGGCCGCGTTCGGTGCGCTGTGCACGCTGATCGCACTGCTCGTGCCGATGGCGAAGTACCAGAACTTCCTGCTGCTGATCGGCTCGGTATTCGCGCCGCTGTTCGGCGTCGTGCTGATGGATCACTTCATCGTGCGCAAGCGTCGCGTCGACGCCGCGGTGCTCGCCGATGTGCGCGGCCGCTACGGCTTCTCGGGCGGCTGGCACCTGAGCGCGTTCGTCGCCTGGGCGATCGGCATCGCCTCGTACCAGGTGATCAATCAATGGCTACCGAATGTCGGCGCGACGCTGCCGTCGCTTGCGATCGGCGCGGTGTGCTATTACGCGTTCGTATCGGCGCGCAAGACCGCGTATGCGTGAGCGCGTCACCCTCAGCGCGTTGCATTAGACGCAGCTGTCACAAAATAAAAAAGACCTGCAATCCCAATTCAGGTCTTTTTTTGTGACCGTCGAACGGCCAATCACAGTGCGCGCCGCGGGCTATTTTTTCGCCGCTTTGCGCCGACGCGATTCGGCCTTGCGACACAGATCCGTGAGCAGCCAACGGGCGACGGTCTCCGGCCGATTCGGCGCGTACGAGGCGAATTTGCTCTCGTTCGCGAAATGGACGACGACGGTGCCCGTCATTACGCGATAAGTTCCGGCATGGTTTACGCCGTCCAGTTCCACGCTTAGCGCGTGGGTAGTTTCATATTCCGCGAAAGTCAAAATAAAAGCGATATCTCGAAACGAGACATTATCGCTACGATTTTTCGGAAGTCAAAAAAATATGCAATTCGTTGCATATTGAAATATTACCCGCCGGTAATTGTTGCGTTCTCCGCTTGAAAACCCAAATAACGGGCTGCCGGATACGTTAAATAATCTGACTGCCCTACTGCCGTTCAAGCCGGACCGCCGGCGTATCGGCGAAACGCTCAAGCGCGCGATTGCCTTCCCGATGGGCTTCGGCCTCATCGATAAAGGTTTTTTCACTATATGCAACGACCTTGAAACCACTTCCGGCCGAGCGCGGAACGGTTATTCCCCAATGCCACCCGCCCTCCTGCTGGAACACATGGAGGGACGGGGACAAGCGTGAATCGTGTGAAGAAGACAATCTCATGACATGCCTCACCTTTCCAGACATCCGAAGCGACAACCACCTTCGATTAGTTTAGGCGTTATTTTGTTGCATTGCAGCAAAAAATTGTTGGAGATTGCGGACCCAATCCTGGAAAATGATCGGACGCGCCAACTCCAGTCCATGAGCAATGCCGGTCTTTTCAGTCTCGCACTAAATCATTACGTCTGCCGGTACGACGATTTAATGTTCTTCGCGGCGCCGGGGGCGCATCCCTAAGCAATCCAGGCGCCGCGCGAAATCAAAAGCCGCGCTCGACAAGCGCGACTTCGCGGGCGTTTGCAAAGGCGCCGCGTGTCGGCGCCTACCGCGCGGTTTATCCGTTGATCACATCCGCGCCCTTCGGCACCGCGAACTTGAATGCATCGGGCGGCAGTTGCGGATTTTTCTGGATGTTCGAGAACGTGAGCAGCGTCACGTTACCGAACACGTCGTGCAATTCCATCGCTTCGAGATTGCCGTCCTTGAAACCGATGCCGACGCGCTCGAACTGCGTGTCCTTCGCCTTCGGCGTCAGTTCGAGCCAGTCGATGCCGGCCTTCACGCCCGCGTCGCGCAGCGAGAAGTTCTTGTCCAGATCGTTGCTGCCGAACAGGATCGCCGCCGGGCTTGCGCCGAGTGCGTTGCCGAGCGGGCGCACCGTCACCTGGTTCAGATCCTTGTCGTAGACGTAGAGCTTGTCGCCGTCCGCCTGCAGCAATTGCGAGTAGGGCTTCTCGTATTGCCAGATGAACTTGCCGGGCCGCGCGAACATGAACGTGCCGCTCGACGTGGTCGGCTTGGCCGGGTTCGCGGTGGACAGCGCGCCGCTCGCGCCCTGCGCCTTGCTCGGCGCGCGCACTTCCTGCTGCACGAAGGTGCCGCGCGCCGAATGGACCTGCGCGATGAATGCCTTCAGTTGCTCGGTGCCGCTCGCGAACGCGTGCGAGGCGACGAGCAGCGACGCACCGATCGCGACACTGCCCACGGCGCGCGCGATCTTGCGCATGCCGCGGGACACGCGCTCGCCGAGGCGCCCCGCTCGACGCTGTCGGGCATCCTGCTGCGCGATTGCTTGCATAGGTTTTTCTCCCTTGAATGAATTCGGTGATGGGCTGCGCCGGCTCGATGCACTCGCTGAACACAGAGCACAGAGTGACTGGCCCGGCGTCGAGCCGCAATGGAGCACCGGACGGTGCACGCGGCGTCGCTCGCGATGGCCGCAATGGCTCGTTGCGGCTATTCCGCCTCGCGCGCCGGCGCCAGGATCTCGCGATTGCCGTTCGACGACATCGCCGACACCACGCCCGAATTCTCCATCTGTTCGAGTAGACGCGCCGCCCGGTTGTAGCCGATGCGCAGGTGCCGCTGCACGAGTGAAATCGACGCGCGGCGATTCTTCAGCACGACGTCGACCGCCTGATCGTATAACGGGTCCGACTCGCCTTCGGTGGACGCGGTTCCCGCCGAGCCTTCGTCGCCCTCGCCGCTCGCGCCGCCTTCGAGAATGCCCTCGATATAGTTCGGCTCGCCCTGCTCCTTGAGCTTGTCGACGACGCGATGCACCTCATCATCCGAGACGAACGCACCGTGCACGCGCACCGGCAAACCGCTGCCTGGCGGCAGATAGAGCATGTCGCCCATGCCGAGCAGCGACTCGGCGCCCTGCTGGTCGAGAATCGTGCGCGAGTCGATCTTCGACGACACCTGGAACGCCATACGGGTCGGCACGTTGGCCTTGATCAGGCCGGTGATCACGTCGACCGACGGACGCTGCGTAGCGAGAATCAGATGGATGCCGGCCGCGCGCGCCTTCTGCGCGATCCGCGCGATCAGCTCTTCGACCTTCTTGCCGACGACCATCATCAGGTCGGCCAGTTCGTCGATGACGATCACGATGTTCGGCAAACGCGTCAGCGGTTCCGGATCGTCCGGCGTCAGGCTGAACGGATTCGGCAGCTTCTCTTCGCGCTTGGCCGCTTCGTCGATCTTGTTGTTGTAGCCGGCGAGGTTACGCACGCCGACCTTGCTCATCAGCTTGTAGCGGCGCTCCATTTCGGCGACCGCCCAGTTCAGCGCGTGGCCCGCCTGGCGCATGTCGGTGACGACCGGACACAGCAGATGCGGGATGCCTTCGTAGACGCTCATTTCGAGCATCTTCGGATCGATCAGGATCATGCGCACCTGCTCGGCGCTCGCCTTGTACAGCAGCGACAGGATCATCGCGTTGATACCCACAGACTTGCCCGAACCAGTCGTGCCGGCGACGAGCAAATGCGGCATCTTCGCGAGATCCGCGCACACGGGCTTGCCGCCGATGTCCTTGCCGAGACCCATCGTGAGCGGCGACGCGGCATCCGCATACACGGCCGAGCCGAGAATTTCGGACAGGCTCACGGTCTGACGGCGCTGGTTCGGCAGCTCCAGCGCCATGTAGTTCTTGCCCGGAATCGTTTCGACGACGCGAATCGACACGAGGGACAGCGAGCGCGCGAGATCCTTCGCGAGATTAACGATCTGACTGCCCTTCACGCCCGTGGCCGGCTCGATTTCATAGCGCGTGACGACGGGCCCCGGATACGCGGCGACCACGCTCACGTCGACACCGAAGTCCTTCAGCTTCTTCTCGATCAGGCGCGACGTGAATTCGAGCGTGTCCGCGGAAATGGTTTCCTGCGCGGCTGGCGCGGGGTCGAGCAGCGAGATGGGCGGCAGCGTGGAGTCGCCGGGCAGATCGGTAAAGAGCGGCACCTGGCGTTCCTTCTCGACACGCTCCGACTTCGCCGGCGTGGCGAGCGGCGGCACGATCACCACGGGCTCGTGCTCCTCGATGCGCACGCGGCCCTTCTCGACCTTGCCTTCGCGCTTCACGGCGGCCGCTTCGCCGAGCTTGCGATCGAGCCCGGCCTCGCGGCGCAGCTTCGCGAACGTCACCGCGGAAATGATCGATTCGCCGACCTTCTCCGCGACCGACAGCCACGAAAAACGGAAGTACAGCGACAGCCCGATCCCGAGACCGAGCAGCAGCGCGAGCGTGCCACCGGTGAAGCCGAGCGCATGCGAGATGCCGCGCGCGACAGCCTCGCCGATCACGCCGCCAGGCGCGCGCGGCAACTGCACCTTCAGCGACCACATGCGCAGCGCCTCGAGGCCGTTGCACGACAGCAGCACGAGCATGAACGCGAACGCGTCCGCGAGCCAGCTGACGCCGCGCGGCGCGTCGTCGTCCTGCGGCTCTTCGTTGCGGGTGATGCGCTTGTAGTTCGCGGAGATGTGGCGGCCGAGCAGCACGATCCACCAGTAGGCGGACAGGCCGAACAGCAGCAGCAGGATGTCGGAAGTCCACGCGCCGACGCGGCCCGCCCAGTTCGAGATATGGTCGACCTGCGCGGCATGGGTCCAGCTCGGGTCGTGCCTGCTGTAGCTGACGAGCGACATCAGCAGGAACACGCCGAGGGCCACCTGCAGAATCCAGCGGATTTCGGTGAAGAGGCGCGACATGCGGTGCGGCAATGCCTGCGCGCTCGCGGTATAGGGAGCTTTTGCCATTGATCCTGTTGCCTGGGGTAGCCGGTTCAGGCTGAAACTGCCGCCGGGAACGCGGCCCGAGCCTCGCCGCGCACGGCTTCGGGCCCGATCCCGGCTACCGGAAACTTCGATCCGGGCTATTGTAAACGCTGTGTCCCGCGCGAGGCTGTAAATGACGGTAACTTGGCTGTTTGACCACAGACGGATGCGCGAGGCGCGCTGAATTCGTCGTATCGCGCCGCGGGCTCGCCCCGAGCGCCCACGCCGCCACGCTATCGCGGCGATCAGAAAGCTTGATGGCGCAGCGGCACGCCCCGCCCTTTATAATGCCCGACTGATACCCATCTATAGTTTCAGCTCAAAAACGCACGGCTACGCAGCGGCGAGCCGCGCGCCGTACAAGGATTCGATCATGCCCGCAACTGCAACGAAACACGCCAAGGTTCTGATTCTCGGTTCCGGTCCCGCCGGCTACACGGCGGCGGTTTACGCGGCGCGCGCCAACCTCGCGCCGGTGCTCGTCACCGGCCTCGCGCAAGGCGGCCAGCTGATGACCACGACCGACGTCGAAAACTGGCCCGCCGACGCCAACGGCGTGCAAGGCCCGGAACTGATGGCGCGCTTCCTCGAGCACGCCGAGCGCTTCGATACCGAGATCATCTTCGACCACATCCACACGGCGAAGCTCGATGAAAAGCCGA
Source organism: Paraburkholderia sp. UCT70 (assembly GCF_050434085.1). Taxonomy (NCBI): domain Bacteria; kingdom Pseudomonadati; phylum Pseudomonadota; class Betaproteobacteria; order Burkholderiales; family Burkholderiaceae; genus Paraburkholderia; species Paraburkholderia sp. UCT70. The sequence goes on along the minus strand of NZ_JBNPVZ010000004.1, from coordinate 4,075,778 downwards.
TTCGCCTGGTCGGCGATTCGGGTGAGTACACGTGCGATTCGCTGATCATCTCGACGGGCGCATCGGCGCAGTATCTCGGCCTGCCGTCGGAAGAGGCGTTCATGGGCAAGGGCGTGTCGGCCTGCGCGACCTGCGACGGCTTCTTCTACAAGCAGCAGCACGTCGCCGTGATCGGCGGCGGCAATACGGCCGTCGAAGAGGCGCTGTACCTCGCCGGCATCGCGAAGAAGGTGACCGTGATCCATCGCCGCGACAAGTTCCGCGCCGAGCCGATCCTGATCGACCGTCTGCTCGCGAAGGAGAAGGAAGGCGTCGTCGAGATCAAGTGGAACCATGTGCTCGAAGAAGTAACCGGCGACAACTCCGGCGTGACCGGCCTGCGCATCAAGCACTCGCAGACTGGCGAGACCACCGACATCGCGCTGCAGGGCCTGTTCGTCGCGATCGGCCACAAGCCGAACACGGACATCTTCGAAGGCCAGCTCGAGATGAAGAACGGCTACATCATCACGAAGGGCGGCCTGAACGGTTTCGCGACCGCGACCAGCGTGCCGGGCGTGTTCGCCGCGGGCGACGTGCAGGACCACATCTATCGCCAGGCGATCACCAGCGCGGGCACTGGCTGTATGGCCGCGCTCGACGCGCAGCGCTATCTCGAGACCATCAACGAGATGGCCGGCGAGCACGCGATGAGCGCGGAAGCGGACCGCTGATCCGCAGCGCGCTGCCGGATGGCGAGACGAAGTCCCGACAACGGCCGCGACAGTAGAATGACGGTGGCGCAGCGCTGCTGTCATTGGCTCACGAAGGCCGCGGCTGAAATGCCGGCGGCCTTTGTCGTTTTTGCCGCCTTGTCAATGTGCGTCGAGCGCGTTGGCAGCACCACCGACCGACCTTTCCGCCTGTATTGCCGACATGCCGAAGAATCTGCCGCATCCGAACGAACCGAAACGCCCGCAAGCCGCCACGCGTCCCGCGCCCGCAACGGCTGCGCCCGCCGTCGCACCGAAGCTCGGTCGCGCATCGGGGCTCGCCGGACTCGGTGCGTTGCGTGAAGCGTTGAAGGGCGAAGCCGAGCGGCGCGAGCGCGAACAGGCGGCGACGCGAGCGGCGCAGCGCGAAGCGGCCGCCGACGCCGATCTGTTCCGCCGTGAGATCGGCGAAGTCGCGCCGCTTGCGATTCCGCCGCGCGCGACGCTCACGCGCAATCCCCCGCCGCCGCTGCCGGTGCAGACGCTGCTCGACGAGGAGGCGGTGCTGCACGAAGCGATCTCCGACGAATTCGACCCCGAAGTGCTGCTCGAAACCGACGAAACGCTGTCGTATTGCCACCCCGGCGTGAGCCGCGACGTAGTGCGCAAGCTGCGGCGCGGCGACTGGATCGTGCAGGCGCAGATCGACCTGCACGGCATGCGGCGCGAAGAGGCACGCGAGGCGCTCGCGGAATTCATCCGCGAATCGGCCAAACGCGGCCTGCGCTGCCTGCGTGTGATTCACGGCAAGGGTCTGGGGTCGATCGGCAAGGAGCCGGTGCTGAAGGGCAAAGTGCGCGCCTGGCTCGTGCAGAAATCCGAAGTGATCGCGTTCTGTCAGGCGCGCCCGCATGACGGCGGCGCCGGCGCGGTGGTCGTGCTGTTGCAGCCGGGGTCGTTGCCGCCGCATGGGGCGAGCGCGAAGGTCTGAGGTCGATTTTTTCGGCCGTCGTTCGTCGTGGGGTAAACGGCCAGCCTGGCCGTCGCGCGGTGGCTCTCGTCGTCACCGCGTACTCGTGCCGTGCAACCGTCAAAGGTGATCGCGATGCCCCTGCAGCTTTATGCCCATCCGTTCTCGTCCTACTGCCAGAAGGCCCTGACCGCGCTGTACGAAAACGGTACGCCGTTCGAGATGCGCGTGCTCGCGCACGACGATCCAAAGGTCATGGCCGAATTGGCCGCGCTGTGGCCGATCAGGCGCTTCCCGGTGCTCGTCGACGGCGGGCGCACGGTGGTCGAGGCGAGCATCATCATCGAATATCTGGGCCAGCATTATCCGGGACCTGTCACGCTGTTGCCCGCCGATCCGCGCGTGGCGCTCGAGGTGCGCACGATGGACCGCTTCTTCGACAACTACATTTCGACTCCACAGCAAAAAGTCGTGTTCGATAGCCTGCGTCCCGAAGCCGAGCGCGACCGGCGTGGCGTCGCCGATGCGCGCGCGCTGCTGGACACATCGTACGCATGGCTCGACCGTCACATGGCCGAGCGCGAATGGGCCGCCGGCGACAGCTTCAGCCTCGCCGACTGCGGCGCCGCCCCGTTCCTGTTCTACGCCGACTGGACGCACCCGATCGACCCCGCGTTCGCGCACGTGCGCGCGTACCGGCAGCGGCTGCTCGCGCGGCCCTCGTTCGCACGCGCGGTCGACGAGGCGCGGCCCTACCGGCCGCTATTTCCGCTGGGCGCGCCGGAGCGGGATTGAGCCACGAGCGGCGGTGGCAGATGCGCGCGAACGAGGCGCGGCAGACAACCAGTTTTGCTGGCTGTAGACTTCCTGTCGTGTCGCAAACCTGTCCCGCCCTTCTTCTGGCTCACCACTCACAAGGCACACCATGGACCGTTTCGAAGCGATGGAGATCTTCACGCGCGTGGTCGAAGCGAACAGCTTCACCAAGGTTTCGGAATCGCTCGATCTGCCGCGCGCGAAGGTCAGCCGCACGATCCAGGCGCTCGAGGAACACGTCGGCGTGCGGCTCCTGAACCGCTCGACGCGCCAGGTCAGCGTGACCGAAGAGGGCGCATCGTTCTATGAGCGCTGCGTGCGCATTCTCGCCGACGTCGCCGATGCCGAGTCGTCGCTGTCGAGCAAGCGCGAGAATCCGGCCGGGACGATCCGCGTCGACACCTCCGGCACGCTCGCGCGCTCGCTGCTGCTGCCCGCGCTCGACGACTTCTACGCGCAATACCCCGCGATCGACGTGCGCCTCGGTCTCGCGGACCGCAACATCGATCTGATCCAGGACGGTGTCGATTGCGTGATCCGCATGGGCACGCTCGACGAGTCGAGCCTCGTTGCGAAGCGCATCGGGCTTGCGCGCATCGTCACGTGCGCATCGCCCGCGTATCTACGGAAGTTCGGCACGCCGACCACGCTGGCGGAGCTCGGCGAGCATCGCGCGGTCAACTACGTGTCCGCGCGCAGTGGCAGGACCTTCCCGTTCGAATACGAAGTGGACGGCGAAATCGAGCGCGTCGCGATGGATAGCACGCTCGCCGTCAACGACGGCTCGGTGTACATCACGGCGGCTGTGTTGGGCCACGGCATCATCCAGCCGTCGCGCTTCATGGTCGCCGAGCTGATCGAGCAAGGCGCGCTCACGGAGATTCTCGGCAACTACACGAGCCCCGGTACACCGCTGTCGATTCTGTATGCGCATCGCCGCAATCTGAGTTCGCGGCTGCGCGCGTTTATCGACTGGGCCAGCGAGCTCGCGCGCAACAATCCGGACTTGCGTTTGCCCGAGGCGGCGTAACGGCTGCGAAAGAACAAAAGCCCCATGCGCAACTCAACGCATGGGGCTTTTCTGTAGCGACGGATTCAGCGCTTACGCGACGACTTACGCAATCCGCTCTTCATTCGCCGGATCGAACAACACCGCCTTCGACGTATCGAACAGCAGCGTCGTATTCTTCTCCGGTTGCGGGTTCGACGCCGGGTGCACGCGGCTCACCGCGCGCTTGCCGTTGATCTGCGCGAACACCAGCGTGTCCGGACCAGTCGGCTCGATCACGTCGACCTTCACTTCGACCGGCTGCAGCTTCGAGTCGTCGCCGTGCGCGCCGCGCGCATCCGTGATGCGTTCCGGACGCAGGCCGAGAACCACGTTGTTGCCGACGTGCGAGCGCACCTTCCCCGAATCGAACGGCAGCACCAGCACCTTGCGCGCGACGCCCGTATCGAGTTCGATACCGACGCCCGAGCCCTGCTCGACCAGCTTGCCTTCGATGAAGTTCATCGGCGGTGCGCCGATGAAGCCCGCGACGAACAGGTTCGACGGCGAGTCGTAGATTTCCTGCGGCGCGCCGAACTGCTGAACGATGCCGTCCTTCATCACCGCGATGCGGTCGCCGAGCGTCATCGCTTCGATCTGGTCGTGCGTCACGTAGACGATCGTCGTGCCGAGGCGTTGATGCAGCAGCTTGATTTCCGAGCGCATCTCGATGCGCAGCTTCGCGTCGAGGTTCGACAGCGGCTCGTCGAACAGGAACATCACCGGATCGCGCGCGAGCGCGCGGCCCATCGCGACGCGCTGACGCTGGCCGCCCGACAGCTGACCCGGCTTGCGATCGAGCAGATGCTTGATCTGCAGCGTGTTCGACACACGCTCGACAATCTGCGTCTGCTCCTGCTTCGGCACCTTGCGGATGTTCAGGCCGAACGAGATGTTGTCGCGCACCGTCATCGACGGATACAGCGCGTACGACTGGAACACCATCGCGATGTCGCGATCTTTCGGCGACAGGTTGTTGACCGTCTTGCCGTCGATCTGGATCTCGCCCTTGGTCACGGTTTCGAGACCGGCAATCATGTTGAGCAGCGTCGACTTACCGCAGCCTGAGCCGCCCACCAGAATCAGGAACTGGCCGTCTTCGATGTCGATGTTGACACCCTTCAGAACCGGCACCCCGTTCGGGTAGGTCTTGTACACGTCACGGATGGAAAGGCTTGCCATGCTGTGAATCCTCTAGTCTCTGGTACTGCTTGAAAACGTCTTGTCAGGCGACGACGGCACGCGTTCGGTGAAACGCCGTCGCTCCAGGGTGATTTAGCCCTTCACCGCGCCCGCGGTCAGGCCGCGCACGAAGTAACGTCCGGCGATGATATAGACGAGCAGCGTGGGCAGCGCCGCGATGATCGCGCCGGCCATATCCACGTTGTATTCCTTCACGCCGGTCGAGGTGTTGACGAGGTTGTTCAGCGCCACGGTGATCGGCATCGAATCGACGCCGGAGAACACGATACCGAACAGGAAGTCGTTCCAGATCTGCGTGAATTGCCAGATCAGGCACACCATGAAGATCGGCAGCGACACCGGCAGCAGAATCTTCGTGAAGATCGTGAAGAAACCCGCGCCGTCGATACGCGCGGCCTTCACGAGTTCAGCCGGCACGCTCACGTAGAAGTTGCGGAAGAACATCGTCGTGAACGCGATACCGTAGATCACGTGCACGAGCACGAGGCCGCTCACCGTGTTCGCCAGGCCGAGGATGCCTTCGAGGCGCGCCATCGGCAGCAGGATCGCCTGGAACGGAATGAAGCAGCCGACCAGCAGCATCGTGAAGATCGGATCGGCGCCGCGGAAACGCCAGTGCGTGAGCACGTAGCCGTTGAACGCGCCGATGATCGACGAGATCAGCACGGCCGGAATCACCATGCGCACCGAGTTCATGAAGAACGGCTGCATGCCGTCGCAACGCACCCCCGTACAGGCGCCGCTCCACGCCTTGAGCCACGGCGCGAAGCTCCAGCTCGTCGGCGGCGTCAGCAGGTTGCCGGTGCGCAGCTGGTCGATGTCCTTGAACGACGTCGACAGCATCACATACAGCGGGAACAGGAAGTACAGCGCGAACAGAACCAGGGCCGCGTAAATGACGGCACGGCTAATCGTCATCTTAGGCTGCATTGCGGGTGCTCCTCGATTCCAGATACATCAGCGGCACGAGCACGGCCACTACGGTAGCGAGCATCATGATCGACGATGCCGCGCCGACGCCGAGCTGCCCACGGTTGAACGAAAACGTGTACATGAAAATGGCCGGCAGCGACGACGACGTGCCCGGACCGCCGGCGGTCAGCGCGACGACCAGGTCGAACGTCTTGATGGTGATGTGACAAAGGATCAGCAGCACGGAGAAGAACACCGGCCGCATGCTCGGAATCACGATCTTGCGGTAGATGGTCGGCAGGTTCGCGCCGTCCATCTGCGCGGCCTTGAAGATCTCGCTGTCGACGCCGCGCAAACCGGCGAGGAACAGCGCCATCACGAAGCCGGTGGACTGCCAGACCGCCGCGATCACGATACAGAAGATCGCCCTGTCCGGGTCGCCGAGCCAGTTGAACGAGAAGCTCGTCCAGCCCCAGTCGTGAAACACCTTCTCGATGCCGATGCTCGGCGTCAGAATCCATTGCCACGCGGTGCCGGTCACGATGAACGACAGCGCCATCGGATACAGGAACACGGCGCGCAGCGCGCCTTCGTTGCGGATCTGCTGATCGAGCAGGATCGCGAGCAACAGACCCAGACCGATGCAGATACCGATGAACGGGATGCCGAACCAGCCGAGGTTCGCGGCCGAAGTCCAGAACACGTCGTTCTGGAACAGTTCGCGATAGCGGTCGAGACCCGCGAACTCCCAACGAGGCATCAGCCGCGAAGTAGACAGCGACAGATAGCCGGTGATTGCGATAAAGCCATACACGAAGATCAGGCTGATCACGACGCTGGGTGCGAGCACCAGCTTCGGAATATAGCGATCGGCAAGGGCCGCCATGGGCGACGTGCGGCGGGTGACGGTGGCCGTTTTCCCGTTCCCGCTGATGGAAGCAGTCACTACTCGACTCCTGCTGAAACTGTACCCCCGGGCTGCCCATGCACGCATGGCGCGGAACCGCGACGGCCTGGGTGTGACTCCATGAAACCAGGGTGAGCCGCGTGGCGCCAGACTGCGCTGCGAACGAAAGCAGCTCGAGGTCCGACTCGACACGGCCCGAAGGGCGCGCCCGGTGCTTCGGATGCAAGCCGCCGGGCGCAACGCTTCGTACTTACGCTTACTTGGTCTTCGCTGCCTTCGCGAGAGCCTGAACCGCGGTCTTCGAATCTTCCTGCGAGTTCATGAACTTCGTGACGACGTCGGAGATCGCGCCTGCCGCGGCATCCGGCTGAGCCATGCCGTGAGCGAGCGACGGCACATAACCGCCGGCCTTGATCGCAATCTGCTCATCCGCGTACGACTTCTTCGCGCAGTCGTCGAACTTGTCCATCGGCACGCCGAGACGCACGGGGATCGAGCCCTTGTACAGGCTGAACTGCTCCTGGAACGCCGGCGACATGATCGTCTTCGCGAGCGCGAGCTGGCCCGGCGTCGCGGCCTTCTGGCCCTTCTGCTGGAAGAACACGAACGAGTCGACGTTGAACGTATAAGCCTTGTCGGTGTTCGGCACCACCGCGCAGATGTAGTCCGTGCCCGACTTCTTGCCAGCGTTGGTGAACTCGCCCTTCGCCCAGTCGCCCATGAACTGCATGCCGGCCTTGCCGTTGATGACCATGGCCGTGGCGAGGTTCCAGTCACGGCCCGTACGGCCCGCGTCGAAGTAGCCCTGGATCTTGCGGACCGTGTCGAACACCTGAACCATCTTTTCCGAGGTCAGTGTCTTCTCGTCGAGGTCGACGAGCGCCTTCCTGTAGAAGTCCGCGCCTTCCGACAGCACGACGTCTTCCCACAGCGTCAGGTCTTGCCACGGCTGGCCGCCCATTGCGATCGGCTGAATGCCCGCGGCCTTCATCTTGTCGGCTACCGCGAAGAACTCAGGCCACGTGGTCGGCACCTTGCCGCCTGCCTTGTCCAGCGCTGCCTTGTTGATGTACAGCCAGTTCACGCGATGCACCGAGAACGGCGCGCCGACATAGTGGCCGTCCGCTTGCATGATCTTGTCGATTTGCGGCGGCAGGTTCTTCTTCCAGTCGCCCGCGACCGAGTCGATCGGCACCAGCACACCCTGCGAAGCCCAGTCCTGGATCAGCGGACCCTTGATCTGCGCGGCGCTCGGTGCGTTGCCCGAGATCACCTGCGTCTTCAGTGCCGTCATGGCAGCCGCGCCAGCGCCGCCCGCGACCGCGAAGTCCTTCCACGTGTAACCCTGCTTCGTCATGTCGTCCTTGAGGACGCCGACGGCCTTGGATTCGCCGCCCGAAGTCCACCAGTGCAGCACTTCGACCGACTCCGCGGCCTGCACGGCCGACACGCCACACATCAGACCCGCAGCGCACAGAGCGCCAATGATCGCGCGAAATTTCATTGCTTATCTCCTCCAGACACCTGAACAAAAAAACGAATGGCCCCTGATGTCGCCAGGGTGCTGTGGTTGGTTCAAACAGGCAAAACACTGGGCGATCGGGCACGGTCGGGCGCATGCGCGAGGGCATGTGCCGGCGGACCGATGTCCGGCCGCTGGACGCTCAAGAGGTGAGTGGTTCGGGATGCAACTGACTGTCTCCTCTTTTGATTTTTGCCTGCCCGCATCGCGCTGCAGACTCGAGGTACCTCATACGCCAATTCGCCGCCAGCCTGACGTCGGCTGCGGGCAACGACCCCGCAAGCCCGTCGACTCCCCGGCTTTCCGTAAGGTCCGCCGGCACCCTGCTGGCGCGTACCGGAAGGCGTCGGCCCGTTAGCGTGCCGGGGACGTCCGCCGATTCGCAAAAAGCGTGCATTCCGTCTGTACAGCGCACGCTTTTTTCATCGAATTAACGCTACCTCTTGATTTGGATTGTAGTTAAACTACAATTCAGTGTCAAAAAATATTTTATCGGACTACGGTCGCTCTTCCGGGGCGCTGCGCGTGCAGTGTCCGATCAGCGCGGCGGCCCTTCAGGACATCGACGGAGACTCATGCATACCGACACAAGCTTCACCTTCGTTCTCTTCGGCGGAACCGGCGATCTGTCGATGCGCAAGATCCTGCCCGCGCTGTTCGAGGCGCACCGCGCGGGCGGCATGCTCGCCGACAGCGGCAAGATCGTCGCGGTCGCGCGGCACGTCGAGGATCGCGGCGAGTATCTGCAGTGGGTCGACGGGCACGTCAAGCCGCATGTGTCGAAGAACGGCCTCGACGAAGCCGCGTGGACGAGCTTCCTCGCGCGCATCGAGTTCGTGAAGATCGATCTCGGCAATCCGGATGACTTCGCGCAACTGCGCGACGCGATCCAGGAGATGCCCGGCATCCGCGTGTTCTATCTGGCGACGGGTCCGTCGCTGTTCGTGCCGATCTGCCATGCGCTCGCCGCGGTGGGCCTGAACCACAACGCTCGCATCGTGCTCGAGAAGCCGCTCGGCTACGACCTGAAGTCGTCGAACGCAATTAATGATGCGGTCGGCGAAATCTTCGCGGAAGAACAGATCTACCGGATCGACCATTACCTCGGCAAGGAGCCGGTGCAGAACCTGCTCGCGCTGCGCTTCGGCAATGCGCTGTTCGAGCCGCTGTGGCGCCGCGAGTGGGTCGAAAGCATCCAGATCACGATCGCCGAGGAACTCGGCGTCGAAGCGCGCGGCGATTTCTACGACAATACCGGCGCGCTGCGCGACATGGTGCAGAACCACCTGTTGCAGTTGCTGTCGATCGTCGCGATGGAGCCGCCCCACTCGATGGATTCCGACTCGGTGCGCGACGAAAAGCTGCGCGTGCTGCGCGCGCTCAAACCGGTCGAGCCGCAGGAAATCGGCAAGGTCGCGGTGCGCGGCCAGTATCATTCGGGCGTGATCCGTGGCAACACGGTCCCGGCCTACGCGACCGAGCACGGCGTGAAGCCCGATAGCTCGACCGAGACGTTCGTCGCGCTGAAGGTCGAGATCGAGAACTGGCGCTGGGCCGGCGTGCCGTTTTTCCTGCGCACGGGCAAGCGGCTCGCCGATCGCGTCGCCGAGATCGTCGTGAATTTCCGTGCGGTGCCGCATTCGGCGCTTGGCGCGTCGGCGCTGCGCGCGGGCGCGAACCGCCTCGTGATCCGTCTGCAGCCGAACGAGACGATTCGTCTGTACTGTCTCGCGAAGCAGCCCGGCGAGGGTATGAACCTCGCGAGCGTATACCTCGATCTCGCGTTCGACCGGTTCTTCCGCGAAGACCAGATGGAGGCCTATCAGCGGCTGCTGCTCGACGTGATCCACGGGCGCCTCGCGCTGTTCGTGCGGCGCGACGAACAGGAAGCCGCGTGGCGTTGGGTCGAGCCGATCCTGAACGAGTGGAAGGCCTCCACCAAGCCGCCCAAGCCGTACGCGGCGGGCACGTGGGGACCGGCCGCGGCGAGCGCGATGCTCGCCCAGCACGGCACCTGCTGGCTCGAGGAAGAGAATTGAGTTTGATGAATTGATGGACGGCGCCGCGCGCGATGAACACCTCGGCGCGCGGCTCCGGCAACACCACCGACGAACTGAACGGAGTCGCGCCGGTATCGCGTCATGCGTCCGCAGGCCACCCGCCTTGCAAGCATCGTGCGAGAGCAGTCAGGCTGATTCCGCAGACCTAACAAGAAAGCAGCACGGAGGAGAAGTGATCGAGCTTCACGCTTTCGACGACCAGCGCGCCCAATCCGACGCGCTGGCGAAAGCGGTGGGCGACGCGTTGCATGCGTCGCTTGCCGCACAGGCGGCCGGCACCGGCACGTCAACCCCGCTCGCGCGCCCGGCCATGCTGGCCGTGTCCGGCGGCAGCAGCCCGCGTCCGTTCCTGCAAACGTTGTCGACGCAGACGTTCGACTGGCCCCGCATCGCGATCACGCTGGTCGACGACCGCTGGGTGCCGGAGACCGATAGCGCGAGCAACGCGCAGCTCGCGCGCGCCACGTTGCTGCAGAACGCGGCGCAACACGCGACCTTCTGGCCGCTCGTCGACACCACCCAGGATCTGCATTCGCACGTCGCCGCGCTGAACGCGGACGCGCGCTTTGCCACGGCGCCCGACGTCGCGGTGCTGGGCATGGGCGAAGACGGCCACACCGCGTCGATCTTCGCCGACGCGCCCGAATGGGATCACGCGATCAACACGACCGAGCGTTTCGTCGCCGTGCATCCGGGCGCGGCGCCGCACGCGCGCGTGAGCTGGTCGCTGTCCGCGCTGAAGGACGTGAAGCATCTGTTTCTGCTGATCGCAGGGCCGCGCAAGATGGACGTGCTCAACGCCGCGTCCGCCGCGCCACAAAAAAATGCCATCTCGCAGCTGGCAAACGACAAGGGAGTGAGACTCGATGTCTACTGGTGTGCAAACTAAAGCTGTGCCGGGCGCGGTCCAGCACGCCGATGGACCGAGGCTCCTGGCCGACATCGGCGGTACCAATGCGCGTTTCGCGCTCGAGACGGGCCCCGGCGAAATCGGCTCGGTGCAGATCTATCCTTGCGCCGACTACCCGAGCGTCGCCGACGTCATCAAGAAGTATCTGAAGGACACGAAGATCGGCCGCGTCAATCACGCGGCGATCGCGATTGCGAACCCGGTCGACGGCGACCAGGTCAGCATGACCAATCACGACTGGACCTTTTCGATCGAAGCGACGCGCCGCGCGCTCGGCTTCGACACGCTGCTCGTCGTCAACGACTTCACCGCGCTCGCGATGGCGCTGCCCGGCCTCACCGACACGCAGCGCGTGCAGGTGGGCGGCGGCCAGCGCCGGCCGAACAGCGTGATCGGCCTGCTCGGCCCCGGCACCGGCATGGGGGTGTCGGGCCTGATCCCCGCCGACGACCGCTGGATCGCGCTCGGCAGCGAAGGCGGCCACGCCACCTTCGCGCCCGCCGACGAGCGTGAAGATATCGTGCTGCAGTACGCGCGCAAGAAGTGGTCGCACGTGTCGTTCGAACGCGTCGCCGCGGGTCCCGGCATCGAGGTGATCTATCGCGCGCTCGCGGGCCGCGACAAGAAGCGCGTGCCGGCCAGCGTCAATACGGCCGATGTGGTCAAGCGCGCGCTCGAAGGCGAGCCGCTCGCGGCCGAATCGGTCGACGTGTTCTGCGGCATTCTCGGCACCTTCGCCGGCAATATCGCGGTGACGCTCGGCGCGCTCGGCGGCATCTATATCGGCGGCGGCGTCGTGCCACGCCTCGGCGAGTTCTTCGCGCGTTCGTCGTTTCGCCAGCGCTTCGAGGCGAAGGGCCGCTTCGAGGCATATCTGCAGAACGTGCCGACCTATGTGATTACCGCCGAATACCCGGCGTTCCTCGGCGTATCGGCGATTCTGGCGGAGCAGCTGTCGAACCGCGCGGGCGGCAGCTCGTCGGCGGTGTTCGAGCGGATTCGCCAGATGCGCGACGCGCTGACGCCGGCCGAGCGCCGCGTCGCCGATCTCGCGCTGAACCACCCGCGTTCGATCATCAACGATCCGATCGTCGACATCGCGCGCAAGGCCGACGTCAGTCAGCCGACCGTGATCCGCTTCTGCCGCTCGCTCGGCTGCCAGGGGCTGTCGGACTTCAAGCTCAAGCTCGCGACCGGTTTGACCGGCACGATTCCGGTCAGCCACAGCCAGGTGCATCTCGGCGACACCGCGACCGACTTCGGCGCGAAGGTGCTCGACAATACCGTGTCCGCGATTCTGCAATTGCGCGAGCATCTGAACTTCGAGCACGTGGAACGCGCCATCGACCTGCTGAACGGCGCGCGGCGCATCGAGTTCTACGGACTCGGCAATTCGAACATCGTCGCGCAGGACGCGCACTACAAGTTCTTCCGCTTCGGCATTCCGACCATCGCGTACGGTGACCTGTACATGCAGGCGGCCTCGGCCGCGCTGCTCGGCAAGGGCGACGTGATCGTCGCGGTGTCGAAGTCGGGGCGCGCGCCCGAGCTGCTGCGCGTGCTCGACGTCGCGATGCAGGCCGGCGCGCAGGTGATCGCGATCACCTCGAGCAACACACCGCTCGCGAAGCGTGCGACGGTCGCGCTGGAAACCGATCACATCGAGATTCGCGAGTCGCAACTGTCGATGATCTCGCGCATCCTGCACCTCGTGATGATCGACATTCTCGCGGTCGGTGTGGCGATTCGGCGCGCGGTGCCGAGCGACGACGTCGCCGAGACGGTCGAGAAAGCGCGCGAAGGCGCCGACGACGACGCGACGGCCGTGCTCGACTGGCTCAGCCACGGCGCTGCGTCGTCGGCGCGCGACTGAGCCTCCGCTCACGGCTGTCCCGATCCGCTTGCGGTGAACGAATCCGCGGCGTGTGCATCGTCTTCGATGCGCCCGCCGCGGGTTTTCCTGTTTGGGGACGCGAAAAGCGACCGATAATAGGCGCTCTATCTCCTGGCCGAAGCGCTTTGCCATGATCATCCGCCCGCATCTCCACTGGTTTCACATGCTGCTCGCGTGGCGCGGCTCGGTGCTGCCGCAGTTGCTGCCGCGGCTCCTGCTGATCTTCTTCATCTCGATCATTGCGCTCGCCGCACACGATCATCTGCTGCCCGTCAGCCTGAACCTGAACTCGATCGCGCCGTTCTCGCTGGTCGGCATTGCGCTGGCGGTGTTTCTCGGCTTTCGCAACAACGCGAGCTACGACCGCTGGTGGGAGGCGCGCAAGCTGTGGGGGCAGTTGCTCAATGAGTCGCGCTCGCTGACGCGCCAGGCGCTGACGCTGCCGTCGCGAGAGTTGCCCGAAGAAGAAGCCGCCGCGTTTCTGGCGATACTGAGCGCGCTCCCGCATGCGCTGCGTCATCAGTTGCGCAAGACCGAACCGCGCGACGACCTTTCCGCGCGGCTGCCCCGCGCACTGTTTGAACGTGTGATTGGATCGCGCTACAAGCCAGCCGCGCTGTTGCTGTGCCTCGGCGAATGGGTGCAGCGCGCGGCACGCGCGGGGGCGCTCGATCCGATGGCGGTGCTCGCGTTCGACCGCAATCTGTGCGGGCTGTCGGATGTGATCGGCGGGTGCGAGCGCATCGCGTCGACGCCACTGCCGTTCGCGTATTCGGTGATGATCCACCGCACCGTGTACTTCTTCTGCGCGTCGCTGCCATTCGGACTCGTCAATAGCATCGGCATTTTCACGCCGGTGTTCGCAGTGTTCGTCGCGTACACGTTCATGGCGCACGAAGCGATCGCGTCGCAGCTCGAAGAACCGTTCGGCACCGACGACAATGACCTCGCGCTCAACACGATGTCCGCGATGATCGAGGATACGATGCGCGATCTGCGCGGCGAGCCGGCGCTCGCGCCGCCGCAGCCGCGCGAAGACCGTTATCAATGGGATTGAATGCGCGGTGGGCCGCGCCGGTCGGCGGCCGTTAGTGGTTGCCGGCCGTTTCGGAGAGCCGTTTGATCGTCGCGACGCGCGCGCCGATGATGTCGATACGCCCGTGCTCGTCGACGAGCCGCGTCGACGCCGTCAGATACGCGCTCCACGCGCGTTGCGCGTGCACGAGCGTCGGCCGCGATTGCGCCGGCATCTTCGCTTCGAGCACACGATAGTAGCGGTTCAGATCGAACATCGCGTGTTCGCAACGCGCGTCGGCGCTGCAGGCGCGCGGCCGGCGCGGCGCCGGTCCGTTCGCATCGGCGAGCGCGCTGCGCAGCGCGAGCGCGCGGTCGCGCACCGGCTGCAGCTGCATGTCGGCTTCGGAAAGCACGTACATCGAACCTTGGGTCGTGGCGAAGACCGCGGCAAGCAACTGCTTCTCGGCATCGCGCGACGCGAGCCAGCTCGACTGGCTCCTTTCCCACAGCCTGCGCCGCGCGGGCGGCAGCTTCGCGAGCAACTGCTGGTACGCGTTGTCGACCGCGATCTTCCAGCCGATGCGCGCAGCGTCCATGCACTGCACCTGCCCCATCGTCGTCGACATGTCGGCGCGCGCGAGACATGCGCGCATCGACGCGTCGAGCGGATCGGCGGCGGCCACCTCGGCATGCGCCGCCGGACTCGCGATGCCGCCGAACACCACCGTGCCGGCCGCCAGCGCGAAGGCCAGCACGCCGGCCCCGCGCCGCCAGCGGCCGATCGCTGCGAGGCCCGGCAGAAACGTCACCCTCCCCATCGTCAGATGCGCACGCAATCGACGAAGTATTCGATGCGCCCGTTGACCATTTCGCCGACGAGCCCGTGGATATCCGTATGGAAGCCCGGGAAGCGCTCGTTGAACTCGCGCGCGAAACGCAGATAGTTGACGATGGTCCTGTTGAAACGCTCGCCCGGAATCAGCAGCGGAATGCCCGGCGGATACGGCGTCAACAGGATCGACGTGACACGGCCTTCGAGCTCGTCGATCGGTACCCGATCGATCTCGCGGTGCGCGAGCTTCGCAAACGCGTCGGACGGCTTCATCGCCGGCTCCATGCTCGACAGGTACATCTCGGTCGTCAGACGCGCGATGTCGTTCGCGCGATACACGCTGTGGATCTGCTGGCACAGGTCGCGCAGGCCGACACGCTCGTACATCGGATGATGCTGCACGAACTCGGGCAGCACACGCCACAGCGGCTGGTTGTTGTCGTAGTCGTCCTTGAACTGCTGCAGCTCGGTCACCATCGAGTTCCAGCGGCCCTTCGTGATGCCGATCGTAAACATGATGAAGAACGAGTACAGGCCCGTCTTCTCGACGATGATGCCGTGCTCGGCCAGGTACTTCGTGACGATCGCGGCCGGAATGCCGGTTTCGCCGAAGCCGCCGTCCATGTCGAGACCCGGCGTGACGATCGTCGCCTTGATCGGGTCGAGCATGTTGAAGCCTTCGGCGAGCGGGCCAAAGCCGTGCCACGCGTCGTTGGGACGCAGCATCCAGTCGTCACGCGAGCCGATGCCTTCCTCGGCGAACTGGTCCGGGCCCCACACCTTGAAGAACCAGTCGTCGCCGTATTCGGTGTCGACCTTGGTCATCGCGCGGCGGAAGTCGAGCGCTTCAGCGATCGACTCCTCGACGAGCGCGGTGCCGCCCGGCGCTTCCATCATCGCCGCGGCCACGTCGCACGACGCGATGATCGCGTACTGCGGGCTCGTCGACGTATGCATCAGATACGCCTCGTTGAAGCGATGCCTGTCGAAGCGGCTGTTCTTCGAATCCTGCACGACGATCTGTGACGCCTGCGAGATGCCGGCGAGCAGCTTGTGCGTGGAGTGCGTCGCGTACACCATCGCGCCGATACGCGGACGGCCCGCGCCGATGGCGTGCATGTCCTGATAGAACTCGTGGAATTCGGCGTGCGGCAGCCACGCTTCGTCGAAGTGCAGCGTGTCGAGCCATTCGCCCAACATCTCCTTGATCATCTCGACGTTGTAGATCACGCCGTCGTAGGTGCTTTGCGTGATCGTCAGAATGCGCGGCTTCAGGTTCGGGTTCTTCGCGAGCGCTTCGCGCGCGAACGGGTTCGCCTCGATCTTCTTGCGGATGTTCTCCGGTTCGAACTCGCTGCGCGGAATCGGGCCGATGATGCCGAAGTTGTTGCGGGTCGGCGTCAGGAACACCGGTATCGCGCCGGTCATCGTAATCGCGTGCAGGATCGACTTGTGGCAGTTGCGGTCGACCAGCACGATGTCTCCCGGCGCCACCGTGCCGTGCCAGACGATCTTGTTCGAGGTGGAGGTGCCGTTGGTCACGAAGAACACGTGGTCGGCGCTGAAGATGCGCGCGGCGTTGCGCTCCGAGGCCGCGACCGGACCGGTATGGTCGAGCAGCTGGCCCAGTTCGTCGACCGCGTTGCAGACGTCGGCGCGCAGCATGTTCTCGCCGAAGAACTGGTGGAACATCTGGCCGAGCGGGCTCTTCAGGAACGCGACGCCGCCCGAGTGACCCGGGCAGTGCCACGAGTACGAACCTTCTTCCGCGTACTGCACCAGTTCCTTGAAGAACGGCGGCGCCAGCGAGTCGAGATACACCTTCGCCTCGCGGATGATATGGCGCGCGACGAACTCCGGCGTGTCCTCGAACATATGGATGAAGCCGTGCAGCTCGCGCAGGATGTCGTTCGGCAGATGGCGCGAAGTGCGCGTTTCGCCGTACAGGAAGATCGGAATATCGGCGTTGCGGCGGCGCACTTCGGTCACGAACGCGCGCAGTGCGACGATCGCGGCGGCAAGCTCGGGCGTCTCGCCTTCGACAACCACGTTATCGACGTATGGCAGCAGCTCGTCGTCGTCGATCGACAGGATGAAGCACGACGCGCGGCTCGACTGCTGCGCGAACGAGGTCAGATCGCCGTAGCTCGTCAACCCGAGCACTTCCGCGCCTTCTTTCTCGATGGCTTCGGCCAAAGCCCGGATGCCGGAACCCGAGATGTTCTCGGAGCGGAAATCTTCGTCGATGATGACGACGGGGAAACGGAACTTCATGGGCGATTCTCCAAAAAGAAAACGACCGCTGCGTTACGTAAAAAGCGCAGCGGTCACCCGAATAACTGGTGGGTCAAGACGCTGCCGACGTCACGTTTTCGGCAATGTGACGCCGTGCTGACCTTGATACTTGCCGCCGCGATCCGCGTACGACGTTTCACAAATCTCGTCGCTTTCGAAAAACAGCACCTGCGCGACGCCTTCGTTCGCGTAAATTTTCGCAGGCAAAGGTGTCGTATTCGAGAATTCGAGCGTGACGTGGCCTTCCCATTCCGGCTCGAACGGCGTCACGTTGACGATGATTCCGCAGCGCGCGTATGTTGATTTGCCGAGGCACACGGTCAGCACGCTGCGCGGAATACGGAAATACTCGACCGTGCGCGCGAGCGCGAACGAGTTCGGCGGGATGATGCAGACGTCGCCCTTGAAATCGACAAACGACTTCTCGTCGAAGTTCTTCGGATCGACGATCGTCGAGTTGATGTTGGTGAAGATCTTGAATTCGTCGGCGCAGCGGATGTCGTAGCCGTAGCTCGAGGTGCCGTAGCTGACAATCTTCCGGCCGTCTTCGGAGACGCGAACCTGATCGGGCGCAAACGGCTCGATCATCTTGTGCGACTCGGCCATGCGCCGGATCCACTTGTCAGATTTGATGGTCATAGGTGAGAGCTGCTCGACGTGAATATCAGGTGTGACGAAAGATAGATGAAAACGACCGGCGGCGCTTCGGCGCCCAGCCGGCAAAGGCCGCTTATTTTACGCGATCACGGAGACGCTGCCGCAGATGGCGCGAGGCGCGCCCGATGAAGGGGGTCCGCCGACTGGCACGACGCCGTTGCGGGGCGGGCGCGGCGATAGCGCGCTCGCGCTTCACTGCTGGCGAATCACGCCGCAGGCGATCGCCGCGCCCGCGCCATGCTGAGGGTAAGCGTAGGGATCGGTCGCATCGCGGTGGAGCAGTACCGCGCGCTGCAGCACCGAGCGGATGCCGTCGAGCGACACGTCCGGCGCGACGATGAAGCCGGTGGCCACGCCGTTCGCGTCCGCATGGATGTTGCCGAGATCGCCCTCGACGCGCGCGCCGGCCTTGAGCCGTTCGGCCGCCGGCGAAAACACCGGACCGGCGCTGGAGCCGTCGGCGGCGTTGCAGTCGCCGCGCTCGTGCACCTGCAGCGCGTGGTCGCTATTGGGCGGCAAGCCCGTGAGATTGTAGGTGACCTGGACGCCGTCCGAGCGCTCGATAAAGGTCACGAGACCGTGCGCCTGATTGCCCACGGTGGGCAGCAGTTGCGCGTCGGCGCGCTTTTCCTGTGGTCTCAGGAATACGCCACAGCCGCTCAACAGCACACAGCCGGCAGTCAGGACGATGAACGCATGTACCGCGTGCCCGTCGATTCGTTTTCCCATGCGATCCTCTCGTCGGCCTGGCGGCCGCCCCTGCGGCCGCCGAGCCGAACTCGTGAAGTCGACATGATACCGCGAGAGCTCGTGAAAATAGGGATCGAGATCGCCCCTAATCCCTTGCCCGAACGGCCGCTCAGGTGTTCTGCACGACGATGTTCGGAAACTTCGAGCTCATGTCGCGTGCGCGCTCGGCGATATGCACCGCGACCTTGCGCGCGATCGAGCGATAGATCTCCGCAACGCGCCCGTTCGGGTCCGCGACGACCGTCGGACGGCCCGAGTCGGCCTGCTCGCGGATCGTGATGTCGAGCGGCAGGCTGCCGAGCACGTCGACGCCATACTCCTTGCCCATGCGCTCGCCGCCGCCGGCGCCGAAGATGTGCTCCTCGTGCCCGCAATTCGAACAGATGTGCAGGCCCATGTTCTCGACGATGCCGAGAATCGGGATGCCGACCTTTTCGAACATCTTGAGGCCCTTCTTCGCGTCGAGCAGCGCAATGTCCTGCGGCGTCGTGACGATCACGGCGCCCGTAACCGGCACGCGCTGCGCGAGCGTCAGCTGGATGTCGCCGGTGCCCGGTGGCATGTCGACGATCAGATAGTCGAGTTCGTGCCAGTTGGTCTGGCGCAGCAGCTGTTCGAGCGCCGAGGTCGCCATCGGGCCGCGCCACACCATCGGGTTGTCCGCCTCGATCAGGAAACCTATCGAGCTGGCCTGCACGCCGTGGCCGGTCATCGGGTTCATCGATTTGTCGTCGGGCGATTCGGGGCGACCCTCGATGCCGAGCATGGTGGGCAGCGACGGGCCGTAGATGTCGGCGTCGAGAATGCCGACCGCCGCGCCCTCGCTCGCGAGCGCGAGCGCGAGATTCACGGCGGTCGTGCTCTTGCCGACGCCGCCCTTGCCCGAGGCAACCGCGACGATGTTCTTCACGCCGGGCAGCAGTTTCACGCCGCGCTGCACGGTGTGTGCGGCAATCTGTTGCGAAACCTCGACGCGCACGTTCGCGACGCCGGGCACCTCGCGCAACGCGTCGGCGAACCGCTGGCGGATCGCGTCGAACTGGCTTTTCGCCGGGTAGCCGAGCGTCACCTGAAGGCCGACCGCGTCGCCCTCCACAACCACGTTGCGGATGCTCTTCGCGGCCGCGTACGGCGCGCCGGTGTTGGGGTCAGTGACGGCCGCGACGGCGGCGTCGACCAAAGCCCGATCGATACTCATTGATACTCCGTGGGGAAGAGGTGCGGCGCGGCGAGATGGACCGATCGGCCACGCGGCGGAATTTGCAAGAAATTGTTATGCGGCATTGCGAAAATCGAACGTGCCGGGCACCCTTCGGGGCACGCGGGACGCCGTAGGGTCGCATCGCTGTGTGTTCCAGGCACTATTGTAGTGTCTGGCGGCAGCCGGTGCCCGAAGACCCTTCTTCGCTGTAGGACCGCACGAAGCATGGCGCAGGAATCGTTCCCGAATTTTCTGAGTGGTCGCTGCATTGCCGTAATGTTCGCTGCATAGACTGACCGCTACCCGCTGGCTTATTCGCACTCGAAAGGAAACCAAAATGAATGCAAGAATCATGACTCGCGTGGCCGTATTCGCCGTGGCCGGCTCGCTGGTGGCAGGCTGCGCAACCCAACAGGGCACCAACACAGCAGTCGGCACCGGCGTGGGCGCTGGTGCCGGCGCGGCGATCGGCGCGATCTTCGGCGGCGGCAAGGGCGCGGCGATCGGCGCGGCCACCGGCGCCGCGGTGGGCGGCATCACCGGCTACAACTGGGACAACATCCGCAACCGCATGTCGGGCGCGACCAAGGGCACCGGCACGCAGATCACCGAGCAACCTGACGGCTCGCTCAAGCTGAACATCCCGAGTTCGGTCACGTTCGACACCAGCAGCTACGCGATCAAGCCGTCGTTCGCACCGGTGCTCGACCAGCTCGCGCAGACGCTGCAGCAGAATCCGGAAGTCGTCGCGTCGGTCGTCGGCCATACGGACAGCACCGGCTCGCTGCAATACAACGAGACGCTGTCGGTCAATCGCGCGCAGAGCGTGACCGGCTATCTGGCGCAACGCGGCATCGCGCCGCAGCGCCTGTCGGCCACCGGCATGGGCCCGAACCAGCCGATCGCCGACAACAACACCGAAGCCGGCCGTGCGGCCAACCGTCGCGTCGAGATCTATCTGCGCGCCACGGCCCAGCACGCGACCCAATAAGGGCAAGTCTCAAGGAGAAGGCGCCGCCGGGCCGGCCGACGTTTCAGCCGCATGCGCCCGGCTTGCGGGCGGGACGAGGCGCCGGACCGTTTTGTCGACGGATCGAAAAAAATTTCGAACTCTTCGGAAAATCCGCGGTCTGTCTTTACGGTACGTGGCTGGCGAAGCCATCACGTCACCATTCTCCTCTTGTCGTTGTTGCTCCGGGGTTTATCGACCCCGGTTTTTTTTTGCCCGCGCGGTTTTGCACTTCGCTTCGCCAGGCGTCGTTCCTGGCTGTCCCCCACCGCAGCGCCCGCCCCCATCCCCCTCTGTTCCGCGCGTCCAGCCCGCCGCGCCCGGTCCGCGTGCAGCGTGCGCCCTGCTAAAATCACCGTTTCGTCCCACCGCAGGCACCCCGA
This sequence comes from Paraburkholderia sp. UCT70, assembly GCF_050434085.1. Taxonomy (NCBI): domain Bacteria; kingdom Pseudomonadati; phylum Pseudomonadota; class Betaproteobacteria; order Burkholderiales; family Burkholderiaceae; genus Paraburkholderia; species Paraburkholderia sp. UCT70. Next base: position 4,054,700 of record NZ_JBNPVZ010000004.1, on the reverse strand, counting down.
TCCTTATGTCAGCACCCGCCACCGACCTCCCAGCAGGCGCGCCGTCCGGCCGCCGTCAGATTCTCGTCACGTCGGCCCTTCCTTATGCGAACGGGCAGATTCATATCGGCCATCTGGTCGAATATATCCAGACGGACATCTGGGTCCGGGCGCTGCGAATGCACGGCCACGAGGTCTACTACGTCGGCGCAGACGACACGCACGGCACGCCGGTGATGCTGCGCGCGGAACAGGAAGGTCTGACGCCGAAACAGCTGATCGATCGCGTCTGGCTGGAACACAAGCGCGACTTCGACTGCTTCGGCATTTCGTTCGACAACTACTACTCGACGGACTCCGACGAAAACCGCGTGCTCAGCGAAAACGTCTACCTCGCGCTGAAGGAAGCGGGGCTGATCGACGCGCGCGAGATCGAACAGGCGTACGACCCGGTCAAGGAAATGTTCCTGCCGGACCGCTTCATCAAGGGCGAGTGCCCCAAATGCGGCGCCAAAGACCAATACGGCGACAGCTGCGAAGTCTGCGGCTCGACCTACCAGCCCACCGAGCTCGTCAATCCGTACTCGGTCGTCTCGGGCGCGACGCCGATTCGCAAGACCTCGACGCACTACTTCTTCCGCCTGTCCGATCCGCGCTGCGAGAACTTCCTGCGCGCCTGGGTCGGCGGCCTCGCGCAGCCGGAAGCGACCAACAAGATGCGCGAATGGCTCGGCGACGCTGGCGAAGCCAAGCTCGCCGATTGGGACATTTCGCGCGACGCGCCGTACTTCGGCTTCGAGATTCCGGGCGCGCCCGGTAAGTATTTCTACGTGTGGCTCGACGCGCCGGTCGGCTACTACGCAAGCTTCAAGAACCTCGCCGAAAAGCGCGGCCTCGACTTCGACGCGTGGGTCCGCAAGGGCTCGACGGCCGAGCAGTACCACTTCATCGGCAAGGACATCCTGTATTTCCACACGCTGTTCTGGCCCGCGATGCTCGAGTTCTCGGACCATCGCACGCCGACCAACGTGTTCGCGCACGGCTTTTTGACCGTCGACGGCGCGAAGATGTCGAAGTCGCGCGGCACCTTCATCACCGCGCAAAGCGTGATCGACACCGGCCTGAATCCGGAATGGCTGCGCTACTACTTCGCGGCCAAGCTGAACAGCACGATGGAAGACCTCGACCTGAACCTCGACGACTTCCAGGCGCGCGTGAACAGCGATCTGGTCGGCAAATACGTGAACATCGCGAGCCGCGCGGCCGGCTTCCTGATCAAGCGCTTCGACGGCCGCGTGCAGGACAGCGCGATGCATCATCCGCTGCTCGGCACGCTGCGCGCGGCGCTGCCGCAGATCGCCGCGCACTACGAGGCGCGCGAGTACAGCCGCGCGCTGCGTCAGACCATGGAGCTCGCCGACTCGGTCAACGCCTACGTCGATACCGCGAAGCCCTGGGATCAGGCGAAAGACCCGGCCAATGCGGTCGCGCTGCACGAGACCTGCAGCGTCAGCATCGAGGCGTTCCGTCTGCTGTCGCTGGCCCTGAAGCCGGTGCTGCCGAAGCTCGCCGAAGCGGTCGAGGCTTTCCTCGGCATCGAGCCGCTCGTGTGGGCCGACGCCACCGTGCCGCTCAGCTCGGCGCGCCCGATCAACGCGTACAAGCATCTGATGACGCGCGTCGACCCGAAGCAGATCGAGGCGCTGCTCGCGGCCAATCGCGACTCGCTGCAGGCCACGCCGGAAGCGGCGCCGGCCGACGCGAAGGCGAAGGCGAAGGCCCACGCCAAGGCCGTCGCCGCGAAGGAAGAAGAGGCCGGCATCATCACGATCGACGACTTCGCGAAGGTCGATCTGCGCATCGCGAAGATCGTCGACTGCAAGGCGGTGGAAGGCTCGGACAAGCTGCTGCAACTGACGCTCGACGTCGGCGAAGAGAAGACCCGCAACGTGTTCTCGGGCATCAAGTCCGCGTATCAGCCGGAGCAGCTGATCGGCAAGCTGACCGTGATGGTCGCGAACCTGGCGCCGCGCAAGATGAAGTTCGGCATGTCCGAGGGCATGGTGCTGGCGGCATCGGCGGCGGACGAGAAGGCCGAACCGGGCCTCTACGTGCTCGAGCCGCACAGCGGCGCGAAGCCCGGCATGCGCGTGAAGTAACGCGCGGCGCCTTTGGGCGCCTCGCCCCACCTCGCCGCAGGCAGGTATGACGAAAACGGCACGCTTCCAGGCGTGCCGTTTTTTTATGTTGCCCGCGTCACCACGAGATCCGATCGAAGCGCCGCGTGTACAGCACGTCGGCGCCATAGAACGTGCCGCCATACACGACCAGCGACCAGTATCGCGTCAGATTGATCGTCGCCTTGATCGCATTGCTCGCCGACTGCAACCCCTGCTCGTAGCCGATCACGAGCCGCTCGTTGATCGCCTTCGACACCATCACGACTTGCGGATCGGTCAGGCCCACGTCGCTGCGGCCGATCGAAAACTCGTCGAGCCCGACGGTCTGCGCGATCCGCTGACCCGTCGCGCTGCCCAGCAGCGCGAGCGCGGTCGTCATCGTGCTCTGCTGGCCGAGGTTGTTGCCCTGGTCGGTGCCGTGGCCGAACAGCAGCCACGACAGTTTTTCGTTGTCCGGCACGCTTGGCTCCGACACGAGCCGCGCGACCGGCGCCTGCAGCGTGCCCGTTACCTGTACGCCGGCCTCGACCTGCTGGTTGCGGCGCATCGCGAGAATGTTGATGCCCGGATTCGTGACTGGCCCGTTGAACGTGAAGAAGCCGTTCTCGATAGCGAGCTTGCGGCCGAATGAGGTGTAGGTCGAACCCGGCGTGACGCGCACGTTGCCGACCGCGCGCAGCGGCGTATTCGGCGCGCTCGTCGCGGTGATCGTGCCGGCGAGGCCGAGATCGGCGCCCTTCCCACGGAAGCGGAAGTCGTTGCCGAGGCCGATCTCGATGTTGGCGCGTGGCGCGAACGGGCTCGCCGGCCGCTCGCCGCCTTCGGACGGACGCGGCCGGCCGCCCGAGCGCGTGCCGTCCGGGCGGACGATCACGACGTCGTCGCCGAGGCTCGGCGCGGCCTGCTCGGGCAGATCGAACCGCGCGCTGTCGACCACGAACTTGCCGTCGATCACAGGGCCGCGCTCCACGCCGCCGTTCGAGATGTTCGCACTGCCCGACAGCGACAGATGGCGATCCGGCGACGCGAACACATCGAGCTTGTCCGCGACGATGCTCGCGGTCATGTCGGGCTCCGAGCTGTCGAGACGCACGCGGCCGGTCGCGCGCAGCGTGCCGCTCGCGCCGTGGAACTCGACCTGCTGGAAGTCCACCATGTTCTGCGACAGCGCGATGCGCACGACCCCGTCCTTCAGTTGCACGCCCTGGCTCACGACCGTCGCGGACAGACCGTCGCCGGTCAGCGAGCCGGTCACGTTCGGTTTCGCGACCGTGCCGCCGAGCGCGAGCTTCAGCGCGAGATGGCCGTCGAGCAGATAGCTGGGGCCGAGCAGGCCGCCCGTCGTGCGCAGCGACGGCACGTTCGCGTTCACGTTGCCCGACAGCGCGCTTTGCGGATCGACGCTCAACATGCCGTCACGCAGCACGAGCGGCGTGTGCGCGTCGGCATCGATCACGCCGACGCGGCTCGCCTGCGCATGCACGGTCGCGTTGAGCCGGTTGCCGCCGGTGAATTCGGCGCGCGCTCGGATGTCGCCAATGCCCATCGACGCGAGCCCGCGGCCGATCTCGACCGTCACGTCGCCGCTGCGCCGGCGCAGCTCGATGTGGCCGCTCGCCGTCGCGCCGAGCGAGAAGTCCCAGTCGCCGTCGAACACGAGGTCGGTGCGCACGGCGGGCGGCTCGCCGGTGATCTGGTGACGCAGCTCCTGCAAGTGCGCGAGCGACACGTCGGTCAGGCTGCCGGCCGACTGGATGCGGCCGTGATCGAACGCGAATGACTTCAGGGTCAGCACCGAGCCTTCGATCGTCAGGCGCGTTGCGCCGAGCGTGAGGTGCCCCGGCCCGGCGCTGAGCGCGAGCGGCGATTCAAGATTGAGTTCCGGCGTGCCGCGATTCTGCAGTCGCGTGACGGTGCCGTCCCAGCGCGAGCCGTCGCGCGTGTCGGTCAGCTTGCCGTTGGCGGCGAGCGTCAGATCGAGCGGTCGGTCCTGCAGCTTGCCAGTCGCGGCGGCTTCGAGCGTGTGGTTCGCGCGTGTGCCGGACAGGCGGGCGGTCAGCGTGGCGAGGTCGACGCCGCCCGCGTTGACATTGCGCGCGTCGGTCGTGAACGCGAGCGCGCCGTTCGCGCCGTCGCGCAACTCGGCGTGGCCTTCCGCATGGCCGATGCGGTTGCTCGCGAACACGACGCTGTCGGCCTTGTAATTCAGCGTGACGTTCGGATGCGCGAACGAGCCGGTAACGTCGCCGTCCGCGGCGACCGCGCCCGCGAGGCCGAAGCCCAGCCGATCGAGCTGCGGCGCGTCGATGCCGAAGCGCAGCCGGTCGCCGGCCGCGCCGAAGCTGCCTTGCAGATTCACCCGGTTGCCCGCCACCGAAAGATTCGCGTGGCTCGGCAGGATTCGCGAGCCGGCCAGCTGGATCATGCCGCCGCCCGTGAGCGGCAGGTCGTTGTAGACGCTCGGACCGAGCGTGAATTCGGCGCGCGTCGTGAAGACCGGCGCGAGCACACCTGCTGCCGTGACCGTGGCGTTCACGCGCGCCTCGATCCTGCGCGCTGGCGGACCTGCATGCGCGGCTGCGCGTGGCGCAAGGCCCGCGCGATGCGCGGGCGGTTGCGTCCTGCGCTCGAGCACTTCGGTCTGCACCGCGGCCTGCGCGGTGTTCTTCGCGATGGCGGCGGCCTGATCGCCGGACGCCGCGCTCTTCGTGCCGGCGGTGCTGCCCACGAGCGCCGCGGCTTGCGCTTGCCGCTCGCGTTGCGCGCCGCTCGCGGCGGACGCGCCGGATGTCGTGACAGGCGTGCGGGCGGGCATCTGCGAGGTCAGCGACAGCGGATCGAAATCGGTCAGTTGCGCCTTCAGGTTGTAGGTCGAGTTCTCATCGTGCTTCAGCGCGCCCGATAGATCGATGCGGCCACGGCCCGACGTGACGCGCACGTCGTTGAAGCTGATGCGTGCGGGGTCGAACGTAATCTTGCCCTGGGCGCGCAGCGCGGCGGCGGGGTCGGCGAGATCGAGCGTCAGGGTCTGGATGTCGTCGTTCAGGCGGATGCCGATCGGGCCGGACAGCTGCGTCGGCCGCACGGTCGCCTGCAGCGCGTTCAGGTCGAGCCGCGCGACGCTAAGATCGAGCCGGCCGAGCCGGCCGCTCAGCGCGCCGCCGCCGGTGAGCGTCGCGTTGCGCACGAGCCGCACGTTCAGGTTCGAGATGCTCTGCGTGTGGGCGTCGAGGCGCACGTCGGCGTTCGCATCGATCAGCGGCAGCAGTTTCTGGTCGATTGCGCCGGGTTTCGCGTTGACGATCGAGACATGGCCTGCGACGGCGAAACCCGCCGCCGGTTTGGCCGGCGCGTGATGGTCGCCGAAGATGTGGTGCGGATGGCTCGCGGCCGACGGTTTCGCCGCGCTGGCTGTGCCAGGCGCGCTCGCCGCGCCCTGCTCCACCGGCTGCAGCTCCGCGCGCACCGCCAGATCGGCCAGCGGCGCACCCGGCGCGAAAGCCTGCGGATTCACATGATCGAAGCTCAGCGTCGCGCGCTGCAACGGCACCGCGGCGAACGGCGCCGCTTCGACCCGCGCGTGGCCGGCGAGCTTCATGCCGCTCGCATCGAGTTCGGCGACGAGCTGCTCGAGCGTGCCGCTCAGGTGGCCGGCCACCTGCACCGCTTCATCGTTGACCTTGCCCGCATAACCGACTTCGCCGGTGAGCGGAAACGGCCGCACGCCATCGAGTTTCGCCGCTGCCGTCAGCGCCCCGAACGGCGTATCGAGCCGATCGATCGCGGCCTCGTGATGACGCCCGTCGCTGCGTCCATGAAACGCGAAGCTGGACAGCTCCGTCGTCGACCCGCCCTGGTGCAGCAGCAGCCGCTCGACCTGCACGTCGCGGATCTCCAGCTGCATCGGTAGCTGCAGATCCTGCGGCAAGCTCAGCGGCTCGCTGGTGCTCGCCGACGACGGGCCGACGCGCGCCTCGATCTTGCCGACGTGCAGGTAGTCGATCGTGAACCGCCACGGCTCGCGCGCGAGCGCCCAGCTGCCCGCGACGCGGTCGATCTCGATGTCGGTGCCGCTGCCGTCGAGGCTGCGCCAGCGCACGTCGCGCAGTTGCACGCCGCGCGCGAGCGTGCCGCCGTCGAGCGTGCCGGCGAGCCGGCCGCCGAGCAGCTTCACCGCCGCGTGCCACGCGTACGCAGTGCCGCGCTCGGTCGTCAGCGCCCCGTACAGCAGACCGACCGCGAGTGCGGCGAGCAGTACCAGCATGACCACCGTGCCCGCGACCGACTTCAGCAGCAGCCGGCCCCAGCGCCGCTTCGGCGGCGGCGTGTCGGGCGGCTGCTGCCCATCCGGCGGTCCTGGCGGCGTGGCGCCGGGCGGCTGCGCGGGGGGCGGGTCGGTGACGTCGGTGGTCATGCGTGAATACGGTGGCAAATAAGGTAGTGGGTTGTCGTCAAAACGTCAGAACGCGATGCCGAGCGTGATATACGGCCGCACCCTGTTATCGCGGATCCCGTAAGCGACATCGAGATTGACCGGGCCGACCGGGCTGCGCCAGCGCGCGCCGACGCCGGCGCCCGGATAGAAAACTTTTTCGCCCCAGGTGTCGGTCGCGGTGCCGATGTCGAAGAACACGGCCGCGCCCCAGTTGTGCGAGAACCAGTGCTGGTATTCGGCCGCGCTCGTCACCAGGTACTTGGTCGGCAGGATCGAGCCGGCGACGTTGTTACCGATGCTCTGGAAGCCGTAGCCGCGCACCGAGTTCGAGCCGCCCGCGCGGAACAGCAGCGACGCCGGAATGCCGCTCGAGCTGCCGCTCGTGAATACGCCGCCAAGCTCGGCGCGGATCAGCACGATGTCGTTGACGCCGATCGGGAAATACTGCTGGCCGCGCGCGTAGCCGCGGATGAACGACTGGTCGGCGAGCAGACCTTTCACCGCGAAGCCCGCCTCGACGTGGATCAGGTTGCCGCGGCGCGGGAACAGCGGGTCGTCGGTGTCGCGCCGCGTCCACGACCACCCCGGCACCAGCGCGTGCGCGCGGGTCGGCGGCGCCGCGTTCTGGTCGAGCTGATCGTCATAGAACAGCAGCGAATAGCTGTAGTCGAGGAACTGCGACGTGCGCGAGCGCTGCACGCCGCCGCGGATGCTGTAGATGCGCGTGTCGGAGACGTCGGTGGTCGTGTACGACGCGAGCACGCTATTGGTCCACCCGTGCTGGCCCGGCGGCATCGACAGCTGGATCTGCCCGTATTGCTGCGTGTTGTCGGCGCGGCCCTCGACGGTGAACGGCCACGCCGCGCCGAACGTGTTCAGATACGTGTAGCCGCCCTGCACGAGCGGGCCGTTGTCGGTCGAATAGCCGACGCCGCCGCGGAAGCTGTGATACGGAAACTCCGACACCTTCACGTGCACCGGCGTGTCGAGCGGCTTGGCGGGGTCGTTGTCGAGGTCGATCGCGACGCTCGCGAAGTACGGCGTGTTCTGCAGTTGCCGCTGCAGTTCGGCGACAGTGCGCGTGTCGTAGATGTCGCCAGGCGAGATCGGATTGACGTTGTGGACGATGCGCTCCGGATAGCGCTTCGTGCCCTGCACGTCGAGTTGGCCCATCGTGAAGGTCGGCCCGCTGTCGTAGATCACCGACAGCTTCGCCGTGTTCGTGCGCGGATCGATCAGCGCCTCGGAGTGGTAGATCTTCGCGGCGAGGTAGCGGCGCGATTGCAGCTCGCGCAGCGACGCGTTCTTCGCGTCGTCCCAGGCGCCCTGCGAGAACGGCTGGCCCTCCTGCAGCGAGAACGCGAAGCGCGTCGCGTTTTCGCGCGATGGGTCTTCGGTCAGCACCGCGCCGCGAAACGACAGATCGACCGACGTGACTTTGGTCTGCGGGCCCGGCTCCACGCGCACGGTGACCTGCCGCAGGTTGTCGACGGTGCGCACGTCGGTGCTGACGAGCGGCGAGAAATAGCCCTGCGTCGCGGCGAGATCGCGCACCTGCTGTGGCGTCGCGGTGATCAGGAACGAGAACTGGTCGTCGGTGACGTCGGGCCGCTTCGCGAAACGCGAGATATCGAGGTGCTGTTCGAGCAGCCGGCGCAGCGCGCGCGGCTCGGCGACCACCTCGACCTTGTAGCTCGGTGCCTTGCTCGCCGCGTGAGCCTTGCCCAAGGCGAGCAGCAACATCAGGAGGCCGAGGCCGATGGCGAGCGACACACGCAGCCAGCACCGCGCGAGCGCCTCCCGCTCACGCGCGCGCCCGCGCGCCTGGACGGTCCCGCCGCGCAACGCACGCGGCATGTCGATCGTACCTCCCGCCAAACAGGACCTCCGGCCTCAATGAGTGAATTCTCGCGCCCCGGCCGCGCATGCGATCGAGGCATGCTATTTGACCACAACGCGACCCCGATCGGCCTCTCTCGTGCCCCTGGCGGAGCTCCGCGCTTCATCTCAAAAATGGGCGGCCTGCGGCGATTTTCGACCGCCCGCGACGCATGCGGTAAAATCGCGGACGACGGCGCCCTTCGCGGCACCGCGCAGCGGCCAGCCCGAGAGCCGCCACCCTACCCACCACGGACGTCGAGCCATGTATCAATCGGACATCACCCAGTTCCTGAACCAGCTCAAGCAACAGAAGCCCAATCTGGAGGCCGAGCAACGCAAAGGCCGCGCACTGCTGTGGGACAAACAGCCGGTCGATCTGGAAGAGCGCGCCGAGCAGAAAGCTTCGCGCGTGCAGCAGACGCCTTACTCGTACTACCAGAACTTCTAAGCTCCCCAGTCACGCCGACGATGAGTCACGCTGACGAGGTGCATGGTCCGCTTCACGGCCCGATACACGGCCCGGTTCACGGCCCAGCGCCGGCACCGTCCGACACCGCGCTTTCCACGCCCGCCACCGATTCGACGCCCGACACGGTCGACGGCGTCGCGTTCGCGCGTCTGTACGGCGAGCCGCTGTTCAAGCTGCCGAACGACCTGTACATCCCTCCGGACGCGCTCGAGGTATTCCTCGAGACCTTCGAGGGGCCGCTCGACCTGCTGCTGTACCTGATCCGCAAGCAGAACTTCAACGTGCTCGACATCCCGATGGCGGATGTCACCGTGCAATATCTCGGCTACGTCGAGCAACTGCGCAAGACCAATCTCGAACTCGCGTCCGAGTATCTGCTGATGGCCGCGATGCTGATCGAAATCAAGTCGCGCATGCTGCTGCCGGTCAAGAAGGCCGACACCGGCGAGGAAGCCGAAGACCCGCGCGCCGAACTGGTGCGCCGCCTGCTCGAATACGAGCAGATGAAGCTCGCCGCGCAACGCATCGACCAGTTGCCGCAGCTTGGGCGCGATTTCCTGCGCGCCGAGGTCTACATCGAGCAGAGTGTCGCCCCGCGCTTCCCGGACGTGAACAGCGACGACCTGCGCGCCGCGTGGGCCGACGTGATCAAGCGCGCGAAGCTGGTCCAGCATCACAAGATTTCGCGCGAGGAGTTGTCGGTGCGCGAGCACATGAGCCTGATCCTGCGGCAGTTGCAGAATGCGCGCTTCATCGAGTTTTCCGATCTGTTCGACACGAGCCGCGGCGTGCCGGTCGTCATCGTGAATTTCATCGCCGTGCTCGAGCTGTGCCGTGAATCGCTCGTCGAAATCACCCAGGCGGAGCCGTTCGCGCCGATTTACGTGCGGCTGGCGTATCTACCGGCCTGAGCGCTGAATGACGGCCGCTTGACGGCCGGACCGCGGCCGGACCGTGGAAATCTCGCTACGAACACCGTCGCAGCGAAGCCTGGCGGGCCTCAGCGGGGAATGCGCGGCAAGCTCGTCGCCCGCCGCTCGGAAGTGCCGCCGCGTTTCGGTGCGTCCGCTGTCCAAATCCACTACAATCCGCGCTCCGAACCCGTCATTTGCCGGTGAGGCGATGACCCGCGCGATTCCGCCAGGTGTCGCGCCAACTGGATCGCGCGCCGCGCGAGCCTATCCCTGTCCGATCATGAAAGTCATCAGCTCGATCCATGAATTGCGCGACCAGTTGCGCGGCCAGAATCGCACGGCCTTCGTGCCGACCATGGGCAACCTGCACGAGGGCCATCTGTCGCTGATGCGCCTCGCGCGCCAGCACGGCGACCCGGTCGTGGCGAGCATCTTCGTCAACCGCCTGCAGTTCGGCCCGAACGAGGATTTCGACAAATATCCGCGCACGCTCGAAGCCGACATCGAGAAGCTGCAAAAGGAAGGTGTCTACGTGCTGTTCGCGCCGACCGAAAGGGACATGTATCCGGAGCCGCAGGAATACCGCGTGCATCCGCCGCACGATCTCGGCGACATCCTCGAGGGCGAATTCCGCCCCGGCTTCTTCCACGGTGTGTGCACGGTCGTGATGAAGCTGATGTCGTGCGTGCAGCCGCGCGTCGCGGTGTTCGGCAAGAAGGATTACCAGCAGCTGATGATCGTGCGCCAGATGTGCCACCAGTTCGCGCTGCCGACCGACATCGTCGCCGCCGAAACCGTGCGCGACACCGACGGCCTCGCGCTCAGCTCGCGCAACCGGTTCCTTTCGGCCGCCGAACGCGCCGAGGCGCCGATGCTGGCCGCTGAACTCAATCGGGTGCGCGACGCGGTGCTCGCGGGCGAGCGCGACTTCGCGAAACTCGAAGAGTCGGCCAAAGCGACGCTCGCGGCGCGCGGCTGGAATCCCGATTACATCGCGATCCGCAAGCGCTCGAACCTGATCGCGCCCGGCGCGCAGGACGCCAGCGCACCGCTCGTGGTGCTGGCCGCCGCGAAGCTCGGCGCGACCCGGCTCATCGACAACCTCGAAATCTGACGCCGCAACCGCCCGCGCGAACACAGTTACACTGCGCAGTCACAAAGGATTGGATTGATCATGCAACGCAATATGCTGAAGTCGAAGATTCACCGCGTCGCGGTCACGCACTGCGAGCTCCACTACGAGGGCTCGTGCGCGATCGACGAAGATCTGCTCGAAGCGGCGAACATCGTCGAAAACGAGCGTATCGACATCTGGAACATCAACAACGGCGAGCGCTTCTCGACGTACGCGATCAAGGGCGAGCGCGGCAGCGGCATGATTTCGCTGAACGGCTCGGCCGCGCGTCGCGCGCAGCTCGGCGATCTGGTCATCATCGCGGCGTTCGCGGTGGTCGACGAGGCGGAGTTGAAGGCGGGCTGGAAGCCGGACCTCGTGTTCGTCGATGAAAACAACAAGATCAAGGGCAGCCGCGACCACGTGCCCACGCAGGCCTGGAGCTGAGCGAAGCTCAGCTTGACGCTTGACTGATGGCGGCAGCCCCCGTCTCAGCCCTTCTTCCCCGCGCCGTTCGTCCACTCGACGATCGGCTGCCACTGCTCCAGATCCTTCTCCACACGGCTTTTCGCGACGTCCCACAGCGTCAGGCCGTGCGCCGCGAGCTGCACGTAGTTCTGCGTGTCGCGCAGAAAACCGAGCACCGGCAGCTTCAATCCCTCGACGAAGCGATGCAGTTGCTCGGCCGAGCGCGTGCGCGCATCGACGCGCATGCCGACCACGCCGACCTCGATCGCGCCCTTCCTGACCGCCTTTTCCTTCGCCAGCCGCTCGAGAAATTCCTGGGTCGCGAGAATATCGAACAGCGACGGCTGCAACGGCACGATCACCTTGTCGGCGAGATCGAGCGCGATGTTCAGGCGATTGCCGTGCAGGCCGGCCGGCGTGTCGACGACCGCGTGCTCGAGGCCTTTCGGCGGCTTGGCCGGCGTGTCGGGATTGACCTCCCAGGTTTCGATGTTCGGCAGCGTGGCGGGCCGTAATTCGAGCCACGCATGCGCGGAGTGCTGCTTGTCGAGGTCGGCCAGCGCGACCCATTCGCCCGCCGCGGCGAAATAGCCGGCCAGATTGGTCGATAGCGTGCTCTTGCCCACGCCGCCCTTCGGATTCGCCACCACGATCACCGACATGAAATCTCCCGGAAAGAAGGCTGGACGCTGCCAGCCGGTTTGCCGCGCTATTGCTCCGTTCCCGCCGATCCGTTGTGACCGGCGCCGGCGGGCCCCACGATCGCTGCCGTTCGAAGTTCGGTTCCCACGGACGCCCACCGGTACAGCCGTTGATAATATCGACAAATTCAGCGCGGCCGAAGCCCCCACATCGCGAATCGGCCGCTCCAACCCGCCGTTTTTTCGACAAGGACCTGAATCTCATGAGCAAACTACGCCCGGAATACACCGTCGAACGCCTGCTGGAGCGCCAGAAGGGCACGCTGCCGGACCTGCTGGGCCTGCGCGTGCTGACCGTGGACCAGGGCACGCTGGTCGCCGAACTGACCGTGCGCGACGCGCTGCTCGCGCCGAACGGCTTCCTGCACGCGGCCACGGTGATCGGCCTCGCCGACACCGCGTGCGGCTACGCGTGCATCGCGCATCTGCCCGAAAACTCGCGCAACTTCACGACGATCGAGCTGAAGAGCAACTTCCTCGGCACCGCGACGCAGGGCACGATCCGCGCGGTCGCGAAGGGTGTGCACCTTGGGCGCAGCACGCAGGTCTGGGACGCGACGGTCACCGGTCCGGATGATAAGACCATCGCACTGTTTCGTTGCACACAGATGGTGTTGTACTGAGCGAACCGCGCGAGCAGCAATTGCTTTCGATCCGATGAAGGAGGCCGGCGCAATGCGTCACCCCAGCGCCGCGAACAGCCTGCGCATATCGACGTGCCCGGCCAGCGTGTCGGCCAGCCGCTCCAGCGACGCCTCGCGCAACGCCGGATAGTCGAGCGCTTCGGCATCGCTCAAACCCGCCCATGCGAGCAGCGCCGCGCACGCGGCCGGCGTGTCGAACAGGCCATGCACGTAGGTCGTGAGAATCTGGCCATCGGCGGACATCGCGCCATCGGGACGGCCAAAGTCCGCGCCGCCCTCGTGCGGGCCAGCGTGGTCGACTCGCAGCGCCGGCGTGTCCAATGCCGGCCCGCGCGTCTCGCCCATATGAATCTCGTAGCCGGCGACGTCCGGCGTGCCGGGCAGCGCCAGGCGCCCGGTCACATTCTTCAGCGTCTTGTCGCGCGTGAGCACCGTCGCATAGTCGAGCCAGCCGAAGCCCGCGAAGGTGCCGGGCGCGCCCTCGACGCCATGCGGATCGGCGATCTCGCGGCCCAGCATCTGCATGCCGCCGCAAATGCCGATCACGCGGCCGCCGTAGCGCAGATGCCGCGCGAGCACGTCGTCCCAGCCCTGTGCGCGCAGAAACGCGAGGTCGTCCGGCACGTTCTTCGAGCCCGGCAGGATGATCAGATCGGCGGCCGGCGGCGGCGTACCCGCGCGCACATAGTGAAAATCGACCTGCGGATGCGCGCGCAACGCGTCGAAGTCGGTGTGATTGCTGATGTGCGGCAGCACCGGCACGACCACGCGCAGCAGACGGCGCGAATCAACGCTCGCCGCCGCGCGCAGCTCGGGCGGCAGCATGTCCTCGGCGTCGAGCGTCAGGCCATGCAGATACGGCACGACGCCGAGCACCGGCTTGCCGGTCTTCGCTTCCAGCCAGTCGAGCCCGGGCTTCAGCAGACCGATGTCGCCGCGAAAGCGGTTGATGATGAAGCCGCGCACGCGCGCCTGCTCGCTGTCGGACAGACACGCGAGGGTGCCGGTCAGGTGCGCGAACACGCCACCGCGATCGATGTCGGCGACCAGCACGACCGGGCAGTCGACCGCCTCCGCGAAACCCATGTTCGCGATGTCGCGCTCGCGCAGATTGATCTCGGCCGGACTGCCCGCGCCTTCGACGAAAATCGTGTCGTACGACGCGCGCAGCCGCGCATACGACTCCAGCACCGCCTCGAACGCGACTGGCTTGTAGTCGTGATACCCGCGCGCGTCGAGATTGATGCGCGCCTTGCCGTGGATGATCACCTGCGCGCCGCGATCGCTGGTCGGCTTCAGCAGCACCGGGTTCAGATCGGTGTGCGCGTCGATGCCCGCGGCGAGCGCCTGCAATGCCTGCGCGCGGCCGATCTCGCCGCCGTCGACGGTCACCGCGCTGTTCAACGCCATGTTCTGCGGCTTGAACGGCGCGACCCGCGCACCCGCGCGCCGCGCGAGGCGGCACAGTCCCGCAACCAGCGTGCTCTTGCCCGCGTCGGAAGTGGTGCCCTGGATCATCAGCGTGCCGCGCGGCACGGGCAGGGTGTCGGGAGAAATGGGCATTCGGGTCACGGCGGTGCAGGTGGAAGATGGACAGTGGCGTTGCAATGCAATCGAGCGGCATTATCCCATCGCGCCGGTACAATCATAAGATGACTCCCCGCGACCTCACCTTCGTCCTCGGCGGCGCCCGCTCGGGCAAGAGCGCGCATGCCGAGCGGCTCGCCAGCGCCAGCGCCTTCCCCGTCACCTACATCGCCACCGCCCGCGTCACCGACGACGCCGAATTCAACGCGCGCATTGCGCATCATCGCGAGCGGCGGCCCGCGCATTGGGGGCTCGTCGAAGCGGACGACGACCTCGCCGGCGCGCTCGCGCAACACGACGCGCCGGGCCAGTGTCTGCTGATCGACTGCCTGACGCTGTGGCTCGCAAACCTGCTATGTCCCGCCGACGGCGCGGCGGCGCCGCTGTCGCACTACTACGAGCAGGCCGCCGCGTTCGAAGCGGCGCTCGCCGGCGCGCGCGGCAAGATCATCGTCGTCAGCAACGAGATCGGCCTCGGCGTCGTGCCGCTCGGCGAAGCCACGCGTCTTTACGTCGACGAACTCGGGCGCTTGAATCAGCGCATCGCCGCGTTGAGCAGCGCGGCCACGCTGATGGTCGTGGGACTGCCGCTCGCGCTGAAAAGCGCGAGCGGCGTGTGATGCCGCCGCTGACCATGCCGCTGGTCGCGACGCTCGCGGTCGCGGGCGTCGCCGTCGATCGCTGGTTCGGCGAGCCGAGCCGCCGGCATCCGCTGGTCGGCTTCGGCAACTGGGCGGCGCGCATCGAGGCGCGCTTCAATCACGACCGGCGTCTGCGGCTCAGGGGCCTGCTCGCATGGGCGCTCGCGGTTCTGCCGCCGGTGTTGATCGCGTGGTGGCTCGTCGCCGTGCTGCCGTTGTTCGCGGCCTGCGCGCTGCATGTCGCGCTGCTGTGGTTCGCGCTCGGCGCGCGCAGCCTGCGCGATCACATCGCGCCGATCGCGCGGGCGCTCGGCCAACGCGATCTGGCCACGGCACGTGAGTTGACCGCACGGATCGTCTCGCGCGACACCGCGCAGTCGGACGAGGCCGCGCTCGCGCGCGCCGCGATCGAATCGGCGCTCGAAAACGGCAACGACGCGATCTTCGGCGCGCTGTTCTGGTTCGCGCTCGCGGGCGGGCCTGGCGCGCTCGGCTTTCGCCTCGCCAATACGCTCGACGCGATGTGGGGTTATCGCACGCCGCGCTATCTGCGCTTCGGCTGGGCCGCCGCGCGCATCGACGACGTGCTGAACTGGATTCCCGCGCGGCTGACTGCCACGAGCTACGCGCTGCTCGGCGACACGCTGACCGCCTGGCGCTGCTGGCGCGAGCAGGCGCCGCGCTGGGACAGCCCGAACGCGGGCCCGGTGATGGCCGCCGGCGCCGGCAGCCTGAACGTGCTGATCGGCGGGCCGGCCGTGTATCACGGCACGCTCGAGCACCGGCCGACGCTGGGCTTCGGGAGTCCCGCCGAGGCGCGTCATGTGGGCGCCGCGTTGATGCTGGTCGAACGCACCGTGATTCTCTGGCTGGCCGTGCTGATCGTGCTGGCATTGTTGAGCGTGCCGTTTCATGGCTGAGCGGAACGACGCGCGTAGCGATGGGATGAGCGCATGACCGACTGGACGCAACCGCGCGAGCACGCCGCAAGCGGCCCGATCGCGCACGGCGGCAACCTGCACGAAGCGGCGGCGCGCTACGGCATTGCGTACGCGCAGTGGCTCGATCTGTCGACGGGCATCAATCCGCACGGCTATCCGGTGCCGCCGCTGCCCGCCGACGCGTGGCGCCGTTTGCCCGACGAAGGCGACGGCTTCGCCGAGCGGGCCGCGCGCTACTACGGCGCGCCCGATGCCGCGCACGTGCTGCCCGTCGCCGGCAGCCAGGCGGCGATTCGCGCGCTGCCCGCATTGCTGTCGCCCGCGACGGTCGGCATCGCGCCGCTGACCTACGGCGAGTACGCGCCCGCGTTCGCGCGCGCCGGACACGCGGTCGCGCCGCTCGACGTGCATCGCGACACGCTGCCCGCCGCGCTCACGCACGTCGCGATCGTCAACCCAGACAATCCGACCGCCACGCATATCGATGCCGCCCGGCTGCTGTACTGGCACGCGCAGTTGCGCGAACGCGGCGGCACGCTGCTCGTCGACGAAGCGTTCGCCGATACGCTGCCGGCCGCGCGGGTCGCGTCGCTGGCGGCGCATACGCATCGGGACGGGCTCGTCGTGTTGCGCTCGCCCGGCAAGTTCTTCGGGCTCGCGGGTGTGCGCGCCGGCTTCGTGCTGGGCGCGCCCGCATTGCTCGCCGCGTTGCGCGACAGGCTGGGGCCGTGGACCGTCAGCGGTCCCGCGCGTCATGCAGTGAGCGCCGCGTTCGACGATGCCACGTGGCAAACGCGGATGCGTGAGCGGCTCATCGGCGACAGCGCGCGGCTTGCCGGGCTGTTGCATGCGCACTGTTTCGCGACACGGGGCACGCCGCTTTTCGCATGGACCGACGATGCGCGCGCCGCCGCGTTGCATGAAGCACTCGCGCGGCGTGGCGTGTGGACGCGTCTTTTTCCGCCGTCGCTTCGGGTGCCATCGGCCAGCGTGCGCTTCGGGCTGCCGGGCGACGAAGCCGAATGGACCCGCTTCGAGCAACAGTTGCAACAGGCGGTTGACTCGATCGATACCGCGCGCTCGAGTTAGCGCAGTGACCTTCGCACCCAAGCCGCTCAACGCTTCGTGATCCGCCCTCGTCCGATGATCCGCTTTGCACGTTCCATCCGCTTTGCCCCGCCCGCGCACGGCTTCATCCATTGGTTCGGCGCCGCAGCGCTCGCGCTGACCGCACTGAGCGCGCACGCCGCGATCACCGTCACCGACGACAGCGGCGCGACCGTCACGCTCGCCGCGCCCGCGCGGCGCGTGATCAGCCTCGCCCCGCACGTGACCGAATTGCTGTACGCCGCGGGCGGCGGCCCGAAGATGGTCGGCGCGGTGTCGTACAGCGACTATCCGCCCGAAGCGAAGCAACTCCCGCGCGTCGGCGACAACAAGGCGCTCGACCTCGAACGCATCGTCGCGCTGAAACCGGACCTGATCGTCGTGTGGCGGCACGGCAACGCGCAGCGCCAGCTCGAACGCTTGCGCGAGCTACACGTGCCGCTCTTTTTCAGCGAGCCGCGCCGTCTCGACGATATCGCCGTGTCGCTGACCAAGCTCGGCCGGCTGCTCGGCACATCGACGAGCGCGGATGCGGCGGCGGCCGCCTATCGCGACGACATCGCCCGTCTGCGCGCGCGGTATGCGAACCGCCCGACCGTCAGCGTCTTTTATCAGGTATGGGACCGGCCGCTGATGACGCTCAACGGCGAGCACATGATCAGCGACGTGATCACGCTATGCGGCGGCCGCAATGTGTTCGCGGACCTGCAGCCGCTCGTGCCGACCGTGTCGACCGAAGCGGTGCTCGCGGCGAATCCTCAGGCGATCGTCACCGCCGCGCCCGGCGCGACGCGGCCCGACACGATGCTGCCGCAACTCGACACATGGCGCGCATGGCCGGGTCTCGCGGCCGTCGCGAACGACAACCTGTTTGCGATCGACGGCGATCTGATCAATCGCCCCGCGCCGCGCATCGCGCAAGGCGCGCGGCAACTGTGCGAGGACCTCGAACTGGCGCGCTCGCGCAGAAAGCAGCCCGCGCCATGACGGCGCCGCGTGTGGCGAGAAAAAGGGATCAGTTTTCCCGATGACCACGCGGGTCACGCATTCCATCGCACGAGCGACCACTGCAGCGTCTCGTCGTTACGTCGCAACCAGACGATCCCCGTCATATCTAGCGACCACTGCAGGCAATGCGCGAGCGGCACCTCCAGCACCCACGACGCGATCGCGCGCATCACGCCCGCGTGCGTGACCACGTATGCGGGCGACAGCTCGCGCGTCAGCGCGAACGCATCGAACCACGCTCGCACACGCGCGACGAATTGCGCGACGCTCTCGCCGCCATGCGCGCGCGCATGTTCGAAATTGGCGGCCCAGTCGTCGAGGAGCGCGCGATCGATCGTATCCCAGCGCTGCGCTTCCCACTCGCCGAAATCCATTTCCTTCAAGCGCTCGTCGTGGCTGACCACGCAGCCGAAGTCGTTCGCGATCTCGGTCGCTAGCGCGGCGCAGCGCGTAAGCGGACTCGTGATCAGCACACGCGGCGCCGGCACCTGCAAGCTCGCGAGCTTCACCGCCAACGCATTGGACGTGACCTCGGCGCTTTCCGCCAACGCGACATCACTATGGCCGTAACAAACCCCCGCCTCGAGCGCGACAGCGGGATGTCGAATCAGGACGATATCCATGCAAGCCCCACCAGGTAGATGCTCAATTCGAAGATCTGCTGCGCGAAGCCGAGGCAGTCGCCGGTATAGCCGCCGATGCGTCTGACGAAATAACGGCCCATCGCAAAGCGCAGCGCGAACAGCACAGCACACGTGAGCGCGGCGAAACGCCAGTCGGGCATGCCGGGGCCGTTCGGCCACAGGAGCCACGGCAGCCCGAACAGCGCGGCGCACAACAGCGCCGGCCCGCTCAAACGCTGCGCGACCGGCTTGGCTTTGCCGGCCGCGCGCACATAGTCGAGCGTGGCCAGGTAACTGATCGCGCACGCGCGGCTCGCACCATGCGCCGCAAGCATCAGGCTTGCGGCGCGCGGCGGTGGCAACGCCGCGAGCGTTTGCCACTTGATCGCCAGAGCGATCACGAGCGCGATGGCGCCGAAAGCACCGATGCGCGAGTCGTGCATGATGCGCAGCGCATCGTCGCGCGTATAGGCGCCACCGAACGCATCGATGCAATCGGCGAGACCGTCCTCGTGAAATGCGCCCGTGACCACGAGCGACGCGGCCATCGACAGCAGCACCGCGACACTCGCCGGAAACACGCGCAGCGCGGCCAGATAGACGAGCGCGCTGAAGCCGCCGACCAACACGCCGACGAGCGGAAAATAGCGCGCCGCGGCGTTCAGATAATGCGGCTCGAAACCGACCCAGCGCGGCACGGGCACGCGCGTGAAGTAACCGAGCGCCGTGAAGAAATAGCGCAGTTCCGCGAGCGGGTTCATGAACTTGGCGAGTGCAGTTTCACGGTGCTGCGGGCCGAGCTTCGCGTTATCGCGAAGCGCGTGCTCACGCGCTTCACGGTTCGCGATCGGCGACGCCCGCCGAATCGAAGCTGGCCATCTCGTTGACGAAGGCCACCGCCGCGCGCAGCAACGGCACCGCGAGCGCGGCGCCCGTGCCTTCGCCGAGCCGCATGTCGAGCGACAGCAGCGGCTGCGCGCCGAAATGATCGAGCATGCGCCGATGCCCGGCCTCGTTCGACGCATGCGCGAACACGCAGTACTCGCGCACGTCGGGCGAGAACGCATCGGCGACCAGCAGCGCGGACGTCGCGATGAAGCCATCGACGAGGACGGTCATGCGCGCCTCGGCGGCCGCCAGATACGCACCCGCCATCATCGCGATTTCGAAGCCGCCGAAGGTCGCGAGCACGTCGAGCGGCGCGCGTGCATCCGCATGGCGTGCGAGCGCCGCCGCGAGCACGTTGCGCTTCTTCGCGAGTCCGGCATTGTCGAGACCCGTGCCGCGGCCGACGCAGTCGTCGATCGGCACACCGCACAGGCGGCTCATCAGACACGCGGCCGCCGAGGTGTTCGCGATGCCCATCTCGCCGAAGCCGATCACGTTCGTGCCGAGCGCCGCGTGATGACGCACGCGCGCGGCGCCCGCCTGCATCGCGGCGAGCGCTTCGGCGCACGTCATCGCGGCTTCGTGTGCGAAGTTGCGCGTGCCGGGCCCGACCGGAATGTCGACGAGTCGGTCCGTGGACGGCAGCGGCGTCGCGATGCCCGCGTTGACCACTTCGAGTTCGAGACCCGCGACGCGGCTGAGCGCGTTGATCGCCGCGCCGCCCGCGATGAAGTTCGCGACCATCTGCGCGGTCACCGCTTGAGGATAGGGGCTCACGCCTTCGGCGGCGATGCCGTGGTCGCCCGCGAAAACGATCATCGCGGGACGCTGCACGGTGGGACGCGTACTACGCTGGATCAGGCCCATCTGGCGCGCGAGCGTTTCGAGCCGGCCGAGGCTGCCGGGCGGTTTGGTGCGCGTATCGATGATCCGCTGCAGTTCGGCGCGTAGCGTCTGATCGAGCGGCGCGACTTCGGGCAAACCGGCTGGGTGTGGGATGCGAGTCATAGGTGTGATCGAAACAAGGGGTAGGAATAAATATCAGCCTGACTGTGCGTCATGGCCGGCAGCCGATTCGTGACGCGCGCGCGGCGCGGGTATCAGCGCCTCGTGCTCGCCGTCGCGAATCAGAATCAGCGGATAGCCGAACGCGCGGCTCGTCAACGCGGGCGTCAGCACGTCGCGCACTGGGCCCGCATACGCGCCGCCCGCGCCGTCGAGCAGCAACGCGTGCGTCGCGAAGCGGCGCGCGAGGTTCAGGTCGTGGCACGAGAACAGCACACTACGGCGCGGTTCGCGCGTCCATGCGACGAGCGCGTCGAGACAGTCGACCTGATGATGCAGGTCGAGATGCGACAACGGTTCATCGAGCAGCAACAGCGGCGCGTCCTGGCACAGCACCGCCGCGAGGGCAACGCGCTGACGCTCGCCGCCCGACAGCGACAGCACGTCGCGCGCCGCAAAGTCCGCGAGGCCGAGCCGTTCGAGCGCCGCCCGCGCGGCCGCGCGATCCTCGTCGCGCTCCCAGCCCCTGCCGCCCAGATGCGGGAAGCGGTTCAGCAGCACGATGTCGAGCACGCTTGCGTTGAACGCATCGGCCGCGCTTTGCGGCATCAGCGCGCGGCGCCGTGCGAGCGGCAGCGGCTGCCAGTCGGCCACGCGCACGCCATCGAGTTCGACATGGCCCGCCGCCGGATGCAACAGCCCCGCCAGCGTCGATAGCAAGGTGGTCTTGCCCGCGCCGTTCGGCCCGGCGATGCACCAGATTTCGCCCGCATGGAACGTGTGCGTGAACGCGTCGAGCAAGGTGCGCGCGCCGGCGCGCAACGTCAGGCGCTGCGTGCTCAGCATCGAACAGGTGGGGCTGGGTTTGGCTCGTATCATCGGCGGCGTTTGAGCAGCATCCACAGGAACACCGGCACGCCGACCAGCGACGTGATCACGCCGACCGGCAATTGCGCGGGCGCGATCACGGTCCGCGCGATCAGATCCGCGCCCATCACCGCGACACCGCCGCCGAGCGCGGCCGCCGGCAGCAGCATGCGCTGATCGTTGCCGAACGCGAGCCGCAGCATGTGCGGCACGACGAGACCGACGAAGCCGATCGTGCCCGCGGTCGTCACCGCCGCGGCCGCCGCCAGCGACGCGACCAGGTACACACGCAAACGCAGCGGCATCACGGCGACGCCCAACGCCTGCGCGGCCGCGTCGCCGCGCAGCAACACGTTCAGACGCGGCGCGGCCGGCACGATCGCAAGCAACACGAGCGCGAGCGCCATCAGCGCGGTCCACGGCAGCGCGCCGCCGTTCAGGTCG
This sequence comes from Paraburkholderia sp. UCT70, assembly GCF_050434085.1. Classification (NCBI taxonomy): domain Bacteria; kingdom Pseudomonadati; phylum Pseudomonadota; class Betaproteobacteria; order Burkholderiales; family Burkholderiaceae; genus Paraburkholderia; species Paraburkholderia sp. UCT70. Next base: position 4,032,804 of record NZ_JBNPVZ010000004.1, on the reverse strand, counting down.
CCGGTGAGCCAGAACAGCATGCCGCGCAGACGGCTGTCGGGCGCGAGATTGAGCAGCAGCGTGATCAGCGCGCCCCACCCGGCCGCGATCACCGCGCCGGTCAATAGCAAACGGGGCGACGTGTCCTGCGGCTCGCCGCGCCATAGCTCGCGACGCGCGAGGCCGAGCACCAGCAGGATCGACACGAACGCACCCGCGAACGCGCTCGCATCGACGAGCCACCATGCGCCGCCCGCGATCATCGCAACGAGCGCGAACGTCGCCGCGCCGCCCGACACGCCGAGCACGTATGGCTCGGCCAGCGGATTGCGCAGCAGCACCTGCAGCAGCGCGCCGGCGAGCGCGAGCAACGCGCCGCACGCGAAGCCCGCGAGCGCGCGCGGCAAACGCAACGTACGCACGATTTCGCCGGCGAGATCGTCGCTGCCCGTGCCGCGGAACGTGTGCGTCGGCACGAGCGCCGCAAGCACGCGCGACGGCGCGAGCGGCACGCTGCCGAGCACCAGCGACGCGCCGAGCACCGCGATGGCGGCGAGCGCGAGGCCGAGCCAGATCGCGGCCGCGCGTTTCGCGTTCATCGGGCGCGGCGTCGCCATCGCGGCGCGCAGCGAAGTGGACGCGCGACTCATCCGCGTGCGCTCACGCATGCGGCCAACCCGGCGCGCGCGTCACTGCTGCTGCCAGCCGAGCGTGAGATACGCACCGCGTCGCGGCGAGTTATACGAGTAGGCCGTTTCATAATCCTTGTTGAACAGATTGTCGATTTGCGCGCTGACGTACCACGCTTTGGTGACGTTGTAGCGCGCCGACAGATTCACGATGCCATAACCGCCGAGGTTGCCCGTGCTATCGGTGCGCGGACCGCTGACGATCCACTCGCCGCCAACCCGCCAGCCACCGATGCTGCGATTCACCGCGAACGACCCGAACCGACGCGCGCGCCGCACGAGGTCGGTACCGTTGTCGAGATCGACCGGGTTCTGCAGCGTCACCGTTGCGCGCACGTCGGTCTTGCCGACATGACCGCTCCACGATCCCTCGAGTCCCTGCACCTTCGCATGGCCGACGTTCTCCGCGAGGTAGATGCCGGGGATCGTCTGCACGTAGTCGATCAGATTCGTATAGCGCGTCTGGAATGCGTTCAGACGCATCACGCCGAGCGCATCGGTCGCGTACTGCAAACCGGCTTCGACCGAATGACCGCGCTCGGGCTGGATCGATGGGTTGCCGCTGATCGGATAGTACAGATCGTCGAAGCTCGGCGCGCGGAACGCATCCGAATAGCTTGCGGTTACCTTCCAGCGCGACGTGATGTCGAATCCGTAGCCGAGATAGTAACTGTTCGCCCCACCGAAATCGGAGTACTGGTCGCGTCGCACGTTGGCCTGAATCTGGTTGCGGCCGAAGCGCGCGCTGTAGCCCGCGAAGACCGAATCGACGTGACGGTCGGGCGCGGCGAACGTGTCGGAGTCGAGCGTCTGGTCGAGATGCTCGTAGCCGAGTTGCAGCTTCTGGTTCGCGGCGAGCGCGAAATCGTTCTGCCACGTGTACTGACGATTGTCGGTATCGAAGCGGCCGTTGTAGATGCCATTGGTGTTCGACACGCCGCGGTCGTCGCCCTCGGCGAGCGTGACGTGGGTGGTCCACCAGTCGGTCAGCTTGCCGTTCGCGAATACCGACACCTGACGCACCTTGCTATAGAGATTGTTCAGATCGATGGGCTCGCCGTACGCATTGTCGTAGCTGTTGTCGTTGTTCGACTGGAAGTAGCTGACGCCCGCGTCCCACCTGTCGGTGAACTTGTGACGCAGCGACGCGCTGATGCTCTCGTTCAGATTGCCGTTTGCGTTCGGATTCGCGTTCGGCGCCTCGAGCGGATTGAGCGACGAAAAGCCGTCGTCCTTCGTGCGTGCGAGCGAAATATTGAAAGTCGTGCGGCCGTCCTGATCGAGCGCGCCGTTCACGCCGGCCGTTTGCGTCTGCGTGCGGTAGCTGCCGTAGCCGACCGAAAAATTGAAACGCGGCGGATGATCGCCGCCGTCTTTCGTGAACACCTGCACGACGCCGCCGATCGCGCCCGAGCCATACAACGCCGACACGTTGCCGTTCACCACTTCGACGTGATCGACCTGATCGAGCGGAATCTGCGCGAGTTGAGCTGTGCCGAGACTCACCGAATCGACGCGCACGCCGTCGATCAGCAGCAGCGATTGCGTCGACGATGCGCCGCGCAGAAAGAGGCTCGTGGTCGAACCGGGGCCACCCGTGCGCGAGATTTGCGCGCCTGGCGCGAGTTGCAACAGGCCGGGCAGATCGGTCGCGGTCGTGTCGGCGATGTCCTGCTGATCGAACTGCGTAGTCTGCGGGATCGCATCGCGCAACGCTTGCGGTCCGCGTTGCGCGGTCACGACGATCGGCGACAGCACGTTGCCCGACGCATCGGTGGAAGTGAGATTGGCCGCGTCGGCAACGTTTGCGGCGCTCGCAGCGGTTGCATCCGTCGCGGACGATGAAGACGCGGGCTCGGCGCTTTGCGCATGCACGACGAGCGGCAGGCTCGCGAACGCGAGCAGCGTTGCGCGGGCGATGGGGGACAGCATGGGATGACATTCCTGTGGATGGCGTGCGCGGCCTGCTTCCCCGCGGGCCGACGCGTCACGAGCGCCCCCTTGTTTAGCGTTTTCGCGGGGGGACGTCCCTCTTTTCTGGCCGGTATCCGGGCTACGACACATCGATCCGCCTTCCCACGCGTGACGCGCAGTGGCACACTCGCACGTTGAACTTCCAACCTTGCGACCAGGACCGACCTGCATGAGCACATCACATGCGGTCGCTTACCGTTGCGGGGGCAGCGCAGGTTCGCGCATCCGGTTTTGGCACCGCGCGCGCCCTGCTTCCCGTTTAACTGCGCGCGCCGAAAAGCGCGCGCGGGCACCAGAGTGCGGGAAGTTTAGGAGCGGCCTCGCGGGGCGTCAAGAAAGGTCGACCGGAGCGCAATCGGTTCTGTTGAATGCAGGTTATTGTCGGATGGATTGCCGGTTTTTATCTTATGGTCGACGACGCGACACCCAACGAACGTGCACGAAGCGATGCTGTTACGTCTCGAAACGAGACAATTGTCGGAACCTGTAATATTCCGCGCTAAAATGCGATGTCTTTAGAGGACGCAGCACATGCTCACCGAACTCGAATCACTCTCCCAGAACATCGGCAAGCTGATTGCGATCAGCCAGCGCCACAACGAAGCGCGGCTCGCGCTCGAAGAGCAGCTCGCGCAAACGCGTGCCGAAGTGCAAGCCACGCATGCGGAACTCGCGCAATTGCGCGAAGAGCGCGACGCACTGCAGGCGGAACGCGACGCGCTGTCCGCCAAGATCGACGACGCTCAGGTGCGCCTGAATGCGATTCTCGAAAAATTGCCGCGCGCACGCGCGAGCAGCGAACCGGATAACCAGCTCGATCTGCTCGAGTCCGCCCAGCCCGAACACGAGGAAGCGGAAAGCGACGTGAGCCGACACGGAGAAAGCGCATGACCACCAAGCAGATCGAAGTATCGATTCTCGAAGTACCCTATCGTCTCGCCTGTTCGCCGGAAACGGAAGGCGCGCTGCTCGAGGCGGTCGCGCGCGTCGACGCCGAGATGAAGAAAATCCGCAGCGGCAGCAACGTGCGCGGCACCGATCGCATCGCCGTGATGGCTGCGCTGTCGCTGGCATCGGAACTGCTTAAGCTGCAAAGCAGCGTGCGACACGGAGAAGCATTTCCTGCTGAAGAAATCCGGCGTACAATGCAGCAAATGAACGAACAGCTAGGTACTGTGATCGAGCAGTACAGCTTGCAGTAAGCAGTAGTGGGCCGGTTTCGAATCGGTCACGTGTTCAACGGTTTGGGTTGTAGCATCATCGGTTAGCTTCCCTGCCTGGTTCGCCAAGGTCATACATTCCTTGAACCAATGCCATGTGCACGGTTGCGGAAATTTGTAGCACGGGTGTGCGCGTCACTCAGTCTGATGTACCCGAAGTGTTGCTAACTGCGACCAATTCTGAACCCTCGGTTCAGGATGCCGGCCTAGCGGCTAAGGCGGGGACCTTATCTGGAACGGCATCGGACTTCGGTTCGATGCCGTTTTTCTTTGGTCGTCGTTTTTTCGTTTGAGCGCCTTTTTCAGGGGCTTTTCCGTACGCGCCTGCGTTGTTGCGCTTCGTTCAATCTCACACACGCTCACTCCGATTCATGCGCTACTGGCTGATGAAGTCCGAACCGGACGAAGCAAGCATCGACGACCTCGCCAACGCACCTCATCGCACCTTGCCGTGGACCGGCGTACGCAACTATCAGGCGCGCAACTTCATGCGCGACGTGATGCAGGTCGGCGACGGCGTGCTCTTCTATCATTCGAGCTGTCCGGAGCCCGGCATCGCGGGCATCGCGGAGGTCTCGTCGACCGCGTATCCGGACCCGACCCAGTTCGATAAAAAGAGTCCGTACTACGACGCGAAATCGTCGCCGGAAACGCCGCGCTGGATGCTCGTCGACGTCGTGTTCAAGAAGAAAATCGCGCTGATTCCGCTTGCCGCGCTGCGCGAGCATGCCGAATTGCAGGACATGCGCGTGCTCGCCAAAGGCAACCGCCTGTCGATCACGCCGGTGACCGAAGCCGAATGGCGCTTCATCACTAAACAGCTGGTTTAAGGGCGAACGCGCGACGCGGCACCTGTCGTGATCGCATCCAGGTCATCGTTTCCGATGCGGCGGCGAAGCACTAATTGGGGAACCAAGCGTCGGTAAAACCCGCCTAATCGGTCGACGAAAGCGTGAGCTCGAACCGGCCGCTCGACGGCAAGCCGATGCATTCGCCAGCGCATCCGTCAAACCGCGCGCCACCACCCGGCGCTCGCGTCGAACGTGCACAACCTGTTCAAACAAGGATTCCAGTCATGACGACAAAAACCGCACGGTCCCTCGCACTTGCGCTCGCCTTGGGCGCGCCTGTGGCACTCGCACTGAACCCTGCGCCCGCTCGAGCGCAGACCATGATGCCGCAGCCTTCGGGCGTGCTGTCGCTGAATGCGCAGGCGAGCGCGGAAGTCCCGCAGGACGAAGTCGAAATCACGCTGTTTTACGAACAGGAAGCGAGCGAGCCGTCGTCGCTGACGTCGACGCTGAACGAACGCGCCGACGCGGCATTGCAGAAAGCGCGCGGCGTCAGCGGCGTGACCGCGCGCTCGGGCGCGTTCTCGATCTTCCCGTCGACGGACCGCGACGGACGCATCTCGACGTGGCGCGGCCGCACGGAAGTCGTGCTCAAATCGCGCGACTTCGCCGCGGCATCGAAGCTCGCCGGACAGATGGCATCGATCATGCAGGTTGGCAACGTGCGTTTCTCGCTGTCGCCGGAAGCGCAGCGCGCGGCCGAACAGCGGCTCAGCGGCGAGGCGATCAAATCGTTTCGCGAGCAGGCCGCGGCGTCCTCGCAGGCGTTCGGCTTTAGCGGCTATTCGATCCGCGAGGTCAACGTGAATCACAGCGGCGTGATGCCGCGTCCGGTGATGATGATGAGCGCACGCGCGATGGGCGCCGACGCGAAGAGCGCGCCGCTGTCGCTCGAAGGCGGCACGTCGACGGTGACGGTCAACGTGTCGGGGTCGGTGCAGATGAAGTGACGCGCAAGCGCAAGCCCAAACAGAAAACGCCACGGCATCCATCGATGCCGTGGCGTTTTTTATGCAACACTCGCTACGCTAGCCGAGCGCCGCTCAGTTCGCGCCAACCGCCTGCGCCGGCTCGCGACGCCCACGGCGATACGCCCACACCATCAGGCCGATGCCCGCGAGAATCATGGGCAGCGACAGCCATTGACCCATCGACAGCCCCATCGCGAGCAGGCCGAGGAAATCGTCCGGCTCGCGCGCGAATTCGACCGTGAAGCGCGCAAGGCCGTAGCCGATCAGGAACATCGCGGAAATCGCGCCGAGCGGCTTCGGTTTGCGCGAGAAAAAGATCAGCACGAAGAACAGCGCCACGCCTTCGAGTGCGATCTCGTACAGCTCCGACGGATGTCGCGGCAGCATGTGATATTGCGCGAACACTTCGTTCAGATGCCATTGCGCGGCCAGTTGCGGATGCGCGGCGAGCCATGTGGCGTCGTCAGGCGCGGCGCCGGGAAACAGCATCGCCCACGGCGCCGACGGATCGGTCACGCGGCCCCACAGCTCGCCGTTGATGAAATTGCCGAGGCGCCCCGCCGCGAGGCCCGTGGGCACCATCGGTGCGACGAAGTCGGTGACTTGCAGCCATGAGCGCTTGCGCTGATAAGCGAACAGCATCATCGCGATCGTCACGCCGAGAAAGCCGCCGTGAAACGACATGCCGCCTTCCCACACCTTGAAGATGTCGAGCGGATGCGCGAAATAAAAGCTCGCCTTGTAGAACAGCACATAGCCGAGCCGGCCGCCGAGGATCGTACCCAGCACGCCGTAGAACAGCATGTCGTCGATATCCTTCGCGGTCCAGCCTTGCGCGGCGACATACGGCAGCCGCAGCCGCAGCCGGGCGACGACGATCGCCGCGACGAACGCGACGAGGTACATCAAGCCATACCAGCGCACGGCGAGCGGCCCCAGATGGATGGCGACAGGGTCGAAATTGGGGTGAATGAGCATCGTGTAGTTATGGGCAGTTCAGGTTCGAAAGCAGTTTTTACAGGGAATCAGAAGCGGGATCTAGACACGCGACGCGACGCTCGCCGCATGCGCGCGCACGATGTCGATGAAGCCCGCCAGCACCGGGCCGACCTCGTCGGTGCGCCAGACGAGGCCCGTCTCGATCGCGGGCACCGACTCGGACAGCGGCCGGTACACGACGCCCGTGCGCCGCAGGTTACGCAACGATTGCGGCACCAGCGCGACGCCCATGCCGGCCGACACGAGACTCACGATGGTCTGCATCTGGATCGCCTCCTGGCCGATCCGTGGCGCGAGGCCCGCAACGCCGTAGCAATCCATAATGATGTCATAAAAGCCCGGCGCGAGACGCCTTGGGAAGATCACGAGCGGCGCGTCGGCGACATCGCGCAGGCTGACGGGCATGTCGAGCCATTCGGCGGCGGGGTCTTCGGCGGCGCTGCCCTTGCCGTTTGCGTTCACGCTGCCCCACAAGCCTTGCGCCATCTCCGTCGACATCGCAATCACGAGCGGCTCGCGCGCGATCGGCAGCCACGACAGCTGCGCCGCATGCCGCGACGGCAGCGGCGCGATCACCAGACCCGCGTCGATACGCCCGGCCACCAGTTCCTCGACCTGCACGTCGCTGGTCGCCTCGGTCAGTTCGAGCCGCACGCGCGGATGCCGCGCGCCGAAATCGCGCAGCAGCAGCGGCAGCAGGCCGTAATCCGCAGTCGACACGAACGCGAGCGACAGCACGCCCGCCTCGCCGCGCGCGAGGCTCTGCGCGAGCGGCCTGAGCCCTTCCGCGGCCGCGAGCAGCCGCTGCACCTCCGGCAACAGATCGGCGCCGACCGCCGTCAACTCGACCGAGCGCTTGGTGCGCGCGAACAGCTCGACGCCGAGCGTCTCCTCGAGCGCGCGGATCGCCTGCGACAGCGGCGGCTGCGTCATCGACAGACGCGCGGCCGCGCGCCCGAAGTGCTTTTCCTCGGCGACGGTGACGAAATAGCGCAACTGGCGCAGGTCGGGGATCGTCGGCAGCATGATTAATATATTTTACGACCTGAACAACCGCGAATAATACACACGACGCGTGTCACGCAAAACCGCCGGTTTGCACGGTCTGGCGGAACTACACTGAACGGATGCGCGCGCGGACGCCGCCGCGCGCTTTCATCAGAACAGCCAGACTGGGAGCTCCCCATGGCCTACAACCGTCGTTCGAAGAACATCACGCAAGGCATCGCGCGTTCACCGAATCGCTCGATGTACTACGCGCTCGGCTACCAGAAGGAGGATTTCGACAAACCGATGATCGGCGTCGCCAACGGCCACTCGACGATTACGCCGTGCAACGCCGGCCTGCAGCGTCTCGCCGACGCGGCCGTCACCGCGATCAGGCGCGCCGACGCGAACCCGCAGACCTTCGGCACGCCGACGATCTCGGACGGCATGTCGATGGGCACCGAGGGCATGAAGTACTCGCTCGTGTCGCGCGAGGTGATCGCCGATTGCATCGAGACCTGCGTGCAAGGGCAATGGATGGACGGCGTGGTCGTGATTGGCGGCTGCGACAAGAACATGCCGGGCGGCATGATCGGCCTCGCGCGCATGAACGTGCCGGGCATCTACGTGTACGGCGGCACGATTCGGCCGGGCAACTGGAAAGGCACCGATCTGACGATCGTGTCGTCGTTCGAGGCGGTCGGCGAATTCACGGCGGGCCGCATGTCGCAGGAGGATTTCGAGGGCATCGAGAAAAATGCGTGTCCGTCGACCGGTTCGTGCGGCGGCATGTACACGGCCAATACGATGAGCTCGTCGTTCGAGGCGCTCGGCATGTCGCTCATGTATTCGTCGACGATGGCGAATCCCGACCAGGAGAAGGTCGACTCGGCCGCCGAATCGGCGCGTGTGCTCGTCGAAGCCGTCAAGAAGGATCTGAAGCCGCGCGACATCATCACGAAGCAGTCGATCGAAAACGCGGTTGCCTTGATCATGGCGACCGGCGGCTCGACCAACGCGGTGCTGCACTACCTCGCGATCGCGCACGCGGCCGAGATCGAATGGACGATCGAAGACTTCGAGCGCATGCGCAAGAAGGTGCCGGTGATCTGCAACCTGAAGCCGTCGGGCCAGTACGTCGCCACCGATCTGCACAAGGCGGGCGGCATTCCACAGGTGCTGAAGATCCTGCTCGACGCCGGGCTTCTGCACGGCGATTGCATGACGATCACCGGCAAAACGATCGCCGAGGAGTTGAAGGACGTACCAGCCAAGCCGCGCAGCGATCAGCAGGTGATCTTCCCGATCGACAAGGCGCTCTACGCCGAAGGCCATCTCGCGATCCTGAAGGGCAATCTGGCCGAAGACGGCGCGGTCGCCAAGATCACCGGGCTCAAGAACCCGGTCATCACGGGCCCGGCGCGCGTGTTCGACGACGAGCAGAGCGCGCTCGAAGCGATCCTCGCCGACAAGATCGTCGCCGGCGACGTCGTCGTGCTGCGCTATCTTGGCCCGAAGGGCGGCCCCGGCATGCCGGAAATGCTCGCGCCGACTTCGGCGATCATCGGCAAGGGGCTCGGCGAATCGGTCGGGCTCATCACCGACGGCCGCTTCTCGGGCGGCACCTGGGGCATGGTGGTTGGGCACGTCGCGCCGGAGGCGTTCGTCGGCGGCACGATCGCGCTCGTGCAGGAAGGCGATTCGATCACGATCGACGCGCACCAGTTGCTGCTGCAACTGAACATCGACGATGCCGAGCTGCAGCGCCGCCGCGCCGCATGGCAGGCGCCGAAGCCGCGCTACACACGCGGCGTGATGGCCAAGTATTTCGCGCTCGCGCAGCCGGCGAATCGAGGGGCGGTGACGGGGTAATGACCACGGCCGGCGTGGCCCGCCCCGACAGGGATAACCCGCCGCCACGTTACGCGAAAACGCAAGGGGCGCACGAAAATCCGTGCGCCCCTTTGCTCTTATAATGCGTGCACCACGAGCCGGGCGTCTGCACTGGCGGAGACCATAATGAAATCGATGTCGTACGCAGCCGTAGCAGCCACTGTTGCGCTCGCCGCCGCATTGAGCGCCGCCAGTCCCGCAGCCCGTGCCGAAGCAGCCGGGCTCGCGCTCGCCCAGCAGAAGAACTGCATGAGCTGCCACTCGGTCACTCGCCCGTTCATGGGGCCGGCGCTGCACGACGTTGCAGCCCGCTATGCGGGACGCAACGACGCCGCCTCCTATCTGAAGCGCAAGATCCTCGATGGCGGCGCCGGCGTATGGGGAACCGTGCCGATGCCCGCGAACACGCAACTGACGCCCGATCAGGCGGCCACGCTGGCGGCTTGGGTGCTGACGCTCAAATAACGGCGCTCCCAGGTCACCGCGGCGTCAACGCGAGCGCCGCGCGATTTCTTCTTCCACCGCTTCACGTACCCAATCGGTCATCTCGGCTTCGAGCGTCTGCGCGACCTCGCGCGTGATCTGGCTCACGAGCAGACTCGTGTGCTGCTGCACTGCATCGCGGCAGCGCGCCTCGATGATGCCGCGCCCCTCGCCCGTCAGAAAACGCTGGAAGCGTCCGTGCAAACGTGCGGCGAGCGCGTCGGCATCGAGTGTGGGCTGAGCGGGAGCGGCTTCGTGCGCGCCTTCATGGTCGATATCCGGCGGCACGGTCGCGCCGGCTTCGAGCGGTATGAAGGGCTCGGTACGATCGAACACACCGGGCGACACCTCCGCGTCCTCATGCAAGTCGTCATGCCCATGTCGCACATGAATGCCGTGATGCGGCCGTGCGTGTTTTCTCGGGTGCGTGTGATCAGCCACGCGCGGCTGATGAAGCTCGGTCTGCGCGAGAGGCTCATGCTCCGCCGCATGCGGGGCTTCTCGCGTCGGCATCGGCTCCGGCACGAGCACGGGCTCCGGCGAACTCAGTTGCTCGGGCGTGGGCACCGGTTGGGGCGCGAGTACCGGCTCGGGCGCCAGCGTCGGGTCGGCTCGATGCGCGGGCGGTGGCACGAATGCGGGCTCCGTGCGGGAAGCGGGCTCGGGCACCGCCGCCGGTTGCGCGGCGGCTGGGGTTGCGGCCTCGGCGCCCGGCTGGGATGCAGGCGCGGCGGCATCGGTCGACGCCTCGCGCGTCTCTCGCGCGCGGCCCGGCACGAGGACCTCGTTCAGGATCGGAATCGAATTGTCGTGGGGATCGGACACGTGCGCTCTCCGTGTTTGAGTCGAAGTCAGGGCAGGCGGTCCGCATGCCGCGTTCCTCGCGGTCATGACGCGCAGCGCAACGAACTAGCCACCCTGCTTGTAGTTGTTCAAAGCATAGCCGCGATCGCGATAGAAGCGATAGCGCTCGCGGCCCGCAGCGAGTTCCTCGTGTGCGTTACCGACCACTTCGAGCAATCTTTCGAAGCGCGCAAACTGCGCCGGCACCGTTGCGCCCAGATTGAGCAGCACCTGATGATGCGGCACGTCGTCGAGATTCGTGGCCAGCACGACCGGCGTGTCGGCGGCAAGCGGCGTGCCCGCCATGCAGTGCGGCACGAAGTCGAGCGGCGAGAAGGTCCACAGCATTTCGTCGAAGGCGCGCAGGCGCGCGGGCTCGGCCAGCACGACGAGCGGCTGGCCCGCCAGATACGCCTTGCGCACGAGGCGGCACGCGTACAGCAGCGAATCGCCGACGTTCGAGTGAAAGTCGATTCTCGTCATCGGCCGCTCCGCCCCGCTTGCCGCGCGCCGTGCGCGCGCTTACCGCACTGCGTCATTGGCCGGCGCGGTCGATCAGGAACTGCGCGAGCAGCGGCACCGGACGGCCCGTCGCGCCCTTCGCGGTGCCGCTCTTCCACGCGGTGCCGGCGATGTCGAGATGCGCCCACGGGTACGAATCCGTGAAACGCGACAGGAAGCACGCGGCCGTCACGCTGCCCGCCGGACGCCCGCCGATATTCGCGACGTCCGCGAAGTTCGACTTCAGCTGGTCCTGGTACTCGTCGTCGAGCGGCAGGCGCCAGGCCGGGTCGGCCGCTTCGCGCGACGCGTCGAGCAGTTCGCCCGCGAGCGCGTCGTCCTTCGAGAACAGGCCGCTGTTGTGATGGCCGAGCGCAATGATGCAGGCGCCCGTCAGCGTCGCGATGTCGATCACCGCGGCCGGCTTGAAGCGCTCCGCGTAGGTGAGCGCGTCGCACAGAATCAGGCGGCCCTCGGCGTCGGTGTTCAGCACCTCGATCGTCAGGCCCTTCATGCTGGTGACGATGTCGCCCGGCTTGGTGGCCGTGCCCGACGGCATGTTCTCGACGGCCGGAATGATGCCGACCACGTTGATCTTCAGGCCCATCTCGGCGACCGCGCGCAGCGTGCCGAGCACCGAGCCCGCGCCGCACATGTCGTACTTCATCTCGTCCATGCTCTCGCCCGGCTTCAGCGAGATGCCGCCCGTGTCGAACGTGACGCCCTTGCCGACCAGCACGACCGGCGCGGCCTTCGCGGCGGCGCCCTGGTACTGCAGCACGATGAACTGCGCCGGCTCGACCGCGCCCGCGGTGACCGACAGGAACGAGCCCATCTTCAGCGCTTCACACTGTTTCTCGCCGAGCACCTCGACCTTCAGCTTCCAGTCTTTCGCGAGCTTCTTCGCGGTGTTCGCCAGATAGGTCGGCGTGCAGACGTTGCTCGGCAGATTGCCGAGCTCGCGCGTCAGGTCCATGCCGTTGGCGAGCGCGGCGCCCTGCCTGGCGGCGAGCTTGGCGGCCTTCTCGTCACCGGTGTTGACGCTGAACACGATGCGCTTCAACGCGCGCGGCGTGTTGTCCGGCTTGCTCTTCATTTGCGTGAAGCGGTAGGTCAGCTCGCGCAGCGCGAGGATCGCGGCGCGCACACACCAGTCGGCCGTGCGTTCGAGCACCGGCAGTTGCGCGAGCGTGAACGTGACCTGCACGATCTTCGTGCCGAGCAGCGCGCGCCATGCGGCGCGGACCGCCTCGCCGTAGGCTTTCTGACTGAAAGCGTCCTGCTTGCCGAGCCCGACGAGCAGCACGCGGGACGCGCCGATGCCCGACACCTCGTGCAGGAACAGCGTGGTACCCGCCTTGCCGTCCATGTCGCCCGCCTTGATGATGCGCGTGAGCAGGCCCTTGGTGGCCGCGTCGATCTCCAGCGCGGCGCCCGACAGCGTTTGCGACTCGAACACACCGATCACGATGCAATCGGATTTCCCGGTCAGGAAACCGTTCGTCGAGCCTTTGGTCCAATCACAGGCTTTTATGCTAAAGTCCATCGCGCTTGTCCTCGGATAAAATCTGGGCTTAGGATGAAAGCCGCAATTATCCGCTATTTTTCCCGCGGCGGCTGCACCGGAGGCGTGACGGGAACGAACCCCCGCGTCGCCGTGAGCGCCCCCTCTCGTCATCAACAATGATCTTTGAACGCTCCCTCCAGCGCGAGCTCGCGTACACGGCTGGCGCCGTGTTCATGGTTCTCCTCACGCTCGTGCTGACGACGATGATGATCCGCATCGTCGGCTTCGCGGCCTCGGGCGAGGTCGACCCGCGCGACGTGCTGGTCCTGATCGGCCTCACCGTGATCGGCTATCTGGCCATCATGCTCGTCGCGACGCTGTTCGTGTCGATCCTGTTCGTGCTCACGCGCTGGTACAAGGACTCCGAGATGGTCGTGTGGCTGTCCTCGGGTGTCAGTCTCACGCAATTCATCAAGCCGATCGGCATTTTCGCCACGCCGATCATCATCCTGATCATGTTCTTCGTGTTCGTCGGCTGGCCGTGGTCGAACCAGCAGAGCAAGCTGATCCGCGCGCGCTTCCAGCAGCGCGACGAAGTCTCGCTGCTCGCGCCGGGGCAGTTCCGCGAATCGCCGACCACGCACCGCGTGTTCTTCATCGAGAAGATGTCGCCCGACCAGGGGCATGTGGAAAACGTGTTCGTGACGAGCACCGAGGGCGGCAAGGTCAACGTCGTGGTGTCGAAGAACGGCCACATCGAGACGCACAAGAACGGCGACCGCTTCGTCGTGCTGGAAAACGGCCGCCGCTACGACGGCGAACCGGGCCACCCCGATTTCCGCATCATGGAGTTCGAGCGCTACGGCGTGAAGATCCAGAGCCAGCCGGTCGTCAATACGCCGACCACCACCGGCTTGCCGACGCTCACGCTGCTGCGCAATCCCACTAAAGAGAACCTCGCCGAATTCGCGTGGCGCGCGGGTCTGCCGTTGATCGCGATCAACCTGGTGCTGCTCGCCATTCCGCTCGCGCACCAGAACCCGCGGCGCAGCCGCACGATCAACCTCGTGATGGCCGTGTTGATCTACCTCACTTATTCGAATCTGCTGAACGTCGTGCAGGCGTGGATCGAGCAGGGCAAGATGTCGTTCGGCGTCGGGCTCGTGATCCTGCACGTGATCGTGCTCGGGATCGTCGCGTTCATCTTCTGGATGCGGGTGCGCAACCGGCCGCTATTTACGCGCGCCATGTTCAGCCGTTCGCAGGGAGCCTGACCGATGCGAATTTATGAAAGGTATTTCGCGCGTCAGATCTATCTCACGTTCGTCTTCATCCTGTTTGCATTTTCAGGTCTGTTCTTCTTCTTCGACCTGATCAACGAACTGAACTCGGTCGGCCACGGCAACTACAAGTTTCAGTACGCGGTGCTGCGCGTCGCGCTGCAAACGCCGTCGCGTTTCTACGAAATCATTCCGGTCGCGGCGCTGATCAGCGCGATCTACGTGTTCGCGCAGATGGCGGCGAACTCCGAATACACGATCTTCCGCGTATCAGGACTCGCGACGAATCAGGCGCTGCGCTCGCTGCTGAAGATCGGCATTCCGCTCGTGATCGTCACCTATCTGATCGGCGAAGTGGTCGGCCCGTATACGGATCAGCTCTCCGAGCGCGTGCGGCTCGAGGCGCTCGGCTCGTCGGTGTCGAGCAACTTCCAGTCGGGCGTGTGGGTCAAGGACACGCTGACCGAGCGCGCCGACGGCGAGCAGGTCACGCGCTTCGTCAACGTCGGCGAGCTGAAGCCCGACGCGACGATCAGCAACGTGCGCATCTACGAATTCGATTCGAAGTTCCGCCTGTCGAACATTCGCATCGCGCAGAGCGGCCGCTATCAGCCGCCGGGCCACTGGCTGCTGACCGGCGTGACCGATACGCAACTGCTCGACGTGGCCCGCGCTCCGGGTACGCCGGCAGATGCGCTCAATCCGGTCTATCGCGCGAATCAGGTCACGCTGCCCGAGTATTCGCTGCGCTCGGAGCTGACGCCGCAGATCCTGTCGGTGCTGCTGGTGTCGCCGGACCGGATGTCGATGTTCAATCTGTTCCGCTATATCCAGCATCTGACCGAAAACCATCAGGACACGCAGCCCTATGAAATCGCGCTGTGGCGCAAGGTGCTGTATCCGTTCGCGGTGTTCGTGATGCTGGTGCTGTCGCTGCCGTTCGCGTATCTTCATACGCGCGCGGGCGTGGTCGGCGTGAAGGTGTTCGGCGGCATCATGCTCGGCATGAGCTTCCAGCTGTTCAACACGCTGTTCTCGCATATCGGCACGCTCAATACGTGGCCCGCGCCGTTGACCGCGGCAACACCTGGGCTCGTCTACCTGGTGCTGGGGCTCTTAGGGTTGAAGTGGGTCGACCGGCACTAACGCCAGTGCGTTGAGGGGCATCGTCAGGAGCTGATGCGATGGCTATGCACGGACTGATTCTGTTTGGCCACGGCGCGCGCGATGCGCGCTGGCGCGAGCCGTTCGAGCGGCTCGCCGACAAGCTGCGCGCCGCGCGCGCGGCGACGGGCGAAGCTCCTGCGGTTACGCTCGCCTTTCTCGAACTGATGGAACCCGACCTGCCGACGGCCGTCGCGCAACTCGTCACGCAAGGCTGCGATGCGATCACCGTGGTGCCGGTGTTCTTCGGGCAAGGCGGTCATGTCCGCACGGATTTGCCCGCGATCGTCGATCATTGCCGCGCCGCCCATCCCGGTGTCGAGATTCGCTGCGCGGTGGCAGTCGGCGAGGATGATTCGGTGCTGGATGCGCTCGCGCAGTATTGCCTGCGGCAGCTCTGATTTTTTCGTTCAGGTTACTCAGATTCGCCGCTCTGGGATCGGCCCTGCCGAGGATATTCAGGCCGCGACCAGCATCCCATTCGACGAGCGCTTCGCCTCGGTCTGACGCGCCGCGAACGCCTCGCCGATCATCAACAGACTCGGCTGCGACGCATCGACCCAGCGCTGCGCTTCGCCGGCCGCAAGGTCTTCCAGCGTCAACGTCAGCATGCGTTCGCGCGGCGTGCTGCACGCCTCGACGATCGCCACGGGCGTCGTCGCGGGCTTGCCAGCATCGATCAGTTGCTGCGCGATTTCGACGCCGCTGTCGCGCCCCATGTAGAACACCAGCGAATCGGCGTTGACCTGCTCGCGGATCTCATCGGAACCTGGCGCGCGGCTGAACGTCGCGAGCGCGACGCTGCGCGACACGCCGCGCAGCGTCAGCGAACGCTTCAGCGTGGCCGCGCTCGCCAGCGCGGCGGTGATGCCCGGCACGACTTCATACTCGATGCCCGCGGCTTCGAGCGCACGCATCTCTTCGTCGGCGCGGCCGAACAGCATCGGATCGCCGCCCTTCAACCGCACGACCACGTCGTGCTCCAAAGCCGCATCGACAATCTGCTTGTTGATGAACTGTTGGGCCGTCGATAGCTGGCCGCAGCGCTTGCCGACCGCAATGCGCTTCGCGCGCGCGGGCGCGTAGTCGAGCATCGCCGGCTCGACCAGCGCGTCGTGCAGCACGACGTCGGCGGCGCCGAGCAGCCGCGCGCCGCGCACCGTAATCAGGTCCGCGGCACCGGGTCCCGCGCCGATCAGATAAACCTTACCCATTGACATCAACCTGTTCGTTGGAGCGTACGCGGCGGCGCGTTGCGCCGCCTGTGTGGCCCATCCGTCGCCTGCTAGCCTTGCCGTGCTCAGGCGGAAAACGCGCGGATCATGCCGGCGGCGACCGTGTGGTTCGTCGCCTCGTCGATCAGCACGAACGCGCCGGTGCCCTGATGCGAGTCGTACGCGTCGCACACGAGCGGCTTCTGCAAGGTCAGCGCGACACGACCGATGTCGTTCATCGCCAGTTCCTTGCGATCGGTCGCCTGCGACAGCGTATGCACGTCGAGCACTTCCTTGATCGCGCCGATCTTCGCGAACACCGTGCTGGTGGTCTGCTTCAGCAGATACTTGCGCTGCGTCGACAGCGGCGCGTCGTCGAACCAGCAGAGGTCCGCTTCGAGCTTCTTCGCCGGCTCCGGCGCCGCTTCGCGCAGCACGAAGGTGTCGCCGCGCGACACGTCGACGTCTTCCGCGAGACGGATCGTCACCGTCTGACCGGCGAACGCACGGTCCACCTGCGCGGTGCCGCCGACCACCGGCGCGATGATCTCCGCCACGGTCGCTTCGCGATTGGCCGGCAGCACGACGATCGTGTCGCCGAGCTTCACTTCGCCCGATTCGACCCGGCCCATGTAGCCGCGGAAATCGTCGGCCCGGCTGCCGTCCTGGCGCGCGACCCACTGCACTGGAAAGCGCAGCGCCTCGCCGTTCTCGGTTTCGACCGGCAGCGCTTCGAGCACGTCGAGTAGCGGCTCGCCCGCGTACCACGGCATGCGCTCGCTCGCCGTGACGATGTTGTCGCCCTTCAGCGCCGACACCGGCACGAAGCGCACGTCCTGCAGACCGAGGTGACGCGCGAGTTCGACGTAGGCGTCGCGGATCTCGTTGAAGCGCGCTTCGCTGTAGTCGACGAGGTCCATCTTGTTGATCGCGACGATCACGTGCTGCAGACCGAGCAGCTTGACGATTGCGCTATGACGCTTGGTTTGCGGCAGCAGTTGCGCGACACCGTTTTCGAACGTCACGCGCGTCGCGTCGACGAGAATGATCGCCGCATGCGCGGTCGACGCGCCCGTCACCATGTTGCGCGTGTACTGCTCATGGCCCGGCGTATCGGCGATGATGAACTTACGCTTGGCGGTGGCGAAGTAGCGGTAGGCGACGTCGATCGTGATGCCCTGCTCGCGCTCGGCTTCGAGGCCGTCGGTCAACAGCGACAGATCGATTTCATCGCCGACGGTGCGCTTGTTCTTCGCGCGCGACAGCGCCGAGAGCTGGTCGCTCAATACAGCCTTGCTGTCGTACAGCAGGCGGCCGATCAGCGTGCTCTTGCCGTCGTCGACGCTGCCCGCGGTGATGAAACGCAGCACGCCGAGGTCTTCTGGTTGATGAATACTGCTCATGGTTGCATTGCCCTCGTCGTGTGCTTAGAAATAACCCTGCTTCTTGCGCTGCTCCATCGCCGCTTCCGAGACCTGGTCGTCCATCCGCGTCGCGCCGCGTTCCGTGATTTCGGTGACGGCCGTCTCGGCGATGATCTTCTCGATGACGTCCGCGTCGCTTTCGACCGGGCACGTGCAGCTGATGTCGCCGACCGTGCGGAAACGCACGAGCGCCTGTTCGCTCGTCTCACCCTCGCGCATCGGCGTGAGCGGCGTGACCGGCACGAGCAGGCCGTTGCGGCGCACGATCTCGCGCTGGTGCGCGTAGTAGATCGACGGCAGTTCGAGCTGTTCACGCGCGATGTACTGCCACACGTCGAGCTCGGTCCAGTTCGAGATCGGGAACACGCGCATGTGTTCGCCGTTGTGCAGACGCGCGTTGTACAGGCTCCACAGTTCCGGGCGCTGCGCCTTCGGGTCCCACTGGCCGAATTCGTCACGGAACGAGAAGATGCGCTCTTTCGCGCGGGCTTTTTCCTCGTCGCGGCGCGCGCCGCCGATCATCGCGGTGTAACCGTACTGCTCGATGGTTTCGAGCAGCGTCACCGCCTGCGCGGCATTGCGCGAATCCGTTTCGCGACGAAGACGCACGGTGCCGCGCTTGATCGAATCTTCAACATGGCCGACCACGAGTTCCGCGCCGATCTGTTGCGCGCGACGATCGCGGAAGTCGATCACTTCGTCGTAGTTGTGGCCCGTGTCGATATGCACGAGCGGGAACGGTAGCTGCGTTTTGCGGTTCGCACCGAGGCCGAACGCCTTCAGTGCGAGCGCGAGCACCACGACGGAATCCTTGCCGCCCGAAAACAGCAGCGCCGGCTTGCTGCATTCGGCGACCAGTTCGCGCAGGATGTGAATCGACTCGGCTTCGAGCCAATCGAGGTGATCCATCCGGTTGACCGTGTTGGCAAGCGGAGCGTTGACAGTGGAATCGAGCGTGGTGCTCATAGCGGGTCCTTCGTTGGTTCGCCCGGCAAGCGCTTCTCGCACGGGCGAAAGTATTCAGATCGGTTTCGGCGGTAGTGCGCCGCAAGCACGGTACGCGGCGCTCAGGCCGACGCGTTTTCGTTGCGCTCGACCGCAATCGGAGTAATCGCCGTGATATGCAAGCCGCATTCCTTCGTATCGCGCGACTCCCACCACCAGCGCCCCGCCCGGCTGTCTTCGCCGGGGCGGATCGCACGCGTACACGGCTCGCAGCCGATGCTCGGATAACCGCGCACATGCAGCGGATTGACCGGCACGTCGAACGCACTAAGATAATCCCAGACTTCGGCTTCGGTCCAGTCCGCGAGTGGATTGAACTTGGCGATGTTGCGCGCGTCGTCTTGCTCTTCCTCGTGCAGCTCGGCACGGGTGACCGATTGCTCGCGACGCTGCCCGGTCACCCAGGCGCTGACCTCGGCAAGCGCGCGATTGAGCGGCTCGACCTTGCGGATCTCGCAGCAGCGCTTGCGCAGCTCGACGCTTTCATAGAATGCGTTCAGGCCGTGCCCGTTCACATACTGCTCGACCGCGGCCGCCTGCGGATGAAACTGCTCGATGTCGTAGCCGTAGCGCTCTTTCACGCGGTCGAGCATGCCGAGCGTTTCCGCATGCAGACGCCCCGTGTTCAGCGAAAAGATGCCGATCTTCACGCCGCGCGACAGGATCGCATGCGTTAGCAGCATGTCTTCGGCCGCGAGGCTGCTCGCGAGCTTCACGTTCGCGTGACGCGCGGCGATCGAGTCGAGCAGCGCGTCGAGACGCTCGACCTTCGCTGCGAGCTCCGGACTCAACGATTGGGCGGCGCTCATGCCGGGACCTTGGCGGCGCCAGCTTGCGCGGCACGGCGGCGGAACAGCGGCGACGTGTCCACGGCGCCCTGGTACTGCACGCTAAAGTCGTCGAACGCTTTCAACGCGTCGTTGATGTCCTTGTCGGCGCGCAGTGCATACGCGTCGAAGCCGCAGCGGAACATGAACGTGATCTGGTCGCGCAGCACGTCGCCGATCGCGCGCAGTTCGCCCTTGTAGCCATAGCGCTCGCGCAGCAGACGGCCGATGCTGTAGCCACGGCCGTCGCGGAACACCGGGAAGTCCACGGCGATGAGGGCGAGCTTGTCGAAGTCGCCGACGATGTCCGCCGGTTCGTGATCCGGCGCGAGCCATACGCCGATGTCGGCGGCTTGACGCGCGGCCACGAGCGCTTCACGCTCGGCCTGCCACAGCGCCAGCGGCACGATGACCTTGCCGGCCGGCAGTTCGGCCACTGCCGGCAAAGCGCCGTCTTCCGCGGCACGCACGACGCTCCAGTCGTCGTTGACGATCGCGCGGTTCTTGATGATTGAAGCCATCTGTTCAGTATCCTTTCGCGGTTACGCGTGAGCCGGTTGACGCGCGGCGTACACGCGCTCCTTGAACGGCGCGATGCCGATGCGGGTGTAAGTATCGATGAATCGCTCGCCTTCCTGGCGGTTTTCCACGAACGTATCGATCACCTTCGTCATCACGTCGGGCATTTCCTCGGCCGAGAACGACGGGCCGATCACACGGCCAAGGTGAGCGCCGGTCGCGCCGGTGCCCTGCTCGCCGCCGAGAGTCACCTGGTACCACTCGGAGCCGTCCTTGTCGACGCCCAGAATGCCGATGTTGCCGACGTGATGATGACCGCACGCGTTGATGCAGCCCGAGATGTTCAGCGACACGTCGCCGAGGTCGTACACGTAGTCGAGATCGTTGAAACGTTCCTGGATCGCGAGCGCGATCGGAATCGACTTCGCATTCGCGAGCGAGCAGAAGTCACCGCCCGGGCACGAGATGATGTCGGTCAACAAGCCGATGTTCGGCGTCGCGAAACCCTGCGCCTTGGCCTTTTCCCACAGCGCGAACAGGTCGCGCTTCTTGACGTCGGCGAGGATCAGGTTCTGTTCGTGCGACACGCGGACCTTGCCGAACGAGTATTCGTCGGCCCAGTCGGCGACCGCGTCCATCTGCACGTCCGTCGCGTCGCCCGGCGCAACCGTGCTCGGCTTCAGCGACAGCGTGACCGACGCGTAGCCCGCCACCTTGTGCGGACGCACGTTACGCTCGACCCAGCGCGCGAACGCGCGGTTTTCCAGCAGATGCTTTTCGAACGGCGTATCGGTGTCCGGCAACTTGTCGTAAGCGGGCGGCGCGAAGTATTGCGTCACGCGATCGACTTCGGCCTGCGTGAGCGTCGACGGGCCGTCCTTCAGGTGCTGCCACTCTTCTTCGACCTGCGCGGCGAACTTCTCCGGCGACAGCGCCTTCACCAGAATCTTGATACGCGCCTTGTACATGTTGTCGCGGCGGCCGTAGCGGTTGTACACACGCAACACGGCTTCGCTATAGGTCAGCAGGTGCTGCCACGGCAGATCGCGGCGGATCACCGCGCCGACGATCGGCGTGCGGCCCAGACCACCACCGGCGAGGATGTCGGCCACCAGTTCGCCCTGTTCGTTCTTGCGCAGATACACGCCCATGTCATGGATCTGCACAGCCGCGCGGTCTTCCTTCGAACCCGACACGGCGATCTTGAACTTGCGCGGCAGCCACGCGAATTCGGGGTGGAACGTCGACCATTGACGCAGGATTTCGGCCCACGGACGCGGATCGACGACTTCGTCGGGCGCGACGCCGGCGAATTGATCGGCGGTGATGTTGCGAATGCAGTTGCCCGAGGTCTGAATGCCGTGCATCTGCACCGAGGCGAGCTTGCGAAGGATTTCCGGCGTTTCTTCGAGCTTGATCCAGTTGTACTGGATGTTCGAACGCGTCGAGAAATGGCCGTAGCCGCGGTCGTGTTCGCGCGCGATCTGCGCGAGCACGCGCATCTGGTCGCTGCGCAAGTTGCCGTACGGAATCGCGATGCGGTGCATGTACGCGTGGCGCTGGTAATACAGACCGTTCTGCAGGCGCAGCGGACGGAATTCCTCTTCGCTCAATTCGCCCGACAAGCGGCGGCGAACCTGATCGGCGTACTGCGCGACCCGTTCATCGACGATGGTCTGGTCGTACTGATCGTATTGGTACATTCAGGGGCCCCAATTTTTTCGAAACTTGCGTGACACGCGACCTCCGGCTCGGCCGCGGCTTGAATACCGACTTTGTCAGCTATCGCAAGCGAGCGTTTAGACCCATCGCTCATTTGCTTATAACAAATACAGATATCCATATTGAAAAAGATGGACAGATCGTAATAAACTCGCCTTATATTTCAAACGACTAAAAAATTCTTTTTATATGCGGCGAGGTTATATATGAACCTGCACCAATTCCGCTTCGTCCGCGAGGCTGTGCGGCAGAACTTCAACCTCACCGAAGCGGCCAAGGCGTTGTTTACCAGCCAGCCGGGCGTCTCGAAAGCGATCATCGAGCTGGAGGACGAACTTGGCGTCGAGATCTTCACGCGCCACGGCAAGCGCGTGCGCTCACTCACCGAGCCGGGCCGCATCATATTGGAGTCGGTCGAAAAAATCCTGCAGGAAGTGGAAAGCCTGAAGCGGGTCGGCAAGGACTTCGCGGCGCAGGATCAGGGCAACCTGACGATCGCCGCGACCCACACGCAGGCGCGCTACTCGCTGCCCGCGGCGATCGCGGAGTTCAAGAAGCGCTTTCCGAAGGTTCACCTTTCAATTCTGCAAGGCAGTCCCACCCAGGTCGCCGAAATGGTGCTGCACGACCAGGCCGACCTCGCGATCGCGACCGAGGCGATCTCGAACTACAAGGATCTGGTGTCGCTGCCCTGCTTCCAGTGGCACCACGTCGCGGTGATGCAGCCCGACCATCCGCTGCTCGAGCGCAAGCTGCTGTCGCTCGACGACCTGACCCAGTACCCGCTGATTACGTACGACAACGCGTTCGCCGGCCGCACCAAGATCAACGAAGCGTTCCGCCTGCGCGGGCTGCATCCGGACATCGTGCTCGAGGCGATCGACGCCGACGTGATCAAGACCTACGTCGAGCTGGGCCTCGGCGTCGGCATCATGGCCGACATCGCGTTCAACGCCGAGCGCGACCGCCATTTGCGCGCGATGCCGGTCGGCCATCTGTTCGGCAGCAACGTGACGCGCGTCGCGCTGAAACAGGGCGCGTATCTGCGCAGTTACGTGTACACGCTCGTCGAGCTGCTGTCGCCGAGCCTGAACCGCAAACTGATCGAGCAGGCGCTGAAGGGCGAACACGAAACCTATGAGCTTTGAACCGCTTCCATACCGCTCTCTCGCTACGGAGACCTTCCGATGAAGTTGCATAACAATAAAGTACGCAACACCCTGCGCGGCCTCGCGGCAGCGGCGCTGCTCGTCGCCGCCGCGGCGCACGCCGACCTGAAAGTCGGCATCGATCTGTCGTACACCGGACCGGCCGCCGTGATCGGCATCACGAGCAAGAACGCGATGCTGATGTGGCCGCAGACGATCGCCGGCCAGAAAGCCGACTACATCTTCCTCGACGACGCGTCCGACCCCGGCAACGCCGTGCGCAACATCCGCAAGCTGATCAACGAGGACCACGTCGACGTGATCGTCGGCCCGAACATCACGCCGGCCGCGATGGCCGCGCTCGATCCGGTCGCCGACAGCCAGACGCCGATGATCACGCTGATCGGCTCGGCCATCGTCGTCGAGCCGCAGGAAGGCAAAAAGATCTGGGCCTACAAGATGGCGCAGACCGATAGCGCGATGGCCGACGTGATGACGCGCTACATGTCGAACCACGACGTGAAGACGGTCGGCTTCATCGGTTTCGCGGATGGCTACGGCGAAAGCTGGCTCAACGAGTTCAGCAAGTTCGCGGCGCTGCGCCATATCAAGCTGGTCGCGACAGAGCGCTACAACCGCACCGACGCGAGCGTGACCGGCCAGATCCTGAAGCTGATGGCCGCGAAGCCCGACGCAATCCTGATCGCCGGCGCGGGCACCCCAACGGTACTGCCGCAGCGCACGCTGATCGAGCGCGGCTACAAGGGCCCGATCTATCAGACGCATGGCATCGCGACGCCGGAGTTCATCAAGCTCGGCGGTAAAGACGTGGAAGGCACGCTGTTCCCGACGCAACCGGTCGTTGTCGCGCGCACGCTGCCGGCCGATCATCCGTCGAAGAAGGCGGCGCTCGCGTTCGTCGACGCGTACGAGGCGAAGTACGGCCCCGGCAGCGTCACGCAGTTCGCGGGCGACGCGGCCGGCGTGTACCCGCGCCTGCAGGACGCCGTCGCGCGCGCGTTGAAGACCGCGCAGCCGGGTACGCCGGCGTTTCGCGTCGCGTTGCGCGACGAGCTCGAACACGCGCATGAACTGGTGGTGCCGAACGGGGTCGTCAATACGAGCCCGAAGGATCACGTCGGTCTCGATCAGCGGGCGAGCGTGATGGGCACCATCAAGAATGGCAAGTTTGTTTACCTGAGCCAGTAATCTGGCATCGGGGCGCCGATCAGGCGCCCCTGACGGCGGCTTCGCGCATGTGGAAGCCGCCGTTCGTTCAGCGGGCAGCCCATCCGCTTCCATCAGCCTTTCGGTAGAACTTCCCTCACGGCACGTCCGCACGATCGGCCACACCGCGCCAGCGAACGCCTACACTGCATGGGTCCGCTTCTCCGTTGGCGCATTGCACGCATGCGACGCATGCTGCGTCACGGTCAACGCGTTGCCCGTTCGGCAGACCTGATCACGCGAACGCCGCCGGAGCACAACATCCGCACGGGAGGCATGATGGCCACCGCTTCGATCGCAGAGAACGCCAGCGCTGGCATCGTCACCGTTGCAAGCAACCATGCGGGTGACGCGACCGCCGAGCGTCTTCAAACCTTGATTCTGGAGCGAGGGTTGACGGTTTTCGCGTGCATCGATTTCAGCGGTGACGCTGGGCGCGAGGGACTGGCGATGCCGTTCAGCCGGCTCCTGATCTTCGGCAATCCCAAAGCCGGTACACCGTTGATGCAACTCGCGCCGACCGCCGCGCTCGATCTTCCTTTGAAGGTGCTCGTCTGGGAGGACGCGGACGGCCGTGCGTGGCTATCGTTCAACTCGACGGCCTATCTTCGTGAGCGGCATGGTCTGCCGGACGACTTGATGAAGCCGGTGAGCGGTGTGGCCGCCCTCGTCGATGAGGCCGCGCGGTAACGCGTCGAACGAAGGAGACCGCCATGTCCATGCACGCTCTGGTCCTCAGCCAATACAACGGCCCGCTCGAACACACGACGCTGCCCCGGCCGGAACCCACTGCCGGCCAGGTCCTGGTGCGCGTCGCCGCGCGCGGCCTCAATCCGCTCGACATCAAGATTCGCGTGGGCGAGGCCGCGCACGCGCAACACCCGTTGCCGCTCGTCCTCGGTATCGACCTCGCGGGCACGGTGGAGGCGCTCGGCGATGGCGTCGGCGGGTTCGCTGTCGGCGACAACGTGTATGTGGCATGACCGGCGGCGTCGGCGGCATCCAGGGGTCACTCGCCGAGTACGTTGCGGTCGATGCCGCCCTGCTCGCCCATGCGCCGCGCAATCTGTCGATGCGCGAGGCCGCCGCGTTGCCGCTCGCGTTCATCACGTCGTATGCGGGTATCGTCGATCGCGCGCATCTGCAAGGCGGAACCAAGGTGCTGGTCCAGGTGGCGCCGGAGGGGTCGGCCACATCGCCGTGCAACTGGCGCGCGCGCTCGGCGCCGACGTCCATGCAACCGCGAGCGCACACAATGCCGAGCTGGTGCGGCGGCTCGGCGCGACACCGATCGACTACCGCGCGCAGACGGTCGAACAGTATGTGGCGAGTTTGACCGATGGCGAAGGCTTCGATCTGGTCGTCGATACGGTAGGGGGGGCCTCGCTCGATGCGTCGTTTGCCGCGGTCCGGGATTTTGGGCACGTGGTCAGTGCGCTTGGCTGGGGGACGCATGCGCTTGCGCCGCTGTCGCTTCGTGAAGCCAGCTATTCAGGGATCTTCACGCTGTATCCGTTGCTGACCGGTCGATATCGCGCGCACCTCGGCGAGATGATGCGCGAAGCGACGCGGCTCGTGGGAAGCGGCGCGCTCGCGCCCGTGGTCGATCAGACACGGTTCGATTTGCGCAGCGCGGCCGAGGCCTATCAGCTCGTTGCCAGTGGGACTGGACGTGTGAAGGTGGTGGTCGAGGTGGATACCGCGCAACGCTGACCCGGTCAGGAACAACCCGTCACCCGACTCAGGTATGCTGGGCCCTTTGTAACCGCTTCCGTTCAAGGGGAGACCATGCGGCGCGTTGTATTCAATCAGAAAGGTGGCGTAGGCAAATCGACCATCGTCTGCAACCTGGCGGCCATCAGCGCGAGCGAAGGGCTGCGAACGCTGGTGATCGACCTCGATGCCCAGGCGAATTCGACCCAGTACCTGCTCGGCGCCCAGGCGAGCGAGGTCAACCCCACCGTCGCAGGCTTCTTCGAAACCGCGCTCGGCTTCAGCTTCAAACCCGTGGAAGCGACCTCGTTTATCCATCCGACGCGCTTCCAGAATCTCGACGTGATGCCCGCCCATCCCGACCTCGACACGCTGCACGGCAAGCTCGAATCGCGCTACAAGATCTACAAGCTGCGCGACGCGCTGAACGAACTCGACATGTACGACGCGATTTACATCGACACGCCGCCCGCGCTGAACTTCTACACGCGCTCGGCGCTGATCGCCGTCGAGCGTTGCCTGATTCCGTTCGACTGCGACGACTTCTCGCGTCGCGCGCTTTACACGCTGCTCGAAAACGTCAAGGAGATCCAGCAGGATCACAACGACGCGCTGCAGGTGGAAGGCATCGTCATCAACCAGTTCCAGCCTCGCGCGAGCCTGCCGCAAAAGCTCGTCGACGAACTGATCGGCGAAGGCTTGCCGGTGCTGGGGTCGCGCTTGTCATCGTCGGTGAAGATCCGTGAGTCGCATCAGCTGGCGACACCCGTCATTCATCTCGATCCGGGGCATAAGCTGGCGCAGGAGTATCGGGCGTTGCATCGGGAGTTGAGCGAGCAAGCCGGAGCGTCGCCTCGCTAACCTGTCGCCTGCGCGCGAGCCCGCGCGCCGCGATCTCTTCATACGACAGCGTCCTCGCGTCGACGACGCCGGCATCGGTCGCGACACGCGCCAGTTCGGCGATCACGTCCACCGCCGTCACATGGATGCCGTGCCGCTGAAGCGCGAGCGCGAGCCACCCTTCTCCGCACCCCAGATCGAGGACCGTGGCCGGATTGCAAGCGAGGACCGCATCGAGCACCGCACGATCGGTGACCAGTCGCCGGCTGTCGATCTCACCCGCGCGCACCGCGTTCGTCCACGGCGACGCGTTGCGCTGCCAGCAAGCGATGATCTTGCCGTCGCTGAGCGGGTCGTGGTTCATCGCGTGTTTTCGTGCTTAGTCCCCAACCGCATACCATCGGCAAAATTGTTAAAGTAACGCTCTCGTCAATCAGCCGCCGCAGTCCCCATCATGCGCACCACCCGAGCCATCCACGCCGTCGAGCGCCTGAAAGCGCGCAGCGGCAACCCGCGCTTCGCCGCGATCAGTCTGTCCGGCGGCCTGTTCTATCTGGTCGACAAATCGAGCGGGGTCGACAAGAAAGTGTCCGACCCGCTGACGCTCGACGACTTCGTCAAGTTCGTCGACGCGTACGGCCCGCAGAAGCCGCGCAAGGCCAGCAAGCTCGATATCGCGTTCGAAGCGCAGATCAAGAAAAGCAAGGGCGGTTGACGCTTCAGCAGCTTCGCCGACCTGGCGTTTTGTTGCAACGCTTCATGCCCCTTCCATCTGCACCCACCGCCCATCCGCCGCACTGCTTTTCAGCACCGCGTCGATAAACCGCAAACCGTCGACGCCATCATCGACCGTCGTCAACAGCAGGCTCTCGGCTGGTGGCGCGCGACCATCGTTCAACGCATCGATCT
Source organism: Paraburkholderia sp. UCT70 (assembly GCF_050434085.1). NCBI lineage: Bacteria > Pseudomonadati > Pseudomonadota > Betaproteobacteria > Burkholderiales > Burkholderiaceae > Paraburkholderia > Paraburkholderia sp. UCT70. Next base: position 4,004,915 of record NZ_JBNPVZ010000004.1, on the reverse strand, counting down.
GCAACGCCGCATCCTGGTACAACTGCGCGAACGCTTCCAGATAGCCTTCCGGATGCCCGGCCGGCACGCGGGTCGCATGCGCGGCAACCTGACTATTCACCCGTGCGCGCGTCAATCGTTCGGCAGCGCCGCCCAACGGCGTGAACCACAAGGCGTTCGGCTCCTCCTGATCGAACGCGAGTCCTGCTTTCGTGCCATACACGCGCAAGCGCAGCGCATTTTCCGCGCCGCACGCCACCTGGCTCGCCCACAACATGCCGCGCGCGCCGTTCGCATAACGCAGCATCGCCTGCACGTGATCGTCGACACGACGCCCCGGTACGAACGTGTGCAACTCGGCCGACAGCGCGCGCGGCATCATCCCCGTCACGAAAGCGGCCAGTTGATACGCGTGCGTGCCGATATCGCCGAGGCACCCGGCCGGCCCCGCCAACGCCGGATCGGTGCGCCAGCCCGCCTGCCTGTTCGCGCCGCCTGTTTCGACCGGCTCGGCGAGCCAGTCCTGCGCATACTCGACCTGCACGACGCGAATCTCGCCCAGTTCGCCACGTTCGACCAGCTCGCGCGCATGCCGCACGAGCGGGTAGCCCGAATAGGTATGCGTCAATGCAAACAGCCGCTTTTTTGACTGCGCGAGCTTTGCGAGCGCCTCACCTTCGGCGAGCGAAACCGCGAGCGGCTTGTCGCAGATAACATGGATGCCGGCTTCGAGAAACGCCGTCGCGACCGGCGCGTGCAGATGATTCGGCGTGACGATCGCGACCGCGTCGATGCCGTCCTCGCGCGCGGCCTCGGCGCGCGCCATCTCGCGCCAATCCGCGTAGCTGCGCGCGATGCCCGCTTCGACGGCGCTCGCCCGCGCCCGCTCGGAATCGGACGACAACGCGCCCGCCACCAGTTCGAAACGATCGTCGAGCCGCGCGGCGATCCGGTGCACGGCGCCGATGAACGCGCCCTGCCCCGCCGCCGACCATCCCCAGCCTGAGCCTTCTTCGCTGCATTGTTTGCGCTCCCATGTGTTGCGTCGGGCTGTCACCGCCCGGCTGTCAGATGCCGAGCACGCCTTTTAACTGCGCGGTATCGACACCGCTTCCCGCGAAGTCATCGAACGCACGCTCGGCCACGCGGATGATGTGCCGACGAATGAACTCCGCGCCTTCGCGCGCGCCGTCGTGCGGATGCTTCAATGCGCATTCCCATTCGAGCACGGCCCAGCCCGGAAAATCGAACTGCGCCATCTTCGAGAAGATCGCGCCGAAGTCGATCTGCCCATCGCCGAGCGAGCGAAACCGCCCCGCGCGTTCGACCCAGCCGCTGTACCCGCCGTACACGCCCTGCTTGCCGGTCGGACGAAACTCCGCGTCCTTCACATGAAACGCCTTGATGCGCTCGTGGTAGATGTCGATGAACGCGAGATAGTCGAGCTGTTGCAGCACGAAGTGGCTCGGGTCGTACAGGATGTTCGCGCGCGAATGCTGATTGACCGCCGCGAGAAAGCGCTCGAACGTCACGCCGTCGTGCAGATCTTCGCCCGGATGCAGTTCGTAGCAGACATCGACGCCGGCCGCGTCGAACGCATCGAGAATCGGCGTCCAGCGGCGCGCGAGCTCTTCGAACGCGGCTTCGACGAGACCGGCCGGCCGCTGCGGCCACGGGTACAGATACGGCCACGCGAGCGCGCCCGAAAACGACACGTGGGTGCTCAGGCCCAAACGACGCGACGCCTGCGCCGCGAGCTTCATCTGCGCGATCGCCCATTCGGTGCGCGCCGCCGGATTGCCGCGCACCTGCGGCGCGGCGAAGCCGTCGAACAGCGTGTCGTAAGCCGGATGCACGGCGACCAGTTGCCCTTGCAGATGGGTCGATAGTTCGGTGATCGCGACGCCCGCATTGTCGACGGTCTCGCGCAGTTCGTCGCAATACGCGTCGCTCGCGGCCGCCTTGTCGAGATCGATCAGGCGGGGGTCGCACGGCACCTGGATGCCCTTGAAGCCGAGACCCGCGGCCCAATCCGCGAGATGCGCGAGGTTGTCGAACGGCACGTCGTCGCCCATGAACTGCGCGAGAAAAATCGCCGGCCCTTTGATGGTTTTCATCGTACGGTTCCTCGAACTTTGCGCGCGGGCCGCGCCCGCGCGTGCTAGACGATGCTCGGCGCGCCGCTCAGAACGGCGAGTCGGGGAAATAGAACTGCTGGGCGTTTTCCTTCGTGATCAGCACCGACGGAATGATCGTGGTGGCCGGCAGCTTGTCGCCCTTCAGCCGCGCTTCGGCCGTCAGCTTGATCGCGTCGTAGATGAATTTCGGCGAGTACGACACGTCGGCCTTGATCATCGGCGCGCCGTCCATCACGTTCTTCACCATGCCCTTCGAGCCCGCGCCGCCGAACACGATCTTGATGTCGTTGCGCTTCGCCTGATCGATCGCCTTCAGCACGCCGACCGCCATGTCGTCGTCGGCGGCCCATACGGCGTCGATGTGCTTGAAGCGCGTCAGGTAGTCCTGCATCACCTTGAACGCGTCGTCGCGATTCCAGTTCGCGTACTTGGCGTCGAGAATCTTGATGTCCGGATAGTTTTTCATCACGCCGGTGAAGGCGGTCCAGCGTTCGTTGTCGAGCGTGGTCGGAATGCCGCGCAGCGCGACGACGTTGCCCTTGCCATCAAGTGCCTTCGCCAGGTACTCGGCCGGAATCTTGCCGAACGCGGTGTTGTCGCCCGCCACGTAGGCGTCCTGCGCGCTCGTGTTCGTCAGGCCGCGATCGACCACCGTCACGTACACGCCTTTCTTCTTCACCTGCTCGACCGGCTGTGTCAGCGTCGCCGATTCGTACGGGAAGATCACGAGCGCGTTGATCTTGTTGACCGTCACGAGATCCTGCAACTGGTTCGCCTGCTCGGGCGCGTTGGCGGCCGTTTTCACGATCACTTTCAGATCGGGATGCGCCTTCTCGAGATCCGCCTTCGCCTTGTTCGCCCACCAGACGATGCCGCCGGTGAAGCCGTGATCGGCCGTCGGAATCGCGACGCCCAGCGTGACCTTGTCGTCGGCGCGCGCCGCGCCGCTCGTGCCCAATATCCCCAACGCCAGCACGCCGGCGCCGATCGCTCGAATGACTTGCTTCATGGTGTGTGTCTCCAATCATGAGGCGTTCGCTCGCCCCGATTTTTCGGACCTGCCGTTGGTTTACCGCGCCTGCTTTGCTACGCCTGCTTCGCTGCGATTTGTTCAGCGCGCTTTTTTCACTGCGCTCGCGCCGCCTGGAAGTGCGCGGCTAGCGCCGCCCACGCTGCACGAACGCGACGAAAATAATCACGACGCCCTGCACCGCCGCGTTCAGATACACGCTGATGATGCTGGTCAGGTTCAGGATGTTCGCGATCACCGACAGCAGGATCGCGCCGATCACGGTGCCGATCACGCGCCCCTCGCCGCCCTTGAGCGCGGTGCCGCCGACCACCACCGACGCGATCGCTTCGAGCTCCCACAACAGGCCCGTGGTCGGCGTGGCGGAGCCGAGGCGCGGCACGTAGAGCACGGTGGCCACGCCCACGCAAATCCCCAGCAGCACATAAGTGACGATCTTCACCGTATCGACGCGAATCGCCGCATAACGCGCGACCTGTTCGTTCGAACCGATCGCCTGCACGTGCCGGCCGAACGCGGTGCGATTGAGGATCAGCGCGCCGCCGGCCGCGACCACGAGAAACACCCAGATCGGCACCGGCACGCCGAACAGGCTCGCGTAATAGACGGGACCGTAGAGGTCCGATAGCGAATCATTGAGCGTCAGGGCGCCGCCATCGGCGAGCCATGTCAGTACCGCGCGAAAAATCCCGAGCGTGCCCAGGGTGACGATGAACGGCTCGATGCGCCCTTTGGTGATCAACAGCCCATGCGCGCAGCCGAACAGCGCGCCGAGCACGAACGCCGCGACGATGCCGATCGTCACGATCACGAGCGGCGGCAACGCATGACCGGTAGCACCGGCCGCGAGCCCGTTCATCAGCCAGATCATGACGCCCGCGATCAGCGCGGCCATCGAGCCGACCGACAGATCGATGCCGCCCGAGATGATCACGAAGGTCATGCCGACCGCGATGATGCCGATGAACGACGTGCGCGTGAGCACGTTCATCAGGTTGCCGAGCGTCGCGAAGTCGCGATTGAGCAGCGTGCCGACGATGCACAGCACGATCAGTCCGGCGAGCGGCCCGAGCGTGTAGAGCCGCTGCGCGACGCGCAGCGCGCGCCGTGATTGCACGGCTTCAGTGGGTGCCGGTCGCATGAGCGATCAACTCCTCTTCGGTCAGATGCTCGAGCGTCAGCGTCGCTTGCAGATGTCCCGCGCGCATGACGGCGACGCGATGGCACAAGCCGATCAGCTCGACCAGTTCGGATGAAATGACGATCACCGCGCGGCCCTGCGCGGCGAGACGATGAATCAGGAAGTAGATGTCGCGTTTCGCGCCGACGTCGACGCCGCGCGTCGGTTCGTCGAGCACGATCACGTTCGGGTCGGGCTGCAGGAACTTCGCAAGCGCGAGCTTCTGCTGGTTGCCGCCCGACAGCATGCGCGCGCGGCTCGACAGGTCGCCGGTACGAATGCCGAATTCGCCGACGGCCTTCTGCAAGGCCGCGCGCCCCGCTTTGATGTCGAGCAGCGGACGCGCGTAGCGTTCGAGCGTCATCAGCGTGACGTTGTCCTGCAGGCTCAGGTCGACGTGCAGACCCTTGCCCTTACGGTCCTCGCTCAGATACGTGAGACCGTGGCGCATCGCGTCGCGCGGGTTCTTCAGATCGACTGCCCGGCCGGCGATTTCAATCGTGCCGCCCGTGCGTTTGCGCAAGCCGATGATCGCCTCGAACGCCTCGGTGCGGCCCGCGCCGACGAGGCCCGCGACGCCGAGCACTTCGCCCGCGCGCACCTCGAAGCTTAGATCCTCGACCCAGTCGGGCACCGTCAGGCCGTTCACACGCAACGCGATCGGCGTGTCGGCGGGCACCGTCTGCTTGTCGGGGAACATGTCGGACACGTCGCGCCCGACCATCAGGTTCGCCATCTGCTGACGCGCGAGCCCCGCGGTTTCACCGCGCGCGACGAAGCGGCCATCGCGCATCACGATCACTTCGTCGGTGATGCGCTCCACTTCATCGAGCTTGTGCGAGATGTAGACGATCGTCACGCCATCGGCCTTGAGCTTCAGCATCAGCGCGAAGAGCCGTTCGGTCTCGGCGGGCGTCAGCGTCGCGGTCGGTTCGTCCATGATCAGGAGACGCGCACGGCGCGACAGCGCCTTCGCGATCTCGACCATCTGCTTTTCCGCGACGATCAGCTCGCGCACCTTCGTGTCCGGCGCGCGCTCGAGCCCGACCTGCGCGAGATAGCGCGCGGCGTCGCTGCGCATCGCGGCATCGTCGACTAACCAGCCGCGGCGCTTCTCGTGACCGAGGTACATGTTCTGCGCGATCGTCAGATGCTCGGCGAGGTTGAACTCCTGGTGGATCAGCACGATGCCCTGCGCCTCGGCGTCGCGTGAACCGGCGAAGCGCTGCGCGTGGCCATCGACCAGCACGCTGCCTGAAGTTGCCGTTTCATAACCGGCGAGGATTTTCATCAGCGTCGACTTGCCCGCGCCGTTCTCGCCGAGCAGACCGTAGATGCGGCCGGGTGCGAGTTCGAAGCTCACGCCGTGCAGCACGCGCACGGGCCCGAAGTCCTTGCGGATGTCGTCGAAACGGATCGCGAGGCTCATGGCTCACGCACTCCCACGGATCACCAGACGATGCGGCAGCAGCACGCCCGGCACGTTCGCCTGCGGATTCGCGAGGCGTTGCAGCAGCAGACGCGCGGCGGTCTCGCCGAGCTCGCGCATCGGCTGCGCGATCGTTGTGAGCGGCGGATCGATCTGCGCGGCGAGCGAGATGTCGTCGAAGCCGGCCACGGCGACGTCGTCGGGCACGCGCTTGCCGACCCCGCGCAAGCCGTGGATCACGCCGATCGCGAGCGTGTCCGACACCGCGAAGATCGCGCTCGGCGCATCGGCCTGCCGCATCAACCCAGCCGCGGCCGACGCACCCGCTTCGTAATCGAGGCTGTTCAGATTCATGCGCCAGCGCGGATCGGGCGCGATGCCCGCGTCGCTCAATGCGTCGAGGTAACCCTGCTGACGCTGGCGCGCATACAGATAGCCGACGTCGGAATTGATCAAGCCGATGCGCCGGTGGCCGCGCGTGAGCAGGTGGCGCACCGCGTCGCCGGCCGCGCGGTAGTTGTCGATGCCGACGTACGGCACGCCCATCTGCGGATCGAACTCGCAGCACGCGACCCACGGCAGCGCCTGCGACGCTTCGCCGAGCGCCTGCTGGATCGTCGCCGGATCGAGGCAGATCGCGCCGTCCGCGCGGCGCCGCCGCAGCATGTCGAAGTAGCTGCGCTCACGCCCCGGGTCCGCGCCGGTGTCGCATAGCAGCATGAAATAGCCGTGCCGACGCGCGACGCTGTCGATGCCGCGCACGATCTCCGCGTAAAACGGATTGCCGAAGTCCGGCACCATCGTCAGCAGCAGGCGGCTTTCGGCGGTGCGCAGATTGCGCGCGAGTTCGTTGACGCGGTAGCCGCTCGCGTCGATCGCGGCGAGCACCCTGTCGCGGGTAGCGGGCCGCACGTTCTCGTGGCCGTTCAGCACGCGCGACACCGTCGCGACCGACACGCCCGCCTGCTCGGCCACGCCAGCGATCGACGGCCCGTCGGCCGCGCGCGGCGAGCGCCTCTGCGGCTGAGGTTGCGGTTGACTGCTCGCGCCTGACACCACGGCCGGCGACGATCGGGACGGCGTTCGGGACACACGACCTCGCAGCAAAAATGTAATCGATTACATTTTGTGGCGATGGCGATGCGAATCGCAAGGACGGATCGCTAGGGATTAACACGGGGGCCGCCCGGCCCGGCGCTTGCCCGCGAGCGGCCGGCGCGAGTCCGCCATTTGGTACAATCCCGCAGTTCCCCTGACGCGGCTTGCGATGCGAATATCTTGCTCCGGAGCCGCGGCCGCCGGCAATCCGCCGGGGCCGGGTCAGGACAAAAGTCTGCGGCAGCCGCCGCCCGCTCGCCAAACCAAAACCGCCGAATCCACCATGAACATCGAGCAAGCGCGTTTCAACATGATCGAACAGCAGATCCGCCCCTGGGAAGTGCTCGACCAGGACGTGCTGAATCTGCTGTCGATCGTCAAACGTGAGAATTTCGTCCCCGCCGCTTACCGCGACCTGGCTTTTGCCGACTTCGAAGTGCCGCTGCCGGCCGGCCAGCACATGCTGGCGCCGCGCGTCGAGGCGCGCGTGCTGCAGGAGCTCGCGGTGAAGAAGCACGAAAGCGTGCTGGAAATCGGCGCGGGCTCGGGTTACATGGCGGCGCTGCTCGCGCATCGCGCACAACACGTGTTGACTGTCGACATCGAACCGGAACTGGCCGAGCTCGCGAAGAGCAACCTGATCGCCAACGGCGTGCTGAACGTCGAAGTCGCAACCGGCGACGCCGCGCGCGGCTGGAGCGGCGCGGCACCGTACGACGTGATCTGCGTGTCGGGCGGTCTGCCGGTGCTGCCGCAGGAAATCCTCGAACAGTTGAAGGTCGGCGGCCGTCTCGCGGCGTTCGTCGGCAGCGCGCCGGTGATGAAGGCGCAAATCATCACGCGCATCGACGAGAAGCAATACCGCATCTCCGACGTGTTCGAAACCTATGTCGAGCCGCTCGCCAATGCGGTGCAGCCGGCGCGGTTCAGGTTCTAAGCGGCTCTTTTTCGCTGCGCTTCGCGCTGTATTGTTGATCTGGACGGGCGGCGAGTAAGCCGCCGTCCCACGAACTGGATGTCTCGCTGATGCAAAACCTGACCGCTCCCGCACTCGCCGAATGGCTCGCCGATACCTCGCGCCCCGCACCCGTGCTGCTCGACGTACGCGAGCCGTGGGAACTGCAAACGGCGTCGATCGCCGGCATCGTGTCGATTCCGATGCGCGAGATTCCCGCGCGCAGCGAAGAACTCGAAGACGACGCGCAGATCGTCTGCATCTGCCATCACGGTGCGCGCAGCGCGCAGGTCGCAATGTTCCTCGAATCGCGCGGACACACCAACGTGTTCAATCTGCAAGGCGGGATCGACGCGTGGTCGCGTCAGGTCGATCCGTCGGTTCCGACTTATTGAGATTCGGCGCGAAGGTAGCGCGTTGAAGCGGCGCAAGGGCTGACGGTCCTTGCGCCGTTTGTCTTTGGTGCTGCGCACGGTCGCTAGAGCAGCCAAAAATTTTGGGCCATCGCCCATGTACGGACAACCTGTCGCACGGTGATTATCTGATCGCTGCCGATCCGGGCAGCGACTTCAAATAGATCGTCGACATACCTATGTCCTTGTCCGTGTTTGAGATGCACTCCGTGGAGCTGCGCTGTCAGAGGCCCTTGGGTGCTTGTTATGTAATCTGTGACGAGTGGTATTTCAAGGCGTGCCTGAGGAAGGCCGCCGACCTCGAGAGGGCCAAAGCAGATACTGGGGAATTTCCCGGTATCGCCGGACTGAACCATAGCGAGTGGGAACGGGACCAGGATCTGATCAAAAGCATTGGGCGGCGTCTGTCACTACCGTTTCAAGCTTTTCGAGACCGTGACCCTGACACCGATGGCTGGTGGGTCATCAATGCGCTTCTCGCAGAGGTGCGGCGGGGAGGCCTGCTTGCCGTCAAAGGCCGTCGTGCTGACCTGTTTCCGCAAACCCATAGCCCGCCGCTGAGGAATTTTTGCGGTGAGGGCAGCCGATCTCCCGAACGACAGACTCATGCGGTCCGGCCCGTACGATCAGGTCGCGCGGCAAGTCCGGTTGTTCGCCGCACCCGCCGCCGCGGCTGGTCGCAGCAGCGACGGCAGTCTGCTCGATGTCGCTGTCGCCGTGATCGGTGCGCGAGCCGGCGATGGAGACGCATCGACGCTGCCTGGTGACGCGCAGCCGTTCAAATACCAGTCGGGTATCGCTGATGTTGACTCATTCGACATTGCCAAAACTCCAAACGAGGGCGAGCCGGGAACGTGGTACACGAATCCGGGCAGTGGGCAGATGCGGCTATTCGGAGATGATGGGAAACCTGTTGTAGACCTGGATTTCGACCATTTTCACAATGGCATGAAACCGCACGCACATAACTGGAATGGCAGCGCGCGAGACGGTGGGGGCTTGGTCGTACCCTTCAGTCCTTGGAACCCCTGATGGATGGATGACCCAAGATGAAAATCATTGAACAGTACGTATCATTTCACGACTGGTACCTGCTCGGTATAGCAGCGGACATGGACAAGGAGGTTGTCGAACTTCGTCTGATGTTCGATAACAAGAAAGACCGAGTACGGCTGTTGTTCAGCGGGGCCACCCGATGTTGGGCCAACGACTTTCTGATACAGAACATCGTCTACTCAATCAAGGTGCTAACCGATTTCAATTCGGATGAGTACCGGAAGGCACTAGCCTCGCTGGACAAAGCTTACTCGTGGGGGAAAGGGAAGCCGTTGAAAAACATTGCGGTTCTTGAGGCCACACTAGGCGCTGAATTACTTATAGAGTTTGATTCCCTTGAAGTAGAACCCGAATCATCGGTTTAGGATACTGGCACGATAGCAATGCCCCATCCACTGATCCACTGTATGACCTGCGACAGACTTGATGATGCCAGGATTCACTATTCCCTAAGCCGCCAATGACCTGATAGCGTGCTGGTTTTAGTAACCGTCGTCGGACAGCGCATCGAAATTGACGTGTTCGGCGATGGGCACATGGAAGTGTCTGGTTTTACCGGGCATGAAGATATCGAGGGTGGCGCGGAATTGATCGAGTCACTGGATCTCGTTCTCACCAATCAGGCTTGCGCAACAGAACTGGCGTGCTTGCCATCAATTTCAGTCAATGAGTCATTGAGTCAGCCGATATCCGAGGATTGGACTCCCCAGATGGATATGTCGCCTCGCTTTTTGCAGGGGATAACATTCTTCGATGCCAATCCCAAAAGGAACGCAAGCATCGCCCCGACTAGCGACACAGCATTGCCGGCCCCACGAGCGAATAGCCCGCTGGCGTTTTCGATCAAGCGGCGTCCCGATCTGGCTCGGGTGTCGATACGAAGGCACTGGCATCGTGCTTACGAGGCAACTATCCGCTTCCTATAAAGAAAATGCCGGCTTGTCTACGGCCCCGGTGGAAATCGTCAAGCAGATTAGCTGCGACTAGCAAGTCCCCTGAAGGCTGACATATCGGATGGGCTGTCGGGGGCGCGTTCTCTCGTGTCGGCTCTCCCTGTTCGGCATCGGCGGTCTTTCAGTCCACCCAATCCTCACGTCATGCACAAAGACGCGGCGCCCCGATGCCGCCGATGCACCGCCGATGCCCAGCGCGCGCCAGCGGCGCTTCGCTGGCGGCGAAGTGCGCTTCGTCGCGGCGCGACACGCACCCGAACGAGGCGCGGCGCGCACGACTGCACCACCTTCGCGCCGCGGCATCGATGGCTCGACGCGCCGCCCTCGCGCCGATAGCCGCGCCGCAACGGGCATCGCACGCGCATCGCATCGAATGTGTCACATGGCATGTGCCTTGCAGTAGACGATCGGCTAGTCGTGCGAGCTCAGCCAGGCTGGCTGAAATCGACGCTCATAAACAGTGACCATCAATGACAAGGGGATAGCGCATGAAACGTCGCAGTCTGTTGAAGTTCGGCTCCATGTCCGGCGCGCTCGCGCTCGCGGGCCGCGTGCCGTTCGCGCACGCGCAGTCCAATAGCGGCCCGATCAAGGTGGGCATCCTGCATTCGCTGTCCGGCACGATGGCGATCTCCGAAACGTCGCTGAAAGACACCGCGTTGATGACGATCGCCGACATCAACAAGAACGGCGGTGTGATGGGCCGTCAGATCCAGCCTGTGGTCGTCGACCCCGCGTCGAACTGGCCGCTGTTCGCCGAGAAGGCGCGCCAGCTTCTGACGCAGGACAAGTGCGCGGTCGTGTTCGGCTGCTGGACCTCGGTGTCGCGCAAGTCGGTGCTGCCGGTGTTCGAGGAACTGAACGGCCTGCTGTTCTATCCGGTGCAGTACGAAGGCGAGGAAATGTCGCGCAACGTGTTCTATACGGGCGCCGCGCCGAACCAGCAGGCGATTCCCGCGACCGAATACCTGATGAGCGCCGAAGGCGGCGGCGCGAAGCGCTTCTTCCTGCTCGGCACCGACTATGTGTATCCGCGCACGACCAACAAGATTCTGCGCGCGTTCCTCAAATCGAAAGGCGTGCAGGAAGCCGACATTCAGGAGGTCTATACACCGTTCGGCCACAGCGACTATCAGACCATCGTCGCGAACATCAAGACCTTCTCGCAAGGCGGCAAGACCGCCGTGATCTCGACCGTGAACGGCGATTCGAACGTGCCGTTCTACAAGGAGCTCGGCAACCAGGGGCTGAAGGCATCGGATGTGCCGGTCGTCGCGTTCTCGGTCGGCGAAGAGGAGCTGCGCGGCATCGATACGAAGCCGCTCGTCGGCAATCTCGCGGCCTGGAACTACTTCATGTCGTTGCGCAATCCGTCCAACGAGAAGTTCAAGAAGCAATGGGCCACGTGGGTCAAGGACAACAACCTGCCGGGCGGCACGAAGCGCGTGACCAACGATCCGATGGAAGCGACCTTCGTCGGCATTCATATGTGGAAGCAGGCGGTCGAGAAAGCAAAGAGCACCGGCGTCGACAAGGTGCGCGTCGCGATGGTCGGCCAGACTTTCGCCGCACCGTCGGGCTTCACGCTGGAGATGGACGGCAACCACCATCTGCACAAGCCGGTGATGATCGGCGAGGTACGCGCGGATGGCCAGTTCAACGTCGTGTGGCGCACCAAGGGACCGATTCGCGCGCAACCGTGGAGCCCGTTCATCGCCGGCAATGCTGGCAAGCCGGATGTGGTCAGCTCGATTCCGGCGTTCCTGCGGCGCTCGCGCGTCGCATGACGTGTCGGCGTGAGCCTCGTCGCGGCTCGGCGGCGATGTGGCGCGCGGGTCACCGCGCGTGTATCGCCGCTTCGGTCGCGACGCGCGACCTGCGTGCCGACGCGCGCGCGGCGCGCGCGCGACCCAGACGCCCTGCGCTTCGCGCCGCCGCCGCGCGTTCGCTGCGTCGCGCGGCGTGACCGCGCACGCCAATGCGCGGCAACGTCCCGCTGAAGCGGCGGCGCGACGTCTGACGCGACGCCCTCGCGCGCTCGAGCGGCTCATCGATTCAACCCAGTGCAAAAGGCCATCATGGCGTTTTCATTTCCGACTTCCGTACGACGACGCGGCGCGACGCTCCTGCTGCCGCTCGCGGTCCTTCTCGCCGCCGCGCCGGGCGCTGCATTCGCGCTGACCCAGGCCGACGTCGCGCCGCTCGCGGGCGACGACTTCGAGGCGAAGTCCGCCGCGATCGACAAGCTGATCTCGACGCACGATGCCGCGTCGCTCGCGGTGCTCAAGGCGCTCGCCGACGACAACGCGCTCGCCACCGACGCAGGCGCGGTACTGCTGCAGGACGGCGACGCCACCCGCGATGCCGTCACCGGCCAGCCCGTCGCCACGAGCGACGCGCAACCGGTCACGCTGAACAACCTGCTGCGCTCCAAAGTGGCGGGCGCGCTGTCGGGTCTGCAACTCGCCTCGCCCGATCGGGCGACACGCGCAGCCGCCGTCGATGCGCTGCTGCACAACCCCGATCCGTCGATCAAGCCACTCGTCGACGCGGCGCGCGCGAAAGAAACCGATCCCGCTCTGAAGAAACGTCTCGACACGCTGTGGGCGATGAGCGCAATGCACGACCCGGATCCGGCCAAGCGCCTCGAAGCGGTGCAACTGGTCGCCGCGCGCCACGACCTCGAAATGAACGAACTGCTGCGCCCGCTGGTCGCGAAGAAAGCCGACGGCACGTTTGCCGAAGCCGACGAACGCGTGCGCGCGGCAGCGCAAAGCGGCATCGATGAGCTCGATGCGATCCAGCGCCGCAGCCAGATCGCGGGCACGCTGTTCGCGGGGCTGTCGCTCGGCAGCGTGCTGCTGCTCGCCGCGCTCGGCCTCGCCATCACGTACGGCCTGATCGGCGTGATCAACATGGCGCACGGCGAATTCCTGATGATCGGCGCATATGCGACCTACGTCGTGCAGAACCTCGTTCAGCGTTTCGCGCCTAACGCGTTCGACTGGTATCCGCTGCTTGCGATACCGGCCGCGTTCGTCGCGGCGGCGCTGGTCGGCATCGTGCTCGAACGGCTCGTGCTGAAGCACCTGTACGGCCGCCCGCTCGAAACGTTGCTGACCACCTTCGGCGTGAGCCTGATCCTGATTCAGGCCACCCGCATGCTGTTCGGCGCGCAGAACGTCCAGGTCGTCAATCCGTCGTGGATGAGCGGCGGCGTCACCGTGCTGCCGAATCTGATCCTGCCGTACAACCGGCTCGCGATTCTCGCGTTCTCGCTGATCGTCGTCGCGATCGCGTGGGCCGTGCTCACGCGCACGCGGCTGGGTCTGTTCGTGCGCGCGGTCACGCAGAACCGTCGCATGGCCGCGTGCGTCGGCGTGAAGACCGCGCGCGTCGATTCGTATGCGTTCGCGTTCGGCGCGGGCATCGCGGGGCTCGGCGGCTGCGCGCTGTCGCAGATCGGCAATGTCGGGCCGGACCTCGGCCAGAGCTACATCATCGATTCGTTCATGGCGGTCGTGCTCGGCGGCGTCGGCCAGCTCGCGGGCACCGTGCTCGGCGGCTTCGGGCTGGGACTCGTCAGCAAAACGATCGAACCGTTCTGGGGCGCGGTGCTCGCGAAGATCGCGGTGCTCGTGCTGATCGTGCTGTTCATCCAGAAGCGTCCGCAGGGCATGTTCGCCTTGAAGGGCCGTAGCGCGGAGGCATGAGATGACATCGGCTACTTCATCGGCAGACCCCGCTTCCGCTTCGTCGTCGCGCGCCAGTGCCGCTGGCGCCGACGGCGCGCGCGAGTCCAACACCGGCTTCGCGCTCGGCCTGCCACCGCGGCCCGCGCTGTTGTCGCGTCGCGCGTGGCTCGCGCTGATCGCGCTGATCATCGTGTTCGGCCTCGGCGTGCCGTTCGCCGCGCTGGTGATTCCGGAGACGAGCGCCTTTCATCTGTCCGCGTATGCGATGACACTGACCGGCAAGTTCATGTGCTATGCGATCGCCGCGCTCGCACTCGATCTGGTGTGGGGCTACTGCGGCATCCTGAGTTTGGGTCACGCCTTGTTCTTCGCGCTCGGCGGCTACGCGATCGGCATGTACCTGATGCGCGCGATCGGCCACGACGGCAAGTACGGCAGCGATCTGCCCGACTTCATGGTGTTTCTCGACTGGCACCAGTTGCCGTGGTACTGGCATGGCACGCAACATCTCGGCTACGCGCTCTTGCTGGTCGTGCTGGTACCCGCCGTGGTCGCGTGGGTGTTCGGCTTCTTCACGTTCCGCTCGCGCGTGAAGGGTGTCTATCTGTCGATCATCACGCAAGCCATGACCTTCGCCGCGATGCTGCTGTTCTATCGCAACGAGACGGGCTTCGGCGGCAATAACGGCTTCACCGACTTCAAGCGCATCGGCGGCTTTCCGATCACGCATCAGGGCACGCGCGCCGCATTGCTGCTCATTACGTTCGCGGTGCTGATCGCCGCGTTCATCGGCGCGCGCGCCATCGTCACGTCGAAGCTCGGCCGCGTGGTGACCGCGGTGCGCGACGGCGAAACGCGGCTGATGTTCCTCGGCTACAGCCCGCTGGCGTACAAGCTGTTCGTGTGGACCGTGTCGGCGGTGCTGTGCGGCATCGCGGGCGCGTTGTACGTGCCGCAGGTCGGCATCATCAATCCGGGCGAGATGTCGCCGGGCAACTCGATCGAAATGGCGATCTGGGTGGCGGTCGGCGGACGCGGCACGCTGATCGGCCCCATCATCGGCGCGTTCGCCGTGAACGGTGCGAAGAGCTTCTTCACGGCGAACTTCCCCGAATACTGGCTGTTCTTTCTCGGCCTGATCTTCGTGCTGGTGCCGCTGCTGCTGCCGAACGGCATCATGGGGCTCGCCGATCTGCTGACGCGTAAAAGGAACCGCTGATGAACGAAAACCCGATGGTTCCCGATCTGGATTTACCCGAAGCACCACCGGAACGCTCGCTGAGCGGCGTCGCGAGCATGGGACACGCGGTCGTGCCCGGCGAGATCGACATATCGCACGGCACGATCCTCTACCTCGAGGACGTGACGGTCAGCTTCGACGGCTTTCGCGCGCTGAACGCGCTGTCGCTCGCGATCGACGCGGGCGAACTGCGCTGCATCATCGGCCCGAACGGCGCGGGCAAGACGACGATGATGGACGTGATCACGGGCAAGACCGCGCCCGATCACGGCAAGGTGTTTCTCGGCCAGTCGATCGATCTCACGCGCATGAACGAACCGGCGATCGCGCGCGCCGGCATCGGCCGCAAGTTCCAGAAGCCGACCGTGTTCGAGCAGCATCCGGTGTGGGAAAACCTCGAACTCGCGATGAAGACCGACAAGGGCTGGTGGGCGTCGCTGCGCGCGCGGCTCGATGGCGACGCGCAGGCCCGCATCGAGGAAACGCTCGCGCTGATCGGGCTGGAAAGCGAGGCGCGAAGGCTCGCCGGCGAGCTATCGCACGGCCAGAAGCAGCGCCTCGAAATCGGCATGCTGCTGATGCAGCAACCGGCGCTGCTGCTGCTCGACGAACCCGCAGCCGGCATGACCGACGACGAAACGATGCAACTCGCCGAATTGCTCAACCACCTGCGTGGCACCTGCTCGATGATGGTCGTCGAGCACGACATGGAGTTCGTCGCGGCGCTCGCGGGCGACACAGGCAAGGTGACGGTGATGGCCGAAGGCCGCGTGCTCGCGCACGGCACGCTCGACGAAGTCAAGCGCGACGAGACGGTGATCGAGTCTTATCTAGGCCGCTGATTGCTGCTGGAAGCGGCACCGCATCGTCAACCCGACAGGACGACTGAACAATGCTCGAAGTAGACCGACTGAACCAATACTACGGCGGCAGCCATATTCTGCGCGACGTGAAGCTCACGGTGCCCGACGGCAAGCTGACGGTGCTGCTCGGGCGCAACGGCGTCGGCAAGACCACGCTGCTGCGCTGCCTGATGGGCGTCGTGCCCGCGAAAAGCGGCGCGATCGCATGGCGCGGCGAACAGTTGATGAAACTGCCGACCCATGCCCGCGTTGCCCAGGGGCTCGCCTACGTACCGCAGGGCCGCGATATCTTTCCGCGCCTCACCGTCGAGGAAAATCTGCTGGTCGGCGCCGCGAGCAGAAAGGCGCCGAAGAAAATCCCCGAGCGCATCTACGAGCTTTTCCCGGTACTGAAGGACATGCGCAACCGGCGCGGCGGCGATCTCTCCGGCGGTCAGCAGCAACAGCTCGCGATCGGCCGCGCGCTGATGAGCGAGCCGCAACTGCTGATCCTCGATGAGCCGACCGAGGGCATCCAGCCGTCGATCATTCAGGACATCGGCCGCACGCTGCGGCAGCTCGTCGAGGACATGGGCATGACGGTGCTGCTGGTCGAGCAGTACTACGACTTCGCCAAAGCGATCGCCGATCGTTACTGGGTGATGAGTCGCGGCGAGATCGTCGCGGGCGGCGAGGGGGCGAACATGGATGCGGACGGAGTAAGGGGATTGATTGCCGTGTAAGCGAGCTCAAGTTATCCGCCGCGCAACCGTTACACAGGCTAGGCAACGCCGCAACGGTTCGACGAGGTGGACACCATGGACGACAACAAGCAGGTCAGACGCGAGTTTTACAGAAACCCAGCCTCCTATTGCAGGGTGATGAACGTCGTGTCGGCGGTCACTTTTGGTCTATTCGAAGTGGACAGCGGCGGTACGGTCGGCATGCTGTCGGTGCGCTGGGAGAAGCTCGGCAACGAACTCGCGCCCCAGCTGCACGCGTATTACGACAGCTGGCACGTGCTCGCGTCGTTCCCCGACGTTCTCGCGAGAATGGCCGGGACGACCGGGCCGTCGTGTTCGCCGGAAGCTTTCTGTCAGCTGTTGCTCGACTGCGGATTCATCAATCGCGCGGAACGGGGCGTGGACGATCACGCCGAGCCGACACTCGTACGCTAGACGCCGCCGCGATACGGCCTGGGTCGGCGACACAAAATCGATATAGAGGGAGAAAAGCATGTCCGTGACGGTTCACGTCGAATATCAGTATTGCCAACATGGCAAGAAAGCAATCCAGACAGGCAGCGACTCGTTGACCGTCCAGGAAAACACCCCCCGCGCGATCCTTGCGTTGCTGCGACTGTTGCATCCGCAGTGGGAGGGCATCAAGGTGCTGTCGGTGACCGAGGCCTCGCCCGAGGGGGCCGCTTCGTAGCCGCTTCCGCGGCTTCCGCGCTTCGACACGCGTGCTATCCTCGTCGCACGCCGATTCCCCAATCCATCCGCATGTCGCTTCACGAAAACCACGCCACGCTCGCCGCCGCGCACACGCCGTGGCGCGCGCGACTCGAACTCGGCTTCGTCGGCGGCGACGCTCGCACGACGCTCGCGCACCGGCTGCACGACGGACCGCTGCGCGTGCAACGGCCGCTCTATCCGGAAGGCCCGTCGATCTGTCACGCGGTGATCGTGCATCCGCCCGGCGGCGTCGCGGGTGGCGATCAGCTCGACATCGACATCACGCTCGCCGCGCACACGCACGCGGTGCTGACGACGCCGGGCGCAACCAAGTGGTACAAGTCGAACGGCCGCGCGGCGCGGCAGCGCATCGCGCTGCGTGTCGGTGAGCACGCGAAGCTCGACTGGCTGCCGCAGAACAACATCGTGTTCGATCACGCGAACGCGCATCTCGATTTTTCGCTGACGCTCGCGGACGGCGCGAGCGCAATCGGCTGGGACGCGACCCAGCTCGGACGCCAGGCGGCCGGCGAACGCTGGTCGGCGGGTAGCTTGCGCGCGGTGTCGCGCATCGTCGGCGCGAATGGCGAGCTGCTGTGGTTCGAACGCGCGAGCCTCACCGCCGACGATCCGCTGCGCGACGCGCCGCAGGGGCTCGCCGGCTTTCCGGCCTACGGCACGCTGTGGGCCGTAGGCGCCGCTTGCGACGACGCGCTCGCCGAATCGCTGAGCGCGCAACTGCCGTTCGACGACACGTTGCGAGCAGCCGCCTCGTGCGTGACGAACGGCGTGCTGCTCGTGCGCGCGGTGTCGCGCTCGATGGAAACGCTGCAGCACGCGCTCACGCGCTGTTGGCTGCAATTGCGGCCGGTCGTGCATGGTGTCGCGGCGGTGCCGTTGCGGATCTGGTCGACCTGAGAGCGCGGCTTCCCGCTTTCGTCTTCATCACGCTCTTTGCGCACCAAGGCGGCGCACGCGCACGCCCCAACCATGTGCGCGAACTGGCGTCGCACGCCGCCCCGCCACGCCACAGGGGGGATGGCACACAGCTTGCGTTGCACTCGCCACTTCGCGGCCGGCCACGATGAAGCCAGCGAGGACCCGACACCGACACCACCACTGCTCACGCCCATGACCCGCACTCTCTCCCGCTCCGCGCGCCGCGCCCTGCTGGCCGCATTGCTCGCCCTGCCCATCGTCGCCGATCTCGCGTTTCATGCGGGCTCCGCGCACGCCGACACGCTCGACGACATCGCCAAGGCCGGCGTGCTGAAGGTCGCCGTGCCCGAGGACTATCCGCCGTTCGGCTCGGTCGGCCTCGACATGAAGCCGCAGGGCTATGACATCGACACGGCCGCGCTGCTCGCCAAAGCGATGAACGTGAAGCTCGAACTCGTGCCGGTCAACAGCGCGAACCGCATTCCGTATCTGCAAACGGGCAAGGTCGACCTCGTGATCTCGTCGCTCGGCAAAACGCCGGAGCGCGAAAAGGTGATCGACTTTTCGAACGCGTACGCGCCGTACTACCAGGGCGTGTTCGGTCCCGCCGACATCAAGGTGAGCGGTCCCGCCGATCTCACCGGCAAGACCGTCGGCGCGACGCGCGGCGCGCTCGAGGAAATCGGTCTCACGCAGATGGCGCCGAACGCGACGATCAAGCGCTTCGAGGACAACAACGCGACGATCGCCGCGTTCCTGTCCGGCCAGGTGCAGCTGATCGCGGCCGGCAACATCGTCGCGGCGGCGATCCTCGCGAAGAATCCGCCGCGCCGTCCGGAGCCGAAGTTCGTGATCAAGAACTCGCCGTGCTTCGTCGGCATGAACAAGAACGAGCCGCGCCTGCAACAGAAGGTCGATGCCGCGATCGCCCAGGCCAAACACGACGGCACGCTCGGTGCGATGTCGAAGAAGTGGTTCGGCGCACCGCTGCCCGCCGATCTGTAATTTTGCAGACGCGGTGGCATGCGCGGTCGCAAACGTAGTTGTAAGCGCGCCGTTAGCCGGACTTGATACCGTGACCGGATGATCGCGCGACGCCAGGCCCCCGTCACCGCGACGCGACCACGACGCCGCCACGACACATCAAACGCCGAGACCCACACCCGATGAAGCTGACACCTCGCGAGAAGGACAAGCTGCTGATCTTCACCGCCGCGCTGCTCGCCGAACGGCGCCGCGCGCGCGGCCTCAAGCTGAACTATCCGGAGGCGGTCGCCTTCATCACCGCCGCGCTGATGGAAGCCGCGCGCGACGGCAAGAGCGTCGCCGAGGTGATGCACTATGGCACCACGCTGCTCACGCGCGCCGACGTGATGGAGGGCGTGCCCGAGATGATCCCCGACATCCAGGTCGAAGCGACGTTTCCCGACGGCACCAAGCTTGTCACCGTCCATCACCCGATTCCCTGAACTCCTCTTCGTCAAGGCAGGCCCCATGATTCCCGGCGAACTCCTCATCGACGACGGCGAGCACGAACTGAACGCGGGCCGCGCGACGGTCACGGTGGTCGTGTCGAATACCGGCGACCGTCCCGTGCAGATCGGCTCGCATTACCATTTCTACGAGGTGAACGACGCGCTGTCGTTCGATCGCGAAGCGGCGCGCGGCTTTCGCCTGAACATCGCTGCGGGCACCGCGGTGCGCTTCGAGCCCGGTCAGGAGCGCACCGTCGAACTCGTCGCGCTGGCCGGCGAGCGCATCGTCTACGGCTTCAACGGCAAGGTGATGGGCAAGCTGTGATGCGCTGCCCGCGCCCTGGCGTTTCGACCGCCCTGCTCCGCCTTGCCTTGCCTGTCGCTCATTTCGGACCCACACCATGACACTACGCATTGGCCGCCGCGCGTACGCGGAGATGTTCGGCCCCACCACCGGCGATCGCGTGCGCCTCGCCGACACCGAACTGCTGATCGAGATCGAGCGCGACTTCACGACCTACGGCGAAGAGGTCAAGTTCGGCGGCGGCAAGGTGATTCGCGACGGCATGGGCCAGTCGCAGCGTGTGCATGCCGAGGTCGTCGATACCGTCGTGACGAACGCGGTGATCCTCGATCACTGGGGCGTCGTGAAGGCCGACATCGGCATCAAGGACGGCCGCATCGCGGCGATCGGCAAGGCCGGCAATCCCGACATCCAGCCGAATGTGACGATCGCGATTGGAGCCTCCACCGAAGTGATCGCGGGCGAAGGGCTGATCGTGACCGCGGGCGGCATCGATACGCACATCCACTTCATCAGCCCGCAGCAGATCGAGGAAGCACTCGCGAGCGGCGTGACGACGATGCTCGGCGGCGGCACCGGCCCCGCGACCGGCACGAATGCGACCACCTGCACACCGGGGCCGTGGCATCTCGAACGCATGCTGCAAGCGGCCGACGGCTATCCGATGAACCTCGGCTTTCTCGGCAAGGGCAACGTGAGCCAGCCAGCCCCGCTGACCGAACAGATCGCCGCGGGCGCGATCGGCCTGAAGCTGCACGAGGACTGGGGCACGACACCCGCGGCGATCGACAACTGCCTTGGCGTCGCCGACGATACCGACACGCAGGTCGCGATCCACACCGATACGCTAAACGAAGCGGGCTTCGTCGAAGCGACCGTCGCCGCGTTCAAGGGCCGCACGATCCACACCTATCACACCGAGGGCGCGGGCGGCGGCCACGCCCCGGACATCATCAAGGTGTGCGGCGAAGCGAACGTGCTGCCGTCGTCGACGAATCCGACGCGACCCTACACGGTCAACACGCTCGACGAGCATCTCGACATGCTGATGGTGTGCCATCACCTCGATCCGTCGATTGCCGAAGACATCGCGTTCGCCGAATCGCGGATTCGCCGCGAGACGATCGCCGCCGAGGACATCCTGCACGATCTCGGCGCGCTGTCGATGCTTTCTTCGGATTCGCAGGCGATGGGCCGCGTCGGCGAAGTGATCATCCGCACGTGGCAGACCGCGCACAAGATGAAGGTGCAACGCGGCGCGCTGCCCGAGGACAACGCGCGCCACGACAATTTCCGCGCGAAACGCTATGTCGCGAAGTACACGATCAATCCGGCGATCACGCACGGCATCGCGCATGAAGTCGGTTCGATCGAACCGGGCAAGTGGGCCGACCTCGTGTTCTGGGAGCCGGCGTTCTTTGGCATCAAGCCGTCGCTGATCCTGAAGGGCGGCATGATCGCGATGGCGCAGATGGGCGATCCGAATGCATCGATTCCGACGCCGCAACCCGTGCACTATCGCGAGATGTTCGCGACGCGCGGCGGAGCGCTGGGCCGCACGTCGCTGACCTTCGTGTCGCAACTCGCCGCCGATGCGAATGTGGCCGAACGCTATGGTTTGCACAAGCGCATTGTCGCGGTGAAGAACTGCCGCAACGTGACGAAGGCCGACATGATTCACAACGCGTGGCGCCCGAACATCAGCGTCGATCCGGAAACCTACCAGGTGATCGCCGACGGCCAGTTGCTGACCTGCGATCCGGCCACCGTGCTGCCGATGGCGCAACGCTATTTCCTGTTCTGATCATGCGTACACTGAACAAACTTCTCGCGCCGCATCTGAAGATCGCGCCGGTACTCGTCAAGCGCGCGCCGACCTTGACGCTCGCGTTCGATGAACGTCGCAAGAGCCGTCTTGCCGCGACGCTCGATGACGGCGAGGAAATCGCATTGCTGTTGCCGCGCGGCACCGTGCTGCGCGATGGCGACGTGCTCGTCGCCGATGATGGCGGGCTCGTGCGTGTCGTTGCGGCTGATGAAGCCGTGCTTGTCGTACGCGCATCGGACGCGTTGACGTTGACGCGCGCCGCCTATCACCTCGGCAATCGTCATACGCCGGTCGAAGTGGGCGCCGATTATCTGAAGCTCGAATACGATCCGGTGCTCGCCGACATGCTCAAACGCATCGGCGCGACGGTCGAGCAGGTGTCGCTGCCGTTTCAGCCTGAGACCGGGGCGTATGGCGGTGGACATAAGCATGGGCACGACGAGACGTTCGCCGAGGACTATGCGATCGCGCAACAGGTGTTTGGTGAGCATCATGGGCATGAGCATGCTCATGCCCATGAGGGCTCTTCGCACCCGCACGATCACGATCACGATCACGACCATGACCACGTGCACGACGAATCGTGCGGACATGGACACCACCCGCATCGTCATGCGCATCGCTGAATTCACCGCGCTGCTGCATCTCGCGTCGCCAGCACTGCCGATTGGCGCGTTCAGCTATTCGCAGGGTCTCGAAGCGGCGATTGAATCGCTGCTCATCACTGATGCCGACTCCGCGCGCATATGGATCGAACGCGGCCTGACCGACGTGCTCGCGCGCGGCGAGTTGCCGTTCCTCGCGCAGCAGATTGAACGCTGGCGCACCCACGACGCCGTGGAACTCGCCGACGCCAACGCCGAATTCCTCGCGAGCCGCGAGTCCGCCGAACTGCGCCGCGAAACGGAGCAGATGGGCTGGTCGCTGCGACAGCTGTGTGTGTCGCTCGAATGGGGCGACGTGGCGAGGCGCGAAACGCTCGCGTCGCTGACGCCACTCGCGCAGCCGAGCGCGTTCGCATTCGCCGCTCACGCGCACAATGCTCCGGTCGATGCCGCGCTCGCCGCCTATGCGTTCAGCTGGGTCGAGAACCAGACCGCCGCCGCGTTGAAGGCGGTGCCGCTCGGCCAACTCGCGGGGCAACGCATCATCGTCGCGCTGCGTGAGCCGATCGACGCGGCCGTCGCGCGCGCGCTGGCGACCTCGCGTGACGACCTCAACACGTTCGCGCCGCAGCTCGGCATTCTGTCGGCGCGCCACGAGTCGCAGTATTCGCGGCTCTTCCGCTCGTAGCACGATCACACGATCCATCATGAACGCATCTCATCATTCCGCTTCCGCTACCCCTATCCGCACGAAGAAGCTGCCGCCGCTGCGCGTGGGCGTCGGCGGCCCGGTCGGCTCGGGCAAGACCACGCTGCTCGAAATGCTGTGCAAGGCGATGCGCGACCAGTACGACCTCGTCGCGATCACGAACGACATCTATACGAAAGAGGATCAGCGTCTGCTGACCGTCGCGGGCGCGCTGCCGGCCGAGCGCATCATGGGCGTCGAGACGGGCGGCTGCCCGCACACCGCGATCCGCGAGGACGCATCGATCAACCTCGAAGCGGTCGACCGCATGCTCACGCGTTTTCCGGATGCGGACATCGTGTTCATCGAATCGGGCGGCGACAACCTCGCGGCGACTTTCAGCCCGGAGCTGTCGGACCTGACGATCTACGTGATCGACGTCGCGGGCGGCGAGAAGATTCCGCGCAAGGGCGGACCAGGGATCACGAAGTCGGATCTGCTCGTGATCAACAAGACCGATCTCGCGCCGCTGGTGGGCGCGAACCTCGATGTGATGGCATCCGATGCGAAGAAGATGCGCGGCGAGCGGCCGTTTGTGATGTGTAATCTGAAGGCGCTCGAGGGTCTTGATGATGTGGTGAAGTTTATTGAAAAGAAGGGGTTGTTGAAGGTGTGAGGGTGGGTTTGGGAATGTCTGTTGTCGCGAAAATTGTGTGCGGCGGATCGTGGTCCTAGTCTTGACATTCGAAATTGATCCATATCCCCTTTAATCAAGTAAGATTTTTCAATGCCTAGTGATTTTGGGGAGTTAAAAAGAATGCCCTATTACTAACTACCGCCCTCTCATTTGGAGCCTGAATACTGCCATAGGTTTGAGCATCACAACCAATCACTCTCTTCATTGCCTGCAACAAGACCGGATCATCGGATATTTCTTTGTTCCCGCAAAGAGCCGAAGACCTCAATTCGGCCTCTGGCGTCAGAAATTTTCCCTGGCCAAGCAGCAGCATCGGCGCAGAATATGCATTTGATGGCTCTGACAACGCTGATGAATTAAACGCAGCAATCTGCCTCACAAAAAAATTAACCTCATCTCTTGAATAATTTTGGTTTGATCGTGCATCGATGCTTTCGATTTTTCCAAGATGGAGATTCGTTTGAACGGTGCCAATTGATGTCAGCACTCCATGATGCGACGAAAATCAAAGCGATGAGCAGCAAAGATTTTATTGCGAAATCAAATTGTCGATTTTTTAGCATCAACTGCCTCCACTGCTTCCGCAATACGTTGCGAATGGGTACCCCGCAGGAAATTCATCGACAGCCCATTCGGATTGACGTGAACACATCGCATTCGGGGAATGCCTAGGACTTTAACCAACTGAGCTTTTTGCTTTTTGCTTTCTACTGCCATGTCGGTGCTCTGTAGGCGAATTCGATCAAACACCGCTCGCATCTGGCTCTCGCTTGCAGCACGCCACCCCACTTCGGTAGCGGACAATGGGCGGCACGCATCGCAACCCACCTCGAAACGCCTTTGCCAATCGTAACGCGTGCCGTGCACACGCGCGGCGCGTGTTGTCCCACTGAAGCGCGAGGCAGCGCATGTGTATGGAGGAGTGATTTACCATCGGCCCTAATCGCAACAAAGCCAATGAAACTCAAGAGCAGCCAAGCGCGCTACTCTCATCGCACCTCAAATGCTTAAGGATTATTGACATGTTATCAATCACTTGCGATTGGCATTTAATCTGCCGTTCATCGCCCCCATTCTTAGATACCGCCACACCATAGTTGGAAACTTGAGATTCGGTAGCGTCATAATTCCGGAATACCGAGTATTCGTACCCCGCCCTTATGAAATGAATCCGCGTGTAATCAACATTCTGTCGAAAATAGTGATTATAATAAAATTCCCCTTCATCTCCTTGTTTTGCAGAATAGGACATCTCTATTTCTCCAGGCTTCCCAAATCGATAAGTTATCGTTTGAGTGCGCTTATCCATGCACAACGCGATAGTTTTTGAAGCCATAGTCAAGCAGGAAAAAACCACAGATTCCGGTGACTTGCATAGCGAGGGCGCAGCTATAGCCAACTCGCAAAAAGCGCCGCCAAACAGCGTCATCGCGCAGATTACATACTTGATTGATTTCATCGCCCACCTTGCTCCCTATAATTTCTTGCGATAGTTTCATCGTAGCCCTCTTGCGTTGGACCGTTGTATCTCACTGCGAACCCATGCCAGTCTTTACCGGACAGAGCCTTTTTCAAGACCGGATCTGCCTTGATAAAAGAAACAAACGCCCGAAGTTGATAAAGCTCAGACTCACTCACCGACGCAACATAGTCTTGCACATTATGGAAGCCCGTCGCCTTGAAATTGCTTCCTAATATCTGAAATCGTCCCCAAGATGAAGAAAGCAGTGCCGCATTTGAGTCGAGCGCATATGCTTCCATTAATTTTTCGTATTGAACCGTTTTTCTCCCGTAACCGCCTTGTAGGGGATTGGAAATGTGGGGATGGCTTTGATCGTAATTACCGTGGGTTGCGCGATGAAACAGATGTCGTTCGAAGAGAATAGTTGGCACCAAATCATCCCCCGAAGCCAATTCTTGGTCGGGTTTAAAGTACTGGCCTAACGAACCTGTTTCCGTTTTTTGCAACCGCCTTAATTGCTTGCACCTCACACCCCAACTCCGTAGCGGCATCGGTATAGGCTTTTTCGTTAAGCGGCTGGCCATTGGATTTCAGTAAAAACTGAAGTTCGATTCGTTGTCCATGGATGGTAATAAACGGATGCGCGGAACCTTGACCAAAATTCCCCACCAGCCCAATCGGATTGATGTGATACACATCGGAGCCGGGAAAGCCAGGGACTCTAGCCGCAACCTCGTCCCACCAAACAAGCTTCGCGATACGCTTTTTTTCCTCTTCATGCTCAGGCTTTGGCCCGGTGCGCTGCTCGATTGCACTGATCAGCGCCTGCCACTTTGCCGGGTTGGCCCATTCGCTTTCGTGCTTCGGAATGAGACGCGATGCCCGAACCGCGACCCACGGAAATCCGGAATTCTGAGGGCTTCGTCCTACACTGCAAAGATCGTCCGCCGCGTGTACGCCGTCTCCGGTTGGATAGAGCACACGGTAGAGTGAACTCATGAGCGGACTCAGCTTGCCAAGAGAACCCGCACCGGGCACATCACTTCCGAGCGCATAGTCCACATAGTCGCCAGTGGTCGCGAAAATGGTGTGCGTCGGATCGTGCTCCCCGTCATGACACCCGAAATCGATCCAGCTTTGCGAAAACTCACGGGTAACGCGACCGCCGGCAAAGCTCTGCTCACGCACCCACCCTGAGATCGGATTGCGTTGCACATCGGCGGCGTCCACTTTCCACCAGCGCCACTTGTCCCTGTCGGCGCCGGGATCTTTTTCGATGAACAGGTGATCCGCATCCTGCGGCAGCGTGGCAAACGCGCAAACCTGGATCACATCGGTCTGTTTCGGATCCCGACCGGGTTGCCCATGGTCACGGTACAGAGTCGTTCCACGCTCAACGCGCAGGATCGTCGGATCTGCGGGCAGACCGAGTTGACTCCACTGCTTCGGATTTGCACAGTTGGTCTTGATCCACGCGCGTCCGGCCTCGATGAACTGCCTGATCCCCTCGCCGCAGAACACCTCGATGTGCGCCATCCGGGTTCCGGGCTGCACGCCTGATCAGTGATGACAATCACACAGTCGAAATTCGAATCAGAGATGTTCTCTTCGGCAACCGGGCCGCCGTTCTGCGCACCTAGGTAAATCCAGCCGTTGATAGCCACGGCGGGCGCGACATAGTCACCCGCTACGGGCGCGTGCAGCGTCGCACCGTTCAGGCCGGTTACCTGGCCCCACGCTGCGCCGTGCACCGTTTGCATTTTGCCTATGCTGACGCTCGCACCCTGCGCAAGGATGCCGAGAACGGAGCCGTTAGGCGTCTTGCGCACGTGCAAACCTACCTGCGACGGGTCGGCAATCTGGCCGCTGCGACCCGGCAGGGGCTTGTCCTGTGCGTACTGCGTTAGCTGCCACTGCCGCGATCAGTACGCCGGTTTCTGCCGCTTAGGGAAGTTGCTGTCATAGTCGGCGTTGGACATCAGGTGCATGTACAGGCTGTAGAATGTCAGCTTCGTGCCGCGCGGAAACTCCATCTCATGGCGCACGAGAGCAAAGCCCGTACTGTAGGGCGCCTGAAACGGCATGTTGCTGCCGCCCAGTGCCAGTTGGCTGACCGGATAGTCGCTGTCGGCGCGGTAGGCGACCAGCACGCCATCTGCGATGCAGCGTAGTCCCGCGTCAAGGTCCAGCGCCTGACCTGCGCCGCCCTCAGTGACATGTATCCCACCATGCCACAGACCCTTGCGGCTAGCGAGATACGAGCCGGACGGCTCGCTTGCCGCGAGCAGCCGGAAAACGTCATGCTCATCAGTGAACTGTGCTGATGCCGTGATATTGCCTTGCGGCTTGCGGAGGAAGGGAAAGGCGAATGCCGGTTGCTTGAGACGCGCTACATGTGGCTGTGGTGTCGGTGGTGCATTCGGTGCGAGATTGCTCGTCATGGATTCGGTGCGCTCCTGGATGAATAGGGCCGCACCACGATGACACACAGACAAGCAGCGTCAATTAGCCGACATCTGAATTTAAGCGAACAACTGTCAAACGCTTTTGCCGCAAGCTGCGGCGCGTTCGGTCGCGCGCTACGGGAATTCAGTCGCGCGGATGTTCGCTCTCGAAATCTAGATGCGCAAGCAAGACCCGCAATTCGGGTATCACGCAGCCGTATCCTTGCGGCCACAGGAACAGCGGTTCGCCAAGGCCCCACCGGCTCACCTCGACCTGTTCCCGGCAGAAGCGCAACACGTCGAACGGCAGCCGGTCGAAGGCCTGCCCACCGTCAGCACGCTTTCGCCGCGCGTCAGACTCTACATCGGCGGCATCACAGCGCTGCTCGCACGTTTTTCCATGCGATGTATCTGATTGTCCGGACCATGGCGCGGCATCGATGTACCGAGCTTCGCATCGATCGTTACAGCGATCGTGTATCTCTGGAGATGCAACATGTCAGCATTGGCCGCAACGCTGTGGCTAAACAACACCGTGAGAAAAAAAACATAAAGATGCCGCAGCATCCTCAGGACTTTCCGGAGGTGGCCTGGCGCACCGGAGAGCCATTTCCTGCCGAGCTTTTCGACTGAACAGTCATGGCAAGGCGTTTGAGAGATTCGTGGCGTCGTTTGATCGCATCGCCAGAGAGAGCGTCCAGCGGAATCGTTGCGCATCGAGCAAAACGCAACACGCCGCATTGCACGACACCCGCCCACCCCTACTCCGGCAACAACGCCGCCAACACATCCACCGTCCTCGCCGTCGCCCCGCGATGCCTCGCCGCAAACGCGGCAGCCGCACCGCCCATCGCGAGCCGCCGCGACTTGTCGCCGAACAGCTCGCGCAGCGCGCGCGCCAGATCGGACGGATCCTGCACCTGCACGGCGGCACCGGCCGCGACCGCATCGGCGGTGGCTTGCGTGAAGTTGAAAACGTGCGGCCCGATCAGCACCGGCACGCCGACCGCGCACGCTTCGATCAGGTTCTGCCCGCCAAGCGGCAACAGACTGCCGCCGATAAACGCAAGATCCGACGCCGCGTAGTAAGCGCCCAACTCGCCCATCGAATCGCCGAGCAGCACGTTCACGTCGCGAGGCAGCGGCGCCACGCCATCGTCGGCGGTGCGCGCCGCCGACGCGACCTTCGCATCGGGCGCCCAACTCGATCGGCGTTCGAGCCGCAACCCCGCTTTCTCGACGAGCGCCGCGACTTCATTGAAGCGCTGCGGATGACGCGGCACCAGAATCAGCAGCGCATCGTCGACGCCGAGCGCCGCGAACGCCTCGAGCACGAGCGCTTCTTCGCCCTCGCGCGTGCTCGCCGCGACCCACACGGGCCGCGTGCCGATCGCCGCGCGCCACGCGTGGCCGCGTGCCGCGAGTTCGGGCGGCGTGCTCATGTCGAACTTCAGATTGCCGAGCACCGCGACATTGCGCGCGCCGAGCGAGGTCAACCGCTCGGCATCGGACGGACTCTGCGCGAGCACGCGCGCGAAGCCGCCAAACACGTCCTTCGTCGCACCGCCGAATTTCGCCGCGCGCTTGAACGAACGCGCCGACATCCGCGCGTTGGTCAGCACGAGCGGCACGTCGGCGCGACGGCACTCGTCGATCAGGGTCGGCCACACCTCGGTTTCCATCACGAGACCGAGCGACGGCCGCCACACGCGCAAGAAGCGCCGTACCGCATGCGGCATGTCGTACGGTAGATAACTGCGCAACACGCGGTCGCCGAAAATCTCGATGCCGGTCGCGCGGCCGCTCGGCGTCATGTGCGTAAGCAGAATGCGCGCGTCGGGGCGCGCCTTCATCAGCGCATCGATCAGCGGCTGCGCGGCGCGCGTCTCGCCGACCGACACCGCATGCACCCAGATCAACGGCGCGCTGTCCTCCAACAAGCGCCCGCGCGAATAACCGAAGCGCTCGCCGATATGCTCGCGATAACCGCGCTCCTTACGCGAACGGATCAACAGACGCAGCACCGCAAGCGGCGCGATGAGCCACCACAGCGCGCGATAGATCGCCCTTAGCATCGGCGCCCCGCGTGATTCGGAAGGCGCAGCGCGCTCACGCGCGCGATGCGGGCCGGCATCTGCCCGGTCCTCGAATCGACCGCCGCGCTCAAACCAGCGCCCTGCCCTTCAGGCGCTCGAGAATGCCGAGCGGCGCGCATTCCGGCTGCGCCATCGCCTTCACTGGCAGGAAGAAAGTCTGCTCCAGCATGAACTGGCCGGACATCACCGCATGCGAGGTCTGGTCGGAGAAGCACACCCACACGCTGCCCGGTGGAAACGGCATGGTCTGTTGCGGGCTCGTCTTCTGATAGTCGAGGTCGGCCTTCATGCCGTCGTGCAGACTGAGCATCAGATGATCGTATTCGCTGCGCAGCGATTTGGTCACGTGCAGCAGGTTCAGCAGCCACGCGGAGCCGGGCATCTGCGGCTTGATACGCGGCAGGAAGCGCTGCGCCATATCCTCGAACGGCTCGCCGACGCGCCATACGCGCGGCACGCCATGGGGATTGACGTTGGTGAACACGCGCAGGATGCGCTCGCCGTAATTCGGCCGCGACGGAAACGCGTCGACGTGCAGACGGCTATCGTCCTTGCGCCACGAGGTTTCGCGTGTCTCGACCTGATGCAGCCGCAGGCTCGTCGGCGCGACACGCAGCTTGCCGCTGTACTCGGGAAAGAGCCCGTCGACGAGCGTGCGCGCATTCGCCTGATAACGCGCGATCAACGCGCGCACCGCCGATTGCGTGACCGCATCGCCGGCCACGCCATGCAGCGCGCCGCCGTTCGGTTCGAGACTGATGTTCTTGCGGTTCGGATCGGCGAGCGCCGGGTCGAGCAGCGCCTGTTCGCCACCGTCGATCGCGAAGCGCAGGTTCGGGAAGTACAGCACCTTGCCGCGCTCGACGCCGGCGAGCAGCGTCTCGCGCGGCACGGACAGATTGCAGCCGTGCCAGTCGGCGTTCGCTACTTCGATGATCTGGGATTCGTTCATGGTCGCCCTTTGGAACGGAGGGTGCGCAAGGCGAAGCGCACCGACAGGATGCAGCAGGTGCTGATGCCGGCCGGCCCGGGTTACAACAGCCCGAAGCCGGCGAGCACCGACTTCACCTGCTGCAGCGTAGGCGGCTGCCCCGCCGCGCCTAGATTGACGACGTTCGGCGACCAGTAGCCGCCGGTGCGCCACGCGGTCGAGAAATTGTACAACTCGACCGTGGGCCGCTTCAGCGCCGCCGCGATATGGATCAGACCTGTGTCAACCCCGACCGTCGCGGCCGCGCCATCGATCAGCCCCACCACCGCCGGCAGCGACAGCTTCGGCGGCACGATCGCGGCCGCGCCGAACTCCTTCGCGAGGCGCTCGCTGGTCGCGCGCTCGGCGTCGCTGCCCCACGGCAGCACGATCGATGCGCCGCGCCGCACCAGCGCTTGCCCGAGTTCGATCCACGCGGCATCGGGCCACTGCTTGTCGGCGCGCGAAGTCGCGTGCACGAACACCACGTACGGCACCGGCAGATTCAGATTCGCCTGCGACAGCGCGAGCGCGGCACGGCCCGTGTCGAGACCGAAGTCGATGTCGTCGGTAGGTTGCGGCGGCGGATCGTTCAGCGCCGCGGCCACCAGTTGACGCGTGCGTTCGACCACGTGCGTGCGCGGGGCGATCGGCACGCGCCGCCCGTAGAAAAAGCGCACCGGCCATTCGTAGCCGGCGCCTTCGGTACGGTTGCCGAGGCCGACGAGCGGTCCGCGCGCCATGTTCGCGAGCCACGCGGTCTTGATGAGGCCCTGGCAGTCGATTACCAGATCGTAGTGCTCGGCGGCGAGCGCGCGGCGAAACGCGCCGATCTCGCGCCAGTTGTCGACGGACAGGATGCGCTTGCGCCAGCGCCGCAGCGACACCGGAATCGCGCGCCGCACGCCGCTCACGAGTTCCACGAGCCCGACGAAGCTTTCCTCGACGAGCCAGTCGATCTGCGCGTCGGGATGACGGCGCCGGATGTCGGCGATCACGGGCATGTTGTGAACGACGTCGCCCAGCGACGACACCCTCACGATCAGTATCTTTTGCGCGCTCAAGAGTGAGAAAACCGGCTATCCGGCTCGAAGATGCGTTGAAAGGACCGCAATTCTAGCGCGCCGTCCATGAAAGACATGAAAAACGCGGCGCGGTAAGGCAACCCGCGCCGCGTTCGGTAGGGGCGACGCTTCGAGCCGTCTTAACGAACTTCGAAGCGCCGCGCCGCATCAGCCGTCAGAACGGCAGTTTCGCATCGGCCTTCTCCGCGAGAATCACGCGGCGGAAGTCGTCCTGGATGCGTTTGAGCGCCGCGTCGTTGTCGGCCTCGAAACGCATCACCACGACCGGCGTCGTGTTCGACGAACGCGCGAGGCCGAAGCCGTCCGGATACTCGACGCGCAGACCGTCGATCTTCACGACGTTGTCCGCGCCGGTGAACTTCGCGTTCTGCTGCATACGCGCGATCAGCTCGAAGTTCTCGCCTTCTTCGAGTTTCAGCTGCAGCTCAGGCGTGGAGTGCGAGTTCGGCAGCGAGTTCAGCAGCTTGCTCGGGTCGGCGACACGCGTGAGGATCTCGAGCAGACGCGCTCCCGTGTACAGGCCGTCGTCGAACCCATACCAGCGGTCCTTGAAGAACACGTGGCCGCTCATTTCGCCCGCCAGCGGCGCGCCGGTTTCGCGCAGCTTCGCCTTCACGAGCGAGTGGCCGGTCTTCCACATCAGCGGCTCGCCGCCCTTGTCCTTGACCCACTTCGCGAGATTGCGCGTGCACTTCACGTCGTAAATGATCTGCGCTCCCTTGTTGCGCGACAGCACTTCTTCGGCGAACAGCATCAGCTGACGGTCCGGGTAGATGATCTGGCCGTCTTTGGTGACGACGCCGAGGCGGTCGCCGTCGCCGTCGAACGCGAAGCCGATTTCCGCATCCGTTTCCTTCAGCGCGCGAATCACGTCTTCGAGGTTCTCCGGGTGCGCCGGGTCCGGGGTGGTGATTCGGGAAGTTGCCGTCGACTTCGGTGAACAGTTCGACGAGTTCGCAGCCGAGCTTCCTGAACAGCTTCGGCGCGAGCCCACCGGCCACGCCGTTGCCGGTATCGACGACGATCTTGATCGGACGCGCGAGCTTCACGTCGCTCACGATGCGCTCGAGATACGCGTCGGCGATGTCGTACTCGGCGTAGCTGCCGCTGCCGTCGGCGAAGTTCTCGTCGACGATGCGCTGATGCAGCGCGAGAATCTGCTCGCCGTAAATGGCCGCGCCGCGCAGCACCATCTTGAAGCCGTTGTAGTCCGGCGGATTATGGCTACCCGTCACGACGATGCACGAGTCGACGCGGCGCTCGCCGCCCGCCAGCTTCAACGGTACGCTCGCCGCGAAGTAGCCGACCGGTGTGGGCACCATGCCCACGTTCACGACATCGACGCCGGCCGCACGCAGGCCGTCGGACAGCGCCCCAATCAGCTCGGGGCCCGACAGGCGTCCGTCGCGCGCGACCACGACCGCGTCGCCGCCCTGCGCGCGCACTTCGCTGCCGAATGCGCGACCGATGGAACGCGCGGCGTCGGCGTCGAGCGTCTTGCCAATGACGCCACGAATGTCATACGCCTTGAAAATGGATTTGGAGATCATATTGGCTCACTTGCGTGCAATGGAAAATTTTGACCTGCGCACCGATCTCGACCGGTAACAATCGCCGGTAAAAACGCGGTAAAAATTCGCGTTAAAAACCACGGTAATACTCACGTTAAAAACACGTGTTACCGCGC
Source organism: Paraburkholderia sp. UCT70 (assembly GCF_050434085.1). NCBI lineage: Bacteria > Pseudomonadati > Pseudomonadota > Betaproteobacteria > Burkholderiales > Burkholderiaceae > Paraburkholderia > Paraburkholderia sp. UCT70. Next base: position 3,971,170 of record NZ_JBNPVZ010000004.1, on the reverse strand, counting down.
CTCGATGTCCCCTTGCCGGAAGCGGTCCGGTTCCAACTTATAATTGCGTTCTTCTGACCAGCCTGAATACCGCCATTCTAATGCTTAGACGCCCTCCTTTTGTAAAGTTGCCGTGGCTGCCGGCCGGGAGGGCGAATGCGCATAGCGCCGCATGCATGGCCGTGCGAGGCGGCTTGACCGACGCGCAGCGGCGAGCGGCCAACGGATGCTGACACTCAAAGCGTTTCGCCAATCCCGACGTCACCCGAGCGTTTACGAACATCGTCTGGCTGGGTCTCGAGCGGCTTACGCAGATCGGCGTCGCAATCGTGATCAGCGGCATGCTCGCGCGTTACTTCGGGCCCGAAGCGTTCGGCAAATGGCAGTACGCGAATACGCTGCTGCTGGTGCTGTCGCCGATCACCTGGGTCTGCGGCGCGGAAATCCTCGTACCGACCATCGTCAACCGGCCGCCCGAACGACTCGGCACCGTCCTCGGCAGCGCGTTCGCGTTGCGCTTCTCCGTCTCGGCCGTTGCGCTGCTGCTCACGTGGCTCGGCATTGCGCTGCACTTCTTCGAACCGCTCGTCGGTGCGATGCTCGCCGGCCTCTCGGTGACGATGCTGTTTCGCGAGCCGTTCGTCGGCGTGATCAACGCGTGGCTGCAAAGCATGACCTACAGCAAGCCGCAATTGCTGACCAGCATGAGCACCGCGGTGATCAAGGCGGCTCTCGTCTATCTGCTGGTGCGCGCGACGGCCGCGCCCGCGCGTTTCGGCTGGCTGTGGGCGCTCGAAGCGGCGGCGATCGGCGCGGTGCTGTTGCTCTACTTCATGCGCCGGCATGGCGGCAAGCTGGGCTGGCATGTCGAACGTTCGCTCTTCAGGCACTTCGCGAGCGCGGGCACCGTGTTCTGGCTCGGGCTCATCTGTATGTATCTATTTCTGAAACTGGACCGGCTGATGCTCGAGCGCGCGATTTCGTTCGCCGACCTCGGTCGCTACTCGGCCGCCCAGCAGTTGAATGAAAACTGGATCACGCTCGCGCTGATGCTCGCGCAAACCATTGCGCCCGCATTCGTCTACCGCGTGCAAGGCATCGCGCAACTGCGCCGCAACATGTGGCGGCTCGCCGCGCTGACCGCCGTGCTGATGGTGTGCGGCGCGTTCGTGCTCGATCTGCTCGCGGGCTTCATCATCCGCCGTGTGTTCGGGCCGGACTTCGAAGGCGCGATCGAAATCTTCCGCTGGGCCGTGTGGCTGTCGGTGCCCGCCGGCGTCGAGGCGATCGGCAATCTGGTCGTGCTCAAATATCAGGCCAGGTTCGTGTTGCTCGCCAAGTGGCTGCTCGCGCTCGCCGTCGCGTTCGCGGTCAATCTGCTGGCGATCCCGCGGCTCGGCGCGTATGGCGCGCTCGTCGGCCTCGCGGCCGGCTATCTGGCGGCCGTCTCGGTCAATCTTTATTACATCCGTTTCAAATTGCGCCCATGACGAACTCATCCGCCACCGCGCAAACCACGCTCGACGACGTCGCGGTGCTGATACCCGCCTATAACGGCCAGGCGGACGTCGATTCTACGCTCGCGTCGTTCGAAGAAAGTGCGCTGGTGCACGTACTGATCGTCGATGACGGCAGCACGCCGCCGATCGTCGCGCCCACGCTGCCGAACCTGAAGATCGAAGTGCTGCGCATGGCGCAGAACGGCGGCATCGAGCGTGCGCTGCGAACCGGCATCGACGCGCTCGCGCAGCGCGGCTTTCGCTATGCGGCGCGCATCGACGCGGGCGATCGCGCGGTGCCACAGCGGCTCGCGAAGCAGCGCGCGTTCATGGAAGCGCATCCGAACGTGGCGGGCCTCGGCATGTGGACCCAGGTCGTCACGCGCGCGGGCGAGCCGCTTTTCATGCTGACGCCGCCGGCCGAGCCGAACGTGATCCGGCGCCAGCGCTTTTTCCGCTCGTGCCTCGCGCATCCGTCGATGATGCTGCGTATCGATGCCGTCCGCACAGTCGGCAACTACCGCGCCGCGTATCGTTCGGCGGAGGACCTCGATCTGTTCGTGCGTCTGATGGAACGCTATGACTGCGCGAATCTGCCGGAACTCGGCCTTTTCTATGAGCTGAACGAAGGCGGCATCAGCGCGACGAAACGGCGCCGGCAGATCGGTTCGACGCTGCGTTTGCAGTTGCGCTACTTCAACGTGGCCAATCCGTACGACTGGTTGGGCCTCGCGAAGAATCTGTTGCATCTGATGCTGCCTTATCGCACGTTGCAGCGGGTCAAGCGCGCGCTGCTCACGCCGCGCGCGAACCGTTGAGTCGCGCCGCGTGTGAGCGCTGTCGTTGTCGTTGTCGTTGTCGTTGCCGCAGTCGCTTCATTCGCTGAGGTTCGCGCCGCATCGTAGGGCGCTGTCTTCGTATCAATGGTCCACACTTCATTCAACGCCCGGCATTTCTTCGCATGAAGCCCTCTTTCAAGTCGACGCCCGCGCTACGCATTACACTCGTTTGCAACACGGCCTGGGCAATCTATACGTATCGGCAAGGGCTGATCCGCACGCTGATCGGGCGCGGCGTCGACGTGACGGTGCTCGCGCCGCGCGACCGCACGTTCGAGTTGCTCGTCGCGATGGGCTGCCGTTGCATCGAGCTGCCGATGGCGTCGAAAGGCACGAGTCCGGGCGAAGATCTGCGCACGCTCGTCGCGCTGTATCGGCAGTACAGGACCATCCGTCCGCATGTCGTGTTTCACTACACGATCAAGCCGAACATCTACGGCTCGATCGCGGCGAAGCTGGCTGGCGTGCAGTCGGTGGCGGTCACCACCGGGCTCGGCTACGTGTTCATCCAGCACAGCCGCGCCGCACAGATCGCCAAAAGGCTGTATCGTTTTGCTTTCCGCTTTCCGCGTGAAGTGTGGTTCCTGAATCGCGACGATCAGGCCGCGTTCATCGACGGCAAGCTGCTCGTACATCCGGAGCGCGCGCGGCTGTTGCACGGCGAGGGCGTCGATCTCGAGCAGTTCGCGTTCACGCCGCTGCGCGAGCGCGCGGAGTTTCGCTTCGTGCTGATCGGGCGGCTGCTGTGGGACAAAGGCGTCGGCGAATACGTCGAGGCCGCGCGGCAATTGCGCGCGCGCTACCGCCACGCGCGCTTTCAGCTGCTCGGGCCGGTCGGCGTCGACAATCCGAGCGCGATCACGCGCGACGAAGTCGCCGCGTGGGAACAGGAAGGGGTGATCGAATATCTGGGCGAGGCGCACGACGTGCGGCCGTTCATCACCGATGCCGATTGCGTGGTGCTGCCGTCGTATCGCGAAGGCGTGCCGCGCACGCTGATGGAAGCGTCGGCGATGGGCCGGCCGATCGTCGCGACCGACGTGCCCGGCTGCCGCGAGGTGGTGGCCGACGGCGTCAACGGCTTGTTGTGCGAAGCGCGCAATGCGCAGAGCCTTGCCGCGAGTCTCGCACGCATGCTCGACATGAGCGGCGCGGAGCGGCGCGCGATGGCGGAACGCGGCCGGCAGAAAGTCGCGACCGAATTCGACGAACGCATGGTCGTCGAAACCTATAAAGACCTGGTGCAAAAAATCACGGGTGTTTTACTTTAATGGGAGCAACAGCATGACCACGAAGGGCACGATTCTGGTAACGGGCGGCGCGGGTTTCATCGGCTCGCACACTTGCGTCGAACTGCTGAACGGCGGCTACGACGTCGTGGTGATCGACAATCTCGTGAACAGCAAGCGCGAAGCGGTGCGGCGCGTCGAGAAAATCACCGGCCGTGCGGTGAGCTTCTACGACGACGACGCGCGCGACGCAGCCGCGCTGCAGCGGATTTTCGATGCGCATCCGATCACCGGCGCGATTCATTTCGCGGCGCTGAAAGCGGTCGGCGAGTCGGTCGCGAAGCCGATCGAGTACTACGCGAACAACGTCGGCAGCCTGCTGACGCTACTCGGCGTGATGCGCGATCGCAACGTCAAGCAGTTCGTGTTCAGTTCGTCGGCAACGGTGTACGGCGTGCCGAAGAGCTCGCCTATCGACGAATCGTTCCCGCTGTCGGCGACCAATCCGTATGGTCAATCGAAGCTGATCGCCGAGCAGATCCTGCGCGATCTCGAAGTGTCGGACCCATCGTGGCGCATCGCGACGCTGCGCTACTTCAATCCGGTCGGCGCGCATGAAAGTGGCCTGATCGGCGAAGATCCGGCCGGCATTCCGAACAACCTGATGCCGTACGTCGCACAGGTCGCGGTCGGCAAGCTCGACAAGCTGCGCGTGTTCGGCGGCGACTACGAGACGCCCGACGGCACCGGCGTGCGTGACTACATCCACGTGGTCGATCTCGCGCGCGGGCATCTCGCCGCGCTCGATGCGCTCGTCGAGCGCGATGCGAGCTTCGTCGTCAATCTCGGCACGGGCCAGGGCTATAGCGTGCTCGACGTGGTGCGCTCGTTCGAGAAGGCGTCGGGGCGACCGGTGCCGTACGAGATCGTCGCGCGCCGCCCGGGCGACGTCGCGCAGTGTTTCGCGGACCCGAGCGCGGCCGAGAAAATCATCGGCTGGCGCGCGCAGTTCGGCATCGAGCGCATGTGCGCGGACCACTGGCGCTGGCAGTCGACGAATCCGCAGGGGTTTGCCTGACGTACGTGACGCGATCGCCGTCGCGCCGGCCCGATCGATGAGTCGGGCGGGCGCCCGGCCCGCGTCACCGCCCTATCGCGCACGCGCCACCAGCGCGTGCGCTCTTTCTTACTCCGCGGATTCGCGCGGATAAAAAAACAGGCCGGAAACGTTCACCGCGCCGGTCAGGCCTTCCTTCGGCACCGCCGACACCAGAAAACGCCGGTGGGGGCCTCGCATTTCGTCGGGCGTGCAGCGCGCCGATCGAGTGAACACGAGCTGCCAGTTTTGCGCGATGCAAAACGGTACGCTGCCCTGGCGTTTGCCATACGCTTCGATGCCCACCAGAATAGGCCACAGCCGTTCCCAATCCGCGGATCCATCGAGGTCGAGAACAGCCACGCCGCCCCCCGCTTCGAGAGTGCGGATAGCTGTGTAAGCAGCGGGAATTCGAGGATCGTTGTACTGGGAAACGTTTTCAGGCGGCTGATGAATCCGGATCGCAGTGAAAGTCGCCACGGCCACACAAACGATCACGGCAATGGGCGCGGTCGCAACCGTCACATTGTCGAGGAAACGCTTCGCCAGCAACGTGAGCGCCAGAGCAGGAACGACGTAGTAGAAGATCCCGACATAGGTCAGTGAAAGATCGTCGACTCCGAAAACGGCATAAAAGACAAAGGCGGCTGTCGCGCTGGCCAGCGCCAACGACAATGCCCGCTCAGGTGCGACGCGGCTTTCATTGTCGCGCGCCGGATCGTTCGTCACGAGAACAGCACAAGCCGCCGCGCCCAGCAGAATACCGAACAGTCCGTTACTCCAGAAAAGACCGGCAAAGCGCGCGGCGTCCACTAAACGATTGGCTTTGTGGGCACGGCCAAAAGCGGCATATTCAGCGAGCGGCCCGGGAAAATGAAGGATCGTCTGGATCGCGAGAGGAATCAGGAAAATCACCACGATCGCCAACGCAACAGCGATCGTTCGAAAATTGCTCGCGAGGTAATGCCGGCTCAACACCCGGGTCCCATTGGAACCCGATCTGAACGAAAGCCAGGTATTGGCTATCAGCGCGCACGCCAGCATGATGCCCGTCATACCAAGAAAAGAAGCATGACCGTTCAGAAGAAATCCAAGGCTCACGGCAAGCAGCACAAGCCCGTCTGCGCGTCCCATGATCAATGCGCCGACGGACACCGTGAACGCCGCAAAAGCAAAGTAATAGAGATGTGGGAACCAGGGACCGGCAAAGGCCTGGTAGTTGATGTAAGCGGTGACACCGACGAATAAGGCCGTGGTGAGGACGGCTGCCGCAGTGGCTCCCCTCGTTGCCGGCTGCATCCTGATCAAAAGCGTCCCGATTGCCGCGATCCAGAAACCGGAAAGCAGTGCAACCGCGTGGATCTGACCGGAAAACGGCGACGCGACCGAGTGCGTCAGGTCGAAAAATACGATCTCGCCCGCGGCAAGCGCGTAAAGAAACGCAGGACCGGGATGATTGAACCCGACGCGCGAGTAATGTCCGACGAGCAGCTTCAGATGCTTCGCGTCGGCGATCAGCAACGAGTTCGCCGCAAAGTCTCCGACCTCGTGCAGTTGCGCGGACGGAAAGGTCTGACCGAACACGATAATGAACAGCCCGACACAGAGCGCCGAAAGAAGAAATGCTGCCAACCCTTTGAGCATCGAACACCTGTTTTCGAGTTATCCAACGCCTGGCCGTGATCGGGTGCGGTTCCCCGATCAACCACTTCCACTTGATGAAGAACGTGGAAGAAACCGGCAGCACCAGCGGAGGTCAAGATGGAAAACAGGATTCTAAGGTAGCTGTCGACGCGCTATGTCATCGACAGCCAGACGTTTCTCCGGGCTGGACTCTAAGCCGCCGCGCCCGACTCCTCAAGCCGAAACACGGCAATGGCCTCCTTCAGAACGATGGCCTGCTCCTCCAGCGACTTCGCCGCGGCCGCCGCCTGCTCGACGAGCGCCGCGTTGTGCTGCGTGACTTCGTCGATCTGCGACACCGCCTTGTTGACCTGCTCGATGCCGTCGCTCTGTTCGAGCGCCGACGCCTCGATCTCGCTCATCACGCCGGTCACGCGCTCGACGGCCTTCATCGCTTCCTGAATCGTCTTCTGCGCATCCGACACCAGCGACGCGCCCTCCTCGACCTTCGCCGCCGACTCGCCGATCAGTTCCTTGATCTCCTTGGCCGCCGCGCCCGAGCGCTGCGCGAGGCTGCGCACTTCCGAGGCGACCACCGCAAAGCCGCGCCCCTGCTCGCCCGCGCGCGCCGCTTCGACGGCCGCATTCAGCGCGAGGATGTTGGTCTGAAACGCGATCCCCTCGATCATGCCGATGATCTCCGTGACCTTGCGCGACGACTCGCTGATGCCGTCCATCGTCTCCGTCACGCGCGACACTACCTTGCCGCCGCGCGTGACCGTGTCGAGCGCGCCGTGCGCGAGGCGGTTCGCCTGCTTCGCGTTGTCGGCGTTCTGCTTCACGGTCGCCGACAGCTGCTCCATGCTCGCCGCGGTCTGCTGCAGCGCGGCCGCCTGCTGCTCGGTGCGCGCCGACAGATCGGCATTGCCCGACGCGATCTCGTTCGCGCCCTGCGTGATCGCGCTCGTGCTGCCGCGCACCTTGCCGACCGTTTCGACGAGGCCGTCGCGCATCCGCGTCAGCGCGCCGAGCAGCTGGCCCATCTCATTGCGCGATTTCACCTTGATCGCGACGCTCAGGTCGCCGGCCGCGATGCGCTCGAAGTGCTTGACCGTCGCGTTGACCGGCTTGATCAGCGCCGACGACAACGCGACCCGAGCGCCCACCGCAATCACGAGCGCGATCACCGCGATCGCGCCGAACAGCACTGTCGCGAGCTGGAAGCGTCGCGCGCCGGTCGCGGCCTGCTGATGCTGATTGTCCATCTGCGCTTTTTCGAGCGCGTCGATCGCTTTCGAGTAGGACGCGTACAGGCTGTTCGCCGTGTCGCCCTGGATGTTGCGGAAGGTGTTGAAGTCGAAGTCGGCCAATGCCTTGAATTCCGGTTCGATCGCCTTGTCGACGAGCGCCGCGCGCGCGTCGCCGACGCTCTGCGCGAGCTTGCGCTCTGCGTCGCTCGCGAACGGGCCGGCCATGTAGTTGCGGAAGTCGTTGTTCGAGTCGAGCAGCACCTTGTGCGCGGCCGGCAGCAGATCGTCGGTCTGCTTGCCGACGCTGAACAACGTCTGATAGGTGCCCAATGCGAGCTGCACCTGCAGAAGCTTCTCGGAACTCGCCTTCAGATGCGACAGCGCGACCGCACTGCGCTGCGTGTCGTCGAGGCCGTCGTTGGCGAGCTTCAGCGCGCCGTAGCCGACAGCGATCACCGTCAGAAGGAAGGCGACGAAAACGCTGATCACGAGCGTCAGTCCGCCACGAATTGTGATGTTATTTAGCATTGGGTCTCCGGAACGCCTTTGTTGCGCGCGACTTACACTTCGTCGCATCCAGGTTTACGGTTGCGGCGCGCGCGCGCCGCATAGGGGGAATCCATGAGGAGCGAGCGCTCACGGGCCTGTGCGGGCCGCTTCGGTCTCGCTATCTGGGATTTTTTGCCGGCCTGGATGAAAGCTTCGCGCCCGTGCCGCGCGCCGGCCGACGCACGTTTCGTTTGTATAATTCCGCGTCTTCGCTCAGGCCCACTTTCATGCTTAGTTTTGCGCTCGGCTTTCTCGTCTCTCTGCTGATCACGCTGTTGATCGTGCGCTATGCGCATCTGCATGAAAAGTTCTCGACCGACACCGATCTGGCCGGCGTCCAGAAATTCCACGTGCGTCCGGTGCCGCGCATCGGCGGGACTGGGATTCTGGTCGGGCTGATCGTCTCCGCGGTGCAGTTGCATCGCGCGTATCCGGCCGTATCGGGCAGCATTCTCGGGTTGATCGCGTGCGGCATGCCGGCGTTCGGCTCGGGGCTCGTCGAGGATCTGACCAAGCGCGTGTCGCCGCTCGCACGCCTGATCTGCACGATGGCGGCCGCCGCGCTCGCCTGGTTCTTTCTCGACATCGCGGTCACGCGCATCAGCGTGCCGCCGCTCGACTTTCTGCTGTCATATGCGGCGATCTCGTTCGTGGTCACGGTGCTCGCGGTCGCGGCGCTCGCCAACGCGATCAATATCATCGACGGCTTCAACGGTCTCGCGTCGATGGTCGCGTTCATGATGTTCGCGTCGCTCGCGTATGTGGCGTTCCAGGTGCACGACCCGGTCGTGCTGTCCGCGTCGTTCATGATGATGGGCGCGGTGCTCGGCTTCTTCATCTGGAACTTCCCGGCCGGGCTGATTTTTCTCGGCGACGGCGGTGCTTACTTCATCGGCTTCATGCTCGCCGAGCTGTCGATCCTGCTCGTGATGCGCAATCGCGACGTATCCGCGTGGTATCCGGTGCTGCTCTTCATGTACCCGATCTTCGAGACCTGCTTCTCGATCTACCGCAAGAGGTTCATTCGCGGCATGTCGCCGGGCATTCCGGATGGCGTGCATCTGCATATGCTGGTCTACAAGCGGCTGATGCGCTGGGCGGTCGGCGCGCGCACCGCGCGCGAGCTGACGCGCCGCAACTCGCTGACGTCGCCGTATCTGTGGCTGCTGTGCCTGATCGCGGTCGTGCCGGCGACGCTGTTCTGGCGGCACACGCTGCATCTGTTCTGCTTCGTCGTGGTGTTCGCGGCGACTTATGTGTGGCTTTACGTGAGCATCGTGCGGTTCAAGTCGCCGAGATGGATGGTGGTGAGGAAGGGGAAGCGGTAAGCAGAAGCGATAAAGGCGCCCGAGGGCGCCTTTTTATTGGTCGAAATAGCCTTAGCCGCCTCGAAAGTGGCTCATATGTACCATGGGTATCGGCCGAAAATTCGAAATCCGTTCACTCGGCTCGAAATGTAGCAATGGAACCCTCTCGTCACCGGGATTCCTCGAAATTCATCAATGCACGGGATAAAAAAAGCCCCGTCGCCGGGGCTTTCGTCTACTTCGCGCGATACCACCGCCATAGCTTCATGATCGCCACATACGCCAGCACCGCCACGAGCAGTTCGATAGTCATCCACAGGCCGATATACAGGTTTTCGGGATCACCGATACCTAGCACCTCCGAAGCGTGTATCCATGCACGCATCTCGGGCTCGGTCCACCCATCGTCGTACGGTCGGACAAATCGGAATGACAGAAGGTACAGACCTATAAACAGCAGGACTTTAAGCACCCTTCGGACAGGTGTTGCCATATGTGATGACCTCAATTGTTCCGTAGGCGCGAAGTCCCGAATTGCCGGCAGGGATCGTCATGGTGTGCAGGAGTGAGTTGCGGATTCTCAGGAAATCCGTACGGCTCGGCAGGGTAATGCAGCCAAGCGAAACACCCCGACCACCTGCCGGATGCAACCTGAAGTTTCCACGCCGCACGCCGTTGATCCATGTGTAATCGTCGATTAGCCCATCATCACGATACAGTGCAAACCATTCACTGTGATCGGTCGCGTGCGACGAGTAGTAATTGAACTCATCTTTTAACCACGTTTCTACCGCAGAGCGCACGCCGCCAGTAGGGCGCGGGACGATCCAGTACTTGCCAGCGGGGATCGGCCCGTTATTGGGAACCATTGTGCAGCCGCCCCGATTGCGGTATTGGCCGTTGCCGGAATAGGCGTCGAATGTGCCGATGCCATTAATGGTGAGCGGTGACAGCGGCGCGTTGTTCACGAGAAATTTGCCGAAGTAAGCCATGTTTCACGCCTCCTGATTGCGCTGGCTGTAGGTCATTGCGTTCTGCATAGATTCCTTCCGTTGGTGAACCTTGACCGTAAGCGCGCGTGCCGCTGGCGCGCTACAGGTCGATTCCGGAATTGCCGCCTCTTTCGCCTGGACAAAAAAACGCGCCTCAAGGGCGCGCACAACCTTTGCATCACAGAAAAAGAGCCAACAGAGCCGCCACCTCAGCGGGAACGACATACCGGGCGGCGATGGTTCAATGCTAGGTGTATGTGCCGGGCGCAGGCTTCGGACAACTCCGAAACGCCGAGGCGTGCACGATGGTCGTCAACTCTCCTGGGCAAAAATAAAAAAGCCCCAGCATGTCTGTAGGGGCTCTTATCGACAAACATCCGACGGCAAATTTCAACGGGGCGAATGACCTGCCTTCGCGGGTACTGATTCAATGCTTCGACTACTCCGATGACTCGCGGCGGCGGAACGCCTACGACACCCGCGTCGCCGGCGCCACACTACGCAGCGTCGTCGCCGTCGCCGGCAGATACTCCGGCACCCAGCGCCGCAGATCGCGCCGCACTTCATCGTCGGCCGGCACGCGATGCTGCATCAGCCACGGCAGCAGGTTGTCGATCAGGCTGTCCGGCACCTCGCGCGCCTGTGCGATGCGCAGCTTCGGGTGCGGCGTGCGCGTGGTGGTTTCGTCGTCCGCGAGCAGTTCCTCGTAGAGCTTCTCGCCCGGGCGCAGGCCCGTGAACACGACCCGAATCTGCTCTTCGGTGAAACCGTACAGGCGGATCAGATCATGCGCGAGATCGGCGATTCGCACCGGCTTGCCCATGTCGAGAATGAAAATCTCGCCGCCGCGCCCCATGCTCGACGCCTGCAACACGAGTTGCGACGCCTCCGGAATCGTCATGAAGAAACGCGTGATTTCCGGATGCGTGACGGTCACCGGGCCGCCGCGCGCGATCTGCTCCTGGAACTTCGGAATCACGCTGCCCGCGCTGCCGAGCACGTTGCCGAAGCGCACCGTCTCGAACTGCGTGCGCCGCGCGCCCTGCTGCTGCAGCGCCGAGCACGCCATCTCCGCCAGCCGCTTGCTCGCGCCCATCACGTTGGTCGGGTTGACCGCCTTGTCGGTCGAGATCAGCACGAAATGCGCGACGTCGTGACGGATCGCCGCGCGCGCGACGCGGTACGTGCCAAGCACGTTGTTGCGCACCGCCTGCCACGTGTTGACCTCTTCCATCAACGGCACATGCTTGTAGGCCGCCGCATGAAACACGATGTGCGGACAGTAGCGCGCCATCACCTGATCGAGCAGCAGCGAGTCCTTCACGTCGCCGACGATCGGCACCACCGACACTTCCGGATATTTGTCGCGCAGCTCTTCGTTCAGCCGATAGATCGAGAACTCGGAGATGTCGAACGCGACCAGTTGCACCGGACCGAAGCGCAGGATCTGCCGGCATAGCTCCGAGCCGATCGAGCCGCCCGCGCCCGTCACCATCACGACGCGGTTTTTCAGCAGCGCGGCGACGTGCTCGGTGTCGATCGTCACCGGGTCACGGCCGAGCAGGTCTTCGAGATCGATTTGCCGCACGCGCGACAGGAACGCCTGACCTTGCGTGAGCGGCGTGAGCGCGGGCAGCGTCATCGCGCGTACGCCGGCGCGCACGCACAGCGTGGCGATGCGCCGATGCGCCTCCACCGACGCCGACGGCACCGCGATGATCACATGCTCGACCTTCAGCTCCGTGCAGATTTTCTGCAGATCGCTGATCGCACCAACCACGCGATAGCCGTAGATTTCACGGCCCTGCTTGATCGGATCGTCGTCGAGCAGACCGACGAGGCGCCATTGGCCCGAGCGCTTCAGCTCGCGCACGAGGTTCGCGCCGGCATTGCCCGCGCCGAGCACGAGCACCGGCTTGCCTTGGCCGACCAGTCCGCCGTAGCGATAGAACTCCTTGGCCGCGCGATACAGCGCGCGTGAGCCGCCCATCGTCAGGAACAGCAGCATCGGCGACACGATCAGCACCGAGCGCGGCACGACCGGCGCCGGCTGCAACAGCGCAGAGCCGATCACGACGACGAGCGCGCCGACGCCGATCGCTTTCGCGATCCGCACGAGATCGGGCAGGCTCGCGAACACCCACATGCCGCGATAGAGGCCGTAGCCGCGAAACATCACCGCGTAGATCAGCAGCACCCACACGAGCGCATGCAGCCCGCTCGACCAGAACGGCGCGGGCACCGGTCCGTTGAACCGGATCACATAGGCCAGCAGCCAGGCCATTGCCACCGCGCACAGGTCGAACGCAAACGCACTGAACGAAAGCCATCTGGCTTTGAAGCTTTTCATTGCGCAGAACCTCAGATTGGCCCGGAACGGGACACATGGCGCCGCCAGCGGCGATCAATACACAGCCCCGCGACGACCAGCACGGCAGCCCATGCGACGACAACCAGCCATTGATACAGAAGAGCGAATTGTAGCGCCCAGATAGCAAGCATTATGCCCGCCGCCATGAACAAATACCAAATCCACGCGGTCGATGCGTGCCCCAAACCCGACTGCACCAGTCTTTGATAGTAGTGTTCACGATGCGCCTGCCAAAATTTTTCACCGCGCAGCAGGCGCTTGAGCAGCGTGACCGACGCATCGCCGATGAACGGCGCGAAGCACAGCGCCGGAAACCACACCGGCCATACACCCTCGCGCCACCCCCAATAGCCGAGCGCGCCGGCCAGAAAGCCGAGCGGGATCGAGCCGGCGTCACCGAGAAAGATGCGCGCTGGGTGAAAGTTGAACAGCAGAAAGCCCGCGGCCGCGCCTGTGACGATCAGGCTCGCCGTCGCGAGCGCCAGGTCCGCGTGCGACGACAGCGAGGCGGCCACCGCATAGCCGCCGAAGCCGAACAGCGCCATGCCGCCCGCGAGGCCGTCCGAGCCGTCCATGAAGTTGTAGAGATTGACGAGCCACACGAGTAGAACCGCCATGCACGCGAGCGCCCACCACGGCACGTCGGCCGGATAGACGGCGATCAGTGCCGCCACCGCCGCCGCATGACCGCCGAAGCGCACGCGTGCGGGCAGGCCACGTCGATCGTCGATCTGCGATAGCGCCGCGAGCAGCGCCGCGGCAAGCGCGGGCAGCCACAGCGACGGCGCCGCCAGCGCGATCAGCAGCACCGCGACCGGCACGATGCCCCAGCCGCCCACGCGCGGCGTCGGGCGCGTGTGCAGCGAGCGGTCGTTGGGGACGTCGGTGGCGAGCCGCCACGCGAGGCCGGTGCGCAGCAGCGTCCACAGGATCGCCGCACAGGCGGCGAGCGCGGCGACGCCCCACGGCAGTAGAGAGACGACGGAAGAGGCGGAGTGTGCAGCGAGCGGCATCGATAGCGTTAGCGGGTCAGGTCGGAGTCAAGGCGGGTTCAACATGTGGTCAATGCGTTGAGCGATACCACGCCGCGGTTTCGAGCAGCCCATGCTCGACCGTATGCGGCGCAGACCAGTTCAGACATTCGCGGATATGCGAACTGTCGACGCGCAGCTCGCCGATCAATCGATCGATCTGCGCCGAGCGGCCGGTCAGGCGACCCGCGAGACGCAGCAGGCTGGCCGGCACCGGCACGAGCCGGGCGGGCACGTGAAGCTGCGTGGCCAGCAGACGCGCGAGTTCCGGCACGCTGAGGTCGCGGCCGTCGGTCACATGGAAGGTTTCGCCGGCCGCGCGCGGATCGGTCGCGCAATGCACGAGCGCGTCCGCGAGGTTATCGACGAACACGAGGCTGCGCAGCGCGCTGAGCGCGCCGAGCGGCAACGGAATGCCTCTCGCGACCGCGTTCATCAGCTGCAGGAAGTTCGCGCGCACGCCCGGCCCGTAGACCAGCGGCGGCCGCACCACGACGACTTCGAGACCCGTCGAGCGGCCGTAGTCGAACAGCGCGCGCTCGGCTTCCAGTTTCGAGATGCCATACGCATCGGACGGCGCGGGCTGATCCGTTTCGGCGATCGGCCGGCCGCTGCTCGCCTCGCCCATCGCCTTGATGCTGCTGACGAACACGAAGCGCCTCGCGCCCGCGCGCCGCGCCGCGGCCGCGACGCGCAAGCTGCCCTCGACATTGGTCGCGCGATAGGCGGCGAGCGGCTCGGTCAGGGTCTCGCGCATCACGTGCACGCGCGACGCCAGATGGATCACCGCATCGCAAGTGAGCGCGACCGGCCAGCGCTGGTCGATGCCCGCAAAGTCTTCGGTATCGAGCAGCCATTCGCGCACGCCCTCGGCGGCCGTCTGCGGCCGGCGCACCGCGCCAGTCACGCTATCGCCCCGCCGCAGCAACGCGCGGGACACCACCTGGCCGACGAAGCCGTTGGCGCCGGTGACGAAGATCTGCAGACTCATCGCAATGCTCCGTCATGCACTTCGCGGCGCACGATTACGCCCACGCCATGCCGCGCGACCCACGCAAACAGACGATCGCCGTCAGGACTCGACGCGGCGGCAAACGGCGGGAAAGGCGGATCAGACACGATACAATCTGGCATCGGCGGTGCTTTCTCAGGAAGTCTGGCTGGGAACGTATTGTATTCGGGCGACACCCGTCGCGGCCTGCGAGTCGTCAGGGATGGCATCGCGCCACCTGGGCGCTAGAATGTCTGCGCTCCCGCGACCACGCCGGCAGCCCCAACACGCGGCACGAGCCTCGGGCCGTGATAATAAAACGGACCTGCGCCTGCTGGCGCGTCGTTCGTACACTTCGTAACAACTCAAACATATTCGCGCATGTGGAATTCGTGGTATCGATCCGACGTGCTCGACAACAGCACACGCCGGCCTGCTCGCTGGTTGTGCGATCAGGCCCCGGCCCGCGCACCGGCAAGTCCGCGCCTGAAGGCCGCGCACGCGCGCGGCGAGCATCCACGTGAATGCCCCGAAACCTGCCGGTCTCGCCGCCATGTTCGCGCGTTACGCGCAGCGGCGTGCCGCGACGTGCTGGTCTGAAGAAAAGAACTGTTTGAGCGACTAGAGTCCAACCTATGAAAGTGCTGTTCGCCACCTACCCGATGGCTTTCCATACCCCCGGCGGCGGAGAAATCCAATTGCTTGCGTATCACAAGCATCTGCCCGCGCATGGCGTCGACGTTACGCTGTTCGATCCGTGGAAGCCGCGTTTTCTAGAACACGACGTGGTGCATTTCTTCTCGTGCGTCGGTGGCTCGGTGCACTTCTGCAACTTCGTCAAGCAACTCGGCTTGCCGCTCGTCGTGTCGTCGAGTCTGTGGGTGACGGAGGAAACCAGGCATCTCTATCCGATCGGCGAGATCCGCCATCAGTTTTCTCTCGCGGACCGCGTGGTCGCGAACTCCGAGATCGAATGCGACACGCTCGCTCGCATCTTCGATCTGCCGCGCGAGAAGTTCGCGAGCGTGTTGAACGGCGTCGACCAGAGTTTTTACGAGCCGGTCGCGGCGGCGCCGTTCCGCCGTGAATCCGGCATCGAGGGTCGCTTCATCCTGAACGTCGGCAACATCGAGCCGCGCAAGAACCAGCTCGCGCTGATCCGGGCGATGAAGTCGTTCCCCGATCTGAAGCTCGTGCTGATCGGCCATCAGCGCGATCCCGAGTATGCGAAGGCATGCTTCGACGAGGGTGGCGCTCAGGTCGTCTACGCCGGCACGCTGCCCCACGATTCGCCGCTGCTGCGCTCCGCCTACGCGGCCTGCGAAGCGTTCGTGCTGCCGAGCACGCTCGAAACGCCGGGGCTCGCCGCGCTCGAAGCGCATGCCGCCGGCGCCCGCATCGCGGTGACAAAAGTTGGCTCTACCCAAGAATATTTCGCGCAGCACGTTGCCTACCTGGATCCGTTCGACGTCGACAGCATCACCGGATCGATTCGCGCGGCGCTCGCGCAACCGCGCGGCGCTGCCGCTGCCCCGACGCGCGATCTGACCTGGCAGGCCGTCCTGTCGCCCTTGAAGGACCTCTACGATTCCCTGCTGACGAAATGACAAAACCCGTGACGAACCTCGTGAAGAACCTCATGAAGAACTTCGAACTTCGTCCCTTGAATAACGTCGAGGCGTCCTCGAATTCCGGGTTCGCCTGGAACGCGACGAACGGCGATCCGCAGTTCGAGCTGACGGGATGGGAAGAGCTGTCGGGTCGCGCCGCGCGTATTTCGTTCGAGCTCGCGAAAGAAGACATGCCGGCCTCGCCGTGCATGATCTATTTCGATGCGGGCGCGGGCATGTCGGAGCACGCGACGATCGGCCTCGTGGTCGACGCTGACGGCAAGGTGGATCAGGTCGTCGCGTTTCCGCCGCTCGTCGGTCCGTTGCGCCTCGATCCGATCGCGCGCGCGGGACTGTTTTCGATCACCGGCTTCAACGTCGAACTGGTGGCCGACGCCGACTGCCCGACGGAACTGCTCGAACGCGCGCGCCGGATGGCGTCGTGGGGCGGCGGCGCTCAGCCCGCGCCGGCGCCAACCGTGGGTCATACGTATCAGGAATGGATCGAGCGGCACGAGCCGCCCGCGTCGCATTACCCGGAACTGCGCGCGCGCTCGAAGGCGTGGGCGCTGCAACCGCTGATCAGCATCGTGATGCCGACCTACAACACGCCGGCCAGGTGGCTGCGCATGGCGATCGATTCGGTCGTCGACCAGGTCTACGAGAATTGGGAATTCTGCATCGCCGACGACTGCTCGACGAACCCCGAGGTCAAGCAGGTGCTCGACAGCTACGCCGCCAAAGATCCGCGCATCAAGGTCGCGTACCGCACGACGAACGGCCACATCAGCAGCTCCAGCAACACGGCGCTCGAGCTTGCCGTCGGCGAATTCGTCGGCCTGCTCGACCACGACGACGAATTGCATCCGCTCGCGCTCTACTGCGTCGCCGAGCTGATCAACGCGCATCCGGACGCGACGGTGATCTACAGCGACGAAGACAAGATCTCGATCGACGGGGTCCGCTCGGACCCGTACTTCAAATGCGACTTCAACTACGATCTGTTCCTGAGCCAGAACATGATCTCGCATTTCGGCGTCTACAAGACTTCGGTCATGAAGGAGGTCGGCGGCTTCAGAACCGGCTTCGAAGGCTCGCAGGACTACGACCTCGCGCTGCGCGTGATCGATCGCGCGGGTCATCACACGGTGTATCACGTGCCGCGCGCGCTGTACCATTGGCGCATGATCCCCGAGAGCACGGCGGCCGGCCATGAAGCCAAGCCGTACGCGCATATCGCGGCGATGCGCGCGCTCGACGAACACCTCGCGCGCAACGGCATCAACGCCCACACCGAGCACGCGCCGGGCACGGACGCCTTCAACAAGGTCGTGTACGACTTGCCCGAGGTGCTGCCGTCGGTGGAGATCATCATTCCGACGCGCGATTCCGCCGGACTCGTCGAGCAATGCGTGGAATCGGTGCGGCAGAAATCGAGCTACCCGAACTTCCGCATCACGATCATCGACAACGGCTCGCTCAAGCAGGAAACGCACGACCTGTTCGCGCGCCTGCAAGAGGACGAGCGCATCAAGGTCGTGCGCGACGATTCGCCGTTCAACTACTCCGCGCTGAACAACCGCGTCGCGCTCGCGAGCACGGCGGACTTCGTCTGTCTGATGAACAACGACATCGAAGTGATCAACGCCGACTGGCTCGAGGAAATGGTGTCGGTCGCGCTGCAGGCGAATGTCGGCGCGGTCGGCGCAAAGCTGCTGTATCCGGACGACACGATCCAGCATGGCGGCGTGGTGCTCGGCGTCGGCGGTATCGCGAGCCATGCGCACAAGCATTTCCCAAATTCGCACCCCGGCTACTTCGCGCGCGCACGCCTGCGCAACGTGATGTGCGCGGTGACCGCCGCGTGCCTGCTGATTCGCCAGTCGATCTACAAGGAAGTCGGCGGCCTCGACGAACAGTTACACGTCGCTTACAACGACATCGATTTTTGCCTGCGTGTGCGGCAAGCGGGCTACCGCAATGTGTGGACGCCCTACGCGGAGCTTTATCATCACGAATCGGCAACCCGCGGCGCCGAAGACACACCGGAAAAAATCAGCCGCTTCAACCAGGAATCTGAGTTGGTCAGACAGCGCTGGGGGCATCTGTTGATGAACGATCCCTGCTATTCACCCAATCTGACACTGACCGCCGACGATTTTTCCTTTGCTTGGCCTTCAAGGATTGCAAATCTTGATTAATCTGGGACCCCAAAAAAACAAGACCGGATGGCTGGCGGAGTACCGCCATCCATCGCCGGGGGAACTGTTCTGCCTGCCGAGCGCGATCTACTTTCTGATGAAGTTCAGAGCCGATCTCGCGCGCTTCAATTCCAAAGTGCTGGATGACCGCGTCACGCTGTATTTCTGGTGGGAAATGTCGGCGCGCGAAACGTATCCGGACTTCAACTGGGTGCTGCGACAGGAAGACCTCGAATATTTGCGTCAGCTCGACAACGACACGCTGATCGAGCGGCATCCGGACGCCGTCACGTACTGGCTCGGCTCGACCAAACCGAGCGTGCTCGATGCGAAGCATCTGAGCGAGACGCTGCACGAGCCCGTCACCGTGCTCGAAGAAGCCGGCCTGCAATTGCCGAAGCTGACCACGACGATCGTGCGCAATCGCGGCGATCTGTCCCAGGCATTCAACCTGAACACGCTGACCGGCTATCTGAACTGCCTCGACTGGTGGGAGCAGTACGGTCAGGTCACCTGCCCGCGCGTGACGTGGCGTCCGCCGATCGCGTGGCCCGGGCTGCTGGAACCGATCGACGCGCCCGACTCCAGCGCGATGCCGTTTCCGCGCTTCCTCGCGCTGATCACGACCGAGCGGCCCGATCTGCGCAGCGCGTTCAATCTGAACAGCTTCACCTCGCGGCTCAACGCGCTCAGCTGGTGGGAAGACCACGGCCAGCGCGAGTATCCGCGCATCAAGTGGTCGCAGCCGCCGATCGGCGGCTTCATGCTCGAGCCCGAAGCGCTTCCCGCGGACGGTGGCCCTTATGTGCCGCGCTTCCTGTGCGAGATCTACAAGGACCGGCCGGACCTGCAGGCGACCTTCACGCTGCAGTCCTTCCGCGGGCGGCTCAGCTGTCTGTCGTGGTGGATCGAACACGGCCAGCATCAGTACCACGCGATCAAATGGGTGCCGCCCACGCCCTCCGCCGTGATGTTCGAGCCCGAATTTGGCTCGCACGCCGACTGGCTACCGGTGCCGCGCTTCCTGCGGCTGCTGCACGGCGAGCGCCGGGACCTGCAGGAGCTCTGCTCGCTCGACAGCTTCACCGGGCGCCTGAAGTGCCTGTCGTGGTGGATCGAGCACGGGCAGCATCAGTATCCGGCGATTCACTGGGGCATCCCGCCGTTGCCCGACACCCTGTTCAAGATGGAAGCCGGCGAGCAAGGCGCGCTGCCGCTGCTGCCGCGCTTTCTGCCACTGATCTGGAACGAGCGGCCCGACCTGCAGGCGTCGTTCAACCTGAGCAGCTTCCGCGAGCGGCTCGCGTTCATTTCGTGGTGGGAAAAGCACGGGCACAGCGAGTACTACGCGATCGAATGGTCGCCGACGCACCTCGCCGAAGAACGCGAGGGCGAATGGGTGCCGCCCACCACACCTGCGCTGATGTTCGAGCCCGAATGGGGCACGCACGCCGACTGGCTGCCGGTGCCGCGCTTCCTGCGGCTGTTGCATGACGAGCGCCAGGATCTGCAGGAGCTCTGCTCGCTCGACACCTTCACCGGGCGTCTGAAGTGCCTGTCGTGGTGGATCGAACACGGGCAGCACCAGTATCCGGCGCTTCACTGGGTCATCCCGCCGTTGCCCGACAGCCTGTTCGGCGCGCAAGCCGGCGAGCAAGGCGAGCTGCCGCTGCTGCCGCGCTTTCTGCTGCTGATCTGGAACGAGCGGCCCGACCTGCAGGCATCGTTCAACCTGAACAGCTTCAGCGAACGGCTCGGCTTCATCTCGTGGTGGGACAAGCACGGGCACGACGAGTACTACGCGATCAAATGGACGCCGACTCATCTGGCCGAAGAGCTCGCGAGAATCGACGACGAGCAGCCGGCGGACGACACCTTGCTGCCGCGCTTCCTGACGATGATCGCGAATGACCGCCCGGATCTGCGCGAAGTGTACGACCTGAACACCGCGGATGGCCGCGACCAGCTCGTGCGCTGGTGGAACGAATGGGCGTCGACCGAATATCCGCTGGTCGGCTCGCTGAAGGTGCGCTGGACCGACAGCGCCGACGACGAAGCCGATGACGACGCGTACGAGCCCGCGCGCTATCACGCGCGCGTCGAAGGCATCGGCTACGACTTCGGCGTCAACATCATCGGCTTCCCGCAAGGCGTGCTGGGCCTCGGCGAAGACGCGCGCATGGCCGCCCGCGTACTGCAACTGTCGTCGACGCCAGTCACGCTGCTCAATGCGCCGATGGCGGGACCCGCGCGCCTCGAACACTCGGTCGATCTTCTGATCAGCGACGAGCTCAAGTACAACATCAGCCTGATCTGCCTGCCGGCGCCCGAAATGGTGCGGCTCGCGCTGGAAGGCGGCCGCAGCCTGATCGACGCGCCCACGCACAAGATCGGCGCATGGCCATGGGAACTGCCCCACTGGCCGAACGCGTTCGGCAACGTGCATCAGATGGTCGACGAAATCTGGGCGCAGAGCCGCTTCGTGCAGAGCGTCTACAGCCGGCTCGGCAACACGCCGGTCTACCAGATGCCGATGGCGGTCGAGGTCCCCGCGCCGCTCGAGCCGAAGCGCGAGCGCTTTGGCCTGCCGGCCAACGAGTTCCTGTTCTACCTGATGTTCGACGGCAACTCGTGGCTGAGCCGCAAGAATCCGCTCGCCGGCGTGCAGGCGTTCAAGCAGGCGTTCGGCGACAGCTCGCCGGGCGTCGGGCTCGTCATCAAGGCGATGAACGTGCGCGACGACGACCCGGTGTGGCGCGCCGTGCTCGACCTCGCCGCAGGCGATAGCCGCATTCACATCGTGTCCGAGCGCCTGAGCCGCCAGGACTCGACCGACTTCATGGCCTGCTGCGACGCCTATATTTCGCTGCACCGTAGCGAAGGCTTCGGCCGCGTGATCGCGGAGGCGATGGCGTTGGGGCAGCCGGTCGTGGTCACGAACTTCTCGGGCAACGTCGACTTTTGCGAACCCGACACCGCGTTCCTCGTGGATGGCGAACTCGTGCCGCTGCGCCCCGGCGACTACCTGTTCGCCGAAGGTCAGTACTGGTGCGATCCGGAGGTATCGATCGCGGCGGAACAGCTCAAACGCATGATCGACGATGCGCCACTCCGTGAGCGCATTGCACTGGCGGGGAAGGCGCGCATCGAGCGCGACTACTCAGTTGAGGCAGTCGCACGCGCGTATGCGCGACGGTTGAACGACATTGCGGAGGCGAAGACGATATGACGCTGCGGGTATGTGCTCCGGACATTTTCTCGGGCGATGCGGTGGGTAACCACTGCATCGGTTTCGTACGCATGGCTGAACGTCTCGGCATGAGGGCCGAGCTGTATGCAAGCGGTTTCGAGGAGGGAACGAATGGAGTGCGCCCGCTTGACGCATTATTCGAAGAGGTCACTCGCGACGATGCGGTTCTGCTGAGTTACTCGATCTACGATCCGTACCTCGAGAGGATACTCGCGCTCGATTGCAGGAAGATCTGCTACATCCACGGCGTGACGGACCCGCAGTTGCTGCGCGCGCTCGAACCACGCACCGCACAGTTGTGCGAGAAGGCACTCGCGCAACTGCCGCTGCTCGCGCACTTCGACACCGTCGTCGCGAATTCGCGCAGCACGGCGGCGAGCCTCGCCGGCATCGTCGCGGCGGACGCCATCAAGGTCGTGCCACCGATCTTTCCCGACATGTACGTGTTCCGGCGCGAAGGACCGCGCAAGGGCCGCAAGCGCCCTGAGCCGAACCTGCTGATGGTGGGCCGGGTGGTGCCGCATAAACGCATCGAGGACGGCATCGAGATTCTGTCGCTGCTGAAGCGGCGTGATTTCGGCGCGACGCTGAGCATCGTCGGCAGCACGCCGAACTACGATTACCTGAAATTTCTGATCAATCACGCGCGTCGTCTCGGCGTGCTCGAGCAGGTCGACTTCAAGGGCATGCTCGACGACGCCGATCTGTTCGAGTGCTACGAATCCACCCACGCGTTGCTCGCGATGAGCCGCCACGAGGGCTTCTGCGTGCCGGTGCTCGAAGCGATGCATTACGGCAAGCCCGTATTCGTGCGTGGCGGCACGGCCGCTCAGGAGATTTGTCCGCCCGACTGCGTGTTCGACGCCCATGCCGAACTCGCCGCCTGGATACCCGTGATCACGCAGCGCCTCGGCCAGACCCACGGCCGCAGTCCGATCGACACGGCCTTCGTCAAACACGCCGACGGTGTGCTGCAACGTGCCAGCGACGAGGTATGGCGCAACATCTTCATCGGCGCCGGGGTCGGCATGGCGGCCGCGTCAACGCATGCGCGCGCGGGTACGGCGGCCGTTTCGCTGAAAAGAGATAGATAGTCAGCGCCGCCGCTCACCAACGCATCCCGGCGCACATCGGCGCGATCCAACCCAATCGCGCCGCCTCACTCGTTCGCTGGCGGCTTGCCGGTCCTGTCGAAGTCGATCGGTTGCCCCGTATGCGGATGCGGCGTGAACGAGAAATGCGCGCGTACGTACTTCTGCGATAGCGTGCACAGCAAGTCCATCAATGCAATCTGCTCGGGCGGAAAGACCGGCGCGCGATCCGCCGCGTCGATCGGTTTTTGCATGTAGCGCACGATGTCTTTTTCGAAATCGCTGACGCAATAGTCCAGCACCTGATCGCCTTCGATCGGATAGGCCGCCACCTTCAGTTCGGGATGCAGCGACAGATACGTGCTGAACAGACGCTCGGCAACGAATGGCAGGAACGGTGCGTCGTCCGAGTGGATCGTGGGCTCCAGCACCCCGCGCGCGGCCTCGGTGCCGCTCTGCGTTTCGAGAAACGTGGCAATCGGCTCAAGCACCTTGCCGACGTAGCTTTCCCAGAACGACTGCGAACCGACCCAGAAATTGCAATAGCACAGCGTGTGCGGCGACTGACGGGGCGCCTCACGCAGATTCCACGCGATGCCGCAGGCGTCGAGCAGTTGCTGGCTGCGTTCGACGAGTCCCGGATGCGCATGCTCGCCCTGCATCCACGCGGTGTACGAGAAATACGCGAGTTGCGGAAACGGATTGATCATCCAGACGTCGGCGTCGGCATTGGCCTGCACGAACTCCAGAAACCGGCTGCCGTCTATGCGCGCCTTCAGCGCGAACTTCGGCGAAAAAAGACCGGTGATCTGCTGCTGCCGATGCATGCCCTTGCGGTACATGTCGACGAGAATATAAAATTCGCGCCACGCGGCGTGCGCGTTATCGCGCAGTTCGAGCGGATGAAAAGCCTGTTCGGACAGGACCTGTCCCGGCGCGTAAAGCGGCTCGAAGATCTTGATCGATGCACTCATGACAGCCCTGCAATCTGCAGATAATAGTTTCCGGTATGCACGTTGCGCCGGAACAGCGTGAGCGATGCATTCGGCACCAGCACGTTGGGAAAGCGGGACAACGGCACGTTCAGCAGGTATTGCGAGATCACCGAGATCGGTCCCGCGTGACACACGGCGGCGATCAGGCCAGGCTGCTCAGCGTGCCGCAGCACCTCCTCCTCGAGCCAGTTCACCGAACGCGCGGCCAGTTCGAGATGCGACTCGCCGCCCTCGTAACGGTCCGACAGATGTTTGCCCCAGTCGGGAAACGCCAGACGAAAATCTTCGGCCTTCCACGTCGCGAACCGCCCCGCATTGGTTTCGCCGAGACGCGCGTCGACGGTCCAGTCGCTGTTGTCCTTGAACAGCACTTCAGTGGTCTGCAACGCGCGCCGCCACGGGCTCGAAAAAACGCGGTCGGGCGCGAAACCGTGACTTTCCATCAGCGTGCGTAGCTTCGCGGCCTGCTGCAGGCCATGCTCGGTCAACTCGTCCTGCTCGGTCGAGTTCAACAGGCCAGCCGCATTGGCGTGCGATTGGCCGTGGCGAATCAGAAGAAGATCCATAGGTGTTAGCTGCTTTAAGGCTTGGGGTCGGGCAAGGCCTTCAGGAACATCGACGAAATGCGTCGCACGCTGAAACGGTCGAACACGTCGGCGTAGGCATTGCGGCGGATCGACTGGCGAAGCTGCGGGTCGCCCAGCATGTCCTCCAGCGCTCGTGCCCAGCTCTCGGCCGTGTTCGACGCAATGTATCCCGTCTCACGATGTTTGACGTTCTCGCGGTAGGTCGGGCAATCCGAATAGATGCTCGGGATGCCGAGGCTGCCGTAGTCCGCGTATTTGATCGGCGACTTGCACGAGTTGAAAAACAGCGTCTCCGGATCCTCTTCGGCGCCGAGCGGCACGATCGCGAACGTGTAGCCTTCGTCGCGAATGGCCTTCTTGTATTCGAGGTTACCGCGGCTGCCGCGATGCGTCATGCGGGCAATCGTGTTGAGCTCCGGAAACGGATCGCCCCAGAAGTCGATCGACACGTTTTCGTGGCGCGCGAGAAAACTGCGCAAGGTGCCGAAAAACTCCTTGCGAAAGCTCACGAGCTTGATACCGTCGAGATTGGAGAAGATGATCTTCGGCGGCTGGGTTTCAGTCCACAGTTCCGGCGACAGGTCGAACGCCTGATCGTCGAAACCGTTCGGGATGATCAGCACGTCGTCCGAGCGCCGCACTTTGCGCATGCGCTCCTGCAACAGCGAGTTCGACGCCGTGGCCGCGCTCGCTTCGCGAATCATCGCGAGCACGTTGTAGAGCACGTCCTCGTTCATTTCGAGCACGCTCCACGACGGCAGATCGAGCAGCCAGTCGTCGAGATCGTAAATCGTATGAAGACCGAGTTCGTTGGCCATTCGCATGATCTTCAGCGACAGATTCGACACGTGCTTGTTGAACAGCACGACGTCGAAGCGATGCAGATGGCTGACGCCAACGTCCGCCTCCGAGATCTGCTCCCACTCGATCAACTGATGGCGCTGCATGTACGAAAGCAAAGGCGCGAAGCGCGCGCCGATGGTGCGCGAATTCATTCGCCCATCGGTCATGGAGCGCCGCTGAACGACGAGCAGTCGGGGAATCTTAGTAATTTGTGAGGCCGGCATCGATCAGGTGTCTGATTAGGTCTGCTGCTACCGTGCTCGACGAGTGCCGTGCATAGACGCGTTCGTAGTTACTTTCAATCTTTTCGTCCCTGTCCGGGTCGGTCAGGGCAGCATGAATGGCGGGAACGATGTCCGGCGCGCGGGTGGAAGCCGTGTACCAGACATTGTCGTCGAAGTGCTCGCGCTGCCAATCCCCATCAACCATGACGAGGGGCTTCTTCACGAACGCGCCTTCGAGGCACGAGCGTCCGGGCGGATCGAGGCTCGGCTCCGCCACTACCATCGCGCTGGCGAGCGCGGAGCGCAACAGTGCGCTGCAGGGCTGGATGAACGGCAGGAAATGAATGCCGCGACGCGCTTCGCGAACGCACTGCCGGTAATACTCCTCGTCCCTGAAACCGCCGACCATCAGGCCGTTCATGTCGAGCTGGTTCAGTGCGCGGATCAGTTCGAGCTGATTCTTGATCGGCTCGATCAAGCCGAGGCACAGCACGTAGTCCGAGACATCGCAGACCGTGGGGAGCAAATCCTTGTCGGCCGGCAGCAGGAACCGGTCGGATATGCCGGAGCCCACCACCACGCACTTACCTGGATCGACCGTGATGTACCTGTTGAAGTTCGCGAGTTCGGTGGAGGACTTGAACAGTAGCCGCTCGGCACCCTGCACGAACGCCTCGATGCGGCTGATTTCCGCCGGCTCGGGCGCGCTCAACCACCAGACGTTCGGCCACAGGAACAGCTTCTTGCCCTGATTCACCGTTTCGCGAACGATCGCTTCGCCGTCCGCATGGACGGAGAAGTGCATCACCGCGTCGTAAAAGCGTAGCGGCCGGCTGCGAATGCCGTAAATGTCGGCTTGTACGTCCGAATCGTTGAGAAGTTCGGCGACCTGCACGAGTTCCGACTCACCACCACCGCTCGTCATGAACGCGGTACTGTGAGTGGTCAGGAGAATTTTAAAATGCATATTGCGGGCTCCGTCCCGAATCGTCCCGTATCGTGGGCGCTGCTGCCGTCCGCCGGACGGTGCGGAATTCATGCGTTCGCGCGACCTGCGAAACAGGCGCGGACTATTATCGGCAGGGGCTCGATTTTACGCCAAATCGTAACGCAGACGATCGCCCACGAGCGACGCGCAGAGCACCCTGCTGCGTGCTTTCGTCGGCTTACGTGGCTTACGAAACGATGACCGCCCCGCCCTTTTCTGCCGCGCAATCGCGAGCCACGCGCGATATCCGGCGGAAAACGGACGGCACGTGTCGCTTGGCCTCGCGGCTGTGCCGATTGCTACGACGAATAATTTGTAAGTAACGGTAAATGCGGGCTCATGTCGGAACATCAGGAAATGTTGGGCGTGCAGAATACTGGGGGTACGATAGACTGGCTGGCCGGGAGGGCCGGCTCGCCGTCGGCATATCGGTATGAATTCGCTGTTCCGTCATGGCTTTTCGCAAATTCTTTCAAGCGGAGAAACAAGATGTCGGCGTCGCCCGAGCTTCTCGATTCACTTGCCGCGCAGCATCCCGAGATTGCAGAACTGATCGCTGAACGGGACAAGTATCGCATCGCGCTTCAGGTCAACATTCCGCATTTTTCGAATCTCGGCGACGTGCCTCCTGGCCACTACTATTCGCCGATCCCGTCGATCCCCGACATCAAACAGGACGAAGCACGGCTGTTCGGCAACGTCTCGCGCACGCTGCCCGGCATCGAGTTCAACGAAGAGGCGCAGGTGCGGCTCGTCGGCGAGTTCGCCGACAGGTACTACGGCGAAATGCCGTTCGAGCCGCACAAGAAAGACGGCCTGCGCTTCTACTTCGAGAACGTGATGTTCTCGTATGGCGACGCGACGTCGCTGTACTGCATGATTCGCCACCTGCGGCCGCGCCGCATCGTCGAGATCGGCTCGGGTTTCTCGTCCGCCGTTTCGCTCGATACCAACGACCTGTTCTTCGACGGCCAGATCCAGTGCACCTTCGTCGAACCGAACAATGAACGCTTGCTGTCGTTGCTGACCGAGAAAGACAAGGTCACCGCGAAGATCGTCAAGTCGCTCGCGCAGGACGTCGATCTGTCCGTATTCGCGGAGCTCGAAGCGAACGACATACTGTTCGTCGACTCGTCGCACGTGAGCAAGATCGGCAGCGACGTGAACCGCATCGTCTTCGAGATACTGCCGATCCTCGCGCCCGGCGTGCACATACACTTTCACGACGTGTTCCTGCCGCTCGAATACCCGCCGCAGTGGATCTACGAAGGCCGCGCGTGGAACGAAGCCTATCTGCTGCGCGCCTTCCTCCAGTACAACAGCGCGTTCGAAGTTGTCCTGATGAATACGTTCATGGGACACTTCCATGCGGACCTGATGAACGCGCGGATGCCGCTCTTCATGCGCAATCCCGGCGCGAGCTTCTGGATTCGAAAGACACGTTAGGCGCCGCGGCGCAAACGTCTCACATTTTGCGGAGATTCATAGATGACTTCGACGAACGCGCTCGAGCATCGCACCGAAGGCGCGTCCATGCGAGCCGGCTTGCAAGACGGAGTGCGTGCGATGAAGGTCGGCCGCATCCCGGTACCTGAGTTGCTACCCGGCACCGTGATCGTCAAGGTGGCGAGCGTCGGTATCTGCGGCAGCGATCTGCACGCTTACCGGAACGTCGACGTTCATCAAAGCTTTCCGAACGGCCACGAACTGAGCGGCACCGCGGTCGAGATCGGCGAGGGCGTGACGAGCGTGCGCGTCGGCCAGCGCGTGACGATCGACATGGTGATGGGCACCGCGTGCGGCAAATGCGAGTACTGCAAGCTCGGCACGCCGATTCACTGCCGCGCGCGCGAATTTCCGTTCGGCGGCGGCTTTGCCGAATACGTGCGCACCAAGGAATCGGGCGTGTTCCCGCTGCCCGATGCCGTCGACGATCAGCTCGGCGCCATCGTCGAGCCGGTGGCGGTCGGCATCCACGGGTGCCGCAAGATGCCGATTGCGCGCGGCTCGCTCGGCGTCGTGATCGGCGCGGGCACGATCGGCCTCGCGGCACTCGCCGCGGCGCTGGACGCTGGCAGTGAAAATGTCTACGTGGTCGCAAGACACGCGGCTCAGGCGCGCGCGGCGCTTGCGATCGGCGCCACCGCGATCCTGCCGGCCGATCGCGCCGAAGCGCTCGCCATGGTCGAACAGGCAACCGGCGGATTGGGCGCGCACTACGCGATCGAAGCGGTCGGCGGAACGGCCGACACGTTCGACTTCGCCTGTCAGTTCGTGCGCCCGCTCGGCCACGTGTGCGTGCTCGGTGCCTTCGATCACGGCTTCAGGAACATCGAAATCATCAAACCGCACATCAAGGAACTAACGATTCATCTGCCGAACTGCTACGGCTATATCGACGGTCAGCACGACTTCGCGCTCGCGATCGATCTGCTGGCGCGCAAGGGCGATACGTTGCGCGCCATGATCACGCACGACCTGAGCCTCGACGATGTCGACGAGGCCTTTCGTCTGGCCAGCGACAAAAGTTCGGACTCCATCAAGGTGCAGATGCATACCTGATGGCGTAGGCGGTCTCGCGCAATGCAGTGAACATCGGTCATAACTGGAAGCTGTGCCGTCCAATACGAGGAGGCAACATGGCGAAGGAAGACAATGCTCCAAGCATCGATGAATTTCGAGATAAGCGGCGTTGCCGTTTGCTGAAAGGCCTGAACGTCAAGGAAAGCGTCGGCGTGGAAATAGGCCCGCTTTGCTGGCCTCTCGTGCGACGCAGCGACGGCGGCGAGATCATTTACGTCGACCATACGGACACGCCGCACCTGCGAGAGAAGTACAAGGACGATCCTAATCTCGACGTCAATGAGATCGTCGATGTCGATGCGGTATGGGGGCGCAATACGCTGCACGAAGCGATCAAGGGTCGCTATGTCGACTACGTGGTGGCCTCTCATGTCGTCGAGCATGTTCCCGATCTCGTGACGTGGCTAAGAGAACTGGCCACGGTTCTCAAACGGACCGGCGAAGTGCGGCTCGCCGTGCCCGACCGACGCTACACCTTCGACTATTTTCGCCGCGAAAGCCGGCTGCCCGAAGTGCTGGCAAGCTATATCTCCCGTGCCCGGGTACCGCAGTCCTACTCGGTACTGGATCACTGCCTGTCCGCCGCCGATATCTCGACGCTGGAAGCATGGCAAAAGAGGATCGACCCGCATTCGGTCAAGCGGCTCCATACATGGCAGGGCGCGCTGCATGTCGCACGCGACGCCTTCGAAAACGGCACCTATCACGACGTTCACTGCTGGGTTTTCACGCCGCGCTCGTTTGCAAAACTGATCGCCGATCTTTGCGAAATGGAGCTGATCGATTTCGCTTGTGAAGATTTCAACGACACGCTGCACAACGATATCGAGTTTTCTGTCGTGATGAGGCGCTCGCGCGATCGCGAATATATTGCCGACAGCTGGCGGCGAATGGAGCTCGAGGCCAGCGACGCGACGCCGGCCGTGCCGTTCTGGCGCACGCATCGCAAACTCAAGGAGCTATGCGCCGGACCGAACGCCCGTAAGAGCACGCCGCGCTTGAGCGGACAGCCCAGCGAACTGGACCCGGACGTAGCGGTCGAATTGCCGCCGGGTTTCAACGAGCAGGAATATCTCGCCGTCAATACGGACGTGGCGGCGGCGGGCGTGAACGCGGGTCAGCATTACCTTCAATATGGGTGGCGGGAGGGGCGGGCCTTGCGGCCGGCCCCCGAGGCTCAGGCTGCCCCTGCTCCGGTCGCCATTGAAGCGAGGTAACGATCGAGACGGGGAAACGCTCGATGACCTAATGACCGGGCGGGCTAGCAGGAATCTGTACCGCCCAGTTCGGCGCGACCTTTAGCGTATGCCCCATGTCGTTCGCCGTAATGTTCCACATTGGCCATTCCGACGCGGGAAATCTCGTAGCGCTGGCCAGCAGGATAACGACGGCGAATCCCCCCGCTAATACCCGCGACAGCTTCGAACTCGACGTTGCGATCGACAGCAGCGCGGCCCAGAAAAAAAACAGCAAGGCAGGATAGATGTACCGGGCACCGAAGCCGTACCACTCCATGTGTACCGAGTACGGATTCGATCTCGCGGCGCCGAGCAACCAGATGATGCCCGCCATCGGCCCGAGCAGCAGACAGGCAAAAACCGCTCGCGATCTCGCCACGACGAACACCAATACGATCGCCAGGATCAAGCCGGCGATTAGCGGAATGCTATCCGGCGACGGCAGCAGACTGCAAAATAGCTCGCGGATCATCCGGGAGCCATAACGCCACCCGTACGGCGCCGGGCCGAAGTCGAGCGGCGGCGAGGCGTTCGTTGCGACCGCATAAACCTGCCCCGCTACGCCCGCGGTGTAGACGGCCAGAAATCCAGTCTGACGATATGAAAACTTCCCACGACGCCGCGCGTACATACAAGCCAGCACGGTCGGGGCGAACGTGATGATGCCAAAGGGGCCTGTCAACGCAATGACCGCAGCCGCCAAGGCCCGAACGCTATACCAGGATGTCGGCGGATTGAACAGGTTTTCCCACAGCAGAACGATGAGCGCCGGAAGCAGTATCCATTGAATATTCGTAACGTTCAGCAGCGTCTCGCCCGTCTGCGGGACCAACAGAGGAGCGCGAGAAGTGCGGCGATGGGACGCGAGAAGATTCGAAACGCGTGAGCCATGTAGGCGCTCGACCCGGCCGTGATCAACGCACACGCCCACATGAAAAAGTACGGCGCCTCGTCGATTGGCGTCGTTTTCATCTGCAGCCACGCGACCAGACGCGGAACGACATGCAAATAGCCGGAATAGCCCTGGACGAATGACCGGATACCCAGTTCGTGCGCTTGCGCGATAAAGATCGTGGCGTCTTCGGCCCACAGAAAGCCGTGCTCGACGCGCTGAGGCGCCCGATACCACATGAGCAGCAACGCGCATAAAAACACGAGCAATGGGAAGAGGCGGGGTTTTTCTCGCTGCATACCCGTAATTCAGTATTTTTTTTAGACAAAAGGATGAGCAGAAATCCACAGCCGACTCGGACATCGAGTCGGCCGTTATTGCCTCAAGCCGGCAGGCATGAGTTCGCAACGGGTGTTGCAGGGCTCATCAGGTCCGCGGCCCTTTCGCGCATGTTTGAATCTGCTGCTGCGTCCCCGCGGCGTCACTGCGCCGTAGCAGGCGGTAACCAGCGAAATTGAATGTGTCTACAGGAGCATAAGCCTGGTTCGCGAGCAGGCAATTCGCGCTTGCCTCGAAAGTCCAGAGCGGCTCATGCACGAGAATGTAATCCGGGCTGTACTTCGTGAGCCACGAATAAAGATCCTTGCGAGCAATGTAGTCCGCGTTATAGCGATTGGTCAGACCGAGAATGTCGATGATGTACCGGTCGGAGTACCAGCCCACGGTTCCGATCTCGACGCTTGCAACGACCGCCTTGGCAGGTGTGTTGGCCTTTATCCATTCACCAATATTCTTGTACGCGTCCATCGGGCCGCGCTGCACGTTCGAGATACCAAAGCTATGGTAAACGAAGCCGCTCGTGACGAGAAAAAACGCAAGGAACAGCGAGAGAAAAACAGAGCTCTCCCGGGACCGCTCGTACGTAAAGCTAAGCACCCTCCACGCGCCCACACCAACGAACAACAAGCCGAAGAGGAAGAATGGTGCGTAGTACCAGTGGTAATTCGGAATATGCAGAAACACATAAAACGAACCCAGCAGCACGAGATAGAGAATGACGAGCCACGCGATCCTCTTGCCGAGACTCGACAGCACACCGACGAGACCGATCGGCAGCATGAACGCGAGCAGCCGGAAGTCACCCCCGAAGAAAGCGTCCTTCATGTACTGCACGTGGAGAAAAATCAGTCCCTCGCCCCAGTACCCCGATTTCCCCTGCCCGAGCTTTGCATTGCCGGTAGCCGGAAGAAACGCGCCGTAGTAGAAGTAGTTGAAGATAAAATTGGCCGCGAGCAGAATGACCGGCGCGACGAAATACTTCACATGAGGCAGCTTTCTATTCCTGACAACGTAATCGACGACCACCACGAGGCCAAGGAACACACCTTCACTGCGCGTAATGAAGAGCAGGCCCAGTACAACACCGAGACCGAAAAACTGCTCCCTGCGATAGAGTACCAACGCGAGCGCGGAGAGGAACAGAAACAGCGAAGTCTCCATCCCAAAGGTGTCGTAAAAATAATTGAAGGAAACAACGATCAGCGCGCACAGCGTCTGTTCGTATTTTCCGCTCGCCAGCAGATGCGCTCCGGTGATCGCGGCCGCGCACAGGAACACGAACGACAAAAAGATCGTCGTATATTGCAAATTACCGGCCACGACGTTCGCCACGATCAGCAAGTAGGAATACAACGGTGACGTCAGCCCGTTGAAGCGATCGCCCGCGTTGTAGGTGAGCCCTTGCCCGTCAAACAGATTGCGCAAATATCGCAGATAGATCAGCGAATCATCGAGCTGAAAGTTGCGCGTCTGCCACGCGAGATAACCACCCACGGCAATGGTGACCACCAGTAGAAGCGCGTTCTCCGAAAGGTACTGTCTAAATCGTTGCATGTTCATTGGTCAATATTTTCTGATTACGCGCGTGCGGCAGCGCAACTACAAAAATCAATGCATTGCCCGAATCAGGCAAAAACGAACTTCTTGTCGAGCCGATATTTGACTATATAACCAATCACGAGGCCAATCACGCCGCCCGTAAAGCGGGCAGGCTCGGAATGATAGATCGCGTCCGCGCCGAATTCGAAGCCCCAGAAAATCGCCGTAGTTGCGAGCCCCATCACCGTGTACAGCAGAAAGCTCTGTATGCCGTGCGACAGATCGCGATGCTGGTATCGAAAGATCCAGAGCTTGTCGAGTAAGAACTTCACCACCAGCCCGCCACCCGTTCCGACGACCACGGACAGCGGCACGCTGAACGCTCCCGAATAGGTGATCAGCGAGAGCTTCTGCAGACCGATATTCGCGGCGATCGAAACTGCCGCGAATATCGCGTAAAAAATCACGAGGCGCGACGCGCTCATGGGAGTTGCCGAGGAGTTCACGAAAGGCACACCAGGTCAGGAAGGTCGAACGAACGTTCGCCGCGCCATGCGCTCGCTGGGCGGCGACGGTTGCCGTCGAGCACGGCAGACCCGTCGCGATGCATGCAATGCATCACAACGAGAGCCGCTTGAACACGCGGCCAGGAATAGAGCGAATGATCAGCATGATGCCCCACCAGAACCACGGGGTATAAATGACATCCCTACCCTTTTCCACCGCGCGCACGATATCGCCCGCGACCTTGTCGGCGGTAGCAACAAGCGGTCCCGGCAAGGGAAGACCCGCTGTCATTGGCGTCGCGACAAAGCCAGGCTTGATCGTCAGCACATGCGCGCCCGCCTTGAACAGGCGCGCCCTCAGGCCCTCGCAAAACGCGGAGAGCGCTGCTTTTGCACTGCCGTACAGATAGTTCGACTGGCGACCGCGATCGCCGGCCACCGACGAAATGACCGCGATCGTGCCGCGCCGCTGCTGCTCGATCACAGTGGCAAAACGCGTCAGCAACGCGATGATCGATACGGCATTGGTATTGAACTCGCGGACCGCGACGTCGGCATCGTTCTGACAGTCCTGCTGGTCAGGCAGCGTACCCGGCGCCACCAGCACGATGTCGAGCGCGCCGAACTCGGCCGAACAACGCTGCATCATGGCGGCATGTTCACCGAGCTGATCGATGTCCAACTGCTGATACAGCACGTCTTGCGCACCACGTGCCTTGAGGTCGTCGGCAACCTGCTGGAGGCGCTCCATGTTGCGCGCGACGAGAAAGAACCGCGCGCCCTGTTTAGCCCATTGCCGTGCACAGGCAATGGCGATCGCCGAAGTGGCGCCTACGATAACGATGTTTTTCATACTCGAGTGGTTCGTTCCCAAAAGCGTGACAGCAAAGCCGGATCACGCAGCGCTTCGACCTGTTCCCACTGCGGATAGGCAGCGCGAAAATCTTCGCCCGACATATGCGCGTCCTTGGCGGGATACAAACGGCCGCCGCTCTCGCGCACGATCGCATCCAGCCGGTCGAAAAGCTTGCGATTCGATTCCTCGCGCTGCGGGAAGTCGAGCGCGAGCGAGGTACCTTCGAGCGGAAAAGACAGCAAGCCCGGCGATTTGATGGCGCCGCAGCGCTTCAGCACGGCAAGTATCGACCCCGTGCCGCTGCGGGCAATCGCGTCGAGAACGGCCCGCGTTGCCTCGCGCGCAACGGGGGCCGGCATCACGCATTGATACTGCTGGAAGCCCGAGCGGCCATAGATGCGATTCCATTCAAGCAGGCTGTCGAGCGGATAGAAGTACGAGTCGTAACTCACCGTCGAGCGAACCGCGTCCGCGCGTTGCCGCCTGTAGTACAACTCGTTGAAGGCGCGCAGGGTCAGGCGGTTGAAAATGGGGATCGGCGACGTGAACGGCACCGTACGCGTCTTGCGGCGTTCGACGTCGAGCCCCCCCTCGGAGGCGTGATCGCCGACCATGAAAATGCCTCTGCCCAACGCGGCATCACGGCTCTGACAGTCCACCCACGCCACGCTGTACTCATGCAGTTCGTCGAGCCGTTCGGACAACGCGAAGAACTCGTCGAGGTTGGCAAAGCGGATACTGGTCACGTCGAGCATGCTCGACCTGATCGGCATCAGCTGGATTTCAGCCCACGCGATCAGCCCCGTCATACCAAGGCCGCCGATCGTTGCGGTGAAGTACTCGGGGCGGAGGTCCGGCGTACATTCGAACTGCGTGCCGTCGCTTCGCAGCAAGGAGAAACGCCGCACATGCCGGCCAAACGTGCCCCGTACATGGTGATTCTTGCCGTGCACGTCGTTGGCGATCGCGCCGCCCAACGTCGCGTACTTCGTCCCCGGCGTCACGGGCAACATCCATCCACGCGGAATCGCCACGTCGAGAATCTGCTCGAGCGTCATGCCCGGTTCGGCGCGCAATACGCCGTTTTGCCAGTCGGCCAGAATCATCCGGTCCAGCGGCAGCGTCTGGACCACGTGCCCCGACGACGCGAGGCAACTGTCGCCGTAACTGCGCCCATTGCCGAAGGCAAGGGTCGTGCGCTGCGTGCCGCCGACACTTCGCCATACCGCCGCGGCCGTATCACGCCAGGCGATCGGATGGGCCTCTTGCAGCGCGTACGGATAGCGCCCCCAGGACTGGACTTTGGACATGGCTAGATCGCCATCCAGAACACGGCACCGCATAGGGCCATGATCAGCCAGCTGCTCCGGTCTTTTGCCGCGAATATGATCGGGTCGTCATGCATGGAGCCGCGATGCGCGATGATCCACGTGCGGCTCACCCAGTAAAGCAGCAGAGGACAGGCCACCCAGATGTACTGTGGATGCCGATAGAGGCTCGCCGTATTGCCGTCCTGAATATAAAGCGCGAGAACCAGCACGGACAGATAGCCCGAGGCCGCGCCTAGTGACGAAATCAACGGCAGATCGCTCGCGACATAGCCGCGGCCGCGTGACTTCACGAGGCCGCGCTCCTTCAACGCGTGCAGTTCCGCATACCGCTTGACGAGCGCGAGGCTGAGAAAAATGAACATCGAAAACGCGAGCAGCCAGAACGTGAGCCGCGCATCGATCGCGGCGCTTCCGGCGATGATCCGTGTCGTATAGAGCAAGGCCAGCACCACCACGTCCATCATGACTCGCCGCTTCAGATAGAACGAATAGGCCAGCGTGAGTACGTAATATCCAAGCAAAACCAGCGCGAACTTATGAGGCAGGCAGAACCATGCGATCGCGCCGCCCACGACCAGCAGAACGGGACAGAGCGCCGCGCCCCAAACCAGCGGCAACGCGCCCGAAGCAAGCGGGCGTTTGCGCTTGGTCGGATGATGCCGGTCGTCCTCAAGATCGAGCAGATCGTTCAGCAGGTAGACGCTCGACGCACAGACACCGAAGGCAAAAAAAGCGAGGAGCGCGGCAATGACCAGCGCGGCGTCCGACAGTTGATGCGCCGCGAGCAGCGGAACGAAAATCAGCAGATTCTTCAACCACTGATGCAGTCGCAACGACTTCGCCCACGTTCTCGGCCACGCGGAGCGTTGGTCGATGACGCGCTCGACGTTGCCCTGCTTGCGGGCCGCGCGCTCTACGCCGCTCGACGGATTGATCACATAAGCACGCTCGGCCGCGGCCCAGACTGCGACATCGTCGTGCGAATTGCCCGCGTAGTCGAAGCCTTTCTCGCCGAACTCGGCCACGAGCCTGTCGCGCTTGCGATGCGCGGACAGATTGATGTCGCTATGCGTGGCGAAGGTTTTGTCGAATAGCCCAAGATGATCGGCAATCGCCTTCGCGTAGCGTTCATGGCTAGCGGTCGCCAGCACGAGCGACCGCCCGGCGGCCCGTTCTTCCTTCAGCCACTCGATGACCGTGGCGTCGTAGGGCAGGACGGTGACGTCGATATCGGTCGCTTCGGCCAAGCGGGCTTTGAGGCCGGCTTTGCCCCCGCGCAGGAGCCACAGAAGCGGCTCGTAGAACCGATGGGGAGCGGATCGGGTGAAAGCAAATCCGCATTCAATCAGGACGTCCGAGCGAATGAGAGTTCCATCAAGATCGACGACGAGTGGTTTGCTGCTCATTCAGTGAACCGCCGCAGGGCAGAAAAGAGTGTGGAAGGCACATGCGATGCCGTAGAAATTCGTTCTGGGCGCGGTAGCGGTTCAAGTCGAACCACGAGGATCAGAATCCGGACCGCGTAAAGCGGCATCACGCTACCATCTCGCGCCCTCCCCTACAACCGCTTCCAATTTATTTGTCAACTTATTGCCGACTGATTTAACAACCATGAGCCCGCAATATTCGTAACGAAGCAGAATAATCAGTGTACCGGGCTCAGTGTACCGGGCTCGACCGCGCAGATAAGACCCACATCTCGCATATAGGCCGAATTTGCGCAAACAAAGGTGAATAAAACACTTTCTCAAGCTTTTCAGCGATATAGAGAGAAAGAAAATAACGACTCAGGAAGACAATACGTGTTCATACAGCGATTTATATGCGTTTCCCAACGCTGCCCCAGAAAATAGCCGCTCATATCGCTGCCGCGCCGCCGCTCCCATGCCGCGCGCCAGTGCTTCATCCAGCGTCAGCCGGTTAATCGCGGCGATCAGCGGTTCGGGCGCCTCGGGTGGCACGACAAACCCCGTCACCCCATCCTCGTTGACGAACGACGTCCCGGACCCCACCTCACAGCACACCATCGGTTTGCCGAACATCGCGGCTTCGACCAGCACCATCCCGAACGCTTCGGAGCGCAAATGCGAGGGCAGCACCATCGCGCGACAGCCCTCGAGCAGCGCAACCTTTTCCTCATGCGTGACCTGCCCGGCAAACACGACGTTGGTCGCGCCATGCTGCCGCGCCAAGGCGGCGAGCCGCTCGCGCTCCGGCCCCGAGCCAGCGATGACGATTTTCGCCTGCACATGCCGGGCGGCCTCGACGAGCGTATGCAGTCCCTTGTAGTAGCGCAACACGCCGAGCGCCAGAAAATACGGTTCGCCCGGCGCCAGGCCGAGCCGGCTCTCGAGCTTGCGCCGCGCGTCGAGCGGCTGCGGCTCGTCGCGATAGTCAATGATGCCGAGCGGAATCGTCTTCAAACGCTCCTTCGACACGCACGCGGCAAGCGTCTCACTGGTCCGCGCATAGGCCGCCGACGTCGCGACCACCGCGGACATGCTGCGCAGCGTGCGCCGCATCAGCGGCCCATAGACGGCGCCGAGCAGCTTCTGCCGCACGATGTCGGAGTGGTAAGTCATCACCGTCGGTTTGCTGGTGCGTCCGAGCAGATGCAATACGTCGGCGAACGGCCACGGAAAGTGGAAATGCACGACGTCGGCCCAGTCGGCCAGCTCGCGATACCTGATCACCGAGCACGGGCCGCCGAGATCGCACGATGCCGGCGCCGCCCACGATTTCTCGCGGATCACCTGCCCTTCCGGGCGTTCGACGACGGTCGGCGTCGGGCTCGGCGACAGCGTCAGAATGCGCGGTTCGACGCCGCGCTCGCGCGTCGATAGCGCAATCTGGCGGATCGCTTCCTGCAGGCCGCCGGGCGGGTCCGGGAAGTACGTGCGGTACACATGAACGACCCTCACGTGCGCACCTCCGCGCCGTGTGGCC
This sequence comes from Paraburkholderia sp. UCT70, assembly GCF_050434085.1. Lineage (NCBI taxonomy): Bacteria > Pseudomonadati > Pseudomonadota > Betaproteobacteria > Burkholderiales > Burkholderiaceae > Paraburkholderia > Paraburkholderia sp. UCT70. The sequence goes on along the minus strand of NZ_JBNPVZ010000004.1, from coordinate 3,932,395 downwards.
GCGCGCTGCTGCCGCCCGCCTGCGGGAAGTGGAAGGTGATCGCCAGCATCTTGTCCAGCCGTGCTTCCCACGTGTTCTCGCCAACCGCCGCGCGCGCGTCCTCCGCGCTCAGCTTGCCGCGTGCAAGCTGCTTCTCGATCGCCGCGATGAACGCGACGGTATCGCCGCCCACTTCGAGCCCCGCGCGCGGTTCCTTCGCGAAATCGAGCGGCGTCGATACGACCGGCAGACCGGCCGCGAGATATTCGTAGAACTTCATCGGAAACATCGAGTGCGTGTATTCGTTGATCAGCGTCGGCAACACACCGACCCGCATGCCGCGCAAATACTGCGGCAGCACGCGATACGGCCGGTAGCCGAGCAGATGCACGTTCGGCAGACGCTTGAGCTGCGCGAGCAGGTCGCTGCGCTGCCCTTCGCGCTCCTCGCCGATGATCACCCATTGCCACTGCGGCCGCGCCTGCGCGGTTTGCAGCAGCAACGGCAGATCGACCTTGAAGTCCGATAGCACGCCGTGATACACGAGCCGCGGCTCGTCGATCGCGGCGAGCTCGGCGGGCAGCGGGCCGTCCGCGCGCGCCGCGCCGAAGTGCGCTTCATCGACGACGTTGCCGAAGAAATGCGTATTGGGGTTAAACGGCAGGCATACGTCCTTCAGCGACTGCGCAGTCGTGAATACCGCCTCGCAGCGCCCGAGCAGATCCTGCTGGGCATTGCGGAACGCGTCGACGTCGACGCCCGGAATCGCCGCGATATCGTCGACGCAGTGGTAGACCAGAGGCCCGCGCGGCAGCGTCGCGATCGCATCGAGCATGTACGGGTGGTACGTCCACACGACCGGCTTGACGTAACGATGCGACCTCGCGAAGCGGTTCACCGAAAAACGCAGCATCGCCTGATTCAGCAAGCGCACGAACGGCAGATGATGCCCGGCCGGCACCATCAGCGGCGACAGCACCCAGATGTTGTCGGCGCGGCGCGGCGGGCCGAGCACGAGCGACTGCACGCCGCGCCACAGGCGTCGCCACAGGCGCGACCAGTCGCGGCCGCTGGCCACTTTCGGCGAGCGGAAGCCAACGCTTTCCACATACAGAATCCGCCAGCCGCGCGCGGCGAGGATGCTCGCCGTGTGCTGCTTGTTGGTCCAGTACGGCTCGTCCCAGTCGGCGGTCGAAAACAGCACGCAGTCTTGCGGGGCAAGCACGGGGTTCTTGCCGTCAGCCAACGAACACCTCGACCGGTCGGCCGCGCAGGCTGTCGACGATGCGTCGTGAGGCCAGTCCGTCGCCGTACGGATTCGCGCGATCGCGCAGCGCCGCGCGCCGCGCGGGATCGTCGAGCCAGCCGATCACCGCGCTTTCGATGCTCGCCGCGCTCTGGCCCGCGAGCGTCGCGAAACCGGCGTCGACGCCTTCGCGGCGCTCGGTGTGATTGCGCATCACGACGACCGGCACGCCGAAGGTCGGCGCTTCTTCCTGGATGCCGCCCGAATCGCTGACCACGACGGCGCTGCCGCTGATCAGATAAAGGCTCGTCGGATAGTCGACCGGCTCGATCAGCGCGAGGTTCGGGATGCCATCGAGCTCGCGATGCACCGGCTCGCGCACGGCCGGGTTCAGATGCACCGGGAACACCCAGCGGTAATCGCTATAGCGCTGACACAGATCGCGCAGCACGCGGCAGATGTCCTGCAGCACGTCGCCGAAATTCTCGCGCCGATGGCACGTGACGAGCACGTGCTGTTGCGCGCCATGCCATGCGGGCAGCGGACTCGCCGGCGGCGTGACGCTCCAGCTCGCGCGCACTTCGCCGATCGCATCGACGACCGTGTTGCCGGTCACGACGATCTTCTCTGGCGCGACGCCTTCGCTGAGCAGGCTGTCGCGCGCGCGCGAGGTCGGCGCGAAATGCAGCGTCGCGATGCGGCCGAGCAGGCTGCGGTTCGCTTCCTCGGGAAACGGACTCGCCAGATCGCCGGTGCGCAGCCCCGCCTCGACGTGACCGACGCGGATGCCGCGCTGGAACGCCGCGAAGCCCGCGCAGAACGCGGTCGTCGTGTCGCCCTGCACGATCACCCAATCGGGACGTGTTTCGTCGAGCGCGCGATCGAGCGCGGCGATCAGGCGCGACGCGAGCGCGTTCAGCGATTGACCCGGGTGCATCGTTTCGAGCGTGATGTCCGGTTCGATGCCGAAGAATTCGAGCGCCTGCGCGGCCATGTCCCTGTGCTGCCCGCTCGCGCAGACGATCGTGTCGAACTCGCTGCGCAGCGCTCGCACGAGCGGTGCGAGCTTGATGACCTCGGGCCGCGTGCCCATCACCACCATGACTTTCATTGCAGTGCTTTCCCCGCCTCGACCTTGGTATGAGCGCCCCGGAACTCGACGCCGAGCGCGAGCGGCGTCGTGTCGGCGAAGGGCGTGACGACGCGAAAGATGCCGTCTTGTTCGACGATCTGCGCGAGCGAGCGCAAGCGCAGGAAATCGAGCGCGGCTTCCTCGTGCAGGAACAGCGGCCGTTGGGCCTTGCCGCGCATGTAGGCGATCAACTGCTCGTGCGCGTCGATGCGCGCCGCCTCGTCGGTCCAGCCGTACGCGTAGCGCTCGGAGAACGGATGGTCAAGATAGCCGAACAGCGTGTTGGTCGCGTACGCGGTGTCGAAGGCCTGCTTGAAGATCGCGAGCGCATCGCCCTCTTTCAGCATGCAGTCGCCGTGCAGCATGCACTGTTGGCTGTGACCGACGAAGCCCGCCGGCAAACCGGCCAACGCGCCGCCGCGTGCGCTCAGAAACTCCGGATCGTTGCGGATGATGCCGCCGATGCAGCCCGCGTAGCCCGCGTCGATCAGGCCGCGCATCGCGTACGGCGGCGACTGGTGAAACGGCGACACCGCGTAGCGCACCGGCACGCCGGTCGCGCGTTCGAGCAGTTCGGCCGATTGCACGCCTTCCGCGATCGCGGTGTCGTAGCTGCCGCCCCAGTTCGGCGAGTGCGTCGCCGTGTGCGACAGCACCGCGCCCTGCTGCCGGTCGGCAAGCAGTTCGCGCAGGATGTCGTGCTGGCCGCCGCGTTGCAGGTTCTGCGTATGCACGGCGAGCGTGAACGGCACGCCGAGACGCCGGTACGCGTGCCACAACGGGCGCGCCGATTCGACGTCCTCGTCGCAATCGAGCCGCGACGTGATCGCCGCGTCGTAACCCCACGGGAGTTCGCTCAGCACCGGCTGACACGGCAGCGCATCGGCCCGGTAGCCCGACAGAAACTGCTCGACGAGGCGCCATTCGAACGAATCGCACGGGCCGACCGGCCGGTTGAACCACAGCACGGCCGATGCACCCGCATCCCACAGCGCCGCGTACGCGAACTGTCGCTCGCCGTTCACGACGACCGCGGCCAGCTCCGCTTCGGCCGCAACTTCGGGCGCCTCCGCGAGCGCCCAGATCGAGCCGTCGGCGCGAATCGCGCCGTAGCCGAGGTTGTTCCATTCGTCGGTGAAATCGAAGCGCTCGAACGGGCGATGCCATGGCGCGCCGCCGAGTGTCTGCGCGAGCGCGCCGTAGCGCACCGCCGCCGCGCTTTCGCGCGACTCGCCCGAAGGCGCCGTTGCACTGCGGCTCGCTTGCGAGAGGTCGGCGGGTAACGCCGCGGGCCGATAACGCAGATAGTCCGCGAGCGCGATCGGCATATGGCCGAACACGATCAGCTTGCGCGGCCGCGCCTGCACGAACGCGATCAGGTCGGCGCTCCACGCATCGGGCGCGTCGACCGCGACCATGACGTCGGGCGCGATCTCGTGCAGCATGTTGCGCGTGATCGCTTGGGCCTGGGTCGCGCTGACCGAGCGCCGCAGCGCCGCCAGCACGTATTGGCCGGCGTCGGCGCGGGCGTCGGGAAACGCGACGCCGATCATGCGCTCACCACGTGACGGAATTTGGCGCGACTGCCCACGCGCACGAAATCGTCGTGACCGACGTAGGCGATCGTGAACGCGTCCTGCCAGAAGTGGCGCAGCTTCGCGGTGGTGTCCTCCGCGTTCGCGTGCGGTTCGAGCACGATGCGCAAAGTGGGCGGCGTCGTGCGCAGATCGATCTGGAATTCCTGGATGCCGCCGACGCGGTGATCGAGCATGTCCTGGATGTGGTGCGTCGGATGCGCGACGCCGTTGATCGGCACGACGTCGTGAATCCGGCCGACCACGTCGGTCAGGAAGAAGCCCTTCTCCGTCTCCTGCACACGCGCGAGGTCGCCGGTCGTGTAGCGGATCAACGGCATCAGCCGGTTGCGGAACCCGGTGAACACGAGCTCGTGCGCGCCGTCGGGGTTGTCCGGCGCGACGCGGCTTTCCGGCCAGCCTTCCGATTCGAGGATCTGGAAGCCGCCTTCGTGACCGTCGAGCTCATAGGCCATCACACCGAGCTCGGCGAGGCCGTAGCGGTCGATCACGCGGCAGCGCAATGCCTTCGCGATCATCTCGCGCGCATGCGGCTCGAGCAGCTCGCCGCTCGACTCGAACACCTGGAACGCGTTGCCGCCGCCGTACTTGCGCTCGACATAGCAGGCGAGCGCGTACATCGTCGACGGATGTGAGTGCGCGAGATACGGGCGGCGGCGCTTCAGCGTGCGCCACATTTCCTCGAGGCCGTGATCGTCGATGCGGTCGAAGAAGACATTGCTGCGATTCATCGCGAAGCATTTGAAGTCTTCGCGCGACGGCCACTCGGGCACGACCTGATCCGGGAAACGGCACGCGAAGTGCAACTCCGAGCGATGGCGCAGCTTGCCGATCCGCTCGCGGCAATAGTTGGTGACCGCCGACGAATAATCGGCGCCTTCCTGGTCGTAGTAAATCGTCGTGGAGAGGCCGGTCGAGCCACCGGTCTTGCACGCGTGGTGCTTGCCAGCCACGAGCTGTCCCGACAGGAGACGCGGACCCTGCTCGCGGATGATGTCCTTGGTCAGATACGGCAGTTCCTCGAGGTAGCGCGGGTCGTTCCTGACCTTGGCGGGATCGAACTGCTTCGCCTGGAACAGGTCGCGATAGTAAGGCACCTTCGCGCCGGCGAATTCGAGCGTCGCGACGAGCCGTTCGAGCGCGATGCGGCGGCGATGCGGCATCGGCAGCGAATAGTGCTCGCGCAGCTCGCGGATTTTCGGGCGCACGTTGCGCTTTTCGGCGTTCTCCGCAATCGGATACGCGATATAGCCGCCCGCGAAACCCTTCAGCGTGCGAAACGGCTGACGCACCAGCAGGGATTCGGAGTAGCGCAGAAATGGGTGATTAGCTCGCATCAAATTCGAACCTTGTTACGCCTCGGGATTGGCCACGAGGGTGTTGCTGAACTGCGGGACTGGCTTGCGCCGGGGCGCGGTTTAGCCGATGAGCCGATGGATTTGCCTGCCGCCGTCGCGCCCGCAGCTCGCGCGTCGGCGCACATGCGGCAGGCGCAGCATGCGCCGCGCCGGTCGCGCGTCGGCGCGCTCAGTGCGGCAACTGCGCGGTGTGGCTGATGAGCGGCTCGTCGGATTTTTCCGACGGCAGCACGGGTTCGTCGGCGACCATCTTGCCGTGTTCCATCGAGATCTTGCGGGTGCACGCGCGCGCGACCAGCGACGGATCGTGCGACGCCACCACCAGCAGCGCCGCCTTGCCGACGAGGCCTTCCAGACGCTCGGCCGCCTTCACGCTGAACTCGGCGTCGCCCACGCTCAGCCATTCGTCCATGATCAGGATGTCGGCTTCGACGCTCGTCGAGATCGCGAACGCGAGGCGCAGCATCATCCCGCTCGAATAGGTGCGCACCGGCAGATTCAGGTAATCGCCCAGTTCGCTGAAGTCGGCGATCTCGTCGATCTTGCTGCGGATGCGGGCGGGCTTCAGCCCGTCGAGAATGCCGCGCAGATAGATGTTTTCGAAGCCGGTCGCGTCGGGGTCGAGGCCCATCGACACGTCGAGCAGCGACGCGATCTTGCCCTGCACCTTCAGCTCGCCGCGCACCGGCGCATAGACGCCCGACAGCGTGCGCAACAGCGTCGTCTTGCCCGAGCCGTTGTGGCCGATCAGGCCGATGCGCTCGCCTTCGCTGAAGGTGAAGCTCAGGTCGTCGATCGCGCGGACGATCGCATGGCGACCCGCGTCCTGGCCGATCCGGCCGCCCGTCGTCAGATTGAGCACCGCCTTTTTCAGCGAGCGATGCGAGTTCTCGTAAATCGGAAATTCGACGGAGATGTTACGAGCGACAATCGATGAAGAACTCACAATATCAAAGCCAGTAAGGAACGCGATTACGGAAACGCTTCATCAGGATCTGCGCGAACGCAAAACCGACAATCAGGAGACCAATCGACCACGCCCACGACTCCCAGTGGGTCGGGCGGCCGGTGAGCGGCGCGCGCACCGTTTCGATCAGGTGATAGAGCGGGTTGTATTCGGCGACCCACGCGCGGTCCTTCAGGATTTCCGGCGACCACATGACCGGCGTGAAGAAGAACACGACCTGGATCAGGTTCGTGACGATCGGCGGAATGTCGCGAAAGCGTGCGCACAGCACGCCGAGCGTGACGCCGAGCCACACGCCGTGCAGCAGCAGGATCATGAGCGCGAACGGCACCAGCACGATTTCCCAGCCCTGCCAGTGACCGAACACGAACAGCAGCACGACGACGACCGGCAGGCTATGCAGCAGGATCACGAAGTTGCGCCACGCGATGCGGCATACGTGGACCGTCAGCGGCAGCCTGATCTGCTTGATCAGATATGCCGAGCCGATGAAGGCCATGCAGCCCTCGTTCGCGACCGACGCCAGATACGCCCACACGACGAGACCCACCGCCAGATACGGCAGATAGTCGGAGAGTTCCTGGTGCAGCAGCGTCGAGTACAACGCGCCGAGCACGACCACCATGATGAGCGTGCTCAGCGTGAACCAGAACGGCCCGAGCACCGAGCGGCGATAACGCTGCCGGATGTCGTGCCAGCCCAGCGTGCCCCAGACCCGCACCGCTTTCATGCCGACCAGCAGGTCGTCGCGCTCGTTGTGACGTGTCAGGTCTTCCGAGTCGTTGGTAAAACTGATATCCATCTCAAGTACGTCCGTAAATGTCTTCGAAGCGAACGATATCGTCTTCGCCCAGATATTCGCCACTTTGCACTTCGATCATCACGAGCTCGACGACGCCCGGATTTTCGAGGCGATGTTTGTGACCCGCCGGGATATAGGTCGACTCGTTGGTCGACACGAAGAACTCTTTTTCGCCGTTGACGACCTTCGCCATGCCGCTCACCACGACCCAATGCTCGTTGCGGTGATGATGCATCTGCAGGCTCAGGCTCGCGCCCGGCTTCACCTCGATGCGCTTGATCTTGAAGCGCGGCCCCTCTTCGAGCACCGAGTACGTGCCCCACGGCCGATGCACGGTGCGATGCACCTTGTACGTCTCATGGCCGCGCGACTTCAGCTCCGCGAAAATCTGCTTCACGTCCTGCGCGCGATCCCGGTGCGCGACGAGCAGCGCATCGGGCGTGTCGATCACGATCAGGTTGTCGACGCCGACCGCGCCGATCAGGCGCCCGTCGCTGCGCAGATACGAGTCCTTCACGTCGATGAGCAGCGCCTCGCCTTCGACGCGATTGCCGCTCGCATCGGCCGGCGACAGGTCGGACAGCGCGGTCCACGAGCCGACGTCGGTCCAGCCAAGGTTGCAGCACACAACCGCCGCGTGCTCGCACTTCTCCATTACCGCGTAGTCGAACGACAGCTCCGGCACCGCGCCGAAGCAGCCCGGCTCGAGACGCACCTGCGCGCCGCTCTTGCCTTCGGCGGACGGCGACTTGTCCATGCATTCGGCCGCGGCATCGAGAATGTCGGGACAATGCTCGCGCATTTCCTTCAGGATCGTGCCCGCGGTGAAGCAGAACATGCCCGAGTTCCACACGAACTTGCCCGACGCCAGATACTCGCGGGCCTTCTCCAGTGACGGCTTCTCGACGAAGCGCACGACCCGCTCGCCATCGGCTTCGATATAGCCGTAGCCGGTTTCGGGCGTATCCGGATGCATGCCGAAGGTGACCACGTTGCCGGCCTGCGCAAGCGTCTGCGCACGCGCGACCGCCGCGGCGAACGCGGTTTGATCCGCGATCAGGTGATCGGCGGCGAGCACCAGCATCACAGTGTCTGCGCCATGCGCCTTCACCGTGTGCAAGGCCGCCGTGGCAACCGCCGCGGCCGTGTTGCGGCCGAACGGTTCGAGAATGAACGAGGTCGCGACGTTCTTGCCGTTCACCTCGCGGAAATCGTCTTCGGTCTTGAAGAACAGCTCACGGTTGGTTACCGTGAGCACTTCCTTCACGCCGGGCAACGCGACCGCGCGCAGGAACGCTTTCTGCAGCAGGCTTTCGCCGTCCGCGAGACGGATGAACGGCTTCGGGTGCGATTCGCGCGAGACCGGCCAGAGCCGCGATCCCGCTCCGCCGCACAGAATGATCGGTAACAAACTCACAGCTCCCTCTCGATACCGTATTTTTTACGTGGCCATACTGGCTTGCGCGCGGTTGACGCACACGTTTGCAATCTACTCCGCATAGAACGTTAAATCCGCGCCTGGAACGCCCTCGCGTTGAGCGACATTCTACCGCCGCACCCTTTCACCATTGTCAGGGAACAATCGTTTCGATCGGTCCCGGACCACGACGGCATCATGGCGAGCAGCGTGCGCGGCAGGACGTCCGATGCGAGTGTTTCCTTCGCCGCACCGGCGCTCGCGAGCCCTGCGTCGAAACCGCGACTCAGGTGCGCGCCGCCGGCGACTTTGGAAAACCGTCCGTCAGACACAGCTTCAACGCGTCGCGCCAATGCGGCGCGGCGAGCCCGAACACGCGCGCCAGCTTGTCGTTCGACATTCTGGAATTGGCCGGGCGCTTCGCGGGCGTCGGGTAATCCGCGGCCGGAATCGGCAGCGTGTTCGGCCTGTTCGGCAAATCCGCGAGTTCAAAGATCGCCGACGCGAAACCGTGCCACGACGTCGAGTCGCCCGCGCACAGGTGATAGATGCCCGAACGCTCGTCCCACCACTTCGCGCCGTCTTCGGCGGCGAAGGATTGCGCGCACAGATGCGCGGTCAGCGTCGCGATCGTGTTGCACCAGGTGGGCGCGCCGAACTGGTCGGCCACCACCTTCAGCTCCGGACGATCGGCGCCGAGCCGCAACATCGTCAGCAGAAAGTTCTTGCCGCGCGTGCCGTACACCCAGCTCGTGCGCAATACGAGGTGATTCACGCCGCTCGCCGCGATTGCCTGCTCGCCCGCGAGCTTGCTGCGGCCGTAGACGTTCTGCGGATCGGTTGGATCGTCTTCGACGTACGCGCCTTCTTTCGTGCCGTTGAACACGTAGTCGGTCGAATAGTGGATCAGCGCGGCGCCGAGCTTTTTCGCTTCCTCGGCGAGCACGCCCGGTGCTTCGCCGTTGATGCGCATTGCCAGGTCGCGTTCTTCTTCGGCCTTGTCCACCGCCGTATAAGCGGCCGGATTGACGATCAGCGCGGGACGCAGGTCGCGCACCACCGCGCGAATCTGATCGGGGTTCGACAGATCGAGCCGCGAGCGGTCGACCGCGACCACGTTGCCGAGCCCTTGCAGCGTGCGCGCGAGCTCATAGCCGACCTGGCCATTTACGCCGGTGACGAGAATCGTCCGTTTCGCGTCGTGTGCGCTCATGCGATCCCCTTATGCGTAGACTTCGGCGTCGGCGAGACGCTTGCCCGCCGCATCCTTGGCCGCGAGCAGCGGCTCGAAGTCGACTGGCCATTCGATCCCGATCGCCGGATCGTTCCACACGATGCTGCGCTCGTGCTCGGGGAACCAATAATCCGTGGTCTTGTAGAGGAACTGCGCGGACTCCGACAGCACGACGAAGCCGTGCGCGAAACCGGGCGGCACCCACAGCTGCCGATGGTTTTCGACCGACAACGTCACGCCGACCCACTTGCCGAAGTTCGGCGAGCTCTTGCGGATGTCGACGGCGACGTCGAACACCTCGCCCTCGACCACGCGCACGAGCTTGCCCTGCGCATGCTGGATCTGATAGTGCAGACCGCGCAGCACGCCTCTCGCCGAACGCGAATGATTGTCCTGCACGAACTCGACGCCCGGCTCGACCTTCTCGGCGAATTCGAGCGCATTGAAGCTTTCGAAAAAGAAGCCGCGCGCATCGCCGAACACCTTCGGCTCGATGATCTTGACTTCGGGCAGCGAGGTTGCGGTTACCTGGATGGCCATGCGACGTGATCCGTGAGAATGTTTTGCAGGTATTGCCCGTAGGCATTCTTCGCGAGCGGTTTGGCGAGCGCGAGCAACTGCTCGCCGTCGATCCACTGACGCCGGTACGCGATCTCTTCCGGACACGCGACCACCAGACCCTGGCGCTTTTGCAGCGTTGCGATGAAGGTCGCGGCTTCGATCAACGAATCGTGCGTGCCGGTGTCGAGCCACGCATAACCGCGGCCCATGATCTCGACGTTGAGCGCCGCGTTCGCAAGGTAGCGCGAGTTCACGTCGGTGATTTCGAGCTCGCCGCGCGGCGACGGCTTGATGTCCGCGGCGATGTCGCAGACCTGCTTGTCGTAGAAGTACAGACCCGTGACCGCGTAGTTCGAACGCGGCCTGGCGGGCTTTTCCTCGATCGACAACGCGCGGAACTGCTTGTCGAATTCGACCACGCCGTAGCGTTCCGGATCCTGCACGTGATACGCGAACACGGTGGCGCCGTCGGTCTGATCGTCGGCGCGTTCGAGTTGCTTCGCGAGATCGTGGCCGTAGAAGATGTTGTCGCCGAGAATCAACGCCGACGGATCATTGTTCACGAACTCGCGGCCGATGATGAACGCCTGCGCGAGTCCATCTGGCGACGGCTGCACCGCGTACTGGATGTTCATGCCCCACTGGCTGCCGTCACCGAGCATCGCCTCGAAGCGCGGCGTGTCCTGCGGCGTGGAGATGATCAGCACGTCGCGAATACCCGCCACCATCAGCGTGGACAGCGGGTAGTAGATCATCGGCTTGTCGTACACCGGCAGCAACTGCTTGGAGACGACGTGCGTGATCGGATACAGGCGGGTGCCCGAGCCGCCCGCGAGAATAATGCCTTTGCGCGCCATTGCCGTGCCTTTACGCGCGCTGCGCGTAGTTGGTCTCGACCCACTTCCGGTATTCGCCCGAAGCGACTTCGTCGGCCCATTGCTGGTTGTCGAGATACCACTGGACCGTTTTGGCGAGCCCCGTCTCGAACGTTTCCGCCGGCTTCCAGCCGAGTTCGCGCTCGAGCTTGCGGGCGTCGATCGCGTAACGGCGGTCGTGACCCGGACGATCTTTCACATAGGTGATCTGGTCGCGATACGAGCCGGCCGCCTTCGGGCGCTGCTGGTCGAGCAGGTCGCACAGCGTGTGCACGACCTCGAGATTCTTCTTCTCGTTCCAGCCGCCGACGTTGTACGTCTCGCCCGGCGTGCCGCGCGCGAGCACTTCACGGATCGCGCTGCAGTGGTCGCCGACGTACAGCCAGTCGCGCACGTTCTGCCCGTCGCCATACACGGGCAGCGGCTTGCCGCCGAGCGCGTTGGCGATCATCAGCGGAATCAGCTTTTCGGGGAACTGGTACGGGCCGTAGTTGTTCGAGCAGTTGGTGGTCAGCACCGGCAGGCCGTACGTGTGGTGGTAGGCGCGCACGAGGTGATCCGAACCGGCCTTGGTCGCCGAATAGGGGCTATTCGGCGCATAAGGCGTAGTTTCGGAGAACTGCGGATCGGTTGCTGACAGCGAGCCGAACACTTCGTCGGTCGATACATGCAGGAAGCGGAACGCGGCGCGCTCCGCTTCGCCCAGCGTGTTCCAGTAGCTGCGCGTCGCTTCGAGCAGCGTGAAGGTGCCGACGACGTTGGTTTGCACGAAATCGGCCGGACCGTGGATCGAGCGATCCACATGGCTCTCGGCGGCGAAATGCAGCACCGCGCGCGGCTTGTGCTCGGCCAATAGCGAATCGAGCGCGGCGCGATCGCAGATGTCGACGCGCGCGAAAATGTGTTTGGGATTGCCCTGTAGCGACTTCAGCGTGCCCAGGTTGCCGGCGTAGGTCAGTTTGTCTACGTTGAGCACCGCTTCGTCCGACGCATTCAGCCAGTCGAGCACGAAATTAGCGCCGATAAAGCCGGCACCGCCCGTTACCAGGATCATGTAATTCCCTTGTCGATGTTAGTGACAGGCGGCGAAGAGCTTGCGACCTGTTCACCCCGCGTGGTGTCCGTTTCTCTGGTCGTCCGTCGCGCTCCCCGGAGAGTGGACACTCAGACGCCAATTTTATGAACCCCAATTATAAAGCCGCCCAGTGCAAAAACTAGAACCCTAACAACTTGAAACAGCTTGACAGAATTCGTTGCCGTTGGTCTATGAAAAGGGGCTTTCCGGTGCGGTTACGCGCATTTTGGCGCCTGTAATGATGTGCGCCACATACTGTGGCGGCGCGGCGCGGAAAGAGTGGGAAACGAAGAAGAACGGCGAAAGCGTCATGAAAGGCCGCAAACGCGGCCCTTCGGTGCAGACCGTCAGGCGGTTGCTCGCGCGAGCGCGCTCAGGCCGCGAGCATCCAGCGCAGCGTATCGATGAAAGGGATCGACTCGACCGCCGGCACCAGCGAGTGCAATTTGGCGGGCGAACCGGCAAGCATCTTGACGTCCGTTTGCCGGACAAAGGCGGGATTGATCTGGACTTCGATGTTGTGACCGGTGAGTTCGCTCGCGGTCGTGAGGATTTCACGCAACGAATACGGCGTGCCGGTGCAGACGTTGACGATTTCGGCGGCGACATTGGAGTCGAGCAACGCCTCATACGCGCTCGCCACATAACGCACGTCAGAGAAGTCGCGCGCGATGTCGATATTGCCGAGTTCGATCGATGCCGCGCGCCGCGCGAAGTGGCTGACGATCTTCGGCACGAGGAAGTTCACCGCCTGGCCGCGGCCGGTGTAGTTGAACGGCCGCACGATCAGGATCGGCAGGCGGTCGAACCATGTGCGCACCAGCGCTTCCATGGCCGCTTTGCTGGCCGCGTAATGATTGACCGGCGTAAGCGGGAAGCTCTCGTCGATCGCGGCGCTGCTGACGTTGCCGTACACGTTCGCGCTGCTTGCGATCAGCAGCTTGCGCGGCACATGGCCGATCGCGGCACAGGCTTCGAGCAGGTTCTGCGTGCCGATCACGTTGACGCGATAAAAGTCGAGCGGATCGTTGTGCCCCACGAAGCTGATCGCGGCCAGATGCACGATGAAATCGGGCCGCACGGTTTCGAGCACGCGCCGGCAGTCTTCCGGTGAGGTGATGTCGAGTTTGACGCGTGTCGGCGTGTCGGGCTCGTCGCGGCCGGACACCGCTTCGATCACGGTATGGCCGCGCCCGGTCAGCTTCTCGACCAGATAGCGGCCGGTAAAACCGTTCGCACCGGTGACGAGCGTGCGAAATGATTGCTTCGCCGCGGAAGACGACATGCTGGCTTCGTTCACGAGAGAGTCATCCTGTTGTTGTATTGGAATCGCGCGCGGTCCATGCGTGGTTGCCGCCGTGCCGTGTTACGGCGGTGTTCCACCCGCGTCCCGCAACGTGATCGCGCGATACCCGAACCCCAAACGGGCTATTATGTCACGCTATCTTGCTGCTCTGCCCAGCGTGGCACGCGTCGTGCAGCACCGCGCGTATCGAATCGCCTTGATTTCCTCGATGACACCCCTCAACGCTTCCAGTACCTCCGCTCCCCTCGTCCCTCTTGCTTTCGGCGATCTGCAAGGCTGCCGCGCACCGTTTCGGCAACTGCTGGCCAAAGCCGCGCCGCCGGACGGTACACCGCTGTGGTTCGCCGGCGATCTGATCAACCGCGGCCCCGACTCGCTCGACACCTTGCGCGACGTGATCGCGTTCGGCGAGCGCGCGGTGCCGGTGCTCGGCAATCACGATCTGCATCTGCTGTCGGTGTCGGCGGGGATTCGCAAGTCGAAGAAAGGCGACACGATTGAAGAGATCCTCGCCGCGCCCGATGCCGCCGATCTGCTCGAGTGGATACGCCACCGCCCGCTCGCGCATTTCGACAACGGCATGCTGATGGTGCATGCGGGCGTGCTGCCGCAATGGGATGCGACGCTGACGCTCGAACTTGCCGACGAGTTGCAACGCGCGCTGCGTGCGCCGAACTGGAAAGAGACGCTTGCCGGCTTGTACGGCAATGAACCGAACCGCTGGAAGCCGGGCCTGAAGGGTATCGAGCGTCTGCGCGTCACGTGCAGCGCGTTGACGCGCATGCGCTTTTGCAGCGCCGATGGGGTGATGGATTTCAGCAGCAGCGGCACGCTCGCATCCACGCCGAGCGGCTGCATGCCGTGGTTCGACGTGCCGTCGCGCCAGACCGCCGACGTGACCGTCGTGTTCGGTCATTGGGCCGCGCTCGGCCTGATGTTGCGCGACAACCTGATCGGCCTCGACTCGGGTTGCGTGTGGGGGCAGAAGCTGTCGGCGGTACGGCTCGCGAAAAACCCGGCTGAGCGGACGTTGACGCAAGTCGATTGCGATTCGCGCGGCGTGCCGCGCGGGGGCAACTAAACAGAAGACGGCGACGCTGCCCGGCGGCAGCGCCGCCGCTCAGACCGAGCGGCGCGGCTGATCGACGGGCTCGATCAGCGTTTCCGCCGTCTCAGCGGCGTCGCTCGACGACGCAGCATCTACAACGTCACCCTCTTGCGCGACCGTCCCCGCCACTGCGTTGCCGGCCTGCATGTCCCGCAACGCGTTCGCCACCACCTGCTGAGCCTGCGCCGCGAGCACCCGCCGGTCCGCGTCCGGCGCGAGCGGTGCGCCAACATATACGTGGGCGGTCAGCGGATCACCACGCAACAACATGTCGAGCGAGTCGGACAACGACACGTCGTCGATATATGCGGGTGCCGTCGACTGCCGGCCCTGCGCATCCTCGTACATGATGCACAGCGGCTGCACCGGCACACCGGCCGACACCGCGGCCTGGAACATGTTCGCGTGAAACGGCAGCAACCCGAGTCCGTTCGACGTCGTGCCTTCGGGGAACACGCACATCAGTTCTCCCGCGCTGAGCCGTGCGGCGAGTTCATGCATGATGCGCTTCGCGTCACTGCGCTTCTCGCGCTGGATGAACACCGTATCGAGCTGCTGTGCGAGCCATCCGACCACCGGCCATTGCCGGATCTCCGCCTTCGAGACGAACGGCGTCGGCCGCCACGCGTTGATTACGTAGATGTCGATCCACGAGATGTGATTGGCGACGACGAGCACGCCACGATCGAGCCGCACCGCGTCGTTATGCACGACGAGGCGCATGCCGCACAGCCGCAGCATCTTCAGCGACCAAGCGCGATTGAGCGCGTGACGCCGCTCGGCGCTCGCGTTCGGAAAGCGCGTCGCGACGGTCCACATGCCGTGCAGCAGATGCGTGATGAGACGGACCTTGCGTAACGCGAGCTTCATGGCCGGAGCTTTCCTTGACTGGACCGAAACGATACCGCTCAGCGCTGTTCGTAGGCGAGCTGACCGGACACGACGGTCGCGCGCACCTGAGCCGGCAGCTCGTAGCCGAGGAACGGCGTGTTGTGCCCCTGGCTCTTCAGCGCACGCGGCTCGACGCGCCAGTGAGCGTGACGGTCGAACACGCAGAGGTCGGCCACCGCGCCGACCGCGATGCGGCCAGCCGCTTCGAGGCCGAGCACCTGCGCCGGCGCCGCGGTGATGCGATTTAGCGCGGTCGCGAGCGGCACGCCCGCTTCGTCGGCCCACTTCACCGTCAGCGACAGGAACAATTCGAGGCCGGTTGCGCCCGGCGTCGCTTCGGCGAACGGCAGCAGCTTTTCGTCGTCGTCGACCGGCGTGTGCGCGGAGCAGATCGCATCGATCGTACCGTCGACGAGGCCCGCGCGGATCGCTTCGCGATCGCGCTGCTGGCGCAGCGGCGGATCGAGCCGGAACTGCGCGTCAAAGTAACCGATGTCGAGGTCGATCAGATGCACGTGGTTCACGGTGACGTCGCACGACACCGGCAGGCCCTCGCCCTTCGCCGCGCGCACGAGCGCCACGCCCGCCGCCGACGACACATGCGACACATGCACGCGCGCGCCGGTTACGCGCACGAGTTCGAAGATCGTATGCAGCGCGATCGTTTCGGCCGCCACCGGGACACCCGACAGCCCGAGCCGCGACGCCAGCGCGCCGCTCGCGGCGACGCCGCCCTTGCCCAGATACGCATCGACGGGGCGCAGCCACACGGTGAAATCATAGGTCTTCGCGTATTGCAGCGCGCGCATCAGCACCTGGGTATCGACGATCGGCGTGTCGGCCTGCGAGAAGCCGACGCAGCCCGCCTCGGTCAGCTGGACCATCTCGGTGATGACCTGCCCCTTGAGACCGACCGTCAGCGCGCCGAGCGGATACACGTGCGCCTTGTTCTGATTGCGTGCGCGGAACTTCAGCATTTCGACGAGGCCCGGTTCGTCGAGCGTCGGATCGGTGTCCGGCGGACATACGAGGCTCGTCACGCCGCCCGCGAGCGCCGCGG
Organism: Paraburkholderia sp. UCT70; assembly: GCF_050434085.1. NCBI lineage: Bacteria > Pseudomonadati > Pseudomonadota > Betaproteobacteria > Burkholderiales > Burkholderiaceae > Paraburkholderia > Paraburkholderia sp. UCT70. The sequence goes on along the minus strand of NZ_JBNPVZ010000004.1, from coordinate 3,915,789 downwards.
CCATTTCCGAGCCTAGCGTCGCCTTGTGCTCGTACCCCGGCTCGCGCAAACGCGCGCACAGGTCGACGAGACCCGGCGCGATCGACAGACCGCGCGCGTCGAGCGTACGCTCCGCCTGGAAGCCGGCCGGCGCGTTGCCCAAGGCAGCGATCTTGCCCGCCTCGATAAAGACGTCCTGCTGCTGTTCGGTGCCCGCTACCGGATCGATCAGCGTGCCGCCTTGAATATGAATCTTCATGCGCTGCCTTTGTTAAACCTGTGGTTCAGCCTATCGTTCAGCTTCCCGATCAGTCGTTGCTTAGTCGTTATTGCCCGCGACGATCCCCATCACCGCCATGCGCACCGCGATACCGAACGTGACCTGATTCAGGATCACCGATTGGGGGCCGTCCGCGACCTGCGAGTCGATCTCGACGCCGCGGTTCATCGGGCCGGGGTGCATCACGATCGCATCGGGGGCGGCGAGCGCGAGACGCTCGGCCGTGAGCCCCCAGCTCTTGAAGTACTCCTGCGACGACGGCAGCAGCGCGCCGCTCATGCGTTCGTTCTGCAGGCGCAGCATGATGATCACGTCGACATCCTTGAGACCTTCGTCGAGGTTGTGGAACACGCGCACGCCCATCTGTTCGAGGCCGCCCGGCAGCAGCGTGCGCGGACCGATCGCGCGCACTTCGGGCACGCCGAGCGTGGTCAGCGCATGAATGTCCGAGCGCGCGACGCGCGAATGCAGGATGTCGCCGACGATCGCCACGCGCAGCTTCGTGAAGTCCTTCTTGTACTGGCGGATCGTGTACATGTCGAGCAGACCCTGCGTCGGGTGCGCGTGACGGCCGTCGCCGGCGTTGATCACGTGCACGTGCGGCGCGCAGTGCTGCGCGATCAGGAACGGCGCGCCGCTCGACGCATGACGCACGACGAACAGATCCGCGTGCATCGCCGACAGGTTGTTGATCGTGTCGAGCAGCGATTCGCCCTTGCTGGTCGACGACGCGTTGATGTTCAGATTCAGCACGTCGGCCGACAGCCGCGTGGCCGCGATCTCGAACGTGGTACGCGTGCGCGTCGAGTTTTCGAAGAACAGGTTGAACACCGACTTGCCGCGCAACAGCGGCACCTTCTTCACTTCGCGATCGGTCACGCTGACGAACTGGTCGGCGGTCTCGAGGATGTGATTGACGATGGCCTTCGGCAACCCCTCGATCGACAGCAGATGTTTGAGCTCGCCGCTCTTTGTGAGCTGCGGGTTGCCCTTCAGGAAGCCGTAGCGGAAGCGCTCGGATGCGCTAGCGGAGGAATCTTGCGGAGCCGGGGTGGCGGTGTTCATGATGTACCTGCTTCAAATACGGGCTTCAACGTGATCGAGGTCGCGTCGATACGCCGCTCACGCGCGTTTCAATCGACGCGTGCTTCAGTGTGAAAAGAAAACCGCTGGCCGCCCGCGCCGTCGTCTTCACGGGCCAGCACGAGCGTCGCGTCGGCGGGTACGTCGACCACGCCACCGACGAAGCGCGCCGCCACCGGCAACTCGCGTCCACCCCGATCGGCGAGCACCGCGAGTTCGACCGATGCCGGCCGGCCATAGTCATACAGCTCGTTCACCGCCGCGCGAATCGTGCGGCCGGTGTACAGCACGTCGTCGACCAGCACGATGCGGCGCCCATCGACCTCGAACGGTAGCGAGGTCGGGCTTGCTTGCGCGTGCAGCCCTTTCTTCGCGTAGTCGTCGCGATGCAGCGCGACGTTCACCACGCCGAAGCTCGGCAGTTTCAGGTCGCGCGCGAGCCGCTCGGCGAGCCACGCGCCGCCGCTATGGATACCCGCCAGAACCGCCGCTTCGGCACCGTGCCTGGCAACGGCGAGCTGGTCGCCATACGCCGCTCGAATCTGGTCGAGCAACGCGCGATACAGCGCTTCGGCGTCAATGGAACTCATGATCGTCGGAAAGTCCGTCTAGATATTGCTGGAGGATGATGCTCGCGGCTTCGGCGTCGAGCATGTCGGCGCGGGCATTGCCGGCGCGGATTTGCGCCTCGGCCTCGACTGACGAGTAGCGCTCGTCGACCCACGTGACCGGCAGATTGAAGCGGCCGTTCAGCTGGTTGCCGAAGCGCTTCGCGAGTTGCGTGCGCTCGTGCGGTGTGCCGTCGGGGTGCATCGGCAGGCCGACCACCAGCGCATCGGGCTTCCATTCGGCGATCAGCTTGCCGAGCGCTTCGAAGCGGTACCCCTTGCTGCGGTTTTGCACGACGACGAGCGGCCGCGCGCGGCGCGTCAGCGAATTGCCGACTGCCACGCCGATGCGTTTCTCTCCGTAGTCGAACGCAAGCAGCGTCGCCTCACGTCCGGCCGGCAGATTCATGCGCGGCCCCTCATGCGTGCCCGGCCTCGCCCGACAGCATCGACAACGACACGCCGAGCAGCGCGAGCGCCGCTTCGAGACGATCTTCGGCGGGCACGTCGAAAACGATCTTCGGATCGGCCTCGACCGTGAGCCAGCCGTTCTTGGAGATTTCGTCTTCGAGCTGACCCGCGCCCCAGCCGGCGTGGCCGAGCGTCAGCAGGAAACGCTCCGGACCGTTGCCGCTCGCGACGGCCTCGAGCACGTCTTTCGACGTGGTCATTTCGAGCCCGCCCGGCACCGACATCGACGAGGTGTATGCGCTGCCGCCTTTCGGATCGTGCAGCACGAAGCCGCGCTCGGTTTGCACCGGGCCGCCGAAATACACGGGGACATGGAGAAGCGGTTCGATCTCGAGCTTCAGATCGATGCGATTGAAGAGCGCCTGCAGGTCGATATCGGTCGGCCGGTTGATCACGAGGCCGAGCGCGCCGCGCTCACTGTGATCGCAAAGGTAGACCACCGTTCCTGAAAACGTCGGATCGGCCATGTTCGGCATGGCGATCAGGAACTGGTTGGTCAGATTGATGCGATCGGTACTCTTGGACATAGTTCGGATTTTAGCAAAGACGATGCGCGATGGCGGGCTGCTTTGAGCATTGCAACGCGTTGGGTTGCACGCTACGCGACGCGCCATCGACGCTGGATCAAGTTGCACTCTATCACGCGCGCGACTTGCGCCATGCCGCGATCAGGCGCCGAAACACCGCGTAGAACGGCACGTTCGGCGCGCGTCGCGAAGTTGCGGGATTGTGACTTGTCACAATGGGTTTCAGTGGGTTCGGCGCGCGTCGGTCGAAGCGTTGCGGACGCAATTCGCGCGCCACGTCGCGCGTTTGGTTCGACCCGGCTTGCGCTTCACGCGCCGCCCTGCTCGATCGCACGCGTGAGCGCGGCGAGCGCCGCCTGCGTGAAGCTGCCGCCGGCCGGCCCAACACCCGCGGCGACCTTGTGCAGCGACGCACGCAAGGCCTCGGCGGCCTGCTCGAGCGTGTCGGCCGGCGGCGCGCCGACGATCACGTGCGCGCGCACCGCCGGCGTTGCGACGCCCGCATGCGCACGACGCCGCCATGCGAGACCGAGTGCGTCGGCGAGCAGCGCCACGTGACCGAGACCGAGCGCGCAGGCGGCCGAGCCGAGCCGGTAGGCGGCGTCGCCCGCCTGCAGCGCTTCGCTCGGGTCGGCTTTTTCCGGCTGATCGGCCGCGCGCGCATGGGCGGCGAGCGCCTCGATGGACGCGTCGGCGGTCTGCAGGAAGTCTTCGTACGCGTTCGCGTTGACGCTCAGCACGCCGAGATCGCGCGTGTGCGGCAGCGACTGCGCCTCGAGCGTGCCCGCCTCCCACAGTGCTTCCGACGACTGCGTGCCGGCGACGTGCCAGTCGACGGTCAAGCCATAATCGTGCAGCACCTCGACCTGGTCGGCGTCTTGCGCGGACGCTCCGAACAGCGCGTAGTCGCGCCACAGCAGCGCGAGCGTCGCGCGCACCAGCGAACGCGGTGCGCGCTCGATGCCGTGCGCGTGATCGGCGAGCGCCAGGTTGCAGCGCGCGTAGAAGCGCCGCGCCTCGATATCGCGGATTGCGTGGCCGCGCGCGCGCAGCGCCTTCGCGCAGGCGCGCGCGAGCCGCCAGAAGTCATAGGGATCGGGGCCGGCGAGTTCGGTGAACACGGCGTCGAGCTCGTCGAGCGCGGCGTTCGTGACCGCAAGCGCCACCGCGCTGCCTGTGTCGGCCTGCGAGCGCAGCACCGGCAGCAACGCGCGCTCGTAGCGCGCCCGCAGATGGGCAAGCGGATCGGCCGATTGCGCGTGCAGCGAAGCCGGCGGCACTGGCCGCGCGCACAGCGCGAGGTCTTCGAACGCGACAGCGGAGCCCGGCGTGGGTTCGATGAGTTGCGCGCACAGCTCGCGGTAGTGGTTGAACAGCGTCGGCGAGCAACTGAGCTCGCGCAGATTGTGACGCTCGAGCGCCGCGCGGAAGTCGCGCAGCGCCGCGCCGAACACTGGCCGCGCGCTTTCCGCTTCGGCTGGCTCGCCGCTCGCGAGCGGCGAGAGCCGCACGAGGGCGTCGGTGAAACGCTGCGCGCTGAGCCAGCCCGCCGTGCGCAATGCATGCGACGCGCGCAGCAGCGCGGCACCGCTCTCGTCGCGCTGCTCGAACGCGAGCGACACCTCGGCGAGCGCGAGTTCCGCAGGGCGGACCGCGCCGCCGCGGGGGTTCGGCAGTGCATCGATGGAAACGGGTGCTGCGGATCGAAGAGTCATGGGCAGGCGACACGAAGCTGACGGGGCCGTCGCTTCGCGCCGCATGCTGAGTGAGCGGCCACCGCGCGAACCGGCGACAGGACAATGACAGACTACCGTTGCGACACGACGCGACCGGCGATGTTCCGCGCCGGCGCGCTCAGACAGGCGCCGGGCGTGCCGGACGCATCAAGCGATTGCAGCAATTGCGCGGCGGATGACGCCGCTGACTTTTCGGGATCGAAGCTCAGGGTTCAGGTTCGGGACCGAATCTCGGGACCCGGTTTGGGGGCCGAAGCTTCCGGCGTGTCGCACTAACCCCTCAAACCGCGACGCCGGAACAACGATCAAGCGACGCGAACGACCGACCGGCTGACGCCGGTGGCTTGCCGAACTTCAGATCTGGACCATTTCGAAGTCTTCCTTGCGCGCTCCGCACTCCGGACACGTCCAGTTGACGGGCACGTCTTCCCAGCGCGTGCCCGGCGCAATGCCTTCGTCGGGCAAGCCGGCCTCTTCGTCGTAAATCCAGCCGCAAATCAGGCACATCCAGCTTTGATATTCCATTCTTTTGTCGCGTCGTTGAGTCCGTGGAAGCGGGAGCCATGATGGTACCGTGTTGCCGCCCCCATGCCTAGCAATCGAAAACTCGCAATCGTAGCGTGGACCGGGCTTCGGCGGTGTGCCCGCGCGCCGTGCGGACGACGCTCGCGGCGTCATGCCCCATGGCGGTGGGGACACCCGGCAGCGCGATAGAGGGCGCCCTCGGCAAGCTCGCGGCGCTAGCGTGGCAACCTCAAAGCAATCCCCGCCGGCCGCGCGTCAGCGGGCCGCGAGCCAGCCTCTGGCGATCCCCGCCGCGCGAAAAAACGCCCTCTCCTCGGTTTAGGCCGCATAATTGAGCCAATTGCGCATTGCGCGCCGAAATCCCGCTTTCCTTATCCATTTTCATGCCCAGCGACACACCTCCGATCGTCCTCACCTTCGGTCTCTCAGACCCCACCGGCGGCTCCGGCCTGCAGGCGGACCTGTTGACACTTGCCAGCATGGGCTGCCACGGCGTTTCCGTGCTCACGGGCTATACCGTGCGCGACTCGGCGAACTGCGACGAAGTCACCGGGCTCGACCCGGACATCGTCGCGACGCAGGCGCGCATGCTGCTCGAGGACATGCCGATCGCCGCATTCAAGGTCGGCGCGTGCACGCGCGCCGAAGTGGTCAGCGCGATCGCGGAAGTTGTCGCCGACTACGACGACGTCCCGCTGATCCTCGCCCCGGACTTCACGCTCGACGACGAGCACGTGCTCGCCGCCGACGAACTGCGCGAAGCGATCGCCGATCTGCTCGCGCCGCAAACCACGCTGCTGATCGCCGACTCGGCGACCCTGCTCGCGCTCGCGCAGCCCGACGGCGACGCGGAGGCGCCGAGCCTCGACGCGGCGATCTCGCATCTGCTGTCGCAGGGCTGCGAGTACATTCTGTCGACCGAAACCGGCACGCATCGGCTCGTCAACACACTCTTCAGCGAGGACGGCCAGTTGCGTCAGGACATGTGGGACCGCGCGCCGCATCGGTTGACGGGCCTGACCGATACGCTCGGCGCGGCGATCGCCGCGCTTCTCGCCAACGGCCAGGAGCCCGCGGAAGCGGTGCGCGAAAGCCAGGAGTATCTGTATCAGGCAGTGCGCAATGCGTTCCGGCCCGGCATGGGGGCATACATGCCCGATCGCTTCTTCTGGGCGCGCAGCAGCGATGAAGACGAAACGCCGCCCGCGCAAGGCAAGGGCGCGGCGCCGGGGGAAGCGCGGCACTGACCTCGCCATTCGTCGGCATCGACTAAAAACCCGCTGTCAGCCGGTTTTTTTCACTAATGCGACTTTCGCGATTGGTGCGACTTTCCATTCGATTTATCCAAATTGAATAATGTAATTAGCGCGTAGCTATCGATACTGCCGCGCCCAGTTCGTCTCGTGAGCATCTTAGTCAATTTATTTTGCATCGCCGCATGAATCTTGCTGTCGGCGATGCAAGCAGACGTTTTACCGCGTAATTAAACGTTACAACGCCAATGACGTCTTTTGTCTAGACTTTACGCATCACGATCAGTCATATGTCCCCACATGTCGTTTCCTACCTTTTTCATCCATCCACCGAAATGCGGCGGTTCGACCGTTATTTCGTTTTTTGATTTGAATAAAGGTAATGACCAATTCATTAGCTTTGTCTGGGATCAGGATGGATGGGGAAACTGTCGCGCAAAGCTGCTCGAGACGCAGGTAGGCGGCGGTCATCTCCCGTATGGCATTCATCGGATGATCAAACATCCGGTCAACTACTGCACGATCCTGCGCGATCCGCTCGCGCGCCAGATCTCGCACTACTGGTATGCGGCGAACGGCAAGAACGGCCAGATCACGCGCGGCGTCAGCGTGTCGGCGACCGAGGCTCTGGCGCTGCAAGGCGTACTGTCGCTCGACGAGTGGGTCAGCGAATCGCTCGGCGGCAGGAACCTGTTCGTGCAGATGCTGAGCGGCGAGCCGGCGGTCAACGAAGCGAGCCTCGCCGTCGCGCAAATCCATTTGCGCGAACAGATCGGTACCGTCGGCGTCTGCGAGGACATGAGCGAATTCTTATTGCGGCTGTGCGGTTCGACAGGGATGAAATTCCCGTTCTGTTTCGAAGCGAATCGCACCAATGGCGCGCCGAAAGGCAAAGCTCACATCAGCGAAGCAGCCAGACAAAAGTTCATCGACGACAATAGCCTCGATTACGAACTGTTCCGCGACGCGAATCGAATCGTCGAAGCCTATGCGAATGAAACGGGCAGCGTCTTTTCGAATGCGCTCGAATTGGTCCGCGTGATTCAGTCCGAAATAAATCAGCTCGAGAATCCGCACGTCTATAGCGCGACGGTTTTCGGCATCGATGGCTCATTCCTGTCGCGCGTGCATGAGGTGATCGGCCGCTTCGATCTCGCGCCGATCGACACCTATCTGGAGTTCGCGCGAAGCCGGCAGCGTCCGCCGGTCGACCTGTTCGACGGTTTTGTCGACACGGTGCGCGACGGCGTAGTGTGCGGCTGGGCCGTCAACCTGAGCGAGCCGCAGCGGCAGGTACCGCTCGAGGTGCGGGTCGGCACGCAGATCGTCGCGGCCGGCTGCAGCGGCGAGCCGCGGCCCGATGTGGCGAGCGCCGGCTATCCGAGCGCATACAGCGGATTTTCGATTCCACTGCCGAACGATATTCCGGAAGGCTTTCGCGTTACCATTGCCAATTCCACCGAGAGCCTGCACAACGCCGGCACGTGGCGGCAAGGCTGGCACTGCGAATGAGCCAGAAAAGCCAAGAGAACCTATCCATGAAAGAGCCGCCCCAATTCGTGCAACGCTTCCACGGCAAGATCGCGGTGCGGGACCGCATACGCATGTTCGATCAGATGCCCACCACGATCTGGCTGACCGGCCTGTCCGGCGCCGGCAAATCGACGCTCGCGTTCGCGCTCGAGGAGCAGCTGATCGCGCTCGGTCACGCCTGCTATGTGCTCGACGGCGACAATATCCGCCACGGTCTGGCGAGCGACCTTGGATTCGAGCCCGACGACCGGCGCGAAAACATCCGCCGGGTCGCGCACGTCGCCCAATTGATGAACGACGCGGGTCTGATCGTGATTTCCGCGCTGATTTCGCCGCTACGCGAAGATCGGGCAATGGCGCGCGCGATCATCGGAGCCGACAAGTTCGTCGAAACCTATGTGTCCGCCTCGCTCGCCACCTGCGCGAGCCGCGATCCCAAAGGTCTTTACGCGAAAGCGAGGTCTGGCGAGATCAGCTCGTTCACCGGCGTATCAGCGCCCTATGAAGCGCCGATCGATCCCGACCTGCACGTCGACACGGGAACGCTGAGCCCCGCGCAAAGCGTTGCGCAGATCTTCCACTACCTGCGCGAACAGTGCCTCGGAAGGTCCTCTCATCGCACGGCTCACGCCGCGGGCGCCTGATCCGGACAAAAGGGCGTCCGGAGGCGCTCGCCAGCAAGCACATCAACGCCGGCCCCAAACGAAAAAAACCCGCATAAGCGGGTTTTTTCGTTTGGGGAAACGCCTCGCGGCGCGCTCCCCACTTGGACTTCCAGCCGGGCCTCGTCCGTGATCCAGACGCGCGGCAGTTCAACCACGCGGCCGGACCACGAGACCCGAGCGGAATTACATGTCCATGCCCATGCCGCCCATGCCGCCGGGCATGCCGCCAGGCATCGGAGCATCTTCCTTCGGCAGTTCGCAGACAGCTGCGTCGGTCGTCAGCAGCAGGCCAGCAACCGAAGCTGCGTTTTGCAGCGCCGTGCGCGTCACCTTCGTCGGGTCCACGACACCTGCGTCGACCAGGTCGACGTACTCGCCGGTCGCTGCGTTGTAGCCGTAGTTGCCCTTGCCAGCAGCAACCGCTGCCACGACGACGCTCGCTTCTTCGCCACCGTTGGCGACGATCTGGCGCAGCGGCTCTTCCATGGCGCGCAGAACGATCTTGATACCTGCGTCCTGATCGGCGTTAGCGCCCTTCAGGCCAGCGATTGCCGTACGTGCACGGATCAGCGCGACGCCGCCGCCAGCCACGATGCCTTCTTCCACAGCTGCGCGCGTTGCGTGCAGTGCGTCTTCGACACGTGCCTTCTTTTCCTTCATTTCGACTTCGGTCGCAGCACCGACCTTGATCACCGCAACACCGCCTGCCAGCTTGGCAACGCGTTCTTGCAGCTTTTCACGGTCGTAGTCCGAGGTCGCTTCTTCGATCTGCGTGCGCACTTGCTTGACGCGAGCTTCGATGTTCGCTGCTTCGCCAGCGCCGTCGATGATCGTGGTGTTTTCCTTGCCCACTTCGATGCGCTTCGCCTGGCCCAGTTCAGCCAGCGTTGCCTTCTCGAGCGTGAGGCCGGTTTCTTCAGCGATGACCTGACCGCCGGTCAGGATCGCGATGTCTTCCAGCATCGCCTTACGACGATCGCCGAAGCCAGGAGCCTTGACGGCAACGGTCTTCAGGATGCCGCGGATGTTGTTGACGACCAGCGTTGCGAGCGCTTCGCCTTCGACGTCTTCAGCGATGATCAGCAGCGGACGGCCAGCCTTCGCGACTTGCTCGAGCACCGGCAGCAGATCACGGATGTTCGACACCTTCTTGTCGTGCAGCAGCACGAACGGGTTCTCGAGCACGGCGACTTGCTTGTCCGGGTTGTTGATGAAATACGGCGACAGGTAGCCGCGGTCGAATTGCATACCTTCGACGACGTCCAGCTCGTCTTGCAGCGACTTGCCGTCTTCGACGGTGATCACGCCTTCCTTGCCGACCTTGTCCATTGCTTCAGCGATGCGCTCGCCGATCGACGAATCGCTGTTCGCCGAGATCGCGCCAACCTGGGCGATTTCCTTGTTGGTCGTGCACGGCTTGCTGATCTTGCGCAGTTCTTCGATTGCAGCTGCAACAGCCTTGTCGATACCGCGCTTCAGGTCCATCGGGTTCATGCCCGATGCGACGTACTTCATGCCTTCGCGGACGATCGATTGCGCGAGAACCGTAGCGGTCGTCGTGCCGTCGCCTGCGTTGTCGCTGGTCTTGGAAGCGACTTCCTTGACCATTTGCGCGCCCATGTTCTGGAGCTTGTCTTTCAGTTCGATCTCTTTCGCGACCGACACACCGTCCTTGGTGACCGTCGGGCCGCCGAAGCTGCGCTCGAGAACCACGTTGCGGCCCTTCGGACCCAGCGTGACCTTCACGGCGTTGGCGAGAATATTCACGCCTTCGACCATCTTGGCACGGGCGGAATCACCGAATACGACGTCTTTAGCTGCCATCTTCTAACTCCTTGAATACTTTGGATATAACCGGTGAAGTAGCGACCTTGCGCTTACTTCTGCACCACGGCCATGATGTCTTCTTCGCGCATCACGAGCAGTTCGTTGCCGTCGACCTTGACGGTCTGGCCTGCGTACTTGCCGAACAGGACGCGGTCGCCTACCTTCACGTCGAGCGCAATGGCTGCGCCCTTGTCGTCGCGCTTGCCCGGGCCGACTGCGAGGATTTCACCTTGATCCGGCTTTTCCGCTGCGGTTTCGGGGATCACGATGCCCGACGCGGTCTTGGTTTCCTGATCCAGACGCTTGACGATCACGCGATCATGCAAAGGACGAAGGTTCATACATACTCCTCTCTGATTGAGACTGAAGAACGCTGAAAAAAACCCGGCTGGCCGAGCCAACCGGAGATGTTGTTAGCACTCTCGTGCAGCGAGTGCTAATTATATGGACGGGCAGTGACAAATTCAAGAAGGGGGAACGCGGTCGAAGTTCACTGATGTCGAGATTCATTCAACTTGGAACTTTGTTCACTAAGTTGGAACTCCCGAGCACGCAAAAAAAACCGGCGCATCGCACCGTTTTCCCCAACAAAAACAGTCATCTACCCAATCCCCACCTAGCAAACCAACTGCGCTACCTCATACGCTGGAGACACCTGCGACGCAGATTTCAACGCGGCGCGGCGCCTGCCGCGCGTCGTCGCCCAGGGAAATCCCCGAACTGAGGAACGGGATAGCCCCGCCGACCATTCCACGGGCCTCCAGCGTGGCGCTCAAGGGGATCCGCTCGCTCACTGGAAGCACAGCACAGAGAAGATCTGTCTCGACCAAGCGTGCCTGGCGTGTCACAGGTCGACCCCGCTCCGGATGGAGTACGGCCGACCGCCTCGGGCAGCAGTCGGCCATAAAGCGTCGTTCGCCTTCGCCGACGAGCGGACGTTCATCCGTGCCTTGCTCACGGCTGGCGACGACACAGGTTTTTTCTGTCGATCACAATATCCGTGGTTGTGAATCGTCTTCAGCCGTATGGAACCGCCACCCACCACGAGTCCAATGAACGAACGCGATACCGCCATCACTGCAACCGTCTTGCGTGAGCGTATGAGACTCGGGAATTTCATCCGGCGTCGCGTACTTGATCCGAGTGAGGCGGAGGACATCTTGCAGGATGTGCTTTACGAGTTCGTCCGAGCCTATTGAACAGGTTAGCGCGTGGTTGTTTCGCGTGGCGCGAAACCGCATCATCGACCGCTTTCGCAAGAAGAAGGAGCAACCGCTAGTCGAAACGGTCGACGAGACCGACGACTCCGGCGACGAGTATCGGCTCGATCTCCTGCTGCCTGCAAACGATGCCGGACTGGAATCCGCTTATGCAAGGTCGGTGTTATTGGAGGAATTGCAACGCGCGCTTGACGGATTGCCAAAAATCAGCGTGAGATTTTCATCGCTCACGAACTCGAGGGGCGCAGCTTTAAAGATTTGTCGTCCGAGAGCGGGTGAGCGTGAATACGCTGCTGGCGCGCAAGCGTTATGCGGTGCTACATCTGCGAACCCGCTTGCGAGCCGTGTATGACGAACTGGATATTTGAAGGTGAGAGCAAATGGGTTTCGCATTTAAATTCTTCAGGAAAGCGTTGTTGGTTCTTTTGGGCATTACGGTGCTGGGATGGATGGTGATGGCATTGTGGAATTGGGTTATCCCGGCACTGTTCGTTGGCGGCCGCCCGATTGACTACACGCACGCCATGGGTCTGTTGATCCTGAGTCGTATCCTGTTTGGTGGATTTCGAGGTCATGGCGGTTGGGGCGGACGCCGGCATTGGCGTTGGTGGGAACAGATGACACCTGAAGAGCGTGAAAAATTTCAGAAAGGCATGTTTTCCGTTCGCGACAAGCACCCAGGAGACTGCACATGAGCGACGCGTCGAAATCCACTTGCAAGAAAGCCCCAGGTGTCATTGCCCCCGTGGTCAATTTAAAACGGTGCGAGGGTAAAGCCGATTGTGCCGTCGTGTGCCCTGAATCCGTTTTCGAAGTCCGCCGGATCGATACAGCAGACTATCAGCGGCTAGGGACACTGCAGAAACTCAAGCTGCGCGTGCATGGAATGAACTTTACGCCGATGCGTGCCGGGCGTGTGGCTTATGCGTGACGGCATGTCCCGAACGCGCCATCACATTGGCCAGGCTCGAATGACCCAGGTTCAGTTCATATTGAGTTGCGGGAGTTCCAGCGCAAGAGACCCGATGAACGCTGTGACCGAGGCCTTGCTCGCGGTGTATAAGGAAAGCAGAGGAAGCGGCTTGAATGTCACACTCGAGCGTCCAACAGGTAACGCTTTAGTTTGGGGTTGCAACGAGCATGTAGCCGAGGCCCCACACTGTGCGGATATGTCGCGGCGAGGTTGCCTCTGTCTCAATCACCTGTCGTAAGCGAAGAACTTGCACGTCAACGCTGCGGGCGCTCGCCTCATATTGCGACCCGCGCGCGCGCTCGATCAGATTTGCGCGGCTCACAGGACGGTTTGGCGTCTCCGCAAGCGCACACAGGAGACGCATTTCAGCTGCGCCGAGTTCGACGATGCCTGCTTCGTCCGACATCAATTCTCTGCGCCGAACGTCCAGCCTGAAGGCGCCGAACCGCAAGCATTGCGACTCGCCTGCGAGCAGCATCTCGCCCCGCACGTTTTGCAGGCGCACCTGAAACTGCTGCCGACGTAACATCGCCCGAACCCGCGCTATCAGCTCGCTCGGCAGAAACGGTTTCGCGAGATAGTCGTCGGCGCCGATCTCCAAACCTACGACCTTGTCCGCGGGATCGCCACGCGCTGTTAGCATGAGGATGGGGATTGTCTCTCTCCGCGCGCGCAACCGACGGCAGATGGACAGGCCGTCTTCGCCTGGCATCATGATATCGAGAATCAACAGGTCGAACGGGTAGCGCTCGATCAAGACGTCCAACTCAATGCCTGTCTTCACCGCGCGCACCGAGAAACCTTGTGCCGTCAGAAACCGTTGCAGCATATTGCGGATTTCAACATCATCGTCAAGCACGACGATGCGACCGGTTGGCAGATCATCTGACATATGATTAAGCAGACACCTCTAATAAAGCCTGTCTTTTAGTTCCTGTTTCCGATGCTACGCGCCGAACCGCTTAGCTTTGCTGCAGCCGTCACGTGCCTCGGTGGTCGGCGACAATCGCGTCGAAGCGAGCTGCGCCCGGCGGCTTGCCCGCCTGGTTGCGCCTGCGCTGCTTACCAATCCGCTTGATGTCTGCGGCGATACGTTTCACCTCCGACAGTGCCAGTGCGGCACGCAGTTCCGTAGCGATGTCCAATACCTTCTTTATCAAGAAAACCGACCTGCAACTCGCTCACGCCTAACGCCTTCGCGTGCATCTGCATGCCACAAGAAGTTCCGTATGGTTCGACGAACGGAATATACAAGGATCTCCGCACTGGATGTGTTGGAAAGGTATGTCAAAAGATGTCATCGGATTGTGCTTGTCACAGCACCGACTGGCAAAAGTCGACGACCGTCCGGCGCCACTGTCGATCGTGGTCAGCCAGGAAACACGTGCACCCGTGCGTTTGCGGACAGAAAAAAATAGGCGCGGCACCGCTCTGGGGAGCGGAACCAGCCCCTCGATGACATTTCCTGACATCATTTGCTAACACCTGACGTTATGAAATTCGCCTACATTTCTTTGATCGATCGTCTGCTGCAACTTCTACGGTGTGCTCACATTGCTGTTAGTCGCGGCCCCGGTCATCACTCGTTTGTGAGCGTTATTTTCTTCCTATGTCTGCTCAGATTCTTCTAATCGACGACGACGCCGAATTGTGCGATGCGACTCACCGCTACCTGGTAAGGTGGGGTTTCGACGTGTCAGTGCTACATGACGCGCGTTCGCTCGAACACCGGCTCAAACACGAACGCCCGGACCTGATAGTGCTCGATCTTATGATGCCGGGCGTCGACGGCTTGACGGCACTACGTAGGTTGCGCGCATCAGGCGACGACATTCCAGTCTTGATGCTCACCGCCCGCGCTAACGAAGAGGACCGCATCGCTGGCCTTGAATTGGGTGCCGATGACTATCTCCGCAAACCGTTTAACCCGCGTGAGCTGGTAGCACGGATTCAGTCAGTGCTGCGGCGCCAGCGCGCCGTACCCGATGCGGGCGTTCCCCAACGACGGCAACCTTACACATTCGGCGCGTTCACGCTGGACTTTCAGTCGCGCACTCTGAATACGGGAGAGACGTCTCTTACCTTATCTGCCAGCGAGTTTGCGCTGCTGCAGATTTTCGTTAATTCTCCCATGTGCACACTCACCCGCCGGCGTCTGCTCAAGTCACTTCACGGCCCGGACTCCGAGACCGCCGATCGCGGCATCGACGTTCAGGTCTGGCGTCTGCGCCGCATCGTGGAAACTGACCCGTCGACACCCCGATTCATTCAGACCGTTCGCGGCTGCGGATACGTCTTCGTGCCGGACCTCGAAGAGCATGCTGCCGGCACAGCGGCGCACCATTCGCATAACTGAGGTCTCTGGTTGCCCTCACGCTGCTGTTGCGCCTTTCGCGGAATATGCGCTGATCGTTTCGAGCGCGACCAGTTACAAAATTGCTATTCGGTCGCAGCGGCCAAGTGGCGAACACCGCGAACGCCACTGCACGTGGTAATCGAACATCCGTCGAGGGTCGGCCAACTGCCTCACCCAGATATAAGCGATTTTTGAGCGGCTGTTGTCTTGGCCGCTATCCGTGAACTGGATGCAGTTGCGCATCGTCCGTGCGGCGAGCTTCGGATAGATGCAAAGTGGCCTCTATGCATCCCGCCCGCGAGGCGGACACGCATAGACTCAGGTCAATAGTACGCGGGAGCGACGATCAGTGGCGGTCGAGGAACTACAACCAATGGCCGGGCCACTATTGGACGACCTACCGGAACGACTACACAGCCGCCAAGCACCACGGCACTCATGCAAAAACCGGCAGCAAGCGCAAAGCGACAAAGAACACGCGCATTAAGCATTATTTCAACTCCTTTCAAATGAGAATAAGCGACTGGCAGTAGGGATGCGCTCAGGCGTTACCGCGGGGTGCGACGCCCCGCTCGTGTCCCAGACCGTAGTCCGCTTTTTTTGGGGGCCAAGATTCGCGGTGGTGGTCTCCCTATCCAGGTCGCCCTCGACCGGAGCGCCGGGCGCGACGAGCACGCGGGGATTGATTTCGGTGCGCCAGGCGCGCAGAACTTCTAGCTATCGGCTTGCGCATGGCGGGTTGCTAGCGTCGGGGGTTGCCGGAGCGCGCAGCAGCCCCATCATTCGACCTGACGAGGCGACCCGATTGGGCACATTTCAATACACGGTTAAACCGGTCGGGGGTATTGAAGCTTGCCTTGCAAGCGCTTACTGCTGATGCTGCGCGGCGAACTGCTCGATCTGCTCGAGCGTCACGTACCCTTGATGCGTCGTATCGATCTCATCGAAATGGGCTGCGACGCGCGGCATACCTGCCTCCGCCTGTTCTTTCGTGAGCTTGCCGTCATGAGTTTCGTTCGCGGCAGTAAAGCGCGCTTCCAACATCTGCTGCATGCTGCTCTGCGCGAACGCAGACGACACAGCGAACATTGCAGCCAGAATAATGAATAAACGTTTCATCAAAGACTCCTTTAAGAAAATGAATGACGTGCACGGAATAGCCAGGGGACAAAGCTCGACCCAAGATTTCCAGCCGGCAGAATTCCAGGTCAAGCCGTGATCCGACCATATGAGCGAAATCAGTACGGCGCGTAGTAGTAAGGTGGGGGGGCGCCATAGATTACGGCGCGGGGCGGCACGGGGCGTACGGGCACGATGATCGCTGCCGGACGAGGTGTTTCGATCGTATCGCCCTTCGCCGTGATGCATTGTGCGTACGCGTTATCGTATTGCTGCTGCGACGACGCTTCGGTCTGATTGTGCTGCGCAGAGCCCATCATGCTGCCGAGCAGCAGTCCGGCACCCGCACCGATTGCGGCGCCGGCACCAGCGTTGCCCGCCCCGGCGCCGATCAGAGCCCCGGCGCCGGCGCCTCCAGCCGTGCCGACCGCGGTAGCAGCAAGTCCGGAGGTTGCCGCCTGATGCGAGGCCGCCGCCGGATTCACGACCTGAGTCGCGTACGTGCGGCAGCTATAGTCGTCCTGCTGGAACTGATTGAGGGTCTTGCCGTTCGCTGGGACCGCCATGACGGTAGGAGCACTCGGCGGTGTAACCGCACACCCCGCCATGCCCAACCCAACAGCGAGGCTGACAAGCAGTAGCGCGGTACGAGTCGATGTCAGATTCTGGTTCATTGATAATCCTCTCACGATGATGCAGCGCGAAGTAAGTGCTCAGAAGTGGTAAGCAGCGCCCACCGATCCAAATACAGCCGCGCGTCGTTCAACGATCGGACTGTTCGCAGCATCGCCGAGCAAGGAACCGACGCCTAAGGCGCTTTGCAGTGACCACTGCTGGTTCAGCCGATGATCCCAGTCGACCTTGAGGTCGACTCGCGAAAAGCCAGCTGAGGGGTGATACGGCGAGAGGCCGGCCGTGCTGGACGCAGCCTGCTCGCTGTCGATTCCGAACCGCGTCTGCTGCGAAGGTCCGTTGGACCACACGGTGTCGGCGGACACCTTCACCCGGTCAACGGCTTTCTGGACCAGCGCATACGACGCGCTCAGCGTGACACGATTGCCATAGCCGGCATGCGCGGACTGAAGGAAGCGGAGACTCGCGCTCGCTGGACCATAGTGCCAGCGCGCGAACGCACCGAAGTCGAAGGACGTTGCGATATCTCCGATGCCGTTGAGCACCGCCGCATCGTCCTGGTTGCGGCCCAGCTGAACGCCGATCAGCGGGCCCACCGCAACACTCGGCCCCAACGGGTAGGCGACGCCGCCCGTGAGCCCCTGCACGAAGATTGCCCCCTTCGACAGCGACAGTATGGGCAACGGCAGCACACGATAGGACTTGCCGCCTTCATAGTGGGGCAATGCGGTCACGTCGACGCCCACGGTGTTGTCCGGCGACGACTGCGCCAACGCCGGTGACTTATGCAGGCACGCGCTGGCGATGACAGCGAGCGCGCCCAGCCACCGTCGTGCGCGGCCTCGCTTGAAAACTGCGGTGACAAAGCGATAGTCAAGCATGTTCAAGCCCATCCATCGATGGTTGTCGGGCGAACCGCAACGCCCACGCTGATATCAATCGCCAGGGACCCAGCAGGCGCCTTGCCGACAGCCATAGAAATTGCCGCACTGGCAGCAGACATGAGAACGATTCGAAATTTCACTTCACACTCTCCATGTGATGGATTCGCCCCACTGGCGAACCCCGCATGACACAGCCGCCAATGTAGAGAACCTGTGCGCTACATGTTGTTAGAAATGTGTTGCATGCCATGTCAAGTCAGGTCGCGACGAAGCGATACCGCACGAGTGGACGTAATGGGGCCTTGCACGCAGTTCGAGACGCGGACTTTGAAAGACAGTCGTGGGCGCTACCGCGCTCTGGACCACGCAGGTCGGCAGATGACGTCGCAACGGCGCGCCCGCTATCATGGGATCGGGCCTAGCTCTTCGACGACATCCAGCCGCCGCCAAGGCTCTTCACCAGCCCAACGCCGCTTTTCGCCAGTGCCCCCTGCGTGTCGTTCAGGTTCTGTCTGGCCGTCAGTAGCGTCACTTGCTGAGTCAAATCGGAGTGCTCGCTCGCGGCTCCGGCCGTCAGTTGTGCGGCGACGCTCTCCAGCAACTGCTGGTTGCGCTGGTAAATGTCGGCAAACGCGTGCTCCTGCTGGCGCAGATGGTTCAGTGACGACAGGTTGTCTTCCACGTTCTGGAACGCCGTGAGCACGGCTTCGCGGTAAGATGCGACGTCTTCGTCATAGGTCGCCTGCGCCTTGTGCACGGCGGCCACGCGGGCACCCCCGTCAAACAGCGTGGCGGCAAGTGAGGGACCGAGGGTCCACATCCGGGTCGGCAATGAGAACAGCGTCGCGAAGGTGTTGTGTTGCACGAGACCCTGTGTCGATAGATCGAGGTCGGGAAAGAATGCGGCCTGCTCTACCCCGATGAGCGCGTTCGCAGCAGCAGCGGTGCGTTCCGCGCTGACCACGTCAGGCCGTCTTTCCAGCAACGCCGAGGGCAGCACGGATGGCACCTCGGGCTGGCGAAACACATAGTCGAGCCGCGGTGCAATCGACAACGAAGCCGGCGGCACACCCGTGAGCGCCGCGATTGCGTGCTCGTCCTGCTCGCGCGAGGTCTGTGAAATTTGCAGGTTCGCGACAACCGCCTCCTGCGTGTCCTGCGCATTCAGCAGATCGACTTGCGACGCGGTCCCCTGTGCCAGCGCTGTGCGCGTGATCGCGAGAATCCGCCCGTTGACCGCCTCCTGCTGCCGCAACAGGTCGATGTCGATATCGAGCTGGCGGATTTCGAAATAGTCGGTCGCCAGCGTCGCGGCAATCGACAAGCGCTCGCCGGCAAGCGTCGCATCCGCGCTCTGCGCGTTCGCCTTGCCCGACTCGATCTGCCGGCGCACGGCGCCCCACAGATCGACTTCCCAACTCGCGTCGGCCTTCGCGTATTCCGTCGTCGTGCGCGAACTGTGCGAGGCCGACGCGTCGACACTGATCGTCGGAAACAGGCTCGCCCGGTCTGCAGCGACGGTGGCCTGCGCGAGCCGATAGGCGGCCGCCGCGCCTGCAATCGACTGATTCGACTGCAGCGCTGCGTCGACGAGCCGGGACAGGTCGGGATCGTCGTACGCGTCCCACCACCGGGTTGAGAGCGATGCCTGCGGGTTGGGCGCCGCAAGTCGCCACTGTGTGCCCGCTTCCTTGAACTGCGTTGGAATCGCTACGGCCGGCTGGTGATAGTCCGGGCCGACCGCGCAGCCCGAAAGCCAAAGCGTGGCGCCGAGCGCACAGGCGCAGCAGCGCATGCCGACCGACACGGCCGACAGGTATCCGATGGGCGATTTCATGCGTGTTTCCTTCGGCGCCGCAACCGCTGCGACGCCCGATCGAGCCAGAGATAGATGACAGGGGTGGTATAGAGCGTGATGACCTGGCTGAACACCAGACCGCCGATGATCGAGATGCCAAGCGGCTTGCGGAATTCGGATCCGTAGCCTGACCCCAGCACGAGCGGCAGCGCGCCGAAAATTGCGGCGACCGTCGTCATCATGATCGGACGGAAGCGGATCAGGCCCGCGCGCACGATCGCCTCCTCCGGCGGCAGTGCATGCTGACGCCCTTCGGCAATCGCGAAGTCGATCATCATGATCGCGTTCTTCTTCACGATGCCTATCAGCATCAGCACGCCGATCAACGCGATGATCGACAGCTCCGTGTGAGTGAGCAGCAGCGCGATCAAAGCGCCGACGCCCGCGGAAGGCAGCGTCGAGAGAATCGTCAAAGGATGGACCAGGTTCTCGTACAGCATGCCGAGCACGACGTACACCGACAACAGCGCGGCGAGGATCAGCAGCGGCTCGCTCGCCATCGACTCACGAAACGCTGCTGCCGTGCCGGCGAACGCGCCGGAGATACTCGCCGGCATTCTGAGCGCAGCGACGGCCTGACTGATCTGCTGCGTCACGGGTCCGATCGATGCACCGGGGCGCAGGTTGAACGATACGGTAATGGCGGGGAACGTAGCCTGGTGATTGATCGAAATGGCGCTGGGGTCGGTCGAGAACCGGGCCATCGCGGCGAGCGGCACCAGCGCTGAACCGTTCGCCTGGGCCGCGGCCGACGGCGTAGCGGCGCTTGCGCCGGTTGCCCCCCCGGCGGCGGTCGTCGACGCGCCGCTCGTGGCGAGCGTCGGGCTCGCTGGAACATGGATGTCCTTCAGTACCGAAGGACTTGTCCAGTACTCGGGTGCCACCTCCATCACGACGTGATACTGATTCGCGCTCCCGTAGATGGCCGAGACCTGCCGTTCGCCGAACGCGTCATAAAGCGCCTCGTCGATATCTTTGAAGCTCACGCCCATTCGCGCGGCGGAGTCGCGGTCGACGTCGATGCCGAACTGCATGCTCTTGTCCTGCTGGTCGGTGTTGATGTCGGCCAGCGCCGGCATCTTGCGCATCTGCGCAACTAACTTCGGCACCCATCGATCGAGTGTCGCCTGGTCGTCCGCGGTAAGGGTGTACTGGTACTGCGCGGCGCTCTGTCGGCCGCCGGCCGCGAGGTCCTGCAACGACTGCAGATAGAGCTGTGTCCCCGGCATATCGGCAAGCCGTCGGCGCACCTGAGCGATCACCTGATCGGCCGTCGCGCGACGCTCACCCAGGGGCTTGAGCGTGACGAACAGCAGTGCGTTGTTGAGCGCGTTTGCTCCCCCCACGAAGCCACCCACGAACGCGACGTTCGGATTCTCCTGCACCGCCTTGTTGACCATCTGGAACTGATGCTGCATCTCGTGCCAGGAGATGCTTTGCGACGCCTGCAGCGTGCCAAGCAGCAGCCCCGTGTCTTCCTCCGGGAAGAAGCCTTTCGGAACCACGGTGAACAGCCAGAGGTTCAGCACGAACACCAGCACCGTCACGCCACCCATCGATAGCGGATGCCGGATGACCCAGCGCAACGACGTGCCGTACAGGCGAGAAAATCCGCTCTCGTGATGGTCGCCGCCGTTCCCGCCTTGCGGTCCGCCGCGCAGGAAAATGCTCGTCAGCATCGGCGTGACCGTGAGTGAAATCAGCATCGACATCACGATCGCAACGGAAAGCGACACCGAGAATTCACGCAGCAGCCGGCCCATCAGGCCACCCATGAACAGCAGCGGGACGAATACCGCGATCAGCGAAACGCTGATCGAAAACACCGTGAAGCCCACTTCCTGCGCTCCTGCGAGTGCTGCCTCGATGGGGTTCTTGCCGCGCGCCAGATGCCGCATTATGTTTTCGACGACGACGATTGCATCGTCGACCACGAAACCGGTCGAAATGGTCAAGGCCATCAGCGAGAGGTTGTTCAAGCTGTAGCCAAGGAAATACATGACCCCGAATGTACCCAGCAGCGACAGCGGTACGACGATCGCCGGAATGAGCGTCGCGCGCCAGCTGCGGAAGAACGCGAACGTGACGGCCGTCACGAGCACGATCGATACCAGCAGGGTGATTTCGACGTCGAGCAGCGAGCCGCGAATCGTCTTCGTGCGGTCCACCGAAATCGCCAGCTTGATGGTCGACGGGATCGCCGCTTCGAGCGCCGGCAGTTCGGCCTTCACGTTGTCGACGGCGTCGATCACGTTCGCGCCCGGTTCCTTATAGAGGACCAGCAACACGGCCGGCTTGCCGTTCGACAGGCCGTAGTTCTCAAGCTGCTCGACATCCTGACGTACATAGCCGAGGTCCGACACACGCACGATGTTGCCGTTGTTCTGCCTGACGATCAGCCGTCCGTAGTCGCCGGGCGAATACAGCATGTCGTTCGCGCCGATCGAATAGTTCTGCCCGCTCGCCGACATCGATCCCTTGGGCAAATCGACATTCGCATTCCCGATCGTGCTGCGGATCTGCTCCAGACTGATGCCGTAGTGGCTGACCCGATCTGGATTCAGTTCAACCCGCACCGCCGGCAGCGCGGCGCCCCCCACCACCACGTTGCCCACGCCGGTTGTCTGCATCAGCTTCTGTTGCAGCACCGTCGACGCCGCGTCGTAAAGCTGGGCTGGCGTGGCCGTGTCGGAGGTCAGACTGATCACGAGGATGGGCGAATCCGCGGGATTGTCCTTGCGATACGTCGGGCTGCCGTCCATATTGGGCGACAGGTTGGCTTTCGCCGCGTTGATCGCGGCCTGCACGTCGCGTGCCGCGCCGTCGATATTCCTGCTCAGGTCGAACTGCAACGTGATCTGCGTTTGCCCGCGCGAGCTGACCGACGTCATCTGGGCCAGGCCCGCAATATGGCCGAACTGCCGCTCGAGCGGCGTTGTGACCGAGGTGGCCACCGTCCTCGGATCGGCGCCGGGCAGTTGCCCCTGCACCAGGATCGTAGGAAAGTCGATTTCGGGCAGCGGCGCAACCGGCAGTAGCCTGAATGCCAGGATACCGAACAACGCAAGGGCGACCGCCAGCAACGTCGTCGCGATGGGCCGCCTGACGAATGGGCCAGACAGGTTCATTGCACATACTCCGTTACGATCGGCTCGTCCGCGGCAAAGCGTCTTTCCAGACGATGCATCGCCAGATAGATCACCGGCGTCGAAAACAAGGTCAGCAACTGGCTGACGCACAGGCCGCCGATAATCGCGATGCCAAGTGGATGCCTCAACTCGGAGCCCATGCCGGAGCCGAACGCGAGCGGCAGTGCGCCGAACAGCGACGCCATCGTCGTCATCAGGATGGGACGGAAGCGCTGTTCAGCCGCACGCCGGATCGCATCGTGTGCGGACAGGCCGCGGTTGCGCTGCCCGTCCAGCGCGAAGTCGATCATCATGATCGCGTTTTTCATCACGATGCCGATCAGCAGCACGATACCGATCAGGCCCATGATGTCGAACTGTGTTCCGGTCATCAGTAGCGCCAGCAGTGCGCCAAGCGCCGCCGAAGGGAGCGTGGACAGGATCGTGACCGGATGAATGAAGCTCTCATACAGGATGCCGAGCATCAGATAGACCACGATCACGGCAGCGGCGACCAGGTACCCTTCACTCGCCAGCGACGACTGAAAGGTCGCGGCCGATCCTTCCATCGACACCTGCACGGACTGCGGCAACGCTATCTGTTCCTTGACCCGGTCAATACGGGCGATCGCAGTGCCGAGGCTGTACCCGGAAGCGAGATTGAACGACACGTCCGCATACGGGAACTGGCCCTTACGATCGATCCTCAACGGCGCGGGCATCACCTTCATCGTCGCCATCGACGCGAGCGGCGCGAGGCTGCCCGACGACGTATCGACATAGAGTCCTGAAAGCAGATGCGCAAGGTCGTCGGCGTTGTTTCTCGCGACCAGCACCACGTGATACTGGTTCAGCTGCGTGTAGATCGTCGACACCTGGCGCTGACCAAACGCGTCGTACAGCACGTCGTCGATCGCCTGCGGCGTGATGCCAAGGCGCGACGCGGTATCGCGGTCGAACGTGAGTTGCACCTGATTGCCTGACTGCATCGCCTCGCTCTGCACGTCGGCGAACGCCGGGTCGCCGCGCAACGCGCCTACCAGCACGCCCGTCCAGTGCGTGAGCAGCGCCGGATCGGTCGACTGCACGCCGAGCCGGTAGCTCGTCGTCGAGACGGTGTCGTCGAGCGTCAGATCCTGCACCGGACGCAGAAACAGCCTCACGCCCGCGAGGCCTGCGGTGTCATCGGTCAGGTGGCGGATCACCTCGTCGATGCGCGCTCGCTCGCCCTTGTCCTTCAGATTGATCAACAGCGTGCCCTGATTGATCGTCGGCCTCGTCTGGTCGATGCCGACAAACGACGAGAGACTTGCGACTGCCGGATCGCGTGCGATCCGGTCGACGACCTGCTGCTCTTGGCCGATCATGCGCTGGAACGAAATCGTCGGTGCGGCCTGCACGACACCTTCGATCAGACCTGTGTCCTGCTCGGGAAAGAAGCCCTTTGGCATCAGCATCAGCACGACGAACGTCAGCGTGGCCGTCAACACCACCGATGCGATCGTCAGGTGCCGATGCGATAACACCCAGTCGAGACTGCGTATGTACCTGCTGTTGAGCCGGTCGAAGAAATCGACCCGATGCGAGTGCGGCTGCGCTTTTAACATGCGCGAGCACATCATCGGCGTAAGCGTCAGCGACACGAACGCCGACAGGACGATCGCCACGGACAGCGTCAGCGCGAACTCACGGAACAGGCGTCCAACCACGTCGCCCATGAACAGCAACGGGATCATCACCGCAATCAGGGACACTGACAACGAGACAATTGTGAAGCCAATTTCCTTTGCCCCCTTGATCGCAGCGGCCATGGGGGTGTCCCCAGCCTCGATGTAGCGCGTAACGTTCTCGATCATTACGATCGCGTCGTCAACGACAAAGCCTGTCGCGACGGTCAGCGACATCAACGTCAAGTTATTCAGCGAAAATCCGAGCCCGTACGCGACCGCGAGTGTGCCGGCCAGCGAAAGCGGCACGGTGACTGCGGGAATCACGGTAGCGGGCACATTGCGCAGGAATACGAAGATCACCATCACGACGAGCGCCACGGCAATTGCCAGCTCCGTTTCGACGTCGGCAACCGAGGCGCGGATCGTCTTCGTTCGATCCGTCAGCACCGCGACCTTCACCGATGCGGGCAAGCTCGCCCGCAGTTGCGGCAAAATCTTCTGCAGGCTCTCGACCACATCGATCACGTTGGCGCCTGGCTGCCGCTGAATATTCAGCACGATAGACGGCGTGCTGTTGGTCCACGCCGCCTGTTGCAAATTCTCGGCGCCGTCGATCGATCTGGCGATCTGCGCCAGCCGAACCGGTGCGCCTTGCCGGTACGCGATGATCAGGTCGCGATAGTCCGCCGCCGATTGCAGCTGGTCGTTCGCGCCGATGGAATACGACTGGTATTTTCCGTCGAGACTGCCCTTCGCCTGGTCAACATTGGCATTGCCGAGCGCGGTGCGCACGTCGTCGATCGACATGCCGAGTGCGTTCAGCGCGCCGGTATCGGCCTGCACCCGCACGGCCGGCCGCTGGCCGCCGCTGATTGTGACGAGGCCCACGCCTGAAATCTGCGAGATCTTCTGGGCAAGCCGGGTATCGGCCAGATCCTCGATCTTCGTCAGCGGCAGTACGTCGGATGTCAGCGACAGCGTGAGCACCGGGGCGTCGGCAGGGTTGACCTTGCTGTAGACAGGCGGATACGGAAGATTAGCCGGCAGAAAGCTCGAGGACGCGTTGATCGCGGCCTGCACTTCCTGCTCGGCGACGTCGAGCGAAAACGACAGATCGAACCGCAACGTGATCACCGACGTGCCGCCCGAGCTCGTCGAGTTCATCGCCTTCAGCCCCGACATCTGGCCGAGCTGTCTTTCGAGCGGCGAGGTGATCGACGAACTGACCACATCCGGGCTTGCGCCGGGATACTGCGTGTAGACCTGGATCGTCGGATAGTCGATTTCCGGTAGTGCCGAAACAGGCAGCAGGATGTATCCCAGCACCCCGGCCAGAAACAACGCGATCATCAACAGCGCAGTCGCAATCGGTCGCTCGATAAAGATTCGTGAGGCGTTCATCGTCGGCTTCCGGTCAGTGCGCCACGACTTTCACGAGCGAGCCGGTATCAAGCCTGTCGGCACAGTCGGTCGCAACCCGCTCTCCTGCCTTCACACCGCCATCGAGAATCGCCGTGTCGTCGCCTTTTACCGGCCCGGTCTTCACGTTGCGCAACACCACTGCGCCTGCGCCGCCGATCACGAAAACGAAATCGCCGTTCGCGCCATGCTGGATTGCCGTAGTCGGCACAACCGGAATCCGCTGCAGAGCGTCGACCTGCATCCTGACATTGACGAATTCGTTCGGGAACAGCGCGTTGCCGGAATCGGGGAAGACTGCTTTGACGTTGATCGTGCCGGCGCTCGTATTGACGAGGTTGTCGACCGCAAGCAGCGAGCCCTTCGCGAGCAACGATCTCCCGTCGCGGTCATAGGCCAGCACCTGAACCTCCCCGTGCGACATCGCTCGCCGGATCCGTCCCAGGTAGTCTTCCGGCACCGAGTAGATCACGGTCGCCGGCTGCAGCTGCGTGATGACCGCGATACCGGTCGTGCTGGTGCTGCTCACGTAGTTGCCGGGGTCGACCTGGCGCAGACCCACCACGCCGTCCACGGGAGACGTGATGGTGCAATAGCCGACCTGAACCTGCAGATTGTTCACGTTGCCCGTGTCCGCCAGCACGGTGCCTTCGTCCTCCTGGACGGCAGCAACTTGCGTATCGAGCGTCTGCTGCGTAATCGAGCCCGCTTTGATCAGCTGCTGATAACGTTGCAGGTCCAGTTTCGCGTTTGCGAGTACAGCCTGGTCATGGCGCAGCGTACCCTGTGCCTGCAGCAACTGCGCTTCGAGCGCCCGCGAATCGATGCGTGCAATCACCTGTCCTTTCCTGACCGTCTGCCCCTCGCTGAAATCGACGGAACGCAGTATCCCGTTGACCTGCG
Source organism: Paraburkholderia sp. UCT70 (assembly GCF_050434085.1). Lineage (NCBI taxonomy): Bacteria > Pseudomonadati > Pseudomonadota > Betaproteobacteria > Burkholderiales > Burkholderiaceae > Paraburkholderia > Paraburkholderia sp. UCT70. Next base: position 3,889,139 of record NZ_JBNPVZ010000004.1, on the reverse strand, counting down.
TGATGACCGTGACGGTACGTGTCGGTGTCACGGTGCCGAGCGAATCGATGTAGACAGGAACATCGGTAACCGAAGCCGCAACCGCGCTCACGGGGATCGGATCTGGTGCGACAGCCGTCTGACGGTGACCGTGAGCCTGGTGGAACCACCCAATAGCCACGACGGCGGCCATAAATGTACTTAGTACTACAAGGTACTTTGTAAGGTCTTTCATCATACAACCTGAAAAAAATGGCCATCTCATCAAATACTCACGCTGCCCTGCCGGACCTTTGGGCGGGGCTCGAGCATCACATTAAGTCGTAGTCCGTGCGACACCACGAGGACGGCGCAGTCATCGCGCCGACAAGCGCCCGTTAAGGAATGGGAATGTGCACCACGGCCTTGAGTCCGGACGGCGAATTCTGGAAGAGATCGAGCGTGCCGCCATGCTGCTGTGCGACGTGCTCCGCTATCGCGAGACCGAGGCCGCTTCCGCCCTTTCGATCCGCCTCAGAGCCGCGCCTGAATGGTTGCTTTATCAACGACAGAAGCTCTTGAGGCAGGCCCGGTCCCCGATCCTCAACCGCAATCGTGACACTTCGCGCGTCCATGGTAGTCCGGACTGCGAGCCCGACCTGACCGTGCACGACCGCGTTCTGCATCAGGTTCATCAACAGACGCTGCATGCCGACCGGTCGGAACGCAACAGGTGGCAATTCCGCGAGCGACAATTCGAACGTGCGACCGAGACCTGCATAGTCGGCGGCGAGTTGTTCGATCAGCGCGTTCAGATCGCCGTGCGTCGCCGGTTCGCTATCCCACCCACGGGCGAAATCGATAAACTGCTGGACGATCGTGTCGATCTCCTCGACAAAGCGTTCCGCACTGGCGGCCGGTGCCTCGAATGACTCCGGTGCGAAGATGGCCATGCGCAGCTTGGTCAGCGGCGTGCGGATATCGTGCGATATGCCCGCAAGCATTTCGGCGCGCGTCGCTTCGAGATCTTCGAGCGTCGACGCCATCCGGTTGAACGCCTCCGCTACTGTTGCCAGCTCGCGCGGGCCGCTCACGGGAACCGCTTCGGGCCAAACGCCACGCTCGATGGTGCTGGCAGCGCGCGCCAGCCGGCGCAGCGCCTGTTCGACTGGCCTGTGGATCAGATAGGCCCCAAGAGCAGGAAGGGTAGCCGCACTTAACAACAGGCCGATCAGCGCCCAAGGCAGCGTACTGCTCATGGCCGAGGTTCCACGCAACCCCACCCAGTAGTGCATGTCCTGCACATGTAGACGCACCCAGATCCGGTGCCCGTCGCGCTCCCAGCGAAGCTGTTCGTCCGGGGCAAGTTCCGATGCCAGTCGACCGAAGAAGCGGTGCGCCATGTAGTCGGGAGGCAACCCGTCGTGAGCCTGTGGCGGCGGCAGTTCACCCTGGGGCGCTCGATTCATTTCAAGCAGTTGCCGGTTTCGCTCGTCGTCCGGCAGGACTGACAACAGCCGGTCCAGGATCCGGATCTGCGATGCCACGAGCGCTGCGCCATCGTCAACTCTTGGCTTCTGGATAAAGTTCAGATAGACGGCAAAGACCAGGATCTGACTTGTCAGCATCAGTACAATCAACAGCAATACGTTGCGCGCGAAAAGGGAACCCCGCCATACCGACATACCGCTTCCATTCATCTCGCTCTCTCGATGACCTGCTACGCAGGTATACATAAAACAGTCAGATGCCTTTTGCATTCGATTGACCAGTCCCGGGATCGCAGCGGGTCCTCTGCATCCTTGCCCGGGAAAGACACTCATCCACTTGCGCGGTCGTGCCGTACAGCGCGTCCAAAAAGATGGCGGACGAATTGCCATAGCGTCGCGCGAGCGCCGCCAGGTTCATTAGTGCCGCATACGGCACTGTGCACTGCGATGCCAAGCTATTAAACGATGGTGGATTATCGCTGCGGGGGACAATCGTTTGGGTGCACGTCCGTTCAGGCTCACACACCCTCCAACCGCAAGTGCACCCAGGATGCCCCGCAGCACGAAGTCGGCAAGCCGCAGACCGCGGCGAGCAGCCCTGGCGCCGAAGCGATGTGCGACATGGCTTTGCTGCTTTGATGGACAGGAGTGATGGGGCGCACGAGACGGGTTCGGCGCCGACATTTCACGACCAGTGACCGGCCACCCAGACCCCACCTACCCAGTGACCAGGCATCCAGACGCGACGCGGCATCCTAACTACATACATCACAGGACGACGTGGCATGACGACGACCGCCATTGGAGGTGGGGGCGCTGGCGCAACCGTCACAACCGGTGCGACTGCCGCTGGCACGGCTGCTGCATAACCGTTTTGCACGACCACGGTCGACGGCGCATAGACAGGTGCCGCAGGAACGACCGCGACGGGAGCCGGCACGGCGACACCGACGACCACGCCGGCGAATGCCGAAGCAGTCATGGATGTGAGCACAGCCGCACCCACCAGCATGGCAAACGTTCGAGTTTTCATGAGCATCTTCCTTAACAAGGGCACGACGTGTATCGCGCGCCGAGAAGGGAATGTACAGAAATCGCGACCTCAAATCTGTTGGAAAGGTGTGTCAAAAAATGTCACTTTGGCACCGGCGCGGGAACGACGATGCTTGATTGCTCGTGTAACACTACGACACCTAAGCGCTTCTTCCGACAAAGCCGCGTCTTACCGTGGGCAGGCGTTCAAAGTTGAGTGAATCTCGACAACTGACCCTGAAACGTGATCCGCTCGGGCTTGAACCCGCCCCGTGCGGAACGTCTGCCGTTGGGCATTTTCTCTAAGAAAACAATAATTCACCGACGTGTTGCGTTGAGATTCGGCCCTACGTGAAAGAACAGGCGAGCCATGACGAGGCAGCGACTTGGGAGCGGAGCGCCCACTCGAAACGTCAAACCCAGGGAAATCCCATAAGCGCGGGCCGTTACGATGGTCAGCCTTCAGGCAAGTCGAGGGGGCTCATGAATGTGCTTCACGGCTGAGGCACCAGTCGGTCCAGGTATATCTGGACCGTTGCAGCGGCCATAGTGGGATTGTGAAATTGATAGCAGCTGCAAGGACGATACTTGCAGAACCGTAACGCTATAACTGAGTGCGAAAGATTTGAGATCTTTCCACTCTGAAGATCAGCGACAAATATGTCCAACTGACCAGTCGGTAATTGCGCTCCTCCAGATAGCGAAATATTGGCGGAATCTATTACTTCCCTTATCGAAGTCAGCGTAGACTCCACAATAATGATCTTTGGTTTATACCTGCTGATATCAATCGATCGCAAGACTTCGTAATCGTGACCTTCCACGTCGATGGAAAGCAGATCGATTTCCTGACCGGCGTACGGGGTGTGCCCGAGAACGTCGTTCAATGTGGTGGTTTCAACGGTCCGGACGGAGATTGGTTTCTGGACTTCGGCCGCAGCCACTATGGGATCTATGGTCGAAGTCAACCCATAATTTGAAAAATTATAGATTTCCTTGAGCTGTATGTCGTTCGAGACGGCCGCACATACATTGACATCCTCAGACCGCGCAAGAGAAAACGCTTCAATTTTCACTGGATCCATGTCTATGTTGATGCCGCGCCAACCACGCTTGTAAAGCGCATGTGTGTTCGAGAACTTGACAGGGTGGTATGCACCAACGTCGACATAAACACCCTTATTGCACCGGGGACTGATTATCTCGCGCAACACCGCGTCCTCTCCAAACTGCGAGTAGTACAAACGCGGCCCGCGTGTTATCCACGTTTTGCGGACGAGCCAAAGGAAGTGTCCGAACGTCTTCAGGTTCAACATAATCGCTCCCCACTTCGAAACGATAACGGCAAAAGGTCAAACAGCGTTTGACCTGGAAGCTTGCCGAGCAGAAGGTCGGTCCGACATTACGTTAGCTAATAGTCACATAGCAGGCATCATTACCGCCGCAAATGTACCGCAGTACGGACCAAACGATATTCGCGAATTAGCTACATGCTCGGAAAGTCGTTGAGCGTTACATCTGCAGACTATTCGACGGTTAGCCGAACATTAAGCGAAAGTCATAATATTGTGTATTTTTGGCCGAAACTGTCGAGTATGCAAAAAGCTTCCGGTTCCGTTCGGTTCGCGTGTCGTCGACTACAGCCGCGGCCGATTCAGACCGGCGAAGCCTTCTGCATGAGGCCACGATCCGCCAGTTTCGGTCGCCCGACAGCGCGCTCGTTTCACTTCACTTCTGCGCAGGCCGGTGCAACGCATTACCCGCCATCCACTTGAGCCGTTCGCAATTGACCTTGATGCGAGCCGCGAATTCCTTCGGATCGCGCTCGTGCAGCGCATTCATTTGGCTATTGGTGCTCTCCGCGCGATGCCAGCCCGTATCCCAGTGCTGATCGAAATCGGTCGCACCGGTCAGGACCTTTCGGAGCCGCTCCTTATAGGCACCGATCCGCTCGGGCGACACGTCGCAAAACGCCTGCGCGAAGCTCGCGCGCTCGGCCGCCGTCTCCGCGCTCATGTTGGCGTCGCTCGCGCCGCTCGCGAGCGGCGCGGCGAGCGACAGCACCGACAGACAGAGCGCTGCGCAAAGCGGCCAATAGCGATACGATAGGTTCTTCATCTTCGACTCCTGACGATCCTTCGTGGCGACCAGGGATTGTCCCGATCTTCAACGCCGCCTCGCCGATTGTGTCCTGATTGCACTGCACGATGGCGTTTTCGCGCGCTATCCGATGCATCGCGTGGCCAAACCGCGGTGCTACGCTCGTTAAAGCGGCATTCGCGACGTGCCCGTTCCGGGGAGCCGTGGCGCAAGCACCGCAACGCCACGGCCTATCGGCAGGCCGCGACAGAAGCACGAGCGCCAGGCATGAGAACGAGCTCGAACACGACGCGCAACGAGCACAGAACGAAAGCACGACACGAAATCAAACACAAAAAGGCGAGACATCGCTGCGGGAGTGACTGCGATGGCATTTAGAACATATACCGTACTGACGCTGTTGGTGACGAGCACTGCCGCGTTCGCGTGGCGGCCTGTCACCTATCCGATCCGAAGTCAGAGCCCTTACGAGCGCAGCATCGACAACGCGATGTGCTACGCCGAGGCGAACCGCGTGACCGGGGTCAACATGGCCCACGAGTCGCAGATTCCGCCGCGTCAGCCGCCCGCGGCCAAAGGTGCGTCGACCGGCGTACCGTCGAGGCCGCCGCTTCCGCCCAGTTCCTTCTCAGCCACGCCGCTGCCGTGGAGCGCGAGCGCGCCCGAAGCCGCGAGCGCGCCGTTGGCTGGCGCGCAAGCGCCTGGCGGCGCATCGTCGGCGAAACCGGTGAACGAAGCCGCGGCCGGCGCCAGCGTGCCAGGCGCGCCAGCCACCGCGGCGGCGAATGCACCGCCGAACGCATCGGCGGCGGCACCGGGCGAGAGCGCGAACGCGGCACCCGGCGCGTCGGATGGGGCGGCCGCTTCGCTGCAGGCCAACGCGGCGTCGAACGTGAAGCTGCCGCCGCTGCCCGCGCCCGAGCCGCCGATGACCCGCTATTGGGCCGCCTTCGGCGCGTGCATGCAAGCGCGCGGTTACGTCGTCCAGTAGTCCAGCCGACGCCGCTGGCGGGCGTCGTTGCATTCATTCTTTTTGATGGCGCCGCCCTTCGGCGCCAGTGGAGCGACACGGCCATGCCGCGCGACACGACCTCCGACCAGCCATTTTTCCATCACTGCGCATACTGCGGCGTGCCGCTGTCGGGCCGCTTTTCGCCGTGTCCGGCATGCCATGCGCTGCCGATCGATTCGTTCGATACGGACGACAAGCCCGGCGAGCGCTCCGCGCGATCCCGGGCGCTGAGCGCATCGCGCACGCAGCTCGAACCGCTGCCAGCGGCCGCGAGCTTGCCCGCGGACCGTTCGTCGCGACGCTCCGCGCAAACGAAGATGAGCCCCTACGATCTGATCGACGAAGCGACGTTCGAGCCGGGCGGGCGTCGACGGCGGCATCCGCTCGCGCTTGCCGCAGCCGTGCTCGCGACGCTCGGCGTCGTGTACGTCGGCTTCGTTCTACTCAACGACGACGATGCGAGCGTCGACACACCGGTCACGGTCTTCGGCACGGTGCGCCCGGACAACCCTGGCCAAGCCCCTGCACAGAACGTTGCGCAGAATGCGTCGCCGTCGGTTGCCGCGGCGCCGAAGCCGGCGTCGATCGTCGCGCAACGGCCGCGTCCCGTTGTCGTCGCGCGGCAGCAACCGGCGAACGTGCACGCGGCCCCCGTCGCGCCACCGGCACCGCCCGTCGTTGCGACCGCGTCCACCGTAGCGCGATCGTCACCGCCTGTCGTGGCGACCGCGCCGACCGTCGCGCCATCGTCAACACAGGTCGTTGTGACCGTGCCCGCCGTCGCGCCATCGTCAACGCCCATCGTGGCGACAACGCCGACCGTTGCGCCATTGTCACCGCCGGTCGTTGCGACCGCGCCTGCCGTACCGCGATCGAGCCCGCCCATCGTGGCGACCACACCGACCGTTGCGCCATCGTCACCGCCCGTCCTTGCGACCGCGCCTGCCGTTGCGCGATCGGCTCCACCCGTCGTGGCGACCGCGCCCGTCCCAGCGCGACCGTCAACGCCCGTCGTTGCGACCACGCCGACCGCAGCGCGACCGACACCGCCCGTTGTCACGACCGCGCGCCCCGTAGCGTCAACGAAGACATCGAGCGCGGCCATCTCCGCGCCCACGCCGCGTGGCACGGCGGTCGCGTCGACCAGCACCAACACCAACACCGACACGATGGCCGCCCCGCTCACGCAAGCCGACAAACAGCGCGCCGACGCCGAGCGCAATCTGAAAGCCACGCACGGCTATCTGCAACGAGGCAATCTGGCGGCGACCAGAGCACGCCTCGCCGCCGTAATCACCGCGCAGCCCGACAATCGCGACGCGCGCAGCATGCGCGCCCAGGTGAGCACGCTAGAGCAGCAACGCGACGCGTTGCTGAGCCTCGCGCGCGGCTGCAGCAACGTGGGACATTGGGAGTGCGCGTCGCACAACGCCAATGAAGCATTGCGGATCGATTCGAGCAGCAAGGCCGCGCAGCGTCTCGTCGCGCTCGCGTCGCATGAGTCGGCGTGGCAGACCACGCAACCGACGGCGGAAGAGTCGCGCGAATTGCGCGATCTGCTGCGTCATCACTAAGGATTGCGAGGTATCTCGCGGGACGGCGGCACGGGCACGCAGTCGATCACGCCCGCCCGCGCGGCGCCCCGAAAGACGCGCGCGCGGGCAGCAGTGTCAGCCGGCGATGCTGTCGTAGCCGTAATAGCCGCCCTGATACCCTGAGCCGAGGAACGCCGCTTCCTGCGGCACGTCGGTGAGCAGCACGCCGCGCAGGCCGACGCCACCGTTACGCAGCCGTTTGGTGGTTTCGATGATCTCGTGCAGCGGCTGACGCCCATGCCGCACGACGAGCAGCGTCGTCGCCGCGTATTTGCCGATCAGCGTCGAGTCGGTCACGGCGAGCACCGGCGGGGTGTCGATGATCACGACGTCGTATTGCGGTTTCAGCACCTCGAGCATCGCTTCGAAGCGTTTGCTCATCAGCAGCTCGGCCGGGTGCGAGGGCAGCGTGCCTTTCGCGAGCACGTCGAGGTTGGGCAGCACGTCGCGCTGGATCATCGCGTCGAGATCGCCGCCGCACAGCACGTCGGACAGTCCCGGCCGATGGCTGACGCCGAAATGCGAATGCACGTCGCCGCGTCGCATGTCGCCGTCGATGATCAGCACGCGCTTGTTCGCCGACGCGACCAGCGTCGCCAGATTCACCGACAGGAACGACTTGCCCGCATCGGGCCGCGAGCCGGTGATCATCACGACGTTGTTGGCCGCATGATCGAGCGACAGCTGCAGCGAGGTGCGCAGGTTGCGCACGCCTTCCACCGCGATATCTTCGGGCGCCTGTTGCGCCAGCACATGCTGCCCGCGCTGGCGCAGCGACACCTTTTCCTGCAGCCGCAATTGCGTCTGGCTGCGCGGCACCACCGCGAATACCGGCACGCCGAGCATCCCCTCGAGTTCGTCCGGACGCTCCACGCCGCCGCGCATCGCGCGCCGCAAGAAGACCAGCAGCAAGCCGAGCGCGAGGCCGCCGCCGAGCGAGATCAGGATCACCAGCATGCGCTTCGGCAACACCGGATCGTCGGGCGTTTCGGCGAAGTCCACCACGCGCACGCCGCCCACCTGCCCCGCCTGCGCGACCCGCAGTCGCTGCACGCTGTTGAGCAGGTTCGTGTACAGATCGGTGTTCACGTGCACGTCGCGCTGCAGACGCAGCGCGGTCTGCTCGGTGTCGGGCATCGTCGAGACGCTGTGGTTCATTGTGCTCTGCGCGCCCTGCAACGCGGCGATCTGCGCATCGAGCGCGGCGACCATCGGATGATTCGGCGTAAAACGCTGCAACAGCTCCGCGCGCTGCTGCTGCAGATCGAGCAGCTTCGTCTTGTTGTCGACGATCTGCTGCAGCAGCAGCTTGCTTTCTTCACCGAGATCGACGGTGCCATGTGTATTGCGGAACTTGCCGTAGCGCTCTTCCGCGTCGTCGAGCGCCTTGCGCGCGTCGGGCAGTTGCTGTTCGAGATACGCGAGCGTGTGGTCGGATTCGGTCGAACGGCTCGCGAGATCCTGCCGCACGAACTGGCGCGCCACGTTGTTGACGATCGCCGCGGTCAGCGCCGGATCAGCGCCTTCGAGACTCACGCGGATCACGCCGGAGTCCTCCGCCGTTTCCTGCACGACCATCGTCTTCGCCAGACGCTCCACCGTGCCGAGCGTCGACGCGCGCGTCAGCTCGAAACGCGAGCCGGGCGCGCCGACCAGTGTGTCGACGTGCAGCGTGACCGGGCCGACCGCGGTATCGGTTTGCACGGTCTCGCCGACGCGCCCCGACAGGATCGCGCTGCCGTGAGGATCGCGCAGCATGAAGGTGTTGCCGGCGCCCGCGACCAGCGTGAAGGTCTCGCCATACAGGTCCTTCGACGTGTCGAAGCGCGACACCGCGATGCTCTCGTTGCCCCACGCGAACCCGCGCAGGTTGACGAACGACGGCAGCCGGAACCACCAGTGCCCGTTCACGAGTCCGGCGATCTTGCTGCCGATCACCGGCAGATAACGCGGCTTCGCCGTGATGTCGAGGTGCAGCGCGCGGACCGCCTCCTCGGTGACGAGACGCGACTTCAAAAGCTCGATCTGCGCCGCGGTCGACGGCTTCGAATCGTACGCGCCGGGAAGCGGCGCCGCCGCGTCCCGGCCGCTCGCATTGACGTTCACCGCGTTCGCCGCCCTGTCCTGGACGTGAAACAGCACGTCCGAACGATAGACCGGCGGCGTGAGGAACGCGTACGCGCAACCGAGCGCGAGCGCGATCAGCGTCACGGTGAGGATCGTGCGCCAACCGCGCACGATCGTGCGCACGTAGTCCGACAGATGCGACTGCCCCGGTTCATACACGCCGGCGTAACGGTTTTCGTAATTGATTGCCATGTTTTCACCCAACAAGGCCTGCCGGTTCAGATATCGCGTCACGCATGCGTCACTTCGACACGACGACTCCCGTCACCGCCGCGTTGATCGCAGGCAACAGCAGGTTCAACACACGGTTGAAGCGAACCAGACCGCCCTGACCGACGTACACGATGTCCTTCGGCTGCAGCTCGAACTGGTTCGCGAGCAGCATCGCCACCGGCGAGGTCGCATCGAGGTGATAGATCTGCGGCGATTCGCTGGTCGAATTGCGGATCACGAACAGCTGCTGCCCCGAGGCCGTATTCGAGTCGAAGCTGCCGCCGTCGGAGACTGCCTGCGACAGCGTCAGCGAGCCGTTGCGCAACGGCAGCACCGTGGCCGGCTTGTTGACTTCGCCCATCACGTAGACGCCGCTGTCTTCGCGCCCGTTCACGCGCACGGTATCGCCCGGCTGCAGATAGATATCCGACGGATTGCGGCCGCGCTTGACGAGGTCGTCGATGTTCAGCCTATAGGTCGTGCCGTTGCGGATCAGATCGACCCGGCTGCGATCCGCGGTCGTGTTGAAGCCGCCGCTCAGGCCGATCGCGTTCGTCAGCGACATCGGAACGTCGTTGATCGATTGCGTGCCCGGTGTGCGCACTTCGCCGTCGATATACACCGTCGCGTTACGGAACGACGCGACGCGCACCGTCACCTCGGGCTTCTGATAGACCTTGCTCAGCCGCGAATGCAGCTCGCGCTGGATCGTCGCGACGTCCTTGCCGGCGACGTGCAGGTTGCCCGCGTACGGAAACTGGATGTCGCCGTTCTCGTCGATCAGGAAGCCCGGACTTGCATCGGAAGGGCGCGAGGTCGTCGGCGGCTGTCCCAGCGCGGCCGCGAGTTCCGGGTGATCCCACACGACGATCTGCAGCACGTCTCCGGGGCCGACCCTGTAGACGGCCGGCTTGCCGAACAGACCCGTCGTCGTCGGCGGCAACGCCGAGGCAGTCTGGTCGGCATTCATCTTCTTCAGCAGTTCCAGATTGATATCGGTGATCGGAATCTGCTTCTGCTGCGAGGCTTCGGTACTGAATTCGCCACCCGTGTCCTGAATCGCGGCCGGCGTGATCATCCGTTGTCCCGGTACGATCTGACATCCGGAAAGCAATGCTGCGCTTGCGAAAACCACAAGACTTCCTGTGCGAAAACCAAGTGAGCTCATGATCTTTACTCCTTCGCCCCGAGGCGTTGTTATCGACTTTCTAGTAAGCGTTTCGATGCACCAGTCCGGCGACAATCGTCGCGCCGATGATCCGCATGTCGAGTGCGAACGACCAGTGACCCAGGTAGTACAGGTCATGTTCGACGCGACGCTCCATCTTCTCGATGCGGTCGGTTTCGCCACGGAAGCCGTTGATTTGCGCCCAGCCCGTGATTCCCGGTTTGATCCGGTAGCGATTGATATAGCCCGCGACCACCTTCTGATAGAGGTCGTCGTGCTCGAGCGCATGGGGACGCGGTCCTACGACCGACATGTCGCCACGCAACACGTTGAAAAATTGCGGCAGCTCGTCGAGGCTCGTGCGGCGCAGAAACGCGCCCACTTTCGTCACGCGCTTGTCGTTGCGCGTCGCCTGGCTCAAGGTGCCCTTCGCTTCGGTATGCGCGCGCATCGAGCGGAACTTGTAGATCGTAAATACACGGCCGTCCGCGCCCTTGCGCTTCTGTTTGAACAGCACCGGTCCGCGCGAGGACAGCTTGACCGCGATCGCGATGCCAAGCAGCAGCGGCGCGAGGGCAACGATCGCGGCCGCGGCGAACAGCCGGTCGAAGACTTCCTTTTTCAGCATCGCGTTGGCCGACAGCGGCGAGGCGACCAGATTGATCGCCGGCACGCCGAGCAGATCGACCACGCCACTGCCTTCGAACAGCGCATGGCTGCGCACGTCCGGCATGAAGCGGATATTCACGAGGTCGTCGCGGAACTCGTCGATCAGCGCGCAGATCAGCGGCTCCTCGGACAGCGACAGCATCAGCCATAACTCGTGCACGTCGTTGGTGCGAATGTAGTCGGCCAGCAGATCCACGCGATCGAACACCGGCACGCGCGGATTCGTCACGCCGGAGTCGTCCGGGCGTGTGTTGTAGACGGCGGTCGCGCGAAAGCCCGCGGTCGGCGCCGACTCGATGCGGCGCAGGAGCGCATCGCACTGCGAACCGCTGCCGACGATCGCCACCTGATGCAGGTTCATACCCGCGCCGCGCGCCCGCGCGAGCACCGCGTGCATGATCACCCGATTCGCGATCAGCAGGCCACCCGTCGTGGCGGTCCAGTACGAGAACCACAGCCGCGACACGATATCGATGCGATGCAGCGAGTACATCAGCACGAGCGCGCAGGCCTGCACGATCAGCCACGCGAGCGACACCTGACCGGCAAGCCCGAGCTTCGAGCGGCCGCGCCATGATTCGTAGACGCCGAACGCGGGAAAGATCGCGAGCGCGAACGCAGCCGAAAACATCACCAGCGCCCAGTAGAAACCCGACTGGCCGAGATAATCAAAGCGGATCCGCGACGCCACGGTCGCACCCGCCAATACCAGAGCGACATCGAAAATCCGCGCGAGCAGATCCTGAAACTTGCGCATTTTACTTACCTCGTTCTGCCGTTCCTGTACGCAAAAAGGGGCGTGCATGGGCTGCCTACGGGCAGCGGCCGTAGTTGTCGTCAAACCTCACGATGTCGTCTTCGCCGAGATAGGTACCCGACTGGATTTCGATGATTTCGAGCGGCACCCTGCCGGGGTTTTCGAGCCGGTGACGCGTGCCGAGCGGAATGTAGGTCGATTCGTTTTCGCTGAGCAGGAACTGCTCTTCGCCGCGCGTGACGAGCGCGGTGCCGCGCACGACCACCCAATGCTCAGCGCGATGATGATGGAGTTGCAGCGACAGCTTTGCGCCGGGCGTCACGACGATGCGCTTGACCTGGAAGCGCTCGCCGCGATCGATCGAGTCGTAGAAGCCCCACGGGCGCCGCACCTTGCGATGCGCGTCGGCCTCCGGCGCGTGCTGCGCCTTGATGCGCGACACGAGCCCCTTGACGTCCTGCACATGCGAGCGATCCACCACGAGCACCGCGTCGGCGGTCTCGACCACGACGACGTTCGCGGTGCCGACGCACGCGACGAGCCGCCCTTCCGAATGCGCATAGCAGGACACCGCGCCTTCGAACGCCACGCGGCCGCGCCCGGCGTTGCCGTTCGGGTCCTTCTCCATCGCGGCCCATACCGCGTCCCATGAGCCGAGGTCGGACCAGCCGGCTTCGAGCGGGATCACGACGCCGGGGGGAATGATCGCGGCTCGACTTTGAGCTTGCAAAGCGTTCTGTGCCGCGCCTTGCGCTTCGACGTTGCTCGCGCTGTCGTCTTGCGCCGGCGCCGGTTCGGTCAAACGCTCCATCACCGCGTAGTCGATCGAATCGGCGGGCACGTCGAGGAACGCGTCGTGCGATGGCCGGAATACGTCGCCGTCCTGCTTGCCGCTCGCGAACGCGGTTGCGCACGGCGCATGCATGTCGGGCCGCAGCGCCGCGAGCGTGTCGAGCCACACGCGCGCACGCACGATGAAGATGCCGCTATTCCACCAGTAGGTGCCGGCCGCCAGGTATTGCCTCGCGATTTCCTCGGCGGGCTTCTCGACGAAACCGTCGATCGCGTGGCCGCCAGCGGCCAATGCCGCGCCGATCCGGATATAGCCGAAGCCGGTGTCGGGACGCGTCGGCGGCACACCGAGCGTCGCAATCGCGCCCTCGCTCGCGTGGTGCGCCGCGCACGCCAGCGCGCGCTGCAGGGCAGGCACGTCCGCGATCGCGTGGTCGGCCGGCATCACGATCAGGATCGCGTCGTCGCCGGCCGCGCACGCGAGCGATGCCGCGAGCGTCAGCGCGGGCGCCGTGTCGCGGCGCGCGGGCTCGACGATCAGACGCGCGTCGACGCCGTTTTCATGCAACTGTTCGGCGATCACGAAGCGATGCTCCTCGCCGCACACGACGATCGGCGAAGCGTCGACGCTCCAGCCCGCCGGGAAGCCCTCGAGCCGCCGCGCGGTCGCCTGCAGCAGCGAGTCGGAGCCGACCACGTCGATCAGCTGCTTCGGAAAGTTTTCGCGCGACACCGGCCAAAGCCGCGTGCCCGAGCCGCCCGCGAGAATGACCGGGACGATGTGCGCGCAGCGCGCGCCAGCAACCCCGGCGCTTGCGCCGTTCGGCTCGACGGATCGGGCGCTCACACCTGCCTGCGTCAACATATCGGGAATCCTTTTCGATCTGCAAGGTACGGCGAACAACGGACCGGTCCCCGCCTGTCATGCGCGGTTACCGGGCTGGCTCCGTCGGTGCTACTCGCCTGCCATGCGGCGGCTTTGAATCCTGAACTCGGTCGGCGAAATCCTCATCCGCTTGCGAAACACTTTCGCGAGCCGGTCGCCGTTGCCCATCCCGGTGCGCCGGGCGATCTTGTCGACCGGCAATTCCGATTCGGTCAACAGACTGCACGTCACCGCGAGGCGCTCGTGCAACAGGAAACTCGACGGCGTGATACCCATTTCCATCTTGAAGCGGCGCAGAAAGTTGCGCTCGCTCATCGCCGCGAACTGCGCGGCATCCGCAATCGAAATCGACTGCTGGCAGTTTTCCTGCAGCCAGCGCGCCGCCGCGCGAACCTTGTCGCCGGGACTCATGCCGCCGTCCTCGCCGAGCAGCGGCGCGAGGTTCGCGCACGAGTCGGACAGCAGCCGCTCGGCAGCCGAGCGCGCGGTCGCGTTGCCCAGATCGCGCTTGATCATCGCGAGCGCGCTGCGCATCGATTCCAGCCGGTCGTTAAGGTCGACAACGCCCTGCTCCGCCGAGCCCACGCCATTTCTGGCCAAGGCCGGCTCGCGCGGGTCGCTCCCGTCCTTGTCCTCGGGCAGGGCCGCCGCGTCGAGCACCGCGCGCCCTTCGGCGATCGGCCGGATCATCGCGGTGTTGCGACGCACGCGCCGCAGCCATCCAAGCAGACGCTCATCGCGCGCCGCCGCCGCCGCACCCTTGCCGCCCGCCACATAGAGCGCGTCGAAGCCGCCGTAATGGCGCGCGTCGAGTCCGTCGGTCCAGACGCGCAAACCCGACGACGAAGTCACCATGCCGCCGCCGGCGGACAAGAACGATACGTCGTACAGCCACGCGCCCGAACCGGAAGTGGCAAGTTCGTTGGCAGCCTGGAACACCTCGGCGATAACCCCCGCCCCTTGCAGCGAGCAGTCGTTGAACAACAGAATCGCGACACGACGCACGCCCTTGTTCGGAGCATGCACCCAGCGCAGCATTGCAGACTCGAGACTCGCGCAGGTCATAGTCATCCTCTCGACAGAAAACGATCTACTACACCTTTTACGATCACGCACAATGCGAACTCCGCGCAGTGCATCATAGCGACGGCCTCCGGCGCTCTGCCGTCATGTCCGAAAGTGCAGACATATTGGCACTATGAATACGTGATCGGCCAGTGCAATTCGGCACAATACCGAAACGATCGTCTTTTCACTGGATTAATCGTCTAACCGCATATGGTTGAATATGTACTCGCAAATCTTAATGCAATTTAAAAAATGAACGTGTACGCCAGCGCACACTGCGCGGCTACTCGAAAAACGGCGTGTCCCTGCCTTATGTACCCACCGAGGCGTATTTTAAAAGAGATTTTTTGCCGGATTTGGCTATTGATGAGTGGAACACGCCCCGCCCCTACCAAGCGGCCCGACTCCATCGACAACGTCCCCTGACGATCCGCGCAAGCGCCACGCAACCGACCCTTCCGCCGTCCAATACAAGCACTCAACGCGCCAGAAAAGATTATTTAATCCATTTTTTCTTGATGGCGGGAATATAAACGTGGCGATTAACGTTTCAAACCTGAAACACGGATATCGGACGACGTTAGCGCCCGCGCAATAGGCGGGCCAATGGCGGAATAAGTCGGGTGCGAGCGGGTGCATTTCCGCCAACCGGTTGCGGAAATGGACTACGAGGTTTCCGCAAGGGGGGTCGGGGACAGCGAACGAAGTCCGCCATCCCTACGCAACGACTGTGACACCTGTGCAAAACGCGCCGCGAAATGGCACGACGCGACGATAGTTCGGCGTCGCCTGACAGGTTTACGGCGGGCAAGCGCACATAGAAGTGGTTCTGAACGGGTTACGATGCCCCCGACAAACGCGCTGGAACCGCACACATGAACGGCATTTCATGGATCACGCTGATACTTGCCACGATGATCGGCGGGTTCCTGTTCGCGATGATCGGCGTGGTGCTGCTCGCGCTGCTGCTCGGCAACGTATCGGACCGGCTGTCGAGCAACGACGAGACTCGCCAGGACTCCTAGGGCCTGTTCACGCTACTTCGAAAGATCCTCGAGCGCGACATCGCGCGTCTTCGGTCCCAGCGTACCGATCGCGACCATGACGATCGCCATTGCCCCCGAGATGAACACGAACACGCCGTTCACGCCGAAGCGACCGAGGCAGGCGGCGATCACGAACGCCGAGAACATCGCCGAAATCCGGCTCCACGAGTAAACGAAGCCGACCGCGCGCGCGCGTATGCCGGTCGGAAACAGTTCGGCCTGATACGCGTGATAGCTGTATGAAATGATGTTGCCCGCGAGCACGAGGCACACGCCGAGACTCACGAGCAGCACCGTCTCGCGCGCCTGGCTGAACGCGAGTCCGCACACGACGTTGACAGCCGCCATGCAGATGATGACGGTCTTGCGCTCGAAGCGATCGGCGATCAGCAGCCCCAGCAACGGCCCGAGCGGCGCCGCGATCGCGATGATGCTCGCGTACATCAGACTCGTCGTCACCGTGATGCCCTGCCTGATCAGCAGCGTCGGAATCCAGTTCGCGAAGCCGTAGTAGCCCATCGTCTGGAACACGTGAAAGATGATCAGCATCAGCGTGCGCTTACGATACGGCGGCACCAGCAGATCGCGAAACGCCGCGCGCGCGCGCATCGGTTCGGGCAGCGCCGGCTCGGGCAACGGCAGGCCGCATTGGCGCCGATACTCGCGCGCGACGCGTGCTTCGAGACGCGTCATCACCGCGTCGGCTTCGTCGAGGCGGCCTTTTTGCGCGAGCCACCGCGGGCTCTCCGGCAAGCCGCGGCGAATCCACCAAACCACGATCGCGCCAATCGCGCCGATCAGCACGACCACACGCCAGCCGTCGAGACCGAACAGGCGTTGCGGCACCAGCAGATACGACAGGAACGCGACGATCGGCACCGCGCAGAAGCCGACCGCCTGCGAGCACGCCGAAGCGCGCCCGCGAATGTGCTTCGGCACAAGTTCGGAAATATACGTGCCGATCGTGACGATCTCGACGCCGATGCCGATCCCCGCGATCAAGCGCCAGCAGTTCAATCCGAGCGCCGTGTGCTGGAACGCCATCACGACGTTGGCCGCCGTGTACCACAGCAGCGACCAGGTGAAGATCGCGCGCCGGCCGAAGCGGTCGGCGAGAAAGCCGCAGGCCGCCGTGCCGATGAACAGGCCCGCGAACAGCGCGGCGATGAAACTCGCGACGCCGCTCGTGCCGAACAGGCCGCGCGTCGTGGCCGTCAGCAGGCCGCTGTGCACGAGTCCCGGCGCGATATAGCCGGAGTACATCAGGTCGTAGAGTTCGAAGAACATGCCGAAGCTCAGCAGCATCACGAGTTGCCAGATCGTGCGAGTCGCGGGTAGCCGGTCGAGCCGCGCGGAAATGCGCGCGCCGTCGAGCGCGATCGCGCCGGCGCGGTCCGAGCCTGCTGCATCTGCGCCCGCGTCCGTGGGTGAGTCGCCCAGCGCGCCGGCATCGCCGAGCGCCGTTGCGTACATCGCCTGATTCGACGATTTCATCGTCTGTCTCCAGAATTATTGGTCTATTGCCCGCTGCACCGGGTCAAGCGCGGCACGACGCTCACGCAGCCGCGCGCGGCGCCCGCGATTCCACGCCACCGCCGAGCTCCGCGATCCGCGCGTCGTCGAACCCGAGTTCGCGCAGCACCTCGACGGTGTGCTCGCCGATCTTCGCGATCGGCCGACGCGGCCCGAGACGCGCACCGTCGAGAGAAATCGGCAGCAACGGCATCGCGGTTTCGCTGCCGTCGTCGAGCTTCAGCGGTACGAGGCCGCCGCTCGCGTTCAGGTGCGGATCGTCGAACAACTCCTCGGGCTTCGTGATCGACGCGAACGGAATGTGATTGCGCTCGAACAGCGGCACGAGCGTCGCGCCGTCGAGACGGCTCAGGCTTTCGCCGAGCGTCTGCAGCAGCCAGCCGCGCGCGAGCACGCGGTCGTTGTTGGTCGCGAGGCGCGCATCGGCGAGCAGATCGTCGCGTTCGAGAATCGCGCACAGCGCGCGCCACTGCGCGTCGCCGGTCGCGGCGATGAACATCTGCTCGCCGTGCGAGAGCGTAAACACGTCGTAGACGGCCCAGGCGCTGATGCGCTCGGGCATCGGCGCGGCGGCCACGCCGGTCGCCGCGAACTGCTGCATGTGCTGCGCCGAGAGCAGCACGCAGTTCTCGAACAGCGCGCTCTGCACCTCCTTGCCGCGGCCGCTCGCGTGCCGTTCGTGCAGCGCCGCCAGCACGCCGATCGCGCCGAACATGCCGCCCATGATGTCGTTGACCGAGCTGCCCGCGCGTAGCGGACGGCCCACCGGACCGGTCATGTACGCGAGGCCCGCCATCATCTGCACGACTTCGTCGAGTGCCAGACGATGTTCGTACGGACCATTGAGAAAGCCCTTGTGGGACACGTAAATCAGCCTGGGATTGCGCTCGCGCAGCGTCGCGTAATCGAGGCCGAGACTCGCCATGCGGCCGGGCTTGAAGTTTTCGACGAAGACGTCGGCGCTATCGACGAGTTGCTTCAGCGCGGCGAGACCGGCTTCACTGTCGAGATCGAGCGCGACGCTCTTCTTGTTGCGATTGAAGGTGCGGAAAAAGCCCGCGCCGGTGCCGAGCAGCCGGCGCGTGCTGTCGCCGCGCGGCGGCTCGACCTTGATCACTTCGGCGCCGAGGTCGCCGAGAATCATGCCGCAGGTCGGACCCATCACCATATGCGACAACTCGATCACGCGGATGCCCGCGAGCGGCAAGGAACCCGGCTCCGGCGAAGACGTCGACGACGAAGCTGAAGCAGCGGAGGAAAGCGGAGTCATTGCGGCACCTGCGGAACGGAAGAATGGGGACAACGCAAAGATTCGGCGTAGCTGGCGGAGTCGCGCGCGACCGCTTGCGCGTGCGCGAACTGTTTCGGCAATCCCGCTCGCGCGAGATAGCCGTACAGCGGCTCGCCCGGCAGTGCTTGCGCCAGCACCGCGCGCGATGCGAGTAGCCGCGCGATGTCGATGCCGGTGTCGTAGCCCATGTTGTGGAGCATGAACACGAGGTCTTCGGTATTGACGTTGCCGGTTGCGCCCGGCGCATGCGGACAGCCGCCGAGACCAGCCAGCGACGCATCGAACTCGCGGATCCCGTGCTGCAGCGCGACCAGCGTGTTGGCGAGCCCGAGGCCGCGCGTGTCGTGGAAATGCAGCGAGCGCAGCCTGTCGCCCGCAACGTCGCGCACCAGCTCGATGACCTCGCCGACCTGACGCGGCGTCGCTTCGCCGGTCGTATCGCCGAGCGCAATTACGTCGGCGCCGGCCTGCATCGCGGCGCGCGCGATCGCGGCGATATCCGCGTACGGCACGGCGCCCTGCAGCGTGCAGCCGAACACCGTCGACAAACCGGCGATCAACTCGACGCGGCGCCCACCTGCCGGGGACGCGCCATCGATCAGCTCGCGCATCGCGGCGAACGCGTCGATCATCTCGGCGGGTGTCTTGCGCACGTTCGCGGCGCTATGCGCGGCGCTCACCGAAATCGGCACGACGATGCGCTCTACGCCAGCCTCGAGCGCGTGCTGCGCGCCCTTCAGGTTCGGCACGAGCGCGCTCACGCTGAGATCGTCGTAGCTACGGGCGTGGGCGACCACGTCGGCGGCGTCCGCCATTTGCGGAAGCAGCTTCGCCGGCACGAACGACGCGACTTCCATGTGGCGCACACCGGCCGCGTAGGCGGCGTCGATCCAGCGCCGCTTGTCGTCGGTGGACATGATGCGGGCAATGCTTTGCAGACCGTCGCGCAGACCGACTTCGGTCACGACGACGCGCTCGCGGGTTTCATTCATTGGTTGGAATCCTGGTCGTGGACGCGGGCTTCAGAGGCCCGTTGGATGGAAGTGATGCGCTGATTGGGTCACAGCGTGCCCGCGTGACGACGTGCGGCAAAGTCTGCTTTGACGAAGCACACCATCGCCGCTCGCGATGGCCGCTCAGGCCGATGGGGCGGGCTTTGGCGCTCGCCTGGGTGAAATGCTTAGGGGTTTGTCTGGGGAGGTGGCGAAGGCGCGGGTGACGAGGTGCGTCGCCCGTCTTATCTGGCGCCCAGCAGATGCTCGAGCAATCGCGCGGCCGCCAGCGTCAACGCCGCGCGATCGCGCATGCAGATCACGAAGCGCCGCGCGGCCCAAGCCTCGCGCAACGGCACGGCGACGATGCCGTACTCGTCGGCCGCATGGCGCGGCAGCGCCTCGCGCGGCAGGATCGCGACCGCGAGACCCGCCTGGATGAAGCGATAGGCGGCGTCGAACGTCGATACATAGGTGCGGTAATTCAACTCGCTGCCCTTCTCCAGCGCGATGCGCTGCATCAGCGCGTTGACCGACGCATTCGATGCGAGCCCCAGATGATCGAACCCGAGCGTCTGCTCGAAGCCGATCTGCGTCTCGCCCGCGAGCGGATGCGCGCGCGGCACGATCAGCGCGAGATGGTCGGCGCGATATGGCAACGTGTCGAGACTGCCGAGCGGCACGGTGTCGCGGCAGATGCCCAGATCGGCCACACCCTCTTCGAGCCCGCGCACGATGTCCGCGCTGACGCGCTCCTCGACGTCGACGCGAATCGCCGGATTCGCCTGCAGAAATGCCGACAACGCCTCGGGCAAAAACTCCACCATCGACGACACGTTGGCGAGCACGCGCACATGCCCACGCGCGCCGGCCGCGTACTCGCTGAGCTCGGCCTGCAGGCGTTCGTGGCCGCGCATGATGAGCCGCGCGTGGCGCAACAGCGCTTCGCCGGCGGCGGTCGCGCGCACGCCGCGCTGGCTGCGCGACAGCAACGCGACATCGACGAGCGCTTCGAGATCGGCGAGCCGCTTGCTGACCGCCGACGGCGCGATGAACTCACGCTCGGCCGCGCGCGCGATCGTGCCTTCCTCGCACACGGCGATGAACAAGCGCAGCGTCACCTGATCGATTTGCCACATCGGCGCAGCGGATTTG
The DNA here is from genome assembly GCF_050434085.1 of Paraburkholderia sp. UCT70. Taxonomy (NCBI): domain Bacteria; kingdom Pseudomonadati; phylum Pseudomonadota; class Betaproteobacteria; order Burkholderiales; family Burkholderiaceae; genus Paraburkholderia; species Paraburkholderia sp. UCT70. The sequence continues at coordinate 3,868,255 of NZ_JBNPVZ010000004.1, read as the reverse complement.
TGGGTTTGGGGTTGGGGGAAATTATGGTTGATCGTTGAAAACTGTGGAGGGATTTCGGTCGCTTGCGTAATCTGGCACCTGGATTCTGGGGAGTTGGGAGGAAATTGCTGGATCGTCCAACTGAAGGAGGTGCTCGCGGCCACGCATCAACGAAGCACACCTTCGGTGCGTTCACGCTTCCCACGCTTGACGCTCGAATGGAAAGCCCCGCAAAGCGAGGCGATTATTGCAGCCGTACCGTTCGGAAGCTATTGGGCTTCGGGTGGCTCGACTCCGATAGAGTCCAGCGTTTCCGTAATTGAGGTGGTTTCGCGTAGATCGCTGCCGGTTATTTGCTGACGGTGGCTATCAAAAAACTCCGTCTTAGTATCGATTACAAGCGTAATAGGAGTGCCGCCGTGCGGACTATGCCAGATAGCCTGGAACCTGTATGGCCCCATTCGCGCGCCGCCCATTTGGGGCATTGTCAGACTATCTATTCGGACTCCCCATCCCGTATCTGTAACCGAAAACGATTGCAATATAAATTCCTTGAATTGCGGGCGATTGTTCAGCATTGGCACGATGTTATCGTTGAAGCTAACCGACCCTTCTGCGTAGGCAGTCGGAACAAGCAACGTACAGAACAACCAGGCGCTGAGTGCCTGTGCTAAACGTTGTTTATCCATAACCCTATTGCTCAATGGTGGTGCCGGTTTGCGTGACCCGGCCGCGTGGAGCCCCACGTGAACGAGGCAGCATCGCGCTATCTGCCGCGTTGGCCATTTTTTTCCGAGCACGTCTGTGGCTCGATACTGTGCTTCAGTCCACCGGGGACAGATTCCGGCTGGTCTTTTTCCGGCGGCTCTATCGTTACACTCTCGATGTATTCTTGAATGCGAATCGCCTTTTTCAAATCGCCTCCCACCTTCTTCCCGCGCGCGTCGATAAAATCAGTGTGCGTATTTATAGTGAGAATCACTGGCTTTACACCTGAATTCCCGTGCCAATTTGCCCACATTGAGTAAGGCCCGATTCTATCCCCTCCTAGAGCCTTCGATTGAATGTCGCCGATTCGCGTCCCCATTGGATCGCCGACGATATCGAAGTTACAAAGCACGAGCTCTCTCAAAACGGAGTTTTTATTCAATAGCGGAATGATTGTCGAATCAAAATCGACCGATCCCGTCCCATCTAGCGCGAAAGAGACAAATGGAAAAAACAACAGGAGAGGAAAAGCTTTTTTCATTTAATAACCCAGGAATTTGACACGGGCGTTTTGGAGATCCCCTCCCGATGCTTGCCATGCGCGCGTCGCCGCGCTTCCGGGACCACTGAAGTGGTCGATATGTGCGCCGCGAATGCCACCGCCCGTATCATCGGCAGACCGCTCGCCGACTATTCGCCTACCATCGCTAGAGGCAATATAAACCCGCGAACGCCCGGGAATAACGGTAGGATCAGTAGCTATCGAACGATTCGCCACTACATCAGCAAACCGACCATGTGCGGCGTCAGTTTCACTCAGGCGCGCTTGTGCAGGCTTGTTGAGGATATCCGGATTTCCCGGCTGCATTTTTATGTCATCCGCCGCCGCCGCCATTCCACCGGACGAAACGACGATCCAACGTCTCGCCTGTTCCCTGCATTGGTACGCCGGCTGCACCATATAGGAAGTCTTGCCGATGACTTCCAGACACGCCAGGCGCCTGAACCATTGGGCCGTGCGCATCACGTTCGTCTGCAATGATGTAATGCGTAACCTGAAAGCCAGCTTCGTACCATGCTTCCTTCAGCTTTATCCGCAGAGGAACCGCCGTTATATTTTCGTCGGCGACCGCAAGTGTCAAGTCTCCTGATTCGCGCGATTCGAGAATAACCGTCGCGCAACCGTCTAAATCGGTCGGGCCCGAGACCTGTACTGTGTCGTTCGGACGACTACTGCTGATAGATACGGTGCGACCGAAAACAGAATTTCGTCGACGACTTTTCATTGTGACTTTGATAGCCAGACGGTACAGAATCTTTCCGTGCATCACACGCGAGGATGAGGGAATGATAGGCAACTTGTCGCCGTAACTGTTGTCTGGAATATTCCACGACAACAGGTTCGCGGCAATCCGAACTTCAACGCACGAGTTCGGGTTCGTGTTTGTACACGCGGTGTCGTGAACCGTTAGCCAATCCGGACTTTCCGGCATTCCTATTTCTCCAATTGAAGTTTGAGGCTTGCTGTTCCGCGAGTAACTACGCGCACAGTGTGTCCGCTCTGGCTTGTGGTTCCTGTTATCACCCGTTTACCGTCAACGACAATTCTGTAACGCACGTTGGCGAGGGGTTGGCCATCGCTTTTTTTGAGCACGTAATACTCGTCGTGAGTGCGAATTTTCGACGTCAGCGCTGAGGCTGCCGTGCGACCGCGGCAATCGCACGCCCATGCATAACCCAGGGCGTCGGCCATTTCGTAACCGGTCGAATACGACCGAAGCCTATCCTGCGGAAACCATTCGCCAGTTTCGACGTTCATCGACATTGCAGACGGCATTGACGGGAAGTTTGAGTATATTGAATAGGTGACACGACAAACTTGGCACTCTTCCTCGCCCACGGCACCTTCCTTTTTCTGTTGCCCCATTTGTCCTCTTTTGATTTTTCAGAAAACACCTGGCGAATTAAGCATCCTAAACGGGGGCACGGTCAATGATTTTAATTTGAGACAAAACTTCTTTGACAGATATTAACGATTGCTCTGGCCATCTCATTTTTAGGCGATTTTTTCCAGATATCACGGCCAAACAAAAAAGCGGCATTGAGCCGCAATGCCGTTCAGTTAAGCAACTGAGCGGCATTTTTGTTTTTCTGACAAAAAAGCCGTTGTAAGCGAGCATGGCGATGTTAGCTTTCATCGCCATGCTGGCCGATGCGCTGAAGCGAGTCATCGCGCGTCGAGTCTCACCCATCCCCGCCCTTGCCCGCGATTTTCGGTCTGGCTATGCTGGCGGGTGCGCCGGCTGCCCGCAGGCGACCGCCCCAACCAGAACAACGCTCGAGAACCTGCCCATGTCCACCACCAGTCTGTTTTTCACGGCCGCCGGCGTCGGCCTCGCGATCGCCGCGCCGGTCGGCCCGATGGGCATGCTGTGCATCCGCCGAACGCTGAGCGGCGGTCCGCGAGCGGGACTCGCGATCGGCTTCGGCATCGCCAGCGGCGACGCGGCCTACGGGCTGATCGCGGCGCTCGGCCTCGTCGGCATTTCTCAGTTCATGCTCGCGTACGACCGCCCGCTGCATCTGCTCGCGGGCCTGTTCCTGCTGTATCTCGGCGTGCGCGCGCTGCTGCAGAAGCCGCCCGCTGAAACCGCCGACGGCAATGGCAACGGCAACGGCAAGCTCGCGCAGATCGGCCGCGCCGGCGCGCTGCGTGCGTACGCGAGCGCGCTGCTGTTGACGCTGACCAATCCGCAGACCGTCATCATGTTCGCGGCGCTATTCACGACGCTCGCGCCACGCGGCGCGTTCTCGCCGGCCATCGCGCTGACGACGGTCGGCGGTGTGTTCGCCGGTTCGATCGCGTGGTGGTGCTGTCTGGTGACCATGGTGTCGCTCGCGCGTCATGCGATCGGCAGCAGGCTACGCGTCGCGATCGATCGCGTGGTCGGCTTCACGCTCGCGGCGTTCGGCGTCGTCGAAATCCGCCGCGCGCTCTGAGCGGCACCTCACACGCCATGCGGCACATCAGCGCCGTACACGCCTAACGCAGCCCGCTGCCAGCCGCGACGCGCTCCCCCTGAACAAGTGCCGCACGTTGGCGCGGCAGTTTTGCGACAATAGCGCCTTTCGCCGCTGAGGCGCCGGCCGACACGGCCGTGCAGCGCACCGCACGCCGCCACACCCACCCGCCCCGGCGCGTACGCCGGCCTTGCCGCCCCAACCCTTCACCCGCGCTGCGTCAGCTGTCCGTTCAATGGCTCTACCCCACATCGATCTGCTGTACTCCGTCTCCGGCCTGTTCGTCGGCTTTCTGGTCGGGCTGACGGGCGTCGGCGGCGGCTCGCTGATGACGCCGATCCTCGTCCTGCTGTTCAAGGTGCACCCTGCCACCGCGGTCGGCACCGACCTGCTGTACGCGGCCGCCACCAAGGCGACCGGCACGCTGGTGCACGGGCTGAAGGGCTCGGTCGACTGGCAGGTCACGCTGCGCCTCGCGGCCGGCAGCGTGCCCGCGGCGACCGTCACGCTGATCCTGCTGCATCGCTATGGAATGGATACGCCCGGCGCGGGCCGGCTGATCCAGGTCGTGCTCGGCGCGGCGCTGCTGATTACCGCGATCGCGCTGGTGTTCCGTCCGCAGCTCGCGGCGCTCGGCGCGCGCAAGCAACGCGCGCCGAGCCAGGCACGCACGCTCGCGCTGACCATGCTGACCGGCGCGACCCTCGGCGTGCTGGTGTCGTTGACGTCGGTGGGCGCGGGTGCGATCGGCGTCACGGTGTTGTTGCTGCTGTATCCGATGCTGCCGACGACGCGCATCGTCGGCTCCGACATCGCGCACGCGGTGCCGCTGACCTTGCTCGCGGGCGCCGGACATTGGCTGCTCGGCTCGATCGACTGGTCGATGCTGCTGTCGCTGCTGGTGGGATCGCTGCCCGGCATCGCGATCGGCAGCTATCTGGCCTCGCGCGCGCCGGACGCGCTGCTGCGCAATCTGCTCGCCGCGACGCTGACGCTGGTCGGCGTGCGGCTGGTGTTGTCGTGAGGCGCTGAAGACGCGTCAAGCGCGCACACCGCAACCCGTGTCTATTTGAAAAACCGGCAGGTCAGATCCGCCTCGAACTGCCTGACCCACTGACCGTGGCGGTCGTAATACGACTGTGACCAGCTGCCGCGCCGCACGGTGACGACCCGCTCGTGCGCCGGCTCACCGGGTGCCGCGCTCGCGCTGATGTCGAAATGCGCGGGCGCGAAACCGTGTCGCGCGCACACCAGTTCGAATGCCGCGCGATCGCCGATCGGCAGATCGATATAGCGAAACAGCGTGGTTTCCATGACCTTGGCTCCCTCTTCCCTCTTGGTCACAGTACGCCTCGCGATGCGTCGGTAATGTGTCGCAGCGCACGAATCCGCGACGGCCGCGCCTCCATCAGGACCTGTGCGTGCGGCAAGCCGCATTGCTGCGGTCCCGCAAACCTCGCGAGTGCCACGCCTTAAAACCGGCTGCGAAAAAAAAGCTCCGGCGATCATGCCGGAGCCTCCAGGTTGATAGATAGACCTCGCGCCGCGATGCAAGCGCGGCGTCAAACCGTCTCCGCGACGCCGGTGACGGCGCCCATGCACCAAGCCGCGGCGCGACGCGGCCCTTGCGGCGCCGCGCGCGCACGCGCATCGCTTACTGCTGCATCACGGTCAGCTTGTTCGACACCGACGTCACGCCCGCGACACCCTTGGCGGCTTCGCCGGCCGAATCGATCTGACCCTGGTCCGGCACCGTGCCGGTCAGCGTCACCGCGCCGCCGCGCGCGCGCACGGCGATGCTCGATACGTCGAGACCTTGGGTCTTGGCCAGCGCGGCGCGCACCTTGCGGCCGAGTTCGTGATTCGCGTGCTTGCCGGCCTTGACTGCGGCTGCCGCCGACGCCGTATCGGTTGCCGGAGCGTTTTGGGCGTAGACGTTGCACGCCACCACCATCGCCACAACCGGACCCAGTGCTTTCAGAAAACCGACCGTCTTCATAGCTCTCTTCTCCTTGGTTTCACATTGGACCGCATGAACAAGCGGCATCGTTACGACTACGGGCGGCCGTCATCGCGCGAACGCGCGCGTGAGCGACGGCCATCAACGGCTATGACAGGATGTGCAAGAGGCGAGAGAGGCTAATTACCGGTAACCGGCAAACCGCGACGTCCGCCGACGCACCCGGTTCTTGTCCGTCTTGCCGGGGTCGCGCCGCAAACGCTGGATCGCGGTAGCGATGCACAATTTAATCTAGCCGGCACAGAAGCGCAAAGGGTTTAGCGTGCGGCGTGGCGCGCCGACAGCGGGCGCATCATGCGTGCCGGATAGAATCAGACACGCTCCGCGGTCGCGCAAGAATTTGCACAGCCGTCATGCCAGCGCTCATGCTGGCGTTCACCGCGGCGCTCACCATTTGTTACGCGTTTGTCGGCGTGACGGGCGGCTACGCGTTTCGCGGCCGCGCCAATCTCAGGTACCATCGGCGCGACGCGTGCTGGCGCGCCGCCCAAGCCGCCTTCGCGCATTCGCGCATTCGCGCATTCGCGCATTCGCGCATTCGCGCATTCGCGCATTCGCGCATTCGCGCATTCGAGCCCGATCGACTGCCGCTTTCAGATGATCCGATGAAGCCTGACACCGGCCGCACCCGCCCTACCCATCTCGTCGCCCGTTTTGTCGCGATCTCGTGGCGCGACCTGGCGGTCTCGTTCGGCCCGCTCGTGCTGCTCGTGATCGTCGCAATCTGGGCCGCCGTGCGGCTGATCCAGCCCGCCCCGCCGAATACGCTGACGATTAGCGCCGGTCCCGTCGGCAGCACATTCTGGATCGCCGCGCAGAAGTACAAGACGATCCTCGAGCGCAACCGCATCACGCTGAACGTGCTGGCCTCGCAGGGCTCGCAGGAAAATCTGAAGCGGCTGTTCGACCCGAACGCAAACGTCGACGTCGGCTTCGTGCAGAGCGGCATCGCGCCCGCCGGGCTCGACAAGGACAAAAGCCTGATGTCGCTCGGCAGCGTCGCTTACGTGCCGCTCGCGATCTTCTACCGCGGCGCCCCCGTCGACTGGCTGTCCGGGTTCAAGGGCGAACGCCTCGCGATCGGCCCCGAAGGCAGCGGCACGCGCGAGCTCGCGCTCGCGCTGCTGAAGGCCAACGGCATCGTGCCGGGCGGTCCGACCCAACTGCTGCCGCTGACGGGCGACGCAGCCGCCGACGCGCTGATCGACGGCACGATCGACGCGACCTTCCTTGCGGGCGACTCGGCGCAGCCGGCCGTGATGGGCAAGCTCTACCGCACGCAGAACGTGCGCTTCTACGATTTTGCGCAGGCCGACGCGTACACGCGCCGCTTTCCGTACCTGACGCAGCTGAAGGTGCCGATGGGCGCCTTCGACCTCGGCAAGAACCTGCCGGCGAACTCGATCAGCATCGTCGCGCCGACCGCCGAGCTGATCGCGCGCGATTCGCTGCATCCGGCGCTGTCCGATCTGCTGATCGAAGCCGCGCGCGAGGTGCATGGCGGCGCGACGACGATGCAGCGCGCCGGCGAATTTCCCGCCCCGCTCGCGCACGACTTCCCGCTTTCCGACGACGCCGCGCGCTACTACAAGTCCGGCAAGAGCTTCCTTTACCGGACGCTGCCGTTCTGGATCGCGAGTCTCGCGGACCGCCTGCTGGTGATCGTCGTGCCGCTGATCGTGCTGCTGGTGCCGGCGCTGCGCGTCGTGCCCGGGTTGTACGCGTGGCGCGTCAAATCGCGCATCTATCGCTGGTACGGCGCGCTGATCGCGATCGAACGCAGCGCGCTCAGCGAACATTCGTCGGCCGAACGCGCGTCGCTGATCGAGCGGCTCGACGCGATCGAAGACTCGGTCAACGGCATGAAGATGCCGCTCGCGTACGCGGACCAGTTCTACGTGCTGCGCGAGCACATCGGCTTCGTGCGGCGGCGGCTCACGGAAAGCCGCGACACGCGGGGTGGGCTGGACGAGGCCGACGAGCAGGTGGCCGATAAAGTCAAAGGCTGAGCGCCTCTGACGATACCGCCGGAACTACGCCCACCTGCCGCCACCAGGGGATATCGACCGGTGCAAGCCGGGACCGCACCGCGTAAGATCGCTACAATTTTGATGAGATAACGGACGCACCGTCCGCATCGTCCGACACAGGCACCCTCCCGGGAGACATTTATGACCGTTGGCATCGACGCCCAACAGCGGCAGTGGTTTTACGATTTCGTCTCGCCGTTCACCTACCTGTTGCTCGAGCAATACGACAAATGGCCCGGCTTCGACTTCGCGTTCACGCCGGTCGTGCTGAACGATCTGTATCGCCACTGGGGCCAGCGCTCCGCGTACAGCGTGCCCGCCAAGCGCACCTTCATGTACCGGCACGCGCTGTTTCGCGCGGAGCAGCTCGGTATCCCGTACAAAATGCCGCCCGCCCATCCGTTCGATTCGATCAAACCGCTGCTGCTCGCGACCGCCGCGAACGGCGACGTGCAATTCGTGCGCGAGATTTTCCGCTTCATCTGGCGCGAGGGGCGCGATCCGTCGAGCGACGAAGCGTTCGCCGAGCTGTGCGAGCGCGTCGGCAAGCCGGACGGCCCGGAGCTGATCCAGGACGAAGCCGTGCAGGCGCAATTGCAGCGCAATACCGCCGATGCGATCGAACTCGGCGTCTATGGCGTGCCGACGTTTCGTCTGAACGATCAGCTGTTCTGGGGCGAGGACGCGCTGCCGATGGTGCTGTACTGCGCGCGCACGCCCAACTGGCTCGAATCGCGCGAGGTGAAGCGGATCAGTTCGCTGCCATGGGGGCTGCCGGACAAACCAACACCGGCATAACACGGCGGCCGCTGCGGACCGCGCCCTGGTTGCGGCTTCGGCCCGAACGAATCGATGCCGGCAGGCGTCGCGCTGATGCCGGCCATACCGTGCCCACTATGCCGCCGAAGCGCAAACGAGCCTAAGGTTAAGCTTTCGCACCCCACGCGCGCGCCGCGCGGCGAGCTCATCGGCAGCGCCCGCGCCGCCACGCTTCGATCATGGACGACACCGCCGCCTCCCTCGATATCTGGCTCGTGCGCGTGCTGCGCACGCTGCTCGTCGAGCGCAGCGTCACGCAGACCGCGTTGCGGCTGAACCAGACCCAGCCCGCGATCAGCACCGCGCTGCGCAAGCTGCGCGAAACGCTCGGCGATCCGATTCTGGTGCGCGGCAAGTCGGGCATGGTGCCGACCGAATACGGCGAGTCGCTGCTCGCGGCCGCGCAGCGCGTGCTGCGCGATGTCGATTTCGTCGCGACGCCGCATGGCGATTTCGACCCGGGCCGCTCGCGCCGCACTTTTCGCGTCGCCGCGCCCGACTATCTGAACGACTTCTTCATGCCGACCGTGATCGCGCGTTTTCGCGAAGCGGCGCCGCATGCGCGGCTCGAAATCGAATCGCTGGGGCCGCTGCTCGATCATTCGGCCGCGCTCGACGCCGGCGAACTCGATCTGGTGATCGGCAACTGGCCGAAGCCCGATCCGCGCTTCGAGCGCAGCGACCTGTTCGCCGATACCGTCGTGTGCATGATGCGCGCGGACCATCCGCTGACACACGAGCCGCTCAGCCGCGAAGCCTATCTGGCCGCGCCGCATCTCGCGCCGACACCCTACAGCGGCGCGCGCGGCGGCGCGATCGATACCGGCTTCGCTCGGGCGAAGGCGAGCCGGCGCATCGTCGCGACGCTGCCCTACTTCGGCCTCGTCGCGCAGACGCTACTGCAATCGGATCTGATCTTCACGACGACGCGGCGTTTCGCGATGCACTACGCGAGCATGTTGCCGCTCGCGGTCGTCGACGTGCCGATCGCGTTTCCGCGCATCCGCTGCTATCAGTTGTGGCATCCGCAGCCGGATCGGCCGAGCGATATCGGCTGGCTGAGGACGTTGATGTCCGAGGTGTCGGGTGAGCTGGTCGCGCGCAAGCCCCCGTTGCGCCGTATGGCCTAAACCGTGATCTGCTCCGTTGCGCGGACGTGGTTCGCGGCCTGCCCCAACGCATGAACCGTCGCGGCCTGCCGTGTCCTCAGTCGCAGTAGTTGCGCGCACACCGCAATCGCGATCGCGGCGGGCGCCTTGTCGATGATCCCTTCGACGCCGATCGGGCAGGTCATCTCCGCGAGCCGCTCCAACTCCACGCCTCGTTCGAGCAGTCGCCGCTCGAACTTCACGCGCTTCGTGTTCGAGCCGATCATGCCGAAGTAGCTGAAATCACGCCGTCGCATGATGCGCAAGGCCAGCGAAAAATCGAGCGCATGGTTGTGCGTCATCACCAGAAACCACGCGCCGGGCGGCGCCGCGTCGACGATCGCCTCGGGCGTGTCGGTCGCTTCGATCTGCACGTTGGGCGGCGTTTCGTCGGGGAACAGCTCGTCGCGTTCGTCGACCCACTGGACCACGCACGGCAGGCTGCCAAGCAGGTGCACGAGCGCATGACCGACGTGTCCCGCGCCGAACAGCACGATGTGCATCGGCGCCGGCCGCGGTGCAAGCTCGGACCCGGTACCGCCCGGACAATAATTCAGGCGTGCTTCCATATTGCGCTCCCAACTCGTTTGCCACTTGCCATCACGCCTGCCGCGCGGCCGCCGTCGCGGCCCGCGCCGCGCCGACCGCTTTCAGGATTTCCTCGTTGGTCGCGGGCGCATTGAGCGGCGGATTGACCTGATGGCCGCCGACCGCAGACACCGCGTCGCGCACCGCGAAAAACACCGAGAACGGCAGCAGCAACGGCGGCTCGCCGGTCGCTTTCGAACGATGGATGCTGTCCTCCGCGTTACGGTTCCTGAACAGCCTGACATTAAAAACCGGCGGCACGTCGTTGACGGTCGGGATCTTGTACGTCGAGGGCGCGTGCGTCATCAGCTTGCCGCCCGCGTCCCACCACAGCTCCTCGGTGGTGAGCCAGCCCATGCCCTGAATAAACGCGCCTTCCACCTGGCCGACGTCGAGCGCCGGATTCAGCGAGGCGCCGACGTCGTGCAGCGCATCGGCGCGCAGCACGCGCATTTCGCCGGTCAGCGTGTCGATTACGACTTCCGATACCGCCGCGCCATACGAGTAGTAGTAGAACGGCCGTCCTTGCAGCTTCGACTGGTCCCAGTAGAGCTTCGGTGTCGCGTAGAAGCCGTCGGACCACAACTGGATGCGCGCGAGATAAGCCTTCGCGACCACTTCCTCGAACCGCACGGCGACCTCGCCGACCATCACGCGATCATGCGCGAAGCGCACGTCCCGCGGCTTCACGCTGCCCGCGCCGAAGCGCTCGGCCGCGAACGCGGCGAGCCGCTCGCGCAACTGGCGCGCGGCGTCCTGCGCGGCTTTGCCGTTCAGGTCGGACCCGGTCGACGCGGCCGTCGCAGACGTATTGGCGACCTTGCTGGTATCGGTCGCGGTCACCCGAATCCGGTTGAAACCGACGCCGAGTTCATGCGCGACGACCTGCGCGACCTTCGTGTTCAGCCCCTGGCCCATTTCGGTGCCGCCGTGGTTCACGAGCACCGAGCCGTCGGTGTAGATATGCACGAGCGCTCCGGCCTGGTTGAAGTGCGTGACGTTGAACGCGATGCCGAACTTGACCGGCGTGAGTGCCAGGCCCTTCTTCAGGATCTCGTTGTTCGCGTTGAATGCGTCGATCTCCTTGCGGCGCGCGCGATAGTGGCTGGTCGCTTCGAGCTCGTCGATCAGCTCGTGAATCACGTTGTCTTCGACCACCTGACCGTACGGCGTCTGGTTGCGCTCGGTCTTGCCGTAGAGATTGCGGCGGCGCACGTCGAGCGCATCGATGCCGCACGAGCGCGCGACGTTGTCGAGGATGTACTCGATCGCGAACGCGCCCTGCGGGCCGCCGAAGCCGCGAAACGCCGTGTTCGACTGCGTGTTGGTCTTGCCGCAGAAGCCGTCGATCGAGACGTCCGACAGCCAGTACGCGTTGTCGAAGTGGCACAGCGCGCGCGTCATCACCGGGCCCGACAGGTCGGCGGAAAAGCCGCAGCGCGAGGTCATGTCGACCGCGACGCCTTCGATCACGCCCTCTGCGTCGTAGCCGACTTCGTACGTGTAGTGGAAATCGTGGCGCTTGCCGGTCACCATCATGTCGTCGTCGCGATCCGGGCGCAGCTTGACCGGGCACAGCAGCTTCCACGCGGCGAGCGCGGCGCAGCACGCGAACAGCGCCGACTGCGATTCCTTGCCGCCGAAGCCGCCGCCCATGCGCCGGCATTCGATCACTACGTTATGCGAAGCCACGCCCAACGTGTGCGCGACGAGCTGCTGCATTTCGGTCGGATGCTGGGTCGAGCAGTAGACGTGCATGCCGTCGTCGTCCTTCGGCACCGCGTACGAGATCTGCCCTTCCAGATAGAACTGCTCCTGGCCGCCGAGCAACATCTCACCGGCCTCGCGATGCGGGGCACGCGCGATCTTCGTGCCAGCGTCGCCGCGCGCGAGCTTCATCGGCGGCAGCACGAACTGGTTCGCGGCGCGCGCCTGCTGCGCGCTCAGCACCGCCGGCAGTTCTTCGTAGACCACGTCGGCGCGCCGCGCGCCGAGACGCGCCGCCTCGTGCGACGTCGCGACCACGATGAACATCGGCTGGCCGACGTATTGCACGACGTCGTCGGCGAGGATCGGATCGTCGCCATGGACGATCGGGCCGACGTCGTTGACGCCGGGGATGTCGTCGGCGGTGAAGACCGCGACGACGCCGGGCGTCGCGCGCACCTTGTCGAGCGCGATCGAGACGATCTTCGCGTGCGCCTTCGACGACAGCCCCAGCGCCGCGTGCAGCGTGCCGGCCAGCTCGGGAATGTCGTCGGTGTAGGTCGCGCGGCCGCTTACGTGCAGATGCGCGGACTCGTGCGGACGCGAAACGTGCACCTGGGTGAAGTCGTCGAGTTCCTGAACCTCTTTCAGGAACGGTTCGGCTTGCTGGTTCATGGTTGTGTTCTCCGTATCCTTGAACGCGCGGCGCTCAGGCGCTGGCGCCGGCCGGCGCGACCGCGCGCACGTCGAGCGCGCTCTTCGGCAGCGGCTGCCGCGCGCGCGTTTCGAGCCAGAAGCGGTACAGCGTGTTCTTCGCCGCTTCGAGGCGGTAGTCGCTGCTCGCGCGCATGTCGGTGAGCGGCGCGTAGTCGTTGCCGAGCGCGAGCATCGCGGCCTGTGCGGTCGCCTCGTGCCATTCGGCGTCGCGCAGCACGGCTTCGGCATTGAGCGCGCGCTTCGGCGTCGCGGCCATGCCGCCGAACGCGATGCGCGGCTCGCGGATCGCGTCGCCGTCGGCGATGAACGAGAACGCCGCGCAGACGGCCGAGATGTCCGAATCGAAGCGCTTCGACAGCTTGTAGGTACGAAAGCGCAGGTTCGCGCGCGCACCGCCGCGCGCGGGCACCTTCAGGCCGACGACGAACTCGTGCTCGGCCATGTCCTTCTTCTGATACGCGAGGTACAGGTCTTCGAGCGGCATCTCGCGCTCGATGTCACCGCCACGCACGATCACGCGCGCGCCGAGCGCGATCAGCCCCGGCATCGAATCGCCGATCGGCGAGCCGTTCGCGATGTTGCCGCCGAGCGTGCCGGCGTTGCGGATCGGCAGCGACGCGAAGCGCTGCCACATTTCGGTCAGCTCCGGGTACTCCTTCGCGATCTCGGCATACGCTCTTTCGACGCTGACGCCGGCGCCGATCTCGATCCAGTCGTCATTGGTGTCGAGCTTTTGCAGCTCGGCGATCTGTCCGACGTAGACGAGGTTGCCGAGCTCGCGCATCTGCTTGGTGACCCACAGGCCGATGTCGGTGCTGCCCGCGAGCAGGCGCGCGGCCGGTTCCTGGTGTTTGATCCGCGCGAGCGCCGCGACCGTGCGCGGCGCGGCGAAGCGCCGGCCCGCGTGCTCGTACTGAAACGTGTCGCGGCGTTCGAGCGTCGCCAGCGTGTCGGCGAGCGCCTTTACGTCGACTGGCGCTCGCGGCGCGGGCGCGTCGAACATGCGCTCGGCCGCGTCGACGATCGGCCGGTAGCCGGTGCAGCGGCACAGGTTGCCGGTCAGCGCATTGCCGATCGCCTCGCGCGACGGCACCGTGCGGTTCGCGCACCCATGCTCGTGGCCGTGCTTCTCGTAGAGCGCCCACATCGACATGATGAAGCCCGGCGTGCAGAAGCCGCACTGCGAGCCGTGGCAGTCGACCATCGCCTGCTGCACCGGATGCAGCGAGCCGTCCGGCTGGCGCAGGTCTTCGACCGTGAAGAGCGCGCGGCCGTCGAGGGTCGGCACGAACTGGATGCAGGCGTTGACCGCCTTGAAGTCGACGCCGCCCGCCGGATTGCGCTCGCCGATCACGACGGTGCAGGCGCCGCAGTCGCCTTCGGCGCAGCCCTCCTTGGTGCCGGTGCAATGCGCGTCCTCGCGCAGATACTGCAGCACCGTGCGGGTGACGGGCGCGTCCTCGATTTCGCGGATCGCGTTGCGGTGATAGAAACGAATCGGCTCGGTCATGTCTCGGTGCTCTCGTCTGTTGCGTGTTCGCGCGGACACGCCGCGTCGATGGTTTGAAAGCTATCACCGTCAATAAACGCAACCCATAGCTCGAATCGCATGGGGGACATATTCGTCGCGCGATATCGAGGTGGAATTGCGTACGGCAGCGCTTATGTTGATCTGACGCTTTTGCCGTTTTTATCCATTTTTGCCGGTTTGGCGGACATGCCAGATTTTGGCATGCCCTCTCGCCTCGCCGAACAATCGCGCGCTAGCGGCGTGAAAACGGACCTTTATCACGTCACAACCCGCCATTGATTCGTCCCATTTTTTAAGCAAACCCTGCAAGGGAATCGGTTCCATGGGACAATCACGCCTTCCCGCCGAATTCAAGTCTCGTTTTCCCGATGTCCACCGACTCCGCGTCCCCCCGCAGCGAATTTTCGACGACCCTGCAGATCATTCCGGTCGTCTTTTTCACCTTTCTTTGCTACCTCGCGATCGGTATTCCGCTCGCGGTGCTGCCCGGCTATGTGCACGCCGACCTCGGCTACAGCGCGGTGCTGGCCGGCGCGGCGATCAGCGTGCAGTACCTCGCGACGCTCGCGTCGCGGCCGCTCGCGGGCCGCTCGGCCGATACGCTCGGGCCGAAGCGCACGGTGTCGATCGGTCTGCTCGGCTGCGGCGCGAGCGGCGTGCTGCTGTTGCTCGCCGCGCTGACCGGTCGCTGGCCGGGGCTGAGCCTCGCACTGCTCGTGTGCAGCCGGCTCGTGCTCGGCTTCGGCGAGAGCCTGTGCGGCACCGGCGCGATTCTGTGGGGAATCGGCCGGGTCGGCACCTCCAACAACGCCCGCGTGATTTCGTGGAACGGCATCGCGACCTACGGCGCACTCGCGATCGGCGCACCGCTCGGCGTGATGATCTCGCGCTCGATCGGCTTTACCGCGCTCGGCATTCTGGTGATCGCGCTCGCGGGGCTCGGCTATTACCTCGCGCGTCTGATCGCGCCGGTGCCGGTCGTGCATGGCGAGCGGATGTCGTATCGCAGCGTGTTGACGCGCGTGCTGCCGCACGGTATGGGTCTCGCGCTCGGCTCGGCCGGCTTCGGTTCGATCGCGACCTTCATCACGCTGTTCTATGCGGCGAAGCACTGGCCGAATGCGGCGCTGTCGCTGACGCTGTTCGGCACGCTGTTCATCGGCGCGCGCCTGCTGTTCGCGAACACGATCAAGACCTACGGCGGCTTTCGTGTGGCAATCGCGTCGTTCTCGTTCGAATGCGCGGGTCTGTTGATGCTGTGGCTCGCGCCCGAGCCGCATATCGCGCTCGCGGGCGCCGCGCTGACCGGCTTTGGCTTCGCGCTGGTGTTTCCGGCGCTCGGCGTCGAGGCGGTCGGGCTCGTGCCGCCGGCGAGCCGCGGCGCGGCGCTGTCCGCGTACTCGGTGTTTCTCGATCTGTCGCTCGGCATTACCGGGCCGCTGGCGGGGTATATCGCCGGCGAGTTCGGTTACGGCTCGGTGTTCCTGTTTGCCGCGATCGCGGCTGCCGCGGCGGTCGTGCTGTCGACGGTGCTGTATCTGCGCAACGCGAAAGTAACCAGTCTGTCTACCGCGCAGTAAGCACTCGCAGTGAACGCGCGCAACGACCGCGCGGCGCAGACGCAACAAGGCCGCGACGCGCGCCGCGGCCATTCGATCCCGCTGTCCATCCTCGCGGCTAATCTCTCTCCGCCGCCATCTCCTGCTCGATCGTCGTCTGCGCGCGCACCGCGATCTGGCCGTGATTGATTCGGCTCGACACGTTGTACACGCCGATCAGCATGAACAGCTCGGTGGCGGCCACCGAGCATGCGGTGCCGACACCGCCCCAGAAGTAGATGCTGATCGGTGCCTGCACCAGATGGAACAGCGCGCCGTAGACATAGATCCGCTTCAGCAACGACTGATTGCCCGACGCGATGATCGTCAGCATCACCTGGGTCGTCGTCATGCCGACGATCGCCGGCACGAACACGAGAATGCGCAAAATGCGGAACGTCTCGCCGAACGCCTCGCCGAGAAAACGTCCGACGAACCATTCGCCGAGCACCGTAAAGCCAACCAGAATCAGCACCGCCGACGCCGCGAACGCGACCATGAAGCCGCGGTTGACCTTGTGGATATAGGCGATGTCGTTGCGCTCGTAAGCGACGCAGATCTTCGGAAAGAACGCCTGGATGGCCGGCGCCGTGCACGCGCGTAGCGCGTTGGTGAGTCGCTCGGCCGCCACGTAATAGCCGACCGCACCCGGGCCGCTGATCATGCGCAGCATGATCACGTTCGCGTACATGTACACGGATGTCAGCGCCGAACCGAGAAAGATGTGATACGCCTCTTTCGCCTCGGCCATCACGTCGGCCCAACTGACCCGCACGGTCAGCAGGATCTCGCGCTTCCAGATCAGCGCGCCCATCAGGATCACGCCGCACACGAAGGTCGGCGCATATTGCAGAGCGGCCGCGAGCATCACGTCGTCGCGAGTCCTCACGAACAGGAACAGCGGAATCAGCAGACCCACGCGCGTCGCGAGCAGCGTGCCCGCGAGCACTGGCAGGCGCTGCGTGCCTTCGTAGAAGCAGCCGGGCGTGAGCACGCCGCCCCAGATCACGAGCGAGCCCAGCAGCGTCGCACCGCGCTCCTGCGGCGACATGTGCGCGGCGAAGGCCCAGCCGACCAGCACCAGCGAGCACAGCAACGCGAGAATCGCGCGGCCGATCGTGGTCGACCAGTAGATGCGGTTCACGACCTCCGGGTTATCGATGTGCACCGCCACCTTGCGCGCGCTCGACAGGCCGAAGCCGAAGTCGACGATGACGAGAAGAATCTGCGAAATCGATTGCGCGTAACCGATCACGCCCAACCCGGCCGGCCCAAGTACGTGCGACAGATACGGCAACGTAACGAGCGGCAGCACGTAGTTCAGTGCGTACACCGAATACAGCGCGATGATGACGTTTCTCGTCGACACAATCGTCCTGTTTGCAGTAGGCGGTTAAAACTCAGGTCGAAAAAACAGAATACGACACGAAAGCAGGTTCACTTAGCGCGATATCGATCTTGTTGTAGCGATCGTCTTCACCATTTGCGTTCAACACCGCGCTCTTCACCGCATTGCCGATCAGATTGCTTACCACGGTCTTGTAGTTGGCGTCGGTTGCGTCGGTTGCGAACAGGATTTCGGCGAGTAGAGCATGGCCGCGTGTGGCCGCGCGCAACACCACGCGGCCCGAGGTCGAGCGCAGCACGTTGATCGCGATGCGCGTCGTCTCCTGCGACACGGTCTGGTTTCCGCAATGCAGCGCCGCCGCGACGCCGCCGCGTTCGTAGCCGACGCCGAGATTCAGCGCATGCACGAGGCTCGCGTCCTTGCCGCCCGCGATCGCGCCGCCGCCCGGATACGCCTTGGCGTAACCGACGATCGTGTCACCCGCGCGATCGCCGAAATTGCCCTGAATCGTGATGCCGTCGAGCGGTGTGCTGCCCGGCGCGGTCGAACTGCCGTACACGAACTGCGGGCCGTCGCAGCCGGCGTTCTCGTCGTCCTGGCCGGGACGGTAGCGATTGCCGACGATCGTCGCCCCCTGCTGGTAATCGATCTGGATGTGGCAACTCTGACCGGCCGGAACATCGAGGTACGACGGATGGCCGCGCGTCGAGAATTTCCAGCGGCCGATCTTGCCGTCGCCGCCGCAACCGTTGCGCGAGAAGTAATTGCCGTTCACCACCTTGCCCCAGTTGCCGCTCTTCATATAGACGCCGGCAAAGCCATTGCGATCGAACACCGCGCCGACGATCAGCGACTCCGCGCCGAGAATCACGCCGTGTCGCGCGTTCCATTCCCAGCGTCCGCCGATCACCTGCCAGAAGTTGTCGACGATATCGGCGCCGGCCGTATGGCAGAACATGCCGATGCAATTGATCAGCGAGCCGTCGGTGTGCTCGGTCGCGTAGAAGCCGCGCTCGCACATGTACGCATAGCAGCGCTCGAGCGTCGAGGTGACGCCGAGTTCGTAGCCCGCGCGCGAAAAACCGATCGCCGTGCAACGACTGGCCCCGGCCGATGTACCGAAGTGGATGCCGATCGCCGTGTTGCCGGTGTGCGCCGGATAGTTGGCGAGGTAGTAGATGACCTTGTCGTAATGCGCGGGCCGCACCTGCACATGCTCGACGAACGCCGAGTCGCCCAGCGTCAGCGCCGCCGACCTCGGGCCGCCCGAGTCCTGTCTCTCCAGCACGGTCGCCCCCATCGCGATGTCGGTGATCACCACGTATTCGCCGCCGCCGTCGCCGCGCAGTCTCGAGCCGTTCGCGGTGGCCAGGTCGCCGGTGTAACGCCAGATGCCGCGCGGCAGATACAACCCGCGCGCACCGCTCGCGAACGCTTCCCTGAGTTCAGCGCCGCAGTCGTAACCGGACGCGCCGCGCTGGATCGCCGCCAGCCGGTGCGGATCGACGAAGCGCGCGACGCTGACCTCGAGTCCCGCGACGATATCGCTGAGCGTCTTCAGATAGCTCGGCGCAACCGGTTCCGATGCGGCACGCTCGGGCACGGACGCGGCGACGCGCAGGACGCCGCCGGCGCCGTCGCCCGCGCCGTTACCCATACTCGCGAACGCGCCGCGCTCGCGCGGCGCGTGCCCCGTCGCGCGCGCGATGCCCAAATCGGCGGTGCTTGCACTGGCCCCGGCCAGGCCGCCGAGCAGGAACGTCTTGAGCGCCTGTCGCCGGGTTTTCATCTAGCCTTCCCCCATTGCGTTACTCCGTTCTTTTTTCACGCCGAGACATCGACAGGCATCAGTCCACCGTGATGCTTTGCCCCTGCTCGGCGGCCGGACGCGCGCTCACGGTCATGGGGACCGGCACCGCACGCGCCTTCGCGCTGCGACTCAGGCCCTGCACGCCTGGCGGTCTGAACAGCGGCACACGATACTTGCGGCTGAAACGCCACAAGCTGTTCATATGCCGGCGCCCCGCCTTGCTCAGGAAGCCCGCTGCCGACGCACGCTGATGCTCGTGCGTGAGTCGCGCGCCCGGCACGCACAGCACGCGGTAGCCCGCCTGCCAGATGCGCGCGCAAAAATCGACGTCCTCCATATAGAGAAAGAAGTGCTCGTCCATGCCGCCGAGTTCGCCGAACAACGCGCGCCGCACGATAAAGCCCGTGCCCAGCACCCACTCGGCCTCGAACGGCGTGCCCGCGGCCCACGCTTCGCGCATCATGTGGTTGTCGATGCGGCGCTTGAACGCGCCGAGCCGCCTGAGCGGCGAACGCCGGCCGAGTATGTCGAGCACCGAATAAAAGCGCCGCGCGGAAAACTGCCGCTCGCCATCCGGATAGATCAGATCGAGACCGACGAGGCCGACATCCTTCTCCGTTCTGAACAACTGCACCGCGTTTTCGAGCGATGTATCGACGAAATAGGTGTCCGGGTTCAGCACGAGCACGAGTTCGCGCAGACAACCGACCATGCCGAAATTGACGCCGGCTCCGAAGCCGCGATTGATCGACGTTTTGACGAGCCTCACTCCCGTCGGAAGCGTCTCCCTCAGATAGGAAAACGAATTGTCGGGTGAAGCGTTGTCCACCACGACGATGTCCTCCTTATCCGCAATCGAAAGTTCAAGCACGGAGCGAACGCAATTTCCGACCAGTTTTGGCGTGTTGTAATTGACGATCACCACGCTAAACATTCCCTTCAGGTTCATCCCCACCTCCTGCTTTACATCAGGTGTTTGTGGAATTACCCCCAAACACGGCTTTCTGGTTCTTGCACCTTGCTTCGCGCTGTTCGCGCGCACTACCGACTACCCACTGCTCGTCCGCGCGATGCAGACGATCTGGAGCGCACTGCCTTCTCGTTCGCTACGTGCTGTTTGCACGCGGTCCGCCCACGTAATCGAACACTGGCAATGTCATCAGGATGAAGACAAACGGAATCACTTCGATCGATTGATAGAAGATCGTTTGAAATAAAGCGGCCCACACGCACAACGAAATCCGGCTCGCGCTGCTCGCGAGTTTCGTCACCGATATCAGCACGCCGTAATAGAAGATCGCGCCCATCAGGCCGATATTCAGAATCTGCTGCAGCACGCTCGATTCGACGATGCCGAACTCCTGTTTCACCGGCTCGGGTGCCGAGTTCGTGACGAGCCCAAAGTACGTGCCGGCGATCACGTTGACCGGCAATACGAGCGACTTGGCCTTTTCCCATGCTTCGGTGCGGCCGTCGTTGCCGTCCGATTGCAGATCGGTCGCGCCTATGATCCGTTCGGTGCCGACGTTGACGACACTGTCGTTCTGACTGCTCACCGCGACGCCGAAGATCATGATCGCCATCGTCGCGAACACGGTGGCAACGATCAGTTTCGCGTTTCTCGTGATGAACTGGATCGGCGCCTGCACGAACGCGAGCCCGAACGTGCCGAGAATGATCAGCATGCCGCTACGCGACAGCGCCGAGAAAATCGCGAAGCTGAGCACCACGCACGCGAGGCCCGACAGCACGTTCTTGCGCACCAGATAGTCGACGCCGCACAGCGACGCGGCAATCGCGACGAACAGCGGGTAGTGCAGATAGCTGCCGGTCAGCGACGGCGCGCGCAGATTGTCGAAGCCGTACGTCGCGCCGGGCAGATCGATCGGGAAGACGTTCTGCTGCTGCGCGAGCGCGACGCCCGCCTCGATCAGCGCGATCAGCACGAGCCCCGCATAGGCGACGCGCGGCTGCACGAAGCGCCTCTGATAGTTCGAGATCGCGTAGAAGTAGATGAACAGCGTGAAGATGAAGACGAACAGATAGGACGGCCCGAACTCACCGGTGAGCGCGAGCGTCGCGACGATCGACAGCCCGGTCGAGAACAGCATGCCCACGAGGAAGCCGAACGACAGGCGTCCTTCGTCGCGGAAGTAAGCGGCGATCGCCGTCGGCGAGATGTACCACACGAGCAGCCCGACGATACCGCCGACCTGGATCAGATAGGCGGCGTCCTTGCCGATCAGATACTCGAGCACGCCGCGCGAGGCACACAGCACGACGGCCAGCAGATAGGCGATGGTTGCGATCATGGCGTCAGGCCTGATACGCCACGGAGGCGTTGACGTTGACCGGATCACCGCGGTAGATGCGCTCGATCACGTCCTGGAACTCATCGATTTCGCAGACGTTGAGCAAGGTGCCGTCGTGCTCGACGCCTTCCGCGCCGAGCGGCGTCGAGACGACCGGCAGTTTCGCCGCGAGCATTTCGAGCGTCTTCAGCTTGACGCCGGCGCCCGACAGCAGCGGCACCACGCCGATATCGGCGGACTCGAAGTACTTGCCCGGATTTTCGACGAAGCCGGTCACGCAAATATCGTCGCTATTCAGGCGCTTTACGCGGTCGCTCGGATCGGAGCCGACCACGAACAGCTTCAGTTGCAGGCCGCGCCGGCGCAGCGGCAGAAAAATCGTGTCGATGAAATTGAGCAGCGCCTCTTCGTTCTCACGGCGTTGCATCGCCCCCCAGAACAGGATGTTGCCTTTCTCGACCGTGTCTTTCGAGCGCCGCACTTCCTTCAGAAACGCCGGCAGTGAGATCGGCACGACCTGCAACGTGCCGACCCCGGGGTACAGGCCGTTGATCAGCTGCGCGTCCTTGCTGGACAGCACGAGCACCTTGTCGGCCAGCTTCAGCAGACGCTGCTCGAGCATGAACGTCTGCCGGGTGAACAGCCATCCTTCGATGGACTTGACGCGCAACATGACCTGGATCTGCACGTCATGCGCGCACATCACGATCTTCACGCGGTCGTGGAAACGGTCGCGCAGATTCTGGGCATACGCAAAGCATTGCGAAAACTCGAGCCGCACGGTGTCGTATCGGTTCCGGTCGACGAGCTCGCAGAGGTACTTGCCGATCGCGGGCTTATAGCGCGAGAACAGGCGCGGTGAAAAAGTCAGCGGATTCGCGAGGAACGACGGAATCAGGTCGAACCGGCTCACGTACTGGATGTACACGTTGCGCACGTTCGCGCGGAACTCGATGGCTTTTTCGTCGACCGGCACGCGCGACACGATCAGCACGTCGAGCTCCGATTCCGCGCTCAGTTTGATCAGGTAGTCGTAGGCCAAACGGTGGCCAGCTTGCGGCGCGTTTTTCTGAGGCAGAAAAGGCGTGACGAATAGCTGTTTCATCCGAGTAGTCCCTTGCCTGTACGGTACGCGCTCGGCGAGCGCGGCCGTAAGATCCCTTCGCATTGCCATGTTGGTGTTCTGATCGGTCCAGTCGGGCGCGACGCCCCGCACTGCGGGCGCGTCGCGAACCAGGCGCCCGTGCTTATCTGTCGTACGGTTTGTAGATGTAGGCCGCGTAGCGATAGCGTCCGTAGCCGTAG
The DNA here is from genome assembly GCF_050434085.1 of Paraburkholderia sp. UCT70. Taxonomy (NCBI): domain Bacteria; kingdom Pseudomonadati; phylum Pseudomonadota; class Betaproteobacteria; order Burkholderiales; family Burkholderiaceae; genus Paraburkholderia; species Paraburkholderia sp. UCT70. The sequence continues at coordinate 3,845,614 of NZ_JBNPVZ010000004.1, read as the reverse complement.
CTGTAGCGTCCCGGCCGCATCCGCAGTCCGTTCATGATCACGCCGCGCACCGGCAGGCCGACCTTCTGCATCTGGCGGACCGACTCCCGCAGCTCGCCGATGCCCGTGACACCCTGACGCGCGACGAAGAACGTCGTACCTGCCACGCAGGCGAGCCGGACCGCATCCGCGGCGAGCAGCACCGGCGGTCCGTCGAGCAGCACGACGTCGTAGCCGGTCGCGACCTGGCGCAGCACCGCTTCGAGCCGTGTGTTCGACAGCACGTCGCTCGGGCTCGCAACCTGGCGGCCGCTCGCGATGAAGTCGACACCCTGGAAACGGGTCGCGCGAATCAGCTCTTCGGGACGGTACGCGCCCTGGATCAGATCGGTGAGGCCAGGGCCGCGATCGCCGCCGAGATGCCGATGCAGGAAGCCGCGACGCAGGTCGCCGTCGATCAGCAGGACGCGCTTGCCGGTCGCACCGATTACCGCAGCGAGATTCAGCGACACGAACGACTTGCCGATGCCCGGCGTCGGGCCCGTGATCAGCACGATATGGTTGCGCGCCTTGGTCATCGTGAATTCGAGCGCGGTGCGAAAGCCACGCAGACTTTCGATGGCCGGATCGATCACCGCTTCGCCCGCGAGCACGAGCGCCTTCGATTCCGGACGGCGACGGCTGTGCGCGAACCGCTCTTCCTGACGGCTGAACGGCACGCTCGCGTAGACCGGCAAACCGGTGCGCAGCTCGACTTCGTACGGATCGTCGATCGCGTCGAACAGACGCTGACGCACGAGCGCAATCACCGCGCCGACGAACACGCCCAGCATCAGCGCGCCGATGATGATCAGCAGCGGCTTGGGCCGCACCGGCGTATCGGGCGCGACGGCGCCGTCGACGATGCGCACGTTGCCGGACTTCCCCGCCTTGATCAGCTTCAGCTGTTCGAGCGTATTGCGCAGCGACGTATCGAGCTCGGTGCCGACCTGCACGTCGCGCTGCAGGCGCAGCACGTTCTGTTCGAGCGGCGGCAGCGATTGCGTCCGGCTCGCGAGATCTTTCGCTTCCTGTTGCGCCGCATGCAACTGCGCGTTGACCGACTGCACGGCCGGATGCTGGTCGGTGAAGCGCGACAGCAGTTCATTGCGCTTCTGTTGAAGTTCCGCGAGCCGCGTCTGCGCCTGAACCGACAGCTGCAGCAAGTTGGTCGCTTCCTCGCCGAGATCGACGGTGCCATGCTTCGCGCGGAAGTCGTTGAAGCGCGTTTCCGAATCGGAAAGCTGCTGGCGCATTTCCGGAAGCTGTATTTCGAGGAAGCGGATCGAACGCTCCGCTTCCTCGGATTTGCGTTTCAGGTTCTGGCTCACGTATTCGCCAGCGATGGTCGCGAGAATCGCGCTGATCCTCTTCGGATCGCTGCCTTCGAGCGACACGCCGAGGATGTCCGATTCCTTGCCTTTTTCCGAGATCGTCAGTTCCTTGCGCAGCTTTTCGGTCGTCGTCAGCGCGGACTGGCGCCGCACTTCGAAGGTCGCGCCGGGATTCGCCTCGATCCGGTCGACGACGAGCGTGAGCGGCCCGTAGTTGGTCGTCGCGCTCAGCGGTTGGCCGACCGTGCCTTCGAGCTTCAGCTTGCCGTATTGCAGCTCGTAGCTCGATCCCTCGCCCATCTTCAGCACGAACGGACGGTCGAATAGCTCTTCGGGGACGTCGAATTTCGACACCGTGATGCGCTCGTTGCCGTACACGTAGCCGTGCGGTCCCGGCGTCGACAGATGATCGGAATGACGGCCGAGCCAGCGGCCGAACAGCGGGAAGTAGCGCGGCGCCGCTTCGATGTCGAGATTGAGCTTGTCGACCGCGCGGCCCACCACCATGCGCGAGCCGATCACCTGTGCCTCGCCTGACGTCGCGGTCTTCACGTCGAACATCGCGGACACGTCGCCGATCACGCTCTTGGACGAGGTACCCGCGTTCTCCTCGACCTGCACCAGAATGTCCGCGCGATACACGGGTTGGGAGAACACCGAATAAGCGATGCCGAGCGCGACCGCGATGGCCGTCGTGATGGCAATCAGCTTGCGATTGTCGTACAGCGCATCCAGATAATTCGCGAAGCCTGCCGGCGCATGTTCGCTGTTGTTGTTCCGGCTATCGAACGGTGTACTGCTTTGGTTCATGCGAGTTCTCCCAAAGTCTCGACGGTTTGCCACTTATTCTCAGCGCCGGGACCGGCACGTCGCCGCATACAGTCATGCCTGTGTCCATCGAGCTGACCGCCTCGATCGGACGGGGGTAGCCGATTTACGCCACATCGGCTACCTTTGTGTGTAACAGCGCCTATGCGAGGTCGGCTCTTTTCCCTAACATCGCACCACATGCTTTCTTACGGACCCCGAAATGAACAAACTTCTTGCCGCCGTATTGCCGGTATTGCTGACCGCCCAGGTGGGTTACGCCCAGAGCATCGTGTCCGCCGCCTCTTCCGCTTATGCGCCGCGTTATGTGGCCAATCACTCGCAACTCGACGCGATGACGCCTCATGCGGCCAGTTCCACCACGCTCTACGGCTCCTCGTCGGATTTCGCGTACGCTAAAAAGAACCGCTATGTCGCGCCCAACGTGTACACCCAAACGAAAAACAGCCTTCCGAAGCAGAAACGTACAAGCGTTGCACAGCCTGTCCGCGGCAAGAACTCAGCGGACCCCTACGGCAGCGATTTGTGGAATTCAGACCAGACCTACGCGTCTCCCGAGACCTCCGATCCATACAGCGTGCGCTGAGCTGTAGCGCATCACCGTCTGGATACCCCCGTATCGCCGATGTGGCCGCTTGCGGCCACATTCCTGTTTGGTTGAACTGACTGCCGGGCCCGGTCGCGAAGGTTCCCCGATTAGCCGCGTCTCGTCCGCCGTTTTTCCACGCAAACGCTCACGACATACACATGCTTTTGTTCTAATGAGTCTGGCTTTTTCGCCGACCCATTGAGTCGTTCATCGCCAACTCCGCGCCGTCACCGCGGCCTCGTTTACTCTGTCGAGCCACGCGCTTCAGCGCTCGATAAAATGCCTTTCCTTGACGATCATAATATTCAGAGAGCCCGTCCTTACAACGTTCGGCAGCGCACACAAAAGCCGATTGCTACAGGATTGCTTCAGACCAATCACGCGATAAAAAAACACGTGTTCAAAACGACGATAACGGCACGGATATACACGCCGTTTGCCACAATCAGCGCCGACTATTTTCAGGGCGTCGGACGCGGATTATCCGCATAGCGCGCGCGAAGGCGCGACGGCGCGACGTGCGTCGAACTTTCGCCGATGTGCATGATTTCAGCCAGACGCCGCGCGTAATGCTCGGGAAGATATTCTTCGACGTCGTACTTTCTGTGCTCATCGGCCAGATGAATGGCGAGTTCGCCGAGCGCCTGTTTCAGACTGCCCGGATCGAACTTGAACTTGATCTTGTTGCCGACCGATTCCGCGGTCACCGCCATGCTGCCGCCATCGCGAACCAGCACCGGCAGACCGAGCATCGCCGCCTCGATCACGACAAGGGGCGCGTTCTCCGCGCCCACCGACGGCACGACCACCGCATCGGCGAACTCGCGCATGGCGGGAAACAAGTGCTGCTGCGGCATCGTGCCGAACAGGATCAGCTTGCGCTGTGCGATCAGCGACGCGTAGCGCTGCTCGATCGCCGCGCGGTCCGGGCCGTCGCCGTACACGCCGATGCAATTGATGCGCTGGAAGCCCGTCGCCTCGCAGAGCGTCAGAAATTGCGGCAGGCCTTTCTCCGGCGAGATCCGTCCGACGAACGCGATGTTGAAGCGCTCCTTGTCACGCACCGTGACGATTGGCATCGCGCTCGGCACCGCCGACGGATTGTGCACGATGACCGTATTCTCGATGCCGACGCGATGCAGCGCCTGCTGCATGAACAGGCTCGGGCACAAGATCCTGTCGAACACGCGCGCGGGCTGATAGGCCGTGCGCACCGCGTGCCACCACGCCTTCGTCATCAGATCGTGCACGAGGCCCTTCGGCGTCGGCCGCAACGTGAAGACCGCGCGTGTGCGCAGCACGTCGAGCGGCAGAATGATCGGACGCCTATCCTTGTCGAAGTACTGCAGCGACGGGTTGTAGTAGACGAGGTGATAGTCGTGGCAGGTGTGATACGCGCGATAACCGAACTGACGCTCGTGCCGCGCGATCACGCTGAGAATCGAAGGCGACAGCACGTTGTGGTAGTTGTGCACCATCAGCCGATGCGGCCGGAAACGATGCAGCGCCTTTTCGAGCGCGCGCGCGGCGGTCGTGTTCCAGGAGCGCGACAGCATCGTCGAGCGCGCGGAAAACTGGCTATCGTCGAAACGCTCGACCTCGACGCCGGGCAGCGTGCCCAACAGCTCGGCCGATTGTTGATAGACCACTTCCGCGCCGCCCATGTGCGCGTAATCGTTGATCACCAGTACCCTGCAGCGCTGCATGTCCCCTCCTGTCGTATGCCCCTCGTGCCGTCTCGCGAAAAACCCGGACGGCGTTGCCCGGACGAATCGCTTCGTCCAGGCGCTCCCTCTGTTCAAAACTGCGGAAACTTGCCGCGCCAGCCTCCACCCTCGCGCAGATAGCGCAGAAACAGCGCAATGCCGCTCAATTGCGCCGCGAAGCGCAGCGTCGATGCCGCATCGTCGATGATGATCGTGCGCAGCCGGTACGGATCGGTGTGCTGATCGTTCCAGCCGATGTCGCAGGTGCGCGCGGTTTTGAAGCCGGCGGCCCGCACGAACTCCACTTCGCGTTCGCCGTAATTGCCGTTCGGATACGCGAAGTGCTCGCACGGTTGTTGCAGCAGCGCCGCGATCTCATGGCGGCTGTCGCGGATTTCGGCCTCGCTTTCAGCGTCGCTGCAATGCGTGAGGATCGGATGGAAGCGTGTATGCGCCTGGAAGTCGATGTGCTCGCGCATCGCCTGCATCGCTTCGATCGACAGGCCGGTTGGCCGGTCATCGCCGTCCTGCTGGTAGCCTTGGGCCGCCAGCGCGGCGAGGCGCTCGTCGTTCGTCATCCGCTTCAGACGTTCATGGCCGACGCGCAGCGAGCCCGGATGCAGCCACCAGTGACTGCGCGGCCGTCCGACGATGCGGCTGCACAGGAAGATCGTCGGGCGCACGTTGTGCCTGATGAACACCGGCAACAGCTTCGCGTTGCCCGCGTGGCCGTCGTCGAGCGTGATCGCCACGCGTGGCCGGCCGCGGCCGCGCGCGCTGACGTCGGTCAACGGCACGAACTCGCACAGCTTGCCGAGATAAGTCAGGTGACGGTCGAGCGTGTCCGGATCGGGATCGTGATAAAGCAGCACGGCCACGCGATCGCGCCACAGCACCTTGCGCGTGAACCACGCGAGACCCGAAATCAGGACGAAGCCCGCAAGCATCTCCTTCACGAGCATCTTGTAGCGCTTCATGCGGCGCCCGCGGTAGCTGTCGGACAGGTGCGAGCGCGCAGGCGCGCCCGTTGCCTGGGTTTTATTCACCTGAGCGCTCCGGCATGGGTGCATGGGCGACGGGCCACGTGCGTTGCCGCGCACCCGCTTTCAACGAACCGATAATGTGCCGCGCCACGGTCGGCGACGCGTGCTTGGTTCCATAGACGAAGCGCATCACGGGCCCGAAGCTGTGCGCGCACGCGGGTCCGATCACATAGAGGCCGCGCACGCGCGTTTCGTAGTGCGACGTCAGGTCGGGCATGCCGCCCTGATTCGAAATCGCGTCGGCCAGATCTTTGGACAGGAACGCGTGCTGCCGCATGTCGGTCTTGAAACCGGTCGCGGCGATCACGTGATCGGCGCTCACCCGCGCTTCCTTGCCATCGCTCAGCACGTTCAGTACGACGCGGTCGTTTTCGATCGCCGCGGAGCGCACCACGGTGCGATGCGATATCTGCACCTTGCCGACCACGCGATCGTGCAGCCACCACGCGCCGGACGCGCCGTACGTGTGCTCCATGATCTGCTTGCGGCGTCGCGGGTCGAGCATGTGGAACACGCCCGGAAACTCGGACAGGAACAGCGAGCGCCAGCCGCGCCCCAGTCCCGCGTCGGGCCCCTTGATGCGCGACAGGATGTTGCGACCGCCCTGCGGCCGCTCGTGCCACACCACGCTGCTCTCGCGCATCAGCACGTGCGCGCGCGCGCCGAGTTCGTTGAGCAGCGCGGACAGCCCGAGCGCCGACTGCCCGCCGCCGACGATCGCAATGTCCTTGCCGCGCGCCCACTCGAGGTTCCCATACAGCTCAGAATGCGACGCATATTGCGCCGGCAAGTCCCGCAGCGCCGGCGGGGTTTGCGCGAAGCCCTTCAGGCCGAGCGCGATCACGACTCTGCGCGCGGCGAGCGAGCGGCCGTCGCTCAGCGACAGCTGGAACTGATCGCCGACGCGGCGCAATGCGAGCACGTCGACCGGCCGGATTTCGCCGACCAGATTCGACTGGAACCACAGCCCGTACTCGACGAAGGTTTCGAGCGTCAGCGCCATGCCGAGCGGTTGGTAAGGCAGCCCTGTCAGGCGGCAGTAGTCTTCGACGGTAAAGCCGCTGCGCGGCGCGTGCAGGCTCGACGCGAACGCCTCGGAGCGCAGCAGCATGCCGGGTGGCATGTAGTTGCGCCACGCTCCCATCGGTTCCCCGAGGATCTGGTGATCCACGCCGGCGGCCTTCAGATGCGCGGCAAGAGATGACCCGTAGGGCCCCGCGCCAATGATGATGGTATCGGTCAAAGACATGCTGGTCTCCAGGGGAACGGCTTTCGTTGCCAGCGTCAGGCTTTGGCCTGACGCGACTCGGGCGCCCTGATCGCTTTTTTCCAGCTGCGCTTCATGCGTCGCAGCGGATTCATCACGACATAGTGCTGCAACGCTGGGAACGGATCGTTCCAGCGGAAATAGCCATCGAAAATTTTTGTGCGCTCGCTCAGCAATTCGGGCGGCGGCCGGTCGGAAAACGTCGCGCGCCACGCAACCGGTTGCCGGCTCAGGCGCTCGACGGGCAATGGCAGGCCGAGTTCATGGCGGTACGCGGCAAGCGGAATGTTGACGCCGCACAGCGTCGCGATCTCCTCCTGCCAGTCCGTGCGGCCGACCGTCGGCTCGACCATCATGAACTCGTTGTAGTTGTCGTCCCACACTTGTACTCGATGCTGCCCATGCCGTCGAAACCGGCCAGCTCGGCGAAGCGCCGCGTCAGCGGTTCGAGCGTCCCGCGCGCTTCGGGCGCGGCCACGCAGATCGCGGTGTTGCCGACGCCCGGCGGCGAGCTCAACACCTTGCGGCCGGTGAACATGCTGACCATGTTGCCGTCGGCGCCGCGATAGAACAGCGTGAAGTGGATGTTGCTGTCAGGCCCCTCGATCCACTCCTGCGCGATGATGCCGCCCGGTGTCGCGAGCATCGCCATAGCGCGATCGCGTGCATGCTGCAGCGTGTCGACGCGCACCGCGCGTTCTTTCTCGCCGCGCAGCACGTTGCGCTTGTCGTCCGGTTTCAGCACGCACGGGTAGCGCAATTCGGCCAGCCGTTCGATGTCGGCAAGCTTGTCGAGCACGACCGAGCGCGGCACCGGAAAGCCATGCTGCTGCGCGAATTCGTGAAAGCGCGCCTTGCTCGACAACATCTTGACGGTGTCGTCGGCCGGCAGGCGGAACCGATACCAGTGCGACAAAGCCGCCCGATTTTCCGACACCGCATGCACCGCGTCTTCGTCGGTCAGAATCAGAACTGGCAGACGATCGAACCGCTTGCCGAGTTCGATCATTTCATCAACGAATATTTTCCCGACAAAACTCTTTACCTGATGCGCATGAACGTGTCGGCACCACGTCGCCGCGCGGGTCCTCGTATCGACTGCGATAACCGGAACGCGGGCCTGCGCGAGCGATCGCGCCACCCCCAGTCCGTTCAACTCTGCTCCAACGATAACCCCTGCCGATTGACCTGAGTCGTATGCGCTCGCCATAGTGTCGATATCCTTGCTTCGTACGTGCGCGGACCCTCGAAGACAGACTTCGAGACTCCACGCAATCGAATTATCGAATCGGATAGAAATCCTTTTTTGTTGCCTCGCGGGGGCGCTTTGGCGTTAAAGCTTGGTTCCGGCGGCATGCATGCATGAGCGCGGCAGGCACGTCCTGGCACGCGCCGTGTGTCGAATCATGGTCTTGCGATTTACCGCAGCGTGAGCATTGCGCTGCTCTCGCCGTGACCTACTTTACGTTTCGGCCTGATCTCGATACGTGCGCCGGCGCACAGAGAACAATAGAAAGCAAGAAAGGAAGAAAACCTTTTAGAAAGGCGCAGAGCCTTATTCCGTAAGGGTTTCGAAGATTTCGCCATTGTTATGTAAAAACGTTGCGAAGCATTAATTTATTGCAACGCGATAACGGCGGGAAAGACTTTCTAATGGAACTATAAAGTGCTGGATCGCACAAAAGATATGCGCTGCGAATGCTATTCGTAGCGCATCGGAAAAATGCTTATTTACCTTCGCTCAAGCCGCGCTCGAGCGCCGCGACACCCGCCGGCAGATCGACCTTGACGCCGAGATCGACCATCGTGCGGCCCAGCGCATGCACGGTGCGAAACAGGTTGTGCTCGCGGCACTGTTCGCCCATCTGGCCGATACGCACGATCGGCAGACCGAACGAGCCGGAGATTTCCACCTGATGCTGCCGCGAGATATGCGCGCAGACGTCGGCGGGACTGAGGCCGTCCGGCACTTCGATGCCGACCACCGAATTCAGGCGGCAATTCTCCGGCGCATACAGTTGCAGGCCCATCGCGGTGACGCCTTGTTGCAACGCGAGCGAACATTTCAGATGGCGCGCGAAGCGCTTCTCCAGCGTCTCCGCGCAGACGAGCCGCAGCGCCTCGTGCAGCGCGAGCACGCCCGACACCGGCGCCGTGTAGTGATACCCGGCGTTGTGCCAGAAGTTTTCCGCCAGCGACGCATCGAGGCACCAGTGCGTATTGGGCGCCGTGCGGCCTTTGACGCGCGCCCAGGCGGCGTCTGAAAACGCAATCAGCGACACGCCCGGAATCGATGACAAGCCCTTCTGGCCGCCGGTGATCACCGCGTCGATGCCCCAGGTATCCATTTCGAGCGGCATCGTGCTCAGCGTGCAGACAGCGTCGACGATCACGAGCGCGCCCGCTTCCTTCGCAAGCGCGGCGATGTCTTTCAGATGATGATTCCACACGGTGTTCGAGGTCTCGCCCTGCACGACCGTGACGACCTCGGGACGCTCGCGGCGCAGCGCGTCGGCGATCTGGTCGAGACTCGCGACCGTGCGGTCCGCGACTTCGAGCATGCTCACGCGCGCGCCGACGCGCCGGCCCATCTCGCCCATGCGGTCGCTGAAGAAGCCGTTCTTGATGCACAGCATGCGCGTGCCTTCCCACGCGAGATTGGAGATCGCCATCTCCATCGCGCCCGATCCCGGTCCCGCGACGCCGAGCACCCACTTCGACTGCGTCTGGAACACGTAGCGCGCCATCGTTTTCACCTGGTTCACCACCTTCGCCATCGTGCCGCCCAGATGGTTGATCACGATCGCATTGGCCTTCGCGACCGCGGCGGGAATCGGCACGGGGCCGGCGCCCATCATCAGCAGCGGTTCTTCGGGAAGGATGGCGTCGAGTGATTCGACTATCGGACAGGGGACGGACGAAGCAATGGTAGTGGAGGTTGAAGTCGGCATGATCGATGTATGAATGTGTAGCGCAAAGGAACGAACGGCCTCGCGGCAGGCACGCCGCTCGAGGCCGTTCGTCCGATCATTCACTGAACCGTGTGATTGCGCAAGTTTTTTGGCCAAGATAGCCAGCCGTCATGCGCGAGCGGTACCCGCGTTCACCACATCACCCTACTCTTTCATTCGCGAAGTCGCCTAACATCGAGAGACAGCTTCTTCGGAGCCCGATATGCGCACGATCCTGTTCAGCAGTCGTCAATACGACGTTGATACATTCACCGAGGCCAATGCCGCGCATGGCTATGAACTGCATTTCCAGGAATCCCCTCTCGACAGCGAGACCGCGATCCTCGCGCATGGCTACGACGTGGTCTGCCCGTTCGTCAACGACAGCGTCGACGCCGCCACGCTCGAACGGCTTCATGCGGGCGGCACGCGCATGATCGCGCTGCGCTCGGCGGGCTTCAATCACGTCGACCTCGCGGCGGCCGAGCGGCTCGGCATGCCGGTCGCACGCGTGCCGGCCTACTCGCCGTATGCGGTCGCCGAACATGCGGTCGGGCTGATTCTCGCGCTGAACCGGCGCCTGCCGCGTGCGGTCGCGCGCACGCGCGAAGGCGACTTCTCGCTGCACGGGCTGCTCGGCTTCGACCTGCATGGCAAGACGGTCGGCGTGATCGGCACGGGCACCATCGGCCGGGTGTTCGCGCGCATCATGGCGGGCTTCGGCATGCAGGTGCTCGCCTACGATCCGGGGCCGCCGGCCGACGAACTGCTCGCGCTCGGCACGCGCTACGTGCCGCTCGATACCTTGCTCGCCGAATCGGACGTCGTCAGTCTGCATTGCCCGCTGTTGCCCGACACCTATCACCTGATCGACCGCGCCGCGCTGGCGAAGATGAAGCGCGGCGCGATGCTGATCAACACCGGGCGCGGCGGGCTCGTCGAGGCGAACGCACTGATCGGCGCGTTGAAGGACGGCCAGCTCGGCCATCTCGGGCTCGACGTGTACGAGGAAGAAGGCGGCATCTTCTTCGAGGATCATTCGAATCTGCCGCTACAGGACGACGTGCTCGCGCGTCTGTTGATGTTTCCAAACGTGATCGTTACCGCGCACCAGGCGTTCTTCACGCGCGAGGCGATGACCGAGATCGCGCAGACCACGCTCGCGAACATCGCGGCGTGGCAGGCGGGCACGCCGCGCAACGTCGTGCAGGCGGGGTAGCCGTGATAACCGTGGCGTACGCGAATTGCCGCGGAGCGCGAAAGTTAGACGTCGCTGTCGCTGCCCAATTGGGTCGCGCGAATCGCGGTGCGGGCATCATCGGCCGCGCCGCACAGCTCACTCAGCAATCCCGCCTCGCGCTCGTGCACTTCGACCGGACACCAGCGCGCGCCCGCCTCGGCCAGATAGCGCGCGCGATGCTGGCCGTTGCGAAACGCCACCACCCCCTCGCGCTCGATGCCGACCCAGCCGAGCAATCCCGGCGCGCGACGCGTGGAGATCGTCACGTAGGGCATCTGCGGAATCCGCGGGCTGTCGGGATCGAGAAACTCGCGAATGCCGCGGACCTTGCCCGCGTGCCATTCGGCGACTGGCTTCAGCACGTAATCGGTGTTGTCGCGATTCGCGCACACGAGCAGCTTGCGCAGATCGACGAGCACAACCTGGTGACGTGTGCCGTCGGTGACGAATACGCGCTTCAGGCGCACATGGTCGTACCACGAGTGGTCCTGCAACGGCAAGACCCACACCGCTTCGGCGCAGGCTGGCGCGGCGGCCGGCGATGAATTGGGCAAAGGCAAGGACAAAGGTAGGCTCGGCAAGCTGGCGACAGGACGCCAGCGCATCAATAGAGCGCTAACGCTACGAGCCGGATGTGATGGAAACATGACAACTCACCGGATTAATTACGCTGCATGAGCGTGCTGTAACACTGCCGGATCAACAGGTCAGCAGCGACCTTCAGGTACCCTTAAGGTACATAACGATGATAGCCAACCAATATTTCAATAACCATGTGCGAATCGAGTCGAATGACGGCAACGGCATCGCTACGATCGTGCTGGAGAGGCCCGCGCAGCGCAACGCGGTCGATCGCCAGGTGGCCGATGCGTTGAGCGCCGCGTTCAGCCGCTTCGAGGCGGAGCCCGCGTGGCGCGCGGCCGTGCTGTTCGGCGCGGGCGGCACGTTTTGCGCGGGCGCGGACCTCAGCGCGCTTGCCGACGACGCGCGCCGCAACGAGTTGCATGCGGACGGCAGCGGCCCCGGTCCAATGGGACCGACGCGCATGCATTTCAGCAAGCCGGTGATCGCCGCGATCGCCGGCTATGCGGTGGCGGGTGGGCTCGAGCTTGCCGCGATGTGCGACCTGCGCGTCGTCGAGGAAGATGCGGTGCTCGGCGTGTTCTGCCGGCGTGTTGGCATTCCGCTGATCGACGGCGGCACGATCCGGCTACCGCGACTGATCGGTCTGTCGCGTGCGCTCGATCTGATCCTGACCGGCCGCGCGGTCGATGCGCGCGAGGCGCTTTCGTTCGGGCTCGCCAACCGCGTGGTGCCGAAGGGCGAAGCGCGCGCGGCTGCCGGGCAACTGGCCGCGGAGCTCGCCGCGTTTCCGCAGGCGGCGCTGCTCGCCGATCGTCGCTCCACGCTCGAGAACAGCACGCTGGACGATCTCGCCGAGGCATTGCGGCGCGAAGGCGCGGGCGGCTACGCGGCAGTCTTCGCCGAGGGCGTGGCGGGCGCGGCGCGCTTTGTGTCCGGCGCGGGCCGTCATGGCGACACGTTCGACGCGGATCGCGGATAAGACGGCGCCGCGCGATCGGTGACAGGTTTGCAATCGCTGATCGCGACACTCCCGCGCGCACGAGACCTGGGTTACCCGAAACGAACAGGATGAAATGCGATGGCTACGATCTACCGGGAAATCGCCGTAGCAACCACCGCGGCCGATGCATGGGCCGCGCTGCGCGATCCCGCCGGGGTCGCCCGCGTATTCGCGGGCGTGCTGATCGCGGCGCGCATGGAAGGCGACCTGCGCTGGGTTACCTTCGCCGACGGTACCGTGGTGGAGGAACGCGTGATTGCCGTCGACGATGCCCACATGCGGCTCGCCTACTCGGTGGGCGGCGGGCGCTTCGAGCATCATCATGCGACGCTGCAGGTCGTGGCCGACACGTCCGCACATTGCCGCGTGATCTGGATCGCCGACTTCAAGCCCGACGATCGCAGCAACGTGGTCGAAGCGCTGACGGATGCGGGCTGCGTGGCACTCGGGCGCAACCTCGCGCGGCGCTGAACGCCGCTCGGCGGCTCGGGCTCCCGCCGCCGCGTTCCACAAAAAACAACAGCTTTCCGGACAGCCTGCAAGCCAGATTTGACTTAGGTAGAATCCCCTACTGTTTTCCCCTGGCCGGCGACAGCGTTTCCGCCTTCGGAATCGCCCGCCCGGCGGCCGTTTTTCGCGCCGCTTCACGCGTCACACCCCATCATCGCCATGCCATTGCCTCTGCTTGCCCTTGCCGTTGCCGCGTTTGGAATCGGTACCACCGAGTTCGTCATCATGGGCCTGTTGCCCGATGTCGCGCGCGATCTGTCCGTGTCGATTCCGGCGGCTGGCATGCTGGTGTCCGCGTATGCGCTCGGCGTCACGATCGGCGCGCCGATCGTCGCGATCGCGGTTGCCAACATGCCGCGCAAAAAGGCCCTGATGAGCCTGATCGGCGTGTTCATCGTCGGCAATCTGCTGTGCGCGATCGCGCCGGGCTACGCGGTGCTGATGGCCGCGCGCATCGTCACCGCGTTCTGCCACGGCGCGTTTTTCGGCATCGGCTCGGTGGTCGCGGCCGGGCTCGTCGCGCCGAATCGCCGCGCGCAGGCAATCGCGCTGATGTTCACCGGCCTCACGCTCGCCAACGTGCTCGGCGTGCCGCTCGGCACCGCGCTCGGCCAGGCGGTCGGCTGGCGCGCTACTTTCTGGGCCGTGACCGGCATCGGCGTGCTGGCGGCGGCCGCGCTCGCGGTGTGCCTGCCCGCGAAGATCGAGATGCACAAGGCGAGCCTCGTGCGCGAATTCAGCGTGCTGAAGAACCCGCAGGTGCTGATGGTGCTCGGTATCAGCGTGCTCGCGTCGGCGAGCCTGTTTTCGACCTTCACCTACATCACGCCGATTCTCGAAGACGTGACCGGCTTCACGCCGCACGCGGTCACCCTGGTGCTGCTCTTGTTCGGCCTCGGCCTGACGGTCGGCAGCACGCTCGGCGGTAAACTCGCGGACTGGCGGCTGATGCCCTCGCTGGTCGCGTTCCTGATGGCGATCGTCGTGATCCTGTGCGTGTTCGCGGGCACGATGCACGCGCGCACTCCGGCGATGCTGACCGTGTTCGTGTGGGGGGTGCTCGCATTCGCGATCGTGCCGCCGCTGCAGATGCTGATCGTCGATCGGGCGAGCCACGCGCCGAATCTGGCGTCGACGCTGAATCAGGGGGCGTTCAACCTCGGCAACGCGACCGGCGCATGGCTCGGCGGCATGGCGATCGGCGCCGGCGCGCCGCTGACGACACTGCCGTGGGTCGGCGTCGCGACCGCGCTCGGCGCGCTGTTGTTGACGTTGTGGTCGGTGTCGATCGAGCGGCGGGTGGCGGTGGCGGGGTGAGCTTGCCAGGCATTTTGACGATGCGCGAAATGGGGTATTCCATTCCGGCGCGCGACAGCCGCTGTTCCGCGCCGATGCACCAGTGCTCGATGTCCGCCAGCAACGACGAGCGGCTCTGAGGGTAAGGCCTCGTTCGACAGCATTTCAGCCAGCGAGTGGAAACGATCTGCAACAGATCTTGAGCCGGGCGCCGAGACCAATACCCGCTTCCACTCACGCTTTTCCGCGAACACAGTTTTTGCGACGTGCAGTGACGGGCGCGGCGTGCGGACCATCGTGCCAGGTTGTCGTGCTCGGCGCGGCCGCGGGCGCGATCTACACGCTGTCGGTGGTGGCCTGCGGCGAGCGCTTTCGCGGCGTCGCGCTGGTGTCGGCGAGTTCGCTGGTCGGCGCGTCGTGGATCGCGGCGAGCTTTGGCGGTCCGCTCGTCGCCGGCGCGTTGATGAAAACGGTCGGCCACGATGCGGTGGTCGGCGTGCTGTTGTGCGCGGCGCTCGCGTTTCTGACGGCGGCGTGGTGGGAGCGTCCGCGGATCGCGCTGCGGGCGCCGAGTTGACGATTAGACGCTAATTGCTGGCTTTTACGATCTATACGCAGGGTGATAATCTCAACCCACGTTGCGCGGACACTCGACGAACGGCCCATATTTCGTGGCGCCGCCGCAAGCAACGGGGAGTCCGCCATGGTCTCGATGCGCCTGTTGCTCCGTGCCAGCCTGTTGGGCACGGCGATCGCGGTAGCCGCGATCCTCGCGGCGAACTGTGGAGGCGGCGGAGGCGGAAACAGCAGTGCCCCGACGGGCGCGAGCGTCGGCGCCGGCGGCAGCGGCGCATCGGCCCCGGCCGCAGCGAGCGGCGGCAGCACCATCAGCGGTGGCACCACGAGCGGCGGCACCACCACCGGTAGCACCGGCGGCTCGGGCAGCGGCTCGGGCACCCCGATGGGCGGCACATCGGCGGCAGCCGTGCGCGACGTGCTCACCTATCACGACGACATCGCGCGCACCGGCCAGAACCTCGGCGAAACCACGCTGACGCCCGCCAACGTGGCGGCTTCGACGTTCGGCAAGGTCGGCTTCTTTAGCGTCGACGGCAAGGTCGACGCGCAGCCGCTATTCGTCGCTGCGCTGGCGATCGCGGGCGGCACGCACAACGTGCTGTACGTCGCGACCGAGAACGACAGTGTGTACGCATTCGATGCCGACACCGGCGCGACCCTGTGGCAGGTGCGCACACTCGGCACCGGCGAAACCCCGAGCGACAACCTCGGCTGCAGCCAGATCGTGAACACCATCGGCATCACCTCGACACCGGTGATCGACCGTTCGCGCGGCACGCACGGCACGATCTACGTGGTCGCGATGTCGAAGGACGCGGCCGGCGGCTACCATCATCGCATTCACGCGCTCGACCTCGCGACCGGCGCCGAGCTGCTGAACGGTCCCACCGAAGTCGCCGCCTCTTACCCGGGCAGCGGCGCGGGCAATACGAACGGCGTCTTGCCGTTCACCACGTCGTTGTACGCGGAGCGCGCGGGGCTGCTGTTGCTCGGTAACACGGTCTACACGTCATGGACCTCGCACTGCGACCACGGCGGCTATACGGGCTGGATCATGGGCTACGGCGCCGACACGTTGCAGCAGACCACCTTGCTCAACCTGGCGCCTAACGGCATCGGCGGCGCGATCTGGATGAGCGGCGCGGGACCGGCGTCGGACGGCTCGTCGATCTATCTGCTCGATGCCAACGGCACGTTCGACACGACGATGACGTCGAGCGGCTTCCCCGCCAGCAAGGATTTCGGCAATACGTTCCTGAAGCTCGGCACGGCGGGAGGCCTGTCGGTGGCGGACTACTTCGCGATGACGAACGTCGTGCAGGAGTCCAACGACGACATCGACCTCGGCTCCGGCGGCGCACTGGTGCTGCCGGACCTGACCGACGCGAGCGGCACCGTACAGCATCTGACGCTCGGCGCGGGCAAGGACAGCACCATCTACGTGCTGAATCGCGACTCGATGGGCAAGTTCAACCCGATGGCCGACAACATCTATCAGGAGATTCCCGCTCAGCTGGCCGGCGGCGAGTTCGGCATGCCCGCCTATTTCAGCGGGCGCGTGTATTTCGGCTCGGTCGGCGATCATCTGAAGGCGTTCACCGTGACCAACGCGAAGCTGTCGATCACACCGACCGCGCAAAGCGCGATGACGTTCGCCTATCCCGGGACGACGCCGAGCATCTCGGCGAACGGCACCACGAACGGCATCGTGTGGGCCGCCGAAAACGGCACCATCGCGGCCTTGCATGCGTTCGACCCGATCGCGCTCAACGAGCTGTACAACAGCAACCAGATGGGCACGCGCGATCAGTTCGGCACGGGCAACAAGTTCATCACACCATTGATCGCAAACGGCAAGGTGTATGTCGGCACGACGAATGGGGTGGCCGTATTCGGGTTGCTGGGTGGGTGAAGCGGACGACGCGCCGATTCATTTCGACCCGTACGCCCAAGGTCTCGCACAAACGACGAGGGCCGGCATTGCGCGCCGGCCCTCGCTCATCGTGACTGCCGCGCGCTCACCCTCGCGCCGGCAGAATCTCTGCGGCACACGCGCCGAACCCCACGCGATATCCGTCGCCCTGGCACCAGCCGACGAGCGTCAACTCATCGCCGTCCTCGATGAATGTGCGCGTGCCGCCCTCTTTCAACGCCAGCGGCTTCTTGCCGTTCCACGTCAGCTCCAGCAGGCTGCCGTACGAATCCTCGGTCGGCCCGCTGATCGTCCCCGAGCCCATCAGGTCGCCCACCCGCGTATTGCAGCCCGCCACCGTGTGATGCGCGAGCTGCTGCGCCATCGTCCAGTACATGTATTTGAAGTTGGTCCGCGCGATCGTGCTCGCTTGCCGCGCGGGTTGCGCACGCAATGTCACTTCGAGGTGAATGTCGAACGCATGCTTTCCTCGATGCCGCAGATAGGCGAGCGGCTCTGGCTCCTGCACCGGTTGCGCGACGCGGAAGGGTTCGAGCGCATCGAGCGTGACGACCCACGGTGAGATCGTCGTCGCGAAGGTCTTCGCATTGAATGGGCCGAGCGGCACGTATTCCCATTGCTGGATGTCGCGCGCGCTCCAGTCGTTCAGCAGCACCATGCCGAAAATGTGCGCCTCCGCGTCCTCGCACGCGATCGGCTCGCCCAGCGCATTGCCGCCGCCGATGATGAAACCCGTCTCCAGTTCGATATCGAGCTTGCGGCTCGCGCCGAACACCGGACGCTCCTCGTCGGGCAACTTCAGCTGACCATTGGGACGACGCACCGGCGTCCCGCTCACGACCACCGACGATGCCCGTCCGTTGTAGCCGATCGGCATCTCCGACCAGTTCGGCAGCAGCGCATTCTTCGGATCGCGGAACATCGCGCCGACATTGGTCGCGTGTTCCTTCGATGAATAGAAATCCGTGTAGCCCGGAATCTGCACCGGCAGATGCAGACGCGCATCGGCCGCGCGCACGAGCACCTTCGCGCGCAACGCGGCATCGTCGCGCAGCGTCGCGGTGTCGCGCGCGAGCAGTTGGCTCAACTGGATACGCACGCTGCGCCACACGTCGCGGCCAAGCGCGATGAAATCGTTCAGCGCATCGCGCGCGAACACGTTGTGCGCCGGCACGTTCAGCAGACCCGCGGCCTGCAATCCGGCGAGATCGACGATCTGATCGCCGAGCGCGACGCCCACGCGACGCGCGTCGTTGCCACGGTCGCTGAAAATGCCGAACGGCAGGTTCTGGATCGGGAAGTCGCCAGCCGGGTCGTTGGCCGACTCGATCCAGCTCTTGCGCGACGCATCGAGCGTCGCCTGGAGATCGTTCACCGCGTTCATCGTTGCTCCGGATTGAAGTGTTTCTCGAGGCCTTGCCAGCACTCGTAGTAATGCGCCTGCAGTTGCGCGGTTTCGAGCGCGAAGCGCGTCGGCTTGATCAGCGTGCGGGTCTCGAACATGAAGGCCATCGTGTCGTCGACCTTCTTCGGCACCGAGGTATCGATATGCGACGCCTTCTCGAACGTGTCCGCGTCCGGGCCGTGGCCCGTCATGCAGTTGTGCAGGCTCGCGCCGCCGGGCACGAAGCCCTCGGCCTTCGCGTCGTAGACGCCATGCACTAGGCCCATGAACTCGCTCGCGACGTTGCGATGGAACCAGGGCGGCCGGAACGTATCTTCGGCGGCGAGCCAGCGCGGCGGGAAGATCACGAAGTCGATCGTATCGACGCCCGGCGTGTCGCTTTGCGATTGCAGCACGAGGAAGATCGACGGATCCGGATGGTCGAAGCTGATCGAGCCGATCGTGTTGAAGCGGCGCAGGTCGTATTTGTACGGCGCGTAGTTGCCGTGCCATGCGACCACGTCGAGCGGCGAATGGCCGATGTCCGCGCGCCACAGATTGCCGTTCATCTTCGCGACGAGTTCGAATGCGCCTTCGCGGTCGTCGTATGCGGCGTGCGGCGTCAGGAAATCGCGCGGATTCGCGAGACCGTTGGAGCCGATCGGCCCCAGTTCCGGCAGTCGCAGCAGCGCGCCGAAGTTCTCGCAGATATACCCGCGCGCGCTGCCGTCCGGCAGGCTGACCGCGAAGCGCACGCCGCGCGGAATCACCGCGATCTCGAACGGCTCGACATCGACTCGGCCCATTTCGGTCGCGATATGCAGGCGCCCCTGTTGCGGCACGATCAGCAGTTCGCCGTCGGCGCTGTAGAAGAAGCGATCGTGCATCGAGCGGTTCGCCGCATACAGATGGATCGCGCAACCGCTCATCGCTTCGGCCGAGCCGTTGCCCGCCATCGTGACCCAGCCGTCGATGAAATCGGTCGGTTCGCTGGGCATCGGCAGGGGGGCCCAGCGCAGTTGGTTCGGCGGCGTCGGCGGCACCTCGGCGAAGTTCGCGACGAGCCGCTCCGACGGCATCGAAGTGAACGGCTTGTGCATGGCCGCCGGACGAATCCGGTACAGCCACGAGCGACGGTTGTGACCGCGTGGCGCCGTAAACGCCGTGCCCGAAATCTGTTCGGCATACAAACCATAGGCCGCGCGTTGCGGCGAATTGCGGCCGGTCGGCAGCGCGCCCGGCAATGCCTCGGTCGCGAATTCATTCGCGAAACCCGACTGATAGCCGGGCTCGATTTCAGGACGCAGGCGTTCGTCGGCCGGCGTACGTGTTGAGGTATCCATACAAGGTTCTCCGCGAGTTGCCCGATTCTTTCCCGGTTGATACGTGATCTTTGCTGTCAGGCTCAGGCCGGCTCCGCTTCGGACGCGCGGTTGGGTTGCCGCGTCGCACCGGCGAGCACGACCACCAGCAGCGCCGAGCACAGCACCGGCAGCGCCGCCGCATGAAACAGCGCGGCATTCGACCAGTTCAACGCGATCAGCTGTCCGCCGACGAGCGGCCCGATCACCGAACCGATCCGGCCAATGCCGAGACTCCAGCCGATGCCGGTCGAGCGCAGCGCGGTCGGATAGAAATGCCCGGCAAGCGCATTGACGGCCGGCTGTCCGCCGACCACACAGAAGCCGCCCGCGAACACGACGACGAGCAGCCACGGCAGCGCATGCGCGACCGCGCCGATCGTGCCGACCGCGAACGCGGCGAGCGCGAAGCACGCGAACAGCACGCGCACGAAACCCACGCGCTCGATGAACCAGCCGAGCAGCAGCGTGCCGATCACACCGCCCGTCTGCAGCACCGTGCCGACGATCACGGCCGTGCCCGGCGTGTAGCCAGCGTCGCGCATGACGGTGGGCAGCCAGTTCGACAGGAAGTACAGCACGATCAGGTTCATGAAGCTGATCGCCCACAGAATCAGCGTGACCGGACCGCGGCCCGCTCGGAACAACTCGGCGACCGGCGCGCCGTCGCTGCGCTTTTCGCTGACGACGAGCCGCGTGTTCGCGTCGATCCGCAGAGCCGGGTTGAACCTCGCCAGCCACCTCACCGCGCGCTCGCTGCGGCCCTTCAGCACCAGAAACTGCAGCGACTCCGGCAGCATCGCCAGCATCGCGAACGCGAGCAGCAACGGCACGGCGCCGCCGACCCAGAACACCCCGCGCCAGCCATAGGCCGGAATCAGCGCAGCGCTGACGAAGCCGCCGACCGCCGCGCCGAGCGTGAAGCCGCACGACACCAACATCATGCGCTTGACGCGATGCGCGGGCGTCGAGAATTCGCCGACCAGCGCCATCGCGTTCGGCATGATGCAGCCGAGCCCGAGACCCGTGATGAAACGCAGCGTGATCAGCGCGGGAATCGTCGCTACGAACGGCGTGACGAGCATCGACAGCGAGAAGAAGAACGTCGCGCCGATCAGCACCGGCCGGCGACCGATGCGGTCGGCCAGCACCGACAGCCCGAGCGCGCCCAACAGCATGCCGAACAGGCTCGCGCTGAAGACCGGGCCAAGCGCGGTTTTCGCGACGTGCCATTCGGCGATCACGCTGGGCGCGACATAGCCCATCGCCTGCGCGTCGAAACCGTCGATCAGCAGACATAGCCCGCACAGCGCAAGCAGCATCGCCTGAAAAGCCGGGCGATCGGTTTCGGCGAGCACGCGCTCGACTTCGATCACATTGGCGGCGGGTTGGTCACTCATTGGGTCGTCCCCTCTAAAATTGTGTTTTACGAATAGTAAAACGAATTACGAATAGTGAAACTAACGTATACCCTTGGAAACACGCCCGCGAACCTCGTCATTCCGCGCTCATCCCCGGCCGATAAGCGTGAGGCCAATAACGATATGAGCATTTTTTGTTAATCTGCGCAGGGCGCGTACTGCTACCATCAATGAATGCGGCCATCGCGTCGCGCTGCCACGCGCCCGGTGCGCGTTCATCGTCGCCTTTCATTTGCCTTCATGATTTCGCCGACCATCCCCGATCTGATCGCCCGCGCCGCTCATCACCCGTTTCTCGGCGAGCATCTGGCAATGGGACAAGGCGGGCACGCCGGCATCGCGCTCGCACATTTCGATGGCATCGAGCTCACGAGTGCCTACGAGCCGATCTTCGACATCAGCGTGCACGGGCTTGCGCAGTCGCTGTCATGCGGCGCGGAAGGGGTCGACCGCTTCGGTGATGAACTCGGCTTTCAGGCGGTCACGCACCGGCTCGACGCGCCGCCATTCGAGGTGTTCGATCCGTTCGACAACATCGCCGACGATCAGCAGCTGGTCGCGCTAGACCGCATGTCGCGCGCGCTGCACGCAATCAACTTCTTCGGCCCGCAGCGACATGGATTGCTTTTTCTGCGGGTGCACGAGAGGCTGTTGAAGAGCGTGAAGTACGACCACGGCCGGCATTTTTCGAGCGTGCTGACCTCGTTCAATTTGAGTCCGACGCGCATCGTGATCGAGTTGCCGGCGGCGGCGGTCGCACACAAGACGTTCCTGGGCTATCTGACGCGCAGCTATCAGCACTACGGGTTCAAGGTGGCGGGCAATCTGTCGAACGCGGGGCAGATCCTGTCGGTATCCGAAACCGCGCGGCTCGACTTCATCAAGATGGATGCGGCAGCCGCATTGCGCGACGCGACCGTGAAGCCGCTCGTGGGTTACGCGGGCCGGCTGCGGGTGCCGCTGATTTTCAATCGCGTGACGGATGAGGCGCAATTCTCCGCGCTACAGCAGTACGACGTGCGGTTCGTGCAAGGGCCATTATTCAACGCGCATTATCACGACCGGGCGGCGTGACACGGTTGGGCCCGGTTAGCCGGGGCGCTGCGGCATTACCTCAGCCCGGCTCCCCCAGCCGCGCCGCGAGCGCCTTCAGGCGCGGCGCGACATTCTCGCGAAACACTTCCTCCCCCATTGACGACGCCGGCCCGCTGCAACTGAGCACGAGCCAGCGCTTTTCGCGCGGCTCGCGAAACGGCACCGCGACTGCGTTCACGTCGTCATGCCACGCACGAAACGAGTAGCAGCATCGCTCGGTCGCGAACGCGGCGATCTCCTGTTCGGCTTCGGCGACGAGCATCGCCCCCACTCTGCCAGCCGCTTTTTTCAGTTCCGCGAGTAACGCGGTACGCGCGTCGGGCGGCTGCACGGCGAGATAGGCGCGGCCCATCGAGCTCGTCAGCATCGACAGTTTCGAGCCGGATGCGAGGCCGAGCGTCAATGCGGTTTCGCTGCGAATCGTCTCCAGATACACCATGTCGAGCCCGTCCCGGCACCCGAGCGAGACCGCCGCGCCGACCTCGCGCGCCAGGCTGCGCAGGTGCGGGCGTGCCAGTTCGAGCATGTCGGTGCCCGACAGCAGCGCGAAACCGAGCGACAGCACGCCCGCGTCGAGCGCATATTTGCCGTGTCTCTCGTCCAGCCGCAGATAGCCGAGCACAGTCAGCGTGTAGGCCAGCCGGTTCACGGTTGCCTTCGGCAACCCCGTGCGTTCGACGAAATCTCGATTGCCGAGCATCGTCTCGCCTGGCCGGAACGCGCGCAACAGGTCCAGCCCGCGAGCAAGGGCGACGACGAATTTGCGTTCGTCGAGCGGAGCGGAGAAAGTGGATGGCAGCGTCATAGGGTGATACACTCGGGCGTCATTTGCAAAACATTGTTTCGCAAAGCGGAACTCTAGTCAAGCTGTTTCTGAGCGAGAAATCAGGAGATACGTCATGGCCGTAGCCGCGCAGTTTCACTGGGAAGACCCGTTGCTGCTGGATCAGCAGCTCACCGAAGACGAACGTATGGTGCGCGATGCCGCTGCGGCTTACTCGCAGGACAAGCTGCTGCCGCGCGTGCTGGAGGCGTTCCGCCACGAAAAGACCGATATCGGGATCTTTCGCGAAATGGGCGAGCTTGGCCTGCTCGGTCCGACGATTCCCGAACAGTACGGGGGCCCCGGTCTGAACTATGTCGCGTATGGGCTGATCGCGCGTGAAGTGGAACGCGTCGACTCCGGCTATCGCTCGATGATGTCGGTGCAGTCGTCACTGGTGATGGTGCCGATCTACGAATTCGGCTCGGACGCGCAGAAGGAAAAATATCTGCCGAAGCTCGCGCGCGGCGAGTGGATCGGCTGCTTCGGCCTGACCGAGCCGAACCACGGCTCCGATCCAGGCAGCATGGTCACGCGCGCGAAGAAGGTCGATGGCGGCTACTCGTTGTCGGGCTCGAAGATGTGGATCACCAATTCGCCGATCGCCGACGTCTTCGTCGTATGGGCGAAGCTCGAGGAAGACGGCAAGGACAACATCCGCGGCTTCATTCTCGAGAAGGGCTGGAAGGGTCTGTCGGCACCGGCGATCCACGGCAAGGTGGGTCTGCGCGCGTCGATCACCGGCGAAATCGTGCTAGACGAAGCGTTCGTGCCGGAAGAGAACATCATGCCGGATGTCAGCGGCCTGCGCGGTCCGTTCACGTGTCTGAACTCGGCGCGCTACGGCATCGCCTGGGGCGCGCTCGGCGCGGCCGAAGCGTGCTGGCACATCGCGCGTCAGTACGTGCTCGATCGCAAGCAATTTGGCCGGCCGCTCGCCGCGAACCAGCTGATCCAGAAGAAGCTCGCCGACATGCAGACCGAAATCACGCTCGGGCTGCAAGGCGTACTGCGCCTCGGCCGCATGAAGGACGAAGGCACGGCCGCGGTCGAAATCACCTCGATCATGAAGCGCAATTCGTGCGGCAAAGCGCTCGACATCGCCCGCCTCGCCCGCGACATGCTCGGCGGCAACGGCATTTCGGACGAGTTCGGCGTTGCGCGTCATCTGGTGAACCTCGAGGTCGTCAACACCTACGAAGGCACCCACGACGTTCACGCGCTGATCCTCGGCCGTGCGCAGACCGGTATTCAGGCGTTCTTCTGATTCCGATGCTGGTGTATCGATAATGCAAAAAAGCCGGTTCCTTCGAACCGGCTTTTTGGTTCATGCCGCGCCGCTTACCGGTTCGGCTGCGGCGTCAGGCGCAGGTACGGACGCAACGCCTTGTAGCCCTTCGGGAATTTCTGCCTGATGACTTCCTCGTCCTTCAGCGACGGCACGATCACGACGTCATCGCCTTGCTTCCAGTTGCCCGGCGTCGCGACCGAGTGACTGTCGGTCAGTTGCAGCGAATCGATCACGCGCAGCACTTCGTCGAAGTTGCGGCCGGTGCTCGCCGGGTACGTGATGATCAGACGCACCTTCCGGTTCGGATCGATGACGAACAGCGAACGAACCGTGAACGTTTCGTTCGCGTTCGGGTGAATCATGTCGTACAGCCCGGAGACCTTGCGATCGCCATCCGCGAGAATCGGAAAACCGATGTTGGCGGCCTGCGTCTCGTTGATGTCCTTGATCCACTCCTTGTGCGACTCCGCGCTGTCGACCGACAACGCGATCGTCTTCACGTTGCGCTTTTCGAACTCGCCCGCGAGCTTCGCGGTCAGGCCCAGCTCGGTCGTGCAGACCGGCGTGAAGTCGGCCGGATGCGAGAACAGCACGCCCCAGCTATTGCCGAGCCACTCGTGAAACCTGATGCGGCCAATGCTCGACTCCTGTTCGAAATCCGGCGCAATGTCGCCAAGACGTAGACTCATAGTGCATCTCCTGTAGGTATTCGGAAGGTATCCGGATAAGGTCGCGGGCGTGTGCCCGCGACGGCCAGTCACGATAAAGCATAAGGCCGCGGTGGTACACGGCGAACCAACATCGCGTCAGTACTTTATGTGTTTTTGTAATTTTCTCCCGTTTGACGGAAACTTTGCGGGACAGATCAACTCAATCCAGATACCGGTCTGGAGCAGAGTGCCCGCAAACGGGTGTCTGGCGCCACGCGCTGGCGGGAACGGATCGTGCAGCGGCGGCATGCAACCGGCACTATGCTCGCCAGCGACCGTTTCTTTGGTTACGATTTACGCGTAGCGTGAGACAAAGGGAGCTGTCAATGTCGGAAGTCAACAAGGAGAGATTGATGTCGGATATCAAAACCGTCCTCGCGGACGCTGAAGACCTGCTGAAACAGGCCGCGAGCGCTACCGGCGAACGCGCGTCGGAACTGCGCGAAACCGCGCTGACGCGCCTGAAGCAGGCGAAAGAAAAGGCAGCCGACGTTCAGGTCGTGGTCGTCGAAAAAGGCAAGAAGGCCGCCCGCGCCACCGACGACTACGTGCACGAGCATCCGTGGGCGTCGATCGGCATCGCCGCGGGCATCGGCGTGGTGGTCGGTCTGCTGATCAATCGCAAGTAAAGGCCGGTGAGGCCGCCGGAGCAGGCAGGTCCGGCGCACCGGCGACACGGGCGGACCGGCGCGAGCCTCGCCGGTCCCCTTCTGCTGGCGCGCGCGCGCCGGCTAGGCCCTCACGCGCAACGCCCACAGCCATGACGACCGAAACACACTCGCAGCGCGCAGAACACAGCCCGTTGCGCCGTATTCTCAGTTCCGTGTTTGCGATCCTGCAGACGCGGCTCGAACTGGTGGGCATCGAACTCGCCGAGGAAAAAGACCGCCTGCTCGGCGTCCTGTTTCTCGGTCTTGCCGCGATGATGCTCGCCACGATGGCCTTGATCGCGTTGACCGCACTCGTCGCCATTGCCTTCTGGGACACCTACCGATGGCAGGCGCTTGCCGGCATCACCGCGGTCTACGCGATTGCCGGGCTCGCCTGTGCGCTGAAGGCGCGCAGCGGTTTGCGCAACGCGCCGATGGTATTCGAAGCGACCCTCGCGGAGTTCGAAAAGGATCGCGAAGCGTTTCGCAGCCGCGACTGATGGGAAAGTTCGTCTGCATCCGATCCATCGCCTCACCTTCACCGCCGCCGACACGCCATGAGCCCTTCCCGTCCTGATACCGCCTTTCGTAACAAGCGCCATCCGTCGAAGGATCTGAGCGCGCCGCATCTGCGGGCGCTGCGCAAGGAATTGCTGCTCGTGCGCGCCGACGTCGAGCGCGTCGAGCTCGCACAGGCCGCCTTCGAACTGCGCCAGGCCGTCACGCATTTCAGCTGGCTCAGGTTCGTGATCCCCGGCTTCGGCGGCGTGCGCGTCGGTAAAGGGCCAAAGGCGAGCGTGCTCAACGCGGGCACGATCGGCGCGTTGCTCAAGCAGTACCCGCTCATCAGCTCGATCGCTTCGCTGTTGCTCGCCAAACCGCTGCGCGCGAGGGTCGTCGCGAGCGCGAAGCCCGCGCTCAAGTGGGGCAGCCTTGCGCTCGGCGCGTGGGAAGCGTTCCGGATCTGGCAACAGATGAAGAACGAGTCGGCGGCGGCGCGGGCGGCCGCGGCGGCTTCCGCTACGGCGCGGTCGCCGGCTGCGCGGGACGATTCGTTGCGAAGCGGCTATTGACGTCGTGGCCGCTGCGAGTGGCAGCGATCTGGCGGACCTCCCGCTCGCAAGGTTGCGTGTGTCGGACTTCAATCACCCGCTAACTGGTATTCCAGCATTCGCTGCTTGTGGGCGTCGCGCCGCTCGCATCGTTTCTATTGCCTCGCTGACCCGTCGCATCTAGCGTGAACGTGCCGCACGGGTCGTCGCGCATCGGGCCCGCTTCCGCGGGCGCCGCTTCGATCGAATAGCCGCCGTTCGTATCGTCCGCGGGCAGCACGCGCACTCGATACACCGGGGCGCCGAACTGCGGCGCCTGATCGATACCCGGTGGCAAGGCCGGCGCCCCATCGCTCGCCGCGGCCTCGACGAATTGCGCAGCCCGATATAACGCCGACGCCGCATCGATGCGATGCGTGCGCGCAATGTGGCTGCGATACGAAGGGATCGCAAACGCGGCGAGCGTGGCGGCAATCGCGAGCGCGATCACGAGTTCGAGCAGCGTGAATGCGGATGTGTTCGGCCTTTTCATACGTGTCCAGTCGGTGCGTTCCTCAGAATGGTCTTGCTGCAACGCGCCGCCAATGACGTTCGATCGCGCCATCTTCGGTCACGACCTCCATCTGCAACCAGATCTGCGACTCGCTGCTCCGCCCGAAGCCGCGCGCTGTCAGCAGATAAGCGCTGGCGTTGGGTCGACTCGCGAGACGCCAAGGCTCGATCAGGCATTGCGGCGCGCGCGACGATCCCGGCCATTGCGCCACAGGCGTGATGGCGCCTGCGTCGAACGCGGTTTCAAGCCTCCATTGAGTCGGCTCGCCGGATGTGAGCGGTGCATCGCGCGCGTCGCCACTTGCCGATAGCACGTTGCGCTCGCACCAGCTCAGCGCCGAATCCGCCGCGTGGAAAGCCTGCAGATAGTCGCGCACATTGGTCGCCGCGCGAGCGGCCGCGAGCGATGTTTCGAACCATATCGCGGACGTGGCGAGCATCATGGCCGAGATCAACAGCACGATGGCTAGCACGACGCCGCGTTGATGTGCCCCTCGGGCACCGCCCTGACAATTTCGCCTACCTAAGTGTTTCGCTGTTGCGCCTGGCCTGCCGCATATGTCGTACGCGCGGCCGCGTTGCGTTGCTGTGCCGCGATCCATCACGACGGCACTCCGCGCGATTACGCAGCGCAACGCGGCGGGAAAACACCTGTCGAGGCCGCAGGTCGGTACCGAGTGTACTCACGCCATCGCAGTCGATGTACTTCGAACGCTGTCCTTGCGGCGCGCCGCGCACCAGCACGCAGACATCGACCGCAACGACGTTCGCCCATTGATCCGCCGCCACGGCTGACGCATTCACCGCATCCGCCGCGCCGTCCAGCCAGTAGCGCAACCGCACGCGCTCGACGCCTTCGATCAGCGGCTGCGCGGACCCCGCATTGCCGCTGCCGACGCAGTAAAGCTCCGGCTCGCCGGTCGAGCCGCTGACGTTGGCGAAGTAGCGATTGACCACCGGCGCGCCCTCATCGCCAAGGACCGCGTCGCTGCTTTTGACGGCCTGTCCGACACAGTCGGTGACCTGACCGCTCGACGATGGCCATGTCGATACGACGTCTGCGACGTAACGGATCGCGACGCCATCCGAGCCGGTGCTCAACGTGGTGCAAGCGAGGCTGTCGTCGGCGCCGGTCGGACGACCGCCCGAGCAGCCGAATAGCGCAGGCGCCGCGTTGTAGCCAATGACATTGGCAGGGACGAAGCCGGCCATCTGCAATTGCTGGCCGATCAGCATCAGCGCGGTCAAGCCCGCTTCGCGAATCCGGGTCGCGTTGCTCGCCTGCACGAACGCGTTGCGCTGCGCCGTGTAAAGGGACACGGCGCCCGCGATCACGAGCAACCCGAGCGCCATCGCGATCAGGAATTCGATTAGCGTATGACCGAGTGGGCAATGCGGCCGCTTCATTTCGCGAACGCCAACGCGACACACGACGATCCAGCCGGTGCATCGACGTCGCCGCAAGGCTCCGCCGGCTGGGCGCTCGCATCGCCCAAAGCGGGCCGGTCCCGCACGGACGCCCACGTCACGCGCGCCGCCGCGACCGCGCCGCTCTCGCCAATCGATGCGTCGCCGTGCGGCAGCAGAACGCTCGCCCAGGTGCGCCATTGATTGAGCGCGACATCGCCCGTGGAAGGCGTGCGCGTCGCTTCGGCAATCGAGTCGGCTATCCACGCGGCGCTCTCGCGCAGCGTCATCGCGCGCGCTTCGCGTGCGGTCCACACCTGAACCGCGATCAAACCCAGCGCGCTCACCGCGACCAACGCGACCGCCAGCATCACCTCGATCAACGAGCTGCCATCACAAGCCGATGCGTGCGCACGCAAACCGGTCTTGAATGCGGGCTGTCTCACGACGTCGCTCCGCACGCGCCCTCCGAGATCCGCGCGCGACCTCCTGCCGCGACACTGATGCAGCGCCGCCACGGGTTCCCCTGCATCGATTTCGATGGGCTTCGCGGCGCGATATCAAAACTTCGAAACGCGCCGATCACCTGCCCAGCCGGCGGCGTGAACGTCATATCCGTCTGCACGCCGGTGATGCTCACCGCCGCGAGCGCCGGCTGCGCGCGCAACAAGGACGGCTTGCCGCCACGTTCGGCGAATACGGCCCAGCCGCAGGCCCAGTCGGCGATGCCGCCGGCGCAAGGTTGGCCCGACGCGAGACAGACGCGCGCCGCATCGACGCGGCACACCGTGATGCGCGCACCGCGCCGCAGCGCCTCGCTGCGTGCGTAGGCGAACGTGGACAGCAGCGCCTTCGAGCGCGCGTCGACCTGATCGCGCATATGCCATGCGGCGAACGACGGCACCGCCATCACGGCCATCAGCATCACGAGCGCTATCACCGCCAGCGTTTCGACGAGTGTGAAACCGGCGCGCGATGGCCCGTAAATCCCCTTGAATTTCATCTGCACCCCTGAGCGTTACGAAAGGATGCAGCCAATCTAGCGATTTGCGAGCGCGCCGACCATCGTCCGAATGGCCAGGTGGCATTCAGACGTTAGCGCGCGCAACAATGCACGTGACGATCGATCACGGAGGCGGGAGAAGCGATGCGGGAAAAAAAGCGCGAAATGCGCGAGGCGATGAATGCGAATGACCGCAGCTCAGCTGCGACACGCGTGCGCTCAGCGCTTGCGGGAAGGCTTGGGCGGGGAAGAGGCGCGGCGGAATTCCTCGATCACGTCCTCGAATTCGGAGACGTCTTCGAAGCGCCGGTACACGGAAGCAAAACGGACGTAAGCGATCGTGTCGAGCGCGCGCAACTCGTTCATCACGAGTTCGCCGAGGCGCTCGCTACGCACCTCGCGCTCGCCGCTGCCGAGCAGCTGATACTCGATACGGGCGACAGCCGCTTCGATCGCGTCCACCGCAACCGGGCGCTTGCGCAGCGCCAGTTGCATGCTCGCGACAATCTTGCGGCGATCGAATTCCGTGCGCGTGCCGTCCTTCTTGACGACCGACGGCAACGCCAGCTCGACCCGCTCATACGTCGTGAAACGCTTGTCGCAGGCCGGGCAGCGGCGGCGCCGGCGGATCGTCGCGCCGTCTTCGGATACGCGCGAGTCGACGACTTGCGTATCGGCATGGCGGCAGAAGGGGCAATGCATGGTTTAGCCGTAAACCGGAAAGCGCCTGGTCAGATCGGCGACCTGAACCTTCACGCGCTCGATCGTCGCGGCATCTTCCGGGTTGTCCAGCACGTCGGCGATCAGGTTGCCGACCCGCTCGGCTTCCTTCACGCCGAAGCCGCGCGTGGTCATGGCCGGAGAACCGAGGCGGATACCCGAGGTCACGAACGGCTTTTCCGGATCGTTCGGGATCGCGTTCTTGTTGACCGTGATGTGTGCCGCGCCGAGTGCCGCTTCCGCAGCCTTGCCGGTGATCTTCTTCGCGCGCAGGTCGACCAGCATCACGTGGCTTTCGGTGCGACCCGACACGATGCGCAGACCGCGCTTGACCAGCGTTTCAGCAAGCACACGCGCGTTCTCGACGACCTGCTGCTGATACGCCTTGAATTCCGGCGAAAGCGCTTCCTTGAACGCGACGGCCTTCGCGGCGATCACGTGCATCAACGGACCGCCCTGGATGCCCGGGAAAATCGCCGAGTTGATCGCCTTCTCGAACTCGGCCTTCATCAGGATCACGCCGCCGCGCGGGCCGCGCAGGCTCTTGTGCGTAGTGGTGGTGACGAAATCGGCGTGCGGCACCGGGTTCGGATAAACGCCCGCGGCGACGAGACCGGCGTAGTGCGCCATGTCGACCATGAAGTACGCGCCGACCGACTTCGCGATCTTCGACATGCGTTCGAAATCAATGCGCAGCGCGAACGCGGACGCGCCCGCTACGATCAGCTTCGGCTTGTGTTCTTGCGCGAGCTTCTCGGCAGCGTCGTAGTCGATGTCTTCGGCTTCGTTCAAGCCGTAGCTGACCACGTTGAACCACTTGCCCGACATGTTGACCGGCGAGCCGTGCGTGAGGTGGCCGCCGTGCGCGAGGCTCATGCCCATGATCGTGTCGCCCGGCTTGAGCATCGCGAAGAACACGCCCTGGTTCGCCTGCGAGCCCGAGTTCGGCTGCACGTTCGCGGCTTCGGCGCCGAACAGCTGCTTCACGCGGTCGATCGCCAGCTGCTCGGCAACGTCGACGTATTCACAGCCGCCGTAATAGCGCTTGCCCGGATACCCTTCGGCGTACTTGTTCGTGAGTTGCGAGCCTTGCGCGGCCATCACGGCCGGGCTCGTGTAGTTTTCCGACGCGATCAGTTCGATGTGCTCTTCCTGACGGCGGTTTTCCTGCTCGATGACCTTCCAGAGTTCAGGATCGACGTTGGCGATGGTGCTTTGGGCTCTGTCAAACATACGGGTTCCGTTGAGTGTTTTCAGGTTGACCGGATCGTGCGCCGAATCCTGCGTAGAGGGTACACAGCGGGGTACGCAGCGCTTTGGGCGGCGAGGCTTGCCCTGACGCGGCGAGTGGAGAGTCGCCGCACACGCGAGGCGGGCCAGCCACCGTCAGCGCAGATCAATGCGCGCGGTTCACGGCTGCCCAGGCGAACGGCAAAACGGCACCCTGCGCTTCACGGTGGGTTGTTCCACCTTGAACCCGATTGGTTGAATCGGCTGAGTCGGACGACTCGGTTCTATCGCCAGTCACGCAGGGTCGAGCGCGTTAGTGTATTGGAAGAGGCCCGAATAGGCAACCGACTTGCGGGTGCTCCGGCGGCCGCTGGCGGGGCCTCCGGACGGTTTGGCGGCCCCTCTGCGCAACCATCTGAGGAAAGCGCGCCGGTCGCGCCGCGCACCCGTTGCGCGCCGCCGCGGCAGCCGCCGATCCGGCTCGTGCATCCTTGCCGCAGCGTGCCATTGGAAGTAGGCTTTGGGCCTTTGTCTCTTACCGACCAGGGAACTGCAATGATCGTGTTTGTCACAGGAGCGTCGGCCGGATTCGGCGCCGCCATCGCCCGCTCGTTCGTCAAGGGCGGCCATCGTGTCGTCGCCACTGCACGCCGCAAGGACCGTCTGCAAGCACTCGCCGACGAGCTCGGCGACGCGCTGCTGCCGTACGAGCTCGACGTGCGCGATCGCGCCGCCGTCGAAGCCGTGCCCGCCTCGCTGCCGGCGGACTTCGCCGCGATCGACGTGCTCGTCAACAACGCCGGCCTCGCGCTCGGCACCGAGCCGGCTCACAAGGCAAGTCTCGATGAATGGAACACCATGATCGAGACCAATTGCACGGGCCTCGCGCAGGTCACGCATGCGCTGTTGCCCGGCATGGTCGAGCGCAACCGCGGGCATATCTTCAATCTGGGTTCGGTGGCGGGCCGCTGGCCGTACGCGGGCGGCAACGTGTACGGCGCGACCAAGGCGTTCGTGCGCCAGTTCAGCCTGAACCTGCGCGCCGACCTCGCCGGCACGGCGCTGCGCGTGACCGACATCGAACCGGGACTGTGCGGCGGCACCGAATTCTCGAACGTGCGTTATCGCGGCGACGACGACAAGGCCGCCAAGGTGTACGAAAACGTGCAGCCGCTGACGGCCGAAGACATCGCCGATTCCATCTACTGGATCGCCACGCGCCCAGCCCACGTCAACATCAACACGATCGAGCTGATGCCGGTCGCGCAGTCGTTCGCCGGTCTGTCCGTGCATCGCGGCTGAGTTTGAAGGCGGGCGACGGCGGCCGCCGCTACCACTGGTCGCGCCACCGCCCATCATCGTGCTGGCTTTTCCTGCGGCACGTCGATAGCCCGCTCCGCCAGTCCCGGCCCGGCCGGCAAAGCCAGCTCCTATCGCCGCCGCCGCCCGCCACAAGCAACTCACACTTCGAAACAGACCCCGGGTTGTGCGTTCCGGTAGAATGCGCCGCATGAATATGTCGACCAGCCAGCCAGGCACGGAAATCGGCTATACGTGGCCCATCCGCGTGTACTACGAAGATACCGACGCCGGCGGCATCGTGTTTTACGCCAATTACCTGAAGTTTTTCGAACGCGCTCGCACCGAATGGCTGCGCGCGTGCGGCGTCGACCAGCACCGGCTTGCGGAAGAAAACGACGCGATTTTCATCGTGCGCAGTACCGCGGTCGATTACCGGGCTCCGGCCCGACTCGACGACATCGTGAAAATTATCAGCCGGATCGAGCGTCTTGGCCGAGCTTCGGTAGACTTCGTGCAGGAAGCATGGCGCGAAGGCACGCTGCTTGCGGCCGGTTCGGTCCGGATTGGCTGTGTGGACCGCGCGACGCTGCGGCCAGCCGCGATCCCGCCGTCGGTTCTCGCCGCGCTGCGGCACGGGCCGGGCACTAGCGAGAGCGCTGACTGAACGACGGCGGCATGTCAACGGACGATCCCTGAGCCTCGTTGTTACGGGGCCAGTGAACTCACACCGGTCAGGTAATACAAAGCATGGTTCGGCTTCGATATCGCCGAAGCTTCCGTTTTGCCCACGGCAAGCTTGAAGCGGCCTTGCAGCCGGACGCCCCCTTCCCGGGACGTTAAAACGAACCTTTATGAACACTACACAAGATCTGTCGATCGTTTCACTCGTACTCAACGCGAGCCTGCTGGCCCAGGCCGTCATGGCTCTGCTGCTGTTGCTGTCGCTACTCTCCTGGACTTTCATCTTCCGCAAGTGGTTTGCGATTCGCCGGGCGCGCGCGCAAACTGAACGCTTCGAGCGTGATTTCTGGTCGGGCGGCGACCTACAGGCGCTGTATCAGAGCGCCGCGAACAACCGTCACAGGATCGGCGCTCTCGAGCGGATTTTCGAGTCCGGCATGCGGGAATTCCTGAAGGGCAAAGAGAAGCGCCTGAACGATTCGGGCGCGATTCTCGACGGCGCCCGGCGCGCGATGCGCGCGGCGTTTCAACGCGAAATGGACGTGCTCGAAGCGAATCTGGCGTTCCTCGCGTCGGTCGGTTCGGTCAGCCCGTATATCGGTCTGTTCGGCACGGTGTGGGGGATCATGAATGCGTTCCGCGGCCTCGCCAACGTGCAGCAGGCCACGCTCGCGAACGTCGCGCCGGGCATCGCCGAGGCCCTGACCGCCACCGCGATCGGCCTGTTCGCCGCAATTCCGGCCGTGGTCGCCTACAACCGCTACGCGCACGACATCGATCGTCTGGCGATCCGTTTCGAAACCTTCATCGAAGAGTTCTCGAACATCCTGCAGCGCCAGGCACACTGAGGAGGCCATGATGGCAGGCTCCCGTTCCTCCAGCATGCGCGGCTCGCGCTCGCGTCGCGCAATGGCCGACATCAACGTCGTGCCGTACATCGACGTGATGCTCGTGCTGCTAGTGATCTTCATGGTCACGGCGCCGCTCGTCGCGCCGTCGATCGTCAATCTGCCGACCGTCGGCGGCGCGGCGCCCCAACAGCAGACGCCGCCCGTCATCGTCAACATCCGCGCGGACGGCAATATGAGCGTCAAGTACAAGGACGACTCCGGCGCGCAGCAGCAGGAAGACATGACGAAGGCTGGCCTCAACGGTTTCATCGCCGATCGGGCACAATCGCACCCCGATCAGCCCGTCGTGATCGCCGCCGACAAAACCGTGAAATACGAAGTCGTGATGAACGTGATGTCCGAGCTGAAGGCTCGGGGCGTCAAGCGCGTCGGATTGCTCGTCAAATCGCAATGATCCGCAAGAACTCCGAATACCCGCTTCAGCCGCCGCGTGAACGCGGCACCGGGCGAGCTTTTCTGTTCGCGCTGGTGATGCATGCGCTGCTCGGATTCTTCCTGTATCAAGGCATCCAATGGCAGAACAGCACGCCCGAGGGCGAGCAAGCGGAACTGTGGACAGAGGTGCCGGATTCGGCGATTCCGCGTCCCGTCGTCACGCCGCCGCCCACGCCTGTCGCCCCTGCTCCGCCCGTGCGTGACGAACAGGCCGACATCGCGCTGCAGGAAAAGAAGCGCCAGCAGCAGGAAGCGGCTCGCGCGGCCCAACTGGCCGAACAGCAGCGCCAGCTGAAGCTGAAAGAGCAGCAGGAAGCGGAAGCGAAGCGTCAGCAACAGCTGGCGGCCGAACAGGCGGCCCAGCTCGCGGCGCAGAAGGCCGCGAAGCTCAAGCAGCAGCAGGCGCAACAGCAGCAACAGCAGCAGCAACAGCAGCAGGCCGAGAAGCTCAAGCAACAGCAGCTCGCCGAGCAGCAGAAGCAACAGCAACTGAGAGAACAGCAGGAGCAGCAGCAAAAGCAGGCTCAGGCAGAAGCGCAGAAGAAGGCTGAGGCGGAGAAAGCGGCGAAGGCCAAGGCGCAAGCCGATGCGGCCGCGCAGGCGAAAAAGCAGCTCGACAACGAACGTCGCGCGCGGCTTGCGCAGATGCAGGGTCTGGCCGGCGGCGTGGGCGGCAGCAGTTCGAGCAGCAACGGACTGGGCAAGAGCGGAACGGGTAGCGGCTCGGGCGGCACGGCGGCATCGCCGGGTTACGCGGACAAGGTACGACGGCTGGTGCTTCAGCATGTGAACTGGGGCGGCGAAACGGAAGGTCTCGAGACCGTGATCGCCGTGCGTTGTTCGCCGGACGGCAATCAGCTGAGCGCAAACATTACCCACAGCAGCGGCAACGCCGGGTGGGACGCCGCCGCGTTGCGGGCGGTGAAAGCCTCCGATCCGATGCCTCGGGACGTCAATGGCAAGACGCCGGACTACTTCACTATCACGCTGCGTCCGGCGGCTTGATGCGCAGGCTGACAGCCGACCAGCGGCCAACGCCGCGCCCCACCCGGCGCGGCGTTGCGCGGGAACGAAATAGCCGTTTTCCGGTCTGTCTGCTGTCTTCGAGTATTGAGTAAAACCGTTTTGAGGAACCCATACAGCATGAGTTTGATGACCAAGCTAGGCCTGCGAACACTCGTGGCAACGTGCCTGATCGCCGTCGGCGGCGCCGCCAACGCACAACTCAACGTCCTCGTGACGGGCGTCGGATCCACTCAGTTTCCGATCGCAACGGCGAATTTCGCCAATGAAGCGAACTCCCCGCAGCAGGTCAGCACGATCGTGCGTCAGGATCTGCAACGCAGCGGCAAATTCACGAATATCGACGCAGGCTCGACGCCGGTGTCCGAGACCGATTCCGTCGACCTCGGCGCATGGAAGGCGAAGGGCGCCAACGCGTTCGTCGCGGGCAGCGTGAACCGCCTGCCGAACGGCCAGTACGAAGTGCGCTTCAAGCTGTACGACACGGTCAAGGGCGAAAGCCTCGGCGGCCTCGTGCTGGTGAGCCCGGAAAGCGGTCTGCGCATGAGCGCGCACAAGGTCGCGGACTACATTTACGCCAAGCTGATGGGCAATCGCGGCGTGTTCGCCACGCGCCTGTCGTATGTGATCAAGTCGGGCAACCGCTATCAGCTGCAGATCTCGGATTCGGACGGTCAGGACGCGCACATCGCGCTGTCGAGCCCCGAGCCGATCATCTCGCCGGCCTGGTCGCCCGACGGCACCAAGGTCGCTTACGTGTCGTTCGAGAAGAAGAAGCCGATCGTCTATATCCACGACCTGCCCACGGGCCGGCGCATCGTCGTATCGGACCAGAAGGGCAACAACAGTGCGCCGGCGTGGTCGCCGGATGGCCGCACGCTCGCCGTCGCGCTGTCGCGTACCGGCAATACGCAGATTTTCGCGGTCAACGCGGACGGCAGCGGTCTGCGTCGTCTGACGCAAGGCAGCTCGATCGACACCGAGCCGACCTACTCTCCTGACGGTCAATGGATCTATTTCACGAGCGACCGCGGCGGCGCACCGCAGATCTACAAGATGCCGGCGCAAGGTGAAAGCGCGGGCGGCGCGCAACGCGTCACGTTTACGGGCAGCTACAACACCAGCCCGCGTGTGAGTCCTGACGGCAAGGAGCTTGCCTACATCTCGCGCGTCGGCGGTGCATTCAAGCTGTACATCCAGGACCTGCAAGGCGGATCCGCCACGGGCCTGACGGACACGACACATGACGAATCGCCGAGCTTCGCGGCGAACGGTCAGTACATTCTTTACGCCACTCAGGTGAACGGCCGTGGCGTGTTGGCCGCAGTATCGACCGACGGTCGCACTCGGCAGGTCCTGTCCGTTCAGGGGGGCAGCGTACGCGAGCCGTCCTGGGGCCCGTTTATGCAATAACGTTGATGCAATAACACAAGGAGAGTAATCAAATGATGTCCAAACTTCGTTTCGCATTCGCCGTCGTGATGGTCGGTGCACTGGCCGCATGTCACTCGGGCGTCAAGCTCGACGAAAACGCCAACAAGGGCGCAGGCTCGGCCCAACCGAACCCGACCGACGTCGCGACGGTCAACGTCGACCCGCTGAACGATCCGAACAGCCCGCTCGCGAAGCGCAGCATCTACTTCGACTTCGACAGCTACTCGGTGAAGGATGACTATCAACCGCTGCTGCAACAACACGCGCAATATCTGAAGAGCCACCCGCAGCGTCACGTGCTGATCCAGGGCAACACCGACGAGCGCGGCACCAGCGAATACAACCTCGCACTCGGCCAGAAGCGTGCTGAAGCCGTGCGTCGTTCGTTGTCGCTGATGGGCGTGTCGGATTCGCAAATGGAGGCCGTGAGCCTCGGCAAGGAAAAGCCGCTGGCAACGGGTCATGACGAAGCGTCGTGGGCACAGAACCGCCGCGCCGACCTCGCGTATCAACAGTAAGTCAACGGGTGATGAGCCGAATGACGCATCGTTTCTCCTGGCTGCGGTTTGCCGCAGCGGCCTGCGTCGCAGGCACGGCCCTCACGGCCGTGCCCGCCCATGCGGGCATGTTCGACGACGATCAGGCCCGCCAGGCCATTCTCGATCTGCGCTCGAAGACCGATAGTCTGTCGAGCCAGCTATCGGCGGCGCAACGCACGATCCTCGATCAGTCCAACCGTCTCGACCAGCTCAACCAGCAGGTCGCGACGCTGCGCGGACAGAACGAGGACATGGCGAACCAGCTCACGACGCTGCAAAAGCAGCAGAAGGACTACTACACCGATCTCGACACGCGCCTGAAGAAATTCGAGCCGCAGCAACAGACGGTGGACGGCGTCCAGGGCGAGGTGCAGCCGGGTGAAACCGATGCGTTCAACGCGGCTTCACAGCAATTCCGCAGCGGCGACTTCAAGAACGCGGCGGCATCGTTCCGCAGCTTCATCTCCAAATATCCGAACAGCCCCTATCAGCCGACCGCGCAATACTGGCTCGGCAACGCGCTGTATGCACTGCGCGACTACAAGGGTTCGACGACTGTCTGGCAAGGTGTCGTGAAGAACTATCCGCAGCATCCGCGTGCACCGGAAGCGCTGCTCGCGATCGCGAACAATCAGCTCGAACAAGGCCAGAAGGCCGCGGCGAAAAAGACGCTCGAGCAGATCGTCGCGCAATACGCCGGCTCGGACGTCGCGCAGTCGGCCCAGAACAAGCTGTCGCAGATCAAGTAGATCGTGGTGTTGGATTGATCACGTTTTGATGTAGTTTGCAGTAACGCGCAGTGTCCGAAGTGATAGCCACGCGCGCCTCTCGCTGGAAAGCCCGGGTAGTGATGCCCGGGCTTTTCAATTTGGGCGACGGTCTTGCAGAGTTGACAGGGCATTGGTGCGCCGATATAATTTCGCTTCTCTTTTGGGTCGTTAGCTCAGCTGGTAGAGCAGCGGACTTTTAATCCGTTGGTCACAGGTTCGAATCCCGTACGGCCTACCAAAAGATTCGAGGGCTGACATGCGAAAGCATGTCAGCCCTTTTCTTTTTCCTTTGCCCGCGTGTGCAAACAGGTACGCGCGCGGCAAACGAGCCGCCTCTTCCCGTCCGCCTCAACGTAGCCTTCCGTTCAGGCACTGCCCTCCGCCCTCCAACGCCGCCCCAAAAAACCATGCATCCCGCAACGAAATCGCGCCAACGCGCCAGCGCATTCTTATCTTTTTAGTAATTTTCGATTCATGTTTGTGCCACGGGTGGTTTGTAGCCTCGCGACTTGCAATACCGGCTGCAACTTTCAAAAAATTTCACCCACCCTACTCAAACACAAAGAATGCAAACCACCCTGAAGGCGCTTCCGATCGCGGTTCTGATCTCCGCCATCTACGGCTGCGGCGGCAGCACCCAAAACACGAGTACAACGGCGCCGCAAGGCACCACGAGCAGCACCCCGGCCACGACGACGACGCCCTCGACTTCCGCCAGCAACTACACGGCTGGCAACCTCCTGGTCTCGCGCACAGCCTATGACCCGGCGTTCGCTCTGAGCGGCACACTGCCTTATAACGCGACGCCCACGACCACCAATGCAGCCCCCGTGACCGCAGTCACGCCGGGCACCTTTCCGAATGTGTTCACCAACGACGCGAACGACGCCAACTTCGGCGTGACGTCGGAAGCGTATCTGGATCAGTGGGCACCGAACGCGACGAGCCCGTCGCAAACGCTGGACATCACCGCGCAGGCCGCGAAAAGCAACGTGAATTTCGCCACCAGCTTCGCCTCGAAGTCGGAGCTCGCGCTGAACGTGTCGCTGGATCAGAAATCGCTGACCTTCACCGGCTACAACACGTCGATCGACCAGGCCGATATCTCGAACTCGAATACGCCGGGCGTGGTCGACACGACCAACACCGACATCGCGACGCCTACATACCGTACCGTCGCGCAGCTGAATTTCGCCGATAACAGCCTGTCGTTCACGAACACCAACGCGTACGCCGGCAACAACAGCCGCGCGGCCGTGCTCGCCAACGGCATGTACTACATCGTCGGCAATGCCGGCAATTCGGGCAAGAATCCGAAGCCGACGACGGCCCAGCTCGACATGCTGACGATGAACACCGGCGTGCAAAGCATCGCTCCGGGCAGCCAATGCGCGTTCACGCAAGTGATCGGCGCATTCCAGTCCGGCACGGGCACCGGCACGTACGCGGTCGCACCGGCGGGAACGGCGTGCTCGCTGGCATCGATGGGTTCGATCACGGGCGGCAGCTCGACCGGCGACCAGTTCGGATTCTCGATCGCGAGCCTGCCAACGACCCCCGCGACCGCCGCCGACAAAACCGGCAAGGACGTCAACCTGCGCGGCCTCTTCGTCGGCCCGGACGGCACGATGTATGTCTCCAAGGGCAGCGGCGGCAACGGCGTGAACACCGTGTACCAGGTCGGCGCGACCGGTGCGCTCGCCAACGGCGGCAAGTTGCCGCAAAACGCCGCGATGGCGATCGTGCCCGGCTTCACGACGGCCCTCGCGACCAACCTGACGGCGCTCACGTCGCCTAGCCAGGTGACCGGCACGGTCTATCCGTTCGGCATGTGGATCCCCGCGTCGAATCCGTCGATCATGTTCGTCGCCGACGAAGGCGACGGCACGCCGGGCGACCAGGTGAGCGGCAGCGGCGGCCTGTGGGTCTATCAGAACCAGAACGGCACGTGGAAGCCGCTCGCCAACCTGACGACCGGCCTGAACCTCGGCACGGCCTACACGGTGACGGACACGACCGGCGCGTACGGTACGAAGGGCGCGAGCTATACGACGACGCCTGACGGCTTGCGCAACATCACGGGCCAGGTCAACAGCGACGGTTCGTTCACGATCTACGCGGTGACCTCGACGATCGGCAACAGCCTCGGCACCGTGTTCGATGCAGGTGCCGACTCGAACCAACTCGTCAAGATCACGGTCAGCATCAGCGGTTCGACGGTGACCTCGACGCAGGGCTTCACCGTGATGCAGACCGCGCCGTATGGCCAGGCGCTGCGCGGCGTCGCCCTCGTGCCGAAGTCCTGAGCGGGTTAGTAGATTCAAAAGAAACGACCTGCCATCCGGCAGGTCGTTTTTTCTTGCACGCTCCAACGTAAAATCCGTCGCGAGCAATCGCCGTCTCGCCTCAACGCCCCGGCAATCCCGCATTGAACCGCAACACGATCCTGCAGCCTGGCGTGTTGTCGTGAATCTCCACGACGGCCTCGTGCACCCGCGCGATCGCGGCCACGAGACTCAAGCCGACGCCATGCCCCGAAGTCGCCGCCTCCTGCTGCCCGTTTCTGCTGCGATAGAACGGACGCAGGACTGCGTCGCGCTCACCTGCCTCGATACCGGGTCCAGTATCCGCGACCTGCACGACGGGCCTTCCCGCTTCGAGCGTTGCTTGCAGCGTCACCGCGCCGCCACCGGGCGTGAACTTCAGCGCGTTATCGAGCAGATTCTCGATAGCGCCGAACAGCAGATCCACGTCGCCGCGCGCGAAAACTGGTTCGGACGCAAGCACCGCGACCGACAACCGACGGTTCTCCGCGACCGGCTCGTACAACTCCGCGACGTCGCGCAGGATGGTGTCCAGCGACACGTCGCAGAAGCTCGCGCGTCTGACATCCGCTTCGACCTCCGCGATCCTCAATAGCGCGGTGAAACGGTTCAGCACGACGTCCGATTGCGCGATCGCGGTGTCGACGGCGCTCGTGTAGTCGTCGACGGTATGCGAGCGCCGCCGCGCGCGTTCGAGGCCCGCGCGCAGATGCGTCATCGGCGTGCGCAGATCGTGCGCGATGCCCGCGCACACGCCGCGGACTTCGGCCACGAGCCGCTCGATTTCATCGAGCATCAGGTTGACGATTTCCGCGAGACGATCGAGATCGTGATGCGTGCCGCGACTCGGCAGACGCCTGTCCAGTTGGCCCGCCATGATCTCGCGCGCCGTCAGACTCATCGAGCGGATGCGCCGGTTCGACAGCGCGTGCAGCGCGGCGCCGCAGCCCACGGCGAGCAGAATCGTCAGCGTGAGCCCGAGGCACAGGATCTTCACGAGCGTATGGTCGAAATAAATGATCTCGTCGATCGAGTGGCCGACGACGATCCGCAAACCGCTACGCGTCGGCACGATGATGCCGCGGAAATGACTGTCCAGCGACGGCGGTCCGTCGTCCATCGACTGCGTGTAGTAGAACGGCCGGCGTTCGCGCTCGGTCGGCAACGCATGGATATTGCCGGCGAGCCAGCGGCCGTCCTCATCGAACACGCCATAGGGTCGGCTGCTCGCGACGTCGCGCCGGCTGAGCGCCGCGATATCGGCAATCGCCTCGGCCCGGCCGATCGAACTGAACTCGGCCACTTCTCCTCGCAGCCGTTCATCGACCTCGTGCAGCAGATACGTGTGCATCATCCAGTAGAGCATGGCGAACAGCACGACCGCGCAACTGACGAACACCATCAGCGGCCAGGTGACGTTGTTGGCCGGCAGCCGCGGCCAGCGCCTATTCGCTGGCACGGAGGACATAGCCGACATTTCGAACCGTGTGGATCATGAGCGAAAACCGTCCGTTCATACTGATCTTGCGGCGCAGCTGACCGATGTGCATATCGATCACGTTGGTCTGCACATTGAAGTGGTAATTCCAGACTGACTCGAACAGCATCGCGCGCGTCACCGGCTGCTCCGTATGCAGCATCAGGTATTTGAGCAACTGGTACTCGCGGGGCTTCAACTCGATCGACTCGCCCGCGCGCCGGACCTGATGCGTGCCCTTATCGAGCACGAGATCGCCGACGCTCAGCACCAGCGGTTGCTCAGAAGAAGAGCGGCGGCGCAGCAGCGCATTGAGGCGCGCGGTCAACTCGAGACTGTCGAATGGTTTGGTCAGGTAATCATCGCCGCCGGCGCGCAGGCCGCGTACGCGTTCGTCGACCGCCGAAAGCGCGCTCAGTATCAGCACCGGGGTCTCTTTGCCGACGTTGCGCAACGTGGAGAGGATGGACAGACCATCCACGTCGGGCAGCATCCGGTCGAGCACGACTGCGTCGAAATCGCCGTTGAGCGCGCGCAGCAGGCCGGCATGGCCGCTCGGCACGCTTTCCACGGCGAATTCGTAGTCCTCGAGCGCGGTGGAGACTTCGAGCCTCACACGTTCGTCATCTTCGACGACGAGAATGCGGGGTCTGCGCCCCGCGGGGTAGTTGATCGCTGCTCTGCTTTCCAAGAGGACGTCGTTTCCTGTGGTCGTGCGTCGCCGCATGAACGGCGACGTCAATAGCGGGGGCCGCCTATGCGGGCGCGGAGTATGACATGGCCATGTTTCTGCCTCATGACGCGTCCCGCGCGGAGCCGAAAACCGTTCACACGTGCAACTAGTCGAGCTTCAGTGCCGCGCGCACTTCCGCCTTCGCATCGGCAAAGTCGCGCTGAAAATCCGGATTGGCCATCAGCGCCGCCGCGACGAGCGTTCCGTCGATGCGACCCGCTTCGACATCGCTCGGATAGTGGACGCCGTCGACGACGCGGTTCATGCCGAATTCGCGCCCACGCGCGAATAGCGCATCGCGCTTCTCGGGGACCATCTGCGCGAGCAGGATCGCGCACAGATAGCCGAAGGTCGCATGACCGCTCGGGTACGAGTTGTAGTCGTCGCCGGGCCGCTTCGGCACGATCGGTTGCACGTCGCGGCTCGCGATGAAGGGCCGCGCGCGGCTAAAGACATGCTTGC
Organism: Paraburkholderia sp. UCT70; assembly: GCF_050434085.1. Classification (NCBI taxonomy): domain Bacteria; kingdom Pseudomonadati; phylum Pseudomonadota; class Betaproteobacteria; order Burkholderiales; family Burkholderiaceae; genus Paraburkholderia; species Paraburkholderia sp. UCT70. The sequence goes on along the minus strand of NZ_JBNPVZ010000004.1, from coordinate 3,801,945 downwards.
CGCCTTTTGCGACCCGCTCGGCATCGTGATCGACGGCTTCGAACAGCGCAGTGGTTTTCGGCAGACCGGCTTCTTTGAAGTCCGGTCCGAGCACATCCGCGAAGCGGAACACGGACTTGGTGGCGTCCGCCTTCGCGCGCGCCACCTGCTCCGGCGTGCGGCTGCGCTGCGCGTTCAGCACGGCATCGAGATCGGCTTGCTGACGCTCGGAACCATCGGCGGCAGGTGGCGCGAGCAGCACGCCAAGCGGAATTTGACGAGCGTCGAGATAGCTCGCCTCCGCGGACGGTGCGGCGTAACTCGCCGCACTTGCAGCGACGAAGAGGGAAGCCGCGAGCGGCAAGCAGGTAAAGCGTTTCATCGTGTGCGAGAAATGAAGAGAGATTGCAGCGAAGTGGCACGGCGCTATCGCCGCCAGGAAAAAAGGCGTGATTCACCGCCTGAACAGTGCTGCCGATGCTAGTGCGCACGTATGAATGCGCGGTGTCCACAATCTTACAAACCTGAGCGCGTCGCGTAGCGTCAGTGCGGATCGCGCTGTTGTGGGGCATCCGTAATAGCAACTTTAGATTCGTAAGATACCGATCACTTCGCATTAACGGACGGTTGATAGCATCCCGCCTCGTTCGACTCCCAGTTCATCGCCCCACTCGCGAAAGGATGCAGCACCATGCAACGGGTTAGTTTTCCCCTTAGAAAGAAGCCGCTGACGCAATTCGTTCTTGCCACACTGTGCGCGGCCGGCGCACAGATCTCGCATGCCCAGACCTCGGGCGATCTCGGCTCCGTGCAAAGCACGGCCGTCTCGTCATCGAACAGCGGCACGGCCACCAGCACCAACACGCAGTCGGCACCGGCGCAGGCGCCTTCGCAAGGCTCGCTCACCGCAACCCAACCGCAGTCGGTGATCAGCCGGCGTTACATCGAAAACAGTACCGCTCCGACCGCGAACTACAGCGAGATCGTGCAGATCGCGCCGAGCGTGTCGAATGTTTCTCCGAACGGCTCCGGCCTGATGGAATCGCAGAGCCTGTCCATTCGCGGCTTTCAGGACGGTCAGTACAACGTGACATTCGACGGCATCCCGTTTGGCGATACCAACGACTTCACCCATCATTCGACGTCGTTTTTCTCGAACCGGGTGCTCGGCAATATCGTCGTCGACCGCGGTCCCGGCGACGCTTCGCAGATCGGCTTCGCCACCTTCGGCGGAACGATCAGCCTGCAGTCGAGGGATCCGTCGGCATCGCCGGCATTCTCGGTGCTCGGCTCGTACGGCAGCTTCGACACATGGCAGGCCGGCGCCGAGTTCAATACCGGCTATCTGCAGCAATGGGGCGATGCGCGCGCGATGGTCGGCTATGCGCAGAGCAGCAGCGACGGTTATCTGACCAACGCGGACCAGCGCCGTCAGAACGTCTACTTCAAGCTCGACAAGCCGATCGGCGACAACACGCTGCTCACGCTGTTCGCGACTTACAACAACATCCACCAGAACGTGCCGCTCGGCGCGACGGCCGCGCAGATCCAGCAGTTCGGTCCCAACTTCGGTCTTAGCGCCGATCCGACGAGTCAGGCCTATGCCGGCTACAACTTCGACAAGATCAATACGGACTTCGAGTACATCGGCGTGAAGACCAAGGTCGCCGAGTGGGTGATCGACAACAAGCTCTATACGTACGGCTACTACCACAACGGCTTCAACGGGCTCGACCCGAACGGTGAAACGCCGAACGGCACGATCTTCGGGCCGAACAACGTGCCCGGCCAGGAGATGAACAACAACTACCGCGCGTTCGGCGACGTCCTCGCGCTCGAGCGCCAACTCGGTCCCGGCAAGCTGCAGACCGGCATGTGGATCGCGCACCAGTCCAACTTCCGCGACAACTTCAATGTCGATTCGTCGCTGAACTTCGCGTTCATCTCGCAAAACTTCACGATGAACGACACGATGCTGACGTTTCAGCCGTATCTGCAATACGCCTGGCAACTGCAGAACGGTTTGACGATCACGCCGGGACTCAAGTACGTGTCGTTCAACCGCAGCATCGATACGCCGATGAACCAGAAGACCGGTGAGCCGCTCGATTTCAGCCATACGTGGGACAAGGTGCTGCCGTCGTTGACGCTGCACCAGCAGATCACCCCGCAATGGAGCGCGTATGCGCAGTACGCGCAGGGCTTTCTCGCGCCGAACCTGAATGTGTTCTATGTCAACGATCCGACCGTCTCGGGACAACCCGATCCGGAACAGACCGACAACTACCAGATCGGCACGACGTACAAAACGGGGCGTCTGACCGTCGCCGCCGATCTGTACTACATCAACTTCCGCAACGCGGTGACGAGCCGCACGGTCGGCAACAACGTGATCTTCTCGAATGCGGGTGGTGCGACCTACAAGGGTGTCGAAACCGAAGCGACCTTGTCGGTCGGCGACGGCTTCAGCCTGTACGGCAATCTGACCTTCAATTCGGCCAAACAGAAGAGCACCAATACGTGGATGCCCAACGCGCCGCAATCGACGGCCGCCGCCGGCGTGCTCTACGAACGCGGGCCGCTCAACGGTTCGTTGCTGATGAAGTTCGTCGGCCATCAGTATGGCGATACCGGCAACACCCAGCCGATCGGCGGCTATGCGATCACCAACTTCGCCAGCTCGTACACGTTTGCCCGACTCGCACCGTGGACGCATAACACGCGCCTCGGTTTCCAGATCGACAACCTTTTCAACCGCACCAGCATCAATGCGCTGGCCGGCTACACCGCCGCGGACAACACACCGCTTTACTGGACCATCCCGGGCCGCGCGTTCGTCGCGACGCTGTCCACCGATTTCTGAACGGAGCTTCTTTCATGACTGTCGATAACCTGCTGCACCTCGCGAACAATTCCGGTGGCGTGTTGTATGTGATTGCCGCCATGCTGTTCGTTGCCCTGACGATCATCATCGAGCGCTCGTGGTTCCTGCAGCGCGCATCGAGCGGCAGCCGCGCGGTGCTCGACCAGGTCGACCGCCTCGAACAACTGAACGCCGCCTCGCTGACGGTATGCGCCGAACAGTTTCAGGCGCTGCCGATGGCGAGCCTGCTGAAGGTCGCCGGCCGGCTTGCCGGTCAGACGTCGCGCGATGAGCTCGATGCGTGTCTCGACGAAGCGATCATGCGCGAAGCACCGAACATCGACCGCTTCCTGTGGGTGCTCGACACGATCGTCACGCTCGCGCCGTTGCTCGGTCTGTTCGGCACGATCGTCGGTATGTTCAACGCCTTCCAGGTGCTGTCGAATCCGGGCAACGCACCGACCCAGGTCACGGGCGGCGTGGCCGAGGCACTCATCGCTACGGCGTCGGGTCTGTTCGTCGCGATGATCGGCCTCGTGTTCTTCAACGGTCTGCACAACCGCGTAAGAGGCGTCGTTCATCAGCTCGAAACCCTGAAGGCGGCGCTCGTGAACCGGCTTGCGGCCAGAACGCATGAGTCGGTCAAGCCGGTGCATGAAGTGCCGCGCCCGGTGGTCGGCAAATTCGCCTCGCAGGGAGTCTGACGATGAAGTATTTCGAGGCGCGAAAGGCGCGCATCGAGATCATCCCGATGATCGACATCATGTTCTTTCTACTGGTGTTCTTCATCATGATCACGCTGCACATGATCCCGAACGCGGGGCTGCGCTCGCAGCTGCCGTCGAGCGCCACGGCGCAAGCGCTGCCGCCGCCGCAGGTCACGGTAACGCTCGCGACCGACGGCAGTCTGTCGGTCGACGGCCGCACGCTGAGCCTTGCGCAATTGACCACCCTGCTCGCCGCCCGCACGGACGTCGCGCATACGGTCGTGACGATTGCCGGCTCGAAGCAGGCGCAGATCCAGCACCTCGTCTCGGTGATGGACGCGTGCCGCGCCGCGGGTGTATCGCAAATCGCGCTCGCCGCGCAGCCCGTGGCGAACTGATATGGCAACCGTACCCGCCTCCGGGATCGTGCAGGAACGAACGCGCCTATTGCGGGCCGCCGCCATCGCGCTCGTCGCGGAAGCGCTGGTGCTCGGCGCGACGATTGCGCTGCTCACGCATACGACCCGGATGTCTTCCGTGTCGCATGAAGCGCCGCCAACGCTGCTGACGCTGGCGGCACCGGCTCCCGCGCCGCAACCGCCGCAGCCGCCTGCGAAGCCCGTGCCGCCTCCCGCGCGGCCGGTCGTACCCGTGCGCCATGCTGCGCACACGCCCGCGAAGCCCGTGACGGCCGCGGTGCCGAAGCGCCTGCCGACTCCGGTGCCGGTGCAGCCCGCGGCGACACCGACCGAGCCGCCATCCGCGCCCGCGCCGCAACCGCCAGCTCAGCCCGCGCGGCAACCGCCCGCACCCGCTGCGGCGCCGGTTGCAGCCGCGCCTACGCCAAGCTTCGAGGGTGCGCTGCGCGCGGCGATTCAGGCCGCGCTGCGCTATCCCGAGTCGGCCCGCATGGCTGGCATGACGGGCCGCACACGCGTCGCGTTCCGGTATCGCGACGGCGTCGTGTCCGACCTCAGCGTCGTGGTGTCGAGCGGTATCGGACTGCTGGACCGCGCAGCGCTCGCAGCTGTGCGCGACGCCGCTTACCCGAAACCCGAGTCCGCATTCGCGGGCAAAACGCTCTCGGAACAATTGTGGGTCGACTTCAAACTCGACGACCACGAATGATGATCCGCTAACGCCCAACCGCACGAGGGACGTCATCCGCCCACCGGAATGGCGTCCCTCTTCCCAATCTATACGCAGTACTAGTATGAATATACTCAACGTGAAACTGAACAATATCCTGTCCGCCTTGATCGCCGGCGGCCTCGCTTCCCTGCTCGCGCTGTCGAACGTCCATGCGGCGACGGGCGCCAACGCCGATCAATTCGAAATCGCGAAACGCTATGGCCTCGAAGGCGGCGAGCGTTGGGATTACGTGGCGTACGACGCTGTTCGCCAGCACCTCTTCATCAGCCGCGACACGCACGTGCAGGTGATCGATACGCGCACCGGCAAACGGGTCGGCGAGATCGCCAACACCGACGGCGTGCACGGCTTCGCGTTAGTGGAGGACCTCAAGCTCGGCTTCGTCACCAACGGCCGCGCCAATACGGTGAGCGTCGTCGATCTCGACACACTCAAGGTCGTCGACAGCATCAAGGCCGCGGGCCCCGACCCGGACGGCATCCTCTACGTGCCGGCCTTGCGGCGCATCTTCGTGAGCAATGGCCACGACGGCAGCGTCAGCGCAATCGACGTCGCGACGCGCAAGGTGGTCGCCACGATGAGCGTCGGCGGCAAGCCGGAGGCGCTCGCGGCGGACAGCCACGGGCACGTGTTCGTCAATGTGGAAGATCGCGCCGAGATCGTCGAGATGGACGGTCGGTCCGCGACGGTGCTGGCGCATTGGCCACTCGCACGGTGCGAGTCGCCGACCGGACTCGCGATCGATCCGGCGAGCGAGCGCCTGTTTTCAGTTTGCGCCAATCACCGCATGATGATCGTCGATGCGACGTCGGGGCGTCGCGTGGCCGAGGTGCTGATAGGGGGTCACCCCGACGCGGCGGCTTTCGATCCGGCCTTGAAGCTCGCGTTCAGTTCGAACGGCGCGGACGGCACGCTGACGATCGTGCATGAAGACGATGCGGACCATTACACGGTCGCGCAGAACATGCCAACGCTGGAAGGCGCGAAAACGATGGCGCTCGATGAACAGCAGCACCGGATCTATCTGGTGTCGTCGAAGTTCGGCGCGGCCGACCCGGCCACGACTGCCAATTCTCATCCGCGCGCGACGGTGATCCCCGGCACGTTCGAAGTGCTCGAGGCGCAGCTCAAGGCACCCTGACGCGCGGCATCGACGCACGGCCGCCCGTTGATCGCGGCGGTGCATCAAACATCGGTTCGCCTAGATGAGGCCGTGCGCGACGCCGCTCGGCGTCGCCCAGCGCTCGCTGTCGTTCGACACGCCGAAATCGGCGGCCCGTAGTGAAACGGTGGCCGAGCAGGCCGTCGCACGCTTTGCGCTAGCGCGCGCGAGGATGCGCTGCTCGTGCATATAGAAGAATTCGAGTTGGCGCGCGTCGGACGCTTTTCGTTCGAGTTCGAACACATCCTCGAGCACGCGCCGCGACACATGAAAACGCTGAAGTCCGCGGCCAAGCCGGATCTGAAAGACAACACCATCGCTGTTGTGCGGCACCGCTGCCCAGATAAGCGGAATGCTACTCATGGAGCCCCCGTAACTGGATCTTCATGTCAGGAACATTGACAATTTCATCGTCGCACGGATAAACGCACGGCGCGACTTGTCAAAATTAAACAAGGTTGATTTGTCGTTTTCACCACAGTGGCAGGTGTTGCGACGCAACGCCCCATTGATCGACGACGCACCAATCTGGAGCGAATCCTTACTCGACAGCAGCCCGTCGCTTGCGCCGCGCGGTCGTTCGTCGGGTACGAATGCAATGCGGCCCGATTTAATTTGCCACGCTTCTCGCTGACTTTTCGGTGGCCGGCCATGCAGAAGAATCATTCGCTTTTGCGTCGGGAATCCACACGCAAGGAATATGCGTTGGCTCGTTTGCTTCTTGCCACGAGCCGCCTTATGCGCGCTGAGTCGGAAGCTGAAAAGACACTCGCCACCTGCTGGATGAAGGCGTGGGCAAGCGTCATCGGCGATGCGCAGTTCCCTAAGCTTCCTTACCGACCGGCCACATCCAAAGCGAGGCGGCGCTCCTCGCCAATGCCCCGCGATTGACATCTGCCGTCGCTCGAACTGAACGGCGACGCGGCGACATCGTCGCGCACTCCGACCCCATTCATTTGACCGTATGGTTCGCCACCTCACAGACCGTCTACGCCCTCTGCTCGCATGATCGCTTCACGACGCCTTAGAGCGTTCGCGACAAAGAGAGCAAAAGAAGAGACGACAAAACGGCGAGCGCGTCCCGCAACGATCGGGCTGCCCGCCGCGCAGGGGTACCCATGAAAGCTGGAAAGGTAATCTGGGTAGTGGCTTTGCCGTGTCTGATCGAAACGTCGCATGCGCAGGAGGTCTATCTGCAAGGCGGCACGCTGGGCATCGGGGTTGGCGCGGCGTGGAGCGTCACGTCGTGGTTCGGCGTGCACGCGGACTTCAACGCGATCAATCTGTCGCACAACTTCGAGGTCGGCGGCAATCGCTACGAAGACGGCATACGGCTGCGCCAGGGCGGTCTCTACGGCGATTTCTTTCCGTGGGCCGGCACCGGCTTTCGCGTGACAGCGGGCCTGCGTCTGACCGACAACGAAGTCAGCGGCAACTCGGTTCCGACCAACGGCATGTACGTATTCGAGGGCAAAGCCTCGCCGGCCTTTCCTGGCGAGTACGCGACGGCGACCGCCCGATACCCGACCGCGATGCCCTACCTTGGCGTCGGCTATGGCTTGCACCCGGGAGCCAAAGGCTGGGGGCTCGTGGTCGATCTCGGTGTCGCCTACGGCATTCCGAAATCCTCGTACACACTGTCGCCGGCACTGTCGCAGGCCGCAGGACCGGAGATGAGTCAGCAGATCATCAACACCGGATTGCAGCAACTGCGCGATAAGGTCTCGCCTTATCGATGGTATCCGACGTTGCAGATCGGCATTTCTTATCGCTTCTGAGGCGCAGCGCACGGAATCCGTCGCAGTACTATAAATTTGCAAAGGACTTTTCGCATCCCGATTGCCTATAAAAACAAACGAAAGAAAGAGCGATACGACCTTCGCTTTTTCTGGTTATTTATCGAGATGAAAAGATATGCAATGATCGCCGCCGAATCAGCGGAGCATGTCTGAACCTTGCGCGAGCATACGTTCCGGCAACCCCACGGCCCATTGCTCTTTCATTGAACCGATAATGACCACCTTCCTGTTCGATCTGCTGTCGAACCTCGCCTTGTTCGCCATCGTATCGATGGCCTGTCGACTGTATAACCGGTTCGGGTCGGGTGCCGCGCTGAGCGGCCCTGCGATTTTCATCGTGATCGCGCTGGCCACGTGCATGCTCGACGGCTTGTTGACGTTTGTCGTGTTCGCCGACGCGCAGAACCGCTATGGACAATTCGCCCTGCCGACGTCGTTTCTTCGGCGTGCTGGCGCGTATGCGCTCGCGATCGTGATCGCGTTCTCGTGGCATCGGATGTCGAGGCGCCGGTGCGCCGTGAAAAGCGCCCCGGACGACGCGGTTGTCATCCAGACGTCACCGTATTCCGAATCGCGGCTGCGCATGTGAGCCCGGCACGCCCCGACCGGCTTTTCACGTACGCCCCGCCATGTTTCATCTCTGTATTGCCGTCGCGAGCAGGGCAGGAACGGTCCTTGCGCGTGCGGGCGCCGTCGGCTATAACTCCCGAAGACCGCGCGTTGTGGGTCATGGCACCACCGTCGTTCAATCCGTTGATGGCAACCTATAACGAGGAAACATCTTGGATATCGAAACCGTACGTGCATTCATCATGACCCGTGGCATCGACATCGGCACCAAGGTCATCGGCGCAATCGTGCTGTGGATCGTCGGCCGCTGGGTCATCGGGCTGATCTCCCGCCTGTTGCGCAAGATGCTCGCACGCAACGGCCGGGTCGACCCGACGCTCGCCCACTACCTCGCGTCGATTCTCGCCGGGTTGCTGAACCTGCTGCTCGTCCTCGCGATCCTGCAAATCTTCGGTGTGCAGACGACGTCGTTCGCCGCGTTGCTCGCCGGCCTCGGCCTCGCGATCGGTACTGCGTGGGGCGGCCTGCTCGCGCACTTCGCGGCCGGCGTGTTCATGCAGGTGCTGCGGCCGTTCAAGGTCGGCGATTTCGTCATGGCCGCGGGCGTCACCGGCACCGTCACGGAATTGGGCCTGTTCGGCACCACGATCGTGACGCCGGACAACGTGACGACCATCATCGGCAACAACAAGATCTTCTCCGACACGATCTCGAACTACAGCGTGCTGCCGTTCCGGCGCGTCGAGCTGACCGCGAAGATCGCCAATGGCGTCGATCCGACCGATGCGATCGCGCGTTTGAAAGCCGCCGTCGCGAAGATTCCGAACGTGGCCGAAAACCCCGCGCCGGATATCGAGGTCTTGAGCTTCACGCCAGAAGGACCGCTGCTGTGCGTGCGCCCTTACTCGTCCAACCAGAACTACTGGCAGGTCTACTTCGACACCAATCGCGCGATCGTTCAGACCTTCAAGGAAGCCGGCTATCCGACGCCGGAAACGCCACTCGCACCGCGCGCGATCACGCGCGATTGATCTGATCGAACCTCCGCGCGCACCCGACCCGGGTCGTCGGCATGGCGGCATGAAAAAAGGCGTCGCGAGATTCGCGACGCCTTTCGTGTTTTCAAGGCCCGAAATACAGCAAACAACTCGTCATCAACGCGTACTCGCGTTCGCGCCATTCTTGCGCAGCATCTTCCACAGCGCGCCGAGCACGATCGGTACGATCGCCGCGCCGATACCGACAAGCACGATCACGTTCAGATACTGACGGATGAACGGGATGTTGCCGAAGAAATAGCCGAGCAGTGTCAGCAGCAGCACCCACAACAGCGCGCCGACGACGTTGAACATCTGGAAGCGGCTCCACGTCATCGACGACGCGCCCGCGACGAATGGCGCAAACGTCCGCACGACAGGGATGAAACGCGCGAGCACGATCGTCTTGCCGCCGTGTTTCTCATAGAAGTTGTGAGTCTTCTGCAGCGCGGCGCGATCGAGAAAACGCTCGAGCACCGGAATGTGCGTATTGAACACGCGCGGTCCGATCGCGCGGCCGATCAGATAGTTGGTCGTATTGCCCGAGACCGCCGCCACCAGCAGCAACAGGATCAGCAGCCCGAGATGCATCTGCCCGGTCGCGGAGAACGCGCCGCCGATGAACAACAGCGAATCGCCCGGCAGAAACGGCAGCACCACGAGCCCGGTTTCGGCGAACACGATCGCGAACAGCACCGCGTAGACCCAGGCGCCGTAGACCTGAATGAAGTCCCCGAGAAACTTGTCGATGTGCAGGACAAGATTGGCGAAATGTAGCAACGTATCCAAGGGACGTCCTTTTAAACCAGTATGTGCGTAGAGGGAAAACGGCCGCCGCGCGACCCGGCAACAGGGGCAGCAAGCGGCGAGCCGACCGCTGCGAATTGACCGCGACATGATACCGAAAGTGCCTCGGGTCGAATGAAAATCTGCTGGTTGGGCGTCTGCGCGGGCGGCGTGCGCCAAGTCGCTATAATTTCGCCATGTCCGAATTCTCCGAAACGCCTGCGGGCACCGCGGCCGCGGCCGCACCTTCCGACGCCTCTCGCGCGGCGCCCGCGCCGCGTCCGTTGCGCGCCATCCAGCCGCTCCCCGATCAATTGATCAGCCAGATCGCCGCCGGCGAAGTGGTCGAGCGGCCGGCGTCGGTAGTCAAGGAGCTGCTCGAGAATGCGCTCGACGCGGGCGCGCAGACGCTGCGCATCCTGCTCGACGAAGGCGGCGTCAAACGCATCTCGATCACCGATGACGGCTGCGGCATCCCCGAGAACGAACTCGTGCTCGCCCTGACGCGCCATGCGACCAGCAAGATCCGCTCGCTCGCCGAGCTCGAAGCGGTCGCGACGCTCGGGTTCCGCGGCGAAGCGCTGGCGTCGATCGCGTCGGTCGCGCAGATGAGCATCACGAGCCGCACCGCAGACGTGCCGCACGCGGTGCGCATCGACGCGGAAACCGGCGTGCTGAGTCCCGCCGCCGGCACCCAGGGCACGACGATCGAAGTCCGCGAGCTGTACTTCAACACCCCGGCACGCCGCAAATTCCTGAAAAGCGAACAGACCGAACTCGGCCACTGTCTTGAACAGATCCGCCGCGCCGCGCTCGCGCGGCCGGACGTCGCGATCTCGGTGCTGCACAACGGCAAGGCCGTCGAGCACTGGAACGCGAGCGAGCCGCCCGCGCGGGTCGCGAAGATTCTCGGCGAGACGTTCGCGACCGCTCATCTGCCGCTCGACGAATCCGCCGGTCCGCTTGCGATCTACGGCTGCGCCGGTCTGCCGACCGCGAGCCGCGGTCGCGCCGATCAACAGTATTTCTTCGTCAACGGCCGCTTCGTGCGTGACAAGCTGCTCACGCACGCGGTGCGCGCCGCGTATGAAGACGTGCTGCACGGTGAGCGTTATCCGTCGTACGTGCTGTTCCTCGATTTGCCGCCCGAAGGCGTCGACGTGAACGTACATCCGTCGAAAATCGAGGTGCGTTTCCGCGATTCGCGCTCGATCCACCAGTTCGTGTTCCATGCGGTGCAGCGCGCGCTCGCTCGGCACGCGGGCGCGTCGCCTGACACGACGGCGGGCGGGCATGCGGCGCGTCTGGAACCGTCGGCCGGTGGACCGGCTTCATCTGGTTCGACGCCGCCGGGTGTCACAAGCGGCGTAGGCGACGGCATTGGCGCGGGCGCCGGTCTTTCGAGCGGCGCGGGCTTCGGCGCGGGAAGCCGCGGCGGCCTTGGCGGCGGCAGCAGCTTCGGCGCCCCGGGCGCCTCGCAGCCTGGCAACACGTGGATGCGCCAGGCACGCATGACGCAAGGCACGCTGCCGGTCGCGCAACCGCTCGCCGGTTACGATGCGCTGTTCGGCCGCAAGGATCCGCTTGCCGGCCGGGTCGAAGGCGCGTCGCTGTTCGAAGCGCGCGACTCCGCAACCGACACGACGTCGCCATACGACGCGGCGCCGTTCGCGCCGCGCCCCGCTTCCCCCGCATTCGACGCCACCGACGACCAGCCGCTCGGCTTCGCGCTCGGCCAGGTCCACGGCATCTACGTGCTCGCGCAGAACCGCCACGGGCTCGTAATCGTCGACATGCATGCCGCGCACGAGCGCATCCTGTACGAGCAGTTCAAGAACGCGCTCGCCGACCGCACGATCGCCGTGCAGCCGCTGCTGATCCCGCAGACGATGCAGGCCGATCCGGTCGAAATCGGCACGGTCGAGGAAGAGCGCGATACGCTCGATGCGCTCGGCTTCGACCTCGCGGTGTTGTCGCCGACCACGCTCGCGATCCGCGCAGTCCCCGCGTTGCTGAAGGACGCCGACCTGCAAGCGCTTGCGCGCGCGGTGCTGTCCGACCTGCATGCATTCGGCGGCTCGCGCGTGCTGACCGAGCGTCAGCACGAACTGCTCGGCACGCTCGCGTGCCATCACGCGGTGCGCGCGAACCGGCGTCTGACGCTCGACGAAATGAACGCGCTGCTGCGCCAGATGGAAGCGACCGAGCGCGCCGATCAGTGCAACCACGGCCGGCCGACCTGGTATCAGCTGACGCTGGCCGATCTCGATCGGCTGTTCATGCGGGGGCAGTAACGCCGCTGCGTTTCGATCACACCGTTGCGCCGCGCGCCCGCTTGCCCATGACGTCACGCCCTACTCCCATCCCGTGCCTGCTCGGCCCGACCGCGTCCGGCAAGACCGCCGCCGCGCTCGCGCTCGCCGCGCGGCGGCCGGTCGAAATCATCAGCGTCGACTCGGCGCTCGTCTATCGCGAGATGGACATCGGCACCGCGAAGCCGACCGCGGAAGAACGCGCGGTCGCGCCGCATCATCTGATCGATATCGTCGATCCAGCCGACTCGTACTCGGCCGCGCAGTTTCGCGCCGATACGCTGCGGCTCGTCGGAGAAATTCATGCGCGCGGGCGGCTGCCGCTGCTGGTCGGCGGCACGATGCTTTACTACAAGGCGCTCACGCAGGGCCTCAACGACCTGCCCGCCGCCGATGCCGAAGTACGCGCGAGGCTCGACGCCGACGCCGCCCGCGACGGCTGGCCGGCGCTTCACGCGCGGCTCGCCGCGCTCGATCCGGTCACGGCCGCGCGTCTCGCGCCGAACGATTCGCAGCGCATCCAGCGCGCGCTGGAAGTGTTCATGCTGACCGGCCAGCCGATGTCGACACTGCTCGCCGCGCCCGCGCGCACCGACGACGCCGCATTGGCAAGCTTCGTGCCGGTCGCGCTGGAGCCGTCCGAGCGTGGCGTGCTGCACGCGCGCATCGAGCAGCGCTTCGATTCGATGCTCGCGCACGGTTTCGTCGATGAAGTGGTGAAGCTGCGCGCGCGCGGCGACCTGCTGCCCGAGATGCCGTCGATGCGCTGCGTCGGGTATCGGCAGGTGTGGGAATACCTCGACGGCGCGGTCGACTATCGGACCATGCGCGACAAGGGCGTCTTTGCGACGCGGCAACTCTGCAAGCGGCAGCTCACGTGGCTGCGCAGCATGCCGGAAAGACAGGTGGTGGATTGCTGCGATCCGCACGCGACGGCGCGGGTGGTGGAGTTGATCGAAACGCTGGTTTGAGGCGCCGATCAGCGTGGGGGAATCGGAGGGACGTAAAGCGGGAATTTGAAGCGGGAAATGTGAAGCAAAGGATTTGAAGCCCGCGCGGCGCACCATTGCGGCACGCCGCCCTCGTCAACCTTTAGACCACGACTGTCTGCGCTTCACCCGCTGCGCTCTCACGGACCGTGCCGATCTTCCAGACCTGCTCGCCCGCCGCGGACAGCAGACCAATCGCCGCTTCGGCATCCGCGGCCGACACGATTACCGCCATACCGATACCGCAGTTGAACACGCGATGCATCTCCGCATCGGCGACGCCGCCGTGCTTCTGCAGCCACGAGAACAGCGGCGGCAGCGGCCACGCGCGATGGTCGAGCTCGGCCGTCAGGCCTTCGCGCAGCACGCGCGGAATGTTCTCGACCAGGCCGCCCCCCGTGATGTGCGCCATACCCTTGACCTCGATCTGCTGCATCAGCGCGAGCAGCGGCTTCACATAGATGCGCGTCGGCGCCATCAGCGCGTCGGCGAGCGGGCGGCCGTCGAAGTCCGCGTTCAGATCGGGATTGGCACGCTCGATGATCTTGCGCACGAGCGAAAAGCCGTTCGAATGGATGCCGCTCGACGCGAGCCCGAGCACCACGTCGCCCGACGCGATCTTGCTGCCGTCGATAATCTTGCTCTTTTCCACCGCGCCGACCGCGAAACCAGCCAGGTCGTATTCGCCGTCCGGGTACATGCCCGGCATTTCCGCGGTTTCGCCGCCGATCAGCGCGCAGCCCGACAGCTCGCAGCCGTGCGCAATGCCCTTCACGACGGTCGCCGCCGTGCCGACGTCGAGCTTGCCGCAGGCGAAATAGTCGAGGAAGAACAGCGGCTCGGCGCCCTGCACGAGGATGTCGTTGACGCTCATCGCGACCAGATCCTGGCCGACCGTGTCGTGCTTGTTCAGCTGGAACGCCAGACGCAGCTTGGTGCCGACGCCGTCAGTGCCGGACACGAGCACCGGTTCCTTGTACTTCTTCGGCACTTCGAACAACGCGCCGAATCCACCGATGCCGCCCAGCACGCCGTCGCGCAGGGTTTTCTTGGCAAAGGGCTTGATGGCGTCGACGAGGGCGTCACCCGCATCGATGTCCACGCCGGCGTCGCGATACGACAAACCTTGGGCCGAATCGGTTGAATGCTCGGCGGATTTCGGTTGATTCATGGGGAAAAGCTCGAAGGTCGGTAAAATACGATTTTACCCGATGCTGGCCGCCTGGCTGGAATTCACGCGTTCCGACGATATCCTGGAAACGACATTGCAACACGACACCCCGATTCCGGCGCCGCCGACCCGCGCAATTGCGCCAGCCGTGCTTCGCGACGCGCGGCCTCACGACCCGGCGAGCACGCTTCACGACAACTGAGCGCCTGGCAACCTTCCAGGCCCCGAGGTCCGGGCCACTCGCGGCCTGAGCCTCATTTTCGGCATTAACCTACTGTGCTTCGTCAACTGACGCTCGATCTCGGCACCCCGCCGCCATCGACATTCGACAATTTCTTCGCCGGCGCGAACGCCGAGCTGGTCACGCGCCTGCGTGAGCTCGACGACGCGCTCGCCTCCGGACCGGTCGCCGATCGCACCTTCTACATCTGGGGCGAAGCCGGCAGCGGCCGCACGCACCTGCTGCAGGCGCTCGTGCACGAAGCGCCGCCGGGGCATGCGCGCTTCGCAGGGCCGCAAAGCAGCCTCGCCGCCTTCGGCTTCGATCCGCGCGTCGCGCTCTATGCAATCGACGACTGCGACGCGCTGTCGGCCGCGCAGCAGATCGCCGTGTTCAACCTGTTCAACGAAGTGCGCGCGCATCCGACCAGCGCGCTCGTCGCCGCGGGCAACGCGGCGCCGATCGGCATGACGGTGCGCGAAGATTTGCGCACGCGCCTCGGCTGGGGACTGGTGTTTCACCTTGCGCCGTTGCCCGACGACGCGAAGGCCGCGGTGTTGAAACGCGCGGCGCGCGAGCGCGGCATCATGCTCGCCGACGACGTGCCGGCGTACCTGCTCACGCACTTTCGCCGCGACATGCCGAGCCTGATGGCGCTGCTCGACGCGCTCGACCGCTTCTCGCTCGAACAGAAACGCGCGGTCACGCTGCCGCTGTTGCGCACGATGCTCGCGTCGCCCGACCCCGCCGCCGCGCCGGGTTCACACGCCGCTCTTCCCGCTTCAAGTAAAATAGGCGCCCATGGCTAACCTTGCACTCTTCGATCTCGACCACACGCTCATTCCCACCGACAGCGACCACGAATGGGGCCGCTTCATGGTGAAAAAAGGCATGGTCGACGCCGAAAATTTCGCCCGTGAAAACGATCGCTTTTACACCGACTACAAGGCCGGCAAGCTCGACATTCACGCTTATCTGATCGCCATGCTGACGCCGCTCGCGAAGTACACACGCGCGCAGCTCGCTGACTTTCACGCGCAGTACATGCACGAGTTCATCACGCCGGCCATCCAGCCGGTGGCGCTCGAACTCGTGAAACAGCATCGTGAAGCGGGCGACCTGTGCTGCGTCGTCACTGCGACCAACGAGTTCATCACGCGGCCGATCGCGCAGGCGTTCGGCGTCGACACGCTGATCGCGTGCGAGGCCGAGACCGTCGGCGGGGAGCCGCACGGCGCCTACACCGGTCGTCCGACCGGCACGCCGAGCTACAAGGAAGGCAAGATCGTGCGCACCGAAATGTGGCTCGCGTCGCTCGGCAAGAGCTGGAGCGACTTCGAGCACAGCTATTTCTATAGCGATTCGCACAACGACATCCCGCTGCTCGAAAAAGTCACCGATCCCATCGCGACCAATCCGGACGACACGTTGCGCGCCCATGCGCAGGCCAAAGGCTGGCGCATCCTCGAACTCTTCCAACCCTCGTGATCAAGAAACTCATCCGCAAGCTATTCGGCCAGGACACGGCGACCGCTGACGACACGCTCTCCGCCGCCGCCAGCGTCGACGTCAATGCCAATGACAAGCCGCCGGCGCGCAGCAAGTCCGTATCCGGCACGACCGCTTCCGGCACGGCCGCGCGGCCGCGCCGCAAGTCCGCAGGTGCCGCTGCTGCCGCGCAAGCGCCGCGCGAGCCGGACGTACCCGTCATCATTCCGCACGACGTGCACGGCATCGACCCCACGCTGATCTCGCGCAATGCGATCCGCGTGACCGAGGGCCTGCAACAGGCGGGCTTCCGTGCGTTCATCGTCGGCGGCGCGGTGCGCGACCTGCTGCTCGGCGTCAAGCCGAAAGACTTCGACGTCGCGACCGACGCGACTCCCGAACAGGTGCAGAAGCTGTTCCGCCGCGCGCGCATCATCGGCCGGCGCTTCCAGATCGTGCACGTGCAGTTCGGCCAGGAAATCATCGAAACCTCGACGTTCCGCGCGCTGGTCGATCCGCCCGCGGCCGACGCGCCGCCGCCGAAGCGTCTGAAGCGCGACGAGCTGGACCGCCGCACCCACGCGGTCGATGCGAGCGGCCGCGTGCTGCGCGACAACGTGTGGGGCGAGCAGCACGAGGACGCCACGCGCCGCGACTTCACGATCAACGCGATGTACTACGATCCGGCCACACAAACAGTGCTGGACTACCACAACGGCATGGCCGACATGCGCGCGCGCCTGTTGCGCATGATCGGCGACCCGGCCACGCGCTATCGCGAGGATCCGGTGCGCATGCTGCGCGTCGTGCGCTTCGCCGCCAAGCTCGACTTCGACATCGACGACGCCACGCGCGCGCCGATCGAGAAGATGGCCGATCTGATCAACAACGTGCCCGCCGCGCGTCTGTTCGACGAAATGCTAAAGCTGATGCTGTCGGGTCACGCGCTCGCGTGCCTGACGCGGCTGCGCCAGGAAGGCCTGCATCACGGGCTGTTGCCGCTGCTCGACGTCGTGCTCGAGCAGCCGACCGGCGAAAAATTCATTTCTCTGGCACTCTCTAACACAGATGCACGCGTGCTCGCCGGCAAGCCGGTGTCGCCGGGCTTCCTGTTCGCGACGCTGTTGTGGCACGACGTGCAGCAGCGCTGGCAGAAGTTCGAGGCCGAAGGCGAGTATCCGGTGCCCGCGCTGCATCGCGCGATGGACGAAGTGCTCGACATGCAGACCGAAAAGCTCGCGATCCACAAGCGCTTCTCGGCCGACATGCGCGAGATCTGGGGCCTGCAGCTGCGCCTCGAAAAACGCTCGGGGCGCAGCGCGCTGAAGCTGCTCGAACACCAAAGATTTAGAGCGGGGTATGATTTCCTCCTGTTGCGCTGCGCATCGGGCGAACTCGACGAGTCGGTCGGTGCGTGGTGGACGGAGTTCATCGAAGGTGACGTCGCCGCGCGCGAGACATTGCTCACGCAAGGCGGGAAGGACCGGAGCCCAAGAAAACGACGGCGGCGCGGTGGCGCCAGAAGCCGCAAATCAGGTGACGGAGTGGAGGGCGGCTCGTCCGCCGAACGCACGGACAACGACGCGGGCCTCGAAGGCTCGCACGAAGACTGACGCGGCGTTCGCGGAAAAGCCGTCAAAACGATAGTTGCAGGAAGTTATGCCATGACGGTTGCTTATCTCGGCCTCGGCGCGAATCTCGGGGACGCGCGCCAGACCCTGAAAGACGCGGTGGTGTGCCTCGCACAACAGCACGCCATCACCCGTGCTCGCCAAATCGAGCCTGTATCGTACTGCCCCGATCGACGCGGGCGGCGACGACTATTTCAACTGCGTCGTGAAGCTGGAAACGACGCTCCCCGTGCGGCATCTGCTCGCGCTGTGCCACAAGATCGAGCATCAGTTCGGCCGTGAGCGGCCGTTCCGCAATGCGCCGCGCACGCTCGATCTCGACATCCTGCTGTATGGCGATCAATCGATCGACGAAGCCGATCTGATCGTGCCGCATCCACGCCTCGTCGAGCGCGCGTTTGCGCTGGTGCCGCTCGTCGAGATCGACGCGGCGATCGTCATTCCGCTGCATGGCCGGGCCGCCGCGCTGCTCGACAGCGTGAGCGATCAGCGCATCGAGAAGGTGAAGTCGCCCTGCCAGTGCCCGATGCTCAATGCGCTGACCGGCAATTCCGCCGAGAAAGGCCGCTGCGAATGAGTTCGCCGCCGCTCACGGTCACCGCGCCGCAGCTGCGCCCGCCGTTCGGCTATATCGCGATCGAAGGGCCGATCGGCGTCGGCAAAACCTCACTCGCGCGGCGCCTCGCGCAACGCTGGTCGATGCACGAACTGTTCGAACGCTCGCAAGACAATCCGTTTCTTGAACGCTTCTATCGCGACACCACGCGCTATGCGCTACCGGTGCAGTTGCACTTCGCACTGCAACGCGCGCAGCAGGCGCAGGAAGTCAGCGCCGCGCAGGCGAGCGGCACGCCGCTGATCGCCGACTTCATCACGCAGCGAAACGACATCTTCGCGCGTCTGACCTTGCAGGAAGACGAGTGGCAGTTGTACCGCGCGCTTGCCGTGCGGCTCGACGTCAGCGCGCCGGAGCCGGACTTCGTCGTTTATCTGCAGGCGAGCCCAGAGGTGCTGTTCGCGCGCATCCAGAAGCGCGCGGTGCCGATGGAGCTGCAGATTTCCGATGCCTATCTGCGCGCGCTGTGCGACGCGTACAACGAATTCTTCTACCACTACGACCGCACGCCCGTGCTGACGGTCAACGCCGAACACCTGAATCCGCTCGACTCCGACGCGGACCTTGCGCTGCTCGCCGAACGCATCGAGACGATGCGCGGCCGCAAGGAATTCTTTGTCAAAGCCACGTCGCTGTAAGCGGCGCGGCTAGTTCATTTTTTTCACTGGATTGACCATGACTTATTTGCAGGAAGCGAGCCGGAGCGCGATCACCGTGCCGAAACTGCAGGCAATGCGCGATGCTGGCGAAAAGATCGCCATGCTCACCTGTTACGACGCGAGCTTCGCCGCGCTGCTCGATCGCGCGGGCGTCGACGTGCTGCTGATCGGCGACTCGCTCGGCAACGTCCTGCAAGGCCAGGCGACCACGCTGCCGGTGTCGCTTGCCGACATCACGTATCACACGGCGAGCGTCGCGCGCGCGCGGCCGTCGGCGCTGATCGTCGCGGACCTGCCGTTCGGCACCTACGGCACGCGCGAAGACGCATTCAGGAGCTCGGTCGAACTGATGCGCGCGGGCGCGCAGATGGTCAAGCTCGAAGGCGGCGAATGGCTCGCCGACACGGTGCGGTTTCTGGTCGAGCGCTCGATTCCGGTGTGCGCGCATGTGGGTCTCACGCCGCAGTCGGTGCATGCGTTCGGCGGCTTCAAGGTGCAGGCCAAGACCGAAGCGGGCGCGAGCCAGCTGCTGCGCGATTCGCTCGCCGTGCAGGAAGCCGGCGCGCAATTGATCGTGATGGAAGCGATCCCGTCGCAACTCGCGGGCGAGGTCACGCAACAGCTGCGCATTCCGACGATTGGTATCGGCGCGGGCCTCGGCTGCTCGGGTCAGGTGCTGGTGCTGCACGACATGCTCGGGATTTTTCCTGGCAAGCGACCGCGCTTCGTGAAGGATTTCATGCAAGGACAGCCGAATGTTCAGGCGGCCGTCGAGGCGTATGTGCGGGCGGTAAAGGACGGCACGTTTCCCGGCGCCGAGCACACGTTCTGATGTTTCATTGCCGCGCGAGCGCGCGGCATTCCCGTATTTTTCAGTGCTCTAACCAACAAGCCGTGCCGGCACCGCGCCGCGCAACGCGTTGCACACGAGCAGCGCTTCGGCGTTCAGCACATCCGCCCGCGTCAGCACTTTTTCACCTGCCCGCAAGCCCGACGCGTCGTCGAGCAACACGCTTCGCATTACACCTGGCAGCACGCCTGACGCGAGCGGCGGCGTCCACCATTGTCCCGCGAGCTTCACGAACACGTTCGACCTGCCGCCTTCGGTCAGTTCGCCCCGTTCGTTGAAAAACAGCGTATCGAAGGCGCCCTTCGCTTCGGCTTCGCGCCAGCCGCGGTCGTAGTCTGCTCGGCGCGTGGTTTTGTGGCGCAGCAGCGGATCGGCGGCGTGGGTCGGCGCGAACTGCGCTTCGGGGCCGAGCAGAACACCAACGATCGCATCCGCCAACGGCGCAAGTATCGCGGCCGAGATGTGGGTCACCCCGCTCTTGCTCAAAGCAAGCCGCATTCGATGCGGCATCTGCGCCGGGAGCGTGGCGCACCGCGCTGAAATCTCCTCACGAATGCGCGCTTCGTCGAACCCGAAGCCAAGCGTCGCGGCGCTCGACGACAAGCGCCGCAGATGCCGCTCGACGTGCCGCACGCCGTCTTCCCGCGTCGCGTACATCGTTTCGAACAGTTCGAAACCCGGCTCGGCGCCCATCAGAAAACGTGCTTTCAATCGACACTCCTCGTGCTCGTCGGCGGCCACGCTGTCGAGCACGATGCCCGCGCCGATGCCCATGCTGCCGTGCAGACCGTTCGTGCCACCGTCGGACGCCGACGACGCAGTCAACGTCAACGTGCGAATCGCGACCGACATGCAAAAGTCGCCGCAATCGTGATCATCGCCCGGCGCATCGAGCCAGCCGATCGCGCCGGTATAGAGCCCGCGCGGCGTGCTTTCCAGTTCGTCGATCAACTGCATCGTGCGATGCTTCGGCGCACCGGTAATCGAGCCGCAGGGAAACAGCGCGCGCAGGATCGTCGCGAACGAGGTGCCATCGAGCAATGTCGCCTCGACAGTCGACGTCATCTGCCACACCGACGCATACGGCTCGACCGAAAACAACGCCGGCACGCTGACCGAGCCGATCCGCGCGACTCGCGACAGATCGTTGCGCAACAGATCGACGATCATGACGTTCTCGGCGCGGTTCTTCGGATCGGTCGCGAGGAACTCGGCGTTACCCCGGTCGACGGCAGGATCTTGCGAGCGCGGCGCCGTGCCCTTCATCGGCCGCGCGCGCAACGTCGGGCCGTGCTTTTCGACGAATAGTTCGGGCGAACACGACAGCACCCACGCATCGTCCGGCAACGCGATCAGCGCGCCGAACGACACGGGCTGGCGCGCGCGCAACCGCCGATAGAACGCGAGCGGCGAGCCGAACACGTCGAAGCCGAGGCGGTACGTGTAGTTGACCTGATAGGAATCGCCCGCGCACAGGGCGGCGTGAATCGCGTCGATCGCCGCGTCGAACTCGGCGCGATCGACGCTCTCGCGCACGTTCGCGGTGCCCGCGACCGACGGCTCGAGAGCGCCGTTGTCCCGCGCCGTGAGCCACGCGTCGACCTCGTCGCGCGAAAGCTTCGCACAACGCTCGAACAATAAAAAACGCAGCGTGGCATTGCCACGCTGCGTTTCAGAAGACCGGCGCGCATCGAAACCCATCAGCGCGCGGCCAAATTCATAATCGGCGAGCACGACGGCGTGCAAACCGCTCCGGGTATCCGCCGCGACGCTGTCGCACACGGCTTCGAGCTGCGCCGCCTCCGTGCAGACCCGCTCGCGCACGAAACCCGTGTACAAGCGGCTCGACGGAAGCGCCGCCGTTGCACCGCAATCGTCGAGCAGCGCGAACGCCGCGCCGCGACTGTCCACCGTCATACTGACCGCCGAATCAAATCAATCGAAAAAACTCTTTACGCGATCGAACCAGCTCTTGCTTTGCGGACTATGCCGCGAACCGCCTTCCACGAGCGCCTTTTCGAACTGCTTGAGCAGATCGCGCTGCGCTTCGGTGAGCTTGACCGGCGTTTCAACCTGCACGTGTACGTACAGATCGCCGGCGATGCTCGAACGCAGCCCCTTGATGCCCTTGCCGCGCAAACGGAACGTTTTGCCGGACTGCGTGCCTTCCGGCACCGTGAAGCTGGCGCGACCGGCGAGCGTCGGCACCTCGATATCGCCGCCGAGCGCCGCGGTAGTGAACGGGATCGGCATCTGGCAATGCAGATCGTCGCCGTCACGCTCGAACACCGAGTGCTGCTTGATATGAATCTCGACGTACAGATCGCCCGACGGACCGCCGTTGATGCCCGGCTCGCCGTTGCCGGCCGAGCGGATGCGCATGCCGTCGTCGATACCGGCCGGGATCTTCACTTCGAGCGTCTTGGTTTCCTTCACCTTGCCCGCGCCGTGGCAGTGATTACACGGCTCAGGGATGTAGGTGCCGGTGCCGTGGCACTTCGGGCAAGTCTGCTGGATGCTGAAGAAGCCCTGCGACATGCGCACCGAACCCGAGCCGCTACAGGTCGGGCAGGTTTCCGGCTTGGTGCCCGGCTTCGCGCCCGAGCCATGGCAGACTTCGCACGAAACCCAGCTCGGCACGCGAATCTGCGTGTCGTAGCCGTGTGCGGCCTGCTCGAGCGTGATTTCCATGCTGTAGCGCAGATCGGCGCCGCGATACACCTGCGGGCCCGCGCGGCCGCCTGCGCGGGCGCCGCCGCCGGCCGCCTGGCCGAAAATGTCGCCGAAGATGTCGCCGAATGCATCGGCAAAGCCGCCGAAACCTTGCGCGCCGGCCCCACCCATGTTCGGATCGACGCCCGCGTGACCGTACTGATCGTACGCGGCGCGCTTTTGCGAATCCGACAGCATTTCATAGGCTTCCTTTACCTCCTTGAAATGCTCTTCCGCATCCTTGTGGCCCGGATTGCGGTCGGGGTGGTGCTTCATCGCGAGCTTGCGATAAGCCTTCTTGATTTCGTCGTCGCTCGCGTTCTTTGCGACGCCCAGAACCTCGTAGTAATCCCGTTTCGCCATATCGGTTCAACGCCGCCGCGCAAAGCGACGCGGTAGCTCCTTGTGAATGCTGTGGAGTCTCACGACTCGTCCGGCCGCTGTCTGCGCCGCGCCAGGGCACGGTTCAAAACAACGCCCTCCATAAAACGAACGTGCCCGGAGAGCCCCAAAAAGGCTCGCCAGGCGCGAAAACCGCTCTTGCACTTTGGGCGCCCCGGGGGCGCCGTTCTCGTGCAGCCGGGCCGCGCACATTGCTGTGCACGGCTTTACGGTCGGATGCCGACCTGGCTTTAGTCTTTCTTCACTTCCTTGAAGTCAGCGTCGACCACATCGTCGGCCTGCTGGCTCGCACCCGCCGATGCACCGGCACCGCCCGCCGCGCCCGCCGCCGCTTCGGCACCTTGCGCAGCCTGCATGTCGGCGTACATCTTCTCGCCCATCTTCTGCGACGCCGTGGCCACCGCTTCGATCTTCGCTTCGATCGCGGCCTTGTCGCTCGAGTTGCTCTTCAGCGTGTCTTCGAGGTCCTTCAACGCGGCTTCGATCTTGTCCTTCTCGCCAGCTTCGAGCTTGTCGCCGTACTCGGTCAGCGCCTTCTTCGTGCTGTGGACGAGCGCATCACCCTGGTTGCGGGCGTCGGCCAGCTCACGCAGCTTGTGATCTTCTTCCGCGTTCGCTTCGGCGTCCTTCACCATCTTCTCGATTTCGGCTTCGGACAGACCCGAGTTCGCCTTGATCGTGATGCGGTTCTCCTTGCCGGTCGCCTTGTCCTTCGCGCCGACGTGCAGAATGCCGTTCGCGTCGATGTCGAAGCTCACTTCGATCTGCGGCACGCCGCGCGGTGCCGGCGGAATGCCTTCGAGGTTGAACTCGCCGAGCAGCTTGTTGCCCGCTGCCATTTCGCGTTCGCCCTGGAACACCTTGATCGTCACGGCGCCCTGATTGTCGTCAGCCGTCGAGTAGACCTGCGCGTGCTTGGTCGGGATCGTGGTGTTCTTGTTGATCATCTTCGTCATCACGCCGCCGAGCGTTTCGATGCCGAGCGACAGCGGGGTCACGTCGAGCAGCAGCACGTCCTTGCGGTCGCCCGAAAGAACCTGGCCCTGGATCGCGGCACCAACGGCCACGGCTTCGTCCGGGTTCACGTCACGGCGCGGATCCTTGCCGAAGAATTCCTTCACCTTTTCCTGCACCTTCGGCATACGGGTCATACCGCCGACCAGGATCACGTCGTCGATTTCGCCGACCTTCACGCCTGCGTCCTTGATCGCGACGCGGCACGGCTCGATCGTGCGTTCGATCAGCTCTTCAACCAGCGCTTCGAGCTTGGCGCGCGTGATCTTCAGGTTCAGGTGCTTCGGACCCGATGCGTCGGCCGTGATGTACGGCAGGTTGATTTCGGTCTGCTGGCTCGACGACAGCTCGATCTTTGCCTTTTCAGCCGATTCCTTCAGGCGCTGCAGCGCGAGCACGTCTTTCGACAGATCGACGCCCTGCTCCTTCTTGAACTCGCCGATGATGTAGTCGATGATGCGCTGGTCGAAGTCCTCGCCGCCGAGGAACGTGTCGCCGTTCGTGGACAGCACTTCGAACTGCATTTCACCGTCAACGTCCGCGATTTCGATGATCGAGATGTCGAACGTGCCGCCGCCGAGGTCAAACACGGCGATCTTGCGGTCACCCTTTTCAGCCTTGTCCAGGCCGAATGCCAATGCGGCTGCGGTCGGTTCGTTGATGATCCGCTTGACTTCCAGACCGGCGATGCGGCCGGCGTCCTTGGTTGCCTGACGCTGGCTGTCGTTGAAGTACGCCGGCACCGTGATCACGGCTTCCGTGACGGTCTCGCCGAGGTAGTCCTCAGCGGTCTTCTTCATCTTGCGCAGCACTTCGGCGGAGATTTGCGGCGGCGCAAGCTTCTGGTCGCGCACTTCGATCCATGCGTCACCGTTGTCGGCCTTGATGATCTTGTAGGGCATCAGGCCGATGTCCTTCTGCACTTCCTTCTCTTCGAAGCGGCGGCCGATCAGGCGCTTGACCGCGAACAGCGTGTTCTTCGGGTTCGTGACCGACTGACGCTTGGCCGGCGCGCCGACCAGGATCTCGCTGTCATCCATGTAAGCGATGATCGACGGCGTGGTGCGCGCGCCTTCCGAGTTCTCGATGACCTTGACCGAGTTGCCTTCCATGATCGCCACGCACGAGTTGGTCGTGCCGAGGTCGATACCGATGATTTTGCCCATTTTTACAAATCTCCTGACTTTGATCGCTGCGGAAAGCGCCCGGTTGGCCCATCTGGCGGCGGGACGATCCGCTCTCAACTCATACCTGCACTCAAAATAAGTGCGGCCGCATCGTTTTCAAGACCTCTTTTGCGATGCGGTCTTTAATTTTTTTCAATCACGGGGCGAGGCGCCTGAATCTTCGCTGCGAGCCCGCTCCGTCAGTCTGCGCGGCGCCCCCGGCGTGGTTCGCCGGAAGTGCCTGAATCGATGGGATCTTTGCGGCACGTAGCGATGCGAAGCGACGCAGCAGACGCCACCGGTGCAAACTCCCGGAGCGAGTGTCGACGTGATTACTTCGGCGCCGCGACGGTCACGAGCGCGGGACGCAGCACGCGATCCGCGATCACAAAGCCCTTTTGCAGCACCGCGACGACGGTGTTCGGCTCCTGGTCGGCCGGCACCATCGAAATGGCCTGATGGCGATGCGGATCGAACTTTTCGCCGACCGGATCGATCGCCACGACGCGACCCTTCTCGAGCGCGCCGCTCAACTGCCGCAGCGTGAGCTCGACGCCTTCGCGGACCTTCTGCAAGTCGTCGGACGAATGGGCGACGGCCGCTTCGAGACTGTCGACCACCGGCAGCAGATGCTCGGCGAAGCTCTCGATCGCAAACTTGTGCGCCTTGGCGACGTCTTCCTGAGCGCGACGACGCACATTTTCGGTTTCTGCCTTCGCGCGCAGGAAGCTTTCCTGCAACTCGGCGATTTTCGCCTGAGCGTCGGCCAGCGCCTGCTCGGCGGCACCCTGGGCCGGTTCCGCGGGGGCGCCGGTGTCCGGCTGTTGAGCAGCGGCCCCGGCCGCCTCGGCGGCCTGGCGCGCGGCTTCGTCGGCGGGCGTGGGATTCTGGCTCGTCGGGTTCTCTTGCGTGTTTTCCATGTCGCTGAAAGTCGTTAAAAAGTAAAAGCCAAAGGCGGTGCAAGCCGTTCCGACACAGTACGATTCATGCTTTGCAAAATCGCGACACGCGTCTTCGCGCCGATCCGCCAGACCGGACCCCAGATGGGGCCTGAAAAAGCCGTTTCAAGCGGCTCCGAGGGTTTTTTCGCACCACCGACGTGCAGGCGAAATGCGCCGTAACAAGCCTCAACGTGGCGCAATCAGATAGAGATTGAGTGCAGCCCGCAACTGACCTATTCTCCAGTCATGGAGCGGCAACGCCACGTTAACCCTAATCTGACGTAAGCGTTACCGACACCTGACAGTCGTTCCGATAGCCTGTTTCAGCCCATCAAGGGGAGTACCGTGAAACTGACCTTTGCAATCGGGGTGGTCGCACTGGTACTGATCGCGGGCACCACGACCATCTGCATGTCCGGTGCGGTCAACGACCACACCACTGAGTACGGCGGCGCACACGCCACCGTGGAGCAGTTTTTCAATCCCCACCTGAAAATCTGTCGATAGTGCGCCGGTCGCGTTTGGTCGGTCGGCCGTGCAGCGCGGCGGCCGGCTCGTGGTAGACCTTGCGCCGTTCCTGCTCGACCTGCCGCTTCGCCTTGCTCTGCGCGGTTTCCACATAAAGCGTCTGCGCGACGCTCGCGGGACCGCGTACGTCGCATACGCCCAGCACCTCCACCTGCCACACGTAGCGCTCGATCTCGATTTCGACCAGATCGCCGACACGCACGTCCTTCGCCGGCTTCACAGCCACGCCGCCGATACGCACCCCGCCCCTTGTCGACCGCCTCCGCGGCCAGCGAACGCGTCTTGAAGAAGCGCGCGGCCCACAGCCATTTGTCGATGCGCAGTTTCGCGCCCGGTTCGGTTGAAATGCGGTAATTCATCTGCGTATTCAAGCTCCTGTCGTGTGCGGCACCGGCACCGCCTGCACGGGCCAGCCCTGCAGATGCTGCGCAACGATTTCGCCAAGCGCGGCAACCCACGGCTGCGACGCGTTCAGACAGGCGATCCGGTGAAACTCCTTGCCACCCGCCTGCAGAAATTCGCGGCGCACTTCCATGCCGATTTCCTCGATCGTTTCGAGGCAGTCGGCGGTGAAACCCGGGCAAAACACGTCAGCACGCCGCACGCCTGCCGCGCCGAGTTCCTTCAACGTCGGCGCCGTATAGGGCTGCAGCCATTCGGCCTTGCCGAAGCGCGACTGGAACGTGATGCGGCATTCGACCGACGTCAAATCGAGCGCCTGCATCAGCAGCGCGCCGGTCTGCTGGCATTGCTCGTGGTACGGGTCGCCGAGGTCGAGCGTACGCTTGGGCACGCCGTGGAAACTGAGCACGAGCTTGTCGCCCGCCGCGAAATTGGGGCGGCCGTGCAGATGCCAGTAGTGGTGCACCTGTGCGGCGAGCGCCGCGATGTACGCCGGGTGATCGGCGTACTGGCGCACGGTGCGGACTTCCGGCTGGTTGCGCATGCGCTCGAGCGCGGAAAAGGCTTCGTCGAACGCGGTCGCGGTGGTCGACGCCGAATACTGCGGATACATCGGCATCAGCAACACGCGCTCGGCGCCCGCGAGCTTCAGCTGGTTCAGCATTGCCGGAATGCCGGGCGTGCCGTAGCGCATCGCGTAGTCGACCAGCACCGTGTAGTCGTTCAGTTGCAGCAGATGGCGCAGGCCCTCGACCTGCTTTTCGGTGTGGACGCGCAGCGGTGAGCCCTCGGGCATCCACACCGCCGCATACTTCTTCGCAGAGCTGCGGCCGCGAAACGGCAGAATCAGCAGACGCAGAACGAGCTGCCACAGCAGCGCCGGAATTTCGACCACGCGAGGATCGGACAGGAACTGCGCGAGGTAGCGGCGCACCGCGCGCGGCGTCGGCGCGTCGGGCGTGCCGAGATTGATCAGCAACACGGCGACGCGATGCGACGTGGCGTTCTGTGAAGGCCGCTCGAGGTCGAAGCGCATAGGTAGCAGAAATCACCGCATCATGCGGCGAGTCGATTCAATGGAGATTCATTATAGCGGCGCGGGTTCTGCCCGGCGCCGCCAGAGACCCCTGGCCATTCGGACGATTGGCAGACGCCGCGCGTTCGCGCATCATGGTCGCCACGGACTGCGATGACGCCAGTTCCGCGGAGCCCGAGGACTACTGCTGGCTGAGCGTCATGGACAACAGCCGAGCGGTTATGTCCACGATCGGAATCACGCGGTTGTAGGCCATGCGGGTCGGTCCGATCACCCCGAGCGTGCCGACGATCTTGCCGTTCACCTCGTACGGCGCGGTGACGACGCTCATTTCCTCGATCGGTACCAGATTCGATTCGCCGCCAATGAATATTTGCACGCCCGCCGCGTGACTCGACACGTCGAGCAACTGAAGGAGGCTGGTCTTCTGGTCGAACACATCGAACAGCTTGCGCAGGCGCGCCATGTCCGACGAAAGATCGGCGACTTCGAGCAGATTGCGCTCGCCCGAGATCAACACGGTCTCGCCGGTGTCGGATTCGTCGGTGCTCGCGGTGACGGCCGCGTGCATCAGCGAGGTCATGTCGCCACGCAGCTCGTCGATTTCCTCGCGCAGGCGGCGGCGCACCTCGTCGAACGAGAGGCCCGCGAAGTGCGCATTGATGTAATTGGAGGCTTCCACCAGCTGCGAAGGCGAAAAGTCGCGCTGGGTGGCGAGGATGCGGTTTTGCACGTCGCCTTCGGGCGTCACGATGATCAGCAGAATGCGCTGGTCGGACAGGCGCATGAATTCGATCTGCTTGAACACGTGGCTGCGACGCGGCGTGAGCACGACGCCGGCGAACTGCGACAGATTTGACAGCACGCTCGCCGCCGCGGCGACGATCTTCTGCGGCTCGCCCACCTGCAGCGTGGTCTTGACGGTGCGCGTCACCGCCTCCTCGTCGGCGGCGGATTCGACGGTCAGCATCGTGTCGACGAACAGGCGGTAGCCTCGTGGCGTCGGAATGCGCCCTGCCGACGTATGCGGACTGATCACGAGCCCCAGATCCTCGAGGTCCGACATCACGTTGCGGATCGTGGCCGGACTCAGTTCGAGGCCCGAATAACGTGACAGCGTGCGCGAGCCGACCGGCTGACCTTCGGCGATGTAGCGCTCAATCAGCGTTTTGAGGAGGGTTTGTGCGCGAGGATCTAGCATGAAGAAAAATTTTAGCTCAATGGCATCGCAGCCGGGAGCGCCCGCGGCGCCCGCTCCCGGCGAATGCGCCGCCGTCGGCGGGCTCGCATGTCATCGGGTCTTCACCATTCTAACGATAATCGCGACATACGCAGACGCCCTGCGTGCGCCGCCCCACAACCGGGTTGGTCTGCGGTTCTTTTCAGGCCCTACCTATGGTGTAATGCCGGCATGCAAGTGACCAGCCAGTTCAAGACCGTCGCGCTCGTCGGGCGCAGCAATACGCCAGGCATCGGCGAGCCGCTGACCGCGCTCGCCGCGTGCATCGCGAGGCTCGGCCTCGAAGTCGTGTTCGAAGCCGACACCGCCGCCGAAATCGGCGTGACCGACTATCCGGCACTGCGTCTCGCCGAGATCGGCGCGCGCGCCGACGTCGCCGTGGTGCTCGGCGGCGACGGCACGATGCTCGGCATCGGCCGTCAGCTCGCGCCGTATCGCACGCCCTTGATCGGCATCAACCACGGGCGGCTCGGCTTCATCACGGACATTCCGATCTCCGACATGCGCGAGATCGTGCCGCAGATGCTGTCCGGCAATTTCGAGCGCGAGGAGCGCGTGCTGCTCGAAGCGCGCATCGTGCGCGACGGCACGCCGATCTACCACGCGCTCGCGTTCAACGACGTGGTGGTCAACCGCAGCGGCTTCTCGGGCATGGCGGAGTTGCGCGTGTCGGTCGACGGCCGCTTCATGTACAACCAGCGCTCGGACGGCCTGATCGTCGCGACGCCGACCGGCTCGACCGCGTACGCGCTGTCCTCGCAGGGGCCGATCCTGCATCCGCAACTACAGGGCATCGTGCTCGTGCCGATCGCGCCGCACGCGCTGTCGAACCGGCCGATCGTGCTGCCGGACGAATCGAAGGTCAGCATCCAGATCGTTTCCGGGCGCGAGGTGAACGTCAACTTCGACATGCAGTCGTTCACGTCGCTGGAGCTCGGCGACACGATCGAGGTGCGCCGTTCGCGCCACACGGTGCCGATGCTGCATCCGGTCGGCTACAGCTACTACGCGACGCTACGCAAGAAGCTGCACTGGCACGAGTACCCGTCGCACGAAGAAGACCCGAGGCCGTAAGCGGCACTTTGATTTCGCACGCCGCCGCGGCCGCCACCCGAATCCCAAGCTCACCCGACGACCTCCATGCTTCGCCACCTCTCGATACGCGACTTCGTCATCGTCGCCGCGCTCGACCTCGAATTCGACAGCGGCTTTACCGTTTTCTCGGGCGAAACTGGCGCCGGCAAATCGATCCTGATCGACGCGCTCGCGCTGGCACTAGGCGCGCGCGCCGAGGCGAGCGTCGTGCGCACCGGCGAGAGCCGCGCCGACATCACCGCGGAGTTCGAGACGCACGCACAGGTCGATCAATGGCTCGACACGCAGGCGCTCGGCGCGGCCGACGACAGCCAGCACGGCGGCACCGTGATGCTGCGGCGGGTGGTCGACGCGAACGGCCGCTCGCGCGCGTTCATCAACGGTACGGCGGCCACGCTCGCGCAGCTGCGCGAGGTCGGCGAGATGCTCGTCGATATTCACGGCCAGCACGCGCACCAGTTGCTGATGCGCCCGGACGCGCAGCGCGAGCTCTTCGACACGCACGCGGGCCTGTCCGACCTGGCCGCCGCCGTCACGCGCGCGTGGCGCACGTGGCGCGACAAGGCGCAGGTCGTCGAGCACGCGCAAACGCGCGATCGCGAGCTGCAACTCGAACGCGAGCGACTCGCATGGCAACTCACCGAACTCGACAAGCTCGCGCCACAGCCGGGCGAATGGGAAGAAGTCAACACCGAGCATAGGCGGCTGTCGCATTCCGCGAATCTGATCGACGGCGTGCAGGGAGCGCTCGGCGCGCTGTCCGAATCGGACGACGCGATGATCACGCATCTCGGCTCGATCGTGTCGAAGGTGCGCGACCTCGCGGAGATCGACCCCGCGCTGAACGACGTGCTCGCCGCGCTCGAACCGGCCGAAATCCAGTTGCAGGAAGCCGCGTATTCGCTGAGCCACTACGCGCAGAAGCTCGAGCTCGATCCGGAGCGGCTCGCGCAGATCGAAAAGCGCCTCGACGCGCTGCACTCGGCTGCGCGCAAGTTCCGCCTGCAGCCTGAGACGCTGCCGGAAGAACACGCAGAGCGGCGCAAACAATTGGCCGCGCTCGACGCCGCCGCCGACCTCGACGGCCTGCGCGCTGCCGAAGCGCAAGCGAAGGAAGTGTTCGTCGCCGAGGCGAAAAAGCTGTCGAAGGCACGCGCGAAAGCAGGTAAGGCGCTCGGCCAGGCGGTCACGACCGGCATGCAGGAACTGTCGATGAAAGGCGGCAGCTTCGACGTCGCGCTGGTGCCGCTGCCCGAAGGCGGCGCGCACGGGCTCGAGCAGATCGAGTTCCGCGTCGCCGGTCATGCCGGCGTGCCGCTGCGGCCGCTCGCGAAGGTCGCGTCGGGCGGCGAACTCGCGCGTATCAGTCTCGCGCTCGCAGTGATCGCGAGCACGGCCAGCCCGACACCGACGCTGATCTTCGACGAAGTGGATACGGGCATCGGCGGCGGCGTGGCCGAAGTGGTCGGACGGCTATTGCATCAGCTCGGCGAGGCGCGCCAGGTGCTGTGCGTGACCCATCTGCCGCAGGTCGCCGCGCGCGGCGATCATCATTTCCAGGTCGCAAAGATGAGCAACGGCACCGGCGGCACGCTCAGCAGCGTGAGCTCGCTCGACAAGGCGAGCCGCATCGAGGAAGTCGCGCGCATGCTCGGTGGCCTCGAAATCACGGCGACCACGCGCAAGCACGCGAAGGAAATGCTGGCCGCCTGAAATTGCGCCGCGCATAGGCGGCCGCACACGGCTGAGTCGGCTTGGCCGGGACGTCACACCGATCCCGGCCGCGCATGATGCGCTACGCGAAGTGCGTGAGCGCCCTTACCCAAACACCCTCTTCCACAACGCCAGCACCGCCTCGCGCTCGGCCGCGACCAGCGCCGGATCGACCCGCGCCTTCTCCATCCCATCGAGCCGCAGCGTGTGCTGCAGCTTGCGATAGCGCCGATAGGCGGCGCCGACCGTCTCCGCTTCCGCTTCGCTCATCAGCCCGAAACGCGACACCTCACGCAGCAGCGCGATATTGCCGGTATTGCGGATCAGCTCGGGATCGCGCGCCGCATGCAGCAGCACCCAGTACTGCACGGTGAACTCAATATCGACCATGCCGCCGCGGTCGTGCTTCAGGTCGAACAGCGCCGGCGTATGGTTCGGGTGCCCCGCCTCGACACGCGCACGCATCTCGACGATCTCTTTCGCGAGCGGCGCCGCTTCGCGCGGCGTCGTCAGCACCTGTTCGCGGATCGCCTCGAACTTCGCGCCGATCTCCGGATCGCCCGCGCAGTAGCGCGCACGCGTCAGCGCCTGATGCTCCCACACCCACGCGGTGTTCGCCGCGTCGCCCTCGCGCAGCTGGTAGCGGCGGAACGCATCGAGGTCGGTGACGAGCAGGCCCGACTCGCCGTTGGGTCGCAGCCGCAGGTCGATGTCGAACAATGTGCCGGCGCCGGTCGCGGTGGTCAGCCATGTGATCAGACGCCGTGTGTAGGTTGCGTAGACGTCGGCGGCGGCATCGCCGGGATCGTCGTACAGGAAGATCACGTCGAGGTCCGACGCGTAGCCGAGCTCCTTGCCGCCGAGCTTGCCGTAGGCGATCACCGCAAAGCGCGGCACGTCGCGATGACGTTTGGCCAACTGCTTCCACACGGCTTCGATCGTCACGTCGAGCACTGCGTCGGCGAGCTCGGACAGCCGGTCGCTGACGTGCTCGACGGACAGCTTGCCGGCAAGATCGATCAGCAGAATGCGGAACACCTCGGCCTGATGCGCGTGACGCAGCAGATCCATCTGCTGCTCGACGCCATCGGCGGCGGCGAGCCGCAAACGCAACGTACGCTTGAATTCAGCCCAGTCGAACGGACTGTTGATCGCCTCGGCGTCGAGCAGCTCGTCGAGCAGCTGCGGATGGCGGATCAGATAGCCGGCCGCCCAGCGCGAGCCGCCCAGCACCGACAGCACCTGGTGCAGCGCCTGCGGATACTCGGTCAGAAGCGCCAGATACGCGCCGCGCCGGCTCACCGCTTCGAGCAGATCGAACAGGCGCGCGACCGTATCGCCGCGCCGCCCGGCAGGCTCCAGCGTGCGCGCGGCTTCGAGCGCGCGCTGCGCGACGATGTCGAAACGCTGCCGGCTGCGCTCGTTCAGGCCCGTGTAGCGCGACGAGCGCCACACCGCCTGCAGCCGGGCGAGCAGCTCACCGGGCTCGGCCACCCCCAGTTCGACGAGGTGCGCGCGCAGTGCGTCGTCGGCGCTATCGTCGGCGAGCGCGCTGCTCCATACCCACGCGGCCGCGCCGTCCTCGGGCGCGCCGCAACCGTCGCGGCCGCCCACCTTGTCGGCGAAAATCTGGTCGAACTGCCGTTCGACGAACTCGCGATGCGCGTCGAGCTTCGTCATCAATTGCGGGTAGTCGTCGCAGCCCATCGCGCGCGCGAGCGCCATGCGGTCTTCGGCACCGACGGGCATCGCGTGGGTCTGCGCGTCGTTGCGATATTGCAAACGATGCTCGAGCTCCCGCAGAAAGCGATACGCCTGCGACAGCTTCACGCACACCGACGGGTCCATCAACCCATGCGTGGCCGCGTGGCGCAGCACGGAGAGCGTCGGCCGCACGCGAAAGCCGGCGTCCTGGCCGCCGCGGATCAGCTGGAACACCTGCGCGCTGAATTCGATTTCACGGATGCCGCCACGGCCGAGCTTGATGTCGTCGGCCTTGTCGGGGCGCATCGACGCGCGGCGCTGCGCCTCCTGGCGGATCTGCAGATGCAGCGCGCGAATCGCGCTGATCACGCCGAAATCCAGATAGCGTCGATAGACGAACGGCGTGACGATCGCCTCGAGCTGCTTCTGCAGCCGCTGCGCCGAGGCGCTCGCGCCCTCGGACACGAGCCGGCCCTTGATCCACGCGTAGCGCTCCCACTCGCGGCCCTGCACGTAGAAATACTCTTCGAGCATGCCGAGGCTGCATACGAGCGGCCCCGAATCGCCGTTCGGCCGCAGACGCATATCGACGCGAAACACGTAGCCGTCGGCGGTGACTTCGGCGAGCGCGCCGATCAGCCGCTTGCCGAGCCGCGTGAAGAACTCCTGGGTCGCGAGCGGCGAGCGCTGGCCGCCGGCGGTCTCGCCGTCGTCCTCATAGACGAAGATCAGGTCGATATCCGACGACACGTTCAGCTCGCGCCCGCCGAGCTTGCCCATACCGACCACGCCGAGCGTGAGCCGTTCGCCCTGCTGGTCGCGCGGCTCGCCATACAGCGCTTCGAGCTCGGCGCTCAGCACCGTCAGCGCGCGCTGGATCGTGGTTTCCGCGAGATCGGTCATCGCGCCGGTGACTTCGGCGATATCGGCCTCGCCGGCCAGGTCGCGCTCCATCACCGCGCAGAATACTTCGGTGCGCAGCTGGCGCAGCGCGCGCTTCAGCGCATCTTCGTTGACCGGCGCACCGGCTGGGGCCGCCGCCTCGGCGCACAGTTCGTCGAGACGCGCGTCGATGCGCTCGCGCGTCAGCGGTTCGTCGGCCAGCGCGCCGACATGCGCGACCAGTTGCGGGCGGGCCGCGGCGGCGCGCGCGGCATAGTGCGAATAGCTGGAACTCAGGAGGGTGGCGTCAGTCATCAAAAATCTGGCTCGCTCGTTGCTTGATCGAATTTGTCCGGCGGTATCCTGACGGTGTCCGGGTGTCGTTCCGGGGTCGTTGTCGTGTCGTTCCGTCGTCCCATCGGCATGCGGCGACAAGCGTGCCGGACCCCGTGCCGGATGGTCTCGCCAATCGCCGTCACGGGCCGTCGGACAGGGTTTGCAGGAGGTCCGCCGACGCTTTCCCGTGTGTTACATTTCGTCGTTAACACGCAAAACTACCATACGCCCAGCCGCCGCAGCATGTCCGAGCGAAACGAATCCGCCGACCCGCAAACCCCACCGCAGGTCCGGCATGTGAGCGGAAGCGACCACATCGTGCTGCGTCGGACGTTGCGCGTGCTCACCGCGCTCGCGCTCGTCCTCTATTTCATCGCGGGCGGACTGTTTCTGGGTTTGCGCTACGTGGTGCTGCCGCGCGCCGACATGTTCCGGCCGCGCATCGAAGCCGCGGTCTCCGACAAGCTGCGCACCCAATTCACGATCGGCCGGCTCGCGCCGCACTGGAGCGGCTTCCAGCCAGGGCTCGATGTCACGAATCTCGTCATCCGCGATCACGACGGCCAACCCGCGCTGACGATTCCGCACGCCACCGCGTCGGTGTCCTGGCGCTCGCTGTGGGAGTTTCATCTGGCGCTGTCGAGCCTGATCGTCGATGAGCCGGACGTGCTGGTGTCGCGCAGCGAGGACGGCGTGCTGTCGGTCGCGGGCGTGCCGGTGCCGACGCGCCACAGCGGCAACGACGCGCTGTCCACCTGGTTGTTGCGTCAGCAGGCGATCGTCGTGCGCGGCGGCGTGCTGCGCTGGCGCGACGCGACGCGCAACGAACCCGAACTGGCGCTGCGCGACATCCGCATCGCGATCCTCAATGACGGCCGCGACCACCGCATGGCGCTGCAGGCGCCACCCGACGGCCAGGTGCTGAAAGGCCCGCTCGACTTCCGCACACACTTCCGCCACGCGCCGCTCTCGGCGCTCGGCAAGCCGATCAACTGGAGCGGGCAGGTGTACATGTCGACGGGCCCGGTCGATCTGCCGACACTCGCGCGCTACATCCAGTTCCCGATAGAGACGTTCGCCGGCCGCATCGACAATGCAATCTGGATCGACTTCAGCGAAGGCCGCATGACCGAGGCGACCGGCCAGTTGAGCGGTTACGACGTCGCGATGCGCGTGCGCCCGACCCAGCCAAGGCTGCTCGTGCCGATCACCCACTTTCTGTGGCGCGTCGAGGCAAACGAAGGCGAGTACCGGCTGCAGCTGTCGGACCTGCGTGCCGAGCTCGGCCAGCCGCCGCTCGAAGACGGCACGCCGCTCACGCGCATCCTGCGCTTCCGGACCCTCGACAGCCGCTACCGGATGGCGTCGCAGCAGCATGGGCAGCTTTTGAGCATCAGCGGCGATCGCGTCGATCTCGGCATCCTCGCCGAATTCAGCCGCGCGCTGCCGCTGCCGCGGCACTTTCTCAATGAACTCGTGCGCATCAATCCGCGCGGGCTCGTCGCGAACTACGTGATCGAGGTCGAGCGCGGCAAGCCGGAATCCGGAGAAGTGGGCAGCGACCATCGGCCCACGGGTGCTGAACCGATCGAGCGTTATCGCTTCAAGGGCGATTTGCAGGGCATCAGCTTTGCCGCCCAGGAGCCGGGGCCGGGCCTGACGCCGCGCGGCCACCCGCGCGCCGGCGTTCCCGGCATCGAAAACCTGTGGGGCAACGTCGACGCCGATGAAAAAGGCGGCCACGCGAACCTCGATACGACCAACGTGGCGATCACGCTGCCGGGCGTGTTCGACGATCCGCGTCTCACGCTTGCGCGTCTGCACGGTCGCGCCGACTGGACGATGGGCACGAAGGCACCGGGCGACACGCGTCCCGCGTTCGCGGTCAAGCTCAACGATTTCAGCGTATCAAACCCTGACGTCGAGGCGAGCGCGACTGCGAGCTACAGCAATCCCGGCCACGGCCGCGGCTCGCTCGACCTGAAAGCCGACTTCCAGCGCGCGCAGGTGACGCGCATCGCCCGCTATCTGCCGACCGCGGTCAGCGAAAAGCTGCGCATTTACCTCGGCCACGGCTTGCAGGCTGGCGTGTCGCATGGCGGCACGATCGAAGTGCACGGCGACCTGACCAGGTTCCCCTACGCGCGCGACCCCGACGCCGGCATCTTCCGCATCGTCGCGCCGTTCACCGGCGGCAAGTTCGATCCGACGCCGTTCCCGCCGCGCAACATGCGCAACGGCACGCCAAACGTTTGGCCGCCGCTCGACGGCATCGACGGCGTGTTCGAGCTCAAGCAGAACGTGCTGCGCTTCGACATCGACCGCGGCCGTTACAAGCGCGTCGCGCTGACCGGCGTGAACGGCCGCATCGACGACCTCGGCACCAAAGGCTCGAACCTCACCATAGAGGGCAACGGCCGCGGCCCGCTCGCCGATATGCTCGACTACGTGAACGGCAGCTCGCTCGGCATCATGGCGCGGCACCAGACCGAAAAGATTCGCGCGGAAGGGCCCGCGTCGCTCGCGCTGAAGCTGACGATCCCGCGTACGCCGAAGCCGCATATCGGCGTGGAAGGTGCGCTCGGCTTCCAGAACAATCGCCTGAGCGTGAGCAATGCGCCGTCGCTGTCGCAGCTGAACGGCCGGGTGCGCTTCACCGAACGCACGGCCGAGGTCGAGCGGCTCTCAGGCCAGTTCCTCGGCGGTGACGTGCATGCGAACGGCGGCTTGCGGCAAGACGGCACGTACGCGCTCGGGCTCAACGGCCACATCGCCGTCGATGCCGCGCGCGAACTGCATCTGCATGGCCCGGCCGCACAGGTGCTCACGCATATGAGCGGCAGCGCGCCTTATGCATTGCGCGTCACCGGCGCGAAGGGCCGCCTGCCGGAGGTCAGCGCCAACTCTGATCTGAGCGGCCTCGGGCTCGATTTTCCAGCGCCATTCAAAAAGACGGCCGGCACACCGATGCCGCTGCACTTCTCGGTCAATCCGTCGACGGTGCCGGGCGAAGCCGGCCTCGAACGCGCCGACCTGACGTTGGGGCCGGTCGCCGCCGCGTATCTGCTGCGCTATCGGCCAAACGCGCAGCCGCGTACGTCACCGACCGTCGTGCGCGGCGCGATCGGCGTGAACCGGCCGGTCGACCTGCCGTCCGAGGGCGTGGTCGCCGCGGTGGACATCAAGGAGTTCGATGCCGACGCCTGGCGCGCGCTCGCCGCGCAGCTGCGCGCGGGCGTGAGCGCGGGCGGGGCGAATGGCGTGAACGGCGGTGCGAACGGCGGCAATACCGCCAGCAGCGCGGCCACACCCGCGGCCCCGCCGAATCCCATGCTCACGCAGTTCCTGCCGAACCGCTTCGCGCTGCACATCGACATGCTTACGCTGCTCAAGCGTCACTGGGACAACGTGATCGTCGGCGCGTCGCACGCGGACCGCACGTGGCAGGCGAACGTCGCGTCAAATCAGGTGTCAGGCCACGTGTCGTGGCTGCCGGGAGCGACCCGCGAATCGCCGGGCGAACTGCAGGCGCGCTTCGCGCGCGTCGTGATTCCGTCGGTCGCGGACAAGGACCTGCTCGGTCCGGCGATGTCGGCGCCCGCGCTGAACATGCCGTCGATCGATCTGGTCGTCGACGAGCTGATCGTGCACGATCGCAACGTCGGCCGGCTCGAGGTCGACGCGCACAACTTCAAAGAAAACGGCGTGCCGGTCTGGCAGCTCGACAAGCTCGACGTGACGAACCCCACCGCGACGCTGACCGCGACCGCGAACTGGCGCACCTCGACCGAACTGCCCACCTCGGCCGACGAAGCCATGCCGCGCCGCACCGTGTTCGATTTCAAGCTCGACATCAAGGATGCCGGCGCAATGCTCGAGCGCTTCGGTCTGCCGAGAACGCTCAGGGGCGGCACCGGCTCGATTCAGGGCAAGGCCGTGTGGCAGGGCGGCCCGACCACGATCGACTATTCGACGCTGAACGGCAACCTCGCGCTGGATCTACGCCACGGGCAGATCCTGAAGGTCGATCCGGGCGTCGCGACGCTGCTCGGCGTGCTGAGCCTGCAAAGCCTCGCGCGCATCGCCACACTCGATTTCCGCGATGTGATCGGCGAGGGCCTGCCGTTCTCGAGCGTGACGGGTACCGCGCAGATTCATGACGGCATCGCCCGCACTGACAACTTCAGGATGGTGACCGCGCCGGCCCGCGCCGAGATGGTGGGCTCGGTCGACATCGCGCAGAAGAGCCAGGACCTGCACCTGCACGTAGTGCCGACCGTCAGCGCCGGCTCCGCGGTGATCGCCGCGACGGTCATCAATCCGCTGATCGGCCTCGGCGCGCTGATCGCCGATATCGCGTTCACGCATGGGGTGTCGCACGTCTTCGCGCGCGACTACGCGATCACCGGCTCGTGGTCGAAACCGCACGTCGAGCGGGTGACGGGCGAACGGGGTAAGATTGACGCTCCGGCTTCGACCGTGGAAGCGCACTGAGCTCCGGTTTCCCTGGCGCCGCCGTCTCGAACCACGCGGCCGCTCGTGCCGCTCTATCGACTCAATGCGCCAACGGGGCCGAGCCAGCCCAGAACCATGCATGCGGCGCCCGCGCTTCACACCGCCGCCCGCCGGGAGTCTTTCGACACGCTCATGAGCGAAACACACGTCACTTCATCCGCATCCGCCGCAACGTCCAGCGGCCTTGTAGCCAGCCCCTTCCGGGTCGCCGCGCTGCAGATGGTCAGCTCGCCGGATCGCGATCGCAATCTCGCCGACGCAGAGCGCCTGATCGCCGAAGCCGCCGCCGACGGCGCGCAACTCGTGCTGCTTCCCGAGTATTTCTGTTTCATGGGCTTCAAGGACACCGACAAGCTCGCCGTGCGCGAGCCACATCAGGACGGCCCGATCCAACGCTTTCTCGCCGACGCCGCGCGCCGCCACCAGATCTGGGTGATCGGCGGCACCCTGCCGCTGAACGCACCGGAGCCGTCGCGCGTACTGAACACGACGCTGGTGTTCGACCCGAACGGCAACGAGGCCGCGCGCTACGACAAGATCCACCTGTTCAACTTCGAAAAGGGCGAAGAATCGTTCGACGAAGCGCGCACGATTCGACCCGGCACCTCGGTGCAAAGCTTCGAGGCGCCATTCGGCCGGGTCGGCCTGTCGGTCTGCTACGATCTGCGCTTTCCCGAGCTGTACCGGCGCATGGGCGACTGCGCGCTGATCGTGGTGCCGTCCGCGTTTACCTACACGACCGGCCGCGCGCATTGGGAACTGCTGCTGCGCACTCGCGCGATCGAAAACCAGTGCTACGTGCTCGCCGCGGCGCAAGGCGGCAAACATGAAAACGGCCGCCGCACCTGGGGCCACAGCATGCTGATCGACCCGTGGGGCGAGATCGTCGCGGTGCGCGACGAGGGCGCCGGCGTGGTCGCGGGCAACCTCGAACGCGCGCGCATCGACGAAGTGCGGCAGAGCCTGCCGGCATGGCGTCATCGCGTGCTGACCTGAAACCGACATTGAAACTGCGGCGCCTGCCACGCATATAGCGACGCAGGCGCTCCCCGACCCCTTCGTATCGAGCAGAGCATACTTCGCATGAACATCATCGAACCCGGTATCCGTAATCTCGCCGCCGCCAAGGACATCCTCCTCACGCCCTATGGTCTCGACGAATCGCTGCTCACGCGCACGCTCGCCGAAATCTTCACGCACCGCGTCGACTACGCGGACCTGTACTTCCAGACCACCCGCAGCGAAGCGTGGAGTCTCGAGGAAGGCATCGTGAAGTCGGGCAGCTTCAGCATCGATCAGGGTGTCGGCGTGCGCGCCGTGTCGGGCGACCGCACCGCGTTCGCCTACTCGGACGACCTGTCGCCCGAAGCGATCCGCCAGGCGGCCACCGCCACGCGCGCGATCGCCAAGGCAGGCGGCGGCAAGCAGAAGATCAAGGTGGCGTCGTCGCTGACCGGCATCGCTGGGCGCGATCTGTACCTGCCGTCCGACCCGCTGCATTCGCTCGACGCCACCGCCAAGGTCAAGCTGCTCGAGCGCATCGAGCAGATGGCGCGCGGCCGCGACCCGCGCATCCAGCAGGTGATGGCGGGCCTCGCCGGCGAATACGACGTGGTGCTGGTCGCGCGCAGCGACGGCGGCTTCGCGGCCGACATCCGGCCCCTCGTGCGTGTGTCGGTGACGGTGATCGCCGAGCAGAACGGCCGCCGCGAAATCGGCAGCGGCGGCGGCGGCGGGCGTTTCGACTACGGCTATTTCACCGATGAAGTGCTGTCGCGCTATGTCGACGATGCGGTGCACGCCGCTCTCGTCAATCTCGACGCGCGTCCGGCACCGGCCGGCGCGATGACCGTCGTGCTCGGGCCGGGCTGGCCCGGCGTGCTGCTGCACGAGGCGATCGGCCACGGACTCGAGGGCGACTTCAACCGCAAAGGGTCGTCGGCATTCGCGGGACGCATCGGCGAGCAGGTCGCCGCGAAGGGCGTCACCGTGGTCGACGACGGCACGCTGCCGAATCGTCGCGGCTCGCTCAATATCGACGACGAAGGTAATCCGACCCAGTGCACGACGCTGATCGAGGACGGCATCCTGAAGGGCTACATCCAGGACACGCTGAACGCGCGTCTGATGAAGATGCCGGTCACCGGCAACGCTCGACGCGAATCGTACGCGGCGCTGCCGATGCCGCGCATGACCAACACGTACATGCTGAACGGCGACAAGGACCCGCAAGAAATCCTCGCGTCCGTGAAGAACGGCCTGTATGCGGTGAACTTCGGCGGCGGTCAGGTCGACATCACGAACGGCAAATTCGTGTTCTCGGCCTCCGAGGCGTACATGATCGAGAACGGCAAGATCACGTATCCGGTCAAGGGCGCGACGCTGATCGGCAGCGGACCGGAATCGCTGAAGTACGTCACGATGATCGGCAACGACATGAAGCTCGATTCGGGCGTGGGCGTGTGCGGCAAGGAAGGCCAGAGCGTGCCGGTGGGCGTCGGTCAACCGACGCTGCGCATCGAGCGGATGACGGTCGGCGGCACGGCCTGATTTCGTCACGGATGCACGCTTCGCGCACGCAAGACGCGAAGTGTGCGGGTTTTTCGCATTTTTCGACGCTCCAGCTTGTCAACCGAGCCTGTACCGGGTTATAAAGTCACTCACCCTTTTTGACCAGCGACGCATTCACTTCGCCATGTCCGCCAAGTTTTATTTTTACTTTTTTTGGTATCTCAGACCGCTGGCGGATCGAGAGGGGTGTTAGT
The DNA here is from genome assembly GCF_050434085.1 of Paraburkholderia sp. UCT70. Classification (NCBI taxonomy): domain Bacteria; kingdom Pseudomonadati; phylum Pseudomonadota; class Betaproteobacteria; order Burkholderiales; family Burkholderiaceae; genus Paraburkholderia; species Paraburkholderia sp. UCT70. The sequence goes on along the minus strand of NZ_JBNPVZ010000004.1, from coordinate 3,759,503 downwards.
GCACGCAGGACACCGAGAATTCCCGAAAAACCGCCAGCTAGCCTGGCGGTTTTTTTTTCGTCTCACGCTTTTCGATACCTGACTGACATTTTGTCGTTGACCAATTTTTGATCGTCGTCCGCTCTGGCCTCGCTGTTTGATCACTGACTGATCGCCCCCGTTGCCCGCGCGAACACGCTACGAACCGATTCAGGAGAACAACATGCCCCCGCACAATACCGATGATGTCCGCATTCGCGAATTGAAGGAACTCACGCCGCCCGCTCACCTGATCCGCGAATTTGCCTGCGACGAGACGGTTTCCAACGTGATCTACGACTCGCGCACCGCGATGCATCGCATTCTGCACGGTATGGACGATCGTCTGATCGTCGTGATCGGCCCGTGCTCGATTCACGATCCGAAGGCCGCGATCGAATACGCGGGGCGTCTGATCGAGCAGCGCAAGCGCTTTGCCGGCGAACTCGAAGTCGTGATGCGCGTGTACTTCGAAAAGCCGCGTACGACGGTGGGCTGGAAGGGTCTCATCAACGACCCGCATATGGACAACAGCTTCAAGATCAACGAAGGTCTGCGCACCGCGCGCGAGCTGCTTCTGCGGATCAACGAACTCGGCCTGCCGGCCGGCACCGAGTACCTCGACATGATCAGCCCGCAGTACATCGCGGATCTGATCTCCTGGGGTGCCATCGGCGCGCGCACGACCGAATCGCAGGTGCACCGGGAGCTGGCTTCGGGACTGTCGTGCCCGGTCGGCTTCAAGAACGGCACGGACGGCAACGTGAAGATCGCCGTCGACGCGATCAAGGCCGCCTCGCAGCCCCACCATTTCCTGTCGGTCACGAAGGGCGGCCACTCGGCGATCGTATCGACCGCGGGGAACGAGGACTGCCACGTGATTCTGCGCGGCGGCAAAACGCCGAACTACGACGCCGACAGCGTCAACGCGGCCTGCGCGGACATCGGCAAGGCGGGTCTCGCCGCGCGTCTGATGATCGACGCGAGCCACGCGAACAGCTCGAAGAAGCACGAGAACCAGATTCCTGTGTGCGCGGACATCGGCCGTCAGATTGCCACGGGTGACGAGCGGATCGTCGGCGTGATGGTGGAGTCACACCTCGTCGCGGGTCGCCAGGATCTGCAGGAAGGCTGCGAGCTCACGTACGGGCAGAGCATTACCGATGCGTGTATCGGCTGGGACGAAAGCGTCGCGGTGCTCGAAGGCCTTGCCGAAGCGGTCAGGCAGCGCCGCGTCGCGCGCGGCAGCGGCAACTGAACGCCTGCCCCGCCACCACGGCGGGGGCTTGTCAGCCGTCCGTAGAAAAAACCTCGGTTCAATCAATTTCGAACCGGGGTTTTTTTATTGGCCATTCGGACGAATGGTACTCAGCCTGCCGCCTCGATATCGTCATAGCTCGTTGCCTGGTCGCTTACACGCTTGACCAGGTTGGAGAATGCGTATAAGATTTTATACATGAGGTGGCGATGGAGCAGGAAAAGGAAATTCGCTGGTTAGGCTCCAGCTACCGTGATCTGCTCGCTTTTCCCAACGAAGCGCGTCGTCTCGCAGGGTTTCAGCTTCACAAGATTCAGTCAGGACTCGACCCCGACGACTGGAAACCGTTCGAGTCTATCGGCGCGGGAACGCGCGAAATTCGCATCAGAGACCAGGACGGCATTTTTCGCGTGATGTACGTGACCAAATACGCCGAAGCGCTGTACGTGCTGCATTGCTTTCAGAAGAAAACGCAGAGGCTCGGACCGTGCGACAGAAAAATTGCCGAAACGCGCTACCGCGCCATCACCCATTACAGGACCACCCAGCCATGACGATCGACACCAACATTCGTCACGTAACGCGAGCCGGCGCGAACGTGTTCCTCGAACTCGGTTTTTCCACCGAGGAAGCGAAGCGCCTTCACGATGCGTCGCAAAAGCAGATCAACGACACGCGGCTGCTCAAGGAACAGCTGATGACCGAACTTTCCACGTGGATCGAACAGCATCATCTGAAGCAGGCCGAGGCGGCCGAAATTCTGATGGTGTCGCGCCCGCGCGTGTCCGACGTCGTCAACAAGAAAACCACCAAGTTCACGATCGACACGCTCGTGGAAATGCTGAGCCGCATCGGCAAGCCGGTCACGCTCGCCGTCGGTTGAGCGTCGGCTCGTGCGAAGCACCGTGCGTGTCCATGCGCACATGTGCGTCGCCATTCACGGCGCGCCACGATCGTGCTGCCACAGCACGTCGGTGCCGCCGTCCGCGCGATTGAGCACGCGCGCCAGCACGAACAGCAGATCCGACAGCCGGTTCACGTACTGACGTGGCGCCGCGTTCAGCGCCTCGTGTTCGCCAAGCGCGACGATCGCCCGCTCCGCGCGGCGGCAAACGGTACGGCACACATGCGAGAGCGCGGCCGCGCGCGAACCGCCCGGCAGAATGAATTCCTTCAGCGGCGGCAGCGTGGCGTTGTAGTCCGCGAGCCAGCCGTCGAGCTGAGCGAGATGCTGTTCGGTAATCATCGTGTGACCGGGAATGCACAGCTCGCCGCCCAGATCGAACAGGTCGTGCTGGATTGCGACCAGCGCCGCGCGTACGTTCTCGGGCAGGTTCTCGCACAACAGCACGCCGAGATTCGAATTGAGTTCGTCGACGTCGCCAATCGCGGCGATACGCGCGCTGTCCTTGCGCACGCGGCGGCCGTCGCCGAGACCGGTGGTGCCGTCGTCGCCGGTGCGAGTGGCGATCTTGCTGAGGCGATTGCCCATGACGTCTCCCATGCATTAGTGACGATGCTGCCAGCTGGTTTGTCCATATTGCACGCATCGCGAAATCGCCGCCATTATATGAGCGGAAGCCGACCCAGCGCTGCCTGGCGGGCGAACGGCGTAAAATGAAACACTTGCTGCAAACAGACCGTTATTTAAAGAAACTTTCATGGGACCGGAGCAAGCGTTGAAGCGCCAACTCCGATCGAGCTAAAGCATGGGACCGGAGTAAGCGCTGTAGCGCTAACTCCGGTCGACACAGGAGACATGCGTGAACCATCCCGTGCCGCCGGCGCCGCTACGCCGGCCGTTTCCCGCCGAATTGCTGAACCAGCTCAAAGCCGCTTTCGGCGATCGGGTTTCCGTTGCCGAAGCCGTGCGTGCGCACCACGGTCGCGACGAATCACCGTTCGATCCGCAACTGCCTGACGCCGTCGTGTTCGCGCGTACAACCGAAGACGTGCAAACCGCCGTCAAGCTGTGCGGCCAGTACGACGTGCCGATCATTCCGTACGGCAATGGCTCGTCGCTCGAAGGACATCTGCTTGCCGTGCAAGGCGGCGTGTCGATCGATCTGTCGGAAATGAACCGGGTGTTGTCGATCAACGCCGAAGACCTGACCGTCACCGTCGAGCCCGGCATCTCGCGCAAGCAACTGAACGAAGCGCTGCGCGACACCGGCCTGTTCTTCCCGATCGACCCCGGCGCGGACGCGAGCATCGGCGGGATGTCGGCAACCCGCGCGTCGGGTACCAACGCCGTGCGCTACGGCACGATGCGCGAGAACGTGCTCGGCCTGACGGTCGTGCTCGCCGATGGCCGCGTGATCAAGACCGGCTCGCGCGCACGCAAATCGTCGGCGGGGTACGACCTCACGCGCCTGTTCGTCGGCTCGGAAGGCACGCTCGGCGTGATAACGGAAATCACGCTGCGCCTCTATCCGCAGCCGGAGGCGGTGTCGGCCGCGGTGTGCACGTTCCCGTCGATGGGCGATGCGGTGCGCGCGGTCATCGAGACGATTCAGATCGGCGTGCCGATCGCGCGTGTCGAGTTCGTCGATTCACTTGCGATCCGCTCGATCAATCGCCATTCGAATCTGACACTGCGCGAAGCGCCCACATTGTTCTTCGAATTTCACGGCACCGAGGCCGGCGTCAAGGAACAGGCCGAACTCGTCCAGGAAATCGCCGCACAGAATGCCGGTGAAGGCTTCGAATGGGCGACCCGCCCCGAAGACCGCAGCCGTCTGTGGAACGCGCGTCACAACGCCTATTTCGCGATGCTGCAACTGAAGCCCGGCTCGCGCGCGGTCACCACCGACGTCTGCGTGCCGATCTCGCGTCTCGCGGAGTGTGTGGTCGAAACGGAGCAGGATCTGTTGGCGTCGCCGCTGCCCTGCCCGATCGTCGGCCATGTCGGCGACGGAAACTTTCACGTCGCGATCCTGATCGACCCGGAAAAGCCCGAAGAGCTCGAGGAAGCCGAGCGCCTGAACCATCGCATCGTGCAGCGCGCGCTGCGGATGGACGGCACCTGCACCGGCGAGCATGGCATCGGCCTGCACAAGATGGGCTTTCTGCTCGAGGAGCACGGCGACGGCGCGGTCGACACGATGCGCTCCATCAAGCACGCGCTAGACCCTCGCAATCTGATGAACCCGGGCAAGATTTTCGCCTGGGCGGCGGCCTGATCGACACTGCGCATGCCGGCCGCGGCAAACCGCTGACACGCCCAGTGGCAACCGCGCCAGGCTGAACACGCAAGTGATGCGAAGCAGGCAGCACGAAACAGCCGGCTCGAACCAGGAAGCCGGACCGGCGCAAGCCACGAGGAGACAACTCACATGAACGCACCCGCTGAACTGTCGGCCGAAGTCCTCGCGAAGCGTCAGCGCGAAGTCGTGCAGGCGCTGATGGCCGTGTTGCCGACCCACTGTCTGCTGTATCGCGAAGAAGACACCGTCGCGTACGAATGCGACGGACTCGCCGCGTACCGGCGTTTGCCGCTCGCGGTCGTGTTGCCGGAAACCGAATCGCAGGTGCAGCGCATCGTGCAGATCTGCCATCGCCTCGAGGTGCCCATCGTGCCGCGCGGCGCGGGCACCGGGCTGTCCGGCGGCGCGATGCCGATTCGGCACGGCGTGGTGGTATCGCTCGCGCGCTTTCGCAAGATCGTCGAAGTCGACTCGTACGCGCGCATCGCGACCGTGCAGCCGGGCGTGCGCAATCTGGCGATCTCCGAAGCCGCGGCGCCGTATGGTCTTTACTATGCGCCGGATCCGTCGTCGCAGATTGCCTGCACGATCGGTGGCAACGTGTCAGAGAATTCGGGCGGCGTGCATTGTCTGAAGTACGGCCTCACCGTGCACAACGTGCTGCGCGTGCGCGCGGTCACGATGGAAGGCGAGATCGTCGAATTCGGCTCGCTCGCGCCTGACGCGCCGGGGCTCGATCTGCTCGCGGTGCTGATTGGCAGCGAAGGCATGTTCGCGATCGTCACCGAGGTCACCGTCAAGCTGATCCCGAAGCCGCAAACCGCGCAGGTCATCATGGCCAGCTTCGACGACGTCGTCAAAGGCGGCGACGCCGTTGCGGGCATCATCGCGGCGGGCATCATTCCGGCCGGCCTCGAGATGATGGACAAGCCCGCCACGCGCGCGGTCGAGGAGTTCGTCAACGCGGGCTACGACCTCGACGCGGCGGCGATCCTGCTGTGCGAATCGGACGGCACGCCCGAGGAAGTCGCGGCCGAGATCGTGCGCATGACCGCGGTGCTGCGCGAGCACGGCGCAACCCGTATCCAGATTTCACGCACGGAAGCCGAGCGCCTGCGCTTCTGGTCCGGGCGCAAGAACGCGTTTCCGGCCGCCGGCCGCATTTCGCCGGACTACTACTGCATGGACGGTACCGTGCCGCGCCGCAGTATCGGGCCGCTGCTCGCGCGCATCGAGGAGATGGAGAAGACCTACCAGTTGCGCTGCATCAACGTCTTCCATGCCGGCGACGGCAACATGCACCCGCTGATCCTGTTCAACGGCAACGACCAGGACGAGTGGCATCGCGCCGAGTTGTTCGGTTGCGACATCCTCGAAGCTTGCGTCGAGCTGGGCGGCACGGTGACGGGCGAGCATGGCGTCGGCATCGAGAAGATCAATTCGATGTGCGTGCAGTTCTCGCCCGAAGAGCGCGACACGTTCCACGCGGTCAAGCGAGCATTCGACGCGCCCGGCCTGTTGAACCCCGACAAGGGCATTCCGACGCGGGCGCGCTGTGCCGAATACGGCAAGATGCACGTGCGCGGCGGCCTGCTGCCTCATCCCGAGCTGCCGCGCTTCTAGCGGCTGGCGTTTGTAGCGCGCATCCACCGTTCGCCGCGCCCGCGCTGATGCTGGCGCGGCCTGCGCGGCGCTTTGCGCCCTCCCCTCCAGACCGATGCCGCGCCCCGTCATGCGGGTGCGCTCCGGCTTGCCAGCGAGCCGCCGCCCGGTACAATCAAACGAAACACAACGAGCAGGACACCATGGAAGAGGACGACATCGTCGCCGTATGGTCCGAACGCGTGCGGTCGGCCAGCGCCGAGGGACGCGCGGTGCGCATCCGCGGCGGCGGCACCAAAGACTGGTATGGCCAGACGCTGGAAGGTGAGATCCTCGACACGCGCGCTTATCGCGGCATCATCGCGTACGATCCGGCCGAACTCGTGATTACCGCGCGCGCGGGAACACCGCTGCTGGAAATCGAAGCCGCGCTCGCCGAGCACGACCAGATGCTGCCGTTCGAGCCGCCGCACTTCGGGTCGCAGGCCACCTTCGGCGGCTGCATCGCCGCTGGCATTTCGGGGCCGCGCAGGCCGGCCGTCGGCGCCGCGCGCGACTTCGTGCTCGGCGCCGTCGTGATGAACGGCCAGGGGCAGGTGCTGCACTTCGGCGGCCAGGTCGTCAAGAACGTCGCGGGTTACGACGTGTCGCGGCTGCTCGCGGGCTCGCTCGGCACGCTCGGGCTGATCCTCGAGCTGTCGGTCAAAGTGCTGCCGCGGCCGCAGGTCGAAGCCACGCTGAAGTTCGACATGAACGGCACCGACGCGGTACGCAAGCTCAACGAATGGGGCGGCCGGCCGCTGCCGATCACCGCGAGCGCATGGCGCAACGGCACGCTCGCGGTGCGCCTGGGCGGCGCGGAAGCCGCGGTCAAGGCAGCGCGCACCGGGCTCGGCGGCGAAGTCGTCGATGCGGTCGAAGCTGAACGCTTCTGGGCCGGCCTGCGCGAACAGACCGATTCGTTTTTCGCGGGCATTCCACCGAAGGCCGCGCTGTGGCGTCTCGCGCTACCGTCGATCACCGAGCCGCTGCAGTTGCCCGGCGCGCAACTGATGGAATGGGGCGGCGGCCAGCGCTGGTGGATCACCGACACCGACGCGCAAACCGTGCGCATCAGCGCGAAACAGGCCGGCGGCCATGCGACCATCTTCCGCAGCGGCCAAGGCTACGACCGCAGCGCCGGCGTATTCACACCGCTGCCCGCGCCGCTGATGAAAATCCATCGCGGCCTCAAACATGCATTCGACCCGGCCCGCATCTTCAACCCCGGCCGTCTCTACTCCGACTTCTGAGCGACGCGATGCAAACCAACCTCGCGGACTTCATTCGTAATACGCCCGATGGCAACGAAGCGGACGCCATCCTGCGCAAATGCGTGCATTGCGGTTTTTGCACCGCCACCTGCCCAACCTACCAACTGCTTGGCGACGAACTCGACGGCCCGCGCGGGCGCATCTATCTGATCAAGCAGATGGTCGAAGGCGCGCCGGTCACGCGCAGTACGCAGGTTCACCTCGACCGCTGCCTGACCTGCCGCAATTGCGAGTCGACCTGCCCGTCGGGCGTGCAATATGGGCGGCTCGTCGAAATCGGCCGCAAGCTCACCGAAGAGAAAGTCACGCGTCCGCTCAATCAGCGGCTGATGCGGCGCCTGCTCGCGAGCGTGCTGCCGAACAGCGCGATCTTCACGCCGGCGATGCGGCTGGGTCAGCACGTGCGCGGCCTGCTGCCGAAGAAGCTGCGCGACAAGGTGCCGGCGCGCCAACGCCCGCTCGAATGGCCGAGCGCAAAACACGAACGCAAGGTGCTGATGCTGGCGGGCTGCGTGCAACCGTCGATGATGCCGAACGTCAACATCGCGACCGCGCGCGTGTTCGATGCGCTCGGCATCGAAACGCTGATCGCGCCCGACGCCGGCTGCTGCGGCGCGATCCGCCTGCACCTCGGCTACCACGACGAAGCGCTCGACGACCTGCGCGCGAACATCGACGCATGGTGGCCCTACGTCGAACAGGGCGTTGAAGCGATCGTGATGAACGCGTCGGGCTGCGGCGCGACGGTCAAGGAATACGCGCATCTGCTGCGCCTCGATCCGAACTATGCCGAGAAGGCGCGCCGCATCGTCGAATTGACGCGCGACGTCTCGGAGATCCTGCCCGAGTTCGAAGAAAAGCTCGTCGCCATCACGCGCCGCCGCTCGGTACACACGGTCGCATTTCATCCGCCCTGCACGCTGCAGCATGGCCAGCAGATCCGCGGCAAGGTCGAGCAACTGCTCAGCGCGCTCGGCGTCGAAGTGCGCCTGCCCGCCGACAGCCATCTGTGCTGCGGCTCGGCCGGCACCTACTCGCTGCTGCAGCCGCGCCTGTCGTACGCGCTGCGCGACCAGAAGCTCGAGCGTTTGCAGGCGCAGGAGCCGCAGGTGATCGTGTCGGCGAACGTCGGTTGCATCGCGCATCTGCAAAGCGGTACGTCGACGCCGGTCGCGCACTGGATAGAATTGGTCGAGCACATGCTGTCCGTATAATCGGGGCATCGTCTTCGCTGAACACCGGTTCGTTCCATGTCCGATCTGCCTCACAATCTCGCCGACGTGCACGAGCGCATCGCCAGGGCCGCGCAAGCGGCCCACCGCGACGCGCAGTCCGTGACGCTGCTCGCGGTCTCCAAGACGTTTCCCACCGATGCCGTGCGCGCCGCTCATGCGGCCGGTCAACGCGCATTCGGCGAGAACTACGTGCAGGAAGCGCTCGACAAGATCCAGGCACTTGCCGATCTGCGTGCGTCGCTCGAATGGCATTTCATCGGGCCGCTGCAATCGAACAAGACGCGGCCCGTCGCCGAGCATTTCGACTGGGTACATTCGGTCGATCGGCTGAAGATCGCGCAGCGGCTGTCGGAGCAGCGCCCGGACAACCTGCCGCCGCTCAACGTGTGCCTGCAGGTCAACGTCAGCGGTGAAGCGTCGAAGAGTGGCGTCGCCATCGCCGAGGCGGCCGCTATCGCGCAGCAGATCGCCGCGCTGCCGAAGCTGAAGCTGCGCGGACTGATGTCGATTCCCGAACCGGGCGGCGATCTCGCAGAACAACGCGCGCCGCATCGCCAATTGCGCGAGTTGTTCGAGCGCTTGCGTAACGACGGGCTCGCGCTCGATACGCTGTCGATGGGCATGTCGGCCGATCTCGAAGCAGCCGTGCTCGAAGGCGCGACGATCGTGCGCATCGGCACCGCGATCTTCGGCGCACGCGATTATTCGCGCTGAGCATTTCCACGGGCCTTGCGCGAACCTGGCTGCGCGAAGCCCTCACCGCATCTCATCTGAACCTACCCGGACCATCATGAAAATTGCGTTTATCGGCGGCGGCAACATGGCCGCGGCGTTGATCGGCGGCCTCATCAAGCGGGGCGTCGCGCCCGCGGACCTGTACGCGGTCGATCCGAACGAAGACGCGCGCCAGCGCAACGAGCAGCAATTCGGCATCCGCACCGGCGCGGCCGCCGACGCCACGCTCGCCGACTACGACGCGGTCGTGTTCGCGGTGAAACCGCAGATCCTGAAGAGCGTCGCCGGGACGCTGGCGCCGCATCTGCGCGCGTCGCAACTCGTCGTCAGCATCGTCGCGGGCATTCGCATCGGCGACATGTCGCGCTGGCTCGCTGGCCACAACCGCGTCGTGCGCGTGATGCCGAATACGCCGGCGCTGATCGGCATGGGCGTCACGGGTCTCGTCGCCAGCGGCAGCGTCGACGAAGCGGGCCGCGCGCTCGCGTCACAGGTGCTCGGCGCGGTCGGCGAAACCGTCTGGTTCGACGACGAAGCGAAGATCGACGCGGTCACCGCGATCTCGGGCAGCGGGCCGGCCTACGTGTTCTATTTCATCGAAGCGCTGCAGGAAGCCGCGCGCCAACTCGGTATGGACGAAGCGCAGGGCCGCGCGCTGGCGGTCGCGACCTTCACGGGCGCCGCGCAACTCGCGGCCAATTCCGACGAGCCGCCGAGCGTGCTGCGCGAGCGCGTGACATCTAAAGGCGGCACGACCGCGGCAGCGCTCGCCTCGTTCGAAGCGAGCGGCATCAAGGACGCGATCGTGCGCGGCGCACTGGCCGCCGACGCACGGGCGCGCGAGATGGGCGACGAGTTCGGCAAGCAGTAACGCGAACCGGCGTCGAAAAGAAACAGCGGAAACAGACACGCCGTAGCGCGACTGTCCTTCTTCTCATCAGGGCAGGCGCCTACGGCGTGTAGAAATGCAGCGGTCTGAAGCCAGAAAAGCGCTGACGCGAATTAAAACGAAGCCACCACGTAATGCGCGGCGATCCCCGCGAACAACGCGCCGCCGAGCCAGTTGTTGTGACGGAACGCGGCAAAGCACGGCATGCGCTCGCGATGGCGGATCAGCGTGTAGTGATAGATCGCGCAACCCACCGCGACCGCCCAGCCGAGCCAGTACAGCGGACCAAACCCGAGCGTCACGCCGATGCCGACGTAAATCCCGAGCGTCACCGCATAGCACAGCATGACCGCGGCCACGTCGAAACGGCCGAACGTCAGCGCCGACGTCCGGATGCCGATCTTGATGTCGTCGTCGCGATCGACCATCGCGTATTCGGTGTCGTACGCAACGGCCCAGAAGATATTCGCGACCAGCATCACCCACGCGAGCAGCGGCACGTGATCCTGCACCGCGGCGAACGCCATCGGAATACCGAAGCCGAACGCGATGCCCAGATACGCCTGCGGAATCGCGAAGAAGCGCTTCATGAACGGATACGTGCCGGCGACGAACAGCGCGACCACCGACAACTGCTTGGTCAATGCATTGAGCGGCTGAATCAGCAGAAACGCGATCAGCGACAGCACGGTTGCCAACACGACCGCTTCCCACGCATTGATCTTGCCGGACGTGATCGGCCGGTTCTCGGTGCGCTTCACGTGACGGTCGAAATCGCGGTCCGCGTAGTCGTTGATCGCGCAGCCGGCCGAGCGCATCAGCACCGTGCCGAGCGTGAAGATCACCAGCAATTGCCACGACGGATGACCGCCGGACGCGATCCACAGTGCGTTGAGCGTCGGCCACAGCAGCAGCAGGCTGCCGATCGGCTTGTCCATGCGCACGAGGCGCAGATACAGGGGAAATCGGGCGAACATGGGACGAATTCGGTGAAGTGCGAACACGGTGCGCCTATTTTACGGGAAGCGCACGGCGGCCCAGGATTCGCGCGGCCGCGTATCGAAGTGCCACGCGCTCGGATCTGCGCGTCACGCGGCAGCGGCGCAAAAAACAAAGCCTCCCGTGCAGAGAGGCTTGTGCGTTTTTAGCACGGCGCGGGCGATGCCGGCGCCGGCATCGGACTCGACTCGACCGGCTCAGCTGCGCCAAATCAGGCGAGCAGCGAGCGCAGCATCCATGCGGTCTTTTCGTGTGTCTGCATGCGTTGCGTGAGCAGGTCGGCGGTCGGCTCGTCGTTGGCGGCTTCCGTCGACGGGAAAATCGCGCGCGCGGTGCGCACCACCGCTTCCTGACCTTCGACCAGCTGACGGATCATGTCTTCCGCGGGCGGCACGCCGTCCGCTTCGGGGATCGACGACAGCTTCGCGAAATCCTTGTAGCTGCCCGGCGCATGCACGCCCAATGCACGGATGCGTTCGGCGATCGAGTCGACCGCGAGCGCGAGTTCGCTGTACTGCGTTTCGAACATCAGGTGCAGCGTATTGAACATCGGACCCGTGACGTTCCAGTGGAAGTTGTGGGTCTTCAGGTACAGCGTGTAGGTGTCGGCGAGCAGACGCGACAGCCCTTCGGCGATCTTCTTGCGATCCTTGTCGCTGATCCCGATGTTGACGTGCTGTACTGCTGCGGCGGCTTCTTTCTTGGCCATGATGACTCCTTTGAAGAGTGATACGAACCGGTCGGCAGATGACGGTCAGCGAAAACACGAATAAAACGTTCGACAGTGTAGCGTGAATGCCGCAAGGTTCGCGCAACACGTGCCCGCGAGCCTTGCTGCGCAGCCATTCTGGCGGTACTGCGCTCAGCCTCCCAGCGCGCGTTGCAACGCCTGCGCGGCGATTACCGCAAAGCCGCTCGCGACGATCGCAAAGCCCACCGCCTTGCGAAACATCAACGCCTGCCATTGCGCCTGCATGCTCGGCGCGGCGGCCGGACCGCCGATGCTTGCCATTATCATCCGAATCATGATCGTACTCCGGGTTCGTCTCGTGACGGACCGCAGCAATGCGCCGCGCCGTCGATTACTTTGCCACTGCTTTACCATCCGCCGCGTATATGACGCCTAGCGGTTCCCGCCTTCCCGCAACGCGGCGAGCGCCGCGATCACACCTTCCGCGTAAGCCGGATCGGCGCGGCGGAAATGCTCGATCTGACGCGCGACGATCTCCTGCGGCACGCCGTCGATATGTCGCGCGATATTGCCGAACAGACGCTCACGTTGCGCGTCGTCGAACAGCGCGAACAACATGCGCGGCTGCGTGTAGTAGTCGTCGTCCTCGCGATGCTCGTAACGCGCGACCGCGCCCGCCGCGAGCGGCGGCTCGGACGCGTTCTCGTCCTGCACGAAGTCGCCGAAGCGATTCGGCTCGTAATTCACGTTGCCGCCGCGATTGCCGTCGGTGCGCATCGCGCCATCGCGATGAAACGAATGCGGGTTCGGCACGCGCGGCGCATTCACCGGAATCTGGTGATGATTGATGCCGAGCCGGTAACGCTGCGTATCGCCGTACGAGAACAGCCGCCCCTGCAACAGACGGTCCGGCGAAAATCCGATGCCCGGCACCACGTTCGCCGGCGTGAACGCCGCCTGCTCGACGTCCGCGAAATAGTTCGCCGCGTTGCGATTCAGTTCGAGCGTGCCGACGTCGATCAACGGATAGTCCTTCTGCGACCACACCTTCGTGATGTCGAACGGATTGAAGCGGTAGTTCGCCGCATCCGCTTCCGGCATCACCTGAATTGCGAAGCGCCACTTCGGAAAGTTGCCCGCGTCGATGCTGTTCACCAGATCGCGCTGCGCGCTTTCGCGGTCATTGGCGACTACCTGCGCGGCATCGGCGTCGGTGAAGTTCTCGATGCCTTGCAGCGACTTGAAATGGAACTTGACCCAGAAACGCTCGTTGCTCGCGTTGATGAACGAGTACGTGTGCGAGCCGAAGCCGTGCATCTGCCGGTAGTTCTTCGGAATGCCGCGATCGCTCATCAGAATCGTCACCTGATGCAGCGACTCCGGATGACTCGACCAGAAGTCCCACGCGGCGACGTTGCTGCGCAGATTCGTGTACGGATCACGCTTCTGCGTATGAATGAAGTCCGGAAACTTGAGCGGATCGCGAATGAAGAACACCGGCGTGTTGTTGCCGACCACGTCCCAGTTGCCTTCCTCGGTGTAGAACTTGATCGAGAAGCCGCGCACGTCGCGCTCGGCGTCGGCCGCGCCACGCTCGCCGGCCACCGTCGAAAAGCGCATGAAGAGCGGCGTTTCCTGGCCGACCTGCGCGAATACCTTCGCCTTCGTGTAGCGCGAAATGTCGTGCGTCACCGTCAGCGTTCCGAACGCGCCCGAACCCTTCGCGTGAACGCGCCGCTCGGGAATCACTTCGCGATCGAAGTGCGCGAGCTTTTCGAGCAGCCAGACGTCCTGCAGCACCACGGGGCCACGCGGACCGGCGGTCATCGAGTTCTGGTTATCGGCGACGGGCGCGCCGGCGGCATTGGTGAGCTTACGTTCGGACATGGGCACTCCTGCATGGTTTCTATCGAATCGGGGGAAAAGCGTGCGGCATCCGTGCGCGACGGACGCCGTCACGGGTAGGCACGTCAGGCGGCCAGCACCCGGTCGGCCAGCAACGACACGGCGACCGTACGGATACTCGGCGCCGCGGCCGTCGTGGCCGGTTGCGCGGGAAAAGCGTGGATGGGCTGTGAAAGCGCTTGCATGGTGTTTTCCTCCCGGCTTGTCTCGCGCCCCGACTCGGAGTCTGGGCGCTGAGCCTTATCGAATAAGGGGTTCGGGCGATCCGTGGAGGAAACTATAGCAATATCTATCGAATATTCGTATTTGATTAATTTAATCTATTCGATAGGGCTTGCGCCCTTTTTGCGGCAGGCCGCACCGGTGTCCGGCGCGGCTGCGAATGATGGCGAGTCAGTTGACGGCCGCGGGCAGATCGAGCTTTTTGACGCCCGGCAGGTCGCACGCGGCGATTGCTTCGCAGATCGCGTCGATCGCGGGCATGCGCGTGAAGCTCTTGCGCCATACCAGCACGACGCGGCGATCGGGCACCGGCTCGTCGAATGCGACATAGCTGAGCAGGCCCGCGTCGATACCGCCCGCATGTGGCTTGACCTCGTGCACCGACATGCGCGGCAGCACGGTAATGCCCACGCCGCTTGCGACCATATGACGAATCGTTTCGAGCGACGAGCCCTCGAAGGTCTTCTGGATGCCGTCGGCGTTCTGCGAAAAGCGCATCAGCTCGGGACACACGCCGAGCACGTGATCGCGGAAGCAGTGGCCGCTGCCGAGCAGCAGCATGGTTTCCTGCTTCAGGTCGTCGGGGTCGATCTTCGGGCGGCTTTCCCATGCGTGGCCGGACGGCAGCGCGACGACGAACGGCTCGTCGTACAGCGGACGCAGCATCAGCCCGGTTTCGGGAAACGGCAGCGCCATGATCGCCACGTCGATTTCGCCCTGCTTGAGCAGCTCGATCAGCTTCAGCGTGAAGTTTTCCTGCAGCATCAGCGGCATTTGCGGCACGCGCTGGATCATCTGCTTGACGAGCGTCGGCAGCAGGTACGGTCCGATCGTGTAGATCACGCCGAGGCGCAGCGGACCGAGCAGCGGGTCCTTGCCCTGCTTGGCGATTTCCTTGATCGCGAGCGTCTGCTCGAGCACGCGTTGCGCCTGCGTAACGATCTGTTCGCCGATCGGCGTCACGCTGACCTCGCTGGTTCCGCGCTCGAAAATCTGCACGTTCAGCTCGTCTTCGAGCTTCTTGATGGCGACGGACAGCGTGGGCTGGCTGACGAAACACGCTTCGGCGGCCCGGCCGAAGTGCCGCTCGCGGGCCACCGCCACGATGTATTTCAATTCGGTGAGCGTCATTCGGGGATCAATCAGTCCGATGGATTCGATAGGTTCTAGTTATACACCTATAGGGTCGGTTCGCCAACTTTTTAGCCGTTGTGCTTGCGGCGGGGACGGCGGTCAGGCTTTCAGATACTGCTCGCGCGCGCCGAGCCAGCGCGCCAGATGCTGAATGACCACGTCCGGATATTGGTCGAGCAGCGTCGCGGCGGCTTCGCGTGCCGGCTCGATCAGGTGCTGATCGTTCTGCAGGTCGGCGAAACGCAGCATCGCGGCGCCTGACTGCCGCGCGCCGAGGAACTCGCCAGGTCCGCGGATTTCGAGGTCGCGGCGGGCGATCTCGAAGCCGTCTGTGGTTTCGCGCATCGTTTGCAGGCGCGCGCGCGCGGTCATCGACAGCGGTCCGGTGTAGAGCAGCACGCAGACCGACGCGGCGCTGCCGCGCCCCACGCGTCCGCGCAACTGATGCAGCTGCGCGAGACCGAAGCGCTCCGCATGCTCGATCACCATCAACGATGCGTTCGGCACGTCGACGCCGACTTCGATCACCGTGGTCGCAACCAGCAGCTGGATCTCGTTGCGCGAGAACGCGTCCATCACCGTGGTCTTTTCGGCGGGCGCGAGGCGCCCGTGCACCAGCCCGACCTTCAGCTCGGGCAGCGCGGCCACCAGCGTCTCGTAGGTCTCGACCGCGGTTTGCAACTGCAGGGTCTCGCTTTCCTCGATCAGCGGACACACCCAGTACACCTGGCGCCCCGTCAACGCCGCCTCGCGCACGCGGCCGATCACCTCTTCGCGGCGCGCATCGGACACGAGCTTCGTGAGGATCGGGGTGCGGCCGGGCGGCAGTTCGTCGATCGTGGAGACGTCGAGGTCCGCGTAGTAGGTCATGGCGAGTGTGCGCGGAATCGGCGTCGCGGACATCATGAGTTGATGCGGCTGGAAGTCGGCCGCGCCGTCGGCGGCGCCCTGCGCCTTCGCGCGCAACGCGAGCCGTTGCGCGACGCCGAAGCGATGCTGCTCGTCGACGATCACGAGTCCGAGGCGCGCGAACTCGACTGCGTCCTGAATGATCGCGTGCGTGCCGATCACGAGCTGCGCGGTGCCGAGCGCGGCCGCTTCGATCGCGGCGCGCTTCTCCTTCGTCTTCAGACTGCCCGCGAGCCACGCGACATTCACGCCGAGCGGCTCGAGCCAGCCGCGCAATTTGCGCGCGTGCTGCTCGGCGAGAATTTCGGTCGGCGCCATCAGCGCGGCCTGGTAGCCGGCGTCGATCGCCTGCGCGGCGGCGAGCGCCGCGACGATCGTCTTGCCGCTGCCGACGTCGCCCTGCAACAGCCGCTGCATCGGATGCGGCTGCGTCAGATCGAGTGCGATCTCGCCGCCGACGCGCTGCTGCGCGGCCGTCAGCGAAAATGGCAGCGCCTTCAGCAGCCGCGCGACCAGCGCCGATTCGTCGCCGAGCTTGCGGCGCGGCATGGCCGGCGCGGCGCGCGTGCGCCGCTCGTCGTGCGCGCGCTTCAGCGACATCTGCTGCGCGAGCAGCTCCTCGAACTTGATGCGCACCCAGGCCGGATGCGTGCCGTCGATCAGCGCCGTTTCGTCCGACTGCGGGTCCGGATGATGCAGCGTGCGCACCGCGTCCATCAGCGCCGGCACCCCGAGCGGTTCGAGAAACGCGCGCGCGACCGGCGCGGGCAGCAGCTCCGGCAGCGACGTGCGCGCGAGCGCGTTGTCGATCGCCTTGCGCAGATACGCCTGCGATACGCCCGCCGTGCTCGGATAGACCGGCGTCAGCGCCTGCGGCAGCGGCGTGTCTTCATCGACGACGCGCACGCTCGGATGCACCATCTCCATGCCGAAGAAGCCGCCCCGCACGTCGCCGCGCACGCGCAGGCGCGCGCCGGGCGCCATCTGCTTGACCTGCGAGCCGTAGAAATTCAGAAAGCGCAGCATGAGCTCGTCGCCGTCGGCGTCGCGCAGCTTCACGAGCAACTGCCGGCGCGGGCGATAGGCGATCTCATTGTCGAACACCACGCCTTCGGTTTGCGCGATGCCGCCGGGCAGCAAGTGACCGATCGGTGTCAGGGAGGTTTCGTCTTCGTAGCGCATCGGCAGATGCAGCACGAGGTCGATGTCGCGCGTGAGGCCGAGTTTGGCGAGCTTGTCGGCGGTTTTGACCGGGGCTTTGGCGGCGGCTTTTGCCACGCCTTTGGTTTTGGCGGCGGGTTTGTCGTCGCTCGCGTGGTCGGCGGCGAATTGATCCGGCGGGTCGCCCGCGTTGCCGCCGGGCTTGTCGCCGTCGCGCCCGGCATCGTGGCCAGCGGACATCATGCCACCTTGCGCGCCATCTTCCGCCGCATCCAGCTCCCCCGCCTCCGCCCGCGCACCGCGGCGCCGCGGTTCGGCGCCCGCTTCGAGGGTGGCAACGGACGATCGGCGGTCGGACAAAGGCATAGGCTGCTTCGCAAGTACAATATCGGGTGCTGTCGAAAAGAGGTCGTGCCGCCCTTCGCGCGTCCAGCGTAGGCAGGATGCGGCACAAAGCGCGCGGGCCGCTTCGGCGTCCCGCCATCATAGCCGCCCGGCTCCGGCTTCGGCTCAATTCAGTCCCAAATCAGTCCCAACCCGCTTCCAGTCGTTCGCATGTTTACGCTTTCCGATTTCGATTTCGATCTGCCGCCCGATCTGATCGCGCAAGCCGCGCTGCCCGAGCGCAGCGCAAGCCGTCTGCTCGACGTGGACGCCGCAGGCGCCGCCGACGGCGCCGCGCGCCTGATCGACCGCCGCTTCACCGAACTGCCCGAGTGCCTCGCGCCGGGCGATCTGCTCGTCTTCAACGATACCAAAGTGCTGAAGGCGCGCTTCTTCGGCCAGAAGTCAAGCGGTGGCAAGATCGAAGTGCTGGTCGAGCGCCTGACTGGCGAGCGCGGCGCACTCGCGCAGATCCGGGCGAGCAAGAGCCCGCAGGCGGGCACGACGATCCGTCTCGCGGATGCGTTCGACGTCACCGTCGGCGAGCGCGTCGATCAGTTCTACACGCTGCATTTCCCCGACGACTGCCTGACGCTGATCGAGCAGTACGGCCGTCTGCCGCTGCCGCCGTACATCGAGCACGACCCCGACGCGACCGACGAAACCCGCTATCAGACCGTATTCGCGCAGAACCCGGGCGCGGTCGCCGCGCCGACCGCCGGCCTGCACTTCGACGACACGCTGCTCGCCCGCCTCGACGCCCTCGGCATCGACCGCGCGACGCTGACGCTGCACGTCGGCGCGGGCACGTTTCAGCCGGTGCGCGTCGAAAACATCGCCGAGCACAAGATGCACAGCGAGTGGTATCACCTGCCGCAAGCGCTCGCGGACAAGATCGCCGCGACCAAAGCGCGCGGCAACCGCGTGATCGCGGTCGGCACGACGTCGATGCGCGCGCTCGAAGCCGCCGCGCGCGACGCCGAAGCCGCCGGCCATCCGCTCGGCGCGGCGAGCGCGGAAACCGACATCTTCATCACGCCGGGCTACCGGTTCCGCGTGGTCGACCGGCTGGTCACGAACTTCCATTTGCCGAAATCTACGCTGCTGATGCTGGTGTCGGCGTTCGCGGGCGTCGAGACGATTCGCGCCGCGTACCGTCATGCGATCGACGAGCGCTATCGTTTTTTCAGCTACGGTGACGCGATGCTGCTCACGCGGCGCGATGCATGAGCCGGTTCGAGCACTGCTTCAGCGTATTGGCAGTCTTCCTAGCCGCCGCGATCCCTCGTGGCGGTTTTCATTGATTGCGCCGGACTGTTTTCCGGTAGCCCAGGAGTGATCCCCATGACCCTTGGTCATCTCTCGCAACATCCTGCCCACGAGCGCCCGGAGAATGGCCTCAAATTCGAACTGCTCGGCACCGACTGCCTCGCGCGCCGCGGCCGCGTCACGCTCAATCACGGCGTGGTGGAGACGCCGATCTTCATGCCGGTCGGCACCTACGGCACCGTGAAGGCGGTCCAGCCGCGCGAGCTCGACGAAATGCACGCGCAGATCATCCTCGGCAATACGTTTCACCTGTGGCTGCGACCCGGCCTCGAAACCATCGAGGCGCACGGCGGCCTGCACGGCTTCATGGGCTGGAAGAAGCCGATCCTGACCGACTCGGGCGGCTTCCAGGTGTTCTCGCTCGGCGATCTGCGCAAGATCACCGAGGACGGCGTCACGTTCGCGTCGCCGATCAACGGCGACCGGCTGTTCCTGTCGCCGGAAGTGTCGATGCAGATCCAGAAGGTGCTGAACTCGGACATCGTGATGCAATTCGACGAATGCACGCCGTACGCGACCAACAACATCCCGACCTCGCACAAGGAAGCCGCCGGATCGATGCGCATGTCGATGCGCTGGGCGCAACGCTCGATCGACGAATTCGAGCGCCTCGGCAATCCGAATGCGCTGTTCGGCATCGTGCAGGGCGGCATGTTCGAGGATCTGCGCGACGAGTCGCTCGCCGGCCTCGCGGAGAAGACCTTCCACGGCCTCGCGATCGGCGGTCTGTCGGTCGGCGAGCCGAAGGAAGACATGATGCGGATCCTGAACCACATCGGCCCGAAGCTGCCGGCCGACAAGCCGCACTACCTGATGGGCGTCGGCACGCCGGAAGACCTGGTGGCCGGCGTCGCGGCCGGCGTCGACATGTTCGACTGCGTGATGCCCACGCGCAACGCGCGCAACGGCTGGCTCTTCACGCGTTTCGGCGACATCAAGATCCGCAACGCGACGCACAGGAACTCGCTGCGCCCGCTCGACGAGCAATGCGGCTGCTACACCTGCCGCAACTTCACGCGCGGCTATCTGCACCACCTGCATCGCGTCGGCGAAATTCTCGGCGCGCAGCTGAACACGATCCACAACCTGCATTACTACCTGGAACTGATGCAGGAAATGCGCGATGCGATCGAGGCGAAACTGTTCGACACATTCCGCAAGCGTTTCCACGAAGACCGCGCGCGCGGCGTCGAACCGTCGTCCTGACGGCCCGCCACATGGATTGCGCATGCCGCACGCGGACAACTTACAATTTACTTTCGCCGGCCGCTGAATTTGCCCCGAATCGGACCTTTAAACGATTGATCGCAAAGCCGATTCGCCGCGCCGGCGCGCGTGTGGCCGGTGGTAGAATAATCGGCTGATTTTTTTGATCGTTTGACTGATAACGGAGAGACCAACGTGTCGTTCATTTCCAATGCCTTCGCGCAAGGCGCAGCAGCAGGTGGTATCGAATCGAACCTGATGAGCTTCCTGCCGCTGATCCTGATGTTCGGCGTGCTGTACTTCATCATGATTCGCCCGCAAATGAAGCGTCAGAAGGAACATCGCAACATGCTCGCAGCGATGGCCAGGGGCGATGAAGTCGTGACGAACGGTGGCATCGTCGGCAAGGTGACGAAGGTGGGCGAAGCCTACGTCGGCATCGAAATCTCGGAAGGCACGGAAATCACCGTGCAAAAGGCGTCGGTCACGACAATTCTCCCGAAGGGCACGATCAAGTCGCTGTAAGGCCTGCACTCCCCGCGTCCGGTGCGGCCTCGCCGGCGGTTCCGGCACTTCGCTGAACGGCCCGCGCTCATCGCCGGACGCATCGCATCCAAGCCAACCTTCCCGTTGGACCACTCATGAATCGCTACCCCCTCTGGAAATACGCCGTGATGCTGGTGGCTCTGGTCATCGGCCTCGTGTACACGCTGCCCAATCTGTACGGCGAAGCGCCGGCGGTGCAGGTGTCGAGCGGCAAGGCCACGGTCAGACTCGACGCCACCACGCTGGCGTCGATCGAAGCCGCGCTCGCGGGCAATCAGATCAAGCCGACCGCGGTCACGTTCGACAACTCGCAGAACAACGCGAACATCCGCGTGCGCCTGACGGACACGGACACGCAGTTGCGCGTGAAAGACCTGCTGCAGAAGTCGCTCAATAGCGACCCGAACGATCCGCAGTACATCGTCGCACTGAACCTGCAAAGCGCGTCGCCGACCTGGATGACCGCGCTGCGCGCACTGCCGATGTACCTCGGTCTCGACCTGCGCGGCGGCGTGCACTTCCTGCTGCAGGTCGACATGGCCGGCGCGCTGAACAAGAAGCTCGACTCGGACGCCTCGGACGTGCGCACGCTCCTGCGCGACAACAACGTGCGCGACGGCGGCGTGAATCGCGTGAACCAGTCGGTGGTCGTGAATCTGGCCGACCAGGCCACGGCGGACGCAGCGCTCAAGCTGCTCGGCCGCAGCGTCAGCGAACTGCAGTGGGTGTCGCAGCCGAACACCGGCGCGGACGGCGGCGTGCAGCTCGTCGGCACCTTTACGCCGGCCGTGCAGCGCGCGGTGCAGGACGCCGCGCTCAAGCAGAACATCACGACGCTGCATAACCGCGTGAACGAACTCGGCGTGGCCGAGCCGGTGATCCAGCAACAGGGCGCAGACCGCATCGTGGTCGAGCTGCCGGGCGTGCAGGACACCGCGAAGGCGAAGGACATCATCGGCCGCACGGCGACGCTCGAAGCGCGCCTCGCCGACCCGGTCAACACGCATCCGAACCCGAACGACCCGGTGCCGCCGGGCGATGAACTCTTCACGCAAGGCAACCAGGCGCCGGTGCTGCTGCGCAAGCAGGTGATCTTCACCGGCGACCGCATCATCGACGCATCGGCGGGCTTCGACGAGCATCAGCGTCCGTCGGTCAACATCCGTCTCGATTCGGCAGGCGGCCGCGCGGTGCGCGCAGTGTCGCGCGACAACATCGGCAAGCCGATGGCGATGGTGCTGTTCGAACGCGGCAAGGGCGAAGTGCTGACGGTCGCGACCATTCAGTCGGAACTGGGCGACCGCTTCCAGATCACCGGCCAGCCGACCCCGCAAGCGGCCGCCGACCTCGCGCTGCTGCTGCGCGCCGGTTCGCTCGCCGCGCCGATGGAAATCATCGAGGAACGCACGATCGGCCCGAGCCTCGGCGCCGACAACATCAAGAAGGGCTTCCACTCGGTCGTGTGGGGCTTCGCGGCGATCGCCGTGTTCATGATCGCGTACTACATGCTGTTCGGCGTGATCTCGATGATCGGCCTGTCCGTGAACCTGTTGCTGCTGGTCGCGGTGCTGTCGATGCTGCAGGCCACGCTCACGCTGCCGGGTATCGCCGCTATCGCGCTCGCGCTCGGTATGGCGATCGACGCGAACGTGCTGATCAACGAGCGCGTGCGCGAGGAACTGCGCCACGGCGCGCCGCCGCAACTGGCCATCCAGAACGGCTACGCGCATGCATGGGCGACGATTCTCGACTCGAACGTGACCACGCTGATCGCCGGCCTCGCGCTGCTCGCGTTCGGCTCCGGTCCGGTGCGCGGCTTCGCGATCGTCCACTGTATCGGCATACTGACGTCGATGTTCTCGGCGGTGTTCTTCTCGCGCGGCCTGGTCAACTTCTGGTACGGCGGCAAGAAGAAGCTGAAGTCGCTGTCCATCGGCCAGGTGTGGCGTCCGCAAGCGGCGGCCGCCGGATCGGCTGCGTACGCCGGCGGCAACAGCCTCGGCAGCAGCGACGCCGCGACCGACACCGCGCAGGCCATCGCCACGGCAAAGGCGAGCGCGAAGGCAAGCTCGAAGGCACCGGCCGCGGCCGGCGCAAAGGGTCGCGCGAAGCCGACCGTGCGCCGCCGCAATGCGCCGGGCACGTCGACGTCGAATGACTCGACGCCGCAGAAACCGGGTTCATCCCGCTGAGTCCCGGAGAAAAGACCATGGAATTTTTCCGTTTCCGTAAAGACATTCCGTTCATGCAGCGCGCGTTGATCTTCAACGCGATCTCGCTGATCACCTTCCTCGCCGCCGTGTTCTTCCTCGTGCATCGCGGGCTGCATCTGTCGGTGGAATTCACCGGCGGTACCGTGATCGAGGTGCAGTATCCGGGCGCGGTGCCGCTCGACCCGGTGCGTAACACGCTCGGCAAGCTCGGCTATGCCGACGCGCAGGTGCAGAACTTCGGCTCCTCGCGCGACGTGCTGATCCGTCTGCCGCTGAAGTCGGGCTACACGTCCGCGCAGCAGAGCGAGCAGGTGATGGGCGCGCTGAAAGCCGACACGCCGGAAGTGCAGTTGCAGCGCGTCGAGTTCGTCGGTCCGCAGGTCGGCAAGGAACTCGCCACCGACGGTCTGCTCGCGCTCGCCTGCGTGGTGGCCGGCATCGTGATCTACCTGTCGTTGCGCTTCGAATGGAAGTACGCGGTCGCCGGCGTGATCGCCAACCTGCACGACGTCGTCATCATTCTCGGCTTCTTCGCGTTCTTCCAGTGGGAGTTCTCGCTGTCGGTGCTGGCCGCGGTGCTCGCGGTGCTCGGCTATTCGGTCAACGAGTCGGTCGTTATCTTCGACCGGATTCGCGAAACCTTCCGCCGCGAACGCAAGATGACCGTGATCGAAGTGATCAACCACGCAATCACCAGCACGATGTCGCGAACCATCATCACGCACGGTTGTACGCAGATGATGGTGCTGTCGATGTTCCTGTTCGGCGGCCCGACGCTGCACTACTTCGCGCTCGCGCTGACGGTCGGTATTCTGTTCGGTATCTACTCGTCGGTGTTCGTCGCCGCGGCTCTTGCCATGTGGTTCGGCGTCAAGCGCGAAGACCTGATCAAGGACAAGAAGGAACGCGTCGATCCGGACGATCCGAACGCGGGCGCCCAGGTTTGACGCGCGCGTAACCGCTGAGGATGCGCGGAATCGGCATAGGGGGCAGCCTGAGGCTGCGCCCCTGCCACACCACCCGGCATGCGGGTCCGCACCGGGCGGTTCGGGAAGTTGAGGTTAGGAGAGTCGGGGCACACCCAGCTGATCGAAGTAAGTGATGGTCAGCACGCTGTTGAGGAGCTTGCCGCTGTTGCACCACCAGCGGCGACTGTTCGCCGCCACCTGTTGTGCCACAGAGCATGACGCGCCCAGCGCGCGCAGTTCCCGGTAGATGGTTGAGCCACGGCGCCAATGCTTAAGCTGGATGGCGCGTAGTCGGTGGCGCAGCCACTCATCCAGCTCACGCCAGACTCTGGGGGTTTGCGCCAACCGGAAGTATGCCCTCCAGCCCTGCACATAAGTCCGCAACCGTGCCACCACGTCCTTCATGCTGCGCCCGCCAGATCGGCGGGTCAGTTCACGAATGCGGTGCCTGAACGCCAGCAGCGGTTTGGCCGCCACCTTGCGCTTGACCACACCGCCTGGAGCCACCCATAAGCTGTAACCCAGGAACTTGCGACCGAACACACTCGCGACCGCACTTTTGGTCTCGTTGACCTTCAGGCGCAATCGCCCATACAGACGTCGCAGCAGCACCATTACCCGTTCGCCCGCGCGGCGGCTACGAACATACACGTTCGCATCGTCGGCGTAGCGCGCAAAGCAGTGGCCCCGCCGCTCCAGTTCCTTGTCCACCTCATCCAGCAACACGTTGGCCAGCAGCGGCGATAGCGGCCCGCCTTGCGGCGTGCCCTGGGCTCGCTGCTGAACCACTCCATCATCCATGATGCCGCTGTTCAGATACGCCCTGATCAGCCGGATTACACCAGCGTCTCCAATGCGTTTCTGTAGGCGGTCGATCAGGATGTCGTGGTTGACCCGGTCGAAGAACTTCTCCAGGTCAACGTCCACCACGATTCGCCGGCCTGACTGCACGTACGACTGCGCGGCAAGCACCGCATCGTGTGCACGCCGTCCGGGCCGGAAGCCGTAGCTATGCTCGCTGAAGGTGGGATCCAGAACCGGCTGCAGCACCTGCAGCAGAGCCTGCTGGATCAACCGGTCCGTTACCGTCGGGATACCAAGCTCGCGCTCGCCTCCGTCCGGCTTCGGAATCGTCACCCGCCGTACCGGGCTGGGCCGGTACGTCCCCTTCAGCAGTTGTTCACGAATCGCTGGCCACGCCGTCACCAGATGGCGCGCAGTCTGGTCAACGCCCAGACCATCCACCCCAGCGGCTCCTTTGTTGGCCCGCACCCGTTTGAACGCCCGCTTCAGGTTCTCTCTCGTCAACGCCGCTTCCAGCAACGCTGACCCTGTGCTCCCGGGTTCATGCCGCGGGCAGCCGGCTTCGTCGCTCACAGGTACATGCGCAGCTTCACCACGCGCTGCTCCCGCTCGCCCCGTTTGCACGGGCATCTGACGCATTGCCTGCCGCATCGGCATATCCCTGAACACTCCTTCCCGTTCGGTCCTTCGTCACCAGCTTCAGCCTTGCCGACCTGTCCTGTGACTACTACGACCTCGGCTGACTTCTCGCTCCGGTTCGACACCGTTGCCCTTTCAGGCATGAGGCGAGATCTCCCCAGGTAAGAACGCACTCCTTCACCGCACAACCGCCGGATTTACGGCACCAATCCTTGACCACAAGAGCTTCGCAGATTCGTGCCCGCTCGCCCTGATCGGTGCCGCCTCATATCCGGTTCTTGTCCATCGGCTCACGGCTTTGCTCCACGCTTCCTCCCCACGCTCGGTCACCCTTACGCAGTTGCGCTTCACTTCATTCGCTGTGGTCAGCTTATGGGAGGACTTGCACCTCCAGGAGTGCGCCCATGCTGGGCGCACACAAAAAAGGCCGGTTCTGTCGAACCGGCCTTTTGCGTTTACGTACGCCGTCGTTACCGCCTCGTTCCTAGCGGAACCCCAGCTTGCGCCGTGCGCCGATCAGCGCCGCGATGCTCAGCAGCGCGGCAAACATCACGTAGTAGCTCGGCGCTGCCTTCGAACCGGTCGCGCTGATCAGCCACGCGATGATGAACGGCCCGAAGCCGCCGAAGATCGTCACCGCGATGTTATACGCGAGCGACATGCCGGTCGTGCGCGTCTGCACCGGGAAAATCTCCGACAGCAGTCCCGGCGTCGCGCCGAAGTAGCCGCTGACGAGAAAACCGAACACGATCTGCCACACGATCAGCGTGCCGAAGCTCGGATGCGCGATCAGGAACGCGAACGCCGGATAGACGAGCACGAACAGCAGCACGGCCGCGCCCAGCATGATGCGTGTGCGTCCATGCAGGTCCGACCAATGCCCGGCCACCGGCGAGAACACCATCTGGATCAGACCCGTCAGCGCGATCGCCGAGAACGCGACCGACGGCGCGAGCCCCAGTTGCCGCACGCCATAGGTCGGCATGAACAGCATCAGATACGCGGACACGGTCCCGAGGATCACCACGCCCATCGCGATCACGAGCCGCAGCTTCTGCGTCGCGAACGTATCGCGCAGCGGCGTCTGCGTCGTTTCGGCGGCGAGGAATTCGGGCGTCTCGTCGAGCCTGGTGCGGATGTAGAACGCAACGGGCCCAATCAGCAGACCGAAGAAGAACGGCACGCGCCAGCCCCACGATGCCATCTGTTCCGGCGACAGCTGGCCGGTCAGCAACGCGCCGAAACCGGCCGCGAGCAGCGTCGTCAGGCCTTGGCTCGCCATCTGCCAGCTCGCGTAGAAGCCGCGCCGGCCCGGCACGTGCTCGGCGAGAAACGCAGTCGCGCTGCCGAATTCGCCGCCGGCCGAGAAGCCTTGCATCAGCCGCGCGAGCACGAGGATCAGCGGCGCGGCGAGGCCGATGCTCTGGTAGGTCGGCAAAATCGCGATGATCAGCGTGCCGCTCATCATTAGCAGGATGGAAAGCGTGAGCGCCCCCTTGCGCCCGACGCGGTCCGAGTACGCGCCGATCACGATCGCGCCGAGCGGCCGCATGAAGAACGACACGCCGAACGTGCCGAGCGTGAGCAGCAGCGATACGGTCTCGTTGCCGGCCGGAAAAAACAGCTTGGAGATGGTCACGGCGAAAAAACCGTACACCACGAGGTCGAACCATTCGAGCGCGTTGCCGATCGAGGCGGCCACCACCGCGCGCCACGAATTCTGCCGGCTTCCCGCGACGCCTGCTGCTGTCGTTGCATTCATCCAGATCTCCTGTACGGCGCGAAATATTTATCGACACGAACGCATAACGTCCGCCCAGGCCATCCCGGCAACGCGCAGCACCGGCCTGACTGCTTGCGCTCTATTTAACTGAAAAAATAAAAGTGATGCGAGCGACAAATGGCCGAGGCGCGCCACCATGGCCGAGGCGTTCGCTACGGGCGACAAAAAACCGCTTCGTCGGTGAACGGCCGAAGCGGTTTTCGTATTGCGGCGCAGCGCGGATCGAATCGCAACAGCGGCCGGCGCGCGGCGCCGGTCGCGAAGCTGCCGGCGCCCCTACTGCTGCTTGATACCTTCCGACTGGATATGCAGGCGCGTCTGCATGCTGAAGCCGTACTTCGCGCCGAACTCCATGCCGTAATCGGCGCGATTGAATTCGGTGCTCGCCTCGACGCCGCAGACTTCGCGCTTGAGGACCGGGTGTTGCATGCACTTGAACGAATCGATCTTCAGATTCACCGGCTTCGTGATGCCGCGAATCGTCAGCGCGCCGATCACCTTGACGGGCTTGTCGCCGTCGAACTTGATCTCGGTGCCCTTGTAGGTCACGGTCGGATACTTCTCGACGTCGAAGAACTCGGCGGCCCTCAGGTGATCGTCGAGCTTCGGGTTGCCGGTCTGCACCGAAGCGGGATCGACGGTGACGTCGATGGTGCCGGTTTTGGCCGCGCGATCGAGCGTCACCGTTCCCGTGGTCTTCGTGAATTTGCCGCGCCAGATCGACAGACCGCCGAAGTGGTCGGCCTCGAAGCTCGGAAACGTATGCATCGGATCAAGCAGATAGGTATCGGCGGCGAAGGCGCCGAGCGACAGCGACGAAGCCAGCGCGCCAACAGCGATCAACATGGACGTTTTCAATTCGTGCTCCTGTTTTGCGTTGAAAATCGCGGTGCAACCTGCGGTGGGAAAGCGGCCGCGCCCCACGTGGCGCGGCGGACCTCGCGAGCGCCGTGCGCGTTACTTGAGCGCGGCGACGATATGAAACCTGATCACGACCTCGTCGGCGACGACCGATGCGTCCTTCCATTCGCCGGTGCCGATGTCGAACTGCGAGCGCTTGATCGGCAGCGCGCCGTCGAAGGTCTGCATCGCGCCCTGCTGGCCGACCGTGACCGGCACCACGACCGTCTCCGACTTGCCCTTGATGGTCAGATTACCGGTCACCTTGAACTGGTTGCCGCCGGCCGGCGCGATCGCGCTCGACACGAACGTCGCGCTCGGAAAGGTCTTCGCGTCGAACCATTCCTTGCCGCGCACCTGCTCGTTGTAGCTCTCGTCGCCGAGATCGTAGCTGGCGACGTCGATGTTGAGCAGCGCGCTGCCGGCCGTCGGTTTGGCCGGATCGAAGCTGACCTGCGCCGTGAACTTATTGAACTTGCCTTCGACCGGCACGTTCATCTGCTTCGAGGTAGCCGTCACCGAACTCTTCGCGACGTCGACCTGCGCGAGCGCCGCGCCCGCGGCGCTCAGCGACGCCGCCGCGAACGCGGCCAGCATGTAGCGATAAAACGAACCCTTCATGGATGTCCTTATTTGAGGAAAGGGAGCATGCGAGACAGCAGGCCGTCGCGATCGAGCCATTGATGCTTGAGCGCCGCCGCGGTGTGTAGCGCGACCAGCACGAGCAACGTGTAATTCAACGCGATGTGCAGGTTCTTCAGCACTTCCTTCAGGTGCGGATCGGGCGCGATGATTCGCGGCAGCGGAATCAGCCCGAGGTAGACGACCGGCACGTTCGCCGCCGAGCTATACAGATAGCCGGACACGGGAATCACGATCATCAGCACGTACAGCAACAGATGTGTGACATGCGCGGCGCCACGCTGCCAGGTGGGCATGCGGCGCGGCATCGGCGGCGAGGCGTGGGTCGCGCGCCACAGGATGCGCACGATCGCGAGCGCGAACACGGTCACGCCGATCCATTTGTGCCACGAGAAATAGCGCAGCTTGGTGGGCGTGAAGCCCGGGATGTCGGTCATCACCCAGCCGAGCGCAAAGCCGCAGACGATCAGCAGTGCGATCAGCCAGTGAAACGCGATGGCGGTCCGCGTGTACGACTCCCGGGTACCGAACGATGGATTGAGTGTCATGACAGATCAACGCAGGCAGTTAGAAGTTAACGGCGCGCCGCGGCCAGCTATTCCACGATCGCCGCCGCGCATCGGCGCGGCGCGCGCGGCCGATGCGGCGGACATCATCGCCACAAAAGGCCGCCGGGCATGCCACGGGCGCCATGCTACCCCAAGCGCGAAAAGCTGGCTGGAGCGCGTCGCGGAACGGGCCCGAATTTTGCCCTGCAATGGCCCCACTGCGTCGCGTCACCGCCCTTGCGTTGAACGATTCGGGGACGGAAAGCCCCGAAGCGACGCCATCTCAGGCCCGGACCAGCGCGCGGGGGGACGGCGCCACGCCCCGCGCCGCGCGCGCGGCTCGCGTCGGTCGCGAGGCCGCGTTTGGTACTATTGCTGCTCACCGCCGCCCGACCCCTCGTAAAGAGCAGGCCTTGCACGCCGCTACTACGTCGTTAGCCCATCTGCCGCATGGAACATGACAACCTGATCGCGTGCCATGAATGCGATACGCTGTTCCGCAAGCCACGGCTTGTCGGGCGCGTCGCCGCGCGTTGTCCGCGCTGCGGCGCGACGCTCTATCGCGGCGTCTCGCGCAAGCTCGACGCGATCTGCGCACTGACGCTCGCCGCGCTGATCACGTTCGTGATCGCGCAGGGCTTTCCGATCGTCGAACTGGAAACCAACGGCATCACGTCACAGACTACGCTGTTCGGCGCGCTCGTCGCGCTGTGGGGCGAAGACATGGAGATCGTCGCCGTGATGGTGTTCTGCTCGACGATCCTCTTTCCGTTCACCGAACTCGTCGCGCTGCTGTACGTGCTGGTGCCGCTACGCGCCGGCTACGTGCCCGCGCACTTCAATCTCGTGCTGCGCGCGATCCAGTTCGTGCGGCCGTGGGGCATGATCGAAGTGTTCATGCTCGGCGTGCTGATCACGATCGTGAAGATGGTGAGCCTCGCGCGCGTGATTCCCGAGGCGGCGCTGTTCGCGTTCGGCGCGCTGACGCTCATGTTCGCGGTCGTCGTCACATTCGATCCGCGCGTGCTGTGGGATGTCGCCGACGAGATCGACGCGAGCGGCGATCGGCCGTTGCCGCGCACGTCGGCCGACAGCCCGGCGGTCGCGGTCGGCTCGCTCGCCGGTCCGCCGGCGCCGTCCGCGCGCGTCGCGGGCTCGACCAGCGGCAGCGCTGGTGGCACAACCAACAGCACGGCGGACGGCACCCCGCCCGGCTTGCCGCCCACGCCGCGCGAAGGATGAGCCCGCGATGAAATACGTCACCGCGAAACGCGCGGGCCTGCTGTCCTGCCATTCGTGCGGGCGCGTCGAACCGCGCATCCGCTCGGTCACGCCGCAGCACTGCGGCCGCTGCGGCGCGCATCTGCACTCGCGCAACCCCGACAGCCTGATGCGCACATGGGCACTGCTGATCGCCGCGGCGCTGCTGTATATTCCGGCGAACCTGCTGCCGGTGATGCACACGTCGTCGCTGCTCGGCTCCGAGGACGACACCATCATGAGCGGCGTCGTCTATTTCTGGACCTCCGGCGACTGGCCGCTCGCGATGATCGTGTTCATCGCCAGCATCCTGGTGCCGATGCTGAAGCTCTCGGTGCTCGTGCTGCTCACCGTCACCGCGCAGCGCCGCTCGCGCTGGCGTCCGCAACAGCGCACGACGCTGTACCGGATGGTCGAGCGGATCGGCCGCTGGTCGATGCTCGACGTGTTCGTCGTCACGCTCACCGTGGCGCTCGTGCGTTTCAAATCGCTGGCCGTGATCACGGCCGGGCCGGGCGCGATCGCGTTCGGCTCGGTCGTGATCCTGACGATGCTGGCCTCCATGCAATTCGATCCACGCCTCATCTGGGACCCCGTGGAAAGCAGTACCCCAACACCTCAGGATCTCGACCATGACTAGCCCGCAAGAACCGACGCCCGCTTCCGATGACGCGCCGCGCAGCGATTCGAACGGACCCAGACTGCCGCCCCAACTGCCCGAACCCGACATCGAACCACGCAGCCGCTGGCTGCCGTCGCTCGTCTGGGTGGTTCCGCTGATCGCCGCGTTGATCGGCATCGCGCTCGTGATCAGGTCGGTGACCGAGCGCGGACCCGTGATCACGATCAGCTTCATCAGCGCGGAAGGGCTCGAGCCGGGCAAGACCAAGGTCAAGTACAAGGACGTCGACGTTGGTGCGGTGAAGACGATCACGCTGTCGCCGGATCTGTCGCACGTGCTCGTGCAGGTGCAGCTCACCAAGGAAGGCGGAAAGTTCGCGGTCAAGGACTCGCGCTTCTGGGTGGTGCGTCCGCGCGTCGGCGCGAGCGGCGTGTCGGGTCTGACGACGCTGCTGTCGGGCCCGTACATCGGCGCCGACGCGGGCCGTTCGTCCGATAGCGAGAGCAACTTCGTCGGCCTCGAAACGCCCCCGCCCATCACCGGCGACCAGAAAGGCCATCAGTACACGCTGCACGGCGATTCGCTCGGTTCGATCGACATCGGCTCGCCGATCTTCTATCGGCGCGTACAGGTCGGCCAGGTGGTCGGCTTTTCGCTCGACAAGAGCGGCACCGGCGTGACGATGCAGGTGTTCGTGTCGGCGCCGTTCGACCAGTACGTCGGCACCAACACGCGCTGGTGGCATGCGAGCGGCGTCGATCTGCGGCTCGATTCGAGCGGCTTCAAGCTGAACACGCAGTCGCTCGCGACGGTGATCGTCGGCGGTCTGTCTTTCCAGTCGCCGCTCGGCCAGAACATGGGCCCGCAGGCGCCGAACAACCAGACGTTCCACCTCGGCTCGGACGAAGCGGACGCGATGCGCGAACCGGACGGCGTGCCCTTGCGCGTCGTGATGAACTTCAACCAGTCGCTGCGCGGGCTGTCGATCGGCGCGCCGATCGATTTCCGCGGCATCGTGCTCGGCCAGGTGACCAATATCGGCATCGACTACGATCCGAAGACTCAGAGCTTCACGATGCCGGTCACGATGAACCTGTACCCGGACCGCCTCGGCAAGCGCTTCCGCGAGAGCTCGCCGCAGCCGGGCACGCTCGCCGGCGAGAACCTGCTGCAGGAACTCGTCAGGCACGGCCTGCGCGGCCAGTTGCGCACCGGCAACCTGATCACGAGCCAGCTGTACGTGGCGCTCGATATCTTCCCGAAAGCGCCGCCGGCCAAGGTCGACGTGACGACCGATCCGCTCGAGCTGCCGACCATTCCGAACACGCTCGACGAATTGCAACTGCAGGTCGCCGACATCGCGAAGAAGCTCGACAAGGTGCCGTTCGACCAGATCGGCGCGAATCTGAACACCGCGCTGAAGAACGCCGACCAGCTGTTCTCGCGTCTCGACAAGGAAGTCGTGCCGCAAGCGCGCGACACGCTGACGGCCGCGAAGCAGACCTTCAGTTCGGCCCAGGCAACCTTGCAGCAGGATTCGCCGATGCAGTCCGACGTTCATCAGGCGTTGCAGGAACTGACGCGCACGTTGCAGTCGCTGAACGCGCTGTCGGACTACCTCGAGCGTCATCCCGAATCGCTGTTGCGCGGTAAATCAGGAGATAAACCATGATGTTTGCCCGGCTCCCCCGTCCGCCGCGCGCGCTCGTGCGCGGTGCCGTACGCGGCGTCGCGTACGGCACCGCACTGGCTGCGGCTCTCGTCATCGCGGCGTGCTCGTCGCCGTCGAGCCGTTTCTATACGCTGGGTGGCGCGGATAGCGCAAGCACCGCCGCGAATGGCGCCGCGCCGGCCGTCGCGCGCACGAGCGCCGCGCCTGCCTGGCTGATCGAAGTCGCGCCGGTCAACGTGCCGCCGCAGGTGGCGAGAAATCAGCTGGTCGTGCAGACCGGGCCGACTCAGGTGCAGTTGCTCGAACAGGAGCGTTGGGCGTCGCTGCCCGGCGATGAAATCCGCCGCGCGCTGTCGACGAATCTGACGCAACAGCTCGGCACCATCGATACGTTCGGCACCGCGCACCCCGACGACGCGGCCGTCTACCGGATCGCCATGAACGTGCAGCGCTTCGAGTCGTGGCCCGGCTCGCATGCGTTGATCGATGCGGTGTGGAGCGTGCGGGCCGTGCGCAGCAATGCGGTGATGACGTGTCGCAGCGTGGTCAGCGAGACGGTTGGCGGCGGGTACGACGCGCTCGTCGATGGACATCGGCGCGCGCTCGCGGAAGTGTCGACACAGATCGCGATGGGCGTGCGCGCGATGGCGGCAACGGCCGTCGCTTCCACGAACACGACGGGCCGGCATTCGTCTTCGGCCAAACCGGCCGCGGCGCCGGCCGTGTCGCCCTGTCCTTCGGCGGGAACGGCCGCGGGAGCCGGCGCCTGACAGGCCCGGCTGGCGCGGCGAGCTCAACGGTGTCGGCATGCCGGCGGGCGTCGCGGGCCAAAGCGGGACGCGAGGCGAGATGACGCGACGACAGACGACGGGCCGCCGGCGCGCCAATCGCGCCGGCCCGCCGATCTCGACCGCGTACAATAGCGCCTTATCCAACGCCTTGCGGCAACCTCAATGTCCTTCGATTTCTTCCTTCCTTGCCCGCGCGGGCTCGAAGCTCCGCTCGCGGCCGAACTCGCCGAAATTGCCGCCAAACATCTGAACGGCGCCGCCTTCACGGCCGGGGCCCAGGTACCGGGCGGCGTGCATTTTCGCGGCGGCTGGGCCGCCGGCATGGCCGCCAATCTGCACTCGCGTCTCGCGAGCCGCGTGCTGCTGAAAATCGCGGAGCGGCCCTACCGCAGCGAGCAGGACATCTACGCGCTCGCGCTCGAGCAGCGCTGGGAGCAGTGGTTCTCCGCGGACGAGACGCTGCGCGTCGACGTCACCGCGATCAAGTCGCCACTGCGCAGTCTCGAGTTCGCGACGCTGCGCGTGAAGGACGCGATCTGCGATCGTCTGCGCGAAAAAAGCGGCGCGCGGCCGAGCATCGACACCGCGATGCCCGACGTGCGCGTGTTCGCGTTCCTGAGCGCGACCGACTGCACGCTGTACCTCGACACTTCCGGCGATCCGCTATTCAAGCGCGGCTGGCGTCTCGACAAGGGCGCGGCGCCGCTGCGCGAAAACCTCGCGGCTGGCATTTTGCGTCTGACTGGCTGGCAGGCCGGCACGCCGCTCTACGATCCGATGTGCGGCAGCGGCACGTTCCTCGCGGAAGCGGCGCAGGTCGCGTTGAACATCGCGTCGGGCGTCGAGCGGCGCTTCGGCTTCGAGAAACTCAAACAGTTCGACGCGCGGAGCTGGCAAGCGCTGAAGGGCGCCGCGCTCGAAGCGAAAAACGCGGCGCGCGGCTCGCGCGGCGCGGATCTGCAGATTTTCGGCAGCGACATCTCCGGCGACATGCTCGAAAAAGCGCGCGCCAACTTCGAGCGCGCCGGCTTGCCGCCCATTTCGCTCAAGCAGCTCGATGCGCGCGACATGACGCCGCCTGGCTCGGCGCCGGGCATCCTCGTCGCGAATCCGCCGTATGGCGAGCGGATCGAAGTGCGCGGCCGCAATGCGCGCGGCGAGCTTCGCGAAGGCCGCGGCAATCGCGACGACGACGGCTTTCGCCGCATTCAGGAAGAAGCGCCCGACAGCGAGTTTTTCCAGTTGCTCGGCAATGCGTTGAAGCAGCGCTTTGCCGGATGGCATGCGTTCATCCTGACGTCGGATCGCAAGCTTCCGGGGCAACTGCGATTGCGCGAATCGACCAAGACGCCGCTGTTCAACGGCGCGCTCGAATGCCGGCTGTTCCGCTTCGATCTGATCGCGGGCAGCGTGCGACAGCGTCCGCAGGGCGACACGCAGGCGGGCTGAGGCTGCGTCGGTCGGGCGGCGCGCTGTCGTCGTAGTTGACATGAAAACCGCGGACCTCGTGCCGCGGTTTTTTATTGCGCGACGGCGCCGAGTCGCCTGGCGAAACTGAGCGATAGCAGCAACGCGCACTGCGTTCACCTCGTCGTCCGTCGCGGGACCGACTTTCTGTCGGTCCCGCAACACCCCTCCGCCGCACCTCTATCCCACTGCTTCCCTTCCTTCGAAAGCGCCCGCATTCGATCCCGCCCCTTCATATTTGCAAACGTTTGCCGTAAACCCTAACGACCCCGCGTACTTTCCCGGTGCGCCGCTTTCCCGTTCCGTTGTTTCGAGGCATCCATGTTTTCGAACCTCACGATTCGTACGCGTCTGGCCCTCGCGATGGGCTTCCTCGGCTTGCTGATGGCGATCGGCGCGGCGCTCGGCGTCACCGGCATCGCGTTGAGCAACGCCGACCAGAAGGAGCTGTACACCGACGAGCTCGCGTCGGCGAGTGCGCTCGGCAAGTTCAACTTCTTCTACGCGCGCGGCAGGCTCGTGCTCGATCGCATCGCTGCGCAGCCGGATCGCGCGGACATCGCGAGCCTCGAACAGCATGCGCGCGAGCAGTTCGCGATCGGCGACAAGGCCTGGCAGGCTTATCGCGCGCTGCCCTCCGATGCGCAGGAGCGGCAACTCGCCGACGCGGTGGAGGCCAAACGCGCCCTGGCGATCAACGGTCCGGTTGCACAGGCGTTCGCCGCGATCGAACGGCGCGACACCACGCCGCTTGCCGACCTGATCTCGAACAGGATGACGGACCCGTTCAACGAAATCACGGACCGCTCCGCGAAGCTCGAGAAGATCCAGAGTGACAACGCGCGCAGCCGCTACGAAGCGGCGCAGGACCGCTTCCACGCGATTCTCGCGATCGCCGGGGTCGGCCTTCTGATTGGACTGGCGACGGCCGCGTTCGCATGGCATGCGCTGCGCAAGTCGATCGCCGGTCCTCTCGAAGAAGCCACCGGGCACTTCCGTGCGATCTCCAATGGCGATCTGGGCCGACGTATCGACGTGCGTTCGCGCGACGAAATGGGGCGCATGATGGAACACCTCCGCATGATGCAGACGCGCCTCAGGCAGGCGCTGCTGTCGGTGCGCGACGGCACGCAGTCCATTTCGACGGCGACCGCCCAGATTTCGGCGGGCAACACCGATCTGTCGCAACGCACCGAAGAACAGGCCGCGTCGCTCGAAGAAACCGCATCGAGCATGGCCGAGCTGACCTCGACGGTTCGTCAGAACGCCGACAACGCGCGGCAGGCGAGCGAACTCGCGCGGGCCGCGGTCGGTGTGACCACCGAAGGCAGCGACGTCGTCTCGCGGGTCGTGATCACGATGGGCGAGATCGACGCAAGCTCGAAGCAGATCGCCGAGATCATCGGCGTGATCGAGGGCATCGCTTTCCAGACCAACATCCTCGCGTTGAACGCCGCCGTCGAAGCCGCGCGCGCCGGCGAACAGGGCCGCGGCTTCGCGGTGGTGGCGGGCGAAGTGCGCACGCTCGCGCAACGCAGCGCGTCGGCGGCGAAGGAAATCAAGACACTGATCAGCGAATCGGTGGACCGCGTCGGCAACGGCACCGAACTCGTTGGCCGGGCCGGCAAAACCATGACGGAGATCAACGACGCGGTGCGCCGCGTGACCGAGCTGATGACCGAGATCGCGGCCGCATCGGAAGAACAGAGCGACGGCATCGAGCAGGTCAACCGCACCGTCTCGCAGATGGACGAAGTCACGCAGCGCAACGCGGCGCTCGTCGAGCAGGCCGCGGCCGCGGCGGCGTCGCTCGAAGAACAGGCCACGCGCATGAGCGATGTGGTGGGGATGTTTCAGTTGCCGGTGGAGTGAGACTGCCGCCTTTCCCCACCCTACTGCCACCACGCTGTCAGCAGCACCCCCGCACACTCCTTCTCACGCCATCCGGCGCTTGAACGGCCTACTGCCAACCGAAGGAGAGTGTCATGTCCGCATTGCCCAAACTCGTTGCCTGGTTCGAAATCCCGTCCGTCGATTTCGATCGCGCGGTGCGCTTTTACGAAGCCGCGCTCGACGCCCCGTTGAATCGACAGGAGATCGGCGGCCAGCCGATCGCCGTGTTCAGCTACGAGGAGCCCGCGACTGGCGGCGCGATCGTTCACAATCCGTCGATGACACCCGGCGTCGACGGCGTCACTGTCTACCTGAACGCGCTGCCCACCGTCGACGCGGCGCTTGCGCGCATCGAACGGGCGGGCGGCAAGACCGACGGCCCGGTGATCAAGCTGCCGCAGGACATCGGCTATATCGCGTTCTTCACCGATACCGAAGGCAACCGCCTCGGCCTGCATTCGCGCACCAACGGCTAAGCGCGCACCGGAAGCCGCCGCGCCCCGACCGAAGGCCGCCATGCGGCGCTATCATCGCGGGACCGTCCCCTTCCTCCTCTACCCGACGCCCACGATGACGCGCCGCGCCGACCGCCTGTTCCAGATCGCCGAACTGCTGCGCGGCCGGCGCCTGACCACCGCTCAGCAACTGGCCGACTGGCTGAACATCTCGCCGCGCACGGTCTATCGCGACGTGCGCGATCTGCAATTGTCAGGGGTGCCGATCGAAGGCGAAGCGGGCATCGGTTATCGGCTGTCGCGCTCGGCGAGTCTGCCGCCGCTCACCTTCACCGCCGACGAACTCGCCGCGCTCGCCGCCGGCGCGCGCATGCTCGAATCATGGGGTGGCGCGGGCTTCGCGAGCGGCGCGCGGGGCGCGCTGGCCAAAATCGCATCGGCGATGCCCGCCGACAAGCGCGCGACGCTCGAACGGCTCGCGATCTTCGCGCCGTCGTTTCACATCAAGGGGGATTTTTCGACGCAGCTCGACACGCTGCATCGCGCAATCGATGCGCGCCAGGTGGTGCGCTTCGCGTACACCGACGCGAACGGCGCCGACACCGAGCGCCGCGTCTGGCCGCTCGCGCTCGCGTACTGGGGCGCGCGCTGGACGCTCGGCGCATGGTGCGAGCTGCGTGCTGATTTCCGCAACTTCGGACTGGAGAAGATGCGCGATCTCGAAGTGCTCGAGACGTATCCGGATCAGGAAGGCAGGCGGCTCGCGGATCTGCTGCGGCATCTGAACGCGAAGCCGAACAGATGAAAAGGATCGCGGCAAAGGATCGCGGTGACCCACCGCGATCCTGACGCCTATTCACCGCTAGCGATCTAGTCGACCGCCTTCACCATATCCTCGATCACCTTCTTCGCGTCGCCGAACACCATCATCGTCTTGTCCATGTAGAACAGGTCGTTGTCGAGCCCGGCGTAGCCCGCCGCCATCGAGCGCTTGTTGACGATCACGGTGCGCGCCTTGTACGCCTCGATGATCGGCATGCCCGCGATCGGCGACTTCGGATCGTTCTTCGCGGCCGGATTCACCACGTCGTTCGCGCCGAGCACCAACACCACGTCGACCTGGCCGAACTCGCCGTTGATGTCCTCCATCTCGTACACCATGTCGTACGGCACTTCGGCCTCGGCGAGCAGCACGTTCATGTGACCCGGCATGCGGCCGGCCACCGGGTGAATGGCGTACTTCACCTCGATGCCCTTCTCGACCAGCTTGTCGGTCAGCTCCTTCAACGCATGCTGCGCGCGCGCGACGGCCAGCCCGTAGCCCGGCACGATCACGACCGTTTCCGCGTTGCCCATCATGAACGACGCGTCATCGGCCGAACCCGATTTCACCGGACGCTGCTCCGCCGCGCCGCCCGCGGCCGCGCCCGGCTCGTTGCCGAAGCCGCCGAGGATCACGTTGAAGAACGAGCGGTTCATCGCGCGGCACATGATGTACGACAGGATCGCACCAGACGACCCCACCAGCGAGCCGGCAATGATCAGCATCGGATTGTTCAGCGAGAAGCCGATGCCCGCCGCCGCCCAGCCCGAGTACGAGTTCAGCATCGACACGACGACCGGCATGTCCGCGCCGCCGATCGGAATGATGATCAGCACGCCGAGCACGAACGCGATGATCGTCATGATGATGAACGGCAGCCACGACTGCGTGAGGAAGAAGAGGACGCCGAAGCCGAGCATCGCGAGCGCGAGCATCAGGTTGATCAGATGCTGGCCGCCGTAGACGACCGGCGCACCCTGAAACAACCGGAACTTGTACTTGCCCGACAGCTTGCCGAACGCGATCACCGAGCCGCTAAAAGTAATCGCGCCGACGAAAGTGCCGATGAACAGCTCGATGCGGTTGCCGTACGGCAGGAAGCCCTCGATCGGCACGTCGGGATCGACGAGGCCGAACGCGGCCGGCTCCGACACCACCCCATACGCGATGCACACCGCCGCGAGACCGATCAGCGAGTGCATCGCCGCGACCAGTTCAGGCATCCTGGTCATCTCGACGCGCGCGGCGACGAACGCGCCGATCGCGCCGCCGATCACGAGCCCGAACAGCAGCAGGCCGAGCCCGAGACCGAGATTGGAGCCAAGTGCTTCGGCCTGCCGCGAGATCAGCGCGATGGTCGTCAGAATCGCGATCGCCATGCCGACCATGCCGAAGGTATTGCCGACGCGCGCGGTCTTGGGATTCGACAGCCCCTTGAGCGCCTGGATGAAGCAGACCGACGCGACCAGATACAGCAGCGTGACGACGTTCAGGCTCATTTACGTACCCTCCTTGCCGCCAGCCGGTAGTTTCCTGGGTTCCTTCTTCTTGAACATCTCGAGCATTCGCCGCGTGACGAGGAATCCGCCGAACACGTTGACGGCCGCGAGCGCCACCGCGATCGTGCCGAAGAACTTCCCGGCGCTGCCGACGGTGAGACCCGCCGCGAGCATCGCGCCGACGATCACGATCGCCGAGATCGCATTGGTCACCGCCATCAGCGGCGTATGCAGCGCGGGCGTGACGTTCCAGACCACGTGATAGCCGACGTAGATCGCCAGCACGAAGATGATCAGGTTGATCACCGTGTGATTGATGACTTCCATCTTCGGCCTCCTATGCGTTGCGCGTGACCTGGCCATCGCGAGCCAGCAGCGTGGCCGCGACGATGTCGTCCGCGAGATCGATGTTCAGCGTGCCTTCCTTGGCGATAATCAGCTTCAGGAAGTCGAGCACGTTGCGCGCGTACAGCGACGACGCGTCGGCGGGCACCATCGCGGCGAGATTCGTGTAGCCGACGATCTGCACGCCATAGCGCACCACCACCTGGTCCGCCTCGGTCAGCGGACAATTGC
Source organism: Paraburkholderia sp. UCT70 (assembly GCF_050434085.1). Lineage (NCBI taxonomy): Bacteria > Pseudomonadati > Pseudomonadota > Betaproteobacteria > Burkholderiales > Burkholderiaceae > Paraburkholderia > Paraburkholderia sp. UCT70. The sequence goes on along the minus strand of NZ_JBNPVZ010000004.1, from coordinate 3,719,206 downwards.
CGCCGCGCCGGCCGTCGACTTCGGGGCCGCGGCCGGCCGCGAGGTCGACGAGCACCGAGCCCGGTTTCATCGCCTGCACGGTTTCGACCGACAGCAGCGTCGGCGCGGGGCGGCCTGGAATCAATGCGGTCGAGATCACCACGTCGGCCTGCCTCGCGCGCTCGTGCACGAGCGCCGACTGGCGCGCGAGCCACGACGGCGGCATCGGCCGTGCATAGCCGCCCACGCCTTGCGCGGCCTCGCGCTCCTCCTCGGTCTCGTAGGGCACGTCGAGAAACTTCGCGCCGAGCGATTCGATCTGCTCCTTGACGGCCGGGCGCACGTCGGACGCCTCCAGCACGGCGCCGAGGCGCTTCGCGGTGGCGATCGCCTGCAGGCCAGCCACGCCCGCGCCGAGAATCAGCACGCGCGCGGCCTTCACGGTGCCGGCCGCGGTCATCAGCATCGGCATGAAGCGCGGATAGAGCGTCGCCGCGAGCAGCACCGCCTTGTAGCCGGCGATATTGGCCTGCGACGACAGCACGTCGAGGCTCTGCGCGCGCGTCGTGCGAGGCGCGGCTTCGAGCGCGAACGCGGTGACGCCGGCCGCGGCGAGCTTGCCCGCGTTGTCGGCGTTGAACGGATCGAGCATGCCGACGAGCGTCGCGCCGCGCTTGAGCAGCGGCAGTTCGGAATCGATAGGGGATTGGACTTTGAGGACGAGATCTGCGCCGAAGGCAGTGACGGCATCGACGATTTCCGCGCCCACGGCCGTATAGGCGTCATCGGGAAAGCTCGCGCCGGCGCCGGCACCGCTCTGGAGCGTGACCCGGTGGCCTTGCGCCACGTACTTCCTGACCGTCTCGGGCGTCGCGGCAACGCGGGTTTCATGCGCGCGCGTCTCGGCTGGCACTCCGATGTGCATCGTTGTTCCTCCTCGACTTCCTGTTTGACGACAGATCTGCCGACGAGGCTCGCCGGCTTGCACATGCAACGGCTAACGCAGGCCCCACTTTAACCGGAAACCGCCACATCACAAATATCGGGGTCGATGCGAATGCGCGGCAGACCGCCAAACTGTTACGGATCGGTCGCGATTCCACCTCGAACATGCTGCGAACCGGCTGCCAGCGGTCACCGGCCGTAGCCCAGCCCAGCGCCCGTCCGCCGTCCGGCAGCCGGCGCGCATAACCGGTAAAATGCGCACCCATGAAACCGGAAACCTGGCTGCCGCACGTGACCGTCGCGGCGATCGTCGAGCGTGACGGGCGCTTCCTGCTAGTCGAGGAACACACTGCCGCCGGCCTGCGCCTGAACCAGCCCGCCGGCCACCTCGAGGCGGGCGAAACGCTGCTGGAAGCGGTGGTCCGCGAAACGTTCGAGGAAACCGCGCATCCGTTCGCGCCCGAGGCCCTCGTCGGCATGTACATGACCCACTTCGAGCGGCCGGACCGCGCGGGCACCACGTACCTGCGCTTCACCTATTGTGGCGCGGGCGGCGAACCGGACCCGGCGAATTCGCTCGATCCCGACATCGTCCGCACGCTGTGGATGAGCGCCGATGAGTTGCGCGCGTGCCCCGAGCGGCATCGCACGCCGCTCGTGATGCAGTGCATCGACGATTACCTGGCCGGCCGGCGTTTCCCGCTCGACTTCGTCCATACGCATTCGGTTGGGCCGAAGCAATAGGGCCGTCACGAGCGACCCCATAGATCCATGCAGTCATGCAGCACCCAGTGAGTACCTTATGAGCAAGCGTAAAGTCGTAGTAGGCATGTCGGGCGGCGTCGATTCGTCGGTCACCGCGTGGCTGCTAAAGGAACAGGGCTACGACGTGGTCGGCCTGTTCATGAAGAACTGGGAAGACGACGACGACAGCGAATACTGCTCGACGCGCCAGGACTGGATCGACGTGGTGTCGGTGGCGGACCTGATCGGCATCGACGTCGAGGCGGTCAACTTCGCGGCCGAGTACAAGGACCGCGTGTTCGCCGAATTCCTGCGCGAATATTCGGCCGGCCGCACGCCGAACCCGGACGTGCTGTGCAACGCCGAGATCAAGTTCAAGGCCTTCCTCGATCACGCGATGTCGCTCGGCGCGGAAACGATCGCGACCGGCCACTACGCGCGCGTGCGCGAGAACGATGGCCGCTTCGAGCTGCTGAAGGCGCTCGACCATACGAAGGACCAGTCGTACTTCCTGCATCGGCTGAACCAGGCGCAGCTGTCGAAAACACTGTTCCCGCTCGGCGAAATTCCTAAGACGAAGGTCCGCGAGATCGCCGCGCAGATCGGCCTGCCGAACGCGAAGAAGAAGGATTCGACCGGCATCTGCTTCATCGGCGAGCGGCCTTTCCGCGACTTCCTGAACCGCTATCTGCCGACCAGGCCGGGCCCGATGAAGACGACCGACGGCAAGATCGTCGGCGAGCACATCGGCCTCGCGTTCTACACGTTCGGCCAGCGCAAGGGCATCGGTCTCGGCGGCAGCAAGGACGGCAGCGGCGAGCCCTGGTTCGCCGCCGGCAAGGATATTCCGACGAATACGCTGTACGTCGCGCAGGGACACGACCATCCGTGGCTGCTGTGCCATACGCTGTCGGCGGGCAACACGAGTTGGGTCGCGGGCGAGCCGCCGGCCGACGGCTTCGCGTGCGGCGCGAAGACGCGCTACCGGCAGGCCGACGCGGCGTGCACGTTCAACGCCTCGGCGGGAGGCGGTTCGGGCGAAGGCATCTTCGAACTGACCTTCGACGCCGCGCAATGGGCCGTCACGCCGGGCCAATCGGCGGTGCTGTATGATGGCGACGTGTGCCTCGGCGGCGGCATCATCGAACGCGCGATGACCGGGCAACCGGCCGAGCTGCCGCAGGATCAGGCGCCGAAGCAAACTCGCGCGCAGCGTCGCAAGCAGGCGCACAGGCCAAAGCAGCCGCAAGGCCAGGCGCAGGACGAGCCGCAAACTCCGCGGCAAAAAGCGGCTCTGCTCGGCGCGCGTTGAGCGATGCATAACGGCGGGCGCGGCGGGTCGTACCATTCCGACAGGTTCGCGCCGTTCACCATATTTCCCCCGCCTGGCGAATTCACACACACTTCACCTTCGCGTGCGACGCCTGGCTTCCATTCGCGGGCCTTATCTTCGGGCTTCGCCGGTCCGCGTCGCACCGTGACCCGCAACCGCCAGTTTTCCTTCGCGACCGATACCGCCCGCGCTCCCGTGCGGACGATGCCGCCGCAATGATCTTCACTGCACTGGAGTCCCCATGTTTTCTCGACGCTATCTGGCCATGTGGTGCGCAATCGCCCTCACCGCGGTATGTGCCGCGCTCGCCGCGACGCATCGCCTGTCGTGGTTCTGGATCCTCGTGCCGGCCGCGCTCGTCGCGCTCGGCGTGTTCGACCTGAGCCAACAGCGCCATGCAATCCTGCGCAATTACCCGCTGTGGGGCCACCTGCGTTTCATTTTCGAATCCATCCGCCCGGAGATCCGTCAGTATTTCGTCGAAGACGATACCGACGAGCAGCCGTTCTCGCGCGCGCAACGCAGCATCGTCTATCAGCGCTCGAAGAACGATGTCGACAGCCGCCCATACGGCACGCGAATCGACGTGAAGGCGGTCGCGCACGAATGGATCAGCCACTCGCTCGCGCCGACCTCGCTCGACGGTCACGACTTTCGCATCGTCGTCGGCCCCGATCGCGCGCGGCCGTATTCGATGTCGATCTTCAACGTGTCGGCGATGAGCTTCGGCTCGCTATCGGCCAATGCGATCATGGCGCTGAACCTCGGCGCGAAGAAAGGCAACTTCGCGCACGACACCGGCGAAGGTTCGATGTCGAAATATCATCGCGAACATGGCGGCGACATCATCTGGGAAATCGGGTCCGGCTATTTTGGATGCCGTAACGACGACGGCACCTTCAACGCCGGGAAGTTCGCGAAGCAGGCCGCCGAACCGCAGGTGAAGATGATCGAGGTGAAGCTGTCGCAAGGCGCGAAGCCCGGTCACGGCGGCGTGCTGCCGGGCGCGAAGATCACGCCCGAAATCGCCGAGACGCGCGGCGTGCCGATGGGCCGCGACTGCATCTCGCCGGCGACGCACTCCGAGTTCTCGACACCGCGCGAGCTGCTCGAATTCGTCGAGCGGCTGCGCACGCTGTCGGGCGGCAAGCCGACCGGCTTCAAGCTGTGCATCGGGCATCCGTGGGAATTCTTCGGTATCGCGAAGGCGATGCTGGAAACGGGCATTCTGCCGGACTTCATCGTCGTGGACGGCGCGGAAGGCGGCACCGGCGCGGCACCGCTCGAATTCACCGATCACGTCGGCGTGCCGTTGCAGGAGGGGCTGCTGCTCGTGCACAACACGCTGGTCGGCATCGGTCTGCGGCAACGCATCCGCATCGGCGCGAGCGGCAAGATGATCACCGCGTTCGATATCGCGAAGACGCTCGCGATCGGCGCGGACTGGGTCAACGCGGCGCGCGGCTTCATGTTCGCGGTCGGCTGCATCCAGGCGCAGACCTGCCATACCGGCCGCTGCCCGACCGGCGTCGCGACCCAGGACCCGGTGCGCCAGCGCGCGCTGGTGGTGCCCGACAAGGCCGATCGCGTGTTCAACTTCCACCACAACACGCTGCACGCGTTGCAGGAAATCATCCAGGCCGCCGGGCTCCGGCATCCGGCGGAGCTGCGCGCGCATCACATCGTGCGGCGCGTGTCCTCGCATGAGGTGCGGCTGATGTCGGATCTGCTCAAATATCTCGAACCGAACGACCTACTCAACGGCAACTATCGCTATACGCTGTTCGAGACGTACTGGCCGATCGCGCAAAGCGATTCGTTCTCGCCGAAGGCGGAGCTGGCGGCGAGCTGAACGTACGCGCGGCCCTTGCCGCGTCGCCCGTCGCCCAAAAACCGCATCGCGGCCCGTCCGACCCCGCAAAACGGGCCGCCCCCCTTCCTTTCCGTTAAAATCTCGGGTTTAGCACTTCGCTCCACGGCCCCCTCGCGCGCTTAGGCGCACGCGGCATGGCCCCATGCCCGAAAGGCACTTCATGCTCACGTTTCAGCAAATCATCCTGACCTTGCAGTCCTACTGGGACAAGCAGGGCTGCGCGTTGCTCCAGCCGATCGACATGGAAGTCGGCGCGGGCACGTCCCACGTCCATACGTTCCTGCGCGCGATCGGCCCCGAGCCGTGGCGCGCCGCCTACGTGCAGCCGTCGCGCCGCCCGAAAGATGGCCGCTACGGCGAGAACCCGAACCGTCTGCAGCACTACTACCAGTATCAGGTGGTGCTCAAGCCCGCGCCGGAAAACATTCTCGACCTGTACCTCGGCTCGCTCGAAGCGCTCGGCTTCGACCTGAAGCAGAACGACGTGCGTTTCGTCGAGGACGACTGGGAAAACCCGACGCTCGGCGCATGGGGGCTGGGCTGGGAAGTGTGGCTGAACGGCATGGAAGTGACGCAGTTCACGTACTTCCAGCAGGTCGGCGGTCTCGACTGCAAGCCGGTGCTCGGCGAAATCACCTACGGACTCGAGCGCCTCGCGATGTATCTGCAGAAGGTCGAGAACGTCTACGACCTCGTCTGGACCGAGTGGGAAGAACAAGGCCCGAACGGCCCCGAATTGCGCCGCCTGACCTACGGCGACGTGTATCACCAGAACGAGGTCGAGCAGTCCACCTACAACTTCGAGCACGCGAACGTCGATCTGCTGTTCACTTTCTTCAACAGCTACGAAGCGGAAGCGAAGCGCATGATCGACGCGCAGATCGCACTGCCCGCCTATGAGCTCGTGCTGAAGGCCGGCCACACGTTCAACCTGCTCGACGCGCGCGGCGCGATTTCGGTCACGGAACGCGCGGCGTACATCGGCCGGATTCGCGCGCTGTCGCGTCTGGTCGCGCAGGCCTACTACGACTCGCGCGAAAAGCTCGGCTTCCCGATGCTCGGCAATCCGGTGCACGGCGTGCCCGGCCTCACCACCGACGAGCAGGAAGCCGCGATGCCCGCGTGGGCGCCGCCGCTGAAAGTCGAACGCAAGATCGACCAGGACTGACGAGAACTTCAACCAATGACTCAATCTCAACACGCTACCCTGCTCGTCGAGCTGCTGACCGAAGAACTGCCGCCGAAGGCGCTCGCCCGTCTCGGCGACGCCTTCGCCGAAGGTATTGCGCAGCGCCTCGCGGTGCGCGACCTGATCGAAGGCGAGCCGTCGTTCGAACGCTTTGCTACGCCGCGTCGTCTCGCGGTGACGATTCACAACGTGCGCGCGGTCGCGCCGGAAAAACACGTGCGCGAAAAAGTGCTGCCGGTTTCCGTCGCGCTCGATAAAGACGGCCAGCCCACCGCGCCGCTCGCGAAGAAACTCGCCGCGCTCGGCTTCCCCGACTTCACGGTGAACGACCTCGAACGCGCCCAGGACGGTAAAGCCGAAGCGTTCTTCCTGCGCTACGCGGCGCCGGGCGCGACGCTCGCCGACGGCTTGCAGGGCGCGCTCGACGAAACGCTCGCGAAGCTGCCGATTCCGAATCCGATGACGTATCAGCGCCCCGACGGTTCGAGCGTGAAGTTCGTGCGCCCGGTGCATCGTCTGACCGCGCTGCACGGCGAGGAAATCGTGCCGGTCAGCGCGCTCGGCATCGACGCCGACGACACCACGCTCGGCCACCGCTTCCTGTCCGAAGGCTTCGTGCAGATCCAGCACGCGCAGTCGTATGCCGAAACGCTCGAACACAGAGGCCGCGTGGTCGCGAGCTTCGCGAAGCGCAAGGAAGCAATCCGCTCGCAACTGCTCGCGCAAGCCGGTGACGACAAGGTCGTGATGCCCGAAGCGCTGCTCGACGAAGTGACGTCGCTGGTCGAATGGCCGGTCGTCTATGAGTGCCGCTTCGAGGACGAATTCCTGCAAGTGCCGCAGGAATGCCTGATCCTGACGATGCAGACGAACCAGAAGTACTTCGCGCTGACCGATGCGAACGGCAAGCTGCGCTCGCGCTTCCTGATCGTGTCGAACATCGAGACGGCGACGCCGGTCGAGATCGTCGAAGGCAATGAGCGCGTGGTGCGTCCGCGTCTCGCCGATGCGAAGTTCTTCTTCACGCAAGACAAGAAGAAGCCGCTCGCGGATCGCGTGCCACTGCTCGCGAACGTCGTTTATCACAACAAGCTCGGCTCGGCGCTGCAACGCGTGGAGCGGCTCGAAGGGCTGGCCGGCGCGATCGCCGCACTGACCGGCGCCAACGTCGCGCTCGCGACGCGCGCCGCGCGCCTCGCGAAAGCCGACCTGATCACCGACATGGTCGGCGAATTCCCCGAGCTGCAAGGCACTATGGGCACGTACTACGCGCGCCACGACGGCGAGCCGGAAGAAGTCGCGCTCGCATGCTCGGAACACTACCAGCCGCGCTTCTCGGGCGACGCCTTGCCCTCCACTGCGACCGGCACCGTCGTCGCGCTCGCCGACAAGCTCGAAACGCTGGTCGGCATCTGGGGCATCGGCCTGCAGCCCACCGGCGAGAAAGACCCGTTCGCGCTGCGCCGTCATGCGCTCGGCGTGCTGCGCATTCTGGTCGAGAAGCAGCTGAACGTCGACTTCGTCGAGCTGCTGCGCATCGCTTATGCGCAATTCTCCGGCGTGCCGAACGTCGCCGATTCGACCGACGCGATCTACGAATTCAGCATGGACCGCCTGCGCGGCCTGCTGCGCGAACGCGGCTACGCGGCTGGAGAAATCGACGCGGTGCTCGCGCTGAACCCGACGCGGCTCGACGACCTCGTCGCGCGCCTCGACGCGGTGCGCGAGTTCGCGTCACTCGCCGAAGCGGCGTCGCTCGCGGCGGCCAACAAGCGTATCTCGAACATCCTGAAGAAGTCGGAAGGCGTGACGAATGGCGGCGTGCAGCCCAGCTTGCTCACCGAGGCAGCGGAGAAGGCGCTCAACGCGCAGCTCGAACAGGTCACGCCGCGCGTGCAATCGCAACTGGCCGTGCGCGACTACACCGGCGCGCTGACGGCGCTGGCCGCGCTGCGCGAACCGGTGGACACGTTCTTCAACGACGTGATGGTCAACGCCGAAGACCCCGCGTTGCGCGCGAACCGTCTGGCTCTGCTCGGCGCGCTGCATCAGCAGATGAACTGCGTCGCCGATATTTCCCGACTCGCCGCCTGAGCACCGCGCCATGCCGATCAAGAAAGTGGTGATCCTCGACCGCGACGGTGTGATCAACGTCGACTCCGACGCGTTCATCAAGTCGCCGGACGAATGGGTCGTGCTGCCCGGCTCGCTGGAAGCGATCGCACGCCTGAACCAGGCCGGCTATCGCGTCGCAATAGCGACGAACCAGTCGGGCATCGGCCGCGGTCTGTTCGACATGGATGCGTTGAACGCGATGCATCTGAAGATGCACCGGATGGCGGCAGCGGTCGGCGCGCGCATCGAAGCGGTGTTCTTCTGCCCGCACACGGCGGAAGATCAATGCGAATGCCGCAAGCCGAAGCCCGGCATGCTGAAGATGATCACCGAGCGATTCGAGGTCGATCCGGCGCATACGCCGACGGTCGGCGATTCTCTGCGCGATCTGCAGGCGGGCGCTGCGCTCGGTCATCCGGTGCATCTGGTGCTGACCGGCAAGGGCCGCAAGACCCTCGCCGCGGGCGGCTTGCCCGAAGGCACGATCGTGCACGACGACCTGCGCGCGTTCGCGCTCGACTTTCTCGCCGACGCTCAGGAATAAACGCGCGCACCGCGCTCCCACCCCCCACCGACCACGCCGATGCGCTTTATCCGTTCCCTGCTGCTGCTGATTTATTTCGTTGTGTTCACGGTGCCGTACGCGACCGCGTGCTTCATCGCGTTTCCGTTCCTGCGCGCGCAAAACCGCTACTGGATGGCGGCCGGCTGGTGTCGTCTGACGCTGTGGACGGTGCGCTACCTGAACGGCATCCGCTACCGCATCGAAGGTTTCGAGAATCTGCCCAACGGCCCGGCCGTGCTGCTGTCGAAGCATCAGTCGGCGTGGGAAACGCTCGCGTTTCCGGCGATCATGCCGCGCCCGCTGTGCTACGTGTTCAAGCGCGAGCTCTTGTATGTGCCGTTCTTCGGCTGGGCGCTCGGCATGCTGAAGATGGTTCACATCAACCGCAAGGAAGGCAAATACGCGTTCGTATCGGTCACGAACCAGGGCAAGGCCCGCATGGCCGAAGGCGCATGGGTCATCATGTTTCCGGAAGGCACGCGCACGCCGACCGGCAAGCAGGGCAAGTACAAGACCGGCGGCGCGCGCTTCGCGATCGCGACCGGTGCGCCCGTCGTGCCGATCGCGCACAACGCGGGCCGCGTGTGGCCGCGCAACTCGTTTCTTAAATATCCGGGTATAGTCACGGTGTCGATTGGCAAGCCGATCGACACGACGGGGCTCACGCCCGACGAAGTGAACACGCGCGTCGAGCAGTGGATCGAAGCCGAGATGCGCCGCATCGATCCGACTGCCTACAGCGCGGCGGCTAACGATTCCGCCGCCGCTCCCATCTGACGCGCCACGCCCTCGAACTCCGAAGGCGTATTGCGCGAAGCGAAGCCGATGCAGAAGTCTCCTACGCCGCAGCCCGCCGCGGCGCTCGAAAACCGGCAGCTCGATCTCCCGCTCTTCGCCGAGCCGGGGTCGACGTCGTCGTCTCCGTCACCTTCCGCGCCGGGTTCATTGGGCTCAACGCCGGTCAGGCCGCCCGTCGCGCCGCTCGCGCCGGACGGCAGCAGGCTGCGCTGTCTCACCATCGGTTCACGCACGCTGCATTACGCGCTCAAGCGTTCCGCGCGCCGCTCGATCGGCTTTGCGATCGACAGCACCGGCCTCACGATCACCGCGCCGCGCTGGGTCACGCTCGCCGATATCGAAACCGCGATCACCGAAAAACAGCGTTGGATTTTTACGAAGCTGATCGAATGGCAAACGCGCGTCGAGCAGCGTGCATTGCCGAAGATCGACTGGAAAGACGGCGCCGAAGTGCCCTACCTCGGTCAGCCGGTGCGCGTGACGCTCGGCGCGCCGCAAGGCATGCTCGCGTTCAGCGCCGAACATGGGTCGCTGCAATTGCCGCTGCCGTTGCAAGCCGACCCGCAGCAGATCAAGGATCGCGTGCAGGGCTGGCTGCAAGGAGAAGCGAAGCGGCTGTTCGGCGAGCGTCTGGCGATCTACGCGCAGAAGCTGGACGTCAACTATCGCGCGTATGCCTTGTCTTCGGCGGCGACGCGCTGGGGCAGTTGTTCGAGCGACGGCAAAATCCGCCTGAACTGGCGGCTCATCCACTTTCCGCTGTCGATCATCGACTACGTCGTCGCGCACGAGCTGTCGCATCTGCGCGAGATGAATCACAGTCCGCGCTTCTGGCAGACGGTCGAATCGATTTTTCCGGAGTTCCGCGAGGCGCGGCAGACACTGAAGTCGCATCCGCCGGAGCTGTTGCCGACGCTTTGAGGCCGGGCGCTATCTATGCGAGAGCGCTTTCGCGGACTGCAACAGATCGTCGAGCATCACGCCGCGCCTGTCCGGGCTCGTGTCGCGGCCGGTCATGAAACACAGCGCCGCGATTGGCAGTCCCGCACGGTCGCGAATCGGCGCTGCCATACAAAGCCTGAACGCATTCGAGAGTCCTTCGGTGCAGCAGTAGCCTCGTTCTTTTGCGGCCTGCACGTCGTTCAGGAAATCGTCGAATTCGATATTCACCCCGTTGTCGAGGATGAAATCTTCGGCCGGAATGAGCGCGCGAATCTCGTCGGCATTCAGGTGACCTAGCAGCAGACGTCCCGTGGCGGTCCACGGAATCGGCACTCTCACGCCGATGTCCGAACTGATGTTGAATGGCCGGGCACTGTTCTCGGATAAAACGACCGTGTACTTGTTGCCTTCCAGCATGCACAGCTGCGTGGTCTCATCGTACTTCCGTACCAATGCCAGAATGGATTGATGCGCGCGGCTAATCAGATCGTTGTGCGTTGCATAGTCGGACCCGTAGTAGTGCATCTCGCGCCCGAAGAACACGCTCCCATCCGCGGCCGTCTCGAGCCAGCCCACTTCCGCGAGAATCGCGACCAGCTCGTAAATGCTCGAACGCGGCGCGCCGGTCGCCTCGATTAATTCGCGCATGGTCAGCGGGCGTTGGGCGACGTGCAATTGCCGGAACATCGCGATGACGCGATCCACGCCTCTCGCCCGAGACGATTCTGTTACAGCCATGCGTTCACTCCGTAAAGCGTTCATCCGAGCGGTTGTCTTTCAAGCGACGTGAGTTTATCGCGCGGCAGACCCGCGAAAGCGACTTTCAGGCCACGACAGATCAATGGTCGAGTACTCTGTGCAGAAATTGCCGCGTGCGTTCGTTCGCGGGATTGACGAAGATCTGTTCCGGATCGCCCTGCTCGGCGATGACGCCCTTGTCCATGAAGACCACGCGGTCGGCGGTCTTGCGGGCAAAGCCCATTTCATGCGTGACGACGACCATCGTCATGCCGTCGCGCGCGAGCCCACGCATCACCTCGGTGACCTCGCCGACCAGCTCCGGATCCAGCGCGGACGTCGCCTCGTCGAAGAACATGATGCCGGGCTCGACCGCGAGCGCTCGCGCAATCGCCACGCGTTGCTGCTGACCGCCCGACAACTGGCTTGGATAGTGTGCCGCGCGGTCCGCGAGCCCGACGCGGTCGAGTGTGTCCATGGCGCGCTTGCGCGCGTCGTCCAGACTCATGCGGCGTGCCTTGATAAGCGCGAGCGTGACATTGCCGAGCGCGGTCTTGTGAGGAAACAGATTGAACTGCTGGAAGACCATGCCGACATGGCCACGAATCTCTCGCGCTCGGCGCGGATCATGCATGGGCACATCGTTGACCCAGACCTCGCCGGAATCGGTGGTCTCCAATCCCGCCATGATTCGCAAGACGGTGCTCTTACCCGAGCCGGACGCGCCAATGAGCACCAGCACCTCACCCGAGCGAACCTCGAGATTGATTTCGTTCAACACCCGAGTCGAACCGAATGCTTTGCTGACGCCCGTCAGTGAAATGATGGGTCTGGTTTGGCTTTGGTTACTCACGACAATCTCCTGCGGTCATGATGGCGCACCCATTGCGAGAGCGGGAAGCACACGGCGAAGTAAATGAGGGCGACGAGTCCGTAGATTTCCACGGGCTTTCCGACCCGGTCGACGATGGCCTGGCCACCATGCATCAACTCGGACATTCCGATCATGCTGACGATCGACGTGTCCTTGATGAGCGACAGATACTGACCGACGAGAGGCGGCAACACGATCTTTCCCGTCTGAGGCAGCACGACGAACGAGAACGATTGAGCCCGCGTGAGGCCGAGGATCTGAGATACCTCCCATTGACTTTTGGGTACCGCCTCGATCCCTGAGCGGAAGATTTCGGCGATGTAGGCGCCCTGATAGACGCTCAAGCCGATGACGCCGGCTGCGAAGACGTCGATCGCGTAACCGAAGTACGACACGCCGAAATAGATGAACATCAGCGTGATGAGTACCGGCGTGCCGCGAAACAGCTCCGTATAGAGTCTGGCAATGCGGGCTGTGCCCCACGGTCCGAACGACCGCAAGACGGCGGCGAAAAGGCCGATCAGCGTGCTGCCCACGATGGACGCAATGGAAAGCAACAGCGTCGTCGCCAGACCCTGCAGCAGGATTGAGAAACTGGTTTTCAGCAATTCGACTGACATGATCCAACTCCAATCCGGGAATCAGGCCCGTTTCGTCCGGCGCATAATGCCGGTCCCGAAACCGGTGCGCGCCGGCATGACGAGGGGAGGATGAAAGATCCGCGCTCCGAGCTGGTCCGCAAGCCAGGACAGTACGTTACTGAGCACGAGATACGCGACGAGCGTCACGCTGAACGTCTGAAGGTAGAGAAGCGTCCGCGAGTTGATCACGGTCGCAGTGCCGGTCAACTCCGGCAACGCAATGGCGGACAGCAGCGACGTACCGAGCAGCAACTGGATCAGGTAGTTGACGATGGCCGGATAGACCGCGCGCGTCGCCTGCGGTAGCACGACCTCGACGAAGATCTGCGCGCGTTCGAGACCGAGAATGCCGGCGGCCTCGAGTTGGCCGCGCGGCACCGACTGTATGCCGGCGCGGAACACTTCCGATAGATAAGCACCGACGTTGACGCCGAGCGCAATGACGCCCGCCCAGTATGCGTCGAGCGAAATACCCGCCGACGGCAGACCGAAGAAAACGATGAAAATCTGCAGGAGAACAGGCGTGTTGCGGATGATTTCAACGTAGCCACGAGCAATCAACCGAAATGGCGCGAGCGGAGAAGCGCTGGCAAGCGCGGTCAACAAACCGAGGACTAGCGCCAGTACGAATGCCAGCACGGTCACTTGCAACGTTAGCCAGCTCGCGCTCAAAAACTCGGGCACGTAGCCCCACAGAGTGAGCCACTCGTAACTCATCTCACCCTCCGCATCGTTCGGGTTTCAATGGATATCGGCATCTCCCGCTCCTCAAAACTGCGGATTGAGCGGGTAGCGCGGATCGGTGCCGAACCACTTGTTGTAGAGCTGCGCGTTGAGCTTCGACGCATTGACGTTGAAGAGGAACAGATTCAGGTAGGTGAGCCATTCCTGATCGCCGGCCTTGACACCGAACGCGTTGTATTCGAGCGGGACCAGCGCTTCGTTCGTGACGGCAAGTTCAGGATCGAGCTTGGCCTGATACGCGAGAAAGTTGTTGTCCTCGATCATCGCGTCGGCCTGCCCCTGCTTGACGGCAAGAATCGCAGCCTGCGAGCTGTCGTATTCCTGGATCTTGATCGGGATATTCAGCGAGCGCACTTCGTCGCCATTGGTCGAGCCCTTGACCGTCGCAATCGTGCGACCGCCCATGTCCTTGATCGACTGAACGCCACTATTTTTTCTGACCAGCAGTGCTTCGCTGGCAACCACGTAGGGGGTCGTGAATTCGATTACCTTCGCGCGCTCCAGATTACGCGTGAAGTTGCAGAACACGACATCCACTTTGCTGGTCTGCAGATTCGGAATCCGATTCGCGCTCGTCGTATTCACGACCTCGAGCTTCACGCCCATCTGCTTCGCGAGTTCCTTCGCGAGATCCACGTCATAGCCGTCTGGTTGGCCGTCCTTGTTATAGAACCCGAACGGCGCGAACGTCAGGCAGTCGCCGACGCGCAGCGTGCCTCGCTGCAGCACGGCCTGAAGCGTCGAGGGGGATGCCGCCGCGCTCTGCCCTGGCGTGGCAACCTTGGTGCAGCCGGTGATTGCGAGCAATCCAGCAACAGCGAACAGAAAGGCGGCTTGGGCGCCTCGTTTGGCAAGCTTCATGGCAGGGTCCTAAGCGGAGAAGAGTGGTCCGGAGCGGACGAATCGGCTTCAGCGCCTGTGTGCACGCTCAACGAATCGCCGGGTCACGCATCGATTGTCCGATATATCAGACTGCTATCTGACAAACCGGATTGATGCTGAGTGTTGGACACTAATATCAAACCGGCAACCGCACACAAACCCTTATTGCCTATACTTTTTTGTTCAAATAAGTCGGATCGAATTCCACGAGGCGCATCGAGTCCGCGGTGGGCCGGGCGGGCGGCGCGGCTTCGGGCTCAAGCTATACGGCAATCATTTACAATTGCCGCAGGTCGACGCATTTATCCACAAACTATCAAAGGAGTCCTCATGCGAATCTTGCATACTATGCTTCGAGTCGGTGATCTGGACGCATCGATCCGGTTCTACACCGAAGTTCTAGGAATGCGCCTGCTTCGAAAGAACGACTACCCGGACGGGAAGTTCACCCTCGCATTCGTCGGTTACGAGGACGAGTCCGAAGGCGCGGCGATCGAACTGACATACAACTGGGACACGAGCAAGTACGACCTCGGAACCGGCTACGGTCACATCGCCCTTGAAGTCGACGACGCCTATGCGGCATGCGAAGAAGTGAAGAAACGCGGCGGTGTCGTTACACGCGAAGCTGGGCCCATGAAACACGGCACGACTGTCATCGCCTTCGTCGCCGATCCGGACGGGTACAAGATCGAGTTGATACAGAAGAAGGGGCGAGTCGACTGACGTCCGGTGGCGGGCACGAGTCGCGCTGGCAGCCAGAACGATGAAAACACAGCCCGGCTTCACGTTGCACCCGGCGAATTGACGCCGGGCGAATTCGCCCGGCAATCTTGCCTCGTGCCGACACCATTAAAAAACGCCGACGACTGACGCTCGGCGTTGCCCGCAAGAAAATCAGGCAACTCAGACGCATCAACGACCGGCATCCGAGCGCGCCCACCGACATCCCTACGGCTCGGCGCACGCTCACAGAAGACAGGGCTTCGGCTCGCGCAGGCAGGTTTGCTATCGTATGGCCTTCGCCGCGCACCGGACCGACCGGCTCGCCGTGCACTCTCCACCTCTTCACCCACCGCCATGAGCACGACCACCGCCTTGCCCGCGCGCCGCGCCCCGGATAGCTTCGCGATCCTGTTGATGATCGGCCTGTGCGCAATCTGGGGGCTGCAGCAAGTCGCGATCAAGACCACCAATGCGGCGGTGCCGCCGGTCTTTCAGGCGGGACTGCGCTCGACGATCGCGGCGCTGCTCGTGTGGGCATGGGCACGCTCGCGCGGCACGCCGCTCTTTCGCGATGACGGCACGCTCGGCGCGGGCCTGCTCGCGGGCGTGCTTTTCGCGGCCGAGTTCGTCTGCATCTTTCTCGGCCTGACGCTGACGAGCGCGTCACGCATGGCGGTCTTTCTGTACACGGCGCCGTGTTTCACGGCACTCGGCCTGCACTGGTTCGTCGATGGCGAACGCATGCGGCGCATCCAGTGGCTCGGCATTGTCGTCGCGTTCGCGGGGATGGCGCTCGCGTTCGCGGACGGCTTCCTGCACACGGACGCGGGCACGGCTGCAAGCGCGGCAAACGGCTCGACGTTCGCGGGCGCGGCCGGCGATGCGCTCGGCGTGCTCGGCGGCATCGCGTGGGCCGCGACCACGGTGATCGTGCGCGGCTCGCGGCTCGCGCGGACGAGCGCGAGCAAGACGCTGTTCTATCAGCTGACTGTGTCGGCGGTGGTGCTGCTCGCGCTGGCGCTGGGGCTCGGCGAGGTGCGCGTGGAAAGCGTGACGCCGCTCGCGCTCGCAAGCCTCGCGTATCAAGCTGTGATCGTCGCGTTCGTCAGCTATCTGTTGTGGTTCTGGCTGTTGACGCGTTACATCGCGTCGAGGCTGTCGGTGTTTTCGTTTCTGACGCCGCTGTTCGGCGTCACCTTCGGCGTGCTGCTGCTCGGCGAGTCGTTCAGCGCGCGCTTTCTGATCGCCGCGCTGCTGGTGCTGACCGGCATCGCGCTCGTCAACGCGCCGGCGAAACGGTAAGCGGGCTCGACGGCGGCGCCCTGCCGCCGTCGAGCGTCGAGTCTATTCCGGCGCAGCGGCCGAGCGCGCCGCCACCGCCTGCGCCACACTCACGTATTCGGCGACCGGCACGTCCTCCGCGCGGCGTTGCAGATCGAAGCCGAGCGCGTCGAAATCGACGGTGTCGCGCAGCGCGGCAAGCGTGTTGCGCAACATCTTGCGACGCTGCGAGAACGCCGCCGTCACCACCCCGCCGAGCACGCTTTCGTCGACCACCGGCAGTTCGTGCCGCTCGTACGGAATCATCCGCACGATCGCCGAATCGACTTTCGGTGGCGGCTGGAACGACTCGGGCGGCACGTCGAGCTGCTTGTCGATCACGTAGCGGTACTGCAGCATCACCGACAGGCGACTGAACGCCTTCGTGCCCGGCTCCGCCACCATCCGCTCGACCACCTCGTTCTGCAGCATGAAGTGCTGATCGATCACGCGCTCCGCGAACGTCGCCAGATGAAACAGCAGCGGGCTCGAAATGTTGTACGGCAGATTGCCGACGATGCGCAGCGACGCCTTGTCGCCCGGTGCCGCGAGCGAGCCGAAGTCGAACTCGAGCGCGTCGCCCGCGTGCAGTTCGAGCAGGTTGCCGAACTTCGTCTTCAGACGGCCGATCAGATCGCGGTCGAGTTCGACCGCGTGCAGCGGCGTCTCGGGCGTCGCGAGCCGCTCGATCAGCGGCTCGGTCAGGGCGCCGAGGCCCGGCCCGATCTCGACCATGCGCTCGCCGCGCTGCGGCCGGATCACGTCGACGATCGAATCGATCACGCCCATGTCGACCAGGAAGTTCTGACCGAAACGCTTGCGCGCGAGATGGCCCTGGTGCCGGCCTTGCTGTCTGCTGGTGGACATCGGAGAAACGCTAGAAAGAAAACTGCTTGAGAATGAAAGACGTCACGGTGGAAACACGACGCCACGCGGCGCGTCACGAGCACCGCGACCGCCCACGCTACTCGCGCCTCAGCCCGCGCGACGATGCTGCGCCATCGACACCGCCGTGTCGATGGCGGCCATCAGGCTACCCGCGTCGGCGCGGCCGGTGCCGGCCAGATCGAGCGCGGTGCCGTGATCGACCGACGTGCGGATGATCGGCAGGCCGAGCGTCACGTTGATCCCTTCGCCGAACGTCGCGAATTTCAGCACCGGCAGGCCCTGGTCGTGGAACATCGCGAGCACGCAGTCGGCTTCGTCGAGATAACGCGGCTGGAACAGCGTGTCGGCCGGATACGGACCGCGCGCGTCGACGCCCTCGCCGTTCACCTGCCGCAACGCCGGCATGATCACGTCGATTTCCTCCCGGCCCAGATAGCCGTTTTCGCCAGCGTGCGGATTGAGCCCCGTCACGAGGATGCGCGGCGCGGGCAAACCGAAGTGGTGACGCAGGTCGTGATCGATGATGCGCAGCGTTGCAACGAGGCTTTCGATCGTCAAAGCCGCCGACACGTCCTTCAGCGGCAGATGCGTGGTCGCAAGCGCGACGCGCAGCGGCCGCTTGCCGGTGCCCGCGAGCATCATCACGACGCGCGGAGTATGGGTGCGCTCGGCCAGATATTCGGTGTGGCCGGTAAACGGCACACCGGCGTCGTTGATCGTGCTTTTTTGCAGCGGCGCGGTGACGATCGCGTCGAACCTGCCGGCCACCGCGCCGTCGATCGCCGCATCGAGCAGATCGAGCACATAGCGGCCGTTCGCGGCGTCGAGCTTGCCTGCCTGCGCTGGTGCGCCAAGCGAGTGATGTTCGAGCCGCACGCGCGGGCCTGGCGCGAGCAGCGCCGCCCAATCGACGCCGACCGCGCGCGCGCGCTCAGCGAGCAGTTGCGCATCACCGAGCACGGTGAACTGCGCGTGAGGCCAGTGCGCCGCCGCGCCGGCCAGCGCCTGCGCGGTCAGCTCGGGACCGACGCCGGCGGGTTCGCCGGTCGTGATCGCGATCTGCAGCGGGCGGTGGGTGGGCTGGGCAGCGCTCGTCATCGCATTGGCTCTGTTATTGCACGTTCGCCGTGGCCGGCTTCACTTCGACGTACGCGGTATCGCGCAGCTCGCGCAGCCAGTCGGCATACGCCTGTTCCGCCTTGCGCTGGCCGATGGCCTGACGCGCGAGATCCATCTGCTGCGCAATCGAGCCTTCCGCATCGCGGCGGCCGAGCACCTGAATCAGGTGGTAGCCGTATTCGCTGCGCACCGGGTCGCTGATCTGACCGTCCTGCAGCGAGTTCATTGCGCGCTCGAACTCGGGCACCGTCTCGCCCGGGCTGACCCAGCCGAGGTCACCGCCTTGCGACGACGAGCCGTCCTGCGAGTAGGTGCGCGCGAACTTCGCGAAGTCGCCGCCGGCGGCGATCTGGTTGCGGATGTCGAGCAGCTTCTGGCGTGCCTGCGGTTCGGACAGACCGTCGCCGACGCGCAGCAGAATATGGCGCACGTGCGTCTGCACGAGCTTCGGCGCCTCCGCGCTGGTGCCCTGGCCGGCACGGCGCTCGACCAGACGCACGATCTCGAAGCCGTCGTTGGTGCGGATCAAATCCGGATTGATCTCACCCGGACGCAGTGCCGACGCGGCCTTCACGAACTCGGGCGGCAGCTTCGACGGCGCGAGGAAGCCGAGATCGCCGCCGTTCTTCGACGCGTCCGGCGCCTGCGAATTGGCTTTCGCGAGCTTTTCGAAATCCGCGCCGCCCTTCGCTTCGGCGAGCAAACCCTCGGCCTTCTTCTGCGCCGCCTCGATGTCGGTCTCGGACGCGTTCAGCGGCGCCTTCACGAAAATGTGCTGGACGTGCAGGTCGTTCGTCTGGCCAGCGCCCGGGCCGCGCTGGCTGGCGATATAGTTCGCGACCTCGGCGTCCGTCACCGTGATCTTGCTGTCCACTTCCTTTTCGCGCAGACGCGACAGCGTCAGCTCCGTGCGCGCGTCGCTCGAGAAGGTGGTCCAGGGCACTCCTTGCGCTTCGATGCGCGCGCGGTACATGGCGAGCGACATGTTGTTCGCCTGCGCGAGACGCTCGAGCGTGCGCTGCACGGCCGCGTCGTCGATGGTGATGCCGTCTTCCTTGGCCTTCTGCAGCTGGATGCGCTCCAGCACCATCTGCGTGAGCACCTGCTGGCGCAACTGGTCCGTCGGCGGCACCGGAGCGTTCTGCTGGTTCAGCCGGTGCGCGATCAGACCGACCCGCTCGTCGAGCTCGCGCTGCGTGATGACACCGTTGTTGACCACTGCGGCGATGGTGTCCACCGTCTGGCCGCTATTGCCGGCCAATGCCTGCGCCTGTACCGACGCGACTGGAACGAAGGACGCCGCGGCGACGAGACCCGCCGCGAGTATTGCCAAGCGAAGCTGTTTCATGATTGCCACAGATACTCCAATGATGTCGGGCGCTTCGCCCGTCTTTTCGCAAGCCGTGAATGACCGGGCGACCGTCATTCGTAGTTGGTGAACCGCGACTCCGGCGGTGGCGGTGGCGGCAACGGCATGTAGCCAGCCACACTGCTGCGGAACGCGGTCATCAGCCCGTTGTCGACGCTCGACAAGCCCTTGAACGTCAACTGCGCCAGAAACCGTGTGCTCGACTGATTCTGTCCCGACGAGTTCAGGCCGTTCGCGTAGCGCTGGATGCCGGCGCCGAGCGTCCAGCAGTCCGCGTCGTATTGCAGGCCGACCAGGCCGTCGACGACACGGTGGCCACCCAGGTCGTAGTTGAACCGGCCGACACCGTACATCCGGTGCGTCAGCGGCCATTGGCCCGAAATCAGCACCTGATTGATCGGCTGGTTGTCGAGCGTGGTGTTGGCGCGCGTGTAGCGGTACGCGACGTTGATGACCTTGCCGCTCTCCGGACTGAACCCGAAGCCGACACTCGTCTTCGTGAGCTGGTTATTGTCCGCATTATATTGGAACGCCGTTTCCGAAGCGAAACCGGCGCCCAGCTTGATCGACGCGCCCGCGATCAGGTCCGAGTGCGTGGCCTGGGTACTGGTCTGGGTCGGCGTCAGCGTGACGCGCTGATCCCGGAAGTAATACTGCTGCGCGATCACGAAGCGCGCGCGCTCGTCGCCAGTGGACGGGTTGATGAAGCGCGTGGTGAGACCGGCGGTCAGGCGGTTCGCGTCGGCGATCCGGTCGTTACCGACGAACGTATTCGGCGTGAAGATTTCCGCGAGACCGAAGTCGGATTCGGCGGTATCGAACAGCGGCGCGTTGTTCTGGTTGCGGTACGGCGTGTACACGTAGTAGAGGCGCGGCTCCAGCGTCTGGATATAGTCCGCGCCGAAAATGCGCACCGAGCGCTCGAACGTCAGTCCCGTGTCGAACGTGAAGGTCGGAATCGACTCGGTGAAATTCTTCTGCGCCCCGGGCACGTTCGCCAGATCGGTGCCGATGTTGTTCAGGTTGTACGACGCAAAGTGCCACTGCACCTTCGGCGTGACGAAGTAGCCCGGCCCCACCACCGAATACGACAGGTACGGATTGAACAGTACCCGCTGGCCTTCGCTCAGATCCGCGGTGGTGATGCGGAAGTTCGTGTAGTCGGCTTCGGCGCCGAAATCGAAGCCGCCGATGTTGTACTTCGCGTACTTGACGTTCAACTGCGGCTCGCGGCCGTACGGCGCGACCGACGGCTCCAGCGTCTGCCAGTGCTGCTCACGCGCGAGCACGGACCACGGTCCGTTGTTGTAGGTCAACCCGGCTTCCTGCTGATACAGGAGCTGGGTGCCGTTCATGAACTGGTTGACCGACGACGACAGGTCTTCCGGATAGGTGTTGTCCGAAACCTTGTTGTAATAGATGTAGCCGCCGAAGCCGTTACCGAAATTCTGGTTGTGCTGGATGTACAGCGCGTAGCGGTTGGTCTTCGTCAGGCGATCGTCGGGCAGAAATTCACCGGTGATCGACCCGGAATACGTCGGCGACAAATAGCGGAACGTGCTCTGCAACTGCACACCGCGCTTCGAGATCAGACGCGGCGTGACCGTCAGATCGCGATTCGGCGCGATGTTGAAGTAATACGGTACCGACAGCTCGAAACCGTTCGTCGAGCTCAGCGAGAACGTGGGCGGCAACAGGCCGCTGCGCCGATCGCCCGACAGCGGGAACGACAGCCACGGCGAGGCGAACACCGGCACGCCCTGGAAGAACAGCACGCTGTTGTAGGCGACGCCTTCGTCGGCGCCGGTGTCGAAATCGAATTCGCTGCCCTTGATGTACCAGGCCGGATTGTCCGTGCACGCGCACGCCGTGTAGGTGCCCTTCGTGAACACGGAGCGCTCCGCGTCGAGCAGGTCGACGCGCTGCGCGCTGCCCGAGCCGCCCGTCAGCGTGAAGTGGTATTTCGGCGCGGTCATGAAGCCTTCGGTCGAATCGACGCGCAGATGCGCTTCGGGTCCGATGAAGGTATTGCCGGTATTGATCACGTGGACATTGCCGTACGCATCGGCCATGTCCGTGTCCTGATCGTAGTGCAGGTCGTCGGCCTTGATCACGGACGTGTTGTGCCGCACTTCCGCCGAGCCCTTGGCGGCCAGATCCTGGTCGATCGTGCCGCTCGCGTGGTCGCCGAGCACGAAGGTGGCCGGCCGCTGGCCCGTTTGCAACGGATGATCCTCGAGCTGCGGCGCAAGCTGCATGCCCCACGGCGGGTAGACCGCCTGCGGTTGCGCAGCTTCCCCCACCAGCTGGGCGTGCGCAAGCGCGGGCATCAGGCCCGGAACGGCGATCAGCGCCGCGACGAGCCGCCTTTTGCGCGGCACTACTGCACAGGAAGGAGTGGTATCGGAAAGCTGTCTGGGCGGCATGTATCGTTTGGCGAGTCGACCCGTGCGCAAGCTTCCGTCGTCACGATCCACCGCCTGCACACCGCGACCGTTAGAGTCGGCTGCACGTCTGGATTCCCAATTTGCCGAGTGATAAGGCGGGCGGTAAAACGGAGCACGCGAAAGCTGGCGTGTGAGTCGCGTCAAAAAAGTCGTGGGGTATTATATGGCAAGACGTTGTCCCCAAGAATTTGCCGCCGCTTTTCATGACGCTGCCTTCCACCCAAGATTTCACCGACACCCGTCTCTCCCTGCTCAAGGCCTGGCTGCAAGGCCACGCGGCGCGCCATGCGCTCGAGCCCGACACCCTCGTTCCGGCCTCGTCCGACGCCAGTTTCCGCCGTTATTTCCGGCTCGCCGGTAAGGCGGCGCAAGGCAATGGCGCGGCCACGCTGATCGCCGTCGACGCGCCGCCGCCCGAAAAATGCCGCGAATTCGCACAGATCGCGCAATTGCTCGCCGCCGCCGGCGTGCACGTGCCACGCGTGCTCGAGGTCGACTTCGACGCGGGCTTCATGCTCGTCACCGATCTCGGCACCGCGTCGTATCTGGGCGCGCTGACCGACGCGCAGGCCGCGGGCGACACGCGCGCGGCTCGCGCGCTGATGCGCGACGCGCTCGACGCGCTGATCCGCTGGCAGCTCAGCTCGCGCGAAGACGTGCTGCCGCCGTTCGACGAAGCGTTCCTGCACCGCGAGCTGGAGCTGATGCCCGAGTGGTTCATCGGCCGGCACCTTGGCCGCGAGGTCGATGCCGCTACGCGCGCGCTGCTCGATCGCACGTTCGCGCTGCTGATCGCGAGCGCACGCGCGCAGCCGCAAAGCTTCATGCTGCGAGATTTCATGCCGCGCAATCTGATGATCGCCGAGCCGAACCCAGGCGTGCTCGACTTCCAGGACGCGGTGTACGGGCCGATCACGTACGACGTCGTGTCGCTGCTGCGCGACGCGTTCCTCAGCTGGGACGAGGAGTTCGAGCTCGACTGCTTCGCGTACTACTGGGAGCGCGCCAAAAAAGCCGGCCTGCCGGTCGATGCCGATTTCGGCGAGTTTTACCGCCAGCTCGAATGGATGGGGCTGCAGCGGCACATCAAGGTGCTCGGCCTGTTCTGCCGCATCAACTACCGCGACGGCAAGGCGCATTACATGAACGACCTGCCGCGCTTCATCGGCTATGCACGCAAGGTGGCGGAGCGTTACGCGCCGCTGCGCGGGTTCGCGAAACTGCTCGACGACCTCGACGGCCGCGCGCAGGAAATCGGCTACACCTTCTGACCGATGACGATGTCCGTAAAGAAAGCGATGATTTTCGCCGCGGGCCGCGGCGAGCGCATGCGTCCGTTGACCGACGCGTGCCCGAAGCCCTTGCTCGAAGTGGGCGGCAAGCCGCTGATCGTATGGCAGATCGAACGGCTCGCGCGGGCCGGCATCCGTAGCATCGTGATCAATCATGCGTGGCTCGGCGCGCAGCTCGAAGCCGCGCTCGGCGACGGTTCGCGCTGGCAGGTCGAGCTGCGCTACTCGCCCGAGCACGAGGCGCTGGAGACCGCGGGCGGCATCGCGCAGGCGCTGCCGCTACTGACCGACGACGGCGCGGATCAGTTGTTCGTCGGGGTGGCCGGCGACGTGTACACCGATTACGACTACGCCGCGCTGCACGCGCACGCCGGCCGGCTGAAGGCGCTGCCCGTGCCCGGCATGCATCTGGTGATGGT
Organism: Paraburkholderia sp. UCT70; assembly: GCF_050434085.1. Lineage (NCBI taxonomy): Bacteria > Pseudomonadati > Pseudomonadota > Betaproteobacteria > Burkholderiales > Burkholderiaceae > Paraburkholderia > Paraburkholderia sp. UCT70. The sequence goes on along the minus strand of NZ_JBNPVZ010000004.1, from coordinate 3,695,264 downwards.
GCCGAATCCTGCGTTTCACCCGAACGGCGACTTTGGTCTCGTCGACGGCGTGCTGTCGCTCGATGCGCAGCCGCGCCTCACGTTCGGCAGTTTCGGGCTGTACGACACGCGCATGTTCCGCGATCTGCCGCGTGGCACCCGGCGCGCGCTGAGCCCGTATTACCGCGGGACCATCGCGCGTGGGCTCGCGAGCGGCGAGCTGTACGAAGGCTTGTGGGAGAACATCGGCACCCAGGCGCAGCTGGAAGCGCTCGATCGGTTGCTGCGGGCGCGCTGAGCTTTACTTCGCCGGGCTCTCACCTGCCCCGACTGCTTCCGCTCTTTCCACCGCATCCGTGGTCTGCGCGGCGCGCTGCTGCAGCGCCCACATCTGCGCGAACAAACCGTTCGCGCGCAACAGCTCCGCGTGCGTGCCGCGCTCGACGATGCGCCCTTTGTCCATCACGATGATCTGCTGCGCGTGCACGACCGTCGACAGCCGGTGCGCGATGATCAGCGTCGTGCGTTCGCGCGCGATCAGGTCGAGCTCATGCTGGATCGCGCGCTCGGAGCGTGAATCGAGCGCGGACGTCGCTTCGTCGAACAACAGGATCGGCGGATTCTTGAGTATGGTCCGCGCGATCGCGACGCGCTGCTTTTCGCCCCCGGACAGCTTGAGCCCGCGCTCGCCGACCGGCGTGTCGTAGCCCTTCGGCAGACTCTCGATGAACTCGTGGATATGCGCGGCGCGCGCCGCCGCGATCACTTCGTCGCGCGTCGCCGACGGCCGACCGTACGCGATGTTGTAGTAGATAGAGTCGTTGAACAGCACCGTGTCCTGCGGCACGATGCCGATCGACGCGCGCAGCGAATCCTGCGTGACGTCGCGAATATCCTGCCCGTCGATGCGGATCGCGCCGCCCGTCGCGCGGTCGAGATCGTAGAAGCGGAACAGCAGCCGCGCGAGCGTCGATTTGCCCGAGCCGCTGTGGCCGACCACCGCCGTCGTCGTGCCGGCCGCGATCGTGAAGCTCACGCCGTGCAGAATCTGCCGCGAAGGCTCGTACGCGAAGCTCACGTCGTCGAAGCGCACCTGCGCGCCGCTCACTTGCAAAGCCACCGCATTGGGCGCGTCGGGCACTTCCCGCGGTGCGCCGAGCAGCGAGAACATGCGGTCCATGTCGGTCAGGCTCTGCTTCAGCTCGCGATAGACCACGCCGAGAAAATTCAACGGAATATACAGCTGCAGCATGAACGTGTTGATCAGCACCAGGTCGCCGAGCGTCAGACGCCCGGCCATCACGCCCTGGGTCGCGCGCCACAGGATGAACACGAGCCCCGTGCCGATGATCGCCTGCTGCCCGAAGTTCAGCGCCGACAGCGAGCGCTGCGACTTGATCGCCGCCGCGCGATAGCGCTTCAGGTTTTCGTCGTAACGGCTCGCTTCCCACTCCTCGTTGCCGAAGTACTTGACGGTCTCGTAGTTGAGGAGCGAGTCGATCGCGCGCGAATTCGCCTTCGAATCGAGCTCGTTCATCGTGCGGCGAAAGTGCGTGCGCCACTCGGTGACCTTCACCGTGAACGCGATGTACACCGCGAGCGCGACGAACGTGACGATCGCGTAATAGGCCTCGTATTTGACGACGAAAAAGCCGAGCACGAGACCGACTTCGACGAGCGTCGGCAGGATGCTGTACAGCGAATAGGAAATCAGCTGCGTGATGCCGCGCGTGCCGCGTTCGATATCGCGCGACATGCCGCCCGTCTGCCGCTCCAGATGAAAGCGCAGCGACAGCCCGTGCAGATGGCGGAACACCTTCAGCGCGAGTTGGCGCACCGCGCTTTCGGTCACTTTCGAAAACAGCATTTCGCGCAGCTCGGTGAAGAGCGACGTCGATAGCCGCACCACCGCATACGCGACCACCAGCAACCCGACGCCGCCGAGCAGCACGATGCCGGGCGCGTCCTGCGCGCGGCCGAGCGCGGTCAGATGCCGGACCGATGCAAGGCTATCGACGATGCGCTTCATCACGATCGGCACGCCGAGGTTGGCGACCTTCGCGCCGATCAGGCAGCTGAGCGCGAAGCCGACTCGCCATTTGTAGGTGGCAAGGTATGGCAGCAGCGACAGGATCGTTTGCCAGTCGTTGCGGGGTGCGGTGGAAATCGGCGAGGGTTCGGACGAAGGAGCGCGGCGCATAAATCGTGGGGAGAGTGTGGAGCTGCCGGAGTTCGCAGCGGCGCGCGGCTCGCGCGCTTCGCTGGGTGCTTTCCCGTACAATTCCTGATCTTTCTATTGTCGCAGAAGCCGGTTGGCGGCGCTTTGCATGGCCTACTGTCGAACTGGCCCAGCCATTGCGTCAATGTGCGTCAATACACTCGAACACGTTTCCCAAGGATGTCCCGATGACCGATCTTCTTCAACTTCCGTCCAAGCCGTGCGCGCTGCGCGTGATGCCGCAGCCATCGGACGCGAACATTCATGGCGACGTGTTCGGCGGCTGGATCATGGCGCAGGTCGACATCGCCGGCTCGATTCCGGCAAGCCGTCGCGCGAATGGGCGGGTCGCGACGATCGCGGTTAATTCTTTCCTGTTCAAGCAACCGGTGTTCGTCGGCGATCTGCTGAGCTTTTACGCGGATATCGTGAAGACCGGCAATACGTCGGTGACAGTGTCGGTCGAGGTCTACGCGCAGCGGTTGAGGCTCTCGCAGGAAGTCGTCAAGGTCACGGAAGCGATCCTCACCTACGTTGCCACCGACAGCGACCGCCGTCCGCGCGCGCTGCCCGCGCTGGACTGAGCCGGCGAGGATGCTTAAGCTAGCGGTTCCACGCGTCACGCGCCGCGCCACCCGCTAGCCGTTTCAGCCGATCAGCGCATGAGGCCCGGGGCGCCCCATAGTCGCTCTTCTAATGGAAACGAGATGAAACTAATCGGAATGCTCGACTCGCCCTACGTGCGGCGCGTCGCCATCTGCATGAAGCTGCTCGCGCTCGACTTCGAACACGAGTCGATTTCGGTATTCCGCACCTACGACCAGTTCGCGAAGATCAACCCGGTCGTCAAGGCGCCGACGCTCGTCGCCGACAACGGCGCGATCCTGATGGACTCGACGGTGATCCTGCAGTATCTGGCAGCGCTCTCCGGCCCCACCCCGCTGTTCCCGACGCAAGCCGACGCGGCGTTGCGCGCCGCGCGTCTGACGGGTCTCGCGCTCGCCGCGTGCGAAAAGAGCGTGCAGATCGTCTACGAGCGCAATCTGCGGCCTCAGGAGAAGCAGCATGAACCGTGGGTCGAGCGCGTGCGCGCGCAACTGCTCGCCGCCTATGCCGAACTCGAACGCGAGTTGGGCGAAGGGCCGCTGCCCGACACGCAGCAGCAGTTCAGCGCGGCGGACGTGGCCGTCGCCGTAGCCTGGCAGTTCACGCACATGATGCTGCCGGAGGCGGTCAGCAAGGCCGATCATCCGCGGCTCGAGAAGTTTTCCGCGTTCGCGGAAAGCCTGCCGGTGTTCAAGGACACGCCGGCTCAGTGACCAGCGTTGGACGCGGCACACGGCGACACGCGGCGACACCCGTCGCCGCGTCACGCTCCCCTCACGCCGGCTCCAGCTCCGGCACCAACCCGCCGTGCAGCAGTTCGGAAATCGCTTCCGTCGATAGCGGCTTCGCGAAATAGAAGCCCTGCATTTCGTCGCACGCGCGTTCCTTCAGGAAGTCGAGTTGCGCCGACGTTTCCACGCCCTCGGCGATCACCTGCAACTTCAGCGAATGGGCGAGCGCGATGATCGCCGACGTGATCGTCTCATCGTCGCCCGATACGCCGATATCCGACACGAACGAGCGGTCGATCTTCAAGCGGTCCACCGGGAAGCGCTTCAGATAGCTGAGGCTCGAATAGCCGGTGCCGAAGTCGTCGATCGCGAGACCGATGCCGAGCGCGTGCAGTTCGTTGAGCATCGACACTGCTTCTTCCGCGTTGCGCATGATCGTGCTTTCGGTCAGCTCGAGTTCGAGGTACTTCGGTTCGAGTCCGGTCTCGTCGAGCACCTGCATCACGAGCTTCGCGATGTCACGCTGCTGGAACACCCGCGCCGACAGATTCACCGACACGCGCGCCGGCGGCAAGCCCTGATCCTGCCACGCCTTGTTCTGCCGACACGCCTCGCGCAGCACCCACTCCGACAGCGGCCCGATCAGCCCGCTTTCCTCGGCGAGCGGAATGAACGACGACGGCAGCACGAGCCCGACCTCGGGATCGTGCCAGCGCACCAGCGCCTCGATGCCGACGATCTGTCCGCTGCCGATATCGACCTGCGGCTGATAGTGCAGCAGGAACTCGTTGTCGCGCAGCGCACGGCGCAGGCGTCGTTCGAGATTCAGGCGCGCGCCCGCGCTCGCGTTCATCTCCGGCTGATAGAACTGGAAAGTGTTGCGCCCCATGTCCTTCGCGCGATACATCGCGACGTCGGCCTTCTTCATCAGCGTTTCGGCATCCTCGCCGTCCTGCGGGAACAGGCTCGCGCCCATGCTGCAGCCGACGTACAGCTCGGTGCCGTCGAGCCACACCGGCTCGGCGATCGACGCGCGCACGCGCTCCATCCACGTGATCAGCGATTGCTCGTCGACGGTGTCGGTCATCACGATCACGAACTCGTCGCCGCCGTGACGCGCAACCGTGTCGCTGGTGCGCGAGCAGCGCGCGAGCCGTTCGGCGACCACCCCAAGCAGCCGGTCGCCGACGCTATGGCCGAGGCTGTCATTCACGTTCTTGAAGCCGTCGAGATCGAGGAACACGACCGCGACGCCCGAATGATGCCGCTGCGCGACGACGAGCGCATGTTCGAGCCGGTCGCGCAGCAGGTTGCGGTTCGGCAGCCGCGTAAGGCCGTCGTAGTTGGCCTGGTATTCGAGCTGCTCCTGATAGCGGATCAGCTCGGTCACGTCGTTGATCACGCCGATATGATGGGTGATCACGCCTTCCGCGTTCGGCACCGGCGCGATGAACAGCTGATTCCAGAACAGCGCGCCGTCCTTGCGATAGTTGCGCACCACCGCGCTGACCTCGCGATTCGCCGCGAGCGCTTCGCGGATCAACGCGACGCCTTCCTGGTCACGGTCGTCGCGTTGCAGCACGCGGCAGTCGTGGCCGATCACCTCGGCGGGATCGTAGCCGGTGATGCGCATGAACGCCGGATTCACGTATTCGATCAGATTGCCCGACGGCGACGGCGCGGTGATCAGGATCGCGTTGACGCTCGCGTCGAGCGCCCGGCTTTGCAGACGCAGCGCGAGATCGGCGCGCTTGCGCTCGGTGATGTCGGTGTACGAGCCGAGCACGCCGATCACCTGACCGTCGCCGTCGGTGAACGGCAGCTTGCTCGTGACCGTCGTGCGATGCACGCCGTCGATCACGAAGTCGACCTCGAAGTTCATCTTGGGCACGCCGGTGTTCACGACTTCGCGATCGTGCTCGGTCAACAGGTCGGCGAACGCGCGCCACGCCAGGTCGGCGTCGCTCTTGCCGACCACCTGTTCGGGATACGCGAGCCCCGCGTCGCGCGCGAATGCCATGTTGCAGCCGAGATAGCGCGAGTTCAGGTCCTTCCAGAAGATGCGCTGCGGAATGTTGTCGATCACCGCTTCGAGCATCTGATTCGAGCGCTGCGCTTCGGCTTCGGCGTTGATCTGGTCGGTCACGTCGTCCGCCAGCACGAACGAGGCGTCGCGGCCCATGAAGTTCAGTGCGTGATAGGACACGTTGACGCTGAGGATCGAGCCGTCCTTGCGCCGATGCCGCCAGATGCCCGCCATCGTGTGGCTCTGGCGGAGGTCGGCGCTACGCTGCAGGTGCGTCTCCAGGCGGGCGATTTCCGAGTTCGGGCGGATCGCGCGGATCGTCATGCCCAGAAACTCGTCTTCCGTGTAGCCATATTGCTGGATCGCCGCCTTGTTGACGGCGAGAAAGCACAGCGTGTCGCGATCGAAGATGTACATCGGCACGGTGTGATCGTCGAACAGGCTGCGAAAACGCTCGTCGTTGCGCACCAGCGCGCGGGCGCTGCGCAGCTTTTCGCGCGTGCTGTTCTCGCGCACGCCGAACGTGAGGAACAGCAGCACGCTGCCGGTGAGCATCGTCACGAGCAGCACGAACATCGCGCGCTCGCTGTCGCTCGCCGATGCCGCGAGCGAGGTCTGCAACGAGCGGTTCTCCTCGCTGCGCAACGTGGCGAGCGCGGCTTCGACACCCTCTACCGCGGGGGCAAGATGCGAGTTCGACGGCGCAGGGTCGAGGGATGCCTCGAATGGCGCGTCGAGGGGGGCCGCCCCTGATGCTTCGGTCGATGCCGCGTGCGCCACGCCCGACGCCGCGCCCGACGCCGCGCTTGCCGCTCCGGGCAGGTCACTCGCATGGTTGCGCAGCGTGTCCTCGAGATCGTGCTGCAACGCGCGCCGCGCCGCGCTCAGGCTGGCGAGCGCCCCCGACATGTACGGCTCGCTCGCGAGCTCGTCGCGCAGTGATTGCTCGCGGCTCGCGAGTGTGTTCGTCATCGAAGCGGCCGCGTCGGGCGGCACCGGCTTGCCCGATTCTTTCAGGCGGTGCAGAGCGGCGAGCGCGTTATCGAGCGCGGCGTGATACGCATCGAGGTTCTGGCGCACGCTGGTCGAGCGCGCGAGGCGCGCATCGGCGTCGCGCTGCCCGCGAATCTGCGTGTACGCGACGAACGCGTTTGCACCGACCGCGACGACCACGACCGCAATATTGATCAGCAGTCGCTTCGATAGAAAAGGATTCATGGGTTCCGAACGTCAATCGTTCCGAGGGCGGGAGAGCGCGCTCGCTGCCGGTGCGTCGGGCCGCATCGATGCAAGTCTTTTACGCGCCATCCTTTGGATATCGGCAGCGACCGGAAGCGGGTTGAGGGTCGGCGTGAAAAAAATCTGATGATTTGGGGGAAGGCTGCGAGTTGGTGGGGGCGCCTGGCTGGGAGCGGCTGGCCGGCCGCGCCTAGCCGGCCGCGCCTAGCCGGCCGCACCTAGCCGGCCGCACCTAGCCGGCCGCTCCAAATTCCTTCATCGCCGGGACGAAATCGTGGCTCGCCTCGGGCTTGCGCGACAGCTTCGCGAGCACATAGCGCTTGAAAGGATCGAGCTCGGCCCAGCGCGCGACGCTCGGCGCGGCGAGACCGGCCAGCCCCGCCTGATGCGCGACACCGTCGGGCACGCTGTCGGTTTGACGCCAGGCCGGCGACTCCTCCGGCGTAAACCACTCCGGTTCGACGTTCGCGTGCGTGCGCAGCATCTCGAACAGCGCGTGATCGAAATTCGGTTCGATCTGCGTGTCTTCTTCGACCGGGAAACGCGCGAGCAGCTTACGATCTTCGAGCGGCAGTTGCTGCCACTGCACGAGCGTGATGCGCAGCCCGAAACGGTCGAGATTGAAGCGCACCGACATCGGGATATAAGTGAAATTCTCCGAAGACGCGACTTCGAAGTCGAACAGAAGCGGTGCTTCGTTGAGTCCCATGTCAGTGCTCCTTGTCGGTGGCGGACAGCGTGCGGGCGTCGCTTGAGGTATTTTAGAACTTATTCGCGCGACGGCGCCCCGCGCGGCAGCCGCCGCGAAGCATACGGCGAGGCCGGCGCACCCTTTGACGCGCGGCATGGTACAGGAGTGAAGCAGCTTGAACGGACAGGAAAACGGGCGCGCAACCGAGCGGGCGGACGGCCAGCCCAACGCCCTCGACAGCGACGAACAACCCGGCGTAGTGCAACTCGAAGTGCGCCGCCATCGCGGCGCGGCGGTTGAAACCGCCACCGATCACGTCGGCCAGGAGTGGCCGGTCGCGCTCGTGTTCAACGGCATCTCGCACGCGGTGATGATGTGCACGCCGCGCGATCTCGAAGCGTTCGCGGTCGGCTTCTCGATTTCGGAGGGGATCGTCGAGCGCGGCAGCGACATTCAGGACATCGAGGTCGAACTGCATGAGCACGGCGAGCTGCCGCATGCCGAGGTGCAATTGCAGGTCGTGCAGCAGGCGTTCGCCGGTTTGAAGGAAAAGCGCCGCGCGCTCGCCGGGCGCACCGGCTGCGGCGTGTGCGGCATCGAAAGCATCGATCTGCTGGATCTGAAACCGCAGCGTGTACTCGACACTGGCTTCTTGCAGCGGCTCGCGCCCGATGCGATCGCACGCGCCGCGCGCGCGCTGCCCGAACACCAGGCGCTCACTCGTTTGACGGGCGGCCTCCACGCGGCCGCGTGGTGTGATGCGCAAGGCGCGATCCACTATGCGTTCGAGGACGTCGGCCGCCACAACGCGCTCGACAAGCTGATCGGCCAGCTCGTGCTCGACCGCGCCGATACGCGCGACGGTTTCGTGTTTCTGTCGAGCCGCGCGAGCTACGAGCTGGTGCGCAAGGCCGCGCGCGTCGACGTGCCGATGGTCGCGACGATCTCGGCGCCGTCGTCGCTCGCGATTGCGATCGCGCGTGAGGCGGGCGTGCGGCTCGTGAGCTTCTGCCGCGAAGGCAGCTACGTCGATTACGACACGTGGCAGCAGCAAGTTTGAGCGATTGACGCGGCGCAGCGACGATTCACGGCTAACCCACCCGAAGCCCGCCTGCGTCGCACACCCCTCAGTCGAACCGCCGGAAATCCGGCTTGCGCTTCTCGAAGAACGCCTTGAACGCCTCGCGCGCTTCGGGCGCAAGCAGCATCTTGCCGAAGTGCACGGCTTCCTCGGTCATCTGGGTCTGCAGTTCCTGCTGGCTCGCGCGCTTCATCAGGCTCTTCGTCACGCGCAACGACGACGCCGGCAGCGCCGCCAGCTTCGCGGCCTGCGACGCCGCGAACGCGTCGACTTCGCCCGCCGGCAGCACGCGATTCACGAAGCCCATGCGGTGCGCTTCGGCCGCGTCGAACGCCTCGCCGAGCAGCAGTTTTTCCGCCGCCGCCTGATAGCCGGCCACGCGCTGCAGCAACAGGCTCGACGCTGCTTCCGGGCACAGCCCGAGCTGCGTGAACGGCAGCGAAAAGCTCGCGGTGTCGGCCGCGTAGACCAGATCGCAATGCAGCAGCAGCGTCGTGCCGACGCCGACTGCCGGCCCCGCGACCGCCGCCACCACCGGTTTTTCCGCCGAACATAGCGCGCGCAGGAACTGGAACACCGGCGGGGTTTCGCCAACCGGCGGCGACTTCATGAAGTCCTCGAGATCGTTGCCCGCGCTGAACATGCCCGCGCTGCCGCGAATCAGGATCGCGCGCACCGACGCGTCGCCCTGCGCTTCTACGAGCGCGTCGGCCATCGTCTGGTACATCGCGGCCGTGAACGCGTTTTTCCTGCCGGGCCGGTTGAAGCTGATGGTCAGCACCGCGTCGGCGCGCTCGACCAGAATATCCGTCGTCATCCCGTTCATCTCCTTGTGCTTCTGCTGAATGTAAAAACGGTTCGCAAGCCGCGCGGCCTGCGAACCGTTGCGCGGTCCTTGGTGGATCACAGAAGGATCCCCCGTTCGATCAGCGGCTCACAGACGCTCGATGATGCCCGCCGCGCCCATGCCGGTACCGACGCACATCGTCACCATGCCGTACTTGTAGTTGCGGCGGCGCAGGCCGTGCACCACGGTCGCCGCACGAATCGCGCCGGTCGCGCCGAGCGGATGGCCCAGTGCGATCGCGCCGCCGAGCGGGTTGATCTTCGATGTATCGAGGCCGAGGTCCTGGATCACCGCGAGCGACTGCGCGGCGAACGCCTCGTTCAGCTCGATCCAGTCGAGGTCGTCCTGCTTCAGGCCCGCGGCTTTCAGCGCGGCCGGAATCGCTTCCTTCGGGCCGATGCCCATGATTTCCGGCGGCACGCCGCGCACCGCGAAGCTGACGAAGCGCGCGAGCGGCGTCAGGTTGAACTGCTTGAGGATCTTTTCCGATACGACGATCAACGCACCCGCGCCGTCCGACGTCTGCGAGCTGTTGCCGGCCGTGACCGAGCCTTTGTTCGCAAACACCGCGCGCAGCTTCGCGAGGCCTTGCATCGACGTGTCCGCGCGCGGACCTTCGTCGAGCGACACCTCGCGCGTTTTCACGTTGATCTCGCCGGTCGCGAGATCGGGCACGCGATCGACGATCGTGTACGCGGCGATTTCGTCGTTGAATTCGCCGGCTTGCTGCGCGGCCATCGCGCGGCGGTGCGATTCGACCGAGAACGCGTCCTGCGCTTCGCGGCTGATCTTCCAGCGCTCGGCGACTTTCTCCGCGGTCAGGCCCATGCCGTACGCGATGCCGACGTCTTCGTTGCGATCGAAGATATGCGGCGACAGCGACGGCTTATTGCCCATCATCGGCACCATGCTCATCGATTCGCAGCCGCCCGCGATCATCGCATCCGCCTCGCCGACGCGAATGCGGTCCGCGGCCATCGCGAGCGCGGTCAGACCCGACGCGCAGAAGCGGTTCACCGTGACGCCGCCGACCGTGTTCGGCAGACCTGCCAGTAGCGCGCCGATCCGTGCGACGTTCAGGCCCTGCTCCGCTTCCGGAATAGCGCAACCGACGATCGCGTCTTCGATCACGCCGGTGTCGAGGCCGGGCACCTGAGCGACGGCCGACCTGATCGCGTGAACCAGCAGCTCATCCGGACGTGTGTTCCTGAACATGCCGCGCGGCGCCTTGCCGATCGGCGTACGGCTCGCGGCGACGATGTATGCGTCTTGCAATTGCTTTGCCATTTGGGAATCTCCTTTGTCGACCAGAGTTGGCGCTTTAGCTGTCGATCCGGAGTTGGCGCTTTAGCGCTTACTCCGGTCCCATGCAAAGCTCTTACTCTGGTCCCATGCACATTGTGCGGTCGCCGCTTAGTTGCGCACCGGCTTGCCGGTCTGCAGCATGCCCATGATCCGTTCCTGCGTCTTCTGCGTGCCGAGCAGCTCGACGAACGCGCGACGCTCGAGTTGCAGCAGCCATTCTTCGTCGACGAGGCTGCCCGCTTCGACGTCGCCGCCGCACACCGCTTCCGCGATGCGGCTCGCGATCAGGAAATCGTGCTCGCTGATGAAGCGGCCGTCGCGCATGTTGACGAGCGACGCCTTGATCGTCGAAATCGCCGAGCGGCCCGCGACCGGCACCTGGGTCTCGCGCAGCGGCGCACGGTAGCCCGCCGCGGCGAGCGCGCGCGCTTCCTTCTTCGCGACGTCGAGCAGTTCGAACACATTGAAGACGATCGTGTCGGAAGGCTTCAGGTAGCCCATCGCGCGGGCGTCGAGCGCGGAGGCCGACACCTTCGCCATCGCCGCGTTCTCGAACGACTTCTGCAGGAACTTCAGCAGATCGTTCGTCGCACCAACCTGGCTTGCCGCTTCGGCCGCGCGCAGCGCCGCTTCCTTCATGCCGCCGCCCGCCGGCACGAGACCCACGCCGACTTCGACGAGACCCAGATAGCTCTCGATGTGCGCGACGCGCTTCGCGCTGTGCAGTGCGAGTTCGCAGCCGCCGCCGAGCGCGATGCCCGAGATCGCCGAGATCACCGGCACGTTCGCATACTTGACGCGCAGCATGCCCTGCTGGAAATTCTTCACGAACGGCTCGATGCCCTTCGCGCCGCCCATCATGAACGCGGGCATCGCTTCTTCGAGGTTGGCGCCCGCCGAGAACGGACCGCCCGGCGTGCCGAGCTTCAGCGATGTGGGCTGCCACACGACGAGGCCCTTGTAGTCCTTCTCGGCCAGTTCGATCGCCTGCGTGAGCCCTTCGATCACCGCCGGTCCGATCGTGTTCATCTTGCTCTTGAACGACACGATCAGCACGTCGTCCTCGCCCGCGCGATCGTCGACCCATGCGCGCACCGCATCGGTCTCGAACAGCGTCTTGCCGTAAGTCTTCGGATCGACGCCGGTTTCGCCGACGAGCGGCGCGCGGAACACCTGCTTGCGGTACACGTCGAGCGACGAGCGCGGCACGAAGGTCTGCGTGGCCGGTGACCACGAGCCTTCGGCCGTGTGCACGCCGCCCTTCTCGTCAACCGCGCCTTCGAGCACCCACGACGGCAGCGGCACGTTGGCGAGCGCCTTGCCCGCGGCGATGTCTTCCTGCACCCATTCGGCGACCTGCTTCCAGCCGGCCGTCTGCCAGCCTTCGAACGGGCCTTCGTTCCAGCCGAAGCCCCAGCGGATCGCGAGGTCGACGTCGCGCGCATTGTCGGCGATCGATTCCAGATGCACGGCGATGTAGTGATAGACGTCACGGAAGATCGACCACAGGAACTGCGCCTGCGGGTGCTGCGTTTCACGCAGCAGCTTCAGACGCTCGGCGGCCGGACGCTTCAGAATGCGGCCGACGAGTTCGTCCGCCTTCCCGCCGCCGTCGATATATGCACCCGTGTTCGGATCGAGCACCTTGATCGCCTTGCCTTCCTTCCTGTAGAAGCCGCCGCCGGTCTTCTGACCGAGCGCGCCCTTCTTCACCAGTTCGGCGAGCACGGCCGGTGTTTCGTAGACCGGCAGAAACGGATCGTCCGGCAGCGTGTCCTGCATCGTCTTGATCACGTGCGCCATCGTGTCGAGACCGACCACGTCGGCGGTGCGGAACGTCGCCGACTTCGCGCGGCCGAGGCGCGCGCCGGTCAGGTCGTCCACTTCGTCGAAACGCAGGCCGAACTTCGCGGCTTCGGCAATAACCGCAAGGATCGAGAACACGCCGACGCGGTTCGCAATGAAGTTCGGCGTATCTTTCGCGCGCACGACGCCCTTGCCGACCACGCTGGTCAGGAAGGTTTCGAGCTGATCGAGAATTTCCGGACGCGTCGTCGCGGTCGGGATCAGTTCGACCAGATGCATGTAGCGCGGCGGATTGAAGAAGTGCACGCCGCAGAAGCGCGCCTTCAGTTCGTCCGCGAAACCTTCGGACAGTGCGGTGATCGACAGCCCCGACGTGTTGGTCGCGAAAATCGCGTTCGGGCCGATGTGCGGCGCGACCTTCTTGTACAGGTCGTGCTTCCAGTCCATGCGTTCGGCGATTGCTTCGATCACGACGTCGCACTCGGCGAGCTTGTCGATGTCGTCGTCGTAGTTCGCGGGCTGGATGTATTGCGCGTCGTCCTTCACGCCGAACGGCGCCGGCGACAGCTTCTTCAGATTTTCGATCGCCTTCAGCGCGATCCCGTTCTTCGGGCCTTCCCTGGCGGGCAGGTCGAACAGCAGCACGGGCACCTTGGCGTTGATCAGGTGCGCGGCGATCTGCGCGCCCATCACGCCGGCGCCGAGCACGGCTACCTTGCGAATGATCAGATTGCTCACGTCGTTTCTCCGGAGAGTTGTGCGATGGCGCGAAGCGTCAGCCATGCTTCGCGCGATGTGTGTGGTCGGGAGCGAGGCACCTTGGGTTCAGTACGCGCAGGCGCCTCGCTCGATGTGCGAGCGTCAGAACAACGCTTCTTCGACGTCCATCATCGGCTTCGAACCTGCGCGCGCCTGGCGGATCGTCATCGCCGTTTCGGGTAGAAGCTTCGCGAAGTAGAAGCGCGCGGTCGCGAGCTTCGCCCTGTAGAACGGATCGCCCGATGCCTCCTTGTCCAGCGCGATGCGCGCCATGCGCGCCCAGAAATACGAGAACACCAGATGGCCGACCGTGCGCAGGTACGGCACGGCCGCGGCGCCGACTTCGTCGGGGTTCTGCATCGCCTTCATGCCGATTTCCATCGTCAGCTTCTGCACCTTTTCGCCGATCTCGGCGAGCGGGTTCACGAACTCCTGCATTTCCGGCTTGATGCCTTCCGCTTCGACGAACCCGGCGACGAGCTTGCCGAACTTCTTCATCTTCGCGCCCATGTCGCCGAGCACCTTGCGGCCGAGCAGATCGAGCGACTGGATGCCGTTGGTGCCTTCGTAGATCATGTTGATGCGCGCGTCACGCACGTACTGCTCCATGCCCCATTCGGCGATGAAGCCGTGGCCGCCGTAGATCTGCATCGCGTGATTGGTGCCTTCGAACGCGTTGTCCGACAGGAACGCCTTCAGGATCGGCGTGAGCAGCGCGACCAGGTCGGCGGCTTCCTTGCGCTCGGCTTCGTCGGCGTGCGACAACTCCTTGTCGATCTGCAGCGCCGACCAGTACGAGAACGCGCGGCCGGCTTCGGCGTAGGCCTTCTGCGTGAGCAGCATGCGGCGCACGTCCGGATGCACGATGATCGGATCGGCGGCCTTTTCCGGCGCCTTCGGGCCGGTCAGCGAACGCATCTGCAGCCGCTCCTTCGCGTACGTGAGCGAGTTCTGATATGCGACTTCGGTGAGACCGAGGCTCTGCATGCCGACGCCGAGACGCGCGGCGTTCATCATGACGAACATCGCGTTCAGGCCCTTGTTCGGCTCGCCGACCATCCAGCCCTTCGCGTTGTCGAGATTGATCACGCAGGTCGCGTTGCCGTGAATGCCCATCTTGTGCTCGATCGAACCGCACTTGACGCCGTTGCGCTCACCGGGCTCGCCCGCTTCGTTCGGCACGAACTTCGGCACGATGAACAGCGAAATGCCCTTGGTGCCCTTCGGCGCATCCGGCAGACGCGCGAGCACGAGGTGAACGATGTTCTCCGCCATGTCATGCTCGCCGCTCGAAATGAAAATCTTCGTGCCGCTGATCGAGTACGAGCCGTCGCCATTCGGTTCGGCCTTCGTGCGCAGAATGCCGAGGTCGGTGCCGCAATGCGGCTCGGTCAGACACATCGTGCCGGTCCAGACGCCTGCGACGAGCTTCGGCAGATAGCGCTGCTGCAGTTCCGGCGTGCCGTGCGCGTGCAGGCATTCGTACGCGCCGTGCGACAGGCCCGGATACATCGTCCACGCCTGATTCGCCGAGTTCAGCATTTCATAGAGCGCGTTGTTGACGAACGCGGGCAGTCCCTGGCCGCCGAATTCCGGGTCGCAACCGAGCGCCGGCCAGCCGGCTTCGACGTATTGCCGGTAGGCTTCCTTGAAGCCCTTCGGCGTGGTCACGACGCCGTCGCCGGCATACGTACAGCCTTCCTGGTCGCCGCTGAGGTTGAGCGGGAACAGCACTTCGGAGCAGAACTTGCCGGCTTCCTCGAGCACCGCGTTGATCGTGTCGGCGTCGAGTTCGGCGTGCTTCGGCATTTGCCGAAGTTCGGCCTCGACGTTGAGCAGTTCGTGCAACACGAATTGCATGTCGCGCAGCGGCGCGGCGTACTGTCCCATGACTCTCTCTCCCTGGTTTGACAAAAAGCCAGGCCGTTGGCCGGGTCCGTGGTCGGACCTTCTGCGCCGCGCGTTTCCGGTAGATTCCGGCGACGCCGCTAACGGCTTTCGCTTTGATACGAATTAATCAGTTTTTCCAGTGCGGCCCACGTGAGACGCACCGCATCCGGCAGATGCAGAAAGCGCGCGTCGTGATGCAGGCCGAGCGTGACGCTATACAGTTCGAACAGCATCAGCTGCGGGTCGGTATCGGCGCGCAGATGCCCTTCTTCCATCGCTTGCGAGATCGCGCGCGTGAGCGCCGCACGCCACGTCGTCACGCTCGACACCAACTGCTCGCGCACCTGGCTATCCGCGCGGTCGTCGTATTCGACGGCGCCGCTGATGTAGATGCATCCGGTCGTGACTTCCTGAATGCGTTTCTCGATCCAGCGGGAAATCATCGCGCGCAAGCGCGGCAGACCACGCGGCTCGCGCAGGCTCGGGAAAAACACCTCGTCTTCGAAACGGCGGTGGTATTCGCGCACGACCTCGATCTGCAGATCCTCGCGCGACCCGAAATGCGCGAACACACCGCTCTTGCTCATCTGCATGCGCTCGGCCAGCAGACCAATCGTCAGACCTTCCAGTCCGTCTCGGCCTGCCAGATCGAGTGCTGCGTCGAGAATCGCGGCTCGGGTTTGTTCGCCTTTTCGCATAGCTGTTTTACCGTTCTAATGTGACCGAATTGAAAATCGAACGGCCGTACTATTATTGAGTGCTTGCCGTCCGCGAAACAAGGACTTTATTAGAAACCGGTTTCTAACCGGCTTCTAATTTTGCGGCTTTCGACCATCAGATCAATCAGATTTTTAGAGGCGTTTGCCTTGAATCGATGGGTGCCGATCGGCGCGCGCGTGTTCTCGCGCGTGTTCTATTTCTTTGCCCCGGTTCGCTGGCGCCGATTGATGGCCGACATGATGCGGCAAGCGCGGGCTCTCGTGCGAGCGGTATTAGTCGTAGCCGCCCACCGTCAGCAGCTTCATCGCGACGCGGTAGCTCGTGTACGCGATCCAGCTCAGCGCGCGCACGCGCGCCGGTCGCGATTCGTAGTGCGCTTCATCGATTGGGCGCGCGTCCGTGAACGCGTCGAGAATCGCGTCGCGCAGTTTGGGGATCGACGGATCGTTCACGAGCACGACGTTCGCTTCGTTGTTCAGCATCAGGCTGAGCGCATCGAGATTCGACGAACCGACCGTGCCCCAGTTCGAATCGACCACCGCGACCTTGCCGTGTAGCAGCGTCTTCTCGTATTCGGCGATCTGCACGCCTGCGCGCAACAGCGCGTGGTACAGGAACGGCACGGCGTAATCGAGCGCCTTGAACTCCTTGCGCCCGATGATCAGCTTCACGACCACGCCGCGCCGCGCCGCGAACACCAGCGCGCGACGCAGCTTGCGTCCCGGCATGAAGTACGGATTCGCGAGCAGGATTTCATGGCGCGCCTGGCCGATCGCGGCCAGATAAGCTTTTTCGATCGCGCGGCGGTTGATCAGGTTATCGCGCGCGACGAATGCGACGCACGGCTCGCCGCCGGCCCACAGTGCCTCGTTGCGGCGTCGCCGGCGTCTGCGCAGACTGCCAAGCGAGTTGGCGTCCTGCGACGACAGGTCGGGCTTCATCGAATCGAGCGGCCGATGGCCGACGCGAATCCGCCGCCACTGCACTTCGATCGCATCGCGCACGTCGGCGACCACCGGCCCGCGCAGTTCGACCGCGAAGTCCCAGCGCCGGTACGGCAGCTTCTCGCCGTTGTTCTCGTAATCGTCGACGATATTGATGCCGCCGCAATATGCGATCTGATCGTCGATCACCGCGAGCTTGCGGTGCGTGCGCGAAAAGCCGAAGCGGCCGAACAGATGCGGGTTGTAGATGCGATGCTCGATGCCGCCGGCCGGCCATTGCTCGAACATCGTCAGGCGCGCGGTGCCGACGCCATCGGTGATCACGCGCACTCTGACGCCGCGCGCGGCAGCGCGAAGCAGCGCCTCGCTGACCGCGTGGCCGGCTTCGTCGTCGCAGAAGATGTAGGTTTCGAGCGCGACGTTGTGCTCGGCCGCGTCGATGCGCTCGATCAGCGCATCGAAGAAATCGTCGCCGGAGCGCAGCAGCTCGACCTCGTTGTTACTGGTGAAGCGGTAGCGCTGCCAGTAACGACGGCCGAGCAACGTGTGCCGCAGACGCGCGAAACGGCCCGAGCCGCCTGCGCTCACTGGCCACGCTCCCCGGCCAGCGGGCCGGATTGCGGGTCGACCGGGCGTGCGGCGAGCCGCCGCGGCAACTGCAGGATCGCATCGGCATTCGACGACGAAAAGCAGCGCGATGCGGCCTCTTCATATGGCAGCCACATATACGCGGTGTGTTCGCGCGGCGCGAGCGTCACGTCGATGCACTCGGGGACCTGCAGGCTGAACCAGTGCTCGGTGTTGTAGAGCACGCCCGCTTCGTAGCGGTAACGAAATTCCGGGTAGATCTCGTAGTCGATCGAGTAGTGCCAGTCGAACAACCCGCTGCGCGGCACCAGTGCGCCGCCGATCATGATGCCGGTTTCCTCGCCGACTTCGCGCACCGCCGTGTCGGCGAGCGGTTCGTCGAGCCGGTCTTTCGAACCCGTCACCGACTGCCAGAACGCCGCATGATCGGCGCGCTCGAGCAGCAGCACGTCGAGCGCAGGCGTATGAATGATGACGAGGACGGACTGCGGAATTTTCGGCGGTTTCGGCATGGCTCAAACTGGGCGCGACGATACGCGCGGTACATGTCGGATGACGGTCGAAAGGGTCTGGAAAGCGGTGGCTTCACTGTAACGCAAAAAATGAAAAAGGCGCTGAGGTGGAGATCACCTCAGCGCCTTTTCGTTTCGCTCGTGTGGTTTTTTTGCGGCCGCCGCCCCGCCGGCCGGCACACGCAAGACCGCTTGCCGGCCGCGCGCAGCGGCCGCGGCTTTATGCCTTCGGTTCCGGCGTACGCAGACGGATGTGCAGTTCGCGCAGCTGACGCTCGTCGACTTCGCTCGGCGCCTGCGTGAGCAGATCCTGCGCGCGTTGCGTCTTCGGGAACGCGATCACGTCGCGGATCGAGTCGGCGCCGGCCATCATCGTGACGATGCGGTCCAGACCGAACGCGATACCGCCGTGCGGGGGCGCGCCGTATTGCAGCGCGTCGAGCAGGAAGCCGAACTTCGCCTGCGCTTCTTCCGCGTTGATCTTCAGCGCGCGGAACACCTTGCTCTGCACTTCCTCACGGTAGATACGCACCGAGCCGCCGCCGATTTCCCAGCCGTTCAGCACCATGTCGTAGGCCTTCGCGAGGCAGCGCGCGGGGTCCGTTTCGAGGTACTCGAGGTGCTCGTCCTTGGGGCTCGTGAACGGGTGATGCGCGGCGACGTAGCGGTTGTCTTCCTCGTCGTATTCGAACATCGGAAAGTCGACGACCCACAGCGGCTTCCAGCCGGACTCGGCCAGGCCGTTGGCCTTGCCGAATTCCGAATGACCGATCTTCAGACGCAGCGCGCCGAGGCTGTCGTTGACGACCTTTGCGCGATCCGCCGCGAAGAAGATGATGTCGCCGTCTTGTGCGCCGGTGCGCTCGATGATCGCCTTCAGCGCTTCGTCGTGCAGGTTCTTCACGATCGGGCTTTGCAGACCGTCACGGCCCTTCGCCGCTTCATTGACCTTGATCCACGCGAGACCCTTCGCCCCGTAGATGCGCACGAATTCCGTGTAGCTGTCGATGTCGCCACGCGACAGCTCGCCGCCCTTCGGCACGCGCAGCGCTGCGACGCGACCGTCCTTCGTGTTGGCCGGGGTGCTGAACACCTTGAAGTCGACGTCGCGCATCGCATCGGTCAACTCGGTGAACTCGAGCTTCACGCGCAGGTCCGGCTTGTCCGAACCGAAGCGGCGCATCGCTTCCGCGTATTCCATGACCGGGAATTTCTGGTCGAGCTCGACGCCGATCGTCGTCTTGAACACGTGACGGATCATCGCCTCGAACAGATCGCGGATTTCCTGTTCCGAAAGGAACGAGGTCTCGCAGTCGATCTGCGTGAATTCCGGCTGACGGTCGGCGCGCAGGTCTTCGTCGCGGAAGCACTTGGTGATCTGGTAGTAACGGTCGAAGTTCGCGACCATCAGCAGCTGCTTGAACAGCTGCGGCGACTGCGGCAGCGCGAAGAACTGGCCCGGGTTCGTACGCGACGGCACGAGGTAGTCGCGCGCGCCTTCCGGCGTGCTCTTCGTGAGCATCGGCGTTTCGATGTCGATGAAGCCCTGCTCGTCGAGGTACTTGCGCACTTCGATCGCGACGCGGTAGCGCAGACGCAGGTTGTGCTGCATCTGCGGACGGCGCAGGTCGAGCACGCGATGCGTGAGGCGCGTGGTTTCCGACAGGTTGTCATCGTCGAGCTGGAACGGCGGCGTGACCGACGCGTTCAGCACGATCAGCTCGTGGCACAGCACTTCGATCTTGCCGCTCTTCAGCGAGGCATTGGTCGTGCCTTCCGGACGGCCGCGCACGATGCCCTTGACCTGCACGCAGAACTCGTTGCGCACGCCTTCGGCGACCTTGAACATGTCAGCGCGATCCGGATCGCAGACGACCTGAACGAGCCCTTCGCGATCGCGCAGGTCGATGAAGATGACGCCGCCATGGTCGCGGCGGCGGCTTACCCAGCCGCACAGCGAGACGGATTGGCCCAGCAGTTCTTCGGTCACCAGACCGCAGTATTCAGATCTCATCGACATGATGTTTGTCTTTCGTTTTGCATTGGTTGAACGGCGCGCCGCAGACGATCCTGCATGAAGCGTTGCGCGCCGGCATTAGAGCGGAGGCTCGACGGTGGCGCGGCGCACCGGCGCCGGCGGCGGCGCGGACGGCGCCACGACGCCCATCGAGACAATGTACTTGAGCGCAGCGTCGACCGTCATGTCGAGCTCGATCACTTCGCTTTTCGGCACCATCAGGAAGAAGCCGGACGTCGGGTTCGGCGTGGTCGGCACGTATACGCTGACGTAATCTTCCTTCAGATGGTTGGCCACGTCGCCGCCCGGGATGCCGGTCAGAAATGCGATCGTATAGGACCCGCGGCGCGGGTACTCGATCAGCAGCGCCTTGCGGAATGCATTGCCACTGCTCGACAGCAGCGTGTCGGACACCTGCTTCACGCTGGTGTAGAGCGGGCCGACCACCGGAATGTGCGCGACCAGCAGTTCCCACCACTTCACGAGCTTCTGCCCAATGAAGTTCTGCGTCAACAGCCCGACGACGAAGATGAACGCGAGCGTGAGCACCGCGCCGAGGCCCGGCAAGCGATAGCCGATCGTGCGTTCCGGCTGCCACGAGGTAGGCAGCAGCAACAGCGTCTGGTCCATCGTGCCGATGACCAGGCCGAGCACCCACAGTGTGATGGCCAGAGGCACCAGCACCAGCAGGCCGGTCAGAAACACCGATTTGAGCGTGAATTTCTTCGTCGTCATGTGTACCGCCAGAAAGCTGCGCGGGCCGAAGCCCATGCGCGGTAGATACGCCGCCCGCGCGGGGCGGGAGTCCCACTAGGCGCTGCCGGAACCGCTCGGGCTCGTGGCGGCGGGCGCTGCGGCGGGGGCCGCGGGCGCGGCAGCCGACGCAGCCGGGGCAGCGACTGCGGCCGGCTCGGACTTCGCTTCCGACGCGGCCGGCGCGCTCGTGCCGCCGCGGAAATCGGTCACGTACCAGCCGGAGCCCTTCAACTGGAAGCCGGCGGCGGTGAGTTGTTTGCTAAAGGTGTCTTTTCCGCACTCGGGACACTGCGTCAACTGGGGATCGCTCATCTTCTGGAGCACGTCCTTCCCGAAACCGCATGACCCGCAACGATAAGCGTAGATCGGCATGATCCTTTCTTACTCCAAATCCTACTGAAATCTTGTAAACGCTTGCAAAGCCTTGAATTATAGCCGCAAACAATGTCCGTTCCCCGGATTTCGGGAAGCGGACGCACGACGCGCCCGCCACCGCGCCAGATGGGGACGATCCCCGGACCTCTCAAGAGCGGCGCGCGTGGCGTTAGCCGCGACGCCGCCAGGTGAGCCAGCGCTCGCGTCCGGCGAATACGGCGATCGAGTCGTCGACCGCTTCGTCTTCGACCAGCTCGAAGTGTGGCGTAAGCAGCGCATCGAGCTCGCCGCGTTCGATGCCGAACGGCGGCCCTTTCGGCGTCGCGCCGATGAAAAAGATGCCCGCCAGCAACCCGCCGGCCGGCAGCAGTTCGCCCATGCGCTGCGCGTAGTCGGCGCGGCGCGCCGGCGGCAGCGCGCAGAAGAATGCGCGCTCATAGATCCATGCCGGTGCGAACGGTGGCGCATAGGTGAAGAAATCCGCCTGTTCGACCAGCGATGCATGCGCGCCGAGCTGCTCGCGTGCCGCCGCCACGGCGGCCGGCGAGAAGTCGATCGCGCGTACCGGGTTGCCCTGGCGCGCGAGCCATACCGCTTCGTGCGCGCTGCCGCAGCCTGGAATCAGCACGGCCACGTCGCGGTGCCGTTCGGCGAACGCGCGAAACGCGGACGGCACGCCCGCCTGATCCCACGGCGTGAAATGGCGCTCGAAGCGTTCGTCCCAGAACTCGGGCGAGCCGGGATCGCGGGTTGCGAAATCGGGCGCGGCGGGTTGGGTCGGATCGCTCATCGGAATCTATCCTCCATAAGCCAGTACCAGGAACGCACGCGCCAGCATCGCGCCGACGCCGACCGCCACGCCGAACAGCAGCAGGCCTTGCAGCAGACGGTTGGTGCGCTTTTGCTCGAGCAGGATCTGGCGGATCACGTCGTCGTTCGCGCCGCCCACCGGATGATGGCGCTCGGCCAGCATGTTATGGACGAGGCGCGGCAACTGCGGCAGCGTCTTGCTCCACTGCGGCGCCTCGATCTTCAGACGCTCGTACCAGCCGCGCAAGCCGATCTGCTCGTTCATCCAGCGCTCGAGATAGGGCTTCGCGGTCTTCCACAGATCCAGTTCGGGATCGAGCGAACGGCCTAGGCCTTCCACGTTCAGCATCGTCTTTTGCAGCAACACGAGCTGCGGCTGGATCTCGACGTTGAAGCGCCGCGACGTCGAGAACAGACGCAGCAGCACCTGGCCGAGAGAAATGTCCTTCAGCGCGCGATCGAAATACGGTTCGCAGACGGCGCGGATCGCGCTTTCGAGCTCCTCGACACGGGTGGTCGGCGGCACCCAGCCCGACTCCAGATGCAACGTCGCGACGCGATGATAGTCGCGCTTGAAGAACGCGAGGAAGTTCTGCGCGAGGTAGTTTTTGTCGAAGTCCGACAATGCGCCGATGATGCCGAAGTCGAGCGCGATATAACGGCCGAAGTGCGCGGGATCGAGGCTCACCTGGATGTTGCCGGGGTGCATGTCGGCGTGGAAAAAGCCGTCGCGGAACACCTGCGTGAAGAAAATTTCGACGCCCTCG
The DNA here is from genome assembly GCF_050434085.1 of Paraburkholderia sp. UCT70. NCBI lineage: Bacteria > Pseudomonadati > Pseudomonadota > Betaproteobacteria > Burkholderiales > Burkholderiaceae > Paraburkholderia > Paraburkholderia sp. UCT70. The sequence continues at coordinate 3,672,597 of NZ_JBNPVZ010000004.1, read as the reverse complement.
CGCGCGAGCTTCGGGATGTCGACACCCGCCGCGCGCAACGTATCGACCTGGCTGATCGGCACGCCGACCATGCGCTCCATCACGAGCACCGTGGGCGTGCAGAACTCCCAGTACATCTCGGGCACGAGCAGCAGGTCGAGCCCCAGGAAGTTGCGCCGCAACTGGCTGCCGTTGGCGGCCTCGCGCATCAGGTCGAGTTCGTCGTGCAGGTATTTGTCGAATTCGGCGACCACCTCGCGCGGCTTCAGGCGCTTGCCGTCGGCCCACAGACGCTCGGCCCACACGGCGATGTCGCGCAACAGCGCGAGGTCGGAATCGATCACCGGCAGCATCTTGGGGCGCAGCACCTTCACCGCGACCGCCTTGCCCGCATGCTGGCCGGCCTTCACCTTCGCGAAGTGGACCTGTGCGATCGACGCGCTCGCGACCGGCACCCGCTCGAAATCGTCGAATAGCACGTCGACCGGCGCGCCGAGCGACTTCTCGACGAGCGCGATCGCGACCGCCGAATCGAACGGCGGCACCTGGTCTTGCAGCTTGGCAAGTTCGTTGGCGATATCGACCGGCAGCAGATCGCGACGGGTCGACAGCACCTGGCCGAACTTGACGAAGATCGGCCCGAGGCTTTCGAGCGCGAGCCGCAGACGCACGCCCCGCGGCGCATCGAACCTGCGGCCGAGCGTCGTGATGCGCAGCAGCAGACGCACGCGCCGGTCGTTGATGCGGCTCAACATCATTTCGTCGAGGCCGAAGCGGATGACCGTGAAAAATATCTTGAGAAAACGCAGAAAACGCATGGCTGGGCCCGGTGACTAGCGCGTGCCGCGCGACGTGGCGGCGCCGCCCGGCGTTTGCGCGCCGCGGACTTCGACCTTCTGTTCGATGCGCTCGATGCGCTTTTCGACGCGCGCGAGCGAATCGCGCGCGCGCGCCAGCTCGACGTTGAAGTCCGCGAGCGCGGTGCGGCGCACCAGCTGCGGATTTTCGTCGAGCAGGTACTCGGCGGCGGTGTCGAGCAGATTGCGACCGGTGCGCTGCACATGCTCGCCGACTGAGCGGACTAGCGACGTGATGCGCCACGCGGGTCCATCACCGATCAGCTTCGCGAGATCTTCCTCCGGCTCCCAGCGCAGATGCTCGGCGAGCTTCGCGATCACGGTCGCGAACTCGGCGTCGCCCTCGATCTTCACGTGCTTCATCACCGCGGCCTGGCCACCTTGCAGGAAGGCCGGCAGTGCGTCGGACGGCACCGAGATCGTCACGTCGAACTGATGCGCATCGGCTTCGTCGAGCGTACCGAGATAGCCGTCGGGCTGCACGAGCAGCGCGAGCACAACCGGCGGACATGACAGGCGAGCGGTCTTGCCCGCGTACGGGGCGAGGCGCTCGCGGGCCCACGATTCGCGGGCGAGCAGATGATTGACAGCAGCAGCGAAGGGCTTGGCGGCGAGGGTCATCGAAGGTGGCAAGAAAAAACCCGCGCGAGCAAGGTGCTTGCGCGGGCTCCCATTGTAACGTCCGTTCGCTTCGCGGCCTGCTATGCCGAACGGCCTAAGCCATGCGCGAGTTGAGGAATCGCTATGCCGTGGCCGGCTCTTTTCGAGGCAAACGCGACTCGATGCTTCGGCATGTCAGTGTTGCTCGACCTGCTGGATGCCGGCAAGCAGCCAGCCTTCGCCAGTGCGGTTCGCCTTCGTCAGATTCCAGACTTCGACGAACGGCTCGGCCGCCGCGCCCGGCTCCTCGCGGATCAAACCGGAGAAGCGCACGCTCGCGAAGTATTCGTTCGCGCGCTCCTCGACGCCGAGCAGCTCGGCGTTCAACTGCACGACGTCGGTCTGGGTCGGCTGCGTGCCGCGCGACGCGAGATCGACGCGCACTTCGGCGAACATTTCCGGCGTCGTGAATTCGCGGATGTCCTCGACGTTGCCGACGTCCCACGCGGCCTGCAGGCGCACGAAGTACACCTTCGCGTTACGCAGAAACGCTTCCGAATCGAAGCCGGCCGGCACCGACGGCGTCGCGCCGAGCGATGGCGTGGTCAACGGGTTGCCCTGCGGTTCGAGATACGAGCCGGTGGGCGGCGCCGTGTAACGCGGCTCCTGAATATAGTCAGTGCCTTTCGTGTTCAGCGACGGCGCCGTGCCCGCGTAGGCAGGCTGCGCCGCATCGCGCTTACGGCCGGTGAAGCGGCGGATGAGCCAGATCACCACAATTGCGATCAACGCGATCACGATCACGTTCGCGAGCATGCCGGCGAACGCCTCGCCGAGCCCGAAATGCGACAGCAATGCGGCGATGCCGAGACCGGCCGCGAGACCGGCGATTGGCCCGAGCCAGCGATTGCGGTTCGGTGCGCCGGGCGGCGTGGGCTTAGTCGCAGGCGCCGGCTGCGCGCTTTGCTGCGTGGCCTGATTGTTCTGCGCCGGCTGGGACGGCGGCGGCGTCTGGCGCTGCTGCTGCAGACTGTTCGATTGACGGCCGAAGCTGCGGCCTCCGCCCATGCGGCGTGCTTCGGCGTCGAGAGAGGCAAGAGTGCCGGCCATCAGCAGACCGACCATCGCGATCAGTCCGATTCTTCTCGCCAGCGCCCCCTTAACCTTACGAGTAGATAACAAATTCGAAACGGACATTTCGCACTTTCCTTTAAAAATCGATGGGTTAGGGACTCTAGTATTTGATCCCCACATGCAAAGCTACCACGCCAGCTGACAAATTGTAATATTTGACGCCGTCGAGACCAGCTTGTTCCATCATAGTTTTCAAAGTTTGCTGGTCCGGATGCATGCGGATCGATTCCGCCAGGTACTGGTAGCTTTCCGCGTCCTTGGCGAAGCGCTCGCCGAGCCACGGCAACACCTTGAACGAATACAGATCGTAGACCTTCTTCAGCGGATCCCATACCTTCGAGAACTCGAGCACGAGCAGCCGCCCGGCCGGTTTCAGCACACGACGCATCTCGGCGAGCGCGATGTCCTTATGTGTCATGTTGCGCAAGCCGAACGCGACCGTCACGACGTCGAAGTAGTTGTCCGGAAACGGGATTTTCTCGGCATCGCACAGCAGCGTCGGCGTGATGATGCCCTTGTCGAGCAGCCGGTCGCGGCCCACGCGCAGCATCGATTCATTGATGTCGGTATGCCAGACCTCGCCCGTTTCGCCCGCCTGTTTCGCGAATGCTTTCGACAGGTCGCCCGTGCCGCCCGCGATGTCGAGCACCTTGTAGCCCGGCCGCACGTTCGCCTGGGCGATCGTGAACACCTTCCACGCCCGGTGCAATCCGCCCGACATCAGGTCGTTCATCAGGTCGTAGTTGGCGGCCACCGAGTGGAACACCCCCGCCACCTTCTGCGCCTTGTCCTGTTCGTCGACCGATTGAAAGCCGAAGTGGGTTTTGCTCATCGCGCTCGTCCTTTCGCGTGTTCTTGAATGTTGCGCCGCTCGAGCGGCGTTCGGGGGCGAATCGTATCAGTGACAGTGCCCGTGCGCAGCCGCGGCGGGCACCATCGGCGTGTCGCGGTCGATGCCGGCCGCTGCCAGTTTGGCGAGATACGCGCGCCAGAGTTCATCCTGACGCACGGCCATGTCGTACAGCAGGTCCCACGAGTAGATGCCGGTGGCGTGTCCATCGGAGAAGGTCGGTTGCAGCGCGTAATTGCCGACGCCTTCGATCATCGTGATCGTCACGTCGCGCTTGCCGGTCTGCAGGGTTTCCTGGCCGGGCCCGTGGCCCATCACTTCCGCCGACGGCGAATATACGCGCAGCAGTTCGAACGGCAGGCGATACGCTTCGCCGTTCGCGTACTGCAGTTCGAGCACGCGCGACTTCGAATGCACGATCACGCCTGTCGGCACCGGCGTCTCGGGAGTCAATCCGCTCATGTTGGCCTCATCAGATAACGGCGGGTGATAACGTCGGATTGGCCGCCTCGCACGCCGACGGCAGTCCGGCGATACGCGGCGACGGGTTCAGCGACGCTCAGCCCAGCACCTGTTCGATTTCCTGCCGCACGGCTTCGCGCAGCAGCGTGGCTTGCGCGCGGCGCGACGACAACATCGCTTCGGACACCGTGCGCTGGCGCGGCGCCCAGATCGGCAGGGGGAAATGCGCGTCGTTCGAGAAACGCGGAATCACGTGCCAGTGCACGTGCGGCACCTGGTTGCCGAGGCTCGCGAGATTGACCTTCGCGGGCTGCATCACGCGTCGCTGCGCACGCTCGACCGCGTACACGGCCTTCATCACGTGATCGCGCTCGTCGGCAGAAAGATCCGAAAACTCGGCGACGTGAGCGTTCCAGATGACCCGGCAAAAGCCCGGGTAGTCGTGTTCGTCGGCGAGGACGACTCGGAGCGAGTCGTCCTGCCACAGCACATCGCCGCCGTCTTCACGGCAAAAAACGCAGTCCATCGTCGTCCTCGGCAAAAATCCTTGGTCGTGCCATTAAACCAGCACGCGCTCGATTCCGCCATTGTTCGCCCGTTGAACGTAGTCCGCCATCCAGTTTTCGCCCAGCACGTGACGTGCCATCTCGACCACGATGTAGTCCGCCTCGGTACCCGCGTCTTCGTTGTAGCGCGACAGCCCTTGCAGGCACGACGGGCAACTCGTGAGGATCTTCACGTCGGTCGCGCCCGCGTTTCCGGAATTGGGCTGCGGACCGTCGCCGGCCTTCAGCACCGAACCGTTCGGCGCGCCCGCGGCGCCGGCCGATGCATTGGCCGGATTGATCGCGTTCGCGCCCGCTTCGGCGACGAGAGGAATGCCGCGCAGCTTCGCCGCGCCCTTGCGGATCTCTTCTTCCTTGCGGAAGCGCACCTGAGTCGAGATGTCGGGACGCGTGACCGCGAGCGTGCCCGATTCGCCGCAGCAGCGGTCGTTCTTCTCGATCTTGTAGCCGTCCTGCTCCGAACCCATCAGCTGATTGACGAGCTTGACCGGGTCCATCGTCTTGATCGGCGAATGGCACGGGTCGTGGTACATGTAGCGCACGCCGTTCACGCCATCGAGCTTGATGCCTTTTTCCAGCAGATACTCGTGGATGTCGATGATCCGGCAGCCCGGGAAGATCTTTTCGAATTCGTAACCGGCGAGCTGGTCGTAGCACGTGCCGCACGACACCACCACCGTCTTGATGTCGAGGTAGTTCAGCGTATTGGCGACGCGGTGGAACAGCACGCGGTTGTCGGTGACGATCTGCTCGGCTTTGTCGTACTGGCCCGAGCCGCGCTGCGGATAGCCACAGCACAGGTAGCCCGGCGGCAGCACGGTCTGCACGCCCGCCTCCCACAGCATTGCCTGGGTCGCGAGACCAACCTGCGAGAACAGCCGCTCGGAGCCGCAGCCCGGGAAGTAGAACACCGCTTCGGTGTCGGCGGTGGTCGTCTTCGGATTGCGGATGATCGGGACGATCTTGTTGTCCTCGATATCGAGCAAGGCGCGCGCGGTCTTCTTCGGCAGGTTGCCCGGCATCTTCTTGTTCATGAAGTGGATCACCTGCTGCGTGATCACCGGCTTGCCGACCGTGGCGGGCGGATGCGCGGTCTGCTTCTTCGCGAACTTCTTCAGCACTTCATTGCCGAGGCGCTGCGCCTTGTAGCCGACGCCCATCATCGCGGTGCGCGCGAGGTTGATGGTCTGCGGGTTGGTCGCGTTCAGGAAAAACATGCCCGCGGCGTTGCCCGGGTTGAACTTCTTCTTGCCCATCTTGCGCAACAGGTTGCGCATGTTCATCGTCACGTCGCCGAAGTCGATCTTCACCGGGCACGGCGTCACGCACTTGTGGCAGACAGTGCAGTGATCGGCGACGTCGTTGAACTCGTCCCAGTGCTTGATCGACACGCCGCGGCGCGTCTGCTCTTCGTACAGGAATGCCTCGACCAGCAAGGACGTGGCGAGAATCTTGTTGCGCGGGCTGTACAGCAGGTTCGCGCGCGGCACGTGGGTCGCGCAGACGGGCTTGCACTTGCCGCAGCGCAGACAGTCCTTGATCGACTCGGAAATCGCGCCGATATCGGACTGCTGCATGATCAGCGATTCGTAGCCCATCAGGCCGAAGCTCGGCGTGTACGCGTTGCGCAGGTCCGCGCCTTCGAGCAGCTTGCCCGCGTTGAAGCGGCCATGCGGATCGACGCGCTGCTTGTACTTGCGGAATTCGCCGATCTCGTCGTCGGTCAGGAATTCGAGCTTCGTGATGCCGATGCCGTGCTCGCCGGAGATCACACCGTCGAGCGAACGCGCGAGCTTCATGATGCGCGCGACCGCCGTGTGCGCGTCCTGCAGCATCTCGTAGTTATCGGAGTTGACCGGCAGGTTCGTGTGGACGTTGCCGTCGCCCGCGTGCATGTGCAGCGCGACGAACACGCGCCCGCGCAGCACCTGCTTGTGGATCGCCTGGGCTTCGTCGAGGATCGGCTCGAACTCGCCGCCGTTGAAAATCTGCCGCAATTCGGCGCGGATTTCCTGCTTCCACGACACGCGAATCGTGCGGTCCTGCGCGAGGTGGAACACGGTTGCGTCGGGTTGCGCGTCGACGCGATCGGCGAACTTTTCGGCGAGCGATTCGTAGCCGAGGCCGACCAGGTAGTGCTGCGCCTCGCGCAGCGACAGGTCGAGCTTGCCGCGCACGAATTGCCAGCGCGTGCGCACACGCGCGAGTAGATCGAGCGCCTGCTGCACGCGGTCTTCGAGCAGCTCGGCGCTCGGGATTTCGTTCGCGTCGTCGCTCCTGCCGAGCGGCAGCTTGCCGCCCTTGAAGAACACTTCGAGCGCGTCGACCAGTTGCAGCTTGTTCTTCAGCGACAGCTCGATGTTGATGCGCTCGATGCCGTCCGTATATTCGCCCATGCGGTCGAGCGGAATCACGACGTCTTCGTTGATCTTGAACGCGTTGGTGTGCTTTGCGATCGCGGCCGTACGGCTGCGATCGAGCCAGAAGCGCTTGCGGGCCTCGGCGCTGACGGCGACGAAGCCTTCGCCGCTCTTGCCATTGGCCATGCGCACGACTTCCGAGGTGGCCTGCGCGACCGCGTCCGCGTCGTTACCGACGATATCGCCGATCAGCACCATCTTCGGGAACGCGTTGCGTTTGCTCTTGGTCGCATAGCCCACCGCGCGCAGATAGCGCTCGTCAAGATGCTCGAGACCCGCGAGAATCGCGCCGCCCTGGCGCGACGTCTCGAACAGATAGTCCTTGATCTCGACGATGCTCGGAATCGCCTCGCGCGCCTGGCCGAAGAACTCGAGACAGACGGTGCGCGTATGCGCGGGCATCTTGTGCAGCACCCAGCGCGCGGACGTGATGAGGCCGTCGCAGCCTTCCTTCTGCACGCCCGGCAGACCGGCGAGGAATTTGTCGGTGACGTCCTTGCCGAGGCCTTCCTTGCGGAACACGCGGCCCTTGATGTCCAGCGCTTCGGTGCGCAGCAGCTTCTCGCCCGGCGCGTAGTTGCCGTCGAACCATTTGAGCTCGAAACGCGCGACTTCGATGTCGTGGATCTTGCCCATGTTGTGCTCGAGACGCGCGACTTCGAGCCAGTTCCCTTCCGGGTCGACCATGCGCCACCACGCGAGGTTGTCGAGCGCCGTGCCCCACAGCACCGCCTTCTTGCCACCCGCGTTCATCGCGACGTTGCCGCCGACGCAGGACGCGTCGAGCGAGGTCGGGTCGACCGCGAACACGAAGCCGGTCTGCTCGGCCGCTTCGGTCACGCGGCGCGTGACGACGCCCGCGCCCGAGAAAATCGTCGCGACCTTGCGATCGACGCCCGGCAGCTGGGTCATTTCGACCGGGCCGAGCTGTTCGAGCTTTTCGGTGTTGATGACGGCCGAGAACGGCGTGAGCGGCACCGCGCCGCCCGTGTAGCCGGTGCCGCCGCCGCGCGGAATCACCGTCAGCCCGAGTTCGAAGCAGGCCTTGATCATGCCGGCGATTTCGGCCTCGGAGTCCGGCGTCAGCACGACGAACGGGTATTCGACGCGCCAGTCGGTCGCGTCGGTCACGTGCGAGACGCGCGACAGGCCGTCGAACTTGATGTTGTCTTTCTGCGTGACCTTGCCGAGCACGCGCGTGGAACGGCGGCGCAGGTCGTAGGTCTGCTGGAATTCGCTGGCGAACTCGTCGATCGCGCGGCGCGCGGCCTGCACCAGCTTTTCGACGCGCGCGGCGCGCTCGACGCCGGCTTCGTCGCCGTGGTCGCGCAGATCGGCGCGGCGGCGCTTCTCGATTTCGGCGAGACGGTGATTGAGCGCCTCGATCAGAAGCGCGCGGCGCTTCGGGTTGTCGAGCAGGTCGTCCTGCAGATACGGATTGCGACGCACGACCCAGATATCGCCGAGCACTTCGTACAGCATGCGCGCCGAGCGGCCGGTACGGCGTTCGGCGCGCAGTACGGCGAGCGCGTCCCAGGCGTCGTTGCCGAGCAGGCGGATGACGATTTCGCGGTCGGAGAACGACGTGTAGTTGTAGGGAATTTCGCGCAGACGCGCTTCGGGATCGGCGGCCACCGCGCCGGCGGCGCCGTGCGGATCGAAAACTTGAGGTGCGTTCATGGTTGGACGACTCGGTAGGTCAGCCTGGCGCACTCGTCACGAGGCGTCGGCGGACAATGCGCGTGGGGCGCAATGCTTGAAATCTTCTAGTGCTTCAAGGGGAGCGAGCACGACCGGCGGCCAACTCACGGCGGTCGCTTCGCGGCACTCAGAGACAGCTACACGATCGCGCGTGGCGGACATGCCGTTCCGCCGCGGGGCAGGATTCGCGCGGGACGGGCATTAAATGGGCGATCCGAGGCTGCCAGTGCATCTTCCGATCCTTATTCCAAAGCGAAATTCTACCGCATCATTCCGCCACGCGTTGACGGTGGGAATCGGGCGGCGGCGGGGGTTCGGAGGTTTTGGCGATGAATCCGGCGGCGTTTTCGCATACCGTCCATTGACCGGCCGGACGGTTGGGCGAGCTTCGATCGCGCGATTCCGATACGGCCCGGTTAAGTGCACGGCACCCGTCCGCGGAGCGCGCGCAACGGCCAGAGCGGGCACCGTTGGCGCTATCATTGACGTCTTCCCGTTTTACACAGCGCACCGCGCCACCCGCATGGCTTCCCACGACTACCTGAAAAAGACCCTGACCGCGCGCGTCTACGACGTGGCGCGCGAGACCGAACTCGAACGCGCGCCGAACCTGTCGGCGCGGCTGCGCAACCCGGTCTATCTGAAGCGCGAGGACAACCAGCCGGTGTTCTCGTTCAAGCTGCGCGGCGCATACAACAAGATGGCGCATATTCCGGCCGAGGCGCTCAGTCGCGGCGTGATCACCGCGTCGGCGGGCAATCATGCGCAGGGCGTGGCGTTATCGGCGGCACGCATGGGCGTGAAGGCGATCATCGTCGTGCCGGTGACGACGCCGCAGCTCAAGGTCGACGCGATCCGCACGCACGGCGGGCCGACCGTCGAGGTCGTGCAGTTCGGTGAGTCGTATAGCGACGCCTATGGTCACGCGGTCAAGCTGCGGGAAGAGCGCGGCCTGACCTTCGTGCATCCGTTTGATGACCCCTACGTGATCGCCGGCCAGGGCACCGTCGCGATGGAAATCCTCAGCCAGCACCAGGGGCCGATTCACGCGATCTTCGTGCCGATCGGCGGCGGCGGTCTCGCGGCCGGTGTCGCCGCATACGTGAAATCGGTACGCCCCGAGATCAAGGTGATCGGCGTGCAGACCGACGATTCATGCGCGATGGCCGCGTCGTTGAAGGCGGGCGAGCGCGTGACGCTGAACGAAGTGGGCCTGTTCTCCGACGGCACCGCGGTGAAGCTCGTCGGCGAAGAAACCTTCCGTCTGTGCCGCGAATATCTCGACGAAGTGCTGCTCGTGAACACCGATGCGCTGTGCGCCGCGATCAAGGACGTGTTCCAGGACACGCGCAGCGTGCTCGAACCGGCGGGCTCGCTCGCGGTGGCCGGCGCCAAGCAGTATGCCGAACGGGAAGGCATCGAGAACCAGACGCTGATCGCGATCACGTCGGGCGCGAACATGAACTTCGACCGCATGCGCTTCGTCGCCGAACGCGCGGAAGTGGGCGAAGCGCGCGAAGCGGTCTTCGCGGTGACGATTCCCGAAGAGCGCGGCAGCTTCAAGCGCTTCTGCGAGCTGCTCGGCACGCGCAGCGTCACCGAGTTCAACTACCGGATCGCCGACGCGAACTCGGCGCATATTTTCGTCGGCGTGCAGATCCGCAATCGCAGCGAATCGGCGCAGATCGCCGGCGCCTTCGAAGCGCACGGTTTTGCCACCGTCGACCTGACCTTCGACGAACTGTCGAAGCAGCACATCCGCTACATGGTCGGCGGCCGCTCGCCGCTCGCGCGCGACGAACGACTGTTTCGCTTCGAGTTTCCGGAACGTCCGGGCGCGCTGATGAAATTCCTGTCGTCGATGGCGCCGAACTGGAACATCAGCCTGTTCCACTACCGCAACCAGGGCGCGGACTACAGCTCGATTCTGGTCGGCATTCAGGTGCCCGGGAGCGACCACGCGGCGTTCGAGCGCTTCATCGAAACGCTCGGCTATCCGTGCTGGGAAGAGACGAAAAATCCCGTCTATCGTCTCTTCCTCGCCTGATCTCTTCGAACCGGAACGCAACGATGGCGCTTTCGCTCGTCGACAAACTGGTGGTCGCAATCTCGTCGCGCGCACTGTTCGACTTCGAGGAAGAGAACCGTGTCTACGAGGCCGGCGACCTGAAGGCTTACGAAGCGTTGCAGCGCGAGCGTCTGAACGTGCCCGCGAAACCGGGCGTCGCGTTTCCGCTGATCCGCAAGCTGCTTGCGCTGAACGCCGGCGGTCATCGCGTCGAAGTGGTGATCCTGTCGCGCAGCGATCCGATCAGCGGTCTGCGCGCGTTTCATTCCTGCCGCGAACACGGGCTCGCGATCGAGCGCGGCGTGTTCACGCGCGGCCGCGCGCCGTTCGGTTATCTGAAGCCGTTGAACGCTTCGCTGTTTTTGTCGGCGAATCAGCAGGACGTGCGCGATGCGCTCGCCGCTGGCTTCCCAGCCGCACGCGTGTTGCCGGAATCGGCGAAGATGGCGAGCAAGTACCCGGACGAAATCCGCATTGCCTTCGACGGCGACGCGGTCTTGTTTTCCGACGAAGCGGAACGCATCTTCCAGCAAGACGGCCTGCGCGCGTTCGTCGGTCACGAGATCGACAACAAACATCTGCCGCTCGCGGACGGTCCGCTCAAACCGCTGCTCGAAGCACTGCACCGGCTGCAAAAACTCGCGGACGCGGCGGCGCCGATGCGCATTCGCACGGCGCTGGTGACGGCGCGCTCGGCTCCCGCGCATGAGCGCGCGATCCGCACCCTGATGGCATGGAACATCGAAATCGACGAAGCGATGTTCCTCGGCGGCCTCGACAAAAGCGCATTTCTGCGCGAGTTCGAGCCCGACTTTTTCTTCGACGACCAGATCGGCCACTGCGAATCGGCCCGCGTCGTAACCGCGACCGGGCACGTGCTGAGTGGCATCGTGAACGCATCATGACACCCGAACAATCCCCGCTCGGCAAGTCCTCGACTTACACCGAACAATACGATCCGACGCTGCTGTTTCCGATTGCGCGCAGCAATGCGCGCGAGGCGATCGGCATTACCGCGCGACTGCCGTTTTTCGGCACCGACATCTGGAACGCCTACGAGCTGTCGTGGCTGAACGCGCGCGGCAAGCCGCAGATCGCCGTCGCGACGTTCTTCGTGCCGGCCGACTCGCCGAACATCGTCGAGTCGAAATCGTTCAAGCTGTATCTGGGCTCGTTCGCGCAGACTGCGTTCGACTCGGCCGAGAGCGTGCGCGACACGATCAGGCGCGACGTGTCCGCGTCGTGCGGCGCGACCGTGTCGGTACATCTGAGCACACCGCACGAATTCGGCAAGCTGAAAATGGAAGAATTCGACGGTCTGTCGCTCGACCGGCTCGAACTCGAGGCGAGCGTCTATCAGCCGGACGCGTCACTTTTGAGCGCGGCGCGCGACGAAGCGCCGGTCGCGGAAACGCTGTTCTCGAACCTGCTGAAGTCGAACTGCCCGGTGACCGGTCAGCCGGACTGGGGCAGCGTGCAGATCCACTACGCCGGCCCGCAGATCGATCACGCGGGCCTCTTGCGATACATCATCTCGTACCGCAATCACACCGGGTTTCATGAGCAATGCGTCGAGCGAATCTTCGTCGACATCATGAAGATGTGCAAACCGCTGAAGCTCGCCGTGTATGCGCGCTACACGCGCCGCGGCGGGCTCGACATCAACCCGTTCCGCACCAACTACAACCTGCCGATGCCGGACAACATGCGGCTCGCGCGGCAGTAACTCCAACACAAAAAACAGCGGTAAACGCGACGAGGGCGCCGCAGGCCATCACGACCTGCGGCGCCCTCGTCACATGAAAGCCATCAAAGCGATCAGGCCGCCGGCTTCTTATAAGCGACGCAATCCACCTCGACCTTGCAGTCGATCACCATCGACGACACCACGCACGCGCGCGCCGGCGGATTCTCGCCAAAATACTCGCGAAACACCTTGTTGAACGACGCGAAGTCGCGCGGATCGTCGAGCCACACGCCGCAACGCACGACGTGCTCGGCGCCATAGCCCGCTTCCTTCAGGATCGCGAACACGTTCTGGATCGCCTTGTGCGATTGCTCGACGATGCCGCCGTTGATCACTTCGCCGTTTTCCATCGGCGTCTGGCCCGACACGAACAGCCAGCCGTCCGCCTCGACCGCGCGCGCGAACGGCATCACCTGACCGCCCGTTCCCTTTCCGCCTTCCACGCCATATCGCTTCATCGTCACACTCCTTAAAAAGTCGGGCACGCGCGACGCCCTCGCCGCGCGCGCCGCCATCAATCGATAAAAAATCAGAACGCGCCCTGCGCATCGCCCTTCGACGGCGCGCCGCGCGTGACGAACCGGCCAGCCCGCTCGCCCGTCACCGCGCCATCGCGATACGACAGCACGCCGTTGACCCACACCGCGTCGATGCCGGCAGCGGGCTGCTGGGGCTTGTCGAACGTCGCCACGTCATGCACTTTCGCCGGATCGAACAGCACGAGGTCGGCGTGATAGCCGATATGCACTTCGCCGCGTTGCGCGAGTCCGAAGCGACGCGCGGACAGGCTCGTCATCTTGCGCACCGCTTCCTCGAGCGGCAGCAAAGCGGCATCGCGCGCATAGTGACCGAGCACGCGCGGAAACGCGCCCCACAGCCGCGGATGCGGCAGCGGATCGTTCGGCAGGCCGTCGGAACCGACCATCGTCGCCGGATGCGACAGGATGCGGCGCACGTCGTCTTCGGACATGTTGTGATAGACCGCGCCGGCCGGCTGCAGGCGCTTGCCCGCCTCCTGCTGCGAGACGCCCCATTCGGCCGCGACTTCCTTGATCAGCTTGCCCGCCATTTCCGGATGCGGCTCGGACCACGTGATCGTGATGTCGATGTCGCCTGTCACCTGCTTCAGATCAAGCGTCGACGAGCTGCGGTTGTACGGATAGCAGTCGCAACCGACCGGCTGCCCGCCGCGCGCGCCTTCGAGCGACTTCAGCACCTCGACGCTGCGCCCCCAGTTCGACGGCCCCGCGCACTTCAGATGCGAGATCACGACCGGCACACGCGCATGACGACCGACGCGGTAGGCCTCGTCCATCGCGTCGAGAATCGCGTCGAACTCGGTGCGCATATGGGTCGTGTACAGCGCGCCCGCGGCCGCGAGCGGCTCGGCGAGCGCCATCACTTCCTCGGTCGGCGCGGCGAACGCCGAACCGTATGCGAGCCCCGAGCTGAGACCGAGCGCGCCGTGCGCGAGCGCTTCCTCCAACTGCACGCACATGCGCTCGATTTCCTCGGCAGTCGCCGCGCGATCGAGCCGGTCCATCTGGTTGTTGCGCAACGCCGTGTGGCCGATCAGCGCGCCGACGTTCACCGCCGGCCGCGCGGCGTTCACCGCGTTCACATAGTCGGCGAAGGTCGGGTACTGGAACGCGTCGCGCTCGCCGAGCAGGTTCATCGGATCGGGCGGATCGCCCTTCAGCGATACCGGCGACGCGCTGATCCCGCAATTGCCGACGATCACCGTCGTCACGCCCTGGGTGATCTTGGGCAGCATCTGCGGCGAGCGGATCACATGCGTGTCGTCGTGCGTGTGTACGTCGATGAAGCCCGGCGCGAGCGCGCGCCCCTCGGCCTCGATCACCTCTTCGGCGAGCCAGTTCGACAGATTGCCGATCGCGGCGATGCGCCCGTCGCGGATCGCCACGTCGCGCTCGACGGGCGGCGCGCCCGTGCCGTCGTACAGTTGCGCGCCGACGATCAGCGTGTCGGCGGCTTCGGGATGCGAATGCATGGATCAGTCTCCTATCGGTTGTCGATCGCCGCCGCCGCGGTGCGCGTCGAGCGCGTGCTTCATGCGGCGCAGCAATTCGCGGCTCTCGTCGCCCTGACTGACGGCGAGTTCGGTGACGAGCACATCGAGCGCCATCATCATCGCGTAACGGGACGACGACGGCTTGTAGATGAAATCGGTTTCGAACGCGACGATCGGGATCAGCCAGTTGGCGAGCTTCGCCAGCGGCGACGCGGGCGCCGTCAGCGCGACCACCGTCGCACCGTAGCTGCGCGCGATCTTGCAGTTCTCGACCATCTCGGGCACGCGCCCCGTGGTAGACAGCGCGATCACGACGCACTCGCGCGACACCGTGCTCGCCACCATGCGCTGCAACAGCCCGTCCTGATAGGTTGCGACCGGGCGGCCGAGGCGCACGAGCCTGAAACGCATTTCGTCAGCGAGCGCGGTCGAGCCGCCGCCCATGCCGAACACGTAGATCATGCGCGCATTGCGCAGCGCGGTCGCCGCTTCGGCGAGCGGCGCCTGGCGCAGCAGTTGATGATTGTGCGCGAGCGCCGTTTGCAGTTCGTCGAAGACGCGCGTGGCGATCGGCTCGGGTGCGTCGCTTGCGGTGTCGCGCTCGAGAAACCGCTGACCGACCGCGGCCGCCTGCGCGAGTCGCAGCTTGAGTTCGCGCACGTCGCGGCAGCCGACCGCCTTCGCGAAGCGCGTGACGGTCGCGATGCTGACCTCGGCCTGCTGTGCCAGCGCGCCGATGCTCGCGCGCGACGCGCCGGTCAGATCGTCGAGGATCAGCGCGGCGACCTTGCGTTCGGCCGAGCGCAACTCCGGTGCGCACTCGGCAATGCGCGCGACGATGTCGAAAGCGAGCGGTTCGGCGCTACTGTTCATGGCAGGCGGTGGGGTTCGCGGCACGGCTTTCGCGGCCCTTTGCGGCGGCCTTCGAAACCCATGGTACTAAATAACATTCTTTCAGACATCGTACTTTCCGTAACATGGTAAAGTCAAATCTGACTCAATTTACCCGGACGATGGAGCACGGAGACATGAAAGTTACAAACTATCAGGGCGCGACGATTGATCCTTATAGCAAGGGCTTGGGCATGGTTCCGGGCACGAGCGTCCAGCTGAAGGACGCCGCGCGCCTCGACTGGAACCTGCTCGCCGAGGACGTCAGCCTGCCGGCTGCCGTACTGTACGAGGATCGCGTCGAGCACAACCTGAAGTGGATGCAGGCGTTCGTTGCCGAATACGGTGTCAAGCTCGCGCCTCACGGTAAGACCACGATGGCGCCGCAACTGTTTCGCCGTCAGCTCGAAACCGGTGCGTGGGGCATCACGCTCGCCACCGCTCATCAGGTGCGCGCGGCGTACCACGGCGGCGTCTCGCGCATCCTGATGGCGAATCAGCTGGTCGGCCGTCACAACATGACGATGATCGCCGAATTGCTCAGCGATCCGGATTTCGAATTCTTCTGCCTCGTCGATTCGGCTGAAGGCGTCGAGCAACTCGGCGAATTCTTCACCTCAGTGAAGAAGCCGCTGCAGGTGCTGCTCGAACTCGGCGTGCCGGGTGGACGCACCGGCGTGCGCGACGAAGCGCAGCGCAACGCGGTGCTGGACGCGATCGCGCGCTATCCGGACGTGCTGAAGCTCGCGGGGGTCGAACTGTACGAAGGCGTGCTGAAGGAAGAACCCGAAGTGCGCGCGTTCCTGCAAGACGCGGTTGCGGTCACTCGCGAACTTGTTGAGCAGGGGCGTTTCGCGCGCTCGCCGGCGGTGCTCTCGGGCGCGGGATCGGCGTGGTACGACGTGGTCGCCGAAGAGTTCGCGCAGGCGACGCAATCCGGCAAGGTCGAGGTCGTGCTGCGTCCCGGCTGCTATCTGACGCATGACGTCGGCATCTATCGCAAGGCGCAGACCGACATTTTCAAGCGCAATCCTGTCGCGAAGAAAATGGGCGAAGGGTTGCTGCCGGCGCTGCAATTGTGGGCGTACGTGCAGTCCATTCCCGAGCCGGATCGCGCGATCATCGGCCTCGGCAAACGCGACTCCGCGTTCGACGCGGGCATGCCGGAGCCGGCGCGCCACTATCGCCCGGGCCAGCAAGCGCCGCGCGACATCGCCGCGAGCGAGGGCTGGGAAATCTTCGGTCTGATGGATCAGCACGCGTATCTGCGGATTCCCGCCGGCGCCGATCTGAAAGTGGGCGACATGATCGCGTTCGACATCTCGCATCCGTGCCTGACGTTCGACAAGTGGAAGCAGGTGCTGGTCGTCGATCCGCAGTATCGCGTGAAGGAAGTGATCGAGACGTTCTTCTGATCGGACCACGCCGCGCTGACTGAAGCGCGATCTGTTCCGCTAAAGAAAAAAGGCTGTGCGCCCTTGGGCCCACAGCCTTTTTTATCCCCACACGCGAAGCAACGATCACACGCGTTGCGCCGCCTCGTCGCCAGCGGTCTCCTGCGGCGCGGCGGCCACGGTCGCGGCGCCGGCGTTGGCCGTCACCTCGCCGATCCGCGTCTCCAACATTTTCAGCGCGCTCGACAACGCCGCGAGCGCCTCATCCGGCAACCCGGCCATCGTGTCGTGCAAGAACGCGTTGCGACGCGGCAGGCTCGCTTCGGTCGCGGCGTGGCCCGCTTCGGTCAGGCGCACGTTGGTCACGCGGTTATCGCGCGTATCCATGCTGCGCGCGATCCAGCCCAACCCTTCGAGCGCCTTCAGCTGTCGCGTGAGCGCGCCAGGATCGACGCGCAACCGCTCGACGAGCCGCTTCTGCGACGACTCGCCGGCCTGCTCGCGCAGCGCGAGCAGAATGCGCCAGCGTGGCAACGGATGCCCCACCTGGGCCTCGAATGCCGACATGAACGCCCGATACGTGCGACCAAATTGCTGCATGACGGCGACGCGGTCCTGTTCTTCCATAATCTGCCTGTCCAACACCAAGTTCAAAAATCAGTCTGCGTGAATCACCGGCTCGAGCTTGCGCTGCAGCTTGATCGGCGGCACGCGGCGGGTTTGCCACACCGACACGACGGCGATCACCGCGGCCATCGCGAGACCCAGATGAATCGCCCCGACCAGCGCCTCGCGCGCACTTTCGAGCAACATCGCGCCGTTGTGGCCAGCATGGGTCAACTGGTCGACGAGCGTGGTCTGCGCATCGCGGTTGATCAGGATCTGCGGATCGCCGAGATCGGCGAACCAGTGCGACGCGCCCGCGCCTTCGAGCGCATTGCGCACACCGCTCTTGTACATGTGGGTCACGAGCGTGCCGGTCAGCGCCGTGCCGATCATGCCACCGATCATCCGCAGCGACTGCAGCAGCGCGGTCGCGATGCCGAGGTGTTCGCGGCCTGCGGTCTGCTGCGCGAAGATCGTCAGGTTCGGCATCACGAAGCCGAGCCCGAGGCCGCCGACGACCATGAACGACATCAGCACCCATTGCTGCATCGAACGGGTCGCGACGACGATGCCAAGGCATGACAGCGCGACCATCGCAAAGCCGATGTACAGCATCAGGTTCGGATTCTTCACCCGCGACACGACGCGCCCGTTCGCGATACTGCCGATCGTGATGAACACGACGAGCGGCGTGATCACGAGGCCCGCCTCTTTCGGCGACATGCCGAAGCCGCCCTGGAACAGCAGCGGTGCGTAGAACAGCAGCGAGAACATCGTGAAGCCGCCGAGCACGGCCAGCGTGAACAGCGCGGCCAGACTGCGGTTGCGGAACATGTCGACGGGCAGGATCGCGGTCGGGCAGCGCTTTTCCCATTTCCACAGCGTGACGGCCGACGCGACGGCGAGCCCGAGCAGCGCGAACGCGCTCAGCGTGATGCCGTGCTTCGGCAGCAATTCGACGAACAGCTGCAGTGAGCCGAGCGCGATCGCGATCAGCAGCGCGCCGGGCCAGTCGAGCCGCATTTTGCCGGTATGTTCGACGTGCCGCAGATGCGGCAGGAAACGCCAGACGAAAAACAGCGACAGCAGCCCGACCGGCAAATTCACATAGAACACCGAGCGCCAGCCGTAGTACTGCGTGAGAAAACCGCCGAGCGACGGGCCGACCGCATTGGCGATGCCGAACGCCGAGCTCATCAGCACCTGCCAGCGCAGCCGCACGACGGAATCGGGGAACAGATCGGGAATGCATGCGAACGCGGTGCCGACGAGCATGCCGCCGCCAATGCCCTGCAACCCGCGCGCGAGCACGAGAAACAGCATGCTGTTGGCCGCGCCGCACAGCACCGAGGCGGCGGTAAACACGACGATCGACGCAATCACGAACGGCTTGCGCCCGTAATAATCGCCAAGCCGCCCGAAAATTGGCACGGTGATCACCGAGGTCAGCAGATACGAGGTTGCGACCCATGCGTACAACTCGAAGCCACGGAGTTCGGACACGATGGTGGGCAGCGCGGTGCCGACCACGGTCTGGTCGAGCGCGACCAGCATCGTGACGAACGAGATGCCGAGCATGGCCAGCAGGGATTCGCGGAACGGTAAGACTTGCCCACTCGAATGGTGAGCGGCGGTATGGACAGCCATTTTTGATGGAGCAAAAGTTGACGTGTCAAAAGATTGGGGATCATACCATGGTGCGACGCTCCAAGCGGGACGGAACGCGTCTTGCAACGCGGTAGACTGACTCCAAGTACCCAAGACACGACATGCCAGGGAGGCCCATGCAGCCGAGTTCGCTCGCAACACCATCCTTATCGGAGCAGGACCTCGCCGCGCTGCGGCGCGCGAAACACCAGCTCGAAAGCCCCGCGCTCACGATGAAGCTCGCGAGCGTCGTCGGCGCGCCGATCGAGAAGCTGCTATCGCGCATCCCGGCGTTCGCCAACCAAAAAGTGTCCGATGCGACGCAGGCCGCGTTGCGCAAATGTCTGTCGATCGCGCTACGCACGCTCGGCCGGCGCGACGACGCCAAGCTTCTCGCGCCCGACAAGCCGAACAACCTGCTGCACAAGTTCGCGGTCGCGACCACCGGCGCGGCCGGCGGCGCGTTTGGATTGGTCGCGCTGCCGGTCGAGCTGCCGGTCACGACTACGCTGATGTTCCGCTCGATCTGCGACATCGCGCGAAGCGAGGGCGAGGACCTGACCTCGGTCGACACGCAGCTCCAATGCCTGACCGTGCTCGGCATGGGCGGTACATCGAGCGAGGACGACGACGCCGACCTCGGCTACTTCTTCATGCGCGGCGCGCTAGCGCAGGCGGTGTCGAAGGCGTCGTCCGAGGTGGCCAGCAAGGGCTTCACGACCCACGGCTCGGCGGCGCTGCTGCGGCTACTCAACGCGATCGCCGCGCGCTTTTCGGTGCAGGTCAGCGAACAGATCGCCGCCAAATCGATTCCCGCGATCGGCGCGGTGCTCGGCGCGATGGTCAACACCGTGTTTATCGATCACTTCCAGCAGGTCGCGCACGGGCACTTCACCGTGCGGCGGCTCGAGCGGCAATACGGCCAGCAAACGATCGAAGCCGTCTATCGGACGCTCGACGTCACGCTCGACGCCTGAGCCCTGTTCGCGGCGCGGCTCGTCGCGCGTCGCACGAACGCGGCCGCGCGATCGAGCGCGCGGTTCGCCTCCGGCATGAACGGCGCGAACATCGGCCACACGTGCGGCAGGTTTTTCCACACTTCGCATTCACAATCGACTCCTGCCGCGTGTGCATGGTCGGCGACGCGGCGCGCGTCGTCGAGCAGCACCTCGGTGCTGCCCGCCTGCAAGAACAGCGGCGGCAGACCGCGTAGGTCCGCGTAGACCGGCGACGCGTACGGATGCGTGGCCGGCGCGTCGCCGAGATAGACCTTGGCCGCGCGCTCGATCGAGGCGCCACAGAACATCGGATCGACGCTGTCGTTGGTGCGCAGGCTCGCGCCGGTCGTTGCCAGATCGGTCCACGGCGAGAACAGCAGGCCGCCAGCGGGCATCGGTGCGCCGGCGTCGCGCAGCGCGACCAGCGTGGCGAGCGCGAGGCCGCCGCCGGCCGAGTCGCCGGCGACCACGATCGAGCTCGGCGCGATGCCCATCGCGAGCAACTGTCGATAGGCGGCGGTGGCGTCGTCAAGCGCGGCCGGAAAGCGATGCTCGGGCGCGAGGCGGTAGTCGAGGGAGAAGAGCCGCGCGTCTGCGCGGGTAGCGAGAGCGAACGTTAGCGACCGATGCGTGCGCGGCGAGCAGAAGTAGTAGCCTCCGCCGTGGCAATACAGCACCGTCGGCTCCGCGCCGCCGGCCGTGCCGCCGTCCACGCGTTCCAGCCATTCGCCGACGAGCGGCGCCTCGCCCGCGCCATACGTTTCGCGAAGATGCCAGCCGCGCGGCACGCGTGGCGACCACACCCGCTTCGAGGTCAGCGCGCGCGCCCGCTCGACGTTGATAGACGGCTTGAGGGTTTCGGGCCGGAACTGCCTGCGCAAATACCAGCAAGCGAGCGCGCTTTGCCAGCTCATCGGGACATGCTCCTTCGTTGAAGTCCCGTCATGGTACGGGCGGTGGCGGGGGCGCCGTTGGTTGGCGGGTTCTAACGGTGTGAAGCTGCTTTTGGCCGCGGCACGCGCGCTCGGCCCACGCTACGCACACGCGAGGCCCACGCCTAGTTCGCCGGCAACACCTGCCCGCGAATTTCGCCCGTCGGATTCTGCGCGGTATGAACATTGAAGTACCACTGCCCCGCCATCAGATCCGTGACCTGCTGCTCGGTCAGCTTCGCCGTGCCTTTGATCGGACTCGCGAGGCCATTCTTCTCGATCGGCACCTGGACCTTCGCGTTCTGGCCAACCGGCGCGGGACCGTGGAAATGCGCGGCGGTGACCGGACCGCTCAAGCCTTCGTAAGTAGCAGTCCACTGCAGCGATTGGGTGGATGTGTCGAAGGTCGCATTCAGCACGCCGTGCCCGTGACTCACGCGCGGCGGCACTTCGCTCGACGGCTGGAGATCCGCCTTCAGCGCAACCGTATCCGCGAACGCAGCGCCCGACGCAAGCGCCCACACCACCACGGCCAGATTCAATTTTCGCAGCGAAATCATGGTCTTCTCCGGACATTGACGCGCCGCCGCGGCACCCGTGTCGGCCGTGCGGAGCTTCCACATACTAGTGCAAATCATTTGGAGCCGGTGAGGTTGGGATGGTGGCTTGCGCGGGCCGCTTTAATTCGAACCGGACTGTGATTGAAACAGAAGGCCTGATGGGCAACGTGCGCAATGCGCACAGGCGTTCGTCACGATATGCCTAAAAATACCGGCAAAAACGTAGTGCGAAATCGTTTTAATCGATTTAATCGAAAAGTTAATTGCGCGATTTGTAATGAATAAATGACGCTGTTCCTGGTATGCTTCGATTTGCGAGAAGTGACTCCTTCATCGAAGGATGTCTCCAAATCTTTAACGCGGCTTCGGCCGCGTTTTTTTTCGTCCCGATTTTGGTCGCGGCCGTTTGAATCGGCCGCGTATTCGCGCGAGGTCACCGCCCGCCGCCCGCTAGGCGAGCAATGCGGCCTGCTGTTCGATGCCATCGAGCATCGCCTCGCATTGGCGGATTAGCGCATGCCCCTCGTTACGCAACTGCTCGGGCGACTTCGCGACAATGTCGCGACGATAGGCTTCGAGCGCGTGTACGAGTGGCTGATACTGCAGCACGCTGGCCGCCCCCATCACCCGATGCAGCCACTCGGGCACCCGCCCCGTGTCCGCGCGTTCGAGTAACGTCGCAAGCGCGTTGAAGTCTTCGCGCATCGACGAGACGAATGAACCGAGCAACGCCTTGACCGTCGACTCGCTTCCCCATAACTGCGTCATGTGTGCTAGTTCGATGGGCACGTACGGTTCGACACCGACGCGCTGCGTGATCTGCCGCTCGCCGGCCGGCGCAGACGATTCGCGACCGCATGTTTCTGCCGGCGCGGGGTGCCGAACGGTGTCGGTGCCAAACCAGCGGCTCAGGTAGTCGCGCAATGTGGCGAGCCGAGTCGGCTTGATCAGACTGTCGTCCATGCCGGCTTCGCGGCACAGCCTCAGGTCGTCGGGCGCGGTGTTGGCCGTGATGCCGAGTATCGGCAGACGCTGCGCGCCGACGCGCAGTGCCTCCGCTTCGCGGATACGGCGAGTCAGTTCGTAACCGGACAGGTTTGGCATGTGACAGTCCGTGATCAGGCAGCCATAGCTCGTGCGCTCGAGCGCGAGAAGCGCTTCGGCGCCGTCGTTCGCGACGTCGCACGCGAACCCCAGCAGGGCGAGTTGATGGCGGATCAACTCCTGATTGACTGGGTGATCTTCCGCGACAAGAATCAGTCGCCCGCTCGCGATCGCGCGTTCACGATCAGGCGGCGGCGCGACGCCATCGGTCGAGAACGGCACGCCTGGCGCTCGCGGTACCATCGGGGACATCGACGACAGGCCCGTCATCGCGGCCGCGCATGCGGCGCCGAGGCCGCGCCACGAAATCGGATTGATGCTCACGCGCACCTTGTCGTCGAGGATGCGGTAACCCGTCGGCATCGGCTTTTCGGTCAGCGTGACGACACGCGCGTTTGCGCCGATCTGTACGGGCAACGTGACGTCCTCGCCGACGAACAGCAGATCCGCGCGGCTCAGCACGTCGCTTTTGCCCTGCGTCGCCGCAGCGGCCGAGAGGCGGCGCAGTTCGAGCCCGAGCGCCTCGCCGAAGTGTGCGAGAGCGCTGCCGATGCGCGGATCTCGCGTGATCACGACGGCGCGTTTGCCGCGCAGACCGTTGATCGAATAACGCCGTTCGACGATCGGCATCGTCAGCCGCACGATCATCCTCGTGCCGTGGCCGGGTTCGCTGCGCAGCGCGAGCGTGCCGTTCATCAGGTCGATCAGCTTGCGGCAGATCGTCAGCCCAAGGCCCGTGCCGCCGAAGCGCCGCGTGGTGGACGACTCAGCCTGCACGAACGGCTCGAACAGGCCCGCCTGCACGTCCGGCGCGATGCCGATGCCGGTGTCCTCAACGGTCAGCTCCAACGTCTGCGAGTCCGCGCGATCCTGGACGACCGCTACGCTCACACCCACCTCGCCCTTCGGCGTGAACTTGATCGCATTGCCGAGCAGATTGAACAAAATCTGGCGCAGACGCACGCTGTCGCCACGGAGCGTCGCGGCGGCGTCGGTCGCGATGTTGACGCGCACTTTCAGCCCTTTTTCGTGGGCGCGCCCCGCGAGCAGGCCGACCGCGTTATCGACGAGCTCGCGCAGATCGATCGGCTCGGCTTCGAGCGTGAGCCGCCCCGCCTCGATCTTCGAATAATCGAGCAAATCATCGAGAATCTGCAGCAGCGCGCCCGCCGACTCATGGATCATGCCGAGCATTTCGCTCTGATCGGTACTGAGCGGCGTGCGCTCGAGCACTTCGACGAGACCGAGCACACCGTTCATCGGGGTGCGGATCTCGTGGCTCATCATCGCGAAGAAGTCGTCCTTCGCGCGCGAGGCCGCCTCGACCACATCGCGTGCCCGCGCGAGTTCCTCCGAACGCGCGCGCTCGACGCTCGCATCGACCCAATAGCCGCTCCAAACGACGCTGCCATCGGCTTCTCGCCGCGGCACCAGCTCAGCCCGCACCCACTTTAGTTGACCGGCGTTTTCGAGGCGGAACTCCATATGCACTGGGCAGGCGCAGCTCGCGGAACGCTCGAGCTCGGCGAGAACGCGCGGCCGATCCAGCTCCGACACTCGTTGGAAATCGACTCGTGCTCCCCCCTGCCAATCACCCTCGCCGAGCAGATGCCGCGTGTCGCCGCCGATGTACGGGAAGGAATACGCGCCGGACGGCGAGCGCCGCAACTGGAACACGACGGCGGGCAACGAGCGCGTGACGTCGAACAGGCGCCGTTCGGTTTCGCGCGCGCGCATTTCAGCGCGCCGGATGTCGGTGATGTCGACCATCGTGCCAAGCACGTACGCCGGCTGCCCATCGCTGGCCTCGCAGACGCTCGTCCAGAAAATTCCATGCCGCGTCTCGCCAGCGCCGTCCTCGAACTCGAGTTCGACTTTCGCGATGCCGCCGCCGCGCAGGATCTCGCCCGTGATGTCGTCGAGCACGCGGCTGTTTGCGTCGCCCCATGTGCCGACCTCGGTCGTCGTGCGCCCGAGCACGTCCTTCCGCTCCAGTCCGCACGCTTTCTCATAGGCCTCGTTGATCGCGATGTACCGTCCGTCCAGGCCTTTCGCGATGAGCGGATACGGCACCGTCTTCATCATCGTTTCCTGGAAGTTCAATTGCAGGGCGAGTTCGCGCTCGGTCTGCTTGCGTAGCCGGACTTCGCGTTGTAGCAGCACGTACGCGCGCAACGTGACCAGCAGCACGACGCCGATGCCGATCAGCACCGGCAGCAGCCGCACCGCAGTCACGCTCCATACGGCGTTGTCCGGCGCGGCGGGACTAACCCACTTGCGCCGGATGCGCTGCTTTTCGGCTGCCGGCATCGCCTGCAACGCGCGATCGATCAGCTCGACGAGCGGGCTCAGATCCTCGCGCACAGCAAAATACAACGAGTCGGATTCGCCGAGCGAGTCGAGCACCCTGAGCGCGCCGACGTAGTGCTGCCGCAGTTGCACATTGATCGCGGCAGCGTTGCCGACCAGCACGTCGGCCTCGCCGCTCGCGACCATGCGCATCGCCTCGCCCAGGCTCGCCGCGACGACGATGTGATCGACCGGCACCGTTTCCAACGCGAGCGGCACCGAGCCGGCCACATGCGGCGACATCACGACGCGGCACGACGTGATGTCGTCGAACGAGCACGGGGGCGGCGCGCCGCTCCGCCCGACGATCACCAGCGGATCGCTCTCGTACACACGGCTATGGTCGGCGCCTACCAGAAGCGCGCCGCGACTCGATGTGGAGGACAGCATCGCGAGGTCGCCACGCTGGAACGCTTCGACGGCGGCGGCCCAGTCGGCCATGCGCGCGCGGTTGAACACGACACCGAGCGTGCTGCTCAGGTACGTGAGGTAATCGGCGGTCAGACCGACGGGGCGACCTGCGGAATCAACATAGCTGAACGGCGCCCAGTCGTTGTCGAAGCCGACCTGCAACGGCGGCAGCGAACGCAGCCAGTTCTTCTCTTCCGGCGTCAACGTGAAGCGTGGTGCATCCGGCGTGGGCGCCGCGTTGAAGTTGCCGGACAGCCAGCGCGCGCGTATCGCGGCGGCCTCGGCAGGATTCATCGACACGAGCGCACGGTTCAGCTGATCGCGCAAAGCAGGCTGGCGAGGCGATACGGCAAAGCGCAGGTCGAGCGCTTTACCGCCTTGCTCGAACGCTACGCGCAGATTGCGATACGCGTCGGTCGCCAGTTCGTATTGCACGACCGGCGTGAAGCCGAAGTAGACGTCTGCATCGCCATGCAGTAGCGCGTTCAGCGCTTCGTGCGTGCTCGCGAACGAGACGATACTCGCGCGAGGAAAACCTGCGCGCAACAAACGCTCACGCGCAAAACCGCGCTCGATCGCGATACGCGCGCCAGCGAGGTCGGTGGGGTTCACATGCCGGGCGTCGTCGCGACGCACGACGGCCGAGGCGAACGAGTGGAAGTAAGGAGCCGTAAAGCTGAGGCAGCGCTCGCGCTCCGGCGTGCGCGCTATGCTCATCAGCAGGTCGACCTCGCCGGCGCAAGCCGCGGCGACCAGCTTGGCCATGTCGGGAAAGCTCTTCGTCTCGATGACGACGTTCGGCCCCACGAGCGCGCGCAACAGGTCGCCGCTGACGCCGGCGAGCCGGCCGCCCAGCGGAATGTCGAACGGCGCCCAGCCTCCTTCGAGAATGCCGACCGTCAATCTGGCAGGAAATGCAATGGATGACGACGCGGAAGAACCCGCTCCCATTGCGGAAATTACGGGTGGCTGTGACGCAGCGCCGGCAGGTCCGGCCATGCAGACCGCATCCGTAACCGCCAGCAGAAAAAACGCGAGCCAATGCGTCATTGAGTGGCGCGGCGAGCGCGGCCAAAGACACCGCAACAAACGCCGCAGCCCCAATGTCAGCACCGCATCGACCGGAAGTGGTGAGTACCGTCCCTCGCTCACGAAACGTCACCCTGCCCGTCCACCAACGACACCGAAGACGAATCGGCTCCGCCGTCCAGAAACGAGAACAGCACGCCA
This sequence comes from Paraburkholderia sp. UCT70, assembly GCF_050434085.1. Taxonomy (NCBI): domain Bacteria; kingdom Pseudomonadati; phylum Pseudomonadota; class Betaproteobacteria; order Burkholderiales; family Burkholderiaceae; genus Paraburkholderia; species Paraburkholderia sp. UCT70. The sequence goes on along the minus strand of NZ_JBNPVZ010000004.1, from coordinate 3,646,059 downwards.
GCCGCGATTGCTCCGGCCAACGGCGCGGCCCAGAACAGCCACAACTGATCCAGCGCCCAGTTGCCGACGAACAGCGCCTGCGCGGTCGAGCGTGCGGGATTGACCGCTCCATTGGTGATCGGAATGGACACCAGGTAGACGAGCATCAGACATGCGCCGGTGATGAACGGCGCAATCGTTGCCACCTCTTTTCGAACGACGACCAGCAGGCATGCTCCGACAAACACGAACGACAGCACGAATTCCACGACGAGCGCCGTATGCAATGGATAGTCGGCGGGCGAATGAGCGCCGAAGCCGTTCGCCGCGAATTCACTCGCGGAGAGTTCGAAACCTGGCCGGCCGCTGGCGAGGCAGGCGAGCAGCGCCGCGGCGACTATTGCGCCCCAGATTTGCGCAGCGATATAGGGCAAGACATCACGCACGGGAAAGCGCTGCGCGATCGTCAGGCCGATGGTGACGGCAGGATTGAAATGCGCGCCGGAAATCTTGCCGAAGGCATAGCTGCCGGTGGCGAGCGCAAGACCGAACGCCAACGACATTTGCAACGCGCCAGTGCCCTGCAGCACGCCTGTGGTGTCTAGCACCGTACTGCCGCAGCCGACGAACACACGAGCCAAGCCGTACCCACACCCTCGCTGCACAATCGCTTGCCTAGCGCAACCATCTCTATCCCGTCCATCAAGTATGAGGCACAGACGCCAAACGATCGCGCGAAGAGGTCTGCACCGGATTCCCCTGATCCATTGGTAATCGGATCACGAACCAGCCACTTGGCAGTTGCGGCGCAAGGCGCGCAATGACAGGCGGCCAGGATTATTGGGTGCCCCCCACGCCACGGCAATCAGATAAGTCTGATAAGGGCTACCTCAAAGCCATCGAGAACAAGAATTTGTGACCGTTGCTGCGCCTCATATCAGCCCAATCTGAGTGGCGTAGTTGATCAGGTCGGCTTCTGTTTCCAGTCCGAGCTTGCGCATCGCGCTGCGTTTTTGCGTGCTGATGGTTTTGTCGCTACGTCGCAGACGTGTGGCGATCTCGTGCACCGCGAGGCCTCGCACATAGAGTTGAAACACCTCCCACTCGCGTGCGCTCATCACACCGCCGCGCCGGGGCGGCGCAGGCTCCGCGGTCGCGAGTGCGGCCCGAACCTGTTCCGATAGATGGGTGCCCCCGGCGGCAACGGCTTCGATTGCGTCGATCAATGCGTCCACGGCGTCGCGCTTGTCGACGATTCCAGTCACGCCGATATTGCGCAAGCCGGCCAACACATGCGCGCGCCCAATCATGGTCAGCACGACCACGTGGGGATGCGGCGTGCGCCGTAGCAGCCGGCGCAATAGCGGCACCGCGCTGGTGTCTCCGTCGAGTCCCGGCATGCCGATGTCCGACACGACGACGTCGCATGCGCAGGCATCGAGCAGCTTCGCGAGACCACGGGTGTCGGCAGCTTCGCCGACAATTTCGATATTCGGCTTGTCGCGCAGCAGAGATCGGACGCCCGCGCGAATGGAGTCGTGATCGTCCGCCACGACGACGTGAATCTTGTTTGGCATTCTTTTCCGTGACTTTTTTATGGTGTCGATCGGGCATACCGCACTAAATGTGTCCCCCGGTTATGCCGATATATTCGCCGCGCGCCTGCGCAGTATGTTGCAGCTCGCTTAACGGCTTTGACCAAGCCCTTCTGGCACTACGCCATACTCGACTGCGAAGCGAAACAGTTCGGCGTCGCTATTCAGCGACAGCTTGCGCATGGCCATGCACTTCTGCGCGCTGATCGTCTTCACACTACGTCCCAGCCGCGTGGCGATTTCCGTGACGCCGAGTCCTGACGCGTATTGCGTAAAAACCTCGAACTCTCGGCGAGACAGGGTGGCGCGCACGAAGTCGAGACGTTTCGTCAGCGTGACATCGGCCAGCATGGCGCGCACCGCCGGACCGACAAAACATTCGCGCGCCAGCGCCATGACCACCGCCACATGGATCAGATCGATACGATCACGTTTGCTCAGCAGCCCATCCACGCCGAGCGACATCACTTTGCGCAGCGTCGCCGCCTCCGTTTCCATTGTCAGAATGACGAGCGCCACGTTGGGATAGCGCGCCTTCAACTGCCTGACGACGTCGAACCGGTTGTCGTTGTGCCCTCCTGGCATGTAAAGGTCCATCAGCACGATATCGCAAGGACTGCGATCGACTTCGATGAACAGTTCGGCGACATCCGCCGCACGGCCAACCACCTTCAGGTCTGGATAGTTGCCAATCAGATTTTCTATAGCCAGCAGAACCAGCGGATGATCATCCGCAATGATCGTTCGAACAGGCGAGCCTGATGCAGCCATGAGGTTCATCGTCTGGCGCTCCTCGATACTTTCATTTCTCGACACCTTGTTATGTGTGACCGGCGCTCACGCAATGGTCGAGCATTTCTATTGCGACAAACATCAGAGCGCTCTGAAATGGAACGAACAACCGTATGCCTGATGCTTAGTCTTCCGATTCGAGGAGAACCGTGCCACAGGCGCGCACACAGGAAAAAAGCGCGGGGTCGTCGTTGACTCCAAGCCGCGCCATCGCTTCGCGCTTGTGCCGGCTCACCGTGCGGCGATGGCAGCCGAGCGCCGCCGCGATCTGCACAATGGACTCGCCGCTCACGAGCCTGCGCAGGATGTCGGTCTGCCGCTTCGACAGCAGCAGGGCCGACACGAACCGACCGTTGTCCGGCTGCAAACGCGCGAGCGTATCGACTACCGAGCGGCCCAGGTAGCGCGCGCCGCGCGCACTGTCGCAGACCGCTTGCGGCAGTTCCTCGAGCGAATCGGCTTTGCCGATCACACTGACCGCGGCATCGGCGACGACGACACGCAACATCGCGGCATTCGTCTGCCCGGTCACGACGACGACGCGCAATGACGGCCACTCGCCACGAATGCGCCGGATCAGGCCGAGTCCGTCGCCAATCTCGCCGGCGGGCTCCGGCATGGAAAGATCGACGACGAGCACGTCGCACGGTGTGTGTTGCAGCAATGCGATCAACGCAGTGGGCATCTGCGCCTGACCGACGACGGACAGACCTTCGTGCGCCTCCAGTGTCGATTTCAGGCCAAGCAGGACGAACGGGTGATCGTCCGCCAGAATGATTCGAAGATTTGTCACGATTAGTCTCGCTCGCTATAAGAATGGTCGAAATGCGCGCGGCAGTGGCTGTGCAGGCGGCAGGCATCGACCTGCGTCGCGACACTCAAGCGACGTGCCGGAAAAGCCATCTGATCACCCTCGCAAATTCACGACAATCGGAGCGTTCCTAATCCAGATCAATAACCGGGATAATTTATAGTTCTACCAAGCAATATGCGCACCGTGATTCGAATCGAATCAAAATCAATTCGGCAACGCAAAGCGGGCGCTGTTCGCCCCATGTCTCACGCCGCATCGCAAGCACGCGTCGCGCGCATCGCACGCGTCGACGCGGCGCGCGGAAACACCGGCAATGCGAGCAACGCGCAAGCGCTCGCCACCGTCCACACCAGCGGCCATGCTCCGATAGACAGCAGCGCCGGAATCGCGAGCGGCGTCACGAACAGCGTGAGGAACACGCAGGTGTTGCCCATCGCGAGCGCGGTGCCCGCGCGGCGAGTACCGGCGAGCGTCGCGAGTTCGGTGAACGCGACGCCGTGCCACGCCGACGCGCTAACTCCGCCGAGTACGATCATCAGCGCGAGCGGCGCGACCGCCCCGGCGCGACGCAGGCCGATGAGCCCGGTCGCGAGCGCGAGCAGCACGAACAGCACGGCGGTCAACAGACTGCATGCCCGCATATACGCGCGGCGGTTGCCGCGCCGGTCGGTCCACGCGCCGCTCCAGACCCGCGCGATCGCGGCGCCAGTCTGCACCGCGGCCATCGTCGCGCTGATCGCGAACACGCCGGCACGCCCGAAGTCGTGCAGGAACACCGTGCCGAATGTGATCACGGCAATCTGCGGCATGCACAGCGCGCCCGCGCCGAGCGCGACGCGCCAGATCGCGATGTCGCGCAATGGGGAGATCATCGGCGGCGGTGCGCTGACGTTCGAGGAGTCCATCCTCCGACCGTTGGCCGCCGCAGCACGGGCCGTCGCAGCCGCGCGCGCCCCTTTGGGCGCCGGCGTATCGTCCGCGTGTGCGGGCTCGTGCAGCCAGCGCCACGCGAACCATGCGGTGATCGCGCACGCCAACGCCAGCACCGCATAGGCGCTCGCAAAACCAAAGTGCGCGGCGAGCACCGGCAGGACCAATGCGCCGAGTCCACCACCCGCCGGCACGGCGGTTTGGCGGATGCTCATCGCGAGGCCGCGCTCGCCTTCGCGAAACCACGCCATCACCGCTCGGCCGCTCGATCCGTTGACGCTGCCGCCCAGCAGTCCGACCAACAGCAGCCCGAGCGCGAGCGGGACGATGCCGGGCACATGCGCGCCGCCCGGCGACACGAACAGCGCGAGACCGGCGAGCGCGACCGCGGTCGACAGCAAGCCGAGCAGCAGCACCCGGCGATCGCCCCAGCGGTCGGTTAGCAGCCCCCACGGCAACTCGCTGATCGCAATGCCCAGGCCGAGCATGCCGAGCACGAGGCCGAGCCCGTGGTTGCCCAGGTGGTAGTCCGAGCGCAGGAACACCGCTGTCGTCGGAATCCCCGAAAATGCCGCCGAAAAGCTCGCATTCGCGGCAAAACCAACGCCCAGCACCTTCCAGCGATGCCGCGCGCCGCGCTCGCCGGTGCCGCCCGACGCTGTCATCGATCCGTTGTCCATCACACCCTCCGTGTGTCATTCGGGGGTATGCTACGGCTGGGCATTCCATCGGCAAAGCCGGAAATTTAGATCGCCACCATCGGAAAAACCGAATCATGAGCCAGCGTGGTTTCGACCTTGCGCAGTTGCGGACCTTCGTCGCCGTCGCCGAATCGGGCGGGGTGTCGGCTGGCGCGCAGCGCGTGTTCCTGTCGCAGTCGTCGGTAAGCGAGCAGCTGAAGAAGCTCGAGGAGCGCGCCGGCCAGCCGCTCCTCGTGCGCGGCCGGCAGGGTGTGAGTCCGACGTCCGCGGGCGAGCGCCTGCTCGAGCATGCGCGCCGCATCATCGCGATGAGCGAAGCGGCCTTCGACGACCTGCAAGGCCGCTCGCTCGACGGCGAGCTGCGCATCGCGATCACCGATTACTACCGGCCGCACGACATCGCGCGCATCCTCAAGACGTTTTCGGAACAGCATCCGCGGCTGAAGCTGCACGTGACGGTGCTGCCGAGCGCGGTGATCGACAGCGGCGCGGACGATCACGCCTCGTTCGACATCGGTTTGTCGGCGCGGCTAGTCACAGGCCAGCTGCGTGCGCGCGGCGCCGGTGCCGGTGCCGCGAGCATCGTCGTGCGGCGCGAAAGGCTGCTATGGGCCAGTTGCGCCGATGCCGCCACCCGCCCCACCGCGCCGTATCAACTGGTGCTGCTGCCGTCGACGTGTCAGTTGCAGCGCTTCGTCGTCAAGCTGCTCGACGAACACAAGGTACCGTACGTGGTGTCGCATTCGGCATCGGGCGTCGCGGGCCTGCAGCTTGCCTTGAAGGCGGGGCTCGGGATTTCCTGTCTGAACGAGTCGTCGCTCGGCGGCGGCGTGGTGGCGTGTGCCGCGAACTTCGGCTTGCCACCGCTGCCCGCCATCGAGTTTCATCTGCTGCCCCGGCGTCCGGGCGAAAGCGAGTTGGTCAGCAATGCACGTGATGCGCTCGTGCGGCTCTTCGCATGACGCACAAATGAAATTCACAGCAAAATTTATCGATCGACATCAGCTAATCACATTTACTTGATGCATTGCGATCGATAAGCCGCGGCGCCACAAAATCCGGCGCGCTGGGGCCTGCATCCATGCTGGTCCGCGATTATCGGAGCGCCTGTTTTCCTTTGTATTCTCTATTGACGCGTCCGATAAATTGTTGCACGCTGCTGCTGGCTACCGGGCGTTTTCAGCGCCTCACGCGTCGCTCTTTGCAGCCAGAAAGCCGCCGTCCCAGGCGCATCCAGCGCGAATCATTGTCGCAGATCAAGGTTTTGGCCGGACAATTGCATCATCATTGCGCTTCCATACTTCGCGGTCCCGAACAAGCCCGTTCCGAATAGCAGTTAATAGCAACTCAATTAAAAGCAGCTAGTCCCGAGATGCATCGTTTCCGGATTCATAAGGCAATCCGCACACGCGCGCCGGGTATATAAATCGAGCGATAAGAACGTTCCACAACGAGGCCCGGTGTGTATCGCAAAACTATCGGCGCTGCGGTCCTGTTCGTGCTGTGCGCGCTTCACGCGCTATGGAGCGGCGCGGCGTTCGCGGCCGCCGACGCGGCCGGCGCGATGCCCCCATCGATGGACCAGCGCATGCGCGCCTGCACGTCGTGTCACGGCGAGCAGGGCCAAGGCCGCAAAAACGACTACTTCCCGCGCATCGCCGGCAAACCGGCCGAGTACCTGTTCAACCAGCTGATCGCATTTCGCGACGGCGGCCGCACCTATCCGCCGATGGGCTATCTGCTCGCGTTCCTGCCCGACGACTACCTGCGTCAGATCAGCGAGTATTTCGCGGCCTTGCAGCCGCCCTATCCCGAATCCGACCACGCTGCCCTGCCGCCGAAGCTGCTCGCCGCCGGCGAAAAGCTCGTGATGCATGGCGACGCGGCGCGCGGCATACCGGCGTGCATCGCCTGTCACGGCGCGCGCATGACCGGCACGCAGCCGGGCATTCCGGGCCTGCTCGGCTTGCACGCGAGCTATATCGCCGGACAGATGGGCACCTGGCGCTCAGGCACCCGCCACGCGCTCGCACCGGACTGCATGCGCACGATCGCGCTCAAGCTGAACGACAACGACATCGCCGCGGTATCGAACTGGCTCGCGCGCCAGCCGCGTCCCGCCGATCCCCGGCCCGCACCGGCATCCGCCGAGCGGCTGCCCCTCGCTTGCGGGAGCCAACCGCAATGAAGCCGACACTTCGCCCGCCCGGTTGGCTGCGCCCGGCAAGCATGGCTAGCGTCCTTGCGATCGGCAGCCTCGCGCTCGCGTCGCTGCTTCATGCACCGCTCGCGACGACGGCGCATGCGGCGACCGCCGCACCTCAAGGCGCGGAAGCGACCGCCACGGCAGCCACAACTGGAGGCGGCGCCGACAGCCGCCCGGAGATCGTCAGACGCGGTGAATACCTCGCTCGCGCGGGCGACTGCATCGCGTGTCACACCGCGCCGCGCGGGCGGCTGTTCGCCGGCGGCCTCGCGATGGAAACGCCGTTCGGCACGCTGTACTCGCCGAACATCACGCCGGACCCGCAGTACGGCATCGGCACGTGGAGCGAGGAAGCGTTCTTCAAAATGATGCGCACCGGCCGCAAGCCAGACGGCGCGCCGATCTATCCGGCGATGCCGATCGCCCAGTACACGAAGGTCACGCGCGAGGACTCGAACGCGATCTTCGCGTTCCTGAAGACGGTCGAGCCGGTGCGTCAGCCGAATCGCCCGCACACGCTGCGCTTCCCGTTCAATCAGCGCGATCTGCTGTACGGCTGGCGCACGCTGTATTTCCACGAGGGTGAGTTCCAGCCCGACCCGACCAAATCGGTCGAATGGAATCGCGGCGCGTATCTGGTCGAAGGGCTCGGGCACTGCACGATGTGCCACACGCGCATCAATATGCTCGGCGGCTCGTCGCCGCGCGAGCAGTTCGCGGGCGGGCTGATTCCGTTGCAGAACTGGTATGCGCCATCGCTGACCTCCGACAAGGACGGCGGCCTTGGCGACTGGAGCATCAAGGACATCGTCGATCTGCTGCAGACGGGCATCTCCGCACGCGGCGCCGTCTACGGTCCGATGGCCGAGGTCACCTATCACAGCCTGCAGCACCTGAGCGACGAAGACATCCGCGCGATGGCCGTCTATCTGAAGTCGCTGCCCGACCAGGGCGGCCGCAAGACCGGGCCGAGCGCAACGCCGGACCCGACGGTGTTCGCGCTCGGCAAGCGGATTTACGCTGAGAAATGCGCGATCTGCCACGGCGACAATGGCGAAGGGCAGGTGCCGCATTACCCGCCGCTCGCGGGCAACCAGTCGATCGAAATGGACTCGAACGTCAATCCGATCCGCATCGTGCTGAACGGCGGCTTCCCGCCCGGCACCAAACAGAATCCGCAGCCGTTCGGCATGCCGCCGTTCGGCCAGGAGCTGAACGACACCGAGGCGGCCGCCGTCGTCACCTTCATCCGCACGGCGTGGGGCAATCACGGCCTGCCGGTCACGGCCCACGAAGTCAACGAGTTGCGCAAGGCGCCGCTGCACTGAGGCGCCGCACCGAAGGGCCGTACCAAAACGTCGCATAGGAGAACCATCGACATGAAAGCGAACGACCCGCCCAGCGCCGCCCCGCCGACCGACGACGAAGTCGAACGCGTCGTCGCGGCCGGTCCGCACGGCGCGATCGCGCTGGCCGGCGTCGCAACCGTCATCGTGATGCTGATCTGGTTCGCCTTCTACTTTTTCGCGTTTCTGCCGCGCGGCATCATCCACTGACCATGTCGACCGACTCTTCTCATCAACCCGGTAGCGGCCACGCGGTCGCATTGCGCGCCGAGCGGCGCTGGGCCATCTTCGCGGTCGCGCTGATCGTGCTGATGCTCGCCGTGATCGTGTTCTCGGGCGTGCATTGGGCGATGATGCCGCCGTCGCGCGTCGAGACGATCGATCCGTCGCGTCTGCAGCTGTCCGGCGAATTCGCCGAGGACAATCTCGGCAGCGCGGTGCAGCCGGACGGCTCGGTAATCGTGCGCTTCGTCGCGCAGCAGTACTCGTTCACGCCGCAGTGTCTGCTCGTGCCCGCCGATACGCCGATCACGATCCGCACCACCAGCGCCGACGTCGTGCACGGCCTGCTCGTCACCGACACCAACATCAACACGATGGTCGTGCCCGGCTACGTCGCGACGCTGAACACGCAGTTCGACCATCCCGCCGATCACGCGATGCCGTGCCACGAATACTGCGGCTTCGGCCATCAGACCATGTGGGCGAACGTGAAGGTGATCGACAAAGCCGCCTTCTTCGAACAGGCCCGACAATCACGGAGACTGAGCTGTGTTCCACGCTAAGCGACTCGTACTCGCGCATTTCTGGCTCGCCTTCATCATGTTCGCGATCGCGTTGTGCCTCGGCGCGTGGCAGATGCTGGTGCGCAGTCCCCTGTTGCCGTGGATCGCCGATCCTGAGCTGTACTATCGTTCCGTGACCGCGCACGGCACCGTGATGGCCTACGTGATGCCGACGCTCGTCTCGATGGGGTTCGGCTACGCGATCGTCGAGCTCGCGCTCGCGCAGCGCCTCGTCGGTCTCAAATGGGCGTGGGCCGCGCTCGTCACGCTGCTGGTCGGCGCCGTGATGGCGATGGTGCCGGTCGCGCTCGGCAAGGCGTCAGTGCTCTACACGTTCTATCCGCCGATGATCGGCAGTCCGTTCTACTACCTCGGCGTCGTGCTCGTGGTGGTCGGCTCGTGGATCTGGGTCGCGCTGATGCACGTGAACCTGCGCATCTGGAAGCGCGCGAACCCCGGCAAGCCGGTGCCGCTCGCGATGTTCGCGAACGTCGCGGGCGCCTACCTGTGGGCGTGGACCGCGGTCGGCGCGGCGCTCGAAATCCTGTTCCAGATCCTGCCCGTCGCGCTCGGTCTCGCCCATACGATCGACGCCGGCCTCGCGCGCGTGCTGTTCTCCTGGACGCTGCACGCGATCGTCTACTTCTGGCTGATTCCGGCGTACATCGCGTACTACACCCTGGTGCCGCGCGCGATCGGCGGACGGCTCTACAGCGATTCGATGGCGCGCGTGTCGTTCATCCTGTTCCTCGTGTTCGCGATGCCGATCGGCATCCATCACCTGTTCGTCGATCCGCAGGTCGGCGCAGGCTTCAAGTTCGTGCATGCGGTGTTCACCGGCATGGTGTCGGTGCCGACGCTGCTGACCGTGTTCACGATTTGCGCGTCGGTGGAAATCGCCGGACGGCTGCACGGCGGCAAGGGCGCGCTCGGCTGGCTCACCGCGCTGCCGTGGCGCAATCCGATGATGCTGGTCGTCGCGTTCTCGTTCGTGATGCTCGGCTTCGGCGGCGCGGGCGGCCTCATCAACATGAGCTATCAGCTGAACTCGACCGTGCACAACACGCAGTGGGTGACCGGCCACTTCCACCTGATTTTCGGCGGCGCGATCGTCATCATGTACTTCGCGATCGCGTACGAACTGTGGCCGCAGCTGACCGGCCGCGCGATCCTGTCGGCGAAACTGGTGCGCACGCAATTGTGGCTGTGGTTCATCGGCATGATGGTGGTCACGATTCCGTGGCATTACGTCGGCCTGCTCGGCGCACCGCGCCGCATGGCCTACTACGACTACGCGATGGCGGGCGTGCAGGGTCAGGGTGCGTGGGTCGTCATGTCCGCGGTGGGCGGGCTGATCCTGACGGTGTCCGGCCTGCTGTTCGTCTATATCCTCGCGAAGTCGCAATTCGGCCCCCTAGTGGAGCTGCAGACGTTCCGCTTCGCTAGCGCCGCGCACCCTGTCGAGCGCGTGCCCGTCGCGCTCAATAGCTTCGGCCTGTGGGTCGCGCTGATGATCGGGCTCACGGTCGTCAACTACAGCGTGCCGATCGTCCAGTTGCTCAGACTGCCGCAGACCTCCGTGCCGGCAGTCGTCATCGGAGCGCAGCGATGAACGAAGAACGCCTGTTCACCCGGCGCAACCCGTGGTTCGTGTGGAGCGTCGGCAGCACGCTCGCGGTTGCGATCGTCGCGATTCTGATCGGCTTCGTATGGCTGCCGTCGGCGAGCAGCGCGTTCGGCGACCTCAGCCTGTGGGCGAGGATTTGCGGCGCCGCCGGCGTGCCGTCGAGCTGGTACAGCGGCAACGAGACCAGCCACGTGCCGAGCGACGTCGTCGTCTTGCCGCCTTCGGACACGAGTCACGCGATGGCCGACGCGATCGGCCGCGGCGCGACGATCGCGACGCAGCACTGCTCGATGTGCCACGGCGTACTCGGCACCGTGCAGGTCACCGCGCCGGCGCTCGCCGGGCAGTACGCCGACGTGACCTACAAGGAATTGCGCGACTTCCAGAGCGGCCAGCGGCAAAGCGCGGTCATGCAGGCAATCATCGCGGGACGCAGCGACCAGGATCTGCACGATCTGGCGGTGTACTACGCGTCGCTCCCGCTCCCCGCGGCGGCCGAGAAGACCCGCGCCGGCGAAGGACCCGATGCGACCGCAACCAGGCTCGTGATGCAGGGTGACCCGCAACGCAATATCGCCCAGTGCGCCGCGTGTCATGGCCAACTCGATCGCAAGGGCGCGGCACCGTGGCTCGGCGGACAGTCGGCGGCCTATCTGGCCGCGCAGTTGCAGGCGTTCGCTTCGGGCGCGCGGCGCAACGACATCAACGAGCAGATGCGCAATGTCGCGCGGCAGATGACGCCCGAGGAAATCGATGCCGTGGCGAGGTATTACGCGGCCATGCAGTAGTGGGACGGTGAGAGGTCGCGGGTTGACGCAGCGCAACGGCTCGCGTTACGCCGCGACAAACTCGCTGTCCAGTCTCCGCTCGCCGGCAACACCGGCCACCTTCGCGCCGGGCGCTGGAGCACGGCTGCGCGATTCGCTGCCGGTCCGGAACACCGCCACCGCCGTCGACAGGCGCCGCGCCTGATCTTCCAGCGAACTCGCCGCCGCGGCCGCCTGCTCGACGAGCGCCGCGTTCTGCTGCGTGACCTCGTCCATCTGACCGACCGCGCGATTGACCTGATCGATGCCGGTGCTTTGTTCGAGCGCCGCCGCCGCGATCTCGTTCATGATGGAACTGACGCGCGCGATCGCCCCGACGATGTCGTTCATCGTCGTGCCCGAGCGCTCGACGAGCTGCGAGCCCTGCTCCACGCGGGTGGTCGACGCGTCGATCAAGCCCTTGATCTCCTTGGCCGCCGCCGCGCTGCGCTGCGCGAGCGAGCGCACTTCGCTCGCGACGACCGCGAAGCCGCGTCCCTGCTCGCCCGCTCGCGCCGCCTCGACTGCGGCGTTCAGCGCGAGGATGTTGGTCTGGAACGCGATGCCCTCGATCACGCCGACGATATCGGCAATCCGCCGCGAATCGTCGACGATGCCGTGCATCGTGCCGACCACCTGCTCGGTCAGCTCGCCGCCCCGCGCGGCCAGCGTCGAGGCGCCCTGCGCGAGCGAGCTCGCCTCTTTCGCGTTGTCGGCCGTCTGCTTGACCGTCGTGGTCAGCTCTTCGATGCTCGCGGCCGTTTCCTCGAGCGCCGCCGCCTGCTCCTCGGTGCGTTGCGACAGATCGGCGTTGCCGGCCGCGATCTCGCTGACGCCGGTATCGATCGAATCGGTACCTTGACGAACCGCGTTGACGGTCGCGATCAGCGACTCCTGCATCTTGCGCAGCGCGGCCGCGAGACGGCCCATCTCATTGTCGCTGAGCACCTCGATGCGGCCGCTCAGGTCGCCATCGGCGATGCGCTGGAACCGCGCGATCGTCGCATCGACCGGCGTGACGATCGCGCGCACGAGCACGAAGCGGGCGAGCAGGCCGCCGACCAGCGACAGCGCAATGCCGATCGCCACCGCCGTGCTGATCGCGTAGAACAGGTCCTGCGCATCCTTGTAGCGCTGTGCGCCGTGATCGAGTTGCAACTGCTCGAGCGCGAGCATGGCCTTCTCGTACGCGCTGTACAGCGACGGCAGTTTATGCGCCTGCGATTGCTGGAAGGCGTTGGTGTCGCTCGACTTCAGCGCGGCGAGCGTCGGGTCGACGCCGTCGTGCAGGAACGCGTCGCGCTTCTGCTGCATGTCGGCGATCAGACGCTGCTCATCGGCATCCGTGCCCGCATGGCTCAAATAGTGGGCAAGCCGCTCGTCAGAGGCTTTGCGGTACTGATCGAAGCGCTTGAGCACGGCGCTCGCGCCGTCCTGATCGTTCAGCGCGACGAGCGACGCGTACGTCGCGAGCGCGAGCCGCAGGCGCAGCAGTTGGCCGGCGCTGCCTTCGAGGTCGGCGACGGCGGGCGTGTCGACCGTGTACATCTGTTGCAGCGACGCGTTCGACGAGCGCAGCGACAACAATCCCGCGGCCGCACCGAGCAGCAGCACGATGCCGAAGAACACGATCATCAGGGTAAGGCTGGTGCGAATCGACAGCTTTTTCAACATCGGACTGGTCTCCTTGGGCTGCCCGGCCGATGGTTCCGTATCGTTGACGATAGCTGCACGGCCACGCAGGCTGCGCCCACGCCGTTCGGCCCGGTCCGCAACTTGTCTGAAAATTAAGCAAACAGCACATTCGGGACAACGGCGTATCGGCCGAAAACTTTATGGTTGATCGCTCGCCCGGCTTGCGTTACATCAATAGAGTCTCGAAGCCCGTTTGCTGAAGCCCTTCTGTCGAAGCTCCTTCCTGCCCGGAGCGCGCCCATGTCGGAAATCGGTTCGGCCGTACTCGTGTTCGCGCTGCTGCTGATCGCCACAGGCCTCGGCGTCGGGGTGCGGCCGCTGCTGCCGGAAGAGCACAAGGCACACGAGACCGTACAGCTCGTGCAGCTCGTGATCGGCATGCTGGTGACGTTCGCCGCGCTGGTGCTGGGATTGATGACGGCATCGGCGAAAGCGAGCTTCGACACCGCGTCGAACGATATGCGCAGCTATGCGGCCGAACTGATCGAATTCGACTCGACGCTGCGCGAGCTCGGCAGCGCGGCCGACGAATCGCGGCGCCTGGCGCCAGTACACGGCGGCGGCGATCGCTTCGACATGGCCGCGCGAGCCCGCGCCGAGCGGCGACTATCCGCACGATCTCGGGCCGCCGGACAATCCGCAGCAACTCGAAAACGTGCGTCTGGGCGATATGCTGACCACGGTGGGGCGGCAATTGCGACAGCTGCGCACGCAGGATGCATTGCAGCAACGTGCGCTCGATGACGCGTTGACGCAGTACCGGCGCGTCATCGATGCGCGCTGGAAAATCATCGAGGAAGCGCACAGCTCGATTTCGCAGCCGTTCTTCAGGACGCTGACGTTCTGGCTAGGCGTGATCTTTCTGAGCTTCGGGTTGATCGCGCCGCGCAATGCGTTGGCGCTGGTGACGATATCGCTGGGAGCGGTGTCGATTGCTTCGGCGGTTTATGTGATCGTCGATCTCGACACGCCGTTCACCGGGCCGATCGTGATTTCGAGTCTGCCGTTGCGGGATACGTTGGAGCATTTGAGTCGGTGAGTTTCTCAGGGAATGCCCCGTCCGCGCGCGTGACGTAAAAAAAGCCGGCAAACAGAAGGCAGAAAGGCCCGCTTTCCTGGCAGAAAGCGGGCCTCTGTTTTTGTGTCGATCAGCGGGACGCTGGTCGGCTCGGCATCGAGCCGCAACGATCAGAACGGAATATCGTCGTCCATCTCGTCGAAGCCACCGCCAGCCGGCGCGCTCGGACGGCTCGCACCGCCACCGCCGCTACCGCCACGCGAACCGCCGCCCGACGACATCGCGCGACCACCACCGCCGCCGCTACGCTCCGACGGCTCGCCACGGCTATAACCGCCTTCATCGCCGCCACCCATCGACGCGCCGCCGCGGCCGCCGAGCATCTGCATCTGCTCCGCGACGATCTCAGTCGAATAGCGATCGGTGCCGTCCTGCGCCTGCCACTTGCGCGTGCGGATGCGCCCTTCGAGGTACACCGACGAGCCCTTCTTCAGATATTCCGCCACGATTTCCGCTAGGCGGCCGAAGAACGCGACGCGGTGCCACTCGGTCGCTTCCTTCATCTCGCCCGACGCCTTGTCCTTGTAGCGGTCCGTCGTCGCAAGGCGGATGTTCGCCACTGCGTCGCCGCTCGGAAGATAGCGGACTTCCGGATCGGCGCCGAGGTTGCCGACCAGAATGACCTTGTTCACGGATGCCATGAATTTCTCCTGTTGATTCCTGTTGCAGGCGGCGCGGCACTACGCGGTTCGCGTCTCACGGCCGGCAGGCCCGAGACCAGAAGAGCGCCTCTGCCCGCCGCCGGGTGAGTTCTGGATGATTCGGGAGGTGCCCCGAGCACGCTCTGTTACGCCTTGCGCGGCGGCTGTTTCATCTTTGCGGCGATTATAAGCCAGCAAAATACCAGCCCGGAGCAGGCGAAGAAAACCGCGCTCTGGCCGTTAACCTTCAGGAGCCAGCCGCCGATCATTCCGCCCAGCGCAAGACCGATCGACTGCGTGGTGTTGTACACGCCGGCCGCGGCTCCCTTGCGGGTACCGGGCGCGAGCTTCGACACCAGCGAAGGCTGCGAGGCCTCGAGAATATTGAAGCCGAGAAAGTACACGAACAGGATCGCCGCCACACTCAGAATCGTATGCGGAGCAACGCCCAATAACAACTGGCCGATCAGGATAAGAGCGATCGCCGACAGCAGCACGATCTTCATCTTGCCGCGCTTCTCGGCGGCGATGATCGCCGGCACCATCATCACGAACGACAGCCCCATCACCGGCAGATACACCTTCCAGTGTGAAGCGACCGGCAGCCCGCCCGCTTCGAGAATGCGCGGCACGACGAGGAACAGCGCGGTTTGCGTGGCGTGCAGCACGAGCACGCCGAAATTCAAACGCAGCAACTCGACGTTGTGCAGCACTTCGGCGAACGGCGCGCGCACATGCACCGGCTTCGGCGCATCGGGCACGACCCATATCACGACGCCGATCGCGAGAATCGAGAACACGCCGACCAGCGTGAAGAGCCCGCTCATGCCGAGCCAGTGGAACACGATCGGCGCGCCGACGATCGCGACCGCGAACGACACGCCGATGCTGCCGCCGACCATCGCCATCGCCTTCGTGCGATGTTCCTCCGAGGTCAGATCGGCGATGAACGCGATCACCGCCGACGACACCGCACCCATCCCCTGAATCACCCGGCCGACGATGATCCACGTCATGTCGTGCGCGGCCGCCGCGACGAAGCTGCCGATCGCGAAGATCAGCAGGCCCGTCGCGATCACCGGCTTGCGGCCGACCTTGTCGGAGATCCAGCCATAGAAAATGTAGAGCATCGACTGCGTGACGCCGTACGCGCCGAGCGCGATGCCGACGAGCAGCACGTTTTCGCCGCCGGGAATGGTCTTCGCGTAGATCGAGAACACCGGCATGATCATGAAGAGACCCAGCATGCGCAGCGCGAAGATGGCGGCAAGCGACACGGTCGCGCGCAATTCGGGCGCGCTCATGCGTGTGGAGATGGCGGACGGATTGGACATCGAAGCGTTGTTTGAATGAACCGGGCGGCGAGCCCGTGGGGACAGCCTTGGCCGCCGGCACAGTGGAGCAGAACGAACAGGCAGGCGGCTAGCCCCGGCATATCGGCGGGTCCGCGCCGACGAGACGCGCAAAGCCCGTGCCCCATCGCCCCCGCTCGCCCCTCGCGGCATCTTGTACTCACGGAAAACGGCCCCAGTTACGCCTTTTTCCCGCTATCAGCACACCGTAACGGCGGTCTGGAAAAGTCGTTATAGTAGCAGGTTTGGCCTCTTTCCCTTTCCGCAGTTCATGGAATAAATCCGTGGAACAAATCCGTATTCGTGGGGCTCGCACCCACAACCTGAAGAACGTCAATCTCGACCTACCGCGTCACAAGCTCGTCGTTATCACGGGGCTTTCGGGCTCCGGCAAATCGTCGCTGGCGTTCGATACGCTGTATGCGGAAGGACAGCGGCGCTACGTCGAAAGTCTGTCCGCCTACGCGCGGCAGTTCCTGCAACTGATGGAAAAGCCGGACGTCGACCTGATCGAAGGCTTGTCGCCGGCTATCTCGATCGAACAGAAGGCGACCTCGCACAATCCGCGCTCGACGGTCGGCACCGTCACCGAAATCCACGATTATCTGCGCCTGCTATTCGCGCGCGTCGGCACGCCCTACTGCCCCGATCACGAGATTCCGCTCGAAGCGCAAAGCGTGTCGCAGATGGTCGACGCGGCGCTCGCGCTGCCCGACGAAACGCGCGTGATGATCCTCGCGCCCGTCGTCAGCGATCGCAAGGGCGAGCACACGGATCTGTTCGAGGACATGCAGGCGCAAGGCTTCGTGCGCTTTCGCGTGCGCTCGGGCGGCGGCACCGCCAACGAAGGCACCGCGAAAATCTATGATGTGGACTCTCTGCCGAAGCTGAAGAAAAACGACAAGCACACGATCGACGTCGTGATCGACCGCCTGCGCGTGCGCCCCGACATGAAGCAGCGCCTCGCCGAATCGTTCGAAACGGCGCTGCGTCTCGCCGACGGCCGCGCGATCGCGCTCGAAATGGATACGGACAAGGAGCACCTGTTCAGCTCGAAGTTCGCCTGCCCGATCTGCTCCTATTCGCTGCAGGAACTCGAGCCGCGCCTGTTCTCGTTCAACAACCCGATGGGCGCGTGCCCCGAATGCGACGGCCTCGGCCAGATTACGTTCTTCGATCCGAAGCGGGTGGTCGCGCATCCGTCGCTATCGCTAGCGGCGGGCGCGGTGAAGGGCTGGGACCGGCGCAACCAGTTCTACTTCCAGATGCTGCAGAGCCTCGCAGCGTTCTACGACTTCGACATCGACACCGCGCTCGAGGACCTGCCGGAGAAAGTCCGCAAGATCCTGCTGTACGGTTCGGGCAAGCAGGAAATTCCGTTCTCGTACATCAACGAGCGCGGCCGCACGTCGGTGCGCGAGCACGTGTTCGAAGGGATCATCCCGAATCTGGAGCGGCGCTACCGCGAAACCGATTCGTCCGCGGTGCGCGAAGAACTCGCCAAATACCAGAATAACCAGCCATGCCCGGCGTGCGCGGGCACGCGGCTGCGTCGCGAGGCGCGCTTCGTGCGCATCGGCGCGGACAGCGACGCGCGCGGCATCTTCGAGATCAGCGGCTGGCCGTTGCGCGATGCGCTCGGCTACTTCCAGACCCTGCGCCTCGAAGGCTCGAAGCGCGAGATCGCCGACAAGGTCGTCAAGGAAATCGTCGCGCGTCTGATGTTCCTGAACAACGTCGGGCTCGATTACCTGTCGCTCGAACGCAGCGCGGAAACGCTGTCGGGCGGCGAAGCGCAGCGCATTCGCCTCGCTTCCCAGATCGGCTCGGGGCTGACCGGCGTGATGTACGTGCTCGACGAACCGTCGATCGGCCTGCATCAGCGCGACAACGACCGGCTGATCTCGACGCTCAAGCATCTGCGCGATCTCGGCAACTCGGTGATCGTCGTCGAGCACGACGAGGACATGATCCGCATGGCCGACTATGTGGTCGACATGGGCCCGGGCGCCGGCGAGCACGGCGGCATGGTGATCGCCGAGGGCACGCCGAAAGAGGTGCAGAAGAACGCGGCGTCGCTGACGGGCCAATACATGTCCGGCGCGCGCACGATCGAATACCCCGACGAGCGCAAGGATCCCGACGAGCGGCGCCTGCGCATCGTCGAGGCGTACGGCAACAATCTGCACAACGTCACGCTCGATCTGCCGGTGGGTCTTTTGACCTGCGTGACCGGCGTGTCCGGCTCGGGCAAGTCGACGCTGATCAACGACACGCTGTATCACGCGGTCGCGCATCATCTGTACGGCTCGGCCACGGAGCCTGCGCCGTACGAGTCGATCGAGGGCCTCGAGCACTTCGACAAGGTGATCAACGTCGATCAGTCGCCGATCGGCCGCACGCCGCGCTCGAATCCGGCCACCTACACGGGCCTGTTCACGCCGATCCGCGAGCTGTTCGCGGGCGTGCCGGCCGCCAAGGAGCGCGGCTACGATCCGGGGCGCTTCTCGTTCAACGTGAAGGGCGGGCGCTGCGAATCGTGCCAGGGCGACGGCGTGCTGAAGGTCGAAATGCACTTCCTGCCCGACGTGTACGTGCCGTGCGACGTGTGCCACGGCAAGCGCTACAACCGCGAAACGCTCGATATCCAGTACAAAGGCAGCAACATCAGCGAAGTGCTCGACATGACGGTCGAACACGCGTACGAGTTCTTCAAGGCCGTGCCGGTCGTCGCGCGCAAGCTGAAAACCCTGCTGGACGTGGGTCTCGGCTATATTCGCCTGGGTCAGTCGGCCACCACGCTGTCGGGCGGCGAGGCGCAGCGTGTGAAACTGTCGCTGGAACTGAGCAAGCGTGATACCGGTCGCACGCTATACATCCTTGACGAACCGACTACCGGCCTGCACTTTCACGATATCGCGCAGTTGCTGGAAGTCATACACCGGTTGCGTGACCAGGGTAATACCGTCGTGATCATCGAACATAATCTCGATGTAATCAAAACTGCGGACTGGGTCATCGATCTCGGCCCCGAAGGCGGCGCCGGCGGCGGGCAGATCATCGCCCAGGGCACGCCCGAGCAGGTCGCGAAGTCGAAGGCCAGTTTTACCGGCAAATATCTGGCGCCGCTGCTCAAGCGCGCCGCCACCACGAAGTAACGCTGCACTACCGAGGTTGGAGACGGGATAAGCCATGACCAAGCGTAATCAGGCGCGCGAAGAAGATCGGGTGCAGGACCTGCGCCCGCGCCCGGTCAGGCTGACCAGCGACATGAGTCTGCCGAAGCTGTCGGCGGTCGAGATCGGCAGCTACGTGGTGATGCTGTTCGGCATGTGGGCGGTGATCGAACTGAAGCTGCTCGGCGCGCTGCTCGCCGGGCTGCTGGTGTTTCAGCTCGTGCATACAATCGCGCCGCGCATCGAGCGTCACATGTCGAGCAAGCGGGCGCGCTGGCTCGCGGTGGTGATTCTGTCGACGCTGATCGTCGGCGCGCTGACGGGACTCACGCTCGGCATCATCTCGCATTTCGAGAACGACGTGCCGAGCGTGCAGGCTCTGCTCGATCAGGCCATGCAACTGATCGACCAGGCGCGCGGCAGGATTCCCCAATTCGTCGCGAACTATCTGCCGGTCGACACCGAGCAGATGAAGACGAAGGCCGCCGAACTGATGCACACGCACGCGAACATGCTGCAGCAAAGCGGCACGACCGTGGCGCGCGCGTTCACGCACGTGCTGCTCGGCATGATCATCGGCGCGATCATCGCGGTCGGCGCGCAAAAGCATATCCAGCGGCTGCCGCTGTCCACCGCGTTCGTCACGCGCGTCACGCGTTTTGCCGACGCGTTTCGCCGCATCGTGTTCGCGCAGGTGAAGATCTCCGCGCTGAACACGGTGTTCACCGCGATCTTCCTGCTCGTGATCCTGCCGGTTTTCCATGACCGGCTGCCGCTGTCGAAGACGCTCGTGCTCGTCACGTTCATCGTGGGTCTGCTGCCGGTGATCGGCAATCTGATCTCGAACACGATCATCGTCGCGGTCGCGTTGTCGGTGAGTTTTCCGGCGGCGATCATGTCACTTGTGTTCCTGATCCTGATTCACAAGCTCGAGTACTTCCTGAACGCGCGGATCGTCGGCGGGCAGATCGAGGCGCGCGCGTGGGAGCTGCTGATCGCGATGCTGGTGATGGAAGCGGCGTTCGGTCTCGCCGGGGTCATCGCGGCGCCGATTTTTTATGCGTACATCAAGCGGGAGCTCATTTATTTGCGGTTGGTGTGAGTTGGGCCGAATCGAGTAGCAAAAGTCAGCACTCACTAGCGCTCCGCAGCACACGCGGCAGTCCATGCAGGCGACGAAAGCACAAGCGGCACTTCGGTGCCGCTTTTTTTTGCTTCCGCGACCCTGCAGCGTCGCCTCTTGCCGACAGAAAACTTGCAGCCGACCGCGTCAACCCCTAAGATGCGAACAATTCCTATTTACACACCGTCCGCATCGTGACGTTTCACCTGATCGCCCACCCGCGTCTCCGTCTGGGTCCCTGTTGTGCGTTGCCGGCTCGCGCATGAGACGCCAGCTTGTCCGCCTGCACCGTTGGTTCGGCGTCGCGACCGCACTGTTTCTGTTCGTCGCGGGCCTTACGGGCGCGATCATCGCGTGGGACCACGAGCTCGATGCCGCGCTGAACCCGTCGTTTTACCAGGCTCGCACGGTCGGGCCGACGCTGTCCGGCCTCGAACTGGCGAATCGCGTCGAAGCCGCCGATCCGCGTCTTCGGGTGACCTATCTGCCGCTCGCGGTCGAACCGGGCCACACGCTGCAGATGATGGTGCTGCCGCGCACCGATCCGGCGACGAAGCAGCCCGATCCGCTCGATTTCAATCAGATCGCCGTCGATCCCGTCACCGGCGAGATCCAGGGACGCCGCGAGTGGGGCGCCGTGTCGCTCGCGCGACTCAACCTGATTCCGTTCATCTACAAGCTGCACTACACGCTGCAGTTGCCGTTTACCGGCGGTGTCGACCTTGGCACCTGGCTGATGGGGATCGTCGGCATCGTGTGGCTCTTTGACAGCGTGATTGCGCTGTGCCTGTCGTTTCCGAGCCTGAAGGCCTGGCGCAAGTCGTTCACGTTCCGCCTGAAACGCGGCGGCTATGCGTTGACGTTCGATCTGCACCGCTCCGGCGGCGTATGGATCTGGAGCCTGCTGGCGATCGTCGCGCTGACGTCGATTTCGATGAATCTGTCGTCCCAGGTGGTGCGGCCGATCGTGTCACGACTGTCGACGCTGACACCCGATCCGTTCAGCGACCCAGAAATCCTGCGCGCGCCGCAACCCGGCGATCAGGTGCTGAGCCGCGAGCGCATCGTCGAACTCGCCGGGCAAGCCGGCACGGAAATGCATGTCGCCGCGCCGCCGGGCGGGCTCTACTACGCCGAATTCATGCACGCGTACGGCGTCGGCTTCTACACGCCCGGCAACGACCACGGCGACACCGGCCTCGGCAACCCGTGGATGTATTGGGACGCCGCCACCGGCAAGCGGCTCGCCGCGCGGATTCCCGGCCAAGGCACGGCCGGCGACATCTTCCTGCAGATGCAGTTTCCGCTGCACTCGGGGCGCATCCTCGGTCTCGGGGGGCGGATCCTGATCAGCGCGGTGGGGGTGGCGGTGGCCGTGCTGAGCGTCACGGGCCTGCTGATCTGGCTGAAGAAGCTGAACGCGCGCCGTCGTTCCGCGCAAAACGCGAATCTCGCGAGAAGCACGGGTGGCGCGGCAGCGCGTTCGTAACACGAGCAGGTAAAGGACCGCGCCGACCTCGACCGTCGCAGCGTTACTGGCGCGGCTCCTAGCGGAACACCACCGTCTTGCTGCCGTTCAGCACGACGCGATGCTCCACGTGCCACTTCACCGCGCGCGCGAGCGTCACGCACTCGACGTCGCGGCCGATCGCCGTCAGTTGTTCCGGCGTCATGCTGTGGTCCACGCGCTCGACTTCCTGCTCGATGATCGGGCCTTCGTCGAGATCGGTCGTCACATAGTGGGCGGTTGCGCCGATCAGCTTCACGCCGCGGTCGAATGCCTGGTAGTACGGCTTCGCGCCCTTGAAGCTCGGCAGGAACGAGTGGTGGATGTTGATCGCGCGGCCGGCGAGCGCCTCGCACAGATTCGGCGACAGGATCTGCATGTAGCGCGCGAGCACCACGAGGTCGGCCTGATGCTCGTTGATCACTTCGAGCACGCGCGCTTCCTGCGCGGTTTTCGCTTCGGGCGTGCCGCCCAGCAGCGGGAAGTGATGGAACGGGATGTCGTAGCTCGCGGCGAGCTGGTAGAACTCCTTGTGGTTCGAGATGATCGCCGGGATGTCGATGTTCAACTGACCGGTGCGGTAGCGGAACAGCAGATCGTTCAGGCAGTGGCCGATCTTCGACACCATGATCACGACGCGCGGCTTCACGTTCGCATCGTGCAATTCCCAGCTCATGCCGAACTGCTCGGCGAGTGTCACGAACGACGCGCGCAGCGCGTCAAGCCCCGGATCGCCGCCCACCTGCTGAAAATGCACGCGCATGAAGAACTCGCCGGTGCGGCTGTCGCCGAACTGCGCGGAGTCGAGAATATTGCTGCCCCGCTCGAACAGAAAGCCTGACACGGCGTGAACGATGCCGGGCCGGTCGGCGCACGACAGTTTGAGGATAAAGCTGTGATCGGTCGACATGACCTCGGTGACTCCCTTCTTCAATGCGTGGTTTGTTTCAGTGGGTACTGGCTGCACGGGTTGAGCTCGACTGATGAGCCTGAGCTAGGCCAGCGCCGGCGGCGCGAACAGCGCGTCGATGCCCTCGCACGCGTCCTCGTCGATCCAGCGGCGGCGCAGCAGGCAATCGAGCGTCGCGAGGCTGGCATCGACGGTCAACGCGCCTTCCTCGATCCAGCGCGCGACTTCGTCGATGCGCGCGAGCCGGTGTTCGCCCACTTCGCCGTCCTGGTTGCGCGGCGCGAAGTCGGCGGGCAGCGCGAGGTCGTAGATGAAAATCTGCTCGGCCTGCGTGCCTTCCGGCAGCGATTGCAGCACGTGCGCGGTGCGGCCGGCGACCGCACTCGCCGCGATCTGCGGCGGAATGCCCGCTTCTTCCCAGCATTCCTTGACGATCGTCTCGGCGATGCCGAAGCCCCAGCCGATCCCGCCTGCGACGACGTTGTCGAGCATGCCGGGGTCGGTCGCCTTGGTATCGCTGCGGCGCGCGATCCACAATTGCGGTGCGCCACGCGGCGCTCCGCCAAAGTGCGCTCCGCCATCCGCATATTCTACGACGCCGTTCAGATGCACCGCGTAGGTCATCGTGCCGAAGAAGCGCGACGCCGCGCGCTCGATATACGCGAGCGGCGGCGCGTCGAACGCATTGCGGATCGCGTACGTCTCGTTGCGCCAGCCGGGGATGCGACCATCGGCGGCGAGCGCGCCGATCACGGAAGCGAGCGCCGCGCTGCGCAGATCGACGGTATCGAACGTGGCGGAGAGCGTCACGCCGTCGTTCGCCATCTCGAACACGTCGGGCCAGCGCGCGAGCAGCGGCACGTCGCGCTCGCGAATCCACCCGACCTGTTCGGCGCAGATCAGAAACGGCCGATGCGCGTTCGCGTCGAAGCGGCGCGCGGCGGTGATGCAGGGCAAAGTCATCGGAAAACTCCAAACTGTCCGCCGTCGTGGCGAACCGGGGCAAAGCAGAAGCGGGCGGATTGCGTGACGACTGTCAGTCGCGCAAGGCGACGCGAATTCCGATCGCGATGAACGTCGCGCCGGCCACGCGATCGAGCCACAGGCCCACGCGCGGCCGCCGTCTGAGCCAGCCGCCGATGATCCCCGCGCACACGCCGAATAGCGAAAACACCACGACGGTCTGCAGCATGAACAGCGCGCCGAGCTCCAGCATTTGCACGGTGACGCTCTGCGCGCCGTCCGGCTGCACGAACTGCGGCAGAAACACGACGAAGAACAGCGTGACCTTCGGATTCATCAGATTGCCGAGCACGCTCTGGCGAAACACCGTCGAAAGCGGCTGCGGCGCACGCTCGTGCGCGGTCGCGAGGCCCTGGCTGCGCAGCGCCTTGATGCCGATCCACACCAGATACGCGGCGCCGGCGAGCTTGATCGCTTCGAACGCGAGCGGCGACGAGCGCAGCAGCGCGGCGACGCCGAGCGCCGCGAGTGTCGTATGAAACGTGATGCCGGCGGCAAAGCCGAGCGCGGCGACCAGGCCGGCCGCGCGGCCCTGCGAGATGCCGCGCGCGAGCACCTGCAGATTGTCCGGGCCGGGCGCCACGGTGATCGCGATCGAGGTGGCAAGAAACAGCAGGAAGTTGGGCATCGTGGTGGCCTTCTGGTTGGGCGACTGGTGAACCCTGATGGGTGAGCCATATCGTTGAGCCCGGTTGGTTTTGCTCGGCCAACCGGGCTTGTGCGGCTCGTGCGACTTTAGCCGCTGGTACGGCGGGAAACGCTACCGCGCGTCACGGCACGCGCCGTGACTACCTCCCGGTTCAATGACCGTCGAAACTCGTCACGGTATAGAGCGCAAGACCGCCCTCGCCCAGCAGCTTCGAGCCGCCCAGCTCCGGCAGATCGACGATCGCCGCGCCTTCCACGACGACCGCGCCGAGCCGCTCGAGCAGCAGTTTGCCGGCCATCATCGTGCCGCCGGTCGCGATCAGATCGTCGATGATCACGACGCGGTCGCCCGGCTCGCACGCATCCTCGTGAATCTCGACGGTCGCGGTACCGTATTCCAGTTCATACGATTGCGAGATCCGCTTGTACGGCAGCTTGCCCGCCTTGCGAATCGGGATGAAGCCAACGCTCAACTCATGGGCGACGATCGGCCCGATGATGAAGCCGCGCGCATCGAGCCCGGCAATGTAGTCGAGCTTCGCGTCGATATAGCGCTGCACGAACAGGTCGATCAGCACACGCAGCGACTTCGGTTCGCGCAGCAGCGGCGTGATGTCGCGGAACTGCACGCCCGGCTGCGGCCAGTCGGGCACCGTGCGAATGTGACTTCTGATGTAGTCGGCCGCATCGAGCGGCGCGCTCGCGAGCGCCTTGGACATGATGTCTCCGGATGGACCTCGACAGGTCCGGTGAAAAGCTTGAATCAGGGTCGCCCGCCAGAACGGGCCAGGCTCACGGGTTCAGGCCGCAGCGGCGCGGCGATGCTTCGACAGCCGCTCCTCGGCTTGCGCCAGTTGTTCGGGCAGACCGCGCAGCACCACGATGTCGCTCGCGCGCAGTTTCGTCGACGGGTCCGGTTCGACGCCGCGGATGCCGTGCCGGCGGATCGCGGTCACTTCGACACCGAGTTCGTACAGGCCCACCTCGGCGAGTGTACGGCCCACCGCGTCGGCGCTCTCGTCGACCGGCACCGATTGTAGCCGCACCTGCTCGTGGCCGTCGTCGTCGTCGATGTCGTCGGCGCCGTGGAAATAGCCGCGCAACAGCGAATAACGTTCGTCGCGCATCTCCTCGACGCGCCGCACCACGCGCCGCATCGGCACACCCATCACGACGAGCGTATGCGACGCGAGCATCAGGCTGCCCTCGACGATCTCCGGAATCACCTCCGTCGCGCCGGCGGCGAGCAGTTTCTCCAGATCGGCATCGTCGACGGTGCGCACGATGACCGGCAGCGTCGGCTCCATCTCGTGAATGTTGTGCAGCACGCGCAGTGCCGACGGCGTGTTCGCGTAGGTGATCGCGATCGCGGCCGCGCGATGCAGGCCGGCGGCCAGCAGCGACTCGCGCCGCCCCGCGTCGCCGAACACGACCGATTCGCCGGCTGCCGCGGCCGCCGCGACACGGTCGGGATCGAGATCGAGCGCGACATACGAGAGCCCTTCATGCTCGAGCATTCGTGCGAGGTTCTGCCCGGCGCGGCCGTAGCCGCAGATGATTACGTGGCCGCTCTGCTTCAGGCTTTGCGTGGCGATGCGCGTCATCTGCAACGACTGCATCATCCATTCGGTCGACGACAGCCGCAGCACGACACGGTCCGCGTTCTGGATCATGAACGGCGCGGCGAGCATCGACAGCAGCATCGCGGCGAGAATCGCCTGCAACAGCGTCGCATCGACGAGATGTCGGTCGAGAATCAGGTTCAGCAGCACGAAGCCGAACTCGCCCGCCTGCGCGAGACCGATACCGGTGCGCATCGCGACGCCCGGCGTCGCGCCGAAGAGCCGCGCAAGGCCGGTGATCATGACTGCTTTCAGCAGCACCGGGCCGAGGAAAAAGGCCAGCACGACGAGCGGATGCTCCCAGATCACGCGCGGATTGAGCAGCATGCCGGTGGTCACGAAGAAGAGCCCGAGCAGCACGTCGCGAAACGGCTTGATGTCCTCTTCGACCTGATGCCGATACGGCGTCTCGGCGATCAACATGCCGGCGATGAACGCGCCGAGCGCGAGCGACAGTCCGAATTTGTCGGTGATGAACGCGGCGCCGAGCGTCACCAGCAGCAGATTGAGGACGAACAGCTCCTGCGAGCGCCGCCGCGCGACCACGTTGAACCAGCGCGTCATGAAGCGCTGCCCGACGATCAGCAGCAGCGCGAGGGCCACGACGATCTTGATCGCCGCGACGCCGAGCGCGCTGACCAGATTTTCGGAGCGGCCGCCGAGCGCCGAAATGATGATCAACAGCGGCACCACCGCGAGATCCTGAAACAGCAGCACGCCGAAGATATTGCGGCCGTGCTCGGTTTCGATTTCGAGCCGCTCCGCGAGCATCTTGCTGACGATTGCCGTCGACGACATCGCCAGCGCGCCGCCCAGCGCGACGCTCGCCTGCCACGTGATATGCACCCAACGCTCGAGCACGAAGCCGAGCGACACCGCCACCGCGACCGTGCCGATCACCTGCAGCAAGCCGAGTCCGAACACGAGCCGGCGCATCGTGCGCAGCTTGGCTAACGAAAACTCGAGCCCGATCGAGAACATCAGGAACACGACACCGAATTCCGCGAGATTCTGCGCCCCCGCCGAATCGGGAATCAGCCCAAACGCATGCGGCCCGACGACGATGCCGACCGTCAGGTAGCCGAGCATCGGCGGCAGATTCAGGAAGCGAAAGATCACCACGCCCGCCACCGATGCCAGCAGCAGAAACAGCGTCATTTCGAGCGGGGAAATCATCGGCAAAAACGCATGGGTCAAGCGTCCTCGTTCGTCAGCGGAACCGCGCACGAGAACGCCGTGCGACATGATTGATTGGGCCGGCAAAAAAGCTGCAAAAAGGCGGCAAAGCAGCTGAAAAAGGGATTGTCGACAGGCCGATGCAGACAGCGGCTCGGCACAGCAGGCCCGGGGCGGCGAACAGGCGCCTTTGCTATACTCCGCGAATGATAGCGAAAATCAATGGCGACAGGGCACTCACGCTTGCTCGCGACGTACTCGACATCGAAGCGGACGCCGTGCGCGCGCTTCGCGACCAGCTCGACGGCAGTTTCGTCGGCGCGGTCGATTTCATCCTGGGTTGCCGTGGACGCGTGGTCGTCTCCGGCATCGGTAAATCCGGCCACGTGGCCCGCAAACTCGCGGCCACGCTGGCAAGCACCGGCACACCGGCGTTCTTCGTGCATCCGGCGGAAGCAAGCCACGGCGACCTCGGCATGGTGACCGCCGACGACGTATTTCTCGCGCTGTCCAATTCGGGCGAAACCGAGGAGCTGATGGCGATCCTGCCGCTCATCAAGCGGATCGGCGCGAAGCTGATCGCGATGACGGGCCGTCCTGGCTCTAGCCTCGCGCAACTCGCGGATGTGCATCTGAATTCCGGCGTCGCGAAGGAAGCCTGTCCGATGAATCTCGCGCCCACCGCCAGCACCACCGCCGCGCTCGCGCTCGGCGATGCGCTCGCGGTCGCGGTGCTCGACGCGCGCGGCTTCGGCCGCGACGACTTCGCGCGCTCGCATCCGGGCGGCGCGCTCGGCCGACGCCTGCTCACCTACGTGCGCGACGTCATGCGCACCGGCGACCAGTTGCCGCAGGTCACCCCTGAGGCAACCGTCAGCGATGCCCTCTTTCAACTGACCGCGAAGCGCATGGGCATGACCTCGGTCGTCGACCGCGAGGGCCGTGTGACGGGCATCTTCACCGATGGCGACCTGCGCCGCGTGCTCGAACGCGACGGCGATTTCCGCCAGCTGCCGATCGCCTCGGTGATGACCGCGGGCCCGCGCACGATCGGGCCGGATCATCTCGCGGTCGAAGCCGTGGAACTGATGGAGCGTTATCGCATCAATCAGATGCTGGTCGTCGACGAAACGGGCAAGCTGATCGGCGCGCTCAACATGCACGACCTGTTTTCGAAGAAGGTGATCTGATGGCCGTTGCTCCCCCTACCGCTACCGAACGCGCAAGCCGCGTGAAGCTGATGATTTTCGACGTCGACGGCGTACTGACCGACGGCGGCCTGCTGTTCACGGCGGAAGGCGACACGATGAAAGGCTTCAACTCGATGGACGGCCACGGCATGAAGCTGCTGCGCCAGGCCGGCATCGAAACGGCGCTCATCACCGGGCGCAAGTCCGGCATCGTGGCCGCGCGGGCGAAAGAAATGAACATCGCGCATGTCTACCAGGGCGTGCAGGACAAGCCACAGGCGTTCGCCGACCTGCTGCGGCAAACCGGCCTCACCGCCGAGGACTGCGGCTACATGGGCGACGACTGGGTCGATCTCGCGGTGATGCTGCGCGTCGGCTTCGCGGCCGCGCCGGCCAATTCGCATCCCGAAGTGATCGCACGCGCCCACTGGGTCAGCGAGGCGCGCGGCGGTTACGGCGCGGCGCGCGAAGTGTGCGACACGCTGCTGCGTGCCCAGCACAAATATGAAGCACTGCTCGCGGCGGCGTGCAGCGGCGAGCAACGGGGCCTCGTGGGATGAACCAGTTTCGCCTGACTTCGCTGATCCCGCTCATCGCGATGGCGGCGCTCGCCGGCATCACGTGGTGGCTGCTGCAAGCCACGTTGCCGCGCAAGACCGACGACGAGGTGCGCCCGAAGGAACACACGCCGGACTACTTCGCCGACGACTTTTCGGTGTCCGAGCTCGACCAGTCGGGCGCGACGCAGTACCGGCTGACCGCGAAGTCGCTGGTCCATTACGAGGACGACGAAATGAGCGACCTCGTCAAACCGGCGATGCGTGCGTTCCAGCCCGGCAAGCCGATCGTCACCGCGACCGGCGACACGGGCACGGTCAACGCGGATGCGTCGATCGTCAATCTGTACCAGAACGCGCGCATCCTGCGCGCGCCCGGCGGCGGCGACCCGCAGATGCAGGCCGATTCCGAGCATTTCAGGGTCCTCGTCAACGACGATGTGATCGAGACTGAAAAGCCAGTTAAACTTCAGCGCGGCATGTCCGTGATGACTGCCAGCGGCATGAAATACAACAATGTCACCCGGTTTATGCAACTGTTCGGCAATGTAAGAGGCGCAATCGCCGCGTCCGATTCCGGCCACTAAGCCAACGCATACCGGGTAATCCATTCCAGGCGTGACTGCATGAACGAATCGCACCCCCGTTTTGATACCGGCCGTTCGCGCGCGCTGTCCGCGTGCCGCGCCGCACTCGCTGCGCTCGTCGTCGCGCTGCCGCTCGTCGGCTTCGCGCCGCTTGCGCACGCGGACCGCGCCGACAAAGACAAGCCGCTGAACATCGAAGCGGACAACATGACTTACGACGACCTGCGGCAGGTCAGCATCTTCACCGGCCACGTGGTGGCCACCAAAGGGACGATCCTGATCAAGGCCGATCGCGTCGAAGTGTCGCAAGACCCGCAGGGCTACCAATTCGCGACCGGCACCTCGAGCGGCGGCAATCTGTCGTATTTCCGCCAGAAGCGCGAAGGGCTCGACGAATACATCGAGGGTACGGCGATCCGTATCGACTACGACGGCAAGCAGGATCTGACCACGCTGACCACCAATGCGACGGTGCGCCGCCTGCAGAGCATGACGACGCTGCTCGACCAGGTGCACGGTAGCGTGATCACCTACGACGGCCAGAACGACTTCTACACCGCGAAGGCAGGCAAGGACGTCGCAGGTCCGGGCAACCCGACCGGCCGCGTGCGCGCCATGCTCTCGCCGCGCAACGCCGGCGCCGCGCCGCTGACCGGCGCGTCGGCCACGCTCACGCCGTCCAACTCGATCCAGGGAGCGCCGAACCAGTGAGCACCATGAGCAGCACCATCGCGCCCCTCCCCCATCGGAAGCCGGCCGGCACCAGCAGTTCGCTGGTCGTGCGCAATCTGAAGAAGCGCTATGGCTCGCGCACGGTTGTCAAGGACGTGTCGCTCGACGTGAAGAGCGGCGAAGTGGTCGGCCTGCTCGGCCCGAACGGCGCCGGCAAGACCACGTCGTTCTACATGATCGTCGGCCTCGTGCCGCTCGACGCCGGCGAAATCGATCTGGACGGCAAGTCGATCAGCCTGCTGCCCATTCACAAACGCGCATCGCTCGGCCTGTCATATCTGCCGCAGGAAGCGTCGGTGTTCCGTAAGTTGAGCGTCGAGCAGAATATTCGCGCGGTGCTGGAATTGCAGCACGACGAAAACGGCAAGCGCCTCGGCAAAGACGTGATCACGTCACGCACCGAAGCGCTGCTCGACGAGCTTCAGATCGCGCATCTGCGTGAAAATCCGGCGCTCTCGCTGTCGGGCGGCGAGCGTCGTCGGGTTGAAATTGCGCGCGCGCTGGCAACCAATCCTAGCTTCATTCTGCTCGACGAACCGTTCGCCGGCGTCGACCCGATCGCGGTGCTGGAAATCCAGAAAATCGTCAAGTTCTTGAAGCAGCGCAATATCGGCGTCCTGATCACCGACCACAACGTGCGCGAAACGCTAGGTATCTGCGATCACGCGTACATCATCAGCGACGGCAGCGTGCTGGCCGCCGGCGCGCCTAGCGACATCATCGAAAACGAAAGCGTGCGGCGCGTCTATCTGGGCGAGCACTTCCGCATGTAAGCACACACGGCGTCCCCGGCCACGCGAGCGCGCGCGGCCGGCCGCGGCGCCATTTTTGCGGCACCCGCACATTCGTTGTCAGGCGGCGCAGGGTGGCGCCGCGCGGCGCGCCAAATTGGGCGTACCCAAAAATTGCGAGTGCCGCAAGGTATCGCGGTCGTGGCAAACTCTCTACAATGAATCTCAACTTGCCATGAAAGCCAGCCTCCAACTCCGCCTATCGCAGCATCTTGCGCTCACGCCGCAACTGCAACAGTCCATCCGACTGCTTCAGTTGTCGACGCTCGAACTGCAGCAGGAAGTCGCCATGGCGATCTCGCAGAATCCTCTCCTCGAAAACGAAGACGAGTGGATCGCGAGCCCGTTGCGGGTGGCAGGCGACGGTTCCGTGATCGCCCAGACACCGGGCTCCTCGGCGCCGGCCGATCCGATGGCCGGCAACGGTTCGGCATCGTCCGAGGGCAACGGCGAGCGAGCCGAAAGCGGCGAGCCGCAGGGTGTCGACGAATACAATGGCCTTTCGGGCGACGGCGGCGGCGATACCTCGCAGTGGAACCTGGACGACTACGGCCGCTCCGGCAACGCGTCGGACGACGACGACCTGCCCCCGCTGCAAATCCACGAATCGAGCACGTCGCTGCGCGACCACCTGATGGCGCAACTGCGCGTCACCCAGGCGAGCCAGCGCGACCGCGCGCTCATCACGTTCCTGATCGAATCGCTGGACGACGACGGCTATCTCGCCGCCACGCTCGAAGAAGTGCTGGCTGACCTGCCCGAAGAACTCGAAGTCGACGTCGACGAACTGAACGCCGCGCTTGCGCTGCTGCATAGCTTCGACCCATCAGGTGTCGGCGCGCGCTCCGCGTCCGAATGTCTGAAGCTGCAGTTGCTGCGGCTCGAGCCATCGCCCACGCGCACGCTTGCGCTAGACATTGTCAGCCATTACCTGGAACTGCTCGCCGCGCGCGATTTCACGCGGCTGCGCAAGTACCTTAAGGCCAGCGACGACGATCTGCGCGACGCGCATGTGCTGATCCGCTCGCTCGAACCATTTCCGGGCGCGGCCTATGGCAAGGCCGAAGCGGACTACGTGGTGCCTGACATCATGGTGCGCAAAACGGCACAGGGCTGGCAGGCGGAGCTGAATCCCGAGGTAGTGCCGAAGCTGCGGATTAACCATCTATACGCGAATATTCTGCGCAATAACCGCGGCGATCCGGGCAGTGGTTCGTTGCGCCAGCAACTGCAGGAAGCACGCTGGCTGATCAAAAATATCCAGCAGCGTTTCGAGACGATCCTGCGGGTTGCGCAGGCAATTGTCGAGCGTCAAAAGAGCTTTTTTGTGCACGGCGAAATTGCCATGCGCCCCTTGGTTTTGCGGGAAATAGCTGATACGCTGGGCCTACACGAGTCGACTGTCTCGCGTGTGACAACCGGCAAATACATGCTGACCCCATTCGGGACGCTGGAATTCAAGTACTTTTTCGGCTCACACGTTTCGACGGACACCGGCGGCGCGGCCTCCTCCACGGCCATTCGCGCGCTGATCAAACAACTGATAGGAGCGGAAAACCCGAAATCGCCACTTTCAGACAGTCGCATAGCCGAACTGCTGGCGGAACAGGGCTTCGTGGTCGCACGGCGTACCGTTGCGAAATACCGTGAGGCGCTCAGAATCCCGGCAGTCAACCTGCGCAAGTCTCTGTAGCCCGCCGCGTTTTGCAGCGGGCATTTACCGGCCGCTCCGCACCTGGCGGACAGGCCGGCCGCTGCGACCTGCCAGATGTCCGTCACCGGGGGGCGACACAGGCAAGCCGTCAGATCGACCGGACCTCTGTCATTGTGCGGACCAAGCGGCCATTAGCTTGGAGAAGCACTATGAATCTCAAGATCAGTGGACACCACCTCGAAGTAACGCCTGCGTTGCGCGAATACGTGATCACCAAACTGGACAGGGTGCTAAGACATTTCGATCAGGTCATCGACGGCAGTGTGGTCCTCTCGGTCGACAACCATAAGGAAAAGGACAAGCGTCAAAAGGTGGAAATCAACCTCCATCTGAAGGGTAAGGATATCTTCGTCGAGAGTTGTGACAGCGATTTGTACGCTGCAATCGATCTGATGATCGACAAGCTCGACAGGCAGGTGATACGCCACAAGGATCGTCTGCAAGGCCATCAGCACGAAGCGATCAAGTATCAGCCGGCGCCGCAACTGGACGTGCCGCCGCAATAGGAGAAATTAGAGGAAATTCCTCATTTCCCTTGAACTCGTCGAGCCGCCCGCGACCGGGCGGTTTTTCGTTTCAGCGCCCCGGTTCCCGCTCACCGCCGGTGCGTCTCGCCGAGGCCGACCCCAACCATTCCCGCAGAAGATTGCGCAGCGCGACATGTGCCGCGGCGCAAGCGCTGAAAAACCTGATATGCATAGATGGCGCGCCGCACCATCGGCCGTCACCCTGTTCTATAATGTTCCGGTTACCATCGGGGTCAAGCCAGCTCTGATGAAGTACGGCCGATCGAAATCTAACGCTTTCGCGATCGACGCTGACCGTCCGTCTTCGCCAGCATCGAACGAATGGAACGTCACTCAACCGCCCCGGTGGGGAGAACTCAGGCCACGTTTTCGCCTGTCAAAATGAATCGTTTAGCCAAATTTCTTCCCCTCGAGAACGTCGTCATCGGACTATCGGTCACCAGCAAGAAACGCGTGTTCGAGCAAGCGGGCCTGATCTTCGAGAACCAGAACGGCATCGCCCGCAGTACCGTCACAGACAATCTTTTTGCGCGAGAACGACTCGGCTCGACCGGGCTCGGCGAAGGCGTCGCGATCCCGCATGGGCGGATCAAGGGCCTCAAGCAGCCGCTCGCCGCATTCGTCAGACTCGCCGAACCGATCCCCTTCGAAGCGCCGGACGGCCAGCCGGTCTCGCTGCTGATCTTCCTGCTCGTCCCCGAACAGGCCACTCAACAGCACCTCGAAATTCTTTCCGAGATTGCGCAATTGCTGTCCGATCGCGACGCCCGCGAGCGGCTGCACACGGAAGAAGAACGCGAATCGTTGCATCGCCTGCTTACTCAGTGGCAACCTTGATGCAACGGCGGCAGTAGTTCATGCACGCACATACACGCAGGTAAGGCCCGGTAAGCGGCTCACACTGGAGTCACTGACTCATGGATACGTCCAGCATCAACGCCCAGAGCATTTTCGACGACAACGCCGCCATGCTGAAGCTCAGCTGGCTCACGGGGCATGAAGGCTGGGAGCGCGGCTTTTCTTCGGAATCGGTCGCCAATGCCACGTCGAGCGCCGACCTCGTCGGCCACCTGAACCTGATCCACCCCAACCGGATCCAGGTGCTCGGCGACGCTGAAATCGACTACTACAAACGTCAGACCGACGAAGACCGCTCGCGCCACATGGCCGAGTTGATCGCGCTGGAGCCGCCGTTTCTCGTCGTCGCGGGCGGAGTCGCGGCGCCGCCGGAGCTGGTGCTGCGCTGCACGCGCTCGTCGACGCCGCTGTTCACGACGCCGACCTCGGCGGCCGCGGTGATCGATAGTCTGCGTCTTTACATGTCGCGCATTCTCGCGCCGCGCGCGACGCTGCACGGCGTGTTTCTCGACATCCTCGGCATGGGTGTGTTGCTGACCGGCGACTCGGGCCTCGGCAAGAGCGAACTCGGCCTCGAACTGATTAGCCGAGGCCACGGTCTCGTCGCCGACGACGCTGTCGACTTCGTGCGCCTCGGCCCGGACTTCGTCGAAGGACGCTGTCCGCCGCTGCTGCAGAACCTGCTCGAAGTTCGCGGCCTCGGTCTGCTCGACATCAAGACGATCTTCGGCGAAACGGCGGTGCGCCGCAAAATGAAACTGAAGCTGATCGTGCAACTGGTGCGCCGCCCCGACGGCGAATTCCAGCGGCTGCCGCTGGAAAGCCAGACCGTCGACGTGCTCGGCCTACCGATCAGCAAGGTGACGATCCAGGTGGCCGCCGGCCGCAACCTCGCGGTGCTGGTCGAAGCGGCCGTGCGCAACACGATTCTGCAGCTGCGCGGTATCGACACGCTGCGCGATTTCATGGATCGGCAACGTCTCGCCATGCAGGATCCCGATAGCCAGTTTCCCGGCAAGCTGATCTGAAGCCCGCCACAGCGCCATGAAGCGCCCGCAGAAGGCAGGCCGCGGGCACGCGCATGGAGGCCAGATGCTATGATGAAATCTACGCTTTCGACGACTCCATGCGCATAATCCTGATCACCGGTATCTCCGGCTCCGGCAAATCCGTTGCCCTGAACGCGCTCGAAGACGCGGGTTATTACTGCGTCGATAATCTGCCGCCGCGTTTTCTGCAGCAACTCGCCACCTACCTCGCCGCGGACGGCCAGGATCGTCTCGCGGTCGCGATCGACGCGCGCTCCGGTTCGTCGCTCGACGAAATGCCCGCGATGATCCGCGACCTCAAGCGCTCGCACGACGTGCGCGTGCTGTTCCTGAGCGCGAGCACGCAGTCGCTGATTCAACGCTTTTCCGAAACGCGTCGCCGCCATCCGCTGTCCGGCTCGCCCGCGCACGACGCGGACGTTGGCCTGCTCACGTCGCTCGCCGAAGCGATCGAACGCGAGCGCGAACTGGTCGCGGGACTTGCCGAATTCGGCCATCAGATCGACACGAGCAATCTGCGCGCGAACGTGCTGCGCGCATGGGTCAAGCGCTTCATCGAACAGGAGGACGCGGGGCTCGTGCTGATGTTCGAGTCGTTCGGCTTCAAGCGCGGCGTACCGCTCGACGCGGATTTCGTATTCGACGTACGCACGCTGCCGAACCCATACTACGATCATGAATTGAGGCCGCTCACCGGCCTCGACAAACCGGTGATGGATTTTCTCGATGCGCAGCCGGTCGTCAACGAGATGATCGACGACATCGAGAAGTATCTGTCCAAGTGGCTGCCGCATTTCCGCGACGACAATCGCAGCTACCTGACCGTCGCGATCGGTTGCACGGGCGGCCAGCACCGCTCGGTATTCATCGCAGAGACGCTTGCCGCGCGTCTCGCAACATCGGCGAATGTGATTGTGCGGCACCGCGATGCGCCGGTCGACGTCGGCGAATCATCGAAGCTGGTGGCTTAACCGGCCGCATCGCGCGGCCTTAACCCGAAGCGTTGCGCCATGTCCTCTACGCCTACTGTGTACGCCGATTTGCCGCTGTTTCCGCTGCATACGGTGCTATTTCCCGATGGCTTGCTGCCGCTCAAAATCTTCGAAGCACGCTACCTCGACATGGCGCGCGACTGTCTGCGCGAAAAAACACCGTTCGGCGTTTGTATGCTGAAAAGCGGCGCCGAAGTCGCGCGCGAGGAAGAACCTTCGGTACCCGAAACGATCGGCTGTCTCGCCGAAATCGACGAGTGCGACGTCGAAGCATTCGGCATGCTGCTGATTCGCGCACGCGGCACGAAGCGCTTTCGTCTGTTATCGCATCGCGTCGAAGCGAGCGGTCTGCTGGTCGGCATGGCCGAGCCGCTCGCCGATGATCTCCCGCTCGAGGGCAATGAGCTATTGGCCAAATTCGGCGCGTGCGCGGAAGTGCTCGAGCGGATCATCGCAACGATCCGCGAACGCGATCCGGACAGCCTACCGTTCGCCGAGCCGTTCCGGCTCGACGATCCGTCGTGGGTGTCGAACCGTCTCGCCGAGGTGCTGCCAATCGCGTTGCGCGCACGGCAAAAGCTGATGGAATTAACCGATGCCGGCGCGCGCATCGACGTCGTGCATCACTACATGCAACAGCATCAGTTGCTGTGAAATCCTGAAGTCGTGAAGGCTGCCGCGCCGGACCCAAGTCGCCCGCTCAGCACCTCCGATCCATTCCGCTAGAGCAACGAACCATGCAGACTGGCGAGCAGCTTGCGTACCGGCGCCGGCACGCCGAACGAATCCAGATCGCTGAGCGCAACCCATGCGGTGTCCGCATCGTTGAGCGCGGCCAGGGCGCCGACACCGCGATCAAACTCCGCAAGCCGCGGTTCGATATCGAGCTTGAAATGCGTGAATACGTGTGAGAACGACGCGAGCGCGGACACTTCGCCGTCGCCGCCGAACGCGCGCGCCCGCTCGGCCAGCGATGCTTCGTCGGCAGCTTCGGGCAGACTCCACAGACCACCCCAGATGCCCGACGGTGGACGCCGCTCGAGCATCACCGCATTGCCGTCGCGCAGCACCAGCATCCACGTACGGCGTGTCGGCACCGCTTTCTTCGGGCGCGCGGTCGGCAATTCACGTTGACGTCCGGTGACGTTGGCGACGCAGTCCGGCGCGAACGGACAGCGCGAGCAATGGGGTTTGCCACGCACGCACAATGTCGCGCCGATATCCATCAAGCCCTGCGTGTACCCGCTGACCTCCGCGTTCGACGCATTCGACGGCAGCAGTGATTCCGCGAGCGTCCACATTGCATTCTCGACTTTCTTCTCGCCCGGAAAGCCTTCGACGCCGAATACGCGCGCAAGCACGCGCTTCACGTTGCCGTCGAGAATCGTCGCGCGCGCGCCGAACGCGAACGATGCGATCGCCGCGGCCGTCGAGCGGCCAATGCCGGGCAACTCGGCGAGCTCATCGACCGACGCGGGAAACGCGCCGCCATGCTGCTCGACGACGACCTGCGCGCAGCGATGCAGATTGCGCGCGCGCGTGTAGTAGCCGAGGCCGGCCCACAGCGCCATCACGTCATCGGACGGCGCGGCGGCGAGCGCGGCGACATTCGGGAAACGCGCGAGAAATTTCGCGTAGTACGGAATCACCGTCGACACCTGGGTCTGCTGCAGCATGATTTCGGACAGCCAGATGCGATACGGATCGCGCGTGTTCTGCCACGGCAGATCGTGGCGGCCGTGCTGGCGCTGCCACGCGATCAGCCGCGCGGAAAACTCGGGCATCGGCGCAAACGCGGGCGTGGTGTCGGACGCGCTCGAGCGCGCGCCGGTCGTTGGGGTCAGGCGGGAAGGCATCGAGACTCTAGCGCTGGCAAGTGGGACAGAAGTACGTGGAGCGTTGCCCCTGCACGATCTGTTTGATTGGCGTTCCACACACGCGGCATGGCAGGCCAGCGCGATCATAGACGAAGTAGTCGAGCTGAAAATAGCCGCTTTCGCCGTCGCTGCCTACGAAATCACGCAGCGTGCTGCCGCCCTTGTCGATCGCGGCGGCGAGCGTCACGCGCACGGCATCGGCCAGCAGTTCATAACGCACGAGCGACACGCGGCCCGCCGCGGTGGTCGGCCGGATGCCCGCGCGAAACAGACTCTCCGACGCGTAGATATTGCCCACGCCGACCACGATGTCCCCCGCCAGCAGCGCCTGCTTCACCGACACCTTGCGCCCGCGCGTCACCCGATGCATCAGCGCGCCCGAAAAAGCCGGCGAGAAAGGCTCGACGCCAAGGCTCGCGAGCAGCGGATGTTCGAGGATGTCGCCTGCTTCGCGCGGATGCCACAGCACCGCGCCGAAGCGGCGGGGATCACGATAGCGCAGGATAAAGTCGTCGAAGATCCAGTCGACGTGATCGTGCTTCGCCGCGGCAGGCGGATGCGGCACATGACGCAGAACGCGCAACGTGCCCGTCATGCCGAGGTGGACGATGAACCACCCTGCGTCGATTTCGAACAGCAAATACTTGCCGCGTCGCTCGACTTTGCGCACCACGTGACCGCGCAAGGTTTTCGCAAGGTCGGCCGGAATTGGCCAGCGCAGCGCGGCCGTCCGCACGTCGACGCGCTCAACCTTGCGCCCGGACACATACGGTTCGATCCCCCGTCGGGTAACCTCGACTTCTGGCAACTCTGGCATGGCTGATTGGTCTGCTACTTGCGTGAGTGGTTGTGCGCGTATTGTAGCGAGCGCGTTACAATCGACTGAAACATTGAACGGATTTCCATGAACGTGTCCTTCGTGAAGCTGCTATCAAAGCGCCGCGCGCGCGTGTCCAACGTGTCGCTCGCCGTGTTCGCTCGCCGGATGCTCGGTGCAGCCGCGCTCGGATTGTGGGCGCTGGCCGCCGTGCCCGCGCATGCGCAGGACCCGTCGCCGGATTCCGACGACACGTCGGTCACGATGCCGGACCCGCTGGGTCCGGCAACATCTGAAGAAGAAAAGTCGCTGCCCGGCGTACCGCTGTCGAGCCAGATCGTCTTTCAGGTGCTGGCCGCCGAGATCGCGCTGCAGCGCGACCAGCCGGCACCGGCCTATCAGACCTACCTCGCTCTCGCGCGCGATACTCACGACCCGCGCATGGCGCAACGCGCCACCGAAATCGCGCTGGCGGCGCAGAGCCCGTCGGACGCGCTCGCCGCCGCGCAACTGTGGCAACAGTACGCGCCGAGTTCGGAACGCGCCGCCCAGCTCGACGCGTCGCTGCTCGTGCTGTCTGGCAGGCCCGACGATGCGTCGCCGATCCTGTCGCAAGAACTGGCGAACGTACCCGAGGAAAATCGCGGCAGCGCGATCCTCGCGCTGCAACTGCTGTTGTCGCGCGGCCCGAACCGCGTCGGTGGCCTGCACGTGTTGCAGGACCTGCTGAAGAACGACATGAACCGGCCGGAGGCGCAACTGGCCCTCGCACGTCAGCAGCTGCTGGCCGACGACGCGCCGGGCGCGCACAAGTCGCTCGAGCAGGCGCTCACGATCAAGCCCGACTATCTGCCGGCGGCGTTGATGCTGTCGCAAATGGGTCCGGAGGAGCGCAAGGAAGGCATCGCGTCGCTCGAAAAGTACGTGCAGCAGAATCCGAAATCGCATGACGCACGGCTCGCGCTGGCGCAGATGTATCTTGCCAGCGACCGTCTCGACGACGCGCAGAAGCAGTTCGAGCTCATGCGCAAGGCAAACCCCAACGACTTGACACCGTTGATGGCGCTCGCGCTGATCAAGATCCAGCAGAAGAATCTCCCCGAAGCGCAGACGTATCTGGTGCAGTACGCGCAGCAGGCCGAGAAGACGCCCGGTGCCGATGCGGGCCAGGGCTACATCTACCTCGCGCAGCTAGCGCTCGAACAGAAGAATGAGGCGGCCGCGAGCGACTGGCTGAACAAGATCTCGCCAGCGAGTCAACAATACCTGGCCGCGCAGATTACCCACGCACAACTGCTCGCGAAACAGGGCAAGACGGAGGAGGCGCGCCAGTTGCTCTCCAACTTGCAGACCTCCGATCCGCGTGATGTGGCACTGATCGCGCGCACCGATGCGGCGATCCTGTTCGACGCGAAGCGCTACCCGGAGGCCGAAGCGCGTCTGCAGCAAGCCACGGCGAGCTTTCCCGACGACCCCGACCTCACCTACGACTACGCGATGGCCGCCGAGAAAACCGGCCATTACGACATCATGGAAGCGCAGCTGCGCAAGCTGATGCAGACGCAGCCGGACAATCCGCAGGCCTATAACGCGCTCGGCTATTCGCTCGCAGATCGCAACCAGCGCCTGCCAGAGGCGGACAAGCTGGTCGAGAAGGCCTCGGCGCTCGCACCGAACGATGCGTTCATCATGGACAGCGTCGGCTGGGTCAAGTACCGGATGGGTAACACGGCCGATGCGATCAAGCTGCTGCGCAAGGCATACAGCCTCCAGCCGAACGCGGAAATCGGCGCGCACCTCGGCGAAGTGCTGTGGAAGGCCGGCGAGCAGGAACAGGCGCGCGCCGCGTTTCGCGAGGCTCGCAAGCTCGAACCCGACAACGAGACTCTCGTCAAAACGTTGCAACGTCTTCAGGTAAACGATCTTTGATGCGTCTTTCCCGTTTGATTTCTTTTTCCAGGGCGCCGCGCGGCATGGCGGTTGGTTTCGCGGCGGCGGCGGTTGTCGCGCTGGCCGGCTGCGCGTCGGTGAAGCCGCAGGGGCCGTCCACGTCGAACGCCGCCACCGAAGTCACCGCGCAGACGAGCCGCTCGTATCAGGGCCGCTTCGCGATCCAATACAACGATCAGAACGGCCAGCAGCGCAACGCTTACGGCAATTTCTCGTGGCACGAAACGGGCGACACCGTCACGCTGCAGTTGCGCAATCCGCTTGGCCAGACGCTGGCCATCGTGACTTCGTCGCCGGCTTCGGCCACGCTCGAATTGCCGAACCGCCAGCCGCTCACCGCCGATAACGTGTCGACGCTGATGCAGAACGCGCTCGGCTTCACGCTGCCGGTCGAAGGGTTGCGCTACTGGCTGCAACCGTCGCCGGCGCCGACTTCGCGCGCGAAGACCGAGAAGGATCCGGAGCAACCGTCGCGCCTGAAGCAGATCACCCAGGACGGCTGGACGATCGACTATGTGGCCTATGCCGATGCACCAGCCACCGGCGTGAAGCGCCTCAATCTGAGCCGCTCGGAGCCGCCACTCGACATCAAGCTCGTGCTGGATCAGTGAGTCGTTCTTGCTGGGCCTTTTGTCCCAGCATCCGCTCACGTAACCTTGCTACCCGTTTGGCGCCCCCGTGGCGCATGTAGCCTTCACTCATGATCGAAACAACCAATTCGCTGCGCGACTGTCTCGCGCCAGCGAAACTCAATCTCTTCCTGCACATCACCGGCCGTCGGCCGGATGGTTATCACACGCTGCAGACGGTCTTCCAGTTGCTTGACTGGGGCGACACGCTGCACTTCACGCGACGCGACGACGGTCTCATCACGCGCCGCACCGAAATCGCCGACGTGCCACCCGAGCATGACCTGACCGTACGCGCCGCGACGTTGCTGAAGGTACATACGGGCTCCCGCGAAGGCGTCGATATCGAAATCGACAAGCGCCTGCCGATGGGCGCGGGCCTCGGCGGCGGCAGTTCCGATGCGGCGACGACGCTGCTCGCGCTCAATCGCCTGTGGAAGCTCGATCTGCCACGTCAGGAGTTGCAGGATCTTGCGTTGAAACTCGGCGCGGACGTGCCTTTCTTCGTATTTGGAAAAAATGCGTTTGCAGAGGGTGTCGGAGAATCATTAGACGTTGTACAATTGCCGCCGCGTCACTTCCTGATAGTGACGCCGAGGGTGCAGGTTCCGACTGCAGCGATTTTTTCCGAAAAAGCGTTGACAAGAGATACAAAGCCCCTCATAATTACCGACTTTCCCGCAGAACTCAGCTGCAACACTGAGTGGCCAGAAAGCTTCGGCCGGAATGACATGCAGCAGGTTGTCGTAGGAAAGTACGCGGAAGTAGCGCAAGTGTTGCGGTGGTTTGGAAGCATCGCGCCAGCGCGGATGTCCGGATCGGGTGCCAGTGTTTTTGCAGCGTTCCGTAGCAAAGCTGAAGCAGAAGCGGCGCAAGCCAAACTGCCCGGCGAGTGGAACAGTGCAGTAGCAGCGGGCTTGGATCAGCATCCACTCTTTGCTTTCGCGTCATAAGTTTTGCATCGTCGAACGAAACTCCACGTTCGGCGGAGCTCAAAGTTAGTGTAGGGGAGTCGCCAAGCTGGTTAAGGCACCGGATTTTGATTCCGGCATGCAAAGGTTCGAATCCTTTCTCCCCTGCCAAAAATTCTCGTAGTTCGCTGTATCGCATTTCTCCCGCCCCCAGCCTGAAGTAGGTGCACGATGAGCAGCCATGACGGCCTGATGGTTTTTACTGGCAACGCAAATCCCGCGCTTGCACAGGAAGTCGTCAAAAACCTCGGTATTCCCCTCGGCAAAGCAATGGTTAGCCGTTTCTCGGACGGTGAAATCCAAGTCGAGATTCAGGAAAACGTGCGCGGCAAGGATGTCTTCGTCCTGCAATCCACGTGTGCGCCGACTAACGACAATCTGATGGAACTGATGATCATGGTCGATGCGCTCAAGCGCGCATCCGCAGGCCGGATCACCGCAGCCATCCCCTACTTCGGTTATGCCCG
Organism: Paraburkholderia sp. UCT70; assembly: GCF_050434085.1. NCBI lineage: Bacteria > Pseudomonadati > Pseudomonadota > Betaproteobacteria > Burkholderiales > Burkholderiaceae > Paraburkholderia > Paraburkholderia sp. UCT70. The sequence continues at coordinate 3,602,819 of NZ_JBNPVZ010000004.1, read as the reverse complement.
TCAGGATCGTCGCCCGCGTTCGGCGCGCGTCGCCATCTCGGCTAAGGTCGTGGCGAACATGCTGGAAATCGCCGGCGTCGAGCGGATCATCACGATGGATCTGCACGCCGACCAGATTCAAGGCTTCTTCGACATCCCGGTCGACAACATCTACGCAACGCCCGTGCTGCTCGGGGATCTGCGCAAGCAGAACTACGACAACCTGATGGTAGTTTCGCCGGACGTCGGCGGTGTGGTCCGCGCCCGTGCATTGGCGAAGCAACTCAATTGCGATCTCGCGATCATCGACAAGCGTCGCCCGAAGGCGAACGTCGCCGAAGTGATGAACATCATCGGTGAAGTCGAAGGCCGCACCTGCGTGATCATGGACGACATGGTCGACACGGCTGGCACGCTGTGCAAGGCCGCGCAGGTTCTGAAGGAACGCGGCGCGAAGCAGGTATTCGCGTACGCCACCCACCCGGTTCTGTCGGGCGGCGCGGGTGAGCGTATCGCCGCTTCCGCACTCGACGAACTCGTTGTCACGGACACGATTCCGCTCGGCGAAGAAGCCCGTTCGTGCGCGAAGATCCGTTCGCTGACGAGCGCCGGTTTGCTCGCCGAAACGTTCTCGCGCATCCGCCGCGGCGATTCGGTGATGTCGCTGTTCGCTGAGAGTTAAGTATTTGCGAAGACACCGCGTACCGCTTCATGCGACACGCGGCGTTTTGGCACAATCGGCATGAACGAACGAAGGTTCTTGCCGCTATCCTGGGCCTCAGCCATTACGGCTTCGAGGCCCTGTTTTTACTGCCTGGTCGCGGGCAGTGCATTGGAGATTCAAAATGAAAGTAGTCGCTTTCGAGCGTTCCCTGCAAGGTACGGGTGCGAGCCGCCGCCTGCGTAACTCGGGCAAGACCCCGGGTATCGTTTATGGCGCCGGCGCTGACACGCAACTGATCGAACTCGATCACAACGCCCTGTGGCACGCGCTGAAGAAAGAAGTTTTCCACTCGTCGATCCTCGATCTGGAAGTGGCAGGCAAGTCGCAACAGGTTCTGCTGCGCGACGTGCAATACCACCCGTTCCGTCAGCTCGTGCTGCACGTGGACTTCCAGCGCGTCGACGCGTCGAAGAAGCTGCACACCAAGGTGCCGCTGCACTTCATGAACCAGGAAACCAACCCGGCAGTGAAACTGTCGAGCGCGGTGATTTCGCACATCCTCAACGAAATCGAAATCGAGTGCTTGCCGTCGGCACTGCCGGAGTTCATCGAAGTCGACCTCGCGAAGATCGAAGCAGGTCAATCGGTTCACGCGAAGGACATCCCGTTGCCGGCAGGTGTGGCGCTCGTGGCCCACGTCGACGCGGAAAACCCGGTGGTCGCTGCTGCAACGATCCCCGCTGGCGCAATCGCTGAAGACGCTGCTGCTGCTGAAGGCGGCGAAACGCCGGCTGCTTAAGAGCCTTCCGGTTCGAAGCAAGCAATCCTCTCGATCCGTTTCCTATGAAACGGTCGATGTGACCCGCCGAGGTTCGCCCTGGCGGGTTTTTTTTCGGCTTTTCTAGTCCGGTACGTTTCACTTCCGGACTTGGTGGACTCACGCAATCATGATCAAGCTGATCGTCGGGCTCGGCAATCCGGGCGCCGAATACACCGCGACGCGTCACAACGCCGGCTGCTGGCTGGTCGATCAACTCGCGCGCGAGGCTGGCACCGCGCTGCGCGACGAGCGGCGCTTTCACGGCTTTTACGCGAAAGCGCGGTTGCATGGCGAGGAAGTGCATCTGCTCGAGCCGCAAACCTACATGAACCGCTCTGGTCAATCGGTCGTCGCGCTCGCGCAATTCTTCAAGATTCTTCCCGACGAGATCCTCGTCGCGCACGACGAGCTCGACATGCCACCCGGCAGCGTCAAGCTGAAGCTCGGCGGCGGCAGCGGCGGGCATAATGGGCTGAAGGACATCAGCGCGCATCTGTCGTCGCAGCAATACTGGCGGCTGCGGATCGGCATCGGCCATCCGCGCGATCTGATTCCCGAAAGCGCGCGCGCCGGCGCGAAGCTGGACGTCGCGAACTATGTGCTGAAGCCGCCGCGGCGAGAAGAGCAGGCGGTCATCGACGCGTCGATCGAACGCGCGCTCGCGGTGATGCCACAGATCATCAAGGGCGAGCTCGAACGCGCAATGATGCAACTGCATCGCAACAACAGCTGACGCGCGCCACACTCATCGACACCCGCAATCGGCCCCGCAAGGAGAATCGCTTGAGCCGCTACTGGAGCGACATCGTTCACCGTCTGACGCCGTACGTGCCGGGCGAGCAGCCCGCGCTCGCGCATCCGGTGAAGCTGAATACCAACGAGAATCCGTATCCGCCGTCGCCGCGCGTGCTAGACGCGATCCGCCGCGAGCTCGGCGACACGGCCGACGCACTGCGCCGCTATCCCGATCCGAGCGCACGCAAACTGCGCGAAACGGTCGCCGCGTATCACGGCATCCGCGCCGAGCAGGTGTTCGCGGGCAACGGCTCGGACGAGGTACTCGCGCTAACGTTCCAGGCCTTGCTCAAGCACGACAAGCCGCTGCTTTTTCCCGACATCACTTACAGCTTCTATCCGACCTACGCGAAGCTGTTCGAGGTCGACTACCGGACCATCCCCCTCGACGACAGCTTCGCGATCAACGTCGACGACTACACGGTGCACAACAGCGGCATCCTATTTCCGAATCCGAACGCGCCGACCGGCCGGCCGCTGCCGCTCGCGGAAATCGAACGCCTCGTCGCGAGCCATCCTGATTCGGTCGTGGTGATTGACGAAGCGTATGTCGACTTCGGCGCCGAGTCGGCGATTGCGCTGATCGCGCGCTATCCGAATCTGCTCGTCGTGCAGACCGTGTCGAAGTCGCGTTCGCTCGCCGGCATGCGCGTCGGCTTTGCGTTCGGCGATCCTGCGTTGATCGATGCGCTCAATCGCGTGAAGGACAGCTTCAATTCGTACCCGCTCGACCGCCTCGCGCAAGTCGCGGCCACCGCTGCCTATGAAGACGACGCGTGGTTTCGCGAATGCTGCGCGAAGGTGATCGCGAGCCGCGAACGGCTTGCGGCGGAATTGACCGCGCTCGGCTTCGAGGTGGTGCCATCGGCGGCGAATCTGCTGTTCGCGCGGCATGAGGGGTACGACGCGGCGACGCTCGCGTCGCGGCTGCGGCAAAAGGAAATTTTCGTGCGGCATTTCAACGCGCCGCGCATCGACCAGCATTTGCGGATCTCGGTCGGCACCGACGCCGAATGCGACATACTGCTCGACGCTTTGCGCGGCATTTTCAGCGCTTACGTCGGATAACGGAAACGCCGCCCCCCAAAAAAAACGGCGAAGGCCCGCAAGCCTTCGCCGTTTTCTTTTGCGCGTCACCCGCGAACGTCAGGTGCCCTTGGCGGCCTGCAACGCGTGATATTTCGCCATCAAACCTTCGCGCGTTTCCAAGTGGTTCGGATCACGCGGGATGCACTCGACCGGACACACCTGAACGCATTGCGGCTCGTCGAAATGACCGACGCACTCGGTGCACTTCTTCGGGTCGATCACATAGATTTCCGGGCCCATCGAAATCGCGTCGTTCGGGCACTCGGGCTCGCAGACGTCGCAATTGATGCACTCGTCGGTAATCATCAGGGCCATGCCGCCACCAACTTTGCAAGAGGAAACAAAACATTATAGCTTTTCCACCCCCGCACGGCCGTGCAATGCCACGCCAGGATCATGGACGGCTGCGCTTCTCGGCCAGGTAGCCTTCGTCGCAAACTGGTTGGCGTATGCGTTGTTCAACGCCAACTGGATGCTGAACATGCCATTCGAGACGCGGGAATTGCCGGGCTGTTTCGGCAACAAGGCCAGCAGTGCCTTGATCACATACAGAATGATTAGCGCGCCGGCCAGATCACCCACAAACATCGTGAAGAAGCTTTCGAACCAGTTCTTCGTCGTACCGGCCAGCGCGAACCACAGGTGGTGAAACAGCGTATTTGCTCCCGAATAGGCGACAGCCAGAACAAGCAGCCGCTTCGGCGTCAGGTTCGTCAGCGATGCGCGCAGATCGAAATACTCGAGCGCAAACCTGTAGACCAGATACGGTGCCAGTGACCCAAGCAAAGCGCCTGCTATTGCACGCACCGGGTCATGCGGAAACCAGTACAGAAAGTCTGTAATCAGTCCGGCAAGCAGCAGGCCGAGTGCACCATCGAACCCAACCAGCAACGTGCTGAGAAGCCGAACACCGGACGGCAGGAAAATCCAGTTGACGCCTCGCACGAAAGACGTGTGCGTAAACACCTCCTGATTGATCCACAGCGACGCCAGGAACGCGATCAGGGTCCCAGCGATCGACCAAAAATGCAAACGTAAGCTAGACATTGCGGTGAGCCATCCTCGGTTGCTTTTGCCGAATGCATCATAGCGTGCCCGTATGGCGTTCCGCGAGCACAAGCAGCAGGCTTTCGGTCACAGATATCGTGACGCTCACGGAAAAAATTTCGCGAGGCCCTCAAGTTCTGCGCGACGCGACCGAAAACCCATGTATAGCTTTATGCCCGGCTCGACAAGCATGCAGAGCTGTGTCCATATTGATATGCTTTTTATAGCGATGAACCTGAGAGAACAGGCTGGAACGGAACGCGCTATCCGGACGAACCGGTGGCTATCGGCACGCCGACCAGTAGGCCGCCCGCCTGCTGCATGGCTCGCGTGCTATCCCGTCTTTCAAGATGCGTTGCTCGGCTGCGAAACAAGGTTGGGGGCGCTTCCTGACTTCGTCAGGCGCGCTGCTTTGGAAAGGCTGGGTGGCTCCAATTATTCGTGTGTGCCCACTTCAGTACTTGATGAAGTCCGCGCCTCTTACCTGGAACTTCGCAGCACATGCGTCGCAGAAGAAGTACGTCGATACCTGTCTGATATCGAGGACAGTCTGCTGGCGTCACACGAATCGTCGGACGCCCTTGAAACCCTGGCGGCGGGAATGCCGCGGATGCTGGTTCCGCCTGTCGCTCGCCCTCCGTGTCTGCTGAGTTCTGGCAAGGGAATGTTTCTCGGGGGCTGGGCGCGATTTGTTGCGTACTGGTGTCGGAAAGACCCAACGATTCCGCTACTCGCGGTAGATTGGCCGATCCTCCACGAGCACGTAGCGCCCTACAGCCTTCGCCACTTGATCGACGATCATAGTGTTGCATCGACCGGTTGAATGCGCCTTCGGAAAGCAGCCAATCGTCCTCCAGCGACGGCTCGAGCTGACCACCCGCACGAACCTTGCCAAGGCGCGACTTTATCGTTATAGTTTTTGTAACGGCCAAACCTGAGAGAAATGGTTCGCGTGGAACGCGCTGTCCGGACCGACCGGTTTTCTGGCTCGCGCCGACCGGTCGGTTACGTTTGATCGGTTGCATAACGGCAAAAGCCCATGCTCAACCTGCTTTTTCCTTTTATACCCGTGCAAAAGAGTACGAGGCATACGGCGCCACCGTAGCGATAATTCCGCCGGCGATTGACCGCACAGGGTCGTGCGGGAAGAAATTGAAGAGGGCGACGAGCCAGCTCGCTAATAGCAAGCCGATTGCGCCATCGCCCCCCAGAAGCAAGGTGCTCAATAGTCTGACTCCTGACGGCCGGTAGATTCAGTTCATGCCCCGGACGAACTCGATGTGCGTGAAGACTTCCTGGTCGATCCAGAGCGACAGCGCGAACGCGATGGCCGTGCCCGCGACCGGGAGCAAATGCAAACGTAAGCTGGACATGGAGATAAAATAGGGAAGCCCGGTTGTCGCTGGGCAGCATCAAGGTTCGCTTTCCGCGCTCGGGTGAGCGGCGTTTTCGTTGGAGCGATGGTCATGGCCCGCCCTGCTGATATCTATCTTCGATTTCTTCAATTGACCGAAGCACTGCGAGGTCTTCCCTCACTTCCCGCGCTCGATCCGCTCGAAGAAAAGATCCTGGAGTTCGTTGCTCGCATGAGGCAAAAAAACGAACGCCTGTCGGTTCGAGACATGATGGCCCAAAGTGCGCTGGGGTCGCCGGCTACCTTGCATGCCCGTATCACGTCAATGCGCGAAAAGGGCTGGCTCCTGCTCAACGACACCGAAGACGCTCGCCGCAAACAGGTCGAGCTGACGCCCGCGGCCCTCCGACACTTCGACAAGCTTGCCGAGGCGTTCGCCAAAGCCACGAAGGGAAGCTGACATTGTTCAGCGTCGGTTAAGCCGGCACTATCCGGTTAGAAAAAACTCCTCATTCCTCTTGCAATGCCCGTCTGGTTGCTCCGCCCCGGCAATTCCACGTACGCGGCACCTGTCACCCTGTTGAAGTCCATCGTACCGTACTGGTGCGCTTCGTCAGTTCATACTCGGCGAATTGGACAAAGGTATATCGATTGCCCACGCCCGTGACTTTTTCCGGATAGGATTCCGCAGGAACCTGACAAGCCGGCGTGACTATTGATGATCGGCCCGTTTGCGATGAAGAAACAATTCTTGTTCTTCGCATCAACATTGACATCGCAGCTTGCGCGAACCATCGAATACAGTGATGCCCTTGCGTAACGACAGGATCGACGTTCGCCGCCAATACGGCTCGCCAACATTACTTAGAACAGCCGACCGATGCACCTGGCGCCGATAACCGAGGCCTGGCCGGTCTTGATCCGTCAAACCCGGCATTCGCGCGACTCTGGCTCACGTCCCCTGAGCGCCGTCCTGCGGATCCAGCGAAGCGACCTTCTCCTTCAGCCATTTTTCGACGGACGGGAACACGAACTTGCTGACGTCGCCGCCCAATTGCGCAATCTCGCGCACGATCGTGCCCGAGATGAACTGATACTGATCGGACGGCGTCATGAACATCGTCTCGACGTCGGGCAGTAGATAACGGTTCATGCCCGCCATCTGGAACTCGTACTCGAAGTCCGACACCGCGCGCAGCCCTCTGACGATCACCCGCGCGTTGTTGGTCCGCACGAAGTCCTTCAGCAGTCCCTTGAAGCTCATCACCTGGACGTTCGGATAGTGGCCGAGCACCTCATGCGCAATCGCGAGGCGCTCCTGGAGAGTGAAAAACGGCTTCTTGGCACGGCTGTCGGCCACACCCACCACCAGCGTGTCGAAAATGCTCGACGCGCGCCGAACGAGGTCTTCGTGACCGCGCGTCAGCGGGTCGAACGTGCCCGGGTACACGGCGACTACCATGAGACTTCTCCTCACTTCAGACAAAAGGGCACGTCCGGGCGACACATTTCGCACCGGCGCGGATGACGATAAACCGCCCGGCCCTTTTTTGGAACGCGCATTATTCCTTATTTTCGCGCTGCAGCAAATGAAAGTGCACAGCGCCCGCTTTGCCCTGCCGCACGAGTTCCCAGCCTGACAGCGGCTCGTGAGCGGCCGGTTCGAGCGCTTCGCCTGCCTCGACATAAAGATAGCCGTCGGCACGCACGAGCGACACGGCCACCGCGAGCGCCTTGCCGAGCAGGTCGGCATCGAACGGCGGATCGAGGAACACGACGTCGAACGAGCCTGGCGCGAGACTCGCCGCAAGACGCAGCCCGTCCGCCTCGGCGATTTCGATCATGCGTGCATCGAGCCGCTGCTGGTTTGCGCGCAACTGGCCGGCAGCGCGCGCATGGCGCTCCACCATCAGCACGCGAGCGGCGCCGCGCGACGCGGCCTCGAAGCCGAGCGCCCCACTACCAGCGAACAGATCGAGGCAGTGCTGGCCGTCCAGACGCTGGCCGAGCCAGTTGAACAGCGTTTCGCGGACGCGGTCGGGCGTCGGGCGCAAGCCGTCCAGATCGAGCACGGGCAGCGGCGTGCGTTTCCAGTCGCCGCCGATGATGCGAATGGCATGCGGTTTGCCACTTTTGGACGAAGCGCCAGCGGCGCGTGAAGGTGCTAAACGAGGCATGCAGTATCGTGCAGTTTCAGCCAGGTGATGAACACGCCCGCGGCGTCGATGCGCGCGGGCCGGAGCGCTCACGTTACCACAGGGTTGGCGCGCGTCCAGCCTGGCCGAGCGGCCGATACGACGCGCCGCGGCACGCCTGATAAAATGTGCGGCTGCCAGCGCCCCGCCTTTTCGCATCCCGGCGCTGCCCACCGCTTCGCCGGTCCCGTGCCGGCTGCGCGCATCGGCGCGCTCTCCCATACGTCAGATCATGTTCAGCTTTTTCAAACGATTCAAGGGCTCGAAAGAGTCCGATACCGCCGCAGACGAATCGCTGGCGGCGCAAGACGGCGCGGCACCCGAGGCCGAGGTTGCGCCCGTTGCGCCCGCCGAACCGATCGAGCCTACCGCGCCCCCCGTTCCTCCTGTGGCCACGACGATCATCGAGCCGCAGCCCGAGCCGCCAGACGCCATGCTCGACACCGTCGAAATCGTCCCGCCGCCCGAGCAGGATGCCGGCGCGAAGCGCTCGTGGCTTACGCGTCTGAAGAGCGGCCTCGCGAAAACCAGTTCGAACCTGACCGGCATTTTCGTCGGCACGAAGATCGACGAGGACCTGTACGAGGAACTGGAAACCGCGCTGCTGATGTCTGACGCCGGCGTCGAGGCGACCGAATTCCTGCTCGAAGCGCTGCGCGAAAAAGTGCGCGGCGAACGCCTGACGGCCCCCCTGCAGGTCAAAACCGCCTTGCGCACACTGCTCGTCGAGTTGCTCAAGCCGCTCGAAAAATCGCTGATGCTCGGCCGCGCGCAACCGCTCGTGATGATGATCGCCGGTGTCAACGGCGCGGGCAAAACCACGAGCATCGGCAAGCTCGCGAAGCATCTGCAGAGCTTTGACCAATCGGTGCTGCTCGCCGCCGGCGACACGTTCCGCGCCGCCGCACGCGAGCAACTCGCCGTGTGGGGCCAGCGCAACAACGTGACCGTGGTCGCGCAGGAAAGCGGCGACCCGGCCGCGGTGATCTTCGACGCGCTCGGCGCCGCGCGCGCGCGCAAGATCGACGTGATGATGGCCGACACGGCCGGCCGCCTGCCCACGCAACTGCATCTGATGGAAGAACTGCGTAAGGTGAAGCGCGTGATTGGCAAGGCGCAGGACGGCGCGCCGCACGAAGTGCTGCTCGTGATCGACGCGAACACCGGCCAGAACGCGCTCACACAGGTCAAGGCGTTCGACGACGCGCTCGGGCTCACCGGCCTGATCGTCACCAAGCTCGACGGCACCGCGAAGGGCGGCATCCTCGCGGCGATCGCGCGGCAGCGGCCGATTCCGGTGTATTTCATCGGCGTCGGCGAAAAGGTCGAGGATCTGCAGCCGTTCAGCGCGGAGGAGTTTTCGGACGCGCTACTGGGCGGCTGATCGCGTGATCGTTGCGGCGCTCGGCGCTCGCGGCGAACCAAAGGAAAAGGGCACTCCGCGGAGCGCCCTTTTTTCGTTTCAAGCTGCCCTCGACGTGTCAGCGATCCCGGGCTCACTCCGCGTCCGGCTGCACGCCCGGCGCCGCGCGCGCGAACGCATCGAGTTGCATCGCGTGATCGTAGATGCGCTGGATCGTCGGAAACTTTGCGGTGTCGACCTTGAAGCGCTGCGCGTTGAATACCTGCGGAATCAGGCACGCGTCGGCGACTGTCGGTGCGTCGCCGAAACACAGTTTGCCGGTGCGCGCGTCGCCGGCAAGATGCGTCTCCAGCGTCGCGAAGCCCGCGTCGATCCAGTGCCGGTACCACGCGTCCTTCGCGTCGTCGTCGACTCGCAGCGTGTGCTTCAGATAGCGCAGCACGCGCAGATTGTTCAACGGATGAATCTCGCACGCGACCTGCAGCGCCACCGAGCGCACATACGCGCGATCGAGCGGCGCCTTCGGCAGCAGCGGCGGCTCCGGGTGCGTCTCCTCGAGGTACTCGATGATCGCGAGCGACTGCGGCAGCAAATGACTGCCGTCGGCGAGCGTCGGCACGATGCAGTCCGGGTTGATCTTGCGATACTCGGGCTTCAGCTGCTCGCCGCCTTCGCGCACGAGGTGCACGGGTACGTAGTCGTACGACAGGTTCTTCACGTTCAGCGCGATGCGCACGCGATACGACGCGGAGCTACGGAAATAGCTGTAGAGCTTCATGTTGTCTGCCTCCTCCACCTGCACGCAAGCCGTCTCAGACGACGCGCACGCTGAACTCGCCGAGCCCATCCACGCCGCCCTTCATCAGGTCACCCTTCGCGACCGCGCCGACGCCTTCCGGCGTGCCGGTGAAAATCAGGTCGCCAGGCCGCAGTTCGAACAGCGTCGACAGATACGCGATCGTCTCGGCCACCGACCAGATCAGCTGCGACACATCCGCGCGCTGCTTGTCCTCGCCATTCACCGACAGCCAGATCTCGCCTTTGCCGATGTGACCAACCGTCGAAGCCGGATGGATCGGGCCGAGCGGCGCCGAGTGATCGAAGCCCTTGGCGGTATCCCACGGACGACCCATTTTCTTCGCTTCGCCTTGCAGGTCGCGGCGCGTCATGTCGAGACCGAGCGCGTAGCCGTAGACGTGGTCGAGCGCGCGGTCGACGGGGATGTCTTTGCCGCCCTCGCCGATCGCCGCGACCATTTCCATTTCGAAATGGACGTTCCTGGTCTGCGACGGATACGGGAATTCGCCGGTCGTGCCCGGCGCGACGTACACGATCGCATCGGCCGGCTTCGTGAAGAAGAACGGCGGCTCGCGGTCCGGGTCGTGGCCCATTTCACGCGCGTGCGCCTCGTAGTTGCGCCCCACGCAGTAGATGCGGCGCACCGCGAACTGCTCTCTCGACCCCACGACCGGCACCGCGACCTGCGGTGCGGGTGCAAATACGTAACTCATCCCGTTCTCCGTTTTCCGATGTGCGCCGCCGAGGCGGCGAGAAACATCGAGTTTAACGCGCGGCACGGCGCGGGGGCGTGTCAGGCGGCCCGTCGCGCGCCACTGCGTGCCCGCTTCGTTGCTGTTCGCCCGCTCGCCATAGATGCGATACTCACACCGAACTGTTCCCCGAATGGCGTAGCGAACCGCCAGGCGCGGCACGCCACCCGCCTCTTGCGCACGATGACCGACTCCACCGATACCACTTCTCCCTTCCCCTGGGCCCGATTCATCAAGGAAATCGGCCGCGGCCCGAATGGCGCCCGCGCGCTGACCGCCGACGACACGCGCTCGCTCTACACCGCGATGCTCGACGGCCGCGTCGACGATCTCGAACTCGGCGCGGTGCTGCTCGCGTATCGCGTGAAAGGCGAAACCGCCGACGAACTCGCCGCGATGCTGGCCGCCGCGCATACGTCGTTCGAGCCGGTGCGGCTGCCGCACGGCGCGTTTCGGCCGGTGTCGATTCCGTCGTACAACGGCGCGCGCAAGCAGCCGAACCTCGTGCCGCTGCTCGCGCTGCTGCTCGCCCGCGAAGGCGTGCCGGTGCTGGTACACGGCGTCACCGAGGATCTGGGTCGGGTGACGAGCGCGGAAATCTTCACACATCTGCGCATCGCCCATGCGCAGTCGCACGCGCAGATCGAAGCTGGACTTGCGGAGCGCCGCGTGGCGTTCGCCTCGATCGACGTACTGGCTCCCAAGCTCGCGCGCCTGCTCGCGCTGCGCCGGCGCATGGGCGTGCGCAATTCGACGCATACGCTTGTGAAGCTGCTGCAGCCGTTCGCGCCCGCGGGATTGCGGCTCGTGAACTACACGCATCCGCCGTATCGCGACAGTCTCACTCAGCTGTTCGTCACGCATCCCGATGCGGCCGTCGGCGGTGCGCTACTCGCGCGCGGCACCGAAGGCGAGGCGGTCGCCGATACTCGCCGCCAGGTGCAGGTCGACTGGCTGCATGACGGCATCTGCGAGACGCGGCTGCCGCACGAGCGCTCGTCGCCCGATGCGCCCGAAGTCGAGCTGCCCGAAGCGCGCGACGCGGCGACCACGGCCGCCTGGATCGACGCCGTGCTGCGCGGCGAAGCGCCGGTGCCTGGCGCGCTCGAGCGGCAGGTCGAGCTGATCGTCGATATCGCGAAGACGGCGGCCTGACGGCCGCGGGTTGACAGGCCAACGCACGCCGTCATACATTTGGCCTCATGCGTTCCCTTCCGAACACCCTCCGAATTATCTCCGGCCGCCTGGCGCGGCCCCTATCGCTACGCCTGGCGTAAGTCTCGCGTAGCGCCGCGCGCTGGCAGCTCCGGTTGCCGTCGGCGGTCCTCCCCGTAGTTCCCGCAGTTTCGCTTCGCCCCCGTCGTAGTTCTCCACAACCTGTCGTCGTTTGCATTCGTCCGTTTACCGCGCGGACGATGCGAGAGGATCAAATGTACGTTGCATGGGCAGCATCCGCAGCGTGCATGCGTGAACAGTCGGCCAACCGCTCGACGTCCCCACCCTCCGCCGACGACACCACGAATGAGGCACCTCACCGTGTTGCGCAATCCCGCTGAAAAGTACCGCCCTTTTCCCGCCGTCCGGCTGACCGGCCGCAAATGGCCGAGTCGCACGGTCGACGCCGCACCCGTCTGGATGAGCACGGACCTGCGCGACGGCAATCAGGCGCTGATCGAACCGATGAACGCTGCGCAGAAGCTCGAATACTTCGAGATGCTGGTCGCGATCGGTTTCAAGGAAATCGAAGTGGGCTTTCCGTCGGCGTCGCACACCGATTTCGACTTCGTGCGCAAGCTGATCGACGAGCGACGCATTCCCGACGACGTCACGATCGAAGTCTTCGTGCCGTCGCGCGCGGAGCTGATCGCACGCACGTTCGACGCGCTCGAAGGCGCGCCGCGCGCGATTGTGCATCTGTACAACGCGATCTGCCCGTCGTTCCGGCGCATCGTGTTTCAGCAGCCGAAGGATGAGATCAAGGCGCTTGCCGTCGAAGGCACGGGCCTCATCAAGGAACACGCGCAGGCGCGGCCGGGCACGCGCTGGACCTTCCAGTACTCGCCCGAGACCTTCAACACGACCGAGCTGCCGTTCGCGCGCGAGGTGTGCGACGCGCTCGCGCAAACGTGGCGGCCTACGCGCGATCACAAGATGATCGTCAACCTGCCGGCAAGCGTCGAAGCGGCCACGCCGAACGTGTTCGCCGACCAGATCGAATGGATGCATCGCAACCTCGGTTACCGCGACAGCATCGTGCTGTCGGTGCATCCGCACAACGATCGCGGCACCGCCGTGGCCGCGGCGCAGCTCGCGCTGCTGGCGGGCGCGGATCGCATCGAAGGCTGTCTGTTCGGCAATGGCGAGCGCACCGGCAACGTCGATCTCGTCACAGTCGCGATGAATCTCGACGCAATGGGTATCGACAGCGGTCTGGATTTCTCGGATCTCGCGACGATCAGGCGCGTGGCGGAACGCTGCACGCGGCTTCCGGTTGCGGCGCGGCATCCGTATGCGGGAGAGGTAGCGATGCGCGGCACGCGCGAGGCGCGCGACGCGGATGCCGATGTAGACGAGCACGGCGCGAACAGCCGCGACAAAGCTGGCGAATGCGCGACCGCGTGAATTCGCGTTGGGCCTCGAGCCTGCTGCAGCGGAGTGCACACCCGCATTCCGCTGCCGCTGGAGACGCGCTCACGAGGCGCGCCCGCCCGATGAGAATCTCACTCGAGCGCGCAACGGGTCGCCTGCCACGCGATCAGTCGCCACTGCCCGTCTTCGTGCGTGTGAATCGCGGTATAGGCAATCGGAAACAGGAGCGCGCCGTTGTTCGCCTCAATCTCGATCAGCGCGCGGCCCGTGACGACGTAGGTCTCGCGCCCGGCCGGCAAGACATCCTGCGACTGCACCTCGATTTGCCGATAACGACGGCGCCCCGCGGTGATCCCGTCGATGAACTGCCGCTTCGTCTCGCGCTTGCCATTCGTATGGACGTAGCTCACGTTGTCCGCGAGCAGCGTGTCGAGCGACTGCCCATCGCCATCGACCATCGCGCGAAAACGCTCTCGCTCGAGCCCGCGGATCGCTTCGATCATCTTTGCCGCCATTGCAGAGCCCCTCGAACACCGCGAGCCGCAGGCGGCCACGGTCAGAAGTGATATTGCAAATATAGCTGGCTGAAATTTATACCAGGATTCGGCTCTTTGATACCGCCATTGGAGACATGCTGGAAGCGGTAGCCGGCGACATACTGCTCACGAGCGCCGAACTGCAACCCGACGCCCGCCATCTCGGCGAACTGGAACGAGGTGCCCAGCGTGAAGTCCGAAGAAATGCGCGGGCTGGTCAGCAGCCGGACGCCGGCACCCACCTCGATGAATGGCCGCACCGAACCCGACGACCTGATGAAGCGGATCACCGGCGTCACGCCGATCTCGCCGATGTTGTCGTGAACGTTTCCCTCATTGATGTGCCACCACGCGACATGCGCCTCGCCGAGCAGCGCGAAATGCCAGTCGCCGATCTGCCACCAGATCAGGTTTGGATCCCAGACCACGCCGAGATCGAGCGTCCTGACGTGATGGTCGCCGACGCCGGCGGCCACCTGCACGCCGAACTGCTCAGCTTGGGACGGGCCCGCTGCACCCAACAGCAGAACGAGCAGAACGGCAAACGTGCCTTTTAGAGTAAGTAGAGTAAGCCCACGCACCACAAGATTCTGCCTGTTCATCCGTCCCCCATACTGCCGAGTATTAAGCGAGCGCCCCCTTTATTCCAGGCACGAATTCAGGAGCAGGTATTTCCCAGATAATGCCCATAAGCAGCAATTATTCTCTTTAAAACAGGGGACATGTCAGTCAAACATGAGCGTGCAAGTGCTCCGGGCGGTACTTTGTACGGGTCCAACGCGCAAGGCAAATAGAGCGTATGATGGCTATTAGAAGTCAAAACTCAATAGGATTTTCGGGAACTCGGATGCCCCTGCGACCTCTAAGTATTAGCACTCGGCAGATCTGAGTGCTAACATCCATCGCTGGAGTCGTTTACTGAGTACGCTATTGTCTGATTCCAAAGGAGCTTCACACGTGAGCCATGCAATGACCCTTCCGAGTACTTTGAGCCCGTCGTCGGCTAAGGCCGCTCCGGCAGGTGCACTGGCGCTCTCGCATTCCTCGCTGCTGTCCGGTCACCTGGGCAACATCGACGCCTACATCCAGGCGGTCAACCGGATTCCGATGCTGACGCCGGCGGAGGAACGCCAGTTCGCCACCGAATTGCGCGAACACGACAATCTGGAGGCTGCGCGCCGCCTGGTGCTGTCGCACCTGCGACTCGTCGTGTCCATCGCGCGTAACTACCTCGGTTACGGGTTGCCCCACGCCGACCTGATCCAGGAAGGCAACATCGGCCTGATGAAAGCGGTCAAGCGCTTCGATCCCGAGCAAAACGTGCGCCTCGTGTCATACGCGATGCACTGGATCAAGGCCGAGATCCACGAGTACATCCTGCGCAACTGGCGCATGGTGAAGGTCGCCACCACCAAGGCGCAGCGTAAGCTGTTCTTCAACCTGCGCAGCCACAAGCAGGGGCTTGGCGCGTTCACGCCGGACGAGATCGACGGTCTCGCGAAGGAGCTGAACGTGAAGCGCGAAGAGGTCGCGGAGATGGAGACGCGTCTGTCGGGCGGCGATATCGCGCTCGAAGGTCAGGTCGAAGACGGCGAGGAGTCGTACGCGCCAATCGCCTATCTGGCCGACTCGCATAGTGAGCCGACTGCCGCGCTGGCTTCGCGTCAGCGCGACCGGCTGCAAAGCGACGGCATCGCAAGCGCGCTCGACGCGCTCGATCCGCGCAGCCGCCGCATCATCGAAGCGCGCTGGCTGAAGGTGGCCGACGACGGCTCGGGCGGCTCCACGTTGCACGAGCTGGCCGACGAGTTCGGTGTGTCGGCCGAACGTATCCGCCAGATCGAAGCCAGCGCGATGAAGAAAATGCGCGGCGCGCTGACCGAATACGCGTAAAGCGTCGAAGCCATGCGCGCGTCAATTGTGTCCCGCCCATGACATAGGTAGAAACGACACGCGTTAATCGGTCGCGCCATTTAGCGACCATCGCGCTCAAGCCCCGCCCTCGCAAGACGGCGGGGCTTTTTCATTCTTTTCGCCCTTTCTTGCGTCCCCGCGGCCGCGCTTCGCGTCGGCCTACCCGCAAGCCGGCCTGTCGAGGCCGGTAAGCCTTTCTTGACGTATCGCAAGTCCGGTAGCAATACTGCACAGACGCGGCAAGTTTCGCGACGTGTTGCCGCATGGCTAAACCTGAGCGCGCGAGGTTCACCTCCTACAATCGGCATGCATTCGCCAGACTGCCTGACGGCCAGGGCGGTCTGGATCCAGCCGGACTCACCGGCGTGAAGTCGTCTTCGACCGATCATGACCATAGCCCTCAATCGCAGCAGCACTGTCCGGTCGCGCTTGCGCGGCCGGTTCACCAGGTGGGTGCGCGGTCCAACGCTGGCGCGCGATATCGCCATCATCCTCGCCATCAAGTTCGTCCTACTGATGGCGCTCAAGTACACATTCTTCAATCATCCACAGGCGCAGCACATGATGCTGCCGCCTGAGCAGGTCGCGCAGGCGCTGCTGTCGGTGCCCGCCCCGCATCCGTCTCGAGGTGATCAACATGCCCGTTAGCGAAGTCGTAGAACTGTCGCGGTTCCAGTTCGCCATCACGGCGCTTTATCACTTTCTGTTCGTGCCGCTCACGCTCGGTCTCGCCTGGTTGCTCGTCATCATGGAATCGGTCTACGTGATGACCGGCAAGCAGATCTACAAGGACATGACGCAGTTCTGGGGCAAGCTGTTCGGCATCAACTTTGCAATGGGCGTCGCGACCGGCCTCACGCTCGAGTTTCAGTTCGGCACCAACTGGGCTTATTACTCGCATTACGTCGGCGACATTTTCGGCGTGCCGCTCGCCGTCGAAGGGCTGATGGCGTTCTTCCTCGAATCGACGTTCGTCGGTCTGTTCTTTTTCGGCTGGAACAGATTGTCAAAAATCCAGCATCTGATCGTCACGTTCTGTGTCGCGCTCGGTTCGAACCTGTCGGCGCTGTGGATTCTGATTGCCAACGGCTGGATGAACAATCCGGTCGGCGCGAAGTTCAACTATCAGACGATGCGCATGGAGCTCGACAGCATCGGCTCGGTGATCTTCAACCCGGTTGCACAGGTCAAGTTCGTGCACACGGTATCAGCTGGATACGTGACCGCGGCGATGTTCGTACTCGGCGTGTCGTCGTGGTATCTGTTGAAGCGCCGCGACACCGAGTTCGCGCTGCGCTCGTTCGCGATCGCCGCCGGCTTCGGCCTCGCGTCGGCGCTGTGCGTGATCGTGCTGGGCGACGAATCCGGCTATCGCACCGGTGAAGTCCAGCAGATCAAGCTCGCCGCGATCGAATCCGAATGGGAGACCGCGCCCGCGCCAGCACCGTTCACGATATTTGGCATCCCCAATCAGAAAGAGCAACGCACCGACTATGCGATCCGTGTGCCGTACGCGCTCGGCATTATCGCGACCCGCTCGCTCGACGAACCCGTGGTCGGCCTGCGCGACCTGATCGCCGAAAACGAAGGTCGCATCAAGGACGGCATGCTCGCCTATTCTGCGTTGCAGCGGTTAAAGGGCGGCGACTCCAGCGACGAGGCACATGCGGAATTCGACAAGTACAAGGACGATCTCGGCTACGCCCTGCTGCTCAAGCGGTTCACGCCGAACGTCATCGACGCGACGCCAGACCAGATCGCCGCGGCGGCAAGAAGCACGGTTCCGCCGGTGTTGCCACTGTTCTTCTCGTTCCGCACGATGGTCGGCCTTGGCCTGCTGTTCCTCGCCACCTTCGTGCTCGCCTTCTGGTTCTGCGCGCAGCGCACGTTGCTGCTCGAAAAGCGCCGCTGGTTTCTGCGCTGGGCAGTCATCGCGATTCCGCTGCCGTGGCTCGCCGCCGAGCTCGGCTGGATCGTCGCGGAAATGGGCCGCCAGCCGTGGAGCATCGCGGGCATTCTGCCGACCAACCTGGCCGCGTCGACGCTGACGCCGCGCGATCTGTATCTGAGCATCGGCGGCTTCGTGCTGTTCTACACGGGGCTGTTCGTCATCGAGATCATGCTGATGTTCAAGTACGCGCGGCTCGGCCCTTCGTCGCTGCATACGGGCCGCTATCACCACGAGAACGGACAGCCGGTGACGCAGCCACTGTCGAACACGGCCGCATGACGCACCGCTGCACCGCCCCGAAGGAGAAACCCATATGGACTACGCAGTTCTCAGACTGATCTGGTGGGTATTGATAGGTGTACTGCTGATCGCCTTCGCGCTCACCGACGGCTTCGACATGGGCGCGGCGATCCTGCTGCCGTTCATCGCCAACACCGACTCCGAGCGACGCATCGTCGTGAACACGGTCGGCGCGACGTGGGAAGGCAACCAGGTCTGGTTCGTGACCGCGGCCGCCGCGATGTTCGCCGCGTGGCCGCTCGCCTACGCGGCATCCTTCTCGGGATTCTACTTCGCGATGCTGCTCGTGCTGTTCGCGCTGTTCTTCCGCCCGGTCGGCTTCGACTATCGCGGCAAGCGCGAGGATCCGCGCTGGCGCAACGCGTGGGACTGGGGCCTCTTTATCGGCGGCTTCGTGCCGGCGCTGGTGTTCGGTGTCGCGTTCGGCAATCTGCTGCAAGGCGTGCCGTTCTCGTTCGATACCGATCTGCGCGTCACCTATCGCGGCAGCTTCTTCGGCCTGCTCAATCCGTTCGCGCTGCTGACGGGACTCGTCAGCGTGTCGATGCTGGCCGCGCACGGCGCCGCGTTCGTCAAGTGGAAGACCGATGGCGTGGTTCACGAGCGCGCATCGAAGGCGCTGCGGCTCGCGGCGCTGTGCACGGTGGTGCTGTTTCTCGTCGCGGGCGCGCTCGTCGCGACGATGATCGGCGGCTATCAGATCGTCGATGCGCCGCCGCTCGACGCCGTCTCCAATCCGTTGATGAAGACCGTGATCGGCGCGCCGGGTTTGTGGCTGAACAACTACGCGCTCTACCCGTGGATGGCGATTGCGCCGCTCGCGGGTCTCGTCGGCGGGGTGCTCGCGGTGCTGCTCGCGCGTTCGCGCTTCGAGGCGACGGCGTTTCTGTCGACGTCGTTGATGATCGTCGGCTTGATCTTGACCGCGGGCTTCTCGATGTTCCCGTTCATCATGCCTTCGTCGCTCGACGGCCGCAGCAGCCTGACCATGTGGGATTCCACATCGAGCCGCATGACGCTCGAGATCATGCTATTCGCCGTCATCGTGTTCCTGCCGATCATCCTGCTCTATACGGGCTGGGTGTATCGCGTGATGCGCGGCAAGGTGACCGCCGCGGCGATCAAGGAAAACCACCATTCGATGTATTGACCGGCACGACGCTTCAACAGAAAACAGGCGTGGTGATGTGGTATTTCAGTTGGATTCTCGGCGTTGGCGTCGCGCTGGCGTTTGGTGTCATCAATGTGATGTGGCTCGAATCGCGCGAGGTGGCGCGCTCGGCAAAGCGGGGGACTCGCTAGGCGCCACGCTCTCGTCGTAAACGCGAAAGCGGCACCTTGGGACCAGGTGCCGCTTTTTTATTGGCGTGCTGCGATCGCCGTGCAACTCAACAGCGCTCGACAGCCATCAACCGGTCACGCCGGCACCGGCGCCGCGCCCGCGCCGCCGCCTTGCGACGACAGGCGCTCGGCCAGCTTCTGCGCATAGCGCTGCGCGGCCTCGCCGACGACGATATGGAACGTGTCGGTCGACACCCACGCGATATCGAGCGTCGCGAGGCGCTGACGATCGACCACCGACGGATCGCGCACGACCACGCGCAGACGCGTCGCCGCGACCGCATCGAGCGATATCACGTTGCCCGCGCCGCCGAGCACGGCGAGCCAGCGCAGCGGATCGGGATCGAGCGGACCGCCTTGCGCGTCATCGGCGTGCCCAGCGTTTCGCGCGACCGGCGCGGCAGCGGTAGCCGCCGCGGCAGCAGCCGGCGCCGACACAGCAGCACCCGCCACCTTCACCGCGTCGCCCCGACCCTGCGCGATCGCCGTACGCATCTCATCGGCGATGATGTCCGCCTCCGGTCCGATGATCACCTGCACGTTGTTCGTGCCGCGCTTGAGCACACCGCGCGCACCGATCGACTTCAGTTCGCTTTCGGAGACCTTGTCCGTATCGACGACAGACAGACGCAGACGCGTCGTGCACGCATCCACGACCGACAGATTCGCCGCGCCACCGAGCGCCGCTATATAGCGCTGCGCACGCGGCACGGCCGCACCAGCCGCCGCCGCGACGAAACCGCCCGCCGCGAACGACTCGACCTGCTCGTCGGCAGCGGCGGGCTCACGGCCCGGCGTCGCCATGTTGAACTTACGGATGAAGAAGCGGAACAGACCGTAGTACACGACCGAGTACACGATGCCGAGCGGAATCGCCCACCAGCCCTTCGTCGACAGACCGAAGTTCAGCACGTAGTCGATGAAGCCCGCCGAGAACGTGAAGCCGAGGTGAATCCCGAGCGCCGAGCAGATCGCGAGCGACAGACCTGTCAGCAGCGCGTGGATTGCATACAGCACCGGCGCGAGGAACATGAAGCTGAACTCGATCGGCTCGGTCACACCGGTCAGGAACGACGTGAGCGCCATCGAGAAAAGCAGGCCGAACACCATCGCGCGACGCTCTTTCGGCGCCTCGTGATACATCGCGAGACATGCGGCCGGCAGGCCGAACATCATCACCGGGAAGAAGCCGGTCATGAAGGTGCCCGCGGTCGGATCGCCAGCGAAGAAGCGGTGCAGGTCGCCCGTGACGGGCGCACCGCCCGCCGGCGTGAAGGTGCCGAACACGAACCACGTCAGCGAGTTGAGGATGTGATGCAAGCCCGTGACGAGCAGCAGCCGGTTCAGCACGCCGAACACGAAGGCGCCGAGCGCGCCGGCCGTCGTCAGCCAGTGGCCGGCCACGTCGATCGCGTTCTGCACCGGCTCCCACACATGCCCGAATACGATGCCTAGCACCACGCAGACCACCCCTGTCACGATCGGCACGAAGCGTTTGCCGCCGAAGAACGCCAGGTAGTCGGGCAGCTTGATGTCCTTGTAGCGGTTGTACAGCAGCCCCGCGACGATCCCCGCGATGATCCCCGACAGCACGCCCATGTTGAGCTTGTCGTTGATGTCCTTCATCACCGCGATCTGCACCAGATAGCCGATCGCGCCAGCCAGACCCGCGACGCCGTTGTTGTCTTTCGCGAAGCCGACCGCCACGCCGATCGCGAACAGGAGCGGCAGGTTGTCGAAGATCGCGCCGCCCGCATCGGCGATCATCTTGATGTTGAACACGTCGGGCTGGCCGAGCCTCAGCAACAGGCCGGCCACCGGTAGCACCGCGATCGGCAGCATCAGCGCGCGTCCCAGGCGCTGAATCTTCAGAAACGGATTTCCATCCATCGGTATCTCCAATTTTGTCTCGTAGGGGTACGTCTTGGTTGAGTGGTGCAGCTATACGGAGAATCGCGCCGCGCGTGAAGGCAGACGTGCTGCCGGGCGCACGGCGTGCGGGTTCTCAAATTCGTTAGTGTTTCAATCGAGGGGCCACGTGGCGCGGCTTGCGGCTCTGACCGCCTGCGCCGAGTCGAGCGCTTGCGCTTCGCGGGCGCGCTGGCGACACAGCTGAAAGTCGAGCGTGCGCACGCGTGCCTTGATGCCTGGCACGGAGACCGGATCGACCGACAGCTCGGTCACACCTAGGCCCACCAGCAGCGGCATCGCGAGCGGGTCGCCGGCGAGCGCGCCGCACACGCCGACCCATTTGCCGTGCTTCGCGGCACCTTCGACGGTCGCCGCGATCAGGCGCAGCACCGCCGGATGCAGGCCGTCCGCCTGCGCCGCGAGATCGGGCTGGCAGCGGTCCATCGCGAGCGTGTATTGGGTCAGGTCGTTGGTGCCGATCGACAGGAAATCGGCGTGCTGCGCGAGCTGATCGGCGAGCAATGCAGCCGACGGCACTTCGATCATCACGCCAACTTCGACCGGCTCCGATCTACCCGCTTCGCGTGCAAGCTCGTCGATACGCTTGCGGATGCGGATCAGTTCGCCCGCATCGGTGACCATCGGCAGCAGGATGCGTACGGCGCCGACCGGACGGACCGCGAGCAGGCCACGCAGCTGGTCGTCGAGCAGATCGGGGCGCACCTGCGCGAGGCGCACGCCGCGCAGGCCGAGCGCGGGGTTCGGCTCGGGCGGCAGCGTCAGATAATCGACTTCCTTGTCCGCGCCGACGTCGAGCGTGCGGATGATCGCGGCGCGGCCGCGTAACGCATCGACGATCGCCTGATAGCTGTGGCGATGCTCGTCCGCGCTCGGCGCGGCCGGGCGGTGGATGAACAGCAGCTCGGTGCGCAGCAGGCCGACCGCGTCCGCGCCGTTGTCGACCGCGGCGTTCGCGTCGTCGAGTGTGGCGATGTTGGCGGCCACTTCGATCGCGCGACCATCGGAGGTCGCCGCTGCCTGCTGCGAGGTGCGGCGATTCGCTTCGCGCATGTCGCCGAGGCGGCTGCGTTCGCGTCGCGCGCGTTCGATGTCGAGTTCGGTCGGCGCGAATTCGAACCGGCCGGTGCTCGCGTTCACCACCACCTGAGTGCCCTCGGGTATCGCATGCAACGCGTCGCCGACCGCGACCAGCGCCGGAATGCCCGCCTGACGCGCGAGAATCGCCGCGTGCGAGGTCGCGCCGCCGCGTGCCATCACGAGCGCGGTCACGCGCGTGCGATCGAGTGACGACAGATCCGACGGCGTGAATTCGTCGGCCGCGAGCACCGCCTCGTCCGGCAGCGTGCGAGCCGCGCTGCTCGTGTAGCCGAGCGCGCGCTGCACGCGCTTTTCGATGTCGCGCAGATCGGCGGCCCGCTCGGCGAGCAGTGCGTCCTCCACATTACTCAGAATGCCTGCTTGCGCGCGGATCGCTTCACGCCACGCAAAACCGGCGCTCTTGCCGAGGCAGATCAGATCGCGCGCGGCGTCGAGCAGTGTCGGATCTTCGAGCAGCACGCGATGCACCGCGAAAATCCCCGCCTCGCCGACCGAGCCGCGTTGCGACGCATCGCGCACGATCGTGTCGAGATCGGCGTCGACGATCGCGATCGCCTTGTCGAGCAGACGGCTTTCCGCCGCCGACGTGCCGCTCGCCTGCTCCGGCGGCTCGAGATCCGCGTCGTCCCAGCGCACCAGCTTGCCGAGCGCGATGCCCGGCGCGGCGCACACGCCCGCGAGCGTGTTCGGCGCGGGCGGCTCGCCCGCGGCGGGCGCCGCAACGACTGCCGCCGGTGCGGCCGCTGGCCGCGCCGCTTTCTGTTCGCGCTTCGGTTCGACCTCGCCGTGCGCTTCGCGCGTCAGTTCGTCAGCGATTGCATCGACCGCCGCCTGCGCGTGCGGACCGACGCCGAGCAACTCGACGCTTGCGCCTTCGCCGGCACCGAGTCCCAGCAGACCCACCACGCTTTCGATCGGCGCCTTGCGCCCGTCGTAGCGCACCTCGACCCGTGCGTCGAAGCCGCGCGCCGCTTCGCGCGCCCGCGCCGCGGGCCGCGCATGCAGGCCGCCCGCGTGCGTCAGCGTGATCTGCCGGCGCGCTTCGTCCATCACGTGCGCGGCGCTCGCCTCGCGCACCGCGTCGTGGCTGACGCCCTCGCGCGCCCGCAGCACCAGCAGCGTCGTTTCGCCGGCCTTGACATGCCCGTTCGGCGCCCGCTCGATGATCTCGAACGCATCCGAATTCGCAATCGCGATCACCGAGACGAGGCTCGGCGCATTCAGCACGATCTGATCCTGATCGAACTCGATCAGCACGTCGCCGGCGTGCACGTGCGCGCCCTGCCCGACCATCGGCGCAAAACCCTTGCCGTTCAGCCCGACGGTGTCGATACCGATATGCAGCAGAATCTGCGCGCCCTCGGCGCTCTCGAGCGTTACCGCGTGGCCGGTGCGCGCGAGATGCGTGACGACGCCGTCGCATGGCGCGACGAGCCGCCCCTCGAGCGGATCGACGCCGATGCCGTCGCCGAACATGCCGCCCGAAAACACCGGGTCCGGCACCTTCGCGAGCGGCACGACCGGGCCGGTCAGCGGTGCAAGCAAAACAATGTGATTCTCGGAATGACTCATCAGGTTGGATTTCTCGACACGTCGCATCGCCATTCTCGTCAGTGAGTTTCGGTGACTTTGTTGAGATGGCGAGGCGCGTCGGGATTGCGCCCGCGCGCGGCGGCAAGATCCGCGGCCATCACGTAAAAGGACAGGATGGCGGCGATCGGATCGAGCGCCGCGTGTGCGGTGGCGACGAGCGGCAGCGAGGCTTGCGTGACGTCATCGGGCGCCGCGAGCAGCACGCGCGCGCCGCGCGCGCTCATGTCGTGCGCGAGTTGCAGCAGACCCGCCTGCTCCGGGCCACGCGGCGCGAACACGAGCAGCGGATAGTCGCGGTCGATCAGCTCCATCGGACCATGACGCACTTCCGCGCTCGAAAACGCTTCGGCCTGGATGCCGGAAGTTTCCTTCAGCTTCAGCGCGGCTTCCTGCGCGATCGCGAGGCCAAGACCGCGGCCAATCACGATCATCCGTTCGATACCGCGCAACTCGTTCACGGCCATCGACCAGTCGAGCCGGCCCGCGCGTTCCAGCGCGTTGGGCAGCGTATTCAGTCCATCGAGCAACTCGGCGTCGTTCTGCCAATGCGCAACCAGCTGCGCGGAGATCGACAGCATGGCGATATAGCTCTTGGTCGCCGCGACGCTCAGCTCGGGACCGGCTACGAGCGGCAGATGCCATTCGCACGCGTCGGCGAGCGGCGAGCTCGGTGCGTTCACGGCGGCGACCGTCAATGCGCCGGCCGCGCGCAACGCGTTCATCGTGCCGACGAGGTCGGGGCTCTTGCCCGATTGCGAAAATGCGAGCGCAAGCTGGTCGCGCACCTGCAGCGGCGCCTGCTGCAGCGTCGCGACCGACATCGGCAGCGACGCAACCGGCACGCCGAGGCGGCTCATCGTCAGGGATGCAAAGTAGCTGGCTGCATGGTCCGAGCTGCCGCGCGCGACGGTCAGCGCGACATGGCGCGGCTGTTGCGCAAGCTTCGCGGCGAGCGCCGCGACGCGCGAGGTGTCCTTGAGCTGCTCGGCTACTGTTGCGGCGGACGCGAGCGCTTCCTTAAGCATATTCGACAATGGCTTCTCCTTCGACATAGGTCGCGCTCAGCGCCAGTTCGCGGTCGAATACGACCACGTCGGCCCACGCGCCGCGCACGATGCGGCCGCGGTCCTCGATGCCGAGATAGTCGGCGGCGTAGCGTGACAAACGGTGGGATACATCGGCGATCGGCAAGCCGATCGAGACGAGATTGCGCAGCGCCTGATCCATCGTCAGCGTGCTGCCCGCAAGCGTGCCGTCGGCCAGACGTACGCCGCCGAGGCACTTGGTTACGTGCTGGCTGCCGAGGCGGTATTCGCCGTCGGGCATGCCGGTAGCCGACGTGCTGTCCGTCACCACATACAGGCGCGGAATCGCGCGCAGCGCGGTGCGGATCGCCCCCGGATGCACGTGCAGCAGGTCGGGAATGATTTCGGCGTATTCGGCGTGCGCAAGCGCAGCGCCGACGAGGCCAGGGTTGCGGTGATGCAGCGGCGACATCGCGTTGAACAGATGCGTGAAGCCGCACGCGCCGTGCTTGAGCGCGGCGACCGCGTCGTCGTAGGTGCCGAGCGAATGGCCGAGCTGCACGCGTACGCCGCGCGCCGCCATCTCGGAGATGATCTCCATGTGGCCGGCGATCTCGGGCGCCAGCGTAACGACGCGGATCGGCGCGATCGACAGATATCTGAGCACCTCGTCCAACACCGCCGATACCGCCGCGTCGGGCTGCGCGCCGAGCTTGCCGGGGTTGATGTACGGTCCTTCCAGATGCACGCCGAGCACGCGCGCGCAACCCGGCGTGCGCACCCGCGTGACGTTGCCGAGCCCGGCGACGACGTTCATCAGCTCGTCGCGCGGCGCGGTCATGGTCGTTGCGAGCAGGCTCGTGGTGCCGTAGCGCGCATGCGTGCGGGTGATCGTTTCGATCGCGTCGCCAGCTTCCATCACGTCGGCGCCGCCGCCGCCATGCACGTGCAGATCGATGAAGCCGGGCAGGATGTACGGTGCGTCGTTCGTCGACGGATCGACGCGCTCGCCGGACAGGGTCGTGATGCGGCCGTTTTCGTATTCGAGCGTGCCGTGGATCCACCCTTCGGTGGTGAGTATGTTTCCGGTCAGCATGAGTCTCTCTGGTGCGTGATACGTATGCGGCAAATGGCATCCGCCGGACTTGCGGCCTGCGAGGGCCGCGCAGCTCAGGTGCGCAATTCAGCGACGAAGTCGTAGTAGTCGTCGCGGCAATAGGTGTCGGTCAGCTCGATCGCGCGTTGATCCGCGCTGTAGCCGATCCGGGTGATGACCAGCAGCGCGGTGCGCGGTTCGATGTCCATCAGCGCGGAGATTTCGCTCGACGCGTTGACCGCGCGGAAGTGCTGCAACGCGCGCACGACCGCCGCGCCGCGCTGCTCGAGATAGCTGTATAGCGAGTCGCCGATCACGAGCGGATCAGGCACGATCGCGACCGGCAACGCCGAATGTTCGACCGCCATCACGATGCCGTCCGCGCGCCGCAGCCGCCGCAGGCTCGTGACGGCCGCGCCGGGCGACAAGCCGAGGTGCAGCAGTTCGTCGCGATTGGCGGCGCGCACGTCGCGTTCGAGCCAGACCGAATCGGGCCGGAAACCGCGCTGCTGCATCTTCTTCGTGAAGCCGGTGAGACGCGACAGCGGATCTTCGACGCGCGGCGTGATGAAGCTGCCCGCGCCGCGCGAGCGCCGGATCAGCCCCTGCTCGACCAATAGCTCGATCGCCTTGCGCGCGGTGATGCGCGACACGCCGATCGCGTCGGACAGCGTGCGCTCGGACGGCAACGCCTCGCCGGCCGACCAGACGCCGCAATGGATCGCCGTCGCCAGGTTGCGCGCGAGCTGCAGGTAGAGCGGCGTGACGTTACGCACGTCAGGCATCAATGCGGACCAGCGAGTTTCCATGGGGCTCCAAGGACGCCGTGAGCAGTACGGCCCGGAAAATTGAGAGCCCATTATATAACCAACATAATACCAGTCAACGGACTGATTCCATGTCGACCCGGATCCCCGTAAACCTTGCTGCGTGGGGATCACAGCGGAATTCAAAGGCTCCGTCGGAGGAAATTGCAGACCAGGACTTTCCCGCACCGCACGCATTTGACGATACCAGCGAGTCGTTATCGGCTTCTAGTGGTATCAAAACTGCCCAAATGATCAATACCTGTTTAATACGAGTTGGCGTCTCGCTGCAATGGAGCGGCTTTGTAAATAAGGGTCGTGCCGATATAGTGCGCTGTACCGACCATAAAAAGTCCCGGGAGCCGCCCTTGACAGATTCCGAGGCGCTGCGGCGCGCTCAGGCCGTCCGCCATTTCAATCGCTTCTATACCCAATGCATCGGTGCCCTGCACGAGCATCTGGCTCGAAGCGAGTTCTCGCTGACGGAAGTGCGCGTGTTGCACGAGCTATCGCGCGCCCGCGCGCAGACCGCGTCGGTGCTCGGGCGCGCGCTCGGGCTCGATAGCGGCTATCTGAGCCGCCTGCTGACCAGTTTCGAGCGACGCGAGCTGATCACGCGCCGTCCATCCGACACCGACGCACGCCAGTCGCTGATCGCGCTCACCGAGCACGGCCACGCGATCTACGCGCCGCTCGACGCCGCCGCCATCCACGAAGCACTCGGCATGCTCGACAGACTCAGCGCGCTATCGCAGGAGCAGTTGATCGCCGCGATGAAGCTGATCGAGCGCCTGCTCGGCGACAAGCCGAACCACGAGCTCGTGGTGCTGCGTCAGCCGCGCGCCGGCGAATGTGGCTGGCTCGTGCATCGTCAGGCGCAGTGGTTCGCCGCGCAGTACGGCTGGGATCACACGTTCGAGGGCTTGCTCGCGCGCGTCGTCGCCGAGTACGCGCAGCGCAACGATCCGCTGCGCGAGAAGTGCTGGATCGCCGAACAGGAGGGTCTGGTGGTCGGCTCGGTTTGCCTCGTCGGGGTCTCGACGACGGTCGCGGGCGTGCGCCTGCTGTGGGTCGAACCGGACGTGCGGAGGCTCGGCATCGGCACGCAGTTGCTCAGCGAATGCGTGCGCTTCGCGCGGCGCGCGGGCTACACGAAGCTCACGCTGACCACCGCGAGCGCATTGGCGGAGCCACGGCGGCTTTGCGAGCGCGCTGGGTTCGAGTTGGCCGGCAGCGCGGCGCAGCGCCGCTTCGGCCAGGATCTGACGATCGAAAGATGGGAGCTGGAGCTATAAAAAAAGCACGCGCCTGTACGGCGCGTGCTTTTCCTGGTGCCCATGCGGCTGCGCTTGCGATCGCGCTGAACGCGTCGCTTAGAACGACGGCACCATCGAACCCTTGAACTGCGTCTTGATGAACTGGCGCACGTCTTCCGACTGATACGCCGCGACCAGCTTCTTCACCCATGACTGATCCTTGTCCTTCGCGCGCACGGCGATCAGGTTCGCGTACGGGCTGTGGATGTCTTCGAGCGCGATCGCGTCCTTGGTCGGCTGCAGGCCAGCGGCCAGCGCGAAGTTCGTATTGATGACGGCGGCGTCGACGTCGGCGAGCGAACGCGGCAGTTGCGCTGCGTCGAGCTCGACGAACTTGATCTTCTTCGGATTGTCGACGACATCGAGCGGCGTCGCGTTGTTGCCGCCCGTGGCCGCGCCGGCCTTCAGCTTGATCAGCCCTTGCGCCTGCAGCAACAGCAGTGCGCGATTTTCGTTCGACGGATCGTTCGGCACCGCGACCTTCGCGCCCTGCGGCAGGTCCTTCAACGACTTCAGCTTCTTCGAGTACGCGCCGAGCGGCGAGATGTACGTGAGGCCCGCGTTGACGAGCTTGTAGCCGCGCTGCTTGATCTGGCTATCGAGGTACGGCTGGTGCTGGAAGCTGTTGGCGTCGAGGTCGCCCGCGTCGAGCGCGGCGTTCGGCTGAATGTAGTCGTTGAACTCGACGACCTTCACGTTCAGGCCTTCGCGCTTCGCGACCTTGGTGACGACTTCCCAGATCTGCGCGTCCGGGCCGCCGATCGTGCCGACCTTGATGACCTTGTCGTCGGCGTGTGCGCCGAAGCTGGTCAGGATCGCCGCACCGGCGACGACTGCGGTGAGGGCTTTGAGGATATTTCTGCGCTGCATGTAATTCTCGCTGTTGCGGTTCGACGTTTGAGTCGATGGCTCCGATCGATGTCGGAGTCGGATGAAATGGGCGGCGCTCCGGTTCGTGCTGGCGCGCCGTCGGCCAAGCCCAAAATTGTTTCATATGGGCGGCAAGTTGGGAAATACCCTTACCGCATATGGTTATGCGGAGCGCAAGCGCAATGGCTAGCGCAACGCAAAACCCGCGGCTGACCGATAATCCAGAGCCGTAGCCGCGCACGGCCTACTCACCCGCCTCTGAGAACGACCATGTACGTGATCAACCTGATCTACACCGCCCCCCTCGATCGTATCGACGACGCGCTCGACGCGCATCGCGCGTTTCTCGCGGAGCAGTTCGACGCGGGCATCTTCGTCGCGGCCGGGCCGAAAGTGCCGCGCGACGGCGGCATCATCCTCGCGGTTCGTATTGAGCGCGACAGGCTGGATCGCATTCTCGCGAGCGATCCGTTCGCACTGCAACAGCTCGCGCGTTACGAGGTGACGGAGTTCAAGACGACGCGTCTCGCGCCGGGGCTGAATTTGCCGATTCCGGTCTGAGTGCGAGTTGCGAAGAGGGGATGGATGCGGGGAGGCGTGAGCGGCGCCGCTTTAAAAAACCGCCTGCGATGCGCGTCAATCAAGCAGCAGCTTGATGTCATGCACCCATGGTGTCGCGCCTTGGCCATCGCGCGCGAACAGACGCAGCTTGCCGTCCGTGTCGAACACATAGCTCGCGGCCGTGTGGTCCATCGTGTAGCTGTCGGGCGTCTTGCCCGGGACCTTCGCGTAGTACACGCGGAAGTCTTTCGCGACCTTCGCGAGCTGTTCTTCGCTGGCGGGACGCAAGCCCACGAAGCTCGGATTGAACGCCGGCACGTATTGCGCGAGCAACTGCGGCGTATCGCGCTCGGGGTCGACGGTGACGAACAGCACCTGCACGCGCTTCGCGTCCTCCGGACCGAGTTGCTGCAATGCCTGTGACAGCTCAGCCATCGTGGTCGGGCAGACGTCCGGGCAATGCGTATAGCCGAAGAACAGCACGACGACCTTGCCTTTGTAGTCGGCAAGCGTGCGGATCTTGCCGGACGTGTCGGGCAACGAGAAATCGCTGGCGAATTGCGTATTGCCGGTGATGTCGAGATTCGTAAAAGCCGGCGGCTGCTTGCCGCAACCCGTCATCAGCAATGTGCCGCCCAGCGTCGCGCCGAGCGCGCAAGCCATCACAGCGGCGCGCGCAATGCGCGCAAAGCGATTGTTGTGCATGGTGTTACGCGCCTATCACAACGCGCGCGTAGTGGTCGATCAGCAGCGCGGCGAACAGCAGCGACAGATAGACGATCGAATAACGGAAGGTTTTGCGCGCGAGCTCGTCCGAATACTCCCGGAAGATCTTCCACGCATAAGCGAGAAACACGGCGCCGAGCAGCACCGCCGACGCGAGATACACGACGCCGCTCATGCCGGAGATGAACGGCATCAGCGTGACCGCGAACAGGATGACCGTGTAGAGAAGGATATGCAGGCGCGTGTACTTTTCGCCGTGCGTGTTCGGCAGCATCGGCAGGCCGGCGTTTTCGTAGTCCTTGCGGCGATACAGCGCGAGCGCCCAGAAATGCGGCGGGGTCCACACGAAGATGATCAGCACGAGGATCCACGCGTCGCCGGGCACGTGGCCCGTTACCGCGGCCCAGCCGAGCGCGGGCGGCATCGCGCCCGACGCGCCGCCGATCACGATGTTCTGCGGCGTGGCTGGCTTCAGCAGCAGCGTATAGATGACCGCATAACCGACGAACGTGGCGAGCGTGAGCCACATGGTCAGCGGATTGGCGAACGTGTACAGCGTCCACATGCCGAGGCCGCCGAGCACGGCCGAGAACAGCAGGATCTGCGGGGTGGAGATTTCGCCGCGCGCGGACGGACGCCACGACGTGCGGCGCATTTTGGCGTCGATCTGCTGCTCGACGAGGCAGTTGATCGCGAACGCGGCGCCGGCCAGCAGCCAGATGCCGACCGTGCCGCCGATCAGTACGGTCCATGGCACCATGCCCGGCGTCGACAGGAACATGCCGATGACCGCGCAGAACACCGCAAGCTGCGTAACACGCGGCTTGGTCAGTGCGAGAAATTGGGAGACCCGGCTGCCGGGCGTTTGGGAGAGTGTTGTGCTGTCCATGTGAGTCACGCTGGCGCGGCTTCGCGCGCAGGGAGCGCGGCGCGGCCGGGACGGCTATAAGCGATCCGAAAGTTTAACATAACGAGCAGCAGCAGCAGGATCGCGGCCCCGCCGTTATGGGTGACCGCAATCGGTAACGGCCATTGCAGCACGATGTTCGACAAGCCGGTGACGAACTGGATCAGCACCACCAGCAGCACGCCGTTGGCGGGTCGCCGCAGTGACTCGAAGCGCCGCATCTTCAACGCGAACCACACCAGATAGGCGATCACAGCGAACGCGAACGTGCGATGCGTCCAGTGAATCGCGACCAGCGCATCCTGCGTGATCACGTCGCCGTCGCCGGTCATGCCGAGCGCGCGCCACAGGTGGAAGCCGTGCGCGAAGTCCATCGGCGGAATCCATTGGCCGTTGCAGGTCGGGAAGTCGGTGCACGCGAGCACCGCGTAGTTCGTGCTGACCCAGCCACCGAGCGCGATTTGCAGCACCAGTAGCGCGAGACCCGCGAGCGCGGCCACGCGCCAGCGCGCGGCCTCGGGCTCGTAGGCCGGCAGCGGCGTCAAGCGCGCCGCGAGCCAGCCGAGCGTGCCGAGCAGCGCCAGGCCGAGCAGCAGATGCGTGGTTACGATGATCGGCTGCAGCCTCATGGTCACGGTCCACGCGCCGAACACGCCCTGCACGACGATCAGCAGCAGCAGCGAGGTCGGCCACCACGGTGACACATGCAGCGGACGACGCTTGATACGCGCCGTCCAGGCAATGATCGTCTGCGCGATGATCAGCACGCCGATCGCCATCGCGAAGTAGCGATGGATCATTTCGATCCACGCCTTCGTCATGCTGACGGGGCCGCTCGGCAACGCCTGATAGGCCGCGGAGATCGCCGCGTGCGCGATGAACGGCGACGACGTGCCGTAGCAGCCGGGCCAATCCGGGCAGCCGAGGCCCGAATCGGTGAGGCGCGTGAAGCCGCCGAACATCACGAGATCGAGCGTCAGGAAGGTGGTGAGCCAGACCAGTTTGCGGAATTTGTTGTCGTCGGCCTTGACCCACACATAGGACAACGGCAGCAACGCGATACACAACCCGATCAGGCCCAGTTGCAATACGAACATCTCATTTACCCAGGTTGGGACGTCAGCCGATGGTCGACCATTTGAGCAGCTTGGTCAGGTCGCCTTTGATCTTGCTCGGGTTCGCGTCTTTCGGAAAACGCATCATCAGATTGCCGCTCGGATCGACCAGGTAGATGTGGTCGGTGATCCGCGTGGCGGTGTCGGCGGGCAGCCACGCGGCGACCTGCGCCGGATCGGCGATCAGCATGTCGGTGTTGGGGTAGGCGGTTTGTATCACGTCCGCGACCTTGTCTGCATCGGTGCGCAGCCACACTTCCATGACGCGCTCGCGTTCCGGGCCCTGAGCTGCGCGGATTTGCCGCATGAAGTAGAGCTTGGTCACGCAGGCTTGGTCGCACGCGCTGTTGTCCACCGAGATCATGAGCCAGCGGCCATGCAGCGAGGCGAGCTTCAGCGGTTTGCCGTCCGCGCCGGTGACCATGAGCGAGTCCGGGATCGGCCGTTGCGGCTCGATCAGCGCGCCGTAGTTCGTGCTGCCGCCGGTCGGCTTCACGACGTAGTACATGAAGTACGAGATCGCGATCGGCGCCGCGCAGATCACCGCGAGCAGCAGCAGCACCCAGCGGCCGCGCCGCCACGAGCCCGGGCCGTTCGGTTGGCCGGGCATCGCTTTGGCCGCGGCGGGTTTGCCGCTGGATTTGCCAGCTTCCGGCGAACGGGGAGTTTGAGTCGACACTACAGAACCTCTTTCAATGTTTGGACGGCGGCGAGCCGTGCCTTGCGTTCCTCACGCGCCCGGCGCGTGCTCTTTTTTGCCCGCGCGGCGCGCCGCATACAGACCGAAGGCGAGCGCGGCGGCGGCCATGCCCCACCACTGCAGCATGTAGCCGTAGTTGCGCTCGACGCCGGTGGTCGGTGCGGGCCAGTCGCGCACCAGGCCGTCGGGGGCACCGCCGGTCTGCTGGATCACGAACGATTGCAGCGGCAGCCCGGTCTCCGCGGCGTACGAGCCGACATCCAGATTCTGCCGGATCAGGCGATGCGCGGCCGATCCGCCCTCGCCGAGCTCGAACGCGCGCGACGCGTCGGCACGCGCAATCCCTTCGATCTCGACCTCGCCCGACGGCGTCGTGTACGGCGCGATGGTCTCGCGATTGCTCAGGTTGCGCGGCAGCCAGCCGCGATTGACGAGCACGTAGCCGCCGTCGGCGAGTTTAAAAGGCATCACGACGTAAAAGCCCGGCTGATCGTTATACGGACGATTATCGAGGTACACGACCTTGTCCGTGACGAAACTGCCGCGCGCTTTCACGCGATGAAACTCGACGTCCTTCAGCGCGAGCGGCGCCGCGCTGACCGGCAACGCGGGCGCGTTCTCGAACTGCGTGATGCGCGCCTCGAGCGCTTCCTTCTGATGCGCGCGATCGCGCTGCCAGAAACCGAGCCGCATCGTCACGACGACGACCAGCAGGATCAGCAGCGCGGGAATCAGGCGAAACTTCATTGCAGGCGCTCCGGCATCGCGCTCAGGGCCGCCGGGAACCTGCGGCAGACGCCCGCTCGCGGTGCGATAATGAATGTCTTGCCACTGCGCTTTCCGGTTTCAGTTGGTTCCATGCACATTATCGTTCCCATCGCCTTTGCTCTCATCATCGCCAGCATGGTGTCGGCGCTGTATTTCATGATGCACGACAAAGGCAAGACCAAGCGGATGGTCTGGTCACTCGCCACGCGGGTGGGCCTGTCGATCTCGCTGTTCCTGTTCATCCTGTTCGCACACTGGATGGGCTGGATTCAGTCGACCGGGATTCCGTACGGGCGCTGACGCTCGCGGATAGGTCGCCGCCGCATCCCCGTCAGCGGCAAATTTTCCTCGCCGCCAAACAAAACGCCGCCCTGAGAGGTCGAGGGCGGCGCTGCATTCAGCCTTGCATACTGCTCGTGCGCGCCGCCTGAACGGCGTTGCGCGCACGGATCTGGCCGCATTACAGCCAGTACACGACGACGTACAGACCGAGCCACACGACGTCGACGAAGTGCCAGTACCAGGCCGCGCCTTCGAACGCGAAGTGATGTTCCGGCGTGAAGTGGCCGCGGATCAGGCGCACCAGCACGACGGCGAGCATCGTGCCGCCGAGGAACACGTGAAAGCCGTGGAAGCCGGTCAGCAGGAAGAACGTCGAACCGTAGATGCCCGAAGCCAGCGTGAGGTTCAGCTCGTTGTATGCATGGAAGTATTCGAAGCCCTGCAGGAACAGAAAGCTCACGCCCAGCACGAGGGTCGCCGCGAGCCACGCAATCGCCTTCTTGCGATGGTTGTCGCGCAGCGCGTGGTGCGACACCGTCAGCGTCGCACCCGACGACAGCAGCAGCGCCGTGTTGATAGTCGGCACCGGCCACGGCTGCATCGACTTATAGGTGCCCACGAGTTCGGCCGGGCCGTTGTTCGGCCACACCGCCGTGAAATCCGGCCAGATCAGTTTGTAGTCGAGGCTGCCGAGTTGATGCAGCGCGATTTCGCGGGCATAGAACAGCGCGCCGAAGAATGCACCGAAGAACATCACTTCGGAGAATATGAACCAGCTCATGCTCCAGCGGTACGACCGGTCGACGTTCTTGCCGTACATGCCGCCTTCCGACTCGGCGATCGCGTCGCCGAACCAATGCCACAGCGTAAAGAGCAGCCACAGCAGACCGATGAGCACGCCAAGCGGCGCCCAGGTATGGTCGTTGATCCAGGCCGCAAGCGATCCGAGCATGACCAGCAACCCCGTAGCGGCGCTGATCGGATGCCGCGACGGATGCGGTACGAAATAGTACGGGCTCTCGTTTTGACCGCTCATTCTTGATTCTCCACTTCAGTCCAGTTGTTCCGGAATCTCCGGCTGTATCTTCGGCGGCGCGTCGATACCGCACCGCTTTTCTCTAATTCGTGGGCTCTTCTCTGCTGCTGTGCCCTGCTACTGCCTCAACCGACCACGAGGCGCACGACCAGAATCAGCACCCCGATCAGAACCGCCGCGCCGATCAGCGCCGCCACGATCACATGCAGCGGGTTCAGTTGCGTCGCGTCCGCCTCGAGATCGCGGCGCTTGCGCACGCCGAAAAACGACCAGAACACCGCGCGCATCGATTGACCGAAACTGCTCTTGCGCGGACTGCCGCCGTTATCGTTCATGTCGCTTCGTTTTCCTTCGTTCGTCCGCGGCTCGCGCCGTCAAATCTGCTTCAGGCCGGCTTCGCGGGAGTGGCTGCCGCGCTGGTCACTGCATCGTTCACTGCATTCGACTTCGGCGCCGCATCATCCGCGCTAGCTGCCGCCGGCGTGTTCAACTCGAAAAACGTGTACGACAGCGTGATCGTCTTCACGTCCTTCGGCAACTTCGGGTCGACGACGAACACCACCGGCATCCGCTTCGTCTCGTTCGCGTTCAACGTCTGCTGCGTGAAGCAGAAACACTCGATCTTCCTGAAGTACTCGGTCGCCTGCTTCGGCGCGTAGCTCGGAATGGCCTGCGCACGGATCGTGCGCGACTGCTCGTTGCTGACGTCGTACATGACCGTCGTTACTTCGCCCGGATGCACGTCGAGACTGCGCTGCTCCGGCTTGAAACCCAACAGGCCCCGCGCGTTCGCATCGAATTCGATCGAAATCGTGCGGCTCATGTCGACCTGCGTATTCTTCGCCTCGCGCGCTGAAACGTCGCGCTGCACGAGGTTGTTCACGCCGGTGATCTGGCAGATCGCGCGATACATCGGTACCAGCGCGAAACCGAAACCGAACATCATCAAAGCGACGACGAACAGCTTGATCAGCATCGAACGGTTGAAAGAGCGGTCGGCCTCGGCCGGCGGTTGCGTCGACATCTGAATCCTCAACAAACCTGCATACGGACTGCAAATGCGGCGTTAGCTGAACCAGCACTGCTTGAGAATGGCGCTCGCGAAAAACACCGCGGCGATCGCGAACATCACCAACCCTATCCGCCTGTTGCCCGCGCGAATCTGCTCCGGCGTACGTCTTTCCTGTGGATTGCGCGTCATGCTCGACTTTCTGAGTACGGTTCTTGACTGGCGAGGCCGCCGCGCGAAGCGCCCGAGTCCGGTGGCGGCATGTCGCGCCGCCAGAACCCGGCACCTCGCCGGGATAGGCTTACTCGACGGTCGGCGGATGCTCGAACGTGTGGAACGGAGCCGGGCTCGGCACGGTCCACTCGAGGCCCGTTGCGCCGTCCCACGGCTTGTCGCCCGCTTCTACGTGCTCGCCACCACCACGGTAGGCGGGCAGCGCCACCGCGAACAGAAAGTACACCTGTGAGAGACCAAAGCCGAACGCGCCGATCGAGATCACCTGGTTCCAGTCGGTGAACTGCGCCGGGTAGTCGGCATAACGACGCGGGCATGCCAGCGAGACCGACGAAGTGCATCGGCAGGAACGCGAGGTTGAAGAAGAACATCGACGCCCAGAAGTGGATCTTGCCGCGCGTTTCGTTGTACATCCAGCCGGTCCACTTCGGCGACCAGTAGTACCAGCCGGCGAACAGCGCGAACAGCGACCCCGCCACCAGCACGTAGTGGAAGTGCGCGACCACGAAATAAGTGCCGTGATACTGGATGTCGAGCGGCGCCATGGCGAGCATCAGACCGGACAGGCCACCGAACGTGAACACGATCAGGAAGCCCACCGCGAACAGCATCGGCGTTTCGAAGGACAGCGAACCGCGCCACATCGTCGCGACCCAGTTGAACACCTTCACGCCGGTCGGCACCGCGATCAGCATCGTCGCGTACATGAAGAACAGCTGCCCCGTGACCGGCATGCCGGTCACGAACATGTGGTGCGCCCACACCATGAACGACAGGATCGCGATCGATGCCGTTGCGTACACCATCGAGCTATAGCCGAACAGCGGCTTGCGCGAGAACGCCGGGATCACCTGCGAGACGATCCCGAACGCCGGCAAGATCATGATGTACACCTCGGGGTGCCCGAAGAACCAGAAGATGTGCTGGTACATGACCGGGTCGCCGCCGCCTGCCGCATTGAAGAACGACGTGCCGAAGTGACGGTCGAACAGCACCATCGTGATCGCGCCCGCCAGAACTGGCATCACGGCGATCAGCAGGTACGCGGTGATCAGCCAGGTCCAGACGAACATCGGCATCTTCATCAGCGTGAGGCCGGGTGCACGCATGTTCAGGATCGTCACGACGATGTTGATACCGCCCATGATCGACGACGCACCCATCAGGTGGATCGCGAAAATCGCGAAGTCCATGCCCGGGCCCATCTGCGTGGAAAGCGGCGCGTACAGCGTCCAGCCCGCGGCGGTCGCGCCGCCCGGTGCGAAGAAC
Source organism: Paraburkholderia sp. UCT70 (assembly GCF_050434085.1). NCBI lineage: Bacteria > Pseudomonadati > Pseudomonadota > Betaproteobacteria > Burkholderiales > Burkholderiaceae > Paraburkholderia > Paraburkholderia sp. UCT70. The sequence continues at coordinate 3,564,989 of NZ_JBNPVZ010000004.1, read as the reverse complement.
GAGCCGACCAGCAGCACAGCGGCGACCGGCAGCAGCCAGAAGCTGAAGTTGTTCATCCGCGCGAAAGCCATGTCCGATGCGCCGATCTGCAGCGGCACCATCCAGTTCGCGAAGCCGACGAACGCCGGCATGATCGCGCCGAACACCATGATCAGCCCGTGCATGGTGGTCAACTGGTTGAAGAACTCGGGACGCATGATTTGCAGACCCGGCTCGAACAGTTCGGCACGGATCATCAGCGCCATCACGCCCCCGGACAGGAACATGGTGAACGAGAAGATCAGGTACAGCGTACCGATGTCCTTATGATTGGTTGCGAACAGCCAACGGCGCCAGCCGTGCGGCGTTTCGTGGGCATGGTCGCCGTGCACGTGCTCGTGGCCCGCGACTACATCGTGTCCGATGCTAGACATGACAATCTCCTAAAGCGAATTCTGCGGTGCTGACCATGAACACGTCAGGCTGCCGGGCTGATCTGAACGCGCCGGGCTTCCTTCGCGTCGGTGCCGCCGGTGATCGTTTCCGGCTTCTTCAAAATAATATGATCTTCGGCAATGCCGGCTGCTTTCAGCGCGTCGCGAACGGCTTCGGCACGACTCTTCGCGAGCTTCGCATTGACGTCGGCGGAGCCGGTTGCGTCGGTGAAGCCCGACAGCGTGAATTTCGCGTCCGGATGCGCCTTCGCGTAGGCCGCGGCCGCGTCGACCGCCGCTTTCGCGTCGGCCGGCAGCGTGCTCTTGCCGGTCTCGAAGTAGATGCTCGCCGGCAGCGCGGCCTCTGCGTTGTTCGAAGCAGCCGCGCCAGCCTCGTTGCCCGATGCGGCCGGTGCGGACGCCGCTTCTGCGCCCGACGCTGCTTCCGCGCCCGATGCCGCAACGGCGCCGCTCGCGGCAGCACCGGCGCTGGCCAGATGATCGCCGCCTTCCGGCAGCTTGCCGTTGCGCGCGTCGGCGACCTGCTTCGGCTGCAGGATGTCGCCCGTGTGGTTGCCCCACGAGTTACGTTCGTACGTGATCACCGAGGCGATTTCGACGTCGTTCAGCGTCGGCGCCCACGAAGGCATCGCGTTCTTGCCCTTCAACACGAGGCTCACGTGCTGCCCGATCGGACCGTTGGCGATCTGGCTGCCGTCGAGCGCCGGGAATGCGCCCGCGCCCTTGCCGGTCGGCTGGTGGCAGACCGCGCAGCTCGACGTGTAGACCTTGCCGCCGCGTTCCATCAGCTCGGCCATCGTGTAGGTCTTGTTCGGATCGTCCTGGCCGGCGGCCATTTTCTTCTTCTGCTCGTCGACCCACTTCGCGTAGTCGTCGGCAGACAGCACCTCGACGACGACCGGCATGAACGCGTGTTCCTTGCCGCACAGTTCGGTACAGAAGCCGCGGAACGTGCCGGTGCGGTTGGCCTTGAACCACGTGTCGCGCACGAAGCCGGGAATCGCGTCCTGCTTGACGCCGAAGGCCGGCACGTACCAGGAGTGGACCACGTCGTTCGCGGTGGTGATGATGCGGATTTTCTTGTCGACCGGCACCACGAGCGGGTTGTCGACTTCCTGCAGATACAGCGTGGAGATCGGCTCGCGGCCCTCGGTTTGCGCGCGCGGCGTGGCGAGCGTGGACAGGAAGCCGATGCCCTCGCCCGGACCCTTCACGTAGTCGTAGCCCCACTTCCATTGGTAGCCGGTGACCTTGATCGTGAGGTCGGCGTTCGAAGTGTCCTTCATCGCGACGACGGCCTTGGTGGCGGGCAGCGCCATCAGCACGACGATGATGAACGGCACGATCGTCCAGATGATTTCGACGGTGGTGCTTTCGTGGAAATTGGCTGCGTTGTGGCCTTTCGATTTGCGGTGCGCGAAGATTGAATAGAACATTACGCCGAACACACCGATGAAGATCACGGTGCAAAGTCCCAGCATGAACATGTGGAGGCTGAACAGTTCCTCAGCGATTCTCGTTGCAGGCGGCTGGAGATTGATCGCGTTGACGGCGGGGCCGCCCGGAGCATCGCCCACTGCCAGGGCGGCACCGGCGAAAAGCAGTCCGCTCGTCGCCAGCACGCTCATGAGCGCTCGCTTGATTGTTTTCATAGCTTCCTTACCCAAATTTTCCATTCAAACCCCTCGACCCCGCTGGCAGCGTGTCGCGCCCCCTTGAACGCCGCGCGTCCGGCACCATCTAACAACGTGCCAGCCACATACGCAGTTCGCCTGCGAACTGCGCGCGCCGATTCTGCGCGAGATGTTGCCCGATCATGATCGTCTGCCCGCGCGAGACCAGCTTGATCTGATCGCGCTGAGTTGCGCCCGGCTCTATCCGCACCCAGCGCGGATTGAATTCGAACTGCGTAATCTGCTCGGCGCTGACCTGCTCGATCACGAGCCGGTTCGGAAACAACCGGATGCGCTCGTAATCGACAGCATGACGCGCATATATTGCAAAGGCGATACCTACGGCCAGCAATTCGATTCCGGTGAACGGCAACACCAGCCAGGCGCCGACCAGAACCAGCATGAATGCAATTGCCAACGAGAACAACGCAAGCGACACGTACAGACAGACGAACTGCCGCGGCGATATCGAACAGTTGCGCTTCATGGTCCAGTCCCTGAGGACAGGTTCTGAATCCGCCAGCAGATGATCTGATGCGCCCATCGCTGCCTCCTGCGAATCGTCGCGTCCGGCCTGCCTTCTTTTGCTTCCGGATGCATCTCGCGGTCGCCGTTCGTGCCACTGTTTCCAGCATCACTCGCGACCGCGCCAACCCCTACCGCATCACTTCATTTTGCAGCCCCGCGTCTCGGGCTTGCCACCCCAAATGTGGGAACCTCGGGTGACAAACTGACGCATTATAGGCGCGATCCATAGCATCGACAAGCAAGCCCCGATCGGCCCACAAGCCAGGCGCGACAAGCCTTCGCGCCATTTTGCCCGGCATTTTGCGGCTCTTTTGGAGGGCAAATCCCAGGCATAACGGATGTCCTCTTTACCGCTTTTGCAACACGTCAACCGCACCGTCGGCAAGCAGTTGATGACAGCGCCGCAATCTGCTATCCACGCTTGCCCGGACCTCGTCCGATGTCCTCGAGCCGCACGATGCCATATCCTTCCGCCGTGGTGCGCGGCACGGCTTTCCATGCATGTCCGTAGATCACCTCGAAGGTCAGCGCGATCGTGCCGTCGGCGCGCCGACGCGCTTCGAGCGCGGCGAGCAGGGCTTTGTGCAACCGACGCGCGAGCACGCCGTCATGCGCATCGCGCTCGAACGGGTACGCGCCCCAGCGACGCACGTCCGCGAGCAGCGACTCGGGCGACTTGTAGGTGATCGTCAGCGTCTCCTGGTCCATCACCGGAATCTCGAAGCCCGCCTCGACGAGCATGTCGCCGAGATCGTGCATGTCGACGAAGTCGATCACATGCTTGCGAGACGCGACGCCGCGCGCGGCCTCGATCTCGGCGTAGGCACCGCGCAACTCCTTCAGCGTATCGGGGCCGAGCGTGCTGAACATTAGCAGGCCGTTGACCTTCAGCACGCGCTGCCATTCGGGAAAGACCAGATCGGGCCGCGAGTGCCAGTGCAGCGCGAGGTTAGACCAGATGAATTCGAATGCGCCGGACGTGAACGGCAGCGCGGAGAAATCGGTTTGCGCGAAGCGCGGGCCACGCGCGCCGAGCGCCTTGCCGAGTGAGGCGGGAAGAAAGCGCCGCCAACTGGTGTCGCCGGCATCGTGACGCAGCGCGCGGCGGAGCATGCCGTGCGACAGATCAGCGCCGAACACCGGCGCCTCGGGAAAGCGTTCGCGCAATGCGGGGAGGTCTTCGCCCGCGCCGCAACCGGCGTCGAGCACGCTCGAGGGCGCCACCTTGATGTAATCGAGACGCTCGCGCATGCGCTGCGCAATCTCGCGCGGCAGGAACGCAACCTCGTCGAAGGTAGCGGCACGACGGTCGAAAATACGCCTGAGGCGCCGTGAATCGTAGGCCGGACGGCCAGATTGAGCGGATGTTGGGGACATGTGTGTCGTGCTGGCGTGAGCTCGAAGTATACTCGTTCGTTCCCCTCCATTCAGCGAGAACGGCTTTCAACCGGCGCTCAGTCGTGCGATTTCAGTCATTTTCTTCGTCGTGTCGAAATCAGGTGGCGCGTTTTGCGCGCGGTCTGCATTCGGCATGGCCGCGGGCCTTGAACGCCGCGCTGCCGAACCTGTGCGCGTTGTGCGGCAATTTGTCGCATAAGACGTTGTGCGACGGTTGCGACGCGGCCTACTGGAACGAGAGCCGGCTGCGCTGCACCGTTTGCGCGGTGCCGTTGCCGGCGTCACGCTGGGTCGCTCAGGCGCGGTATCGCTGCGCGGATTGCGTGGCCGAGCCGCCGCCGTTCGACGCGAGCTTCGCGCTCGCCGACTATCGCGCGCCGCTCGATACGCTCGCGCTCGGCCTGAAGTTCCGCGCCCGGCTGATGCTCGCGCGAGACTTCGCGCAACGCCTCGCGCGGCTCGCGGAAGCCAATTGGCACGACGCGGCCGAGCGGCCCGACGTGATCGCGCCAGTGCCGCTCGCCGGTCGCCGTCTGGTCGAGCGCGGCTACAACCAGGCCTGGCAGATCGCGCGGCCGCTCGCCCGGGCGCTCGGCGTGCGCGGCGACGCCACGCTGCTCGAACGAACGCTCGACACCGCGCCGCAATCGCGCCTCGATCTCGATGCGCGCCGGCAGAACGTCGGCCGCGCGTTTCGCGTCGCGCGCCCAGTGCGCGGCCTGCACGTCGGCATCGTCGACGATGTGATGACGAGCGGCGCGACGCTCGAAGCGCTCGCGCATACGCTGAAGGCCGCCGGCGCGCGGCGGGTTACGAACTTCGTCGCGCTGCGCACTCCGAAAAACTAGCTTTTACGTGGTCTTCTTATGTTCAACGTCGTTCTCGTAGAACCCGAAATTCCGCCCAACACCGGCAACGTGATTCGCCTGTGCGCGAACACCGGCGCCCGGCTGCACCTGATCGAGCCGCTCGGCTTCCCTCTCGACGACACCAAGATGCGGCGCGCCGGCCTCGACTATCACGAGTACGCGGAAATGAACGTGCATGCCGATTGGGACGCGTTCATCGCGAAAGAAACGCCCGACGCGTCGCGAATGTTCGCATTCACGACGCGCGGTTCGGGGCGCTTTCACGACCACGCGTTTCAACCGGGCGACTGGTTCGTGTTCGGCGCCGAAACGCGCGGCCTGCCCGGCACGGTGCTCGAGCGCTTTGCAAACGAACAGCGCGTGCGTCTGCCGATGCGTCCCGGCAATCGCAGTCTGAATCTGTCGAATACGGTGGCGATCGTGGTGTTCGAAGCGTGGCGTCAGGCCGGCTTCGAAGGCGGCGCCTGACGGTGTTCGAGCTCGGCCTCGTAGCGTGCGAACATCGCGTCGTCGAAGCACGCGAACGTCACGTGTTTCATGTGTGGCGTGCGCGGCAACGTGTCGAGTACGGTCGCGACCGCGATGCTGACCGCATCGTCGGCGGGGAAACGGTAGATACCGCAGCTGATCGCTGGAAACGCGATGCTCGTGCACTGAGTTTCGCGCGCGACTTCAAGTGAGCGCTGATAGCACGATGCGAGCAGGTCGGCTTCGCCATGCGCGCCGCCACGCCACACTGGACCGACCGCATGAATCACATGCTTCGCGGGCAGACGATAGCCGGCGGTGATTTTGGCGTCGCCGGTCGCGCAGCCGCCGAGCGTTTCGCATTCGCGCAGCAACTCCTTGCCGGCCGCGCGATGAATCGCGCCATCCACACCGCCGCCACCGAGCAGCGAAGTATTCGCGGCATTGACGATCGCATCGACGGCGAGCGTCGTGATATCGACCACGCGCGCTTCGAGCGTGCACGTGCCTCGACTGAGATTGAAGGTGGGCATGGGAACCTCGCTGACCCGAATCTCGTTAACGAAGTGGACAACCGGGCGAGGCAGCCGTTCAACGCGAATTTCCGCTAAACGGCTGAGAGAAAACGCTTTATTCCGCCTTCGAATCGCGCCGCAGTAGCGCGCTAACCGCATCGCGCGGCACCACGCCGTCGAACAGCACCGCGCAGACCGCCTGCGTGATCGGCATTTCGATTGCATGAGCACGTGCGATCGAGAGTACCGCCCGCGCGCAGCGCACGCCTTCGGCCACGTGACCGAGACCGCCGAGGATGTCGTCGAGCGTGCGGCCCGTGGCGAGTTGCAGGCCCACGGTGCGGTTGCGCGACAGATCGCCGGTAGCAGTCAGAATCAGATCACCGAGGCCGGTCAACCCGGTAAAGGTTTCCGCGCGCCCACCGAGCGTCACGCCAAGGCGCGACATTTCGGCGAGGCCGCGGGTGATCAGCGCCGCGCGTGCATTGAGGCCGAGGCCGAGGCCATCGGCGATGCCCGTGGCGATGGCGAGCACGTTTTTCACCGCGCCGCCCACTTCGACGCCGACGACGTCGTCGCCGGTATAGATGCGCATCGCGCCGTGATGGAACGCCGCGACCGTGCGTTCGCGGCACGCCGCCGACGGGCTCGCGATCGTCAACGCAACCGGCAGCCCCTGCCCGACTTCGCGCGCGAAGCTCGGTCCGGACAACACGCCGTTGCTCGCATGCTCGGGCAATTCCGCCGCGACCGCCTGATGCGGCAACAACTGCGAATCCGCTTCGAACCCCTTGCACAGCCACACGATATGCGCGGGCACTTTGCCCGCATCGCGCATCGCGCGCAACAGGCCGCGCAGGCCAGCCACGGGCGTCGCGACCACGCACAGCGCATCGTCGTCGAGCGCGTGATCGAGCGCCACTCCGAGATCCGCTTCGTAGCGAAGCGCGGGCGGCAATGTGACGCCCGCCAGATAGCGGGCGTTTTCATCCGAAGTGGAAAGCTCGGCGATGAGCGCGGACTCGCGCGCCCACAACACCGTGTGGTGCCTTAAGGCCAGATGGCCGGCGAGGGCGGTGCCCCAGGCGCCAGCGCCGAGAACGGCGACTTTCATAGCTGGCACTGCGCGCGGCGCCTTAATGCGTGACGCCTTTTTGCGCCGCGCCGTCCTGCTGGGCCGCGCCCATCTGAGCGAGACGCTGCTCGTACAGCGCCTGGAAGTTGATCTCGGCGAGGTGGATCGGCGGGAAGCCGGCGCGGGTGATCGCATCGGCGATGTTCGAGCGCAGGTACGGGAACAGGATGGTCGGGCAGGCAATGCCGACGAGCGGATCGATCTGCTCGGCAGGAATGTTGCGAATGTCAAAAATGCCGGCCTGTTTCGCTTCGATCAGGAACGCGACCTTGTCCGACACCTTGGCCGTGACCGTGCCCGTCACGAGAATTTCGAACACGGATTCGGCGAGGCGCTCGGCCTTCACGTCGACTTCGACTTCGACCGACGGCATTTCCTGCTCGAGGAAGATACCCGGCGAATTCGGCTGCTCGAGCGACATGTCCTTCAGATAGATGCGCTGGATGTTGAAGAACGGCTGGTTATTCTCGTCGGACATGATGGTGATTCCTGATAGGTGTGCGTGGCGGCGGCCGATGCACGCATGGGCCGCCAGATTATTGCGCCGGCTCGCCGGCTCCACGAGGAGCGCGTGCGCCGGCTTATCGAGCGGTCCGCCCGCTCGCGCGGCGCGAAACGCGCGAACTCAGGCTGCTTCGAGCAGCGGCGTCAGACCGCCCGCGCGATCGAGCGCGGAAAGGTCATCATAGCCGCCCACATGCGTCTCGCCGATGAACACCTGCGGCACCGTGCGACGACCGGTCCGGGTCATCATCTCCTCACGACGGCCCGGGTCCTTGTCGATCAGTACTTTCTCAACGTGCTCGACGCCGCGCGACTTTAAAAGACGTTCGGCCATCTGGCAATACGGGCACACCTGGGTGCTGTACATGATCACTTTGTTCACTTGGCTGCTCCTTGTTTCACAACCGGCATACCGGCTTTCTGCCAGGCGTCGACGCCGCCCTCGAGAACATGGACTTCCGCGTATCCCGCTTCCTGCACGATACGCGCGGCCTTGTTCGACTGCTGGCCGGTCTGGCACACCAGCAGCACCGGGTTGCTCTTGTTCTTCGCGAGTTGCGTGACTTTCGCCTGCAACTCTGCGAATTCGAAATGCCGTGCCGAGGGCAGGTGCCCCTTGGCGTAATCGGCGGACGGCCGCAGATCGATGACCGTCGCGTTGCGCCGGTTGATCAGTTGGGTGGCTTCAGCGGCCGACAGGCCGCCACGTCCACGCCGACTGATGGTCGGCCACAGCAGCAACCCACCAGAGATAAGGACGACTGCGATCAGGACAAGGTTTGTGTATTCGGTGAAAAACTTCACGGAAGATCCGCCGGAAAGAGAGAAATCGAAAAGGTCAACCCGAGCATTATAAAATAACCGTTCGACGCGATGGCGATGCGCCGCCCGAGGCGCCGCACGGCGCGAGACCGCTTCCTCACTACCGACCGGCAACTCTCATGTACAAACTCGTTCTCATCCGCCACGGCGAATCGACTTGGAACAAGGAAAACCGCTTCACCGGCTGGGTCGACGTCGACCTCACCGAGCAGGGCAACCTCGAGGCGCAGCAGGCGGGCGTGCTGCTCAAGGAATCCGGCTATACGTTCGACATCGCCTACACGTCGGTGCTCAAGCGCGCGATCCGCACGCTGTGGCATGTGCAGGACCGGATGGATCTGATGTACCTGCCCGTCGTGCATTCGTGGCGCCTGAACGAACGCCACTACGGCGCGCTGTCGGGTCTGAACAAGGCCGAAACCGCCGCGAAGTTCGGCGACGAGCAGGTGCTGGTCTGGCGCCGCAGCTACGACACGCCGCCGCCCGCGCTCGAGCCCACCGACGAGCGCGCGCCGTACACCGATCCGCGCTACGCCAAGGTGCCGCGCGAGCAACTGCCGCTGACCGAGTGCCTGAAAGACACGGTCGCGCGCGTGTTGCCGCTGTGGAACGAGTCGGTTGCGCCGGCCATCAAGTCGGGGCGCAGCATCCTGATCTCCGCGCACGGCAACTCGATCCGCGCGCTGGTCAAGTACCTCGACAACATCTCGGACAGCGACATCGTCGGCCTCAACATCCCGAACGGCGTGCCGCTCGTCTATGAACTCGACGACAACCTGAAGCCGATCAAGCACTACTATCTCGGCGACCAGGACGCGATCGCCAAGGCGCAAGCCGCGGTCGCGAGCCAGGGCAAGGCGGGCTGATCCGGCATTTCCGGGCGCGGCCCCACGCCACGAAAACGCGCGGGGCCGCACGCAGACAACCGGGCCGGCCAGAAATTCTGTATTGCGCCCGGCGGTCAGATTCAGAGGCCCGCTGCAGGGTTCACCGTAGCGGCGTCCGCATCCGCTGGCCTTGCGCGGCATCTGTCAGTTTCGACCCGCCGAGTGCCATGTCATAGGGCTCGCCATCCGCGGGCCGGATCGCAAGAAACCAGGGCCTTCCCGTACTGTCGAAGCACGATTGCCTGCACCGCGCCCTGAGCAGGCGGGTGTGCAGTTATACTTGTCCGTCCAATCTTTATCGACGCTGCCACGCGCTTCCGACCGCAACAGACTCTATGCGAAAGAACCTGAAAAATATCGGCCTGATTGCCGCGGGCCTTGCTACCGGTGTCTTTGCCACACTGCAATACTCCGCCTCGGCCCAGCAACCCGCTAGCGCCGCGGTCGCCCCGCTGCCGCTAGACCAGCTCAGGCTTTTCGCCGAAGTGTTCGGGCAGATCAAGCACGAATACGTCGAACCGGTCGACGACAAGAAGCTCCTCACCGCCGCGATCAAGGGCATGGTGTCGAGCCTCGACCCGCACTCGTCGTACCTCGACAAGACCGACTACGAAGAGCTGCAGGAGCAGACCAAGGGCCGCTTCGCGGGCCTCGGCATCGAAATTTCGTCGGAAGACGGCCTGATCAAGGTGATTTCGCCAATCGAAGACACGCCCGCGTTCCGCGCCGGCATCCGTCCGGGCGACCTGATCACGCGCATCAACGACAAGCCCGTGCGCGGCATGACGCTCGACCAGGCGGTCAAGCAGATGCGCGGCGACCCGGGCACCAAGGTCACACTGACCATCTTCCGCAAGACCGACGACCGCACGTTCCCGCTCACCGTCACGCGCGCGATCATCAAGGTGCAGTCGGTGAAGGGCAAGATCGTCGCGCCGGGCTTCGCGTACGTGCGCATCACGAGCTTCCAGGAACGCACCACGCCCGACCTCGCGGCCAAGCTGCAGGATCTCGCGCGCCAGGAGCCGAACCTGAAGGGCCTCATCCTCGACCTGCGCAACAACGGCGGCGGTCTGCTGCAAAGCGCGGTCGGCGTGGCGGGCGCGTTCCTGCCGCCGAATTCGGTGGTGGTGTCGACCAACGGTCAGATTCCGGATTCGAAGCAGATCTATCGCGACACCTACGATAACTACCGTCTGCAATCGTTCGACAGCGATCCGCTCAAGGACGTCCCGGCCATCTTCAAGACCGTGCCGATGGTCGTACTGACCAACGCGTACTCGGCGTCGGCGTCGGAAATCGTCGCGGGCGCGCTGCAGGATCAGCACCGCGCGCTGATTCTCGGCAAGACCACGTTCGGCAAGGGGTCGGTACAAACCGTGCGCCCCATGACGGCCGACACCGCACTGCGCCTCACCACCGCGTATTACTACACGCCGAGCGGCCGTTCGATCCAGAACAAGGGCATCCGCCCCGACCTTCCTGTCGACCAATACGCGGACGGCGATCCGGACGACGCGCTCGTGACCCGCGAAGTCGACTACTCAAATCACCTCGCGAACACGCAGGACCCGAACGAGAAGAAGGAAGCGGAGCAGCGCGAGCAGGAGCGCATGGAGCAACTGCGTCAGCTCGAAGAGCAGAACGACAAGAAGACGCCGGAACAGCGCCAGAAGGAGCGCGAACGCAAGCCGGTCGAGTTCGGTTCGGCTGACGACTTCATGCTGCAACAGGCAGTCGGCAAACTCGAAGGCAAGCCGGTTCAGGAATCGAAGTCGTTGATGGAACGCCGTCTCGCGCAGAACAAGCCGGGCACGTCGGCCTCCGCGCCGGTCGCGGTGAAGCCGACGCAACCGGTGCCGGGCGCATCGGGACCGGCGCCGGCTTCGGCACCGGCTCCCGCTGGCAAGTAAGCCGGCCGCTGGCCAACAGGCAGCGAACCCCGCGCGTGTCTTCGCAGCACGATAGTCTGCGAAGACACGCCGCAACAGTTTCAGAAAAAGTCGCCGCCTAACCGGTGGCGCATCACGGCAAGCCGCAACCGCCACCCTCCCCGCGCGATTAAAATAACAGCCACGAATGCGCGCCGCGGCCCCTCGACCTGCCTCTCCTTGCGCGACACAGCGACATAGCGACACACCCCACGCGCCCCGCCATGAATGACGATCAACTCCTTCGCTACTCCCGCCACATCCTCGTCGATGAAATCGGCATCGAGGCGCAGCAGCGTTTTATCGACGCCCACGCGATCATCGTCGGCGCGGGCGGGCTCGGTTCGCCAGCCGCGCTGTATCTCGCGGCGGCGGGCGTCGGCCGTCTGACGCTCGTCGATGCCGATACCGTCGACCTGACCAATCTACAACGACAGATCCTGCACGTGAGCGCGTCGGTTGGACGTAGGAAGGTCGAGTCCGGGCGCGACATGCTCGCGCGGATCAATCCCGAGGTCGTCGTCAACGCGGTGGCCGAGCGCGTCGACGATGCGTGGCTCGACCGCGAGGTGCCGCACGCGAGTGTCGTGCTCGATTGCACCGACAACTTCGCGACGCGTCACGCGATCAACCGCGCGTGCGTCAAGCATCGCGTGCCGCTCGTGTCGGGCGCGGCGCTGCGCTTCGACGGCCAGATCAGCACTTTCGATTTCCGCGATGAAGCGTCGCCGTGCTACGCGTGCGTGTTTCCCGAAGACCAGCCGTTCGAAGAAGTCGCATGCTCGACGATGGGCGTGTTCGCGCCGACGGTCGGCATCATCGGTTCGATGCAGGCTGCCGAAGCGCTGAAGGTGATCGGCGCAATCGGCACGCCGCTCGTGGGCCGCCTGACGATGCTCGATTCGCTGCGGATGGAATGGAACACGATGCGCATCGGACGTCAGCCGGATTGTCCGGTGTGCGGCCACGCGCACGGGTCTTGAGGCGGTTCTGCACTGCCCGTTCGCGTGACGCCGAAATAGCAGAACGCCGCACATGTGCGGCGTTTTTTCGTTCAACGGCACGACGATGCGCGTCAGATTCAAACCAGCGCGACCCGCTTGAGCGCCGCTTGCACCTCCTCCGGCTCGAACGAAGCCAGCACGTCGGCAACGGGCTTTTCGAGCGTCTTCAGATGCGAGCGCAGCACCTCCTGCTTGACCTCGAGGAGTTGGCTCGGATGCATCGAAAACTCGGTCAGACCCATGCCGAGCAGCAGACGCGTCAACGCCGGATCGCCCGCCATCTCACCGCACACCGACACGGGCACGCCCGCGCGTTTCGCCTCGCGCAGCGTGAACGCGATCAGATGCAGCACGGCCGGATGCAGCGGGTCGTACAGATGCGCGACCGCGTTGTCCGCGCGATCGATCGCGAGCGTGTACTGAATCAGATCGTTAGTGCCGATCGACAGGAAATCGAGCCGCTTCAGAAACAGCGGCAACGCGATCGCGGCGGCCGGGATCTCGATCATCGCGCCCACCTGCACGTTCGGATCGTAAGCGATACCCGCGTCGTCGAGTTGACGCTTCGCTTCGCGGATCAGATCGAGCGTCTGGTCGATTTCCTGCGCGTGCGCGAGCATCGGGATCAGGATCTTCACCCTGCCGAACGCCGACGCGCGCAGGATCGCGCGCAACTGCGTGAGGAACATCTGCGGCTCGGACAGACTCCAGCGAATCGCGCGCAAACCGAGCGCCGGATTCGCGGCGGTCTCGTAGCCGTCGCCGCCCATCGAATCGAGCGGCTTGTCGGCGCCGACGTCGATCGTGCGGATCGTGACCGGCAAGCCGTTCATCAGTTCGACCGCGCGACGATACGCGCTGAACTGCGCCTCCTCTTCGGGCATCCGGTGCTTGTGATTCATGAACAGAAACTCGGTGCGGAACAGACCCACGCCGGTCGCGCCCGATTCGACCGCCGCGCGCGCGTCGTCCGGCAACTCGATGTTCGCGCACAGTTCGATGCGCGTGCCGCACAGCGTTTGCGTCGGCGAGAACTTGAGCCGTTGCAGCTTGCGCTGCTCGAGCTCCTTCTCGCTTTGCCGGTACGAGTATTCCTCGAGCACGATCGGCGCGGGATCGACGATCACGATGCCGTGGTCGCCATCGACGATGATCAGATCGTCCTGGCGGATCAGCGCGCTCGCATGCTGCACGCCGACCGCGGCCGGAATGCCGAGGCTGCGCGCGACGATCGCGGTATGCGACGTGCGCCCGCCGAGATCGGTGACGAAGCCCTGGAACGTCTGTGTCTTGAACTGCATCATGTCGGCCGGCGCGATGTCGTGCGCGACCACGATCATCTCGTCGCACGCGCCATGCACGTTGCCGACGATGCCCGGCGCGCCTGCGAGCGCCTTCAGCACGCGCTCGACGACCTGCTCGATATCGGCCTTGCGCTCGCGCAGGTATTCGTCTTCAATAGTGTCGAAATGGCGCGACAGTCTTTCGAGCTGTTCGGTCAGCGCCCATTCCACGTTGTAGCGGCGCGTGCGGATCAGGTCGATGGTTTCCTGAACGAGCATGACGTCGTTCAGGATCATCGTGTGAACGTCGATGAACGCGCCCATTTCGCTCGGGGCATCCGCGGCGAGATCGGCGCGCAATACGTTGAGTTCTTCATGCACGCGTTGCTGAGCCGCGCGAAAACGCCCCACCTCCCCTTCGATCTGGGGCGGTTCGATCAGATAGTGGTCTACGTCGAGTGCTGCCGGGGCGATCAGATAGGCCCGCCCGATGGCGATACCGCGTGACACGGGAATTCCATGCAGCGTGAATGACACGCGCACCTCCTCTAGTTGTGTAATGCCGCGGCAAACCGCTGCAATGCTCTCAGACTGTACTGGGCATTATAAATTCCGCGCCTTTTTGAAGTGTGTCGGCGGTGTGTGCAGCGCAGCACGGATTATCGCGATGAGGTGCCCTCGTACCCGGCGAAGCTTCGCTTTATACGCGTCGCACAAATCATATGGTTTAAACATTGAAAACGCATGTCGTCTTACGCACTCTTCCCGATGGCTTTCGCGCCGCTTCTAGATCCCTTTAATGTCGATTAACAGCGCGCCTCTTCTGATATTCAGATGTCGGCGGCGAAAAAAACCGCGGACTAAGCCGCGGCATTTTCGGGTTTGTCGAACGCAGAGCGCGCGGCTTTATTGACCTTCGCCAAATTTATCGGCGATCAGTTTCAAGAGCGCGTCCATCGCGTCCTGTTCGTCGGTGCCTTCCGTTTCGATCAGCACGGTACTGCCGATGCCCGCGGCCAGCATCATCACGCCCATGATGCTCTTCGCGTTGATACGACGGCCATTACGGCTCATCCAGATTTCCGCCTGGTAGTTGCCTGCGAGTTGCGTCAACTTGGCCGACGCGCGCGCGTGCAGCCCCAGCTTGTTCACAATTGTCGTTTCCTGTTGCAGCATGTGATGGTCCGAAGCGCGGGTGAATGAAATGGTGAAAAGTGTTACTGCAAAGCGGCTTCAATGCGATCGGCACCGTTGTGAAACCGCTTGAATCCGTCGAAGCTTGCCTGCTAACCAGCCCGGCTTACAGGCCGGGCGCGTCCGTCTTTTGCGTCAGATCGGCATCGGCCGGCAAAGCGGGAACACAGTCGGCGGCCGCCGCGTCGGGCGGCAGCGCCGGCAGGCACTCGGCAGCGCGCGCTGGCGGCGTGACCGGTGTCGGCATCGCCGGTCCGATCGCGTGCACGCCCTTGGTCGCGCCGGCGAGCGCCTTGTCGACGAGCGTGTCGAGCGGGGTCGCGCGATAGCAGACCGCGCGCACCAGCATCGGCAGATTGACGCCGCACAGTACACGCACGTCCGGCACGGTGGCGAGCCGGCCCGCGATGTTGGCCGGCGTCGCGCCGAACATGTCGGTCAGCACGAGCGCGCCATTCTCTTCCTTCAACCGCACGACTTCCGAATTCGCGAACGCGACGACCTGCGCAGGATCGCAATCCGGCGACACGTCGATCACGCCGATACGCGCCGGCAAACCGCCATAGATGTGGGAAATGCAATCGCGCAACGCGGTGGCGAATGGAGCGTGCGCAATGATCAGAATGCCTGCCATATCAGCCTTACTGCAAAAGAACGGCCCCAAACCGTGGACCGGGACTCGAGCCCGGTTCGCCATCGCCGCGGACCGGCCGTGGGTCGCGAGGGCGGGAATGCATCGCCGGGCGAGCGGGCATTGTAGCAGCCTCATTTTCGCGCCAATCCCGACGCCACGCCTGATGCGGATTTACTACACAGATTGGGGGTGCAGCCGGGCAATCAAGGCCACTGCGTCGGCGCGCCACGCGAGCGCCACCACGCGTCAGCCGACCCCGCGCTCCAGCGCGTCGACGAACATCGCGGCGACGTCGAAGCCGGTCTGGTCCATGATCTCGCGGAAACACGTCGGGCTCGTGACGTTGACTTCGGTGAGCCAGTCGCCGATCGCATCGAGTCCGACCAGCAGCAGGCCGCGCGCCGCCAGCACCGGCGCGAGCGTATCGGCGATCTTGCGATCCTGCTCGCTGAGCGGCCGCGCGACGCCCAGTCCGCCGGCCGCCAGATTGCCGCGCACCTCATTACCCTGAGGAATGCGAGCGAGCGAGTAAGGCACCACTTCGCCGCCGATCAGCAGGATGCGCTTGTCACCTTCCTTGATCTCGGGGATGAATTTCTGCGCCATCACCGAGCGCGCGCCGTCGTGACTCAGCATTTCGACGATCGAGCCGAGGTTCATGCCGTCCGCCTTCACGCGGAATACGCCCATGCCGCCCATGCCGTCGAGCGGCTTCAGGATCACGTCGCCGTGCTGTTCGTGGAACGCGCGCAGACGCGCCGGGTCGCGAGTGACCAGCGTCGGCGCGACGAACTGCGCGAACTCGCCGATTGCGAGCTTCTCCGAATGATCGCGGATCGCCTGCGGTTTGTTGAAGATGCGCGCGCCGCCACGCTCGGCCAGTTCGAGAAGCCACGTCGACGTCACGTATTCCATGTCGAACGGCGGGTCCTTGCGCATCACGACCGCACCGAAGCTCGCGAGCGCGCGCGGCGTGGCGGCATCGGCGGCGAACCAGACATGACGATGCAGATCCGTGGTATCGCCGACGATCGCAATGCGCTGCACGTTCGCCTCGACATCGCCGCCCGTCCACGCCAGATGCTTCGGCTCGCAGGTGTACACCGTGTGACCGCGCCGCGCCGCTTCGGCCATCATCGCGTAGGTCGTGTCTTTGTAGATCTTGAAATGGCTGAGCGGATCGGCGATGAAAAGAATGTCCATGAAAGTCCCGGTGCGCCCTGAGGGGCGTGACATTGTTCGTCAATATAGTCTTTGAAGACGGCGATGGCGGCACGCATGCCGCCATCCTGCCCGCGCGAGGTGGCTTAGACCTGGATCGCTTCAGGATCGGTCTTTTCGAGTTCGACCGATGCGGCCAGCAACCCGAGCCGCGCCACGACGCCATACATATAGAAGCGGTTCGGCGGCGCCGCGCCGGGCTTCGCGTGCGCATCGGGCAGCGCCGTGTGTTCGAAGCCGAGCGGCACGAAGTGCATGCCAGGCGCGTTCAGGTTCTGGTCGCGCTCGCGGCTGCCGTGCACGCGATAGAAGCCGCCCACCACATAGCGGTCGATCATGTAGACGACCGGCTCGGCGACTTCCTCGCCGATGCGCTCGAACGTGTAGACGCCTTCCTGCACGATCACGTCGTGCACTTCGAGGCCGTCTTTGGTCGCGGCCATGCGCGTGCGTTCGCGCTTCGTCAGCGCGGCGACTTCCGACGCGTCGTGCACGGTCATCACGCCCATGCCGTAGGTGCCCGCATCGGACTTGATCACGACATACGGTTTTTCGGAGATGCCGTACTCGCGATACTTGCGCGCGATCTTCTTCAGCACGCCGTCGATCGCATCGGCAAGGGCTTCCTCGCCTGTGCGCTGCTGGAAGTCGACGCCCTCGACGTGCGCGAAATACGGATTGATCATCCACGGATCGATCTCGACCATCTTCGCGAACTTCTTCGCGACGTCGTCATAGCATGAGAAATGCGTCGACTTGCGACGCACCGCCCAGCCCGCATGCAGCGGCGGCAGCAGGTACTGCTCGTGCAGGTTTTCGAGCACGGGCGGAATACCGCCGGACAGATCGTTGTTCAGCAGGATCGAGCACGGGTCGAAGTTCTTCAGACCAAGGCGTCGCTGCGAGCGCTCGAGCGGTTCGAGCACGAGCTTCTGGCCGTCCGACAGCGCAATCGTGACCGGGCCGTTGATGGTTTCGTCGAGCGTGCCGAAGCGTACGTTCAGACCCGCCTGGCGCATGATCGACGCAAGCCGGGCGACGTTTTCGAGGTAGAACGCGTTGCGGGTGTGACGCTCGGGAATGACGAGCAGATTCTTCGCGTCCGGGCAGATCTTTTCGATCGAGGCCATCGCGGCCTGCACCGCGAGCGGCAGCACTTCCTGCGGCAGATTGTTGAACGCGCCGGGAAACAGATTGGTGTCGACCGGCGCGAGCTTGAAGCCCGCGTTACGCAGATCGACGGAACAGTAGAACGGTGGCGTGTGCTCCTGCCATTCGAGCCGGAACCAGCGTTCGATAGCGGGCGTGGCGTCGAGGATCTTCCGCTCGAGGTCGAGCAGCGGGCCGTTTAACGCCGTAACTAGGTGCGGAACCATTGATCACTCGCAGACTGGAGAAAAAAGATTGTAGAGCAAATGCTTTGTCCATTTGGGGACGGTTTCTCCATTCGCAAGCAGACTCGAATGCATTCTCCCTATCTCGATGATAGGCGCGGAAAATCGCCGTTCGCAACCCGATCAGCAAGAAAAAAGCCCGCCAAGAAGGCGGGCGAAATTGCTGCGCTTGCTTAACCATTTTTTCTTACTGACGGGCCCGCGAGCGCGGGCGGAACCGGGACAGGTTCTCCGTTATTCGACTTTCTCGCCGTGCAGGCTCACGTCGAGGCCTTCGCGCTCCTGCTCTTCGGTCACGCGGAGGCCTATCACCATGTCGATGATCTTCAGCAGCACGAAGCTCACCACGCCGCTGTAGATCAGCGTCGTCAGCACGCCCTTCGCCTGCAGGATCACGCTGCCGTCCGAGCCGCCGATGTCCTTGACCGCGAACACGCCGGTCAGCAGCGCACCGATGATCCCGCCGATGCAGTGCACGCCGAACGCGTCGAGCGAATCGTCGTACCCGAACTTGTGCTTGAGCCACGTGGCCGCCCAGAAGCAGACCACACCCGCGACGATACCGATCACGAGCGCGCCGACCGTGCCGACGAAGCCCGACGCCGGCGTAATCGCCACCAGACCCGCGACCGCGCCCGACACGATACCGAGCACCGACGGCTTACCCTTGGCCGCCCATTCGGCGAACATCCACGCAAGCGCCGCCGCGGCGGTCGCCACCTGCGTCGCGAACATCGCGAAGCCGGCACGGCCGTCCGCTGCCACGGCCGAACCCGCGTTGAAGCCGAACCAGCCGACCCACAGCATCGCGCCACCGATCAGCGTGAGCGTCAGGTTGTGCGGCGCCATCGCTTCCTTGCCATAACCGACGCGCTTGCCGAGCACCAGACAGCAGACCAGACCCGCGATACCGGCGTTGATGTGCACCACCGTGCCGCCCGCGAAGTCGAGGATGCCCGCGCTAGCCAGCCAGCCGCTCGGCTCCCACACCATGTGCGCGATCGGCGAGTAGACGATGATCGACCACAGCGTCATGAACACCAGCATCGCCGAGAACTTCATGCGGTCCGCGAACGCACCGGTGATCAGCGCCGGCGTGATGATCGCGAAGGTCATCTGATAGACGAAGTAGACCGTCTCGGGGATCGTCGGCGCGAGGTGGCTGACGGTCAGCATCGTGGCCTTGTCGCCCTTGATGTAGTTCATGCCCGTCATGAACACGCGCGAGAAGCCGCCGATGAACGAGCCGCCCGGCGTGAACGCGAGGCTGTAGCCCACCACGGTCCAGACGATCGTCACGACACAGGTGATCGCGAAGCTTTGCATCAGCGTCGCGAGCACGTTCTTCTTGCGGACCATGCCGCCGTAGAACAGCGCGAGACCCGGGATCGTCATGAACAGCACCAGCGCGGTGGAGGTCAGCATCCATGCGGTGTCGCCGGAGTTGATCTTCGATGAATCGACCGAGAACGGTGCGGTTGGGGCGGCCGGTGCGGCGGCGGCGGTGGCCGATGCATCGGCGGCGGCCGGTGCGCTTGCGGCCGGCGCGGCGGACGCATCGGCGGCGGGAGCCGAGGCCGCCGGGGCAGCGGCTGCGGCGGAGGCGTCCGGTGCGGGCGCGCTCGCCGTCGTATCGGGAGCGGAGGCGGCTGCGGGAGCGGACGCATCGTCCGCGAGGGCGGTGCCGACACCGCTCGCGAGCAGCGAGCCGGCTATCAGCAGGGACATCATTAGTTTGCGCATCTTGGTTTTCCTCTTATCGCTATCCGTGTCGCTATGTTCTGGTCTTTTACAGTGCGTCCGCGCCGGTCTCGCCGGTGCGGATCCGAACCACCTGCTCGATCGGCGTGACGAAGATCTTGCCGTCGCCGATCTTGCCGGTACGCGCGGCGCGCTCGAGCGCCTCGATCGCCTGATCGACGATGTCGTCCGATACCGCCGCTTCGATCTTCACCTTCGGCAGAAAGTCGACGACGTATTCGGCGCCCCGATACAGCTCGGTGTGGCCCTTCTGCCGTCCGAAGCCTTTGACTTCGGTCACCGTGATGCCCGACACGCCGATCGCCGACAGGGCTTCGCGCGCTTCATCCAGCTTGAACGGCTTGATGATTGCGGTAATGAGTTTCATGAAATCCTCCTAGTTGTTGCTGATCCGTTGTGCCCCGTGGCGTACCCGTGACGGCGGTCTCCTGCGCTACCGGAAAAGTGCCCTGGCAGTGCGCGCGCGGGGCAGTAACAGCAACTCCTATGCCATGTTGTGTCGGAGCGCGCCTCGCGCGCGTGGCGCAGCGCGCGCCAGCGGCCTTGTCCGAACGGCCAGCGGCGCGGCGGGCGGTGGCGCGGCGGGGGGATCGTTGCTAGAGTGTTCGAACGTTCTGAACGCGAGGGCGCGCACCAAACACGCTCACGCGGCCGCGGCAACCAATACGTCGCGCGCACCAGGATCGCCCGTTCGCCGTAACGGGGCACGGGCGCAATGAAACATGCACATTTTTTGTGCACCAAGGGGAACACGATGAAACAACCGAACGACGTTTTTAACGACTTCCAGGCTCGCGTCAGCGATCTGTTCAAGAATTCGCCGGCCAAGGATGTCGAACGCAACGTCAAGGCAATGCTGTCGCAGGGCTTCTCGAAGCTCGATCTGGTCACGCGCGAGGAATTCGATACGCAGACCCAGGTGCTCGTGCGTACGCGCGCGCGCCTCGAAGAACTCGAGCGCCGCGTCGCCGAGCTCGAACAGAAATTGCCGCTCACGCAGACGCCGTAAGCGCTGCTCGCAGCCTTCGCGCTGCGCAGTGCCGCACATCACAGGCAAGCGGGCCGTGACGTCATCAGCGTTTTAGGGGATTTGCGCGCGATATGAGCGCGCTGTCCGACGGGAGAGAATATGTCGCTTGCCGTGGTGCGCAGCCGCGCGCCGGCCACTGGCCGTGCGCCCGAAGTGACCGTCGAGGTTCACCTCGCCAATGGACTGCCGTCCTTTTCGATCGTCGGCCTGCCCGACCTGGAAGTGCGTGAGAGCCGCGAACGCGTGCGCGCGGCGCTGCAGAACTGCGGTTTCGATTTTCCAGTCCGCCGCATCACCGTCAACCTCGCGCCCGCCGATCTACCGAAAGAATCCGGTCGTTTCGATCTGCCAATCGCGCTCGGCATCCTCGCCGCAAGCGGACAGATTCCTGCCGAATCGCTGCTCCATCGCGAGTTTGCCGGCGAGCTGTCGCTGACCGGCGCGCTGCGACCGATGCGCGGCGCGTTCGCGATGGCCTGCGGCACCGCGCGCGGCGCTCTGGCGAACGCCGGCGATGCCGACGCCTCATCTGAAGCGCGTTCTGCGTTGCCCGCCCTCCTCGATCAACTAGCCGCACCGGCCTTCCGTACCCCACAGCTTTACCTGCCGGCCGCGAGCGCGGCGGAAGCGGCGCTCGTGCCCGGCGTCGACGTGTTCGGCGCCGCCGATCTGCCGTCGCTATGCGCGCATCTCGCAGGCTCGCCGGACGCGCGTCTTAGTCCGGTCGTCGCGCCCGAGCACAACGAGCACGCCACCGCCCCGGCGCCGGACATGGCCGACGTGATTGGCCAGCGCGCCGCTCGGCGCGCCCTCGAAGTCGCGGCGGCCGGCGGCCATCACGTGCTGCTGATCGGACCGCCCGGCGCCGGCAAGTCGATGCTCGCGGCACGCCTTCCCAGCTTGCTGCCGCCCATGACCGACGACGAAGCGCTCGCCTCCGCCGCGCTACTGTCCGCGAGCCGCATCGGCTTCAAGCCGTCGCAGTGGCGTCAGCGGCCGTTTCGCGCGCCGCACCATTCGTCGAGCGCGGCAGCGCTGGTCGGCGGACGCAATCCGCCGCAGCCTGGCGAGATCACGCTCGCGCATCTGGGCGTGCTCTTTCTGGACGAGCTTCCCGAATTCGATCGCGTGGTGCTCGAAACGCTGCGTGAGCCGCTCGAAGCTGGCCGCATCACGATCTCGCGCGCCGCCTGGCAAGCGGATTTCCCCGCCGCCTGCCAACTGATCGCCGCAATGAACCCGTGCCCGTGCGGCTGGCGCGGCGATCCGGGCGGGCGCTGCCGCTGTACGCCTGAAGTTGCGGCGCGCTATTTGCGTAAATTGTCGGGACCGCTGCTCGACCGCATCGACATCCAGCTCGAAATTCCAGCACTGACCGCCGCCGAACTCGCGGCACGCGCCGCCACCACCGGCGAAGCAAGCGTCGCGATCGCACAGCGCGTGAGCGCTGCGCGCGAGCGGCAACTGGCCCGGCAAGGCAAGACCAACCGCGAGCTGGACGGACGCGAAGTCGACGATGTATGCCGCCCGGACGCAGCGGGCGAGGCGCTGCTGCGCGAAGCCGGCGAGCGCTTTGGCTGGTCGGCGCGGGCGTACTACCGGGTGTTGAAGGTCGCGCGCACCGTCGCGGACCTGGCTGGCGCGGCGATGCCGAGCGCCGCGCAGATCGCCGAGGCAATCCAATACCGCCGCGCTTTTGGCTCGTTATGAGGAGAAAAAACGACTGTCAAGACTTGACTTATTCACACACGCGCGATCCTGTTAGATTTTGATACAACTCAAAAGCGCGCGGACGAGCATCTCGCTAAGCCATTGATTTCAATGTATTTTTTTAAATGCCCTACGCCTGTGGAATTTGCCGGAAGGCCCGCCTGATGGGCTTTTGCGGCCATTGATGCCGACTTCTCAACAGAGTTATCCACAGGCTGTGCGCGTAACCCAAAAATCTCAACGTAAACCGGCAATTAGCGTACAAACCTGCGAAGGAACTTTCACTGCGTTCGGCACTCTGAGGTGCGCCCGATCGGCCAAAAATACCGCATTTAGTACAGCTGGAACGACGAAAAAAACTGGTCGACCTGGTCTTGCGGCAGCGGTTGATCGGCGATGATCGCCGCCTGGTACACGTGCCGGCCGCGCGCGACGAGCCGCGCATACACCGTGCGCGTCTCGTGTTTGGCGCCCGCCGCGCCGCTCACCGTCATTTCCAGCCCCGGTATCTTGCCGCCCGCCGCCAGTGGGATTTGCGCTGAGTGAGCATCGGGCGTCGCGCCGACATTGCGCGCCAGTCCCGCGCGCAGGAAATCGAGTGCGGCACGCTGGGTCGCGTCGCTGTCGTCGGGCAGCATCACGGTGCCGACCGCAAAGACCGCATTGCCCGCTTCGGCGGTCTGCATTGCCATCTGCATCGGTGTGCCGCCGATCTGCACCGCGCGCTGATCGTTGCCCGGCTTGGCTGGGAAGTCGACCGTGTAGCCCTTGTCGTTGTTCATCACGGTGCGCCAGTCGAAGGTCGGTGAGCAGGCGCTGAGCGCAACGCCGAGCGCCAACGCGGCCGACGCCGCGCCGATCACGGTTCGAGCGTGACAGGATCGCGTGAATGCGCGGAGAAATAGGCCCGCCGGTTGGAAGACGCCCGCACGGCGGGCGGACAATCGGCTGATCAACGGAAAACGGCAAGAAACGCGGGCAACTAAAGAGCAGACGCGAAGAACGGTTCGGAGCATGGGACGAAAGATCGGGCTTCTCGGAGCGTAAAGCGCCATTATCCGCTGATCGACTGCCGGGCCGACGCGCGGAGCGCAGCCGAACCCATTGGAGCTACAATGGAAAAGCTTTTCAGTACCGGCCCGCGGGCCACCACACCGCCCCATTGTTCCGCGCCGCGCGCGACTCACGAGGTTCCGTCCATGAGTTCCAATTCACCGACCGCCGTCCGGCGCACGAACCCGCTTCGCTATCTGATTGCGGTGGCCGTGGCCATTGCGCTCGCCGTCGCCGGTTACTTCGCGTTTGCCGGCCAGCAGCGCGTACCCGATGCGACCTTCACGCTGCTATCGGGACAGAAGCTCACGACCGCGGACCTCAAAGGCAAGGTTTATCTGGTCAACTTCTGGGCAACGAGTTGCGACACCTGCATGAAGGAAATGCCGCAGATGGTCGAGACCTATAACCGCTTCAAGGGCCAGGGCCTCGAATTCGTCGCGGTGGCAATGAACTACGACGCGCCGATGTACGTGACCAATTACACGCAGACGCGTCAGCTGCCGTTCAAGGTCGCGATGGACGACGGCTCGGCCGCCAAGCGGTTCGGCAACGTGCAGCTCACGCCGACCACCTTCGTCGTCGATAAAGACGGCAAGATCCTGAAGCGCTATGTCGGCGAGCCGCAGTTCGCGGAACTCGACCAGTTGCTCGCGAAAGCGCTGAAGGCTGGCGCGGCTTAAGCCGGCACAACCCCACGCGCCGGCGCAACCTCCCGCCGCCGGCGTCCGCCTCCTCACCGCTCCCCTTCCCCTTTGGCCGCAAGGCCATATCGCTTGATCTTCTCGTAGAGCGTCGCCTTGCCGAGCTGCAGCCGGTCCGCCGCGACCGCGACCACACCCCCCGCCTCCTCCAACGCCTCGGCGATCATCGCGCGCTCGAACTGCTCGACACGTTCCTTCAGCGGATGGGTAGCCCCGCCGTCTTCGCCGAACGACAGCACCGGTTCGTCGGCGATGCCGAGCACGAAGCGGTCGGCGGCATTACGCAGCTCGCGCACGTTGCCCGGCCAGTCTCGCTGCATCAGACTCGCACGTTGGCGATCGGTGAGCATCGGCGCCGGCCGCTGATAACGGACGGCAGCATCGAGCAGGAAATGCTCGAACAGCGGCACGATGTCCTCGCGACGCTCGCTCAAAGGCGGCAGCGCGATCGTCACCACGTTGAGCCGGTACAGCAGATCGCGCCGGAACGAGCCATCCGCGACGTGCTCGGCCATGTCGCCTTTTGCAGCCGCGACCACGCGGCAATTGACGCGAATCGGCTGATTCGAGCCGAGCCGTTCCAGCACGCCGTCCTGCAGCACGCGCAGCAGCTTGACCTGCAGCGCGAGCGGCATGCTCTCGATCTCGTCGAGAAACAGCGTGCCGCCCGACGCATGTTCGAGCTTGCCGATCCGCCGTTTGGCCGCGCCGGTGAACGCGCCCGGCTCGTAGCCGAACATCTCCGATTCGAACATCGGCTCGGGCAGCGCGCCGCAGTTCACTGCGATGAACGGCTTGTCACGCCGCGGCGACAGCTCGTGCAGGCTGCGCGCGATCAGCTCCTTGCCCGCGCCGGTATCACCGTTGATCAGGACGGACGCATCGGTCGGCGCGACGTTGGCGATCAGCCGCCGCACCTGCTCGATCGCCGGACTGCGGCCGATGATGCGCGGGGCGACCGCGTTCTGCCCGGCCAGCTCACGGCGCAGCGCGAGGTTTTCGAGCACGAGCTTGCGGCGCTCCAGCGCGCGCCGCACGGTTTCGATCAGCCGCTCGGACGCGAACGGCTTTTCGATGAAGTCGTAGGCACCGTCGCGCATCGCCTGCACGGCCATCGAGATATCGCCGTGGCCGGTGACCAGAATCACCGGCACGTCGGGCGCGCGCTCGTGGCACTGCGCGAGCAGGTCGAGACCGCTCGCGCCGGGCAGCCGGATATCGCTGACGATCACGCCGGAGAAGTCCGCGCTGATCAGCTTCGCCGCGGCCTCGACCGACGCATGGCCGACCACGTCGAAGCCCGCCAGTTGCAGGCTCTGCACGCTCGCGCGGCGCACCAGTTCCTCGTCTTCGATATACAGCACTTGCAGGCCGTCTTGCATTGCGTGTTCCGGGGTGATGCTTCGGGGTGAAATCAGGAGCCCGCGGTCAGCGGATCGTGCGAGGGGCTGGTCTGCACGCGCGCGCGACGCAGCGTCAACACGAATGATGCGCCACCGTGCGGCGCGTTGCGCGCGACGAGCGAGCCGCCGCAATCGCGCGCGATCGACGATGAAATCGCGAGGCCAAGGCCGAGCCCCTGGCCCATTTCCTTCGTCGTGAAAAACGGTTCGAACAGGTGCGGCAACACGTCGTCGGGAATGCCGGGGCCGTTGTCGCCGACCGCGATCGACAGGTTCGCGACGCCGGCCGCCACCTCGACCGTGATACGCGGCGGGTTGATGCCGGCGGTTGCGTCGAGCGCGTTGCCGAGCAGGTTGATCAGCACCTGTTCGAGCCGCAGATCGTCGCAATTCGCGACCAGCTCCGGATGATCGTCGGCGAGATTCAGCGGCGTGCGCGCGCTGCCTGCCGCAGCGGCGGCGTCGGTGTCGGTGTCGGTGTCGGTGTCGGTGTCGGCCGCGGTATCGATCAGCACGAACTCGAGTTCGACGCCCTGCAGGCGCTTTTGCAGCAACGCGACGACGTTGCGCAGGGCCCGCACGATCGACGCGCGCGCGCTGCGCGGCCGCGCGCGGCCGACGAACAGCTTCAGCTGGTTCGTGATCTTGCCCATGCGCTCGGTGAGCGCCGCGATCGCTTCGAGATTCTCGCGCGCCGATGCCTGATCGCCGCGTTCGAGCAACACGCGCGTGTTATCGGAAAAACTGCGCAGCGCGGCGAGCGGCTGGTTCAGCTCATGCGTGATGCCGGCCGCCATCTGACCGAGCGCGGCCAGCTTGCTCGCCTGGATCAGTTCGTCTTGTGCGGCGCGCAGTTCCTGCTCGGCGCGTGTACGCTCGGCGACTTCCTTGTGCAACTGCTCGTTCGCCTCGGACAGATCGGCGGTGCGCTCGGCGACGCGCTGGTTCAGCTCGGCATAGGCCTTCTGCAGCAGCGCGCGGCTGCGCATCATTTCGCGCACACGCGCGCGCCGCATGCGCCAGTAGAACGCGAGCAGCACCAGCGACACATAGCCGAAGCCGGTGACGATGGTCGCCTTGCGCGCGTCGGCATCGACCGGATCGACTGGCGACATCGTGATCAGATGCCAGTCCGGCTCGCCCATGGCGTGACGTGACGCGAGGAAGCGCGGCGCGGAGCGCCCGCCGCCGATGCGCAGGATCTGCGCATTGCCTTCGAGCATGCGCTCGACCGTCACCGGTAGCGGCTCGATCGGCTGCTGTGCGTACTGGCGAGCCTGGTAGATCGAATCGGCGATCTGGCCGGGCAGCGGCCGAATCGTGTGGTACTTCCATGCCGGCACCGACGACAGGAAGATCACGCCATGATCGTCGGTGACGACGAGCGGCTCGGACGCGTCCACGCCCTGAAACCATTCGAGATCGAGCTTGACGACTGCCACACCGACGATCTTGCCGTCGCGCCGCACCGGCTGCGAGATGTAGTAGCCGGGCGCCTGCGAAATCGTGCCGATGCCGAAGAAGCGGCCGACGCCGCCTTTCATTGCATCGACGAAATACGGCCGGAACTGATAGCCCGCGCCGACGAAGCTGCCCGGCCCGCGCCAGTTGCTGGCGGCGATGCAGTAGCCGTCGAGCGAAATGATGTAGGTGACCGTCGCGCGCGCGTGGCGGTTCAGGTCTTCGAGATAGACATTCGCGCGCTTGACGTTGGCGGGATTCGGATCGATCAGCACGTCCTGCACGATCGGATGCTCGGCGAGCAGATACGGCAGCGATTCGTAGCGTTCGAGCGTGCTCTTGAGGGCGCTCGCGGTGCGCTCGGCGCGCACGGCGGCGTTGCGCCGCAGCGTGTCGACACCGCTTTTCCACGCAAGGCTGTAGGTGAGCCAGCATGCCGCCGCGAGCCCGGCTGCGAGCGCGAAGAGAATCAGCAGGCGGCGGGTCACGTTGGCAAAGTCCGATCGATGTGCATCGGACATTGTGGCATAGGGCGGCAAGGCGTCGCCGCCAGACGAGTCGCGGGCTGGGCCGCGATTTTTGCCGGCGGTCTCGCCGGCAGACGCCTCGGAAGGTCGCGCGGACGCCGGTTTCATGCTCAAGCGTCCGCGCTGGTCACGACAGGGTTGGCGAGGCGCGACTCAAACGCCGGCCGGCTCTTTGACCGCCACCTCGCCGCGCAGCACCTTGTTCAGCTTGCTGCGATCGAGCTCCTTTTCCCAGGCCGACACGACGACCGTCGCGACACCGTTGCCGACGATGTTCGTCAGCGCGCGGCACTCGCTCATGAAGCGGTCGATGCCAAGGATCAGCACCATGCCCGACAGCGGAATCGTCGGCACCACGGCCAGCGTCGCCGCGAGCGTGATGAAGCCCGCGCCGGTCACGCCGCTCGCACCCTTCGAGGTCAGCATCGTCACCGCGAGCAGCGTCAGCTGCTGGCCCCACGTGAGGTCGGTGTTGGTCGCCTGAGCGATGAACAGCACCGCCCCATCGTCATGTAGATGTTGGTGCCGTCGAGGTTGAACGAGTAGCCGGTCGGCACCACGAGGCCCACCACCGAGCGCGAGCAGCCGAGCTTTTCGAGTTTCAGCATCAACTGCGGCAGCGCGGCTTCGGACGAGCTCGTGCCGAGCACGATCAGCATCTCTTCCTTGATGTATGCGACGAAACGCAGGATGTTGAAGCCCACCGCCCGCGCGATCGCGCCGAGCACGACCACCACGAACACGATCGAGGTCAGATAGAACGTGCCGACCAGCTTGAGCATCGGCAGCAGCGAGCCGATGCCGTACTTGCCGATCGTGAAGGCCATCGCGCCGAACGCGCCGATCGGCGCGAGCTTCGTGATGATGCGCACCATGCCGAACAGGATGTGCGAGAGCCCTTCGATGAAGTTGGTCACCGGCTTGCCCTTCTCACCGGCCGTCGCGAGCACGGCGCCGAACAGCAGCGCGATCAACAGGATCTGCAGGATCTCACCCTGCGCGAACGCCGACGACAGCGTGTCCGGAATGATGTGCATGAAGAAGTCGACCGTCGACTGGCCGTGCGCCTTCGCGGCATACGACGCAACCGCGCGGCCATCGAGCGAGGCCGGATCGACGTTGAAGCCGGCGCCGGGTCGCAGCAGGTGCGTGGCGGCGAGGCCGAGCACCAGCGCGAAGGTTGAGACGATTTCGAAGTACAACAGCGCCTTGCCGCCGACGCGTCCAACCTTCTTCATGTCCTCCATGCCGGCGATGCCCGTCACGACCGTGCAGAAGATGATCGGCCCGATCACCATCTTGATCAGCTTGATGAAGCCATCGCCGAGCGGCTTCATGTCGATGGCGAGGTTCGGGTAGAAATGCCCGAGTACGATGCCGACGATGATCGCCACGATCACCTGGACGTACAGCACTTTATGGATAGGTTTCTTCACGATGGTTCCTGCGAGGGATATGAGCTGATGACCCGCCGCGACGCGCGACACGCGAACGAAACGTCGTCGCGCGGGCGCACGTTAGCGGACCGCTGCAAAGACGACGAATTCAGAAATACCGGGAAGGGAAATCGGACATTTTGTCTCCTTGCTTTTTTGTCGGGCCGTGGCGGCCACGCGCTTTCTTTTGCAAGGTCGATGCCAGTTTGATTTCAGACTGGAAGCCTTGATTTTTATGGGTTTTCCGGCACAGCTCGGCGTGCGCCGTCCGGGTTTCCGGAAATCCGGACGAGCGCTGTCGGGGAATCCGGAATTCGGTGCGCGCGCGTTTGCGGGGAAACCCGCAGGGGTTTGTACGGAGCTTGCGAGCGCAACGTCACGTCAACAGATCGATCCGGTCCGTGCAGATCATGTCGACGCCCCATTCTTCGAGCAACCGCGCGCGCGCCGGATCGTTCACCGTGTAGGCGAGCACGCGCAGCCCGGCCGCGCGGATCTGCGCGACCAGCGGTTCGCTCAGATAGCGGTGGCTCGCGTGCAGCGAGACGCAGTCGAGTTCGTGCACGATGCGCAGCCAGTCCGCCGGCACCCGCTCGAACAGCATGCCGCGCGGCAGCGACGGCGCGGCATCGCGCGCGACGGCGAGCGCGTCGAACGAAAACGACGACAACAGCGGCGGCGTCTGCCCTTGCCAAAGCTCGAGCGCGCCTTGGGCGACCAGTGCGCCGGTGATGACTTCGCGGCCCGGACACGGCTTGATCTCGATGTTCGCCGCGATGCCGTCGCGCGCGCAACGCTCGGCCGCGTCAGCCAGCGTCGGCAGCCGCGTGCCGGCGAACTCCGCGCCGCGCCACGCGCCGGCATCCAGAGCGGCGAGTTGCTGCCATGTGTGCGTGGCCGCCTGCCCGTGGCCGTTGGTCGTGCGATCGAGCGTGTCGTCATGCAGCAGGAACAGCGCGTTGTCGGCGGACAGCTTCGCGTCGAATTCGACCATGCGATAGCCGTAGCGCACGCAGGCGTCGAAACCGGCCAAGGTGTTTTCCGGCGCGAGCGTACCGCCGCAGCGGTGCGCGATCAGCCGCGGATAAGGCCATTGTGCGGAGGTCTCGCGATCCATCGGGGTTGCCACGTGTCGTTTCCTTGCTGATAGAAGAGCGGTCTATGAAAAAAGCCCGCACATCGGCGGGCTTTTCGTTTCTGCGGGCGTGAAGCGAGGCAACAGCGGCGAGGCGCCAGCGCGTCAGACCACGCCGGCTCCATGCGCCTGCACGTCGGCGTGATAGCTCGAACGAACCATCGCGCCCACTGCGGCGTGCGTGAAGCCCATCTTGTACGCCTCTTCCTCGTACATCTTGAAGGTGTCCGGATTCACGTAAGCGCGGACCGGCAGATGGTGCTCCGACGGCTGCAGGTACTGGCCGATCGTCAGCATGTCGACGTCGTGCTCGCGCAGATCGCGCATCACTTGCAGGATTTCCTCTTCGGTTTCGCCGAGGCCGACCATCAGGCCGGACTTGGTCGCGACGTGCGGATGCAGCGCCTTGAAGTCCTTCAGCAGCTTCAGCGAATGCGCGTAATCCGACCCCGGGCGCGCTTCCTTGTACAGACGCGGCACCGTTTCGAGGTTGTGGTTCATCACGTCGGGCGGCGCGGCGTTCAGGATGCCGAGCGCGCGGTCGAGGCGGCCACGAAAGTCCGGCGTCAGGATTTCGATACGCGTTTGCGGCGACAGCTCGCGCGTCTGACGGATACATTCGACGAAGTGCGCCGCGCCACCGTCGCGCAGATCATCACGGTCGACGCTGGTGATCACCACGTACTTCAACTTCAGCGCAGCGATGGTGCGCGCGAGGTTGGTCGGTTCGTCGGCGTCGAGCGGGTCGGGACGGCCGTGGCCGACATCGCAGAACGGGCAGCGGCGCGTGCACTTGTCGCCCATGATCATGAAGGTCGCGGTGCCCTTGCCGAAACATTCGCCGATGTTCGGGCAGCTCGCCTCTTCACACACCGTGTGAAGATTGTGCTCGCGCAGGATCTGCTTGATCTCGTAGAAGCGCGAATTGCCGGTGGCCGCCTTGACGCGGATCCAGTCCGGTTTCTTCAGCTTTTCGATCGGGACGACCTTGATCGGGATGCGCGCGGTCTTGGCTTGCGCTTTCTGCTTCGCGGTAGCGTCGTAGGCGGCGGGGGCCGGCACGCCTTCGGGCGCGGGGGCGGCTGCTGCGGAATTCGCGGTTACGTCAGTCATTCGTTCGATCCAGTCAGGCGGTGAGCGCACCGGCCTGCGGTTGGGCGACGGCTGCGGGATTGCCGTCGAGGTTTGCGGTGAGACTTGCTGCGAGGGTACGGGCCACGTCGTCCCAGCCGGCGGCGACGCCGAGCGTCGCCATGTCGACTGTTTCGAGCCCCGCGTAGCCGCATGGATTGATCGCGAGAAACGGCCGCAGGTCCATGTGCACATTCAGACTCACGCCGTGATAGCTGCAGCCGTTGCGGATTTTCAGGCCAAGCGCCGCGATCTTGGCGCCGGCATGGAGCCCGGCGTCGGGCCCGGGCGCCACGTAGATGCCGGGGGCGCCCGCCTTGCGTTCTCCGGCGAGATTATACGCCGCGAGGGTGTCGATCACGGCCTGCTCGATCCGGGTGACCAGCTCGCGCACCATCAGCTTGCGCCGACGCAGGTCGAGCAGCAGATATGCGACCACCTGGCCGGGCCCGTGATACGTGATCTGCCCGCCGCGGTCGACCTTGACGAGTGGAATGTTGCTGTCTGCCGCGAGCAGGTGCGCCGGATCGCCGGCCTGGCCGAGCGTGAAGACGGGCGGATGTTCGACGAGCCAGATTTCGTCGGCGGTGTCAGCGGTGCGGGCGTCGGTGAAGGCGCGCATCGCGTCGAAACTGGCTTCGTAGAGTTCGCGGCCGAGCCAGCGCAGCATGGGCGGCTCGATGGCAGGTAGAGGAGACGGAGAGACCGGGGTGGCGCACATGATTCCGGGAGTTTACCGAAATCTCGGAAACCGCGCCCGAGGCCACCGGGAACCTGCACAGCCGGGGCCAGTACGCTGCCGGCTCCGTCGTCATGCACGGCTTTTGCGCCGCGCCACCGTCAAACGGTGCGCCAGCCGCCGCGCACACGCATCATCCAGCGCTCGCCGATGCGAGCGAGCCAGTTCAGCGCGCGCTCGTCGCAGCGCGTCGGCACCGAGAACGTAACCTTCGCGAACGTGGCGCCCTCGGCGCTGAGCCAGAGCCGCTCGCCGCGCCGCAGATGCAGCGTCTGCCCGGGCTGCAGCCAGTAGTCCTTCGTGTCGTCGCTGCGCGTGACCCACACCGCGCCGCCATGCACGCGCAACTTCGTGCTGCGCGCGACCTTCAGCGGCAGCGTGTCGCCAGTGCGGATTTCATATGCAATGCTAGAGGAGATTTCTCGCATGAGGCCCTCGCCAAAAATCGTTTAATGACTAGAATCCTAGGTGCAGCAAGGACTTGGGCAAAACGATCAATTTTCACGTCTATGTGAGAAATATTGCGATGGACCTGCGTCAACTCCCCGCCCTGAACGCGATCAAGGCGTTCGAAGCCGCCGCCCGCCACGAGAGCTTTTCGCGCGCCGCCGACGAGTTGTTCGTCACGCACGGCGCGGTCAGCCACCAGATCCGCGCGCTCGAGGCCGAGCTCGGCGTGTCGCTGTTCGCGCGCGACGGCAAGCGCGTGCGCCTCACCGAAACCGGCCGCCGCTACGCCACCCAGGTGCGCGCCGCGTTGATGGAGCTCGCCGACGCGACTCGCGCGATCCGTGCCGGCGACCGCGAGCGGCGCCTCGTGATATCGATGCTGTCGTCGTTCGCGGCCCGCTGGGTGACGCCGCGCATCGGCAGCTTTATCGAGGCAAATCCGCAGTGGGATCTCGAGTTGCTGACCACCAATGCGCTGACGGACTTCGCGCGCGACGACGTCGACGTCGCGATCCGTTTCGGCTTCGGCAAATATCCGGGGCTGCACGCCGAACTGCTGCTCGACGAGATTTTCTTCCCCGCCTGCTCGCCCAACTTCAACGGCGGCAAGCTGCCGCAAACCCCGGCCGATCTCGCCAAAGTCCCGCTGCTGCGCTCCGACGACGAGCTATGGCGCCCATGGTTCGACGCCGCCGGCCTCGCCGACTGGCCGGAGCCGAAGCGCGGCGTGCTGTATCAGGATTCGTCGAATCTGTTGCAGGCGGCCGTCGACGGCCAGGGGGTCGCGCTGACGCGCCGCTCGCTCGCGATGCACGAGATCGCGGCGGGCCGGCTCGTGCGGCTCTTTGATGTGGATGGACCGAGCCCGTGGCAATACTATTTGGTCTGCCTGCCGCAGATGCTGGGGACCGCGCGGGT
Organism: Paraburkholderia sp. UCT70; assembly: GCF_050434085.1. Classification (NCBI taxonomy): domain Bacteria; kingdom Pseudomonadati; phylum Pseudomonadota; class Betaproteobacteria; order Burkholderiales; family Burkholderiaceae; genus Paraburkholderia; species Paraburkholderia sp. UCT70. Next base: position 3,531,637 of record NZ_JBNPVZ010000004.1, on the reverse strand, counting down.
CAAGGCGTTTCGCGACTGGGTGTTCGACGAGGTGGCGCGCTTCAGGCTGCTGTTCGATCTCGCCTGCGAGGCGGGTCCCGCGGCGAGCGCGCGCCTGGCGGCGCAGGGAGTGACGGCGGACGCGTTGCGCGTCGCGCCGTAAGGTGAAAAACCGCGCGGTGTTACAGCACGACCTTGACCATCGGATGGCCGGTCAGCGCGCGATAGATGTCGTCGAGATGCGCGCGGCTCGTCGCCCGCACGTGGACGGTCAGCCCCGTGTAGGTGCCGCTGCTCGACGGCCGCGTCTCGACGCGCGACGCATCGACCTCGGTATCGAACACGCGCACCACTTCGACGATCGTCGCGGCAAACTCGGGGTGCGATTTGCCCATGATCTTGATCGGGAAATCGCAGGGGAATTCAAACAGTGAGTCGTTCTCGGGATTCATTCTCTACTCCTTCTTCCGCCGCGGCGGCTTCAGCCGCCTTGGCTCGCTGATACGCCGCATACAGCTCCGCAAACACCGCGCCCGGGCGGCCCGTGCCGACCGGCGCGCCATCGAGCCGCGTGACCGGCAGCACTTCCCTGGTCGCCGAGCTGACGATGATTTCATCGGCCGCGCGCACTTCAGCTTCGGTGATGTCGCGCGCCTCGAAGCGGATACCGCATTCGGCCGTCAGCTCCTCGATGAGCCCATAGCGGATCCCTTCGAGAATCCTGTTGCTGCGCGGCGGCGCGGCCAGCACGCCATCCTTCACGATCCACACGTTCGACGACGACCCTTCGGTCAGCAAACCATCGCGGAACTGCAGCGTCTCGAAGGCGTCGTTTTCGGCCGCGTATTGCGCCATCAGCACGTTGCCGAGCAGCGATACCGACTTGATGTCGCAATTGAGCCAGCGACGATCCTCGGCGCTCACGCACGGGACACCGCTTGCGCGCTGCGCGGCGGCGGGCAGGTTCAGCGCGGTGACCATCACGAACACGGTCGGCTTCACGCCGGCCGGAAATGCGTGAGCGCGCTTCGCGACGCCACGCGTGACCTGGATGTATGCGATCGCGTCCTGATCGGCACGCAAGCCGCCGTCCGTTTCGTTGGCCTCGGCCACGCGTCCGATCAGCTCGCGCCAGCCAGCGTCGTCGAGCGGATTGGCGATGCCGATCTTGCCGACCGAGCGCGCGAGACGCGCCAGATGCTGCTTCAGACGAAACGCGGTGCGCCGTCCGCTCGCGTGCGCGTACAACGGCGCCACTTCGTAAATGCCGTCGCCGAAAATGAAGCCGCGGTCGAGCACCGGCACGCGCGCTTCGGACAACGGCACCAGTTCGCCGTTCAGATGAACGATCGGGTCCGGCGAAACCCCGGAGACAACGGTCATTGCGACGTAGCCCTTATTTTTTCTTGTTGAACATCAGCATCAGCGAATCCCACACGCGGCCCACCACACCGGCTTGCTGCACCGGCTGCAGCGCGACCACCGGGAATTGCGCGAGCACCTTGCCGTCGGCGACGAGCTTGGCGGTGCCGATCTGCTGGCCGTTTGCGATCGGCGCGACGAGCGGATCGTTGAGTTCGATCTGCGGCTTCGCCTTGTCGGCGGCGCCCTTTGGCAGCGTGATGTACTGGTCGCTTTTCACGCCAACCTGCACGCTGTCCTGCGAACCCTTGTAGACGCGCGGCGTGGCCACGACCTGGTTCGCCTTGTACAGACGCGTCGTGTCGTAGGCGGTGTAGCCGTAGTTCAGCATCTTCAGGCTGTCCTGCACGCGGTCGTGCTCCTTGGTCTCGCCCATCATCACCGAGACGAGACGGCGCGACGCGTCGGTCGTGCCCGGCAGCGGACGCTTCGCGCTCGCGATCAGGCAGTAGCCGGCCCCTTGCGTGTGACCGGTCTTCAGACCGTCGACGGTCGGGTCGATCCACAGCAGACGGTTGCGGTTCGGCTGCTTGATCTTGTTGTACGTGAATTCCTTGACCGAGAAGATGTTGTAGTAGTCCGGATAGTCGCGGATCAGGCGCGCCGACAGGATCGCGAGATCGCCCGCCGTGGTGTAGTGCTGCGGGTCGGGCATGCCGTTCACGTCGGCGAAATGCGTGTGCGTCATGCCGAGCTTCTGCGCCTCCTTGTTCATCATGTCGACGAACTGCGCCTCGCTGCCGCCCACCAGTTCGGCGAGCGCGATCGCCGCGTCGTTGCCCGACTGCACGATCATGCCGTACACGAGGTCGTGCACGGTCACCGGCTTGAGCGCCTCGATGAACATGCGCGATTCGTCGTTGCGCACGCGCCGCACGGCTTCGCTCGGCTCGATGCTCTGATCCATCGTGATCTTCTTCGTGTTGAGCGCTTCGAACACGAGATACGCGGTCATCAGCTTGGTCAACGACGCCGGCTCGACGCGCTCGTCGGCATTGGCGGATGCGAGCACCTGGTTGCTGGTCGCGTCGACGAGCACCCACGATCGCGCGTTGACGCCCGGCGGCGGCACCTGCGCGAACGCGGTGCTGGCGACGAGCGTGGCCGGCAGCACGAGGCCGACGGCGATGGCGCGATTGAGCGAAGCGGGAACGAAAGAAGCGAGTGACGGGAATGACGTGCGGCCAGAGGAGGAGAAACGCATAGGGTCGATTCGTGCAGAAAGATACGTTGCGCGACAGCGCGCGGAGTTGGGGGAGCCGGTCGGCGGGGCATCTGGCCGTAAAACGGCGGGCGCCCGTTGGACTGATGGCGACGCAATCGGTTCGCGAGCGCAGCGCTGCGCACCCGGCCGCGCCCTCCCGCGAAATGATTCCGCGGCGCGCGATTCTGCCGGCTGGGCGGCGCTGTGCCCAAAAAAAGAGCGCCCATTATACGCGCGCTACCTGGTCAGCTTCGCGCGCGTGTCGTCGATTTGCACACGTTTGCGCGCACCTGTCCCCCGCAAAATTCGCGTCGCGCGTTTTCAGCGCCAGGCGTCGACGATGATCCGCTTCAGGATGTGAAGCTTGCGATGCAAAAAGTGCTCGGCGCCCGGAATCACGACGACCGGCAGTTCCTGCGGCCGCGCCCAGTCGAACACGGACTGGACGGGAACGGTCTCGTCGACTTCGCCGTGGATCACGAGTGTGCTTTCGGGCACGGGTGCGACGTCCCAGCGGCTCGCCGCGGTACCGACGAACACGATGCGCTCGATTTCCCGGCCTTCATCGCGCAGCTTCGCCGCGACGTGCGACAGCACCACGGTGCCGAACGAAAAGCCCGCCAATACGAGCGGCAGATCGCCGTAGTCCGGATCGGCGCGCATGTGCTCGAGCACCGCGCGCAGATCGTCGCGCTCGCCGACGCCCGCGTCGTGCTCGCCCTGGGTCTGGCCGACGCCGCGGAAATTCGACCGGTAAGTGACGTAGTTCAGCTGCACGAGCGTGCGCGCGAGGGTCTGCGCGACCTTGTTGTCCATCGTGCCGCCAAACAGAGGATGCGGATGCGCGACGAGCGCGATGCCGCGTGGCGCGGCGCCTTTTTCGCGCACGCCGTCGGGCAGGTCCAGCGCGACCTCGATCTTGCCGACCGGGCCGTCGATCAGATACTTCTTCGTGTTGACGTTCATCGGGATGGATCGTTTTGTGGTTCGCGTTATTGATCGATCTTCAGACGCTCGACGATCTTGCCGTTCGCAAGATGCGATTCGACGATCTCGTCGATGTCGCTCTCGTCGACGTAGGTGTACCAGACCGCCTCGGGATACACGACGAGCGTCGGGCCCAGTTCGCAGCGATCGAGGCAGCCGGCCTTGTTGATGCGCACCTGGCCGGGCCCGGCGAGGCCGAGTTGCTTCACGCGTTTTTTCGCGTATTCCTGCATCGCCTGTGCGTTGCAGTTCGCGCAGCTCGGACGCTCGGCGCCGGGGTCGCGCTGATTCAGACAGAAGAAAACGTGGTGCTTGTAGAAGGAATCCATGATGTTCGGGAGGCGAGCCTGAAAGGAAGTGCAATGGCGGTGCGGACGATTATAGCCACCGGGCTGTGCAGGCGTCGGGACCTGGCGGCCGGCGCGCAGGCACGTCACGCCCGCCTCGCGCGCCGCTTGAGCCACGCCCGCTCGACCGCGAACGCGAGCCACACCAGCGCCGCATAGGGCCATATCCATGCGAGCCAGCGCGCGAGCCCGTTGAAATGCAGATAGCGTCCCTGCCGCCAGTCGGCGAGCACGGCGTCGAAATACGGGTTCACCGGCAGCAGATTGACGAACACGAGTGCGACGACCAGCGCGACCCCGGCGAGCGTCGCACGCAACCGCCGCCGCAGCGGCAGCGCGACGAACGCCGCGATGGTGCCGCACACGAGTCCGATTAGCGCGCCGGGCGTCGCCCAGTCGAACGCGAGGCCCGATTGCGATTGCAGGAACGTCGCGCCGGCCTTCACGCACAAGGTCGCGACGATGAACACGAACAGCAGGCGCACGCGTGGCGCATGACGGCGCGCCGGCAGCGATGCAAGCGCGAGCGCCGCGAACAGGTTTAGCGCCGTGATCAGCGCTTCCCATGTGTCGTCGTCCAGCCACGCGGCGGCCGCCGCCGGCCATGCGCCGACATGCCACGCGGACGGCGTCCACGAGAGCAGCGCGTCCTGGGTGGCCGGATCGACGCTCAGCCACAGCGCGCGCGGCCAGTTGCCGAGACCGAACAGACGCGGCGACGGATACATCGTCGCAAACGGCCACGCGGCGACGAGGCAGGCGAGCGTCGCATGGCCGCGCTCGAACCACAGCAACCGCAAACACCTGAGCAGGCCGCGGTCGAGCAGCGCGCCGGTCAACGGCGACATCATCGCCCCGCCGACGAGCGCGCCCAGCGTGTTGGCGGCGAGGTCGAGATTGGAGGCGACGCGTGTTGGCAGATAGGTCTGCACGGCTTCCATCGTGCCTGACAGCAGACCGCCCAACACGAACGCGAGTGCGACGGCCAGCGTGCCGCGCCAACGCGGGTACACCGCGAGCACCACCAGCGCGCCGAACGGCATATAGCCGAGCACGTTGGTGACGACGTCGAACGCCGTCAGGTACTGCGGCATCGGCTCGAACAGATAGGCGACCGGCGCGATGCCGAGCGAGCGCCAGCCCGAGAACGGATACCACGACCCGTAGACGATCAGCGCCGTGTAAAGCAGCAGCGCCTGACGGGCCAGCGTCGACGGGCGGCGCAGCCAGGGGCGTTCGCTCATGCAGCGCTCCGTTGCGTGCGCTGCCCGCCCGTCATTGCGCGGCGACCAGCGCCTGCGAGCCGAGCCACGTGGTGATCTGCGCGACGAGGTCGTCGCTGGCCGCGGCGAGCGCCCGTGCGCCGCCGGCCGCATCCGCCGAATGCGCGGGCGCGTGCGCGACGAAGGTCTGCTGGCCGATCACCTTGCCGCCCTGCATCAGCGTCGCGCGCGCGGTGATCGCGCCGTGGCTGTCCGTCTGGCTGTCGAACACCTGCTCGAACTCGGTCAGATCGACCCGCAGCACCGGCGCGGTCACGCCGTCCGCGCCCGTCAGCACGGTGCCCCGCTCGCTCAGCGCGTTGCGCAGGCGCTGCGTCAGCAGTTGCGACGGCATCATCGTCCAGTGGCTGCTGGCGTAGGCGGCTGTCTGCTGCGCGTCGGCGTAGCTCAGCCGATAAGTCAGCCGGTCGGATTCGAGCACGGACGGCGCGCTGACCTCCAGCACCTTGACGGCCGGCAGCCGGCTCGCCGCGGCGGCCTGCGGCGGCGGCCCGAAGTCGTAGCGGATGTCCGACACTACCGCGGACGTGCCCGCGCAGCCCGCCGCCAGCACGCCGAACGCGAGCAGCGCCGCGAGCGCGGCGCGCGAGGACAACAGTCGGTCAATCGAGCGTGACATGGGCATCTTCCTCTGTTCTAGCCTGCGGATTTAGTGAGCTGCGGGCGCAGTGGCGGCGGGCCACGCGAAGCCGGCCTCGCCCGGACCCGGCGCCGGGCGCGGCGCGCCAAACAGCACGCTGCGCGGATTGGTGCTGAAGGTGTCGGCGGCGCGGTCGATCGATTGCGCCGCCGCGCGCACGTCCTCGGTCAGCGAATTGACGCGCGGCAGCGTCTGGAAGCCGACCTGCGCGGACAGGTCCTGCAGCGACGTGTTCATCTGCGTGAGCGCATCGCCCGCCTGCTGCGCGGCCGTGCCGACCTTGTTCAGATTGCGCTCGAGGGGCCCGTCCGGACGGTTCAGGTTCGTGATCATCTGGTTGGTCGACGCGAGCGTGCGGTCCAGCTGGTCGATCGTGCCGGGCAGCTTCTTGGTGACCGGCGCCATGTCACGAGTCAGCGTCGCGACGCCCGAGGCCGCCTGCGCGATGCTCGCCGCCGTGTCGTGCAGCTGCGCGACCATTTCCGGCGACAGCATGTCGTTCACGTTGTCGGTCACTTTTTCGAGCTTGCGCAGCAGCACCTCGCCGCGTTGCTGCAACTGGTCGAACAGACCCGGGCGCATCGGTAATTGCGCGACCCGTTGCGCCGACGACGGCAGCGGCGTCGGATCGCGCCCGGTATCGTCGAGCTGGATGAACGCGATGCCGGTCACGCCCTGCAAGCCGAGGCTGCCGAACGTCGAATGCGTGATCGGCGCGTGCTCGTCGACCATGATGCGGATCAGGATCTGCCCCGGATGTGTCGGATCGAACTTGATCGACTGCACACGGCCGACGTCGAGCCCGCGAAAGCGCACCGCCGCGTCCGCAAAGAGGCCGTTCACGTTGGTGCGCGCGATCAGGTCGTACGGCACCCGCACGGTGCGGTCGACGTTGAACAGATACGCCGCCAGCGCGATCGCCGCCGTCAGCACGACCGTGAAGAGCCCGGCCCAGAACGCATGCGCTTTGTTTTCCATTGTCAGTCTTCCTGGTTCGTAGCGGCCCGGTTCATGGCGGCCGGCCTCATAGCGGCAACTCGGACGACGCCGGCTCGAGCGCCGCCTGCGGCAGCTTCGCGCGGCGCTCGGGTGGCAGCGCCTGCAGCGCGCGGCGCCCGCGCAGGCCGAGGAAATATTCGTGGATGAACGGATGGTCGACGCCCGCGGCCTCCTCGACCGGCGCGTTGACGAGCACTTTGCGATCGGCAAGCACGGCCACGCGTGTCGACAGTGCGACCATCGTATCGAGATCGTGCGTGATCATCACGACAGTCAGACCGAGCGCGCGATGCAGGCCTGAGATCAGCTCGACGAATTCGTCGGACGCCTCGGGGTCGAGGCCGGCGGTCGGTTCGTCGAGGAACAGCAGTTCGGGTTCGAGCGCGATCGCGCGCGCGATGCCAACCCGCTTGATCATGCCGCCCGACAGCGCCGATGGCATCTTCGACGCGTGCTTGCACGGCAGCCCGACCATTTCGAGCTTCAGCATCACGATGTCGCGCAGCAGGTCTTCGGGCACCTTGCCGAGCTCGCGCACCGGTTGCGCGACGTTGTCGAACACGGACAGCGACGAGAACAGCGCGCCGCGCTGGAACAGCATGCCGGAGCGGCTGCGCATCAGCAGCGCGGTGTCGGGCGAGATCGTCGCGAGGTCTTCGCCGAACAGCTTGATCGTGCCCCTCGACGGGCGCTCGAGGCCGAGAATCTGCCGCACCAGCGTGGTTTTGCCCGAGCCCGAGCCGCCGACGATCGACACGATCTCGCCGCGCCGCACGTCGAGGCTCAGATGCTGATGCACGATGTTGCGGCCGTAGCGCTTGGTGATGTCGATCACCTCGATCACCGGCTCGGCGATCGACGGTACGGGTTGGCCGCGTACGGCTTCGGTGAGTGGCGCGATCATCCTAGCCCCTCGTTTTGAAAGAGGATCGCGAACACCGCGTCCGCGAGAATCACGATGGTGATCGACGTGACCACCGAGGTCGTCGTGCCTTCGCCGAGACTCTGCGAATTGGCTTTGATACGGAAGCCGAAATGACAGCCGGCGAGCGCGATCAGCATGCCGAATACCGCGCCCTTGCCAAGCCCGATCCACAGGTTCGCGATCGGCACGACGTTCGGCAGCTGGCGCGCGAAGAAGCTCATGTCGATGCCGAGCACGAGCTTCGCGGCGAGCGCGCCGCCCGTTAACGAGACCACGTTGGTCCACATCACGAGCAGCGGCATCGCGACGGCCAGTGCGATCACGCGCGGCAGGATCAGCCGCAGGCCGTGCGGGATGCCCATTACGCGCATCGCGTCGAGCTCCTCGGTCACGCGCATCACGCCGATCTGCGCGGTGATCGCCGAGCCCGAGCGGCCCGCCACCAGAATCGCCGACAGCACCGGGCCGAGTTCGCGAATCACCGCGAGGCCGAGAATATTGACGATGAACTGGTTCGCGCCAAAGATGCGCAATTGCTGTGCCGACAGATAGCTCAACACGATGCCGATCAGGAACGCGACCAGCGCGGTGATCGGCAGCGCGCGGGCGCCGGCGTTGTAGATGTTCGCGGAGATTTCGGTCCACGGCGTGAGTTTCGGCTTGCGTACGATCGCGAGCAGATCGAGCACGAAGCGCCCGAGCATCGCGACGCCGCCCTGCATGTGCTCGACGAAAGAAAAGAGCCCGAGGCCGAGACGCGTAAAGGGATCGAGGCGCGTCACCGGCTCGGCGCTCTCGCGCACCGTGTCGAGCAGCGCGATGCGCTCGAAGATGTCGCGCTGCGTGTCCGTGAGCGCGGTGCCCGGCGGCATCTTGCGGCCCCACACGCGCCACAGCGCCTGGCCGCCGACGTGGTCCATCCTGTCGACGCGCGACAGGTCCCACTCGCCGATGCCCTGCGCGCCGGTCAGCGAACGCAGCTGCGGAATCACGTGCCCGGTGTCGCGATCGCGCGCGAGCGCGAGCGCCGTCCACTGGCCCGAGAGACGGACGATCTTGCCTTGGCTGCCGGCCGCGACTTCAAGGCCGGGCGGAGTGTCGTTGTTCAAGGATCGCGTGAATCTGGTTATCGGATTAGCGGCCATTGTAACGAAGGCTCGGCCGCCGGTCCGCACTGATGCACATCGACCGGCGTCGCCGTTCACCGCTGCGCATTCGAGTCCCGGGCGGGTTTGCTGTGGCTACAATATGGGACATGAATGCCTCCAAGACTCCCGCCTCCCCGTCCGCAGCGACAAGCGCGGCACCAGCCTCGTCGTCGGCTTCGACCGACTGGCGCATCGACCGCGAACGCGCGGTCAAGCTGTTCGGCGCGCATGCGCATGACTGGCCAATCGAAATCGTCGAAGAAACCGGCTCGACCAACGCCGACTTGATGACCCACGTGAAAGCCCTGCCGCGCCGCGCGAACGCGCTGCCGCGGCCGATCGTGCGCGTCGCGTATCTGCAGACCGCTGGGCGCGGCCGCCGTGGGCGGCCGTGGTACGCGGAGCCCGGCAACGCGCTGCTGTTTTCGGTCGCGTGCGTCTTGCCGCGACCGCTCGAAGGGCTCGTGGGCTTGAGTCTCGCGGTGGGCGTCGCGCTCGTCGACGGGCTGCGCTCGCTGCCGGTCGCCGGTCCCGGACAGATCGCGCTGAAGTGGCCGAACGACGTGCTGCTCGAAGGCGACAAGCTCGCCGGCATCCTGATCGAAACCGCGTGGAGCACCGACGACGCGAGCGCGGTCGTGATCGGCATCGGCACCAACGTGAAAGGCGCCGACCAACTCGCGGCGAAGGTGGGCGCGCTGAACGCCCAGGTACCGCCGCAGGCGCTCGGCACCGTGCCGACCGCGTTGCAACGCGCGCTGCCGAACGCGAATCTGACCGATACGCTGGCAGCCGAATTGAACGCGCTCGAACCGATGCTGCAGCGCTTCGGCGCCGAAGGCTTCGCGCCGTTCCAGCCGCGCTGGAACGCGGTGCATGCTTACGCGGGCCGCGACGTCGTGCTGCTCGAACAAGGCCAGGAACTCGCGCGCGGCGTGGCGGCGGGCGTGGACGAGCGTGGCCAGTTGCTGCTCGATACGGCTGAGGGCCGCCAGAGCATCGCGACCGGCGACGTGTCGCTGCGCCTCGCCCACGGTGTCGCATGAGGCAGCGCGCGCCATATCTGCTGATCGACGCGGGCAATAGCCGGATCAAGTGGGCGCTGGTGCAGCCCGATGGGACGCAGTTGGCGGGCGGCGCGCTCGCGCATGACGACCTTGCCGGGCCACGCGCGCGGTCGGGTGCGCAACCCGGTTGGACTGACTGGCCGGCGCCATGCGGCGCGTGGCTCTCCAACGTCGCGGGCGCGGAGGTCGCGACGCACATCGCGGCGCTGGTCGACGCGCACTGGCCGCGACTGCCGCTCGCGACGATCCGCGCAAGTGCTCGTCGATGCGGCGTGACCAATTGCTACACGACACCGGACTCGCTCGGCAGCGACCGCTGGGCCGGCATGATCGGCGCGCACGCGACCTTTCCCGGCGAGCATCTGCTGCTCGCGACCTTCGGCACCGCGACGACGCTCGAGGCCTTGCGCGCCGATGGCGAATTTATCGGCGGATTGATTGCGCCGGGCTGGACGCTGATGATGCGCTCGCTCGGTGAGCACACCGCGCAACTGCCGACGCTCGACGCCGCGCGCGCGCGCGGTCTGCTCGACGCCGCCGATACCACCGGCGCGGGCCGTCGCGGGCCGTTCTTCGCAACGGATACGCCGCGCTCGCTGTCGGCGGGCTGCACGCTGGCGCAGGCCGGATTGATCGAGCGGATGTGGCGGGACCTGCAGGATGAGTGGCAGGTGCCGGTGCGTCTCGTGGTCAGCGGCGGCGCCGCCGACGAAGTGGCGAGCGCCCTGAAAGTGCCGCATACTCGCCACGATTCGCTGGTGCTGTCAGGGCTTGCGCTGATCGCAGCCGAGGATACGGCGCGGCAAAGCGGCTGATTGCCTGCCGTGGCTAACGTTTGATTCGCGACCGGGTGGCGCGTGATGTAGAACGTGCGCCTGCGTTGCGCGCAATTCGCCGCCCATTTTCCGAACCCGAGTTTTTCCCGCACGCCCCAGGCTCAACTTCTTTCTGAATTGGAAACACCCACAATGCTTCGCTGGCCGATCGCCATTCTGATTGTTGTCAACGTGCTGGCTTTCGTCGCGCTGCTTGGCGCCTTCGGCCCCACACCCACCGCCAGCGGACGCGAGCCGAATCATCTGAACCGCCAGATTCATCCGGACTGGCTGAAGGTGCGGCCGATCAGCGCCGCCGATGCGGCCGACCAGGCGGTGGTCGGCGGACCCGCGCCGCAGGCGCCGATTTCGACATCGGAGTTGCCGCAGTAGTCAGGTGAGCGACGCGGTCGGTTAGAAGTTCAGCAGTGCGCCGCGCGTTTTGCGGTAACGGGCGGCATCAACCCTGCGTCCGCACCTTCTTCAACAGCGCGGTCGTCGAGCGCTCGTGCTCGAACGCAATCGCGAGCGCCTTGCCGCCCCAACCGCGCACGAGCGCCGATTCGGGCAGCGCGTCCATGTCGTAGTCGCCGCCCTTCACGAGCACGTCCGGGCGCAGCGCGGAAATCAGCTCGACCGGCGTCTTCTCGCCGAAGCCCACCACGTAATCGACGCTTTCCAGCGCCGCTAGCAAGGCCATGCGGTCGGCCTCGTTGTTGATCGGCCGGTCGTCGCCTTTGCCGAGCATCCGCACCGACGCGTCGCTATTGACACCAACGATCAGGCACGCGCCCAACGCCTTTGCGTCGGCCAGATAAGTCACGTGACCACGATGCAGGATATCGAACACGCCGTTCGTAAACACGACGGGCGCGCGCAGCGAAGGACGAAGCTTCACCAGGGCATCGCGCGTCAGAATCTTGCGTTCAAAGATGGCGGTCATCGCACGGTCACAGAGTTGGGGAATCTGGGAGTTGGGGAGTTACGGGAACAGGAATGCCAGGTGCCGTCACGATACACGCTGGACGGTTCGAAGCAAAACGGTCCGGCAAGCTGACGCTTGCCGGACCGCCGTTTGATACGGTGCTGAAACCGCCTGAGTCGTTACGCCGGCTGCTGCTGCGCCGGGTTTTGTTCAGCGGCTTGCAGACGCGCGACCACTTCCTTGCGATAACGGTTCAGTTCCTGCGCGGTGTTGAACGTGCGTTCGAACAGCAGCGACAGGTTGTGCAGAATGCGTTCGATGACCTTCTTTTCCCAGCCGTCGTCGAAACGGATCTGCTCGTCGAGCCAGCGCTCGAGCCATTCCGGATCCGGCAGACGCGACTGGATCGTGTCGCGCGGGAACAGCGCCTGGTTCACGTGCAGGTTGGTGGGGTGCAGCGGCTTTTCGGTGCGACGCGCCGACGCCATCAGCACGCCTATCTTCGCAAACGCGGCACGCGCGATGTCGCCGGTTTGCGCCATCGCCTTCTTCATGTAGCGCAGATACGCACCGCCGTGGCGCGCTTCGTCGCGCGAGATAGTTTCGTAGATGTGCTTGATGACTGGCTCGGTATGCCATTCGGCGGCGCGGCGATACCAGTGATTCAGGCGGATTTCGCCGCAGAAGTGCAACATCAGCGTTTCGAGCGGCGGTGCGGGATCGAACTCGAAGCGCACTGCGTGCAGTTCCTCTTCGGTCGGGACCAGTTCCGGCTTGAAGCGGCGCAGGTATTCCATCAACACCAGCGAGTGCTTCTGCTCCTCGAAGAACCACACGCTCATGAATGCGGAGAAATCGCTGTCGTGATGATTGTCACGCAGAAACATTTCCGTGGCGGGCAACGCCGACCATTCGGTGATCGCGTTCATCTTGATCGTCGCGGCTTGCTCGTCGGTCAACAGCGATGCATCGAATTTGTCCCAGGGAATGTCCTTCTCCATGTCCCATCGAACGGATTCGAGCGATTTATAAAGTTCCGGATAAAGCATGGTGTTCATAGTCCCACCCCTGTTCTGCACATACTGTGTGTGTCTGTTGCTGCTACGTGTAGCCGTTTTTACCTACGACGAACGGACGTGCCGTTTATCGGCCAAGCATTCAATTTTACGCGTTAATCAGCCGCCCAGAAGCATCGGGCAGCAAAGAAGTCCGGGCTTGGTATTGCCGCCTGAAGCGTGAATCAGGCGCCGTGGCCAACCGTGGGGGAGGGATACCCTTTGCCTGAGGTCGAGCCAGTCTGGGTCGACAACCGCACCGTCCAGCCCTGCACCGGTAGCGCCGGCGGCGAATGACGCGAGGGCGGCGGGATTGGTTGTTTTCGGCGCACGCCCCAAAGCCAGATCAAGCTTACACAATCATAGCACGCGCCTCCCACGAAACCCGTGACAGAAGCGGCGCGAGCGCACGGTGGTATTGACTTCTCTCAATAAAGTCGGCGATCCGCGCGGGCGGAAACCGCCGGCGCTGGAATAGGGAAAAACGCAGCCGATCAGTCGCCTTCATCATCGGCCACTGATTCCCGGCGCGCCTTCCGGCTCACGTCGACTTTTTCGGCGTTGCCGCGCTCGTTCCGGCCGCGCGTTTGGCCGACGGCGCGGCGCGCTTCGCCGCCGGCCGTTTGACGGCGGGCTTCGCGTTTTGCGCGGCGGCGCCCGACGCATCGGCGCCCGACGCATCCGCCGCCTTCGACGGTTCCGGCTTGCCCTGCGTGCCCCCGCCCGCCGCGGCGACCGCGACGGACGGCTGCGTCATTGCGAACTGCGCGATCTGGTTGAACTGCGATTGCAGCAGATTCCACCACGCGGACGCATCGAAGCCGGGCGCCGCGGGCGCTTCCTCTTCGTCGCTGTCGGCCTGCGTGGCGCTTTCGGGCGTGGGCTCGGCCGGCTTCGTCCAACTCCGCGCCGGGGCGGGGCTCGAGGCGGTGTTCGGCGCGTCACTCGCGGCGGCACCCGACGCAGCAGCCGCCGCCTGCGACATCGACGATTGCGCGAACGCGCCGAACGCGCGCAGCGTCGCGAGCGTCGCACGTTGCACTTCGAGCGCCTGGATCGCCGACTGCAGCATGCTCAGATTCAGCTTCAGCCATTGCTCGACCGCGCGCATGTCGGTGATGCGCTTGTCGAGCTCCTCGACGCTCGTGAGCGGCGCCATCATGTCGGACATCATCGACAGCGACGGACTCGTGCCCCCACCCGGCTGCGCGCCCGTCATGGCGGCGCCGAACGGCGACAGCCGAATCATGCTCCACATGCGATCGAGCATTTCAGCGGGCGGAAAACCGGGGAAGCCGGGAAATGGCGGCGCGGAGCCAGTGGTGTCGGTCATGGTTGTCGCCTCGGTGCTGGATGATAGGTGGAGCGCGCGATGCCGCGCGCGTCGATTCGATCATACCGTGTGGGGTATGACATCACGATCGTTCGTCGTTACGTGGACCGCCCGCGCCAAAATCGGGCGCGCGCCGCTCGCGCAACGAGCTCAGGCCCTCGCGCACGTCGGGCCCCGCGAAGCCCATGAATTCCAGCGCGAGCGACGTATCGAACGCCGGCCCCGCCGTGCGCAGCCAGTTGTTCAACGCGTACTTGGTCCAGCGGATGGCGGTCTGCGAACCGTCGGCCAGCTTGCGCGCGACTTCGAACGCCTTCGGCAGCAGATCGCTTTCGTCGACGGCCAGCGACACGAGCCCGATGCGCTCCGCCTCCTCGCCGCTCACCGGCTCGCACAGCAGCAGGTAGTACTTCGCCTTCGCCATGCCGCACAAGAGCGGCCAGACGATCGCCGCATGATCGCCAGCGGCGACGCCGAGGCGCGTGTGTCCGTCGATGATGCGGGCCGTCTTCGCCGCGATCGAGATATCGGCGAGCAGCCCCGCGACGAGCCCCGCGCCGACCGCGGGCCCGTGCATCGCCGACACGATCGGCTTGCCGCAGTTGATCACGTTGTAGACGAGATCGCGCGCTTCGCGCCACACACGCGTGCGCACCTCGAAATCGTTCGCCATGTCCTCGACGAGTTGCAGATCGCCGCCGGCCGAAAAGCCTTTGCCCTCGCCGCGAATGATCGCGACGCGCGTATCGGGATCGCGATCGATGTCGCGCCAGATTTCCGCGAGCTCGTAATGCATGCGTGCGTTCGCGGTCGCGAGGCCGCTTTTATTCGCGCCCTCGCCGCTCATCACGACTTCGAGCACGCCGTGCGGATGACGCTGCAAACGCAGCGACTGGTAGTGCGCGTAGTACGCGTCGTTCGGTTGCGATGGCTGAGGCATGGTGAGCAGTCTGGAGGAGATTCGTTCAGTCGCGCGCGCAACGCCGCGCCCCGTTCAATGCGGCTGATAAAGCCACTTGCCATTGGTGATTTCGACCATCACGCGGGCGCGCTGATCGAGCCCGAGATGATCGGCCGCGCTCATGTTGACGACGCCATTGGTGTCCGCGAGACCGCGTGTTCCTTCGAGCGCGTCGCGCAGCGCGCGGCGAAACGGCGGCGTGCCGGGCGCGCCGGCTTTCAGCGCGAGCGGAATCGCATGCTCGAGCAACGCGCCCGCGTCCGACGTGTACGAACCGAATGCCGACACGCTGCCCGCGCCGTGCCGCGCTTCGAAGCGCTCGATGTAATCGAGCGCGAGACGCCTGGCCGGATGATCGGCCGGCAATTGCGTGGCGACCAGCACCGGGCTCGCGGGCAGGAAGGTGCCGTCGCAATCGGCGCCGCACACGCGCAGGAAGTCGTTATTGCCGACGCCGTGGTTGTGATAGATGACGCCCTTGTAGCCGCGCTCGCGCAGCGTTTTCGGCGGCAACGCGGCAGGCGTGCCGGCCGCGCCGACCACTACCGCGTCGGGGTGGGTCGCGAGAATCTTCAGCACCTGGCCGGTCACGCTCGGATCGGTGCGATTGAAACGCTCGCTCGCGACCACGTCGATGTGATGCAGCTGCGCGAACTTCGCGACCTCGGCGTAGAACGTCTCGCCGAGCGCGTCGGCCTGGCCGATGAACGCGATCGTCTTCACACCGTGTCCGCTCGCATGCTCGGCGATCGTCGAGGCCATCATCGCGTCGGTCTGTGGCGTCTTGAAGACCCAGCGACGTTTCGCGTCGACCGGTTCGATGATTTTCGCGGACGACGCGAGCGAGATCATCGGCGTTTCGCCCTCGGCGACCACGTCGATCATCGCGAGCGAATTCGGCGTGATCGACGAGCCGATGATCGCGTCGACGTGATTCTCGCTGAGGAGCTTCCTGGTGTCCTGCACGGCGTGGGTCGTGTCCGATGCATCGTCGAGCACGATGTATTCGACGTTCTGCCCGCCGATCTGTTTGGGTAGCAGCGCGACCGTGTCGCGCGCGGGAATGCCGAGCGACGCGGCCGGCCCGGTCAGCGACAGCACGAGACCGATCTTCACCTGCGCGAACGATGTCAGCGGCAACGCACAGGCAAGCGCGGCCCACAGCGTCGCGGCGCGCCGCGCGAAGCGCCGACCACGTTGAGGCAAGCCACGCGCGCTCGTGCGCGCTTCAACGGGCGACGCGCAAGCGCGCCGACGTTCAGCTGCGGAGAAGTCCAATCGCGGCATGCTGTCTCCTCACGTCGGGGTTTTCGTTGTGATGTTTGCCGCAGTGTAGCCGCGCGCGCAAGTGGCGGCATCGGGCGAAACCCTTTCGCGCGTGCCACCCGCGTCACAGCACTGCCGCGTGAGCGCCGCGCTTCATTCGAGCGGCGCGATGCTCTGATCGATCGCACCGAAAATCGACTTGCCCGCATCGTCGAACATTTCGATCTTCACGGTGTCGCCGTATTTCATGAACTCCGTTTGCGGCGCGCCGTGCTCGATCGTTTCGAGGCAGCGCTTCTCGGCGATACAGCAGTAGCCGCGTTTCGCGTCCTTGTTCGACACCGTGCCCGAACCGACGATGGCACCAGCACGCAGATTGCGCGTTTTCGCGGCATGCGCGATCAGCTGACCGAAGTGAAACACCATATCGGTGCCCGCGTCGGGCTGGCCGACCTTCCTGCCGTTCCAGTGGACGATCATCGGCCGATGCACGCGGCCTTCGCGCCAGTGTTCGCCGAGCTCGTCGGGCGTCACGGCGACCGGCGCGAACGAGGTGGCCGGCTTGCTCTGGAAAAAGCCGAAGCCCTTCGCGAGTTCGGCGGGGATCAGGTTGCGTAGCGACACGTCGTTGACGAGCATGACCAGCCGCACGCCGCGCAGGGCCTGCTCGGGCGTCGCGCCCATCCGCACTTCGCCGGTGACGACCGCGACTTCGGCCTCGAAGTCGATGCCGTACTCTTCCGATGCGCACGCCACGTCGTCGCGCGGGCCGATGAAGTCGTCGCTACCGCCCTGGTACATCAGCGGGTCGGTCCAGAATTCGGGCGGCATTTCCGCGCCGCGCGCGCGCCGCACGAGCTCGACGTGGTTCACGTACGACGAGCCGTCGGCCCACTGGAACGCGCGCGGCAGCGGCGCCATGCACTCTTTGGCGTCGAATGAAAAGCTGTTGCGCGCACGGCCCTGGTTCAGCGCATCGTACAGGTCGTGCAGTTGCGGCGCGTAGAAGGCCCAGTCGTCGAGCACGCACTGCAGCGTGGGCGCGATCGCGTCGGCGATGGCCGCCGTGTGCAGGTCGCGGGACACGACGATCAGTTGACCGTCGCGCGTGCCGTCCTTCAGCGAGGCAAGTTTCATAGAGCTGTGAACCGTGTATTAGTGACGATGGAAGGAATGTATTCTACGATGGTGAATCGGCGCGGCCCAATATCTGCGTGTTCGTCGTCGTGTCACCGTAGCCGTCTCCATTACGATCACCGAACGCGCTGCTCGCGCCTTTTGCACATGTCCGCCAACGCCCGCTCCGGCACGATCCGCACCCGCACCGACCCCGCGTCCGTCGACGATCTGCTCGATCCCGCCCATGCAACCGACGCAACCGGCGCCGATGACGAACCCGGCGAAGAAAAACTGCGCTCGGGCATCCAGTCGATCGAGGTCGGTTTCAGGCTGCTCGACGTGCTGACCCACGAGCCGCGCGCGATGATGCTGCGCGATCTCGCGCAGCGCGCGGGCATGAGTCCGGCGAAGGCGCATCGCTATCTGGTCAGCTTTCTGCGTCTCGGCGTGGTCGCGCAGGACCCGCTGTCGGGCCGCTACGAACTCGGCGGCTTCGCTTTGCAGCTGGGGCTCGCGCGGCTTGCTCGCGTCGACGGTGTGAAGCTCGCGCGCATCGCGCTCGCCGAACTGCGCGACCGGCTCGACCTGACCGTCGGCATCGCGGTGTGGGGCAATCAGGGACCGACGATGGTGCACTGGATGGAGTCGAGCTATCCGGCCAAGGCGTCGCTCAAGCTCGGCGACGTGATGCCCTTGCTCAGTTCGGCGACCGGTCTGCTGTTCGCCGCCTACCTGCCGTCCGGCAAGACCGCCGCGATGCTCGAGCGCGAGCTGGCCGACTCGCGGCGCTCGTCGTATAGCGGCGCGCCACGCACCCGCGAAGAGGTCGACAAGGTGCTCGCCGAGGTGCGCGAGCACGAGGCTGCGCGCGTCGAAGGCATGCTGCTGCCGACGATCCACGCGTTTTCGTTGCCGGTGTTCGATTCGACTGGCGAACTCGCGCTCGGTCTCGTCGCGCTCGGCCATGAAGGCGCGTTCGATATCCGCTGGGGCGGCGAGATCGATACCGCGCTGCGCGAATGCGCGCGCAAGCTGTCGTACGAACTCGGCTATAGCGCGACGCCGCGTGGCGACAACGGTTGATACGCACCGATCCTTTCACGCTCTCACCGATTCAAGCGCCGATGGATTTTGCTTCCGCCAACCGCCGTCATGATCGCCTGCCCGCTTTTGGTAGCGGGCCGGGACGCGGCGCGCGCGCGTGGCGCTGGATCGCCGTCCTCGCGGCCGTCGCGGTTGTGCACTGGATCGCGGCGCAATGGTTCGAGCGCAATCGCGTGGATCTGAATCCGGTGAATCACGAGCATGTGCCGGTGCAGGTCGTGCTGCTGACGCCCGAAAGGGTCGAGCGTCAACCCGCGCCACAGCCCGCCATGCCGGCACCGCATCCGCCCGCGCCAGCACGCAAGCCCGCGGCGAGGCCGCCGCGCGAGCAGCATGTGATGACCGCGTTGCAACCGGCCAAACCGAACGAGCCCGCAGCCACGCCGGCATCGGAGGTGGCGGCTAGCGCGCCACCCGCCACCGCGAACGCGAATCCATCGGCCCATGCGAATGCCAATGGCGCCGTCGCGAGCGCCCCTGCCGCGGCCAGCGCGCCGCAAGCGTCGCAGGGCGTGAAGTTTTCGGTACCGCCGTCGGCCGAACTCGACTACGACACGTTCTATAACGGCGTGCGCAACGCGCCCGGCACGATCCATTGGGCGAGCGACGGGCAGGGCTACGAAATGGTCGTATCAGTGCCGCTGCCGTTCGTCGGTCCATTCGTGTTTTCGAGCCACGGCGGCATCGATGCCTTTGGCCTCGCGCCGGCGCAGTACAGCGAAAAGCGTGGCCGTCGCGCCGAAGACATCGCGATCTTCAATCGCAACGACAAGAAGGTTGGCTTTACGCGCACGCCCGCCTCGTTGCCGTTGCCCGACGGCGCGCAGGATCGCTTCAGTGTCGTGATGCAGCTCGCGAGCCTCGTGCGCGGCGATCCTGACGCCTATAAGCCTGGCGTGACGCGACAGTTTTTCGTCGTCGATACCGATAGCGGGGAGAATTGGCCGATCGAGACGATCGGTGACGAAACGATCCGCGCCGCCCAAGGCTACCTGGAGACGCGTCACTTCAAACGTCTGCCGCGGCACGATGGCGACCAGCGCCGCGTCGATGTGTGGCTCGCCCCGTCCCTTGGCTGGCTGCCGGCGCGCATCCTGCAGACGGAGCCGAACGGTACCCAGTTCGAACTGGTGTGGCGCGGCAAGCTCAATGTCGATGGCACGTCGCCGGATGACCGCGGCAATGGTGGCGCGCCGGCCACGCCTGCTGCACCCGCAGCCCCCGCTGCCACGGGCCCTGCAACGCCGGCGCCAGCTCCGGCGGACACATCGGCAGTAACACCCGAAGCCGCCCCAGCTGCACCGGTCGATTCGACCGCTCCGACCATCATCAAACCGTGACACTTTTCGTGACACAGTGTCACGAGCAGATTTGCTCGAGATCGGCGAAACTTCCTTTGCAACGCTGACTCGCACGTCAATGGAGCCCCGTTCGTGCGAACGAGGCGACCCACCGCGCTTTTTCACTGCGTTTCCTCAAAGGAGTCCGCATGCAAGTGAACATCAACGGTATCGACACACGCTACGTGCTGAGCAACGAAGGCGGCGGCCCGTGGCTCACGTTCATCCATCAGTTGGGCGGCGATCTTTCCATCTGGGATCAGATGGCAGGCTATTTCCGCGACGATTACACGGTGCTGCGCTACGACGTGCGCGGCCACGGCCACAGCGCGGTTGCGCGCGAGCCGTTCGCCATGCGCGATCTGGCCGACGATCTCGCCAAACTGCTCGATGCCCTCGGCGCGCGGACGACGCACCTGGTCGGCCTGTCGCTCGGCGGCATGATTGCGCAGCAGTTCGCGCTCGACCATCCATCGCGCATCGACACGCTGACGATTGCCGACAGCACCGGCGGCACTCCGCCCGAGAACCGTGAGTTGTGGAATCAGCGTGCCCACACCGCGCGCAGCGACGGCATGGAGGCGCTGTTACCGTCGACGATCGCACGTTGGCTCACGCCCGACTTTCAGGCCGGCCATCCCGAAGCGGTCGAGCCGATCCGTGAGACATTTGCGCGCACCTCGCCGGAAGGTTTTGCGATGGCCTGCGAGGCACTGCGCGATTTCGACCTTCGCGGCCAGCACGGCGCAATCCGCTCACCGACGCTGACGGTGGCCGGACGTCACGACACTGGCACGCCCCCTGCTGCTACGCAGGCAATAGCGGAGGCGATCGAGGGCGCCCGCTTCGAGTTGCTGGACGCCGCGCATCTCGCGCCAATCGAGCAATCACACCGTTTTGCCGCCTTGCTTGAATCGTTTCTGGAGCGGCGAGTCTAACCGTCAGGTCCGGAGTTTTTACTTGCGTCGTCCGGACCCACCCCTTGAATTCCATCCCACATGCTCCACCTACGGTGCAGAAAAAGGGCAGGAGCCCAACGGAAATAAGGAGTGTCGCCATGCAAATGATCTATAACAGCCCTAACTACTGTGTCGTCGAGTTTCCTCCGCAGGAAGGTCTGCTTGCCATGAAGTCGGGCGGCTACGAGATTGTCGACAAGAACATGCAGCGCGAAATCTACATCGATGGGGCAATGGCGGCGCGTTTTCGCGAGCATGTGCAAAAGCTGATCGAAGGCGAGCCGACGCTCGACGAGGTTGATGAATTCCTCGGTCAATTCGACAGTCTGATGCATCAACCGGTGGTCCTGCATTGACCGGAGGTGTTCAGCTGGCGCTCTGGCGACATCGATCGACCGCACCGCGCGGCTTTGGCGGCGGGTTCCATCAAGCGGTCGGCGGCAGCGAAACGGCCCGGCAGGCTTTGGCTTGCCGGGCCGTTTTTTATTGCGTCGTTGGTTAGCGCGTTTCTGAATTCCCGGCGCGGCGCGTTCGTATCGGTCGATTTTGCCGGCCGCGCCTCGCACTCTCCTCCGCGCCGGGCGCATCCGCCCGGCAGCGGCTACAATGACAGGCTTTCCGCCAACGCCGGCGCAAGCCCTCGTCCGCCATGACCCAGCCTGCTCAATCCATCACGCCAGTCCGTTCGGAGCCCGCCTACACCCGCGGCGCAGCGCTGCCCGCGCTGCTGAACTCGCG
Organism: Paraburkholderia sp. UCT70; assembly: GCF_050434085.1. Taxonomy (NCBI): domain Bacteria; kingdom Pseudomonadati; phylum Pseudomonadota; class Betaproteobacteria; order Burkholderiales; family Burkholderiaceae; genus Paraburkholderia; species Paraburkholderia sp. UCT70. The sequence goes on along the minus strand of NZ_JBNPVZ010000004.1, from coordinate 3,510,021 downwards.
CATCCTGATTCTGGACGGCGCGATGGGCACGATGATCCAGCGCTACAAGCTCGACGAAGCCGGCTATCGCGGCGAGCGCTTCAAGGACTACGCGCGCGACATCAAGGGCAACAACGAACTGCTGTCGATCACCCAGCCGCAGATCATTGCCGAGATTCACGAGCAGTATCTCGCGGCGGGCGCGGACATCATCGAGACCAACACGTTCGGCGCAACCACGGTCGCACAGGCCGACTACGGCATGGAATCGCTCGCCGTCGAGATGAACATCGAATCGGCGAAGCTCGCGCGCGCCGCGTGCGACAAATACGCAACGCCGGACAAGCCGCGCTTCGTCGCTGGCGCGATCGGCCCGACGCCGAAAACCGCCAGCATTTCGCCGGACGTCAACGATCCGGGCGCGCGCAACGTGACCTTCGACGAACTGCGCGCCGCGTACTACGAGCAGGCGAAAGCGCTGCTCGACGGCGGCGCGGACCTGTTCCTCGTCGAAACGATCTTCGACACGCTGAATGCGAAGGCCGCACTGTTCGCGCTCGACGAGCTGTTCGAAAACACCGGCGAGCGTCTGCCGATCATGATCTCGGGCACCGTCACCGATGCGTCGGGCCGCATTCTGTCGGGCCAGACCGTCGAGGCCTTCTGGAACTCGCTGCGTCACGCGAGGCCGCTCACGTTCGGCCTGAACTGCGCGCTCGGCGCGGCGCTGATGCGTCCTTACATCGCCGAGCTCGCGAAGCTGTGCGACACCTACGTGTCGTGCTATCCGAACGCCGGCCTGCCGAACCCGATGAGCGACACCGGCTTTGACGAATTACCCGCGGATACCTCTGGCCTGCTGGAGGAATTCGCCGAAGCGGGGCTCGTGAACATCGCGGGCGGCTGCTGCGGCACGACGCCCGAGCACATCGCGGCGATCGCGAAGGCGCTCGCCGAGCTGAAGCCGCGCAAGTGGCCGAGCCAGTATCGCGACGCGGCCTGAGCCCGCCTGAAACACTTCGCCCCGACGCCCTGCACGTCCCTTAACGCACGCACCCGACTCGCACACACGCCATGACCGATCACACCATGCGCCTTGCCGGCCTCGAGCCGTTCAACGTCACGTCCGGGACGCTGTTCATCAACGTTGGCGAACGCACCAATGTGACCGGCTCGAAAGCGTTCGCGCGAATGATCCTGAACAATCAGTTCGACGAAGCATTGGCCGTCGCGCGCCACCAGGTCGAGAACGGCGCGCAGGTAATCGACATCAACATGGACGAGGCGATGCTCGATTCGAAAGCGGCAATGGTCCGCTTCATGAATCTGATCGCGTCGGAGCCGGACATCGCGCGCGTGCCGATCATGATCGACTCGTCGAAGTGGGACGTGATCGAGGCGGGTCTCAAGTGCGTGCAGGGCAAGGCGATCGTCAACTCGATCTCGCTGAAGGAAGGCAAGGAAGCGTTCGTTCATCATGCGAAGCTGATTCGCCGCTATGGCGCGGCTGCGGTCGTGATGGCGTTCGACGAACAGGGCCAGGCCGATACGTTCCAGCGCAAGACCGGGATTTGCAAGCGCTCGTACGACGTGCTCGTCAACGAAGTCGGCTTTCCGCCCGAGGACATCATCTTCGATCCGAACATCTTTGCGATCGCGACCGGCATCGAGGAACACAACAACTATGCGGTCGACTTCATCGAGGCGACCCGCTGGATCAAGCAGAACCTGCCGTACGCGAAGGTGAGCGGCGGCGTGTCGAACGTGTCGTTCTCGTTCCGCGGCAACGATCCGGTGCGCGAGGCGATTCACACCGTGTTCCTCTATCACGCGATCCAGGCGGGGATGGACATGGGCATCGTCAACGCGGGCCAACTCGGCGTGTATGCCGAACTCGATCCCGAACTGCGCGAGCTCGTCGAAGACGTCGTGCTGAATCGCCGTCAAGACGGCACCGACCGCCTGCTCGAAATCGCCGACAAGTTCAAAAGCGGCGCTGCGAAGAAGGAAGAGAACCTCGAGTGGCGCAAGCAGCCGGTCGAGAAGCGTCTCGCGCATGCGCTCGTTAGCGGCATCACCACGTTCATCGTCGAAGACACCGAGGAAGTGCGCGCGAAGATCGCCGCTGCAGGCGGCCGTCCGATCAACGTGATCGAAGGTCCGCTGATGGACGGCATGAACATCGTCGGCGACCTGTTCGGCCAGGGCAAGATGTTCCTGCCGCAGGTCGTGAAGTCGGCGCGCGTAATGAAGCAGGCGGTCGCGCATCTGATCCCGTTCATCGAGGAAGAAAAGCGCCAGCTCGCGGCGGCCGGCGGCGACGTGCGCGCCAAGGGCAAGATCGTCATCGCGACCGTGAAGGGCGACGTGCACGACATCGGCAAGAACATCGTGTCGGTCGTGCTCCAGTGCAACAACTTCGAAGTGGTCAACATGGGCGTGATGGTCCCGTGCAGCGAGATCCTCGCGAAGGCGAAGGTCGAGGGCGCGGACATCATCGGGCTGTCGGGCCTGATTACGCCGAGTCTCGAAGAAATGGCCTACGTCGCATCGGAAATGCAGCGCGACGACTACTTCCGCGTCAGGAAGATTCCGCTCTTGATCGGCGGCGCGACGACCTCGCGTGTGCACACGGCGGTGAAGATCTCTCCGCACTACGACGGGCCGGTGGTCTACGTCCCGGACGCGTCGCGCTCGGTATCGGTCGCCTCGAGCCTGCTGTCCGACGAGGGCGCCGCGAAGTACATCGACGAACTGAACGCCGACTACAACCGCATCCGCGATCAGCATGCGAACAAAAAAGCACAGCCGATGGTCACGCTCGCGCAAGCGCGCGCCAATAAGACGAAGATCGACTGGGCAGGCTATCAGCCGGTCAAGCCGAAGTTCATCGGCCGGCGCGTGTTCAAGAACTTCGATCTGAACGAGCTCGCGAACTATATCGACTGGGGTCCGTTCTTCCAGACGTGGGATCTCGCCGGCCCATATCCGGCGATTCTCAATGACGAGATCGTCGGCGAATCGGCGCGGCGCGTGTTCTCCGACGGCAAGTCGATGCTCGCGCGCCTGATTCAGGGCCGCTGGCTGCAGGCCAACGGCGTGATCACGCTGTTGCCGGCCAACACGGTGAATGACGACGACATCGAAATCTACACGGACGAATCGCGCACCGAAGTCGCGCTGACGTGGCGCAATCTGCGGCAACAGAGCGTGCGGCCGGTGGTCGACGGGGTGATGCGACCGAACCGCTCGCTGGCCGACTTCATCGCGCCGAAGGACTCGGACGTCGCCGACTACATCGGCATGTTCGCGGTGACGGCGGGTCTTGGCGTCGACGTGAAGGAGAGGCAGTTCGAGAAGGATCTCGACGACTACAGCGCGATCATGCTGAAGGCGCTCGCGGACCGGCTCGCCGAAGCATTCGCCGAAGCGTTGCACGCGCGCGTGCGGCGCGACCTGTGGGGCTACGCGAACAGCGAAAACCTTTCCAGCGACGAGCTGATCGCCGAAAAATACCGCGGCATCCGCCCGGCGCCAGGCTATCCGGCCTGCCCCGACCACCTCGTCAAGCGCGACATGTTCGACGTGCTGCGGGCGAACGAAATCAACATGAGCGTGACCGAATCGCTGGCGATGCTGCCGGCGGCGAGCGTGTCGGGCTTCTACCTCGCGCATCCGGACAGCACCTATTTCTCGGTCGGCAAGATCGGCGCGGACCAGCTCGACGACTACGCGCAGCGGATGTCGCTCACGAAAGCGGACGCCGAGCGCGCGTTGGCGCCGTTGCTTTGAGCGTGAAGCGATACATGGCCGGGCCGGGCCGTGCGGCCCGAGCCGCGCGTGCGCGACTATATCGAGTCCGAAAGACTGAATATTTGGCGCCACGGCAATTTCGGCTTTGTAGACTGAGTCGGCTTTCATCCCGTCAGGCGCGAGCACAACGCGCCGGCTCACCGAAATTGCAACCGTCAACGGAGAAAAATCGTATGAAGAAGCTGACACTGTTATTGACCGCTGTTTCGCTGGCCGCGGGCGCTTCCGTGGCGCTCGCACAACCCGCCGCGCCGGGCGGATCGAGCGCGGTCAGCTCCTACTCGCCCCCCACCGAGGCGCATGTCAAAAAGGCGAAGAAGCAAAAGATGAAGAAAGGCGCGGCAGCGTCGGCGGCCCCCGCGAGCCAGTGAGCGGCGAGACGGACAAGCCCTCTGAATGACAAAGAGCCCGCGTCAAGCGGGCTCCTTTCTTTGAGTGCGCCCCAAAAGCGCTTATGAAGGCCTTCTGAGACCGGGCCGCGGCGCTCGGGACCCAGCAGAAATCAAAGCCCCCAGACGATATCCGCGTTTTCCTTCTGCGCCGCGCGCAGCATGTCGAGGAACGGATACGCGCGCTGCGCGAGACCGGGCGGAATCTCGTGACGATCGCGGCCGTCTTCGCCCTCGTGGAAATGGCCCTCGTGCTCGGCGCGCTCCTGCTTGTCGGAGGTGATCGCCGCTTCGAGCTTCTCGATGGCCGGGCCCAGTTCGTCGTGAGTAATGACGCCCCGCTGCCCAAGGCGTTTGCCGACAATGCCGACCAGATACTGCGCCAGATTCTCCAGCATCATCACGTCCGGGCAGGCGTGGCACTTGAAAGTAATCAGCATGACCGTTCCCTTTTTCGTTATGTCGGGTTAACGCATGAGCGTCCCAAGGGCGGCAACAGCGCGCGCCTGACGTGGCGCCGGCAAGGCGCGGCGGCCCCAGCCCCTCGTGGGCAACTCATTGAACATATTAGCACCTGCTAAAATCCGTCTGAACGGAAAAGCGCGCCGCCCAGCGCCACGTATGGCAAGGCTCGACGAGCATCGCGCACGTGTGCAAGCGGGGGCGTCGAACCATCGGCCGCAATCCGCATGCCGCGCGAGCCTGCGTGCCGGCGGGCCGCCGAGCGGAGTCCACCGCGTTGCGCTGCTTGCGTCTCGTCGCATCGCCTTGGGGGACAGTCTGCCGGCGGCGCAGCCATCGGCGCCGCAAAGCGCTGCCGCGTTCTACGCTTGCGACACCGGCCTCGGCCGGCGCCTCTTCCGCCTTACCGGATTGCCTCACTGGACTCGCAACAAGCATGCTGCCCGCACATAAACACACACTCGAAACACTGCTCGCCGAGACGGTGAAGCAGATCGCGACTGCCACCCAAGGCGCGACGGAAGCCGCCTTCGTCTCGCCCGCCATTGCGCTGGAGCGCCCGAAAGTCGCCGCGCACGGCGACGTCGCGTGCAACGTCGCGATGCAGCTCGCCAAGCCGCTGCGCGCCAATCCGCGCCAGCTCGCGCAACAGATCGTCGATGCGCTGCTCGTCAATCCGCAGGCCAAAGGCCTGATCGACACCGCCGAAGTGGCGGGCCCTGGCTTCATCAACCTGCGGCTCACGGCCGCAGCCAAGCAAGGCGTGATCGCCGCCGTGTTCGCCGAGAAGGACGCGTACGGCCGCTCAAGGCGCGACGCCGGCAAGCACGTGCTGATCGAGTTCGTGTCGGCCAACCCCACCGGCCCGCTGCACGTCGGCCACGGCCGCCAGGCCGCGCTCGGCGACGCGCTCGCGAACGTGCTCGCGTCGCAGGGCTGGGACGTGCACCGCGAGTTCTACTACAACGACGCCGGCGTGCAGATCCACACGCTCGCCCTGTCGACCCAGGCACGCGCACGCGGCCTCGCCCCCGGCGACGAAGGCTGGCCCGCGTCGGCCTATAACGGCGAGTACATCGCCGACATCGCGAAAGACTATCTGAACGGCATCACGGTCGAGGCGAGCGACGGCGAGCCCGTCACCGGCGCGCGCGACGTCGAGGACCTCGAGGCGATCCGCCGCTTCGCGGTCACGTATCTGCGTCGCGAGCAGGACATGGACCTGCAGGCGTTCGGCGTGAAGTTCGACCAGTACTACCTGGAATCGTCGCTGTACACGGAAGGCCGCGTCGAGAAAACGGTCGACGCGCTGATCGCCGCTGGCAAGACCTACGAGCAGGAAGGTGCGCTGTGGCTGCGCACCACCGACGACGGCGACGACAAAGACCGCGTGATGCGCAAGACCGACGGCACCTACACGTACTTCGTGCCGGACGTCGCCTATCACGTCGCGAAGTGGGAGCGCGGCTTCACCAAGGTCATCAACGTGCAGGGCTCGGATCACCACGGCACGATCGCGCGTGTGCGCGCAGGTCTGCAGGGTCTCGGCATCGGCATTCCGAAGGGCTACCCCGACTACATCCTGCACAAGATGGTCACGGTCATGCGCAACGGCGAAGAAGTCAAGATCTCGAAGCGCGCGGGCAGCTACGTGACGGTGCGCGATCTGATCGAATGGTCGGGCGGCGCGACGCCGGGCTCGGAAGCGGCCGTCGATCTGATCGACGAGGAAACCATTCGCCGCGGCCGCGACGCGGTGCGCTTTTTCCTGATCTCGCGCAAGGCGGACACCGAGTTCGTGTTCGACATCGACCTCGCGCTGAAGCAGAACGACGAGAATCCGGTGCACTACGTGCAGTATGCGCACGCGCGCATCTGCTCGGTGATCGCCGAGTGCAATGCGCGCTACGGCCTCGACGAGAACGCGCTCGCAAACGTGGATCTCGCGCCGCTGACAAGCGAGCGCTCGATGGCGCTGCTCAACAAGCTCGCCGAATTCCCGGACATGCTGCAGCACGCCGCCGACGAACTCGCGCCGCACGCGGTCGCCTTCTACCTGCGCGAACTCGCTGGCGAATTTCACTCGTTCTACAATGACCGTGCCGAGCGCGTGCTGGTCGACGATGCGGCCGAACGCAACGCTCGCGTCGCGCTGCTCGCGGCCACGCGCCAGGTGCTGGCCAACGGTCTCGCGACGATCGGCGTCTCCGCTCCCGTCAAGATGTAACTCCTCCAGCGTAATATGCGCGCGGCCGTCGTTATAATCGGCGGCCGTTCCTGGATTCTTTTTGCAGGTGATTCGTACGATGGCAAAACCACGCCGCACAACAAAGCAATCGAAGCAAACCGGGGGCACTTTTCTCGGCATCGTGCTGGGCCTGATCGTCGGCCTGGCGATCGCGGTAGTGGTGGCGCTGTATATCACCCGTGCACCTACGCCGTTCGTGTCGAAGGTCGCGCCGCCAGCGGCGACCGACAACGGTGCGAGCCAGGCGCAATACGATCCGAACCGTCCGCTGCAAGGCAAGACGCCGGGCCAGCCGGTGCCGCAGGCCGCGCAACCGGCTCCGCCGAACACCGCGCCGGGCCAGACCAACGCCCAGACCCAGTCGGGCATGCTCGAAGAACCGCAGATCGTCGAAGTGCCGCCGTCGGGCGGCAACGCGAATAACAACGGCACGGCCGTCGCGCCAAATCCCGCGCAGGAGAACGGTACCGGCGGCATCGTCGCACCGGCGCCGGCGAAGAAACCGCAGACGTCGAGCGCGCCCGCCGCCACCGCGGCAGGCTCCGCGCCTAAGAGCACGAGCGCGACCACGGCGGCCAACGCCAAGCCGGGCTCGGCCGCCGCTCAGGCGCCGGGCGATGCGAACACCGGCTACTTCCTGCAGGTCGGCGCGTACAAGACCGCCGCCGATGCCGAACAGCAGCGCGCGCGCCTCGCGTTCCAGGGCTTCGAATCAAAGGTCACGCAGCGCGATGCCGGCGGCGTCACGTACTACCGCGTGCGCATCGGGCCGTTCTCGAAGTTCGAGGACATGAATTCGAGCCGTCAGCGTCTGTCGGACGCGGGTGTCGATACCGCGGTGATCCGCTTCGCCAAACAATAAATAAACGGTAATGCCGGCTCGCACGGCGCGTCGAACTATCGGCGCGGCGCGCGGGTCACAAGCACGATGGCCGCTTCGACCTGTATTGTGGCGGGCGGCCACACCGAATCCGACCAGCGGCGACGGGCCCTTAGCATGGCGTCGCCGCGCTACCGCCTTATCTGGGTCTACACAACATGAAAAAGCTGCTGAGCATCCTGTTTCTCTCGCTAGGCCTGATCGCGGCCAGCGCGCATGCGTCGCCGACCGCGCCGGTTGCCGGCAAAGACTACACCGTGCTGGCCTCGCCGCAACCGACCGACGTGCCGGCCGGCAAGATCGAAGTCACCGAATTCTTCTGGTACGGCTGCCCGCATTGCAATGAATTCGAGCCGTTCCTCGAAGCGTGGATCAAGAAGCAGGGCCCGGACGTCGTGTTCCGCCGCGTGCCGGTCGCCTTCCGCGACGACTTCATCCCGCACTCGAAGATGTACCACGCGCTCGATGCGCTCGGCGTCGCGAACGAACTGACGCCGAAGGTGTTCAACGAAATCCATGTCAACAAGAACTACCTGCTGACGCCGGAAGACCAGACCAAATTCCTCGCGAAGCTCGGCGTCGATCCGAAGAAGTACATGGACGCGTACAACTCGTTCTCGACGCAAAGCGCGCTGCAGAAGGACAAGAAGCTGCTCGACGGCTACAAGATCGACGGCGTGCCGACGCTCGCCGTGCAGGGCAAGTATGAAACCGGCCCGGCCGCGACCGGCACCCTGCCGGGCACGGTCCAGGTGCTCGACTACCTCGTCTCGCAAGTCCGCGCCAAGAAGATGTAATCACGAGGCGCCGGTATGACCTCTCCGCTGAAGGTTTTCATTACCGGCGCTTCGAGCGGCATCGGCCTCGCGCTCGCCGGCGAATACGCACGGAGCGGCGCGATTCTCGGTCTCGTCGCCCGCCGCGGCGACTCGCTCGCCGCGTTCCAGCGGTCCCATCCCCAGAACACCGTCTTGATCTACGCGCTCGACGTGCGCGACGCGGAAGCGCTCGCCGATGCGGCCGCGCGCTTCATCGCCGCGCACGGCCTGCCGGACATCGTGATCGCCAACGCCGGCATCAGCCGCGGCGCGCTGACGGGTCACGCCGATCTGCGCACGTTCCGCGAGGTGATGGACATCAATTACTTCGGCATGGTCGCGACGTTCGAGCCATTTGCCGCCGCGATGGCCGCATCGAAGCGCGGCACGCTGGTCGGCATTGCGAGCGTCGCGGGCGTGCGCGGCTTGCCCGGGTCGGGCGCGTACAGCGCGTCGAAATCGGCGGCCCTGAAGTATCTCGAGGCGTTGCGCGTCGAGATGCGGCCGTTCGGCGTCGGGGTCGTCACGATCGCGCCCGGCTATATCCGCACGCCGATGACCGAGCACAATCCGTACAACATGCCGTTCCTGATGGACGCCGACCGTTTCGCGACGAAGGTCGCGCGGGCGGTCGAACGGCAGACGTCGTTCGCGGTGTTTCCGTGGCAGATGCGTGTGGCCGCGATGCTGCTGCATGTGCTGCCGCGCTGGCTCTACGACCGCGTGTTCGAACGCGCGCCGCGCAAGCCGCGCGCCGCCACCGAGTAAGCCATGCAGTCCCGTGCGGTCGATGCAGCCGGCGTCGCGCACGAATCCGCGGGCACCGACGCGCGCATCGTGTCGCTGGTGCCGAGCCTCACCGAAACGCTGTTCGCGCTCGGCCTCGAGCGGCAGATCGTCGGGCGCACCGGCTTTTGCGTGCATCCGCGCGACAAGGTCCGGGCGGTGCCGAAGGTCGGCGGCACGAAGGCCGTCAAACTGGACGCGATCCGCGCGCTGCGCCCCACCCATCTGATCGTCAATGTCGACGAGAACGAACGCGACACCGTCGAGCAACTGCGCGCGTTCATGCCGCACATCGTCGTCACCCATCCGCAGACGCCGCACGACAACCTCGCGCTGTTCGCGCTGCTCGGCGCGATCTTCGGGCGTAAAGAAGAAGCGCGGCGCTTGAGCAACTCGCTCGAAGCGCGTCTGCGCGAAGCCGGCGCTCACGCCTTCGCCGCGCAGAACGTGCTGTACCTGATCTGGCGCGAACCGTGGATGAGCGTCGCAAGCGACACCTACATCGCCGCGATGCTGCGCCTCGTGAACTGGCATACGCTGCCCGACGTGCGCGGCGGCAGCGCGGGCGCCGCGCGTTACCCGACGCTCGACTTCGACGACGCGCCGTGGCTCGCGCAGGTCGACCGCGTGCTGCTGTCGAGCGAGCCGTACCGCTTCACGGCCGCGCATCGCGACGCGCTCGCGCGCGATTCGCGTCTCACCGGCAAGCGCATCGATCTGATCGATGGGGAAATGACGTCGTGGTACGGCGTGCGCGCAATAAGTGGCATCGGCTACATGCTGCGTCAGGCCGCCGCAGCCTGAGGCGGCAGCATAGCCGCGCCGCCCCCATATGGATATGTCGATTAAATTGTTGTCGCCAAAATGGCCCTTCGATAAGCTTTCGCGAAGGCGCGCCGCCGGCCAGATCTCGAAGGCCGGCCCCCAGGCCTCAGGCCGGGATCGCCCGACCTGTACGACGGCGCCGGGAACGTATCACAATCGTGGCGACGCGCGCGCCGGGACCGCTGACCTGCCCGCTCACGCATCGCCGCCATAAACACAACCAGACGCACTGCCTGACTGCGCTCGTTACCGGAGATCCTATGCGCTTCAAACTGCTCGCAGCCGCCATCCTGTTCACTGCGCCCGCGCTCGTGCTCGCCAAACCGTTGACCGTCTGTACCGAATCGAGCCCCGACGGCTTCGACGTCGTGCAGTTCAATTCGCTCGTCACGACGAATGCATCGGCCGACGTGATCTTCAACTCGCTGGTGTCGTTCGACGAAGCCGCGAAGAAGGTCGTGCCCGCGCTCGCCGACAAGTGGGAAGTGAGCCCCGACGGCCTGACGTACACGTTCCACCTGCGCCCCAACGTGCAGTTCCAAACCACCGACTACTTCAAGCCCACCCGCGCGCTGAATGCCGACGACGTGATCTTCACGTTCGACCGCATGCTCAACGACAGCAATCCGTGGCACAAGGTGGCGGGCGCGAGCGGCTTCCCGCACGCACAGTCGATGGGACTGCCGAAGCTGATCAAGTCGATTACCAAGGTCGACGACAACACGGTCAAGTTCGAACTGAACGAGCCGAACGCGACGTTCTTGTCGATCCTGACGATGGGCTTCGCCTCGATCTATTCCGCCGAGTACGCGGACCAGTTGCTGAAGGCCGGCCAGCAGGTCGACCTGAACGCGAAGCCGATCGGCACCGGGCCGTTCGTGCTGAAGGGCTATACGAAAGACGCGGTGATCCGCTACGACGTGAACCCGACCTACTGGGGGACGAAGCCGAAGATCGAGCGCGTGATCTACGCGATCACGCCGGACGCGACCGTGCGCGCGCAGAAGGTGAAGGCTGGCGAATGCCAGATCGCGCTGTCGCCGAAGCCGCAGGATCTCGCCGACGCGAAGAACGACAAGTCGCTCGCGATCGTGCAGACGCCCGCGTTCATGACGGCCTTCGTCGCGCTGAACACGCAGCAGAAGCCACTTGAAAACCAGAAGGTGCGCGCCGCGCTGAACATGGCGTTCGACCGCACGACATATCTGAAGACCGTGTTCGACAACACCGCAACGCCGGCCGTGAACCCGTTTCCGCCGAATACGTGGAGCTACAACCACTCGATCAAGGGCTGGCCGTACGACCCGGCGAAGGCGAAGAAGCTGCTCGCCGACGCGGGCTATCCGAACGGTTTTGAAACGACGATCTGGGTGCGTCCGAATGGCAGCGTACTGAATCCGAATCCGAAGGCCGGTGCCGAACTGCTGCAGGCCGACTTCGCGAAGATCGGCGTGAAAGCGGAAGTCAAGGTGATTGAATGGGGCGAACTGATCAAGCAGGCGAAGCAAGGACAGCATGACTCGCTGTTCATGGGATGGGCCGGCGACAACGGCGATCCGGACAATTATCTGTCGCCGCTCTTCAGTTGCAACGCGGTGAAGTCGGGCATCAACTTCGCGCGGTTCTGCGATCAGGACCTCGACAAGCTGATCGCCGACGGCAGAGCGACGTCCGATATCGCCAGGCGCACGAAAGCGTATGAAGCCGCGCAGCAGATCATCCACGACGAAGCGCTGTGGATTCCGCTCGGCTATCCGACCGCTGCCGCGATCACGCGCACGAACGTGAGCGGGTATCACGTGAGTCCGTTTGGACGGCAGAATTTCGGGGCGGTGGTGGTGCAGTGATTTTGCACTGCGGTTAGCGCAGGCGGCCCTGCAAGAAAGCCCGGTTTTTGAACCGGGCTTTTTTATTCAACGCGCGAATTGGCTGGTTGCATCTGACACTGCGTAACCTTTTTTCGACGTGATCTCGGGCCTTCGCCCGCCAGACCGATTCCTAATGCAATTTTCCTCAGGCAAGAAGCTGATAATTGCTTGCAAAGTAGCCGCCCACACTTTGACAGAAGGAATGGTTATGGCAATGCAAGCTCCAACGAGGACAGGTTTTGAACGGTGGCAGGATGGCGTTAGCAAGGCTGTAAGCGATGCCAAATGGAATTCCTGGGACTGCGAGATCCAGATGGCAGTCCATGAGTACAACCGCCAACTTCGCGGCACTTCCGGGTACGTGCCCTTGGACTGGCAGCTTATCAAGGCGATGTTGTGGGTCGAAACAGGTGCCCACGATCCTCAGTGGAACGCCAAGCCGATGCAGATTGGGGTTGCAGGCGATCCTGGATTAGCATCGCTGCTTTCGGGCAAAGAAGGCGGCGATCTGATTCTGCTACCAGGCTGGAAAGGACAGCTGACAATTGCCTCAGTCAGAACGATACCGGCGTATAACATCCGTGCCGGGGTTGGCTACCTGCTCATGCGCATGGCAATTTTCGAGTACCGGAGCGTACTTGGCGCTGACCCCAAAGTTTATGAGATCGCTGTCAAGCCGGGCGATAGCTTGGACAGGATGGCAAGGGCTCAAGGCACCACGATCGAGATGTTGAGAAAGCTAAACCCGACGTCCACTGCTCTTCGCCCTGGACAAGTGTTGAAGTACCGAAAAGCTTCAGTTCAAAATGTGATTGCAAGCTGGCACCCCATCTCCACGACATTGATAGCACGGCGCTATAACGGAGGTCGTGACTCAAAATACGCCAGAAAACTTGACTACGCGTTGTCATTGGTGCGTAACGGGAAGGCAGCCCTATGCGCACAATAAACCTGATCTGTTTCGGTTTGACCACCTACCTGCCAACAATGGTCCTTGCGGCCTCAACTGCTCCCGTTGCAAGCGAACGGGCTCTGCGCGAGGAATGCAGCGCGTTCTCGCAAGCGGGAATGCGGGACTGTCTGGCAGAGAAAGCAGAGGCCCGTCAGAAGGCCCTCAAACGAGCCGAGGAGAAGATGGCTGGCACCCTCTCCAAATGGGATGAAGACAACAAGTACGTCAACCAGGCCAGGGCAAAACTCGTCGCATCAAACAGGAAATTCGCGGAGTACCGCAAGGCTCAATGCGAATTCGCAGCTTCACTAAGTGGTGGTGGGGCGGGCAATTCGCACGAATTGGGCCGTTTGGCTTGCATTTCCGAACTCAACAACCGGCGAGCCCAGCAACTCCGCGACGCTGCCTCTGACTTGCCGTTGAAGTAGTTCGCACGAAAGGACGCCTGGCATCGTTGCGCCGCTCAGTGCCTCCGCGTAGCGCGGACCTATTCGTCGTCGCTTCTATGCCCGCAGCCAACGGCCGAGATCACACCGCCGCAAACCGAATCACTCCATCCGCATCCTGCGTCCGCTTCAAATCCCCCGCTCGCCACAGCAGATGCAAATGCGCGAGCGCCTCACCCATCGCGAATGTCATCTGATGGATATCGAGCTGGCGCTTGAACATCAACGGCACGATATCGGCGGCGCTGCGCGGCTTTTCCGCACATGCTTCGCGCACTTCGGCGAGCCGCGCGTCGTGATGCTCGCGCAATTGACGAATGCGCGTGCGCGCCCCGCGAAACGGCTTGCCATGCGACGGCAGCACGAGCGTGTCCTCAGGCATCGTCTCGTAGCGGCCGAGCGACTCCAGATACAGTTCGAGCGGAGAACCCTCAGGCTCGATATCGAACACCGACACGTTGGTCGAAATGCGCGGCAGCACCATATCGCCGGAAATCAGCGTGCCGGTTTCCGCGCAGTGCAGCGCACAGTGTTCCGGCGAGTGGCCGAAGCCCGTCACCACGCGCCACGTCCTGCCGCCGATCCTGACATCCTCGGCTTCGCGTAAACGACGGTATTGGCCCGGAATCGCCGGCACGAGGCTCGAGTAGTAGCTATTGCGATTGCGCAGTTTTTCGAGCGATTCGGCGTCGGTCAGACCGTGCCGCGCGAAGTGCCGCGCCGCGGCCTCGCCACCCGCGTTCGAGCCGTCGCCGGTTGCCATCACGCGCGCCTGCATGTATTCGCCGAGCGTCATCCACAGCCGCGCGTCCCAACGCTTTTTATCACCGCCGCCGCACACCCAGTGCGCGAGGCCGATGTGATCCGGATGGCAATGCGTGACGATCACGCGCAGCACCGGCAGGCCGTCGAGCACCCATTCGAACACGCTCTCCCAATTCGCCTTGATCGTGTCCGACGTGATGCCGCAATCGACCACGGTCCAGCCTTGCTGGCCGTCGATCTCATCGCGCAGCAGCCACAGGTTGATATGGTCGAGCGCGAATGGCAGCGGCATGCGCAGCCAAAGCACGCCGGGCGCGACTTCCATCGTGCGGCCCGCGTCGGGCATCGTGTCGTTGAAGGGGTATTCGAGCTGGTGTTCGAGTGCATTCATAGGGACTGTCTTCCTCCGACGACCCTCCGGCATGGCGAGGTGTGCGATGCCGGTCGGCCTGGTTGTGGTTGCTTTCCGCTCAGGTTGACGATAACGTAAACGTCGATTCTATCGTCCAATCCGGTTTTGTGCCCGGCCACACGGCCACGAGATGTCCCGATGAATACGCAATACACGATCACCGAGCTCGCGCGCGAATTCGACGTCACGCCACGCGCGATCCGTTTCTACGAAGATCAGGGTTTACTCTCGCCGCGCCGCGAGGGTTCGAGCGGCTTGCGGCGCGTCTATTCGGGCCGCGACCGCACGCGTCTGAAGCTCACGCTGCGCGGCAAGCGGCTTGGCTTTACGCTATCGGAGATTCGCGACCTGCTGGACGCCTACGAATCGCCGACCGACACCGTGCCGCAACTGCACGCGTTTCTCGCCACGGTCGCGCGTCATCGTGAGGTGCTCGAACGTCAGCGCGAAGATCTCGACGCGACGCTCGAAGATCTCTCGCAGTACGAAGCGCAGGCGCGCGCGCTGCTCGACGGCGCCAGGCATGACGCGAAGCCTGCCTGAATTGGCCTGACTCTGACCGGCGTTTGCGGAGCGCGCGTGATGAATCACTTCCCCAAGCTGTTATCGTCGCAAATCGGTTTCGACGTCGCACAGACGATGCTCGAAGGGTTCGACCGTCACTACCGGATCTTTCGCGAAGCCGCGATCCACGCGAAGACGCTGTTCGAAACCGGCGACTGGCATGGCATACAAAAACTCGCGCGCGACCGCATCGCCTCGTACGACGATCGCGTGCAGGAATGCGTGCAGCTGCTCGAAGACGAGTACGACGCGGAGAACATCGACAGCGAAGTGTGGCAGCAGATCAAGCTGCACTATATCGGCCTTCTGACCACGCACCGTCAGCCCGAATGCGCGGAAACGTTTTTTAATTCGGTATCCTGCAAGATCCTGCACCGCTCGTATTTCAACAACGATTTCATTTTCGTGCGCCCAGCGATCTCGACCGAATACATCGAGAACGACGAACCGGCCGCGAAGCCGACCTATCGCGCGTATTACCCCGGTACAGATGGACTTGCCGCGACGCTGGAGCGAATCGTCACGAACTTCCAGCTCGATCCGCTGTTCGAGGATCTGACGCGCGACGTCGCCTGCGTGATGCAGTCGATTCACGAAGCGTTCGGCGTATTCGACGAAGCGCCGAACTTCCAGATTCACGTACTGTCGTCGCTGTTTTATCGCAACAAGGCCGCGTATATCGTCGGGCGCATCATCAACGGTGACGCGCTGCTGCCGTTCGCGGTGCCGCTGCGTCATGTGAAACCGGGCGTGCTCGCGCTCGACACGGTGCTGCTCAAGCGCGAGCAATTGCTGATCATCTTCAGCTTCTCGCGCTCGTATTTTCTGGTCGACATGGAAGTGCCGTCCGCGTATGTCGAGTTTCTGCGCACGGTCATGCCGGGCAAACCGAAGGCGGAAATCTATACGTCGGTGGGTCTGCAGAAACAGGGCAAGAATCTGTTCTATCGCGACCTGCTGCATCACCTGTCGCATTCGAGCGACCATTTCATCGTCGCGCCCGGCATCAAGGGGCTCGTGATGCTGGTGTTCACGTTGCCGTCGTTTCCGTACGTGTTCAAGCTGATCAGGGACAACTTTCCGCCGCCGAAGGAAACCACGCGCGCGCAGATCCAGCAGAAGTATCAGCTCGTCAAACGCCACGACCGCCTGGGCCGCATGGCCGACACGCTCGAATATTCGAGCGTCGCGCTGCCGCTTGCGCGGCTCGACGAAACGCTGTTGCGCGAACTCGAGAAGGAAGTGCCGTCGCTGATCGAGTACGACGGCGAGAACCTCGTGATTCGCCATATGTACATCGAGCGACGCATGGTGCCGCTCAATCTGTTCCTGCAGAACGGCAACGACGACGACGTCGAGCGCGGTATCAAGGAATACGGCAACGCGGTGAAGGAACTGATCCAGGCGAACATCTTCCCCGGCGACTTGCTGTACAAGAACTTCGGTGTCACGCGACATGGCCGCGTCGTGTTCTACGACTACGACGAGATCGAATACCTGACCGACTGCAACGTGCGCGCGGTGCCACCGCCGCGCAACGAGGAAGACGAAATGTCGGCCGAGCCGTGGTACGCGGTCGGTCCGCACGATATTTTTCCGCAGACGTACGGCACGTTCCTGCTCGGCGATCCGCGCGTGCGCCGCTCGTTCATGCGGCATCACGCGGATTTCTTCGAACCCGAACTGTGGCAACGACACAAGGATTCCCTGTTGAAGGGCGAGCTGCCCGATTTTTTCCCGTACGACCAGACCGTGCGCTTTTGCGTGCGTTATCCGGAGCGGTTCGCCCAAGCGCCCGATGCGCAGGCGGACGAGCCAAATGTGCGCGTGGCTTGATGAATCCCACAAGGGTTCGCATCAGGCAACGCGCGGCGGTAGCCATCCAAGCTATGACCAAGGAGCTCGAACATGAGTGACGCAAACCACAGTGGTATCAACGCCGATCCAATCGTAATCGTCAGCGCGGCGCGCACGCCGATGGCCGGCTTTCAGGGCGACTTCGCGTCGCTGAGCGCGCCGCAACTCGGCGCGGTCGCGATCAAGGCGGCCGTAGAACGAGCGGGTCTGAAGCCCGAGCAGATCGACGAAGCGGTGATGGGCTGCGTGCTGCCCGCCGGCCTCGGCCAGGCGCCCGCGCGCCAGGCCGCGCTCGGCGCGGGTCTACCGCTCGCCACCGGCTGCACGACGGTCAACAAGATGTGCGGCTCCGGCATGCGCGCGGCGATGTTCGCGCACGACATGCTGGCCGCGGGCTCGCTCGACGTGATCGTCGCGGGCGGCATGGAGAGCATGACGAACGCGCCGTATCTGCTGCCGAAAGCGCGCGGCGGCATTCGCATGGGCCACGGCCAGGTGCTCGACCACATGTTCTACGACGGCCTCGAAGACGCCTACGACAAAGGCCGTCTGATGGGCGCGTTCGCCGAGGAATGCGCGGCGTCGTTCGACTTCACGCGCGAGGCGCAGGATGCGTTCGCGGTCGAGTCGTTGAACCGCGCGAAGCGCGCGAACGAGGACGGCTCGTTCGACTGGGAAATCGCGCCGGTTACGGTGGCGGGCCGCAAGGGTGACGTCACGATCGCGCGCGACGAGCAGCCGTTCAAGGCCAACCTCGACAAGATCCCCACGCTGAAGCCCGCGTTCAGCAAGACCGGCACCGTGACGGCGGCGAACTCGTCGTCGATCTCGGACGGCGCGGCCGCGCTCGTGATGATGCGCGAGTCGACCGCGAAACGGCTCGGCGTGGCGCCGCTCGCGCGCGTCGTCGGTCATTCGACGTTCGCGCAGGCGCCCGCGAAGTTCACCACCGCGCCGGTCGGCGCGATCCGCAAGCTGCTCGGGAAGAACGGTTGGCGCGCCGGCGACGTCGATCTGTACGAAATCAACGAAGCGTTCGCGGTCGTCACGATGGCCGCGATGAAAGAGCACGATTTACCGCACAACAAGGTCAACGTGAACGGCGGCGCGTGCGCGTTAGGCCATCCGATCGGCGCCTCGGGCGCGCGCATTCTCGTCACGCTGATCGGCGCGCTGAAGAATCGCGGTCTGAAGCGCGGTGTCGCGACGCTGTGTATCGGCGGCGGCGAGGCGACCGCGATGGGTGTCGAACTGATCTGACGCAGCCACAAAATCTTCGAGGAATACGATGAAAACAGTGTTGATCGTCGGTGCATCGCGTGGCATCGGCCAGGAATTCGTCCGGCAGTACAGAAACAGCGGCTGGCGCGTGCTCGCGACCGCGCGCGACGGCGCCGCGCTCGATGCGCTCAACGAACTCGGCGCCGAAACCTTCGCGCTCGACGTCACCGCGCCCGAAGACATCGCGGCGCTCGGCTGGAAGCTCGACGGCGAACGGCTCGATGCCGCGATCCTGGTGTCGGGCGTGTACGGTCCACGCACCGAAGGCATCGAAACGATCACCGCCGAGGACTTCGATCACGTAATGCACACGAACGTGCGCGGCCCGATGCAGCTGCTGCCAATCCTGCTGCCGCTCGTCGAGGAAACGGACGGCGTGCTCGCGGTGATTTCGAGTCGCATGGGCAGCATCGCCGATGCAAGCGGCACGACCGGCTGGCTGTATCGCGCGAGCAAGGCGGCGCTGAACGCCGTGCTGAAGCTCGCGTCGCTCGACGCGCAACGCGCGACCTGCGTGTCGCTGCATCCCGGCTGGGTGCGCACCGACATGGGCGGCGCGCAGGCCGCGCTCGATCCCGCGCGCAGCGTGGCGGGCATGCGCGAGGTGCTGGCGCAGGCGGCGGCATCGCGCGACGCGTTCCACGGCCGCTTCTTTCAGCACGACGGCACACAGCTCGACTGGTAGACAACTACGTTGCATGGGACCGGAGACACGCTCATGGTGCTTGATCAGGATCACCTGATGGTGCGCGACGCGCTGCGCACCTTCGTGCGCGAAGCGATCACGCCGTACGCGGCGCAATGGGACCGCGAGCGCACCTTTCCTCGCGACGTGCACCGGCAGCTCGCCGAGCTCGGTGCTTATGGCGTGCTGGTGCCCGAAGCGTATGGCGGCGCCGGCATGGACGCGCTCGCGCTCGCGTTGATCCTCGAAGAAATCGCGGCCGGCGACGGCGGCACGTCGACCGCGATCTCGGTGAACAACTGCCCGGTGTGCAGCATCCTGCTCACCTATGGCAACGACGCGCAGAAGCGCGACTGGCTCACGCCGCTCGCGCGCGGCGAGATGCTCGGCGCGTTCTGCCTGACCGAGCCGCAAGCGGGCTCGGATGCGTCGGCGCTGCGCACCACCGCGACATGCGACGGCGACGCGTACGTGCTGAATGGCGTCAAACAGTTCATCACGAGCGGCAAGAACGGCGACGTCGCGATCGTGATGGCCGTCACCGACAAGGCCGCTGGCAAGCGCGGCATCAGCGCGTTCATCGTGCCCACCGGCACGCCGGGCTACGTGGTCGCGCGGGTCGAAGACAAGCTCGGCCAGCATTCGTCGGATACCGCGCAAATCGTATTCGAGGCGTGCCGCGTGCCGGCCGCGAACCTGATCGGCGCGGAAGGCGAAGGCTACCGGATCGCGTTGTCGGGTCTCGAAGGCGGGCGCATCGGTATCGCCGCGCAAAGCGTCGGCATGGCACGCGCCGCGTTCGAGGCGGCGCTGACTTACGCAAAAGAACGCGAGAGCTTCGGCGCGCCGCTGTTCTCGCACCAGGCGGTGCAGTTTCGCCTTGCCGACATGGCGACCCAACTCGAAGCCGCGCGTCAATTGATCTGGCACGCGGCGTCGCTGAAGGACGCGGGCCAGCCGTGTCTGACCGAAGCCGCGATGGCAAAACTGTTCGCCTCCGAAGCGGCCGAGCGCATCTGCTCGGCCGCCTTGCAGACGCACGGCGGCTACGGTTATCTGAGCGACTTCCCGGTCGAGCGGATTTACCGCGACGTGCGCGTGTGCCAGATCTACGAAGGCACGAGCGACATCCAGAAGATCCTGATCGCTCGCGCGCTCAACTGAAATTTCAATGAACAAGCCATTGTTGTCACTGCAAAGACCTGTCGACTGTCCGTGCGGCGGCGCCGCGCCCGACGCACGCGGGGGCACCGCGACCAAAGCCCCGCGTTTCGCGCAATGCTGCGGCCGCTATATCGACGGCGGCGAAGCGGCGCCGCGCGCGCTCGAACTAATGCGCTCGCGCTATAGCGCGTACGTGCTCGGTGCAACCGACTACCTGCGCGCGACGTGGGACCCCAGCACCTGCCCCGCCGATCTCGACGTCGATCCCACCGTGCCCGACGCTCCCCGTTGGCTCGGACTGCAGATCAAAGGTTTCGCCGAAAGCGATGCCGATCGCGCGACCGTCGAATTCATCGCCCGCTACAAAGTGGGGGGGCGTGCTTATCGGTTGCATGAATCGAGTCGATTCGTGCGCGGCGATGATGGCCGCTGGCGTTATGTCGATGGCGACGTCAAAGAGTAAATGAAGAGCACGCGACGATTAAGTAATCGCTGCATTCCGCGCCGAAGCTTTCTCGTGCCTTTCACTCGCTCTCGACAAACTTTATAAAGGCCTTTGCATAGGCCTTTTTTCGTTCCTTTCACGCGGTCTTCTTCGTTGGCCTCGCACCACAGCACTGACACGACCTTTACTCGCCGCTTCCCGCCACATGTCCCCGGCCCCTGCCCGGCAAGGCTTTGAAGCCTCGTTCGCACATGCAGCAATTTTTTCGTCACGGGTTCTCCTTGATTGCACAAAACAAAATTGTCGTGCCAGGATGAGTCCGTAGTTTCATGACGTCACATTGCGAGAGAGGGTCATACCGGCTCCGCAACATGCAAAGGAAGGCTGACCGGCCGCTGATCGAACGCGAGCCGCGCGGACTCCGACAGCATCAAGTGACGTTCATCCTCGGCGCGTGGGTCGCGTCGGCCGTTGGGTTCATCCCGTGCGATCTCGATTTGCGTGCGTGCGCTTCCCGCAACGTTCGCGAGTGAGTCTGTTTGTGTCGAAATCGCGAACGAAAGCTGAATGTCAGCCGCGTTTTGCGCAACCGGACAGCACGGAGTTCTGTACACGTCTTTAAAGCAGGTGCGTCAATGGTGTTGAGCAAGGTTCTGACGAAGTGTGCGGCGATCTGCGCCGCGGCCACGTGTGCTGTCACGATCGCGCACGCCGATCCGCTCGCCTACTCGTCCCTTTCCGCACACAACGCGACGCCGTCGAGCGACACCCAGGGACCGCTGTCGCGCGCCCGCGTGCCGCGCCTCGCGCTGGACGACGACATCTACCTGCCCACCGCTCACCTGAACGAAAAGATCATCCGCGTGCCGGTCGACGCCACCGGCACGGTCACGCTTGAAACCACGATCTACAAGCCGGACGGCCCCGGCCCGTTCCCGATGATCGTCTTCAACCACGGCAAGATTCCGGGCGACCCGCGCACGCAGGAACGCAGCGACCCGCTGCCGTTCGCGCGCGAATTCGTGCGCCGCGGTTACGTCGTCGTCGCGCCGAACCGCCAGGGCTTCGGTCACTCGGACGGCGTGTACGAGCAGGACGGCTGCGACGTCGAGCGCAACGGCCTTGGCCAGGCCGGCGACGTCGCAGCGACGATCGATTACATGTCGAAGCAACCTTATGTCGACGCGACGCACATCGCGGTGGCCGGCACCTCGCATGGCGGTCTTGCGACGATCGCATACGGCACCGAAGCTGCGCCCGGCGTGCGCGCGCTGATCAATTTCTCTGGCGGCCTGCGCCAGGACGCCTGCGAAGACTGGCAAGGCAATCTGACGCGCGCATTCGGCGCGTACGGCGAGAAGACTGCGGTGCCGTCGCTGTGGCTCTATGGCGATAACGATTCGGTGTGGAACGCGCCGCTCGTCGCGGGCATGTACGCCGCGTACGGCGCACACGGCGCCAGCGTGAAGATGGTCGACTTCGGCCACTACAAGAACGACGCGCATCGGCTGGTCGGCGACCGCGACGGCGTGCACGTATGGTGGCCGGCCGTCGAAGCGTTCCTCGCGCGCGCCGGTATGCCGACTGCCGTGCAGTATCACGTCGCCGATCCGGCCGCGCCGAAGGCAACCGGATTCGCCGCGCTCGACGCGATCGACTCGGTGCCGTACCTCGACAACGAGGGCCGCAATGGCTATCGCAACTTCCTGCATCAGTATCCGAGCCGCGCGTTCGCGGTGTCGGACTCGGGCGCGTGGTCGTGGGCCGAGGGCGGCGACGATCCGATGTCGGTGGCGGTGACGAATTGCCAGAAGCAGAGCTCCGATCCGTGCCGGTTGTATGCGGTCGATAACGCGGTCGTGTGGGGCAATCAGAACTCGCAGACGGCGGATGCAAGCGATGCCGATGCCAATGGCCGGAAAGCGATTGCGAGCCGGGAGTGAAGTACGAATAGAGGCGTGAATCGCGCCTGATTCTGATGTGCCGCAAGCCCGCCGTATCGGCGGGCTTTTTCTTTTGCGCTCCATTCCCCCGCAAAAAAACACCTCGTCACCCCAAATTCTGGCCAGTAACAGCCCATTACTTTGACGTCGCTATCTCCGTCGATTGGCGAGCTTCCCTCACGAAATCGAACGAGCTGCATCGAACGATGCCAAACCTCGACGCTACCGCGAAAAACGAGCATTTCGCGGTTGATGCGCGCGACCAAATAAACCGCTAATCTCGACCCCGCGCACTCGCCGAGGCTTGCGTGCGTGGCAAAAAAGCACCCTGGAGTACCTCTTTGGAAAAGTCAGCAGTCCCCCCGGTCGCCCCTGAAGATTGGGTCGCCCGCAGCCTGCGCGCGGTGTGGCATCCGTGCACGCAGATGAAGCACCACGAACGTCTGCCGCTGATCCCCGTCGCGCGCGGTCAAGGCGCGTGGCTGTACGATCGCGCCGGCCATCGCTATCTCGACGCGATCAGTTCCTGGTGGGTCAATCTGTTCGGTCACGCGAACCCGCGCATCAACGCGGCGCTGAAAGATCAGCTCGATACGCTCGAACACGCGATGCTCGCCGGCTGCACGCACGAGCCCGCCGTCGAACTCGCGGAACGTCTGCACGCGTTGACCGGCAACACGCTCGGCCACGCGTTCTTCGCGTCGGATGGCGCGTCGGCGGTCGAGATCGCGCTGAAGATGAGCTTTCACAGCTGGCGCAACCGGGGCTACGCCGACAAGCAGGAATTCGTCTGCATTGCCAACAGCTATCACGGCGAGACGATCGGCGCGCTCGGCGTGACCGACGTCGCGCTGTTCAAGGACGCGTACGATCCGCTGATTCGTCACGCCCACGTCGTCGCCTCGCCCGATGCGCGGCTCGCGCAAGCGGGCGAAACCGCCGCCGACGTCGCGCGCCGCGCGCTCGACCATGTGCGCGCGCTGTTCGAGGCGCGCGCGAACCGCATCGCCGCACTGATCGTCGAGCCGCTCGTGCAATGCGCGGCCGGCATGGCGATGCACGACGCGTCGTACGTCGCCGGATTGCGCGCGTTGTGCGACCGGTACGGCGTGCATCTGATCGCCGACGAAATCGCAGTCGGCTGCGGCCGCACCGGCACGTTCTTCGCGTGCGAACAGGCGGGCGTGTGGCCGGACTTCCTGTGTCTGTCCAAAGGCATCAGCGGCGGCTATCTGCCGCTGTCGATCGTGCTGTCGCGCGACGAGATCTTCGCGGCCTTCTATCACGACGACACCGCGCGCGGCTTCCTGCACTCGCACTCGTACACCGGCAATCCGCTCGCGTGCCGCGCCGCGCTCGCGACGCTCGATCTGTTCACGAGCGACGACGTGCTCGCCGCCAACGCACGCAAATCGGCGACCCTCGCGGCCGCGCTCGCGCCGCTCGTCGAGCACGCGCACGTGCGCAATCTGCGTCAGCGCGGCACGATCTTCGCGTTCGACGCAATGATCGACGATCCTCAGCAAGCCAAAACGTTCTCGCGCCGCTTCTTCGAAAACGCGCTGCAACGCGAGCTGTTGTTGCGCCCGATCGGCACCACCGTGTACCTGATGCCGCCGTACATCCTCGACGACGAAGAACTCGCGCTGCTCGCCACGCGCACGCGCGACACCTTCGACGCAACGCTCGCGGAGACCCGCTGATGCATCTGCTCGACACACTCGCCGAAGGCCTGAAGGAAATCGACGCGCGCGGCCTGCGCCGACGCCGGCGCACCGCCGACACACCATGCGCCGCGCACATGACGGTCGACGGCCGTGAAATCATCGGCTTCGCGAGCAATGACTATCTGGGCCTTGCCGCGCATCCGCAATTGATCGACGCGATCGCCGAAGGCGCGCGCCTGTATGGCGCGGGCAGCGGCGGCTCGCATCTGCTCGGCGGTCATTCGCGTGCGCATGCGCAACTCGAAGACGATCTCGCTCAATTTGCCGGCGGCTTTCTCGACGATGCCCGCGCGTTGTATTTCAGCACCGGCTATATGGCGAATCTCGCGACGCTGACCGCGCTCGCGGGCCGCGGCACGACGCTGTTCTCCGATGCGCTCAATCACGCTTCGCTGATCGACGGCGCGCGGCTGTCGCGCGCGGATGTCCAGATCTATCCGCACTGCGACATGGATGCATTAAGCGCGATGCTCGAAGCGTCGGAGGCGGACGTCAAGGTGATCGTGTCCGACACGGTGTTCAGCATGGACGGCGACATCGCGCCGCTGCCGCGTTTGCTCGAACTCGCCGAGCGGCACGGCGCATGGCTGATCGTCGACGATGCGCACGGCTTCGGCGTACTGGGTCCGCAAGGCCGTGGCGCGATCGCGCAGGCCGCGCTGCGCTCGCCGCATCTGATCTCGATTGGCACGCTCGGCAAGGCGGCGGGTGTCTCCGGCGCGTTCGTCGTCGCGCATGCGACCGTGATCGAATGGCTCGTGCAGCGCGCGCGTCCGTATATCTTCACGACCGCGTCGGTGCCGGCGGCCGCGCATGCGGTGTCGGCGAGTCTGCGCATCATCGGCGGCGAGGAAGGCGATGCGCGCCGCGCGCATCTCCAGCAACTGATCGAACGCACGCGCGCGTTGCTGAAGGCGACGCCGTGGCTGCCCGTCGATTCACATACGGCCGTGCAACCGCTGATCATCGGCGCGAACGATGCGACGCTCGACATCGCCGCGTCGCTCGATCGCGCGGGGCTGTGGGTGCCCGCGATCCGTCCGCCGACCGTGCCGACCGGCACGTCGCGCCTGCGCATCTCGCTGTCGGCCGCGCACTCCCATGCGGATCTCGACCGGCTCGAGGCTGGCCTGCAACAAGTCGGAGCGCGCGCGGCATGAGCAACATGATTAACGATGACGGCGCGCTGTCGCTGTTCGTCACCGGCACCGATACGGAAATCGGCAAGACCTTCGTATCGTCGGCGCTATTGCGCGGCTTCGTGCGCGAAGGCCTGCAGGCAGCAGCGATGAAGCCGATCGCGGCGGGCGCGTTCGAAGTGAACGGCGTGCTGCACAACGAGGACGCGGATCAGCTCGATGCCGCGTCGAGCGTGCTGCTGCCGCCCGCCATGCGCACGCCGTATCTGCTGAGGGAACCGGCCGCGCCGCACATCGCGGCGGCGCTGGAAAACGTCTCGTTCGATCTCGAGCACATCGTCGCGTGCCATCGCGAGGCGTTGAAGCTCGCCGAGGTGGTCGTTGTCGAAGGTGTCGGCGGCTTTCGCGTGCCGTTGACCGCGACGCAGGACACCGCCGATCTCGCCGTCGCGCTGAAGCTGCCGGTGGTGCTGGTGGTCGGCATGCGGCTCGGCTGCATCAGCCACGCGCTGCTGACTGCCGAAGCGATCGCCGCGCGCGGTCTAACGCTCGCGGGCTGGGTCGCGAATCGCATCGCCCCGGACATGACCTTTCCCGACGAAAACATCGCGTCGATTCGCGTGCATTTCGCGCAAGCGTACGACGCGCCGTTGCTCGGCGTCGTGCCGCATATCAGTCCGCCGTCGCCGGAGCTTGCAGCGCAACAGCTCGACATTCGACGGCTTCTGCAAACGCTGCGCCAATTGCGCGCGGCATAGCGCTGCTCCGCAGCGCCAAACCCAAATTCATCCGTTTACGAGGATCGATCACATGACACAACTGAATATCGCAGCGGGCACCGCCGAAGCGAGCACCGCCAACAGCAATCCGACCGCAGCCGCTACTGAAGCGAAGCCGCTCGCGCGTTGGCGCGTCGCCGATATCGTCGCGTTGTACGAACTGCCGTTCAACGACCTGCTGTTTCGCGCGCAGCAAACGCATCGCGAGCATTTCGACGCCAATGCGGTGCAACTGTCGACGCTGCTGTCGATCAAGACCGGCGGCTGCGAAGAGGATTGCGCATACTGTCCGCAATCGGTGCATCACGACACGGGTCTCGCCGCCGACAAGCTGATGCCGGTCGACGAAGTGCTCGCCGCCGCGCAGGTCGCAAAGCAGAACGGCGCAACGCGCTTCTGCATGGGCGCCGCGTGGCGCAATCCGAAGGACCGCCACCTGGAGCCGATCAAGGCCATGATCCGCGGCGTGAAGGCGATGGGCCTCGAAACCTGCGTGACGCTCGGCATGCTCGAAACGCACCAGGCACAGGCGCTGCGCGATGCGGGCCTCGACTACTACAACCACAATCTCGATACGTCACCGGAGTTCTACGGCCAGATCATTTCGACGCGCACGTACCAGGATCGCCTCGACACGCTCGAACGCGTGCGCGACGCGGGCATCAACGTGTGCTGCGGCGGCATCGTCGGTATGGGCGAATCGCGCCGCGAACGCGCGGGGCTGATCGCGCAGCTCGCGAACATGGAGCCGTATCCGGAATCGGTGCCGATCAACAATCTGGTGCAGGTGCAAGGCACGCCGCTGACCGGGACCGAAGCGATCGATCCGTTCGAATTCGTGCGCACGATCGCGATTGCGCGCGTCACGATGCCGCGCGCGATGGTACGTCTATCGGCCGGACGCGAGCAGATGGATGAGGCGTTGCAGGCAATGTGCTTCCTCGCGGGCGCGAATTCGATTTTCTACGGCGATCAGTTGCTGACCACGAGCAACCCGCAGGCGGAAGCGGATCGCAAGCTGCTCGCGCGCCTGGGGATTCGCGCTGAGGCTGCGCAGCAGATGCCGGTCGAGCACAGTGGGGGCGAGCATGGACATGGGGATCACAGCGTGGCGAATTGAGTCGCGCAACTGTTTCATCGATATGTCGCATGCGCCAGGCGTGTGCGAATAGAAAAGGCTGCCTCGTTTTGCGAGGCAGCCTTTTCTTTTGACGCAAAACCCGGCGCTTACTTCCGATCAACAATAATCTGATCGAACGTCCCCCCATCGGAGAAGTGCGTGTCCTGCGTCTTCTGCCAGCTCCCGAACATCTCCTCCACCGTGAACGTCTTGATCGGCTTGAACTCGGCCGCGCGCTTCGCGCGGACGCCCTTGTCGCGCGGACGCAGATGATGCTGAGCGATGATCTCCTGCGCGGCCGGCGACCACAGATAGTCGAGATTCGCCTGCGCTTGCTTGCGCGTGCCACGCTTGTCGACGACCTTATCGACGATCGACACCGCTCACACGAGCGCATGCGGCGCGGTTTCGATCGCCTCTTCGCGAAAGCGCAGCGGCGCCGCGCAATGCACGAGCGTATCGACGAAATACTTCGCGCGCGGCCACGGACCGAAGCCCGCCGCCGTGTTGATATGCCCCGCGTCGCCGAGATTGACGAACGCGCTGCCGAGACGCTGCACAAGATCGCGCGCGTCGGCGAGCGCCATCCACGGATCGGTTTCGCTGCCGATCAAAATCGACGGCACGCCCAGACGTCGCGCGTCGAACGGTCCCGCGAATTCGAACTTGCGCGGACTCGCGGGCGCGACGAACAGCACGCCGACCACCTCGCTGGCGAGCGCGCCCTGCTGCAACGCATGCGCGGTCGCGAGGCAGCCAAAGCTATGCGCGGCCAGCACGAATGGACCGCGTTCGCGCGCGAGCAGGTCGCACAACGACTTCGCCCATAGCGCGAGATCGGGCGCGTCCCAGTTGGCCTGCTCGACGCGCAACGAGCGCGCGAACTGCCGCTCCAGCCATGTTTGCCAATGCGCGCCGTCGCTGCCGTGCAAGCCGGGAACGGTGACGAGCCGTGGCGGCCAGCTCGATCGGGTGCATGAAAGCATGTGCGTGCCTCGCTGCGCAAGGAATCCAGGCAATCATTGTCCCGCCCGGTCGCGCATCGATGAACCAAGTTTTTGTGCTTTCGTTATCGGGCAAACGAAGAAATGCGCGGGTACGCGCGAACTCGACGCCCACCACGGCATGCATTTCGAAGCGCACGTGCGTGCGCAAACGCGCGCGAGTTGCGTCGAAAAAGTAGAATGAAGCCTATTCATACCGGGAGGAGACCCGATCCCGCACGCGTCGTCCGATTGCCGTCGCGCGCTCCGGGTCGGTCCCGCTCATGCCCACAGCGACGCCGACGCATTCCGGACCGCATGAAAATACTGTTCTACGCACCGCACACCGAAGCCGCCGCGTGGCTGCACGACTTTGCGCGCGCTCTGCCCGCCGCCGAGCTGCGCGAATGGAAGCCCGGCGACACCGGCCCTGCCGATTTCGCGGTGGTCTGGCGTCCGCCGCGCGAGATGCTGGCCGGACGCAATACGCTGCGCGCGATCTTCAATCTCGGCGCTGGCGTCGATGCGATTCTCGCGCTCGAACGCGCGCATCCGGGCACGTTGCCGCCCGAGGTGCCGTTGATTCGCCTCGAAGATACCGGCATGGGCGCGCAGATGGCCGAGTACGTGACGCATGCGGTGCTGCGCTATCTGCGCCGCTTCGACGAATATCAGGTGCTGCAAGGCGAGCGCCGCTGGAAAGTGCTCGAGCCGCATCCGCGCGCAACGTTCACGGTGGGTGTGCTCGGGCTCGGTGTGCTTGGCACGCAGGTCGCGCAAACGCTCGCTTTGTTCGGCCTGCCGGTGCGCGGCTATAGTCGCGGCGAGAAGCAGATCGATGGCATCGCGACGTTCGCCGGCGACGCGCAATTCGATAGCTTCCTCGACGGCGCGAAGGTGCTCGTCAATCTGCTGCCGCATACACCCGACACGGAAAGCGTGCTGAATGCGCGAGTCTTCGCGAAGCTCGCGCGCGGCGCATATCTGATCAACGTCGCGCGCGGCGCGCATCTCGTCGAAGCGGATCTGCTCGCTGCGCTCGCGAGCGGCCAGCTCGCCGCCGCAACGCTCGACGTGTTCCGCGAGGAGCCGCTGCCCGCCGATCATCCTTTCTGGCGCGAGCCGCGCATCACGATCACGCCGCACACGTCGGCGCTGACATTGCGCGAGGACAGCGTCGCGCAGGTCGCGGACAAGATCGGCGCGATGATGCGCGGCGAGCAGGTGAGCGGCGCAGTGCAACTGGAACGCGGCTACTGAGTGAAACCCGCGCCCGCACGCGTCGCAGGCGTGCGGGCTGAATTGAATTGCAGCAACGCGGCAGCACCCATCCCGGATGGGACAGCGATAAAGCCGCATCGGATCGGAGACACATCATGGCCTTACCGAAGCAAGTGAAAATCGTCGAAGTTGGTCCGCGCGACGGGCTGCAGAACGAGAAGGAATTCGTGCCGACCGCGACCAAGATCGAGCTGATCAACCGTCTGTCGGCGGCGGGCTTCCGCAACGTCGAGGCAGCGTCGTTCGTGTCGCCGAAATGGGTGCCGCAGATGGCCGACGGCGCCGACGTGATGGCAGGCATCGAGCGCCGCGACGGTACGATTTACTCGGTGCTGACGCCGAACCTGCGCGGTTTCGAAGGCGCGCTCGCCGCGCGCGCCGACGAGATCGTCATCTTCGGCGCGGCGAGCGAGGCGTTCTCGCAGAAGAACATCAACTGCAGCATCGCGGAGAGCATCGAGCGATTCGCACCAGTCGCCGCGGCGGCGAAACAACATAAGCTGCGGATTCGCGGCAGCGTGTCGTGCGCGCTCGGCTGTCCGTACCAGGGCGAAGTGCCGGTCGCGTCGGTCGTCGACGTCGTCAAGCGCTTCGGGGCGCTCGGCTGCGACGAGATCGATATCGCCGACACGATCGGCGTCGGCACGCCGAAACGCACCCGCGAAGTGTTCGAGGCCGTAACCGAAGTGTTTCCGCGCGAGCATCTGTCGGGACACTTTCACGACACCTATGGCCAGGCGCTCGCGAACATCTACGCGGCGCTGCTCGAAGGCGTCGAGATTTTTCATACGTCGGTCGCGGGGCTCGGCGGTTGCCCGTATGCGAAGGGCGCGACCGGCAACGTCGCGACCGAAGACGTGCTGTATCTGATGAACGGCCTTGGCATCGAGACCGGTATCGACCTCGCCCAGGTGGTCGAAATCGGCGACTTCATTTCGAACGCGATCGGCCGGCCCAACGTGTCGCGCGCCGGCAAAGCGCTGCTCGCGAAGGCGCGCAGCGAAGCGAATACCTGCGTATAAACGCTCTATCCATTTTCAATCAGGATCCCCAACGATGAACGACCTCGCGTCCTTCGACTCCGACGATCTCGCCGCGCTGCCCGACTCGGCACGCCGCGTCGCGCTGCTGCTGCGCGAACGCGGTCACGCGGGGCGAATCGTGATGCTGCCGGAAACCGGCAAGACTTCCGCCGAAGCGGCCGCCGGACTCGGCTGCTCGGTCGCGCAGATCGCGAAGTCAATCCTGTTCCGGCGCCGCGAAGACGACACGCCGGTGCTCGTGATCGCGAGCGGCGCGAATCGTGTCGACGAAAAGAAAGTGGCCGCGCACGTCGGCGAGATCGGCCGCGCGGACGCGAAGTTCGTGCGAGAAAAAACCGGCTATGCGATCGGTGGCGTGTGCCCGGTCGGTCACACGACCGAGCCGGTCACGTTGATCGATGCGGATCTGCTCGAGCTGGAGAGCCTGTGGGCGGCCGCCGGTCATCCGCACGCGGTGTTCAATCTGACCGCGCAGGAGCTGATCTCGCTCACAGGCGCGCCGGTCGTCGATGTCGCGTTGCGCGAGCCGGCCTGAACACGATGGCGAGCGGCAACGATTACGACGACAGGGACGACGGCGGTTGCGTGCCATCGCCGTGCATCAGCGTGTGCAGGATGGATGCATCGACCGGCTGGTGCGAAGGATGCCTGCGCACGATCGACGAAATCGCCGGCTGGTCGACGCTCGACAACGACGCGAAGCGCGCGGTGTGGGACGCGATCGAAGTGCGCCACGCGACGTTAATGGCGCTGCGCACGACATCGACGACGAAGGAGAAGCAATGAACGCCGCGCCGCGCATCGTGACGCCCGGTGAGACGTTCAGTTCGACGCTCGAGTTGTCGGCGGATTCGATCAAATCGTTCGCGACGCTCGTCGTCGATCTGAACCCGTTGCATCACGATGAAGCGTATGCCGCGCAAAGCCGCTTTGGAGGCTTGATCGCGTCGGGCACGCAACCCACCGCGTATTTCATGGCGCTGCTCGCCACGCATTTCTCTACTTACGCGCAACCGCTCGGCCTCGAATTCGATATCAAGCTGAAGAAGGCAGTGCAGGCGCACGACACGCTGACGATCACGTGGCGTGTGCACGACGCTCACTGGAAGCCGAGCCTGAGCGGCGATCTGACCTATCTCGAAGGTTCGGTGGTCAATCAGCGCGGCGAGCTGATGTTGACGGGTACCTCGACGATCCTCGTGATGCCGACGCCCCCCGCAGTCGCAAACGCGCACGCGAGCACGGCCACGCCATGATCGCGCTGCCCGCATCGATCCGGGTTTTCGAGCGCGGCTGGCTGTCGTCGAACAACGTGCTGCTCGTCGACGACACATGCGCCGCGCTGGTCGATACCGGCTATGCGACGCACGCATCGCAAACGGTCGCGCTGGTACGCAATGCGTTGCGCACGCGGCCGCTCGATCTGATCGTCAACACGCACCTGCATTCGGATCATTGCGGCGGCAACGCACTGTTGCAGGCTACGTGGCCGTGCCGCACGCTGATTCCGTCATCCGAAGCCGATGCCGTGCGCGGCTGGGACGAAACGCGCCTCAGCTTTCGCGCGACTGGTCAAACCTGCGAGCGCTTCGGCTTCACCGGCACGCTGGAACCCGGCGCACGCTTGCGGCTGGGCGCACTCGACTGGCAGGTGCTCGGCGCGCCCGGCCATGATCCGCATTCGCTGATGCTCTATTGCGCGGACGAACGCTTGCTGATCAGCGCGGATGCGCTGTGGGAAAACGGCTTCGGCGTGATCTTTCCCGAACTCGAAGGCGAAAGCGGCTTCGCCGAGCAGCAAGCCGTGCTCGACCTGATCGCAACGCTCGACGTGCGCGTCGTCATCCCAGGCCACGGCGCGCCGTTCACGCAGGTCGAACCGGCGCTCGAACGCGCGATGTCGCGCGTCGCCTGGTTACGCGCCGATCCCGCGCGCAACGCAAGGAACGCGCTTAAGGTGCTGATCGTATTCAAGCTGCTCGAAGTCCGCGAGATGAGTGTGGACACGCTTTTGCGCATGCTCGACGACGCGGCCGTGATGCGCGCCGCCGCCTCGATGCTGAAGCCGCGCGGCGAATGGCCCGCGTTGCTGAAGGGAATGATCGGGGAACTCGCGGCGAACGATGGACCGCTCGAAGTGGACGGCACGCGCATTCTCGCGCGGCGTTGAACTGTGATGTGACCGGTTCGGCCGGCGCGGTGGAAAAGCGCACCGGAACGCAAAACCGTGCTACCCAAAAGAAAACCGCTCGACGAAGCGAGCGGCGGAACATCTGTTGGACGTGATCAGCGTCGCTATCAATGATACGCGTGTGGGTTTTTGCATCGCATCGGTGATTTCCCTACAGAAATTTGACGCCACGTTTTACGAATGCATACACGATCTGTCATCAAACGGCGTTAGGCGCTTGAATGCTTGCGCGTTATTCCGGAATC
This sequence comes from Paraburkholderia sp. UCT70, assembly GCF_050434085.1. Lineage (NCBI taxonomy): Bacteria > Pseudomonadati > Pseudomonadota > Betaproteobacteria > Burkholderiales > Burkholderiaceae > Paraburkholderia > Paraburkholderia sp. UCT70. The sequence continues at coordinate 3,476,931 of NZ_JBNPVZ010000004.1, read as the reverse complement.
CGTAGCAATGTCCGATTGAATGTCGAATCGGGATCACGTGGACGATAAACGCTTTTTCTGCGGTACGATCCGCCACCCGAGATTGACGCCCGCCGCCGCCAGCAGAATCAGCGCGGCGCCGAGCACCTGAATCCATGCGAGCGTCTGTCCGAACGCGAGCCGGTCGACGATGATCGCGACCACCGGATAGATGAACGACAACGCGCCCGTCATCGACGTTGGCAGCTTCTGGATCGCGCCATACAGCAGCACGTACATGAGACCGGTATGGACGACGCCGAGCACGACCAGTTCGAGCCACTGCGCGCCGTTTGCCGGCAACGCGTCGAAGCGTACGAACGGCGCGAGCAACAGCACGCCGAGCGATACCTGGATCAGCGCGAGCAGATGCGGCGGCGTGCCCTTCAGCCGCTTCGTGATGATCGACGACACCGCGTACATCGCCGCCGCGCCGACCGCATAGGCGACGCCGACCAGATACTGCCCCGGCACCGCGAGCACGGCCGGCTCGACCTTCACGACGAACACGAGCCCGACGAACGCGACCACGAGCCAAGCGATCGTCGATGCGCTGATGCGCTCGCGAAACACCAGCGCGCCGAGCCCGACCAACATGAACGGCTGGGTGTTGTAGACGGCCGTCGCCATTGAGATCGACGCGCGTGAATACGCGGCGAACAGCAATACCCAGTTCACGACGATCGCCGCGCCGCCGAGCAACGCGAGGCCGAGCATCTTCCACGAAAACAGCTCGCGGCGGAACAGGCCGAGTACGGCACACACGAGCGCGAGCGTCGCGCCGCCGAAAATGCAGCGGAAAAACACCACGTTGAAGGGGCTTTGCTGCGACGACACGACAAGCCAGCCGATCGTGCCCGACATCAGCATCGCGATGCTCATCTCCGCCGCGCCACGGCGGATGTCGCTGGGCGAACTGCTCGAGGTCGTGACGGAAGCCTTGTTTGAAGCCATGATTCGATCCCGGATTGTGACTGCATAACTGGCAGTGTAATTAATCCACCCGCGCGAATACATGGCTAAACTTAAGCGTTACCGCATTGTCACCTCATAAACGAAGGCCATCATGATCAAACGCCTTGCATCGATCACGCCGGTCGCACTCGACGACACCGACCGCGCACTGCTCGCCGCGCTCGCGCAGGACGCGCGCCAGCCGGTCAGCGAACTCGCGCGCGTCGTCGGCTTATCGGCGCCCAGCACGGCCGAACGCGTGCGGCGGCTCGAAGCGCAGGGCGTGATCGAGCGCTTCACCGTGCAGATCGATCCGCGCGCGCTCGGCTTCACGCTGCAGGCGGTAGTGCGCGTGAAGCCGCTGCCCGGGCAGCTGCATCTGGTGGAGGAAGTGATCCGGCGCATTCCGGAGTTCGTCGAATGCGACAAGGTGACCGGCGACGACTGTTTCATCTGCCGCCTGTACTTGCATTCGATCGAGCAGCTCGACGAGATCCTGTCGAAAGTGACCGAGCGCGCGGAGACCAGCACGGCGATCGTCAAGTCGACGCCGGTCGCGCGACGGCTGCCGCCGCTCGGCTAACGAAGGTCCAGCGCTGGTCAAACGAAGGTCGCGCGAAGCAGCCCGGCGCTTATTGTTCGACCGCCTCGAAAAACGACAGCATCTCGGCGACCAGTTCGTCCGGCGCTTCCTCGGGCAGATAGTGCCCGCACGATAGCGCGCGGCCGCTCACGTCGCGCGCGACATGCCACCATTCATCAAGCGCATCGAAGCATTTTTCGATCACGCCCTTGTCGCCCCACAGCACCCGCAGCGGACAGCCGATCTTGTTGCCGCGCTCGATATCGGCGCGATCATGTTCGAGGTCGATGCTCGCCGACGCGCGATAGTCCTCGCACATCGCGTGCACCGCACCCGGTTGCGCGAGCGCCGCCCGATACGCGTTGAGCGCGGCGGGATCGAACGGTGCGAGACCCGCGTGACGTCCGCCCATCACCGCGTCGACATAGGCGGCCGGATTTGCGCCGATCAACGTTTCGGGCAGCGGCTCGGGCTGGATCAGGAAGAACCAGTGGAAGTAGTGCGTTGCGAACGCGCGGTCGGTGGCTTCGTACATCGCGAGTGTCGGCGCGATATCGAGCAGCATCAAACGCTCGATCGCGTCGGCGTGATCGAGCGCCATCCGGTGCGCGACGCGCGCGCCGCGATCGTGCGCACAGACGAGGAAGCGCTCGAAGCCGAAGTGGTGCATCACCGCGACCTGGTCGGCGGCCATCACGCGTTTCGAATACGGTGCGTGCGCGGCATCGCTCGGCGGTTTGCCCGACGCGCCATAGCCGCGCAGATCGGTCGCGATCACCGTGAAGTGCCGCGCGAGCGGCGCGGCGCAGCGTTCCCAGATCAGATGCGATTGCGGATGGCCGTGCAGCAGAAGCAGAGGCGGCCCGGCGCCGCCCTTCACTCCGAAAATGTCGACATCGCCCACGGCGACGCGAAAAGACGTGAAATTTTCGAAGGCCATGACGTCTCGTTGATCGTTTGCGGTCCGTGCATTGTAGAAGGCCAACAGGTCCGTGCGAGGTGGGATATCCCACGCAGACATGGAACCTGAATACTCCTTCGAACCGTTCCAAACGGGCCTACCGCGCGCGGGTCGCCGACTTCGCCTATAATCGAACGACCGTTCTTAAAAATTTGCCGCCATTTGCCACCACTTCGGCATGCCGGTTTCGTTCGATTGCCACACGCATTCGCCGGCCGCAAGCCGTGTGCCGCTAAACTCATCGATTCGCCGGGCGCACGTCGCACCGGCAAGTTGAATATTCATGGGACTCGAGTAAGCGCTAAAGCGCTAACTCGGGTCGACATCTGGAGACTCGCACCATGGCATTGCCCGCCGTTCTGCAAAACCTCACGCTGCCCGTCGTCGCTTCGCCGATGTTCATCGTCAGCTATCCCGAACTCGTGCTGGCGCAGTGCAAGGCCGGTATCGTCGGCTCGTTCCCTGCCCTCAACGCGCGCCCGGCCGAACTGCTCGACGAATGGCTGACGCAGATCCAGGCGCAACTCGCCGGGCACAAGGCCGCGAACCCGGATGCGGTGATCGGCCCGATCGCGGTCAATCAGATCGTTCATCAGTCGAATGCGCGGCTCGAGCACGACGTGCGCGTCTGCGTCGAGCACAAGGTGCCGATCTTCATCACGAGCCTGCGCGCGCCGGCACGCGAGATCGTCGATGCGGTGCATAGCTACGGCGGCATCGTGCTGCACGACGTGATCAATCTGCGTCATGCGCAGAAAGCGCTGGAAGCCGGCGTCGACGGGCTGATTCTGGTCGCATCGGGCGCGGGCGGCCACGCGGGCACCACCTCGCCGTTCGCGCTGGTCGGCGAGGTGCGGCGCATTTTCGACGGCCCGATCGTGCTGTCGGGCTCGATCGCCAACGGCGGCTCGATTCTCGCCGCGCAGGCGATGGGCGCGGACCTCGCGTACATGGGCACACGCTTCATCGCCACCAAAGAAGCGCACGCGGTCGACAGCTACAAGCAGGCGATCATCAACGCGAAGGCGTCGGACATCATCTACACGAATCTGTTCACCGGCGTGCACGGCAACTACATCCGCGAGAGCATTGCGAACGCGGGGCTCGATCCCGACGCGCTGCCCGAATCGGACAAGACCAAGATGAACTTCGGCGGCGACAAGGCGAAGGCGTGGAAGGACATCTGGGGCGCGGGCCAGGGCGTCGGCCTGATGGACGACGTGCCGGACGTCGCCGAACTCGTGCGGCGTCTGAAGAACGAATACGACGACGCGAAGGCGCGGCTCGGCATCGCGCACTGAAGTGAAGAACGGAGCGGGCCGGGGCGCCCGCTCGCGGCCTACATATTCCGCCGATACTGCCCGCCCACCTCGAACAGCGCGTGGGTGATCTGTCCCAGCGAACACACGCGCACCACGTCCATCAGCACCGCGAACACGTTGCCGTCGTCGATCACCGCTCGCTTCAGGCGTTCGAGCGCCTCGGGCGCGGCCTCGCGGTGGTGCGTCTGGAACTCGCGCAACCGCCGCAGCTGACTCTGCTTTTCCGCGTCGGTGGAACGCGCCAGCACCAGTGGCCGCGGCGCTTCATGCGGATGCGCGCTCAGGAACGTATTGACGCCGACGATCGGATACGAACCGTCATGCTTGCGATGCTCGTACAGCATCGACTCGTCCTGAATCCGTCCGCGCTGATAGCCGGTTTCCATCGCGCCGAGCACGCCGCCGCGCTCTGTCAGCCGCTCGAATTCGGCTAGCACCGCTTCCTCGACCAGATCGGTCAATTCGTCGATCACGAAGCTGCCCTGATTCGGATTCTGGTTCTTCGCGAGCCCCCATTCGCGATTGATGATCAGCTGGATCGCAACTGCGCGGCGCACCGATTCCTCGGTCGGCGTCGTGATCGCTTCGTCGAACGCATTGGTGTGCAGCGAGTTGCAGTTGTCGTAGATCGCGATCAGCGCCTGCAGCGTCGTGCGGATGTCGTTGAAATCGATCTCCTGCGCGTGCAGGCTGCGGCCCGACGTCTGCACGTGATACTTGAGCTTCTGACTGCGCTCGTTCGCGCCATAGCGCTCGCGCATCGCGACCGCCCAGATGCGTCGCGCGACGCGGCCGAGCACCGTGTACTCCGGGTCCATGCCGTTCGAGAAGAAGAACGACAGATTCGGCGCGAAGTCGTCGATCGACATACCGCGCGCGAGATACGCCTCGACGTAGGTGAAGCCGTTCGCGAGCGTGTACGCGAGCTGCGAGATGGGGTTCGCGCCGGCCTCGGCGATGTGATAGCCGGAAATCGACACCGAATAGAAATTGCGCACGCCGTGTTCGACGAAATACGCCTGAATGTCACCCATCACCTTCAGGCTGAATTCGGTCGAGAAGATGCAGGTGTTCTGCCCCTGGTCTTCTTTCAGGATGTCGGCCTGCACGGTGCCGCGCACGTTTTCGAGCGCGGTGCGGCGCGTTGCGGCGAGTTCGGCTTCGGTCAACGGGCGGCCTTGCTGTTGCTCGCCCAGCGCGATCTGCTGGTCGATCGCGACGTTGAAGAACATCGCGAGGATCGTCGGCGCGGGGCCGTTGATCGTCATCGAGACCGACGTATCCGGCGAGCACAGATCGAAGCCGTCATACAGCGTCTTCATGTCGTCGAGCGTCGCGACCGACACACCCGAATTGCCGACCTTGCCGTAGATGTCCGGGCGCTCGTGCGGCTCCTCACCGTAAAGCGTCACCGAGTCGAACGCGGTGGATAGCCGTTTGGCCGGCATGCCTTCCGACAGCAGCCTGAAGCGACGATTCGTGCGCTGCGGATCGCCCTCGCCCGCGAACATGCGCGTCGGGTCCTCGTTCTCGCGACGAAACGGAAACACGCCAGCGGTGAATGGGAAATAGCCGGGCAGATTGTCGAGCATCAGCCAGCGCAGGATCTCGCCGTGATCGACGAATTTCGGCAGCGACACTTTGCGGATTTCGGAGCCGGACAGCGTCGTGACCGTCAGCGCGGTGCGGATTTCGCGCTCGCGGATGCGCACCACATGTTCGTCGCCTGCATAGGCGGCCACCGTTTGCGGCCACGCGTCGAGCAGCTTGCGTTCGCGCTCGCCGAGCGCGGCGCCGCGTTGGTCGATCAGCGCATCGAGCGACGAGGCGTCGCTGCCCGCCTCGCCGAGCATGCGGCGCGTCTCGACGATCTGCCAGCGTTCCCGCGCGATTTGCGCCTGCGCGTCGGCCCGCGCTCGATAGCCGCGTACCGTCTGCGCGATGTCGGCCAGATAGCGCACGCGCGCGGGCGGCACGATCGCATGCAGGTTGCTCGAAAAGCGCACACCTTCGGCCGCGCCGAGCCGTGCGCCGCCCTCGCGCAGGCCATGCGTGCGCAGTGCATTAGCGATGCGCCGGTACAGCGCGGTCACGCCGTCGTCGTTGAAGCGCGACGCGATCGTGCCGAACACCGGCATCGCGTCGGGCGATATCGCGAAGTCCCCGCGGTTGCGCTGCACCTGCTTCGCGACGTCGCGCAGCGCATCCTGCGCACCCTTGCGATCGAACTTGTTGATCGCGACGAAGCTCGCGAAGTCGAGCATGTCGATCTTCTCGAGCTGGCTCGCGGCGCCGAACTCCGGCGTCATCACGTACAGCGATTCGTCGACGAACGGCACGATCGCCGCATCACCCTGACCGATCCCCGACGTCTCGACGACGATCAGATCGAAGCCCGCCACCTTGCACAGCATCAGCGCGGCGGGTAGCGAATCGGAGAGTTCGGTCGATGCATCGCGTGTCGCCATCGAGCGCATATAGATGCGGGCGCCGCCGCCCCAATCGCCGATCGCATTCATGCGGATGCGGTCGCCGAGCAGCGCGCCGCCGGATTTTCGGCGCGACGGATCGATCGCGAGCACGGCGATGTTCAGCGTGTCGCCGTAGTCGAACCGGACGCGGCGGATCAGCTCGTCGGTCAGCGACGACTTGCCCGCGCCGCCGGTGCCGGTGATGCCGAGCACCGGGATGCGTGGCGCTTGCGCGAGCGTCGCTAGCTGGTCGCGCGCGGCGGCGTCGACGCTGTTCGTTTCGAACGCGCTGATCAGTTGCGCGAGGCGGCGGAAGATCGGCGCGGCGGGATCGGCGGGGTGCGAGCCAGCAGCAGTGCCAACGTGCGGAGCATGGGCCTCACCGCAACGCGGCAACGGCCGCCCGGCCAGCTCGGCGAGCCATTCGCGCACCGGCGTCGGCCGCGCCGCGTCGGCCGCGCGCGCCCCTTCGACGCAGCGCGCGATCATGTCGTCGATCATGCCTTGCAGACCGAGCCGCTGACCGTCGTGCGGCGAGTAGATTTTTTCGACGCCGTCGCGTTCGAGCACGGCAATTTCCTCGGGGACGATCACGCCCCCGCCGCCGCCGAACACCTTGATGCGCTCGCCGCCGCTTGCACGCAGCAAATCCACCAGGTAGCGGAAGTATTCGTTGTGGCCGCCCTGATAGCTCGACACGGCGACGCCGTCGGCGTCCTCGTTGAGCGCGGCGGTCGCGACTTCAGCGACGGAGCGGTTGTGGCCGAGGTGGATCACCTCGACGCCGCTTGCCTGCAGGATGCGTCGCATGATGTTGATCGACGCGTCGTGGCCGTCGAACAATGCGGCGGCGGTGACGAAGCGCAGGCGCCGGCCCGCGGGAAGCTCGTGGCTGCCGGCACGCTGCGGCGTGGACAGATCGGTCATGTCTCCCCCAGATCATTTAACTGATGGGTGTTCACAATCAGTATATAGAAACGGGGTAACACGGCGCCGGGGCGCGGGGCGGGCGATTGGCGACGTATGCTCGGTGCTTCGCGAAACGCTACCGCACCGCCAACGCCTTGATTTCGTCGAGCGACGGCCACAGCGATTCGTTTGCGAATCGCGCCGCCAGAAAATCGACGAATGAGCGCACCTTGGCCGATAGATGCCGTCGGCTCGTGTAGACGACGTGGATCGGCAGCTCCCGCGGCGGCACCTGGTCGACGAGCAGCGGCACGAGCCGCCCTTCGGCAAGATCGCTGCCGATCACCTCGGTGCCGAGCATCGCGATGCCCGCGCCATGCAGCACGACCACGCGCTGGGCCTCGAGCTGATTGACGATCAGGTTGCCCGACAGGCGCACACGCGAGCCCGCGTCGCCGGTCGCGACTTCGAGCGCCGATACGCCCGCGTACTGTAGATAGTTGTGGCGCGCGAGATCGGCGACGCTCTTCGGCGTGCCATGCTTGCGCAGATAGGCGGGCGATGCGCACAGCACCAGATGCGCGGTCGCGATCTGCCGCGCGATCAGCGACGACGACTTGAGCCCGCCCGGCGACGCGCGGATCGCGACGTCGAAGCCCTCGTCGATCAGCTCGACGACGCGGTCGGACAGTGTCATATCGACGGTGACCTGCGGATACTGCGCGGCGTAGTCCGCGACCGCGGCCATCACGTGATTCAGGCCGAACGCCGACAGCGACGACACCCGCAGCCGCCCGTGCGGCACGACGCTTGCCGCGCCGACCGCCTGGCCGGCTTCGTCGAGCTCGGTGAGCGCCTGACTCAGCCGCTCGTAGTACTCGCGGCCTGCCTCGGTCGGCGCGACGCGACGCGTGGTGCGGTTCAGGAGCCGCGCGCCGAGCTGCTGCTCCAGATGCATCACGTGCTTGCTCGCCATCGCCGCCGACATCTCCATCTTCTCCGCCGCGCCGACGAAACTGCCGGCTTCGACCACGTGGCGAAACACTTTCATGCTGACGAGGGTGTCCATCTCAGTCGCTCGCTTCAGGAATCAATCGACGTCATTTTGCCGGGTTTATCAAAGGGACGGCAGCAAACGCTCGTATTCGGCGGCGCCCGAAAATCGGCATAGGGGGCAGCCTGAGGCTGCGCCCCTGCCACACCACCCGGCATGCGGGTCCGCACCGGGCGGTTCGGGAAGTTGAGGTTAGGAGAGTCGGGGCACACCCAGCTGATCGAAGTAAGTGATGGTCAGCACGCTGTTGAGGAGCTTGCCGCTGTTGCACCACCAGCGGCGACTGTTCGCCGCCACCTGTTGTGCCACAGAGCATGACGCGCCCAGCGCGCGCAGTTCCCGGTAGATGGTTGAGCCACGGCGCCAATGCTTAAGCTGGATGGCGCGTAGTCGGTGGCGCAGCCACTCATCCAGCTCACGCCAGACTCTGGGGGTTTGCGCCAACCGGAAGTATGCCCTCCAGCCCTGCACATAAGTCCGCAACCGTGCCACCACGTCCTTCATGCTGCGCCCGCCAGATCGGCGGGTCAGTTCACGAATGCGGTGCCTGAACGCCAGCAGCGGTTTGGCCGCCACCTTGCGCTTGACCACACCGCCTGGAGCCACCCATAAGCTGTAACCCAGGAACTTGCGACCGAACACACTCGCGACCGCACTTTTGGTCTCGTTGACCTTCAGGCGCAATCGCCCATACAGACGTCGCAGCAGCACCATTACCCGTTCGCCCGCGCGGCGGCTACGAACATACACGTTCGCATCGTCGGCGTAGCGCGCAAAGCAGTGGCCCCGCCGCTCCAGTTCCTTGCCCACCTCATCCAGCAACACGTTGGCCAGCAGCGGCGATAGCGGCCCGCCTTGCGGCGTGCCCTGGGCTCGCTGCTGAACCACTCCATCATCCATGATGCCGCTGTTCAGATACGCCCTGATCAGCCGGATTACACCAGCGTCTCCAATGCGTTTCTGTAGGCGGTCGATCAGGATGTCGTGGTTGACCCGGTCGAAGAACTTCTCCAGGTCAACGTCCACCACGATTCGCCGGCCTGACTGCACGTACGACTGCGCGGCAAGCACCGCATCGTGTGCACGCCGTCCGGGCCGGAAGCCGTAGCTATGCTCGCTGAAGGTGGGATCCAGAACCGGCTGCAGCACCTGCAGCAGAGCCTGCTGGATCAACCGGTCCGTTACCGTCGGGATACCAAGCTCGCGCTCGCCTCCGTCCGGCTTCGGAATCGTCACCCGCCGTACCGGGCTGGGCCGGTACGTCCCCTTCAGCAGTTGTTCACGAATCGCTGGCCACGCCGTCACCAGATGGCGCGCAGTCTGGTCAACGCCCAGACCATCCACCCCAGCGGCTCCTTTGTTGGCCCGCACCCGTTTGAACGCCCGCTTCAGGTTCTCTCTCGTCAACGCCGCTTCCAGCAACGCTGACCCTGTGCTCCCGGGTTCATGCCGCGGGCAGCCGGCTTCGTCGCTCACAGGTACATGCGCAGCTTCACCACACGCTGCTCCCGCTCGCCCCGTTTGCACGGGCATCTGACGCATTGCCTGCCGCATCGGCATATCCCTGAACACTCCTTCCCGTTCGGTCCTTCGTCACCAGCTTCAGCCTTGCCGACCTGTCCTGTGACTACTACGACCTCGGCTGACTTCTCGCTCCGGTTCGACACCGTTGCCCTTTCAGGCATGAGGCGAGATCTCCCCAGGTAAGAACGCACTCCTTCACCGCACAACCGCCGGATTTACGGCACCAATCCTTGACCACAAGAGCTTCGCAGATTCGTGCCCGCTCGCCCTGATCGGTGCCGCCTCATATCCGGTTCTTGTCCATCGGCTCACGGCTTTGCTCCACGCTTCCTCCCCAGGCTCGGTCACCCTTACGCAGTTGCGCTTCACTTCATTCGCTGTGGTCAGCTTATGGGAGGACTTGCACCTCCAGGAGTGCGCCCATGCTGGGCGCACACGACAAAGCCCGCGTTCCGGGCGGAACGCGGGCTTTGCGGTGACACCGTGGGCCGAGATCAGAACTTCGCGCGCAACCCCGCGCCATATGTATTGCCGCTCGACTGACCGGTGATGTGGTCATACAGGTACGCGGCATAGACATCAGTGCGCTTGGACAGCGGATAGTCGTAGCCGACCGCCGCCGTCTGGCGCGTCTGGTTCGAACCGCCGCCGTTACGCGAATACGCATACGACGCCATCACCGTGCCCGGCCCGAACGGCACCGTGACGCCGCCCTGTCCCGTGTTGACGTGCCAGCTCGTGACCTGCTGGTCGTTGTACGTGTACATGTACTGGCCGTACAGCTTGACGAACTTCAGGTCGTACGACACGCCCGCCTGCGCGACGCTCTGGCTGCGCAGACCCGGCACGCCCGACGTTTCGAAGCTGCCGAGGTCGCCCGGCACGTTGTTGAAGTTCACGTACTGGTACACCGCGGTCGCCGCGAACGGCCCGTGGAAGTACAGCACCTGGCCGCTCCACTTCTTAGCGCCGTTCTGGGTCGTGTTGCCGAGCGCGTACATCGCCGTCGCCGACAGACCGCTGAAGTTCGGCGTCGAGTACGACACCGCGTTGTTCCAGCCGGAGTCGCCGGTCACGCCCTGGTCGGTCGTGTAGGTCGGGAAGGTGCCGAGGCCGAGGTACGTGTGATAGACCATCGGCGAGAACACGTACGAATCGACGAACGGGTTGAACAGGATCGTCGACACGAACAGCGGCGTGGTCAGACGGCCGGCGGTCACCGTGCCGTACGGCGATTCGATGCCGACGTACGCATTGCGCGAGAACGTCGTGTCGCCGGTGAAGCGGCCGTACTCGCCGGTTTGCGCGCGGAAGAAGCCTTCGATAGTGAAGATCGCCTTGTAGCCGTTGCCGAGATCCTCGGTCCCCTTGAAGCCCCAGTACGACGTCGACATGCCGCCGCCCGACACGACCACCGCGGTCTGGCCGCCCGGAAACTTCTGCGAGCCGACCCATTCGTCGACCTGGCCGTAGAGCTGCACGCTCGATTGCGCGAACGCCGACGACGCGCCCGCCAGCGCGGCGACGCATGCGGTGGCCTTGAGAGTAGTCTTCAGCGCGCTGCTGAGGCTTGTGTTCATGGATTCTCCAATTTTTGTCAAAAGGGTGTGGCTGTGCGAAAGGGGGCGCTCGCGCGAAACGTTGTTGTTATCCGTTCGATCGTCGAGTCAATCTGGGCGGGTCCCATCTTTGGCGGACCATTTTTATAAACAAAAATATCGCTGCTTATTGCGGGTATATCGGTCTGATTAGTTTGGTCGGTTATCGGCTTGATACGACGCTTCAGAGCGGACTGGCGCCGCCCCGTGGACGCAATGCGGCATGCGGCGAACGGCGCGCCACAGCGTGCGTGAACGCCTTAAATGACGGGCCGATGACGCGACGCGGCAGAATGCCAAGATTTGACCCTGACCGGTACTTCGATGCCGGGTGTTTTCAAAAAAGTGTGGCGTCGAAACGTCAGATTTGGGGCTACAGCGCGGAGGAAGCCGCGCGAGGGATCGCGGGAAGGATCTGGAAGACGGGTTTCGGGACTGCGGTTGGGGCGGTGCGGTGGTTTGCGAAATCGCGCTCAGCTAATTCCGGTACGGTGAACCGCCCGGCTGACGCGGATCGTCGGCTGGGCGTTGCATCGGGCGCGCTGCGCCACGCTCTTCGTTGTAGCGGGCGACGTCGGCGCGGATCGAGCCGTTGCGTATCGGCATGTTGGACGGGGGATGCGGCACCGGACGCGACTCCGCGCTGACCGGCGTGATCGCGCCCGCATAGCCGGACGGATCGCCGACACGACGCATGCCGGACTTGTAGCCGCCGAAGCCATAACCGAAATTGGCGTCCGCGATATTCGGGTTGCCGCGCTGCGCGCGTGCATCACGAGCAGCCATCACATTGCGCGAGCCGCGCGGAGCAGGTGCGCCGCCCGCACCGGCATAACGGCCCTCGCCACGCATCTCCATGCGCGGCACGCGCCCGGCAGCGTCGCGCGAATAAGCGCCGCCCGCGGCGGCACCGCCGCCATGCGGCCCACCCGGCCCCTTCGCATAGGCGAACGAGCACAGCACGGCGATGACCGCGCCCCACGCCCAGTGCCTCGTTCTCGACAACCCGTCCACCTGTGACTCTCACGCCCGAAGACTTGCCTGAAATCCACCGTTCGAGCTGCGATGGACCTGTTGCGGGAGGAGAAAAGCGCCGCGTTCCTGTCGCGGCGCAGGGCATCCCTGCGGCCTTTGAACGAGTAATTTATGGTCGGGGGCAGAGGGTGTCGAGCCAAAAAGTGTTAGGTCTCGTCGGTGGATGTAACACCCTGTTACTGCGGCGTTTTTCCGCGCCGTAGCCCTCGTGCGGACGCGCCTCGGCGGCTTGCCGGCCGGCGTTTTCGCCTGGCCCGCGGGCACCGTTTGTTGCAAATCAACGCCGCTTGCAACGTCAATGGTTAAATGGTTTGTCGCGAGAAAGCACCTCGTGAATACTGAAACCTGGCGCGTCGCACGAGTGGGCTCGGCCTGATTGGGGAGTCAATGCGCAAACTTCATTAATCGATTCGGCAAATGAATTTGCGTTTTCAATCAGCTTTCGACAACAATAGCCGCTTTCCATTGGCATGGACCACACCTGACAGACCCGTCCCATGCTTACACTGCGTCATTGAATCGAGATTGCGATATGGCCCGCCCGAAATTCCTGCCCGATAACTTCACCCTGTGCCTCGTCGGCACCGTGATCCTCGCCAGCTTCCTGCCCGTTCATGGACAGGCCGCCGTGGGGTTCAACTGGGTGACGAACATCGCGGTCGGCCTGCTGTTCTTCCTGCACGGCGCCAAGCTGTCACGCGAGGCGATCATTGCGGGCGCGACGCACTGGCGCCTTCACCTCGTGGTGCTGCTGAGCACGTTCGCGCTGTTTCCGCTGCTCGGCCTCGCGCTTAAACCGGTCCTTTCGCCGCTGGTCACGCCGTCGCTCTACGCCGGGGTCCTCTTCCTCTGCACGCTGCCGTCGACGGTCCAGTCGTCGATCGCGTTCACGTCCATTGCCAAGGGCAACGTGCCGGCCGCGGTATGCAGCGCGTCCGCCTCGAGCCTGCTCGGCATCTTCGTCACTCCAGCACTCGTCAGCGTCGTCGTGACGAATCAGGCCGCGAGCGGCGGTGCGTCGCCGTGGCATACGATCGGCAACATCGTGCTGCAACTGCTCGTGCCGTTCGTTGCCGGCCAACTGCTGCGCCCGCTGATCGGCAAGTGGATCGAGAAGAATCGCGGCGTGCTGAAGTTCGTCGACCAGGGCTCGATCCTGCTCGTCGTCTACGGCGCGTTCAGCGAGGCCGTCACCGAAGGCCTGTGGCACACGATTCCGCTGTCGGCGCTCGGCGGCCTCGTCGTGGTAAGCGCCGTGCTGCTCGCGCTCGCGCTGGCCGTGACGATCTTCGCGAGCAAGCGGCTCGGCTTCAACCGCGCGGACCAGATCACGATCATCTTCTGCGGCTCGAAGAAAAGCCTCGCCGCCGGCGTGCCGATGGCCAAGGTGATCTTCGCGTCGCATGCGGTCGGCGCCGTGGTGCTGCCGCTGATGCTGTTCCACCAGATTCAGCTGATGGTCTGCGCCGCGCTCGCGCAACGCTGGGGCGCCCGCGACCTCAGCGGCGAGAGCAATGCCGCGGCGCGGCGAACCGCCGCCGCCGTCGCGCGCCGTTGAAAACACACGCAATGCAAACAGGACATTCATAAGCGCCCTCCCTGAGCGTCGTTTTGATCGTGTGAAGCAAGCCGCCTTCGGGCGGCTTTTCTTTTGGCTCTTCACTGGCCTTTGTCGTTATTTCACGCGCAAACGCTCTCGCTGTCGCCTCGGCCGGATGGCATAGGACGATTCTCGGACCGTCTCGAAAACAGCGGCCCGCCGGTTGTTTAGTCTGTTTTACTAAACACATTAATTTCCGACAACTCCATACGATACGGGTATTTACCTGTGTCATGCTGGCGTTTTGCGGGCGGCTTTAGCTGCGTTTTACTATACAATCGCCCGACCTGAACCCGTGCTGCCTCGCCTCGCGCGGCAGCTTCATTCGATGGCCACAACCATCCGCGACGTCGCCCGCGCGGCCAGCGTTTCGATCGGCACCGTGTCGCGCGCGCTCAAGAATCAGCCGGGCCTTTCCGAGGCCACGCGCGAACGCGTCGTCGAAGCGGCGCGCCAGCTCGGCTACGACTCGGCGCAGCTGCGTCCGCGCATCCGCCGGCTAACTTTCCTGCTGCATCGTCAGCACAACAACTTCGCCGCGAGCCCGTTCTTCTCGCACGTGCTGCACGGTGTCGAAGACGCGTGCCGCGAGCGCGGTATCGTGCCGTCAGTGCTGACTGCCGGGCCGACCGAGGACGTGATTCACCAGATGCGCCTGCACGCGCCCGACGCCGTCGCGATCGCCGGCTTCGTCGAGCCCGAAACGCTCGCCACGCTGGTCGCGATGCAACGCCCGCTGGTGCTGATCGATCTATGGTCGCCGGGCTTGCGCTCGGTCAATCTCGACAACGCCGGCGGCGCCACGCTCGCAATGCGCCATCTGTTCGCGCAGCAGCGCAAGCGCGTCGCATTCATCGGCGGCTCGCTCGCGCACTTCAGCATCGCCGAGCGCGCGCTCGGCTACCGGCGCGCGTTCTTCGAAGCGGGGCTGCTGTTCGATCCGTCGCTCGAAGTGAACATCGACGCCGGGCTCGATCCCGACACCGGCGCCGCGCGCGCGATGCAGCGCCTGCTCGACACGCCGGGCCCGCGCCCCGACGCCGTATTCGCGTTCAACGACGCCGCCGCGCTTGCCGCGCTGCGCGTGTGTCTCGCGCGCGGCTTCAGCGTGCCCGACGACATCGCGATCATCGGTTTCGACGACATCCCCGCCGCCGCCCACGCTACCCCGCCGCTATCGACGATCGCGGTCGACAAGGAAGCGCTCGGCCGACGCGGCGTCGAACTGCTGCTCGAAGACTCGCCCGCCGAACTCGAAGTCCGCTTGCCCGTTCAACTCGTTGCCCGTGCCAGTACTTTGGTGAAAACCCCATGACGCTAACCGATCCGCTTCAACTTTCCACCGACGCGGCGAAGGCGCCGCCGGTCGCCAGCTTCCGCAAGCGCGAGTTTCTGCTCACGCACATCGAGGACACGCTGCGCTTCTACGCGCCGAACGTGCTCGACCCGAGCGGCGGCTTCTACCACTTCTTGCGCGACGACGGTTCGATCTACAACCGCACCACGCGCCACCTGGTCAGCAGTTGCCGCTACGTGTTCAACTACGCGATGGCGTACCGGCAGTTCGGCGACCCGAAGCACCTCGAATACACGCGCCACGGCCTGCGCTTTCTGCGCGACGCGCACTGGGACTCGCAGCACGAGGGCTACGACTGGGAAATCGAATGGCGCGACGGCAAACAGCGCACGCTCGACGCGACGCGCCACTGCTACGGCCTCGCGTTCGTGCTGCTCGCGTACTCGCACGCGGCGATGGCCGGCATCGAGGAAGCGAAGCCGATGATCGGCGCCACCTTCGAGCTGATGGAGCACCGCTTCTGGGACGCCGCCGCCGGCCTCTATGCCGACGACGCGTCGGCCGACTGGCGTGTCAGCACGTATCGCGGGCAGAACGCGAACATGCATACCACCGAGGCGTTGCTCGCCGCGCACGAAGCGACCGGTCATCTGGTGTATCTCGATCGCGCCGAACGCGTGGCGTCGAATATCACGCTGCGCCAGGCGAAGCTGTCGCAAGGACTCGTGTGGGAGCACTTTCACGCGGACTGGTCGGTCGACTGGCACTACAACGAAGAGGACAGCTCGAACATTTTCCGTCCGTGGGGCTTCCAGCCCGGTCATCAGACCGAATGGGCGAAGCTGCTGCTGATTCTCGAACGCTTCCGTCCGCTGCCGTGGCTGCTGCCGCGCGCGATCGAACTGTTCGACGCCGCGATGACGCACGCGTGGGACGAAGACCACGGCGGCCTCTACTATGGCTTTGGCCCCGATGGCACCGTGTGCGATCACGACAAGTACTTCTGGGTGCAGGCCGAAACGTTCGCGACCGCCGCGCTGCTCGGCAAGCGCACCGGCAACGAGCGCTTCTGGGACTGGTACGACGAGATCTGGCGCTATAGCTGGACGCACTTCGTGGACCACAAGTACGGCGCGTGGTATCGCATCCTCACCTGCGACAACCGCAAGTACAGCGACGAAAAGAGCCCGGCCGGCAAGACCGACTATCACACGATGGGCGCGTGCTACGAAGTGCTCGCCCATGCGCTCGGCGAAAACGCTGCGGCTGAATCAGCCGCTCCCGCCGCAGCGGCTTCCGCGGAGAAAGCACAATGAGCGCGACGACCAACCTCCCCGTTTTCATATCCGCCGGCGACATCCTGACCGATCTCGTGCGCACCGGCGCATCGCACTGGCTGTCGCGTCCGGGCGGCGCGGGCTGGAACGCCGCGCGCTGCGTCGCGCGGCTCGGCCTGCCGACCGCGTGCGCGGGCTCGCTCGGCGTCGATAACTTTTCCGACGAGCTGTGGGACGCGAGCGTCGCGGCCGGCCTCGACATGCGCTTCCTGCAGCGCGTCGAGCGTCCGCCGCTGCTCGCGATCGTGCATCAGACGCATCCGCCCGCGTACTTCTTCATGGGCGAGAACGGCGCCGACCTCGCGTTCGATCCGGCGAAGCTGCCCGCCGGTTGGATGAACGCGGTGAAGTGGGCGCACTTCGGCTGCATCAGCCTCGTGCGTCAGCCGCTCGGCGACACACTGGCGAAACTCGCCGCCGAGTTGCGTTCGCACGGCGTGAAGATCAGCTTCGATCCGAACTATCGCAACCTGATGGAGCACGGCTACGAGCCGACGCTGCGCAAGATGGCGGCGCTCGCGGATCTGATCAAGGTATCGGACGAAGACCTGCGCATGATCTTCAAGACCAGCGACGAAGCCGCCGCGCTCGCGCAATTGCGCGCGATGAATCCCGCCGCCACCGTGCTCGTCACGCGCGGCCCCGAAGCGGCGATGCTGCTCGACGGCGCCGCGGTGATCGAGGCGAAGCCGCCGCGCGTCGAAGTGGTCGATACGGTCGGCGCGGGCGATGCGTCGATCGGCGGTCTGCTGTTCAGCCTGATGAGCGCGCCGCAACGCGGGTGGCCCGAGCATCTCGCGTTCGCGCTGGCGGCCGGCGCGGCGGCTTGCGGCCACGCCGGCGCGCATGCGCCGACGCTCGACGAGGTGGTCGCGCTGCTATAAAACGCGGCGCTGTAATTCTGCTGCCCTGGGGCGCGCGTAGCGTAACGGATGTCGAGCACGTCGCGCGGTCCGAAGTCTCCTCAGGGCGGGAACCGATCCCGCCACGCCGTGCTAGGATGAAAACATCGAAACCTTTGCGAAAAGGAGCGAGGCCATGGAGGACGTCACCTACACCAAAGGGCTCTACACGGCCACCGCGTCGATAAGAGAAGTCGCACATGACGCCTGGCAAGGTGTCGTCACCCTCGCGCGCGACGAAGGCGAACCCAGCGCCGATCAGGAAACCACGCTCTACGAAGTCGACTCGACGTCGTCGACGCCGGGAGAAGCGCTCGAAGAAGCCAAAGCGCTCGCACATCGTATCCTCGGGGAAATCGAACTGTAGGCCGAACCAGGGGCTGCGCGTCGCGCGTCCTCGCGCATCGGCGCGCCGCTGCCGGATCGGCCGGCTGGAGGCGATCATGGCTGAACAGCTGTTCCAATACGGCGTGTATTCGATTCACGTTCGTCCGCTCGAACTCAGTGGCGCGCGCTGGGACGCGGAATACGAAATCCGTCATCGCGAGAAGGCCGTCAAGGCGTGGACCACGGTCGGCGGCGACGCGGGTTATGCCGAGCAGGCCGAAGCGGTGGAAAGTGCGCATCGGCAGGCGGTCGACGATATCGAGCATGGCGCGGGAATTCCGAAGCCGCGCGTGTTTCCGTGACGGCGGGTGGGTGGGTGTGGCGCGCGGCTGCGCCCGACCCGCTCGCCGCGCGTGATGCGACCTGACCCAGCCTGAAATCCGGGACGCGCCCGGAAGCATTTCAACGACGGCATCGCGCAACCTCGCACCCTGGCGATACATCGCGCCGCGCCGCCTTCGCACCGCGCGGAAACTCGCGCAGCGCGCACAACGCGCCATGCTACGCTGTACACGTCTTCATTCCCACGAGCGCGTGATGGCAAGCGAACCGTCAGACCGTTTTTCCACGCTCGGCGACACCGACACCGAGGCGAGCGCGCCGAGGCGCCGCGCGCGCGGCAGTCGCGAAATGCGTCTCGACGATCGCGTGGTGATCGCGCACGGCATGCCGACGCCGCTGTGGCAAGACCTGTATCACCGCGCGCTCGGCGTGCGCTGGCCGGGGTTCTTCGTGTCGCTCGCGCTGCTGTTCCTACTGCTCAACACCGTGTTCGCCATGCTCTACATGCTCGGCGACGCTCCGATCGCGAATCAGTTTCCGAAGGGCTTCGGCGGCGCGTTCTTCTTTAGCGTCGAAACCCTCGCGACGGTCGGCTACGGCGACATGCATCCGCAAACCGTCTACGCGCACTGGATCGCGACGCTCGAAATCTTCATCGGCATGTCGAGCATCGCGTTGGCGACCGGGCTGATCTTCGCGCGCTTTTCGCGGCCGCACGCGAAGATCATGTTCGCGCGCTACGCGGTGATCCGGCCGATCGACGGCCGCATGACGTTGATGGTGCGTTCGGCCAACGCGCGTCAGAACGTGATCGCCGAGGCTCGCGCGCGGCTGCGCATCATGCGTCTGGAGACCTCGATCGAAGGCTTTACGCTGCGCAAGCTCTACGACCTCGCGCTGGTGCGCGACCAGCACCCGGTCTTCAAGCTCGGCTGGACGCTGATGCACATCATCGACGAAGCGAGTCCGCTGTTCGGCGAAAACGCCGAATCGTTGAAAGGCCGCGACGTGTCGCTGCTGCTCACGCTCGAAGGTATCGACGAATCGACGTCGCAAACCATGCAGGCGCGCCACATGTGGACCTGCGACCAGATCGTCTGGCAGCACCGGTTCGTCGACATCATGAGTGAGCGCGACGGCGTGAGCCACATCGACTACGCGCACTTCGACGAAATCGTGCCGCTCGATGCGGCACCGCTCCAACCGGACATCGCGGCGAACACGGCGCAATAGCAATAGCCATCGTCCCATTCGCCGCCTCACGATACCCCAGGGCATACCCGAAGCGCGCCGCCGCGTGGCAAATCCGGCTCAAAAGCGGGCCGAAACGCGCGACTCGTCGCGCCCATTCGCGCACGCCCGATTAAAGAAGAAATAATTCACTCTCACGAGCGCTAAAAAATAGAGTCTCTTTCGCTGCGCGGCATCCGTGACCCCACCGCCCGCGCGCGAAGCCAGAACATTGGAGACTCCCCCATGACCGCTCGCCTGCCCATCGACGGCACGCCCGCACTCGCCGACTACAAGCTTTCCGACAATCTCACCGCGACGCGCGGACGGATCTTTCTGACCGGCACTCAGGCGCTCGTGCGCCTCGCGCTGATGCAGCGCGTGCTCGACAAGACCCGCAACCTGAACACGGCCGGTTTCATCAGCGGCTATCGCGGCTCGCCGCTCGGCATGGTCGATCAGCAGTTGTGGAAGGCGAAAAAACTGCTTGCCGCGAGCGAGATCCGCTTTCTGCCCGCGATCAACGAAGAACTCGGCGGCACCGCCGTGCTCGGCACGCAGCGCGTCGAAGCCGATCCCGAGCGCACCGTCGATGGCGTATTCGCGATGTGGTACGGCAAAGGCCCGGGCGTCGACCGCGCGGGCGATGCCTTGAAGCACGGCAACGCGTACGGCTCGTCGCCGCACGGCGGCGTGCTGGTGGTCGCGGGCGACGATCACGGCTGCGTGTCGTCGTCGATGCCGCATCAGAGCGACTTCGCGCTGATCGGCTGGCATATGCCGGTCGTGAATCCGTCGAACATCGCGGACATGCTCGAATTCGGCCTGTATGGCTGGGCGTTGTCGCGCTTCTCCGGTGCGTGGGTCGGCTACAAGGCCATTTCGGAGACCGTCGAATCGGGCTCGACCGTCGATCTCGACGCGCTGCAAACCGAATGGACACCGCCACCGGAATTCGAAGCACCAGCCGGCGGTCTGCACAACCGCTGGCCCGATCTGCCGAGCCTGACGATCGAAGCGCGTCTGCACGCGAAGCTCGACGCGGTGCGCCAGTTTGCGCGCATGAACGGCATCGACAAATGGATCGCGTCGAGCCCGCACGCCAATGTCGGCATCGTCACCTGCGGCAAGGCGCATCTCGATCTGATGGAAGCACTGCGCCGGCTCGATCTGACGGTCGCCGATCTCGACGCGGCCGGCGTGCGCATCTACAAGGTCGGGCTGTCGTTTCCGCTGGAGATGACGCGCATCGACGCGTTCGTGTCGGGTCTGTCCGAAGTGCTCGTGATCGAAGAGAAAGGCCCGGTCATCGAGCAACAGATCAAGGACTATCTGTACAACCGCACACAAGGCACACGGCCGGTCGTGATCGGCAAGCACGCCGAAGATGGCACGTTGCTGCTGTCGTCGCTCGGCGAATTGCGGCCGTCGCGCATTCTCCCTGTGTTCGCGAACTGGCTCGCGAAGCACAAGCCGGCGCTCGATCGCCGTGAACGCGTCGTCGATCTGGTCGCGCCGCAGATCCTGTCGAACGCGGCGGACAGCGTGAAGCGCACGCCGTACTTCTGCTCCGGCTGCCCGCACAATACGTCGACGAAAGTGCCGGACGGCTCGATCGCGCAGGCGGGCATCGGCTGTCATTTCATGGCGTCGTGGATGGAGCGCGACACGACCGGGCTGATTCAGATGGGCGGCGAAGGCGTCGACTGGGCCGCGCATTCGATGTTCACGAAAACCCGCCACGTATTCCAGAATCTCGGCGACGGCACCTACTTTCATTCGGGCATTCTCGCGATCCGCCAGGCGGTCGCCGCGAACGCGACGATCACCTACAAGATCCTCTATAACGACGCGGTCGCGATGACGGGCGGCCAGCCAGTCGACGGCAGCATCTCGGTGCCGCAGATCGCGCGACAGGTCGAAGCCGAGGGCGTGTCGCGCTTCGTCGTGGTCAGCGACGAGCCGGAGAAATACGACGGCCATCACGGCCAGTTTCCGCAGGGCACGACGTTTCACCATCGCAGCGAGATGGACGCGGTGCAGCGCCAGTTGCGCGACACCGACGGCGTGACCGTGCTGATCTACGACCAGACCTGCGCGGCCGAAAAACGCCGGCGCCGCAAGAAGGGCGAATTCCCCGACCCGAACAAACGGCTCTTCATCAACGAGGAAGTCTGCGAAGGCTGCGGCGATTGCGGCGTGCAGTCGAACTGTTTGTCGGTGGAACCGGTGGAAACCGCGCTCGGTCGCAAGCGCCGCATCGATCAGTCGTCGTGCAACAAGGACTACTCGTGCGTGAACGGCTTTTGCCCGAGCTTCGTCACCATCGAAGGCGGTACGCTGAAAAAAGCCGCGGGCGACGCGTTCGATCCGCAGGCGCTCGCCACGCACGTCAACGCGTTGCCGATTCCCGCGACGCAACTCGATGCCGCGCCGTACGACATCCTCATCACGGGCGTCGGCGGCACCGGCGTCGTGACGGTCGGCGCCTTGATCAGCATGGCCGCGCACCTCGAAGGCAAGAGCGCGTCGGTGCTCGACTTCATGGGCTTCGCGCAGAAGGGCGGCGCGGTGCTGTCGTTCGTACGCTTTGCCGCCCGCGACGAATGGCTGAACCAGGTCCGCATCGACACGCAGCAGGCCGACGTGCTGCTCGCCTGTGACATGGTGGTCGGCGCGAGTGCCGATGCACTGCAGACGGTGCGACATGGCCGCACGCGCATCGTCGTCAACACGCATGCGATTCCGAACGCGAGCTTCGTGCAGAACCCGGATGCGACGCTGCATGCCGACGCGCTGATCGACAAGATGCGTCACGCGGCCGGGGAAGAGCGTATGTCGACGTGCGACGCGCAAGCGCTCGCAACGCGTTTTCTCGGCGATACGATCGGCGCGAACATTCTGATGCTCGGTTTCGCGTGGCAGCTCGGTCTCGTGCCGGTGTCGTTCGCCGCGATGATGCGCGCGATCGAACTGAACAACGTCGCCGTGCAGATGAACCAGCTCGCGTTCTCGATCGGGCGCATGGCCGCGGCTGATCCCGCCGCGCTCGAATCGCTGTGGCAGTCGCGTCATGCACCGAAGCCGAGCGTGCGGGTCGATACGCTCGACGAGCTGATCGCCCATCGCGAAGCACGGCTGCTCGCGTATGGCGGCGCGGCTTATGTGAAGCGGTATCGCTCGCTCGTCGATGCGGCACGGCGCGCGGAAGCCGCCGTCGATGCGGCGAGCGAGCGCGTGACGCGCGCGGTCGCGAGCACGTTCTACCGGCTGCTCGCGGTGAAGGATGAATACGAAGTTGCGCGTCTGCATACGGATGCCGCGTTCCGCGATGCGCTCGAAGCGCAGTTCGAGGGCGTCGCCGGCAAGGACTTCACGATCCGCTTCAACCTCGCGCCGCCGACGCTCACGCGCGCGCAGCCCGGCGCCGTGCCGACGAAGAAGACCTATGGTCAGTGGATGTGGCCCGTGCTCGGCCTGCTCGCGAAATGGCGCGGTCTGCGTGGCTCTGCGCTCGATCCGTTCGGCCGCACGCTCGAGCGCAAGATGGAGCGCGAGCTCGCGAGCGATTACGAAGCCACGCTGCACCGTGCGCTAGCGAAACTCGACGCGGGCCATCTCGACGACGTCGCGAAACTCGCTGAACTACATGCGCGCGTGCGCGGGTATGGGCACGTGAAGCTGGCGAATCTGGCGGGGGTCAAGCGTGGTGAGCGTGACCTCGCCGCGCGCCTCGGCATCGATGCGGCGACGGGTGTCGCGGTGAAGAAGTCGCTCGAGGAGATGAAGGGCGCCGGGCAGTTGCGCGGCATTCCGGTGGTGGTCGCGAAGTAAGTGGTCCGTTGCGCTGCTCACCGTTGCCTTGCGTCGAGCAGCGCCCTCACCTGCATCACCTTCGCCGGATCGACTGGCGCGAGTCCGTTGCCGTTCACGCGCACGCCGGAGCCGAAATGCACGGCCTCGACGTGCGTTTTGCTCACGAACTCCGCGATCGCATCGACCGTCAAGCCGGCACCGGCGAGCACCGTGCAATGCGAGCCGGCAGCCTGCCGCAGCAGTTCGCCGATCGTCGCTTGCGCCCGCAGCACCGACGGCTGTCCGCCCGACGTCAGCACATTCGTCACCGCCTCGAAACCGAGCAATACGTCGAGCGCTTCGCGCAGATCGCGCGCCTCGTCGAACGCGCGATGGAACGTGATCGCGAGTCCATCGGCAGCTTCGCACGCGCGCGCGAGACCTTCGCGGTCGATCGCCCGCTCGGTATCGAGCATACCGATCACGATGCCGTTCGCGCCGGCCGCCTTGACGGCCCGGATGTCGCGCAGCATCACCGTGTAGTCGTCGGCGTCGTAGACGAACGCGCGGCTATGCGGCCGCACGATCACGTTCACGGGTACGCCGGCTGCCCGGACGCCGACCGCTGAAACCACCGCCTCGATCAACCCCACACTCGGCGTCAGTCCGCCCTCGCCCATCGCGGTCACGAGTTCGAGACGGTCGGCACCGGCCTGCGCGGCAGCGCGCGCATCGGCGACGGTCGTGGCAATCACTTCGAGCAGCACGGACATGAGCGCAACCTGGTGTCGTTGAAAACGGCATCATGTCAGATGCGCGCGTCGCGTTCGTCTTCGACCCAGTCGATATCGCCGCACAGCACGCAGGTCTCGCTGCCGACGCGCGTCGCCACCGACAGCGTCACGCACGGCAACGCCTCGTTGATCGACAGATACGGCCGCGTCACGTGCACCCGCTCCGGCGCATTGATCGCGACGCTGAAGTACGGACGACGCAGCCAGTTCGCGCCCTGCGCGTCGGCGAGCGGCAGAAAGCGCGTTTCGTGCGCCGCGCGATCGGCGCGCAGCACGACGTTGCGGCCGGCCTGGCGCCCCTTCGCGTCGAGCAGAAAACAGCGCGCCACGTGATCGAGCGCGAGGAAATTCCAGCACACCTCGTCGAGCGGCTCACCGGCGGCGAGACGCTCCGCGGCGCGCTCGAACGCGCGCAGATACGGCGCGAGCCGAATCGCGCTGCGCCGCTCGCGTGCCTCGGCCTGCTCACGATAACGCTCGGTGACTTCGCCGATGCAAACCGCCGCGTGGATCGGATCGGCAACACCCGGATTCGGCCGGCCAAAGAAAAAGCCCTGCACGAAGTCGGCATTGCAGGCGAGCGCCATCTGCGCTTCGTGCTCGGTTTCGATGCCCTCGATCAGCACGAGCTTGCCCGCTTCATGCAGCATCGCCACGAGCCCCGGCAGGATCGTCGCCATGTCGGCGCGATGCGCGGCATGCGACAGCATGACGCGGTCGAGCTTCACGATGTCGGGATTCAGTTGCCAGATCCGCTCGATGTTCGAATGGCCGGCGCCGAAATCATCGAGCGCGATCAGGAAGCCGCGCTCGCGAAACTCGCGCACCGCGTCGGCGAGTCGATCGAGATCTGCGGCGCTCTGCTCGAGCACTTCGAGCACGACGCGCCGCGGCGACAGATCGAGCCGCCGCAGATTGGCGAGCAAAGCGGCCGCGAGATACGGGTCGGTCAGCACGCCCGGGTGCACGTTCAGAAACAACCATTCGCGCTCGGCGCCGAGCACCTTGAAGTTCTCCAGATGCAGCGTCTGCGCCAGCCGGTCGATCTGCAGCGCGTCGCCGAGGCGCGCGGCCTCGCCGAACACATCGAGCGGCGACACCGCGCGATCGAGCGCGTCGTGCGCGCGCAGCAAGCCCTCATAGCCGACCGCGCGCAGGTGCGACAGACTGAAAATCGGCTGGAACACGCTGGTAAGCGTCAGTTCGCCGTGCTGCACCGAATAGCGTTGAAGGCCCGAGCTCACCTCGACCTCGAAGCCGTGCGGCATGCTCGCCGCCCTGTCCTGTTGCGCAATCGTCATGCAATCCTCTCACGCGAGAGCCGGCCGGTCCGAACGCGACCGGCAACGAGCTCTCAAAATGTGCGTCATCATTACCGGTTAAGCAAGGTCCATGCGCACGCTGGCGCACACTGCGCTGTAACTCGCTCGAAGGATTGCACCGGCGACAGCGCTCGTGCGCCGCCCGTGGGCGTCGTGCGCACCGTTTCGGTGCACCGATTCGCATGCCGCGTCGCGGCGAAGCTCGCGGCAACTGCGCGCGCCGCCGGGCTACACTCGACCCTGCGCATCGCGCGCTCTCCCGGGACAACCCCTTCATCCCCCGAAACACACGATGGAAATTGTCTTTACCGTCCTGATCCTGCTACTCGCCGTCGCCGCGTCCGGCATGCTGACCCGCGCGCTGCCGTTCAAGCTGCCGCTGCCGCTCGTGCAGATCGCGATCGGCGCGATGCTCGCGTGGCCGCGCCTCGAATTGCACTTCGCGTTCGATCCGGAAATCTTCATGCTGCTGTTCATTCCGCCGCTGCTGTTCGCGGACGGCTGGCGCATCCCGAAGCGCGAGTTCTTCATGGCGCGCCGCGCGATCCTGATGCTCGCGCTAGGCCTCGTGTTCATGACGGTGCTGGTGGTCGGTCACTTCGTGCACGTGCTGGTGCCGCAGATCTCGCTGCCGGTCGCATTCGCGCTCGCCGCCGTGTTGTCGCCGACCGACGCGGTCGCGCTGTCCGGCATCGCCGGTAAGGGCAAGATTCCGGTGCAGCTGATGCATATCCTCGAAGGCGAGGCG
Organism: Paraburkholderia sp. UCT70; assembly: GCF_050434085.1. Taxonomy (NCBI): domain Bacteria; kingdom Pseudomonadati; phylum Pseudomonadota; class Betaproteobacteria; order Burkholderiales; family Burkholderiaceae; genus Paraburkholderia; species Paraburkholderia sp. UCT70. Next base: position 3,450,808 of record NZ_JBNPVZ010000004.1, on the reverse strand, counting down.
CTGATGAACGACGCGTCAGGCCTCGTCGCGCTGAAGTTCGCGATCGCCGCCGCGCTGACCGGCGCGTTCTCGCTGCGTGAAGCGTCGGTGAGCTTCGTGATCATCGCGGTGGGCGGCCTCGCGGTCGGCGCGGCGGTGAGCGCGGTGTTCAGCTTCGTGTCCGCGCGCTTCCTGAATCTCACCGAAGAAGGCGATCCCGCGCCGGGCGTCGTGATGACCCTGCTGATCCCGTTCGCCGCCTATCTGACCGCCGAGCGCTTCGAGCTGTCAGGCATTCTCGCCGCGGTCTCCGCCGGCATGACGATGAACTTCGCGAGCATCACGGAAAAATGGCAGGTCGCCTCGCGCGTGCGGGCCTCGAACACGTGGACGATGATCGAGTTCGTATTCAACGGCATGGTGTTCATCATGCTCGGCCTGCAGTTTCCGCACATCCTCGGCCGCGCGCTGTTCGACGCGCACGAAACCAACGACGCGCAGGTCGCGCTGCTGATCGGCTATATCGTTGCGGTGGCGCTCGCGCTGTACGCGATGCGCTTCGCGTGGGTGTGGCTGCTGCGCTGGTTCGCGAGCCGCGGCGCGACGAAGCACGGCGTCGCGAACGCAGTGCCCGGGTTGCGCATGGCGTCGGTGACGACGGTGGCCGGCGTGCGCGGCGCGGTGACGCTCGCGGGCGTGCTGTCGCTGCCGGAGGTGCTGCCGAACGGCACGCCGCTGCCGGGACGCGATCTCGCGATCTTCATCGCGTCGGGGGTGATCCTGCTGTCGCTGCTGGTGGCGGTGGCCGCGTTGCCGCTGCTGCTGCGCGGCTGGCGGCGCGGCAAGGACCCGCATGCCGCCGAGGAAGCACTCGCGCGTACGCTCGCCGCGCAGTCGGCGATTCGCGCGGTCGATCATCTGCACGACACGGAATGCGCGGACCTCGAGGAATCGGCTCAGGCGTATGCAACCGATGTAACCGCGCGGGTGATGGACCTGTACCGCCGCCGCCTCGCGACGCTCGACGACGAACAGGCGCCACGCGAACTCGCGCGCCGTGCCGATGCCCTCGAATTCCGCATGAAGCTCGCGGCGATGCGCGCCGAGCGCAAGACGCTGCTCGACCTGCGCGACACCCAGCGCATCAACGACGAGACGCTGAACAAGCTGATGCGCGAGGTGGATCTGTCGGAGACGGCGCTGACCGCGCGCAAAAGGTAGGCGTTGGCTGCCGCATCGGCATCGGCACCGGCGCTTGAAATGCCAGTGCCGATAAAAGACGCTCAGGCCACTGGCCCTTGCGTCGGCTTTCTTCTCAGCAGCGCGTACAGGATGATCGCGCCGAACGTCGCGGTGCCGATGCCGCCGAGCCCGAAGCTGCCGAGCTTCAGCGAGAAGTCGCCGGCGCCGAGCACGAGCGTGACGGCCGCGACGATCAGATTGCGGTTATCGGAGAAGTCGACCTTGTTGACGACCCAGATGCGCGCGCCCGTCACCGCGATCAGCCCGAATACGACGATCGACACACCGCCCAGCACCGGTCCCGGAATCGTCTGGATCACCGCGCCGAACTTCGGCGAGAAGCCGAGCACGAGTGCGATCAACGCGGCGATCACGAACACCAGTGTCGAGTAGATCTTCGTGACCGCCATCACGCCGATGTTCTCCGCGTACGTGGTCACGCCGGTACCGCCCGCGAAGCCGGACACGATCGTCGCGAGCGCATCGCCGAGAAACGCGCGGCCGATATAGCGGTCGAGGTTCTGGCCCGTCATCGCGCTGACGGCCTTGATGTGGCCGAGGTTTTCGGCGACGAGGATCACCGCGATCGGCGCGAGCAGCGTCATCGCGTGCGGGTCGAACACCGGTGACATGAAGTGCGGCATGCCGAACCACGCGGCGTTCGCGACGATCGAGAAATCGATCGGCTTGCCCATGCCGAGGCCGTTCGTGACGATCGCGTAAATGACGTAGGCGAGCAGCAAGCCGACCAGGATCAGCAGACGCTGGAGCATGCCGCGCGTGAACACCGCGACCGCGCCGACGCACAGCACCGTGACGAGCGCCATCCACGATTCGAAATTGCTGCCGCTCACGCCATGCACGGCGATCGGCGCGAGGTTCAGACCGATCACGCAGACGATCGCGCCGGTCACGACCGGGGGCATCAGCGTTTCGATCCAGCCCGTGCCGACCGCCGCCACGATCAGGCCGATCACCCCGTACGCGACGCCGCACGCGATGATGCCGCCCAACGCGACCGCAATATTCGGGTTCGCGCCGTGTCCGCCGTAGCCGGTCACCGCGATCACGAGGCCGATGAACGCAAAGCTCGAACCGAGATAGCTCGGCACGCGCCCGCCGACGAGCACGAAGAACAGCAGCGTGCCGATCCCCGACATGAAGATGGCCAGGTTCGGATCGAAGCCCATCAGAAGCGGCGCAAGCACGGTCGAGCCGAACATCGCGACGACGTGCTGGACGCCCATCGCGAACATCTGCGGCCACCCGAGCCGTTCGTCGATGCCGACGATGCCGCCTTCGGCGCCGGCAGGCTGGCGGCGCCAGCGGGGGAAATAGGATGCGGCCATCGCGGGGATTCTCCTCAGGGTCGGCGTGGTGTGTGCCGATCACGCGCTGCGGCGTGGGTCCGGCAAAAGTTACGCGCGAGTTTACGGAGAGCAATAAGGGCTGGCAAGCGGGCCGACAAGTGGCTCGGGAAACGAGCCCTGGAAGCGCGTCAATTCGCGCGGCGCGGGTCGGTGTCCGGCGTCACCGCGGCGCCGTCCCGCGAGGAGTGGTCCGTCGGCGCGCCGTACAGCATCACCCGATTGCGGCCGGCATCCTTCGCGCGATACAGCGCTTCGTCGGCGGCGTCGACGAGCGCGCGGCTCGTCGCGAGCGCCGCGCCCTGCGTCGTCGCAGCGCCTGCGCTCACCGTCAGCACGTGATGCGTGCTGGCCACATGGCGGCATTGCAGCGCCTGCACCGCCGCGCGGATCTGCTCGGCGATCCGCTGCGCGCCCGTCGCGTCGGTGTCCGGCAGCAGCACCGCGAACTCCTCGCCGCCGAAGCGCGCGGCCGTATCGCCCGGACGTCGCGCGTTCTGCGCGATACAGCGCGCGACGCCGATCAGCGCTTCGTCGCCGGCCGAATGGCCGTAAAGGTCGTTGAAGCCCTTGAAGTTGTCGACATCGATCAGTAGCAGCGACAGCGGCCGGCCGGTGCGCTGCGCGCGTCGCCATTCGTCGTTCACGTGCTCCTCGAAGGCGCGGCGGTTGTTCAGGCCGGTCAGCCCGTCCGTGCGCGCCAGTTCGCGCAACTCTTCCTCGGCCGCGCGGCGCAGACGCAACTGGCGTGAGAACAGGATCGCGAGCGCGATGATCGTCACGTCGAGCGCGCCGATCAGCGTGCCGATGATCCATGCGCGCCGCTGCCACTCGACGTAGATGTCGCGCGTCGAGAGCGCGACGTCGAGGATCAGCGGAAAGCCGTCGATATGGCGGAACGCATACCAGCGCTCGACGCGATCGATCGCCGCCGTGCCGAAGAAGTCGCCGCTCGGCCGCTTGATGAAGCGCGAGAAGTTGGCCGTGCCGGTCAGGTTGATGCCGATCGTTTTCGAATCGTACGGACGGCGCATCAACATCGTGCCGTCGCTGAGCATCAATGCCATCGAGCCGCTCGGCCCGAGCTTCATGCCGTCGAACAGCCGATGGAAATACGTGAGGCGCAGCGTGCCGACCACCACGCCGCCGAAGCTGCCGTCCGGCCTCGAGATGCGCCGGCTCAGCGCGATGCGCAGGTCATCGTCGGTGCCGCTCGGGCTGAACGGATGGCTGATGTACAGGCCGACGTCGGGCGAAGCGCGCTGCGCCTTGAAGTAATCGCGGTCCGCATGGTTACTTGCGCGCGGCGGCCACGCGCGTGAATCGAAGCGCACGTTGCCGGTCTCGCCGAGCACGAATACCGAGCCCATGTCCTTTGCGCTGATCGAGCCGTCGAACAGCACCATCTGGCGGATCTCCGGCGGCAGATCGAGCACGCCCGGCTGCTTCAGTCCGTCGATCGCCGCGCGCAGCGACAGGTCGTAGATCTCGAGATTGCGCGACACGTCGCGCTGGACCAGCAGGGATATGTTGGCGATGGAGTCCTGCGCGCGCCGCAACGCATCTTCGCGCATCTGTGCGAGCAGCGACACGGCGATCGCGAGGATCGCGCCAGCCAGCAAGACACTGATCGCAATCACGTTGTTCGGTCGGCGCGTCACCATGCGTTTTTGGTTCTGACATGCGCTGAACGTCGCGCGTGAAGAAGCGGCCGCGTCTCGGCAATCACCGTCAAAACCGCGACCTACGAAAACGTAAGCGTAGCAGACATGGCGTACAGGCAAACGTTTGCGTAGCCAAGTTTTTGCCCGCATGCGCCAGAACGGCACGCCAGAAGTTCCGTCCGGCGGGGGTTGCGCCCGATCGCCAGATTATCCAGGCGCCGTCCAATTATTCGGATAGCAAATGCGAATTGGCTGGATAGTTGGCCTCGCCACTCGGGTATTCAATCGAGCCTGTCACGTTCAAACGATTGGACACAAGGAGAGAAACACATCATGAGCGAGAAGCGCAGCGCCTCGGAATGGCGCGAATTCGTCAGCGGCTGTCTGGACTTTCGCCCTGCGGAAGGCGTGTACCGGATTGCCCGCGAAATGTTCACGGAGCCCGAGTTGTTCTCGCTCGAGATGGAGCACATCTTCGAGAAGGCCTGGATCTATGCGTGCCACGAAAGCGAGATCCCCAACAAGAACGATTTCCTGACGATGCGCGCGGGCCGTCAGCCGCTGATCATCTCGCGCGACGGCGCCGGCAACCTGAACGCGATGATCAACGCGTGCCAGCACCGCGGCGCGACGCTCACGCGTATGACCAAGGGCAACCAGTCGACCTTCACGTGCCCGTTCCATGCATGGTGCTACAAGAACGACGGCCGGCTCGTGAAGGTGAAGGCGCCGGGCGAATACTGCGACGACTTCGACAAATCGGTGCGCGGCCTGAAGAAAGCGCGCATCGCGAGCTACAAGGGCTTCGTGTTCGTGAGCCTCGACGTCGACGGCATCGACACGCTCGAAGACTATCTCGGCGACGCGCGCATCTTCTTCGACATGATGGTCGCGCAGTCGCCGACCGGCGAGCTCGAAGTGCTGCCCGGCAAGTCGACCTACACGTTCGACGGCAACTGGAAGCTGCAGAACGAGAACGGTCTCGACGGCTATCACGTGAGCACCGTGCACTACAACTACGTGGCGACAGTGCAGCACCGCATCGAGTCGAATGCGAAGAAAGGGGATAACCCCGGCGGCACGCTCGACTACAGCAAGCTCGGCGCCGGCGACAGCGAAACCGACGACGGCTGGTTCGCGTTCAGGAATGGCCATAGCGTGCTGTTCAGCGACATGCCGAATCCGCAAGTGCGTCCCGGCTACGAGAGCGTGATGCCGCGGCTCGTCGAAGCCTATGGCCAGGACAAGGCCGAATGGATGATGCACCGGCTGCGCAATCTGAATGTCTACCCGAGCCTGTTCTTCATGGACCAGATCAGTTCGCAGCTGCGCATCGTGCGGCCGGTCGCGTGGAACAAGACAGAGGTCATCAGCCAGTGCATCGGCGTGAAGGGCGAGTCGGCGAAGGATCGCGAGAACCGCATCCGTCAGTTCGAAGACTTCTTCAACGTGTCCGGCATGGGCACGCCCGACGATCTCGTCGAGTTCCGCGAGCAGCAGCGCGGCTTCCAGGCGCGCCTCGAACGCTGGAGCGACATCTCGCGCGGGCATCACAAGTGGGCCAGCGGCGCGACCGCGAACACCACGCTGCTCGGCATCGAGCCGAATCTGACCGGCACCGAGCTGACCCACGAAGGGCTTTACGTGAACCAGCACGGCACCTGGCGCGACACGATCCTCAAGGGTCTCGACAAATCCATCGAATCGCAGGGAGAGCAGGCATGAGCCAACTCCAACACTCCGTCGAGCAGTTTCTGTATCTGAAGGCCGATCTGTGCGACAAACAGCAATGGGACGAATATGTCGACCTGTTCGATCCGCAGAGCGTGTTCCATGTGCCGCAGTGGGATTCGGAGCACGTGTACACGACCGATCCGAAGCAGGGCATGTCGCTGATTTACTACTCGGATCGCGCCGGTCTCGAAGACCGCGTGTTCCGGCTGCGCACCGGCAAGTCGGCCGCGTCGACACCGCTGCCGCGCACGATGCATCAGATCAGCAACGTGCGCCTGAGCGAGCGGGAAGATTCGAGCGTCGAAGCGAACGTGAACTGGTCGACGCTGTACACGCGTCACGGCTCGACCGACTACTTCTACGGCCGCGCGGTGTACGACCTGCAAGCGTCGGGCGATAGCTGGAAGATCAAGCGCAAGCACGTGCTGCTGCTGAACGACCACATCAACGCGGTGCTGGATTTCTACCATCTGTGAGCCGGGAGCACGACGATGAAACATAAGGTCGCGTTGAGCTTTGCCGATGGCAAAACCGCGTTCTTCGATGTGAGCCCGAACGAGCTGCTGCTCGACGCGGCGCTGAAGAACGGCGTGAACATTCCGCTCGACTGCCGCGAAGGCGTGTGCGGCACCTGCCAGGGGCGCTGTGAATCGGGCGACTACACGCTCGATTACGTCGACGAGGAAACGCTCAGCGAAGAGGACCTCGCGCAGCGCAAGATCCTCTCGTGCCAGACGCGCGTGAAGTCGGATGCGTCGTTCTATTTCGACTTCGACTCGACGCTGTGCGAAGGCGCCGGCACGACCACCGTGTCCGCGAGCGTGGTCGGCGTCGAGCTGGTGTCGGCGACGACCGCGATTCTGCGAGTCGATGCGAGCGCGCATGAGCGTCAGCTCGATTTTCTGCCGGGCCAGTATGCGCGCGTGAAGGTGCCCGGCACCGAAGAATGGCGTTCGTACTCGTTCGCGAATCATCCGAACGCGCGCAACGAGTTGCAATTCCTGATCCGTCTGCTGCCCGACGGCATGATGAGCAACTATCTGCGCGAACGTTGCAAGGCCGGTGATACGGTCGAGTTCGAGGCGCCGCTCGGCGCGTTCTATCTGCGCCAGGTCGAGCGTCCGCTCGTGATGGTGGCGGGCGGCACAGGACTCTCCGCCTTCCTCAGCATGCTCGACGACATCTCGGCGAAACGCAATGTCGCGCATCCGGTGCATCTGTACTACGGCGTCACGAATGCAGCCGATCTGTGCGAGACCGAGCGCATCAACGGCTACAAGGCGAGCATCGAAGGATTCGCGGTCGAGACCGTCGTGATGAATCCGGCGCCGGGATGGTCGGGCAAGACCGGGCTGATTCCCGAGCATTTCGACCGCTCGTTTCTCGAATCGAATGGCTTCGACATGTACGTGTGCGGACCGCCGCCGATGGTCGAAGCGATCAAGACCTGGCTCACCGAACAGGGTATTCAGGATTACCGGCTGTTTTACGAGAAGTTCGGCGAAAGCAACGCGCGATAGGACGTTCTAACGCCGCGCCGCGCGCTTCAGCGTATCGGATGGCGACTCGCCGAACAACGCCTTGTACTCGGTCGAGAAACGGCCGAGATGGGACATCCCCCAGCCCAGCGCCACCGACGAAATATTGCGCACCGAGCGGTCGTCGAGAATATCGCGCCGCGCCGATTCGAGCCGGTAGCGTTTCAGATACGCGATCGGCGCACAGCCAAAATATTGACGGAAGCCGTCGAACAGCTTGAAGCGCGACACACCCGACGCGCGCTCGATGTCTTCGAGCGTGATCGGCTCGCGCGCGTTGTCGTGAATGAACTGACGCGCGCGGGTCAGATAATGCGGTGGCATCGGTGCGGTCGCGTTGGCCAGCTGTTCCGAATAGTTATGCGGCTGCGACAGCAGCAGCCCCTTCAGCAACGTCAGTTCGAATTCGCTGGACATGAAAAGCTGCCCCAGCGACGGTCCCGAGCGCTCCATCTCGCCGGCCAGGAACTTGACCATGCGCCACCACGATGCCTGATCGCCGGCGGCCGCATCCATGTCGGGCTGGAACACGAGCGGCGCTTCGACGGGGCGTTGCAGCATCGTCTGCAGCACCTGCTGAAGCGCGGAGCGCGGAATCGCGACGTGCAGCTTGCGGCAATTGCCGGTGATCGCGAGATCCTGCGATTCCTGCGGACTGACGATCAGACCGCAATCCTGATCTGACAACCACCTCTTGCCGTGTACTGCGAGCTCCTGTTGACCGACCATCGGCAGGCTCACGCTGTAGCAGTTCAGCGGACTGCTCTCGCTCACCTCGACCGTCACGTCGGTGCCGTATTCGACGTAGCCTATCGTCGTCGCCATCGAACGAAGTACGGTGCCGGACTGGTGGAAGCGCAAGCGCTCTGGATGACTGACCTGGAGCCCGTGGGGGCCGCAGATGGATGCCATCCAGTTGCGGGCGCCATCGAGGTCGCTCAATGCGGCGCGGAGATCGCGGTTGCCGGGGTCCGGAGTTGGCATACGTGGAGACGAGCTATTGAGGTGCTCCCGAGGGCAGACAGTCCATCAGGGCGCAAACGGGGACATGATGGGTTTGGCTAAGCCTACCTCAACCGTGACCGCTGCGGGTGGATGAATAAAACATTGTCCTCCGGTAAAGCACCGCTGTGCTGGCATGGAGAATTGCTGCCAAATGGAAAAGAGACCGAAATTCAAACGAAAGGCGATGCATTCATCACGCATGTTAAATACGCGCAAAACCGTGCAAGCTTCTAATTTTTCGGTCATTGCGTTGTCCGTTGCGCAGAAGGGCAGCGCGGTGGCCGGCCATAGGTCGTCAACACGACGCGGCACATCATCGACAGCTCGACGAAGATCGCGGACATCACGGCGATCGTCGAGGCGTTGCGTTTCAGACCAACATTCTCGCGCTGAACGCGGCCGTCGAAACGGCGCGCGCCCGCGAGCGGGGACGCAACTTCGCGGTGGTCGCGAGCGAGGTGCGCAGCCTCGCGCAACGCTCGTCGAGCGCGGTCAAGGAGATCAAGGACCCGATCGCGACGTCGGTCGAGCGGATCCGCGACGGCTCGGCGCTCGCTGGCGAAGCGGGGAGGACGATGAACGAGGTCATGCACGCCCGTCACTTGCGCGACCGACTTGATCGCAGAGGGGTGGGATAAGTTCTAACCGGAGCTTTTTCGCCTGCGCGTCGCGCCTGCTGCTCCCGAAGGCACGGCACGCGGTCGACTCGTTCATCGAGGGGCAATGACGATGCGCGTTTGTCGATGTAGAAAGACAAAAACCGGCGGGAGGCCGGATTTCGTTTTGAGGAGGAGGATGGAACAATCTTGCTGAAGGCCGCTAGGTGGGACGCAAATGCTTGCCACGATTCCGAATATGCCCCCACGGGAGGGCTTGGCGCGAACTCGCTCAAACGTGCAATCAAACCCCCGACCCTTTCGACTGAGTCGACATTTACGCCGCCTGCTATGGCGACAGGGCCGCAGCCCCCGCTGGAGAAAGCGTATCCCAAACTGTTCTTCGAATCCACAAGCGACCAGTCGTAACCCTCGCGTCGGCATGCAGTCGCCTCTCCTGACGACAATGAGAGCTGCGCGTCGAAACCCGAATACCGACAATGCGCGCGGCCCGGCACCCCGCAAGTAACGCTCCCCGCCAATCCTCCCATCGATCTCGATCTCGATCGCGGAGCGAGGCGGCGCATATGGTATGCCATTGCCCAAATGCTCGGCGCCGTTGTTTCATCCGCGGTCGGATAAAGGTCAGGACGTGGCGGTGTCGCCACCCATTCCAAAGCCGCTTCAAGCGCGGCTATGCGTCGAGACGTGGAGACACGTGAGCGGAGTGATAGTGTCGAGGTGTCGACTTAGAACAGGTGTTATGTCAATCGTGGGCAGAGGTAGCGCGCTGACCGTGGCGCGTCAGGAGCTTGTATCAATCAAAGGCGTTATCCACAGGCCGTTCAACACAGATGTGGACAACTGCTATCTGGCTGAGGGCGCTGGAATTTGATGACCCATGTACAGGAAGCACGCAGTTGACCGCGTGTGCTGGCGTACCGGCTCTGAAGCCCCACCTCAGCGGAGTGACGCTCAAGTGAGACCCAACGCACCGGGAGGACCTCCAAAGCAGAAGCGCCGCAAAGACTGAAGTCCGCCGCGCGCTCAGCCCGCCAGCCTACCGCAACAATGCTTATAGCGCAGACCGGAACCGCAGGGGCACGGAGCGTTGCGACTGGGCCGCTGGCCAGGCACATGGAATTGTTCGGCCAGCAAGCCGCGAATCTTGATCTGATCCGCCGACAGTGTTGCCGAAGAGGCCGAGAGCAGCCAGTCGAGGCAATCGGTACGCAGGCTCACCCAGGCATATTCTTCGCGCAGGGCTCGTAGCGTCCGGCCGAGGTTCCACGCCGAAAGACTAGTGATCGGGTGCCGCTCGCCCAACACCCGCCGTCGTACCTCGAGCTCCTTCTCCTGCAGCCCGCGCGCGCCGGACAGATCGCCCTGGGCGTACAGCGTCAAGGCCAGATTACCCATCGCCGTAAGCGTGTGGGGATGCTCCTCGCCTGACAGCCGCCGCCGTGCCTCGAGCACCTTCTGCTGCAGCCCGCGCGCGCCGGACAGATCGCCCTGGGCGTACAGCGTGTGGGCCAGATTGCCCATCGACCCGAGCGTGTCGGGATGCTCCTCGCCTGACACCCGCTGCCGTGCCTCGAGCTCCTTCTCCTGCAGCCCGCGCGCGCCGGACAGATCGCCCTGGGCGTACAGCGTGTGGGCCAGATTGCCCATCGCCGTAAGCGTGTCGGGATGCTCCTCGCCTGACACCCGCCGCCGTGCCTCGAGCACCTTCTGCTGCAGCCCGCGCGCGCCGGACAGATCGCCCTGGGCGTACAGCGTCAAGGCCAGATTGCCCATCGCCGTAAGCGTGTGGGGATGCTCCTCGCCTGACAGCCGCCGCCGTGCCTCGAGCACCTTCTGCTGCAGCCCGCGCGCGCCGGACAGATCGCCCTGGGCGTACAGCGTCTGGGCCAGATTGCCCATCGCCGCAAGCGTGTCGGGATGCTCCTCGCCTGACACCCGCCGCCGTGCCTCGAGCACCTTCTGCTGCAGCCCGCGCGCGCCGAACAGATCGCCCTGGGCGCACAGCGTCAAGGCCAGATTGCCCATCGCCGTAAGCGTGTCGGGATGCTCCTCGCCTGACACCCGCCGCCGTGCCTCGAGCACCTTCTGCTGCAGCCCGCGCGCGCCGGACAGATCGCCCTGGGCGTACAGCGTGTGGGCCAGATTGCCCATCGACCCGAGCGTGTCGGGATGCTCCTCGCCTGACACCCGCTGCCGTGCCTCGAGCACCTTCTGCTGCAGCCCGCGCGCGCCGGACAGATCGCCCTGGGCGTACAGCGTCAAGGCCAGATTGCCCATCGCCGTAAGCGTGTGGGGATGCTCCTCGCCTGACACCCGCCGCCGTGCCTCGAGCACCTTCTGCTGCAGCCCGCGCGCGCCGGACAGATCGCCCTGGGCGTACAGCGTCAAGGCCAGATTGCCCATCGCCGCAAGCGTGTCGGGATGCTCCTCGCCTGACACCCGCCGCCGTGCCTCGAGCACCTTCTGCAGCAGCCCACACGCGCCGAACAGATTGCCCTGCGCGTATAGCGTCAAGGCCAGATTGTTCAGCGTCGTGAGCGTGTCGGGATGCTCCTCGCCCAGCACCCGCCGCCGTACCTCGACCTCCTTCTGCTGCAGTCCGCGCGCGGCGGACAGATCGCCCTGGGCGTACAGCGTCAAGGCCAGATTGTCCATCGCCGTGAGGGTGTCGGGATGCTCCTCGCCTGACACCCGCCGCCGTACCTGGAGCACCTTCTGCTGCAGTCCGCGCGCGCCGGACAGATCGCCCTGCCCTAGCAGCGTTCCGGCCAAATTGTTCATTGCGGTGAGCGTGTCGGGATGCTCCTCGCCTGACACCCGCCGCCATACGTCGAGCATCTTCTCCTGCAATCCGCGCGCGCCGGACAGATCGCCCTGTGCCTGCAACGTCAAGGCCAGATTGCCCATTGACCCGAGCGTGTCGGGATGCTCCTCGCCCAACACCCGCCGCCGTGCCTCGAGTACCTTCTCCTGCAGTCCGCGCGCGCCGGACAGATCGCCCTGCTCGTACAGCGTCGCGGCCAGATCGTCCATCGCCGTGAGCGTGTCGGGATTCTCTTCGCCTAACGCTTGGCGGTAAAACGCGACTGAGCGCGACTGCAAGCTACAGGCTTGCATGAACCGGCCTGTCGCGAAAAAGAAGTTTCCCAATCGAAGTCCTAGAGCGGCCTGCCTTCCGTCGATGTCCGGACCGCTCGAAAGCACATTGTTGTCCGGCTCCGTTGATTCGGTACGCACGACTACATTGGCCAGGGCCAAGGTCTGCCCATGCGAAGCCAGTGATTCCAAGAGCGGCCAGGCCGACGGATCGTCCGCGTCGCCCTTAAACGCCTGATCCAACCGAACCACTGCGTCCGCCAGTGCGTCGCGCCGCTGGTCAGCGTCCATCTGGGCGCGCGTGACCTCCTGGACCAGCCGATGCACGCTGAAGCCGCCCTCGTCGTTCGATGTCAACAACGAATAGGCGGCAAGTTCAGCCAGCGTTCCGGAATCGTCGAATACGGAGCCGGGAACCGGATCCGGAGCGAACCACGCCAAAGTTCGCAACAGCTTATGCGCTGAAGCGCCCAACTGTTCGAACGTCGTCAGCCATGTCACTGCCACACTGACCGGGTATTGCATCAACCGCGGGTCGAACCACCGCATCACCTTGTCGCGATTGCTTGTCCATTGCGCAAGATATTTCTCGAAGCTCAGGTGCTCTTGTCCGATGTGCGCTCCTGCCTGTTCCAGTGCCAGCGCCAGCTGGCCCAGCGCCTCCGCCACGGCACGCGCCTGCGCGGCATCGTCGGGCCGCTTGAGTCGCAGACCCTCGGTTCGCTCGAGCAGAAATGCGACGCTGTCGTCCAGGGGCAGCACGTCGAGCTGCAGCGTCGACACAGCGGCCGACCAGTTCCTGATGCGCGAGGTGATCAGCACCTGCCCTGCGTCCTCCAGCCGGCCCAGCAGACTCTCGACTGCTGCCGCGGCGTCCTCGGTGTCGACGTTGTCGAGGATCAGGAACCAGCCCGGATGTTGGCGCAGCCATCCCTGGGCGGCCGCTATCCGAACTTCGGCATCGGGGTTCTGATGCTCCGGCAGGTCAAGCACCATTGGCCCGCAAAGTTCCGCAAGGTTGTCGTCCAATTTTTCGGGCGAATCGGCGCGCACCATCAGCAGCGCGGTGTAGTCATCGGCGTGGCGGTGTGCGTACTCGATCGCCGCGCGCGTTTTGCCGATCCCGCCCAGGCCGTACACGGTGGTGGCGGTGGCGGTGATGACGGCGGCGCGCACTACACCGGTGTGCTGCATTTCGCCAAGTGCGGCGCGAATCTGTGCGAGGAAGTCGTCTCGTCCCTTGAACAGCGGACCCAGCGACTTGACGTCGATGTTGCTCGCCTTGTGCGGCGGGACGCCATCGGGGCTGATGTCGTACAGTACCCGTTTCAAAAGTTCGTTGGCGCTGGCGAACGGCTCCCGGTGCTCGCCGCTCTCCCGAATGCCTCGCACGTGGGCCTCCTGGCGGCAGGCGTCTTCGCTGCTTTGCGTCGGCGGTGCGCCATTTGGCCCCCGCCGCGGCGCTTGGGGTTCCGCCAGGTACACCAGTACGCGTTTGTCGAACTTGCGCGCCAGATGGTATTCCCACTGGGTATATGAAAAGTCCGGCACGGGCACCGGCACCGGCAACGGCTCGCCGAGTCGCTGGTACAGCGCTGCAACTTGGGCCGACGTGGGCCGCAGACCGCAGACATCACCCACAATATGGATCATCAGGTCGCAGCCGCGGATATATTCCGCGATCCGCTCGAGCAGCGTATTGCCGCCCTGCTTGAAATCCTCCTGCACAGCGACCTCGAAACGTGGTGCGATCAACGCGCGCAGATGATTAGCCAGTCGCCGTCGCTCGGGTGCGAACTCCGTGCTGGCGCACGACAGAAAGACTCGCTCGATGTGCGGCGGCTTCATGCGACGCCCGTTTGAGATGGAACAAGCTCAACGGTGTGCCGCGGCAAAGTGTCTACCGGTGGTTGACGATGAGCAATGTGACCGTTCCTGCATGAGGCGTTTACCGAGCGCTGTCTGTCATTTCCGTGACGCGCCCACCAGGCGGCGTTGATGCTTTCATCGCTGCCCGGCAGCGCGTGCGCGAGGCGCACCATGTGTTCGTCCCACTCTAACCGGCAGTAGTCGCTCGCGAAGTAGCCGGGCGACAGCCAGACCAGCAGAGTCTTCGACGAGCGAAGTACGCCGAGGATGCGGTGCCGCCAGTCGCTCTTGTCGGCAATCGCCGTCGTGTCGAAGGAGATCCGCAGCGGCTCGGTGGAAAAGCGCCGGTGGTCTGTGGCGATGTGGTCGCGAATCGCCGTCACCCAACCGGTGGTCTGTCCGCCAGGCTCGGCGATGTTGTCCTTGCGTGCGTATGAGATGAAGAGTTCGTAGCGCGTCTGGTCGCCCGGTGCGCTCATGGCAGGATCTCCTTCTCAAGTCACGCTGGTGAACGAGCGGCGCCAGAACCAGTTGAGGTTCTCGCCCAGCAGGCGCGACTCGGTTTCCCGAACGAGCCGGCTGAACCCGCGCTCGGAGCCCGCAGCATTTAACCGCCTGAGCTGCCTCTCCAGGAAGGCATGCATCTCCGCGAAAGTCTGCGCGCGCGCCTCCAGATCGCTAGCAGCTGCCCACGACAGGAAGCCGACAGCCGCTACCGGCATGAAGACGGCGAGCGTATTTCCCCAGTTATCGGTTGGCTCCACTAGGGCAGCAGGTAGCCGGTTGAATTGCAGCAGCAACTCGGCCACCGCCGCGACGATCGCCAGGGAGGAGAAGACCCGGAACAGCCACGTCGCGACCTTCAGGCTCAATTCGGCCTTGCGGGTCTGGGTCTCGTAGTAAGCCAGTTGGCCCCCCTTGAGACCGGTGAGGCGGCGCTCAATGTAAGCGTCGCGCCTTGCTGTCCACGTGGAATCCTCTCCCGACCGGTCCCTGCGCAGGTGCAGCACGGCGCTGGTGCGCAGGAGCGGCACGAGACCATCCGGCACGGGGAGCTCGAGCGGGTACGTGACGTCTCCACGGAGTCTTTCGACCTCGGCTAGTGAGCGCATGGTTTCGGCGACAAGCCGGTTGACGGCCCAGACGCGCGCATGCGCACCACGATGCAGCCGGAAGTGAGCGGCCAGGCCAGCGACCAGCAACAGGAACTCGGAGCTGAGGAAGATCGGGACAATTGTTTCGTGGAGCTTGCCCGCCAAGATCGCCACCACCGTCGCGCCTAGATGAAAACTGATGATGATAATCGCGGAACGCTTGAACCAGCCGCTATGCTTTTTCGATAGCTCGCTCGCGCGTCCCTTGATCTGTGCGATGAAGGATTCCGCCGTGGGCCACGCGTTAGCGGGGCCAGGCGCGGCGATGACCAGACCTGACAGTTCGCGAGGAGCCGAAGGCAACGCGAAGTCACTGCCGTTTAGCCACTCCTTCAGCGGCTTCAGCGGCGAGAGCTGGACCTTGCCCTCTTTGATCGCGACAGTGATCCTTGTCACTGGTTTGCCGAGCGCCTCCGCCTGACTGATCAGATCTTCCGTGCCGCCACGCCTGCTGCCGGCGGCTTCCCGCACGAGACAAATGACGATATCGCTGTCTTCAAGGATGGCAGTGTTGGTCTCCTCGAAGCGGGCGCTGCGATCCCTCGCATGGCTCACGACGCACTCTTCGATGATGTGCGGACTGCCCAGCAACCCGCGCGCCACCTGCTCCTCCTCGGGGGTGAAATCGGGTCCCTCCGTGCCGACCGCGGCGAGATAGTCCTCGCGCTCCTGGGGCAGCAGCACCCGTTGCGCGATGCCAAGTGTCTGGCAGGCGCGCGTGAACAGCGTGTCAGCACCGACGGCGATCTGCGAGACACCACACAGGAAGTGATGCGGCGACAGACCCAGCGCGGCACGCAGCTCGCGGAGGCGGTCCATCAGGGCGTCGGATACTTGCGCCATGAGGTCACCGGCATCGAGATCTGGATGCTGCGACAGGTCAAACATGGTTCGGGAACCGGCGAAGCCGACCCGAACGACCAGCGGGACGGTCGGTGGAATGGCGGGCGATGGACGGTGAAATGGTTTGAGAAACGACAGCAAAGACAGGCTTGTGCCGGGCGCGGATGCCGGATGGGGGGACGGCGTGGGAAGCGGAGTCGTGTCGGCCGGCATATTCACCACCAGTTTCTGTCGTTGTTATAGACGCGATCCGGCGGCGAAGCCAGTCAGATTGATGGTGTCACATGCCGCGTTCTGTATATGATAATGTCCTTTATCAGACATAGATGGGAGACTGCCCATGGCACAGCGTTCGCCGGCCGCCATCGAGCGCGGCCTCGCGCGGCTCGATGAACGTATCGCCGACTTGCGTGCGGTCGACATTGATACGCAATGGGACTCACGGGAGCTGCAGGCCCTGTCTGCTGCCATCGAAGAGACCTTGATCCGATGTTTTGGTGAAAACACTTGGGCTTACAGGCGCTTCGAAGATGCAGCGTCATTGGGCGAATCCAGCTTCCGCAGCAAATACCCGCACTCAAGTAGCATAAGTCCGGGCGGCGACAAGGTCCGACAGGAGATCGCTGCATCAATCGGGCTGCTGGAGGAGGCGCAACGTGTATTGAGGGAAGATCTGGCGGACGCGCAGCAGGAGACTGCGTCTTCGTCCACGCTTGAGCCGATCGTTCCGGAGGCGCCCCCACTTTCCCGGCGCGTGTTCGTGGTCCACGGCCACGACGAGGGCGCGCGCGAGACAGTCGCCCGCTTTCTGGAGAAGATCAGCTTCGAGCCGGTCATCCTGCACGAGCAGGCGAACCGGAACCGTACGGTCATTGAGAAGATCGAGGCCTATCACGATGTCGGCTTTGCGGTCGTGCTGCTCACGCCCGATGACGAGGGCTGCGTGAAGGGCGGACAGCCGGAACCGCGTGCGCGGCAGAACGTGCTGCTTGAGCTCGGCTATTTCATGGGCCATCTGGGGCGGGACAACGTGTGTGCGCTCAAGCGCGGCGAGGTCGATATTCCGAGCGACTTTGCCGGCGTGGTCTGGGTTGCCATGGACTCTGGTAACGGCTGGAAGCAGGCGCTGGGACAGGAGCTGGAGGCAGCAGGCCACAAAGTCGACTGGAACAAGGTGATGCGGCCATGAGCCTGCCTGTTGCGGTCAGCGACCTTCCCACGCCAGCGCTGGTCATCGCCGCCGGTGAACGGGCGCGGGTATCCGCTTCCTCGAATTCTTCGCGTCGGCGATCCGCAACCCGCATACGCGGCGCGCGTATGCGCGTGCCGCGGGGGATTTCCTCACGTGGTGCACCGGCGCCGGTGTAGCGTCCATTACCGAGGTGCAGCCACTGCATGTCGCCGCGTGGATCGAGCGGCAGACACAGGTGTCGTCGGCACCGACTGCCAGGCAGCGCCTCGCGGCAATCCGCCACCTGTTCGACTGGCTCGTCACCGGCCAGATCGTCCCGCACAACCCGGCCGCGTCGGTGCGGGGTCCTGCGCACTCCACGAAAAAGGGCAAAACGCCGGTGCTCGATGCGGCCGAGGCGCGGCAGCTGCTGGACAGCATCGATGTGACGACGCCAATCGGGCTGCGGGACCGCGCGCTGATCGCGCTGATGGTGTTTTCGTTCGCACGGGTGGGGGCGGCGCTCGCGATGCGGGTGGACGACGTCTATGTGCAGCAGCGGCGGCTGTGGGTCCGCCTGCTCGAAAAGGGCGGCAAGCGGCACGCGATGCCGTGTCACCACACGCTCGAGGCATACCTGCACGCGTATCTGGAGCACCTGAGCGGCACCGGCATCGCCGGTGATCCGAAGGGGCCGCTGTTCCGCACGATCGCGCGCGGCACCGGCCAGTTGAGCGAGACGCCGCTGCCACAGGCGAACGCGTATGCGATGGTGCGCCGGCGCGCGCTCGCAGCCGGTATCGGCACGGCGATCGGCAACCACACGTTCCGCGCAACCGGCATCACCGCCTATCTGAGCAACGGCGGCACGCTGGAGAATGCAGCGGCGATGGCCAATCACGCGTCGACGAGGACCACGCAACTCTACGACCGGCGACGTGACGACATCAGCCTGGACGAGGTGGAGCGGATTCATGTTTAGCCATGACAGTGTTCTGTGACGCGATCAATTACTTCATGATGGCTTTTGCGAGATACGCCAATCGCGGCTGGGTCTGAGCAGAGCCTGAGTGTCCCTTGATGGACGGCAGATTTCGGATGGGAAAGAGCGGCGTTCGCAACACCGAGGTCAGGGGTTCGATTCCCCTTTACTGAGCCGCGCGCGCAAAAGGTCCATGATGAATTCCGAACTGGCCGCCGAATTGGCTGACGAGGCACAACTGAAGACCGTTATACGCGAATTGCGCAAGCTGCGAAAAGAAAGCGAGCCTCTTAATCATGCATGGTCCGATACGCGGGTCGCCTGGCAGAGGTACGAGCGGGAATACGCGTTCGCGACCAAGCAACTACAGAAACGCGAGGACCGTATCATGGATGAGCTATGGCCCTATCTCGCTAAGATCGAGGAGTTGCAAAAACAGGTGAGGAAGTCGGACCGGAAGATACGGGAAGCGCAGTCCGGTTCGAAGGCTTATCCGACCGGACGGTGGCCAATAGCATGATGCACCTCGCTCTCTTGTCGCGTGTTCCACGTAGATAAGCCGTTCGGCGGGGAGCTGGCCTAGCGCAAAGGAAGGCAGCAAAAACAGGCCGGGTTGAGACTTTAAACAACCGAAACGCCCGGATCACCGAGCGGCACAAATGATATTCGCGCCCGCTTTAGCGCCGATCGCAAGAGGGCAAACGGCTACCACGCGACATGCGTCGCTCGAATCGGCGATAGCGGGCTGATTTGCACCGATGCCGGTGGTCGACCCAATCGAAACAACGTGACGTAAGCATAGTTCAGGCAGCAAACTTGAGCAGTTCTGGATGTGCAAGGAGATCACTTACCAACAGGCACAACGCCTTTGGCGCCTGTTTCTCGACACACGCCTTTGCAGCGGAGGAGAACTCCTGATCCTCTGAACACAGTTGCGCAAGGGCTCGTGCGGCCACTAGACGTAGTGCCTCTTGTGTCTGTAGTAGCGCGTGCGAGTCTGCATCTTCGAACTCCTTGATACGCTCAAGACATTTGTCCCAAGTCTCGGCCCGATTCTTGTTGAGCAAACGCAAGCGATTTAGGCCCAACACATCAATAGTGAGCTCTACTCGATCCTCGTTCTGCTGTGACAAGCCGGGGCTAGGCGTTGCTATGCACTCGCCATCGTCGAAACGCTCAAAGGAAACAAACCACGCCTCATTTGCAAGCGGATCAATTAGCAGAGACCCTTCTGCCAAAAGAGTCGGCAAGACGGTTGGCCGGGCGACACCTGGTATCTGCACGGGGAAGAGATCCCGCTTCTTGACGTTAAGAAGCTGTCCCGCAAGGCGATAATTTTTCCAGTCGAAAGTCAGCCACCAGTAGCCCGATCTTTGAGTTCCGTCCAGCTGTGCCGCACGCCCTTTGGGTCGAAAATGATCCACGTGGTACGACGACACAGATTCTTTCGCTTCGCTGTACCAGCACTTGCGGTGGTGGATGTCTGTCAGCCAATTCAAAAGTCTTGGATCACGCCAAAGCTTTCTATGTGCGAATGCCAAAGCAATGCGCGCTTTATCATCGGGCGCATTCCTGAGCTGCTCAGTTAGCGTCTCGGCTTCGTCTAGCCAGTCTTGCGGCGGTGAACTCCCCGGAGGAATGCGAACCGGCCTCACGCTTCACCCTCCTTTGTCGGTCTCAAAGCTTTTGCAAGCGACTCCATTTCACTCAAGCGCTTATCCGCAACCATGGCTTTAGCGATCTGCTGAGCTAACTGGTCTTGATGAGCCTGCTGCTCCGGTGTCAGCAACTGCGCCATTGGAAGACTGCGCGCCTCATACATTTTCTGGATAAACAATTGAAAAAGCGGATCCCGGTACTCACGCGAAAAACCGAGATCCGTCAGATAGGCTTTCAGGCGCTCCAACTCAGTTCTCTCATTTGGAACAAGCTCGTTCTTTGCCTCTTTAGCGAGCAACTCGTTTCGTCGATCCAAATCTTCGATAGTGCGCCGATCCAACGTCGAACTCAAACCAAATAATTCGCTCTTGAGCAGCCCAGCTACACCCATGCCCCGAGGATTCTCATCCGGGACGTCCACCACAGTTCTGTCGGAGCCTCGGCGCAGAATGTGTACCTGCTCGCGTTGCAGGCTTCCGAGCAGGATCGGGTCGTGTGTGGTTAGCAACACCTGCGACTCTCCCGACGCGCCTAAGCCAGCCTCGTTCGCCATCGCATCCTTGATGTCATCGAACAGACGCAGCTTCCACAGCGGGTTCAGGTGGGTGTCCGGCTCATCGAGCAGGAACAGGCAATGGTCTTCCCGCGTGATACGCATCAGGCCGAGCACAGTAAGCATCTGCATCTCGCCTTCGGAGAGCTGGGTGAAACTCACTTTGCCGCCATGCTCGTCAAGCTTTTTGACCGTGATGCGTACCTCGTCGATCAGGTCGCCGATGTAGGCACCTTCGGCATAGCGAAAAAAACTGTCCGTGCCGGCCACCAGATCGCCCAATTTTTTCAGGTTGGTCTGGCTCGGCACAAACAAATAGAGCTGCTTCTGCTTCTCGGTGCGACCGCGGAAATCGAGTTGTTTGAAGGTTTCCTGCTCAATGGGCGCCCAGGCCACCTGCCATAGCTTGTCGAGGAACTCGCTCACGACGTTGCCCCGTGCGTACCAGAAGCGCGGATCACCTTCGTTCAACTCGTTCTCGTCGAACTTCCCTTCACGGCGCTTGGTGCGCAATCGATGCGGCTCTTTGAGCACGAAGAGCGCAGACTCCAGCGACTCGATGTGCAGGTTGCTCAGCACCTTCTGGAACACCGGGTCATCCGACAGCAGGCACGCCAGCAGCACCAACTGACTGTGGCCGCCGCGACAATAGAACAGTCGGCGCAGACGGTCGTCGCCGGCCTGTTTCAGCCGTGCCTCTCGGCGACGTTTGGCTTCGTCCACTGCCCGGATGTCCGCATCGCTTGCAGTGAAGTTAGCAAGCAGCTGCTCGGGCAGTACCTCGTCCGTGGTGATTTCCTGGCGCTGGTTGAAGCGCCGCTGATGCTCCTGAAACAAGGCTTCGATGCGCTCGTTGCGGCCCGAGTAGTAGGCGAAGACATGCGTTGGCAACAATCGCGGGCCGCGTCTCTCATCACGTGGAGTCTTCGCAGGCGGATCGTTCTTGTTCAAATAGTCCTGTGTAACACGATCACCATCCACCCAGACATAGGGCCGCTTTTGCTTTGTGGTGTCGGCCTGGATTCGTACAATATGACCACGAATCTCGTACTCCAGCGTGTAGTCAAACGCAGCATCTTGATTGAGATCCATGTCGCGAAAGATAATGACCAGTGCCTCGATTAGGTTGGACTTGCCGGTACCGTTCTGACCGATCAAGGCATGGCTCCGGATGACCTTTTGCGTCGCATCGGTGCCTGCGCCCGGTATGGGTGAGAGCTCCGTCGCGAAGTCGATCGCCACCTCGCGCAAATTGCGAAAGTGTGGAATGGCTAGGTGTCGCAGCTGCATGCTCAGGCCTCCGCCGCGTCGGCTGCCTTCTCTCGAACCCCGGCCACCTTCGGCTCGGTAATCCAACCGTGTGCCACTTCGATCTTCAGTTGCGCGTAGAAGGCGTCGATCTCACCGCCGAAGCGCTGCCAGAGATCGCGGGCCTGCATCTCGCCGTTGTGGCGGGCGAGAAGTTTGGCTAGAGGGGCCTGAGCTTTCACATCGGGCGAAATGCCCAGCCGCAGCGGAGCGATCAGTTCGGTTTGTGGAGCTTTCACAGAGGTGTCTACTTTTCGTTCGATGGCGATGCCAGTGAGGGTGGCGACTGCAGCGGTACACAGCTTTGCTGCAACATCGCCCTTGGCATTGAGTTGCTCCGCCAAGGTATCGCACAGTTGCCGATTCCTGCGCAAAGTTGTCAATATGTCTGGAAGAACGTGCGCCGGCGGAACGGGTATTGGGACACTACCTACTTGGACAAGATTCAGGCCGGGCTTGTCGCCATAGATGTATCGTGCCAAGAAAGCTCGGCCGCCAAAAGCGTTGATCATCCAGAAGTGAATGAACTCAGACAGACTCGGCTTTTGCAGTCGAATCAGAGAAACGTGCTGGCTAACATAAGCGCTATTTGGTAGCTCAGGAACAACTGCACATCTGCCGACATTTCCGCCCGTGATCGTAAGCAGAAGGTCGCTTGGGCGAACCAGGGTTCTCTTGCCCTCAACTCGCTCAGGCAAACTGACGAAGGCGGGATTTTCAAAGACCAGCGCATCCTGCCGAATGTCTTGGGAGCGAATGAAAGAATCACCCGCGCTCGTCATGTAGGCTTTCCAGCCTCGCGATCCACTGGTGATGTATTCGGAAAGATCGGCCAGCGTTTTCCATTCCCATCCGTCTGGAAGTGGGCGCCGGTCCTCGCCGTCGCTTGCAGTCAGCTTTGACTGCGGCAAAAGGATGCCCCGCAGCGCCAGATCGAAGAGCATATCGCGGAGAAGCCGAACATCCGCGGGCTCGCTGAACAGGAAATCGAAGTTAATTTGCAGGCGTTGCCAGCTTTCTTGCAGTTCGCGCGGACTCTGGGCGATAGCGAGGGCTTGAAGGGTGGACTGGCGCAGGGCGTTTTGCAGTTTGCGGCGATCTTGCTGCTGCGCGTCCAACAGATCGCACAAGGCCATCAACTCATCGAGCTTACCGACGATGCGGGATTGCTCTTGTAGTGGTGGCAACGCGATTTCCGCCTCTGCAATCTGTGAGCCAGAAAGGTGATCCACCGTCGTGTAGTTCTTTAGACCCTGGAGCTTCCTCAGCTCAAACTGCAAAGCAATGCAAACATACTTTTTATTGACTTCGTCTGAATAGAATTGAAGCCTTGTGACTCGTTGATTCAGAAGCGCGTCATCCGAATCCCACACTGCAACCCGAAAATCACCATCCATGGCGATCAACCAGTCGCCGCGAGTCACAAGAAACTCGTCTCGGTATTCACCGGAGTAATACGTCGCCGGAGCATTGAAGCCAACATCCCGCACGCGAATGATCGGCAGCCCCATGCCATTCTGATTGAAACGGTTGGCCTTGAACGCGAATCCAGCTTGTGGGTTGGCAAGGCGGTTTAGCGATACCGGTATCCAACCAGAAGGCCGATTTTGAGCGCGATCGATCGATTCAATGGTGGCTGTTCTGGGACGCCGCCGCATTGTGGGGTGTATCTGCCCCAAAGACCTCGAGAGAAAGTCTGCTGCTGGTTCATCCAGATCGTTCTGAGGAACTAATCGCCCCTGCACAGCCAAACGCAGGACCAGCTCCCGCAACCTCGCCACGCCCTTCGGCGCATCGGCGATATGTCCAAACTCTGCCAAGAACTGCCGCGCATCCATCAGGCGTCCTCGCTGACGAAGTGGTGCGCCAGTGCCGCGGCGAGTTCGTTCTTCAGGCTATTTTCGCTTTCCTGGATCTGGCCGAGCAGGGTCTTGTATTTCTCCAGCAATACGTCAGGGTCGTGGCTCTCTTCTTCCGGCGCATTGGGGTTTTTCAGGTCTAGGTTGTAGATGGGCCAATAAAGACGATCGCCAGCGACCTGGGCGTCGCGAGCCTGCAGGCGCAGGCCTTCGGCTTGCGGGCGCAGCATCTCAATCTCATCTTCCACCGACCGCCGCTGTTTGGCGTCGCTCACGCCCTTGACGGAGTCGCGCAGGTCGCGAATGCGGTTTTCCAGCGCGCTAGCTTCATTGCCCAGTCGTTCGGCGCGGTCCCAATGCGGCTGCGCCGCGGCCTCGGCCTGTTCGCGCTTGTTTTTGAAATCCACCTTCCAGGCGAATTCGTTTTCCGTGCGGTCGGCAAAGTCGTTGACCTCACTCCCCCACCAGTCCTGCTCGGGCTTGAACTCTTCGAACCGGATGGGTTTGGTCTTGCTGTAGCTCTTGTAGCCCGGTGGGTACGGGTGCTCGTAGTACCAGATGGTGTCGGTGTGGAAGTGCTCGGTGCCATCGTCCACCACCGCGCCCCTGGTGAAGAACAGCAAGTTGGTCTTGATGGTGGTGTAGGGGGCGAACACGCCCTTGGGCAGGCGCACGATGGTGTGCAGCTTGCAGTCGCGCAGCAGCAGCTTCTTGAGCGTGGCCTTAATGCCTTCACCAAACAAGAAGCCATCGGGCAGCACCACTGCGGCGCGGCCGTTTTCCTTCAAGAGCTTCTTGACGATAAGGGCCATGAACATGTCGGCCGTCTCGCGCGTACGCAGGTCGGCGGGATAGTCGCTGCCCACTCCGTCATCCTCATAGCCACCGAATGGCGGGTTGGTGACGACGCAGTCCACCTTGTCGTTCGCGCTCCACTCGTTCCACCCGATAGCCAGGGTGTTTCTGTGGTCGATCTGGCTGGGCACGTCAATGCCGTGCAGCAACATGTTGGTGGTGCACAGCAGGTGCGGCAGTTGCTTTTTCTCGATGCCGCGAATGGCTTCTTCGATGGTCTTTTGTTCTTTTGCGCCCGACTTGGTGGTTCGCTGATTTCGCAAGTGGTCGATGCTGGACGTGAGAAAGCCGCCGGTTCCACACGCCGGATCCAGAACAACATCCTTGTTTTTCAACCGCGGATCGACGCGATCCACCATAAACTGCGTGATGGCGCGCGGTGTGTAGAACTCGCCCGCGTTGCCGGCGCCGCGCAGGTCGTTGAGCAGCTGCTCGTAGACATCGCCCAGGTTGGCGCGCGTCTTGAAGTCGTGGAAGTTGATGGCTTCTTCCAGCTTCTCGACCACGGCCAGCAACTGGGTGCCGGACTTCATGTAATTGTTGGCGTCCTCAAAGACGCTGCGGATCACCTTGTGCTGGGCACTGGCGTTGGCGTCCAGCTCCTTGAGTGTGGGGAACAGCTCGTTGTTGACGAAACTGATAATCTCGCTGGCCGCCTTCTGTGGGGCCTTCTTGCCGTCTTTGCCCGCCACATAGGCGGCCCATTTGCGCCAGCGCACGCGCTCGGGCAGCGGCGATTTGTACTTGGGGTTGTCGTCTTCCCATTCCTCTTCGCGCTGGTCGAAGACCTTGAGGAAGAGCATCCAGGTGAGCTGGCCGAGGCGTTGGGCATCGCCGTCGACACCGTCGTCTTTACGCATGATGTCCTGGATGGACTTGATGGTGCTGCTGAGGTTCATCTCGTTGTTCTCGTATCACGAGGCCTGAAATAGGTCAGGCCTGTTTCCGTTCGTTCTGGTCGTACAGTGCCTGTTCGAGAGCCTGTACGGCCTGGGTGTATAGTTCGACGCTGCCGAAAATGCCGCGCCGGATTTGCGTCTTGCTGCCGAACTGATCAAAAGGCGGCAATTCGAGCACCTTGGCGTCTTCGATGTCCTGTACGCCATGGTCGGCGAACTTGTCGAGCAGGGCTTCGAGCACGGCGCGGGCTTGTTCGCCGTACTGGCCAAACACATCGCGTTTCTTGACGTTGTTGGCGCGCTCGCGACGGGTCAGCGGCTTCTGCTCGAAGGCAACGTGGGCAACCAGATCGAAGACGTCGAGCTCGGCGCCGTTGGGCACGGCCTGTTGCAAGACGTCCAGCAGCACGCCGTGGCCGGCCAGTTCTTCCAGCACGATTTGCTTGCGCTCGGCGCTGTTCCAGCGGCGCAGGAAATCGGTGAGGCTGCCAAACTCGGCTTGCAAGGCCTTCTTGATATCGTCCTTCAGCAGGACGCGGTAATCCTCGGTGATGAGCTTGCCGTCGGCATCAAGGTACTGCGAACGCTCGACGGCGACGCGTACATTCACGTCGTCGATCACATACTTAACCCGACCTTCTCCGCCACCGCCGCCCGTATTGCCACCGGGTAGTGGGTCATCGCCGCCTGTCGTATCGGAACTAAAGGGCGGCGACTCGGGTTCGCCATTGCCGGGTGCTTCAATGACTTCCGGCGGCACCACAGGGTCATCGGGCTTGGGTTCATAAATCA
This sequence comes from Paraburkholderia sp. UCT70, assembly GCF_050434085.1. Classification (NCBI taxonomy): domain Bacteria; kingdom Pseudomonadati; phylum Pseudomonadota; class Betaproteobacteria; order Burkholderiales; family Burkholderiaceae; genus Paraburkholderia; species Paraburkholderia sp. UCT70. Next base: position 3,424,619 of record NZ_JBNPVZ010000004.1, on the reverse strand, counting down.
CCACCGGTTCGCCGTCGAAGTCAGGGTCGGCGAACAAGCGCGTGGCGCCCTTGAAATCCATGATGGTGAAGTAGAGTTTCTGATAATCCTCGCGCAGGCGGGTGCCGCGTCCGATGATCTGCTTGAACTCAGTCATCGAGTTGATATTTTGGTCCAGCACGATGAGCTTGCAGGTCTTGGCGTCCACCCCAGTAGTGAGCAGCTTGGACGTGGTGGCAATGACCGGATAAGGTTCGTCGTTGTCGATGAAGTAGGAGAGTTGGGCCTTTCCTTCATTGTCGTCACCGGTGATGCGCATCACGTAGCGTCGGTTGCTGGCAGCAGCTGGGATGATCTTCACCAACTCTTGACGCATGCGCTCGGCGTGGTCCTGATCGTCACAGAAGACAATTGTCTTGGCCATCGGGTCTGTGGCTCTTAGGTATTCCCAGACCTTGCTGGCCACCAAGCGGGTACGCTTTTCCAGCACCAAGTTGCGGTCGAAATCCTTAGTGTTGTAGAGGCGTTGTTCGACTGTCTGGCCGAGCTTATCGACCTTGTCCTTTTCAGGCGTGTAGCCCAAGGCGTCGGCATCGGTGGCAATGCGGATGACCTTGTAGGGCGCAAGAAAGCCATCCTCGATGCCCCGCTTGAGCGAGTAGGTATAGACCGGGTCACCAAAGTAAGTGATATTGCTGGCCTCCTTGGTTTCCTTGGGCGTAGCGGTCAGGCCGAGGTGACTGGCGCTACCGAAATAGTCGAGCACGTCCCGCCATGCGGAGTCATCGGCGGCACTCCCACGGTGGCATTCATCGATCACCACTAGGTCGAAAAAATCCGCAGGGAATTGGCGGTAGATCTGCTTCCACTCCTCTTTGCCCGTCACGGCCTGGTAGAGCGCCAAATAGATCTCGTAGTTCTTCTTGACCTCGCGATTGGCGACCTTGTGCATCACCTCGCCAAATGGGGCGAAGTCCTGCTGCATGGTCTGGTCGATGAGGATGTTGCGGTCAGCCAAGAACAGGATGCGCTTCTTGGCCTTGGCCTTCCACAACCGCCAGATGATCTGGAAGGCGGTGTACGTTTTGCCCGTACCGGTGGCCATGACCAGCAGCACCCGTTGCTGGCCTTTGGCGATGGCTTCAATGGCGCGATTGATGGCGACACGCTGGTAGTAGCGCGGCTCCTTGCCACTGCCATCGGTGTAGAAAGGCTGTTCGACCAGCTTGACGGCGGCGGCAGCAAGGCCCTTCCATCGCTGGTAAAGCGGCCACAAGTCGTCCAGCGACGGAAAGTCGGTGAGTGAGAGTTCGCGCTCGACGGGTTGCGTCAGGCCTGTGCGGTCATGCAGCAGGAAGCCATCGCCGTTGCTGCTAATTGCAAAGGGTGCATCCAACATCTCGGCATAGGCCAAGGCTTGCTGCATGCCATATCCCAAAGAAAATTTCGCCTGCTTGGCTTCGACAACGGCAATGGGGACGTTCGGACGGGCGTAGAGAACGAAATCGGCGCGCTTGGGGCCGCCTTTGGCGTCGGGGTTTTTGACGCGTGCAGCGAGCTTGCCGCGCACCATCACGCGGCCATTGGTGAGTTTCACCTCTTCACGGAACTGGTCCTGCTGCCACCCAGCCGCCCGAATAGCAGGGGTAATGAACTTGGTGCAGATATCTCGTTCGCTTAGCTCGTTCTTATCCACCCCGGTTCTCCCCTTGTTCTGCCGCTGACTCCCCCTTGGCAGTGAAAATGCCTCGATCAATCATTCGCCGCGGCGGTGTCCTCATCGGGTGCGTACTCCAGAAGATCGGCGACACTGCACTGGTAGTGCCTACAGATGGCATTGAGAGTCTCAAGGTCAATGCGCGACGAAGTCTCGCGATAGAGACTGGTGACCGTGTTACGCGACAAGCCAGTTGCACGAAGCAAGTCGACGATCTTTTCCTTGTTCTCGCCCATTAGGCGCGACAGATGAATTCGAATCACTTAAGCACCGGTAGGCATGGAATCAAATGGGTCGCGAAACCGTCAACTAGGTGATGTTTTTCACTATCAAGTTTACCATAGCCAGTGCAGCTGACCGCGCTAACCGACCCTGAACTACCCCTCCTCATCTCGGCCGCTGGGGGACTGTCCTGCCATGCGCAAACGACGCTCGTCCTGCCACGCGCCCACGACTGCTTTGGGTGACCGTGCCTTGCCGAGGGTATCCCGATTGGCTCGGGCACCACGGTTAGGAGTTTGAGCACCACAATCCTGTTGACTTATTCAAGACGTTTCGCAAGGTCTTCTGCGCGGGGATGGTAGTAGCGCATGAGCATGCGTGGATCCTTGTGTCCTGTGATTTTCGTCAGTTCATGCATCGGGAAGATCGAAGCCAGGCGTGAAATGGCCTCGTGCCGCAAGTCATGAAAGCGAAGGTCAGTCAGGAACTTACCATCCGGTCGTTGCTTGGCCGTCTTGCACTCCTCGACGTACATATTGCGGGCACGCCTTACGGCTCGTTCGAAGGCTCTGGTGATGGCGTCACTGCGTATCTCGAACACCCGTCCAATATCTGCGTTTTCGTCGTCATGGGCTTTTTCCTTGACGTGAGCAAAGGCATCTTTCAGGGATTGCAACAAGGCCACGGCACGCGACGACAGGGGTACGTCGCGCGCGCTACCGTTCTTTGTGGCCGGCAGATGAGCTACCCGCCGCTTGAGATCAACGTGCTCCCATCGCATCGCCACAATCTCGCCTCGACGCATCGCAGTTTCGACTGCCAGCCAGATGATAGGCGGCAAGAGCGCGGAGCCGCTGGCTGCCACAACACGCTCAAGTTCACCATCCTGTGCGCCACGATCCGTCTCGGCATCGGCCGCGCCCGACGCTTCGCGGGCGAGATCGCCAGCGGCAATCCGGCGCGTCCGCGCATTATTGGGCTGGGGCTTGCGCACCAGCTCCACGGGATTTGAAAGGCCTTCCATACCCCACTCTTTGCGAGCGATGCTGAATGCATGAGATAGAACTGCCAAGCGGCGCAGCACAGTGGCCGGCTTGTAGTCTTTCAGCCACCGATCCCGTAACCGAGCCACATCAGCGCTGCGGATCGCTGCGAGCGGCCGCTTGGCTATGTCTTCCATCCTGCAAGCACGCAGTACGGATTCTTCCTGCGCAGCCCCTTTCTTGGTCGGCACTACCTCGGTCTCGTACCGGGTCAACGCTTCATGGAGCGTTGTCGTCTCGGCCTCGCCGCGACTGACCCACACGCCCCGTGACATTTCCGACTCGATCATGTTGGCCCACGCTTCGGCCTCAGCTTTGGTCTCGAAGGTCTTGCTCTGCCCCGGATAGCCACGCCGACGTATCTGTGCTTCCCACTGATAGGGGCCACGCTTGCGAAAAGTTGCCATCAGCCACAATCGTTGTTCGTTGGTGTGGCAATATTGTGGCAAATAAGATTGGTGTGCGCCAGAAGCATTGATGAATATGGAGATGTTTTTACATTCGCAATGCGAAGGTCAGGAGCTTTTTTATCCTTCCCTGCTCAACATGAGCCTTCCCCACAACGACCCATCCTTCATATCACGCGGTTACGGTACGGAACTCAACGGAAGACGCGGACGCGATCTGATGGCCCCAACGTTTCGGATACGCCGTCTGAGCCTATCCGTTGAACCATGTTGCGCGGCTCATGCCATTTTTTCTTTTGCTGCTTGTAGATTGTCAATTACGATGGCCGCCCGCCAAGATGATTGTCGTTCTCTAGCTGCTGCCGAGCGGTCCTTTAGCACCCCTAGGCGTACGCCGATGCGTAGCGTTCCATGGGCAAATACGACTAGTCATCGTAGATGGCGCCGAAAACCGGCGCCAGCCTATCCTGCAGTACCTCATTTTTAAGTTTGCTTTTTGGCTCAACGCTAGCCGGATGCACGTGATTTACAACTCTCATGCGACAGAATTTCCATCGCGCGTAATCGCGGTGCGCAACGTGCTCAACGCAATGCTACAAAAATGAAAGTCGCATGCGTGTGGACGGTTGATTCAAAGTACATCTGGTGTAAAAGCAGCGATGTTGGCAGTCAGCGCGCGAGAAGCGGAAAGTGCCACTTACACGCCATCCTGTGTAACACAGGTGATACTCGTGTGCACGCGCTGTTGCATGGTTGTGATCTTCGGTCCACGTCGGACGACGTATGTAAGACGGCAGTGCGTTAATGACGGTTCAATAAGGGTGAGCATTGAGTTTGTCTACCTGTAGTCTAATAGGTGCCATGGCTGTACTCCACGTTGCTCGACGCGCACCTGATTGTGGCGCCGACGACGTCCGTCTGCGCGTGCGGCAATGCACGTTGACTTTTACGTAAATCGATGAGTGTCAAATACCAACATAAAAATTATTTTCGGTTCCTCTACGTTCCTATGGACTCCGATGTATTCCATCAGTCGTGCTGATCGACATGAACAGGTATTGACGATGGACAAATGCCTACGCAAGATATATGTGAGGACGTCGCATTGGAGCGAATCATGCCGGCTGTCAGGAGTTTCACCCGAGGGCAGTGGGAGGCACTCGGGAGGAGGCTGGATGCACTTCCAGAAAAGGCGAGAGACGATCAGCATCTCAAGGTAGGAGACGGCGTTCAATCCATTCGGACGCAAATCAGTACGGCGCGGGAGAAGGGTTACACCCTCGGCGAACTGATAGAGCAGGCAGCGCAGGAAGGGATCGACGTGAATCTCAATTCGTTGAGGTATGCGATGCGACGCGCTGACAAGGCGCGAATCCATCGCGAGAACAAAGAAGCGATACGAACTTATGGCGCTGCGCCAGCACGGACGAGCAAATCGGCCCGGACGACTACGGCACGGGACAGCCCGCCGCGGGCCGAACCAAAGCAGAATCAGAGTGGGCGAGAAAACGGGCGAGAAGTCACACAGATGCAGGGCAACCTCGGATTTCCGATCAGTCCTGATACCGAAAACTTGTAGAGGTGAGACATGGCAACGGAAAATCCTCCCATTTATATGATCGGCGGCAGTAAGGGCGGTGTGGGCAAGAGTTTCGTGACGCTGGCCCTAGTCGACTATCTGCGACGCGTGGACGTCAATGTCGCGCTGGTCGAGACCGATACGTCCAATCCCGATGTCATGAAGGCCATTCATGATGAAGTCGAGTGCGCGTCCTGCGATTTGGACGACGTAAGTGGGTGGATGGATCTCGTCAACTTTTGCGATGCGCACCGTGATTCGGTGGTCGTCGTTAACACGGCGGCTCGTAGCCAGGCGGGTGTAGCGCATTACGGCGGGACACTCGCCAATGCGCTCGACGAACTGGCGCGACGTCTCGTCGTATTGTGGGTCATCAATCGACAACGCGATAGCTTGGAGTTACTTCTGAAATTCGGCGCGACTTTTCCGAGGGCTGTTACACATGTTGTGCGCAACGGTTATTTCGGGGCGTCGGAAAAGTTCGCGTTGTATCGGGAGTCAAACCTGCGCAAGGCGATCGAGGAACAAGGTCAGTCGCTGGATTTTCCTGATCTCGCGGATCGTGTCGCAGACGAATTGCGCAGCCAACGTCTGTCGATACGCAAGGCGGCGGAAACAATGCACATTGGAGAGAGAGCGGAGCTGCTGCGCTGGCGCGCATTGTTCAGCACGATGTTTGCCAAGGTGACGCCTGTTTCTCGAAGTCACGGGTGAATCACCTGGTGGTACCCTGAACCGGCCCGGGATTTCCGGAGGCTCCACTTCTTGAGAAAATGGAGCTATGGAAAACACCAAGAAGAAGTCCCCAAGGTACTCGCCGGAAGTTCGTGAGCGGGCTGTGCGAATGGTGCTGGAACACCAGGGCGACCGCGAATCGCAATGGAAAGTGATCGCGTCGATCGCAGCGAAATTTGGCTGCTCGGGTGAAACGCTGCGTAGCTGGGTGCGCAAGGAAGAGCGGGATCGGGGTTTGCGCCCGGGCACAAGCACGCAGGAGCAGGATCGGCTCAAGGAACTGGAGCGGGAGAACCGTGAGCTGCGCCAGGTTAATGAAATCCTGCGCAAGGCGTCAGCATATTTCGCACAGGCGGAGCTCGACCGCCGACCGAAGTGATGATCACGTTCATCGATGATCACCGGCACGTCTACGGGGTCGAGCCGATCTGCAGGGTGCTGCCAATTGCCCCGTCGACGTACTACACGCATGTGGCCCGCCGCGTCAATCCAGGCCTGGTGCCGCCGCGGGCCCAGCGCGACAGGATGCTCAAGGATGAGATCCGGCGCGTGTGGGAAGAAAATTTCCAGGTGTATGGCGCAGACAAGGTCTGGACGCAATTGAAGCGGGAAGGCATTGTCGCGGCGCGCTGCACGGTCGAGCGGCTGATGAAGCAGATGGGCCTGCGCGGTGTGGTGCGGGGCAAGACGGTACGCACGACAGTGAGCGATGGTTCGACGCCGTGCCCGAAGGATCTCGTGAACCGGCAATTCACCGCCGAACGGCCCAATGCGCTGTGGGTGTCAGATTTTACCTATGTATCGAGCTGGCAGGGCTTCGTCTATGTCGCGTTCATCATTGACGTGTTCGCCCGACGCATTGTCGGCTGGCGTGTGTCGAGCTCGGCGCGCACGGACTTCGTTCTGGACGCACTGGAGCAGGCCTTGTACGAGCGACAGCCGACGCAGCAGGACGGGTTGATACATCACAGCGACCGCGGCGTGCAATACGTATCGATCCGCTATACGGATCGGCTGGTCGAGGCTGGCATTGAGCCGTCAGTGGGCAGCGTGGGCGACTCCTACGATAACGCACTGGCGGAAACGATCAACGGCTTGTACAAGGCAGAGGTGATCCATCGCCTCGGACCATGGCGCAATCCGCAGGCCGTTGAAATTGCGACGCTCGAATGGGTCGACTGGTTCAACAATCGTCGGCTCTTCGGCCCCATCGGCAACATTCCACCTGCTGAGGCAGAAGCCGCTTATTATTCAAAACTCGCTGGGTCCGCCATCGCGGCGTGACTCAAGCAAAACAGCCTCCGGGAAACCCCTCAGGATTACCCACAAGTAATGTGATGGTGCTATTCGTTTTGCCTGAATATTCGGTACATCATCGTGATTTCGTGCAGGACAAGAAATCCACGCCAGATGACGGTAGGACCAGGTGGACGATCATGCTTTCGAGCGAGATATCCGCCGAGTCTGGCGATCCACAAGATGACCTGCGCGAGTGACGGCGGTTTATCAGGTATTTCGGTACTGCCATGCGTACGACAGTAGAGGGCTCGCCACTCGATTGGCTGCAGCAATACTTCGCATGGCAGGTTGCCATCAAGCCTGGCAAGCAACATGGAGTACAGGATCCTCCAGCTTACGACGGCGAACAATGCGGTGGCGCGGACGAATCGATCGAGATTGCCAAATTGGCGGGCTTCAATGCGACAGCCACTTTTAAGCACACGATGCCACGATTCAATCGTCCATCGGCGCGCATACCATGCAAGACGCTCGAGGGCCTCTGCGTGTGTTTGCGTAGGCACCGAAGTCAGTAGAAGCCATTCCAATGGCTCTGCTCCTTCGTCCAAGTTCGTTTCCTGTGCATGAATTGCAAACACTTCAATTTCGGGAAGCTTCTCGCGACGACGATTTTGCGGCGGACGAAGGCGTACGGGCATGCAGCGCACAACCAGCCGTGCGGTGCGTGCCTGGCGGTTTTCGCGTGCAGGCACCTGCAGTTGCGCCTCTCCAAGCACTGGCGAGGCCAGCACGGTTTCCCACAAATATCGATCGGGGTGAGCAACGCGTCGGTTCCACGACGCGCGCACCAACCAGTCGACACCGGCAGGCCGCTGCGCCAGGAACACGTCATAGACATCGCCTTCACGGTCGCTCACGCCGATGACATGCGTGCACGGACAGTGCGTCTTGAGTACGCCCAGTTGCTCGATGCCTTCGAGCCATTTCGCGCTCTCTTTCTGTTGTACGGTTCGTTGCCCACGCAGATGTTTCTTGCCCAACTCCTCGTGCCTGCGTATCCAGGTCTTCATCCCGATCACCCCGAGTGGCAGCCCCTCTGGCGTGAGCGCAAGCAGACTGTGTATCAGGAAACCACGCACATGTGGATCGGAGCCATATCCCAGACCTTCGGTTGCCCGCAGATGAGACAAATTGAACTCGGTGGTGTCCTGAACAGCAAGGACGACTGGCACCTGTTGCATACGACACAGCGTTTGACCGATGTGCCCACCCAGCACGCCATCGACATCCACGTGCGGGTTGTCGAAAAAACGATATGCCGCCTTCAGCTCCGAACCATTGAACGACTGCGGAAAAGAGCAATGTGGGCCCAACGAAAGCTTGCGTGCCAGCGTCACGAGCCGTCTGGTCAGGCGAGCGTCGCCGAGCTCGGCGGCGCCAAACTCTTCATTTGCCCAATCATCAAGGTCAGATGTGTCCGACAATGCCCGACATCACAGATCACGAACCGGATCAAAGTTAACATCGGTCGTCACCGTTTACAAGCCATCGCCCTTCAATCGCACAGTCGCGAGCGACTTATGGGTAATCCTGAGGGGAAACCCGGGGCGGTTCACCCGGTCTCGTGCGTTTGCGTAAGTATCGGGTCGCGTTCACTCAGTCCGGCCACCGTTTAGCTCTACGCTCCGATCGATAAGACGGGCCGGGTGGACATTGCGCGCCCGCTCGCCGAGCGCCCGCACGGTCCACCTTTCGTAAGATTGAGTACGCGCATTGCTAGCACATCGAGACTCGAGATCGAAGTCGTTGTCCCTCCCCTGCGTACCCGCCGTTGTTGGTGAACCGCTGATAGGGGTTGCGCGATCCCAATATTTAGGTGGCGGATATCCAAATCTCGCGTCAACTAAGTACCTCTTTTCGCTAAAAGGCCAGACGCTCCTCCGTGGTACTAAGGAAGAACGCGTTCCTCAGGCGTGCCACAAGATCCTTCCCATTGGCCACGTCGACGCTGGCAGTCTCGATGACCGTCTGTTGACCTGTGATCTGGAACCGCGCCTGAATGCCCTCATTGCCGCCAAGCCCCTCGTGATGGGGATAAAGCAGGGTCAGCCGGGGTGCCTTGTAGAGATGGGCGTAAGCCATCATCTGGTAGACGTCGCCTTGGGAAACCCCCTGCTTCGGATCATCAATCCGCGGGGATATGCGTTTCCACTTCGTGTCGATTACATGGGTAGCCTGTCCCCCGCGCCAGATCAGTATGTCAGGCCTGGTCTGGAATACGGCACGCGCGTCCTCCAGTGAGGTCAGACAGAACAGCCGCCCACCTTGCAGCGTTACGCGGAACTCCGTCCCGGCGAGAGCGCGCAACACCAATCGACCCACATACTCTTCGAAAAGCGCGTTCATCTCAAAAAGGAGCGCCGTGCCTTGCCCTGAGCCACCGCTAGTCGTCTGGTATTGGTTCCGCAGGAACAGTTGTGCCATGCCGAACAGGTCCTGCCACGTGCGGTTGGTTCGATCGATAACGACCTCTGCCCAGCTTAGGGCCGGTGCCGGAACATCCGTGATATCGGCATACACGAAGGCCAACTCACGAAGCCGCTGCTGGTTCGTCGCATTTCGAGACATCTTGAACAGGTGCGAGACGGCTGCCTTCATGATGCGATTGAGCGCGATGTCTTCCGATAGCTCGTCGAACCGGCAGGCAAGACGTCCCGGGTTAGCCGCGTGGAGGGTGAATTGACGCGGTACATTCAGTGTGCCGCGTAGCGTTGAAAGGTCGTCCTCGTGGCCGAGATAGCGACGAGGTATGCCTCGACGGAGCGTTTCGGTCAGCTTGTCACAAAATATACGGATCAGGATTTCGAGAAGCGTCTCGCGCTGCCAGTCGAGTTCCGTAATCCGTCCCGTCTCGATTTTCAGATCCAGGGCAACGGCGAGCATATGGACGAGGCGCTTGCGGATGGCAGCATTCTGACGGGCAGGGCCTTCCTCGAATGCGATGTCGATCTTAGGAAGGATCTCGAGGTTGCAGTCCTGCGTAGCGAGCACACCAACCACACCGCGAGCCCGCAACTCGTGCCGTCGATCCTCCAACACTCCATTGCCGCCCGGGCCAGCGAAAGGCGAAGTCTTGGCCAGTGTCACAAGCCGGCTTGCCATATGTGGTGGAATGCAGCCCTCCGCATCGCCATGGGGCAGTGTCTCCCACTCGCGGAGAGTGAAGGATGGCCTCAAGCTTCGAACTCCGAGAAAGCGAACTGGTCCTTCACACGCCACCGCAGCTTCTCACCAGCAAAATTGTCCTCTTCAATCCCGGCAGGCGCGGCAAGCCGCCGTGCCTCCAGGAACTGTGCCTGGCCTTGCGCCGTGTCACCTAGAACGGCGGCAACCTTCGACCAGTCCTCGTAGAAATACTCGGCCAGCAGCGGGATTATCTTGTGGCGCATCACCTCTTCGACGTCGTCGCGGGTCGTGCAGTTGGTGAAATAGGCGTGCCCGATCTGATGGTCCCGGTCGAAGAGATACTCGATACGATCGTTGATGGAGGTCAGGAGCTTCTGCAGATCGATTCCGCCCACGTTTTTCGAAAGGACCATCGGGTCCGGCATCAGCTCGCGGAACGTGAAACGACGGCGGAGCGCGGCATCCAGAAGCGCAATGGACCGATCGGCCGTGTTCATTGTGCCGATGATGTGGAGGTTCGCTGGGACGCCGAATGGTTTCTTCGAATAGGGCAACACGAGGCGTATTTCATTCTGCATGCCCAGCCGCTTGTCTGGTTCTAGAAGCGTGATGAGCTCACCGAAGACTTTCGAGATGTTCGCCCGGTTGATCTCGTCGATGATGAGGACGTGGTCGCGCGCTGACTGGCTTGCGCGAGGTGTCTCAACGCCGAAGACAATCGCTTCCAGTGCGTCCCAGTCCACAAGTGACTGGTCGAGCTTGTAGACCGAATGCCGCCTGAAGCCGTTCGGGTAAAAGCGATCACGCGCAGTCCCGTCGCTGTCGCGCCAAAGCCACTCCACATTGCGGCGGTGTGGATGGAATGCCGCATCAGGTTCGTAGAAATATTCGCTGGTGACTCTGCCAAATGCCTGGAACCGATCCCGCCCATCTGAGACGACAACATAGTCGCCAACCTGCATGTCGGCCCTGAACGAGAAGGTGATTACGATGTTTCCATCGTGCCCGGTCGCCTCGGGATCCTTCAGGGTTCTCCATTCGGAGAAGATCTCGTTGTAGTCATCGAACCGCTCGTCTGACCAGTCAATGTCCCCGCCCCAACCAACATGGATCAAGTCGTGATCCAGGCCGAAGAGGATCCTCTCATCCTCGATTTGTCGCCTTCCCAGTGCGACCTTGAACACACGGGCGGAACGGTCGAGCCGCGCTGATGTATTCCCGCCTCCCTGATCAAGTCTTGCACGCTCGCTGACGCGCTTCAACACGCCATCATATGGCTTAAGGCAGAAGCCGGAGCTAGTTTCCCCCTCCTCTGGTCCCTCACCAGCATCGTCTCCAGTGCTTGGCCGTAGCCCTTCGACGAATTCCTCGTAGGACATGGACTGATGGAAGGTCACGAACTCGATTCGTCCTTCGCTTGCCAAACGCCGATACTCGTCCATCAACGCTTCACGCTTCTCGCTTTCCTGAAAGTCCACAGCAACCTGATCGCCAAGACAAAGCCGAACCGCCTCCCACGCGGTGCGGTAAGTTTTGCCCGTGCCGGGCGGTCCGTAGAAGATCAGGTTGGTTGCTGAACGCGTTGGCGTTGTTGTTGCGTCTGTCACGGTGGCTGCCTCCGCCTGCGATGCGAACTTGTATGTGAAGATGGTCGAGCTGCTGGGGTTGGGCTTGGTATGGGATGGTGCGGGAACTTGGGCTAACTGCTGAAACTTCTCGCCGCCGAGCGCGCTACAGATGGTAGGGAATCTGTCTCGTAAGCCCATCGCTTCGGCGATCTCGCTGGCGCGAATAGCGACCTCGGCAGCGCCGCGCTCTCGCGCTGGTTCCACGAAGTAATTCAGTGCGCAAAGACGTATTCGGTCTGCGTCGCTTATCAGGTGATCATTGTGTTCAGGGGGAAGGATGGGCTTGTCATCTCGATCCACAATGATGAAGCCCGAATTGTGTAAACGCGAGGCGGCCGCTTTCTGCCCCCAGCCTCCACTGAAGTCGGTCTTTTTTAAGATAAAGCCGACAAGGGGCTTCGAAGGATAAACGCGATTTCGACGCTCACGACTGGAGCGCACCCAAAAATCGCGAGGGTCCCCAAACCGACTGAAGACATCTGAGTTTTCACCAGTTTCGCCGTGCCGATCAAAGGCGTCCATAGCCCCTTCAATCTCTGCTCTTGTAAAGACACCTTTTGCGTCGGTTCTAATGGGAACGTTCATACTAGCCGGTCGCCAATGACTGCCATTGCTGTTGCCGTCGATAACTACACCTGCCGCACGACTCTGGCTGCTGAAGACATGATCGACGCTGAAACGGAAAAGCGCCGGGTTATTATCGGGAACCAGAACACCCTGTGCCACCAAACGATCGCGTTCGGGCCTATCCCGTTTCTCATCCGGGGAACCTTCCCGCATCGCGGTGGAGCCTTGGCGAACGACAAAACCATTTGGAACTGGTTTGCCGAAGGCTAAGGCCTGTTCTTTTTGGATCTGAAGCCACTCACCTTCATCTTTTTCCATCATCTTCTTTCACTTCTGAGTTTCAGAAAAACCCAACGCACAGAGTGCGCCCCCCAGTTGCATCTGCGCGACTGTATCGCATTTGGCCTCCCGCAGGCGCGGCGCGCGAAAAACGAGCGCCAGCCCCTCTCCATTCCCATTTTGTGAACTGCCGATTGAAAGGATCGTGGACCGTAACGAGGCGGAGTTTGCAGTGCGCGACGCGTATCCTGTGTACCGAGGGCACACGCTGATTATTTCCAGCCGCCACGTTAGTTCCCTGTTTGAATTGTCGACGCCAGAACGCGACCAGCTTTTCTCTCTCATTGACCGCGCAAAAAGTGCTCTGGACGAGCAATACCGGCCCGACGCTTACAACATCGGAATCAATGACGGCGTCGTCGCCGGCCAGACAGTGCCGCTCCTGCACATCCATCTAATGCCTCGCTTCAGGGGGGACTTGTCAGATCCGCGAGGCCGCATGCGATGGATCATCCCGGAAAAGGCCGACTACTGGAGCAATGGCGATTGCCGCTTCGCAATCGGCTGTTGGAGTGACTGGTCTTGCAAAGACCTTTTTAACGAGCTTCGATTGCGCGCAAGCATCCAACGATGACGAGATTGCACTATGTGGTGAACCCGGACTTGCTGCCATGGACCGGCAATTGGGGCAGTTGTACAACGCCGCACTCAAGACGATTTCGAATCCGCCGGCTCTCAAAAATCAGAGTCCGATTGGCTGTTCACGTGCAACAGGGATTTTGGGTGCCTGCGCCACGTTTATGGCGAACGTATCGGTCAATTCTTGGGTTTCGCTTGGTTCGAAGCCGCTGATCCCCGTGGCAAGCGAAGCTGATAAGCCTTGACTTTGACGCAGGCGACGGGCGATTGGCGGCTCCGGGTCGTACCCAGCCGGCGAGTCAGTCGTCGCTTTATGCGATCGGCATGAGTTCACAACCGGCGAGGAACGACATCGGCGAAACGGCTTCAAGTGAGTCCCCCGGGGGGAATTTAATGCGGGTAGACACAAAAACAAGACACACAGGCATTCCACCATGGTCGTCGATCTTAGCTTTTCTTTCGATCGAGGTACTACTTTTCTTCAGCACGAAGATAACAAACAAACGTGCCGAGAAGCTGACGAAAGGGTTACCATCTTACCGTCGAGCGAAGCCAACGGTCGATCTGCAAGTGGAAGCAGGCTTGCTCCCATACGGTGGCGAATACTTGCTTACCAGTACATTAGTTGCCGAAGACAAGGAGCTATTGAAAATGGCTCAAGACAGGATTTGGCCGATGCCGCCCGGCCAGCCAACAAATGGAAAATTATGAACCCGTCCCAATTTTGGAAAAACTTTCGACTTGGCGAGGAGATTCATATCTCGGGCATGTTCATCTATAACGGCCTTCGGCGATTCCACGAAATAAGGAAGTTGGATTTCGCCGATGAACTCTTCGAGTTCCTCTACGCACTGTCCGTGGGATTCGAGCGACTGCTGAAAACCGCCGTAGTCCTTTACGAGCACAACGACAGTACCGATCAAGAGGAGTTGGAAAAGTCCCTCGTCACTCACAACCACCTCGATCTTGCGGCGCGTCTCCGCAGGCATGTTGAACTAAACTTCGGAGTGGCGCACACCGACTTGTTGGGTTTACTCGGTACTTTTTATAAATCGCTAAGGTATGACAGATTTGCGCTCACTTCGGTCTACGAAAACGAGAAGGAGGCAAATGCGATTCGGGCACTATTGACCAAGCACTTGCAAGTCGAAATTCCAGCAAGGGATTCTTTCTTTGGCACTGACAACGACGACAGATACCGAAAATTTATTCGACGGACAGTTCTGAAGATAGCGAGAGACGTCTACGAGGTGATTGAAAGTCGAGCGCGACAGATCAATCTCTACACGTACGAGTTACGCAATGGGTCGAGGGCCGAAAGCGTGTTTCTCCGAGAAGTAGACATCGCTGACGAAGACGTATTGTGGAAAGAGTTGCTCATCTTTTTCATGAACGTTAAGGCTGATACGGGCTACCTCAAATTTCTCAGAGAAACCCAGCCTCTTAACTTCGATCCGGCGTTGGTACCTGACTACCTCGATTGCTTCCAGTCGGACTCGTCAAAAGCTAGCGTAATGGATGAACTGGAGCACCATTACGGTGAAATGGAGCGCGACGAACGTAACGAACGGATGCAACGCATGGGCGTCATAGGAGCACCCAACATTTTCTTCACCGAAGATGATGACGATATTGACGACAACGACGGGTCGGAAGAGCAGTTTTGAGGCTCTCGCGACCGTCTGCTTCTTGATGTTTTGAGAGACCGCTGTGGTGGTTTCGGCCGATCGCGTCGGGCGGATTGGGCATCGACTTCAGAGAGGCCGATTCCAGCTGATTTCGGACCTTTGCCTTTCGGTGGTCAGGAATGCGAGTCTGACGGAAGCCAGTGGTGTACTTGCAACCCTCAGCCGCTATTCACGCTCGCCTTTGGTCATCGATCGCTTCTTACGAAGCAAGTAACGGACGCCACCCCGGTCTACGACCCATCCGACGTAAGATAACGGCTGTAGCCAGCGGCGACTCGGGTGCCTGCATGATGGATCCATGGCTCGTCATAGGTATCGCGGTCGGACACCGATTTCATAAAAGAACGAAGGCACAAACAAAATGGATGGCAATCAGAACAGAATTTACTGGTCCGACGCTGAGCGTTTTGAGCGTTGGATCGGAGACTTGCTCGGTCGCTTCGAATTCCCGGTGAAAGAATTTGGTGGACGAGACCCATTGGACTTCACGATCGAGTATGAGCAGATGCTTGTGGCGATTGAGGTCAAGTATTTCAGAACGGTTAGCGCCATCAAAAGCATCATTAACGATGCCGCGGCGAGATTGAGTGCGTTCGTCGCTGTCCATCGACAGTATCAGGGCGCAATACTCGTGGTCTCATCCGTTGTTGAAGCAGTCCACATTGACGCTCTTGCTGCCAAGCACGGGGTGTTCGTGGCTGACGCATTGACATTGCGTAAATGGGCTGAGGACTTCCCAGACTTGGCGGGCCAGCTCGAGCAACTGCTGCCAATGCTTCGGGAAGCACCTGCGGCCCCCATCGAAGAATCGCTGCAGAGGCAAAGATTGGCCGCCCCGCTGCTGGACAGATTGCTCTCACTCGTCACAGTAGCGGCGAATAAGCCACATTCGCCCCCTCGCACGACAGGTCGCGACTTATGTCGAGAGTTGCACGCTCTCGCAAAAGGTAAGACGACCGCGAGCAAGTTCGAAGGCCTTGGCGCGCGGATTTTCGAGTACCTGTTTCAGGAGGGCTTGGATTGGAAAACGCATCGAACGCAGAAGCGCAACGCAGACGGACTACACATCTTCGACCTAGTTTGCCGAGTGAGAGGAGGAACGGCATTCTGGGACTTCGTGTTGAAGGAGTGCCGCACTCGATACGTGGTGTTCGAACTGAAAAATTACGCGGGGAAAATTGGACAGAACCAGGTGTATTCGACAGAGAAATATCTCTTCAAGGAAGCGTTTAGGTCCGTCGCTATCATTTTTTCAAGCTTGGACCGAACGGCAATGCGATTGAAGCGTCAAGAGGTGCCATGCGAGACGGCGAGAAGCTGCTAATTCACGTCAACGATGCCGATATTTGCAAGATGCTCGAGCTCCGCGACGATGACGATGACCCTGCGGATTATCTGTTTGCCCTGGTTGACGAATTCCTGATGGAATTAGGTCGTTGAACGATCCGACATCCTCTGGGTGCCTACCATGCGGGTTGCAATGCTCGCTAGGTACGGTCGTCGGAGTTGCAATCGCGACGTACGTCAGGTCCTGCTTGCTACTGGAGACGAAGCGGAAAACACGCCGCGCCGGAATAAGAAAAGCTGCTCCGCCGAGGGAGACATGACGGTCGGAATGTGGGCACTTAACCGCCCGGCAGAAGCCGATTCGCGAACCACCGCTAACGGCCGGCGATAACTCGCCGGTCGACTAGGTGCGGCGTGCGGCGACTGAACTTCAGAAACGGTCGTTGCGGTGGGGCGGGTGCGAACGGCGGTTGAGGGGTCGCTATCCGTCTTTCGTGCCCCGTTCGGCGATCGCGATCGCCGATCCGATCGATCACATTCGTCATAATGTATGCGGGAGCGACAGCTCCTATGTTAACCGCAACCGCTTGCGAAGCTAAAACAGACTACTTGCATCCACGCGGCGGCCGCTCGTCAGCTACTCGCCGACGCTCCGCAAGAAAGGCTACTTTTGAGCGATCCGTTGCGCTAGGTGTCTGGTTTCAGTCAAGTTGCGATGGAGTTTCTGTTATCGAACAACTCAAGCGGTAATTCCCACTACAACGAAGCTCACTTCGAACGCCTCTTGGCCTAATCGGACCCACCTCTGCCCCGGCCTTCAACCGATCCAGATAATCGGCCCACGCCTGCATCATCGCGATCCGGTCATCGATGAACCGCGTACGGTTGTACGCACTTCCGAGCGAGTCGGGCACCCGATGTGCCAACTGGTGCTCGATGACTTCCGCCGGAAACCGGAGCCGTTCATGCAGGATGGTCCGGGCCATCGCCCGGAATCCGTGGCCCGTGATCTCGGTTTTCGTATCGAAGCCCAGCCGCTGCAGCGCGGCATTGATCGCCGCGCCGCTCATGGGTTTCCTGCGATCCCGACCTGTAAAGACGCAACGCCATTTTCCGGTCAGCGCCTGCAACTCTTTCAGGATCTCCACCGCCTGCGCAGCCAGTGGTACCAGATGCTCCGTGTTTGTCTTCGAGACGGTATAACGCCATTCGCGCCGTTCCAGATCAATCTGCGCCCACTCGGCCTGCCGCAACTCTCCGGGCCGCACGAACAGCAACGGCGCGAGTTGCAGCGCCGCGCGGACGACCAGTGTCCCGGAAAAGCCATCAAAGGCGCGCAGCATTTCGCCGACCTTCTGTGGATCCGTAATCGAGGCGAAGTGGGTATGCCGGTTGGGCCGCAGCGCGCCGCGTAAATCGGCGCTTACGTCGCGCGTAGCGCGCCCGGTCACCACGGCGTAGCGAAAGATCTGACCGCAGTTCTGCTGAAGCCGGTGTGCGGTGTCGTGAGCACCGCGCTTCTCGGCACGGCGCAGCACTTCGAGAACTTCAGGTGGGCTGATGTCGGCAATGGGACGGGAGCCAAGCCACGGAAACAGGTCCTTCTTCAGCCGCCCCATGATCTTCTCGGAGTGGCTCGGTGCCCAGCCGGGCGCCTGCTGCTCGAACCACTCGAGCGCGACGGCCTCGAAGGTGGTGGCGGCGTTGAGCCGCGCCAGGCGTTTCTTGTCCTTCTTGGCCTGGCCGGGATCGATGCCATCGGCGAGCATCGCACGGGCTTCGTCGCGCTTTCTGCGGGCGTGGGCGAGTGTGACATCCGGATAGACGCCCAGCGCCAGCTTTCGCTCCCGGTCGTTGAACCGGTATTTGAGGCGCCAGTATTTGCCGCCGGACGGAGAAATCTCGAGATACATTCCGCGGCCGTCGGAGACCCGGTACGTCTTCTCCTGCGCGGCAGCCCGGCGAACTTCCAGATCGGTAAGAGGCATGGGACACCTCCTGCAACGTGGGGGCCTAAATTTCGGATGGGCTCAAAAATGAGCCTGAGGCCCCCAAACCTGCGCCGAAAGGCCCCCGGCTGTCAACGGAAACCATAATCCCGAAGTGGAAACAAAAACCCCGCGAGCCTTACGGGACGCGGGGTTTGCGGAATACTCTGGAACTGCCAGGACTACCTGATGGTGGAGAGGAGGAGGATCGAACTCCCGACCTTCGCATTGCGAACGCGACGCTCTCCCAGCTGAGCTACCCCCCCAACAAAAATAATTCTAGCACAGCCATTTTCCCTTTTGCCAAGCCTCCAGCCCCGGGAAAACCTCATCTGGACGGCGCGCCCGCGAGCACCCAGTCGACCACCGCGCGGATGTCCGCATCGTTCATCGATTGATGGGCCGGCATCGGAATCATGCCCCATACGCCGGAGCCGCCGTCCTTCACCTTGCGCGCGAGTTTGGCCGGCGCCTGCCCGTCGCCCTTGTACTTCGCGGCGATTTGCTGGAACGACGGACCAACCAGCTTGCGATCGACGGCGTGACAGCCCATGCATGCATTCGCGGCGGCGACCTGCTGGCCGCGCGGCGCCTCGGCCGCGCGAGCAACCGACGTCATCGTGCCCGCCACCGCGCCCACCACCAACGCGAACACGGCACCCGCACGCGTCACACCGCGCATCAAGGCACCGCCTTCGGATTACCCGGCCGCACCGACGTCGACGAGTTGACCGGCGCAGGCGCCTGCTGATCGAGCGGCCGCGCGCTCACCGACGAATCGGGAATCGCGCCGACCGTCGGCTCGCTGACCTCGGGCTGCGAGGCGGCCACCGGCGCCGTCGCACCGGCGGCCGCAGCAGCTTCGGCTTCCTGCGGCTGGATGTACTGGAACACCTTGACCACCTGCACGACGCCCGGCACGCGGCTCGTGACGTCGGCGCCGATATTGCCCTCATTCATCGTGACGAGGCCCATCAGATAGACGTTGCCGCGCTCGGCCACGACCTTGAAGTTGTTCGCCGAAATGTTCTTCTCGGCGATCAGAGCGGTCTTCACGCGCGTTTCGAGGTAGGTGTCATTGGTGCGCGACGAGAACGAGCTCGCCGGCACGATCGCCAGTTCATTGACGATCGTATTCACGTTGTTCATGTTCCGCACGATGCTCTCGGCACGCTGCTTCGACGCCTCGCCCGCGACCTCGCCGGTCAGCAGTACGCGGCGGTTGAACACCGTGACGTTGACGTGCGCGGAGTCCGGCAGATTCTGGCTGATCTGCGACAGCGCCTTCACCTGAATCTCGCGATCCTCGGTCTGCGCGCCGAGCGTGCGGCGGTCGGTCGCCATCAGCGCGCCGCCGCCCGCCGCCGCCCCGACAGCGAGAAAGCAGCCTTGCAGCGTGGCCGACAGGCCCGCCGCGACCCCGACCACGAGCACGGTTCTCACCAGTGTCTTCTTGATGCGGAAAACGCTCATCAACTAGCTCTCCTTCGAAATCAGTCTCAGTCTTCGCCGAGCAACATGGCATCGATGCCGTCGCACAGGCAATGGATGGTCAGCAGGTGCACTTCCTGGATGCGCGCCGTGCGGTCGGACGGCACGCACACGTGAATGTCGGTGTCGCTCAGCACTTGCTGCGCGCGTCCGCCGCCCTTGCCGGTCAGCGCAACGACGATCATTTCGCGCTCATGCGCGGCTTCGATCGCGGCGAGCACGTTCGCGGAATTGCCGGATGTGGTGATCGCGAGCAACACGTCGCCGGGCTGACCGAGCGCCCAGACCTGTTTCGCGTAGATCTGTTCGAACGAATAGTCGTTGGCGATCGCGGTGAGCACGGAGGTGTCGGTGCTGAGCGCAATGGCCGGCAGACCTGGCCGCTCGCGCTCGAAGCGGCCAATCAGCTCGGCCGCGAAATGCTGCGCGTCGGCGGCCGAACCGCCGTTGCCGCACGCGAGGATGCGATTGCCGTTGGCGAGCGCGGCGAACATCGTGTCGATCGCGGCGGCGATCGGCATCGACAGGGTTTCGAGGGCTTCGAGTTTGACTGCCGCGCTGTCGCGAAAGTGTTGTTGGATGCGTTCGACTGACATCGAGTCTCTATCTTCTACCGCGAATGGACCGCACTGCGCGGCCGTGTTGTGAAGTCATACTGCCAGGCTGTGGCCGCCGATGAGTTCGCGCGGCATGCGAGCGCAAGTTTATCGCACTCACGCGCGTTCTCTGCGCTGTCGGTCAGACTTCGTCGGCGCGAAACGCATCGCGCAACCACACGAGCCTGCCGCTCTCGAACGCGACGACGTCGAAACGGCACGCGGGTTCGTCGCGCGGGCCGCGGTTCGTCGTGGCGCGCGTCGCGAGATAGTGCCGCGCCGCTCGCACGATGCGCTGTCTCTTCTGCCAACCGATGCTCGCAGCCGCACCGCCATAATGCCGCTGCGCACGCGCGCGAACTTCGACGAACACCAGCGCGCCGTCACGATCACTCATCACGAGATCGATCTCGCCGCCCCGACATGCGACGTTGCGCGCCACGAAGCGCAGACGCTGGCGCTGCAAAAATTCTCGCGCGCGTGCTTCGAAAGCCGCGCCGACGGATTTGGACTGGTGAGCGCAGGAAAAGTTGTGGGCGGTTTTTGGACCGGCGTTTATGGGCATCTTTTGCGCAGTGTTCGGCGGGGCCTGCTCGCGCAAGCCCACATGGCACAATGTCGGCCTCGTTCCGTCTGTTTGTGTCTTCCGTGTCATGACTCCTCTCTCCGAACTCGCGCAAGGGCAGCAGTACCCCGCCGCCGTGCTGTATGTGGTGGCCACGCCGATCGGCAACATCGCCGACATCACGCTGCGCGCGCTGCACGTGCTCGGACTCGCGGACCGCATCGCCGCCGAGGACACCCGCAACACCGGTCAGCTGCTCGCGCGCTACGGCATCTCGAAGCCGCTCGTCGCCGTGCATCAGCACAACGAGCGCACCGCCGCGCAGCGCGTGATCGAGTATCTGCAGGCCGGCGAGCGCGTGGCCTACGTGTCCGACGCGGGCACGCCAGGCATCTCGGACCCCGGCGCCAAGCTCGTCGATGCCGTGCGCGAGGCCGGCTTCGTGGTGGTCCCGCTGCCCGGCGCGAGTGCGCTCGCCACCGCGCTCAGCGCAACCGGCGACTGGGTCGCGACGTTCTCGTTCCTCGGCTTCCTCCCGCCAAAGCCGAAGGCGCGCGCCACCGCCTTGCAGGCGCTCGCGCAACATCCTCACGCGATGGTGTTCTACGAAGCGCCGCACAGGATCGTCGAGACGGTGCAGGCGCTCGCCGATGCGTTCGGCGGCACACGCCGTCTGCTGATCGCGCGGGAACTGACGAAGTTACACGAAGCCCTGCACCAGGGCACCCTGGCCGAAGGGCCAACGTGGCTCGCTGCCGACGCGAACCGGCAGCGTGGCGAATTCGTGCTGGTGGTCGAAGGCGCGGCGCCCGAAGCGGCCGGCGAGCACGATCACGACGCGCTGCTCGGCATCCTGCTGGAAGAATTGACGGTGAGCAGCGCGGCGAAGGTCGCGGCGGCGCTCACGGGCGCATCGCGCAATGCGTTGTACACGCGCGCGCTGGCGCTGAAGGAAGACAAGCCCGACGCCTGAGAGCGAAGCCGGGCGGGTAAGCGGCGGACGGCAAACGAAACGGGCCGCATGTCGCGGCCCTTCGATTTTCTACAGACGGTTGGTTCACCCGACGCGGCATCATCGCCACGTAACGTCACATCACTTGTTCGAATCCGAGTTCGACGCGAGCGTCTCGTTCAGCTCGGCGCGCGCTTCCTGTTGCGTGAGCCCTTCAATCTTGACCCGCGCGGTGCCGGTGTGGCGCATGTCGAGCATGGCGGCGGCCGCCATCGACAGGTCGATCACGCGGCCGCGGGCGTACGGGCCGCGGTCGTTGATCCGTACGATCACCGAGCGCGAATTGGCCGGATTGGTCACGCGCACGTACGAGCCGAGCGGCAGCGTGCGATGCGCGGCCGTCAGGGCATGCATGTCGTAGCGCTCGCCATTGGCGGTGCGGCGGCCGTGGAAGAAGCGTCCGTACCACGACGCGCGTCCGATCTGATGGAAGTCCGCGACGTCTACGCCGTCGTCGGTGAGCGGCTGCGCGTCAGCCAGCGGCGACGCGGGCGCGCTCGACGCGCTCGGGCTCGAGGCCGGCGCGCTACCGAACGATTGCGGTCCGAAAGAGCTCAGGTGCGTGTTCTTTGTACTTTGTGGCGTGTCGTTCGCGGACGTATCGCGTGCGCCCGGAGGCGTGGCACAGCCGGCCAGTACAAAAAAGGTAAAAAGAGTCCCTAGACCACGGGTTAGCCCAGTTTTCATAAGACGTGCAATCACATTGTCGAGCCGCGTCACCCGCAAACTGCTGGGTATGTTGCTTGCGGCTCCGGCGGCAGGGACGACAACGCGCCGCGCGAAAAAGCGCAGTACGTCAAAGCCCGGATACGGCTCACTCAGCCGCTACCGCACGGTTAATTTTCACGTCTGGCGCAACCTGTCCCGGCAGCCTGACCAGACCCCACATGCCGCCAACTGAACGTGGCAATGACACGTTCTTGCGCGCGCAATTCAGCGCGCAGGAACGGCGGCGTAGGCCCCACCCAGCGTCACGGAGATTAATTCCGTAGCAGGCGCGCGGCGCCTGGCTGGGCAAGACGTGTGCATCGAACGCATCGATACTGGATGGCCGTCGGCATTCCGACAGCCCTTACTTGAACGGCGAGCGGCATTCCCTTTTGGTGGGAACACATCGCCTTGTGGCAGCACAATTCCTAGTGCATGGAGTCCATTATACCCAAAACTTTTTTCTGGGATGGCGGGCTGCTCAAAAACTTGATCAATCTTCACATTTATCGCAAAAATGAACATACGAAAGACCGAGACGGGCCGTGAGTCGGCCCCGTCGCATGGGCGGCGGAGGCTGTCGCGAGGCCCGGTACAATCAACGTTTTTCCAGCGCGTCGTCCAGCCATGAAAGTCACCCTGATCCCCGTCACGCCGTTCCAGCAGAACTGCTCGCTGCTCGTTTGCGAGGCCACCGGGCGCGCGGCCGTCGTCGATCCGGGCGGCGACCTCGACACGATCCAGCGCGAGATCGCGCGGCAGAACGTGACCGTCGAAAAGGTCTTGCTGACCCATGGCCACATCGATCACTGCGCTGGCGCGAAGACACTCGCCACCCACTACGGCGTGCCGATCGAAGGTCCGCATCCCGACGAACGCTTCTGGCTCGACAAGCTGCCGGACCAGAGCACGCGCTTCGGCTTCCCGGCCGCCGACGCCTTCGCGCCGGACCGCTGGCTACAAGACGGCGACACCGTGCAATTCGGCGACGAAACCCTCGAGGTCTATCACTGCCCCGGCCACACGCCGGGCCACGTGGTCTTCTTCAGCCGCGCGCACCGGCTTGCACTAGTTGGCGACGTGCTGTTCGCCGGCTCGATCGGCCGCACGGATTTCCCACGTGGCAATCATGCGGACCTGATCCGCTCGATCCGCGACAAACTCTGGCCGCTCGGCGACGACGTCACGTTCGTGCCCGGCCACGGCCCGACCTCGACGTTCGGCGCCGAGCGCCGCACGAATCCCTACGTCGCAGACGGAGTTGGCGCATGAGCAGCGAAATCTATGTGAGTACCGACGTCGAAGCGGACGGCCCGATCCCCGGCCCGCATTCGATGCTGAGCTTCGCGTCCGCCGCATACACCGAAGACAAGCAGCTGATCGCGACGTTTTCGGCGAATCTCGAACTGCTCGAAGGTGCAGCGCCGCATCCGGTTCAGGAAGCGTGGTGGAAGACGCAGCCGGAAGCATGGACGGCCTGCCGCCAGGACTTGCAGAAACCCGAGGCCGCCCTGACCGCCTATGTCGAATGGGTCGAGGCGCTGCCGGGCAAGCCGGTGTTCGTCGCGATGCCGGCCGGCTTCGACTTCACCTATATGTTCTGGTACATGATGCGCTTCGTCGGCCGCTGCCCGTTTTCGTGGTCGGCGCTCGACATCAAGACGCTCGCGTTCGCGATGACCGGCCTGCCGTACCGCAAGAACATCAAGCCGCGCTTTCCGAAGCACTGGTTCGACGACCATCCGCATACGCACGTCGCGCTTGACGACGCGATCGAGCAGGGTGCCCTCTTTTGCAACATGCTGAAGGACTTGCGCGCGCGTCAGCCCGAACTGCCGGGGGACGGCAAGGATGATGGGGACGGCTCAGGGCAAAACGCCGCTCCCGACCCGGTAAATTAGGCAATCTCGCTCGCGAGAGCCGTTTTACATTGCGTTTCGTTTTCGCGCCCTCTACCATGCGTTGATACGGCGACGCTAACGGAGGCGCAGTTGACACTCGATACGTTCTCACAGAAGATCCTGCGCCTTCTGCAGCTCGACGCACGTCGTTCCGTGCAGGAAATCTCCGACCAGGTCGGGCTGTCGAGCACGCCGTGCTGGCGGCGCATCAAGGACATGGAACAGTCGGGCGTGATCCAGCGCTACACGGCGCTGCTCGATCGCGAAAAGCTCGGCTTGCACGTGTGCGCGCTCGCGCATATCCATCTGACGCGCCATACCGAAGGCGGCGTCGAGCAGTTCGAGCGGGAAATCGCCACCTGCCCCGAAGTGACCGAGTGCTACAGCACGACCGGTGAATCCGATTACATCCTCAAGATCGTCGCGCCGGACATCAAGGCCTACGACAGCTTCCTGCACGAACGCATTTTCAAGATTCCGGCCGTCGCGCAGGTGCGTACGAGCGTCGTGCTGCGCGAAATCAAGTTCGATACGCAGTTGCCGTTGTGACGGATCCCGCCGCCGCGGGCGGCATGAAGGTTCGCGGCATCGGATGTCCGAAACTCGTCGGACTCAGGCGGCGTTGTGAGGCTCCGTGGCGGTTGACCGACCGCTGGGGGCGACGCCAGTCTTGAGTTCCGCCGCCGAACCGCCTTGCGCGGCCGAGATATCCCGTTGCAGCAGCACGTCTAGCTTGCGCGCGCCGAGACGACGCTTGAGCGCCTCCAGATCGACGCGCCCAAGCGACTGCGCCTCGCTTTCCAGCAGAGGCGCGGCCTCGGGGCCGTCTGCAGCGCGCCCTTGAACGGACGCTGCCGCCGGTAACACCACCGCCACGTCGAGCCCCGTGCTCAGGTAGTGCAGATTTATCGCAGCGGCCTGCAAGCCCCCGGCCGCCAGCGCCGCGTCGACCTCGGCGCTCACGCGCTCCCTCGGTGGCAGATCGACCGGTGGATGCGCGAGTGCATCGTTTTCCGGATCGACGTGGATCAGCGCGTCGAGCACGCGCTTGTCGGTCAGCACGCGCAGACGCGCCGACTCCGCGATGTAATGCCCTTCCGATACCGAAATCATCGGATCGACCAGAATGTGCGCGTCGACGAGCGCGAAATCGCCCATCTTGCGCGTACGCATTTCGTGCACGTCACGCACGCCGGGGGTGGACATCAGCAATGCGCGCATGTCGGCCGCGGCGGTTTCGTCGAGCGCGCGGTCCGACAGATCCTGCAGCGCGTCCCAACCGAAGATCCAGCCCATGCGCGCGACCATGAAACCGACGATGGCCGCTGCGATCGGGTCGAGCAACCGCAAGCCGGCGAGACTGCCGATCACGCCGATTCCCACCACCAGCGACGACGCCGCGTCCGAGCGCGCGTGCCATGCGTTCGCGATCAGCATCGCGGAACGCACGCGCTTCGCCTCGCGCAGCATGTAGCGAAACAGCGCTTCCTTGCAGACCAGCACGAGCGCCGCGACCGCGAGCGCGCTCATGTGCACGGCGGGAATATTTTGCAGGTCGGCGAGCCGCGTACCGGCGCGCCACAACATGCCGACGCCGACCGAGATCAGCAGCGCGCCGAGAAATAACGACGCCACCGTCTCATAACGGCTATGCCCGTAATTGTGATCCGCGTCGGGCTTGGCCCCGCTGTGCCGATTGGCAATCAGCACGACAAAATCGGAAATAAGATCGGCAAGGGAATGGACACCGTCGGCAACTAGCGCCTGCGAGTGCGCGACCGTGCCGATGGCGATTTGCAGCGTCATCAACACGCTATTGAGCGCAATACTCGCAAAAGTACTTTTGCGCGCAACGCGTTGTTTCTCGGTGGTTTGGGCGATCGTGGCGGACTGCATGCTGAAAAGGCGGAAAGGACAATTATTGTTATTGTACCCGCCACGAATCGCGCGCGCAGGGAAAAGCAGAAAAAAACCTTTTTAAATCAATCGCTTATCTAAACGAAAAGCATTCGCGTTCCAGCTGCCTGAAGCGCATGCGACAAAGAACTCGGCGCCGCAAATGACGAAAGCCGCGCCCTGAACGGTGCGCGGCTTTTTCAGATTCTGCAGCAGGCTATAAACGCGGTGGATTGCCGCTATTCGTACTACGTGCGGCCAACCCTCACTGCCCGCCTGATCGTGATTACTTCTGGATCAGAAACTTTTCGCGATCAAGACCCGCAATCCAGCGCGGCGGCTTGCCGCGACCGGACCACGTGCTGCCGCTTTCCGGATCGCGATATTTAGGCGCGACGCCTGCGCGCGGCCGGCTCCCTTTAGCGCCTTTCGGTGCGCGGCCGCCGCCGAGTTCGCTCAGTGAAATGCCGTAATCCGCCATCTTCTGCTTGATTTCATTCAAGACTTCCGCGTATTCGCGCGACTTCGCTTCTTCAATCTGCTTTTCGAGCTTCTCGCGCTGTGCGAGCAGTTCCTTGTAAGAAGACATAGGTTCCCTTGTGGTATGGATAAATGACCGCCGGTCTTTTGCCGACTCGCCTTTGAAGGTTTCATGCCTCGGAATTTGACGGCGAGATTAACACAAAATAGAAAGGCTGGATAAGTAACCGGACAAAATTAATTTAAATTCGTTTCAAAAAGTTTCCTGCGCTGCTTTTGGGTCGGACTACAAATCCTGATTTCGCATGTCGCTGAAAAAGTCCACTGATCTGCATATTTACACCATTTAACTATCAAGAAATGAGACTTGAGCCGTCTATTGCACATCGAACATTTCACGGCATGAAAGCTTTGACTTGGATAAGCCGCGCACTATTGAGACAAAGACCCGTTCGTCGCGACCGGCGCATGCGTGTTTTCCCGATAAACGATAAATACTTAATCCGCATGCCGCTCGATGCAGACTTCGAGCGCGGCGTGCAATGTCCCGGTATCGGACCGGGCGCCATCGAATGCGAAACGGTGGCGCACGCCGTTGCGTTTCAGATCGGCGCCATAACGGTCGACACCCAGCAATTCGACGCCGCCCGCGCCACTCAGCCGGTGACCGAATTCCGCGATCAGCGCGTCCTCCTCGCTGACTGCAAGCGGCGGCAGCGGATCGAGTTCGGCGCCATCGAGCCAGCCCATCGCGCCAAAGCCGCCGATGTAGCGCAGCCGCTGGACCTCCATGATCCAGAACGTGAAATCGCCCAGCATCAGGTAGCGCTCCGCGTCCGGGTGATAGCGCAGGTAGCGCCGCGCCAGTTCCGGGCTCGAGCCGACCGGCTCGAAGCGGCCGAGCAGCGTGACGCGCTGGCCGCCCAGCACGTCGCCGTCGGGTGCGTCGACGGCCAGAAAACCGGCGCGCGGATCGGTGTGCAGGTTGTGCGTGTGCTCCGCGAGCCGGCTCACGAGGATCGTCGGACGATGCCGCGCGTCCGGCGCGAACGGCAGCACCGACGGATACGGAAAGCCCTCGGGCTGGCGAGCATGCGTGGCGAGCGTGCCGACCGTGGCCGTGTGCAGCAGATGCAGCGGAGCGTGAGCCGGAATGTTCAACTGAGCGTTCCTCGGTGAATTAGAAATGAACGGAAAGCGGTGAGCGGCAGAAAAGCCGCCGCGCACGGCAATGCAAAAACCAACTGCGGCGTGCCATGGCATGACAGCCGGCAATACCGCCAGGTTCCATCCTCCAGCCTATCAATCGTATGCGCCCGATCCCACGGCTCCAAGCATTCGGCACCACGCTTCGATAGAATCGAAGATCCGCTTTCAATGCGCTTTCTCGCGCACTTCGCCTCGAGACCTCCGTGCCCGATCACCAAGCTTCCGAATTCGCCGTCCTGCCCGCCGCGCATCGCAATCTGTCTGTCACCGCACGGCAACGCGCACGCATTGCCACGATGGCGGTGTTTTTCATCGCCGGCATGATGTACGCCTCGTGGGGCGTGCACGTGCCAACGGTGCGCGACCGCTTCCATCTGAATCCGGCGATGCTGTCGTTCGCGTTGTTCGCGGTGGCGGGCGGATCGATCGGCGCGATGGTGACCAATGCGTCGTGGATCGCGCGGGTCGGCACGCGCCGCGCCTGCCTGACCGGCGGCCTCGCGATGGCCGCCTGCGCCGCGCTGATCCTCGTCGTGCCGGCGTACTGGATCCTGCTCGTCGTGCTGGCCGTCTTCGGCGCGGGCATGGCCACGCTCGACGTCGCGATGAACGCCGAAGCGAGCGCCGTCGAAAAGGCGCTCGGCAAGCCGATCATGTCGTCGCTGCATGGGATGTTCAGCCTTGGCGGCATGTTCGGCGCGGCGGTGGGCGGGGCGCTGCTGTCGCGCGGCATGGCGCCGGCTCTGCATCTCGCGCTCGCCGCGGCGGCCAGCGCGCTCGTGCTGGTGCTCGCGTGCCCGTCGGTGCTGCCGCACGTGCCGCACGCCGAGCATCCCGATGCCGCGACGCCGCGCGCGAGCCGCTGGCGCTCGCCGGCGTTGTGGGCGCTCGGCACGATGGCGCTGGTCGCGCTGATCGCCGAAGGCGCGATGTACGACTGGGCCACGGTCTATATGCGCGATGTCGTGCTCTCGACGCCCGCGCTCGCCAGCGCCGCCTACGCGGCGTTTTCCGGCGGCATGGCGGCAGCGCGTTTTGCCGGCGACGCGGTGCGCGCCCGCTTCGGCGCGCCGCAACTCGTGATGATCAGTGCGGCGCTCGCCTGCGCCGGGATGGTCGACGCGCTGCTGCTGCCGAATCCGGTGGCCGCGCTCGCCGGCTTTGCGCTGATCGGCCTGGGCCTCGCGAACATGATGCCGGTGCTGTTCGCGGCGGCCGCGAGCGTGAAGGGCATCCACGCGGCCGAGGGGCTCGCGCACGTCGCGGGTCTGGCCTATTTCGGGTTGCTGCTCGGACCGGTGATCATCGGTGCGGTCGCGCAGGTGACCAATCTGACGATCGGGCTGTCGGTCGTCGCTGTGTGCGCCGCGATGATCGCGCTCGTCGGGCCGAAGGTGCTGCGGCGTTTGAAGATCTGACGCAAACGCAACGCCAAAAAGAAGAGGCACGCAAGCCTGACGGCCCACGTGCCTCTTTGGCGGCAAATCGAAGTGCGGCCCGACGCCGCCTTCGACCACAGCGAATTTACATCTTCACGACGTCGAGCAGCGTCTTCTTGCCTTGCTTGTAGTTGTACAGCGAGATCACGCCGTGCTGCAGGTCGCCCTTCGAGTCGAACGTCGTTTCGCCGATCACGCCCTTGTAGTCGGTCGTCGGCATCGCTGCCAGGATCTTCGCCGGATCGGTCGAGTTAGCGCGCTTCATCGCGTCGACGACGATGTACACCGCGTCATACGTGAACGGCGCGTAAATCTGGATCGGCTGGCCGAAGCGCTTCTCGTACTTCGTTTCGAACGCCTTGCCGCCCGCCATCTTTTCGAGCGCCATGCCGGCTTCCGAGCAGACGATGTTGTCGGTTGCGTCGCCGGCCAGGTCCGACAGCTTGTCGGTACACACGCCGTCACCTGCCAGCACCTTCGCGCGCAGGCCGAGCTGCTTCGCCTGCTTGGCGAACGGGCCGCCGGTCGCGTCCATGCCGCCGTACATGATCGCGTCGGGATTTTCACCCTTGATCTTCGTCAGAATCGCGCGGAAGTCGACGGCCTTGTCGTTCGTCGCGTCGTGCGACACGACGTTCATACCGAGCGACTTCGCCGTCTTCTCGAATTCGTTCGCGAGACCCTGGCCGTAAGCGGTCGAGTCGTCGACGATCGCGACGCTCTTCACCTTCATGCCCTTCGCCGCGTAGTTCGCGAGTGCCGGGCCTTGCTGCGCGTCGGTCGCGACGACGCGGTAGGTCGTCTTGAAGCCTTGCTGCGTGTAGGCCGGGTTCGTTGCCGACGGCGAGATCTGCACGATGCCCGCATCGCTATAGATCTTCGATGCCGGGATCGAGGTGCCCGAGTTCAGGTGGCCGACCACGGCGACGACCTTGTCGTCGACGAGCTTCTGCGCAACCTGCGTGGCCGTGCGGGGGTCGGCCGCGTCGTCCTGCGCGTCGAGTTGCAGCGTGACCTTCTGGCCGCCGATCGTCAGACCCTTCGCGTTGATTTCCTCGACGGCGAGGCGCGCGCCGTTCTCGTTGTCCTTACCCAGGTGAGCGATACCGCCAGTCAACGGCGCGACGTGACCGATCTTCACGACCGTGTCGGCCGCGGCCGATGTTGCCAACGTCGCGAACAGCACCGCCGCAGCGCTGATCGGCAACAGCTTTTGAATCTTGATGTTCATGTAAGTCTCCAGTTTCGGTCAAAACAACGTAATCGCCCTGTGCCCCGCTTCCCTACACGTGTCGCTCAGTCCCGTGGACGACCACGCCGGTTGCATCGTTCATGCACTTGGCCAGTACGTTTACCGGACTGTTTGTGACAGTTGGCAAACCGTACTTGCGCGCAAGTGTAGGCCATCAAATTAATTTGGGGGAATTTTTTGAGAAAGTGGGAACAACACTAATAGCGCAGTTCCCGGGCGAACCGCTCGTGGCTTGGGCGAGCGGGCCGGAAAGCCCCAGCCCATGCGGGTTTCCGCTAATTGGGAAGTTTCTCCGCGGGCGCGGATTTAGCCATTTTCCGGCTTCTGTCACATATGATTCGAAGGGTTTTTCAACTCAAAAATGTGGCGTGCCGCACAGGATTGTCAGCGCGGTAAAAAACTTAAATCAGCCTTAAATCGGCCATGCAATCAACGCAAGAACGCGGCGATTCGCACGGAGGCCGCCTGCCATTCCTGCTCGAGCTGCGCCATCAGTTCGATCGCGCCGATTGCTTCGGCGCGCGTGTGGCCAAGCGGCGCACCCTGCCCCGCCCACAACGACAGGTAATCGCCGTTCTGCGCACGTGCCGCGTTTTGCCGCAGCTCCTGCGTCAACGCGTTTTGCACCGGATACGGCGCGATGCCGTCCGCCGATTCGCGCAATCGTTGTATCAACGGATTGCGGATGCCGCGCGCGTGGCGGCCCGTGATCGCGCGCGTCACCGTGGTCGAGGTATCTGCCATGCCGCGCACGCGGGTTTTCCATACCTCGGGGATCGCGCTCTCGCGGGTGGTCAGAAACGCGGTGCCCATCACCGCGGCTTGCGCGCCGAGCGCGAGTGCCGCGACGATGCCGCGACCGTCCATGATGCCGCCGGCCGCGAGCACCGGCAGCCCGGTCGCGTCGACGAGTTGCGGCACGAGCGCCATCGTGCCGACCAGCGCATCTTCGAATGCGCCGATGAACGTGCCGCGATGCGCGCCCGCCTCCGCGCCTTGCGCGGCGACGGCATCGGCGCCCGCATCGCGCCACGCGATGCCTTCGGCAACATGCGTCGCAGTCCCAACTACATAGCTGCCGCTCGCGTGCAAACGCTCGACGTCGCCCGCTGCTAGCAGTCCGAACGTAAAGCCGGCGACCGGCACCCGCAATTCGATCAGCGTTTCCAGTTGCGCGCGAAAGTCAGGCGCATAGCGTGCGAGCGGCTGTCCCGGCGGCAAGCCGAGATCGGCGCGCAGCGGATCGATTGCGTCGAGCGCGCGGCGCACGGTGGCTTCATCGGGCGAGACCGGATCGAGCACGAACAGATTCACGCCGAACGGGCGATCGGTCAGCGCGCGAATCGCCGCGACCTCGCTCGCGATCTTCTCGGGCGCGAGCGCCGCCCCCGCGAGAAAACCAAGTCCGCCCGCATTGGATACCGCCGCGACGAGCGCCGGCGTCGTCGCGCCGCCGGCCATCGGCGCCTGCACGACGGGTACCCGCATCTGGAAGTGCTCGGCGAACGGCGTCACGAAACTGTCTTCATTCATGTTCGTTTCCTTCCGGCGCAAAGCCGTCGATGTGCTGATTCATGCGCTCGCCAACATGTTCGCGAGACGCGCTGACACGCGCGAGCCATCACGCGCTGACTTTACCGACACGCGCCATCGCGGAGAAATGAATTATCGAGATCGTTTCAATCGCCTGACGAGAATCGAAGCAGTTCGCATCACCCGCGAGGCCCCGTCCCGCCTCCCTGCAAGGCGATTCTTTTGATGGCAAACTAAGCGCCCGTTGCAGGGCCTCGTGGCCTTGAGCGTTTCGTACACACCGACCTCGCGCGGCGGTCGCGCGAGTCAATGGAGAACAGCATGAGCACGACTTCCCGATGGATCGACATCCCCGCCGGCAACGACAGTTTCGGCGGCTACCTCGCGCTGCCGAAGGGCGGCAAGGGACCGGCCGTCATCATCATTCAGGAAATCTTCGGCGTGAACGGCCATATCCGCTCGGTCGCGGATCAGTACGCGCAGGACGGCTATGTCGCGCTCGCCCCGGACGTGTTCTGGCGCGTGCAGCCGCGCGTCGAATTGACGTATGACGGCAAGGATCGCGAAAAGGGCATCGAGCTGATGCAGAAAACCAAGGTCGACGACGCGGTCGCCGACCTCGGCGCCGCCGCGGCCGCCTTGCGCGCGCTGCCGGAAGTGACCGGCAAGATCGCGGCGATCGGCTACTGCTTCGGCGGCCGTCTCGCCTATCTGACCGCGGCGGCCGGTTCGGTCGACGCCGCTGTCGCCTACTACGGCGGCGGCATCCATAACCATCTCGACAAAGCCGCGAACATCAAGGTGCCGATGCAGTTCCACTACGGCGAGCTCGACGCGCATATTCTGCCGTCGGACATCGGCCAGATTCAGGAGCGCTTCGCGGGTCGCGCCAACGTGCAATTCAACATCTACCCGAACGCCGATCACGGTTTCAACTGCTCGGAGCGTGCGTCGTACAACCAGCACGCGTCGGCATTGGCGCATGGCCGCACGCTGACGTTCCTCGGCGAGCGGATGTAATCCGCGGTTCCGGCATTCAGTCGGCCCCGCCGCGTTGCGCATGTGATCGCAAGCTCGCGCATTTGAAGCGCGCACTCGAATTCACATGAGTCACGTCGGCGCTCAACTCGGGTACTCTGTGCAAGACGGCGTGTGGGCCGACACGCCGTCTTTTCACATGTGCGACGCCCGAGCGGGGCAACGCGATGCCGAGCGAAACGCCCCCGTCGCGCGTGCATGACCGGCCACGAATTCGACGCAGCATGCCAACCGACCGCGAGGGCTCAACCGACGTGCAATCAGACTATCTCGCTCATGACGCCATCGGCCTCGCCGAACTGGTGCGCACGCGCCAGGTCAGCGCGCGCGAATTGATCGACGTCGCGATCTCGCGCACCGAGGCCGTCAATCCCGCGATCAACGCGGTCGTTCTGAAGGACTACGATGCGGCCCGCCAACGTGCGTCGCGCGAAGACGCGAATCGCGCGAATACCGTCGACGGCGCGAACGGAACGGACAACTCCGCCGCCCACGCCGCGCTCGCCGGCGTGCCGTTCCTGATCAAGGATCTCGGCGCGCCCGTTGCGGGACTGCCCATGGCAATGGGCAGCCGACACTACCGGCACTTCATTCCGACTCAGGATGCGCCGGTCGTCGCGCTCGCGAAAGCGGCGGGTTTGAATATCTTCGCGAAGACCAGCACGTCCGAGCTGGGCCAGATGCCTTATACGGAGCCCGAACTATTTGGCGCGTGCCGCAATCCGTGGAATATCGATCACACGCCGGGCGGTTCGAGCGGCGGCGCGGCGGCGGCGGTCGCTGCCGGCATCGTACCGCTCGCGCATGCGTCGGACGGCGGCGGCTCGATCCGGATTCCGGCGTCGTGCTGCGGACTGTTCGGCCTGAAACCCTCGCGCGGTCGCGTGCCGCGTGCGGCGCAGGCCGGGGCCGGCGAACTCGGCATCGATCACGCCGTGTCGCGCAGCGTGCGCGACAGCGCGTTGCTGCTCGATCTGCTGGCCGGCAACGCCGAGCGGCCGAGCGGCGCGCCCGGCACCTTTCTCGGCGCGACGCGCGAGCCGTGCAAACCGCTGACGATCGCCTACGTGACCGAGCCGATGCTCGCGCCGTCGTTATCGGCCGATGCGCGCGCCGCGCTCGACGACGCCGCGCACCTCGCGAGCTCACTCGGCCATCGTCTGGAGCCGGTGTCGCTCGGCGTCGATTTCGCGGCGGTCCGTCATGCGTTCCTGACGCTGTGGTCGGTGACCGCCGAGGACCTCGTGCTGAACGCGGAGCGCATCACCGGCCACAAGCCAACGCGCGGCGAGTTCGAAATTTCGACATGGGCGATGGCGCACGTCGGCCGCAAGCTCGGCGAGCAGGGCTTGCCGGCCGCGCTCGACGAACAGCGCCGCATCACTGCGCGTCTGACCGACCTGCTGAACCGCTACGACGTGCTGTTGTGCGCGACGCTCGCGTCCGCGCCGATCAAGATCGGCGAGATGCGACCAAGCTCGGTCGAGCGCATGCAGATGCGCGCGGTCACCACGATACCGGTAGAACGATTGATGAAGAAACTGCTGTTCGAAGCGTCGAACAAGGCGTTCGCGTGGGCCGGATGCACGGAGCTGTTCAACCTGAGCGGCCAGCCGGCGATGTCGGTGCCTTTGTACTGGAATGCGCGCGGGCTGCCGATCGGCGTGCAGTTCGCGGCGCGTATCGGCGGCGAGGCGACTCTGTTCAGACTCGCCGCGCAACTCGAGGCGGCACGGCCGTGGTTCGACAAGCGGCCGCCATTGATGAATGCGCGCCGCTAAAAGTCCAGCGGCCCGCTGCAATGAAGCTTTGAAAAACCGGCCCGGCTTGCGCCGCGCAGCCTGCGCCACGCGCGGCGCGAAGCACCACGACGCGCACAATCACGGGATGCGCCGCGGTACTGCGGCGCATCCCGTGCGCGCTTGCAAGCACCTCATGCGCAGGCTTGATCAGGCCTTCTTGTTATAGGCGCTGCACCATCCCGTGGCCGCGACCTGCTTGCCCGCGAACATCGTGCAGGGGCCGTAGGCATCGCCCGCCTTGCCCTGGAAGAAGCTGCAGTTGCTGCATTGCTCGCCAGGCGTGTATTTGGCGAATTTCGCCTTGTCGACCTTGCTCGCGTCCGCCTTGTAGCCAAGCGCCTGCGCGGTCGGATCGGTTTCGGAGACTTTCGGCGCGTCGGCGAACGCCTGGCGCGACAGCGCGAGCGTCGATGCCACACCGATGCTGGTGATCAAAAACGTGCGACGGGAAGATCTCATGGGGACTCACTCCATTTATATTGGAATCAACGCCGTTCTGATGACAGCGTTCCCCAAGCATAGCAACGTAGCCGTCGCCCGTGATATTCCAAATGCTAAAAATAAGCGGATCGGTACGGGGCAAACACGGCCTCAAGGCCGCCCGCTCAGCTCGCAGACCCGCTGCGCAATCGCAAGCGATGCGGTCAACCCCGGCGACTCGATGCCGAACAGATTGACGAGCCCGCGCACGCCATGCGCGGCCGCCCCCTGGATCACGAAGTCCGCGGCGGGCTCGCCCGGGCCGGACAACTTCGGACGAATACCGGCATACGCCGGCTGCAACGCGCCATCGGGCAAGGCCGGCCAGTACGCGCGAATCGCCGCATAAAACGACTCCGCGCGACGCGGATCGACGTCGTAATTGATCGCATCGACCCATTCGACGTCGGGACCGAAGCGCGCCTGGCCGCCCAGGTCGAGCGTCAGATGCACGCCGAGGCCGGCTTCGTTCGGCATCGGATAGATCAGGCGGCTGAACGGCGCGCGCCCCGAGATGCTGAAGTAATTGCCGCGCGCGAAGTAGAGCGGCGGCACGTGGCGCACGTCGAGTCCGCGAATCTTGCGCGCGAGTGCGTTCGCATGCAGACCCGCGCTGTTGATCACGCAGGCAGCGCTGATCGTGGTGGGCGCCGCACCGCCGACCGCGATGGTGAAACGGCCATTGTGAGCCTCGATCGCCTCGACCGGCGCATGGAACGCGTACACGGCGCCGTCGCGCTCGGCATCGCCTTGCAGCGCGAGCATGTACTGATGACTATCGACGATCCCCGTCTGCGGCGAAAACACCGCCTCCACGCATTCGAGCGCCGGTTCGAGCGCCTGTGCCTGATCGCCGGTGATGCGCATCAGGTCGAGCACGCCGTTGTCGCGCCCTTTGGCCAGGATGCTTTCGAGCTGCGGAATCTGGTTGCGCGACGTGGCGACGAGCAGCTTGCCGCAGCGCGAATGCGGCACGTTGCGCTCGGCGCAATAGTCATACAGCATTTCGCGGCCGCGCACGCACAGCGTGGCCTTCAGCGATCCGCGCGGATAGTAGATGCCCGCATGAATCACTTCGCTGTTGCGTGAACTCGTGCCCACGCCGATGGCGTCGGCGGCCTCCAGCACGATCACCTCGCGCCCGCGCGCCGCCAGCGCGCGCGCCGTCGCGAGGCCGATCACGCCGGCGCCGATCACTACACATTCGATCTGATCCATATCCGTTGACGCGGCGCATGGGGCCGCGCGCTGCCTCGTTCAGCCGATGGAAGGAAGACAAGTACGGCACCTCGCCGCCGCGTTCCGTTTGTTGTCGAACGCATCTGTCCGCTGGTCTGCTTATGTCTTTTTATCACCGCCACGGAAAATTGTACGACTCGGTACAGACAGAAGTGACAAACGTTCGTGCGCGCCGACCAGGCGATGGCGGCGCAAGCTGGCTCGATTCCGCGCTCCCACATCGAAAATAGCAATAATTGCCGCGGCATTCACCATGCAGGCTGTATGAATTTGCCGAGACGGCTCCCCAAATTCCAGAGAAGCGGGGTTTGGGTGAAAAAAACGACCGAAAACCTCAAAAACCGATCGGTTTTCGCCGGTTTCCGTAATCTAGGCGGATATCGGCGGGCTCGATCTGGTCGCGTCCCGCGATGCGCGCCGCGCCGAAGCCGTTCAGGATCGCGCGGCGCATCTCGCGCGGCGAGGCCCGCTTGAGCGCATCGAGCGTCGCTTCGCCAAGCGTCCCCGGAAAGCGCAGGCCCCAGTTGTGCGCACCGCGGATCTCGTCGTAGATCGACTGCGCAATGCGTCGCGCGCCGGCGTGGTCCGGCGGCGAGATCTCGTAGACGTTCATGCGGTTCAGGATCGGCTCGGGGATCGCGCGTTCGTCGTTGGCGGTCGCGATCCAGATCACGTTGCCCGCGTTGATCGGTATCTCGGCGAACTCGTCGATAAAGCTCTGGGCGGTGTCGTGTTCGAGTAGCGCATACAGCGCGCCGAGCGGATCGTATTGCGAATCGCCGCTCGCCTTGTCGATTTCGTCGACGGCGATCACCGGGTTCGCGTAGCTGCCGTTCACGAGTGCATCGAACACCTTGCCCGGCTTCGCGTTCTTCCATTGCGACGACGCGCCCGACAGAATCCAGCCCGCCGTCAGCGAACTCATCGCGACGTATTGGTACGCGGTGCCGAGCAGGCGCGCGAGCTGCTTCGCGAAATGCGTCTTGCCGATGCCGGGCTCGCCGAGCAACAGGATCGGCATCAGTTCGAGCCGGTCCTCGGTTTCGAGGCACAGCGCGACCTGCTTGCGGATGTCGTCGAGCGGTGCGGAAAAATTGGGCAGCGCGCCGATCAGATCGTCGATCGACGGCATCCGGTTCGGCTTCACGCAGAATCGCAGATTGCCGGTTTTCAGCATCTTTTCGTAGGTCGCGCGCAGCGCCTCGTTCGCGCCCTCGCCGAGACCGTTCAGCGCGCTTTCGACCTCGTCGAGGTCATACACCCGGCTGAACGAGGCCACGGCGATTTCCTGTTTGACCATTGCTGTCGTCATCGCTCACCCCGTCTGGCTGATTCTGCAGCGGCGGCGCCTTGTGAGCGCCGGTTCGAGTCCAGTGTAGCGAGGACACAAACGCGTGCAAGCCAGCAGTCATGTGGCTCTGCTGCTAACGATCGCTGGCATCCCATCCTTATCTGGAATGGAGTGTTGCTGAACCGGCCCTCGTCGACCGTGTCAGAAATCGTTGCGGCCATCGGGGGTAAGATGGCTCTCTAATTGCTACGAGGCACCCACGCAAGCGACGCGTGAGCGGAGATCCTTTTTATGTGGAAAACCAGTATCCTGGCCATGCTGCTTGGCGCTTCGTTGCTCGCCCACGCGCAACAACGGCCAGCGCAGCAGGTCGTGCAATGGCAGCTGCAGGTGGTGAAAGATGGCCAGCAGATCGATTCGTTCGAAGGCACTACGACCGTCGGCCAGGCACGCACGGATACGCATCACCAGGTCGTGCAACACGAGGTCGGCTGCAAGGATCAGCCCGCCGGCAGCATCGATCTGTCACGCACGATCACGGTGTCGACGCTGCGCGTCGATCCCGAGGGCGTGATGTTTTCGATCGACACGCAGGAAACGCTCGAGGACGACAATGCGCGGCGCACCGACATCGGCTGCAAGCTGCCGCCGCAGCCGCGCCAGGTGAGCGCGAGCCACCCGGGTCTCGTGGTGCCGCCGGATCAATGGGCGAGCTGGACGATCGTCGATCACAATCCGAACCTCGTGTACCGCGTGCATGCGAACGTCGTGAGCAACGGTGCGAACGGCAACGGCACGAACGGCGGCATGAGCGGCAATGGCGCCGCGACCGGCAGCAGCAATCCGAACTGACAGGAACCGCGCGCCTTACCGACGCGCTCAAACAGAACACGTGGATAACGCGGCATGCGAAACCCAGAAGAACTGATCCGCGAGAGCCTCGCGCCGAACGATTTCGTCGCGGTGAGCTGGAACCTGCACAAGGGCCGCACACCGCTCGGTTTTCAGGCCTGGCAGGCGATGCAGCGCTGGGTTCAATCGACCCACGCGGACGCATACTTCCTGCAGGAAGCGATGGCGCGGCGTATGCCGTCGCCGGTATTGGCGAGCAGTTTCGGCACGCCGATGCGCGATCCACTGACCGACGTATGGCACTGTCAGGCAACCGAAATCGCGCGCGCGCTCGAACTCGAAGTCGCGCTCGGCCCGAACGTGTTCAAGCCGTCATGGCGGCACGGCAATGCGATCCTGTCGCCGCATCCGCTCGATCTCGGCGGCCGCTGGGACATCTCCGCGCACCGCTTCGAAAAGCGCGGCCTGCTGGTCGCGCGTGCGACGTTCGGCGGACGACTCGTCACGTTGCTCTGTGCGCATCTC
Source organism: Paraburkholderia sp. UCT70 (assembly GCF_050434085.1). Taxonomy (NCBI): domain Bacteria; kingdom Pseudomonadati; phylum Pseudomonadota; class Betaproteobacteria; order Burkholderiales; family Burkholderiaceae; genus Paraburkholderia; species Paraburkholderia sp. UCT70. The sequence continues at coordinate 3,385,127 of NZ_JBNPVZ010000004.1, read as the reverse complement.
GCGCTGACGCGTCCGGCGCGGTTGCGGCAGATGGACTGGATCGCGCACTGGATCGCGAAGGAAGCCCCCGACGGTCCGCTCGTGCTGGCCGGCGATTTCAACGATTGGCGCAACGACTCGGTGCCGCTCTTTCGCGAGCATGGCTTGCAGGAAGTCGCGACGCTGCTCGGCGAACCCGCGCGCACGTTCCCGGCGTTCTCGCCGGCGCTGTCGCTCGACAAGATGTTCGTGCGCGACATGCAGCCGGTCGAATGGATCCAGCCGACGCAGGAGACCGCGTGGCTGTCGGATCATTTGCCGTATATGGCGAAGTTGCGGCTGGAGTGAGCGCTTCTGTTGGTTGAGCTTTCGCCAACGGAACGCGCGTCCCCCCTCACTCGCGATGCGGCGTCCAGCTCAACGCCGCTTCGATCTCCTCCCCCGGCTGCAATACGCAGCCACCGACGTGTTCTTGTGTACCAACCGCGTTGAAGCAATCGGTCGTATTCGTGACCGGTTCCACGCATAGTTGCGGATCGTTGGCCGGCGCGAACACGACCAGGTGATCGAACGGCGCGTCGGCACGCATCGTCAGATTGCGGCGCTCGTCGGGCCACGCGATCGTCGCCACGCGCGACCAGTTCGAAAAGTTGTTGTCGAGATCGAAAGCATCGGGCGACATGCCCGCGCGCAATGCGTCGACGGCCGGATGCGGGCCGAGATGCGTCGGCAGCACGTCGGTGTCCGCGTGCCACATGGCCTGAACGTCGGCATGGATGCACGTCGACGCGGTGCGCGGATAGTACGGATGATGGCCCATGCCGAACGGCATCGGCCGGCCGGCGAGATTCCGCGCGGACATCGTGATGTGGAGCGCGCCACCGCGCAACTCGATACGCTGCCGCGCGCGATAGCGAAACGGCCAGTCGCCAGTCACGCTCGCATCCGGTTCGTGCTCGAAGTGCAAGTCCACCGCGCTTTCGCTGCGCGCGCCGACGCGCCACGGATGCCGCCACGCGTTGCCATGCAGCGCGTGGGCGAAACGCGGGTCGTTGCCGGCGAGATCGATCGTCGCGCCGTCGAACGCGAAGCGCGCATCGCGAATCCGGTTGCAGTATGGGAACAGCGGAAAGCTCGCCATGCGTAGCGGATCGCGCGCTTCGAACGCTTCCGGCGGCGCCGGCCGCAGCCAGTGCAACGGACCTTCCGGCGTGACTTCGTAGAACGCCGCGAGCGCGCCGCCAACGTCCGGCGCGAGCACCGCTCGCAACGCACCGGCCGACAACGTGACGAGGCGCGCGGCGATCGCGGGATCGTCGAGCCATGAGCGTTGAGTCGCCGAACGAGTCACGGCATGTGCCTCGCGCGGCCGGGCAGGATTCAGGGAAACATCGCGCATGGTCAGACGAGGCGAAACCGCGAGCGGAAAGCGGCATCAACGTGCATTCATATCTCCTTTGACTGCCGCGCACCCCGCGGCCGGCGGACCACCTCGGTCCGCCCCGAGCGAGAATCGCACGACACCGCACCATTGGTCAATATTATTAGTAATAAATTCGTTAAAAAAGGGCCGGCGACGGACCGTAAGCTCCGCTCCCAGATGGCGGGTTCGCGCGCGTTGCCGCGCGCATATTATTAGTGGTACCGTCAGCTGCATGATGCCGCTAGCATTCCCCCGCTTCAGCGCCGCCTCGGCGCGGCCCGCACAATGAAAAAATCGACTCAACGCCGTCCCACCATGACCGACATCGCCAAGCTCACCGGCGTGTCGCAATCCACCGTTTCGCTCGTGCTCAACAACGCGGCCGGCGCGAAATTCTCCGATGCAACCCGCAACAAGGTGCTGAAGGCCGCGCACGACCTCGGCTACCGGCTGTCGCTGCGCGCGCCCCTAGCGGCATCGAGCGACGAGCGCAACCTGATCGTCTATCTGGCTGACGAAATCTCGACGAGCCCGCACCCGGTCGTCAACATCGACGGCGCGCGCGACGCCGCGTACGCGAGCGGCAAGATGCTCGCGGTCTACTCGACGCACGGCAACGCCGACATCGAAAAACAGGTACTCGACAGGGTCCTCACCAATCCGCACGTGTTCGGTGTGATTTACGCGACCGTCTACACGCGCAAGGTCGCGCCGCCGACCGCGCTGTCGCAGGTGCCGACCGTGCTGCTGAACTGCTACACCGGCGACAGCACGTTCTCGTCCGTGGTGCCGGCCGAAGTCGCGGGCGGCCATCTGGCGACCGAGTACCTGCTGCAGGCCGGCCACCGGCGCATCGGCTACATCAACGGCGAGCCGTGGCAGGACGCCGCGAAAGACCGCCTGAAGGGCTACCGCACCGCGCTCGCGACCGCCGATCTGCCTTTCGCGGCCGAACTCGTGCGCGATGGCGACTGGAGCTCTGGCCTCGGCTTCGAGCTGACGCTGTCGCTGATGCGCGAGGCCAATCCGCCCACCGCGATCTTCTGCGCCAACGACCTGACCGCGATCGGCGCGATCGAGGCGCTCAAGCAGCTCGGCCTGCGCGTGCCCGAGGACGTGTCGGTGCTCGGCTACGACGACCAGGAAATCGCGCGCCACACGCATCCGCCGCTGTCGACGGTGGTGCTGCCCAACTACGAACTCGGCCGCTGGGCCGTCGAAACGTTGCTGCAGGAAGAGCACAACCGCGCAGCCGGCGCGCCGGTGCGCCATCGCACGGTCAAGCTCGACGGACCGCTGGTGGAACGCACCTCGGTCAGGGTAATTACCGAGGCGAAACCGGCGCCAGTTAATATTATTATTGATTGACCCATAATAATTTTGAGTGGACTAATCGGCACGTCGGGTCGGAAAGACAGCGCGCCGGTGGGTCATAGCCAATCGCGCGCTGGCCGGCGAACCAACGTCGGCCCCCGGCTGGACAAAGGCAATCCCGAGCAGCACGAAAAACAAATAAACCGTCACCGGTTACTGGAGGAAGACATGGCGTCGCTCAATACGCAGTCGCGCATGCACGCGCGCAAGCAGCAGATTCGTCCGCTGGCAGCTTCGTTGCTGGCTCTGGCAATCGGTGTCGGCGCGGCGGCCGCGCACGCGGACGACGCATTGCCGAAGTTGCCGACCAAGACCCCGCTGAAGGTCGGCTTCGCGCAGACCGAAAGCAACAACCCGTGGCGTCTCGCGGAAACCCGGAGCTTCAAGGACATCGCCGCGAAATGCGGCTGGCAGATCGTGATGACCGACGCCAACGGCTCCAACTCCAAACAGGTCTCCGACATTCAAAGCATGATCGCCCAGCACGTCGATCTGCTGGTGTTCCCGCCGCGTGAAGAGAAGCCGCTCGCGCCGGTCGTGCTGCAGGCGAAGAAGGCCGGCATTCCGGTGATCCTCGTCGACCGCGACGTCGACCAATCGGTGGCGAAGGCTGGCCGCGACTACATCACGTTCATCGGCTCGGACTTCATCGATCAGGGTCACCGCGCCGCCGACTGGCTCGTCAAGGCGACGGGCGGCAAGGCGAAGATCATCGAACTCGAAGGCACGACGGGTGCGTCGGCCGCGAACGATCGCAAGAAGGGTTTCGACGAAGTCATCGCGAAGAACCCCGGCATGACGATCATCGCGTCGCAAAGCGGCGACTTTGCGCGCGACACCGGCCGCAAGGTGATGGAAACACTGTTGCAGGCGCATCCCGACGTGACCGCCGTGTACGCGCACAACGACGAAATGGCGCTCGGCGCGATTGCCGCGATCAAGGCGGCCGGCAAGCAGCCGGGCAAGGACATTCAGATCGTCACGATCGACGGCACCAAGGGCGGCATGGACGCGATCGCGGCCGGCGAACTCGGCGCGAGCGTGCAGTCGAGCCCGTTCTTCGGCCCGCTCGCCTGCGACGTCGCGCAGCGCTATGCGAAGGGTGAAAAGATCCCGACCTGGATCAAGGTGTCCGACCGTTTCTACGACAAGGAAAACGTGCAGCAGAACATGCAGTACGGCTACTGATCGCAATTATCGGGAAGCGCCCCGGGCGCATCATTTTCCCGGGGACTCCCTTCGGCGTTGTAGCAGCAAGTCACCCGCCTTCCATGAATGTCTCCTCGTCGGGCGGGTGGTGGGCAGGCTTCGAAGCGACGCGCCCGTGACCGACGGACCGTCGCTTCGCTTTTATGCGGGCGTAGCATGGGCCGGGCGCGCTGGCGCGACGGACCCCGCGTCGCCGGCAACAGCGCAGTCGGCAATATCGACAGCATCCGCATCAGGAGAACGCCCGTGACGGAATCTGGCAAAGAGACGCCACACTCCCCCCTTACCCGTTCGCCGCTGCTCGAGATGCAGGACATCGGCATCAGCTTCGGCGGCGTGCCCGCGTTGCGCGGCGCGAATCTGAGCGTCGCCGCGGGCGAAGTGCACGCGCTGATCGGCCAGAACGGCGCCGGCAAATCGACACTGATCAAGATCCTGACCGGCGCCTATCGGCGCGGCTCGGGCAGCGTGAGATTCGAAGGCCGCGAGGTCGATTTCCGCACGCCCAAGCAGGCGCGCGAAGCGGGCATCAGCACGATCTACCAGGAGATCAACCTGGTGCCGTTCCGGTCGGTCGCGGAAAACATCTTTCTCGGCCGCGAGCCGCGCCGCTTCGGTCTGATCGACTGGCGCACGGTGCAGCAGCGCGCGGCCGCGTTGCTCGATTCGTTCGGTTTGCAGATCGATGTGAAAAAGCCGGTCGGTCGTTACTCGACCGCGATCCAGCAAATGGTGGCGCTTGCGCGTGCGGTGTCGTCGGACGCGAAGATGGTGATCATGGACGAATCGACGTCGTCGCTCGACGAGCGCGAAGTCGAACTGCTGTTCACCGTCGTGCGCAAGCTGCGCGACGACGGCCGCGCGGTGATTTTCGTCTCGCACCGGCTCGACGAGCTGTACGCGCTGTGCGATCGCGTGACCGTGATGCGCGACGGCCAGACGGTCGTGCAAAGCACGATGGCCGAGATGGACAAGCTGCAGCTCGTCACGACGATGCTCGGCCGCTCGCTCGCCGCTGTCGTGCAAGACGACACGGCCGCGCGCGAAGCGAATCTCGCCGGGCGCGGCAAGCAGGTGATCGGCGTGACGCAGCTCGGCGCGCCGCCGAAGGTCAACGGCGTGTCGCTCGACGTGCACGCTGGCGAGGCGGTCGGCCTGGCCGGACTGCTCGGTTCGGGCCGTACCGAAACGATGCGGCTGATGTTCGGCGCCGATCCGCTGGCACAAGGCGCGCTGTCGATCGGCGGCGAGAAAGTCGCGCTGAAGTCGCCGCAGGACGCGATCGCGCGCGGCCTCGCGTACCTGACCGAAGACCGCAAGGGCGAAGGCATCGTCCCCGAGCTGTCGGTGCGCGACAACCTGACGCTCGTCTGTCTGCGCACGCTCGCGAAAAACGGCATCGTCGACGTGAAGAAGCAGCAGGCGATCGTCGATCGCTTCATCGCGTCGCTCGGCATCAAGCTGCGATCGGCCGATCAGCCGATCCGTGAGCTATCGGGCGGCAACCAGCAGAAAGTGCTGCTCGCGCGCTGGCTCGCGGCCGAGCCAGCGCTGCTGCTGCTCGACGAGCCGACGCGCGGCATCGACGTCGGCGCGAAAGCCGACGTCGCGAAGATCGTGCGCGAGTTGCGCGACGCGGGGCTCGCGGTACTGCTGTCCGCGTCCGAGCTCGAAGAGTTGACCGCGGTCGCCGATCGCGCGGTCGTGATCCGCGACGGTCGCACGGTCGCCGAACTGAACGGCGCCGACATGAGCGAGACCGCGATCATGGATGCGATCGCCTACGGCAGCGAGGGCCAATCGGCGCTCGCGCAAGCCGCGCAATCGGCACACATCGAAGACGGGTTGGAGGGCGACCGTCATGGCGCTTAAGCTGCGTTCGAATTCGCTACGCAGCGATGCGGCGGGCGCCGACACCACCATGATGCAATCGACCAATACCCCGCCCGCACGGTCCGCGAGCACCGTGCACAAGTGGCGCTATCTCGCGATGCAGCGCGAAGTGATCGTGCTGCAAGCGATGGTGCTGTTCAACCTGATATTCACGCCGCACTTCTGGTCGTTGCAGACGTTCAACGTGAACATGACGCAGGTCGTGACGATCGTGATCGTCGGCATCGGCATGACGCTGGTCGTCGCGACGGGCGGCATCGATCTGTCGGTGGGCGCGTCGATGGCGATTTCGGGCGCGCTCGCGCCGATGCTGTTCCTCAACATAGCGGGGCCGCTCGGCATCGGGCTTGCGTTCGTTCTGCCGGTAGTCGCGGCGGCCGCATGCGGCGTGTTCAACGGCCTGCTCGTCACTCGTTTATCGGTGCAGCCGATCGTCGCGACGCTCGTGCTGTTCATCGCCGGACGCGGCATCGCACAGGTCGTCACCGACGGCAGCCTGCAGGCGTTCAACACGCCAGCCTTTCAGTGGATCGCGCTCGGCAAGGTCGCGGGCGTGCCGTTCCAGGTGCTGCTGATGCTCGCGCTGGTCGGCGCGTTCGCGTGGGTCGTGCGCAAGACGTTGTTCGGCCAGTATCTGCTGATCACCGGCGGCAACGAAAAAGCCGCGTATCTGTGTGGCGTGCCAACCGCTACCGTCAAGATGATCGCGTACACGCTGTGCGCGGCGCTCGCGGGCCTCGCGGGGCTGATCTCGATCTCGGTGAATTCGTCGTCGGATGCGAACGTCGTGGGGCTTGGCGTCGAACTCGATGCGATCGCGGCGGTCGCGGTCGGCGGCACGGCGCTGACGGGCGGCAAGGCGTATATCGGCGGCACGCTGATCGGCGCGCTGATCATCCAGTTGCTGCGCTATACGCTGCTCGCGCACGGCATTCCCGATGCCGCCGCGCTCGTCGTGAAGGCCGGCATCATCGTCGCGGCGGTTTGCGTGCAGCGGCGCTCGCGCTGATTCTGGCGCTGGCGCTCACGCTCATTTTCACGATCTGCGGGCAACCTTTCCGGATTCGATGCGATGAACAAGAATCTTCCCATCCTGCTCGCGCTCGCGGGGCTCGTCGTCTTTGGCCTCGTGCGCTACGACCACTTCGGCTCGGCGTACAACATCACGTCATTCTGGCGCTACAACTCGATGTTCGCGCTGATCTCCATCGGCATGGCCTTCGTGATCATCACGGGCGGCATCGATCTGTCGGTCGGCACGGTCGCGGCGCTCGCGAGCGTGGTCGCCGCGTTGACGAGCGTCTTCGGCGGCTGGGTCGCGGTGCTGGCCGGTTGCGCGGCCGGGCTCGCGGTCGGTGTGCTGAACGGCGTCATCATCACGCGGCTCAAGATCCTGCCGTTCATCGTCACGCTCGCGACGAGCCTCGGCGCGCACGGCGTCGCGCTGTTGCTCGGCAAGAACGACGCGGTATCGATCGCAGCCGATTCGAACTTCGGCAACTTCGGTCAGGGCGACCTGTTCGGGCTGCCGATTCCGGGACTCGTCGCGCTCGTCGCCGCGGTCGCCGGCTGGCTCGCGCTGCGCAGCACGCGCTTCGGGCGGCACTCGCTCGCTATCGGCGGCAGCGAAGAGGCCGCGCGGCTGATGGGGCTGAATGTCGACCGCACGCTGGTGATGACCTATGCGGTCAGCGGGCTGCTCGCCGGCATGGCGGGCGTGATTCTCGCCGCGCAGTTCGGCGCTGGGCAGCCTAACGAAGGCGTCGGTTGGGAGCTGTTCGCGATTTCGGCGGTCGTGCTTGGCGGCACGCTGCTGACCGGCGGCGAGGGTTCCGTCGCGATGACGATTGCCGGCGTGCTGCTGCTCGGGCTCGTGTTCAATCTGCTGAACTTCGAGAACGGGCTCGGGTTCATCAATCTGTCCGCGTACTGGCAATCGGTGATTCGCGGCGTGTTCCTGCTACTCGTGATCGTGCTGCAGGCGCGCGTGTTGAAACAGCGCGGAAAAAAGCGGGTGCCGGCGGTGTGAACAAGCGGCACCCGCGAATTGGCGTCATCAATTCCATCGGACAGAATTTCCTTACTTGGCCGAGGCTTGCCGCTACAATCTCCGCCCCCGACCCATCTCTGTGTACCGATAGACTCGCCGCGAAACCGTGTGACCGTGACGCGTCCCCGACGCGTCACGACGTCCCCGATCGTCGTCCCCGGTTTCCTTATTGACTGTCGGTGCGCAACGTCCAGACGGTCGCCGTATTCGTGGCGTCGTCTACCGCGGTGAACTGCAAGTGGCGCTTGCTATCGAGGCCGAATGCGAGGCCGAACGCGGAGCCCGGCGCAGGGTCGACCGACATTTGAGCGACGAATTGTCCGTCGACGGTGAACTCGACGATTTCGCTGGGATGTTTCGGGTCGGGGTTGACCGCGTCGCCGTTTGCGGTCACGAGATGCCCGTTGGGTGCGAGCGCCAGCGCAAGCGGACCGTGCAGGTGCTTGTTGTCCTGATAGATCATCCGGCCGATGCCGCCATCGTGTTTCGCGCCCGCAGCGCCGTAAATGGCGAACACCGCGTTGTCACCGGTCGAGGCGACGTAAAGCACGTCATGCGATGGGTCGTAAGCCAAGCCTGTCGGGCCGATCACGAGTGCCGCCGGGTCGGTGCGGTGCATGTAGCCTGACGCGATGATGGTCGAGCTTGGCAGCATCTGAACGCCATCCTCGCCGATGGCAAGATCGATCCGCGCGACCTTTCCGTTCAACACGTCCGAGACGAAGACCCGGACGAATCGCCCCCCGTCGATCACGGTGAGATCCCAGGGGCCATCCAGCAGGTTGGGATCTTTCAGCTCCTTGACGAGCCCGCCCTGAGGATTGGTGACGAGCAGCGAGCCCGGCGCGACGACGTTCTTGCCATCCGTGGTTGGCACATTGCCCACCAGCACGAAGCCGCTTCTCAGCACGGCGAGCGCCGTCGTGAGACCGAGATTGCTTCCCTGGAAGAACGTCACCGGATCGCTGTTGGACACGAGCTTGACGATCGTCGTACCGGTTCCCTGCAGATTCGACTTCGCATTGAAATTCGACACCACCACATCGCCGGGTTTGAGCGTGCTCCAGGACGGCACGCCGGCCGGCACGAACGCCATGCCGTACGGATTGACATCGCCGTTGGCCGGAACGGTCGATGAGATCACCGACTGCGGCGGCAAAATCGCCTCCTGCGCCTCGGCCCCGACCGTCCCCAACGCTAAAACCAGCAGACCGGCTCGACACAGCGCGCGACGCACGCGGCGCGATGCGCGTGCCCGTATAACCAACCCGTCGAAGCCAGTGTATGAACCGGATGCAGATATCGCACGAGAAGCTTCCATTTGACACCTCCTACTCGCATGGGCGGCCGCAGCCGCCAGGACGAGTCGCGCAGCCACCGCACTGCCTGGCTTCGCGCGACTCGCGTCCTGCGTAAACGAGGCAACGTCGGGCGTATTCCCCAAAAAGTCGCGGCGCGCAAACGATAGTAGAAAACGAGGCGATCTCGATGGCGCCGGCAGGGTTCCGCCCCATTTGCCAGTTTTATCAGCAGGGTCAATCCGCAGCGCACGCCGCCTTTCGGTATCATCTTGAAAATGTTGCCCTTGCGGCGCGTCGCTTTCGCGCCTGCCGGGCAACCAATGGCAGCCGCCCTTCGCGGCGTTCGCGGAATCGCCGTACCCCGCTGAAGCACGGCCGCACTCACGCCAACGTACTTCGCGGCGCCAGCAAGCCGGTGCCGCCGCTTCCCGGTTTGGCAACCCGCTTTACCACGCTCGACCGCCGCGCCGCGGCCCCGCCCCGGCGGGCACGGTAAAATGACGGATTGCGCGGGAGTCCCGACCACGGGTCAGCGCAGCATCGCCCCTTGCCGTGCCGGCCGGCTCAGACGACTGGCCGCCTTTGTTTTCGCACTATCCAAGAAGCCATGAGCAACCTGAATTCACAAACCGTCCTGAGCGTCCATCACTGGACCGATACGCTTTTCAGCTTCACCTGCACGCGCGATCCGTCGTTCCGTTTCGAAAACGGCCAGTTCACGATGGTCGGCCTGCAGGTCGAGGGCAAGCCGCTGCTGCGCGCATACAGCCTCGCCAGTGCGAACTACGAAGAACATCTCGAATTCCTCAGCATCAAGGTGCAGGACGGCCCGCTCACATCGCGTCTGCAGCACCTGAAGGTCGGCGACGAAGTGCTGATCGGCAAGAAGCCGGTCGGCACGCTGGTGGCCGACAACCTGCTGCCGGGCAAGACGCTGTGGCTGTTGTCCACCGGCACGGGCCTCGCGCCGTTCATGTCGATCATCAAGGATCCGGACATTTACGACCGCTACGAGCGCGTGGTCCTCACGCATACCTGCCGTTTCGTCGACGAACTCGCGTACAAGGACTACATCACCGAGCACCTGCCGGCGCATGAACACCTCGGCGAGTTCGTACAGGAAAAGCTGCTGTACTACCCGACCGTCACGCGCGAAGCGTTCCAGAACCGCGGCCGCATCACCGAGCTGATCGAAACCGAAAAGCTGTTCGCCGACCTCGGCGTGCCGGGTTTCTCGCTCGAGGACGACCGCGTCATGCTGTGCGGAAGCCCGCACATGCTGCGCGACACGCGCAAGCTGCTCGAAGACGCGGGCTTCAAGGAAGGCAGCAACAACGAGCCGGGCCATTACGTGGTCGAAAAGGCCTTCGTCGGCTAAGCCGGCCGGCATTCTTCTTCGCGGCCCGCGCGCCGCGAATTCCAAAAAAGGAGCCTCCGGGCTCCTTTTTTGTTGCTCCGTTACAAATTGGAGCCCGTTGCCTCACCTTCGCTGTCAGAGTTCCTCTGACAGCACGAGTCCGCGGCAAACATCATGTAATCTCTGAAGACTCTGCGCTAAGCCTTGGCGCGACTGCTTTTTTAATCTTTTTGAGATATCATCGCGCCGCGCGATCAGACGAATTCATGCACCGATCGTCGTCCGCCCGAGTTGTTACTGAATGTAAATTTCGTTACGTTGGGCCATCGTGTTTCGTCCGACGCGAAACCTCGTGATTCGCAGGCTTTGATTCCGTCTGCGCGTGCCCGCTTCGCCGTCCACTCCGCTTCCTGAGGGGGAAATTCATGGATACGTCGACTGCCGTCCCGTTCAACGCTGCGCTGGCTTCGTCCGCGCAGCGTGATGGCTTCGACATGCCATCGCTCGCCGCGCGCGAGATCGAGCGGCTGCGCGCGCGGGTACGCGAGCTGTCGGCCGAATTGGTCGACGCGCAGGAAAGCGTGCGCCGTCACGTCGCGCGCGAGCTGCACGACGGCGTCGGCGCCGAGCTGACTGCGACGCGCTTCGCGCTCGCCGGCATCGAAACCTGGCTGCCCGCCGACGCGCCGCCGCAATGCGCGGCCGCGCTCGCGGTCGCGAATCGTTCGCTCGACGCCGTGCAGGCGGCAAATCGCGACGCCATCGCGCAACTGCACGCGCCGTCGTTCGAGACAGGCCTCGCCGGCGCGCTGGAGTGCTGGGCCCGCGACTTCTCCATGCGCACCGGCTTGCGCACCACCTTCACCTGCAGCGTCGACGCGCGGCTCGCGCGCCTGCCCGCCGATGCCGCGCTCGGCGTGTTCCGCGTCGCGCAGGAAGCGCTGAACAACGTCGCGAAACACGCGCGCGCGACCTGCGCCGACCTGCGCGTCGAAACCGGTGCGCGTCATCTGAGGCTCCTCGTCAGCGACGATGGCATCGGCCTGCCGCGCGGCGCGCGCGAACGCGGTGGCCAGAAAAAAACGGGCGGTCATTTCGGCCTCGCCGGCATGCAGGCGCGCTGCGCCGCATTCGACGGCACGCTGCGAATCAGCGCGAGGCGCACGAGCGTCGGTCGTGGCGAGGACAGCGGCACTGGCAGCAACGGCGCCATCACCCCGCGCGGCACCCTGATCCAGGCCCGCTTCGCGTGGCACGCGCTGCTCGCGGCCGCCCCAACGCCGCGCGCCGCCCGGCGCGCGCTGCAATCGTGAGCCCGGGACCATGAGCCTGCGCATCCTGATCGTCGAAGATCACGCGGTGGTCCGCCAGGGCGTTCGCCAGCTGCTGCTCGATCGCGGCGTCGCGCGCGAGGTCGCCGAGGCGCAAAGCGGCTCCGAAGCGCTCGACCTGGTCGTCCACCAGAGCTTCGACGTCGTGCTGCTCGACATTTCGCTGCCCGACATGAATGGCGTCGAGGTGCTCAAGCGTCTGAAGCGCAAGGCGCCGCGCGTCGCGGTGCTGATGTTCTCGATGTACCGCGAGGACCAGTACGCGGTGCGCGCGCTCAAAGCCGGCGCGTCCGGCTATCTGTCGAAGACGGTCGATGCCGCGCAGATGATCGGCGCGATCCAGCAGGTCGCGGCGGGCCGCAAGTACGTGAGCCCCGAGATGGCCGAGGCGCTCGCCGACTACGTGTCGTTCGACGGCGAGCAGTTGCCGCACGAAAAGCTGTCCGATCGGGAGTACCAGACGCTGTGCATGCTCGCGTCAGGCAAACGTCTCACCGATATCGCGGCCGCGCTGTCGCTGTCGGTGAAGACGGTCAGCGTGTACCGCACGCGGCTGCTCGACAAGATGAAGCTGCGCAACAACGCCGAGCTGACCTTCTATGTAATGAGCAACCGCCTCGTCGATCTGAATCCCGCGATGGCGGGCTAGCCCAGCCGGCGCCGCAAGACCATCTCGAAATCACCTCCTGGCGGGAGTTTCCACCCATCGCCTTGGGCCCAGAAGGCGCCGCGCGAACCAGCCCGGCGGCACGCATCCGCTAGAATTGCGGGTTTTCCCGACATTCGGCGCGCAACACGCGTGCACCACTGGAGACCCACGCCAATGTCCCTGTTTCGCAAAAAGAGCGTCGAGCACATGCTTGCGGCGAGCGCTCAGACCGCCGGCCTGAAAAGGGCGCTGGGCGCGCTCGACCTGACTTTCCTCGGCGTCGGCGCCATCATCGGCACCGGCATCTTCGTGCTGACCGGCACGGGCGCCTTACAGGCCGGTCCCGCGCTGATGATCTCGTTCTTGATCGCGGCGATCGCCTGCGGCTTCGCCGCGCTCGCCTACGCTGAATTCGCATCGACGATTCCGGTCGCCGGTTCGATCTACACGTACTCGTATGCGACGCTCGGCGAGCTGGCCGCGTGGATCATCGGCTGGGACCTGATGCTCGAGTACGGGCTCGCGACCTCGGCGGTGTCGGTCGGCTGGTCCGGCTATCTGCAGTCGTTGCTGTCGGGCTTCGGCGTATCGCTGCCGATGGCGCTGACCGCAGCCCCCGGCGCCGTGCCCGGACACGAAACGCTGTTCAACCTGCCCGCCTTCCTCGTGATGATGGCGATCACCACGCTGCTGTCGCTCGGCGTGCGCGAATCCGCGCGAATCAACAACATCATGGTTGCGATCAAGGTCGTCGTCGTGCTGCTCGTGATCGGTGTCGGCGTGTTTCACGTCACGCCGGCCAACTGGCACCCGTTCATGCCTCACGGCTGGAGCGGCGTGTTCGGCGCGGCCGCGGTGATGTTCTTCGCGTTCATCGGCTTCGACTCGGTGTCGTCGGCGGCCGAAGAAGTGAAGAATCCGAAGCGCGACCTTCCGATCGGCATCATCGCGTCGCTCGGCGTGTGCGCGGTGCTGTATGTGGCCGTGGCCGCGGTCGTCACCGGCATCGTGCCGTCCGGGAAGTTCATGGGCATTTCGCACCCGGTGTCGTACGCGCTGCAACTCGCGGGGCAGAACTGGGTCGCCGGCTTCATCGACCTCGGCGCCGTGCTCGGCATGCTGACCGTGATTCTCGTGATGGCCTACGGTCAGACGCGGGTGATCTTCGCGATGTCGCGCGACGGCCTGCTGCCCGCGAAGCTGTCGAAAGTGCATCCGCGTTTCGCGACCCCGTTCTTCACGACGTGGCTCGTCGGCATCTTCTTCGGCCTGATCGGCGCGCTGGTGCCGCTCAATGTGTTGGCTGAGCTGATCAATATCGGCACGCTCGCGGCGTTCTCGATGGTGTCGATCGCGGTGCTCGTGCTGCGCAAGACACACCCAGAGCTGCCGCGCGCGTTCCGTTGCCCTGGCGTGCCGGTCGTGCCGGTGCTCGCGGTCGCATCGTGCCTGTTCCTGATGCTGAACCTGCAAGGCATCACGTGGGGCGCGTTCGTGATCTGGCTGCTGATCGGCATGGTCATCTATTTCGGCTACTCGCGCCGTCATTCGAAACTGGCAAGGTAAAGCGCCGTCTCGATGAAGCCACGCCAATGAGCTGAATGCACGCGAGCGTGGCCTCGCTTTCCGCTGATCTATCGATGCGCCCCGTCATGCTCCGCAGACGGGGCGCTTGTCTTTGCGGCGTCCCATTCCGTGGCCGCCGTCTTCTCCTCGTGCGCTCGCGCGCGCCGAACACACTTCCCCTCATAGCGCGCCTGCGCGATTTGTGCTTTACTTTTCGGCAGATTTGTAAAACCCGTAGTACCCTCACCCTCATCGGATCTGGCGAATCGAAGTCAGCACGCAGTCGAAGCAAAGCAGGGGCATAACAATCACAGGTCCGGTCTCACCCACAGCAACTATCTTGCATGGGATCGTGGTCTGCGCCGAGGCAGGGATCGATACGCCAACGCGCTCGCTCCGATCGACAAAGGAGACAGCTTCATGGCGATCAGCATCAGTCTGACGGTCAATGGCGCGCCCGTGAGCGCCTCAGTCGACCCTGGCACCCTGCTTGTCCAGTTCCTGCGCGATCAACTCCGTCTTACCGGCACCCATGTCGGCTGCGACACGGCGCAATGCGGCGCCTGCACCGTGCATCTGAACGGCCGCGCAATCAAGTCCTGCAACATCCTCGCCGCGCAAGCCGATGGCGCCGAGGTCACGACCATCGAAGGGCTCGCGCACAACGGCGCGCTGCATCCGATGCAGGCCGCGTTCAAACACTGTCACGGTCTGCAATGCGGCTTCTGCACGCCGGGCATGGTGATGAACGCGGTGTCGCTGGTGCAGCGTCAACCCGATCTGACGGGCGACGAGGTGCGCGAGCAGCTCGACGGCAATCTGTGCCGCTGCACGGGCTATCACAACATCGTCAAGGCCGTGCTCGAAGGCGCCGCGGGTATGAAGTCCGCCGCATCGAGCGCATCTGCCGGCGCGAATGCCGCCGGCGCAACCGCTGCCTGAGGAGACGACGATGAACGCACCCGATACACAGAGCCTGATCGGCGCCGCCGTCGAACGCAAGGAAGACTATCGCTTCCTGACCGGCAAAGGCCAGTACACCGACGACATCGTGCTGCCGCAGCAAACCTACGCGGTGTTCCTGCGCTCACCGCACGCGCACGCGAAGATCAGAAGCATCGACACGAGCGCGGCCAAACAGTCGCCGGGCGTGATCGCGATCTTCACCGGCGCGGATCTCGCCGCCGACAACGTCGGCGGACTGCCGTGCGGCTGGCTGATCCATAGCACCGACGGCAAGCCGATGAACGAGCCGCCGCATCCGGTGATCGCGCATACGAAAGCACGGCACGTGGGCGATCAGGTCGCGCTCGTGATCGCTGAATCGATCAAGATGGCGAAAGATGCGGCCGAACTGATCGAAGTCGATTACGAAGAACTGCCGGCCGTCGTCGATACCGCGCATGCGGCCGACCCGGGTCAAGCGGCCGTGCACGACGAAGTGCCCGACAACGTCTGCTACAACTGGGGCCACGGCGACAAGGCCGCGACCGACGCCGCGTTCGCGAAAGCCGCGCACGTAACCACGCTCGATATCGTCAACAACCGCCTCGTGCCGAACGCGATCGAACCGCGCGCGGTCAACGCGAACTTTTCGGCGCAGGACGACAGCTACACGCTGTACGTCGCGAATCAGAACCCGCACGTCGAGCGGCTGCTGATGGCCGCGTTCGTGCTGTCGCTGCCGGAATCGAAGCTGCGCGTGATCGCGCCGGACGTCGGCGGCGGCTTCGGCTCGAAGATCTTTCTATACGCCGAAGACGTCGCGCTCACCTGGGCGTCGAAGAAGATCGGCCGGCCGGTCAAATGGACCGCCGAGCGCTCCGAGGCCTTCCTGTCCGACGCGCACGGCCGCGATCACGTGACGAAAGCCGAGCTTGCGATGGACGCCGACGGCAAGTTCCTCGCCATGCGCGTGCATACGATCGCCAACATGGGCGCGTATCTGTCGACGTTCGCGTCGAGCGTGCCGACGATCCTGTACGCGACGCTGCTCGCCGGGCAATACGCAACGCCCGCGATCTACGCCGAAGTGAAGGCGGTCTTCACCAACACCGTTCCCGTCGATGCGTATCGCGGCGCGGGCCGGCCGGAAGCGACGTTCGTCGTCGAGCGTCTGGTGGAAGCCGCGGCGCGCGAGATGAAACTCGACCCCGCGGAAATCCGCCGCCGCAATTTCATCACGCAATTCCCGTACGCGACGCCGGTCGGCCTCACCTACGACACCGGCGACTACAACGCGATCCTGTCGCGCGCGCTCACGCTCGCGGACGTCGAGGGCTTCGCCGCACGCCGGCAGGAATCCGAAAAGAACGGCAAGCGCCGCGGCCTCGGCTACTCGTGCTACATCGAGGCATGCGGTCTCGCGCCGTCGAACATCGCGGGCGCGCTCGGCGCGCGCGCGGGCCTGTTCGAAGTCGGCCAGATTCGCGTGCACCCGACCGGCTCGGTCACCGTGTTCACGGGCTCGCACAGTCACGGCCAGGGGCATGAAACGACCTTCGCACAAGTCGTCGCGGACCGCCTCGGCATTCCGCTCGAAAGCGTCGAGATCGTGCACGGCGACACCGGCCGCATCGCGTTCGGCATGGGCACGTATGGTTCGCGTTCGATCGCGGTCGGCGGCTCGGCCATCTCGAAGGCGCTCGACAAGATCGAAGCAAAGGCGAAGAAGATCGCCGCGCATCTGCTCGAAGCGTCGGCTGAAGACATCGAGTTCAAGAACGGTGTGTTCCGCGTCGCGGGCACCGACCGCACCAAGGCGTTCGCGGAGATCTCGCTCGCCGCGTACGTGCCGCACAACTATCCGCTCGACGTGCTCGAACCGGGGCTCGAAGAAAGCGCGTTCTACGATCCGACCAACTTCACGTACCCGTCGGGTGCGTATATCTGCGAGATCGAAGTCGATCCGGACACCGGCGTCTCCCGCATCCAGCAGTTCACCGCGGTCGACGATTTTGGCAACGTGATCAATCCGATGATCGTCGAAGGTCAGGTGCATGGCGGGCTCGGACAAGGCATCGGTCAGGCGATGCTCGAGCGCTGCGTGTACGACAACGACAGCGGCCAGTTGCTGTCCGGCTCTTACATGGACTACGCGATGCCGCATGCGTCCGACCTGCCCGACTTCACGGTCGAAACGTCGAAGGGCACGCCGTGCACGCACAATCCGCTCGGCGTCAAAGGCTGCGGCGAAGCGGGCGCGATCGGCTCACCGCCGGCCGTGATCAACGCGATCATCGACGCGCTCGCGCCGCTTGGCGTGACCAATCTGCAGATGCCGGCCACGCCGCATCGCGTGTGGTCCGCGATTCAAGCCGCGAAGCAAGCCTGACCCAACGATCCTGAGCGGAGCATTCGACATGTATTCATTCGAGTATCAACGCGCGACGGATCCGCAAGCGGCCGCCGCAGCCCTCACCGCCGACAGCGACGCGAAGTTCCTCGCCGGCGGCCAGAGCCTTCTGCCGACGATGCGCCTGCGTCTCGCGCAGCCGTCGCAACTGATCGACGTGACGCGCATTCCCGCGCTCAGGACGATCATCGTCGACGCCAGCACGGTGACGATCGGCGCAGCCGTCTGTCACGCGGACGTCGCCGAACACGCGGACGTGCGGCGCGTGTTGCCCGCGCTCGCGGAGCTGGCCGCGAATATCGGCGATCGCCAGGTGCGCGCGCTCGGCACGATCGGCGGCTCGCTCGCGAACAACGACCCGGCCGCGTGCTACCCGGCGGCGGCGATGGGCCTCGATGCGACGATCGTCACGGACCGGCGGCGCATCGCTTCGGGCGATTTCTTCGTCGGCATGTACGAGACCGCGCTCGCGCCCGACGAGCTGATCGTCGCCGTCGAGTTTCCGGTGCCCGAGCGTGCCGCATACGAGAAATTCCGCAATCCGGCCTCGCACTTCGCGCTGGTCGGCGTGTTCGTCGCGAAGTCCGCGAGCGGCGTGCGCGTCGCGGTAACGGGGGCGGCGTCATCGGTGTTTCGAGTGGCCGAGCTCGAAAGCGCGCTGTCGACGAACTTCACGCCCGAGGCGGCACGTGCAGTGAGCGTGTCGCCCGACGAGCTGAACGACGACATGCACGCGAGCGCCGCGTATCGCGCGCATCTGATTCCGGTGCTCGCCGCGCGCGCGGTCACGAAGGCAAATACCTAGCGATCCTCGCCAGGCGCCCCGGCTTGCCGCGCCTTCACCACGGCGCGCGCAAGCCGGCTTCGTTCACTTCGCGAGCCGGCGCGACAGTTCGACGCCGGGCTCGCGGCCATTGCGTTCTTCACTCGCGCCACGCTTTGCCATGGCCTGTCGCGCAGATTCAGGATCACCATGCAGCCGGCTTCGATCGACGACACCCTCGCCCAACTCGCCGCCCAACGCTATTTCGCGAGCCGCGAGCTCGCGACCGCACTGTATCTCGCGCTGCGCATGGAGCGGCCGTTGTTCGTGGAAGGCGAGCCGGGTGTCGGCAAAACCGAGCTCGCGAAAGCGGCGGCGGGCATGCTCGGCACCACGTTGCTGCGCCTGCAATGCTATGAAGGCCTCGACACCGCGAGCGCGCTTTACGAATGGGACTACCCGCGCCAGATCATGGCGCTGCGGCTTGCCGAAGCGAGCGGCGAGCGCCCCGACAACGACACGCTATATCGTGGCGAATTCCTGCTGAAGCGTCCGCTTCTGCAGGCGTTGATGCCCGACGAAAACCATCCCGGCGCGCGGCGCGTGCTGCTGATCGACGAAATCGACCGCGCCGACGAACCGTTCGAGGCATTCCTGCTCGAACTCCTGTCCGACTTCCAGGTATCGATTCCCGAATACGGCACCGTGCGCGCGACGCAGCCGCCGCTCGTCATCATGACGTCGAACCGCACGCGCGAAGTGCACGACGCGTTGAAGCGCCGCTGTCTGTATCAATGGATCGGCTATCCGGACCGCGATCGCGAACTGGAGATCGTCGCCGCGCGCGCGCCGCAAACGTCGGCGCAATTGCAGCGGCGCGCGGTCGACTTCGTGCATCGGCTGCGCGGCATGGATCTGTTCAAGGCGCCCGGCATCGCCGAGACGATCGACTGGTGCCGCGCGCTCGAAGCACTGTCGGTCACGGAGCTCGATCCGCAATCGGTGCAGAACACGCTCGGCGTGCTGCTCAAGTATCAGGACGATCTCGCGCGTGTGGATGCCGCGCAGATCGCGCAGTGTCTGTCCGGGTGAGGTCGTTGGCATGACGAACGGAACCGGCTCAGGCAGGCTCGACGACACGAACCAGCACACTGCGCCCACGCTCGCGCGCAACGTCGTCCATTTCGTGCGCATGCTGCGCGGCGCCGGCTTGCCGATGTCGCCCGCACAAGCAGTCGACGCACTCGCCGCGTTGCAGTGGATCGACCTCGGCCGCCGCGACGACGTGCACGCCGCGCTTGCCGCGCTGCTCGTCACCGCGCCCGACGAACGCGAACTCTTCAATGCCGCGTTCGATCTGTTCTGGCGCGACCCCGATTGGGAAGGCAAGCTGCGCGCGCTGCTGCTGCCGAAAGTGCGCGACGGGCTGCCACCGCCTAAGCGCAACAACCGTCTCGCCGATGCGCTCGCGGTGCGCATGCCACCGTCGCCGCATCTGAATGCGCCGCAGGAAACCGAGCAGCACGAGTTGCATGCGCAGTTGACGTTCAGCGCGGAAGAGCGGCTGCGTCATCGCGATTTCGACACGCTGAACGCCGACGAATGGCGCACGCTGCGGCATCTGATTCGCGGCCAGCGGCTGCCGCTCGCAACCGAATCGACGCGGCGCCTGAAGGCGGCATCGCACGGCACGCATGCGGACTTGCGCGCGAGCGCGCGGCATGCGGTGCGCGCCGGTGGCGACTGGACCGTGTGGAAGTATCGCGCGAGGGTGGAGCGCAAACCGCCGCTCGTGCTGCTGCTCGACATTTCCGGCTCGATGAGCAACTACTCGCGCGCGGTACTCTACTTTTGCCACGCGTTGTTGCAGTCGCGCGAACGTCTGCAGGTGTTTCTGTTCGGCACGCGGCTCACGAACGCGACGCGCGCATTGCGCGAACGCGATCCGGACGTCGCGATCGCGACGCTCAGCGATCAGGTGATCGACTGGTCGGGCGGCACGCGCATCGGCGCGGCGCTCGCCGAGTTCAACCGCCGCTGGGCGCGCCGTGTGCTCACAGGTCGTGCGACGGTGCTGCTCGTCACCGATGGTCTCGATCACGAAGCGATCGACGTGCTCGATACCGAAATGGCGCGGCTCGCACGCTTCGCGCATCGCATCGTGTGGCTCAATCCGCTGCTGCGGTTCAGCGGCTTTACTCCGAAGGCGCGCGGCGTGCAGGCGATCCTGCCGTATGTCGACGCGCATCGTCCGGTTCATAATCTAGACAGTCTCGCAGCGTTCGGCCACGATCTCGCGCAACTGACGCGCGCGCCTCGCCACGCCGTCACCGCGACGACATTCGCAGGAGCAACGTCATGGAATTGAGCGAAACTCATACGCTGCCGGTCGCGCAGCAGCAAACCTGGGACGCGTTGAACGACACCGAGATTCTGCGCGCTTGCATCCCCGGCTGCGAAAGCATCGACCCGGACGGCAAAAACGCGTACCTGGTCACGCTGAGCGCGGCGGTCGGCCCGGTCAAGGCGCGCTTCAAGGGGCGCATGCAACTGACCGATATCGACGCGCCTAACACCTACACCATTGTGTTCGAAGGCCAGGGCGGCGCCGCGGGTTTTGCCAAGGGCAACACGCATGTCACGCTCGAAGCCGACGGCGATGCCGCGACGAAGCTCTCCTACACCGCCAATGCGCAGGTCGGCGGCAAGCTCGCGCAGATCGGCTCGCGGCTCGTCGACGGTGCGGCGCGCAAGATTGCGGGGGAGTTTTTCAAGCGCTTCGGCGCCCAGCTCTCGGGAGACAATAGCGCTCATGAAACAGCGGAAGGCGACGCCTCGGTGGATACCGAAGCCGAAGCCGCATCCGCCTCTGAGCAAACGGAATCGAACGAAGCCGCGGACGGCGAGTCCGGCGGCGAAGCAAAGAAAGGGAAGAAATCATGGACAGCGTGGATCTCGAAGTTCTGAAAACCAGCGCCCGCTGGCTGGCGGACGGACATCGCGCGCTCCTCGTGACGGTCGTGAAGACGTGGGGCTCGTCGCCGCGTCCCGAGGGCGCGATGCTCGCGGTGCGCGACGACGGTCTCGTGGTGGGCTCGGTGTCGGGCGGCTGCATCGAAGACGATCTGATCGATCGCGTGCGGCAACGGGGCATCGAGCAGACACATCCGGAGGCGGTGAAGTACGGCATCACGGCCGAGGAAGCGCATCGCTTCGGCCTGCCGTGCGGCGGCACGATCCAGCTCGTGCTCGAACCGTTGACGCGGCAAAGCGGCATCGCCGAGCTGTGTCACGCGGTCGAAAATGGCCGGCTCGTCGCGCGCGAACTCGACATGACGACGGGCGCGGTTCGGCTCGACAACGCGCAGGCGACCGACGGCGTGCATTTCGACGGTGAGCGTCTGTTGACGATCCACGGCCCGCGCTACCGGATGCTAGTGATCGGCGCCGGGCAGTTGTCTCGCTACCTGTGCCATATCGCGGTGGGGCTCGATTATCAGGTGACGGTCTGCGATCCGCGCGAGGAATACACCGAGGAATGGGACGTGCCGGGCACGAAGATCGTGCGCACGATGCCGGACGATACCGTGATCGACATGAAGCTCGACGAGCGCTGCGCGGTGATCGCGCTCACGCACGATCCGAAGCTCGACGATCTCGCGCTGATGGAAGCATTGAAGACGCCGGCGTTTTATGTCGGCGCGCTCGGCTCGCGCAGGAACAATCACGCGCGACGCGAGCGCCTGAAGGAGTTCGATCTGAACGAAGCCGAACTGGCCCGCTTGCATGGACCTGTCGGCATTTATATCGGCAGCAGGACGCCGCCCGAGATCGCGGTGTCGATTCTGGCGGAGGTGACGGCGGCGAAAAATGGCGTGTCGCTGCCGACGCTTTTGAAGGTCGAAGGCGCGAAGGCCGCGCGGGAGATTGCGGCGTCGGGTGGCGCCGCTTGCAGCGTGTAGCCCGTCGACATCGCGCAATTCCGCTCTACGGCGCGCTGCTCGACGCGGTCGGCGTGCGCAACGAGCCGGCGTTGATCAGCAGCGGCACGATCTACACGCTGCCGAGCGTCCCGGGCTACGGCGTCATCAATCATGCGATCACGTGGCTGCCCGATTTGCAGATGTACGCGGATTCGACCGGGTCGAACGTCGAATTCGGTTTTCTGCCTTCGTCCGACATGGACCGTCCTACCGTGCTGATCGGCGACGGCGTGCTCGCGCAAACGCCGGCCACCGCGCAGATGTCGCGCAGCACCGATCTCGCGATCAAGATCGAGCCGGATGGCTCGGCGAGCTTCACGTATCGGCTGCAGGATGCCGGGCCGTACGCCGAGCAGGCCCGCGCGCGGCTGCGCACGCAAACGCCCGCGCAACGCGAGGAATCGATTCAGGCCGAGTTACGCAACGCGAATCCGCGCGGCACCGCGACGCTGACGACGAGCGACCTCAGCGCGGCCGACGGCCCTCTCACGCTGACGATGAAAGGCACGCTCGAGAGTCTCGTGGTGACCGGCATGACGGCCTCGATTCCGGCCTTGACGAGCCTCGGCGGCGGCGTCGAAGCCGACACGCGCTACTGGCTCGGCGAACGCACGCGCACGCAGCCGTTCGTGTGCCACAACCTCGCGATCCACGAACGCGCGCGCATCGAACTGCCGGCCAATTTTCGCGTGCTCGACATGCCGGAGGCGCAACGCACACAGGACCGCTTCGTCGATTTCACGTCGCAGTACGCGTTCGACCCGCGCAGCAACGTGGTCACGATGACGCGTGACGGCGCCACCCATTTCGACAGCGACGTCTGCACGCCCGATGATTTCACGCGCATGCGTCCCGCGATCGAAGCGATTGGGCGGGACGTGCGCGCGGAGGTGATCGTCAGATCGACGTTGGTGGAGTCGTCGAATGTGGCGTCGCAGGCGCCTTGACCGTCATTACGTCAAACCGGCCACAACGGCCCTTCCTGCATCGCGCCGATCTGCTCGCGCATCTCGAGGATCCGATCTTCCCAGTAGCGCTGTGTGTTGAACCACGGAAACGCGGCCGGAAACGCCGGATCGTTCCAGCGGCGCGCGAGCCATGCCTGATAGTGAATCAGCCGCAACGTGCGCAGCGCTTCGATCAGATACAACTCACGCGGCTCGAATTCGCAGAAATCCTCGTAACCGGCGAGCAGATCGGCCAGCGCGCGCGACGCCTCCGCACGCTCGCCCGGCAGCAGCAGCCACAGATCCTGAATCGCGGGCCCCATGCGGCTGTCGTCGAAATCGACGAAATGCGGGCCCGCGTCGGTCCACAGCACGTTGCTCGGATGACAGTCGCCGTGCAGACGCAGCCTTCGAATCTCGCCAGCCCGCTCGAACGCACGCGCGACGCCTTCGAGCGCGAGATTCACGACGGTTTCCCACGCGGTGCGCAGATCGTCGGGCACGAAACGGTGCGCGAGCAGGAAGTCGCGCGGCTCGTAGCCGAACGCGTCGATGTTTAGCGTGGGACGTTCTACGTAGTCCTGGGTCTGCCCGATCGCATGAATGCGTCCGATGAAACGCCCCAGCCATTCCAGCGTGTCGCTCCGGTCGAGATCCGGCGCGCGACCGCCGCGTCGCTCGAAGACCGAGAAGCGGAAGCCGTCGAAGCTGTGCAGCGTGCGGCCATCGAGCTCGCACGCGGGCACCGCTGGGATCTCGCGCGCGGCGAGTTCGGCGACGAACGCGTGCTCTTCGAGAATCCCCGCGTCGCTCCAGCGCTCGGGACGATAGAACTTCGCGACTACGGGCGGACCGTCTTCGACGCCGACCTGATACACGCGATTTTCGTAGCTGTTGAGCGGCAGCAGACGGCCGTCGGTACGCACGCCAGTCGTTGCGAGCACGCCGTCGATCGCGTCGAGCACGGTTTCCGGCGTGAGCCGCGCGAATGGCACGGCGCCATCGGCGCCGGCCTCGGGATAGGAATTGTCGGGAATGGTGTCGTTCATGCCCCGCATTGTGCGCCGCGCCGCGGGTAAAGACGAGGGCGACGACTCACAATGCGTGCGTGGCATCGCTAGAAATACGGGCTGATTTGGGACGCGCCGTGAATCGACGCGCGCATCGGCCCACGGCGATGCTGGCGAGCCGATCTCACCTTACAGCATCACTACAGCCCGCACCTGCGGGTCACACAACGGCAATGAGCAACCGGTAAGCCTCTCGTTCAATGCGTCTGCGCGCCGGCCGGACGTATCAGATCGCCGGTATCGATCAGATCCTCCAGGAAAAAGGGTTCGGTATTCAGTTGCTGCGAGGCGCCGGGCTCGCCGGCGTACCACGCCACCATCGCCATGTCGCCAAGAATGCGCATGACGATTCCGCGCGCGCCTTGCGGCACGGCGATATGTACCGATCGCACAATGGAACCGACTTCCATGATAATTCCCCGCTTCCCTTAGCCGGCTTTATGATTTCACGCCGGTCGAGGTGATGATAAAAACGCCGCTTCGCATTTGACGTTGCGTGCGCACTTAATCCGTCGCGCGCATGGCGCGTGAGAGCTTCGAGTCATTGTTCCCGCTTTGCGGGGCTTTGGGAAGGCGAATAGAAGGCTTTCACCAGTCGTTTCGCCCTATTCCCATTACGCTGCGCACGGCCGATGATCTCGGCGTCAGACGTCGTAATGCAGACCATCATAAACCCTGCGGGGGGAGACATCAAAAACGTGCACGGCCAGAACGATCTGCCAGTTGCGGGCGCCGCGCGGCTTCGCACCTGCCTTCGCGCCGAGGTGCGCGCCTGCGTTTCCGGTCCGCGCGGCGCGGTCGCCGCTCATTTCATCCGTCTGCGCTAGGCTAGTCATGTGGATCGTTCGTCTCGCGCTACGGCGCCCCTATACGTTCGTCGTGCTGGCGCTGCTGTTGCTGATCGTCGGACCGTTGACCATTCTGCGCACGCCCACCGACATCTTTCCGAACATCGATATTCCGGTGCTCTCGGTCATCTGGTCGTATAACGGCCTGCCCGCCGACGAAATGGAGCGGCGCATCGCGCTGAACTACGAGCGCGGCTTGTCGGTGGCGGTCAACGATATCGAACACACGGAATCGACATCGCTGAACGGCATCACCGTCATCAAGATCTTTTTCCAGCCGGGCGCGAATATCGACGAAGCGCTCGCCGAGGTCACCGCGCTGTCGCAATCACAAGTGCGCTCGCTGCCGCCCGGCATCACGCCGCCGTTCATCCTGCGCTACAACGCGTCGACGGTGCCGATCTTGCGGCTCGCGTTGTCGTCCGCGTCGCTGACCGAGCAGGAACTCTATGACTTCGGCAATAACTTCCTGAAGACGCAACTCGCCACCGTGCCGGGCGCATCCGCGCCGCTGCCGTATGGCGGCAAGCAGCGGCAGATCATGGTCGACATCGATTCGCGCAAGCTGCAGGAGCGCAATCTGTCGCCGATCGACGTGGTCAACGCAGTCTCCGCGCAAAATCTGATCCTGCCCTCGGGTACCGCGAAAATCGGCTCGACCGAGTACTCGGTGGAAATGAACGGCAGCCCCGATTCCCTCGCGGGCCTGAACAACATTCCGATCCGCACCACGGCAAACGGCACCATCTATATCCGCGACGTCGCGCACGTGCGCGACGGCTACCAGCCACAGACCAACATCGTGCGCGTGAACGGCCAGCGCGCCGCACTGCTGACGATCAACAAAAGCGGCAACACGTCCACGCTCGATATCGTCGACCGCATCAAGACGATGATGCCGACGCTGCGCAATCTGGTGCCGCCGTCGCTGAATATCGATCCCGTCGCCGACCAATCGCTGTTCGTGCGTGCATCCGTGCAGGGCGTATTGCGTGAAGCGCTGATCGCCGCGTGCCTGACGGGCCTGATGATTCTGCTGTTCCTCGGCAACTGGCGCGCGACGCTGATCATCGCGGTATCGATTCCGTTGTCGATGATCACATCGATCATCGCGTTGTCCGCGCTCGGTCAGACGATCAACATCATGACGCTCGGCGGGCTCGCGCTCGCGGTCGGGATTCTCGTCGACGATGCGACCGTCGCGATCGAAAACATCAGCCATCAGCTCGAACAGGGCAAGCCGCTAGAACAGGCGATTCTCGACGGCGCGCATCAGATCGCGATTCCGACGCTGGTGTCGACGCTGGCGATCTGTATCGTGTTCGTGCCGATGTTTCTGCTCACCGGTGTCGCGCACTATCTGTTCATTCCGCTTGCCGAAGCAGTGGTTTTCGCGATGCTCGCGTCGTACTTCTTCTCGCGTACGCTCGTGCCGACGCTCGCGAAGTATCTGCTGCGCTATCACCACAAGCCCGCGGATTTACATCACACACCGGTGCAAACGCGCAATCCGTTCATGCGCATGCACTACGCGTTCGAGCGCGGCTTCTCGCGTTTGCGCGAGCGCTACCGCGTATTTCTCGAAGCGCGAGTCGCGCGACCGGGACTGTTCGTCACGCTGTTTCTCGCGTGCTGTTGCGCGTCGCTGCTGTTGCTGCCGTTTATCGGCCGCGACTTTTTCCCCGCCGTCGATGCCGGCACGATCGCGCTGCACATGCGCGCGAAAACCGGCATGCGCGTCGAGGAAACCGCGGTGCTGACCGATCGTGTCGATGCGCGCATACGTCAGCTGATTCCGGCCGGCGAACTGCATTCGATCATCGACAACATCGGTCTGCCGGTGTCGGGCATCAACCTTTCGTACAGCAACACGGGCACGATCGGCACATCCGACTCGGACATCCTGATCACGCTGAACCCCGATCATCATTCGAGTGCCGGCTATGTGCGCAAATTGCGGCGCACGCTCAGCGACGAATTCCCCGGCGTGCAGTTCGCGTTTCTGCCTGCCGATATCGTCAGTCAGACGCTCAATTTCGGCATGCCGTCGCCGATCGATATCCAGATCGTTGGCCGTGAGGTTGCAGCCAATCGTGCGTTCGCCGCGAACCTGCTAAACCGTCTGCGCACGGTGCCGGGTCTCGCCGATGCGCGCATCCAGCAGCCCGCCGATCTGCCGCGGATCTTCATCGACGTCGATCGCACGCGCGCGCAGCAAGCGGGTTTTTCGCAGCGCGATATCGCGAGCAATCTGTTGATCACGCTGTCGGGCAGCCAACAGACCACGCCGACGTTCTGGCTCAATCCGCGCAATGGCGTCAGCTACAACGTGATCACGGAAGCGCCGCAATACACGATCGATTCGCTGCAATCGCTCGCGAACATTCCGCTCAGCGCCAACGGCCGCAGCAACATTCTCGGCTCGCTCGCGACGATGCGCCGTGAAGCTGGCAACGCGGTGCTGACGCACTACAACGCGCAGACCACCATCGACATCTACGGCACCGCCGACGGCCGCGATCTCGGCGGTGTGTCCGACGACATCCGCAAGATCATCGACGCATCGAAAACCGAGCTGCCGAAGAGCTCGACGATCGAACTGCGCGGCCAGGTGCAAACGATGAACGCGTCATTCTCGGGCCTGCTCGCCGGTCTGCTGTTCGCGGTGCTGCTCGTGTATCTGCTGATCGTCGTCAATTTCCAGTCGTGGCTCGATCCGTTCATCATCATCACGGCGCTGCCGGGTGCGCTCGCGGGCATCGCGTGGATGCTGTTCCTCACGCACACCACGCTGTCGATCCCTGCCCTCACCGGCGCGATCATGTGTATCGGCATCGCGACCGCGAACTCGATTCTGGTGATCAGCTTCGCGCGCGAACAGTTGCTGCTGCACGGCGATGCGACGCGCGCGGCGATCGAAGCGGGCTTCACACGTTTGCGCCCGGTGCTGATGACCGCGCTCGCAATGGTGATCGGCATGGTGCCGATGGCGATCGGGCTCGGCGAAGGCGGCGAGCAGAACGCGCCGCTCGGACGCGCGGTGATCGGCGGGCTCGCGCTCGGCACGCTGGCCACGTTGATCTTCGTACCGGTCGTGTTCTCGATGATCTATCGACGGCTCGCGGCACGGCATCAGCGCGCCGCGGAACATGTGGTGCAGAAACCATGAACCTCCAGCACGCGATGACCGTACAAGCCGGCACGCGCACCGTGCGATGCCACGGCATAAGAGGCAGCATCGACTGCCCATGCAATTTCGAAGGGGAAGTTTGATGGAAGCACAACGTCCCGGCGACTCAGGTTCAGGCTCTGGTTCCGGTGGCCACACCGCGCATGACCCGGCGAAAGCGCGACGCGCGCGCCTGATCGTGATCGCCGCCGCCGTCGCCGTGCTCGCGCTCGCCGCGCAAGGCATCTGGTCGCGCCACGATGCGCATGCGGCGCTCGAACGCGATGCCGAGCACGCGAGCCAGATGAGCGTCGAAGTCGTGCAGCCGCAGAAGTCGTCGGCCGGGCTCGATCTCGTGTTGCCCGGCAATGTGCAGGCCTTTCTCGACACGCCGATCTATGCGCGCACCAACGGCTATCTGAAGAAGTGGTACGCCGACATCGGCGCCCGCGTGAAGAGCGGCCAGCTTCTCGCGGAAATCGACACCCCCGAAGTCGACGACCAGTTGCGCGCCGCCCGCGCCGACCTCGCGAACGCCGAAGCGAACTACGCGCTCGCGAAGAGCACCGCCGATCGCTGGACAGATATGCTCAGCAGCAAGTCGGTGTCGAAGCAGGAGACCGACGAAAAAGTCGGCGACATGCTCGCGAAAAAAGCCACGCTCGACGCCGCGCGTTTCAACGTCGCGCGACTCGAGAAGACGCAGTCGTTCCAGAAGGTCTACGCGCCGTTCGACGGCACCGTGACCGCGCGCAACGTCGACGTCGGCGCGCTGATCGACGCGGGCAGCTCGGGCGGTCCCGCGAAGGAGCTGTTTCATGTCGCCCAGGCGGACCGGCTGCGCGTCTACGTGAACGTGCCGCAGGCATACGCGCAGCAGGTTCGCGCGCAGCAGAGCGCGTTTCTGACGCTGACCGAGACGCCGTCGCGGCACTACCCGGGCACGGTCGCGCGCACCGCCGGCGCGGTCGATCCGCAGCAGCGCACGATGCTCGTCGAAGTCGACGTCGACAATCGCAGCGGCGAGCTGTTGCCGGGCGCGTACGCGCAGGTGCATTTCGCGCTCGGCGCGGGCACGGCGCCGTTCACGCTGCCGGGCAACGCATTGCTGTTCCGCCCCGACGGCGTCAAGGTCGCGACCGTCGATCCGCAGCACAAGGTGAAGCTGCTGCCGGTATCGCTCGGCACGGACTTCGGCACGCGCGTCGCGATCGTGTCGGGTTTGCAGGGCAATGAGCAGGTGATTCTGAATCCGCAGGATTCGATCGTCGATGGCGCGCCGGTGCGGATCGTGCCGCGCAAGGCGGAAAGCGGTGCGGCTTCGGAGGGCGCGGCTGGGGCGGCGGGTGCGACCGGCGCGGCGGCCAGCTCGCCGGCGGCGCAAGGCGGCGCGCAGCCGGCCGCGAGGACGTGATCATGAAGAGGTCGGTTTGGCGGCGCATGGTTGCGTCATTGGCTGGGTTCGCGGCTGGGTCGGCGAGCGTTTCCGTTCGCGCCTCGGCAGTTGCGCTGAGCCTCGCCGGCGCGCTCGGCGCCTGCACCGTCGGCCCCGACTACGTGAAGCCCGCCGCCGTCACGCCCGCGACCTGGCGCGAACTCGAGGGCACCGGCTGGAAGCCAGCGCAACCGGCCGACACGCTCACGCGCGGCGCGTGGTGGCGCATCTACGGCGACGCATCGCTCGATGCGCTCGAACCGCAGGTCGCGAGCGCGAACCAGGACGTGCAGGCCGCCGAAGCGCGCTTTCGCGCGGCGCGCGCAACCGTCGCGCAATATCGCTCGCAATTCTTCCCGGCGGTCACCGCGGGCGTCCAGTATTCGCGCACGCGGACCTCGGAGAACGTGCTGCATAAATCGACCGCCGGTCTCACGCTGAACGACTATCTGGTGCAGGCCGACGCGTCGTGGGAGCCGGATCTGTGGGGCCGCGTGTCGCGCAGCGCCGAAGGCGCCAAGGCCGGCGCGCAGGCGAGCGCCGCCGACGTCGACGCCGCGCTGCTGTCGATGCAGGCCGAGCTCGCCACCGATTATTTCGAGCTGCGCGGACTCGATCAGGAGCGTCAACTGCTCGACGACACGATCAAGGCCTACCAGCAGGCGCTCGAACTGACGCAGCATCGGTACGCCGGCGGCATCGCGACCGATGCCGATGTCGCGCAGGCGCAGACGCAGTTGAAGACGACCCAGGCGCAGGCGCTCGACCTCGGCGTGCAGCGCGCGCAGCTCGAACATGCGATCGCGATCCTGATCGGCCAGCCGCCTTCGACTTTCACTTTGCCGGTCGCGCCGCTCGTCGCGATGCCGGTGGTCGCGGCGACCGGCGTGCCGTCCGGATTGCTCGAACGGCGTCCCGATATCGCGGCGGCGGAGCGGCACGTCGCCGCAATGAACGCGCAGATCGGCGTGGCCACCGCGGCGTTTTTCCCCAACCTCGTGCTGGCCGTGACGGGCGGGCTCGAAGCGACCAATTACAGCCAGTGGCTGCTCGCGCCGAGCCGGCTGTGGTCGCTCGGGCCGACGCTCGCGGGAACGCTGCTCGACTTCGGCGGCCGCGCGGCGGTCAAGGAGCAGGCGCGCGCGCATTACGACGAAAGCGTCGCGCAATATCGGCAGACGGTGCTGAGCGCGTTCGGCCAGGTCGAGGACAATCTCGCCGCGCTGCGCGTGCTCGAACAGGAAGCCGCCGTGCAGGACGACGCGGTCGCAGCCGCGCGGCGCGCGCTCGCGGTCGTGTCTGACCGCTACCGGAACGGCGCGATCACCTATCTCGACGTGGTCGTCGCGCAGACGACCGCGCTGACCAACGAGCGCAACGCGGTCGCGATCGCGCGCCGCCGGATGGCCGCGAGCGTCGCGCTGGTGAAGGCGCTCGGCGGCGGCTGGGATACGTCGATACTGCCGGGCGACGACGCGCTCGTGCATCCGTCGACGGCGACTTCGGGGGCGACGCGGGCGCCGGCGCCGGGCAGTGAAGCCGGGGCGCATGGCTAGCGCCGGGAGATAGGTGCGCGACGTGCTGCGGATGGAGCGCTGCGGGCGCACCATTGGCGCGCCGCGTTGCTCGCGACGCCGGCTTGAAACGCTTTTTCAGCGTATCCTTAACACTTTTGCGCGTTTCCGTGTGACCCAAGGAGTTTTGTTGTGACCCTGCCGCCGCAATCCCAGCGGACTGCATCTGCCGTTCCCTCCCGCGGCGCAGCTTCAGCTGCCTGCGCAAGCACCACCACCGTGTCGGACATCCCTTATCTCGAACGCGGCTCGCGCGCGTACTGGCGTGCCAGCCTCGCGCTGCTGTTCGCCGGCTACGCGACGTTCTCGTTGCTCTACTGCGTGCAGCCGCTGCTGCCGTCGTTCTCCGCAGCGTTCAACGTGACGCCGGCGCAAAGCAGTCTGTCGTTGTCACTATCCACTGCTGCGCTCGCGCTCGCGATCTTCGTCGCCGGTTTCGTCTCCGAGGGTTGGAGCCGGCACAAGCTGATGACGCTGTCGCTGACGGTGTCGTCGGTGCTGACGATTGGCGTATCGGTCGCGCCGCACTGGCAGCAGCTGCTCGTGCTGCGGACGCTCGAAGGGCTCGCGCTCGGCGGCGTGCCGGCGGTCGCGATGGCTTATCTCGCCGAGGAAGTGCATCCCGACGGCCTCGGCCTCGCGATGGGCCTGTACGTCGGCGGCACGGCGATCGGCGGCATGGCCGGGCGGGTCATCACCGGCGTGGTCGCGGATCTGTTTTCGTGGCGCATCGCGATCGGCACGATCGGCGTGCTCGGCCTGCTGTCGATGCTCGCGTTCCGCGCGCTGCTGCCACCGTCGCGCCATTTCGTGCCGCGCCGCGGGCTCGGCTTCGCGCATCACCGCACGCTGCTGTTGCGCCAGTTCACGCGACCGGGTCTGCCGCTGCTGTTCCTGCTCGGCTTCGTGCTGATGGGCAGCTTCGTCACGCTGTACAACTACATCGGCTACCGGCTGCTCGCGCCGCCGTATCGGTTGAATCAGACGGAGATCGGCGCGATTTTCATCGTCTATCTGGTTGGCGTGGTCGCGTCGCCATGGTCCGGGCGCATGGCCGACACGTTCGGCCGCGCGCGCGTGCTGACCGGGAGCCTGCTGCTGATGGTGCTCGGCCTCGCGCTGACGATGCTGCATCCGCTCGCGGCGATCGCGACCGGTATCGCCTGCGTGACGTTCGGATTCTTTGCCGGGCATTCGGTCGCGAGCGGTTGGGTCGGGCGTCTGGCGAAAGACGCGAAAGGCCAGGCCGCTGCGCTGTATCTGCTCGCGTACTACATCGGCTCGAGCCTGGTCGGTTCGTATGGCGGCCATGTGTGGGCCGGTCATGGCTGGAACGGCGTCGTCGGGCTAGTCGGTGCGCTGCTCGTGATCGGCTTGATCGCGGCGAGCCGCCTGCGCGGGCGCGAATAGCCCGGCGCATCGGTCGCGTTGCGCGGTGCAGGCACCGCGAGCCGGCCGCAATCAGCCAACCCGCATGGATCGGCGGCAAAACGAAAGGCTTGCGTAAGCGAACGTTTGCTATTTTGCGCCGCGTTTTGTTGCGGCGCGCCAATCGCCGCAGGCCGCGCCGCGCCTGGGTTCAGCAGCTTACGAATAAGCGCCGACGCGCCAGCCTGCGCCGTCGCGCCGCTCCATCGGTCTCCTATACTCGATTCGTGCAATGGCGCTGCATGATTTCGAAGCCGCGGCCTCTGCTGGAACGACACAGCAACCATCCCGCATGGGAGGAGACGAAGATGACCTACTTTACGATCGCCGATTTCATCCTGGTCATTCCAATGGCGTTGGCGGGCGCGCTATTCGTCGGCGCGCTGCCCTGCAAGACCGAATTGCGACACAACGGGTTGCGTGTGCTGGGCGCGCTGATCGGTGTGATGTGCGCGGTGGCGCTGGTCGAGGGTCTGCCGGCGCTCGTGTAGCGGCGCGGCGAAGTACCTGCAGAAAAGCCGCACGCTGAGCGTGCGGCTTTGTTTTACCCTTGCGTCCGTCCGCCTGTTGCGCGGACGGCTCCTCACGCGATCAGATCGCCTGATCCGTCGACGGCTTTTCCCACAGATTGATCCCGCCTTCGGTCGCATAGCGATCGATTGCGGCGAGTTCGTCGGCCGAGAAGGCGAGGTTCTTCAGCGCGCCGACGTTCTCGCGCACCTGCTCCGCGCGGCTCGCGCCGATCAGCACCGAGGTCACGCGTGGATCGCGCAACGCCCACGCGAGCGCCATCTGCGCGAGGCTCTGACCACGGCGCTGCGCGATGTCGTTGAGCTTCCGCACGTGCTCGATGTTCTGCGGACTCAGATGCTCGTCTTTCAGCGAACCGCCGCCCGGCTTGTTGACGCGCGCATCGGCCGGCACGCCGTTCAGGTACTTGCCGGTCAACAATCCCTGCGCGAGCGGCGTGAACGCGATCGTGCCCGCGCCGACTTCATCGAGCGTATCGAGCAGGTCGTGTTCGATCCAGCGGTTCAGCATGTTGTACGACGGCTGATGGATCAGCAGCGGCACCTTGTATTCGGCGAGCAGCTTCGCCATTTCGCGCGTCTTCGCCGACGAGTACGACGAGATGCCGATGTACAGCGCCTTGCCCTGCTGCACCGCGCTCGCGAGCGCGCCCGCGGTTTCCTCGAGCGGCGTATGCGCGTCGAAGCGATGCGAATAGAAGATGTCGACGTAATCGAGGCCCATGCGCCTCAGGCTCTGATCGAGACTCGCGAGCACATATTTGCGCGAGCCGCCGCCCTGGCCGTACGGACCGGGCCACATATCCCAACCGGCCTTCGACGAAATCAGCAACTCGTCGCGATACGGTTTGAAATCGTCCTTGAACAGACGGCCGAAGTTGGTTTCCGCGCTGCCGTACGGCGGCCCGTAGTTGTTCGCCAGATCGAAGTGCGTGATGCCGAGGTTGAAGGCCGTGCGCAGGATGTCACGCTGCGTCGAGATCGGCGTGGTGTCGCCGAAGTTGTGCCACAGGCCGAGCGACAGCGCCGGCAGTTTGAGACCCGACTTGCCGCAGACGCGGTATTGCATGTCCGAATAGCGTTCTGAAGCTGCTTCGTAAGCCATTGCTAGTGTCCTTGTCGATGAGATCGCCCGAGGATGGCGGGCGTGAGGATTCGCGCGTTGCGGGAGGCGTGCTGCTGGGGAGATTTGTTGTCGTGGTGTCGCCGCGGTGCGGCGAGACCGCTATGTTAGCCAATCGACGCGGCGCTTGCAGCGCAACCAGTATGCGGGATGGACGAGCACGCACGGCTCACCTACACTCTGGCCGGTTCAGGTTGATGGGAGGTGCAGATGACGAAAGCGATTTCGATCGCGCTGATTGTCGGCGGTATCGTGCTGCTGTATTTCGGCGGGCAGGCATTCAATTCGGTGAGCAGCGACGTGTCGCGCTTCTTTACCGGCTCGCCGAGCAACAAGGCGATCGTGCTGATCGTCGCGGGCGTGGTGGCGACGCTCGCCGGGCTGACGGGAATCGCGATGTCGGGGCGCAAGCGCTGAGCGTCGGCGCGAGGCCCGCGACCAAAATAATCTAGAACGCGATCTCGGGCTTCGCGGCCGAGCGCGTGCCGGGCAGCGGCACATTGCTTGCGCCGTGATAGGTGAACACCAGCGAGAACTTCACCTCATCGCTGAGATTCTTGCCGGCCGAGTGCAGCGTGTTGCAGTGAAAGAACACCACGTCGCCAGTCTTCAACTCGGGCGACACCGCCGTGCGGATCGCGGCCTCATTCTCGGCGAGATCCGTGCGGAAAAACTTCGCTTCGTCGAAACGGTCCGATGTGAACGCGGCGCCGTGCGATTGCGGCACGAACCACAGCGCGCCGTTATCGACGGTTTCCGGGCCGACCGCGAGCCACACCGACATCAGATCGTCGCGCTCGAACGACCAGTAGCGCGCGTCGCGATGCCAGCCGGTCAGGCTGCCGTACGCGGGGTGCTTGGTCATCATGCAGTTGTGATGCGCGCGCGACAGACGCGGTTCCTCGCCAAAATACAGCTCCATCCAGCCACGGATTTCGGGCGCGGTCGCCCATTGCGCGAACGCGGGGTGACGACCGTACGCGTCGAGCAGGCGCCGCACCGTATGTCCGCCTGGAGCATCCTTCGATGACGGCGCGCCCGGATACTGCAAATCCGCTTCGAATTCGATCGGCGCCGCCGCTTCCTGCAGTTGCCGCTGCGCGATCCGCTTCAGCTCGTCGCAACGCTCGGGCGACACGAGTCCTGGCACGACGACAAAACCCTGCTCCCGCAACGTTTGAATCTGCTCTTTCTTCGAATGGAATGACATGGCGTTCCGTTACTGTCGACTAACTGATGTTCGATTGTAAAACGGGCGCGATCGGGGTGCGTTGGTTCACCGCGAGAGGCTCCTGCGTCCTGCTGATCTTTTGCGCCGGTCGCCTTCGCTTTTCGCGGCGCGCCAATGCACCGGTTTCAGGCGCGCGGCGCCCGCACCGCACATTGGCTGGGCAAACGCGCACGCAAATCGCCCGTAAGGGGGTGACAGCAGACTGGCATCCGCGACGATTCGATCCGCGGAGAAATCCGGTCTCGCAGGGTAATAACCGACTTTCTGACGTCATGATTCCCGTGTAGCCTGCTCGCATGTCGATCGTCGCTCACGCAGTTTTCTGTTGTGCGCAGGCCGTCAGGGCCCGTGCCGTTGGTTTCTCCGCGTTGTACCATCGCTGCGCTGTGCGCCCTGTTTCGCGTCGCAATCTCCCGCGCCACGACCCGCACCGAATCTCCGGCTTTCAGGCCGTTCATCGCTACCCCGTCATTGGCACATATGGTGCTGTTTGTCCGTGCACATCCGGTGCACGCGCCGACGTGCGGTTCATTGCCTAAATGTGAAGCCATGCATACTCTTTTGAGCACCCGTCTTACCCGCGCCGCGCTGAAAGCGGCGCGTCCCGCGCGCCGCCATATGATGCGGGCGCTGCGCCATCATGCCGCGCGCACCCGCGCGCTCGGCGAGCAGTGGCGCGACGCGAAGGCCGTCGACGGCTTTCGGACCTGGTTCCATACGTTCTTCTCGGCGCTACGCCAGCAGAGCGGCACGCGCCGTCTGTCGCTGCGCACGCTGCTGCGCAAACCGACACCGTTGCGCCTCGCGGTCGCGAAACGCGCGCCGGCGGTGCGCACGCCTGCGAGCCGCCGACCGCGTCGCCTGTCGACGAGCAGCGGCGGGTGGTTCGCGTTCGCGTTTGCGTTTGCGTTTGCGAGCCGGTGAGATTGCTGGGCCGGTGAGTTGCAGTTGCGCGTTGAGTGGCTAGACCGCTGATCTGCCGACCGGCTGGCCGTCCACCGCCGAGCTGACTTCGAGCACCGCAAGACTTCGAGCGCGCCGCCTCGACGACGTGCTTCGCGCGGCGGCATCGCTACGCCATCGATAGACAAAGAAAAACCCCGCCGGCTCACGCCGGCGGGGTTTGTTTGCTTTCAAGCGGCGATCGGCTCGCCCTTATTCGGCAAGTGCCGCGACCGGCTCAGTGCCTGCCGCTTCAGCGAGTGCGAGCGCCTTGTCGGTGGCTTCCCACGTGAATTCCGGCTCTTCGCGGCCGAAATGACCATACGCCGCGCTCTTCTCGTAGACCGGGCGCAGCAGGTCGAGCATCTGGATGATGCCCTTCGGACGCAGGTCGAAATGCTGACGCACGAGTTCCGTGATCGTCGCATCCGACACGCGGCCAGTGCCGAACGTGTTGACCATGACCGAGGTCGGTTGGGCGACGCCGATCGCATACGACACCTGGATCAGGCAGCGCGACGCGAGGCCCGCGGCCACGATGTTCTTGGCGACGTAACGGCCGGCGTACGCTGCCGAGCGGTCCACCTTCGACGGATCCTTGCCCGAGAATGCGCCGCCGCCGTGCGGCGCCGCGCCGCCGTACGTATCGACGATGATCTTGCGGCCCGTCAGACCGCAATCGCCCTGCGGACCGCCGATCACGAAACGACCGGTCGGGTTCACGAGGAACTTGATGTCACCCTTGATCAGCTCGGCCGGCAGCGTCGGCTTGATCACTTCCTCGATCACCGCTTCGCGCAGCGTGTCGAGCTCGATGTCCGGCGAATGCTGGGTGGACAGTACGACGGTGTCGATCGAATGCGGCTTGCCGTCTGCGTAGCGCACGGTGACCTGCGACTTCGCATCCGGACGCAGCCAGGGCAGACGGCCGTCGCGGCGCAGATTCGCCTGACGCTCGACGAGGCGGTGCGACAGATGGATCGGCAGTGGCATCAGTTCCGGCGTTTCCTCGCACGCGTAACCGAACATCAGGCCCTGGTCGCCCGCGCCTTGATCGAGGTTGTTGTCGTGCGCGCGGTCCACGCCCTGGGCGATGTCCGGCGACTGCTTGTCGTAGGCGACGAGCACC
The DNA here is from genome assembly GCF_050434085.1 of Paraburkholderia sp. UCT70. Taxonomy (NCBI): domain Bacteria; kingdom Pseudomonadati; phylum Pseudomonadota; class Betaproteobacteria; order Burkholderiales; family Burkholderiaceae; genus Paraburkholderia; species Paraburkholderia sp. UCT70. The sequence continues at coordinate 3,347,468 of NZ_JBNPVZ010000004.1, read as the reverse complement.
GCGCAGCCGCGGTAGTCGATGCCGTAGTCGGTGTTGTCGTAGCCGATGCGCTTGATCGTGTTGCGCGCGATCTGGATGTAGTCGACGTTCGCGGTGGTGGTGATTTCACCGGCCAGCACGACGAGACCCGTGTTGCACAGCGTTTCGGCCGCGACACGCGAGTACTTGTCTTGAGCGAGGATGGCGTCGAGGATCGCGTCCGAGATCTGGTCCGCGACTTTGTCGGGATGGCCTTCGGAAACGGATTCGGAAGTGAAGAGATAGTCGTTTGCCACGTTGCAGACTCCTGTTAGTGGTTACAGTTGCGTTCCACGTAGCCGACTTCGGGAGTCTGAAGCGGCGACGCTTTAGCGGATTACCTGACCGATGGACGCAAAACCCATGGAAACCCATGGACCGCACCCGCCGGCTTCGCCCCGCAAGTTGTCTATTAACTCGGCGAAGCCCTTATTATAGCGACTTCCTTTGAATGTCACAGAGTCGAAACGAGTGCGGTATCACGTTAATTTTTCCGCTTTCCACAATTTCGCCCCCTGCGGCGCCGCGCGCCTGGAGGCTGCATGCTGAGCCGCTACGGCGCGAAGCTCGCGATCGGGCTGCTCAAACTCTTTGCGCTGTTGCCTTACGGATTCGTCGCCCGTCTCGGTGACGGGATCGGCTGGCTGCTCTACCAGATCCCGAGCCGTCGCAAGCGCATCGTTCATACCAATCTGAAGCTGTGCTTCCCCGACTGGAGCGACGAGCGCCGCGAGGACGTCGCGCAAAAGCACTTCCGTCATGCGATCCGCAGCTATCTCGAGCGCAGCGTGCAGTGGTTCGGCTCGGCGAAGAAGCTCGAAAAGCTGATCCAGCTCGACAGCGCGATCGACCTGACGGACCCGAACCTGCCGCCCACATTGTTTCTCGGCTTTCATTTTGTCGGCATCGAGGCCGGTTCGATCTTTCTGAACTACTCGCTGAAGCGCCAGTGCGGCTCCCTCTATCAGCCAATGTCGAATCAGGAGTTCGAGGAAGCCGCGAAAGCAGCGCGCGCGCGTTTCGGCGCGGACATGGCGAGCCGCGCGGACAGCGCGCGCGTCGTGCTGCGCTGGCTGCGCGAACGCAAACCAGTGATGCTCGGCGCGGACATGGACTACGGCGCGCGAAATTCGACGTTCGTGCCGTTCTTCGGCGTGCCGACCTGCACGCTGACCGCAGTCGGCCGTCTCGCCAGGGTCGGGCACGCGCAGGTCGTACCGTTCATCGGCGAGGTGCTGCCGAACTACAAGGGCTACCGGCTCAAGGTCTTCAAACCTTGGGACAACTATCCGATCGGCGACGATGACGTCGATGCGCGACGCATGAACGAGTTTCTCGAAGAGAAGATTCCGCTGATGCCCGAGCAGTATTACTGGGTGCACAAGCGGTTCAAGACACGCCCGCCGGGAGTGCCGGGGGTGTATTGAAGGTGGGGCTGGGCTCCTTGCCTGCCGTACCGTTTCCGATGTGCCAACGTGTATCATCTGCTATTGGCCGAGCATGGCTCCAATGGGTGATTCACCCAACGGCCGGTGAGGCCGGGATTTTCGGCTCCGCCCGCACGCGCGAAGCCCTACGCAGCAACGGATACACGGAAAACGTGAAGCTCAAATTCACCAAAATGCACGGCGCGGGCAACGACTTCGTCGTACTCGACGGCTATACCCAACCGGTTGATCTAACCACGGCGCAGGTGCGCGCGTTGGCGAACCGCCATTTCGGCGTCGGCGCCGACCAGTTGCTGCTGGTCGAAAAGCCGACCGTCGAAGGCGTCGATTTCAGATATCGCATCTTCAATTGCGACGGCGGCGAGGTCGAACACTGCGGCAACGGCGCGCGCTGCTTCGTCAAGTTCGTGCGCGAGCGCGGCCTCACCGACCAGCGCAGCGTGCGCGTGCAGGTCCAGAAAGGCACGATCACGCTGACGATGCAGGACAACGGCGAAGTGATCGTCGACATGGGCACGCCCGTGTTCGATCCCGAACTCGTGCCGTTCGCGACCAAGGGTCTGCAAGGCCGCCGCGAAGGCGCGGATACGCTCTGGCCGCTCGACGTGAACGGCACGACGCGCTGGATGTCGGTGGTGTCGATGGGCAATCCGCACGCCGTGCAGGTCGTCGACGATGCCGAGGTGTTCCCGGTGCTCGTCGAAGGTCCGGCCATCGAGCGGCACACGCGCTTCCCGCAGCGGGTCAACGCGGGCTTCATGCAGATCGTCGACCGCAACGAGATCAGGCTGCGCGTCTACGAACGCGGCGCGGGCGAAACGCTGGCGTGCGGCACCGGCGCGTGCGCGGCGGTCGCGGCCGGCATCCGGCGCGGGCTGCTGGATTCGCCGGTGCTCGTACATACGCACGGCGGCGATCTGACCATCACGTGGGACAGCGCGCACCCAGGCGCGCCGCTGCTGATGGCCGGCCCCGCAGCCACCGTCTTCGAAGGGGAGATCGAGTTGGCCGAAGAGGCGTCGAGCGCCTCGTCGGACTCGACGCAGCACAATCTGTCCAGCCCGGCCGACATGGCGCCCTCCGTCTAACTCATTGACCGACGCGCCGCCGTGAGGCGGCCGTCCCGTAGTCCTCTAGCCGAAACCATGAACGATCGCGAAGTCGCCGAATACCTGCTCGCCAATCCCGAATTCTTCGTCGAACACGCGGAAACGCTCGCGACGATCCGGCTCGCGAACCCGCACGGCAAAGCCGCGGTGTCGCTGCAGGAGCGGCAGATGGAGATGCTGCGCGACAAGAACAAGCATCTGGAGCGGCGTCTTGCCGAACTGCTGCGCTACGGTCACGAGAACGACAGCATCGCGTCGAAATTCAACCGCTGGACCATCCGTGTGATGGCCGAGCGCGATCCATACGCGCTGCCGCGCACGATCGCTGGCGGTCTGCGCGACATCTTCGACGTGCCGCAAGCGGCTCTGCGCGTGTGGGACGTCGCCGAGCCGTATGCGCAAGCTGACTTCGCGCGCCACGTCAGCGAGGAAGTGCGCATTTTCGCGGGCAGCCTGAGTACGCCGTATTGCGGCGCGAACACCGGCTTCGAGGCCGCGCAATGGCTCGCGCAAGCTGCGGTTGCGTCCCACGGGACGACCAACCCGGCGGCAAGCGCGACAACGAGCGCGACCGACGACCTCGGCGTCGCGTCGAACGGGACGGCGCAGAGCACCGAATCGATCGCGCTGCTCGCGCTGCGCGACCCCGAAGGCGCCGAAGACGCGCCGACGTTCGGCCTGCTCGTGATGGGCTCATCCGACCCGCGGCGCTTCCACGAAGGCATGGCCACCGATTTCCTCACGCAGATCGGCGCGCTCGCGAGCGCCGCGCTGAGCCGGCTGCTGCCGCGCTGAGCCGCGCCACGCAACGTCACCGCGTACCGTGACCGCCGCCGACCCGATCGCCGCCTACCTGTCGCATCTCGAGCACGAGCGGCGGCTGTCGGCGCACACGCTGCGCGGCTACACGCATGAACTCGCGGAACTGAAGCAGCTCGCCAAAGGCCGAGCGCTCGAAAGCCTCACCGCCGTCGACATCCGCGGCGCCGTCGCGCGCGCGCACGCGGGCGGTCTCACCGCGCGGTCGATCGGCCATCGGCTGTCGGCATGGCGTGCGTTTTATCGCTGGCTCGCGGGCCACGTCGAGTTGCCGGCCAATCCGGTCGCCGCGGTGCGCGCGCCGAAGCAGGCGAAAACGCTGCCGAAGGCGCTTTCCGTCGACGACACCGCGCGCCTGATGGACAGCCCGCCCGCCGACTCGCCCGAAGGCCTGCGCGATCACGCGATGCTCGAGCTGTTCTACTCGTCGGGCCTGCGCCTCGCCGAACTGGTCGGCCTCGACGTGCGTTTCGCCGACGTCGACGGCTATCGCTCGGCCGGCTGGCTGAAACTCGATTCCGGCGAAGTCGAAGTGCTCGGCAAAGGCAATCGGCGTCGCGTCGTGCCGGTGGGCAGCAAGGCGGTCGCGGCGTTGAACGCATGGCTCGCGGTGCGCGAACCGATGGTCCGCCACGATCCGCATCCGCTGTTCCTGTCGGCGCGCGGCAACCGGCTGTCGCCGAACGTCGTGCGCGAGCGCGTGAAGCGCGCGGCGCTCGCCGCCGGCATTCCGGCCAACGTGCATCCGCACGTGCTGCGCCATTCGTTCGCGACGCACGTGCTGCAGTCGAGCGGCGACCTGCGCGCCGTGCAGGAGCTGCTCGGCCACGCGAGCATCACCGCGACGCAGGTTTATACGGGCCTCGATTTCCAGCACCTCGCCCACGTCTACGACAGCGCGCATCCTCGCGCAAAGAAACGCAACAGATCACGCGACTGACGCCGCGCGCCACGACGCGCCGCCTTCGCTTGCACTTTACCTACACCTGATGAATACCGTTACGCTCAAACCGTCGAAAGAAAAATCGCTGCTGCGCCGCCATCCGTGGGTTTATGCCAATGCGATCGAGCACGTCGACGGCCGCCCCGCGCCCGGCGCGACCGTGCTCGTGCGCGCGCACGATGGCCGCTTTCTCGCCCGCGCAGCCTACAGCCCGCACTCGCAGATCCGCGCGCGCGTCTGGAGCTTCGACGAAGCCGAGCCGATCGATCACGCGTTCTTCAAGCGCCGCGTGCAGCGCGCGTTCGCGCATCGTCAGGCGATGGTGCGCGACACCGGCGCCGTGCGGCTGATCTTCGGCGAGGCGGACGGTCTGCCGGGCCTGATCGTCGATTACTACGTCGCCGAGGACGCGGATCAGCGCAGCCAGATCGTCTGTCAGTTCATGGCGGCCGGCGTCGAAGCGTGGAAGGACGCGATCGTCGCGGCGCTGGTCGGCGCGACCGGCTGCCCGAACGTCTACGAGCGCTCGGACGTGTCGATCCGTCAGAAGGAAGGGCTCGAGCAGATCACCGGCGTGCTCGCGGGCGAGCCGCCTTCCGAGAAGCTGATCGCGAGCGAAAACGGCGTGCGCTATCACGTCGACGTGCGCAACGGTCACAAGACCGGCTTCTATGTCGACCAGCGCGATAACCGCCTGCTCGTGCAGCAGTTCGCGAAAGATCGCGACGTGCTGAACTGCTTCTGCTACACCGGCGGCTTTTCGCTCGCAGCGCTCAAGGGTGGCGCAAAGCGCGTGGTGTCGGTCGATTCGTCGGGTGAAGCGCTCGCGCTCGCGCAGCAGAACGTCGCGGCCAACGGCTTCGACGCCGACCGCGCGACCTGGCTCGACGCCGACGCGTTCAAGACATTGCGGCGCCTCTACGACGAAGGCGAACGCTTCGACCTGATCGTGCTCGATCCGCCGAAATTCGCGCCATCGCGCGAGCACGTGGACCGCGCCTCGCGCGCGTACAAGGACATCAATCTGACGGGCCTGAAGCTGCTGCGCCCGGGCGGTTTGCTGTTCACGTACTCGTGCTCGGGCGCGATCGATCCCGAGCTGTTTCAGAAGATCGTGTCGGGCGCGGCCGCCGACGCACGCGTCGACGCACGCATCCTGAAGCGCCTTGGCGCGGGCGTCGATCATCCGCTGCTCACTGCGTTCCCCGAAGGCGAGTATCTGAAGGGGCTGCTGTTGCAAATCGCCTGATTGCCCTTATTTTCCCGGTGATTGCGCGTGGCGGCGGCAGCGGCCCGTCTCCGCGCAGGCGGCCATCAGCCGGCCGCAGCGCGGCCGCCCCTGCGCCCGCCTGGCAAATATGTTTCAATGACCGGCTGGACGGGGCCCGCGCCGTCTGGCTGCGGCGGCCCGCCTAACGCATCTGGCTAGCCTTGCGCTAGCGTCCGATCACGCACCGTTTCACGACTTACAGGCGACCCACATGATTCCAGTCACCATCCTGACCGGCTTTCTCGGCAGCGGCAAGACCACCCTGCTCAAGCGCATCCTGAACGAAAAGCACGGCATGAAGATCGCCGTCATCGAGAACGAGTTCGGCGAAGAGAACATCGACAACGAGATCCTCGTGCAGGACACGAGCGAGCAGATCATCCAGATGAGCAACGGCTGCATCTGCTGCACGATTCGCGGCGACCTGTCGCGCGTGCTCAACGATCTGGCCGCGAAGAAGCAGGCGGGCGAAGTGGACTTTGACCGCGTCGTGATCGAAACCACCGGCCTCGCGAATCCGGGCCCGGTCGCGCAAACCTTCTTCATGGACGACCAGATCGCAAGCGAATTCCTGCTCGACGCGATCATCACGCTGGTCGACGCGAAGCACGCGAACCATCAGCTCGACGAGCACGAAGTGGTGCAGCGCCAGGTCGGTTTCGCGGACCGGATGTTCATCACGAAGGCCGATCTCGTCGACGAGCAGCACGTGGGCGATTTGCGCCACCGCCTGCTGCACATGAACCCGAAGGCTGCGATCAAGGTCGTTAATTTCGGCGCAGCGGACATCAAGGAAATTTTCGATCTGCGCGGCTTCAACCTGAACTCGAAGCTCGAAATCGATCCGGACTTCCTGAGTGAAGATGAACACGCGCATAGCCACGCGCACGCGCACGACGAGCACGGCCACACGCACGGCGACCATGACGACGATCACGCCAATTGCGATCACGACCATGGCCATTGCGATCACGAAGGCCAGGATCACGGACATCACCACCATGCGCATCACGACGACAAGATCAAGTCGTTCGTGTACCGCAGCGATCGTCCGTTCGATCCGAACAAGCTCGAAGACTTCCTCGGCGGCATCCTGCAGATCTATGGCGAGCACCTGCTGCGCTACAAGGGCGTGCTGTACATGAAGGGCGTCGATCGCAAGGTCGTGTTCCAGGGCGTGCATCAAATGATGGGCAGCGACCTCGCCGCGAAATGGCAACCGGCCGAGAAGAAGACCAACAAGATGGTGTTCATCGGCATCGAACTGCCGCGCGATCTGATCACCGACGGTCTCGACGCCTGCCTCGCCTGAGCGGGCGCAGCGCCGTCGCGCAAGCAAGCCTCGGAGCAAGCCCACGACATGCCGCGCGCAGCGCGGCATGCGCCGTGCTACTTCTAGTGCGGTGAGACGCCCGCCGCCGACTGCGCGGGCGTGAATCCTCTGCTGAAACTGCGCCGCCGCGGCGGCGAGGCCTTTCGAATCCAGGCCATATGAAAAGCGCGTGAAAACCCTGCTGTATTAAAGCGTGCGCGACCATCGCTTTTTGGCTTTCTGCGCGTTATATTTTCGGGATATCGCAGCGCCGCAGGCCGGCTTTCAGCAGTTGCGGTGCCGTATTGTGATTCAGTTACAATACGTGCCCACTGGAGAATGACAACGAATTGCCCGGTCGCGCGTATCCCGCGACGGGCCTGAAACGGCGCCGGAAAATCTTGTCCGGAGACACGCCGAAAACGCCGGCGGGCGCGGCCTGAAAGGGCACGCGCTCGTCGGCGAGCGATGCCTCAGGAGCATGTGTGAATCGGTTTCCAGAGGAGTTCGGCCCCGCAGCGGCGTAGCTAGCAACGCCCGGTGTGTGGGCGCCAGGCGCTTCGGCGTCACGACAGTCCAACGTTCGTGGCCACCCTGCGCTGCGCGTCCGCGCGACGCGTTTGCGGGCAATACGAAAGTGCGGGCCCTATGAGTTTTGCCTCACATTGAAGAAGTAAGCCAGATGACGACGAAACGACTCTTGACCGAAGCCGAAATCCTGAAGATGAGCGACAAGGATTACATGAATGCGGATCAGCTCGCCTTCTTCAAGAACAGGCTCGAACAGTTGCAGGCGGACATTCTCCGCAATGCCGGCCAGACGACCGAGAACCTGCGCGAAACGGTCATCGTGCCGGACCCGGCCGATCGCGCCACGATCGAGGAAGAGCATGCGCTCGAACTGCGCACGCGCGACCGCGAACGCAAGCTGCTGAAGAAGGTGCAGCAATCGATCGCGCGAATCGAGGCGGGCGACTATGGCTGGTGCGAGGAAACCGGCGAGCCGATCGGCATTCCGCGTCTGCTCGCGCGGCCCACGGCTACGCTGTCGCTCGAAGCCCAGGAGCGCCGCGAACTGCGCCAGAAGCTGTTCGGCGACTGATTATCTGCGGCGCGGCTTCGGCTTAGCGCCCTGAAAACGCTGCTTCGTCGAGAGGCGCACGGTGAACCGTGCGCTTTTTTTTTCGCGACATCCGCGCATGCTCTGTCATCCGTCCCGCCCCGCCATCCCTTCCCGCCTCGTTTCTCAGGCTCCCTGAGCGGATTTTCGGTTTTTCGTCCTATGCGTTCCGGCGGATCTTGATATGACCGCGCGCGCCCTAAAATAGATCGGACATGCGCTCACGAGCGCGCTAGCCGGCGCGCCGTCCGCTGACTGGATTCATGCGGTAGCGCACAGCGCTGCCGCGTCCTACCCGTTTTGCAAAGAGGAACGCATATGGAGCAATTTCACGGCACGACGATCGTTTCCGTGCGCCGCGGCAACAAGGTGGCGCTCGGCGGCGACGGCCAGGTCACGCTCGGCAACATCGTCATGAAAGGCGGCGCGAAGAAGGTCCGGCGCATCTACAACGGCAAGGTGCTGGTCGGCTTCGCCGGCGGCACGGCGGATGCCTTCTCGCTGCTCGACCGCTTCGAGGCGAAGCTGGAAAAACATCAGGGCAATCTGACGCGCGCGGCCGTGGAGCTCGCGAAAGACTGGCGCACCGACCGCATGCTGCGTCGTCTCGAGGCGATGCTGATCGCCGCGGACGCGACCACCACGCTCGTCATCACCGGCAACGGCGACGTGCTCGATCCCGAAGGCGGCATCTGTGCGATCGGCTCGGGCGGTGCGTACGCGCAGGCGGCCGCGAAGGCGCTTGCCGACAACACCGAGCTGTCGCCGCGCGACATCGTGGAGAAGTCGCTGGAAATCGCCGGCGACATGTGCATCTACACGAACCATAACCGCGTCATTGAGACGATCGAGTAAGGACCCATCGATGAGCACCATGACCCCCGCCGAGATCGTCTCCGAACTCGACAAACACATCATCGGCCAAGGCCGCGCGAAGAAGGCCGTGGCGGTCGCGCTGCGCAACCGCTGGCGCCGTCAGCAGGTCGACGAACCGCTGCGCCAGGAAATCACGCCGAAGAACATCCTGATGATCGGACCGACCGGCGTCGGCAAGACCGAAATCGCGCGGCGTCTCGCGAAGCTCGCGGACGCGCCGTTCATCAAGATCGAAGCGACCAAATTCACCGAAGTCGGCTACGTGGGCCGCGACGTCGACAGTATCGTGCGCGACCTGATCGAAATTTCGGTCAAGCAGACCCGCGAAACCGAAATGCGCAAAGTGCGGACCAAGGCCGGCGATCTGGCCGAAGACCGCATCCTCGACATCCTGCTGCCAACCGCACGGCCGGTCGGCTTCGGTTCGAGCTCGAGCTCGACCGACACCGCCGATGAAGGCAGCACGACGCGTCAAACGTTCCGCAAGCGCCTGCGCGAAGGCCAGCTCGACGACAAGGAAATCGAGCTCGACGTCGAGCAGCCGCAGGTCGGCATGGACATCATGGGGCCGCCGGGCATGGAAGACATGACCGAGCAGATCCGCTCGATGTTCGCCAACATCGGCGGCGGCAAGAAGATGCGCCGCAAGATGAAGGTCAAGGAAGCGCTGAAGGTGCTCACCGACGAAGAAGCCGGCAAGATGCTGAACGACGAAGAGGTGAAGAGCAAGGCGGTGCAGAACGTCGAGCAGAACGGCATCGTGTTCCTCGACGAAATCGACAAGATCGCGTCGCGCAACGAAGCGGGCGGCGGTGAAGTGTCCCGTCAGGGCGTGCAGCGCGATCTGCTGCCGCTCGTCGAAGGCACGACGATCAACACCAAGTACGGCATGGTGAAGACCGATCACATCCTGTTCATCGCGAGCGGCGCGTTTCATCTCGCGAAGCCGAGCGATCTGATTCCCGAGCTGCAGGGACGCTTCCCGATTCGCGTCGAGCTCGATTCGCTGTCGGTCAACGACTTCGAATCGATCCTCGTGTCGACGGACGCGAGCCTCGTCAAGCAATACCAGGCCCTGCTCGCGACCGAAGACGTGCACCTCGAATTTGCCGACGACGGCATCCGCCGTCTCGCCGAGATCGCGTACTCGGTCAACGAGAAGACCGAGAACATCGGCGCGCGGCGTCTTTATACGGTGATTGAAAAACTGCTCGAAGAAGTGTCGTTCTCGGCCGGCAATCATTCGGGCCGTGCAGTGCAGATCGACGCGGCGTATGTCGATAGCGCGTTGAACGAAATCGCCGAAGACGAGGATCTGTCGCGCTACGTGCTTTGACATGCGCGGTGACAGCGCGAAGCGCTGATGCATGAAAAACGGGCTGCCTTCGCATAGGCAGCCCGTTTTGTTTTGTGCCGCCCTTCCCGCGGCGGCGCCTCGAACAGCCAACGCCGCGCCAGAAGATCGCCGCCTACTGCTTCACCGGCCGCTTCGCCAACTTGCGCTGCAACGTGCGCCGATGCATGTTCAACGCGCGTGCGGTCGCCGAGATATTGCCGTTGTGTTCTGCGAGCACACGCTGGATATGCTCCCATTCGAGCCGCGCCACCGACAGCGGCTGCGGATGCTCGATCGCCTCCTCGGCCTGCAACGCGCTCGCCTCGCTTTGCAGCGCCGACAGGATCGTCTCGACGTTGGCGGGCTTTGCGAGATAGTTGTCGGCGCCGTCCTTGACCGCCTGCACCGCGGTGGCGATGCTCGCGTAGCCGGTCAGCACGAGCATGCGCGCATCGGGCTGCAGATCGCGTAACGGCGCGACGAGCGTCAGGCCGGAGTCGTTGCCGAGATGCAGGTCCACGGTGATCTCGCTGAACTTCTGCTGATTCGCGAGCCGGATCGCCTCGTCCGCGTTGTGTGCTTCGGTCACCGTGTAGCCGCGCCGCGTCAAGCCGCGCGCGAGGATGCCGGAGAACACTTCGTCGTCGTCGATCACCAGAAAATTCTTTTCGCTCATGCCTGTTTCTCCGTGTTGGACGGCGCGGCGCCATGTGGGCTCGCTCCGGAAATCTTGCGCGCGGCGAGCGGTAGTCGCAGCACCGCACGGGTGCCGCGCGGCCGTCCGCCGTTGGCGTCGGTCAGCTCGATCGATCCCTTCAGACGCGCCGCCGCCGAAAACGCCAGATACAGGCCGACGCCGTGTCCGCCCTGCGTGCTCTCCACCGGCATCGCGCCGAGCGAGCCGCGCAGCGCGGCCGGAATGCCCGGACCGTGGTCGCACACTTCGAACACGAGCTGGTCGCCGCGTGGCGCGAGCACGCAGGACAGTGTCGCGTGATCGCGGCTCGCGCGCGCGGCGTTGTCGAGCAGGATCGTCAGTATCTGGCTGACGGCCACCGTGTCGTTGAGACTGACATCGGCGGGCGGTGTGCCAAGCCGCTCGAACTTCACGTGAGGATGGCGCAGGCGCCATTGCTCGGCAAATGATTCGAGCCATTCGTCGACCGGCTGGCGGTTCGTCGTGGTCGTTGCGCGGCTGCGCAACCGCGCGAGCGCCGACGTGCACAGCATCATCTGCTGCTCGAGCAGCTCGAGATCGGCGCGGTAGGGGGCTAGTCCCGCGTCGGTCCGCGCCGCGTCGCGCAATTCTTCGGACAACATCGCGATTGTAGACAGAGGGGTGCCGATTTCGTGGGCCACGGTGGCCGCCTGCACGCCGAGCGCGACCGCCCGTTCGTCGTGGAGCAAGCGCTGCTGCGCTTCTCCAAGCGCTGCGTCACGTAGCCGCAGCGCTCGGGACATGCGCGCGACGAACCACGCAATCAGCCCCACGCTGACCATGAAGTTGACCCACATGCCCGAGCGGTAGTAGTCGAACAGGTTGGCGGGATTCTCGAGATTGAGCGGCACGGAATCGAAACTGAGCATCGCGTAGCAGGCGACCGCGAACGCCGCGAGCCAGGCCATCAGATACCACGGCAGCACGGCCGCCGCGATCGCAAGCGATGGCAGGTACAGCGACACGAACGGGTTGGTGGTGCCGCCGGACAGGAACAGCAGCGCCGACAACGCCCCGAGATCGACCCAGATCTGCCCGAACAGCTCGAGGTTGGACTCGGGACGCTGCTGCGACACGCGCCACCACGTGAGCGCGTTGAACAGCACTTCGAGCCCGATCACGAGCAGCATCGCGGGCAACGGCAGATTGGCGCCGATGAAGATCTGCACGAACGCGATCGTCAGCAGCTGACCGATGATCGCGAGGCTGCGCAGCCAGAACAGATGGCCGAGATTGACGCGGCCGGTGTTGGTTATACGGTGCATGACCCTAGTCTACCCGTTACGCCGCCGCGGCCCGAGCCAGTGGCGCCGCGGCAGTTGAAGCCCGTTGCTTCGCCGCCGCGGCCAAACTGCACCCGCTCGACGACGCCCGCCATTATTGCCCCACTCGACCTGGGAAACGCCGTCGCACAATTGCGCGCCGGCTACGCGCTGCAGATGGCCAGCCGGCAGGCCGACGCGATCGCCCCGGATCGGCAGCCGCGGTTCGGCGAATGGGAGCCGGCGCTGGAAGCGATTGCGCGCGATCTGCGGGCGCTGGTGGCGCAGCATCGCCACGCGTCGGCGGTTTCTGATCGGCCCCGGGGCAAACCCGACCATCACGGCCGCTCATGCTCACTCGCCTCGTATGTCGCCTGTGCAATCTCCGCGGCCAGACACTCCGGGCACAGACACCGGCCGCCTGGCTTTAACCGCTCGACCGGTAGCGGCGGCAGCGCGCGGCACCAGCAGTTGGACGGCTCAGTCTGCATGCCGCAGTCGAAAGCATTGCCGCAGCGCGGACAGCGTGCGCTGCGTTCGGAGCGGGGGGAATACGATTTCATCGCAGATCGGCGCTCAGGGCCGGGGACATTCATCAAGCCATGATGCCATGACTGACACGCTCAGGTGCAGTCGTCCGTTCGGCCAATGCACAGCCGTCACGCAAGTGCGTTACGCTTGCTGTTCGCCACCCCCGCGGCTCGTCATGGTGCGGTACGCCAAGCCTGCAGCGCCCGTCGCTCGCGCCGCGGCCGAAAACCCTGTTGCAGCGCGCCAGTCCTGTACAATTCGCGCTGTTTTAACTGTTCCGTGCCCGAGCCTGCCGCCATGTCCGAGCTTCCCGACCTCTCGCAGATTGCGCCCACCCTGAAAGCCGAAATTCTGGCCGAGGCGCTGCCTTACATTCGTCAGTATCACGGCAAGACCGTGGTCATCAAATACGGCGGCAACGCCATGACCGAAGAGCGTCTGAAGCAGGGCTTCGCGCGCGACGTGATTCTGCTGAAGCTGGTCGGCATCAACCCGGTCATCGTGCACGGCGGCGGTCCGCAAATCGACCAGGCGCTTAAGAAAATCGGCAAACAGGGCACGTTCATCCAGGGCATGCGCGTCACCGACGAAGAGACGATGGAAGTCGTCGAATGGGTGCTCGGGGGCGAGGTGCAGCAGGACATCGTGATGCTGATCAACCACTTCGGCGGCCACGCGGTCGGCCTGACCGGCAAGGATGGCGGCCTGATCCACGCGCGCAAGATGCTGATGCCGGATCGCGAAACTCCGGGCCAGTACGTCGACATCGGCCAGGTCGGCGAAGTCGAGTCGATCAACCCGGCGGTCGTGAAGGCGTTGCAGGACGACGCGTTCATTCCGGTGATCTCGCCGATCGGCTTCGGCGAAGACGGCCTGTCGTACAACATCAACGCGGATCTCGTCGCGGGCAAGCTGGCGGTCGTGCTGAACGCCGAAAAGCTCGTCATGATGACCAACATCCCCGGCGTGATGGACAAGGAAGGCAATCTGCTGACCGACCTGTCGGCGCGCGAAATCGACGGTCTGTTCGAAGACGGCACGATCTCCGGCGGCATGCTGCCGAAGATCTCCTCCGCGCTCGATGCGGCGAAGAGCGGCGTGCGCTCGGTGCACATCATCGACGGCCGCATCGAGCACTCGGTGCTGCTCGAAATTCTGACCGAACAGCCGTTCGGCACGATGATCCGCTCGCATTGATCGTTGCGGCATCCCCGGCACAGGGGTTGCGTCCGAGCGGCGCGACGCCTGTGCCCCACCTCGCGGCCGGCAGTCCATGCGCGCCCCCGAGCGTTGATGTGGCAATCTCTGTGCATCCGCAGCATGAAACGCCCGTCAGCGGCTGAAGAAATCCACCATGCGCACCCCCACTTCGCGGCGCCGCCGTCCTGACCTCGCAGGCGGCAAGCCCGTCTGGCTGTTCGATCTCGACAACACGCTGCACCGCGCATCACATGCCATTTTCCCCGCGATCAATCGCGGCATGATCCAGTACATCATCGACGCGCTGCAAGTCGACATCGACGAAGCCAACCGTCTGCGCACCGGCTACACGCTGCGCTACGGCGCAGCACTGCTCGGTCTCACGCGCCACCATCCGCTCGACGCGCACGACTTCCTGAAGGTCGTGCACACGTTCCCCGACCTCTGCTCGATGATCCGCCACGAGCGCGGCGTCGCGCGTCTGATCGCGGCGCTGCCGGGCCGCAAGATCGTGCTGACCAACGCGCCCGAAACCTACGCGCGCGCGGTGCTCGCCGAGTTGCGCATCGAGCGGCTATTCGAGCGCGTGATCGCGATCGAGCACATGCGCGATCGCCGCCAATGGCGCGCGAAGCCCGATCACGCGATGCTGCGCCGCGCGATGCGCGACGCGCACGTGTCGCTGAAAGACGCGTTCCTCGTCGAGGACACGCGTTCGCACCTGAAAAACTATCGACGGCTCGGCATCCGCACCGTGTGGATCACCGGGCACCTGCCGCGCAAGCCGCACGCGGAGGGTGTACCGACGCGCCTGCCGGGCACCGGCCGGCCGCATTATGTCGACCGCAGCATTCGTTCGCTAAAATCGCTACGACTGGGCACGCGCTCGGTTCGATGGAAGGGACGCAAGCCGGGACAGTAGGGACGAAAGCCGCCAACGACATCAGCCGGGGGACCACAGCCATGCAGCCGATCGACAAGCCTGACGAAACCTCAGCCGCAGCCTCCCCCGCGGCGCCGGCCGCCACACGCTCGCCGCGTCCGAAGCCGGGCGAGCGTCGCGTGCACATCCTGCAGACGCTTGCCAGCATGCTCGAGGCGCCGAAGCGCGAGAAGGTCACCACGGCCGCGCTCGCCGCCCGGCTAGGTGTGTCGGAAGCCGCGCTGTATCGCCATTTCGCCAGCAAGGCGCAGATGTTCGAAGGTCTGATCGAGTTCATCGAGCAGACACTGTTCGGCCTCATCAACCAGATCACCAATCACGAAAACAACGGCGTGCTGCAGGCGCGCGCGATCGCGCTGATGCTGCTCAACTTTCCCGCGAAAAATCCCGGCATGACGCGCGTGCTGACCTGCGAGGCACTGATCGGCGAGCACGAGCGACTCACCGAGCGCGTGAACCAGATGCTCCAACGGATCGAGGCATCGCTGAAGCAGTGCTTGCGGCTCGCGCAGACCGAAGCGCTTGCCCGTGCGAATAACGACGTCACAGGCAACGCCGGCCCGCAGACCGCACCGCAATCCACTGCGTTGCCTGCCGACTACGATCCCGCAATTCGCGCGAGCCTGGTGGTGAGCTATGTGATCGGCCGCTGGCATCGCTATGTGCGCAGCGGTTTCGCGCGGCCGCCCGCCGAACACGCGCACGAGCAACTGCTGCTGATTCTTCAGTAGTCCGCGAGGACTCGCACCCTTCGCGCGGCATCGCCCGTGCCGCTGCCGCGCGGAATTTTCCGCTATACTTTGCGCCTGATGTTGCCGCGGCCTTCCGATGCATAACGGACCGCGCCAAGGCATCCCGAAACACGTTGCACCCGGTTTCACACCCTTTCACGCGCCGATTTGCTGACTCGATTGCGGGCGCGCGAACCCTTGGCCCCAGGCCCGCGGTTCACTATAAATGCGGCTAAAGAGGTCGTCAGCTGCGCACACCGTCCTTCTCTTCGTGCTTCGCCGACGCCGTTTAGCCGCCCTGTTGACTCAATGGCGGAATGAATGGAATCCCTCGGCATCGTCGCTCCCCAAAAAATGCATTTCACCGAGCCGCTGCCATTGCGCAACGGCAGCTCGCTCGCAGGCTACGACCTGATGGTCGAGACCTACGGCACGCTCAATGCCGCGCGCAGCAATGCGGTGCTCGTGTGCCACGCGCTGAACGCATCGCATCACGTGGCGGGCGTGTACGCCGACAATCCGAAGGACATCGGCTGGTGGGACAACATGGTCGGCCCGGGCAAGCCGCTCGATACCGACAAGTTTTTCGTGATCGGCGTGAACAACCTCGGCTCATGCTTCGGCTCGACCGGGCCGATGAGCATCGACCCCGCGACCGGCAAGCCGTATGGCGCGACCTTTCCGGTCGTCACCGTCGAAGACTGGGTCAACGCTCAGGCGCGCGTCGCCGACGGGTTGGCCATCACGCGCTTCGCCGCCGTGATGGGCGGCAGTCTCGGCGGCATGCAGGCGCTCGCGTGGAGCATGATGTATCCGGAGCGGGTCGCGCATTGCATCGTGGTCGCATCGACGCCGAAACTGTCCGCGCAGAACATCGCGTTCAACGAGGTCGCACGCTCGGCGATCCTGTCAGACCCCGACTTCCACGGCGGCAACTACTACGCGCACGGCGTGAAACCGAAGCGCGGCCTGCGCGTCGCGCGGATGATCGGCCACATCACGTATTTGTCGGACGACGACATGGCCGAAAAATTCGGCCGCTCGCTGCGTCGCGCGGAAGGCGCGCTCGATGACTACAACTTCAGCTTCGACGTCGAATTCGAAGTGGAATCGTATCTGCGCTATCAGGGCGACAAGTTCGCCGACTACTTCGACGCGAACACCTACCTGCTGATCACGCGCGCACTCGACTACTTCGATCCGGCCAAGGCCTTCGACGGCGATCTGACCGCCGCGCTAGCGCACACCACCGCCAAGTATCTAATCGCGAGCTTCTCGACCGACTGGCGTTTCGCGCCGGCACGCTCGCGCGAACTGGTGAAGGCGCTGCTCGACCACAAGCGCACGGTCACCTATGCGGAGATCGACGCGCCGCACGGCCACGATGCCTTCCTGCTCGACGATGCGCGCTATCACAACCTGCTGCGCGCCTACTACGAACGCATTGCAAACGAGGTCAACGCATGAACCAGCGAGCACTTGATTACCTGGCATTGCGCCCGGACTTCCGCGCGATCGCCCGCTGGGTCGAACCGCGCGCGACCGTGCTCGATCTCGGCTGCGCGGACGGCTCGTTGCTGTCGCTGCTGAACGAAGAACTGGACGTGCAGGGCTACGGCATCGAGATCAACGACGCCGGCGTGCTCGCCGCGACGCAGAAGGGCGTCAACGTGATCCAGCAGAATCTCGAAGACGGCCTGCGCCTGTTCGAAGATGGCAGCTTCGATTTCGCGGTGCTGTCGCAGACGCTGCAGACGATTCATCAGACCGCGGCGATCCTGCGCGAGACGGTGCGCGTCGGCAAGCAATGCATCGTGTCGTTTCCGAATTTCGGCTATTGGGCGCATCGGCTGTCGGTGTTGCAGGGGCGTATGCCGGTGTCGAAGTCGCTGCCTTATCAATGGCACAACACGCCGAACGTGCGTGTGCTGACGATCAAGGACTTCGAAGCGCTCGCGCCCGAAGTCGGCATCGAGATTCTCGATCGCGTCGTGCTGCATGACGGACAGGTGGTGCGTTGGGGCGTGAACTGGCGTGGTAGTCTTGCGGTCTATCGCGTCAAGAAAAGCTAACGTCACTTATCCACATGTCGAACCCGCCGCACGAGGCGCCCGCACTTACCGCTCACGAAGAACATCCCGGCTGGCGCGCGTTTTTGAATACGCGCATGCTGATTTGCGTCTTTCTTGGCTTCACGTCGGGATTGCCGCTGTTTACGCTCGTCTACCTCGTGCAGGCGTGGCTGCGCTCGGAAGGCGTCAATCTGAAGGAAATCGGCCTCTTCGCGCTGATTCAGTTTCCGTACACCTGGAAATTCGTCTGGGCACCGCTGATGGACCGCTA
This sequence comes from Paraburkholderia sp. UCT70, assembly GCF_050434085.1. NCBI lineage: Bacteria > Pseudomonadati > Pseudomonadota > Betaproteobacteria > Burkholderiales > Burkholderiaceae > Paraburkholderia > Paraburkholderia sp. UCT70. Next base: position 3,329,489 of record NZ_JBNPVZ010000004.1, on the reverse strand, counting down.
CGTACCGCGCGTGCCCGGTTGGCGGCCCGGCAGACGGCGCGGCTGGATGCTCGTCACGCAATTGCTCGTGGCCGGCGCGATGGCGACGCTCGGTTTCGTGTCGCCACGCGAATCGATCTGGACCGTCGCCGCGCTGACCGCTCTGGTCGCGTTCTTCGGCGCGAGCTCCGACATCGTGATCGACGCGTACCGGCGTGAATTGCTCAGCGACACGCAGCAGGGCCTCGGCAACGCGGTGCACGTGAACGCGTACAAGATCGCGGCGCTCGTGCCCGGTTCGCTCGCGCTGATTTTGTCCGATCATCTGCCGTGGAGCACCGTCTTCATCGTGACGGCCGCGTTCATGCTGCCGGGCGTTCTGATGACGCTGGTGGTGCGCGAGCCCGAGGTGCACGGCGAGCCGCCGAAGAACCTGCGCGAGGCGATCGTCGAGCCGTTCAGGGAATTCATTCAGCGCGACGGCTGGCGCGCTGCCCTTTTCGTGCTCGGCTTCATCTTCCTATACAAGCTCGGCGATACGATGGCGACCACGCTGTCCACGTCGTTCTTCCTCGACATCGGCTTTTCGCGCACGCAGATCGGCGTGATCGCCAAGACCACGGCGTTCGGCGCGAGTCTCGCGGGCGGCATCGTCGGCGGGATCTGGCTGATGAAGATCGGCATCGGCCGCGGCTTGTGGATCTTCGGTTTGCTGCAGATGGTGTCGACGCTCGGCTTCGCGTGGCTCGCGCATCTCGGCCCGGATTCGCCCGGACTTGCCGCGATTTACGACATTGCCGTCGCACTGAGCCAGGGGACGACGAAGCTGCTGTCGTTCGTCGGCATCGACTGGAGCGTGCAGCTCGATCCACGCTCGGTCGCGCTCGCGCTCGTGTACGGCTTCGAGACCTTCGCCACCGGTCTCACGATGGCCGCGTTCACCGCGTATATCGCGAGCACCACCGATCCGCGCTACACCGCGACGCAGTTCGCGCTGTTCACGAGCCTCGCGTCGGTGCCGCGCACGCTCGCGTCGGCGGCGAGCGGCTATGTGGTCGCGCGGATGGGCTGGTTCGACTACTTCATCCTCTGCACCGCGCTCGCGGTGCCCGGCATGCTGCTGCTGGTGCGTATCGCGCCGTGGAGGGACCGGTCGTGAAGGTACCGATTCCGACCCGCGCGCGCCGCACCACACTCAGCGCCGTAAGCGTCCTCGGTTGCGCGAGCGTCGCGCTGGCGATGCCGGCGGGCGCCTATGCGGCCGGCACGCCGGCGACTGGCGCCAGCCCGGTGAGCGGCGCGCAAGCGCCCGCGCCGGGCGCCGCCGCCGCGACCACCAGCGGTGCGACGCCCAACCCGGCCCCGATGCCTGCGGCCAAGTCCGCGACCAGCGGCACCAGCGCCGCGGAAAACGCGACTTCGGCTGCAGCCGGCAGCAGCGGCAACAACAGCGCCGGCGGTGCCAATCCTGGCGCGGATAACAGCACCGGTGCCAACGCCGGTGCCCCGAGCACGCCCAGCGCTAGCGGTAGCGCTCCGGGCGCCGCTACTTCCGGCTCCGCGCCGCAGCCCGCGCACCCCCCCGCCACCGCCAAAGCGCCCGCCACGGCATCGGCCCCCGCGGCCGTCCCGCCGCCCTACTACGTGAGCCCGCAACTGCGCTACGGCGGCTACATGGTGTTCCGCAACCTGATTCCGTCGTCGATGCTCGAGGCGCAGGCCGCCGAGGAGTTCAGCCAGATCGTCTACGGCGCCAGCCACGCGAACCGCCTGTACGGCGAGACGGACGCGCGCGTGACGCGCGTGCGCTCGATCATCGACCGGATGATTCCGTACTCGTTGAAATGGAACGAGCGAGCCAAGCTCTGGAAGTGGGAAGTCGCGGTGGTGCGCTCGAACGACATCCGCATGTACTGCCTGCCGGGCGGCAAGATCGTCGTCTATAGCGGGATTCTCGATCGCGTCCGCCTGAACGACAACGAGGTCGGCATGCTGATCGGCCATGAGATCGCGCACGCGTTGCGCGAGCACGCGCGCATGCGGCTCGGTCAGTTGCAGGCGAGCCAGCTCGATTCGTCCGGCACGATTCCGCGACTGTTCGGCCTCGCCGATCTGGGCATGGCGCCGCTCGGCATCGGTTCGCGTCTGCTGGAAATGAAGTACGAGAGCACCGACGAAACCGAAGCCGACGTGATTGGCAGCGATATCGCGTCGCGCGCCGGCTTCGATCCGCGCGCGGCGGTCACGCTGTGGGATAAGCTCGCGCAGGCGACGCGCGGCAGTCGCGAGCAGGGCTTCATCTACGTGCACCCGTACACGTCGGCGCGCCGCGACGACATCATCAAGCGGCTGCCGGACATGCTGCCGCTGTACGCGAAGGCAATCGGCAAGAGCGTCGACGAGTTGCCCGATTACGCAGGCATCGGTCGGCCGACCCGCAAGCCTGCGCGCGACTGATACCCCGCTTCTACCGACTGCTGGCAAGCCACTGCGCTGCACGCGCCGCTGCCGGCAGTTTCACTCTTCGACCTTATGGTCGTAGTCGACAGTCAGCGGCGCATGGTCGCTGAACTTGATATCGCGGAACACGTCGGTGCGCTTCGCCTTGCTTGCGATGCCCGGCGTCGCGATCTGGTAATCGATCCGCCACCCGACGTTCTTCGCATACGCCTGACCGCGATTGCTCCACCACGTGTACTGCTCGGGCCGCTGGTCGAGCGTGCGGAACACGTCCACATAACCGACTTCGTCGAACAGTTTGTCGAGCCATGCGCGCTCTTCAGGCAGGCAGCCCGAATTCTTCTGGTTGCTCTTCCAGTTCTTGATGTCGATTTCCTTGTGCACGATGTTCACGTCACCGCACACGATCACCTCGCGCTCCTTCGCCAACTCGGCGAGATGCGGCATGAACTCGTCCATGAAACGGAACTTGGCCTGCTGGCGCTCGTCGCCGCTCGACCCCGACGGCACATACACCGAGACCACCGACAGCTTGCCGAAACGCAGCTCGACGTAGCGCCCTTCCGGGTCGAACTCCTCGCTGCCGAAGCCGATGACCACTTCGTCCGGCTCATGACGCGTATAGACGCCCGCGCCGCTATAACCCTTTTTTACCGCATGCTGGAAATAGCCGGTGAAATCATGCGGCGCCATGAACTCCGGCGTCATGTCATCCTGCGAGCATTTGATTTCCTGCACGCAAAGCACGTCGGCGCCCTGTTCGCCGAACCAGTCGAAAAAGCCCTTCTTGGCCGCCGAGCGGATGCCGTTAAGGTTGGCGGTAATCACACGCAACATGTCTTTCCTCTTTTGTTCGATTCGTTTCTGAAGCCAAGGGGCAAGGCCGCGTTCACTCGACCTTGATGCCCTTCAGCGATTCCTTGGCCGGCGGATATTCGAGCTTCAGCGCGTCGAGCGTGCGCAGCAGCAGTTCGGCGACCATCACGTTGCGATGCGTCTTCGACTCGGCCGGAATCACGTACCACGGCGCGTATTCGGTCGACGTCGCGGCCAGTGTGTCGCGATACGCGGACTGATACGCGTCCCACTGCTTGCGCGCTTCGAGATCCGACACGTCGAATTTCCAGTGCTTCAGCGGATCGTCGATGCGCTCCTGCAAACGCACACGCTGCTCGTCCCTTGAAATGTGCAGCATGCACTTGAGAATCGTCGCGCCGCTGTCGGCGAGCATCTCCTCGAACTGACGGATGTGGCGGCACCGCTGCTGGAACGCCGCGGCGTCGAGCGCGCCCAGCACGGTCGGCACGAGCAGGTCTTCGTAGTGACTGCGGTTGAAGATCGTCAGCTCGCCGGCCGCGGGTGCCTGCGAATGCACGCGCCACAGGAAGTCGTGCGCAAGTTCGACGGGCGTCGGCGCCTTGAACGGCACGATGCGTAAGCCGAGCGGGTCCACTTCGTGAAATACCGCGCGGATCGTGCCGTCCTTGCCGCTCGTGTCCATGCCTTGCAGCACTAGCAGAACGCGGCGCTTGCGCTGCGCGTGCAGCCGCTCCTGCAGGTTGTCGAGCAGCAGGCCTACTTCCGACAGACGCGCGCGGTCAGCGTCTTTCGAGCCGCTCGAAAACGGCTTCGCCTTCGGATCGAAATGGTCGAGCGAGAAGTGGTTTTTTTTCTTGCCGTCGTCGAAATACGGCACGCGGAAATCGTCGAGATCGGGTTGCTTTGTCATGCATACACTCCAAGGTCTACGCTTACCTACGCTCAACCGGCTGAAGCGGGTCCGCAAAATAAAACGGGCCGTTGCCCTGCTTCGATCCGGCAACGGCCCGTGGTGACACGGGCGCGATCACGCCCGGCCCGCGGCACTTCAGCTCAGGACAACTTCTTCTTGAGCAATTCATTGACCTGAGCAGGGTTGGCCTTACCCTTGGTTGCTTTCATCGCCTGACCGATCAGCGCGTTGAACGCCTTTTCCTTGCCGGCGCGATATTCGTCGACCGACTTCTGGTTCGCGGCGAGCACTTCGTCGATGATCGCTTCGAGCGCGCCGGTGTCCGAAATCTGCTTCAAGCCTTTCGCCTCGATGATGCGATCGGCAGCGGCTTCGTCGGTGGCCTTCTCTTCCCAGATCGCGAGGAAGATTTCCTTCGCGATCTTGTTCGAGATCGTACCGTCGGCAATACGTTGCAGAACCAGCGCCAGCTGCGCGGCCGAGACCGGGCACGCGGCAATGTCGAGGCCTTCGCGATTGAGCTGCGACGACACTTCACCCATCACCCAGTTCGCCGCGACCTTCGCGTTGGCCGCACCGAACTTGGCGACCACCGCTTCGTAGTAAGCGGCCGTCGCCTTGCTCGAGGTCAGCACGTTCGCGTCGTACGGCGTGAGTCCGTACTGCGACACGAAGCGCCGCTGGATCGCTTCCGGCAGTTCCGGCATCTCGCTCTTTACGCGCTCGACCCACGCGGCGTCGATCACGAGCGGCATCAGGTCGGGGTCGGGGAAATAGCGGTAGTCGTGCGCGTCTTCCTTGCTGCGCATCGAACGCGTCTCGCGCTTGTCCGGATCGTACAGACGCGTTTCCTGCACCACCGTGCCGCCGTCTTCGATCAGTTCGATCTGGCGACGCACTTCGTACTGGATCGCTTCCTCGAGGAAGCGGAACGAGTTCAGGTTCTTGGTCTCGGTGCGCGTGCCGAATTCCTTCTGGCCGACCGGACGCACCGACACGTTCGCGTCGCAGCGGAACGAGCCTTCCTGCATGTTGCCGTCGCAGATGCCAAGCCACACGACGAGCGTGTGCAGCGACTTCGCGTAGGCAACGGCCTCGGCCGCGCTACGCATTTCCGGCTCGGTGACGATTTCGAGCAGCGGCGTGCCGGCGCGATTCAGGTCGATGCCGGTCATGCCCGCGAAGTCTTCGTGCAGCGACTTGCCCGCGTCTTCCTCGAGGTGGGCGCGCGTCAGGTTGATGGTTTTCTCGTACGCTTCCTTGCCCGCCTTTTCATTGGCCGGCACCTGGATCGTCACCTGACCGCCCTGCACGACGGGAATTTCGTACTGGCTGATCTGGTAGCCCTTCGGCAGGTCCGGGTAGAAATAATTCTTGCGCGCGAAGATGCTGCGCGTCGCCACCGTTGCGCCGATCGCGAGGCCAAACTGAATGGCGCGTTCGACCGCGCCGCGGTTCATCACCGGCAGCGTGCCCGGCAAGGCCAGATCGACGGGGCTGGCCTGCGTGTTCGGCGCGGCGCCGAATTGGGTCGCGGTGCCCGAGAAGATTTTCGAATGCGTCGACAACTGCGTGTGGGTCTCCAGACCGATCACGACTTCCCATTGTTTGGTCATGGTGCTCACACTCCTGCCGGTGCCTGACGGTGCCAGTCGGTCGCGCGCTGGAAGGCGTCGGCCACCTGCAGCATCCGGGCTTCATTGAAATAGTTGCCGATGATCTGCAGACCGACCGGACGCTGCGCATTCGCGCCCGCGCCGAAACCGCACGGCACGCTCATGCCAGGCAGGCCGGCGAGGCTCACCGACAGCGTGTAGATGTCGGCCAGATACATCTGCACCGGATCGTCGCCCTTCGCGCCGATGTCCCACGCCACCGACGGCGCGACCGGTCCCATGATCACGTCGCACTGCTTGAACGCTTGCTGGAAGTCCTGCGCGATGATGCGGCGGATCTTCTGCGCCTGCAGGTAGTACGCGTCGTAGTAGCCGTGCGACAGCACGTAGGTGCCGACCAGAATGCGGCGCTTCACTTCCGGGCCGAAGCCTTCGGCGCGCGACTTCTTGTACATGTCGAGCAGATCGCGGTACTCGGCCGCGCGATGGCCAAACCGCACGCCATCGAAACGCGACAGGTTCGACGATGCTTCGGCCGGCGCGATCACGTAGTAGACCGGGATCGACAGTTCGGTCTTCGGCAGCGACACCTCGACGAGCGTCGCGCCGAGCGCTTCGTACTGCTTCAAGGCGGCGTCGATCGACGCGCGCACGTCGTCGGCGAGACCGGGGCCGAAATACTCCTTCGGCAGGCCGATGCGCAGACCGGCGAGCGGCTTGTCCGTGCCGCCGTCCTGCCACGACTTGCCGAGATAGCGCGTGTAGTCCTCGTGCCCGTGCGAGAGGCTCGTCGAGTCGCGCTCGTCGAAGCCGGCCATCGCGTTGAGCAGCGTCGCGCAGTCCGCGGCGCTTTGCGCCATCGGGCCGCCCTGGTCGAGCGACGACGCGAACGCGATCATGCCGTAGCGCGACACCCGGCCGTACGTCGGCTTAATGCCGGTGATACCCGAGAACGACGCCGGCTGGCGGATCGAGCCGCCGGTGTCGGTGCCGGTCGCGGCGGGCGCGAGACGCGCGGCCACGGCGGCCGCGGAGCCGCCCGACGAACCGCCCGGCACGGCCTTGCGGTCCCACGGATTCTGCACGGCGCCGAAGTACGAATTCTCGTTGGACGAGCCCATCGCGAACTCGTCCATGTTGGTCTTGCCCACGCACACCATGCCGGCGTTCTGCAGACGCGCGACCACGGTCGCGTCGAACGGGCTTTCGTAGTTCGCGAGCATCTTCGAGCCGGCCGTGGAACGCCAGCCCTTCGTGACGAACACATCCTTGTGCGCGATCGGCAGGCCGACCAGCGGGCCCGCATGGCCGGTGTGCAGCAGCGCGTCGGCGGCTTTCGCCTGCGCGAGCGTCAGCTCGGGATCGACCTGGATGAACGCGTTCAGGCTATTGGCCGCGTCGATCCGCTTCAGGTACAGCTGCGCCAGTTCGACTGCGGAGCATTCCTTGTCCGCGAGCGCGGCGCGCAGTTCGGTCAGACTTTTTTCATGCATTGCGTTTTATCCTGGAAAGCGCGGCAGCGTGGTCATGCTGCCGTGGAGGCGTTCGGTTGCCCGTCGGCAGACCGGACCGGCAAGGTTCGCGGCGAAGCCGTGCGGCTGCGGCACGGAGGCTCGCGCCGGCGCTAGGCCCTGGGGCCTGCCCGGCAGGTCTTATTCGATCACCTTCGGCACGAGGTACAGGCCGTCCTGCACGGCCGGCGCGGGGCGCTGGAAAGCCTCGCGCTCGACCGTCTCGGTAACGGCGTCGTCACGCAGACGCAGCGCGACGTCTTCGATCTGCTCGATCGGGTGGGCAAGCGGCGCGATGCCGGTGGTATCGACCGCCTGCATCTGCTCGACGAGGCCGAAAAAATCATTGAGCTGGGCACGCGTATGCTCGGCGTCGGCATCGGCCAGTTCGAGCCGCGCGAGATGCGCGATGCGTTTTACATCGGTCAGGGTCAGAGCCATGCAGTCACCGGGAAGGGTGGAATGTCACAAAACTTTAAAAAAGTTGCGTTGTAACAATGGGTTACGACAAGATAGGACAAGACTGGGAAAGGAATGGCGGGGTCAAAAAGTGCCCTCCGTTTCCTGCAAAACATCCAAAATTATAAGGTATCATTACGCGTTCGACCCAAACCCGGACCGACTTACCAAGGCTTTACGGACAATTCCAACAACGTCCGGCGCTTTCCGCCTTGGCTTTGCAACGGCCTCCGGTAGACTCCCCCGCAGCTTCAAGTTCCTGTGGCGCCGCTTCGCCCGGTTGAAGCTGTTATTTATTCCGCTGCCGCCCTACGCATACGGTGCGAGGCCCGGCCCCCAGCGAGACAGGATTTTGAATGTTCGGTTTTTTGCGCAGCTACTTCTCCAACGATCTGGCCATTGACCTCGGCACCGCCAACACGCTTATCTACATGCGTGGCAAGGGCATCGTTCTCGATGAACCGTCGGTCGTGTCGATCCGCCAGGAAGGCGGCCCCAACGGCAAGAAGACCATTCAGGCAGTCGGCAAGGAAGCCAAGCAGATGCTGGGCAAGGTGCCGGGCAACATCGAGGCGATCCGCCCGATGAAAGACGGCGTGATCGCCGACTTCACCGTCACCGAGCAGATGATCAAGCAGTTCATCAAGACTGCCCACGAATCGCGCATGTTCTCGCCGTCGCCGCGCATCATCATTTGCGTGCCGTGCGGTTCGACCCAGGTCGAGCGTCGCGCGATCAAGGAAGCCGCGCACGGCGCGGGCGCCTCGCAGGTGTACCTGATCGAAGAACCGATGGCCGCCGCGATCGGCGCGGGCCTGCCGGTGTCGGAAGCAACGGGTTCGATGGTCGTCGACATCGGCGGCGGCACGACAGAAGTCGGTGTGATCTCGCTCGGCGGCATCGTGTACAAGGGCTCGGTGCGCGTCGGCGGCGACAAGTTCGACGAAGCGATCGTCAACTACATCCGCCGCAACTACGGCATGCTGATCGGCGAACAGACCGCCGAAGCCATTAAGAAGGAAATCGGCTCGGCGTTCCCGGGCTCCGAAGTCAAGGAAATGGAAGTGAAGGGCCGCAATCTGTCGGAAGGCATTCCGCGCAGCTTCACGATCTCCAGCAACGAAATCCTCGAAGCGCTGACCGATCCGCTGAACCAGATCGTGTCGTCGGTGAAGATCGCACTGGAACAGACGCCGCCGGAACTCGGCGCGGACATCGCGGAGCGCGGCATGATGCTGACCGGCGGTGGCGCGCTGCTGCGCGACCTCGATCGCCTGCTCGCCGAAGAAACCGGCCTGCCGGTGCTCGTCGCCGAAGACCCGCTGACCTGCGTCGTGCGCGGCTCGGGCATGGCGCTCGAACGCATGGACAAGCTCGGCAGCATCTTCTCGTACGAGTAAGCGAGTCTTCCTCCCATGTCAGTAGCGCGGATCTGGCACACGGCCCCTTGCGGGCCGCTTTGTCGTTGGCTGGGCCGACCAGCCTCCGCGCGCTGACCGCGCGCGCCTTGCGCGTCGCCGTCTCACCCAACCGCTCACGCCCCCGGCGCCGACCATGGAATACAGTCCGCCGCCCCTGTTCAAGCAAGGCCCCTCCGCTCTGGCCCGACTGGTGTTCTTCGTCGTGCTGGCGCTCGCCCTGCTGATCTCCGATGCCCGCTTCCAGACGCTCGAAATCGTCCGCGGCGTGCTCGGCGCGGGTCTTTATCCTTTGCAGCGCGCAGCGCTCGTGCCGCGCGACATCTTCATGGGCGCCGCCGACCTCGCCGTGACGAGCGCCACGCTACGCGACGAGAACGCGAAGCTGCGCGCGAAGGATCTGCGGCTGGCGCAGCAGGCCAATCTGGCCGCGTCGCTCGCCGCCGAAAATGGCCATCTGCGCGCGCTGATGCAACTGTCGCAGAGCCTCACCACGCAATCGCTGCCCGCCGAAATCCAGTACGACACGCGCGATCCGTTCACGCAGAAGGTCGTGATCGGACGCGGCGCGCAGCAAGGCATCCAGAACGGCTCGCCGGTCGTCGACGAAGATGGCGTGATCGGCCAGGTCACACGGGTGTTCCCGCTGCAGGCCGAAGTCACGCTGCTGACGGACAAGGACCAGGCGGTGCCGGTCGAAATTCTGCGCACCGGCTTGCGCAGCGTGATCTACGGTACGCCGAAGGGCGACACGCTCGATCTGCGCTTCGTGCCGATCAGCGCCGACGTCCAGACCGGCGACGAGCTCGTCACGAGCGGCCTCGACGGCGTGTATCCGCCGGGGCTGCCGGTCGCGAAGGTCGTGCGCGTCGACAAGCAGGCCGACACCGCGTTTGCGCGCGTAGTCAGTCTGCCGGTCGCCGCGGTGCGCGGTGCGCGTCAGGTGCTCGTGCTGCACGTCCAGAACAACGCGCCGCCGCGCCCGGCGGACGAATCCGATGCGGCAACCGTCGCGAAGGAAGCGAAAGCGAAGAAGGGCGCCAAAGCAGCGGACGGCAAGGGCGCGGCGGACAAATCCGCCGCCAAGCCAGCCGACAGGAACGCCGCCGACAAAGCGGCGACCGAAAAGCCCGCAGCCAAATCCGTGGAAAAGGCGCCGGGCAAAGCTGCGGCCGACAAGAAGTCCGAAAAACCCGCAGCCGACAGGAAAGCCGAAAAGCCGGCCGCCGCAAAGAACGTGAAGCCGCAAGCCGAGCCGGGGGCTCAGCCATGAATCGCCCGCAATACATCCTGCAGCCGGTCAACCCGTACTTCATCGCGTTCAGCCTCGCTTCCGCGTTCCTGCTGAACCTGATGCCGTGGGGGCGTCTCGCCGGCGTGCCCGATTTCGTCGCACTCGTGCTGCTGTTCTGGAATGTCCATCAGCCGCGCAAGGTGGGCATGGGCATCGCGTTTCTGCTCGGTCTGCTGATGGACGTGCACAACGCGAGCCTGCTCGGCGAGCACGCGCTCGCCTACACGCTGCTGTCGTACGGCGCGATCACGATTCACCGCCGCGTGCTGTGGATGTCGCTCGGCGTGCAAACGTTCGCGGTGATGCCGCTGCTCGTCGTCGCGCAACTGGTGCCGTTCGTGATCCGGTTGTTGACCGGCGCGGCGTTTCCGGGCTGGAGTTATCTGATCGACGGTTTCGTCGAAGCTGCGCTGTGGCCGGTCGCCAGCATCTTGCTGCTGATGCCGCAGCGCCGCCCCGCCGACCCGGACGATACGCGCCCCATTTGATCCCGCATCGGGCCCACCGGCCGCGGCCAGTTTGGGCGCACACTCTTGATGGCCGCATGCCGGCCTTTTGCAGAATCGCATGACCGAATTCAAGGACACTCAACAGCAGCTCACGAAATTCCGCCTGCGCGTCGCGGCGGCGGGCCTGTTCGTGTTTGTCTGCTTCGGGCTGATCGGCTTCCGGTTCCTGTTCCTGCAGGTCTGGCACTACAGTAAGTACTCGCTGCAAGCCGATGAAAACCGCATCTCCGTCGCGCCGATCGTGCCGAACCGCGGCATCATCACCGACCGGAACGGCGTCGTGCTCGCGAAGAACTACTCGGCCTATACGCTCGAAGTCACGCCGTCGAAGCTGAACGACACGCTCGATAACGTGATCGACAACCTCGCCACCGTCGTGTCGATCGATGCGCGCGACCGTCGCCGCTTCAAGAAGCTGCAGGAAGACTCGAAGAACTTCGAAAGTCTGCCGATCCGCACGCGCCTGACCGACGACGAAGTAGCGCGCTTCACCGCGCAGCGCTTCCGCTTCCCTGGCGTCGAAGTGCGCGCGAGGCTGTTCCGCCAGTACCCGCTCGGGCCGACCGCCGCACACGTGATCGGCTACATCGGACGGATTTCGCAACGCGACCAGGACCGCATCGACGACGCCAGCGATCAGAACGCCAGCGATCCGGACCACTACGATCCGCGTCTTGACGCGAACAACTACAAGGGCACCGATTACATCGGCAAGATCGGCGTCGAGCAGAGCTACGAGACCGAGCTGCACGGCCAGACCGGTTTCGAGGAAGTCGAGGTGACGGCGGGCGGCCGTCCGGTACGTACGCTGTCGCGCACCCAGGCGACGCCGGGCAACAACCTCGTGCTGTCGCTCGACATCGGCCTTCAGCAGGTCGCCGAGCAGGCGTTCGCCGGACACCGCGGCGCGCTCGTCGCGATCGAGCCGTCCACCGGCGACGTGCTCGCGTTCGTGTCGGCACCGAGCTTCGATCCGAATTCCTTCGTCGACGGCATCGACCAGCAGACCTGGGACGAGCTGAACAACTCGCCCGACCATCCTCTCCTGAACCGGCCGCTGCACGGCACCTATCCGCCGGGCTCGACCTACAAGCCGTTCATGGCGCTCGCCGCGCTGACGCTGCACAAGCGCACGCCGAGCTGGGGCTTCCAGGACCCCGGTTACTACACGTTCGGCGGCCACACGTTCCGCAACGACGTGCGCTCGGGCCAAGGCTGGATCGACATGAACCGCGCGATCGTCGTGTCGAACGACACGTACTTCTACATGCTCGCGCACGATCTCGGCGTCAACAACATCGCGAACTTCATGAAGCCGTGGGGCTTCGGGCAGATCACCGGCATCGACATCGCCGGCGAAGCGAAGGGCATCCTGCCGTCGACCGACTGGAAGCGCCACGCGTACCGCCGCCCCGAGCAGCAGAAGTGGTACGAAGGCGAAACGGTCAGCCTCGGCATCGGCCAGGGCTACAACTCGTTCACGATCCTGCAGCTCGCCCATGCCACCGCAACGCTCGCGAACAACGGCGTCGTGATGAAGCCGCACCTCGTGCGCGACATCGAGAATCCGATCACCAAGGACACGCGGCCGGTGGTGCGCGATCCGAGCGACAAGATCGCGGTCAAGCAGCAGGACATCGACTTCATCAAGCGCGCGATGGAAGGCGTGGTCACGAACGGCACGGCGGCCAAAGTGTTCGCGGGCGCGCCGTACCAGGCGGCCGGCAAGACCGGTACCGCGCAGGTGTACTCGCTGCAAGGCGCGAACTACAAAGGTCACGCGGTTGCCGAGAATTTGCGCGATCACGCGCTGTTCATCGCCTTCGCGCCGGCCGATCAACCGAAGATCGCACTCGCGCTGATCGTCGAAAACGGCGGCTGGGGCGCGGAGTCGGCCGGTCCGATCGCGCGCAGGGTGCTCGACTATTACCTGGTCGGCAAGAACAAGCCCGGCGCGGAAGAAGCGGCCGTCGCGGTAGCGGCATCGACCACGCTCGAAGCATCCGCGCCGCAGGTCGGCGATACGCCGGCCTCGCATGAGGGCGCTCACTCGCTCAAGATTGCGGCGGGCTTTACGGCACTGCCGATGCCGGGGGCGGCGGCTGCCGCAGCGGCCTCGGGTGCGTCGACGGCCGTTGCGGCTTCGGGCGCGAATGGCGCGTCTGCGCCGGTGGCGGCGTCGGCTGGCGCGGCGGCAACGGTGCCGGCGGCCAGCGCGCCGGCAGCGGCTTCGGCCACCGCGGCGCGCGCGGCCTCGGCGGCGAAGCCGGCATCGGCTTCGTCCGCGGCAAAGAAATCCGCGTCGCGTACGTCCGGCGCCCCGCACCAACCCCGTCCGGCAAGCGAGCCGGCGCCGAGCGTCGCGGCACCATCGCGCGAGGACAGCTTCCAGGGCGCGTCGCCGCGCCAGCCGGCCGCCGGCGGCATCGACGAATAAGGAGAAAGGCATGCAATTCGACAAGCGCGCCTGGCTCGAGCGCATCAAGCGGATGTTCGTAGGCTTCGACCGTCCGCTCGCACTGATCGTGTTTCTGCTGCTGTGCGTCGGCATCGTCACGCTGTACAGCGCGACGCTCGACATGCCGGGCCGCGTCGAAGACCAGTTGCGCAACATCCTGCTCACCTTCGTGCTGATGTGGGGGCTCGCCAATGTGCCGCCCAATACGCTGATGCGCTTCGCGGTCCCGCTCTACGCGTTCGGGATCGCGCTACTGGTCGCGGTCGCGATGTTCGGCCTTACGCGCAAGGGCGCGAAGCGCTGGATCAACGTCGGCGTGGTGATCCAGCCATCGGAAATCCTGAAGATCGCGACACCGCTGATGCTCGCCTGGTACTACCAGCGCCGCGAAGGCGTGATGCGCTGGTACGACTACCTGGTCGGGTTCGTGATCCTCATCGTGCCGGTCGGCCTGATCGCGAAGCAGCCCGACCTCGGCACGGCCGTGCTCGTGTTCGCGGCCGGCCTGTTCGTGATTTACTTCGCGGGGCTGAGCTTCAAGCTGATCGTGCCGGTGCTGATCGCGGCCGTGATTGCGGTTGCGTCGATCGCGGCGTTCCAGGACAAGATATGTCAGCCCGAAGTGCAGTGGCCGCTGATGCACGACTACCAGAAGCACCGCATCTGCACGCTGCTCGATCCGACCTCGGACCCGCTCGGCAAAGGCTTCCACACGATTCAAGCGGTGATCGCGATCGGCTCGGGCGGCCCGCTCGGCAAGGGTTGGCTGAAGGGTACGCAGGCGCATCTGGAGTTCATCCCCGAGAAGCACACCGACTTCATCTTCGCGGTGTTTTCGGAAGAGTTCGGTTTGGCAGGCGGAATCGTGCTGCTCACGCTGTACATGCTATTGATCGCGCGCGGGCTCTACATCGCGGCAAACGGCGCGACATTGTTCGGGCGATTATTGGCCGGCTCGTTGACGATGGCGTTCTTCACGTACGCGTTCGTCAATATCGGCATGGTGAGCGGGATTTTGCCGGTGGTCGGCGTGCCGTTGCCGTTCATGAGTTACGGTGGCACCGCGCTGACTACATTGGGCGTCGCGATCGGGCTGATCATGAGCGTCGCGCGACAGAAGCGGTTGATGCAGAGCTAACCCGTAGCTAGCGGTACGCTAGCAAACGACAATGCAAAAAAGGGCGCTCGCTGCGAGCGCCCTTTTGCTTTCTTGCTGCTTCATTACTGCGGCTTCACTTCCTTCTGATCGCGCAGCTGCGCGCTCAACTGCTGATACTTCAGGCGCGCGGCCGGATCGCCCTGCGCCGCCGCGGCCGCGTAATACGCGCGCGCCACATTCAGATTCCGGTCGACGCCATCGCCGCCACGCTCGTAGAACGAGCCGGTCACATACTGCGCGGTCATGTCGCCGCCCTGCGCCGCTTTCTTGTACCAGACGAACGCCTGCTTGTTGTCACGCTCGGTACCGCGTCCGTCGAGGAACTGATTCGCGAGTGCGAGCTCCGCCTGCACATGGCCCTGCGCGGCCGCCTTCATGAACCAGCGATGCGCCTCCACCGGATCGCGCTCGACGAACTCGCCATCGTCGTACATCTTGCCGTACACGTATTGCGCGTGCGACATGTTCGCGTCGGCGGCCTTGCGCAGCCACTTCTTGCCTTCGTCGACGTTGACCGGCGTGCCTTCGCCGTTGAGCAGCATCATCGCGTAATTGAACTGGGCGAGCCGGCTGCCGCGCTCGGCGGCCTGGCGGAATTCGGTCAGCGCCGCGCCGAGATTGCCGGCGTTGTAGTCGGCCACCGCGGATTGCGTCTGCGGATCGTTCGCTTTGGCGACGTGATCCTGTGCATACGCGGCGTTCCACGCCCCAGTCGCGAGCAGCGCCACCGCCATGGTCACTTGCGCGGTCACTCGCGTGATCATCCGCCCGGCGCCCCCCAGCACTCTGCCGTTCATGACCTCACCTCCTGTAATGCCTGGCGCGTCGCGCGCAACATCCAGATCACGTCGGCGGCTAGCGCGACGAAGCGAAAACCGGCGTCGCGATGCTGCCGCGCGCTCGCCACGTCCATCGCGAAGATGCCGGCGGCAATGCCGGCCTTGTCCGCCGCGCTGACTATACGCGCCATCGCGACCTGCACGTCCGCGTGTTTCGCGTCGCCGAGATGACCAAGGCTCGCGGCGAGATCGGCCGGACCGACGAACAGGCAATCGACGCCCGGCGTCGCCGCGATCTGCTCGACCTCCCGCAAGCCGCGCGCCGATTCGATCTGCACAATCGTCGCGATCTGTGCGTTGGCCGTCTGCACGTAATCACGCCGCATGCCGTAACCGGCCGCGCGCACGACGCCCGCGACGCCGCGCAGGCCGTCGAGCGCCTCGGCGGTCGGATATTGGGTGAGCCGCACGGCGCGTGCCGCGTCTTCAGCGGATTCGATGTTCGGGAACATCAGCGTTCGCGCGCCGGCGTCGAGCACGCGCTTGACGAGCCACGGCTCGCTCGCGGGCACCCGCACCACCGGCTCGCTCGGCAGATGGGCGGCGGCAATCGCGCGCAATTGCGACTCGACGCCGCCGCTATCGTTGGGCGCGTGCTCCATGTCGATCAGCAGCCAGTCGAAGCCGGCGTGCGCGAGTGCTTCCGCGGCGGCCTCGCTGCCGAGCGACAACCACAGCCCGATCAGCGGCGCGTTGTCCTTCAGACGTTGTTTGAGGGAGTTGGTGAAGGTGCTCATCGGCTGGCCTCGCGCAGGTTTGCAGTGCGAAGCGGGGCCAGATAGCGGATCAGGCAGGCACCGGGGCGCTGACGGCCTCGTTGCCTGCTGCGACGCAATGCGGTGACCGGCATGTCTCGCTCCGTGTGTTGGTCGGAACGATCATACCGTGACAATAACGCGAGAGTTCGTTCGCGCGGCGGGGCGTGGATTCAGGTGTGAAGCGAGTCGCGGACCACCTCGGCCCAGCAATTCGGCGTCTCGTACAGACGCACTTTGTGCAGGCGCAGGTTCACGCCGTAGTGCGCGTCGTAGACGTTCGCGAGAATGTCGAACGCAATCGCGGCGAGGTTTTCGACGGTCGGAATGCGATCGATCACCACCGTCTTGTGACCCGCCATGCTGTCGAGGAAGTCACGCACCTGCGTGTCGCCTTCGTAGACGAGAAACGCGTGGTCCCACTTGTCGACCAGGTGCTCGTTGGCGAGCGACTTCACGTCGGCAAAGTCCATCACCATGCCGCGATCGGGCGCGCCTTCGGTGTCGACCAGATCGCCTTGCAGCGTGATTTCGAGCACGTAGCGATGGCCATGCAGATTACGGCACTGGCTGCGGTGATCGGGAATGCGGTGGCCCGCGTCGAATTCGAGTTTTCGGGTAATCGTCAGCACGGCAAATCAGGGAATGTTCAGATACTTGTGAGTCTGCATCGACAGGCGCCACTGCGGATGACGTTTGCACCAGTCGATCGCGAGCTTCGTGTTGATGTCGCGCGACGGGCCGTCCATCGGTTGGACGAGGAAATACTCGAAGTCGAGCTTGGCGTAGTCGGCGAGGCGCTGGTTGTCCTGCGGGATCACGACCTTCAGTTCGTTGCCCTTCGTCACGACGAGCGGCGCGTCGGCCTTCGGGCTCACGCAGATCCAGTCGATCGTGTCGAGCACCGGCAGCGAGCCGTTGGTCTCGATCGCGATCTCGAAGCCGGCCGCGTGCAGCGCGTCGACGAGCGGCTGATCTATCTGCAGCATCGGCTCACCGCCGGTGCACACGACGAAGCGTTCGCCCTCGCCTTGCGGCCATTGCGACGCGATCATCGCGACCAGTTCGTCAGGTGTGCGGTACTTGCCGCCGTTCTCGCCGTCGGTGCCCACGAAATCGGTGTCGCAGAACCGGCAGACGGCTTCCGCGCGATCCTCTTCGCGGCCCGACCACAGATTGCAGCCCGCGAAACGGCAGAACACGGCCGGCCGCCCGGCATTCGCGCCCTCGCCCTGCAACGTGTAGAAAATTTCCTTGACCGCGTACGTCATGCTGCTTTCTGTCCTGTGTTCCTGAATCAATGATGGGCGCTTTCGCGCGAGCCGTCAGACCGGCTCGGTGACTTTTTCGCCGGCGAGGTAGGCCTCATAGCCACGTTTGCGCAACCGGCATGCCGGGCATTCGCCGCAGCCGAAGCCCCATGAGTGCAACTCGGCCCGTTCGCCGACGTAGCAGGTATGCGTCTCGACGCGCACCAGTTCCACCAATGCGTCGCCGCCGAGCGCGCGCGCGAGGCGCCACGTGTCGGCCTTGTCGAGCCACATCAGCGGCGTCTCCAGCGCGAAGCGCGTGTCCATGCCGAGATTCAGCGCGACCTGCAGCGCCTTCATCGTGTCGTCGCGGCAATCGGGGTAGCCCGAGAAGTCCGTCTCGCACATCCCGCCGACCAGCACCTGCAAACCGCGCCGATACGCGATGGCCGCGGCGATCGTCATGAACATCAGATTGCGGCCCGGCACGAACGTGTTCGGCAACCCATTGGCCGTGGCTTCGATTTCGATCTCGCGCGTCATCGCGGTGTCGCTGATCGCGCCGAGCAGCGACAGGTCGATCGTGTGATCGTCGCCGAGACGATCGGCCCACGCCGGAAACGCACGCACGACGGCCTGACGGAATCCTTCGCGGCATTCGAGTTCGACACGATGACGCTGACCATAATCGAAGCCGACCGTTTCGACCGTGTCGTAACGGTCGAGCGCCCACGCGAGACACGTGGCGGAATCCTGGCCGCCGGAAAACAGCACGAGCGCGCTACGCTTAGCGTCTTTGCGGATCACCGTGATACTCCGTGAATGAGAGTGCCACGTCGCGCTGCGCGAGGTGCGCCATGCAAGCAACGCGGCGCGACGTGTGCCGGCACTGTGCCGGCCCAAAGCAGTATAGGTCGCGCGTTGCGCGGGAACGTGGCTGGGCGCTTATACCGCCGATCGTCGGGCGAAGGATTGGGTGCTTGGGTGCGACATGCTCGGCACTGCATTCGCGCGGTGCACGACCGCGTGCGACGCCTGCATGCAAGTCCTTGAACTGGCGCGATTTTATCACGCGACACCGAATGTCGCCGACGCCAGCTGTCCCACGCGCGCGGCTTCAACTGCATGGCAAGCCGAAGTGACGACTTGTCCGCCAAACGGAAAAGCCCCAGGGAATCTTGCGATTTCCTGGGGCCGAATCCTGGTGGCCTGGGGCGGAATCGAACCACCGACACGCGGATTTTCAATCCGCTGCTCTACCAACTGAGCTACCGGGCCAACGAAGAGCGAAACTATATCAAGCGATCCGCACTTCAGCAAGCCCTTTCATAAATAATTTGCCGGGTTGCGTTCGCATGCAACACGTGGCGCTCACTCCCCTTTGTTCTTGCCGAGATCGACGCCGAGTTGCTTCAGCTTGCGATAAAGATGCGTGCGCTCGAGACCTGTCTTCTCCGCGACACGCGTCATGCTGCCGTTCTCGCGCGCGAGGTGATATTCGAAGTACGCGCGCTCGAACGCATCGCGCGCATCGCGCAGCGGAATGTCGAACGAGATCGACGCGGTTTGCGCGGCGAGCGCGCCGCCGCCGACGCCATCGGACGACAGTATCGGCAACGCGGCCGCCGACGCGACTGACGATGCGCTGACCGGCAACGCCGGCTTCGCAGCCACGCCGCCAGGCACGGCCGCCGCGTTACCACGCGCGAGTCCCTGCTCGACCGCCTTTAGTAGCTTCTGCAACGCGATCGGCTTTTCGAGGAAGTTGAGCGCGCCGATCTTGGTGGCCTCGACCGCGGTGTCGATCGTCGCGTGACCGGACATCATGATGACGGGCATCGTCAATTGACCTTGCGCGGCCCATTCCTTGAGCAGCGTCACGCCGTCGGTGTCCGGCATCCAGATGTCGAGCAGCACGAGGTCCGGTGCCTGACGCAGACGGAACTCGCGCGCCTCCTGCGCGTTTTCAGCGGCCTCCACGACGTGTCCCTCGTCGCTGAGGATCTCCGAGAGCAGTTCCCGGATGCCCATTTCATCATCTACCACCAGGATGGTTGCCATTTACGCTGCCCTTGTCTGCACTGTTGCTTTTGTGGTTCCCTGCGACGCGCCGCCGTGCGCCGGATGCGCAACCGAACCAGGTGCACCCGGCTGCGCGGGGTCGTCCGCCAGTTGAAGGAAGAGAATCGAAATCTGCGCGCCTTCGATCACGTCGCCGGCCTTCATGCGATTGCGAATGTCGATGCGCGCGCCATGTTCGTCGACGATCTTCTTGACCATCGCAAGTCCCAGACCCGTACCCTTGGCCTTGGTCGTCACGTACGGCTCGAACGCGCGCGTGAGGATACGCGCGGGGAAGCCTGGCCCGTTGTCCGACACTGTCAGACGGACCGCGACGCGTGCCTTGCCTTGCGCGTCGGGGTCTCCGTATTCTACTGTCCTCGTCTCGAGCAAAACACGCGGATGCGCGACTTCGGCGACCGCGTCCTGCGCGTTCTGCAGCAGGTTGTGGATCACCTGACGCAACTGCGTTGCGTCGCCGCGTATCGCGGGCAAGGCCGCGAGTTCGACCTGGATCGCGCCCTTGCCTTCTTCGATACCGTACAGCGTGAGCACCTCGCTGACCAGACCATTCAATTGCAGATGCGCGAGTACCGCGGGCGGTGTGCGCGCGTAGTCGCGGAAATCGTCGACCATCCGCTTCATCGCGGCGACCTGATTGACGATCGTCGTCGCGCCGCGCTTCAGCACGTCCGCATCCGACGGCGCGAGCTTGTCGGCGAGTTTCATCTGCAAACGCTCGGCCGACAGTTGAATCGGCGTGAGCGGATTCTTGATCTCGTGCGCGAGGCGCCGCGCGACTTCGCCCCATGCGATCGAACGCTGCGCGGAGATCACGTCGGAGATGTCGTCGAACACGATCACGTAGCCCGCGGTCTGCATGTCTTCAGCGTCGCGCTCGTTCGCCGCGACGAGGCGCGCGCCGCGCACGAGCAGCGTGAGCGGCTCGGTTTCGCCGGGCACCGGCACCGAGAACTGTTGCTGCCAATGGCCGTTGTGGTCATGGCCGTCTTCACTCGCCGCTTCGCGATCGGCGAATGCCTTGCGCACCATCGCGCCGAATTCGCCGAGCACGCCGATCTGATCGAGCGAGGAACCGAGCACCGTCTGGAACGGCTGACGGAAAATCCGCTCGGCGCCTCGATTCGCGGTGGTCAGCCGGAATTGCCGGTCGAACACGAACACACCCGCGGTCAGGTTCGCGAGGATGCTCTCGAGATACGCCTTCGAATGCTCGAGCGCGATACGATTTTTCTCGACCGCCCCGCGCGCTTCCGACAACTGCCGCGTCATCGCATTGAACGACTGCGTGAGGAAACCGAGTTCGTCGCGCGACTTGATCTCGCGCTTTGGCGTGTAGTCGCCCTCGGTGATTTCCTTCGTGCCCTGCGCGAGCAGGAATAGCGGCCGCGCAAGCTGATTGCCGAGCGCCAGCGCGAGCATCATCGCGATGAAAGTCGCGAGAAACAGCGACAGGGTCAGCGTGCCGATGTACATCTTGCGCAAGCCGGTGCGGCCGAGCGCCTTCTCCTGATACTCGCGATACGCGCGCTGCACTGAATCGGCATTGCGCGCAAGTGTCGTCGAGACCGGCTGCGTCAGTTGCAGGAAGCGCTCGGCGGGCTGCAACAGCGACGCGTTCGCATCGGGAATACGCTGCACCACGCGCAGACGTAGCGCTCCCTTGCCGCCGTGCGCATTCGGATCGCCGTCCACTTCGCCTTCGATCGCCGCATAGCCGTGGCCACGCGCCTGCTCGATCATCAGCGGTGTCGGCAGATCGTTCGGCAGGAGCATCGCGTAGTTGCCGGACGCCTGCGCGACCACGTGCATGTCCGGCGTCGCGCCAGACATGCTGCGGGTCGGCTCGACGATCGTCGCGTCCTGCACACCGAACTGGTCGCGCAAACGCAGCAGCGTCAACGTGGTGCCGGCCGCATCCGCGCTCGCGAGCTGCTCGGACATCAGACGCGCCTTCGTCTGCAGATCGGACAGCGACGCGTCGAGCATGCCGCGCCCGAGGTTGAGGCCGGACGCGAGCGCGGTTTCGACGTTCACGTCGAACCACGACTCGATGCTGCGCGACACGAACTGATAGGACACGATATAGATAATGCCGCCCGGCACCACGCCGACCAGCGCCATGAAGAACGCGAGCTTCGCGAGCAGCCGTGTGCCGAATTTGCCCGTGCGTAATCGCACGATGATGATGACGACGAGCGTCGCCACCACCAGCAGAAAGATCAACGCGACCGCGACGTTGGCCGCATACAGCCACTGGTAATAGCGGTCGAAGAATTCGGTGTTCGCGCTGGCGGCGGCCAGCAACACGAGCAGCAACACGGCCGTCACCGCGACCGTCGACACGAGCACGCGCACGACGATGCTGCTGACACTGGTGGAAGATGAGCGCACTTTATTTAGCACGATCGGCGGCCGTGAAAGTGAAGCGCTTCCAATCGGAGGCGAGGTTCCAGTCGCGGTTGTTCACCGCGTCGATCTGGAACGGCTTGGGCATCAGCCCGATGTCGAGTTGCATGCGCACGGACGCGTTATAGGTTTCGCCGACCCGCACCTGATTGCGGTCGATCACGTGCCACGACGTCACGTGCTTGATCACCGCGAGCGCATCGTTGAGCGTGGAAAAGCCGAGCTGCAAGCCGCCCGACTGCACGCTCGACACGCGATATTCGCGCGTGAGTGGCTGAAACGACAGCCGCAAACTTTGCGACACGCTGACCGGCTGCTCGTCAAACCAGTACCAGCGCGGCCGGCTCAGTTCGAAATCGGTCGTGAAATAAAGCGGAATGCCTTTGTTGACCGCGTCTTCGAGATTGCTGTTCAGCTCGAATTCGAAATGCGCGTCGAGACTCCAGCCGCCGTTGTCGGCCTGCAGCGACGCCCGCTGCACCGCGATCGAGTCAGCGTGCGCCGCGCCCGGCGCTGCAAGCCAGACGGCCAGCGCGATCCAGAGCACGGCAGCGAGCCGAAGCGGGAAGAAGCGTTTTATGGTCACCGTTTCTGAAAGCGCGCGTAGAAAAATCCGTCGTGGTCTGAGTTCGTGCCGGCGCTGAATTCAGCGGGTCGTTCAGCATGAGAACCGGCCGATGGGTCGGCGGGCGCGCGGGCAACTGAGGGTAAAAGCTGCCCCGGCGCGTCCAATCGTACCGCATCCTGGTGCTGGTTTCCAAACCACTGTGCCTGCAACTCGCCCTCCTCGGGGAAGATCGAACAGGTAACGTAAAGCAACTCGCCGCCCGGTTTCACGAGCGGCCACAGCGCGTCGAGAATGCGGCGCTGTTCGGCGACGAGCGCGGCGATATCGGACTGACGACGCAGCCAGCGAATATCCGGATGACGCCGCACGATGCCCGACGCCGAGCACGGCAGGTCGGCGAGGATGCGGTCGAACGGCTGGTCGAGGTCGTCGTGCCATTGCGCGGGGTTGCCCGCGTCGCCGATGCGCACTTCCGCTTCGAGCTTCAGACGCCGCAGGTTATCGCCGATGCGGCGCGCGCGAGAGGCATCGCTTTCGAGCGCGACCAGTTGAATGTTGGCGAGTTCGAGCAGATGGCCGGTCTTGCCGCCAGGGGCCGCGCATGCGTCGAGCACGCGCATGCCGTCACGCACGCCAAGTAATTGCGCCGCGAGTTGCGCAGCTGCGTCCTGCACGGACACGACACCTTCGCTGAAGCCCGGAATGCGCTCGACCGGCATTGGCATCGCGAGCGTGACCGCGTGCTCGCCAGCCTTGCTTGCGGCGATCTGCTGGCGTTGCAGCACTTGCAGATAGGCGTCGACCGTCGAATGGCGCGCGTTCACGCGCAACGTCATCGGACCCTGCGTGTTGCCGGCGGCCAGCACCGATTGCCACGCCTCGGGCCATGCGCGCTTCACCGCGTCGATCCACCAGGCCGGATAGTTCCAGCGCGCTACTTCATCGGCTTGCACGGAGGCGAGCAACGTGTCGCGCTCGCGCAAGAAGTTGCGCAGCACCGCGTTGACGAGCCCCTTCGCGAACGCGAACTCGCGACGCGCGCCAATCACCCTGACCGCCTGGTCGACGACCGTGAACGGCGTGTAGGCGGCGCTCGCTTCGTCGTCGACGAGCAGCGCGAGCGCGCACGCGAGCACATGCGCGACGTGCGGCGGAGGCGCCTTCTTCACCAGCTTCGCGATCAGCCACTCGGCGGTCGCGAGACGGCGCATCGTGCGATAGGCGATATCCTGCACCGCGCCGCGCGCTGCTGCGGCGCTGTCCTCGGGCACCGCCACGAAAACGCTTTGCAGCGCCGCGGGCAAGGCCGCGCCGAGACGCACGGCGCCGACGGCCTGGGCCGCGCAATCGAGTGCGAACCCGAGCGATTCGGGCGACAGTTGCAGCGTCGACAAACGGGATTCGCGCGAACGCGCCGACGAGGAAGCAGAACGCGAAGAAGGCTTTGAAGTCATGAAGGGAGCAAGGGCAAGCCGCACGGTGCGCGCGGCGCAATCAGCGCACATTGTAGCGTGGCGCCGGTGGGGCGCCGCCATGCGTGGGTGTTCGCCGTAGACGCTGTCGCGCAGTGGCGACGAACGGTGCGAAAAAAAGCGGGCCTCGCGGGCCCGCTCTTCAGTAATTCAGGCTCGACGCGCCGAGCGACGCGGCGCCTCAGTCGAAGCGCCCGGTGCGCGCCATTTCCATCAAACGCGCGATGCGTTCCTCGGTCGCAGGGTGCGTCGAGAACAGACTCGCGATACCGCCGCCCGACAGCGGATTCATGATCATCATCTGCGCGGTGGCCGGATGCGCCTCGGCCGTCGGGAACGGAATGCCGCTCGCATAGCGATGGATCTTGTCGAGCGCCGACGCCAGTGCCTGCGGGTCGCCCGAAATCTGCGCGCCGCCCCGGTCGGCTTCGAATTCGCGCGCACGCGAAATCGCCATCTGGATCAACGCCCCCGCAATCGGCGCGAGCAGCGCAACCGCGATGCTCGCGATCGGGTTCGCGGGACGGCCGTTTTCGTCGCGGCCGCCGAAGAACATCGCGAAGTTCGCCAACGCGGAAATCGCGCCGGCCATGGTCGCCGAAATCGTCGAGATCAGAATGTCGCGATGCTTCACGTGCGCGAGTTCGTGCGCCATTACGCCGCGCATTTCGCGCTCGGACAGTACGCGCAGAATGCCGGTGGTCGCCGCGACTGCCGCGTGCTCCGGGTTGCGGCCGGTGGCGAACGCGTTCGGCGCGTCTTCGTTGATCAGGTAGACGCGCGGCATCGGCAGGTTCGCGCGCGTGGCGAGATCGCGCACCATCCGATAGAACTGCGGCGCGCTGTTTTCGTCGACTTCCTGCGCGTTGTACATGCGCAGGACCATCTTGTCGGAGAACCAGTACGAGAAGAAATTCATCCCAAGGGCGATCACGAGCGCGACCATCATGCCGCGCGACCCGCCGATCATCCCGCCGATCACGATGAAAAGGGCCGTAATCGCGGCCATCAACATCGCGGTTTTCACCCAGTTAAACATGTCTGCAACTCCTTGCCCCGAGCGTGGCCTTCATCTCCGTGCCGCGCGATTGCGGCGCCAGATTGTAAGCGAAATGTTAGATATGGGCGATGCGGGAAAATTCAATCATCGCGAGGCGGTCGCGAGTTTGATGCCCAGGCCGACGAACGCGCTGCCGACGCCGCGATCGAGCAAGCGCTTGACCGCCGGTTTGCCCGAGAAACGCTGCGTGACGCTTCCCGCGATCCACGCGACGAAGCTGTTCCAGACCATGCTCATCAGCACGAAGACCGCGCCGAGCGTGAGAAACGCGAAGGTCTTATGTTTGCTGCCCGTCGTGACGAATTGCGGGAAGAACGACACGAAGAACAGCACGACCTTCGGATTCAGCACGTTGGTCCAGAAGCCCTGCAAGAACAGCTGCCGCAGCGACTTCGGCGTGGACGGCGCGCGCGCGTCGCCGACCGGCGCATCAGCGGCCGGCTTCGCGAAGATCAGGCGCACCCCCAGATAGATCAGATAAATCGCGCCGACGAATTTGACGATGGTGAACGCCGTGGCCGACGCGGCCAGCAGCGCGGTCAGCCCAAACGCGCAGGCAAGCGAGTGAATGCAGCAGCCCGCCGAAATGCCGAGCGCCGACATCAGCCCCGCGCCGCGACCTTGGGCGACGCTGCGCCCGACGATATATGCGGTATCCGGCCCCGGCGTGATGTTCAGGAGAAAAACCGCGACGATGAAAAACCCGAAATGGACGATGCCGAACATGTGATGCACCCTCGAAAACCTGGTCTGCTGCATGGAGGATTCTAACGCGCGTCGCGCTCGCGGCGGGCGCGGAGAACACCGGCCGAATGGACGATGCTCCGGCGTGCGAGACGCGCTTATTGCGTCTCGGGAAGCTGGAAGCGCTGGCCTGCGGCGAGCGACGAGCCAGCAAGGAATTCGCGCACCGGCAGGCGCTTGCCGCCGGGCTTCTGCAATTGCGTCAGACGCAGTGCACCTTCGCCGCAAGCGACCAGCACGCCGTCGGGCGCAACCTCGACGATGGTGCCCGGCGCCTTGTTGCTGCCCGACGCCGGCGAGGCCACGGCGGTGGTGGCCCAGATCTTGACGGTGCTGCCGTCGTCGAGCGTGCCGGCGCCGCCGGGGAACGGGTCGAACGCGCGCACCTGACGCGCAAGCGCCTCGGCCGGCCGGCGCCAGTCGAGCGCCGCTTCGTGCTTGGCGATTTTCTCGGCGTAGGTCACGCCGTCGGCCGGTTGCGGGATCGACGTCAGCTTGCCGCTGCGCTCGAGCTCGATCAGTGCGTCGACGATCAGTTGCGCGCCGTCGCCGGCGAGGCGGTCGTGCAGCGTGGCGGTGGTGTCGTCGGCGGAGATGGGGGTGCGTACTTCGGAAATCATCGCGCCGGTGTCGAGTCCAGCGTCCATCTGCATCAGCGTGATGCCGGTTTGCGCGTCGCCCGCCTCGATCGCGCGATGAATCGGCGCCGCGCCCCGCCAGCGTGGCAGCAGCGACGCGTGGATGTTGATGCAGCCGAAGCGCGGAATGTCGAGCACTTCCTGCGGCAGGATCAGCCCGTAGGCGGCGACAACCATCACGTCGTGCGGCGTCGCGCGCAGTTGCTCGATGCCGGCGGCGGCTTCCTGTGGATATTTGCCAGCGCGGCGCAGCGACGTGGGCTGCGCAACCGCGAGACCGTGCTCCTGCGCGTAGCGCTTGACCGGACTCGCCTGCAGCTTCATGCCGCGACCCGCCGGCCGGTCCGGCTGCGTCAAGACGAGCGGCACGGCAAACCCGGCGCAATGAATCGCGGCCAGCGCGGCCGCGGCGAATTCCGGTGTACCGGCAAAGATAACGCGCAACGAATGACTCATGAATGGGGCGGTAGGCAAGTTGAAAGCGCGTTACATCGCGTGGGCGAGTTTCTTCATCTTGCTCTTGATGCGCGTTTGCTTCAGCGGCGACAGATATTCGACGAACACGCGGCCCATCAGGTGATCCATCTCGTGCTGGATGCACACGGCGAGCAGCCCCTCGCAATCGAGCTCGAACGTTTCGCCCTTCTCGTTGAGCGCACGCACGCGCACTTTCTCGGCACGCTCGACGTTGTCGTAGATCCCGGGCACCGACAGGCAGCCCTCTTCCGACAACTTCCTCTCATCGCTCGACCAGACGATTTCCGGATTGATGAACGCGAGCAGTTCGTCGTGCGTTTCCGACACGTCGATCACGATCACGCGTTCGTGCACGTCCACCTGGGTGGCGGCGAGGCCGACGCCGGGCGCCGCGTACATCGTTTCGGCCATGTCCGCGACGAGACGGCGGATACGGTCGTTGACCTCCGGGACTGGCTTCGCCACCTTATGCAGCCGTTTGTCCGGGTAATTGAGGATGCTCAGTAAAGCCATGATTTCGAGTGTGATTTGAGACGCCGCCAACCGTTGGAGGCTCGCGTTGGCCATTTGGCCAGGTTGTGAGCCCGTCGCAATACGCAGAGGATAGATGGTGTCGAACCAGTTCGATTCAACGCGCCTCGTGCGCCCGACGACGAACCCGCGCCGGTAAGCGCGGCGCCGCGATTATTCGCGGCTCATTGCCGTTTTATTTCCGCGTTTTTATTTCGGATGATGAAAATTTTAGCATGGCGCCCGCCTGCCCGCAGGCCCCGCCAGAGGAGCGACCCGCATGCAGACCTTGCCCGCGACCCGTATCGAACTTGCCGCCTGGCTGCGGTTGTCACTTGCGCCGGGCCTCAAACCCGCGGCGTTGCGCCTGTTGCTGGGCGCATTCGGGCTGCCGCAGGCGCTGTTGGCGCAGTCGCCGGAGACGCTCGCGGAGGTCGCCGGTGACGCCGCGGCGCGCGCGGTGCTGGCGCCGCCGGGTCCAGCGTTCGACGGCCAGCTCGATGCAGTGCTCGCATGGCGCGAGCAGCCGGGCAACCAGATCGTCACACTCGACGATCCCGCCTATCCGCCCGCGCTGCTGACGACGCCCGATCCGCCACCGCTCCTATATATAAAGGGCCGGCTTGATTTGCTGCATACGCGCGCGGTCGCTCTGGTAGGCAGCCGCAGCGCGACGCCGCAGGGCATCGAGGATGCGCGGCGGTTCGCGCGAGAACTGTCGGCGGCGGGCGTGACGGTCGTATCGGGGCTCGCACTCGGCATCGACGGCGCCGCGCATCGGGGCGGGTTGGAAGGTGTCGGCGGAACGGTCGCGGTGGTCGGCACCGGCGCGGACCTCGTATATCCCGCCGCGCATCAAGCACTCGCGCGGCAGATCGCGGCGCAGGGTGCGATTCTCTCGGAGTGGCCGCTCGGCACGCCGGCACGCGCCGCCAACTTCCCACAGCGCAACCGGTTGATCGCTGGGCTGGTCAGCGGAGTCGTGATCGTCGAGGCGGCTATGCGTTCCGGTTCGCTGATTACCGCGCGGCTTGCCAATGAGATGGGGCGCGACGTGTTCGCGTTGCCAGGATCGATTTACGCGCCGTTGTCGCGCGGCTGTCATCGGATGATCAAGCAGGGAGCGCGGCTCGTGGAAACGCCTGACGAGGTGCTGGAGGAGCTCGGTTTTGCCCGGCGGCCGGCGGGCGATGCGAGACGCTCGGCGAAGCGGGCCGTGCCGCTGGAGCATGCGGGTTTGCACGTTTCGTCGGGTGGGACCGCTTTGCCCGCTACGACCGCAGCCTTCGCCGACTCACCGTCGTCCGGGCCGGCCCCGCAGCCGGCGCTCGCCCCTGACGCACAGCGTCTGCTGGCCGCGCTCGGCCATTCGCCGACCACGCTTGAAATTCTCGCCGCCCGTACCGAAAT
This sequence comes from Paraburkholderia sp. UCT70, assembly GCF_050434085.1. Classification (NCBI taxonomy): domain Bacteria; kingdom Pseudomonadati; phylum Pseudomonadota; class Betaproteobacteria; order Burkholderiales; family Burkholderiaceae; genus Paraburkholderia; species Paraburkholderia sp. UCT70. The sequence continues at coordinate 3,300,680 of NZ_JBNPVZ010000004.1, read as the reverse complement.
GGAGAACGCCGCCCTGCACGCCGCCTTGCTCCGGCTCGAACTCGCCGGCGAGGTCACGCTGCTGCCCGGCGGCCGCTTCATGCGAGCCCATCATGACTGAGCCGAGACTGACCGGCGTCAACGCAGATTGGCAACTTTTCGCGACCGGCCATGCTACATTCGCGCCAAAGCACCCGACAAAGCACACAAGGAAATCACTTCATGCCCGCGCTGAACCTCGACACCGACCAGGACCGCGATCGCCGAGCGCGTCAACGAACCCGACACACTGTTCGTTGCATGCCTGTGCGCGGAGTGGTGCGGAACGTGTCGCGAGTACCGGGACACCTTCAACCAACTGGCCGAGCGGCACCCGGAAGTCTGTTTCGCATGGATCGACATCGAAACTCATGCGGATCGGTTCGACGATCTGGACGTCGAGAATTTCCCGACCGTCCTGATCGAAGACTCGGTGACGACACGGTTTTTCGGTACGGTTTTGCCACAGGTGTCGATCGTCGAGCGGATGCTGTCGGATCTGACCGCGCTGCCCGGCGTAACCGGTGCGCCGAAGCTGCGGCCGGCGCTGGCGGTCGCCTGAAGGCGGCCTCGCGCGCCGCCCGGTCAAACGGAAAGCCTCGCGACGCGCGGCTTGCGGCACAGGCCCCCGTCGATCATTTGGGACAGCATCGCGGCTGGCATCGCTGTCCGCACGCGGCGTTTGCCGCAGTTGATCAACCGCTGGACGCGCAATTATGATGACGCGCTTTTATGGCACTTGACCCGTTGGGTTCGCACCGTGTGCTATAAAGCGGTCGTTATTGGGTCGAAAGAGGTCTCAAGCGAGCGTCGCGCGCCATGTTGGCCCTCAAGGCCACCAATCCGGATCTACCAACCTCACATCGAGTCATGTCCAAAGCACTGATCATCGCCGAAAAGCCTTCTGTCGCGAACGACATCGCGCGCGCTTTGGGCGGCTTTACCAAGCATGACGAGTACTACGAAAGCGACGACTACGTCCTTTCGTCGGCAGTGGGCCACCTGCTGGAAATCGCCGCGCCCGACGACTACGAAGTCAAGCGCGGCAAGTGGAGCTTTGCCAATCTGCCCGTCATTCCTCCGCATTTCGATCTGAATCCGATCGCGAAGAGCGAGTCGCGCCTGAAGGTGCTGACCAGGCTGATGAAGCGCAAGGACATCGACCGTCTGATCAACGCATGCGACGCGGGGCGCGAGGGCGAACTGATTTTCCGCCTGATCGCGCAGCACGCGAAAGCCAAACAGCCGGTGCAAAGGCTGTGGCTGCAGTCGATGACGGCCGGCTCGATCCGCGACGGTTTCGCGCGTCTGCGCAGCGACGAAGAGATGCAGCCGCTCGCCGACGCGGCGCGCTGCCGCTCGGAGGCGGACTGGCTCGTCGGCATCAACGGCACGCGCGCGATGACCGCGTTCAACAGCAAGGGCGGCGGCTTTTTCCTGACCACGGTCGGGCGCGTGCAGACGCCGACGCTATCGATCGTCGTCGAGCGCGAAGAGAAGATTCGACGCTTCGTGCCGCGCGACTACTGGGAAGTGAAGGCGGAGTTCGTCTGCGCGGCCGGCTTCTACGAAGGCCGCTGGTTCGACCCGAAATTCAAGCGCGACGAGTTCGACCCGGAAAAGCGCGATTCGCGCCTCTGGTCGTTGCCCGCCGCCGAGACGATCGTCGCGGCCTGTCGCGGCCAGCTGGGTGTGGTGACCGAGGAGTCGAAGCCCTCGACGCAGCTGTCGCCCGCCCTCTTCGACCTGACCAGTCTGCAGCGGGAAGCCAACGGCCGTTTCGGCTTTTCTGCGAAGAACACGCTGGGCCTCGCTCAGGCGCTGTACGAAAAGCACAAGGTGCTGACCTATCCGCGAACCGACGCGCGCGCGCTGCCGGAAGACTATCTGGACACGGTCAAGCAGACGCTCGGCATGCTCAAGGAGGGCAACAACTACCTGCCGTTCGCGAAACAGGTGCTCGACAAGGGCTGGGTCAAGCCGAACAAGCGCATCTTCGACAACTCGAAGATCAGCGACCACTTCGCAATCATTCCGACGCTGCAGGCGCCGAAGAGTCTGTCCGAGCCGGAACAGAAGCTCTACGACCTCGTCGTGAAGCGCTTCCTCGCGGTGTTCTTCCCCGCCGCCGAATACCGTGTGACGACGCGTATCACCGAGGTGGTCGGCCATCACTTCAAGACCGAGGGCAAGGTGCTGGTCGAGCCGGGTTGGCTGCAGATCTACGGCCGTGAAACCAGCGGCGATGACGCGAACCTCGTGCCGGTACAGAAGGACGAAAAGGTCAAGACCGACAAGATCGCCGCGCAGCAACTGGTCACGAAGCCGCCCGCACGCTACAACGAAGCGACGCTGCTGTCGGCGATGGAAGGTGCGGGCAAGCTGGTCGAAGACGACGAATTGCGCGAAGCGATGGCGGCCAAGGGTCTCGGCACGCCGGCGACGCGCGCGGCGATCATCGAAGGTCTGCTCACCGAAAAGTATCTGATCCGCGAAGGCCGCGATCTGATTCCGACAGCCAAGGCCTTCCAGTTGATGACGCTGCTGCGCGGCCTCGGCGTGAAAGAGCTGACCGCGCCGGAACTGACCGGCGAGTGGGAATATAAGCTGTCGCAGATGGAGCGCGGCAACCTGCCGCGCGACGCGTTCATGCAGGAAATCGCGCGCATGACGCAGACTATCGTCAAGCGCGCGAAGGAATACGATTCCGACACGATCCCGGGCGATTACGCGACATTGCAGACACCTTGCCCGAATTGCGGTGGCCAGGTGAAGGAAAACTACCGGCGTTTCGCGTGCTCGAAGTGCGAGTTCTCGATCTCGAAGATTCCGGGCGGTCGTCAGTTCGAGATCCCCGAAGTCGAAGAACTGCTGCAGAACAAGACGATCGGGCCGCTGTCAGGTTTCCGCAGCAAGATGGGGCGGCCGTTCTCGGCGATCCTGAAACTGTCGCTCGACGACGAGATCAAGAATTACAAGCTCGAGTTCGACTTCGGCCAGGACGCGGCCGGCGAAGATGGCGAGCCGCCCGACTTCTCCGATCAGCAGCCGGTCGGCGCGTGTCCGAAGTGCCAAGGCCGCGTTTTCGAGCACGGCATGAGCTACGTCTGCGAAAACTCGGTGGCGAATCCGAAGTCGTGCGACTTCCGTTCCGGCAAGGTGATCCTGCAGCAGGAAATCGCCCGCGAGCAGATGGCCAAGCTGCTCGAGGAGGGTCGCACCGATCTGCTGACGAACTTCAAGTCGTCGCGTACCGGCCGTAACTTCAAAGCTTTCCTCGTCAAGCAGAACGACGGCAAGATCGGCTTCGAATTCGAGAAGAAGGAGCCGGCGGCGGCGAAGACCGCAGCGGCGAAGACGTCGGGCGCTCGTTCTGCGGCCAAGGCGATGCCGGAAGCGGACGAAGGTGATACCGCGGTGGCCGTGAAGGCCGAGCCGGCGGAAAAGAAGGTGGCGGCGAAGAAGGCGCCCGCCGCCAAGACCGCGGCGGCCAGGAAGGCACCGGCGAAAAAGACCGCGGCGCGAAAAACCGGCTAGTAGGGCGAGATTCGGATCGGCGGCTCGCGGTGGTAGCAGGAATAGCTACATTAGCCACCGCAGTCGGCGATCCGTGCACAGCCCGCGGTGTAGTCCGCATCTGTCCATGAAAAAAGGCGCAGTCACTTGAGGTGACTGCGCCTTTTTAATGCCGGCCCGCAACGCTGCGGGCTTCGACATTCAGAGATTTACAGCGGCGACAACGCCGTCGGGCGTGGACTGCGATTGGACGACTTCGTCATCGGCTTCGGCACGGCCGGCGACAGCTCGCTATCGAGAAGCCGCGACAGCGGCTCGGCGCCATCGAACGCTTCCGGTGCGCGCGACTCGGCAGTCTCGAACGCGGCCGACGTCGCCGGACGCTCCAGACCGTCCTTGATCCACTGCTCGCCGAGCACGCTGTTCGGCGTCTGGTTGAAGTGCTCGACCAGATGGTCGATGAACGTGCGCACCTTGGCCGGCAGGTGACGGCGGCTTGGGTACGCAATATTGATTTCGACCTGCGGCAAACGGTAATCGCCGAGCAAACGCACGAGCCGGCCGCGCGTCATGTCGCGACCGATGAGATAGCTCGGCAGAATCGCGGTGCCCATGCCGAGCAGCGCAAACTGTCTCAGCATCTCCGTGTTGTTCGCGACGATCACGTTCGACGGCCGCACGCGCACTTCGCCTTCCGGCCCCGTAAACACGCGTTCATCACCCCAGTATTCGGATGGCAGGCTCAGGCACGGGTGCTCGAGCAGATGTTCGGGACGCGTCGGCATGCCATGTTTTTCCAGATAAGCCGGCGTCGCGCAGACGGTCATGCAGCCCGTGGTCAGACGCCGCGTAACGATACTCGCGCTGCGCATTTGCCGCGCGATCACGACGCCGACGTCGAAGCCCTCCTCGACGAGGTCCACCTGACGATCGACCAGCGTGACGTCGGGAATGACTTTCGGATAGCGCTCCGCGTACGTTTGCAGCACGGGCGCGAGATTATGCAGCCCGAACACGACGGGCGCGACGATGCGTAGCGTGCCGACGGGTTCGTGATTGCGAGCGACCACCATCTGTTCGACGTCTTCCAGTTCGTCGAGAATCTGACGGGCGCGCTCGAGGTAGACCTGACCGGATTCGGTCAGCGACAAGCTGCGGGTCGTGCGATTGAGCAGCCGCGTACCAAGACGGCCCTCGAGGTCGGCAACGTGACGGGTGGCGACCGCGTTGGAAATATCCATCGCGCTCGCGGCGCGGGCGAAACTGCCGAGATCCGCCACCTTGACGAAAACTCGCATCGACTGCAAATGATCCATAGGACAACTCCCTGCCTGGTTACTGCTTCCTGACAATTGGTGAAAACCAGTGAAGCGAACTTGGAATTCTCCTACGACTCGCAAAATCGTGCAGAAGTTGCCCGCAAAATAGGAAATATTGTCAATTTTGGTACGACTGTGTCGATAAAACCGGGGTCCGACCAGCGATTATTCCCAAATCAAAAACAATCTGCTGCGCTGCAGCTTGCTCTGTCTTTTTTGTTCGAACAGACGCAACGGTCGTTCGGCCATTGCGGAATTCGAAGAGACGGAAAAAACCGGGCACCCAACGAAAAAAACCGCCCGACGGCGGCTTTTTATGCTGAGTGAGGACTCACTTAATCAAGCTGTGAGTTTTTCCTCGAGCGCGCGCTTCGCCTCAGTCAGTGCCGGCGGCAGACCGTGTTGCAGCGTGTCAAACAGCTTCGTGTGCAACACGAGCTCGTCGCGCCATGCAGCGTCATCGACGGAAATCACCTGCTCGAACTGCTCGCGGCTGAAGTTCAGCCCGCTCCAGTCGATGTCCTCATAGTGCGGCGAAATGCCGAACGCATGCTCTTCGCCCTGCGCGGTGCCTTCGATGCGGCCGACCATCCAGCTCAGCACGCGCATGTTCTCGCCGAAGCCAGGCCACACGAACTTGCCGTCCGCGCCCTTGCGGAACCAGTTCACGCAGAAGATTCTCGGCAGCTTCGCGCTCAACTGCTGCAGACGCTCGCCGGTCTTCAGCCAATGGCTGAAATAATCGCTCATGTTGTAGCCGCAGAACGGCAGCATCGCGAACGGATCGCGGCGCACCACGCCCTGCTGTCCAGCCGCCGCGGCGGTGGTTTCAGAGCCCATCGTCGCCGCCATGTAGACGCCCTCGACCCAGTTGCGCGCTTCGGTGACGAGCGGCACGGTGGTCGAGCGGCGGCCACCGAAGATGAATGCGTCGATTGCGACACCGGCCGGGTTTTCCCAGTCCGCATCGATCGACGGGCACTGCGAAGCCGGCGCCGTGAAGCGCGCGTTCGGATGCGCCGCCTTGCGGCCGGTTTCCTTCGCCTCGGCTGGCGTCCAGTCCTTGCCCTGCCAGTCGATCAGATGCGCCGGCGGCTCGTCGGTCATGCCTTCCCACCAGACGTCGCCGTCGTCGGTCAACGCGACATTCGTGAAGATCACGTTTTCCTTCAACGTGGCGAGCGCGTTGTAGTTGGTCTTTTCGCTCGTGCCGGGCGCGACGCCGAAGTAGCCGGCTTCCGGATTGATCGCGTACAGGCGGCCGTCCTTGCCCGGTTTGATCCACGCGATGTCGTCGCCGATCGTCGAGATTTTCCAGCCGTTCAGGCCCGCAGGCGGGATCAGCATCGCAAAGTTGGTCTTGCCGCACGCCGACGGAAACGCCGCCGCCACGTGATGCTTGCGCCCGTCCGGCGAGGTGACGCCGAGAATCAGCATGTGTTCGGCGAGCCAGCCCTCGTCGCGGCCCATTGTCGATGCGATGCGCAGCGCGAAGCACTTCTTGCCGAGCAGCGCATTGCCGCCATAGCCCGAACCAAAGCTCCAGATTTCGCGCGATTCGGGGAAATGCACGATGTACTTGGTCTTGTTGCAAGGCCACGACACGTCCTGCTCGCCCGCCGCGAGCGGCGCGCCGACCGAATGCACGCACGGCACGAACTCGCCGTCCTCGCCGAGCACGTCATACACCTTGCGGCCCATGCGCGTCATGATGCGCATATTGGTCGCAACATACGGGCTGTCGCTCAACTCGACGCCGATATGCGCGATCGGCGAGCCGAGCGGGCCCATCGAGAACGGCACCACGTACATCGCGCGGCCGCGCATCGCGCCATCGAACAGGCCGTCGAGCGTCGAGCGCATTTCGGCCGGGGCGATCCAGTTGTTGGTGGGGCCGGCGTCCTCGGCGCGCTGCGAGCAGATGAAGGTGCGATCCTCGACGCGCGCGACGTCGGACGGATCGGACCAGGCGAGATAGGAATTGGGACGCTTGGCGGAGTTGAGTTTCTTTAGCGTTCCGGCTTCGACCATCTGCGCGCACAGGCGGTCATATTCTTCCTGCGAGCCGTCGCACCAGATCACTTTTTCAGGCTTGGTCAGCGCGGCGATGCGCTGGACCCAGTCGATCAGCTTGCGGTGTTTGACCCATGTGGGCGCCTCGATAGTGGGCTGCCCTTCGAACGAGGGATGATTCATCGACTTGTCTCCGTTTGAAGCAATAGAAAAACGATACAAGCCCGGGGACGCTGCATGCGAGAGGCATTGAATTCATCGCGCCGACGTGTCAATTTTCCACTGGCGGCGCATGATTGCGCAGATCGTCCTGGGCCACACAGCTTGCCAGGCGGAGGCGCGCTTCCTGCAAGGCTTCTGCAACCTTGTGTAAAGCGGCTTGCCTCAACACGCAACAAACTGCTAAAAACGTTCTCAATCCGCCCTCACGTAGCGTTGCCGTTCGTTTGTGTGCGACAGCTTCTACGGTAGGACATCTAGCCAGACCAACGTGTGCCCTAAGTCACATGATGGGACAGTCAGCATAACATTCCGTTCGCACCAACGAGGTGCGCCGCAAATTACATACCATGAAGATTGCCATCCTCGACGATTACCAGGACGCCGTTCGCAAGCTCGACTGCTTTCAATTGCTGGCCGACCAGGAAGTCAAAGTATTCAACAATACCGTGCGCGGTCTCGGACAACTTGCGAGCCGTCTTGCGGAAGTCGACGCCCTCGTTCTGATTCGCGAACGTACCCGCATCACGTCGCAACTACTCGACAAGCTGCCGCGTTTGCGCATGATCAGTCAGACTGGCAAAGTGTCGAGCCACATCGATCTGGCGGCCTGTACCGAGCGCGGCATTGCCGTGCTCGAGGGCAGCGGTTCGCCGGTCGCGCCGGCCGAGCTGACGTGGGCACTCATCATGGCCGCCCAACGGCGTATTCCGCAATACGTGGCAAACCTTAAACAGGGCGCCTGGCAGCAGTCGGGGCTGAAGACGTCGGCGCTGCCGCCGAACTTCGGTTTGGGGCAAGTGCTGCGCGGACAGACGCTAGGGGTCTGGGGCTACGGCAAGATCGGCCGACTGCTCGCTGGCTACGGCAAGGCGTTCGGCATGAACGTGCTGATCTGGGGCCGCGAGCACTCGCGCGAAGCCGCTCGAGCCGATGGCTATGGCGTCGCGGCGAGTCGTGAGGACCTGTTCGAGACCAGCGATGTGCTGTCCCTGCATCTTCGTCTGCACGACGACACGCGTGGCATCGTCAAGCAGGACGATTTGATGCGCATGAAACCGACCGCGCTGCTCGTGAACACGAGCCGCGCCGAGCTGCTCGAAGAGAGTGCGCTGGTGAACGCGCTGTCACACAACCGTCCGGGGATGGTCGCGATCGACGTCTACGAAAGCGAGCCGATCCTGCAAGGCTACAGCCTGCTGCGCATGGAGAACGTGATCTGCACGCCGCACATCGGCTACGTCGAGCGCGAGAGCTACGAGCTGTATTTTTCGGCGGCGTTCAACAACATCCTCGCGTTCGATGCCGGCGATACCGCCAGTGTCGCGAATCCGGAGGCGTTGCAGGGCGGGCGTCGGCGGTGATTGGCGGGCGAGGCGGCCGGCGGATCAGATGTGTGCCCGCCCGCCCCGCCGCGTCGCTCATCGCGCTTCGTGCGCTCCCGCCTCCATCAATGCAGGGATGCGTTCAAGGAAGACCTCACCGTCGGCACGGCCAAGGTTATAGGCGTGCACCATCTGCGACGGACTCGTGTAATCCCAACTCGAAATCGGCACCTTGCGCGACGGTTGCACGTAAAGCCGCTGCTGGACGCCGTGTGGCACGACGAACATCTGCGGCCGCGGATAAAGACGCGTGACCATCACGAGCACGTTGCCCGGCGCGTCGGCATCTAGCGCGCCGACCGGCACGTTGTCGACCATGCCGCCGTCCAGCACCGGCCGGCCGTTGCGCCGCAGAACCGGCGTGAACGGCGGTGTACTCGACGATTGCAGGATCAGGTCGGCCAACTCGTCGACGCTCGCGCAATCCTGCGCGCGCACGAATTCCGGATGAAAGCCAAGCGTCCGACCGAGCGTCGGATGCAGCGTCTTGCGTACGTATTTTTCGATGTTGTACGCGACCAGCCCTGCCGCGACCGCACTTCTCGCGCCGAGCCAGCGCGGCAGATGCGACACGCCGATGCGGATTTCCGGCGCCTGCGCGAGCCTGGAAAACTTGTCGCCATAGATATCGAGCAGCGCTTGACGGTAGATCCGGTAATGCGGGAACACCGACTCGCCGCGCAGCAGATTGCCCCAGTAGGCGTTGCGCGTGTTATGGCGCAGTGCGTCTTCGTAATAGCGCATAACCCAGTCGGAGTCGCCGCGCGTGTAAATCATGCACGCGGTCGCGGCGCCGGCCGAAATGCCGGTGATCACGCGCGGACGGATGTCGAGCTGTGGCTGCACGACGTCCCAGAAACCCGCCTGCCACCAGCAGCGGTTGCCGCCGCCGGCGAATACGACCTGATCGAACATGCTGCTTTTCCTTGCTTTCCTTTGCTCTTGCTGCGCGCAGATTGTGTTGGCGGCCCCCTCGGGTCCGACGCGCATTCACTCGAGCAGCGCGTAAGTCGTAGTGGCTTGAACCGCCATGTTGCCGCCTTCGTCGAACAGTTCGACTTCGCCAAACACGAGATTGCGGCCCATGCGCAGCACGCGCGCCTTGATCAGCACATCGCCCTTGCGGACCGCGCGCATGAAGTTGATGTTCAGCGACACCGTGCTCATCGGCTTGAAGCCGCCGAGCGCGGCGGTGATGGCGACGACCATCGCCGTATCCGCGGCCGCCATGAATACCTGGCCGCTGATCATGCCGCCCGAGTGTCGCCACTCGCCAGAGAACGGCAGACGCAGCGTGGCACTTTCCTCGTCGACCTTGATCGGCGTCAACGTGAGCGCCCGGACCCAGGGGGCGAGAACTCGGTCGAGTAGCTCGGTAATCTCTTTGTCATCCATGGGAATCCCCGGGCGAAAGCCGCGATGCTGCGTGCGGGAGGTGTCCGCGACATGATACCGGCAGCGTTGGACGCGTCGATGTTTTCGGGATGGCGGCTTTGTCGAGGGAACGCTCAAGTTCGGGCGATGCGATCTTTTTAATAAAACTGCGAAAAGGGCTTGGCAATCTCGAAAAGATCCTGCATAATCTCGCTTCTATTGGGGCGTTAGCTCAGTTGGTAGAGCAGCGGACTCTTAATCCGTAGGTCGAGTGTTCGAGTCACTCACGCCCCACCAAGAAATTCAAGCACTTAGCCCAGTCATCGCGACTGGGCTTTTTGCATTCTGACGCCCATGTAACCGCTGTGTAACCAGCTTTCGAGGCTGCGGGTGCGCTCCCATGTCGCCATAGATGCTCAATGCCGCGGCGTCCCTCCACGGGGACGAACTGTTCTTCAATATAACAACCGCGGTCAGCCCATGCTCGGCATTTTGCGAACTTTCACTGTCTCTTTCCGATCGCCGCTTTCGCGCTGAGCAACCAACCGCGCAGTCTCTATCGTCCGGGCACCAACAATCAGGAAAACCATGGGTTTGCTGTTTCGAGATCGGCGGTTTGAGCACCCCACAGCCTACCGGCGCGCGGCACCTTATCGGCCGTGTCTCCGCGCAGGGCTCACGACGACACCCAACCTGATCGTTGGTCGACTGCCGCCTTCGAAGAACTGACGGCGTTATCAGCGCGCTTTTAAATCCACGCCTTACGCAACTCGCGATACGTAAACCAAGCTACACAGGGCAAATCCGGATCAAACCGGGACGCCATCAGTGCAATTTAGCTGCAGTGCCTTTAGTTGCGCGTCCGCTCAGACGCGATTGAGCGTTCCGTTAGCACTCGACGATTCCGCGGAAAGGTCGCGGACGCGGTACTGAACCGCCCCGGGAATCGTGGAGGCTGGTTGGTTTAAGTTAATGCGGGTTCGGCGACCGATGTTTCAAGTTGCCGATAGTAGTTTGCCTCAGCTTCAGCCGGCGGGATGTAGCCGATGGGTTCCATCAATCGATGATGATTGAACCAGGCCACCCATTCCAGCGTTGCCAACTCGACGGACTCGCGTGTTTTCCAGGTGCGGCGATGAATCAGTTCGGCCTTGTACAAACCGTTGATTGTCTCGGCCAGTGCGTTGTCGTAACTGTCGCCACGGCTACCAACCGAGGGCTCGATGCCCGCTTCGGCCAGTCGCTCGCTATAGCGAATGCTGACGTATTGCGAGCCTCTGTCGGAGTGATGTATCAACGTTCCATCTCCGCCTGGGCGCCGCGCATAAAGTGCCTGTTCAAGTGCATCCAGAACGAAGTCTGTAGTCATCGACGAACTGACGCGCCAGCCGACAATCCGTCGGGCGAACACGTCGATCACGAAGGCCACGTAGAGCCAGCCCTGCCACGTCGAGACATAGGTGAAATCAGAAACCCAGAGCTCGTTTGGCCGGTCCGCCCTGAACTGCCGGTTGACCCGATCCAGCGGGCGAGCGGCCGCCGCATCGGCAATGGTCGTGCGAACACGTTTGCCTCGCGTTACGCCACGCAAACCCAGTTGCTTCATCAGCCGTTCGACCGTACAGCGAGCCACCGCAATGCGCTCCCGGTTCATCTGCTTCCAGACTTTATCCGCTCCGTAGACACGCATGTTGGCTTGCCAGACACGCTGGATCTCAGGCCGCAGGCGTTCATCGCGTATCGCACGTGCGCAGCGGCGCGACGGATCGCGAAGCTGCGCAGCATGGCGCCGGTAGCCCGACGGGGCAATCCGCAAGACCTTGCAGATCGGCTCGACCCCGAAGGTGTCTCGATGCTGATCGATGAAGGCCTTCAGGACTTCAGGCGGCGGTCGAGCTCCGCCTGGGCGAAAAACGCACTCGCCAGTTTCAGAATCTCGTTGGCGCGGCGCAGTTCCTTGACTTCGCGCTCCAGTGCCTTAAGACGTTCGCGTTCCGACGTGCTCACGCCCTCGCGCTCGCCGCTATCGACTTCATCTCGTTTGACCCACCCCAGCAATGTCTGGCTCGTGCAGCCGATCTTGGGGGCGATGGATTCGATCGCCGCCCACTGTGACGGATACTCGCCCCGATGCTCTTGCACCATGCGCACTGCACGTTCCCGGACTTCAGCAGAAAATTTGTTCGACTTGTTCATGGCTCCATTCTCTCAAGAGTTGGAGCCTCCACCAAATCCGGGGCGGTTCAGTACTCCGGCAACAACGGTCCACATAGGACGACCTGACAGTAGGCATTCTTGAATAGGCTCATGCGCTGGAACACCGTCTGCTCGTGCATCGGCCAGAAGAAGGGCCGCGTGCCTATGCCTTTCCCGCCTAGGAGCTTCATCGCTCTGGGCCATGAAGTCCGTATCTTTCACTCTGGTCTCGAAATTCTTGTCACGATGACGATCCGCGGGCGGCTGTGCCGCTCGCCGTATATGCGCAACGATCGAGTCGATCATCGTCGACCTGATGCATAGTAGGCACGGCCCAGATAGCGAGACTCGATGTGGGCGCGATCGAAGCCGTCCCATTCGCAGATCGCGGTATAGCCGAGTTCGTTCATGAGGCGCTCGAAGTTTTGCATCGAGAAAAACCGGTGGGGATAGGAAGCCTTGTGTATGGAAGCGCGTTGGACGGTGATTCGGTCTTGCGCTGTGTCGATGAAGGGCGTGCGGTCGATAATGATCCATTTCGACATACGCGCCGCTTCCTGAAGATGGACGAACGGATCTTCGACACATTGGAGCGACCCGGAGAACAAGGTAATGTCGATGGCGCTTCTCGTTGCCGCGTCTCCAAGCGAGAGATAGAACTTCAGGATGTCGTCCTCGAAATCCCGTCTTCCCACTTTGACGTAGTTGCTCTGCTCGACGATAGACCACTGCAGGACTTCGATCCGCTGCAGAAACTTCTTGTGTTGATAGTAGAAGCTGCCGAGCGACCCGCCGAAATCGACCACATGAAGATTGCGCGGCTTCATGATTGCAGCGTGAAGCAGACAACCGAGCAGCGGCCAGCGGAATGCCTCCTGCTCGAAGCAGACAGAATCACGTTCGAACGCAGCCTCGCCCTGTTTGACCCTCAAGGCCGATGCGTGCACCTTTTGGAGTATGGCCGGGTCATCGTAACCGTCGGCCGCCGCGAGTGCGGCTGACCAGGACGGGTAGCGGCCAATGAACTCGGCGGTCCAGCGAGACCGCCAGAATGCCGGCGAGAGAAGATGACTCAGCGTTCGCATGTTTTGCATTCTCCGCATCGTTACGGTCTGCGTTGCACGGCCGGATCGGTCTTTCGGTACATGCGGCCCAAATAGCGACATGTGTTGTCTGCGCGATCAAAGCCATTCCATTCGCAAAAGGAGGCGTAACCGAGGTTCGTCATGAAACGATCGAACTTCTCCTTCGCGAAAAAGCGGTGAGGATAAGACGCCTTGTAAATCGAAGCGCGAGCGCGCTGGACGGCGATACGGTCCTGGCTCTCGTCGATGAACGGAGTGCGGTCGATCATGATGCAGTCCGCCAAGGCGGCCGCCTGCATGATCTGATCGAATGGGTCATCGAGATACTGCAGTGATCCGGAGAACAGCGTAACGTCGATGGCGCTTCTCGTCGCTGTGTCTGCGAGCGTTGGAAAGAACTTCAGGGTCTCATCCTCGAAATCCTGGCGCCCGACTCTGACGTAGTCGCTTTGCTCGATAACCGACCATTGCAGGCTTTGGATCTGATGCAGAAACTTCCGGTGTTGAAAATAAAAACTGCCTAGTGATCCCCCGAAGTCGGCAACATGCAAGCTATCCCGATTCATTATTGCGGCGTGGAGCAGGACACTGAGCAACGGCCAACGGAATTCTTCCTTCTGGAAGCAGACCGAATCTCGTTCAAAGGTGGCCTCACCTCGTTTGACCTTCAAGGCTGACGCGTGCACCGTTTCGAGTATGCGCTGGTCATCGTATCCGTCGGCCGCTGCGAGAGCAGCCGACCAGGACGGATAGCGTCCTATGAACTCAGCGGTGAAATGAGACCGCCAATGCGCTGGCGAGAGAAGATGACTTAGCGTTGGCATTTTCGAACCGTCCGGTTGCCGCTCATCGGATTGCCGCGAGCGCTCCGTGAGCCTTCGACTTCCCACTCGTAGCCCGACAGTCGTGCGTCGCCACTGTCGACTCTCCATGCACTCGTTCCTATTGGATCGAGGGATTCATTGAAAGATAATATAGCCGAAGGTAATTCGCCAGGCGACCGGTGGCGGAAGAACGCATGACAATGGCCGGATAATGGGTAAGCGAGCGATTATCAACGCCCTACCAAGGATTCTCAAGAGAGTCGAGTTTTCGCCCAAATTTCTCGGCTTGAACCTACCGTTCGTAGGTGTCTATCCACATTTGCTTGAGTCTATTCAGTTCGTCTATCTGTTGCTCGGTGTAGATATCTGGCGGTATGACTTGCACGAGCCAGTCGATCACATTGCTTTCGATCAGGTCCTTTGGAAATGCGGGGTGCTGCTCGTGGATTCATTTGACGGACAGGTTGATCGACAGCTTTTGCCCGTCCGGCCAGATGATATTTCGCTTTCTCGCATTTAGCGTCGCCTTGTCCAACATATCCCACACCATGTCCATAACTTGATCGGACAGAGGATCTTCGGGTATGTCGGACCAGCCGATTGAGTCATCGACCCGGAAGCGATCCAGCCAGCGCTGTTGGAGTCGTTTGAACATGGCGAAAGCATATCACTTGGGCGCATCGTCCTGGCGCGCGAGCTTGATTTTCAGGCGGCTGTGTTCGATGCCCAGGTCGACCCACTCGGTCGTCGGTTCCTTGAAGCGCTTGTAGTTCTCTATCTGGCGACGAATGTCGCGTACGTCACCACCGGCAACGTATTCCGTTCGACTTCTCATCGCACGCGTGTAGCTGAGCTGGTAGTAGGCCCTTTCTTGTTCTCGGGGTCCTTGTACTGGCGCGTGAGCGAGCCAGGTCGCATTTCATCGATTGTGGCGAGCTTCACCTTGATAATGAGAGTGACGTTTAGGTATAGTTTCTTCCCGTCAAGTCGGTACTCGGCCATGCCAAACGGGGCCGCTACCGCTACGGGCCGAATCTTCCCAATACCCTGCCCACTACGCTCAGCATATTTACAGCACGAGACGCAGACCGACAGCCACATCGTCGACGCGGGACTGAACCCCGGCCTGCCCCAGTACCCACGCCTCGATCTTGTCGTGCCACATGCGAAGCAGATCCAGCGGACGGCGGCGGTAATGCTTTTCGGCAATCGCGCTCGGCTTGTGGCCCTGAATCTGAGCAACAACGCCGACTGGGCACTCCACCCATTCACTCAGCGTCCCGAAACTGCGACGCAGCCCGTGAAGGCTGACGTGCGGCAGGCCAGCGGCTTCCAGAGCCTGTGTGTGCGCAATACGCGGCTCGGCAATCTTGCCATCGGCGGACGTCCTGCTGGCGAAGACCCATGGCGGCGGCGCCCAAGTCTCGCCTTGGCGCTCAAGCCTCACAGGGGGCGGCGTGTCGTTGATGCGCTTCAGATCGAGCAGCAAGGAATGCAGATACGGCGTGAGCGGGATGACACGGCCTCCGGCCTCGACCTTGTCAGCAATGGCCAGGCTGCGCCACTGGAAATCCACGTCGGCCCATCTGAGCGCAGCCAGTTCCTCACGCCTCGCGCCGGTCAGCAGGAGTGCCTGCAGGTAAACCGAGATGACCGGGTTGCACGCGAAAGCGTCGCAACCCTTCTTCATTTCCGGTGCAGAAAAATAAGGAGCGACCGGTCACCCAACTCCCATCTGCGCGACCCTATTCCTGCCACCGGCCTTCGCCGTATACAACGCCTCATCGGCAGCCCGAACGACGACGCTGACATCCGTCACCCGATCCGACCGCGACGTGGTCGCGCCGATGCTGACCGTCACGCGACCGAACTCGCAGCCCTGGTGCGCGATGCCCAACTCGCCGATCGCCACGCGGATGTTCTCGCCGACCACCCCGGCACCGGCGGCGTCGGTATCCGGCAGCACCACGACGAACTCCTCGCCGCCGTATCGACCGACGCAATCGCCCGGTCGCTGGATCACCCTGCGGATGCAGCGCGCGACCGCGGTCAGCGCGACGTCGCCGGCCTGATGACCATACGTATCGTTATAGGCTTTGAAGTGATCGATATCGACGAACAGCAGCGATAACACGCTGCCCGTGCGGCGCGCGCGCAGCCATTCGCGCTCGAGCGTTTCACACAGCGCGCGGCGATTGGGCAGGCCGGTGAGTCCGTCCGTGCCGGCGAGCCGTTCGAGCTCGTGCTCCACCCGCTGTCGACGCCGCAGCTCGGCGCCGAGCCACGCCGCCAACACGATCACGCCGATCCCGAAGATCAGCATCAGCGAACCGATCGTCAGCGCGCGCCCCCACCAGCCCGCATAGATATCGTCGGTCGCCTCGGCGACCAGCACGATCAGCGGCAATCGCGGAATCCGTCTGAGCGAGTAAAGCCGCTCGGCGCCGTCGAGCGGCGAAGACGCGATAAAGCTGCCCTCGTCTTTCGCGAGCAGGTGCTGGAAGAACGCCGTCTTGCTGATGTCGCTGCCCGTCACGTGTCGATCGTCGGGCCGTCGCACGATGATCGTGCCGTCCGTTCTGACGATCGACACCGAGCCATGCTGCCCGATCCGCAGATCCGCGAACAGGCTCGTGAAATACTCCTGATCGATACCGAGCGCGACGATTCCCGCAAACGATCCGTCAGGGCGGGACAGTCGCCGGCTCAGCGCGATGCTGCGCGAACCGGGTCTGAGTCTGGAGATGTACGGCGCGCTGACATCGAGCCCGAGATCCGGATCTTCACGACGAATCCTGAAGTACGGACGGTCCGAGAGGTTTCCCCCGCGCGGCACGTCGCTATCCGAATCGATCACGACGTTGCCCAGTGCGTCGATCACCACCATCGCGCCGACGTATTGCCCGGTCGCCGCGCGATCGAACAGGATCTCGCGCCGCAAACGCGGCGAATCGAGCACGCCCGGACGCCCGAGGCCATCGGCGACGGCCTGCAGCGACAGCGCGTACAGCTCGAAATTGCGCGCGATGTCGCGCTCGGTGATCGTCGCGACATCGCGCGTCGAATCGAGTGCGCGCGCAATCGCATCCTCGCGGCTCTGATACAGCGCGTAGCCACACAGCGCGAGCATTGCGAGCACCACGCCGCATCCCGCGTAGATGACGCCCTCGCGTGGCATCCGCCATCTGCGCGCCCGTGCGATCAGGACGTGAAACCGGGCCTTTCTTTTGTGGACCATGTGCTCTGCGTTTCCAACGGCGGGACTCAGTTTGTCGAAGTGCTCACTACGCTTCCGGTTTGTTGGGACAGAGCACCCAGCAGATAGCGAATCCATACGCAAGTGGAATCACGCATTTGCGCTCCTACCAGCCGCCGAATAACGCGAGACACAGCTCGTTCGTTTCGTCCGCAGTTTTCTGCCTGCTCACATGGAGACCCAGATGCACTCCCTTTCACTGCGCGTCTCCAGCAGAAACGGACCGGGCTATCGATACTGATGCAAAGCATTCACCGCGCGCCGAATCCATCGCTTTTTTGCGCGAAAGTCGTTAAGCCCTGTATCGCTGGTTTTTCGAGGCTTCGGACTGTTTATCGGGCCGAATAATCGCCCGCTGCATAGGGGCATATCATAGGTTTCGATTAGTAGAATTTACCTGATAATTCAAAAATTGTTTTTCCTCGGTAACGTTTGCGCGTATTTATTTTTAAATTCAAACGCGCGTTTGTTATCGAGTTATCGCGTCGTCGCATTATGTTTTTGTGATCCGTTGAAGCCGCATGCGGATTTACCAGCTTTTCGACTGGGCAATTTCCTTCAATACATACCCTCGCCGTCTCGTTACCGTTTAGCGTCGCAATCCTTTCGCACACTCACGTTCCGAGGCATCCGATGACCGCATTACTCTCGATGGCCGCGTTCGCGCTCGCCAGTTCCATTTCTCCCGGCCCGGTCAACGTCGTCGCGCTGAGCGCCGGCGCGCAGCACGGGCTCGCCGCGAGTCTGCGGCACGTCACTGGCGCGACGGTCGGCTTCACGTTGCTGCTTCTGTTGATCGGCCTCGGCCTGCACGAATTGCTCGCGCGCTTTCCCAATCTGATCGAGATCGTCAAATGGGCGGGCGTGGGCTTTCTGCTCTACATGGCCTACAAGCTCACCATCGATGACGGCCAGCTCGGCGCGGACAAACCGGCGCGCGGGCCGTCGTTCGCGCACGGCGCGGCCATGCAATGGCTCAATCCGAAGGCGTGGCTCGCGTCGCTGGCCGGCATGGGCGCGTATGCGGCAGGCGGCGACGGCGGGCTCGTCTGGCAATTCACGGCGCTGTACTTCGTGATCTGCTATCTATCGATCGCGAGCTGGGCGTATGCCGGCACGTTTTTGCGCAGGCATCTGCGTGAAGCGAAGCGGGTCCGGGCGTTCAATCGCGTGATGGCGGCGCTGCTCGCGCTCAGTGCGATGTATCTGCTCGTGGAGTGACGCGAGCCGCGACTGCTTCGTGACGCGGGTTCATGCCGCGTCACGCTCCGCTGCGATATTGGCCCGGCGTCGCCGCCACCAGCCGCTTGAAGGTGCGCTGCAAATGCGCCTGATCGGCGAAGCCGGCATCGAGCGCGACATCGGCGATCAGTGCACCGCGCCGCAGTTGCGCGCGACTGTACTGGATGCGTCGGTTGATCAGATACGCGTGGGGCGTCATGCCGTAGCGCAGTTTGAACGCGCGTATCAGGTGCGACGCGGACAGCCCGGCGGCTTCGCACACATCGTCGAGTTTCAGCGCGCGCGTGCAGTTTTCGGCGATGTACTCCGCGGCGCGCGCGAGTTGGCCGCTCACGGCACGCTCGGGCAGGCTCGCCGGATTGAGCGTTTGCTGCACGCTGGAGAAGAAGGTGATGGCCGCGCTTTCCTTGCGCAGCGTGTCGTTGTCGTCGTCGTTACTGGCGAGAATCGCGCACAGCCGGTTCAGGCCGTCGAACAGCACGGCGTCGAGCGTCATGATCTGCGAAAACGCGCGGAACGCATGGTTCTCGTTGAAGCCCAGCTCGTGCTGCAGTTTCGTGAACCACGCAACGTGGACGTGCAGCATCCGATACGACCACCGCTCGCCGGCAACCGGGTTGCACGCGTGCACAACGTCGGGGTTCATCATCACGACGGCGCCCGCGCCGACCCATTCCCGCGCGTGGCGGTTCAGGTACACGCTGCGGCCTCCCGTCACCGCGCCGATCGAAAACGTTTCGTGCGAATGTTTGGCGTAGCAGACCTTGCAGCCATCGTCGATGGAACGCGCCTCGATGAACGGCAGCGCCGCGCTGCGCCAGAAGCGCGGCGCGTCTGCGCCTTTTGCGCGTGCGGTGTTCGCAGCGCGTGCCGCTTCGATCGTCTCGCTCATGCGCGCTCTCCGGTTGATCCGCCGACTTCGCCGTTGTCTCCGACTTCGCGAAGCCTACGTATCGTAGCCGTCAAACGCATGGCCAACAAGCGAACGCGCGGCGCCGCTCGCAAACCGCGCCGCCGACCGAACGCGACGCGATTACTTTGCGCTGATGTCGATATTGCCGAGATATTTCGCGGCGAGCGTCTTCACCGTGCCGTCGGCTTGCACCTTCGCGATCGCGGCGTTCAACTGATCGCGCAGCGCTGTATCACCCTTGCGAATGCCGTATGCGATGCCGCTGCCGAGAATCTTGTCGTCACGCACAGGCTGACCGACGAACGCGTAGCCCTTACCTTCGGGCTTCGACAGAAAGCCCGTTTGTCCTGCCGGTGCGAGCACGAGCGTGCCGTCGAGACGGCCAGCCGTCAGATCGGCATAGACCTGGTTCTGATCCTGATAGGGCAGCACGATCACGCCGGCCGGTTCCCAATGCACCTTAGCGAAGGTCTCCTGAATCGAGCCTTGCAGTACGCCGATGCGCTTGCCCTTCAGCGACTCAGGCGTCGGCTGCAAACCGCTGTCGCTGCGCGCGATCAGCTGCGACGGCACGCGATAGACGACGGTCGTGAAATCGATCGCCTGGCGGCGCTGCTCGGTCGCGTTCATCGCCGAGTTGATCGCGTCGAACTTGCGGCCTTGCAGCGCCGGAATCAGGCCGTCGAACGAGGTTTCGACCCACTTGCACGTCATGTGCGCGGCCGCGCAGACCGCGTTGCCCACGTCGATATCGAGCCCTTGCAGTTCGCCGTTCGGTCCTTTCGACTCGAACGGCGGGTACTGCGCTTCGAGGCCGAAACGCAGCGTCGCGGTATCGGCGGCGCTTGCGGCCGACGATGTTGCGAGCGACGCGCCGGCACAGGCCAGCGCCAACAAGCACTTGAGCAACTTCATAACATCTCCCTTCATTCTTCGAATACTTTGATGACTTCGATACTTCGAGTGTGCTCTCGCGCGCTCAGATTTCACACAAACGCCGCGCGCCTTCGAGCAGCGTCGCGTCGTCCTTCGAGAAACTCAGGCGAATCAGCCCCGAATCCGTGCCGTCGGTGTAGAACGCCGACAACGGAATCGTCGCGACGCGCGCATCGCGGATCAGGCGCAGCACGAAATCGCTGTCGCTTTCATCGGAGAAGCCGCGGAACCGGGCGAGCATAAAGAAACTGCCTTCGCTCGGCAACAGCTCGAAGCGCGATTCGCGCAGCGCATGCGCGAGCAGATCGCGTTTCTTCTGATAGAAGTCGGACAGGCCGAGATAGCTGTCACGATTGGCGAGCGCGTCGACGAACGCGTGTTGCATCGGCGTGTCGGCGGAGAACACCATGAACTGATGGACCTTGCGGATCTCGTCCATCAGCGCGGCGGGCGCGAGACAGTAGCCCACGCGCCAGCCGGTCACGTGATACGACTTGCCGAACGACGACACGATCACGCTGCGCTCGGCGAGCTCGCGATGGCGCGCCATGCTCTGATGCTTCGCGCCGTCGAACACGACGTGTTCGTAGACCTCGTCGGACAGAATCACGATGTCGGTGTTGCGCGTCAGCGCCTTCAGCCGGTCGATATCGGCGTCGCTAAAAATCGTGGCGGTCGGATTGTGCGGCGTGTTTACGATGATCATGCGCGTCTTCGGCGTGATCGCGGCGGCGACTTCGTCCCAGTTCACGCGGAAGTGGTCGAGCGACAGCTTGATCGCGACCGGCTTCGCGCCCTGCAGGCGTACGATCGGACCGTAGCTGTCGAACGACGGCTCGAAGTAGATCACTTCGTCGCCCGGATGCACGAGCGCGCTGATCGTCGAATAAAGACCTTCGCTCGCGCTCGCGAGCACGGTCACCTCGCTGGCGGGGTCGTAGCGCACGCCGTACAGCGTTTCGACCTTGTCGGCGAGCGCTTCGCGCAGCGCGCCGATGCCGGCCATCGGCGCGTACTGGTTGTGGCCGGCGCGCATCGCCTGCGCGACGCCGTCGACGAGCTTCGGGTCCGGCGCGAAATTCGGCGCGCCCTGCGACAGATTCAATGCATCGTGTTGCGCGGCCAACTGGCCGATCACGGTAAAAATGGTGGTGCCGACGTCCGGCAGTTTCGAGCGGGCTTGCGTGGCGCTCTGCATAAGACTTTCTCCCTTTCTTCAGCCGCCGGCGGCCGAGCCAACGGCGGCGGCGGTGCGCGTTCCTTCCGGTGAGGTGATTAGGCATCAGCCAAACAACGCTCACAATCGAAACTTTGTCATGCGCGGCATGCGTTTTCGTCATGGCTCGCGCGCAGCCGCTGTACGCCGGGCGAAGCCGGCGGGATCACGGTTTGCGGGGACGCGGTGCGGAGATCGGGGAATGCGGGAAACCGCGTAGGTATGAAGGAATGTGATGCTGAGCGGCCCGCTTGCGGAAACGGCCGCGAATGCGGCCGTTTTTCGAGTTATCGGACCTTCAAGGAAAGCCGGAGCTTCGGGTGAATCAGGCTTCGTCCATCAAACGAACCTTGACCTTGCGCCCCTTCAGCTTGCCCGCGCTGAGCCGGCGCACCGCCTCGCGCGCGATGCTGCGCTCCACCGCGACATAGGTCGACATGTCGGTCACGTTGATCTTGCCGATCTGCGAGCCCGCGAAGCCGGCATCGCCGGTCAGCGCGCCGAGCACGTCGCCGGGACGGATCTTGTCCTTGCGGCCGCCGAGGATTTGCAGTGTTTCCATCGGCGGCAGCAGCGGTTCGTTGTTGCCCGCCTTCAGCTCGGCCAGCTTGTGCCATTCGACGTCGCGCTTGTGCGCCTGCTCGATCCCACCGACGCGCCCCATCTCGTCCATGCTCGCGAGACTCAGCGCCCAGCCTTCCTGGTCGGCGCGGCCCGTGCGGCCGATGCGATGCGTGTGCACTTCCGGGTCCGGCGTCACGTCGACGTTGATCACCGCTTCGAGTTGCGCGATGTCGAGGCCGCGCGCGGCGACGTCGGTCGCGACGAGCACCGAGCAGCTGCGGTTCGCGAACTGGATCAGCACCTGATCGCGCTCGCGCTGATCGAGTTCGCCGTGCAGCGCAAGCGCATGGAAGCCCTGCGCGCGCAGCACGTCGAGCAGATCGCGGCACTGCTGCTTCGTGTTGCAGAACGCGATCGTGCTGACCGGACGATAGTGATTCAACAGCAGACCGACCGCGTGCAGACGCTCGTCTTCGGTCACTTCGTAGAAGCGCTGACGGATCTTGCTGTCGTCGTGCCGCTCGGCGAGTTTGACTTCCTTCGGGTTTCGCAGGAATTGCTGGCTCAGCTTCGCGATGCCCTCGGGGTACGTCGCCGAAAACAGCAGCGTTTGGCGCTCTTTCGGGCATTGCCTGGCGACCTTCGCGATGTCGTCGAAGAAACCCATGTCGAGCATGCGGTCGGCTTCGTCCAGCACGAGCGTGTTCAGCGATTGCAGATCGAGGCTGCCGCGTTCGAGGTGATCCATGATGCGGCCCGGCGTGCCGACCACGACGTGCGCGCCGTGCTCGAGGCTCGCCGTCTGCGGACGCATCGGCGTGCCGCCGCACAAGGTCAGCACCTTGATGTTTTCTTCCGCGCGCGCGAGACGGCGGATTTCCTGCGTGACCTGATCGGCGAGTTCGCGCGTCGGGCACAGCACCATTGCCTGCGTGCCGAATTTGCGTACATCGAGGCGCGCGAGCAGCGCCAGCGAAAACGCCGCGGTCTTGCCGCTGCCAGTTTTCGCCTGAGCGATCAGATCTTGACCGGCGAGCGCGATCGGCAGGCTCGCGGCCTGGATCGGCGTCATCTCGACGTAGCCGAGCTGCGTCAGGTTCGCGAGCGTGGCGGGCGGTAGCGGCAGCTCGCTGAATGCGGCGCCGGCGGGGGTGGGACTGTTCATAGGATCGTCTGTAGGAATCGCGATTACTGGGCCATCGGGCCCTGATCGGGGCGGCCCGGCAACTGCTCGTACAGCACCTCGCCGTCGTCGCCGTCGAAACGCTCGACGTAATTGCGCGCGCCGCACAGCGGGCAGCGGAACAGCAGCCCCTGGCCTTCGTTCTTGATGACGACGTCGGATTGCTCCCACTGCGCGCCGCAGGACTGATTTCTACAGGTGAACACGTTGATTCTCCAACTGGATTCGATGATCGATTGGCAAGGTCGCACATGCGGCCTTGCCGTGTATGGGGTTGCCGCGCCGGCGCTGCGTCGTGACGCGATGGCGCTCGACGGCAAGCATGGCGTCAGCCGAGATGCGTATGCCGCGGACGCGGCACGGCCACATCCATGTCGGTCAGGCCGTGCACGATGCCGCAGTCTTCGACCGGATGCTCGCCGTGGCATTGGTCGCGCAGCGTTGTCAGTTGCGCCTTCAGCTGCTGCAGTTCTTCGATACGCGTGTCGATGTGCGCGATGTGCTCGTCGACCAGCGTATGCATGCCGCCGCAGCCGTTCGCCGGCGCGTCGGTCAGACGCAGCAATGCGCGGATTTCGTCGTGAGTCATGTCGAGCGCGCGGCAATTGCGGATGAAGCGCAGGCGCTCGACATGCTTTGCCGTGTAACTGCGGTAATTGGCTTCGGTGCGCTCCGCCTCGGGCAGCAGGCGCTCTTTCTCGTAGAAACGGATGGTTTCTGTCGTGCAATGGGCGATTTTCGCCAGTTCGCCGATTTTCATGGACCCTTCCTCCACGCGGCCTTGACCTTGTAGTGGCTTCAGGGTGTTTACTAGACCACAAATCGCACGAGGAAGCCACCAATGCCTGACACCTGCCGTATTGCCACCGATCGTCCGGAACTGGACGAAGCCTGTATGGACGGGGGTTGCGGCGACGTTGATGCGCGGCGCGACCATGCTCACGGCAGGGGCACGGGTGAGGGATGTGGGCATTCGCATGGCGGTGAACATGCTTGTGGCGCCGACGTGGGCGGCGGTGATCGGCATGAAGGGCACGATCATCAGGACGGTCATGATCACGGCCACGCCCATGATCACGCTGCTGTCGCTTGCTGGGCCGCTAGCGCTTTTGCGCCTGCGTCGCTGCGCCTGCCTCCGTCCGAAGCCGTCGGCGACGACCTTCGCACCGCAATCCGCATCCTGCAGATGGACTGCCCGACCGAGGAAGCGCTGATCCGCAAGAAACTCGGCCGTATGCCGGTCGTGCGTAGCATGGACTTCAACCTGATGCAGCGCGTGCTGACTGTCGTCCACGCGCCGGAGGCGCTCGAGTCGGTCCTCGCCGCCCTGCGCTCGCTCGACTTCACGCCCGAGCTGGCAAGCGACGCCGGAAAGGGTGGGAACGCCGACGCGGTGCCCCAAGCAGCCACTGACGCAATGCGCAAGCCGTGGTGGCCCCTGATCCTCGCCGGTATCGTCGCGGGAGCCTCAGAGGCCGCTAGCTGGCTCGGCGCGCCGGCCTGGGTGGTGGCGGGTATGGCGGTCGTCGCGATTGCCTCCTGTGGCCTGACGACATATCGCAAGGGCTGGGTCGCCCTGCGCAACGGCAACCTGAACATGAACGCGCTGATGAGCATCGCCGTGACCGGCGCGGCGCTGCTCGGCCAGTGGCCCGAAGCGGCAATGGTGATGGTGCTCTTCACGATCGCCGAGCTGATCGAGGTGCGCTCGCTCGACCGCGCGCGCAACGCGATCGAAGGGCTCATACGGCTCACGCCCGAACAAGCGAGCGTGCAGCAGCCCGATGGAGCGTGGCAGCCCGTCCGCGTCGACGCGATCGTGCCCGGGACGCTCGTGCGCGTGAAGCCGGGCGAGCGGATCGCGCTCGATGGCGAAATCGTCGCGGGCCGCTCGAGCGTCGATCAGGCGCCGATCACCGGCGAGAGCCTGCCCGTCGACAAGGCGATCGGCGACGCCGTATTCGCCGGCACGATCAACCAGGCGGGCTCGTTCGATTATCAAGTGACGGCGGCCGCGGGCAACACGACGCTCGCGCGGATCATCCACGCGGTCGAGGAGGCGCAGGGCACGAAGGCGCCGACGCAGCGCTTCGTCGATGAATTCGCGCGCGTTTATACGCCGATCGTGTTCGCGATTGCGCTCGCCGTCGCTCTGGTCCCACCACTCGTGTTCGGTGGAGCGTGGCACGCGTGGGTGTACAAGGCGCTGGTGCTGCTCGTGATCGCGTGTCCGTGCGCGCTCGTGATTTCGACGCCGGTGACGATCGTCAGCGGGCTCGCGGCCGCGGCGCGCAAGGGGATTTTGATCAAGGGTGGCGTTTATCTCGAACAGGGTCGCAAGCTGACCCGGTTGGCGCTCGATAAGACCGGGACGATTACGCACGGGAAGCCGGTGCAGACGGAGTTTGAGGCGGTTGGTGACGCGGGTGAAACGTTCCGATACCGCACGCTTGCGGCAAGCCTCGCGGGCCGCTCCGACCACCCTGTTTCGATAGCGGTTGCTGCTGCCGCCAATGACGACGGCGTCGAACACCTGCACGTCGATGCGTTCCAAGCGATCGCTGGACGCGGCGTGCGCGGCGATATCGACGGTATCGCGTACTGGCTCGGCAATCATCGCTTGGTCGAAGAGTTGGGCCGCTGCTCGCCGCAACTCGAAGCGCGTCTCGATGCGCTCGAACAGCACGGCAAAACCGTCGTGATGCTCGCCGATGCGCAGCGCGTGCTCGCGCTGTTTGCGGTCGCCGACACGGTGAAGGAAACGAGCCGCGCCGCCGTCGCCGAATTACGGCGGCTCGGCGTCGGCACCACGATGCTGACCGGCGACAACCGTCATACCGCCGAGGCGATCGCGCAGCAGGTCGGCGTCGATGAAGCGCGCGGCGATCAGTTGCCCGAGGACAAGCTCGACGCGGTCACGCAATGGTCGAGCGATGGCGCGACGGTCGGCATGGTCGGCGACGGCATCAACGATGCGCCCGCGCTCGCGCGCGCTGACATCGGCTTCGCGATGGGTTCGATGGGTACCGACACCGCGATCGAAACCGCCGACGTCGCGTTGATGGACGACGATCTGCGGAAGATTCCGACGTTTATCCGGTTGTCGAAGGCGACGTACGGGGTGCTGGTGCAGAACATCGCGCTCGCGCTTGGCATCAAGAGCGTGTTCCTCGTGCTGACGTTGATGGGCTTCGGCACGATGTGGATGGCGGTGTGCGCAGATGTCGGTGCGAGTTTGCTGGTAGTGGCCAATGGGTTGAGGTTGTTGCGCAAGTGAGTGGGTGTGCGAAGTTACGCTCGTTGCTTCCTACGCTGAACCATCGTTCACGGCAGGATGCGTCGGAGCGCTGGCTAGCAGCTCATCGCTGTCGTCTTTCAAGCCCACCCCTGTCAGTCTCAGCTTCCTCGCCTGCGTGAGCAGATAGTGCAGCTTGTGCGCGGCCTGCGGATAGTCGAGACCTTGCGGGCGCACGTTGGAAATGCAGTTGCGCTGGGCGTCGCTGCACCCCGTTTTCGGCGCGTACGTGACGTAGATGCCGAGGCTATCCGGCGAACTCAAACCCGGTCGCTCGCCGATCAGCATCACGACGATCTTCGCGTCGAGCAATTCGCCGATCTCGTCGCCGAGTGCGACGCGTGCCTGACGCGCGACCACTACGGGACCGATGGTCCAACCCGCGAGCTTTGGATGTATAGCTTGCAGCAACGGTACAGCCTGCTTCGATGCGGCGAACGCCGATAGACCGTCGCCGATCACAAACAGCACATCGCTTGATTGCGATGGCAGTCGGGCAAGCGTCGCGCGACTCTCCTCCGACAGACGCCGCCCAAGATCAGGGCGCCTCAAATAATGCTCGCGATCCGGCGCGGCGCTATGCACGTCGAGCGTGTTGAAACCTTGCGCGCGCAGTTGTGCGTGCAGCGGGTCCACGTCGAGCGGATGGTGCACGGCGTCGCGCGCCTGCGCATGCGCGAGATTGAACGCGAGCAATGGTGCGGTCGGCAGGCTGTTGCCCGCTCGGCCCAACGCGATGCGTGCCTGCGTAAACCGACGCAGTGCGCTCCACGGGTCCTTGTCGAGTGCGTCGTTCTCGCTCATGCGATCCCCATCCAGTCGCGCGCGCCTTCGAGCAGCGGTTGCCGCGCCGATGCGCCGATCAACGCGCCGCGTGCGTCGATGATCTGCATCGACTCCAGCCATTCCTCGAATTCCGGCGCGCGGCGCAAACCGAGCACGTCGCGCACGTACAGCGCGTCGTGAAAGGACGTGCTCTGATAGTTGAGCATTACGTCGTCCGCGCCAGGTACGCCCATGATGAAATTGATGCCCGCTACGCCGAGCAGCGTCAGCAGATTGTCCATGTCGTCCTGGTCCGCTTCGGCGTGGTTCGTGTAGCAGATGTCGCAACCCATCGGCACGCCGAGCAGCTTGCCGCAGAAGTGATCCTCGAGACCCGCGCGCGTGATCTGCTTGCCATCGTACAAATACTCGGGGCCGATGAAACCGACTACCGTGTTCACCAGAAACGGCTTGAACTTGCGCGCGACCGCATAGGCGCGCGCCTCGCAGGTCTGCTGGTCAACGCCGAAATGCGCATCCGCCGACAACGCGCTGCCCTGCCCCGTTTCGAAGTACATCAGATTGCTGCCGACGGTGCCGCGCTGGAGCGACAGCCCCGCCTCGTACGCTTCCTGCAGCAGCGCGAGCGAAATGCCGAAGCTCGCGTTCGCTTTTTCGGTACCGGCGATCGACTGGAATACGAGATCGACCGGCGCGCCTTTTTCCATCGCGGCGATCGTGCTCGTCACGTGCGTGAGTACGCATGACTGCGTCGGTACCTGATAGCGCTGGCGGAAGTCGTCGATCATCTGCAGCAGCTTCGTGATCGCGGCGAGGTTGTCGCTCGCGGGGTTGATGCCGATCAGCGCGTCGCCGCAGCCGTACATCAGGCCGTCGAGCATCGAGGCGGCGATGCCTTTGACGTCGTCGGTTGGGTGGTTCGGTTGCAGGCGTACGGACATGCGGCCCGGTAAACCGACCGTGTTGCGAAAGCGGGTGATGACCGGGCGTTTACGGGCGGCGGTGATCAGGTCCTGGTTGCGCATCAGCTTTGAGACTGCGGCGACCATTTCTGGCGTGAGACCTTGGGTGATGCGGGTGAGTGCGTCGGTGTCGGTTGTGGTGCTGAGTAGCCAATTGCGGAAGTCGCCTACCGTCAGATGCGAGATTTCGGCGAAGTCTGCTGGCGAGTGATCGTCGATGATCAGGCGGGTGACTTCGTCGGTTTCGTAGGGGATCAGCGGTTCGTTCAGGAACGTGCGTAGCGGCACCTCGGCGAGCGCCATTTTGGCGGCGACCCGCTCTTCTTCGCTCGCTGCCGCGATGCTTGCGAGCTGGTCGCCCGAGCGTTGCGGGCTCGCTTTCGCGAGCAGGGTCTTCAGGTCGGCGAAGCGGTACGTGCGACCGCCGATCGACTCGGTGTAGCTCATGTTTGCGGCTCCATCGCCTCGCGCGAACGCGGGTAGGAATGGGAACGGCGATTGCATGCTGCAGATTGCTTGCTGCTGGTGCTGGTGCTGCTCGCTACACGATAGCGCCAAACGGCGGCACCGTCACGTTACGGAAATTGGGGCTGTTTGCCGATGCTGTGTTTGGCGCTCCTGCTCCCGCTCGCGTGCACGTGGCGCGGTCAAGAGGCGCTTAATCCGCTTCGTGCGCACCGCTTGAAATCCGCAGGATTTGGTAAACGGCCGACACTCGCTGACGTGATACTTTGTTCGCATCCTCTCGCGCCAATTTTCTGCGGTCCAGTCATGAACGAATCAGACCATCGGGCTCGATACGAGACGCGACTCGCACGCGTGCTCGACCATATCTACGATCACCTCGACGAACCGCTCGATATAGGACGGCTTGCGGAGATTGCTTGTTTGTCACCGAATCACTGGCACCGGATTTATCAAGCGATGTATGGCGAGACGGTCGCGACGACCGTGCGGCGTTTACGGTTGCATCGCGCAGCGGGTTTTCTTGCGAGTAGTTCGATGCCGATTGCTCAGATTGCCGAGCGTTCGGGGTATAGCAGTTTGCAGTCTTTTTCGCGGACGTTTCGCGCGGTGTTTAGTGTGCCGCCGGCGCGGTATCGCAGGCAAGGCACGCATAGCCGGTTTCGGCCGGCGCTTTCAGGAGACGATCAGATGACGATGATTCGTGAGGTCGTGATTCGTTATGTGGAGCCGATGGAGATTTTGTCGGTCGATCATGTCGGACCTTATATGCAGATCGGAAAGGCTTTTGATGCTTTGTTGGGGTGGCTTGCGAAACATAATCTGCTGGAGGCGCAGATGCGGATGATCGGGGTTTACTTCGATGATCCGGGAGTGGTCGAGGAGAAGGCGTTGCGGTCGAAGGCGGGGGTGTTATTGCCGGGGCCTGTGATGGCTGAAGTGGCTTCGGCTGTTGGGACGGGTGGGGCGGTTTCTGCCACGCGTGTACGCGGTGGGGAATATGCGGTGCTGCGGCATGTTGGGCCGTATAGCGATATGCGAGCGGCTTATGAGTGGTTGTACGGGACCTGGCTCGTGCAGTCTGGGAGGGACGCAGCGGATGCGCCGGTGTTTGAGGAGTATTTGAATAGTCCCAAGGAGACTGCGCCTGCGGAGTTGGTTACGGAGATTTGTTTGCCGCTGGGGTGAGGTGTGGGTGGCTGGGTTGGTGCTCGCTGGTTCTGCGTCCTGCCATGTTGCTGTTGTTATGTGCGTATACGTTGCCCGTGTTTCGGCGTGCTTCTCCGGTTTTTATAGTCTTTGTATATGTATACGTAGTAATAGTTAACAAGTGGGGCGTTCGGCTGTGGATAACTTGGAAGTTCGTTTACGGATCAACGCGCTACGGAATCGATAACCCTTGGGAGCGCGGGCGGACAGGTTAACGGAGCCAGGGAGAAGTTTTAGCCGACCGGTTAACGCGGCGCATTTATCAAGGTTTCGCCCACAATGTGTTCGGCTGTTTTTACAAAAGTTGTCCAAGGGAGGATGTGGATAAGTGGCCTCGAGTGAAAGGCCATTTTTTGAAGATCTCGTTAGCGACAACTGAATAGTGGCGACCCGTTCGCGCAGAAAGCAAATCTCCGCGCGTTTTGCGTAACAGCCCAAAGCAATGCTGATCCCGCCAGTCTCAACGGAATTACGGGGCACGTGTCGGTGTCGGCTTAAGCGCAGTGGTAAGCAGGTTGGCTATTGCCTTCTTCGTTTGCTCCGTCGCGCTCTCGTCGTACCCGATTGTCACGCCCCGTTCGACACAGGGGTCCGCATATGAGAACGGCAGGTTGCTTTTGACGTTAAGCAATTGTCCCGCGCTGCGTTCTTCCCATGCACAATTGCGCACTGTTTGCGCTTTGGGCAGGGGGATTGGATGTGCGAAGGCGCGCGCATCGAAAATATGATTAACTCCGGCAAACCCGGTCAGCTCTACGTCCGCCCCCTTTGCCTTCAGCCGTTCCACATAGGCCTTGCAAGGCGCGACCGGGTCATAGTTGTCTGCGCTTCCATGGAATATGCGAATAGGAGCCTTTGATACATTGTCGTCATCGAGGTAGTGGGCACTGCAGTCTGGGTAAAGCGGAACATAGGCTGCAAATCCTGGAGTCGACGCATCGGCATGCGCTTTCTGGAAGCGCACCATGCTCGCGTAGAGCGTGTCTTGCCCTCCACGGGAAAAGCCCATTAGCATCACGCGGCTCGCGTCGACATGAGGGTTTTTGGAAATAAGGCTGAGCGCGCGATACGCGTCTTCTGTCTGGGCGAGTCTGCCAAGCTGACTCTGGTCGTTGATTGTGTTTTCTATGCCTCGGCTCGTGAAACTGTCGACAACGAAAGTGGCAACGCCCAACGACAGGAACCACTGCTCCCAGTCCGCTATCTGGCCGCCGATACCCCCAGACGGGTGCAGCAGTATGACGGCGGGCAGCCTGTCGGTCCCGGGTCGAGGCAGCCGCAATTCACCGGCTATCGTCACGCGCTTGCCGTCTTCGCTTCCGGCCAGAAATTGCTCGTCTGTTAGCGTCATCGACTCGAATGGAATGACTTCCATTCGCGCCACCTGCGCGTAGGGGACGCGTGGAATGCAAAGGAGCACAAGGACTAGCAAAAGGAACGGCAAGCCTCTCACACTTGCGAACATGGCCGTCTCCCTTGAGTACGGACAGAGCTATTTATGCAGCGTTATAGGCGGTCCGGGCAGGAATGCAATGCAAATGACAGAATTGTCGTGATACGACAGACGGTGACGGCAGACGGCAGGCACTTTATCGATTTGCCGGGTCGCGCAGGTCCAGAACGTCGAGGATTCGAGTCGCTTTTAGACGTCCGGAATCGCCGAGCGCGGTCGGCGCGCGAGCGTAGCGCCGATTTCACTTCGCCGCCCCCAGGTTGATTCCTGAGCGGGAGAGGAGCAAAAACTCGAAGAAAGCCACCAACAGCTGTTGGGCCTGAATGTCGACTCCGCGAGCAGGAAGAAAAGCTCAAGCAGTATCAGCACGTCGACGTATTGTTCATCAGCCTGACTATTAATAAAAAGACCCATAAGTTTCTCAACTTATGGGCCCGTTTTTCTGAGGTTATGCGTCTACCTACATACACCCTCAAACATCGATATTCCCCGCCCTCAACGCATTCGACTCAATAAAAGCCCTGCGCGGCTCCACATCATCCCCCATGAGCGTAGTAAAGATGCCATCAGCAGCAATAGCATCCTCAATCTGCACCCGAAGAAGACGCCGCACCGCAGGATCCATAGTCGTCTCCCAAAGCTGCCCCGGATTCATCTCCCCGAGGCCTTTATAGCGCTGCTTGGACATATTCCTCTCAGCATCAGCCAGCAGCCACTTCATCGCACTCTTAAAGTCGGTGACAGCCATACTCCGCTCCCCACGCTTGATCACAGCGCCAGAGCCAATCAACCCCTTGAACGTATTAGCGGTCGTCACAAGCTGCTGATAATCCGCAGTCAACTGAAACTCTTCATCGATCACAGAAATCTTCTGATTCCCATGATGCGTCCGCGCGACGCGCAGCGAGCGCAGTTCCCGCACAGGGTCATACATCGTGGTCACGGTCACCTCAGGCTTCAACGCATCATCCCGCAGCTTCGCTTCGAGCGCGTGCGCCGAAGCCTCGGCCGCCTGCTCACTGGACAGATCGATAGCAACCCCATCCATCACGGCCTCGAGCGCACCCGCGTCATACAGCCGGCTCAACCGATCAACCACTGCCTGCGCCAACAGATAAGCCCGAGCCAACTCACCCAACGCATCCCCGGTAATCGGAGTCGCACCTTCAGAAGCCACCAATTCCGACCCTTGCAACGCGAGCCGAAGAATATGAGCGTTAACTTCCGACTCATCCTTCAGATACCGCTCATCCTTCCCCGCCTTGATCTTGTAAAGCGGCGGCTGCGCGATATAGATATACCCGCGCTCGATCATCTCCGGCATCTGCCGATAGAAGAACGTCAACAACAGCGTCCGGATGTGCGCGCCATCGACGTCAGCATCGGTCATGATGATGATGCGGTGATAGCGCAGCTTGTCGAGGTTGTAATCTTCCTTGCCGATCCCGCAGCCAAGCGCGGTAATCAGCGTAACGATCTGCTCGGAAGAAAGCAGCTTGTCGTAGCGCGCCTTCTCGACGTTCAGCACCTTGCCGCGCAGCGGCAAGATAGCCTGAAACTTCCGATCACGCCCCTGCTTCGCCGACCCACCCGCCGAGTCACCCTCGACGATATAAATCTCCGACTTCGCCGGATCCTTCTCCTGGCAATCGGCGAGCTTGCCGGGCAAACCGACGCCATCGAGCACGCCCTTACGGCGCGTCATCTCACGCGCCTTGCGCGCCGCGTCGCGCGCACGCGCCGCATCGACGATCTTGCCGCAGATGATCTTCGCGTCGCCCGGCGTCTCGAGCAGGAATTCCTCGAGCGCCTTTGCGACCACTTCTTCCACCGGCGCGCGCACTTCCGACGACACCAGCTTGTCCTTCGTCTGCGAGCTGAACTTCGGCTCCGGCACCTTCACGGACAGCACGCACGACAGCCCTTCACGCATATCGTCGCCCGACGTTTCGACTTTCGCCTTCTTCGCGACTTCGTGATCGGCGATGTATTTGTTCAGCACGCGCGTCATCGCCGCACGCAGACCGGTAAGGTGCGTGCCGCCATCGCGCTGCGGAATGTTGTTCGTGAAGCACAGCACGTTTTCGTTGTAGCTGTCGTTCCACTGCATCGCCACTTCGACTCCCACACCATCCTTCTCGCCCATGATGTGGAAGATGTTCGGGTGCAGCACGGATTTGTTCTTGTTGATGTACTCGACAAAACCCTTCACGCCGCCGACGAACGCGAAATCCTCTTCCTTACCCGAGCGCTGATCCACCAATCGAATCCGCACGCCGTTATTGAGGAACGAAAGCTCACGAATCCGCTTCGCGAGAATGTCGTAGTGGTATTCAACATTGCCGAAAATCTTTTCATCGGCCATGAAATGCACTTCGGTGCCGCGGTTTTCGGTGTCGCCGATCACCTGTATCGGCGACGTGGTCACGCCGTCGATCTCTTCGAGCACGCGGTTCTGCGGCACACCACGGTGGAATTCCATGAAGTGCTTCTTGCCGTCGCGGCGCACGGTGAGGCGCAACCATGCCGACAGCGCGTTCACGCACGACACGCCCACGCCGTGCAGGCCGCCCGACACCTTGTAGCTGTTCTGGTCGAACTTGCCGCCGGCGTGCAGCTCGGTCATCACGATTTCGGCGGCGCTGCGCTTCGGATCGTGCTTGTCGTCCATCTTGAGGCCGGTCGGCACGCCGCGGCCGTTGTCGGTGATCGACACGGAGTTGTCCGCGTGGATGATCACCTGGATGTCGTTGCAATGGCCGGCGAGCGCTTCGTCGATCGAGTTGTCGAGCACTTCGAACACGAGGTGGTGCAAACCGGTGCCATCCGATGTATCCCCGATGTACATCCCAGGTCGCTTGCGCACGGCTTCCAGACCTTCGAGGATCTGGATGGACGAGGCGCCGTAGCTGTTATCGGGCTGCGTATTGTTCGTTTCAGTCATGGATTTTTTCCGGTTCTGCGTTACTGCAAGGTTGCTGCTCTGGACTTTTCAAAACGCCATAAAAACGCCAAAGGGGCGCTGCGCCCCTTGGTGTTCTTCTTGATGTTGGACGCGTCAGATGCGCATCGGCATCACCACGTACTTGAATTCGTCGTTCTCGGGAATCGTGATCAACGCGCTGGAGCTGGCATCACCCAGGCTCACCTGCAGCATGTCGACCTTCAAATTCGCGAGCACGTCGAGCAGATACGTGACGTTGAACCCGATATCGACGCTGTCGCCGTCGTATGCGATTTCCAGTTCTTCCTGCGCCTCTTCCTGATCGGCGTTGGTCGACATGATCTTCAACTGGCCAGGCTCGACGATGCAGCGCACGCCCTTGAACTTATCCGACGTCAGAATCGCCGCGCGTTGCAGCGAACGCTGCAGTTCTTCGCGGCCAATCTGGAATTTGTTCTTGTGCGACTTCGGAATCACGCGCTGGAAGTCGGGGAACTTGCCTTCCACGAGCTTCGACACGAGTTCAACCTGACCGAACGTGAACTTGACCTGCGTCTGCGCGATGTCAATCTTCAGCGTGTCGTCGATGTCTTCGAGCAGGCGCTGCAGTTCAAGAATCGTCTTGCGCGGAATGATCACTTCGTGGCGCGCGAAGGAGCCCTCGATCTTCATCGACGAGAACGCGAGACGGTGACCGTCGGTCGCGACCGCCATCAGCTGATCGCCGTCCACCACCAGCAGCATGCCGTTCAGGTAGTAGCGGATGTCCTGCTGGGCCATCGAGAAATGGACCATGCCGAGCAGCTGGCGGAACGTCTTTTGAGGAACCACCAGGCTCGCGCCGTAGTCTTTGGCCTGAGCGACTGTCGGGAATTCGTCCGCGGCGAGCGTCTGCAGCGCAAAGCGGCTCTTGCCGGATTGCACGGTCAGACGCTTGTCGTTCAGCGTCAGCGTGACCTGGCCGTCAGGCATCGCGCGCAGAATGTCGAGGAGCTTGCGCGCCGCCACCGTGGTCGCGACCGAATCGCCGCCCACGCCAAAATCGGCGCGCGTGGTGATCTGCAACTCCAGGTCGGTCGACAGGAACGATACGTCAGGACCGTTCTTGGTGATCAGCAAATTGGCGAGGATCGGCAACGTATGGCGGCGTTCGACGATGCCGCTCACGGTTTGCAGCGGCCTGAGGAGGTTGTCGCGTTCGGTCTTGACCAGTTGCATAGGGTTCCTTCGTTGATATAACGGCCTGCACGCCTTACGGGACAAGCTTTTCAGCGCGCAGCCACGGCTCCCCGCCGGCGCCCTGAAAAGCGCCCGACACGGCGTGAAATCCGCCCGTCGCCGCCGGGCGGTTAAACCTGTATTGTGCCTGAAAACGGGACCGCCTCACTAAAATGGGGGCGAGTTCGGGAATAAACAGGTCGATTTTGTAGGGCGTGGTCCGGGCTGCCGCCGACTTGTCGCGCCGCTGCGCGCCGCTACCGGTTCGCAGGCTCGTTTTTCCGCCACTTCTGGCCGGTTGCGCCGCAAATTCGTCACGGGTTTGCCGCGCTTTTTACGTCGCTTCTGCCCGCTTACCGTCGCATTCCGTTCGCACCCGACAGCGCCGCCGGGTTGTGGGGTCCCCTGCCCGTTTCTCGATTTACAGCGTTTTCGCGGCCTCATTCAAACCACTGCGTAGCCGCTTCCAGCGTTTCCTGCCGCCGACGTCCGTTTCACGGTCGCGCGCGGCCAGGCCGTTTAGCCCTTCAGCGTCTGCTCCAGCACGTGCAGTTCGTGATTCAGCTGCGCGTCCTTGCTGCGCTCGTCGGCGATCTTGCGCACCGCGTGCAGCACCGTCGTGTGGTCGCGCCCGCCGAAAAGCTCGCCGATTTCCGGCAGACTCTTCTGCGTCAATTCCTTCGCCAGATACATCGCGATCTGCCGCGGCCGCGCGATGTTCGCCGGACGCTTCTTCGAATACATGTCCGCGACCTTGATGCTGTAGAAGTCGGCGACCGTTTTCTGGATGTTTTCCACCGAAATCTGCCGGTTCTGCACCGTCAGCAGGTCTTTCAGCGCTTCCTTGGTCAGTTCGATCGTGATTTCGCGGCCGTGGAACTTCGAATACGCGAGGATCTTGCGCAGCGCGCCCTCGAGCTCGCGCACGTTCGAGCGGAGATGCTTCGCGACGAAGAACGCGACGTCCTCATTCAGGCTCACGAACTCCGATTGCGCCTTGCGCATCAGAATCGCGACGCGCATTTCGAGTTCGGGCGGCTCGATCGCCACCGTCAGTCCGGAGTCGAAGCGCGAGATCAGGCGATCGTCGATACCCGAGATTTCCTTCGGATACGTATCGCTCGTGATGATCACTTGCGCCTTGTTGGCGACCAGCGCCTCAAAAGCGTAGAAGAATTCCTCCTGCGTGCGCGACTTGCCCGAAAAGAACTGAATATCGTCGATCAGCAGCAGGTCGAGCGAGTGGTAGTAGCGCTTGAAGTCGTCGAACGCCTTGCGCTGGTACGCCTTCACGACATCGGACACGTACTGTTCCGCGTGGATGTAGCGAATCCGCGCGCCGGGTTTGTCCATCAGCAACTGATTTCCGATAGCGTGGATCAGGTGTGTCTTGCCGAGGCCCACGCCACCGTACAGGAACAGCGGGTTATACGAAATGCCGGGGTTGTCGGCGACCTGGATCGCCGCGGCGCGCGCGAGCTGATTCGCCTTACCGGTCACGAAATTGTCGAAGGTCAGCACGGGGTTCAGCTTCGAGCGCTCGTACATCGAGTCGCTCTCGCCGGATGCCGTCGCGCCCACGCCTTGGCCTGGGCGCCACGTGCGACGTCCGGCGGCGGCTTCGTTCGCGTCCAGGCTCGGCAGATCAAGGTCTGCGACGTCTTCGGCGGCGCTGCGCGAATTCGCGTTTTGCGCTGCGAGCGCCGCAGCCGCGGCTGCGGGATTCGCGCGCGCGGCATGCGCGGCGTGCACGGCGCCGACAGCCGCATCGACGGCCGCGACGCCGCCGGCATTACCGCCCTGCGGCGCGGCCGAAGCCGGGCGTGCCGACGACGGAGCCGGCGCCGCGGCCGTTGGGCTACGCATGCCGGCCTTCGGATCCAATACGAATTGCACGTCCACCGGCGCATGCCAGAAATCGCGGGCCATATCCGCGATGCGGCCGGAGAACTGGCTCTTGACCCAGTCGAGCTTGAAACGGTTCGGCGCGGCAATGCTCAACGTGTTCGCATCGGCGTCGAAGGCGACCGGGGCCAAGGGTTTGATCCACGTCACGTACTGCTGGGGCGTAAGCTCACGCTCCAGCAATGCGGAACAGTGTTGCCAGAATTCGTTCATCAAGTTGCTATCGTTATGGTGTGCACGGCGGTCGCCGCTGCCCCTGTCGCGCACGCGCAACAAGGCCCTGAGCAGCCAGGCGTAACGGCCCCAGGCGCCTGTGCCACAAGGGTCTGCGGGACAAGCGTGCCGGAGCGGCGTGCAACATTTTTGGGAAGTAAGGCGAGATTCTAACGCTAAAACGAACCCGAAAGTGAGTTATCCACAGGGACCGATCGCTTGGTCCGGCAACCCCCGGCGGCGCCAGACGACGGCTAAACTATTGACGGCCAACGGAAAACCAGTTTAAATAGCGGGTTCCGCGAAAACCAATTTCAGTAAACCACCGGCCATTGCGCTTTCAGCGATGATCGCGCGGTTTTTTTCGATCAAGTGAGAGCAACATGAAACGTACTTACCAACCTTCCGTTACCCGTCGCAAGCGCACCCATGGCTTCCGCGTTCGCATGAAGACCGCTGGCGGCCGCAAGGTCATCAACGCACGTCGCGCGAAGGGCCGCAAGCGCCTCGCGATCTAAGGCAAGCGGATTGCGCGCTGTGACCGAAACCCGCGACGAAGCGGGAGCGGCCGGGGCGCAGCAACCGGGCTCGGTTCCGTTGCGAGCGCAAGCCGCCTTCCCCAAAGCCGCAAGGCTGCTAAAAACGGATGAATTTTCATCCGTTTTTCGTTTGCGGCCGTGGCGCCGTACCGCGCACTTCGTCGTGTACGGCCGGCCCACCGGCAATGAGGCGCGTCTTGGCCTCGTGATCGGTAAGAAGTATGCGCCGCGCGCGGCCACGCGGAATCTGGTGCGCCGGATCGCGCGCGAAGCCTTCCGGCTGCGTCGCGCGGAATTCGGCGGTTGGGATGTGCTGCTGCGTCTACACACGCGTTTCGACAAAAAAGCTTTGCCGAGCGCGTCGTCGTCGCCGTTGAAGGCGCTGTGCCGCAGCGAAATCGAGGCGCTGCTCGACAAGGCAGCGCGCGAAATTAGCCGTCGTCAGGCGCCGCCCGCGGAGGCGCCCAGGACGGAATGACGCAGTGACCGCCTGCACCACGGTCGCCGCAACGGGCGTTGCGCCGGCAGCTTCAGGGCGCGGGCGTCGTCCTGTACTTCACGTTGCGCGGCGCCGTACGACCGCACCTGCCATGCAAACGGTACTCTTCGCTTTATTGCGCTTTTACAAGCTTGCCGTGAGCCCCATGCTCGGCAACCGGTGCCGTTTTTACCCTTCCTGCTCTGATTACGCGCGCGAGGCAATCCAGTATCATGGCGCCGCGCGCGGGACTTATCTCGCCGTGAGGCGTGTTTGCCGCTGCCACCCGTTTTCCGCCGGCGGCATCGATCTCGTCCCGCCACCCACTTCTGAAAAGCGCTGACGCGCCGTTCCATCGACACTGAGACAACGCATGGATATCAAACGCACCGTCCTATGGGTCATCTTTTTCATGTCAGCTGTCATGCTGTTCGACAACTGGCAACGCGACCACGGACGCCCGTCGATGTTCTTCCCGAGCACGACGCCGACCCAGACCGCCGGCAGCGCCGCGCCGGGCACCACGACACCGGGCACCCAGCCGGCCGATCTGCCGGCCACCAACGCGGCCGCGCCGGGCAACGCGCCAGCGGCCGAGCAATCGCAGCTCGTGAAGTTCGGCACCGACGTCTATAGCGGTGAAATCGACACCCGCGGTGGCACATTGTCGCGCCTGTCGCTCGTCAAGCAGGGCGACGGCAAGCAGCCGGATCTCGTGATCACGCTGTTCGACAAAACGAAGAATCACACGTATCTGGCGCGCACTGGCCTGCTCGGCGGTGACTTCCCGAATCACAACGACGTCTTTACGCTGATGCCGAATCAGCCGACCCAACTGGCCGACGGCCAGAACTCGTTCCAGATGAGCTTCGAGTCGCCGGAAAAGGGCGGCCTCCGGGTCATCAAGACGTATACGTTCACGCGCGGCAGCTACGTGATCGGCGTCGAGACGAAGGTCCAGAACGTCGGCACCACGCCGGTGACGCCGCAGGTCTATATGGAACTCGTGCGCGACGACCAGCCAGTCGAAACGCCGCGCTTCTCGCACACGTTCATCGGACCGGCTGTCTACACGAACGAGCATCACTTCCAGAAGATGACGTTCAGCGATCTCGACAAGAACAAGCAGGACTTCGCGACGTCGGCCAACGACGGCTGGGTCGCGATGGTCCAGCACTACTTCGCGTCGGCCTGGATTCCGCAGGAAGGCGTGAAGCGCGAGTTCTACGCCGAGAAGATCGATCCGTCGCTGTATCGCGTCGGCATAAAGCAGGCGATGCCGACCATCCAGCCGGGCCAGACCGTCAGCGTGTCCGCGCGTCTGTTCGCCGGTCCGGAAGAAGAAAAGATGCTCGCAGGTATCGCGCCGGGTCTCGATCTGGTGAAGGACTACGGCTGGGTCACGATCATCGCGAAGCCGCTGTTCTGGCTGCTGTCGAAGATCCACAGCTATGTCGGCAACTGGGGCTGGTCGATCGTGCTGCTCACGGTGCTGATCAAGGCGGTGTTCTTCCCGCTGTCGGCCGCGAGCTACAAGTCGATGGCGCGCATGAAGGCGATCACGCCGCGCATGCAGGCGCTGCGCGAGCGTTTCAAGGGCGATCCGCAGAAGATGAACGCGGCGCTGATGGAGCTGTACAAGACCGAGAAGGTCAATCCGTTCGGCGGCTGTCTGCCGGTCGTGATCCAGATCCCGGTGTTCATCTCGCTGTACTGGGTGTTGCTGTCGTCGGTGGAAATGCGCGGTGCGCCGTGGATTCTATGGATTCAGGATCTGTCGCAGCAGGACCCGTACTTCATCCTGCCGGTCCTGATGGCCGTGTCGATGTTCCTGCAGACCCGCTTGAACCCGACGCCGCCCGACCCAGTCCAGGCGAAGATGATGATGTTCATGCCGATCGCGTTCTCGGTGATGTTCTTCTTCTTCCCCGCAGGTCTCGTGTTGTACTACGTCGTGAACAACGTGCTGTCGATCGCGCAGCAGTACTACATCACGCGGATGATGGGCAGTTCGAAGGCGAAGCCGGCCTGATGTTCCGTCCGGCGGCGGCCCGCAGAGCCGCCGTGACGCAAGCTGAAGACGAAAAGCCGCCCGGTGCGAACCGGGCGGCTTTTTTTATGGTGCGGTTGAAGAAAATGCCGCGGGCGGCTGCGCTTGAGTTTCGTCGTTCACTCTTCGTCGGAATCTTCGCCGTAAAAACGCACGATCATTTCCTCGACCAGATTCCGGTCCTTCGGGGTCAACGATGCGATCTTCGAAGCGAGTTCGATCGTTTCGGGTGTCGGCGGATACTTTTCGCCACGTGCCATCGGTCGTGCGCTGGCGCCGGGCGGTGGTCCGTAATGGAGCCAGTGCTCCTTGACGTTCAACCATTCGGCGAGGGTCCGCAACTTGTCCGGCTTCGGAATCGTCGTGCCCGTCAGCCATTTGTGTGCGGTCTGGGGCGTCACGGGCCGCTCGCCGTAATAGCGAAGATTGAATTGCTCGGCGAGTTTGGTCCCGCCGCGGATTTTCAGCGGCTCGAGCAGATCCTTCAGCCTCTTGGCGAAGGCGGCTTTTTCTTTGTCGGTCGGCATGGGCCAGATTGTGCAATTCAGAGTTCAGCCAGTTGACAACCGATCAAGCTTTGCTTTCTCTTATTTGAGATAGTTTTAGCTTGCAGCGCGCGCCCCATAACGCGTTGCACGAATTTGATTTTTTTCATCTCTCGACTGCCAGGCTTGGCTTTGCCTGAACTGCAGTTCCTGCCGAGTCTCAAATATTCCTAAGTAGTGCGGTAATGATCCTAGCTTAATTGGGATAAATCTGAGTTGTTCAAACGAAAGGGGCAAACGGGCACGTCATCCACTTCGCGTCCTGGTCGTCAGCCCTTCCGTGCGAGGCGCGCGCGTTACAATGCCTCGCGCCGGCTCGACCGACACGGCCCTGCCCTTCCCCTCCCGTTTCGCCCGACTTCACATGCTCACGACCGACTCCGATCCCATCGTTGCCATTGCTACCGCGCCCGGCCGGGGAGGCATCGGTGTCGTGCGGATTTCGTTCGGCCGCGCTGGCGCGGCGGCGGCCCAGCCGTTGATGCAGGCCCTCACCGGCCAGACGCCCGCGGCGCGTCACGCGAGCTACGTGCCGTTTCTCGACGCGAGCGGCAATCCGCTCGATCGCGGCATCGCGCTGTACTTTCCGGCGCCGCATTCGTACACCGGCGAGCACGTGCTTGAACTGCAAGGCCATGGCGGCCCGGTCGTGCTGCAATTGGTCCTGCAGCGCTGCATCGACGCCGGCCGCGCGTTCGGTCTACGGCTCGCCGAGCCCGGCGAATTCACGCGTCGCGCGTTTCTGAACGACAAGCTCGACCTCGCGCAGGCCGAGGCCGTCGCCGATCTGATCGAGGCGAGCACCGAGGCCGCCGCGCGTTCGGCCGGCCGCTCGCTCGACGGCGCGTTCTCGCGCGACATCCACGCGCTGGTCGAAGAGGTGATCACGCTGCGGATGCTGGTCGAAGCGACGCTCGACTTCCCGGAAGAGGAAATCGACTTCCTCGAAGCCGCCGACGCCCGCGGCAAGCTCGTGCGCATACGCGAGCGTCTGGCGCACGTGCTGAGCGAGGCGCGCCAGGGCGCGTTGCTGCGCGAGGGTTTGTCGGTCGTGCTGGCGGGGCAACCGAACGTCGGCAAGTCGTCGCTGCTGAACGCGCTCGCCGGCGCCGAACTCGCGATCGTCACGCCGATCGCCGGCACGACGCGCGACAAGGTCGCGCAGACGATCCAGATCGAAGGCATCCCGCTGCACGTGATCGACACGGCCGGCCTGCGCGAGACCGAGGACGAGGTCGAGAAGATCGGCATCGAGCGCACGTGGGGCGAGATCGAGCGCGCGGACGTGGTGTTGCATCTGCTCGACGCGCGCGCCGGAATGACGGCCGACGACGAAACGATCGCCAGACGCTTTCCGCGCGGCGTGCCCGTCGTCCGCGTGCTGAACAAAACCGACCTGACAGGGCTCGCGCCCGCGACGCAGGCGCTCGACGCCGACCTCGAACTTAGCGAGGTGCGGCTGTCGGCGAAGAAAGGTGACGGCGTCGCGCTGCTGCGCGACGAACTGCTGCGGATTGCCGGCTGGCAGGCGGGCGCGGAGAGCGTCTATCTCGCGCGCGAGCGGCACCTGATCGCGTTGCGCGCGGCCGACGAGCATCTGGCGACCGCCGCAGCGCATGCGGAGCAGAACGCGCAGGCGCTCGATCTGTTCGCCGAGGAATTGCGGCTCGCGCAGGATCAACTGAACTCGATCACCGGTGAGTTCAGTTCGGACGATCTGCTCGGCGTGATTTTCAGCCGATTCTGTATCGGCAAGTAACGCCGACCTTGTGCGTCGCCGCAATCCGGCCGTCATATAGCCTCTCGTGGCCGAATCGGCGCCGCTGCCGCACACGCGAAAATCGCACTCCGTCGACCAAAAGCCCACCGGGTTTTTGGTACACAACCGGGCAAAGGTTTAGAATCCAGCTGTCCGAGCCTAAACGTACAGCGTCCCCAAAGCATGCCCCGCCTCGCCACCCCGCTCACCGAATCCGAGATCCGCGCGCTCGAACCGCGCGCGACCCGCTACTGCGTCGCCGACGGCAACGGCCTCGTGATCGAGGTCATGACGACCGGCACCAAGGTCTGGCGCTTCCGCTATACGTTGAACGGCAAGCGTCAGCCGCTCGCGACCATCGGCGATTACCGGATGATTTCGCTGCGCGTCGCGCGCGCGAAGGCGCAGAGGTACGCGGCGCTCGTCGCGCAGGGCATCTCGCCGGTCGCAACCGCGCGGCGCGATCGCGGTGCCGAGAGCAAGGC
This sequence comes from Paraburkholderia sp. UCT70, assembly GCF_050434085.1. Classification (NCBI taxonomy): domain Bacteria; kingdom Pseudomonadati; phylum Pseudomonadota; class Betaproteobacteria; order Burkholderiales; family Burkholderiaceae; genus Paraburkholderia; species Paraburkholderia sp. UCT70. The sequence goes on along the minus strand of NZ_JBNPVZ010000004.1, from coordinate 3,257,115 downwards.
CGACGTGCTGCGCGAAGCGGCCGAGCTTTATCTCGCGACGGCGCTGGCCGGCAAGTCGGATGAATATCGCCGCACCACGCGGCGCGCGCTCGATAAGGACGTGCTGCCCGCGATCGGCAACAAGCCGATCGGCGCGGTCACCGCTGACGACGTCGCCGCGATCTGCGAGCGCATCAAAAGCCGCGGCTCGCCGAAAATGGCGCTGCACACGCGCAACGTCGTGAAGCGCCTGTACTCATATCTGATCGCGCGCCAGCTCGCGACCAGCAATCCCGCGGAAGTCGTACCGGCGCGCTCGATCGCGACCTTCGACAGCCGCACCCGCGTGCTGTCCGGCGCCGAGATCGGTGTCATGCTGCGCACGATCGACACATCCAATATCCGCCGTCCGCTGAAGCTCGCGCTGCATCTGCTGGTGCTGACGATGGCACGCAAATCGGACCTCGTCGAATCGACATGGGTCGAGTTCGATCTCGACGACGCGCTGTGGACGATCCCCGCCGCGCGCCTGAACGCGCGCGAGGCCCGCGTCGTCCGTCTGCCGCGCCAGGCGGTTGCGCTGCTGCGCGAGCTGCTACGCGGGCGCACCAGCGAGACGTTCGTGTTCCCGAGCGTGAGGGGCGACGATCGGCCGATCGCGAAAAGCACGCTGAACCAGGCAGTCAAGGCATTGGGGCTCGACGTGGAGCATTTCGTGCTGCATGACTTTCGTCGCACCGCGTCGTCGCATCTGCGCGACATGGAACAGCAATCAGCTGCGAAGGGCGACATCGCGAAGCGTGAAGCAACCGACGAAGCGGCGTGGCAGCGTCGCCTGCTTCAGAGTTGGGCGGACTTTGTCGATAGCCAGATGGAAGTCGCGCGGCAGACGGCGAACGGGACGGCTTGACGGCACTGTCATGGGTTTTGGCGCCATGTGACGCTTGGCCGTCAGGCCGGTAACAGGATGGTACGCAGGCTAATGCGACCTCGCCCGGACCCTAAGCAAATAAAGGAAAAATCATCAAAAACAGGTTTCCAAACCGGGCGCAAATGCGCCCTTTTTCGCTTCTCTGGACCGTTTGACATCGTCGTTCTTTCCCCGCTTCCTTCGCCTACACTGAGAGATGGATGCAAGCCGATACGGAGGTTCCATGCCTGAATCAATGCTCGCCTATCTGATGGGGCCCGCCGTCATGTTGGTGGTCGGCTTTGCCATCTGGATGATGTCGCGTCACCGCGACCCGTCCAGGCCGCCCAGGCTCGAGCGCTGGCTCGACACGCATTACGCGGAGTGGCTGCATCACAAGCATTAAGCCGCGCCTCAAATGGAAAAGGCCGTCGCATTGGGCGACGGCCTTTTTGTCTGCGCGTCGTTCGGCTGAATCATCCGCGCATCAGAGCCTTGCCGCGCTCACCACTGCGGCTCGGGTTGCGGTTGCGCATAGCCGTACTGTCCGGGCGGCGGTGCGCCGCACGCGACATAGGCGCGCTGATACTGGTCGTAGCAATATCCGGGCGGCGGTGCCGCGTAAGCCGGCGCGGGCTGGTACGCGGGCTCGGCATAGACCGGCTGCGGATACGCGACCACCGGCGCCGGCGTCAACGCCGAGGTGACCACCGCGCCCAGCACCGCGCCGCCAATCAGGGCACCCACCACATCACCGCCGTGTCCGTGCGCGGACGCCTGGCCCGCCACCGTCAAACTACCCGCCATTACCAACGCCACTGCGATCTTTTTCATATTGAGCTCCCGCCGTTCAGGCATGGACGAATTGTCGCCGGCGCGCGCGGAAATAGATGCTGCAGTTGGTAACCGGACATTAACTCTGTAACAGGTGCATAACGTCGGACGCGCTAACCCACGCATGGCATTGCGCTGCATTTCATCCAGGCAACGCGGGGAAGATTGCCGCGCTGGCCTTGATGCGGGCGCCGACTATTATCTGACCAATGGCAGTGGTCAACGAGCGCCTCGCCTTCCCGCAAGCTGACGTGCCCTTCCTGAACTTCATTCTGGCTGAACCACATGGACACCTCTAAACCGCCCCAGAACGCCGCAACGCTGCATCCCGCAGACGACGCGAACGCGCAGGCGCACGCGCTCGTCGCTGAGGATGCGCCCAGTCTCGCCAGCGACGACGCGCTCGCGCGCATGCTCGCCGACCCGCCGGCGGCCGAGTGCCCGATCATGGTGCTGCTGGTCGGCGACCAGGCGGTCATCGCCGCGGGGGTGCGCGAGGCGCTCGCCGACGAGCCGGGCATCGACTTTCGCTACTGCGCGTCATGGGAAGACGCGGTGCGCTGCGCCGAGGAAACGCGCGCGACGGTGATCCTGCAAGATCTCGTGATGCCGGGCACCGACGGTCTGACGCTGGTGCGGCAATACCGGCTGAATGCCGCCACTCGCGACATCCCGATCGTCGTGCTGTCGACCAACGAAGAGCCGCTCGTCAAAAGCGCGGCGTTCGCCGCCGGTTCGAGCGACTATCTCGTGAAGCTGCCCGACCGCATCGAGCTGATAGCGCGCATCCGCTATCACTCGCGCTCGTATCTACACCTGCTGCAACGCGACGAGGCGTACCGCGCGCTGCGGCAATCGCAGCGGCAACTGCTGGCGACGAATCTGGAGTTGCAGCGGCTCACGCATTCGGACGGTTTGACCGGGCTGTCGAACCGCCGCTACCTCGACCAGTATCTGGCCACCGAATGGCACCGCGGCACCCGCGACAAGACCGGCCTCGGCCTCCTGATGATCGACGTCGATCACTTCAAGGCCTACAACGACACCTATGGGCACGTCGCCGGCGACGAAGTGCTGAAGAGCGTCGCGCATACGATCGAAGCGTACCTCGGCCATTCACTGGATCTCGCCGCGCGCTTCGGCGGCGAGGAGTTCGCGGTGGTCGTGCCGGACACGTCGGCGGGCGGCTTGCGCCTGCTCGCGGAGAAAATCCGCATCGCGGTCGAAGACCGCGCGATCACCCATGCGGGCTCGGCAGAGGGCGTCGTCACGATCAGCATCGGCGCGGCGATGGTGGTGCCGTCGGCCGCCGAACCAGTCACGACGCTGATCGAGGCCGCCGGCGTCGGCCTGTATCGCGCGAAACACGACGGCAAGAATCAGGTGGCAGTGAGCGGCTGAGTCTGGCGCCGCCCTCCTCAACCTTCGGTTTACGCCACCACGGCGCGCGTATAGCGCTCGGCCGGCGCGCTGTGCGACAGATTCGGCTGCAGATGCAAACGCGCGCTGTTCAGACGCTCCCAGTCGGCGGCATCGGGCAACGACGGGATCGTCACCAGCTCGCCCTGGTCGAGACCGACAAGCGCCGCGTCGACCATGTCCTCGGCGCTCATCACGATCTGCGAAGGCAGGTTCTCGACCGCGAGACCCGCGCGATCCCAGAACGCGGTGCTCGTCGCGCCCGGCAGCACCGCTTGCAGCCGCACGCCCTTGTCGCCCACCTCGTGATGCAGCGACTGCGTGAGGTTCAACACGTAGGCCTTAGTGCCGCTATAGGTGCCGTTCAACAATTCCGGCGCCAGCGCGACGATCGACGAGATATTGATCACCGTACCGGCGCCGCGCGCGATGAAGCCCGGCAACACCGCCGCCGTCAGGCGCGTGAGCGAGGTCACGTTCAGCTCGATCATCTGCTCGAGTTCATCGATGTCGGAGTCGACCAGCGTCGCGGTCGCGCCGACGCCCGCGTTGTTGACCAGCATCGTGATGCCGCGCTCGGCGCGCAACTGGTTCTCGATGCGGCGCACGTCGGCCTTGTTGGTCAGATCGGCGCTGACGGTGCTCACGCGGCGGCCGGTTTCCTTCGTCAGCCGGTCGGCGAGGCTGCTGAGGCGTGCGCCGTCGCGCGCGATCAGCAGCAGGTCGTAGCCGCGTCGCGCGAGCCGGTCCGCGTAGACCGCGCCGATACCCGACGATGCGCCCGTGACCACCGCCGTACCCTTGCCTTCATTCGAATTGCCTTGTACGCCCTTGTCTGCCTGCGTTGCCATTGAAGCTCTCCTTGCGGGCTGCGGATGATGCGGCCGCCCTGTCCGGTGAATGGGAACATCCGTGAACTCGCCGCCTGGCGGCTTTTGCGCTGATACGGCGGGGTTGACGAGCTGAGTTTAGGCGCGTACTGTTTTGTCTCAAATGTCATATTTCCCTCGTTTCCGGACATCGCAAATGAAACGCATCGGCGTGGTGGTCTTTCCGGGCTTTCAGATACTCGACATGGTCGCGGTATCGATTTTCGAACTCGCCAATCAGGACACCGGCGAGCCAGCGTACGACGTCGCGGTGATCTCCGAGCACGGCGGCATGGTACGCAGCTCGGCGGGCGTCGAGGTCGCGACGCGCCCGTTCGGCGATCCCGCCTACGACACCGTGATCGTCACCGGCGCGATGGAGATCGCGCCGTCGTCGCCGGGGCTGCTCGCGTTTCTGAACGACGCCCTCGCCGCCTCGCGCCGCACCGCGAGCATCTGCACCGGCGCGTTCGTGCTCGCCGAAGCGGGCATCCTCGACGGCCGCCACGCGACTACGCACTGGGCGCATGCGCGCGATTTGCAACGGCGCTTTCCGCGCGCGCGGGTCGACGAGGACCGCATCTTCATCGTCGACGGCTCGGTGTGGACGTCGGCCGGCATGACCGCGTGTATCGATCTGTGCCTCGCGCTCGTCGAGAACGACCTCGGCGTCGCGGTTTCGCGCGCGATCGCGAAGAAGCTCGTGGTCTATCACCGGCGCACCGGCGGGCAATCGCAGTACTCCGCGATGCTCGATCTCGAACCAAAATCCGATCGGATCCAGAACGCGCTGTCGTATGCGAAGAGCCATCTGCGCGAGCCGCTGACCGTCGAGCAGCTCGCCGACGTCGCGCATCTGAGCCCGCGCCAGTTCAGCCGCGCGTTTCGCGACGAGACGCGCCAGTCGCCGGCCCGCGCGATCGAGGCGCTGCGTGTCGAAGCGGCTCGCACGATGCTCGAAACCGGCCGTCATTCGATCGAAACCGTCGCAGCCGACACCGGCTTCATCGACCCCGAGCGGATGCGGCGCGCGTTTTTGCGCGCGTTCGGCCAGCCACCTCAAGCGATCCGGCGTGCCGCACGCGTGGCGTAAGCGTTCGGGTAGAGAATAGGAAACCCGCGGTGCGAAGCTACGCAAAAAACAGTATCCCGCTCGACCCGTGAATCGAACCCAGCCCAAATGAAAGGAAACGCGATGAGCTACAACGACAGCAACCCGTTCGCCAAAATCTTGCGCGGCGAACTACCGTGCATCAAGGTGGCCGAAAACGACCAGGCGCTGGCTTTCATGGACTTGATGCCGCAAGCCGACGGCCATCTGCTCGTCGTGCCGAAGGAAGCGGTCGCGGAAATTTTCGATCTGTCGGATGCGGCGCTCGTCGCGTCGACGCGCATGGCGCAGAAGCTCGCGATCGCGGTGCGCGCGGCACTGCGCCCTGACGGCGTGTTCATCGGCCAGTTCAACGGCGCGGCGGCGGGACAGACAGTGCCGCACGTCCATTTCCACGTGATTCCGCGCTGGGAAGGCCAACCGCTGAAGCTGCATGCGCGCGAGGTCGCCGATCCGGACACGCTCGAAGCGCTCGCCAAACGGATTCGCGCGCACTGGCGCGCCCATTGAAGCGCGACGCGAAGCCTGCCGACGCAACGTCGCACCCCGCATTACGGTCACGCCCGGTAACAACTATAAAAGCCGTTGAAACCACCGATCGGCGCGTCGCGACTAGACTGCTATTGCCTTGTGTTCAAGGCATTGAGTGTGGATCTCTTTTTTCAGCCTGCCCCTGTGGCAGGCTTTTTTCTTTGAGGACCCGCTTCGCAATCTCAGAGCCGCTCGCGCGAACGGCGTAGCAGATGCCGCCAGTCGATGCGTCGGCGACGCGCTGGCAACGGCCGTCCGTCGTGCAGGTCTCGATGCTCCTGCCACAGTTCGTCGGAAAAGAGAAACATGACGATCAGCAGCGGTACCACCAGAAAAATCCCGAGTATTACGTGCTCGTTCACGATAGCCTCCGGTGCAGGAGATTCGTTTTCATTGTAGAGCACCGCCTGTGCCCGCATACCGGCTCGACGAAGATCCAAGTGGGATTCAGGCGGCACGCGAAGGGTACCTTGCACTGCGATCGCGCCACCCTCGCCTGTCCACGCGGCTTTGCGCCGCGCGGCTTCTTTTTCGTGCGTTTTCGGCAATGGCGCGTTGCAAGCGTTTCACCAAGGCCCATGAGAGACGGCTGGCACTGTTTATTTTCTGCACTTGCCTCGTTATTGCGCATCGCAGCTTTTGCCTTGGAATGACTTTGTGTGCGACGCACAAACCCATCGATTAAATTGTATTAGATCGCTTAATTGACGCTACGCGTTTACGTGAATACGCGCGCAAAGCTTTACCGGCTAAGCCGTGTGCGGGAGGGGATTTTTAGTTATTCATTTCATTGCCATTCGATCAGGCGTGTGCTCAGGCTTTAACCAGTTTCGACAGCAGGTGCGACAATTCGCCACTGTTGCGACCGCACACAAGAAGTGCTTGTCGTTCTCATCGGTTCTCCTAGAGTGTGAGATGCGGGTCTACCGTTAAAGTTAAATACATAGCTAACCGAGATTTTTTCGGCCCGCCCCGGAGGAACGAATGAAAACTCGAATTGCCGTTGTTTTCGCCATCGCGGGTTTGGCTGCCGCTAGCGTTCAGGCGCAAGACGTCGTGATCAAGCCGCAGCAAACGATCCAGTTCAAGGCCAATGCCTATGGCTGCGTATCGAAGGACAAGCTCGATGCCGCCGATCACCACGCGCAAGCCGGTGAACAGCAGCAGATGCAGGAATTCTTCTCCGGATATCAATGCGTGTCGACTCCGACCGACTCGAGTTTCCGCGTGGTGCGCGTGGTCGGCCACGACGTCGAGTTCGTGAATTCAGCCAATAGCGATACCGAGGGGCTCTGGGCGAACGACCGATTCATCAAGCAATAACTACAACACCGGTATTCCGGCAAAAGCCGGAATACGGTCGCATGCGTATCCGCAGCAGCTTTAAAAGTCGCAGGCGTGAACGCGTGAGCTAAAAGAGACGGCTTGGGCATTCAGACGCCAAGCCGTTTTTTATTGCTTTTGGATACTTGCCTGGCTTCACCTGCAATAAAAAAGCCGATGCGGGTTTTATCGACCCGCATCGGCAGTACGCCTTCTCGCAAAGCGCAGGAAACCGGCCACGAGCAACGGCGCGTCAGTGCACGCGCTTGCTGCGGCGGAACTGGTCGAACAGAACCGCGAGCAGCAGGATGCCGCCGCGAATCAGATACTGATAGAACGTCGGCACGTTCAGCAGGCTCATGGCGTCCTGCACGGAGCCCATGATCAGCACGCCGACCAACACGCCGGAGATCGTCGCGACACCGCCCGTCAGCGATACACCACCGAGCACGCACGCGGAAATCACGCCGAGCTCGAGCCCGACCGACGTCTTCGGATCGCCGAGGCTCATGCGCGACGCGAGCATCACGCCCGCGAAGCCGGTCACGAGGCCTTGCAGCACGAACACGGTGATCTTGATCCGCGTGACGGGCAGCCCCGCGAGCACAGCCGCTTCGCTATTGCCGCCGACGGCCAGCACGTTCTTGCCGAACACGGTCTTTTTCAGCAGGAAGCCGAACAGAACGAAGCCGACGATGTTGCTCCAGATCGGATAAGAAATGCCGAGGAATGAGCCGCCGCCGAGGTCGAAGAAGCGCTCCTCGGAGATCATCACCGCGTCGCCGTTCGACGTGATGTACGCGAGGCCGCGCACGACCTCCATCATCGCGAGCGTGACGATCAGCGAGTTGATCTTGTAGCGCGCGACCAGCGTGCCGTTGACGAGCCCGACCGCGCCGCCCGCGAGCACGCCGGCCGTGATGCCGACTAACACGCTGTGCGTCGCGGTGATCAGCACGGAAGCCACCACGCCCGAAAACGCGACGATCGACGCCACCGACAGGTCCACCTCGCCGAGTGCGAGCACGAACATCATCGTGACGGAGATCGAGCCGATCAGCGTGACCGACAGCAGCAGGCCCTGGATATTGCGCGTGCTCAGAAAGTCTGGGACCGTGAACGACAGCACCGCGAACAGGACGATGAACACCATCACGATGCCGGATTTGTTGATCAGGTCCCAGGTGCGCGCGGCGCGCGCGGTCAAGCCCACGGAGGCGACGGCGGGGGTGGAGGAATCGGTGGAAGGTGTATTCATGATGTCTGTTCCATTCAATGCCGTTTTCGTTGCGGTATTCGGTAAGAGGTCTGGTGGCGCGATCCGTTGGGCGATCAGCGCGGCAATGCCAGCTTGATCAGCGCATCCGGCGTGGCCTGCGCCTTCGGCAGATCGCCGACGATGCGGCCTTCCTTCATCACGATCACGCGATCGGTCACGCCGATCACCTCGGCGAGATCGCTCGACACGACGATGACCGTGCGGCCCGCCTCGGCGAGCCCATACAGCAGCCCATAGATCTCGCTGCGCGCCCCGACGTCGATGCCGCGCGTCGGCTCGTCCATCAGGAACACGTCGATCTCTTCGGCGAGCCAGCGCGACAGGATCACCTTCTGCTGATTGCCGCCGGACAGCGTGCCGATCGGCGTGTCGCCGTTGCGCGTCTTGATCGCGAGCTTGCCGATGAACTCACGCGTGGTCTGCGCTTCCTTGCGGCCGTTGAGCACGTTGAAGCGGCTGAAGTGACGGCGGCAGCTGATGTTCAGGTTGTCCGACACCGACGCGATCGACACGATGCCTTCCTGCTTGCGATCCTCGGGACACAGCGCGACACCGGCGCGCACCGCGTCGCGCGGCGTGGCGAACTGCACGCGCTTGCCCTTCAGCGCGACCTCGCCGGCGCTCGGCTTGACCGCGCCGTAGATCAGCTTCATCAACTCGGAGCGGCCCGCGCCGACGAGCCCGAAGAAGCCGACGATCTCGCCCTTGCGCGCCGAAAACGATGCCGGTTCGCGCAGGCCCGGTCCCATCAGGCCGTCGACCTGAAGCTGCACGTCGCCGTGCTCGCGCGCGCGATAGCCGTACACATCGGTGATCGAGCGGCCCACCATGCAGCTGATCAGCCGATCGCGATCGAGTCCCGCGCCGGCTTCGAAGGTGTCGATGCGGCGGCCGTCGCGAAACACGGTGACGCGATCGCACAGTTCGTAGACTTCATCCATCCGGTGCGTGACGTAGATGATCGCGCGGCCTTCGGCCTTCAGCGCGCGGATGATGCGGAACAGTTGCGTGGTTTCGCGCGACGACAGCGAGCTGGTCGGTTCGTCGAACGCGATCACGCGCGCGTCGCGCATCAGCGCCTTGCCGATTTCGATCATCTGCCGCTGACCGATCGACAGATGCTTGACCTGCTGCGACGGATCGAGCTTTTCGCCGAGGCGTTCGAGCTCGCGCATCGCACGCGCGACCAAAGCCTTTTCGTCCAGTACGCCGAAGCGATTCGGCAGGGCGCCGAGCATCAGATTCTCGGCGACCGTCAGCTCCGGCACCAGATGCAGTTCCTGATAGATGATCGCGATGCCCGCGGCGATCGCCGCCTTGGTCGTCGCGAACTGCTGCTCGACGCCGTCGAGCGACAACGTGCCCGAGACAGGATGATTGACGCCTGACAGGACCTTCAGCAGCGTCGATTTGCCGGCGCCGTTTTCGCCCATCAGGCCGTGCACCTCGCCGCGGCGCACTTCTAGCGAGACCTGGTCGAGCGCGAGCACGCCCGGAAAGCGCACGGTGATGCCGTCGAGCCGGAGATAGGGGGCGTCGGATGCGGGCGTCGATGCAGGCGAGGGCGAGGGCGCGAGCGCCGCCTCGCTGGCACGAGACCCGGTGAGTAAGGACGTCATCGATAAACCTCGAACGGATGAAACCTGAGCGGGCCGCGCTCGCGCTAAACGCGAGGCACGAGGCGGCCCGCCGTCTGCTGCGAGAACCTCGCTTAAATACCCAGTTCCTTGCGCACGTCCTGCCAGTTGCCGCGCACCATCAGCTTGCCGGTGGTTTGCGTGTCGGCGGGCGGCTGCTTGCCGTCCTTGATCCACTCGATAAGGTTCTCGGTGCTTTCCTTGCCGTGGTTCGTCGAGCTGACCGCGATCGTGCCGTAGAAGCCCGTCGGTTCCTTCTTCTGGAACTCGGCGAACGCCTCGCCCGCGCCGTTGATGCCGACGCCGATCACGTCCGCGGCCGGAATATGCAGCTGTTCGGTCGCGCGCACGCCGCCGAGCACGCTTTCCTCGTTGAGCGCGAAGATCACCCACTTCTTGATGTTCGGATGCTGCGCGAGCACCGGCGACACCGCGTTGAAGCCGCCTTCGTCGTCGGTGGTTTTCTGCGGCGCGTCGAAGACGTTTTCCTTCTTGAAGCCGCCGGCGAGCAGCGACTGCGTCGCGCCGTCGGTGCGCAGCTTCGCGGTCGGCAGCTCATAGTCCGTGATACGCAGCGCGCCGACTTCCTCAGGCTTCCAGCCGCGGCGCTTCATTTCGTCGGTGATCGCCTGGCCCACCTGGTTGCCGATCTTGAAGGCCGACATGCCGAGGTGCGGCACGTTCGCCAGCGGCTTGCCGGTCGAATCGACCAGCTGGTCGTCGACGGTCACGAACTTCATGTTGTAGCGCTTCGCGCGCGCCTGAATCGCCGGTCCGAGACGCACGTCGGGCGCGCAGATCACGAAGCCTTTCGCGCCTTGCGCGCCGAGGTTGTCGATCGCGGCCAGCACTTTTTCGCCGTCGGGCGTGCCGATGTTGACGACCGAGAAGCCGTCCTTCTGGCCGAGCGCGGTCGCGGCTTTCTGTTCGTTGATGAACCACGCCTGTTCGGGCATCTTCACGAGGAAGCCGACTTTGAGCGGCTCATCCGCGCGGGCGGACAGTTGTGCGGCGAACGGGGCGGCGAGGGCGGCGGCGGCCATCGCGGTCAGGGTCAAACGGCGTAGCTTGCTGGTCATCTACTGTCTCCTGAGGGTGAAAAGCTGCATTGATGTCGTGTAGTTGCAGCGGGGTAACGCAGGCGGCGTCAGCCGTCGCGCGAATCGGGGCGGATCTGCGCGCGGCACGCCGGACGGTTCGCGCAAGTCGCGGTGAAAACGGTGGCGCGGCTCATTGCTTCTAGCTCGCCAGGTACGCCGTTTTCACGGCGGTCCAGAACGCGGCATCGCTCGCGCCATAGGCCGACGCCTTGCGCCCGCCGCCGGGTCCGTGATGCTCGACGGCCGTGGTCGGCAGATTGATCGTGACGAGACCGCTCTGCACGTGGCGGCGAAAATGCCGCGCGCGTTCGAGCGAGCGCGTGCAGATGCCGGCGCACAGTCCGTAGGCGGTGTCGTTCGCGAGATGTAGCGCGTGTTCGTAATCGTCCGCGCGCAGCACGACCGCGAGCGGCCCGAAAATCTCTTCACGCGCAATGCGATGCTCCGATTCGCCGATAAACAGCGCCGGCTCGAAAAAATAGCCGCGCGTCGCGCGCTCCAGTTGCCGCCCGCCGCGCAGCAACTGCGCGCCTTCCTGCTCGCCGACGCGCACGTAGTCGAGATTGCGTTCGAGCTGCGCGGCGTTCGCCACCGGGCCGATATCGGTGCCGTGCTTCAACGCGTGATCGACGGTGAGTTTCGCGAGCTTTGCCTGCAACGCGTCGACGAACGGCGCGAACACCGTGCGTTCGACGATCAGCCGCGCGGCAGCCGTGCTGCGCTGGCCGGTCGCGCTGAAGGCACCGGTGAGCGCCGCGTCGACCGCGCCGTCGAGATCGGCGTCGGCCAGCACGACGAACGGATTCTTGCCACCCATCTCGAGCTGCACGCGCGCCTGGCGCGTCGCGGCGGCCTGCAGCACGCGCGTGCCGGTGTCGGACGAACCGGTGAAGCTGATCGCCGCGACGAGCGGATGTGCGACGATGCGCGCACCGACCTTGCGTCCGCTGCCCATCACGAGGTTGAACACGCCGGCCGGCAAGCCCGCGCGACTGACGATCGACGCGAGCGCCGCCGCGCAAGCCGGCGCCGATTCTGCCGGCTTGTAGACGACGCAGTTGCCGTGCGCGAGCGCGGCACCGATCTTCGCCGCGGCGATCGCGAGCGGCGCGCTCCACGGCGCGATGATGCCGACCACCCCGAGCGGCTCGCGCGTCACGTCGATTTCGACGCCGGCACGCGCCGACGCGAGCGGCTCGACGAACGCGCGCAGCGCCTCGGCCGCGAACAGCTTGAACAGTTGCCCTGCGCGCGTCGCTTCGGCGAGCGCCTCAGGCAGCACCTTGCCGACTTCACGCGCGAGCAGCCGGGCCAGCTCCTCGCGGCGCGCGAGCATTTCGCTGCCGATCGCGTCGAGCGCGTCGGCGCGGCGCTGTGCGGAGGCGAGCGACCAGTCGCGAAACGCCGCGTGCGCAGCCTCGATCGCGCTGTCGGTCTGCCGCACGTCCGCGCGCACGTATTCGCCGACCGGCTCGTCGAGATCCGACGGATTGAGCGACACGCCCGTGGTCGCGCCGGTCTCCCATCCGCCATTGATGTAATGGCGAAACGGGCTGGCAACGAGGGGGACGAGCGGATCGCGGTTCATCGGCGAAAAAAAGGCGCACCGGAAGTTCACAAAAGTCCACGAATGGTATGAGCGGTCCCAATAACTTTCCAATCCCTTTTTAGGCTTCTCCGATATCAGTTTCGGTATGGCATCATGGAGCTTCAGAGGAAGAACGTACAAACATCGCTCGTAAAAAAACCCAGGAGACCCTGCGATGACGCGTAGCTATTCGAACTGGTTCGTGCGCGCGCGGCTAAAGACGCGCCAGTTGCTGCTGCTTGCCGCGATGGAGGAGGAGGGCAACGTGCGCCGCGCGGCCGACGTGCTCGGCATGACGCAGCCGGCCGCGTCGCGCCTGTTGAAAGAGCTCGAGGACATGCTCGGCGTGAGCCTGTTCGACCGCACGCCGCACGGTATGCATGCGACGCTGTACGGCGAGGTGATGATCCGCCACGCGCGCATGGTGCTGTCGAACCTGAGCCAGGCGCACGACGAAATCTCGGCGCTGCGCTCGGGGCTCGCGGGTCAGGTGCGTATCGGCGTGATCGCCGCGGCCGCCGCGACGATGGTGCCGCGCGCGATCGCGAGCGTGAAGGAGCGTTATCCGCAGTTGCAGATCTGGACCGAGGTCGAGACCTCCGACGTGATGCTGCCGCGGCTCGCCGAAGGCGATCTCGACATCATGATCGGCCGCGTGCTCGAACGGCAGAATCAATTCAAGACCGACGTGCGCTACGAACCGCTCGCCGACGAACCGCTGTGCGTGGTCGCGCGTCCCGGCCATCCGCTCGAAAATGAAACGGGATTGACGCTGCGCGGTATCGTCAACGCGGCGTGGGTGCTGCATCCGCCGGGCAGCGTGCTGCGCCATCGCTTCGATCTGATGTTTTCGCAGATCGGCCTGAATCCGCCGCAGAACGTCGTCAATACCAACAACTTTCTCGCGATTTCGAGCCTGCTGCTGCAAAGCGACATGTTGGCGGTATTGCCCGATGAAGTGGCGCGTCAGTACCAACAGTACGGGGTATTGAAGCGCGTCCCGATCGATTTGCCTTGCAGGATGGATACATTCGGTATCATCACGCGCCAGTCGCATCTATTGTCGCCAGCGGCCGCCGTCGTGCTCGACGCGCTGCGAGATGCGGCTCGCGACGTGTACGGCACGGCCACGGAACCCGCAGTGGCCCGGTAAATGCTTCCTTCTGTGTCATAGGCACCGGCTGACGGCGCGGGAGGAACATCCGATGTACAGCAAACACGAGAAACGGCAACGCGCCGTCGACGATTCATTTTCGCTGCGCTCCGGTGGAGCGAGCGCCTGGTTTAGCAACGGCATGGCTCTCAAATCGACGATATACAAGGCGGAACTGCAGATCGCTGACATGGACCGGCACTATTACGCCGACCATTCGCTGACGATCGCCCGTCACCCCTCCGAAACCGACGAACGGATGATGGTCCGCGTCGCCGCGTTCGCGCTGTTCGCGCAGGAACGGCTGGAGTTCTGCAAAGGTTTGTCGGATGTCGACGAACCGGATCTGTGGGCGAAGGATCTGACCGGCGCGATCGACACGTGGATCGAGGTCGGCCAGCCCGATGAGCGCCGCATCGCCAAGGCGAGCGGGCGGGCGAATCACGTGGTCGTGATCGCGTATGGCGGGCGTACTTCGGAAATCTGGTGGCAGGGCGTGCGCAACAAGGTCGAGCGCCTGCGCAACGTGACGGTCTGGACGCTCGACGAAGACGTCGCGGCATCGCTCGGCTCGCTTGCCGAACGCACGATGCGGCTGCAATGCACGGTGCAGGACGACGAAGCATGGCTCGGCAGCGCCGAAGCCGATGCGGTGAAGATCGACCGGACCGTACTGAAGGCGCCCGCCGATGCGTGATGGCTCAGGTCTGAACCAGTTTTTGCGCCGCTTCGTTCTCGCCTTCAGAGCGACGTGACCCGCGCCGCTTCCGGCGGCCCCTTCAGCTCGACCATATTGCCCTCCGGGTCGAACAGATACAGCGACGGCCCGAATCCGTCCGCGCCATAACGCACTCCCTGTTCGCCGAGCCGCGCGCCATGCGCGCTCAGATGCGCCTTCAGCGCGTCGGCGTCGAATGACTCGACGCGCAGACACAGGTGGTCCATGTTGCGCCCCGTGCCCGCCGCGCCATTTTCCGCGCGATCGAGCTTCGCGCCGACCTGCAGCAGATCGATCAGCGATCGGCCCGCGCGCAGTTGCGTGAGGCCGAGTTCGCGCTGCTCCTTTTCAACACTGCAACCGAGTACGTCGCAGTAAAAGCGCGCGAGGGTTTCGACGTGCGTCGCCCGGATCACGACGTGGTCGATCTCGCGAATGTGGATTTTCATGTCGAACGCCCTTTCGCTAGTTCGGAGAACCGATTAGGAAGTGTAGGAGAAAGGAAAGGGCGGGGTGGATCGGCGGGAAGTCGTGGGCGAACCGGACCAAATGCGGACCAGGCGCGGACAAAAAACGCAGGCAAAAAAAAGCCCGCTCAAGTGGAGCGGGCTGAATCCATATCAGGAGGAGACATGGAGGAGACAAGTACTAATATACACATCGGCTTGGTGCGACGCAATAACTTTTTAAGGGAAAACCCGACATCGTGCGAAATTGCCGCACTTTGAGGCAAAACGCCCGGCCGCAGGGCATTCCAAGGCGCTTCGAATTGCGGTTTGCCGGGTTTGACCCCACTACGGGTACGGACAAGCGCGTCCGAATGACAGAGCAAGATCCGGCGCGTACTGTGTAGCGTTCGGGCCTAGATTGATGAGTATCGACACTGCCTGCCCATCTGGGCCCCAGGACATCATGAACGCCACCACTCGCCATTCCGTCCCCATGCGCACCGCCGCCGACGTCGACACCACCCAGTGGCGCACCGACGACGAACGCTGGGACGCCGTCACCCACCGCGACCGCGATGCCGACGGCGCATTCTTCTACGCGGTCAGGACGACCGGCGTGTTCTGCCGGCCGTCGTGCGCGTCGCGCCAGCCGCGCCGCGAAAACGTCGCTTTCTTCACCGATGCCGCCGCCGCGCGCGCCGCGGGCTTTCGCGATTGCAAGCGCTGCCAGCCCGGTGGTCTGCCGCGCGAGCTCGACATCGTCGCCAGGGCGTGCGCCGCGCTCGACGCCGATCCGCAGCAGCGCCTCACGCTCGCGCAACTGAGCGATGCCGTGCACGTGAGCCTGTTCCATTTGCAGCGCCTGTTCAAGCGCGTGGTCGGCGTCTCGCCGCGTCAGTACCAGGCCGCGCAGCGCGGCGCCGCGTTGCGCGATGCGCTGCAGGGCGGCGCCGACGTCACACGCGCGACGCTCGACGCCGGTTTCGGCTCGCCGTCGCGAATGTACGACAGCGCGCCGGCCGAGCTCGGCATGGCGCCGTCCGCGTATCGCCGCAAGGGCGCGGGCCTGACGGTGCGCTATGCGAGCGCGCCGACCTCGCTCGGCTTCGTGCTGGTCGCCGCGACCGACAAGGGCATCTGCAAGATCGGTTTCGGCGACGACACCGCGCTGCTGATCGACGAATTGCGCGGCGAGTTCGCGAATGCCGAGCTACGCGAAGACGCCGGCCGGCTCGCGCCGTTCATCGCGCAGATCGACGCGTATCTGCGCGGCACGCGCCAGGACTTCGAGTTGCCGCTCGATATCGCGTCGACCGCATTCAAGCAGCGCGTGTGGGATGCGCTGCGGCGGATCCCGTACGGCGAGACACGCAGCTATTCGCAGATCGCCGAGGCGGTCGGCTCGCCGCGGGCGGTGCGCGCCGTCGCGAGCGCATGCGCGACCAACCCGGTCGCACTCGCGATTCCTTGCCATCGCGTCGTGCAGAAGGGCGGGGCGCTCGCCGGCTATCGCTGGGGGCTGCCGCGCAAGGCCGCGTTGCTCGACAATGAGGCGCAGCACGCAGGCGGCGTTTCAGCCAGCGACGCGCCCCGCCGCGACGCAAGCCGCACAGATGCCGACTCCCACAACTCCCAACTGGATCACGCCGCTTGAGCACGCTTAACGAGGTTGCAACTCTCGAATTGCCGTTCAAGGCACCGTTCGACTGGCCGCGGCTGCTGCGCTTTTTCAGCGGCCGCGCGACGCCTGGCGTCGAAGCCGTCGAGGACGGCGCGTATCGTCGCGCGATCGACTGGAACGGCGACAGCGGGACGCTCAGCGTGCGGCTGCATCCGCGCAAGCGCTGCATCGTCGCGAGCATCGAAGGGCCGGCGAGCCGCCACGCCGATGCACTCGCCGCGCCAATCGCAGGAATGTTCGATCTGCGCGCCGATCCAAGGAAGATCGCCGCCGGACTCGCGGCGGACCCGTGGCTCGCGCCGCTCGTCGCCGCGGTGCCCGGCCTGCGCGTGCCGGGCGCGTGGTCCGGCTTCGAACTGGTGGTGCGCGCGATCGTCGGTCAGCAGGTCAGCGTGAAGGCCGCGACGACCATCATCGGACGGCTCGTGCAGCGAGCGGGCGAACGCATCGACGGGCATCCGCACGAAAACACCGCGTGGCGTTTTCCGACGCCGGCCGCGCTCGCCGAAGTCGATCTCGCGCAGATCGGCATGCCGGGCAAACGCGTCGCCGCGTTGCAGGGCTTCGCGCGTGCGGTCGCGGGCGGCGACGTGCCGCTCGACAGCAGCGACACCGTCGACGCCGCGAGCCTGCGTGCCGCATTGCTCGCGCTCGCGGGCATCGGCCCATGGACCGTCGAATACGTCGCGATGCGTGCATGGCGCGATCCCGATGCATGGCCCGAGGCGGATCTCGTGCTGATGCAATCGATCTGCGCGCGCGATCCTTCGCTCGTACGGCCCGCGCAGCAGCGCAGCCGCACCGACGCGTGGCGGCCGTATCGCGCGTATGCCGCGATGCATCTGTGGAACGAGGTGGCGGATCGGGCGGGCGCTGCGCGCGGGGGATGAGCTGAGCGTCGTCGCGACGTGCCGATGCCGATGGCGTAGTTCAGCGCGACCTCGACGTGCCCGCTGAAACTCCGCCGAAGCGGCCGCAAGCGGCGGTTCTGGCGAGATGTTAAAGTGCCCGCTACTGAAAATTCCGCCGAACGTTGTCAGCCGCTATACCGTCTGTGAATCGTCTGGCGATACACGGCAACCGGCAACGCCCGACTTGCATCAATGCCAAACACCACACCTTCCTGCACGACCGACGCGCTTTCGCACCGCCTGTCCGTGCTCGGCTCGAGCCCGCAGCGCGATGTGCTGATACGCGGCCTGCGCGGCATCGAAAGGGAAAGCCTGCGCGTGACGCGCAACGGCCAGCTCGCGATGACGCCGCATCCGCGCGCGCTCGGCTCGGCGCTCACGCACCCGTCGCTGACGACCGACTACTCCGAGGCGCTGCTCGAGCTGATCACGCCGGCTGAGCAGGACGCCGCCGGAACCCTCGCGCAACTCGACGTGCTGCATCGTTTCGTCTACGCGGAGCTCGGCGACGAGATCCTGTGGAACAACTCAATGCCGGGACTGTTGCCCTCCACCGACGATGGCATTCCGATCGCGCACTACGGCACGTCGAACATCGGCAAGCTGAAGTACGTGTACCGCGTCGGCCTCGCGCTGCGCTATGGCCGCACGATGCAGTGCATCGCGGGCATCCACTACAACTATTCGCTGAGCGAAGACGTGTGGCGCCTGCTGCACGCCGATCAGCAATCCACCGCGAGCGCCGTCGACTTCCAGTCCGACCGCTACCTCGCGCTGATCCGCAATTTCCGCCGCACGAACTGGCTGCTAATGTATCTGTTCGGCGCGTCGCCGGCGCTCGATCGGCGCTTTCTCCGCGATCGCAAACACACGCTCGACACGTTCGACGCCGACACGCTGTACCGCCCGTACGCGACCAGCCTGCGCATGAGCGATCTCGGCTATTCGAACACGACCGCGCAAGCCGCGCTGCGCGCCGACTACGACACGCTGCCCGGCTATCTCGACGCGCTCGCGAAAGCCGTGAGCCAGCCGTATCCCGCCTACGAGCGGATCGGCACGCAACGCGACGGCGAGTGGGTGCAGATCAACACCAACGTGCTGCAGATCGAAAACGAGTTCTATTCGACGATTCGTCCGAAGCGCGTCACGTATCCGGGTGAGCGGCCGTTGCATGCGCTCGCCGCGCGCGGCGTGCAATACGTCGAAGTGCGTTGCATGGACATTGATCCGTTCGAGCCGGCCGGCATTTCGCTGGAAACGTCGCGCTTTCTCGACGCGTACCTGCTCGTGTGCGCGCTCGACGACAGCGCGTCCCTGCCTCCGCCTGCGTACACCGAAGCGAACCAGAACTTCGGCCGCGTGACGATGGAAGGCCGCAAGCCAGGCCTCGAACTGGTTCGCGACGGCAAGCCGGTCGCGATGATCGACTGGGCCGACGAACTGCTCGTGAAAATCGACGCCGCGGCGGCCGTGCTCGACAGCCTGAAGGGCGGCGACGAACACGCGCGCGCGGTCGCCGCGCAACGCGCGAAGCTCGCGGACGTGTCGCTGACGCCATCGGCGCGCGTGCTGCAAACGATGCGCGACCAGCAGCAAAGCTTCCTCGCGTTCGGCCTCGCGCAAAGCGAAGCGCACGCCGCGTACTTCCGTGCGCGTCCGCTCGATGCCGCGCAGTCCAAGGCGTTTGCCGACCTCGCGGTGCGATCGCTCGACGAACAGGCGAAGCTCGAACGCGACGAGGTTGGTTCGTTCGATGCGTTCGTCGCTGCGTATCGGGCCTATACGCTCAATCGCTTCAGCGTCTGAGCGTTCGGACCACAGCATCCCGGAAGTGCTTCAAGCGGCCCACGTGGCCGCTTTTTCTTTGCCCCGAGTAACGCGCAGGTAACCTCTACGGATTGAGCTCTTCAGGCGTCCGCGGAATCGGCAAATACTCCGCGCGACGTCGCGATTCTCTGATCTGGGTGAAACACCGCTTCGATGGGGTGGTCCAAAATCTTATGACATGCTCCACAGGGGAGGTATCGACGTGAAGAACAAAGCTCTGTTGGCCGCGCTGTGTCTCGTGGCGGCGACGGCATGCTCGACCCAGGGTCAGGTCGATCCCGATGTCATGCAGATCGCGACCAGGCCGTTGACGTGTTCGAACAAGGCCGAATGCGACCTCTGGTGGCAACGGGCGCAAACGTGGGTCGCGAGTCATTCGAAGTACAAGATCGAGACCGCTAACGACTCGCTGATCCAGACCGCCGGCCCGGACGGCGGCAAGCGCGCGCTCGCGTTTCAGATCACGCGCGCCGCAGGTCCCGATGGCACCACCACGATCGGCTTTTCGGCGCATTGCGACAGCTCGCTCGGCTGCAAGCCGAATCCGTGGGAAGCCGGTGCGGATTTCAAGCAGTATGTGAGAGGCACCACGGGCACAGCCGCCAGCGCGCCGCAAGGCAGCGCGACGCCATCGCAGAACGCGCCCGATGCGACGCATCCGGAGACGATGCCCCGTAACACGACCACGCTGCCGAATGGCGAGGCGATGTCGCAATAGATCGAGCGGTGGCCGCAGCGGCGATGCGTTCGCCGCTGCCGCGCGTTTGCTTCAGTGTCCTAATGAGGGCCCGGTGCCTTTGCGCGGCTTCGTGATCCACACGAGCACCGCCAGCACGATAAACGCCGCGCCCGAGATGCGGAAGAAGTCGTTGGTGGCCATCATGTACGCCTGACTCGTCACCACCTGGTTCAGCTGCGCGGTCAGGCTGTCGCCGGAGAGCCCGGCGCCCGCCAGCGCATTCGTATAGGCGTTGGTGTTCGCCGAATACGTGCTGACCGAATCTGCAAGCATCGCGTGGTGATAGATCGTGTCGTTTTCCCAGAACGTCGTGCTGATCGCGGTGCCGATCGCGCCCGACAATGTGCGGAAAAAGTTCGACAGACCCGACGCGCTTGCAAGACGCTCGTCGGACACGCTCGACAGCGTGATTGTCGTCATCGGCACGAAGAAGCAGGCGACGCCGATCCCCTGCACGAGCCGCGGCAGGATCACGTGGCCGAACGGCACGTCGAGCGTGAACGTCGAGTTCCAGAACGACACGATCGCGAACACGATGAACGCGAAGCTCGCGACCATGCGCAGATTCAGCCGATGCATGTTCTTGCCGATCA
This sequence comes from Paraburkholderia sp. UCT70, assembly GCF_050434085.1. Classification (NCBI taxonomy): domain Bacteria; kingdom Pseudomonadati; phylum Pseudomonadota; class Betaproteobacteria; order Burkholderiales; family Burkholderiaceae; genus Paraburkholderia; species Paraburkholderia sp. UCT70. The sequence continues at coordinate 3,236,461 of NZ_JBNPVZ010000004.1, read as the reverse complement.
TCGGCGACAGAAACAGCGCGAGCAATCCGACCGGTGCCGTGGCGAGACCCGCGAGGCCGGCCGTATAGCCCATCACCGTTTGCAGCCATAGCGGGAAGATCACCACCGAGCCGAAGAACGCCATGAAGCCGAACGAGACGATCACGACGCCGAGCGCGAAGTTGCGATCCTTGAACAGCGACAGGTCGACGATCGGCTCCTTCTCGGTCAACTCCCACACGAGCAGGAACGCGATCGACACGAGCGCGATCACGGCGAGCGCCACGATGAACGTCGAGTTGAACCAGTCGCGGTCCTTGCCGAGGTCGAGCATCATCTGCAGACACGACACGCCGGTCACGAGCAGCACGAGGCCCACCGCGTCGATGCGCTGGCGCGTCGTCTGCGTCTCGCGGCCACGCAGCAGCAGATACGCGCAGAACGCCGAAAACAGGCCGATCGGCACGTTGATGTAGAAGATCCACGGCCACGTGAAGTTATCGGTGATGTAGCCGCCCATCACCGGGCCGAAGATCGGCGCGCAGATCACGGTCATCGCCCATAAGCCGAGCGCGAGTCCACGTTTGGCGGGCGGGTAGGAGCGCATCAGGATCGTCTGCGACAGCGGCACCATCGGCCCGGACACGAGCCCTTGCACGAGCCGGAATGCGATCAGCGATTCGAAGTTGTGCGCGAAACCGCAGGCCGCCGACGCGATCGTGAACAGCAGCACGGACAGCGTGAAAAGTCGTACCTCGCCGACGCGTCGCGCGAGCCAGCCGGTCAGCGGCACAGCGATCGCCGAGGCGACCGAGTACGACGAGATCACCCAGGTGCCCTGGCTTGCGGCGACGCCGAGGCTGCCGGAAATGGTCGGCACCGCGACGTTCGCGATCGAGGTGTCGAGCACCTCCATGAAGGTGCCGAGCGCAAGGCCGACGGTCAGCAGCGCGAGCGTGCCGCCCTTGAGCGGGGCGAGTTCTGCTGCGGGCAGCGTGGCGTTGGAAGCCGTGGCATCCATAGGTTTGTTCTCCCTCAGGCGGCGAAAGCTTGTCGCGGCAGCCTTATCGCGTGCGTCAGATACGTTGCTTGCATGCCGCATCACCCTCTGCCCAGACAGATATCTAATGACAATGACGCCTTGGAAAAGCGCCTCGTGATTGTCCTGCTAGTACTTCGTGATGACGCGCCGCCGCCATCCGACGACGACCGTTGTTTGACGCATGCTTCGGCTCATCCCGGCGGCTCGTCCGGCGGTGGCGCCGGTCCGCAACCCACGTCGGCGCCTCCCTCGGGACCGTTTGCGATGAAACGGGCGAGCAGGTGAATCAGCGTCGCGTGCTCCCCGGCGGTAAAGCCGCGCAACTGGTCGTTCAGCACAGTTGCGCCGAGGTTCGGCAACTGGCGCGCGGCCTCGTGGCCCTGCTGCGTCAGCTCAAGTTTCACCATGCGTCGGTCGTCGCTGCTGCGCGTGCGCACGACGAAGCCCTTCTTTTCCAGCCGGTCGAGCAGACGCGTCATCGAGCCGCTGTCGTACGACATCGCGCGCGACAGCTCGAATGGCGTGCTCGCGCGCCGCGACGACAGCATCAGAATCACCCCGATCTGCTGCGCGGTGAGCCCGAGCGGCTTGACCGCACGGTCCGTGCGCTCGACCAGTACATTGCGCGCTTTCGTCAGGTAGTAGCCGAGACTGCTCGTGAGCTCGACCTCGTCCGCTTTGTAGGGGCCATCAGTCATGGGGTATCCGCAACATCCAGGCAAGACGAAGTTTAGCTGCCTAAGCAGACAAGTCAAATCGCATTTTGCGGTGCGCAACGAGGCCAACCGAAATACAACAGTCGAATCATTTGCGTCGCACAGTATCTTGAAATTTGATTGCATAGTCAATATTATGACAAGCAATGAGTTTCGCGCGTCCTGCGCCATTCGAGACCATGTTCTGACCGATCGACCGCACGCCGCCCGCCTCGCGACGCGCGCCAAAGGATTTCCCCGATGCTGTACCTCAAAAACACGCTTGGCGGCCTCAGCCGCTCACTGACCGATTCCGCACTCCATACCTTCCAGGGCCGACACCGCTGGTGGAAGCTCGCGCTGTTTGCGGGACTGTTCGTGCTGCCGGGTGGGTCGGTGGGTGTCGCGTTGCTCGCGTGGGCCGAGCATCGAAGGGGGACGAAGCGGGCGAGGAAAGGCAGCGTTGGGGGCGCGGAATCCAGCGAGATCGTGCTGCCGAAGGAAAGCTTCGTGATAAAGGCGGGAAACGTCGCCCCCGCGACGGCCAACGGCGGTAACGCTTGCCTCGCGCCAGGCGGTGCGTCGTGCCGGGCCTCCGCTGGCAAGCTCGCGTGCCAGCGTCAACGCCAGCAGACCCAATCCACGGAATCGCGGCTCTGAAGGTGCACCGATGGTGCACCGATTCGCAGCGCGCTTTTCGGCACACAGTTTCGCTTCGTCTAGCCATCTGAACGACCGCGAACCCGCAGCCTCTCGCGCCGCCGGTAACAACGCGTAACCATCGCGTCACCGCAAGTAACACAACTGCGCACGGCCTCGCATTAACCTTTCGGCTTTCAGTTTCCCGCGCTCGCGCGGGCTCATACGCTAACATTCCGGCAGACCACGATCTCGCCCGGCCGGTGGCGCCATTCCCCGGCGGCATTGCGGCGTCCAGAAGGAATTCATTGCATGCAGTCTGATCGAATGTCGCGGGCGCTTGCGCCGCGCGTCCTGTCCCTTGCCGTGAGCGCGGCCTGCGCGACGCTCCTGGCCGCCTGCGCGGTCGGTCCGAACTATCAGCGGCCGGCCACCGAGATCCCCGCGTCGTTCAAGGAAGCCGCGCCCGGCTGGAAAGTCGCCGAACCCGCCGATCAACACGACCGCGGCGACTGGTGGGCGATCTACGAAGACCCGAAGCTCAACGAACTCGAATACAAGCTCAACACCGCGAACCAGACCATCGCGCAATTCGCCGCGAGCTACCGGCAGGCGCGCGCGCTCGTCGGCGAAGCGCGGGCAGCGTACTTCCCGACGATCGGTGCGTCGGCGGGCGCGACGCGCTCGGGCAACGGCACGCAAACCAGTGGCAACGCGACTACGGCGACCAGTCGCGAGGGCATCACCAACAGCTTCAACGTCCAGATGACGGCGAGCTGGGAGCCCGACCTGTGGGGCTCGGTCACGCGCTCGGTCAACGCGCAGAAAGCCGGCCAGCAGGGCGCGGCCGCCGACCTCGCGAACGCGCGCCTGTCCGCCCAGGCGACGCTCGCGCAGACCTACTTCCTGCTGCGCGCGCTCGACTCCACGCAGAAGCTGCTCGACGACACCGTGATCGCCTATCAGCGCTCGCTGCAACTCACGCAGAATCAGTACGCGGCGGGCGTCGCCGCGCGCTCGGACGTGATCCAGGCGCAAACGCAGCTGCAATCGGCGCAGGCCGCCGCGATCGACAACGGCATCCAGCGCGCGCAGGACGAGCACGCGATCGCGGTGCTGGTCGGCGTGCCCGCGTCGATGTTCTCCCTGCCGCCGATGCCGCTCACCGCGACGCCGCCCGCCGTGCCTGCGCAGATGCCCTCCGCGCTGCTCGAACGCAGGCCGGATATCGCATCGGCGGAACGCAAGGCCGCGGCGGCGAACGAGCAGATCGGCGTGGCGATCGCCGCCTTCTTCCCGTCGCTGACGCTGTCGGCGACCGGCGGCTTCGAGAACTCGGTGTTCTCGCAATTGTTGACGTTGCCGTCGCGCTTCTGGACGCTCGGCCCGCAACTGGCCGGGACGATCTTCGACGCCGGCCTGCGCAAAGCGCAAACCGAGGCCGCGCGTGCCACCTATGATGCGGATGTCGCGACCTATCGGCAGACGGTGCTCGCCGCGTTCCAGGACGTCGAGGACAACCTCGCGTCGCTGCGCATCCTCGAACAGGAAATCGTCGTGCAGCGGCAGGCGGTCGACTCGGCGCGCCAGGCGCTCGCCATCGTGACGAACGAGTACAAGGCGGGTACGGTCGGCTTCGTCAATGTGCTGACCGCGCAGACCACGGCTTTCACGGCCGAACAGAAGCTCGAGAATATCGCCGGGCAGCGGATGGTGTCGTCGGTGGGGCTCGTGAAGGCGCTCGGCGGCGGCTGGGACGCGTCGCAGATGAATCGCGAGACCGGCGATGTCGCGGCGCCCGCGCCGCTGCCGGCATCGGCGCCGAGGGCTGCGGCCACGTCAGTCGGCGCGCCGTCCATCGCACAGAGCACCGCGTCGGGCATAGACGCGCCGCAAGCGCGGGTGCAGAGCAAATAATGTCCGCTGCGCTCGCCGCGCAGCAGCGCCACAAAACAGAAGAGGCATGGTCGCAACTCGCGGCCATGCCTCTTTTTTCATCGCGCCACGCGCGAAACACGCGCCTCGGCACACATCAGCGCACGTCAGCCTCAACTCAGTGCACGAACGTCAGCGCCACCGTATCCGGCCCGCTAGGCCGGCCAAGCAGATTCAGCAGGCCGGCGAGGTTATCGTGCTGTTCCGGCGCGGCGCTCGCCGTGCCATGAAACGACGTCGATGCGGCCGACACCGTGCCGCTGCCGGTCAGCGTCAACGGACCCTTGATCGTGCTCAGATCGAGCGCCGACGACGTGCCCTGCGCCTGAAACCTGACCCGGTACGACCCGAGCGGCTTCACGAGCGACACCCGCGAGCTGACGTCGTCGAGCATCATCGTCAGCTGGCCGAACGCTTCGCCGTTGAAACTGCGCCAGTCGGACCACGACAGCTGCACGTTGCCCTGCAGATCGAGCGTGTTGAATGGCGCGCCAAGCCCCGCGAGCAGCGACGCCGGCACCGCGAGCACGCCCGGCGTGATGGTTGCGCCGCGCGGCGTCGCTTCGACCGTGATCGGGTCGGGCATCGCCTCGCTATGGCGCATGACCATGCGCACGCGTCCGGTGAAAAGCGGCCAGAACGCCGTGCGCCATTCGATCCGACCAGGCAGCAGCGTCGCCGCGCTCATATCGGCGCCGGCGGCCAGCATCACGGTCGCCGAGCCGTGCCACAGCGAGCCCTCGGCGTCGACGAGATTGACGTGCCCGTGCGTTTGCCGCGCGAACTGCGGCGTAATCCAGGCGGCCGGCAGTAACGCGAGCGTCACGGCCGCCATCGACGAAACGGCGACCGCCAGCCACGGCAGCGCCGCACGCAGGCGCCACATCCAGTAATTCATGCGAGATCCTGTAGCGAGCGGCGCGTTGTTATTTCGCGGTCGACGGTTGCAGCGCGACCGTCAGATCGACCTGGCCGTCGTCTTTCAACGCGGTGATGTGCGCCTCGGAGACCTGCACTTTGAACTGCTTGCGCACGTCATCGACCCACGCGGTCCAGGCCGGAAACGCCACGTTTTTCATTTGCACCTGCACCGCGTTGCCGACGAACTGCACCTGCGTCGCGGCGAGGCCATGTTCGCCGAGCGATGCGGAAAGCGCGTCCTTCAGCGCCGCGCCGGTCGGCGCGACACCTTGCGCGGCCGCCGACAGCGAGCGCGCCTCGTTCGACTGCGCAGTCATCTGCGCGAGCTGCCGCTGCAGGCTGGGCAGCGATTCACGCAGGTGCGCGCGGCCTTCCTGCGCGGGCGCCCACAGCACCGACCACGCAATCGCCACGGCGAGCGCGGCGCCGCCCCACGTCAGCAGCGCCTTTTCGCGATCGGTGCGCTGGTCCCAGAAGCCAGCCCATGTTTGAGCGAGTTCAGCTTTCATTGTCCGTTCCTGATGGTCCACTTGCCGGTACTGCTGTCGATCGCGCCGGTGAGGCCGTTGCGCGCGAGGCGCTTGGCGAAGTCGGGGTCGACCTTGACCGCGGGTTTGAAGGTCACGTCGAGGCGGTGCTCGTGATAGTCGAGCGCGGCAATGCCGTTGACCGGCAGCGGCGACAGCGAGCGCGCGAGGCCGTCGGCGAGCGACAGGAAGTCCTCCGGCGACAGCTCGCCCGCCGCCACGCGCAGCTGTTGCACCTGACGCGCCATCTGATCGGGCGCGTCGAGTACGACGGTCGTCTTCGGGAACGTATTGAGCAGCAGCTCCGTCATCTGCGTGTTGATCGCGTCACGCTGACGCGCAAGCATCAGCCACTGCACGTTCGCGCCCATGATCGCGACGACGAGCGCGGCGACCGCGAGCACGATCGGCAGACGCAGACGCCGCAGCGTCGCGCGATCGAGGCGCCACGGCTGCGACGCGAATTCGAACTGGCACAGGTCGAAGCGGCATTCGAGCGCGCGCCGCGCGAGCTGCTCGAACGGCAGCGGACTCGCGCCGTGAATATGCGAGGCGAGCCGCGCGGGACTCGTCGTGGGTTGGTTCGGCTCGTTGCCGGGCACCTCGGTCAGCATGTACAGCGATACCGGCGCCGCACCCGCTAGCGCGGACAGCGTCGCGTTCACCGCATCGGCCGGCGCCGCGAAACCCTCGCCCTGGACACCGCGTGCAATCGCCAGTTCGACGCGCGGCACGCCGCTGTCGAGCGCGCCTTCGACGAGCAGGGCGGGTGCGGTCTGCACGACCGCACCGAGCACCGCGGCCACCATCGGCACGATGGACGGCGCTTCGGGCGCGACTACCGGCGCGACGCCCGGTAGCGACGTCGCGACGCTCGCCGCGCCGGCCATCGCCGGCTCGCGCACTTCGGCTGTTTCATCGACGTTCGCGGCAACTTCGGTCACCGGCGCCAGCGGCAGGCAACGCGTGACCGGCACCGCGCGCAGACTGCGATGACCGGCCGCCGTGAACGCCTCACAGATGAAACGGAACCAGCCGCGATCAATGATCGCGAGCAGGTGCCGACCTTCACCAAGCCCCTGCGGATCGACCGCGATATGGCAGGTCTGCGGGTCCTGGATCAGTTGATCCTCGACGATATTGGGCAGCGCCTGGCGCAGCTTCGGGCCACGCAGCGGCGGCAGCGTCGCGGGCATCAGCAGCAGGTCGCGCGCGGCGAGCATCAGCACCGTCGTGCCGGCGCGCGGCAGCAGCGCGAGTGCCGAGCGGCCGGCGCGCTGCGTGCGCCCCGTCTTGTCGAGCAGCACGAACGGCAGCTCGGGCAGTTGCCATTCCTGCGAGGGCACCGCCGGATCACGCGGCGGCAATAGGACGATCAGCGTGCTCAAAGGCCACTCTCTCTATGGATTGCGTTGTTCATAGTTGGTCTTGTACCCGCACGATACGCGTGGTGTGAGTCAGCGGATCGCGATAGACGAGCGTCGTGCGATCCACTTCGGCGCGCTCGTGCTGCACACTGCCGTGGACTAAAAAGTAGCTCGAATTGACGTCGAACTGGTTCGGATCGATCGACACCGATTGCACACCGGCGGCGGTCAGCGCGAGCTGCACGTCGCCGGCGTTGCGGAAAAACACGGTCTGGCGCCGCGCCACGAGTGCTTGCGCCTGCGACACGGTCATGCCCGGCACCACCGCCGCGATCACTTCGGCCGACGCGGTGTTCATGTTGATCGCGGTAGTCGTAGGCAGCACGGTGACGAACGGCCGCAGCTTCGCGACGATCTCCGGCGTGTAGCCCGGAATATCGAGCAGCGAATCGACGCTCGTCATCAGCAGCGGCGCGACCGCCACGTTGTCCTCGCCGTCCTCGATGCCGGGCTGGTTCGTGAAGTTGCCGCCCGTCATACCGCCGCCGCCACCCACCTGCGGCGTGCTGCTGATCGACGTGCCGGTCTGAAAGCGCGTCGCCGATTGCGACAGCCCCGCGCGCACGTGCAGCGCGGTCACTTTGGCGAGCTGCCCGCTCAGGCCGAGCGACACCAGCAGGCGCTGATACGCGGCCATCTGCTCGGCGCTGATTTGCGTCACGCCGGGCGCCGGACTTGCGATCAGATTGCGCAGATTGAATCGGGACTGCGCGTCCTCGATCGAGCCCGACAGGTAGGTGGCCGCGCCTTGTTCAGCGCGTACCTCGCCAATCTGGCCGAGAAAATCCGACAGCCGGGTTTTCGCGATCGGCACGCCCCACAAGCCGCCCAGATACGTGATGCCAGCCGACGTATCGCCTTCGGAGCGCAAAATCAGCCGGGTCCAGTCGAGCGCGCCGCGCGCGACCCATTGCGCCTGCGACAACAGCCGCTGATTCTCGATGCGCCGGATTTGTACCTGCTGGCGCCACAACATGCCGGACACGAGGATCGCCGACAGCGCGACGACGAGCAGCGCGCTGATGATGGCCGCACCGCGCTCCCGCGCGCCGGCCACGCGCGAACCGGATGCCGACTTTTTCGACAACGACGAGGAGAACGTCATGTCATTCTCCGACCAGAAAAACGCGCGTGACCGGCCGCGCGAGCGATGTTGCGCCGATGCTGACCTCGAGCCCCGTCACCGAGCGTGGCATCGGCGCGTTGCCGAGCTGCGGCACCTTCAGGTTGTTGACGGCCTCGGTCATCGCGGTCTGTACGTCGTTCATCCGTATGGTCCAGCCGAGCTTCGGCACGTACATGCGCGCCGAGATCGAGCCGACGCCACCCATCAGCGGCACCGCGCTCCAGTCTTCGTCGCTGCCGTGCAACGCGCGCCGCAATTCGCCGACGTTGCCGAGCGGCGGCGACGCGTAGCGCACCACGCGGCCGTTCGAGATCTGATAGCGCACCACCTGCAGACGCGGCGCGGTGGCCGGCAGCACCATGTGCCGCACGATCTGCAGAGCGTTGCCGGACACCGAGACCGCGGCCTGGCCTGATTCGTCGTCGCTGGCGGCCTGGCGTGCGTCGATGCGCATCTGGTCGAACAGCTGCGCGAACACGCGTTCGTCTTCCATCGCGTTCGTGATCGTCGTGCGGCCGCGGATGATCTGATCGAGCCCGCGCCATGACAGCACGGCGATCACCGCGAGGATCGCGATCGCGACCAGCAGTTCGATCAGCGTGAAGCCGCGCGCGCCATGACGGCGGCGGCGCTCACAGCGAGCGGTTGTTTTCATTCGCGACCACCGTGACCATCTGCGCGAGATTGCCGGACTGCCCAGGCATCGTCACCATCACTTCGACACGGCGAAACACCGGATTCGGCGTCGCCGTCACATGCTCGGTACAGCGCAGTTGCAGATTGCCTTGCGAGCAATCGAAGCTCGTTGAGCCGATGCTGGGCCATGCATGCTTCAGATGAAGGTCCGCGAGCGCGTTGTCCGCGCTCCAGCCGGCGAGCAGACGCCGGTGCAGATCGGCTTCGCCGCTCGCGAGACTGCCGACCGCGCGCAACGACGCGGCAAGCGCGACCGCGATGATGGCGAGCGCGACCAGCACCTCGATCATCGTGAAGCCACGCTCCTCGCGGCACCCGACATCGCGCATCATGAAGAGAGAAGGGGCACGGACCGACCTGCCATAGCGAAGCATCCGCATCTCAGCGCACCTCGTAGCGGCCATTGCCGGTACCGACGATCGTCGCCTGGCCGGCCGCCGAAAACAGCGTGACCTGCACCGGCACGTCGATCGCCTCGGTACCGAACACGATGCGATCGGCGTTCGAATCCGAGCCCGGGTAACTGATCGCGACACTGGTCACGCCGCCTTCCCACTGACGCGGTCCGAGCAGATCGTCGCGCAGCGGACGCCAGCCGTCCTGGGTGCGCTGATCGAAACGGAAGCCGCCCTCGAACGGCTGCCACGCGATCGGCCGCGCGCGCACCTGCGCTTCATCGCCAGCCGATTCGAACAGCAACGCGAGACGCTGCGCTTCCTCGTTCAGATCGGTGCGCGGATTGCGGGTCATCGTGACCGCGGTCAGCGACACGAGCAGGCCCGCGATCACGAGCACGACCATCATTTCGAGCAGCGTGAAGCCTGCCGCGCGGCGGCGGCGCAGGCGGGAGCGCGGCCGCGAAGCCGTACACGGAGTGTCCACACGGGACTTGCAAGCGGACGTGCGCATAGTGCCGGCCATCGACGATCAACGAAAATTCATACAGCAATGCATCGGTGAAGCACGCACGCTTGCACGCGCCGCGAACATAACGGCGTGGCGGGCAGGGCGCCTGGCGAAACAAGCGGCCGAACCGGTGGCAAGGAGGGCGCGTGCATGAACATCATCGAGTCTGGCGGGATGCAAGGTTCAGCCTGTTCATTGCCAGGACCCGACGTCGGAGTCGTTGCCTTCGCCGCCCGGTTTGCCATCGGCGCCGTAGCTGAACACATCGATCTCGCCGTGCACGCCGGGATTCAGGTACTGGTACGCATTGCCCCACGGATCGTTCGGCAGACGCTCGAGATAGCCGCCTTCCTTCCAGTTGTTCGGCACCGGGTCGGTGGACGGCTTTTCGATCAGTGCGTGCAGGCCTTGCTCCTGGGTCGGATAGCGGCCGTTGTCGAGGCGATAGAGCTTCAACGCCTGCATCACGGTGCCGATGTCCTGCTTCGCGGCAACGCGCCGCGCTTCGTCCGGACGGCTCATGATCTTCGGCACGATCAGCGCGGCGAGAATGCCGAGAATGGCGATCACGACCATGATTTCGATCAGCGTGAAACCGCGTTGACGACGGCCGCGCGAACCCGCGTTGTCAGCGCGGCGAATGGTCGACAGTTGCATAGGTTGCTACCTCTTTTCAGGTGAAATTTTCGGTCCGGGTTATCAGATTGAACACGCCGGGCCGTCATTTTAATGTCATGCAGTTGAAGGGTTTCAACCCACCGCAATTTTCACAATAGTCCGTACAATGTGCGCATGAACGCCATCCAAATCCGCCTCCTGTCGCTCGCGCTGTTCGCCGCTTTCTGCGCGACGCTGACCTACTGGGTCATCACGCTCATCACGATGTCCGGCGCGCCGTTGCCGGCTGCGGCAGCGCATGCGCAGGTCTCGACCGATCAGGCCGCGACGCTGTTCGGCGGACAGCTCACGCGCAACGTCAATCAGGACATCCATCTCTTCGGCATCCTCGCGTTGAGCGAAGGCGCCGCGGCGATCGTCAGCGTCGGTGGCGAGCCGCCGCGCGCGGTGTCGCTCGGCAGCACGCTGATGCAAGGCACCAGGCTCGCCGAAGTCCGCGCCCGCTCGATCATCATCGACCGCAATGGCGCCCACTCGGAAATCTTCCTCCCCGCCAACTCCAGCGGTCCCACCATTTACGTGCGCTGAAACCCGAAGCGGTTGCGCGGCTGATACCGCCCGCCGCGCAAATCCTTTCTCTTCCTTCCTCGCGCTACGACGACTACTACTGCACGAGGTTGTTCAGTTCGATGATCGGCAGCATCACCGCGAGCACGATCACCAGCACCACGCCCCCCATCGCCAGGATCAGCAGCGGCTCCAGCAGGCTCGTCAGGAACATCGTGCGACGCTCCAGCTCGCGCGCTTCGCCATCGGCCGCGCGATCGAGCATCGTCGTCACGTCGCCGGTCGCTTCGCCCGAGCGGATCAGGTGCACGAGCACCGGCGGAAAGGTCTTCGTGTTGCCGAGCGCGCGCGACAGCGACGTACCTTCGCGCACTCGCACGATCGCGTCGTCGATGTTCTCGCGCATCGCATTGTTGCTGAGCGTTTCGGCCGCGGCTTGCAGCGCGCGCAGAATCGGCACGCCCGCCGCGGTCAGAATGCCGAGCGTGCTAGCGAAGCGGACCGTGTTATAGCCGCGCACGAGCTTGCCGATCAGCGGCGCGGTCAGCAGCCAGCGGTCGAAGGCGAGCCTTGGGCCCGGTTGCCTGAGCGTCGCGCGCACCAGATAGACGACCACGATCGCGCCGATCAGCATCGCCCACCACCAGTGCCGCACGAAGCCGGACAGCGCCATCATCACGATCGTCAGAAACGGCAGTTGCTGCTTGGTGCTCGCGAACACGTTGACGACCTGCGGCACCACATAGCTGAGCAGGAACGTGACGATGCCGAACGCGATGATCGTGACGATCGTCGGATACGTGAACGCCAGCACGATCTTCTGCTTCAGTGCATTGCGCTGCTCGATGTAGTCGGCGAGCCGCGACAGCACCAGGCCGAGCTTGCCCGTGTGTTCGCCGGCCGCGACGAGCGCCCGGTAGATCTCGGGGAAGTCCTTCGGATGCTGCTGCAGCGCATTCGCGAGCGAATGACCGCCGAGCACTTCGGCGCGAATCGCCGCCATCAGCTCGCGGATGTAGTCGCGCTCCGACTGCTCGGTGAGCACCGCGAGCGCTTCGTCGAGCGGCAGACCCGCGATCAGCAGACTCGCGAGCTGCCGCGTCAGAATGGCCTGCTCGCGCTGCGACAGACGACGCCCGAGCGCGAGCCGCTGATTGCGCTCGCCGCGCGTACGCGACGCCGCCGGTTCGACGACGAGGGGGGTGAGTCCCTGCGAGCGCAGATTGGTGCGCGCGCCGCGCGCACTGTCGGCGTCGAGCACGCCTTTTTGTGCCTTGCCCGCCGCGTCGATCGCTTCGAAACGGAATGCCGGCATGCGCTTATGCTCCGCCCGTCACGCGAATCACTTCTTCGAGCGACGTCAGTCCCGATGCGAGCCAGCGCTCCGAATCCTCGCGCAGCGTGCGCATGCCGTGCGCGCGGCCCGCTTCGAGAATTTCGGCGTCCGCCGCGTTGCGGTGGATCAGCGCACGGATCGTTTCATCGATCAGCAGCAGCTCGTAGACGCCGCGCCGTCCCGCGTAACCGGATTGGCCACAACGGTCGCAGCCGACCGGATGCCAGCGCTTGCTGCCGTCCTCTTCCGTGCGCTCTTCGCGACACACCGGGCACAGCCGCCGCACGAGCCGCTGCGCGAGCACGCCGAGCAGCGACGACGCGAGCAGATACGGCTCGACGCCCATGTCGGTCAGACGCGTGACCGCGGATGCCGCGTCGTTCGTGTGCAGCGTCGCGAGCACCAGGTGGCCGGTCAGCGACGCTTGCACCGCGATCTGCGCGGTTTCGAGGTCGCGGATTTCACCGATCATGATGACGTCCGGATCCTGACGCAGAATCGAGCGCAACGCGCGCGCGAAGCTCATGCCGATCCGCTCGTTGACCTGGGTCTGGCCGATGCCGGACAGGTCGTATTCGATCGGGTCTTCCACCGTCATGATGTTGGTGGTCGCCGTCTCCAGTCGCGACATCGACGCATACAGCGTCGTGGTCTTGCCGGAGCCGGTCGGGCCCGTCACGAGCACGATGCCGTGCGGCTTGCCGATCAGCTTGTCGAACTTGCCGAGCGTGTCGGATGCCATGCCCAGCGCTTCGAGATTCAGTCGCGCCGCGTCTTTTTCAAGCAGCCGCAGCACCGCGCGCTCGCCGTGGCCGGTGGGCAGCGTCGATACGCGCACGTCGACCGGACGACCGCCGACGCGCAGCGTAATGCGGCCGTCCTGCGGCAGACGTTTCTCCGCGATGTCGAGCTGCGCCATGATCTTGATCCGCGAGATCAGCGCGCCGTGCAGCGCTTTTTTCGGCCGCACCACGTCGCGCAGCGTGCCGTCGACGCGAAAGCGCACCACGGACGCATTCTCGAACGGCTCGATATGAATATCCGATGCCTGTTCGCGCGCCGCTTGCGTGAGCAGCGCGTTGATCATGCGAATGATCGGCGCGTCGTCTTCCGATTCAAGCAGATCCTCGACCTCGGGAATGTCCTGCATCAGACGCGACAGATCGACTTCGCCTTCCACTTCACCGACCACCTGCGCGGCGCTGCCGTCCTGGCGCGCATAGGCCTGGTTGATCGCCTGCGCGAGATCGTCGGCGGGCACGCGCACGACCGATACCGTGCCGTAGTTGCGCGCGACTTCGGCAAGCGCGGCTTCGCTCGTGCGCTCGCTGATCCAGACTTCGAGGCTATCGGCATACTGATGCGCGACCAGGATCTGGCCGCTGCGCGCGAAACCGTACGGCACGAGCCGGGCGGCGAGCGGCGAGGGCGCCGCGCGCTCGCCGGCGGCGGCGTCGCCGTTCAACAGACCTTGCGATGGCGCGTTTTGCGCGGGCATCTGCGTCACGGACGCGCTCCCGGCGATACCGTACTCGGCACCACGCCGCTGGCCGGATCGACGACCGCCGGTTGCGGCACGGTTTGCGGCATCGTTTGCGGCACAGGTTGCGTCGTGGGCTGCGCGTTGGCTTGCGGCACGGCCTGCGGCGGTACCTGTTGAGGCACCTGTTGCGGTGCCTGCTGCGGCATCATCTGCTGACGGCGCATCTGGTTCAGATCGAACAGGTTCAGCGCCGGCACACCGCCCTGGCTCGGGCCGAGCGGCATCGGCGGCAAGACCGGATCGTCGTGATCCTTCATGATGTTGTTGTCCGAACGGTACGCACCCTGCATGCCCTGGACGTAGTCGTAGCGGTTCGCCGTGACGGCCTGGGTGGTGTCGTGATCGGCGAGAATGACCGGGCGCAGGAATACCATCAGGTTAGTCTTGTCGCGCGTCTTTTGCTCGGAGCGGAACAGCTGGCCCAGCCACGGAATGTCGCCGAGCAGCGGCACCTTGCTGTTGCTGACCTGGTAGTTGTCCTGCATCAGGCCGCCGAGCACGATGATCTCGCCGTTATCGCACAGCACGGTCGACTGGATCGAACGCTTCGTGAATTCCGGGCCCGCCGGGTTCGTCGCCGCGTTGTTCGTACCGTTCACGATCGCCGAATCTTCCGTGTAAAGCTGCAGCTTCAGGATGCCGCCGTCGGTAATCTGCGGCTTCACGTGCAGCGTCAGACCGACGTCGACACGGTCGAACGTGTTGAACGCCGCGCTCGTCGTGCCGCTCGTCAGGTTCGAGTACGAACCGGTCTGGATCGGCACGTTGGTACCGACGATAATCTTCGCTTCTTCGTTGTCGAGCGTGATCAGGTTCGGCGTGGACAGCACGTTCGCGTCGGCGGTCTGCGACAGCGCCTGCAGCAGCGCGCCGAGACCCTGCACGCCGAAAATGTTGTGGATCCAGCCAACGTTCAGGCCCTGTTGCAAGTTCTGGGCGCCCAGTGCCGTAGCGAGACCGCCGGTCGAGCCGGCAGCGGCCGCGGCCGCCGTCAGGTTGACGATGCTGTTGCCCGAGCCAGTCGACAGGTTGGTACCGGCATACAAGTTACCGTTCGCGACCTGCCACTGAATCCCGAGGTTGCCGGCGGTATTCGAGTTCAGCTCGACGAGCAGCGCCTCGATATACACCTGCGCGCGACGTGCATCGAGCTGGTCGATCACCGCGCGCAAGTTGCGGTACGTCGCTTCGGGCGCCGTGATGATCAGCGAGTTGGTTGCGGGATCGGCCGTGATCATGCCGCCGCCCTGGTCTTCGCTCTTCTCCTTCTCTCCGCCGAGAAAGCCGCCACTACTACTATTCGAGCCCGAGGCGCCACCGCCCAACGGCGAGTTCATCGAGCTGCCGCCGAGTCCGCCTGACGGCAACGGTGGCGTGCCCGATGTGCCCGTCGAATTGCTGGCGTTCGACAGACCGCCGCCGCCACCACCACCACCACCACTGCTGTTCTGGTTGAACGAGTTCGCCTCGTTCGAGCCGCCCGACGAGCCTTCGCCGCCGCCCTTGCCGAGCATGTTGCGCAGCGTGCGCGCGAGCTTGGTCGCGTCCGCGTTGCGCAGCGGCACGACGTGAATGTTGCCCGGCATCGTGGTCGGCACGTCGAGCTGTTTCGCGAGCTCCTTTGCCGCCGCGAGACGTGCGGTGTTCGACGCGCGCATCAGTAGCGAGTTGGTGCGCGGATCCGACGCGATCGACACCTTCAGCGTCGCGTCCGTACTGCCTATCGAGCCCGGATCGAGCATCTTGTTCATCTGCTGCGCGATGTCGATCGCATTCGCATTCTTCAGCGGCACGACCGCCACCGACTGGCCTGCCGCGCTATCGATGCCCGCGATGATCTGCGCGATGCGCCGCACGTTGTCGGCGTAGTCGGTGACGACGATCGTATTGTTGGCGGGGTAGGCCGCGACGGTGTTGTTCGGCGAAATCAGCGGACGCAGTACCGGCAGCAGGTTGTTGGCCGATTCGTTCCTCAGCGTGAAGACCTGCGTGACGACCTGGTCGCCGCGCGCCGTCGGCGCGTTGCCGACGTAGGTCGGCACGCCTTGCAGCTTGGCGTCGGCCTCGGGCACCACTTTCAGCACGCCGTGATCCTGCACGAGCGCGAAGCCCTGCATGCGCAGCGCGGACTGCAGGGTTTTGAGCGCCTGATCCTCGGGTACCGCGTTTTCGGACACGAGGTTCAGTTGCCCCTTCACCCGCGGATCGACGATGATCGTCTTGCCGGTCGCCGCGCCGATCGCCTTGGCGACCTGGTCGATGTCGGCGTTGACGAAGTTGAGTGTCACCTCTGCCTGTGCTGTCTGCGCGGTGATCAGTCCAGCCACCAGCAGCGCCGTTGCCACGCGACGCAAAGCCATACAATTTCTTCTCATGGAATGTGATATCGATGCCGGCAGCCTCTGCCACCGACGGTCATGCGATGCGGACCTGGCAGCAAGCTACCGCCCGGTCGGTCTGTGAGCCGGCCCCAAAAGCGAGTTTCGCTTCGAGCTCCAGCGTCCCGACGTCCGAAAAAAACGAACAGTAACAGCTTTTCATGTCGGATTTGAAACAAAACAATGGGCCTCATGCGAATCCTTAGGGATCGCAGGGTTGTTATTAAATTGAAAGCTAACCGGCACCGTACACAGACGCCATTACCCGGCTTTGTACGGTCTTATGTCGGTTAGCCAACTTGACGAAGGTCGGACTGCCGGTATGATACGAGCCGTTCGACTCACTGCTACGTGTTTGCTGACGCGGGTTTTCCCCGATGCTCGACAAATGCCCGGCCAGCTTGCCGTTGCGGCCGAAACGCGGCCGGCAAACTGCCTTACCGATTCTTACCTCGGGTTTATCCAGTCCTGTTGACCGATGAAACGTCCGCTCGTCACCGTCGCCGCCATGCTCGCGCTGCTCGTCGCAGCCGGCTCCGCGCGCGCCGACTGCTTCGACGAAGCGGCGAAGTATCAGAAGGTCAACCCATTGATTTTACGGGCTATCGCGTGGCAGGAGTCGCACAACCGGCCGGATGCGCAGCACAAGAACGCGAACGGCTCGACCGACTACGGTGTGATGCAGATCAATTCGGTGCATCTGCCGGTGCTCGCCAAGTACGGGATCTCGCAGGGCACGCTGATGGAGCCGTGCAAGAACGTTTATATCGCGGCGTGGCATCTGCGCCGCCAGATGAACAGATACGGCAATACCTGGCAGGCGGTCGGAGCATACCACTCTGAGACGCCGGCGTTGCGGGACAAATACGCGCAACAGATCGCCGCGATTCTGCGCAGCTGGAAGTTGATGCCCGCGCGGTAGGCTTCTCCAGCGCTGTCGCTCGCGCAGGCCGCGCCCGTTTTAATGCACAATGCGGCTTCATGCTGCTGTCGCGCCGTCGCAGCGACGCCGACCATTTGGCCCCGCCCCCGGCACGCCTTTCAATCCTCCCGTATTCCGTACCGCGATGAACCAGCCGCTATTGCCCATCACCGTGCTCTCCGGTTTTCTGGGCGCCGGCAAGACCACGCTCCTGAATCACATCCTCGCGAATCGCGCCGGTTTGCGCGTCGCCGCGATCGTCGACGATCTCGCCGCGGTCAATATCGACCCGACGCTCGTGCGCCAGGCCGCCGACCTGTGGAGCGTCGACGAGCAGGTCGTTGAACTCAAGAACGGTTGTATCTGCTGCACGCTGCGCGACGAGCTGCAAAACGAAATCCGTCGCCTCGCCGGCGAAAATCGCTTCGACGCGATCGTGATCGAATCGAGCGGCATCGCCGAGCCGATGTCGAGTGCCGAAACCATTACATTCGAGGGCCACGAAGGCGCGTCGCTCGGCGACGTCGCGCGGCTCGATACGATGGTCACGATCGTCGATGCGTTCAACTTCCTGCGCGATTATGCGTCGGCCGACGCGCTCGCCGAACGCGGCATCACAGTCGACGAAGACGACGACCGTACGATCGTCGAATTGCTGATCGAGCAGATCGAGTTTTGTGACGTGCTCGTCGTGAACAAGATCGATCTCGTCAGCGCCGACGAGCTAGCGCGTTTGCAGCGCATCCTCGCCCGCCTGAACCCGCGCGCGGTGCAGCTCGTGAGCCGCTTCGCCGACGTGCCGCTCGACCAGATCGTGAACACCCGACGCTTCGATTTCGACGAAGCGTCGAATGCGCCGGGCTGGCTCGCGGCACTCGAGCACGAGCACGGCGGTCAACACGGCCACATGCATCGCAGCGAAGCCGACGAATACGGCGTCGGCCATTTCGTCTATCGCGCACGCCGGCCGTTTCATCCGCAGCGGCTGTGGGAGCTGCTGCATCGGGAGTGGAAGGGCGTACTGCGTAGCAAGGGATTCTTCTGGCTCGCGACGCGCAACGATATCGGCGGTTCGCTATCGCAGGCCGGTGGCGCTTGCCGGCACGGTCCGGCGGGCATGTGGTGGGCCGCGCAGGATCGCAGCGAATGGCCGGCAGGCGACGACGAGCTGGCCGCCGAAATCGCCGCCGACTGGTACGGCGCGCCGGACGATACCAGCATCGGCGATCGTCGTCAGGAGTTCGTGCTGATCGGCGTGGATATCGACCCCGCCATCTGGCGCGCGAAGTTCGACGCCTGTCTGCTCACCGACGACGAATACGCGCTCGGGCCGCAAGCCTGGCAGCAGTTCCCTGATCCGTTCCCGGCGTGGGAGTTCGACGACCACGATCATGATCATGATCGCGGCCATCATCATCACGGGCACGGCGACGACTGCGAACATTACGGACATGACCACGGCGAGAACGCGCATCGTCATGACTGAACGAAGCACGTCCCGCGCTTGAACCATATGCATGGACGAAAAAAAACCCGCCACTGGCGGGTTTTTCTCGCGGGTGTCAACTGCCCGGCAGGAATCTGCCTAGCGCTTGTTGACCGAGTCCTTGAACGCCTTGCCTGCCGTGAATTTGACTGTCTTGGCAGCCGGGATCTTGATAGTTTCGCCGGTCTTCGGATTACGACCCGTACGCGCTGCGCGCTTGCCCGAACCAAAGCTACCGAAGCCGATCAACTGGACCGCCTCACCCTTCGACACAGACTTCTTGATCACTTCAAGCAACGTGTCCAGCGTTTCACCGGTTTGAGCTTTGCTGGCGCCCGTCTGTCCTGCGACAGCGTCGATCAGTTCCTGTTTGTTCATTAAGGTTCCTTTCTGAGTTTAGGTTGATACGAACAGCGCGACCGCGCCGATTATACGTGCGCGCACCGCGCCGTCGAGCAGCTGCGGCCCTGATCCTGAAGATCTCCCGCGCCGGACAAAACCCTGTTCGGCGGCCGTGCTGCCGCTCCCTTCGCGGCGCTTGCTATGATAGCGCAGCGCAAACCCAATCAGGATAAGGGTTTCGAGGAATTGCACGGTTTTCGGGCCGTTCTTGCAAGGAAATCGAAGTTTTGCCCCTCAGCACCCCCTAAACGAGGGCTGAAACCCAGTCCTGGCGGGGGTTAGCGTTGGTTTTTGCCAACGCAGCAAAGCGTCCGAATGCGTCCTGATGGGTCTTTTACGCCGACTCGCGCGCAGCGCGCGCCGGCTCGAACCATCGAACCCGCTCTTTCGAGCGACTTTTGAGCGTGTTTTCCCGTCGCGCATGACCGATCCGCTGATCCCCGCCGTCCTCGCTTTCCGCGACAACGGCAGCCCCTTTTCACCACACTACGACGACATCTATCACAGCGCCGTCGGCGCGCTCGAGCAGGCTCACTACGTCTTTCTGCGTGGCAACGAATTGCCCGAAAGATGGCAGAGCCGCCGTACGTTCACCGTGCTCGAAACCGGCTTTGGCATCGGCATCAACTTTCTCGTCACGTGGGCCGCATGGCGCGCCGATCCGGCTCGCTGCGAGCGGCTGCATTTCGTGTCGACCGAAAAGCATCCGTTTAGCGCCGCCGATCTGCGCCGCGTTCACGCAACGACGATCTCCGATCCGCTGATCGCCGGGCTCGCGGACACGCTCGGGAACGCTTGGCCGATGCTCGTGCCCGGCACGCACCGGCTCGAATTCGAAGGCGGCCGCGTCGTGCTGACGTTGATCTTTGCCGATGCGCTCGACAGCCTGCCCACATTGCGGCTGCGTGCCGATGCGTTCTATCTGGATGGCTTTGCGCCCGCGAAAAATCCAGAGCTGTGGAGCCAGGCGATCTTCAAGGCGCTCGCGCGCGTCGCGGGCGATGACGCGACCTTCTCCACCTATAGCAGCGCGGGCGACGTCAAACGCGCATTGACGCAATGCGGCTTCGAGTATCGCAAGGTCGACGGCTTCGGCTGGAAACGCGCGATGCTGGTCGGTCGCTTCGCGCCGCGCTGGCGTGTGCGCCGTTATGAGCCGCCCGCGCCGTTCGGGCACGACGAACGACACGCGGTCGTGATCGGTGCGGGACTGGCCGGCTGCGCGGTAATCGAGCGGCTTGCGGCGCGCGGCTGGCGCGTGACTTCGCTCGAGCGGCATGCGTCGGTTGCACAAGATGCGTCTGGCAATCCAGCCGGCGTATTCCACCCAATGATTTCGCGCGACGACAGCGTCGCGTCGCGCGTCACGCGGGCGGGCTTTCTGTACGCGCTCAATCGTTGGGCAGCGCTCGAAAGTGCAGGGCATCGGCTCGCGCGCGGCGATCGCGGTCTGCTGCAGATCGCCGCGGACGACGACGAGGCGCGCGCAATCGGCGAGGCCATCGGTGCGTTCCGCTATCCGTCCGACTACGTGACGCCGGTGTGCGCGTCCGATGCCGAGCGACTCGCCGGCGTGCCGCTCGCGCGTGGCGGCTGGTTCTTTCCGCGCGGCGGCTGGATCGATCCGGCTTCGCTGTGCGCGGCGCAATTCGCATCGGCAGGCGGCTTGCTCGAACGACGCTTCGGTGTCGACGTCGCGCGGCTCGAACGTTCCGGCGATCAGTGGACCGTCTTCGATATTGCGGGAAAGGTAGTCGCGCGAGCGCCGGTCGTGATCGTCGCTGGTGCGCATGAAGCTGCGCGCATCGCTGGCTTGCGTCATGCGCCGACACGCAGCATTCGTGGTCAGTTGAGCTTGCTGCCGGCGGGTACCGTCGCGCCGCTTGCGCTGCCGGTGATCGGCGAGGGCTACGCCGTGCCGCTCGCGAACGGTGTCACGCTGACAGGCGCGACCTATGAACTCGACGACCCCGACACGTCGCTGCGCGCGGACGGTCATCGCGAGAATATCGAGCGCGTCGCGCAGATGTTGCCGTCGTTCGCAAGCGCACTCGATGCCGCGCCGCTGACCTCGCTCGCCGGACGCGTTGCGTTTCGCTGCGTGACCTCGGATCGCATGCCGATGATCGGCCAGTTCGCCGACGAAGCCGCTGCCGCCCGCGATGCTGCCCGCCTGCGCGGCGCATGGCCGCTCGATCTGCCGCGCCTCGACGGTCTGTACGGCGCATTCGCTTATGGTTCTCGCGGGCTGGTGTGGGCCGCGCTCGGCGCTGAACTGATCGCCTCGCAGATCGAAGGCGAGCCGTGGCCGCTCGAACGCGATCTCGCCGAAGACATCGACCCTGGGCGTTTTCTGCTGCGGTCCTTGCGACAGGGAACGATCGGTTAAACGGCTTCGACCATTGCGAAGTTATCTCTGCGCCCGGCACGTTAACTCCGCCCGCCCTGTAAACCAGGTTAACCAGGGCTCCGGCTTATCCACTGCGACCTGTGGATAACCGCGCGATTAACCGGCGCAAGTCGTGTGGAACCGTTGTGGACGTAAACGGGGTAACTGGGACATCGCGAAAAAGTGCGAAAAGTTGCTCGCGTATACCGGCAGCCGCCGCACATGCAGTGCATCCGGTTATGCGGCCGGGAACTCGATGATTTGTTTCGGTAAACATAGGTTATCCACAGAAACCAAGGCAGCTTGTTAACTGTTACTACGTATACATACGGTAAACCAGTAAACAGCAAAGACGGAGGCTAACGCCCCGCCCATCGGGCTAGCTGAATTTCGTTCGAGATCGCGTAAACCGGATCGCTCGACGCACTGCGTTAACGTCAAAACCGCGCCTCGAAATCACCGAAGTAGCGGTAACGCCCGGGAGCGGATTCGCCGTTCGCGACGTGGTCGAAACTAACGCGATACCTCAAAAAAAGGTCGCTTTTTCCGTTCACTGGGAAAATAACGTTCTTTTTTACCGTTTTGCCTGCGAGTTAACGTCTTTTCGGTCAACCCGGAAAAAGCTATGGCACAATCCCCGTTTTTCCGCGTCGTGCCACAGCAACTGACGGCACGCGCAGCAATGGAACGGTGCCGGTCAAACAGAATCTGATTCAAGGTCGACGGCGTTCCTTCAGCGTGCCTGTTGCTACTGCCGCATCCCGTGTATGTGCCCGACTCCGTGCGGTTCTTCGCGGCCCTGGCGCATTCCGATCATCCGATCATTGAAACCTCGCAACGCTGATTTCGCGAAGCGCTTGCGACAACGTGCGCTCCCGGTGCGCTCGTGACGGCGTGCGTGTGCGCCGGTTCGTGTCGTCTGCCGTTGCTGCCAAGGAGAACCCATTACGATGAATTCGGCGTTTTCGTTTTTGCCAGCGTGGCCGCTTTCGCCCGACGCCATTTTCTGGGCGGGTCTTGCATTGCTTGCCGCCGGTTTGTGCGGCGAGCTTTGCTATCGCGCGTGGCGTTTACCGCGCATTTCCGGCTATGCGGTGATCGGACTCGTGGCCGGCGCGGCAGGCTTTGGCGTGATCGATGCGGATTCCGCGAGCGCCGCGCGGCCGCTGCTCGACGTCGCGCTCGGCCTGTTGCTGTTCGAACTCGGCAGCCGGCTCGATCTGCGCTGGATCCGCCGTAATCCGTGGCTGATTCTGTCGAGCGTCGCCGAAGCCACGCTGACTTTCGTGCTGGTGCTGCCCGTGTTGCTGTTTCTGCACGTGCCGCTGATGGTCGCGACCGTACTCGCCGCGATCGCGATGGCGACATCGCCCGCGATGGTGATCCAGCTCAAAACCGAACTACGCGCGGAAGGCCAGGTCACGCAGCGTCTTCTGACCTTGACCGCGCTGAACAGCATGTACGCGGTCGTGATCGAAAAGCTCGTGTCGAGCTGGCTGCATCAGGAGGTTTACGGCAACGTGTTCGCGACCATCCTGCAGCCGTTGTACCTGCTGGTCGGCTCGCTCGTGCTCGCGTATCTGCTCGCGCGCACGTGCACGTTCTTCTATCGGCGCCTGAACATGCAGGACGAGCATTCGTTCGTGGCGCTGTTCGGTCTCGTGTTGCTCGCGATCGCGATCGCGCATCTGTTCAAGCTGTCGACGATTCTCGCGCTGCTCGCCGCGGGCATCATCGTGAAGAATCACGAAGTGCGTCCGCAGTTGTGGCCAGAGCATTTCGGCACTGCGGGCTGGCTGCTGACGGTGATCCTGTTCGTGCTGACGCTGACATCGTTCGAATGGAAGCACATCGCGTTGGGCGGAGTCGCCGCGCTGGGTCTGATCGTTGCTCGCCTCGTCGCGAAGCTGGTCGGCGTGCTGGCGTTCGCGAAGCCGAGCGGTCTGAACTTGAAGCAGGGCATCGCGCTCGGCCTGTCCTTGTCACCGATGTCGGCGCTCGCGTATCTGCTCGTCGACGACACGTACAACCTGTATCCGAACTTCGAACCGCAGCTGCGCGCGATCGTCATGTGTTCGATTTTCGTGCTGCAGATTCTCGGGCCGTGGCTCGTCTATCGCAGCCTCGCGCTCGTCGCCGAGCGGCGCGAGGGGTAAGCGTGAAACGCGCGTGGGCTGCCATGCGCGTTTCACGAACCCGTCTTTCAATTCCTTCGCCTCAAACGACCTGACTCAGGGGACGCCATGTCACTCGAACCCTTCATCGACTCGAAACCGTTCACGTTCGGTATCGAGCTCGAAATGCAGATCGTCAATACGCACGACTATGATCTGACCAAAGCCGGCACGGATCTGCTGCGCCTCATCAAGGACGAAAAAATCCCCGGCAATATCACGCCGGAAATCACCGAAAGCATGATCGAGCTGTCGACCGGCATCTGCACGTCGCACGAACAGGCGGTCACCGATCTGCGCAAGATTCGCGACACGCTGGTGTCCGCGGCCGATCATCTGAACGTCGGTCTGTGCGGTGGCGGCACCCATGCTTTCCAGCAATGGAGCGAGCGGCAGATCGTCGATACGCCGCGCTTTCAGTATATTTCCGAGCTATACGGCTATCTCGCGAAGCAGTTCACCGTGTTCGGCCAGCACGTGCACATCGGTTGCCCGAATCCGAACAGCGCGCTGTATCTCCTGCATTCGATGTCGCGCTTCATCCCGCATTTCATTGCGCTGTCCGCGTCGTCGCCTTTCGTACAGGGCGTCGATACCGGATTTCATTCGGCACGACTGAATTCCGTGTTCGCGTTTCCGCTGTCGGGCCGCGCGCCGTTCGTGCTGACGTGGGACAGCTTCGAGGAGTATTTCTCGAAGATGGTCCACACGGGCGTGGTCAACAGCATGAAGGATTTCTACTGGGATATCCGTCCGAAGCCGGGCTTCGGCACGATTGAGGTCCGCGTGATGGATACGCCGTTTTCGGTGGATCGCGCCGCGGCGATCGCCTGCTACATCCAGACGCTCTCGCGTCATTTGTTGCTCGATAAGCCGATCATGCCGCAGGAAGACGACTATCTGGTCTACACGTTCAACCGTTTCGAAGCCTGCCGCTTCGGACTCGGTGGCACCTGCATCAATCCGCAAACCGGTGAACGCAAGACGATTTCCGAAGATATTCTCGAAACGCTCGAACAGATCGGACCGCATGCGGAAGCGCTCGGCTCGGTGAATGCGCTGGCCGAAGTCGGCGCGATCGCGCGCGGTCAGGTCAACGACGCGACGTGGCTGCGCAGTGTGTTTGCGCAGGAAAAGTCCTTACATGAAGCGGTTCGCCAGCAGTGTCTGCAATGGCGCGCCTAGTCGCGAAGACTTCATGAAACCGTTTGCGTGCGCCAGGTACGCGACGTTCCGACGAAACCCGCCGCGTGCGGGTTTTTTTTTCGTAAGAAAATTTTTATGGTTTTTCGCGCGCGCAACCCTTCAGATTTTTCGAAAGTTTACGTATACCAGCGTAGTAGTCGTAAGCAGGCATTGCCAAAGGCTGTGGACAACTGAATAATTTCCTGCAAAGTCAATGCGCTGGGGAAATGATAACTGGACTCGTAAAGCGGGCTCCCGGCCACGCCTGGCAAGCGCAACCGAGGAAACGTTCAGCACGCTGCAAGTGCTTGTTGCAAAACGGTACACAGGCTGTCCAAACGTTTTCCCCTGCTTATCCACAGCTCGCGTTGGATAAGTTAGCTGTACGATTAGCCGCTGTCGCATAGAATGTCGTTTTTCGCCGCCTTCGGCTTCCAAGACGGTGTATTTTTGAGATAGTACAAACGGTTTCATCCGCGGTTGGACGAAGCGACCCCACACACGCAACGGGTGTACTCCGGCAGGCAGCCGCCGGCATTGCACCAAAGCGGTAAATAAACGAATCGAAGATTATGAGCGAAGGCGTATACGGAGAACAGGCAGCCGGGCGAGTGACCCACAGCCTCTTGCGATTGAGCACGGCGATGCGAAGCCAGGCTTGGGAATGGGCGGAAGGCGCGGGCCTTACGCCGACCCAGGGCGAGATTCTCGTGCTGTTGATGCAACGTAAGGGGCCGATGCGTCTCGGCGAAATCGCGCGTGAAACGGCGCTGACTGCCGCGACCACCAGCGATGCGGTCAGCACGCTCGAGACCAAGGGCCTCGTCGAAAAGCGTCGCGCACTCGACGACGGTCGCGCGCTCGCGGTACGTCTGACCTCGCGTGGCCGCACCGCTGCCAAACGCGCCGCGCAATGGCCGGACTTCCTCTCGAAGGCGGTCGGCACGCTGCGCGACGACGAGCAGTCCGTGTTCTATCGCACGCTGCTCAAGACCATCTATCAGCTCGAAGCGCAAGACACGATTCCGTCGCATCGTATGTGCCTGAGCTGCACGCATTTCCAGCCGAGCAAGAATCCGAAGAAGACGCCGCATCACTGCGCGCTGCTCGACCTGAACATGTTGGACACCGATGTGCGTCTCGACTGCTCCGTGCATGAAACGGCGGACGTCGCCACCCGGAAGAAGACCTGGAAGATCTTCGCCCAATAAGCGGCGTCTTCCTGGGCAATCCGCTAACATGGCCTGGCCGGCGACGGCGGGCGGTATGCGCCGCCTGCTTGCCGGCTGGTGCCGTGCAAGGATAAAGTCGCTGGCGGCAAGTCGTTAGTCAACCTGAAGATAGGGCAGGCCGATGAATCGGGAAGTACTCGCCATCCGCCATGTGCACTTCGAGGATCTGGGCAGTCTCGAGCTCGTGCTCGGCGAGCGCGGGCGTCCGGTCCGTTATCTCGATGTGGGCGTTGCCCGTATCGAGGCGCCCAATCCGGTTGCCGCGTCGCTGATGGTCGTGCTGGGCGGCCCCATCAGCGCTACCGACGACGCGCTGTACCCCACGCTCGCGCCGCTGTTGTCGTTGATCGAAAAACGCATCGCGGCCGGTCTGCCGACACTCGGTATCTGCCTTGGCGCACAACTGATCGCGCGGGCGCTCGGTGCGCGCGTCTACCCCGCGGCTCAGGCCGAACTCGGCTGGACGCCGCTCATGCTGACCGATGCCGGCCGCGCCTCGCCGCTGCGTCATCTCGATGGCGCTCATACCTCGATGCTGCATTGGCACGGCGACACCTTCGATCTGCCAGCCAACGCGACCCGTCTGGCATCGACTCCGGCTTGCGAGAATCAGGCCTTCGCATGGGGCGATCACGTACTGGGCTTGCAGTGTCATCCCGAGATCCGCACCGATCGGTTCGAACCTTGGCTGATAGGGAATGCAAACGAACTCTCGGGCCACGGCATCGACGCGCGTCGGTTGCGCGCCGACACCGGCCGATACGGTCCCGTGCTCGAAGCCGCCGCGTGCCGCATGTTCGGCGAATGGCTCGATCGCGTCGAGACGCAAGCCTGAATGGCTAGCCGAATGGCGACGTAAGCGGCCAGCCAGGTGCCACGTTCATGCAGTAAACCGCGTGCGGTGCTATCCTCGATCGCTCTCGGGCTTTCACTGGGCGTAATCCATGAGCGCGCTTTTCTCTCCGCTCACGCTGCGTAGCGTGACGCTTCCCAATCGTATCGTCGTCTCCCCAATGTGCCAGTACTCCGCCGAACGCGGCGAAGCGACCGCCTGGCACATGATTCACCTCGGCGGTCTCGCGCTGTCCGGCGCGGGCATGCTGTGCATCGAAGCAACCGCCGTCGAGCCGGACGGGCGCATCACCCCCGGCGATCTCGGCTTGTGGGACGACGCGACCGAAGAGGCGCTCGTGCCGGTGCTGGCCGCGATCCGCAAGCATTCGCACGTCAACGTGACGATGCAACTGGCGCACGCGGGCCGCAAGGCATCGAGCCACGTGCCGTGGGAAGGCGGCCAGCTGATTTCGGTGTCGCAAGGCGGGTGGCTGCCGCATGCGCCGTCGGCGCTGCCGCACAAGCCGGGCGAGGAGCCGCCGCTCGCGCTCGATGTCGTCGGCCTGAACCGGATTCGCGAGGCGTTCGCCGCGTCCGCGCGGCGCGCCGCGCGTCTTGGCATCGATGCGCTCGAAGTGCATGCCGCCCATGGCTATCTGCTGCATCAGTTCCTGTCGCCGATCGCCAATCAGCGCACCGACGACTACGGCGGCTCGCTCGAAAGCCGCATGCGTTTTCCGCTCGAAATCTTCGACATCGTGCGTGCCGCATTTCCTGCCGACAAACCGGTCGGCGTGCGCGTGTCGGCGACGGACTGGGTCGAAGGCGGCTGGACGCTCGAAGACACGATCGCGTTTGCACACGAGCTGGAAAAGCGCGGCTGCGACTGGATCGACGTGTCATCGGGTGGTGTCTCCCCGCTGCAGAAGATTCCGCTCGAGCCGGGCTATCAGATTCCGTTCGCGAAGGCGGTCAAGCACGCGACCGGTCTGACGACGATCGGCGTCGGACTCATCACTGATCCGCTGCACGCCGAGCAGCTGATCGAAGCGGGCGATGCGGATCTGATCGCGCTGGCTCGCGCGCTGCTCTATAACCCGCGCTGGCCGTGGCATGCCGCCGCTAACCTCGGTGCGACCGTCGAAGCGCCGCCGCAGTACTGGCGTTCACAACCGCGTGAGCAGAAAGCGCTGTTCGGCGACATTTCGTTTGGTCAACGGTGACGCCCGTCGCATGTTGAACGAACGCATTGGCTGACGGTTGAAGGAAGCCGTGGACAGCGTGTAGGATGCCGGTTGTGGCGCGGTGCGCGTCGCAAGTCGATGCGGCGCTTTCAGGGCGCCGCGTTTGCTATTCGCGTCAGAAAAAAGCCGCGCGCACGACGCGCCTGACGATTGCCAGACTTGATTCCCCAGTTCTTCACAAGGATTCATTCAATGAATTCACGCAGGATCGCCGTGCGCCGTTCGGGTGTGCACGGCAAAGGCGTGTTTGCTCTCGAACCGATCGCGGCCGGCGAGCGACTGATCGAATACAAGGGCGAGCGGATTACCTGGAAAGAAGCGTTGCGCCGCCATCCGCATAATCCGGCTGAACCGAATCACACGTTTTATTTCGCGCTGGATAACGGCAAGGTCATCGACGGCAAGGTGAACGGCAATAGCGCGCGCTGGATCAATCATTCATGCGCGCCGAACTGCGAAGCCGAGGAAATCGACGGACACGTGTACGTGCATGCGCTGCGCGATATCGCGGAGGGCGAGGAAGTCTTTTACGACTATGGCCTCGTGATCGACGCGCGTCAGACGAAAAAGCTGAAAAAAGAATACGAATGCCGCTGCGGCGCGCGCAAGTGCCGTGGCACGATGCTGGCGCCGCCGCAGAAGGGCAAGGGCGGCGGCAAGTCGGGTAAAGGCGCCGACAAGGGGGAAAAGTCGAGCAAATCGGCGAAGAAATCGAAGAAGAAATGAGCCGCGGGCCGGTGCGCGGCGGTAGCTGTCTGCGCTGATCGAAGCGCTGAGGCGAACGCCGCCGCGGCAGCCGGGCAAACCTTCTACAAATCGACCGGCGCCGAGTGCGCCGGTTTTTTCGTGGCGCGCCGTGCGTTGGCATCGTTGGCGGTGGCAGCGCCTGCGGACGCACCGGGCGGCAGCAACGGAATCCTCACGATAAAGCGTGCGCCGCCCTCCGGGGCGTCCTCGTAATGCACGCTGCCATGATGCAGCACCATGATGTCGTGGACGATCGCGAGGCCCAGACCCGCGCCGCTGTCGACGCCCGCCTCGGTCTGCCCGTCGCCGCGGAAGAATCGCTTGAACAGATCCGCCTGCTGCGAACGCGGCACGCCCGGCCCGTTGTCTTCGACGACGATCTCGGCCATGCGCAGATCGTCGATCAGCGTCTGCGAAACTGTGACCGTGATACGCCCGCCGTCGGCCCGCGAAGGCGGTACATACTTCAGCGCGTTATCGAGCAGATTCGCGATCACTTCATGGAGCAGCACAGGGTTGCCGCGTGCCATCAGCGGGTCATCGTTCGACGGATCGTCGAGGCGCTGGAAGCCGAGGTCCACGTGTACCGGTAGCGCGCGCGGCACCCATTCGGCGCCGGTGTCGAACGCGAGCGCGGCCATGTCGACATTGACGAAGCGGGCCGCCTGTTCGCCCGGCTCGGCGCGCGCGAGCGACAGCAATTGATTCGACAGCCGCACGGCGCGATCGGCCGCGGCGCGCAGTTCGCGCACGGCAGCGAGCGTCTGCTGCGGATCGCGTGCGACGACCGCCTGCTCCGCATGCAGCTTCACGGCGGTGAGCGGCGTGCGCAGCTGATGCGCGGCATCGGCGATGAATTTACGTTGCGCATCGAGGGCGGCTTTCAGACGATCGAGCAACGCGTTCAGCGCGCCCGTCAGCGGACGGATCTCGACCGGCACATAGGTTTCGTCGACCGGCTCGAGCGACGTGTGCGTTTGCCGGTTCAGCGAATCGGCGAGCGCCGTCAGCGGATTGAGCTGCTGATTGACGACGCGCCACACGATCACCCAGCCGGCTAGCAGCAGGAGCAATAACGGCATCATGATCGCGATGAGGAACTCGGCGGCGATGCGGAAGCGGTGATGCACGGGCTGGCCGACTTCGACGACGATCGGATTACCGCTCGGCTGATCGACGCGCACCTGAGCGACCCGCACGGTCACGCCTTCGTGCTGCGTCTCGAACACGTACGCGTAATGCATGCGGCGCACGTTGGTGCCTTGCAGCGGCAGATTGTGGTCGCCGGCGATTTCGGTGTCGCCGGTGCTGATCCGGTAGACCAGATGTTCGACCGGGTCGGAGAACATCGCCTGCGCGAGCGGCGGCACCGTGATCGGCGCTTCCGGTCCGGCAATCTGGATCTGTTTGGAGATCGCGGTCGCGAGATCCGCGAGCGAACGGTCGACCACGTGCTGCGTGTACTGCCATGCGAGCCAGTAAGCGATCAGGCCGCTCATCAGCGCGAGCAGCGACAGGGGAGCAGCGAGGCGCCGCAGCAGCGTGCGGCGCAGACTATTGGCGGCCGGCTGGTGCATGATCGAACGCGCGGGAAAGTTGTGACTGCGGTGGCAACTGCGGTAGTAATGGCGCGCGGCGCCTTGAGACGGTCCGGGGCCCGGCACAACGCGCTGCGGGCACAGCCGATGCGCGGCGCCGCTCCGGCGCCGTCAGGCCGCGACGCAAGGCGCGGCCTTCACGACGATTATGCGGCCTGGCGAATTTCCTGCAACAGGTAGCCAAAGCCACGCACGGTGACGATTTCGACACGGCAGTTCTCGAGCTTCTTGCGCACGCGGTGCACGTAGACTTCGATCGCGGTATCGCCGAGGTCGCCGCCGAAGTGTGTCAGATGATCCTGTAGTTGCGCCTTGCTGACGACGCGGCCGTGACGCAGCAGCAGCATTTCGAGCACCGCGAATTCGCGCGGCGACAGTTCGAGCGGTTTGTCGTCGTTGAAGATGCGGCGGTCGACGCCCGACAGCCGCACGCCGCCCAGCGACACTTCCGGACGCGGCATGTCACCGTGCGGACCGCTGCGGCGCATCACCGCGCGAATACGCGCTTCGAGCTCGGCCGGCTCGAACGGCTTCAGCATGTAGTCGTCCGCGCCCGAGTTCAGGCCTTGCACGCGGTCGTTCAGTTCGTCGCGCGCGGTCAGGATGATCACCGGCGTGTGACGGTTGCTCTGGCGGAAACGCGACAGCAGCGTCATGCCGTCGATGCCCGGCAGACCCAGATCGAGGATCACGAGTTCGTGGCGATTTTGCGTGAGGGCCTGCTCGGCAAAGATGCCGTCATGGACCATGTCGACGGTGAAGCCGGCTTGTTCGAGACTGCTTTGGATGCCGCGTGCGATGGGGCGGTCATCTTCGATCAGAAGGAGTCGCATGGATTTCGCTCAATTACAATGGGGTTAGGCGCTTGGGCAAGCGGTTCGCCGGGGCGCCTGCTACACAGCCAGCGTGCGAAGCGGCGGCAGACGCGCCACGAAGCAGCTGTCGAGCCGGATCGAAGCACCGTGCCAGCCATCACGAAGTCATGTCCGAGATCAGCATTCACGAACTGGAAGCCGCGATCAACTTCTGGCGCACCCGCTCACCCTCAAGCGGCGACGAACACGTTCTGTGCAAGGAGGCAAGCGCGCTCTCCAAGCCGTATGCGCTGCTGATTGTACAGCGTCAGCAGTCGCTATCACTCGATCGTTTCGACCCGATTGCAAGGCAGGCCTGGGAAGCTTACGTTCAACTTAAGAATAGCCTGTAGAACTGAAGGTTTGCCTAGGGAATTGCCTGCATTGTCCTTTCATGGTCGCCTGATTACGCGGCGAGTTATGCATAAACACGCATAAAAGCCCATAATTATTTGTATTACGTAGTAATACCGTCGATGAATGCGGCAAGCGCGATGTCGCGTTCGGTCACGCCGTTCGCTTCATGGGTGGAGAGCGTGATGTCGACCTTGTTGTACACGTTGGACCACTCGGGATGGTGGTCCATCTCCTGCGCCTTGATCGCGACACGCGTCATGAAGCCGAAGGCCTCGTTGAAGTCGGCGAACTCGAACGCGCGGCGAATCGCATCACGCTCAGCCACGCTTTGCCAGCGATCCAGTTTCGCCAGTTGCTGGGTTCGCTCGTCGGAAGTCAGTTTCTGAATCATGGTGTTACCTCGCTCGTCGAACTCGCTTGCCGGCAGGCGGACGAATCCGTCATTTTTTCATGGTTGCGCAACGCTCGCCGCACGCTGGGCCGGATCGGTTTGCGATGGCTTTTCGTTCAAACGTCGCTGCCGGTGTTCCAACCCTCGCGGGTTCCACGCGTAATCACGCAGTCGCCGTCGAACACGTCGCCCGCAGCGCAGGCAGGTGCGTTGGCGAGCTTCGTCAGCAGCGGCGCGAAGTCGGTTTGCGCGACGTGGAAAAGTTGCGCGAAGTCATCGATGACGAAATAGGTTTGTTGGAACGTATCGATGCGATAACGCGTGCGCATCACGCGTTCCAGCGCGAAGCCGAGTCGGTTCGGCGCCGCGCTTCGCTGGCTATGCAGCGTCTCCGCCTTGCTCGAAACGACGCCCGCGCCATAGATCCTCACGCCGTTCGGACTCGCGTCATCGCGGATCAGCCCGAACTCCACTGCGTACCAATAGAGCCGCGCGAGCAGCGGCAGCGCGCCCGCGTCATTGGCAGCGAGCGCGGCGCGGCCGTACGCGTGCATGTAGTCGGCGAACACCGGATCGATCAACAACGGCACATGGCCGAACAGATCGTGAAAACAGTCGGGCTCTTGCAGGTAGTCGAGCTGGTTGGGGCGGCGCATCCACCACGTGACCGGAAAGCGGCGATTCGCCAGATGCTCGAAAAATGCCTGATCCGGTACGAGGCCAGGCACCGCGACGATGCGCCAGCCGGTTGCGGGCGTGAGCTTCGCGTTGATGTCTTCGAACGACGGCACGCGCTCTGACGGCAGGCCGATGCGCTCGACGCCCGCGAGGAATTCATCGCACGCACGGCCTTCGAGCAAGGCTGTTTGGCGCGCGTACAGTTGTCGCCAGACCGCATGGTCGACCGTGCCGTAGCGCTCAAGCGGCTGATCGATCGTGAAGTCGGCGCGGGTCTCGAGACCGGCGTCGAACTGTTCCTTGAGTTTGGCGGTGCTGGCGGTGGACATGGCGAGGCTGCTGTAAGACAAATTGCATGAAATTGGTGTATGCGAGTGTAGAGCGGAGAACGTGCGGAAGGGGCGCAAGTGTCGCGTATGAGCGGTTTGATATGCGATAATCGTGTGTTAAATTACCAATTAATGCGGGATTTCACCATGCTTGAACTCGACCACTTCGATCTCGCGCTGCTCGACGTGCTGCAGCGCTTCGGCCGCGCCACGCATCAGCAGTTGGCGGAGCAGGTGCCGCTGTCGCCGTCGCAGATCGGGCGACGCCTGCAACGGCTGGAACAGGTCGGCGTGGTGGATGGCTATCGCGTCGTGCTGCGGCCCGAAAAGCTTGGGCTCGGCGTCACCGCTTTCACGAGCCTGAAGCTGAAGCATCACGGCGATTCGATCATCGAGCAGTTTCAGCAGCAGATCGACGTGCTGCCCGAAGTGCTCGAATGTCACGCGGTCGTCGGCGATGCCGACTATCTGCTGCGCATCGTCGCGCCGGATCTGAATTACCTGTCGACCTTCGTGATGAAGAAGCTGATGCGCGTGCCGGGTGTCGATAGCGTGCGCTCGAATATCGTGCTGACCACGTTCAAGCGCAATGGGCCGTTGCCGCTCGGGCATCTGGCGCCGGGGGCGGCGGCGGTTTGAGGGTTCGAAGCCGTTGCCGGCAGTGCCGACTGACAGAAAGAGGGAGCCGCGCATGCCTTGCCGCGGCCCCTGCGGTGACGGGATCTCTATGCCGCCCGCTTCGGCTCGTCGTCGGCATTCAGCAGATCGACATACGCGACCGGCACCAGATCCGCTTCCGATACGCCAAGGCTCTTGAACATCGCTTGTGCTTCCGCGTGGCCGCCTTCTTCGTCGTCGTCCTGCGCGAGCACCACTTCGAGTTCGACGAAATCGCCGAGACCATCGACGCGATCCAGATGAATCCGCGTGCGCCCGCTCAGATATACGTGCCGCTCTTTCGAGACGATGCCGCGCGTGGTCAGCGCGGTCGCGAGCAGCGCATGCATCGCTTCGGGATTCGTCACCGGACTGCGCGTGTAGTACGACGCCTTCGGGCCGTCGCGGTCGTCGCGCTGATAGAAGATCAGCTCGGCCGGCGTGCCGTCGTCGAACTGGCGCAGCTTCAGGCGGCCGCGCGGCACGTCGTAGAAAAAGTCCTGCTGGCGGAAGATCAGCGGCGCGTCCGTCGCGAGCTGTGCGGCGCGCTCGCGCAGTTGGTCGAAATGCTGGGCGCGGGCTTTGATTTCGATGTTGCGTGCCATGTCAGGCTCCTGTGGATGGGGGAAGTGACCGACGGCTCCGGAGTTGCTGGTATTGCCGGGCGGAGGCCGCCGGGAAGGACGAAGCCAGGCGGAACGGAAAGCTGCGAGGGCGCTGCGCGAGCGCAAACCGACAATCTAGCAAAAACTTCGTGACGGAGCGGTTTCAGCTCGGCGGGCAAGTGGGAGAGGGCGGGCATTAGCGAGACTCATATCGCAACGCGTCAGACCGTCCCCGCTCAAATCGCCCACTGCTGTTCGATCAGCTTCAACGCCGCCGCGATCGCGGGCTCGTCCTTGCGCTCGTCGAGCGTGATGAAGCTCAGCTGCGTCGGCACCGTTATGCCATCGACGATCGTCAGCGCGTGCGCATGCGCCTCGGCGATCGCGGTTGCGTCGCGCGCAAGCGTGAGACCGACGCCCGATTTGACCAGATCGAGCATCGACGGCTCCTGGTCCACCTCGGCCACCTTGA
This sequence comes from Paraburkholderia sp. UCT70, assembly GCF_050434085.1. Classification (NCBI taxonomy): domain Bacteria; kingdom Pseudomonadati; phylum Pseudomonadota; class Betaproteobacteria; order Burkholderiales; family Burkholderiaceae; genus Paraburkholderia; species Paraburkholderia sp. UCT70. The sequence goes on along the minus strand of NZ_JBNPVZ010000004.1, from coordinate 3,201,570 downwards.
CCGGCTTCACACCGGCTGCGCCGAAACAGCGCGACAGCAGCCGGTTGTGCGCGGACGCCGGCGGCGTCCAGATCCACGGCAGCGCCGCGAGCGAGCGCCAGTCCCGCGCACCCTTCACGCGATCTTTCCAGCCCGCCGGCGCGAGCACGCGATACTGGAAATGCGTGAGCGTGACCGCGTGAAACGTGGCGCCGTCGCGCGTGTCGTCGTCGGCGGGCAGGCCAATGTAATAGCCGACGTCGAGCTCGCCCGCGCGAATCTGTTCGCGCACCCAGCCCGACATGCCGTGGCGCAGCGCGGTTTCGATCTGCGGCCAGGTCTCGACGAGCTGCTTCAGGAAACCGCCGAGGCGCAAAAACTCGGGGTCGAGAATGGTGCCGATGCGCAGGCGCCCGCGTACTTCCTGGCGCAGCGTCTGCGCCGCCCGCTGCACGTCGGCTGCCGCGCCGAGCGCGCGTTCGGCATGCGGCAGCAGCGCCTGGCCGTCGCGTGTCAGCGCGAGCCCGTGCGAAGTCCGCGTGAACAGCGTCACGCCGAGCGTCTCCTGCAAGTGCTTGATTTGCAGGCTGACGGCAGGTTGGGTCAGATGCAGTTGCACCGCGGCACGCGTAAGGTTGCCCTCGCGTGCGACGGTGACGAAGGCCCTAAGGAGAGTCAGATCCATATGCTGATATTAGCGCGGCTTATAGCGCAGTTGAGCATTACTCATTGGATTTGTCGCTCGTAAGGGCCGTACGCTTGGTGTTCAGCACGCTTGTGCGCGCGGCATCGAGCGCGAAGCGGAAGATTTCACAGGAAAGAGGAACGAGATGAGCGAGACATATTCCGACGCAACCGCGCAGGACGAAGCCGCACGCAGCGCGGCGAGTGCACGCGCGCTGAGCCATTTCATCAACGGCAAGACGGTCGAAGGCACGAGCGGGCGCTTCGGCGACGTCTTCAATCCGGCGCTCGGCAGCGTCAGCGCGCGCGTGCCGCTCGCGAGCGTCGCCGAGGTGGACGCCACGGTCGCTGCCGCCAAAGCCGCGTTTCCCGCCTGGAGCGAAACCGCGCCGATCAAACGCGCGCGGGTGCTGTTCAAGTTCAAGGAACTGCTCGACCGTCATCACGATGAGCTCGCGGAGCTGATCACGCGCGAGCACGGCAAGGTATTTTCCGACGCCAAGGGCGAGGTGATGCGCGGCATCGAGATCGTCGAATTCGCGTGCGGCATCCCGAATCTGCTGAAGACCGATTTCACCGATCAGATTGGCGGCGGCATCGACAACTGGAATCTGCGGCAGCCGCTCGGCGTGGTCGCGGGCATCACGCCGTTCAATTTCCCGATGATGGTGCCGTGCTGGATGTTCCCCGTCGCGCTCGCGTGCGGCAACACCTTCGTGCTGAAACCGTCCGAACGCGATCCGTCCGCGTCGAACCGGCTCGCCGAACTGCTGAAGGAAGCGGGCCTGCCGGACGGCGTGTTCAACGTCGTGCACGGCGACAAGGTCGCGGTCGACGCGCTGCTCGTGCATCCGGAAGTCAGCGCGCTGTCGTTCGTCGGCTCGACGCCGATCGCCGAATACATCTACACCGAAGGCACGAAGCACGGCAAGCGCGTGCAGGCGTTGGGCGGTGCCAAGAATCACCTCGTCGTCATGCCCGACGCCGATCTCGACCAGGCCGTCGACGCCCTGATCGGCGCCGCCTACGGCTCGGCCGGCGAGCGCTGCATGGCGATTTCGGTGGCGGTCGCGGTGGGGCATATCGCCGATGAGCTGATCGAGCGTCTGACGCCGCGCGTGAATAGCCTGAAGATCCTCAACGGCATGGAAGCGGCGGCCGAGATGGGGCCGCTCGTCACCGGCGCGCATCGCGACAAGGTGCTCGGCTATATCGACGCTGGCGTCGCCGCGGGCGCGAAGCTCGTCGTCGATGGGCGCGGTCATCAGGTCGCTGGGCACGAGAAGGGTTTCTTCCTCGGCGGCACGCTGTTCGACGACGTGTCGCCCGACATGAAGATCTACCGCGAGGAGATATTCGGACCGGTGCTATGCGTCGTGCGCGTGCCCGACTTCGCCTCCGCAGTCGAACTGATCAACGCGAATCAGTTTGCGAACGGCGTGTCGCTGTTCACGTCCGACGGCGGCATTGCGCGCGCGTTTTCCCGGCAGATCGAGATCGGCATGGTCGGCATCAACGTGCCGATTCCGGTGCCGATGGCCTGGCATTCGTTCGGCGGCTGGAAGAAGTCGCTGTTCGGCGATCATCATGCGTACGGCGAGGAAGGCGTGCGGTTTTACACGCGCTACAAGAGCATCATGCAGCGCTGGCCTGACAGCATCGCGAAGGGCGCCGAATTCACGATGCCGGTCGCCAAATAAGCTGGCGGCTTTGCGCGGCATCAAGTCGGCAAGCGCGCGAGGAAAACAATAACAGCGCTTCGCGGCGCACGCGTGGAAGCGATCGAGCAGCCACGCGTGCGCCGCAAAAATGCTTAGGAGGCTGAACGATGAGTCATACCGACAGTACGCCTCGCGCCGCACGGCGACTCGAAGGCGAGTTCGACTACGTCATCGTCGGCGCGGGTACCGCCGGCTGCGTGCTGGCGAACCGGCTCACCGAAGATCCCGACATCCACGTGCTGCTGCTCGAAGCCGGGGGGAAGGACGACTATCACTGGATTCACGTGCCGGTCGGCTACCTGTATTGCATCGGCAATCCGCGCACGGACTGGCTGTACAAGACCCAGGCCGAGCCGGGTCTGAACGGCCGCACGCTGTCGTATCCGCGCGGACGTGTGCTCGGCGGCAGTTCGTCGATCAACGGCATGATCTACATGCGCGGTCAGCGGGAAGACTACGACGAGTGGGCGCGTGTGACGAACGACAGGACGTGGTCCTGGAACGCGGTGCTGCCGGTCTTCAGGCGCAGCGAGGATCACCACGGCGGCGCCAACGAAGCGCACGGCGCGGGCGGACCGTGGCGCGTCGAGAAGCAGCGCCTCAAATGGAAGATTCTCGAAGAGTTCGCGCAAGCCGCGCAGCAAACCGGCATCCCCGCCACCGACGATTTCAATCGCGGCGATAACACCGGTGTCGGCTACTTCGACGTCAACCAGAAGCGTGGCATTCGCTGGAATGCGTCGAAGGCATTTTTGCGGCCCGCGTTGAAGCGGGAGAACCTCACTGTCATCACCGGTGCCCACACGCAGCGTGTCGTGTTCGATGGCCGCCGCTGCACCGGAGTCGAATATCGTGGCGGCGAGGTCGACTATCTCGCCAAAGCGCGTTGCGAAGTGATCCTTTCCGCCGGCGCGGTCAACTCGCCGCAACTGCTCGAATTGTCCGGTGTCGGCAATGGCGCGCGTCTGCAGAATCTCGGCATCGAGGTCGTTCAGGATCTGCGCGGTGTCGGTGAAAATCTGCAGGACCATCTGCAACTGCGCATGGCGTATCAGGTGCAGGGCGTGCGCACGCTGAATACGATGTCCGCGCACTGGTGGGGCAAGCTGATGATCGGCATGCAGTACGCGTTGTTTCAGAGTGGACCGATGTCGATGTCGCCGTCGCAACTCGGCGCGTTCGCGAAGTCCGACGCCGACGATCGCTCGTTGTCGCGACCTGATCTCGAGTATCACGTGCAGCCTTTGTCGCTTGATCGCTTCGGGGAACCGCTGCATCGCTTCAATGCGTTCACGGCTTCGGTGTGTCAGCTGCGCCCCACGTCGCGCGGCAGCATTCATATTGCGTCGGCCGATGCTTCCGCGCCACCGTTGATCGCGCCGAACTATCTGTCGACCGACTACGACCGCCGCGTCGCCGCGAACGCGTTACGTCTGACGCGTCGCATCGTCGCGGCGCCCGCGCTCGCGCGCTATCAGCCGCGGGAGATCCTGCCGGGCCTCCAGTATCAAAGTGAAGAAGAATTGCAGCAGGCCGCGGGCGCGGTCGGCACGACGATCTTCCATCCGGTCGGCACCTGCCGCATGGGCACGACCGACGATCCCGCCGCGGTCGTCGACAACCGGCTACGAGTTATCGGAGTCGAGGGCTTGCGTGTCGTCGATGCGTCGGTGATGCCCAACATCACGTCAGGTAACACCAATTCGCCGACGCTGATGATCGCCGAGCGCGCGAGCGACATGATCCGCGAGGATCGTCGCGCGCGCGTGAGCGGCAGCATGGCCGCGCATACCGGTGTGGCCGCGTCGATGTCAGCTGTGTGACATGACTCGGTGAGCGCATCGGTCAGGTTTTCCGCCGCGTACGTGAAGCGTGTGAACCGCGCGTCACATACGCACGGCGCGGGCCTCGTTCCCTAAGTGCAAATCCCAATGATTGCGCTGCATCATTGGCGCGACAATGGCAGCCATGCTGCGTGCCACGCCATGGATTACCGTACGGATTGGTGCAGCACGCCAAGGAGCGGCAAGGGGTGCCGCAAAAACAACAAGTCGCGCAGAGCTTCGCGCGGAAAGATCGTAGTGCTTCGCCTTACTCCGTATGGAAGGGAACATGATTCTCGGCGATACGATTCTCGAAACGCGCGGCCTCACCCGCGAGTTCAAAGGCTTTGTCGCCGTGAACGGCGTGAACCTGCGCGTGCGCCGTGGCTCGATCCATGCGCTGATCGGTCCCAATGGAGCGGGCAAGACCACCTGCTTCAATCTGCTCACCAAATTTCTCGAACCCACCGCGGGCCAGATCGTTTTCAACGGTGTCGATATCACCGGCGAACGGCCAGCTCAGATCGCGCGGCGCGGCATCATCCGTTCGTTCCAGATTTCCGCGGTATTTCCGCATCTGACGGCATTGCAGAACGTGCGCATCGGGTTGCAGCGCTCGCTCGGCACCGCGTTTCACTTCTGGAAGAGCGAGCGTACGTTGCGCCGTCTGAACGATCGCGCGATGGATCTGCTGACCCAGGTCGGCCTGACCGATTTCGCCGATGTGTTGACCGTCGAGCTCGCCTACGGCCGCAAGCGCGCGCTCGAAATCGCGACCACGCTCGCGATGGAGCCGGAACTGATGCTTCTCGACGAGCCCACGCAAGGCATGGGTCATGAGGACGTCGATCGCGTGACCGCGCTGATCAAGAAAGTGTCGGCCGGACGCACGATCCTGATGGTCGAACACAATATGAATGTGATCGCCGGTATCTCCGACACGATCACCGTGCTGCAACGGGGTGAAGTGCTCGCCGAGGGCAGCTACGCGGAAGTGTCGAAGAATCCGCTCGTGATGCAAGCCTACATGGGCAGCGCCGACGCGGCGCTCGCCGGAGCCCACGCATGAATACGACGGTCGAGCGCGAAGGCCTCGAAGCGAGCGAAACGAAAAGCGGCGCACCCGCGCTGGAAATCGCGGGACTGCAAGCCTGGTACGGGGAATCCCACATTCTGCACGGCGTCGATCTGTCGGTCGGCCGCGGCGAGGTCGTGACGCTGCTCGGGCGCAATGGCGCGGGCCGCACCACGACGCTACGCGCGATCATGGGCCTCACGGGTCGCCGTACCGGCTCGATCCGTATCGACGGACGCGAAACGGTCGGCTTGCCGACGCATCGCATCGCGCATTGCGGCATCGGCTATTGCCCGGAAGAGCGCGGCATTTTTTCGAGCCTGTCGTGCGAGGAAAATCTGCTGCTGCCGCCGCCCGTCGGCGAAAAGGCGCGCATGATGTCGCTCGAGGAAATCTACGCGATGTTCCCGAATCTGCACGAGCGGCGCATGAGTCAGGGCACGCGGCTCTCGGGCGGCGAACAACAGATGCTCGCGGTCGCGCGGATTCTGCGTACCGGCGCGAATCTGCTGCTGCTCGACGAAATCTCGGAAGGGCTCGCGCCCGTGATCGTGCAGGCGCTCGCACGCATGATCGTTACGCTGAAGGCGCGCGGCTACACGATCGTGATGGTCGAGCAGAACTTCCGTTTCGCCGCGCCGCTCGCGGATCGTTTCTATGTGATGGAGCACGGCATGATCGTCGAGCATTTCGGGGCTAGCGAGCTCGAAGGCAAGATGCCGGTGCTGCACGATTTACTGGGCGTATAGACACGGACACACGCGCGCCCGACTGCCTCTGATAACCACAAGCGAAGAACCAGGAGACATGCATGAAAAAGAACCCACTCGCGCGAATTGCCTCACTCTGTTTCACGGTCGCCGCCGGCACCGCACTGACGTTGGGCAGCGCGCAAGCGGCCGACGATGCCGTGAAGATCGGCTTCATCACGGACATGTCGGGGCTGTACGCGGATATCGACGGGCAGGGCGGTCTTGAAGCGATCCGGATGGCGGTCGCCGACTTCGGCGGCAAGGTCAACGGCAAGCCGATCACGGTGCTGTATGCGGATCACCAGAACAAGGCGGACATCGCGGCATCGCGCGCTCGCGAGTGGTTCGACCGCGACGGCGTGGACATGGTGGTCGGCGGCACGAACTCGGCGACCGCGCTCTCGACTAACACCGTCGCGGGCGAGAAGCACAAGGTCTATATCAGCGTCGGCGCCGGCGCCGATACGTTGACCAACGAGCAATGCACGCCGTACACGATCCACTACGCATACGACACGACCGCGCTCGCGAACGGCACGGGCTCGGCCGTGACGAAGCAGGGCGGCAAGACCTGGTACTTCCTGACGGCAGACTACGCATTCGGCAAGGCGCTCGAAAAAGCGACCTCGGACGTCGTGAAGGCGAACGGCGGCCAGGTGCTCGGCGCGGTGCGTCATCCGCTGTCGGCGTCGGACTTCTCGTCGTTCCTGCTGCAGGCGCAGGCGTCGAAGGCACAGATCCTCGGCCTCGCGAACGCGGGCGGCGACACGATCAACGCGATCAAGGCCGCGAAGGAATTCGGCATCACCAAGACGATGAAGCTCGCCGCGCTGCTGATGTTCATCGACGACGTGCACAGCCTCGGTCTCGAAACGACGCAAGGTCTCGTGCTGACCGACAGCTGGTACTGGAACAAGGACGCCGACACGCGTAAGTGGTCGCAGCGCTACTTCGACAAGATGAAGAAGATGCCATCGAGCCTGCAGGCTGCCGACTACTCGGCGACGATGAACTATCTGAAGGCGGTGCAGGCGGTGGGCTCGACCGATCCGGACAAGGTGATGGCGCAGTTGCACAAGACGAAGATCGATGACTTCTACGCGAAGGGCTACATCCGTCAGGACGGCAGCATGATCCACGACATGTACCTGATGCAGGTGAAGACGCCGGCCGAATCGAAGGAGCCGTGGGATTACTACAAGATCACTGCGACGATTCCGGGCGATCAAGTCTTCACGACCAAGGCGCAGACCCGCTGCGCGCTGTGGAAGTAAGCGCGGGCGCAGTGAGCGGTCGAGGACCGCGCAGACCTGAGAGAACCGCCGGCGCTGCAGGGGCACGCGCTGGCGGATGACCGTTTCAGATGCCGCACGCGATGGGCAGCGTCGCCGCTCGTCGCGTGCCGGCCGGATCGTGCGTCATCGATCTCACCTTGACGATGGCTTGAAGGGCTAAGGGCTTCAATGGACATCTTTGGCGTTCCGCTACCGGCGATGCTGAGCCAGCTTCTGCTCGGGCTCGTGAACGGCTCGTTCTACGCGATTCTGAGCCTCGGGCTGGCGATTATTTTCGGCTTGCTCAACGTGATCAACTTCGCGCATGGCGCGCTGTTCATGCTCGGGGCGATGCTCGCGTGGATGGGGCTGTCGTATTTCAATCTGCCGTACTGGGCGATGCTCGTGCTCGCGCCGCTGATCGTCGGACTGGTCGGCGTCGCGATCGAGCGCTCGATGCTGCGCTGGCTTTACAAGCTCGATCATCTGTATGGCCTGTTGCTGACGTTTGGCCTCACGCTGGTGATCGAAGGCGTGTTCCATTCGATCTACGGCTCGTCGGGCCAGCCGTACGACGTGCCGTCGGCGCTGTCGGGCGCGACCAATCTCGGCTTCATGTATCTGCCGAACTATCGCGCATGGGTCGTCCTCGCGTCGCTCCTCGTATGCTTTGCGACCTGGTTCGTGATCGAGAAGACGCGGCTTGGCGCGTATCTGCGCGCGGGCACCGAAAACCCGAAGCTCGTCGAGGCGTTCGGCGTCAACGTGCCGCTGATGATCACGCTGACCTACGGCTTCGGCGTCGCGCTCGCGGCGTTTGCCGGCGTGCTCGCCGCGCCGGTGATTCAGGTCTCGCCACTGATGGGCCAGTCGATGATCATCACCGTGTTCGCGGTGGTCGTGATCGGCGGCATGGGCTCGATCATGGGCTCGATTCTGACCGGCCTGATGCTCGGCGTAGTCGAAGGACTCACGCGTGTGTTCTACCCCGAGGCGTCGGCGACCGTCGTCTTCGTGATCATGGCGCTCGTGCTGCTCGTGCGTCCGGCGGGTCTTTTCGGCAGGGAAAAATGATGCAGAGAAAAGTGCTCTACGGTCTGCTGCTGATCGTGCTGCTCGCGGTGCCGGTGCTCGGCATCTATCCGCTCTTCGTGATGAAGGTGCTGTGCTTCGCGCTGTTCGCGGCCGCCTTCAATCTGCTGATCGGCTATACGGGCTTGCTGTCCTTTGGTCATGCGATGTTTCTCGCGTCGGCCGGTTACGTCACCGGCTATGCGATGCAGACGCTCGGCTTTTCGCCGGAGCTCGGCGTGCTGAGCGGCACCGCGGCGGCGACGCTGCTTGGGCTCGTCGTCGGCTTCTTCGCGATTCGCCGTCAGGGTATCTACTTCGCGATGGTGACGCTCGCGCTCGCGCAGATGGTCTACTTCGTGTTCCTGCAGGCGCCGTTCACGCACGGGGAAGACGGTCTGCAAGGCGTGCCGCGCGGCAAGCTGTTCGGCGTGCTCGATCTCTCTTCGGACGTCGCGCTATATTTCGTCGTGCTCGCGGTGATCGTCGCGGCTTTCCTGCTGATCGTGCGGATCGTGCATTCGCCGTTCGGGCAGGTGCTCGTCGCGATCAAGGAAAACGAGCCGCGCGCGGTGTCGCTCGGATACGACACCGACCGTTTCAAGCTGCTCGCATTCATCCTGTCGGCCGGCATTGCGGGTCTCGCGGGTTCGCTGAAGGTGCTGGTCCAGGGCTTCGAAACGCTGAGCGATGCCTATTGGACGATGTCCGGCCTCGTGATCCTGATGACGCTGGTGGGCGGCATGGGCACGCTGTTCGGGCCGTTGCTCGGCGCCGCGTTGATCGTGTCGCTCGAAGACAGGCTCGGCGATATCGGCGCGGCACTCGCGTCGATGACCGGCATCGACTGGTTCCGCTCGCTCGGCGAATCGGTGACGATCGTCACGGGGGTGATTTTCATCGCGTGTGTGCTGGCGTTCCGGCGCGGCATCGTCGGTGAGATCGTCGCGCGAGTGCGACCGTTGCGGGCTTGAGATTGGCTGTTTGATCCCGCCCGCGTGGTCGCTCGCTTGATGCGGTGCGATACGAAATTGCTTCGACATCCGATCTAATTGTGGCTCGTGCTGAAGGTCCGCTGGATCAAGGGCTCGGGCGAACCTGTGGCAAACCGTGTGGCGAAATGCGTCCTACGCGCCCCAATCTGGTGCCGCAGTGCACCACTAGGGTAATTGCTAGTTGTGACTGTTGGGGTGGTCGTTTAATCTTCATGCAGTTCTGATGCACCACGAATTTGCAGGTGGAGAACGAGGAGACAAGTGAGGCACTCAGTGCCCAGAAGAAAGCGCTGTTGGATTGATATCCAACAGCGCTTTTTTATTTGTGTTTATCGAATTTTTTGACGCGATCTCCCGGCTATTTCACGCGCCATTTTTTACTCTCCGCCAGCCGCTGCAGGTAAACATCACAAGCCTGCGAAACGCTTGCAGCACGGCGCTTGCGTCCGCTACACTCGCTATTCACCGACCACTGGGTTGGCAATTAAATCCGCGGATTTAATTGCAATTGAATAACGGGGTTAATAGAGGAGCAGGATGAAGTCGGCATTGCGTTGGATCAGCGCGGCATTGGTCGCCACAGGGGTCTCGGCTGCTTGGAGCGGCCATCCATTCGCGGACGTGAAAATCGGCGTCACCGTGTCGGCAACAGGGCCGGCCGCATCGCTCGGCATTCCGGAAAAGAACACGATCGCGCTGCTGCCGAAAGAAGTGGCGGGCCAGAAGATCGACTACATCGCCCTCGACGACGCAACCGACTCCACCCAGGCGGTCAAGAACGCCCGCAAGCTCACTAGCGAAGACCACGTCGATGCACTGATCGGCTCGACCGTCGTGCCGAACTCGCTTGCCATGATCGACATCGCTGCCGAAACCTCGACGCCGATGATCTCTCTGGCCGCGGCCGCGGGCATCGTCGAGCCGATGGACGCGAAGCGTGGATGGGTCTTCAAAACGCCGCAAAACGACATTCTGATGGCCACGGCGATTGCGGAGCACATGGGCAATCACGGCGTGAAGACGGTCGCGTTCATCGGCTTTTCCGACGCGTACGGCGAGAGCTGGTTCAAGGAATTCAGCAAAGCCGCTGACTTCGCGAAGATCAAGATCGTCGCGAACGAGCGCTTCGCGCGCAACGATGCATCGGTCACGGGCCAGGTGCTGAAGATGATGTCGCAGAACCCGGACGCGGTGCTGATCGCCGGTGCGGGCACGCCGGCCGCGCTGCCGCAGAAAACGCTGAAGGAGCGCGGCTACAAGGGCAAGTACTATCAGACGCACGGCGTCGCGAACAACGACTTCCTGCGCGTGTGCGGCAAGGATTGCGAAGGCACGTGGCTGCCCGCTGGCCCACTGCTGGTCGCCGAGCAACTTCCCGAGGCGAATCCGGTGAAGAAAAGCGCGCTCGCGTACAAGCATGCGTATGAAACGGCGTATGGCGCGGGGTCGGTGTCGACGTTCGGCGGTCACGCATGGGACGCGGGTCTGCTGCTGCAGCATGCGATCCCGCTCGCGTTGAAGAAGGGGCAGCCAGGCACGCCGGCATTCCGCGAGGCGCTGCGTGCCGCGCTCGAAGGCACGAAAGATCTGCCCGCGTCGCACGGCATCTTCAGCATGAGCGGGAACGACCATGCCGGCCTCGATCAGCGGGCGCGCGTGATGGTGCAGATCGTCGACGGCAAGTGGAAGCTCGCCGGCGACTGAGCGAAGGCTCTGCGCCACGGGACCTCATCGAAACAGACGCGTGCAGTTGACGCGTCTTTTTTATTACCCGGGCCGGGTGTCGGCATCGCGCAGAAATGTGGTTTCGCTGCTTCAGGACAAACCCGCATTTGGCGCACGCTCTCTTGACCGTCGATAATGCAGAACGCAAACTACTAACATATTAGTGGTTTATGAGATGCCTGATTGGAATAAAGCCGCGGCACAGAAACGCGGTGTATGACGCGAATGCGCACTCGCGCGACGCGAGAGGAGCGGTACCCAGCGTAGCTGGGGAAGGTATGCGCGCCGAGCAGGGAAAACCATGCTTGGCACACCTGAACCCGCTCACTAGATTCAAACACCCGGCCCAGCAAGCCGGTTTACAGATAGGCGCTTTTCAAAGCGTTTGGAGACTCGCAATGAAAAAGACAAGGCATTGGGTACGCACCGGCATCGCGATGGCGCTGATGTGCGGCGCGGGGGCTGCATTCGCGCAGGTGAAGATCGGCGTCACGTTGTCGACGACGGGGCCGGCCGCGTCGCTCGGGATTCCTGAAAAGAACACGATCGCGTTGCTGCCGAAGGAGATCGGCGGCAAGAGCGTGCAGTACATCATCCTCGACGACGGGTCGGACACCAGCAAGGCCGTGCAGAACACGCGCAAGCTGATCGACGAAGACCACGTCGACGCGATCATCGGCTCGACCGTCACGCCGAATTCGCTGGCGATGCTCGATCCGGCCGCTGAGGGCAAGACGCCGGTGATCTCGCTCGCGGCATCGGCCGCGATCATCCAGCCGATGGATGCGAAGCGCGCATGGGCATTCAAACCGCCTCAGAACGACAGCCTGATGGCCGAAGCGATCGCCGATTACATGCAGCATCACGGCGTGAAGACGGTCGGCTTCATCGGATTCTCGGACGCATACGGCGACAGCTGGAACACGACGTTCGACGCCGCCGCGAAAGCGCACAACCTGAAGATCGTGTCGAACGAGCGCTTCAACCGCACCGATGCATCGGTGACGGGCCAGGTGCTGAAGACGATGGGCGCGAATCCCGACGCGGTGCTGATCGCGGGCTCGGGCACGCCGTCGGCGCTGCCGGCCAAGACGCTGAAGGAGCGTGGCTACAAGGGCAAGATCTATCAGACTCACGGGGTCGCGAACAACGACTTCCTGCGTGTGTGCGGCAAGGATTGCGAAGGCGAACTGCTGCCGGCCGGTCCGATTCTCGTCGTCGATCAATTGCCGGATTCGAACCCGGTGAAGAAGTCGTCGGAAGCCTATAAGAACGCCTATGAGAAGGCTTATGGCGCGGGTTCGGTCGCGACCTTCGGCGGCCACGCATGGGATGCCGGCCAGATGTTGCAGGCTGCGATTCCGGTCGCGCTGAAGACCGCCCAGCCGGGCACGCCGGAGTTCCGCGTGGCGCTGCGCAACGCGCTCGAAAACATCAAGGAGCTGCCAGTGTCGCACGGCATCATGAACACCACCGCGAACGACCACAACGGCCTCGACCAGCGCGCACGCGTGATCGTGCAGATCGTCGACGGCAAGTGGAAGTTGCAGAACAACTAAGACTATTTACAAAAACAAGTAGCGGTACGCGCCTCTCGCGCAATCTGCGGTGCATGAGGCCGCATTGCCATTGTGTTCGACGACAATGGCATCGACCGCCGCGCCGCGTCCCGGCGCGGCGGTTGTCTTTTCAGACATGCAGACCGATGGCCGGCTTCGCACCGCGCCGTCGCGATTGTTTCCCGGTTTTTCGATTTCGACGCTTCAGGACGAGGAAGTATGGATCTATCAATTGCGGCGATCCTCGCGCAGGACGGCATCACGACCGGCGCGATCTACGCGCTGCTCGCGCTTGCGCTGGTGCTGGTGTTCTCCGTCACGCGGGTGATCTTCATCCCGCAAGGGGAGTTCGTTTCGTACGGTGCGTTGACGCTCGCCGCACTGCAAACGCAGAAGTTTCCGGCCACCTGCTGGCTGTTGATGGCGATGGGCGCGGCATGCTTCGTCGTCGAGACGGCGGCCGTGTTGCGGCATGCTGGGCGGCGTCGTCATGCCGCGCGCACGCTGCCCGTGCTGGCGGGGAAGTACCTGCTGTTTCCGATCGCGGTGTACGCGCTCACGCGCGGCATCTTCCTGCAACCGCTGCCGATGATCGTGCAGATCGCGCTGACGCTGCTGATCGTGATTCCGATGGGTCCGTTCGTGTATCGCCTTGCCTACGAGCCGATCGCGGAGGCGACCACGCTGCTGCTGTTGATCGTCGCGGTGGCCGTGCATTTCGCGATGGTCGGTCTCGGACTCGTGATGTTCGGCGCCGAAGGCTCGCGCACCAACGCGTTTTCCGATACGACGTTCAACATCGGCACGTTGTCGATCTCCGGCCAGAGCCTGTGGGTAATCGGCACCGCGGTCGTGCTGATCGGCACGCTGTATCTGTACTTCGATCGCTCGATCTCGGGCAAGGCATTGCGCGCGACGTCGGTGAACCGGCTCGGCGCACGGCTTGTCGGCATCGGCACGACGCAGGCGGGACGTCTCGCGTTCACGCTTGCGGCGGGGCTCGGCGCACTGTGCGGCATCCTCGTCGCGCCGCTCACGACGATCTACTACGACTCGGGCTTCCTGATCGGTTTGAAGGGCTTCGTGGGCGCGATCATCGGCGGTCTGGTCAGCTATCCGCTGGCGGCGGCCGGCTCGATTCTCGTTGGTCTGCTGGAGTCGTATTCGTCGTTCTGGGCTAGTGCTTATAAGGAAGTGATCGTGTTCACGTTAATCATCCCGGTGCTGCTGTGGCGCAGTCTTGCGAGCCCGCACGCCGAAGAGGAAGAGGAGTGACACGATGAAACGAATCATGCAAAAGAAGTTCTTCTGGTTGTTCCTCGTGGTGCTGTTCGCTTTGCCGGTTCTGCCGCATCCGATCCATGTACCCGAGTACTGGGTCACGCTGCTGAACTACATCGGCCTCTATTCGATCGTCGCGATCGGCCTTGTGCTGTTGACCGGCATCGGCGGGATGACGAGCTTCGGGCAGGCCGCGTTCGTTGGCATCGGCGCGTATGCAACCGCGTATCTGACGACGAACTTCGGCGTGTCGCCGTGGCTCGCACTGATCGCGGGCGTGATCGTCACTGCGCTGGTTGCGCTGATGCTCGGTCTTGTGACGATGCGCCTATCCGGCCACTTTCTGCCGCTCGGCACGATTGCGTGGGGGCTCGCGCTGTTCTACCTGTTCGGCAATCTCGACATGCTCGGCAAGTACGACGGCATCAACGGCATCCCGGTGTTGAATGTTTTCGGGATCAATCTTGAGTCCGGCCGCCATATCTATTACCTGATCTGGGTGGTCGTGCTCGGTGCGGTCGTCTCTGTTCAGAATCTGCTTAATAGCCGGCCGGGTCGCGCAATCCGCGCGTTGCGCGGCGGTGGTCTGATGGCCGAGGCAATGGGCGTCAACACCGGCTGGATGCGCGTCGTGATTTTCGTCTATGCGGCGGTGCTTGCGTCGGTCTCGGGTTTTCTGTACGCGCACTTGCAGCGCGCCGTGAATCCGACGCCGTTTGGACTGAATCACGGCATCGAGTTCCTGTTCATGGCGGTGGTGGGCGGCGTCTCGCACGTCTGGGGCGCGGTGCTCGGCGCGGCGATCCTGACCGTGCTGCAGGATTATTTGCAGACGCTGCTGCCAAAACTGCTCGGCGAGAACGGCAACTTCGAAGTGATCGTGTTCGGCATCATCATGGTGCTGCTTCTGCAGTACGCGCGGCAGGGCGTATGGCCGTTCGTCGCGCGCTTTTTCCCGCGCGGCCCGCGGGCGCATCTCGCAGATCACGCGGATCCTCTGCCGCAGCGCAACAAGCCACAGACCGGCGAAGACCTGCTGACGGTGAACAAGGCGCGCAAGCAGTTCGGCGGTCTCGTCGCGGTGAACGACGTCAGCTTCGAGGTCAAAGCAGGGCAGATCATCGGGCTGATCGGACCGAACGGCGCAGGCAAGTCGACGACCTTCAATCTCGTGACCGGCGTGCTGCAGGCGACAAGCGGCGAGATCACATTCCGCGGCGAGCGCATCGATGCGCTGAGTTCACGTGAAATCGTCAAGCGCGGCATCGGCCGGACGTTCCAGCACGTGAAGCTGCTGCCGGGTATGACCGTGCTCGAGAACGTCGCGATCGGTGCGCATCTACGTGGCCATGCGGGCGTGTGGCGCAGTGTCGTGCGGCTGAACAGCTCCGAAGAGCAGCGGTTGATGGCCGAAGCCGCTCGGCAGATTCGTCGCGTCGGCCTCGAACAGCACATGTATGACGAAGCGGGTAGCCTGGCGCTTGGTCAACAGCGGATTCTCGAAATTGCGCGCGCCCTGTGCTGCGACCCGACTCTGCTATTGCTCGATGAACCGGCCGCTGGTCTCCGGTATCAGGAAAAGCTTCAGCTCGCCGAACTGCTGCGCAGACTGAAGACTGAAGGGATGAGCGTGCTGCTCGTCGAGCACGATATGGATTTCGTGATGAATTTGACGGACCGGCTCGTGGTGATGGAGTTCGGCACGCGGATCGCAGAGGGCCTGCCGCAGGAAGTCCAGCAGGATCCGGCGGTGCTCGAAGCGTATCTGGGTGGGGTGGAATGATGGACAACATGACAACGACCGGCGTGGCGGCGGCGGGACCGATTCTCGGAGTGAGCCAATTGTCCGTCCGCTACGGCAAGGTTGAAGCGCTGCACAATGTGGCGATCAAGGTGCGGGCGGGGCAGATCGTCTCCGTGATCGGCCCGAACGGCGCGGGAAAGTCGACGCTGCTGAATGCGATCATGGGCGCGTTGCCGACGTCCGGTCATGCGAAAGGCGCGGTTTCCTATCAGGGCGACGACGTCAGCGCGATGCCGGTCGAAAAACGCGTTGCGCTTGGTATCTGCCTGGTGCCGGAAAAGCGCGAGCTTTTCGCTTCGATGACCGTCGAGGACAATCTGCTGCTTGGCGCCTACCGGCGCAAGCGAGCAGGGGAGCGCAACTTTCTCGATCAGCTGGAACCGGTGTTCGAACTGTTTCCGCGGCTGAAGGAGCGGCGCAAGCAGGCGGCCGGCACGCTTTCCGGCGGCGAGCGGCAGATGCTCGCGGTTGGCCGCGCCCTGATGGGCAAGCCCGATCTGCTAATGCTGGACGAGCCGAGCCTCGGTCTCGCGCCGCTGATCGTGAAGGAAATCTTTCACATCATCAGCGCGTTGCGGCAGACGGGCGTCGCGACGCTGCTGATCGAGCAGAATGCGCGCGCTGCATTGCAGATCTCGGACTACGGCTACGTGCTGGAAACCGGCGAGTTGGCGCTGGAAGGACCGGCAACCGACCTCGCGCAAAATCCCCAGGTGATCGAAACCTATCTCGGTCTTGCCAAAAAGGTCGCATAAGCCCGCACTTATTTCGCTGATCGCTGTCGCTGGAAGCGGTGTGTTTCACGTGAAACACACCGCTTTTTTATTGTTTCACCATTCGGACGAAATTCGGGCCGAAACTGAACCCGTTATAATTCGCCCATACATTTCTTTTGAAGGCTCACGCGACGATCTGGCGTGAGATCCCGCGATGCTTTTTCCCACAGAATTTGACGTAATCGTCGTCGGTGGCGGTCATGCCGGCACCGAAGCTGCTTTGGCGTCGGCGCGCATGGGCAACAAAACGCTGCTTTTGACCCATAACATCGAGACTCTTGGTCAGATGAGCTGCAATCCGTCGATTGGCGGTATTGGGAAAGGCCATCTGGTCAAGGAGGTCGACGCGCTGGGTGGCGCCATGGCGGCCGCTACCGACGAAAGCGGCATCCAGTTTCGGATCCTGAATTCGTCGAAAGGACCGGCGGTCCGCGCGACGCGCGCTCAGGCTGACCGCGTGCTGTACAAAGCGGCGATCCGCCATCGTCTAGAGAATCAGCCGAACCTCTGGCTATTTCAGCAGGCCGTCGACGATCTGATGGTGGAGGGCGACCGCGTAGTCGGCGCCATCACGCAAGTGGGTATTCGTTTCCGGTCGCGCGCGGTGGTTCTAACCGCGGGCACGTTCCTCGACGGCAAGATTCACGTGGGGTTGAACAACTACACCGGCGGACGCGCGGGCGACCCGGCTGCGGTTTCGCTGTCGGCGCGGTTGAAAGAGCTGAAGCTACCGCAGGGCCGGCTTAAGACTGGTACGCCACCGCGAATCGACGGTCGCACGATCGACTATTCGCAGCTCGAAGAGCAGCCCGGCGATCTGGACCCGGTGCCGGTGTTCTCATTCCTCGGGCGTGTCGAGCAGCACCCGCGCCAGGTGCCGTGCTGGGTCACGCATACGAATCAACGGACACATGACATCATTCGCGGCGGTCTCGATCGTTCGCCAATGTACACGGGCGTGATCGAGGGGGTGGGCCCACGCTATTGCCCGTCGATCGAGGACAAGATTCACCGGTTTGCGTCGAAGGAATCGCATCAGATCTATCTCGAGCCGGAAGGTCTGACGACCAACGAGTTCTATCCGAACGGGATCTCGACGAGCCTGCCCTTCGACGTGCAGCTCGAGCTGGTGCGTTCGATGCGCGGCCTCGAGCATGCGCATATCCTGCGCCCGGGCTACGCGATCGAGTACGACTATTTCGATCCGCGTGGCCTGAAGGCATCCCTAGAAACGAAGGTGATCAGTGGCCTGTTCTTCGCCGGACAGATCAACGGTACGACCGGCTACGAAGAGGCAGCTGCACAGGGCACTCTGGCCGGCATCAACGCCGGTCTGTTCGTGCAAGGCAAGGAAGCATGGTGTCCGCGTCGCGACCAGGCTTATCTCGGCGTGCTCGTGGACGATCTAGTCACGCGCGGGGTGTCCGAGCCGTACCGGATGTTCACGAGCCGCGCGGAGTACCGTCTCAGCTTGCGCGAAGACAACGCCGATATGCGGCTGACGGAGATCGGGCACGAACTCGGCGTGGTCGATGACGCCCGCTGGGACGCCTTCAGTCGCAAGCGGGACGCTGTTTCACGTGAAACACAGCGCTTGCGTTCAACCTGGGTCAATCCTAAGACCTTATCGGCAGAAGAGGCGACCGCCTTGCTTGGCAAGTCAATTGACCACGAATACAGACTCGCGGACCTGCTGCGTCGTCCGGGCGTCAGCTACGACGGCGTCTGCGGGCTTCGTGACGGCACTTGTGGCGCGCCCGAGGCCCTTGCGGAAGACCCCGTGCTGCTCGCGCAAATCAAGGAACAGATCGAAATCGGCGTCAAATATCAGGGCTATATCGACCGACAGGCCGGTGAGATCGAACGCAACGAGGCGCAAGAGAACACGCGTCTGCCTGAAGGACTGGACTACACCGAGGTGCGTGGGCTGTCGTTCGAAGCTCGCCAGAAGTTGATGCAGTTCCGGCCGGAAACGATCGGACAGGCGTCGCGTATTTCCGGTATCACGCCTGCCGCCATCTCGCTGCTGATGGTCCATCTGAAGCGTGGCCTCGGGCGTCGTCCGTCGAAGTCCGCCGAGCCCGGCGCCGACAGCACGCCGGTGGTTCAATGACGGTAGCGCAGAGGGGAATTGACCAGCAGGCCTTGGCGTCATTGCTGGCGGACGGTGTCGGTGAACTTCGTCTCGAACTCAGCGACGCGCAGCAGCGCAAGCTGCTCGATTACGTCGCGCTGCTCGCGAAGTGGAACAATGTCTACAACCTGACAGCGATCCGCGATCCGAGGCAGATGCTAATCCAGCACATTCTCGATTCGCTATCGATCGTGCCGCACCTGGCGCCGCGCGGGCCGTCGTCGGTGCTCGACGTCGGTTCGGGCGGGGGGCTGCCGGGCATCGTGCTCGCGATCGTGCTGCCCGATTGGACCATCACGACGAACGACATCGTCCATAAGAAGACTGCCTTTCAGTCGCAGGCGAAGGCGGAACTGGGCCTCGCGGACCTGTCGGTTGTGACCGGTCGGGTGGAGACGCTGCGGCCTGGCGCCGAAGTACCGGCAAAGTTCGACGTAATTGTCTCGCGCGCGTTCGCAGAACTCTCGGATTTCGTTACACTGGCCCGTCATCTGGTTGCGGAGCAGGGCGCAATTTGGGCGATGAAGGGTATGCGGCCGGATGCCGAAATCGCGCGTCTGCCGGCGGGCGCCCACGTGGAACAGATCATCCGGCTGAACGTGCCGTCGCTCGACGCCGAGCGGCATCTGATCGAGGTACGAGTGGACCCCGAAAGCTGACGGCCGCCTCGGCCTGTAAGCACCCTCAACGATTTTCACTTCATCCAAGCAGCAAAAGGGACACACCAACGATGGCAAAAATCTTCTGCGTTGCGAACCAGAAGGGCGGCGTCGGCAAGACGACCACCACAGTCAATCTGGCCGCGAGCCTGGCAGCGCAGGGACAGCGAGTCCTTCTCATCGATCTGGACCCGCAAGGCAACGCCACGATGGGCAGCGGTATCGACAAGGCCGAATGTGCGAACACGGTCTACGAGGTGCTCGTGGACAACGTGTCGGTGGCCGATGCGCGCGTACGGCCCGAGGCGGTCGGATACGACGTGCTTCCCGCGAACCGTGAGCTCGCGGGCGCCGAGGTCGAACTCGTCAGCATGCAGAATCGCGAGCGTCAATTGAAGGCGGCGCTCGCCGGAGTCGAGGGCGAGTACGATTTCGTGCTGATCGATTGCCCGCCGGCTTTGTCACTGCTGACGCTCAACGGACTATGCGCCGCGCACGGCGTCGTCATTCCGATGCAGTGCGAATACTTCGCGCTCGAAGGGCTGTCCGACCTCGTCAACACGATCAAGCAGGTCCATGCGAATCTGAATCGCGACCTCAAGGTGATCGGTCTGCTGCGCGTCATGTTCGATCCGCGCATTACGTTGCAACAGCAAGTCTCGGATCAATTGAAAGAGCACTTCGGCGACAAGGTCTTCGACGCGGTGATTCCACGCAACGTGCGATTGGCCGAGGCGCCCAGCTACGGGCTGCCCGGTGTGGTGTTCGACAGGGCGTCGCGAGGCGCGCAGGCGTACGTGCAGTTCGGCGTCGAAATGATTGAGCGGGTGCGCGCGCTGAATGACGCGCCCCAGGCATCCTAAGCGGATCGAGGAAGCACGATGAACGCAGTAGCAAGAAAGAAGGGACTGGGCCGCGGTCTGGAGGCATTGCTCGGCGGCACCGCCGATATCACCGAGGCAGCGGTGATCGACGGCGCGCCGAACGTATTGCCGCTCGGCAAGATGCAGGCGGGCAAATACCAGCCGCGCATCCGCATGGACGAAGGCGCGCTGCAGGAGCTTGCGGCGAGCATCCGCGCGCAAGGGCTCATGCAGCCGATTCTCGTGCGTCCGATCGCGGCGGATCGCTATGAGATCATCGCGGGGGAGCGGCGTTTTCGCGCGGCGCGGCTCGCGGGCCTCGACGAGGTGCCGGTGCTTGTGAAGGACGTGCCCGACCAGGCCGCCGCGGCGATGGCGCTGATCGAAAACATCCAGCGCGAGGATCTGAATCCCCTCGAAGAGGCCCAGGGTATCCAGCGCCTGCTCGACGAATTCAATTTCACGCATGAGCAGGCGGCAGAGTCGGTGGGCCGTTCGCGCAGCGCGGTGTCGAACCTGCTGCGTCTGCTGAACCTTGCGACACCGGTACAGACGATGTTGCTCGCCGGCGATCTCGACATGGGTCACGCTCGCGCGCTGCTCGCCGTCGATGCCGCGACGCAGATCACGCTGGCCAACCAGGTCGTCAACAAGCGCCTGTCTGTGCGCGAGACGGAAAAGCTGGTTGCGATGACCACGAAGGTGACGCCGGCGGCCAAGGCCCGCGCGAATCCGGACGGCGGCCGTGACACGCGACGCCTGGAAGAGGAACTGTCGGACCTGCTGTCCGCTACGGTGAAAATCAAGCTCGGCCGACGCGGTCGCGGCCAGGTGCTGGTGGACTTCGGCGATCTCGACGCGCTGGAAGGCATTCTGGTTCGTTTGCGCGGGAACGCGAACGTCTGAGCGCAGATTGGCGCTCAGCAGGCAAGGGTGGTGAACGGCTGGCGGCCTGTGCATGAGCACTGCCGCGAGTTGGTCTACCTCGGTGCGAGATCGACTATTGTGGATTCCAAAACAACCGATGCACGAATAATCAGGAATCCTAGCTTCAGACGCTCCACATTCACGCGATAATCATCCTGACGCGCCGCTATCAAAAGCGACCCAATCATCATCGAAATTTGCGGTGAGGCTGATTCCGCTCATTAGAAGAGCTATCCCGTTCAGCCCTTAAAAAAGAGGCATTTGTTGCATTTTCGAGACGTCCGCCGCTGCGTCGGAACGCACTGCCAACGAGCTTCGATCCACGCGACCACCCGCGCGGGTTTTGCCGCCCCCCGCCCGCCTTACATTTGACGTGTTTCGCATCGTTAGCGTACGTTTTACCGCATCGTGAAGGGAAGTTTCACGCGGTTATAGGCTGGCCTAAAGTCTTGAATTGCCTGCAACTATCGCTTACAATCGCCCGGATTTAATTGCACGGCAACCCCGTAAGCGCTGCGTAAACTCGCGGGCTGAACGAGACTTTCGGAACATTGCGATGGCGGTCAAAACGTCGAATCTGTCGCCGGAGAATGGTGACGACAGACACCGCGCTGAACGCTCCGCACCCGAGATGTCCTCCAGTCGGCAGTTCGATCCGGCCGAAGCGTGGGATGACGCGCAGGATGATAACAATATCGTTCCGCTCACGCGGGCCGAGGCGGAAAAGCTGTTTGGTCCCGGCGTGGGTCGTCCATCGCGCGTAACGCCGTTCAGGGTCGTCGCAGCGCAAATGGTTTTGTCCCTGGTCGCAACGCTGTTGTGGTGGCTGTTCTACAAGCCGCCGGGCGCTGCTGCGCTGTCCGCGTTCCTCGGAGGGGCGATCTGCTGGGTGCCGAGCGCGTTGTTCGCGGCACGACTGAAAAAGCAGGGCGGCGCCGAGACCGTGATGAGCTGGATGATCGGCGAAGCACTCAAGATGGGGACAACGATTGCGATGTTTGTCGCAATCGCCTTCTGGTATCACGACGTACGCTGGATTCCGCTGCTCGTGACCTACCTCATCGCGCTGAAGACTTACTGGATCGCCTTGGCGTGGCGCTAAGGTAGCAGCACAAAAAACAGCAGCAAAAAGAATTTAAGGCCGGCGCGTAGCGCCGGCATGGGTGTGCGGGTGAGACAGGGCCCGCACCCGGCGCGTTCCCGCGACACAGTATTCCGGCGGGAGCGGCCTCGAACGATTTTCGACAATTTGGGTGGCTTTAACGATATGGCAGCTAGCGAAGGCACGCGCGCAATGGATCCGTCCGAGTACATCGCGCACCACTTGCAGAACTTTTCCACCGCACACCAGACGTCGATTTTCGACATCCATGTGTGGAATCTCGACACCCTTTTCTGGTCGATCGTGTGCGGCCTCGTCACGATTTTCGTGCTGCATCTGGCAGCCCGCAAGGCAACGGCCGGCGTGCCGGGTCGCTTCCAATGCGCGATCGAAATGCTGGTCGAAATGGTCGAGGATCAATCGAAGGCCATGATCCACGGCTCGCGCACCTTCATCGCGCCGCTCGCGCTGACCGTGTTCGTCTGGGTCGCGCTAATGAACTCACTCGACTTCATTCCAGTCGACCTGCCGGGCCGCGTGATCGGCTGGCTGGGACTCTCCGAAGTCATCCCGCATCACCGCCTCGTGCCGACCGCCGACCTGAATGGCACGATCGGCATCGCGCTCGGCGTGTTCGTGCTGATGATTTACTACAACTTCAAGATCAAGGGCGCTGGCGGCTTCGTGCATGAACTGCTGTCCGCTCCGTTCGGCGCGCATCCGCTGCTGTGGATCCCGAACCTGGCACTGAACATCATCGAGTTCGTCGCGAAGACGGTCTCGCTCGGCATGCGGTTGTTCGGCAACATGTACGCGGGCGAACTGTTGTTCCTGCTGATTGCCCTGCTCGGCAGCATCTGGAGCTTCGGCGCGGACACGACGGTGCTTGGCTTCATCGGCCACGTGGTCGCCGGCACAGTGTGGTCGATCTTCCACATCCTGATCGTTCTGCTGCAGGCGTTCATTTTTATGATGCTGACGCTGGTGTACATCGGCCAGGCACACGACACGCACTAACCTGCGTTGTCGGCAAAGAATCGTAGTTTTTTAAATCCCAGTTCCAACCAGTTCTAAAAGACTTTTCACAAAGGAGTGATCATGCAAGCTTTCATCGCCAACATCCAGGGTCTGACCGCCATCGGTATCGGCATCATCATCGGCCTGGGTGCTATCGGCGCCTGTATCGGTATCGGTCTGATGGGCGGCAAGTACATCGAAGCATGCGCCCGTCAACCGGAACTGATGAACCCGCTGCAAACCAAGATGTTCCTGCTGGCTGGTCTGATCGATGCGGCGTTCCTGATTGGCGTTGGTGTGGCAATGCTGTTTGCGTTCGCGAACCCCCTGCTCTCGAAGCTGGCAGGCTGAGGTTCCTCGGAGGTTTGCGCCTGAGCTATAACAGGTAAAGGCGCAGGGCGGAACGGGTACTGGGGCGCTGATCGAGCAGAATCGATGAGCGCCTTGCCGTTTCACTTTCCGAACTAGCAACGTTTAAGGAAACACCGTGAATCTCAACGCAACCCTGTTTGCGCAAATGGTCGTGTTCCTGATCCTCGCGTGGTTCACGATGAAATTCGTGTGGCCGCCACTGATCAACGCCATCGACGAGCGCGCGAAGAAGATCGCCGACGGTCTGTCCGCCGCGGAAAAGGGCAAGCAGGAACTCGAAGCCGCTCACAAGCGCGTCGACCAGGAACTGGCTCAGGCTCGCAACGACGGCCAGCAACGCATCGCCGACGCTGAAAAGCGCGCAGTCGCAGTCGCCGACGAAATCAAGGCTCAGGCGCAGTCGGAAGCCGCCCGCATCATTGCGCAGGCGAAGGCCGACGCGGACCAGCAAGTCGTGAAGGCGCGCGAAGCGCTGCGTGGCGAAGTCGCTGCACTCGCTGTGAAGGGCGCTGAACAGATCCTGAAGCGCGAAGTCGACCAGGCAGCTCATGCTGACCTGCTGAATCAACTGAAAGCAGAGCTCTGATCATGGCCGAACTTGCAACCATCGCCCGTCCGTACGCGGAAGCGCTGTTTGGCGTGGCCGAAGCTGGTGACATCGCCGCCTGGTCCACGCTCGTGCAGGAGCTGGCACAGGTTGCGCGTCTGCCCGAAGTGCTGTCGATCGCCTCGAGCCCGAAAGTGAGCCGCGCCCAGGTTAGCGATCTGCTGC
This sequence comes from Paraburkholderia sp. UCT70, assembly GCF_050434085.1. Lineage (NCBI taxonomy): Bacteria > Pseudomonadati > Pseudomonadota > Betaproteobacteria > Burkholderiales > Burkholderiaceae > Paraburkholderia > Paraburkholderia sp. UCT70. The sequence goes on along the minus strand of NZ_JBNPVZ010000004.1, from coordinate 3,177,205 downwards.
TGGCTGCGGTCAAGTCGCCGCTCAAGGACAACGCGCAAGCGAAGAATCTGGTGCAGATGCTGGTGGACAACCATCGCCTGCAGCTGCTGCCGGAAATAGCCTCGCAGTTCGAAGAGTTGAAGAACGCCCGCGAAGGGGCAGCAGATGTGCTGATCGTCAGCGCATTCCCGTTCGAAGGTGCGCAGTTGAACGAACTCGTCGCAAGCCTCGAACACAAGTTCAAGCGCAAGCTGAAGCCGACGGTCGAAGTCGATCACTCGCTGATCGGCGGCGTACGCGTGACGGTCGGCGACGAAGTGCTCGATACCTCGGTCCGCGCGCGGCTCGCCAGCATGCAAACGGCCCTGACGGCCTGAAGCGCTTCGCGTTTTAGCGGCTGGCACGCAACAGAATTGACTATCAGGAGCGAATAATGCAACTCAATCCCTCTGAGATCAGCGAGCTGATCAAGAGCCGGATCCAGGGCCTTGAAGCGAGCGCAGACGTTCGCAACCAGGGCACCGTGATCTCCGTGACCGACGGTATCGTGCGCATCCACGGCCTGTCGGAAGTGATGCAGGGCGAAATGCTCGAATTCCCGGGCAACACCTTCGGTCTCGCGCTGAACCTCGAGCGCGACTCGGTCGGCGCCGTGATTCTGGGTGAATACGAACACATTTCGGAAGGCGACATCGTCAAGACGACGGGCCGCATTCTGGAAGTGCCGGTGGGTCCGGAACTGCTCGGCCGCGTGGTCGACACACTCGGCAACCCGATCGACGGCAAAGGCCCGATCAACGCGAAGAAGACCGATGCAATCGAAAAGATTGCTCCGGGCGTGATCTGGCGTAAGTCGGTTTCGGAACCGGTCCAGACCGGTCTGAAGTCGATCGACGCGATGGTGCCGATCGGCCGTGGCCAGCGTGAGCTGATCATCGGCGACCGCCAGTGCGGCAAGACCGCAGTCGCAGTCGACGCGATCATCAACCAGAAGGGCAAGAACCTCTTCTGTATCTACGTCGCGATCGGCCAGAAGGCTTCGTCGATCATGAACGTGGTGCGCAAGCTGGAAGAAACCGGCGCGCTGGAATACACGATCGTCGTGTCCGCTTCGGCTTCGGAATCGGCCGCGATGCAATACCTCGCGCCGTACGCCGGCTGCACGATGGGCGAATACTTCCGCGATCGCGGCCAGGACGCGCTGATCGTTTACGACGACTTGACCAAGCAGGCTTGGGCATACCGTCAGATCTCGCTGCTGCTGCGCCGCCCGCCGGGCCGTGAAGCTTATCCGGGTGACGTGTTCTATCTGCACTCGCGTCTGCTCGAGCGTGCTGCTCGCGTCTCGGAAGAGTACGTCGAGAAGTTCACCAACGGTGAAGTGAAGGGCAGGAGCGGTTCGCTGACGGCACTGCCGGTCATCGAAACGCAGGCAGGCGACGTGACCGCATTCGTTCCGACGAACGTGATCTCGATTACCGACGGCCAGATCTTCCTTGAAACCGACCTCTTCAACGCAGGTATCCGCCCGGCAATTAACGCTGGCGTGTCGGTGTCGCGTGTGGGTGGCGCGGCTCAAACGAAGGTCGTGAAGAAGCTGTCGGGCGGTATCCGTACCGACCTAGCGCAGTACCGCGAACTCGCTGCGTTCGCGCAGTTCGCATCGGACCTCGACGAAGCGACCCGCAAGCAGCTCGAGCGCGGCCGCCGCGTGACGGAACTGCTGAAGCAGCCGCAGTATCAGCCGCTGCAAGTGTGGGAACTGGCTGTGTCGCTGTTCGCGGCGAACAACGGCTATCTCGACGACCTCGAAGTTGCTCAAGTCCTGCCGTTCGAAAAGGGCTTGCGCGACCACCTGAAGTCGAGCCATGCTGACCTGGTCAAGCGTATCGAAGATACCAAGGAACTCTCGAAGGACGACGAAGGCCTGCTGCACACGGCCGTCAAGGACTTCAAGAAGTCCGGCGCTTATTGATCCGCGAGTGATCCGCAAGGCATAAACGGACCTTGAAGCGGCGCGGGCCGCATGCGAATGCTCCCGCGCTACTTCGGCCGCATTGCATGGGACCCGAGTAAGCGCTAAAGAGCTAACTCGGGCCGACAAAGGAGCAAGCAATGGCTGGAATGAAGGAAATTCGCGGCAAGATCAAGAGCGTGCAAAACACGCGCAAGATCACGAAAGCGATGGAGATGGTGGCCGCATCGAAGATGCGCCGCGCTCAGGAGCGCATGCGCGCTGCTCGCCCGTATGCCGACAAGGTCCGCGATATCGCCGCGCACATGAGCCGTGCGAACCCGGAGTATCGTCACCCGTTCATGGTGTCGAACGAAGGCGCGAAGGCGGCCGGCATCATCCTCGTCACGACTGATAAAGGTCTGTGCGGGGGGATGAACACCAACGTGCTGCGTGCGTCGCTGCAGAAATTCAAGGAACTGGAAGGCCAGGGCAAGACGATCGAGGCAACCGCGATCGGCAGCAGGGGTCTGGGCTTCCTGAACCGACTGCAGGCGAAAGTCGTGTCGAACGTCGTGCAACTGGGCGATACGCCGCATCTGGAAAAACTGATCGGCGCTGTGAAGGTGCAGCTCGACCTGTACTCGGAAGGGAAGATTTCGGCGGTGTCCCTCGCGTACACGCGCTTCGTCAACACGATGAAGCAGGAGCCGGTGATCGAGCAGCTGCTGCCATTGTCGGCGGACCAGTTCGAGCGCACGGAAGAAGAGGGTACGACGCCGAGCACGCAGTGGGACTACATCTACGAGCCGGATGCGCAGGCAGTGGTGGACGAACTGCTGGTGCGTTATGTCGAAGCGCTGGTCTATCAGGCCGTCGCGGAAAACATGGCATCGGAGCAGTCGGCCCGCATGGTCGCGATGAAAGCCGCTTCGGACAACGCGAAGACGGTCATCAACGATCTGCAGCTCGTCTACAACAAGAGCCGTCAGGCCGCGATCACGAAAGAACTGTCGGAAATCGTCGGTGGAGCGGCGGCCGTCTGACCCCGGTCAGGCAGGTCGTTGCGTGTGCGCCCGAGCGGCGCGCCCATCGGAGAAACTGCGCCTTTGCGCGAGTGAAGAATTGAGTATCTAAAGGAAAAGCGATGAGTACTACTGCTTTGGTAGAAGGCAAGATCGTACAGTGCATCGGCGCGGTGATCGACGTGGAATTTCCGCGTGAAACCATGCCGAAGATCTACGACGCGCTCATTCTGGAAGGTTCGGAATTGACGCTCGAAGTCCAGCAGCAGCTGGGCGACGGCGTGGTCCGTACCATCTGTCTGGGTGCTTCGGATGGTCTGCGCCGCGGCACGATCGTGAAGAACACGGGCAACCCGATCAGCGTGCCGGTCGGCAAGCCGACCCTCGGCCGTATCATGGACGTGCTTGGCCGTCCGATCGACGAAGCCGGCCCGATCTCGAGCGAAACCACGCGTGCGATCCACCAGAAGGCTCCGGCGTTCGACCAACTGTCGCCGTCGACCGAGCTGCTCGAAACCGGCATCAAGGTTATCGACCTGATCTGCCCGTTCGCGAAGGGCGGTAAGGTGGGTCTGTTCGGTGGCGCCGGCGTGGGCAAGACCGTGAACATGATGGAACTGATCAACAACATCGCGAAGGAACACGGCGGTTACTCGGTGTTCGCCGGTGTGGGCGAGCGTACCCGCGAAGGGAACGACTTCTATCATGAAATGAAGGACTCGAACGTTCTCGACAAGGTCGCGCTGGTGTACGGCCAGATGAACGAGCCGCCGGGCAACCGTCTGCGCGTCGCGCTGACCGGCCTGACGATGGCCGAGCACTTCCGTGACGAAGGCCTCGACGTGCTGTTCTTCGTCGACAACATCTACCGTTTCACGCTGGCCGGTACCGAAGTGTCGGCACTGCTCGGCCGTATGCCGTCGGCAGTGGGCTATCAGCCGACGCTGGCTGAAGAAATGGGTAAGTTGCAAGAGCGTATTACGTCGACCAAGACTGGTTCGATCACGTCGGTGCAGGCCGTGTACGTCCCTGCAGACGACTTGACCGACCCGTCGCCGGCTACGACCTTCGGCCACCTCGACGCAACCGTCGTGCTGTCGCGTGACATCGCTTCGCTCGGTATCTACCCCGCGGTGGACCCGCTCGATTCGACCTCGCGTCAGATCGACCCACACGTGATCGGCGAAGAGCACTACTCGATCACGCGCGGCGTGCAGCAAACGCTGCAGCGCTATAAGGAACTGCGCGACATTATCGCGATTCTGGGCATGGACGAACTCGCGCCGGAAGACAAGCTCGCCGTCGCGCGCGCTCGTAAGATTCAGCGTTTCCTGTCGCAGCCGTTCCACGTCGCTGAAGTGTTCACGGGTTCGCCGGGCAAGTACGTGCCGCTGAAGGAAACGATCCGTGGCTTCAAGATGATCGTCGAAGGCGAGTGCGACCACCTGCCGGAGCAAGCGTTCTACATGGTCGGCACGATCGACGAAGCCTTCGAAAAAGCCAAGAAGATCCAGTAAAGGTCGGGTGTAACGAAGCGGGCGCCGACCTCGCGCATCACGGCTGCCAAAACGGTAGTGTTGCGCAAAGCCAGCGTCTCTGATTACGCTCAACCCGCCTTGCATGGGACGGGAGTCAGCGCTAAAGCGCTAACTCTCGTCGACAGGAGTCGACACATATGGCAACCATTAAAGTAGACGTCGTCAGCGCGGAAGAGGAAATCTTCTCGGGCCAGGCGAAGTTCGTCGCGCTGCCAGGCGAAGCGGGTGAACTCGGCATTCTGCCGGGCCACACGCCGCTCATCACGCGGATCCGTCCGGGTGCGGTGCGCATCGAAGTTGAAAACGGCGAAGAAGAGTTTGTGTTCGTCGCCGGCGGCATCCTCGAAGTCCAACCGGGTGCAGTGACGGTTCTCGCCGACACCGCGATCCGCGGCAAGGATCTCGACGAAGCCAAGGCCGAAGACGCACGCAAGCGTGCGGAAGAGGCGTTGCAGAACACGGGCTCGAACCTCGAGTACGCGACCGCACAGGCGGAACTCGCGTACGCGACGGCGCAACTCGCGGCAATCCAGCGTCTGCGCAAGCTGCGCGGCCAGCACTAAAGCAGCACGTAGTAGAAGAAAGCAGCCTGCGCGGCTGCTTTTTTTTGACAGCTAGTTGACGTTTACGTAAAGGTCGGCAAAATCCACGAGAAAGGAGAAACGGACGGTCGCCGCTCGCCGCGGTCGATGCGACGCGGTGCGGGTAAGACTTGATGCCGGCCGGATACGCGCCGGTGCACAATCGATTTCAAATTCATTTCAATCGAGCGCGCTTGCGCTCACGGAGACAACACCATGGCAACGCATAGCTCGGGAGAAGGTGCGCTCATCGAACCCGCGGATGGACTGTCGTATGTGCGCGGGTCGACTGAAAATCCGTTGAGCGAAGCGACCGTCGGCGAGCTTCTGCGCGACACCGCGGCGCGCTTTCCCGACCGGCCGGCCGTGGTGTTTCGGGAGCAGCGCATACGTTGGACGTGGAGCGAATTCGCGCAGGAAGTGGATGTGCTTGCGTCCGGCCTGCTTGCACTCGGCATCGCGAAGGGCGATCGCGTCGGCATCTGGTCGCCGAACCGCGTCGAGTGGCTGCTGACGCAGTTCGCGACCGCGCGTATCGGCGCGATCCTCGTCAACATCAATCCTGCCTACCGGCTCGCGGAACTCGAATACGCGCTGAACAAGGCCGGTTGCAAGGCGATCATCACCGCCGAGCGCTTCAAGACGTCGATGTACCTCGAGATGCTGCAGGAACTCGCGCCCGAATTGCCGACGCAGCCGCCGGGCGAACTGCATGCCGCGCGGCTGCCGGAACTGCGCTACGTGATCCGCATGTGCGACACGGAGACGCCAGGCATGCTGAGCTTTTCCGACGTGATCGAGCGTGGCCGTGCGTCGTTCGACGCCACTCGGCTCGATGCGATTGGCGCGACGCTGTCGTGCCGGGAGCCGATCAACATCCAGTTCACGAGCGGCACGACGGGCAATCCGAAGGGCGCGACGCTGACGCATCGCAACGTCGTGAACAACGCGCGCTATATCGCGATGGCGATGCGGCTCAGCGAGCAGGACGGCCTGTGCATTCCAGTGCCGCTGTACCACTGCTTCGGGATGGTACTGGCGGTGCTCGCGTGCGTGTCGGTCGGGGCGAACATGGTGTTTCCGGGCGAGGGCTTCGATCCGGCCGCGACACTCACCGCGACCGCGGAGGAAAAATGCACCGCGCTGCACGGCGTCCCGACGATGTTCATCGCAGAACTCGACCATCCGACCTTCGCCGCGTACGACTTCTCGCGGCTGCGCACCGGCATCATGGCGGGCTCGCCGTGCCCGATCGAGACGATGAAGAAGGTCGTCTCGAAGATGCACCTGAGCGAGATCACGATCGCCTACGGCATGACGGAAACCAGCCCAGTTTCGTTCCAGAGCTCGACGACCGATCCGCTCGACAAGCGTACGACGACAGTCGGGCGCATCCAGCCGCATCTCGAAGTGAAAATCGTCGATCCGCTCGGCAATATCGTGCCGGTCGGCGAAACGGGCGAGCTATGCACGCGCGGCTACTCGGTGATGCTCGGTTACTGGGGGGACGAAGCGAAGACGCACGAGAGTATCGTCGACGGCTGGATGCACACGGGCGACCTGGCGACGCTCGACGCCGAAGGCTATTGCAACATCGTTGGCCGGCTGAAGGACATGCTGATTCGCGGCGGCGAAAACATCTATCCGCGCGAGATCGAGGAGTTTCTGTTCCGTCACCCGAAGATCCAGAGCGTGCAGGTGTTCGGCGTGCCCGATACCAGGTATGGCGAAGAAGTATGCGCGTGGATCGTGCTGCGGACCGGCGAACAGGCGACGGCAGAAGAAATCCAGCAGTTCTGCCAGGGACAGATTGCGCACTACAAGGTGCCGCGATATATCCGCTTCGTCGATGAACTGCCGATGACCGTGACCGGCAAGGTGCAAAAATTCGTGATGCGCGAACGGATGATCGGCGAGTTGAAACTCAGAGAGGACAAGACGGCATGACGCCGCCGCAGCACGCTGCGCAGCCAAATATGCCAAATAGGTGCGGTAGAACAGGAGTTGCGCGGCGAGGATTCGTCGCGCGCAAACGTTTGAGCAGGCGAAAAAAAAGCGGGCCTGGAGCCCGCTAAAAACCACACGCTACGGGGTTAGCGCGAGGAGACCAAAGATGGGACGGTTATCTCGACGACCCTGCGTCGATGACGGCCCCAGCAGGGATGCCCCTTTACAGGGCTTCGGCAAGCGCCGACCGGCAAGTGCATCGTATCCGCTCACACCACGCACACAGCCACATCCGTGTTGAAACCGTTGAGGGCATTGTGGGCGAATTACCCTATGAACGCGGTAACAAAGTGTTTCAGGTTGTAACGCCCGCCAGATAAGGCGCTGCGGGATTTATTACCAAAATGAAACCTTTAAAACGTAGTTATTACCGATGACTATGCCGCAATTTAATATGCATGATTGATGCCATTCACGACGCATAGTGCAGTAGAAATGGGGTCACTAATCAGCGTGAAATGGTTGCGTCTGCAGCTTTCGAGCGACGAATTTCCTGCGGAACAAGCGCTGTGACCCTGCCCCGAAATACGTCTCGATTAGACGAAAACTTGTGAAGCGATGCGGCAAAGCGAATCCGCCTGGGTTGTGTGTTAAAAAGGGGCGTATCGCTGCGCCCTCGACCCGACGACGTCGCGCTTCGTTACATCATCGCCGGCACCAAATCTTCAGGCCTGGCAGGCCGCCCTCGCAATCAGTCAGCAGCTGACAGCCTCAACGGACACGGTCGGCTTACTTCAACCACTTGTCCGAGATGGCCTGATACTCGCCGGTCGCTCGAGCGAGATGCAACCACTGATCGACGTATTGCTGGAACGCGACATCCCCGCGCGGTAGCAACCAGGCCTTCTCGCCGTACTGGAACGGCTTGTCCGGATGCACCGAGCAGAGGCCGGGATTGAGTTTCTGCTGCAGCAGCGTTTCCGACGCATCCGTCACCATCACGTCCGCCTTGCCCGCGAGGATCTGCTTGAAGATCGTCACGTTGTCCGGATAAACGGTGACGTTTGCGTGCGTGAAGTATTGCTTCGCGAACTTCTCGTTGGTGCCCCCCGGATTGACGATCACTCGTGTGGACGGTTGATCGATCTGCGCGACCGTCTGATATTTGTTGACGTCGTCGCAACGGACGATCGGCGTTTTGCCGTCGATCATGTAAGCCTGTGTGAAGAACGCATGCTTCTGGCGCTCGAGCGTCGGCGACACACCGCCAATGCCGATGTCGCACCTTGCGACGAAGTCGTTCATCAGGTTCGACCACGACGTCTTGACGAACTCGACCTTCACGCCGAGCGACTTCGCGAGCGATTCAGCCATGTCGATATCGATGCCCTCGAACTGGCCATCGCCCTTGTAGAACGAATACGGCTTGTAGTCGCCGGTAGTGCAAGCGCGCAGCGTGCCGCGGCTGATGATGTCGTCGAGCCTGGACGGCGCGGGCGCGGCGTTTTGCGCGCTGGCTACGCCGACGTGCATCAGGACGCCGGCGAGCGCGCCGAGCATTGCGAGTGCTGCCTTCTTCATCGAGTCTCCTGGTGGTGTGTAGTGTGTAATTCATCGGTAAAGCTGTCGGATAGTAGCTTGGCAGCGCGGGCTTGAACATCGGCCGTTCAGCCAGGGCGACCCGGGCAGCGGAAGACACCGACCCTGACCAGTGCGGGCAGTGGCGGCCGGTCGCTGATCGAGGTGCGTCCGAGCTGCTTCCCGCCCGCTTCCCTCGACGCGCCGTCGCAACATTCATTACCCCGCGACGCGCGATGTCCGGAGCCGCCTCCGGTAAAATGCTCCTTTGCCCTCAGCTCTTCAGTCGCACGCAACGTGACCCATCAACTCCTGAACGACACTTTTCTGCGCGCGCTGCTGCGCCAGCCCACCGACTACACACCAATCTGGCTGATGCGGCAGGCTGGCCGCTATCTGCCGGAATACAACGCCACGCGCGGCCGCGCGGGCAGTTTCCTCGGTCTCGCGAAGAACCCGGCTTTCGCGACGGAAGTCACCTTGCAGCCCCTCGATCGCTATCCGCTCGACGCCGCGATCCTGTTCTCCGACATCCTGACCGTGCCCGACGCGATGGGCCTCGGTCTCGAGTTCGTCAACGGCGAAGGGCCGAGATTTGCCCGTCCGGTGCGCACCGAAGACGACGTCGCGCGCCTCGCGGTGCCCGACATCGACGCGACACTGCGCTACGTGACCGACGCCGTGCGTGAAATCCGCTCGGCGCTGAAGGACGCGCAAGGTCGCCAGCGCGTGCCTCTGATCGGCTTCTCAGGCAGCCCGTGGACGCTCGCGTGCTACATGGTGGAAGGCGGCGGCTCGGCGGACTTTCGCACCGTCAAATCGATGCTGTACGCGCGTCCCGATCTGCTGCAGCGGATTCTCGAGGTCAACGCGCGCTCGGTCGCGGCATATCTGAACGCGCAGATCGAAGCTGGCGCGCAAGTGGTGATGATTTTCGACACATGGGGCGGAGCGCTCGCCGATGGCATCTATCAGCGCTTTTCGCTGCGCTACATCGAGCAGGTGGTCAGTCAGCTGAAGCGCGAACACGACGGCGAAAAAGTGCCCGTAATCGCGTTCACGAAGGGGGGCGGCTTGTGGCTCGACGACATCGCCGCGAGCGGCGTCGACGCGGTGGGCCTCGACTGGACCGTGAACCTCGGCAAGGCGCGCGAACGTGTCGGTGGCAAGGTGGCGCTTCAGGGCAACATCGATCCGTCGGTGCTGTTTGCGCCGCCTGCCGCGATCCGCATGGAAGCGCGCGCGGTGCTCGACAGTTTCGGCAATCATCCCGGCCACGTTTTCAATCTGGGTCACGGCATTTCACAGTTCACGCCGCCAGAGCATGTTGCTGAACTGGTCGACGAAGTGCATCGTCACAGCCGCGCTATTCGTAGTGGTGCACATAGGCCCGCGTGAGAGTGTAATCATTACCGTTTCTTGTTGCGCTGCAGCGAATTGGGCTCTCGCCCTAAGGACCGCAGCTCCGCGAATAGGCCGCCAGATGGTGGTCTTACGAAAGTCAAGGGCTGACTTATGCACACTTCGCACGCTGCGGCGCGGTAGAGACTTTAATCGTGCCCCGACCCTTGCACATAGTCGGCGCATTTGATCTGAGCCTTGTCCGGCAAGGGTTTGCGGCGCGCGTGATGAAATGTGCGGAATCCCACACAAGGCCGTCGCGGCGCCGTTTGCGGCCCGTCGAAGCGAAGTTCTCAACAAAGTTATCCACAGGGCCGCGAGCCGAGCGCAATTGTTCAGTCGAATCCAAAACTTAGCGGTGAAATTAAGGTTTTACTTTAACTTCTACGGCTTCGCGTCCCGTGCAACCCACCCCGCGCCGCGAGTTGGCCTCGTGCCGGCTCATCCTCAGCGCCACGCCGAGTGAGCGAAATGTTCGTCCGCGTCGCGCTCGACCATCCGCTGCCGACCCTGTTCGACTATCGCTGCGACATCTCCGCGGCGGCTGTCGTGGGCACGCTAGTCAGCGTTCCGTTTGGGAAGCGGCACGTGGTGGGGCTCGTTTGCGAAGTGACCGCTCACAGCGACGTGCCGGCCGAGCGCCTGCGTGATGTGGATCAGGTCTGCACGGCGTGTCCGCCGGTGTCGGCACATTGGCTCGCGCTCGCCGCATTCGCCGCGGACTACTATCAGCGCGGTCTCGGCGAAGTGGCGCTGCCGGGGCTGCCGCAGGCGCTGCGCGACGCGTCGCGCTGGTCGCGGCTGTTCGCGCCGGAAGAGCGCTATCGGTTAACGGCCGAGGGCCGCACGGTATTGCCTGACGCCTTGCCCGCCCGCGCGACGGCGCTCCGAGCGCTCGCGCAAGCGCTCGCTCGAGCCGACTTCCTCCTCGCTGCCGACGCCCGCGCGCTGCATCCGAAGGCGCTGGCGACACTCGACACATGGCAGACGGCAGGCTGGGTCACGCTCGATGTGATCGACGCCGCCGCGGTGCCCGCAGCCGCGTCGCTGCCGAACATGCCCGCGCCTGCCCTGCCAACCCTCACCGACGAACAGACGAGTGCGGTCGAAGCGATCCGCGACGCCCACGGCTTCGCACCGTTCCTGCTGCACGGGGTGACGGGCAGCGGCAAGACCGAGGTGTATCTGCGCGCGCTCGCCGCGATTCTGGCCGGCAACCCCGATGCGCAAGCGCTCGTGCTGGTACCGGAAATCAACCTGACGCCGCAGTTCGAGGCGGCGTTCCGCGCCCGCTTCGCCGCGCTCGACGCCAGCGCGATCGTCACGCTGCATAGCGGCCTCGCCGAAGGCGAGCGCGCCCGCAACTGGTTCGCCGCGCATACCGGCCGCGCGCGCATCGTGCTCGGCACGCGGCTCGCGGTGCTCGCGTCGCTGCCGCGGCTGGCGATCATCGTCGTCGACGAGGAGCACGATCCGGCCTACAAGCAGCAGGAAGGCTTGCGCTATTCGGCGCGCGATCTCGCGATCTATCGGGCGAAGCAACTCGGCGTGCCGGTCGTGCTTGGCTCGGCGACGCCGTCGCTCGAGAGCTGGTGGCAGGCAGATCAGGGCCGCTACGAGCGGCTCACGCTGTCGCGCCGCGCCGTCGCCGAGGCCGCACTGCCGAGCGTGCGTCTCATCGATCTCGAAGACGAGCGCCGGCGCGGGCGGGCATCGATCGAAGGTTTGTCGGGCCCGTTGATCGCCGCGATGAAGGCGCGGCTCGAACGCGGCGAGCAGAGCCTCGTGTTCCTCAACCGCCGTGGCTACGCGCCGCAACTCGCCTGCGACGCGTGCGGCTGGGTGGCCGGTTGTCCGCGCTGCAGCGCCTACGTCGTGCTGCACAAGCCCGAGCGCGCGCTGCGCTGCCATCACTGCGGCTGGGAGTCTCGTATCCCGCGTTCGTGCCCGGAGTGCGGCAACGTCGATATCGCACCGCTCGGGCGCGGCACGCAGCGCGTCGAGGAAACGCTTGCGAGCGCGGTGCCGGGCGCCCGTGTGCTGCGTATCGACGCCGACAGCACGCGCCGCAAGGGCAGCGCGCAGGCGTTGTTCTCGGACGTGCACGCGGGCGAGGTCGATATTCTGGTCGGCACGCAGATGATCGCGAAGGGACACGATTTCCAGCGCGTGTCACTGGTTGGCGTGCTGAACGCCGATACCGCGCTGTTTTCGCATGATTTCCGCGCGAGCGAGCGCCTGTTCGCGCAGCTGATGCAGGTGAGCGGCCGCGCGGGCCGCGCCGGTCTGCCGGGCGAAGTGCTGGTGCAGACGCGCTATCCGCGTCACGCGCTGTATCACGCGCTGTGCCGTCATGACTACGTCGGCTTCGCCAATGCGACGCTCGCCGAGCGACGCGACGCGCACCTGCCGCCGTTCGTCTACCAGGCGCTGTTGCGCGCCGAAGGCCGCACGCTCGAAGCCGCGCTCGCGTTTCTGCAGCAGGCCGCCGCCGAACTTGCGCGGATTCCTGCCGCCGAGCGCGTCACCGTCTACGACGCAGTGCCGCTCACGATCGTCAAGGTGATGCACGTGCATCGCGCGCAGCTGCTGATCGAAAGCGCATCGCGCGCGGCGCTGCAGGCTACGCTGCGCGCGTGGCAGCCACTGTTGCGCGCGCTCAAGGGCGTGCTGCGCTGGAACCTCGAAGTCGATCCGCTCGACATCTGACGCCACGGGCCAGATGGCGCCCGCCATACTTCTTTGAGTCATATCCATAGAGCGAATGATCGTTTCGCTTTGCGATCCCGCTCGCCTATAGTCGCCAAATCGGTGCATTTTGGGGCTAAACGACAATAACTTCGCGCCGATGCCACTCAACTTTCTCGGGGCATCTGCAATGAGCGACACCCATCACACCGTGCCGGAGGGCGCCGCGCCGGGTCAGCGGCAAGGTACACAAGACGCGCAAACCGCACGAGGCAGCGGCTTTTCGCTGACCGAAGACTGGCTCGCCGCTGGCGTCGGCCTGCTCGTGATCGTGATCGCGTGGGCGCTGTTCGCGTCGGGCAGCAGCATCAAGTGGCTCGCGGTCGCGCCGGCCAAATGGTCGAGCGTCGCGCAGGCCGCGCAGGACATCGGCAAGCATCTACCCAACTACCTCGCGCTATTCGCGACATTCGCGGTGCTGTTCGGCGCGAGCGTCGCCCTGCTCCGGCAGCGCGTCGGCGCGTTTCTCGCCGCGTTCATCGTCGTATTCGTCGCTTCCGCGCTGATTCTGACGCTCGGCGCATGGGTCGACGCGTCCAGGTACAACCTCGAGCCGCCGCTCGTCGCGCTCGCGCTCGGGCTGCTCGTGTCGAACCTGTTCACGCTGCCGGAGTGGCTCGCGGCCGGGCTGCGCGTCGAGTTTTACATCAAGGTCGGTATCGTGCTGCTCGGCGCGACGCTGCCGTTCACGCTGCTCGTGTGGGCCGGTCCGGTCGCGGTCGTCCAGGCGAGCATCGTGTCATTGGTGACGTTCTTCGTGATCTTTCTCGTTGCGCGAGCATTCGGACTCGATCGACGCTTTGCCGCCGTGCTCGGTGTCGGCGGCGCGGTGTGCGGCGTGTCGGCGGCGATCGCGATTGCCGGCGCGGTACGGGCGAAACGCGAGCAGGCGTCGGTCGCGATCACGCTGGTCGTGCTGTGGGCGATCGTGATGATCTTCGTGCTGCCGTTCGCGTCGCGCTCGCTCGGACTGCCGACGGCCGTCGCCGGCGCCTGGATCGGCACCTCCGAATTCGCCGACGCCGCGGGCATCGCCGCCGCGCAGGCCTATGGCGATTTCGCGCGCCACGCGGGCGGCGCGATCGCCGGCGCACCGGAAGCGTCGTTGCAGGCCTTCACGCTGATGAAGGTGGTCGGCCGCGACATCTGGATCGGCATCTGGGCGTTCGTGCTCGCAATCGTCGCGACGACGCGCTGGGAAGCGCAGGACAGCGGCGTCGCCGCGCGCGCGAATGCCGGTGAGATCTGGGCGCGTTTCCCCAAGTTCGTGATCGGCTTCGTGATCGCGTCGGCGTTGGTCACGTGGATCGCGAGCCATTATTCACTCGCTGATTACCGTAAGGTCGTCACGCCGGAGTTCGTCGCGCCGATCACGGTGCTGCGCACGTGGGCGTTCACGTTCTGCTTCCTGAGCATCGGTCTGACGACGCGCTTCCGCTCGCTTGCCGCGACCGGTCTGAAGCCGTTCCTCGCGTTCACGGCGGGCGTGGTGGTCAATATCGCGATCGGTTACGCGCTGTCCGCACACGTGTTCGCGTCGTACTGGAACAGCCTCGGATAACGCCGTGAAGATTTCGATGGATCGTGGCGCCGGCGCTGCGCCATACATAGGCGCCGTAGAGCGCAGCAGCGCGGCGGACGCGCCCTGCTGCGCCGGATGCCGGCATCGCGTGAGCGAAAGGGATGCGCTCGAGCAGCGTATCCCAGGGCTTGCCGTGTTCAGTTCAGGGTTCGGCGCGAGCGTCGCCGATAGCCGACTGTGTCGTCTGCATGACCAGTTGGTATCGCCCGGCGATGTCTGTGCGCGGTTCGACCCGGTTGCGCCGTCGCTCGGGCCGAGCTGATCCAACAGCGATCTTCAGGCGCAAATCCCCGTGCCAATCCGGTCGCGAATCCCCGCACTCGCACGCATCCGGCTTCATGAGCCGTGCGCGCTCTCTCCTGATCTCAGTCGTTCAGCGCGTTTCGCGTATTGCCCGCCGATCCACGCGAGGCCATGCTCGCACGCTTGCGCTCCTCTTCGCGCCGATTCGGGTCCCTTGTCGCGCCTCGAATGAAAAACACCGCACAGGCCGCGCACATCGCCCAGATGCCCAGTATTACCAGCCACTTTTCCATCACACCAACCTTCGGGAACCCCGTTTATCTTTTCTGTGTGCCCTGAAACCGACGTTTCGGGCCGTCCGTCATCGTGCTTCTGTATATCGGCGCGCGAAGTCGTTTGATAAGGCTTATTTCAAAAATAATCACGCCAGGGAAAGTACCGATCGAAAACACCCCGGTCCGACTGTCGGTCTCCGCCCGGAAACCCATGTTCCATAAGGCTTCCGACGGGGTGCAACCAACCTGTCGATTTGGTTGCACCTTTTTATTTGGAGGCGTACGATTCGCCCAACTTTTAGTCTTTCGCCAGGCTCGCGCCCGGTATCAGAGAAGGAAACATGGCCAGCACCACCCTTGGCGTCAAGGTCGACGACCTCCTGCGTTCCCGGCTCAAAGATGCCGCCACCCGCCTCGAGCGCACCCCGCACTGGTTGATCAAGCAGGCGATTTTCGCCTACCTCGAAAAGATCGAGCACGGCCAGTTGCCGCCCGAACTGTCAGGCGCGACCGGCACGGCCGATCTCGCCGACGGCGCGGCGGTCGAGAACGAGGAAGACGGCGCATCCCATCCGTTTCTCGATTTTGCGCAGAACGTGCAACCGCAGTCGGTGCTGCGCGCGGCGATCACCGCCGCATATCGCCGCCCTGAACCCGAGTGCGTGCCGTTCCTGCTCGGCCAGGCGCGTCTGCCGGCCAACCTCGCCGGCGACGTGCAGGCGATGGCCGCCAAGCTCGTCGAAACGCTGCGCTCGAAGAGCAAGGGCGGCGGCGTCGAAGGGCTGATCCACGAATTTTCGCTGTCGAGCCAGGAAGGCGTCGCACTGATGTGCCTCGCCGAGGCGCTGCTGCGCATTCCCGACCGCGCGACCCGCGACGCGCTGATCCGCGACAAGATCAGCAAGGGCGACTGGAAATCGCACGTCGGCCAGGCGCCGTCGCTGTTCGTCAACGCGGCGACCTGGGGCCTGATGATCACCGGCAAGCTGGTGACGACCAATAGCGAGACGAGCCTGTCGTCGGCGCTCACGCGCCTGATCGGCAAGGGCGGCGAGCCGCTGATCCGGAAGGGCGTCGACATGGCGATGCGCCTGATGGGCGAGCAGTTCGTGACCGGCGAGAACATTTCCGAAGCGCTTGCGAACAGCCGCAAGTACGAGGCGCGCGGTTTCCGCTATTCGTACGACATGCTCGGCGAAGCGGCCACCACCGAGGCCGACGCGCAGCGCTACTACGCGTCGTACGAGCAGGCGATCCACGCGATCGGCAAGGCCGCGGGCGGCCGCGGCATCTACGAGGGCCCCGGCATCTCGATCAAGCTGTCGGCGCTGCACCCGCGCTACTCGCGCGCGCAGCAGGAACGCACGATGAGCGAGTTGCTGCCGCGCGTGCGTTCGCTCGCGATCCTTGCGCGCCGCTACGACATCGGCCTCAATATCGATGCCGAAGAAGCCGACCGCCTCGAACTCTCGCTCGACCTGCTCGAAGCGCTGTGCTTCGATCCGGAGCTGCAAGGCTGGAACGGCATCGGCTTCGTCGTGCAGGCGTATCAGAAGCGCTGCCCGTTCGTGATCGACTACCTGATCGATCTGGCGCGCCGCAGCCGCCACCGTGTCATGGTGCGGCTCGTGAAGGGCGCGTACTGGGATACGGAAATCAAGCGCGCGCAGGTTGACGGCCTCGAAGGCTATCCGGTCTACACGCGCAAGGTCTACACCGACGTGTCGTACCTCGCCTGCGCGAAGAAACTGCTCGGCGCGCCCGATGCCGTCTATCCGCAGTTCGCGACGCACAACGCGCACACGCTGTCGGCGATCTATCAACTCGCAGGCAACAACTACTACCCCGGCCAGTACGAGTTCCAGTGCCTGCACGGCATGGGCGAGCAGCTCTACGAAGAAGTCACCGGCCGCGACAAGCTGAACCGCCCGTGCCGCGTGTACGCACCGGTCGGTACGCATGAGACGCTGCTCGCGTACCTCGTGCGCCGGCTGCTCGAGAACGGCGCGAACACGTCGTTCGTGAACCGCATCGCCGACGAATCCGTCGCGATCAAGGACCTGGTCGCCGATCCGGTCGAGGAAGCGTCGAGAATCGTGCCGCTCGGCGCGCCGCACGCGCGCATTCCGCTGCCGCGCAATCTGTATGGCGCGGAACGGCTCAATTCGATGGGCTTCGATCTGTCGAACGAGCATCGGCTCGCGTCGCTGTCGTCGGCGCTGCTCGCGAGCGCGCATCATCCGTGGCGCGCCGCGCCAATGCTCGAAGACAACCAGATCGCGGTCGGCACCGGGCGTGACGTGCGCAACCCGGCCGACCAGCGCGATCTCGTCGGCACGGTCGTCGAAGCGACGGCGGAGCACGTGAGCGCCGCGCTCGGCCATGCGGTGGCCGCCGCGCCGATCTGGCAGGCGACGCCGGTTGAGGCGCGCGCGGATTGCCTCGCGCGTGCCGCCGATCTGCTCGAAGCGCAGATGCACACGCTAATGGGCCTCGTGGTGCGCGAAGCGGGCAAATCGCTCGCCAACGCGGTCGCGGAAATCCGCGAGGCGATCGACTTCCTGCGCTACTACTCGACGCAGATCCGTGACGAGTTTTCGAACGACACGCATCGGCCGCTGGGTCCGGTGGTCTGTATCAGCCCGTGGAATTTCCCGCTGGCGATTTTCATGGGCCAGGTGGCCGCCGCGCTCGCGGCCGGCAACACGGTGCTCGCGAAACCGGCCGAGCAGACGCCGCTGATCGCAGCTCAAGCGGTGCGAATTCTGCGCGAAGCGGGCGTGCCGGCGGGCGCGGTGCAACTGCTGCCGGGCAATGGCGAGACGGTCGGAGCCGCGCTGGTCGCCGATCCGCGCACGCGTGCGGTGATGTTTACCGGCTCGACCGAAGTCGCGCGTCTGATCAACAAGACGCTGTCCGGCCGACTCGATCCGGATGGCAAGCCGATTCCGCTGATCGCCGAAACCGGCGGCCAGAACGCGATGATCGTCGACTCGTCGGCGCTCGCCGAGCAGGTCGTCGCCGACGTGCTGCAGTCGTCTTTCGACTCCGCCGGTCAACGGTGTTCGGCGTTGCGCGTTCTTTGTTTGCAGGACGATGTCGCGGACCGCACGCTCGAAATGCTGACGGGCGCGATGCGCGAGCTCGCGCTCGGCAACCCGGACCGGCTGTCGACCGACGTCGGCCCGGTGATCGACCTGGACGCGAAGCGCGGCATCGACGCCCACATCGCGGCGATGCGCGACAAGGGCCGCAAGGTCGAGCAACTGCCGCTGCCGGAGGGCGCGACGCAGGGTACTTTCGTGCCGCCGACGCTGATCGAGCTCGACAGCATCGACGAGCTGAAGCGCGAAGTGTTCGGTCCGGTGCTGCACGTGGTGCGCTATCGCCGCAGCCAGCTCGACAAGCTGCTCGAACAGATTCGCGCGACGGGTTACGGTTTGACGCTCGGCATCCACACGCGCATCGACGAAACGATCGCGCACGTGATCAGCCGCGCACACGTAGGCAACATCTACGTGAACCGCAACGTGATCGGCGCGGTGGTCGGGGTGCAGCCGTTCGGTGGCGAAGGACTGTCGGGTACGGGGCCGAAAGCCGGCGGTGCGTTATATCTGCAGCGTCTGCTCGCAACGCGTCCGGCTGGTTTGCCGAAGTCGCTCGCGCAGGCGCTGGTGGTCGAAGTACCGCAGGCGGCGCAGGCTGCACAACAGGGCGACAATCCGGCGGCCGCGCTGATCGCGTTGCGCGACTGGCTGATCGCCGAGCGCGAGCCGCAGCTTGCCGCGCGTTGCGACGGCTATCTGTCGCATGTGCCGGCGGGCGCGACCGCGGTACTGTCGGGGCCGACCGGCGAGCGCAATACGTACACGCTGGGCCCGCGCGGCACGGTGCTGTGTATCGCGTCGACGGCGAGCGGCGCGCGCGTGCAGTTCGCGGCGGCGCTGGCTACGGGAAATCGTGCGTTGTTCGAGGGCGCGGCCGGTGAACAATTGGTTTCGCAATTGCCGGCGTCGCTGAAGGCCCACGCGAGCGTGAAGAAGAGCGCCGACGCGCCGTTCGACGCCGTGCTGTTCGAAGGCGACAGCGATGAGCTGCTCGCGCTCGTGAAGGAGGTCGCGAAGCGCGCGGGGCCGATCGTGTCGGTGCAGGGCGTCGCGGCCCGTGCGCTCGCGAGCGGCGACGAGGACTACGCGCTCGAGCGTCTGCTCACCGAGCGCTCGGTCAGCGTGAATACCGCGGCGGCAGGCGGCAATGCGAATTTGATGACGATCGGTTGAGCGAACCTCGGCGATTTATTCAATAGAAAGGAAGCGGCACGGCGACCCCGACACCGCTTCATCCACACCTGGTATCAAGGAGAAGCTATGCAACACAAAATGAAACAGCTGGCAGGCGCAGCTCTGGTTGCCGCCATGTCGCTGGCGGGGACGGCCAACGCTCAATCGACGGAAGACGTGAAGATCGGTTTCGCGGGTCCGATGACGGGCGCACAGGCGCACTATGGCAAGGACTTCCAGAACGGCATCACGCTCGCGGTCGAAGAGTTCAACGCGACGAAGCCGGTGATCGGCGGCAAGCAGGTTCACATTGTGCTCGACTCGGCCGACGACCAGGCCGACCCGCGCACCGGCACGACGGTCGCGCAGAAGCTCGTGGATGACGGCATCAAGGGCATGCTCGGCCACTTCAACTCGGGCACGACGATTCCGGCCTCGCGCATCTACGCGAACGCGGGCATTCCGCAGATCGCGATGGCGACGGCGCCGGAATACACGCAGCAAGGCTTCAAGACCACCTTCCGCATGATGACGTCCGACACGCAGCAAGGCTCGGTCGCTGGCACGTTCGCGGTGAAGAACCTCGGCATGAAGAAGATCGCGATCGTCGACGATCGCACCGCTTACGGCCAGGGTCTTGCGGATCAGTTCGAGAAAGCTGCGAAGGCGGCAGGCGCGACGATCGTCGATCGTGAATACACGAACGACAAGGCCGTCGACTTCAAGTCGATCCTGACCAAACTGAAGTCGTCGAACCCGGATCTGATCTATTACGGCGGCGCGGATTCGCAAGCAGCACCGATGGTCAAGCAGATGAAGCAGCTCGGCGTGAAGGCGCCGCTGATGGGCGGCGAAATGGTCCACACGCCGACCTTCATCAAGCTCGCCGGCGATGCGGCGAACGGCACGGTGGCTTCGCTCGCCGGTTTGCCGCTCGAAGAAATGCCGGGCGGCAAGGCATACGTCGAGAAGTACAAGGCGCGCTTCAACGAAGACGTGCAAACGTACTCGCCGTACGCGTTCGACGGCGCGATGGCGATGTTCACCGCGATGAAGAACGCGAACTCGACCGATCCTGCCAAGTACCTGCCGGTGCTCGCCAAGACGTCGAAGCCGGCCGTGACGTCGGCCAACCTCGCATACGACGCGCGCGGCGATCTGAAGAACGGCGGTATCACGCTGTACAAGGTCGTCGATGGCAAGTGGACGACGCTGCAAAGCGTGGGCGGCAAGTAAGTTTTTTGCTGACTACGGTTGATAGAAAACCCCGCTCTGGCGGGGTTTTTTTATGGGCGGCGCATTCGACACGCTGTCAGGCCACGTGGCGATTTTCACTGCCCGCGCATCTTCCTCCCCTGCTCACGAATCATCTCGAGCGTCGCCGCGGGCGTGCTCGCTTCCTGCGGCATGCGAATTTCGATCACGGCCGGCAGCTGCGATTCGATCGCGCGTTGCAACGCCGGCAGAAAATCCCCGGTACGTTCAACGGTTTCGCCATGCGCGCCGAACGATCGCGCGAATGCCGCGAAGTCCGGATTCGTGAGGCCGGTGCCATGCACGCGATGCGGATAGTGTCGCTCCTGATGCATGCGGATCGTCCCGAATTGGCTGTTGTTGACGACGATGAACAGCACGCGCAGGTCGTACTGCATCGCTGTCGCGAGCTCCTGCGCGGCCATCATGAAGCAGCCGTCGCCGGCGAGCGCGACCACCGCGCGCTGTGGATACAGCGACTTTGCCGCGAGCGCCGCCGGCACGCCGTAGCCCATCGCGCCGCTCGTCGGCGCGAGCTGAGAACGGAAGTGCCGATACGAGAAATGCCGATGCAGCCACGTCGCGTAATTGCCCGCGCCGTTCGTGAGGATCGCGTCGTCGGGCAAGTGGGCGCGTAACTGCTGGATCACTTCGCCCATCTGCACGTCGCCGGGAATTGGGCGCGGCTTGCGCCAATCCAGATACGCGCGATGCGCTTCTTCAGCGGCACCCGCCCAGGCGAGCCTGCCGGACGACGACGGTTTCAGTTCCGCAAGCATCGCCGCAAGCTCAGGCATGCCCGAGACGATCGGCAGATCGGCCGCATATACGCGGCCCAGTTCTTCCGCGCCCTGATGCACGTGCACGAGCGTCTGCTTCGTCTTCGGGATGTCGAACAGCGTGTAGCCGTTGGTCGTCGCTTCGCCGAGGCGCGGGCCGAGCGCGAGCAGCAAGTCCGCATCGCGAATGCGCTGAGCGAGCGCCGGATTGATGCCGAGACCGACGTCGCCCGCGTAGTTCGGATGCTCGTTGTCGAAGGTGTCCTGGAAGCGGAACGCGAGGCCAATCGGCAACTGCCAGTTTTCGATGAAACGCTGCAGGTCCGCGCATGCGGCCTCTGTCCAGCCGCTGCCGCCGGCGATCACCATCGGCCGTTGCGCGCCTTCGAGCAACTCGCGCAGCTTCGCGATCTGCGCGGCCGATGGCGACGCCGCCACGCGGTGATAAGCGGGTGCGCCAGGTACCGCGTCGCAGGCGTCGCTCAGCACGTCTTCGGGCAGCGCCAGCACGACCGGCCCGGGCCTCCCTGAGGTGGCCGTATGAAACGCATGGCTCAGATATTCGGGGATGCGCTTCGGGTCGTCGATCTGCGCGACCCACTTCGCCATCTGACCGAACATGCGCCGGTAGTCGATCTCCTGAAAGGCCTCGCGATCGAGATGTTCGCGCGCGCACTGACCGATCAGCAGAATCATCGGCGTGGAGTCCTGGAACGCAGTATGAACGCCGATCGACGCATGCGTCGCGCCCGGCCCGCGCGTGACGAGTGCGACACCCGGGCGGCCGGTCAGCTTGCCGAGCGCTTCGGCCATGTTCGCGGCCGCGGCTTCGTGACGGCAGACGATCGTCTGGATGCGCCCGGTTTCGTCGTGCAGCGAATCGAGCACGGCGAGAAAGCTTTCGCCGGGGACGCAGAACACGCGCTCGACGCCGTGTGTGAGCAACGCATCGACGACGAGGCGCGCGCCGGTCGTGCGTGCGGTATGGGAAGCGATAACGGAATTGGAAGCGGGATTGGAAGCGGGAGCATTCGGCAGCGACATTGCGAAGAAGCCTCCTGGCAGTGCGTGGGTGCGTTGGGATGGAGCCGCATCGGCGGAACGTGCAACAGCGGCCGATGGGCGCTTCGACAGCTTACGCCGAGCACGTGGGCGCTGTCATGGCGCAGCGCAACTGTTCGATCGGCGTGCGCGCAACACGATCGCGCAAATGAAAACGCGAGCCGCAAGGCCCGCGCTTTTCCGATGCGATCGCACGCAATTGAATGCCGCGCTCAACGACTCAACACTCGACGATATTTACCGCGAGTCCGCCGCGCGACGTTTCCTTGTACTTGGTCTTCATGTCCGCGCCGGTTTCGCGCATCGTCTTGATCACCGAATCGAGCGACACGTAGTGGCTGCCGTCGCCGCGCAACGCCATGCGTGCGGCATTGACCGCCTTCACCGATGCCATCGCATTGCGCTCGATGCACGGAATCTGCACCATGCCGCCGACCGGATCGCAGGTGAGCCCGAGGTTGTGCTCCATGCCGATTTCCGCGGCGTTCTCGACCTGCTTCGGCGTGCCGCCCATCACGGCGGCCAGCGCGCCCGCGGCCATCGAGCATGCGACGCCGACTTCACCCTGACAGCCTACCTCCGCACCGGAGATCGACGCATTCAGCTTGTACAGGATGCCGATCGCGGCGGCCGTCATCAGGAAGTCGATCACGCCCTGCTCGTTCGCGCCCGGCATGAAGCGCGTGTAGTAATGCAGCACCGCCGGAATGATGCCGGCCGCGCCATTGGTCGGCGCGGTTACGACGCGCCCGCCCGCCGCGTTCTCTTCGTTGACGGCGATTGCGTACAGGTTGATCCAGTCGACCATGGACAGCGGATCCTGCAACGCGCGCTCAGGGTTGCCCGTCAACGCGCGATAGAGCTGCGGCGCGCGCCGCTTCACCTGGAAAGGTCCGGGCAAGTGACCATCGGCATCGGGATTGTTGATGCCGCATCCGCGCGCGACGCATGATTGCATCACGTCCCAGATCTTCAGCAGACCCGCGCGCGTCTCTTCCTCGCTGTGCCAGACGCGCTCGTTTTCCCACATCAGCTGCGCGATGCTCTTGCCGCTCGCCGCACACAGCGCGAGCAATTCGTTGCCGGTACGGAACGAATGCGGAAGCTGATCGACGGCGCTCAATACCTTCGTGTTCGGTGCGCCGGCCGTCACGACGAAGCCGCCGCCGACCGACAGATAGGTCGACTCGCGCAGCGTTGCCCCTTGCGCATCGAAGGCGAACAGCTTCAGGCCGTTCGGATGCTCGGGCAGCGCCTGACGATAAAACGCGATGTGCTCTTTCTGCACGAAGGGCACCTCGTGCGTGCCGAGCAGCGCGAGTTGGCGCGACGTGCGCACTGCTTCGAGCCGTTGCGCGATCGTCTCGGGATCGACGGTGTCGGGCGCGTCGCCCATCAGGCCCAGCATGACGCCGCGATCGGTGCCGTGTCCCTTGCCGGTCGCGCCGAGCGAGCCGTACAGCTCCGCCTTCACCGATGCAGTGGAAGCGAGCAGCCCGTCGCGCTCGAGTCCCTGGACGAACATCAGCGCCGCGCGCATCGGCCCGACCGTATGCGAGCTCGACGGACCAATGCCGATTTTGAAGAGATCGAAGACGCTGACTGCCATGTACTGCTCCCTGCCTATAGATAAAGAGTTTAGCGCGCCGGCAGCGGCAAGCACACGGCGAGCCACGCGGGCGGCGTCGGTGCGAGCTGCAGCGCGACTGGCGTAAAGCGTCCATCGAGACGGGCCGCCAGGTGAAACAGTTCCGTCGCGTTCTTCGGATTCCACTGACCCGAATAGCCGGGCAAGCCGGCCTCGCGACGTTTGGCATCGAACGCGACGTTCGAATGCACGAATTCCTCATGCGTCTGACCGCCGGTAGCAAACGGCACGAGCCAATCCAGCGCGGCGAGCAGCGTCGCGCCGTTCGCGCCCTTTTCTTGCAGCCAGTTGCGGTTGTGGCGGCGCGCGGCGAGCGCGGCCGTCACCAGCGGTTGCAGATCGTAGGTCACGTAGTGCAGCGCATCGCGCTCGCCGAAGTCGATCGTCGAGCCGTCCGGGGCGATGTTGTCGCCGATATGCTCTACAAACAGCCGCTGCGCGGCGTTGATCATCTTGCGGTTGTCGAGCGTGAATGCCGCCATCGCGATCAGCTTGATGCGGTGGCTTTGCCAATTGTTGCGGAACGTGCCCGTGAGCGGCCGCGGCTGCGCGTCGATCTGCGCGATGTAGCCGTTCGCGAGCTTCGTCAGAAACGCCATCGCCGCGTTGCGCGTTTTGACGGGCAACGCGCTCGCGGTCATGTCGTACGCGAGGATCAGACCTTCGAAACGCGTTTCGTCGATCGGATCGAAGCTCGGCTGATAGGTCGTGACCCACGCGTACAGCAGACGGTCGACGAGCTTCAGGAAGCGGTCGTCGCTGGTCGCGCGCCACGCGAGCGCGGCGTCGCGCAGCAGGTCGAGATCCTTCTCCGCTTCGACGCTCTGATCGTAGATGCCCTCGTGCGGCAGCGTGCCCTCGGTGTGCAATTTGGCGAGCGCATGGGGCTGCTCGTTCAGATGTGCCTGCACGTTGGCGACGAGCGCCTTGACGCCGGGGTCGGCATTGGTGCGCTCGCTCGTTTGCAGCGCCGGCGCCGCGCAGAAATTCATCGCGGCCTGCGCCGCGCGCAGCGGCAGCAACGCGGCCGCTGCGGCCAGCAGTACCGCGTAAGCGGGCCGCCACGGACGGACGCCTGCCGCCTCGGCCCGGCTTTGCATCAATCGCACCTTTCGCGCCATGCGAAACTCCTCGTTAGGCTGATTCGGTGTGTGATGTTAGCCGGTTGCGGCTTTCAACGACAGGACCGCGGGTGGACCGCTCGCGGACGCAGACGGACCTTCACAGCGCCGCGCATGACGTCTCGCCGACTCGCGCTGTTTACTCGTAATCGGCGATCGGCACGCACGAGCAGAACAGGTTGCGATCGCCGTACACGTTGTCCGCGCGACCGACCGGGGGCCAGTACTTGTTCGCGATCAGCGTCTTCAGCGGGTAGGCGGCGGTCTCGCGCGCATACGCGTGCTTCCAGTCGTCCGAGATCACGACCGCCGCCGTGTGCGGCGCGTGCTTCAGCAGATTGTCTTCCCGGTCCGCGCGGCCTTCCTCGACCGCGCGGATTTCCTCGCGGATCGCGATCATCGCCTCGATGAAGCGGTCGAGTTCTTCCTTCGACTCCGACTCGGTCGGTTCGACCATCAGCGTGCCCGGTACCGGGAAGCTCATCGTCGGCGCGTGGAAGCCATAGTCGGCGAGGCGCTTCGCGACGTCGTCGACGGTGATGCCGCTCGTGTCCTTGATCGGACGCAGATCGAGAATGCACTCGTGTGCGACGAGGCCGCCGGGGCCCGAGTACAACACCGGATAGTGCGGCGCGAGCTTGTTGGCGACGTAGTTCGCGTTGAGGATCGCGGTTTCGGTCGCGGCGGTCAGGTTCTTCGCGCCCATCATCGCGATGTACATCCACGAGATCGGCAGGATCGACGCCGAGCCGTACGGCGCGGCCGACACCGCGCCGATGCCATTCTCCGAGCGCTGGTAGCCCGACGAGGTCTGGTTCGGCAGGAACTGCGCGAGATGCGCGCCGACCGCGACCGGACCGACGCCCGGTCCGCCGCCGCCGTGCGGAATGCAGAAGGTCTTGTGCAGGTTCAGATGCGAGACGTCGCCGCCGAACTGACCCGGCGCGCACAGCCCGACCATCGCGTTCATGTTCGCGCCGTCCACGTACACCTGGCCGCCGTGCGCATGCACGATCTCGCAGATTTCGCGGACGTTCTGCTCGAACACGCCGTGCGTCGACGGGTACGTGATCATGATCGCCGCGAGCTTATCGGCGTGCTGCGCGGCCTTCTTCTTCAGGTCTTCGATATCGACGTTGCCCTGCGCGTCGCATGCCACGACCACGACCTGCATGCCGGCCATTTGCGCCGACGCCGGGTTCGTGCCGTGCGCCGAAGCGGGAATCAGACAGACATCGCGATGCGCTTCGCCGCGCGACGCGTGATAGGCGTGGATGATCAAAAGACCCGCGTACTCGCCCTGCGAGCCCGCGTTCGGCTGCAGCGACACGGCCGCATAGCCGGTCGCGGCGACCAGCATCTCTTCGAGCTGATCGATCATCTCGCGGTAGCCGACGGTTTGTTCGGTCGGTGCGAACGGATGGATCTGGCCGAACTCGGGCCACGTGACCGGCAGCATTTCCGACGTCGCATTCAGCTTCATCGTGCAGGAGCCGAGCGGGATCATCGAGCGATCGAGCGCGAGGTCCTTGTCCGACAGACTGCGCAGATAGCGCAGCATTTCCGTTTCCGAATGATGACGGTTGAACACGTGATGCGTCAGGTACGCGCTCGTGCGTTCGAGCGCGGCCGGCACCGACGCAGAGTTCGATGCGTTGAGCGCGGCGTCGATCGCGTCGACTTGCGGCACGTCGCTCGTGAAGGCCGCTTGAGCGAACACCGCGAGCAGGTCGGCCAGATCGTGGCGCGTGGTGGTTTCGTCGATCGACAGGCCGACTTGCGTCGCGCTCACGTGGCGCAGGTTGATGCGCCTGGCCGTCGCCGCGTCGTGCAGCGCTTGCGTGCGTGCGCCGGTGTCGAACGTGAGCGTGTCGAAGAAAGTTTCGTTGACGAGCTTATAGCCAAGCTGCTTCGCGCCTTCGGCGAGCAGCGTGGCGATGCGATTGACGCGCAGTGCGATCGTCTTCAGGCCACGCGGGCCGTGATAGACCGCGTACATGCTCGCCATGATCGCGAGCAGCGCCTGCGCGGTGCATACGTTCGAGGTCGCCTTCTCGCGGCGGATGTGTTGCTCGCGCGTTTGCAGCGCGAGACGCAGCGCGGGGTTGCCTTGCGCGTCAACGGTTACGCCGACCAGACGTCCCGGCATTTGCCGCTTGAATTCGTCGCGCACCGCGAGGTACGCGGCATGCGGGCCGCCGAAGCCGACCGGCACGCCGAAACGCTGCGTATTGCCGATCGCGACGTCCGCGCCCCATTCGCCCGGAGGCGTAAGCAGCGTCAGCGCGAGCAGGTCGGCGGCGACGACGACATGGCCGCCCGCCGCGTGGATCGCTTCGGTCAGCGCGCGGTAGTCGCGCACGTCGCCGTTCACCCCCGGGTATTGCAGCAGCACGC
The DNA here is from genome assembly GCF_050434085.1 of Paraburkholderia sp. UCT70. NCBI lineage: Bacteria > Pseudomonadati > Pseudomonadota > Betaproteobacteria > Burkholderiales > Burkholderiaceae > Paraburkholderia > Paraburkholderia sp. UCT70. The sequence goes on along the minus strand of NZ_JBNPVZ010000004.1, from coordinate 3,149,813 downwards.
CGAATGCGTTGGCGTCGGCGGCTTCAGCGGCCGGGCCGACTTTCACTTCGATGCCGACCGGCGTCGCGCGCGTCTTCACGACTTCGATGGTCTGCGGCAGCACGTCGTCGGCAACGAAGAACACGTTCGACTTCGGCTTGCCGACGCGTTGCAGCAGCGTCATCGCTTCGGCGGCGGCGGTCGCTTCGTCGAGCAGCGATGCGTTCGAGATCGCGAGGCCGGTCAGGTCGGTGACCATCTGCTGGAAGTTCAAGAGCGCTTCCAGACGGCCTTGGGAAATTTCAGGCTGGTACGGCGTGTACGCGGTGTACCACGCCGGATTTTCGAGCACGTTGCGCAGGATCACCGTCGGCGTATGGGCGTTGTAATAGCCCTGGCCGATGTAGGAGCGGAACACCTGGTTCTTGTCCGCGAGCTCGCGCAAGGCGGCGAGCGCTTCGGCTTCGCTCTTCGGTTGCGCGAAGGGGCCGAGCGGCAGCGTTTCGGTGCGGCGGATCGTCTTCGGGATGACGGCGTCGATCAATGCCGCGCGCGACGCGAAGCCGAGTGCTTCGAGCATCGCTTGCTGGTCGGCCGTATCCGGGCCGATATGCCGTTCGGCGAAGGCGTCGTGCACTTCGAGCGCGGCGAGCGAGAGAGGAGTGCGGTTCATCAGACGATCCGGGTGTTCGAGCTTCATGGGTGTTCCTGGCGGCGCGGCGCGCCGTTGTGCGAGCGCCGCGCCTGACGGTTAAAACAAAGGTGACTCAGGCGCCGATCGACTTCGCGTACGCCTCGGCGTCGAGCAGACGGTCGAGCGACGCATCGGCGGCCGGCTTGATCTTGAACAGCCAGCTGTCGTACGGCGTGCTGTTGACGGTGTCGGGCGAGTCGGCGACGGTCGTGTTCGCCTCGATGACTTCGCCCGAGACCGGCGCGTAGATATCGGAGGCGGCCTTCACCGATTCGATCACGGCGACGGTGTCGCCCGCGGTCACGGACTTGCCCACTTCCTGGACTTCGAAGAAGACGATGTCGCCAAGCGCTTCCTGCGCGTGGTCGGTGATGCCGACCGTCAGCGTGCCGTCCGCTTCGGTGCGGACCCATTCGTGCGATTCGGTGTATTTCAGTTCGGCCGGGATGCTCATTGGATGCTCCTGAACGGTATGTTCGGTAGTGTTTGAATGTAGGGGCGTGCGCCGGCCGCTTAGACCGCCAGCACCTTGCCGTTGCGCACGAACGGCAGTTTTACCACGCTTGCGGGACACGCTTTGTCACGAATCTGGACGTGCACGGTGTCGCCCGGCTGCACGCCCTTCGGCACGCGCGCGAAGGCGATCGATTCCTGCATGGTCGGCGAGAACGTGCCGCTGGTGATTTCGCCGTCGCCGTGCGGCGTGACGACTTTCTGATGCGCGCGCAGCACGCCCGCGGCCTTGCCGTTTTCCTTCAGCAGGATCAGGCCGACGAACGCGGCGCGCGAGCCGTCGGCTTCGAGGCTGCTCTTGCCGACGAAATCGCGCGGCGAGGTGAGGTCGACGGTCCATGCGAGGCCGGCGTCGAGCGGCGAGACATTGTCGTCCATGTCCTGGCCGTACAGGTTCATGCCGGCTTCGAGGCGCAGCGTATCGCGCGCGCCGAGCCCGGCCGGGCGCACGCCGTGGGCCGCGAGCGCATTCCACAGCGCTTCGACGTGGGTAGCCGGCACGATGATCTCGAAGCCGTCTTCACCGGTATAGCCGGTGCGCGCGATGGTCAGCTCGCCAAACGGCGTGCCGTCGACGCGCGCGGCGTTGAACGGCTTCAGCGTTTCAGTCGCGGCGCGCGCGGCCGGCACGGTTTGCCAGGCCTTTTCGCGTGCGTTCGGGCCTTGCACGGCGACGATCGCCAGATCGCGGCGCGGCGTGATGGTGAGACCGAAGCCGCCCGCGTTGAGCTGGCCGAACCAGGCGATGTCTTTGTCGGCGGTGCCGGCGTTGACGACCACGCGGAAGTGGTCTTCGGCGAAGTAATAGACGATCAGATCGTCGATCACGCCGCCGTTCGGATTCAGCATGCAGGAGTAGAGCGCGCGGCCCGGCGTTTGCAGCTTCGCGACGTTGTTCGCGAGCGCGTATTCGAAGAACGCGCGGACGCGCTCGCCGGTGAAGTCGACCACGCACATGTGGGACACGTCGAACATGCCGGCGTCGGTGCGCACCGCGCGATGTTCCTCGATCTGCGAGCCGTAGTTGACGGGCATGTCCCAGCCGCCGAAGTCGACCATGCGAGCATTGAGCGCGCGGTGAGCGGCGTGGAGCGGGGTGTGTTTGAGTTCGGTCATGGGGCCTCGGGCATCTCGCGAAACAAGAAAAGGCCATGCGGCGCACTGCCTCGCGGCTGTGTGCCTGCGAGCGTGGTTCTGCATGACCCCTCTGTCCTCGATACCTGAGAGATTGCGCCGCCGCGACTGGCTCAATGAGCTCGATCCGTCACGGTGAAACGCGCGCCCCTTCGGTGGGCAGCCTGCCTGCGGTGCACGACGTGCGACGCGGATGGCTACTGCCGCTCTCCAGAGTGCGAAAAAGCCGCCGGAAGACGGGTTTTTCGACGCGGTCGGTCCTTTTGCCTGAGAGTTTGCGGGTGTGCCCCTTCGGCGGCGCGGCCTGCGATTTTTCGCCTGCCAGCACGCTCTCCCGACGCGTGCGGCGAATTTACGCGACGGGCCGGGGCTTGTCAAATAAAGGCCCGGGAGCGGTGTGGGGCCGGCTGTGGCTGTTCGGGGGCGTCAAAAAGAAAAGCGCCGACCGTGGTGCCCGCGCTTTTCAGTTGCTTCTCCCGGTGCCATCCGTGACCGCACGATGAGCGGTAGTGGGGGCTCACCTGGTGGCTCGTTTGCCGATTCGGTTTGCCCACTTGCTCGCTGACTCACTCGCCGATCGCATGAGCCGCATTGTCCAGTTCCTGATTCAGCACGCGCTGTTCTTCCGCGGACAAACCGCCGCCATGCTGGGCGGCCATGTCATGCGCTTCCTGGCGGATCGTCTCGAGACGATGATGCAGCGCGGCGCCTTGCGGCGGCGGGTAATAGCCCTGATTCACGCGGTTTTCGATACGGTGCGCGAGATTGTCGATGCGGCCGTCGACCTGATGCAGACGCTGGTCCGCGATCTGCTGCGGAGTCGGGCCCGGATGCGGCGCCGGCGGGGGCGTTACCACGCAGGCGGCGACGGAGCCGAGCAGCGCGCATGCAACAAGGGCACGGATGATTCGAGACATGGATTCTCCCGGAGTCGTTGTCGTGTTGGGTTGCTACCTCACTAGCAACGGCTGACGAAGAACGCCCGCTGACTTGGCAGCGGGCGAATTTGTAACGTTGTGTTCCTTTCCGGAACGTCAGGAAAGCCCGCGCCGACAGCCTTCGGGGCGCTAAAGGCGGTCCCGTTTTTGGTACACAGATCGTGGTGGCGCGGTGTCGACGCGCAGCGGGGCGGGGTTCAGCGAATGCGCTCGAACGGCAGTCGCACGCCCTGCTCGGAACTGCGCGCGGCCAGTTCGATGATCGTCATCACGTCGACCGCGTCCTGCGTGCTGATCGGAAATGCGACGCGGTTCTGGATCGCGTCGGCCAACGCAATATAGAAGCCTGCGTACTCGCCGTTGCGGGTCGGCAATTCGCACTCGACTTCCTCGTCGCCTTCGAGCACGCGCAGCACGCCGGGGCTGTTGCCGGCGCCGAAGCCTGCGTCGCCGGGGCGCAGGCCCGCTTTCAGCTGATCTTCCTGTGTGTCGAGGCCGTACTTCACGTAGCTGCCGCGCGTGCCGTGGATAGCAAAGCGCGCTCCCGGCAACGCGGCCAGCGCGCTTGCGTGCAGCACGACCTCGAACTCGTCGTAGCCGAGCTGGATGTGCACGTAGTCGGGTGCACTTGCGTCGTCGCGATGGGTGCGCACCGTCGCCGATACGGTCTTCGGCGCGCCGAAGAGGGCGAGCGCCTGGTCGATCAGATGCGGACCGAGATCGAACAGCAGACCGCCGCCGCGCGTTACGTCTTCGCGCCAACGCTGACGCACACCCGGCCGGAAGCGGTCGAAACGCGATTCGTACTGCGTGACGCGTCCCAGTTCCACGCGTGCGAGCAGATCGCGCACGGTCAGAAAATCGCCGTCCCAGCGTCGGTTGTGAAAGGGCGCGAACAGTTTGCCGCGCGCCAGCGCGATATTGGCAAGCGTGTGGGCGTCGGCGGCGCTCAGCGTGACAGGCTTGTCGACGACCACGTGCTTGCCGGCTTCGAGGGTGCGGCGCGCGAGGTCGAAGTGGGTGTCGTTGGGGGTCGCGATCACGACGCAGTCGATGTCGTCGAGCGCGAGCAGCGCGTCGAGATCGGCGACGATTTTCGCGTGTGGATAGTCGGCGTGCGCGCGCTCGGATTGCCCGGTCGCAATCGCGGCGACCCTCGCGCGTCCGCAGTGTTCGATCACCGGTGCGTGAAACGTCGCGCCGGCGAAGCCGTAGCCCATCAATCCAATTTTCAGCGATGCGGACATGCGAGTCTTCCTGGAGGAGCGGCGCGCCGCCTTGCCACCGCGGCGGCGGCGCGCAATCTCATCATTGTGGCATTTGTGGGCTGGACTGGGGGCTGAGCATGACGGCCGGCCTTGCGCGCAGCCCGTCGGGGCGTCCGAACCATCGAGGCATCCAACGAGGGCGTCCATCGCGGTGGCCATCGCAGTGGCCATGTTAACATCGCACCTCTCGCGCGCATTGCGCCGCGCAGCATGCCCCGGGCCTTCGGCCGGCGCCACCCGCCGGTCCGACCTCAGCGGCCCTCAACCGCATTACCCATCCACAAACAATGTCCGCAGGCCTGAACCCCGCTCAAAGTGAAGCGGTCCGTTATCTCGACGGTCCCTGTCTCGTGCTCGCCGGCGCCGGCAGCGGCAAGACGCGCGTGATCACGCAGAAAATCGCGCACCTGATCGAAGCGAAGGGCTTCGAGCCACGCCACATCGCCGCCGTCACGTTCACGAACAAGGCCGCGGCGGAGATGCGCGAGCGCGTCGGCAAGCTGCTCGAAGGCAAGACGCTGACCGCACCCGGCAAGGAAGGCCGCAAGGTGCCCGTGAACCAGCTGACGGTGTGTACGTTCCACTCGCTCGGCGTGCAGATTTTGCGTCAGGAGGCGGAGCACGTCGGCCTGAAGCCGCAGTTCTCGATCATGGATTCCGACGACTGCTTCGGCATGATCCAGGAGCAGATCGGCTCGACGGACAAGGGCCTCATCCGCAAGATCCAGTCGATCATCTCGCTGTGGAAAAATGGCCTGATCATGCCCGAGCAGGCGATCGCGATCGCCTCGACCGAGGACGAGCATCAGGCGGCGATCGTCTATCGCAACTACGTGGCGACGCTGCACGCTTACCAGGCGGTCGATTTCGACGATCTGATCCGCCTGCCCGCCGAACTGTTCGCGAGCAACGAGCAGGTGCGCGACCGCTGGCAGAACAAGCTGCGCTATCTGCTGATCGACGAGTATCAGGACACCAACGCGTGCCAGTACGAACTGGTGAAGCTCCTGGCCGGCAAGCGCGCGGCGTTCACGGCGGTCGGCGACGACGATCAGGCGATCTACGGCTGGCGCGGCGCGACCCTCGAAAACCTCGGCCAGCTCGGCAAGGATTTCCCGAACCTGCACCTGATCAAGCTCGAACAGAATTACCGCTCGACGGTGCGCATCCTGACCGCCGCGAACAACGTGATCGCGAACAATCCGAAGCTGTTCGAGAAGAAGCTGTGGTCCGAGCACGGCATGGGCGACACGATCACGGTGACGGGCTGCAACGACGAGGAGCACGAGGCGGAGTCCGTCGTGTTTCGGCTGTCCGCGCACAAGTTCGAGCGGCGCGCGAATTTCCGCGACTACGCGATCCTCTATCGCGGCAACTTCCAGGCGCGCATCTTCGAGCAGGTGCTGCGCCGCGAACGGATTCCGTACGTGCTGTCGGGCGGCCAGTCGTTCTTCGATAAGGCCGAGATCAAGGACATCTGCGCGTACCTGCGTCTGATCGCCAACGCGAACGACGATCCCGCGTTCATCCGCGCGATCACGACACCGCGTCGCGGCGTCGGCAATACGACGCTGGAGGCGCTCGGCGCGTTCGCGGGTCAGGCGAAGGTGTCGCTGTTCGAGGCGGTCTACATGGGCGGCATCGAGGCGCGTCTGTCGCCGCGTCAGATCGAGCCGATGCGCGCGTTCTGCGACTTCATGCAGCGCCTGACCGACCGCGCGGAGAAGGACGCGGCGGGCACGCTACTCAATGAGCTGATGGAGGCGATCCACTACGAAGTGTATCTGCACGACGCGTTCGACGAACGCCAGGCGCAGGCGAAGTGGCAGAACGTGCTGGAGTTCATCGAGTGGCTCAAGCGCAAGGGCACGAAGGAAGAGCCGGAGCACGGCAGCGGCAGCGAAGCGACCGGCTACGACACCGCCGACGGCTTCGGCGACACCGGCAAGAACCTGCTCGGGCTGATCCAGACGGTCGCGCTGATGTCGATGCTCGAAGGCCGCGAGGAAGATCCGGATGCGGTGCGGCTGTCGACCGTGCATGCGTCGAAGGGGCTCGAGTATCCGCACGTGTTCCTGGTCGGCGTCGAGGAAGGCATCATGCCGCATCGGGGCGGCGCGGACGACGAGCCGATCGACGACGCGCGCATCGAGGAGGAACGCCGGCTGATGTACGTCGCGATCACGCGCGCGCAGCGCAGCCTGCATCTGAACTGGTGCAAGAAGCGCAAGCGGGCGCGGGAGACGGTCGTCTGCGAGGCGTCGCGCTTCATCAACGAAATGCTGCTCGACGATGCGCCGCCGCCGACACCGGAAGAAGCGCCGATGTCGCCGAAGGACCGGCTCGCGAGCCTGAAGGCGTTGTTGCAGAAGTCGTGAGCGGGCGGGACTGCAAGTGCCCGCCAGGTACGTTTGCTTGCGATTGCACATAAAAAATCCCTGCATCGCGTTAGTGCATGCAGGGATTTTTCATTTCAGCGACGACCGATGCCGCGTGCTTTACTTCACCGCGCTGACCATATAGTCGACCGCGGCCTTCACGTCCGCATCCGATGCGTTCGAGCCGCCCTTCGGCGGCATCGCACCCTTGCCGTGCAGCGCGTAGTTATAGACGGTGTCCATCGGGTCCTTCAGGCGCGGCGCCCATGCTTCCTTGTCGCCGAACTTCGGCGCGTTCAGCACGCCGGCCGCGTGACAGGCCTGGCATACCGACTGATACAGCGCCTTGCCGGCCTGCGAGGCGTCCGCGCTTTGCGCGCCACCTGCTCCCGGGGCGGGAGTCTGCGGCACGCTGGCCATTGCGGCCATCGCCGCGGCGGCCTGGGCCGCGCCCGCGTCCGATGCACCTGCTGCACCGGATGCCGCGGCCGCGCCGGATGCCGCGGCCGCGCCCGCCGCCGGCTGCGCCGGCTCGGGGAAGCTCGCGCCCGAATTGTTCGCCATATAGACGACCGCGCGCGCGATCTCGACGTCACTGTAGTCGTCGGGGCTCGTGCCGCCGCGCGGCGGCATGGCGCCCTTGCCGGACAGGGCGGTGTGCCACAGGGTGTCGAAGCCCTGCGCGATGCGCGGCGCCCAGTCGGCGGTGTTGGTAAATTTCGGCGCGCCTGCGGCACCCGACGCGTGACACGCCGAGCAGACCGCCTTGTAGACTTCCTCGCCGCTCTTGTAGACGCGCGGCGCGTTGGCGTCGCGGATCTCGACGTGGGCGATCGGATGGATGCGGGAGGTGACTTCGGCTTCGGAGAGAGAGTCGGTGCCGGCGCCGGTGCGCGTCGAATTATCGACGTAGACGGCGAGCAGAACGATGATGACGATCGGCACAGCAAACCCGGCGATGACCGCGGCGATGAGCTGTGCTGGGGTTTTGATCGGGGCTCCGTGTGGTGCTTCGCTCATGCTTGTCTCGTCTCCGTGGGTGTGTGAGCGGTACAGCGCGACGGCAACTTCCTGTTCTTTATCAGCCACGGACGATTATAGACGCAAGCTTTCGGCGGCGGCGAGGGGGCCAGGACGGTGTTCAGCAGGCGTTTACCCGGGTCGGCATGGACGATGGCAGGGGCCGGGGAAGACGCTGGGATGGGCGTCGGAGGCCGTCCTGTGGACGGTTCGGCCGAAACCGGGTATCCTTGCGGTCTCTCGCGTTGCCGTCGCGTCCGTTCTGGTTGGCGCGCTCTCGCGTAGATTCCCCGCAGTTTTATGGTGAAGCGCCCGTAGCTCAATGGATAGAGTACTGCCCTCCGAAGGCAGGGGTTGCTGGTTCGATCCCAGCCGGGCGCGCCAAGCCAAATAAGGGTTTCAACGATTTTTGAACCTGTGAGTATTCGCCACAGATGTCGTAAACGACACCTGTAGCTACCACGTTAAGTCCAGAGCTAGACTTTGCGGCCGGGTCGTTCCAAATCCGGACGAACTCTCCTCCTCCTCCCTCCTGTCGACCCCGCGATTTTCGCGGCCGTTGCGGCGAACGCTCCGAGATGAGCTTTCTGCACGCGCCGAAAACTTCCAGGCACTATTCTCCCGTTCAATCGTTCGAGTACCCGCCTTCGCGAGGGATATACGCCCGCCGCGCGGAGGGAATTGCGTTCATCCAAATACATCACGTTGAACGTCTCTGTCGCTTCCCGGCGAAGAGACTCGGACAATTCGCGGCCGTGTTTGACCAAAAACGCATGTTGGTCAGGAAAGTTCTTTTTCAGATATTTCAGCGAAATCCCGGCGGCTCGCGCTGCTTCGGTTGCGTTAATTGCGCGGCCGCTGCGAATCAACGCGTCAACTTCTGCACGTAAGTCATCTTTTGGTCGCCGAGCGCCGGTCACTCCGCTCTGCATCAACCGACGACGTTGCTCACCCGGCGCGCGACGGAGCGAAAGCATGACGCGGTTTCCGAGCAGAATATCGGCGATGGCGCATCCACAGCTGCCGCGCGAAGTCGTTCGGCACGAACTTCCCGAGATTTTGCACGGATCGAACGATTACCCCGAGATCAAGGCAGGCACGCCGGCATGTAATCACGCGCGGTTAACACATGGCTTGAGCACGCTGCCGGAGTCGGTAGGCTAAACACCGGCTGGGTTTAAGGTCTGTCTTGGTCGAGAAGAAGTTACGACTCTCATTGCGCGCCTGTCCGGAACAATCAGGCAATGAATCAAGAGGAACTGACTAACATCCCCTTCCTGCATATGCCATCGTAAACGGAGCACTTTTCGATGGAGGAGCAGCATGCTTAAGACTCGGAAGCTTGGACGTGAAGGACTTGTGGTGTCGGAGATCGCGCTGGGCTGCATGGGGATGTCCTTTGCATACGGCACGCCGGACGACGAGGAATCGGTCGCAACGATCCATCGGGCGATCGAACTGGGTTGTGCGTTTCTCGATACTGCGGAAATCTATGGCCCATTCACCAACGAAGAACTGCTCGGCCGTGCGTTGAAGGGGCGCCGGCACGAGGTCACGATCGCGACCAAGTTCGGTTTTGCCTTTGAAAATGGTGTGCGCGGCCTCAATAGCCGCCCCGAGCACATCAAGGGAGTGATTGATGCTTCGCTAAAGCGCTTGCAGACCGATCACATCGATTTACTGTATCAGCATCGGGTCGATCCCGATGTGCCGATCGAAGATGTTGCGGGCACGGTGAAGGATGCGATCGCGGCCGGCAAGGTGCGCTTTTTTGGCTTGTCCGAAGCGAGCGTCGATACCATCCGGCGGGCGCACGCGGTGCAACCGGTTTCCGCCCTGCAGAGTGAATATTCGCTGTTCGAGCGCGGTGTCGAAGACAAGGTCTTGCCGGCGCTTCGTGAACTCGGCATTGGTTTTGTGCCATTTAGTCCGCTTGGCCGCGGGTTTCTGACCGGCACGGCGCGGCGGGCGGAAGAGTTGCCCGCCGATGACTGGCGTGCTGCCAACGATCCGCGCATTCAGGGCAACAATTTCGACGCGAACATCAAGCTCGCCGACTTCGTCAAGGCGCTGGCGAAGGACAAGTCCGTGACGCCGGGCCAGATTGCCCTCGCATGGCTGCTTCATCAAGGCAACGATCTGGTGCCGATCCCGGGCACCAAGCGGCGCCAGTACCTCGAGGAAAACCTGGGGGCGGCTTCAGTCACGCTCACGGCCGCCGAGCTGGAAAGCATTCGCGCTTTCCTCTCGCAGCACAAGACGGCGGGTGCGCGCTACCTGCCGGCGATGCTATCGAATCTCGATCAGTAGCGCAGCGCGGACGATCAGGCGAGCTCCGCGAGGCAAGCCTCGAAGGTGGCGATCAGGCGGTCGACGTCAGTCGTAGAGGTTTAGTTTGTTTTTATTGAGCGTCTTGTAGTACCTTCGGCAGTTCCACATTCTGATGCATTGGCGCTGGATGATCGTCAGGTCATCCAGCCGCTCCTGACGAGCGACAACGTAAATAGCCGCCTTGGCCAAGGGTGCTTGAGTCGTACACCGTGAACGTCTGCTCTACCTCGGGAAGAGCCGTAGATGGCTCGCCATGGCGAACGTTGGTTCGGGGTCCGAAAGCGGCCCATTGCCGGTATGCGGCGAGCGTGGCGACGGCCGCAACTCACCCGGCTGGCAAAGCCGCCTGCCGCGTCAGCCGGTTCCACGGCGTGATCTGCCAGCGCAGCGCAGCATGCGTCGCACTGCGCGCAGCGCGCACACCCCTGTTCCGGCCGCAGTCATAGCCAACGAACGACGACGCAGCGCTCATCTGTGCTGGCTGAGCCCGTTGGCATCAGGCACTCGCGGTCCGTACACCACGCCGACACTGGCCCGCCCGTGGTCTGACCCAATCGGCCATTTTCCTGAAGCCGATCGCACCGGCTCGCGAAAAGCCGGTGCGATGCTACCTACCTCAGGACGAGGCGAGCGTGGCGATGTCGCTCGCGCTCATGGCGCCGTTATAGACACGGAAGTCGTCGATCAGACCGCTGAAATACGGGTCATTAAATTGTGAACGTCCCAGCCAGTTGTTCGTCGTACCTCGCAATTGGAACGGCGAAAGTGACATCGAGGTATTGGTTCCGACAACGGCTCCATTGACGTACAACGTGCCAGTCGCACCGGACAGCGTCACCGCGACATGCACCCATTGCGACATCGGCAGCGCCGCAGTGCCGTTGATACGTTGCTCGGCATTCCCACCGCCGCTGTCCGTAATCGCAAACCGCACCTGGCCGCTATCGCTTCGCGGTGTCAAAAACATGTAACGAGTGCTGTTGTTGCCAAAGTCGAAAATACGCTGCCAATTCGAGGAGCCATTCCAGTACACCCAGGCCGCGATGGTGAAGTCGTTGATGCCTGAGATGAAGCCGGCCGGCAGGGTGACATAGGCGCCGCTCCCGTTGAGTTGCACGGCGGTGTTGTGCTTGCCGGCCGCCCATGTTGCGCCGCCGAGCAGCGTGCCGTTATTGCCATTGCGCGTCGCATCGGAGGCGGTGGTGCCGCTCCCCTGGTCGAAAGTCAGGTTGGTGTATAGCAGCGTGCCACTCACGCCCATCGCTTCGCTTGACTGCGTCGTTTCGCCGGACGGCGTGATCGCGGTCACCACATAGTAGTAAGCGCCTGCGGGCAGGTTGGCGTCGGTATACGCCAGAAGATCGGAAATACCGCTCGCGGCAAGCGTGTAGGGGCCGCCGGACGTCGTGCTCCGGTAGACGTTGTAGCTGGTCGCATAGGCGGTTCCCCACCAGGACAGGACGATCTGGCCGGCAATCGTCGGCGCGGTCAGGCCCGAGGGGGGTGTCCCTTGAGCAATCGGGTCGCGCTGGAAGGTCAAGGTGCCATAGCCCAACTGATCAGAATTGCCGCCGGTGCCAAGTCCGCCTTCCGGCGAGTGCGAGGTCGCAAACTTCTGACAGTATGGAGCGGCAATGCCTTTCCGGTTGACGTAATGGTTGTAAATCAGCGCCCATTCTGGCCGGGTGTTGCCCTGAGCTGCGGTCGAAAAGACGGTGTCATACGCATTGTTGGTAGGGCAGTAATAGGGAGCGAACGGCACGGAATAGTAGGTCGTGCCTGACTGGATGAGGTTGCCCTTTGCGACGTATTCGCTGGCAGCCAACGCCCGGTTGTTGTCGTAGCCGTACAGGTCGATGCCTTGGTTCCACGCCATTTCGCAGATGGGACCTAACACGGAAATGCTGAGTGTATCGTGTCCCTGGTCGCGCCCAGCCTCCTGGGTCTGGCCCAGATAGCCAGGATGAAGGTGAACGACCAGATTCTCGATAGCGCCGTTGCCAAGGCCTTGCTGGAAGTAGCTGATCGCCTGGTTGAAGATCGTCTGGTTGTCGCAGAGGACACCTACCGCTAGAACCATGGCGGTGGCGAGGAGATCCCAGCTTGCGTAGACGGCGAGGGCCGCGCCAGTCCCGCTGGCGACACCTCCGTTCAACGGATAAAACACGTTGAGCATCATGTTCTGGAACGCCGCGAAGTCCGCCGGCGCCCAGCCCGGATAGTCGCGCATCAATTCTGCGGCGTTGGCGAACGTGTAACCCTGGAGCCCGGCCCGCAAGAAGCCGCCGTAGTTACCGTTGGACACGGCGATTTGCGTCAGCGTCGACGCCCAGGCGTTCATGATGGCCACCGCCGTATTGGCGGCCGTCGTGTCTCCGGCAATCTTCCAGCGCAACGCGTTGGCATAGGCGGCGGCGACGTCGTTGTACAGATACCCGCAATTGTCCGCGTAGCCGGGCATGGCATTATAAATGACCGCTTGGGGACTGGGCTTCCATGACGTGCTGGCGTAAGGGCTTGTGAGCATCAGGTTCCAGGTGTCGATCCACGGCGAAGCCTTGGCTGCCACCTTCTGGGCCATCCGGTTCAAATCGGCTTGCGTATGGAGCAGCCCGGGATGGACGAATGAACTGCTTCCAGACGGTCCGTTTACGATTGCCTGTGCGTTTGCGACTGCCTGCTGGCTGCGCGCTGCACTCGCTGCTCCCGTACTGCCGTCGGACCCCGAGCCGGCGCCACATCCCGTCAGAGCAAGCGCTCCGAGTCCCTGCAGGAAGTTGCGGCGCGACATGTTGCTTTTTAGGGACGACAACACATCGAACAGGGCGCCTCCCTCGTCGCCCCGACCGATTTCTGCCGCTGCGTATTCCGTTATCGTTTGAGTCGCGTCCTGATTCGGTTTGTTCATAGACACCTTCCTTTTGGTGATGCAGTGGGACAGCGATAGATAGAGTTCAAAGCTCGCCTGGACTTTGATGTTGGAGCCGGCGCATGCCGGGCACGAAAGGACGTGTGAGACAAAGCGACCCGAATGTTGACCTGACCAATCGACGCACAGCACGCACAAGCGCGCTTCTCGACGAGATAAGGCGCACATCGCGCGTCGAAAGAATTGATGGCGCTGATTGCACCGCACGCGCAAGCCTGGGCGAAGGGCCACCCCGCCGTTTGCCGTCGGAGCGTTGATGCGCATAAATGAGCACACGCCACTGAGCCCTGATGCCTATACGCTTAAGGCAGGCACGGCGGTTGATGCGATGCTGATTGCCACGCCGTGTTCGACGACGAACAAGGGCGGCGAGCGCGGCCCTGAGATGCATCAGACCAAGACCTGGCGCTTCGGCGCGACGTGCCGTATTGACGTGGACGCCGACTTGGGGCTGGCGCATACGGTCGTGGGCACGACGGCCAACGTTCGCAAAGCGACGTAAACTCATGCACCGGTGCGGCGATGGTGCGCAGATCGCTGAATGACACCTCGCTTTGCTCATCGGCGCAAGGCGATTTCCGAGCGCGGCGCCAGGGGAGCCGCATATAACCGGATGGAACTCCAAGGAATGCTCCAAGGTGAAGCGTTAAGCAAACGTTTGCATCTGTGCTTACGGCACATTGTTACGTTTCTGAAGGTTTGCGGTTGTAAGGATTTCCTGCTTGTTGAGTGGCGTGCGGGATCGGCAGTGGGTGAAAGTGTCGGCGCCCATGTCCCCCTTGTAGCGCCATCGCTTGTATCAAACCCTCCTGTCGCAAGATCTCTGCGCGAATCGGGTCGAGCTGCGCTTTGTGTGGAAACTGCATTTCATCGGGACGTAATTACGGCATCGCTAAGCAACTGATTCCATTGGGTGCTTTGTGTCAGACTCTGTTGTTCGTTTACCTGAGTAAGTAGCATGCCAAAAGTCTGCTTTGCCTGTCAGTCATGAAGGCTTCGAATGAGGTTGACCCGGTTCGACGGACGGATTTGCAGCCTGCGATTTGATGCGATCTAACCTCCGTTGAGTGTTGAGTCGCGGGTTGTCCACGGGCGGGCGGCGGGTCGCCTCTCACGACCATGACGCTGCCCGCCGGTGGACAACCCGCAAGGCGATACGGTTTGCCTTTTAACGTTGAGGTTTTCGAATTCAAGCGGCGAACGATAGCCAATGCCGCTGTGTAAGCGGCGTACGTTGTACCAGCCCTCCAGGAACCAGAAGATGCGTTGCCGGGCCTGTTCACGAGTCGCAAAGAGTTCTCGCGAGAGTAGCTCCGCTTCAAGCGTGCCGAAGAACGATTCGCACATCGCGTTGTCGTACGCGTCGCCGGCCGTCCCCATCGACGGTTGCACACCGGCTTCGCGGCAGCGCCGTCCGAATGCAATAGAGGTGTATTGGCATCCCTGGTCCGAATGTAGAATTACGCCCTCGTGGCGTCGCTGCAGCAACGCCATATCGAGTGCGCGCAGCATCAGTTCGGTGTACAGATGGCTTGACATCGCCCAGCCTACAATTCGGCGACTGAACACGTCGAGGACTACGGCCAGATACAGAAACCCCTCGCCAGTCGGGATGTAGGTGGCGTCCGCCACCCACAGCATGTTTGTCGCCTCCGCGCAGAAGTGCCGACGCACCAGATCCGGAGCGCGCCGAGCCCCCGCGCGTTGCCGCGTGGTGTGTGGCCAGCGCCGCCGGCTCGCACCATGCAGGCCGGCCAGGTGCATCAGACGTGCGACCCGCTTGCATCCCACATGCACGCCTTCCCACGCGAGCTGCGCATGGATACGTGGCGCCCCATATGTGCCGCGTGAATTCGCATGCAGCGTGCGGATGCGCTCGAGCAGTTGCGCATCGCTACACGAGCGTTTCGATGGCTCACGCACCAGCCATGCGTAGTAGCCGCTCGCGGAGACCCTGAGCAGCCGTGCCATCGTGGCAATGGGCCACCTGGCCCGGTTCGCTCTCATGAATCCGTACCGCCCTTCGGCGGAACGGCTCCCGTCTCCCTCGCGAACCAGGCCGCGGCCTGCGAGAGAATGTCCCTTTCCATCTTCAGTTGCCGGTTCTCGCGACGCAACCGTGTGAGTTCCTGCCGCTCGGCCGTGGTCAGCCCGTCGTGACGCACACCCGCATCGCGATCGGCCTGCGCGACCCAGTTGTTGATCGTCTGTTCGGTCGGCTCGAACTCGCGCGCCAGATCCTCAGGCGTTCTTCCGGCCTTAACCAGCTCGACCATGTGAGCCCGGAATTCCACAGGGTATGGGGTACGATGCCTGCCCATTTTCGACACCTCCTGATCAAAAGCATAGGTGTCCGTTTTCGCGGGTCAACTTCAGAAGGCATCGGCGCGGAGCAGTTCTGGATTTATGAAATGTGAGCGAAGATGCTCGTCTAGCCGTCCACGCTCGATTGATGGCGATGTTGCGTTTCCTGATTCAAGCTTCGCGAGATACTCCGACGGTGCGACTCCACCGATAATCCGGTTGGTTCGATAGGACAATGGCGTCTTATTGATAATTGAATCGAACACGGCTGGTTTGATGTTGTGCGACTTGCACCAGTCCTGAGGAAAAATGTGGTGAATGTCGACGTTTTCACCGAAGAACACAATATGGTCGAATTCCTGACCCGAGCGGAAGTCCTGTGCACCCCTCTTCATCAACAGGGCATTTACCCCTTTGTATGCGGCTGACAGACGCATTCGCATCGTTTTCAATCTGTCGGCGCGGAAAATGGTCTCGCTTACCGTCGTCGGTTCCGGTCCACCGTTGAGCCACGCCGGGACCTCCAGGAAGTCTTGAGAAAAACGCGAATCGGCTGCCGAACCATAGAGCTCGCCGAAGACTCCATTCCAGTACCACCGCACCAGTTTTGCGCGGGTGGTGTCATGTTCCCAAGCGTTCCCGATGTCGGCGAGAATCGCCGCTAGCGGGACGATTTGCGACTGATAGGGAAGGTCGAACACGCGATAGATGTGCAGCATGTGCAGGAACTTTGCTGCGTGTACAAAGCCGGTCTCAACCTGTGCCTCATACTTCTTGTAGGCACTCAGTGGCAGGTTCAAGAGCGCTTGCCGGTTGCCGGTAACGGCGGGCAGGTCTCTTCCGGATTTTCCGGACCGCTCCGCTTCTCGTCGTTTCTCGCGAGTATGAAATAGCGAGATTGCCTGCAAGAAGTCTGTGTTCGTCACATCGGCAATGATGCCGGAGGTTGCGCCCGCTGGTCGCAATGTTTCTGCGAACCGGCCCTGGCGTCCCCTGACATTCTCGATACCGTATCTCTTTTCATAACTTTCACCATGGTTCACGCCCTTCTCGTAGGTCCACGCGTTTGAATCCACGAAGACCTCACGAATCTCACCGTATGCGCCATTTGGCGGAACAGTGGCGGCATCGAGAATAGTCCAGGCATAACCGTCCGATCGAAAATCGCGGCTGCACAAAGAAAAGCCCGCGCAAGGCGGGCCGGGGTGCGCAAATGCACAGCGAATCAGCGAATCGTGGTTCCTGCTTCAAGCGAGAGCCACGCTCAAATACCGCCCGGCGTTGCGACTCGCCTGCATGTTCGCCTGATACTCGGCGCCCAGTTCCTGTTGCGCGACACGCGCGGCGTCGAAGATGCGGCTGTCGATCTCGTCGATCTCTCTGAGCCGTGCCATAACCTCCTGCGGCGGCTGCGCGCCGAG
Organism: Paraburkholderia sp. UCT70; assembly: GCF_050434085.1. Lineage (NCBI taxonomy): Bacteria > Pseudomonadati > Pseudomonadota > Betaproteobacteria > Burkholderiales > Burkholderiaceae > Paraburkholderia > Paraburkholderia sp. UCT70. The sequence continues at coordinate 3,132,904 of NZ_JBNPVZ010000004.1, read as the reverse complement.
CGCCGTCAAGAGCGGCGAGCGCTCGTCGGCGAGCTGCGCGGCGCGCTCCCAGTCGCCGACAGCGGCCGCCAGTTCGAGGTCTTTCGTCATCTGCCAGATGCGCTCGATCGTGGCTATGTTCTGCATGGTTCGCTCCGCGCCACGCTCAGCCCTTGTTCGTGGCAAGCGCGCCTGCGCTGTTGGTGCCACCGAACAGTTGCGTGAGGTACTGCGAGTTGTTGTTCATCGTTGCCATCAGCGTGTCGAGTGCGGTGAACTGCGCGGTGTACTGGCTGGTGAGCTGCGCCTGCCACGCCGTCAGCGTCGTCTGCTGGTTCGAGAGGCTCGTCAGGTCGCTGTTGATCGCGTCCGTACGGTTTTTAATGATGCCGGCGGACGAGGTGTAGTTCGTGATGCTGTCGTCCAGTTGCGCGGCGATGCCGGTGGTCGGATTGAACAGCGAGGCCACAGCCGACTGGTTGTTCTGCAGCGCATCGCTGAGCTTCGTGTCGTCGACCGACAGCGTGCCGTCCGACTGGAGCGTAACGCCGATCGCGGCAAGCGTCGTCTTCGTGGTGCCGCTGCCCACGCCGCTGCCCACGATCTTGGCGAGCTGGTTCTGGATCACACTCAACGTGGAATCGCCGAGCAGCACCCCCTGCGACGTCGAGCTCGCGTTGTACGCCGTCAACGAGCCCATCGTCGTGACGAGTGTGTTGTAGACGGTGACGAAATTGTCGATCGCGGACGACTCCGCGCTGGTGTCCTGCGCGACCGTGAGCGTCTGGGTGGCGCCGACCGCCGCTGACGTGAGATTCAGCGTCACGCCGGACAGGGCCGTCTTCACGGCGTTCGTGGAGCTGCTCACGCCGACGCCGCCGAGCGTGAAGTACGAATCCTGGGCGGCCTGCGTCTGGTTCCAGCCTGTGCCGGAGATGGTCGACTGGCTGGGGTTGATCGTGTTGCCGCTGCTGTCGGTACCGGTGAGGTCGCTCGCGCTGGATATCGACTTGCCGGCGGTGGTCGTCACCGCGAGCTTGTTCAGGTCGTCGGTCGAAGTCGAATCGCTGATCGCGATGCTGATGCCGCTCGACGCACCGGTCGAGTTCGATTGCAGCACGAGGTGGGCGCCGTCCGAGCCGGTCACCACGGTCGCGGTCACGCCGGGATTGTCGTTGGCCGAATTGATCGCCGAGGCAATGCCGGCAACCGTGCTGTTCGAGCTGTTCAGGGAAATCGTGCTGCTCTGGCCGTTGACCGTCAGGGTCATCGTGGCTGAGCCGGAAGCCAGGTTCGTGCTCGCGTTATAGCCCGCCGAGGTGAGCATTTGCGAGGTGGCGACCTGCGCCACATTGAGCGAGTACGAACCCGCCACCGCGCCGGTCGCTGCCGTGGCGGTGACGCCGGTGCCGCTCAGGGTGGTCTTGAACGTATTGAGCGTGGCGCCGTCGCTGAGCGGCAAGATGGCGGCCTGCAACGCGGACAGTCCCGCGGAGAGCGTGCCGTAGGCCGAAATCAGCGTGTTGTCCGCGGTCTGCTCGGCGGCGATGGTCGCGGCCTGGCCGGCGGTCTTGCTGTTGACGAGCGCCGTGACGAGCGAACTCGTGTCCATCGAGGAATTGGTCGAGCCGCTGATGATCGACTGGGCGGCTGCCTGCACCGACGCCTTGGCGGCGGCGGTCGTGGTGGCGACTGCGCTCGAGATCGCGGCAGTCGTGGATCCGGTTACGGTGGACATGAGGAGGCTCCGTGCGTCGGCAAGGCCGGTCAAAACGCTTGAATGCGCGATTTAATTCGCGATTTAATTCGCGGTGTAACGCTGGAAACGACAATCGGGAGGCAAGCCTCCCGACGGATTTGCGTCCGGCTCGCGATGCGCTGCGCGCCGGACACCTGCGGCCGGAAGCGCCTTACTGGAGGAGCTTCAGGATCTGCTGCGGCTGCGAGTTTGCTTGTGCCAGCACCGAGATACCGGCTTGTTGCAGAACCTGTGCCTTGCTCAGGTTAGCCGTTTCTGCCGCGAAGTTCGCGTCCTGGATCGACGACTGGGCGGTCGACAGGTCGGTCGATTGCGCTTGCTGCGTCGAGCCGATGGCGGTGAAGCGGTTTTGTGCTGCGCCGAGCGTAGCTTGCAGGTTGTTCAGCGTGGTCAGCGCGTTGTCGATCGACTCCATCGCTGCGCTTGCGCCGGTCTGGCTGCTGATGTCGATGCTCGCAACGTTCGTCGGCGTGTTGAGCGCGTCGATCGCCGCACCGGTGTTGGTGTTCGAAGCCGCGGTGAAGGACGTGGTGAGCGTAGCGGTGGAGCCGCCTACCGCCGTCGACATGTCGGAAGCAAGCTTCGTAGCAATCGCTGCGCCCTTGCCGGCAGCATTAGCGGCGGTGATGACGGCGTTGCCGTTGGCGTCGGCGGTCGTCACGCCGGCGCCGAGCACGGAAGAAGCCACGGCTTGGGTCAGCGCCTGGTTGTTCTGGTCCGTCAGCGTGTAACCGCCCTTGCCGTCGGCGATCACGTTGATGGCCGTGATCGCGGCGCCCGTAGCAACCGTTTGGCCGCTAGTGTTCAGCGACAGGTTGCCGAACGAACCGAGCGTGTTGCCTGCTTGCACATTGCCGGTGCCGAGCTTCGCAGCCGACATGTCTTGCGTCAGGTTCAGGCTGATCGACTGGCCGACGTTCGCGCCAACCTGGAACGACACGGTGCCCAGCGAACCGTTGAGCAGGTTCATGCCGTTGAACGTCGTCTGCGACGCGACACGGTTGACTTCCGAAATCTGTTGCGAGACTTCCTGCTGCAGGGCCGCGCGGTCGTCGCTGGTCATCGAGCCGTTCGCTGCTTGCGTGGCCAGCTGGCGGATACGCTGCAGGCTGCTCGTCAGCGAGGCGAGACCGCTCGATGCCGTTTGCACCATCGACGTGCCGTCGTTCGAGTTCGACACGCCCTGGTTCAGACCGTTGATCTGGGTCTGCATGATGTTCGAGATCGCGAGGCCTGCTGCGTCGTCCGCTGCGCTGTTGATGCGTTTGCCCGACGACAGACGCGTGATCGCCTGCGACAGTGCGCTGCCCGAACCGGTCAGGTTCTGCTGCGAAATAAGCGAGTTGATGTTTGTATTGATTCCGAGCATTTCAATTCTCCGAGTAGGGCACGGGCCCGATCCCAAAAATGGCAGCGTGGTGTGTGTTGGCCGCCTTGTTTGGGATATCGGTCCCTACCGGGAAAACTTTAAGGGGAGAATCAATCAAGGGAGTCAAATGGCGCAAAAGGGGCTTCGGCGCGGGATTGACGGCGCATGTCCGGCATTGAATCTTGCAGCTTGCTTTCAGGGGGGCTGCGCCTGGCTTCAAGGGCTGGTCATTGGATTCATTGCGCATTTTCGCTATGTCATAGCTTGCGCGAACCCGGCGTTCCCGCATCTGCGGAATTAGGCGCTAAAGGCGTGCCTGTCTGCCGGATCAACATTCCGTAGCGGCCGCTACACTGCCCGATCGCTTAATTCAGCCGCCAGTCGTATGCCCACAGTCAGCATCCTCATTCCCGCGTTCAAGCCGGCATACCTGGCCAAGACTTTGGCGAGCGCCTGCGCTCAAAGCTTCACGGACATCGAAATCCTCGTCGGCGACGACACGCCGGACGGCATACTGCGCGAGATTGTCGATGGAGCGAACGATCCGCGGATTCGATATTTTCACCACGGATTTCAGGACGGCCTGCGCAACCAGGAGCAGTTGTGGGCGCAGGCTAGCGGCCGGTACGTGAAGTGGCTTTACGACGACGATCTTTTGATGCCGACCTCGGTCGCCACGCTGGTTGCCGCGCTCGACAATCATCCCGAATCGACCCTGGCCTTTCATCAGCGCGTCGTCATCGACTCCGACGACAAGGTGATCGACGTGCCAGCCGCACTGATCCAGCCCGGCGAGACGGCGCTCCTCGATCGCGCGTTTCTGATCGAGAACGTGGTGGTGACCGCCAACAACTTCCTCGGTGAACCAAGCAACGTCATGCTTGTGCGCGAGCGGGTCAACGTCGGCGCCATGATGAAGTACAGGGGACACGGATTCATCTATCTGACCGATGTCGCGATGTATCTGAACATGGCGGAGCAGGGGCCGGTCGTCCTGGCTGGCGGCTACCACAGTTGCTTTCGGCGGCACGCGACGCAAAACTCCGGCGTGGCGAACCCTTGGCTTGCGGCGGGCTTTTACGAATGGGAAATCATGGTGCGCGGCGAAGCGGCCGCCGGGACCATCGGCGCGGAGGCGCTCGGCAAGGCTCGCGAGCGGCTCGGCGAGGTTTACCGCTTTGCCATTGAACAGCGCGGCCTGTCTGGGCTTGAACCGTTGAAACAGAGCCTGGACGAGCTGGGGCGCGTGCCGCCTCGCGAACTGCCGGCGTCTCGCCGGTTTCTCGACGGCATCGCCCACTCGCGCGCGGTGGCGGCAGCAAAGAGCCGCAAGCGCGTGCGGCTCGTCTGCGCCACGCGGGGTGACCAGCAGCAGTTCATGGCCGAAACCGCGCTCGGCCGTTCGCTGCGGCTATACAGCTCCGCCATGCGTGAAGACGACGTGCAGATCAGGCTGACGATCAACAACACGCAAGGGCTGCCTGCGATCTACAACGCCGCGATCGAGGCGGCGGCCAATGATCCGGCGATCCTCGTCTTTATCCACGATGACGTTTGGCTTGCCGACTTTTTCTGGCAGGAACGCATCCACACGGCACTCGACCACTTCGATGTGGCCGGTATCGCTGGCAACACGCGCCGCGTGCCGGGGCAGCCGGCCTGGCATTCGACGACGCTCAGCTTTGAACAGGACGCGGAGCATCTGAGCGGAAACGTTGGCCGCGGTCGGGGCATGCCCTGCGACGAAGTCGATCTGTTCGGGCCATCGGAGCAAGAATGCAAGCTGCTCGACGGCTTGATGCTTGTCGCCGATAGCGAGACGCTGCTTGCCCGCGGTGTCCGGTTCGACGAACGTTTTGCGTTCGACTTCTACGATCTGGACTTCTGCCGGCAGGCCGAACTGGCTGGCCTGCGGATGGGAACGTGGGCGTTAAGCGTGATTCACGAGGGCGGGCGTCGGTACGGCACCGAGGCGTGGCTCGAAGGCTACATCCGGTATCTGCAGAAATACGGCGAAAAGGCGGGGCATGACATGCCGGTCGCGCAGGTTTATGCCAATGAGGCGTAGTGAGGGGGAAAAGCCCCTTAGTTCGCCGGACTGAAATGGCGGCGCGAGGGTCAAAATCTCGGGACCGACTTATCTCGATTACCCATGAAATCGCCCGGCCACACGCCCATCTATGTCACCCAGCCGTACATGCCACCGCTGGAGGACTTCATTCCCTATCTGGAAAAAATCTGGGACTCCAAGCGGCTGACCAATCATGGGCCGATGCACGAGCATCTCGAGAAAGCGCTCGCCGAGTATCTCGGCGTCGAGCACATCGCACTCTTTTCCAACGGCACACTGGCGCTGGTCACGGCCCTGCAAGCCTTGCGCATCACCGGCGAGGTCATCACGACGCCGTACTCCTTCATCGCCACGGCGCACTCCCTGCGCTGGAACGGCATCGAGCCGGTCTTCGTGGACATCGACCCGGTCACGCTCAATCTTGACCCAGCGAAGATCGAAGCGGCCATCACGCCCAAGACCACGGCTATCCTGCCCGTGCATTGCTATGGCAATCCCTGCAAGGTCGACGCCATTCAGAAGATCGCCGACATTTACAACCTGAAAGTCATATACGACGCCGCGCATGCCTTCGGTGTGGGCGACGAAGGCGGCAGCATCGTGCGGCACGGCGACCTCTCCGTATTGAGCTTTCACGCCACCAAAGTATTTACGACCTTCGAGGGCGGCGCCATCGTCTGCCCGGACAGGAAGACCAAAGAACGCATCGACAACCTGAAGAATTTCGGGATCGTCGACGAAACCACGGTCGTCGCACCGGGCATCAACGGCAAGATGGCTGAGGTCAATGCCGCCTTCGGCTTGCTGCAACTGCAACACATCGACAAGGCACTGGCGCGCCGCCGCGAGATCGGCGCGAAGTACGGTGAGCTGTTGAGAGACGTTCCGGGCATCGAATGCGTCCAGCAACGGGAGGGGAATGGCAGAAATTTTTCGTATTACCCGATCCTGGTCGGACAGGAATATCCGATCAGTCGGGACGCGCTTTTTGAGCGATTGAGGGACAAGGGAATTCATGGCCGCCGGTATTTCTATCCGTTGATCACCGAGTTCCCGATGTATCGCGGCATGTCTGGCGCTTCGCGCGGCAATCTGCCGGTGGCGACGAAGGTGGCAGCGGATGTGATCTGCCTGCCGATTTATCCGAACCTCACGAACGATGAGGTCGAGAGGATTGCTGCACTGATTGGAGATAGTTGATGACTACCGAGTATGTAATGCCCAGCATCGAAAGCTTTATTGAAAATTTTCTGGTTGTCACCGATTTTCAGAATCCGGTGGAAGTGAAACCGGAGACGGAATTGAGCAGCCTGGAAGAATGGGATTCGCTGGCTGCGCTGGGCGTGATCGTGATGTTCGACACGGAGTTCGGCAAGGTGATCTCGGGTGACGACCTGAAGAAGTGCGCAACGATCACCGACCTTTACAAACTGCTCGGATAAGAACATGGCATTTTCCACTCTGCGCAATGTGCGTTTCGCAGGCATGGCGACCTGTGTGCCCAGACGTGTCTATGACAACGTCCTCGATGCTCCGCCGCAAATCCGTTCGGAGCGCGAGCGCCTGGTGCGCAATATCGGCATCAAGACGCGACGCCTTTGTCCGGAGTGGCAATGCTTTTCCGACCTCGCTTTCGATGCAGCGGAGAAGTTGCTCGCTGAGTTGGAGTGGGCACGTGAAGAGATCGATGCGCTAGTTGTCGTGACGCAGTCGCCGGACTACCTGATTCCATCGACAGCGATCATCCTGCAGGATCGCCTGAAGCTGTCGCAGGCGACGATTGCCTATGACGTGAACCTCGGCTGCTCCGGCTATCCCTTTGGCTTGCATCTGCTGGGTAGCATGATTGCCGCTGGCGCTATCAAGAAGGCGTTGCTGCTGATTGGGGATCGTTCGGGCAATCTTCGCGATCCTTTGTTCTCCGATGCCGGCACGGCGACGGCACTCGAATTCGATGAGAAAGCGCCGCCGATGCACTTCGACCTCAACAGCGACGGTAGCGGTTACAAGGCCATCTGCTTGCCGGTCGGCGGACATCGGGAGCCGGTTGGTATTCACCATTTGATCCCGACTCGCGATGAAGGCGGGTTTTTTCATTCAGGACTGGACCTGACGCTTGATGGTCCAGCCGTGCTGAGTTTTTCCACGCAGCGTGTACCGCTTGCAGTGGAAAAGATTCTGGAAAAAACCGGCAGGAGCAAGGACGACATCGACTATTTCGTCTTTCATCAGGCCAACAAGATGATCAACGAAACCATCCGCAAGAAGCTGGGTTTGCCGGTGGAGAAAGTGCCTTCCACCTTGCCGGATTTCGGCAATACCAGCGGCGCATCCTTGCCGGTGACGATGACGGCCCGTTTGCACGAGGTGCTGGGCAAAGCCCGGCATCGCTTGTTGTTGAGCGGTTTCGGTATTGGCCTGTCGTGGGGCACGGTCATTATGGATATTGAAGGCGCCAAGTTTCCGGCATTGATCGAGTCATGAGTATGGAAAACCCGTTCTCGCTTTCCGGGAAGCGCATCCTGGTCACAGGGGCTTCATCCGGCATCGGTCGCCAGATCGCGATTTCCTGTTCACAGATGGGCGCGCAGGTCGTTATCACGGGCCGCGACCGCGAACGTTTGAAGCAGACGCTAGAGATGCTCGATAAATCGGCATCGGCAGGACATCAAGCAGTTCAAGCCGAACTGACGGATGCGGCTGAGAGGGAGATGTTAGTCGCTGCGCTCGGCGGCGTTGCGCTGAATGGAGTCGTACATAGCGCGGGTATCTCGCGTTTGAGTCCGGTGCGAATGTTTACCGAGGCACATTTGCGCGAACTGCATTCCATTAATGTCGAAGCCCCCATGCTGCTGAGTCAGGCTTTGCTCAAGCGTAATTTAGTGGCTGCGGATGGCTCCCTCGTGTTTATGGCATCGATTGCAGCGCATATTGGTGTCGCGGGAGTCGCAGCATATTCCGGCACCAAGGCCGCATTGATTGCCATGATGCGTTGTCTTGCTATGGAAGTCGTTAAGCGCCGTATTCGCGCCAATTGTCTTTCACCAGCGCTCGTGGAAACGCCCATGCTTGACAGCCCCGGGGTTATGGTGGGGTTGCTAGAGAAGGAGCAAGGCAACTACCCGCTCGGCTTCGGCAAGCCCGAAGATGTGGCCAATGCCGCTGTTTTCCTGTTGTCGAACGCCAGCCGCTGGATCACCGGCACGACGCTGGTGATGGATGGCGGCTTGACGATCAGCTGATATGTCGAACTCTCCTCGCCACCTGTTGATTGTTGGGGCCGGAGGTTTCGGTCGCGAAGTACTGAGCTACATCGAGGACGACAATCCTTTATTCGAGGTGAAAGGCTTTCTCGATGGCCGTGCCGGTGCGCTCGATGCAACGCCACGCGACGTGCCGATCGTCGGCGATCCGCTGACGTACCAGCCATTGCCGAACGAGGTCTTCATGGCTGCGCTCGGCGATCCGCAGCAGCGTTTCAAGTACACCGCTACGCTCCGTGACGTTCATGATGTCGATTTCGCGACCGTCGTGCATCCGCGTGCAAATGTGAGTAAGCACGCAAATCTGGCACATGGTTGCATCATCGGCCCAGGCGTAGGCCTCTCGGTCGATACGCACGTCGGTGCCTTTACCTGCATCCAGGAATACACGGTCGTCGGTCACGATGCGCGTATCGGCGAGTGGTGCCAGATTAACAGCCATTGCACGATTGCCGGCGGCGCCCGTATCGGCAACTTTGTCACGATTCATCCCAACTGCGTGATTACCAGTCGTGCCGTCATTGGAGACGGTGTCACCGTTGCGCCGGGCAGTGTTGTCATCGGACGGATTCCGGCCGGTATCACGGTCCTGGGCAATCCGGCCAAACGTTTTTCTTTCCGCTGATTTTATGCCGACTCAACAGATTCCGCCCCGAGCTTACGTCGATTCTGCCCATCACGAAAACGAGCTGAATGGTTTGTTTCGTCAGTCGTGGATTTTCGCTGGCCTGAAACTGGAACTGCAGGGCAACGTGCATCAAGGCATGCGCCTGGGGAATACGGAGATCGTTCTGCAATGCGACGAAATGGGCAAGCCGCGCGCTTTTCTGAACGTGTGCTCGCATCGTCATGCCCGTTTGTGCGAGCCCGGGACTCATCGCGGGTTCGTGCGCTGCCCGTACCACAGTTGGGTGTACGACAAATGCGGCGTTCCTCTTAGCATTCCCCAGAAGCAGGCATTTCCTCAAGTAGTCGCGGAGCCGAAGAAGTTCCGACTGCATGAGTTTGCTTGCGACACGGCAGGACAATTCATCTTTGTGCGCCTGTCGGAGGAGGGGCCGAGTCTGCGCGACTATCTCGGTTCGCAATATGTCTTCCTCGAAAATGCAAGCGAAGGCATGGACACGGTGCTGGACGAATTCCGCGAAGATGTCGCGGCCAACTGGAAAGTCGTCATCGAAAACGCCCTGGAGGGCTATCACGTCCCCTCGGTGCATTCCGGCACATTCATGGAGGTCGACGGGATGAGCCGCGAAAAAGAAGCTCCGCGCTTTTTCTTCGACGAGGCCCGACACAGTCACCTGGAGCACGATGCCAACGCCGATTGGGTCGCTCGTTTCAAGCGCATGGAATCCAGAATCGGCCGCTGGCCGTGGCCTTTCGAGCATTACACGCACCATCACATTTTTCCGAACCTGACCGTGACGTCCTTCATGGGCTATAGCTTTCACGTGCAGCGTTTCGATCCGACCTCCGTGGAGACCACGACGGTACATTCGCGCACGCTCGGCGTGAAATTCGAAGGAAGCACGGAGGCCGGGAAAAAAATGATGGAACACATCTACGCAGATGGGCACGCTTTCACGAGGAAGGTGTTTGCGGAAGATGGCGGGATTTGTGCCAAGGTGCAGGCGGGTGTGCGCAATGCGACGAAGCTGGCTGTTCTCGGCGAGGGAATCGAAGACCGTGTTCGTCATTTTCACCATGCCTATGTTGCAGCCCAACCAATCGAAGGACAGAAATGAGTGCCGTTGATATCGCAGGAAAATCTGCGGAAGAATCGTTTTATCGTGCGTTGGAGCAATATCGGGAAGATGCAGCGTGGTTTGTCACCGACAATGCACGCAAGGTGATTGGGAAATACGGCAAGGCGACGAAATACGTCGTGCTTGGCACGAAAGATTTCGGCGCACAGTTTATTGCCGCACTTGGCGAAAAGGGAACGGCGCTGCATGTCGTGGATGATTTCAAATGTCATCGCGGCGAGCAGTTTTGGGGCGTGGATATTATTTCCACCGACGTGTTCCTCGAACTGGTAAAGAAAGACCCATCCATCGTTGCGATCAATTCCTGCCGCTACGATCATTCCAAGCGCTTTTTCGACGACCTTTGCCGTCGCCATGACATTCCCTGTCTGAATTTTGAGCAGGCGGTGCGTGTGCTCGATTTGAATTCTTCGCTCGACTATCGCGTCGCGGATTGGGGGCGAGTCATTGCAGACCGTGCCGACGGGTTCGCTGCTTTGTCGAAACGACTTGCGGACAGCTACTCGCAAGAAACGCTTTGGCGCGTCCTCACCTTTCATCTGACGTGCGACCCGGAGTGGTATCTGAACGTCGCCAGACAATATTGCACCTTGTATTTCCGTTCCGGACTGTTGTCTTTTACCGAGCACGAAAAATTCGTCGATTGCGGTGCCTCCATCGCGGAATCCACGACAGGCTTGATCGGCACGACAAAGGGCAAGTTCGATCGTGCGTGGATGATTGAGCCGGATCACATCAACATCAAGACGCTCCGGCAATTCCTGCGGCGGTATGCAGGCACGGAACTGGAACGCAAGATCAGTCTGCATCCTTATGCCGTCGGCGAGAGTCGGGCGCAGGTGCCGTTCAATCATGTGGGTGGCCACGGCGGTTCCATTCTTCCTGGCGGCGATGAGAAGCCCTCGGGTATGGTCGAGCTTCGTCCCGTCGATGAGATCATCGATGACGTTCCCACCTTCATCAAAATGGACATCGAAGGTTTCGAGCTGCCGGCTCTCAAGGGAAGCATCAAGTCGATTCAGGCCGGACATCCGAAGATGGCGATTTCGGCTTACCACCGCGCTACGGATTTGCTGGATCTCCCTGCGTTCGTGGATTCCATCGAGCCGGGTTACCGGATCGGCCTGCGTCACCACACGGAAGACCGGTGGGACACTTGCCTGTACTTTTACTGAGCCGGCGAAGGAAAAGCATGGCAATCAGTAATATTTTTATCGCCGGCATGGACAAGTGCGGTACGACTGCACTGTCCCAATGGATGGTCGATAACGATCTGGCCGAAGACAGGGTGCCGGGAATCAAGGAACCTGCGCTGTATGTCAACGATGAACCGCATCCCGGCAAATTCCGCGTTCCAGCAGGGCGCCCGTTGCTAGACGCCACGGTAGCTTATTCCAAGAGCGCCGATTACGTCCGATTATTGCCCGAGCACGAGACCAGGATTGTCATTTGCTGGCGTAATCAGCTCGATCGGTCATGGTCGTTGTACAAGATGCTGAAGGTCTTTGAAAGAAGCGGTGCGGAACTCGATAGCTATTTTCATTCGTTCTGGAAGAGAGTGGGGGCGGAGGAATTCAGGCGCCAGACCTTTTTCGAGGTTATCGAGCATTATTTCCCACGGCGTCTTCACGACGTGTTCAGGCGATACGTCGAAAAGGAAATGGAGCATATCCGCACCCATAGCTTTGTCGAGCGCGTCGAATACGAAATGAGTTTTTATCTCTCGCGGCAGCAATGGCCGTTCTGCTCCGTGCTTGCCGGTGGGTTTTATTACCGCCCAATCCGCATGCTGCTGGAAAAGTATCTGCCGCAGGACATCGCGGTGATCTCGGTCAATCAGCTTGCCGACCAGGATCGACGCCGCCATTTCGTTCGCGAGGTGTTCGAGAAGGAAATCGAAACTCCTGACGTGCCTCTGTCTTTCTCTAATGAAAACATCGAGCTGGAAGAACCCAAACCGGATTTCCACGACAGGAAGTTCGACACGCTGCGCGCGTGTTTTCGCTACGACCTGGAACAGGCTCGTGAGCTGGTCAAAACGACATTGTTCGGAGACAGTCTTCTTGACCATGCCGGACTGGATCGCTATTTCACTGAACCGACAACATAAATGACGAACGCTTCCCTATCCTTGCGCGAGCGGTTGCTGCGCGCCTTTGCCGACGATACGGCGCCCGCACGCGCCGCTGCCAGTCTGAAGGGCGTGGCGCTGGTCGTCTTCGGTCCCGGCTCATTCCTCGCATCGATTCATCTGCCGGGCTTGCTCGCGCGCGGGGCGAACCTGGTGTTGGCTGTGGACGACTGGTCCCGCACGGAGGAAGTCTCCGGCATCCCTGTGTGCACATCGGCGCAATTACCCGCGGAACTGGCGCGGCGGGTGCCAACAGGCACGGAGGTCAAGGCCGTCGATTTCACGCAGAGCCGCTATGGGCAGGCCCGTTTCCGCGCGCTGGCCAGGCACTTGGGCATGCCGATTCACGGCCTTGTGGAATTGCTTGCGGCGTACGATTGCCCCGGTGTTTACGAGCCTGTCTTGCAGTATCGTGCGCGAACCCGGGAACGTGCCGATGACTGGCTTGCATTCGCCGAGCGGCTCGAAGACGAGCGGAGCCGCGAAACCTTATATGCCGTGCTGCTGCAGCGCCTGGAATTCGATTGCCGTGCGCTGGATTCAGTCATGGCCAGTCCGCACGACGAATATTTTGGCGTCGGTCGCGCACACAGCGAAACATTCACGATCGGCACCAGGGAGCACTTCGTAGATTGCGGTGCGCATACCGGCACGGTTGTCGCCAAGTTGTTGGGCGCGACCGACTGGAACGTGGCAACTGTGCATGCGTTCGAGCCGGATGCGCAAAACTATGAGGGATTGAACAAGCTGATGCCCTATCCGTTGCCTTTCATGCACACGCACCGCTGTGCGGTATCCGACCGTAGCGAGACGTTGCGTTTCCACCAGACCGGCACGATGGGCAGTCATGTCAGTTCCAGCGGAGGGGTCGAGGTGCCTTGCGTGAAGCTCGACGACGTGGTCGAAGACGCCACCTTCATCAAGATGGATGTCGAAGGTTTCGAGGCGCGCGCCTTGCGCGGCGCAGCGCAGCTGATCGCCCGTGCGAAACCGAGAATGACGATTGCCTCTTACCACTATGCGAACGATCTGCTCGACGTGGCCGATACGCTGCGCGAAATCGTCCCTGGGCATCGCCTGCGCTTGCGTCATCACTACAGCTTCTTCTACGACAGCATCATCTACGCTTCGCCACGCGATGATTGGGCGCCGCTGACACGGGCCGAATAGGACGCAGTCGATATGGCTCTTGAATCGAAGCTTCCACCGCAATGCTTCTCTGATCCGGCAATCTTTGCCGCCGAGCAGTCCATCCTGTTCGAGCGAACCTGGCAATTTGCATGCTTGCGGACTGACGTACGTGACGACAAGGACTTTGTGACTGGCAACATCGGCTCACAGCCTTTCGTGTTGCAGAACTTTCGCGGCCGTCTGGCTGCATTGCATAACGTGTGCTCGCATCGCGCGGCACCGTTGCAGCCAACGGAGCGCGGTAATCGCGGCCTGCATTGTCCGTATCACGGATGGGTCTATGATCCATCCGGCGTGCCGGTTGGCATTCCGCACAACGAGACGTTCTATCCCATCAGTGTGGAGGAGGCCAGATGTCTGGCTGCGAAGTCCTTTTCCCATACAGCGTTGGGAAACATGGTGTTCGTCTCGGCCGCGCCGGATGCTCCCTTGTCTTCGCAGTTGGGAGAGCACACCGATTTGCTGGCGAATATCGGCAACGCGCTCGACGACATCAGCTTCCGCACCCGTATCCATGCCGCGTGTAACTGGAAATTCCTGATGCATAACGGCTATGACGACATTCACGCGCAGTTTGTGCACCCGTTGTCGTCGCTGGATACGCGAGATTATATTGGCGCGGAATGGCTGTCTCATCCTTTCGACAGCGATGTCGAAAGCATTCCAGCTGGTTACGGCAGACGGCATGCGTTGCTCAAGGTGATGATGACGCAAGCGGCGCAGGCGCGTAATGCTGCGATATTCAACGGCTGTCTTGCGAATAGAGAGTTTGCGTTCGATCACTACATGCATCTTGTCCTCTGGCCCAACGTCATCATTACTTCTGTGCAGGGGCTTTGGTACAACATCGTGCGTTATCGTCCAACCTCCGAGTCCTCGACGGAAATCGACGTGTCGGTTGTTCCGGGGCGTCAGAAAGATGGTCAGTCCAGAGTCACGCCGGACATTCTCTATCACCTGGCGCTTAGCGGCTTGCGAGTCTTCAACGAGGATATTGAGGCTGTCGAATCCAGCCAACGCGGCATTGCGTCGGTCCGGCGACATGCCGTATTGGGCGAACGCGAAGACAAGATAATCAATTTTGATAGCGCCTACGTCGCGGCCATGACGCTGGCCGGTATCGAAATCGGCGCATAAGCGGGATACGGGAACGCTATTTCATGAGTCGCAAGATCGTCGTTTTTGGCATTAGCCCCTTCTCCCGGATGGTTTGTTCGTTGTTTGCGGACAGCGGTGCGGATACGGTTGTACGTACGGCACATCAGCGTTTCATTCCGCAAGACGAACATGGCGATTTGCCTTTCGTGCCATTCGAGACATTGGCGCAGAGCCATCCGCCACATGAGTATGAGGTATTCGTTGCGCTGGAACATGCACGGCAGAACGTAGTGCGCGCCGAGATCGCCGAAACTGCAAGACAGCAGGGCTATCGGCTTGCTTCGTATGTCAGTCCTTCGGCACAGCTCGGTGCGCGTGTTGTCCTTGGCGAGCACAGTCTGGTTCTCGAAGGTGCCATCGCGCAATACGATGTGCGTATTGGTAACAACGTCATCGTCGGGGCCAGGTGCTTTTTCGGTCAGGGTACCGAAATCGGTGAGAACGCCTACTTCGGCTCTGCCGTATTCGTCGATCGTTTTTCAAAGATCGGCCGCCATTGCACTATCGGTAGCCAGGTACGTATTGCCGAATCGGTCAAGGTTCCGGCCTGGTCGTATCTCAAGGCGTTTGAAGATGTTCATTCTTCATTGACGGAACCTGTTTTCATCCATGAGGCACTTCGGGCTTCAGGTCGCATTGTTGATCGTCGGCTTGCAGCGGGAAAGGAGGGGATCTGATTCGGGCCTCGCAGATGGCGCGTGATCCAGCGGAACACTGCGCCGATGCCGTTCGGCAGATATTTCACCGGCGATTGGCGTAGCCTCGAAAAATCAGCTTCGTTCACTGGCTGCGCCTGCAATCTACTAGCTCCCGTATTTGCGCAAATACCGCTCGTACCCCTCACGCCATCCCGGCGACCCAAAAGCCCCACCGCTTTCGTGCACCACGCTCAACGGCCAGGTGCCCATGCTCAGGCCCTTGAGTTCGGCCTCGCGACAAAAATCCATGTCATAGAAGTGGAACTTGAACTGCTCGTCGAATCGCACGTCGCGGCTCACGAGCGTTTCGCTGTCGGCAATCAGCAGGAGACCGTCGAGGAGCTTGCATTCCTGGGCGACCGGGCCGAAGTTCGATATCTCGTTGCACGGGAATCCCTTGCCGTGGCCGACCGTCCCGCTCAGGTACCGGCGCTCGTCCCAGCGCAGGTCCGGCGAGACGAAGGCCCATGAGGGCTGGTGCGGCACGCGGCGCAGGTTACCGGCAAGGCCCACCACGTCGAAACGCGTCAGCGATCGCCGCACGCGCAGCTTCCAGAAGAAGTCGCTGAGCCAGATGTCGTCGTGAATGAAGACGAGAATCGCCGGATCCTGCCTGGCGTGCTCGATGGCTTCGTTGTAGATGCTGGAAAGCCCGCGCGAGTTGTTGTCGAACAGTTGGAGTTGGACGTCAGGCTGGTTCGCGTAGGGCTTCAGCGTCCGGCCCAGTGCGGTTTGGTTCCAGAACTGCTCGCGGCTGCAACGGGTGCCGCAGACGAAACGGATCGGCTTGATTGCTGCGGGGACGCCGGCTGCCTTCTCGCTCGACGTGACCGATGCCGCCGTCGTTCCGGCGGCGGCTTGCGTATCGCTTTCGCGCGCCGCGACTGGCTGCGCCGGCGCATTCGCGTCGCGCGCCGGAACCTCGAAGTGTGCGGGTTCCAGCCCGTCGCACCAGCGTTGCCACATCGCGCGCAGCGCACGCGATGCGGCCTCGGCAATCGTGCCCGCGCTGATGAGCGAGGACTGCGCGCAGTGCGCTCGAAGCTCGCGGCGCACCATGGCTAGCGCATCCAGATCGGCGGCCAGCGCGACGCACTTGCGCACAAAATCGTTCTCGTCGCGCGCAACGAATGCGTCGTCGATGCCGAGGTGCGAGAGCCATCCCGTGCTGCCCCGACTCGCCATCGAGAAGCCGGGCAGGGTCACGGTCGGGACGCCCATCCACAGCGCGTGCATGGTCGTGGTCGAACCGGCGAACGGAAATGCGTCGAGACACACGTCGATCTGATGGTGCTGCGCCAGGTAGGCCGCCATCCCCGCGCGTGGCAGGAAGCTGATGCGGCTGGCGTCTATGCCCTCGTTGGCGAATAGCGCGCTGACCTTGCTCATTTGCTCGGGCGCCACAATCGCGCCGATGACCATCCGCGAATGCGGCACCTCGCGCAGCACGCGCGCCCACAGCGCGATGACTTCCGGCCCGATCTTGAGTAGCTTGCTGAAGCTGCCGAAGGTCATGAAGCCGTTTTTCAGGGCGGGCAACGCGTTGACGTCCGGCGCGTGCGGGTGCGGCTTGAACGGTGCGAGCGCCGGCAGGAACACGAGCTTTTCGGAGAACTGCCCGGCGAACTGCTCGAGCGGCGTGACGAAGCGGTCCGACATGTAATAGTCGATGGCCGTCAGACCGGTCGTCGATGGATTGCCGATCCAGCTCACCTGCACCGGCGCTGGTTTGTGCGCGAATGTCACGAGCCGGTTGCGGCCGGTATGGCCGGACAGATCGATGAGAATATCGATGCCGTCGCCGCGGATTTTTTCAGCGAGCACGGCATCGCTGATGCCGGAAACCGGGTGCCAGCCTTGGGCATGGGCGCGGATCTGGTCGGTGTAGCCGTCGCTGACCGTGTGGTTCGAATAGAAGTGCAGTGCGAGGCTCGTGTCGCGTGCCAGATTCTCGACGATCGACAGCAGGAAATAAGCGATTGGGTGATTGAACAGGTCGCCCGAAACGAAGCCGATCTTCAGACGCCGCGACGGATTGCGATCATTGGCGTGCTTTGGCCGGCGCGCGCGCAGGTGCGCCTCGTGGCGGGTCGCGAATTCGCGGTATTCGGCGAAGGCGCTCGCCGCATCGAGCCCGTTCTTGTGCATCAGGCAAAACAGCAGGTTGCTGTGCACCTGCGCCTGCGTCGGCGCCAATTCGAGTGCCCGGCGCAAGGCCGATTCGGCCTCTTTGCTCTCGCCATACTCAAGGAGTGCGACGCCGAGCGCGTCGTACGCGAGAGCGTTGTCCGGTGTCAGCGCCACAGCACGGCGGAAACAGGCGATGCTCTGCGCGTGTCGGCCCATTGACTGCAGGACGACGCCCAAGGTGTGATGCAGTCCCGCGCTGTCGGGGTGGCGTTTGAGCGCCTCGCGGCAGTGCGTTTCGGCTTGCTCGAACTGGCGCGTGATTTTCAGCGCGTCGGCCAGCAGTGTCTGTGCGGAAAGCGTGTCGGGCAGCAGGGTGGCGGCACGCTCAGCGGCGCTCGCGAACTCAGTGTGCCTGCCCGCGCGCTGCAACGCGCACGCAAGGGCGAGCCAGCATTCGCCGTGCGACGGGTATTGCTGCGTCAAGCGATGCGCGGTCTTGAGCGCCGCTTCGATTTTTCCCTTGCCGAAGAGATCCGTGTATTGCCGCATTTCCCTGGCGCTTGCGCGTCTGTCATCGCGTCTTGCGGGCGCGGCTGCGTCCGCTACCGCGATGTCGTGTTCCGGGTGCGGATCGGCGGCTGGTACACCGGTTTCGGCTGGAACCGGCAAAGCGGCGTCGAAATGCTCGGGCGCGAGTCCGTCGCACCAGCGCTGCCACATGATGCGCAGCGCGCGCGATGCGGCGTCTGCGACCGGTTTCGCACTGAACACTGATGACTGCGCGCAGTGCTGGCGAAGCTCGCGGCGCAGCGTCGCGAGAGCGTCGATGTCGGCGGCGAGTGTCACGCACTTGCGCACGTAGTCGTCCTTGTCGTGCGCGACGAAGGGCGCGTCGAGCCCCAGCAATGAGAGCCAGCCGGTGCTGCTGCGGCTTGCCATCGAATCGCCGGGGAGCGTCACCGTGGGGACGCCCATCCACAAGGCTTGCAGTGTCGTGGTCGAGCCGCCGAACGGAAACGCGTCGAGACAGACGTCGATCTGGTGGTGCTGTTCCTGATAACCGAGCATGCCTTTGCGCGGCAGAAAGCCGAGCCGCGCCGCGTCGATCCCTTCAGCCGCGAACCGCTCGGTCAGCTTGTCGATCTCGTCCTGACCGGAAATCGAACCGATGACGAGACGCGCATCGGGCACCTCGCGCAGTACACGCGCCCACAGCGCCACGACTGCTGGCCCGATCTTGCTCATCCGGCTGAAACTGCCGAACGTCAGAAAGCCATTGCGCGACGCGGGCAGTTCGTCGACGGGCGGTGAGTTTTCCGGTGCCCTGAACGGGGCGAGGGCTGGCAGGAACACGAGCTTTTCCGAGAACTTGCCGGCGAACTGTGCGAGGGGCGTGACGAAACGGTCGGACAGGTAATAGTCGATGGACGTCAGGCCGGTCGTGGCGGGATTGCCGATCCAGCTGACCTGAACCGGCGCCGGTCTATGCGCGAACGCTGCAAGCCGGTTGCGGCCAGAATGGCCCGCGAGGTCGATCAGAATGTCGATGCCGTCAGCGCGGATCTGCTGGACGAGCGCGCCGTCAGGGAGGCCGTACACTTCTCGCCATCCATCGACATGCCCGCGGATCTGTGCGGTGACGCTGTCGCTGGCCGGATTGTTCGAATAGAAGTGCAGCGAAAGGCCGTTGTCCCGCGCGAGATGCTCGACGACCGGCAAAAGAAACGACGTCACGGGGTGATCCACCAGATCGCCCGAAACGAAGCCTATGCGCAGGCGCCGCGACGGATCGCGCGGATTCGCATGGCGGGGCCACTGCTCGCGAAGGGGCGCTTCGTGTCGCTTCGCGAACTCGCGGGCCTCGGCCTGGAACATCGCCATGTCGCGATCGACCTTGTGCATCAGACAGTGAAGCAAGGCGGTGTACGCGCTCGCATCCATCGGGGTCAATTCGAGTGCGCGGCGATACGCAGTTTCCGCTTCTTCATTCTGGCCGTGTCCGAGCAGAGCAGTGCCGAGCGTGCCATAGACGTCTGCATGGCCGGGTGCCAGCGCCGCGGCGCGGCGGCAACTGGCGATGCTGTCGGTGTAGCGGTGCATACCCGTCAGGCTGTTCGCCAGCATGCGATGCAGTTCCGCATAGTGGGGGAATTGCTCGAGCGCCTCGCGGCAGTGCGCCTCGGCGCGCGGCCAATCGGCGATGGCGCAGAGTCCGCTTGCCAGCAGCATGTGGGACACCAGATCGTTGCGGAGCAGCCGCACGGCGTGCTCCGCAACGGGCACGGATTTGGCGTACTGCCCCAGACGCTGCTGGGACAGGGCGAGTGCTCGCCAGCATTCTCCGTGCGACGGATAGTGCGTCGTCAGACGAAGGGCGATGTTCAGCGATGCCTCGATCTCGCCTTTGCTGAAGAGGGCCGCGTGCTGGTTCAACTCCTCTGTGCTCGCGCGACGCGTATCACTGGAGGGCATACGGGCGAGCAGCGTAGCGAATGCCGGCTCGCGTACGCCGAGCTGCTGTGCCGCGTCGCATGCCGCGCGGGCGGCTTCGTTCTGGCCGCTCTCGATGAGGGCATTGATGTAGCCGACCCAATACGCGCCGTTGTCCGGTTCACGGCCGAGTGCGGCTTCGAAATGCGGCCACGCCTCGGCCGGCCGGCCGGTTTGCACTAGCAGCAGGCCGAGGTGATGATTTGCAGAGGCGTGATCGCGAATCGCCTCGAGAATCGCGGTGTAGTGCGAAGCGGCCTGGTCGAATTCCTGCCTGCGATGATGCTCGAACGCCGCCTGCATGACGACCGCAATGTCGCGCTCCAGCTGTTGTTCGAGCTCCAGGGCGTCGGTTGGGTGGGAAGGAGTGGACATGTCGAATTCGCGCGTAGATCGCAAGGAGGCTGAGTTTGCAATTATGCGGTGGGGTCTGCTGCCCCGATGCGTCGAGCTAACGCCAAAACGGTCGTCAATTTGGCGGGATATCCGGAACTGTCGCTCATCGCGATATGGCGCGAGCCCGCAACCTGACCGTGGCGTGTGCCCGCGTCCGTGTCCTACGCGATGCCGCCGCTTGCGGCATTCGCCGTACCTGCGAGGGGCATTGGAAAAGACTTGAGAGGCGCGCGCATCCCGTTGCGTCCCCTTTTGCGCTGTGCATCAATGTGGTCAGTGCCATGCGCTGTGACTTGCAGCGGCGCCGCGCGCTGCAGCCTTGTTCAAGGCGGCGTATGCTCAACCGTCCCGGGTTCGCCCACCCATTTCCCGCATTGCGTTCGCCCACTCATACCTGGAGCCATCATGGAACTACGCAGGATCGGCACTTCCTCGTTGCGGGTCGCCCCGCTCATGTTCGGCGGCAACATATTCGGCTGGACGGCCGATGAAGCCACCTCTTTCTCGATGCTCGACGCGTTCGTTGAAGCCGGACTCAATTTCATCGACACCGCCGATGTCTACTCGGCCTGGGTGCCCGGCAACCAGGGCGGCGAGTCGGAGACGATCCTCGGCAAGTGGTTCCATGAGAGCGGCAAGCGCGAGCGGATCGTGCTCGCGACCAAGGTCTCGAAGCATCCGCAGCGCAAGGGGCTATCGGCCGCAAATATCCAGGCGGCGGTCGAAGACTCGCTGCGCCGCCTGCAAACCGATTACATCGACGTCTATTTCTCCCACGACGACGACACCGCGACGCCGCTCGCCGAAACGCTCGGTGCGTATCAGAAGCTGATCGAGGCGGGTAAGGTGCGCGTGATCGGCGCGTCTAACTATAGTGGCGCGCGCGTCGAGGAAGCGCTCGCGGTATCGCGCGAGCACGGGCTGCCCGGGTATCAGTTGCTGCAGCCCGAATACAACCTGTACGACCGCGCGCAATACGAGAGCGACAGCGAGCCGGTGGCGCTCGCGAATCATCTCGGCGTGGTCGTCTATTACAGCCTCGCGAGCGGGTTCCTGTCAGGCAAATACCGCAGCGGGGCCGATCTGGCCGGCAAGGCGCGCGGGAGCCGGGTCGAAAAATACCTGAACGGGCGCGGCTTGCGGATTCTCGGCGCGCTCGACCGCGTCGCGCAACGGCACGGCAGCACGCCGGCCGCGATCGCGCTTGCATGGCTGATCGCGCGTCCTAGCGTTACGGCCCCTATTGCGAGCGCAACCTCGGTCCAGCAGTTGAAGAGCCTGGTCGCGGCCGTCCAGCTGTCCCTCGCCGCCGACGATATTCGTGAGCTGGACGAAGCGAGCGCCTGATAAGGCGAACACCTCGGCCGCCGACGCGGGGGCGATCCGCGCCAGGGAAAAGCCTGGCGCAATCGGTAAACCCCTGGTAGGATGGAGAGTTTCCTGGTATGATCGGGAGTGAATTGAGATCTTTGCCTGTTTCGTCAGTGTTCTTCGTTGATGAAAGGTTGGCGAAACGGCAACAGACGCGGCATTTGCATTACGTCTGTCCGCGTTGCGCGGTGAACTCCCCACCTCTCTTTTCCGGCCTCCGTGGCCGCTTTGCCTCTCGCTTCATTCGTGGTTTGGCCGGGGTTATTTATCAGCCTCGCGTTTGCCTGTTACTGGCCATGAATCGGAGCGACCGGAGGGCCGGCGCGTGAATGGTGACCTGAGCGGTTACCGCCATGCAATTAAACCCGTATCTAGTGATTGAGTTAGGAATTACATGACGACGATTCTTCTGAAGGAAAACGAGCCGTTCGAAGTGGCAATTCGCCGCTTTCGTCGCGCAATCGAAAAGAATGGCCTGATCGCTGAACTGCGTGAACGCCAGTCGTACGAAAAGCCGACCACGGCTCGCAAGCGCAAGAAGGCAGCAGCTGTTAAGCGCCTGCACAAGCGTCTGCGCAGCCAGATGCTGCCGAAAAAGCTGCACTAAGCACGCTTTTTACATACGCCGAACGGCGGTGTGAGCTTCGAAAGAAGCCACATCGCCGTTTTGCTTTTGCGGCGTCGGATTTTGCCCCTGCGTGCAGCCGTTACGCCGCGCTCCTCAGCCGCTCGGCCGACAACCCGAACTCGCGCGCGATCGAGCCCAGCCGGTCGTGCCACTCCCATGTGCCGAACACGTCGTGCACGTTTTGCAGGCAACTGAGCAAAGCGATGGTCACCGGGTCGCATACGTTGATGCGGGCGCGAAGCAGCGCTTTTTTCAGCGCGGCCAAGCCGGCATCCATGTAAGCGGGCACTTCGGCCAGTGGCTTGCCGATGAAGCGCACCGGCACGCCTTCCATTGCGGTCATGTAATCGCGCGGCTTGATCAGGTTGCCGACCGGGCAGCCGCCACAATAGCCGCGGTAGGCGCCGCCGCCCCTCGGTAGCAATGCAGCGCGTTTCTGTTCGGATGCGTGACGGACTGATCGTAAATGTCCTGGTGGGTCAGGAAGCTAAGTGTTTTCATGGTTGGTCTCCCGCGTCCGAGGCGGTAGTTATTTGTTGTTGAGCGCGCATCACGTGAGCGCATGGCGACGAGTATCCGCCGTGCGTCGTCCGACGAAGGGCCGACTACGAGCATGAAAGGGCGCCAATTCACGCGTTTGCGCCTCCCGCGGACGCCGTGGCCTCACCTCGCCTTCCGACCACGCCCCTTCTTGCCCAGCGACACGCATCGCTCACGACACATGCAGGTCGTCTCATGATCGTTGACCATGCCGATCGCCTGCATGAATGCGTAGCAGATCGTCGAACCGACAAATTTGCAACCGTAGCGCTTGAGCGCCTTGCTTAGCGCGTCCGATACTTCCGTCGACGCAGGTGCATGCTTATACGAAGCCCATTCGTTCTGAATCGGCGTGTCGTCGACGAATGTCCACACGAAGTTCGCGAGCGAGCCATGTTCAGCCTGAATCTGCTGCACAGCGCGTGCGTTCAGGATGGCCGCCTCGATTTTGCCGCCATGTCGCACGATGCTTTCATCGGCGACGAGCGCATCCACGTGCTTCGGCGTGAAGGCCGCGACCTTGTCGATGTCGAAGTCGGCGAATGCACGGCGGTAGCCGATGCGCTTGTTGAGGATCGTCGACCATGACAAACCGGCCTGCGCGCCTTCGAGCACGAGCATCTCGAACAGGTGCTGGTCGTCGCGCGAGGGCACACCCCATTCGGTGTCGTGGTACTGTGCGAGCGCTTCGCTCGATACCCAGTTGCATCGTTGTGTCACTGTCGCGCTCCCGCGTGATCATGTCGTTCGCCAGCATAGCGGAAGCGGTGTACGCCGCAAGCTGGCCAATCGGCCAATTGCGCGATTCAAACTGACCTGCGACGCTAAGCGTTATTCACCCACGGAACTGATTCGATTCGATGAACCACGACTTCTTTCTGATCGGCCTCGACGGCGGCGGCACCGGCACGCGCGTCGTGCTCGGCGACGCGCAGGGCCGCGAACTGGCGCAAGCGGCAGGCGGCCCATCGGGCCTTGGGCTCGGCATCCCGCGCGCATGGCAGTCCATTCAGGCCGCCTGCGGCGAAGCGTTCCAGCGAGCTGGAGTCGCGCTGGACTGGTCGCGTTGCGTGCTCGGTTGCGGACTGGCGGGCGTCAACAATCGTGACTGGCTCGCCGAGTTTCACCAGCAGGCGCCGCGGCTCGCCGGACTGGCCGTCGAAACCGACGCCTACACGACCCTGCTCGGCGCGCACGACGGCGCGCCCGGCGTGATCGTCGCACTCGGCACCGGCAGCGTCGCGGCTTCGCTCGCGAGCGACGGCGAATTCCGCATGGCCAGCGGCTACGGCTTTCCATCGGGCGACGAAGCGAGCGGCGCGTGGCTCGGCCTCCGGCTGATCGTGCGCGCGCAACAGGCGCTGGATGGCCGCGTTCCCGTCGACGATCTCACGCACGCGCTGCTCGCGCATACCGGCGCGCGGGATCGCGACAGTCTCGTCGTGTGGCTGTGCGCGGCCAATCAGACTGCCTACGCGCGGCTCGCGCCGATCGCGATCGAACACCGCGCACATCCGTTCGCGGCGCGGCTGCTCGGCGAGGCCGGCGTCGAAGTCGGCAAGATGATCGCCGCGCTGGACGCGACGGGCGCGCTGCCGGTCGCGTTATGCGGAGGCCTCGGTACGCCGTTGCGCGAGTACGTGCCGCAGGCGTATCAGGCGCGCCTGCGCGAGCCGCGGGCGGATTCGGTGCATGGCGGCTTGCAACTGGCGCGGCGCGAGGCGCAGCGGCTGGCTCGAGGAGACCTGTAAAATACCCGCTTTGACGCTGCCTCGACGGCTCAGCCGCCGGACTCACCATGTATAAAGTCATCGCCACGGATCTGGACGGCACACTGCTCAACGCTGATCACCAGGTAGACCCGTTCACGGTCGCCACGGTGCGCAAGCTCGAAAGCGACGGGCTGCAGTTCGTGATCGCCACCGGGCGGCATTACTGCGACGTCGCGGGCATCCGCGATCTGCTCGGCATCAATCCGTATCTGATCACGTCGAACGGCGCGCGCATTCACGCGCCTGACAACACGGTGATCCACGCCGACGATTTGCCGCCGGCGATCGTCCAGCGTCTCGTGCAGCCCGAAATTGTCGGCGCGCATGGTCGAGTGATCGTCAGTCTGTTTGCAGACGAGGCGTGGCTCATCGACCGCGACGCGCCCCATCTGCTGGAATTTCACCAGGATTCCGGCTTCACGTACGAAGTGACCGACCTGCCGAAGCACGATGGTGTCGACATTGCCAAGGCGCTGTATATCGGCGATCCCGCCGATCTCGCGCAGGTGGCCGCCAATCTGGAACGCGACTTCGGCGAACGACTGTACGTGACGTATTCATTGCCGGATTGTCTCGAAGTGATGACCGCGAATGTGTCGAAGGGGCGCGCCCTGCAGATCGTGCTCAAGCGTCTCGGTGTCGACGCGTCGCACTGCGTCGCGTTCGGCGACAACATGAACGATATCGATCTGCTCGAGACGGCCGGCCATCCATTCATGATGAACAACGCCAATCCCGATCTGAATCACCCGTCTGCCGCATGTGCCGCGCATCGGGAACAATTTCGAGGCGGGCGTTGCGCATCATCTGCGCAAACTGTTTGCGCTCGACGACGAACTGGCATCTTGAACCGTAGTCACTGCGATTGAAAGCGGCCCGCATCCACTCGCGTGGATGCGGGCCGCAAACGTTGCTCCCGAAGCACGCAGCGCGCGCTCCGCTTGCGCTCGTCAATCCCGCCAGCCGCGGTGCTCGCCTCGATTGTCATGACCCCAGCGACGGTTGTCGTGACCCCAGCCGCGATCATCGCGGTGATAGTCGCGGTAGTAGTCACCACGCGGGTAGCGATGATCCCAGCCGCCGTAATACACCGGCTCCGGCGCGGCGTAGACGCTCACGGGCGCGGCATAAACCGGGGCGCCGAGCGATAGGCCGACGCTCAGATCCGTATGCGCCTGCGCGACACCGCATGCGCCCGCCGCGAGTCCGGCAGCAACCAGCAAGTGAGTGACGATGCGTTTCATGTTGGTCTCTCCTGTGAGGCGACGTAGGTTTGTCGCACAGGACCAATGTACGCACTCGAGGCGGGCCGGACTGCGACCAGATGTTACGGACTGCAAGCATCGTCGAAGTCATCGAAGCCAGGAAAAGCGCTCGCGCGGACGTTGCGCGCAAACACCTCACTTCGCTTGCAGCCGCGCCCCACGGGGCTTTGCGGCCGGTCAATTCAAGCCGGCAGGCGGCTCGTCGCGCACGCTCGCCGCTTGCCGCGCCAGCGCACGTAAACACGGCTTACATCTGTATTGCTCAATTAATCCGCCGCAGGCGCCGAAGCGGCCGAAGTTGCGGAAGAGGCCGCCCCTGCCGAAGATGCCGACACTCCTGGCAAGGCCGCGCAAGGGCAATCGGTTGCCCGCCCGTCGAGCCCTTCGCGATCGTGTTTGAAGCTCGCGCGCGGCGTGCCGTTCTGCCAGTCGAGTCGGACGATGTAAATGCTGTCGAAGTCGTCGCTTTGCCATTTCGGCACGTCGGCCGCGCGACCGCCATGCGTGCTCAACATCTGCCGCAACAGCTTCTCGATCAGCTTGTGCTCCCAGGCAACGACGATCAGCTTGCCGCGATTGGCTGGGTCAACGAGCGCGTTGCCGAGCTGGTCGATCTGCGCAAAACCGTACGGTGTTTGGACCGGCATCTGGAATTGAATCGCGGTCGGTTCGATCGTCGCGAGCGGGCGCACGTAATAGTACGGATGACCGCCGTCGTCTTTTTGCTGGCCGGGGTCGGGCGCGTAGATCGCATCGGGTTTGCCGAATTTGGCGGCGATCACGGCCGGCAACGCGAGCGCACGGTTGAGCCCCTGGCAGTCTAGCTGGCCGTACCCCTGCGCGGGTTTCTCGCCGTGTCGAACGAATACAAGGGTTTCGATATTGCCGCCCGCCGCGGCAACGGCGGGGGCCGCGGTCGCAACGACGGTCGCCGTGTTCGTCGCCGCGGACGCGGCCGGCAACGCCATCGTGCTCGCGCACAGGCCGCCGAGCGACAGCGCGACGCCATGCAGGAATCCGCGGAAACGGTTCATCGAAAGCACCTGTGCGAGGCGGGGAAGTCGCCCGATTCTAGCAGCGGTGCCCACCGGCACGCGGCCGGCGCGGCATTCATCTCGCATTGGCGAGCGCAATGAATAATGGGCGCCGAAGCGCCCATTCATGCCGACTACGCGACGATCGCGAGACCAGGGCGTCGAACTGGCCGTCAGTCGAGCGCCAGCCTGCGCGCATCGCTGCTGCGATCCTCAGCGATCAGCGGATAGACGACACCCGCGATCACCGCACCGATGATCGGCGCAACCCAGAACAGCCACAGCTGATCGATCGCCACACCGCCGACGAATAGCGCCGGGCCCGTCGAGCGCGCCGGATTGACCGACGTGTTGGTGACAGGAATCGAGACCAGATGGATCAGCGTCAGGCACAGGCCGATCGCGATGGGCGCGAAGCCGGCCGGCGCGCGGCGGTCGGTCGCGCCGAGAATCACGAACAGGAAGAAGCCAGTCATTACCACTTCGCAAATGAAGGCAGCGGCGAGCGAGTAGTGCCCCGGCGATTGCTCGCCGTAACCGTTCGTCGCGAAGCCGCTCGCGACCAGGTCGAAGCCAGGCTTGCCCGACGCGATCAGCGACAGCACGAATGCGCCGAGCACCGCGCCGACCACCTGCGCGACGACATAGGGCAGAAGATCGCGCACCGGAAATCGGCCGGCGACGGCCAGTCCGACGCTCACCGCCGGATTCAGGTGGCAGCCCGAAATGTGGCCGATCGCAAAAGCCATCGTCAGCACGGTCAGGCCGAAGGCCAGCGACACGCCGACGAAGCCGATGCCCAATCCGTGAACCGGCCCGGCGAAGTTGGCGGCGAGGACCGCGCTGCCGCAGCCTCCGAGCACGAGCCAGAAGGTGCCGAGCAATTCGGCAACGACGCGCTTTGACAACTGCATGTTTGGTGATCCTAAAAAGAATGGGTACTTCAGAAGCACGCATCGAAAAGGGCGAGTACGTACCTTGAGCGCGCAATTCTAGGCGGACAGCGCCAAATCGGGTGTCAAGGATTGTCAATCCGGACAGAATTTATAAACTATTGCGAGATAAAGCGGAGGTTTTACAATTCACACATTTTAATAATTATCAGAGGAAAATTCGCTAAACCGGTATTAGTCGCCATTGCGAATTTTTATAATTGCAGCTAGTCTGCGGTCGAATGAGTTCTAGAAAGGGGAGAACCGAATGTCTCAATATGCAGACCTCAAGGCGCAGATTGCCAAATTGCAGGCACAGGCCGAAGAAGCGCGACGCACGGAAATCGACAATGTCGTCGCCGACATCCGCCAAAAGATCGCCGAATACGGTCTGACCGCGCAGGATCTCGGTTTCGCGGTCGCCGCCAAGCGCGGCCGCCCGCCCAAGAAGACGCCGCTGCCGGCGAAATATCAGGACCCGAAGTCGGGCAATACATGGAGCGGGCGAGGCAAGCCGCCCAAATGGATCGTCGGCAAGAATCGCGAGCGCTTTCTGATTGGCTCGGCGTGACGCCCGCCCGACCTGATGTGAGACGGGGTGAAGGCGGTCTGAAGGTTTCTTTGCTGTTTGGCTTATTCGCCGCGCGCTAATCCACCGTGGAAGCGCAACCATCCCTGTATTAAAAAGCCGCCCATACAGGGCGGCTTTTTCGCGTCCCGCAGCCAAAAGACTTCGTTTTTCGCTCGCGCAAACGATTCCGGTGCCGGACTCGCCGCTATTGAGCGTCATAAGCGAAGGTTCACAGCGCCGCTTCAATGCGTGCCGAAAACGGCCAGCCGTAAAAGCGCCGGCCGTTTTCAGGCGCGCCTAGCCGACCGCGACCTGGCGCAATACCGGGCGCCGCGACGTTTCAATCAAGGCGGAATAGCCGTCTATATAGTTCTGCGCCATCGTTTTCGAACTGAAGCGGCGTTCGAACTGGGCGCGGATTTCGATGCGCGACAGCTCGTCGAGACGCTGCAGAGCTGCTACCGCGCCTTGCACGTCCTCGACGATATAGCCGGTCACGCCGTGGTCGATCACCTCAGGCACAGAGCCGCGGTTGAACGCGATAACCGGCGTGCCGCAGGCCATCGACTCGATCATCACGAGGCCGAACGGCTCGGACCAGTCGATCGGGAACAGCAGCGCCTTCGCGCCCGACAGAAACTCGGGTTTCTGCGCCTCGTTGATTTCGCCGACGAACTCGACATGCGCCATCGACAGCAGCGGCTCGATCTCGCGCTTGAAGTACTCCATGTCGACCTTGTCCACCTTGGCGGCGATCTTCAGCGGCAGACCGCTTTGCGCGGCGATCCTGATAGCTGTATCGACGCGTTTTTCCGGGCAGATGCGGCCGAGGAACGCGAGATATTCGGGCTTCTTGTGCGGCTGCGGCGTCAGCAACTGGTCCGGCAGACCGTGATAGATCGTGTTGAGCCAGTTGGCCTGCTGTAGCGGCAGACGCTGCGAATCCGAAATCGACACGACCGGCACATGCGAGAACGCGTCGAACACCGGCTGTAATTCGGGCAGGTCGAGACGACCGTGCAGCGTAGTCACGAACGGCGTGTCCATCGTCGTGAACAGGGGGAACGGCATGTAGTCGAGATGAAAGTGCAGCACGTCGAACTCGTGCGCGATCTTGCGGACCTTTTCCATCATCAGCACGTGCGGCGCCAATGCATCGCGAATCGTCGGATCGAGGCGCAGCGCGCGCGGCCAGCATGCCTCGAGATTGGCGGCCGTGACCGAGTCGCCGCTCGCGAACAGCGTGACGTCATGGCCGAGCTCGACCAGCGCTTCGGTCAGATACGACACGACACGTTCGGTGCCGCCATAGAGTTTCGGTGGGACAGCTTCGTAGAGCGGCGCGACTTGTGCGATTCGCATGCGTTTTCTCCTGTGTCGATCAGAGTTAGCGCTGTGGCGCCGACCCGGATCCCATGCGGATTTTTGATACTTACCGGGGCTTCGCACGACGGCTGAATGGCGCGAGGTACGTATGCCTAACCGGACGGTTGGGCGCGGTTTGCCCCGCCCGAGGGTTGCTCCGAAATAGCTATCGGGTAATCCCTTAGCCTTCATTATCGGGATCGACCGCGGTAATTCGAGTTATTTTTCAAACGCTTAATGTTGTTACAGCGCGAAACATGGACCGTTACAGCTGCCGCGCAAGGTCGGGTCGCCAACAGTCCCCATAATCGGGAAGCGTAATTCCACCGACTCAATCAAGCTCGACAGGCGAAATGCACCGTAGCAAGCGGCGGACCCGAGGGTCGGATGAGCCGGGAAAGGTCTCCAACCGAGCCAGATTGCAGCCGGGTGAAAACGTCTTATAATTTCTTTTCCACCGATTTACGGTGCGGCGGTGAAGTTCTGAAAACTCACCATCCGGTACACGCCGCAGCCGTATAAATTCCCAGCGCGCATCGTCAGTCCCGCCCCGCGCATCAATTCGGCCCAATTCGTGCCTCGCCTCAACCTGGGTTGTAGGAATAATTCCTACACAAATGACGGATTAATCCGTCACCCAGCTGGGGTGTCTCTCCGATTTTCGGCTGTGCCTCCTTTCGAGACAATCCTTGCAAGACCAGAGACGAGCGGATTCGCGCGGGTTCAGCGCGCGCATTCGAGCAAACGTTTCCGCAAAAATCGGCCTGACCAGCCGGGCATACGAACGGGGGAAATCATGAGCACGACTAGCCATATGCTCAGTGAGATCAGGGAAGTCAATCTTTCCTATCTGCTGCTCGCCCAGCGTCTGCTGCGCGAAGACAAGCCGATGGGCATGTTCCGCATGGGTATTTCGGACCAGCTGGCCGACGTTCTCGCCAATCTGTCGTTGGCGCAGACCGTCAAGCTCGCGGCGTCCAACCAGATGCTGTGCCGCTTCCGCTTCGACGATCACTCGGTGCTGTCCGCCCTCGCGGACAAGGACAAGTCCAGCGCGATCGCGCAGGCTCATTCGGCGATCCTGATGGCGAGCCAGCCGGTCGAGCAGCTCGGCTGATGGCCAGTAAGAGCGTCGTACTCGAAGTCCGGGAAATCACCCTCGCGATCGAGCTGATCGAACTGGGCGCGTGTCTGCAATTGCTGGAGGCGGAAACCAGCCTGTCGCGCGACCGGCTCGTCAAGCTGTACAAGGAATTGAAAGGGGTGTCGCCGCCCAAGGGCATGCTGCCGTTTTCGACCGACTGGTTCATGACCTGGCAGCCGAACTTTCATTCGTCCCTGTTCTACAACATCTACCGTTTCATGGCCGGTCACGGCGGCTGTCGCGCGATCGAATCGATCGTGAAGAGCTACCGGCTGTATCTCGAGCACGTGCAGTTGCACGACGACGAGGCGGTGCTCAGTCTCACGCGCGCGTGGACGCTGGTGCGCTTCTTCGACTCGGGCATGCTGCAGATGAGCGCCTGCCGCCGCTGTGGCGGCCACTTCGTCGCGCACGCGCACGATCCGCAGCACGGGTTCGTTTGCGGGCTGTGTCAGCCGCCGTCGCGCGCGGGCAAGACGAAGAAGGCGGCGCAAACGCGGGCCGAGCGGCAAATCGCCGTCGCCGAAATCCCGGCGGAGGTGCCGCAAGTGACCGACGCGCGAGCTCACGAGACCCGCTGCCCCGCCCCCACGCTCGATATCGTCGTCACCGCCGAAGTCTGAGCAGCACGCGTTGAGGCAGCGCAAGCCTCTGGTTTACACCGGACTCGAGCGCCGCCTTTTTCGCCAAAGTTTTCCGCCTCGGTGCCGTAAACCTGACTAACGACGGTGACCGTCGCTTTTTTGTGAGGGCTCGGCAGTGCTGATTTTCGTGGGAACACTCGTGACGCTGTTGTCCGTTTTCGGCGGTTACGCGCTGGAAGGCGGCCATCTCGGCGCGCTGCTGCAACCCGTTGAAGTGCTGATGATCGTCGGCGCTGGACTCGGCGCGTTCATTCTCGGTAACGGGATGAAGACGATCCGGGCGACACTGCGCGTCATTCCGACCCTGTTCAAGGGCGCGAAGTACAACAAGGACGTCTACATGGAGCTGATGGGGCTCCTGTACGTGCTGCTCGCGAAGGCACGCAAGGAAGGCACGCTTACGCTCGAAGCCGACATCGACGATCCGTCGAAGAGCCCGATCTTCACGCAGTACCCGAAGATCCTCGCCGACAAGCACATCATCGAGTTCCTGACCGACTACCTGCGGCTGATGGTCGGCGGCAACATGAATGCGTTCGAGATCGAAAGCCTGATGGACGAGGAGATCGAGACGCACCACCAGGAAGGCGAGGCACCCGCGCACGCGCTGACCAAGGTCGGCGACGCGATGCCGGCGTTCGGTATCGTCGCCGCGGTGATGGGCGTCGTGCACACGATGGCCTCGGCCGACAAGCCGCCCGCGGTGCTCGGTGAAATGATCGCGCAGGCGCTCGTCGGCACGTTCCTCGGCATTCTGCTTTCGTACGGGCTGATCGGGCCGCTCGCCAGCGTCGCCGAGCAGCGCGTGACCGAGTCGACCAAGATGTTCCAGTGCATCAAGGTGACGATCCTCGCGAGCCTGAACGGCTACGCGCCGGCGATCGCGGTCGAGTTCGGCCGCAAGGTGCTGTTCTCGACCGAGCGCCCGTCGTTCGCCGAGCTCGAAGAGCACGTGCGCCGCGTCAAGGCGAAATAAGCAGGCGACGGGAACCGAACCGATGAGCAGCAAGGACAAAGACCGCGCAATCGTCGTCAAGCGCAGCGCGCCGAAAAAGTCCGGTCATCACGGCGGCGCGTGGAAGCTCGCGTACGCGGACTTCATGACCGCGATGATGGCGTTCTTCCTGCTGATGTGGCTGCTGAGTTCGGCCTCCACCGTGCAGCTGAAAGGTATCGCCGACTACTTCAACCAGCCGTTGAAGATCACGCTGTGGGGCGGCGATCGCAGCGCCGAAGACTCGAGCATCCTGAAGGGCGGCGGTCGCGACATCTCGACCGACGCGCGGGGCGTGACCCGCTCGACCGACGGCAGCAGCAGCCGCGCCGAGCGCACCGCGTCGCACAACGACGACGACTCCGTGAAGCAGCTGACGGGCGCGCTCGAACGCCAGGAACAGGTGCGTCTGCACGACCTGCAGGTCAAGCTGATGGCCGCGATCGAGGCGAACCCGGTGCTGCGCCAGTTCAAGCAGCAGATCCGCATCGACTCGACGCTGACCGGCCTGCGCATCGAGATCGTCGACTCGCAGAAGCGACCGATGTTCGCGACCGCGCGCGACGTCGTCGAGCCGTACATGCGCGACATCCTGCGCGAGATCGGCCACACGCTGAACGACGTGCCGAACCGCATCATCGTGCAGGGCCATACCGACGCCGTGCCGTACGCGGGCGGTGAGAAGGGCTATAGCAACTGGGAGCTGTCGGCCGACCGCGCCAACGCATCGCGGCGCGAGCTGGTCGCGGGCGGCATGGACGAAGCGAAGGTGATGCGCGTGCTCGGTCTCGCGTCGACGCAGAACCTGAACAAGGCGGACCCGCTCGATCCGGAAAACCGTCGCATCAGCATCATCGTGTTGAACAGGAAGTCCGAGGAGGCGCTCGATCACGACGACTCCACGACGACGACCCTGTCGGACGACGCAGCCGGCTCGAAGCCGCTGCTGCAAAAACTTGCGCAGCCGGTGACGGCTGCACCGAAGTTGCCGGCGGCGGCGCCACCGGCCCAGTAACAGACCGCGGCCGCCGGGCCGCGGCCCGCGCCCGACCGGCGCGCACCGCCCGGCGGCCCAGTGTTAAGCGCAGCGAGGTTTTCATGATCAGGCACATCCTGGCAATCGACGATTCGGCATCGATGCGGCAGATCCTCGCCGCGACGCTGACGGGCGCCGGCTATGAAGTCACGCTCGCGGCGGACGGCAACGAAGGGCTCGAAAACGCGCTCGCGATGGCGTTCGATCTCGTGTTGACCGACCAGCACATGCCCGGCAAGACCGGTCTCGATCTGATCACCGCGCTGCGCGGAAATCCGGCCTATCAGGCGACGCCCATCCTCGTCCTCACGACGGAATCGGGCGAACCCTTCAAAGAGGCGGCGCGCGCGGCGGGCGCGACCGGCTGGATCGAAAAGCCGCTCGACCCGGACATGCTGACCGAGCTGGTGGCGGCGCTGGCCGAACCGGACCCGGCTTGATCCGCGTCATCAGCACCTTTAGACACAGTACAGATAGCTCTCGACGCGCCTCTACGGCGACTCACGCCAGACAGGCACTCTCGCGGTGAACCAGGCATGACACTCGACATCACACAGTTCTATCAGACGTTCTTCGACGAAGCGGACGAACTGCTCGCGCAGATGGAGCAATTGCTGCTCAATCTCGACGTGGCCCACCCGGACCCCGAAGACCTCGCGGCGATCTTTCGCGCCGCGCATTCGATCAAGGGCGGCGCGGCGACGTTCGGTTTCACCGCGCTCACCGAGACCACGCACATTCTCGAGTCGCTGCTCGATCGCGCGCGCAACAACGAGCTGGTGCTGCGCAAGGACATGATCGACACGTTCCTCGAAACCAAGGACGTGCTGTCCGGTCAGCTCGCCGACTATCGCGCGAGCGCCGAGCCCGATGCGGCGGTGGCGCGTGCGATCTGCGCGAAGCTGGAGCAGCTGCACGCGGAAAGCCGCATGGGCGGCGCGCCGCCAGCGGCGGCGAGCGCCGAAACCGCGCCGGCCGTGAGCGCCCCCGCGCCCGCAGCAGCGCAGGCGATGGCAACCCAAACAACAACACAAGCAACCGCGGTACAGCAGCAAGGCGGCACCCCGCCCGAGCACGTCGTCGAACAGGCGGTGCAGGCGGCGGGCGAATGGATCGACGGCGAACCGGCACAGACCGGACAAGCCGCGGGCACGGCCGACAGCGCCGGCCCACATCTGAAAATTACGCTACGGGGCGTGGGAGAGAAAGACCAGGAACTGCTCACCGAAGAGCTGGGCAACCTGGGCAACATCGTCGGGCAGGTCAAGAGCGGCAGCGATCTGACGCTGTGGCTCTCGAGCGACGTATCTTCCGACGACATCATCGCCGTGTGCTGCTTCGTGATCGACGAAAGTCAGATCACGATCGGCCGCGGCACCGCGCCGGCGGACGACGCGCAGCAGGGCGAACCTGGAACGCCCGACGCTGCCGTTCCGACACCGCTATCCGCGCAGGTCGCGCCCGCCGCTCCCGCGGCGCAAGCGCAAGCGCAGCCGGTCCTTCACACCGAGCCCGCAGCATCGTCGACCCCGGCGGCCCTCACCGCTGCGGCCGCAAGCGCACCCGGTCAGGCGGACAGCATCGAGCCGCCGCCTGCGGCACCCGCGGCGGCTCAGGCGGCGGCCAAACCAGCTTCGGCCGCGTCCGCCGATCAGGACCGCAAGGCGCCCCGTCCGGCCGCCGCGGCGGCCGGCGGCGAAGGCAGCTCGATTCGCGTGGGCGTCGAGAAGGTCGATCAGCTGATCAATCTGGTCGGCGAGCTGGTGATCACGCAGGCGATGCTCGCGGAGACCACCAGCACGTTCGATCCGGCGCTGCACGACCGGCTCTTCAACGGCATGGCGCAACTCGAGCGCAACGCGCGCGATCTGCAGGAAGCGGTGATGTCGATCCGCATGATGCCGATGGATTACGTGTTCAGCCGCTTCCCGCGTCTGGTGCGCGATCTCGCGGCGAAACTCGGCAAGGAGGTCGAACTCGTCACCTTCGGTCAGGCGACCGAACTCGACAAGAGCCTCATCGAACGGATCATCGATCCGTTGACGCACCTCGTGCGCAACAGTCTCGACCACGGCATCGAGACCGTCGAGGCGCGGCGCGCGGCGGGCAAGGATTCGACCGGTCAGCTGGTGCTGTCGGCGGCGCACCACGGCGGCAACATCGTCATCGAGGTCAGCGACGACGGCGCGGGCCTGCGCCGCGACAAGATCCTCGCGAAGGCGGCCAAGCAGGGCATGCAGGTCAGCGAAACGATGAGCGACGAGGAAGTCTGGAACCTGATCTTCCTGCCGGGCTTCTCGACCGCCGAGCAGGTCACCGACGTGTCCGGCCGCGGCGTCGGCATGGACGTGGTGAAGCGCAACATCCAGTCGATGGGCGGTCACGTCGAGATCACCTCGCACGCGGGCAAGGGCAGCACCACGCGGATCGTGCTGCCGCTCACGCTCGCGATCCTCGACGGCATGTCGGTGAAGGTCGGCAACGAGATCTTCATCCTGCCGCTGAACTTCGTGATGGAGTCGCTGCAACCGCGAGCCGAAGACATTTACACGGTCGCCAACGGCGAGCGCGTGGTGCGCGTGCGCGGCGAATACCTGCCGCTGGTCGCGCTGCACGAGGTGTTCAACGTGTCGGATGCGAAGCAGGAGCCGACGCAGGGCATCGTCACGATCATGCAGACCGAGGGACGGCGCTTCGCGATGCTGATCGATGAACTCGTCGGCCAGCAGCAGGTGGTCGTGAAGAATCTGGAAACGAACTACCGCAAGGTGCACGGCATTTCCGCGGCGACCATTCTGGGCGACGGCAGCGTCGCGCTGATCGTGGACGTCGCGGCGCTGAACCGCGAATCGCGTCATGCGCATGGGCATGCGCAGGCGATGAGCCTCGCGTAACGCACGCAGCAAACGCGGCACTGACAGACATCGCAACACAACTTCAACTCAATTCATCCCAACCGTTTGGGGGCTAACGTGGCAGAAGTCCAATCCATCAATTCGAGCGTCGCAAACGCGAGCGGTACGAATGGCCGCCGCGACGCGCAGGCGGACGCCGGCGGTCAGGAATTCCTCGTCTTCACGCTCGGCGCGGAAGAGTACGGCATCGACATCCTGAAGGTGCAGGAAATCCGCGGCTACGACAACGTGACGCGCATCGCCAACGCGCCCGAGTTCATCAAGGGCGTGATCAACCTGCGCGGCATCATCGTGCCGATCGTCGACATGCGGATCAAGTTCCATCTCGGCCGCGTCGAGTACGACCATCAGACCGTCGTGATCATCCTGAACGTCGCGCATCGCGTGGTCGGCATGGTCGTGGACGGCGTGTCGGACGTGCTGACGCTCGCGGTCGATCAGATCATGCCGGCGCCGGAATTCGGCGCGACGCTGACGACCGAATACCTGACCGGTCTCGGCACGGTCGACGGCCGCATGCTGATCCTGATGGACATCGAGAAGCTGATGACCAGCTCCGAGATGTCGCTGACCGAAACGCTCGGCGTCTGAGCGCAGGCAGTAACGGAACCCGGCACAAGGAGCATCAAAATGCTGAGCAGGTGGTCGATCCGCGCGTCGCTGACGATGGTGGGGATTCTTCTGGTGACGCTGACCGTGGTGGTCGGCGCGCTCGGGCTGACCGCGCTGAATCGCGCGAGCGGCTCGCTCGATCGCATCGCACGCGGCGAACTGGTGGCGATTCATGCGCTCGACGATGCGTCGGCGTATCTGTTGCGTTCGCGCATCGCGATCGATCGCTTCAACACGCTGACAGCCGCCGGTAACGCGGACGAGGCGAAGAAGGCGCTCGATCGCGCGCAGGAGCTGCTCGGCAAGAGCAAGCAGAGCTGGCAGGCGTATCTCGACGCGCCGAAGCACGGCGTCGAGCAGGCCTTGCTCGACGATGTGCTCGCGAAACATACGACGGTGATGCACGACGGCGTCGACGTCGAATTCGCCGCGTTGAACGCGAACAATCTCGATGCGTATCACGCGGTCGCGGACACGAAGATCAGCCCGCTGTTCATCGCCTACGACGCGGCTGCCGCCGCCGTGATCCAGGCGCTGCAGCAGAGCGTGGCCGACCAGGAGACGAGCGCGCAGTCGAACGCCTCGTTGATGGTCACGCTGATCAGCGTGATCACGGTGTTCGCGCTGCTGGTGGTGATCGGCATCCGTTTCGCGCTGCGCGGGCTCATCGTGCAGCCGCTGAACGACGCGAGCGCCTGTTTCGAGCGGATCGCCGGGGGC
The DNA here is from genome assembly GCF_050434085.1 of Paraburkholderia sp. UCT70. Lineage (NCBI taxonomy): Bacteria > Pseudomonadati > Pseudomonadota > Betaproteobacteria > Burkholderiales > Burkholderiaceae > Paraburkholderia > Paraburkholderia sp. UCT70. The sequence continues at coordinate 3,094,960 of NZ_JBNPVZ010000004.1, read as the reverse complement.
GACCTGTCCACCCCCGTCGAGGTGCTCAGCAACAATGAAATCGGCCGTCTGTTCGCGGGCATCAAGCGGATGCAGGAAAGCCTCGCGACGATGGTGCGCGCGGTCCGCAGCGGCACCGAATCGATCGACACCGGCGCGCGCGAAATCGCGATGGGCAACACCGATCTGTCGCAGCGCACCGAGCAGCAAGCGGCGTCGCTGCAGGAAACCGCATCGAGCATGGATCAGCTGACCGGCACCGTGCGGCAGAACACCGAGAACGCGCGCCAGGCGAGCCAGCTCGCCGTGAACGCGTCGGACATCGCGACGCGCGGCGGCGACGTGGTGAGCCAGGTCGTCACGACGATGCAGGAAATCGCGACCAGTTCGAACAAGGTCGTCGACATCATCGGTGTGATCGAGGGCATCGCGTTCCAGACCAACATCCTCGCGCTGAACGCGGCGGTCGAAGCCGCACGCGCCGGCGAACAGGGCCGCGGATTCGCGGTCGTCGCGGGCGAAGTGCGCAGCCTCGCGCAGCGCAGCGCGAGCGCCGCGAAGGAGATCAAGGAGCTGATCGGCGATTCGGCCGACAAGGTCAAGAGCGGCTCCGAGCTGGTCGGCCGCGCGGGCACGACGATGGACGAAATCGTGCAGGCGGTGCGTCGCGTGACCGACATCATGGGCGAGATCAGCGCGGCGTCGGAAGAGCAGTCGGGCGGCATCGAGCAGGTCAACCGCGCGGTCGTGCAGATGGATTCGGTTACGCAGCAGAACGCGGCGCTGGTCGAACAGGCGGCGGCCGCGGCGGCGTCGCTCGAAGATCAGACGCGGCAGTTGCAGGCGGTGCTGGGCGGCTGGAAGGTAACCGGTACACCGGCGCGTCAGAGCGCCCCGGCGACGCGTGCGCAGACGCCCGCGCGGCTCGCCAGGGCTGCACCGCAAGCGGCGAGCGCGGCGACTCCGGTGAATCCGGTGGGCGCGAGCAAGGAATCGAAGGCAACTGCGGCGAGCGCGGCGCCCCCCACGCAGCACGACGCGGCCGCACGCGTCGAACCGGCATTGAAGCCCCGGCCGGCCGCAGCCGCGGCTCGCGTCACGACCGACACGCCCACGCGCGCCGCTCCGCCGGGCACGGCGAAGGCGAGCTCGGACGCGGACTGGGAAACATTTTAGGCAACGGCAGAGTGACATGTGGTCAACCGGCATCGCGCCCGCGGATGGGCGAAGCATCGAAGCACGCACGGTACGCGTGTCGCGAGCCGGCCATATGTCGCTGGTACTCGCGGGAGGGCGCGACCCCGCGACGACAATTCCTACTTCCCAGGCAGTCCGGCTGGGCGGCGAGCGTGATGGCTCATATCGCAGACAGGAATTTTCATGATGGCAACGCGCGCAACACAACGCCCCGCGCGGGCAGCACCTGACGGCACAGAGCCGGCCAGGTCCGTCGAGACGGGCCGCGATTTCGAATTTACGGCGGCGGATTTCGCCCGCATCCGCGACCTGATTCATCGCGGGGCGGGCATCTCGCTGTCGGACCACAAGCGCGACATGGCGTATAGCCGCCTCGCGCGCCGCTTGCGGGCGCGCGGCATCGATACGTTCCGGCAGTATCTCGATCTGCTCGAAGCGGACAACGATCCGGCCGAGTGGGAAGCGTTCACCAATGCCCTGACCACCAACCTCACGGCGTTTTTCCGCGAAGCCCATCACTTTCCGATCCTCGCCGAGTTCGTGCCGCGCCGTGCGCAACCGGTGTCCGTGTGGTGCTCGGCGGCATCGACGGGCGAGGAGCCGTACTCGATCGCGATGACGCTGATCGAGGCGCTCGGCGACAGCGGCGCGCGCCAGGCGTCGGTGCTCGCGACCGACATCGACACCCAGGTGCTCGCGAAGGCCGAGGCCGGCGTCTACCAGTTCGACCAGGTCAAGCACCTGTCGCCCGAGCGGTTGAAGCGCTTCTTCCTGAAGGGCACGGGCGCGCATTCGGGGATGGTCAAGGTGCGTCCCGACGTGCGCGCGCTCGTGCGCTTCGAGCAACTGAACCTGACCAATCGCGATTACCAGTTACGCACGCAGTTCGACGCGATCTTCTGCCGCAACGTGATGATCTATTTCGACAAGCCGACGCAGGCGCAGGTGCTGACGCGCTTCGAGCCGCTGATGAAACCGGGCGGCCTGTTGTTCGCCGGCCATTCGGAAAACTTCACGTACGTGACGCAAGCGTTCCGGCTGCGCGGCCAGACCGTCTACGAACTGACGCGCGACGTGGGCGGCACTCGCGCGCCGTCGCGCGCCAACGCGCCTGACGCGCATGACGCGCATCAATCGAGCGGGGTGGCCGCATGAGCAGCACGCTGCCGATCGCTTCGAACCTGTACTACGACAACCACTTCCAGCGCCCCGGCGTGAAGCTGTTGCCCAACGAGTTCTATACGACGAGCGAAGACATGGTGCTCGTGACCGTGCTCGGCTCATGCGTCGCGGCCTGCATCCAGGACCGCACCGCGGGCATCGGCGGCATGAATCACTTCATGCTGCCCGACGACGGCGCCGACGTCGCGCAGGCCGCGTCGGACTCGATGCGCTACGGCGCGTACGCGATGGAAGTGCTGATCAACGAACTGATCAAGGCGGGCGGGCGGCGCGAGCGCTTCGAGGCCAAGGTGTTCGGCGGCGGCGCGGTGCTCGCGGGCATGACAACGATGAACATCGGCGATCGCAACTCGGAGTTCGTGCGCCGCTACCTGGCCACCGAAAAGATCCGCATCGTCGCCGAGGACCTGCAGGGCTCGCACCCGCGCAAGGTCGCGTTCATGCCGCGCACCGGTCAGGTGATGGTGAAGAAATTGCGCTTGCAACAGGAAGCGGGCGTCGCCGAGCGCGAACAGGCGCTCGTGCGGCAAAGCGCCGAAGCGCGCGCGGAGCGGCTCGCCGCCGCGCGCAAGCGGGTCGAGCTGTTCGCGAAGCCGGCCGCCGCCGCCGCGCGGCCGAGAATCGAACTGTTCGGCGCGAGCCCGCGCCCGACTCATTCCAACAACGCCAGAACCACAGAGGAGGCGTGAGCGCTGTGCAAAAGATCAAGGTATTGTGCGTCGACGATTCGGCGCTGATCCGCAGCCTGATGACCGAAATCATCAATGGCCAGCCGGACATGACGGTGGTCGCGACGGCACCCGATCCACTCGTCGCGCGCGAGCTCATCAAGCAGCACCACCCGGACGTGTTGACGCTCGACGTCGAAATGCCGCGCATGGACGGCCTCGACTTTCTCGAGAAGCTGATGCGTCTGCGGCCGATGCCGGTTGTGATGGTGTCGTCGCTGACCGAGCGCGGCAACGAAATCACGCTGCGCGCGCTCGAACTCGGCGCGGTCGATTTCGTGACCAAGCCGAAGGTCGGCATTCGCGACGGCATGCTCGACTACGCGGAAAAGCTCGCCGACAAGGTTCGCGCGGCAGCCCGCGCGCGCGTACGCCAGGCCGCGCCGGCGCAGCATGCGGCCACGCAGGCCGCGGATGCGCCGGTCGGCTCCGCGCCGCTCTTCAACAACCCGCTGCTGAGTACCGAGAAGCTGGTTATCGTCGGCGCCTCGACGGGCGGCACCGAAGCGATCCGCGAAGTGCTGGTGCCGCTGCCGCCCGACGCGCCCGCGGTGCTGATCGCGCAGCACATGCCGCCGGGCTTTACGAAATCTTTCGCGCAACGCCTCAATGGTTTGTGCCGGATTACCGTTAAAGAAGCGGAGCACGGCGAGCGTGTGCTGCCGGGGCACGCGTACATCGCGCCGGGCCATGCGCATCTTTTGCTCGCGAGGAGCGGTGCGAACTATATTGCGCATCTGTCCGACGACCCGCCGGTGAACCGGCATCGTCCGTCGGTCGATGTGCTGTTCCGTTCGGCCGCGCAGCATGCGGGCAAGAACGCGGTCGGCGTGATTCTGACCGGCATGGGGCGCGACGGCGCGGCCGGGCTGCTCGAGATGAAAAAGGCCGGTGCCTACACGCTGGCGCAGGACGAGGCGAGTTGCATCGTGTTCGGCATGCCGCGCGAGGCGATCGCGCTCGGCGCGGCCGACGAAATCGCCGCGCTGCCGGACATGAGCCGGCGCGTGATGGCGCGTTTGTCGTCGATGGGTGACCGCGTTCAGCGGGTATGATGCGTGCCGGATGGAATGACGCGGCCGAACGCCGCAACATGGATCAAGCAAAGGGAAAGAAATGGACAAGGGAATGAAGATTCTGGTGGTTGACGATTTTCCGACGATGCGCCGGATCGTCCGCAACCTGCTGAAGGAACTGGGCTACTCGAACGTCGACGAGGCGGAAGACGGCGCGGCCGGTCTCGCGCGTCTGCGCAGCGGCAGCTACGAGTTCGTGATCTCGGACTGGAACATGCCGAACCTCGACGGTCTCGCGATGCTGAAGGAAATCCGCGCCGACGCGAGCCTCGCGCACCTGCCGGTGTTGATGGTGACGGCCGAGTCGAAGAAGGAAAACATCATCGCGGCGGCGCAGGCCGGCGCGAGCGGTTACGTCGTCAAGCCGTTCACGGCCGCGACGCTCGACGAGAAGCTCAACAAGATCCTCGAGAAGATGGCGAAAGCCGGGAGCTGACGTGACGCCGCCGACCCAAACGCCTGGCGCCGAAGCGGGCAACGACAGCGGCGACTTCGCGTCGGACCGCATCCTTGCCCGCATCGGACAACTGACGCGCACGCTGCGCGATTCGATGCGCGAACTCGGGCTCGACAAGCATGTCGAGCGCGCGGCCGAAGCCGTGCCCGATGCGCGTGATCGTTTGAAGTACATCGCCGACATGACCGAGCAGGCCGCCGAGCGCGTGCTGTCGGCGATCGACATCGCGAAGCCGATCCAGGAGCAGCTGCAGAGAGACGCGGGCACGCTCGACGCGCGCTGGGAGCAGTGGTACGCGGCGCCGATCGAGCGCGAGGAAGTGCGCGCGCTGATGAACGACACGCGCACCTTCCTGCGCGGCGTGCCCGACGCGACCAGCGCGACCAACTCGCAGCTGATGGAGATCATGCTCGCGCAGGACTTCCAGGATCTGACCGGCCAGGTGATCAAGAAGATCACCGACGTCGTCTATCTGATCGAGCAGCAGCTGCTCGGCGTGCTGGTCGAGAACATCGCGCTCGAGCGGCGCGAGCAGTTCGCGGCGAACGCTGCGGCTCTCAAGGCGGAGGTGTCGTCGACGGGCAGCCCCGAGCATCTGCTCAACGGTCCGCAGATCAATCCGGAAGGCAAGACGGATGTGGTGCAGGACCAATCGCAGGTCGACGATCTGCTCGCGAGCCTCGGTTTCTGAGCAAATGACTGGGCCCGGCAAGCGCGCCGGGCTGGTGGTTTCTCCGCGATTTGCGCCAAACACGCATTCAATGAGTACCGGCTACCCATCTTCCGTACGTTTTCCTGCTAGTAATAGGCGGCAAGTCGCGCGCGTGGGCGCGCCTTGCGCCGGCTGAAAGAATCCGCAGGCATACTACGAGGTCAAAGCGGTACGGCACCCGGCCCGCGCAACGCCGGGCAGTCGCCCGGTGAGGCCATCCCTCAGCGTTGCGGCCGCGACGGTGCCGTATCATCTGCGGATAAGCGGCCGCTTCGCGCAGTCGGCGAAGCGTGCCGCGGCTCGGGAGGAGCTTCTCATGTGGAGTCGTATTGGTCGCGCCGGAGTCACGGCGCTCGTATTGCCATGTTCGTTACTGGCCCTGACGGCCGCGCAATCCGCCCATGCAGCGCTGGGCAGCGCGCCGCTTACCCCCCCTTCCGACGCGTCGGTGTCGTCCCGCGTGGTGCAACCCGCCAGCGGCACATCGCAAAGTGTCATGCGTTCTGAATCGAGCGCGGCGTCTTCCACTTCTTCCACACCCGCTTCCTACACGGTACGCGAGACCACGTTCGGCAACGGCACCGTGGTGCGCGAATACCTGAGCACGAGTGGCGCGGTATTCGGCATTTCGTGGCATGGTCCGCAAATGCCCGATCTCAGTGATCTGCTCGGCAGCTATTTCCCGCAGTACGTGGCCGGCGTGAAGGCCGTGCGGGCCGCGCGCGGCAACGCGCGGGGGCCGGTCGCAGTCAACGACAGCGCCATTGTGGTGCGTTCGGGCGGTCACATGGGCGCGTACAGCGGCGTCGCGTGGCTGCCCTCCGCGCTGCCGGCCGGCGTCAGCGGTTCCGACATCCAGTAACGGCGAGGACGACGATGCGAACCATGCTCACGACCGTGAACATCAAAAGCTGGATGCAGGCCGCGCTTGCCGTGCTGCTCACGGCGACGCTCGTCGCCTGCGGCGGAGGCGGAGGCGGCGGTAGCGACAACAACTCCAGTTCCAACAATGGCAGCAACACCTCGAACGGACTGAACGGCGGTTCGCTGCCGGCCAGCCCGACCCAGCAGCCGATCTCCGCGAACGCGTCGAACACGGTGCCGATCACGGTCGGCCGGGGCGTTTCGGGTGTCATCAACATCCCGACCGTCAGCGTGAGGATCTGCGCGCCAGCCTCGACCAGCAACTGTCAGACCATCGACAATATCCAGGTCGACACCGGCTCGTTCGGCTTGCGCGTGGTCAGCTCCGCGCTCAATTCGACGCTGCTCGGCGCACTGCCGGTCAGCAAGATCGGCAGTAACAGCGCGGACCTCGCCGAGTGCGCGACGTTCGCGGACGGTTACACGTGGGGCTCGGTGCGTACCGCGATCGTGACGATCGGCGGTGAAACGACGACCGGCAGCATCCCGCTGCAGATGATCGGCGACAAGGCGGCGAGCACGGTGCCCACGCCCGGCTGCGGCAATGGCTCGGCGCAGAACACGGCTAGCGATCTCGGCGCGAATGGCATTCTCGGCATTGGCACCGCGCTGAACGATTGCGGCGCGACGTGCGCGGACCCGACCAAGGCGGCGACCTACAGCAACTACTTCGCCTGCCCTGGCGGTACGTCGTGCGCCCGCACTCAAGTCACAACAGATCAGCAGGTTACGAATCCGGTCTCGAAATTCCCGCTCGACAACAACGGTGTGATCGTGCAGATGGCGCCGGTCTCGAACACCGGCCAGGCGTCGGCGACCGGCACGCTGGTGTTCGGCATCGGCACGCAGGGGAACAACCCGCTTGCCGCTGCGCAGGTCTTCACGACCGACGCATTCGGCGACCTCAACAACAGCACCTTCAACGGCACGACCGTCCAGGCGTTCCTCGATTCCGGCTCGAACGCCTATTTCTTCGCCGATAGCACGCTCACGCTGTGCGGCAGCCAGTTCGCGGGATTTTATTGCCCGTCGTCGGCGCAAACCCGCACGGTCACGCTGGTCGGGTTGAACCACGTGTCGGCGGTTGCGAGCATCGGCATCCTGAACGCGCAGACGCTGTTCGCCAACGGCAGCAACTACGCGTTCAACACTCTCGCCGGCCAGATTGGCGGCAACGCCAGCTTCGACCTCGGTCTGCCGTTCTTCTACGGCCGCCACGTGTACTACCAACTCGATCAGACCGCGAGCGGCGGCCCCGCCCCCTTCGTCGGCTACTGAAGCCGCACCTCGATCAAATGCCGGACGGCGCGCGTGTGACAGACGCGCGAGCCGTCCGCTCATCCGTCGAAATACCCCGGTTTCTCCGCCCTTATCCGCCGATCGGCGCTTGCGTCGAGCAGGAATAATCGCTCTCACTGGAAAGAGGCGCCGTGCCTCGGCCGACTGGAGAGCTTTGTGGCAGAGGACAGCGACCTCGAAAAAACCGAATCCGCCACCCCTCGGCGCCTGCAGAAGGCGCGCGAGGATGGGCAGATCGTGCGTTCGCGGGAGCTGTCGACCTTCGCGCTGCTCGCGGCCGGGTTCTACGGCGTATGGGGCATGTCGGGCAGCATCGGCGAGCATTTGCAGAACATGCTGCGTGCGTCGCTCACCTTCAACCACGCGAGCGCGTTCGACACCAGCCGCATGCTGATCGGCGCAGGCACAGCGGGTCGCGAAGGACTCTACGCGCTCGTGCCGATACTCGGCGTCACCGGACTTGCCGCGCTGCTCGCACCGATGGCGCTGGGCGGCTGGCAGCTGTCGGGGAAAGCGCTCGAGCCGAAGTTCAACCGGCTGAACCCGATCGAGGGCCTCGGCCGCATGTTTTCGATCAACGGACCGATCCAGCTCGGCATGTCGCTCGCGAAGACGCTGGTGGTGGGGTTGATCGGCGGCACGGCGATCTGGAATCGCCACGAGCAATTCCTCGCGCTCGCGACGCAGCCGCTCAATCTCGCGCTCGCCAACTCCGTGCATCTGATCGCGGTGTGCTGCGGCATGACGGTGGCCGGCATGTTCGCGGTGGCCGCGCTCGACGTGCCGTACCAGCTGTGGTCGTTCCACAAGAAGCTGCGCATGACGAAGGAAGAAGTGAAGCGTGAGCATCGCGAGAGCGAAGGCGATCCGCACATCAAGGGCAAGATTCGCCAGCAGCAGCGCGCGATCGCGCGGCGCCGCATGATGGCGCAAGTGCCGAAGGCCGACGTGGTCGTGACTAACCCGACCCACTTCGCCGTCGCGCTGCAATACACGGATGGCGAGATGCGCGCGCCGAAGGTGGTCGCGAAGGGCGTGAACCTCGTGGCCGCGCGGATTCGCGAGATCGCCGCCGAAAACAACGTGCCGCTGCTCGAAGCGCCGCCGCTCGCGCGTGCGCTCTATCACAACGTCGATCTGAATCGCGAGATTCCGGGGCCGCTCTATGGCGCGGTCGCGGAAGTGCTCGCGTGGGTCTATCAGCTGCGCCGCTTCAAGGCCGAAGGCGGCGACGTGCCGGTAGCGCCGACCGAACTCGACGTGCCGCCCGAACTCGACAAGGGCGGCGTATCGGACGAGGACGCCGCCGAGGAAGCCGCCAACACGCTGAACCCGACCGACGACGACGCCAACGACGCCGCTAGCGACGACAACAACGGAGCCTCCGCATGAACGCTCGCGCCGGTTTCCTCGCCCGACGGCCGGATGCGCTGAGCAGCACCAACCTGCGCGCCCTCGCCGGGCCGGTGCTGATCTGCATGATCCTCGGCATGATGATTCTGCCGTTGCCGCCGTTCCTGCTGGATCTGCTGTTCACGTTCAACATCGCGCTGTCGGTGATGGTGCTGCTCGTCAGCATGTACACGATGAAGCCGCTCGACTTCGCCGCGTTCCCGAGCGTGCTGCTGTTCTCGACGCTGCTGCGGCTGTCGCTGAACGTCGCCTCGACGCGGGTCGTGCTGCTCGAAGGCCATACCGGTCCCGATGCGGCCGGTCAGGTGATCGAGTCGTTCGGGCACTTCCTCGTGGGCGGCAACTTCGCGGTCGGTATCGTCGTGTTCGTGATCCTGATGGTGATCAACTTCATGGTGATCACGAAGGGCGCGGGGCGGATCGCCGAAGTGTCCGCGCGCTTCACGCTCGACGCGATGCCCGGCAAGCAGATGGCGATCGACGCCGATCTGAACGCCGGCCTCATCAACGAAGAGCAGGCTCGCACGCGGCGCAAGGAGATCTCTCAGGAAGCCGAGTTCTACGGCTCGATGGACGGTGCGAGCAAGTTCGTGCGAGGCGATGCGGTCGCCGGCCTCCTGATCATGGTGATCAACATCATCGGCGGGCTGATCGTCGGGATGGTCCAGCACGACATGAGTTTTGCCGCGGCGGGCAAGAACTACACGCTGCTGACGATCGGCGACGGCCTCGTCGCGCAGATTCCGTCGCTGGTGATTTCGACGGCGGCCGGCGTGATCGTCTCGCGCGTCGCGACCAACGAGGACATCGGCACGCAGCTGACCGGCCAGCTGTTCACGAACCCGCGCGTGCTGATGATCACCGGCTGCATTCTCGTGCTGATGGGCCTGATCCCGGGCATGCCGCACTTCGCGTTCCTGATTCTCGGCGGCGGCCTGATCCAGCTCGGCCGCACGATGAAGAAGCGCACCGAGGAGCGCAAGAACGCACCGGCGCTCGTCGACGTCGCGCCGGCCGCGCTGGCGCCGGTCGAAAACGCCGAGGCGAGCTGGGACGACGTGACGATGATCGACACGCTCGGCCTCGAAGTCGGCTACCGGCTGATTCCGCTCGTCGACAAGAACTCGGACGGCGAGCTGCTCAAGCGGATCAAGAGCATCCGCAAGAAGTTCGCGCAGGAAATCGGCTTCTTGCCGCCGGTCATTCATATCCGCGACAACCTCGAATTGCGGCCGAACGGCTATCGGATCGCGTTGAAGGGCGTCGAGGTCGGCTCGGGCGAGGCGTATCCGGGCCAGTGGCTCGCGATCAACCCGGGCCAGGTATCGGCCGCGCTGCCTGGCACGCCGACCCAGGACCCGGCGTTCGGCCTGCCCGCCATCTGGATCGACACGAATCTGCGCGAACAGGCGCAGGTATACGGCTACACGGTCGTCGATTCGAGCACGGTGGTCGCGACGCACCTGAATCACCTCGTCGTCACGCACGCGTCGGAGCTGCTCGGCCGCCGCGAGGTGCAGTCGCTGGTCGAGCGGATGCAGAAGGACACGGCGTCGCTCGTCGACGATCTGGTGCCGAAGATGCTGCCGCTCACCACGCTGCAAAAGGTGCTGCAGAACCTGCTCGAAGAAGGCGTGCCGATTCGCGACATGCGCACGATCCTCGAAGCGCTCGCCGAACACGCGGCCAAGCTCACCGACCCGCACGACCTCACCGCCGCGGTGCGGCTCGCGCTGGGCCGCGCGATCACGCAGCAGTGGTTCCCCGGGACCGCCGACATGCAGGTGATGGGCCTCGACGCGAACCTCGAACGGGTGCTGTCGCAGGCGCTATCGACCGGACCGAACCCGGGCCTCGAACCGGGTCTCGCGAACACGCTGCTCACCGAAACGCAGAAAGCGATGACGCGTCAGCAGAACCTTGGCCTCGCTCCGGTGCTGCTGGTGCAGCACGCACTGCGGCCGATGCTCGCGCGCTTCCTGCGCCGCAGCCTGCCGCAGCTGAAGGTGCTCTCGTATGCGGAAGTGCCCGATACGCGCAACGTCAAGGTGGTCAATCTGATCGGCGCGCACGGCTGACGAAGGTCGCTCGCTCGCGGCTGTCGATACAACGCAAACCGGCGCTCCAATGGGGCGCCGGTTTGCGTTTGCACGGCTCTCCCTGGCTCGTCGAACGATGCGTCTGCCGTGTGTCCATCGCGCGAATTACCCACCTTTAACGGTCTTTATCCATCGATCGTCGCCCGACGCCTTTCGCAATAATTGATCGCAATGGGAAGCGGTGTATTGCCGGTCCGTCAGTCCGTATACCTCATCGGGGGTCCAGCTTGAACATTCGTAAATTTGTCGGTGCTACCAGTCGCGACGCGCTGCGTCTCGTTCGCGAAGCACTTGGCCCCGATGCGGTCGTGCTGTCGAATCGCACGATGGACGACGGCAGCGTCGAAATCGTCGCGCTCGCCGATAGCGATCACGCCGAAAGCGCGCGAAGGCGCGCAGGCCGCGGCGCTCGGCACGGGCTCAGGTGCGGCATCGACGCTGGCCCCGCGCGGCTTGTTCGCGGCGCCGACGAATCCGTACGCGAGCGCAATGCCGGACGTGTTTTCGTCGGTGTTCGGCGCGAGCCCGGAAGCGGGTGGTGAAGCGACGCCGGCGATCGAGCCGGCGCATGCGGCTGCGGATTTCATGGCCGGCTCGGTGAACAGGACGGCGCTCAATTCGGCGCTCAATTCGGCGGTCAGTCAGGCGCTCAGCATTTCCGCGAACCAAGCAGCGTCCGCCGCCGCGTTGCCCGGCAATTCGCCAATCGGCCCGGCGATGCTGGGCGCGACCGGCGCGTCCGCGGCCATCGCGACAGGCCCCGCGCCCGCCGCAAGCCAGTCGGCATCCAGCGCGGCCACATCGTTCAACGCACCGGCCACGCCCGCCGCTGCCGCCACGCCTTCCGGCGCGAGCGCCCGCGCCGCGGCCGCGCGCCTGTCGAAAGACATCCGCGCGGATTTGCTGAAAGCTGCCGGCGTGCCGGTACCGCCGGCAATCCCATTGAGCGAAGCCGCCGCGCCGCGCACGATGGCCGAGTCGAATCCGTGGCTCATCGATCACGCGCGCCGCATCGCGGCCGAGCAGCAGCAACAGAGCGGCCAATACAGCGCGCGTCCCGCCGCGATGACGCCCGCCGTCGCGACCGCCAAAGGCCTCGGCAGCGCGGTCGACGCGCGGCCGGCCGCCGTGCCGCCGGTGATCGACACGCCCGACTGGGCGCGCGAAGCCGCCGAAGTCGCTGCGCGCCGCGCCGCTCAGAAGATCGCGCCCGTGCCGTCCGCTACTGACGAAAGCCGCACGCCGTCCGCCGTCGCCGAAGCGATCAAGGGGCGCATGGAGCAGGTCGTCAAGGACACCGTGATGAACGAGCTGTCGTCGATGCGAGACATGATGGAAGAGCACTTCGCGGGTCTGCTGTGGGGCGATCGACAGCGCCGCAGTCCCGCACGCGCCGCGCTCACCAAGCACCTGTTCGCCGCTGGCTTTTCCGCGCAGCTCGTGCAGATGCTGGTCGACAACATGCCCGAAGAGGTCGACACGATGGATGGCGGCATGGACTGGGTACGCTCGGTGCTCGAGTCGAACCTGCCGGTGATGGAGGACGAAGACGCGCTGATGGAGCGCGGCGGCGTGTTCGCGCTGATGGGGCCGACCGGCGTCGGCAAGACGACCACCACGGCGAAGCTCGCAGCGCGCTGCGTGATGCGCTTCGGCGCGAGCAAGGTGGCGCTGCTGACGACCGACAGCTATCGCATCGGCGGTCACGAACAGCTGCGCATCTTCGGCAAGATTCTCGGCGTTTCGGTGCATGCGGTGAAGGACAGCGCCGATCTGCAACTCGCGCTCTCGGAGTTGCGCAACAAGCACATCGTGCTGATCGACACGATCGGTATGAGCCAGCGCGACCGGCTCGTGTCCGACCAGATCGCGATGCTAAGCCGCGCCGGCCAGCCGGTGCAGCGTCTGTTGCTGCTCAACGCCACGAGCCACGGCGACACGTTGAACGAAGTCGTGCAGGCGTATCAGCGCGCGCCGGACCAGCAGCCGCTCGCCGGCTGCATTCTGACCAAGCTCGACGAAGCGACCAACCTCGGCGGCGTGCTCGATACGGTGATCCGCTACAAGCTGCCGGTGCATTACGTATCGACCGGACAGAAGGTGCCGGAGAACCTTTACGTCGCGACGAAGAAATTCCTGATCAAGAGCACCTTCTGCATTCCGCGCGACAGCTCGCCGTTCGTGCCGCACGACGACGACATCCCCGCTTTGCTGTCCTCGCTGTCAGCACGTTCGACGGCCGAGCTGCACGAGGTTCGCTTTGGATAAGTTCGTTTCAGATCAAGCCGAAGGGTTGCGGCGGCTGCTCGCGCGCGGCGGCGCGCGCGTGATCGCGTTGGCGGGTGCGTCGTCGGGCGTCGGTAATACGACCGTGGCGGTCAACCTCGCGGCGGCGCTCGCACAGCAGGGCAAGGACGTGCTGGTGATCGATGAATGCGTCGGTGAGAAATCGGTGAGCGCGATGCTTGGCGGCTTGCGCGGCGCGGGTAACTTCGCGGCGGTGATGCGCGGCGAGAGCCCGGTCGATTTCGCCGCCGCGCGTCACGCGCTCGGCTTTTCGGTGCTGTCCGCCTCGCGCAACAATCGCGAGGGGCATACGGAGGCCGAACTCGGTGTGCTGCTCGGCGGCTCGGCCGATATCGTGCTGATCGACGCGCAGCTCGACGACGAAGGGCATCTGTCGCCGCTCGCCAAGCAGGCGCATGACGTGATGATCGTCGCGCGCATGTCGGGCGAGGCGATCACCGAGGCCTATGCGTGCATCAAGCGTTTGCATTACGCGCACGCGATCGCGCAGTTGCGCGTGCTCGCGAATAACGTGCAAAGCGCCAACGACGCGCAAGCAGCGTTCGCGAATCTCGCCGGCGTGGCCGGCCGTTACCTGACCGTCGCGTTGGAAAACGCCGGCTGCATTGCGGCCGACGTGCGCATCGCACGGGCACTCGAGCTGTCGCGCTGCGTGGTCGACGCGTTTCCGTCGACACCGGCCGCGCGCGACTTCCGCCATCTCGCCGCCGAATTGCAGTACTGGCCGATGCGGCCAGCGATGTCGTCGCAAACGCCCTGGCGGGCGCCTGCGACAGTTACAGCGGCGCACCACGCCGACCAACCGTCCGCGCATCACGCTTAAAAGGCGTGCACGAAGGACAAGGGGAGCACGATGTACAACGCTCAGGGAAAGATTTCTCAGGCCGAAGTTTTGACGAAGTACGCACCGCTCGTGCGTCGACTCGGCTTGCAGCTTGTCGCGAAAATGCCGGCGAGCGTCGATCTCGACGACCTGATCCAGGCCGGCATGATCGGTTTGCTGGATGCCGCCGGCCGCTACAAGGAAGACCAGGGCGCACAGTTCGAGACCTATGCCAGCCAGCGGATTCGCGGCGCGATGCTCGACGAGTTGCGCAGCAACGACTGGCTGCCGCGCAGCCTGCGCCGCACGTCGCGCGAAGTGGAATCCGCAGTGCACAAGGTGGAGCAGAACCTCGGCCGTTCGGCGAGCGAGGCGGAGGTCGCCGAGCACCTGCAAATGCCGCTCGACGAATATCAGTCGATGCTGCAGGACCTGCATGGCAGCCAGCTGATCTACTACGAAGACTTCGACCGCTCCGCGGACGACGAACCTTTTCTGGACCGCTACTGCGTCGATCATTCCGATCCGCTCTCGGCGCTGCTCGACGACAGCCTGCGCTCGGCGCTCATCGAAGCGATCGACCGCTTGCCGGAGCGCGAGAAGCTGCTGATGTCGCTGTACTACGAGCGCGGCATGAATCTGCGCGAGATCGGCGCGGTGATGGAAGTCAGCGAATCGCGCGTGTGCCAGTTGCATAGCCAGGCCGTGGCACGCCTGCGCGCCCGACTGCGCGAAATGGCCTGGGCGAACGCCGAGACGAACTGACGCCACCGCGGCGCAGCACGCCGTTTTTCACGCGCTGCCTTCAGATGCGGCGGTGCGCCGATGCCGATGCGCGCCCGTGCCGCCTGCCGTTGCTCAGGCGTTCGCCATCTCATGCTCGGCGGCGAGCGCGAGAAACGCCGAGCGCGACATACCGCGCGCCTGCGCATACGCGTCGATTTCCTGCACCAGCACCTCGGGCAGCGAGATGTTGATGCGAACCGCCTTCTTCAACGCCGGAATATTGCGCGTCGTCACGAAACCCCATGTGAACCCCGCGAACTCAGGATTGCGCCGATGTTCGCCTAGCGTGAGAGGCTCGGGCAGCGGCAGCCCTTCGTCGAGCAAGGTTTCGAGATGCGATTCGATTGCCTCTTTCGCGTTCACATACGCTTGTTCGAGCGTGTCACCCGCGGAGTAGCAGCCTGGAATATCGGGCACCACGACGCCGAACGCGTGCGTGTTGTCCCCGGGTTCGATGGCGATCGGAAAGATCAGATGCTTCATTTGAGCCCCGCCTGTTTCAGAATGCTGTTCAGGGTGCCGGCCGGCAAATCTTTTTTCGGATGCGGGATGGTCACGAGCCCCCGTTTTCCCGCGTGCCTGAAATGATGGTGACTGCCCGCTATGCGGACGAGCTGCCAGCCATTCGCTTGAATCAATTTGACGACCTCGGCACTGTTCATACATCATACCCTCCATTATACACACGCCTACACAAACCAATGAGCAAACAAGATTCCGCCCGTCGAATTGCGGCCACGTCGAAGCCGCGGCGTTGGCGATAGCTCGAACGAAGTCACCATTTCAACGTGACGAGGTGGACTAGCGCCAGCTAGCCGAACGGCTAACGCAGCGTGGAACGGACAGGGAAGAGGGTGGAAAAGCGGCGACGGAAAACGAAAAAGCCCGTCGATGACGGGCTTTTCATTCATTTCGTATATTGCTGCGATTGCAGGCCGGGCAGGCGGGCCGATCAAAGTCCCGAATAAGCTGGAACTCGCCCATCCGGCCCGTACAGATTCGTCTTGCGCGGCACGTTGACCTGCAGCGCCTTTAGCGCGCGCTCGTTGTAGTCCATCCGCACGCGGATCAGCTCGCCGTTGTTGGTGTTAACGCGCCGCGCGCGATCCGCGGCTTTCTGCAGCAGCTTCCATTGCGTCGCGACGCGCGCGTCGGTGCTGGCCGCGAGCTCCATGCCGGACCAGCCGGTCGGAAAGCCGAGTTCGGCCAGATGCGAGTCGCGCGCGGTTTCGAGCCTCGCGAGCACGCCGATCAGCTCGGTTTTTTTCTCGACGATCGCCGGCAACTGCTCCAGCGGCGAGATCGCCGTCAGCGCTTTGGTTTCGAGAGTGAGGATCGAGGCGAATGCCTCGACGGTCGAATATTCTTCGACCAGGGTAGCAACGAGGGCATCTTTCATATCAACAACTCGCTACGCACACTGGCTCGCGAACGGCGCGCGAACCGGGTTGGTCGGACGCCGCCCGGCAGATCACCGCGCGGCGAAATGCCGATCAGTTGCCGGTCGACGAGTTTTTGTTCTGCAACAGGTCGCGCGCCGTCTGCAGCACGCCGTCGGCGATCTTGCCGGAGTCGATCTGCAGCTTGCCGTCCTTGATCGCCTGTTTGATCGACTCGACGTGCGCGGTGTCGATGTCGGCCGAGCCGGAGGCCGCGAGGCTGCGCAGATGCTGCGACAGATCCGACAGGCTCACGCTCGTGTCGCCCGACGCGCTGCTCGCGGCCGGCGCGGCCGTGCTCGTCGCGCCCTGCGTGGTGCTGGCTGCCGGCGTGGCTTCGCCGCTCTGCTGCGAACGGGACAAAGCGTCTTTCAACGACGGCAGATTCGAAGAGGTGGTGGGATCGACTTTCACGATTGGCTTCCCTAACGATTTGATCCTGATAACGGCAACCGCTGATCAAAACTTTAGCGCAATCGCTCGACACCCGGGCCGCCGCCAGGAGGCCATCTGCCCCTTTCAATCCCCGTCCGTCTGCCCTGGCCGCCGGGGCGCCGACCGTGTCGACGGTGCTCGTTGCCGCCAGCCCGCTCACATCGGGATCTCCACCGTGCCGCCGTCCTTGACGATGCCGGAGATGATCTGGCCGTTGGCGGTCTTCACGCGCACCTGCTGGCCCGGCGACGCGTTGTTCATCGCGCTGCCCTCGGACGAGATCGAGAAACCGTCGCCGGCCGCGATGACCCGCACGGTCTGCCCGAACACCACCGCCGACGCGCTCTTCAGCATGTCGCGGCGCAGTGGCATGCCGCCCGCGATCCGCACGAGCGAGACCGAGCCGACCGCCTGCGACGGGTCGGTGACGATCGCCTGCGGCAGGCCTGTCAGGTCGCCCTCGCGCGCGACGAGGTCGGCGGCCGTGAACACTTCGCCCGGCGCCATCGCGCGCGCGGCGAGGTAGTAGGTCGCATGCAGCGAGATGCGCGCCTGCAGATAGATGGTCCACGGCCGCTCGCCCGCGCAGCGCACGCCGACCGTCAGCCGGCCCCACAGGCGCGCGCCGGTCGGCATGAACGGTTCGAGCGACGTGCACGCGGCGAGGCCGCGCGGAAACGCGGACGCGACAGTGATGTCGGCCTTGCCGGGCAGGCCGACGGCCTGCTGTTGCAGGAACGCGAGCGCGCTCGCGTGAATCGCTTCCGGGTCCTGCTGGCCTGGCAGCGGCGCGGCTTGCGCAGCCGTCGCGGCGGTAGCGGTCTGCGGCGTTCTCTGTGCAATGACGGCCGCCGGTTGGCGCGTGCCAGGCGACGTCGCGGGTGTTCTCGCGATCCCGGGATGCGCCGGCTGCGCCGCAGCGACCGCGATCGGCTTGCCATTCGCGCCGAACTCGGGTGGCTCGCCGCGCGCGGCGAGACTGTCGAAACCGTCGCCTTGCGGCGCATTGGCCACGACCACGCGCTGATTCGCCACGCTGGCGGCCGGGCCCGCTTCGACATTGACGCGCGCGACGCCCGACGCCCCAGTGCTGGCCGCCGGCGGAATCGTCACGACGCCGTTGGCGTCCGGTTTGAAGTTGGTGCGGATGATGGCCGGCGCGGCGGCAGCGGGCTCGCCCGCGCCCGGAATGACGATCGCGCCGCTTGCGCTCGCGGCACGTCCGAACGTATCGGCGTCGCGCGACGCGCTCGCGCGGCCGAGCGACTGTGCGGTCGCCGCCGCGAGCGACGCCGCCGACGCGCTGCGCTGCGCCGGCGTCTGAATCCGTTGCGCGAGATCGTTCAGCGCGGCGGGATTTTTCTCGGCGGGCCCGGCAATCACGATCGGGCCGCCCGCATCCTGCGCCTGGGTCGTAGCCGGCAGCAACACGATGCCGCCCGCAACCCATACCGCGACGTTGACGGCCACCCGCGTCAGGCAATGCGCAAGGCAACGCGAGAAAGTGCGCGGCACCGGCTGGACGAGCGCGTCCTCCGAACCATCGACCCGTTCATCGACCCGGCCACCCCCCACGCGACGCATCGTCGTGCCGCTCGCCGGCTGCGGCAAGGTGTTGGTGGGCTGGTCCATCGCGGGTCTCCATCGAATGCATCGGTACGCCTTGCATTCTAGTGAGCCCCCCTTTCGCGCAAACGTTGAATAGAAGCCCCCTTTCCCGGTTATTCGTCCGATTGCCGCTTGTGCGCGGCCCATAAGATGCATCACATGCAAAAAGGCCTTCGCACCTGCCGCGTGTCTCTCACGATGCGCACACGGGACGGCCTTGGAAACGTTCTCGGGAGATTCCGATGCTGGACAAGCTCGATGCCGAATTCGCATTCGGCCGGCAGGCGATGGATGTGCGCGCATACCGGCAGGAACTGCTGTCGTCGAATATCGCGAACGCCGACACGCCCGGCTACAAGGCGCGCGATATCGACTTCGCGTCGTCGCTCGCCGGCGCGCTGAAGAAGACGGGCGGGAGCACCGCGGGCCAAGGCGCATCGAACAGCTCGACGCTCGCGATGACGCAACCCGCGGGCGTGACGAGCGGCATGTCGATGAACACGACCGAGGCCGGCCACATGAGCGGCAAGGCCAGACTGACGGCGACGGGCGGCAGCCCCGACGATTACGGCAACCTGCAATACCGGATTCCGCTGCAGCCGGCGCTCGACGGCAACACGGTCGACGTCGACACCGAGCGCGTGCAGTTCGCCGACAACACGGTGCACTTCGAGTCGGGTATGACGGTCGTGTCGAACCAGATCAAGACGATGCTGTCGGCGATCACGTCGGGCTCGTCGTAAGCCCGGCACGCCGCACGGGCACGCAAGCAGAGCGCACAGCAGCTGAAGACGGGCAGCACGCACGCACGAACAGAAACGCTACGGGACTTAACGTAAAGCCGGTGCGAACCGGCAGGAGAGGTCAGGAAACATGCCATCCCTGATGAACATTTTTGGTGTCGCGGGTTCCGCGATGTCGGCGCAGTCGGAGCGGCTCAACGTGACGGCGTCGAACCTGGCCAACGCGGACAGCACGACGGGCCCGGACGGTCAGCCGTACAAGGCCAAGCAGGTCGTGTTCGCGGTGAGCCCGCTCGGCGGCGCGCGCACACGCTCCGGCCAGCAGGTCGGCGGCGTGCAGGTGACGGGCGTGGTCGACGATCCGTCGCCGATGAAGACCGCGTACGAGCCCGGCAATCCGGCCGCCGACGCGAACGGCTACGTGACGCTGCCCAACGTCGACCCGGTGCAGGAGATGGTCAACATGATCTCGGCCTCGCGCTCGTACCAGGCCAACGTCGAAACGCTGAACACCGCCAAAACCCTGATGCTGAAAACGCTCACGATCGGAACCTGAGGAGAGAGCCTTGACCACCAACACCACGATCGGCGGCAGCGGCACGACCGTTTCGCAGACGCTGCTCGACACGATGAACGGCACGAGCAGCAGCTCGAGCGCGACCGGCTCGACGACCAGCTCGACGAGCAGCACGTCGGGCACGTCGGCGACGGACCTGCAGAACACCTTTCTGCAGCTGCTCGTCGCGCAAATGAAGAACCAGGACCCGACCAATCCGATGGACAGCTCGCAGATGACCTCGCAGCTCGCCCAGATCAGCACGGTGCAGGGTATCAGCCAGCTCAATACGTCGCTCTCCTCGCTGTCGACGCAGCTGTCGGCGGGCCAGCAGTCGCAGGCCGCGCTGCTGATCGGTTCGACCGTGCTCGCACCGGGCAACTCGATCACCGTGTCGAGCGGCAAGACGAACGAGTTCGGCGTCACGCTCGCGAACTCCGTCAGCGACCTGCAGATCGTCGTGAAGAACTCGGCCGGCACGATCGTCAACACGCTCGATCTCGGCAAGCAGTCGGCCGGCACGATTCCGGTTGGCTGGACGCCGACCGATTCGGCGGGCAACACGCTCGCCGACGGCACCTACACGATCACCGCGACAGGCACGATCAACGGCCAGCAGGCGACGGCTACCACGCTCACCGGCGCGACGGTGCAAAGCGTCGTCCAGCAAAGCAGCGGCACGCCGGGGCTCGTGCTGTCGAACGGCTCGACGGTCGGCCTGACCAGCGTCGCAGCGATCCTGTAGTCCGGATCCATTCAGTTACGACTTTACAGATACGGAGTACGTCATGAGTTACCAAACAGGTTTGAGCGGTCTGTCGGCGTCGTCGAGTGATCTCGACGTGATCGGCAACAACATCGCCAACGCCAACACCGTCGGCTTCAAGAGCGGCACCGCGGAATTCGCCGACATGTACGCCAATTCGGTCGCGACCGCGACGAGCCAGCAGATCGGTATCGGTACGCAACTCTCCGAAGTGCAGCAGCAATTCTCGCAAGGCACGCTCACGACGACGAACCAGGCGCTGAACGTCGCGATCAACGGCAACGGCTTCTTCCAGATGTCGAACAACGGCACGCTGACCTATTCGCGCAACGGCGTGTTCCAGCTCGACAAGAACGGCTTCATCACGAACGCGCAGGGCCTCGATCTGATGGGCTACGCGGCCAATGGCTCGGGCATCATCAACACCGCGCAGACCGTGCCGCTGACGGTGCCGACCGCGAACATCGCGCCGCAGGCGACCAGCAAGATCACCGCAGGTCTGAACCTGAACGCGCAGGACAACATCATGCTCGGCTCGCCCACCGCGAAGGCCGGCGCCGGCAACACCGGTACGCTGGCCACGACCGGCGCGACGATCACCAATGCGGCCGCGGGCACCAACACCGACAACTACAGGATCGACTTCCCGACCACCACCACCTACACGGTGACGGACACCACGACCGGTCTGGCCGCGGGGTCCGGGACCTACACGGCCGGTACCGCGATCACGCTCGGCAACGGTGAGAGCATTACGTTCAGCGGCGCGCCGGCAGCCAGCGACAGCTACACGATCACGCAGAACCCGACCACGTTCAACCAGAGCAGCTCGTCGACCTACAACTACTCGACGAGCACGACCGTCTACGACACGCTCGGCGGCTCGCAGACAGTCAATATGTACTTCGCGAAGACGGGCTCGGGCACATGGAACGTGTACGCGGGCCCGTCGACCGGCACCGCTTCCCTGATCGGCACGGCGAACTTCAATTCGTCGGGCACGCTGGTCAGCACGACCGACGCGACGACCGGCCTCGCGACCGCGACGCTCGGCGCGTTCACGATGTCGATCCCGAACACCGACGGTTCGGGCACGCCGCAGAACGTCACGCTGAACATGGCCGGCACCACGCAGTACGGCGGCAAGGACGGCGTCAACAGCCTGTCGACCGACGGCTACGCGGCGGGCCAACTGACGAGCTTCACGGTCGGCTCCGACGGCACGCTGACGGGCAACTACTCGAACGGCCAGACCGCGGCGCTCGGCCAGATCGTGCTCGCGAACTTCTCGAACCAGAACGGCCTCGTCGACCTCGGCAACAACGAGTACGGCCAGACGGCTGCCTCGGGCGTCGCGCAGATTTCGACGCCGGGCTCGACCAATCACGGCGTGTTGCAAGGCGGCGCGGTCGAGAACTCGAACGTCGATCTGACGAGCGAGCTGGTCAACCTGATCACCGCGCAGCGCAACTATCAGGCGAACGCGCAGACGATCAAGACCCAGCAGGCCGTCGACCAGACCCTGATCAACCTGTAAGCGAACGGGACCTCTTCATGGATCGGCTGATCTACACCGCGATGTCGGGCAGCGCGCAGGCGCTCGAACAGCAGGCGATCGTCGCGAACAACCTCGCGAACGCGTCGACCACGGGCTTTCGCGCGCAGCTCGAAACCTACCGCGCCGTGCCGATGTCGTTCGGCGACGGCAGCACGATCAACGACGACACGACCCGCACCTTCGTGCTGTCGTCGACACCGGGCGCCGACTATACGCCGGGGCCGATCCAGCAGACGGGCAATCCGCTCGACGTCGCGATTCAGGGGCCGGGCTGGCTGTCGGTGCAGACCGCCGACGGCAACGAGGCCTACACGCGCGCGGGCAATCTGCACATCGACGAAAACGGCCAGCTCGTGAACGCGACCAATCAGGTCGTGCTCGGCAACGGCGGGCCGGTATCGGTGCCGCCGGGCGCGCAGATCACGATCGGCAAGGACGGCACGGTGTCGGCATTGACGCCGGGCGATCCGCCCACCGCCGTGGTCACCGTCGATCAGCTGAAGCTGGTCAATCCCGATCCGCAGTCGCTCACGCGCGGCGATGACGGCCTGTTTCGCACCGCCGACGGCAATCCCGCCGACGCCGATCCGACCGTGACGCTCGCGCCGGCGTCGCTCGAAGGCAGCAACGTGAATCCGGTCAGCGCGATGGTCTCGATGATTACCAACGCGCGCCAGTTCCAGATGCAGACGCAGTTGCTGGAAAACGCCGACAAGAACGATCAGTCCGCCAACCAGCTGCTCAGCTTCAGCTAACGGATTGCCACGGAGTGCGCTACGAGGCGCGCTCCGAGACAGCTTTGCATGGGGCCGGAGTAAGCGCTAAACCGCCAATTCCGCCCGACATTGGAGAACCATAAGTGAACCGCTCACTGTATATCGCCGCTACCGGCATGAATGCGCAACAGGCGCAGATGGACGTGATCTCGAACAACCTCGCGAACGTCAGCACCAACGGCTTCAAGGGCTCGCGCGCGGTGTTCGAGGATCTGCTGTACCAGACCATCCGCCAGCCGGGCGCGAACTCGACGCAGCAAACCGAACTGCCGTCCGGCATCCAGCTCGGCACCGGCGTGCAACAGGTCGCGACCGAGCGTCTGTACACGCAGGGCAACCTGCAGCAGACCGGCAACTCGAAGGACGTCGCGATCAACGGCGCGGGCTTCTTCCAGGTGCAGATGCCCGACGGCACGACGGCCTACACGCGCGACGGCTCGTTCCAGACCAACGCGCAGGGTCAGCTCGTCACGTCGAGCGGCTACCAGGTGATTCCGGCGATCACGATCCCGACCAATGCGACCTCGCTGACGATCGGCAGCGACGGCGCGGTGTCGATCACCGTGTCCGGCTCGAGCAATACGCAGCAGCTCGGCACGATGCAGCTCGCGACCTTCATCAACCCGGCCGGCCTCGACGCGAAGGGCGAGAATCTGTTCGCGGAGACGGCGTCGTCGGGTGCGCCGAACGTGTCGCAACCGGGTCTGAACGCCGCGGGCACGCTCAACCAGGGTTACGTGGAAGCGTCGAACGTGAACGTCGTGCAGGAGCTGGTGAACATGATCCAGACGCAGCGCGCGTACGAAATCAACAGCAAGGCCGTGACGACCTCCGACCAGATGCTGCAGACCTTGAGCCAGATGCAGGTTTGAGGACTGGAAATTTAAGGCGGTAAACGATGATGTCGCACTCCACACGCACTCCGGTTCATTCGCGCACGGCCGAGGCGCTCGTGCAGCTCGCGCTGCTCGCCGCGCTCGGCGGCTGCGCACTCGTGCCGAAGCAACCGATCACGCAACAGCCGATGAGCGCGCTGCCGCCGGTGCCGCCGCAGGCGCAGGCGCCGGGCTCGATCTACAACCCGGGCTACGCGGGCCGTCCGCTGTTCGAAGATCAGCGGCCGCGCAACGTGGGCGACATCATCACGATCGTGATCGCCGAGAACATCAACGCGACGAAGTCGTCGGGCGCGAATGCGAAACGCAACGGCAGCACGGACTTCAACGTGCCGACCGCGGGCTTCCTCGGCGGACTGTTCGCCAAGACCAACCTCAGCGCGACCGGCAGCAACGGCTTTGCCGGCACCGGCGGCGCGAACGCGTCGAATACGTTCAACGGCACGATCACGGTGACCGTGACCGGCGTGCAGGCGAACGGCAACCTGATCGTGAGCGGTGAGAAGCAGATGCTGATCAATCAGGGCAACGAGTTCGTGCGCTTCTCGGGCGTCGTCAATCCCAACACGATTTCGAGCCTGAATGCCGTGTACTCGACCCAGGTCGCCGACGCGAAAATCGAATACTCCGCGAAGGGCTACATAGACGAAGCGGAGAACATGGGCTGGCTGCAGCGGTTCTTCCTCAACGTGGCGCCGTGGTGATCATGGGTACTGTCTTCAACACGCTGTCGCGCGCGGGCCGCGCACTGATGTTCGTCGCGCTCGCCTGCGCGGCGCTGCCGGCCGCGACGCCAGCGCACGCGGAGCGCCTGAAGGACCTCGTGCAGATCCAGGGCGTGCGCGACAACCCGCTGATCGGCTACGGCCTCGTGGTCGGCCTCGACGGCACCGGCGACCAGACCACGCAGACGCCGTTCACGACGCAGACGCTCGCGAACATGCTCGCGAACCTCGGCATCTCGATCAACAACCAGGCGGCGGGCTCCAGCAACTCGCAGTCGTCGCTGTCGAACATCCAGCTGAAGAACGTCGCCGCGGTGATGGTGACCGCGGTGCTGCCGCCGTTCGCGCGGCCGGGCGAAGCGATCGACATCACGGTGTCGTCGCTCGGCAATGCGAAAAGCCTGCGCGGCGGCACGCTGCTGCTCACGCCGCTGAAGGGCGCCGACGGCCAGGTGTATGCGCTCGGCCAGGGCAACGTCGCCGTGGGCGGCGCGGGCGCGAGCGCGAACGGCAGCAGGGTGCAGGTCAACCAGCTCGCCGCGGGGCGCATCACCAGCGGCGCGATCGTCGAGCGCTCGGTGCCGACGGCGGTGTCGCAGGCGGGCACCATGCAGCTCGACCTGAACGACATGGACTACGACACCACGCAGCGCGTCGTCGCGGCGATCGACAACGCGTTCGGCAGCGGCACCGCGACCGCGCTCGACGGCCGCACGATCCAGCTGCGCGCGCCGGCCGATCCGCAGCAGCAGGTCTCGTTCATGGCGCAATTGCAGAACCTCGAAGTGCGGCCCGGGCAGGCCGCCGCGAAGGTCATCCTGAACGCCCGCACCGGCTCGATCGTGATGAACCAGATGGTCACGCTGCAGAACTGCGCGGTCGCGCACGGCAATCTGTCGGTCGTGATCAATACGCAGCCGGTGGTGAGCCAGCCGGGCGCGTTCTCGAACGGCCGCACGGTGGTCGCGCAGCAGTCGCAGATCCAGATGAAGCAGGACAACGGCTCGCTGAAACTCGTGAACGCCGGTGCGAACCTCGCCGAAGTGGTGAAGGCGCTCAACGCGCTCGGCGCGACGCCCGCGGATCTGATGTCGATCCTGCAGGCCATGAAAGCAGCCGGTGCATTGCGCGCCGACCTTGAAATCATCTAAGGAGCACGCGAGATGAATTCCGATACGACCAATAGCGTCAACTCCGCCAACGATCTGACCAGCCGGTTCGCGCTCGACGTGCAGGGCTTCGGCGCACTCAGCGCGCAGGCAAAGGCCTCGCCGCAAGCCGGCATGAAGATGGCCGCGCAGCAGTTCGACGCCGTGTTCACGCAGATGATGTTGAAGAGCATGCGCGATGCAACGCCGCAGGACGGTCCGTTCGATTCGCACGACACGGCGACGTTCACGTCGATGATGGATCAGCAGATGGCGCAGCAGCTGTCGAAGAAGGGCATCGGCGTCGCCGACGCGATGCTCAAGCAGCTGATGCGCAACCAGGGCATGCAGGTGGGTGGCGCGAACGGCGCGGGCGCGGCGGGTGGTCTCGCCGGCATGGCCAACGCGCTCGGCGGCGGTAGCGGCGGCGACGAAGGCCAGAGCGCGGCGCTCCACGCGCTCGCGCGTGCCTACGGCAACGCCCAGGCCAACGGTCAGCTCGGGCTCGGCCGCGCCTACTCGGCCAATAGCGCGCTGACGCCGCCGGTGCGCGGCGACGGCAGCTCGTCGAAGGTCGACGCCTTCGTCGACAAGCTCGCCGCGCCGGCGCAGGCCGCGAGCGCGGCGACCGGCATTCCGGCGCGCTTCATCATCGGTCAGGCCGCGCTCGAATCGGGCTGGGGCAAGAGCGAGATCAAGAAGGCCGACGGCTCGGCGAGCCACAACGTGTTCGGCATCAAGGCGGGCAACGACTGGACCGGCAAGACCGTGTCGACGGTCACGACCGAATACGTGAACGGCAAGCCGCATCGCACGGTCGAGAAATTCCGCGCGTACGACTCGTACGAGGAAGCGATGACCGATTACGCGAGCATGTTGAAGAGCAATCCGCGTTACGCGCAGGTGATCAATTCGTCGCACGACGTGAACGGTTTTGCGAACGGCATGCAGCGCGCCGGTTATGCAACCGATCCGCATTACGCGAAAAAGCTGCTGTCGATCATGCAGAAAATGGGCTGATTAAAAATAACGCACGCGACGGGCATTAAAGCGGTTTTAAAGATGTCGGTAAAAGCGGCGATAAAAGCAGCAGAAAAACCGGCATCGGTAAAAAGCTCCGCAAGGTCGGGGGGCGGGCAAGGTCGCGGAAAATAGGGCGGATACGTTTTTAACGTTTGCGCGAAATTTTCCGGCGAATATTTAAATTGAGCCCCTAAATTTTGGCTCGATGCTGCCGCTAACGAGTTAGACCCGATACCGGAATAGCGCTGTAAGGTCCGGTCGAACGCGTGTGTTGCGGCTTTGCATGAAGACCCTCAGAGTCCATGGCTAGGCCCTGGCACGTGCCCGCAAGAACATGCTTACCGGCAAGCCCATGGATATGAACCAGTCGAACGGCCTGATTGACACGAACGGTCAGCCGCACGTCCCGCAAAACGAGAGCGCTTCCGATTTCGGCCGCCGCAATCCGCTGGAAATCGGCGTGCAGCTGCGCAATATCGTCAATCGCGGCGATTTCCTCACCGTCGAATATGGGGGCGGGCAGATCGTCACGCGCCTGCTCGACGTCGACGTGCGCGAGCGCACCTTCACCTTCGATTGGGGCGCGCTGGCCGATGAGAACAAGGGGCTGCTCAACGCGCCACGCTGCCAGTTCCACGCGTCGCCCGACGGCGTGCGCGTCGAGTTCACGACCCCGACGCCACGCGAGACGCGCTTCGAGGGAATGCCGGCGTTCGAGGCCGACTTCCCCGAGGTGCTGTTCTACGTGCAGCGCCGCGAGTACTTCCGCGTCGCCGCACCAATTCTCGACCCGTTCATGTGTACGGGCCGCCTGCCCGAGGGCGACACGTTCCGCTTCGAGGTGCACGACCTGTCGCTCGGCGGCGTCGGGATGCGCACGACCGACCTGCGCGTCGCCGAGCTGCCGATGGGCGCGCGCCTGATGGACTGCGAGCTCACGCTCGGCGCGCTCGGCCGTCTGTCGCTCGATCTGCAGCTCGTGTCGCATCGCTCGCTCGCGCTGCCGAACGGCACGCAGCGCTATCAGCTCGGCTTCCGTTTCCTGTCGCTGCCGGGCAGCGCGGAAAACACGCTGCAGCGGCTGATCACGCAGCTCGAAATGAAGCGCCGCTCGCTGGCTCGCTGAGCGGCGAGCCAACGCGCGGTGCCGTGCGCGCGACGCCCGGCACCGCGCGAACGTTTTGGCCGACGAAGCAAACGTTGCACTCGCGTCGGAGGCAACAGCGCGGCAACGTCGCGCAAACGTCGCGGCGAGCTCAAACGAAGTGGAATGGCCCTCAATTTTTCGCACGTCGGGCCGTTAAAGAGGATGTTCCACTAACGCGGTGGCATGTCTGCGATGCCGCCCTTCAGGATGACGCATGTCCAGCAATCTGTTGACTATCGGCCTTAGCGGACTCAACGCGGCCCAATGGGGTTTGACGACGACTGGTGAGAACATCAGCAACGCGTCGACACCCGGCTATACGATGGAAACCCCGGTGTATTCGGAGACGGGCGGCGCGTATACCGGCTCCGGCTACCTGCCGATGGGCGTCTCCACCGACACCGTGACGCGCGCGTACAGCCAGTACCTGACGACCGAGCTGAACAACGCGCAGTCGTCGAGCAGCGCGCTCACCGCGTACAACACGATGATCACCCAGCTCAACAACCTCGTCGGCAGTCCGACCGCCGGGATTGCGAGCGCGATCAGCGGTTACTTCACGGGGCTGCAGAACGTCGCCAATAACGCGTCGAGCGTGTCGACGCGGCAGACCGCGATCAGCGACGCGCAGACGCTCGCGAACCAGATCAACGCGGCGGGCCAGCAGTACGACCAGTTGCGCTCGAGCGTCAACACGCAGCTGAGCAACTCTGTTACGCAGATCAACACCTACACCGCGCAGATCGCGTCGCTGAATACACAGATCAAGCAGGCGAGCAGCCAGGGCCAGCCGCCGAACCAGCTGCTCGACGCACGCGACCAGGCGGTGTCGAACCTGTCCCAGCTGATCGGCGTGTCGGTCGTGCAGGACAACGGCAGCTATAGCCTGTTCATGTCGAGCGGACAGCCGCTCGTGCTGGCCGGCAACAGCTTCAATCTCGGCACGGCGACTTCGTCGGGTGATCCGAGCGAGCTGTCGGTCCAGTATCTCGGCCAGGCCGGGGCAAAGCCGACACCGACGCCGCAGACGCTGTCCGACACGAGCGTGTCCGGCGGCACGCTGGGCGGACTGCTGCAATTCCGCTCGCAAACGCTCGATCCGGCCGAGGCGCAACTCGGCGCGATCGCGACCAGCTTCGCCGCGCAGGTCAATGCGCAGAACGAACTCGGCCTGACGCTGAACGGCACCGCGGGCGGCGCGCTGTTCACGGTCGGCTCGCCGACCGTGTACGCGAACTCGCAGAACACCGGCAACGCTACGCTGGGCGCCTCGTTCGCCGACGCGACCCAGCCGACCACGGGCGACTACACGCTGTCGTACGACGGCAGCACCTACACGCTGACGGACAGCCAGACCGGCAGCATCGTCGGTTCGGCGGCGAACCTGACCAACCCGATCGGCGGCCTGCGGTTCTCGGTCGCGAGCGGCACGATGAAGGCCGGCGACTCGTTCTCGGTCGAACCGACCCGCGGCGCGCTCGACGGCTTCGCGCTGACCACCACGTCGGCGTCGGCAATCGCGGCCGCGGCGCCGGTGCTCGCGTCGGCGTCGACGTCGAACACCGGCACCGGGACGATCACGCAAGGCACGGTATCTGTCGGCTACAGCGCGCCGACCAGCACCTCGACGATCACTTACACCGCGGGCACCGGCCTGACCGGCTTCCCGGTCGGCACGGTGGTGACAGTCGCCGGCTCGCCGTCCACGCAGTACACGATCAGCTCGTCGACGACCGCGGTGCCATACTCGCCGAGCTCGGGCGCGACGCTGACGATCACCAACCCGAGCAATTCGACCAGCGCGGGCGTGATGAACAACGTGACGGTCACGATCAGCGGCACGCCCGCCAACGGCGACTCGTTCACGATCGGACCGAACACCGGCGCGACCAACGACGGCCGCAACGCGCAACTGCTGTCGAACCTGACTTCGGCGCAGGTGCTCAACGGCGGCACCTCGACGCTGACGGGCGCGTACGCGAGCTACGTCAACAACATCGGCAACCAGACCACGCAGATCCAGACCTCGGCGACCGCGCAAAGCACGCTCGTCACGCAGATCACGTCGGCGCAGCAGTCGGTGTCGGGCGTCAATATCAATGAGGAAGCGGCCAACCTGCTTCAGTACCAGCAGCTCTATCAGGCCAACAGCAAGGTCATCCAGACGGCGCAGACGCTGTTCCAGACTTTGCTTGGCATCTTCTCGTAAGGCGGAACCATGCGAATTTCGACCCAGCAGTACTTCAGCATGAACGTCGCGAACATGAGCAATCAGCAGGCTCAGTTGTCGCAGATCTATCAGGAAATCTCGAGCGGCCAGAGCCTGACCACGCCCGCCGACAATCCGCTCGGCGCCGCGCAGGCCGTGCAGCTCAGCTCGACGGCGTCCGCGCTGTCGCAGTACACGACGAACCAGAACGCGGCGCTCACGTCGTTGCAGGCCGAGGACTCGACGCTCTCCACCGTCATCACGACGTTGCAAAGCGCGAACACGTTAGGCCTGCGCGCCGGCGACGGCGGTTTGAACGACGCCGACCGCACGGCGATCGCCGCGCAGCTGACCACCCTGCGCGACCAGCTCGTCACTTACGCGAATGCGACCGACAGCTCGGGCAATGCGCTGTTCGCCGGTTTCCAGAATTCGACCCAGGCCTTCACGACCGATGCGGCCGGCAACGTCACCTATACGGGCGACACGGGCACGCGCACCGTGCAGGTCACCGGCAGCAACGCGGTCTCGACCGGTGACAATGGGCTGTCGGTGTTCATGAGCGTCGGTGCGACCAACGCGCAGCCGATCGCCTCGGGCGACCCGGCCAATACCGGCAGCGGCGTGATCGGCGCGGTGTCGGTCAAGGATCCGACCAACGCGGGGAACGCGGACTCGTACCAGATCCAGTTCAGCGGCAGCGGCAGCTCGCTCACCTACACGGTCACTGACACGACGACCAACGTCGCGGGTACGGCGCAGCCGTACACGGCGGGCTCGGACATCACGATCGCGGGCCAGACCGTCGAAATCACAGGCACGCCGGCCGCCAACGACAAATTCACGGTGCAGCCGGCCAACCAGGCGGGCACCAACGTGTTCACGAACCTGAACGCGATGATCGCCGCGCTCCAGCAGCCGGTGAGCGGCGACCCCGCGGCCTCGGCGAAGCTGCAGAACGCGTTGAATATGGGCCTGTCGCAGCTTGGCAACACGCTGAACAACATCACCGCGGTGCAGGCATCGGTCGGCGGCCGCGAGCAGGAAGTCAAGGCGCTGCAAACGGTTACGGAGACCAACTCACTGCAAACGCAAAGCGATCTCGCGGACCTGACCCAGACCGACATGGTCTCGACGATCAGCAAGTACACGATGCAGCAGGCGGCCCTGCAGGCTTCGCAGCAAGCGTTCGTAAAGATCCAGAACATGTCGCTGTTCCAGTACATCACCAGCTGATGCCGCTCCGGCGGCGCAATAAAGAAACCGGCGCGAGCCGGTTTTTTTATGTCCGCGATTTTCGGCGTTATCTCAGCGCCGCCGCGACCCGTCCCATCTCATCGATGCCGTTATCGAACAAGCGCACGAAGAACGGAATCATGTTCGGCAGCATCAGCTGCACGAGCAGCAGGCCGACCAGCATCGTCAGCGGAAAGCCGATCTGGAACACGCCGATCTGCGGCGCCGCGCGATTGAGAATGCCGAGCGCGAGGTTCGCGATCAGCAGTGCGACGACGACCGGCAACGCGAGCAGCAGCCCCGCCGAGAAGATCGAGCCGCCCCAGTTCGCGAGCGTTTGCCAACCGTGCGGCGCGAGCAGGTTCGCCGACACCGGCACCGACTGGAACGTCGTCACGAGCGCGGCGATCATCTGCAGATGACCGTCGACGGCGAGAAACACCAGCGTCGCGATCGTCGTCATGTAGCGTGAGATCACGACGCCCGAGCCGGTCGCCTGCTGGTCGAAGAAGGTCGCGAAGCCAAGGCCCATGCCGAGGCCGATGAAGTAGCCGGTCGCGTCGATCGCCTGGAACACGACCTGCATCGTCACGCCGAGCGCGATGCCGATCAGGAACTGGTTGACGAGAATCCACACGCCGGCCGCGGAAAACACGGTGACCTGCGGCAGCGCGCCGATCGTCGGGGCGACGATGATCGTCGCGAACGCGGCGAGACCGATTTTCACGCGCGAGGGCAGCGACATGTTGCCGAGCACCGGCGCGGTCGCGATCAGCGCGGCGATGCGCGCGAACGGCCACAGGAACGCGGTCAGCCAGACGTTCAGTTGCGCGTAGGTGACCGTGAACATGGAGTGGGGAGGGCAGACGTGCCAGCGGCGCTCAGTTGACGAGCGTCGGAATGCTGGTGATCGTGTGGCGCAGATAGTCGAGCATCGTGGTCAGCATCCATGGTCCGGCGATCACGAGCGTGAGCGCGATCGCGAGCAGTTTCGGGATGAACGACAGCGTGCTTTCGTTGATCTGCGTGGCCGCCTGGAACAGGCTCACGACCAGACCGACGACGAGCGCGACGAGCAGCAGCGGGGCTGCCAGCACGAGGCCGACGTACATGGCCTGGTGGGCCAGCGTCATGACTGCTTCGGGTGTCATCGTGAGTGCCTGAGGAACAAGGAGTCGAAAAAAATCAGACGAAGCTCTGCGCGAGCGAGCCGAGCAGCAACTGCCAGCCGTCGACGAGCACGAACAGCATCAGCTTGAACGGCAGCGAAATCGTCGCCGGCGACACCATCATCATGCCCATCGACATCAGCACGCTCGCGACCACCATGTCGATGATCAGGAACGGAATGAAGATCGTGAAGCCGATCGTGAAGCCGGTCTTCAGCTCGCTCGTCACGAACGACGGTACCAGCAGCGACAGCGGCACGTCTTCGGGCCCCTGCATCGGCGCCGCATGGGAGATGCGCGCGAACAGCGCAAGGTCGCTTTCGCGGGTCTGACGCAGCATGAAGGTCTTGAACGGCGCGACGCCGCGCGCCACCGCCTGATCCATCGACATCGTGCCTTCGGAGAACGGCTTGTAACCTTCGTTATAGGCTTTATTGAGCACCGGCGACATCACGAACAGCGTCAGAAACAGCGCGAGACCGACGACCACCTGGTTCGGCGGCGTCGTGGTCGTGCCGAGCGCCTGGCGCAGCAGCGACAACACGATCACGATGCGCGTGAAGCTCGTCATCATCAGCACCATCGCGGGCAGGAACGACAGCATCGTGAGCAGCAGCATCGTCTGCACGCTCAGCGAGTAGGTCGTGCCGCCGTTGGGGCCGGGGCTCGTCGTGAACGCTGGCAGGCCGGCGGTTTGCGCGAAAGACAGCGTCGGCAGCGCGAACAGCAGTGCCGGCAGCGCGAGTTGAAGCGCTGCGGGGAGCGCCCGCCCCGCACGGCGCGTAAGCGTGAAGAACGAACCTGACCGCCTGAAACTGACCTGCATTACCGATCCCCGCCGCGGTGCGCGTTGAAACGTTTGCCCACTTCGCCTTTCAGGGCGTCGCGAAAGCGTTGACCAAAAGTGCCGGAAAGCGGTGCCGGCGAAGCGGCAACCGTATCGGCCGCGACGGAACCCGCCGGCATCGTATGCAGCAGCCGCACGTTGCCGGGCGCGGCGCCGAGCACGAGCCACGTATCGCCGATCTCGACGACCGCGACGCGTTCCTTGCCACCGAGCGAAGCGCCGCCGACCGTCTTCACGAGGCCGCCGCGCTGGCCCGGTTGCAGGCCGAAGCGTCGCGCGAGCCATGCGCAGCCGAACACGAGGCCGATCACGACCGCGAGCCCGACGAAGGTTTGCAGGACCGCGCCGACGCCGAGCGCCGGCACCGCGCTACCCGCGCCGACACCGGAGGCGATCTTCGCGGCGTTGTTGACCGCGTTCATGTCGGCGGCGTGCGCGACGGTGGACTCGAAAAACGACGCGAGCAGCACGCCGCGACCTGCCAAACGTTTCATCGATTGAGTTTCCGGATGCGTTCGGACGGCGTGATGATGTCGGTCAGCCGGATACCGAACTTGTCGTTGACGACCACCACCTCGCCCTGCGCGATCAGGCAGCCGTTGACGAGCACGTCCATCGGCTCGCCGGCCATGCCGTCGAGTTCGACGACCGAGCCCTGCGCGAGCTGCAGCAGATTGCGGATCGCGATCTTGGTGCGGCCGAGTTCGACCGTCATCTGGACGGGAATGTCCAGGATCATGTCGATGTCGTTGTGCGTCGAGGTCGGCGCGGCCTTCGACAGCGGCTGGAACACGGCGCCCGCGGCCGGGTTGATTTCGTCGTTGCCGTTCTGCTCGGCGAGCGCGCTTGCCCAGTCGGCCATCGCCGCGTCGTCTTCCACGGCGGACAGCTCGCCGGCGGCGAGTTGCTCGGCTGCCGCGAGATCGGTCTCGGGCTTTGCGTTCAGGTCACTCATATCCACCTTCCTTCATCGTGTCGGCTGCGCTGATCATCTTCTGGACCCGCAACGCGTACTGACCATTGAAAATTCCGTAGCCGCATTCCATCACCGGCACACCGTCTACTTTCGCGGTGATGTGCTCGGGGATGTTGATCGGCAGAACATCGCCTTTGCGCATGTTCAGGATCTGTTCGAACGTGACCGGCACCTGCGCGAGATCGGCGCTCAGCTGCACTTCGGCGGCCTGCACCTGCTGCGACAGCACGCGCACCCAGCGTCGGTCGACGTCCACCGCCTCGCCCTGGATCGGCGACGAGAGAATGTCGCGGATCGGCTCGATCATCGAGTAGGGCATGCAGATGTGCAGCGTGCCGCCCGTCGAGCCGAACTCGATCGAGAACTGCGTGACGATGACGATCTCGTTCGGTGTCGCGACGTTGGCGAACTGCGTGTGCATTTCCGAGCGCACGTATTCGAACTGCAGCGGGCGCACGCTTTTCCACGACGCCGCGTAGTGCTCGAACGTCAGATTGAGCAGCTTCGTGATGATGCGCTGCTCGGTCTGCGTGAAATCGCGTCCTTCGACGCGCGTATGGAAACGACCGTCGCCGCCGAACAGGTTGTCGACCACGAAGAACACGAGGTTCGGATCGAACACGAACAGAGACGTGCCGCGCAGCGGCTTCACGTGGACCAGGTTCAGGTTGGTCGGGATCGGCAGGTTGCGCGTGAACTCGCTGTACTTCTGCACCTTCACCGGGCCGACGGAAATTTCCGCCGAGCGCCGCATGAAGTTGAAAATGCCGACGCGCAACAGGCGCGCGAAGCGGTCGTTGATGATTTCGAGGCCCGGCATCCGGCCACGGACGATACGTTCCTGCGTCGCGATGTTGTACGGACGCACGCCCGTGCGGTCGTTTTGCTCGGATTCCGTGTCGGATTCGCCGGTGACGCCCTTCAGAAGGGCATCGACCTCCTCCTGGGACATGAACTCTTCGTGGCCCATTGCTTATTCCTCGTGCGTCCCTTGGCGATTGATGATGGCAGCGCTTGACAACGTCACGTCACTGCACGACGAATTCAGTGAACAGCACGTCCTGCACGCGGATCGGTGCGGCGCCCTTGTCGGTCGGCTCGGTGATCAGCGTCTTCAGCTCTCCGGCGAGCGCGCGCTTGCCTTCGAGCGGCGCGAGTTCTTCGGGGTGCTTGTTCGACAGCGCGAGCAGGATGCGGCTGCGCACTTCCGGCATGTGATCGGTGAGCGCCTGCTGGGTGGCGGCATCGCCGAGCTTGAGCGTGAGGCCGATGCGCAGGAAGTGTTGCTGGCCGTCGTCCGATTGCAGGTTGACGGTCATCGATTCGAGCGGGAAGAACAGCGGCACGGCGGATTGCGCCGGCGCGGCTTCGGCCGATACGGCGACGGGTGCGCGCTTCGACAGGAAGAACCACACGCCGGCACCGGCAGCGCCCGCAGCGATCAGCGCAATGAGGACGATCAGGATGATGCGCTTCATGGGGCCCGGCGAGGCGGGCGCGGCTTGTTGCGGGGCGGTCGTGGTTGCCATTTGGTTTGCCAGCTTGTTGCTGGCCTAGTAAGGGTTAGGGTGATTGTTGTTGATTTGCCTGCGGCGCTATGGGTCGAAAAGAAGGGCTATTTCTGGCTATTTCTGGCCGTTTCTGGTTTTGGGCTTTTTTTTTGTCGTTGTTCTGGCTTTGTTGGCCTTTCCTTGTTGGCTTATCGGTCTATTAGCGTTGCCCCTGTGCGGGGCGGCACCTACTTTCTTTGCTGCTGCAAAGAAAGTAGGCAAAGAAGACAGCTAAAACCGCCAGCCCATAAGCGGGTCCCCTGGCTTGGAAGGGGTAGTGGTGCATCTGGAATCCGTGCCCCCGCACATTCCGCGGTAGTGACAAGGCCGTCATTCTTCCGGCGGCGCTACGCGCGCCGAAACCCCGCTCAAAAACCACTGGTTGTTTCGGCGCATCGCCGAGGCGCAGCCGATGGCTCCGCTGCGCGGGCCAAACCATTGGTTTCCCTGGCAGACCCGTCCGCGACGCACGTAGTGCGGAGTGGGAGCGGATGACGGCTTTGTCACGAACGGCGGAATGTGCGGCGGCCCGGATTCCAGATGCACCACTACCCCTTCCAAGCCAGGGGCCCCGCTTAAGAGTTGGCGGTTTTAGCTGTCTTCTTTGCCTACTTTCTTTGCAGCAGCAAAGAAAGTAGGTGCCGCCCCGCACAGGGGCAACGCTAATAGACCGATAAGTCAGCAAGGAAAGGCCAACAAAGCCAGAACAACGACAAAAAAGCGCCCCGCCTCGCTTCAGGCAAACGTATCGACTAGTCCAACCTGCTGCCGCACGGCAACGTTACCGATGGCATCGCTGGACTCCACCGAACTGTCCCCTGCAAGGGCGCCGCCCCCACCACTACCCCTCTTCCCATTCCCCCCACCCGCGCCAGCGCTCTGCTGTTGTTGCCCGCTCTGCCGCGCAAACCCATCACTCACACTCGCACTGCCGAGCCCAATCCCATTCGACTCCATCGCCTCGCGAAGCTTCGGCAACGCCGCCTCGACCGCCTCCCGCACCGACTGGTGCTGCGAAACGAACAGCGCATGCGCATGGTTATCCGCCACCTGCAACACGACCTGCAACGGCCCCAGATCCTTCGGATTGAGCGTCAGCTCAGCACTCTGCGAATGCGCATTCGACAAAAACACCACCTTCTGGCTCAGCGCGTCTTCCCAGTCGCTCGTGCCGACCTGCGGCGTCAACGCATTCGCGGCGGCGGCCGCGCTCGCATTGCCCGTACTCTGCACTGCCGCCGTCGTGCTCGCGGCGTTCGCTGCCGCTTGCGTCGCGGCCAGCGCGGCGTTCGCCGCCTCGGACGCGCTGCGCGCCGATGCGAGGTTGTCCGCCTGGCCGCTCGTCGCGGCCGCGGCGCTCAACGCATCGGCGGCCGACTTCGCTGCCGACGGATCGGCCAGCGCGGTCGCGGCGGCCGTCGCCGTCGACGTCGTGTGGGTCGTCGAGGCGCCCTTGCCGCTGCCGAACAGGCCGCTCGCGAGCGTCTTGTCGTCTGACGTGCCGTTCAGACCGTTTTTCGTGTTGCCCAAGCCGCCCGCCGCGCTCGACACGCTCGCGGCTTTTGCGGCCGCGCCGCCAGCAAGCGCGGCCGCGGGCACCGCGCCCTGGCCGCTCGACAGCGCGGACAGCGCACTCTGCAACGCATCCTGCAGCGACTTCGGATCGACCGCGCTTTTCCTGCTTGCCGCGGTGGCCGCGAGCGCGCTCGTGGCCATGCCGGCCAGCGCGCTCACCGCATCGGCGGCGGAGCTCGCGGCATCGGTCGTGGTGGTGGCGTTCGAGTCGGCGTTGTTGGCGACGACCTGTGCCTGCGCTTGCGCCTGAGCCTGGGCGGCAGCCGCAGCGGCGGCGAGCGCGCCAGCGTCGGTTTGCGCCTTGGTGTCTTTCTGCCTGGCTTGCGTCGCGGTCGTCTGGCTGTTCGATGCCTGCTGCGTTGGTGTCGTCGACGGCGTGGACGACGGCGATGACGCGCTGCTGCTGGCGGCGTTGCTCGCTGTGCCGTTGCCGTTCTGGTTGCCGCTCGCGCTCTGCTGCGAGGAAGCGGGAGCGGACGTGGAAGCGGGCGGCGGCGCACTGGGCGCGCTCGGCGCCGAGGCTTGCGACGCCGTCGCTGATCTGGTCTGCTGTTGATTCGCGCTGTTCTGCTGGTCGATGCTTTGCTGCAAGGTCTGCGCGAACGGGCTCGAGCCCGCGGCGTTCGCGGACGCGCTGCTCGACCCATTGCCGCTCGTGTCGAGCAGCGTGCTCAGTTGGGAACCGATCTGTGAAAGAAGCGACATAAAGAATCCTGTGAATCGGTCGAACGGGTGTGCCGTAGGGCGTTAGCCGCGAGGCAAGGCCTCACGCGCCGTCGGCTCGCATGCGCAGACTCCGCGCCGCATATTCGTCGGCGTCGCGCTGTTCGCGCCGCGCCGCAACCTTCGCCTCGGCCGCCTCGCCGCGCGCCTGCAGCACTTCGTACGAGCCGAGCTTCTGCTTGTGGCGCTGCCAGTCGGGCTTCGCCGCCTCGAGGCGCGCGCTCGCCGCCGCGAGCAGGTTGCGCTGCTGCTCGATCGCGGCATCGAGCGTGTCGATGAACGCCTGGAAGTTGCGCATGTTGCCGGCCGGCATGCCCGACTGCGCGCTCTCCATGAAGCGTGCGTAGTATTCGTCGCGGTACTGCACGAGCGCATCGAGTTGCGCCTGTACGTCGTTGCGCTCGCGCTGCGCGCGGCCGAGCCGCTGCGCGGCGGCGTCCACGTCGTCCTGCGCGAGACCGATCAGCGTCTTGATCGGAAAATGTTTCGACATCGTCAGCCTCCTCGGCCCTAAGCAAACAGCGCATTCAGCATGTCGATGCTCGGCTGGAAGTTCGCGCACTCGCGAAAGCCTTGCTGCAGGAACGCTTCCATCCGCGGATACAGCGCGATCGCGCGATCGAGCACCGCGTCGCGCCCGCTCGAATACGCGCCGACGTTGATCAGATCGCGGTTGCGCTGATAGCGCGACAGCATCTGCTTGAACATACGCGTTTTATTCAGATGGTTATCGTCGATCAGCGCGGTCATTGCCCGGCTAATCGACGCTTCGATATCGATCGCAGGGTAGTGGCCGGCTTCGGCGAGCGAGCGCGACAGCACGATGTGGCCGTCGAGAATCGCGCGCGCCGAGTCGGCGATCGGGTCCTGCTGGTCGTCGCCTTCGGTGAGCACCGTGTAGAACGCGGTGATCGAGCCGCCGCCCGCCGGTCCGTTGCCGGTGCGCTCGACGAGCGCCGGCAGCTTCGCGAACACCGACGGCGGATACCCCTTGGTCGCGGGCGGCTCGCCGATCGCGAGCGCGATCTCGCGCTGCGCCATCGCGTAACGGGTCAGCGAATCCATTAGCAGCAGCACGTGCTTGCCCTGGTCGCGGAAGTATTCGGCGAGCGAGGTCGAGTACGCGGCGGCCTGCATCCGTAACAGCGGCGACACGTCGGCCGGCGCGGCGATCACGACCGAGCGCGCCAAACCTTCCTCGCCGAGAATCTGTTCGATGAACTCCTTCACTTCGCGGCCACGTTCGCCGATCAGGCCGATCACGATCACCTCGGCGCTGGTGTAGCGCGCCATCGTGCCGAGCAGCACAGATTTACCGACGCCCGAACCCGCGAACAGCCCCATCCGTTGACCACGACCGACGGTTAACAGCGAGTTGATCGCGCGCACGCCGACGTCGAGCACCTTGTGAATCGGCTCGCGATTGAGCGGATTGATGACCGGCGCGGACAGCGGCGCGTCCTTTTGCGTGCCGAGCGGGCCGAGCCCGTCGAGCGGACGGCCGGATGCGTCGAGCACGCGGCCGAGCAATTCCCAGCCGACCGGCAGACGCTTCGCGCCCGCGAGCGGGTCGGCGATGGGCGCGCTTTCGAGCGGAAAGACCCGCGCGCCGGGCAAGAGGCCCATCACTTCGGTGGTCGGCATCAGGAACAGCTTGTCGCCGGAGAAGCCGACCACTTCGGCTTCGGCCATCGGCAGCGAACTGCCGGGCGGCAACTCGATCATCACTTCGGCGCCGACCGACAGACGCAGGCCGACCGCTTCGAGCACGAGACCGGCCGCGCGTGTGAGACGCCCGCACGCGCGCAGCGGCTTCGCGATCGCGTTGCGCGCGCGCAGCGCGTCGAGCTGGCCGCGCCATGCCTGCATGTGGGGATTGATGTCGAGCGCGGGATCGTAGGACGGCGCGTGCGGAGCGTGAGCGGCGGAAGCACTGCGCGCGGCGTGGTTCGTCGCGGCGGACTCGCGGCTCGCCGCCGCGCCTGTCGCTGGATGTGCGCTCGCAGGAGCCTGCCATGCCGCATCCGGGGGCTCCGGAAGACCGGCCGACTCGACATCGGCCAGCGCCTCGGCGCCGAACGACGCCAAGGCGAGCTCGCGTTCGAGCGGCGTCAGATCGCTCGCGCGGATCTCGTCGAGCGTCGGCTTCACCACGTGCTCACCTTGCCGAGCGCGGCGGCGACGCGCTGCCAGCGCGTGTCGATGCCCGCGTCGACCTCGCCGGTGCCGGCCTGCGCGCGGCAACCGCCACGCTCCACCGATGCGTCGGTGCGCACGGTCCAGCCGCGCGTTTGCAATTCTTCGAGCAGATACGCCTCGACGACCGGCAGATCGGCGGGACTCACGATCAGCGCCGGCGCGCCGGCAAGCGCGGGCTCGGCCGCGAGTACCTCGCGCGCGGCCGCGATCAGTGCGGTCGGGTCGTGCTGCACGTGCTGGCGCACGACCTGCTGCGCGATGTCGAGCGCGAGTGCGATCAGCGTTTCGGAGATCGCGTGCTGCGCGCCATCGAGCGCGCTCTTGAAGGTTTCGGCGAGCGCGGCGAGCCGCATCGCTTCCTCGCGCGCCTCGGTCTGGCCTTGCGCGAAACCCTGCGCGTGCCCCTGGTCATAGCCCGCCTGATAGCCGAGCGCCTGGCCGGCCACATGACCGGACGCGACGCCCTGTGCATGCGCGGCTTCGCGGCGGTGCTCGAGTTCAGCTTCGAACGCGCGCTCGTCGAATTCGGGTTCGGCAGGCGGCGGCGCCGGCGGAGCCGGGTCGAACGACGCCATCTCCCAGCGCTGGTAGGCCGAGAGGCTTTCCTTTGCCGGGGCGTTCGGATCAGACATAGGCGTCTTCCGCCTTGCCGCCGATCACGATCTGCCCGCTCTCGGCCAGGTTGCGCACGATCTGCAGGATGCGGCGCTGCTGCGTCTCGACTTCGGACACGCGTACCGGGCCGCGCGCGTCGAGGTCTTCGGCGAGCAACTCGGCCGCGCGCTGCGACATGTTCGACAGGAACTTCTGACGCAGCGCGGGCGCCGCGCCCTTCAGCGAGATGATCAGCGCTTCGGATTCGACTTCCTTCAGCAGCAGCTGGATCGCGCGGTCTTCGAGGTCGAGCAGGTTCTCGAACACGAACATCTGGTCGATGATCTTCTGCGCGAGCTCGGCGTCGTACTGGCGCACGTTTTCGATGACGCCTTCCTCGTGGTTGCTCGACATGAAGTTCAGAATCTCGGCCGCCGTGCGGATACCGCCCATCGGGCTGCGCTTCAGGTTGTCGCTTCCGGACAAGAGGCCGGTCAGCACGTCGTCGAGCTCGCGCAGCGCGGCCGGCTGGATGCCGTCGAGCGTCGCGATCCGCAGCAGCA
This sequence comes from Paraburkholderia sp. UCT70, assembly GCF_050434085.1. Lineage (NCBI taxonomy): Bacteria > Pseudomonadati > Pseudomonadota > Betaproteobacteria > Burkholderiales > Burkholderiaceae > Paraburkholderia > Paraburkholderia sp. UCT70. The sequence goes on along the minus strand of NZ_JBNPVZ010000004.1, from coordinate 3,053,517 downwards.
CGTCGTTGCGCAGCCGGTCCGTGAAACAGCCGACGATCTCCGAAGCCTGATCGCGGTCCAGATGCACGAGGATCGTCGCGATGATCTGCGGATGCTCGTTCTTGATCAGTTCCGCGACCGCCGCCGAATCCATCCACTTCAGGCCTTCGATGCCGCTCGTGTCGCTGCCCTGCAGGATCCGGTCGATGATCGCGCCGGCCTTGTCGTCGCCGAGCGCCTTGGTCAGCACGGAGCGGATGTAATCGCTCGAATCGAGCGACATGCCGGTGTGCTGCTCGGCCTCGCGCACGAACTCCTGCAGCACCTCGTCGACCTGCTCGCGGGTGACGTTCTTCAGCGCGGCCATCGCGACGCCGATTTTCTGAACCTCACGGGGGCCCAGAAACTTGAATACCTGCGCCGCCTCTTCCTCGCCGATCGACATCAGCAGAAGCGCGCTCTTCACTACGCCTTCAGCGCTCATCGGACACCCAGTTCTTGACGACGGTTGCTACGATCTTCGGATCCTGACGCGCGATGCTGCGCGCGAACTCCAGGTTCCGCTCGTATTTGTGCTTCGCGTTTTCGAGCGCGAGCTTCTCGCTATCCGCTTCGATTTCGACCACCGCGCCATCGCGCTCCTCGGCCGGGATGCCGTCGAGCAGCACCGGTTCGTCGGGCGCCATCAGCGCGGCAACCGGCTCGGGCGGCGGCGGGAAGGCGCGGCGCAAGGCCGGCTTCACCATCACGAAGTAGAGGAACAGGGCCACCGCGCCGATGCCGAGGTACGTCGCGATCTGCTTGTACAGCGCGAGCATGTCGGGCGTGCGCCACCACGGCAGGTCGGCGTTCGGGTCGAGCTCGGTGGTAAACGCGCTGTTGACCACGTTGACCGAGTCGCCGCGCGACGCGTCGAAGCCCATCGCGTCCTTCACGAGCTGGGTGATCTGCGCGAGCTTGTCGGCGCTGACCGGCTGCATCGTCACGTGACCCTTCGGATCGACGACCCGCAGATAATTGACGACCACCGCGACCGATAGTCGGCGGATGCCGCCCATCGGCTGGTCGACGTGGCGCACGGTCTTGTCGAGCTCGTAGTTGGTGGTCGAATCCTTGTGATCGCTGACCGGCGTCGTGCTCACCGAGCTCGCGCCGTTGCTGGCCACGATCGGCGCGGAGGCCGGCTGCGGCGGCTGGTTCGACAGCGCGCCCGGCACGCCCGAGGCGCCGCCTTGCGACATTTCGGTGGCGCTGCTCTGCTGCTGGCTGCGGATCGCGGCCTGCTGCGGATTGCCGTTCGGGCCGTAATTTTCCGAGGTCTGCTCGCTGTGCGAGAAGTCGATGTCGGCGCTGACCTGCGAGCGCGCGTTGCCGGCGCCGAACAGCGGCGCGAGGATCGTGTCGATGCGCTGCTGGGTGTTGCGCTCGATCTGCTGGCGGAACTTCAGCTGGGTCGCATCGAGTCCGCTGCCATTGGTCGGCTGCGTGAGCAGGTTGCCGTCCTGGTCGAGGATCGTCACGCCGCGCACCGGCATTTCCGGCACCGCCGACGCCACCATGTGCGTAATCGCGACGACCTGCCCTTCGTCGAGCACGCGGCCCGGGTACAGGTTCACGAGCACCGCCGCCGATGGCGCTTCCTTGTCGCGCACGAACACGCTCGGCTTCGGAATCGCGAGATGCACGCGCGCCGATTTGACGCTCGAGATCGCTTCGATCGTGCGTTCGAGTTCGCCTTCGAGCGCGCGCTGATAGTTGATCTGCTCGTCGAACTGGCTGATGCCGAATTTCTGGTTGTCCATCAGTTCGAAGCCGACCGAGCCACTCTTCGGCAGCCCCTGCGATGCGAGGCGCAGGCGCATCTCGTGGACCTGCTCGGCCGGCACGAGGATCGCGCTGCCGCTTTCGGACAGCTTGTACGGAATATTGGCCTGCTGCAGCGCGGTGATGATCGAGCCGCCGTCGCGGTCGGACAGATTGCTGTAGAGCACCTTGTAGCTGGGCGCGCGCGACCACAGGAACAGGCCGGCGACGACCGCCACCAGCAGCGCGACCGCGAACACGAGCGGCGCGCGCGGGTTGCCGCGCATCTGCGCGAGTCCGGACAGACGCTGGCCGAAATTGCCGCCGATACCTCCGAAGCCGCCGAGGCCACCGAGGTCGGCCGTGCCGCCGGCCTGGCCGCTACCGGCCTGACCGGCAGCGGGCTGCGCGCCGGCGAGCCCCATACGGGCGTCGGGGTTGATCAAAGAGTTGGCTGACGAATCCATGCGTCGGGTTTCTCCGGGGAATGCCTTGGCGTTCTGTCGTGATGCCGCGCCGGGGCTCGGCGGACGGACAGAGACTTTCACTTTTGAAATTATCCGCAGCGCCGCTCAACCCGATTGCTTGAATAGAGCCGGGTTTCCCCTCTAGTTTCGGGACTTTCCGCGAGGAGCCGCTGCTATGCTTTCGTCCAGATCGGTACACCGTCCGGCGGTCCGATCGCACATCCAACGGAGAAAACATGACCATGCCCGTGAACGCGCTATCGTCGGCGCTGCAACAGATGCAGGCGATGGCGGCGCAGGCGGCCGGCGACGCGACCCCGGCGGCGGAGCAATCCGGCGCCGCGACGCCCACCAACTTCGCGGCGGCGCTGAAGGCCTCGCTCGACAAGATCAGCGGCGACCAGCAGAAGGCGATCGGCGAGTCGCAGGCGTTCGAGCTCGGTGCGTCGAACGTGTCGCTGAACGACGTGATGGTCGACATGCAGAAGGCCAACGTCGGTTTCCAGTTCGGCCTGCAGGTGCGCAACAAGCTGGTCGCCGCGTACAACGACATCGCGCAGTTGTCGATCTGAGCGGGATCGCGCAGGTCTGCCTGAAAGACTGAATGAAGGTCCACACGAGTCCCGTCCGACGATCCGGAACGCCGCTGCCGGCGCTTGCGCCGGCAGCTTCGTGCCGTGTTTCCCGTGCCCGCCCAGCGGCGCTTTCGATCCTCCTTACGCCGGACTAAAGCTTTGTCGTCGCGCATCCGATAACCCAATTACAGGTCAGCGACCGGCGCGTCAACGCGCCGCGCGGCCACGCCACGACTTAACCGCAGCCAGTATCAGAGGAGGAGCGCCGATGTTTTCCCAAGGGCACGCTGGAGCCAACGCGTATGCGCGTGTCGGTATCGAGACATCCGTGATGGGCGCAAGTCCGCATCGTCTGATCGTGTTGCTGTACCAGGGCGCACGCCAGGCGATCGCGCAAAGCCGCATGCATTTGCAGCAGGGCAACGTGGCCGAGCGTGGCATGGCGATCAGCAAGGCGATCCGGATCATCGAAAGCGGGCTGCAGACGTCGCTCAACCTCGAGGTGGGCGGCGAAATCGCCGAACGGCTCAATGCTTTGTACGACTATATGGCGCGTCGACTGTTGCAGGCCAATATCAATCAGAGCGAGGCGATGCTCGTGGAGGTGGACCGTCTGCTCGCGACGCTCGAAGAGGCATGGATCGGGATAGCCCCGGAGATCGCGCGGATGGCAGCACAGCCAGCCGCGGAAAGCCTGAGATGACATCGAACGCAGAATATTTTGCCCGCTACGAGGCGATTGCCGCGCTGTCCTGCCGCATGCTGATGGCGGCCCATCGTGCACTGTGGAACGACCTGGCGCACTTGCAGGAAGAGTATCGGCAGCTGGTCGAAGCGCTGCGCGAAGCCGACGTGGGCGTCAAGCTCGACGAGGCCGAACGCCTGCGCAAGTACGCGCTGATCCGCCAGATCCTCGCCGACGACGCCGCGATCCGCGACCTCGCGAATCCGGGTATGGCGCATCTGTCGGCGCTGTTCGCCGGCCGGTCGACGCGCGTGCTGAAGGAGTTGTACGGGGCGCGCTGAGCGCGAGCGGGCGCGCGCGTGAGCTGGCGCCACGCCGCACGCGTCTGAAGGATCGGAGCAATCAGAGCATCGCGCGCGTCGCCGCCGATGCGACCAAGGAACCGGCATGAACGGAATCGATTCGGCCCTCGCTTCGGTGCTGTCGAGCCGGATCGACAGCCTGCTCAGCATCGCGCCGGGAACCGCGACCACCTCGCAGACCGGCGCGGCCGGCGTCGATACCGCGGTTCCCGCGGCGCCTGCGAACGTGACGCCCGCGCCCCAGTCGTCCGCGCAAACGGCGCTGTCGGCCATCGCGCTGACGCTGAATGCAATTGCGCACTCAGGCGGCGAGGCCACACCGGCGGTGCTCGGCCGCGCGCCGATCTGGGCGGCCGCGCCGGCGCTCGACGTCGCCATCGAAAGCTTGCAGCTGACCGATGCGGCGGGCGCCGCGACAGTCAATTTCGCTGCCGGCGATTCCGCCGCTGCTGCCAACACCAATACCAATCCCAACGCTGCCGCCAGCGCAACCGCGGCCGCCACCGCGAGCGTGGCGGCGACCGAAGTGCCGGTCGCGGCGCTCGCGGCCACGCTGCAACAGACGGTCGCCGACAGCGGCCTGTTCTACGAGGCGCATCTCGCGGCGTGGCTGGTCGGCCAGCGTTCGCCGGCCCAACTGGCGAACGAGGCGCAGAACCAGCTCGTCGCAGATTCTCAATTGCCTCCCGACTGGAGCGCCGACGCTGGCGACGCGAGCGCGCGGTCCGCTGCGGCGAACGGAGCCCCCGAGGCAACGCCACGCGGCACGCCGAACGTTGCCGAGAACAACCCTGCCCTGCACGCGATGCCGTCGATCCTGACCGCGCAGGCCGCGCGACTCGTCGCGGGCGAGCTGCTGGCCAGCTCGGTGTCCGACCTGAATGGCCAGTCCACACACGCGGGGCTGCACAGCGCGGTGTCTCAGGCGGCCGATGCCGGCTCGTCGCAGAGCGCCCAGGCGATGACGGCGGCGGTGCATCCGGCGACGGTGCCGCTCGTGCGCCAGCAGCTCGATCTGCTTGCGACCGGACAGTTCCGCTGGACCGGCGAGGCGTGGCCCGGCGCGCGTCTGGACTGGACGATCGAGCAGGATGGCGACGAATGGGACCGCAGCGGCGGCGGCCTCGCAAGCGAGGACGACCAGCCGTGGCGCACGCGCCTGACGCTGTCGCTGCCGACGCTCGGCACCGTCGATGCCGAACTGACGCTGACCGGCACGCGGCTGACCGCGCGCGTGCAGGCGAGCCCGCGGGGCGCCGCGCGGCTCGCGATGCAGGGGGACGGTTTCCGTCAGCGGCTCGCGGCGGCGGGGCTCGATCTGCAGGGATTGACGATTCGGGAGATCGGCGGCGGTGTGCCTGGTGCTACCGCGGCGGGCACCTCGGCGGCGGGTGCGCAGGCCGCGGGCGCGTATGCACGGTCGGCGTCGGCGGCTGTGGCCACGTCGACGGCGTCGGCGTCGGCGTCGGCGTCGGGCGCCGCATCGCGCGACGACTTCAATTGGGATATCTGATGAGCCGCACCCATCGTCGCAGCGCGGCTGCGCTTGTTTATGACGCTCATGGCGGCGAGCCCGCCCCGCGTGTGGTCGCCAAGGGGTATGGGCTGCTCGCTGAGATGATCGTGCAGCGCGCGAAGGAGGCTGGGCTGTATGTGCATGAGGCGCCCGAGATGGTGTCGCTGCTGATGCAAGTCGATCTGGATGCGCGGATTCCACCGCAGCTTTATCAGGCTGTCGCCGAGTTGCTGGCCTGGTTGCATCGGCTCGAGAGTGGGGCTGATGCTGAGCCGGGCAATGGCGCTGGCGCGCCGGATGTGGTTGATGTTGTTGCTACTGATGTGCCTGGCGGCGCTAGTACTGCGGATCACTGAAGGTGTGTGTTTGCCCTTTGGCAGGGCGGGGCTTTTTTGTCGTTGTTCTGGCTTTGTTGGCCTTTCCTTGTTGTCTTGTCGGTCTATTAGCGTTGCCCCTGTGCGGGGCGGGGCTTTTTCCGGTGTTCTGGCTTTGTTGGCCTTTCCTTGTTGGCTTATCGGTCTATTAGCGTTGCCCCTGTGCGGGGCGGCACCTACTTTCTTTGCTGCTGCAAAGAAAGTAGGCAAAGAAGACAGCTAAAACCGCCAACTCTTAAGCGGGTCCCTCGGTCTGCATGAGGTAGTGGTGCATCTGGAATCCGTGCCCCCGCACATTCCGCGGTAGTGACAAGGCTGTCATTCTTCCGGCGGCGCTACGCGCGCCGAAACCCCGTTCAAAAACCACCGGTTGTTGCGGCGCATCGCCGAGGCGCAGCCGAGGGTCCCCGCTGCGCGGGCCAAACCATTGGTTTCCATGGCAGACCCGTCCGCGACGCACGTAGTGCGGAGTGGGAGGGATGACGGCTTTGTCACGAACGGGGAATGTGCGGCGGCCCGGATTCCAGATGCACCACTACTCCTTCCAAGCCAGGGGCCCCGCTTAAGAGTTGGCGGTTTTAGCTGTCTTCTTTGCCTACTTTCTTTGCAGCAGCAAAGAAAGTAGGTGCCGCCCCGCACAGGGGCAACGCTAATAGACCGATAAGTCAGCAAGGAAAGGCCAACACCGCAACGAACAAAGACAAAAAAGGCCCCACCCCGCCCAGGGGCTAAATCAGAATCTCATCATCAACTTCAACACCGCGTTCACGCGTCTACCGTACGGTGGCGAAATCAACCCACGCGCATTCAACCGCGCCTGCATGAGCACGGGCTTCATCTTGGAAAAAGTAACGAACCCCTCGTACCCGTGGTACGCCCCCATCCCACTCGCCCCGACCCCGCCGAACGGCAAACTCTCACATGCCAAATGCATCAGCGTCTCGTTAACCGCCATGCCGCCGGCGATCGTTTCATGCGTGACACGCTCAACCGTCTGCGCATCGTCGGCATAGAGATAAAGCGCCAGCGGCCGCGGCCGCGCATTGATCCACGCGATCGCGTCGTCGAGCGTGTCGTACGGCACGAGCGGCAACAGCGGCCCGAAAATCTCCTCCTGCATCAGCGCGCATTCGTCCGGCGCGCCAGTCACGGCGATCAGCGGAAAGCGCCGGCTCCCGGCATCGGGCGTCGCGTTGGTCAGCGCATGCAATTGCGCGCCCGCAGTCCGCGCCTCGTGGGCGAGACGTTCGAGCCGCTCGAAGTGCCGCGAAGAAATGATCGACGTGTAATCCGGGTTCTGCGCGAAGTCCGGATACATCCTCGCCATCCGCACGCGCGCCCGTTCGATGAACGCCTGCTCCTTGCCGCGCGGCACCAGCACGTAGTCGGGCGCCACACAGGTCTGCCCCGCGTTCAGCGTCTTGCCGGCGATCAGATTGTCGACCGCGTTGTCGAAACGCGCATGCGCGCCGATCAGCGCCGGCGACTTGCCGCCGAGTTCGAGCGTGAGCGGCGTCAGATGCTCGGCCGCCGCGCGCATCACTTCGTGACCGACCTTCGTCGAGCCGGTGAACAGCAGATGATCGAATGGCAGCGCGCTGAACGCGGCCGCGAGCGCCGCATCGCCGTTGACGACCGCGACGTGAGTGCGCGCGAACGTCTGACCGATCAGCAGCTCGAATAGCGCCGACGTGCGCGGCGTCAGCTCGGACATCTTGATGATCGCGCGATTGCCGGCCGTCAGCGCGCTGATCAACGGGCCGACCGCGAGCAGCACCGGATAATTCCACGGCACGATGATGCCGACCACGCCGAGCGGCTGCGGCACCACCTTCGCGCGCGCCGGCAGCAGCCACTTGTTGGTGCGGCGGCGCTGCGCTTTCATCCAGCGCTTGCCGTGACGCAGCGCGGCGTCGATCTCTTCCTTCACGAGCAGGAATTCGGCGAGCAGCACTTCTTCCTTCGCGCGATTGCCGAAGTCCGCGTGCATCGCGTCGGCGAGCGCGTCGCGATTGTCGAGCATCAGCTTGCGCAGCGCACGCAGATGCGTCGCGCGCGTGTCCCACGACGGATAGGGCGCGCGCAGATACGCATGACGTTGATCGCGCAACAGTGCTTCGAGCGCGGCGACCTCCGGCAGATCGTTCTTCATGTGAGTCCACTCCCAGACGGATGACCGTGCGCGTCGAGCGCGCTTATTGGCTTGAGGTTGAGTCGGAGTTGCGAGCGGTGCGCTCGGGGTTTGCGTGCCCGCCGCGTTTACGCGGGAAAGGCGCGCTCGACGATCGCCGCGTGATCGAACGTGGCCGGCAGCGTGCCGTACACGCGGCCGCTTTCGCCGCAGCCGTCGGCGAGACGCGTCGCGATGAACGCGTCGGCGACCTCGACGGGCGCGTGCTGCGCGAGCAGCGTCGCCTGCGCGATCAGCACGATCTGCTGCGCGATACGTCGCGCCGACGCCTCGCGCGGTTCGGCCGGTCCGTTCAGCGTCGCGTCGAGACGCGCGAGCGCCGCGCCCAACGCCGGATGCGCGCGCGCGACGTCCTGCCAGGCGGCGAACAGCGCTTGCGCGGCCTGCGGCTCGCGCTCCATCGCGCGCAGCACGTCGAGGCACATCACGTTGCCCGAGCCTTCCCAGATCGAGTTGACCGGCGCCTCGCGATAGAAGCGCGCCATCGGCCCGGTTTCGACGTAGCCGTTGCCGCCCCAGACTTCCATCGCCTCGCCGGTGAATTCGAGCGCGCGCTTGCAGACCCAGTACTTCGCGGCAGGCGTAACGATGCGCCGCCAGGCGCGTTCGGCCGATGAAGCCGACGACGCGTCGGCGGATTCCTCGAACGCGCGCGCGAGACGCATGAACAGCACCGTAGCCGCTTCGGATTCGAGCGCGAGATCGGCGAGCACGTTGCGCATCAGCGGCTGCTCGGCAAGGTGCCGGCCGAACGCGCTGCGATGCCGCGCATGATGGACCGCCTGCACGAGCGCGGCACGCATCAGCGCGGCGCTGCCGATCACGCAGTCGAGCCGCGTGTAGCTCGCCATTTCGATGATGGTCGGCACGCCCCGTCCTTCGTCGCCGATCATCACACCGTACGCGTCGAGAAATTCGACTTCGCTGCTTGCGTTGGAGCGATTGCCGAGCTTGTCCTTCAGACGCTGGATCTGCACCGCGTTCTTGCTGCCGTCCGGCGCGAAGCGCGGCACGAAAAAGCACGACAGTCCCTCGTGCGTGTCGGTGCGCGCGAGCACCAGATGCGCGTCGCACTGCGGCGCCGAGAAGAACCATTTATGACCGACGAGCCGGTAGGCGCCGCCGCGTCCGCCGGCACCGTCGAACGCATCGGCGCGCGTCCGGTTGCTGCGCACGTCGGAGCCGCCCTGTTTCTCGGTCATGCCCATGCCGATCATCGCCGAGCGCTTTTGCGTGAGCGGCACGTCGCGCGGATCGTGCTCGCGTGTGTACAACTGATCGCGCAGCGTATCGAACAACGTGGATTCACGCCGCAACACCGGAATGCTCGCGAATGTCATCGTCAGTGGGCACAGCGAGCCGGATTCGATCTGCGCGTGCATGAAGTAGCCGGCGCAGCGCGCGGCCATCGCGCCGCTTCGCGGCTCGGCGAACGGAAGCGCGTGTAGCCCTTCGCGGCGCAGCAGCGCGAGCAGTTCATGCCACGCGGGATGGAACTCGAGCGCGTCGATGCGCTCGCCGCGCGGACTATGCGTGACCAGTTCCGGCGTATGGTGGTTGGCGAGCTCCGCGAGCGCGAGCGTGTCGGGCGTCGTCAGCGCCGCGCCGTGTCGCAGCAGCGCCTCGCGATGCCAGCTCGCGCCGTCGCGATCGACGGCCGCGCTCAAAGCGGCGTCGCTCGCGAACAGGTTGTAGTCCGCGAGCGGCGGTGCCTGATTCGTCACCTCGTGAGTCTGGCCGAAGCCGTGCCGTTCCATCTGCTGTCTCCGTGCTTTCGCTATTGTGCGCCGCTTTGCCGACGGCATCCGCGATGCGCTTCGACGCATCTGTTCGAGCGCCGCGCGTGATGCCGCATGCGGGAAGGAGGGCGCGCGTCGCGCCATGTTTGGAAGCCACGCGCGGGCCGTGCGCGCCTTTCATCATAGGGGCGCGTTGCCGCCGGCGTTTAGAGGAATCGTTCTGTCAGGAGGCCGCCGCAGCCCCAATACGCTCCCTACAATGCGCAGAAAACACACGTAGACAAGTGTGCACGAGACAGGGTCCGCGAGCAACGCGGCCCATCAGGAGGAGCGCATGCAATACGACTACATCATCGTCGGTGCGGGCTCGGGCGGCTGCACGCTCGCGAGCCGTCTCGCGGATAGCTGTCCCGACGCGACCATCGCGCTGATCGAGGCCGGTCCGCACACCGAGCGCAATCTGTTGGTGAACATGCCGGTCGGCGTCGCGGCCGTGGTGCCGAATAGACTGAAGACCAACTACGGCTACCTGACCACGCCGCAGCCGGGGCTCGCCGGTCGCCAGGGCTATCAGCCGCGCGGACGCGGTTTCGGCGGATCGAGCGCGATCAACGCGATGATCTACACGCGCGGCCATCCGCTCGATTACGACGAGTGGGCGCGGCTCGGCTGCGACGGCTGGTCGTGGGCCGAGGTGCTGCCGTATTTCCGCCGCGCCGAAGACAACGAGCGCGGCGCCGATGCGTGGCATGGCGAGGCCGGTCCGCTGACCGTGTCCGATCTGCGCTTCAGGAATCCGTTTTCCAGGCGCTTCGTGCAGGCCGCGCTCGAAGCGGGCTACAAAGCGAACGACGACTTCAACGGCGCGGATCAGGAAGGCATCGGCTTCTATCAGGTCACGCAACGTGACGGGCGCCGTTGCAGCGTCGCGCGCGCGTACATCTACGACCGGCCGCGCGCGAATCTGCACACGATGGCCGACGCGACCGTGCTGCGCGTCGTGTTCGACGGCAAGCGCGCGAGCGGCGTCGAAATCGTGCGCGGCGGCCGCGCCGAAACGCTCGCGGCGCGCGCCGAGGTCGTGCTCGCCGCTGGGGCGTTCAACTCGCCGCAACTGTTGATGTGCTCGGGCATCGGGCCGGCCGCGCATCTGCGCTCGCTCGGCATCGACGTGCTTCACGATGCGCCCGAGGTCGGCCAGAACCTGATCGATCACATCGATTTCACGATCAACAAGCGCGTGAGGTCGATCGAGCCCACCGGCTCCTCGTTGCGCGGCATCGCACGGATGCTGCCGCAATTCGTGACCTTCATGCGACACGGGCGCGGCATGCTGTCGAGCAACGTCGCCGAGGCGGGCGGTTTTCTGAAGAGCCGGCCGACGCTCGCGCGGCCCGATCTGCAACTGCATTTCTGCGCGGCGATCGTCGACGATCACAACCGCCATATGCACTGGGGCCACGGCTATTCGCTGCATGTATGCGTGCTGCGTCCGCATAGCCGCGGCACCGTGACGCTCGCAAGCGCCGATGCGCGTGTCGCGCCGCTGATCGATCCGCGCTTTCTGAGCGATGCGCGCGATCTCGATCTGCTCGTCGAGGGCGCGAAGATGGCGCGGCGCATTCTCGGCGCGCCGTCGCTCGCGCTGCACGGCGGCGAGGAGTTGTACACGCGGCCAGGGCAATCGGATGCGGAGCTACGCCAGACGATCGCCGAGCGCGCGGACACGATCTATCACCCGGTCGCGACCTGCCGGATGGGCGGCGACGCGCGCTCGGTCGTCGATCCGCAATTGCGCGTGCGCGGCGTGACGGGGTTGAGGATCGTCGATGCGTCGATCATGCCGACCCTGATCGGCGGCAACACCAATTCGCCGACGGTGATGATCGGCGAACGGGCCGCGGAGTTGATCGCGACGAGCCGGCGAGACGGAGCGGGGAGGTCGGCGACGGTGACGCCCCCGAACCCAGGTGACATGCCCGCGCAGGCGGTTTGATCGCCGTTTGCAAGGAGGTCGGCAAACGCGAGCGGCGTAACGCGGCTGGCCGCCGCCCGTCACTCGCCTGAGGGTGCCGGAGCTCCTTGCGGCGCTGCGATTCCGTTAAAGCCGATCCCCGGTCCGAGTATGAAATCGTCACTGACGTGGGTCGGCAGCGTTTCGCGCGCGACGTCGAGCCACGCGCGCGCCGCGTGCGACAGATAGCCGTTGCGGCGCCAGCCGATCGCCATTTCCCACGGGATCTCCGGTTCGATGACCGGGCGGCACGTGAACTGCGCGGGATCGAGCCGCCGGCAATAGGGCGCGGGCAGCAGCGCGATGCCGACGCCAGCCAGCACCAGCGCCGCCATGAAGTCCCAATGCCCGCTGCGTCCGACGATCGCGGGCGCAAATCCCGCCGCGCGACATGCGTTCAACACGACGTCGTTCAGCGCGAGGCTTTCGCCGTAAAACACGAACGGCTCATCGGCGAGTTGGGCGAGCGGCACCTCGTTCAACGCATCCCAGCGTGAGCCGGCGCGCGCGACGAGCCACAACAGCTCGCGCGACATCGGCAGCACGTCGATGTTGTCGGGGTCGACCGGCTGCAGCACACCGCCCAGTTCCAGTTCACCGTTGATCAGCGCGGCTTCGATCGCGCGCGAGCCCTGCTCGAACAGCTTCAGCTCGATCTTCGGATAGCGCTGGCGGAACGCGGCGATTGCGGGGGTGAAGAGCGCACCGCCCATCGGCGGAATGCCGATTGCCAGTTCACCGCGCCCGAGCGTGTCGAGATCGTTCAGCTCGGCCTGCAGTTGCGCGTGCGCGGCGAGCACGTCCTGGCCGCGCTGATAGACGATCCGGCCCACGTCGGTGAGAACCATCTGGCGGCCGTCGCGCAGCAGCAGCGGCGAGCCGATTTCGTCTTCCAGCGACTTGACCATCTTGCTGATGGTCGGCTGCGTGACGAACATCTGCTCAGCGGCGGCGGTGAAGCTTTGCTGACGGACCACTTCGACGAAATAGCGCAGCGCGCGGAGTTCCATGAGTGTGGTCTCCAGAATTCCAGTTTGGAATGGTTTCGATGATTGTAAGTCATTTTGTTTATGGCGCGGCGGGCCCCATACTAAGTGGCTTCCACACCAGCCAGGGGATGTCATGTCCGCGCCAGTTTTCGCCCGTTCCGCGCGTCCCGCCGGTGGCGGCTCAAGTGGGGACGCGGGTGGCTTCGGCCGTGTCGCACGCATCGCCGTGCAAAGCGCCGCGATCGCGGCGCTGTGGATCGGCGCCGATTTCATCGTGCGGCGGCTGCATCTGCCGGTGCCGGGCGGCGTGGTCGGCCTCGTCGTGCTGCTCGCGCTGCTGTTCTGTGGCGGTATCGCGCCGCGCTGGGTCAAGGCCGGCGCGGACTGGCTGCTGTCCGACATGCTGCTGTTCTTCATTCCGGCGGCGGTCGCCGCCGTGCAATACGGCGGCCTGTTCCGCGCGGACGGCTGGCGCCTCGCGCTGGTGGTGATCGCCGGCACCCTGATGGTGATGGTCGCGGTGGCGTTCGCTGTCGATCAGGCCGCGCGCGTCGAACGGCGTTTCGCGCTGCGCCGCGTGCGGGTTGCGCGTAAGGCAGGCAGTCTGTCGCGCGAGCGCCGATGAACCCGCTCCCGTTCGCTTCGCTGTTGGCCGACGACGCCTCGCGCCTGATCGCGGCCGGCTGCCTCGTGCTGACGATCGCGCTGTACTTCGCGTCGAAGGGGCTGTATGCGCGCGTGCGCTCGCCGTGGCTCACGCCGATGCTGACGGTGCCGGCCGCGCTCGTCGCGATCGTCGTACTCGCGCACATTCCGTATTCGCTTTACTTCGAGGACACGCGCTGGCTGATGTGGCTGCTCGGCCCCGCGACGGTCGCGTTCGCCGTGCCGATCTACGAGTACCGCGCACTGTTGAAGCGCCACTGGATCTCGCTGTCCGTCGGCGTGACGGTGGGCATTCTGGTCGGCGTCGGCGGCTCGCTGATGCTCGCGAAGCTGCTGCACCTGTCGCCGGACTTGCAGCGCAGCCTGATGACGCGTTCGGTGTCGACGCCATTCGCGCTCGCGGTGTCCGACAGGATTCACGCGCCGAAGGACCTGACCGCGCTGTTCGTGATCGCGACCGGCGTCTGCGGCATGCTGTTCGGCGAAATCGTGCTCGCGATCGTGCCGCTGCGTACGCGGCTCGCGCGCGGCGCGCTGTTCGGTGCGGCCGCGCACGGCGTCGGCACCGCGAAGGCACGCGAGCTCGGCAGCGAGGAGGGCGTAGTGTCCAGCCTGACCATGATGATCGCCGGCGTCGCCATGGTACTGCTCGCACCGATACTGGGGCTGCTGCCAATCTGAACCAGCGCGCTGCCGCACCATCCGGCGCGCGCCGAAGTCATCTCGATTTGCTACAATCGCCGTTCGTCTTCGAGGAGCGTTGCGACGGGTACCGCGAATCCGCATTCGCCGGCCGCCCGCCAGGCTCGAAGGCTTCAATTGGCAGCATGGAATGCGCATCGCGCGAATCCGAACGCTGCCTCAAACCGCGCTCACGTCACATTTCTAGTCAATTTCTTAGAAAGGAGGGCGTGATGAACGCCGCAGTCATCGATTCCCAGAAGCAGGATTACGTTGTCGCCGACATGTCGCTCGCCGCTTGGGGCCGCAAGGAACTCACGATCGCCGAGACCGAAATGCCCGGCCTCATGCAGACCCGTGATGAGTACAAGGCGCAGCAGCCGCTGAAGGGCGCGCGCGTCGCCGGCTCGCTGCACATGACGATCCAGACCGGCGTGCTGATCGAGACGCTGACCGCGCTCGGCGCGGACGTACGCTGGGCCTCGTGCAACATCTTCTCGACTCAGGACCATGCCGCCGCCGCGATCGCGCAGGCCGGCACGCCGGTGTTCGCGTTCAAGGGCGAATCGCTCGATGAATACTGGGAGTTCTCGCACCGCATTTTCGAATGGCCGAACGGCGAGTTCGCCAACATGATCCTCGACGACGGCGGCGACGCGACGCTGCTGCTGATCCTCGGTTCGAAGGCCGAAAAAGACCGCTCGGTGATCGCCAAGCCGACCAACGAGGAAGAAGTCGCGCTGTACAAGTCGATCGCCGCGCACCTCGAGATCGACCCGACGTGGTACTCGAAGCGCCTCGCGGCAATCAAGGGCGTCACCGAAGAAACCACCACCGGCGTGCACCGTCTGTACCAGATGGAGAAGGAAGGCCGCCTGCCGTTCCCGGCCATCAACGTCAACGACTCGGTCACGAAGTCGAAGTTCGACAACCTGTATGGCTGCCGCGAGTCGCTCGTCGACGGCATCAAGCGCGCGACCGACGTGATGATCGCGGGCAAGATCGCGGTCGTGGCCGGTTACGGCGACGTGGGCAAGGGCTGCGCGCAATCGCTGCGCGGTCTGGGCGCGACCGTGTGGGTCACCGAAATCGATCCGATCTGCGCGCTGCAAGCGGCGATGGAAGGCTACCGCGTCGTGACGATGGAATACGCGGCCGACAAGGCCGACATCTTCGTGACCGCGACCGGCAACTACCACGTGATCAACCACGATCACATGAAGGCGATGCGTCATAACGCGATCGTCTGCAACATCGGCCACTTCGACTCGGAAATCGACGTCGCGTCGACCCGTCAGTACCAGTGGGAAAACATCAAGCCGCAAGTCGACCACATCATTTTCCCTGACGGCAAGCGCGTGATCCTGCTGGCCGAAGGCCGTCTCGTGAATTTGGGCTGCGCGACGGGTCATCCGTCGTTCGTGATGTCGAACTCGTTCACGAACCAGACGCTCGCGCAGATCGAACTGTTCACGCAGGGCGCGAAGTACGAAAACAAGGTGTACGTGCTGCCGAAGCATCTCGACGAGAAGGTCGCGCGTCTGCATCTGGCGCGCATCGGCGTGAACCTGACCGTGCTGTCCGACGCGCAGGCCGGCTACATCGGCGTCGACAAGAACGGTCCGTTCAAGCCGAACCACTATCGCTATTAAGCACGCGGCCGTCCGCGGCTCGATGCGCGCGTTCGCGCGCCCGGCCACGCGGGCGGCGGTAAAAGCTTGACGGTCCGATCTCGGGGCGGCGCGCAATGCGCCGCTTTGTTCGCCAGCGCCGCTTTCCGTTTGCTGGACATCTTCTCCGCACAGGTGCTTACAAGGAGTTCTACATGACCGTGCTGCTGACCTGGCTCATCAACGCGCTCGCGCTGCTGATCATCACCTACATCGTTCCGTCGATCCATATCCGTAGTTTCGGTACCGCGCTGATCGTCGCGATCGTGCTCGGCCTCATCAATACGCTGCTGCGGCCGCTGCTGATCCTGCTGACGCTGCCCGTCACGATCCTCACGCTCGGACTCTTCATTCTGGTCGTCAATGCGCTGTGCTTCTGGCTGTGCGCGTCGCTGCTGAAGGGCTTCGAGGTGTCGGGCTTCTGGTCGGCGTTCTTCGGCTCGATCCTGTACAGCATCGTGTCGTGGCTACTGTCCGCGCTCATTTTCGGCAACCGCAGTCTCGGTTGACTTTTTGACTATGAATCCGATCGAACTCTCATTCGAATTCTTCCCGCCGAAAACGCAGGAAGGCATCGACAAACTGCGCGCGACGCGCGCGGAACTCGTGTCGCTCAAACCGAAGTTCGTGTCCGTCACGTTCGGCGCCGGCGGCTCGACCCAGCAAGGCACGCTCGATACCGTCGTCGACATGGCGAAGGAAGGGCTCGAGGCGGCGCCGCATCTGTCGTGCATCGGCTCGTCGAAGGAAAGCCTGCGCGCGATCCTGGGCGAGTACCGCGCGTACGGCATCCGCCATATCGTCGCGCTGCGCGGCGATCTGCCCTCGGGCATGGGCGCGGTCGGCGAGCTGCGCTATGCGTCGGAGCTCGTCAGCTTCATCCGTGCCGAGTTCGGCGACTGGTTCTGGATCGAGGTGGCGGGTTATCCGGAATACCATCCGCAGTCGCGCTCGCCGCGTCACGATCTCGAAAACTTCGCGCGCAAGGTGAAAGCCGGCGCAAACTCGGCGATCACGCAGTACTTCTTCAACGCGGACGCGTACTTCCGTTTCGTCGACGATGCGCGCCAGATCGGCGTCGACGTGCCGATCGTGCCCGGCATCATGCCGATCACGAACTTCTCGCAGCTGATGCGTTTCTCCGAAATGTGCGGCGCCGAAGTGCCGCGCTGGATCGCGCGCCGGCTAGAGAGCTTCGGCGACGACCGCGAGTCGATCCGCGCGTTCGGGCTCGACGTGGTGACGGCTCTGTGTCAACGGCTCCTCGACGCGAAAGTGCCGGGTCTGCACTTCTATACGCTGAACGCGGCCGCATCGACCAAGGCGATCTGCGAACGGCTCGCCGTGTAATTGCGATGCCCGCGCGGCTGCAACGGCCGCGCGGTCCCCGCCAGTCTGGCATGGGTCGCGAATTTGTCCCAAATAGCGTGGTAAGTCCCTGTTGAAGCTCATTTTTGGGCTGTCTATCATCGAGACGCAGCCAACCCGGCTGCTGTGCGGAGGACGATATGACAGTGACAAGAAAGACTGCGGCACACCGACTGTTCGCGCTTCACCCGTTCTGCCTGCCGGCTCTCGCCGCGCTCGCGGTTGCCACGAGCGGCCTCGTGCCCGCCGCGTCGCAGGCGGCCACGCTGCCCGACAAGACGCTGATTTTCTGCTCCGAAGGCAGCCCGGCGGGTTTCGATACCGCGCAATACACGACCAGCGTCGAATTCAGCGCCGGCTCGTACACGGTCTATAACCGGCTCGTCGAATTTGCGCACGGCAGCACGGACATCGAGCCAGGACTCGCCGAAAAGTGGGACGTGTCGCCCGACGGCCTCACCTATACGTTCCATCTGCGCCACGGCGTCAAATTCCAGACCACGTCGTACTTCAAGCCGACCCGCGAATTCAACGCGGACGACGTCGTGTTCACCTACGAGCGCATGTTCGATCCCGAGAACCCGTTCCGCAAGGCGTATCCAGTCAATTTCCCGTATTTCAACGACCTCGGTCTCGCGAAGAACATCGCCAAAATCGAGAAGGTCGATCCGTACACGGTGCGCTTCACGCTGAAGGAAGTCGACGCGCCGTTCCTGCAGCAGATCGCGATGCCGTTCGCGTCGATCCTGTCGGCTGAATACACGGATCAGCTGCTGAAGGGGGGCAAGGCGTCCGACATCAACCAGTACCCGGTCGGCACCGGTCCGTTCATCTTCCGCAGCTATACGAAGGACGACACGATCCGCTTCGACGGCAATCCCGACTACTGGAAGCCGGGCGTCGCGAAGGTCGGCAAGCTGATCTTCGCGATCACGGTCGATCCGGCCGTGCGCCTGCAAAAGCTCAAGCGCGGCGAATGCCAGGTGATGTCCTATCCGCGCCCGGCCGACATCCCCACCGTGAAGGCCGATGCGTCGCTCGCGATGCCGAGCGAAGTGGGCTTCAACCTCGGCTATATCGCGTACAACACGACCAAAAAGCCGCTCGACAACGTGCTCGTGCGCCGCGCGCTCGACATGTCGGTCAACAAGAAGGCGATCATCGAAGCGGTCTACCAGGGCGCGGGCCAGCTCGCGACGAACCCGATGCCGCCGACGCAATGGGGTTACGACAAGAACCTGAAGGACGCGCCCTACGACGTCGACAAAGCGAAAGCGCTCCTGAAGCAGGCGGGCTACCCCGACGGCTTCGAGCTGACGCTATGGGCGATGCCGGTACAGCGCCCGTATAACCCGAATGCACGCCTGATGGCCGAAATGCTGCAGGCGGACTGGGCGAAGATCGGCGTCAAGGTCAACATCGCCACTTACGAGTGGGGCGAGTACATTCGCCGCGCGCACGCCGGCGAGCATCAGGCGATGCTGATCGGCTGGACGGGTGACTACGGCGACCCTGACAACTGGCTCGGCGTGTTGCTCGGCTGCGACGCGGTCAACGGCAGCAACTTCTCGAAGTGGTGCTACAAGCCTTACGACGATCTGATCAAGCAGGGCCGCAGCACCACCAACATGGCCGATCGCACCAAGGACTATACCCAGGCGCAGGAGATCTTCAAGGACCAGGTGCCGTTCACGCCGATCGCGCATTCGACCGTCTATCAGCCGATCAGCAAGAACGTGACGGGCTTCAAGATCGATCCGTTCGGGCCGACGCAATTCCTGGAGGTTGGGGTGAAATAAGCGGGCGCCGCGCGCTTTTTGTGCCGCATTCGTCGCCGGGCGGCTCGAATGGGCCCGCCCGGCCCGTGACAAAACCGTGGCAAAACGTTTGCACGAAGTGTTTCCTATCGTCAACAGAGGGATTTTGCTCCGCTTGGTAGCCGGCCCAAGCTCAAGTAATATCCCGCTACGCCGGCGCAAGCCGGCCCCGAACCTGGAGGAAACATGAAGCAAAACAATCTGTTGCGCGTCGCGCGTATGTCCACGCTCGTCGCTGCCGCAGCGGCATCCCTGCTTGGCGTGACGAGCGCGCAGGCCGCTGGGATCCCGAACAAAACCCTCGTTTACTGCTCGGAAGGCAGTCCCGCGGGTTTCGATCCGGCCCAATACACGACGGGCGTCGACTTCACGGCCAACACGTTCACCGTCTATAACCGCCTCGTCGAGTTCGAACGCGGCGGCACCAAGGTCGAGCCCGGCCTCGCGGAGAAGTGGGACGTGTCGCCCGATGGCAAGACCTACACGTTCCATCTGCGTCATGGCGTGAAGTTCCAGACCACCTCGTTCTTCAAGCCGACGCGCGAATTCAACGCGGACGACGTGGTCTTCTCGTTCCAGCGCATGCTCGACCCGAACCAGCCGTTTCGCAAGGCGTATCCGGTGCAGTTCCCGTACTTCACCGACATGGGCCTCGACAAGCTGATCACGAGCGTCGAGAAAGTCGACCCGTACACGGTCAAGTTCACGCTGAAGGAAGTCAACGCGCCGTTCATCCAGAATCTGGCGATGGAATACGCGTCGATCCTGTCGGCTGAATATGCGGATCAGCTGCTCAAGGCAGGCAAGGCCGCCGACATCAATCAGTTCCCGGTGGGCACCGGTCCGTTCATCTTCCGCAGCTACACGAAGGACGCGACGATCCGCTTCGACGGCAACCCGGACTACTGGAAGCCGGGCGCGGTGAAGATCTCGAAGCTGATCTTCTCGATCACGCCGGATGCCGGCGTGCGCGTGCAGAAGATCAAGCGCGACGAATGCCAGGTGATGAGCTATCCGCGCCCGGCTGACATCGCGCCGCTGAAGGCCGAGCCGAACATCGACATGCCGTCGCAACCGGGCTTCAACCTCGGCTATCTCGCGTACAACGTGACGCACAAGCCGGTCGACAAGCTCGAAGTGCGTCAGGCGCTCGACATGGCGATCAACAAGAAGGCGATCATCGACTCGGTCTACCAGGGCGCGGGCCAGCTCGCGACGAACCCGATGCCGCCGACGCAATGGTCGTTCGTCAAGAACCTGCCGGCCGCCTCGTACGATCCGGCCAAGGCGAAGGATCTGCTCGCGAAGGCGGGCTACCCGAACGGCTTTGACCTCACGCTGTGGGCGATGCCGGTGCAGCGCGCGTACAACCCGAACGCGCGTCTGATGGCGGAAATGATCCAGGCGGACTGGGCGAAGATCGGCGTGAAGGCGAAGATCGTCACGTACGAA
The DNA here is from genome assembly GCF_050434085.1 of Paraburkholderia sp. UCT70. Classification (NCBI taxonomy): domain Bacteria; kingdom Pseudomonadati; phylum Pseudomonadota; class Betaproteobacteria; order Burkholderiales; family Burkholderiaceae; genus Paraburkholderia; species Paraburkholderia sp. UCT70. The sequence continues at coordinate 3,033,169 of NZ_JBNPVZ010000004.1, read as the reverse complement.
TGGGGTGAGTACATCAAGCGCGCGCACGCGGGTGAAGACGACACGATGCTGATCGGCTGGACCGGCGACAACGGCGATCCGGACAACTGGCTCGGCACGCTGCTCGGCTGCGAGGCGATCAACGGCAACAACTTCTCGAAGTGGTGCTACAAGCCGTTCGACGATCTGATCCAGAAGGGCCGCACGACTTCGGACGTGGCGACGCGCACGAAGATCTACGGCGACGCGCAGCATATTTTCGCGCAGCAACTGCCGTTCTCGCCGATCGCGCACTCGACCGTCTATCAGCCGGTCAGCAAGAAGGTGGTCGACATGCGCATCGAACCGCTCGGCTACGCGCGCTTCGACGGCGTCAGCATCAAGTAATCGTAAAGTTCGCACAGTAGGCCGCAATACAGTACGCCGCAACACAGTACACTTTTCGCACGGTTAGAAAACTGGTCGAAATGGTCCGGCGACCGGGGTCACGAGCCCTCGTCGCCGGTTGCGTTTTTTCATCACCAGTACCATGGGAGCGAACCATGTTCCGCTTCGTTTTGCGCCGCATCGGCATGGTGATACCGACGTTCATCGGCATCACGATCCTCGCGTTCGCGCTGATCCACCTGATCCCGGGCGACCCCATCGAAGTGATGATGGGCGAGCGCGGCGTCGATCCGGCCATGCATGCGGCCGCGATGCACCGCCTCGGGCTCGACGAGCCCTTGCCAATGCAGTACTTCCACTACATCGTCCGTGCCGTGCACGGCAACCTCGGCACGTCGATCATCACCAACACCAGCGTGATGGGCGAATTCCTCGCGCGCTTTCCCGCCACCGTCGAACTGTCGCTCTGCGCGATGCTGTTCGCGCTGATCATCGGCCTGCCGGCGGGCGTGTTCGCGGCGCTGAGGCGCGGCACGGTGATCGATCACGGGGTGATGGGCACCGCCCTGACCGGCTACTCGATGCCGATCTTCTGGTGGGGCTTGATCCTCATCATGGTGTTCTCGGTCAAGCTCGGCTTGACGCCGGTGTCGGGCCGCATCGCGGTCGAATACGACATTCCGCACGTGACCGGCTTCATGCTGATCGACTCGCTGATGTCCACCGACGAAGGCGCGTTCAAATCCGCGCTCAGTCACCTGATCCTGCCCGCGATCGTGCTCGGCACGATTCCGCTCGCGGTCGTCGCGCGCATGACGCGCTCGTCGATGCTCGAAGTGCTGCGCGAGGACTACATCCGCACCGCGCGCGCGAAGGGGCTGTCGCCGGGACGCGTGATCGTCGTGCATGCGCTGCGCAATGCGCTGATTCCGGTCGTCACCGTGATCGGCCTGCAGGTCGGCACACTGCTTGCGGGCGCGGTGCTGACCGAAACGCTGTTTTCATGGCCGGGCATCGGCAAGTGGCTGATCGACGCGATCGGCCGGCGCGATTATCCGGTCGTGCAGGGCGGTATCCTGTTGATCGCCACGCTGGTGATCGTCGTGAACCTCGTCGTCGATCTGCTGTACGGCGTGCTCAACCCGCGCATCCGCCATACGAGGTAAATCACAATGGCTGATATCCAAAACACCGTCCCCCAAGCGGTTACCCCGCCGAGCGGCCGCGCCATCGCGGCACGCGAATTCTGGGCCAACTTCTCGCGCAACCGCGGTGCGGTCGGCGCGGGCATCATCGTGCTGGTGCTGGTCTTCATCGCGATCTTCGCGCCGCTGATCGCGCCGCACAGCCCGATCGAGCAATACCGCGACTCCGTGAAGATCCCGCCGGCGTGGCTCGACGGCGGCAACTGGAAGTTCATTCTCGGCACCGACGAAGCGGGCCGCGACATCCTTTCGCGTCTGATGTACGGCGCGCGGCTGTCGTTCTGGATCGGCTTCGTCTCGGTGGTCCTCGCGCTGATTCCGGGCGTCGTGCTCGGCCTCGTCGCCGCGTTCTTCGAGAAATGGGCCGACACGCCGATCATGCGCATCATGGACGTGCTGCTCGCGCTGCCGTCGCTGCTGCTCGCGGTCGCGGTGGTCGCGATCATCGGTCCGGGTCTCGTCAACACGATGCTCGCGATCGCGATCGTCGCGCTTCCGGGCTATGTGCGTCTGACGCGCGCGTCCGCCCAGGGTGAGTTGCAGAAGGAGTATGTGACCGCTTCGCGCGTCGCGGGTGCGAGCACGTTGCGGCTGATGTTCTCGCAGGTGCTGCCGAACTGCACCGCGCCGCTGATCGTGCAGGCAACTCTTGGCTTTTCGTCGGCGATTCTCGATGCCGCCGCGCTCGGCTTCCTCGGCCTCGGCGTGCAGCCGCCGTCGGCGGAGTGGGGCGCGATGCTCGCGTCGGCGCGCGATTACATCGACAGCGCATGGTGGATCGTCACGATGCCCGGTCTGTCCATCCTGATCTCGGTGCTCGCGATCAACCTGCTCGGCGACGGGCTGCGCGACGCGCTCGACCCCAAACTGAAACGGATGGCCTGATCATGAGCAATCTACTGACCATCCGCAATCTCGCGGTCAACTTCGGCGGCCTGCCCGCGGTCGACCGCATCAATCTCGACGTCGCGCCGGGCGAAGTGGTCGGCGTGGTGGGCGAATCGGGCTCGGGCAAGAGCGTGACGATGATGGCGCTGATGGGCCTGATCGACGCGCCCGGCAAGGTCTCCGCCGACGAAATCACGTTCGACGGCAAGAACCTGCTGAAGGCCTCCGCGAAGCAACGCCGCAAGATCATCGGCAAGGACATCGCGATGGTGTTCCAGGACGCGCTGACGAGCCTGAACCCGAGCTACACGGTCGGCTATCAGATCAAGGAAGTGCTGAAGCTGCACGAGGGCCTGCGCGGCAGCGCGCTAGACAAACGCGCGCTCGAACTGCTCGATCAGGTCGGCATTCCCGATGCAAAAAATCGTATCGGCTCGTTTCCGCATCAGATGTCGGGCGGCATGAACCAGCGCGTGATGATCGCGATGGCGATTGCCTGCAACCCGAAGCTGCTGATCGCCGATGAGCCGACCACCGCGCTCGACGTGACGATCCAGGCGCAGATCATGGAATTGCTGATGCGCCTGCAGAAGGAACGCGGCATGGCGCTCGTGCTGATTTCGCACGATCTGGCCGTGGTGTCCGAGGTCGCGCAGCGCGTCGCCGTGATGTATGCGGGCGAGGTGATCGAGACGAACAAGGTGCCGGAGATCTTCGCCGCGCCTCATCATCCGTACACGGAGGCGCTGTTGGCCGCGATTCCCGAGCACAACGTGGGCGCGGTGCGGCTCGCGGCGCTGCCGGGCATGGTGCCGGGCCGCGACGACCGGCCCAAGGGGTGCCTGTTCGCGCCGCGCTGCAAGTACGTGGTCGACGACTGCATGAAGGCCCGCCCCGCGCTCGCGCCGCTGCCCGCGCACACCGAGCTCACGCGCGTGCGTTGCATCAAGCCGCTGAACCTCGAGAAGGACGCCAACGTTCACACGCAAGGAGGCGCCCGATGAGCGCAGTACCCGAAACCCGTCGCCAGTCGGATCGTACTGGGGATCACGTGCTCGTCGCCGACCAGCTCGCGCGCTACTACACGGTCAAGCGCGGCATGTTCGCGCACGGCACGGTGAAGGCGCTGAACGGGGTGTCGTTCGCGCTCGACCGCGGCAAGACGCTGGCGGTAGTCGGCGAGTCCGGCTGCGGCAAGTCGACGCTCGCGCGTCAGCTGACGATGATCGAAACGCCGAGCGCGGGCCGCCTGCTGATCGACGGCGAGGACGTGGCCGGCGCGAATCACGAGAAGATCGCGGCGCTCAGGCGCCGCGTGCAGATGGTGTTCCAGAACCCGTTTGCGTCGCTCAATCCGCGCAAGACCGTCGAGCAGACGCTCGGCGAACCACTCGCGATCAACACGCAGATGAGCGCGACCGAGCGCGCCGAGCGCATCGCGCAGATGATGCGCACGGTCGGCCTGCGGCCCGAGCACGCGAAGCGCTATCCGCACATGTTCTCCGGCGGCCAGCGTCAACGTGTGGCGATCGCGCGCGCGATGATCCTCGATCCGCAGATCGTGGTCGCCGACGAACCGGTCTCGGCGCTCGACGTCTCGATCCAGGCGCAGATCCTGAACCTGTTCATGGACCTGCAGGACGAGTTCAAGACGAGCTACGTGTTCATCTCGCACAACCTGTCGGTGGTCGAGCATATCGCCGACGACGTGATGGTCATGTACTTCGGCGGCGTCGCTGAACTCGGCGACAAGCAGCGCATCTTCTCGAAGCCGCGTCATCCGTACACGCGCGCGCTGATGTCGGCGACCCCGTCGATCTTCGAGGCCGACCGCACGATCAAGATCAAGCTGCAAGGCGAAATGCCGTCGCCGCTGAATCCGCCGTCGGGCTGCACGTTCCATCAGCGCTGCCCGTACGTGATCGACCGCTGCCGCAGCGAGGAGCCGAAGCTGCGAGAAGTGGATGGCCGCCTGGTCTCCTGTCACCGCGCTGAAGAGGTGGGGGACGTGGATGCCTGATGTGGTGGCGGCGCGTCGTCTTGCGCGCCGCTTGTGTGAGGGCGGCTGGATAGCCGCCTTTGCGCGGCGCCGCGGGGCGCGTGCGCTGGGAGGCGCCGCGCCCTGCGGCGCATTTGCTGGAAGGTTCGCCGGCAAGTTTTTTCGCACGTTTCTCTGCGCGTTCGTTCATGCGCTCGCGCGCGCCTTTTTCTCCGTATTTCTTCCCGCGTCGCTGTCCGCTTTATTTCGCGTAGGCTGCGCGCTGTCGGTCGGCGCGGCCGTACCCTGCATCGCTCACGCGGCCGGCGCGGCGGCCAAGGCGCCAGCCCAGGCGGCCCGTCCTGCCGTCACGGTGCCAAGCCCGCCACCGCCGTCAATTGCGCCGCCCCCGGTCCCCGGCACCACCGCGAGCGGCCCGGTGCGCCAGCAACCGGCGCACATGCCGTTCTATGTCGCGACGCGTGGCAGTACGACGATCTACGTGCTCGGCACGCTGCACGTCGGCGATCCCGTCGACTATCCGGCGGGGCGGCCGTTCCGCGCGCCGATCCTCGCGGCGCTCGCCGCATCGCAGACGCTCGCGCTCGAATTGTCGCCCGACGAGTTGCTGGTGTCGCAGGACGACGTGTCGAAGTACGGCGTATGCAAGCACGACTGCCTGCCGGGTCTGCTGCCCGAGCCGCTGTGGCACAAGCTCGCGTTGCGGCTGCGCGGCAACCCGGCCGCGCTCGATGCGATCAAGAAGATGCGGCCGTGGCTCGCGTCGCTGGTGGTCGAGACCTACGACTCGCTGTCCGCGGGGCTGCAAACCGAGTACGGCACCGAAGCGCAATTGCAGAACGTCTATCTGAAGACGCGCGGCAAGATCGTCGGACTCGAAACGCTCGCGCAACAGATGCGCGCGTTCACCGGACTGTCGGCCGCGCAGCAGCGGGAGATGCTCGCGCAGGATCTGGTGCAGACGCCCGCGCAGAACGTCGAGGACGTGCACACGCTGCACCGGCTGTGGCGGGTCGGCGATGCCGATGCGATCGCCGCGTGGCAGGCTGCCAAATCGGAGAAGCTCGCGCGCGACCCGCGCGTCTCCAATTCGATCGACAACCGGATCGTCTACGAGCGCAATCGCCGCTTCGTCGCGAGGATGCTGCAACTCGCCGCGCCGAACAAGCCGCTGTTCGTCGCGATCGGCGCGCTGCACCTGGGTGGGCCGAAGGGCGTGCTGCAGCTGTTGCGGCAGCACGGCTTCGTGGTTGAGGCGGGTTGAGTCGGTTCGAGACTGCAGCCGTAGCGAAAATGGCGCTGATTTGTATTGCGCTCGCACTGGCGCTGACGCTTCCCATCGCAGTGGGAATTGCCCCGCATGCCGGGTATTGATGAATGGTTTGCGAGCGGCGCGGGCTCAGAGTTTTTTGCTCCGCTTTTCAAGGTACTGGATTCGGTTGGCGGAGAAAACAACACGGACATCATCGTCGCAACGTTGCTCGTTGTCAGTTTTCTGGTCTCGTTGATATTGGCCGTCGCTCTGTTAGCGATCGTTAGTCATGTGCGTCGGCCGCGCCACCGTTGATTGGACAGCAGCAGCTTTCGGGCGACGAGGTACTGCGTCAGATGGCCAGCACCTCGTCGATATGAAAGGAACCGCCGGATCGGATCGGCGCGCAGTGTGGACGACGGTGATGCGAACGCTCAGACGCGCGCGGCGGCCGCCGCATGCACTTCGATGCCTGCGTCGGCGAGCGCGCCGCGAATGCGTCGCGCGAACGCCAGCGCATGCGGGCCGTCGCCGTGCAGGCAGATGGTCTGCGCGTTCAACGGCACCCACTGCCCATCGACGGCTTTCACGCGATGCTCGCGGATCATCGCGAGCGTGCGCGCGAGCACTTCGTCCTCGTCGTCGAGCAGCGCGCCCGGCTCCTTGCGCGGCACGAGCGAGCCGTCCGCGCGATAGCCGCGGTCGGCGAACACTTCCTCGATCGCGGTCAGGCCCGCGTTGCGCGCGGCGCTCACGAGCCCGCTGTTGGCGAGCGCGAACACGGCGACAGACAGATCGAAATCGTGCACCGCGGAGACGATCGCGTCAGCGATCTTCGCGTCGCGTGCGGCCTGGTTGTACAGTGCGCCGTGCGGCTTCACGTGCGCGATGCGCCCGCCCTCGGCCTGCGCGATCGCCGACAGCGCGCCGAGCTGATACAGCACGCCCGCGTAGATCTCGCCCGCCGGCAGATCCATTTCCTTGCGGCCGAAATTCTCGGGATCGTTGAAGCTCGGATGCGCGCCGATCGACACGCCTTTCTGCACGGCCCAGCGCACGCAGTCGCGCATCGCGTTGGGGCTGCCCGCATGCCAGCCGCACGCGATGTTGGCCGAGCTCACGAGGTCGAGCAGCGCCTCGTCGGAGCCGCAGCCTTCGCCGAGATCGGCGTTCAGATCGATTTCCATGGGGATTCCTTTACTTAGTGTCACAGCGCCGCGAGCGCCACCCGGCGCGCGCAACGCTCTTCATGCATCGCGATCGCGGCGTCGATCTGCCGCAGATACGTGCGTTCTTCCAGCAAAGCCTGGCGCGCTTCGTAGGGCGTCGTCGGGATGAAACGGACAGCACCGTTCAGGCGCACCTGCGCGAGCTTCCACAGATCGGCCTGAATCACCGCGCCGATCTTCGGATAGCCGCCGGTGGTCTGCGCGTCGCTCATCAGCACGATCGGCTGACCGTTCGGGGGCACCTGGATCGTGCCGGGCAGTACTGCGTGCGACAGCAGGTCAGTCTTGTGCGTGCGCTTCAGCTCGGTGCCGGCAAGGCGATAGCCCATGCGGTTGCTGTTCGGCGTCACGAGCCACTCGTCGGACCAGAACGACTGCTGTGCATCCGCGGTGAAGCTGTCGTATTCGGGGCCGCGCAGCACGCGGATCGGTATGGCCCACGGCATGCCCGACGGATGACGACCGCGCCGCAGCGGCTCGTTGACCAGCACGAACTTGCACCAGGCGGGCGCCTTCACGCCGAACTCGGGCGCCTCGGGCGTGAAGCCGAGGTGGCCGCGCTGCTGCGGCGCGCCGACCGGCAGACGGTCGCCGTCGTTGAGCGCGCGGCCGCCGAGTCCGCCGAAATGGCCGGCAAGGTCGGTGCTGCGCGAGCCGAGCATCGGCAGCACGTCGATGCCGCCCGCCACGCAGACATAGCCGCGCATGCCGCGCTTCGCAGCGTGCAGCACGAGCTCCTGGCCGGCCTGCACGGGCAGACTCCAAAACGAATAGACGGGTTTGCCGTCGAGCGTCGCGCCGAACTCGGTGCCGGTGATCGCGACGCGCGTCGCGCGCAAAAAGCGCAGCGCGGTCGGGCCGAAGGTGATTTCGAGGCCGGCCGCGTCGGGGCGGTTGCCGACCAGCCGGTTGCCGACTTCGAGCGACAGCCGGTCGAGCGCCCCCCCCATCGCGACGCCGAGATGCCGATAGCCGTGGCGGCCGAGGTCCTGGATCGTGGTCTGGAGACCCGCGCGGATCACGTCGATCATGCGTGCATCCCCGCGATCGTGAAGCGCACCCGGTCGCCGGGCTGCAGCAGCGTGGGCGGACGGCGCGCCGGATCGAACAGCGGCACCTCGGTGCGGCCGATCAGCTGCCAGCCGCCCGGCGACACCGCCGGATAGATGCCAGTCTGCTCGCCGCCGATGCCGACCGAGCCCGCTGGCACCTCGAGCCGCGGCGACGCGCGGCGCGGCGTGTACAGCGCGGTGTCGAGCCCACCCATATAGGCGAAGCCGGGCTGGAAGCCGAGAAAGAACACCACGTAGGCGCCGCCCGCATGATGTTCGACGACCTCGCGCGCGCTCAAGCCAGTATGTTCGGCGACCGCCTGCAGATCGGGGCCGAATGCGCCGCCGTACTGCACTGCAATCTCGACGTCGCGGCCGGGCGCGACGGCTTTGGCCGCTGCGTTCCAGGCCGTCAGCAACTGCTCGCCGAGCGCGTCGGCGTCGGTCGAGAGCGGGTCGAATACGAGCGTCAGATTGTTCATGCCGGGCACGACTTCGAGCACCTGCGGCCAGTCGCGCGCGGCTTCGGCCGCAGCCCACACGCGCTGCTGGCACTCCAGCGTGGCGGGCGGCGGCGCTTCGCAGACGAGCGCGGCATCGCCGAGGGGAAAAATTCGTGGTTGGCTCATGACTGGACGGCCCGGATCGAGTCGGAGGGTGAGGCGGACAGCGCGGTGCGTTGGCGCATGCCCGGCACGGAGTCGGCGACCTTTGGAGCGTACATTATCAATAAAATATCGACGATTTAGCAATAAGCGTTTTTGCCACGCTCGTCGGCGGCGAGCATCGTCGTACACTTGCGACACTTTTCCAGCCCATTTTCGTCACGGGAACCTCGTATGACGCGTCATCCCACCAAGATCGTTTCGTCGGAACACCTCGTCTCCGAGAGCAGCGCGGAACTCTCGGAACTCGAATACGCGCTGATCATGGCGGGCAATGCGTTCAACCGCTGGATGGTGCGCTGCATGTCGGCGGCCGGCGACAAGGACATGACCGCGATCGAGGTGTCGCTGCTGCACCACGTGAGCCATCGCGAACGCCGCAAGAAGCTCGCGGACATCTGCTTCGTGCTGAATATCGAGGACACGCACGTCGCGACGTACGCGTTGAAAAAGCTCGTAGCTAGAGGGTACGTAAAAAGCGAAAAGACCGGCAAGGAAGTGTTCTTTTCCGCAACCGACGCGGGCCGCGAACTATGCCTGAAGTATCGCGAGGTGCGCGAAGACTGCCTGATCTCGACGCTCAAGGAAAGCGGCCTGACCAACCAGCAGATCGGCGAGGCCGCGCAGTTGATACGCAATGCGTCGGGCCTGTACGACACGGCGGCGCGCGCGGCGGCTTCGCTGTAACGACGAAGCACCGCGCAAGCGCCGGCGCGTCACACGCCGCGCATCGCGCGTTCAGCCCGGCAGCGCCGGATGAAACCCCGCCTCTGTGACGATCAGATCGAGTGGAATGTCATGCGCCTCGCGTTCCAGCGTGTCGGTGCGGCACGCTTCGTATGCGATGCCGACCGTGATCGGCTTGTGCGCCGCCGGCCAGCCGGCCAGCGTGCGGTCGTAATAGCCGCCGCCGTAGCCGAGGCGGTAGCCGTCCGAGTCGAAACCCACGCAGGGCACGAACAGCAGCTCGGGCAGCACCACGCGCCCCGAGGTGGGCTCGGCAATCTTGTGATGGCCGATTTTCATCGGCGTCGCGGGCGTCCAGGCATGGAATTCGAGCGCCATGCCACGTTCTTTAATGATTGGCAGACTGGCTTCGTGGTGCGAGTCCGCGGCAAGCCAGATCGCAATCGCCCCGCGCGCGTCGAACTCGCCGGCAAGCGGCCAGTAGAATCCCGCGCTGCGTACCGCGTAGTGCTTCAGCGCGTCGAGCATCCGACGCCCGAGCGCGGCATTCTTCGCCGGCTGGGAAGCCGCTTGCAGACGGCTTTCCAGCAACATCCGGCGCAGCGCCTTTTTCGTTGCCGGGACAGGGTTGCATGCTATGCTTGGGTCCAATTCGCGCTCCAGAAACAACGATGTCAAAACGCTTTTTTCGAGTATATCGCGCGGCCGGTATCGCGCTTGCCGCAGCGGCACTCGTGGCCTGCAGCACTGCCTCGGCCGTCAAGCCCCTTCCGATCTCGCAACTCACGAACGACGACCAGATTTTCGTCCAGCTTCGCGAAGCCTCGCGTACTAACGACGCGGCGCGCGCAGCCCAGCTCGCGAGCATGATCCCGAATTATCCGGCGCCCTCGTATCTGGAGTACTTCCAGATCAAGCCGCAGCTGTTCGATTCGACCGGCCATGCGCGCATCGACGCGCCGGACGCGCCCGTGCTCGCGTTCCTGCAGAAGTACGACGGCCAGGCGATCGCCGATCGCATGCGCAACGACTACCTGACGGTGCTCGGCACGCGTCACGACTGGCGCAACTTCGACCAGCAGTACGCGAAGTTCGTGCTCGACGACGACACTCAGGTCAAGTGCTACGCGCTCGAATCGCGCGCGTCGCGCGGCGAGAACGTCGCGGACGCGGCGCGCGCGCTGCTCGTCGAGCCGAAGTGGTACGGCGACGGCTGCGTCGATCTGATCACGGTGCTCGGCGTGAACCACCAGTTCAGCGCCGACGACATCTGGGCGCAAATTCGTCTCGCGTACGAGCAGAACTACACGAGCACCGGCAGCAAGCTCGTCGACGCGCTCGGCGACCAGCCGCCCGACCCGGTGCTGTTCAGCCAGGCGACCAACACGGCGCCGCTATTGCTCGCGCGCGGCGTCGGACCGGATGCGCAATCGCACCAGCTGGCGCTGCTCGCCATCACGCGCATGGCGCGCAACGATCCGGCCATGGCCGCTGCCACGTTCGCGTCGGTCGCGCCGTCGCTGAATTCGCCGGAGCGCGCGATCGGCTGGGGCACGATCGGCTATCAGGGCGCGCTCAAGCAGATGCCAGGCGCGGTCGACTGGTTCCGGCTGTCGGCCAACGCGCCGCTGTCGAATCCCGCGTATGAATGGCGCACACGCAGCGCGCTGCTCGCAGGCGACTGGAACATGGTGCGCTGGTCGATCGAGCAGATGCCCGAGTCGCTGCGCAAGCAATCGTCGTGGGTGTACTGGCACGCGCGCGCGCTGAAGCAGGTCGGCGACACGGCCACGGCCGATCAGGAATTCCAGTCGATCGCGTCGAACTTCAACTTCTACGGCCAACTCGCGCTCGAAGAGCTCGGCCAGAAGATCACCGTGCCGCCAAAAACCACCGTGACCGACGCCGAAGTGCAGCAAGCCGGCACCACGCCGGGCTTCGATCTCGCGCAACGCTTCTATGGGCTGAACCTGCGGCTCGAAGGCAATCGCGAGTGGAACTGGCCGTTGCGCAACATGTCCGACCGGCAACTGCTCGCCGCCGCCGAGTACGCGCGCCGCATCGAGCTGTACGACCGCACCGTCAACACCGCGGACCGCACGAAGAGCGAGCACGATTTTTCGCTGCGCTATCTATCGCCGTTCCGCAACATCGTCGAGCAGGACGCGCAGTCGAGCGGGCTCGACGTCGAGTGGGCGTACGGGCTGATTCGCCAGGAGTCGCGCTTCATCATCAACGCGCGCTCTGACGTCGGCGCGGGCGGACTGATGCAGCTGATGCCCGCCACCGCGCAACTGGTCGCGAAGAAGATCGGTCTGGGACCGGTGTCGCGCGAGCAGATGAACGACATCAACACCAACATCCTGCTCGGCACGAACTACCTGGCGATGATCTACAATCAGTTCGACGGGTCCGCCGTGCTGGCCACCGCTGGCTACAACGCGGGTCCGGGCCGTCCGCGCAACTGGCGGCAGTCGCTGCAGCGCCCGGTCGAAGGCGCGGTCTTCGCCGAGGCGATTCCGTTTCAGGAAACTCGCGACTACGTGAAAAATGTGTTGTCCAACACGGTCTACTACGCGGCATTGTTCGAAGGCCGTCCGCAATCGCTGAAGGCGCGCCTGGGTTACATCGCACCGTAAGCGCCTTGGCGCCGCAATCTCGCTTCGAGGTTGCGGCGCGCTTCGCCAGCCGTTGCCGCGGCTTCCATCAGGGAGTCGAAAAATGCGACATCAAGCCATTGCGGTCATCGGCGGTTCAGGGTTTATCGGCAGCCACCTCGTCAACGCGCTCGTCGAGACGGGCAAGGACGTGCGCGTCGCCACACGGCGACGCTACAACGCGCGCCATCTGACCATGCTGCCGATCGACGTGCTCGAAACCGACGTGTTCGATCCGGTGCAACTCGCGCGCTTCGTCGAGGGCGCGGATTGCGTAATCAATCTCGTCGGTATCCTGAACGGCAAACGCGGCAAGCCCTATGGGCGTGAGTTCGCGCATGCGCACGTCGAGCTGCCGACGCGCATCGTCGCCGCCTGCGAAGGCAAGGGCGTGCATCGGCTGATTCATCTGAGCGCGCTAGGCGCCAATCCGAACGGCCCGAGCATGTATTCGCGCTCGAAGGCCGACGGCGAGAAAGCCGTGCATGCGGCCAACGTCGCGTGGACGATCTTCCGGCCGTCCGTCGTGTTCGGACCCGAGGACGCGTTTCTGAACAAGTTCGCGTTCCTGCAGCGCGTGTTTCCGGCCATTCCGCTCGCGATGCCGGACGCGCAGTTCCAACCGGTCTATGTCGGCGACGTCGCGAAGGCGATCGTCAACGTGCTCGATCTCGATGGCGCGAGCGGCCGCACCTACGAACTCGGCGGTCCCACCGTCTACACGCTCGAAGACCTGGTTTCGTACTGCGGCGACGTGATCGGCAAGCATGCGCGCATCATCCGTCTGCCCGAGCCGCTCGCGCGCCTGCAGGCGTTGAGCTTCGAAATGGCGCCGGGCAAACCGGTGATTTCGCGCGACAATCTCGATTCGATGAAGGTCGCCAACATTCTGAGCGGGCCGCTCGCGCCCGAGCTCGGACTCGAACCGGTCAGCATCGAAGCGATCGTGCCGACGTACCTGACCGGTGCTGCCTCGGGTTCGCGACTCGACACGTTCCGCGCCAACGCCGGGCGCTGAAGCCTTTCCCTCTACCTGATAACAAGTATGAAACTGCTGATTGGTGACAAGAACTATTCGTCGTGGTCGATGCGTCCGTGGCTGCTGCTCACGCACTTCGGCATTCCGTTCGACGAGGAACTGATCCTGCTGTACGAAGCGGACACGAATGCGAAGATCCGCGCTCAGGCGCCGCGCGGACCGGGCAAGGTGCCGTGCCTGATCGACGACGCCGGGCAGGCCGTGTGGGATTCGCTGGCGATCGCCGAAACGCTCGCCGAGCGCTTCCCGCAACACGCGCTGTGGCCGCGAGACGCGGCGGCGCGCGCGCATGCGCGCAGCGTCAGCGCCGAGATGCATTCGGGGTTCGGCGAGTTGCGCTCGAAGATGTGGATGAACATCCGTGCGTCGTTCCCGGGCAAGAACGCGACGCCGGGCGCGCTCGCCGATATCGCGCGGATCGAGACGATCTGGCGCGACTGCCTCGAGACCTACGGCGGTCCGTTCCTGTTCGGCGAATTCGGCATTGCCGACGCGATGTTCGCGCCGGTCGCGATGCGCTTCAACACGTGGAAGCCGGCGTTGTCGGAGACCGCAGCCGCCTATGTCGAGCGGCTCACCGAGCTGCCCGCGGTCAATGCATGGATCGACGCCTCGCGCCGCGAAACTCACGCGATCGCCTATCAAGACGAATGCCCATGAATATCTACGCGGTAGGTGGCGCGGTCCGCGACGAGCTGCTCGGCGTGCCGGTGCAGGACCGCGACTACGTGGTGGTGGGAGCGACACCCGAGCAGATGGTCGCGCAGGGCTATCGGCCGGTGGGCAAGGACTTTCCGGTATTCCTGCATCCGCAGACGCACGAGGAGTACGCGCTCGCGCGCACCGAGCGCAAGACGGCGGCCGGCTATCACGGCTTCCAGTTTTTCTATGCGCCCGACGTGACGCTCGAAGAAGACCTCGCGCGCCGCGATCTGACGATCAACGCGATGGCGCGCGAGGCGCGCCCGGACGGCGAGCTGACCGGCCCGGTCATCGATCCGTTCAACGGCCAGGCTGACTTGCAGGCGCGGCTTTTTCGCCATGTCAGTGCCGCGTTCCTCGAAGATCCGGTGCGGATTCTGCGCATCGCGCGTTTCGCGGCGCGTTTCGTCGATTTCACGGTCGCGCCGGAAACGCTGGCGCTGATGCGCGAGATGGTCGCCGACGGCGAAGCCGATGCGCTGGTGGCCGAGCGCGTGTGGCAGGAGGTGTCGCGCGGGTTGATGGAGAAGAAGCCGTCGCGGATGTTCGGCGTGCTGCGCGACTGCGGCGCGCTCGCGCGGATTCTGCCGGAGATCGACGCACTGTTCGGCGTGCCGCAGCGCGCCGACTATCACCCCGAGGTCGATACCGGTGTCCACGTGATGATGGTGCTAGACCATGCCGCGCAGCAGGGCTACGCGCTGCCGGTGCGCTTCGCGGCGCTGACGCACGACCTCGGCAAGGCGACCACGCCGGAGGACCTGCTGCCGCGGCACATCGGCCACGAGGGCCGCAGCGTCGATCTGCTGAAGCCGCTGTGCGAGCGGCTGCGCGTGCCGAACGAGTGCCGCGATCTGGCGGTGCTGGTCGCGCGCGAGCACGGCAATATTCATCGCGTGATGGAGATGGGGGCGGCGGCTCTGGTGCGCCTGCTCGAGCGCAGCGACGCGATCAGGAAGCCGGCGCGCTTCGCCGAGGCGCTGCAGGCCTGCGAGTCGGATGCACGCGGGCGGCTCGGCCTCGAGATGAGCGAGTACCCGCAGGCCGAGCGGCTGAGGCTTGCACTGGTGGCCGCGCGAGGCGTGGATGCAGGGGCAGTGGCGCAGCGGCTCGCCGATGCGCCGGCAGGCATCAAGGACGCCGTGCATGAGGAGCGCGTGCGTGCGGTAGAGGCTGCGCTGGCTTGAAGTCGCGCGGGCGTAATGTAGCGCGCGACGGCGCCTACAACACCCGCGCCAACAGCGACAACAGCATCGACAGCACCAGCGTCGACATGAACGGAAACGGATACTCGCGGCCGAACAGCCGCAAGGTCACGTCGCCGGGCATCCGGCCGATGCCGAGCTTCCTCAGCCACGGCCAGCACGACGACAGCACCGCGACGGCAACGAAGGTAGTCAAAAGCCAGCGGATCATCGCGAGTCCTCGAGCCAGAGCGGATTCACAATCACAGCGTATGCGAACGATCGCCGCTCGAAAAGGCGCGCAGCGTATCGTCGAGTCCACGCGAAAACGCGATCACCTTGAAGAGCTCGCCCATCTCCGCCTCGGACAGCAGCTTCTGTACCGCATTGGCGGCGGGAAGAAAGCGCGCGGCGTCGGCGGGATCGATTTCGCCGAGCGCCTCGGTGACGCCCGCGTTCAGCAGGAAGCGCGCTTGCGATGTGAAGCCGAGCAGGTCCGCGCCGGTCTCGACGCCCGCCTCGGCGATGCCGGTGAATTCGACGTGCGCGGTGATGTCCTGCAGACCGGGGTACAGGAACGGGTCACCGTGCGCGCGGTGCCGGTAGTGGCACATCAGCGTGCCCTGCGCGCGCTGGTCGTGGTAGTACTCGTGGCGCGGAAAACCGTAGTCGATCAGCAAGATCGCGCCGCGCGCTAGCATCGTGCAGATGGTGCGCGTGAAGGCGCGCGCGGCTTCGTGCGTTTCTGTCACGTAGTCGTCGCCGGCCGGTTCGCGGGTCGCATCGATTTCGGTCAGCAGCGCGAGGTCCGCGGCGGCCGCGACGGGGCGGTCGTCGAACGCGAAGGCGCCGTCGCGCCACACCACGCCGCGCTCGCGCCAGACACCGCCGTTTTGCGCGAAGAGCCGCACCGGCATCGCATCGAGCACCTCGTTGCCGATCACCACGCCTTCGAAGCGCTGCGGCAACGCGTCGAGCCAGCGCACTTTCGCGAGCAGCGCGGGCGCGGCCGCCGCGATCGTTTCGCGCTGCCGCTCGCGCAGCTCACCCGATAGATCGATGATCGAATAGCTGTCGAACTCGGCGCCGAGCGTGTCGAGCGCATTGAGCAAGCCCGCGGCGAGCTTGCCGGTGCCGGCGCCGAACTCCATCACATCGCGCGTGCCACTCGCCTCCAACGCTTCGGCGAGCGGGCGCGCGAGCGTCGCGGCGAACAGCGGCGACAATTCCGGCGCGGTGACGAAGTCGCTGCCGTCGTCGGCGCGCAGGCCGAATTTACGCGCACCGCCGCTGTAGTAGCCGAGCCCCGGCGCGTACAACGCGCGGTCCATGTAGCGGTCGAACGGCAGCCATCCGCCGGCCGCGTCGAGCTGCGCGCGGATCTCGGCGACGAGCGCGTCGGACTGCGCGAGCGCACTCGGGCCGGGAGCAGGTAAACTATCGGGCTGGTGAGCTTTCGGATTCATCCCCGCATTGTAAATGACCGTTTCTCCGGACATCGCTGCCCGCGCGGCTGCACTGCCGCCCGAAACGCCCCGCGTCGTGCTGATTACGGGCGCCGCGCGCCGCATCGGGCGCGCGCTCGCACTCGGCTTCGCCGCGCGCGGGTGGGACGTGGCCGTGCACTACGGTGCCTCGCGTGAGGACGCCGACGAAGTGGTCGCGCAGATCGTCGCGCTGGGCCGCCGCGCGGTCGCGCTGCACGCCGAGCTCGGCGACGAGGCGCAGGTCGCCCGGCTGCTGCCGGACTGCGCCGCTGCGCTCGGGCGGCCGTCGTGCATCGTCAATAACGCGTCGCGCTTCGAGGAAGACACGGCGCGCGACGTCGGCTACGAGCTGCTGCTGAAGCTGACCGCGATGAACGTCGGCGCGCCGCTCGTGCTCGCGCGCATGCTTTACGACGCGACGCCCGATGCGGCATTGCGCGACGAAAGCCAGCGCGGCGTCGTCATCAATGTGCTGGATCAGAAGCTGTACAACATGAACCCGGACTATCTGTCGTACACGCTGTCGAAGGCGGCGCTGCAGACCGCGACGGTCGCGCTCGCTCAGGCGCTCGCGCCGAAGCTCCGGGTGGTCGGGCTCGCGCCCGGGCTGACCATGCAATCGGGCGACCAGACCCAGCACGGGTTCGAGGCCGCTCACCGTATGACGCCTCTTGGCCGTGCGTCGCGGCCCGAGGATATCGTCGCCGCCGCGCTGTATCTCGCGGATGCAGCCGGCGTTACCGGAACGACGCTGGTGGTCGACGGCGGGCAGCATCTCGTGCCGCTGCCGCGCGACGTGATGTTTTTGACGGGCGCCTGACACGCGCGCGTGGCCGGCCTTCGAGGCGGTCATCGCGTGTGGCGAAGCGCCCCTTTGCGTGCCCCGCACGCTTTTTTGGACTGGAACGAACATGTTTGCCGCTCTTTCGCACCCCCGGCTCTCCGATTGCCGCCGGCTTTTTCTGCGCAATTACGAAGTGCACATCAATATCGGCGTGCACGACGCCGAAAAGCGCGGCGAGCAGCGCGTCGTGATCAACGTCGAACTGTTCGTGCCGCTCACGATGTCCACGCCGGTGCACGACAAGCTCACCGAAGTCGTCGACTACGACTTCATGCGCTCCACGATCGCCAGGCGCGTCTCGCAAGGCCATATTCATCTGCAGGAAACGCTGTGCGACGACCTCGTGCGCGCGATGCTCGAACATCCGCAGGTGCGCGGCGCGCGCGTGTCGACCGAAAAGCCGGACGTGTATCCGGACTGCGATGCGGTCGGCGTCGAAGTCTTCCGCATCAAGGAGGACTGAGCGATGAACGCACCGGAAATGCTGACCGCAGGCAACGAAGCCGCCGAGGCCACCGCGGCACCGAGCGCCGCCCGCGCCTCGAAATCGCCGCTCACGCGCCGCGAGCAGAAGGAAGCGTACGAGAACAACAAGCTCTTCAAGCGTCTCGCGCGCCAGGTCGGCCAGGCGATCGGCGACTACAACATGATCGAGGACGGCGACAAGGTGATGGTGTGCCTGTCGGGCGGCAAGGACAGTTACGCGATGCTCGAGATCCTGATGCGGCTGCGCGAGCGCGCGCCGATCAATTTCGACATCGTCGCGGTAAACCTCGACCAGAAGCAGCCAGGCTTCCCCGAACACGTGCTGCCCGAGTATCTGACCCAGCTCGACATCCCGTTTCACATCGAGAATCAGGACACCTACAGCATCGTCAAGCGGCTCGTGCCGGAGGGCAAGACAACCTGTTCGCTGTGCTCGCGGCTGCGGCGCGGCATCCTGTATCGCGTCGCCGGCGAGCTCGGCGCGACCAAGATCGCGCTCGGCCATCATCGCGACGACATCCTGCAAACGCTGCTGCTGAACCTGTTCTACGGCGGCAAGTTGAAGGGTATGCCGCCCAAGCTGCAATCGGACGACGGCAAGAACATCGTGATCCGGCCGCTCGCCTACGTGAAGGAAACCGATCTGGAGAAGTACGCCGAGCTGCGTGAATTCCCGATCATTCCGTGCAATCTGTGCGGTAGCCAACCAAACCTTAAGCGCGCGGAAATGAAGGCGCTGGTCCGCGACTGGGAAAAGCGTTTCCCGGGCCGCATCGAGAACATGTTCAATGCGTTGTCGAACGTGGTGCCGTCGCATCTGATGGATCACCAGCTGTTTCCGTTCGCGGGGCTGCGCGCGACCGGCGAAGCCGACCCGCAAGGTGACATCGCGTTCGACGAAGAACCATGCTCGAACGGCGACGAAGGCGCGCCGCTCACCAGTGCGAAGACCATTTCGCTAGTCCAGTTCGACGACCTGTAACGAGCGAAAAGTGCCTGTTCCGGTGGCATTCCGGCGCTTTTCCGCTGGCTTGCAAGCCCTGCCGAGGCCGCGTCTGCGGCCTTTTTTGCAGGTGCAGCATGATAGAATCGTCCGCTCCAAACTCGTCTATTTGCCGACGCCATGAACATCGTCATTTTGGCGGCAGGTACCGGCAAGCGCATGCGGTCCGCGCTTCCCAAGGTGCTCCATCCTCTGGCCGGCCGGCCGCTCCTCGCTCACGTCATCGACACCGCCCGCGCACTGAAGCCCGCCCGCCTGATCGTCGTGATCGGCCACGGCGCCGAAGCCGTGCGCGAAGCCGTCGCGGCGCCCGATATCCAGTTCGCGGTGCAGGAGCAACAGCTCGGCACCGGCCACGCGGTGCAGCAGGCGCTGCCGCTGCTCGATCCTTCGTTGCCCACGCTGGTGCTTTATGGCGACGTGCCGCTCACGCGTGCGCAAACGCTGCGCGCACTGACCGGGCGTGCCGGCCAGGACGGCTACGGCGTGCTCACCGTCACGCTCGACGACCCGACCGGTTACGGCCGCATCGTGCGCGATCTGCACGGCAACGTGCAACGCATCGTCGAGCAGAAGGACGCGAGTCCCGAGCAACGGAAGATCGCCGAAATCAACACCGGCATCATCGTCGCGCCGACCGCGCGCCTTGCCGGCTGGCTCGCGGCGCTCAAAAACGACAACGCGCAAGGCGAGTTCTATCTGACCGACGCGGTCGAAATGGCGATCGAAGCCGGCCTCGAAGTCGTCACCACGCAACCCGACGACGAGTGGGAAACGCTCGGCGTCAACAGCAAGCAGCAACTCGCCAAGCTCGAGCGGATTCATCAGCGCAATGTCGCCGACGCACTACTCGTCGCGGGCGTGACGCTCGCCGACCCGGCGCGCGTCGACGTGCGCGGCACGCTCGAATGCGGCAGCGACGTGTCGATCGACGTCAACTGCGTGTTCGAAGGCCGTGTGACGCTGGCCGACAACGTCAGCATCGGGCCGAACTGCGTGATTCGCAACGCGAGTGTCGGCGCCGGTACGCGCGTCGATGCGTTCACGCACATCGAAGGCGCGGAAGTCGGCGCGAAGGCCGTTGTCGGTCCGTATGCGCGCTTGCGCACAGGCGCGGCACTGCAAGACGAGTCCCATGTAGGGAACTTCGTCGAGATCAAGAACGCGGTGCTCGGTCATGGCTCGAAGGCCAACCACCTCACCTACATCGGCGATGCGGATGTCGGCGCGCGCGTGAATATCGGCGCGGGCACGATCACCTGCAACTACGACGGCGCCAACAAATTCCGCACCGTGATCGAGGACGACGTGTTCGTCGGCTCGGACACGCAACTGGTCGCACCAGTGCGCGTGCAGCGCGGCGCGACGATCGCGGCCGGCACCACGGTGTGGAAGGACGTCGCCGCCGGCGCGCTGGTGTTGAACGATAAAACCCAGACGAGCAAGACGGGCTACGTGCGCCCTGTCAAAAAGAAAAGCTGATCGATACGGCGTGCCCACGAGGCGCGCTCACTGAATCCGGCACTGAAAAGGAATACACCATGTGCGGCATTGTCGGCGCGGTTGCGCAACGTAATATCGTTCCCGTCCTGATCGAAGGACTGCGACGCCTCGAATATCGCGGCTACGATTCGTGCGGCGTCGCCGTGCTAGGCGCTCGCGGGCCGAGCCGCGCGCGCAGCGTCGCGCGCGTGGCCGACCTCGAAGGCCAGGTGCGCGACGGTCACCTCGAAGGCGTGACGGGCATCGCGCATACGCGTTGGGCCACGCATGGCGCACCGGTCACCGACAACGCGCACCCGATCTTCTCGCGGGATGCGCTGGCGTTGGTACACAACGGCATCATCGAAAACTACGAAACCTTGCGCGAAATGCTGCGCGGCAAGGGTTACGAGTTCGTCTCGCAGACCGACACCGAGGTTATCGCGCACCTGATCCATAGCCTGTATCGCGGCGACCTGTTCGCTGCGGTGCGCGAGGCGATCGCGCAACTGCACGGCGCGTATGCGATCGCGGTGCTGCACAAGGATCAGCCGCATATGGTGGTCGGCGCGCGCCAGGGCTCGCCGCTCGTGGTCGGGCTCGGCGACGGCGAAAACTTCCTCGCATCGGACGCGCTCGCGCTCGCAGGCAGCACCGAGCGCTTCATCTTCCTCGAGGAAGGCGACGTCTGCGAACTGTCGCTCGATGGCGTGCGCATCGCCGATCGCCAGGGCGAGGCCGCGCAACGCGAGGTGCGCCAGGTCGCGGCCTATGGCGGCGCGGTCGAACTCGGCCCGTATCGCCACTTCATGCAGAAGGAAATCTTCGAGCAGCCGCGCGCGATCACCGACACGATTCCGCAGGCCGACGCGTTCGATGCGTCGATCTTCGGCGAAGGCGCGCGCCAGGTGTTCGCGGACATCGACAGCCTGCTGATTCTCGCGTGCGGCACCAGCTACTACTCGGGGCTCACCGCCAAGTACTGGCTCGAATCGCTCGCGAAGATTCCGAGTCAGGTCGAGATCGCGAGCGAGTATCGCTATCGCGAGTCGGTGCCGAATCCGAAGTCGCTGGTGGTGGTGATTTCGCAGTCGGGCGAAACCGCCGACACGCTCGCGGCGCTCAAGCACGCGCAGGAGCTCGGCCACAAGCACACGCTCGCGATCTGCAACGTCGGCACGAGCGCGATGGTGCGGCAGACCGAGTTGTCGTTCCTCACGCACGCGGGCCGCGAGATCGGCGTCGCGTCGACCAAGGCATTCACGACGCAGCTGGTTGCGCTGTTCACGCTGGCGGCAACGCTCGCGAAGCTGCGCGGACGTTTGAACGACGAGCAGGAAGCGAGTTATCTGAAGCAGTTGCGCCACCTGCCGGCGGCGCTCAACAGCGTGCTCGCGCTGGAGCCGCAGATCATCGCGTGGTCGGAGGAGTTTTCGCGCAAGGAACATGCGTTGTTCCTCGGCCGCGGCATGCACTATCCGATCGCGCTCGAAGGCGCGCTGAAGCTCAAGGAGATTTCGTATATCCACGCCGAGGCGTATCCGGCTGGCGAGCTGAAGCACGGGCCGCTGGCGCTCGTGACCGAAGCGATGCCCGTGGTGACGGTCGCGCCGAACGACGCGCTGCTCGAAAAGCTGAAGTCGAACATCCAGGAAGTGCGCGCGCGCGGCGGCGAGCTTTATGTGTTCGCCGATGCCGATACGAAGATCGTCAACGGCGAAGGGCTGCATGTGATCCGGATGCCAGAGCACTATGGCTTGCTGTCGCCGATCCTGCACGTCGTGCCGCTGCAGTTGCTCGCGTATCACACCGCTTGTGCGCGTGGCACGGATGTGGATAAGCCGCGGAACCTGGCCAAGTCGGTGACGGTGGAGTGACGAAGGCGTAGCGGCAAACCGGGCCGCAAGCTCACGCAATCAGCCGCGCCGCCATGCGGTCCGGCGGACGAAACACCATCGGCATCTGTCTTGCCACGATGCCTCGACGTGACGACGCCACATCGACTACCCTCTGTCGACATCCCACGTGGCCTCGTCATCATGAAGACCTCATCTCCCAACACGCTAACCGAAAAGCTGAAGTCACGCGTCGTGCTAATCGCGCTGTTCGTCGGTTCGATGTGGGCGGTGTTCTTCCTGTCGGTTGCGTTGCCGTTCCTGCATCTGAACGAACACGGCGTCGTGCCGCGTTCGCTCGACGGTTTGCAGGGCATCCTGTTCGCGCCGTGGCTGCATGCGAGCGTCGGACACATCGCCGCCAACACGAGCGGGCTCGTCGTACTCGGCTGGCTGTGTACGTGGCCGAACATCGCCGGCTTCTGGCGCGCGACCATCGGCGCGATGCTCGGCGCCGGTCTTTGCGCGTGGCTATTCGGCGCGCCGTATTCCGTGCATATCGGCGCGAGCGGGCTGGTGTTCGGCTATGCGGGTCACCTGGTTGCGCGTGGTTACTACACGCGCAATCTCGTGTCGATCCTCGTGGCCCTGGTCGTCGTCAGCAGCTACGGTCTCAGCCTGCTGTTCGGCGTACTGCCGATCTATCCGGATGTGTCGTGGCAGAGCCATGTCGGCGGCGTGCTCGGTGGGGTGCTCGCCGCGCGTGCGGGGGCCGGCGCGGCAAACCGGGTACGCGTGCGCTGACCCACCCGCATTTTTCGCGTATCGGCATATCGCCGGGCGATCGACGAATCCTACAACTCCGGCCGCGCCAGATCGCTCGCGACGATGTGTTCGCCATACACCTGCGCGGCCGCGAGCGCTTCGAGTCGGCTCGCGTGTGGGCCCAGTTCGGGCGCGCCATCGAATGGAAACAGCACGCGGCTGTCGGTCGTGCGCACCACCTTCAATACGCCGACGAAGCGCCGGTAGCCGGCCATTTTCGCGCTCGCCGAAATCTCGAAGTCGTCCTCCGACGTGCCGGGGACGCTGGGAATAAACGCGGTCTTGCTCATAGCTGAAAAATCGGTTGTTCGTTGAGGCGGCGCGCAACGATGCGCGCGGCCGACGCGCATTGTCTCAAATCGGCGCGAAGCGTGAATCGAGTCGGCAACCCGCTGGTTCGCCAATGGTTTTATCGGTGAACTAACGTCAACTTTCACGGCAATGTCATAGGCGCTCCATAAAGTCTGCCCGCAAATAAAACCGCATTCCCCACAGGGCAACAAAAAGACAGCAACAGAGGGCAACGAACATGTCACACCGCATTGGGCTACGCGCATTCATCATGGCCGCTTGCGCGGCTTTAATCGCCTTGATCGTGGCCGCCTGCGGCTCGTCTTCTTCGTCCGGCGGGCTGCAACTGACCGGACAGCAGCAGATTCGCCACGTCTTCGTGATCACGCTCGAAAACGAAAACTACGCGACCACATTCGGCGCCAACACCAAAGCGCCGTATCTCGCGCAAACACTGGCATCGCAAGGCGCGCTCGTGCAGCAGTACTACGGCACGGGCCACGTGAGTCTCGACAACTACATCTCGATGATCAGCGGCCAGTCGCCGACCAACGAGACCGACAACGACTGCATCACCTATCAGGACTTCAAGCTGACCGGCATGACGTCCGATGGCCAGGCGATCGGCTCGGGCTGCGTGTATCCGGCGAGCGTGAAGACGTTGCCGGACCAGCTGAAGGCAGCGGGCTATACGTGGAAGGGCTATGAAGGCGACATGGGCAACGATCCGTCGCGCGAAGCCGCCACCTGCGGCCATCCGACGCTGAACACGACGGACCTCACGCAGTCGGCCGAAGCGCCGAGCGCGGCCGTGCCGCTCGGCGACCAGTATGCGACGCGCCACAATCCGTTCATGTACTTCCACTCGATCATCGATTCGCCGGACTGCGGACAGCACGTCGTCAATCTGAATAACCTGCAGAACGATCTGCAATCGGTCTCGACCACGGCGAACTTCAACCTGATCACGCCGAACCTGTGTGACGATGGCCACGACGCACCTTGCGTGAACGGCCAGCCGGGCGGCCTGACGAGCGCGAACACGTTCCTGCAGAAGTGGGTGCCGATCATTACCGCATCGCCGGCGTTCCAGAAGGATGGCCTGCTGATCATCAACTTCGACGAAAGCAGCTACGCGACAGTCACGCAGTCCGCGTCGGGCGAGGATCTGATATTTGCCGGCACGACCTGCTGTAGCCAGCAACCCGGCCCGAACCTGCCGTCGTTCCCAGAGACTTCGTCGCTCGCCTATCACGGCATCACGATCAACCTGACCAAGTCGAGCTACGGCGGCGACCAGACCGGCGCCGTGATGCTCTCGAAGTTCATCAAGCCGGGCACGGTGTCCACGGTGCCGTACAACCACTATTCGATGCTGAAGAGCATCGAGGACATCTTCCAGCTGGACCACCTCGGTTATGCGGGACAGGCCGGTCTGGTGGGGTTCGGCAGCGACATCTTCACGAACCTGTAAAAGACTCGATGCTGTCTTCTGTCATGCGCTATCCGACGCGCGCGAGCGCGCGTCGGATAGCGCTCGCCGCCCTGATGGGCGGCGCGTTACTGGGGGGCGCCGGTGCGGCGCCCGCTGTTGCGTCGAATGCGACACCGGCTTCCGCCGATGCGAAGCCCGTCTATAGCGACGCCGCCGCGCTCGGCAAACTGATGTTCTTCGATCCGGCGCTGTCGGCCTCGGGCAAGATGTCGTGCGCGAGCTGCCACAGTCCCGAGCACGCGTACGGGCCGCCCAACGGCCTCGCCGCGCAGCTGGGCGGCGCGGACTTGCATCAGCAGGGCACGCGCGCGGTGCCGAGCCTGCGCTATGTGCTGAACCGTACGCCCATCTGGACGCATGCGCAGGCGGCGAGCCTGTCCGAGCGGCTCAGCGAAACGGACAACGCGCCGGTCGGCGGCTTCGGCTGGGACGGGCGCTTCAACTATCTGCACGATCAGGCGAACTTCCCGCTGTTCAATCCGAACGAGATGGCCAATAAGGATCCGGCCGCATTGCTCGCGAAGATGCAGCGCGCGCCATACGCTGCGCGCTTCAAGGAAGTATTCGGCCAGAACATTTTTGCCGATCCGACCAAGGCGTTCACCCAGGCGATGTACGCGATCGAGCGCTTCGAGCTTGAAGACCCGAGTTTTCATCCGTACACGAGCAAGTTCGACTACTACCTGGACGGGAAAGTGCAACTAACTGCACAAGAGTTGCACGGCAAAAAACTGTTCGACGACCCTGCCGGCGGCAATTGCGCATCCTGTCATATCGACCAGTCGGGCGTGAACGGCGCTCATCCGCTTTTCACCGACTTCAACTTTCAGGCGCTTGGCGTGCCGCGCAACTC
Source organism: Paraburkholderia sp. UCT70 (assembly GCF_050434085.1). Classification (NCBI taxonomy): domain Bacteria; kingdom Pseudomonadati; phylum Pseudomonadota; class Betaproteobacteria; order Burkholderiales; family Burkholderiaceae; genus Paraburkholderia; species Paraburkholderia sp. UCT70. The sequence goes on along the minus strand of NZ_JBNPVZ010000004.1, from coordinate 3,007,643 downwards.
TGAACTGAAGGTCAACGCCGATCCGAAGTATTTCGACATGGGCCTGTGCGGACCATTGCGTACGGATCAGAGCGACAGGCTGAACTGTGGACTGTTCAAGTCGGTATCGCTGCGCAATACCGCGACGCGTCACGTGTTTTTTCACAACGGTCGCTTCCACACGCTGAAAGAGGCGTTGCGTTTCTACGTGCAACGCGATACGAACCCGGACAAGTGGTATCCAAGGGGTGCGCACGGCAAAGTCGACAAATTCAACGATCTGCCGGTCGCACTGCGCGTGAACGTCGATACGACCGACGAGCCGCTGACGCGCAAAACGGGCGAGCGTCCGGTCTGGTCCGAGCGTGATATCGACGACGTCGCCGCGTTCCTCGCGACGCTGAGCGACGGCTATGACCTGAAGTTAAAAGCGGTCAAATGAACGCATCGGAAAGCGGGACGAGTTTCGGTCACCCTTGATTTAAAAGACAAAAATTGCCGAGGAAAGGCGCCGCCCGATGCAGCGGCGCTATAATGCGCGGATCTTTGCTTCCTCCGACGTCCACCATGAGCCGGTTACTTTGCCTGATCGTGCTTTCGCTCGGCCTCGCGCAAACCGCGGCGGCCGACGAAAACACCGACCGAATATCGGCGTACCTGACGCAGAAGTTCGGTGTGGGCAAAGAAAAGGCTCAAAAGATCTCCGACGCGGTGCGATCCGCCGCCAACAAATACTCCCTTCCTCCGGCGCTGCTGCTCGCCATCATCTCGATCGAATCCCGCTTCAAGGAAAAAGCCCGCGGCGCCAATGGCGCGACGGGGCTGATGCAGGTCGTGCCGCAGGCGCACCGCGGGCTGCTGCGCAACGTGAAGGATCTGACCGAGCCGGGCGCGAACATCGAAGCGGGCTCGGCGATTCTGTACGGCTACATGCGCTCGGCGAACGGCGATCTGAATACCGCGCTCAAGAGCTATGGCGGCTCGAAGGCCTATGCGCAGAAGGTGAATCTGCGCGTGGAGGATTTCGCGGCGGTTGCGACACCCGCTGACGGCGCTTCCGGGGCCGCTGGGCGGGCCGCGTCGTGCGAGGCGGATCGTTGCGCCAGCGCGAACCCGTGGGCCGACGCGTTCAGCGTGCCGGCGGCGCTCATTGCATCCGCGGCACCCGCCGCGAGCGGGGCAGCCGGGGCATCGTCGGCCGCGACCTCTGGGTCGACTTCGGCCGCGACGATTGGCTCGACGCGCACGACGTCCAACTAAACACGCACGCGCGGTCTCTTCTCGCATTTTCGCCCGTATGCACTGCGAGGGCGCGGCGGCGTGCTTCAAGTTGACGCCCTGTTCCCCGCTGTAATAGCGTCCGGGCTGCACCTTGCACGCTTGTTACGCACGTGACGCTGCCCGCTCTACAATGCATTTCCATTCGCGCTCACGAGGCGCTTCTCGCAACTGATCATGCAGAACCCCTTTTCCCGCACAACCGCCGCGGCCCTGTTCGGGCTGGTCGCGCTCACGGCATGCAGCAGCACGCCGCAACCCAAATTCACTCAGGAACTATTCGAAACCGGCGCAAGCCCGTACGCGCGCAATTTCAATTCGAGTACGGGCGATAGCTGCGAAGCCGCGCGCCGCGCATTGCTGAGCCAAGGCTATCTGACGACGATGTCGCGTCCCGATACCGTCGACGGCACGAAGAATTTTCAGCCGACCGGCGATTCGCACGTGGTCGTCGAATTTCACGTCGTGTGCACGCCCGGCGAAGAGGCGGCCGATACCAGCATCGTGTACGTGAACGCGGTGCAGAACGGCTTCGCATTGAAGAAGAGCGATACGTCGGCGAGCGTCGGGCTCAGCGTGCTCGGTTCGCTGTCGCTGCCGATTCGCTCCAATAGCGACGCGATGGTGAAGATCTCGAGCGAGACGATTCCGTCGGGCAAGTTCTATGACCGCTTTTTCGGTCTCGTCGATCATTACTTGCAGACGGTCGCGCGCACGCAGCCGGTGACGAGCAGCCCGATCGAGACGCGGACGCTGCCGATGCCGGCAGCAGCGCCGCTTCAACTGACGATCCCTGAGCCGGTGCCCGAGCCGGTAGCGGCGACCACTTCCGCTGCAGTTCGAGCGACGCCGACCGTGCCGGTTCAGACCACCTCACCAGCGCTCGCCCAACCGACGACCGACAAGCCTGTCGCGGCGACGCCACCAGCTGCGGCTCAGGCGGTCGAGTCAGCGCCCGCACCGGTTCCGTTGACGACACCGTCGACATCCTCGCCGGTCCAACCCGCCGACCCCATTGGTCAGGCTGCAGCGATCGAACCCGCGAGCGGCACGGCGCCTCTGGTGCCGTGACAGCGGCGCAGCGGCTTTCGCATCGAGGCTGATCAAGATCCGATCAGCCTCTGATTCAGGCGCGCAGCGATATTCACCTTATGGTGTTTACTTGATACGTATACATACGTAGTAGTAGTTAACAAGGGGTAACCGATTCTGTGGATAAGTCGCAAATGTCGCGCCGCTTCAACATCATCCGAAACCTATAACCCTGCGGAACACGTCGGTAGAAAAACTACATAACTGGGATAAGTTCGAACACCATTAGCCGACCCTGATCTTTATCAAGATTTCGCGCACAGGCTGTTCGTCGCGCTATCCCCAAGTTATTCAGAAGTCGCTGTGGATAACCACGCCTCCGACCGACACTTCCCGTTGCTCCCGCATCGACTGTTCGCGACGCGAAGGGCTCGCCAACGCACAGATTTCCGCCCACCGAACGCGCACATTGATAACTCGGTACGAAGATTGCGCGCCTTCTTATTGCAAGCGCAACTGTTGCTATTTAGTCAAAACCATTTGCCCAGCGAACAATCCGGCATAGAGTTAAAGTGCTTTGTGAGGTTTCTGGTGCAGTGCGGGGGGTGTATGAAACGCAGATCAGCACGACAGCTAGTCCGTCTTCTGTCGGACCTTCGACATGCGGCCCATTGCAGTTCGTTGCGCGCGGCCGCGACCAGTCGGGTGATGGCGCTGGCAGCCGCCGAGGCTGCCGAGAACGGCGACGCCACCCGCGACGACGACAGTCCCGAGTCCGCGCGCGATGCGCAGCGCGACAAGCTGTTCCGGAGCAGATCATGAGAGCCGCGAGCGAACAGTCGTTGCGGTTTCTGGTCGAGAAGTGGCTTTCGCCATCGCCGGCCGAGCCGGTTCATGTGACGGAGTTCAGCCGCACACGCGCGGGCGGGCGGCGCTATGTACGGGTGGAGACGTCGCCGGAACAGGGCGGGCGGGGTTTGTTCTTCTTTCGCCACGACGACGGCTGCTGGTGCGTGTTTCCGCCAACCGCCGATACGCCGAGCCCATTCGCTCATCCGCGCGCGGCATAGTTGGGCGAAGGGGCAAGACGCCTGCCGGCGCGCATCCCGCACCGAGCGTTGGCGTCGAATCGTTTTATAACGCTGTAAATCACATCATCTGCGGCGCACGCTGCCGGGCGCGTTTCCAGCCCGGCAGTATCTGACACACGATCAATCCCGCGAGCATCAGCGCAGAGCCGAACAACGCGCGAGTCGTCAGCGTTTCGCCGAGGACGAGCCAGCCCGCGAACGCCGCGAACACGCCTTCCATGCTGAAAATCACCGCCGCATGCGAGGGCGCCGCGTAGCGCTGCGCGACCACCTGGATCGTATACGCGACGCCCACCGATAACGCACCGCCGTATGCGATCGTCGGCGCGGCTCGCGCAATTACCGCGGCGCTAACGGGTTCGATGGCAAGGCCGATCGACAGGCACACGAGCCCACAGGTCACGAACTGCGCGAGTGCGAGCATCAGCGTGTCGTGGCGCGCCGCGAAGCGGCCGACCAGCATCATCTGCGCGGAAATCACCAGCGCCCCGGCGAGCTGATACCAGTCGCCGTACAGCATCGAAAAGTGCTCGTCGACGCTCAGGAAGTACATGCCAACGGCCGCCAGTAGCGCGCCAAACCACGTACCGAGGCCAGTCCGGTGGCGAAACAGCACGCCGAGCAGCGGCACGATCACCACATACAGCGAACTGATGAAGCCCGCGTTCGCGATCTTCGTGTACTGCAGGCCGATCTGCTGCAGCGAGATCGACACGGCCAGCACGACGCCGAGCAGCCCGCCCGCACCAAGCAGTTCGCGGGCTCCGCCGGGCGCGCCCTTCGTCAGCTCGGCGAGCGCCGGGCGGCGCACGCAGACGATCATCGTCAGCACGACGAGCGCGCCGAGCAGAAAGCGCAAGCCGGTAAACAGGAACGGGCCGATCGTATCGAGGCTCAGTCGCTGTGCGACGAACGCGGAGCCCCAGATCATCGCGGCGATCAGCATCAGCACGTTCGCGCGCAGGTGTTGGCGGGTATCGGGATTCAAGATCTCTTCTGATTTGTCTTGGGATCGCGCTGGGAAGCCGCGCATGCGCGCCACGCGGTGCTCAGCCGGTAAGGAATCGCTCACATGATACGCGGGCGTCGCGCACCGGGCAGGCAAAGCCTGCGAGTCGCGCGATAATCGCGCAACGGCCGTGCGGTCGCCGGCCTGCGGATCGCGGTGATCAAGCGACTTGCGGACCGGACCGCGATCCCCCGCTCCTTCCACGAGCAAACGACATGGACGACAAGGACTGGATCGCGGGCGCCGCGAAGGCGCTCGCGATCATCGAAGCATTCGACGAAGAGCACGCGCGCATGACGCCAACGATGGTCGCCGCGCGCGCCGGCCTGTCGCGCACGGCTGCGCGCCGCTATTTGCTGACGCTGCGCGAGCTCGGCTACGTCGACACCGACGGCAAGCTGTTCTGGCTCGCGCCGCGCGTGCTGCGGCTCGGCCAGTCTTACCTCGATTCGGCGCGGCTGCCGCGCACGGTGCAACCGTTCCTGCAGCGGATCACCGCGACCGTGCAGGAAACCGCGCTGGTCGCGATCCTCGACGAACACGACGTCGTCTACGTCGCGCGCAACGGTGTGAATCGGGCGATGGCGGTCGGCTTCGTGACCGGCTCGCGCGCGCCGGCACCGTTATCGTCGGCGGGGCTCGTGCTGCTCGCGTTCCAGCCGCCCGACCGCATCGACCCGTGGCTCGCGTCGTATCCGATCAAGGTTTTCACGCCGTACACCTATTCGACCGTCGAACGGCTCAGAGAAGTGCTTGGCGAAATCCGCCGCAACGGCTACGTGGTCACCGACCAGCAGCTCGAGATCGGTGTGCGCGGCGTCGCGGTCCCGCTGCGCGACCGGCACGGTACGGTGGTCGCGGCGATCAGCGTCAGCATGCCGATCGGCGAGGAGTCGGCGAACGCCGCGCTGCACCGCGTTTTGCCGGCGCTGCAGGAGACCGCAAGCCTGCTGCGGAACCTGGTTTGAGCGCCGCGAAGCGGTCGGCGAGGCGCGCGGGCGGCGGCTTCACGGGGACCTGGTAGGGTCCCCGCTGCGGCTTGCGGGTAGATGAAAGCAGGCTGAAAGCAGGCTGTCTCCCGGAAAATACATATCGAGTTTTGCGCATGACAAACCGCCTACGCTTGGGTAATACTCTCCCGCGGGGAGCACAAGGCACCTCGAAGTCCAGCCGCTCTACCGTGCAGCTGTATTCATTCACATTGACTCAGTCGTCTGGTTTGGGGATCAACACATGAAAAAAGTTATCGTCTCGCTCGCAGCCGCTTCGATCGCACTCGTTTCCGTTCAGGCTTTCGCGCAGGCATCGGATGCCGCTCCCGCGGCAGCGGCAAGCGCACCGAAGAAGCACCACATCAAGCAGCTGAAGACCCACGGCAAGAAAGCTCCGGTTTCCGCCGCAGCTTCGGCCGCTGGCACGAACGACAAGGGCGCGCAGAACTAAGCCAACGCGCGCTCGTTGGGCGCGACATAGCGCTGCGCCGCGCACCGTTTGCTGGTCGGTGCAGCCGGTGGCGGCAGATGTGTTGCCAGCAAAAAGGCCAGAGCTCGCGCTCTGGCCTTTTTGCTTTTGCGGCGGATTTTGTGCGCGGGAAGATCAGCCCGCGAGCCCGCGCCGGATCACTTCATCCAGCAGCCCGTTCAGGCCGTCCGGATGACTGGCGGCGCGCGTTTTCAGCTCCTCCACCAGCTCGCCGTTGAGCTTGCACGCAAACGGGACGAGGCCTTGCGCCTGATCGAGCTTGCGCTGCTCGCGCCGGTCGATCTTCGGCTCGGTCGCCGCGTTCTTGCCGCCGCGGTTCGCGGTCGTCTGTTTCATCGCGTTGCCCAGTTTCAGCGCCTTGTTCTTTTCAAGGTCGGTTTTTTTCATCGCCATCGGAAAGGCCTCTGCCAAATAGATCAACCCGCATTGTACGCAAGCGCGGGGCGTCAGCCGACACGGTCCGGCGCGCCGGCGGAGACGCTGTCCATCAACGCGCGCATCCTCTGCCAATGCGTGCCTTCCCAGAACACGCGTCCGCATACATCGCAGGTCACGAAGCGGCTGTGCCGCTGCAGCACGCCGCGCGGCACGCGCGGGCCGGCTTCCTCGCGTGCGATGCGTCGCAGCGGCGCGTTGCATACGAGGCATAGCCGAAACGGTTGCGCGCTGCGCGCGAGATCGAGTCGTTCGAACACTTCGCGCAACTGCTCGCGCGGCCGCAGCGCGCGCACGTAGCAGCCATGCGTGATGTTGCGGCGTTTGAGCAGCTCGCGGTCGCGCGTCAGCACGATGCGCTGCTGCGCGGCGGCGAGCGCCTCGATATCGGCGTCGGGAAAGTGGTTGTCGTACAGCGTGTCGAAGCCCGCAAGCCGCAGAAGCGGCGCGAGGCCGCCGAGATGCGCATCGGCGATGAAGCGCATCACGCGCAACGGCCGCTCGCGCACGCGCAGCAGCGGCTGGATGTCGAGCGCCTCGAATTTCGGATAGACCGCGACGCGGTCGCCGTCGGCGAGCGGATGATCGAAACCGACCGAGTCGCCGTTGACCAGTATCAGCTCGACCTCGGTATGCGGCACACCGAGCACTTCGATCATGTGCTTGGTCGTTGCGCCGCGCGCGCAGACGCAGGTGAACGCGCGCCGGCGCAGCGGCCGGGCGATGAAGTCGTTCAGCTCCTCGTAGAAGCGGAATGTCGCGGTGACCATGCCTGCAGTATCGCACCGCTCGGGTTGCGGGTTGTCCTGCGCTTGTCGCATGAGTGTGCTCTACTTCGGGTTCTTTAGAAGACGGAGCAATAGATGGACATCGGTTTTATCGGTCTCGGCGAGATGGGCGCCGCGATGGTTGCAAACATTCTGAAAGCCGGGCACCAGGTGCGCGTGTGGAACCGCTCACCGGAAAAGGCCCAGCCGCTGGCCGGGCTGGGCGCGCAAGTCGTCGCGACGCCGGCTGAAGCGTTTGCGGGCGACGCCGTGTTCTCGATGCTCGCCGACGATGCCGCGCTGCGCGAAATCATCACCGCGTCGTTGCTCGAACATGCGCCGCGCGGGCTGATCCACGCGAATATGGCGACGATTTCCGTGGCGCTCGCCGAGGAGCTGGCGACCGCGCACGCGTCGCGCGGCGTGCATTACGTCGCCGCACCGGTGCTCGGGCGGCCCGACGTCGCGGCCGCGGGCAAGCTGACGATCGTCGCGGGCGGCCCGGCCGAATCGATCGACCGGATCCAGCCGATTTTCGACGCACTCGGCCAGAAGACCTGGCGCATCGGCTCGCTGCCGCAGCAGGCGAACGTGATGAAGCTGGCCGCGAACTTCATGCTCGGCGCGGCGATCGAGACGCTCGGCGAAGCGGCCGCGCTCGTGACGGGCCACGGCCTCGCGATGCAGGACTTCCTCGACGTGATCACGAGCGGCCTGTTTCCGGGACCGGTGTACTCGGGCTACGGCAAGCTGATCGCCGAGCAGCGCTTCGAGCCGGCGCTGTTCAAGGCGCGTCTGGGACTGAAGGACGTGCGCCTCGCGCTCGCCGCCGCCGATGCGGTGACGACGCCGATGCCGGTCGCGAGCGTGGTTCGCGACAGCCTGATCGAGGCGATCGCGCACGGCGACGGCGAGAAGGATTTCGCGGTGCTGGGTCAGGTCGCGACGCGCCGGGCCGGCCGCTGACGGCGCTGTCGATCGCCGGACGCAAGCGATCGACGCGACGTGGCCGCATGAGTCGCGCTGGGCGGCAAGGCATAATAGCCACCCGATCCCCCGACACCCGATTTCGATGACTCTGCATACCTGGTGGCTGTTCGCCGCCACTGTTTTCGTCGTTTCCGCGATTCCCGGTCCCAACATGCTGCTCGTGATGACGCACGGCGCCCAGCACGGCCTGCGTCGCGCGAGCGCGACGATGGCCGGTTGTCTGTCGGCGCTGGTGCTGATGCTGGCGGTATCGGCGGCGGGGCTCGGCGTGTTTCTGGCGGCATGGCCGACCATGTTCAACGCACTGCGCATGATCGGCGCGGCCTACCTCGTCTATCTGGGCATCAAGGCATGGCGCGCGCCAGCCGACGAAACCGCCGCGCACAACGTCGACGACCTGACAGCCCGGCCCGCGCGCTCGCGCTTCGCGCTATTTCGCAACGGCTTTCTGGTCGCAAGCAGCAATCCGAAGGCGATTTTGTTCGCGGCCGCGCTGCTGCCGCAATTCATCGATGCAACCCAGCCGAAGTTGCCGCAGTTCGGCGTGCTGCTCGCGACGTTCGCGTCGATCGAGGTCAGCTGGTATCTGCTGTATGCGGGTTTTGGCACGCGCATCGGCGCCAGGTTGAAGAGCCGCAGCGTCGCGCGGGTGTTCAACCGGCTGACGGGCGGTGTGTTCGTCGGTTTCGGCGCGATGATGGCGCTGGTGAGGCACTAAGCACCGCGCGTGTCGGCAGACAAGGGAAAACTGGGCCGTACCAATGCGACCGTTGTATGTCTGCAACATTGAGGGTCAACCCTAATTTGCATGTTGCAACGCACCAAGCGGTCTGCTATAGTTCGTCTTGTCTCCTCCATGTCTCCTCTGATATGGATTCAGCCCGCCAACATAGGTGGGCTTTTTTTTGCCCGGAATTCGCCGCGCGCCCAAAGCGGCGCCGCGACCGCGGAAAATCAAATTCAGAACTTATACGACACGGCCAGGAAGGAAATGATCGGGTTTGCGCTCAGATCCGCCTTCGACACGCCAAGCTCTGTCCCATCGGCCGCCTTGATGATGACCGACGACGTCGTCTTCAGCGGGATATACGTGACCGACGCAACGAGCCCCCAGTGCTCGGTGATGTTGTACGCAAGGCCCGCGTTGAACATCGGCGCCCACGAGTCGACGTGATCCCGCCGTTTTCTTCGCCCTGAATCACGGTCGCGTACAGTCCGCCCGACGCGATCGCGAGACCGGTGTTGCAGGTGCCGTCCCGCACGTTGACGAGACCGGGGCTCGACGCGCCATAGCCCAAACCGACCGAGCTTTCCGCGGCCGACGTCGACGGATTGATGAATGTCGCGACCGCGCCCTGGACCAGCGTCGCCGTGTTCTTGAAGTTCGAATCCGCGCCGACGTAACCGCCATCGAAGCCGCCCGAGGCGAGCGGCGTCGCCGCGGCGAGCATCGCGATGCCGGATTCGTCGTCGACCTGCGGGGAGATCAGGTTGCTCGTGTCGACGAAGCCGGTGCGGACCACGAGCGGGACCGTCGCGCCGTTGAGCTGGCCGAGGATCATGTGCGCGGTGCCGTACTTGCCGGTGCGCAGCGGATTGCTGGTGGCGCCGGTGCCCGGCACGATCTGCGGCGGGCTGGCGCTGTCGAAATAGCCGTTGCTGTTCAGCGTCAACGCGTTGCCGGTGCTCAGACACCCGGCCGCGCTCGATGACGTGCAGTTGCCGCTCGCGTCGAAGGTTTCGACGGCGTTCGAGGCGACTGTTTCGTAGTTCGCGGTCGGCGACAGGTGGTACAGCAGCGCGTTGTAGGTGCCGGGAAGCTTCGTGATGTCGGTAGTCGTGCTCGCGAAGCCGAGGAACGGATAGAAGTCGAAGTGCCGCTGGTTGACCGCGCCGATGGCGGGAACGCCGGGCAGCAGCGTGATGCCTGCATACTGGATCGTCGCGCCCGGAATCCCGCCGCCCGCGACGCCCTTGCCGATCAGGATCATCGGCGGGTTCGGGTTGTCGACGAAGTCGGGCGTCGTGTAGGTCGTGCCGTCCGACGCGGTGCCGGTGCCCGCGCCGAGGATGAACGCGCAGCGTGTCTGCTCGGCGGTCGGCAGCATGCCGGTGGGCGGGTGAATCACCGCGCCCGTGATCTGCGTGCCCCTGCGTGTGACGGAGACGCTCGCGCTGGTGAGCGGAATCGTCGACTCGAGCCACTTCAGCGTGTAGGTCATCGCGGTCGCGTCGATATTCAGCTGAACGATTTCGCCGCTGCCGGCGCCACCGAGGTAAGTGCTTTTGACGAGGGCCGCGGTGTCGGGGCACAGCGTTGCGGTGCTAGCGCTGGGCGTCGGCGCGCCTTGCGTACCGCAACTCGCGCCCGAGCATTGCGCCGGTGTGACGGGGTTCGGATTGTCGGCTTTGCCGCCGCCGCAAGTGATAAGAAAAGGTGCTGTGGCAATAGCCATTGCCAGACCGCGAGTTATGCCGTGCGACATGCTGCTGTCTCCCTTTATTTAATTGTGCGGAGTCATTTTGCTGTGCATTTATTCGCTGTCAATTGAAGTGGCAATCTAAAAATATCGATTCAAACAGCACGAATTTCAACGCGCGCGCACTGCACGGGCATGCGCGGTCCTCTTAAACGGAAAAGGATTTTTCACGCTGAACGCGGCATCGTTGTTTCGCCCTATACCCTTGCTGGACAAGCGTCTTGGCAAAAATGCTCTATCATCCTGGCACGCCCGTTCGCAAAAAATTCGGAGTTTCCCTATGCGGAAAACAATGCGGTGCGATGCAATTACGAGGAATTAATTACCGTCTCGAATGGGCAATTCGATTTTTATTTCAGGTAATTCGGACGACTACCGGGCAGAAATGTTTTGTATCAATTTTAATGGGCGGGCTTTTTTGTGGCACCGCGGATGCGGGTCGACTCGCCTAGCGTTTCAAACCGGTGCCTTCTGCCGCGCCGATCGCGAGATTCATGCACTGGATCGCCGCACCCGACGCGCCCTTACCGAGATTGTCCAGCCGCGCGACGGTCACGAAGCGCTCTTCGTTGCCGAACACGAACAGGTCGACGCGGTTGGTGTCGTTGTTCGCCTGCACGTCGAAGAAGCCGTTGTCGAGACTCGCGTCGGCGTTGAACGGCGCGACGTGCACGAACGCTTCGCCCGCGTAGTATTCGGCGAACTGAGCCTGCACGTCCTGCGGCGTCGTCTTCTTCGCGAGCTGGCCCGGCGAGAAGTACGTGATGACCGCGAGGCCCTTGTAGAAGTCGCCGACGATCGGCGTGAAGATCGGCGCCGACTTCAGGCCCGTATGTGTGGCCATTTCCGGCAGGTGCTTGTGCGTGAGGCCGAGCGCGTACGGGCGCGGGCTCTTGAGTCTGTCGTTGCCGCCGGCTTCGTAGTCGGCAATCATCTTCTTGCCGCCGCCGCTGTAGCCAGTGATCGAATAGGCGTGCGCGGCGAACTCGGGCGCGACGACGCCGCCTTCGACGAGCGGGCGCATCGCGAGCACGAACGCCGAGGCGTGGCAGCCCGGCACGGCGATGCGTTTGGCGGTGCGCAGGCGCTCGCGCTGCAAGCGAGCCAGCTCGGGCAGGCCGTAGGCCCAGTCGGGCGAGGTTCGGAACGCGGTGCTCGCGTCGATCAGCACCGTGCGGTCGTTCTCGACGAGCGAGGCCGACTCGCGCGAGGCGACATCGGGCAGACACAGGAACGTGACGTCCGACGCGTTGATGAGACGACGGCGCTCGTCCAGGTCCTTGCGCTTCGCTTCTTCGATACGCAGGATTTCGACGTCGGCGCGCTGCGACAGGTATTCAAAAATTTTCAGGCCGGTCGTGCCTTCCTGTCCGTCGACAAAAACTTTCGTGCTCATCTCGATCTCACTCGCTGGAAACGGGGCGCGACGCCGCGCCGGAACGTTATTTTAAGACGTCATCGCCGCGACCGTGCGGTGCAGCGCGAAAAAACGACGATGCGCGCGCAACGTGACGTTGGCGTGACCCGTTGCGCGACGAATGCGGCTGATGACCGAAGATGAACCGCAGATGAGCCGCGACGTCGTTTCGACGCCGTTCAGCCATTAGCCGCGCGCCGCTAGCCGCTAGCCGCGCGGCGCGATCCAGCGCGCGGTGACGCCCGCAATGCGCGCGCCGAACAGGCGCGCGGTTTCGAGATCCCCCGGCGGCGGCGCTTCGTCGGGCGACGCATCGGCCGCCGATTGCGTAAGCAGTCCGGTAAAGCCGCCGACGAAGTTCAGATCGTTGCGCGTCGCCGCCATCGTGTTCGACGGCATCATGCCGGTGCCGGCCCAGATCATGCTGTGCTGCATCGCCAGCGTGACGAAGTACTGGATAGTCGAGAACTTGTCGCCGTTCATCGTCGCCGAGTTCGTGAAGCCGGCTGCGATCTTGTCTTTCCACGCCTGCGCGAACCACGGTTTCGAACTGGCGTCGGCGAACTTCTTGAAGTCGGCCGACGGGCCGCCCATGTAGGTCGGCGCACCGAAGATCAGCGCGTCGGCGGCGGCGAGTTCGTCCCACGAGGCGTCGTCGAGGTCGCCGACCGGGATCATCTTCGCCTGCGCACCGACTTCCAGCGCGCCCGCGAGCACGGCTTCGGCGACCTTCTTCGTGTGGCCGTAGCCGCTGTGATAAACGATGACGATCTTCGACATGAAGTGCTCCAGCAAAGCGATCGGGAAGGCGAACGGCGCAAGCCAGGCGATGCGGCGCGGCGGCGCCCCATCACGACCGCGACGGCCGCCACTAGCGCCCGTAATTGACCTCGAGCCGCGCGCTGCCGATCGCGGCCGTGCCGATCTCGTGATCGAACATCAACGAGGGACGTCCTTGCGCGAGACGCAGATCGGCCGAGTTCAGCGCGTACACGGTAATGATATAGCGATGCGGTTTGCCGGGCGGCGGGCACGGGCCGCCATAGCCGTCGGTATCGAAGTCGTTGCGCGCTTCGACCGCGCCGAGCTTGCGCAGGAAACCGGACGAGCTCGCATTCTCGGGCAGGCTGTCGACCGTGGCGGGGATGCCCGCGACCGCCCAGTGCCACCAGCCGCGCCCCGGCGCGTCCTCGTCGAACATCGTGATCGCGAAGCCGCGCGTACCGGCCGGCGCGTCGCGCCATGAGAGCTGCGGTGAACGGTTGCCGCCCTTGCAGTCGTTCCGGTCGAACACCTGCGCATTCTGCACGGTGCCGCCCGCGCGCACGCTCGCGCTCGTCAGCGTGAACGGCTCGTCGGCCCGCGCACCGGCACTATGCGCTGCGAATAGCGCGAGCATCGCGCCGACGGCGAGCGATCGATGCCGCCAAGATGTAGCCAGCGAAACAACCAGGCAACGCACGCGCATATGCCGGTTCTCCTGTAAGGGCGCGAGGCGCGGGTCCTCGCGACTGTCGTTGTCCTGAATTGTGCCCCAAGGTCGAATCAAGTCTAACATCAGCGCTGATTAGCTCTGCGACGCAATATGTTCGCGTGCCGCGGAATTCGCAGACAGGAAATCAGCTATAGTAAGGGGGTTGTCGCGCGACCCTTACTGCATTTGACTCGTTTAAATAGCGAGCGTCAAAAGCAGTGTTAGAAGTTGTGGAGACCGGTTTATCCGTCCAGAGGAGGACGATGCAAGTTTCACTCAGGGTCGTGGTGGCAGACGATCATCCGGTTATTCTGTTTGGCGCTGAAAATGCGCTGCTCAAATTTCCCGGTATGCAAGTCGTTGGGCGCGCAAGGCAGTCGACTGAACTTATCAAAATGTTGCAATCCACCGAATGCGACGTGCTCGTCACCGACCTGGCCATGCCGGGCGGTCAGTACGGCGACGGCTTGCAACTCATCGACTATTTGCGCCGCAATTTCCCGAATCTGCCGATCGTCGTGCTCACCATGCTCGAGAACGCCGCATTGCTCAAACGGCTCAAGGAACTTGGCGTGACGTCGGTCGTGAACAAATCGGACGATCTCAGCCATATTGCGCTTGCGGTACAACACGTGGGCCGTCGCATGACCTATATGAGTCCGTCGGTGAAGGCGGTGCTCGATGGGTTGCGGGTCAATTCAGCCGGCAAGCGCGACGACTCGAAGCTGTCGCGGCGCGAACTCGAAGTCGTGCGCCTGTTCGTATCGGGTATGACGATCAAGGAAATATCGGAGCGTTTGAATCGCAGCATCAAGACGATCAGCACACAAAAAAACGCGGCCATGCGCAAGCTCGGAATCGATCGAGACTCCCAACTATTCCAGTATGCGCAGAGCAATGGTTTGCTGAATCTTTCGTCGAACTCGAGTAGGGACATCGCGAACCAGTCCTGATATCGGGCCTCGGTTCGTCCGCCGGGTAATCGGCGATAAAAAAAGCCGCCTGTTGCGAAACAGGCGGCTTTTTCATTCAATCCGCATAAAGCGGCTACGTTTTTATTGTCACTGCCTTACCGCGATGGCTTCATTGCGGCGTAGACGTTGCACCGCCATGTGCAGCGGACCACTCGGCCGGCGCGTGCAGGAATTTTTCCACTTCGTCGATCGTCTTCGTGTCGAAGTAGTTGTTCTGCTTCGCGACGCGCAGCACGTCCCACCACGTGGCGAGCGCGTGCAGATCGACGTCGATGTCTTTCAGCACCGACACGCTTTCCTTGAAGATGTTGTAGTGGAACAGCACGAAGCAGTGGTTCACCGTCGCGCCGGCGGTGCGCAGCGCGTTGATGAAGTTGATCTTGCTGCGGCTGTCGGTCGTCAGGTCTTCGACGAGCAACACGCGCTGGCCTTCGGTCAGCAGACCTTCGATCTGCGCGTTGCGGCCGAAACCCTTCGGCTTCTTGCGCACGTACTGCATCGGCACCATCAGGCGGTCGGACAGCCATGCCGCGAACGGGATGCCCGCGGTTTCGCCGCCGGCGACCGCGTCGATCTGCTCATAGCCGACGTCGCGCAGGATCGTCGCTTCGGCCATTTCCATCAGGCCGCGGCGCACACGCGGATACGAGATCAGCTTGCGGCAGTCGATATACACCGGGCTCGCCCAGCCGGACGTGAAAATATACGGTTTCTCCGCGTTGAAATGCACTGCTTGCACTTCGAGCAGCATCTTGGCGGTGGTGTCGGAGATCGTCTGGCGATCGAAGCCTGTCATGGGCGGATCCTTCGGAGTGAGCGGGGGAGAAGCGGGCGCTGGGCCCGGTGGCGCAGCAAGCGGGGTATGCCGCGCCATGCTGGGCGGGATACGCGGCCGGGGGAAGAGCACAGACCGGCTTTTGCTGCGCGCGTGGGCCGCTATTTTACCTGAAATGGGTCGCACCGAGGAGGCCGTCGTGCGCGGCGGCGCAGCCGGCGGGCGCTTTGGCGCGCGCATTGTCTTGTGACCGGGTGAGGCCGCCTTTACACTCACGCGACTTTCCCGGGACGCTTCCCACGCAGCCGCCTTCAGACCTACGGAATGCTTTCAATGAACGCCGCTCCGCCCGCCTCCGCCTCCACCACCGAAACCCGCTCCGCCGTCAAACCGGGCTATGCGGGCCGCGCGCTGCTTGCGTCGGTGTTGGGCTATGCGATGGACGGCTTCGATCTGCTGATTCTCGGCTTCATGCTGCCGGTGATCGCCGCCGACATGCATCTGAGTTCCTCGCAGGCCGGCGCGCTGGTCACATGGACGCTCATTGGTGCGGTGGCGGGCGGCGTGCTCTTCGGCATGCTCAGCGATTATTTCGGCCGCGTGCGCATGCTGACGTGGACGATCCTGATCTTCGCGGTGTTCACCGGCCTGTGCGCGCTCGCGCAAGGCTACACGGACCTGCTGATCTATCGGACCATCGCCGGGATCGGGCTGGGCGGCGAATTCGGCATCGGTATGACGCTGGTCGCCGAAGCGTGGCCGGCGTCGCAGCGGGCGCGGGTGTCGTCGTATGTCGGGCTCGGCTGGCAGCTTGGCGTGCTGGCGGCCGCGTTGCTGACGCCGCTGCTGCTGCCGGTGATCGGCTGGCGCGGCATGTTCGCGCTCGGGCTGCTGCCGGCGGCGGTGTCGTTCTTCGTGCGGCGCCGCGTCGAGGAGCCGGCGATTTTCAACCAACGCGTCGCGCGCGGCATGCGCAAGCTGCCGCTGAAACTGCTGTTCGTCGATGGACGCACGACGCGCGCGAGCCTCGGCGTCACGATCCTGTGCTCGGTGCAGAACTTCGGCTATTACGGGCTGATGATCTGGCTACCCAGCTATCTGTCGAAGACCTTCGGCTATTCGCTGACCAAATCGGGGCTGTGGACCGCCGCGACGATTCTCGGCATGGCGGCCGGCATCTGGCTATTCGGCATCGCCGCCGACCGCTTCGGCCGCAAGCCGACGTTCCTGTTCTACCAGGCGGGCGCCGTCGTCATGGTGTTCGTCTATGCGCAACTGACGGCGCCGATGGCGTTGCTGATCGGCGGCGCGGCGATGGGAGTGTTCGTCAACGGCATGATTGGCGGCTACGGCGCGCTGATTTCGGAGCTCTATCCAACCGATGCGCGCGCCACCGCGCAAAACGTGCTGTTCAACGCGGGTCGCGCGGTGGGCGGCTTTGGGCCGGTCGTCGTGGGCGCGCTGGCGGCGCGCTACTCGTTCGGCGCGGCGCTCGCGCTACTGGCGTCGATTTACCTGCTCGACATCCTCGCGACCCTGTTTCTGATTCCTGAGCGACGCGGCGCCGAACTCGACTGACCGCGTCGACGAAGCGCGTCCTTCAATCGCTTCGAATACTGCGAATGCGTGGACCACGCGGCCCGCATGGCGCCCCGCTGCGTGGCGGAAAAGCACGGCCGGGTCGTGGCGACGCAGCGTCCTGAGCGCCTGTTTCGCTAATGGCGGGTCCTGTTAACCACTCAGTGCATCGACACGTCCGGGGTGTACACTGATCGACCCGCGAAGCACTCCACATCGTCCCGTCTTCGTCGAGGTACGCCGTCGCGCCTGACCGGGCGCGTGCGAAAACCGCCTCGATCGGCTATCCGTCCGACAGATGAAAGCGCTGCAACGATGTGTGTCGCCGGGCCCAATCACTTACGTCTCGCAGGCCTAGAAATGGACGAACAACTCAAGCAAAGCGCTCTCGCCTACCACCAGAATCCGAAACCCGGCAAGATTTCGGTGACGCCTACCAAGCCGCTGTCGAACCAGCTCGATCTGTCGCTGGCGTATTCGCCGGGTGTGGCGGCAGCCTGTATGGCAATTCACGACGAACCGCTCGACGCGCAGAAGTACACGTCGCGCGGCAACCTCGTCGGCGTGATCACGAACGGCACCGCGGTGCTCGGCCTCGGCAATATCGGCCCGCTTGCCGCGAAGCCGGTGATGGAGGGCAAGGGGTGTCTGTTCAAGAAGTTCGCGGACATCGACGTGTTCGACATCGAGCTGAGCGAATCCGATCCGGACAAACTCGTCGAGGCGATTGCGATGCTCGAGCCCACGCTGGGCGGCATCAACCTCGAGGACATCAAGGCGCCCGAGTGCTTCTACATCGAGAAGAAGCTGCGCGAGCGCATGAAGATTCCGGTCTTCCACGACGATCAGCACGGCACCGCGATCATCGCGTCGGCGGCGATCCTGAACGGCCTCAAGGTGGTCGGCAAGAGGCTCGACGAAGTGAAGCTGGTCTGTTCGGGCGCGGGCGCGGCGGCCATTGCGTGTCTGGATCTGCTGGTCAATCTCGGTCTGTCGAAGAAGAACATTCTCGTCGCCGACTCGAAGGGCGTGATCTACGAAGGGCGCGGCAACCTCGATCCGTCGAAGGAGCGCTATGCGGCGCACACCGAAGCGCGCTCGCTCGCCGATGCGATCCGCGGCGCCGACGTGTTCCTCGGCTGCTCGAGCGCCGGCGTGCTGAAGCCGGAGATGGTCGCCGAAATGGGCTCGCAGCCGCTGATTCTTGCGCTCGCGAACCCCGAGCCGGAAATCCGTCCGGAAGAGGCGCGCAAGGTGCGCCCGGACTGCATCATCGCGACCGGCCGGTCGGACTATCCGAACCAGGTCAACAACGTGCTGTGTTTCCCGTTCATCTTCCGCGGCGCGCTCGACGTCGGCGCGACGACGATCACCGAAGATATGAAGCTTGCGTGCGTGCGCGCGATTGCCGAACTGGCCGAGGAAAGCGACCAGGGCGATGAAGTCGCGAAGGCCTACGAAGGCCACTCGCTCGAATTCGGTCCCGAATACCTGATTCCGAAGCCGTTCGATCCGCGCCTGATCATCAAGATCGCGCCGGCCGTCGCGCAGGCCGCAATGGATTCGGGCGTCGCGACCCGCCCGATCCAGGACATGGATGCGTACCGCGAACAGCTCGGCGCGACCGTCTATCGCTCGGGCATGGTGATGCGGCCGGTGTTCGCGGCGGCGAAGTCGGCACCGGCGCGCATCGTGTTCGCGGAAGGCGAAGACGAGCGCGTGCTGCGCGCCGCGCAGTTCGTGCTGCTCGAAAAGATCGCCAAGCCGATCCTGGTCGGCCGTCCGTCGGTGATCGAGATGCGTCTGAAGAAGATGGGCTCGAAGCTCAAGTGCGGCGAAGACGTCGAGATCGTCGATCCGGAAGACGATCCGCGCTATCACAAGTGCTGGCAGGCGTATCACGAACTCGGCGCGCGCGAAGGCGTAACGCCGGACGTCGCGAAGGCCGCGATGCGCAAGTTCAACACGCTGATCGGCGCGATCCTCGTGCGCCTTGGCGAAGCGGACGGCATGATCTGCGGCATGATCGGCCAGTACCACACGCATCTGAACTTCATCGAGCAGGTGCTCGGCAAGGCCGACGACGTCGAGAACTTCGCCGCGATGAATCTGCTGATGCTGCCGGGCCGTAACCTGTTCATCTGCGACACGTACGTGAACGAAGTGCCGACCGCCGAGCAGCTTGCCGACATGACGATGCTCGCCACGCGCGAAATCGAGAAGTTCGGCATCACGCCGAAGGTCGCGCTGCTGTCGAACTCGAACTTCGGCAGCGCGCCGTCGTCGTCGTCGCAGCGCATGGCCGCGGCGCGCAAGCTGATCACGCAACGCGCGCCGTCGCTCGAAATCGACGGTGAAATGCACGGCGACGCGGCGCTGTCGGAGACGATCCGCAAGGCCGCGTTCCCGGGCACGACGCTCGCCGGCGAAGCGAATCTGCTGATCATGCCGAACGTCGAAGCGGCGAACATCGCGTACAACCTGCTGAAGGTCGTGGGCGGCGAGGGTGTGACGGTCGGGCCGTTCCTGCTGGGCGCGGAAAAGCCGGTGCATATCCTGACGCCGGCCGCGACCGTGCGCCGGATCATCAACATGACGGCGGTCGCTTCGGCGAACGCGCGCAAGTTGGTGAACGCGAAGTAACGTGCATCACGTGAGGTTGGCGCGGGCGCGGCAGTAACGCGCCCGCGGCGGCCTGGGCAGAAGCGCTACGGAGCTCCGGCTCCGTAGCGTTTTTTTTTGCGCCTGAAAAAAAGCGGCGGTCCGTGCAGACCGCCGCTTTTCGGTTCAGCTGGGAGAGTCGATCAAGCCGCGTGCTGCGTCTTGCCCGCATCCGGCGAACGCCAACGCGCGAGCAGCTCGTTCCACCTGATGCGCACGCCTTTCAGGTTGTTTTCCTTCACATGCCCATAGCCGCGGATGCCGTCGGGCAGATTCGCGAGTTCGACCGCGAGATCGCGTTTCTGAGAAGTCAGCCCGCTGATCAGCTCACGCACCAATGCCTCGTATTCACCGATCAGCGCGCGCTCGGTGCGACGCTCCTCGGTGTTGCCGAACACGTCGAACGCGGTGCCGCGCAGGAACTTGAGCTTCGCGAGCACGTGCATCGCGCGGAACATCCACGGGCCGTACTTCTTCTTCACCAGATGGCCGTGCGCGTCCTTCTTCGATAGCGTCGGCGGCGCGAGATGCAGGTGCAGCTTCCAGTTGCCTTCGAACGTCGCGTTCAGTTTTTCGATGAACACCGGGTCGCTGTACAGACGCGCGACTTCGTATTCGTCCTTGTACGCCATCAGCTTGTGCAGGTTCTTCGCGACCGCCTCGGTCAGCGGCATTTGGCCGTCGGCGGGATCGAGCGCTTCTTCCGCGGCCCGCACCTGCGACACCAGCGCGCGATAGCGCTCCGCGTACGCACGGTTCTGCCAGGCGGTCAGATAGTCGGCGCGCTTGTCGATCAGCGTGTCGAGCGCCTTCGGCGTATGCAGCGCGATGATCTTGCCGCCCGCGCTGTCGGCCGGATCGCCGCGCCCCTGCGTTTGCGCGAGCTTGCGTACCGCAGCCAGATCGTGCGCGGCACGCCGGCCCCATTCGAACGCCGCGCGGTTCTTGTCCACCTGCACGTTGTTCAGCTCGATCGCGCGAATCAGCGACTCGTGCGTGAGCGGCACCCAGCCGCGCTGCCACGCATAGCCGAGCACGAACGGGTTCGTGTAGATCGCGTCGCCGAGCAGCGCGACGGCGAAGTGATTCGCGTTGACGGTCGAGACATTGTCATCGCCGGCCGCGGCGCGCACGTCGGCTTCGGTGCTGCTGCCGGGGAAGCGCCAGTTCGGGTTCTTGATCAGCTCGGCCGTCGGCGTGTGCGCGCTGTTCAGCACGACGCGCGTGCGATCCGCGTGCATCCGCGACACGCATTCGTCGCTGGCGGTGACGATCGCGTCGCAGCCGATCACGAGGCTCGCTTCGCCCATTGCGATGCGGGTCGCGTGGATGTCGGCGGGCTGCTTCGCGATCTGCACGTGGCTCATCACGGCGCCGCCTTTCTGCGCGAGGCCGGTGACGTCGAGCACCGTGACGCCCTTGTTCTCGAGATGCGCGGCCATGCCGAGCAGCGCGCCGATCGTGACGACGCCCGTGCCGCCGACGCCCGTCACCAGAACGCCGTACGGACGGTCGATGGACGGCAACTCGGGATCCGGCACCGGCGGCATTTCGGCGCCGGCGCCCGACGCCGCCTTCGGCTTGCGCAACTGGCCGCCTTCAACGGAGACGAAGCTCGGGCAGAAGCCGTTCACGCACGAGAAGTCCTTGTTGCAGGTCGACTGGTTGATCTGGCGCTTCGTGCCGTACTCAGTGTCGAGCGGTTCGACCGACAGGCAGTTCGACTTCACCGAGCAGTCGCCGCAGCCTTCGCACACCGCTTCGTTGATCACGACGCGCCGTGCAGGATCGGGATACGCGCCACGTTTCCTGCGACGGCGCTTTTCGGTCGCGCAGGTCTGGTCGTAGACCAGGATCGTGGTGCCCGGAACCTCGCGCAGCTGACGCTGCACGTCGTCGAGCTTGTCGCGGTGGTGAATGTCGACGCCGGGCGCAAGGCCGACGTTTGCCGCGTACTTCTCCGGCTCATCGGTGACGATGACGATCTTCGCCGCGCCTTCGGCGGCGAGCTGATGCGTGATCTGCGGCACGCTCAGCACGCCGTCGACCGGCTGGCCGCCCGTCATCGCGACCGCGTCGTTGTACAGCAGCTTGTAGGTGATGTTTGCCTTCGACGCGATCGCCGCGCGAATCGCGAGCAGCCCCGAGTGGAAGTAGGTGCCGTCGCCGAGATTGGCGAACACGTGCTTGTCGTTCGTGAACGGCGCCTGGCCGATCCACGCGACACCTTCGCCGCCCATCTGGCTGAACGTGCTGGTACTGCGATCCATCCAGACCGTCATGTAATGACAGCCGATGCCGGCCATCGCGCGCGAGCCTTCCGGCACGTTGGTCGACGTGTTGTGCGGGCAGCCCGAGCAGAACCACGGCTTGCGCTCGACTTCGACGCGCGGCCGCGCGAGCGCCTTTTCCTTCGCCTCGATCACCGCGATGCGCGCGGCGATGCGGGCGCGCACATCCGACGGCAGATCGAACTTGTCGAGCCGCGTGGCGATCGCCTTCGCGATGATCGCGGGCGACAGCTCGTAGTGCGCCGGCAGCAGCCAGTTGCCCATCGGCACCGACCATTCGCCGCCCGCGCCGTCCTTCTCGTCGAACTTGCCGAATACGCGCGGGCGCTGCGCGTCGGGCCAGTTGTACAGCTCTTCCTTGATCGCGTATTCGAGGATCTGGCGCTTTTCCTCGACCACCAGAATTTCGTCGAGACCGCGTGCGAAGGCCTGCGCACCTTGCGCTTCGAGCGGCCACACGCAGCCGACCTTGTACAGCCGGATGCCGATGCGCGAGCAGGTTTCGTCGTCGAGACCGAGGTTGGTCAGCGCCTGGCGCACGTCTAGATAAGCTTTGCCGCCGGTCATGATGCCGAAGCGCGCATGCGGCGAATCGATTTCGACGCGGTCGAGCTTGTTCGCTCGCACGTAGGCGAGGCCCGCGTACCACTTGTAGTCGAGCAGACGCGCTTCCTGCACGAGCGGCGAATCGGGCCAGCGGATGTTCAGCCCACCGTCGGGCATCACGAAGTCTCCCGGCAGGATGATGTTGGTGCGGTGCGGATCGATATCGACCGATGCGGACGATTCGACCACGTCGGTCACGCACTTCATCGCGACCCAGAGGCCCGAGTAGCGGCTCATCGCCCAGCCGTGCAGGCCGAAGTCCAGATATTCCTGCACGTTGGACGGAAACAGCACCGGCAGCCCGCATGCCTTGAAGATGTGTTCGGACTGATGCGCGAGTGTCGAGGATTTGGCCGCGTGATCGTCGCCGGCGAGCACGAGAACGCCGCCATGCCGCGACGAGCCGGCCGAGTTGCCGTGCTTGAAGACGTCACCGGACCGGTCGACGCCGGGGCCCTTGCCGTACCACATCGAAAACACGCCGTCGTATTTGGCGCTCGGGTACAGATTGACTTGTTGCGAACCCCACACGGCGGTGGCCGCGAGGTCTTCGTTGACGCCGGGCTGGAACACGACCTGATGCGCGGACAGATGCTTTTTCGCTTTCCACAGCGACTGGTCGAGCCCGCCGAGCGGCGATCCGCGGTAGCCGGAGATGAAGCCGGCCGTGTTGAGGCCGGCGGCGCGGTCGCGTTCCTGCTGCAGCATCGGCAGACGCACCAGCGCCTGGATGCCGCTCATGTACGCGCGGCCGCGATCGAGGGTGTATTTGTCGTCGAGCGTGACGGAAGACAACGCGGCTTCGAGCGAGGCTCGCTGACCTGCGTCTAGCGGGGCATTCATTATGTGTACTCCTCCACTTCAGCTTGGGATCACCAAAACTTTTCTGGCCCCGGCATCTCGTGAATGCTGGGGCCGGGGTCGTCATATTGACGGGTTTTAAGCGATGGTAGCACTGGTGGAAACCCGCCGCAGCGGATCAAAAATCGCCCGCGCACGATCTGATTTCGGCCGGTTTCGCGACGAGTTGCCTACGTGTTGTCAGCAGTTGTCGCGGATTTCCGCCGGAATGGAGTTGTATTGCGCCTGCGCGTGTAACAAGCTGTAAAACCTACAAATTTGCGGAACCGCAGTGAAAACCACTGTCTAACCCCGACCTGTGAGCGATGCCGAACGCCGCGCATTCTGTGCAGCTTCTGGGCAGCAGGGCAGTTAGAAAAGGAGTACGCATGAACACAAGAAACGTCCAGACCTTCCTGATGGTTTCCGCCGCTTTCTTCGCGATGAGCGCGCCGGTGCGCTCGAATCCGGGCAGCACGGGGGCACTGTCGAACGCGATCGTCCGCACGGCGCAGGTGGCGCCGGCGCGTCTGGGAACGGCGCGGGTCGACGGTGCGATCGGCAGCGATCTGTACAGGCAGAATTCATGACGCACCGCATCGCGCGCGTCTAATGACGACCGGCCGCCGTTCCGAAGAGAGCGGCGGCGTTACAACGTAAAAGGGCGAGGATCCTGCGATCCTCGCCCTTTTTTCTTCTGCGCGCCGATCAGGCGCGAGTCTCCGTGGTCAGGTCTTGTCCTGCACGACGCCGCGGCGAATCTGATCGAGCTCGATCGATTCGAACAGCGCCTTGAAGTTGCCTTCGCCAAAGCCCTGGTTGCCCTTGCGCTGAATGATCTCGAAGAAGATCGGGCCGATCTGGTTTTCGGTGAAGATCTGCAGCAGCAGATCGTCCGGTGCGCCGTCGATCAGGATCTTGCGCTTGCGCAGTTCCTCGAGCGGCTCGCCATGATTCGGCACGCGTCGGTCGACGAGTTCGTAGTACGTGTCGATCGTGTCGAGCAGTGAAATGTCCGATGCGCGCAGGCCGTCGACGGTGCGGTAGATGTCGCTGGTGCCGAGCGCGATGTGCTGGATGCCTTCGCCGTGGTACGCGTCCAGATATTCCTGGATCTGACCGGCGGTGTCCGAGCCTTCCTCGTTGATCGGAATGCGAATCTTGCCGCACGGCGAGGTCATCGCCTTCGACTTGACGCCCGTCACCTTGCCCTCGATGTCGAAGTAGCGCACCTCGCGGAAGTTGAACAGGCGCTCGTAGAACTCCGCCCATTCCTGCATGCGGCCGCGATGCACGTTGTGCGTCAGGTGATCGATATAGGTCAGGCCGTGGCCCACCGGGTTCGGGTTCGCGCCCGGAATCGGCTCGAAGTCGACGTCGTAAATGTCGATGTCACCGATGCTGTTCGGCGTCGCGCCGTTCTTGCCGCGCCAGCGGTCGACGAAATAGATCAGCGAATCGCCAATGCCCTTGATCGCCGGGATGTTCAGCTCCATCGGGCCGGTCTTGTTGTCGAAACCCCATGCGCCTTTTTCGAGCGCTTGGGCGTAGGCCTTCGCGGCGTCCTGTACGCGAAACGCAATCGCGCAGATCGACGGGCCATGCAAGCGCGCGAAGCGCTGCGCAAACGAATGCTTCTCCGCGTTGACGATGAAGTTGATGTCGCCCTGACGATACAGCGTCACGTCCTTATGACGATGCCGCGCGACGGCCGTGAAGCCCATCCGTTCGAACAGCTTGCCGAGCGCTTTCGGGTCCGGCGCCGTGTATTCGATGAATTCGAAGCCGTCGGTGCCGACCGGGTTTTCCCAAGTAGAAACCTGCATTGTCTGTCTCCAATCCCATGCAAGAGGGTTGCCGAGGCGCGCTGGCGGTGAGCGCGCGGTACGGTCGGCTGGGCGCGACCGGATAGGGCAAGTGTAGGACTGCGACGAAGGCAAAAACTTGCGAACTTAATCGCGCGTCACTACGCTTGAGCCAGTTTATGGCTTTATTCAACGGATACGCGGCAGAACATGGCCAATAACGGGATAGACGCGATCGATCGACGCATTCTGGCGATCCTTCAGGAGAATGGCCGGCTGTCGAATCAGGAGATTGCGGAACGGATCAATCTGTCGCCGAGTCCGTGCCTGCGGCGGATTCGCCGGCTCGAGGAAAGCGGCGTGATTCGCGGCTATGTCGCGCTGCTCGACGCGCAAAGTCTCGGGCTTGACCTGCTCGCGTATGTCAGCGTGCGGCTGGAGAAGGGTGGCGGTCGCGCGTTCAGTCCGCATGGCGAGGCCACGCACGCCGATCTGTTCGGCGCGGCCGTGCAGACGTGGCCCGAAGTTGTCGCATGTCACGCGATGACGGGTGAGATGGATTACCTGCTGCGCGTCCAGGTGGAGGACATGGCGCACTTTTCGCGCTTCGTGCAGGATCAATTGCTGCGGCATCCATCGGTGATCGATGTGAAATCGAGCTTTTCGCTAGAAAAGATCAAGGAAACGACAGCGCTGCCCATTTTGTAGGCTTCACGCGCACGGTCCTACGCGGGGCGTTGATTGGGTACAGATAGAAAAAAGGCGACCTTGCGGCCGCCCCAATCTCATTTCCCCGTAGCGATTATTCAGGCAGCGACAGCCACCGGCATGAACGACTCGAACAGTCGCGATGCCTGGCGTGCGTGGCGCTTGAGCGCGTAATCGAACACGGCGGCCTGCTCCTGCAGCATTTCCGCGAGGATGCTCGACTGATCGGCCGGCGACAGCGTCAGATACGCGTCGGCTTCGCCATACGCGTACTCGATCTTCATGCCGGCCTTCCTGGCGATGTGCATCATGGTCGAATTGCGCGCCAGGCAGTGGATGTACAGCGTCGTCACATGCGTGTTGCGGCTGCGGATCGCGGCGCGCTCGAATAGCTTCGAGCCGATACCGATGCCGCGTGCGCTTTCTAGCACGGAGACGCCGAATTCGGCGGTGCGCTTGTTGCCTTCGGCCGGCAGGTAGGCCAGATGGCCGACGCCGCTCAGTTCCAGCTTGCTGTTGAACACGCCGAACACGGTGTCGCGCGTGAAGTCGATCGCGCGCACGTAGTTTTCGATCACGTGGTTCGGCACGACCTGGCCGAAGCGCAGCAGACGGTCTTCTTCGTCGAGCGCGAGGAAGTGAGCAAGCAGGCGTTCGCGATCGACGGCGGTGAGTTCACGGACCAGAACGTGCGCGCGTCCAGCAGGCAGCGACGCCCGATCGTTCGGCGCGATCGGCTCGGTGTTGCGATGGGTCAGCATGTTCATGGTCGGGTTCTCCTTTTAATCAGGCGGCGTTGTGCACCGCAAAACCAATTTTAACGGAAACCTACGCCATTCACTAGGGAAAACCCGTATCAAAAATCGAGGTGAATACCTGGAACGCTGGAGCCCTAAATTTAATTAATTGATTTTAAACGGAAGTTAAAAGTGAGCGCACGTTCGCGACACCATGCCGCATGGATTCCCTGCGCTGATTTATTTGGTCTGCATGTTGTTGCTTTGCAACATCCAGTGCGCGGGTTGCGATCTGTTCAGACCATCGTCTAACTGGCCGGCGCGCTGCCGAGACCATGCTCGACCATGCCGACCACCTGCTCGGCGAACTCGCGATAGCCCATCCGCCCGTCCGGCTTGAGCCACGTGAAGGTCCAGTTGATCATGCCGAACACCATCATCGTCAGCGCGGTCTGGTTGTCGCGTGTCGCGCGTTCGGGATAGGCGCGCACGAGCTGCCGCGCGAAGGCGGCGACTACGTCGCGCTGACGGTTCAGGATGATCTCGCGCTGCGAATCGACCAGATACTTGACATCGTTCAGCAGCGCCACGTGCCGGCTGTGCGACGTCTCATACTCGGACAGGAACGCGCGGATCAGCTCCGCGAAGGTTTCTCGCTCGCTCAGTTCGCGCCGCTGGCTCGATCCTTCCACCTCGGCGATGATCAGCATCAGGCGCTTCGTGTAGCGATCGAGCAGATCGAACAGGATTGCTTCCTTGCTCTCGTAATAGTGATAGAGGCGCGCTTTCGAGGTGCCGCTCGCCGCGGCAAGATCGGCCATCGACGTGCTTGGATAGCTGGTCTGCGCGAACTTCGCGGCGGCCAGTTCGAGAATCTGCTCGCGTTGGGTTTCGTGGTCGGGGGCTCGGGTGCGGGCCATATTCGTCTGTTCTTGTCTTATTGGGGTGAGCAGGGGGGGGATGCCCCGCGCAGTTCGAGCGAGCGCCATTCGTTCGCGTCGCCGCGCAGGCGGATGCGCCGCAGCGCCGCGAGTTCTCGCATGCGCCACAGCACGATGCTGTCGCTGACGAGGAACCACAACCCGGCGGTCATCACGTAGGCGGCGACGCGCGCGGCGGGCTGCCAGGCGTCGGTTGCGCGGTCGAGGATCAGCGCGTCGATTTCGGCAACGCTGCCGTTCGTGAAGGTGTTGTCACGCCAGCGCCGCGTCTCGCCGTTCGCCTGTTTGACCTCCTGCCATTCGAGCGCGAGCCGGCTGATGCGCTGCACGGAAATCGGCGCGGCGTCCGGCAGGTGTGTCTGCAATACGTCCGGCGCAAACATGCCGACCGATGTCGCGCGATCCTTGCGGGTATGCGCCCACGCTTGCGGATCGGTGAGGTCGGCGATCGACAGACGCACTTCGTTCAAACGCTGCGGGCTGTTGCACACCAGGTAGCAGACGCGGCGCAGCATCAGTTGATCGGACGCGCTTTCGCCGTGCCACACCACGAGATTCGCGGTGCTGCTGGCGAGGCCGTCGAGCACCGCGGCCTGTTCGCGGAACTCGCGCACGAAGTCGCGTTGCGTGTCGGCGCTGACGCGTTCCCAGAAGTCGGCGCGCACGTGCGCAGCGTCGTCGACGCCGCGTAACGGGCCGACCGCCAGATCGTCCCGCAGCGGCTGCACGCGATCGTCGCGGCCCGCCTGGTCGAGCGCGGTACGCAGCGACTCGGCGGCGACATCGCCGTTGGTGAGGTGAATCGTGCTCATGGGCAAGGGCTTGCAGTGACACCTGCAGCTGTAACAAAAAGAGGCCGCTCGCCGACTGGAACCCGATGTCCCGATCGATGAGCGGCCCCTAGTTTAAGCGGATCGCGAAACGGCCGAAAGCGGTGGCGGACGTCACAGGAGGGCAGTCCGTACCTGGGCCACGAAAGCACTCGACTCAACGTTCGTCGTAACTGACGACGACCTTGTCGCTAACCGGATGACACTGACACGTCAGCACGAACCCGTCGCGGACCTCGTCCTCTTCGAGCGTGTAGTTCTTTTCCATCTTCACTTCGCCCTCGAGCACCTTCGCGCGACAGGTGCAGCACACGCCGCCCTTGCACGCATACGGCAGCGCGAGACCGGCGCGCAGCCCGACGTCGAGCACGCTCGTGCCCTGATACGGCAGGCGCAGCTTGCGCCGCTTGCCGTCGAGCACGATTTCGAGCTCGGCCGCGGGGGTGTCCGCGGTGATCTCGACGGGCGGCACGCCCGCCTGCGGCAGCGGCGTACCGAAGCGCTCGACGTGCACCTTCGCGGGCGGCACGCCGGCTGCCTTGAGCGCGGCCTCGGCCGCATCCATCATCGGCGCGGGGCCGCAGATGAACGCTTCGTCGATCGCGTCGGCCGGCAGCAGTTGCTCGATGAACGCCGCGCATTTTTCCTGGTCGAGCACGCCGTTAAACAGCTCGACGTCCTGCAGGTCGTCCGACAGCACGTGATACAGCACGAAGCGGTTCATGAAGCGGTTCTTCAGATCCTCGAGCTCCTCGGCGAACATGATCTGGTCGACGCTGCGGTTGCCGTACACGAGCGTGAAGGTGCTGCGCGGCTCGACTTCGAGCGTCGTCTTGATGATCGCGAGCACCGGCGTGATGCCCGAGCCGCCCGAGAACGCGAGGTACTGCTGCCCCTGTTCCGCGTTCAGGTGCGTGAAGAAGCGGCCGTCGGGCGTCATCACGTCGATCGTGTGGCCCGGCTGCAGCGTGTCGAACGCGAAGTTCGAGAAACGCCCGCCGCGCACGCGCTTGATGCCGATGCGCAACTCGCCGTCGCGATCGTAGTCGGTGACGCCGACGCAGATTGAATACGAACGGCGCGTTTCCTCACCGTCGATATGCGTCTTCAGCGTGACGAACTGGCCCTGCGTGAAGCGATAGTGGTCGCGCAGTTCGGGCGGGACTTCGAAGGCGACCGAGACCGCATCGGCGGTTTCAGGGCGCACTTCGCGGATACGCAGCGGATGGAATTGCGGGGTGGCCATATCAGTACGGTTTGAAGTAGTCGAAGGGTTCGCGGCAGTCGAGGCAGCGATACAGGGCCTTGCAGGCGGTCGAGCCGAATTGCGCGAGCCGCTCGGTGTGCGCCGAGCCGCAGCGTGGGCAGCCTGGGGCCGGCAGCGCGCGCGGCACGAAGCGCAGCACTTTCTCCTGCGGCGCTGACGTCGCGGCTGAACCGCAGTTGCCCGTCGGCGGCGCGATGCCGTAGACGCGCAGTTTTTCGCGGGCTTCGGCCGTGATCCAGTCGGTGGTCCACGCCGGCGCGAGCACGGTGGCGACGCGGTATGGCGTGAGCTGCGCGGCCTCGAGCGCACGGCCGATGTCTTCGGCAATCTGCGACATCGCCGGGCAGCCCGAGTAGGTCGGCGTGATCACGACTTCGAGCGCGCCGTCCGCGGCGCGTCGCACGTCGCGCAGGATGCCGAGTTCGCGGATCGACACCACCGGGATCTCCGGGTCGGGTACCGCTTCGAGCACGGTCCATGCACGGGTGAGCGCGGCGTCGGTCGTGGCAGCGGCGGCGTTCGCGGGCTGCGGAGCGGTCGAGGTCGTCATCGCGTGCTCACCAGCTGGCGCCCGGATGCTGGCGCGCGAGGCTCTGCATTTGCGCGAGCACGAAACCCATGTGCTCCGAATGCTCGCCGTGCTTGCCCGTGCTCACGTGCCGCAGCGCCGCGGGCAGCGTCAGCGTGGCCTGGTCGAGCGTGGCGCGCA
This sequence comes from Paraburkholderia sp. UCT70, assembly GCF_050434085.1. Classification (NCBI taxonomy): domain Bacteria; kingdom Pseudomonadati; phylum Pseudomonadota; class Betaproteobacteria; order Burkholderiales; family Burkholderiaceae; genus Paraburkholderia; species Paraburkholderia sp. UCT70. Next base: position 2,977,487 of record NZ_JBNPVZ010000004.1, on the reverse strand, counting down.
CGTCGTCGAGCCACGCGGCTTCCAGCGCCGAGGTGCGCGGGCCGATACCGGCCGCGGCGACCGCGTCTTCCACCGCGTCCGCGCTGAAGAACTCGTACGTGTACGGCATCAGATAGTCGAGCGCGGCCTGCGCGCGACGGTGCGATTCGTCGGTGCCGTCGCCGAAACGGATCAGCCACTCGCTCGCGTGATGCACGTGGTACTGCGTTTCCTTGATCGACTTCGCGGCGATCGCGGCGAGCTGCCCGTCGCTGGAGCCCGTCAGCGCACCCCACAGATGCATCATCAGCGTCGCGTACAGGAAGTTGCGCACGATCGTGACCGCGTAATCCTTCCCGGCCTGCGCGGTGCCGGCGAGCGGCCCGTAATGCGGCAACTCGGCGAGCGTGTAGTTCGCGAATTCGCGCTCGGCGCGGAAGTACGCGTAGTCGTCTTCGCTGCGCTGACGGCCGGTGAGCTGCGCTTCGAGCGCGGCCGCGTGCGTGTACAGCAGGCGCGCCTGGCCGATCAGGTCGAGGCTCATGTTCGACAGCGCGATGTCCTCTTCGAGGATCGGGCCGTGGCCGCACCACTCGGTGTTGCGCTGACCGAGGATCAGCGCGGTATCCGCGAGGCGCAGCACGTACTGGAGATGTTCGGGCGTAATGGACGTAGTGGAGGACGTAGTGGTCATGGCCGCGCTTACATGTGGTTGACTTCGTCGGGGAGCGTGTAGAACGTCGGGTGGCGATAGATCTTGTCGCCCGCCGGTTCGAACAGCTCGGCCTTCTCGTGCGGCGCCGAGGCCGTGATCGCCGAGGACGGCACCACCCAGATGCTCACGCCTTCCTGGCGGCGCGTGTAGACGTCGCGCGCCATGCGCAGCGCCATCGGCGCGTCGGCGGCATGCAGACTGCCGCAGTGTTTATGGTCGAGTCCCTGCTTGCTGCGCACGAACACTTCCCAAATCGGCCATTCCTTGTTCATTGCTGATCTCCTGATTCCTTTGATGTGCGCTGCCACTCAGGCGGCGTGCTGCTGCGCGCGCTGGCGCTGCTTTTCCGCATGGGCGAGCGCGGCTTCGCGTACCCAGGCGCCGTCTTCATGGGCCTTCACGCGGGTCGCGAGGCGCTCGCGGTTGCACGGGCCGTCGCCATTGACGACGCGCCAGAACTCTTCCCAGTCGATGTCGCCGTAGTCGTAGTGGCCGCGCGCCTCGTTCCATTTGAGGTCCGCGTCGGGCAGCGTGACGCCGAGCACCTTCGCCTGCTCGACGGTCGCGTCGACGAATTTCTGGCGCAGGTCGTCGTTGGTGATGCGCTTGATGCCCCATCTGGCCGACTGGTTGCTGTGGACCGAGTCCCTGTCGCTTGGGCCGAACATCATCAGCACCGGCCACCACCAGCGGTTCACCGCCTGCTGGACCAGCTCGCGCTGCGCCTCGGTGCCGGCCATCATCGCGAGCAGCGCGTCGAAGCCCTGGCGCTGATGGAACGACTCTTCCTTGCAGATGCGGATCATCGCGCGGGCGTACGGGCCGTACGTGCAGCGGCACAGCGGGATCTGGTTCATGATCGCCGCGCCGTCGACGAGCCAGCCGATCACGCCGACGTCGGCCCAGGTGGGCGTCGGGTAGTTGAAGATGCTCGAATACTTGGCCTTGCCCGCGTGCAGCGCGTCGATCAGCTGCTCGCGCGAGACGCCGAGCGTTTCGGCGGCGCTATACAGATAGAGGCCGTGGCCGGCTTCGTCCTGCACCTTGGCGATCAGGATCGCCTTGCGCTTGAGGCTCGGAGCGCGCGTGATCCAGTTGCCCTCGGGCAGCATGCCGACGATCTCCGAGTGCGCATGCTGCGAGATCTGCCGCACTAGCGTTTTGCGGTACGCGTCGGGCATCCAGTCCTGCGGCTCGATCTTGCCGTCGGCGGTCATGACCGCGTCGAAGCGAGCCTGTTCGGGCGAATTCGCGTCCGCGTCCAGCGGGGCGACGGTGCCGGGGATATCGAGGGATTGGGTGTACATGAGGGACGCTCTCTCTGGAGGAGTGGTCTGTGTCGGCGTAGTATAAACCAACCGACCGGTCGGTTAATAAATTTTTTGTGCAGAGACGTTGGGGCTGATAGCTCATTGAGGGCGCCGAAGCATGCATGCTGGTTTGCCCGGTTTCGATGGGCCGGCGGTTCATTACCGGCCGTCACCCCGCGTCGACACTTACCGGTAAAATTGCGAATTGGCCGCGATTTGCGGCCCACTTGCATCCCCGGTACTCATGTTACGTCTAAGCGAAATCAAACTCCCGCTCGATCATCCCGAAAGCGCCCTCGAAGCCGCCATCCGTGCGCGCCTCACGGAACTCGGCGTGGCGCGGGACGGGCTCATCCGATACACCGTGTTTCGCCGCGCGCACGACGCGCGTAAGCGCGCCGACATCAAGCTCACCTACATCGTCGATGTCGAGATCAAGGATGAAGGGGCCGCGCTGAAACGGCTCGCCGACGTGCCGCATTGCGGGGTGACGCCCGACATGAGCTACAAGTTCGTCGCCGAAGCGCCCGCCCAACTGAGCACGCCGCGTCCGGTCGTCATCGGCATGGGGCCGTGCGGACTGTTCGCGGGCCTGATCCTCGCGCAGATGGACTTCCGGCCGATCATCCTCGAGCGCGGCAAGGCCGTACGTGAGCGCACCAAGGACACGTTTGGCCTGTGGCGCAAATCGGTGCTGAATCCCGAGTCGAACGTGCAGTTCGGCGAAGGTGGCGCGGGCACCTTTTCGGACGGCAAGCTCTACAGCCAGATCAAGGACCCGAAACACTACGGCCGCAAGGTGCTCGATGAATTCGTGCGGGCCGGTGCGCCGGAGGACATCCTGTACCTGAGCCGGCCGCATATCGGCACGTTTCGTCTCGTCAGCATGGTCGAGAAGATGCGAGCGAGCATCCATGAGTTGGGCGGCGAAGTGCGCTTCGAAACGCGTGTCGAGGACATCGACATCGACAACGGCCAGGTGCGCGGGCTGAAGCTGTCGACCGGCGAGACGCTGCGCTGCGACCACGTTGTGCTGGCGGTCGGCCATAGCGCACGCGATACCTTCCAGATGCTGTACGACCGCGGCGTTCACGTCGAGGCGAAGCCGTTTTCGCTCGGTTTTCGGATCGAGCATCCGCAAGGGGTGATCGATCGGAGCCGTTTTGGGAAATTTGCCGGTCACAAACAGCTCGGCGCAGCCGACTACAAGGTGGTGCACCACTGCAGCAACGGGCGAGCGGTTTATAGCTTCTGCATGTGTCCTGGCGGCACCGTGGTGGCGGCCACGTCGGAGCCGGGGCGCGTCGTCACGAACGGCATGAGCCAGTACTCGCGCGCGGAGCGCAACGCGAACGCGGGCATCGTGGTCGGCATTACGCCAGACGACTACCCGGGCGGGCCGCTCGCCGGCATCGCGTTCCAGCGCAAGTGGGAGGAGCGGGCGTTCGAGCTCGGTGGCGGTAACTATATGGCTCCAGGGCAGTTGGTCGGCGACTTCATCGCGGGGCGGCCGTCCACTTCACTCGGCTCGGTCGTTCCGTCGTACAAGCCGGGCGTGCGGCCAACCGATCTCAGCACCGCGCTGCCCGACTACGCGATCGAAGCGATTCGCGAAGCGCTGCCACAGATGGAGAAGAAAATCGCAGGTTTCGCGATGCATGATGCGGTGCTGACCGGCGTTGAAACGCGAACTTCGTCGCCGGTACGCGTGCGTCGCGGCGACGACTACCAGAGTGTCAACGTCAACGGGCTGTATCCGGCGGGCGAGGGTGCGGGGTATGCGGGCGGGATCTACTCGGCGGCAATCGACGGAATCGAGGTCGCCGAAGCGGTCGCGCTGAAGATCATGAGTCAGCAAACGGCGTGAGTCCGAGCCGGCACAGCCGCCGGGCGCCGGGGTAAGCGGACCTGCCGGCGATTGCCGCGTCGTTCGGGCACAATGCGCGTTTCGCCTCGAACCGATCCTCCGAATGACCATTCGCACCCTGGCTGCCGCATGCGGCGCGGCGCTGCTTGCCCAATTTGCCCCGTTTGTCGTTTCCTCGAGTGCGTTCGCTGCCGAAGCGTCCGAGCATTGGGTCGCCGTTTGGGCGACCGCGCTGCAACCGATTCCACAGCGGGCCGAGTTGCCACCGCTGTATCGCGCGCCGGAAGTCGCCGGGCGCACCGTTCGGCAAATCATGTATCCGACGTTGTCGGGGAGGGTCGCGCGAATTCATCTGAGCAATGCGTACGGCAGGACGCCTCTCGTCATCGACGAACTGCGCATCGCGCGCTCCGCCGGTGGCGCGGCAGCAGTCGAGGGCGCTGGCAGTCGGGTGACGTTTGGCGGTAAGGGCGCGGTCAGCGTTCCGCCTGGCGGCGAGGTGGACGGCGATCCGGTCGCGATCGATGTCGTCGAGGGCGCGCCATATGCGATCAGTGCGTTCGTGGGACCGGAGCAGCGGATCGTCGCATGGCACCGAGTGTCGAATCAGGTGAATTATGTGTCCGGGCCCGGCAATCACACCACCGACGCGTCCGCCACGGCGTTTCGCGGCCGCTTCACGCAATATGTGTGGGTCACGGGTTTGTCGGTGGAGGCGGCGGCACCGTCGCTTGCCGTGGCCGCGATTGGCGACTCGATCACCGACGGCATGCGCTCCACCCTCAACCAGAACCGTCGCTGGCCGGATGCGCTGGCTCGGCGACTGGCGGCGAGCGGCGCGCAGTCGACCGCGATCGTGAATCTCGGCATCAGCGGCAACCGGCTCCTGAGCGACTCGCCTTGCTATGGCGACGCGCTTGCGAGCCGCTTCGAGCGCGACGTTTTGCGACGTCCAGGCGTCAAAGCGGTAATCCTGCTGATTGGCATCAACGACATCAACTTTGCGGCAATGCCGCCTCATGGCGGGCTCGACTGCGATTTTCCTCATACGTTGGTCACGGCTGCCGATCTGATCGCCGGTTACCAGCGAGTGATCGCGGCCGCGCGGCGCAACGGTGTCAAGATGTTCGGCGCGACGCTGACGCCGGCGTCGCTGCCACAGGAGCGGGAAAACATCCGACTCGCGGTTAATCAGTGGATCCGAACTAGTCGTGCTTTCGATGGCGTCGTCGACTTCGACGCGGCGTTGCGCGATCGGGCGCAGCCGGAGCGTCTGCAGCGCGCTTTCGATAGCGGCGATCACATCCATCCAAGCGACGCGGGCTACGCGGCTATGGCCGCTGCAGTTCCCGTCGAGGTCGTGGTGGATGCGACCCGGAAGTGAGCGGCAACTTTTTTAAGCGAAAGCAAAAACGGGTATTGACGAGACGCGAAAGAGTCTCCATAATCCCGTTTCTCTGCTGCAGACGCAGCGACGCAAACGAAGCAGTGCCGGGTAGTGGTGGTTCAGGCGCTGCGGGTCTGGCGGACCGATCTTTAAAAACTAACAGTCGATAAGTGTGGGCGCTTGATGCGGAATGCGGCGGCGGATTCTGTGGAATCTGCTGTCAGGCAGAAGTATCAGAAGCCTCACACAGTATTGGAGGAAGGTTTGTCTGTCGGAAGACGGATCAATCATCGTCAGTACGTTGAGTGAGCGACCGGGTTCGAGAGAGCCCGAAAACAGTAACAGGTTTGAACTGAAGAGTTTGATCCTGGCTCAGATTGAACGCTGGCGGCATGCCTTACACATGCAAGTCGAACGGCAGCACGGACTTCGGTCTGGTGGCGAGTGGCGAACGGGTGAGTAATACATCGGAACGTGTCCTGGAGTGGGGGATAGCCCGGCGAAAGCCGGATTAATACCGCATACGCTCGGGAGAGGAAAGCGGGGGATCGCAAGACCTCGCGCTCAAGGGGCGGCCGATGGCAGATTAGGTAGTTGGTGGGGTAAAGGCCTACCAAGCCGACGATCTGTAGCTGGTCTGAGAGGACGACCAGCCACACTGGGACTGAGACACGGCCCAGACTCCTACGGGAGGCAGCAGTGGGGAATTTTGGACAATGGGCGCAAGCCTGATCCAGCAATGCCGCGTGTGTGAAGAAGGCCTTCGGGTTGTAAAGCACTTTTGTCCGGAAAGAAAACCTCGTGGCTAATATCCGTGAGGGATGACGGTACCGGAAGAATAAGCACCGGCTAACTACGTGCCAGCAGCCGCGGTAATACGTAGGGTGCGAGCGTTAATCGGAATTACTGGGCGTAAAGCGTGCGCAGGCGGTGCTGTAAGACCGATGTGAAATCCCCGGGCTTAACCTGGGAACTGCATTGGTGACTGCAGCGCTGGAGTATGGCAGAGGGGGGTGGAATTCCACGTGTAGCAGTGAAATGCGTAGAGATGTGGAGGAACACCGATGGCGAAGGCAGCCCCCTGGGCCAATACTGACGCTCATGCACGAAAGCGTGGGGAGCAAACAGGATTAGATACCCTGGTAGTCCACGCCCTAAACGATGTCAACTGGTTGTCGGGCCTTCATTGGCTTGGTAACGTAGCTAACGCGTGAAGTTGACCGCCTGGGGAGTACGGTCGCAAGATTAAAACTCAAAGGAATTGACGGGGACCCGCACAAGCGGTGGATGATGTGGATTAATTCGATGCAACGCGAAAAACCTTACCTACCCTTGACATGTATGGAATCCTGCCGAGAGGCGGGAGTGCCCGAAAGGGAGCCGTAACACAGGTGCTGCATGGCTGTCGTCAGCTCGTGTCGTGAGATGTTGGGTTAAGTCCCGCAACGAGCGCAACCCTTGTCCCTAGTTGCTACGCAAGAGCACTCCAGGGAGACTGCCGGTGACAAACCGGAGGAAGGTGGGGATGACGTCAAGTCCTCATGGCCCTTATGGGTAGGGCTTCACACGTCATACAATGGTCGGAACAGAGGGTTGCCAAGCCGCGAGGTGGAGCCAATCCCGGAAAACCGATCGTAGTCCGGATCGCACTCTGCAACTCGGGTGCGTGAAGCTGGAATCGCTAGTAATCGCGGATCAGCATGCCGCGGTGAATACGTTCCCGGGTCTTGTACACACCGCCCGTCACACCATGGGAGTGGGTTTTACCAGAAGTGGCTAGTCTAACCGCAAGGAGGACGGTCACCACGGTAGGATTCATGACTGGGGTGAAGTCGTAACAAGGTAGCCGTATCGGAAGGTGCGGCTGGATCACCTCCTTTCCAGAGCTGTGCATTCACTGCACTCAAGTGCTCACGCTTATCGGCTGTGGTTAATGGAAGCAACGCAGACAGACATCAGGGGTCTGTAGCTCAGCCGGTTAGAGCACCGTCTTGATAAGGCGGGGGTCGATGGTTCGAATCCATCCAGACCCACCACGGTCTTGTCTGGTGAGCTGAAGGGCTGGGGCCGCTGGAATAGCTGTGGGACTGGGGGATTAGCTCAGCTGGGAGAGCACCTGCTTTGCAAGCAGGGGGTCGTCGGTTCGATCCCGTCATCCTCCACCAATCCTCAATGCGCAGGGTTCTGCCTGAAGGCAGAGCGTTGCGCATTGGCGATTGAGCCAGTCAGGGCGGTATGAGGCACAGGCTTCATACCGGCTGCCGTTCTTTAACAATCAGGAAGAAGTAGTAAAGAGATTCACGAAAGCATACCTGGAGATGGGTGTGTGAGTAGGTGAATCAGGGTTGTGATTGTATCGATGTATTTTAAAGGTGATCGAAAGATTGCCTTGGAATACGGCGCAACACGAATACTCAACCTGTAACGGAACGTGAATGGTCGACTCCTTTGGGAACCTGTCCCCTCCGGGGATGGGACCAGAGTAAGCGCTAAAGCGCTAACACTGGTCGACAGAGACACACCCGTTATAGGGTCAAGCGAACAAGTGCATGTGGTGGATGCCTTGGCGATCACAGGCGATGAAGGACGCGGTAGCCTGCGAAAAGCTCCGGGGAGCTGGCAAACGAGCATTGATCCGGAGATGTCCGAATGGGGAAACCCACTCCTAATGGAGTATCCGTAGCTGAATCCATAGGCTGCGTGAGGCGAACGCGGTGAACTGAAACATCTAAGTAACCGCAGGAAAAGAAATCAACCGAGATTCCCAGAGTAGTGGCGAGCGAAATGGGATCAGCCTGTACACGTTATCTGTATTGTTAGTCGAACGCTCTGGAAAGTGCGGCCATAGCAGGTGATAGCCCTGTAGACGAAAACAGCATGGAAGAACTGGGTGTACGAGAAGTAGGGCGGGACACGTGAAATCCTGTCTGAAGATGGGGGGACCATCCTCCAAGGCTAAATACTCGTGATCGACCGATAGTGAACCAGTACCGTGAGGGAAAGGCGAAAAGAACCCCGGGAGGGGAGTGAAACAGATCCTGAAACCGCATGCATACAAACAGTCGGAGCCTCTGCGAAGGGGTGACGGCGTACCTTTTGTATAATGGGTCAGCGACTTACATTCAGTGGCGAGCTTAACCGATTAGGGCAGGCGTAGCGAAAGCGAGTCCGAACAGGGCGTCCAGTCGCTGGGTGTAGACCCGAAACCAGGTGATCTATCCATGGCCAGGTTGAAGGCACGGTAACACGTGCTGGAGGACCGAACCCACTAACGTTGAAAAGTTAGGGGATGAGCTGTGGATAGGGGTGAAAGGCTAAACAAACCTGGAAATAGCTGGTTCTCTCCGAAAACTATTTAGGTAGTGCCTCGTGTATCACCTTCGGGGGTAGAGCACTGTCATGGTTGTGGGGTCCATTGCGGATTACTACGCCATAGCAAACTCCGAATACCGAAGAGTGCAATCACGGGAGACAGACATCGGGTGCTAACGTCCGGTGTCAAGAGGGAAACAACCCAGACCGCCAGCTAAGGTCCCCAAATATGGCTAAGTGGGAAACGAAGTGGGAAGGCTAAAACAGTCAGGAGGTTGGCTTAGAAGCAGCCACCCTTTAAAGAAAGCGTAATAGCTCACTGATCGAGTCGTCCTGCGCGGAAGATGTAACGGGGCTAAGCCATATACCGAAGCTGCGGATGCACAGCAATGTGCATGGTAGGAGAGCGTTCCGTAAGCCTGCGAAGGTGCACTGGAAAGTGTGCTGGAGGTATCGGAAGTGCGAATGCTGACATGAGTAGCGATAAAGGGGGTGAAAGGCCCCCTCGCCGTAAGCCCAAGGTTTCCTACGCAACGTTCATCGGCGTAGGGTGAGTCGGCCCCTAAGGCGAGGCAGAAATGCGTAGCTGATGGGAAGCAGATTAATATTTCTGCACCATTGTGAAATGCGATGGGGGGACGGATCGCGGAAGGTTGTCCGGGTGTTGGAAGTCCCGGTCCTTGCATTGGAGAAGGCGCTTTGGCAAATCCGGGCGCGGAATTCAAGGGTGCGAGGCGAGTCGCTCAGGCGACGAAGCAACTGGAAGGGGTTCCAGGAAAAGCCTCTAAGCTTCAGTTTCACAGTGACCGTACCGCAAACCGACACAGGTGGGCGAGATGAGTATTCTAAGGCGCTTGAGAGAACTCGGGAGAAGGAACTCGGCAAATTGGTACCGTAACTTCGGGATAAGGTACGCCCTCATAGCCTGACTGGCCTGCGCCAGAAGGGTGAAAGGGTTGCAATAAACTGGTGGCTGCGACTGTTTAATAAAAACACAGCACTCTGCAAACACGAAAGTGGACGTATAGGGTGTGACGCCTGCCCGGTGCCGGAAGATTAAATGATGGGGTGCAAGCTCCTGATTGAAGTCCCGGTAAACGGCGGCCGTAACTATAACGGTCCTAAGGTAGCGAAATTCCTTGTCGGGTAAGTTCCGACCTGCACGAATGGCGTAACGATGGCCACACTGTCTCCTCCCGAGACTCAGCGAAGTTGAAGTGTTTGTGATGATGCAATCTCCCCGCGGCTAGACGGAAAGACCCCATGAACCTTTACTGTAGCTTTGCATTGGACTTTGAACCGGTCTGTGTAGGATAGGTGGGAGGCTATGAAGCGTGGACGCCAGTCTGCGTGGAGCCGTCCTTGAAATACCACCCTGATCTGTTTGAGGTTCTAACCTTGGCCCGTGATCCGGGTCGGGGACAGTGCATGGTAGGCAGTTTGACTGGGGCGGTCTCCTCCCAAAGTGTAACGGAGGAGTACGAAGGTACGCTAGGTACGGTCGGAAATCGTGCTGATAGTGCAATGGCATAAGCGTGCTTGACTGTGAGACTGACAAGTCGAACAGGTGCGAAAGCAGGTCATAGTGATCCGGTGGTTCTGTATGGAAGGGCCATCGCTCAACGGATAAAAGGTACTCTGGGGATAACAGGCTGATACCGCCCAAGAGTTCATATCGACGGCGGTGTTTGGCACCTCGATGTCGGCTCATCTCATCCTGGGGCTGTAGCCGGTCCCAAGGGTATGGCTGTTCGCCATTTAAAGAGGTACGTGAGCTGGGTTTAAAACGTCGTGAGACAGTTTGGTCCCTATCTGCCGTGGGCGCTGGATATTTGAAGGGGGCTGCTCCTAGTACGAGAGGACCGGAGTGGACGAACCTCTGGTGTACCGGTTGTCACGCCAGTGGCATCGCCGGGTAGCTATGTTCGGAAGAGATAACCGCTGAAAGCATCTAAGCGGGAAACTCGCCTTAAGATGAGATATCCCCGGGGCTTCGAGCCCCTTGAAGGGTCGTTCAAGACCAGGACGTTGATAGGTCAGGTGTGCACGTACAGTAATGTACTGAGCTAACTGATACTAATTGCCCGTAAGGCTTGATCCTATAACCGGTGTGTTTTGCGGTCAGCGTGAGCGCTTCAGCTGTCGGCCGGAGTTAGTGCTTCAGCACTTACTCCGGGCCCATGCAAAGCGCTTACCCGGACCCCACCCCCGAAGGGGGCAGGAACACGCACACGGTTGAGATCGGTGTTGTGCCAGAAACAACACAACCCCCACCCGAATCCTTTACGCTTCTTCCCGATTGGCTGTGGCGCAACCGGTTGACTCCAACCCTGCGACGCAGCAACCCGTCATGCCTGATGACCATAGCGAGTCGGTCCCACCCCTTCCCATCCCGAACAGGACCGTGAAACGACTCCACGCCGATGATAGTGCGGATTGCCCGTGTGAAAGTAGGTAATCGTCAGGCTCCTCCCCAGTCAGAAACCCCACCCGCCGCGGTGGGGTTTTTGCGTTTACGGACGGCTAACAGCCAATCACTATATAAGTGAGAGCGTTGGGATCGGAACGGTCAAGCAGCCCTTGACAAAGAGACATTGTTCCCCCACAATTGTCAGTTCTCTGCGGAGGGGTGCCCGAGTGGCTAAAGGGGGCAGACTGTAAATCTGTTGGCTTACGCCTACGTTGGTTCGAATCCAACCTCCTCCACCAGAATGCAAGATGCAGCAGTTGTTGGGAATCCATGATCCTTGCGGGTGTAGCTCAATGGTAGAGCAGAAGCCTTCCAAGCTTACGACGAGGGTTCGATTCCCTTCACCCGCTCCAGCAACACAGAGGTAGCGCCCATGTGGCTCAGTGGTAGAGCACTCCCTTGGTAAGGGAGAGGTCGGCAGTTCGATCCTGCCCATGGGCACCAGAAGTAATCGGTGATTGTTTGCGCCCGGCGCAACGTACGGAAAATCCTCTTAGGAGTCGAAAATGGCCAAGGGTAAGTTTGAACGGACCAAGCCGCACGTGAACGTGGGCACGATCGGTCACGTTGACCACGGCAAGACCACGCTGACGGCAGCGATCACGACGGTCCTGACGCAGAAGTTTGGCGGCGAAGCGAAGGCGTACGACCAGATCGACGCGGCACCGGAAGAAAAGGCGCGTGGCATTACCATCAACACCGCGCACGTCGAGTACGAAACGGCTAACCGCCACTACGCACACGTCGACTGCCCGGGCCACGCAGACTACGTGAAGAACATGATCACGGGCGCGGCGCAGATGGACGGCGCAATCCTGGTGTGCTCGGCTGCCGACGGCCCGATGCCGCAAACGCGTGAGCACATCCTGCTGGCGCGTCAGGTTGGCGTTCCGTACATCATCGTGTTCCTGAACAAGTGCGACATGGTGGACGACGCCGAGCTGCTGGAACTCGTCGAGATGGAAGTTCGCGAACTTCTGTCGAAGTACGACTTCCCGGGCGACGACACGCCGATCATCAAGGGTTCGGCCAAGCTGGCGCTGGAAGGCGACAAGGGCGAGCTGGGCGAGGTAGCGATCATGAACCTGGCCGATGCGCTGGACACGTACATCCCGACGCCGGAGCGCGCGGTTGACGGTGCGTTCCTGATGCCGGTGGAAGACGTGTTCTCGATCTCGGGTCGCGGCACGGTGGTGACGGGTCGCGTCGAGCGCGGCGTGATCAAGGTTGGCGAGGAAATCGAGATCGTCGGTATCCGCGCAACGGCCAAGACGACCTGCACGGGCGTGGAAATGTTCCGCAAGCTGCTCGACCAGGGTCAGGCAGGCGACAACGTTGGTATCCTGCTGCGCGGCACGAAGCGTGAAGACGTGGAGCGTGGTCAGGTTCTGGCCAAGCCGGGTTCGATCAACCCGCACACGCACTTCACGGCTGAAGTGTACGTGCTGAGCAAGGACGAAGGCGGCCGTCACACGCCGTTCTTCAACAACTACCGTCCGCAGTTCTACTTCCGTACGACGGACGTGACGGGCTCGATCGAGCTGCCGAAGGACAAGGAAATGGTGATGCCGGGCGACAACGTGTCGATCACGGTGAAACTGATCAACCCGATCGCGATGGAAGAAGGTCTGCGCTTCGCAATTCGCGAAGGCGGCCGTACGGTCGGCGCTGGTGTCGTCGCCAAGATCATCGAGTAACGCCAGAGAGTTCTCGATAATCGGTTGTATCGGGGTTGGCGGTGTCGTCAACTCCAAATGGTTTAGGGGTATAGCTCAACTGGCAGAGCGTCGGTCTCCAAAACCGAAGGTTGGGGGTTCGATTCCCTCTGCCCCTGCCAATTATCGCGCCGTAGTGGCGCTTGTTAAGGTGTTATGGCGAATCCTTCCGTCGAAACTGTAAATACATCCGGCGACAAGTTGATGTTGATCGCAGGTGTGTTGCTGGTCTTGGCCGGGTTCGTGGGGTTCTTCTGGCTTAGTGGCCAGGAATGGTACATCCGCGGAGCCGCCTTGGCTGTTGGTGCGATCGCGGGTGTCGCAGTCGGTCTTCTCTCGGCGCCTGGCAAGGGTTTCATCGCTTTCGCCAATGACTCATACAAAGAGGTCCGCAAGGTAGTTTGGCCGAGTCGCAAAGAGGCGACCCAAACAACACTCGTGGTCTTCGGCTTCGTAGTCGTGATGGCTATCTTTCTTTGGGTTTGTGATAAATCCATTGAGTGGGCGATTTTCTCGGCGATTCTGGGTTGGAAATGATATGAGTGATACTCCGGCATCCCCGAGCGGCAAACGTTGGTACGTAGTGCACGCATATTCCGGTATGGAGAAGAGCGTGCAACGAGCGCTTCAGGAGCGCATCGAGCGGGCTGGTATGCAGGATCAGTTCGGCCAGATCCTCGTTCCAACGGAAGAGGTTGTTGAGGTAAAGGGCGGTCACAAATCAGTAACCGAACGTCGTTTCTTCCCGGGCTATGTTTTAGTCGAAATGGAAATGACAGACGAAACGTGGCACCTCGTGAAAAATACGGCGAAGGTGACCGGCTTCGTCGGCGGGGCGCGTAATCGGCCGAGCCCGATCTCCCCTCGGGAAGTTGAAAAGATCATGTCGCAGATGCAGGAGGGCGTGGAGAAGCCGCGTCCGAAGACCCTGTTTGAGGTAGGCGAGATGGTGCGCGTGAAAGAAGGCCCCTTCACAGATTTCAACGGCAGCGTCGAAGAAGTGAACTACGAAAAGTCGCGAGTCCGTGTTTCCGTTACAATCTTCGGCCGCGCAACGCCGGTCGAGTTGGAATTCGGCCAAGTCGAAAAGTTGTAGTCTAGATTTTACGGAACGCACCGCTAGGTGCGTTCCGTATTTCGCGCTTACGGTCCGCGTAATGGCCGTTGAGGAGCGTAACTAGCCAGTTTGCCGGCGAACACGCGCTACTACTCACTGAGCGTCCGCCCGTAAGGCGGCGTTCCACAGAGGTTCTCGAAATGGCAAAGAAAATTATCGGCTTTATCAAGCTGCAGATTCCTGCAGGTAAAGCCAACCCGTCGCCGCCGGTTGGTCCGGCACTGGGTCAGCGCGGCCTGAACATCATGGAGTTCTGCAAGGCGTTCAACGCGCAGACTCAAGCGACGGAACCGGGTCTGCCGATTCCTGTCGTGATCACGGCATTCGCGGACAAGAGCTTCACGTTCGTTCTGAAGACGCCGCCGGCTACGGTTCTGATCAAGAAGGCAGCGAAGCTCGAGAAGGGTTCGAGCAGGCCGCATACCGACAAGGTCGGCAAGATCACCCGCGCTCAAGCTGAAGATATCGCCAGGACCAAGATGCCCGATCTGACGGCTGCTGATCTGGACGCAGCGGTTCGCACGATCGCTGGTAGCGCCCGCTCGATGGGCATCACCGTGGAGGGCGTGTAAATGGCTAAGCTTTCGAAGCGTCTGCAAGCATTTGCAGCCAAAGTGGATCGTCAGAAGCTGTACCCGATCGAAGCCGCTCTGTCGCTCGTGAAGGAATGCGCAAGCGCGAAGTTCGACGAGTCGATCGACGTCGCCGTGCAACTCGGCATTGACGCAAAGAAGTCGGATCAAGTGGTTCGCGGCTCGGTCGTGCTGCCCGCTGGTACCGGTAAGTCGGTCCGCGTCGCTGTGTTCGCGCAGGGCGAAAAGGCTGAGCAGGCTCGTGCCGCTGGTGCTGACGTCGTCGGTATGGAAGACCTGGCCGAACAGGTCAAGGCCGGGAACCTGAACTTCGACATCGTGATCGCTTCGCCGGACACGATGCGTATCGTAGGTACGCTCGGGCAGATTCTCGGCCCGCGTGGCCTGATGCCGAACCCGAAGGTTGGCACGGTCACGCCGGACGTCGCGACCGCGGTCAAGAACGCCAAGGCTGGTCAGGTGCAATTCCGTGTCGACAAGGCCGGCATTATCCACGCAACGATCGGCCGCGCTTCGTTTGAACCGGCGGAACTGCGCAACAACCTGAATGCGCTGATCGAAGCGCTGCAGAAGGCGAAGCCGGCAACGAGCAAGGGCGTGTATCTGCGCAAGGTCGCTCTGTCGAGCACGATGGGTGTTGGTGTTCGTGTCGACCAGACGTCGATCGCTGCCCAGTAATGAATTTCGCCGCTCCGACGCGAGTTGGGGCGGCTTTTAAGGGCTTTGGGCGGTTGCGAGGTGGCAGTCTGCATCGCGCGACCGGTTATCAAAGACCGTTGGTGGGCACGCAGCAAGTAGGCTGGTCCTTAATGTAATGCCAACGCAGATGGCGAACCCGAAAAGGTTGTGTAGTGATGAAGCCGTTGGATGTCTGTAGCGATACGGATTTTTGACGGTCGAAATACTCCTGACTGGTCGGACGCCGTTATTGAATGCGGTACACAAGGCGCACGCTGCGTGTATCGAATCTGGAGGTTAACCGTGCCACTCAACAAAGAAAGCAAGCAGGCCGTCGTCGCTGAGGTTGCCGCGCAAGTCGCGAAAGCTCAGACCGTGGTTCTGGCTGAGTATCGTGGAATCGCGGTTGGCGATCTGACCAAGCTGCGCGCGAAAGCGCGTGAGCAACAGGTTTACCTTCGCGTGTTGAAGAACACGCTGGCGCGTCGCGCCGTCGAGGGTACCCCGTTTGCTCCGCTGGCAGAGCAGATGACTGGCCCCCTGATCTACGGCATCTCGGAAGATGCGATTGCTGCTGCTAAGGTCGTCAATGACTTCAGCAAGAGCAATGACAAGTTGGTCATCAAGGCTGGTTCCTACGAAGGCAAGGTGATGGACAAGGCTGGCGTGCAAGCGCTGGCAAACATCCCGAGCCGCGAAGAACTGCTCTCCAAACTGTTGTACGTTATGCAGGCACCTGTTTCTGGCTTCGCGCGCGCTCTGGCCGCGCTGGCAGAAAAGAAGCAAGGCGAAGAAGCCGCCGCGTAATGCACTTCAGTCGAGCGTGATTGATCGCTGGCTGTATCCGAATTCAATTTAGGAGTATTTCAAATGGCAATCGCAAAAGAAGACATCCTCGAAGCCGTAGGCTCGATGTCGGTTCTGGAACTGAACGAGCTGGTCAAGGCGTTCGAAGAAAAGTTTGGCGTCTCGGCAGCTGCTGTTGCAGTGGCTGGCCCGGCAGGTGCAGCCGGCGGCGCTGCTGCTGCAGAAGAGCAGACCGAATTCACGGTCATCTTGGCTGAAACCGGTGCAAACAAGGTTTCGGTCATTAAGGCTGTTCGCGAACTGACAGGTCTCGGCCTGAAGGAAGCGAAGGATCTGGTCGACGGTGCACCGAAGCCCGTTAAGGAAGCGGTGCCCAAGGCTGCTGCTGAAGAAGCCAAGAAGAAGCTGGAAGAAGCCGGCGCGAAGGTTGAAATCAAGTAAGATTCAACGCGCTGTGCGAAGGCTGGCGGTTTTTCACCGCCGGCCTTTTTGTGCTTTGTGGAGGACGCGTTTTTGCGGGCGTATGCCGGCAGGAATGTGACTCCCAGAGGCCAAAGAAAAATGCCCACGGTAATTTTGACCGGCATTTCTCTTTGTCTTCTGAAGCGACTGCAGAAGGCAAGTTTGGTCGGGTAGCGGGCAACACAGGCATCCGCTGCCGTCAGCCAGCGGTTGGTAGCGGCCAACCACCAAGCTTCTAGGCTCGTTCAAGCCATCGGACGGCCATCGGGTCTCAGTCGGTGAACACTCGGGTTGTCTCATCAAGGTATCCTGCCTCGACAACTATGCCCGCCGTGATTCGGAGATCGTATGCAATATTCCTTCACCGAGAAGAAGCGTATTCGCAAGAGTTTTGCGAAGCGCCCCATCGTTCACCAAGTACCTTTCCTGCTGGCTACCCAGCTTGAATCATTCAGCACGTTTCTGCAAGCAGATACGTCATCTACGCAACGCAAGCCGGAAGGCTTGCAGGCCGCGTTTACTTCCGTTTTTCCGATCGTTTCGCACAACGGCTTCGCGCGTCTTGAGTTCGTCAGCTACATGCTGTCGCCGCCCGCATTCAACATCAAGGAATGCCAGCAGCGCGGTCTGACGTACTGCTCGGCGCTGCGCGCCAAGGTGCGTCTGGTGCTGCTCGACAAAGAATCACCGAGCAAGCCGGTCGTCAAAGAAGTGAAGGAACAGGAAGTGTACATGGGCGAAATCCCGCTCATGACGCCGACCGGTTCGTTCGTCATCAACGGCACGGAACGTGTGATCGTTTCGCAGCTGCACCGTTCGCCGGGTGTTTTCTTCGAACACGACAAGGGCAAGACGCACAGCTCGGGCAAGCTGCTGTTTTCGGCACGTATCATTCCCTACCGTGGCTCGTGGCTCGACTTCGAGTTCGACCCGAAGGACGTGCTGTACTTCCGCGTCGACCGTCGTCGTAAGATGCCGGTTACGATCCTGCTAAAGGCAATCGGCCTGACGCCGGAACAGATCCTCGCAAACTTCTTCGTGTTCGACAATTTCACGCTGATGCCGGAAGGCGCGCAGATGGAATTCGTGCCGGAGCGTTTGCGCGGTGAAGTCGCGCGCTTCGATATCACGGACCGCGATGGCAACGTGATCGTCCAGAAGGACAAGCGGATCAACGCCAAGCACATTCGCGACCTCGATAACGCGAAGACCAAGTTCATCTCGGTGCCGGAAGATTATCTGCTCGGGCGCGTGCTCGCGAAGAACGTGATCGACGGCGATACGGGTGAAGTCATCGCGAACGCCAACGACGAAATTACCGAATCCGTGCTCGAGAAGCTGCGCGAAGCGAAGATCAAGGACATCCAGACGCTCTACACGAACGATCTGGACCAGGGTCCGTACATCTCGTCGACGCTGCGTATCGACGAAACGGCCGACAAGATGGCCGCACGTATCGCGATCTACCGCATGATGCGTCCGGGCGAGCCGCCAACCGAAGAGGCGGTCGAGGCACTGTTCAACCGTCTGTTCTACAGCGAAGAAGCGTACGACCTGTCGAAGGTGGGTCGTATGAAGTTCAACCGGCGCGTCGGCCGTGATGAAATCGTCGGTCCGATGACGCTGCAGGACGACGACATTCTCGCGACGATCAAGATCCTCGTCGAACTGCGCAACGGCAAGGGCGAAGTGGACGACATCGACCACCTCGGCAACCGTCGTGTGCGCTGCGTCGGCGAACTCGCTGAGAACCAGTTCCGCGCGGGCCTCGTGCGTGTCGAACGTGCTGTGAAGGAGCGCCTCGGCCAGGCCGAAAGCGAAAACTTGATGCCGCACGACCTGATCAACTCGAAGCCGATCTCGTCGGCGATTCGCGAGTTCTTCGGGTCGTCGCAGCTGTCGCAGTTCATGGACCAGACCAATCCGCTGTCGGAAATCACGCACAAGCGTCGTGTTTCTGCACTAGGCCCGGGCGGTCTGACTCGTGAGCGCGCAGGCTTCGAAGTCCGCGACGTGCACCCAACTCACTACGGCCGTGTGTGCCCGATTGAAACGCCGGAAGGTCCGAACATCGGTCTGATCAACTCGCTCGCTCTGTACGCGCACCTGAACGAATACGGCTTCCTCGAAACGCCGTATCGCAAGGTGGCGGACGGCAAGGTGACCGACCAGATTGACTATCTGTCGGCGATCGAAGAAGGCCGTTACGTGATCGCTCAGGCGAACGCGGCGGTGGCCGACGACCGCACGCTGACCGACGAACTCGTGTCGTCGCGTGAAGCGGGCGAAACGCTGATGGTCACGCCGGACCGCATTCAGTACATGGACGTGGCGCCGTCGCAGATCGTGTCGGTCGCAGCTTCGCTGATTCCGTTCCTCGAGCACGACGACGCGAACCGCGCATTGATGGGCTCGAACATGCAGCGTCAGGCCGTCCCGTGTCTGCGTCCAGAAAAGCCGGTCGTCGGTACGGGCATCGAACGCACCGTGGCGGTCGACTCGGGCACGACGGTTCAGGCACTGCGTGGCGGTGTGGTCGATTACGTCGACGCGGGCCGTATCGTGATTCGCGTGAACGACGACGAAGCGGTCGCGGGTGAAGTCGGCGTCGACATCTACAATCTGATCAAGTACACGCGTTCGAACCAGAACACGAACATCAACCAGCGTCCGATCGTGAAGATGGGCGACAAGGTTGCGCGCGGCGACGTGCTGGCTGACGGCGCATCGACCGATCTGGGCGAGCTCGCGCTCGGCCAGAACATGCTGATCGCGTTCATGCCATGGAACGGCTACAACTTCGAAGACTCGATCCTGATTTCGGAGAAGGTCGTTGCGGACGACCGTTACACGTCGATTCACATCGAAGAACTGAACGTCGTTGCACGCGACACGAAGCTCGGACCGGAAGAAATCACGCGCGACATCTCGAATCTCGCCGAAGTGCAGCTTGGCCGTCTCGACGAGTCGGGCATCGTGTACATCGGCGCGGAAGTCGAAGCGGGCGACGTGCTGGTCGGCAAGGTCACGCCGAAGGGCGAAACGCAGCTGACGCCGGAAGAAAAGCTGCTGCGCGCGATCTTCGGTGAGAAGGCGTCGGACGTGAAGGACACGTCGCTGCGCGTGCCGTCGGGCATGAGCGGCACCGTGATCGACGTGCAGGTATTCACGCGTGAAGGCATCCAGCGCGACAAGCGCGCGCAACAGATCATCGACGATGAACTGAAGCGCTATCGTCTCGACCTGAACGACCAGCTGCGTATCGTGGAAGGTGATGCGTTCCAGCGTCTCGCGCGCATGCTCGAAGGCAAGGTCGCGAACGGCGGTCCGAAGAAGCTCGCGAAGGGCACGAAGATCGAGCGCGCTTACCTCGAAGATCTGGACCACTACCACTGGTTCGACATCCGGCTCGCGGATGAAGAAGCAGCGGCCCAGCTCGAAGCGATCAAGAACTCGATCGAAGAGAAGCGTCACCAGTTCGACCTCGCGTTCGAAGAGAAGCGCAAGAAGCTCACGCAAGGCGACGAACTGCCGCCGGGCGTGCTGAAGATGGTCAAGGTGTATCTGGCGGTGAAGCGCCGTCTGCAGCCTGGCGACAAGATGGCAGGCCGTCACGGTAACAAGGGTGTCGTGTCGAAGATCGTGCCGATCGAAGACATGCCGTACATGGCCGACGGCCGTCCGGCTGACGTCGTTCTGAACCCGCTCGGCGTGCCGTCGCGGATGAACGTGGGTCAGGTTCTCGAAGTGCATCTGGGGTGGGCCGCGAAGGGTCTCGGCTGGCGTATCGGCGAAATGCTGCAGCGTCAGGCGAAGATCGCTGAACTGCGCGAATTCCTGATCAAGATCTACAACGAATCGGGCCGCGCCGAAGAGCTGGACAGCTTCAGCGACGACGAAATCCTCGAACTGGCGAAGAACCTGCGTGAAGGCGTGCCGTTCGCAACGCCGGTGTTCGACGGTGCGACGGAAGAAGAAATGTCCCGCGCGCTGGATCTGGCGTTCCCGGATGACATCGCTGAAAACCTCGGCATGACGCCGTCGAAGAACCAGGTGCGTCTGTTCGACGGTCGCACGGGCGAGATGTTCGAACGTACGGTGACGGTCGGCTACATGCACTACCTGAAGCTGCACCACCTGGTCGACGACAAGATGCACGCGCGTTCCACGGGCCCGTACTCGCTCGTCACGCAGCAGCCGTTGGGCGGTAAGGCGCAGTTCGGTGGCCAGCGTTTCGGTGAAATGGAAGTTTGGGCGCTCGAAGCGTACGGTGCATCGTACGTGCTGCAGGAAATGCTGACGGTGAAGTCGGACGATGTGACGGGCCGGACCAAGGTTTACGAGAACCTGGTCAAGGGCGATCACGTGATCGATGCCGGCATGCCTGAGTCGTTCAACGTGTTGGTGAAGGAAATCCGGTCGCTGGGTATCGACATCGACCTGGACCGGAACTAATCGGACTACTGGAGAGAAGCGATGAAAGCTTTGCTCGATCTATTCAAGCAAGTCCAACAACCTGAAGTTTTCGACGCGATCAAGATCGGTCTGGCCTCGCCGGACAAGATCCGTTCGTGGTCGTTCGGTGAAGTCAAGAAGCCGGAAACCATCAACTACCGCACGTTCAAGCCGGAGCGCGATGGTCTGTTCTGCGCGAAGATTTTCGGTCCGATCAAGGACTACGAATGCCTTTGCGGCAAGTACAAGCGCCTGAAGCACCGCGGCGTGATCTGCGAGAAGTGCGGCGTCGAAGTGACGCTCGCGAAGGTGCGTCGTGAGCGAATGGGCCACATTGAGCTGGCCTCGCCGGTCGCGCACATCTGGTTCCTGAAGTCGCTGCCGTCGCGTCTGGGCATGGTGCTCGACATGACGCTGCGCGACATCGAGCGCGTGCTGTACTTCGAAGCATACGTGGTGATCGATCCGGGCATGACGCCGCTCAAAGCGCGGCAGATCATGACCGAGGAGGATTACTACAACAAGGTCGAGGAATACGGCGACGAATTCCGTGCCGAGATGGGCGCGGAAGGTATTCGCGAACTGCTGCGCGCGATCAACATCGACGAGCAGGTCGAGCTGCTGCGCACGGAGCTCAAGAACACCGGCTCGGAAGCGAAGATCAAGAAGTACGCGAAGCGCCTGAAAGTGCTCGAGGCGTTCCAGCGTTCGGGCATCAAGCCGGACTGGATGGTCCTCGAAGTGCTACCGGTGCTGCCGCCGGAACTGCGTCCGCTCGTCCCGCTCGACGGCGGCCGTTTCGCGACGTCGGACCTGAACGACCTGTATCGCCGCGTGATCAACCGTAACAACCGGTTGAAGCGTTTGCTCGAGCTGAAGGCGCCTGAAATCATCGTCCGCAACGAAAAGCGGATGCTGCAGGAAGCCGTCGACTCGCTGCTCGACAACGGCCGTCGCGGCAAGGCGATGACCGGTGCGAACAAGCGTCCGCTGAAGTCGCTCGCGGACATGATCAAGGGTAAGGGCGGTCGCTTCCGTCAGAACCTGCTCGGTAAGCGCGTCGACTACTCGGGCCGTTCCGTGATCGTGGTCGGCCCGACGCTGAAGCTGCATCAGTGCGGTCTGCCGAAGCTGATGGCGCTCGAACTGTTCAAGCCGTTCATCTTCAACAAGCTCGAAGTGATGGGTGTCGCTACCACCATCAAGGCTGCGAAGAAGGAAGTCGAGAACCAGACACCGGTGGTGTGGGACATCCTCGAAGAGGTGATCCGCGAACATCCGGTCATGCTGAACCGTGCGCCGACGCTGCACCGTCTCGGCATCCAGGCTTTCGAGCCGGTGCTGATCGAAGGTAAGGCAATCCAGCTGCACCCGCTCGTTTGCGCGGCGTTCAACGCCGACTTCGACGGTGACCAGATGGCCGTTCACGTGCCGCTGTCGCTCGAAGCGCAGATGGAAGCGCGCACGCTGATGCTCGCGTCGAACAACGTACTGTTCCCGGCTAACGGCGATCCGTCGATCGTGCCGTCGCAGGATATCGTGCTCGGCCTGTACTACGCGACGCGTGAAGCGGTGAACGGCAAGGGCGAAGGTCTGACGTTCACGGGCGTGTCGGAAGTGCTGCGCGCGTACGAGAACAAGGAAGTCGAACTGGCCTCGCGCGTCAACGTGCGGATCACCGAAATGGTCCACAACGAAGACAAGTCGGAAGGCGCGCCAGCGTTCGTGCCGAAGATCACGCTGTATGCGACCACGGTTGGCCGCTCGATCCTGTCGGAAATCCTGCCGCCGGGTCTGCCGTTCTCGGTGCTCAACAAGCCGCTGAAGAAGAAGGAAATCTCGCGTCTGATCAACACCGCGTTCCGCAAGTGCGGTCTGCGTGAGACGGTGATTTTCGCCGACCAACTGATGCAGTCAGGCTTCCGTCTGGCAACGCGCGCTGGTATTTCGATCTGCGTCGACGACATGCTCGTACCGCCGCAGAAGGAAACCATCGTTGGCGACGCCGCGAAGAAGGTGAAGGAATACGACCGTCAGTACATGTCGGGTCTCGTCACTGCGCAGGAGCGCTACAACAACGTGGTCGACATCTGGTCGGCGACGTCGGAAGCGGTTGGCAAGGCAATGATGGAGCAGCTGTCGACGGAACCGGTCACGGACCGCGACGGCAACCAGACGCGTCAGGAGTCGTTCAACTCCATCTACATGATGGCGGACTCAGGCGCTCGTGGTTCCGCGGTTCAGATCCGTCAGCTGGCCGGTATGCGCGGTCTGATGGCGAAGCCGGACGGCTCGATCATCGAGACGCCGATTACGGCGAACTTCCGCGAAGGTCTGAACGTGTTGCAGTACTTCATCTCGACCCACGGTGCACGTAAGGGTCTGGCTGATACGGCACTGAAGACCGCGAACTCCGGTTACCTGACGCGTCGTCTCGTCGACGTGACGCAGGATCTGGTCGTCGTCGAGGAAGATTGCGGCACGTCGAACGGCGTGGCGATGAAGGCGCTCGTGGAAGGCGGTGAAGTGGTCGAAGCGCTGCGTGACCGTATCCTGGGTCGCGTGGCCGTGGCTGATATCGTCAACCCGGAATCGCAGGAAACGCTGTTCGAAGCGGGCACACTGCTCGATGAGGACGCGGTCGAAGACATCGAACGCCTCGGCATCGACGAAGTGCGCGTGCGCACGCCGCTGACCTGCGAAACGCGCTACGGTCTGTGCGCGGCCTGCTACGGTCGCGACCTCGGCCGCGGCTCGCTGGTGAACGTCGGCGAAGCGGTCGGCGTGATCGCGGCGCAGTCAATCGGTGAACCGGGCACGCAGCTCACGATGCGTACGTTCCACATCGGTGGCGCGGCGTCGCGTGCGGCGGTGGCATCGTCGGTCGAAGCGAAGTCGAACGGTACGGTGCGTTTCACGTCGACGATGCGTTACGTCACGAATGCGAAGGGCGAGCAGATCGTCATCTCGCGTTCGGGTGAAGCGATGATCACCGACGATCACGGCCGCGAGCGCGAGCGTCACAAGGTGCCGTACGGCGCCACGCTGCTGCAGCTCGACGGTGCGCAGATCAAGGCTGGCACGCAACTGGCCACGTGGGATCCGATGACGCGTCCGATCATCACCGAGTACGGTGGTACGGTGAAGTTCGAGAACGTCGAGGAAGGCGTGACGGTCGCGAAACAGATCGACGACGTGACGGGTCTGTCCACGCTCGTCGTGATCGACGTGAAGCGTCGTGGTTCGCAGGCGTCGAAGACGGTGCGTCCGCAGGTCAAGCTGCTCGATGCGAACGGCGAGGAAGTGAAGATCCCGAACACCGAGCACTCGGTGCAGATCGGCTTCCAGGTCGGCGCGCTGATCACCGTGAAGGACGGTCAGCAGGTGCAGGTCGGCGAAGTGCTCGCACGTATCCCGACCGAATCGCAGAAGACGCGTGACATTACCGGTGGTCTGCCGCGTGTGGCGGAACTGTTCGAAGCACGTTCGCCGAAGGACGCGGGTATCCTGGCGGAAGTCACGGGTACGACGTCGTTCGGTAAGGACACGAAGGGCAAGCAGCGTCTCGTTATCACGGACCTCGAGGGCAACCAGCACGAGTTCCTGATCGCGAAGGAAAAGCAGGTTCTGGTGCACGATGGTCAGGTCGTCAACAAGGGCGAAATGATCGTCGACGGACCGGCGGATCCGCACGACATCCTGCGTCTGCAGGGCGTCGAGGCGCTGTCGCGCTACATCGTGGACGAAGTGCAGGACGTGTACCGTCTGCAAGGCGTGAAGATCAACGACAAGCACATCGAAGTGATCGTGCGTCAGATGCTGCGCCGCGTGCAGATTTCGGACAATGGCGACACGCGTTTCATCCCGGGCGAACAGGTCGAGCGGTCGGACATGCTCGACGAGAACGACCGTATGATCGCGGAAGACAAGCGTCCGGCAACGTACGAAAACGTGCTGCTCGGTATCACGAAGGCGTCGCTGTCGACCGATTCGTTCATCTCCGCGGCGTCGTTCCAGGAAACGACCCGCGTGCTGACCGAAGCGGCGATCATGGGCAAGCGCGACGACCTGCGTGGCCTGAAGGAAAACGTGATCGTCGGCCGCCTGATACCGGCCGGTACGGGTCTCGCGTTCCACAAGGCGCGCAAGAGCAAGGAACTGGCCGACCGCGAGCGTTTCGATCAGATCGCAGCGGAAGAGTCGTTCGAATTCGGCACGCCGGAAACGCCGGCTGCCGAACAGCAACACTCGGGCGAGTAAGTGCTGGCGGCGCAAGCCGCCTTGCCTCACGAGCCACGAAGGCCGCTCAGTTTCGACTGAGCGGTTTTTTTTTGCTCTTTTTGCACGTGCATGGGTGCCACGTGCCGGAGCAGTCCTAGGCCCGATGGCTAACGTTGTCGCAAAGCGCGGGCGCGGCACGAATGCGTTGGTAAAATTCGTCTCACCGCCTGCGTGCCGCTCCCTTCGCCGTCTCTCTCAAATACATGTCCCGACCGCTCGAAATCCTCAATGAAGTCTTTGGTTATCCCGCGTTCAGAGGGCAGCAGGGCGAAATTGTCGAGCACGTCGCCGACGGTGGCGATTGCCTCGTGCTGATGCCGACGGGCGGCGGCAAATCGCTGTGCTATCAGATCCCGTCGCTGGTGCGGCGCGAATGCGGCTTTGGCACCGGCATCGTAGTGTCGCCACTGATCGCGCTGATGCAGGATCAGGTGGCCGCGCTGACCGAAGTCGGCGTGCGGGCCGCGTACCTGAACTCAACGTTGTCGAGCGCGGAGGCGGTGGCCACCGAGCGGGCGCTCCGCGACGGCGACATCGATCTGCTCTACGTCGCACCGGAGCGGCTGATGACGCCGCGCTTCCAGGAACTGCTCGAACGCACGCGCATCGGTCTTTTCGCGATCGACGAAGCGCACTGCGTGTCGCAATGGGGACACGATTTCCGGCCCGAATATATTCAGCTGTCGGTGCTGCACGAGCGCTTTCCGAATGTCCCGCGCATCGCGCTGACGGCGACCGCCGACGCGATCACGCGCGACGAAATCATCCACCGTCTCGCGCTCGACGATGCGCGCGTGTTCGTGTCGAGTTTCGATCGGCCGAACATCCGCTATCGCATCGCCGAAAAAGACAACGCGCGCACGCAACTGCTCGACTTCATCCGCGCCGAGCATACGAAAGCCGACGGTACGACCGACGCGGGCGTCGTTTATTGCTTGTCGCGCCGCAAGGTCGAGGAAACCGCGGAGTGGCTGAAGGAAAAGGGCATGCGCGCGCTGCCGTACCACGCCGGCATGGAGTTCGAGGTGCGCCAGAAACATCAGGAGATGTTCCAGCGCGAGGAAGGCATCGTGATGTGCGCGACGATTGCGTTCGGCATGGGCATCGACAAACCCGACGTGCGGTTCGTCGCGCATCTGGATTTGCCCAAGAGCGTGGAAGGGTACTACCAGGAGACCGGCCGCGCGGGCCGCGACGGACTGCCGTCGAACGCGTGGATGGCCTACGGGCTCGGCGACGTCGTGCAGCAGCGCAAGATGATCGACGAATCCGAAGCAGACGACGCGCACAAACGCGTCCAGACCGGCAAGCTCGACGCGCTGCTCGGTTTGTGCGAAACGGCGACTTGCCGGCGGGTGCGCCTGCTCGCGTACTTCGGCGAAACGAGCCAGCCGTGCGGCAACTGCGACAACTGCCTTGAGCCGCCGCCGACCTGGGATGCAACGCGCGAGGCTCAGATGGCGCTGTCGTGCGTGTTTCGCGCGCAGCGTGCGAGCGGCTTTCATTTCGGAGCCGGACACCTGATAGATATTTTGTGTGGCAACCGCAGCGACAAAATCCTGCAGCGCGGCCACGAGAAGCTGACCACGTTCGGTATCGGCGCGGCGCTCGGTGAGCCGGAGTGGCGTGCGATCTTCCGCCAACTCGTCGCATTCGGTTACCTGACGGTCGACCACGAGGGCTTCGGTTCGCTCGTGCTGACGGAGGCGAGCAAGCCGGTGCTCAAGGGCGAGCAGAAGGTGACGATGCGCCGCTACGTCAAGCCGACACGCACGCGTCAATCGTCGGGTCGTACGAGCGAGCGCGCGGATCCGACCATCGGCATGGGCCCTCGCGAGCGGGCCCGCTGGGAGCGTCTACGCATGTGGCGCACAGAAACCGCAAAGAGCGACGGAGTGCCGGCTTATGTGATTTTCCATGACGCGACGCTCGCGGAAATCGCCCGTCTCGGCCCCGATTCGATCGACGATCTGCGCGGGATTCCGGGCATGGGGGCGCGTAAACTGGACCGTTTCGGCTACGAATTGCTGCACGTCGTAGCGGCAGACTGACGTCGTCTGGCTGTTTAGCCGGATTGACAGGGGCGAAACACCGCAACCTGTTGACTCTCTGAGTATTTTCGGAATATTATATTAGGTTCCGGTTCTTGGAATGCCTACGCGCAACTTCAGTTCGTGCGTGAGCGGGCCAGCCGGAAGTTCGATGCGCGGGCGTTTCCGCTTTGCCCGGAAACCGATGCGTCGATTTTGTTCAATTTCAGGAATAATCAATGCCAACCATCAATCAACTGGTTCGCAAAGGCCGCACGTCGGAAACGACGAAGAGCAAGAGCCCGGCTTTGCAGGACTGCCCCCAGCGTCGCGGCGTGTGCACCCGTGTGTACACCACGACGCCGAAGAAGCCGAACTCGGCACTCCGTAAGGTCGCCAAGGTTCGTCTGACGAACGGCTTCGAAGTCATTTCGTACATCGGTGGTGAAGGCCACAACCTGCAGGAACACTCGGTCGTGCTGATTCGCGGCGGCCGTGTGAAGGACTTGCCGGGTGTGCGTTACCACATGGTTCGCGGCTCGCTGGATACCCAGGGCGTCAAGGATCGTAAGCAGGCTCGCTCGAAGTACGGTGCGAAGCGTGCCAAGGCTGGCAAGTAATTAGCCGGTCGATCGTAGTTTCAGGTCGCCTGCAAAGGCGGTAATAGCGATGGTGCCGGAATCGCCGGTGCTATCGAGTAAGTGGTCACCCGACCAAGGCTGGTTAGTCTTGCGGATGAATCGGGTTAGTTGGTGGCCGCGGGGCTGTAAACAGCTCCAACTGAAAAGTAAAGGAAGAAACATGCCGCGTCGTCGCGAAGTCCCCAAGCGGGAAGTGTTGCCGGATCCGAAGTTTGGCAACGTTGATGTAGCAAAATTCATGAACGTGCTGATGCTCTCCGGCAAGAAGTCGGTTGCCGAGCGTATCGTGTACGGCGCTTTCGAACAGATCCAGACCAAGGGTGGCAAGGACCCGCTGGAAGTGTTCACGGTGGCGCTCAACAACGTCAAGCCGGTGGTCGAAGTGAAGAGCCGCCGCGTTGGTGGTGCGAACTATCAGGTCCCGGTCGAAGTGCGCCCGTCGCGTCGTATGGCATTGGCGATGCGTTGGCTGCGTGAAGCCGCGAAGAAGCGCAGCGAGAAGTCGATGGCCCTGCGTCTGGCAGGTGAGCTCTCCGAAGCGGCCGAAGGCCGTGGCGGCGCGATGAAGAAGCGCGACGAAGTTCACCGGATGGCAGAAGCCAACAAGGCGTTCTCGCACTTCCGTTTCTAAGCTTCCCGACCCCGGGTTTAGCGGAAAACGGAAAGAAATTCCGGGCGGGTGCGCTTCAAAGGCGCCTCGCCCGTTTGTGTTACAGCGCGATGGGCATCTCTCGCATCGCGTCATCCCAATAGAGGATCAAAGTGGCTCGCAAGACTCCTATCGAGCGCTACCGTAACATCGGTATTAGCGCTCACATCGACGCCGGCAAAACGACGACGACCGAGCGCATTCTGTTCTACACGGGCGTGAACCACAAGATTGGTGAAGTTCACGACGGTGCTGCCACCATGGACTGGATGGAGCAGGAACAGGAGCGCGGCATCACGATTACTTCCGCTGCTACCACGGCATTCTGGAAGGGCATGGCGGGCGACCGCGCCGAACACCGCATCAACATCATCGACACCCCGGGTCACGTCGACTTCACGATTGAAGTCGAGCGCTCGATGCGCGTGCTCGACGGCGCGTGCATGGTGTACTGCGCTGTGGGCGGCGTGCAGCCCCAGTCGGAAACCGTGTGGCGTCAGGCTAACAAGTACAAGGTTCCCCGTCTTGCGTTCATCAACAAGATGGACCGTACCGGCGCGAACTTCTTCAAGGTCTACGACCAGCTCAAGCTGCGTCTGAAGGCGAACCCGGTTCCGGTCGTCGTGCCTATCGGCGCGGAAGAGAACTTCACAGGCGTCGTCGATCTGATGAAGATGAAGGCGATCATTTGGGACGACGCGTCCCAAGGCACCAAGTTCTCGTACGAAGACATCCCGGCAGAGCTCGTCGACACATGCAACGAATGGCGTGAAAAGATGGTCGAAGCCGCGGCTGAAGCGAACGAAGACATGATGAACAAGTACCTCGAGTCGGGAGAGCTGACCGAAGAGGAAATCATCAAGGGTCTGCGCGACCGTACGATCGCTTGCGAAATCCAGCCGATGCTGTGCGGCACCGCGTTCAAGAACAAGGGTGTGCAGCGCATGCTGGACGCCGTGCTCGACTTCCTGCCGTCGCCGATCGACATCCCGCCGGTTACCGGCGAGCTGGAAAACGGTGAAAAGGGTGAGCGCCGCGCTGCTGACGACGAAAAATTTTCGGCACTGGCATTCAAGATCATGACCGACCCGTTCGTCGGCCAACTGATCTTCTTCCGTGTGTACTCTGGCGTTGTGAATTCGGGCGACACCCTGCTGAACGCGACCAAGGACAAGAAGGAACGTCTGGGCCGTATTCTGCAGATGCACGCGAACCAGCGCGAAGAAATCAAGGAAGTGCGCGCAGGCGACATCGCTGCTGCGGTCGGCCTGAAGGACGCGACCACGGGAGACACGCTGTGCGATCCGACGAGCCCGATCGTGCTCGAGCGCATGGTTTTCCCGGAACCCGTGATTTCGCAGGCTGTTGAGCCGAAGACCAAGCCGGACCAGGAAAAGATGGGTCTGGCTCTGAACCGTCTGGCGCAGGAAGATCCGTCGTTCCGAGTTCAAACGGACGAAGAATCGGGTCAAACCATTATTTCGGGCATGGGCGAGCTCCACTTGGAAATTCTGGTCGACCGGATGAAGCGTGAGTTCGGCGTTGAAGCAACGGTTGGCAAGCCGCAGGTGGCTTACCGCGAAACGATTCGCGGCAAGGCGGAAGACGTTGACGGCAAGTTCGTCAAGCAGTCGGGTGGTCGCGGCCAGTACGGTCACGCGGTCATCACGCTCGAGCCGAACGAGCAAGGCAAGGGCTACGAGTTCCTGGACGAGATCAAGGGCGGTGTGATTCCGCGTGAATACATCCCGGCAGTCGACAAGGGTATCCAGGAAACGCTGAAGGCCGGCGTGCTGGCGGGCTTCCCGGTCGTGGACGTGAAGGTTCACCTGACGTTCGGTTCCTACCACGACGTCGACTCGAACGAAAACGCGTTCCGCATGGCCGGTTCGATGGCGTTCAAGGAAGCGATGCGCAAGGCACAGCCGGTCATCCTCGAACCGATGATGGCTGTCGAAGTCGAAACGCCAGAAGACTACATGGGCAACGTGATGGGCGACCTCTCTGGCCGTCGCGGTATTGTTCAGGGCATGGATGACATGGTTGGCGGCGGTAAGATCGTTCGCGCCGAAGTGCCGCTGTCGGAAATGTTCGGCTACTCGACGTCGCTGCGTTCGCTGACGCAAGGCCGTGCAACGTACACGATGGAGTTCAAGCACTACGCTGAAGCTCCGCGTAACGTGTCGGAAGCGATCATCAACGCGAAGTCGAAGTAATTGCGTGGCAAAGTCATTCAACGATTAACTTTCTGAAAGAAGAGAAACATGGCTAAAGGTAAATTCGAACGGACCAAGCCGCACGTGAACGTGGGCACGATCGGTCACGTTGACCACGGCAAGACCACGCTGACGGCAGCGATCACGACGGTCCTGACGCAGAAGTTTGGCGGCGAAGCGAAGGCGTACGACCAGATCGACGCGGCGCCGGAAGAAAAGGCGCGTGGCATTACCATCAACACCGCGCACGTCGAGTACGAAACGGCTAACCGCCACTACGCACACGTCGACTGCCCGGGCCACGCAGACTACGTGAAGAACATGATCACGGGCGCGGCGCAGATGGACGGCGCAATCCTGGTGTGCTCGGCTGCCGACGGCCCGATGCCGCAAACGCGTGAGCACATCCTGCTGGCGCGTCAGGTTGGCGTTCCGTACATCATCGTGTTCCTGAACAAGTGCGACATGGTGGACGACGCCGAGCTGCTGGAACTCGTCGAGATGGAAGTTCGCGAACTTCTGTCGAAGTACGACTTCCCGGGCGACGACACGCCAATCATCAAGGGTTCGGCCAAGCTGGCGCTGGAAGGCGACAAGGGCGAGCTGGGCGAGGTAGCGATCATGAACCTGGCCGATGCGCTGGACACGTACATCCCGACGCCGGAGCGCGCGGTTGACGGTGCGTTCCTGATGCCGGTGGAAGACGTGTTCTCGATCTCGGGTCGCGGCACGGTGGTGACGGGTCGCGTCGAGCGCGGCGTGATCAAGGTTGGCGAGGAAATCGAGATCGTCGGTATCCGCGCAACGGCCAAGACGACCTGCACGGGCGTGGAAATGTTCCGCAAGCTGCTCGACCAGGGTCAGGCAGGCGACAACGTTGGTATCCTGCTGCGCGGCACGAAGCGTGAAGACGTGGAGCGTGGTCAGGTTCTGGCCAAGCCGGGTTCGATCAACCCGCACACGCACTTCACGGCTGAAGTGTACGTGCTGAGCAAGGACGAAGGCGGCCGTCACACGCCGTTCTTCAACAACTACCGTCCGCAGTTCTACTTCCGTACGACGGACGTGACGGGCTCGATCGAGCTGCCGAAGGACAAGGAAATGGTGATGCCGGGCGACAACGTGTCGATCACGGTGAAACTGATCAACCCGATCGCGATGGAAGAAGGTCTGCGCTTCGCAATTCGCGAAGGCGGCCGTACGGTCGGCGCTGGTGTCGTCGCCAAGATCATCGAGTAAAATCGACGATTGCTGTAGCAGTCTGTAGCGCCTGGGCTCGGGCACTCGCTCTGCGCGAGCGTCCGAGCCTACGTTCTTTTTCTAATCGGCGATGCAATATCGCCTCGCTCTTTTCAAGGAATTTGTCATGCAGAACCAGAAAATCCGCATTCGCCTGAAGGCTTTCGACTATCGCCTGATCGACCAATCGGCAGCTGAAATCGTCGATACGGCAAAGCGGACTGGCGCGATTGTTCGTGGTCCCGTACCCTTGCCGACCCGCATTCAACGCTTTGACATCCTGCGTTCGCCGCACGTCAACAAGACGTCGCGTGACCAGCTCGAAATCCGCACCCACCAGCGCCTAATGGACATCGTTGACCCGACGGACAAGACCGTCGACGCGCTCATGAAGCTGGATCTCCCGGCTGGCGTGGACGTTGAAATCAAGCTGCAGTAAGGCTTCCAGCCCTTGCCCGGCCACCTAGGCAACGCTAAGTCATTGATTGCTTGCGGAAAACGAAAAGGCTCGCTATACTATTGAGCTTTTCGCGCATTTGCGTAAAAAAGTCGGCGTCCTGCAGCATGGTTTCATGCCCGAGGCGGTGCCGGCATTTTGTAAATTAGCCCCGACCAATCGCAGTCGGGAATGGAGAAAACGATGAGCCTTGGACTCGTAGGTCGCAAGGTTGGCATGACCCGTATCTTCACGGCTGAAGGGGATTCGATTCCCGTCACCGTGCTGGACGTGTCCGACAACCGCGTGACGCAGATCAAGACTGTTGAAACCGACGGCTACACGGCCGTGCAGGTTGCCTTCGGTACGCGCCGTGCATCCCGCGTGACGAAGCCGTTGGCGGGCCATCTTGCCAAAGCCGGTGTTCAAGCCGGTGAAATCCTCAAAGAATTCCAGATCGATGCCGCTAAGGCTGCCGAACTGTCGAGCGGCGCCGTGGTTGGTCCCGAGCTGTTCGAAGTGGGTCAGAAGGTCGACGTGCAAGGTGTGTCGATCGGTAAAGGCTACGCCGGGACCATCAAGCGTTATAACTTCTCGTCTGGCCGTGCATCCCACGGTAACTCGCGCTCGCACAATGTGCCGGGCTCGATCGGTATGGCGCAGGATCCGGGTCGTGTTTTCCCGGGTAAGCGCATGACCGGTCACATGGGTGATGAGAAGGTAACGGTGCAAAACCTCGAAATCGCTCGTATCGACGCTGACCGCAAGCTGCTGTTGGTCAAGGGCGCCGTTCCGGGTGCGAAGGGTGGCAAGGTATTCGTTACGCCGGCCGTGAAGACGCGTGCCGTGAAAGGAGCGAAATAATGGAACTTAAGCTCCTGAATGCCAATGGTCAGGAAAGTGCAGGCGTTAGCGCGTCGGACGTCGTGTTCGGCCGTGACTACAACGAAGCCCTGATTCACCAGGTGGTGGTGGCGTACCAGGCGAATGCCCGTAGCGGCAACCGCGCGCAGAAGGATCGTGAGCAGGTCAAACACACGACCAAGAAGCCGTGGCGCCAGAAGGGTACGGGCCGCGCCCGTGCCGGTATGTCGTCGAGCCCGCTGTGGCGCGGCGGTGGCCGTATTTTCCCGAATTCGCCGGAAGAAAACTTTTCGCACAAGGTCAACAAGAAGATGCATCGTGCAGGTCTCTGCTCGATCTTCTCGCAGCTGGCCCGCGAAGGCCGCATCTCGGTGGTCGACGAGTTGACGCTCGAAGCGCCGAAGACGAAGCTGCTGGCCGAAAAATTCAAGGCGATGGGTCTCGATTCCGTGCTCGTGATTACCGACACGGTTGACGAAAACCTGTACCTCGCGTCGCGCAACCTCGCCCACGTGGCGGTTGTGGAGCCGCGTTACGCCGACCCGCTGTCGCTGATCTACTTCAAGAAGATCCTGATCACGAAGGCTGCGGTCGCCCAGATCGAGGAGTTGCTGTCATGAGCGAGATTCGCAAGAACGATCATCGTTTGATGCAGGTCCTGCTCGCGCCGGTGGTCTCCGAAAAGGCGACGCTGGTGGCCGACAAGAACGAGCAGGTTGTGTTCGAAGTCGCGCCGGATGCCACGAAGCAGGAAGTGAAAGCTGCAGTCGAACTGCTGTTCAAGGTGGAAGTCGACTCCGTCAACGTGCTGGTCGCGAAGGGCAAAGCCAAGCGCTTTGGTCGCTTCATGGGCAAGCGCAAGGACGTGAAGAAGGCGTACGTCTGCCTGAAGCCGGGCCAGGAAATCAACTTTGAAGCGGAGGCCAAGTAATCATGGCAATCGTGAAAGTTAAGCCGACTTCGCCGGGTCGCCGCGCGATGGTCAAGGTGGTCAACAAGGAACTGCACAAGGGCAAGCCGTTCGCAGCGCTGCTCGACACGCAGTCGTCGACCGCCGGCCGTAACAACAACGGTCACATCACCACGCGTCACAAGGGTGGTGGTCACAAGCATCACTATCGTGTCGTCGACTTCCGTCGCACGAAGGATGGTATTCCCGCAAAGGTCGAGCGTCTCGAGTACGACCCGAACCGTAGCGCGAACATCGCGCTGGTTCTGTACGCAGACGGCGAGCGCCGCTACATCATCGCTCCGAAGGGTATTGCCGTCGGTCAACAGCTGATGTCGGGTTCGGAGGCGCCGATCCGCGCAGGTAACACGCTGCCGATCCGCAACATCCCGGTCGGTACGACGATTCACTGCATCGAAATGCTGCCGGGCAAGGGCGCGCAAATGGCGCGTTCGGCGGGTACGTCGGCGATGCTGCTGGCTCGCGAAGGCATCTACGCGCAGGTTCGTCTGCGTTCGGGCGAAATCCGCCGCGTTCACGTTGAATGCCGCGCAACGATCGGTGAAGTAGGCAACGAAGAGCATAGCCTCCGTCAAATCGGTAAGGCTGGTGCGAACCGCTGGCGCGGTATCCGCCCGACGGTGCGTGGCGTTGCAATGAACCCGGTCGACCACCCGCACGGTGGTGGCGAGGGCAAGACTGCGGCAGGCCGCGATCCGGTGAGCCCGTGGGGCACGCCGACGAAGGGCTATCGCACCCGCAGCAACAAGCGCACGACGAGCATGATCGTCCAGCGCCGTCACAAGCGTTAAGGAGTAGGCAATGGCACGTTCTATTAAGAAAGGTCCGTTCTGCGACGCCCATTTGCTGAAGAAGGTTGAGGCGGCTGCAGCATCGCGTGACAAGAAACCGATCAAGACCTGGTCGCGTCGCTCGACGATCCTGCCGGACTTCATCGGCCTGACGATCGCCGTTCACAACGGCCGTCAACACGTTCCGGTGTATGTCACGGAAAACATGGTCGGCCACAAGCTTGGCGAGTTCGCACTGACCCGTACGTTCAAGGGACACGCGGCCGACAAGAAGGCCAAGAAATAAGGGGCAATCAAGATGGAAGTGAAAGCAATTCATCGCGGTGCCCGCATCTCGGCGCAGAAAACGCGCCTTGTGGCTGACCAGATCCGCGGTTTGCCGGTCGACAAGGCGCTGAACGTTCTGACGTTCTCGCCGAAGAAGGCTGCGGGGATCGTGAAAAAGGTCGTGCTGTCGGCGATCGCGAATGCGGAGCACAACGAAGGCGCCGATATCGACGAGCTCAAGATCAAGAGCATCTACGTCGACAAGGCAGCATCGCTGAAGCGTTTCACCGCGCGCGCTAAAGGCCGCGGTAACCGCATCGAGAAGCAATCCTGTCACATCACTGTGACGGTCGGGAATTAAGGGGTCATACGATGGGACAGAAAATTCATCCGACTGGCTTCCGTTTGGCCGTCAGCCGCAACTGGGCTTCGCGTTGGTACGCGAACAACAACAATTTCGCGGCGATGTTGCAGGAAGACATCGGTGTTCGTGAATACCTGAAGAAGAAGCTGAAGAACGCGTCCGTCGGCCGCGTTGTGATCGAGCGTCCTGCAAAGAACGCGCGTATCACGATTTTCAGCTCGCGTCCGGGTGTCGTGATCGGCAAGAAGGGTGAAGACATCGAACTGCTGAAGTCCGAGCTGCAAAAGCGCATGGGCGTTCCGGTTCACGTCAACATCGAAGAAATCCGCAAGCCGGAAACGGACGCGCAACTGATCGCTGATTCGATCACGCAACAGCTCGAGCGCCGGATCATGTTCCGCCGCGCGATGAAGCGTGCGATGCAGAACGCGATGCGTCTGGGTGCTCAAGGCATCAAGATCATGAGCGCTGGCCGTCTGAACGGTATCGAAATCGCCCGTACGGAATGGTATCGCGAAGGTCGGGTGCCGCTTCATACGCTGCGTGCGGATATCGACTACGCAACGTCGGAAGCAAAGACGACGTACGGCATCATCGGCGTGAAGGTGTGGGTCTACAAGGGCGACACGCTCGGCCGCAACGATGCGCCGGTGGTCGAAGAAGTCGCCGAAGAAAAGCGTCCGCGCCGCAACGCACGTCCGGGTGGCGATCGCCGTCCGCGTCGTGATGGTGAAGGTGGTGGCCCGGCAGGTGCACGCCGTGGCGCTCCCCGTCGTGCTGGCGGTGCCGGCGGCGACGGGAAGACTGGAGAATAACGATGCTGCAACCGAAACGCAGAAAGTATCGCAAAGAGCAGAAAGGTCGTAACACCGGCGTTGCTACCCGCGGCAACGCGGTGTCGTTCGGTGAGTTCGGCCTGAAGGCTGTCGGTCGTGGCCGTCTGACCGCGCGCCAGATTGAAGCGGCGCGTCGTGCAATGACGCGTCACATCAAGCGCGGTGGCCGCATCTGGATCCGGATATTCCCGGACAAGCCGATCTCGACCAAGCCAGCGGAAGTGCGTATGGGTAACGGTAAGGGTAACCCGGAGTACTACGTCGCTGAGATTCAACCGGGCAAGATGCTGTACGAAATGGACGGCGTAACCGAAGAACTGGCGCGCGAAGCGTTCCGTCTGGCTGCAGCGAAGCTGCCGCTGAAGACGACGTTTATCGTGCGTCAGCTCGGCGCCTAAGGAGCAAATGATGAAGGCTTCCGAACTTCACCAGAAAGATCAGGCCGCGCTCAACAAGGAGCTGTCGGACCTGTTGAAGGCGCAATTCGGCCTGCGCATGCAACTCGCGACCCAGCAGCTCACGAACACGAGCCAGCTGAAGAAGGTCCGTCGCGACATCGCACGTGTGCGGACCGTCCTGACTGAGAAGGCGAACCAGAAATGAACGATAGCGTAAAAACCTCGCTTAAGCGGACGCTGGTCGGCAAGGTCGTCAGCAACAAGATGGACAAGACGGTTACCGTGCTGGTCGAGCACCGCGTGAAGCACCCGATCTACGGCAAGTACGTCGTGCGGTCGAAGAAGTACCACGCGCATGACGACGCGAACACGTACAACGAGGGCGACCTCGTTGAAATCCAGGAAACTCGTCCGATTTCGAAGACGAAGGCTTGGGTTGTGGCTCGCTTGGTCGAGGCTGCTCGTGTCATCTAATGTCGCAAAGCCGTAGAAGTAGTTGAAATCGCAGTAAGTTTCGCTTGCAAGACCGAGATTATTTGATATAATTTCGGTCTTCCCTCTTTGGGAGCCCCGTCGCGGGCGAAGTTGGTGGGGGAAGCGGTTCGGGCGCCAGCCCAGACCGAAGGATTCACCGGATTGCGATGGCGGGTTTCGTTTGCCGTCGCTGCTGTTCTAACCCAAGCAGCCGATCGGCTGACGGGACCAAGACTGACCGGGAAGCGCCATGGTGGTGTGACCGGATTAAGTTGGGAAAGATAAACCATGATCCAGACCGAAACTCGGCTTGAAGTGGCCGACAACACGGGTGCACGTGAAGTCATGTGCATCAAGGTGCTCGGCGGCTCGAAGCGTCGTTATGCCAGCATTGGCGACATCATCAAGGTGACTGTCAAAGAGGCAACGCCGCGCGGGCGCGTGAAGAAAGGCGAAATCTACAACGCCGTGGTGGTTCGCACCGCCAAGGGCGTGCGCCGTCAGGACGGCTCGCTGATCAAGTTCGACGGCAACGCGGCTGTGTTGCTCAACACCAAGCTCGAACCGATCGGTACCCGTATTTTTGGGCCTGTCACGCGCGAGTTGCGTAGCGAACGATTCATGAAGATCGTTTCGCTGGCGCCTGAAGTGCTGTAAGGAGTCGCGATGAACAAGATTCGCAAGGGTGACGAAGTTATCGTCATCACCGGCAAAGATAAGGGCAAGCGTGGCGTAGTGCTGGCCGTTCACGGCGAGACCGTGACTGTCGAGGGCATCAACCTCGTCAAGAAGCACGTCAAGCCGAACCCGATGAAGGGTACGACGGGCGGCGTGGAAGCCAAGACGATGCCGCTGCAAATTTCGAACGTCGCATTGGTGGACGCGAATGGCAAGCCATCGCGTGTAGGCATCAAGGTCGAAGGGGACAAGAAGGTCCGTTTCCTGAAGACGACCGGTGCCGTACTGAGCGCCTGACGCTGCGGAGTAAAAAATGGCTCGTTTGCAAGAGTTTTACAAAGAGAAGGTTGTACCCGGCCTCATCGAGAAGTTCGGTTACAAGTCCGTGATGGAAGTGCCGCGCATCACCAAGATCACCCTGAACATGGGCCTTGGCGAAGCCGTCGCTGACAAGAAGATCATCGAAAACGCCGTTGGCGATCTGACGAAGATCGCGGGCCAGAAGCCCGTGATCACGAAGGCGCGCAAGGCAATCGCTGGCTTCAAGATCCGTCAGGGTTATCCGATCGGTTCAATGGTCACGCTGCGTGGCCAGGCAATGTACGAATTCCTGGACCGTTTCGTGACGGTTGCGCTCCCCCGTGTGCGCGACTTCCGTGGCGTGTCGGGCAAGGCGTTCGATGGTCGCGGCAACTACAACATCGGTGTGAAAGAGCAGATCATTTTCCCCGAAATCGACTACGACAAGATCGACGCACTGCGTGGGCTGAACATCAGCATCACGACGACTGCGAAGACTGACGACGAAGCAAAGGCTCTGCTCGCCAGCTTCAAGTTCCCGTTCAGAAACTGAGGTTACCGTGGCTAAACTGGCACTGATCGAACGTGAAAAGAAGCGTGCTCGCCTCGCCGCCAAGTACGCTCCGAAGCGTGCAGCATTGAAGGCAATCATTGGCGATACGAGCAAGTCGGAAGAAGAGCATTACGCAGCACGCCTGGAACTGCAGCAACTGCCGCGAAACTCTAACCCCACCCGTAAGCGCAACCGTTGCGCAATTACTGGTCGTCCGCGCGGCACGTTCCGTAAATTCGGGCTGGCGCGTAACAAGATTCGCGAAATCGCGTTCCGCGGCGAGATCCCTGGCCTGACCAAGGCGAGCTGGTAATAGGAGAAACATAAATGAGCATGAGTGATCCTATCGCCGATATGCTGACTCGCATCCGCAATGCGCAGATGGTCGAGAAGGTTTCGGTGACTATGCCCTCGTCGAAAGTCAAGGTTGCGATTGCGCAGGTC
The DNA here is from genome assembly GCF_050434085.1 of Paraburkholderia sp. UCT70. NCBI lineage: Bacteria > Pseudomonadati > Pseudomonadota > Betaproteobacteria > Burkholderiales > Burkholderiaceae > Paraburkholderia > Paraburkholderia sp. UCT70. Next base: position 2,938,189 of record NZ_JBNPVZ010000004.1, on the reverse strand, counting down.
CTGAAGGACGAAGGTTATATCGACGATTTCGCAGTGAAGTCCGAAGGTGCGAAGTCGGAATTGAACATCGTGTTGAAGTATTACGCTGGCCGTCCGGTCATCGAGCGCATTGAACGCGTCTCGAAGCCTGGTCTGCGTGTGTACCGCGGCCGTAACGACATCCCCGTGGTCATGAATGGCCTGGGCGTGGCAATCGTGTCGACGCCGAAGGGCGTGATGACGGACCGCAAGGCACGTGCAACGGGCGTTGGCGGCGAAGTCATCTGCTATGTCGCTTAAGGCCGAAAGGAGAGAAACATGTCTCGAGTAGGTAAGAGCCCAATCGCGCTGCAAGGCGCGGAAGTGGCCCTGAGCGCCGACAGCATTACTGTCAAGGGTCCGCTGGGTACGATTTCGCAGGCTGCCAACAGCCTCGTGAAGGTAGTGAACGACAGCGGCACGCTGAAGTTCGAGCCGGTCGATGAGAGCCGCGAGGCGAATGCGATGTCGGGCACGATGCGCGCGCTGGTTGCGAACATGGTGCACGGCGTGACGAAGGGTTTCGAGCGCAAGCTGACGCTGGTTGGCGTCGGTTATCGCGCACAAGCGCAAGGCGACAAGCTGAACCTGTCGCTGGGTTTCTCGCACCCGGTGGTGCACCAGATGCCGGCTGGCGTCAAGGCAGAAACCCCGTCGCAAACCGAAATCGTGATCAAGGGGATCAACAAGCAACAAGTCGGTCAAGTCGCTGCAGAAGTGCGCGGCTACCGTCCGCCGGAGCCCTACAAGGGCAAGGGCGTGCGTTACGCCGATGAGGTTGTGATCCTCAAAGAAACGAAGAAGAAGTAAGGGTGCGCAATCATGGATAAGACTCAATCTCGCCTGCGCCGCGCTCGTCAGACGCGTATCAAGATCGCTGAGCTGCAGGTCGCGCGTCTCGCCGTGCATCGCACGAACACGCACATCTATGCGCAAGTGTTCTCGCCGTGCGGCACCAAGGTGCTAGCTAGCGCGTCGACGCTCGAAGCCGAAGTGCGTGCGCAACTGGCCGATCAATCGGGACAGGGCGGCAACGTTGCTGCTGCAACCCTGATCGGCAAGCGCATTGCAGAAAAGGCTAAGGCTGCCGGCATCGAATCCGTCGCCTTCGACCGTTCGGGTTTCCGTTACCACGGCCGCGTGAAAGCGCTGGCTGACGCGGCGCGCGAAGCCGGACTCAAGTTCTAAGGGAAGAATTCGTCATGGCAAAGATGCAAGCTAAAGTTCAGGCTGACGAACGCGACGACGGCCTTCGTGAAAAAATGATCGCGGTTAACCGCGTGACCAAGGTCGTGAAGGGTGGCCGTATTCTCGGCTTCGCTGCACTGACCGTAGTTGGCGACGGTGATGGCCGCGTCGGTATGGGCAAGGGCAAGGCGAAGGAAGTGCCGGTCGCTGTCCAGAAGGCGATGGAACAGGCTCGCCGCAACATGTTCAAGGTGCCGTTGAAGAACGGTACCTTGCAACACGAAGTGCACGGTAAGCACGGCGCATCGACGGTCCTCCTCGCTCCGGCGAAGGACGGTACCGGCGTGATCGCGGGCGGACCGATGCGCGCCGTGTTCGACGTGATGGGTGTGCAGAACGTTGTGGCCAAGAGCCACGGGTCGACGAACCCGTACAACCTCGTTCGTGCGACGCTCGATGGTCTGCGCAAGCAGTCCACGCCGGCCGACATCGCTGCGAAGCGTGGCAAGTCCGTCGAAGAAATTCTGGGCTAAAGGTGGACACCATGTCTGATAAAACTGTCAAGGTCCAGCTCGTCAAGAGCTTGATCGGCACCCGTGAATCGCACCGTGCAACGGTGCGTGGGTTGGGCCTGCGCCGACTCAACTCGGTTAGCGAGTTGCAGGATACGCCGGCTGTGCGCGGCATGATCAACAAGGTTTCGTACCTCGTTAAGGTCATCAGCTAAGCGGCTGACCAGGACTCAAGGAGTTGATAATGGAATTGAATAACCTGAAGCCGGCCGAAGGTGCGAAGCACGCAAAGCGCCGCGTTGGTCGCGGCATCGGCTCCGGCCTCGGCAAGACCGCTGGCCGTGGTCACAAGGGTCAGAAGTCGCGTTCGGGCGGCTTTCACAAGGTTGGCTTCGAAGGCGGTCAAATGCCGCTGCAACGTCGCCTGCCGAAGCGTGGCTTCACCTCGCTGACGAAGGAGTTCGTCGGTGAGGTACGTCTCTCGGATCTGGAGAAGCTGCCAGTCGACGAAATCGATCTGCTGGCTCTCAAGCAAGCCGGCCTGGTCGGCGAGCTGATCCGTAGCGCCAAGATCATCGCAACGGGCGAGCTCAAGCGCAAGGTCGTTGTGAAGGGTCTGGGTGCGACGAAGAGCGCACGCGCTGCTATCGAGGCAGCCGGTGGCTCTTTTGCCGAGTAACGCGCAAGTTAATTGCCGTCACTAGCACTTGCATCGGAGAAGGTACTTGGCTAACAGCCCGAGTCTCGCAAAACCCGGTCGCGGCGCGGCGAAGTTTGGCGATCTGCGCCGGCGAGCAGTGTTCCTGCTGCTGGCGCTAGTCGTCTACCGTATCGGCGCGCATATTCCGGTGCCGGGTATCGACCCGGACCAACTGGCGAAACTGTTCCAAAGCCAGTCGGGCGGCATCCTTGGCATGTTTAACATGTTCTCGGGTGGCGCACTTTCGCGGTTCACAATTTTCGCGCTGGGGATCATGCCGTACATTTCGGCGTCGATCATCATGCAGTTGCTGGCGATTGTTTCGCCGCAGCTCGAAGCGCTGAAAAAGGAAGGGCAGGCAGGTCAGCGAAAGATTACGCAGTACACGCGGGTCTTCACGGTTGTGCTGGCGACGTTCCAGGCGTTCGGTATTGCTGTCGCGCTGGAAAATCAGCCGGGCCTCGTGATCGATCCGGGGATGGTTTTCCGCTTGACGACGGTCGTGACGCTGGTGACGGGCACGATGTTCCTGATGTGGCTGGGTGAGCAGATCACGGAGCGCGGGCTTGGCAACGGTATCTCGATCATCATATTCGGCGGTATTGCGGCGGGTTTCCCGAACGCAATCGGTGGTCTCTTTGAACTGGTGCGAACCGGCTCGATGAGCATCATCTCGGCCATCATCGTCGTCGCGCTGATTGCTGCTGTGACCTATCTGGTGGTGTTCATCGAACGCGGCCAGCGCAAGATACTTGTGAATTATGCGAAGCGGCAGGTGGGCAACAAGATTTACGGCGGCCAGTCTTCGCATTTGCCGCTGAAGCTGAATATGTCGGGCGTGATTCCGCCGATCTTCGCATCGTCGATCATTCTCTTCCCGGCAACTATCCTGAACTGGTTCAGTTCGGGTTCGCGTACCAGCTGGTTCGCAGACACGTTGCACAACGTGGCCGAAGCCCTGAAGCCCGGTCAACCCGTGTACGTGTTGCTGTACGCGTTGGCGATCGTCTTCTTCTGCTTCTTCTACACCGCACTGGTGTTTAACAGCAGGGAAACGGCCGACAACCTGAAAAAGAGCGGCGCTTTCGTCCCTGGCATCCGCCCGGGCGATCAGACGGCGCGATATATCGACCGCATCCTAACGCGTCTGACGCTGGCCGGTGCGATCTACATCGTGTTCGTTTGCCTGCTGCCCGAATTTCTGGTGCTGCGCTGGAACGTGCCGTTTTATTTTGGTGGAACGTCGCTGCTGATCATTGTCGTCGTCACAATGGATTTCATGGCGCAGGTGCAGTCGTACGTTATGTCGCAACAGTATGAATCGCTGCTGAAGAAGGCTAATTTCAAAGGCGGCGGCGTCCCGATGCGTTGAAAGGACTTATGGCCAAAGACGATGTTATCCAGATGCAGGGCGAAGTAATCGAGAACCTGCCTAACGCTACCTTCAGGGTGAAGCTGGAAAACGGCCATGTCGTGTTGGGACACATATCCGGCAAAATGCGGATGCACTACATCCGGATCTTGCCGGGCGACAAGGTGACGGTTGAATTGACGCCTTACGATCTGTCGCGTGCGCGGATCGTGTTCCGGGCGAAGTGATTTGAAAAAAGGGTAATATCATGAAAGTGATGGCATCGGTTAAGCGCATTTGCCGCAATTGCAAGATCATCAAGCGCAAAGGCGTTGTGCGCGTGATTTGCAGCTCTGATCCGCGCCACAAACAGCGTCAAGGCTGAACGCCGCGCTTTTGCTTGCGCTTTTTGTTTGAGGAAAAACAATGGCTCGTATCGCAGGGGTTAACATCCCGAATCACCAGCATACTGAAATCGGCCTGACGGCTATTTACGGTATCGGTCGCACGCGCTCGCGCGACATTTGCGTCGCTGCTGGTGTGGCATTTTCGAAGAAGGTCAAAGACCTGACTGACGCAGACCTCGAAAAGCTGCGTGAAGAAGTCGGCAAGTTCATCGTTGAAGGCGATCTGCGCCGTGAAACGACGATGAACATCAAGCGCCTGATGGATCTCGGCTGCTATCGTGGCGTGCGGCATCGTAAGGGTCTTCCCCTGCGCGGCCAGCGTACGCGTACGAATGCCCGTACGCGCAAGGGTCCGCGTCGTGCAGCGCAATCGCTGAAGAAGTAAGCGGAACTGATAGTTACAGGAAAACGTAATGGCTAAGGCTTCGAACAACTCCGCGGCGCAACGCGTTCGCAAGAAGGTCAAGAAGAACGTCGCCGAGGGCGTGGTTCACGTTCACGCGTCGTTCAACAACACCATCATCACGATCACCGACCGTCAAGGCAACGCGCTTGCTTGGGCAACGTCGGGCGGTCAGGGCTTCAAAGGTTCGCGTAAGTCGACCCCGTTTGCAGCTCAGGTCGCAGCTGAATCAGCTGGCCGCGTGGCGATGGAATACGGCGTGAAGAACCTCGAAGTGCGGATCAAGGGCCCCGGTCCTGGCCGTGAATCGGCGGTGCGCGCGCTGCATGGTCTTGGCATCAAGATCACCGCGATCTCCGACGTGACGCCGGTCCCGCACAACGGCTGCCGTCCGCCGAAGCGTCGTCGTATCTAAGACGCTGGTATTGCGAGCGCCTGTTGCCGCCTTGCGCGGTGGCGGGCTGCGCGCGTTATTGAATTGACTAAGCCCACCGTTCGACTCAAAGGGTTCGGACTAGCGCGAGTGGAAGCATTCGCGTGATAAATCACAGAAGGAATCAACGTGGCACGTTATATCGGCCCCAAGGCCAAGCTGTCCCGCCGTGAAGGCACTGACCTCTTCCTGAAGAGCGCGCGCCGTTCGCTCGCTGACAAGTGCAAGCTTGACAGCAAGCCCGGCCAGCACGGCCGTACCTCGGGCGCACGTACGTCCGACTATGGTACTCAGCTGCGCGAGAAGCAAAAAGTAAAGCGTATCTACGGTGTCCTCGAGCGCCAGTTCCGTCGCTACTTCGCTGAAGCAGACCGCCTGAAGGGCAACACGGGTGAGAACCTGCTGCAACTGCTCGAATCGCGTCTGGACAACGTCGTGTATCGCATGGGCTTTGGCTCGACGCGCGCTGAAGCACGTCAGCTCGTTGGCCACAAGGCAATCACGGTGAACGGCGTCGTGACGAACATCCCGTCGATGCAAGTGAAGGCTGGGGACATCGTCGCCGTGCGCGAACAGAAGCGCAAGCAGGCTCGCATCATTGAGGCGCTGTCGCTCGCTGAGCAAGGCGGCATGCCGAGCTGGGTCGCGGTCGACGGGAAGAAGTTCGAAGGTACCTTCAAGCAGAAGCCGGAACGCAGCGACATCGCTGGCGACATCAACGAAAGCCTGATCGTCGAATTGTATTCGCGGTAATCGGATTGACGGCCGGGGCGCCCTGATTGCGTTGCGCAAGGGGGCGTCTCGGCTGTTTATTTTCAGGTTGTTACCGGTCAGCCTTATCGGTGTAACGAGCCGAGGGTATTGAAAAGGAAAACCTATGCAAACCAGTTTGTTGAAGCCCAAGATTATTGCAGTTGAATCGCTTGGCGAAAGCCACGCGAAAGTGGTCATGGAGCCGTTTGAACGCGGTTATGGCCACACCTTGGGTAACGCGCTTCGGCGCGTGCTGCTGTCGTCGATGGTGGGCTACGCCCCGACCGAGGTGACGATTGCAGGCGTCGTGCACGAGTATTCGACGCTCGACGGTGTGCAAGAGGATGTGGTCAACCTGTTGTTGAACCTGAAGGGCGTCGTCTTCAAGCTGCATAATCGTGACGAAGTGACGGTTACGCTGCGGAAGGAAGGCGAAGGCGTGGTCACGGGCGGCGATATCGAACTCGCACACGATTGCGAAGTCATCAATCCCGATCATGTGATCGCGCATCTGTCGAAGGGCGGCAAGCTCGACGTGCAGATCAAGGTCGAAAAGGGCCGCGGCTATGTGCCGGGCAATGTGCGTCGTTACGGTGAAGAGTCGGCCAAGGTCATCGGCCGGATCGTACTGGACGCCTCGTTTTCGCCGGTTCGTCGCGTGAGCTACGCGGTCGAAAGCGCTCGGGTCGAGCAGCGCACCGACCTCGACAAGCTCGTGATGAACATCGAGACCAACGGTGTGATTTCGCCGGAAGAAGCGATCCGACAATCGGCGCGCATTCTGGTCGATCAGTTGTCGGTGTTCGCAGCGCTGGAAGGTACCGAAGCAGCGGCGGAAGCGCCGTCGCGCGCACCGCAGATCGATCCGATCCTGCTGCGTCCGGTCGACGATCTCGAACTGACGGTTCGTTCCGCGAACTGCCTGAAGGCCGAGAACATCTACTACATCGGCGACCTGATCCAGCGTACCGAGAACGAACTGCTCAAGACTCCCAATCTGGGTCGCAAGTCGCTGAACGAGATCAAGGAAGTTCTGGCATCGCGTGGTCTGACGCTCGGCATGAAGCTCGAAAACTGGCCGCCGGCTGGTCTCGACAAGTAAGCGGACAACTCGGTCGGGTGTGACCCGCGAATTGCACCGCTGTACTGTACTGGCAAAGACGCGGATTTTCCTTTAAAATCCGCGTCTTGTCTTTTGTCACTACCGGCCCGTGCGCTCACTGTTTGTTGTCGATGCTGCAGAACGAGTGCGATAGAAGAGCTGGACCAAAACTTTGAACTGAAGGAATTAACATGCGTCACCGTCATGGTCTGCGGAAACTGAACCGCACGAGCAGCCACCGTTTGGCAATGCTCCGTAACATGTCCAACTCGCTGATCGAGCACGAAGTCATCAAGACCACGCTGCCGAAGGCCAAGGAACTTCGTAAAGTCGTCGAGCCGCTGATCACGCTCGGCAAGAAGCCGTCGCTCGCAAACCGTCGTCTGGCGTTCAATCGCCTGCGCGATCGTGACTCGGTCACGAAGCTGTTCGACGTGCTCGGCCCGCGCTACGCAAACCGTCCGGGCGGCTACCTGCGCGTGCTGAAGTTCGGCTTCCGCGTTGGTGACAATGCGCCGATGGCACTGGTCGAACTGCTCGACCGTCCGGAAGTTGAAGAAACGGAAGTGCAAGAAGCTGAGTAAGCTTTCTGCTTCGACAAAAAGCCAGGCGCATCGCCTGGCTTTTTTGTTTTCCGCGGCGGATTTCTCATTGATAGCGAAAGCCGCTTCGCAGTGACCAAATGTCGCGGCCGCACCGCGTGGCGCCCTGCAGGGCGACAGGGCTAGGTGATACGATATCGGCATCGAAATCCTGCGCCGTCGGAGCTTGGTGTGAGTGTGAATGTGACCTTGGTGCTGACAACGATGCCGGATGCGGCCGTCGCTCAAAAGCTCGCAGCCGACGCCGCTCGCCGCTCACCTTTGTGCGTGCGTCACCCAGCTAGGCAGCGTGCAGTCGAGCTATCACTGGCAGGGCGCGATCGAAACCGTGCAGGAAATCCAGCTGCTGTTCAAGACCAGCGCCGCTCGCGCGCTCGAACTGGAGCAATACATTCAGGCTCACCATCCCTACGGCACGCCGGAAATCCTCTCATGGCAAGCGACGGCCTCCGCCGCCTACGGCCAGTGGATCACTGCTGAAACCCAACGCCCTATTCATGTTTAACGGTCTCAACCGGCGCGCGCGCGCTGCGCTGCGCACCGCATTCTTTCTGCTCGGCTGCGTGTTCCTCGCGCAAGTCGCCACGCTCGCACGCGCCGCGGACGACTTCCTCGACCCGTCCGTCGCGTTCCGGTTCAGCGCGACCGAGGCCCCCGGCCAAGTCGTCGTCACCTACAAGATTGCGGACGGCTACTACATGTACCGCGAGCGCTTCGCGTTCGCGCCCCGCAACGGCACGGCGACGCTTGGCGAGCCTGAACTGCCAGGCGGTCATGTGAAGTTCGATCAGACGTTCAACAAGAATGTCGAGACGTATCGCAACGAGCTGACGATTCGTATTCCGGTCAAGCAGGCTGCCGGACCGTTCGATCTTGCGGTGACGTCGCAGGGCTGCGCCGACGCGGGCATCTGCTACCCCCCGATGGAGCGCGTGTACCACGTGAGCAGCGAGGCGCTGCAGCTGGCTGGCAGCGGGGCGGCGACCCCAACCGCGCAACAATCCGCCGCCACTGATGACGAACCTTGGTACCAACGCGCCACCAGCGCCGATTACGCGCAGTCGCTGCTGCAGCGTGGCGGTTTTTTTGCGATCGTCGGGCTTTATTTCGTTGCCGGCGCCATTCTGAGCTTGTTGCCGTGCTCGTATCCGATGATTCCGATTCTGTCGGCGATCATCATCGGTGAGGGAGCGCGCGTCACGCGCAGGCGTGGCTTCGCGCTGTCGCTCGCGTATGTAGTCGGGATGGCGCTCGTGTACACGGTGCTGGGTGTTGTGGCGGCACTCGTCGGGCAGAGTCTCGGCGCATGGCTGCAGAACCCGTGGGTGCTCGGCGCGTTTGGCGGCCTTCTGACGATTTTCGCGCTGCTGCTGATCGCCGGTGTGGATCTCGAACTGCCGCCGCGCTGGCGCGATCGCATGTCGAGCGCGTCAGCGGGACGCTCGGGTGGCAAATTTACCGCGGTCGCCGTCATGGGCGCGCTATCGGCGCTGGTGGTCGGCGCTTGCATGACCGCGCCGCTTTTTGCGGTGCTCACGTTCATCGCGCATACCGGCAACGCCGTGCTCGGTGGCGCGGCACTGTTCTCGATGGGCATCGGGCTCGGGCTGCCGCTGCTGATCATTGGCCTCGGCGCGGGTACACTGCTGCCGCGCGCGGGCAAGTGGATGGACAGTGTAAAAGTGTTCTTTGGCGTCGTTCTGCTGGCCGCGGCGCTGTGGATCGTTTGGCCGGTGCTCGGCAGGGCGGCGTCGATGCTGTTGAGCGCCCTCTGGCTGCTGATCGCCGCGGTTTCGCTCGGCCTGTTTTCCAAGTCGGTTGCGGGCGCCTCGATATGGCACCGGCTTGGGCGTGCGGTCGGCGTCGTGATGGCGGTTTGGGCAGCCGCGCTTCTAGTTGGCCTCGCGGCGGGATCGTTGGATCCGCTGCGACCGCTGGCGGTGCTCGCGGCTCGCGTCGGCAATCAGGCGAGCATCGCGAAGGATCGCTCCAGCGCGGCCGCATCGGCGCCGCAAAGCGATTTGACGTTCGCGCCGGTACGTTCATCGGATCAGCTCGACCAGGCCGTCAAAACGGCGGCGCAGCCAGCCATGCTCGATTTTTACGCGGACTGGTGCGTGAGCTGCAAGGAGATGGAGAAATTCACCTTCAGCGACCCGCGCGTTCAGGCGAAGCTGAAGCAGATGAATCTGCTGCGCGCCGACGTCACTGCGAACAATACCGACGACCAGGCGCTGCTCAAGCGCTTCAATCTGTTCGGGCCGCCGGGGATTATTATTTTCGATAAGGGTGGCAAGGAAGTGCTGCGCGTGGTCGGCTACGAATCGGCGGATAAATTCCTGCGTACCCTGGATCGGGCGAGTGCGTCGGGGGTGTAATCAAAGGCCGCAGGGCGTTGCAAGGCCGCCGCTTCGCAAACGGCAGCACAAAAAAACGGAGGCGAAACCCTAAGGTTCGCCTCCGTTTTTTTCTCGACAGCCGCGCGCTAAAACGCGCCTGGCTTACTTCTGCGAACGCAGGATCTTCGCGGCATCCAGCGCGAAGTACGTCAGCACGCCGTCCGCGCCTGCACGCTTGAACGCGAGCAGCGATTCGATCATCACCTTGTCGTGATCGAGCCAGCCATTCTGCGCGGCGGCTTTCAGCATGGCGTATTCGCCGCTTACCTGGTACACGTAGGTGGGGAACTGGAACTCGTCCTTCACGCGACGCACGATGTCCAGATACGGCATGCCCGGCTTGACCATCACCATGTCCGCGCCTTCGTTGATGTCGGCCTGCACTTCGCGCAGCGCCTCGTTGGAATTTGCCGGGTCCATCTGGTAGGTCATCTTGTTGCTCTTGCCGAGGTTCGTCGCGGAACCGACGGCATCGCGGAACGGGCCGTAGAACGCTGAAGCGTACTTCGCCGCGTACGCCATGATGCGCGTGTGGATGTGGTCCTCGCTCTCGAGCATTTCGCGGATCGCACCAATGCGTCCGTCCATCATGTCCGACGGCGCGACGATGTCGACGCCGGCTTCCGCCTGCGCACGAGCCTGCTCGACGAGGATCTCGACGGTTTCGTCGTTGATCACGTAGCCGGTTTCGTCGAGCACGCCGTCCTGACCATGGCTCGTATACGGATCGAGCGCCACGTCGGTGAGCACGCCGAGCCCCGGAAAATTCTTCTTCAACTCACGCACCGCGCGCGGGATCAGGCCCGCCGGGTTGGCCGCTTCACGGCCTTCGGGTGTTTTCAGCGAGGGCTCGATCGCGGGAAACAGAGACAACACCGGCACGCCCAGTTCGACGCACTGCCCGGCGACGCCCATCAGCAGATCGACCGACACACGCTCGACGCCCGGCATCGACGGCACGGCTTGCCGCACGTTGGTTCCCTCGACGATGAACACGGGGTAAATCAGATCGTTGGTCGTGAGGATGTTTTCGCGCATCATGCGACGCGAGAAGTCGTCACGGCGCATGCGGCGCGGACGGTAGTGAGGGTAGAAGCTCATATCGAATCGAAGATCGTGGATAGGTGGAGTGGACAAATAGCACCTGGCTCCGCTCCCGGAAACTTTTCGAGACAATGGTATATCATACCGATCGAGCAAGGCGCCTAGCGCTGACCTCCCCGCTTCTCCTCCCTGAGCGGGTGCCTGTCGTTTTTCGATTAGGCTGTTTGACCCGCCGTTCAAGCGGCGGGTTTTTTTATGCGCGGCCGCAAACGCGCTCTGACGCGGGTTTTACAGGCATATCACGCGTGCCGCGGGATTCCTGCATTGATATGCGTTCAGCCCGCGGCCGGCGTTTCGCCAGTTTCGCCCGCTGCCTCCGGGATCAGCCAGCTCTCGATCAGCTCATGCGCTTCATCGAGCCCCGTTCGCTTGAGCGCCGAAAACAGTTGCGCGGTGAGTTCGCCGCGATAGCCCGCAGCCCGATATTCGGCCAGTCCCTTCTGCGCGGTGCGCAACGCGTTCGTGCTTTCCTGACGCGTCAATTTGTCGCATTTGGTGAGCAGCGTGTGGATCGGCTTGCCGGTCGGCGCGAACCACTCGATCATGCGCCGATCGAGATCCGTCAGAGGGCGGCGCGAATCCATCATGAGGATCATGCCGCGCAGTTGCGAGCGCGATTGCAGATACGTGGACAGCAGCGCTTCCCAGTGCGCCTTCGCCGCACCCGGCACTTCCGCATAACCGTAGCCCGGCAGGTCGACCAGATAGGCGGTCGGCTCATCCGCCTTGCCAACCGAAAAATAATTGATGTGCTGCGTGCGGCCAGGCGTCTTACTTGCGAATGCAAGTCGCTTCTGATTGCAGAGCACGTTGATCGCGGTCGATTTGCCCGCGTTCGAGCGTCCCGCGAAAGCGATCTCGGGCTGCGCGGTGGCCGGCAGGTCGCGCAGATGATTGACGGTGGTATAGAAGCGGGATTCGTGGAGCAGGAAGGGCATGGTGGAAGCCAGATTGGAGAAGCTGCGGAGCCCGCAGCGGGAACGGGGTCAAGCCCGACTGGCGTCTAAGCGATTAGCGAGTTATTGTACAATACGATGGTTTACTGAAAACCTTAGGAGGCCGCCCCACGTGCCTTGGCGGCTCCTGGCGGTCACTCGGTCGCCGTCGTCGTACTTTGCAGAACATCTAAAATCCCACAAGACGAGACAGGGTGTGCGAATGAATCGACTGTGCAAGACTCTGATGGTGCTTCATGTAACGGCAGGTCTTTCAGGTTTGGCAATTCAGGCACGAGCAGCAGATCCGGCAAAGCCGGACATCAATCGGGGGCAGGCAATCGCTGTACAGGTATGCGCGTCATGCCACGGCGCAGACGGCAACAGTGCCGGCGGCGCATACCCGAAACTGGCGGGCCAGCATCCTGAGTATCTCGTCAAGCAGCTCAGAGATTTCAAGGCGCAGCCGGGCGCCAAACAGGCCGCGCGCAACAATGCCATCATGGCGGGCATGGCCGCCGCGCTTTCCGATCAGGACATGATCAACGTCGCGGCTTACTTCTCGACGCAGACGCCCAAGCCAGGCTATGCGCACAACAAGAACACTGTCGCGGTGGGCCAGCAGATCTATCGCGGTGGGATTGCCGACCGCGGCGTGCCGGCCTGCGCGGCCTGTCACGGGCCCACGGGGCAGGGTATTCCGATCCAGTATCCACGCCTGTCGGGGCAGTGGGCCGAGTACTCGGTGACGCAATTGACCGCGTTCACGCAAGGTCCGGGCGCTCGTAATAACAACGACGCGATGCATGCGATAGCATCGCGCCTGTCGGACAACGAAATCAAAGCGGTTGCCGACTACATCGCGGGCCTGCATTAAGCGCTTCGTCCGCGCAAATCCAACCGGCCCGGCGAGGCCGGTGAAAAACAAGAAAAGGGTGAGGGTGTCGTCGCTACGACAGCCCTTCACCCTTTTTTGCTGTTCAGTCGGAGTTTGAATGAGCGTCACCACGTCGGGTCTGCAGTCGAAGTCGGGCAATCGCGTCATGCGTAGCACCATCGAGCTCCTGAGCTCGATGCGTTTCGCCATTGCGCTGCTCGTCATTCTGTCGATCGCCAGCATCATCGGTACCGTCCTCACGCAGGACGATCCGTATCCCAACTACGTCAACCAGTTCGGTCCGTTCTGGGCGGACATCTTCCGCGCGCTGAGCCTCTACACGGTGTACAGCTCGTGGTGGTTCATGCTGATTCTCGGTTTCCTGATGGTGTCTGTGTCGCTCTGCGTGATCCGAAATGCGCCGAAGATGGTCGCCGACGCGAAGAGCTGGAAGGACAAGGTTCGAGAAGGCAGCCTGCGCGCGTTCCATCACAAGGGTGAGTTCGCGGTGCACGGCACGCGCGCGCAGTCGGCGGCGGTGCTCGCAAGGTTGTCGGCGAAGCTCGGCTACAAGTTCGTCACGCGCGAGTCGGACGGCGCGACGTTGATCGCCGCGAAGCGTGGCGCGCTGACGAAGTTCGGCTACATCTCCGCGCACCTCGCGATCGTCGTGATCTGCCTCGGCGGCCTGCTCGACAGCAATCTGCCGATCAAGCTGCAAATGTGGCTGTTCGACAAGTCGCCGATCAACTCGAACACGGTGATCAACGAGATTTCGCCCGAGCATCGGCTGTCGCAATCGAACCCGACGTTCCGCGGCTACGCGTGGGTACCCGAAGGGCAGCACGTGTCGACCGCGATCCTGAATCAGCCCAATGGTTCGCTGATCCAGGACCTGCCGTTTTCGATCGAGCTCAACAAGTTCATCGTCGATTACTACTCGACCGGCATGCCGAAGCTGTTCGCGAGCGACATCGTCGTGATCGATCACAAGACCGGCGCGCGCGTGCCGGCGCGCGTCGAGGTCAACAAGCCGTTCGAATACGACGGCGTGTCGATTTATCAATCGAGCTTCCAGGACGGCGGCTCGCAGATGCAGATGACTGCCTTCCCGATGTCCGGCCCGAGTGCAAAGCCCGCGCCGTTTGGCGGCACGATCGGCGGCAGCGCGCCGTTGAGCTCGGCCACGCCGCTGGCCGATGGCCAGACCGTCGAATTCACCGACTTCCGCGCGATCAACGTCGAAAACATCTCGAACGGCAACGGGCAGAACGATGCGCGCGGGGTTGTCGCGCAGCGCTCGCTGAAGGAAGCGTTCGACGAGCGCCTCGGCTCCGGCGCGAAAACGTCGAAGCCGCTCGATCTGCACAACGTCGGCCCGTCGGTGCAGTACAAGATTCGCGGCAAGGATGGCCAGGCGCGCGAGTACAACAACTACATGCTGCCCGTCGACGTGAACGGCGAGAAAATGTTCCTCGCCGGCATGCGCTTGAATCCCGACGACCCGTTCCGCTACCTGCGCATTCCCGCCGACAGCGGCGGCACGCTCAAGGAATGGATGAATCTGCGCGCCACGCTGGAAGACCCGAACCAACGGGCCATCGCCGCTCATCAATTCGCGCAGCGTTCGGTGCCGGGTTCAAATGCGGAGTTGCAGCAACATCTGGAGGAAAGCGCCTTGCGGGTGCTGACCCTTTTTGCGGGCGCCGACAGCAGCATGAAGATGCCGAATGGCGAAACGCTCGGCGGCTTCCAGGCGGTCGCTGGGTTTATCGACCGCTCGGTACCGAAGGGCGAGCAGGAAAAGGCGGCGGGCCTGCTGCTTCGCATGCTCGAAGGCGTGACGTGGGACTTGTGGCAACTGTCGCGCCAGCGGCTCGGCGAGCCCGCCGCGCCGGCCGATGCGGACACGAGCCGCTTCATCCAGAGTTCGCTTAATGCGATTTCCGACAGCTTTCTGTATGGATCGCCGGTCTATTTGCAGCTTGACTCATTCAAGCAGGTGCAAGCTTCGGTATTTCAGTTGACGCGCGCGCCGGGCAAAAAAGTCGTGTATCTTGGCAGCCTGCTTCTCGTATTGGGCATCTTCTCGATGTTCTACGTTCGCGAACGGCGTCTGTGGTTCTGGCTCAAGGACACGGACCACGGCACGAGCGTCGTAATGGCGATGTCGAGCGCGCGTAAGACGCTAGACTTCGAGAAAGAGTTCGTCCAGACGCGGGCCACCGTGAGCGCCGCACTGGGCGCGAAACTCATCGAAGCAGCCGATGCCAGCCCGGCCGGTCAGGCCGCCGCTGCGTCGGCAAGCTCACAGGATTCGACCCGGTAAGATCATGGACTTGACTCAGGTTTCCTCCTCCTCTTCTTCTGCTTCACGCGCCGACAAGGCGTTTGCGAGCAGCACGCCCGAACTCCCGAACTTCGACGAACGGCCGTTCCTGAAACGCCTGGGTATCGTCGACTGGCTGTTCGCGCTCGCGCTCGTCGGGGGCGCCGGGTTCGCGCTGTCGCGCTATTACCCGTTCATGAACTACTACGACAAACTGGTGCTGATGTGCTCGGTGCCGGCTTTCGTCGCGCTCGGCTGGCGCTGGAAGCCGGTGCGTCCGCTGATGGTGGGAATCGCCGCGCTGTCGCTGCTCGCAATCCAGATCTACCACGGCGATCTGAGCCGCGCCGACAACGCTTTCTTCCTCAAGTATTTCCTGTCGAGCCAGTCCGCGATCCTGTGGATGAGCGCGCTCTTCGTATTCGCGACCGGGTTCTACTGGATCGCGCTGCTGTCGCGCTCACCGACCGGCGCCGCGATTGGCTCGAAGATGACGTGGGCGGCGGTGCTGATGGGCTTCGTCGGCATGATGGTGCGCTGGTACGAGTCGTATCTGATCGGCGCGGACGTCGGCCATATTCCGATTTCGAACCTCTATGAAGTGTTCGTGCTGTTCAGCCTGATCACCGCGCTGTTCTATCTGTACTACGAGCAGCACTACAACACGCGCGCGCTCGGCGCGTTCGTGTTGCTCGTGATCAGCGCAGCCGTCGGCTTCCTGATGTGGTACTCGGTCGCGCGCGACGCGCAGCAGATCCAGCCGCTCGTGCCGGCGCTGCAAAGCTGGTGGATGAAGATTCACGTGCCGGCGAACTTCATCGGCTATGGCAGCTTCGCGCTGTCGGCGATGGTCGGCGTCGCATATCTGGCGAAGGAACGCGGCGTGCTCGCGGATCGTCTGCCGGCGCTCGACGTACTCGACGACGTGATGTACAAGTCGATCGCGGTCGGCTTCGCGTTCTTCACGATCGCAACGATTCTCGGCGCGCTGTGGGCCGCCGAAGCCTGGGGCGGCTACTGGAGCTGGGACCCGAAGGAGACGTGGGCGCTGATCGTGTGGCTGAACTACGCGGCCTGGCTGCACATGCGTATGATCAAGGGCCTGCGCGGCGCGGTCGCCGCGTGGTGGGCGCTGACCGGGCTGCTGGTCACGAGCTTCGCTTTCCTCGGCGTGAACATGTTCCTGTCGGGCTTGCATAGCTACGGCAAGCTGTAAGATCCGCCGCGCTGAACCGACTAAGAACCGCCGCGTGCTTTCGCACCGGCGGTTTTTTTATGGCCGATGGAATATTCATTGCGCCCCGGTGTTCGCCAGTCGAGCACCTGAGCAACTACCCGCGGATGACAGACGCCCCCAAAGGGGCGATCATCAATAAGGCTCCGCAACGCGCGCGACGCGGCGGGCCGGCAAGGAGCAGCACGATGTGGATCAAGCGAAGCGACAGAATTCAACTGACCGGCGATGACATCGCGCGCAGCGAAATCGCGCCGCGGCACGTGTTCGAAAACCGGCGACGCATTCTGCGGGCGACGGGCGCGATGGCACTCGGCGGCCTGATCGGCGTGAGCGGCGAGGCGCTCGCGACCTACTCGTCGCCCGATCCGAAGGCGCAGAAGCTCGCGGCGAAAACCAACACCAGGTTCGTCGCGCTCGACAAGATCACGCCGTACAAGGACATCACCACCTACAACAATTTCTATGAGTTCGGCACCGATAAATCCGACCCCTCGCAGCACGCGGGCACGTTGCGGCCGCATCCGTGGAAGGTGAGCGTCGAGGGCGAGATCAAGAATCCGAAGGTGTACGACATCGACGATCTGCTGAAGCTCGCGCCGCTCGAGGAGCGTGTGTACCGGCATCGCTGCGTCGAAGGTTGGTCGATCGTGGTGCCGTGGATCGGCGTCTCGCTGTCGGAGCTGATCAAACGCGTCGAGCCGACCGGCAATGCAAAGTACGTGCAGTTCATCACGCTCGCCGATCCGTCGCAGATGCCAGGGTTGTCGGCACCCATACTCGATTGGCCGTACTCCGAAGGCCTGCGGATGGACGAGGCGATGCATCCGCTGACGCTACTGACGATGGGCCTCTACGGCCAGCTGCTGCCGAATCAGAACGGCGCGCCGGTGCGCGTCGTGGTGCCGTGGAAGTACGGCTTCAAGAGCGCGAAGTCGCTCGTGAAAATCCGCTTCGTCGAGAAGCAGCCGCCGACGAGTTGGAACACGTACGCGTCGAACGAATATGGGTTTTATTCGAACGTGAATCCGAATGTCGATCATCCGCGCTGGAGTCAAGCCACTGAACGGCGCATCGGCGAAGACGGCTTTTTCACGCCGAAACGCAAGACGCTGATGTTCAACGGTTACGGCGATCAGGTCGCGTCGCTCTATCAGGGCATGGACCTGAAGAAGAACTTCTAGGGCGAGCGCGATGGTTTCCGATACGCAAACTGTCACCCGCACCGAGCCTGCGACGCGGCGGACGTCGTCGGCGTCGGCGGCGAAGCCGCGTTCCACCGGCGGCGCGCGCTGGGTGGTGCCCACGAAAGTCGCAGTCTTCATCGCGGCGCTCTATCCTCTCGCGCGCCTCGTGCTGTTCGGACTGACCGACCGGCTCGGCGCGAATCCGATTGAATTCATCACACGCTCGACCGGCCTGTGGACCCTCGTGTTCCTGTGCATCACGCTCGCGGTGACGCCGCTACGCCGTCTGACCGGCGTCGCCGCGTTCGTGCGTTTCCGCCGCATGCTCGGGCTCTACACGTTCTTCTACGCGACGCTGCATTTCACCACGTACCTGTGGTTCGACAAGTGGTTCGATGTTGCGGAGATTCTGAAGGACATCGGCAAGCGGCCGTTCATCACGGTGGGCTTCACCGCGTTCGTGCTGCTGATCGCGCTTGCGGTCACGTCGCCGCGCGCGATGGTGCGCAAGCTCGGACGTCGCTGGCAGACGCTGCATCGCGCGATCTATGCGATCGGCGCGCTCGCGATCCTGCATTTCTGGTGGATGAAGGCGGGCAAGCACGATCTGCTGCTACCGAAGATCTACGGCGCGGTGATGATCGCGTTGCTGGGATGGCGGCTGGTGGTGTGGATACGTGAGCGGCGGATGGGAACGCGCCGACGATGATGGCGAGTTTATTGGCGTCACGCTGTTTCAAATAAAAATGGCGATGCACCGTGGCATCGCCATTTTCGTTGCTGCGCTCGACCTTCGCGCTCTGCCGCAGGTACTGACGTTTACGCCGGCAGTATCGTTTCATCCGCAAACAGCTGCTTGACCTCTTCGCGCGCGCGAACCACATGCGCCTGTGTACCATCCACCATCACCTCGGCGGCGCGCGCACGGGTGTTGTAGTTCGAACTCATCACGAAGCCGTACGCGCCGGCCGAGCGGATCGCGAGCAGATCGCCGGGTTCGACCGCGAGCAGCCGCTCGCGGCCGAGCCAGTCGCCGCTTTCGCAGACCGGGCCGACCACGTCGTACACATGCGCGGGGACGTCGCGCTTCACGACCGGGTCGATGGCGTGATACGCGTCGTACATCGCGGGGCGCGCGAGATCGGTCATCGCCGCGTCGACGATCGCGAAGTTCTTGTCCTCGCCCGGCTTCAGAAACTCGAGACGTGTGAGCAGCACGCCCGCATTGCCGACCAGCGAGCGGCCCGGCTCGAAATAGACTTCGCGGTGACCGTGGCCGCGCGCTTCGATGCGATCGAGCACCGTGCGCACGAATTCGCCGATTTCCGGCGGCGTTTCGTCGTCATAGGTGATGCCGAGACCGCCGCCGACGTCGATATGGCGAATCGACACGCCGTCCTGTTCGATCTGCTCGACGAGTTCCAGCACCTTGTCGATCGCGTCGAGATAGGGCGCGACTTCGGTGATCTGCGAGCCAATATGGCAGTCGATGCCGATCACCTCGAGCTTCGACATCGCCGCGGCCGCCTGGTAGGTGGCACGCGCATCTTCGAACGCGACGCCGAACTTGTTGGTCTTGAGTCCGGTGGAAATGTACGGATGCGTTTTCGCATCGACATCGGGATTCACGCGCAGCGACACCGGCGCTTTCTTGCCCATCTCGCCCGCCACCGCGTTGAGGCGGTCGAGTTCGGGAATGGATTCGACGTTGAAGCATTTGACGCCCGCCGCGAGCGCGTCGCGCATTTCGCTTGCCTGCTTGCCGACGCCCGAAAACACGGTGTTTTCCGCTTTGCCGCCAGCCGCGAGCACGCGCGCGAGCTCGCCGCCCGACACGATGTCGAAGCCCGCGCCGAGGCGCGCGAACACGTTCAGCACCGCGAGATTGCTGTTGGCTTTGACGGCCACGTGCACGCTCGCGCGACGCCCCGCGCAGGCGCCCGCATAGGCGTTCCAAGCAGCGGTGAGCGCGGCGCGCGAATAGACGTAGAGCGGCGTGCCGAACTGCTCGGCGAGGGAAACGGCGGACACGCCTTCGGCGTGCAATACGCCGTCGACGTAGTCAAATGCGGATCGAGTCATGCGAAAGTCTTATTGAACGGAAGGGACGGCAGAGGCGGGCAGCGGCACTGCGGGAGCCGATGCCGCCGAAGCGGGCGGCGCCGCGAGCTGGTCTTCGGGCGCGAGCGTGAGCGGCGTGCCCGAGGTGTCCGGGATCGAACCCGTGTCGGCCGCGCTGCCGCTAGCCGGTTGCGTTCGATCGGTCGATGGCGTTTGCGTGCGGTGAGCCGGCGGGGCAGGCATCGGCGGTACGGTCGGCAGATAGAGTGAGCCGCGTTGGCCGCAGCCGGTAAGCGCACAACCTGCGAGAATGACTAAAACCGCTACAATCGCGCGGCCGGGCGCTGCCGCGCGCATCCGAGTTACGACTCGCATGACTGTCCCTGAATGAATAATCGATGGAGTTTAGCATGTCCGATAGTGATTACCTGACCCGTGCGGAAGCCGTGCTGGCCGCCATCGAGAGCGCGCTCGACGACATCGACGCCGACATCGAGCTCGAGCGCAGCGGCAACGTTTTGACGCTCGAATTCGAGAACCGCACGAAGATCATCGTCAACCTTCAGCCGCCGATGAGCGAGATCTGGATCGCGGCGAAGGCCGGCGGTTTCCACTTCCGTTTCGTCGACGGTGAATGGCGCGACATGCGCAGCGGCGCGGAGTTTTTCGCGGCGCTGTCGCAGTATGCGACGCAGCAGGCTGGCGAGCCGGTGCATTTCGCCGCGCAATAAGCGCGAAGCACGCTCAAAACAGAACCGCCGCGTATCGAACGCGGCGGTTTTTCTTTTCTAGCGGGACATCGACGCAGCCTCAGTGCCCGCGGAACAGATTCATGATGTCCTGCTTTTCCTGTTCGCCGACCTGTTCCGGCGCGGCGGCTGCCGCGCTCGCCTGCGCATCGAGCGTCGCCTGACTGACGCCGACCGTCGCGATGAAACCGTGGCCCGGCGTGAACTCGTCGAAATAAAGCTCCGAGCCGATTTCACTGACGTCGTCGGGACGTGCCATCTTGTACTCGGGCACGCCCTTCAGCGCGCGTCCCATGTACTCGATCCACACCGGCAACGCGAGTCCGCCGCCGGTTTCCTTGTCGCCGAGGCTGCGCGGATTGTCGTAGCCGATCCACGCGATCGCGGTGAGCGTGCGCTGAAAGCCGGCGAACCACGCGTCGCGGGAATCGTTGGTCGTGCCGGTCTTGCCGGCGAGATCGGTGCGCTTGAGCACGTTGCTCTTCGCCCCGGTGCCGTGCTGCGCGACGCTTTGCAGCAGGCTGTTCATCACGTAGGCGTTGCGCGGTTGGATCGCGAACGGCGCGCTTTGCCCGGCGACGAGCGGCTGCGCGTGCGCGACGACGATGCCGCGCTGATCGGTGACCTCCGCGATCAGATACGGATTGATCCGGTAGCCGCCGTTGGCGAACACCGAGAACGCGCCCGCCATCTGCAGCGGCGTCACGAGGCCCGCGCCGAGCGCCATCGGCAGATAGGCGGGATGGCGGTCCGCGTCGAAGCCAAAGCGCGTGATGTATTGCTGCGCGTACTTCGGGCCGATCTGGTTCAGGATGCGGATCGACACGAGGTTCTTCGATTTCTGTAGCGCGGTGCGCATCGTCATCGGACCGTCGAAGCCGCCGCCGTAGTTTTTCGGCTCCCACGCCTGGCCGCCGGTTTCGGCGGCGCTGAAGAAGAGCGGCGCGTCGTTGATGATCGTGGCGGGCCCGAGGCCCTTTTCGAGCGACGCCGAATAGATGAACGGCTTGAAGCTGGAGCCCGGCTGACGCCACGCCTGCGTCACGTGATTGAACTTGTTCTTGTTGAAGTCGAAGCCGCCGACCAGCGAGCGGATCGCACCGTCCTGCGGCACCACCGAGATGAACGCGCCTTCCACCTGGGGCAATTGCGTGATCGACCAGTCGCCCTCGTCATTCTTCACGAGCCGCACGATCGCGCCGGGCCGGATGCGCTGAGTCGGCTGCGCGCGCGGGCCGAGCGCGAACTGCGCATAGCGCAGGCCGTCGCCCTGAATGGTCGCGACATTGCCGTCGATGAACGCCGCCTGGACCTGCTTCGGGCTCGCCGCCATGACGACGGCCGCGATGATTTCGCCATTGTCGGGATGTTCGAGCAGCGCGTCGTCGATGGCCTGCTCGCGCTCGTCGGCGTCGGCCGGCAGATCGATGAACGCCTCCGGGCCGCGATAGCCGTGACGGCGCTCATAGTCCATCAAGCCTTTGCGCACCGCGTGGTAGGCGACGTCCTGATCGGCCGAGTCGATCGTGGTCACGACGTTCAGGCCGCGCGTGTAGGCTTCCTCGCGATACTGCGCGTACATCATCTGCCGCACCATTTCCGCGACGTATTCCGCGTGCACGCTGTACTCCTTGCCCATGCCCTTCACGACGAGCCGTTGCCGGCTCGCCTCGTCGTACTGTTCCTGAGTGATGTAGTGCAATTCGTACATGCGCTGGAGGATGTACTCCTGGCGCACCTTCGCACGCTTCGGATTGACGACCGGGTTATACGCGGAGGGCGCCTTCGGCAGACCGGCGAGCATCGCCGATTCGGCGAGCGTCAGGTCCTTCAGATCCTTGCCGAAGTACACGCGCGCGGCACTCGCGAAACCGTACGCGCGCTGACCGAGATAGATCTGATTCATGTACACCTCGAGAATCTGATCCTTGCTCAGCTTCGACTCGATCTTGTACGCGAGCAGCATCTCGTAGATCTTGCGCGTGTACGTCTTCTCGCTGGACAGAAAGAAGTTGCGCGCGACCTGCATCGTGATCGTGCTCGCGCCTTGCGTCGCATGACCGTTGGTCAGCGCGACGAAGCCGGCTCGCGCGATGCCGGTGAGGTCGACGCCACCGTGCTCATAGAAGCGCGCGTCCTCGATCGCGAGGATCGCTTTCTTCAGGCTGTCGGGCACGTCCTGGATGTGCACGATGTCGCGCCGCTCCTCGCCGAATTCGCCGATCAGCACGTGGTCGGCCGTATAGATTCGCAGCGGCACTTTGGGCTGATAGTCGGTCAATGCATCGAGTGACGGCAGGTTCGGCGTCGCGACGACGAGCGCATAGCCGAGCACCAGCGCCACGCATACGATGCCCGCCACGATTAACCCGACAAAGCCGAGGATCAGCTTCAGCCATAACGGACGTTTGCGCTTTTTCGGCGCGGGCGGTGGGGACGTAGGAGACGTGGCTTGCATAGGAGTACCGGAAAAACAGTCCCGCGATTATAGCCGCCAGGGTTTTTCTGCTTTCGACAAGCTTACGGATAACGTGCAATCGGCACACGCCAGGCGGCGCGGGAATGACTTCGCTGTAGTCCCAACTGTAGTCGCTTTGGATGTCGCTCGGGGCGGCTTCGCATCCGCGTTAGCCATTCGGCTGAATGTCGTTAGGACGTGTGTCTGCCGACAATGATCCCTCGTTACTCGCGTTCGAATGGTTCGTCGCGTGAGTCAGAGGGAGGGCGGTATGGCCAATAAAAATTCGTGGCTTCAGGCGGTGCGGGAGGGCCGGCAGCGTTTCGCCGCCGGCATCGATGTCGGTTCGCAAAACGTGCGTCTCGTCGTGGTAAGTCAACGCGCCCGGGGCGCGCTGCATCTCGAACATATGAGCACGGTGCCGCTCGCGGCCGGCACCATGGCGGGCGCCGAGATCGTCGATCGGCAGGCCGTCGCGCGGGCGTTGCGCGATGCGTTCGCCGGTTTGCCGCGCGTGTGCGCGACGCACGCGCTGCGCTGCGCGATGGCCGTGCCTTCGTCGGCCACGCTGACGACGACAGTGCCGCTCGCGCGGCTCGCCGCTCAGAGCGACTGCGAGGCGGAGGACGGCGGCGTTGCGCTCGCCGGACTTGCGCCCGCGGTGATGGGAGAGGCGGAGCGCATCGCCGGCCTCGAGCGTCATGCGCTCGCGGTCGACTGGTACGTCGACGAGACGCCGTCGCCGGTGCGCTCGGTGAAGATCGCCGCGACCGCGCGTCAGCATCTCGAAGCGCGAATCGAATGCGCCGCGACCGCAGGGATTTCGCTGTCCGCGATCGATGGCGAACCGCACGCGGCATTGCGCGCGCTGCGCCACGCGGCCAGTCGCGAGCTCGACCCGAACGAGCCGTACGCGGCGGTGTGGGTCGGTACGGACGGCGTGTACGGCTGGAGCGTCGTCGATGGCGCGAGCGTCGGCGAGATGCGCTACCCGGCGCCCGAGCATGCCGATCTCGCCGACGCGTTGCGCGATCTCACGCACGGGCCGGAGTTCGACTGCGCGCTGATTGGCGGCGAAATCGATCTGCTCGACGGCGTCGGCTTTTCGCTCGCCGATATTGGCGACGTGCTCGGCTGCTCGGCGCTGCCGTTCGAATGCGCGCTGCTCGGCAGCCACGCGCGGCCGCTCGACGACGCCTTGCTGCACGAGCCGGCTGGCGCGGTCGCGTTTGGGCTCGCGTTGCGCGGGGTGCTGGAATGAGGGCCGTTCTGTCGTTTTCGTCTGGTGTCTCCGCGAGTGCCGATCAGCGCGGCGCTGTATCGTGGCTGGGCGGCTTCAATCTGCTGCCGTATCGCCAACGCAACGCGCGACTCGCGCGGCGCCGCTGTATGCGCGACTGGGCTGTGGCCGCTTGTGTCGGTGCCGCGGGTGTGTGTGTGTTTGCTCGTCGCCGGTTGGCAGAGCTTCGCCGCAGCGCGGCTCGATGCGCGGCGCGCGGCGGCCGGGCAGGCGCTGACTCCGCTCGCCGCGCCGCTCGCGGAGCACGCGAAGCTGTCGCGGGCCGAACAGGATGAGCGCGAAGCCGCGGCGCGCGCCGCGAGTCTCGCGAGGCCGCTCGCACATCTGCGCGATCTGCTCGACGCGCTGAGCTTCGAACCCGGCGATCGCGTCGTGTTGCGGCAGTTGCGCCAGCGCGAGGACGAGACTGAATTGCTGGCGACTTCGAGCGGCCATATCGCGTCGGCCGAGTGGCTCAAGCGGCTCGGCGCGATCCACGGCGTGCAGGGCGCGGAGATGCGCGATCTGCATCGGCCGACGGGGAAGGGCGGCGCGTCGACGGAACAGGCGATAGGCGGACCCGTGGAGTTCGATGCGCGCCTGCGCTGGGGCGATCCGCCGCACAAAGCGACGCGCGCCCTGAAGGCCGCACGAACGGGAGGTGCGCGATGAGCACGACCTTTTTCGAGGCGGGTGGTGCGGCGCATGGGTCCGCGGGTTTTTCGCGCTGGGTCAAGCGGGCGCGTATGCCGCTCGAGGCGTGGAGCCGGCGCCGTCGGTGGCTCGTCGCGGCGACGCTTGCCGCGCTCCTGTTCGGTTTCGGCGCGTACGGCTGGAACGCGGCTGATCTCGCCGGACTGGAAGCGAGCCGCGCGGCGCTCGCGGTCAGCACGCAGCGTCTCGCGGACGCGCGGCACACGCTTGCACAGCTGCCGTCGCTGCGCCGTGCAGCCGCGGCGATGCCGGCCACGGCGTCGAGCGCCGTGTCGTGGAACTCCGCCGACGACGTGCGCATCGTCTCCGAGCTGGCCACGCAAAGCGGCGTCGCGCTGCTTGCGGTGGAACCGGGCGCGGCGAGCGGCGAGGGCGTCGAGCGGATGCGCGTGCTGCAGCTCACCGCGCGCACCGACTTCGTTCACCTGATGGCGTTTTTCCACGGGCTCGCGCAACTGCCGGTGCTGATCGTTCCCGTCGACGTGACCGTCAAGCAGGACGGCAAAGGGCTCGCGGTGGCCGCGACGCTGCAGGTGTACGCCGCGCTGCGACCGGTGCCCGACACCCCGGCTGCGAGCGCCGACGCGAGCCCCGACGCCGACGAGGCTGCCGACGATGACGACGAAGGCCTCGTGTTCTTCGATCCGTTTGCGAAGTCGCAGATCTCCGCGAGCGGCGAGCTGGGCGATGCTTCTGAGTTGCGCCTTGTCGGTTTGCTGCGCGATCGTACCCGCGGGCTCGCGCTGCTCGACACGCCAGACGGCACGACGACGGTCGCGGCCGGGCAACGACTGGGCGTCGAGCGGGTCACACAGCTCGACGCGCTTGGCATTACGCTCGCGAACGGCGGCGCGACGCGCACGCTGACGCTGACGCTGACGGAGGCGTCATGATGCGCACGCTCAAACGATGGAGCGTCGCGACGCTGGCTGTCGGACGCGAGGTCCGCGTCGTCTCCGGACGGTGTTTCGGTCTCTACGTCGCCGCGACGCTGGGTGCCGGCGTCGCACAGGCAGCGACGCCACTGCTGCTGCCGCCGTTGCCGACTTACGCGGCGCTCGACGACCCGGCCGGATCGGCCAACACCGCCTACGAGACGGCGCCGCTGCCGAGCGGCGGCATCGGCCAGGCGGCGAATCCGTTCGGCGACGTTTCCACGCCAGGCGCGGCCCAGGAGCCGGACACGCTCCAGCCGGCCGCGCGTTCCGCGATAGCGCCCGACGCTTCCCCGGATGACGTCGCCAACGGCCCGATGCCGCCGCCTTCGCCAGGACAACCCGCCACCCCGGCTCGCGACGACAGTGCCGGCACGCCTAGTCTCGAAGGCCCGCCGGTCCCGCTGCCGCCGCGGCCGCGCCTCGCCGACGCATCGGCCAGTGCGGACTCGGGCCTTCCCGCGGGCAACGAGCCGATCTCGCTGAACTTTCAGCGTGCGCAACTTGGCGCGGTCCTGAAAGCGTTCGCCGAGTTCACCGGCCTGAACATCGTCGCCAGCGACAAAGTGCGCGGCGCCGTATCGATACGTCTCGACAAGGTGCCGTGGCGCACCGCGTTCGACACCTTGCTCGACGTCAACAATCTGGCGATGGAGCGCCACGGCAACGTAATCTGGGTCGCGCCTGCCGCCGAGCTCGCCGCGCGCGAACGTCAGCGCTTCGAAGCCCACGCGCGCGCCGCGGACCTCGAGCCGCTCGCGAGCCGCACCTTCGAGCTGCACTACGCGCACGCCGAGGACGTGCGTCGCCTGCTGACCGGTTCCGGCACGCAGCGCGTGCTGTCCAAACGTGGCGCCGTCACCGCTGATCCGCGCACCAACCTGCTGTTCGTCACCGATCTCGCGGGGCGGCTCGAGCAGATCGCGACGCTGATCGCTTCCGTCGACCGGCCGACTCGCCAGGTGCTGATCGAGGCTCAGATCGTCGAAGGCGACCAGGGCTTTTCGCGCAATCTCGGGGTGCGGCTGTCGCTCGCCGGCACCAGCGCGGACGGTACGTCGAGAGGGCTGACGGGTGGAACGGACGGCTCCGTGTACGATCTGTCGGCCCGACCGATCTCCGGATTCGATGCCGCGACCGCCGGCCTCACGCTGTTCGCGGCTCACGCGACCCGGCTGCTGAATATCGAGCTCTCGGCGCTCGAGTCCGAAGGGCATGGGAAAATCGTGTCGAGCCCACGGGTCGTCACCGCGGACCGGATGAAGGCGATCGTCGAGCAGGGCACCGAGCTGCCGTATCAGGCGAAGGTCGGCCAGGGCGTATCGGGCGTGCAGTTTCGCCGGGCGACGCTCAAACTGGAGGTCGAGCCGCAGATCATGCCGGATGGCCGCGTGGTGCTCGATCTCGACGTCGCGAAGGACAGCGTCGGCGAGCAGACCGACGCCGGGCCCGCGATCAACACCAAGCACGTGCAAACGCGCGTCGAGGTCGAGGATGGAGGTACGGTGTCGATCGGCGGAATTTACGAGACCGACGACCGTGACGACGTCGAGCTAGTGCCCCTCCTCGGCAAAATACCGGTTCTGGGCGCATTGTTCCGCCATCGGACTCATCGCGACACGCGTAGCGAACTGGCGGTTTTCATCACGCCGCGCGTGGTGCGGGAAAATTAGGGCATATAGGGCACGCATGCGCCGCCGTCCGCCGGCGGCGCGCAGGCTCGACAAGGCAGCCGCTTTGCCAGTAAGCTGCGGCACGAACTACACCGGATTAGCCAGAGGACACCGTTGCAAGCGCGGGACGCACACGCCAATGTTTTTTTCGTAGGGCTCATGGGGGCAGGAAAAACCACTGTGGGTCGGGCGGTTGCGCGCCGTCTCGAGCGCCCGTTCTTCGATTCCGACCATGAAATCGAGGCGCGCACGGGCGCGCGCATTCCCGTGATCTTCGAGCTCGAGGGCGAAGCGGGCTTTCGCGATCGCGAAGCGAGCGTGATCTCGGAGCTGACCGGGCGCGACAATATCGTGCTCGCGACCGGCGGCGGTGCAGTCCTGCGGCCGGAAAACCGCGAAGCGTTGAAAAGCCGTGGCCTTGTGATCTATCTGCGCGCCAATCCGCATGACCTGTGGCTGCGCACGCGGCGCGACAAGAATCGCCCGCTGCTGCAAACGGAAGACCCCAAGGCGCGCCTCGAAGCGCTCTATGAAGTGCGCGACCCGCTGTACCGCGAATGCGCGCACTTCGTGATCGAAACCGGCCGGCCCTCGGTCAACGGACTCGTCAACATGGTTCTGATGCAGCTCGAGATGGCCGGCGTCGCCAAACATCCTGCGTCATAATGGACCGTATGATTACCGTCAACGTCGAACTGGGCGAGCGCGCCTACCCAATCCATATCGGTGCCGGCCTGATCGGCCAGACCGCGCTGTTCGCGCCGCATATCGCCGGCAACTCGGTCACGATCGTCACCAATAGCACCGTCGATCCGCTCTACGGCGACAAGCTGCGCGCAGCGCTTGCGCCGCTGAACAAGCAGGTGTCCACGGTGGTTTTGCCGGACGGCGAAGCACATAAGAATCTGCAGACGCTGAACCTGATCTTCGACGCGCTGCTCGGCTCGCGCGCCGACCGCAAGACCACGCTGATCGCGCTCGGTGGCGGTGTGATCGGCGACATGACCGGGTTTGCCGCCGCCTGCTACATGCGTGGCGTGCCGTTCATCCAGGTGCCGACCACGTTGCTGTCGCAGGTGGATTCGTCGGTCGGCGGCAAGACCGGCATCAATCATCCGCTGGGCAAGAATATGATCGGCGCGTTCTACCAGCCTCGGGCGGTGATCGCTGACATCGGCGCATTGCGTACGTTGCCCGAACGCGAACTCGCGGCGGGCATCGCCGAGGTCATCAAGACCGGCGCAATCGCCGACGCCGGTTTCTTCATCTGGATCGAGGCCCATATCGAGGCTTTGAACCGCTGCGAACCGGGGGCGTTGACTGAAGCAGTCAAACGCTCGTGCGAGATCAAGGCGTCGGTGGTGGCGCAGGACGAGCGCGAAGGTGGCCTGCGCGCGATCCTCAACTTCGGTCACACGTTCGGCCACGCGATCGAAGCCGGACTCGGCTATGGCGAGTGGCTGCACGGCGAGGCGGTCGGCTGCGGAATGGTGATGGCGGCGGATCTGTCCGTGAGGCTCGGCCATCTCGATGAAGCGTCGCGCAAGCGGCTCGTCGACGTCGTGCTTGCCGCGCATCTGCCCACTCGTGCTCCCGCGCTCGGCGCGGATCGTTACATCGAGCTGATGCAGATCGACAAGAAGGCGGAAGCCGGCGCGATCAAGTTCATTCTGCTGAAGCGTTTCGGTGAGACACTGATCACCCGCGCGCCCGACGCCGACGTGCATGCGACGCTGGCCGCCGCCGTCTAGATTCAACACGGCCCTGCAGCCACGCTTCACGCACCCGCGTCACGAGGCGCCGCCCATGTTTCGGAGAACCCGGTGACTGACAGGCGCAGCGACGATATCCAGCATGACACGACGAGCGCGCGCGCAGGCGCCGGGAACGGCTTCATCGCCGCCACGGTCAGCGCTGCGGATGCCGCTGCCGCGGTTGCCACACCCGCCGTCCCCGCGCCGACCCAGCAGGCACTCGAAGCGCATCTCGCGCCGTACGCGGCGCATTCGAGCCAGTCGCGTGGGCGTCGCTATGCGGAAACCGCGCCGAGCGCGCGTACCGAGTTTCAGCGCGACCGCGACCGCATCGTCCACTCGACCGCATTCCGGCGACTCGAATACAAGACTCAGGTATTCGTCAACCACGAGGGCGACCTGTTTCGCACGCGCCTCACCCATAGCCTCGAAGTTGCACAGATCGCGCGCTCGGTTGCGCGCAATCTGCGCGTCAATGAGGATCTCGTCGAAGCGATTTCGCTGGCGCACGATCTCGGCCATACGCCGTTCGGCCATGCCGGCCAGGATGCGTTGAACGAATGCATGCGCGAGCATGGCGGCTTCGAGCACAACCTGCAGAGCCTCACGGTCGTCGACGAACTTGAAGAGTACTACGGAGCGTTCAATGGGTTGAACCTGTGCTTCGAGACGCGCGAGGGCATTCTCAAGCACTGCTCGCGCGACAACGCGCGCCGGCTCGGGACATTGGGCGAGCGCTTTCTCGAAGGGCGGCAACCGTCGCTCGAAGCGCAGATCGCCAACGTCGCCGACGAAATCGCGTACAACAATCACGACGTCGACGACGGTCTGCGCTCCGGTCTGCTGTCGCTCGAGCAACTCGCCGAAGTGGAACTCTGGCAGACGCACTGCGAGGCGGCGCGCGGCGACTATCCGCAGATCGAGGGGCGTCGGCTGATTCACGAGACGGTGCGGCGCGTGATCAATACGCTGATCGTCGATCTGATCGAAACGACGCGGGCCAATCTCGCGCGCTACGCGCCGGCGTCACTCGACGACGTGCGCGCGGCGCCCCCGCTCGTCGCGCACAGTGATGCGATCGCCGCGCAGGCCGCGGCGCTCAAGCGCTTCCTGTTCAGAAACATGTACCGTCACTATCGGGTGATGCGCATGGCCAACAAGGCACGCCGCGTCGTGGTCGGCCTGTTCGACGCGTTCACCGACGACCCGCGGCTGCTGCCGCCGGACTATCAGTCGGCCGATGCGACGGGTCAGCCGCGTTTAATCGCGCATTACATCGCGGGGATGACCGATCGTTACGCGCTGAAGGAGTATCGGCGGCTGTTCGTGATCGACGATAACTAGTCGCTAGCGGCTGGGCGCCGCAAGCGGCGTAACGCTCAGCCTCGCCGCATCGAAGCGGCCGTCGCGCCCCCTTGCCAGCACCGTCAAACCGGGCAAGCCAGCGTCATCGCGAACGGGACGCGAACAGCGCCCCCGCCACCAGCGCAAGCCCGCCGACGATCACAATCGTCTGCCACGGATTTTCATGCACGTAGTGATCAGCGTCCGAGATCGCGACGCCCGCACGATCGCGCATCGCGTCGCGCGTGTCGTTCAGCCGCTCGCGCGCGGCGTCCAACTGTTTGCGCAGCCTGCCGCGCAAGGCCACGGCGTCGGCCTGCGTGCCGTCGGCCAAGGTCGATTCGAGTTCCGACAGCAGGGTGCGCAACTCGACCGCGATATCTTCGGCCGCGTGGCGGCTGTGGCGAGCGATGCGCCGCGCGCGGCGACTCGCGCTGGTCCAGGATTCGCCGAGGGCGTCTCGCGTATTTGGAAGTGCTGTCATGATCGCTCCGTCGATGAGTTGAAAGGCCCCGCGCATCGTCGCGCGGACACGCTATGCGCAGACGCAGTATCACGTCGTCGCGTAGGAAACGCCATCTAAACGCAACTTCGATGCCAAGCGCTGCATCGCCGGCACCGCTGCACGCGTGCGGCTCGCGACAGGATGGGGGGTGCCCGTATCGTCGCCGGATTTTGCACACGGACGCGCCGAATTCGCGTCAAATTTACAAACGCTGATGCCGGATGACGCTGCCATCCCGATGCAACAGAGACGCCAAATGCAAACGCCGTGATCGGTTCGATGACGGCGTTCCCCAGGTCGCGAAAATTCGACTACCCTAATTCAAGCTACCCGCTCTAGCGAAGCGTTAGAAACGGTAACCGACGTTGACGTAAGTGACGATCGGGTTCAGCTTGATCTTGGTTTGCGATTGCACGGTCAGCGTGCCGACCGGCGTGGTCGATGCCGAACTGAGCTTTGCGGTCGTGCTGAGCGGCACGTACGAGATCGACACGCCGGCGAACCAATGCTGATTGAAGGCGTACGTGAAGCCCGCATTAAACACAGGTTCCCACGAACTATCCGTCGACACACTGGTCGGACCATGCAGAACGTTGGCTTCGAATGCGCTGTTGGAAATGTGTTCGTCGGTGAACCAGATGCGGCTCACACCGAGACCGAGATACGGGCGGAACGAAGCGGTCGGCGCGTTGAAGTAGTACTTGAACAGCAGCGTCGGGCTCCACTGTTTGGCCTGCCCGAGCTTGCCGAACTGCGCGAAGCTGCCCGTGCCGTACAGATCGAAAGTAGGGGGGACGCCAATGACGAATTCGGTTGCGATATGGTCGGTGACGAAGTAGCCGGCGGTGAAACCGATGGTATCGGCCGAACTCAGCGAGGCACCGGTGTTGGCTTCGGTGATGTTGGTTGGGCTACCGCCAATGCTGGTCACGGTCAGTGGGTCGCTGCTCGATTGGGGCGCCAGATGGAACCAGCCCGTCGAGAAGTAAATGGTGCCGGCCGATTGTGCGTGCGCTGCCGTGCTCATGCAGGCTAGCACTGCCATCCCCGTTACGGCCTGTTTTAAGTTCATATGTGCTCCTCCAAAAAAGGCCCGCTCATTATGACTACAACGTTTGAAACAAACCATACGCGGCGGTTAGAGTTTTCTCCCTAAGCACCGCGTGGTTTCTGGCTTGGCCGCATGGCGCCGAACCTTGCGCCCATGCGGCTCTTCGGACCTTCGGGTATATACCAACGCGACTATTGGACACTCCAGCATGGCACGGCTTGCACGTCTTTATGTCCCCGACCAGCCGCAGCACGTCATCCTCCGCGGGCTCGACCAGCAGCCCGCCTTCGTCGACGACCAGGACTACGAGCTTTTCATCGACTGTCTGAAGGCGGCCTCCCGGGACCATCACCTTTCCATCCACGCTTACGCCTTGATGCCGGGCGCCGTGCAACTGCTCGTCACGCCCACCGAGGAGTCGAGCCTCCCCAAGGCGATGCAGGCCGTCGGGCGGCGCTACGTCGCGCACTTCAACCGGCGCTATGCGCGTCGCGGCACCTTGTGGGAAGGCCGTTACCGGGCCACCGTGATCGAGGGTGAGCGCTACTTCCTGCTTGCGAGCCGGGTCGTGGAAATGTGTCCGGTGCGCTTGGAACTGGTCAACGCGGCCGAGGATTATCGCTGGTCGAGCTACCGTCATCACATCGGCCTCACCCTCGACAGTCTGATCACGGATCACCCCCTTTACTGGTCGCTCGGCAATACGCCGTTCGAGCGACAGCGTGCTTATCGCGAACTGTGCGAGCAGCCGCTCGACGAGCGCGAGGCAAGTCAGCTCCAGCAAGCCACGTTGAAGGGCTGGGTGCTCGGCAGCGACACATACCGCGAATGGGCGGCGCGCGCCGCCAACCGACGTGTGTCACCCCTACCGCGTGGCCGGCCACGCAAGGTGCGCGAGACGCCGCATACGCAGTGAGGCGGCGGCAGGGCGATGCCCCGGCGGCGCCGATAGAGCCGCTTTAAATCCGATTAAAGCGTTTTGCGTCAAGGGACTGCATGAAGGCGGCATGTCGTATGCCGTTTTCTTTTGCCCCAAATTGATATGGCACCAATAAAAAACAATCGCGATGCACCAATTTGATAATCGGGGGCTGATCAATAGGTTTTATTTGCTATTTCCTTGATTCGTCGCGTATATTCCGATTTCCGACGCTTTTCGTCCCGCGCAGTCTTGCTGCGAGAAGAGCGCCGTCGCGGTCGCGAAGTGCACTGCGGCAAAAACAATGGTTTAACGGCCTGTCCGGCCTCCTCACAGACGGTGTCCCCATGAACGACCACCAGCAACCGATTCACCCGGTTCCCGCCGCCCAAGGTCTGTACGACCCGCAAAACGAGCATGACGCCTGCGGCGTCGGCTTCGTCGCTCATATCAAGGGCCACAAGAGTCACGAAATCGTCCAGCAGGGCCTGAAGATTCTCGAGAACCTCGACCACCGGGGCGCAGTCGGCGCCGATCCGCTGATGGGCGACGGCGCGGGCATCCTGATCCAGATTCCGGACGGCTTCTATCGCGAAGAGATGGCCCGGCAGGGTGTGACGCTGCCGCCGGCTGGCGAATACGGCGTCGGCATGATTTTCCTGCCGAAGGAGCACGCGTCGCGCATCGCCTGCGAACAGGAGCTCGAGCGCACGGTGAAGGCCGAGGGTCAGGTCGTGCTCGGCTGGCGCGACGTGCCGGTCGACCATGCCATGCCGATCTCGCCGACCGTGAAGGCGAGCGAGCCGCTGATCCGCCAGATCTTTATCGGCCGCGGCAAGGACATCATGGTGACCGACGCGCTCGAGCGGAAGCTGTACATCATCCGCAAGACCGCGAGCCATCGCATTCAGGCGCTGAAGCTCAAGCACGGCAAGGAATACTTCGTGCCGTCGATGTCGGCGCGCACGGTCGTCTACAAGGGTCTGCTGCTGGCGGGTCAGGTCGGCGTGTACTACCGCGACCTGCAGGACGACCGCACTATTTCGGCGCTCGCACTCGTGCACCAGCGCTTCTCGACCAACACGTTCCCGGCGTGGGAACTGGCTCACCCGTACCGCATGATCGCCCACAACGGCGAAATCAACACGGTGAAGGGCAACGTCAACTGGCTGAACGCGCGCACCGGCGCGATCGCCTCGCACGTACTCGGCGACGATCTGCCGAAGCTGTGGCCGCTGATCTATCCGGGCCAATCGGATACTGCATCGTTCGACAACTGTCTCGAACTGCTGGTGATGGCCGGCTACCCGCTCGTCCACGCGATGATGATGATGATTCCGGAAGCCTGGGAACAGCACACGCTGATGGACGAAAACCGCCGCGCGTTCTACGAATACCACGCCGCCATGATGGAGCCGTGGGACGGCCCCGCCGCCATCGCGTTCACCGACGGCCGCCAGATCGGCGCGACGCTCGACCGTAACGGTCTGCGCCCGGCGCGCTACATCGTCACCGACGACGACCTCGTCATCATGGCGTCGGAAGCCGGCACGTTGCCTATTTCCGAGTCGAAAATCGTCAAGAAGTGGCGTCTGCAGCCGGGCAAGATGTTCCTGATCGACATGGAGCACGGCCGCATCATCGACGACAAGGAACTGAAGGACAACCTCGCGAACGCCAAGCCGTACAAGAGCTGGATCGACGCCGTGCGCATCAAGCTCGACGAGATCGAGGCGAAGGCCGAAGACGTCGTGACGGAACGCCGCGAAGCTGCTGCGCTGCTGGATCGCCAGCAGGCGTTCGGCTACACCCAGGAAGACCTGAAGTTCCTGATGGCGCCGATGGCGCAAGCGGGCGAGGAAGCCGTCGGCTCGATGGGCAACGACTCGCCGCTCGCGGTCATGTCCAACAAGAACAAGACGCTCTATCACTACTTCAAGCAGCTGTTCGCGCAGGTCACGAACCCGCCGATCGACCCGATCCGTGAAAACATGGTGATGTCGCTCGTGTCGTTCGTCGGGCCGAAGCCGAACCTGCTCGACACGAACAACATCAACCCGCCGATGCGTCTCGAAGTGTCGCAGCCGGTGCTCGACTTCAAGGACATCGCAAAGATCCGCGCGATCGATCAGTACACGGGCGGCAAGTTCAGCTCGTACGAACTGAACATCTGCTATCCGGTCGCCTGGGGCAAGGAAGGCATCGAGGCACGCCTTGCGTCGCTGTGCGCGGAAGCCGTCGATGCGGTCAAGTCCGGCTACAACATGCTGATCGTGTCGGACCGCAAGACCGACCGCGACAACGTCGCGATTCCGGCGCTGCTCGCTACGGCCGCGATTCACACGCACCTCGTGCAGCAGGGTCTGCGCACGAGCACGGGTCTGGTCGTCGAAACCGGTTCGGCGCGTGAAACGCACCACTTCGCGCTGCTCGCGGGCTATGGCGCGGAAGCCGTGCACCCGTACCTCGCGATGGAAACGCTGAGCCAGCTCGCGGCCGGCCTGAAGGGCGACCTGTCGGCGGAGAAGGCGGTCTACAACTTCACGAAGGCAGTCGGCAAGGGCCTGCAGAAGGTCATGTCGAAGATGGGTATTTCGACCTACATGTCGTACACCGGCGCGCAGATTTTCGAAGCGGTCGGTCTTGCCGCGGATCTGGTGGCGAAGTACTTCCACGGCACGTCGTCGAAAGTCGGCGGCATTGGTCTGTTCGACGTCGCAGAAGAAGCGATCCGTTTGCATCGCGAAGCATTCGGCGACAACCCGGTCCTCGCGAACATGCTCGACGCGGGCGGCGAGTACGCCTACCGCGTGCGCGGCGAAGAACACATGTGGACGCCGGATGCGATCGCCAAGCTGCAGCACTCGGCGCGCAGCAACTCGTATCAGACGTACAAGGAATACGCGCATCTGATCAATGATCAGACCAAGCGCCACATGACCTTCCGCGGCCTGTTCGAGTTCAAGTTCGATCCGACCAAGGCGATCTCGCTCGACGAAGTCGAACCGGCGAAGGAAATCGTCAAGCGTTTCGCGACCGGCGCAATGTCGATGGGCTCGATCAGCACCGAAGCGCACGCCACGCTCGCCGTCGCGATGAACCGCATCGGCGGCAAGTCGAACACCGGTGAAGGCGGTGAAGACGCGAACCGTTATCGCAACGAACTGCGCGGCATTCCGATCAAGAACGGCGACACGATGAAGTCCGTGATAGGCGACGAAGTGGTCGTCGACATTCCGTTGAAGGAAGGCGATTCGCTGCGCTCGCGCATCAAGCAGGTCGCGTCGGGCCGCTTCGGCGTGACGGCGGAGTACCTCGCGTCGGCCGATCAGATCCAGATCAAGATGGCGCAGGGCGCGAAGCCGGGCGAAGGCGGTCAGCTGCCGGGCCACAAGGTGTCGGACTACATCGGCAAGCTGCGTTACTCGGTGCCGGGCGTCGGCCTGATTTCGCCGCCGCCGCACCACGACATCTACTCGATCGAAGATCTGGCGCAGCTGATTCACGATCTGAAGAACGTGAACGCGTCGTCGAGCATCTCGGTGAAGCTCGTGTCGGAGTCGGGCGTCGGTACGGTTGCCGCGGGTGTCGCGAAGGCGAAGGCCGACCACGTCGTGATCGCCGGTCATGACGGCGGCACGGGTGCATCGCCGCTGTCGTCGATCAAGCATGCGGGCACGCCGTGGGAACTGGGTCTCGCCGAAACGCAGCAGACGCTGGTGCTGAACCAGCTGCGCGGCCGTATCCGCGTGCAGGCCGACGGTCAGAATGAAGACCGGCCGCGACGTCGTGATCGGCGCGCTGCTCGGCGCTGACGAGTTCGGCTTCGCGACGGCGCCGCTCGTCGTCGAAGGCTGCATCATGATGCGCAAGTGCCATCTGAACACGTGCCCGGTCGGCGTCGCGACGCAAGATCCGGTGCTGCGCGCGAAGTTCCAGGGCCAGCCGGAACACGTCGTGAACTTCTTCTTCTTCATTGCGGAAGAGGCGCGCGAAATCATGGCGCAACTCGGTATCCGCAAGTTCGACGACCTGATCGGTCGCGCGGAACTGCTCGACACGAAGAAGGGTATCGAGCACTGGAAGGCGAAGGGCCTCGACTTCTCGCGCGTGTTCTATCAGCCGCAAGTGCCGGCGGAAGTCGCGCGCAAGCACGTCGACGTGCAGGATCACGGCCTCGACCGCGCACTCGATCACACGCTGATCGAGAAGGCGAGGGCCGCGATCGAGAAAGGCGAGCACGTGTCGTTCATCCAGCCGGTGCGCAACGTGAACCGCACGGTCGGCGCGATGCTGTCGGGCACGATCGCGAAGAAGTACGGCCACGAAGGACTCGCGGACGACGCGATCCACATCCAGTTGAAGGGCACCGCGGGTCAGAGCTTCGGCGCGTTCCTCGCGAAGGGCATCACGCTGGATCTGGTCGGCGACGGCAACGACTACGTGGGCAAGGGCCTGTCGGGCGGCCGCATCATCATCCGTCCGACCAACGATTTCCGCGGCAAGTCGGAAGAGAACATCATCTGCGGCAACACGGTGATGTACGGCGCGATCGAAGGCGAAGCCTTCTTCCGCGGCGTGGCCGGCGAGCGTTTCTGCGTGCGTAACTCGGGCGCGACGGCGGTCGTCGAAGGCACGGGCGACCACGGTTGCGAATACATGACGGGCGGCACGGTGGTCGTGCTCGGCGAGACGGGCCGTAACTTCGCGGCCGGCATGTCGGGCGGTATCGCGTACGTGTTCGATCCGGACGGCATGTTCGCGAGCAAGTGCAACAAGTCGATGGTCGCGCTCGAACCGGTGCTGCAACAGGCCGAACAGGAGCGCACGGTCGATCAGGGCGTGTGGCATCGCGGCACGACCGACGAAGCGCTGCTCAAGGGGCTCATCGAGCGTCACTTCCAGTTCACGGGCTCTCCGCGTGCGAAGGCGCTGCTCGAAAACTGGGACGCGGCACGCCGTCAGTTCGTGAAGGTGTTCCCGACCGAATACAAGCGCGCGCTCGGCGAACTCGCTGCGAAGAAGGCGAACAGCGAAGTGCTCGCCGCCTGAGCTGCCTTCACGGAAGTCACCTTTAGACGTACCCGCCGCGTTCCGACCAATCGACGCGCGGCGGGTCCAGATTACCCCTAGATACAGATAGAGAAGAGAACCACATGGGCAAGGCAACCGGTTTTCTCGAGTTCGAACGTCGCCACGAGACGTACGAGGCTCCGCTCACGCGTGTGAAGCACTACAAGGAATTCGTCGCGGCACTGACCGACGACGAAGCGAAGATTCAAGGCGCGCGTTGCATGGACTGCGGCATTCCGTTCTGCAACAGCGGCTGCCCGGTCAACAACATCATCCCGGACTTCAACGACCTGGTGTTCCGTCAGGACTGGAAGAACGCGATCGAAGTGCTGCATTCGACCAACAACTTCCCCGAGTTCACGGGCCGCATCTGCCCGGCACCGTGCGAAGCGGCGTGCACGCTCGGCATCAACGACGACCCGGTCGGCATCAAGTCGATCGAGCACGCGATCATCGACAAAGCCTGGACCGAAGGCTGGGTCGCGCCGCAAGCGCCGAAGCACAAGACCGGCAAGAAGGTCGCCGTGGTCGGCTCGGGCCCCGCGGGTCTCGCGGCCGCGCAGCAACTCGCGCGCGCCGGTCATGACGTGACCGTGTTCGAGAAGAACGACCGGATCGGCGGCCTGCTGCGTTATGGCATCCCCGACTTCAAACTGGAGAAGTGGCAGATCGACCGCCGCATGCGCCAGATGGAAGCCGAAGGCGTGACGTTCCGCACCAACGTGTTCATCGGCAAGCCGGACTCGCTGCCGGCGCACATCGGCAGTACGGCGAAGGAAACGATCACGCCGGCCGAGCTGAACGAACAGTTCGACGCGGTCGTGATCGCCGGTGGTTCCGAAACGCCGCGCGATCTGCCGGTGCCGGGCCGCGAGCTCGAAGGCGTGTATTACGCGATGGAATTCCTGCCGCAGCAGAACAAGGTCAACGCCGGCGACAAAGTGCCGAACCAGCTCGTCGCGAAGGGCAAGCACGTCGTCGTGATCGGCGGCGGCGATACCGGTTCCGACTGTGTGGGCACGTCGAACCGTCACGGCGCGAAGAGCGTCACGCAGTTCGAACTGCTGCCGCAGCCGCCGGAAGAAGAGAACAAGCCGCTCGTATGGCCGTACTGGCCGATCAAGCTGCGCACGTCGTCGTCGCATGAGGAAGGCTGCGAGCGCGACTGGGCGGTCGCGACCAAGCGTCTCGAAGGGAAGAACGGCAAGGTCGAGAAGCTGATCGCCGCGCGCGTCGAATGGAAGGACGGCAAGATGGTCGAAGTGCCGAACTCCGAATTCGAAATGAAGGCCGACCTCGTGCTGCTTGCGATGGGCTTCACGCAGCCGGTGTCGCCGGTGCTCGAAGCGTTCGGCGTCGACAAGGATGCGCGCGGCAACGTGCGCGCCACGACCGAGGGCGACAAGGCGTACTACACGTCGGTGAACAAGGTGTTCACGGCAGGCGACATGCGCCGTGGCCAGTCGCTCGTGGTGTGGGCGATTCGCGAAGGCCGTCAGTGCGCACGTTCGGTCGATGCGTTCCTGATGGGGCATTCGGAACTGCCGCGTTAAGCGTCTTCAGCCGGTGTGCGTGCCTGGAGTTCCAGGTCGCGCGCGCCGGCCACGATTTGCAGGAAGACGTGGAGACGACAAGGCGCCCCATGAAGGGCACCTGTAGCGGGAAAGCAATGCAGTAAAAAAGAAACCGGGCTCGCCTGAAAGGGGGAGCCCGGTTTTCTTTTATCTCGTCGCGGTGCGTTATGTCCGCCTCATTGGCGATAGCGCGCGAGCGTCAGACCGTCGAGATCGATCTCCGGTTTGCGCTGCGCGATCAGATCCGCGACCACGCGCGCCGAGCCCATCGACATCGCCCAGCCTGTCGAGCCGTGCCCGAGGTTCAGCCATAAGTGGTCGATGTTGCACGGGCCGAGCAGCGGCGCGCCATCGGGCGTCATCGGCCGGCGGCCGACCCAGAAGTGCGCGGAAGTCGGATTGGCCGCGTGCGGAAACCAGTCGCGCAGCACTGTGAGCAGCGTTTGCAGCGCCTGCTCGCGCAACGTCGTCTGGCGATTGCCGAGCTCCGCCGTACCCGCGATGCGCAGGTTGTTGCCGAAGCGCGTGATCGCCGTCTTCAGCGATTCGTCCATCAGTGCCGCACGTGGCGCTTTTTCCTCGTCGGTCACAGGCAGCGTGGCCGAATAGCCCTTCACCGGATAGAGCGGCACCCTCACACCGAGCGGCGCGAGCAACGCCGCGCTATCGACGCCGAGCGCGACGACCACCGCGTCGGCCGGCAGCGTCTGCGCACCCCGCTCGCTTTGAATACGCACGCCGCGCACCGTCGCTCCCTCGACATCGAGCGACGTGACGCGCGTGTCGAAGCGAAAGCTCACGCCATTGCGTTCACAGATCGCGCGCAGTTCGCGGGTGAAGCGCGCGCAGTCGCCGGCTTCGTCGTCGGGCAGATAGAGGCCCGAGAACGGCGCCTGACGCGCCCAGTGCAGACCGGGCTCGATCTCCGCGCACTGCGCGGCGCTGACTTCCCGATGCACGATGCCCGCATCGCGCAGCACAGCGAGCGCCGGCTGCGCGAGTTCGACGTCGTACTCGCTGCGAAACAGTTGCAGATAGCCCTGGCTGCGGCCGTAGTCGAACGGATGACGGCCGCGGAATTCGTGCAGGCAAGCGCGGCTGTAGTACGCGATGCGCTGCATACGCTGCTTGTTCACGCGAAAGCGGTCGAGGTCGCACTCGCGCAGCCAGCGCGCGATCCAGCGCCATTGGGCCGGATCGAGCGTCGGCCGGAAGATCAGCGGCGAGGCCGGCTTGAACAGGTACTTGAGGATTTTCGCCGGCATGCCGGGCGCGGCCCATGGCGTCACGTAGCCCGGCGCGATCACGCCGGCGTTGCCGAAACTCGTGGACAGGGCGACGTCGGGTTCGCGCTCGATCACCGTCACGTCGCAGCCTTGCTGGCACAGATAAAAAGCAGTGGCGACGCCGATGACGCCGCCGCCGAGTACGATCGTTTTCATGATTGGGAACTGCGGTTTCAGACAATCTCAAGCGGCGGAGCCGGCCGCCCCGAGTACCTTGCCCTTCGTTTCCGGCAGGCACAACGCGGCGACGATCACGAGCAGATACCCCGAGCCCGCGACGATGCCCATCGCCTTCACGAGCGTCATCGTCTGTGCGAAGGTGCCGACGAGGATCGGGAAGAACGAACCGAGCCCGCGCCCGAGGTTGTAGCAGAAGCCTTGCCCCGAGCCGCGGATTTCGTTCGGATACAGCTCCGACAGATACGCGCCGATGCCCGCGAAAATCCCCTGCACGACGATGCCGAGCGGGAAGCCGAGCGCGAGCATCATCGCGTCGGTGATCGGCAGCATCGTGTAGACCATGCCGAGCACGAACGAGCCGACCGCGAACAGCACGAACGACGCGCGCCGGCCGATCCTGTCGCACAGAATCGCGCCGACGATATAGCCGGCGAACGAGCCGACGATCAGCACGATTAGATAGCCGCTCGTATTGAACACCGACAGATGGCGCTCCGTCTTCAGATAGGTGGGCAGCCACGTCGTGATCGCGTAGTAGCCGCCGAGCATGCCGGTGCACAGCGCGCTGCCGAGCACAGTTGTCTTCAGATGCTCGGCTGAGAAGATCTGCATGAAGTGCGACGTGTTGATGCCGCTTTCGCGCGCGCGACGCGTCGCGACAAAGATGTCGGGGTCGCTGACGTTGCGGCGGATATAGATGATCCATGCGGCGGGCAGCAGGCCAACCCAGAAGCACGCGCGCCACGCGTACTGTTCCGGCAGCAGCGCGAACGCCGCCCAGTAGACGATCGCCGCGGCCGCCCAGCCGAACGACCAACTGCTCTGCACGGTGCCGACCGCCTTTGCGCGATGCTGTGGCGAGCGGATCGTCTCGGCCATCATGATCGTCACGACCGACCACTCACCGCCGAAGCCGATGCCCTGCAGCGTACGCGTGGCGAGCAACTGCCAGAACGACTGCGTGAAGCCAGACAGGAACGTGAAGATCGCGAAGGTGGCGATCGTCCATTGCAATATACGGATGCGGCCGTGGCGATCGGCGAGAATGCCGGCGAGCCAGCCGCCGATCGCCGACGAAATCAGCGAACTGGTGGCGATCATGCCTGCTTCGCTTTTGCTCATGCCCCACGTCGCGATCAGCGTCGGAATGAGGAACGAGTAGATCATGAAGTCGAACGCGTCGATCGCGTATCCGCCGAAACCGGCGAATAGCGTGCGATGCTCGCGCGGGGTCAGCTCGGTGAACCATTGGAGAGAAGACATGTTTTGTTGTGGTCTCCAGGTTTCTTGTGCCTGCGGGGGCCGGATGGGTGGGTGTCCGTATTCTACGGGGATGCGGCGTCGTGAGGCCAGTTGGGGTCAAAAAGGGCGTGCGCGCGGTAACGACCGATAAGGCACCGCAAGGGAACGGAAATCAGTGGGCCAACCGACCCTCTTTTTTCTTACTATCCCCTACGATGTAGCGCAAAACTTCCTGGTCAACGTTAAACTGCGTCTGCAGCCCCGGCTGCCCCACGCAATCCTCCTATACACCTGTCGCCCCGATGTCCGTTACCGCGAAAAACCGTTCGCCTATCCGCGCCCTTGCGAGCACGACCGTGCCCGTGGAGCGCGGCATGCCCGGCGAAGCGTCGGCGGCGCGGCGACGCTTTCTGAGGGGTTCGGCCGGTGCGATGCTGGCCGCGGGTTTCGGCAGCACGCTGCTGTCCGCCTGCGGCGGTAGTCTCGAAGCCGATCAGCCGGCTACGCCCCGGCTCGTGTCGGTCAGCAACTTCCGCGATGTCGGCGGCGCGGGTGCCGGCTATCTGACCGTCGACGGCAAACAGATGCGGCGCGGCGTGTTCTATCGCGCGAACGCGCTGACGCTGAGCGGCACCGACACGGCGACGCTCGACAAGCTCGGTATCGTGTCGGTCTATGACCTGCGCACGCCCGCCGAAATCGCACGCATCGCCGACGTGCTGCCGAGCGGCGCGACATCCTCGACGCTGAACGTTCTCGGCATGAACGACTTCGTCGCACCCCCGGTCAATTCTCCCGTCGACGCCGTCGCGTTCATGCAGGCGCAAGCGCGCGGGTATGTGACGGGCGGCCCGCAGCGAGCCGCCTATGGCGCGTTGCTCGGCGCGCTCGCCGACGGCACGGGCGCGCAGCTATTCCACTCGAACGCGGGCAAGGATCGCGCGGGCTGGGTCGCGGCGCTGCTGCTCAGCATCGCCAACGTTCCGCTCGACGTGATCATGCAGGACTACCTGCTCAGCAACGTCTATCTCGCGCCATCGATCGCAGCGCAAACCACCACACTGCGCGCGCAGGAAGGCGCGGCCATTGCGACGGCGAGAGCGCCGTTGCTCGACGTCGACGAGAATTATCTGCAGGCGGGCTTCGACCAGGTGCAGGCGAGCTACGGCACGATGGCGAGCTACCTGACACAAGGCCTCGGTCTTTCCACGGCGACGGTCGACGCGCTGCGCAATCGGCTCGTGCATTGACGCGCTTCGCTGGCGCGCTTTGTTGGCCTTCCTACAGCGCAAAAAAAAAGTCCGCCGCAGAGGTGCGAGCGGACCGGGAAGGGCTGCATCGAGGTTGCCGAGGGCGACTATAAGGCCGCAACCCGCGCGACAGTCGATGCGGTAAGGGCAGGTAAGTGTCCGGTCCGCGCCGCGTTTGCCTGCGAGCATCCTTAAGACAGCGCCGGGTCCACCGGCAATTCCATCCTTACTTCGAGCCCCCCCTGCGCGTGATTGCGCACGAAGCAGCGTCCACCGCGATCGTGTGCGAGCCGCGCGACGATCGCGAGACCGAGCCCGCAATGGCCTTCGCCGCCGCGCGCGGCGTCGAGCCGCACGAACGGCTTCATCGCCGCAGCAATGCGGTCGTCGGGAATGCCGGCGCCGTGGTCGCGCAC
This sequence comes from Paraburkholderia sp. UCT70, assembly GCF_050434085.1. Lineage (NCBI taxonomy): Bacteria > Pseudomonadati > Pseudomonadota > Betaproteobacteria > Burkholderiales > Burkholderiaceae > Paraburkholderia > Paraburkholderia sp. UCT70. The sequence goes on along the minus strand of NZ_JBNPVZ010000004.1, from coordinate 2,894,192 downwards.
GCTGATCGTCCAATGACGGTCGTTGCACGCGGTCGAGATTTCCACCGGCGGCATGCCGTGTTCGAGCGCGTTGTCGACGAGGTTCGTCACCAGCCGGTCGAGCAGCGTGCGCGGCAGCGTGAACGAGGGGCCGGCGCGCAGATCGAGCGCGAACAGCGGGGTTTCGGCGGGGTCCGCCGCTTCGGCGGTTTCAGCGGCCTCCGCGTAATCGCCCGAGGAAAACTGCTCGCGCAAGAACTCGTCGACTTCGACGGGCGGTCCGGCGTCCGCCGATTGGCCCGCGAATTCGAGGAACTGCTGGACGATGTTGGTCAGGGAATCGACGTCGCGGATCAGGCCCGCGCGCTCGTTTTCGTCGACCAGCACGCTTGCGCGCAGCTTCAGGCGCGTGAGCGGCGCCTTCAGATCGTGCGCGACGCCGGCGAGCATCACCGCCTGGTCGTCGCCGGCTTCGTTCAGGCGCCGCATCATGTCGTTGAATGAGCCGATCAGGTCACGCAGCTCGCGCGGGCCCTGCACCGGCACGGGTTCGGGCCGGCCGCCCGAGCCGAACGCGCGCGACGCATCGGCCACGCGCGACAACGGCCGTTGCATCTGCCACACCGCGAACAACGACAGGATCAGCCCGGCGACCAGCATCGACACCGATTCGATCAGAAAACGCGGCGGCGGCGGCAGGTCGACCGGCACGACGACCCAGTTCGACTTGCCCGGGACCAGCACCCACAGTTGCGGCGGACGCAGATCGTCGACGGCGATCTGCGTGCCGGCCGGCAGGTTCTCACGCAGGTGCCGGCTCAGTTCGACCACCATATGCTCGTGCGGCTCGCGCAGATGCACGCTGGTCGGCATGTTCCAGGTGGGCACCAGATGCACGCGCATCGCCGGCGCGAGCGCGGCGCCCTTGATCGGCTCGCCGTTGATCGCCTGCAGCACGAGCAGAATGCCGCGCGCGAAGCCGTCGATTTCGTGGCGCGGCGGCTGCATCGTCACCAGCACGAACCAACTCGCCTGAATCGCGAACAGCACCGCCGCCGACAGCAACGCCATTCTGCCGAACAGCGTGTTCAGCGGATTTCTCATGCGCTCGGGGCGGCCCCGTCCTCGAAGGGTGTGCCGTTGGCGTCGGGCACGAACACGTAGCCCTTGCCGCGCACCGTTTGCACGTAGCACGGGTTCGACGGGTCGTCCTCGATCACGCGGCGCAGGCGCCAGATCGGTACGTCGAGGCTACGGTCGCGGAACGCGAGGTTGTCGCGATGCACCAGATCGTGAATCAGCACGCGCGACAGCACCTTGTACGGATTGTTGACGAAGATCTTCAGCAGCGCGAATTCGCTGTCGCGCAGCGGCAGCTTGGCGTCGTCGCGGGTCAGCGAGCGCGTGGCGAAGTCCAGTTCGAATGGACCGAAGCGATAGCGCTTGCGTGCTTCGGGCGCGCTCGTGGTGGACGGCCCGCGCCGGCGCAACACGGTCTGGATCCGCACGAGCAGTTCGCGCGGATCGAACGGCTTGGTCAGATAGTCGTCCGCGCCGAGCGACAGGCCGACGATGCGGTCGGCCACCGTGCCGCGCGCGGTCACGAAGATCACCGGGATGTCGTCGCCGGCGGCGCGCAACGCGGTGAGCGCGCGCAGGCCGTCGGTGTTCGGCATCATGATGTCGAGCACGACGACCGACGGTCGCTCACGCTCGAGACGACGCTGCAAATGGGTGCCGTCATGCAGCACGGACGCATCGAAGCCGTTCGACTGCAGAAACTTGCAAAGCAGATCGCGTACGACCGGATCGTCGTCGATGATAAGGACCTGTGGATTCATGGCGAAATTCTAGACTGGCCCGCCCAACGCGCGACCGGGCATTTCCTTACCAACGCTTACTGTGTGCCGCTCGGTGCTGGCGGGCTTGCGCCGGGGCTGATCAGCGAAGGTTCAGCGCTTACTTTAGCACTGCCTGATCCGGCTCTGCGCGACGACAGCCACGCGATGACAACGGTTGGCAAGCACTCGAAAGCCCTCGCAAGCCCCGGGAACGGATCGTAACAACCGCGCGAAAGCGTGCTTTGCTTCGCCCATCGTCGGCACCCGCGCGGCGCGATGATTCGTTCCGCAGCAAGTCGCGCCGCACGCCGAACGAGGCCCGCTGCCTCGGACGACGGCACGCGGCGTTCAACCGACACCGGTGCGCAATGCGCACCTTCGCGAGGTCCATCATGACGATCCACAATACGCTCAGTTCCACGCCTTGCTCCTCGCTGGCGAATAAGCCCGCCACAGAGAAATCCGCCGGTTCAAGCTCCACGGGCGCAGCGGCGAAATCGCAGCAGAGCGCCGGGCTCGGGCAGCCTGCACTGCCTGCGCCGGGCACGGGGCTCATCGGCCATCTGGTCAACACGACTGCGTGAGTCGGCGAGGTCCGCGTGCCGTTATCCAGAACTACTGAGCAGCGGCGGCGCGCCGTGGCGTGGCTCGTTGCCGGCGCGCTGCTATTGCCGCTCGGCGGCTGCGGCGCCGCGGCGCTGCCGTGCCGGGCCACGGCGGCGACCCTGAAAGTGCTGCCGGTCGTCGGCCATGCGGCGGCGACGCCTTTCGACATGTGCGCTTCCGCGATCGATTGAATCATGACGCTCACCCGGATGGTTGGTGCACTGATGCTGCTCGGCGGCGTGCTGTCGTGCGCCGCGCATGCACAGCTCGTCGCGCGCAGTGCGAAGGCGGCCAGCGCGGCATCGAATAGCGTCGTCACCGACACGCGGCGGCGCTCGCCGGACGCGCCGTTTTCGTTTCGCGGCGTCGCGCTCGGCATCACGATCGACGAATTCCGCGCGGGCTCGACCGTGCGCGCGACGCCGGTCGGCAGCGTGCCGATCTGCGAGACGGACGTGCAGGCCGGAGCGCTCGGCATGCGGCTGAAGTCGCACGATAGCCTGAGCGTCGCGTGCCGCTGGGCGCATCGCGATGATGAACGCTGGGCGGTGTCGCAGGCCGTGGTCGATGGTGCGCCGGCGCTCGAACACGTGATGCGCTTCGCGCGCATCGACGGGCAGGGCGCGCTGCGTCTCTATGAGATGTCGTTCGTGATCGACGAACTGACCGCGGAGGATCTGCGCGTCGCGCTCGAGGATCGTTACGGGCCGCCGCGTCTCGCGACCCGCAACGCGGCGGCGCCGGGCGCGATGCCGATGTACGTATGGGAGAACGCGGTGAGTTCGATCACGCTGTGCTTTCTGCCCGGCAGCCGCAACGGCACGCTCACGTATCTGCTGAAGGGCTCGGATGCGTGGATGAAAGCGGTCGTGCGGCAGTGGCAGGCGAGCGGCGCCGACGCGGGCTGACGATTGCCAGGCAACCCTGATTACCGGTGCGATCCCAACGCCGAAACCGGGCGGTGTCCGGATAGGCCGCCTCACTTCGACTCCTTTCATCCTTTCCGCCACGGAGCCAGCATGACCGCGCTACGTCTCACCCTCGTGCTCGGCGCCGCGAGCTGTCTCGCGGCCTGTTCGAGCGCGCAGACCAGGTCGATCGTCGAAACGCCGATGGCGCCGCCGCTCGCGTCCGCACCGTTGAACGTCAACACGCAAGGCGCGATCTATCAGGCCGGCACGCCGCTGCTGCTGTATGAGACGCCGCGCGCGCAGCACGTCGGCGACGTGCTGACGATCCGGCTGTCGGAATCGTATAGCGGCAACAACAGCGCGAGCGCGTCGGCGAACCGCACGAGCAGCATCACCGCGACTGCCGCGGATCAATCGACGAATGCCGCCGCGCGACTCGCCAAACTGTTCAACATCGGCTCCGCCAGCACCGACTACAAAGGGCAGGGCAATCTGAGCGACATCAGCGACATGACGGGCACGCTAGCCGTGACCGTGATCGGCACGGTGTCGGGCGGCAATCTCGTCGTGTCAGGCGAGAAGGTGATCGCGATGAGCGGGACCGGCGACCGTCTTCGACTCTCGGGTATCGTCAATCCTAAGGACATCGAAGCAGGCAATTACGTCGCGTCGAGCAAGGTCGCGAACGCGCGCATCGAGCAGGCGGGCCTCGGCATGGTCAACGATGCGACGACGATGGGCTGGCTGCAGAGGATGTTTCTGAGTGTGCTGACGTTTTGACCGTCAGCCGGGTCAGCGCGGTGCGCGCGACACCGCGCCGCGCGTTACGTGCGACGCGTGGGCGGCATCAACCGGCTTCGACCATCAGGCGCCGCTAACCGAGCGGCGGCGCAAGCCCGCGTTCGGCCGCGCCGATCTCGCCGTCCGGCACGAACACGTAGCCGCGTCCCCACACGGTCTGCACGTAGCGCGGTTCCGACGGGTCCACTTCGATCAATCGACGCAAGCGCCAGATCGATACGTCGAGACTGCGATTGCGATGCGCTTCGCTATTGCCATGCAGTTTTTCGAGCAGCTGCGCACGCGTGAGCACGGTCATCGCGTGCGTGACGAACACTTTCAGCATCGCGAATTCGCTCGAACGCAGCGTGATGCGTTCGCCGTCGCGGCGCAGTTCGCGCGCGGGGAAGTTCACTTCGAAGCGGCCGAAATGATAGGGCGCGCGCTGTTCGGGCGCGCCCGGCGCGATCGAGCCGCGACGCCGCAGCACGGTGCGAATCCGCGCGACGAGCTCGCTCGGTTCGAAAGGCTTGCCGAGATAATCGTCGGCGCCGAGTTCGAGGCCGATCACGCGATCGATCGGATCGGCGCGCGCGGTCAGCAGGATCACGGGAATGTCGTCGCCGGCGACACGCAAGGCGCGCAGCGCACTGATGCCGTCGAGCTCCGGCATCATGATGTCGAGCACGACGAGCGCGGGACGCTCCTGCTGCAATCTGCGCTGCAACGCCAGGCCATTTTCCAGCGTGGCGACCTTAAAGCCGCGGCCGTGCAGATATTCGCTGACGAGCTCGCGTACGACGGGATCGTCATCGACGATCAGGATGGTCTGGTTCATTCAGGTCATCTTAGTGATGCGCACGGGCCGCGCAAAGCGTATACCGCTTTCCAATCCTTTCCCGTGTAAGGCGCTGCAAGCGAAAGCAAAGCCGCGAGCACTCAGTGGGGCGGCGGGAAGGCCAGCGAGGTTTGCAGGGTCTGCCGTTGCTGCGCTTGACGCGGGAAATCGGTCCGATCGACCACCATCCGCTCGATCAGTCCGCCGAGCTTGACCGAGGCCGACGAAAAACGGTCGGTGTTCAGGCCGCCGGTCTGATAGCGCGCGGTGACCAGAATGCGGCCACTCTGGATCAGCGTCAGATCGATGATCGACAGGTACTGGATCGATTCGTCGCTGAACGAGCGGCGGCCATAGTCGATCGCGGCGTTGTAGACGAGCCGCGCTTCGCAGCCGGCCGGCGAGGTGCCCGGATTGTAGACGTCCGAACGAATACCGCGCCGCTCGAGCGCGAGCTGCAGCGCCGGCACGAAATCGCCGACCGACACCGTCGGGTTCACTTCGATGCAGAGGTGCTGCAAATCCGCGGGGCGCCCGTTGACGAAGGTCGGCGACGAGTAGTTCGACGCGATCGCGTAGCCGGCCTGGATGACGGAGCCGGTGGCGTCGGCGGCATGGATCAGCGTCCAGGCGCAGCCGTCGAGCGCGAGCGTCAGCGTCGCGGCGAAGGCGGCGAGGGCGCAACGACGCCGGCATATCAGCGAGGCGACCGGACACAGGCGCGAATGCCTGGTTGCCGCTGGCGCGCGCACGGTCGGCGACGAGGTCATGAGGCAGCGCCCGATCCCGGTCACGAAGTGCGATGGAGCATCAAAAGCAGCGACGGCCGCGCGCTCATCGCGTCACGCGCAGTCGCAGTTCGTTCTGACCTTGCACGCTCGCGGTGACGTTCACGCGACGGGCGTCGGTGGTCACGACGAAATGCTGGCGCACGGGTGTGTTGACGTCGTGCACGACGCGCGGAAAGCAGGCGGCGATGTCGGCGCCGAGTTCTTCGAGCGGATCGTTGATGACGCCGTCGGCTTGCCAGTGCGCGCGCCAGTGGCAGTCGTACGCGTGCGGGCTGGCGCGGCAATCGTCCGTATTGGATACGCCCGGCAGTTGCGCGGCGGTCTCGTTTGGCAGTCGCCGGAAATCGCTCGCATCGACGATGTGCGTGAGCGCCGCGCAGATATCGGCGGGTTGGTTCGGCACGGTCGTTTGCGCGGCATCGACGGCGTTCGTGAGCAGCAGCGCCGCGCCGCAGGCGAGCGCGATGCGCGGGAGCAAAGACGGGAGCAAAGGTGAAACACGGCGAGCGAATGACATGGGCGAGGAGTCCGAAGAGCGGTTGCGATGAAAGACGTGACTGACATCAACGAAGGCCGGCGCATGGCGCGGCCCGTACGACTATCGTCGCTGCTCGCAGGCATTTTCAAAGCGCGGAACAGCTTGCGCGCTCCGCAAATGCTTTCGAACTCTTCTCGTGTCTTTCCGGATGTTGCGTCCGGAGGTGCCGGCGCGCAGGCGAGGCTTAACCGAGCGTCAAGCCGCCATCGATGTGAATCACCTGGCCGGTGATGTGGCGTGCCGCGTCGGACAGCAGGAATGCGATCAGCGCGGCGACGTCGTCCGGTTCGGCAACATGACCGAGCGGCGTGGCTTCGGCGGCGTGCGCCCACACGGCCGCGTTGTCGGCGCTTGGGCCGCGATCCTTGCGCGTGTAGCCCGGCGCCACGCAATTGACGGTCACGCCGAGCGGCGCGAGCTCCGCGGCCGCCGTTTTCGCAAGCGCTTCGAGTGCCGCTTTCGCGGCCGCCGTCGCGGCGAATGGCGCATCCGCGCGATAGCGATGCGCGACGAACGAACTCAAGGCGACCACGCGACCGCGCTTCGATGTTTCGAGCGCGGGCATCGCGCGCCGCACGAGCGCGGCGAAGGCGGCTGGCATCGCGGCGAAGGCGGCGCCGAAGGTGTCGGGATCGAGCGCGGCCAGCGTTTGGCGCTGCGCATGGCCGGCGTTCGCGACCAGTTGATCGAGTGCGCCGAAGCTCGCAAGCGTCTGATGGATCACGTGCTCCGCCGCGCCGCGCTCGGCGAGGTCGCCGAACACGGTCGCGCAGCGTGCGCCGCTTGCCGTGCAGTCGGCGGCAACCTGCACGAGCCGTCGACGGGAGGCGTCGTCTGCGCCGCGCGCGTGCAGCATCAACGACGTATGCGGCGCCGCGAGGCGCCGTGCGAGCGCCGCGCCGATGCCGGAACCGGCGCCGGTGATCAGCACGACGCGAGCGGCGGCGCCGTGCGCTTCGCTGACGTGAGCGCCGCTCGCGTCGCTCACGCCGCTACCGCTTCGACAGAACGCTCGACGTCGAGCGTTTCGTCATGGAACGCTGCGAGCGATTCGCGATGCGCGACGCTGACGATCGCAGCCTTCGGCAACCGCTCGGTGAACAGCCGATAGAGCCGCGCCTCGTTTTCCGCGTCGAGCGCGCTGGTCGCTTCGTCGAGGAACAGGTAGTCCGGCTTGTGCAGCAGCACGCGCGCGGCGGCGAAGCGCTGCTGCTCACCCGGCGACAGCACGCGAGTCCAGTGCGCCGTTTCCTGCAGACGGTCCGCGTATTCCGACAGATGGCAGGTGATGAGCGCGTCGCGGCATTCGTCGTCGCCATAGGTGTCCGCCGCCGACGGATACGCGAGCGCCGCCTTCAGCGTGCCGATCGGCATGTAGCTGACCTGCGGGATGAACATCATGCGCGCGTTGACCGGTGCGTCGATCGAGCCGTCGCCGAACGGCCACAGGCCCGCGAGCGCGCGCATCAGCGTGCTCTTGCCGGCGCCCGACGGACCGCGCACGAGCCAGCGCGAGCCCGGCCGGATCGCGATATCGCGGATGCGCGACAGTGGGTTGCCATTGGGCAGCGCGAGCTGGAGGCTGTCGGTGGTAAGCGTGTTGCTGTCGACGAAATGCAGATTGATGCCGCCATGTTCCGTGGCCGGCGACACCGATTCCTTCAGACGCGGCGAATGCACGACGCGCTTGAATTCGCGCAACCGGTTCACGGTCGCGCGCCATTCGACGAGGCTCGTATAACTGTTGATGAACCACGAGAACGAATCGCTGACCGTGCCGAACGCGCTCGAAATCTGCATCAGCACGCCGAACGTGAATGCGCCCGCGAAGTAGCGCGGCGAGGCGACGACGATCGGGAAAATGATCGCGATCTGGCCATAGAAGCTCAGCACGAAGGTCAGGCGCTTCGTGTACTTCATTACCTGCCACCAGTTGTCGCGGATGCGGCCGAACAGCGTGCGCGCGTTCGTCTTCTCGGTTTCCATGCCGTTGTAGAACGCGATCTGCTCGGCGTTCTCACGCAGCCGGATCAAGCCGAAACGGAAATCGGCCTCGACTTTCTGCGCCTGATAGTTGATCGACACGAGCGGATGGCCGACCTTCTGCGTGATGAGCGAGCCGACCACCGCATACAGCGCGGCGGCCCACACCATGTAGCCGGGGATCTGCAGCGGCATGCCGCCGAGCGAGATGCTCAACGCGCCCGCGAGCGACCACAGGATCGTGATGAACGACACGAGCGTGACGACGGTCGACAGCAGATCGAGCGTCAGCGACAGCGTGGTGGTCGCGAACGACTGCAGGTCGTCGCTGATCCGCTGGTCGGGGTTGTCGGCGAGGCGGTCGCGCTCGATGCGGTAGAACGCGCTGTCGTTGAGCCACTCGTTCAGGTAGCGGGTGGTCAGCCACTGGCGCCAGCGGAAGCCGAGCATCTGGCGCAGATAGCGTCCATACACGGCAAGGATGATGAAACCGAACGCGAGTCCGGTAAAGATCATCAGCAGGTGCGGGAAGTCGTGGACGTTCTTCGCCTGCAGCGCGTTGTAGAAGTCCCTGCTCCAGCTATTCAGGCGCACGTTGATCCAGACGACGAGCAGGTTCATCACGATGATCGTGACGAGCAGCCCCCACGCGATGCCTCGTTCCTCGGAAACCCAGTAGGGCTTGATCAGGGTCCACGCGGAGACCTTTTCGTCGGGCGGCAGCGCGGGGCTGGCGGAAGTATGTGGTGTCATGAGCGTCCTGATGAAGTGCTGACCCGAAGTGCCATTCCGGCGTACGGGTCCGATCTGGTTGACCCATGTCGGGCGATCCCGCCAACAGCAGGCTCCTTTGCGAGGGCGTGGCTGCCGCGGGTCTGCGATACCTGGCCGGGCATCGCGCCATCACGCTCGATGAACGCGAGTCCGGACGGGCGCCCGATTCTGGCGTGACGCCCTTAAGCGAAAATTAATTTTCGGGGCCGGCATCCGCTGGGGTGCCGCCGCCACGCATGCGGCCACGAGCGCCGCGCGCGCCGCGTTTTTGCGGCACCGGTCACGGCATTGTGCCAGAGCGCCGGGCCGCTTCGCACCGGCATCTCGATAGACGGTGCCAGATCAAAATTGGGGTGGCGACCGCGGAGCGCTGGTTTGCGGGCGCCGCGCCTTTTATGGTCTAATGACCTGCGACGAAACAGGGGTGCTTCGCCCACAGGCGGCATGACTTTCATGCCGGGACGGCGAGGCTGAGAGAGACCCTTTGCACCCGATCCGGGTAATACCGGCGCGGGAAGTTTCCGGAAGCAACCGTCTTCCATTCCCCGCCGGGCGGCGAGCGCAGCTCACATGTGCACGTCGTGACCGGCCGGCTTCACCCGCCGGTTTCGTCCTGGGTACGTGCGTTTTTTGGCCGTACGGAAAGGACTCGATGACCGCCTATTCTTCAGACATGCATTTTTCCCTTCGTCACGCCGCCTCGGGCGAGCCGTGCCGTCTTGGTTTTGCCCACCGCAGTCGAACGGAGCGCGCGCGATGAACCGTCCCGCCCGACCCGATTTCGCCGTGCTCGGCGGCGGCCTGTGCGGCCGGCTGGTCGCGTGGCGCCTCGCTGGCGACGGGCATCGCGTGGCGCTCTACGAGCGCGGCGATGCCACCGGTTCGCAGGCTGCCGCGTGGGTCGCCGCCGCGATGCTCGCACCGCTGGCAGAGGCCGCGAGCGCCGAGCTGCTGATCACGCGGCTTGGCGCGAGTTCGCTCGAAAGCTGGCCGCGCGTGCTTGCCGAACTGCCGGAGCCGGTGTTTTTCCAGCGCAACGGCACGCTCGTCGTCTGGCATCACGCGGATCGCACCGAGGCGCCGCTATTCGAGCGGCGCGTGCGTGCGAACGCGCCGGCCGAGTTGCTCGACGGCGGCTTCGTCGCGTTGGCGGGCGCGCAGCTCGGCGCCGCCGAACCCGCGTTGGCCGGCCGCTTCAGCCAAGGCTGGCTGCTGCCGCGAGAAGGCCAGCTCGACAACCGCCAGGTGCTGTCCGCGCTCGCGGCCGGGCTTGCCGAGCGCGGCGTCGACACGCACTGGAACACGCCGATCGACGACGCATCGCTGCCCGAGGCCGGCATCACCATCGATTGCCGCGGGCTCGGCGCGAAGCCGGTGCTGCCGACGCTGCGCGGCATCCGCGGCGAAGTGGCGCGCGTGCATGCGCCTCACCTGCAGCTGACGCGCCCGGTGCGGCTACTGCATCCGCGTTACCCGCTGTATATCGCACCGAAGCAGAACGGCCTCTACGTGATCGGCGCGACCGAGGTGGAGGGTGAGGACATGTCGCCCGTCAGCGTGCGTTCGGCGCTCGAGTTGCTGAGCGCGGCGTTTTCGGTGCACCCGGGCTTCGGCGAGGCGCGCATTCTCGAGCTGAATTCGCAGTGCCGGCCGACCTTGCCCGATCATCGTCCCGCGCTGCTGTGGGACGGCGCGCGCACGCTGCGCGTGAACGGCCTGTACCGGCACGGCTACATGATCGCGCCCGAAGTCGCCGACGAAGCCGTGCGCTTCGCGAGCGCGCTGCTCGACGGCCGCGTCGGTGATGCCGACGCATTCGCCGGCTGGCGGCGCGACTCACGCTGGAGCGAGCTGTTCCAGCAGCATTTCGCGCGCGAGCCGGCCCGAGCGTAGCGGCCAACGTGCCGCGCGCGATGCCGCTTGCGCCATCGATTGAACCGTATTCGAACACCATGGACATTCATATCAATCAGAAGCCGTTGTCGCTGCCCGAGGGCGCGACTGTCGCCGATGCGCTCGCCGCCTTTGGCGCACGTCCGCCGTTCGCGGTCGCGCTCAACGGCGATTTCGTCGCGCGTGCGCAGCATGCGGCGCGCGCGTTGCAAACGGGCGACCGGCTCGACGTCGTGCAGCCGGTCGCGGGCGGCTGAGCGCGACCGCGCCAGCCTGTCGCTTACCGAACGCAACAACCGTCGCCGAAAACCCATTGCCGCAACGCGGTCGGTTCTAGCCGCGAGGGCAAACCAGGATGATGCAAATGACTTCTCACGAGACCGCCGACGCGCTGACGCTATACGGTCAAACTTTTGCAAGCCGCGTGCTGCTCGGCACATCGCGCTATCCGTCGCTGCAATCGCTGTCCGATTCGATCGACGCCGCGCGCCCCGGCATGGTGACGGTCGCGCTGCGCCGTCAGATGAACGAGGGCCACGCCGAAGCCGGCTTCTTCGATCTGCTCAAGCGCCATGGCGTGCCGCTCTTGCCGAACACGGCAGGTTGCCTGAGCGTCGGTGAAGCGGTGACGACCGCGCACATGGCGCGCGAAATCTTCGAGACCGAGTGGATCAAGCTCGAACTGATCGGCGACGACTACACACTGCAGCCCGATCCGGTCGGCCTGATCGAAGCCGCCGCGCGGCTCGTCAAGGATGGCTTCAAGGTGCTGCCGTACTGCACCGAAGATCTGGTGATCGGCCGCCGTCTGCTCGACGCCGGCTGCGAGGCGCTGATGCCGTGGGGCGCGCCGATCGGCACCGGCAAGGGCGTGATCAATCCATACGGGCTGCGCGTGTTGCGCGAGCGGTTGCCGGACGTGCCGCTGATCGTCGATGCCGGGCTCGGCGTGCCGTCGCATGCGGCCCAGGTGATGGAGTGGGGCTTCGACGGCGTGCTGCTGAACACGGCAGTGTCGCAGGCGACGCACCCCGACGCGATGGCGCGCGCATTCGCGCTGGGCGTCGAGGCGGGTCGGCAAGCGTATCTCGCGGGCCCGATGGCCGAGCGCGAGAGCGCGCACGCGAGCACGCCGGTGGTCGGCAAGCCGTTCTGGCATCAGGATGGGGGTGCCGCATGACTCAGTCGTTGACGCTGAAGGACCGCGATCTGTTCTGGCCGACGGCCGACGAACTCATCGAAGCCGCCGAGCGCATCCGCGCACGTCTCGGCGACTGGCCGCTGACGCACGCGCCGTGGCGCATCTGCCTGATCGCACCCGACGAACCGAACGGTGGCGACCTGATCGTGACCGCCGACGCACAGCAGCACGGCGAGCAAATCGCGCGCTGGCTGACGCGAGGTGCGGGCGTGATCGTCGCCGCGGAAAACCGCGCGACGCTGTATCTGGGCGGCGAGAAGTACGGCCTCGAAGGCCATCTGGCGGAAGACTGGATTCCCGCGCTTGCCGCGTTCCTCGACTGCGGTTTCGATCCGCACGACGCGCTGGTGCTCGCGCTCGCGTGGCGCGATGGCGACGAGACCCGCGCCGACGATGCTTTCCCGGCCGACCTCGCTCGCTTTCCGCGCCTTACCGACCTGCCGGCGGCACCCGCCAAGGCGTTCCCGCGCTGCCCGGCAAGGCTCGGCCTGTATCCGGTGTTGCCGACCGCGGACTGGGTCGAACGGGTGGTCGGCTTCGGCGTGAAGACGGTGCAGTTGCGCCGCAAGTCGGCCGAACCCGCCGACGAGCTGAAGCGCGAAATCGCGCGCTGCGTGGCGGCCGGCCGCTCGCACGACGCGCAGGTGTTCATCAACGATCACTGGCAGGCGGCGCTCGAGGCGGGCGCGTACGGCGTACATCTCGGCCAGGAAGACGTGCATACGGCGGACCTGTCCGCGCTGGCCGACGCGGGCATCCGGCTCGGTCTGTCGACTCACGGCTTCTACGAGATGCTGAAGGCGCTGCATTTCCGTCCGAGCTATATTGCGTTGGGCGCCGTGTTCCCGACCACCACCAAAGTGATGCCGACCGCGCCGCAGGGCTTGCGCCGCCTCGCACGCTATGTGCGGCTGCTCGACGGTGTGGTGCCGCTCGTCGCGATCGGCGGGATCGATCTGCAGGTGCTGCCTGACGTGCTCGCGACCGGTGTCGGCTGCGCGGCCGTGGTGCGCGCGGTGACGGAAGCGGCCGACCCGGCCGCCGCTGTTTCTGCGCTGCAACACATGTTTACGCAATAATCGTCAGGCATAGTCAAGGAACGGGGCACCTCACGGCAGCTTTTGCACGATGGCCCTATAATTCGGCCTTCCCTGTAAAAGGATCGTCAGTTTGGTGCCTTTCTATCCCGAGACCTTACTCGAGCTGCGCGACGTCGACTTCGGTTACGGCGACCGGCTCGTCCTGTCGAATCTGAATCTGCGCTTTCGTCGCGGTCAGGTCGTCGCGGTCATGGGCGGCTCGGGTTGCGGCAAGACCACGGTGCTGCGGCTAATCGGCGGCCTCGTGCGCGCCCAGCGCGGCCAGGTGCTGTTCCATGGCGAGGACATCGGCGAGCAGACGCGCGAAGGCCTTTACGCGCTGCGCCGCAAGATGGGCATGCTGTTCCAGTTCGGCGCGCTGTTCACCGACATGTCGGTGTTCGAAAACGTCGCCTTCTCGCTACGCGAGCACACCGATCTCCCCGAAGAACTGCTGCGCGACCTCGTGCTGATGAAGCTCAACGCGGTCGGCCTGCGCGGCGCGCGCGACCTGCTGCCGTCCGAGATTTCCGGCGGCATGGCGCGGCGCGTGGCGCTCGCGCGCGCAATCGCGCTCGACCCCGAACTGATGATGTACGACGAGCCGTTCGCCGGTCTCGACCCAATCTCGCTCGGCATCACCGCGAACCTGATCCGCACGCTGAACCGGGCGCTCGGCGCCACGTCGATTCTCGTCACGCATGACGTGCCGGAATCATTCGCGATCGCCGACTACGTGTACTTCCTGTCCAACGGCGGTGTGCTTGCCGAGGGCACGCCCGACGAACTGCGCGCGTCGACCGATCCGACCGTGCGGCAGTTCATCGACGGCGCGCCGGACGGCCCGTTCAGATTCCACTATCCGGCGCAGACGCCGCTCGCGGCGGACTTCGGCATCGGCGGAGGCCAGTCATGATCAGTACGATCGGTCGCTCGGTCATCACCGGGCTCGGCACCGCCGGCTACGCGACGCGCTTCTTCCTGCGGCTCTTGCTCGAATTTTTCCCGCTGCTGCGCCGCCCGCGTCTTGTCACGAAGCAGATCCACTTCGTCGGTAATTATTCGCTAGTGATCATCGCGGTGTCGGGGCTGTTCGTTGGTTTCGTGCTCGGGTTGCAGGGCTATTACACGCTGAACCGTTATGGCTCCGAGCAGGCGCTCGGGTTGCTGGTCGCGCTGTCGCTCGTGCGCGAACTCGGGCCGGTCGTGACCGCGCTGCTGTTCGCCGGGCGCGCGGGCACGTCGCTGACCGCCGAAATCGGCCTGATGAAGGCGGGCGAGCAGCTCACCGCGATGGAAATGATGGCCGTCGATCCGGTCAAGGTCGTGATCGCGCCGCGCCTGTGGGCCGGCATCGTGTCGATGCCGATCCTCGCCGCGATCTTCAGCGCGGTCGGCGTTCTGGGCGGTTACGTGGTGGGCGTGCTGCTGATCGGCGTCGATGCCGGCGCGTTCTGGTCGCAGATGCAAAGCGGCGTCGACGTGTGGCGCGATGTCGGCGCCGGGGTCGTCAAGAGCGTGGTGTTCGGCCTCGCGGTGACCTTCGTCGCGCTGTTTCAGGGCTACGAGGCGAAGCCGACGCCGGAAGGCGTGTCGCGCGCGACGACCCGCACGGTCGTGTACGCGTCGCTCGCGGTGCTCGGGCTCGATTTCCTGCTGACCGCACTAATGTTCAGCTAAGACCGCGCAGCATGCCGGCCGCCGGCGGTGCATGATGCGCCGCGCACGGCGGGAGGTGGCGGCGGCGCGGCGGATTCACTTTGGGATGACGATGAAAAAGAATGTTCTCGACTTCTGGGTCGGCCTGTTCGTGGTGCTGGGTTTCGTGGCGTTGCTGTTTCTTGCGCTGAAGGCGGGCAATATGAGCTCGTTGTCGTTCCAGGCAACCTACCCGATCAAGCTCAAGTTCGACAACATCGGCGGGCTGAAGCCACGCGCGCCGGTGAAGAGCGCTGGCGTGACGGTCGGCCGGGTCGCGTCGATCGGCTTCGACAGCAACGCCTACCAGGCGCTCGTCACGATCGATATCGACAAGCAATATCAGTTTCCGAGGGACACTTCGGCGAAGATCCTGACCTCGGGTCTGCTCGGCGAGCAGTACATCGGGCTCGAGCCGGGGGGCGACTCGGAAATGTTGAAGGCCGGCGATACGATCTCGATGACGCAATCGGCGATCGTGCTGGAAAACCTGATCGGCCAGTTCCTGTATAGCAAAGCCGCGGATTCCGGCGCGGCGAAGCCCGCCGCATCCGCCCCTGCACCGGCGCCGGGCGCGCCGGCCTCCGGCGCTGCCGGCCAGTAAGGCCAACAAGGAGAATTAGATGCAGACGACACTGCAGACCCCGCGCAGCGGCGCGCGCGTCCTACAGTTAGGCAAGGTCGCCGTGGCGGCTGCGCTGCTCGCCGGTTGCACGACCGTGCAGACGCCTACCAAGGGCGACCCGTTCGAAGGGCTGAACCGTACGATCTTCACCGTCAACGACAAGATCGACCAGTACGCGCTGAAGCCGGTTGCGCAGGGCTACGTTTGGGTCACGCCGCAGCCGGTTCGCGACAGCGTGACGAACTTTTTCTCGAACATCGGCGACGTCTATATCGCGGCGAACAACCTGCTGCAGCTGCGCATCGCCGACGGCGTGTCCGACATCATGCGGATCGTGATCAACACGTTGTTCGGCGTCGGCGGCCTGTTCGACGTCGCGACGCTCGCGAAGCTCCCGAAGCACGACAACGACCTCGGTCTGACGCTCGGCCACTACGGCGTGCCGGCGGGCCCCTATCTGGTGCTGCCGCTGTTCGGGCCGAGCACGGTGCGCGATGCGGTCGGCTCGCTCGGCAACTACTACGTGAACCCGATCAGCTACGTCGACCCGCCGGGCCTGAGCTGGGCGCTGTATGGCCTGAACATCGTCAACACGCGCGCGAACCTGCTCGGAGCGAGCAACCTGCTGGAAGGCGCGGCGCTCGACAAATACTCGTTCGTGCGTAACGCGTATCTGCAGCGCCGGCAGTATCTGTTGTCGGATAACCGCCGGCGTCCGCAGGAACTGCCGAGCTACGACGAGGAAGCGCCGCTGCCGAAGTACGACGAAGGCGAGGCGGGCGCGGCAGGTGCGCCGGCCAAGCCGGCTCCCGCATCCGGCGCGGCCGTGGGCACGCCGCAAGGCGCGTCGGCACCGGAGGCCGCGTCGGGCGCCGAAACACCGCCTCTCGACCTGAAAGGCGGCCCGGAAACGCAAATTCCGGCCGGTCAGTTGGTGCCGCCCACGCGCTTCAACTTCCCGTCCTTAAGATTGCATTGAACGTGCAGCCGTAACAGATCGATACGACTCTCGCAGTTTGCGCATGGATTGCCGTCGAACTCGCGTGATAAGGTCGGTTCAAACTGTCGCACTATATTTGAGGCAAAGCTCGATATGAAAAAATTCTTCCTGATTCCGTTGTTTGCCGCGTTGTTTTCGTTCATCAGCGCGGGCGCATCGGCGCAAACCGTCGACACCAACGCGCCCGACGCGCTGATCAAGACCGTCACCCAGCAGGTGATGGACGCGATTCGCGGCGACAAGTCGATCCAGCAGGGCGACATCAAGCACATCACGGCGCTCGTCAACGAAAAGATCCTGCCATACACGGACTTCCGCCGCACCACCCAGCTCGCGATGGGCCGTAACTGGCGCACCGCGACGCCCGAACAGCAGAACCAGGTGGTCGAGCAGTTCAAGATGCTGCTGATCCGCACGTACTCGGGCGCGCTCGCGCAGGTGCGCGACCAGCAGATCCAGTACAAGCCGTTCCGCATGAACCCGGACGACACCGACACGGTGGTGCGCTCGGTCGTGATGAACAACGGCCAGCCGATCGAACTCGACTACCGCCTGTACAAGACGGCGCAGGGCTGGCGCGTGTATGACATCAACGTGCTCGGCGCGTGGCTGATCCAGGCGTATCAGCAGCAGTTCAACGAGCAGATCCAGCAGAAGGGCGTGGACGGACTGATCCAGTTCCTCACGCAGCGCAATCAGCAACTCGCCGCAGGCAAGCAATCGTGAGCGACGTGCTGAACGCGGTTGCGAACCGCTTCGACAGCGGCACGACGCTGACCCACGAGAGCGCGAAGGCCGCGCTCGCGGCGGGTCTGCAACGCATCGCGGCGGGTGCGGGCGGCGTCGATTGCGCGCCGCTCACGCAATTCGATTCGTCGGCGCTCGCCGTCCTGCTCGCGTGGGTGCGGGCCGCGGCGGCGCGCGGCGGCAAGTTCGAAATCGTCAATCTGCCGGCTGGGCTCGCCAGTCTCGCGCAGGCCTACGGCGTCGATACTCTTCTCTCCTCTGGCGCCTCCAGCATGGTTGCGTCAGCGCGACATTGACGCTCCTCTAGCGTCGTCTCCTCCCTTCCGGCCAAGCCGGGGGTGTCAGTTTTTGCCCTATAATCAAACGTTTTTTTGTGGCGTTGAACTGGCCCCCTAATCGGCCCCGGTTCCGTTTCTTCCAGCATTTGCGCGTCCCCAAGCTCCATTGGGGGCTACTTCAGGCGCCGCGACGCACGCGGCCCATAGTCATGTCAGCCATAGAAATTCGTAACGTCAAGAAGCGCTACAAGGACTTGCAGGCGCTCAAGGGCGTCAGCCTCGCGGTCGAAGAAGGCGAATTCTTCGGACTGCTCGGTCCGAACGGCGCCGGCAAGACGACGCTCATCAGCATACTCGCGGGTCTCGCGCGCGCCGACGAAGGCAGCATCGCGGTGCGTGGTCACGACGTCGTCGACGATTTCCGCAACGCGCGCCGCGCGCTCGGCGTGGTGCCGCAGGAGCTCGTGTTCGATCCGTTCTTCACGGTGCGCGAAACCTTGCGCATCCAGTCCGGCTACTACGGGCTGCGCAACAACGACGCGTGGATCGACGAGATCATGGCCAATCTCGATCTCACCGAAAAGGCCGATGCCAACATGCGCGCGCTGTCGGGCGGCATGAAGCGCCGCGTGCTGGTCGCGCAGGCGCTCGTGCACCGCCCGCCGGTGATCGTGCTCGACGAGCCGACCGCGGGTGTCGACGTCGAGTTGCGCCAGACGCTGTGGAAGTTCATCTCGCGCCTGAATCGCGAAGGCCACACGATCGTGCTGACCACGCACTATCTGGAAGAAGCCGAATCGTTGTGCGACCGCATCGCGATGCTGCGCCGTGGCGAGGTCGTCGCGCTCGATCGCACCAGCACACTTCTGCAGCGTTTCGCCGGCATGCAACTGTTCGTTCGCTTCGCGCAGGGCGTGCTGCCCGCCGATCTGCGTCCGCTCGAGGCGGAAAGCGGCGCCGGCAACGGCAATGGCCGCCAGCATCTGCTGCGCCTGACGAGCTACGACGACGTCGAGCGCATCCTCGCGCAATGCCGCGCGGCCGGTTGTACATTCGAAGAAATCGAGGTCCGCAAGGCCGACCTCGAAGACGTATTCGTTCAGGTGATGAACGGTCCAGAAGTGATCGAGGGGCTTGCATGAGCGGGTACAGTGGATTTAGCACGCTGTTTTACAAAGAACTGCTGCGCTTCTGGAAGGTGTCGTTCCAGACCGTGCTCGCGCCGGTCATCACCGCGCTGCTTTACCTGACCATCTTCGGCCACGCGCTGCGCGGCCACGTGCAGGTCTATCCGGGCGTCGAATACACGAGCTTCCTGATTCCGGGCCTCGTGATGATGAGCGTGCTGCAGAACGCGTTCGCGAATAGTTCTTCGTCGCTGATTCAATCGAAGATCACCGGCAACCTCGTGTTCGTGCTGCTGCCGCCGCTGTCGCACCACGAGATGTTCGCGGCCTACGTGCTCGCGGCCGTGGCGCGCGGGCTGTGTGTCGGCTTCGGCGTGTTCATCGTGACGATCTGGTTCGTGCCGCTCGCCTTCACCGCGCCGCTCTACATCATCGTGTTCGCGATGTTCGGCTCGGCGATTCTCGGCACGCTGGGTCTGATCGCCGGCATTTGGGCCGAGAAGTTCGACCAGCTCGCCGCGTTCCAGAACTTTCTGATCATGCCGCTCACGTTCCTGTCGGGCGTGTTCTACTCGACGCATACGCTGCCGCCCGTATGGCGCGAAGTATCGCGGCTCAATCCGTTTTTCTACATGATCGACGGCTTTCGCTATGGTTTTTTCGGCGTGTCGGATATCGACCCGCTGGTGAGCCTCGCGATCGTCGCCGGTTTCTTCGTGGTGCTGGCCGCTGTGGCGATGCGCATGCTCGCTACCGGCTACAAGCTGCGCCACTGACGAGGAGCTTATCTCATGTTGCCGACTCCCGAACAGGTCAAACAGTACATTGCAGCTGGACTCGCGTGCGAGCATCTCGACGTCGAAGGCGACGGTCAGCATTTCTTTGCGACGATCGTCTCGCCGAACTTCGAAGGCAAGCGCCTGATCCAGCGTCACCAACTCGTGTATGCGGCGCTCGGCGACCGCATGCGCGAAGAAATCCACGCGCTCAGCATGAAGACGCTGACGCCCGCCGAATGGCAGAACGCGTAATCTGGAAATTTAGTGCGAATTACTCAGGAAGGGCGCGACACCGCTAGCGGCGCGCCAAACACAGACAAAGCAGGTCCGGACGCGAACCGGGCCGATCAGGAACCGACAGGCATGGATAAACTCATCATTGAAGGTGGCTACCCGCTCTCCGGTGAAGTTGTCGTCTCGGGTGCGAAAAACGCGGCATTGCCGATCCTGTGCGCGGGTCTGCTGAGCGCCGATCCGGTGCATCTGGAGAACGTGCCCGATCTGCAGGACGTGCGCACGATGCTCAAGCTGCTCGGCCAGATGGGGGTGCGTATCGAAGCCGGCGAAGGGCGCGTCGCGCTCGACGCGTCCAAGGTCGACAACCTCGTCGCGCCGTACGAAATGGTGAAGACGATGCGCGCGTCGATCCTCGTGCTCGGTCCGCTCGTCGCGCGCTTCGGTCATGCGCGCGTGTCGCTGCCGGGCGGCTGCGCGATCGGCGCGCGTCCGGTCGATCAGCACATCAAGGGTCTGCAGGCGATGGGTGCCGAGATCACGATCGAGCACGGCTTCATCGAAGCGCGCGCGAAGCGTCTGAAGGGGGCGCGCATCGTCACCGACATGATCACCGTGACCGGTACCGAGAACCTGCTGATGGCGGCGGTGCTCGCCGAAGGCGAGACGGTCATCGAGAACGCAGCGCGCGAACCCGAAGTGGTCGACCTCGCGCATCTGCTCGTCGCGATGGGCGCGAAGATCGAAGGCATCGGCACCGACCGTCTGGTGATCCATGGCGTCGACAAGCTGCACGGTGCGAAGCACACGGTGATTCCGGACCGCATCGAAGCGGGCACTTTCCTGTGCGCGGTCGCGACGGCCGGCGGCGACGTCATGCTGCGCAAGATGCGTCCGCTGCTGCTCGAAGCCGTCACCGAAAAGCTGCGCGAAGCGGGCGTCACGGTCGAGGAAGGCGACGACTGGATGCGTGTGCGCATGGACAAGCGCCCGAGCGCGGTCACGTTCCGCACCTCCGAATACCCGGCGTTTCCGACCGACATGCAGGCGCAGTTCATGGCGCTCAACACGATCGCGGACGGTACGTCGCAAGTCGTGGAGACGATCTTCGAAAACCGTTTCATGCACGTCCAGGAGCTGAACCGTCTCGGCGCGAGCATCACGATCGACGGCAACACGGCGCTCGTAACCGGCGTCGAAAAACTGTCCGGCGCGAAGGTGATGGCCACCGATCTGCGCGCGTCCGCGAGTCTTGTGATCGCCGCGCTGCGCGCCGAGGGCGAGACGCTGATCGACCGCATCTATCACCTCGATCGCGGCTACGACCGCATGGAAGCGAAGCTCAATGCGATCGGCGCGAAGGTGCGCCGGGTTTCCGGGAGCGGGGCATGAGTTCGATGCCGCAAACGTCGTCGTCGCCGGCGGTCAGCGCGCCGCTCACGCTCGCGTTGTCGAAAGGGCGTATCTTCGAGGAAACGCTGCCGCTGCTCGCGGCGGCAGGCATCGAGGTAGCGGAAGATCCGGAGAGCTCGCGCAAGCTGATCCTGCCGACCACCGACCCGAACCTGCGCGTGATCGTCGTGCGCGCGACCGACGTGCCGACCTATGTCGAGTACGGCGCGGCCGACTTCGGCGTGGCCGGCAAGGACGTGCTGCTCGAGCATGGCGGCAGCGGCCTGTATCAGCCGGTGGATCTGGACATTGCGCGTTGCCGCATGTCGGTCGCGGTCGCGGCCGGTTTCGATTATGCGAACGCGGTGCGCCAGGGCGCGCGTCTGCGGGTCGCGACCAAGTATGTTGAAACCGCTCGTGAGCATTTTGCCGCCAAGGGCGTTCACGTCGATCTGATAAAGCTGTACGGTTCGATGGAACTCGCTCCGCTGGTTGGTCTCGCCGACGCGATCGTCGACCTGGTCAGCTCGGGCAATACGCTGCGCGCGAATAATCTGGTCGAGGTGGAGGAGATCATGCAGATTTCGTCGCGTCTCGTCGTGAACCAGGCAGCGCTGAAGCTCAAACGCGCCGCGTTGCGGCCGATTCTCGACGCGTTTGCCAATGCTTCGTCGAAAACCGCCGCCCCGGCGGCCTGACTGACGATGGCAATGTGACGTTGCACTGATAGCGCGCCTTACCGAAACGGATACCTGTATGTCTACCAAGATTCGCAAACTCGATTCCACCGCTCGCGACTTCCACAAGTCGCTGCATGCGGTGCTCGCGTTCGAGGCGAGCGAAGACGAAGCCATCGAGCGCGCGGTCGCGCAGATTCTGAACGACGTGAAGGCGCGCGGCGACGAGGCGGTGCTCGAGTACACGAATCGCTTCGATCGCGTCGATGCGAAAAGCGTGGCCGAGCTCGAACTGCCGATGGCCGAACTCGAGGCGGCGCTCGAAAGTCTCGAGCCGAAGCGGCGCGCGTCGCTCGAAGCGGCGGCGGCACGCGTGCGCGGCTATCACGAGAAGCAGAAGATCGAGTGCGGCAGCCATAGCTGGCAGTACACCGAAGCGGACGGCACCGTGCTCGGCCAGAAGGTCACGCCGCTCGATCGCGCGGGGATCTACGTGCCGGGTGGCAAGGCCGCGTATCCGTCGTCGGTGCTGATGAACGCGATACCGGCGCGGGTGGCCGGCGTGCGCGAAATCGTGATGGTCGTGCCGACGCCGGAAGGCGTGAAGAATCCGCTCGTGCTCGCGGCGGCTCTGCTGGGTGGCGTCGATCGCGTGTTCACGATCGGCGGCGCGCAGGCGGTAGCTGCACTCGCCTACGGCACGCAGACTGTGCCCGCGGTCGACAAGATCTGCGGCCCCGGCAACGCGTACGTCGCGTCGGCGAAGCGTCGTGTGTTCGGCACGGTCGGCATCGACATGATCGCCGGGCCGTCGGAAATCCTCGTGTTGTGCGACGGCACGACCGACCCGCGCTGGGTCGCGATGGACCTGTTTTCGCAAGCCGAGCACGACGAGCTCGCGCAGTCGATCCTGCTGTGCCCCGACGACGCGTTCATCGCGCGCGTGCAGGAAGCGATCGACGAACTGCTGCCCACCCTGCCGCGCCGCGAAGTGATCCGCACGTCGCTCGAAACCCGCGGCGCCCTGATCAAGGTGCGCGACATGGCCGAGGCCTGCGCGATCGCCAACGACATCGCGCCGGAGCACCTTGAAATTTCGGCGCTGGAGCCGCATCAGTGGGCGCAACAGATCCGTCACGCAGGCGCGATCTTCCTTGGCCGTTACACGAGCGAGAGCCTCGGCGACTACTGCGCGGGCCCGAATCATGTGCTGCCGACGTCGCGTACCGCACGGTTTTCGTCGCCGCTCGGCGTCTATGATTTCTTCAAGCGTTCGAGCCTGATCGAGGTCAGCGCGGAAGGTGCGCAGACGCTCGGCGAGATTGCCGCAGAACTGGCATACGGCGAAGGTCTGCAAGCGCACGCACGCAGCGCCGAATACCGGATGCGGCAGAACAACAACGAACGCGGCTGAGGCGGAGCGCTGATCGCGCTGGCGCGCGGCGGAGCTCAAGCAGGTGTAAGCGGGAGCAGGAGAAGCGGCGAGGGCGGCAAGCGCCGCCGCATCGACCGGCTTCCATGTTTTCCGGCTTCCACCCGCTCGAGCGACGGATCGAGCCCACCCGCCCCGTTCAATAACGACGACCGAGACCAACCCGAGCGCCCAGCACTGACGACGTAGACCCGGCGTCTTTCGCACGGCCCGGCCCCCGAACCTATGACGACACCTCAAGACATCATCCGCAGCGACGTGCTCGCAATGACGAGCTATCCGGTTCCGGACGCCACCGGCTTCATCAAGCTCGACGCGATGGAAAACCCGTTTCCGCTGCCGCCGGAACTTGCCGCGCATCTCGGCGAGCGTCTGGCCGGCATCGCGTTGAACCGTTATCCGGCGCCGCGCCCCGAGCAGTTGATCGAGCGCATTCGTCACGTGATGGGCGTGCCGGCGGGGTGCGACGTGCTGCTCGGCAATGGCTCGGATGAAATCATCAGCATTATGTCGGTCGCGTGCGCGAAGCCGGGCGCGAAGGTGCTCGCGCCGGTGCCGGGCTTCGTCATGTATCAGATGTCGGCGAAGCTGGCGAATCTCGAATTCGTCGGCGTGCCGCTCAAAGCCGACTTCACGCTCGATACCGACGCGATGCTCGCGGCGATCGCCGAGCATGAACCGGCGATCATCTATCTCGCGTATCCGAACAACCCGACCGGCACGCTGTTCGATGACGCCGAAATCGAGCGCGTCATCGCCGCGGCGGGCAAGAGCCTCGTCGTGATCGACGAGGCGTATCAGCCGTTCGCGCAGAAGAGCTGGCTGCCGCGCGCCGACCAGTTCGACAACGTCGTCGTGATGCGCACGGTGTCGAAGCTGGGCCTCGCCGGGATTCGCCTCGGTTACCTGGTCGGCAAGCCCGCGTGGCTGACCGAGTTCGACAAGGTCCGCCCGCCGTACAACACCAACGTGCTGACGCAGGCCGCCGCTGATTTCCTGCTCGACCACATCGGCGTGCTCGATGCGCAGGCCGCGCAATTGCGCGACGAACGCGAGAAACTCGCGCAGGCGGTGGCCGCGCTGCCGGGCGCCGAAGTGTTCACTAGCGCGGGCAACTTCCTGCTCGTGCGGGTGCCCGATGCGTCGGTATTGTTCGAAACCCTGCTAACGGCGCGGATTCTGATCAAAAACGTGAGTAAAATGCATCCATTGCTGGCCAATTGCGTGCGTTTGACCGTCGGTTCGCCGAACGAGAACGCCCAGTTGCTCGCCGGCCTGAAACTCGTGTTGCGGTAACCCGCCGCATTGAGCGGCGGCACTGAGCCGCTGCGTTGAACGGCTGCACTGAGCAGCCCGCCAGTTTGTCCATCCCACATTACTAGCGCTTTTAAGCCAGATTCGAGGAATTGCCATGCGCCTTGCGGAAGTCGTTCGCAACACCAGCGAAACGCAGATCCGTGTGAAGATCAACCTGGACGGCACCGGCCAGCAGAAGCTGGCCACCGGTGTGCCGTTCCTGGACCACATGCTCGACCAGATCGCCCGCCACGGGTTGTTCGACCTCGAGATCGAAGCGCATGGCGACCTGCATATCGACGACCATCACACGGTCGAAGACACCGGCATCACCCTCGGCCAGGCCGTCGCGAAGGCGATCGGCGATCGCAAGGGCATCCGCCGCTACGGCCACTCCTACGTGCCGCTCGACGAAGCGCTGTCGCGCGTCGTGATCGATTTTTCCGGCCGTCCGGGCCTCGAATTTCACGTGCCGTTCACGCGCGCGCGCATCGGCACGTTCGACGTCGACCTGTCGATCGAATTCTTCCGCGGCTTCGTGAACCATGCCGGCGTGACGCTGCACATCGACAACCTGCGTGGCATCAACGCGCACCATCAGCTCGAAACGGTGTTCAAGGCATTCGGGCGTGCGCTGCGCATGGCCGTCGAACTCGACGAGCGCGCGGCCGGACAGATTCCGTCGACCAAGGGCAGCCTCTAACGTAACGGCCGTAGCAGGCTTTAACACGGGTTTCACCGCCTCCAACGTCTTCAGGCCACTCACCTTCAAGCGATTCATCGGGCAGGACCGCATTTGCCGGCACGTCGTTTGACGCCGCGCGGCGGCATCGATGGATCGAGGGCAGAGCGGCCAAACTTGAAATGAAAACTTCGATAGCGATTGTGGATTACGGAATGGGCAACCTGCGCTCGGTTGCCCAGGCACTGCGTAAAGCGGCGCCGGAAGCGGACGTGGCGATCGTCGATCGTCCGGAAGTGATCCGCTCGGCCGACCGCGTGGTGCTGCCGGGCCAGGGTGCGATGCCCGACTGCATGCGCAGTCTCGGCGCGTCCGGTTTGCAGGAAGCGGTCGTCGAGGCGTCGCGCAGCAAGCCGCTGATGGGCGTGTGCGTCGGCGAGCAGATGCTGTTCGACTGGAGCGCCGAGGGCGACACGCCGGGTCTGGGTCTGTTGCCCGGCAAGGCGGTGCGCTTCGAGCTCGAAGGCCAGGTGCAGGACGACGGCTCGCGCTTCAAGGTCCCGCAGATGGGCTGGAACCGCGTGCGTCAGGCGCAGCCGCATCCGCTGTGGGACGGTGTCGCCGACAACGCGTTCTTCTACTTCGTGCACAGCTACTACGTGGTGCCGGACAACCCGGCGCATACGTCGGGCGAAACGGTCTACGGCGTGCCCTTTACCTCGGCGGTAGCGCGGGATAACATCTTTGCCACCCAATTCCACCCTGAAAAGAGCGCCGAGGCGGGTTTGCGCGTGTATCGCAACTTCGTGCACTGGAACCCGTGAACGCCTTTTTTCATCCCGTTGCCGCGCGCGCGTCGCGCGGTGCCCCGGTCCCGCATCCGACCGGCGCCCCACTGGAGCGCCGAACGAGTTGTACTAAACTAGCGAGACGGTATTGCGGCGGGCTGACTCGCCAGCCGCTGCCGCCGACCTTCAATCCACTCCCAGATAACACCCGATTGCTATGCTGCTGATTCCCGCCATCGACCTGAAAGACGGTCAGTGTGTACGCCTCAAACAGGGCGATATGGACCAGGCGACGATTTTCTCCGAGGAACCGGCGGCCATGGCCCGACATTGGGTCGACCGCGGCGCGCGTCGACTGCATCTGGTCGACCTGAACGGCGCGTTTGCCGGCAAGCCGAAAAACGGCGATGCAATCCGCGCGATCATCGATGAAGTGGGCGGCCAGATTCCGGTTCAGCTGGGCGGCGGCATCCGCGACCTGAACACGATCGAGCGCTATCTGGACGACGGTTTGTCGTACGTGATCATCGGCACCGCGGCGGTGAAGAACCCCGGCTTTCTGCAGGACGCGTGCACCGCGTTCGGCGGTCACATCATCGTCGGTCTCGACGCGAAAGACGGCAAGGTCGCCACCGACGGCTGGAGCAAGCTGACCGGTCACGAAGTGGCCGACCTCGCGCGCAAGTTCGAGGACTACGGCTGCGAGTCGATCATCTACACCGACATCGGCCGCGACGGCATGCTGCAAGGCATCAACATCGAAGCGACGGTGCGCCTTGCGCGCGCGGTCAAGATTCCGGTGATCGCGAGCGGCGGTCTGTCGAACCTCGCGGACATCGAATCGCTGTGCGAAGTCGAAGGCGAGGGCATCGAGGGCGTAATCTGCGGCCGCGCGATCTATTCGGGCGACCTCGACTTCGCGGCCGCGCAGACGCTCGCGGACAAGCTGCGCGAAGCGGACGACGCTTAAGCACGGCGTCGGCTGCGCGTGCTGGACAGGTTGCGCGGGCCGCCGGCGTTGCGCTCGTGTCGGCTTGCGGCGCTCGTCCGAACGATGGCTTGCCTGTAACGCGCGTCGCACGATTAAGCGCCCGGAACCTCACCAGCTTCCGGCCGGCACCTCACTCGCGGCGCGACGCAACCGCTCGCGCCGGCACCGTGCCGCTTGCCCGCAAGCGAGCGGCCTCATCAGCGGTATTGGCAGAATTGCACGATCATGGCTCTAGCTAAACGCATCATCCCCTGTCTCGACGTCACCGCGGGCCGCGTGGTCAAGGGCGTCAACTTCGTCGAACTGCGCGACGCGGGCGACCCGGTCGAAATCGCGCGCCGTTACGACGATCAGGGCGCCGACGAACTGACGTTCCTTGACATCACCGCGACCTCGGATCAGCGCGACCTGATTCTGCCAATCATCGAGGCGGTCGCTTCGCAGGTGTTCATTCCGCTGACGGTCGGCGGCGGCGTGCGCGCGGTCGAAGACGTGCGGCGCCTGCTGAACGCGGGCGCCGACAAGATCAGCATGAACTCGTCGGCGGTAGCGAATCCGCAACTCGTGAAGGACGCGACCGACAAATACGGCTCGCAGTGCATCGTCGTCGCGATCGACGCGAAGCGCGTATCGGCCGACGGCGAAACGCCGCGCTGGGAAGTGTTCACGCACGGCGGCCGCAAGGCCACCGGTCTCGATGCGGTCGAATGGGCGCGCAAGATGGCCGAGTTGGGCGCGGGCGAAATCCT
Organism: Paraburkholderia sp. UCT70; assembly: GCF_050434085.1. Lineage (NCBI taxonomy): Bacteria > Pseudomonadati > Pseudomonadota > Betaproteobacteria > Burkholderiales > Burkholderiaceae > Paraburkholderia > Paraburkholderia sp. UCT70. The sequence goes on along the minus strand of NZ_JBNPVZ010000004.1, from coordinate 2,866,483 downwards.
GTTGACAAGCATGGATCGCGACGGCACCAAGAGCGGCTTCGACCTCGCGCTCACGCGCGCGGTGTCGGACGCGGTGCCGGTGTCGGTGATCGCCTCGGGCGGCGTCGGCAATCTTCAGCATCTCGCCGACGGCATCAAGAGCGGCCACGCGGACGCGGTGCTCGCCGCGAGCATCTTCCACTATGGCGAACACACGGTCGGCGAGGCCAAGCGCTTCATGGCCGATCAGGGCATTTCGGTGAGGTTGTGACGTGACGAATCCTTCGGCAGTGAACTGGCTCGACAAGGTCAAGTGGGACGCGAACGGCCTCGTGCCGGTGATTGCGCAGGAAGCGTCGACGAACGACGTGCTGATGTTCGCGTGGATGAACCGCGAGGCCCTGGCAAAGACCGTCGAGACCGGCCGCGCGGTGTATTTCTCGCGCTCGCGCCAGCGCCTGTGGTTCAAGGGCGAGGAGTCGGGTCACGTGCAGCATGTGCATGAAGTGCGACTCGATTGCGACGAAGACGTCGTGCTGCTGAAAGTCGAGCAGGTATCGGGCATCGCGTGCCACACCGGCCGTCACTCGTGCTTTTTCCAGAAATTCGAAGGCTCGGTGGACGACGGCGACTGGCAGGCCGTCGATCCCGTGCTGAAAGACCCCGAACACATCTACAAATGACGCAATCCACGCAAAACCCGTCGACCGCCGAGGCTTCGACGCTCGACACGCTGCTGCGCCTCGCGGCGGTGATCGACAGCCGCAAGGGCGGCGATCCGGACATCTCGTATGTATCGCGCCTGTTCCATAAGGGCGACGACGCGGTGCTGAAAAAGATCGGCGAAGAAGCCACCGAAGTCGTGCTGGCTGCGAAGGACGTGCGCCAGGGCGGCGCACCGAAGGCGCTGGTCGGCGAGGTTGCGGACCTGTGGTTCCACTGCCTCGTGATGCTGTCGCATTTCGATCTGAGCCCCGCCGACGTGATCGCCGAACTCGAGCGTCGCGAAGGCCTGTCGGGCATCGAGGAAAAGGCGCTGCGCAAGAGCCGCGAGCGCGAGGAAAACGGCGACTGAGCAGCCGGAGCGGAAATCTGGCGTTTCTGCTTGAAGTCGCGCGCGCCGGCACCAATATAGCGGTAATCGCACCTCCGGGAGGACGCAAGCATGGAACAGCCGCAAGGAAGCTATCCGCCGCCGGTCTACCGCCACGCGATGGTGCCTGAGCGCGAGCGCAGCCTGCGCACGCTCACGCACGTGCTGTACGCGCTGTATGCGGTCCACTGGCTGACCGGCGGGCTCACCATTCTGGTCGCGATCATCATCAACTACGTCAAACGGTCGGACGTGGCCGGCACGCCGTACGAAGCGCACTTCGAATGGCAGATCCGCACGTTCTGGCTGGGCCTCATCGGTTACGCGATCGGCGCGTTGCTGCTGCTCGTCGTGATCGGCATTCCGGTGCTGTGGGCAGTCAGCATATGGATGTTGTACCGTATTATCAAAGGCTGGCTGTATCTGTACGATAACAAGCCGTTCGCGAATCCGGCCAGTTGGGTCTGAACGCTAGCCGGTCCGTATGGGCGGGCCGGCTTTCGGATCGAACCTCGGCGCGGGCGGCTTCGCTCGCCCAAGTCATACCGCGTCAGGAATACGATGAGTCACGATCCGAACTGCCTTTTCTGCAAGATTGCCGCTGGCGAAATCCCGTCGACCAGGGTCCACGAAGACGACGAGTTCGTCGCCTTCCGCGACATCCGTCCGGCGGCCGAAACGCATGTGCTGGTGATTCCTCGCAAGCACATTGCAACGCTGTCGAACTGCACGGAAAGCGACGCGCCTCTGCTTGGTAGAATGCTTGTCCTGGCCGCGCGACTGGCCGAACAATTGGGGGTCGCGTATAACGGCGGCGAAACGGGCTTTCGCACGGTAATCAATACCGGTCCGGGCGGTGGTCAGGAGGTGTATCACCTGCACGCGCACATTCTCGCGGGACCGCGTCCCTGGCAACGCATGGGCTGAGCGCCGCTTCACGCGTGAGGCGCACTGCGTGGCAAGTGCGCACCGCCGCGAGTTTTGGTCGGGGACAATAGCGCCGCCGTTGTTTTTACCGCTGTGTAATAACGTCGACGCGATCGTGTGGCCACAATGACAGGCGTAGATGGCCGCAATGCGAGCGAGGCGGTGCAGCCTGAGGTAACGTAGGGATAGATGGAGACGAAGCGCACGCGCTTCAGGTTATGCAAATTGGCCGCATCGAGATGCGGCGTCGGGGTTAAGGAGAGTAGTCATGGGTTCGTTGAGTATTTGGCATTGGTTGATCGTTCTGTTGATCGTCGCGCTCGTGTTCGGCACGAAGAAGCTGCGCAACATCGGCAGCGATCTGGGCGGCGCCGTGAAGGGCTTCAAGGAAGGCGTGAAGGAAGCCGATTCGTCGTCGGCCGACGCGCAACAGCAGCAGCGCGAGCTGCCGCGCAACGGCGCGGTGGACGTCGAAGCGAAGGAAAAGACGCAGCAATCGAGCGATTACCGCTAAGCCGCGGCCTTCGCGCCGTTCCCGCGTTTCTGACGGACATTCCACTTCATGCTGGACCTCGGTCTAACCAAGATGGCGCTGATCGGCGTCGTCGCGCTGGTCGTCCTCGGGCCTGAGCGCCTGCCGCGTGTGGCTCGCACGGCCGGCGCGCTGTTCGGCCGCGCACAGCGGTACATCAACGACGTTAAGGCCGAAGTCACGCGCGAAATCGAGCTCGACGAATTGCGGCGCATGAAAACCGAGTTCGAGAAGGCCGCGAGCAATGTCGAAACGGCGGTTCAGGACAATCTGCGCAAGCACGAGAATGAACTGAACGAAGCATGGGATAGCGGTACCTCGGTATCGCCGAGCATCGCCGGCGGCGCGCTCGAAGACGCCGGCAGCGGGGCCACCGGCAGCGCGGGTGCCACCTCGTGGCCCGTCAGTACGCCGGCCGCCGCGCCCAAACGCAAGACCTGGCGCGTCCAGCAGAGCGCCACGCCCACCTGGTACAAGCGAGCGAGCCTGCGGCGCACGCGCGTGCAGTCGGGCGCCGCGCGCGTTGCGCGGCACACACCTGCCAACCTGCGTCGTCCGACGCGGTTTTTCTGATGTTCAGATCGACAATCCCCAACCGAGGGCCGGTGTGAGCGACCCCCAGCAATCCCAGAACGAAGGCACTGAAGAGACCTTCATTTCCCACCTCGTCGAACTGCGTGACCGCATCATCCGTGCGGGGCTCGCCGTCGTCGTCGTGTTCATCGGGCTCGTGTACTGGGCGCCGGACATCTTCAAACTGCTCGCCCGTCCGCTGATGATGAATCTGCCGAAGGACGGCAAGATGATCGTCACCGATGTCACCGGCTCGTTCTTCGTGCCGATGAAGGTGACGATGCTGGTCGCCTTCGTGATCGCGCTGCCGGTCGTGCTGTACCAGATCTGGGCGTTCGTCGCGCCTGGGCTCTATCAGCACGAGAAGAAGCTCGTCGCGCCGCTCGTCGCGAGCAGCTACACGCTGTTCCTGTGCGGCATGGCGTTCGCGTACTTCGTCGTGTTTCCGACCATCTTCCGCGTGATGGCGCACTACAATGCGCCGCTCGGCGCGGAGATGACAACCGATATCAACAATTACCTGAGCTTCGTGCTGACGATGTTCATCGCGTTCGGCGTCACGTTCGAGGTACCGATCGTCGTCGTGCTGCTGGTGCGGATGAACGTGGTGACGCTGAAGAAGCTGAAGGAGATCCGGCCGTATGTGATCGTCGGCGCGTTCGTGGTGTCGGCCGTCGTAACGCCGCCGGACGTGTTTTCGCAGCTGATCCTCGCGGTTCCGCTGATTCTGCTATACGAAGCTGGCATCGTCGCGGCGCGGTTGATCGTCGGCAAGCAGCCGGTGGTCGTGGAGGATGCGAGTCCGCCGCCGTCCAGTTGAGGTGTCGCGAGTCAGTGCCGGGCGTCAAATGAAAAAGGGCAGTTCATTGCGGACTGCCCTTTTTCATTGCGTGGAATCGCGGCATTAGCTTCAGCCGCCTTCGTCATCCGGCTGATCGCCGCCGTTGTCGTCTTCCGTCTGTTTCGGCGGCGGCGGGCGTTTGCCGATCTTCACGTCGAGATCGATCTGATGACCTTTGCGCACCAGATGCACTTTCGCCGCCGTACCGGGCTTGATCTGCGCGATCACGTTCAACAGACGCGTGGTATCGGTGATCGCCTGGCCGTTTACGCTCGTCAGGATGTCGCCGGGCTTGATGCCCGCGCGGTCGGCCGGGCCGCTTTTCAGCACGCCCGCGACAATCGCGCCCGACTTCTGATCGAGCCCGAACGACTCCGCGATTTCCGGCGTTACGTCCTGCGGTTCGACGCCGATCCAGCCGCGCGTGACCGTGCCGGTCGTAATGATGCTCTCGAGCACGCTGCGCGCGGTCGACACCGGAATCGCGAAGCCGATGCCGAGCGAGCCGCCCGAGCGCGAGTAGATTGCGGTGTTGATGCCGAGCAGGTTGCCGTTCACGTCGACGAGCGCACCGCCCGAGTTGCCGGGGTTGATCGGGGCGTCGGTCTGGATGAAGTTTTCGAACGTATTGATGCCGAGATGGTTGCGGCCGAGCGCGCTGACGATGCCCATCGTTACGGTCTGCCCGACGCCGAACGGATTGCCGATCGCGAGCACGACGTCGCCGACGCGGGTCTGGTCCATCCGGCCGAGCGTGATGGTGGGCAGATTGGTCATATTGACCTTTAGCACGGCCAGATCGGTTTCGGGGTCGATGCCGATGACCTTCGCGCTGGCGGTGCGGCCATCGGCGAGCGCGATTTCGATCTGATCGGCGCCGTCGACGACGTGCTGGTTCGTTAGAATGTAACCTTCCGAACTCACTATCACGCCTGAGCCGAGATTCGAGGCAGGCTGCTCCTGCTGCTTGCGATTGTTCCTGTCGCCGAAGAAGTAGCGGAACAGCGGGTCTTTGGCGCGCGGGTCGGGAGGCAGCGAGCCATCCTTGCTGGAGAACACGTTGACGACCGCGGGCATGGCCTTTTGCGCCGCTTCGGCATAGGACGTTTCGGCATGGCCAGTGCCGATGCCCGGCGCCACTTCCCGTAGCGCGACGATCGGTTCGGCGAGTTGTCTGCCGAACTGTCCTTGACGCTGCAGCCACTGCGGTTTGAGGGTCGCAATGATGAACATCAGCGCCAACAGCACCGTCACCGCTTGGGCAAATAACAGCCAGAAGCGTCTAAGCATCTGAAGACTAGAGGTCTATATGGATCGGATTGAACTTGAATTGTACTTGAACAATCTCCTTGAAACCGCGCGCTTCAAGGACTATTGCCCGAACGGATTGCAGGTCGAAGGACGCCGCCGGATCAACAAACTCGCGACCGGCGTGACCGCGTCGGTGGCCTTCCTGGAGGCCGCGCTCGACTGGGGCGCCGACGCCGTGCTGGTCCATCACGGCTACTTCTGGCGCAACGAGGCACCGCAGATCACCGGCCGCAAACATGCTCGTTTGAAGCTGCTGCTCGCCAACGACCTGAACCTGTTCGCCTACCATCTGCCGCTCGACGATCATTCCGAGTTCGGCAACAACGCGCAGATCGGCGAGAAGATGGGCTGGATCAGCGACGCGCGTTTCGGCGACAACGATCTCGGCTGGCTCGCCACGCTGCCGATGCCGATCACGCTGTCGCACCTCACCGCGGAAATCGAGCAGACACTGGGCCGCACGCCGCTCGTGTTCGGCGATCCGGATATGGAGCTGCGCCGCGTCGGCTGGTGCACGGGCGCCGCGCAAGGCATGTTCGACGCGGCGATCAACGCGGGTGTCGACGTCTACGTGACCGGCGAGGTATCGGAGTCGGTGATGCATACGGCGGCGGAAAGCGGCGTCGCGTTTCTGGCAGCTGGCCACCACGCGACCGAGCGCTTCGGCGTGCAGGCGGTGGGCAAGCATCTGTCCGAATCGTTCGATATCGAACACCTGTTTATCGACATCCCCAATCCCGTTTGAATTGCGAATCGCATTAACGAAGAAAATGGTAGGAATACCGTAGAAGGCACTTAAAAGGGGCACGAAAAAGTTTGCGATCGGTACGGACAAACCCTGAGTTATCAAGGGCTTCGCACGGTTTTTGGCAATCGGCCCTTGTAAATGGCGACTCCATTCGAGCAAACTAGCGGCGGTAGAAGCGACGTGAAGGAAAAATCCAACTCAGAAGTGGGGCGTGTGATGCGAGACAAAGAAGAGGAACGCGTCGATGGCAGCCGCCGTAACTGGCTGGTAGCGACGACCGTAGCAGGCGGCATAGGAGGTGTTGCCGTTGTCGTACCCTTTGTTAGTTCCTTTGCACCATCCGAAAAGGCCATGGCCGCAGGTGCCCCGGTCGAAGTCGATATCAGTGGTCTGAAGCCCGGCGACATGATGACGGTCGCCTGGCGTGGCAAGCCGGTGTGGATCATCAACCGCACGGACCGCATGCTCGCCGATGTTCAAAAAGCCGACAGCCAGGTAGCGGACCCCCACTCGCTGAATCCGTTTTCGATGCCGCTGCCGGACTACTGCAACAACGAATTCCGTTCACGCGCCGAGAACAAGCATCTGCTGGTTGCCGTCGCCGTTTGCACGCATCTGGGCTGCACGCCGACGCCGCGCTTCCAGGAAGGCCCGCAGCCGAATCTCCCCGACGACTGGCCCGGCGGCTTCCTGTGCCCGTGCCACGGCTCGACCTACGACATGGCCGGCCGCGTCTTCAAGAACAAACCCGCTCCGCAGAACCTCGACATCCCGCGCTTCATGTTCACGTCGGCAACGGCCCTTGTGATCGGGAAGGACGAAAAAGGAGAAGCGTAATGGCGAGCGAACACGAAGTAGAGACGACCGGGCTGGCTGGTTGGATCGACCAGCGCTTCCCGATGACTGCCACGTGGAAGAAGCACGCTTCCGAGTACTACGCGCCGAAGAACTTCAACTTCTGGTACTTCTTCGGTTCGCTTGCGTTGCTGGTGCTGGTCAATCAGATCGTCACCGGCATTTTCCTGACGATGAACTACAAGCCCGACGCGACGCTCGCGTTCTCGTCGGTCGAGTACATCATGCGCGAGGTGCCGTGGGGCTGGCTGATCCGCTACATGCACTCGACGGGTGCGTCGATGTTTTTCGTCGTCGTGTATCTGCACATGTTCCGCGGGCTCATGTACGGCTCGTACCGCAAGCCGCGCGAGCTGGTGTGGATTTTCGGCTGCCTCATCTTCCTGAGCCTGATGGCCGAGGCGTTCTTCGGCTACCTGCTGCCATGGGGCCAGATGTCGTTCTGGGGCGCGCAGGTGATCGTGAACCTGTTCTCGGCGATTCCGTTCATCGGGCCCGATCTGTCGCTGTGGATTCGCGGCGACTACGTCGTGTCCGACGTCACGCTGAACCGCTTCTTCGCGTTCCACGTGATCGCGATTCCGCTGGTGCTGGTCGGCCTCGTGATCGCGCACATCGTCGCGCTGCACGAAGTCGGCTCGAACAATCCGGACGGCATTGAGATCAAGGCCAAGAAGGGCCCGGATGGCGTGCCGCTCGACGGCATTCCGTTCCACCCGTACTACTCGGTGCACGACTTCATGGGCGTGGCGATCTTCCTGTTGATCTTCGCGGCGATCATCTTCTTCGCGCCGGAAATGGGTGGGTACTTCCTTGAAGCCAACAACTTCATCCCCGCGAATCCGCTGCAGACGCCGCCGGAAATTGCGCCCGTGTGGTACTTCACCGCCTTTTATGCGATGCTGCGCGCCACTACCGATCCATTCAAGATCGTGCTGATGATCGTCATCGCGCTACTCGGGTTGCTGGCGCTCGTGCGCGCGCGCGGCAAGTGGAAGCTCGGCCTGCCGGTGCTTGCGGTGCTGGTGATCGTCGCGATGGTGTTCACCGAATCGAAGTTCTGGGGCGTCGTGGTGATGGGCAGCGCGGTGATTTCGCTGTTCTTCCTGCCGTGGCTCGACCGGTCGCCGGTCAGGTCTATTCGCTACCGGCCGTTCTTCCACAAGGTTTTCTTCGGGATCTTCGTGATTGCGTTCCTGACGCTCGGCTTCCTCGGGACGCGACCGCCATCGCCGGCCGCGACGCTGATCGCCCAGATCTGCGCGCTGATCTACTTTGCGTTTTTCCTCGGCATGCCCTTCTGGACCCGGCTTGGCAAGTTCAAGCAGCCGCCCGAGCGGGTGCGGTTCAAGCCTCACTAATCGCGAGCCAGGAGAACATGAAGATGAAAAGACTGCTTTCGATGTGCGCGCTGGTCGGCGCGACCATGCTTGCGCTGCTGGCCGCTCCGGTTCACGCGGACGAGAATTTCCCGCTCGATCGCGCGCCGGACAACACGAACAATTTCGCTTCATTGCAGCGCGGTGCGCAATTGTTTGTAAACTACTGCTTGAATTGCCACAGCGCGAACCTGATGCGCTACAACCGCCTGACCGATCTCGGCATCACGCCGAACGAAATCCAGGCGAACCTGCTGTTCACCACCGACAAGGTCGGCAACACGATGACCGTGGCGATGCGCCCGGAGGACGCGAAAGGGTGGTTTGGGGCGACGCCGCCGGATCTGTCGGTGGAGGCGCGGGCGCGCGGCACGGACTGGCTTTACACGTATCTGCGGAGTTTTTATCGCGACGATACGCGGCCGACCGGCTGGAACAATCTGGTGTACCAAAACGTGAGCATGCCTCACGTGCTGTGGCAGCTTCAGGGGCAGCGTGCGGCGAAATTCGGCGACGAAACCGACGAAAAAACCGGCGAAAAGGTCCACAAATTCCTCGGCTTCCAGCAACTGACTCCGGGGACGATGTCGCCGGTAGATTATGATTCTGCTGTGGCCGACCTCGTGTCGTACCTGTCATGGATGTCCGAACCAACGCAGCAAACCCGCAAGCAACTTGGCGTGTGGGTGCTGTTGTTCCTCGGTATCCTGAGCTTTTTCGCCTGGCGACTGAACGCCGCGTACTGGAAACATATCAAATAATCACGCCGCTACATGGCGTGGGGCCGGCGCCAGGAAAAACCTGCTGAACGGTTTTTCCGCGCGCTGGCCCTTCAGCTTTTTGAGGAAACGTAAACATGATGGTTCTGTATTCCGGCACTACTTGCCCGTTCTCCCAGCGTTGCCGGCTGGTGTTGTTCGAAAAGGGCATGGACTTCGAGATCCGCGACGTCGACCTGTTCAACAAGCCGGAAGACATCGCCGTGATGAATCCGTATGGTCAGGTGCCGATTCTCGTCGAACGGGACCTGATTCTGTACGAATCGAACATCATCAACGAGTACATCGACGAGCGCTTCCCGCACCCGCAGCTGATGCCGGCCGATCCGGTCCAGCGCGCGCGTGCCCGCCTGTTCCTGCTCAACTTCGAGAAAGAGCTGTTCGTCCACGTCGGCACGCTCGAAAACGAGAAGGGCAAGGCAGCGGAGAAGAATCACGAGAAGGCGCGCCTCGCGATCCGCGATCGCCTGACGCAACTCGCGCCGATCTTCCTGAAGAACAAGTACATGCTCGGCGAAGAGTTCTCGATGCTCGACGTCGCGATCGCACCGCTGCTTTGGCGCCTTGACCACTACGGTATCGAGCTGTCGAAGAACGCCGCGCCGCTGATGAAGTACGCCGAGCGCATTTTCAGCCGCCCGGCTTATATCGAAGCGCTGACGCCGTCGGAAAAGGTGATGCGTCGTTGAGTTTAGCTTTGGAGCGCGGACGCCGCATCGCTTCGATGCGCGCCCGCGCCCGCAAGAGGACTGTTGATGCAAGAGATTTCCACGAAGCCTTATCTGTTGCGCGCGCTCTACGAGTGGTGCACGGATAACGGCTACACACCGCATATCGCGGTCCGCGTCGACAATCAGACGCGCGTGCCGCGTCAGTTCGTGCGCGACAACGAGATCGTGTTGAACATCAGCTTCGAGGCGACCAGCCAGCTGCAGATGGGCAACGAGTGGATCGAGTTCAACGCGCGCTTCTCCGGCAAGTCCCACAAGATCGAAGTGCCGGTCGCCAATATTCTTGCGATCTACGCGCGCGAGAACGGCCAAGGTATGGCGTTCCCGGTCGAATCGGCGGGCGGCGAGGCTCAGGATTCGGGCGCGGATGCCGCGGACGAAGCTGACACGCCGGCGGCTCCGCGCGCCGTCGAAACCGCCCCCGCCGACCCTGCCGCGGCCACCGACGCCGACGCCGACGACAAACCGCAGCCCGACGACAATGGCTCGAAAGGCGGCGGAAGGGCTCGCCTTAAGATCGTGAAATGAAGTAGAATCACGGCCTCATGCCGGCTTAGCTCATCAGGTAGAGCGCTTGACTTGTAATCATGAGGTGGCGGGTTCGAGTCCTGCAGCCGGCACCAGATTGCTTTATCAGCAGTAACTGGAAATGCTAGAAAACCCCGTCGAAGCACACGCTTTGGCGGGGTTTTTCTTTTTTCGGTGGAAATTGCCCGGATCGTTGCTGATGCCGATCACCGAAGCCTTGGCCAGGCTTGTTTGCGACGAGGGTTTCACGCACGTCAAAACGTGCGAGGGCAGCGTGAGGTGAGCCGCGCGATGGCTCAAAAATCATGATATCTCTTTCACCTTGTCGATTGTAGACATTATTGTCTACTTTCGGTGCGTCTAGACTCACCTGATCACCGTCACCGCAATTCATGCCGCGCCGCGAATCCGCACGGCGGCGGTACGGTACTATTCGGGCGTCGCCCGGGATGACGGGCAGCCGCCGGACATTCCGGTCCGCTGCCGCGGTCCACGTCGCCGGCGACGTCACATCGACTCCATTGCACCATGACCAGCCCCGCAACTCTCACCTGGCCAGAAGCCGACGGCCCGCGCACCGCACGCTGGCGTTCCGAAGCGGCCGTGCCGCCGCCGAAGCGCGTCGTCGTCGCCGACGACCGCACCACCGCCGATTCGGCCTACCGCCTCGCCTGCGAAGGCACCGCGCTGCTGTGGCGCGGCGACTTCCAGAACGCGCGCCAACTGCTGCAGGCCGTCACGCGCCGGCTCGAACGCAAGCCGCGCAAGCAGGGAGCGACACCGCTCGACGCGTTCAACCAGCATCGGCAGGCGCAGTCGCAGCGCGCGCGCACGCTCGGCATGATCCTGATTCCGCTCGATGCCGACTACGCCATTCCGCTGCGTCGCGCGCCCGACGTGCGGCAGGCCTGCATCGAAGCTTATGGACCGGCGACCGGTGACGCGTCGGTCGTATCGTTGCGCGAGTTGCTTGGTTTGATCGGCGCGCACGAATGGCGCAAAAAGGGCGTCGTGATTACGGCGCTAGGCGAGCGCATCCATCCGCACTACGGTGTGTTCTCACCGGTGCGCGGCGAGTACGTCGATCTGGTCGCGCGCACGCCGCTGCCGTCGCTGGACCTCGCGTTCGATATCGGCACCGGCACCGGCGTGCTGGCCGCGCTGCTGGCCAAACGCGGCGTGCGCAAGATCGTCGCGACGGACCAGGATGCGCGCGCGCTTGCGTGTGCTCGTGAAAATCTCGCGCGACTTGGTTTCGCCGAGCAGGTCGAGATCGTGCAGGCCGATCTGTTTCCCGACGGTCGCGCACCGCTCATCGTCTGCAATCCGCCGTGGGTGCCGGCGCGGCCCGCGTCGCCGCTCGAATATGCGGTCTACGATCCGGACAGCCGCATGCTGGTCGGCTTCCTGAACGGCCTCGCTGATCATCTGACGCCGGGCGGCGAGGGCTGGCTGATCATTTCGGATTTCGCCGAGCACCTTGGGCTGCGTACGCGCGAGTGGCTGCTCGCGGCGATCGAGCACGCGGGGCTCAGTGTCGTGGGACGCGAGGACATTCGTCCACGGCATCCGAAGGCCAGCGATCAGAACGATCCGTTGTATGTTGCGCGAACGGCCGAGGTCACGTCGTTGTGGCGGCTCAAGGCGCGGTGACGGCGACTGCGCGCGTCACGCCGGCATGCCGTGCGCTTCCAGATACGCGCATGCGCCCCGGCCAGCGACCAGCCCGCTGGCAAAGCAGGCGGTCAACAGATAACCACCGGTCGGCGCCTCCCAATCGAGCATTTCGCCCGCGCAGAATGCGCCGGGCATCCGGTCGATCATCAGATGCGCGTCCAACGCCTCGAACGGGATTCCGCCCGCCGTACTGATCGCTTCCTCGATCGGTCGCGCGCGCAGCAGTCGCATCGGCAGCGCCTTGATCGCGTGGGCGAGGCCGCGCGCATCGGCGAAGGCTTCTTTCGACAGAATCTCGTGCAACAACGCCAGCTTGACCCCGCCAATTCCGATTCGCCCGTGCAGATGACTCGCGATCGAGCGTGAGCCGCGCGGCCGCGTCACTTCCTCCACGACTCGCTCGAACGGCAAGCCTGGCGCGAGATCCAGCGCGATCGTGACCTCGCCGCCGGCGAGAATCCGCTCGCGGATCGGCGCCGACAACGCGTAAATCAGGCTCCCTTCGAGGCCCGTTTCGGTCAAAAGTATTTCACCTTGTCGATTGTGGACTTTTCCGTCTACGCCCGTGAGGGAAATCGCGACCGTCTTGATCGGCTGACCCGCGAAACGCTCGCGCAGATACGGACTCCAGTCCGCGTCGAAGCCGCAGTTCGCGGGACGCAGCGGCGTCACCGGCACGTCGCGCGACGTCATCAGCGGCACCCACGCAGCGTCAGAGCCGAGACGCGGCCAACTGGCGCCGCCGAGCGCGAACACGACCGCGTCGCAGCTGATCGTCTGCTCACCGTTGGGCGTGTCGAAGCGCAACGCGTGGGCGGCACCGTCTTCGGATGTTGACGCCCAACCGCTCCACTTGTGACGCATATGAAACTGCACCCCCGCTTCGCGCAGCCGATGCAGCCACGCGCGCAGCATCGGCGCGGCCTTCATGTCGGACGGAAATACGCGCCCCGAACTGCCGACGAACGTCTCGACGCCCAACTCGCGCAACCATGCGCGCAGCGCGTCGGGATCGAACGCGTCGAGTAACGGCGCGATGCGCTCGCGGCGCGAGCCGTAGCGGTCGAGAAACGGCGCGAGGGCTTCCGAATGCGTGATGTTCATGCCGCCTTTGCCCGCCATCAGGAATTTGCGGCCGACCGACGGCATCGCGTCATATACGTGGACTTGCACGCCGCGCCCGGCAAGCGTCTCGGCGGCCATCAGGCCGGCGGGGCCGCCGCCGATCACGGCGACGCGGGCGGAATCGAGCGAGAATGGCATGCGGTTCAGCGGATCAACGGGGAGAAAAGGCGGTGCGCCGCGGTGACCGAACGGATATGCGGCGCGAAGGGCGCTATTGTCACACCGCGCGCGGCGCGCGGCAAACGCCGACAAACTCTGTCGAACTGTGCTCGGTACTGGCAAATAGACGGCTATTCGGCGAGGCGACCGGGCTCGATCGCCCCAGACCGGAAAATACTGGATTCAGTCTTTCTCCCGGCCGTTGCGCATCGCGTTCACCGCTTGGCTCGTGCCGCACGCGACCTATACTTTTCAAACATCTTCCATCGGACGCCGTTCGCGTCGTTCCTCGCGTCAATCCCCAATCACGTCGCTTGCGACGCAGCCGCTGCGGCGCACTTCACTGCCGCGCGCCGGCAGCCGACGCGAATCGCCTGTCGAATCGGTGGAAGTGTCGATCGTCTGGTTCAAGGAGATTGCCATGACCCGCAAATATATCGACTGTCGCGAGTTTCCGAGCGAAACGAACTGCACTGTCGCGCTATCCGCCGACAGCGACGGCGAACTGCTCGAAGCCGCGGTCCAGCATGCCGTCAACGTTCACAAGCACGCGGATTCGCCAGAGCTGCGCGAGCAGTTGAAGACGCTTTTTCATGAGGGAACGCCGCCCGTCGAGGCGCCGCACGCTTGAGACACCCGTGGAAGGGGAGTGTGGAAGCCCGCGTCGCGAGCGGCATCCAGCCGCCCGCGTGCGGGCGTGTTGCAGCAGTCTTGTGGTGACACGAGAAACGCGATACCAAGCCAATCTAACCAGGATGCCGACGCGCTAACCCGGATACGCCTCATCGACCTTCAGCCCGGCGAGCTTGAAGATCACCCGCAACGTCTGCGGCTTGATGTCGCGTCGCGACGCGAGCGTCGTCATCACGAAGTCGAGCACCTTGGCGTACTTGAGCATCGTCAGGCAGGTCTCGAGGTCGACGTTGCCGTCACGCATGACCTCGGCGAGCCGCAGCATTTCCGTGGAGATGTCGCGAGCCATCTCCAGTTCGAGTTGCTGTTTCTCCGACCATGCCGGCGCGGCGGTGAGCTTCGCCATCATTTCCTGAAACTTCTGTTCGACATTTCCGTTGGGTACCGTATCCATTGCCGCCTCTTCTGTGATCATCCGAGCGCGCGACCCGTTGCAAAGCCGGCCGCTGCTGGTTACGTAACGTTCGGCCCTTGTTGCGGGCCCGCTCTCCCCACATGCATCCGGTTCGCGTGTCCGGTTGCACGGCCGGACAGCCTCCTGTTTTCGGCGACGCGGCTTGCACCCGCAGGCTCAGCCGGCGCTCAAGCTGTTTTCAGCCATTCTCGAGACACTTCCGCGCAGCGCCTTGCGAGCAGGAAATGTTCCCGGCCGACCACCTGTCTCGCGTGACCCGGGCGGCGTACTCGCTGGGATTGCCGCACTTTGGGTAAACTGGCAGCAACCTTTCTCTTTTTCCGTCATCTGTCGCACGTTCGCACTGCAATTGATGGCGGCCCATACATGTCCGGCAAAACCCACGAAATCCGTCCCAACCAGTCCGTCGAACTGCTCAAAGAGCTCCACATCCTCACGCGCGACGGCAAGATGAATCAGGACAGCCGTCGCAAGCTGAAGCAGGTCTACCATCTGTTCCAGTTCGTCGAGCCGCTACTCAAGGACCTGAAGGACCAGCAGGGGGCGCTGACGCTCGTCGATCACGGCGCGGGCAAGTCATACCTCGGTTTTATCCTGTACGACCTGTTTTTCAAGGAGTTTCAGGACGTCGCCGGTGGGGCTTCGCACATTTACGGCATTGAAACGCGCGAAGAGCTGGTGACGAAGTCCGAAGAGCTGGCGGCGCGGCTCGGCTTCAAGGGGATGTCGTTTCTGAATCTGTCGGTGGCGGAGTCGATCACGTCGACGCGGTTGCCCGCCGAAATCGACATCGTGACCGCGCTGCACGCGTGCAATACCGCCACCGACGACGCGATCCGTTTCGCACTCGAAAAGCACGCGAAGTACATCGTCGTCGTGCCGTGCTGCCAGGCCGAGGTGGCCGGCGTGCTGCGGCAAAACAAGGGCAAGGCTCTGAAGAACGCGCTGACGGAAATCTGGCGGCATCCGCTGCACACGCGCGAATTCGGCAGCCAGATCACGAACGTGCTGCGCTGCCTGCAGCTCGAAGCGCATGGCTATCAGGTCAGCGTGACCGAGCTGGTCGGCTGGGAACACTCGATGAAAAACGAGTTGATCATCGCGCAGTACAAGGACCTGCCGCGGCGCCGGCCCGCTGAGCGGCTCGGCGAAGTGCTGGACGCGCTCGGGCTCGATGCGCTGAAGGAGCGATTTTTCGTGCCGGCCTGAGGCGCGGCCTGGCGCTTCATTTAGCGCTTCATCAACGCATCCCAGCCCGCGAGGCCAATGCGACGCAGCGTTTCCTGATTGCGCTCGTAGATCTCTTCCGCGTTGGGAAAGGCCTGCACCGCCCGCTCGATGCTGTCCCCGCGCAGCAGATGCAGGATCGGATAGGGTGCCCGGTTCGTGTAGTTTTCGATATGGTCGGGCTCGCTGCCTTCGAACTGGTAATGCGGATGAAAGCTCGCGATCTGGATAGTGCCTTCGAGCCGTAGCTGCTGGACGAGCCGGTCGGCGAAGAACAGGCAGTCGTTGAAGCCGAGAAAGTCCTCGAACGCGCGCGGCAGGATCAGCAACGTCGTGTCGATGGCGGCGGGGTCGGCGGCGACGAGGGTCTGCAGCTCGGCTTCCAGGTCGGTCAGCACCGCTTCGAGCGTGTCCGCTTCGCTGACCGCATAGCGAATCTGCCCCTTCACATGCACGGCCTTCGCGAACGGACACAGGTTCAGGCCGATCACGGCCTCCGTCAGCCAATGACGGGTAGCGGCGATAACGGCATCGTGGGATTCGGCGGGCAACGGCATGGCGGACGGATGTGACGGGAAAACGCGCAATTCTAAAGGACCCAGCTGACGGACTGGCTCAGCGAACCGGCTTCTCCGCGCAAGCGGCCGCTATCAACTGCGCGGCGACTTTCGGCGCGGCGAGGATCGGCCCGCAGCCCGGCCCGTAAGTCTGGCTCGCCGCGTACACGCCCTCGATCAGCAGACCGAGCCCATCGGCCAGCGCTTGCGGATCGCCGGCGCCGGCCGCTGTCGACAGTTCGACGAGGCGCGCCATCAAGCGCTGCTTGTTGCGGAACACGAACTGCCGCGCCGGATGCGCGGTATGCGAAAACTCCACCGACACGTTCACGAACGGGCAGCCGCGGTAATCGTCGACCGAGGCGCGCACCGCGAGGTCGTCGAAGTACTGCTGAAGCTGCTTCGCCGGCTCGCCCGGATGCTTCGCGAAGCTCTTCTCGACGTAGCGGAAGAACTGCTCGTCCTTCTGCTCCAGATACGCCATCACGAGTTCGTCCTTCGACGAAAACTGCCGGTACAGACTCATCTTGTTCACGCCCGCGCGCTCGACCACCGCATCGACGCCGACCGTGCGCACGCCCTCGCGATAGAACAACTCGCTGGCCGCGCGCAGCAGATGCAGCTGCGCCTGCGGCCCGGCGGTCTGTGCGCCGCGCGCGCGCCGTGCACGAGTAGGGGCGGGCTTGGGGGTTTCGCTGTCGGACATCGCAAGTCACCCGAATGAGATTGACGCCTTGACATGTTACCGACCAGTAACTAAGATCGCAAGACTATTGTGACCGATCTGTCACAAGTCATTCACCGAGGCCGTAATAATACGAACGACGCCGCCACCCGGGCCGCGTCGATGGGAGAGTCGATGAACTGGGCTGCGCGACTGATAGGCGGGCGTTTCCACTACGGCTGGTTGACCGTCGCCGTGGTGTTCCTGGTGTTGCTCGCGGCGGCGGGTACGCGAGCAACACCGAGCGTGATGATGGTGCCGCTCGAGCACCAATTCGGCTGGAGCCGCGCGACGATTTCGCTCGCGATCTCGGTGAACATCGCGCTGTACGGGTTGATGGGGCCGTTCGCGGCCGCCGCGATGCAGCGCTTCGGTGTGCGCCCCACGCTGCTGAGCGCGCTCGGCACGATGGCCGCAGGTGTCGCGCTGTCGTCGCTGATGACGCAGCCGTGGCAAATGGTGCTGATCTGGGGCGTGATGGTCGGCGGCTCGACCGGGGTAGCGGCGCTGTCGCTGTCGGCGACGGTCGTGACGCGCTGGTTCACGACGCGCCGCGGCCTCGTGATGGGTATCCTGACCGCCAGCTCGGCGACCGGCCAGCTGGTGTTTCTGCCGCTGCTCGCGGCCATCGCCGAGCATTACGGCTGGCGTCAGGTCGTGTGGGTCGTCGCGCTCGCGGCGGGCGTCGTGCTTCCGCTCGTCGCGTTCCTGCTGCCCGAGCATCCGGCCAGCATGCAGCTGCGCCCGTACGGCGAACCGCATGACGCGCCCATCACGACGACCGTCACCAGGCAGAATCCGCTCGCGATCGCATTCGGCACGCTCGCGTCGGCGAGCAAAACGCGCGACTTCTGGCTGCTGTTCTTCAGCTTCTTCATTTGCGGCGCGAGCACCAATGGCTATGTCGGCACCCATCTGATCGCGATGTGCGGCGACTACGGGATGACCGAAGTGCAGGGCGCGTCGTTGCTCGCGGCGATGGGCGTGTTCGACCTGTTCGGCACGACGATGTCGGGCTGGCTGTCGGACCGCTTCAATAGCCGCGTGCTGCTGTTTTGGTATTACGGGCTGCGGGGGCTGTCGCTGATGTATCTGCCGCACGCGTTCGGCATCGACTTTTTCGGACTGCCGCTGTTCGCGGTGTTCTACGGTCTCGACTGGATCGCCACCGTGCCGCCGACCGTGCGTCTTGCGACCGACGTCTACGGCAAGGAATCGGCGCCGATCGTGTTCGGCTGGGTGGTCGCGGGCCACCAGCTCGGCGCGGCGTTCGCGGCGCTCGGCGCGGGCATGCTGCGCGCGAGTCTTGGCACCTACACGGTCGCATCGATGATTTCCGGCGGCTTGTGTCTGATCGCCGCGGTGATCGTGCTGCGCATCAACCGCCCGGCCAAGGTGCCGACGCCGCAGGCAATCTGAGGGGCCTCGCGAGCCGCGCGGATTCACCGTCAGCGAAGCAACGACGCACGGCCCCCATAACGGGGCCGTGCGCGTTTTCTCAGCCAGCACGCATAGCGCCGCGCCGCAACTTGGAGCGCGCACCGAAAGCCCGTTATGCTATGTGGCCTCGGGCAGCCGCCCGGAGAACATGAATTTCTACCGAGAGAAGCGCATGGCCAACAAACCCGCCTCAACCGAAGTTGCCATTCACGAGCTCATTGCAGGCCGCTGGAGCCCTCGCGCGTATTCGAGCGAGTCGGTGAGTCGCGATCAGTTGCGAGCCGTGCTCGAAGCGGCGCGCTGGGCGCCGTCTTCATATAACGCGCAGCCCTGGCGTTTTCTGGTATTCGATCGCAGCGTCGACGAAGTCGCGTTCAAGAAGGCTTTCGCCACGCTGGTGCCGTTCAACCAGGGCTGGAATGCGCACGCGCCGGTGCTGATCGCGGTGACCGCGCACACACTGACCAACAAGGGCGACGTAAACCGCTGCGCGTTCTACGACGCCGGCGCGGCGGCGATGTCGCTGGTGCTGCAGGCGCACGCGCTCGGCCTCGCCGCGCACCAGATGAGCGGCTTCGACGTGAACGCGTTCCGTACCACCTTCGAACTACCAAAGGACGTCGAGCCGATCGCGATGATCTCGCTCGGCCATTACGGCGACGTCGACAAACTGGACCCGGTCCTGCGCGAACGCGAGAAGGCGCCGCGTCAACGCGCGGCGCTCGCGGATATCGCGTACGCCGGCGCCTGGAAGAAGGCGCTCTGAGCGATGGATTCGCCGCGCTTGCCGCGCGATATCGCGTAAAGCGAAGAAAGCGGTCGATGAGCAACTAAGCGGTCAGGCACGCGCGGCACGGTCCGCGCGTTTTTCATGCAGCGCCGTCCATGCCGTTCTCACCATCCGTCACGCTGGACAGCGGCGCGGCCACATGTTCGAGCGACTTGCGCTCCGCGTCGACACCCCAGATCGCCGCGACGAGCGCCGCCGCGAGCATCAACGCCGAGCCGACCAGATAGCCCGAAAACACCTCGCTGCGCTGATGCGTATCGATCAGCCGACCGAAAAACGCCGGCCCGATGATGCCGCCGAGCGCGGTGCCGAACGCATAGAAAACCGCGATCGCGAGCGCGCGGATTTCGAGCGGAAACGATTCGCTCACGGTCAGATACGCGGAACTCGCGGCCGCCGACGCAAAGAAGAAAATGACCATCCAGGCGACCGTCTGCGTGACGACGCTCAGCAGTTGCTGCTCGAACAGATAGCCGGACAGCGTCAGCAGGATCGCCGACATCGCGTAGGTCGCGGCGATCATCTTGCGTCGACCGATCACGTCGAACAACCGCCCGAGCACGAGCGGCCCCAGGAAATTGCCGAGCGCGAAAGGCAGCAGATACCAGCCGATGTCGTCGCCCGGCACGTGATAGAAGTCGGTGAGGACGAGCGCGTAGGTGAAAAAGATCGCGTTGTAGAAGAATGCCTGCGCGGTCATCAACGTGAGACCGACCAGCGCGCGGCGCCGGTGCACGTTGAACAGCGTGTGGAACACCTCGCGCAACGGCGTATGGTCGCGCGCGCGTAGGCGCAGCCGCGTGAGGGCGTCGTCGGCAAGCGTGTGGCCGTCGTCGCGAAAACGCGTCTCGATGCCCTCGACGATCGTGCGGGCGTCGCGCTCGTCGCCGTGCGTGAGTAGCCAGCGTGGGCTTTCGGGTATCCAGATGCGCATTGGCAGGATCGTCAGCGCGAGCACCGCGCCGATGAAAAAACACGCGCGCCAGCCCCAGTCGGAAGGCAGCAGGTGCGGATCGAGCAGCACGAGCGAGCCTGCGGCGCCGAGCCCCGCGCCCACCCAGAACGTGCCGTTGATGCCGAGGTCGGTCCAGCCGCGCACGCGTGCCGGCGTAAATTCCTGGATCGTCGAGTTGATCGCCGTGTATTCGCCGCCGATACCCGCGCCGGTCAGGAAGCGGAACAGCATGAAGCTCATCAGATTCCACGACAGCGCGGTCGCCGCGGTCGCGGCCAGATACAGCGTCAGCGTGATGAAAAACAGCTTGCGGCGGCCGAGCCGGTCGGTCAGCCAGCCGAAACCGAGCGCACCGAGCACCGCGCCGGCAATGTATGCGCTGCCCGCGAGGCCGACCTCGGCATTCGAAAAGCGCAGCGCCGGGCTGGTTTTCAGCGCGCTCGCGACCGCGCCGGCGAGCGTCACCTCAAGGCCGTCGAGCAGCCACGTCACGCCGAGCGCAACCACGATCAGCGTATGAAAGCGGCCCCACGGCAGACGGTCTAGCCGCGACGGCAGATCGGTTTCGATCAGCGTGGCGTGCTGGTCATCGACGGCGGCGGTGGGCGGCACGCTCATGACGCGAAGTCTCCTCGATGGCGAAATGGGGCGGCATATCCGGTCGGACGTAGCAAGATCCATTCCGCGCCATGATTTCAAACGATCTTGCGGCCGTCCCGGCAGCTTCAGTTGATGCTGCCGGAGTTTTCGTGATACAAAGCCGCTCCCCTTTCTTTGCGCGCCAGCCGTGAGCGGCCATTCCTGCCATGAACTATTGCGCGATTGACTTCGGTACTTCCAATTCGGCCGTCGCGGTTCCGATCGGCCCGCAGCTGAAGCTGGCGCCGGTCGAAGGCGCGTACACGACGCTGCCCACCGCGGTCTTCTTCAATACCGACGAACACACCAGCGAATTCGGGCGCGCGGCGCTCGCTGCTTACATCGACGGTTTCGACGGCCGGCTGATGCGCTCGATGAAAAGCATTCTCGGTTCGCCGCTCGCCGAGAATACGACCGATCTCGGCGACGGCAGTGCGATCAAGTACACCGACGTGATCGCGACGTTCCTGACTCACCTGAAGCGCGCGGCCGAGGCGAGCGCCGGCGGCGCGATCGACCGCGCGGTGCTGGGCCGCCCGGTGTTCTTCGTCGACGACGACCCGCGCGCCGACCAGATGGCGCAGCAACAGCTCGAAGCCGCTGCACGCACGGTCGGCTTGCGCGACATCCACTTTCAGTATGAACCGATCGCGGCTGCGTTCGACTACGAATCGCACCTGAGCGCCGAGGGGCTCGTGCTTGTGGCGGACATCGGCGGCGGTACGTCGGACTTTTCGCTCGTGCGAGTGGGGCCGGAACGGATGAAGCGCGTCGAGCGCAAGGACGATGTGCTCGCGCACCACGGCGTGCACGTCGCGGGTACGGACTTCGACCGCCGCGTCGAACTCACCACGATAATGCGCGAACTCGGCTATCAGTCGCTCGATCCGCAAGGGCGCGAAATCCCGAACCGGATTTATTTCGATCTCGCGACCTGGCACCTGATCAACACCGTCTACACGCCGAAGCGCGTCAGCGAACTCGCGCTGATGCGGCACCTTTTCACGGAGACGAAGCACCACGACCGGCTGATGCGCGTGGTCGAGCAGCGTTTCGGGCACGCGCTCGCCGCCCACGCGGAAGAGGCGAAGATCGGCGTGGCGGCGGGCGGCGAGACCGTGATCGATCTCGAGCAGGTGGAAGAGGATCTGCGTCTCGCGTTCGACGAAGCGCAGCTCATCAAGGCAGGCGAGGAAGAAACGCGACGCATCGTGCAGGCCGCGCGCGATACGGTGCAGACGGCGGGCGTCGCGCCGCGCGATGTCGACGCGATCTATTTCACCGGCGGGTCGACCGGCCTCGCGTTTCTGTCGGGCGCGTTGGCCGCGGCGTTTCCAGACGCGCAAGCAGTGTTTGGCGATCGTCTCGCGAGCGTGGCGACTGGCCTCGGTATTCATGCGCGGCGCGTATTCGGATAATCCCGGATAATCACCAAATAATCCGCCGCGAATTGCGAAGTCATGCGAAGTTAATCGGCGCCTTCAGATTGGCCGCCGATAATAAAAAACCCCGCCGAGGCGGGGTTTTTTTGCGTCCAGAAGGAAGCGCGGAGCTCACACCGGCTTGATGTTAGCCGCTTGCTTGCCCTTCGGGCCCGTCTTCACTTCAAACGTCACCTTCTGGTTTTCTTGCAGCGTCTTGAAGCCTTCAGTGCGAATTTCCGAGAAATGCGCGAACAGATCTTCACCGCCGCCGTCCGGAGTGATGAAGCCAAAGCCCTTAGCGTCGTTGAACCACTTGACGGTACCGGTTTCCATATTACTTTTTCCTAAAAATGGTGAATAAGGCCGAAGCCCGGGGTGCATGAAAATCAAGGAAGGGGGTAATGGGACCAACCGGAGTACCGTTGATGGGCGAACTACGAAAGAACCACTTCACTCGCCACTTGAAATCCTGCCCGAACGTTATACGGCGAATTCGGACGAAGGTCAACAGTCTAGACGAAACTTTGCCGGACTGATCCGAATTTTTCTTACAAAGCTTGCGCACGGGGCCAACTTTTTGCTAGGGAGAACCCTTAGTTCGGCTGCGGTTTCGCTGCAGTAACGCGGTGCAACCGTTAAACTACGCGCCGCGCGTCGGTTGCACCTATTCCGCATCTGGACGCGCTTACATGCGCGTCATCCCGTCCCCACCGCCACAAGCGATGTCACGCGGTGCCGACATGGTTCTGATTTAGGAGAAGACTTGAAAAGTTCTATACAACGGAACATCGGGCCATTCGCGCTGATGCTGACCGGTCTGGGCTCGATCATCGGTTCGGGTTGGCTGTTCGGCGCGTGGAAGGCTGCAAAAATTGCCGGTCCGGCTGCGATTTGCGCATGGATCATCGGTGCGGTCGTGATTCTCGCGATTGCGCTGACCTACGCGGAACTTGGCGCGATGTTTCCGGAATCTGGCGGGATGGTGCGCTATGCGCGCTACTCGCACGGCGCGCTGGTCGGTTTCATCAGCGCGTGGGCCAACTGGATCGCGATCGTGTCGGTGATCCCGATCGAGGCCGAAGCGTCGATCCAATATATGAGTACGTGGCCCTATCCCTGGGCGCATGCGCTGTTCGTCGACGGGTCGTTGACGACCAACGGCCTGCTGTTGTCCGCCGGGCTCGTCATCATCTATTTCCTGCTCAACTACTGGGGCGTCAAGCTGTTCGCGCGCGCCAACTCGGCGATCACGATCTTCAAGTTCCTGATCCCGGGCGCAACGATCGTCGGCCTGATGATGACAGGCGTCCACACCGAGAACTTTGGTCAGACGACCACGTTCGCGCCGTACGGCTGGTCGGCGGTCCTGACCGCGGTCGCGACGAGCGGCATCGTGTTCGCATTCAACGGTTTCCAGAGCCCGATCAACCTGGCCGGTGAAGCGCGAAATCCGGCCAGGAGCGTGCCGTTCGCGGTGATCGGCTCGATCCTGCTCGCGCTCGTGATCTACGTGTTGCTGCAGATCGCATACATCGGCGCCGTGAATCCGGCCGACGTGATGAAGGGCTGGAGCCACTTCAGCTTTGCTTCGCCGTTCGCGGAACTGGCGATTGCGCTGAACCTGAACTGGCTGGCGATCCTGCTGTACGTCGACGCGTTCGTGAGCCCGAGCGGCACCGGTACGACCTACATGGCAACCACCTCGCGCATGATCTACGCGATGGAGCGCAACAACACGATGCCGAAGATGTTCGGTAACGTGCACCCGTTCTATGGCGTTCCGCGCAACGCGATGTGGTTCAACCTGCTCGTCTCGTTCATCTTCCTGTTCTTCTTCCGCGGCTGGAGTTCGCTCGCGGCGGTGATTTCGGTCGCGACCGTGATCTCATACCTGACCGGCCCGATCAGCCTGATGGCACTGCGCCGCGCGGCAACCGATCTCGAGCGCCCGCTGCACATCGCCGGCATGAAGGTGATCGCGCCGTTCGCGTTCGTCTGCGCGTCGCTGATCCTGTACTGGGCGAAGTGGCCGCTGACCGGCGAAATCATTCTGCTGATGGTCGTCGCGCTGCCGGTGTACTTCTACTTCCAGGCGAAGTCGGGCTTCGAGGGCTGGGGCCGTGACCTGAAGGCGGCCTGGTGGCTGGTCGCGTATCTGCCGATCATGGCGATCCTGTCGCTGATCGGCAGCAAGGAGTTTGGCGGCTTCGGCATTCTGCCGTACGGCTGGGACATGCTCGTCGTGATCGCCTTCTCGTTGGTGTTCTACTTCTGGGGCGTGAACAGCGGCTATCGTTCAGAGTATCTGGACGAGCGGCTCGTGCACGACGAAGTGCTCGAAAGCATCGGCGCGCATTGAGCGCCGGTCGAGACCGAAGACCCGCTCGACGTGGGTCTTTCGGGGCCAACAAAAAGCCCGCCCGATCGATGATCAGGCTGGCTTTTTGTTGACCTTTGTGCGCGACCCCGAGCCGGATCAGGCGGTCCCGAACACATAGTTCGTCATCGCGAGCGAGCGTTGGTAGGTGCCGAGCGACTGGATCGCGAGCGAATAGTCGTCGTCGGCGGCACCGAACGCGGCGAATACCGGCAACAGATGCTCGTCGGTCGGATGCATCAACACCGCGTGCGGCGCCTGGCGGCGATAGTCGAGCAGCGCGTCGATATCGCGCTTGACGAGCTTGTCCTCGAACCAGTCGGTGAATTCGGCCACACGCGGATCGGCGTCTTCCGGGCGCGCGGAGAAATCGGCGGCGCGCAGGTTATGGGTGATCTGGCCGGAGCCGATCACCATCACGCCTTCGTCTTTCAGCGCGCGCAGCGCGCGGCCGACGCGGAAATGATGCGCGGCGTCCTTGTGCGGTTGGATCGACAGTTGCGCGATTGGCACGTCCGCTCGCGGAAACATCAGCAGCATCGGCACCCATGCGCCGTGGTCTAGTCCATGCGGCTGCACGTCCGCGACGATGCCGCTCGCGCCGAGCAGCGCGGCGGCGCTACGTGCGATGTCGGGCGCGCCCGGCGCCGGGTATTGGATTTCATAGAGCTGGCGCGGAAAACCATAAAAATCGTGGATGGTTTCAGGCGCCGTCGCGATGCTCGCGAGTGGCTGCGCGGTGCCCCAGTGCGCCGACAACATCAGGATTGCCTCGGGACGCGGCAATTGCGTGCTGAGCGCGCCGAACTCGGCGGACGGCATCGACGGATCAATCGGCAACGTGGGTGCGCCGTGAGACAGGAAAAGCGAAGGTAAGCGGTTCATGACAGCAACGCGGCCGTGTAAGCACAGCACGGAGAAATTGGGTTGCTACCAATATAGGTCCGCACGCCAGCTTGATAAATGGGTTCGGCGGGAATTGATTGCGTCGCGGCCGTTGTTAATCCGCGTTGTCGCGGTTAATCCTGCGCGCCCCGCAATCCTTCCCACGCCGGCGACAACGCCGGCCCCAGCGCAAACAGATCGAGCACGCGTGCGACAGTGTGGTCGACCATCTCGTCGATCGAAGCAGGCCGGTTATAGAACGCGGGCAGCGGCGGGAAGATCACTCCGCCCATTTCGGTGACGGCCGTCATATTGCGCAGATGCGCGAGATTGAACGGCGTTTCGCGCACCAGCAGCACGAGACGGCGACGCTCCTTCAGTGTGACGTCGGCGGCGCGGGTGATCAGGTTGTCGGCGAAACCGTGCGCGATGCTCGCGAGTGTTTTCATCGAGCAGGGCGCGACGATCATGCCGTCGGTCGCGAACGAGCCGGACGCGATGCTCGCGCCGACATCGCGCACCGAATGGACGACATCCGCGAGCGGATGCACGTCTTCCTTGCCCAACTCGAGTTCATGCTGGATGTTGAGCCAACCCGCGCTCGAAATCAGCAGGTGGCTCTCGACGCCGCCGAGCCGCCGCAGCGTCTCGAGCAGCCGGATGCCGTAGATGGCGCCGGTGGCGCCGGTGATCGCGACGATCAGCCGGCGAGGCACCGCGGTGCGTGCTTGCTGCATGGCTTGCGGCGCCTGATGGAACGAACGAAGCGTAGAACGCTCAGGCCGCGGCGAACAGCTGCTGCAGTTCGCCCGATTCGTACATCTCCATCATGATGTCCGAGCCGCCGATGAATTCGCCCTTCACGTACAGCTGCGGAATGGTCGGCCAGTTCGAGAACACCTTGATGCCCTGACGGATTTCGTCGTCTTCGAGCACGTTGACGGTCTTGATTTCACCGGCACCGCACGCCTTCAGGATCTGGATGGCGCGGCCGGAAAAACCGCACATCGGGAACTGGGCCGTGCCCTTCATGAAGAGAACGACGTTGTTGCCGTCGACGATTTGCTTGATGCGTTGTTGCGTATCCATGACTGACCTTGCGGTTCCGATAAAGGATGGGAATAGGCTGAAATGATAGCGGATTTCGCTACGGGCGGCCGCAGCCACGTCGCGCCTGGGGTTTTAGCCTCGGCGACCGCGCTCAGGCCGCAGCGGCGCGCAGCACGCCGCCGCTGATCCGCTCGATGCCGGCGAGATCGCGCGCCGAGCGGACCTCGGCAAAACCGCGTTCGCGCAACAATGCGCGCACGGCTTCGGCCTGGTCGTAGCCATGTTCGATCCAAAGCGTGCCGTCGGCGGCGAGACGCTCGGGGGCGCCGGCGACGATCGCGCGGATCGCGCTGAGGCCGTCGGCCTCGTCGGTGAGCGCGCCGCGCGGCTCGAAGCGCAGATCGCCCTCACGCAGATGCGGGTCGCCGCTCGCGATATACGGTGGATTGCTGACGATCGCATCGAAGCGCAACGCGGCGTCGAGCGAGCCGTACCAGTCGCTGGGCAGGAAAACGACGGCGCCCCCCGGGCGTTTCACGTCGAGCAGGCGCGCGCCGTTGCGCGCGGCGACGGCGAGCGCGTCGGCCGAGCGGTCGAGCGCCCAGACCTGCGCGTCGGGCCGCATCGACGCGATCGCCACCGCGATTGCGCCGGTCCCGGTGCCGAGATCGAGCACACGTGGGCGCGGCCGAGGTTCGATCGCCGCGAGCGCGGTCTCCACCAGCAGCTCGGTCTCAGGACGCGGAATCAGCACGTGCGGCGTCACTTCGAATTCGAGCCCGAAGAACTCGCGCGCACCGACGAGCTGCGCGACCGGCTCGCCGGCCATGCGCCGCGCCTCGAGCGTGCGATAACGCTCGACGCTTGCGCGTTCGAGCGGCTCCTCGCCGCGCGTGATCAGCTGCGTGCGCCGCCAACCGAGTACATGCGTGAGCAGAATCCGCGCTTCGAGCGGCGGCAGCGGCGATGCGCGCAATAGCGCCTCGGCAGTGGGGGGCAGAGCGGTGGGGTCGAGCGGAGCCGGGGAGGCGTCGGTCATTGTCGGGGCGTTAGTCCGCGTCGCCGAGCGAAGCCAGCAGTTCGGCCTGATGCTCGCTGACGAGCGCCGCGATCAGTTCTTCGAGATCGCCGTCCATGATCGCGTCGAGGCGATACAGCGTCAGGTTGATGCGGTGATCGGTGAGGCGCCCCTGCGGGAAGTTGTACGTGCGGATGCGCTCCGAACGGTCGCCCGAGCCGATCAGGTTCTTGCGCGTCGCCGCTTCCTTCGCCTGCTGCTCGTGCGCCTGCTTGTCCTTGATGCGCGCGGCGAGCACCTTCAGCGCGCGATCCTTGTTCTTGTGCTGCGAGCGGTCGTCCTGACATTCGACGACGATGCCCGTCGGCAAGTGCGTGACGCGCACCGCCGAGTCGGTCTTGTTGATGTGCTGGCCGCCCGCGCCCGACGCGCGGAACGTGTCGATACGCAGATCGGCCGGATTGATCTCGACTTCGCCGATCTCGTCCGCTTCCGGCATCACCGCGACCGTGCACGCCGAGGTATGGATGCGGCCCTGCGTTTCGGTGGCCGGCACGCGCTGCACGCGATGCCCGCCCGACTCGAACTTCAGCTTCGAATACGCGGCATCGCCGGCAATTCGCACGATCACTTCGCGATAGCCCCCGAGGTCCGATTCGCTCGCCGACATCATCTCGACCTGCCAGCGGTTGCGCTCGGCATAGCGCAGATACATGCGCAGCAGATCGCCCGCGAACAGTGCGGATTCGTCGCCGCCGGTGCCCGCGCGGATTTCGAGGAAAATGTTGCGCTCGTCGTTCGGGTCTTTCGGCAGCAGCATTTTCTGCAGTTCGACGCCGAGCGTCTCCATACGATCGCGTGCTGCGCGGATTTCCTCTTCGGCGAAATCGCGCATCGACGCGTCGGCGAGCAGTTCCTGCGCGGTGGCGGCGTCGTTCTGCGCCTGGCGCCACAGCCCATAATGCTCGACGACCGGGCCGAGCTCCGCGTGTTCGCGCGTCAGCTTGCGGTACTGGTCGAGGTTGGCGGTGATGTCTTCGCGGCTCAACAGGTCGTTCAGTTCGGCCAGCCGGGTGGTCAGCTGGTCGAGCTTGCGTTGCATGCTCGTTTTCATCAGGCGGGTAGCGGAGCGGACTCCGGAATGGATGCGGCCAGTGGAACGGGCGAATGCCCGGGGCGGAAGCACTTTGCGAGCCACGGCGGTGGCGCGCGGGGGTGCGGCGAGCACTGCGCCGCTAACGCTCGGTAGAGCCGGGGTGTTTGTAGAAGCCGCTCATCAGTTCGATCAGCTTGTCGCGGTTGTCGCTGCTCGCGCGATTCAGCGCGTGCGTAGGACCATGGATCAGCTTGTTGGTGAGCGATTGCGACAGTGCCTCGAGGACTGCGGCGGGATCGTCGCCGCGCGCGAGCATTTTCTGCGCGCGTTCGACCTCCGCGCGGCGCAGTGTGTCGGCCTGCGTGTGCATGTGGCGGATCACCGGCACGATGCTGCGCGCATCAAGCCACTGCATGAAGTTCTGCACGCGCGTTTCGATGATCGCTTCGGCCTGCGCGACCGCGGCCTGGCGCGACGCATTGCCTTCGCGGACGATCGCGCCGAGGTCGTCGACGGTGTACAGGAACACGTCTTCGAGCTGGCCGGCTTCGGGTTCGATGTCACGCGGCACCGCGAGGTCGACCATGAAAATCGGCCGGTGACGGCGCGCCTTGACCGCGCGCTCGACCGCGCCAAGACCGATGATCGGCAACGTGGACGCCGTGCACGACACGATGATGTCGAATTCGTGCATCCGCGCGGGGAGCTCGGAGAGCGGAATGGCGCGGCCGTTGAAGCGCTCGGCGAGCCGCATGCCGCGCTCGGCGGTTCGGTTCGCGACGACGAGTTCCCGCGGATGCTGCGCCGCGAAGTGCGTCGCGCAAAGCTCGATCATTTCGCCAGCACCGATGAACAGCACGCGCTGGTTCGCGATCTTGTCGAAAATGCGTTGGGCGAGGCGTACCGCGGCGGCGGCCATCGACACCGACTGCGCGCCGATCTCGGTGGTGCTGCGCACTTCCTTCGCGACGGCGAAGGTGCGCTGGAATAGCTGATTCAGGTAGGTGCCGAGGGCGCCGGCTTCGGAGGCGGTGCGCACCGCGTCCTTCATTTGTCCGACGATCTGCGTTTCGCCGAGCACCATCGAATCGAGCCCCGACGCGACGCGGAACGCATGGCGCACGGCTTCGGACTGCGGCAGCGCATAGACGTGCGGCGCGAGTTCATCGATCGGGAGGTTGTGGTACTTCGACAGCCACTGCACCGAGGCTTCGCGCGCGGCGAGGTCGTCGGTCGCGCAGTAGAGTTCGGTGCGGTTGCAGGTGGACAGAATTGCCGCCTCGGGCGCGTTGGGGGCCATGTGACCCAGCCAGATGCCTTTGAATGTATCCAGAGCGGGCTTTATCTGTTCGAGCGGAAACGCCACGCGTTCGCGCAAGGCGACAGGCGCAGTGTGATGGTTGATTCCGATCGTTAGAAGCTGCATTTGGGGGAGCTATCGTTCAGCCATATATTATAGCGTTTCCACGATTCTCACATCCTGCACGCCGCATACCCCGCATGCGTCAGCTCGTGCCTGTCGGAGTCTCCGGCGGAATCGCGTCGAGCTGGTAACCGTAACCATAGACCGGCGTCAGCGCGTAGCCAAGCTCCGGGCGCAGTTGCAACTTGCCGCGCACGCGCGACACGTGAGTGTCGATGGTGCGCGACTTTACGTCGCGGCGGCGCGCCCACACGGTCTCGAGAATATGCGCGCGCGACACTGGTCGCGTCAGATTGTTGAACAACAACAGAGCGAGGCGGAATTCCTTCGGCGTCAGGATCACGGTCAGGTCGCGGAATGTCACGGCCAAATTCGCCGCGTCGAACGTATAGCCGCCGATCACGTCGCGTCGACGGTTGGGCGGCCGCCGCAGGCCCGCACGGCGCTGCAGCGCCTCGACACGCGCGAGCATTTCGGGGCCGCGCACTGGCTTGCTGAGACAGTCGTCGGCGCCGGCATGCAGCGCGGCGACGATCTGGCATTCGCGCGGTGCGGTCAGCAGCATCATGACGGGCAGGCCCGGCAGAATGGAGCGCGCGCGCGGGATCACGTCTTCGGCGCAATGGTCGCCGGCCCAACTTTCGGTGATCAACAGGTCGAAAAATTCGTCGGTAGCGCGCTGCAGGAACGTGGCGCTAGTGGTGAAGTGCTGGCACGCGTGGCCGCCGGCGAAAATGAGCCGGTCAACCAGTTTGGCGTGTTGCACGTCGGGTTCGATAAGGGCGATGCGCATGGCGCTGCGTCAGCCTGGCAACGGGCAAAGCATGAGGCGTTTTCGTCAGACTTACAACTTGCCTAAGCACACCCCGATCCCTAAACTCAACCGCTATGCGGAAAGCGCCGTGCTGAACTTGTATAGTTGAGGAGGCAAAAATGCTAGCGTTGGCGGCTCCTTTCGCCTATGAGACGAATCCGAAATTGATCTTGCCGTGTTTGAGCGCCCAGTCTGGAGTCGACGCCTGATGGGTTGGCCAGGCATTCTCGTACTCGGCGCGGTGATCGGCCTCGCGGGCTGGTGGTTGCATCCGCAGCGCCGCGCGAGCCGCGCCCGCTGGTGGGCCGCGCTGTTGGCCGGTGTGCTCGGCACGAGCGTCGCGCGGATGGCCGGCAATGTGACTAGTCTCTTCCATGACGGCGACATGCTCGAATGGCCGGTATGCACCGCCGTCGCGCTCATCGCCGTCGCCGTGACGGTCGGCCTCTTGTCGCGTCAATCAACGCGCCGGTCAATCCGTCGATGAATCCTTGCAGGTAACTCCATGAACGCCCGACTTCCCGAAACCTCCTCCATTCCCGAGCGCCTCGCGAGCCTGCGCGCCGCGATGGCGCGCGAAGGCATTGCCGCTTACCTCGTTCCTTCGGCGGATCCGCATCTGTCCGAGTATCTGCCAGGGCGCTGGCAAGGCCGCCAGTGGCTGTCGGGCTTCACCGGCTCGGCCGGCACGCTGATCGTCACCGCCGATTTCGCCGGCGTCTGGACCGACAGCCGCTACTGGGAGCAGGCGAGTGCGCAGCTCGCCGGCAGCGGTGTCGAACTGATGAAGATGACCGGCGGCCAGCTCACGACGCCGCATTTCGAATGGCTCGCGCAGAACGTCGCGAGCGGCGGCACGGTCGGTGTGGACGGCGCGGTGCTGGGCGTCGCGGCCGCGCGCGCGTTGAGCGCCGCACTGAACGCGCGCGGCGTGCAATTGCGCACCGACCTCGACCTGTTCGACGTGATCTGGGCGCAGCGCCCGGCGCTGCCCGCCGACGCCGTCTTCGAGCACGCCGCGCCGCAAGCGGGCGTCACACGTGCGGACAAGCTTGCGCAGGTGCGTCGCGCGATGGTCGAGAAAGGCGCGCAGTGGCACCTCATCTCGACGCTCGACGACCTCGCCTGGCTGCTGAATCTGCGCGGCGCCGACGTCAGCTACAACCCGGTGTTCGTCGCGCACGCGCTGATCGGCGTGGATCGGGCGTCGCTATTTATCGCCGACGGCAAGGTGTCGCCGGCGCTCGCCGAAGTGCTCGCGCGCGACGGCATCAGCGTCGAGCCGTACGCGAAAACCGCCGACGCGCTTGCTGCGCTGCCAGCCGGGAGCACGCTGCTGATCGATCCGCGCCGCATCACGTACGGCTCGCTGCAGGCGGTGCCGTCGTCGGTCAAGGTGGTCGAGGCGGTCAATCCGTCCACTTTCCTGAAGTCGTGCAAGACCGCCGCCGATGCCGCGCACGTGCGTGAGACGATGGAGCAGGACGGCGCCGCGCTCGCCGAATTCTTCGCGTGGTTCGAAAGCGCGCTCGGCCGCGAGCGCATCACCGAGCTGACGATCGACGAGCGTCTGACGGCAGCTCGCGCGCGCCGTCCCGGCTTCGTGTCGCTGAGCTTCGCGACGATCGCGGGCTTCAATGCGAACGGCGCGATGCCGCACTATCGCGCGACCGAGGAGTCGCATGCGGTGATCGAAGGCAATGGCCTGCTGCTGATCGATTCGGGCGGCCAGTATCTGAGCGGCACGACCGACATCACGCGCGTCGTCCCGGTCGGCACGCCGAGCAGCGAACAGCGCCGCGATTTCACCGTCGTGCTGAAGGGCATGATCGCGCTGTCACGCGCGCAATTCCCGCGCGGCATCCGCTCGCCGATGCTCGACGCGATCGCGCGCGCACCGATCTGGCAGGCCGGCGCCGACTATGGCCACGGCACCGGTCACGGGGTCGGCTACTTCCTGAACGTGCACGAAGGCCCGCAGGTGATCTCGCACTACGCACCGGCCGAACCGTGGACCGCGATGGAGGAGGGCATGATCACGTCGAACGAGCCGGGTCTGTATCGACCGGGCAAGTGGGGCGTGCGCATCGAAAACCTCGTGCTGAACGTGGCCGCGGAAAAAACCGAATTCGGCGATTTCCTGAGGTTCGAAACGCTGACGCTGTGCCCGATCGACGCGCGCTGCATCGAGCTGTCGCTGCTGCGCGACGACGAGCGCGCGTGGCTCAACGCGTATCACGAGACAGTGCGCGCGCGCCTCGCGCCGCATGTATCGGGCGACGCGAAAGCGTGGCTGGAACAGCGCACGCAACCCATCTGAGGGTAGCGACGACCTTCCAAAGGAGCGTGGTGCATGGCGATCAAGGCAGTGGTGTTCGATTTCGGCGGTGTGCTGATCGACTGGAGTCCCGAGTACCTGTACCGCGAGCTGATTCCCGACGAAGTCGAGCGCCGCTGGTTCCTCACGCACGTCTGCTCGATGGACTGGGTGATCCGCCAGGATGGCGGTCAGCCGATCGTCGAGGCCACCGACGAGCTGATCGCGCGGTTTCCCGATCACGAACCGCTGATCCGCGCGTTCTATGAGCGCTGGCACCAGATGGTGGCGGGTGTGCTCGACGACGGCATCGCGCTGATGGAAAAGCTCGAAGCGGCCGAGGTGCCGCTCTTCGGGCTGACCAACTGGTCGGCCGAGACGTTTCCGTACGCGTGGGAGCACTATCCGGTGCTGCGGCGGTTTCGCGACGTCGTCGTGTCGGGGCGCGTGAAGCTCGTGAAGCCCGACCCGGCGATCTTCGCGGAGATGCGCCGGCGCATCGAACTGCAAATGCCCGGTGTCGAGCCGGCCGAACTCGTCTTCATCGACGACAACGCGAAGAACGCCGAAGCCGCGACGGCTCTCGGCTGGCACGGCGTGCATCACGCGAGCGCCGCCCAAACGGAAGCCAAGCTGCGCGAGTTGGGCTTGCCGGTTTGAGCTGACCGCCGCCGCTACTGCCCCAGCAGATTCTTCAGCGCATTGCCGAGACCCTTGACGGTCTCGCCCGCGCCCTTCGCGACGCCTTCGACACTGACTCCGAGCGCCTGCGCAAACCCTGCGCCGATGCGCGTGAGGATTCCTTCGCGCACCGAGAACTTCGGATCGCGCAGATCGCCGTCGAGCACGAAATGCAGCGTGATGTCGCCGTTATGCGTCTTCAGCGCCGCGACGGCGGCGCGGGTCGGAATCGACATGAACGTCTCGAGCGGATTGTCGGATTCGGCGAGTTGCAGATTGTGGACCGTCACCGTGCCGGGCGCGTGGAGATGATAGTTCCGCACCGTCGATTCGATCGTCAGGTCGACGGTGCCGCCCGTCACCTGTGCGCGCGTGCCGGCCTTCTTCAGCAGATACGGATCGAGCATCGCAATATCGACGCCGCGCAGCGTGCTCGTCGTCTGCGAATCGCGGCTGGCGATTTTGATCCAGCCGTCGAACGTCACGGTGCCCGTATGCGCCGGCCCCTTCATCGAGCCGCGAACGCTGACATTGGTCGGTTCGGCAAGCGCCGGCAGATGCAGATGGTCGACGCTCGCGTTGGCGTTGCTGACCGTGACCTTGAACGGCGGCGGCCCGACAGTCATGTCATAGAAATGGAAGTTGCCGTGTTCGAAGCGGATATGGTCGACCAGCTTTTCGCGCGGGATCGGCGGCGCCGTGCCGGCGTTGCCCGGCTGATCGCCGCGGTTCAGCGATTCGCGCAGGTTCGGCAGCAGATTCAGCGAGCCGTCCTTCGTGCGTAACACGGCCATGTCGAAGCCGCGCACGACGACCTCGCGGATATGCATGCGCCGCGCGATCAGATCGCGCACGTCGGGGGTGATCGTGATTTCGTCGGCGCGTAGCGGTTCACCCGCTGGCCAGCCAGGCGGCGCTTTTAGCACGACGTGGGTGAGGTGTACCGAGGTGAGGCCGACGTCGATACTGTCCGCGCTGCCAAGCGGCCCGAGCGCCGCGCTGACGCGATTCTTGACTTCCTGTTGCGCGAATTGCATCGCGCCGATCGTGATCAGAACCAACGCCAAAAGCGTTCCGCTCACGATGACGATCCAGCGCCTGCCCTTCGACATCGCCATGCCTGTCTCCTCGTCGCCGCGTCGCGCGGCGCTGTGTTGACCGTCCGTCGCGTGCGCGAGACTTTCACGCGCGCCTCCATCTAGCGACGCTTAGCAACGCGCATGCCCCGCGGCCCGTCCGGCATTGCGCCAGACGGGCCGTCGTCCGCCCGCTTCTTAACGCGAGATCGGCTTGTAGTGCAGGCGCTTCGGCCGCGCGCCTTCCTCGCCGAGACGCGCGCGCTTGTCCGCTTCGTATTCCTGGTAGTTGCCGTCGAAGAACGTGACTTGCGAGTCGCCTTCGAACGCGAGGATATGCGTCGCGATGCGATCGAGGAACCAGCGATCGTGCGAAATCACGAGCACCGAGCCCGCGAATTCGAGCAGCGCGTCTTCGAGCGCGCGCAGCGTTTCGACGTCGAGGTCGTTCGACGGTTCGTCGAGCAGCAGTACGTTGCCGCCCGCGATCAGCGTCTTCGCCAGATGCAGACGACCGCGCTCGCCGCCGGACAGATTGCCGACGATCTTCTGCTGGTCGCCGCCCTTGAAATTGAAGCGGCCGATATACGCGCGCGATGGTGTTTCGTACTTGCCGACCGTCAGCACGTCCGCGCCGCCCGAGATTTCCTCGAACACGGTCTTGGTGCCTGCGAGCGCTTCGCGGCTCTGGTCCACGTACGCGAGCTTGACGGTCGGACCCTGCACGATTTCGCCCGAATCGGGTTGCTCGCGGCCGGTCAGCATACGGAACAGCGTCGACTTGCCGGCGCCGTTCGGACCGATGATGCCGACGATCGCGCCGGCCGGGATCTTGAAGCTGACGTTATCGAGCAGCAGCCGGTCGCCGTACGACTTGCTGACGTTCTTGAACTCGATCACTTCATTGCCGAGGCGGTCGCCGACCGGAATGAAGATTTCCTGCGTTTCGTTGCGCTTCTGGTAGTCCTGGCTGTTCAGTTCCTCGAAGCGCGCGATACGCGCCTTCGACTTCGCCTGACGGCCCTTCGGGTTCTGGCGCACCCACTCGAGTTCCTTCTTGATCGCCTTCTGGCGCGCGGACTCCGACGCTTCTTCCTGCTTCAGGCGCTCTTCCTTCTGATCGAGCCAGCTGCTGTAGTTGCCCTTCCACGGAATGCCGTGGCCGCGGTCGAGTTCGAGAATCCACTCGGCGGCGTTGTCGAGGAAGTAGCGATCGTGCGTGACGGCGACCACGGTGCCCGGGAAGCGCGTCAGGAACTGCTCGAGCCATTCGACCGATTCCGCGTCGAGGTGGTTGGTCGGCTCGTCGAGCAGCAGCATGTCGGGCTTTTGCAGCAGCAGCTTGCACAGCGCGACGCGGCGCTTTTCGCCGCCCGACAGATGCTCGATCTTCGCGTCCCATGCCGGCAGGCGCAGTGCGTCGGCGGCGATTTCGATCTGCTGCTCGGCGCTGCCGTCGGTCGTTGCGAGGATCGCTTCGTACTTCGCCTGCTCGGCGGCGAGCGCATCGAAGTCGGCGTCCGGCTCCGCGTAGGCCGCGTAGATCTCGTCGAGCTTCTTCTGCGCGTTGAACACGTCGCCGAGGCCTTCCTCGACCGCTTCACGCACGGTTTTCTGCGGATCGAGTTGCGGCTCCTGCGGCAGATAGCCGATGTTCAGGTTCGGCATCGGTGTCGCTTCGCCTTCGATCTCCGTGTCCACACCGGCCATGATGCGGATCAGGGTCGACTTGCCCGAGCCGTTCAGGCCGAGCAGGCCGATCTTCGCGCCGGGGAAGAACGATAGCGAAATGTCTTTGAGGATCTGGCGCTTGGGCGGCACGATTTTGCCGACCCGGTTCATGGTGAAAACGTATTGGGCCATTTGCTTGCAGTAGACGTTGACGACGCCGGCCGCGTGCGGGCGGGCAGTCGGGGGTGAATGGGTAATCGGTGTGAGGGCCGGGCGGAACACCCGGCGCCGGCGGGCGCGGCGTCGGATTCGACGACGCTGCCGCGTGCGGCACGTGGTTCAGGTGGCATTGTACTTCGCGGCGAGGGCCGGGCGGCAGGGGAGTTCCGGCAGCGGGCCGCCGTCGCGACGCTCCGCGGGCGTCTCAGTTCGCGCGCCGTCCAGTCGCCGGATCGAAGAAGTGCAGATGCTGCGCGGGCAGCACGACCTGCAGCGCCTCGCCGGCCGCGGGACGATGCGCGTGAGGCAGCCGCGCGGTCACATCGTGCTTGCCCCAGCGGCCGTGCGCGAGATTGTCCGCGCCGAGAATTTCGCAAGAATCGACGCTCAGTGTCGCGAACGGTGCGTTGGCCGTGCCCGGGCTCAGATGCTCGGGGCGAATGCCGCGCGTCCACTCGCGGCCTGTCGCGACTTCGCGGCCGATCGACGGCACGCCCGCGAGCGGCAGCTTCGGGCCGTTGCCGGCGACCTCGAAGGTCGAGCCGTCGTCGGAGACACGGCCTTCGAGCAGGTTCATCCCCGGCGAGCCGATGAAGCTCGCGACGAACACCGTGGCCGGCCGCTCGTAGACTTCGGTCGGCGCGCCGATCTGCTCGGCGTGGCCCTGGTTCATCACGATCACGCGCTGCGCCAGCGTCATCGCTTCGATCTGATCGTGCGTGACGTACAGACTCGTGGTCTTGAGGCGCGCATGCAGGCGCTGGATTTCGAGGCGCATCTGCACGCGCAGACGTGCGTCGAGATTCGACAGCGGCTCGTCGAACAGAAACACCGCCGGCTCGCGCACGATCGCGCGGCCCATCGCGACGCGCTGCCGCTGCCCGCCCGACAACTCGCGCGGCTTGCGCTGCAGCAGCGCGCCGAGCTCGAGAATCTGCGCGGCGGCTTCGACGCGTTTCGCGATCTGCGCACGATCGACGCCCGCGATCTTCAGCGCGTAACCCATGTTCTCGGCCACGCTCATATGCGGATACAGCGCGTAGTTCTGGAACACCATCGCGATGTTGCGATCCTTCGGCTCCAGCTCGTTGACGACCTTGCCGGCGATTGAAATGCTGCCGTCGGAGATGCGCTCGAGCCCGGCGACCATTCGCAGCAAGGTCGATTTGCCGCAGCCGGACGGGCCGACCATCACGACGAATTCGCCGTCGGCGACGTCGACGTCGATGCCGTACAACACGAACTGTTTGCCGTCGTAGGTTTTCTTAACGCTTTGCAGGGTCAGTGCAGCCATGCCGTTCTAGCCTTTAATTTTGAGTGCTTGTCGCAGTCCGCCATACCGGATCATTTTTCCGAATCCACGAGGCCGCGCACGAACCAGCGCTGCATCGTCAGCACGACGGCGAGCGGCGGCAGCATCGCGAGCAGCGTGGCCGTCATCACCAGATGCCATTCGGTCGCGGTATCGCCCGAGGCGATCATTCCCTTGATGCCGATCACCGCGGTGATCAGCGACTGCTGGCTGGTGATCAGGATCGGCCACAGATACTGGTTCCAGCCGTAGATGAACGTGATCACGAAGAGCGCCGCCATCGTGGTCCGCGACAGCGGCAGCACGACGTCCCAGAAGAAGCGCAGCGCGCCCGCGCCGTCGATGCGCGCGGCTTCCATCAACTCGTCCGGCAGCGTCTTGAAGAACTGGCGGAACAGGAACGTCGCGGTCGCCGACGCGATCAGCGGCAGCGTCAAACCGGTGTACGTATTGCTCAGATGCATCGACGACACCACCTGCACGGTCGGGAAAATCCGCACTTCGACCGGCAGCATCAGCGTGATGAAGATCAGCCAGAACGCGAGCGTGCGAAACGGAAAGCGGAAGTAGACGATCGCGTACGCGGAGATCATCGACACGGCGATCTTGCCGATCGCGATGACGAGCGCCATCACGAGGCTGTTGAACAGCATGCGATTGAACGGCGCCGCGGCGTTGCCGGTGCCCTTCGTCCAGATCGTGACGATGTTCTCGAACAGATGCGTGCTCGGCACGAGCGACAGCGGCACCGTAAACACCTCGTGCTCGCTCATCGTCGCCGCGCAGAACGCGACGTACACCGGAAACACCACGAGCGCGACGCCGATGATCAGCACCGCGTGACAGAACAGGTCGAAACCGCGTCGGTTCTCGATCATGAGTATTGAACCCTGCGTTCGATGAAGCGGAATTGCACGACGGTCAGCGCCACGACGATGATCATCAGCACGACCGACTGTGCGCCCGAACTGCCGATGTCGAGCCCCTGGAAGCCTTCGGCGAAAATCTTGTAGATCAGCGTGCGGGTGGCCTGGCCTGGGCCGCCGCCGGTCGCCGCGTCGATCACGGGAAAGGTGTCGAAGAACGCGTAGGTGATGTTGATCACCAGCAGAAAGAACGTGGTTGGCGACAGCAGCGGCAGGGCGATGCCGAAGAAGCGGCGCACCGGACCGGCGCCGTCGATCGCGGCCGCTTCGATCAGCGAGCGCGGAATCGCCTGCAGGCCCGCATAGAAGAACAGGAAGTTATAGCTGATCTGCTGCCAGACCGACGCCAGCACGACGAGGAACATCGCCTGACCGGGGTTCAGCGCGTGATTCCACACGATGCCGTGTTTCGCGAGCGCATACGTGACGAGGCCGATGCTCGGGTTGAACAGGAACGACCACAGCACCGCGGCGATCGCGGGCGCGACCGCGTACGGCCAGATCAGCAGCGTTTGATAGGCCTTCGCGCCGCGCGTCACGCGGTCCGCGCAGACCGCGAGCAGCAGCGAGATCACGAGGCCCGACACGGTGACGAGCGTGCAGAACACGATCGTCGTGTTGAACGACGCCAGATACAGCGGGTCGGCGAACAACTGTTTGAAGTTCGCGAGTCCGACGAACTCGCTCGACGTACCGAACGCGTCCTGGGTTTGCGTCGATTGCCAGAGCGCGACGCCCGCCGGCCAGAGGAAGAACACGAGCGTGATGAGCAGCTGCGGCGCGACGAGCAGGTAGGGCAGCGCGCTGGTGCCGAAGTAGGAGCGCTTTTCCATCGGGATGTCCAGAGTGTGCTGCAACGACGGGTTCCCGCGCGGGAGCGCCGGAACCCTGCCTGCAGGCGATGCTTAGTTACCGGCCTTTTCGAAGCGGCGCAGCAGGTCGTCGCCGCGCGCGACGGACGAGTCGAGCGCCTGTTGCGGCGTCTTCTTGTCCGCCCACACCTGTTCGAGTTCTTCGTCGATCACGGTGCGGATCTGCGGCATGTTGCCCAGACGCAGGCCCTTCGTGAACGGCAGCGGCGGCTTGTTCAGCATCTGGCGGATCGCGGTGTCGCTGCCGGGGTTCTTGTCGTAGAAGCCCTGCTGGCGCGTCAGGTCATACGCGGCGGTCGTGATCGGCAGATAGCCGGTGTCCTGATGCCACTTCGCGGCGACTGGCGCCGTGGCCAGATAGGCGAGGAACTTCGCGACGCCCTTGTAGACGGCCGGGTCCTTGCCCGACAGCACCCACAGGCTCGCCCCGCCGATGATCGCGTTCTGCGGTGCGCCCTTCACGCTGTCGTCGTACGGCATCATGCCGGTGCCGAAGTTGAACTTCGCGTATTTCTTGATCGTCGCGAGCGAGCCTGACGAGTTCGTGATGATGCCGCAGTCGCCGCTATAGAACTTCGACACCGGTTCGTCCTTG
This sequence comes from Paraburkholderia sp. UCT70, assembly GCF_050434085.1. NCBI lineage: Bacteria > Pseudomonadati > Pseudomonadota > Betaproteobacteria > Burkholderiales > Burkholderiaceae > Paraburkholderia > Paraburkholderia sp. UCT70. The sequence goes on along the minus strand of NZ_JBNPVZ010000004.1, from coordinate 2,826,050 downwards.
CGGCCGACATAGGTGAACGTGCCGTCCTTCGCCATGTTCTGCAGGAACTGGATGTGCGCGACCTGCAGCGGCTTGTCGAATTCGAGCTGCGCGTCCATGCCGTCGAAGCCGTTGTTACGCGACGCGAACGGCGCCGCATGCCACGCGCTGTAGTTCTCGAGCTGAATCCAGCTTTGCCAGCCCGACGAGTAGCCGCACGACATGCCCGAGGCCTTCAGCTTCTGCGCATCGGCGTGCAACTCGGCCCAGGTCTTCGGCGGCTGGTTGGGATCGAGGCCAGCCTTCTTGAACGCATCCTTGTTGTAGTACAGCACCGGCGTCGAGCTGTTGAACGGCATCGAGATCAGTTCGCTGGTTTTCGAGTCGCTGTAATAGCTCGCGATGGTCGGCACGAAGGCTTTCTGATCGAGCGGCAGGCCCGCGTCCTTGAATACCTGCGTCACCGGGACGATGGCTTTCTTCGCCTGCATCATCGTCGCGGTGCCGACCTCGTAGACCTGCAGGATGGCCGGCGCATTGCCGCTGCGATAGGCGGCGATGCCGGCGGCGAGGGTCTGGTCGTAGGTGCCCTTGAACACGGGCACGATCTTGTAGTCGTTTTGCGATTTGTTGAAGTCGTTCGCGATGTCGTTCAGACGTTCACCCAGTGCGGCTTCCATGGCGTGCCAGAACTGGATTTCGGTCGCGGCGTGAGCCGCCTGGCTGACGCCGATGCTCAATACAGCGGCGACGGAAAGTGAACGGAACAGCGGCTTGTAATTCATCGTTTTTGTCTCCGGTTCGGAAGGGGCGCGGACGCGAATCGCGCGATTCTAGTTGTGTTCGATGACATTCCGGCGTCGGATGCCGGGCGGCGCGGACCAAGGGTGGCGGTGCGCCGGAAGCCGAAATTTAGCATTGGCTGTCAGGGAAAGGAAATAAACGGGAATCTATTCGGAAAGATCACGGGTGATGCAGGTCATGGAGTGGTGCCGCATAGATGCGCTCCCCGGACCATTACCACTTTTGACATTCGCCCATGTGCTGTTGCCGTAAGCTCGATCTCTCGACTTGATAAGAAGGTGTCAACAATGACATGGACATACAGCCAGACATCGGGAACCCTGTCCCGAAATGGAAGCGTGGTCGCACGCGGATACTCGGGCCACGGCGGGCAAAAACAATTACCTCATGCAACACGTCCGATCGGTCGGGCCGATACCTGAAGGGTCGTACACGATTGGGTCGCCAAGGCATTCGCATCATGTCGGAGCTTTCGCCATGCCATTGACGCCTAATCCGGGAACGCACACTTTCGGCAGGGACACCTTCTTCATGCATGGCGACAGCAAGAGTCATCCGGGTAGCGCATCGAACGGATGCATCGTCATCGTGGACCGGGCCGTCCGCGAACGAGTCTGGTCAAGCGGTGACCGCCAGCTTCGGGTAGAACGATGAAAAAACTCATTGCACTTCTGATCCTGGTGTGCGCGTCAGGAGCGGTGGCGGCCGTGCAAGACAACGCGCCCGCTGAAGTATCGACGGCGATTGGCCGGCCGAAAAACTACAAGGCCAAAGCGTTGCACGCTGTTTCGGCGGTCACGACTGCAAATTCGAACATCAAGGCCCATTGTCTCGACGCGTTGCGGAAGTCGTAGCGCGCAAACAAAAAAGCCCGCAACCCCTGAGGGTTCGCGGGCCTTAAGCGCGCTGCGCAGTTTGCGCTGCTTCGCGCCTACACGTTGAACAAAAAGTTCATCACGTCGCCATCATGCACGACGTACTCCTTGCCTTCCGCGCGCATCTTGCCGGCTTCCTTCGCGCCTTGTTCACCCTTGTAGGCGATGTAGTCGTCGAAGCTGATCGTCTGCGCGCGGATGAAGCCGCGCTCGAAGTCGGTGTGGATTGCGCCGGCCGCCTTCGGCGCCGTGTCGCCGACGTGGATCGTCCACGCGCGCACTTCCTTCACGCCGGCCGTGAAGTAGGTCTGCAGGCCGAGCAGCTTGAAGCCCGCGCGGATCACGCGGTTCAAGCCCGGCTCATGCATGCCCATGTCGGCGAGGAAGACTTCCATGTCGGCTTCGTCGAGGTCGGCGATTTCCGCTTCGACTGCCGCGCACACGGCCACGACCGGCGCGCCTTCAGCAGCCGCGAACTTCGTGATCGCGTCCAGGTGCGGGTTGTTCTCGAAGCCGTTTTCCTTCACGTTGGCGACGTACATCGTCGGCTTGGCGGTGATCAGGCAGAACGGCTTGAGGGTAGCCTTTTCTTCATCGGTCAGATCGAGCGCGCGGACCGGCTTCGCCTGGTCGAGCTGCGCGCGGACCTTCTCCAGCACCGCCGCGTTCTTCGCGGCTTCCTTGTCGTTACCCGACTTGGCCGCCTTGGAATAGCGCGCGAGCGCCTTCTCGACGGTGGCGAGGTCGGCAAGCGCGAGTTCGGTGTTGATCACCTCGATGTCCGACAGCGGATCGATCTTGTTCGCGACATGAATCACGTTGTCGTCTTCGAAGCAGCGCACGACGTGCGTGATCGCGTCGGTTTCGCGGATATTCGCGAGGAACTGGTTGCCGAGGCCTTCGCCCTTGCTCGCGCCGGCCACCAGACCGGCGATGTCGACGAACTCGACCACGGCCGGCAGGATGCGCTCCGGCTTGACGATTTCGGCGAGCGCCTTCAGCCGCGCGTCCGGCACCTCGACGATGCCGACGTTCGGCTCGATCGTGCAGAACGGATAGTTTTCGGCGGCGATGCCCGCCTTGGTCAGCGCGTTGAACAGGGTGGACTTGCCGACGTTGGGCAGGCCGACGATGCCGCATTTGAGGCTCATGGAAATCCTTCAGTGAATCAGTAGGTTGCGTGATGCGCTCGACGCTGCGCGCGGATTCGGAAAGCCTTCGCGCAAGGTGGGGCGCGGCAGGCTCAGCGGAGCGGACAAGACACCGAATCGGGGCGTTGGCTCGACGATTGGGTGCGAGTTTTCACGGAAAGCGCAATTGTAACCCGTTCGCCCGCGCGGACCCGCCGGCGCATTGGCGCGAAGCCACTGTAGAATCGTCAGTTCAGAGCCGGCAGAGCTCAATTTCCGGGGGAGCAGCGTGGGAATCATCAGATGGGTTGGGATCGGCGTCGTCGCCGCGGTCGTGGTGGGCTCGGTCGCGACATGGGTCGCGCCGAATTTCGACGAAGCGCAGGCCACCACGGACCGGCAGACCATCGCTTGTTTGACGACCCACCTGTCGCACGAAGATCACGCCGACATCGCGCGGTTCGCCGATAAGAACGACTACGACTCGCTATGGCGCGTGTTCGACCGCGTGTTCCCCGACTGCGCGGTTCGCAGCGATCAGCGCGATCGCAAGGCGGAGCTCGAGGCGGCCGCGTGGCGCAACCTCTCGTCCGATCGCGACTTCATGCGCATGCGCGAGGCGAACGCGGCGCTCGCGGCAAGCGCCGCGACGCATTAGCACGACGCATCGAGGCCGCGCGGCCACCGGCCCGGGACTCAAATGCGCGTGGCCGCCAACGCATGAAGTGCGGGTTGCGCGAGCGGTCGGCGTCAGACTCGCACAGTCCCGCCGACAACCTCAGGCTCTGACCCCACACACCATGTCCGGCACGAGCCCGCGAGGCCCCGCGCACAGAGCCCAACGGCCGCGCCCGTCGATCCGTCCCCCGCAACCCCCGCAGCTATAATGCGCGCATGAACGCACACCACCAGACCTTTGATGCCGCCGTGATCGGCGGCGGGCTCGTCGGCAAGACCGCGGCGCTCGCGCTCACGCAAGCCGGACTGCGCGTCGCACTGCTCGCGCAGCCTTGCGCGGCGCTGCCCGCCGGTGCTGTCTTCGACTCGCGCGTCTATGCGTTGTCGTCGAGTTCGCAGGCCTTGCTCGAACGGCTGCGGGTCTGGCAGGCGCTCGATCAGACACGGCTAGGTCCCGTCTACGACATGCGCGTCTACGGCGACGCGCACGCCGAGCTGCATTTCTCGGCGTTTCAGGCATCGGTACCGCAGCTTGCGTGGATCGTCGAGTCGTCGGTGATCGAGCGCGCGCTCGATGCCGCGCTGCGCTTCCAGCCGAACCTCACGTGGATCGACACGCGCGCGCAGGCGCTCGATTTCTCCGTCGACAACGCGAGCGTCGGCCTCGCGAACGGCAGCGTGCTCGAAGCGGATCTGGTAGTCGGCGCTGACGGCGCGCACTCGTGGGTGCGCGCGCAGATCGGCTCGAAGATGGTGCGCCGCGACTACAGACAGATCGGTGTGGTCGCCAATTTCAAGGCTGCGAAGCCGCACGGCGAAACCGCGTATCAGTGGTTCCGCGACGGCGAGATCATCGCGTTACTGCCGATGCCGGACGGCCACGTGTCGCTGGTCTGGTCGGCCCGCACCGAACACGCCGAGCAGTTGCTCGCGCTCGATCCCGAGCGGCTCGCCGCCGAAGTCGAGCACGTGAGCGGTGAACAGTTCGGTGCGCTCGACTGCGTGACGCCCGCGCAGGGCTTCCCGCTCGCGTTGCAGACCGTGGACCGGCTCGTCGCCCCGCGGGTCGCGCTGGTCGGCGATGCCGCACATCTGATCCATCCGTTGGCAGGACAGGGCATGAACCTGGGCTTGCGCGACGTCGCCGCGCTCGCGAGCACGATCGGCGGCAAGGAGTCGTTCCGCGATCTCGGCGACATGGTGCTGCTGCGTCGCTACGAACGCGCGCGCCGCGAAGACATTCGCGCGCTGATGATCGCCACCGACGGCCTGCAGAAACTGTTCTCGGTGCCCGGTCCGCTCGCGCGCGCCGTGCGCAATACCGGCATGGCGTTCGTCGGCGCGCAGCCATTCATCAAGCGCTGGCTCGTGTCGGCCGCGCTGGGGTAAACCGCAACGAGGCGTCGGGCGGATAGCCGATGGCCGGTCACCGGCGCCCGGGACAGGTATCATGACCGGATCGAAGCGCTGCGATCCGCCCCTTATCCGACCCCCGATCGAACCTGATCGAGCCTGATTGAACAGATAGGCGGCCGAAACTCGCGGCCGGAACGTAAAAAACGCGCAGGTGCGCGACTGACTCCAGGACTCAAGCATGAAAAAGACCTTCCGCATCGCCGCCGCCGCGCTCGCGATCGGTGCCGCTACGCTCGGCTGCTCGGCGCAGGCCGACCAGACCACCGACAAGCTCAAAGCCACGCTGCAAACGCGTCTGTCCGACGTGACGATCAAGGGCGTGTCGAAGTCGCCGATTGCGGGCCTGTACGAAGTAAACCTCGGCACGCAGATCATCTACAGCGATGCGAGCGGCGACTACCTGATGCTCGGCGACATGGTGGACTCGAAGACGCGCAAGAATCTGACCGAGGCACGCCTGTCGGAAACCAACCGCATCGACTTCGCGAGCCTGCCGTTCGGCAATGCGGTGAAGGTCGTGCGCGGCAACGGCGCGCGCAAGATCGCGGTGTTCTCCGATCCGAACTGCCCGTACTGCAAGCAGCTCGAAAAAACGCTGCTGTCGATCGACAACGTGACGGTCTACACGTTCCTGTACCCGGTGCTGTCGCCCGATTCGACGGCCAAGTCGAAGTCGATCTGGTGCTCGGCCGATCGCGCGAAGGCGTGGGAATCGTGGATGCAGGACCGTCAGGCGCCGACCGCCGCCGCCACCTGCGACACCGCCGCGATCGACAAGAACCTCGCGCTCGGCCGTTCGATGAACGTCGAAGGCACGCCGACGGTGTTTCTCGCCGACGGTCGCCGCCTGCCCGGCGCGGTGCCGGCAGATCGGCTCGACAAGGAACTGTCGGCCGTGCACTGAACAGCGCGCTGGCCACAGCGCCACGCACGCCCCGGGCGCGCAACAGATGCAACGTTCAAACTGAAGGAGGCGCACGCAGCGCCTCCTTTCGCATCGAGCCCCGAACTTCCCGCCTCACTCTCCTGACACTCCCAAGCGCCGCCGATGAAGCCGATCCGCTACACCATCGTTCCGGGTAACCCCGCCGCCCACCTGTTCGAAGTCACCGTGACCGTCGCCGATCCCGATCTGGCCGGCCAGCGTTTCATGCTGCCGGTGTGGATTCCGGGCAGCTACATGGTGCGCGAGTTCGCGCGCAACATCGTCACACTGCGCGCGGTGAACGACGCGGGCCGCAAGGTGCGCGTCGAGAAGATCGACAAGCACACGTGGCAGGCCGCGCCGGTCAAGGGAGCCTTGACGCTGCGCTACGAGGTGTACGCATGGGACCTGTCGGTGCGCGCCGCGCATCTGGACGACACGATCGGCTTTTTCAACGGCACCAGCGTGTTCCTGTCGCCGCTCGGCCATGAGGACGCGCAGTGCGTGGTCGATATCCAGAAGCCGCAGGGCGCCGCGTATCGCGGCTGGCGCGTCGCGACCGCGCTGCCGGAAGCGCGCGGCACGAAGCGCTACGGTTTCGGCGAATACCGCGCGCAGAACTACGACGAATTGATCGACCATCCTGTGACGCTCGGGGAATTCGCGCTCGCGACGTTCAAGGCGCACGGCGTGCCGCACGACGTCGTGATCGGCGGTCGCGCGATCGGGCTCGATATGGAGCGTCTCTGCAAGGACCTGAAGCGCATCTGCGAAGCGCAAATCGCGTTGTTCGAACCGAAGTCGAAGAAGGCGCCGGTCGAGCGGTACGTGTTCATGACGCAGGCTGTCACCGACGGTTACGGCGGGCTCGAGCATCGCGCGTCGACTGCGCTGATCTGCAATCGCACCGATCTGCCGGTGCAGGGCCGCGAGCCCATGAGCGAGGGCTACCGGACCTATCTCGGTCTGTGCAGCCACGAGTATTTCCACACGTGGAATGTGAAGCGGATCAAGCCGGCCGTGTTCGCGCCGTATGACCTCGGCGTCGAAAACTACACGTCGATGCTGTGGCTGTTCGAGGGCTTCACGTCGTATTACGACGACCTGATTCTCGTACGCAGCGGCGTGATCTCGCAGGACGACTATTTCGGCCTGGTTGGCAAGGTGATCGGCGGGGTGCAGCGCGGCAGCGGGCGCCTCAAGCAGAGCGCCGCCGAAAGCTCGTTCGATGCGTGGGTCAAGTACTACCGGCAGGACGAGAACGCGCCGAACGCGATCGTCAGCTATTACACGAAGGGCTCGCTGATCGCGCTCGCCTTCGACCTGACGATCCGCGCGCAGACCGGCAACCAGAAATCGCTCGACGACGTGATGCGTCTGCTGTGGAAGCGCTTCGGCCGTGACTTTTATCGAGGCAAGCCGGTCGGCGTCGACGAAAGCGAGATCGAGGCGATTTTCGCGGAAGCTAGCGGCGCGCAACTGGCCGAACTGTTCGCCGAGGGCGTGCGCGGCACGCGCGATCTGCCGCTCGACGCGCTGCTCGCGCCGTTCGGCGTGGCGCTCGCGCCGGACGTCGACAAAAACGGCAAGCCGTCGCTCGGCGTGCGGCTACGCGGCGGCGCGGATTGCGCGCTCGCGACCGTGCACGAGGGCAGCGCCGCGCAGAAGGCGGGTCTCTCCGCGGGCGACGTGCTGATCGCGATCGATGGTCTGCGCGTGACCGGCGGGAATATCGATGCTCTGCTGACGCGCTATCAGCCGGGTGCGAAGGTCGAGGTGCATGCGTTCCGCCGCGACGAGCTGCGGGTCACGCAGGTGAATCTCGACGGTCCCGAAGTGGCGCGCTACAAGCTCACGGTCAGCGATCACCGTCCCGCCGCGCGCAAAGCCCTTGAGCGCTGGCTGACGAAGTGATCGGCGTGGTGGTGGGCCGCACCGGGCGGTCCACCGATCGTCGCCTGTCCCGTCGTCAATCGGCGGAGGAGGGCGGTTGATTGTTCTATCCATGCAACAATCCTTCGCCGCCGGACGGCTTTTTCGCCGGCCGGTAAAAAAACACAATGACTTCACTCGCGCAACACTGCGCGCCCCTACTGGAGTCAACCATGACCACGATCCTGCAAATCAACTCGGCAGCCCGTTCGCAAGGCGCGAACTCGACGCTTCTCGTCAACGAGCTGACTGAAAAGCTGCAACAGTCGAATCCGGGCGCGCAAGTCGTCGTCCGTAATCTGCAAGCCGAACCGCTGCCGCACCTCGACGACGCCGTGCTCGGCGCGTTCTTCACGCCGGCCGACCAGCGCACCCCGGAACAGGCCGCGATCGCCGCACGCAGCGAAGCGCTGATCGCCGAACTGCAAGCGGCCGACGTCATCGTGATCGGTGCGCCGATGTATAACTTCGGCATCTCGTCGCAACTGAAGACGTACTTCGACTTCATCGCACGTGCGGGCATCACGTTCCGTTACACCGCGAACGGCCCGGAAGGCCTCGTGACGGGCAAGAAGGTCCACGTCGTGTCGGCGCGCGGCGGCAAGTATCTCGGCACGCCGAACGATAGCCAGACGCCGTACCTGAAGAGCTTCCTCGGCTTCCTCGGCATGACCGACGTGAATTTCATCTACGCCGAAGGCCTGAACTTGGGCCCGGACGCCGCGAACGCCGCGCTGAGCTCGGCACGCGAAGCGATCGCCGCGGTTTAAGCGGGTTTGTCCTGCCGCATTGCGCCGCTTCGATGCGGCGCGAGCGATGAAAGGAATAACGCCACGGATGGGTTCACCCTCCGTGGCGTTTTCGTTGTGTATCGCAATCTTCTGACGACGACGCTCTCACGCAAGCATTTGCGCGTCGTCCGGTAGACGCCAGTCGATCGGCTGCCGGCCGTGCTGCAACAGATATTCGTTCGCCTTCGCGAAATGCCCGCAACCGAGAAAGCCGCGATGCGCGGACAGCGGCGACGGATGCGGCGCCTCCAGCACATAGTGCGACTTGCCGCCGAGTAGCGCGCGCTTCGCCTGCGCATGCGCGCCCCACAGCATGAAGACGAGGTTCTGATGCCGCGTCGCGAGTTCGTGGATCAGCGTGTCGGTACATTTCTCCCAGCCGCGTTTCGCGTGGCTCGCGGCGCTGTCGCGCTCGACGGTCAGCACCGTGTTCAGCAGCAGCACGCCCTGTTTGGCCCAGCTGTCGAGGCAACCGTGCTGCGGCGTCTGGTGACCGAGACTCGCGGCGATTTCCTTGAAGATGTTGCGCAGCGACGGTGGCGGCCGCACGTGCGGCGCGACCGAAAACGCGAGACCGTGCGCCTGCGGCGTGCCGCGGTCTTCGCCGTGGTACGGGTCCTGGCCGAGGATTACGACTTTCACTTCGTCGGGGCTCGTCAGGCGGAGCGCGCGGAACACGTCGGCCGGATAGATCGTTTTGCCGGCGGCACGCTCACCGTCGACGAAGCGGCACAGCGGCGCGTAGGTGTCGCTGTCGATGAAGGGCTTCAGATGCGCGCGCCAGGCCGCGGGTAGCGCGGCGAATTGTGCTTCGAGCGTGGGCGGGGCGGCGGTGGGGGCGGCGGAGGCTGCGGCGGGGGCGGGCGCGACATCGTCGAACAACGATGCCTGCGGCAAACTGGAGCGGGTGCGGGAAGCGGAGGTCATGGCGGGGAAGTGTCGCAGCAAACGCGGACTAGCTCAAGTTGCGGCAAGCGAGCGCATGAGGTGCCGCCGGGTTTCGGGCAACGCGCTCACCCGGCGCGCAACCGATACCCGCGCTGCGCCTTGCTGATGTCATCCGGCGCGAGGCCGGCAATCCGTTTGCCGAGTTCGGCGGCGAGCGTGTGAAGCGCCGCTTCGTCGCCCGATTTCAGTTCGAGCTCGATCTCCGAGATCGGCGCGCGGCGGGCTTCATCGTCGACTTCGGCAAGCACGTCGCCCTGATCGATCGCCGCCTCGATCTGAGCGCCGTCGGAGTCGAGCAGCCATAGCGTGCGTGTGAAATTGGTGTGGAACAGCTCGATCAGCGCAGGCGCGGCCTGTTTCAGTGCATCCGCGGCGGCGGGTTCGTCGCAAGCGCTCAGCAACGATTCGATTTCGAGCTTCGCGCCCGCGACCGGCAATTCCCATTCGTGCCGGCTATGCAAGCCGTTCGTCGCCGTGCCGACCGTCTTGAAGGTCTGCAGCCAGCCGTCCGGGGTCTGCCGTAGACGCAGCGCGCTCTTTGACGACGCCAGCGTCAACTGCGGCGTATCGAAATAAATGTTCACGAGCTTGATCGCGCGTCCATTCTTGCCGGCGCGCGCGGCGAACCACTGCGTCGCCGCCTGCACCTGCGAAGCCGGCAGCGCCAGCTTGATTTCGCGTTCCATGCCCATGCTGGGTGTCCTCGTTGCGTGGATTTCTCTGCGCCCGATACGCCGATACGTCGATACGACGCTCAGAAAAACATCCGCGCAAGTTCCACGCCCGGCTCGTCCGCGCGCATGAACGCTTCGCCGACGAGGAAGGTATGCACGTTCCGCGCGCGCATGCGCTCGACGTCGTCGCGCGACAGGATGCCCGATTCGGTCACGACGATGCGATCGTCGGGAATCGCGTCGAGCATGCCGAGCGTCGTGTCGAGCGAGGTTTCGAAAGTGCGCAGATTGCGGTTGTTGATGCCGATCAGTGGCGTCTTCAGCGTCAGCGCTTCCTTGAGTTCATCGCTGTCGTGCACTTCGACGAGCACCGCGAGACCCAGCGAATGCGCGAGCGCTTCGAGGTCCTGCATCTCGGCGGTTTCGAGCGCGGCGGCGATCAGCAGGATCGCGTCGGCCCCCATCGCACGTGCTTCGACCACCTGATACGGATCGACGATGAAGTCCTTGCGTATCACCGGCAACTGGCACGCGGCGCGCGCTTGCTGCAGATAGGCGACGCTGCCCTGGAAGAACTGCACGTCGGTCAGCACGGACAGACACGCCGCGCCGTGCTTCTCGTACGAACGCGCGATGTCGGCCGGCACGAAGTGCTCGCGCAGCACGCCCTTCGACGGGCTCGCCTTCTTCACTTCGGAGATCACCGCGGCGAGACCCGCCGTGTGCTTGGCGCGCAATGCGCCGACGAAGTCGCGGAGATCGCGCGAAGACGCTTCGAGCCGCAGTTCTTCGAGTGGCACGCTTTGCTCGGCCGCCCGGACTTCTTCGCGTTTGACCGCGATGATGCGGTCGAGGATGTCGCTCATAAATGTCTCGCTACTTGATTACTGCTTGAATTGCTGGGTGAAGCGCACCAGTTCGTCGACCTTCGCGCGTGCCTTGCCGCTCGCGATCGCTTCGCGCGCGAGCTCGATGCCGTCCGCGATCGTGGCCGCGACGTTCGCCGAATAGAGTGCCGTGCCGGCGTTCAGCGTGACGATTTCGCGCGCGACGCCGGGCTTGTTGCTGAGCGCGTCGAGCAGCATGACCTTCGACTCGCCCGCGTCGGCGACTTTGAGCGTGCGGTTCGACACCATCTGCATGCCGAAGTCTTCCGGATGGATCTCGTACTCGCGGATCTCGCCGTCGCGCAACTCGCCGACCAGCGTGGCGCCGCCGAGCGACACTTCGTCCATGCCGTCCATCCCGTACACGACGAGCACGTGCCTGGCGCCGAGGCGCTGCATCACGCGCACCTGAATGCCGACGAGGTCGGGGTGAAACACGCCCATCAGCTGATTCGGCGCGCCGGCCGGATTGGTGAGCGGCCCGAGGATATTGAAGATCGTGCGGATGCCGAGTTCCCGGCGTACCGGCGCGACGTTTTTCATCGCCGGATGATGGTTCGGCGCGAACATGAAGCCCATGCCCGTTTCCGCAATCGATGCCGCGACCTGCTCCGGCTGCAGATCGATGTTGACGCCGAGCGCTTCGAGCACGTCCGCGCTGCCCGACTTGCTCGATACGCCGCGATTGCCGTGCTTTGCGACCTTCGCGCCCGCCGCGGCCGACACGAACATCGTCGCGGTGGAAATGTTGAACGTGTGCGCGCCGTCGCCGCCGGTGCCGACGATATCGACGAAGTTCGAGTTGTCCTGCACGTCGACGTGCCGGGCAAATTCACGCATCACCGTGGCGGCCGCGGTGATTTCGCCGATGGTCTCTTTTTTGACGCGCAGGCCGGTGATGATCGCCGCCGACATCACGGGCGAGAGTTCGCCGCGCATGATGAGGCGCATCAGGTGCAGCATTTCGTCGTGAAAAATCTCGCGGTGCTCGATGGTCCGCTGCAAGGCTTCCTGGGGCGTAATGGACATGATCTCGTCTCCCTTGTGTCAGGCATTGCGGGACGCCGCGTGATTCGAGGCCTTGACGGCGACGGCGAGCTTCGACTGCTTGACGAAGTTTTCGAGCAGCGCGTGGCCGTGTTCGGACAGGATCGATTCCGGGTGGAACTGCACGCCTTCCACGGCCAGTTCCTTGTGGCGCACGCCCATGATTTCGCCGTCTTCAGTCCATGCCGATACTTCGAGGCAGTCGGGCAGCGATTCGCGTTCGATCGCGAGCGAGTGGTAGCGCGTCACCGTGAAATGCTTCGGCAGGTCCGCGAATACGCCCTTGCAGTCGGTTTCGATCGTGCTGACCTTGCCATGCATGATGGTCTGCGCGCGCACGACGCGGCCGCCGAACGCCTCGCCGATCGCCTGATGGCCGAGGCACACGCCGAGAATCGACGTCTTGCCGGCGAATTCGCGCAGCACGTCGAGCGTGATGCCCGCGTGTTGCGGATTGCTTGGGCCCGGCGACAGGCAGATGCGCTCGGGGTTCAGCCTGGCGATTTCGTCGAGCGTGATTTCGTCGTTGCGATAGGTGCGCACGTCTTCGCCGAGTTCGCCGAAGTACTGCACCAAGTTGTAGGTGAACGAGTCGTAGTTGTCGATCATGAGCAGCATGGTGTGTCTCCGGTCAGAAGTCGCTATCGAGGCCGTCCTGGACCTGCTCGGCCGCGCGCATTACCGCGCGTGCCTTGTTCTCGGTCTCCTGCCATTCGGATTCGGGCACCGAATCGGCGACCACGCCCGCGGCCGCCTGCACATACAGATTGCCGTTCGCGATCACGCCGGTGCGGATCGTAATGGCCAGATCCATCTCGCCGGTGAACGACAGATAGCCGACCGCCCCGCCGTACAGGCCGCGCTTGACGGGCTCGAGCTCGTCGATCAGTTCCATCGCGCGGACCTTCGGCGCGCCCGACAGCGTGCCGGCCGGGAAGGTGGCGCGTAGCACGTCGAAATTGGTCATGTCGTTCTTGAGCTTGCCTTCGACCGAGCTGACGATGTGCTGCACGTGCGAGTACTTCTCGATCACCATCTTGTCGGTCACGACCACCGAGCCGATCTGCGCGATGCGGCCGACGTCGTTGCGCGCGAGGTCGATCAGCATCACATGCTCGGCGATTTCCTTCGGATCGTTCAGCAGCTCGGTCGCGAGCGCGGTATCGCGCTCGGGCGTGTTGCCGCGCGGACGGGTGCCGGCGAGCGGGCGGATCGTGACGATACGGTCCTCGCCGCGCTTTTCCTGGCGCACCAGAATCTCCGGCGACGCGCCGACCACGTGGAAGTCGCCGAAGTTGTAGTAGTACATGTACGGCGACGGATTCAGCGAGCGCAGCGCGCGATACAGCGACAGCGGATTGTCGCGGTACGGCTTGATCAGGCGCTGGCCGACTTGCACCTGCATCAGTTCGCCGGCGGCGATGTATTCCTTCGCCTTGCGCACGGCGGCCAGGTAATCGTCTTTCGCGAATTCGCGGTAGATCTCGGTGCGCACGCTGGCCGACACGACGGGCGGCTCGACGGTGACGCGCAGCCGCTGGCGCAGTTCGCGCAGACGGTGCTTCGCTTTCGTGTACGCCTCGGCCTGGGTCGGGTCGGCGTAGACCACCAGATAGAGCTTGCCGGCGAGGTTGTCGATGACGGCGACTTCCTCGGTCAGCAGCAGCTGGATGTCGGGCAGATTGAGGTCGTCTTTCGGCGCGCTGTGCGCGAGCTTCTTCTCGATGTAGCGCACCGCGTCATAGCCAAAGTAGCCGGCGAGACCGCCCGTGAAGCGCGGCAGCCCCGGGCGTTGCGCGACCTTGAAGCGCGCCTGGAATTGCTGGATGAACGCGAGCGGATCGCCGTCGTGCGTCTCGACGACCTTGCCGTCGCGGACCACTTCCGACACGCCGTTGCGCGTGCGCATGAGAGTCCGCGCCGGCAGGCCGATGAACGAATAACGCCCGAAGCGTTCGCCGCCGACCACCGACTCCAGCAGGAACGAGTTCGCGCCGTTGCGCTCGGTCTGCGCGAGCTTCAGGTACAGCGACAGCGGCGTCTCGAGGTCGGCGAGCGCTTCGGCGATCAGCGGGATGCGGTTGAAACCCTCGTTGGCGAGGGACTGGAATTCGAGTTCGGTCATGTTCCGATCCTGTACGGTGGTCCGGCGGCAGCAAGCGTCGGACAAAGCGGGGCTAAGCGCCTCCGGTCAGGGCGAGGGTCGACGTTCTCGACACAATGATACCGACCGGCGCGGGTCTTCCATCGGCGCGTGCGAGCGGCGCGGGTGAGCAACGGTACCTTGCGGGTACGCGCAGGCTCAATCAGCCGATGCAACTGCGCAAAAACAGATCGACGGAAAAAGCGCGTGAGCGCAGCGAAGTAAAAAACGGTTGCCGAAGACGAGCTTCAGCGTACCTCAGGCGAGGTTAGCGCGACCAGCGACGCCAGGGCCAGGCTCCCCGGTCGATGCTAATCAGACTCCGTTTTTTATTCAGAAACATGAGGATGAAGGACTGTTAAGTCGTGGATTGATGCGCTGCGATCGCCCCGGCGGCGTCGAGCAGCGAGGCAACTATACCATCGGATTTTATCGTTTGTATAGCTTGGCCGTGGTTGTACCCGTAGGGCACGGTCAGCGTCGCCATGCCGGCCGCGCGGCCCGCCAGCGCGTCGTTTTCCGAGTCGCCGATCGCCACCGTGGCGCTCGGCTCGACGCCGAGTTGCGCGGCGGCGGTCAGCATCGGAAGCGGGTCTGGTTTCTTTTTCGCGAGACTGTCGCCGCCGAGCACGACGCTGAAATACGGTGCAAGCCGGTACTGCTGCAGCAATTCGAGCGCGAAGCGGTGCGGCTTGTTGGTCACGCAGGCGAGCTTCAGGCCCGCGTCGCGCAGCGCGCGCAGACCGGCCTCGACGTCTGGATAAAGCCGCGTGTGCACGCCGTTGATCTTCGCGTACTCGGCCTGATAGATCGCGAGCGCTTCGTCGAAGCGCTCTTGCGCGTGCTCGGCTTCGAAGCGCGGCGCAAGCACGCTGCGGATCAGATGCTCCGAACCCTTGCCGACATAGCCGATCACTTCCTCGCGCGTCGTTTCCTCCGCGTCGAGCTGAGCGAGCATACCGTTCACGCCGGCGGTGAAGTCGTCGGCCGTGTCGATCATCGTGCCGTCGAGGTCGATGATCGCGGCTTCGAGGCGCGGGCCGGTAAACGTCGGGGCGGGATACGAAGTGGTCATGAGGCGCGCTGGTCTTTAACGCTGGACGGTCGCGAGGGCGGTGCGCATCTTGTCGATCACGACCTTGTGATCGGGCTGGCCAAAGATCGCCGAGCCGGCCACGAACGTGTCCGCGCCGGCCGCCGCGATTTCCGCGATGTTGTCGACCTTCACGCCGCCGTCCACTTCGAGGTGGATGTCGCGGCCGGTGCGCTCGGTGTACGCGTCGATGCGTTTGCGCGCTTCGCGCAGCTTGTTGAGCGCCTCGGGGATGAACGACTGGCCGCCGAAGCCCGGGTTCACCGACATGATCAGCACGAGGTCGACCTTGTCCATCACATGATCGAGATAGTTCAGCGACGTCGCCGGATTGAACACGAGGCCGGCCTTGCAGCCGTGGTCGCGGATCAGCGACAGCGTGCGGTCGATGTGATCCGACGCTTCCGGGTGAAAGCTGATCAGGTTCGCGCCGGCTTTCGCGAAGTCCGGCACGATGCGGTCGACGGGACGCACCATCAGGTGCACGTCGATTGGCACGTCCACGTGCGGGCGGATCGCTTCGCATACGAGCGGGCCGATGGTCAGGTTCGGCACGTAGTGGTTGTCCATCACGTCGAAGTGGATCCAGTCGGCGCCGGCGGCGACGACGTTGCGGACTTCTTCGCCCAGGCGGGCGAAGTCGGCGGAGAGAATGCTGGGGGCGATGCGAAATTGCGTCATGACAGGGGGCCGATGCAAGCGGGAAAGCGCCATTTTACCGGTTTTGCGCGTGCAGACCGGGGTGCTGGCCGCGGTTGGCGTGGCGGAATCGCGCGATGAAACTTTGCAAAGTGCCGGCGCAAAAACGACATGGAGACTGGGCGCGGCAAAGCAGCCGTGTCCCAACGTCTTAGACACTGCTGGCCGAAAGGCGTATCCGGTTGCGGCCATGCCGCGCATCAAGCAGAATGCCATTCCATGAGCGCCGCATCGCCGCTGCACCCGCAGACCATTGGCGTTCGGGCCTTCCACGATTTTTCACAGCCCGTTTGATCAGATCGGAATCAGGATGAGCCAGTACGAATTCAGCGTCTCGGCGCAGGTGCACTACCTGCCTGAAGAATCGGACCCGGAGCGTCGCCAGTACGCCTTTGCCTACACGCTGACCATCCGTAACACCGGCCAGGTGCCCGCACAGTTGATCGCGCGTCACTGGATCATCACCGACAGCGAAAACACCGTCCAGGAAGTCAAAGGCCTGGGCGTGGTCGGTCATCAGCCGCTGCTCAAGCCGGGCGAGCATTTCGAATACACGAGTTGGGCAGTGATCGGGACGCCGGTCGGCACGATGCGCGGCGATTACTTCTGCGTGGCGGAGGATGGTGAGCGCTTCGAGGCGCCGGTGCCGGAGTTCGTGTTGCGCATGCCGCGAACGTTGCATTGAACCGGCGCGGTGTTGCGCGGTCGTTAACGAGTTCGTATCGGCGCGCGGCGCAGCGGGCAGTTGAGTGGGTGGTTGGATGAGCGCTCAGACGAGCGCTTGATGCACGAGGGGTTGCGCGGTTCTGTATGCAACCCGCCGGCCAGGGTCACTGCGGCTTTTGCTGTTGGGACCGTTCCGCCGGCTTGGCACGTCTCGCTTTTTTCTTGCCAGACGACGTCCACACAACGATAAAGACGAGCAGGAACAGCGCGAGCAGCGATTCCAGCGCGAAGATGAGCATCGGGTATTCGTCGAACAAATCAGACATGGCGGTTTCCATCAAGAACGAACATTGTATGCGTTTTGTCCGCCGAGCCGGCGCGTGGGTCGGTGCATTGTCGGTTGCGGTGTTGCTTGCCTCCTGCGGTGGCGGCGGCGCGCTCCGGCCTTCGCCGCCGAGCGGCGCGGCGATCATCCCCGGCCAGATCGCGTCGTCGCGCTTGACCGCGGTTGCGTGGCAGCAGGTGCCGGGCTGGCAGGACGACTCGCTGATCGGCGCGACGGCCGCGTTGCGGCAAAACTGCACGAGGCTCGCGCGTCAGCCGAACTGGTCGCGTGCATGCGCGGCCGCCGCGCAAATCGACGATCTCGACGTCACCAGCGCGCGCGCCTTCTTCGAAGCCTACTTCACGCCGTTCCAACTCGCGAATAGCGACGGCACGCTCGACGGTCTGGTCACCGGTTACTACGAGCCCCTGCTGCGGGGCTCGCGCACGCGGCATGGGGTATATCAGACCGCGCTGTACCGCTGGCCCGCCGGCTATCGCGCGGGGGCGCCGTTGCCGGCGCGCGCGCAGCTCGAACGCTCGGGCGCGCTCAGCGGCAACGAACTCGTGTGGGTCGACGATCCGATCGAAGCATTCTTTTTGCAGGTGCAGGGCTCCGGGCGCATCGTGATGGAAGACGGCAGTGTGATGCGCGTCGGCTTTGGCGGTACCAATAGTCAGCCGTACAAGTCGATCGGGCGCTGGCTGCTCGATCATGGCGAGATCACGCCCGCGCAGGCGACGATGCAGGGCATCAAGGCATGGGCACGCGCGAATCCGACGCGCGTCGATGGATTGCTCGACACCAATCCGCGCTTCGTGTTTTTTCGCGAGATGCCGTCGGCCGAAACTATGCCGAGCGGTGGCGCGGACGGTCCGATCGGCGCGCTCGGCGTGCCGCTGACGCCGGAGCGCTCGATTGCGGTCGACCCGAGCGCGATTCCGCTCGGCACGCCGGTGTTCCTGCAGACCACACGGCCGCTGACGAACTCGCCGATGAACCGCCTCGTGTTCGCGCAGGACACGGGCACCGCGATCAAAGGCGGCGTGCGCGCCGACTACTTCTGGGGCCTCGGCGACGATGCCGGTGATCTGGCTGGCAAGATGAAGCAGGGTGGCCGGATGTGGTTGCTGCTGCCGAATTCGTGAGGCGGTGGGGCGCAGGCGGAAGCGTGACTGCCGTTTGAGTTACAGCGGTTTTCGGGAGGCGGGTTGGAGGCTGCCGCGAAGCCGTTAATAGAAGTCGTGGAAATCGGCGTCACGTTTGGATCAGGATCCGTGCGTGACGCCGTTTTTGTTGGGCTCTTACTCTGCGCATCGCTGCCCGTTGCCTGACTTAGAGCCCCGATCTGCGCTTGTCGACCACCCGCCGCGCCTTGCCCACCGAGCGCTCGATCCCATTCACGGCCAGCACGTTCACCACCGCGCTTACGCCAATCAGCGCCTTGATGTCGTACGCCAGCGCGTTTTTCGCGGTGGTTAGCGCGGAAGTATCCGGCGCGCTTTCGGGGCACGGTTCGACGTTCAGCGTCAGCACGTCGAGCGGCCCTTCCTTCGTCAGTACGATCTGATAGTGCGGCGCGAGCGCGTGCTGCTTGAGCAGCAACTCTTCGATCTGCGTCGGGAACACATTGACGCCACGGACGATCATCATGTCGTCCGAGCGGCCCGTGATTTTTTCCATACGCCGCATCGCGCGGGCGCTGCCCGGCAGCAGGCGCGTGAGATCGCGCGTGCGGTAGCGGATGATCGGCAGCGCTTCTTTCGTCAGCGACGTGAACACGAGTTCGCCGAGTTCGCCATCGGGCAGCACCTCGCCCGTTTCGGGGTCGATGATCTCGGGATAGAAATGGTCTTCCCAGATCGTCGGGCCGTCTTTGGTCTCGACGCACTCCGAGGCGACGCCCGGGCCCATCACTTCGGAGAGACCGTAGATGTCGACCGCGTCGATGCCCATGCGTTTTTCGATCGCCTCGCGCATTTCGTTGGTCCACGGCTCAGCGCCGAAGATGCCGATGCGCAATGAGCAGCTAGCCGGGTCGATACCCTGGCGCTCGAGTTCGTCGGCGATCGACAGCATGTAGCTCGGTGTCACCATGATGATGTCCGGCCGGAAGTCCTGGATCAACTGCACCTGCTTTTCGGTCTGACCACCGCCGAACGGAATCACGGTGAGCCCCGCGCGCTCGGCGCCGTAATGCGCGCCGAGGCCGCCCGTGAAGAGGCCGTAGCCGTAGCTCACGTGCACCTTGTCGCCGCGCTTCGCGCCGGCGGCGCGTATCGAACGGGCGACGAGATTCGCCCACGTGTCGATGTCGCGCGCCGTATAGCCGACGACGGTCGGTTTGCCGGTCGTCCCAGACGATGCATGGATTCGCGAAATCTGCTCCTGCGGCACCGCGAACATGCCGAACGGATAGTTGTCGCGCAAATCCTTCTTCGTCGTGAACGGAAAGCGCGCGAGGTCCGCGAGCGACTTGACATCGCCCGGATGAACACCGACTTCGTCGAACTTGCGCCGGTACACCGGCGAATTTTCATACGCATGGGTGAGTGACCATTTGAGCCGTTCAAGTTGGAGCGCGGCGAGCTCGTCGCGGCTGGCGGTCTCGATCGGATCGAGCGGAAGATCGGTGCTCATCGAATGTCTCCTTGCTGCCTCAGTATCTGAGTCTGATATGTAACGCGTTGGCGTCAGAGAGCCACGCAGACAGTCGTCCGCGGGGGCGGCTCTGGCTTGCCGCCGCTCAATGTTAGTCGCCGGTGGGAATCAGCTTGCCCTTGATTTGCGCCGACTTGCCGCGAAACATCGCGACGGTCTCGCCGGCGCGATTCGTGACGCGAATATCGTAGATGCCAGTGCGCCCGCTCGATGTCTGCTCGACCGCTTCGGCGCTCAGCACGTCGCCGCCGTAGACCGGCCGGAGGTATTCGATCGAGCAGCCGGCGGCAACCGTATTGATGTTGTAGGTGTTGCAGGCGAACGCGAAGGTCGAATCGGCGAGCGTGAAGATCAGGCCACCGTGGCAGATCTGATGGCCGTTCAGGAAGTCGTCGCGCACCGCCATGCGCAGCCGCGCATAGCCGGGGCGCACTTCGAGAATCTCGAGCCCGAGCGCGCGGCTGCAGGCGTCGTTTTCGTACATCGCGGCAGCTGTCGCGCTGGCGAGTTCGTCGGCAGTCATCTGGTCGGGGCGGGTGGTTTGCGTGGGCATCTCAACGCCCCTCGAAGCGCGGCGCGCGCTTTTCGATAAATGCCTGCACGCCTTCCGCGTAATCGTGCGAGGCGCCTAGTTGGCGCTGCAGGTCACGCTCGAGATCGAGCTGCTGGTCGAGCGTTTGCGTCGTGCCGGCACGCATCGCCTGCTTGATTGCGGCGATCGCGCGCGTCGGTTGCTGGGCAAGCTGGGCCGCGAGTTTTGCCGCGGCCGGAGCCAATTCGGCGTCGTCGAGCGCTTGCCAGATCAAGCCCCAGCTTTCGGCTGTGTCGGCGCTGAGCTTGTCGCCGGTGATCGCGAGGCCGAGCGCGCGTGCCATGCCAACGCGTTGCGGCAGGAACCACGTCCCGCCCGAATCCGGCACGAGGCCGATCTTCACGAACGCTTGGATGAAACTCGCGGAGCGACCTGCGAGCACCAGGTCGCAGGCCAACGCGAGATTGGCGCCCGCGCCGGCGGCCGTGCCGTTGACCGCGGCGATCACCGGAAACGGTAGCGCTTGCAGACGGCGGATCAACGGATTGAAGTATTCATCGATCACGGCGCCGAGGTCGGTCATCGCGCCGGGCGTGAAATCGAGGTCGGCGAGATCCTGGCCGGCGCAGAAGCCGCGTCCCGCGCCGGTGAGCACGAGCGCACGGGTGCCGGACTTTTCGACCTGGTCGAGTGCCGCGCCGAGTTCCTGATGCATCGCGCGCGTGAAGCTGTTGAGCTTGTCCGGGCGGTTCAGCGTGATGGTGGCGACGTGGCTCGATGAGTCGATGTCCAGCCGGATCGCTTCATATGACATGGGGTGTCTCCTCAAACTCTCTTTGGCCGATGGGCACGGTCGCTCGACTAGCGTCGGCGCGTGATGCCGATCCGATGTCTGATGTTAGTCAGAGCGCACGACTCGGTCCATCCGCCGAACGGCATAGGACGAAGTCGTGCGTTGTGCTGAAGCCTTCTTATGCCGTTCAGCCGGCTACCGCGGGCGCCGCTTTCGGTTCAACATGAACGCGGCTTTGAACGACACGGAAGCGGTTGGCGACGAAAGCGGCATCGGCAAGCGCGGCATTCGCGGCCGGGTTGGCGCCGGTGCCGTGAAAGTCCGAAAAAGCCGCGGACTGGTTGACGAACACGCCACCGGTCAGG
Organism: Paraburkholderia sp. UCT70; assembly: GCF_050434085.1. Classification (NCBI taxonomy): domain Bacteria; kingdom Pseudomonadati; phylum Pseudomonadota; class Betaproteobacteria; order Burkholderiales; family Burkholderiaceae; genus Paraburkholderia; species Paraburkholderia sp. UCT70. Next base: position 2,804,687 of record NZ_JBNPVZ010000004.1, on the reverse strand, counting down.
TTGATCGACAGTGCGACGCCGCCGCGAATCGACGCTTCGTGCGCGGCGTCGAGCACGGCGTCGTCCGTGCTGTAGACCGCCAGCGTTAGCGCGCCGTGCTCGGCAGCAATGTCGCCAGCGAGGTCGAGTGACTGCGTGGTCGAGTCCGTCGCGATGACGAACGAGATCGGCCCGAACCATTCTCTCGTGAACTGGGCGCGGTCGGTCGAGGCGTCGAGTTGCAATACGAGCGGTGTGCGCACGCGAGCGCCCGGAAAGGACGGATGGTCGAGCGTCTGGCTCGCGACGAGAACGCGGCCGAGCCCGGCGGCTTCGTCGATGCGCTGCACGACGCCTTCGTTCTGGATCGCGCCGAGCAGTTCGACGGCGCGGGCCGGTTCGGCGACGAGCTTTTGCACCGCGCCGGCAAGCGCCTGGGAGACATCGTCAAAGCTGAGCGTGCCTTCCGCGGTGCGAATGCCGTCTCGCGGTACGTAGATATTTTGCGGCGCGGTGCACATCTGGCCTGAGTACAGCGCCAGCGAGAACGCGATGTTGCGCGCGGCCGCCTTGATGTCGTCGACCGAGTCGATGACGATCTGATTGACGCCAGCTTTTTCGGTGTAGACCTGCGCGTGGTGCGCGTTGCGCTCGAGCCAGGTGCCGTTCTGGGTGCTGCCCGTGAAGTCGATCAGTTTGATCTCGGGGCGCTGGGCCAGTTGCTGGACGAGGGCGCCGTCGTTCGGGGCGGTGGCCAGCAGCGTGACGACGTTCGGATCGAAGCCTGCTTCGCGCAACACGTCACGCGCGATGCGCACGGTCAGCGCGAGCGGCAGGATCGCGCCCGGATGCGGCTTGACGATCACCGTGTTGCCGGTGGCCAGATCGGCGAACAGGCCCGGATAGCCGTTCCACGTCGGGAATGTGCAGCAGCCGAGCACGAGGCCGATGCCGCGCGGCACGACGGTGTAGCGCTTGTGCATCGCGAGCGGCGGGTTTTTGCCTTGCGGCTTTTCCCAGTGCGCGTCGGCGGGAATACGGCGCAGCTGATCCCAGGCATACGCGACCGCTTCGAGCGCGCGGTCCTGCGCGTGTGGGCCGCCTGCCTGGAAGGCCATCATGAACGCCTGACCGGTCGTGTGCATCACGCTGTAGCCGAGCTCGAAGCTGGCGCGATTCAGGCGCGCGAGGATTTCGAGGCTCACGCCGATCCATGCCTGCGGGCCGGCGGCGCGCCAATCGCGTTGCGCCGCGGCAGATGCGGCGATGAGCGTGCTCGGGTCGGCTTTCGGGTAACGCACGCCGAGTTGGAAGCCGAACGGCGAAACCTCTGCGCCGACGGTCTCGTCCGTCGACGGTTGGTCCAGGTCGAACGTTTTGTCTAGAAGCGCCTTGAACGCGGCTTCGCCGTCCGGGTTGGCTGTTTCCCCGTACACTTTCGGACTGGGCATCTCGACGAACGGGCTCCAGTAGCCGCGCGTTTCGAGCGCGGAGAGCGCTTTGTGCAGCGTGTCTTCGTGCTTGGTGAATAGCGGATGTGTCATGGCAAAGAGGCTCGGCTGTACGTTTGGGAAATACCTGTCGAATAATTGACCGACCGGTTGGTTGGTGAATGGTAGCATCACCACGGACGATGCGCGAAGCGTTTTTCGCGTGCGATTAACCCTTATGGAGGCGGCATGGCTTACGAAAACATTCTGGTTGAGACGCGGGGACGGGTCGGACTGATTACGCTCAACCGTCCGAAGGCTCTGAATGCACTGAACGACGCGCTGATGGACGAACTAGGCGCTGCGTTGCGCGAGTTCGACGGCGACGAGTCGATTGGCGCAATCGTCGTGACGGGCAGCGAGAAAGCGTTCGCGGCCGGTGCGGACATCGGGATGATGGCGTCGTACTCCTATATGGATGTCTACAAGGGCGACTACATCACGCGCAATTGGGAAACGGTTCGCTCGATCCGTAAGCCGATCATTGCCGCGGTGGCGGGCTTCGCGCTCGGCGGCGGCTGCGAACTGGCGATGATGTGCGACATCATTTTCGCCGCCGACACGGCGAAGTTCGGTCAACCGGAAATCAAGCTCGGGATCATGCCGGGCGCGGGCGGCACGCAGCGCTTGCCGCGGGCGGTGTCAAAAGCGAAGGCGATGGACCTCTGTTTGACCGCCCGTTTCATGGATGCCGCCGAAGCGGAGCGCGCCGGACTGGTTTCGCGCGTGATCCCGGCGGCATCGCTGCTTGACGAAGCGGTCGGCGCGGCCGCCACCATTGCGGAATTCCCGCTGCCGGCGGTGCTGATGGTCAAGGAGTCGGTCAACCGAGCCTTTGAAACGACGCTCGCGGAGGGCGTGCATTTCGAGCGCCGCCTGTTCCATTCGCTCTTCGCCACCGAAGACCAGAAAGAGGGCATGGCCGCGTTCGTGGAGAAGCGCAAACCGGTTTTCAAGCACCGTTAATACGCTTGTCAAAATATCGCTTGCAAGTCCCGATGTCGGCGACTAGAATTCCGCTCTTTCGCGCTCCGGACGCCGGGGTGCGGAGAAGCGGGAAGCCTTTGAGGGCGAGGGCTTCAGCGGCGTGGGCAGGTTAAGCGAGTGATAAAAACCTGTTGACGATCCGACGGAAGTTCTCCATAATTTCGCTTCTCTGCTGCAGACGCAGCGACGCAAACGAAGCAGTGCCGGGTAGTGGTGGTTCAGGCGCTGCGGGTTTGGCGGACCGATCTTTAAAAACTAACAGTCGATAAGTGTGGGCGCTTGATGCGGAATGCGGCGGCGGATTCTGTGGAATCTGCTGTCAGGCAGAAGTATCAGAAGCCTCACACAGTATTGGAGGAAGGTTTGTCTGTCGGAAGACGGATCAATCATCGTCAGTACGTTGAGTGAGCGACCGGGTTCGAGAGAGCCCGAAAACAGTAACAGGTTTGAACTGAAGAGTTTGATCCTGGCTCAGATTGAACGCTGGCGGCATGCCTTACACATGCAAGTCGAACGGCAGCACGGACTTCGGTCTGGTGGCGAGTGGCGAACGGGTGAGTAATACATCGGAACGTGTCCTGGAGTGGGGGATAGCCCGGCGAAAGCCGGATTAATACCGCATACGCTCGGGAGAGGAAAGCGGGGGATCGCAAGACCTCGCGCTCAAGGGGCGGCCGATGGCAGATTAGGTAGTTGGTGGGGTAAAGGCCTACCAAGCCGACGATCTGTAGCTGGTCTGAGAGGACGACCAGCCACACTGGGACTGAGACACGGCCCAGACTCCTACGGGAGGCAGCAGTGGGGAATTTTGGACAATGGGCGCAAGCCTGATCCAGCAATGCCGCGTGTGTGAAGAAGGCCTTCGGGTTGTAAAGCACTTTTGTCCGGAAAGAAAACCTCGTGGCTAATATCCGTGAGGGATGACGGTACCGGAAGAATAAGCACCGGCTAACTACGTGCCAGCAGCCGCGGTAATACGTAGGGTGCGAGCGTTAATCGGAATTACTGGGCGTAAAGCGTGCGCAGGCGGTGCTGTAAGACCGATGTGAAATCCCCGGGCTTAACCTGGGAACTGCATTGGTGACTGCAGCGCTGGAGTATGGCAGAGGGGGGTGGAATTCCACGTGTAGCAGTGAAATGCGTAGAGATGTGGAGGAACACCGATGGCGAAGGCAGCCCCCTGGGCCAATACTGACGCTCATGCACGAAAGCGTGGGGAGCAAACAGGATTAGATACCCTGGTAGTCCACGCCCTAAACGATGTCAACTGGTTGTCGGGCCTTCATTGGCTTGGTAACGTAGCTAACGCGTGAAGTTGACCGCCTGGGGAGTACGGTCGCAAGATTAAAACTCAAAGGAATTGACGGGGACCCGCACAAGCGGTGGATGATGTGGATTAATTCGATGCAACGCGAAAAACCTTACCTACCCTTGACATGTATGGAATCCTGCCGAGAGGCGGGAGTGCCCGAAAGGGAGCCGTAACACAGGTGCTGCATGGCTGTCGTCAGCTCGTGTCGTGAGATGTTGGGTTAAGTCCCGCAACGAGCGCAACCCTTGTCCCTAGTTGCTACGCAAGAGCACTCCAGGGAGACTGCCGGTGACAAACCGGAGGAAGGTGGGGATGACGTCAAGTCCTCATGGCCCTTATGGGTAGGGCTTCACACGTCATACAATGGTCGGAACAGAGGGTTGCCAAGCCGCGAGGTGGAGCCAATCCCGGAAAACCGATCGTAGTCCGGATCGCACTCTGCAACTCGGGTGCGTGAAGCTGGAATCGCTAGTAATCGCGGATCAGCATGCCGCGGTGAATACGTTCCCGGGTCTTGTACACACCGCCCGTCACACCATGGGAGTGGGTTTTACCAGAAGTGGCTAGTCTAACCGCAAGGAGGACGGTCACCACGGTAGGATTCATGACTGGGGTGAAGTCGTAACAAGGTAGCCGTATCGGAAGGTGCGGCTGGATCACCTCCTTTCCAGAGCTGTGCATTCACTGCACTCAAGTGCTCACGCTTATCGGCTGTGGTTAATGGAAGCAACGCAGACAGACATCAGGGGTCTGTAGCTCAGCCGGTTAGAGCACCGTCTTGATAAGGCGGGGGTCGATGGTTCGAATCCATCCAGACCCACCACGGTCTTGTCTGGTGAGCTGAAGGGCTGGGGCCGCTGGAATAGCTGTGGGACTGGGGGATTAGCTCAGCTGGGAGAGCACCTGCTTTGCAAGCAGGGGGTCGTCGGTTCGATCCCGTCATCCTCCACCAATCCTCAATGCGCAGGGTTCTGCCTGAAGGCAGAGCGTTGCGCATTGGCGATTGAGCCAGTCAGGGCGGTATGAGGCACAGGCTTCATACCGGCTGCCGTTCTTTAACAATCAGGAAGAAGTAGTAAAGAGATTCACGAAAGCATACCTGGAGATGGGTGTGTGAGTAGGTGAATCAGGGTTGTGATTGTATCGATGTATTTTAAAGGTGATCGAAAGATTGCCTTGGAATACGGCGCAACACGAATACTCAACCTGTAACGGAACGTGAATGGTCGACTCCTTTGGGAACCTGTCCCCTCCGGGGATGGGACCAGAGTAAGCGCTAAAGCGCTAACACTGGTCGACAGAGACACACCCGTTATAGGGTCAAGCGAACAAGTGCATGTGGTGGATGCCTTGGCGATCACAGGCGATGAAGGACGCGGTAGCCTGCGAAAAGCTCCGGGGAGCTGGCAAACGAGCATTGATCCGGAGATGTCCGAATGGGGAAACCCACTCCTAATGGAGTATCCGTAGCTGAATCCATAGGCTGCGTGAGGCGAACGCGGTGAACTGAAACATCTAAGTAACCGCAGGAAAAGAAATCAACCGAGATTCCCAGAGTAGTGGCGAGCGAAATGGGATCAGCCTGTACACGTTATCTGTATTGTTAGTCGAACGCTCTGGAAAGTGCGGCCATAGCAGGTGATAGCCCTGTAGACGAAAACAGCATGGAAGAACTGGGTGTACGAGAAGTAGGGCGGGACACGTGAAATCCTGTCTGAAGATGGGGGGACCATCCTCCAAGGCTAAATACTCGTGATCGACCGATAGTGAACCAGTACCGTGAGGGAAAGGCGAAAAGAACCCCGGGAGGGGAGTGAAACAGATCCTGAAACCGCATGCATACAAACAGTCGGAGCCTCTGCGAAGGGGTGACGGCGTACCTTTTGTATAATGGGTCAGCGACTTACATTCAGTGGCGAGCTTAACCGATTAGGGCAGGCGTAGCGAAAGCGAGTCCGAACAGGGCGTCCAGTCGCTGGGTGTAGACCCGAAACCAGGTGATCTATCCATGGCCAGGTTGAAGGCACGGTAACACGTGCTGGAGGACCGAACCCACTAACGTTGAAAAGTTAGGGGATGAGCTGTGGATAGGGGTGAAAGGCTAAACAAACCTGGAAATAGCTGGTTCTCTCCGAAAACTATTTAGGTAGTGCCTCGTGTATCACCTTCGGGGGTAGAGCACTGTCATGGTTGTGGGGTCCATTGCGGATTACTACGCCATAGCAAACTCCGAATACCGAAGAGTGCAATCACGGGAGACAGACATCGGGTGCTAACGTCCGGTGTCAAGAGGGAAACAACCCAGACCGCCAGCTAAGGTCCCCAAATATGGCTAAGTGGGAAACGAAGTGGGAAGGCTAAAACAGTCAGGAGGTTGGCTTAGAAGCAGCCACCCTTTAAAGAAAGCGTAATAGCTCACTGATCGAGTCGTCCTGCGCGGAAGATGTAACGGGGCTAAGCCATATACCGAAGCTGCGGATGCACAGCAATGTGCATGGTAGGAGAGCGTTCCGTAAGCCTGCGAAGGTGCACTGGAAAGTGTGCTGGAGGTATCGGAAGTGCGAATGCTGACATGAGTAGCGATAAAGGGGGTGAAAGGCCCCCTCGCCGTAAGCCCAAGGTTTCCTACGCAACGTTCATCGGCGTAGGGTGAGTCGGCCCCTAAGGCGAGGCAGAAATGCGTAGCTGATGGGAAGCAGATTAATATTTCTGCACCATTGTGAAATGCGATGGGGGGACGGATCGCGGAAGGTTGTCCGGGTGTTGGAAGTCCCGGTCCTTGCATTGGAGAAGGCGCTTTGGCAAATCCGGGCGCGGAATTCAAGGGTGCGAGGCGAGTCGCTCAGGCGACGAAGCAACTGGAAGGGGTTCCAGGAAAAGCCTCTAAGCTTCAGTTTCACAGTGACCGTACCGCAAACCGACACAGGTGGGCGAGATGAGTATTCTAAGGCGCTTGAGAGAACTCGGGAGAAGGAACTCGGCAAATTGGTACCGTAACTTCGGGATAAGGTACGCCCTCATAGCCTGACTGGCCTGCGCCAGAAGGGTGAAAGGGTTGCAATAAACTGGTGGCTGCGACTGTTTAATAAAAACACAGCACTCTGCAAACACGAAAGTGGACGTATAGGGTGTGACGCCTGCCCGGTGCCGGAAGATTAAATGATGGGGTGCAAGCTCCTGATTGAAGTCCCGGTAAACGGCGGCCGTAACTATAACGGTCCTAAGGTAGCGAAATTCCTTGTCGGGTAAGTTCCGACCTGCACGAATGGCGTAACGATGGCCACACTGTCTCCTCCCGAGACTCAGCGAAGTTGAAGTGTTTGTGATGATGCAATCTCCCCGCGGCTAGACGGAAAGACCCCATGAACCTTTACTGTAGCTTTGCATTGGACTTTGAACCGGTCTGTGTAGGATAGGTGGGAGGCTATGAAGCGTGGACGCCAGTCTGCGTGGAGCCGTCCTTGAAATACCACCCTGATCTGTTTGAGGTTCTAACCTTGGCCCGTGATCCGGGTCGGGGACAGTGCATGGTAGGCAGTTTGACTGGGGCGGTCTCCTCCCAAAGTGTAACGGAGGAGTACGAAGGTACGCTAGGTACGGTCGGAAATCGTGCTGATAGTGCAATGGCATAAGCGTGCTTGACTGTGAGACTGACAAGTCGAACAGGTGCGAAAGCAGGTCATAGTGATCCGGTGGTTCTGTATGGAAGGGCCATCGCTCAACGGATAAAAGGTACTCTGGGGATAACAGGCTGATACCGCCCAAGAGTTCATATCGACGGCGGTGTTTGGCACCTCGATGTCGGCTCATCTCATCCTGGGGCTGTAGCCGGTCCCAAGGGTATGGCTGTTCGCCATTTAAAGAGGTACGTGAGCTGGGTTTAAAACGTCGTGAGACAGTTTGGTCCCTATCTGCCGTGGGCGCTGGATATTTGAAGGGGGCTGCTCCTAGTACGAGAGGACCGGAGTGGACGAACCTCTGGTGTACCGGTTGTCACGCCAGTGGCATCGCCGGGTAGCTATGTTCGGAAGAGATAACCGCTGAAAGCATCTAAGCGGGAAACTCGCCTTAAGATGAGATATCCCCGGGGCTTCGAGCCCCTTGAAGGGTCGTTCAAGACCAGGACGTTGATAGGTCAGGTGTGCACGTACAGTAATGTACTGAGCTAACTGATACTAATTGCCCGTAAGGCTTGATCCTATAACCGGTGTGTTTTGCGGTCAGCGTGAGCGCTTCAGCTGTCGGCCGGAGTTAGTGCTTCAGCACTTACTCCGGGCCCATGCAAAGCGCTTACCCGGACCCCACCCCCGAAGGGGGCAGGAACACGCACACGGTTGAGATCGGTGTTGTGCCAGAAACAACACAACCCCCACCCGAATCCTTTACGCTTCTTCCCGATTGGCTGTGGCGCAACCGGTTGACTCCAACCCTGCGACGCAGCAACCCGTCATGCCTGATGACCATAGCGAGTCGGTCCCACCCCTTCCCATCCCGAACAGGACCGTGAAACGACTCCACGCCGATGATAGTGCGGATTGCCCGTGTGAAAGTAGGTAATCGTCAGGCTCCTCCCCAGTCAGAAACCCCACCCGCCGCGGTGGGGTTTTTGCGCTTACACGGTCAAAATTAACAAACAGCATTGAAGCAAGCGACACCTCCGCCCGCCTCAACGCTTTTCAACTCTCTACTTCCCTTGCGCCAGAAACTTCTGCGCCAGTCGGACCCAATACGTCGATCCCACCGGCAACAACTCGTCGTTAAAGTCATAACTTGCGTTGTGCAGCATACAAGGGCCCGCGCCGTGGCCCGCCTCGCGGTGGCCGCCATCGCCGTTGCCCAAAAACGCATAGCAACCCGGTTTCGCCAGCAGCATGAACGAAAAATCCTCGGCACCCATGGTCGGTTCAACCGCGTCATCGACATTTTCCGCGCCAACGATCTCTTTCATGATCGACGCCGCAAAACGCGCTTCCTCGCTGCTGTTGATCGTCGGGGGATAGTTCCGGTGGAATTGGATCTGAACGGAGCAATCGTATGCTTCGGCTGTACTGTGCGCGATCTTGCGCATGCGTGACTCGATCAGGTCGAGCGTTTCTGTAGTGAAGGTCCGAACGGTCCCCGCGATCCAAGCGTCGTCCGGTACCACATTGACCGCATCGCCCGCATGTATCTGCGTTATCGACAATACCGCAGTATCCAGCGGCTTTTTGTTTCGCGTGATGATGCTTTGCAGCCCGTTGGCAATTTGCACCGCCGCAAAGACCGGATCACGGCCATTGTGCGGTAGCGCTGCATGCGAGCCGACGCCCTTGATTTCGATGCGAAATTCATTGCTCGACGCCATGATCGGGCCTTCGGTCACGCCGAAGTGGCCCGCCGGCATGCCCGGCCAGTTGTGAATGCCAAACACGGCGTCCACGGCGAATTTGTTGAACAAGCCGTCGTCCATCATAGCCTTCGCGCCGGCGCCGCCTTCTTCAGCCGGCTGGAAAATGAACACGATCGTGCCGTCGAAAGCACCATGTCTGGCCAGGTAGTGCGCGGCACCGAGCAGCATCGCCGTATGTCCGTCGTGCCCGCACGCATGCATCTTGCCGTCGTTCGTCGAACGATGATCGAAGCTGTTGAGCTCCTGGATCGGCAGCGCGTCCATGTCGGCTCGCAGGCCAATCGCGCGCGAGCCGTTACCTCGCTTCAATACGCCGACCACGCCCGTCTTGCCGAAACCACGGTGAGTCTCGATGCCCCAGGACTCGAGCGAACGCGCGACGAGATCAGCAGTCGCCGTCTCTTCGTAGCGCAGCTCCGGGTGGGCATGGATGGTTCGTCGAAGGGTCTGGATTTCGCCGCGAGCGGCCTGAATTTCGGGGATGAGTTTCATGATGGAGTGATTATGCGTTTGTGCTTGACGAGCATGAGATCGCCGCGGACCACGTCGGCCCGGGCACTGCGGATAATTCATTCTACGCCGAAGGCATTTTTGGTGGCGCCGCCGAGTCGGCGGCCTATAGACGTAATAAAATTCCACTTTGCGCGACCGCTTACTGCTCGCCAGGACACATTGCCGATGAACGCCCCGACCGAATTCGCGCGCGCCGTGTGCCCGCACGATTGCCCCGACACCTGCGCGATGCGCGTGACAATCGACAATGGACGGGCGATCAAGGTCGCCGGCGATCCCGACCATCCGCCGACTCAGGGCGTGCTGTGCACGAAGGTCAGTCGTTACGCGGAGCGTGTATACCATCCGAACCGATTGACGACGCCCCTGAAGCGTGTCGGCCGCAAGGGCGAGGGCCGTTTCGAGCCAATCAACTGGGACGAAGCGTTCGACCTTGCCGCAAGCCGCCTCGGCGAGATTGTCCGTCGCGCGCCGGAAGCGATTCTGCCTTACAGCTACGCGGGCACGATGGGCTTGGTGCAGGGCGATAGCATCGCGCAACGCTTTTTCCACAAGCTCGGCGCCTCGCAATTGGATCGCGCGATTTGCGCGGCGGCCGGCGCTGCCGGCCTCAAATACACGTACGGCGCCGGCATCGGTATGCACACCGAGTTCTTCGCCGAGAGCGAGGTGATCCTGATCTGGGGAGCGAATCCGATCGCATCGAATCTGCATTTCTGGACGCGCGCGCAGGAAGCCAAGCGTCGCGGCGCCCGGCTGATCGCAATCGACCCGTATCGCTCGCTGACCGCGGAGAAATGCCATCAACACATCGCGCTAAAGCCAGGCACAGACGGCGCTCTCGCGCTCGGCATCATGAACGTCCTGATTACCGAGAATCTGCTCGACCACGGGTACATCGCGGCGCACACGCTGGGCTTCGCCGACTTGAAGGCGCGTGCGCTCAGCTATCCACTGTCTCGGGTTAGTGAAATCTGTAGCGTCGAAGAAGAGGAAATCGCCGATCTTGCGCGACTTTACGCCAGCACGCAGAAAGCCGCGATCCGCTTGAACTACGGTCTGCAGCGGGTGCGTGGCGGCGGCAATGCGGTGCGCGCAATCGCGTGTCTACCGTCGCTGACCGGCGCATGGCGCGAGCGCGCGGGCGGGGCGCTGCTGTCGTCGAGCGGTTGGGCACCGGTCGACTCGCACGCGTTGCAGCGTCCCGACCTGATGCCGGGTTGGCCGTCGAAGCCGAGCCGCGTGATCAATATGAATGCGATCGGCGACGCGTTGCTGCATCCGGGCGACGCGACGTTCGGCCCCAAGGTCGAGGCGATCGTGGTCTACAACTCGAATCCGGTCGCGGTCGCACCGGACTCCGAACGCGTCGCGGCGGGTTTTGCGCGCGAGGATCTGTTCACGATCGTGCTCGAGCATTTCCAGACCGACACCGCGGATTACGCCGACCTGCTGTTGCCTGCCACGACGCAGCTCGAGCATCTCGACGTGCACAAGTCGTACGGTCACACGGACGTGATGGTCAACCTGCCCGCCATCGCGCCGTTCGGCGACGCACGGCCGAATACCGAGATCTTCCGCAGCCTCGCGCGCCGCATGGGCATGACGGAACCGGCGCTCTTCGACAGCGACGAAGCCGTCGCGCAAGCCGCATTTCGCTGGGACGACAAGACGCTGGACGGTGTCGACTGGCCGATGCTGAAGCAAGCCGGTTGGGCCCGTCTCAATCTGCCTGACGCGCCATTTGCCGACGGTGGTTTTCGCACGCCATCCGGCAAGTGCGAGTTCTACAGCGAGCGCCTTGCGCAACAGGGCCTCGACCCGCTGCCGGACTACCTGCCACCCTACGAATCGGCCGACGGCGCGCCCGAACTGGCGGCCCGCTATCCGCTCGCGATGATTTCACCGCCCGCGCGCAACTTCCTGAACAGCACCTTCGTGAACATCGAGAGTCTGCGCGCGACGGAAGGCGAGCCGCATCTGGACATCCACCCTGCCGACGCGCACGCGCGCGGCATCGGCGACGGCGATCAGGTGCGCATCTTCAACGACCGCGGCTCGATGCAAGCGCGTGCCCGCGTGACCGACCGGGCGCGCGAAGGCCTGGTCGTCGGGTTGTCGATCTGGTGGAAGAAGCTCGCGCCGGACGGCCGCAACGCGAACCAGTTGACGAGCCAGGCACTCACCGATCTCGGCGGTTCGGCGACGTTTTACGACTGTCTCGTCGAAGTCGAGCGGGCCTGAAAGCCGCGCCGCACATTGAAGCTGGCGCCCAGCCTCGCAAGTTCGAGGCTGCCGTCTAACCTCATCGCTTTGCCCATTGGCCGCAATATGCCCATGCTACGATGCGTTTTTAGCACGACCATTCGAAAATAATTCAGGAGACGCTGCATGGAGAAAATCTGGCTGAAATCTTATCCGCCCGGCGTTCCAGCAGAGATCGACCCGACACGCTATTCGTCGGTGGCCGAGTTGCTCGAGGAAGCCTTTCGCGAACACCGCGCAAAGCCGGCGTTCGTGTGCATGGGCAAGCAGATCAGCTACGGTGAACTCGACGAGCTTTCGCGCAATCTGGCAGCGTGGCTGCAGTCGAAAGGGCTCACGCGCGGCTCGCGTGTCGCGATCATGATGCCGAACGTGCTGCAGTATCCAGTCGCGCTCGCCGCGATTCTGCGCGCGGGCTATGTGGTCGTGAATGTGAATCCGCTGTACACGCCGCGCGAACTCGAGCACCAACTGAAGGACAGCGGCACTGCGGCGATCATTCTGCTCGAGAATTTCGCGGGGACCTTGCAGGCAATCGTGCGCAATACGCCGGTCAAGCATGTGGTCGTCGCGGCGATGGGGGACCTGATGGGCATCAAAGGCCCGCTCGTGAACTTCGTCGTGCGCAAGGTCAAGAAGATGGTGCCGGCGTGGAGCCTGGCTGGGCACGTCAAGTTCAACGACGCGGTCTCGGAGGGCGCACGTCTGACGTTCAAGCCGGTCCACCAGGGACCCGACGATATCGCGTTCCTGCAATACACGGGCGGCACCACCGGCGTGGCCAAGGGCGCGACGCTGCTGCACCGGAACCTGATCGCGAACGTGCTGCAGTCGGAGGTCTGGCTCAATCCGGTGCGCGCGAACCGCACGGATATCGATCAGTTCATTACGGTCGTCGCGTTGCCGCTGTATCACGTGTTCGCACTGACCGTGTGCGGGCTGCTGACGATCCGCACCGGCGGTCTCGGCGTGCTGATTCCGAATCCGCGCGATATCCCCGGCATGATCAAGTCGCTCGAGGGGTATGCGATCACGACGATTCCCGCGGTCAACACACTCTACAACGCGATGTTGAACAGCCCCGACATCCACAAGCTCGACTTCTCGAAGCTGCTGACCGCGAACGGCGGCGGCATGGCGGTGCAGGAGGCGGTCGCGAAGCGCTGGTTCGAGCTGACGCGCACGCCGATCGTCGAGGGCTACGGGCTGTCGGAAACGTCGCCGTGCGTGACCTGCAATCCCGTCACCGCCACCGAATACACCGGCACGATCGGCCTGCCACTGCCGTCGACCGAAGTCTCGATCCGCGACGACGAAGGCAACGAAGTGCCGCCCGGCCAGTCCGGCGAGATCTGCATCCGCGGCCCGCAGGTGATGGCGGGCTACTGGAACAGGCCCGACGAAACCGCCAAGGTGATGACGGCGGACGGCTTCTTAAAATCGGGCGACGTCGGCATCATGGGCGCGGACGGCTTTGTGAAGATCGTCGATCGCAAGAAGGACATGATTCTGGTGTCCGGCTTCAACGTGTATCCGAATGAAGTCGAGGACGTCGTCGCAAAGCTGCCGGGTGTGTTCGAAGTCGCGGCGGTGGGTGTACCGGATCAGCATTCCGGCGAGGCAGTGAAGCTGTTCGTCGTGAAAAAGGATCCGTCGCTGACCGACGAACAGATCTTCGCGTACTGCAAAACGCAACTGACCGGCTACAAGCGGCCGAAGGTCGTCGAATTCCGCACCGAGTTGCCGAAGAGCAATGTCGGCAAGATCCTGCGCCGCGAGTTGCGCGACGGCAGGGCTTAAGCGAGCCAAGAACATAAGCCCGGCGCACGAAAGTGCGACGGGTTTTTTGTTGCCCGTACAAAATCCGCGCATAAAAAAAGGCGCCCGAAGGCGCCTTTGAGACAAACTGCGTTTTTTTACGACTTATTAGAACTTGTGACGGATACCGACGCGAGCCGTGAACTGGTTGTTGGTCGTCGAACCGGTCAGGCCGTTGATGGCTGCCGTTGCCGCGACCACCTGGCCTGTCGCATTGACCGTGTCGCCCAGAGCGTGCTGGTACACGCCGACCAGGTACACGTCGGTACGCTTGGACAGGAAGTAGTCCACGCCCAGTGCGCCCTGATGGTACTGAGCACGCGAGTTGCCTTCGACCTGCGTGCCGCGCGTGTAGTCATACGCTGCGCCGACCAGCAGTGCCGGGGTCAACTGATACTTGAAGTTGATTTCGCCGTTGTTGAACGTTGCCTTCTGGCCAGTGAACGGCGACGCGAACGTCTTGCCGAGGTTGCTGAACTGGACGTTCGAATACGTCAGGCCGATGGTTGCCGCGCCGAACGTATATGCACCGCCTGCGCCGATGACCTGGTACGTGTTAGCCGACGAGAAGCCGGCGTACACCGGGCTCGACACCGCGAAACCCGCCGGGTTCGCGGTTGAGAAACCGGCGCCTGGCGTGTTCGCTGCGATCGTGCCGCCGTTGTTGAACAGACCGCCCGACGCTGCCGGCGTCCGTGCGTTCAAATAACCCACGCCCAACTGCAGCGGACCGTTGTTATAGCCACCACCCAACGACCAGATCTGGTTGTGCGTAAAGTCACCGGCGACGCCGCCGAAGCTGTACGTACCGCCGAACGTCAGGCCGTTGTAGTTCGCGCTCGTGTACTTGACCGTGTTGTTGGTGCGATAAGCGTTGTTGAAGTTGTCGATATCGCCCGGATGAGCGGCGATGTAGCCGCCCCACTGATCACCCGCTTCGAACGGACCCACGTAGTCGACGACGGAGTCGTACTGACGACCCAGCGTGACCGTGCCGAACTGGCTCGACAGACCGACATATGCCTGACGACCGAACATCAGGCCGCCTTGACCGAGCTTGCCATTCGTCGTGTCAAAGCCGTTTTCCAACACGAACAGTGCCTTCAGACCGCCGCCCAGATCTTCCGTGCCACGCAGGCCGAAACGCGAGCCCTGCAGGACACCGCTGGACATGTTGTACAGATGCTTACCGCCCGAGTTGGTGTTCATGTTGATACCAACGTCAACGATGCCGTACAGGGTCACGCTGCTCTGAGCATGTGCGACGCCTGCGAATGCGCCCAGTGCTGCGAGAGCGAGAAGCGACTTTTTCATCGAATGATCTCCAAGGAATACGAATCTTTTGTACAAGGCGAAATATTTAGTTAGTGCTGAGGGCCTTGCTGTCCAACTTCGCGAGAAGTTGCCACGTAATGTAACAAAAGGCATACATGGAACAAAGAAAAAGGAGTCGCTCCGGAAGGCCGCTGTTTCGTTTACGCAACATGGTCTAGAATCGCAAATTAACCGCCCATTTCATGCGGATTGGTGCCTGTCGGGCCACGGGTTTCGCGTCGCGAGGCCTTGTCGCACGGACCTTCCGGAACGATGCGGCGGTTATCGAATCAGGGAGCGCCTTATGTTGCTGGACGAGTTGATTGGCGAGTTTGATCGGGGTTTACGCTCACTGACGGGGGTCTCGCGGATGAGCCGTCCGCTGCCGCTTCCGCAGGCTTCCGCGGCGACGGCCGAAGCTCCCGAACTCTCGCCCGCGGAGCGCGCGCATGCGGCGGGTTTGATGCGTGTGAACCACGTCGGCGAAGTGTGCGCGCAGGCGCTTTACCAGGCGCAGAAACTCGCCACCGACTCACCTTCATTGCGCGCTATGTTCGATCACGCCGCGTCGGAAGAAGAGGATCATCTGGCGTGGACCGCCAAACGCCTCCAGGCGCTCGACTCGCGTCCCAGTCTGCTCAATCCGCTGTGGTACACCGGCGCGCTCGCGATCGGTCTCGCCGCGGGGCGTCTCGGCGATCGCGTGAGTCTTGGCTTCATGGCCGAAACGGAGCGCCAGGTCGAGCAGCATCTCGACAGTCATCTCGATCAGCTCCCCGCCGCGGACCATGAATCGCGCGCGATCGTCGAGCAGATGCGCGTCGATGAAGCGCAGCACGGCAAGGCCGCGATGGACGCGGGCGGCATCGAGTTGCCGTCTCCTGCACGCGCGTTGATGCGTGCGGTGTCGAAGGTGATGACGCGCACCGCCTATTACATATGAGCGTTTCACCCGCTTCGCTTCGCTAACCGGAGCACCGCACGTATCGCCTCAGCCATCGCTGAACGCATTTTCGCAAGCGAGACGGCGCCGCGCGCCCCGTTCGTCGTCCGTCCGGGCGACGCCGCCTTTTCCCTTTCAGATTCCCTTAACGATCTCTTTCAATTCGCGCTGTTTCCTCGCACTTTTCACGTATCACCTTCACAAGTTGCACTAGCCCTTTCATTTATAACGGTTTTCTGTTTTATGCTGGACGTGAAGGAGTCGCGCTAAGTCCTTGTTCTAGCAAACAAAATCCGCTCGAAAAGCGCGCCGCTCCCTTGACCCGTGTTTAGCGTTCCTCTAAAGTGGGAGACAGTGTGAGAAAGTGTATTTTTGTGTGTTCTCGGCATCACTTTCGGGTAGATTTTCACGGACCGGGCGGGCGGCGGCGCAAACAGCGCCGCAATAGGGGAGAGCGAAGTGTTCCAAGGGGCGTCGGCGCTGACGCTCGATGCGAAAGGGCGGATGTCGATTCCCTCTCGTTATCGGGATGCGCTGCAAACACAGGCAGAGGGCCGGGTGACGATCACCAAGCACCCGGACGGCTGCCTGTTGCTCTTTCCGCGCCCCGAATGGGAAATCTTCCGTGACAAGGTCGACAAGCTGCCCATGAACGCCGCCTGGTGGAAACGCATTTTTCTCGGCAATGCAATGGATGTGGATATGGACGGCGCAGGCCGTGTGCTCGTGTCGCCGGAGTTGCGAGCGGCTGGCTCGCTGGAGAAAGAAGTGACCTTGCTCGGCATGGGCCGCCATTTCGAGCTGTGGGATGCACAGATCTACGCCGCGAAGGAACAGGCGGCGATCGCCGAGGGCATGCCCGACGCGTTGAAAGATTTCACGTTCTGATCGCGGCTTATTTATATGGCTTCTGCGATGGGACACGAATTGCAGCATCGCACGGTGCTGTTGAACGAAGCGGTCGATGCGCTGGTCACGCGCGCCGACGGCACGTATGTGGACGGCACGTTCGGCCGTGGCGGCCATAGCCGCCTCGTGCTGGAACGGCTCGGTGAAGCAGGGCGGCTGATCGCGTTCGATAAAGATCCGCTCGCGATCGCGACGGCGCAGAAGATCGCCGATCCGCGTTTTGCCATCGTCCACGAGAGTTTTGCTTCACTGCGCGCCGCGATGGCGGAGCGCGGGGTAGGGCGTGTGTCGGGGGTGTTGCTGGATCTGGGCGTGTCGTCGCCGCAAGTCGACGATCCGGAGCGGGGCTTCAGCTTCCGCGCCGACGGCCCGCTCGACATGCGGATGGACCCGACGCGCGGCGAGTCCGCCGCTGACTGGCTCGCGCGGGCCACGGTGCAGGAATTGACGGAGGTGATACGAGATTATGGGGAAGAACGGTTTGCTTTTCAGATTGCAAAGGCGCTTGTTGCTCGCCGGGCAGAGTCCGACCGTCTTGGGCCTCTCGTCAGCACGGGCGAGCTTGCCCAAATCGTGGCTAACGTCGTCAAAACCCGTGAGAAGGGCAAGGACCCGGCAACCCGCACCTTTCAGGCTATACGGATTCACGTCAATCAAGAGCTTGCGGAGCTGCAAGTCGTTCTAGAAGCAGCGTTGTCGTTGTTGGAGCAAGGGGGGCGGCTGGTGGTCATCAGCTTTCATTCGCTCGAGGACCGGATCGTCAAGCGATTCATGCAGGCGCACGCGAGCACGCCGGCGGTGGATCGCCGTCTGCCGATCCGCGCGGTCGACCTGCCGAGCCCTCCGCTCAAGATCATCGGCCGCGTATTCGCGAGCGACGCTGAAGTCGCCGGCAACCCGCGCGCCCGTTCTGCCGTGATGCGCGTGGCGGAGCGGATCGCGCCATGAACCGCCTCAATATTTTCCTGCTGATCATCGTGATGGGCTGTGCCTTGTCGGTCGTCAACGCGACCAATCAGCAGCGTCAGATCTTTATCCAGTTGCAGCGCGCGCAGTCGCAGGAGCGTCAGCTGCAGCAGGACTATTCGCAGCTTCAATATCAGCAGAGCGCGCTGTCCAAAACGTCGCGCATCGAGCAACTCGCCACCGCCTCGCTGAAGATGCAATCGGTCACCACGGGCCGCACCCAGTACCTGACGCTCGCCCCGGGTGCTGCGACGGCGATCGACGCACCCATTCCGACTTCCGCGCCGGCCTCGGCGCCGGTCGCGACCCGTCGCGGAGCCACGCGATGAAAAAATCGTCGGCCCACAAGAGCGTTGCGTTTTCGGCCAACCCGATTCTGTCGGTGCGCCTGCCGATGTGGCGCTCGAAGCTCGTCGTGTTCCTGCTGTTCATGGCATTCGTCGCACTCGCCGCGCGCGCGTTCTGGATTCAGGGCCCGGGCAACGCGTTCTATCTGAAGCAGGGCGAGATCCGCTATCAGCGCCGCATCGACATGCCGGCCACGCGCGGCAAGATTCTCGACCGCAACGGCCTCGTGCTCGCCACTAGTCTGCCGGTGCGTGCAATCTGGGCGATTCCCGAATCGGTGCCCGACGACCTCGGCGCGGACAAGCTCGACGCGCTCGGCAAACTGCTCGGCATGACCACTAAGGAATTGCGCTCGAAGCTGTCGGAAGACAAGACCTTCGTCTACGTGAAGCGCCAGGTGCCGGTCGACGTCGCAGAAAAAGTCGCGGCGCTCGACATCCCCGGCATTTACTCGCGCGACGAGTACAAGCGCTTCTATCCGGAAGGTGAGATCACCGCTCACCTGATCGGCTTCACGAACGTCGAGGATGAGGGCCAGGAAGGCGTCGAGCTCGGCGACCAGAAGCTGCTCGCGGGCATGTCGGGCAGCCGTCGCGTGATCAAGGACCGGATGGGCCACATCATCGAGGACGTCGACGAACAGGTCGTGCCGCACAACGGCAAGGACGTCGATCTGTCGATCGACAGCAAGATCCAGTACATCGCCTATACGAACCTGAAAGCGGCAGTCGAGAAATTCAAGGCGAAGGCCGGCGCGGCGATGGTGATCGACGTGCGCACCGGCGAAGTGCTCGCGCTCGTCAATTACCCGACCTACAACCCGAACGACCGCTCGCACCTGACCGGCGACCAGCTGCGCAACCGCATCCTGACCGACACGTTCGAGCCGGGTTCGATCATGAAGCCGTTCACCGTATCGCTCGCGCTCGATCTGCACCGCGTGACGCCGACTACACTGGTAGATACGGGCAACGGCCACTTCGTACTCGACGGCGCGCCGATTACCGACGACAGCGGCTTCGGCGTGCTGACTGTCGGCGGTGTGATCCAGAAGTCGAGCAACATCGGCGCGACCAAAATCGCGATGCAGTTGCGGCCCGAAGAGATGTGGAACATGTACACCAGCATCGGTCTCGGCCAGGCGCCGAAGGTCGGTTTCCCGGGCGCGGCGGCGGGCCGTCTGCGTCCGTGGAAGAGCTGGCGCCGCATCGAGCAGGCGACGATGTCGTACGGCTATGGCCTGTCGGTGTCGCTGTTCCAGCTCGGCCGCGCGTACACCGCGATCGCGCACGACGGCGAAATCATGCCCGTGACGATTTTCCACGCGCCGGGCGATCAGCCGGCCACCGGTCCGCAGATCTTCTCGCCGACCACCGCGCGTGAAGTGCGCGCGATGCTCGAAACCGTGGTGTCGCCGCAAGGCACGTCGCCGGATGCGGCGGTGCCCGGCTATCGCGTCGGCGGCAAGAGCGGTACCGCGTACAAGCATGGTCCGCACGGCTACGACCACTCCAAATATCGCGCATCGTTCGTCGGCATGGCGCCGATGCCGAATCCGCGCATCGTCGTTGCGGTGTCGGTCGACGAGCCGACGGCCGGTAGCCACTTCGGCGGCCAGGTGTCGGGCCCGGTGTTTTCGGGCATCGCCGGGGATACGCTGCGCGCGCTGAACGTGCCGCCCGACATGCCCGTCAAGCAGATGGTCGTGTCCGACGATTCGGCGCCGCCCGCGCCCGGCGCGCCGGCCACGCCGCCCGTGGTGAAGAAGCTGTCGACGAGCCCCGGCGTGAAGAAGATGACCATTTCCGCCAATCCGAAAAATCATCCAGGAGTCGAGCGATGAACGCGCTGCGCGAGCAACATCCAGCGCACCGGCAGATCGCCGACGCCCTCGCCTGGCTGCGCGCGCACGTGCAGCCAGGCGCGCATCTGCACGCCGACACGCGCTCGCTCGCGGCCGGCGACGCGTTCTTCGCGTACGCGGTCGATGGCGCGGACAACCGTCCGTTCATCGACGCCGCGATCGAGCGCGGCGCGGCCGCCGTGCTAGTGCAATCCGAAGGCTTCGGCGGTACGCTCGATGCGTCCGTCACGCACGCGGTGCCGGCGTTGAATGAGCTCGCCGGCACGATCGCGAGCGCGTGGTATCGCGATCCGAGCGACGCGATGCTCGCGGTCGGCATCACCGGCACGAACGGCAAGACTTCGTGCAGCCAGTGGGTCGCCGCGGCGCTGTCCGCGCGCGGCACGCGCTGTGCGATCGTCGGCACGCTCGGCACAGGGCTCGTCGGCCAACTCGTGCACACCGGCTTCACGACGCCCGACGCACCGCAATTGCAACGCAGCCTCGCGCAATTGCGCGACGCGGGCGCGCAGGCGGTGGCGATGGAAGTGTCGTCGCATGCGCTGCACCAGGGGCGCGTGAACGGCACCGCTTTCGACATCGCGGTGTTCACGAACCTGACGCAGGACCATCTCGACTATCACGGCACGTTCGAGGCCTATGAAGCCGCCAAGGCGCGTCTGTTCGCCTGGCCCGAGCTGCGCGCGGCCGTGATCAATCGCGACGATGCCGCCGGCCGGCGTTTGCTCGCGAGCACGCGTAGTCACGCGCGCACGATCGCGTATGGCATCGAGGGCGAGCATGGCGACGCCGACGCTAAGGGCACACCGCAAGCCGACGCGTGGCTCACTGCATCCAACGTGCGTGCCACCGCGACCGGCACCGCGTTTCATCTGAGCACCTCGGACTGGGGCAACGCCGAAGTCGAAGTGCAAACGCTCGGCCTCTTCAACGTCGGCAATCTGCTCGCGGTGCTCGGCGTGCTGCTCGCCGCCGACGTGCCGTTCGACGCGGCGCTCGCCGAGCTCGCGAAGCTCGAACCGGTGAACGGCCGCATGCAGCGTCTGGGCGGCCGTCTGCAGAACGACGAACCACTCGTCGTGATCGACTACGCGCACACACCCGATGCGCTCGAAAAGACGCTCGAAGCACTGCGGCCGATCGCGACCGCGCGCGGCGGCGAACTTGTCTGCATGTTCGGCTGCGGCGGCGACCGCGATGCGACCAAGCGTCCGCTGATGGGCGCGATCGCCGAGCGGCTGGCGGACAACGTCGTCGTGACGAGCGACAACCCGCGCAGCGAAGATCCGCTCGCGATCATCGAGCAAATTGCCGCGGGCATGCAGGATGCGTCGAAGGCGCGCCGCATCGAGGACCGCGCGAGCGCGATCCTGCAGGCGATCCGCGGCGCCGCGCGCGAAGACGTGATCGTGCTGGCCGGCAAGGGGCACGAAGCCACACAGGAAATCATGGGCAAGAAACGCGCTTTCTCCGATCAGGACCACGCCCGCCTCGCGCTCGCCGCGCGGGCCACACAAACACGCGGAGGTGGCGAATGAACATGTTCTCGCTACGTGCAGCCGCCGCGCAGATCCCCGGCGCGAGCGTCACCGGCGACGACAGCGTGCGCTTCGAGCGCGTGTCGACCGACAGCCGCAGCGCTGGCCCCGGCGATCTGTTCATCGCGATCAAGGGCGACCGTTTCGACGCGCACGACTTCCTGCCGCAAGTCGCCGAGCGCAACGTCGCGGCGGTGCTCGTCGCGCGCACGCCGGATAGCTGGAGCGTGCCCGCGATCCGCGTCGCCGATACGCGCGAAGCGCTCGGCGCGCTCGCGCGCGGCTGGCGTCGTCAGTTCGACCTGCCGCTCGTCGCGGTCACGGGCAGCAACGGCAAGACCACGGTCAAGGAAATGATCGCCTCGATCTTCGCGGCCGCGGTCGGCGCGGATGCGCGTCTCGCGACCGCGGGCAATTTCAACAACGACATCGGCCTTCCGCTCACGCTTTTCCGTCTGCATGCCGCGCATCGGCTCGCGGTGGTCGAACTCGGCATGAACCATCCGGGCGAAACTGAGCAGCTCGCGAAGCTTGCCGAGCCGACGGTTGCCGTCGTCAACAACGCGCAGCGCGAGCACCAGGAATTCATGGCGACCGTCGAGGCGGTCGCGCTCGAACACGCGAGCGTGATTCACGCGCTGTCGCCGGAAGGCACGGCGGTATTCCCCGCCGACGACGCATACGCGAGCATCTGGCGCGTCGCCGCGACCGGCAGTCGCATCATCGATTTCGCGTTGAACAGCGCGGAGCGCACGACCGAAGCCGCGGTGAAGGGCAGGTTCGACGGCAAGCGTTTGAGTATCGACACGCCGCAAGGCCATCTCGACGTCACGCTGCAGGTGCTTGGCAATCACAACGCGCACAACGCGCTCGCGGCGGCCTCCGCCGCGTTGGCAGCGCGTGTGTCGCTCGACGCGATCCAGCGCGGCCTCGAATCGTTCGGCGCGGTGAAGGGTCGTCTGCAGGTCAAGCAGGCCGTGCTCGGCACGCTCGCGGGCGCAACCGTGATCGACGACACCTACAACGCGAATCCCGATTCGATGCGCGCCGCGATCGACGTGCTCGCGTCACGTGAATCGCCGCGTGTGCTCGTGATGGGCGACATGGGCGAAGTCGGCGACAACGGC
The DNA here is from genome assembly GCF_050434085.1 of Paraburkholderia sp. UCT70. NCBI lineage: Bacteria > Pseudomonadati > Pseudomonadota > Betaproteobacteria > Burkholderiales > Burkholderiaceae > Paraburkholderia > Paraburkholderia sp. UCT70. Next base: position 2,781,925 of record NZ_JBNPVZ010000004.1, on the reverse strand, counting down.
CCGGCGTTTCACCGCGAAATCGGCGCGTATGCGAAAGAGCGCGGTATCGACGCGCTGTATGCGATGGGCGACGCCTCGCGCGACGCCTGCACCGCATACGGCGCGGGTGCGCACCACGTCGCCGATGTCGGCGCGCTGGTCGCGCAACTGCAGCAGGCCGGCTTCGGCGCTGCCGCAACGCTTCTCGTGAAAGGCTCGCGTTTCATGCAGATGGAGCGCGTGGTGGACGCCGTTACGAGTCCACAACCCAACGCCGCGGGCACGACGCCCGCTGCACATTGAAATAGAAGGATCCAGGCATGCTACTGGCGCTGGCGCAATGGCTGCAGAATGACGCAAGCTTCTTGCGCGTGTTCAGTTATCTGACGTTTCGCGCGGTGATGGCGACCATCACCGCGTTGTTGATCGGGCTCGTCTGCGGCCCGGCGGTCATTCGCAAGCTGACCGCGATGAAGGTCGGCCAGGCCGTTCGCAAGGACGGTCCGCAAACTCACCTCGTCAAATCGGGCACGCCGACGATGGGCGGCGTGCTGATCCTGCTCGGCATCGCCGTGGCCACGCTACTGTGGGCCGATCTGACCAACCGCTTCATCTGGATCGTGATGCTCGTCACGTTCGGCTTCGGCGTGATCGGCTGGGTCGACGATTACCGCAAGGTCGTCTACAAGGACCCGCGCGGCATGTCATCGCGCGAGAAGTATTTCTGGCAATCGGTGATCGGCCTGTTCGCGGCGGTTTATCTCGCGTTCAGCGTGTCCGAGGCGAGCAACGTGCGCGTGTTCGACCTGTTCATGGCGTGGGTGCGCAGCGGTCTGTCGATGGGCCTGCCCGCGCGCGCCGACCTGTTGCTGCCGTTCTTCAAGTCGATCACTTATCCGCTCGGCGTGTGGGGCTTCATCGTGTTGACGTACCTGGTGATCGTCGGCGCGAGCAACGCGGTGAATCTGACCGACGGCCTCGACGGCCTCGTGATCATGCCGGTCGTGCTGGTCGGCGCGTCGCTCGGCGTGTTCGCGTACGTGATGGGTAGCTCGGTCTACTCGAAATACCTGCTGTTCCCGCATATTCCCGGCGCGGGCGAATTGCTGATCTTCTGTTCGGCGATGGGCGGCGCGGGTCTTGCGTTTCTTTGGTTCAACACGCACCCGGCGCAGATGTTCATGGGCGACGTCGGCGCGCTCGCGCTCGGCGGCGCGCTCGGCACGGTCGCGGTGATCGTGCGTCAGGAAATCGTGCTGTTCATCATGGGCGGCATTTTCGTCGCGGAAACGCTGTCGGTGATGCTGCAGGTCACGTGGTTCAAATACACGAAGCGCCGGTTCGGCGAAGGGCGGCGGTTCTTCAAGATGGCGCCGCTGCATCACCATTTCGAATTGTCGGGCTGGAAGGAAACGCAGGTAGTCGTGCGTTTCTGGATCATCACGTTGATGTTGTGCCTATTCGGTTTGTCCACGCTCAAATTGCGTTAAGCAGCAGTATTTAAGGAAGCAGGCGATGTTCGGCGAGAAGTTTCGGGATCGGCAAAAGCCGATGGTGCTCGTGCTGGGACTGGGTGAATCCGGTCTCGCGATGGCGCGTTGGTGCGCCAGGCACGGCTGTCGGCTGCGCGTGGCCGATACGCGCGAAGTGCCGCCGAATCTGTCCGCGCTCGAAGCGCATGGCGTCGATGCCGATTTCGTCGGCGGTCCGTTTTCGCCGGTGCTGCTCGAAGGCGTCGAGCTGGTCGCGATCAGCCCGGGACTGTCGCCGCTGGCCGCCGATCTGCTGCCGCTGGTCACGGCGGCGCGCGAGCAGGGCATCCCGGTGTGGGGCGAACTCGAACTGTTCTCGCAGGCGCTGCGCACGCTCGGCGAGTCCGGCTACGCGCCGAAGGTGATCGCGATCACCGGCACGAACGGCAAGACCACGACGACGAGCCTGACCGGCCTGCTGTGCGAGCGCGCAGGCAAGAAGGTCGCGGTGGCGGGCAACATCAGCCCGTCGCTGCTCGACAAGCTCTCTGAAGCGATCGACCAGACCGCGCTGCCCGACGTGTGGGTGCTCGAACTGTCGAGCTTCCAGCTAGAGACCTCGCATACGTTTACGCCGGACGCGGCCGCCGTGCTCAACATCACGCAGGATCATCTGGACTGGCACGGCGGACTCGATGCGTACGCGGCCGCGAAGGGCCGCATCTTCGGTACACGGACGGTGCGCGTGCTGAACCGCGACGACGCACGCGTAATGGCGCTCGCGCCTGCCAGCGGCGACGCGGAGGTCGTCACGTTCGGCGTGACCGAGCCGAAGAACGACGGTGACTATGGCCTCTTGCGCGACAACGGCATGGTGTGGCTCGTCGAAGCGCAAGAACGCGACGCGAGCGACGAGCCGACGCCGAAGCGCCGTCGCAAGAACGAAGCAGCCGCAACGCCCGACATCGCGTTGAAGCGTCTGATGCCCGCCGACGCACTGCGCATCCGTGGCATGCACAACGCCGCCAACGCGTTGGCCGCGTACGCGCTCGCACGCGCGATCGGCCTGCCCGGCGCGCCGCTTTTGCACGGCCTGCGCGAATATCACGGCGAGCCGCATCGTGTGGAGTTGATCGCGTCGATCGACGGCATCGACTACGTGGACGACAGCAAGGGCACCAACGTCGGCGCGACGGTCGCCGCGCTCGACGGTCTCGCGCAGCGCGTCGTGCTGATCGCCGGCGGCGACGGCAAGGGTCAGGAGTTCGAGCCGCTCGCCGCACCGGTGATGCGTTGGTGCCGCGCGGTGATGCTGATCGGCCGCGACGCGCCACAGATTCGCGCGGCGCTCGAACATTGCGGCGTCGCGATGACCGACCACGCGACGCTCGAAGACGCGACGCGCGCGGCTACCGCGCTCGCGCAGCCCGGCGACGCGGTGCTGCTGTCGCCCGCGTGCGCGAGCTTCGACATGTTCAAGGGTTACGCACACCGCGCGGCGGTATTCCGCAGCACGGTCGAAGATATCGCGGCCGAACGGGGGACGATGATATGAGCTGGTCGGAACGTTTCGGCTCGCGCGAAGCCGCCGGCGGCAACGGCGCCGCGGCGCGCACGTCCACCCGCACGGGCGGCAGCGGTCTCGCGAGCGCGGTCAACGGCGTGCGGCCGCTGCGCTCGCGCATGCTCGACTACGACCACTCGCTGCTGTGGGTCGTCGTCGCGCTGCTCGGGCTCGGCGTCGTGATGGTGTACTCGGCGTCGATCGCGATGCCCGATTCGCCGAAGTACGCGTCGTATCGCGATTGGGCGTTTCTCTTGCGCCAGATCATCTTCGTGCTGATGGGCGCGGCGGTCGGCGTCGCGTCGTTCCGCATTCCGATTTCGACGTGGGACAAGTACGCACCGAAGCTCTTCCTGATCTCGCTCGTCGCGCTCGTGATCGTGCTGATCCCGCACGTCGGCAAGGGCGTGAACGGCGCGCGCCGCTGGATTCCGCTCGGCATCACGAACATGCAGCCGTCGGAAATCATGAAGCTCGCGGTGACGATCTACGCAGCGAACTACACGGTGCGCAAGCAGGAATACATGCACAGCTTCGCCAAGGGCTTTCTGCCGATGGCCGTCGCGGTCGGTCTCGTCGGCATGCTGCTGCTGCTCGAGCCGGACATGGGCGCGTTCATGGTGATCGCGGCGATCGCGATGGGCGTGCTGTTCCTCGGCGGTGTGAACGGCAAGCTGTTTGGCGGCCTCGTCGCGACCGCGGTGGGCACGTTCACGTTGCTGGTGTGGGCGTCGCCGTGGCGTCGTGAGCGGATCTTCGCGTACCTCGATCCGTGGGACGATCGTTACGCGCAGGGCAAGGCGTATCAGCTGACGCACTCGCTGATCGCGTTCGGGCGCGGCGAGTGGTTCGGCGTCGGTCTCGGCGGTAGCGTCGAGAAGCTCAACTATCTGCCGGAAGCGCATACCGACTTCATTCTCGCGGTGATCGGCGAGGAGCTGGGTTTCGTCGGCGTGCTCGTCGTGATCCTGATGTTCTACTGGATCGTGCGCCGTTCGTTCGAGATCGGCCGCCAGGCGCTCGCGCTCGATCGCACGTTCGCGGGTCTGGTCGCGAAGGGCGTCGGCATATGGTTCGGCGCGCAGACCTTCATCAACATGGGCGTGAACCTCGGTCTTCTGCCGACCAAGGGCCTGACGTTGCCGCTCGTCAGTTACGGCGGTTCGGGCATCTTGCTGAACTGCGTGGCGATCGCGGTGCTGATGCGGGTCGACTATGAAAATCGTGTGCTGATGCGCGGGGGCAAGGTATGACGGCTCTGCCACAACGCACGGTGATGGTGATGGCCGGCGGCACCGGGGGACACGTGTTCCCGGGGCTCGCGGTCGCCCATCTGATGCAGGCGTGGGGCTGGAAAGTCGTATGGCTCGGCAACCCCGCGGGCATGGAAGCGACGCTGGTACCGAAGCACGGCATTCCGATGGAGTACGTGCGCTTCGGTGGCGTGCGCGGCAAGGGCCTGAAGACCAAACTGATGCTGCCGGTGAACCTGCTGCGCGCATGCACGCAGAGCTTGAGCGTGCTGCGTCGCGTGAAGCCCGACGTAGTGCTCGGCATGGGCGGGTACATCACGTTCCCGGCCGGGCTGATGACGGCGCTGAGCGGCCGGCCGCTCGTGCTGCACGAACAGAATTCGATCGCGGGCCTCGCGAACAAGGTGCTCGCAAAACTCGCGAAGCGCGTGCTGGTCGCGTTTCCGGATGCACTGCCGCACGGCGAGTGGACCGGCAATCCGATTCGTGAGGAACTTGCGCGCGCGAATGCACCCAAAGCACGCTACGCCCAGCGTAACGGTCCGCTGAACGTGCTCGTCGTGGGCGGCAGTCTCGGCGCCGCCGCGTTGAACGAAGTCGTGCCGCGCGCGCTCGCGCTGCTTGGCTCCAACGAGAGGCCGCGCATCGTGCATCAGGCGGGTGCGAAGCATATCGACGCGCTGCGCGAGAACTACGCGGCCGCAGGCTTGCAGGCAGGCACGGACGTCTCGCTCGTGCCGTTCATCGACGACATGACGAGCGCCTACGAAGCAGCCGATCTGGTGATCTGCCGCTCGGGCGCGATGACCGTGTCGGAGATCTCGGCGGTCGGCGTCGCGGCGCTGTTCGTGCCGTTCCCGTACGCGGTCGACGATCACCAGACCACTAATGCAGCGTTCCTCGCCGACAACGGCGCGGCGCTAGTCGTGCACCAACGCGATCTGTCGGCGGAAAAGCTCGCCGACTGGTTGCGCAGCCAGACGCGGGAAAGTCTCGCGGAAATGGCGGAGCGTTCGCGCTCGCTCGCGAAACCGGATGCCGCCGAACAGGTCGCGCAGATCTGCGCGACGGTGGCGGCTGCGGGTTCGATGGCGGGCGTGAGCCCAGAAGGAAAGCAATGAAACACATCGTCAAACACATTCATTTCGTCGGCATCGGCGGCGTGGGCATGAGCGGCATCGCCGAAGTGCTCGTCAATCTCGGCTATCAGGTGAGCGGCTCGGACCTGTCGGGCAACGCGGTCACCGAGCGCCTCGCCGGGCTCGGCGCGCGCATTTCGATCGGGCACGCGGCGGAGAACATCGAAGGCGCGAACGCGGTGGTGGTGTCGACCGCGGTGCGCAGCGACAACCCGGAAGTGCTGGCCGCGCGTCATCGCCGCATTCCGATCGTGCCGCGCGCGGTGATGCTCGCGGAGTTGATGCGTCTGAAGCAGGGCATCGCGATTGCCGGCACGCACGGCAAGACCACGACCACGTCGCTGGTCGCGAGCGTGCTCGCCGCGGGCGGGCTCGATCCGACCTTCGTGATCGGCGGCAGGCTGATCAGCGCGGGCGCGAATGCGCGCCTCGGCACCGGCGACTTCATCGTCGCCGAGGCGGACGAATCGGACGCGTCGTTCCTGAACCTGTTCCCGGTGATCGAGGTCATCACGAACATCGACGCCGATCATATGGACACCTATGGTCACGACTTCGCGCGTCTGAAGCAGGCCTTCATCGAATTCACGCACCGTTTGCCGTTCTACGGCATCGCGGTGCTGTGCGTCGACGATCCGAACGTGAAGGAGATCCTGCCGTTCGTGTCGAAGCCGATCATCCGCTACGGTTTCGCGGCCGATGCGCAAGTGCGCGCGGTCAACGTCGAAGCTCGCGAAGGCCGCATGCATTTCACCGTGATGCGCGAAGACGCGGCGCCGCTCGACGTCACGTTGAACCTGCCGGGCGAGCACAACGTGCAGAACGCCTTGGCCGCAATTGCAATTGCGACTGAACTTGAAGTGAAAGATGCCGATATCCAGCGAGCGCTCGCGGATTTCAACGGCGTCGGCCGACGCTTCCAACGCTATGGCGAAGTGCCGGTTCTCAGCGACGGCCAGGCCGCGGGCTCCTACACGCTGGTGGACGACTACGGTCACCACCCGGTCGAAATGGCCGCCACGGTGGCGGCGGCGCGCGGCGCATTTCCGGGCCGGCGTCTGGTGCTGGCGTTCCAGCCGCACCGCTTCACGCGCACGCGTGATTGCTTCGAGGATTTCGTGAAAGTGCTGTCGACCGTCGACGCGCTCGTGCTGACCGAAGTCTATGCGGCCGGCGAAGCGCCGATCGTCGCCGCCGACGGCCGCGCATTGGCGCGCGCGCTGCGCGTCGCGGGCAAGGTCGAGCCGGTGTTTGTCGATACGGTGGATGAAGTGCCGGACGCGCTGTCCACGGTGGTGCGCGACGGCGACGTGGTGATTACGATGGGCGCGGGTTCGATCGGCGGTGTGCCGGTTCGACTGGCTCAGGAACAGAAGGTGTGAGATGAGCAGTATCGACCCTAAACAATTCGGCAAGGTGGCAGTGCTGCTCGGCGGTAATTCCGCCGAGCGCGAGGTGTCGCTCAATTCCGGGCGCCTGGTGTTGCAAGGCCTGCATGACGCGGGCGTCGACGCGCATCCGTTCGATCCGGCCGAGCGTCCGCTGTCCGCGTTGAAGGATGAAGGCTTCGTGCGCGCGTTCAACGCGCTGCATGGCGGCTACGGCGAGAACGGCCAGATCCAGGGCGCGCTGGATTTCTATGGCATCCGTTACACCGGTAGCGGCGTGCTCGGCTCGGCGCTCGGTCTCGACAAGTTCCGCACCAAGCTCGTGTGGCAGCAGCTCGGCATTCCGACTCCGCCGTTCGAAGCGGTGCTGCGCGGTGACGACTACGAAGCGCGCGCCAAGGAGATCGTCGCGAAGCTCGGTCTGCCGCTGTTCGTGAAGCCGGCGAGCGAAGGTTCGAGTGTCGCCGTGATCAAGGTGAAGAGCGCGGACGCGCTGCCGGCCGCGTTGATCGAAGCCGTGAAGTACGACCGTATCGTCGTGGTCGAGAAGAGCATCGAAGGCGGCGGCGAATACACCGCGTGCATCGCCGGCAATCTGGACCTGCCGGTGATCCGCATCGTGCCGGCCGGCGAGTTCTACGACTACCACGCGAAGTACGTCGCCAACGACACGCAGTATCTGATTCCGTGCGGTCTCGGCGCTGAAGAGGAAGCGCGCCTGAAGGTGCTCGCGCGCCGCGCGTTCGATGTGCTCGGTTGCACCGACTGGGGCCGCGCGGACTTCATGCTCGACGGCGAAGCCAAGCCGTACTTCCTCGAAGTGAACACGGCGCCCGGCATGACCGATCACTCGCTGCCGCCGAAAGCGGCGCGCGCGGTCGGCATCAGCTATCAGGAACTGGTGGTCGGCGTGTTGGCGCTGACGCTGCAGGATTAACCAAGGCAACCGCAAGCGACACCATGTGGAACAACGTTCGCCAGCTCAATCTCGCCAGCAACGCGCTGCACGCGTTGCTGGTGCTCGTGCTGCTGGCGGCGGGCGGTTACTGGCTGATCCAGCGCCCGAATTTCGCGCTGCGCGAGATCCAGATCGACGGCGATACCGAGCACATCAATTCGCCGACGGTACGCGCCGGCGTGGTGGGGCGACTGAAGGGCAACTACTTCACGGTCGATCTCGACGCCGCACGGCAGGCGTTCGAGCAGATGCCGTGGGTGCGTCACGCGAGCGTACGGCGCGTGTGGCCGAATGCACTGGCTGTCACGCTCGAGGAGTACAAGCCGCTTGGGACGTGGGGCAGCGATCAGCTGGTGAGCGTCGACGGCGAGCTGTTCACCGCGAACCAGGCCGAGCTCGACGGAGACCTGCCGGCGTTCGACGGCCCGGACGGTACGGCGAAGGAAGTCGTCGCGCGTTATCACGACTTCCAGAAGTGGTTCGCGGCGATCCACGCGACGCCCGAGGAAGTGACGCTGTCGGCGCGCTACGCGTGGACGGTGAAGCTGTCGAACGGCACGCAGGTGGAGTTGGGCCGCGAACGCAATCAGGACACGCTGGCCGATCGCAGCAAGCGCCTGACCGCGGCATGGAGCGCGGTGACGCAACGTTGGGGAAAGGATATCGAGAATGCGGACTTGCGCTATCCGAACGGTTTCGCGATTCGTGCCACTGGCATGCGCTTCATCAGCGAACCCGACAAGGGCAAGAAGTAAACGGACATCACACGCAGTGAGCACGCTATGAGTAAAGACTATAAAGATCTGCTGGTCGCCCTCGACATCGGAACGTCGAAGGTAGTGGCCATCGTCGCCGAGTTGAAGGGCGAGGGTCACTACGAGGTGATCGGTCTCGGCCAGAGCGAATCGAAGGGGCTCAAGAAGGGCGTGGTGGTGAATATCGAAGCCACCGTGCAGTCGATCCAGCGCGCGCTCGAGGAAGCCGAACTGATGGCCGACTGCAAGATCACGAACGTGTTCACCGGGATCGCCGGCAGCCATATCCGCAGCTTCAATTCGAGCGGCATGGTCGCGATCAAGGAGAAGGAAGTCACGCAGGCCGACGTCGCGCGCGTAATTGAAACCGCGAAGGCGATCAACATTCCGACCGACCAGCAGGTGCTGCATATCCTCACGCAGGAATTCATCATCGACGGTCAGGAAGACGTGCGCGAGCCGATCGGCATGAGCGGCATCCGCCTCGAAGTGAAGGTGCATATCGTCACCGGTGCCGTGAGCGCGGCGCAGAACATCGTCAAGTGCGTGCGTCGCTGCGGCCTCGAAGTGAACGACCTGATTCTGCAGCCGCTCGCGTCGTCGCTTGCGGTGCTGACGGAAGACGAAAAGGAACTGGGCGTGGTGCTGGTCGACATCGGCGGCGGCACGACCGACATCGCGATCTTCAGCGAAGGCGCGATTCGCCACACGGCCGTGATTCCGATTGCCGGCGACCAGATCACGAGCGACATCGCGATGGCGCTGCGAACGCCGACGCCGGATGCCGAGGACATCAAGGTCGACTACGGCATCGCCAAGCAGGCACTCGCCGATCCGGACGAGATGATCGAAGTGCCGGGTCTCGGCGAGCGCGGTCCGCGCACGCTGTCGCGCCAGGCATTGGCGGCCGTGATCGAGCCGCGCGTCGAAGAACTGTTTTCGCTCGTGCAGCAGGTGGTGCGCGAGTCGGGTTACGAGGAACTGCTGAGCTCGGGCGTCGTGCTGACGGGCGGCGCGTCGATGATGATCGGCATGGTCGAGCTTGGTGAGGACATTTTCCTGAAGCCGGTGCGCATCGGCGTACCGGAGTATGCGGGCGGTCTCGCCGACGTCGTGCGCAATCCGCGCTATTCGACGGCGATGGGCCTGCTCGTCGAAGGACGCTCGCAGCGTATGCGCGGGCGCAAGGTTGCGGTGCAGTCGGGGTCGATGGGACAGGTGTTCTCGCGCATGAAGGACTGGTTCCTCGGCAACTTCTGATCACGGGTTTCGAGAAATTCGCGCTGGTGCCGGCGGCCGGCGCGCGACAGGGGGTTGCCCGATCTCCTGCCGGATAACGCCGAGTGGCGGTAACTTTTTATCTTGACGGAGGCAACATGGAATTCCAGATGCTGGAAACCGAAACGAGCGGCACCATCATCAAGGTCGTCGGAGTCGGTGGCGCTGGCGGCAATGCCGTTCAGCACATGATCAACAAAGGCGTGCAAGGCGTCGACTTCATCGTGATGAACACGGACGCGCAGGCGCTGTCGCGTTCGCGCGCCACCGCGGTGATCCAGCTCGGCAACACGGGTCTGGGCGCGGGCGCCAAGCCGGAAATGGGCCACGCCGCCGCTGAGGAAGCACGCGAGCGTATCGCCGACGCACTGCGCGGCGCGCACATGGTGTTCATCACCGCCGGTATGGGTGGTGGCACCGGCACGGGCGCGGCACCGGTCGTCGCGCAGATCGCAAAGGAAATGGGTATTCTGACCGTTGGCGTCGTCAGCAAGCCGTTCGAATTCGAAGGCGGCAAGCGTATGCGCGTGGCGGAAGCCGGTTCGCAGCAACTGGAGGATCACGTCGACTCGCTGATCGTCGTGCTGAACGACAAGCTGTTCGAGGTGATGGGCGACGACGCCGAGATGGACAAGTGCTTCCAGTGCGCTGACGACGTTCTGAACAATGCGGTCGCGGGCATTGCGGAAATCATCAACGTCGACGGTCTCGTCAACGTCGACTTCGAAGACGTGAAGACCGTGATGGGCGAACAGGGCAAGGCGATGATGGGCACGGCGACCGTTGCCGGCGTCGATCGCGCGCGACTCGCGGCCGAACAGGCCGTCGCGAGCCCGCTGCTGGAAGGCGTCGATCTGTCGGGCGCGCGTGGCGTGCTGGTCAACATCACGTCGAGCCGGTCGCTGCGTCTGTCGGAAACGCGCGAAGTGATGAACACGATCAAGAGCTATGCCGCGGAAGATGCCACGGTGATCTTCGGCGCCGTGTACGACGACGCGATGGGCGACGCGCTGCGCGTGACGGTCGTCGCGACGGGACTCGGCCGCGCGGCGAAGAAGCAGCAATCTGCACCGATGACGCTGCTGCGCACCGGCACCGACAACCAGCCGATCGGCGCGATGGCGCATGCGGCGTACGCACCGGCGGCAGGCCACGCCAGCACGGCCGACTACGGCGCGCTCGATACGCCGGCAGTGTGGCGCACGTCGCGCGACACGGCGGCCTCGCACGTGCAGGCGCTGCAGGAAAAGGGCGTCGATACGTACGACATTCCGGCATTCCTGCGCAAGCAGGCGGACTGAGCGCACGGGCAGGCTTCGTTGCCGCGTTGCGAGTAAGGTCGCAGACGCAGCGCTGGCGGACGAACGCACGAGCGTGGCGGGTGAACGGCAAGCAGGTCGCTTATCGTCTGATTCGCGGCAGGGGCAACTGTCCTCTGCGGATTCGCGAAGCGGACGAAGTGACTGCCGCCGAACGGCGTTGGCTTATAGTTGAATGGGCCGGACCGAAATTCACTGCGACACGAGGACGTGCGAGCGTGCTTCGCATCGATGCAAAGGACTGAGCATGATCAAGGAAGGTGAAAAGCTGCCCGACGCGACGCTCTTCGAGTACGTCGAAGACGACCGGGCGGGCTGCACGATCGGACCGAACAGTTTCGACGTGCACGAGCAGACAGCGGGCAAGCGCGTGGTGATCTTCGGATTGCCCGGCGCGTTCACGCCGACCTGTTCGGCCAAACATGTACCGGGCTATGTCGAGCATGCCGAGCAGTTGCGCGCTGCCGGCATCGACGAAATCTGGTGCGTGTCCGTCAACGACGCGTTCGTCATGGGCGCGTGGGGACGCGATCAGCACACCTCGGGCAAGGTGCGCATGATGGCGGACGGTAGTGCGGCTTTTACACGGGCGCTTGGTCTGGAGCAGGATCTGTCGGCGCGCGGCATGGGGATCCGTTCCCTGCGCTACGCGATGGTGATCGACGACGGCGTGGTCAAGACGCTGAACGTCGAGGCTGCCGGCAAATTCGAAGTCAGCGATGCAGCGAGTATTCTCGCCACCTTGAGCTAGTTGCTGACGTCGCACCATCGTCGCGACCCCGCGCGCGTATGCCGCGTGGCGTTACGGCAACGGTGATTACGACGCTTTTGTGACAGGCCGTTACGCGGGCCGATGACCGGAAACGCCTCCGTTCCCGGGGCATCGGCCCGTCACGCTTTCCGTCGCTGAGCCCAGCGGGTAATGCAGCGAAACAGATTGTCACGTTCCCCGCAAAGACGCTGGTCTGGGGATTGGAGTATAATTCGCGCTATGGAATAAAAAATCCTGATTAGGATTTTCAATCGAATAGAAGACCACCATGTTGAAGCAGCGCACAATCAAATCGATCGTCAAGACTGTCGGCATCGGGCTGCACTCCGGCCGTAAAGTCAATCTGACGCTCCGGCCGGCGGCGCCGGGCACTGGCATCGTGTTTTCGCGCGTGGATTTGCCCACGCCGGTGGACATTCCTGCGTCGGCGATGGCGATTGGCGATACGCGTCTGGCTTCCGTGTTGCAGAAAGACGGCGCGCGCGTGTCGACCATCGAGCATCTGATGTCCGCCTGCGCCGGTCTTGGCATCGACAACCTTTACGTCGACGTCACGGCCGAGGAAATCCCGATCATGGACGGCAGCGCGGGTTCGTTCGTGTTCCTGATCCAGTCGGCGGGTATCGAAGAGCAGAACGCGCCGAAGAAATTCATCAAGGTCACGAAGCCGGTTGAAATCCGTGACGGCGACAAGTTCGCGCGCCTCGATCCGTACTTCGGTTTCAAGCTCAAATTCACGATCGACTTCCGTCACCCGGCCGTGGACAAAACCGGTCAGGCGTTGGAAGTGGATTTCGCCAACACGTCGTATGTGCGCGAAATCGCGCGTGCCCGCACGTTCGGCTTCGCGCATGAAGTGGAAATGATGCGTGAGCTTGGCCTCGCGCGCGGCGGCAGCATGGACAACGCGATCGTGCTCGACGAGTACCGCATCCTGAACAACGACGGCTTGCGTTACGACGACGAGTTCGTCAAGCACAAAATGCTCGACGCCATCGGCGACCTGTACGTGGTCGGCCACCCGCTGCTCGCGTCGTACACCGCGTACAAGTCGGGCCACGGTCTGAACAACGCGTTGCTGCGTGAGCTGCTCGCGCACGAAGACTCGTACGAAATCGTCACTTTCGACGACACGCAGAAGGCCCCGCGCGGCTTCGCGTACGAGACGCAGACTGCGTTCGCATAAAGCCAGCGTAACAGGCAAGCAAATGAAAAACGGCCCCTCGGGGCCGTTTTTTTCGTCGAGCGTTCAGCGATTGCGCCGATGCCGCGCGGCCATGCGCGCGAGCGCCTCCTGCAACGGCGAAGGCTCAAGCGATTCGCTCAACGCCTGCAGCGCGGCGGCGCCCGCCGGCGTCATGCGCGCCTGTTTTACGGGCGGCGGTTCTTTCAGCGGCTGCGGCCGCACGCGAATCTTCAGCGCCTGCACGGGCCAGCCGCGCTGCTGCAAATCCGCCAGCAGCCGCGGCTCCAGATGCCGCAGACGCGCCGCGAGCGCGTTGTGCGCGGCGAACAGGGCCAGCACGCCCTCCTTGATGAAGCCAGGTTCGACGCTCGTCGCCAGATAATCGGGCAGCAACTCGCGCAGATCCTTCTCGAGCGCGGCGATCTGCTCGACGCCTGCGCGCAGCGCAGCGAACGCGTCCGTGCGGCCGAGTACCTCGGCAAGCGGTTGCGGACGGCGCCGATCGAACTGCTTCGGCGATCTTGAAAAGGTCGAAAAACGGCTCATGTTTGGGATTGACGACGTGAGCTCGCCCCATGCGCGCTCACGCCGCGATTGTACCGCGCGGGCAGCTTGCGAAGTCGGTCCGCGCCGCGCCGGAGGTTGCCGGGCGGGGCTGGCGGAGGCCGGCGCCGTCACGCCTGCGACACGAGCGCGGCCGGAGGCGCGTGCTAAAATGCCCGATTCGAATTCACTCTTGGACTAAGCCGCCGAGGACTTTCCGACCCAGGCGCGGTATGCGCATAGTGCATACCGCGAGCCAGCCGAAGCCGCGACGCAGACACCGATCCGATGACCACCGGTTTTCTACAGAAGATTTTTGGCAGCCGTAATCAGCGGCTAGTCAAGCAATATCAAAAGACCGTCGCGGCGATCAATGCGCTCGAGCCGCAGATCGAGCAATTGACGGATGACCAACTGCGCGCCAAAACGGGTGAATTCCGCCAGCGCGTCGCGAGCGGCGAATCGCTCGACAAGATCCTGCCGGAAGCGTTCGCGGTCTGCCGCGAGGCCAGCAAGCGGGTGTTGAAGATGCGCCACTTCGACGTGCAGCTGATCGGCGGTATGGCGCTGCACTACGGCAAGATCAGCGAAATGCGCACCGGCGAGGGCAAGACGCTCGTCGCGACGCTGCCGGTCTACCTGAACGCGCTGTCGGGCCGCGGCGTCCACGTGGTCACGGTCAACGACTACCTCGCGCAGCGCGACGCCGAATGGATGGCGCGTCTCTACAACTTCCTCGGTCTGTCGGTCGGTATCAACCTGTCGCAAATGGAGCACACGGCGAAGCAGCAAGCCTACGCCGCCGACATCACCTACGGCACCAACAACGAATTCGGCTTCGACTACCTGCGCGACAACATGGTCTACGAGACCGACGCGCGCGTGCAGCGTAGCCTGAACTTCGCGGTCGTCGACGAGGTGGACTCGATCCTGATCGACGAAGCGCGTACGCCACTGATCATCTCCGGCCAGGCCGAAGATCACACCGAACTCTACGTGCGCATGAACGCGCTGCCGCCGCTGCTCGAGCGCCAGATCGGCGAAGAGAAGGCGGACGGCACCGGCGTCGAGAAGCCGGGCGACTACACGCTGGACGAAAAAGGCCGTCAGGTCTTCCTGACCGAGTCGGGCCACGAAAAGGCCGAGCGCCTGCTCTCCGAGTGGGGCCTGATCGGCGACGGCGAAAGCCTGTACGCGCCGCAGAACATCACGCTGATGCACCACGTGTACGCGGCGTTGCGCGCGCACACGCTGTTCTTCAAGGATCAGCACTACGTCGTGCAGAACGGCGAAGTGATCATCGTCGACGAATTTACCGGCCGTCTGATGGCCGGCCGCCGTTGGTCTGACGGTCTGCACCAGGCGGTCGAGGCGAAGGAACACGTGAAGATCCAGAGCGAGAACCAGACGCTCGCATCGATCACGTTCCAGAACTACTTCCGCATGTACGCGAAGCTGGCCGGCATGACCGGCACGGCCGACACCGAAGCGTACGAATTCAATGAGATCTACGGTCTCGAAACGGTCGTGATCCCGACCAACCGTCCGCCGAAGCGGATCGACAAGCAGGATCAGATCTACAAGACCGCGAAGGAACGCTACGACGCGGTGATCCGCGACATTCGCGAGTGCTTCGAACGAGGTCAGCCGGTGCTGGTCGGCACGACATCGATCGAGAACTCGGAGCTGCTGTCGCATCTGCTGAAGCAGGTCAGCTTGCCGCACGAAGTGCTGAACGCGAAGCAGCACGCGCGCGAAGCGGAGATCGTCGCCGAAGCGGGCCGTCCGCAGCGCATCACGATCGCGACCAACATGGCCGGCCGTGGTACGGACATCGTGCTCGGCGGCAACGCGGAGAAGCAGGCGTCGTTCATCGAGCAGGACGAAACGCTCGCCGCCGACGAAAAGCAGCGCCGCATCCAGAAGCTGCACGACGAATGGCAGACGCTGCACGATCAGGTGAAGGCTGCGGGCGGTCTGCACATCATCGGCACCGAACGTCACGAGTCGCGCCGGATCGACAACCAGCTGCGCGGCCGTGCGGGCCGTCAGGGCGACCCGGGTTCGTCGCGCTTCTATCTGTCGCTGGAAGATCCGCTGCTGCGCATTTTCGCGGGCGACCGCGTGCGCGCGATCATGGACCGCCTGAAGATGCCGGAAGGCGAGGCGATCGAAGCGGGCATCGTGTCGCGCTCGATTGAATCGGCGCAACGCAAGGTCGAGGCGCGCAACTTCGATATTCGTAAGCAATTGCTCGAATACGACGACGTATCGAACGACCAGCGCAAGGTGATCTACCAGCAGCGCAACGAACTGCTCGAAGCGAACGACATCACCGAGACCATCAGCGCGATGCGTCACGGCGTGGTCGGCGACATCGTGCATCAGTTCGTGCCGGTGGGCAGCATCGAAGAGCAGTGGGACGTGCCCGAGCTCGAGGAAGTGCTGCGCAACGAATGGCAGCTCGACCTCGCGATTCAGGAAATGATCAACGAGTCGAACTCGATCAGCTCGGAAGAGATTCTCGAAGCGGTCGAGGCCGCCGCGGACGAAGGGTACGAGGCGAAGGTCCAGCTGGTCGGCCGCGAATCGTTCAGCGCGTTCGAGCGCTCGATCATGCTGCAGACGCTCGACCGCGCGTGGCGCGAGCATCTGGCCGCGCTCGATCATCTGCGTCAGGGCATCCATCTGCGCGGCTATGCGCAGAAGAACCCGAAGCAGGAATACAAGCGCGAGGCGTTCGAACTGTTCGCCGCGATGCTCGACGCCGTGAAGCTCGAAGTCACGCGCATCGTGATGAACGTGCAGATCCAGTCGCCGGAGCAGCTCGAAGCGGCCGCGGAGCAGATGGAAGAGCAGGGCGGTCATCTGGAGAACGTCGAGTTCCGTCATGCCGAGTTCGCGGAAGCCGGCGCCGCCGCGCCGGTCGCGGCCGAAGCGGCCGCCGCCGCGATGATCGGCGACGCGATGAGCCACGGCCACGGCGCAGCGCCGCAGGCGGCCGTGCACATGCATACCGACAACGTGCCGAAGGTCGGCCGCAACGACCCGTGCCCGTGCGGCAGCGGCAAGAAGTACAAGCAGTGCCACGGCAAGATCGCCTGATGGCGATGCGGCGCGCTTCCGGGCGCGCCGTGTCGTTTTTAAGCGCCGTTTGGCGGTTTTGATTTCGCGGGTGACCCGGCAACACACTCGGGTCATCAGTTCCGTTTCCCCGATGCCGGCGTCCGCCGGCATTTTCTTCGACAGGTCGCGACCATGGCTGTCAACTTTCCCTCGATCGATCCCGCTCAACTCCACCTCGTCGCCGGCGTCACGCTAGGCTGGGCGGAAGCGAATATCCGCAAACCGAACCGCAAGGACGTGCTCGTCATTTCCGTCGACGAAGGCGCGACGGTAGGCGGCGTGTTCACGCAGAACCGCTTCTGCGCGGCGCCCGTCACGGTCTGCCGCGAGAACCTGCAGCGCGTGCGCACGGGTGGCAAGCCGATTCGCGCGCTGGTGATCAACACCGGCAACGCGAACGCGGGTACCGGTGAGCCGGGCCTCGCGGCGACGCGCGAAACCTGCGCGGAACTCGCGCGTCTCGCCGACATCGCGCCCGAGCAGGTGCTGCCGTTCTCGACGGGCGTGATTCTCGAACCGCTGCCGGTCGATCGTCTGAAGGCGGGCTTGCCGGCCGCGCTCGCGAACCGCAAGGAAGCGAACTGGTACGGCGCCGCGCAGTCGATCATGACGACCGACACGCTGCCGAAGGCGAGCTCGCGTCAGGTCACGATCGACGGTCACACGGTCACGCTGACCGGCATCAGCAAGGGCGCCGGCATGATCAAGCCGAACATGGCGACCATGCTCGGCTTCCTCGCGTTCGACGCAGCCGTCGCGCAGCCGGTCCTCGACGAACTCGTGAAGCACGTCGCGGATCGCTCGTTCAACTGCATCACGATCGATGGCGATACGTCGACCAACGATTCGTTCATCCTGATCGCGTCGGGCAAATCGAGCCTGCCCGCGATCACGTCCACCGATTCGCCCGTTTATGCAGCGCTGCGCGACGCGGTGACCGAGGTTGCGCAGAACCTCGCGCAACTGATCGTGCGCGACGGCGAGGGCGCGACCAAATTCATGACCGTGCATGTCGAAGGCGGCTCGAGCGTCGACGAATGCCGCCAGATCGCCTACGCGATCGGCCACTCGCCGCTCGTCAAGACGGCCTTCTATGCATCGGACCCGAACCTCGGCCGTATTCTCGCGGCCATCGGCTATGCCGGCGTTGACGATCTCGACGTCGGCAAGATCGATCTGTATCTGGACGACGTGCTGGTCGCGACTGCCGGCGGCCGCAACCGGGCCTACCGCGAAGAAGACGGCCAGCGCGTGATGAAAAAAAGCGAGATCGGCATTCGCGTCGTGCTCGGCCGCGGCAATGCGCAAGCCACGATCTGGACCTGCGATCTGTCGCACGACTACGTGAGCATCAACGCCGACTACCGCTCGTAATCAGCTTCAAAGCGCGGCCGCGGGCCGCCTACTCACCATGGACAAACTCGAACAGTTTCTGAACCGGGCCGAAGCCGTGCTCGGCCGCCTGGAAGCGATGCTTCCGCCCGCCGCGCCGGACATCGACTGGTCGGCCGCGGTCGCTTTCCGCTGGCGCAAGCGCCAGGGTCGCGGCTACTTGCAGCCGGTGCATGCCATTTCGCCGATCACGCTCGACGACCTGCAGAACATCGATCGCCAGAAGGGGTTGATCGAACAGAACACGCGCCAGTTCGTGCGCGGTCAGCCGGCCAACAACGTGCTGCTGACGGGCGCGCGCGGTACCGGCAAGTCGTCGCTGATCAAGGCGTGCCTGAACGCGTATGCGAAAGACGGTCTGCGCCTGATCGAAGTGGACAAGGACGATCTGCACGACCTCGGCGACATCGTCGATTTGATCGCGAAGCGGCCGGAGCGCTTCGTCGTATTCTGCGACGACCTGTCGTTCGAAGAAGGCGAGTCGGGCTACAAGGCGCTGAAGGTCGCGCTCGACGGCTCGGTGGCCGCGCAGTCCGACAACGTACTGATCTATGCGACGTCGAACCGCCGCCATCTGCTGCCCGAGTACATGAGCGACAACGAGACGTACAAGCACACCTCGGACGGCGAGATTCATCCGGGTGAACTGGTCGAAGAGAAGATTTCGCTGTCCGAGCGTTTCGGGCTGTGGGTCAGCTTCTATCCGTTCAAGCAGGACGACTACCTGACGATCATCGCGCACTGGCTGCGTCATTTCGGTTGCGACGACGCCGAGATCGAATCGGCGCGCGGCGATGCGCTCGTGTGGGCGCTCGA
This sequence comes from Paraburkholderia sp. UCT70, assembly GCF_050434085.1. Taxonomy (NCBI): domain Bacteria; kingdom Pseudomonadati; phylum Pseudomonadota; class Betaproteobacteria; order Burkholderiales; family Burkholderiaceae; genus Paraburkholderia; species Paraburkholderia sp. UCT70. The sequence continues at coordinate 2,762,985 of NZ_JBNPVZ010000004.1, read as the reverse complement.
ACGTGGCTCGCGCTCGGGACGGGTCGCATGGCAGTTCGCGCGCGACTGGTCCGGCCGTAAGACGCCGGCATGAGCGACGCTAACAAAGGCGCCGGCAATAGCGCCGGCGCCAACGGCGCGGGCCGTCCGGTCACCGAAGTCGCGGTCGGCGTGCTGGTGCAGCCGGATGGGCGCTATCTGCTCGCGCAGCGTCCGACGGGCAAGCCGTACGAGGGTTACTGGGAGTTTCCGGGCGGCAAGCTCGAAGCGGGCGAATCGGTCGAGACCGCGCTCGCGCGCGAGCTGCACGAGGAGCTGGGAATCGAGGTTGAGGCGAGCCATCTGTGGCATACGCTCGAACACGATTATCCGCACGCCTATGTGCGCCTCTTCTTCTGCAAGGTGACGCAGTGGTCGGGCGAGCCGCACGGGCGTGAAGGCCAGGCCTTCGTCTGGCAGAGCTTGCCTGCGGATGTCTCGCCGTTGCTGCCGGCCACGATCCCGGTGCTGGAGTGGCTCGCGGCTGAGAAGAAGTGATTGAAGGCAGTGACTGAAAAAGCCACGCGGTAGCGGGCGCTGTATCGGCAGCGCCGGTTCGCGTGGCTTTTTTACTGACTCGCTCAGTGCGGGTTGTAGTCGCCGCGCGGCGTTTCCTCTTCGGACGAAGATCCTTCCTGTTCGTTGCCGCCAATCCTGTATTTTTCGGCGGCCCATGCGCCCAGATCGATCTGTTTGCAGCGCTCGGAGCAGAACGGACGGAAGCGGCTCTCGGAGGTCCAGCGGACATCTTTACCGCAGGTAGGACATTTGACGACGGTAGGCATACGGTCGGACGGTCAATCGCAAACGGAACAAGTAACGAATATAGGGCTATTTCGCGCCGGTTCAAAGGCGCGTTCGGTCAAATCCGGTGTGCGCTGCTCAATGCGGCGGTGATTGACAGGCGATTACAGGCTGCAGAGCGTGAGTTGGAACGGCACGTCGACGTCGACCGCGCGCGGCCGCAGATCGCCGTCCTGCACCGTAAAGCGCACCCACAGCATGTACTTGTTGGCGCTCGCTTCGGGAATCACGCGCAATTCGGGAGCGACGCGAACCTGCATCAATTGATACGAGCGGCCCGACAGCATTTGCTGATAGCTGCCTTGCATCGCCATCACCTTCGACGCCTGGCCCGACTCACGCGCGAGCCGCAGCACGATGGTGGCCGCGTCGCGCAGCGGCAAAAGCGGTGTCACCCACTTGGCGATGTCCTGGCGACGCTGATCGGGATGCAACTGTTGCCACGCGTAGTACGAGGGCAGGTCGAATTTGCAGGTACCACCGGGGATGATTGCGCGGCTGCGAATGCTCGCGAGCCACTCGTTGTCTGCAAGATGCTGGCCGGTCTTGCCTTGCATCTGCGTGAGCCCCGCAAGCGTCTGCTCGATTTCGCCGAGCACCGCTTCGAGCGCGTTCTGCTCGATGCCCGGATTGCCGCGAAATGGCGCGAGCGTTTGCCGCTGCCGCTCGAGCTCTTTCATCAGATCCGATTTCAGATCCGCGCGGCCCGCCACTTCGGAGATTTCGAACAGCGTTGTCAGTGCGACGTGATGTTCCCGCGCGTCTTCCTGAGTCAGAAAGAACGTGAAGCGCTCGAACAGATCTTCGAGCCGCAACAGCGTCCGGATTCGCTCATTGAAGGGGTACTCGTAAAGGATCAAGCGGGCTCGCCTCGGGCGTGGTCGGTGACAGGAATGCAAAACATTCTAATGCCGTGGGACTACCCAGGCAATCACGCACTTTTTCTGCGCGCTTTCGCAACTTTTTTGTGAGTTCCCGGTGTTGGGAGCGCTTCGGCTCCCGCGTGCGCGCAAAGTTCAATGTGCCGGTGACGACGCGTCTGCGCGCGCTACAACTCGGCATCGCCCTTCGCCAGCGACAGATAGGCTTGATGGTGAGCGTCCACCTGCGCCTCGAGTTCTTCGAGCGGCGCATTGTCATTGACGATCACGTCGTCGGCGGCGGCGAGCCGCGCTTCGCGCGTGGCCTGGCGCGCAATGATTGCGAGCACCTGCTCACGGCTGAAGCCGTTGCGGCTCATCACACGCGCGATCTGCGTGTCGACGCTGCAATCGACGGTGAGCACGCGATTCACGCGGTTCTTCCAGGTCCCGGACTCGACCAGCAGCGGCACCACGACGATCACATACGGTCCTTTCGCTTCGCGCTCTTCGCGCTCGGTTTCCGCGCGAATCAGCGGATGCGTGATGCCTTCGAGACGTTTGCGCGCGGTCTCGTCGCTGAACACGAGCGTGCGCATGCGCGCGCGATCGAGGGAGCCGTCGGCGGCGACGAATTGCGTGCCGAATTCGGCGGCGATGTGCGGCATTGCGAGGCCATGCGGCGCGGTGATGCGATGCGCGATCACGTCCGTGTCGACGAGCGGCACGCCGAGCGCGGCGAACAGATCGGCCACCGTCGATTTGCCGCTGCCGATGCCGCCAGTGAGTCCCACAACGAACATGGTTCAGCCCCCCAGAGCCAGATAAAGCGGCGTGCCGGCAAACAGCGTCAACACACCGCCCGCCGCGAGAAACGGCCCGAACGGCAGCGGCTCCTCGAAGCGCATTCGGCCGCGCCACGTCGCCGCGAGGCCGATCACGGCACCGGCCACCGCGGCGACCAGCACGATCTGCGGCAGCGCAGGCCAGCCGAGCCACGCGCCGAGCGCGGCGAGCAGCTTGAAGTCGCCATAGCCCATGCCTTCGATACCACGCACGAGCTTGAACACCCAATGCACGGCCCACAACGCCAGATATCCGAAGATAGCGCCGAGCACCGCATCATGCAGATTCGTGAACATGCCGTTGAAATTGACGATCAGGCCGCCCCACAACAGCGGCAGCGTCAAGGAGTCGGGCAGCAAATGCGTGTCGACGTCGATCGCGCTCATTGCGAGCAACGTCGCGCACAGGCCGAACGCGGCGAGTGCCATCAGCGTCGGGCCGAACGCTATCAGTGCGCCTGCCGCGAAAGCGGCGCTCGCGATTTCGAGCAGCGGATAGCGTGCGCTGATATGCGTGCCGCACGCGGAACAACGGCCGCGTAACAGCAGGTAGCTCAGCACCGGCAAGTTTTCCCACGCGCTCAGCACATGGCCGCAATGCGGGCACGCGCTGCGCGGCACCCACAGGTTGTAGCGCGCGGGCAGTCCGTGGTCGGGCGGCGGCTCGTCGGTGGTCTCGCTGATTTCGGCGCGCCATGCACGCTCGAGCATGATCGGCAATCGATGCACGACCACGTTCAGGAAGCTGCCAATCACGAGGCCAATCACGATCGCGAATGCGATCTGCGCGCCGGCGGGCAGGCTCGCGAGCGCGAGGCCGATATCGCTGGCAAAGCGGCCCGGCAGTAAGCCCGCGAGCAGGCTGGAGGAAGTTTGTGACACGAGTGGAAGAGGAGCCTGCATGGTGACGAAGTGGATTCGGCTGCGATGCTACACCACGTTGCCGAGTTGAATAATGGGAAGATACATCGCGATGACGAGGCCGCCGACCAGTGTGCCGAGCACGACGATCACGAGCGGTTCACACAGGCTCGATAGCGTGCCGATCCTGTCGTCGACCTGGCGATCCGCAAGCGACGCGACATCGAGCAGCATGCTGTCGAGCGCGCCGGATTCCTCCGCGACCGCAACGGGCTGCACGACTTCGGGAGGAAAGCAGCGGGCCGCGAACATAGCCGCGGCGAGCCGTTCGCCGCGCCGCAATCTGATGGCGATGCTTGCCGTCGCGCGATCGAAGAAGGCATTGCCGGTCGCCTGAGTGAGCGAATCGAATGCGTCGGCGAGCGGCGTGCCGGCGGACAGCAAGGTGCCAAGCGCGCGACTCCAGCGCGCCGCGCACAGCGTGCGCAGCAGCGGGCCGGCCACCGGCAGGTCGAGCGACAGGCGCGCGAAGCGGATGCGCGCGCTTACCGAACGACGCAGCACGAGCGTGATGGCCGAGCTCATTGCGAGCATCAGTATGAACAGCGGCACACTCCAGCGCGCGGCGGCCGCCGAGAGCGCCAGCACGAACTGCGTCGGCGCGGGCAGCTTCGCGCCGAAGCCATCGAAGATCTGCTTGAACGTCGGCACGACCCACACCAGCAATGCGGCAGTTATCGCGAGCGCGAGCAGCAGGATCGCGGCTGGATAGGTGAGAGCCGCGCGCACCTTCGCGCGCTGCGCAGCGGCGCGTTCGCGATCGTCGGCGAGGCGCGCGAGCACGGTGACGAGCGCGCCCGCCGCTTCGCCCACCTCGACGAGCTGGCAATACAGCGCATTGAACTGCGCCGGGTGCCGCTGCAAGGCCGCCGAAAACCGCAGGCCGGCGGTGATGTCGCGCGCGACAGTGCCGACGATGCGCGGCATGCCTTGCCGCTGACCCGACGTCGACGCCTGCGCGAGTAGTTCGAGCGCGGGCGCGAGCGGCAAACCGGCACGCAGCAGACTGGACAGTTGTCGCGTGAACAGTGTGACAGCGGCCGCGCTCGTCTTCGGGCGTGGCGCCGGCCCTTGCGTTGCGAGTTCGACGATAAAGAGGTTGTCGCGTTTGAGCATCGTGCGTGCGGCGCTCGCGTCGGGCGCGATCAGCGTGCCGCTTTGGCGCGTGCCGTCCGCGTCGACGCCGCGCCATCTGAAGCGTAGGTCGGCTGAGGCGGACCGGGTTGGTGACAGCGCGGTACTCATGCGACCTCCGTGGCGGCGAGCGCTTCGGCGAGACTCGTGGTGCCGTCGCGCACGCGCGCAAGCGCCGCGTCGCGTAACGTCGCGACGTGTTCCATCTGGGCGAGGCGGGCCAGCTCGTGCGCGCCCGCGCTTGCGACGATCTGCTCACGCATCGCGTCGGAGACGGGCATCACCTGATGAATGCCGACGCGCCCCCGATAGCCGATGCCATGACAAACCGCGCAGCCGGTCGCCGCATACGGTTGCCAGCCGTCGAGCTCATGTTCGCCAAAGCCCGCGGCGTGGAGTGCCGCCGGCGAATGCGGCGCGGGCGCGCGGCATGCGACGCACAGTCGCCGCACCAGCCGCTGCGCGGTCACCATGCGCAGCGCGGCGGCAAGGTTGTACGGCTCGACACCGATGTCGATGAGCCGCGCGATGGCCGCGGGCGCGTCGTTCGTATGCAGCGTGGACAGCACGAGGTGACCGGTTTGGGCGGCCTTCACGGCAACGTCGGCGGTTTCGTTGTCGCGGATTTCGCCGACCATGATCACGTCCGGGTCCTGACGCAGAAAAGCCCGCAGCGCGACCGCGAAAGTCAGTCCGGCTTTTTCGCGCACGCTGACCTGGTTGATGCCGGCCAGCTGGATCTCGGCTGGGTCTTCCACCGAGCAGAGGTTGCGTGCCTCGCCGTTCAGCAGGTTCAGGAAGCAGTACAGCGATAGTGTCTTGCCGCTGCCCGTCGGTCCGGTGACGAGCATCAGACCGTGCGGCGCGCGGATCGCGGCGTCGACGGCTTCGCGCTGCCGCGGATCGAGGCCGAGCGAATCGAGCGAAAGATCGGCGGGCAACGCGTCGAGCCGTCGTAGCACGAGCTTTTCGCCGAACAGTGTCGGCAGCGAATTGACGCGGTAATCCTCGAGCCGCCCTGGCGACGTCGCCAGGCGTAGCCGGCCGTCCTGCGGCACGCGTCGCTCGGCGATGTCCATGCGCGCGAGCACTTTCACACGCGTGACGAACGCGTCGCGCAGATGGGCGGGTGGCCGCGGGATTTCATGCAGCACGCCGTCGATACGCAGGCGCACACGCCAGCCATGCTCGGCCGGCTCGATGTGGATATCCGACGCATTGCGCCGCGTCGCTTCGTGCAACGTGTCGGTCAACAGACGCACGGCTGGGGCGTTGTCGGGATCGTTCAGACTCGTTGCGCTGGATTCGCCGTCGACAGCGAGTGGGCGCGGCAATGCCGCGGCGGTGGCAAAGGGTGTTTGCATGAGAGACCGGTGATGAACCGCCTTTAGAACATGACGGCTTCATCTTCCGGTTGCGGGCGTCCGAATGCCATTCGGCCATTCGGCTAATGGCGCGTTTCGCGAGCCTGTGCGATGCTGACCGTAAATCAGCGTGCGGCGGCGCGAAGTTCAGCCTGACCTTGCTTTACCGGCCTTCGTGCGCGACGGCGGTTTGAAAATCTTGACGGTGCGGATCGCCTGATCGTCGCTGCGCATCACTTCGAGCTTGGTGTCTCCGATGTGCACGCAGACGTCGCCGTCGGGGATGTCTTCGAGGATCTCGAGAATCAGGCCGTTCAGCGTTTTGGGGCCATCGGTGGGCAGCCCGAGTTGCAGCCAGCGGTTCAGCTCACGCAACGGCATGCTTCCCGCGACGATGCATTCGCCCGCCTCGTTCCAGCCACCGCGTGAGCTGGCGCTGCGCGGAATCGACGTGGTGAATTCGCCGATCAGTTCCTCGATGATGTCTTCCGGTGTGACGAGGCCTTGCAGTTCGCCGTATTCGTTGACGACGAGCGCGATGCGTTGCCGGCTCTCCTGAAAGTATTGCAGCTGCTGGAACACCGGCGTGCCGCTTGGCACGAAGTACGGCTCGGCGAGCAGCTCGCGCAAGGTATCGCGCTCGAGCTCCTGGTTGTGCAGCGCTGACAGCGTCTTGCGCACGTGCAGCACACCGAGCACGCGGTCGATGTCGCCCTGGTAGACGATCAGCTTGTTGTGATAGCAGGTCTCCAGTTGATGCAGGATCTGTTCGAACGGCGCATCGAAGTCGAGCGCCTCGATACGGCGGCGCGGGATCATCACGTCATCGACGGAGATGTTTTCGAGGTCGAACAGGTTCAGCAGGATGCTGCGGTGCTTGGTGGGCATGAAGCTTCCCGACTCGAGCACGATGGTGCGCAGTTCTTCGGTGGACAGCCGCTGGTCGCGCGCGCCCTTCGTGTTGATGTGCAGCACGCGCAGGATGCCGGTCGCGAACAGGTTGACAAACCAGATCAGTGGTCTCGCGACGCGCATCAACGGCGCGATCAGCAGGCTCGCGGGCAGCGCGATTTTCTCGGGAAACGTCGCGCCGACGATCTTCGGTGTGATCTCCGCGAACACGATAATGAGGAACGCGACGATACCGGTCGCGATCGACAGCACGAGGCTATTGCGGCCGAACGTATGCAGCGCGAGCGATGTCGTCAGTACCGGAATGATCGTATTGAACAGGTTGTTGCCGATGAGGATCACGCTGAGCAGCTGATCGGTTTTTGCGAGCAGGCCCTGAGTCGTCTTTGCGCCGAGCGTGTTCTTGCTGGCGAGATGTTTGAGGCGATGACGATTGAGCGCCATCATCGCTGTCTCGGAAATGGAAAAGAAGGCGGAGCAGACAAGCAGCAGAAGGACGGCGCCGATCTGCGCCCATAAGGGAAGTTGTTCCACGCGTCGTGAAAAATAAGGGAAAGGATGGAGAGAATATAGCAGAGGGGGCCGCGCGCTCCGGTGTGGACGACGGCTGACGCCGCTAGGACGACAACGTGGCAAAGTACGCGCTGGGCCTGACGAGCCGGAGGAAAGAAAGCGGCGAAGGGCAGCACGAGAGCAACGAAAAAAGCGCCGCGCAAAACAAAAAACCGCCCAGCAACGCTGCGGCGGTTTTGAACCTTGAGCTAACAAGGAGAATCTGGTCGGGGTGAGAGGATTCGAACCTCCGGCCTCTACGTCCCGAACGTAGCGCTCTACCAGGCTAAGCTACACCCCGATTTAGTACTGCTGACTCGATTCACACTAATTCGGCATTTCAGTCTTGTTCAAGACTGTCTTGCCGTTGAGTAAGAACATAATTCTAGCAGGCTCTCTTTGAAAATGGAATCGGGAAATGACGAAATTGCTGCCGCTGCTGCCTGCGCCTCCTGTTTCGCGCACTCGAGCGTGTGGTCCAGCGCGCCCGAGCGTGTGATCGCGTCGAAAATGGTATCGAAACGGTCGGTGCCACCTTGTTCGATGGCTTCGCGCGCGAGCGCCGACTGCTCGGGCGTGCCGCGTTCGATCAGATAGATGAGCGGAAGCGTCGGTTTGCCTTCGCGCAGATCGTCGCCGGCGTTCTTGCCCATCGACTCGGCCGTCCCCGTGTAGTCGAGCCAGTCGTCCATGATCTGGAACGCGGTGCCGATGCGACGGCCGTACTCGGCGGCGGCAGCTTCGGTTTTCGCGTCCGTACCGGCCAGCACCGCGCCGAGCTGGGCGGCTGCCTCGAACAACTTTGCGGTCTTGTAGCGGATCACCTGCATGTAACGGGCTTCGTCGACGTCGGCATCGTGCATGTTCAACAACTGCAGCACCTCGCCTTCAGAGATGATGTTGGTCGCCTCCGACAGAATTTCCATCACGCGCATCTTGCCCACGCCGACCATCATCTGGAACGACCGTGAGTAAAGAAAGTCACCGACCAGCACGCTCGCCGCGTTGCCGAACAGCGCATTGGCGGTCTGGCGGCCGCGCCTCAGGTCGGATTCGTCGACCACGTCGTCATGCAGCAGCGTGGCCGTGTGGATGAATTCGACGACCGCTGCCAGCTCGTGCCGGTGCCCCGTCGTATCGCCCAGCGCGCCCGCCACCAGCAACAGCAGCGCGGGCCGCAGCCGCTTGCCGCCGGCGCTGATGATGTACTCGGAAATCTGATTTATCAGCATCACGTCCGACGCAAGACGTTGCCGGATGACGCGATTGACCTGCTGCATGTCTTCGGCGATCGGAGCAAGCAGGCTGGCGACGTTGGGGGAGGTGGTGGCAGTCGACGACATGATGGCTGAATTGGGTAGTGCCGCGAATTATAAGGCGATCGGGGCGCTTCCGGGTCGTCGGCTGCGGCGTGGATGCGTTCCGCATGGCGCGCCGGGCGCCTGCCAAGGCCGTCTGCGGGGCGCCGCGCGTCGCAGGTTTGCCATCTGCGAGCGCCTGCGAGGGAGGGCGAAGCCGGACGGTAGACGGTTTGATAAGCAGGTTTTGACCGAGCAGCTAACTCTATGTATAATCGACAGTTTCCGCGCGCGGTGCGTGGGAAAAATGAATACAGAGTGAGGTTCTCAATGTACGCGGTCATAAAAACCGGTGGCAAGCAGTACAAGGTTGCCGTCGGCGAAAAACTTAAAGTAGAACAGATACCGGCAGACATTGACGCTGAAATCACGCTCGACCAGGTTCTCGCAGTGGGCGAAGGCGAATCGATTAAGTTCGGTACGCCGCTGGTCAGTGGGGCTTCCGTCAAGGCTACCGTCGTGTCGCAAGGTCGTCACGCCAAAGTGACGATCTTCAAGATGCGTCGCCGGAAGCACTACCAGAAGCATGGCGGCCACCGCCAGAACTATACCGAACTGCGCATCGACGCGATCAACGCGTAAGCGCACCGGTTAAGGAGCAAATCAAATGGCACACAAAAAGGCAGGCGGATCGTCCCGGAACGGCCGCGACTCCGAATCGAAGCGCCTCGGCGTTAAGGTTTACGGCGGCCAGGCTATCAACGCTGGTGGCATCATCGTGCGCCAGCGCGGTACGCGCATGCACGCTGGCGAGAACGTCGGCATGGGCAAGGATCACACCCTGTTCGCGCTGAAGGACGGCCACGTCCAGTTCTCGACGAAGGGCGCGGCGAAGAAGCACACCGTTTCCGTCGTCCCTGCAGCCTGAGTTTAATCAGGCACGGGCTTCAGGACCGGAAAAAGGCCCCGCGAAGTTCGCGGGGCTTTTTTTATTGCGGCGTCTCTTTAGCTGGGCGCCGAAGCCGCGCAGCCGACCGCTCCTCATCGGCGGACTATGCCGTTCGGTCGATTGATCAACGCGCGGCACGCGCGGCAAAATGGCAGCATCCAATCAGTGTCAACCCCTGCATCGAATCGGGCAGTACACCACGGGACGGAGTAACACATGAAGTTCATTGACGAAGCGAGGATTGAAGTCATCGCCGGCGACGGAGGGGATGGCAGCGCGTCGATGCGCCGCGAGAAGTTCGTCCCGTTCGGTGGCCCCGATGGCGGTGACGGCGGCCGGGGCGGCAGCGTGATCGCGGTGGCTGACCGCAACATCAACACGCTGATCGATTACCGCTACGCGAAAAAACATCTGGCGCGCAACGGCGAAAACGGCCGCGGCTCGGATTGCTACGGCAAGGGCGGTGATGACATCACGCTGCGCATGCCGGTCGGCACCACCATCACGGACATGGAAACCGGCGAGCTGATCGCCGATCTGACCGAGCACAACCAGAGCGTGCAAATCGCGCAAGGGGGAGCCGGCGGCCTCGGCAACCTCCATTTCAAGTCCAGCACGAACCGCGCGCCGCGTCAGAAGACCGACGGCAAGCCGGGCGAGCGCCGCATGGTCCGCCTCGAACTGAAAGTGCTGGCCGACGTCGGTCTGCTCGGCATGCCGAATGCAGGCAAGTCGACGTTTATCTCGTCGGTGTCGAACGCGAAGCCGAAAATCGCCGATTACCCGTTCACCACGCTCGCGCCGAACCTCGGCGTCGTGCGCGTCGGGCCGAGCCGCAGCTTCGTGATCGCCGACATTCCGGGGCTGATCGAAGGCGCGGCGGAGGGCGCCGGCCTAGGCCATCAATTCCTGCGTCACCTGCAGCGCACCGGGCTGCTGCTGCACATCGTCGACATCGCACCGTTCGATGAATCGATCGATCCGGTCGCGGAAGCGAAGGCGATCGTCAACGAACTGCGCAAGTACGACGAAGAGCTTTATCAGAAACCGCGCTGGCTTGTGCTGAACAAGCTGGACATGGTGCCTGAGGACGATCGCGAAGCGCGCGTGGCGGCGTTCCTCGAAGGCTTCGGCTGGGACGGCCCGGTGTTCGAGATCTCGGCGCTGACTGGCCAGGGCTGTGAAAATCTTTGCTACGCGGTGTTCGACTACCTCGCCGAGCACTCCGACGCGCAACGCGCGGCCGAAGCTGAAGACCTGGCCTCCGACGTGCGTTTCCGCGACGGTACGCAAGTACCGGCCGCGACCCGCGAAGCCGGCACCGATCCGCAGGAATAACAACTCGAGCGTCGGCGCCAGCGGCGGGTGCCGGTATGCATCACGCGTCATCTTGGGAGACAGCGCACAATGCGTTCCGTCATCGCAGATTCACGGCGATTGGTCGTCAAAGTCGGTTCGAGTCTCGTCACGAACGACGGGCGCGGCCTCGATCATGCGGCGATCGGCCGCTGGGCCGCGCAGATTGCCGCACTGCGCGTGCAAGGCAAGGAAGTCGTGCTGGTCAGCTCGGGCGCGATCGCTGAGGGCATGCAGCGGCTCGGCTGGACGAAGCGGCCGCGTGAAATCGATGAGCTGCAGGCGGCCGCGGCGGTCGGTCAGATGGGTCTCGCGCAAGTGTACGAAAGCCGCTTCGCCGAACATTCCATCCAGACTGCGCAGATCCTGCTTACTCACGCTGACCTTGCTGACCGCGAGCGCTATCTGAACGCTCGCTCCACGCTGCTCACGCTGCTGGGGCTCGGAGTTGTACCGATCATCAACGAGAACGATACGGTCGTCACCGACGAAATCAAGTTCGGCGACAACGACACGCTCGGCGCGCTGGTTGCCAATCTGATCGAGGGCGACGCGCTGATCATTCTGACGGACCAGCAAGGCCTCTTCACCGCAGATCCGCGCAAGGACCCGACCGCGACACTCGTCCAGCAAGCCGACGCCGGCGCGCCCGAGCTCGAGGCGATGGCGGGCGGTGCGGGCTCGAGCCTCGGCCGCGGCGGCATGCTGACCAAGATTCTCGCTGCGAAGCGTGCGGCCCATAGCGGCGCCAATACGGTGATCGCAAGTGGGCGCGAGTCGGACGTGCTGGTGAGACTGGCGGCCGGCGAGGCGATCGGCACCCAACTGATCGCGCGCACCGCGCGCATGGCGGCGCGCAAGCAATGGATGGCCGATCACCTGCAGGTGCGCGGCCACGTCGTGATCGATGACGGCGCGGTCGAAAAACTGACCGCCGGCGGCAAGAGCTTGCTGCCGATTGGCATCGTCGGTGTGCAGGGTGCATTCGCGCGCGGCGAGGTGATCGCGTGTCTGAGCGCGTCAGGCCGCGAGGTCGCACGTGGTTTGACGAACTACAGCAGCGCGGAAACCAAACTGATCCAGCGGCGTCCGAGCGGCGAAATTGAGTCAGTGCTCGGCTATATGCTCGAGCCCGAACTGATTCATCGCGACAATCTCGTGGTGCTTTGATCTGCGAGGCGGCGCGCATATCGCGCGTATGAAGAGCCAACGATAATGTATGGTGAGCCTGATTTTTGCAACCATGGCCTGAGATCCAAGATAGAAGGGCTTGCGCAAATGTATCCGGGCTCGAAATGGGCGCGGATCGCGCCCGACCCTCGATGAGAAGCCGCGCCCGGCAGTCCTGAAAAAGCCGTCAGTCTGCAGGACTAAATTTGTTGTCAGGTTTTCTGCCGGGCCGTGAGCCGGTTATCTTCATCGCGGGTCAGAGGTCGCAAAAGCAGGCAGTAGGTCGATCAGGCGATGGCCGGATGCGACCGGTACTCGCCTCCCCTGGCCAGAATCGCCCAGACGATTCTGGCCATTTTGTTGGCCAGCGCGCAGGCGACCACATTGCTGTGACGGCGCTGCATCAAGGCCTTCAACCAGGTGCCCAGGGCGTCGGTGCGGCGCTCGGCACGTTGCATCACAGCCCGCGCGCCCTGCACCAGCAGGCTTCGCAAATGCTTGTCGCCGCGCTGACATGACTCCCGGTGTCAATCGGGATCGGTTTTCAAGATCTACTCCATGGTTAGAGGGCGGCGTAGCAGTAGATCTCGACGGTGGATCAAGCTGATATTCGCGGGTTGGTTACCGCATTACAGAGGTCCGCCTCATGAGCCTGCCGCTTCCTTACTACGCAAGTCGACTGATGTCGTTGCCAAACGCGGTCGCGGGTTACTCGAATACCGGGCTGCGCCGCCTTCAGCAAACTTTCGATGGTGGCTGGCTTTCGTCAGTTACGTCCTTCGCTTATGCCGCTTGTTCGCTGTGCGGTACAGCCAGAGTCATCCCCAGCCGACCGACGTCCCAGATGAAGGCAGCGAGCTCGCGTGCGACGGCGATGATGGCGACGTGTGCGGTCTTCCCTCCGGCGACGAGCTTACGATATCGCCTGCACAGCCTCAGTTGCGCATCCGAGGCACGATCGATTATCGGTTTGGGTGGACCTTCATGACGGCGCTGAATATCGATGCTCACGCGTGCCGGATGTCGATAGCTCCAGGCGGATTCAACCAGCAGCTTACGTGCATAGCTGTTGCCGGGCTTGGTAATGCTACCTTGCCGCCGCTTTCCGCCTGATGAATGCTCCGAGGGCGTCACGCCAATCCAGGCCATCAGTTGCCGTGGATGTTCGAAACGCGTGAGGTCACCCCGTTCGGACACCAGGCCGATTACCGACGTGAAGTTGATTCCGCGCATCGCTTGCAAAGCAAGTACAGCTGGATAGAACCGCCAACTGATGACGGCTTCATGCAAAGCCAGTGCCAGCCGCTCGCATTGCGCGAGGCGGTCCTCAATCGAGCGCCGTTGTTCGTTGAACACCAGTTGCTGCCAGGCGCTGTCGAACGAGAACGTACTTAACCAGCGCCTGTGTGTCGGCCCCCAGTTGGGACGGCCGAGATAGTGGACGCCGTGGGCCAGCAGGAAAGATTTGAGCCTGCAGCGTGCTGCCTTCAGATCTTCTCTGGCAGCCGACCAGGCGCGTGCCAGATCGCGGAATGCCTCGTCTTCGACCGTCGGTAGGTGCACGGCTGACAGGTCGCCGGCGCGCAGCGAGCGCACCAGCTTGATCGCGTCACGGCGGTCCGTCTTGACGCGATCACCTGGCTTGCGTGGAATGAGCGATGGTGCGCAGACCATGCAGTCAAAACCTTTATCGACCAGTCATCGGTACAGGCCGTACCCACACGGGCCCTCTTCATAGACAAAGCAGATGTGCTGCGCCTTCGGCTGCAGCCGCTTGCACAACCGGTCGACATCAATCTGCATAGTGCCGACCTTGCCGAACAATTCCACTTCGCTCATCCCGGTCGCATAGGCGATCGGGATCGAATCCTTGTGGACATCCAGCCCCACATACAGCGTGCTATTGTGTTCCATGCTGGCCTCCGCGGCGGAAAACACCATTGAGTGGCGGTTCCGTCCCCACTCAATGCGGCTCTGGTAGCCATGCTAACCCGCGCATAATTCCTCGCGGCGGCCAGCCTTGCCGAACGGGAGTCATACTGACTTGCTGATGCCCAGCAGCGTTGAGCGCCCTCCCGTTGAGTGCTGTCGTGGTACGAGGCCGAGAGAAGCAGCGAAATCCCGCCCTCGCCGGAAGCCATGTACGTCGCCAGCCATCGCGAGCAGGCTGCTGGCCGTGATGGGGCCGATACCGGGTCGTCAGCAGCCGCTGGCCTGCCTCGTCTTCGGCGAGTTGAAGCTTGAGTTCGCCTTCGATCTGCGCGATCTCGTCGCAGAGCTGGCCATAACGCCGATGAAGACGCAGCAGAATGCAGACCAGTCGCGGCGGCAGCGCCTGGCTCACATCGTCCAGCAAGGTGGGGAGCTTCGCAATAGCCCGCGCGCCTACCGGCGGGCTCACGCCGAATTCAAGCAGGAAGCCATGGATCTGATTGGCCGTGGCCGTACGCTCGGCCACCAACGCTTCGCGTACGCGATGCAGGGCAAGCAGCGTCTGCTGCTCGGGCGTCTTCACGGCCACGAAGCGCATCGACGGACGGGACGCCGCTTTGCAGATGGCCTCGGCATCGGCAAAGTCGGTCTTGTTACCCTTTACGAAAGGCCGCACGAATTGCGGCGCGATCAGCAGAACCCGATGCCCGAACGTTTGGAGCTTGCGCGCGAGGCAGTGCGCGCCTGCGCAGGCTTCCATGGCAATCGTGCAGGCCGGGCAGTTTGCAAGCAACATGAGAAGTCGCGCTCGTGTGGCCTTCTTGCGCCATACCTCATGGCCGTGGGTCCTGCGCATGCAGGAAGAAGCAGTACTTGCCCAGATCGATCCCGATCAACGCGATGGTGCCCATGATGATCTCCCGAAAAAGGAAACGGCCCGAGCAGCGTAAGCCGATCGGGCCGTTTCGGTCAGGCTGACCATCTCATTAAGCCGTTCCAGCGCAGGCTGGAACGGCTTTTTAATCGTCACGGATAAGCAACGGCGCCTGAGTCGGGCGCGCGCCGCGCAACCGGCCTCAATGAATCTGCGACGTCTGCGTGCGCTTGTAACGAATGTTCTCGACGATGTGCTGCGCGCTGCCGGTCGGAATCTTGTTTGCGCACATATAGTCCTGATACAAGGCGGCCTGGTACGCATTCAGCGCGCCGTTTTCTATCCGCGAAAACGGGTTTGCGACCGTCGTGTCCCAGCCGTCGTGATCGGCGTTCAGGCCCGCATACTGACGCCATTCATACGTGTCGCAGCGGATGCCCTCGTAATTGACGTTGCGCGCACCGCCCGGGCTCGTGACGACCACCGTGTAACGCACCACGCCGTCATCGCCGACGCTGACGGACTTCGGGTCGATCGCAAATTGCAGCGGCGTATTGCCGGAAACCTCGAACGGCAGCAGGTTCTCGTCGGTGGGCAGCGGCGGCAACGTGTCGACCTTGTTTTCAACCCAGTTGCTCTTGCGGTCAAGCAGATAGGTGAACTCGCTGTCGTCTTTGTTGGTCGGTTTGCCGGCGCTCGAACAGCCTGCCAGCAGGGCGCCGGTGGCGACGCACGCCACGGCGAATGCAAATGCTTTCAATCTGATTCCCTCGAGAGACGGGCGCGGCTCGAAAGCCGCGCCAGAGAGAGGCGGCGTGAGCCGCCGCCTTGGAATGGTTAATCGCGCACGCCTCGTCGGACTAACGGGGCGATGGCCTCGTCAGCTTCGGCCGTTTCGCGCTCATGCTCCGATCTCATGTTCGCATCCGGTGAGCCGGGACCGCAATCCGGCGCGACCAGCACGTGCGTCGAAGTTTCGACGCTGACCGAAGCTACGGTCGTGACGGCGGTGACCACCGTGCTTACCATGGAATCCGGCGGGCTTTGCATCGACGACGCTATCCGGGGATAACGCGACCCATGATGCCCGCCAGGTTTTTCCGCACGCGGCGCAGGCCGGCGCATGAAACGGGACAGTTCCGTCAGCGCCAGCTGATACACATCCCGCTTGAACTCGATCACACAGTCGAGCGGCACCCAATACTCGTTCCAACGCCACGCATCGAACTCAGGGTGGTCGGTGGCGCGCAAACAGATGTCGCAGTCGCGTCCTACCATCCGGAGCAAAAACCAGATTTGTTTCTGGCCGCGGTAATGACCGCGTACTTCGCGCTTGATGAACTTGTCAGGCACCTCATAACGCAACCAGTCGCGCGTGCGACCGATCACCTTGACGTGCTCAGGAAGCAGCCCGGTCTCTTCGTGTAACTCCCGATACATCGCTTGCACGGGGGTCTCACCATATTTGATGCCCCCTTGCGGAAACTGCCAGGAATGTTCACGGAGCCGTTTGCCCCAAAACACCTCGTTGTGCGCGTTCAAGAGGATGATGCCGACGTTCGGGCGAAAGCCTTCACGATCCAGCATACAACCACCTTCGAATCCTTTAAAATTGCTTTGATTATAAACAGATAACGGACCCTACGCACCGAATCGCATAAGAACGGAACGATTCGCCGCAACAGGCCCGGGTTTGCGGTAGCCTGTCGGTTTTCCGTGCCTATCCCTTGTGAGAGAGGCTTTGCGCGGCGGTTTCGGCGCCGCACGGGGGCAGGGCGCCGTCAGTCGGGCGAACCCTGCCGGCTTCGCCGCGGATCTGTGTCGATTTCCCCCATTTTCCCCTTTTCTGGCGGTCCTACCGGAAGCCGCCGCTTTTGGACACCTTGAATGAAAGCTTCCCGTTTCTTTATCGGCACTCTCAAAGAAGCGCCCGCCGACGCCGAAATCATCAGCCACAAGCTCATGGTGCGCGCGGGCATGATCCGTCGCGTCGCGGGCGGTATCTATAACTACCTGCCGGTCGGCCTGCGTTCGATCCGCAAGGTGGAAGCGATCGTGCGTGAGGAAATGAACCGGGCGGGCGCCATCGAGCTGTTGATGCCGGCCGTGCAGCCGGCCGAACTGTGGCAGGAATCGGGGCGCTGGGAGAAGTACGGTCCCGAGCTGCTGCGCTTCAAAGACCGCAAGCAGGCCGATTTCGTGATGGGCCCGACGCACGAGGAAGTGGTCACCGACATCGCGCGCAACCAGATCAAGAGCTATCGCCAACTGCCGGTCAACTTCTATCAGATCCAGACGAAGTTCCGCGACGAGATCCGTCCGCGTTTCGGCGTGATGCGCGGCCGCGAGTTCATCATGAAAGACGCGTACTCGTTCGACAAGGACGCGGAGGGTCTGCGCGAGTCGTATCGCAAGATGTACGACGCGTACGTGCGCATCTTCACGCGCCTCGGTCTGGACTTCCGCGCGGTGGCGGCCGACAACGGCTCGATCGGCGGCAGCGGCTCGCATGAGTTCCATGTGATCGCCGACACCGGCGAAGACGACATCGCGTATTGCCCGACCTCCGATTTCGCCGCGAACGTCGAGGCAGCCGAAGCGCTACCGCTGATCGCAGAGCGCGCGGCGCCGGCAGAAGAGATGAAGAAGACCGCGACGCCCGGCAAGGCGAAGTGCGAGGCGGTTGCCGAACTGCTGAACATTCCGCTCGAACGCACGATCAAGTCGGTGGTGCTCGCCGCCGAGAACGAAGGCGCCGAGCCGACGATCTGGCTGCTGATGCTGCGTGGCGACCATGATCTGAACGAGATCAAGGCGGCCAAGCTCCCGGGCCTCGGTAATTTCCGCATGGCGACCGAAGCCGAGATCGTCGAGACGTTCGGCACACCGCCGGGCTATCTCGGTCCGATCGACACGAAGAAGCCGGTCAAGGTGATCGCGGACCGCACGGTCGCGAACATGAGCGACTTCGTGGTCGGCTCGAACGACGTCGACTATCACACCACCGGCGTGAACTGGGGCCGCGACCTGCCGGAGCCGGTCGTCGCCGACATCCGCAATGTGACGAAGGGCGATCCGTCGCCGGACGGCAGGGGCGTGCTCGACATCTGCCGCGGCATCGAAGTGGGCCACGTGTTCCAGCTCGGCACCAAGTATTCCGAAGCGATGAACGCGACCTGTCTCGACGAAACCGGAAAGCCTCGGCCGATGGAAATGGGCTGCTACGGCATCGGCGTCACGCGGATTCTCGGCGCCGCGATCGAACAGAATTTCGACGACAAGGGCATCATCTGGCCGGAGTCGATTGCGCCGTTCGAAGTCGTGCTGTGCCCGATGGGCTATGACCGCAGCGACGCGGTGCGTGAGCAGGCCGACAAGCTGTACGCGGAACTCGTCGCGGCCGGTATCGACGTGATCCTCGACGATCGCGGCGAGCGGCCGGGCGTGATGTTCGCCGACTGGGAACTGATCGGCGTGCCGCATCGACTGGTGATCGGCGACCGTGGTCTGAAGGACGGCAAGATCGAGTATCAGGGCCGTCGCGAGGCCGAAGCGACGCTGCTGCCGGTCGCGGACGCCGCGCAGACCGTGATCGACAAAGTGCGCGCGGCGCTGGCGAACTAAGCGGATCGGGCAGTGGAGTACACCTTCCTGTCCGCGACGGTGCTGCTGATCCTGATCACCGATCCGCTCGGCAACATCCCGATCTTCGTCAGTTGCTTGCGAGGTGTGTCGCCGGAGCGTCGCACGGTCGTGATCCTGCGCGAGGTCGCGATCGCGTTTGCGATCCTGCTGATGTTCATGGTGCTCGGGCAGAGCTTTCTGCGCATGATGAGCCTCAGCGACCAGTCGTTGCGGATCGGCGGCGGCATCGTGCTGTTTCTGATTGCGCTGCGCATGGTGTTTCCGCATCCGGACGGTCCGTTCGGCGGCGACGCGCGCGGCGGCGAGCCGCTGATCGTGCCGCTCGCGATTCCGGCGCTAGCGGGTCCGTCGGCGTTGGCGACGGTTATGCTGCTGACCTCGCAGGCGCCGGGCAAAACGTTCGAGTGGGTCGGCGCGCTGACCGTCACGATGACCATCTGTGCGATCGTGCTGATGCTCGCCGAGCGCATTCAGGCGTGGCTCGGTGAACGTGTGATGGCGGCGTTCGAGCGGCTGATGGGGCTCGTGCTCGTCGCGATTTCAGTCGAGATGATGCTCGGTGGAATCCGCTCTTTCGTGCACAAGCTGTGAAACGCGAGCCGGTGCGCGCATTGCCACCGTCGCAGCCATAAAAAAGCAGCCAGGCAGGCTGCTTTTTTTTCGCCGGTAGGGCGGATGCCCCGCTCACGGTCCCTCGGTCAACGCCCGAATGGTCGGCAGGTTGCGCCAGTAGCCCTTCGCATCCATCCCGCAGCCGAACACGTACCGGTCCGGCACTTCGAAGCCGCAGTAATCGGGGCGCAGCGGTTTCGCCTTCGGAATGATCTTCTCGCACAGCACCGCGGACAGGAAGCGCTTCGCGCCCATCGCGAGGATGCGGTCACGGATTGCGGCCATCGTCTCGCCTTCGTCGAGGATGTCGTCGAGCACGAGCACCACGCGATCCTTGACCGACTCGGCCGGCGCGACGCGCCATTGCATCTCGTTGCTGCCCTTCGTCGTATTGCGGTAGCGCGTCAGGTGGATGTAGTCGAACTCGAGCGGGAAATCGAGGTGCGGCAGCAGCATGCCGGTGAATACCGCGGCGCCGCCCATCACCGACAGCACGAGCGGGAAGTCCTCGCTCATCTCGTCGCGGATGGCAGCCGCCATGCGGGCGATCGACGCAGTAACGTCCGAAGCCGAAACTATCTCTTCGGAGTGTCGAAAAATATGGAGGGCTTCTTCGCGGTTCATGACGTCTGACGGACGGTAACTGTATACATAGTGTGAGTGGCAACGTCCCGAGGGACGTTCCCGCGAGGGACGGCGCGATGCGCTACAGAATAAACCCGCACGATGCCGAAGTCAGCCGCGCCGCACTCGGCGTGAGGGCGCGCCGGTCCCATCAAGCTTAGCGCATGCCGGGCATCATGCCTTTCATGCCGCGCATCATCTTCTGCAGGTTGCCGCCCTTGAGCTTCTTCATCATCGTGCGCATCTGTTCGTACTGGTTCAGCATGCGGTTGACTTCCTGCACCTGCACGCCCGCGCCCGCGGCGATGCGGCGCTTGCGGGTCGCCTTGATCAGTTCGGGTTTGGCGCGCTCGGCGGGCGTCATCGAGTTGATGATGCCTTCCATGCGTCGCATCTGCTTCTCGGCCTGACTCATGTCGGCGCCGGCCGCGGCTTGCTGGAACTGCGCGGGCAGCTTGTCCATCAGCGACGACAGGCCGCCCATGCCCTTCATTTGCGTGAGCTGAGCGCGGAAATCGTTGAGGTCGAAGTCGCCGCCTTTCTTGACCTTGTCGGCGAGCTTCTGCGCGGCCTGCACGTCGACGCCGCGCTGCGCTTCCTCCACCAGCGCGAGAATGTCGCCCATGCCGAGAATCCGGCTCGCCATGCGGTCCGGGTGGAACACTTCGAGGCCGTCGAGTTTTTCGGCGACACCCACGAACTTGACCGGCTTGCCCGTCACGTGACGCACCGAGAGCGCCGCGCCACCGCGCGAATCACCGTCGAGCTTGGTGAGCACGACGCCGGTGAGCGGCAGCGCGTCGCTGAACGCCTTCGCGGTGTTGACCGCGTCCTGGCCGAGCATCGCGTCGACGACGAACAGCGTTTCCGCCGGCTTCAGCTCGGCGTGCAGCGCGGTGATTTCGTTCATCATCGCCTCGTCGATACCGAGACGGCCGGCCGTGTCGACGAGCAGCACGTCGTGATAGTGGCGCTTGGCCCAGTCGAGCGCGGCGCGGGCAATGTCGACCGGCTTCTGGTTCGGATCCGACGGGAAGAAGTCCGCGCCGACCTGCTCGGTCACCGTTTTCAGCTGCGCGATGGCGGCGGGACGATAGACGTCGCACGAAACGGTCAGCACCTTCTTCTTGTACTGCTCGCGCAGCAGCTTGGCGAGCTTGCCGACCGTGGTCGTTTTGCCGGCGCCCTGCAGACCCGCCATCAGGATGATCGCGGGCGGCGCGACGGCGAGATTGAGCTCGGAGGCCTTGCCTTCGTAATCGCCGCCGATCACCGCGGTCAGTTCGCGCTGCACGACGCCGACGAGCGCCTGACCCGGCGACAGGCTGGAGATTACTTCCTCGCCGAGCGCCTTCTCCTTGACCTTCGCGATGAACTCGCGCACGACGGGCAGCGCCACGTCGGCCTCGAGCAGTGCGAGACGCACCTCGCGCAGCATTTCCTGGGTGTTCGCCTCGGTGAGCCGGGCCTCGCCGCGCAGCGTCTTGACGACGCGCGCCATCCGTTGAGTCAGATTGTCGAGCATGGGGAGCGATGAACGGTGGGGCCCGCGCTGCGCGCGAAGCGCAAGACGTCGCGGAGTAGGGCCCTAGTGTAAACTTCGAATATGGATATTGTACTGTATGCCCTCACCGCGCTTCTCTACGGCGGTCTTGCCGTGGCCGGCTGGCGCTCGCACCGGCACGCGGACGTGCGTCCGCTGCTCGAGAGCGTGCCGCCGCTGCCCGGTCATACCGCCAACGCGGGCGCTCTGGTGGCCTCCGGCATGAGCGCGCCCGGGCGCGCGCTGCTGTTCGTCGCGCTGCTCGCTCACGGCGTGCTGCTGCATACCACGATCTTCCCGCAGAACGCGATGGTGTTCGGCTTCGCGTTCGCGCTGTCGGCGATGTTCTGGCTCGGCGCCGGCATCTACTGGATCGAGAGTTTCTTTTTCCCGCTCGACGGACTGCGCCTGCTGGTGTTGCCACTCGCGTGCGTCGCGTCGCTGCTGCCGCTCGCGTTCGGCGGCGTGCGCGTGCTGCCGTATGCGGCCGCGCCGATGTTCAAGCTGCACTTCCTGATTGCGAATATCGCGTACGGTCTGTTCGCGATCGCGGCGCTGCACGCGGTGCTGATGCTGGCGGTCGAGCGGCGTCTGCATTCGATGCGCGGTGGTCTCGCGCAAAGGCACGCGGCGGCGGACAATGGCTGGTGGTCGAGTTGGCTCGACGCGCTGCCGCCGCTGCTCACGCTCGAGAAGCTGCTGTTCCGTCTGATCGGCGCCGGCTTCGTGCTGCTCACGCTGACGCTGCTGTCGGGCATCCTGTTCAGCGAGCAGCTGATCGACCGCGCGTTGCGGCTCGATCACAAGACCGTGTTCGCGATTCTTTCGTGGGTGATGTTCGGCGCGCTGCTGACCGCGCGCAAGGTGTCCGGCTGGCGCGGCCGTGCGGCATTGCGCTGGGTGCTGGCCTCGTTCGTCGCGCTGTTGCTCGCGTACGTCGGCAGCCGTTTTGTTTTCGAGGTGCTGTTGCACCGGCCCGTGGTGTGAGTGTCCCCATGCGACAAATCTTTTTGCTGATTCTGCTGTTCATCGTCGGTCAATGGCTCGTGAAGGCGCTGCGCCGCCACGACGCGCAATCCGCGCAACGCACCGGAGCCGGCGGCGCCAACGCTGCCGGCACCGCGAATGGCGGCGCGCGTTCTTCGAATGGGCAACAGCCGCAGCTTGCTGCCGAGCCGATGATCCGCTGCGTCGAGTGCGGCGTGCACGCACCGAAGAGCGACTCGGTCAGCGTCGCGGGGCAGGCGTTCTGCTGCGCCGCGCACGCGCAGCGCCACGGCGCGCGTCCGAGCGGCCGCGACGCCCGATGAGCGGCGCGTACACCGTCGATGCCGACGGTTGGGTTCCTGCCGCACGCAAGCTTGCCTCGCCAAACTTCGAAGCGCGTCCGCAAGGCGCGCTGCCGACGCTGATCGTCGTTCACAACATCAGCCTGCCGCCGAACCAGTTCGGCGGCGCCGCGATTGCCGAGCTGTTCCAGAACGCGCTCGACTGCAACACTCACCCGTACTACGACACGCGTCTGCGCGGCGTGCGCGTGTCCGCGCATTTCGTGATTCATCGCGATGGCGCGCTCGAGCAGTTCGTGTCGTGCAACGAGCGCGCGTGGCACGCGGGGCCGTCGAATTTTTTCGGCCGCGAGCGCTGCAATGATTTCTCGATCGGCATCGAGCTCGAAGGCAGCGACACCACCGCCTTCGAAGCGGCGCAATACCGCACGCTCGCCGCGCTCGTCAGAGCACTGACGGCACGCTATCCGATCGACGCGCTTGCCGGCCACTCCGACATCGCACCCGGTCGCAAGACCGATCCCGGTCCGTATTTCGAATGGCCGCGACTGCAGCGCGACACGTTGCTCGACGGTCGGTATTTCCCCTATCTCAAGTTTTCCGAAACGCGGTAACCCCCTTCGCACGATCTTGCGTGATCCACGGAGAACGAGGCGCAGCGTGCTTCTCCGGGGGGCTTCTGCGCGCTGCGTGAAGCAAAAGTCAAGACTGCGAACGCAAATAAAACCGTTTGACCTGTCTCGAAACTCCACTATACTTGGTGCCGACAACTGAGTTTCGCACTATATCTTGTGTTGTGCTGTGAATAACCATGTGCATAACCGGGTGAATAAGAGTGGATAAGTCTGCGGCGTCCCGCTCCCCGAGCATGGCGCCGCAAGCATTCCAGACAGCGAAAAAAATTCCTGGGGCGCAGCCGGTAGGGGATCTCCGGCCGCATCCAGAAGCATTTCAGGAAAGGACCAGCCAGTGATCGCGACCGACCCGATGAAGACCGTCATCAAATCGAACCAGGCTTCCTCGCAGTTGCATCCCGCCAACCGGCGTAGCCGGCCTACCTGCACCTCATCGCACGCGCACGCGGCGGCGCGGCGTTCGATTTAATCCGCGGCACTCGCCGCAATATTTCCAAGACCAGGAGCTTTGCACATGCAAACCACCGACAACGTGACGACCCGTTACGAGGGCTCACCGACTGGCCAGGCCTTCGGCCAGACCCAAGGCGCGCAGGCGCTCGCGCCGCAAGCGAATTACGCCGACTACAAGGTGATCCGCCGCAACGGCAGCGTGGTGTCGTTCGAGCCGTCGAAAATCGCGATCGCCGTGACGAAGGCGTTCCTCGCCGTCAACGGTGGTCAGGGCGCGGCGTCGGCACGGGTGCGCGAACTGGTCGAGCAACTCACGCAGAACGTGGTGCGCGCGCTGGTGCGCAGCCGTCCGAATGGCGGCACGTTCCATATCGAAGACATTCAGGATCAGGTCGAACTCGCGCTGATGCGCGGCGGCGAACACAACGTCGCGCGTGCTTACGTGCTGTATCGCGAGAAGCGCAACCAGGCGCGCGCGCATGACGCTCATGAAGGTCAGACAGCGGAAGGCGCCAGCACCCCGGGCCTGAACGTGACCGACAACGGCATCACGCGTCCGCTGGACATGGCTGCGCTGCGCGGCATCATCGAGTCCGCGTGCGCGAACCTCGGCGACGCGGTAAGCGCCGAGCCGATCGTCGCGGAAACGGTGAAGAACCTGTACGACGGCGTGCCGATGAGCCAGGTGTACGACTCGGCGATCCTCGCTGCCCGTACGATGATCGAAAAGGACCCGGCCTACAGCCAGGCCACCGCGCGCATCCTGCTGCATACGATCCGCCGCGAGATTCTCGAAGAGGAAGTCACGCAAGCCGAGATGGGCGAGCGCTACGCCGAGTACTTCCCGCAGTTCATCAAGCGCGGCGTGCAAGCCGAGCTGCTCGACGACAAGCTGCTGCAGTTCGACCTGAAGCGCCTCGGGGCCGCGCTCGACGCGAACCGCGACCTGCAGTTCGGCTACCTCGGTCTGCAGACGCTGTACGACCGCTACTTCCTGCATCACGACAACGTGCGTATCGAAATGCCCCAGGCATTCTTTATGCGTGTCGCGATGGGTCTGTCGCTGAACGAGATCGACCGCGAAGCGCGCGCGATCGAGTTCTACAACGTGCTGTCGAGCTTCGACTTCATGAGTTCGACGCCGACGTTGTTCAACTCCGGCACGCGCCGCTCGCAGCTGTCGTCTTGCTATCTGACCACGGTCGACGACGACCTCGACGGCATCTACGAAGCGCTGAAGGAAAACGCGCTGCTGTCGAAGTTCGCCGGCGGCCTCGGCAACGACTGGACGCGTGTGCGCGCGCTCGGCTCGCACATCAAGGGCACCAACGGCAAGTCGCAGGGCGTGGTGCCGTTCCTGAAGGTCGTCAACGACACGGCGGTCGCAGTGAACCAGGGCGGCAAGCGCAAGGGCGCGGTGTGCGCGTACCTCGAATCGTGGCACCTCGACATCGAGGAATTCCTCGAGCTGCGCAAGAACACCGGCGACGACCGTCGTCGCACGCACGACATGAACACCGCGAACTGGATTCCCGACCTGTTCATGAAGCGCGTGATGGAAGGCGGCGACTGGACGCTGTTCTCGCCGTCCACCTGCCCGGACCTGCACGACAAGTTCGGCGCCGAGTTCGAAACGGCTTACACGGCTTACGAAGACAAGGTCGCCCGCGGCGAGATCAAGCTGTTCAAGAAGATCCCGGCGGCGCAACTGTGGCGCAAGATGTTGGGCATGCTATTCGAAACCGGCCATCCGTGGATCACGTTCAAGGATCCGTGCAACGTGCGCTCGCCGCAGCAGCACGTCGGCGTCGTCCACTCGTCGAACCTGTGCACGGAAATCACGCTGAACACGAGCGACGCCGAAATCGCCGTCTGCAACCTCGGCTCGGTGAACCTCGTCGCGCACCTGAAGGAGCAGGCCGACGGCACGCTCGCGCTCGACCACGACAAGCTGAAGCGCACGGTCAGCGTCGCGATGCGCATGCTCGACAACGTGATCGACATCAACTACTACGCGGTCGCCAAGGCGCGTAACTCGAACCTGAAGCACCGTCCGGTCGGCCTCGGCATCATGGGCTTCCAGGACTGCCTGCACGTGCTGCGCACGCCGTACGCGTCGCAGGAAGCGGTCGAGTTCGCCGATCGCTCGATGGAAGCGGTTTGCTACTACGCGTACTACGCGTCGACCGAGCTGGCCGAAGAGCGCGGCCGCTACTCGAGCTACCGCGGTTCGCTGTGGGATCGCGGCATCCTGCCGCAGGATTCGGTGGCGCTGCTCGCCGAAGCGCGCGGCGGTTATGTCGAGGTCGATTCGAGCGAGTCGATGGACTGGCCCGCGCTGCGCTCGCGTATCTCGACCTACGGCATGCGCAACTCGAACTGCGTCGCGATCGCGCCGACCGCGACGATCTCGAACATCATCGGCGTGTCGGCGTGCATCGAACCGACCTATCAGAACCTGTACGTGAAGTCGAACCTGTCGGGCGAGTTCACGGTGGTCAACGACTACCTGGTGCGCGACCTGAAGGCGCGCGGCCTGTGGGACGAAGTGATGGTCGCCGACCTGAAGTACTTCGACGGCACGCTGTCGCGCATCGACCGCATCCCGGCCGACTTGCGCGCGATCTACGCGACCGCGTTCGAAGTCGATCCGGTTTGGCTCGTCGAGTCGGCTTCGCGTCGTCAGAAGTGGATCGACCAGGCGCAGTCGCTGAACATCTACATGGCGGGCGCATCGGGCAAGAAGCTCGACGAGATCTACAAGCTCGCATGGCTGCGCGGTCTGAAGACCACCTACTACCTGCGCACGATGGCGGCGACGCACGTCGAGAAGTCGACGGTCGCGCACGGCGCGCTGAACGCGGTGAGCTCGGGTCATGACGGCTCGGGTGGCGCAGGCGGCGCGGCAGGCGGCTTCGGCGTGGGCGGTGGCGCGGCGGGTGGTGTGGGCGGCGGCTTGCAGGCTGCTGCAGCGGTCGCAGCGACTGCCGCGGTCGCGGTCGACGCGGCACCCGAAGCGGATGGTCCGGTCTGCATGATGCGTCCGGGCGATCCTGGCTTCGACGAGTGCGAGGCTTGCCAGTAAAGATTGGCAAGCAGCGGGAGCGATGCTTGCTAACTGCACGCGAGGGTCGTAGGTGGTGATCCGCAGGCGGTGAGTGACGCGCCCCGTCGATGAAGTAGACGCAGGTCGACGAGCGGTGAGCAGTATCGAAGTCTCACCGCTCGTCGATGCAGTGAAGCAACCCAGCCGTTGGCAACAAGACGATCGCTCGACATGGCATCGCACTTCGACCGCCAACGCTGACGCAACACACTCAGCACGGCTCACCGCCGACTCTCGCGATGCGTGGCTCGTGCGGCATCGATCAGTCCATCGATCAGTCGGAGGATGCCGTGAACGCGCCGCGCAATACATATAGATAGAGCAACGAAACGTCATGTCGAAACGTTGCTCTTCGAGTTCGCGAAGGACCTCGGCAACACATGTTCAACACGCGTTCATCACGCGTCACTCGATGCGTCACTGGATGGGTCACACGCAGTATGTCGAACAAAGTGTTGTATGAACGTAGCAACGCGAATCGAAAACAGGAATTTTCGCGAGTGAACTCTTTTATCGCTCGTGAAAAGATGGTACAAACCGTTCTAAATTGATGGTGACATTTATGCTCAACTGGGATGACGAGATCACTGCCGTAACTCCCTCGAGCGCGACGCAACCGAACGTGTTGCGCAACGCTGCGGGGTCGGCTGTGGGTTCGCAAATCGGAACGCGTTCCGCTTCGCATGCTCCCTTCGCTCAAGAAGTCTTCGCGAACGACATCGCTGTCGCTCCCGTCGCTCATGTTGGCAACGCGGTTGCCAACGCGGCGGCCGCTTCCGAAGCGCGCGTCAATGTCGCCGACAAGCGCATCATCAACGGCCAGACCGACGTCAATCAGCTGGTGCCGTTCAAGTACAAGTGGGCCTGGGAAAAGTATCTGGCGGGTTGCGCCAACCACTGGATGCCGCAGGAAGTGAACATGTCGCGCGACATCGCCCTGTGGAAAGACCCGAACGGGCTGACCGAAGACGAGCGCCGCGTCGTCAAGCGCAACCTGGGCTTCTTCGTGACGGCAGATTCCCTCGCCGCCAACAACATCGTGCTGGGCACCTACCGCCACATCACGGCGCCCGAATGCCGCCAGTTCCTGCTGCGCCAGGCGTTCGAAGAGGCGATCCATACGCACGCTTACCAGTACATCGTCGAGTCGCTGGGTCTCGACGAGGGCGAAATCTTCAACGCGTATCACGAGGTCCCGTCGATCCGCGCGAAAGACGAATTCCTGATTCCGTACATCCACGTGCTGACCGACCCGGCCTTCAAGACCGGTACGCTCGAAGCAGACCAGACGCTGCTGCGCTCGCTGATCGTGTTCGCCTGTGTGATGGAAGGCCTGTTCTTCTACGTCGGCTTTACGCAAATCCTGGCGCTCGGCCGCCAGAACAAGATGACCGGCGCGGCGGAGCAGTACCAGTACATCCTGCGCGACGAGTCGATGCACTGCAACTTCGGCATCGACCTGATCAACCAGATCAAACTCGAAAACCCGCACCTGTGGACGGCTGAGTTTCGCGCCGAAATTCGCGCGATCTTCCAGCAGGCGGTCGAGCTCGAATACCGCTACGCCGAAGATACGATGCCGCGCGGCGTGCTCGGCCTCAACGCGTCGATGTTCAAGAGCTATCTGCGCTTCATCTGCAACCGCCGTTGCCAGCAGATCGGTCTCGATCCGCTCTACCCGAACGAGGAAAACCCGTTCCCGTGGATGAGCGAGATGATCGATCTGAAGAAGGAACGCAATTTCTTCGAGACGCGAGTGATCGAATATCAGACTGGCGGTGCGCTTTCCTGGGAGTAAGCCGGGATTCGTATCGCGGATGTATTCATTGATGGGGATGCCGCCGCCTGTGGCCGCGGCGCCCCGGGTTAGGAGCAGAACGGCCTGATGCAAAGCGTGCCCGGTGCCTTGACGGCCCACAAACATGACAGGCACTTTGCGGACCCTTCAGTGGGATGGGCAAACTTCCCCCCGGAAAAAGCCGCTGGCGTCGTCGCCGGCGGCCCGATCAAGCAATTGCCGGCGTCGCCTTGCGACGCCGACCAGATTTGGCGCGCGGTGCCTTCGGGCACGGCGCGCCTTACCGCATTCATTAGCGTAAGCGCGCCGCATCTGCGTACGCCGATGAATAGCCCGCTTCGTAGCGCGCGCCCTGAGAAGCGTCCGCGGGAAGCGGGTTTTGACGAAGGGTGTAGTTTGAACTGACCTCATCTGAAAACCTGAAGGAGAAAATGATGGCAACTGCAAAGAAAGCCGCGGCCAAGAAGCCCGCAGCAAAGAAGACCGCAGCCAAGAAGGCTGCTGCTCCGGCTAAGAAGGCTGCTCCGGCCAAGAAGGTCGCCGCGAAGAAGGTCGCAGTGAAGAAGGTCGCCGCGAAGAAGGTTGCAGCGAAGAAAGTCGCGGCGAAGAAGGCAGCACCGGCGAAGAAAGCCGCAGTGAAGAAGGTCGCGGCGAAGAAGGTTGCAGCCAAGAAGGTCGCGGCGAAGAAGGCAGCACCGGCGAAGAAAGCCGCGGTGAAGAAGGTCGCAGCGAAGAAGGTCGCAGCGAAGAAGGCAGCACCGGCGAAGAAGGCCGCAGCGAAGAAGGCAGCACCGGCGAAGAAGGTCGCGGCGAAGAAGGCCGCTGCCAAGAAGGCGGCGCCTGCCAAAAAGGCTGCAGCCAAGAAAGCTGCACCTGCCAAGAAGGCTGCCGCGAAGAAGGCCGCTGCGCCTGCGAAGAAGGCTGCCCCTGCGAAGAAGGCTGTCGCCAAGAAGGCCGCGCCTGCTCCCGCTGCGCCTGCTGTCTCGAGCGCACCGGCGGCGACGGTGAAGACCGCGCTGAACCCGGCAGCGGCATGGCCGTTCCCGACGGGCAGCCGTCCGTAAGCAGTAGCAGTAAGTCGACACATCGTACGATGTGTCGGATGACCGGGTCGTGCTCGATTTCTTGCGAGCGCCACCCGGTCAACGACCCGTTACCGGTGTGCCGGTGGCGGGTTTTTTTTGCCCGTCGTCCCGAAAAGAAAAAACACGCATGGACCCGTGAGGACCCATGCGTGTGAAGTCGTCGTCGCGGCGCTGAACTACGCGCCGCCGCGCGGGAGGTGCGCTTAGTGTGTGACGCGCGTGACGCCGCCGCTCGACAGCAGCCTCACGCGATCGCCGGCGCGGAAGATTTCGCCGGTAGCAGTTTGGGTGACGGCGCGCATGTCGCCGTTGTCGAGGCGCACGGTGATTTCGATACCGTCGCGCATGGCGACGCGGTTTTCGATTGCATTGCCGGCGACCGCACCGCCGATGCCGCCGACGATACCCGTCGCGACCGAGCCACGTCCGCCGCCGATCGTGCTGCCGGCGAGCGCGCCGAGCGCCGCGCCACCGAGTGCGCCGATGCCGATCGGCTGACCGTCGTTCGTGCTGATCCGCACCGCGCGCACGCTCTCCACCGTGGCCATGCGAACCGTCTGTTCACGCTGCGCCTGCGAGGCGGTGAAAACGTCGGGAGAGCTGCTGTTGACCGCACACCCCGACATGGCCAACGAACCGGCGATCAAGGTGACGATGATCAGGCGACTCGATGTTCTCATTCCCAAACTCCCATAGCACGCGATATCAGTGCAGGTCGTATCCGAAGGCCTGCTTGAACCGCTCGTTGATTTCCGCCCGGCTGGGCGCGTAGTTTTGCGGGCCTTGATGCTCGATCTTCAGTGCGCCCATCAGGCTGGCGAGACGGCCGGTCGTGGCCCACCCGAGACCCTTCTCGATACCGTAGAGCAAGCCACCGCGAAACGCGTCGCCGCAGCCGGTGGGATCGAGCAGCTGCCTGGCCGTTACCGCCGGAATCTCTTCTATACCGCCGCCGTGATGGATCTGCGCACCCTTCTCGCCGAGCGTAATGATCAGCGCGTCGACCTTGCCGGCGATCTGTTCGATCGACCAGCCGGTCTTGTTGCTCACCAGCGCGGCTTCGTAATCGTTGACCGCTACATAGGTAGCAAGTTCAATGATGCGCCGCAGCGTCTCGCCGTCGAACAGCGGCAAGCCCTGGCCCGGATCGAAGATGAATGGCACGCCTGCGGCGGCAAGCTGTTCGGAGTGCTGGACCATGCCGTCATAGCCGTCCGGCGCGACGATGCCGAGCGTCAGGCCCGCCACTTCGTCGGCGCGGTTCTGATGCGACTGCATCATCGCGCCCGGATGGAAAGCGGTGATCTGGTTGTTCTCGAGGTCGGTCGTGATCATCGCCTGCGCCGAGTAGGTGTCGGGCACGACGAGCACGTTTTCCGTCGACAGGCCGAGCTGCGCGAGCCGGTCAAGATAGAGCTGTGCGTCGACGGCGCCGATCGCGCCCATGATGCGCGCGTCGCCGCCGAGCAGATTCAGCGCATAGGCGATGTTGCCCGCGCAGCCGCCGAACTCGCGACGCATGGTCGGCACGAGAAAGCTTACGTTGAGGATGTGGACCTGCTCCGGCAGGATGTGCTCCCGAAAGCGGCCTTCGAAGGTCATGATGTTGTCGTACGCGAGCGAGCCGCAGATGAGCGTAGCCAAGGCGAGCGTTCCTGTATGAAAGCGGTGGAAAGAGACGCGCCGCGCCGCCAGCGCCGCGCGCGAGGCGCGGCGCCGTCGTTCGCGCGCGAGAGGGCTTACTTCAGCGCGGCGAGCGCTGCGTCGTAGTTCGGCTCGTTCTTGATCTCGCCGACCAACTCGGCGTGCACGACCTTGTCGTTTTCGTCGAGCACGACGACCGCGCGCGCGGTCAGGCCGGTCAGCGGACCGCTCGTCACGTCGACGCCGTACGCTTGCGCGAACTCATGGCCGCGGAACGTCGACGCGGTCACCACGTTCTCGATGCCCTCGGTCGTGCAGAAGCGCGACGCCGCGAACGGCAGGTCGCCCGACACGACGATGACGGCCGTGTTGCTGAGCTTCGCGGCGGCTTCGTTGAACTTGCGCGTCGACGTCGCGCAGGTCGGCGTGTCGAGACTCGGGACGATGTTGAGCACCTTGCGCTTGCCGGCGAAGTCGGCGAGCGTCAGCGGCTTCAGGTCTCGGCCGATCAGCGAGAATGCGGCGGCCTGCTGGCCGACCGACGGGAACGTGCCGCTTACTTCGATCGGGTTGCCACCCAGCGTGACTTGACTCATGTGTTGTGCTCCGAAAAGGGCGTCAGTGATGAGAATGATGCGCCCGCCAGGGAGCGGGCGCGCGAGGGCGCGTTACGGATAAAAAATCTGTACGCGAAAATTGGAGGCAATCGCGGTGCCGGTGTCGAGGTGCACGATCATCGTCTGCGTCGCGTGCGCGGGCAGGCCGGACGCGATCACGGTGCCGGGCGGCACGTAATCCTGCGGCCACAGCACGCGCCGCACGGCGACGTTGTTCTGATCGTCGAGCAGCGTGAGTTCGATCGCGGGGTAGGCGAGCGCGATGTTCAGGCGGTTGTGCAGCGGCATCTTCAGCTCGAGCTTGTGCGGGCCGTCGATCTGCCGCAGATCGGAGGGCTCGACGAGCAGGCCTTCGATATCGTGCGGCGGCGTCAGCTGACAGCCGAGATGCGCGCAGGCCTGCGCGTACAGGATCTGCGAGCGCGGCAGGTTGACCATCACGGTCTCGCGTTGCCACCACGCGAGTTGCGCGAGCAGCGCAATGACGAGCAGCGCGGCGAGCACCACACCGGCGACGATCCAGCCGACGCGTCCGGCGTCCACCGGGCGAGTTTCGCGCACGACCGGGAACGGATCGTCGCCATCGCTGACGGGCGGCTTGACCGAGAATGGCTCGCCGCTCGATGGGGCGAGCGACGGACCGCCCGGCGGGCGCGGGCCGCCGGTACCGCCGGCGCCCGAAGCACCTGCGGCACCCATGCCTGCGGCGGCGCCGAAGCCGGCCACGCCCCCACCGACCGGGCCGAAGTGCGGCTCGTTGTCGGGCATGCCATGCAGACTTGCTGGTTCGCGCAGCGCCGGTTCATCGAGCGTGGACGGCTCGGGGCGTTCGATCTTGTGCCAGACGCGCGGCGCTTCGTCTTCGACTCGCGGTGGGGGAGCAGGCGCGGTGGGCGGGACGACAGGCTGTTCATCGACCGCGTTGTCGGCGGGATAGGCGAAGGGTTCGAGCGGCGCGTCGGCCAGCGTCGGCTCATCGTCCGCGGGTAGCGGTGCCGTGAAAGCGCCGGCGCGCAATTCCGGTTCGGTCGCCTGGCGAGGAGTGCCCGATGTGACGGGTGCGTGCTCGTTGCCGCCAAGCGGCAGCGGCGCGAGCGGCACGCTGCTCGCGTGGTCGCGCAAACGGGCATCGAGCGTGCTGCGGGAAATGCTGGTGGAGTTTTGTTCCGAAGCCGGCGCCCACGGGTCCCACGCGTCGCCGCTGAAGTCCGGGTTGGGTTGCCGCACACCCGACAGCGCTTCGATTGCCGCTGCGGCGGCAACCGGTTTGGCCGTCGAAAAATCGCCGCCTTCGGAGACGTCGAATAGACTGCTCGACGCGTCGAAGACTTCCTGGCAATGCCCGCACCGCACGAGGCCGCGGCGCTGCGCAAGCTGCGCCGGTTGCAGAAGGAAGACAGTTTCGCAGAAGGGGCAACGCGTTGCCAGGTGCATATCGAGCCGTTGAGCCTGAGGCCGTTAGGTTGACAATACGCCTTATTCTAATTGCTTTCGCGGCGCGTTCCGGCGAGGCACACCCAACCTTCATGTTCGCGCCACACGCTGATATCGATCCAGCGCGCGTAGACCTGCGCGACTTCCTCGGCCTGGCGCGCGAGAATGCCCGACAGCGCGATGTGGCCGCCCGGCTTCACCTTCGACGACAGCATCGACGCCATCAGCTTCAGCGGATTCGACAGGATGTTCGCGACCACGACGTCGAACTCGCCGGCCGGACAGGCGTCGGGCAGGCCATAGGTGACTTCGGCGTGATTGCGTTCGCTATTGTGACGCGCCGATTCGACCGCCTGCGGATCGATATCGATGCCGATCACCGGATCGGCGCCGCACTTCTTCGCGAGAATCGCGAGGATACCCGAGCCGCAGCCGTAGTCGAGCACGGACTGGCCGGGCTTGATCGACTGCTCGATCCACTCCATGCACAGACGCGTGGTGGGGTGGCTGCCGGTGCCGAACGCGAGACCCGGATCGAGTTCGAGCACGAGCGCGCCGGGGTCCGGCGCATCGTGCCACGACGGCACGACCCAGATGCGCTCGCCGATCTGGATCGGATCGAACTGCGACTGCGTGAGCCGCACCCAGTCCTGCTCCTCGACCTCGCGCACGGTATATGCCGGCGCGGCATCGAGTCCGATCTCGTTGGCCGCGGCGGTCAGCAGCACGGCCGGATCGTGTTCCGGCGCGAGCAGCGCGATCACGCGCGAATGCTGCCATGCCGTGCGATCCGGCGTGAGGCCGGGCTCGCCGAACAGCGGCTGCTCGTCGGGCGTGTCGGCGTCGGCGTCTTCGACCGACACCGACAGCGCGCCCAGCTCGAGCAGCGCGTCGGACAACTCCTCCGCGTGCTCGCGCGCCAGTTCGGCAACCAGTTCCCGATAGCTCATGACTTACGCTTCTTCCGCGACCTGCTGACGCGCGGCCAGCCGGTTTTCGAGGTAGTGGATGCTGGTGCCGCCTTCGACGAACTTCGCGTCGAGCATCAGCTCACGGTGCAGCGGGATGTTGGTCTGAATACCTTCGACCACCATTTCCGACAGCGCGATGCGCATCCGCATGATCGCCTGTTCGCGCGTGGCGCCGTAAGCGATCAGCTTGCCGATCATCGAATCGTAGTTCGGCGGCACGAAATAACCATTGTAGGCGTGCGAATCGACGCGGATGCCGGGACCGCCCGGCATATGCCACGAGGTCAGGCGTCCCGGTGACGGCGTGAACTTGAACGGATCTTCGGCGTTGATCCGGCATTCGATCGCATGGCCGCGGAACTGGATGTCGCGCTGACGGAACGTGAGCTTCTCGCCGGCCGCGATGCGGATCTGTTCCTGCACGATGTCGACACCGGTGATCAGTTCGGTCACCGGATGCTCGACCTGTACGCGCGTGTTCATCTCGATGAAGTAGAACTCGCCGTTTTCATACAGGAACTCGAAGGTGCCCGCGCCGAGATAGCCCATCTTCTTGCACGCGTCCGCGCAACGATCGCCGATACGGTCGATCAGGCGACGCGCGATACCCGGCGCCGGCGCTTCCTCGATCACCTTCTGGTGACGGCGTTGCATCGAGCAGTCGCGCTCGCCGAGCCACACGGCGTTCTTGAACGAGTCGGCCAGCACCTGGATTTCGATGTGCCGCGGGTTCTCGAGGAATTTCTCCATGTAGACCTGCGGGTTGCCGAACGCGCGGCCGGCTTCCTCGCGGGTCATGATGACTGCGTTGACGAGCGCCGCTTCCGTGTGGACTACGCGCATGCCGCGGCCGCCGCCACCGCCAGCCGCCTTGATGATGACCGGATAGCCGATCTGGCGGGCGATCTTCACGATCTCCTTCGGATCGTCCGGCAGCGCGCCTTCCGAACCCGGCACGCAAGGCACGCCGGTCTTGATCATGGTCTGTTTCGCCGTGACCTTGTCGCCCATCATGCGGATCGTTTCCGGACGCGGACCAATGAAGGTGAAGCCGGACTGCTCGACGCGCTCGGCGAAGTCGGCGTTCTCCGACAGGAAGCCGTAGCCGGGGTGGATCGCTTCGGCGTCGGTGACTTCGGCCGCGCTGATCAGCGCGGGCATGTTCAGATAGCTCAGATTCGACGGTGCCGGGCCGATGCAGACCGCCTCGTCGGCGAGCTTCACGTACTTCGCTTCCTTGTCGGCTTCCGAATAGACGACGACCGTCTTGACGCCGAGCTCGCGGCAGGCGCGCTGGATGCGAAGCGCGATCTCGCCACGATTGGCAATGAGGATTTTTTCAAACATAGCGGGTTTTCGACTCATCAATGGGCGCCGGGGTCGGTCAGGACGCCGGCTGCCGCAGAGGATCGGTCGCGCGCCTGGGATGAGCGGCGCGCGGGCGGCGGATAGTGCGTGCCGCGTTAGCCGACCACGAACAGCGGTTGGCCGTACTCGACCGCCTGGCCGTTTTCGACGAGGATTTCCTTGACCACGCCGGACTTGTCCGACTCGATCTCGTTGAGCAGCTTCATCGCTTCGATGATGCAGATGGTCTGGCCTTCCTTGACCGTGTCGCCGACCTGCACGAACGGATCGGCGCCCGGCGACGGCGCGCGGTAGAACGTGCCGACCATCGGCGAGGTGACGACGTGACCCTGCGGCGCGGCGGCGGCCGGCGTGGCTGGAGCGCCCGCGGGGGCTGCCGGCGCTTCGACAGCGCCGAACGGTGCCGGTTGTGCGAATTGCGGTACGGCGTATGGGGCGGACGGTTGGACGTAAACCGGCGGCGCATTCTTGACGATGCGGACCTTGCCTTCGCCCTCGGTCACTTCGAGTTCGGAAATACCGGACTCCGAGACGAGGTCGATCAGAGTTTTGAGTTTACGTAGATCCATCAGGGTGCCCCTTTCAATGCGTAGTGTGCCGGCATGTGCAAGTCGCAGTAGCCGGCTCAAATTGGACGTGTTTGGATTCAGCCGCGCGACGACCCGGCCGCGAGCCGGTCGAGCGCGAATTCGAGCGCGTACAGATACCCCTTCCAGCCGAGGCCGCAAATGACGCCCTCAGCCTGGTCGGAGAAATACGAGTGATGCCGGAACGGTTCGCGGCGATGCACGTTCGACAGATGAATCTCGACGAACGGGATGCCGACCCCCGCCAGTGCGTCGCGAATGGCCACGCTTGTGTGCGTGTACGCGGCGGGATTGATCAGGATGAAATCAGTTTGCTCGGTGCGGGCCGCCTGAATACGGTCGACCAGCGCGCCTTCGTGATTGCTCTGAAACGACGCGAGTTCAACGCCTGCGTCGGCTGCCCGGTCCGCCAGCGCCTGATCGATCTGCGGCAGGGTCACGCGACCGTAGACCTCGGGTTCCCGGCTGCCGAGAAGATTGAGGTTGGGTCCGTGCAGTACCAGCAGTCGCGTCATGGTCGCTTCTTTTTCCGTGGAATTGCGCGCACTTTAGCGCTGATTAGAGAAACTTGTCTAGTTTCGCGCGCGTACGCGGCGATGGCCGGCGCGGGCCGCGGCGCAGCCTTGGGTCCAACTTCACTCAAATTCGGGAATTATCCGTGTATTTTTGCTCGTTCTGCACGGAATCGCATGCCAAAAAGCGTAGCGTGGGAAATCGGGAAATTTACAGCGCGTCGAGCGTCTGGCGCAGCGCCGTTGGGTCGATCTGGCCCAATTTTGTGGAGCGGATGTTGCCTTTTGCGTCGATCACGACGGTAAACGGCAAACCTCCCGCATTGTTGCCGAACGCGCGCGCGAGGTCGGCGCCACCGAAGCCGGTCACGTAGATGGGGTACGCGACCTTGACCTTCTGCAGGAAGGTCTGGATGTTCTTTTCCGAGTCGACGCCGAGGCCGACGAACTGGATGCCTTTCTTCGCGTACTCGCGCTGGATCTGCGACAGCGCCGGCATTTCCTCGACGCACGGAGCGCACCACGACGCCCAGAAGTTGACGACGATCGGGTGGCCCTTGAGCAGGCTCAGCGACTGCGGTTTGCCGTCGACGTTCGTGACCGGCGCGGTCCACAGTTGCTGCACGGGACTCGCAGAGGTGGCAGGCTGCGCCCCGGCCTGCGCCGCGTACGCGACGTCGGCACCGCGATCGAGCCAGTGATTGGCCAGCACGCCGCCGCCCGCGGCAATCAGCGCGACGACCGCGCCCGCCAGCATACGTCTCGTGTTCATCGTGCTCCGTTCTGTCTGATCAATTGGTGAAGGACGGCACTTCGTCGCCGTCGAGCAGCGCCTGCACCGCCGGCAAATTGGCCCGCGCCGTGCGGCCGCGCGCGTCGGCGCGTACCGCGCCACGCAGGTCGTCGGTTTCGTACAGCGCGACGTGGATGCCGACCGGCTCGGCGTTGCGCTCGCCCGCGGGGCGCCACAGAAAGCTCAGCGTCTCCACGTAGCCGCGGCCGGCGAAGTGGCGCGTTTCCGACACGTCGTACTGGATGTTTGCATTGAGCATGTAGATCGCGACTTCCTTCGGGTTGTCGCAAAACACCTGCAGATGCACATCCGAATGCTCGCCGGCCGTACCGCCGAGCACCGCGCCCGTCAGATACGGATTGAACGGCGCGAACCGCTCCATCCAGTCGACCGCGATCATGCGCAGGCGCCGCAGCAGCGCCGGCTGGCTGTCGCTCTGGAACAGCGACTGATATTCGCGGATTTCTTCTTCGATCTGATCGTTGTCCGGCAGCCATTCGCCGGCAACACGAGTCTCGCCGACGACCTGCCGGGCCGCCTTGCGCTTCGCGCTGGCGTAATCCAGGCCGTCTTCGGCAATCAGGCGTGCCGCCGCGATTGCGATTTCCTCGCGCACGCGCTGCGGATCGAAATGTGATTTGCGGACCATCCTTGCATGATACTCGATCGAGCCTGCGACGCGGTTCGGCGGCCCGCACCGGGCGGCGCCGGGCGTGGCCGGCAGGGGGCAGCGCGCGTCGCGTCGGTTACAATAGGCGTCCTTTGCAGACGGTCGTTCCGACCGTCCTGTGGCTCTCTCATCCCTCGCAAGAAACGCCCCCGCGGCACGACAGGCTTATGCATATCCACATCCTCGGCATCTGCGGCACCTTCATGGGCGGTCTCGCGGTGCTCGCGCGCAATGCGGGCCACACCGTGACCGGCTGCGACGCCGGCGTCTATCCGCCGATGAGCACGCAGCTCGAGGCGCAAGGCATCGGTCTGATCGAGGGTTATGACGCGGACCAACTGAACGGCCTGAATGCGGATCTGTTCGTGATCGGCAACGTGGTCACGCGCGGCAACCCGCTGATGGAAGCGATTCTGGACCGCGGCCTGCCGTACGTGTCCGGTCCGCAGTGGCTCGGCGAGCACGTGCTGAACGGCAAATGGGTGCTGGCCGTGGCCGGCACGCACGGCAAGACCACCACGAGCTCGATGCTGACCTGGCTGCTCGAAGACGCGGGCCTGAACCCCGGCTTCCTGATCGGCGGTGTGCCGCTCAATTTCGGCGTGTCGGCGCGGCTCACCGATTCGAGCTTCTTCGTGATCGAAGCCGACGAATACGACACCGCATTCTTCGACAAACGCTCGAAGTTCGTCCATTACCGCCCGAAAACGGCGGTGCTGAACAATCTCGAATTCGATCACGCCGACATCTTCCCTGATCTCGCCGCGATCGAAACGCAGTTCCATCATCTGATCCGCACGGTGCCGCGCTTGGGCCGCGTCGTCACGAACGGCCGCGAGGACGCGCTCGAGCGCGTACTGACGCGCGGCTGCTGGAGCGAGGTCGAGCGCTTCGGCGTCCAGGGTGGCTGGGAGATCCAGGCGGCGGAGCAGGGCGTGCCCGTCGACGAACGCTTCGCCGTCTATCACAACGGCGAGCGCGTCGGCGTGGTCGACTGGCAGGTGCAGGGCGAGCATAACCGCATGAACGCGCTCGCCGCGATCGCCGCCGCGCGCCATGTCGGCGTGCCGCCCGCGCAGGCCGCGAAGTCGCTGTCCGGCTTTCGCAACGTGAAGCGCCGCATGGAAGTGCGTGGCAGCGTCGAGGGTGTGACCGTGTACGACGACTTCGCGCATCACCCCACCGCGATCGAGACGACGGTGGCCGGCCTGCGCGCGCGGGTCGGCCGCGACAACACGCGAATCCTTGCGGTGCTGGAACCGCGCTCGAACACGATGAAGCTCGGCGTGATGAAAGCGCAACTGCCGGCGAGCCTCGCCGACGCCGATCTCGTGTTCGGTTACGGCGCGCCGGGCGGGCGCGACGCGCTCGGCTGGAACCTCGGCGAAGCGCTCGCGCCGCTCGACGGCAAGGCGCAGGCGTTCGACAACCTCGACGCGCTCGTGAAGGCGGTGGTCCACGCGGCGCGCCCCGGCGACCAGATTCTGGTGATGAGCAACGGCGGCTTCGGCGGCGTGCATCAGAAGCTGCTCGACGGTCTTTCGACGCGAGGCGCGTCGTGATTCTGTATCTGCACGGTTTCCGTTCGTCGCCGAATTCGTTCAAGGCGCGCCTGCTCGCGGCGCGTCTCGCCGAACTGGGTCGCGCCGGCGAGTGGTGCTGCCCGATGCTGCCGGTGTCGCCGTTCGAAACCGTGGCGCTCGCCGAATCGCTGGTGGCCGAGGCACGCGCGAAGGGCGATGCGCGGCAGGTGACCGTGATCGGCAGTTCGCTCGGCGGCTACTTCGCCACCCATCTGGCCGAGAAACACGGCTGGCCGGCCGTGCTGTTGAACCCGGCGGTCGTGCCGCAGCGCGACCTGAGCGCCTATCTCGGCGAGCAGCCGTTGTGGCACGGTGGCGGCAGCATCGTCGTCGAGCCGCATCATCTGGATGAATTGCGCGCGCTCGGCGTGGCGTCGATCACGCGGCCCGAACGCTATTATTTGATGGCAGCCACCGGCGACGAAGTGCTCGACTACCGCGAAATGCTCGCGCACTATCCGGGCGCGCGCACCACGCTGATCGAGGGCAGCGACCACGCGATCAGCGAGTTCGCGCAGTATCTCGACGACGTGCTGGGCTTTTGCGACGCCGAACACGTCGAGCCGCCGGCGCCGCGCGCGGCGGCCTGACGGCACGCAAAGAGCGGCGGCATCGAACCCTGCAAGGACGTCAGTCAGAAAGACACACCGACCGCCACCGCTGGTCGCAAGATTCAACCCGCTGGCACGCGCAGTGCGCGCCGCGGATTCACTATCACGAACAGGTTGCCGTGCTGCGCATGCAGTGATCGATCGCCACAGGGCGTCGGGCGCGACGGCAGATGCAAGTCAGAACGAGAGTATTGAGTGAACG
The DNA here is from genome assembly GCF_050434085.1 of Paraburkholderia sp. UCT70. Taxonomy (NCBI): domain Bacteria; kingdom Pseudomonadati; phylum Pseudomonadota; class Betaproteobacteria; order Burkholderiales; family Burkholderiaceae; genus Paraburkholderia; species Paraburkholderia sp. UCT70. Next base: position 2,722,214 of record NZ_JBNPVZ010000004.1, on the reverse strand, counting down.
TTTTCTTCGAGGAATCGGGCAGTTTCAAGGCCGGCAGCGTGCTGTCGCGCCAGGGCGACGCGTTTCAGGTCGAGTTGCCGGGCGGGCGGCGCGCGAAGGTGCGCGCGAAGGATGTGCTGATCGAGTTCGAGAAGCCCACCGCGGCCGAACTGATGCAGCAGGCCGACGCGTTGGCGCAAGAGATCGATCTGGACTTCCTGTGGGAATGCGCGCCGGACGATGAATTCCCGTTCGCGACGCTGGGCGCCGAGTACTTCGGCGCGAGCTTCGGCGCGATCGAGCGCGCGGCGCTGGTGCTGCGCATGCACGGCTCGCCGGTGTACTTCCGCCGCAAGGGCCGCGGCATGTACCAGCGCGCGCCGCAGGAGCAATTGAAGATGGCGCTCGCGGGCCTCGAGCGCAAGCGTCAGCAGGCGCTCGTGCAGGCGCAGTACGAGGAAGAGCTGAAGGCAGGCCGTCTGCCTGAAGCGTTCGCGGGCGGCAAGGGGCTCGCGCTCCTGACGAAGCCCGACAAGAACACGATCGAGTACAAGGCGCTCGAGGGCGCCGCGGCCGCGCGCGGCATCTCGCAGGCGCGGCTGATGCTCGAATGCGGCGCGATCGCGTCGCCGCGCGCGCTGCACGAAGCGAAGTTCCTGTCCGAGTTCTTCCCGCACGGCACCGGCTTCCCGTCCGTCGCGGCCGCGAACGTGCCCGACGATCTGCCGCAGGCGGACGTCGAAGCGTTCTCGATCGACGACATCACCACGACCGAAATCGACGACGCGTTCTCGGTCGAGCATCTGGCCGACGGCCGTGTGCGCATCGGCGTGCACATCGCCGCGCCGGCGCTCGGCATCCAGCGTGGCGACGAAGTCGATGCGATTGCGCGCGCGCGTCTGTCGACGGTCTACATGCCCGGCGACAAGATCACGATGCTGCCCGACAGCGTCGTCGACACCTTCACGCTTGCCGAGGGTGGGTATCGGCCGGCGCTGTCGCTGTACGTGATCGTCAATCGCGAGACGCAGGAGATCGTCGCGAGCGAAACGCGCGCCGAGCGCGTGTTCGTGAAGAACAATCTGCGCCACAACACGCTCGACGAAATCGTCAACGAGAAGGCGCTCGCCGAGGGCACCGGCGAGTATCCGCACAAGGACGATATCGCCGTGCTGTGGCCGTTCGCGCAAGCGCTGTTCGAAAAGCGCCAGACCGCGCGCGCCGGCTACGGCCTGCGCCGCGAAGTGCAGCGCAATACCGACTTCAATTTCTACGTCGACGGCGAGCACATCACGATTACGCCGCGCCGGCGCGGCTCGCCGCTCGACACGATCGTCGCCGAGCTGGCGATTCTCGCGAACTCGTCGTGGGGCGGGTTCCTGCACGATCACGGCGTGCCGGGCATCTATCGCACGCAGCGCGCGTTCGGCGTGCCGAGCGGCCCGAAGCGCACGCGCATGCAGACCAACGCCGCGCCGCACGAAGGGCTCGGCGTCACGCAGTACGCGTGGAGCACGTCGCCGCTGCGCCGCTACGTCGACCTCGTGAATCAGTGGCAGCTGATCGCGTGCGTGCAGCATGGCGTGACCGCCAAGCTCGCCGCGCCGTTCAAGCCGAAGGACGCCGATCTGTTCGCGGTCGTGCAAGGCTTCGACGACACCTACACCGCGTACGCCGACTATCAACGTCGCATGGAGTACTTCTGGTGTCTGCGCTGGCTCACGCAGGAAAACCGCAAGCAGGTGGTCGCGTCGGTCGTGAAGGGCGATCTCGTGCGTCTCGAGGAAATTCCGCTGCTGCTGCACGTGCCGGGCCTCGGCGTGCATGCGCGCGGCACGCGTTTGCAGATGGAAGTCATGTCGATCGATGAACTGACGATCGAAGCGTCGGTGCGTCTGTTGCACGTGCTCGATGCACCGACCGTGACGAGCGGCGCCGAAGCCGAAGAAGGCGAGGACGAGGGCGAGGAAGAGTTGCTCGACGCAACCGATGACAGCGCCGAAAGCGAAGCGGAGGCCGAGGCGGAAGCCGAAGCCGACGGCGGCAATCCCAACGACAACCCCAGCGCAGACGAATCGGCGGCGACCGGCGACGGCAACGACGCCGCGAATAACGCCGACAACGATCATCACATCACGGAGCCGGGACGATGAGCGGCAACCCAACGCGCGAGCGCTACGCGGTCATCGGCAACCCCGTCGGGCATAGCAAGTCGCCGTTCATCCACGGCCGCTTCGCCGCGCAAACCGGCGAGCCGGTCGAGTACGGTCATCTGCTCGCGCCGGTCGACGCGTTCGTGCCGCACGTGCGCGCGTTCATCGAAGCGGGCGGACGCGGCCTGAACGTGACGGTGCCGTTCAAGCTCGACGCGCATGCATTCGCGAACACGCTGTCGCCGCGCGCGGCGGCGGCCGGCGCGGTGAACACGCTGCGGGTCGACGCCGACGGCATCTACGGCGACAACACTGATGGCTTCGGCCTCGTGCGCGACATCGAGGTGAATCTCGGCGTGTCGCTGAAGGGCGCGCGCATCCTGCTGCTCGGCGCGGGCGGGGCCGCGCGCGGTGTCGTGCTGCCAATGCTCGAGCGCGCACCGCATACGCTGACGATCGTCAATCGCACGGCGCAGAAGGCCGAAGCGCTGGTCGACCAGTTCGCACAGGCTGCCAGCGGCGCGCACTGCCGTCTGACCGGCGGCAGCGCCCGCGCGATCGAAGCGGGCCAGTACGACGTGATCGTCAACGCGACCGCGGGCAGCCTCGATGCGTCGCTGCCCGAGTGCGACGATCGCGCGTTCGGCAACGGCACGCTCGCCTACGACATGATGTACGGCGCGCATCCGACCATCTTCATGCAGCACGCGGCGAAACTCGGCGCGCGCGGCGCCGACGGACTCGGCATGCTGGTCGAGCAGGCCGCCGAATCGTTCCATGTGTGGCGCGGCGTGCGTCCGGACAGTGCGCCGGTGCTCGCCGAATTGCGCGCGTTGCTGACGGCGCCGTCGCCCGCGTAACGTCGGCGCGCGGATAGCACGCACCATGACAGCGACGCGGCGCGCCAGCGGTTCGCGCGGCCAGTCCGGCCCGCTGCGCTGGCTCGCCTGGTTGACCGCGGTCGTGGCTATCGCCTGGCTCGCGACGCAGGCGTACTACTTCGCGCAGATCGCAATCTGGAACGTCGTCAATCCGCGCTCGACCGCGTTCATGCGCTCGGACGCATGGCGTCTGTCGCAGGACCGGCCGGATCTGTCGGTGCAGCGAACGTGGGTGCCGTACGATCAGATTTCGCGCAACCTGAAGCGCGCGATCATCGCGTCCGAAGACGCGAACTTCGTCAACAACAAAGGCTACGAAACCGACGCGATCCTGCAGGCGTGGGAGCGCAACAAGGCGCAGGGCCGGATCGTGCGCGGCGGCTCGACGATCTCGCAGCAGCTTGCGCGCAACCTGTTTCTGTCGCGCGAGAAAAGCTATATCCGCAAGGGCCAGGAGCTGATCATCACGTGGATGCTCGAAACGCTGATGGACAAGCAGCGCATCTTCGAGATCTATCTGAACTCGATCGAATGGGGCAACGGCGTGTACGGCGCCGAGGCGGCCGCGCAGTACTACTTCAAGACCTCGGCGAGCAAGCTCACGGCCGCGCAGTCGGCGCGGCTCGCGGTGATGCTGCCACGCCCCAGGTATTTCGATGAACACAGGAATTCGGCGTATCTCACGCAACGCGCGCGCGTGATTGCGCGGCGGATGGGCGCGGCTGAATTGCCGGATTGAAAGAGCCCTCGATCTCGTTGTCCTGCTTCGAAGCCCGCCTCGCGCGGGCTTTTTTGCGTCAGCAGACCGCGACCGCGACAGTTCGCTACACACACTCGATCGCCCACTAAAATCTCACTATATGGACTCAACATTCACATATTGGTGATTCTCAAAAGTCGCCCTACAATCCAAGCCAACATGCATCGCGAGTCGGCGCCCCAGCGCGCCGAAGCAGCGAACAGCGACAGAAAAAACGGAGACGAGACCGACCATGTCTGGCAGCCAACCACAGCAGCCGCGCGAGCGCGGCGCCGCACCCGTTCCCGCCCTGTTCTCCGGCCCCGCGCGCTAAGCGCAGAAACCATCCGAAGGCGAATCGCCATGAACAAAGCGATGCCCACTCCCGCCGCCAGCGCGGCCGAGGCCGCGCAGGGCTCGAACGGCGGGCCGAACAGCGCCGCGAATCCCGTGGTGAATTCCGCGCCGCGCGATGCTTCAGCCGTCACCGCCAATGTCGCCGCCAGTGCGTCCGCTACCGCGAGGGCGTCGCGCCCGGTGGCGCGCGCGGCGACCGTCGACGGTCTCGGGCTGCCGGTCACGCTGCTGGAAATCACGCCGCAGCAGGCCGGCACGCAGACACTGTTGCGCGGCCTTGCGATTCTCGAGGCCGCAGCCGCCGGCGTGCGCGACCTGCGCAGCTTCGGCGCCGCGCTCGGCACGACCCGCAGCACCACGCACCGGCTCGTCAGCAGCCTCGTGCAGGCGCGCTATCTGCGCCAGGTGCAGGGCGGCTATCTGCTCGGGCCGAAGCTGATCGAGCTCGGCACGATCGCGCTCGAACAGATGCCGCTGACGGCCGTCGCGCGTCCGCACCTCGAGTCGCTGGCCGAGCAGACGCTCGACACGATCCACCTCGGCGTGCGCGACGGCGACGACGTGCTGTACATCGACAAGATCCCCGGCACGCGCGGCCTCGAAATGCGCTCGCGCGTCGGCCATCGGATGCCGCTCGCGTCGACCGGCATCGGCAAGGCGATGATGCTCGACCTCGCGCCGGACGCATGGCAGTCGCTGTTCGACGCGTCGCGCCGCGCGCTCGCAGGCGTCAGCTTCAAGCCGGACAACCGCCCCGATGCGCCGACCTTCCTGCAGCGCATGACGAACTACGCGGCCGGCGGCTACACGTTCGATCTCGAAGAGAACGAAGCGGCGATCCGTTGCGTCGCGGCGCCGGTGCGCGATGCGTCGGGCGCGATCGTCGCGGCGTTGTCGGTGGCCAGCACGATTCCCTATATGCCGCTCGAACGGATGGACGAACTGATTCCGGTCGTGCAGCGCGAGGCGCGCGCGATTTCGGAAGAACTCGGTTGGCGCGCACCGCGACCGGCCACGCGCAGGATCAAGCGATGAAACAAGCGGGCACCGCCACGCTGGCGAACCACCGGGCGGCCGCCGCGCCCGACACGGGCGTGAGGCCGGACGCGACAGCCGCCGCCGATACCGCCGCCGTCGATTTCACGCACGCCGCGCTGATCGCGCTCGACTGGGGCACGACGTCGCTGCGCGCCTATCTGTTCGACGCGCACGGTCGCGTGCTGGCGACGCGCGCATCGACGGCCGGCATCATGAATCTGCCGCGTAGCGCAGCCGAGGGCGGCTTCGACGCCGCGTTCGACGACGCCTGCGGCGCATGGCTCGAGCATGCGCGCGGCGTGCCGGTGATCGCGGCGGGGATGGTCGGCAGCGCGCAGGGCTGGCTCGAAGCGCCGTATGTCGAGACACCCGCGAACGCCGATGCGTTGGTGGCCGGTATCGTCCGCGTGCAGACCGCGCGCGGCGCGACACTGCATATCGTGCCGGGCGTGCTGCAACGCGGTGAATTGCCGAACGTGATGCGCGGCGAGGAGACGCAAATTTTCGGCGCGCTCAGCGCGGACGCGGACGGGTCGCACGACGCGAACCCGGTCGACAGCAACGCCCGCTCGCTGATCGGCCTGCCCGGCACGCACGCGAAATGGGCGGTCGTGCAGGCGGAGCGCATCGAGCGTTTTTATACGTTCATGACCGGCGAGGTGTTCGCCGCGCTGCGCGAGCACACGATTCTCGGCCGCACGATGGTCACGCCCGATCGCCCGGATACCGAAGCATTTCTGCGCGGCGTGAACATCGCGCGCGAGAAGGGCCAGGCAGGCGTGCTCGCGACCGTGTTCAGCACGCGCACGCTCGGCTTGACCGGCGCGCTGTCGAGCGAGGCACAGCCGGACTATCTGTCGGGCCTGCTGATCGGGCACGAACTCGCCGGCCTCGAAGCGGTACTCGCGCAGCAAGGCAACTCGCTCGCGCAGCAGAGTCTGCGGCTGATCGGCAACGACGCGCTGTGCGAGCGCTACCGCCTCGCGCTCGCGCAATTCGGCTGTCTGCGCGCGGAGCCGGTCAGGCATGCAACCGAACGCGGCCTGTGGCGCGTCGCCGTCGAAGCGGGGCTCGTCCGGCCGTCCGCCCAGGCGGCGCGCGTAGGCTGACCGGCGGCAGGGCCCTTTACGACGCTCACGAAACAAGGAACCGACATGCAACCACACATCAATCTGCCCGCACCGTACATGCCGCACGCGGGTCTGATCGCCGCGTTCGAAGCCTGTCCGCTGATCGCGATCCTGCGCGGCGTCACGCCCGCCGACGCGGCCGATCACGGTCAGGCCCTGTACGAAGCCGGTTTTCGCATCGTCGAAGTACCGCTCAATTCGCCGCAGCCGTTCGACAGCATCTCGGCGATCCGCAAGGTGCTGCCGGCCGACGCGATCGTCGGCGCGGGCACGGTGCTGCATCCGCTGTTCGTGGACGACGTGAAGGCCGCGGGCGGCGAACTCATCGTGATGCCGCACAGCGATCCGGAAGTCGTGATCGCCGTGAAGGCGCGGGGCCTCGCCTGCGCGCCCGGCGTCGCGACGCCGACCGAGGCGTTCATCGCGCTGAAGAACGGCGCGGACGTGCTGAAGATGTTCCCCGCCGAGCAACTCGGCTGCCAGGTCGTCAAGGCATGGCGCGCGGTGATCGCCGCGCAGGTGCCGCTCGTGCCGGTCGGCGGCGTCACGCCCGACAACATGGGGCCGTTCCTGAGCGCCGGCGCGAACGGTTTCGGCCTCGGCTCGGCGCTGTACAAGCCGGGCCAGAGCGCGGCGGTGACCGCGTCGCATGCGAAGGCGTTCATCAACGGTTTGCGGATCGCCCGCGCGGGCGCGAAGAAATGAACCGGCTCGCCGGCAAAGCCGCTCTCGTGACGGGCGCTGGGCGCGGCATAGGCGCGGCGATCGCGCTGGCGTTCGCGCGCGAGGGCGCGGCGGTCGTGCTGGCGGAACTCGACCTCGACCTGGCGCAGCGTACGGCCGCGCAGATCGAGGCAGACGTTGGCACCGGCGCCGGCGCGCGCGTGCTCGCGGTGCAGACCGACGTGACGCAACCCGCCTCGGTGCAGCGTGCGGTCGGCGAAGGCGAACGCGCGTTCGGCGCGCTCGACATCCTCGTCAACAACGCGGGCATCAACGTTTTCTGCGATCCGCTGACGATGACCGACGCCGACTGGCGGCGCTGCTTCGCGGTCGATCTCGACGGCGTGTGGAACGGCTGTCGCGCGGTGCTGCCGGGCATGGTCGAGCGTGGCGCGGGCAGCATCGTGAACATCGCGTCGACGCACGCCTTCAAGATCATTCCGGGCTGCTTTCCGTACCCGGTCGCGAAGCACGGCGTGATTGGCCTCACGCGCGCGCTCGGCATCGAGTACGCGCCGCGCAACGTGCGCGTGAACGCGATCGCGCCGGGCTACATCGAAACGCAGCTGACGCACGACTGGTGGAACGAGCAGTCCGATCCGGCCGCCGCGCAGCAGGTGACACTCGATCTGCAGCCGATGAAGCGCATCGGCCGTCCGGAGGAGGTGGCGATGACCGCGGTGTTCCTCGCGTCGGACGAAGCGCCGTTCATCAACGCGAGCTGCATTACCGTCGATGGCGGACGCTCGGTGCTTTACCACGACTGAATTTGCGTCCGCCAAAAGACGCACAGAACACCGGACGACGCGCTGGCCGCGTGTGTCAGACCGGTACAAGAAGACGCGGCCGATTACCTTCTCGTTATCAATTAGTCAGGAGACACGCATTATGAAACGCAGAATTTTCCTCACGCTGGCAGCGGCGGCGGCGGGTGTGCTGCTCAACGCACCGGTCGTACAGGCCGCCGATTCGGTCAAGATCGGCTTCCTCGTGAAGCAGCCGGAAGAGCCGTGGTTCCAGGACGAATGGAAGTTCGCCGAGATGGCCGCCAAGCAGAAGGGCTTCACGCTCGTGAAGATCGGCGCGCCGTCGGGCGAGAAGGTGATGAGCGCAATCGATAACCTCGCCGCGCAGAAGGCACAGGGCTTCGTGATCTGCACGCCCGACGTCAAGCTCGGGCCGGGCATCGTCGCGAAGGCGAAGGCGGACGGCCTGAAGATGATGACGGTCGACGACCGCCTCGTCGACGGCGCGGGCAAGCCGATCGAAGCGGTGCCGCACATGGGCATCTCGGCGTATAACATCGGCAAGCAGGTCGGCGACGGCATCGCGGCTGAAATCAAGAAGCGCGGCTGGGACATGAAGGACGTCGGCGCGATCGACGTGACCTACGAGCAGTTGCCGACCGCGCATGACCGCACCACCGGCGCGACCGACGCGCTGGTCGCAGCGGGCTTCCCGAAAGCGAACATCATCACCGCGCCGCAGGCGAAGACCGACACGGAAAACGCCTTCAACGCCGCCAACATCGCGCTGACGAAGAACCCGCAGTTCAAGCACTGGGTCGCTTACGCGCTGAACGACGAAGGCGTGCTCGGCGCGGTGCGCGCGGCGGAAGGCCGTGGCTTCAAGGCCGACAACATGATCGGCATCGGCATCGGCGGTTCGGAGTCCGCGATGAACGAGTTCAAGAAGCCGCAGCCGACGGGCTTCTACGGCACCGTGATCATCAGCCCGAAACGCCACGGCGAAGAAACGTCGGAACTGATGTACGCGTGGATCACGCAGGGCAAGGAACCGCCGCTGCTGACGCTGACGACCGGCATGCTGGCGACGCGCGACAACGTCGGCGAAGTGCGCGAGAAGATGGGCCTCGCGTCGAAGTAATCGCAAGACTTGCGGTGGTATGAAGTAGACCGCCGGCGCATCGCTTTCCCTGCCTATCGCAGGAGACGGCGCGCCGGCGGCGAGAGAAGATCTGCGGTAGACAGACGGACCGCCCGCGATACGCGTACGGTCAACATGAAGCAAAGGAGGCGAAGTGTCAGCGACGCTACGTTTTGACAATATCGGCAAGGTTTTTCCAGGCGTGCGTGCGCTCGACGGTGTGTCCTTCGACGTCAACGTCGGCCAGGTGCACGGCCTGATGGGCGAAAACGGCGCGGGAAAATCGACGCTGCTGAAAATTCTCGGCGGCGAGTATCAGCCCGATTCGGGCCACATGATGATCGACGGCAAAGAGGTGCGCTTTCCGAGCGCGGCCGCGTCGATCAATGCCGGCATCGCGGTGATTCACCAGGAACTGCAGTACGTGCCCGACCTCACGGTCGCGGAAAATCTGCTGCTCGGCCAGCTGCCCAATGCGCTCGGCTGGGTCAACAAGCGCGAGGCGAAGCGCTTCGTGCGCGAGCGGCTCGAAGCGATGGGCGTCGCGCTCGATCCGAACGCGAAGCTGCGCAAGCTGTCGATCGCGCAGCGGCAGATGGTCGAAATCTGCAAGGCGCTGATGCGCAACGCGCGCGTGATCGCGCTCGACGAGCCGACCAGCTCGCTGTCGCACCGCGAGACCGAGGTGCTGTTCAAGCTGGTGCGCGATTTGCGCGCCGACAACCGCGCGATGATCTACATCTCGCATCGGATGGACGAGATCTACGAGCTGTGCGACGCGTGCACGATCTTCCGCGACGGCCGCAAGGTCGCGTCGCATCCCACGCTGGAAGGCGTGTCGCGCGACACGATCGTCAGCGAGATGGTCGGGCGCGAAATTTCGGACATCTATAGCTATTCGGCGCGGCCGCTCGGCGAAGTGCGTTTCGCGGCGAAGGCGATCGAAGGTCATCCGCTCGCGCAGCCGGCGAGCTTCGAGGTGCGGCGCGGCGAGATCGTCGGCTTCTTCGGACTCGTCGGCGCGGGCCGCAGCGAACTGATGCATCTGGTGTACGGCGCCGAGCATCGCAAGGGCGGCGAACTCATACTCGACGGCAAGCCGATCAAGGTGCGCAGCGCGGGCGAGGCCATTAAGCACGGCATCGTGCTGTGCCCCGAGGATCGCAAGGAAGAGGGCATCGTCGCGATGGCGAGCGTCGCGGAGAACATCAACATCAGCTGCCGCCGTCACTATCTGCGCGCGGGCGTGTTTCTCGATCGCAAGAAGGAGGCGCAGACGGCCGACCGTTTCATCAAGCTGCTGAAAATCAAGACGCCGCATCGGCGGCAGAAGATCCGCTTCCTGTCGGGCGGCAACCAGCAGAAGGCGATTCTGTCGCGCTGGCTCGCCGAGCCCGATCTGAAAGTCGTGATTCTCGACGAACCGACACGCGGCATCGACGTCGGCGCGAAACACGAGATCTATAACGTGATCTATCAGCTCGCGGAGCGCGGCTGCGCGATCGTGATGATTTCGTCGGAATTGCCAGAAGTGCTCGGCGTGTCCGACCGGATCGTCGTGATGCGCCAGGGCCGCATTTCCGGCGAGCTCGCGCGCAAGGACGCGACCGAGCAGTCGGTGCTGAGCCTCGCGCTGCCGCAAAGCTCGACCGCGCTGCCTGATAACGCAAACCCGAACGCAAATGGGAATGCCAACGCCGCCGACCAGAGCGCGTCGCGCGCGGCCTGAACCTTATCCGGACGTGAGTCCGCAACCCGTGGGGAACGGGGAGGAGTATTGAACATGCAAGCCAGAGAAAACCTCGCGCAGCAGACCGCCAAGAGCGCGGCCGACGCGCTGATTCCGCAGACCAGCGACAAGGCCAAATGGTGGCAGCAGATCACCGAATACAGCCTGATCGTGATCTTCATCCTGATGTTCGTCACGATGTCGCTGACCGTCGATCATTTCTTCTCGATCGAGAACATGCTCGGCCTCGCGCTGTCGATCTCGCAGATCGGCATGGTCGCGTGCACGATGATGTTCTGCCTCGCGTCGCGCGACTTCGACCTGTCGGTCGGCTCGACCGTCGCGTTCGCCGGCGTGCTGTGCGCGATGGTGCTCAACGCGACCAACAGCACGGTCATCGCGATCATCGCGGCGGTCGCGGCGGGCGCGGTGATCGGCTTCGTCAACGGCGCGGTGATCGCTTATCTGCGCATCAACGCGCTGATCACGACGCTCGCGACGATGGAAATCGTCCGTGGCCTCGGCTTCATCGTGTCGCATGGGCAGGCGGTCGGCGTGTCGTCGGATACGTTCATCGCGCTCGGCGGCCTGACGTTCTTCGGCGTGTCGCTGCCGATCTGGGTCACGCTTATCTGCTTCATCGTGTTCGGCGTGATGCTGAACCAGACCGTGTACGGCCGCAATACGCTGGCGATCGGCGGTAATCCGGAAGCGTCGCGGCTCGCCGGTATCAACGTGGAGCGCACGCGCGTCTACATCTTTCTGATCCAGGGCGCCGTCACCGCGCTTGCCGGCGTGATTCTCGCGTCGCGTATCACGTCGGGTCAGCCGAACGCCGCCGAAGGCTTCGAGCTGAACGTGATCTCCGCGTGCGTGCTCGGCGGCGTGTCGCTGTTGGGCGGCCGCGCGACGATCTCCGGCGTCGTGATCGGCGTGCTGATCATGGGTACGGTCGAGAACGTGATGAACCTGCTGAACATCGACGCGTTCTATCAGTACCTGGTGCGCGGCGCGATCCTGCTCGCGGCCGTGTTGCTCGACCAGTTGAAGAACCGCGGCTCGCGCGATTGAGTCGCTTTCACCTTATCCCAAGCTCATAAAGGAATCGAACGATGTCGTCTCCGGCCAATGCAAACGCCAGCCTCGCTGACACAGCGTACGCGCGCTATCCGAGCCTCGTCGACCGTACGGTGCTGATCACGGGCGGCGCGACCGGCATCGGCGCATCGTTCGTCGAGCACTTCGCGGCGCAGGGCGCGCGCGTCGCGTTCTTCGATATCGACGCGAGCGCGGGCGAACCGCTCGCCGACCAGCTCGGCGATTCGAAGCACAAGCCGCTGTTTCTGGCCTGCGATCTGACCGACGTCGACGCGCTGCAAAAAGCGATCGCCGACGTGAAGACCGCGCTGGGTCCGATCCAGGTGCTCATCAACAACGCTGCGAACGACAAGCGCCATCAGATCGGCGACGTGACGCGCGAGTCGTTCGACGCGGGCATCGCCGTGAACATCCGCCATCAGTTCTTCGCGGCGCAGGCCGTGATGGAGGACATGAAGGCCGCGCGTAGCGGCTCGATCATCAACCTCGGCTCGATCAGCTGGATGCTGAAGAACGGCGGCTATCCGGTGTACGTGATGTCGAAGTCGGCGGTGCAGGGTTTGACGCGCGGACTCGCGCGCGACCTCGGCCACTTCAATATCCGCGTCAACACGCTGGTGCCGGGCTGGGTGATGACCGACAAGCAGCTGCGCCTGTGGCTCGACGACAACGGCCGCCGCCAGATCAAGGAAGGGCAGTGCATCGACGCCGAGCTGATGCCGGCCGACCTCGCGCGCATGGCGCTGTTCCTCGCCGCCGACGACAGCCGCATGATCACCGCGCAGGACATCGTCGTCGACGGAGGCTGGGCGTGAGCGCCAGCCCGCGCGTGCAGCGGGCCACGCTGCTGCTCGACGCGCAATGCGAGCTCGGCGAAGGCGCGACCTGGTGCGCGAGGAGCGGCCGCTTCTACTGGACCGACATCGAAGGCGCGCGGCTGTGGCGCTACGATCCGGCCGACGGCCGCAGCGATTCGTTCGACATGCCGGAGCGGCTCGCCACTTTCGCGCTGTGCGAAAACCCGCGCTACGTGCTGCTCGGGCTCGCATCGCACCTCGCGTTTTTCGATCTGCAGACAGGCAGCACACAGCGCATCGTCGACGTCGAACCCGGCATGAATACACGCGTCAACGACGGCCGCTGCGATCGGCAAGGGCGCTTCGTGTTCGGCACCAAGGACGAAAGCGGGCAACGGCAGACGGTCGCCGGCTTTTACCGGTTGAATCACGATCTGTCGCTCGAACGTTTACCGTTGCCAGCGCCGGCGATTTCGAACAGCATCGCATTCAGTCCCGACGGCGCGACGATGTACTACTGCGATTCGCCGACGCGTGAAATCCGCGCGTGCGACTATCGCGCGGACGGCGGCATCGCGAACGATCGCCTGTTCACTCGCCTGACCGATGCGAACGGCATCCCCGATGGCTCGACCGTCGACAGCGACGGCGGCCTGTGGAACGCGCAATGGGGCGGCGCGCGCGTGGTGCGTTATGGTCCCGATGGCGTGGAAACCGAGCGCATCGACGTGCCGACCACGCAGCCGAGCTGCGTCGCGATCGGCGGTGCCGCGCTCGGCCAGGCCACGGGCAGCGCCCAGGGCGAGACGGCGCTCGACACGCTGTACATCACGAGCGCCTACGCCGAGCTCGATGCGACGGCGCGCGCGGCCGATACGCTCGCGGGCGACCTGTTCGTCGCGACGCTCGCGCGGCGCGGTGTTGCGGAGCCGCAGTTCCAGGGCGCGCCTATCTAGCGCAGAATGACGCAGCCCCGGCCGCACGCCGGGGCCGCGATCCTGAAGGTGAAGCAGAAATCGATGTGAAGGTGAAGCAGAAGTCGATGTGGCAGTTTCGGTCCGCGAGCAATACTCCCGCGACCGGCCGGCAACGAATCGGCAGCATGCAGTTCGGACTCGAGGCGAATTGGTAACAAAAAGTCGCCCGCAACTCCCGTCAACCCTGACGGCAACGTCCCACGCCTCTCGATGGAGCCAGATATGACTGTTGCGAATCTCGTTTCAGCCTCATCCCCAACCTCTCAAACGCGACGCTCGCGACTCGCCGCGGCGGCCAATCCCGTGCTGGCGGGCCCGAGCACGTCGGCAGTGGCCCTCGGCGAAGGCAGCGCCGGCGATGTCGCGTGCATCACGCTCGCCAACTCGCAATTGCGTCTCGATGTCGCGCCGACGCTCGGCGGCGGTGTGACCCGCTTCGACTGGCGCGACGACGGCGCGCTGACGCCGATCTTTCGGCGCTGCAGTCACGTCGGTGTCGATACGCAACCGAACCAGCTGGCCTGCTATCCGCTCTTGCCGTACTCGAACCGCATCGGCGGCGGCCATTTCAGCGTGGCCGGGCGGCGCGTCGAGGTACCGCGCAACCGCGCCGACGAGCCGCTGCCGATTCACGGCGACGGCTGGCTCGCGCAATGGCAGGTGCTCGACGCGGGCCGTGAGCACGTGCGTCTCGCGCTCGACCGCAGCGACGGCAAGCCGTACGCGTTCCGCGCGACACAAACCTACACGCTGGACGGCCCGACGCTGGTCGTCTCGCTCGACATCGAAAACGCTGGCCGCGAGACGCTGCCGTTCGGGCTCGGCGTGCATCCGTTCTTCGTGCGCGACGCGGACACCGAGCTGTCGGCGGCGGCCGGCGGCCTGTGGCTCTCGGGCGACGACTGGCTGCCGGTGCGCCACGTGCCGGCGCCCCCCGCGTGGCAGTTCGGCGTCGCGTATCCGCTGCCGGAGACGATCGTCAATCACGCGTTCACCGGCTGGAGCGGCCAGGCGGCAGTGGTGTGGCCGAAGCGCCGTCTGTCGCTGAACATCGCCGCCGACACCGACTATTACGTGCTGTACACGCCGCCCGGCGAAGACTTCTTCTGCTTCGAACCGGTCGATCATCCGATCAATGCGATGAACCTGGCGGGCGGCGCGAGCGAAAACGGCATGACGCTGCTCAAGCGCGGCGAGCGGTTGACGCGCACGTTCCGCTTCACGGTCGAGCGGACTGGACTGCGCTCGATGCCGGGCGGGCGTGGCGCGCGGCGCAGGCCGCAGCCGTAGCCGCCGGGCCGGCGAACGTCCGAACGTGCGCCTGGCGCTGCTATCGCCTATGAGGCGCGGGCCGCGCGGTGACCGCCATCGACGGACGGCGTTCGTGGGACAGGTAAAATACGCGCCTCCTCCGATTACCGGCTCGCCGCGAGACTTCACCATGTCCAATTTCATCCAGACACTCAACGACGCCTGGCAGCGCACGAACTCGCTGCTGTGCGTTGGGCTCGATCCCGAGCCCAGCAAATTCCCGGGTGCGCTCGCGGGCCGCGCCGACGCGATCTTCGAGTTCTGCCGCACGATCGTCGATGCAACCGCGCCGTACGCGTCGTCGTTCAAGCCGCAGATCGCCTACTTCGCCGCGCATCGCGCAGAAGAGCAGCTCGAGCAGCTGATCGCCCACATTCACGCGAACCATCCGGGCCTGCCGGTGATTCTCGACGCCAAGCGCGGCGATATCGGCAGCACGGCCGAGCAATACGCACGCGAGGCATTCGAGCGCTATCAGGCCGACGCGGTGACGGTCAATCCGTACATGGGTTTCGATTCGATCGAGCCGTATCTCGAGCACGCAGGCAAGGGCGTGATCGTGCTGTGTCGCACGTCGAACGCGGGCGGCTCGGATCTGCAGTTTCTCGAGACAAGCGGTCGGCCTTTGTATCAGGTCGTCGCGCAACTGGCCGCGCAGAAGTGGAATGCGAGCGGCCAGCTTGGGCTCGTGGTCGGCGCGACGTTTCCGAAGGAAATCGAAGTGGTGCGGGGGATCGTCGGCGACATGCCGCTGCTGATTCCGGGCATCGGCGCGCAAGGCGGCGACGTGCAGGCCACCGTGAGCGCCGGACGCACCGCGAACGGCACCGGCATGCTGATCAACTCTTCGCGCGCGATCATCTACGCGGGCAGGGGCGACGATTTCGCGCAAGCGGCCGCGCAGGCCGCGAAGGACACGCGCGACCGGATCAACGCGTTTCGTTGAACCGCCGGGCGATCCCGCGGCGGGCGATCCCGCGGCGGGCGATCCCGCGACGGGCGGCGCGGCGCGTCAGCGCGCCGGTGCGAGCCGCCCGATCAACCCCGCATGCCGCGGATGCCGCGCCTTCAGCGCGTCCACCTCCGCGAGTTCGAACTCGCTGAACTCGAAACCCGGCGCGACCGTGCAGCCGACCAGCGCGAACGATGCCGGATCGGCGCACTCGGCCGCGAACCACAAGCCGGCCGGCACGACGGCCTGACAGACCGTATCGGAATGCGTGAGCGGATTGCCGAGCCGGTACGTGATGAGCGCACCGCCGGCATCGCTTTCATCGAGCACGTGGACCAGCAGCGGTTCGCCGGCATAGAAATGCCAGACTTCATCGGAACGGATCCGATGCCACGCCGAATGCGCGCCGTCGCACAGCAAGTAATGGATCGCGGTCGACGCCGCACGGGCGTTCCCAACCTCGCTCGGTTCGCCGGCGCGCAGCACGCGCGCGGCCGAGCGGTAGGTTTCCGCAAAAAAGCCGCCTTCAGGATGGGGCTTCAGATCGAAGCGGCGGATCAGTTCGTCTGCGATCGCGCGCGAATCCAGCATGTCCGCCTCCTCAGTGATAGTTAGACGCCGCTCAATGCTCGCGTTCGTCGAGTAGCGCCAGCAGGCCGCGCAGCGCGTGCGCCGCGGCCTGCACGCGGATCTGCTCGCGGTCGCCCTTGAAAATCTTCGTTTCCACCGACGTGTGCAGCCGGTTGCTCCAACCGAACGACACCATGCCAACAGGCTTGGTGTCCGTGCCGCCGCCGGGGCCGGCGACGCCGGTGATCGACAGCGACACCTGCGCTCGGCTGTTGCGCAGCGCGCCTTCGGCCATCGCTCGTGCGACCGGCTCGCTGACCGCGCCGTGCTTTTCGATCAGGTCGGCCGGCACACCGATCATTTCGCTCTTCGCCTGGTTCGAATACGTGACGAAGCCGCGTTCGAACCAGCCGCTGCTGCCGGAGATGTCGGTGATCGCGGTCGCGACCATGCCGCCCGTGCAGGACTCGGCGGTCACGAGCATCAGGCGCTCGTCGCGCAGACGGTTGCTCGCGCGGATCGCAAGCTGGTGAACGACGGAATCGGTAGGCATGGCGTCAGTCAATCCCGAAAATGAAGCCGGCCGGGCGGCGCGGCGAACGGCAGGGCCGGGCGGCGAGCAAAAGAGTCGAACGGTACTCGAACGGTGAACAGGCAGCGCTCAAACCGACATCCGCCACAGCGCAATCACGAGCAACGTAAAAAAAGCGGCGATCAAGTCATCGAACAAGATGCCAAAACCACCTTTCAGCCGGCGGTCGAAGTAGCCGATCGGCGGCGGCTTCACCATGTCGAAGAAGCGGAAGATCAGGAACGCCCACACCTGGCCGGCGAGCGTGGCAGGCGTGACCATCAGCAGCACGAGCCAGAACGCGACGATTTCGTCCCACACGACCGCCGACGGATCCTCGACGCCGAGCCGCTTCGCGGTAAAGCCGCACACCGCGATGCCGCCGAGAAAGCCGACGCCGATCAGCACGCCCCATTCCATAACTGTCAGATAACGACTCAGCACCGCGAACGAGGCCCACCCGAACAGCGTGCCGATCGTGCCCGGTGCGACGGGCGACAGCCCGCTGCCGAAGCCGAGCGACAGAAGGTGGACTGGATGCGACAGCATGAAGCGCGCGGTCGCGCGACGCGGCTGAGCACGCTTCGGCGCGCGCGGTCCAGGCGCCTGGGGCGGCTCGCCGCCGAGGAACTCGTCGGCGGGGCCGAGCGGGGGGTCATTCTGCATGAAAGTGATCGAAACCTTGCAAGGTCAGAGTGAGCGGCGCGCCGCTGGCGTCGCGCCACGCGATGGCCGGGCGGTCGGTGGCCGCCTCCAGTGCGCTTATTGTACCGATGCGGGTGACCGGCACGGCGGCCTTCTGCGCGGCGGCCTCGACCGCGGCGCGCGCGGCGGCGGGCGCGGTGAAGCACAGCTCGTAGTCGTCGCCGCCGGCGAGCGTGCAACGCTGCTGGACGTCGGGCGGCAGGCGGCGTAGCGCGGCCGAGCGCGGCACCGCATCGACGTCGACGCTCGCGCCCACCGACGAGCGTTCGAGGATGTGCCGCAGATCGCCGGCGAGTCCGTCCGACAGGTCGAGCGCCGCGTGTGCGATGCCGCGCAGCGCGAGGCCGAGCGCGATGCGCGGCTCGGGGCGTTCGAGCGCCAGGCGGAACGTCGCGGCGTCATTCGGGGTGGCGGACCATTCGCCGCGCTGCGCGCCGAGGCCGGCGCGCGCGTCGCCGAGAGTGCCGGAGATCCAGATGTCGTCGCCGGGTTGCGCGGCATCGCGGCGCAAGGCTGTTCGTGGCGGCACGCTGCCGAATACCGTAATGCACAGATTGAGCGGCCCGCCCGTCGTATCGCCGCCGATCAGCTCGCAACCGTAGCGCTCGGCGAGCGCGAACAGGCCTTCGCTGAAACCGGAAAGCCAGGCTTCGTCGGCTTTCGGCAGCGAGAAGGCCAGCGTGAACGCCCGCGGCTGCGCGCCCATTGCGGCGAGGTCCGACAGATTGACGGCAAGCGCCTTGTGACCGAGCGCTTCGGGATCGATATCGGCGAAGAAATGACGGCCTTCGACCAGCATGTCCGTCGAAATCGCCAGCATTTCGCCGGCAGGCGGCGCCAGCAACGCGCAATCGTCGCCGATGCCGAGCGTGCCGCCTTCGGCATTGGCGGGCCGCACGGCGGCAGCGCGGCGGGCAAAGAAACGGTCGATCAGCGAAAACTCGGAAAGCATGAGGGCGGACGATGAGAGGAGAATGATTGGAGAAATGGCGCGGATCAGGCGATTGAGCGTGATGCCCCGTCGCAAGCGCCGGACCATCCGGACGACGGGCAACGCGCGCTTTCACGCTGTTTCAGTCGCGGCTGTTGTACCCGTATTGAAGGAATTGCGTAGGCAATTGGGGCTACAATGCCGTCGAACGTCTATTCTAATCTGCCCTCCGAAGCCCGCCTTATGTCGAATCCCGTCAATACCAAACTCCGCGAAGCAGCTCTCGATTACCACGAGTTCCCGACTCCCGGCAAAATCGCGATCACCCCAACCAAGCAGATGATCAACCAGCGCGACCTCGCGCTGGCGTATTCGCCTGGCGTCGCGTTCGCGTGCGAGGAAATCGTCGAGAGCCCGCTGAACGCCGCGCGCTTCACCGCGCGCAGCAACCTCGTTGGCGTCGTCACGAACGGGACCGCGGTGCTGGGCCTCGGCAACATCGGGCCGCTCGCGTCGAAGCCGGTCATGGAAGGCAAGGCCGTCCTGTTCAAGAAGTTCGCCGGCATCGACGTGTTCGATATCGAGATCAACGAGAACGATCCGCACAAGCTGGTCGAGGTGATCGCCGCGCTCGAACCGACCTTCGGCGGCATCAACCTCGAAGACATCAAGGCGCCGGACTGCTTCATCGTCGAACGCGAATGCCGCAAGCGCATGAAGATTCCGGTCTTCCACGACGACCAGCACGGCACCGCGATCGTCGTCGCGGCAGCGGTCACCAACGGCCTGAAGGTCGTCGGCAAGGACATCAAGGAAGTCAAGCTGGTCGCGTCGGGCGCGGGCGCGGCGGCGCTCGCGTGTCTGGACCTGCTGGTCGACATCGGCCTGTCGCTCGAAAACATCACCGTGACCGACCTCGCGGGCGTCGTGTACAAGGGCCGCACCGAACTGATGGACCCGGACAAGGAGCGTTTCGCGCGTGAAACCGGCGCGCGCTCGCTTGCCGAGGTGATCGAAGGCGCGGACGTGTTCCTCGGGTTGTCGGCTGGCGGCGTGCTCAAGCAGGACATGGTCAAGCAGATGGCCGCCAGGCCGCTGATCCTCGCGCTTGCGAACCCGACGCCGGAAATCCTGCCGGAACTCGCGCTCGAAGTGCGTCCGGACGCGGTGCTGTGCACGGGCCGCACCGACTACCCGAACCAGGTCAACAACGTGCTCGTGTTCCCGTTTCTGTTCCGCGGCGCGCTCGACGCCGGCGCGACGACGGTCACGCGCGAAATGGAAATCGCCGCCGTCAACGCGATCGCCGAGCTGGCGCGCCAGGAGCAGAGCGACATCGTCGCGACCGCGTACGGCATCCAGGATCTATCGTTCGGACCGGAATACCTGATTCCGAAACCCTTCGATCCGCGTCTGATCGTGAAGGTCGCGCCCGCGGTGGCGAAGGCCGCGATGGAATGCGGCGTCGCCGAGCGTCCGATCGAGGACATGGACGCGTACGCGCAGCATCTGCAGCAGTTCGTTTATCACAGCGGCACGACGATGAAGCCGATCTTCCAGCTCGCGCGCAGCGTCGAGCCGGAGAAGAAGCGCATCGTGTTCGCGGAAGGCGAAGAGGAGCGTGTGCTGCGCGCGATGCAGATCATCGTCGACGAAAAGCTCGCGAAGCCGATCCTGATCGGCCGGCCGGCCGTGATCGAGCAGCGGATCGCGCGTTATGGCCTGCGGCTCGTCGCAGGGCAGGACTACACGGTCGTCAATACCGATCATGACGAACGTTACCGCGAGTTCTGGCAGGAATACGCGAAGATGATGTCGCGCAAGGGCATCACCACGCAGATGGCCAAGCTCGAGATGCGCCGCCGCACCACGCTGATTGGCTCGATGATGGTCAAGAAGGGCGAGGCGGACGGCATGATCTGCGGTACGGTCAGCACCACACACCGCCACCTGCACTTCATCGATCAGGTGATCGGCAAGAAGCCCGGCGCGAAAGTCTATGCGGCGATGAACGCGCTGGTGCTGCCGAATCGGCAGATTTTCCTCGTCGATACGCACGTGAACGTCGATCCGACACCAGCCGAGCTTGCTGAGATCACGATCATGGCTGCCGAGGAAGTGCGCCGTTTCGGCATCGAGCCGAAGGTTGCACTCGTGTCGCACTCGAACTTCGGTTCGAGCAACGCGCCGACGGCGCAGAAGATGCGCGACACCCTCGAGATCCTGCGCGAACGCGTGCCGGAGCTGCAAGTCGACGGCGAAATGCATGGCGACGTCGCGCTCGACGCCAACCTGCGCCGTGAGGTATTGCCCGATTCGACGCTCGAAGGCGACGCGAACCTGCTGGTGCTGCCGAACATCGACGCGGCCAATATCTCGTACAACCTGCTGAAGACGGCGGCCGGCAACAACATTGCGATTGGCCCAATCCTGCTCGGCGCGGCCAAGCCGGTGCACGTGCTGACGCCGTCGGCGACGGTGCGCCGGATCGTCAACATGACGGCGCTGCTGGTCGCGGACGTCAGCGCAACCCGCTAACTGCGCATCGTGATCGGGCCGCGACAGGCCCGGCGCCGGTTTTCCCACCGGCGCACCTGAAAAAAAAGGCGTGCCCGCAATGGGCACGCCCTCAGGGCAAGCTGGGGATCGCCACCCCGAAAAATGGCAATGACACGGCCTTTCGGCTGAGTGGTTTCAGGCTCCAACAACCGTAATCGAGCGCCTCGGCCAGCGGCCGCTTGCACCGCCCGCTCTGCATTCGATCACGGTTGAGCTCAGTTTAGCCCGATCGAGCTAAACATTCTGTCAAATGTCGTCAAAGTCCCCGTCACCGGCTTTTCCGCGGGGTGAGGCGGGGCGCCATCGGCCGTCGAACGTTGATTCCAAAGGCTATTAGCGATACCCTTACGACTTTCATGGTCGTCAAACTCGTGATCTGACAGCTGGGGAAACCTGATACATGGCACGCAACTGGTTGCGCGTGAAAGGCGTGCTGATCGGTGCCGCCGCACTCTGCGCGTTGTCCAGTTCCGCGCCCGAAGCGCTGGCGCGAGATTACTCGGCGCCAGCTGGGGTGGAAGCGCAGGTGGGCACCATCGCGCTGGCGCAATTGCCGCGCGAGGCGGTCGATACGTTGAACCTCATTGCCGCCGGCGGGCCTTACCCGTATCAGAAGGACGGCATCGTATTCGGCAACTACGAGCGGGTCCTACCCGCCCATCGGCGCGGCTATTACCACGAATACACCGTCCCCACGCCTCACGCGCGTAATCGCGGGGCGCGCCGCATCGTCTGCGGAGGTCCGCTACAGCGGACCGACAATTGTTATTACTCGGACGACCATTACACCAGTTTTAACCATATTGTTGAATGACATTGGGATGAACGGCATGAGCGACAACATCTACGCGCACGATTCCGGAGTCGCGACGGATCTTTTCGCGGCCGGCGACGGCAATTTGTTCCAACGCGTCATGAAGATGCGCGCCGACCAGCAGGGTCGCGACAATCAAAGCGAGGCTGCCACGGTGGTTTCATCGAACGAGGAGCCCATGAGCCTTTTCAGGACGGTGCGGCCGAACATCGTGCAGTCGATCCGCGCGTTCCGCGTGCAGGATCTCGCCGACGAGGCCAACCTGCTCGGCCAGCACTTTCTGTATGCGTACTGCGCGAACGCCGCCTCGAAGCAGGAAGTGCTCGAGACGATCGCGACGTCGTTCCTGTTTCCCAAGCATTTCGGCAAGAACTACGACGCGCTCTACGACTGCCTGACCGACCTCGTGCACAAGGCCGGCGCGCAGCCCGGCTTCGTGATCGTGCTCGAACACGTGCCGATCGCGCAGAAATTCGACAAGGAAGGGCGCGAGACGCTGCTCGACGTGTTCCGTGAAGCGGCCGAATTCTGGGCCGAGCGCAAGGTCGCGTTCCGGGTGTTCTACTCGTTCGCTTGAAGTTCGCCGGATTTTCGCCTGTTCAGGCGTAGCTGCTTGAGTCTGACAGTGAACGTCGCGGTATAAACGGCAAAGGCCCGCTAATTGGCGGGCCTTTGCTTTTGTCGCGCTGCTTGGGCAAGCTCCCGCTCACCAGCCGCCCCAGCGCGCCGCGAGCCCCGCCAACACTGCGATTCCGGCGGTCTCGGTGCGCAGCACACGCGGTCCCAAGCCAATCGCGGTAAAGCCCTGTTCGCCGGCGGCGGCTTCCTCGTCGGCGGAAAGGCCGCCTTCGGGGCCGATCAGCAGCGTCACGCCACCAGGCGGCGGCGCGTCAGGCAGCGCCGCAAAGCCGATGCTCGCGCGCGGCGATAACAGCAGGCGCAGCTCATCAGGCGCCGGCTCGCGCGACAGCGTATCGAGCCACGCGCCAATCTCGCACACCGGCATCACGTCCGGCAGCCGATTACGTCCGCACTGTTCGCACGACGCCCGCACCACACCCTGCCAGTGCTGCTGCCGCCGCTGCGCGCGCTCGGCGGTAAGCCGCACGACGCTGCGCGCGGTCGCGAGCGGCACGAAGCCCGAGGCGCCGAGTTCGACCGCCTTCTCGATCAGCCAGTCCATCTTGTCGCCGCCCGCGATGCCTTGGGCGAGCGTCAGCCGATACGGCGGCTCGACCTCGATCGCGCGAAATTCGCCGATTTTCACGCGAGCCGCACGACGCTCGACCTCGACGAGTTCGGCGCCGTATTCGCCGCCCTGGCCGTTGAACAACGCCAGGGAATCGCCTGGCTGCAGACGCAGCACGGCCACGTGGCGCACGACGTCGTCGGGCAGTGCGATCACGTCGTCGGCGTAAAGCGGGATATCAACAAAAAAACGTGGCATCGACGGGAGACTCTTGAATTCAGGACAGGTGGCGGGCGAGTGCCCAGCGATAGCCGTCGATATCCTCGACCTGCGCGAAGCGGTCGCCCCAGAACTGGTCCTGTGGCTCGCTCAGCGACTTCGCGCCGGCCGCGAGCGCGCGAGCATACACGGCGTCGACGTCCTCGACATAGACATAGAACGATTGCGGCGCGATCGTGCCCGCGCTTTTCGGTGTCTTCGCGGTCGAGCCGAACGCGCCTTCAGGCGCGAACATCACGATCAGCTGGCCTTGATAGGTCATCTCGACGTGCATGACGACGCCGTCGTCCTGCACGCTGTCGCGCACGTCGAAACCGAACGCCGCCGAGAAGAATGCCGTCGACGCGCGCGCGTCGCGCACAGTCAGATAGGGGGTGAGCCAGGGCACACCGGCGGGGTGGGGGGCGGTCATGGAGTTCTCCGGATCTCGTGAGGCGGCGAGGCCACGGTTGCGGGTTTCGGTCGGGCGCGGCACGCTGGCATCACACGAACCGATTCGCGCAAGGTGTCCGCGCTTCAAAAGGACGACTTCGTCAACGGGCTCAGTTTATCGCGCGCCGCTCGCGCCGCCGAGAATAGCCCCGCGTGCAGGGCTGGTTCGTAATGACGCAGCGAATCGATGCCGCGCGCGGCGAGACGCTCGGTGAGCGTGTCGGCGGTGAGCGCGACGGGGTCGAGCGTGTCGCTGGCGATCGCCATCAGCCATAGCGAGCCGTAGAGCGGCACGAAGGTGCCCAGCGTGCGCACCTGTGCGAACGCGGCGTGCAGATCGCCGAGCAGCGCGGCGATGCGCGGCGCGTGGTAGTACGGCGAGCCGAGATGGAGCGACAGCAACGCATCAGCACGCAGCACGCGCTTCAACTGCGCGTAGAAGATCGGCGTGTACAGACCGGCCGCGGGCGAATCGGGTGGCGTCAGGTCGAATACGACGAGGTCGAACTGCGCGGCCGCGACGTTCGTTGCACCCTGCGTCGCGCGGGCCGCCGCCGCGACGTAGTCCGCCGCATCGCCGATCACCAGCTCGACGCGCGGATCGTCGAACGCACCGCCATGCACCTGCGGCAAATGTCCGCGCGTGAGCCGCACGACCTCGGGATCGAGCTCCGCGACGACGATCCGCCCGATGCCCGGATGCCTGAGCAATTGCCTCGCGGCCCCGCCATCGCCGCCGCCGAGCACCAGCGCCGCGCGCGGCGCCGGATGCGCGAGCGCGGCCGGATGCACCATGCATTCGTGGTAGATGAACTCGTCGCCTGCGGACGTCATCGGACGGCCGTCGAGCGTGAACAGCGCGCCGAGCTGCGGCGTGTCCCAGATCTCGATCGTCTGATAACGGGATTCGACACGCTCGACGAGGCGCGCGTGAGGAAAGCCGTAGACGGCGTCGGGACAAGGCTGGAACAATAGCGGGGCGTTCACGGCGGACGGACTCGATCGGTAGTGCGGGCACACAGCTGCTCGAATTGTAAATGCCGCCGCCTGGCGGTGTGCGTTGAACCACGCGGCCAGGCGGCTTTCCGGCCGGATAGGGGTTAACCTTCTGCTAGAATGTAACGCTTTCAGCCTTGTCCGCTTGCTCTGCCCGTTTCGCGTCTCCTGGCGCCGCATCGTGCGCCGTAGCGAAGTGACCGCCGAGCTTCCGGGCCTCAAGCGCGCCCCCGCTTTCTGACTCTGTCTCCGGACTCGACATGACGACCCCGTCTCCCGCACCCACCTCCCTGATGGCCAACGCGATCCGCGCGTTGGCCATGGACGCCGTTCAAAAGGCGAACTCCGGTCACCCCGGCATGCCAATGGGCATGGCCGAAATCGGCGTCGCCCTGTGGTCGCGTCATCTGCGCCATAACCCGAAGAACCCGCAATGGGCCGATCGCGACCGCTTCGTGCTGTCGAACGGTCACGGCTCGATGCTGCTGTACTCGCTGCTGCATCTGACCGGCTACGACCTGCCGATGGACGAGCTGAAGAACTTCCGCCAGCTCCATTCGAAGACGCCGGGTCACCCGGAATACGGCATCACGCCGGGCGTCGAGACGACCACCGGCCCGCTCGGCCAGGGTCTCGCGAACGCGGTCGGCATGGCGCTCGCCGAATCGCTGCTCGCCACCGAATTCAACAAGCCCGACGCCAGGATCGTCGATCACCACACGTACGTGTTCGTCGGCGACGGCTGCCTGATGGAAGGCATCTCGCACGAAGCCTGCTCGCTCGCGGGCGTGCTGAAGCTGAACAAGCTGATCGCGTTCTACGACGACAACGGCATTTCGATCGACGGCGAAGTGGTGCACTGGTTCCACGACGACACGCCGAAGCGCTTCGAAGCGTACGGCTGGAACGTGATCCCGAGCGTGGTGGGCCACGACGTCGACGCAGTCGACGCGGCGATCAAGCGGGCGAAGCTGTCGGACAAGCCGACGCTGATCTGCTGCAAGACCGTGATCGGGGAAGGCGCGCCGACCAAGGCGGGCTCGCACGATTCGCACGGCGCGCCGCTCGGCGACAAGGAAATCGCGGCGACGCGCGAAGCGATCGGCTGGAAGTGGGAGCCGTTCGTGATTCCGCAGGAAGTCTACACGGCATGGGACGCGAAGGAAGCGGGCGCGCGCTTCGAAGCGGAATGGGACGAGGCGTTCGCTGCCTACGCGGCGAAGTACCCGCAGGAAGCGGCCGAATTCAAGCGCCGCAGCGCGAAGCAACTGCCGGCCGACTGGAAAGATAAGGCGAAAGCGATCATCGCCGGCGCGAACGAGCGCGCTGAAACCGTGGCGACGCGTAAGGCATCGCAGCAGGCCATCGAAGGTCTGTCGGCCGTGTTGCCCGAACTGCTCGGCGGTTCCGCCGACCTGACCGGCTCGAACCTGACCAACTGGAAGGCTGCGAAGCCCGTGCGCGTGAACGCCGAAGGCCGTGCCGCCGGTAACTACGTGAACTACGGCGTGCGTGAATTCGGCATGAGCGCCGCGATCAACGGCCTCGCGCTGCATGGCGGCTTCAAGGCATTCGGCGGCACGTTCCTGACGTTCTCCGACTACAGCCGCAACGCGCTGCGCGTTGCCGCGCTGATGAAGTCGCCGTCGATCTTCGTGTTCACGCACGACTCGATCGGTCTCGGCGAAGACGGCCCGACCCACCAGTCGATCGAACACGTCGCGAGCCTGCGCCTGATCCCGAATCTGCAAACGTGGCGCCCGGCCGACACGGTCGAAACCGCGGTGGCCTGGACCCATGCGATCGAGCATGAAGGTCCGTCGTGCCTGATCTTCAGTCGCCAGAACCTGCAGTTCAACGAGCGCACCGACGCGCAGATCGCCAACATCGAGAAGGGCGGCTACGTGCTGCGCGACTGGGATGAAGAGATCGTCGCGCGTAAGATCATCCTGATCGCGACGGGCTCGGAAGTCGAACTCGCGATGAAAGCCGTCGAGCCGCTCGCGCGCGAAGGCATCGCCGCCCGCGTCGTGTCGATTCCGTCGACGACCGTGTTCGACAAGCAGGACGCCGAGTACCGCGAACGCGTGCTGCCGCATGGCGTGCGTCGCGTCGCGATCGAAGCGGGCGTGTCGGATTTCTGGCGCAAGTACGTGGGTCTGGAAGGCGGCGTGGTCGGCATCGACACGTTCGGCGAATCGGCCCCGGCAGGCGTGCTGTTCAAGCATTTCGGTTTCACCGTCGAGCACGTGGTGGCGACGGTCAAGGCCGCGCTCGGCTGATGGTTGCGTCGCGTTGCCGTCGTGCCCCTCGTGGCTGCGCGCGGCAACGCACCGAACCGGAAGTCCGACCAGCCGATACACGGATTTTTTAGCCATCAGGAGATAAATCATGACGATTCGCGTCGCAATCAACGGCTACGGCCGGATCGGCCGCAATACCCTGCGCGCCTTCTATGAAAACGGCAAGAAGCACGATATCGAAATCGTTGCCATCAACGATCTGGGCGATGCGAAGACCAACGCCCACCTGACGCAGTACGACACCGCGCACGGCAAGTTCCCGGGCGACGTGTCGGTGGACGGCGACTACCTCGTCGTGAACGGCGACAAGATCCGCGTGCTGGCGAACCGCAACCCGGCCGAACTGCCGTGGGGCGAGCTGGGCGTCGACGTCGTGATGGAGTGCACGGGCTTTTTCACGACCAAGGAAAAGGCGAGCGCGCACATCAAGGGCGGCGCGAAGAAGGTCATCATCTCGGCGCCGGGCGGTAAGGACGTCGACGCGACCGTCGTCTACGGCGTGAACCACAACGTGCTGAAGGCATCGGACACGGTCATCTCGAACGCATCGTGCACGACCAACTGCCTCGCGCCGCTGGTCAAGCCGCTGAACGACAAGATCGGTCTGGTGAACGGCCTGATGACGACGATCCACGCGTACACGAACGACCAGGTTCTGACCGACGTGTACCACGAAGACCTGCGCCGCGCGCGTTCGGCCACGCATAGCCAGATCCCGACCAAGACCGGCGCGGCATCGGCGGTCGGCCTCGTGCTGCCGGAACTGAACGGCAAGCTGGACGGCTACGCAATCCGCGTCCCGACGATCAACGTGTCGGTCGTTGACCTGTCGTTCATCGCCGCGCGCGACACGACGGTCGAGGAAGTCAACGCGATCATGAAGGAAGCATCGGAAGGCGCGCTGAAGGGCGTCCTCGGTTACAACGACGCACCGCTCGTGTCGATCGACTACAACCACAACCCGGCTTCGTCGACGTTCGACTCGACGCTGACCAAGGTGTCGGGCCGACTCGTGAAGGTGTCGAGCTGGTACGACAACGAGTGGGGCTTCTCGAACCGCATGCTGGACACGGCTGTGGCGCTCGCGAACGCGAAGTAAGTTTCGGGTTTCACGCTGCATGAAAAAGCCGCTCCTCGGAGCGGTTTTTTTTCGTCTGCGATTATTGCCGTCTACGGCGTGGGGAAATAGACGCCGGCGCGCTGCGCGGCGTTCGCGATGTGCGTCTCGATCGCCTTGCCCGCGGCGAGCGAATCGCGGGCCTTCAACGCGTCGAGAATCGCGCGATGTTCGGTGTACGTGGACAGCACCCGCTCGCGCCGGTAGAACGGCATGCGCTGGCTTTCCTGCATGATCTCGGCGCTGCTGCGCAGGATCGACTCGATTGCCGCATTGCCCGCGATGCTGACGATGCGCATATGGAACGCATAGTCGAGCCGAGCTGCTTCGTCGAGTTCCTCGCAGGCGAGCGCGCTTTGCATCGCGGTGATGTTTTCCTCGAGCCACGCGAGGTCGTCGTTGGTGACCGCGAGCACCGCCATGCGCGCGACGAAGCCTTCGAGCGCGTAGCGCATCTGATACGTGTCGGGCAGCGACGACTGCTCGGCGAAGCGCCACGCCTGCGCGTTTTTCGCCTGCGCGCTTTCCACGTAGACGCCCTTGCCGGGGCGGATCACCAGCAGACCAAGCGCTTCCAGCGTGGAAAGCGCTTCGCGCAGTGACGCGCGGCTGATCGACAGTTCATCGGATAGCTGGCGCTGCGCCGGCAGCAGACTGCCCACCGGATAGACGCCCCCCTCGATACGCTCGCGGATGGTCGCGATGGCCGCGTCGGTGACGGTGTGCGGGACGTTTTTCATGAGGGATCGCTCGGTAGCGTGGTCTGACCGCAATTCTAATACTTGCGCGCGAGAAGGCGCGCCGCGCGCCGTCTGAAATACCGAATCCGACCCGAAATCGCCGAAATAATAACGGGTAAACACTGCTCGATGAGTCCTTGACGCGGGTATATCGGCTCCCTACTATTCGCCATAACAGCACTGGTCGGACCAGTCTGAACAGAAGTGACCGAGACAACCATCCGCAGGAGGAAGCCGTGTTGAAATTCTTCAATTCGCTATTTGGCCGGGTCGTGATAGCGCTCGTGGTCGGCATCGTACTCGGTGCCGTGTTTCCGCATTTCGCGCAGTCCTTGCGGCCGCTTGGCGACGGCTTTCTGAAGCTGATCAAGATGGTGATCGGGCCGATCGTGTTCTGCGTGGTGGTGAGCGGCATGGCGCACGCGGGCGATCTGCGCAAGGTCGGCCGCGTGGGCTTGAAGTCGGTGATCTACTTCGAGGCGATGACGACGATTGCGCTCGTGATCGGCGCTGTGCTCGCTTACGCGACGCGTCCTGGTGCAGGTATGAACGTGAACCTGAACTCGCTCGATGCGGCATCGCTCGCGACCTATACCGAGCACGCGAAGAGCCTGAAGGACACTGCGGGCTTCCTGCTGAAGATCATCCCCGACACGGCGATCAACGCGTTCGCGACCGGCGACATTCTGCAGATCCTCGTGTTCTCGGTGCTGTTCGGCTCGGCGCTGTCGCTGCTCGGCAAGCGCGCGCAGCGCGTGAGCGGGTTGATCGATGAGCTGTCGCAGGTGTTCTTCCGCGTGATGGGCTTCATCATCAAGCTCGCGCCGCTCGGCGTGCTCGGCGCGATCGCGTTCACGACCGGCACCTACGGCGTCGAGTCGCTGAAGCAGCTCGGCATGCTCGTGCTGGTGTTCTACGCGAGCTGCGTGGTGTTCGTCGTACTCGTGCTCGGCGCGGTGATGCGGCTCGCCGGCTTCAGCATCTTCAAGCTGATCCGCTATCTGCGCGAAGAACTGTCGATCGTGCTCGGCACCGCGTCGTCCGACGCCGTGCTGCCGCAGATCATGCGCAAGCTCGAATGGATGGGCGTCAAGGATTCGACGGTCGGTCTCGTGATTCCGACCGGCTACTCGTTCAACCTCGACGGCTTCTCGATCTATCTGACGCTCGCGGTCCTGTTCATCGCGCA
This sequence comes from Paraburkholderia sp. UCT70, assembly GCF_050434085.1. Lineage (NCBI taxonomy): Bacteria > Pseudomonadati > Pseudomonadota > Betaproteobacteria > Burkholderiales > Burkholderiaceae > Paraburkholderia > Paraburkholderia sp. UCT70. The sequence goes on along the minus strand of NZ_JBNPVZ010000004.1, from coordinate 2,692,068 downwards.
GGCGACCAACACGCCGCTGTCTATTCATGACCTGATCGTCGTCGTGCTGGTGTCGCTGGTGACATCGAAGGGCGCGCACGGCATTCCGGGCTCTGCGATCGTGATTCTCGCGGCGACGCTGTCCGCGATTCCCGCGATTCCTGTGCTCGGTCTCGTGCTGATTCTGCCGGTCGACTGGTTCGTCGGCATCGCCCGGGCGCTCACCAACCTGATCGGCAACTGCGTCGCGACGGTCGTGGTCGCCGTGTGGGAAAACGATATCGACAAGGCGCGCGCGCATCGCGTGCTGAATCGCGACGCGGCGCTGCGCTACGTGCCCGTCGTCGACGACACGCTCGTCGAACCCGGTGCGGCCGAACCCGCGCCGGCGGTCTGACGGCTGCGCGGGGATCTGGTCTGACCAGACGAACCGGCATCGCTTTCCAGATAGCTCCTCGACCTTTTTTCGCAAAGCCGGCGGTTGCCGTGGCGCCGCCGGCTGTTTCTGACCTCTTCGACACCGACCGACATCATGGCCAACCCTATCCTCGACCCGAACGCTCCCGCCTTCACACGCCGCTACATGAACCTCGCCGATCCGCGCCTCGGCGCGAAGGCGCTGTTCGCCAGCGACGAATTCTTCGCGCCGAAAGAGCGCATGCTCGACCCGCAGCCGGCGGTGTTCATCCCCGGCAAATACGACGACCACGGCAAGTGGATGGACGGCTGGGAGACGCGTCGCAAGCGCACGACCGGCTACGACCATTGCGTGATCCGGCTCGCGCGGCCGGGCGTCGTGCATGGGGTCGATCTCGATACGAGCCACTTCACCGGCAATTTCCCACCGGCGGCGTCGATCGATGCCTGTCATAGCGACGCTGACGTGCCGCCCGAGCACGCCGACTGGCAGCCGCTCGTGCCGGCGACAACGCTACAGGGCAACCAGCATCACTACGTCGAGGTGAAAGACGCGCGCCCGGTCACGCATCTGCGCGTGAATCTGTATCCGGACGGCGGGCTCGCGCGACTGCGCGTGTATGGCCAGCCGCAGCGCGACTGGAGCCGCGTCGAGCGCGGCGCGCTGCTCGATCTCGCCGCGATCGAAAACGGCGCGTACCTTGTCGCCGCGAACAACCAGCATTTCGGGCCGGCCTCGCAGATGCTGATGCCGGGCCGTGGCGTGAACATGGGCGACGGCTGGGAAACGCGGCGGCGTCGCGAGCCGGGCAACGACTGGGCGATCGTCGCGCTCGCGCGGCCCGGCGTGATCCGCAAGATCGAAGTGGACACCGCGCACTTCAAGGGCAACTTCCCGGATCGCTGCTCGCTGCAGGCGGCATCGGTGACGGGCGGCACAGACGATTCCCTCGTCACGCAGGCGATGTTCTGGCCGGTGCTGCTCGGCGAACAGAAACTGCAGATGGATCACGTGCACGCGTTCGCGGACGACCTCGCCGCGCTCGGGCCGGTCACGCACGTGCGCTTCAACATCTTCCCGGACGGCGGCGTGTCGCGCCTGCGTCTGTGGGGCGAGATCGCTTAACGCAAGCAACGTCATGGAGCGGCACGCATGAAGATCCTGCAGATGGAACGCCTGACGCGCGCGGCCTTCGCGCCGTTCGGCGACGTGATCGAACTCGACGGCGCGCGTCGTTTTCCGATCAACGGCGGTACCACCGAGCGCTATCACGACCTCGCTCGCGTCGACGTGGTGGAGCAGGGCGGCCGGCCGCTCGTCAGTCTGTTTCGCGCGCAGCCGCGCGCGCTGCCCGTCGAGATCACGATGATGGAGCGGCATCCGCTCGGCAGCCAGGCTTTCATTCCCTTACGCGCGGGCCGATATCTGATGGTGGTCGCGCCGGCCGGCGAGTTCGACGCCGCGCGCATGCGCGTGTTCTGGACCGATGCGTGGCAGGGCGTCAATTACGCGAAAGGGGTCTGGCATCATCCGCTGCTCGTGCTGGATCAGGTCAGCGACTTCATCGTCGTCGATCGCGGCGGCGATGCGCCGAATTGCGACGAATTGCAATTGGCCGAGCCGTGGCGCCTCGCCCTCGAGCCGAGTATCGAGTTAGTCGGATAGCGGCGATTGCCGCCGCCTGAATAGAAAAGACCCGGCCGATGCCCATCGGCCGGGTCTTTTTTCTGACTTGCCAGGTCGCGTTCGCAGGCGACCCGCGACGCATCAGTGCTTACGATGCGGACAATTTTCCTTCGTGCACGCCCCATACAGCGCCAGCGCGTGCTCCTGCAGCTTGAAGCCGCGTGCCTTGGCGATGGACTGCTGACGGCTTTCGATTTCGGGGTCGAAAAATTCCTCGACCAGCCCGCAATCGAGGCACACGAGGTGGTCGTGGTGCGACCCCTCGTTCAGTTCGAACACCGCCTTGCCCGATTCGAAATTGCTGCGCGAGAGCAGGCCGGCCTGCTCGAATTGCGTCAAAACACGATACACGGTGGCGAGACCGATATCGAGCTCCTCGTGCAGGAGGTTGCGGTACACGTCTTCGGCGGTCAGGTGACGCACCGGGCTATGCTGGAAAATCTCAAGGATTTTGAGGCGCGGAAGGGTCGCCTTGAGCCCGATATTCTTGAGATCGGTTGGATTGGTCATGACAAGGGATCCCTAGAGTACAATGCTGGGCTCTCATAGTAATGTGTTTTGCCGTTCTGGTCATTTTCGATGGAATGAGCGCGGCCCGCAAGCGGGCCCGCACAGTGAGTGAAATGATTTCTAAATCTCAATTGATCTACCGGGGGAGCCGCATGCGGGGTACCTTGATCGCTGTTGCGACTGTCGCAGTTCTTGCCGGATGTTCCACGTACGACAGCCTGACCCAGCGCGTTGCCCAACGCATTACGCCGTATCGGATTACGGTCGTGCAAGGTAACTTCGTGTCACAGGAAATGGCCGATCAGATGAAGGTCGGCATGACGCGCGCGCAAGTGCGTCAGGTGCTCGGCACGCCGCTGCTGACCGACATGTTCCACGCGAATCGCTGGGATTACGTGTTCTATTTCAAGCGCGGCAACACCTCGATCGTTCAGCAGCGCGACTTCGTCGTGTTCTTCTCGGGTGACATCGTGACCCACTGGACGGGCGGCGAGGATCTGCCGACCAATCTCGAATTGCTGGCCGAGATCGACGGCGACCGCCGTGGCCGCGGCCCGAACGCGACGCCGCCGCGCGCGACGAGCGCGGCCGCGGCCGCCAACGCCGTGGCCGCCAGCGACGCAGCCGCCGCCAGTGCGGCCGCCGGCGCGGCACCGGCTACCGTGGATACGACGCGCTCGCCGTCGGTCGAAGGCGCCCAGCAGGCCGCCACGCCGTCCATGGACGCCAACGCGGAAGCCGCCCAGGCGGCCAATCGCGCAACGAGCGCGGTGCCGACGCCGAGCCGCGCGCCGTCCGTGCGGTCGGCCGTGCCGAGAGCGGGCGCTGGCGGGATCCCGACGCAAGGCCCGACGTCCGGCGGTCAGCCGCAGTTCCAGTTCAAGCGTCCGCCCCCGCCCGCTCAGGAGAACGAGAGCAACCCGGTCGGCCCGACGGGCTCGCAAAGCAGCGGCAGCCCGACGCTGAACACTTCGCCGGCGACGCCGGGAACGAGCAACTGATTTTGCTCGTCGGTGTTCTGAGGCGGGCTGCGCGCCACATGTGCGGCGCCCGCCAGATGTGTGTTTGTCCGGCACCAGGCGAGGTCGGAAATGCGCCGCCTGGGCCGCATGAATGTGTTGCCGCGGTTGCCGCGGCAGTGGGTCGCCGCAGCGGGCCGTATCGGTCAGTCACCTGAGCGAGCCGTCCCGGTTGGCCGCCCGCATTGGCTCCAGCAGCGAGCCGGGCGATTTCGCTCCCTGCCGCCGCGTGTCCCTATATCGACCGGGCGCATTCCCCGGCACACGGGTCCGGGCATTCGCCGGGCCGCGTTTGCCGGGCTCCATACCGGTTGACTCTTTTCGAATCCTCATCGTCATGAAAATTGCCATTGCAGGCGCATCGGGCCGGATGGGCCGCATGCTCATCGAAACCGTCCTCAACGATGCCGACGCGACGCTGTCCGGCGCGCTCTGCCGCACGGGCGCTGCGCAGCTTGGCCAGGACGCCGGCGCGTTCCTCGGCAAAGAGACCGGCGTGCTGCTGTCCGACGACATCGAGCGTGTGTTCGCCGAATCCGACTACCTGATCGACTTCACGCGTCCCGACGCGACGCTCGCGCATCTCGAAGCCGCGCAGCGCCACGACGTGAAAATGGTGATCGGCACGACCGGCTTCGACAACGCGCAAAAAGCGCAGTTGCGCGCAGCGGCGCAGAAGATCGGCGTCGTGTTCGCGTCGAACATGAGCGTCGGCGTGAACGTCACGCTGAAGCTGCTCGAATACGCGGCGCGGCACTTCTCGACCGGCTACGACATCGAGATCATCGAGGCGCATCATCGTCACAAGGTCGACGCGCCGTCCGGCACCGCGCTGACGATGGGCGAAGTGATCGCCAACGCGCTCGGCCGCAACCTCGACGACTGCGCGATCTACGGCCGCGAAGGCGTGACCGGCGAGCGCGATCCGTCGACGATCGGCTTCTCGGCGATTCGCGGCGGCGATATCGTGGGCGATCATACGGTGCTGTTCGCGGGCATCGGCGAGCGCATCGAGATCACGCACAAATCGGCAAGCCGCCTGTCATATGCACAAGGCGCGCTTCGTGCTGTACGCTTCCTCGAAGGCCACGACAACGGCTTCTTCGACATGCAGGACGTGCTCGGCCTGCGTTGAGCGAAGCCCGTTGCGCATAGGCGGAGTAGCGCATCCCGAGCGCGCCCTCCCGAAGTCACTCTCCCAAGGCGAGGTCAGATGGCAGGCAGCAGCGGCATCATCCATTACCTGCAAACGAGCGACGCAATCACGCATGGCGTCGCCTATGTGCTGCTGGCCATGTCGATTGCGAGCTGGTGTTTTCTGATCGTCAAGAGCTGGATTCTGACGCGCGCGAAACGCCAGGCCAACCGGGCGATCGCGCGCTTCTGGCAGGCGCCGACGCTCGCCGAAGGCGTCGCCATCCTGCTCCGCACTGATCGTGAGCGCGTGTTCGCGCCGCTCGCCGAAGCGGCGCTGAATGCGGCCGAGGTCGACATTCCGGGCGCGCTGCTCGCGCGCGTCGAGCGCAGCGAACGGGTGCTGCGCGCGCTGCGCCAGGCGCTCAATGCGTCGCAGCGGCGGCTCGAGTTCGGTCAGGTGCTGCTTGCGTCGGTTGGCAGCACCGCGCCGTTCGTCGGTCTGCTCGGCACCGTATGGGGTATCTATCACGCGCTCGGCAGCATCGCGGCGAGCGGGCAGGCGCAGATCGAGAACGTCGCGGGACCGGTGGGCGAGGCGCTGATCATGACCGCGTTCGGTCTGGTGGTGGCGATTCCGGCGGTGCTCGCGTATAACGTGCTGGGCCGCCTCGTGCGGCAATTGTCCGAGGAGTTGGACGGCTTCGCGCACGATCTGCATGCGTACGTGTGCTCCCCAACCGAGCACGCGCCGACGCCTCCGCGCGCGCAGCAGGCGGCGCGCGAGGCGCACCGCTGACTTGTCACGCGCGGCGGGCTCGGCACATCGCGACCTTCCTCGCACGACACACCGCCCATCGCACGGGCAAGCTCAGACGCAAGGAGGCGACATGGCATTCGGCGGACTCGAGAAGAAGCAGACGGCCGCGCCGATGGCCGAGATCAACATGACGCCGCTGATCGACGTGATGCTGGTGCTGCTGGTGATTTTCATCATCACCGCGCCGCTGTTCTCGCACGCGATCCGGCTCGATCTGCCGAAGGTCGCGGCGGCGCCCGCGCGCCAGACCCCGCAAACCATCTCCCTTTCGATCGACGGCGCCGGCAAGCTCTACTGGAACGGCAAGCCGATCACGCTCGCGCAGATTCGCGCGCAGTTCGCCGAGGCCGGCAAGCGGGCGGACCAGCCGGACATCCAGTTGCGCGCGGAGCGCTCGACGCGCTACGAAGTGATTGCGCAGGTGATGGGCGCCGCGCAGCAGGCGGGGCTCGAGCGGATCGGCTTCGTGACGGACCCGCCGCCGCCCGCCGCGCAGCACTGAGCGCCACCGGGTGCGCACCGCGTTCACGAATCCGGCATACCCAGTCCCGCGCCACGCCGCGCGGCGCACCCGTCCGCGAACGGTATAATCAGCCCTTTCCCCGCCGAAGGGGAAACGACGCAACGACATTCTGCAGAGCACCGGGCCGGTGCGAAAGCACCGAACCTAGCGATCCCATCACACCATGCACGAAAAATACGTTCCCTCCGACGTCGAAGCCGCCGCGCAAGGGCAATGGCGCGCGATCGACGCCTACAAGACGACGGAAACCACCGACAAGCCCAAGTTCTACTGCGTCTCGATGCTGCCGTATCCGTCGGGCAAGCTGCACATGGGGCACGTGCGCAACTACACGATCAACGACGTGATGTACCGCTATCTGCGGATGAACGGCTACAACGTGCTGATGCCGATGGGTTGGGACGCCTTCGGCATGCCGGCGGAGAACGCCGCGATGGCCAACAACGTGCCCCCCGCGCAGTGGACCTACGACAACATCGCTTACATGAAGAAGCAGATGCAGTCGATGGGCCTCGCGATCGACTGGTCGCGCGAAGTCGCGACCTGCAGCCCTGACTATTACAAGTGGAACCAGTGGCTGTTCCTGAAGATGCTCGAAAAGGGCATCGCGTACAAGAAAACCGGCACCGTGAACTGGGACCCGGTCGACCAGACCGTGCTCGCGAACGAGCAGGTGATCGACGGGCGCGGCTGGCGCTCGGGCGCGCTCGTCGAAAAGCGCGAAATCCCGATGTACTACATGCGCATCACGCAGTACGCGAATGAACTGCTGAACGATCTCGAAGGCCTCGGCTGGCCCGAGCGCGTGAAGATCATGCAGCAGAACTGGATCGGCAAGAGCTTCGGCGTGAACTTCGGCTTCCCGTATGAAATCGACGGCGAACAGAAGCTGCTGCGCGTGTTCACTACGCGCGCCGACACGATCATGGGCGTCACGTTCTGCGCGATCGCCGCCGAGCATCCGCTCGCCACGCGTCTCGCGCAAGACAAGCCGGAACTGCAGCCGTTCATCGACGAATGCAAGCGCGGCGGCGTCGCCGAAGCCGATGTCGCGACGATGGAAAAGAAAGGCATGGCCACCGGCTTTTACGTCACGCATCCGCTGACGCAGGCGAAGGTCGAGGTGTGGATCGGCAACTACGTGCTGATGACTTACGGCGAAGGCGCGGTGATGGGCGTGCCGGCGCACGACGAGCGCGACTTCGCGTTCGTGAAGAAATACGGTCTGCCGGTCAGGCAGGTCGTCGCGGTCGAGGGCAGGGAATTCTCGACCGAAGCGTGGGCGGAGTGGTACGGCGAGAAGAACGGCACGCTGGTGAACAGCGGCAAGTACGACGGCCTCGCCTACGACGAAGCCGTAGACCGCATCGCCGCCGATCTCAAGGAACTGGGCCTCGGCGACAAGCAGATCACGTGGCGTTTGCGTGACTGGGGCGTGTCGCGCCAGCGTTACTGGGGCACGCCGATCCCGATCATCCACTGCCCGAAGTGCGGCGACGTGCCGGTGCCGGAAAAAGACCTGCCGGTCGTGCTGCCGGAAGACCTGGTGCCGGACGGCACGGGCAATCCGCTCGCGAAGTCCGAAGCGTTCCTGAACTGCACGTGCCCGAGCTGCGGCGGCGCGGCAAAGCGCGAAACCGACACGATGGACACCTTCGTCGATTCGTCGTGGTACTTCTACCGCTACGCGTCGCCGGATGCGAAGACGATGGTCGACGAGCGCACCGACTACTGGGCGCCGATGGATCAATACATCGGCGGTATCGAACACGCGATCCTGCACCTGCTGTACTCGCGTTTCTGGGCGAAGGTGATGCGCGACCTCGGTCTCGTGAAGTTCGGCGAACCGGCGAAGAACCTGCTCACGCAGGGCATGGTGCTCAACGAGACCTATTACCGCGAAAACGAAGCGGGCAAGAAGACCTGGTACAACCCGGCGGAAGTGACCGTGTCGTTCGACGACAAGGGCCGCCCGGTCGGCGCAGTGCTGAACGCTGACGGCCAGCCGGTCGTGCTCGGCGGCGTCGAGAAGATGTCGAAGTCGAAGAACAACGGCGTCGACCCGCAGATGCTGATCGATCAGCACGGCGCGGACACCGCGCGTCTGTTCGTGATGTTCGCGGCTCCGCCGGAGCAGCAGCTCGAGTGGTCGGGTTCGGGCGTCGAAGGCGCGAGCCGCTTCCTGCGTCGCGTGTGGAACTTCGGCTATTCGAACGAAGCCGCGCTGCGCGCGGGCGGCCAGTTGGACGCCGCACGATTCAACGACACCGACAAGGCGCTGCGTCGTGAGATCTATAGCGTGCTGAAGCAGGCCGATTTCGACTATCAGCGTCTTCAGTACAACACGGTGGTATCGGCCGCGATGAAGATGCTCAACGCGCTCGACGGCGCGAAGGGCGCGCAGACCGCCGTGCTGCGTGATACCTATGGTGTGATGCTGCGCGTGCTGTACCCGGTCGTGCCGCACCTGACGTTCCAGCTGTGGCAGGAACTCGGCTATGCCGACGAATTCGGCCCACTGCTCGACGCGCCGTGGCCGAAGGTCGACGAGAAGGCGCTCGAACAGGCCGAGATCGAACTCGTGCTGCAGGTGAACGGTAAGGTGCGCGGCGCGATCACGGTCGCGAAGGACGCGTTGCGCGAAGCGATCGAGCAACAAGCGGCCGCGCACGAAATGGTCGCGAAATTCAGCGAAGGCAAGGCGCCGAAGAAGATCATTGTGGTGCCGGGCCGCCTCGTGAACGTGGTCGTTTGACGTTCCAGGCCCTCATCCGGCAGACGGAGCGCCGCCCGCCCGGCGGCGTTCCTCGGCACCGCGAATCCACTGCGAACCGGGAGCGAATGTGACTCGCAGATCGTTTTTGACGCTCGCTTGCAGCGTAATGATGTTGTCGGCCTGCGGCTTTCAGTTGCGCGGCCAGCAGGACTTCGCGTTCAAGCGCCTCTATGTGGCGGGCGGCTCGCCCGCGGCCATGGCGCGCTTCACGCGCATGGTACAGGGCGGCAGCGACACCGTGGTGGTCAGCTCGCCCGCCAACGCCGATGCGCTCCTGCAGATCACGCAGAACCGCAACGTCAGCACGCTGACGCTGAATTCGCTGGGCGTCGTCGCCGAGTATCAGCTGAATCTGCAGATGATCTACACGCTGACCGGCAAGGACGGCACCGTGTTGATTCCGGGCAGCGTGATCGCGCTGAACCGCGCGATGACCTATAGCGACCAGTTCTCGCAGGCGAAGGCCGCCGAGTCCGACATCCTGTTCGCCGACATGGAAAACGACGCGGTCGATCAGCTGATCCGCCGTCTCGGCGTGGTGCGCTCGCTGCATCCGACGCCGGCCGAGGCCGTGCCGGCCATCGCGCCGCGCGCACCGCTGCCGCCGCCGCCGCTGTGAGCATCGCGCCGTTCGTGATTCGTCGAATCTCATTCATCCCGTCAACCGCCAGCCATGCAACTGCGACCTGACGCGCTCGAAGCGCATCTCGCCCGCGGCCTCGCCGGACTGTACGTCGTATACGGCGACGAGCATCTGCTCGCGCAGGAAGCGTGCGATCGCATCCGCGCGGCGGCGCGCGCGGCCGGCTTCACCGACCGCTCGGTGTTCACGGTCGAGCGCGGTTTCGACTGGAGCTCGCTGCTCGGCGCGAGCCAGTCGATGTCGCTGTTCGGCGACCGTCAGCTGGTCGAGTTGCGCATTCCGTCGGGCAAACCCGGTAAGGAAGGCGCCGATGCGCTGAAGGTGCTCGCATCCACCGTCAACGACGACGTGCTGACGATGATCACGCTGCCGCGCCTCGACGCGGCCACGCAAAAGTCGGCATGGTTCACCGCGCTCGCCGACGCCGGCGTCGCGCTGAAGATCGATCCGGTCGAGCGCGCGCAGCTGCCGAACTGGGTCGGGCAGCGGCTCGCGGCCCAGGGTCAGCGCGTCGCAGCCGGCGAGGAGGGGCGGCGTGCGCTCGCGTTCATCGCCGAGCGCGTCGAGGGCAATCTGCTCGCCGCGCATCAGGAAATCCAGAAGCTCGGGCTGCTGTATCCGAACGGCTCGCTGAGCTTCGATCAGGTTCAGGACGCGGTGCTCAACGTCGCGCGCTACGACGTGTTCAAGCTCAACGAGGCGATGCTCGCGGGCGACGTCGGCCGTCTCGCGCGCATGCTCGACGGGCTGCGCGGTGAAGGCGAGGCCGCGGTGCTCGTGCTGTGGGCGGTCGTCGAAGAAGTGCGCACGCTGCTGCGGATCAAGCGCGGCGTCGCGGCCGGCAAGCCGCTCGCGATGCTCACGCGCGAGAACCGCGTGTGGGGTCCGCGCGAACGGCTGATCGGACCTGCGCTGTCGCGCGTCAGCGAAGCGGCGCTCGAGAAGGCACTCGCGCTGGCGGCGCGGCTCGACCGGCAGGTGAAGGGGCTGTCGGGCGGCACGCCGGGTAATCATCGCAACGATCCGCCGCCCGATCCGTGGGACGGCCTGTTCGAACTCGCGATGACGGTGGCGGCGCCGAAACCGTCGGCAGCTTCGCCAGTGCCGCCGCCGCGACCTCGGGTGCCAACGGCGGCGCCAGCGCGGCGGCCAGTCTGAAGCGGCACAGCTGATTCGCGCGAGCGTCGAAGCAGTGGTTGACGCGAGCAATCGTGTACCAACTGCCAGTCGTTCCACACATACAGACCAGCGTGTTTCGCGTGCCACGCGCCGAACGAAACGCATCGGCAAACCCGTGACAGCACAGCGCACCCGCTGCCCGCGCGCGAGCAAAGCACCGGTACCCGACTTACAATCGTTTGATCTTTCGCTAATCCTGCCCGACCACCGCATGCCAACGTGCGGGGCATCACGAGAATGACCATGGATATCGACCAGTACATGACCGACCTCGGCCAACGCGCCCGTCAGGCTTCGCGCGCGATGGCGCGGGCGTCGACCGCCGCGAAGAATGCGGCGCTTGCGGCCGTTGCCGAGGCGATCGAGCGCGATGCCGATCTGCTGAAGGCCGCCAATGCGCGCGACCTCGAACGCGCCCGCGGCAAGGGCCACGATGCCGCGTTCATCGACCGGTTGACGCTGTCCGACAAGGCGCTGAAAACGATGGTCGAAGGCCTGCGCCAGGTCGCGGCGCTGGCCGACCCGATCGGCGAGATCAGCAATCTGAAGTACCGGCCGAGCGGCATCCAGGTCGGCCAGATGCGTGTGCCGCTCGGGGTGATCGGCATCATCTACGAATCGCGCCCGAACGTAACGATCGACGCGGCCGCGCTGTGCCTGAAGTCCGGCAACGCGACCATTTTGCGCGGCGGCTCGGAAGCGCTCGAATGCAATACCGCGCTCGCGAAGCTGATCGGCGAGGGCCTCGAAGCGGCCGGTCTGCCGCAGGACGCGGTGCAGGTGGTCGCGACGTCGGACCGCGCGGCGGTCGGCAAGCTGATCACGATGACCGAATACGTCGATGTGATCGTGCCGCGCGGCGGCAAGAGCCTGATCGAGCGTTTGATGAACGAAGCGCGCGTGCCGATGATCAAGCACCTCGACGGCATCTGCCACGTCTATGTCGACGATCGCGCGGACCTGCCGAAGGCGCTCAACGTCTGCGACAACGCGAAGACGGACCGCTACGGCACCTGCAACACGATGGAGACGCTGCTGGTCGCGCGCGGCATTGCGGCCGAAGTGCTACCGCCGCTGGGCAAGCTATATCGCGGCAAGGACGTCGAGCTGCGCGTCGATGCGGCGGCGCGCGCGGTGCTGGCCGATGCGGGCGTCGGTCCGCTCGTCGATGCGAGCGAGGAAGACTGGCGCACCGAATATCTCGCGCCGGTGCTCGCGATCAAGGTGGTCGACGGCATCGACGCGGCGATCGAGCACATCAACACGTATAGCTCGCACCACACCGACGCGATCGTCACCGAAGACCACGACCGCGCGATGCGCTTCCTGCGCGAAGTCGATTCGGCGAGCGTGATGGTCAACGCGTCGACGCGTTTCGCGGACGGCTTCGAGTTCGGCCTCGGCGCCGAGATCGGCATTTCGAACGACAAGCTGCACGCGCGCGGCCCGGTCGGACTCGAAGGGCTGACGTCGCTGAAATACGTCGTGCTGGGTCATGGCGAAGGCCGTCAATAAAGCACGAATCGAAGCGCCACAACCACCGGCGCCACAACAACATGGACCACAAGGACCACAAGGACCACAAGGACCCCGCCGATGCTTTGGGTAAAGACGTTTCACATCGTATTGATTGCCTCCTGGTTTGCCGGCCTGTTCTATCTGCCGCGCATCTTCGTCAATCTGGCGATGGAAACGGAACCCGCCGCGACGGCGCGTCTTCTGCTGATGGCGCGCAAGCTGTTCCGCTTCATGAGCTTCATCGCCGTGCCCGCGATCGCGTGCGGCCTGTGGTTGTGGCTCGTGATCGGCATCGGCAGCGGGCAGGGCTGGATTCACGCGAAGGTCGGCGTGGTCGTGCTCCTCGTCATCTATCACGCGTATTGCGGCGTGCTGTTGCGCAGGTTCGAGCGCGGCGAGAATCGCCGCTCGGACAAGTGGTATCGGATGTTCAACGAGCTGCCGGTGCTCGGTATGCTCGCCGCGGTCGCGCTGGTGGTGATCAAGCCGTTCTGAGCGGCTGACGGCGTTAAGCAGGGCGCTGGAAAAGATCAAAGGGCGGTATGCCGGTTGAATGGCACACCGCCCTTTTGCGTTATCCCGTCGTTTCGCGTTCCATCGCAGCGGATCACCCCTGCGAATCCACCCGCCGCCGGTGGATCACTTCCTTCGTTTGCGCGAGCTTCTCCACCAGTTCGGGCCCGCGGCTCAGCGCGACGCCGACCGCCAGAATGTCGCCGATCGCCAGATGTGACACGCGCGAGGTCATCGGGGAGAAGATGTCGGTGTCTTCGTCGACGTTCGCAAAGAGGCCCACGGTTGCGAGCCGCGCGAGCGGCGAGTTGCCGTGCGTGATCGCGATCACCTTCGCGCCCGCGTTCAGCGCGGCCTTTGCGGCATCGATGATGTCGCGCGTGCGGCCCGTATTGGAAATCGCGACGACCACGTCCCCAGGTCCGAGCAGCGCGGCCGACATCAGAAACGTATGCGGGTCCGAATACGCGACGCTCGGCATGCCGAGCCGAAAGAACTTGTGCTGCACGTCGAGCGCGGCGATGCCTGAGCCGCCCGCCCCGTAGAACTCGATGCGCTTCGCTTGCGCGAGCATGTCGATCGCCGCGGCGACGCTATCCGACGACAGATTGTTGCGCACCTGAATCAGCGCGCCGATCGTTCGGTCGAGCACCTTCGCGGCGACGCCCGGCGTCGGCTCGTCGGGCCGCACGTCGCGATAGACGGCGGGCACTTCGCTGGCGATGCCCTGCGCGAGACGGATCTTGAATTCGCGAAAGCCGGAGAAACCGAGCGCGTGGCAGAAGCGCGCGATCGTCGGCTGACTCACGCCCGCGCGCGCGGCGACCTCGGTCATCGACAGATCGAGCACCTCGCGCGGCGCCTCGATCACGTAATCGGCCAGCTTGCGCTCGGACGGGCGCAGCTGGTCGCGCATCTCTTCCACCTGGGACAGCATCATCGGAAAACTCGCACTATGCTGAAGAACGTGTGGACTATATCCGATTGGTCGTCGGCGCACAAAAGATAGGTACAAAAACTACATATCGGCAAGTAAGTGTATTCCCCAGGTTTCTGCTGTAAAGCGATGAGGCGCCGCCAATAGGGCGATCTGGCGATCCGCACCATGCGGCGCCGCAACAGAGTTCGTCATTGCGATCGTGTAGTTTTTCTACTAGGATGACGTCGTTCGATATCACAACCCCGCGATACCGCCAGGTGTCATGCGTGCGCCTGCCGCCAGCGACGAAGGAGCTCCGATGGTTTCCCCGCATTCGCAATTGTTGAAGGTCACGCAACGCGTGATCGAGCGCAGCAAGCCCACGCGCGAAGCGTATCTGGCCCGCATCCAGCATGCGCAGGGGCGCTTTCCGGCGCGCGGCGCGTTGTCGTGCGCGAACCTCGCTCACGGTTTCGCCGGCCTCGAGGGCAACGACAAGCTCGTGATCAAGCAGATTCGCGAGCCGAATATCGGCATCGTGTCGTCGTACAACGAGATGCTGTCGGCGCACGCGCCGTACAAAAACTACCCGGACATCATCAAGCAGGCCGCGCGCGAAAACGGCGGCGTCGCGCAATTCGCGGGCGGCGTACCGGCGATGTGCGACGGCATCACGCAGGGCAACGCGGGCATGGAGCTGTCGCTGTTCTCGCGCGAAGTGATCGCGATGAGCACGGCCGTCGCGCTCACCCACAATATGTTCGACGCGGCGCTGTGCCTCGGCATCTGCGACAAGATCGTGCCGGGCCTGCTGATCGGCGCGCTGCAGTTCGGCCATTTGCCGACCATCTTCGTGCCGGCCGGCCCGATGGCAAGCGGCTTGTCGAACGACGACAAAGCCAGGACGCGTCAGCAGTTCGCGACCGGCCAGTGCGGCCGCGACGCGCTGCTCGAAGCGGAAGCGGCCGCCTATCACAGCCACGGCACCTGCACGTTCTACGGCACCGCGAACAGTAACCAGATGCTGATGGAAGTGATGGGCCTGCATCTGCCGGGCTCGGCCTTCGTGCATCCGCACACGCCGCTGCGCGACGCGCTGACCGCGCAGGCCGCGCGCCGCGTGCTCGATCTGACGGTCGAGCGCGGCCACTACATGCCGATCGGCCATGTGGTCGACGAGAAGGCGATCGTCAACGGCATCGTCGCGCTGCTGGCGACCGGCGGCTCGACCAATCACACGCTGCACCTCGTCGCAATCGCGCGCGCGGCCGGCATCGTGATCGATTGGGACGACTTCGACACGCTGTCGCAGACGGTACCGCTGCTTGCGAAGATCTATCCGAACGGCAAGGCCGACGTGAACCACTTCCACGCGGCGGGCGGCGTCGCGTTTCTCGTGCGCAATCTGCTCGAAGGCGGTCTGCTGCATGAAGACGTGAACACGGTCGCGGGCAAGGGTCTGAAGCGCTACACCGAGGAGCCGAAGCTGCTCGACGGCAAGCTGCAATGGGTGGCGGGTGTCGAGGCGAGCGCGGACACAGCGGTGCTGCGCGGCATCAGGGAGCCGTTCCAGCCGGACGGCGGCCTGCGTCTGATGCAGGGCAAGCTCGGCCGCGGCGTAATCAAGATTTCGGCGGTCGCGGCGCAGCATCGCAAGGTGAAGGCGCCGGCAATCGTGTTCGATTCGCAGGAAGCGGTGCAGGAAGCGTTCGACAAGGGCGAGCTCAAGCGCGACTTCATCGCGGTGGTGCGCTTCCAGGGCGCACGCGCAAACGGCATGCCCGAGTTGCATCGTTTGACGCCGCTGCTCGGTGTGCTGCAGGATCAGGGTTTCCATGTCGCGCTGGTGACCGATGGCCGTATGTCGGGCGCGTCGGGCAAGGTGCCGGCGGTCATCCATCTGTCGCCGGAAGCGTTGCTGCAAGGCCCGATCGGCAAAGTGCGCACGGGCGACATGCTGGTGATCGACGCCGAAGCGGGCGTGCTCGACATCGAAATCGACGCAGCCGAGTGGGCCGCGCGTCCGAGCGCCGAGCCGCTGCATCAGGCGGACAACGAAGTCGGCTTCGGCCGCGAGCTGTTCGGCGTGTTCCGTGCGGCGGCGGCGCCGGCGGAGCAGGGCGCGTCGGTGTTCGGCAAGCTGGTCGGCGAGGGCGGCACGGTCGACGGCCAGCACGGCCACGACGGTGACCATCAGCACGGCCATCAACCCAGCGACCATCATCACACGAGCACCGCGCAAGCCGGCGCGGCGCTGCAGAAACAAGGAGTCTGACTATGACGTCGAAAACAGTAAGCGATATCGTGCGCCTCGGCCCGGTGATTCCGGTGCTCGCGTTCGACACGGTCGAACAGGGCGAACACGTGTCGCGCGCGTTGCACGCGGGCGGCGTGAAGGTGCTCGAAATCACGCTGCGCACGCCGGCGGGCCTCGGCGCGATCGAGCGTGCGTGCGAACTCGCGGACGACATCGTGGTCGGTGTCGGCACGATCACGAAGCCCGAGCATTGCGCCCAGGCGAAGAAGGCGGGCGCGCAGTTCGGCGTGTCGCCGGGTCTGACCAAGGACATGCACAAGGCCGCGCAGGATGTGGGTCTGCCGCTGTTGCCCGGCGTGATGACGCCGTCGGACATCATCCTCGCGCTCGAGCTCGGCTACGAGATCGTCAAGTTCTTCCCCGCACAGCAGGCGGGCGGCGTGCCGATGCTGCAGGCGTTCCACGGCCCGTTCCCGGCGCTGAAGTTCTGCCCGACCGGCGGCATCACGCCGGAAAGCGCGCCGCACTTCCTGTCGCTGCCGAACGTGGTCTGTGTCGGCGGTTCGTGGCTCACGCCGAAGGCCGCGCTCGCCGCGCAGAACTGGGACGAGGTCACGCGCCTCGCGCGCGCCGCGAGCCAGCTGGCGGCACCCGCGCACTAAGCCCCACAACCCAATAACGCATCGGTCAACTGAACCGGGCCCAGGAGTCTCGTCGATACAGCCGCATCAGGCTGTCGCGCCGAGACTCTTTTTTTACCTGATATGCGTGCTGGATTTGCGCGCGCTTTCTGGAAACAAACAGTAAAATTCAGCGTCCGCGCGGCTAGCCGGGTTTTCAGGCATCGCGCAGGTTGCCGTGAGACGAAGTGCCGGCCGCATCCGCACTCTGAAATCAATAAACCAAAGGAGGGGCTTCATGGAATCTGCCCACGGCAGCTTGCTGCTGGTCTACGCATTGATCGCGATCGCGTTGCTGATCTTGATGATCACGCGCTTCAAGGTCTATCCGTTTCTCGTTCTGATCATCGTGTCGTTGCTGCTGGGCCTCGTGGCTGGCATGCCGATGCAGACCATCGTCAAATCGTTCGAAACGGGGAACGGCAACACGCTCGGGCACATTGCCATCGTCGTCGGTCTCGGTACGATGCTCGGCAAGATGATGGCCGAATCGGGCGGCGCCGAGCGCGTCGCGACCACGCTGATCAACTGGTTCGGTGAGAAACACATTCACTGGGCGATGATGGTGGTCGCGATCATCGTCGGCTTGCCGGTATTCTTCGAAGTCGGCTTCGTGCTGCTGATTCCGATCGCGTTCAACGTCGCCAAGCGCACCAACAAATCGCTGCTGCTGGTCGGCCTGCCGATGGTCGCGGGTCTGTCCGTCGTGCACGGGCTGATTCCGCCGCACCCGGCCGCATTGCTCGCCGTGCAGGCGTATCACGCGGACATCGGCAAGACGATCGCCTACGGTCTGATCGTCGGCGTGCCGTGCGCGATCGTCGCAGGTCCGCTGTTCGCGTTGCTGGTGAGCCGTCATATCCAGTTGCCGAAGGAAAATCCGCTTGCCGCGCAATTTCTGGGCAGCGACGTGAAGGACGCCAACGGCATGCAAAGTGGTAGCGCCGCGAAGGCCGCTGCACCGAAGCGCGAACTGCCGAGCTTCGGCATCACGCTGGTCACGATCCTGTTGCCGGTGGTCCTGATGCTGGTCGGCAGCTGGGCCGACCTGGTCTTCGAACCGAAGACGCTGCCGAACGATCTGCTGCGCTTTTTCGGCAACACCGACGTCGCGCTGCTGACGGCCGTGCTGGTCAGCTTCTGGACCTTCGGCGCGAGCCGCGGCTTTAACCGCGAGCAGATCCAGAAGTTCTGCGGAGAATGTCTGGCGCCGATCGCGGGTATTACACTGATCGTCGGTGCGGGCGGCGGTTTTGGCCGCGTACTGATGGATAGCGGCATTTCGAAGGAAATCACCAACGTGGCGACCGCGGTGCATCTGTCGCCGCTGCTGTTCGGCTGGCTCGTCGCGGCGATGATCCGTCTCGCGACCGGCTCGGCCACCGTCGCAATGACGACCGCCTGCGGCATCGTCGCGCCGATCGCGGCGGCGGGCGCGGTGCAGGTCAAGCCGGAACTGATGGTGCTCGCGACCGGCTCGGGCTCGCTGATCTTCTCGCATGTGAACGACGGCGGCTTCTGGCTGATCAAGGAATATTTCGGCATGACGGTGGGGCAGACCTTCAAGACGTGGTCGCTCCTCGAAACCATCATTTCGGTGATGGGGCTGGGCCTGACCTTCGCACTCGCGGCGGTCCTGTAAGGAGTTTCAAATGATTCTGATCGCAATGGGCGTGTCGGGCGCCGGCAAGACGAGGATTGGCGAAATGCTGGCCGAGCGCCTGCATTGCGCGTTCACCGACGGCGACGCGTTCCATAGCGCGGCGAACAAGGAGAAGATGCACCACGGCATTCCGCTCACCGACGAAGACCGCTGGCCGTGGCTGAAGACGATCCGCGCGGCGATCGAGGAAAAGCAGAAAGCGGGCGAGACGGCGGTGTTCACGTGTTCGTCGCTGAAGCGCTCGTATCGCGACATTCTGCGTGCCGGCGACAGGGACGTGTGCTTCGTCTACCTGAAGGGTTCGCGCGAGGTGCTCGCGGAGCGTCTCGGGGATCGCACCGGGCATTTCTTCGATCCGTCGCTGCTGCAAAGCCAGCTCGATACGCTCGAGGAGCCCGGTGACGACGAAGCGATCACGGTCAGCATCGATCTGACGCCGGAACAGATCGTCGACGAGGTGCTCAAGCAGGTCGAAGCGCGCTGAGTCTTTGATTGCTTCGCGTTCCAGCTTCGAACGCGGGACGAAAAAAAGCCGCTCCTCGGAGCGGCTTTTTTACGCATTGAAGAAGCTGGCCCAGCCGATCAGCCGATCCGCTTCGCCAGTTCGACGGCCCGGCCGATGTACGAGCCGGGCGTCATCGCGAGCAGACGGTCCTTCGCGTCCTGCGGAATCGCCAGGCCGCCGATGAAGCTCTGCAGTGCCTCGCGCGTGATGCCCTTGCCGCGCGTGAGTTCCTTCAGCTGCTCGTACGGATTCTCGATGCCGTAACGGCGCATCACGGTCTGCACCGGCTCGGCCAGCACTTCCCAGCAGTTGTCGAGGTCTTCGTTCAGACGCTGCGCATTCACTTCGAGCTTGTCGAGGCCGCGGATCAGCGAGTCGTACGCGAGCAGCGAGTAGCCGAACGCGACGCCGATGTTGCGCAGCACCGTCGAGTCGGTCAGGTCGCGCTGCCAGCGCGACACCGGCAGCTTGTCGGCGAGGTGACGCAACGTCGCGTTCGCGAGGCCGAGGTTGCCTTCCGAGTTTTCGAAGTCGATCGGGTTGACCTTGTGCGGCATCGTCGACGAACCGATTTCGCCGGCCTTCGTGCGCTGCTTGAAGTAGCCGAGCGAGATGTAGCCCCACACGTCGCGGTCCAGATCCAGCAGGATCGTGTTCGCGCGCGAGATCGCGTCGAACAGCTCGGCCATGTAGTCGTGCGGCTCGATCTGGATCGTGTAAGGATTGAACGTGAGCTTCAGACGGTTCTCGACGACGTCCTTCGAGAACGCTTCCCAGTCGAACTCCGGATACGCGGACAGGTGCGCGTTGAAGTTGCCGACCGCGCCGTTCATCTTGCCGAGCAGTTCGACCTTCGCGATCCGCTCGATCGCACGCGCGAGCCGCGCGGCGACGTTGGCGATTTCCTTGCCGAGCGTGGTCGGGCTGGCCGGCTGGCCGTGCGTGCGCGACAGCATCGGCTGGGCGGCTTGCGCGTGCGCGAGCGCAACGAGGCGTTGATGCACCGAGCGCAGCGCCGGCAGGATCACGTGTTCGCGCGCGCCGGCGAGCATCAGGCCGTGCGACGTGTTGTTGATGTCTTCCGACGTGCACGCGAAGTGGATGAACTCGCTCGCGCGCTCCAGTTCTTCCTGGCCCTTCACCGATTCCTTCAACCAGTATTCGACGGCCTTCACGTCGTGGTTCGTCACGCGCTCGATTTCCTTGATGCGCGCGGCGTCGTGCGCGGTGAAGCGCTCGGCCAGTTGCAGCAGGAATTGCTCGGACGCCTCGGAGAAGCGCGGCACTTCAGCGAAGCCGGCGCGCGACAGCGCGATCAGCCAGTGGATTTCGACCGTCACGCGATTGCGCATGAAGGCGGCTTCCGAGAGCCAGTCGCGCAGGGCTTCGGTTTTGGCGGCATAGCGGCCGTCGAGCGGGGAAAGTGCGTTCAGCGCGAAGAGGGTGTCGGGGCGGGTGTCGGACATGATGAGGACCGGGTTGAAGCGGTTGAGCGCTCAGCGAGCGGGTCGGGAACGGAGGGAACCGTGGATTTTACCACTGTGACGCGATCGGCCCGCCCGGATGCGTCGGTCGCAATCCGCGCCGCTAGAATGCAGACTTCTTCCCTCTCGACGGCAAGCGCAATCGCATGGAACTGAAATGGCTCGAAGACTTCATTTCGCTCGCGGAAACGCGTAGCTTCAGCCGCTCGGCCGAGTTGCGCCACGTCACGCAGCCGGCTTTCTCGCGCCGCATCCAGGCGCTCGAAGCGTGGCTCGGCACGGAACTGATCGACCGTTCTGTTTATCCGACGCGGCTCACGGCGGCCGGTCAGGTGTTCAACGAGCAGGCGCTCGCGATGCTGTCGCAATTCCACGAGGCGCGCGCGCTGCTGCGCGGCCACACGGCGACGCCCCAGGCGACGATCGAATTCGCGGTCCCCCACACGCTGTCGCTCACTTACTTCCCGCGCTGGCTGCAGCGCATCGAGGCGCAGATGGGCCCGATCCACACGCGGCTGCGCGCGCTGAACGTGCACGACGCGGCGCTCTCGCTGGTGGAAGGCGGCTGCGATTTGATGATGGGCTACCACCATCCGAGCCATCCGGTCGCGCTCGATCCGGCGCGCTACGACATGCTGACGCTCGGCCACGAGCCGATCAGCCCGTTCTCGGCGCCGGCCCGCGCGGGGCGGCCGCGTCACACGCTGCCAGGCTCGGCCGATGCGCCCGCGCCGTATCTGTCGTACACGCCGAACGCGTACCTCGGGCGCATGACCGAGGTGATTCTCGCGAACGCGCCGGAGCGCCTGTACCTCGACCGGCTCTACGAAACCGACATGGCCGAGGGGCTCAAGGCGATGGCGCTCGCCGGTCACGGCATCGCGTTTCTGCCGCATAGCGCGGTCGAAGATGCGGTGGCCGAAGGCCGGCTGATCCGCCTCGATCGCGCGACGCGCGGCACGCCCGAAGGGCAGCTGACGCTCAGCATGGAGATTCGCCTGTATCGCGACAAGCTCGCCGCGAAAAGCGACGACGCGCGCCAGATTCTCGTGCGCCAGTTGTGGGACGTGGTGTCGGAGGAACTCCGGCAGAGCGCCGCCTGAGCCGCGGCATAAAACTCAAACTCGAACCTGCGTCGCGACGACGCGAATTTGCGGCTTTGCGAACGTTATGCAAAAAAAACATAACGGGATGAGGAAACGGCATTGGATTTCGATACGGCGTTTTTCCACAATGCCCGTACTCGATCAAACGCCGGAGCGTTCATGTCATCCCAGCAACAAGCCGCAGAATCGGTGCAAGCCGCCTCAACGTTGCAAGCAGTTCCCTCCTACCTCAATAAGGACGACCTCGGCCCCTGGGGCAACTATCTGCGCCAGGTCGACCGCGTCGCGCCGTATCTCGGTTCGCTGTCCCGCTGGCTCGAAACCCTGAAGCGCCCGAAGCGCATTCTCGTCGTCGACGTGCCCATCGAACTCGACAACGGCACGGTCGCGCACTTCGAGGGTTATCGCGTGCAACACAACGTGTCGCGCGGTCCGGGCAAGGGCGGCGTGCGTTATCACCAGGACGTTACGCTCTCCGAAGTGATGGCGCTGTCCGCCTGGATGTCGGTGAAGAACGCGGCGGTGAACGTGCCGTACGGCGGCGCGAAGGGCGGCATCCGCGTCGATCCGCGCACGCTGTCGCGTGGCGAGCTCGAGCGCGTGACGCGCCGCTACACGAGCGAGATCGGCATCATCATCGGACCGAATACCGACATCCCGGCGCCGGACGTGAACACGAACGAGCAGATCATGGCGTGGATGATGGACACGTACTCGATGAATCAGGGCCAGACGGCCACCGGCGTCGTGACGGGCAAGCCGATCACGCTCGGCGGCTCGCTCGGCCGTCGCGAGGCGACCGGCCGCGGCGTATTCGTGGTGGGCTGCGAAGCGGCTCGCCGCATCGGCTTCGACATCGAAGGCGCGCGTATCGCGGTGCAGGGCTTCGGCAACGTCGGCGGCATCGCCGCGCGTCTGTTCCAGGAGGCGGGCGCGAAGGTCGTCGCGGTGCAGGACCACACCGGCTCGGTGTACAAGTCCACCGGCATCGACGCGGTCGCGCTGCTCGACTACGTCACGAAGACGGGCGGCGTCGGCGGTTTCCCCGAAGCCGACGCGATCACCGGCGATGAGTTCTGGACCGTCGAGTCGGACATCCTGATTCCGGCGGCGCTGGAAAATCAGATCACCGAAAAAAACGCCGGCAAGATCAAGACCAGGATCATCGTCGAGGGCGCGAACGGCCCAACCACTACCGCGGCGGACGACATCCTGCACGATCGCGGCATCCTCGTGATTCCGGACGTGGTCGCGAATGCCGGCGGTGTGACAGTGTCATATTTCGAATGGGTCCAGGACTTCTCGAGCTTCTTCTGGACCGAAGACGAGATCAACGAGCGCCTCGAACGCGTGATGCGCGAAGCGTTCGCGGCCGTCTGGCAGGTGTCGAGCGAGCAGAACGTGTCGGTGCGCACGGCGGCGTTCATCGTCGCGTGTAAGCGGATTTTGCAGGCGCGCGAGATGCGCGGCTTGTATCCCTGATGGACCCTGTCCTATCTTGTTTGAAACGGCGGTGACGCGGCCCGGTATCCGGGCCGGGAGGCGCACACCGCCGAAACTTCGTGCATCAACGCGGTCCACAAGACGGCGTGTTTGACCGGCGGACGGCATCCTATCGATGTCGCCCGCCTTCTCATATGCGCGAAACGGCCGTGCGACGGCGCCGCGGGCCCATCGCGGCGTGCGCGCAACAGAATGGTTAATAGCGATACTTTCAGAAAAATTACTTTGTTACACTGGCGCCGGTTCTTGCCATGGAGATCAAGATGAAGATTAAAAAAGCTGCGCTGCTGCTCGCGACTCTCGGACTGTTTACGGTTGGCGCGCATGCGCAAGACTCGGGCACGCTGAAAAAGATCAAGGATACGGGCGTCATTTCGCTGGGCCATCGCGAATCGTCGATCCCGTTCTCCTTTTACGACGACAAGCAGAACGTGATCGGCTACTCGCAGGATTACGCGACGAAGATCGTCGAGGCCGTCAAGCAGAAGCTGAACATGCCGAACCTGAAGGTGAAGCTCGTGCCGGTCACGTCGCAGAACCGCATTCCGCTCGTGCAGAACGGCACGGTCGACATCGAGTGCGGCTCAACCACGAATAACCTCGAGCGTCAGCAACAGGCTGCCTTCACGAACACGATCTTCGTGATCGGCACGCGCCTGATGACCAAGAAAGATTCCGGCATCAAGGACTTCCCGGACCTCAAGGGCAAGACGGTCGTCACGACCGCCGGCACCACGTCCGAGCGCCTGCTTCGCAAGATGAACCAGGACAAGAACATGGGCATGAACATCATCAGCGCGAAGGATCACGGCGAATCGTTCCTGACGCTGTCGACGGGCCGTGCCGCCGCGTTCATGATGGACGACGCGCTGCTCGCCGGCGAGCGCGCGAAGTCGAGCAACCCGGGCGATTTCGTGATCGTCGGCACGCCGCAATCGCGGGAGGCGTACGGCTGCATGCTGCGCAAGAACGACCCCGACTTCAAGAAGGTCGCCGACGACGCCATCGCGAAGGTGCAGACGTCGGGCGAAGGCGAACAGATCTACAAGCGCTGGTTCGAATCGCCGATCCCGCCGAAGGGCCTGAACCTGAACTTCCCGATGAGCGACGATATGCGTGCGCTGTTCAAGAACCCGAACGACAAGGCAATCGACTAAACCCTAGCTGCTTTTTCGACACTTTCGAAACGCTGAACGGAACGGAAGGGGCCACGCGCTTCTTCCGTTTCTTTTTGCCGGAGTCTTGGTCATGTCATATCACTGGAACTGGGGCATTCTGCTGAGTCCCGTCTCCACGGGCGAGCCGACCACCTATTTGGGCTGGCTGTTCTCGGGGCTGTGGGTGACGGTCACCGTGTCGCTGTCGGCATGGGTGATCGCGCTGATCGTCGGTTCGCTCTTCGGTGTGCTGCGCACGGTGCCCAACAAATGGGCGTCGGGTGTCGGCACCGTCTACGTCGCGATTTTCCGTAACATTCCGCTGATCGTGCAGTTCTTCATCTGGTATCTGGTGATACCGGAGCTGCTGCCCGTGTCGATCGGCAACTGGTTCAAGCAATTGCCGCCGGGCGCGCAGTTCTTCTCGTCGTCGATCGTGTGTCTGGGCCTCTTCACCGCCGCGCGCGTGTGCGAGCAGGTGCGCTCGGGCATCAACGCGTTGCCGAGCGGCCAGCGCGCGGCCGGTCTGGCGGTGGGCTTCACGCAGTGGCAGACGTATCGCTACGTGCTGCTGCCGGTCGCGTACCGCATCATCGTGCCGCCGCTCACCTCCGAGTTTCTGAACATCTTCAAGAACTCCGCGGTTGCCTCGACGATCGGTCTGCTCGATCTGTCCGCGCAGGCGCGCCAGCTCGTCGACTACACGTCGCAAACTTACGAGTCGTTCATCGCGGTTACGGTCGCATACATGCTGATCAATCTGATCGTGATGCAACTGATGCGCTGGGTCGAAGTGAAGGCCCGGCTGCCCGGCTATATCGGAGGAAAGTGATGCATCATTTCAACTGGAGCGGTATTCCGGGCGCGCTGCCTACGCTATGGACCGGCGCCATCATCACGTTCAAGATCACGCTGATCGCGATCGTATTCGGCATCATCTGGGGCACCATTCTCGCGATGTTTCGACTGTCGCCGATCAAGCCGCTCGGATGGTTCGCGCAGGGTTACGTGACGCTCTTCCGTTCGATCCCGCTCGTGATGGTGCTGCTGTGGTTCTTCCTGATCGTGCCGCAGGTGCTGCAAAGCGTGCTCGGTCTGTCGGCCGACATCGACATCCGGCTCGCCTCGGCGATGGTCGCGTTCTCGCTATTCGAGGCCGCGTATTATTCCGAGATCATCCGCGCCGGCATTCAGGCGGTGCCGCGTGGTCAGGTCAATGCGTCGTTTGCGCTCGGCATGACCTATGGGCAGGCGATGCGCCTGATCGTGCTGCCGCAGGCGTTCCGCGCGATGGTGCCGCTGCTGCTCACGCAGGGTATCGTGCTGTTTCAGGATACGTCGCTCGTCTACGTGATCAGCCTCGCCGACTTCTTCCGCACGGCTACGAATATTGGCGATCGTGACGGCACGAACGTCGAGATGGTACTGTTCGCGGGCGCGTGTTATTTCGTGATCTGCGTGATCGCGTCGAGCCTCGTCAAAGGTCTTCAGAAAAAGGTCGCAAGATGATCTCTATCAAGAATGTTTCGAAGTGGTACGGCCATTTCCAGGTGCTGACCGACTGCACGACGGAAGTCAAAAAGGGCGAAGTGGTCGTGGTCTGCGGGCCGTCCGGTTCGGGCAAGTCCACGCTGATCAAGACCGTCAACGGACTCGAGCCGTTCCAGAAGGGCGAGATCGTCATCAACGGCCAGTCACTGACCGACAAGAAAACCAATCTGTCGAAGCTGCGCTCGAAGGTCGGCATGGTGTTCCAGCACTTCGAACTGTTTCCGCATCTGTCGATCGTGCAGAACCTGACGCTCGCGCAGGTGAAGGTGCTCGGCCGCTCGAACGACGAGGCGACCGCGAAGGGCCTGAAGCTGCTCGATCGCGTAGGTCTGCGCGCACATGCGGACAAGTATCCGGGGCAGCTGTCCGGTGGTCAGCAGCAGCGCGTTGCGATTGCGCGTGCGCTCTCCATGGACCCGATCGCGATGCTGTTCGACGAGCCGACCTCGGCGCTCGATCCGGAGATGATCAACGAAGTGCTCGACGTGATGGTCGAACTCGCGCAGGAAGGCATGACCATGATGTGCGTGACGCACGAAATGGGCTTCGCGAAGAAGGTCGCGCATCGCGTGATTTTCATGGACAAGGGTTTGATCGTCGAAGACGACCGCAAGGAAGACTTCTTCGCGAATCCGAAGTCGGATCGCGCGAAGGATTTTCTCGCGAAGATTCTGCACTGAGGGTGGGTGCGCAGGCCTCGTTTCGGGGCTCGCGCGGGACGAAAAAAAGCCGCTCCGTGGAGCGGCTTTTTGTTTCGCAGGCGTAGGGTGACGCGGCGGCTTACGACTCGAACGCTGCCGTGTCATCGGCGGCTTCGAGATCGGTTTCGCTGTCGGGTGATAGCGTGGTTGCGCTCGTGCCTACCGCGTGCGCGCCGTTCGACGCCGCGATCGCCGTGGCCGACGCCGATGCGTCGAGTGCCGGATTGCGCAACTTTTCGAGCACCGACTGCGGCACCGGGATATTGGCGCGGCCGATCACGTCGCCATGCTGGAACATCAGCAGATCGCCGGGCTTGAACGCGGTCCACACTTCGTTGTCGGTCAGCGGTTTGGTCGCGATCACCGCGACGCGGTCTTCGGGTGTCGTGTATTTGGCGAAATCGATCGACACGTCCGCGTCGACCAGATGCGCGGTCGAAAACGGCCAGCGACGCACGACGTAATGCAGATGCGTCGAGCAATGCGCGAACAGGGCCTGGCCGTTAGACATCAGGAAATTGAACACGCCGTACCGCGTGATTTCACGCGTGAGCGTCTCGAGCGCGACGAACAGCTCGTGAAGCGGCGGCTGCTGCGCGCCCGGAAAAGCCTTACGCAAACCTTCCAGCAGCGCGCAGAACGAGAGTTCGCTGTCGGTCGTGCCGACCGGCTGATACACGCCGTTCAGTTCCGGCGCGTAAGCCTGCAGGTCGCCGTTATGCGCGAAGATCCAGTGACGCCCCCACAGTTCGCGCATGAACGGGTGGCAGTTTTCGAGCAGGATGTGCCCTTGCGTCGCCTTGCGGATGTGCGCGATCGTGTTTTTCGATTTGATCGGGTAGCGCTTGACCATCTCGGCGATCGGCGACGTGGCCGACGATTGATGATCGATGAACAAGCGGCACGCCTTGTCTTCAAAGAAAGCGATGCCCCAGCCGTCGGCGTGGTGATCGGTGACGCCGCCACGCGCCGCAAAGCCGGTAAAGGAAAACGTGACGTCCGTCGGCGCGGCGCAGTTCATTCCGAGAAGTTGGCACATGTTGCAGGTGAGCCTGTGAACGGAGTGAGCCGTTACAATGATGATTTTCCAAGCATATCACCGAGCCGGAGACGCCAAAAAGCAAAATTGACATGTGTTTGGGCCGCTACAGCGCGGTTTGACCGGTCGATCAGCGAGGTGCGCGAAGTCTCGTATTCCTGCCATGACTGCTTTCAACGTTTCCCCCGATTCCGTCACACTGGTCCGCCCGGACGACTGGCATCTGCACGTGCGCGACGGCGCGATGCTCGCGGCCGTGCTGCCTGACACCGCGCGCCAGTTCGGTCGCGCGATCATCATGCCGAACCTGAAGCCGCCGGTCACGACGACCGCGATGGCGAAGGCGTATCGCGAGCGCATCATCGCCGCGATTCCCGAGGGCGCGAAATTCGAGCCGCTGATGACGCTGTACCTGACCGACAACACGCCGCCCGACGAGATCCGCCGCGCGCGCGGGAGCGGCTTCGTGCACGGCGTGAAGCTGTACCCGGCGGGCGCGACGACGAACTCGGACGCGGGCGTCACCGATCTGATGAAGTGCGCGAAGACGCTGGAAGTGATGCAGGAAGTCGGCATGCCGCTGCTCGTGCATGGCGAGGTGACGGATTCGGACATCGATCTGTTCGATCGCGAAAAGGTCTTCATCGATCGCGTGATGATGCCGCTGCGCCGCGCATTTCCCGCGCTGAAGGTCGTGTTCGAGCACATCACGACGAAGGACGCGGCCGACTACGTCCGCGAAGCGGGCGTCGCGCCGGAACTGCTTGGCGCTACGATCACCGCGCACCATCTGCTGTACAACCGCAACGCGATTTTCCAGGGCGGCATCCGTCCGCATTACTACTGCCTGCCGGTGCTCAAACGCGAGACGCATCGCGTCGCGCTGGTCGAGGCGGCGACCTCGGGCGATCCGCGCTTCTTCCTCGGCACCGACAGCGCGCCGCATCCGAAGGGGATGAAGGAACACGCGTGCGGTTGCGCGGGCTGCTACACCGCGCTGCACGCGCTCGAGCTCTATACCGAAGCATTCGACAAGGCCGGCGCGCTCGACAAGCTCGAAGGCTTCGCGAGCTTCCATGGTCCGGACTTCTACCGTCTGCCGCGCAATACGGAGAAGGTCACGCTGCGTCGCGAGGAATGGACGCTGCCGGCCGAGCTGCCGGCCGGCGATACGCCGGTCGTGCCGCTGCGAGGCGGGGAGTCGATTGGCTGGCGTCTCGTTTGAGGCTGCGGTAGATGCGGGAGCGTGAGGCGGGGCAGCGCGCTGCCAATATTGATAAGGCGGCGAAAGCGGGCTCCGCGGTAGCGCATGAAGCCGCGGCGGACAAAGCTGCGCGCGGCATGGCACCCGAGCCTCTGCCAGCGTGCTTCGCCGCAATCGACTGGTCGAAGCCGTGGTTCGCGCAATTCGCCACACGCGGTCAGCGTTGGCAGCAAGCCGCGCTGACCGGCTACGCGGACCTTCTCGCCGCGATGAACGCCGACGCCGCCCAGATGCAACAGACCACCGGCCGCGGCCAGCCTCTTGCGTTCATCGCGCAGGACGACCTGCCACCGGGTGCCGCGTACGAGGGGCATATCGCGTCGACCGGTTGCGTGCCGACGCGCCACAATCTGCACGACTTCTTCAACGGTTCGATGTGGTTCGCGTTTCCGCGCATCAAGGCGGCGCTGAACGCGCGCCAGTCGGCGGAACTCGACGTGCTCGGCGTCGGCCCGACGCGTGGTGGTGTGCGCGACATGCTGACTCTCTTCGACGAAAACGCGCTGCTGTTCGCTTGCGCCGATTCTTCGCTGAGCGCCGCGCTACGCGGCTTCGAGTGGCAGACGCTGTTTGTCGCGTGGCGCGATGCGTGGGGGCGGCGCTGCGAAGTGCGGTGCTTCGGCCATGCGCTGCTCGAAAAGCTGATCGCGCCGTTCAAGGGCTGCACCGGCCATGCATGGATCGTCGACGTTCCGGCCGAGTATTTCGAATGGGACACCCCGGCGCGCGACGCATGGCTCGATGAAGCCGTCAGCGCGGCGCTGCTCGGCCCCGACGTTTTGACGAGCCGCATGTTCGCGCCGCTGCCGGTGCTCGGCATTCCGGGCTGGTGGCCCGAGAACGAATCGCCGGCGTTCTACGACGACACGTCCGTGTTCCGCACGGGGAGGCGCAAGCGCTAGGCGCTTCCGCGTTCGGTGTTAAAATTCGCGCCAGCAAAGCAGGCCAGGCAGTCGCGGCCTCGACGGCTTCGGCCAACGAGGGCGAGGAAAGTCCGGACTCCACAGGGCAGGGTGATGGCTAACGGCCATCCGTGGCGACACGCGGAACAGGGCAACAGAAAGCAAACCGCCGATGGCCCGGCGCAAGCCGGGATCAGGTAAGGGTGAAACGGTGCGGTAAGAGCGCACCGCGGCTGTCGCAAGGCAGACCGGCACGGTAACCTCCACCCGGAGCAATTCCAAGTAGGCAGGCGCGCATCTTCGCGATGCAGGACGGGGCCCCCGTCTCGTCTGCGGGTAGGAAGCTTGAGCGCGTCAGTAATGGCGCGCCTAGAGGAATGGCTGCCACGCGGGTCGCGTCTTCGGGCGCGGCGCGTGCACAGAATCCGGCTTATCGGCCTGCTTTGCCGCTGTATAAGGAAAGCCGGCGTCCGTTGAGACGCCGGCTTTTTCATTTGGGGCGGGGTGGCGGCCGTGGCCGCCATCGCTTTCGCGCTCAGAGCGCGACGATGTCGAACGAATGCGTGAGCTCGGCGGTCTTCGCGATCATGATCGACGCCGAGCAGTATTTGTCGTGCGAGAGGTTGATCGCGCGCTCGACGGTCGCCGGGTTCAGATTCTTGCCCGTCACCGTGAAGTGGAAGTGGATCTTCGTGAACACCTTCGGATCTTCGCTCGCGCGCTCGGCCTTCAGCGTCACCGAGCAGCCGGCGATCTCCTGGCGGCTCTTCTTCAGGATCATCACGACGTCGTAGGCGGTGCAGCCGCCGGTGCCGAGCAGCACCATTTCCATCGGGCGCGGCGCGAGGTTGCGTCCGCCGCCCTCGGGTGCGCCGTCCATCGCGACCAGATGACCGCTGCCCGTCTCGGCCGCGAACGCCATCCCGTCTTGTCCCATCCAGCTTACTTTGCATTCCATGCTGTCACTCCCACCGCGCATCGCTTTATCGAGACGGCATTGTAGCCCGGTGTCTGACGATTGGCGCACGCTGAGCGCATCCCGCGTCCATGCACGGCGATTGCTTTCTTGTTGCGATGCGGAACGGGCGGGCGGTTCCAGAATTCCTCGGGCAGTTTAGGGGCCTTAGTTCCAAGGCATGTCTGATGCGATTCGAATTCTTTGGCCTTTAGTGCTTGATCCAAAAGGAGTTTTAGTCAAATGTCCTCCCTGCATCGAATCTGTCGCATTATGAAAACAAATTTCACAATGCAAATCTTCTTGCGTTGCACAAGGGTGACTCTTATAATTTATTCCATCGTTGCAGCAGTTCTGCAACCTCCGCTGTCTCCTCCACCTCCTCCTTTGGTGGATTAAACCTGAACCGCTCGTTCAGGTTTTTTTTCGCCCCGTTTGTCAGGCGTTTCGGCCCGTTTCCTGGCGCTCGCGGCGAGCGCATCGCACGTTTTGACTTGCCAGCACAAATTCCTTTATAATTCAGGGCTTTTCCGCATCCGCGCCCGCGGAAGAAGAACCAGGGAGAGCCTGCACGCGCCTCGATGCGCACACTACAAGCAGGAAAGAACACATTGGGCGCAGCAATTTTTTTGGATCGATCATGAAGACGTTTTCCGCAAAAGCCCATGAGGTGACGCGCGAATGGTACGTGATTGACGCGACGGATAAGGTTCTCGGGCGTGTCGCCAGCGAAGTGGCACACCGTCTTCGCGGCAAGCACAAGCCTGAATTCACTCCCCACGTCGACACCGGTGATTTCATCATCGTCATCAACGCCGGCAAGCTGAAGGTCACGGGCAACAAGGTTACCGACAAGAAGTACTACCGTCACTCGGGCTACCCGGGCGGTATCTATGAAACGACGTTCGGCAAGATGCAGGAACGCTTCCCGGGCCGTGCGCTCGAAAAAGCGGTCAAGGGCATGCTGCCGAAGGGTCCGCTCGGCTACGCGATGATCAAGAAGCTGAAGGTCTACGCTGACGCAACGCATCCGCATTCGGCACAACAGCCGAAGGCGCTCGAGATCTAAGGGGAGCCCACATGATCGGTAACTGGAATTACGGCACGGGCCGCCGCAAGAGCGCCGTCGCTCGCGTGTTCATCAAGGCAGGCAAGGGCGACATCGTTGTGAACGGCAAGCCCATCGCCGACTACTTCTCGCGCGAAACGTCGCTGATGATCGTGCGTCAGCCGCTGGAGCTCACGAACCACGGTGTCACGTTCGACATCAAGGTCAACGTGACCGGCGGCGGTGAAACGGGTCAAGCAGGTGCGGTTCGCCACGGCATCACCCGCGCGCTGATGGACTATGACGCAACGCTGAAGCCGGAACTGTCGAAGGCTGGCTTCGTCACGCGTGACGCTCGTGAAGTCGAACGTAAGAAGGTCGGCTTCCACAAAGCACGTCGCCGCAAGCAGTTCTCGAAGCGTTAATCGTTTCGGGCGTGAACCGGCCCTCGCGCCGGTTTGCAGCAAAAGCCGCCAACGCCACGCGCGAAGGTGGCTTTTTTTATGGTTCGCCGGGGTTCGCACGCCGGCCCCGTTCGCTCAAGTGCCAACGGATCGCCTCGCATCGACCTTGCAGCAAGAGCGCATTGATTTTGTGGACTTCAGCACGATATCCGGAACAGCCCTACAATATCGGCTAAAGCTTTTTGGAGAGTTCGAAATGAACGCAGTCACCGACACCCCCGTGACCGAGATGCCGGCCCCCTTCGTCTTCACCGACGCAGCGGCTGACAAGGTCAAGCAACTGATCGATGAGGAAGGCAACCCGGAGCTCAAGCTGCGCGTGTTCGTGCAGGGCGGCGGCTGCTCGGGCTTCCAATACGGCTTCACGTTTGATGAAGCGATCAACGAAGACGACACCGTGATGAACAAGAGCGGCGTCCAGCTGCTGATCGACTCGATGAGCTACCAGTACCTGGTCGGCGCCGAAATCGACTACAAGGACGACATCAACGGCGCGCAGTTCGTTATCAAGAACCCGAACGCGACCACGACGTGCGGTTGCGGTTCGTCGTTCTCGGTCTGAGCGCATAGGCTCGTCAAGCCAGAGCGAAGAAACGGGGCCGAGAGGCCCCGTTTTTCATTGCCTTCGTGCCGCAGAATCCGCGTGCGGCAACAAAAGGTGTTTGTTTTCAGCTCATCCCTTCTCAGCGCGGATAAATAGCCCCCAACACCCGCTCCGCGGATGCCCCGGTCACGCTTGGCAGACTGCCCGGCAGACGCGCGATGCAGCGCATTGCGAGCCACGCGAACGCGAGCGGCTCGACCTGGCTCGGCGGCACGCCGAGCGCGTCGGTCGTCATCACGGGCACACCGCTTACGCCGCTGTCTTCGAGCGCCTGCTGCAACGCCTTCATGATCTCCGGATTGCGCGCGCCGCCGCCGCACACGTACACGGCCCGCGCATCGGATGCATGCCGCTCGATCTCGCGCGCGACCGTCACCGCGGTCAGCGCGACGAGCGTCGCCTGTACGTCGGCTGGTGCGAGCGCGGAGAACGGCTCGAGCTTCGCATCGAGCCATGCGGTGTTGAATAGATCGCGGCCGGTGCTCTTGGGCGGCTGCTCTGCGAAGAATGGTTCGTCGAGCAACGCGTTCAGCAGCTTGCGATCGACCTGGCCACTCGCCGCGAAATGACCGTTTTCGTCGAATGGCTTGCCGAGCTGGCGCTCGGCCCACGCGTCGAGCAGCGCGTTCGCCGGCCCGCAGTCGAAGCCGCGCACGCCGCCGGTCGCGTTCAGGATCGTGATGTTGCTGATTCCGCCAAGATTGCAGACGACGCGCGTTTCGTCCTTCGCACCGAAGATCGTCGCGTGAAAAGCGGGCACGAGCGGCGCGCCCTGGCCACCTGCCGCGACGTCGCGGCTGCGGAAATCGGCGACCACGTCGATATGCAGCATTTCCGCGAGCAGCGCCGGGTTGTTGATCTGTCGCGTATACCCCTTTTCCGGCCGATGCCGCACGGTCTGCCCATGCACGCCGATCGCACGGACGTCATCGGCCGATACGCGGCTGTCGCGCAGCAGATCGTGGCAGCACACCGTGTAGCGCGTCGCGAGCGCGTTGGCGGCGAGCGCCTCGCGCTCGATCTCGTTGTCCCCCGGCTGTTGCAACGCGAACAGCGCTTCGCGGATGCCGGCCGAAAAGCCGACGAACGCCTCGGCCAGCACCTCGGGCGGCTTCCCTTTGGCAAACCGGACGGCCACGCCGTCCACACCGTCCATGCTGGTTCCCGACATCAGTCCGAAATAGATGCCGTCTGCGGAATCTTGCGCCACGTCGCTGCTCCTGTCGATGTTCATTCCGATTCGTTGTAGCAGATTATCGGCGCAAACGGCGAAGGTGACGCGAGCCGCAACGAATTGGCCCGTCGCGGGGCCGTGCGGGGCGCGTGAGTGGGCGCGGCGGCGCGCATCTATGGGACAATCCTGTTTTTTCGCGACTTCACGTTTCCAGCATGAGCACCGAGTCCACCCAGCCCAATCCCGCTTCCGCCTTCCCGATCACCGACGAAGTCCGTCACGCGCTCGCCGTGACCAAGCGCGGCGTCGACGAACTGCTGATCGAAGACGAATTCGCGCAAAAGCTCGCGCGCAGCGCGGCGTCGGCCAAGCCGCTGCGCATCAAGCTCGGGCTCGATCCGACTGCACCCGACATCCACATCGGCCACACGGTCGTGCTGAACAAGATGCGCCAGTTGCAGGACCTCGGCCACACGGTGATTTTCCTGATCGGCGACTTCACGTCGCTGATCGGCGATCCGTCCGGGCGCAACGCGACCCGCCCGCCGCTTACGCGCGAGCAGATCGAATCGAACGCGAAGACCTATTTCGAGCAAGCCGCGCTCGTGCTTGATCGCGACAAGACCGAGATTCGCTACAACAGCGAATGGTCGATGCCGCTAGGCGCCGACGGCATGATCAAGCTTGCGTCGCGCTACACGGTCGCACGCATTCTCGAGCGCGAGGACTTCACGAAGCGCTTCCAGGGCGGCGTGCCGATCTCGATCCACGAATTCCTGTACCCGCTGATGCAGGGCTACGACTCGGTTGCGCTGAACGCGGACCTGGAGCTCGGCGGTACGGATCAGAAGTTCAACCTGCTGGTTGGTCGCGAGTTGCAGAAGCAGTACGGCCAGGAGCAGCAGTGCATCCTGACGATGCCGCTGCTCGAAGGGCTCGACGGCGTCGAGAAGATGTCGAAGTCGAAGAACAACTACATCGGCATCAGCGAAAAGCCGACCGACATGTTCGGCAAGCTGATGAGCATCTCCGACACGCTGATGTGGCGGTACTTCGAACTGCTGTCGTTCCGTCCGATGGACGAAATCGCCCGCTTCAAGCGCGAGGCCGGCGCGGGCCGTAATCCGCGCGATTTCAAGGTGATGCTCGGCCAGGAAATCGTCGCGCGTTTCCACTCGCAGGCGGACGCCGAACGCGCGCTGGAGGACTTCAATCATCGCGCGAAGGGCGGCGTGCCCGACGATATCCCGGCCGTGACGCTCGCGGGCGCACCGCTCGCGATCGGCCAGTTGCTGAAGCAGGCGAACCTCGTACCGTCGACGAGCGAGGCGCTGCGCAATATCGAGCAAGGCGGCGTGAAGATCGACGGCACCGCGGTGTCCGACAAGGGCCTGAAGGTCGAAGCGGGCGAGTACGTCGTGCAGGTCGGCAAGCGCCGCTTCGCACGCGTGACGCTGACGGCGTGATCGCGCTGATCCAACGCGTGCGGCGCGCCGAAGTGCGCGTCGCCGATCGTGTGACCGGCGCGATCGACGCAGGCCTGCTCGCGCTCGTCTGCGCGGAGCGCGGCGACACCGAGGCCACGGCCGACAAGCTGCTCGCCAAGGTGCTCGGTTACCGCGTGTTCAGCGACGCGGCCGGCAAGATGAACCTGTCGGTGCAGAATCTCGACGGCGCCGGACGCGCGGGCGGGCTGCTGCTCGTGTCGCAGTTCACGCTCGCGGCCGATACCAACAGCGGCCTGCGCCCGAGCTTCACGCCGGCCGCGCCGCCCGACGAGGGCAAGCGCCTGTTCGACTACTTCGTCGCGGCCGCGCGCGCGAAGCATCCGATCGTCGAGACTGGCGAGTTCGGCGCGGATATGCAGGTGTCGCTCGTCAACGACGGGCCGGTCACGTTCTGGTTGCAGACCAACGCGTAAAAGAACGCAAACGTTCGAGCGCGCCGTCGCCGCACGCGAGCCGTGCCGCTGCTTTTTGCGACAATAGTCGCTCGACACAACCGCGAACGGCACCTCTCTCTCATGACGACGCAGATCCTGTTTATCCGGCACGGCGAGACCGACTGGAATCGCATCAAGCGCATTCAAGGCCACATCGACATTCCGCTCGCGACGACCGGCGTCGCGCAGGCGCGACGTCTCGCGCAGCGCCTCGCCGACGACGCGAAGCAGGGCGCGCGGCTCGACGCGATCTATTCGAGCGACTTGCAGCGCGCGCAGCAGACCGCGCAACCGATCGGCGAGGCGCTCGGCCTGCCGCTGCAGTCGCGCCAGAACTTGCGCGAGCGCTCGTACGGCGCGTTCCAGGGCCATGACAGCGACGAGATCGCGCTGCGTTTCCCCGACGAATACGCGCAGTGGCAAACCCGCGATCCCGGCTTCGCGCCGCCCGAGGGCGAGTCGCACCGCGTGTTCTACCACCGCATCGTGCATGCGATCGAGCCGCTCGTCGCCGCGCATCCGGGCGGGCGCATCGCCTGTGTCACGCATGGCGGCGTGCTCGACTGCGTGCGCCGCTTTGCAACCGGCATGCGGCTCGACGCACCGCGCGACTACCCGCTGCTGAACACCAGCCTGAACGTCGTGGATTACGGGGACGGTCGCGCAACGATCGTGTCGTGGGCGGACGTAGCGCATCTCGACGCGGGCAGCGCCGACGATGATGGTTTCAGGAAGGGACCGGGGCGGTAAGCAAAGGCGGGAAATGGCCCGAGACGCGTGGCGCAATCAATCCCGCTCCCGCACCGCCGCCGCCGCGCGCCGCCGAGCCCGCTTCGATGCTCCATTGACCAGCGCCCAGCGGATCACCGGCGCGACGACCCGCACGCCAGGCCGCGCGAAGGTTCGACGCAGCGCCGCGTGGCGATTCAAGCCGAGCATCGTCTGCGCCCAGTCGGGCAACAGATCGACCCCCGCGTTGAGCATTAGCGTGCCAGCGGGCCGCATCGCGAAGCTCGGTGCCGGCGCGTTCATCAGAATCCTCACGACTTCGCGCGTGCGCTCGCTCGCGACGAGCGCGGGCCGCATCGCGAGCAGGTACGCCTCGATCTCGGCGCGCGAGCGCGGAATATCGACGGCGCCGAGCATTTCCGCGATGCGCGCGGTTTCCGCGAAGTATTGATCCTGCGCCGCGACGGACAGCACCGGATTCACATAGCGCAGGTGCGCGGTCATGAAGCTCGACACTTCCGCGACGTGCACCCACGTCAGCAGCGCGGGCTCGCTCGCGCGATACGACTGGCCGTCCGGTGCGACGCCGGTCACGTCGAGATGAATGCGCTTCACGCGCTCGATCAGCGCGAGCGCATCGCTCTTGCTGCCGTACGTCGTGCCGGCGATGAACGTCGCCGTGCGACGCAGCCGGCCCAGGATGTCGGTGCGAAAGCTCGAGTGATCCCAGACGCCCGCAAGCGCGAGCGGATGCAGCGCCTGAAGTAGCAGCGCGCTGATGCCGCCGGTCATCATCGACGCGAAGTCGGCGTGGACCTTCCAGCAGACGGAGTCCGGCCCGAACAGACCGGGGTCGCCCGGCGGCGACGAGTAGTCGAGCACCGGTCCGCTGCCGGTCGTCAGATGCGTGACGCCGGCGGCGAGCTTCGAGCGCAGGCGGTGGGTGAGGCGCTGCGTGAAATTGCCGGACGGGTCGCCGGCGGGATTGACAGGTGAACGGTTGGAAGGGCCGGGTTGCTGGGTCTGGTCTGACATCCTGGTCGGCCTCGTCGCGTGACTCAGTTCGTGGAATCCCACAGACCCGGCCGCGCGCTCGCCGAATCCGGCGCGGCCAGTCCGAAATGCCGGTACGTGAGCAGCGTGGCGATGCGGCCGCGCGGCGTGCGCTGCAGGAAGCCCTGCTGGATCAGATACGGCTCGAGCACGTCTTCGATCGTGTCGCGCTCCTCGCCGATTGCCGCCGCGAGATTGTCGACACCAACCGGGCCGCCGTCGAACTTGTACAGGATCGCTTCGAGCAGCTTGCGGTCCATCAGGTCGAAGCCGACCGCGTCGACGTCGAGCATGCTGAGCGCGGCGTCGGCCACCTGCGCGGTGATGTTGCCGTCGGCCTTCACTTCGGCGAAGTCGCGCACGCGCCGCAGCAGGCGGTTCGCGATACGCGGCGTGCCGCGCGCGCGACGGGCGATTTCGAACGCGCCGTCCGGATGGATCTGCGCGCCGAGCAGCGCGGCCGAACGCGTGACGATGCGCGCGAGCTCCTCGGCGTTATAGAACTCGAGTCGCGCGACGATGCCGAAGCGGTCGCGCAGCGGATTGGTCAGCATACCCGCGCGCGTGGTCGCGCCGACCAGCGTGAACGGCTGCAGATCGAGCTTCACGCTGCGCGCGGCCGGCCCTTCGCCGATCATGATGTCGATCTGATAATCCTCGAGCGCTGGATACAGGATTTCCTCGACGACCGGCGAGAGCCGGTGGATTTCGTCGATGAACAGCACGTCGTTGGCTTCGAGATTGGTCAGCAGCGCGGCGAGGTCGCCGGCGCGTTCGAGCACCGGCCCCGACGTTTGCCGCAGATTGACGCCCATCTCGCGCGCGATGATGTGCGCGAGCGTGGTCTTGCCGAGGCCCGGCGGCCCGAAGAGCAGCACGTGGTCCAGCGATTCGGAACGGCGCTTCGCGGCCTCGATGAAGATTTCGAGTTGGCCGCGCACTTTCTCCTGCCCGACATATTCGTCGAGCTGACGCGGGCGCAGCGCGCGCTCGAACGCTTCTTCGTTCGGCGACACGGGCGTGGCCGCGATGATGCGCTCGGCGGCGAGTTTGTCGGTTTCGATCATGCGGTCATTGTACCGCGCGCGGCTTGGAGCTTAGCCCTTCGACAGCGCCTTCAACGCGAGCTTGATGCCCTCGGACACGCCCGTACCGGCCGGCACGTTTTTGATTGCCGCGAGCGCTTCTTTTTCCGAGTAGCCGAGCGCGAGCAGCGCATTGAGGATGTCGGACGCGTGGTCGGATGGCGACGCGGCGCCCGCCATCGCGCCGAGGTCGGCGCCGAGCTTGCCCTTCAGTTCGAGCAGCAGCCGCTCGGCGGTCTTCTTGCCGATGCCCGGTACGCGCGTGAGGCGCGCGGCGTCCTGCATCGTGACGGTCTGCGCGAGCTCTGAGACGCTCATGCCCGACAGCACCGCGAGCGCCATGCGCGCGCCGATGCCGGAAATCTTCAGCAGCTCGCGGAACGTCGAGCGTTCCTGCGCGGTGCCGAAGCCGTACAGCAGATGCGCGTCCTCGCGCACGATCATCTGCGTGAGCAGCACGATCCGTTCGCCGGTCGACGGCAGGTTGTAGAAGGTGCTCATCGGCACGTCCACTTCGTAGCCGACGCCGTTGCAGTCGACGAGCAGATGCGGCGGGTTTTTTTCCAGCAGAACGCCGGCAATGCGACCGATCATGGCGGATTAGTTTTCAGAGTCGGATGGGAAAGCGCGAGTGTAGCGCAGCGGATCGGCGGCGCGGGGCATAGTTGCGCTAGCCGACCAGACGCCCGCGCCGCACTCGCAACCCCTTCTTCGCGAGCGCCGGTGCGATGCCGCCGAGCGTGCTCAGCGTCGAGCCGCCGTGCGCGTGGCAGATGGCCATGCCGAGCGCGTCGGCGGCGTCGGTGCCGGGCACGCCTGACAGGCTCAGCAGCCGCACGACCATCTGCTGCATTTGCTCCTTGGTCGCGCGGCCATAGCCGACCACCGACTGCTTCAACTGCAGCGCGGTGTATTCGGCAACCGGCACGCCGCCCGCGACGAGCCCGCAGATCGCGGCGCCGCGCGCCTGGCCGAGCAGCAGCGTCGACTGCGGATTGACGTTGACGAAGACTTTTTCGATGGCCGCCTGATCCGGCGCGTGCTCGCGGATCAGCGTCGAGATGCCCGCGAAGATGGTGCCGAGCCGCGACGGCAGATCGGCGTCGGCGGTGCGGATCACGCCGCTCGCGACGTAGCTCAGTGTGTGGCCGTGTTGTTCGATTACGCCGAAGCCGGTCACGCGCAGGCCGGGGTCGATGCCGAGAATTCTCATGAGGTGCCGCACAAGCGATAAAAACCAGGTGCCTGCGATACTACATCGAACGCGGCGCGCGGCGGTCCGCTGGCAGAATGCCTGGCGGAATAAAAGCTGCTGAAGGCTTTGCGCAGGGAGGGCGATCGAGAATGGAGCGCTACCGCAATCTCAGCGGCGACTCGGGTGTCGACGCTTACGAAATCGGCGACGATTTCATCAAGGTGCGCTTTCGGCCGGGCGTCGTGTATTGGTACACAGAGGCGAGTGTCGGCGCCGAACATGTCGCGGTGCTGAAGCGTCTCGCGCGGCGGGGCCGGGGTTTGGGCACGTACATCAGCCAGCATGCGCAGGTGCGGGACGGTTACGCGCGCAAAGAGCCGGACGATTGAACGCGTCGCCGCGAAACAAAAGGCCCGGCGGGACAACCCGCCGGGCCTGTCTTGCGGCTACCGAACTTCAGCCGATCAATGACGGAAGTGACGCACGCCAGTCAGCACCATCGCGATGTTGTGCTCGTCGGCGGCGCTGACCACTTCCTCGTCGCGCACCGAGCCGCCCGGCTGGATCACGCAGGTCGCGCCTGCCGCGACGACCACGTCGAGACCGTCGCGGAACGGGAAGAACGCGTCCGATGCGACCGCCGAACCGGCCAGCTTCAGACCGGCGTTCTGCGCCTTGATGCTCGCGATGCGCGCCGAGTCCACGCGGCTCATCTGGCCCGCGCCGACGCCGAGCGTCATACCGTTCGCGCAGAACACGATCGCGTTCGACTTCACGTACTTCGCGACTCGCCATGCGAACAGCAGGTCGTCCATTTCCTTCGGCGTCGGATGACGCTTCGTGACGACGCGCAACTCGCGCGGCTGCACGTTCTTCGAGTCGAGCGACTGCACGAGCAGGCCGCCGCCGACGCGCTTCAGATCGAACGTGTTACGGTCTTCGCCCAGCGTGATTTCGAGCAGACGCACGTTCTGCTTCGCCGCGAACACCTGACGCGCTTCGGCGCTGAACGACGGCGCGATCAGCACTTCGACGAACTGCTTCGCCACCGCTTGCGCGGTCGCTTCGTCGACTTCACGGTTGAACGCGATGATGCCGCCGAACGCCGAGGTCGGATCGGTCTGGAATGCCTTCGAATACGCTTCGTGAGCGTCCGCGCCGACCGCGACGCCGCACGGATTCGCGTGTTTGACGATTACGCAGGCCGGCACGTCGAAGGTCTTCACGCATTCCCACGCCGCGTCGGAGTCGGCGATGTTGTTGTACGACAGTTCCTTGCCCTGCAACTGGTTGTAATTCGCGAGCGCGCCGGCCGGCACCGCCAGGTCGCGGTAGAACGCCGCGCTCTGATGCGGGTTTTCGCCGTAGCGCAGGTCCTGTACCTTGTCGAACGCTATGTTGAAGTTGGCCGGGTACTCGTTGCGCGACGAATGCTGCAACTCGTCGGTCAGGCTCGTCAGGTAGTTCGTGATCGCGCCGTCGTATTGCGCGGTGTGCGCGTACACCTTGGTCGCGAGGCGGAAGTTCGTCTTGTACGATACCGTGTTGCCGTTCGAGCGCATTTCGTCGAGCACGACCGCGTAGTCGGCCGGATCGACCACCACCGTCACGTCGCGGTGATTCTTCGCGGCCGAGCGCAGCATCGTCGGGCCGCCGATGTCGATGTTCTCGATCGCGTCCTCGAGCGAGCATTCTTCCTTCGACACGATCTGCACGAACGGGTACAGGTTCACGACCAGCAGGTCGATGGTCGGAATCTCGTGCTTCTCGAGCGCGGCCATGTGCTCGGGCAGGTCGCGGCGCGCGAGGATGCCGCCGTGCACCTTCGGATGCAGCGTTTTCACGCGCCCGTCGAGCATTTCCGGGAAACCCGTGTAGTCGGCGACTTCGGTGACGGACAGGCCCGCGTCCGCGAGCAGTTTCGCGGTGCCGCCGGTCGACAGGATCTTGATGCCGAGGTCCGACAGCGATTTGGCGAAGTCGACGATGCCGGACTTGTCGGAAACGGAGATGAGCGCTTGCTTGATCATGATGAAGACGAAAAGCCGAAGGGAAACGTGGCAGGGCGCGAGAAACTACGACGCGCTACAGCAAACCGTGTTGTTGCAGCTTCTTGCGCAGCGTATTGCGGTTGATGCCGAGATACTCGGCGGCCAGCGACTGGTTGCCGCCGGCCTGCTCGAGCACCACTTCGAGCAAGGGTTTTTCCACGCATGAAATGACCATGTCGTAGACGTCGTGCGGATTGGAGCCGTCGAGATCCTGGAAATACACGTCTAGGCTGTCGCGGACAGATTGTTCGATGTTGTTCTTGCTCATGCTGCTAGTCGGTCGGAGTTGTCCTCGCTCTCGCTGTCGAGCCCGGGGTTGCCGGGCGCTTCGTCGACGTAGACGAGGCGGTCTGAGATCGCCTTTTGCGCGTCAAAGAACTCGTTGACGGCGAGGAGTTGTTCGCGCGTGGTGTCCAGCGTATTCATGCGATGCCGGAACAGGTTGGCGCCGGAAAGGCCGCGAGTGTACCAGCCGATGTGCTTGCGCGCAGTGCGGACACCGGTAAATTCCCCGTAAAAAGCGTAGTGATCTTCGAGATGTTCGTTCATCACCTGCTGGATTTCGTCGATGCGCGGCGGCGGCAGCAACTCGCCCGTTTGCAGGAAATGCTCGATCTCGCGGAACAGCCACGGACGCCCCTGCGCGGCGCGCCCGATCATGATCGCGTCCGCGCCGGTCGCGGCGAGCACCTCGCGCGCTTTTTGCGGCGACGCGATGTCGCCGTTCGCGACGACCGGAATGCGCACCGCCGCCTTTACCGCGGCGATGGTTTCGTACTCGGCGTCGCCGTGGTACAGGTCCGCGCGCGTGCGGCCGTGCACGGTCAGCATCGAAATGCCCGCTGCTTGCGCGAGACGCGCGACGTTCAGCGCGTTTTTGTTCTCGCGATTCCAGCCGGTGCGGATTTTCAGCGTGACGGGCACCGCGTCGGGCCCGACGCCGACCGCGTTCACGACGGCCTCGACGATGCGCTGCACGAGCGGTTCGTTTTGCAGCAGCGCCGAGCCGGCCGCGACGTTGCAGACCTTCTTGGCGGGGCAGCCCATGTTGATGTCGATGATCTGCGCGCCGTTCGCGACGTTGTAGCGGGCGGCTTCGGCCATCATCTCCGGGTCCGCGCCGGCGATCTGCACCGCGATCGGCTCGACCTCGCCTTCGTGGTTCGCGCGGCGCATGGTCTTTTCGCTCTTCCACAGCTGCGCGTTCGACGCGACCATTTCCGACACCGCATAGCCCGCGCCGAGCCGTTTGCACAGCTGGCGGAACGGTCGGTCGGTCACGCCGGCCATCGGGGCGACAAACAGGTTGTTACGCAGATTGTGGGGGCCGAGAGTGGGCATGGCGTGAGCGTGCGCCGACGACGGGCCAGGATTTGACAATCGTGACAGCCGGCGCAGCGCGAAATGCGAGGGAAAACCGTTATTTTAGCGTTAACGGGTTGCCGGGACTCGCGAACCGAGTCTCGTAACCGGTTAAATCTTCTATGAAAGTCGCCCGGCTCATAGAACCGCGCAGCGATTTCTCGCGCTTAACGGCGCTGGCCGAACATCATCTGCCGGGCGAGCGCGGTTTTGATCGGCGGCACGAATTCGAGTGCGGTCAGAGCGAGGCCGCGCAGTACCGCGAGCGGCGCGAAGTCGACGGTAAAGAGGCGCGCGAGCGTGTCGGTCGAGCCGATCGTCAGGCGCCGGTCGAGCGCGCGGCGTTGCGCGAAGGTGGCGAGCGCGAGCGGGGTCGGGCCTTCGGCCGACAGCGCGTCGACGAGCGCGTGCGCATCGCGCAAGCCCAGATTGAGGCCCTGGCCGGCTACCGGATGCAACGTCTGCGCCGCATTGCCGATCGCGACGATGTGGCCGTTCACCAGCGTGTCGACCGTGTTGAGACCGAGCGGGAACGACGCGCGACCCTTGATGTGCGTAAAGCGGCCCATGCGGCCGCCGAACGCGGCGTCGAGCTCGCGCAGGAACGCTTCGTCGGAGAGCTGCGCGCGGCGCGCGGCTTCGTCGGGCGCGCAGCACCAGACGAGCGCGTAGTCGGCACCACGCACGCCACCCATCGGCAGTAGCGCGATCGGACCTTGCGACGTGAAGCGCTCCCATGCGACGTGCGGCTGCGGCGCGGACACGGTGACCGTGCCGACCAGCGCGGTCTGCCCGTAGTCGCGCGAGCCGGCGTTGTTTTTACCGATGTTGCGTGCGCCGGCGTATTCGTCCGTGGCGCGGCTCGGATTTTTCGCGTGCTTCTGGTCGCCGAACAGGCCGCCCTCGGCGTTGACCAGAATCCGCGTGCGCAACTGGCGCGCGACGCCCGCGGTTTCGATCGGCAGCGTGACGCCGTCGAGCACCTGAACCGGCGCGCCGGCCGAGGTCGAGCGGAACCAGTGGACCTGCGTCGCATGCACGGCGTCGGCGAGGCCATGCACGATCGAGCCATAGCGCAGAACGTAGCCGAGCGCGGGCAGGCCGTGCTCGCGATGATCGATCAGCGTGCGACCGAAATGACCGCGTTGCGACACGTGGATGCGCTCGATCGCGGTGGCGTCGGCGGGCCAGCGCAGCGGCTCGAGGATCATCCGGCTGCCGTGCGAGACCGCGATCGCGCGCGGATCGGCGATCGAGTCTTCCGGCTCGCGCGCGTCGACGAGCGCGATCTTCAGCTCGCGCGTCACGCTGCGGCGCGCGAGCCAGCCGGCGAGCGCGAGGCCGACCGGCCCGGCGCCGACGATCGTCACGTCGAAATCGAACCCCTGCTGGTGGGAGGCGGGCCTCAGGATCACCGCCGAGGGAGATGCGTCGTTCATCGCGGATCAGGTCCTCTGTTGATGCGACGCTTGATGGAGGGCTCGTGCTTCCTGCATCAGCGCCTCGATCTCGTCGGCGGCGACCGGCACGTCGCGCGTGATCAGCTCACAGCCGGTCGGCGTCATGATCGCGTCGTCCTCGATGCGGATGCCGATGTTCCAGTAGCGTTCGGGCACACC
Source organism: Paraburkholderia sp. UCT70 (assembly GCF_050434085.1). Taxonomy (NCBI): domain Bacteria; kingdom Pseudomonadati; phylum Pseudomonadota; class Betaproteobacteria; order Burkholderiales; family Burkholderiaceae; genus Paraburkholderia; species Paraburkholderia sp. UCT70. Next base: position 2,647,338 of record NZ_JBNPVZ010000004.1, on the reverse strand, counting down.
CTCGGCCGGGCGGACGTACAAGCCCGGCTCGATCGTCAGCGTCATCGACGCGCGCAGCGTGCGCCACGGCAGCACGCCCGCTTCGTCGCGCGGCGCGCCGCGCTCGCGGTAGTCGCCGCAGTCGTGCACGTCCATGCCGAGCCAGTGGCCGGTGCGGTGCATGTAGAACGGCACGTAGGCGCGCCCGGCGATCACGTCGTCGACCGAGGCGAACTTCGCGCGCGGCACGATGCCGGTGTCGAGCAGCCCCTGCGACAGCACGCGCAGCGCGGCCTGATGCGGATCGTCGAAGCTCGCACCGGCGCGCGTCGCGTCGACGGCGGCCTGCTGCGCTGCCAGCACGATGTCGTACAGCTCGCGCTGCGCCGGCGTGAAACGCCCGCTCGCCGGAAACGTGCGCGTGATGTCGGACGCGTAGCCGTCGAGTTCGCAGGCCGCGTCGATCAGGATCAGGTCGCCGTCGCGCGCGATCGCGTTGCCGGCCGGGTAGTGCAGCACGCACGCGTTCGCGCCAGCCGCGACGATCGACGTATAGGCCGGCGCCTGCGCGCCAAACTTGCGGAACGTGTAGAGCAGTTCGGCCTCGAGTTCGTACTCGCGGATACCGGGCCGGCACACCGCCATCGCGCGACGATGCGCGGCCGCCGAAATCTGTCCGGCGCGGCGCATGATCGCGAGTTCGTGGTCGTCCTTGACGAGCCGCATCTCGTCGAGCAACGGCAGCAGGTCGCGCGCGGCCGTGGGCGCGACGGTGCCGCTGCGGCTTTGCGCGCGCACCGCGTCGAGCCAGCCGCGCACCTGCTCGTCGAAATGCGCCGAGGTGCCGAACGCGTAGTGCAGCGCCGGCTTGTCGGCGATGATGCGCGGCAGCTGCGTGTCGAGTTCGCCGGTCGGGAACGCGGCGTCGAGCCCGAATGCTTCGCGCGCGCCGTCGGGGCCGAAGCGGAAGCCTTCCCATGTCTCGCGCTCGACGCTTTTCTCGCGGCAGAACAGCATCGACGCGGGCGCGCCGGGCGCGGCGCTGGCATCGAGCACCAGCAGCGCTTCGGGCTCGGTGAAGCCGGTCAGATAATAGAAGTAGCTGTCGTGGCGGTACGGGTAGTCAGTGTCGCGGTTGCGCAGCGCTTCCGGCGCGGTCGGGACGATGGCGACGCCGCCGCCCGCGGCGCGCAGCGCGGCGAGAACGCGCTCGCGGCGCGTGCGGTAGACGTCGATGGCGATGGTGGGTTCGGTCGGCTGGTTCATCGTGCGATTGTAGCGCCGCGATTCTCCTGGCCCCATTCTCCGCGCGCGACATTGACTCGCTTTGTGCGGCTCCGGACGGCGCGGCGGCCGCCGTCATGTTGCAATCCGTCCACAGCGGCTCGGCGGGCAGTTCGCGAAGATCGCGCCAGCACGCTCGCGGAAGCCTTAGACCACTTATACTTTCGCCGGATTCAGAAAAAGGCAGAAGGTCATGATGAAACTCATCGGTTCGTTCGGCAGCCCGTTCGTGCGCAAAGCACGCATCGTGCTCGCCGATAAGAAGATCGACTACGAACTGGTGCCCGAGAACGTCTGGGCGCCGGATACCCGAATTCACACCTTCAATCCGCTCGGCAAGGTGCCGTGCCTCGTGATGGAAGACGGCGAGGCCGTGTTCGATTCACGCGTGATCTGCGAGTACGTCGATACGCTGTCGCCGGTCGGCAAGCTGATTCCGCCGTCGGGGCGCGAGCGCGTCGCAGTGCGCTGCTGGGAAGCGCTCGCCGACGGCATGCTCGACGCGGCCGTGCTGATCCGTCTCGAAGGCACGCAGCGCGCGCCCGAGCAGCGCGTGGACGCGTGGCTCGCGCGGCAGCAGCGCAAGATCGACGAAGCGCTGATCGCGATGTCCCAAGGGCTCGGCAGCAAGCCGTGGTGCGCGAGCAATCACTACACGCTGGCCGACATCGCGGTGGGCTGCGCGCTCGGCTATCTGGACTTCCGTATGCCGGACCTGAACTGGCGCGAATCGCATCCGAATCTGGACAAGCACTTCCAGAAGCTGTCGCTGCGGCAGTCGTTCATCGATACGGTGCCGAAGGATTGATGAAGCTCGAACGAGCTTGAAAAAAATGCGCCTGCATGTCAGGCGCATTTTTTTTGCGGGTGTCGTGCCTTTGACGTCGGCGTTACCGCTTGCCGTTGCGTCGCCGCGCGAGCCCCGGTCCGAACGCGAAACCGAACGCGAGCAGCAGCGCCGACACCGCGAGCACCGTGTTGTTGCCGCTCGTCACGTAAGGCGTGTTGCCTGAGGTGCCTTGCACGCTCACGTCGAGCGAACCGACCGTGTAGGGCGTCAGGCGCCCGATCACGCGGCCGTTCGCGTCGATCGCGGCGGTCATGCCGGTGTTGGTTGCGCGCAGCATCGGCCGGCCGGTTTCGAGCGAGCGCATGCGCGCGATCTGCAGATGCTGGTCGAGCGCGATCGTGTCGCCGAACCACGCGAGATTGGTCGAGTTGATCAGCACGCCGGCGGGCGTCGCATTCTCGCGCAGCGTGCGCGCGATCTCCTCGCCGAAGATGTCCTCGTAGCAGATGTTCACCGCGACCGGCTGGTTATGCACCATGAACGGCTTTTGTACCGGCGGGCCGCGGAAGAAATCGCCGAGCGGAATGTTCATCAGGTTCACGAACCAGCGGAAGCCCCACGGCACGAATTCGCCGAACGGTACCAGATGGTGCTTGTCGTAGCGATAAATCTCGTGCGAGCCGGGCGTGACGCCGAACAGGCTGTTGGTGTAGTCGACCACCCGGCCGTCCGGCGTGATCGTGCCGCCGATCGCGCCGAACAGCAGCGCGCTGCCGGTCGAATCCGTGAACTGGCGGATCGCGGCCGCGAAGTTCGGCGGAAGCTGCTGCGCGAGCACGGGGATCGCGGTTTCCGGCGTGACGATCAGATCGGCCGGCTTCGACGTGATCATCTGCTGATACTCGTCGACCGCCGCGCGCAAGCCGGCTTCCTCGAACTTCATCTCCTGCTTCACGTTGCCTTGCAACAGCCGCACCGACAGCGCCGCGTTGGCGGGCGTGGTCCACTGCACGAGCGGCAGCAGCAGGCCGATCACGAGCAGCGCGAGCGCGACGCCAGCAGGCACGACGATGGGGGCGACGCGCGTGCCGCGGCCCCGCGCGGCGCGACCGCCGGCGTCATCAGCGGCGCTGGCGTTCGGCTCGAGCGATTCATTCGCACGCCCGGAGCGCCACGACGGCAGCAGCGCCAGCAACGCCTGCACGATCAACGCGGCCGTCAGCGCAACCATCCAACCGACGCCATATACGCCGACCACCGGCGCAAACCCCGCCAACGGGCCGTCGACTTGCGCATAACCGGTGGCGAGCCACGGAAAGCCGGTGAACACCGTGCCGCGCAGCCATTCGCCGATCGCCCACGCGCTTGCAAAGGCGAGCGCGCCGTGCCAGGTCGGCGAGAATGGCGCGCGCTCGTCGGCCGCGCCGTTGCGCGCATGGCCCGCGCAGAACGACCACACCCCCGCGGCGAGCGCCGGATAGACCGCGAGATACAGCGAGAACAGCACGAGCGCCGTGCCGGCGAGCGGCGCCGGCATGCCGCCGTAGTAGTGCATGCTCACATACAGCCACCAGACCCCGCTCACGAAGTTGCCGAAGCCGAACGCGCCGCCCGTCAGCGCGGCGCTTTTCCAGCCGGTGCTGCGCGTGAGCCACGCGAAGAAGAACACGAAGATCGCGAGTTGCAGCCAGCCGCCATGCGGCGTCGGCGCGAACGACAGCGTATTGGCCGCGCCAGCGGCCAGTGCGACGAGGTAGTGCCAGCGCGGCAGCGCGCGGCTGCGCGTGCCGTCTTCGGTGGGAGCGGGGGCGGGGGCGCTCACGCCGCGGTGCGAACGGGAAGTGATCGGGTCGGCCATTGTTGCGCGGTCGGCGTCGGTAGTTGAAAGGGCAACTCAGTAGGCAAACGAGTTGGCAAATGCGCCAGAAATGAAAGCGCGCGGGCGCTCAGGCCGTGCATCGGCCCGAGCCGCCGGCTCAGGTCTGCGCGTGCTGTGACTCGCGCTCGCGCTCGCCCGCGAGCGGGTCGCGGCGCACCAGCAGCATGTGGATCTGGCGGGCGTCGCCGCGCAGGATCTCGAAGATCAGGTCGTCGAGGCGGACTTTCTCGCCCCGATGCGGCACCCGGCCGAAGTGATGCGTGACCAGCCCGCCGATCGTGTCGACTTCGTCGTCCGAATAATGCGTGCCGAAGGTGTCGTTGAACTGCTCGATCTCGGTCAGCGCGCGCACGCGGAAGCGTCCGTCCGGCGAAGCGATGATGTTGCCGCTCTCCTCGTCGAAATCGTATTCGTCCTCGATGTCGCCGACGATCTGCTCCAGTACGTCTTCGATCGTGATCAGGCCCGCGACGCCGCCGTACTCGTCGACGACCACCGCGAGGTGGTTGCGGTTCACGCGAAAGTCGTGCAGCAGCACGTTCAGCCGCTTCGACTCGGGGATGAACACGGCAGGGCGCAGCATGCCGCGCACGTCGAACTCTTCTTCGGCGTAGTAGCGCAGCAGATCTTTCGCGAGCAGCACGCCGATGATGTTGTCGCGATTGCCCTCGTAGACCGGATAGCGCGAATGCGCCTTGTCCAGCACGTAGGGGATGAATTCAGCGGGATTGTCCGCGATGTTGATCGCGTCCATTTGCGCGCGCGGCACCATGATGTCGCGTGCGCTCAGTTCCGACACCTGGAACACGCCTTCGATCATCGACAGCGAGTCGGCGTCGATCAGGTTGCGTTCGTGCGCGTCCTGCAGAATTTCCAGAAGTTCGGCGCGCGAGTCGGGCTCGGGCGAGATGAAGTCGGTCAGGCGCTCGAGCAGCGTGCGCTTTTCCTGCGGTTTGTCGAGTTGACGTCCGGTATGGCGTCGACTGGGATACGTGTCGTTCATGGTAGTGCGCCCGGCGAGACTGGGCGCGCTGTTGCAGTGCGTTAAGGATACACCAGGCGCATGGCGGAACCGTGTCCCGCCGGGCCCGGCGATGAGCGAAGCCAGGGTGAAACGGCCCCGCCGCGACGGCGGAGTGTGGAATCATCCTAACCGATTACGCGGGCAAAAGCGCTCGCTGGCAAAAAAGTCGCGGGTGGGGTTTTCGCCGAGATGCCGCGGTCACCCGGCCGGCTTGCAGCGCGCGAGCAGCGCTTCGAGCGCGCGGTCCGGCATGCCGCTTTCGCGCAGCGCGTGCACGGTGCGGCTCACGTAATCGAAGGTCGTGCCGTAGCGGCCGCTCGCGCAGCCCAGCACGGTCTGGATGATGTCGTCGCGCAACTTGCCGGTGTAGCTCGGCACGTCGCGGCGCATCACGAATGCGAGCGCGTCGACGCGCCGGCCGTCCGCGAGCACGCACGGCAGCCACGCGGGACGGTACGAGCCCATCGGCATTTCGCGGCGCCACAGTGCTTCGAGATGCGGCCTCGAGCCATCGGCCGCGAGCCGGAAGGCCATGCCGGTGCACGAGCCGCCGCGATCGAGCGCGAGCACGAGGCCGGGCTGCTCTGGCGTGCCGCGATTGACTCGCGACCACAGATAGAGGCCGCGGTGATAGCCGTGCACCTTCGAGCGCATCGCCTCGACGGCCGGCAGGCCCGGGTTCCAGATCAGCGAGCCATAGCCGAACAGCCACAGATCGCTTTGGCGGTCCCAGCCGCGCAACGTGGATTCGAGCGACGCGCGCAGTTCATCGTCCGTCAGGAGCCGCGAGTCGCCGAGCACCGGCGGGTAGTCCGGACAGCGCACGGGGATATCGGCTTCGGGGGACGGAGTGCTCACGGTGGGTTCGGGCGGGCTGGCGTCGAGGAGGGGCGGAACGCCTATTGGTAAGGGTCCGGAAAGCCGAGCTTGCCGAGGATTTCGGTTTCGATCGCCTCCATTTCCTCGGCTTCTTCTTCGACCTCGTGGTCGTAGCCCTGTGCATGCAGCGTGCCGTGCACGAGCAGGTGCGCGTAATGCGCGGCGAGCGGCTTGCCCTGCTCGGCGGCTTCCTTCTCGACCACCGGGCAGCACAGAATCAGATCGCCCGTGACCGGATCATCTTCCGATTCGGCATAGGCGAAGGTCAGCACGTTGGTCGCGTAATCCTTGCCGCGATAGGTGCGATTCAGCGTGCGGCCTTCTTCGGCGTCGACGAACCGAACCGTCAGTTCGCCGTCCGCGAACAGCGCCGCCTTGATCCAGCCGGCCACCGTCGCGCGCGGCAGCAGCGCCTTGTGTTCCGGCCAGGCTTTGGCGGCGGGGAATTGCAGGCTCAACGTCAGTTTCGGGGTGCGGCTCATGCGGTTTCTATGCGTGGCATTCCTGGCTCAGTCGTTTTTTTTTTGCGGCGAGGCGACGCGGGCCTCGCGCTGCGAAGCGCATCGCTTTAGCGCGGATCGACCGCGGCCGGCGACTTCTGCGCATGCGCATCGTACGCCTCCACAATTCGCGCGACCAGCGGATGCCGCACCACGTCCGCGCTCGTGAAACGCGTGAGCGCGATGCCGCGCACGTTCGCGAGCACCTGCTGCGCTTCGATCAGCCCGCTCTTCTGGCCGCGCGGCAGGTCGACCTGGGTCGTGTCGCCGGTGACGACCGCCTTCGAGCCGAAGCCGATTCTCGTGAGGAACATCTTCATCTGCTCGGGCGTGGTGTTCTGCGCCTCGTCGAGGATGATGAACGCGTGATTCAGCGTGCGGCCGCGCATGTATGCGAGCGGCGCGATTTCAATCATCTGCCGCTCGAACATCTTCGCGGTTTTGTCGAAGCCGAGCAGGTCGTACAGCGCGTCGTAGAGCGGGCGCAGATACGGATCGACTTTCTGCGCGAGATCGCCCGGCAAAAAGCCGAGCCGCTCGCCCGCCTCGACGGCCGGGCGCGTCAGCACGATACGCTTGACCTGGTCGCGCTCGAGCGCGTCGACCGCGCAGGCCACCGCGAGATAGGTCTTGCCGGTGCCGGCGGGGCCGACGCCGAACGTGACGTCGTGCGACACGATCTGCTTCAGGTACTCGCGCTGCGCCGGCGTGCGGCCGCGCAGATCCGCGCGTCGCGTGTACAGCTTCGGGCCGTATTCCTCGAAGTCGTCCTCGCTCGCAGTGGCGTCGGCGGGCTGGTCGAACGGGTGGTCGGGATTGCCGGCGAAGTGCGCGTCGACGGTGTCGCCATTGCCATTGCCGTTGCCATTCGAACGATGACGCACCGGATTACGCGCTTCGACGAGCGCAAGCTGGATGTCGTCGACCGACAAAGGCTCGCGCGCGTTGTTGTAGAAGTTTTCGAGCGCGGTGAGCGCGAGTTTCGCGCCGCGCCCGCGGATCGCGATGCGGTGGCCGCGGCGCTGCAGGGTCACGTCGAGGGCCTGCTCGATCTGCCGCAGATTTTCGTCGAGCGGTCCGCAGAGGTTGGCGAGCCGCGCATTATCTTCGCGCGGTGCGGTGAATTCCAGAGGCTGCTGAGTGGTCTTCAAGGCGGTGAGTCGATCCTGTCGGTTGCGGTACTCAGAATGTCGTTCAATGCGTCGTCGCGGCGCTGTCGTCGTGAACCATCACGAGTTCACCACGCAGCGAGTGCGGATACGCGTGCACGATCTTCACGTCGACCATCCGACCGATCAGCCGTGCATGCGACGCGACCGGCGCCGGGAAATTGACGACGCGGTTGTTCTCGGTGCGGCCCGCGAGCTCGTTTGGGTCCTTGCGCGCAGGGCGCTCGACCAGAATGCGTTCGACCTTGCCGACCATCGCGTCGCTGATGCGCCGCACGTTCTCTTCGATCGTGGCCTGCAGATGTTGCAGGCGCTTGAGCTTAACCTCGCGCGGCGTGTCGTCGTGCAGGTTCGCGGCCGGTGTACCGGGACGCGGGCTGTAGATGAACGAGAAGCTCGTGTCGTACTTCATCTCTTCGACGAGCGTCATCATCTTCGCGAAGTCTTCCTCGGTCTCGCCGGGGAATCCGACGATCATGTCCGTCGACAGCGACAGGTCCGGGCGAATCGCGCGCAGCTTGCGGATCACCGACTTGTACTCGAGCACGGTGTAGCCGCGCTTCATCGCCATCAGGATGCGGTCGGAGCCGTGCTGCACCGGCAGATGCAGGTGGCTGACGAGCTTCGGCACCTTCGCGTAGGTGTCGATCAGGCGCTGCGTGAACTCCTTCGGATGCGACGTCGTGTAGCGGATCCGTTCGATGCCGGGGATGTCCGCGACGTATTCGATCAGCGTCGCGAAGTCGGCGATCTCGGTCGAACCCACGGTCAGCGCGCCGCCGAATTTTCCACGATAAGCGTTCACGTTCTGGCCGAGCAGCGTGACTTCGCGCACGCCCTGGTCGGCGAGGCCGGCGATTTCGGTCAGCACGTCGTCGAGCGGACGCGACACTTCCTCGCCGCGCGTGTACGGCACGACGCAGTAGCTGCAGTACTTGCTGCAGCCTTCCATGATCGACACGAACGCGCTCGGACCTTCGACGCGCGCCGGCGGCAGGTGATCGAATTTCTCGATTTCGGGAAACGAAATGTCGACCTGCGCGCGGCCGCTCGCGCGGCGTTCGTCGATCATCTGCGGCAGGCGGTGCAGCGTTTGCGGACCGAACACGATATCGACGTACGGCGCGCGCGCGACGATCGATGCGCCTTCCTGACTCGCGACGCAGCCACCCACGCCAATGATCAGATTCGGATTCGCGTCCTTCAGCTCGCGTACGCGGCCGAGGTCGGAGAAGACTTTTTCCTGCGCTTTTTCGCGCACCGAGCAGGTATTGAACAGGATCACGTCGGCGTCTTCCGGCGTGTCGGTCTTGACGAGCCCTTCAGCGGCACCGAGCACGTCGACCATCTTGTCGGAGTCGTACTCGTTCATCTGGCAGCCAAAGGTCTTTACATAAACTTTCTTGGTCATCGAATTTCGCCGGTCTCAGTGGTTAACCTGGGGGCGTCGTAAAAAGGTGAAGGAGGCCGCGGCGCGGGGCAGCGCGGCGCGTGATGGCCGGCTTGCGCGTGTCTTTGCAGCGTAACTGCATATTATAGCCCTTCACGCAACGGGGGTTTCGGCGCTCATTGGCCGGTCCGGCGGCAGTCCCAGCAGGCTTTCCAGTTCATCCGACACCTGCGCGAAGCGCTCGGCGAGGAAATCGAGCAGCACGCGCACGCGCGGCGCCATGAAGCGATTGCGGTGATACAGCGCGTGCAGCGGCGCATCGGGGTAGCGCCATTCCGGCAGCAGGATCTTCAGGCGGCCGGCGCGCAGGTCCGCTTCCACGTCCCACATCGATTTGATCGCGATACCGTAGCCGCGCAGCGCCCATTCGCGCGCGACCGCGCCGTCGTTGGTTTCGCGCGCCGCTTCGAACGGCACGCTGTAGTGCTGCACCTCGTCACCGCGCGTGAAGCGCCATTCGCTGGCCGGCCCCGATGCGGTGCCGAGCACGATGCAGTCGAAATTGGCGAGGTCGAGCGGGTCCTTCGGCTCGCCGCGACGCCCGACGTATTCCGGTGATGCGCACAGCACCCGCCGGTTCGGCGCGAGCCGGCGCGCGACCAGCGAGCTGTCCTGTGGCACGCCGAAGCGGATCGCCAGATCGATGTCCTCCTGCACGAGATTGGCCAGCGCATCCGACAGCGTCAACGCGAACGTCACGTCCGGGTACAGCGCGTTGAATTCGTCGAGCCAGTGCATCAGCAGGTTGCGGCCGAAGTCCGAGGTCGCCGACACCCGCACCTTGCCGCGCACGACGCCCTGGCCCGCTTGCAGCGCGGCTTCGGCGTCGTCCAGCGATTGCAGCGCCTGGCGGCAGCAGTTCAGGTAGAGGCGGCCTTCGTCGGTGAGCCGTAGCTGCCGCGTGGTGCGCTCGAACAGGCGCGCTTTGAGCCTCGCTTCCAGTTTCGCGAGCCGCGCGCTCGCCGCGGCGGGTGTCAGGCCCATCTTGCGGCCCGCCTTCGACAGGCTGCCTTGCTGCGCCGCTTCGACGAAGAGGCGGATGTCGCCGAGGTTATCCATCGCTGGCTTTCAAGCAGAATTTGAAAATGCTTCAAACGCTACGCCAATTATCAAATTTGCGTCGCGCCGCGACAATGCAGCCGTCGACACCTCCGCTGCTGTCCTTCGTCATGCAACTCGATCACGCGACCATCGTCACCGCCGACCTCGATTCCGCCCGACGTTTCTTCGTCGACATCGTCGGGCTCATCGAAGGCGCGCGCCCGCCGTTTTCCGTCGACGGCTACTGGCTGAACGCAAGCGGCCGCCCGGTAGTGCATCTGATCGCCGCGCCGGCTTCCGGCGCGGCGGGCCGCGTCATGCCGCGCATCGATCACAACGCCTTTCGGCTCGATAGCGCCGGCGAATGGCAAGCGTTGCTCGAGCGGCTCGACGCGCACGACATCGGCTATCAAACCGCGCAGGTGCCGGCGAGCGCCGTGCAACCGGAGCAGCAGCAGCTGTTCGTCGCGCTCGCGCCGGGCGTCGTCATCGAATTCGTGACGGCGGCGCGCCAGCTCTTTCAACCCAAACCCTGATCCCACCTCATTCCCGGAGCGGAAAAATGCCCATTCCATTACTCGCGCTCGCGATTAGCGCATTCGCCATCGGTACGACCGAATTCGTCATCATGGGCCTGTTGCCCGAAGTGGCGCGCGATCTGGCCGTGTCGATCCCGTCCGCGGGCCTGCTCGTCAGCGGCTATGCGCTCGGCGTCGCGGTCGGCGCGCCACTGCTCGCGGTAGTCACGAGCAGGATGTCGCGCAAGTTCGCGCTGCAGCTGCTGATGGGCGTGTTCATCGTCGGCAATGTGTTGTGCGCGGTGGCGCCGGGCTATTCGGTGCTGATGATCGCGCGCGTCGTGACCTCGTTCGCGCACGGCTCGTTCTTCGGCATCGGCGCGGTGGTCGCGGCCTCGCTCGTGCCGGCCGAAAAGCGCGCGAGCGCGATCGCGCTGATGTTCACGGGCCTAACGCTCGCGAACGTGCTCGGCGTGCCGTTCGGCACCTTCATCGGCCAGCAGTTCGGCTGGCGCGCGGCGTTCTGGATCGTCAGCGGCTTCGGCGTGCTGTCGCTCGCGGGCATCAGCGCGCTGGTGCCGAACCGCCACGACACCGGCCCCGCCGGCCTCGCCCACGAAGTGCGCGTGCTGCAAGACCCGCAAGTGTGGAGCGCCCTCGCGATGACGGTGCTCGGCTTCGGGGGCGTGTTCGTCGTGTTCACCTATATCGCGCCGATCCTCGAGCAGGTGAGCGGTTTTTCGCCGCGCGGCGTGACGCTGATCCTCGTGCTGTTCGGCGTGGGCCTGACGGTCGGCAACATGGTCGGCGGCAAGCTTGCGGACCGCGCGCTGATGCCGTCGCTGATGGGCATTCTCGCCGCGCTCGCGGTCGTGATGGCGATCTTCGCGCGCACCAGCCATTCGCAAGCGGCTGCCGCGATCACGGTGTTCGTGTGGGGCATCGCGGCGTTCGCGACGGTGCCGCCGTTGCAGATGCGCGTGGTCGAGAAGGCCGCCGCCGCGCCGAATCTCGCGTCGACACTGAACATCGGTGCGTTCAACGTCGGCAATGCGGCGGGTGCTTGGCTCGGCGGTCTCGTGATCAATCACGGTCACGCGCTCGATACCTTGCCGTGGGTCGCGACCGCGGTCAGCGTCGCCGCGCTGCTGCTGACGTGGTTCGCGGCGCGCATGGATGCGCCGGCGCGCGCGCTCGCGCAAAGCGCGTGAGTCGTCAGTTGCTTGCCTCCGCAATGCTGATAACAGTGTGAAGATAACTTCGTTGGGTGCGGCGAAAGCCGATGCTATCTTGCTTCCACTTACTGCTCTTGCGCCACCTGGCGGCGCTCTGGAGGCCAATATGCATTCCCCGCTCGCGCTGGTCCGCGATCCGTCTGCCGATGCCGACACCGACGCGGCGCCGCGCTCCGCCGAACCCTTCGATGCGCTCGAACAGCTGGTCGGCGTGAATCTGGCGCGGCTGCGCGCCGAACGGCAGCTTTCGCTCGATGCGCTGGCGCGCGCGTCAGGCGTATCGCGCGCCATGCTCGCGCAGATCGAATCGGCGCGCAGCGTGCCGTCGATCAAGGTGCTGTGCAAGGTGGCGGCGGCACTGAAGGTGTCGGTGGCGGCGTTCCTGCGGCGTCACGCGACCAATGGCTTCGAGCATCTGCCGGCCGAGCGCTCGGCCCGCGTGGTCAGCGCGAACGGTCGCTACTCTGCGCGGCCGCTGTGTCCCGACGACGAGTCGATCGCCGCCGAGTTTCACGAACTGCGGATCGCCCCGCTACATACCGAAGCGGGCGTGCGCCGCGCGCCTGGCACGACGGTGAATCTGGTGGTCAGCGACGGTACGCTCGAAGTCAGCGTGCACGACCAGCGTCAACTGCTCGCGACCGGCGACGCGATCGTGTTCGACGCCGACCAGCCGCACAGCCTGCGCAATCCCGGCGACACCGAGGCGCGCGCGTTTCGCGTGACGCTGCGGGCTGAGACGCCGCCGCGCTGGGAAGTGCCGGCCGCGGGCGGCGCACGCGACGAAGCCGCACGCGAAGGTGTGCCGGGTTGAGAATCGACGGCGTCCGAGGTTCAAGCGCGGGTCAGGGCGTCGATGCAGGTCCAATGCAGTGAGTAGGATCTTTGTTCGTCGCGCTGCAGCGCTCGCGCGACTGTTGTATGCTTCGCCCGCCGGTCGAACCGGCAATCAGTGCGTCTTCAGGGCGGGGTGAAATTCCCCACCGGCGGTGGGCCGGCAGCGCGACAGCGCGAGCCGGCAAGCCCGCGAGCGCCCGCATCGCTTGGCCTTCGGAATAGCGGAGACAGGAGCGGGGTCAGCAGATCTGGTCAGAAGCCAGAGCCGACGGTCATAGTCCGGATGGAAGAAGATGTGCAGATGGTCATGTGCGTTCCGCGACGCCGCCTGTAGCCGGGTGGCGTATCAGCGTCCGCTTTCGCGCGGCGCCTGGGCGGCGCGTGTCAGTCTGTTTGCAATGCCCTGAAACGTCTCTCGCCCAACTTTTGCGATGAGCGTTTCAACCATGTCCTTTGCTACTTTTCCCGCTCCGTCGACGATTGCAGACGATGCTTTCGCCGATCTCCCGCTGCTTGCCACCGAAGCCGTTCCGCCGCGTATCGCCGCCGCCTTGCAGGCGCTGCGCGAGGGCCGCGCCGTGGTGCTGCAGGACGACCACGACCGCGAGAACGAAGCCGATCTGATCGTCGCGGCCGAGCGCCTGTCGGTCGAAACGATGGCGCTGCTGATCCGGGAATGCAGCGGCATCGTCTGCCTGTGCCTGCCCGACGACAAGATCCGCGCGCTCGAACTGCCGCCGATGGCCGTCAACAACGAAAGCCGCCACGGCACCGCGTTCACGGTGTCGATCGAAGCGCGCGAAGGCGTCAGCACCGGCGTGTCCGCGCAGGATCGCGTGACCACGATCCGCGCCGCGATCGCCGATACGGCCAAACCCGCCGACATCGTGCGCCCCGGCCACGTGTTCCCGCTGCGCGCGATGCCGGGCGGCGTGCTGGCGCGGCGCGGCCACACCGAAGGCACCGTCGATCTGGCGATTCTCGCGGGCCTGAAGCCGGCCGGCGTGCTGTGCGAACTGATGAACGCCGACGGCACGATGACGCGCGGCGCGGACGTCGAGCGCTTCGCCGCGCAACATGATCTGCCGATGCTGACGATCGCCGAGCTGGTCGAGTTTCGCGAGTCGCTCGCGCAGGTGCGCGAGGGCGCGATGGCCGAGGCTTGACGGGCCATCCATCGAGCGGCACGCGATGCCATGACGCAAAAAGCCGGTTCTTCTTCCGAAGAACCGGCTTTTTATCGGCGTTGCGCAAAACCGCTACGACTGCACCACGCCGAATTCGCCGCGCACGCCCGCCTCGATGAGCGCCGGCAGTTCATCCATATGCTTGATGATTCGCGTGATACCCATCGCGCGCAGCGCATCCGCGTAGCCTTCCGGAATATGGCTCGCGCCGACGAACGCGATCGTCTTCATGCCGGCCGCGCGCGCCGCATTCAAACCCGCGACGCTGTCCTCGACGACGAGGCAACGCGCCGGCACGACGCCAAGCGTCGTGGCCGCAAACAGATAGACGTCCGGATACGGCTTCGGCCGCGCGACCTGCTCGGCGCTGAACACGCGCTCGCCGAAAATCTGCTGCAGACCCGCGCGCCGTACCGATGCGGCGACGCGCGACATACGGCTGTTCGACACGACCGCAGCCGGCAGCGTCACGCGTTGCAGCGCGTCGCGCACGCCGTGGATCGGACCGAGCGACGCGGCGAGCGCGAGCTCGACGTGGTGCTCGATCGTGTCGAGGAAGTTCACAGGCAGCGTGATGTCGAACCGCGTTTCGAGGCCGGCGAGAAAGCGCGAGGTTTGCTGGCCGAACGCGGTTTTGACGACGGGGGCGAAATCGATGCCGCGGAAGGTGGCCGTCAGCGTGTCGAACATCACGCGATCGGCGATGACTTCACTGTCGACGAGCACGCCGTCGCAGTCACAGATGAGGTGGTCGATCATGCCTGAAAAACGGTAAGCGCAAAGCGCGCGGGCGGCGGGTTGCGGGCCCGCGACCTTACGGCGTATCGGCCCAGGCCTTCGCCGCGCGGATCGCGCGCTGCCAGCCATCGAGGCAGGTCCTGACCTCCGCATGCGGTAGCGCCGGGGTGAAGCGGTGCTCGAGCTTCCACTGGCTTTTCAACTCGTCGATGTCCTTCCAGTAGCCCACCGCAAGACCGGCCAGATAGGCGGCGCCGAGTGCGGTGGTCTCGGACACCTGGGGGCGCACCGTGTCGACGCCGAGGATGTCGGCCTGGAACTGCATCAGCAGATTGTTCGCGCAGGCGCCGCCATCCACGCGCAACTCGCCGATGCGAATGCCCGAGTCGGCTTCCATCGCCTTCAGCACGTCGAGCGATTGATAGGCGATCGAATCGAGCGCCGCGCGCGCGATATGCGCGGAGGTCGTGCCGCGCGTGACGCCGAACAGCGTGCCGCGCGCATGCGCGTTCCAGTGCGGCGCGCCGAGGCCGGCGAACGCGGGCACGAGATACACGCCGTCGCAATGCGGCACGCCGCGCGCGAGCGTTTCGATTTCCGCCGCGTTCCTGATGATGCCGAGGCCGTCGCGCAGCCACTGCACCACGGCGCCGCCGATGAAGATGCTGCCTTCGAGCGCGTAGTCGATACGCTCGCCGATCTGCCAGGCGATCGTCGTGACGAGATTGTTGTTCGATTCGATCGGTTTGGCGCCCGTGTTCATCACGAGGAAGCAGCCGGTGCCGTAGGTGTTCTTGACCATGCCGGACTCGGTGCACATCTGGCCGAATAGCGCGGCGTGCTGATCACCGGCGATGCCCGCGAGTGGAATCTTCGACGCGAACACGGTGGTCACCGTCGGCCCGTACACCTCCGACGACGGCCGCACTTCCGGCAGCATGCTGCGGGGAATGTCGAGCGCGGCGAGCAGTTCGTCGTCCCACTTCAGGGTGTGGATGTTGAACAGCATCGTGCGCGACGCGTTGGTCACGTCGGTGACGTGCAGCGCGCCCTTCGTGAAATTCCACATCAGCCAGCTATCGACGGTGCCGAACGCGAGCCGGCCCTGACGCGCTTTTTCGCGCGCGCCTTCGACGTTGTCGAGAATCCAGCGGATTTTGGTCGCCGAGAAATACGAGTCGATCGGCAAGCCGGTCTTCGCGCGCACGCTCGCTTCGAGACCCTGCGCTTTCAGGTCGTCGCAGAAATCGGCGGTGCGGCGGTCCTGCCAGACGATCGCGTTGTAGATCGGATGGCCGGTTTCGCGATCCCACACGATCGTGGTTTCGCGCTGGTTCGTGATGCCGATCGCCGCGATCGACGTGCCGTTCATGCCGGCTCGCGTGACCGCTTCGGCGGCGACGCCGGCCTGCGTCGACCAGATTTCCTGCGGATCGTGCTCGACCCAGCCCGGGTGCGGGTAGATCTGCTGGAATTCCTTTTGTGCGGTCGACACGACGTTGCCGCGCCGGTCGAACAGCATCGCGCGCGAGCTGGTGGTGCCTTGGTCAAGCGCGAGAACGTACTGATCCAGCATTGTCTCTTCTCCATGCATGTTACGGATCGCCGGATTGCTGGCCGGCGATGCGAGCGGCGTGTTGTTGTGAGCGGGCCGCCATAGTGTGAGGGCGCGTGCCGGTGTCGTCCAGCCGAAGCTGCGGTGGGGCCGGCCCGGGACGCGCGGATGGTGTGCGCCGTTTCTACGGGCTCGCGCCGTTTGCTTCACCCGGCATTGGCGCCGCGTTGTGTTTGCCGCCGCTTTTGTCGGGGAATGCCAGTTTGCCCGGCGGGGCCGCCTACGCGCTCTGCCGGGCCGGTTCGCGCGCGAACCACGCGTCGATATCGCGCGTAACCTCATCGAGCGTGCCCGGCTCGACGTGCAGGCCGAGCTTCGAGCGCCGCCACAGCACGTCCTGCGCGGTGCGCGCCCATTCGGTATCGCGCAGATAAACCAGCTCGGCTTCGTGCAGTCCCGGCGCGAACTCGCGACCGAGCTCGGCGCGCGAGCGCGCGAGGCCGATCACGCGATTCGCGCGCGTGCCATACGCGCGCGCGAGCCGATGCGCGAGCGACGCCGGCAGCCACGCATGCTCGCGCGAGAACTCACCGAGGAAGCGATTGAAGTTCGCCTGTGCGATGTCGCCGCCCGGCAGCGGCGCGTCGACGGTCCACGCGGACCCGCAGTGGCGCAGCGCGTCGGTGAGCGTATCGACGGCCTGCTCGGCGAGCTTGCGAAACGTCGTGATCTTGCCGCCGAACACCGACAGCAGCGGCGCCTGTTCCGCGGGCGCGTCGAGTTCGAGCGAGTAGTCGCGCGTGACCGCCGACGGATTGTCCGCGTTCTCGTCCTCCAACAGCGGGCGTACGCCCGAATAGCTCCAGCGCACGTCGGCCGGCGAGATCTTCTGCCTGAAGTAGCGGTTGATCGAATCGCACAGATACTGCGTTTCGTTGGCGTCGATCGCGACTTGCGACGGGTCGCCGCGATATTCGAGGTCGGTGGTGCCGATCAGCGTGTAGTCGTGCTCGTAGGGAATCGCGAAGATGATCCGCTTATCGGCGTTCTGGAAGATGTACGCGTGGTCGTGCTCGAACAGGCGCCGCGTGACGATGTGGCTACCCTTGACGAGCCGCACGCTATGCGCCGATGGCCGGCCGAGCGCGCCCTTCAGCAGCTCGCCGACCCACGGGCCCGCCGCGTTCGCGATCGCGGCGGCGCGCACGTCGAGCGTCGTGCCGTCCGCGCGTTGCAGTTGCGCGCGCCACTCGCCGCCGGCGCGCTCTGCGTTGACCAGCTTCGTGCGCGTGAGGATCGTCGCGCCGCGCTCGTGCGCGTCGAGCGCGTTCAGGACGACGAGGCGCGCGTCGTTGACCCAGCCGTCCGAATAAACGAAGCCGCGCTTGATCGTTTCGACGAGCGGCGCGCCGGCCGGATGCCGGCTCATCACGATGCCGCGCGAGCCCGGCAGCAGCTCACGTTTGGCCAGATGGTCGTACAGGAACAGACCCGCGCGGATCAGCCAGGCGGGGCGCAGATCCGGCATATGCGGCATCACGAAGCGCAGCGGCCAGATGATGTGCGGCGCCGCGCGCAGCAGCGTCTCGCGCTCCTGCAGCGCCTTGCGCACGAGCCCGAACTCGCGGTACTCGAGGTAGCGCAGGCCGCCGTGGATCAGCTTGGTACTCGCCGACGAGGTGTGCGCGGCCAGATCGTCCTGCTCGCACAGCAGCACCGCCAGGCCGCGGCCGGCCGCGTCGCGGGCGATGCCGGCGCCGTTGATCCCGCCACCGACGACGAGCAAATCGTATTTCGTGCCTTGCGTCACCTGGTGAGCCTCTGCATCGAATCTGGGAGTAAGTTGGAAAGCCAATTGAACGAATCATGTTCGTTTTCGAACTTTAATGAACATATTCGAAAAAGTAAAGTTCGCTTCGACCCGAGCGAGCCTGGGTCGGATGGCACGGAGTGGCGCAACGCGCGACCGCGGACGATACTCTCGGTAGCAGCCATTTCGAGGTGATGTATGCGTGGACTTTTGATGATCGGCGCGGCGGCGCTGCTGGCGGGATGCGTGAGTACGCCGAGTCTGGAAGGGACGAGGGGCGCAACGTCGTTCGAGGCGTTGCAGAAGATGTGCTCGCCGCAAACCGTCGACTACGGCAGCGACGCGCAGATCGTCTATGAGACGTTCTTCGATGCCTATGTGGCGAACCGGCGCGGCCGGCTGTCGAACGACGACTTCTGCGCGTTCCAGGCATCGATCGCGCAGCGCCATGCGAGCGAGGCGACGAGCAGCGATCCGAAGGTGCGCAACCAGTGGGTCGAGTTCTTCAACGAGCAGCGCGCAAGGGCGATCAGCTGGCGTGCGAGTGCCGATCCGACCTTGCGTAGCGGGTAAGCAGCAGCGGGTTGACCGGCGCACCGGTTCACTTGTGCGGCGCCAACGCTCCGCGCCACAGCATGCGCAAAATCTGCGCGAACACGGCTTCACGTGATGGCTGCGGCGCTCCGTCGCCGGCGGAATCCGCCTGTTGCGCGGCCGACGGCGGTAGCTGGTTCGCGAGCGAGAGCATCGTGAAGCCGTGCAGGCTCGTCCAGTACGCATAGCCGATCAGGCGCGGATCGCCTTCGAGAATACCCGCCTCGACGAGCCGCTCGAAGTGCGCTTCCAGCAGACGCCACGCGCGCTGCGACGCCGCGGCCAGTTCAGGGTAAGCGCCTTGCTGTTGCGGCGTCTGATCGAACATCAAACGGTAGGCGTGCGGTTCATCGAGCGCGAAGTCGACGTAGGCCCGGCCGACGGCGCTGTGATCGATGGCGGGGGCGTTCGCGGGGATGCCGCGCGCGGCCGCTTCGAGGCGCGCGGCGAAGCGGTTGAACGCGGCGGCGCGGACCATCGCCAGAATTTCTTCCTTGTCGCGGAAATAGCGATACGGTGTCATCGCACTGCAGCCGAGCTCCTTCGCCAGCTCGCGCATCGTCACGCCTTGCGCGCCGCGGGTCGCAAATGCGTTTTCCGCGACGCGTCGCATGGCTTCGCGAAACTGCTGGATGTCGTCGGCGGAGAGCGTCTTGGGCATGCGCGAGGGCGGGGAAGTCCGTCGCGTGAATTTACTGTGTAAATGAGATGCGCACAACAAAGGGCCGCGAAGGCGGCCCGCTGTCAGGGGAATTGAACGATACGAGACCGGTAGTCGCGAGCGAAGCGCGCGGCGCATCCGCCAAGGCGGCGCGGATACGCCGCCAACGGCTCTCGGATCGAACGACAGGGAATCTCAGGAAAAACGTTTGATGGCCCGCAATGCGGTGTCGCCGGTTTCGGTCACGCGCCATTCTTCGTTGCCCGATGCGAGGCGCTCGAGTTGCACCAGTTGGCGTTCGAGCAACGCATCGAGTTCTTCTCGGCCCATTTCGACCTGGTTGGGGGCGTCCTTGACGAGCAACAACGTGGCGAATTCATGCGGACTCAGCATCGTTCTCTCCATGTCAGCAAATTGCGGACAACCTTGCAGTCGACCGGCAGGCCGGGGCGGGGTCCGCTAAAGGATCAGGGCGGGAGGTACGGCTTACACGACAGATTCATACAACCGACGCCGTGCGAAACTCGCAACGCACGTTGGGGAACTGGAGTGTAGGCGAGCACCGATGAAACGCCAACCCGGTCCTCGTAAATTTTCCATTTGACAATTGGCCGCGCGATAGGCGGTCCGGCCCCGCGGCCGAATTCTTGATTTCACGCGAGGTTTCGCGTGCACCGCAGCATGGCGGAGATCGCCTGGAATTATCCGGCGATATAGATTTGACAATTCGCGGCGCTCAGCGCCTCGGCCATGTCGGCGGCCGGCGCGGCGTCGGTGAACAATGCGTCGATCTGCTCCAGATGTCCCTGGCGAACTAGCGCCGGGCGGCCAAACTTTGAGTGATCGGCGGCGAGGAACACGGTGCGTGCGTGCTCGATGATCGCCTCGGCGACACGCACTTCGCGCGTGTCGAAATCGCGCAGCGTACCGTCCGTTTCGATGCTCGACGTGCCGATGATCGCGAAATCGACTTTGAACTGCCGGATGAAGTCGATCGCCAGTTCACCGACGATGCCCTTATCCCACGGCCGCACGATGCCCCCCGTCACCAGCACTTCGCAATCCGGGTAGCCGCTCATCATGCTAGCGACGTTCAGATTGTTCGTGATCACGCGCAGTCCACGGTGGCGGTTCAGCGCGCGTGCTACTTCCTCGGTGGTCGTGCCGAGGTTGATGAAGAGCGATGCCTGATCGGGAATGTGAGTGGCGACTAGCGCCGCGATGCGTCTTTTCTCTTCATGAAACATGCGCTGGCGCGCGGTGTAGGAGACGTTCTCGGAACTGGTCGGCAGACTGGCGCCGCCGTGATAGCGGCGCAGCAGATTCATATCGGCGAGCCAGTTGACGTCGCGGCGGATCGTCTGCGGGGTGACGTCGAAGTGGCTCGCGAGGTCGTCCACAGTCACGAAGCCGTCGCGTTGCACCCACTCCAGCAATTCCTGTTGCCGGGCGTTGAGAGTCAGGCGGGGGTCTCGTGTCATGTGTCTCGGGTGGTGGCTGTCGTGTCGGCGTGCTCCGTCGCGATCATCAAGCGGCTGGCAGGAAGCCCGCCGTCGACGAGCGCGATTGCCGCTATTGTAAGACCATCGCGCCCCATGTCCGCCAACTGGCGCAATCCGCTGGAACTCGCCGGGAACGCTCCGGACCTGCTCGAACCTTCATTCAGGCGCAATACGCATTTATTCATTTGATAAATGAATTTGTTTTTTGGCGCGCTTCGCGATGCAATCCGGGGTTCCGCGATTTACCTGCTTTACAACCTTTCCCATGATGTCCGGCGACTTTTCGTGCCGGCCCGCGCTTTCGAGAGTGTTCGACATGACTGGCTTCAGCAACTGGCACAACCCTTATCCGACGCAACGTCTGCCCGTATTCGCACGCAATATCGTTTCGACCTCGCATCCGCTTGCGGCGCAGGCCGGGCTGCGCATGTTGTGGAAGGGCGGCAATGCCGTCGACGCGGCCATCGCGGCCGCCGCAGCGATCACAGTGGTCGAACCTGTGTCGTGCGGCCTGGGCGGCGACGCGTTCGCGCTCGTGTGGGACGGCAAGAAGCTGCATGGTCTGAACGCGTCGGGCGTGTCGCCGGCTGCGTGGAACGTCGATTACTTCAAGCGCAAATACGGCGAGGAAAACGGCTTCGCGAAACAGCCAAAGCGTGGCTGGGACGCCGTCACGGTGCCGGGCGTGATCGCCGGTTGGGAAGCGCTGCACCAGAAGTTCGGCAAGCTGCCGTTCGCCGACCTGATGGAGCCGGCCATCGAGATCGCCGAGCGCGGTCACGCGGTGGCGAGCATCGTCGCGTACAAATGGGCGGCCGCGGTGCCGGAACTGAAGGATCAGCCGGGCTTCGCGCAGACCTTCATGCCGCGCGGCCGCGCGCCCGAGGTCAGCGAACTCGTGCGCTTCCCCGGTCACGCGAAGACGCTGCGCCAGCTCGCCGAGCAGGGCCCGCGCGCGTACTACGAAGGCGAGATCGCCGAGCGGATCGCCGCGTTCGCACGCGAAGGCGGCGCCGCGCTGAGCGCCGACGATCTCCGCAACTACCGCGCGGACTGGGTCGAGCCGATCGGCAAGGACTATCGCGGCTACACCGTGCATGAGATTCCGCCGAACGGCCAGGGCATCGCGGCGCTGGTTGCGCTCGGCATCCTCGAGAAGTTCGACGTGAAGTCGCTGAAGGTCGACAGCGTCGAGTCGCAGCATCTGCAGATCGAAGCGATGAAGCTCGCGTTTGCCGACCTGTATCGCTATGTGGCCGATCCGCGGTCGATGGAAGTCACGCCCGAGCAGATGCTCGACGACGCGTACCTGAGCTCGCGCGCGAAGCTGATCGATCCGAAGCGGGCGACGTACTTCGACTTCGGCATGCCGAAGGCGGGCGGCACCATCTACATGTCGGCCGCGGACGAGAGCGGCATGATGGTCAGCTTCATCCAGTCGAACTACATGGGCTTCGGCTCGGGTGTGGTGGTGCCGGACAGCGGCATCGCGCTGCAGAACCGCGGCTGCGGCTTCTCGATGGATCCGAAGTCGCCGAACGTCGTCGAGGGCGGCAAGCGGCCGTTCCACACGATCATCCCGGCGTTCCTCACGCAGCAGGTGAACGGTCAGCAGGAAGCGGTGATGAGCTTCGGCGTGATGGGCGGCGACATGCAGCCGCAAGGCCATCTGCAAACGGTGGTGCGCATGCTCGACTACGGTCAGCAACCGCAGGCCGCGTGCGACGCGCCGCGCTGGAAGGTCAACCGCGACTTCACGGTCGATATCGAGTCGACGCTCGATCCGAAGACCACCGAGGGCCTGCAGAAGCTCGGCCACACGATCAAGTCGGTCGACGATCCGTACATGGACTTCGGCTCCGGCCAGTTCATCTGGAAACTCGATCGCAACGAGCCGGAGCCCGGCTACGTGGCGGCCAGCGACAGCCGCCGCGACGGTCTCGCCGCCGGCTTCTAGGCCACAACGAGGCAACGCCCGGGGCCGAGGTCCGCACCGGGACTCAGGTCCGACACCCGGGTAACACGTAACGAACGCGCGGCATGCCTTATGCCGCGCTATTGCGCGCCCGCCAGCCGCCTCGCTGACCCAGGCGGTGCCGCACCTACCACAGCTATCACGCAGCAGACAGGCAGGAGACCATCATGAACACCCCCGCGTCGCACTCGACGACCGCTTCCCCCCACGCCGCGCCGCTTTCGAAAGCGATGGTGCGGCGGATCGTTTTCTCGTCGTCGATCGGTAACGCGCTCGAGTGGTTCGACTTCCTGGTCTACGGCTACTTCGCGACGATCATCGCGAAACAGTTCTTCCCGATGCAGGACGAGTGGCTGTCGACCCTGCTCGCGATCGCCACTTTCGGCCTCTCGTTCCTGATGCGCCCGCTCGGCGCGATCGTGCTCGGCGTGTACGGCGACCGCAAGGGCCGCAAGGCGGCGCTCACGCTCGCGATCGCGCTGATGATGGTCGGTACTTTCACGATGGCCGTGATGCCGCCGTTTTCGACGATCGGTCTCGCGGCGCCGCTGCTGGTGCTGCTGGCGCGGCTCGTGCAGGGCTTCGCGGTCGGCGGCGAGTTCGGCAGCGCGACCGCGTTCATGGTCGAGCACAGCGCGACTCGGCGCGGCTACTACGCGAGCTGGCAGTTCGCGAGCCAGGGTCTCGCGGCGATCACCGCGGCGGCCTTCGGTTCGCTGCTGACCGCGTGGCTGCCGGCCGAGCATCTGAACAGCTGGGGCTGGCGTGTGCCGTTCGTGTTCGGTCTGCTGGTCGGGCCGGTCGGCTACTACATCCGCTCGCATCTCGACGAGACGCCCGAATTCCTCGCATTGCGAGAAGAACGCGCGGCTCGCGAGGCGGCTGGCGAGCACAAGGTCGTCAGCGGAACGAAGGACGCGTCGTTCTCGAATCAGTGGGTCAACCTGCTGCTCGCGATCGGCATGGTTGCGCAGTCGACGGTCGGCGTGTACGTGCTGCAGCTCTACATGCCGCTTTACGCGGTCAAGCAGCTGCATATGGCGGCGGCCGCGTCGTTCGGCGTGGTCGTGCTGAACGGCGGCATGCAGTTCATCTTCTCGCCGATCATGGGCGCGCTGTCCGATCGCATCGGCCGAATTCGCATCATGCTGAGCACGTCGATCCTGATGGGCCTGCTGATCTATCCGATGTTCGCATGGCTGCAGACACATCCGACGATTGGCTGGCTGCTCGTGCTGCAAGGCGTCGCCGGTATTTTCAAGGCCTCGTACTCGGGGCCGATGCCCGCGCTGATGTCGGAGATCTTCCCGACCCAGGTGCGCTCGACTGGCCTTTCAATCGGTTACAGCATCGGCGTGACGATCTTCGGCGGCTTCGCGCCGACCATCGTCGAAACCTTCATTCATTTGACCGGCGACAAACTCGCGCCAAGTTATTACGTCCTGCTTGCGGCGGTGCTCTCGGGCGTATCGCTGATCATCGTCGCGCTGCGCATGCGTCGCGTGTGTCCCATCCTGGGCGACGTCCAACCTGCCTGAGGAGGAGGGGGCCCGCCCAGGGGGGCCGTCTATGGGGCCCGCCTAGGGCGCCCGCCCGTGTCCTCAACCCCGCCGGGTCTGATGTCTGTCCGAAAAGCCAGCCTTTTGGGCTGGCTTTTTTTGCCTTGCGCACATCGTTTTAACACGTTGGAAGATTTCGACTATCTTGAAATCGGAACTGCGTCGATGCGGCATGGTCTGTGCTGTGTGATCTGCATGGTCGGATATCTCCGGCTAACATGCAGAGTACAAGGGCCCAACTCTAATTCACGGCGTTGTATCCGACACGCAGAAACATCACTGCGAGCGGTGGCAGTTGCGAAGAACTCCACGGGTCGGTACAGCATGGGAGCAAGACACGATGCACACAGAGCTGAACCATGTCATGCCCTGGCGGATCGAAGACATCGATCTGACGCGCATTGACCGTCAGAAGGCCGCGGCCAACGAGGACTTGCTGCTGTTGTTGTGCGCGGCTTCGTTCATCGAAAGCGGCACCGATCTCTACACCAGCAATCTGAGTACGTTTTTCAACGACGACCCCGAGGTCTCGGCCTGGCTCAACCACGAGTGGGAGCCCGAGGAAATGCAGCACGGCCGGGCGCTGAAGACCTATATCGCGTATGTATGGCCCGAGTTCGACTGGGACACCGCGTTCCGCAATTTCATGGGCGAGTATTCGCTCACGTGCTCGGTCGAGGATTTCGAAAAGTCCCGCGCGCTGGAGATGGTCGCGCGTTGCGTAGTCGAAACGGGTACCGCGACGCTGTATCGCGCGATCAACGAGTGCTCGGACGAAGCGGTCCTCAAGCAGATCACCGACAACATCCGCACCGACGAGGTCCGTCACTACAAGCACTTTTTCAGGTACTTCAAGAAGTACAACCGGATCGAGGGCAACGGTCGGCTCGCGGTGCTCGGCGCGTTGATGCGTCGCGTGATGGAAATCAAGAACGAAGATTCGGAGATCGCGTTGCGGCACGTGTTCGCGATTCGCTATCCGGAGCGCGTGCACGACTCCGCGTATAACCGCGAGCGCGCGGCGCGCATCAACAAGCTGGTGCGCCGTAATCTGTCCGCCGACATGTGCGTGAAGATGCTGCTCAAGCCGCTCGATCTGCCGGCGCGCATTCAGCCGGGCGTGCATTATCCGCTCGCGAAGATCACGCAGCACGTATTCTTTCGCTGAGCCATCGATCGTTGCGCGAGGCATCGGCTGAATGCAGCTGCAACACCCTGACGAAGCGAACCGGAGCCCGCTCATGCGGGCTTTGGTTTTTTCGAGGCATGATGGAGCTTTACCGACTACTTCGACTGGATCGATGGCATGAGCGCTTCCTCCTCCGCATCTACGTCCGCGCGTCCGCTCGAACAGATCGTGTTCGACGAATGGCCGGCCAACGTGCGCGCGTTGTTCGACGGTTCGTCGCTTGCGGACAAGCTGGGCTTCACCGCGTCGCTACTAACCGTCGACGCGAACGGCCACGTGCGCACATCTCTGCTGAGCGTCGGCGAACTCTATGCGCCCGACTCGCGCACGCTGTGCATCGCGCTATGGCCGCAGGCGCGCGCGACGCGCGCGATCGCGCAAAGCGGGCGCGCGGCGCTGAGCTTCGTCTGCGATGCGGCGTTCTATCAGGTGCAATTGCGTGTCGCGCCGCTGCCCGGTGTTGCTGGCGACGACAGCGGCCTCGTCTATCTGCTCGGCTCGATCGACACAGCGGAAGCGCAAAGCGTCCGTTATGCGCGCCTCACGGGCGGCATCACGTTCGAATTGCAAGGAGAGGGGAGTGAGGTGCTCGAGCGATGGGAACTGCAGGTCGAGCATTTGAAGCAGGCTGCCGCCGCGAGCAGCCGTTAGTCTTCGAGCAGGGAAGCGCTAACGGCTGATGCGCGGGCAGCCTTCAGGCCGCGCGACGCTTAACGGCCACGGTCGCCGTTGCGCGACGGTTGCGCACCACGCGGCGCATCGTTGCGCTTCGCGCCGCCGCCGAGCAACGCGCCCGGATTGCCGTTGTGCGAACGATTGCCCTGCGGCTTGCGCGGCGCATGATGCGCGGGAGCGCCATCATGCGCGGCGGTACGCGGCCGATCGTCGTGACGCTGCGTATCGCGACGCGGCTGATTGCCATTGCCGGCCGGCTTCGCACCTTGTGGCCGCGGCGTGGGCTGAGCGTTCGACGCACGCTGGCCCGAACGCTGACCCGTGCCTTGTCCCGAACGCTGACCGGAGCCTTGAGCCGGCTTGGCCGGTGCGCCACCAGCAGCACCGCCGTCACGACGCCCCGCACCTTGTCCCTGGCGCGGCGAGCGCCCGCCGCCGCCCTGCCCGCGTCGCAGGATCGGCTCCGGCTTCGCGGTCGGGTCCGGCTCGAAACCGGCGATCACTTCCTGCGGGACCGGACGTTTGATCAGCTTCTCGATGTCCTTCAGCAACTGCAGTTCATCGACGCACACGAGCGACACCGCCTCGCCGGTCGCACCCGCGCGACCCGTGCGGCCGATACGATGCACGTAGTCTTCCGGCACATTCGGCAGATCGAAGTTGACCACGTGCGGCAACTGATCGATATCGATGCCGCGTGCGGCGATGTCGGTCGCCACCAGCACCTGCAGCGTACCGTCCTTGAACTCGGCGAGCGCGCGCGTGCGTGCCGACTGGCTCTTGTTGCCGTGAATCGCGAGTGCGCTGATGTCGTCCTTCGTCAGCTGCTCGGCGAGGCGATTCGCGCCGTGCTTGGTGCGCGTGAACACGAGCACCTGGAACCAGCTGTGCTGACGGATCAGATGCGTGAGCAACTCGCGCTTGCGGTCGCGATCGACCGGGTGAATCTTCTGCGCGACCGTTTCGGCCGTCGTGTTGCGGCGCGCGACTTCGATCAGCGCCGGCGAGTCCAGCAGGCCATCGGCGAGTGTCTTGATCTCGTCGGAGAAGGTCGCCGAGAACAGCAGGTTCTGGCGCTTCGGCGGCAGCTTCGCGAGCACGCGCTTGATGTCGTGGATGAAGCCCATGTCCAGCATGCGGTCCGCTTCGTCGAGCACGAGGATCTCGAGATGCGACAGGTCGATGGTCTTCTGCTGCATGTGATCGAGCAGACGGCCCGGCGTCGCGACGACGATATCGATGCCGCGCCTGAGCGCATCGATCTGCGGATTGATGCCGACGCCGCCGAACATCACGGTCGACTTCAGCTTCAGATATTTGCCGTAGGCGCGCACACTTTCTTCGACCTGCGCGGCGAGTTCGCGAGTCGGCGTGAGGATCAGCGCGCGCACCACGCGCTTGCCGCCGGCGGCCGGCGGCATCGAATTCAGGCGCTGCAGGATCGGCAGCGTGAAGCCGGCGGTCTTGCCGGTGCCGGTTTGCGCGCCGGCGAGCAGATCGCCGCCGTTGAGCACGGCCGGGATCGCCTGAGTCTGGATCGGAGTCGGGCTGGTGTAGCCGAGTTCATTGACAGCGCGGACCAGCGGTTCGGACAAGCCGAGGGAATCAAAAGACATAAAAGCTCTTTGCAATGCAGTGTCGCGAACGGCCCCGCTGGGCCCAAAGGACCCCAACGCGGAAAAACCAGCGCGGCATCGACACGCCCGCATGGCGTGTTCGAGGCCGAGGCCCGGTTCCGTTCACGGAGAAATCGGCGGCACGCTCACAGATGTGCCGAATGTTTCAACGCGCTATGCAGACACGTCGACTGGCCTTAAGTTGCAATTCGTCGCCGTGGAATGTCACGCGACATAGCGCGCGACACTGACGAATTGACACAGACTGCCCGCCAGTACGAACAGGTGCCAGATACCATGTCCGTGGCGGATGCGCTCGTCGTTGATGAAGAAATAGATGCCGACGCTATAGATGACGCCGCCGGCCACGAGCCACGCGGTCCCCGCGGCCGGCAACGCCTGCACCAGCGGGTGGACGGCTACGAGCGCGAGCCATCCCATCAACACATACAGCACCATCGACACGCTGCGGGTGCGTCGCCCGAGCGTGAGTTCCTGCACGATGCCGAGGGCAGCGAGCCCCCAGCTCACGCCGAATAACGACCAGCCCCACGGTCCACGCAACGTAACGAGCGTGAACGGCGTGTAGCTGCCGGCGATCAGCAGGTAGATCGCCGAATGATCGCATTTCTGCAGAATCGCCTTCAGACGCGGATGGCTGACGCTGTGATACAGCGTCGAGATCGCATACAGCACGAACAGCATCGCACCATATACGGCGAAGCTGACGACCTTGTACGCGTCGCCGGCGAGCGCGCCCATCGTGACGAGCGCCGCCAGCCCCACCACCGACAGCACGGCGCCGACGAGATGGGTGATGCTGTTCAAACGCTCACCGAAGGGCACAACTCTTTCCTCCTGCACGGTCCCGCGAGGGCGACCACCAACACAAACAGGCCCACATGATACCGGTCCTGAAAAAACGAAGGGCGCGGCCGCGAATTTCGCAGGCCGCGCCCGGGGTGCGTCGAACCCTGCTTAGTCGAGCGGCGCCGAACGCAGATTGGCCACCTGCTGTGGCGACACGGCCGTGCCGTGGTTGCCCCAGGACATACGGATGTACGTCACGACCGCTGCCACTTCCTGATTCGACAGAGCTTGCGCGAAGGGCGGCATGCCATACGGATGCGGGTTCCCTT
This sequence comes from Paraburkholderia sp. UCT70, assembly GCF_050434085.1. NCBI lineage: Bacteria > Pseudomonadati > Pseudomonadota > Betaproteobacteria > Burkholderiales > Burkholderiaceae > Paraburkholderia > Paraburkholderia sp. UCT70. The sequence goes on along the minus strand of NZ_JBNPVZ010000004.1, from coordinate 2,618,553 downwards.
CCGTGCTCGGCGGATAACCACCGTTCAGCACCATGCGGATCGGGTTGACCGCGGACGGCATCTGGATCGACTGGTTGTTCGCGAGCGGCGGGAATGCCGGCGGCCGGCCGAGACCGTTTTCCTCGTGGCACTTCGCGCAATTGTCAGCGTAGATCTTCTGACCTTGCTTCAGCAGTTCGCCGCCGAATTTTTCCGAGGTTTCGAGCTGCAGCGGTTCCGGTGCTTCGCTCTTCTGCGGAATCGTCTTCAGGTACGTCGCCATCGCGTTGATGTCTTCGGCCGACAGATACTGCAGGCTGTTGTGAACTACTTCGGCCATCGGACCGAACACCGCGCCGCGGCTCGACACGCCGGTCTTCAGCAGATCGGCGATGTCCTTGAGGTCCCAGTCGCCGAGGCCGGCTTCCCTGTTCGACGTCAGCGATGGCGCATACCAGTTCTGTAGCGGAATCAGACCGCCAGCGAACGCCGCCGAGCTGACCGGGGCGCCCATCGCGTTGATCGACGTATGGCACATGCCGCAGTGGCCGAGGCCCTCGACCAGATACGCGCCGCGGTTCCATTCGACCGACTTGGTCGGATCCGGCTTGAACTCGCCTTCACGGAAGAACAGCGTGCGCCAGCCGATCAGCATGTTGCGCTGGTTGAACGGGAATTTCAGTTCGTGCGGACGGCTCGGCACGTTGACCGGCGTGACCGAGCGCAGATATGCGTAGATCGCGTCGGAGTCCGCGCGCGTGACCTTGGTGTAGCTCGTGAACGGGAAGCCCGGATAGAGCAGGCTGCCATCTTTCGAGCGGCCGGTGTGCATCGCGCGATAGAAGTCGTCCTGGGTCCACTTGCCGATGCCGTACTGGTCGTCCGGCGTGATGTTCGGCGTGAACATCGTGCCGAACGGCGTGGCCATCGGCAGGCCGCCCGCGAACGGCAGGCCGCCGCGCACCGTGTGGCAGGCGATACAGTCGCCGGCGCGGGCGAGGTACTCGCCCTTCTTGATCAGGTCGGCCTGGTCCGCGGGCGTTGCCGCCACGGCTGCGCCGCTGCTATGCAGATTGTCGCCGCCCGACCACAGGACGGGAACGAGTGCGGCGGCCGCGACCACGACGACTGCCGAGAGGGCGAACAAAGACTTGCGTTTCATTTGAATGTCTCTCCCGGCGCCTTATTGCGGTTCGCTGCCGCAGGCAAGCGGAGTCTTCAAGGAGCGGGCCGGAGCCGGCACGGGGTTTTGCGGAGCCTGCTGCGTGGAAAGCCAGGCCGCGACGGCGTTCACGTCTTCGTCGGACAGGCGTGTGGCGATCGTGTGCATGCAGTCCGGCGCGATCGCGTGACGCGTGCCCGAGCGCCATGAACCGAGCTGCGCGCTGATGTAGTCGGCGTGCAGACCGACGAGACCCGGAATCGCCGGTTCCATACCGGTCAGTGCCTTGCCGTGGCAGGCCGCGCAAGCGGGCACCTGCTTCGATGCATCACCGTGCAGCACGATCTGCTCACCGCGCGCGAGCGTGGCGGCCGAGACCGTCGGCTTGGCCGGCGTCGGATACGGCGGGCGCTGCTGCGAGAAGAACGTGGCGATCTGATGCAGGTAGTCGTCGGAGAGATACGTGACGAGGTAGTTCATCGGCGGGTACCTGCGGCGCCCTTCACGGAAGTTCTGCAACTGATTGAACAGATATTCCGCCGGCTTGCCGGCGAGGCGCGGGAAGTAGTCGTTGTCGGTACCTTGCCCATGCGAGCCATGGCAGGCCGTGCAGCCTTGCACGCGCGCTTCCATCGTGTCGGGGGCCTTCGGTTGAGTCTGCGCTTTCGCAGCGCTATAGACACCCGCGGTGCCGATCAACAGAAGGGCAAGCAACGGGCGGAAGAGGCGTCTTGAAGACACGCGTAACTCCATCAGAATCGGGGACCTGACCGAACTTCGGGCGGCTCGGTGTGAAGGACAGCCGTCGCTGCGGCGACGCAGCATTCTATCATCGAAGGGTAATGGTGACTATTTGCCGCATTAGAGACGGTTCCAGGTGTGACTGCCATGCGACAGTGTGTCGCGTTATGCCGGTTTCGGACTTTGGTTGCGTCACGGAACGTGGTCGACGTCTTTGCCTCAAAAATAATCACGGCGTCGCCGCCGCAAACGTGATGCCGTGTGACGCATTCGATCAAGCCACGTTGAACCGATCCCCGCGCGCACCATCGAAGCGTACACTTCCGGGCTCGCCGGCCGTCGTGCAGACGATGCGCCTCGCCGGCCCCGCTATGTCCCGTTCGTTCTCATCCGCTATCGGCCTTACATGAAGCTATTCGATTTCTCCTCGTCGACGCTGCGAGCGTTGATGTCCGGCGCGGTGGCGCTGGCCATGTCGTCCACCGCGTTCGCGCATGCGCATCCGATCTCGAGCGTGCCGGCCGCGAACGCCGACGCCGTCGCGCCTACCGACCTGACGATCCATTTCACCGAGCCGCTCGAGCCCGCATTCAGCAAGATCACACTCGCCGATGCAAGCGGCAAGCCCGCGACGCCGGGCGCGTCGACGGTCGATAGCGCGGACGCCCGCGTGATGCACCTCGCGCTGCCTCAGTTGACGAGCGGCCGCTATGCGGTGCACTGGATCGCGGTGGCCACCGATGGCCATCGTACCCATGGCGACTTCGCGTTCAACGTCAAATGAACTTCGACGGACTGTGGATCGGGCAGGTCGCAATGGCCGCGCTCATGAACGTCTCGTTCGGCTTCGCCGTCGGCTCGGCGCTACTCGGCGCATGGCTCGCGAGGGACGGGCTCCAGGGCACTTCACCGGCGCGTCCCGGCTGGATGCGCGCGCAACGCTCGATGCTCGCGGCCACCATCGTGCTGGTGCTCGCGGATCTCGGCTGGCTCCTGTATCAGGCGGCGTCGATGAGCGGTGTCGCGTTGTCCGCGGCGTTCGGCGTGGTGCCGACGGTGCTGACGCAAACGCATGTCGGCTATGGCTGGAGCGTCGCGTTCGGCGGCGCGCTGGTGCTGCTCGGCACCGCGCTGAGCCATGGCACGGGCATGCTGCGCAGTACGCTGCTGTGGCTCGCGGTGCTCGCGATCGCGGCGGGTAAGGCGTCGCTCGGTCATGCGGCCGATGCCGGCGTCGTGTCGGCCGCGATCGGCATGCAGACGCTGCACGTGCTCGCAACGAGCGTATGGGGCGGACTCGCGATGGCCTCCGGCCTGGCGGTGCTGCCGGCGCTCGGGGCATCCACCGCGCGGGGCATGCTGATCCGCACGGCGACCCAGGTGTCGAACGTGTCGATCGTCGCGGTCGCGTTCGTGTTGCTGTCGGGCGTCTTCAATGCGGTGCGCGACTCGGGCAGTTCGTTCGAAGCGATTCAGGCGAGCACGTGGGGTCATGTGCTGACGTTGAAGCTCGTGCTGGTCGCGCTCGCGCTGGTGCTCGGCGCGCTGAACCGCACATCGGCGGTGCCACGCCTGCGTCGCACCGCATCGACGATGGATGCGCACACCTTCGTCAACCTGATGTATCTGGAAGCGCTCGTGATGATCGGCGTGTTCGTCGTCGCGGCCGCGTTGTCACACACCGTGCCGGCGTTCGCTGCGCTCGGTTGAACGCGCGGCGCGGCATAGGCGATTGACCAATCGGCGATGGATGCGCGACGGCCGCGCGCGTCCATCGTGCGTCAGTTCTACGACAGCACCCGCGCATAAGCGCCGCATAAAAAAGCGCCGCACTACGAAGCCCGCTTACTCGAAGCCGAGGCGATGACCGAGAATCGGCGCGCAGAACAACGCGATCGCGCAGCCCGCGGCCTTGCCTTCGAGTTCGGCGCCGGCCGCGTGTGAGCCGACCATCTGCGTGAGCAGATCGAAGACCTGCGGCAGGCAGTACAGCACCGCCGCGGCGATAAAGCATTTCCCGACTATCGAGATGTTCCATCCGCGCTCGTACGCGAGCATCGCGCCAATGATGCGCAGCACGCCGAAAGCAACCAGCGCGCCGACCGCCGCCTGTTCGCGGATCAGATAGTCAGGAAGGAATTCGCCCATGGTGCTCCTCGCTGCATGCGTTGTTGGCATGCATTTCAGCAAGGAGCAAGCCGTACGTATGTCCGATACCGAACAAACGTCGCGAAAGCCAGGCGGGATAAGGTTCTGCGGGGAGTGATGCAGGTCGGGGCGGCAGCGCTCGAACGCCGGTTCGAGCCGCCTGGTCCGGGATGTTACGTTACTGCGACGGCCCGCGCGTCACGTGGCCCGCCGGCGGCGTTCCGCCTGCTTCGCTCAGGTGTTCAGATCACCATTCGGCGACGCTGCCGTCCGCGTGACGCCACACCGGATTGCGCCAGCGGTGACCGACCTTCGCCATCTCGCGCACCTTCTCTTCGTTGACCTCGATGCCGAGTCCCGGGCCCTGCGGAATCGACACGAAGCCGTCTTCGTACTTGAAGACTTGCGGATTCTTGATGTAATCGAGCAGGTCATTGCCCTTGTTGTAGTGGATGCCGAGGCTCTGTTCCTGGATGAACGCGTTGTAGCTGACCGCGTCGATCTGCAGACAGGTTGCGAGCGCGATCGGGCCGAGCGGGCAATGCAGCGCGAGCGCGACGTCGTAGGCTTCCGCCATCGCGGCGATCTTGCGGCACTCGGTGATGCCGCCCGCGTGCGACGCGTCCGGTTGGATGATGTCGACGTAGCCGCCCGACAGGATGTGCTTGAAGTCCCAGCGCGAATAGAGACGCTCGCCGAGCGCGATCGGCGTGTTGGTCTGATTGACGATGTCGCGCAGCGCCTCGGCGTTTTCCGACAGCACCGGCTCTTCGATGAACAGCAGCTTGTACGGGTCGAGTTCCTTGGCGAGCACCTTCGCCATCGGCTTATGCACGCGGCCGTGGAAGTCCACGCCGATTCCGATGTTCGGCCCGACCGCCTCGCGCACCGCCGCGATGTTGTTGATCACGCCTTGCACCTTGTCGAAGGTGTCGATGATCTGCAACTCTTCCGAGCCGTTCATCTTGACGGCCTTGAAGCCGCGCTCGACCACCGCGCGTGCGTTGTTCGCGACATCGCTCGGACGGTCGCCGCCGATCCACGAGTACACCTTGATTTTGTCGCGCACCTGGCCGCCGAGCAGCGCATGCACCGGTACGCCGTGATGCTTGCCCTTGATGTCCCACAGCGCCTGATCGACGCCGGCGATCGCGCTCATCGTGATCGGGCCGCCGCGATAGAAGCCCGCGCGGTACATCACCTGCCAGTGATCCTCGATCAACAGCGGGTCCTTGCCGATCAGATAATCGGACAGTTCGTCGACGGCCGCGGCGACCGTATGCGCGCGGCCTTCCACCACCGGCTCGCCCCAACCGACGATGCCCTCGTCGGTCTCGATCTTGAGGAAGCACCAGCGCGGCGGGACGATGAAGGTTTCGAGCTTGGTGATTTTCATGGTGTGTGTCTCCGGTGTCGATCGAAGTTGGCGCTTTGGCGCTTACTCCGAACCCATGCAAAGCAGGTCTGCGGGCATGCAAAATTTCGGGGAATTCCATGCTACAACAAAACTGCACTAAAATACTATTAATAGTATTATTTGCCACATAGTGGTGAGATCTGGCCGACTTACCGCCGCGTTGCGCGACGGGAGCATCAACCGCGAGGAGAAAACCATTCCGCACGATCTGCACGGGCGAGTCGCCCAACTGCTGGCGACCGCGATTCTGCGCGGCGACTATGCGCCGGAGTCGATCCTGCCTCGTGAAGCCGAGTTAATGGAGATGTTCGGCGTGAGCCGCACGGTGCTGCGCGAGGCGCTGCGCACGTTGACGTCGAAAGGGCTGATCGAATCGCGGCCGCGCGTGGGTACGCGCGTGCGGGTCAAGTCCGCGTGGAATCTGCTCGATGCCGATCTGCTCGACTGGTATTCACGCGTCGCCGAGCCGATGGCGTTCGCGCTCAAGCTGCAGGAAATGCGCGAGATGGTCGAGCCTTATGCCGCCGGCCTCGCGGCCGCCGCGCACACCGACGACACGTTGGGTGCGCTTGCGGCCGCGCATACCGCGATGGTGGCGGCGCGCAACGTCGACGAATGGGTGCGCGCGGATCTGCAGTTCCACCTGTGCGTGCTCACCGCGTGCAGCAACGAGCTGCTGATCCCGCTTGGCGCGCTGATCGAGCGCACGCTCGAGGCACAATTGCGGCTCAATGCGAAACGCGCCGATGTGTTCAACGCGTCGCTCGCCGAGCACACGGCGGTGTTCGACGCGATTCGCGCGCGCGATGCCGCCGCGGCGTACGCGGCGATGGCGTCATTGCTCGGCGTGACGCGCGGGCGAATCGAAGGCTAAGACGGACGTCGGCGCATTCGGTCTCAATCCATCGCTGCATGCGCGATCGACGCATCCGGTGCCTTGTGCGACGGCCGGATCAGCACCAACAGCGGGATGACCAGCAGCGTCGCCACGAACATCAGCTTGAAGTCGTTCAGATACGCGACCATCGCCGCCTGCTGCGTGATCGACGCGTTCAGCGCCGCGATGTCATAGTTCGAGCCGCTGTTGAGCATCGACTGGAGCGCCGGATTGAACGCGGTGACGTTCGCAGCGAGGTCCGCGTGCGAGATCTGCGTGTTGCGCGTCATCAGCGTCTGCACGATCGAAATGCCGATACTGCTGCCGATGTTGCGCATCAGGCTATAAGTCGCGGTGCCGTCCGCGCGCAGCTCCGGCGACAGCGTCGAGAACGTCAGCGTGGACAGCGGCACGAACACGAGGCCGAGTCCGAAGCCCTGGATCACGCCGGGCCACACGATGTCCGATGCCGATAGCACGATCGTGTACTGCATCATCTGCCACAGCGCGAACGCCGATATCAGGAAACCGCAGAGCAGCAACAGCCGCGCGTCGACGCGCTTCAGCAGCCGGCCGGCGATCAGCATCGCGACCATCGTGCCGGCGCCGCTCGGTGCGGTGACGAGGCCCGTGGTCGCGACCGGATAGCCCATCAGGTTTTGCAGCATCGGTGGCAGCAGCGCGCGCGTCGCGTACATCACCGCGCCGATCACGAAGATGAACAACGTGCCGGTCGCGAAGTTCGGGTCTTTCAGCAACTTGTACTTGAAAAACGAGCGCTCGCCGATCGTGGCCGTGTGCACGAGAAAAAACGCGAAGCTGATTGCCGCGACGAGCGCCTCGATCACGATCTCGGTCGACGAAAACCAGTCGAGCTGCTCGCCGCGATCGAGCATCGCCTGCAATGCGCCGATCGCGAGGCCGAGCGTGATGAAGCCGAACGCGTCGAACTTCACGTCGTGTTTCGGCTCGCGCGTCGGCAGGAAGCTCGCGACGCCGAACAGCGCGATCGCGCCGATCGGCACGTTGATGAAGAACACCCAGCGCCAGTTGTAGCTATCGGTGAGCCAGCCGCCGAGCGTCGGGCCGAGGATCGGCCCGACCATCACGCCCATGCCCCACACGGCCATCGCCTGGCCCTGCTTTTCGCGCGGGTTGATGTCGAGCAGGATCGACTGCGACAGCGGCACCAGCGACGCGCCGAAGATCCCTTGCAGCAGACGCGACACGACGATCTGCGGCAGCGTCTCGGAGAGCCCGCATAGCGCGGACGACACCGTGAAGCCGCCGATCGCGATCAGCAGCAGCCGCTTGACGCTGAGGCGATCCGCCAGCCAGCCGGTGAGCGGCGTGGCAATCGCGGCGGCGACGATATAGGAGGTCAGCACCCACGTGATCTCGTCCTGCGACGCGGACAGCGTGCCTTGCATATGCGGCAGCGCCACGTTGGCGATCGTGCTGTCGAGCGTCTGGATCAGCGTCGCAAGCATGATCGAGATCGTGATCATCGGCCGGTTGAGCAGCTCAGTGGCGCTCGCCGACGTGGAGGCGGAAGACATGAATGGTGGGGAGGCTCGATATAGTAAGCATGCTTAGTATATCGTCAATACGGATTGGCGCTATCGGGACTTGTGCTGAGGATAGAACGCATACGCAGTCGCGCTGTACGCCGAAGTGCTTCCGTATAATCGGCGCATGAAAACCCAATTCGAAGAGCGCTTCGGCTTTCTGATCTACGACGTCGGCCGGCTGGCGGGCAAGCGGTTCGACGATCTCGCGAGGTCGTCGGTCGATCTGACGCGCGCGCAGTGTCGCGTGCTGGCCTATCTCGGCCACTACGGCGACATCAATCAGGCCCGGCTGGCGGATCTGCTCGAAGTCGCGCCGATCTCGGCGGGCCGGCTGCTCGACCGGATGGAGGAGGGCGGCTGGATCGAGCGGACCGCGAATCCGCAGGATCGCCGGGAGCGCCAGGTGCGCATGACGCCGAAGGCTGAGCGCACGCTCGGCAAGGCGCGCAAGGTCGGCGACGAGGTCGCGCTCGAAGCGCTCAATGGTTTCAGCGATGAAGAAGCGGCGCGGTTGATCGCGCTGCTGCAGCGGGTGCGCGGCAATCTGAGCCGGCTCGTGGATCGCTGAAGCTTCGCGGTGTTGGCGCGACGCCGAAGTCTTTCGCGCGAGCCGGGGTTACGTTGAGCTCGCGCTTCAAATCACGTTATCTGGATTCCGACGCCGGCGTGGCGCCGCTCGGCGGTACCAGCTCGTAACAGCCCGGCGCCACCGACGTTTTTGCTTTTGCATCCGGCTGCTGCGGATCGATGCATTTGAACGCGCTCTGATCGCGCTGCACGAAGATCGTCTCGGCGGGACCGTTGTTGACCACGGCGACGATCTTGTAGCCGTCCTGCAGCAGCGTCGCGAGCATGGTGGAACTGGCGCGCCATTGACTGTCGGCGGTGCTCGGCGTTTGAGCTTGTGCGATGAGGGCGGCGGTCGTGCCGGCGAGCGTGAGCGTGGTTGCGGCGAGCGCGACGGTGCGGAGCGTCATCAAGGAACCTCTCGTAGTTGCGACGGAATTGCGGAAGGAAGCCTGTCGGGTCCTGCATCGTAGGCGCGCATTAGAACCCCTAAGAGAGAACTTGCCAGGCTTGCTCGTGACGCTATTCTCTCAAGAGAGGGAGGTGCCGACCAAACCCGCGGCGCTTCACTGCCCATTCCCTGCGACGCCGCTGCTCATCGTTCGTTCCATCAGAAGCTCGCGCAACGCTCGCTGGCAAGCCATGCTCGCCATCCGCCAAACTCCGAGATATCGGTTCCCGACTGCACGCCATACGGCTCGCAGAGGAAACCGGTAACCCACGAACCGTCGACGAGTTCGACCTTCCCCAGAACCAGCGGAGACGGAACGGTCGAAATAAACGAGCCGAACTCCGCGCTGGGCATTTCCCACACTTCGACAGCAATTTTTGCGCCGCCATCGGTGACGCGCCACAGGCCTGGACGCCTCGTGCCGTCCGCCGACGCAGACAGCGCCGACAACCGGTATTGCGCGGCAGTCTGAGTGGCCTGCAAGAGCCGCGCGCGTCGGGCAAGCAGATCGCGGTTGAGGGGCAAACCTTGCATGTGTGCGCCGCAGACCGCGATCCGCATGCGATCGTGGCTCGCCGCGCATCGTTCGCCGCGCGGCTCCGGCCCGACGGTTAGACCTCCGACGCAGTGCGCGCCGCTCTTTCGTTGCAGCAGGTCGGCCACAGCCAACAGATACTGGTCGGTGAACGCGCGGCCAAAGACGGTCACGCCCCAGGGCAAACCATTCTTCATGAAACCGGTCGGCGTAGCGACGGCGGCATAGTCCAGCAGATTCATGAAGTTCGTGTAATACCCGAGCAGGGAGTTCGGACCAATGGGGTCGCGCTCCAACTCGTCGAGCGTCACGGCACGCGGATACGTCGGCGTCAGAACGAAATCGAGTGAATCGATAGACGCATCGCAGAGGGCCTTCAATTCCTGCAAGCGGTACTGCGCGCGAAACAGTTCGACCGCGCTCGCGCCGGGTGCCTTCGCCAACACATCGCAAATGACGGGCAAAACCGCAGCGGGGTTCTCCGTCATCAACTCGCCCGCCACGCTGTAACGCTCGGCCACCCACGGCCCCTGATAGAGCAGATTGGCGGCTTCGACAAACGGCGTGAAGTCGATTTCGACAGCTTCACCACCTGCTTCTTCGAGCAACGCGCGCACCTTCGCGAACAGCCCGGGGCTCTCGGAACAGCCGGCGAATTCCAGTTGCGCCGGCACGCCGAACTTGAACGCCGTGGGCTCGCCAAACGCGCGTGCCGTATTCCATTGCGGATTCGCGCGGCTGTATGCATCGCGAGGATCGGGGCGCGCGCTCAACGCAAGCAACTCGCTCGCTTCTTCCGCCGTCGCCGTGAAGAACGTCACGCAATCGAGCGTGCGGCACGCGGGCACCACACCCGCGGTGGACAGTAGGCCTTTAGTCGGCTTGAGACCGACGAGATTGTTCAGCGCGGCAGGCACGCGACCGGAACCGGCCGTGTCGGTCCCGAGCGCGAAACTGGCGACGCCGAGCGCGACCGCGAGTGACGACCCCGCGCTCGAGCCGCCCGACGGATAGTCGGGATGCACGCTATTGCGACACTTGCCATACGGCGACCGGGTGCCGTTCAGACCGGTCGCAAACTGGTCGAGATTGGCTTTGCCGAGCGGCACCGCGCCGAGCGCGATCAATTGCGCAACGACGCTCGCCGATCGCGACGGCGTGTACGCGAACGCGGGGCACCCGACGGTCGTCTGAATGCCGGCGAGATCGATGTTGTCCTTGATCACGAACGGAACGCCATAGAGCGGCAGGCTTTCGACGTCCTGCGTGTCGAGCCAGTCGAGGTAGGGTGCGACTTCATCTTCGGTCAGAAGATGGATGAACAGATTGAACGATGGATTGAGCATCGCAGCTTTTTCGAGCAGTTCAGCGACGAGCCTGCGCGGTGTGAGCGATCCATCAAGGTATGCGGAGCGAAGTGTCGGGAGGCGAAGATCGAATGACGAGAATGAAGACATGGTTTGCGTCCAGATAATTAGTGACGTTCGACGACAGCGACGCGTTGCCCCGCGCGCACGGGCGAACCCGGCGCCACGTAGATCTCGCCGACCGTTCCGGCGCACGGCGCACACACCGGGATTTCCATCTTCATCGACTCGATGATGAGCAGCACGTCGCCCGCGTCGACCGCGTCGCCGGTTTTCACCTTGACTTGCCAGAGGCTGCCGGCGATCTCGCTGTCCACGGCGACTTCGCCGTCGTGAAGCGGAGCTAACTGAGTGTCTTCGGTGACCGGCGTCTCGAACGTGACTTCCGAGGTGCCCGCTTCACGCCACCGCTCGCGCTCGGCCTGGAAGGCCGCCTGCTGCCTTGAACGGAACTGCTCGATGCTGGCGGATTCGCTAGCGAGAAACGCCTGATAGTCCGGCAACGAAAGCTCGGACTCTTCAATCCGCAACGGAAAACGCCCAAGCGGAAAGTCCGCGCGGATGCGCAACAGGTCGTCGGCCGATACTTCGTAGAAACGAATCTGGTCGAAGAAGCGCAGCAAATAATGCTGTCCGGCGAAATCCGCGACTTCGCGGTAGCGATTCCACATCTGCAACGTGCGGCCGACGAATTGATAGCCGCCAGGCCCTTCCATGCCATACACGCACAGATACGCGCCGCCGATGCCGACCGAGTTCTCCGCGGTCCACGTACGGGCCGGGTTGTATTTGGTCGTGACCAGCCGGTGACGAGGGTCGAGCGGTGTCGCGACGGGTGCGCCGAGGTACACGTCGCCGAGGCCCATTACCAGATAGCTCGCATCGAAGACGATCTGCCTGACCGCGTCGATGGAGTCGAGGTCGTTGATGCGGCGAATGAATTCGAGGTTGCTCGGGCACCACGGCGCGTTCTTGCGCACGGTGGTCATATATTTTTCGATCGCGAGCTGGCACGCGGGGTCGTCCCATGACAGCGGCAGATAAACGACCCGCGACGGCACGCGCAGATCCTTGTGCAACAAGACCTCGTCCCACGCCCGCGCGACGATGTCGAGCAACCTGGCGAGCGGCAGATCCTCGGGCCGGTAGTGGATCTGCAGCGAACGGATGCCCGGCGTGAGATCGATGACGCCAGTCAGATGCTGCGCTTCGAGGGACTGCATCAGCGCATGTCCGCGAAACCGTGCCACGAGGTCGAGTTCCGCTGGACCGATTTCGAGCAGCAGATGTGTGTCGCCGGATACACGTGCGACGAGTCTGTCGCGGTCCGCCCCGGTATCGAGCACGATCGGCGACGTCAGCGATGCTCTTCTTTCGTTCGGCGCACTCGGTGCAATCTCGAGGCTCTCCAGTTCCCGACGACGCTCACGCGCAGCCTCACGCGCTTCTTCGACTTCGACGGGCGCGAAGCGGATCTTGTCGCCTGCTTTCAACTGGCCGATCTGCCAGAGGTCCGCCTCGATGATCGTCACCGGACAGACGAAGCCGCCGAGACTCGGGCCGTCGGGTCCGAGAATCACGGGCATGTCGCCGGTGAAGTCGACGGCGCCGACCGCGTACGGATTATCGTGAATGTTCGACGGATGCAGTCCAGCCTCGCCGCCGTCCTCGCGCGCCCACTCGGGTTTCGGTCCGATCAGGCGCACGCCGGTACGGCTGGAGTTGAAGTGAACCTCCCACTCGGTGTCGAGCAACTGCGCGATATAGCGGGCGCTGAAGTATTCGGGTGCGCCGTGCGGGCCATAGATCACGCGAAGGGTGCGCACGCCGTCGAGCGTCGGCGCGTCGACGAGCGCCGCGCCGGCCTGCGCATCGTCGAGCGGATAAAGATGCAGCACGTCGCCCGCGCGGATCGCGCGGCCGCCATGTCCGCCGAACTGGCCGAGCGTAAAGGTGCTGCGGCTGCCGAGATACAGTGCGACGTCGAAGCCGCCGCGCACGCACAGATAAGCGCGCGCGCCCGCGCCGCGTATCGTGCCGAGCGCCAGCGTCGAACCCGCCGGCACATGGAGGCTCGTGTTCAGCGGCTGAGCGACATCGTCGAGCAGCACCGGAATCTGCGCGCCGGTGATGGCGACCACGGCATCTGCGTTGAAGCGCAGCGTTGGCCCGCTCATCGTGACTTCGAGAGCGGCGGCGTCGGCCGCATTGCCGAGCAGGCGATTGCCGAGCCGCATCGCCCGGTCATCCATCGGCCCCGACGGCGGGATGCCGACTGCCCAGTAGCCCAGGCGGCCGGGATAGTCCTGCACCGTCGTCTGCGTGCCGCCACTGACGACTTCGACCGTGCTGGCCCGATACCTGAGCCCTTCGAGACATCGAGTCCACGGTTCGCCCGACGCGAACGGCCGGTCGCGCAGAATCTGGCGCAGATAGTCGCGATTGGTCTCGACGCCGTAGAGGCGGGTGTTGCGCAGCGCATCGTCGAGCGCATCGCGCGCTTCATCGCGAGTCGGCGACCAGGCGATCACTTTCGCGAGCATCGGGTCGAAGTACGGCGGCACTTCGCAGCCGGCCTCGATCCATGTATCGATGCGCAATGCGCGCCCGTCAGCGTGCGGGAACGCGACATCGGTCAAGAGGCCCGGACTCGGTTTGAAATCACGCCCCGGATCTTCCGCGTAGAGTCGTGCCTGGATCGCGTGCCCTCGCGGCGTTAGACTCGCCGCCAGGTGCTTCAGCGGCGCGAGCGTGCCGGCCGCCAGTTCGATCATCCAACGCACGAGGTCGACGCCCCACACCTGTTCGGTGACGCCGTGCTCGACCTGCAGACGCGTATTGACTTCGAGGAAGTAGAACTGTTCGGCGGCGCTGTCGTACACGAATTCGACGGTGCCGGCGGAGCGATAGTCGACGGCTTTCGCGAGCTTGACCGCTGCCTCGCAGAGCGCGGCCTGAATGCCGTCCGGCAGGCAAGGGGCGGGCGTTTCCTCGAGCACTTTCTGATTGCGCCGCTGCACCGAGCAGTCACGCACGCCAAGCGCGAGCGCGTCGCCTTTGCCATCGCCGAATACCTGCACTTCCAGATGCCGCGCCCGTTCGATGTACTTCTCCAGAAATACGCCGGCATCGCTGAAATTGTTTTCGCCGAGGCGCTTCACGGCATCGAAATGGGCGCCGAGTTCGTCGGCGTTCCAGCACACCCGCATGCCGATGCCGCCGCCGCCCGCGGTGCTCTTCAGCATCACCGGATAGCCGATGCCCTGTGCCGCCGCGAGCGCCGCCGGCAAGTCCGCGAGCAGCCCGGTGCCTTTGAGCATCGGCACCCCTTCGTTGGCCGCGATTTCGCGGGCCGTGTGCTTGAGGCCGAACGCGCGAAGCTGCGCGGGTGTCGGTCCGATGAACGCGATGCCGGCCGCTTCGCAGGCTTCGCCGAACGCCGCGTTCTCCGATAAGAAGCCGTAGCCGGGATGGATCGCCTGCACGCCTTCGCGACGCGCAATCGCGAGGATTTTGTCCACGTCGAGATAGGTCAGCGCGGCTGGACCGTCGCCTAGCGCATGCGCTGCGGGCGCTTCGCTGACGTGGCGGCTCGCTCTGTCGGCTTCCGCATAGATGGCGACGCCGGTCACGTCGAGTTCGCGCAACGTCCTGAGAATGCGGCACGCGATAGCGCCGCGATTGGCGATCAGAATCTTCTCGAACATGGAAGGTGTGTTGATTCGAAGGCGGGCCGTCCCGCCGTGGGAATGGCCGGCCGTGGTCGTCCACGGCCGAAGTCGCGTCAGCGATGCGTCTGGGTCAGTTCTTCGCGCGTACGGCTGAAGTACCGGCCCGAGCGAACCAGCATGAGGAGAAAAAGCCAGTGGCGGATGCGCTTCAATTCCATATCAGCAGCTCCGCGGGCGTCGGGTTGTAGGCGTTGCACGGATTGTTCAGTTGCGGGCAGTTGGAGATCAGCACGATGACATCCATCTCGGCGCGCAATTCGACGTACTTGCCCGGCGCGGAAATGCCGTCTTCGAAGGTGAGCCCACCTTCGGCCGTCACCGGCACGTTCATGAAGAAGTTGACGTTCGCGCCGATGTCCTGCTTCGACAGGCGGCCGTCATGAGCGCAGGCACGCAGGAAGTTGTCGCGGCAGCTGTGCATGTAGCGCTTCTCCAATGCGTAGCGCACCGTGTTGCTCTCCTGCGCACAGGCGCCGCCGAGCGTATCGTGGCGGCCGCACGTGTCGGCGACGATCGTCAGCATCGGATTGCCGAGGTTCGAGTACAGCACCGAGCCCGACGTCAGGTAGAGGCTTTTTTGCCGGCGCAACGTGCGTTGAGGGTCGAAGCGCTCGCGCGGATCGGCGAGGCTGTAGAACAGCGTGTCGACCGCCTGGTTGCCTTCGAGATCGACGATGCGCAGCGTTTGCCCGGCCTTCACCTCGTGAAGCCACGGCTCGCCGGCGGCGAGTGTCTCGCGATAGACCGCGGTTTCCGGACGTTTGTCGCTGACGATAAGCGTGCTGGTCATAAGCGTGGCCTTCGCTCAAAGAAAGAAGCGTTCTGTGTTGATGAAACCGCGTGCGTTCTCTTCGCATGCGGTGCGGCAAACTTCGGCGACCTCGGGCCGCGCGTCGCTCAACTCGAGCTTGACGGGTCTCGGCGCGTACTCGGGGTTCGGGTCGAGCGGGTGCTGGATCGCGGTGAGCACGACGAGCGTGTTCATCGGTGCGTAGAGCTCGATGTAGTTGCCGGCTTTTGAGTTTCCTGGCACGAAACTGAGAACGCCGTCGTCGCTGACATCGACACGGCTGAACAGATTGAGCGTCATCAGCAGGTCAGTGATGCCGAGTCCCCACTTGCCCATTTCGACGAGCAGGTTGTCCGTGCCGTTGCGATAGAACGCGTTGCGCAGCTCCTGGTAGCGGCCTGCTCCGTATCGTTCGCGGACCTCGTCGGCGTTCGAAGCTCCGCCGATGCTGTCGTGCCAGCCACAGGTATCCGCGACGATCGCGGCAAGCACGCGGCCCATGTCGGAGTACAGGCAGTGCCCGACCGTGAGCCTGGCCGTGTGCTGGCACTTCAACGAATCCGGCAGATTGAGCCGTTCGCTCTTTTCCGTCGCGTTGACCATCATCACGCTGACGTTCGCACCGCCGCGCAGGTCGGTAACGCGCAGCGATTGACCGCGCTTGACGATCAGCGACGTATGGCCGCCGCCTGGGACGGTTTCTTCAAGCAATAAGGTCGTAGCTGAGTTCATACCTGAGTTCCCTTCAGTCGGAGACCAGTTCGATATGCGATGCGCCTCGCACGGCAGCCTCGGCGATATGCACGGCGGACATGGAATCGCGGCTACGGTCGAGCGCAATGTTGTAGGTGATGCGCGCGCCATAGGCGCCCGGCGCCTGTGGGTCGACGCGCACCTTGTCGAAAACCAGCACGCGGCTTCCCAACGTGAAGCCTTCTTTCAGGTCATGCGTGACCATGAAGATCGTGAGCTTCGCTTCGCGCCACAGGCCGGAGAGCAGCTCATGCATGTCCTTGCGGATGCCGGGGTCGAGCGCGCCGAACGGTTCGTCGAGCAGCAGCACGCGAGGCTTCATCATCAGCGCCTGCGCGATCGCGAGGCGTTGCTGCATGCCGCCCGACAGCTGCTGCGGAAACTTGTTCAAGGCCGCGCCCAGCCCGACGCGCTCGAGCATGGCCGCTGCCTCGTCTTGCGCCACGCGCCGACGGGCACCGAATAGCCGGCCGGTGAACTTCGCCTGTGGAAGCTCCAGCCCCAGCATTACGTTGCGCAACACGCTCAGATGGTCGAACACCGAGTAGCGTTGAAACACGACGCCGCGATGCCTGTCCGGTTCGCCGGGCAGCGGCTTGCCGTCCAGCAGGATCTCGCCGCGCGTCGCGCGCTCCTGACCCAGCAGCAGGCGCAGAAACGTCGACTTGCCGCAGCCGGACGCGCCGACCATCGAACAGAACTCGCCTTGCTTGACGGTCAGATTCAAACGCTCGAGCACGACCTGGTCGCCGTACTCTTTCCAGACGTTGCGGACTTCGATCATCGCGTGCCTCCGTACCACGGGAAGCACCATTGCGTGATCCGGCGCAGCAGCTCGTCGGTGAGCCATGCGAGCAGCGTGATCCACGCGACGTACGGCAGGATCAGATCCATCGACAGATAGCGGCGCACGAGAAAGATGCGGTAGCCGAGGCCATCGGTCGACGCGATCGCTTCGGCGGCGATCAGAAAGAGCCACGCCGCGCCGAGAGAAAGACGCGTTGCCGCCAGCAGACGCGGCAGCAGTTGCGGCAGCACCAGACGCAGAATCAGCGTCAAGCTGGTGGCGCCGAGCGTCTGCGCCTTGACCCACAGCTCGACCGGAATCTCGCGGGTGCGAGCATGCAGATCGCGAATGATCACCGGCGTGATGCCGACGACGATCAGCACGACCTTCGACAACTCGTCGAGCCCGAACACGATGAACAGGATCGGCAGCACCGCCAGCGGCGGCACCATTGAGATCACGGTGATGAATGGCGACAGCGTCGCGCTGACGAGCGGAAACGAACCGGTCGCGATCGCGGCCACCAGTGCGATCGCGGCACTGACGACAAGGCCGATGCCGAGCCGCCGCAAGCTCGACAGCGTGTCGGTCCACAACAGATACTCGCCGGTGCGCTTGTCCTCGGTGAAGGCGGCCGACTTCACCGCGTCGCTCATTTGCGCCGCGCTCGGCAGCAGCTTGTCATCGGGATTGAGCGAGAGTCGCATCGAGGACCCGCTGAAGTAGACCGCGAACAGCACGACGAACGGCAGCAGAAGCAGCATCAAGCCGCCGATCCGGCTCGGATGTCGATTGATGAGTCGCATGGTGAGCGCCTGGTTGGAAAGCTGGGATGCGAGCCCGCGATAGCGAGCCCCCGGCGAGTGCCTGGAAGGTCCGTGTCAGAGCTTGCCCGCGGCCGCCATCGCGACGTAGGTCGGATCGAAACGCAGCTTGACGTTGTTCTTGTTGCCGACGACGACGCCCTTGTCGAACGCCATGCCGACCGCGTCCGCGCTCTTCGCGTCCTGTCCGAGCAGGCCGTGATCGAAAGAGAACTTCGCGACGCGCGTCATGATCTTCGGCATGTCGGCGCTGGTGACGAAGTCGAGCGCGGCTTGCGGCGAATAGAAGAGCGCGGTCGTCGACAGTTGGCCCTTGAAGTTGGCGAGATCGGTGCCCGAGGCCTTCGCCATCGCGGTCAGCGCGGACGTGCTGGCCGCGGAGTCCGTGTGCATCAGCGCGACCATTTCGAACCATGCACCGGTCAGCGCCTTGCCGAGGGCGGGGTTCTGCTGCAACGTCTTCGTGTTGACGACCATCATGTCCATGATTTCGCCGGGGATCTTGCTGGAGTCGAAGACTTCGCTGACGTTCGGCTGCGACTTCAGGTCCGCGAGCATCGGATTCCAGGTCACCGCGTTGTGAACCGTGGGGGTCGCGAATGCGCCCGAGATGTCGGCATCCGAGGTGTTCACGACCTTGAGGTCGCGCTCGCTCATGTGAGCGCTTTCGAGCGCGCGTGCGAGCAGGTAGTGGGAGACAGAGAACTGCACGAGGTTGACCTGTTGGCCCTTCAGGTCGGCGATCTGCTTGCTCTTGCCCTTCATCAGCACGCCGTCGTTGCCGTTCGAATAGTCGCTGACGATCAGGGCCGTCGAATCCACGCCGCCGGAGGCGGGAATCGTGAGCGCGTCCATGTTGGTCATCGCGCAGCCGTCGAACTTGCCGGCCGTGTACTGATTGATGGACTCGACGTAGTCGTTCAACTGCACCACGTCGACATTGATGCCGTATTTCCTGGCCCATTTAGACACGATGCCTTGGGTTTTCGCCTCACCCCATGGCATCCAGCCGGCGTAGATGGTCCAGCAGACCTTGAAGTCGTTGCGGCCCGCGGCGAACGTGGGGCTCGAGGCGAAGGTGGCGAGGGAGACGGCGGCAATGCCAAGACAGCGAACGAGCTTGAACATGGGTTGACCTCGGAGGGGACGGTTAGCGACGGCAGGGAGCAGCGCAAACATCGCGTTCTCTCCCGGGCTTTTGTCCCGCCGTGTAACCTCGCCTGAGGTCGACAGCTCTCGGACCAGCACCTGCGTGAAGCAGGCCGGAACCCTAGCCGTCCATTTCCAGATTGTTTGTCGAACCGGAGGCTGCGCCGGCTCCTTGCGCGGTCTTTAAAGCGGGAAGTGTGCCAGTGGCCATACCGCGGGGTGGTCGTTAGCTTTGTGCGGCGAAGGGCAAGTTTTTGCCCTGGGGCGGGGAAGGTGTGCACTGATGTGTGTCAGGGAGTGCACTCGATTCGGGCGTGAGAGGACGGGTATCCGACTCAGCGATGCCAGATAAGATGTAACGGTCGTAGCGGGCTGCCTTGGTGCTCGCATGCGTCTGCGCCGTTCGAACGTGTTATTTGATGCCATTCCTATCAAATGCGAAACGAACCGCAAGTCAATGTCGTCCGGCAGATTCCACGCAGCGTGTGGGTTCTGGGATGTGTGAGTCTTTTCATGGACATCTCATCCGAAATCATCCACAGCCTGCTGCCGATGTTTCTGCTGGCAAGCCTTGGCGCCGGCGCCGGCACGATTGGGCTCATCGAGGGCATCGCGGAGGCCACGGCCCAGATGGTCAAGGTGTTTTCGGGAACGCTGAGTGACTACCTCGGCAACCGAAAGTGGCTCGCCGTAGCCGGGTATTCGCTCGGCGCAATGAGCAAGCCGCTTTTTGCCATTGCGTCGTCGGTTGGAGTCGTGGTGACGGCGCGCATCATTGACCGTGTCGGCAAGGGCATTCGCGGTGCGCCTCGCGATGCACTCATCGCGGATGTCACGCCGCAGCACCTGCGTGGCGCGGCCTTCGGTCTGCGCCAGTCGCTCGATACGGTCGGTGCGTTCCTCGGACCGCTGCTGGCCGTTCTCATCATGCTGATATGGGCAGATAATTTTCGGCTTGCCTTCTGGCTTGCCGTCATTCCCGGTGTGCTCGCGGTCGCGCTGTTGACGGTTGGTATCACGGAGCCTGAGCACGAGCCTCGCGCCAAAAGAAGCAATCCTGTTCGGTGGCAGAGTCTCAGGGAGCTTGGTTTGGACTACTGGTGGGTCGTAGGGATAGGCGCCGTTTTTGCGTTGGCGCGATTCAGCGAGGCTTTTCTGGTGCTGCGTGCGATGGGCAGCGGCGTACCGATTGCGCTCGTTCCGCTCGTCATGGTGGCAATGAATATCGTCTACGCGCTGTCCGCTTATCCGTTCGGGAAGCTCGCGGACACGATGCGGCATACGCGGCTGCTGATAGGTGGTCTGATCGCGTTGATTGGCGCCGACCTCGTGCTTGCACACGGCACCCACTGGAGCATAGTCGTCGTAGGCGTAGCGCTGTGGGGGCTGCACATGGGGATGACGCAAGGCCTGCTCGCTACGATGGTCGCGCACACGGCACCTGCGCATCTGCGCGGGACTGCGTTCGGTTTCTTCAATCTGCTGAGCGGCATCGTGACGCTGGTTTCGAGCGTTATCGCAGGCCAGTTGTGGGAACGTCTGGGCGCAGCCACGACCTTTTATGCGGGCGCAGCCTTCGGTCTGATGACCGTGGTGCTGCTGCTCTTTCACCCGACACCGGCTCAATCTCTTCACGACCTGAGCTAACGTGGCATAGCCGGGGTATCCGTCTGGAAAATGCGCGCATTGTTGCCGCTATTCCCCCAACCTTGAGTGGTGTGTCGCTGCGTCTGCCTGAACTCGGATGCCCATCGGTCGTCAGGCTTCGTGGCAGCGTTTCAAAACAAAAAAGCCGCTGTCCTTGTGGGACAGCGGCTTTTTCTTGAAGCTGGTGGCGAATCAGGGACTCGAACCCCGGACCTGCGGATTATGATTCCGTCGCTCTAACCGACTGAGCTAATTCGCCGAAAGAAGCGAAATTATGCTGTGGGAGCCGGAGGCTGTCAACCCCCGGCTCCCAACTTTTTCAGATAGCTCCGGCTGTTGTCGGTCCACTCAATCCTTCGCGTAGATATCCGAGTCCTTGGTTTCGCGCACGAACAGCATGCCGATCACGAAGGTGACCAACGCGATGATGATCGGATACCAGAGCCCCGAGTAGATGTTGCCCTTCGCCGCGACGATCGCGAACGCGGTGGCCGGCAGGAAGCCGCCGAACCAGCCATTGCCGATGTGGTACGGCAGCGACATCGACGTATAACGGATTCGCGTCGGGAACATCTCGACCAGCATCGCCGCGATCGGCCCGTAGACCATCGTCACGTAGATCACGAGGATCGTCAGGATCACGATGCTCATCGGCCAGTTGATCTGAGCCGGATCGGCCTTCGGCGGGTAGCCGGCGGCCTTCAGCGTCGCGGCGAGCGTCTTCTCGAACGTCTTGGCTTGCTCCTTCGCGTCGCCGGCGCGGCCGTCGAACGTGTTGACGACCGTATCGCCCACGCGGATCTGCGCGATCGTGCCGGCAGGAGCCGCGACGTTGTTGTAGTTCAGGCCGGCTCGCGACAGCGCGCCCTTCGCGATGTCGCATGAGCTCGTGAACTTCGCCGTGCCCACCGGGTTGAACTGGAACGAGCACTCGGCCGGATCGGCGATCACGACGATCGGCGACTTCGCGGTTGCCGCTTCGAGCGCCGGGTTCGTGTAGTGCGTGAGCGCCTTGAACAGCGGGAAATAGGTGAGTGCGGCGATCAGCAGGCCGGCCATGATGATCGGCTTGCGGCCGATGCGATCCGACAGCGAGCCGAAGAACAGGAAGAACGGCGTGCCGATCAGCAGCGCGAGCGCGATCATGATGTTGGCGCTCGAACCGTCGACCCTCAGCGTCTGCGTGAGGAAGAACAGCGTGTAGAACTGGCCCGTGTACCAGACGACAGCCTGGCCGGCCGTCAGGCCGAGCAGCGCGAGAATCACGACCTTCAGGTTCTTCCATTGGCCGAACGCTTCGGAAAGCGGCGCCTTCGAGGTCTTGCCCTCGGCCTTGATGCGCGCGAACACCGGCGACTCATGCAGTTGCAGGCGAATCCACACCGACACCGCGAGCAGCAGGATCGACACGACGAACGGAATGCGCCAGCCCCAGGCGCCGAACGCGTCTTCGCCCATCAACGTGCGAACGCCGAGAATCACGAGCAGCGACAGGAACAGACCGAGCGTGGCGGTAGTCTGGATCCATGCGGTGTAGAAGCCGCGGCGGTTCGCCGGCGCGTGTTCGGCCACGTAGGTCGCGGCGCCGCCATACTCGCCGCCGAGCGCGAGACCCTGCAGCAGGCGCATCGCGATGAAGAGCACCGGCGAAGCGATGCCGATCGCCGCGTAGCCCGGCAGGAAGCCGACGAGGAACGTCGACAGGCCCATGATGATGATCGTGATCAGGAACGTGTACTTGCGCCCGACCATGTCGCCGAGCCGCCCGAAGACGATCGCGCCGAACGGCCGCACCGCGAAGCCCGCCGCGAAGCTGAGCAGCGTGAAGATGAACGCCGCGGTCGGATTGACGCCGGAGAAGAAGCTCTTGCTGATGAAGGCCGCAAGCGAGCCGGCCAGATAAAAGTCATACCACTCGAAAACCGTACCCAGCGACGATGCGAAGATCACCCGCTTCTCATCGCGCGTCATCGGCACGTGCGAGAATTGCCCGCCAACGGTAGCCATATGTCGTCTCCAATATTGATATTCACGCGGATCGCCGGCACAGGCGTTCACGTGCAACCGATTATTGGAGTGGAAACTTACGGCGTTCTGACTCGGCGCCGGAACCTGGGGTAGTCCGGTAAGCTGATGAATAGGCGTTCAATTTCTGCTAAGTGCTGGTATGTTCTCGCAACCCGCGCTGAAATATCTCAAAAATACGCTGACCGTCAAGCTGACGATAGAGGCGCGTTAGGGTAAGTCCCGCCCCGTTCGAGCACGTGCAAGCTGACGCGCACCAGTGTGCCGGCGAGCCGCGGCGACTCCTGGTAGACGTTGTCGTCGATGGCGAGCTCGCCGCCGTGCATTGCCGCAATCTCGCGCACGATCGCGAGGCCGAGGCCGCTGCCGTCGCCCTCGCGGCCCAGAATCCGGTAAAAGCGCTCGACCACACGCGAGCGCTCGCTGGCCGGAATGCCGAGCCCGGTGTCCTCGACTTCCAGATGCACGAGCCGCGCGGGGGCGTCGTGCCGCACGCGCACGGTGATGCGGCCGCCCGCCGGCGTATAGCGGATCGCGTTGTCGATCAGGTTCGACAGCATTTCACGCAGCATCACCGGATTGCCGGCGACTTCGACCGGCTCGTCGGGCGCTTCGTAGCCGATGTCCATCTGCTTCGCGAGCGCGGCCTGCACCCATTCGCGCACCGCGCTGCGGGCGAGTTCGCCCAGTTCGAGCGGCGTGAAGATCTGTCCCGACCGACGGTTTTCCGCGCGCGCCAGCGCGAGCAATTGCGTGACGAGCCGCGCGGCGTGCTCGGAGCTCGTCGCGATCTGTTCGAGCGAGCGATGAACCTCGGCCGACGCGTTCAGGCGCAGCGCGAGCTCGGCCTGCGTGCGCAGGCCGGCCAGCGGCGTTTTCATCTGATGCGCGGCGTCGGCGATGAAGCGCTTCTGCAGCTCCATGTTCTGCTCGAGGCGCGTGAGCAGATCGTTGAACGACGTGACGAGCGGCTCGATTTCCGGCGGCGCGCGGCGCGCTTCGAGCGGCGACAGATCGTCCGGGCGGCGCGCGCGGATATGCGCCTGCAGCGCATGCAGCGGCTCGAGCCCGCGCGACAGGCCGAACCACACGAGCAGGATCGCGAGCGGCAGGATCACGAACTGCGGCAGGATCACGCCCTTGATGATGTCGTTGGCGAGCTGGCTGCGCTTGTCGAGCGTTTCGGCGACCTGCACGAGCACGGCCTGCGCGCCCGGCGTCTGCGGAAACTCGACGGTCGTGTAGGCGACGCGGATGTCGTTGCCGCGCAGCACGTCGTCGCGGAATTCGACGAGGCCCGGTGGCGGGCGGTCCTCCTCGTGCGGCAGCGGCATGTCACGCTCGCCGGCCACGAGCTCGCCGCGCGTGCCGAGCACCTGAAAGAACACGCTGTCGACGTTGTCGGCGCGCAGGAAATCGCGCGTCGACTCGGGCAGCGACAGCTCCGCGACGCCGTTGACCGGATGGATCTGGCGCGCGAGCACGTAGGCGTCGGTTTCGAGCGCGCGGTCGAACGGCCCGTTCGCGATCGACTTCGCGACCAGATAGGTGACCGCGAGGCTCATCGGCCAAAGCAGCAGCAGCGGCGCGAGCATCCAGTCGAGAATTTCGCCGAACAGCGAGCGCGGACGCGCTTCGGCGGCGGCTTCGGTTTCGTCGGGCGGGGCGAACGGATTGGCGTAGCGCGCGTCGCGCGCCTCGTCGAGGTCCGCAGCGTGCGCCGTGGCGCGATCAGCGCGTGCGGACATCGCGGGCCTCTATTTGTAGTGGTGGCTCGCCGGCATCGCGGCGGACGACGGCGCGGTGGACGCTTGTGCCGCTTGTGCCGCTTGTGCCGTCTGCGGCTCGGAGCCGGCCGGGGTGGCGGGCGCACTCGCATTCGCCGGCGGCGCCGCTTTTTCGAGACAGTAGCCGAGCCCGCGCACGGTGATGATGCGCACGCCGCTCGGTTCGATCTTCTTGCGCAGCCGGTGCACGTAGACTTCGATCGCGTTGTTGCTGACTTCCTCGCCCCATTCGCATAGATGGTCGACGAGCTGCTCTTTCGAGACCAGCCGGCCTATCCGTTGCAGCAGCACTTCGAGCAGCCCGAGCTCGCGCGCGGACAGATCGATCGCCTGGTCGTTGACGTAGGCGATGCGGCCTACCTGATCGAACGACAGCGAGCCATGCCGCACGACGGTCGGGCCGCCGCCCGCGCCGCGCCGTGTCAGCGCGCGCACGCGCGCTTCGAGTTCGTTCAGCGCGAAGGGCTTGGCCAT
Organism: Paraburkholderia sp. UCT70; assembly: GCF_050434085.1. Taxonomy (NCBI): domain Bacteria; kingdom Pseudomonadati; phylum Pseudomonadota; class Betaproteobacteria; order Burkholderiales; family Burkholderiaceae; genus Paraburkholderia; species Paraburkholderia sp. UCT70. Next base: position 2,593,771 of record NZ_JBNPVZ010000004.1, on the reverse strand, counting down.
GTAATCGTCGGCGCCGAGGTCGAGGCCTTTGACGCGTTCGTCGACGCTATCGGCGGCGGTCAGGATCAGCACGGGCAGGTTCGAATTGCGCGCGCGCAGGCGGCGCAGCACCTCGAGCCCGGACATGCGGGGCAGGCCCAGATCGAGGATCAATAGGTCGAACGTCTGCATTGACAACGCGGTATCGGCTTCCACGCCGCTTTTCACGTGATCGACCGCATAGGCCGATTGGCGGAGTGATCGAACCAGACCGTCCGCGAGTATGCTGTCATCTTCGGCAATCAGAATTCGCATGATGCGCCAGCCTGGCTTTGCCGGCACCGTGGGGTTGCCCCGGTGCGCAGCGGTCTCCGAACATTATTGTGGGTAGTTGGGGCGACGCGACAGTAAAAATGCGCGTTCACATCACAATCGCGCTTGCCAAAACTACTGTTTTTTTATACAGTGTCTGCGTTTCGTGTGATGTCCTGGAGACTCCGCTCAATTCGAGTGGAACCACGGGTGCACACCTGCCTCAGACGCCGTTCATCATAGCAAAGGACGATTCATGGAAGAAAGCAAGAAAGGCTCGGCTGGACTGACTGCTGAAAAGAGCAAGGCTCTCGCCGCCGCGCTCGCGCAGATCGAAAAGCAGTTCGGCAAAGGGTCGGTCATGCGGCTCGGCGCAGGTGAGGCAGTCGAAGACATCCAGGTGGTCTCCACCGGATCGCTCGGCCTCGACATCGCACTGGGCGTCGGCGGTTTGCCGCGCGGCCGCGTGGTCGAAATCTACGGTCCGGAATCGTCCGGTAAAACCACGCTGACGCTGCAGGTCGTCGCCGAAATGCAGAAGCTCGGCGGCACCGCGGCGTTCATCGACGCGGAACACGCGCTGGACATTCAATACGCGGGCAAGCTCGGCGTGAACGTCGCCGACCTGCTGGTCTCGCAGCCGGACACCGGCGAACAGGCGCTCGAAATCGCCGACGCGCTGGTGCGCTCGGGCTCGATCGACATGATCGTGATCGACTCGGTCGCGGCGCTGGTGCCGAAGGCGGAAATCGAAGGCGAAATGGGCGACTCGCTGCCGGGTCTGCAGGCGCGTCTGATGTCGCAGGCGCTGCGCAAGCTGACCGGCACGATCAAGCGCACGAACTGCCTCGTGATCTTCATCAATCAGATCCGCATGAAGATCGGCGTGATGTTCGGCAACCCGGAAACCACCACGGGCGGTAACGCGTTGAAGTTCTACGCGTCGGTGCGTCTGGACATTCGCCGCATCGGTTCGATCAAGAAGAACGACGAAGTGATCGGCAACGAAACCCGCGTGAAGGTCGTCAAGAACAAGGTGGCGCCGCCGTTCCGTGAAGCGATTTTCGACATCCTGTACGGCGAGGGCATCTCGCGTCAGGGCGAAATCATCGACCTCGGCGTGCAGGCGAAGATCGTCGACAAGGCCGGCGCATGGTACAGCTACAGCGGCGAGCGCATCGGTCAGGGCAAGGACAACGCGCGTGAATTCCTGCGCGAAAACCCGGACATCGCTCGGGAAATCGAGAACCGTATCCGCGAATCGCTGGGCGTCACCGCGATGGCGAACGCCGTGACCGGCGCGGACGCTGAAGTCGCGGGCGAAGAAGAGTAAGCATCAAGTGATACGCAAAGGCCGGCCGCTGTCCGGTTTCGACTCCGGACGCTATCCAGACGGCCCGCGCGACGCGGCGGACGGATCGCCTGAGTCCGGCGATCCGTTCGAATCGTTCGACGCACATGACCGCGCCGCGAGCCGCGGCCCGCAGCGTACGCGGTCTGCGCCCGCTGCAGCGTCGTCCAGCCGGGATTCCTCCGGACTCGATTCCCCAATCCCCTCCGAAGTCACCTACACCCGCTCGCGCCGCCAATCCGGCGAAGAGAAGCCGGGCCGGTCCGACGAAGACGACAGCAGAAAATCCCAACGCCCCGCCCGTTCGCTGAAAGCGCGCGCGCTCGGCTATCTGTTGCGCCGCGAATATAGCCGCGCCGAACTCGCCCGCAAGCTGAAGCCTTACGTCGAGGAAACCGATTCGCTCGACACGGTGCTCGACGCGCTGCAGGCCGAAAACTGGCTATCCGACTCGCGCTTCGCGGAAAGCCTGATCCATCGGCGCGCATCGCGGCTCGGTACGAGCCGCATTCTCGGCGAACTGAAGCAACACGCGCTCAATCCGGCGCTCGTCGAAGAGGCGAGCGCGCAATTGCGCGAAACCGAACTCGCGCGCGCCCAGGCGGTCTGGCGCAAGAAGTTCGGCCAGTTGCCGCAAACGCCGGCCGAGCGCGCGAAGCAGGCGCGCTTTCTCGCGTCGCGTGGCGTTCTCCGGCGCGACGATCGGCAAGATCCTGAAGGGTATCGACGACATCGGGGACGGCGACTAACACGCCAGTCTCGACGGGTAGGGCAATTGCCGCGCCGTAACCTGGCGCCAGGCCGTGCGCAATCGGGGCTGTCCCAAATACCCGTTATGCTAAAATTCAGAAGTTTTCCAATCCGGCCTTTCCTTCCCGCATGTCGCTTTCCCCGCCAGTGTCCCGTCAGTTGCGCCATCGTCGCGCAATCAGAGCGGAAGCTTACGAGCGAGCCGATGGCCTGTGGGATGTGGAAGCGTGCCTGACCGACGAAAAGCCACGCGATGTGGCGCTTGCGTCGGGTGTCCGGCCCAATGGTCAGCCGATCCATGAACTCTGGCTTCGCATCACCATCGATCGCAAGCTCAATGTCGTCAACGCCGAGGCGTCGTCCGACTGGGTGCCCTATCCAGGGTTGTGCCAGGCCAGCAATCCCGCCTACCGTGCCCTCATCGGGCTCAATCTGTTCCACAACTTCCGTCGCGATGCTGCCCGTTTGCTGGCCGGCACGGCCGGTTGCACGCATCTCACCGAGCTGTGCGCGATCCTGCCGACCGCCGCGATCCAGGCGTTCGCCGGCGACGTATGGAACACCGATGACGGCACGCCTGGCGCGAACGCGGGTCCGGGAGACGAATCGTCTAACGGCACAGGCGAGCATTCCAACGACAAACCGCCATTCCAGCTGGGACGCTGCCACGCGCTGCGTTTCGACGGCGAGGCGGTGAAACAGTTTTATCCGCGCTGGTATGGTCATGCACCGCGTCCGGCGGAACGCGCGGCCTCGTCGGACGGCGCGGCGGCCCGCGAACGATGTGGCGACGCGTCGGCCTGAACGGCGGCAACGGAATCGAAGTTCTATCCAACTCTCAGACTGAAGGGAATCACGCATGAAGATTCACGAGTACCAGGGTAAGGAAATCCTGCGGAAATTCGGCGTCGCGGTACCGCGCGGCAAGCCGGTCTTCTCGGTGGATGATGCGGTCAAGGCCGCGGAAGAGCTGGGCGGCCCGGTGTGGGTCGTGAAGGCTCAGATCCACGCGGGTGGCCGTGGCAAGGGCGGCGGCGTCAAGGTCGCCAAGTCGCTGGAACAGGTTCGCGAGTACTCGAACCAGATCCTCGGCATGCAGCTCGTCACGCACCAGACCGGTCCGGAAGGCCAGAAGGTGAACCGCCTGCTGATCGAAGAAGGCGCCGACATCAAGAAGGAACTGTATGTCGGTCTCGTGATCGATCGCGTTTCGCAGAAGATCGTCGTGATGGCGTCGAGCGAAGGCGGCATGGACGTCGAAGAAGTCGCGGAAAAGACGCCTGAGCTGATCCACAAGGTTGCCGTCGATCCGTCGACTGGCCTGAAGGACCCGGAAGCAGACGACCTCGCGAAGAAGATCGGCGTGCCCGACGCTTCGATCCCGCAAGCTCGCGCGATCCTGCAAGGCCTGTACAAGGCATTCTGGGAAACCGACGCATCGCTCGCCGAAATCAACCCGCTGATCCTGACCGGCGACGGCAAGGTCATCGCACTCGACGCGAAGTTCAACTTCGACTCGAATGCGCTGTTCCGTCACCCGGAAATCGTCGCGTACCGCGATCTGGACGAAGAAGATCCGGCTGAAATCGAAGCGTCGAAGTTCGACCTCGCGTACATCTCGCTCGACGGCAACATCGGCTGTCTGGTGAACGGCGCTGGCCTCGCAATGGCAACGATGGACACCATCAAGCTGTTCGGCGGCGAACCGGCGAACTTCCTCGACGTCGGCGGTGGCGCGACGACCGAGAAGGTCACCGAAGCGTTCAAGATCATGCTGAAGAACCCGAACCTGACCGCGATTCTGGTCAACATCTTCGGTGGCATCATGCGCTGCGACGTGATCGCGGAAGGCGTGATCGCGGCGTCGAAGGCCGTATCGCTGAAGGTGCCGCTCGTGGTCCGCATGAAGGGCACGAACGAAGACCTGGGCAAGAAGATGCTCGCCGAATCCGGCCTGCCGATCATCTCGGCGGACAGCATGGAAGAGGCGGCTCAGAAGGTCGTCGCAGCTGCTTCGGGCAAGGCGTAAGCCAGCTGTCCACGGCGCATTTACCAGCTCATTTGCCAGGTTTACGAGTGGCGGCGCGCAAGCGACACAGGCGTGAAGCATCGCGCCGAGTGGCGCTACCGCGCGACGCCAAACGAACAGAGGTCAATACATGTCGATTCTGATCAACAAAGACACCAAGGTCATCACGCAGGGCATCACCGGCAAGACCGGTCAGTTCCACACGCGTGCTTGCCGTGAATACGCAAACGGCCGCGAAGCGTACGTCGCGGGCGTGAACCCGAAGCGCGCCGGCGAAGATTTCGAAGGCATCCCCATCTACGCGAGCGTCGCTGAAGCCAAGGCTGAGACGGGCGCGACCGTGTCGGTGATTTACGTTCCGCCGGCAGGCGCTGCCGCTGCAATCTGGGAAGCAGTCGAAGCCGACCTGGATCTCGCAATCTGTATCACGGAAGGCATTCCCGTCCGCGACATGATCGAGATCAAGGACCGTATGCGTCGCGAAAACCGCAAGACGCTGCTGCTCGGACCGAACTGCCCGGGCACGATCACGCCGGACGAGTTGAAGATCGGCATCATGCCGGGTCACATCCATCGCAAGGGCCGCATCGGCGTCGTGTCGCGTTCGGGCACGCTGACGTATGAAGCAGTCGGCCAGCTGACCTCGATCGGCCTCGGCCAGTCGTCGGCAGTCGGCATCGGCGGCGACCCGATCAACGGTCTGAAGCACATCGACGTGATGAAGATGTTCAACGACGATCCGGATACGGACGCCGTCATCATGATCGGCGAAATCGGCGGTCCGGACGAGGCGAACGCCGCGCACTGGATCAAGGACAACATGAAGAAGCCGGTGGTTGGCTTCATCGCTGGCGTCACGGCGCCTCCGGGCAAGCGCATGGGCCACGCCGGCGCGCTGATCTCGGGCGGTGCGGACACCGCTGAAGCAAAGCTGGAAATCATGGACGCGTGCGGTATCAAGGTCACGAAGAACCCGTCGGAAATGGCGCGTCTTCTGAAGGCGATGCTGTAAATCGAATTCGCGTGCCGTTGGCGCGCGATTTTGATACGCTTACGAATTCCTTTCGTGAGCGGGCGGTCCCGAAAAGCGGGGGAGTGCAGACTCCCCCGCTTTTTTTTCGTCCGCGCTTGCGCCGCGGTTCTGTCCGCGCGGTCGATTTTTTCTTATGCTTTTTTCCATGCTCGAATTCTTCACGACCCTCCATTGCGGCTCGGTCTTTCAGATCATCGTCATCGACGTTCTGCTCGGCGGCGACAACGCGGTCGTGATCGCGCTCGCCTGCCGCAACCTGCCGCGGTCGCAGCGCATGCGTGGGATCGTGTGGGGGACCGCCGGCGCGATCGCGCTGCGCGTCGTGCTGATCGCGTTCGCGGTCGTGCTGCTCGACGCGCCGTTCCTGAAGTTCGCGGGCGGCTTGCTGCTGCTGTGGATCGGCGTGCGCCTGCTCGCGCCGGCGCACGACGCTCACGACAACGTGAAGCCGGCCGACAAGCTGATCTCGGCGGTGAAGACGATCATCATCGCGGATGCGGTGATGAGCGTCGACAACGTGATCGCGATCGCGGGCGCGGCCGAAGCCGCGGAGCACGAGCACCGGTTGGCTTTGGTGATCTTTGGCCTCGTCGTGAGCATTCCGCTGATCGTGTGGGGCAGCCAGCTGATTCTGAAGCTGCTCGATCGTTTTCCGGGCATCGTACTGTTCGGCGCGGGCCTGCTCGGCTGGATCGCGGGTGGTCTGATGGTCAACGACCCGGCCGGCGACCGCTGGGCGATCCTCGACACGCCAGTCGCCGAATACGGGATGAGCATCGCGGGCGCGCTGTTCGTCGTGATCGTCGGTTATCTGTTGAAGCGCCGCAACGCGAAACGCGCGGCGGTGTGAGCATGGCTCTGACGGTGCATCGCTGTCTGATTCGTGATGCCGTCCGAATGCAAGCCTGGCCATCCGGCTGACTGTGACGCGCGAGCTTCGCTCGCTACGATTAAAAAGCCTGTTCCCGATCCACGGGCCAGGCGTTTCTCGTATCAGGAGTCTGCCGATGATCGTTACCCTGCCATATTCCCCTTACTCTCAATCGACGCAATCCTCGCGTAGGTCGCGCCGCGCACGCTGGCGCGCGAGCTGGTTCGCGCGCATCTGCCGCCGCTGCGGCGTCGGCTTCACGCTGATCGAGTTGATGATCGTACTCGCGATCGTCGGCGTGATCGCGGCCTACGCGATTCCCGCGTATCAGGACTATCTGGCGCGCAGCCGGGTCGGCGAGGGCTTGTCGCTCGCGGCGTCGGCGCGGCTCGCGGTGGCCGAAAACGCCGCGAGCGGCAACGCGTTCGGCGGCGGTTATGCGTCGCCGCCCGCCACGCGCAACGTCGAGTCCATCCAGATCGACGACGACACTGGTCAGATCACGATCACGTACTCGACGCGTGTCGCGCAGGCCGGCGCAAACACCATGACGCTGGTGCCGTCGGTCCCGGACAACGTCGATGCGCCGAGCGCGCGAGTCGCGTTGAGCAAGGACGCGGTGCAGACCGGCGCGCTGACGTGGGAATGCTTTGCGAGCGGCAAGAGCGCGTCGTCGTTGCCGGCGCCGGGTTCGGGGCCGATGCCAGGCGAGGCGCCGACGCTCGCCGCGAATCTGGCGCCGCCCGAATGCCGTTCATAAGGGGCAAATGAGTGAGTGAACGAGACAGCAGCCGAGCGCTGACTGGATGAGTCGAAGCCACAACGCAAAGGGCTGATTTTCAGCCTATTTCGGCCGGACCGGCGCACAGTGCAACGAAATTTTTGTATAGTGCGCCGGTTGCTGACGCCCACCGTTGATTCGATGCCCACCCCTTTCGCGCGCTACCTGTCTCTCGTACTGCTGGCTCTTGCGTTGATCCTGCCCTACGCGGTTGCCAACCATACGTATCCGATCCCGACCTTCTACGCCGAATTCACCACGCTCGCGCTGTTTCTGCTGACCGGGGCGGCCGTCGTGCTGCTGGTCGCGACCACCCGGCCGCGCGTGAGCTTCGCGTCGCCCACGGTCGCGCTCGTACCCCTGCTGTTCGGCCTCGTGCTGGTCGTGCAGACGCTGGTGCTGCCGGTCGCGGAGCCATCGATGAACTGGCTCGGCGCGGGCTTCCTGCTCGCTGCGTGGATGGCCGTGCATGTGGGCTACGGCTTCACGCGCGTGAAGCTCGACGAGACCGCGTTGCGCTGGGCGGCGGGGGCGTTGATCGTCGGCGGTCTGTTCGCGGTGTTCAGTCAGGTGATCCAGCTGTTTCACCTCGAGACGCGCGTGGCTCCGCTCGTCGTCGCGTACAACATAACCGTCGAGCGCCGGCCGTTCGGCAACATGGCGCAGGCGAACCACCTTGCGACGTATATCGCGTTCGCGATGGCGGGCGCGCTGTACCTCGTACAGACGCGCCGCATCGCGGTGCCCATCTGGCTGCTCGTGTCGACGATTTTCTCGGTCGGCCTCGCGCTGACCGTGTCGCGGGGTCCATGGCTGCAGATGGGCGTGATCGTCGTCGCCGGCTTCTGGATGGCCTTCGCGCAGACTCGCAACGAACCGAAACTGCGCCGCAGCAACCGTGAATGGCTGGTGCCGATCGCGCTCGCAGTGCTGTTTTTCGTGGTCAATGCGCTGATCCGCTGGGCCAACGTGCGCTTTCACCTAGAACTCGGGCAGTCGGCGGCCGAGCGCTTCCAGGATGCCGGCCAGATTGCGCCGCGCCTCGCGCTGATGAAATACGGCTGGACGATGTTCAAGCAGCATCCGCTGCTCGGCGTCGGCTGGGGCGAATTTCCGAGCCATCAGTTCGAGCTCGTCAAGCAACTGGGCGGCGTCGAAATCGCCAACAACTCGCACGACATTTTCGTCGACCTGCTCGCGAAAACCGGTCTGATCGGTCTCGCGATCGTGCTCGTGGGTCTCGTCGCGTGGCTCGTGCGCGTCGTGCGTGCGCCGCAAAGCGCCGCGCGCGTGTTCGGCATCGCGCTGATCGGCGTGCTGACGATGCATGCGCTCGTCGAGTATCCGCAGCAGTACATGTTCTTCCTGTTGCCCGCGATGTTCGTGTTCGGCCTGCTCGAAACGCGGCCGTTGCGCGTGGTGCCGGCGAATCTGTCGCTCGGCGCGTTCGCGGTGGTGGTGTTCGGCGGACTCGCCGCGCTGTATCCGGTGTATCGCGACTATGCGCGTGCCGAGGTGCTCTACTACGGCGCGCGTCCGGCCGAGCAGTACGGCGCCGATCCGTCGTTCATGTTCGGCGCGTGGGGCGAATACGGTCTCGCGACGCTGCAGCCGATGAATCCGCTGAACCTGCAGCGCAAGCTCGCGATGCACAAGCAGGCGATCGCCCTGTTGCCCGGCGAGACGGTGCTGCGTCGCTACGCGGTGCTGCAGGCGCTGACCGGCGATACCGCGGCGGCGCTCGATACGGTCGAACGCTTGCGGATCTTCGCCGAGGAATTGAAAGACTGGCCGGCGCAGCTCGGCTATCTCTACCAGCTCGTCGACGAGCAGAAGTCGCTCGCGGGCTTCAAGCAGCAGTTGGTGAAGCGCTACGGCACACCGGCGGCCGATGCGACGCCGGATGACGACAGCGACGACGATTGATCGGACCGCGGAAGCTTAGGCGTGCTGGTGCCGCGGCTTCCTCCCTTCATAGTTCAAAACTCGGAATACTTCGCGGCCATGCCTTTCGCCTTGTCGACGGGGTAGCGCGCTTCGTTCAGCTTCAGTTTTTCCGCTGCCGCGTCGACGAGATCGAAGCCGGCGGTATGGGCGACCAGCAGCAGATACATGAACACGTCGGCGCACTCGTGCCTGAGGTTCGTCGATTGCGCGGGATCGCCGAGCAGCGCGTCGATCTGCGCATCGGTCTTCCATTGAATCGTCTCCAACAGCTCGCCAGCTTCGATGCCGGTGGAGACGATCAGGTTGCGCAACGTGTGAAACTGCCGCCAGTCGCGCGCGTCGCGAAACGCCAGTAGCTGCTCGAGCAGTTCGTCGATGGTCATGTTGCTATCCGGATAGTTGTCGAACCGCACGTCAAGCTTGCGCCACCCAATCCCCCGATTTCCCGCCATGCTTTTCCATCACCTTCACATCGGTGATGGTCATGCCGCGATCCACCGCCTTGCACATGTCGTACACGGTCAGCAGCCCGATCTGCACGGCGGTAAGCGCCTCCATTTCGACGCCCGTGCGTCCAAACGTCTCGACCTGGACCGTGCAATGCACGCCGGGCATCTGCTCGTCGAGTTCGAAATCGGCCTTCACGCGTGTCAGCGCGAGCGGATGACAGAGCGGAATCAGATCGGCGGTGCGCTTCGAGGCCTGGATCGCCGCGATCCGCGCGATGCCGATCACGTCGCCCTTTTTGGCGTTGCCGTCGCGGATCAGCGCGAACGTGTCGGGCAGCATGCGGATCGAGCCACGCGCGATCGCGATGCGCCTGGTCTCCTGCTTGCCGCCGACGTCCACCATATGCGCGTCACCGGCCGCATCGAAATGAGTGAGTTCAGGCATGGTTGACTCCTTCAGAGGGCGCCTATCATAGCAGTGCGGCGCGGCCTCGAATCGTCGCGGCGACTGATTACATTTGCGCTGTGTCGTGCTCTGAGTGTTGCCTCGTACGCGTCCTGCGACGCCCTTGCCCGTTATCTTAGTCCGGGCCACGGGCGGCGTTTTTCGACTTCGTCAGACCGGCTTCGCGTTGCATCCAAAACGATTCCTCGCTGCGTCGCTATTCATCGCGCTCGCGATGCCGCCGGGCGCGCTCGCGCAATCGACGGGCGGGGCAGCCACCGTGCCGGGAACGTCATCGTCCGAGGCGCCGCTCGTGAGCGGCCCGAGCGACGCGCATGGCGATCCGATCCTGCCGCCCGACGTCGCGCGCGGCGTGTTCGGCACCTACGGCGGCGCGCAAGGCCGCCATTTCCAATGGCGGCGGTAGCGGTGGCACTGGCGGCAAAACCGGCAGCAACGACTGGCGCGCGCCGATCGTCGCGCAGCAGTTGCCCGATCTCGGCAGCGGCGGCGCCGGCTCGCTGAGTCCACAGGCCGAACGCAAGCTCGGCGAGCGCGTGATGCGTGAGATACGCCGCGACCCCGACCATCTCGACGACTGGCTCGTGTGCGACTATCTTAATGCGGTTGCCGTCATGCTAGCGGCAGCGGCCAGCGCGCTGTACATCGGCGGTTATCGTCCGGATTTCGAGCTGTTCGCGGTGCGCGACGCGCAGATCAACGCCTTTTCGCTGCCGGGCGGTTTCATCGGCGTGAACACGGGGCTGATCGTGACGACGCAGACGGAGTCCGAGCTCGCGTCGGTGCTGGGTCACGAGATGGGGCACGTGCTGCAGCGGCACATCTCGCGGATGATCTCGAACGGCGAGCGCGGCGGCTACGCGGCGCTCGTCGGTGTACTTTTCGGCGTGCTGGCAGGCGTGCTCGCGCATAGCGGCGACCTCGGCAGCGCGATCGCGCTCGGCAGCGAGGCGTATGCGGTCGACAGCCAACTGCGCTTCTCGCGATCGGCCGAGCAGGAGGCGGACCGCGTCGGTTTTCTGCTGCTCGCCGGCGCCGGTTACGATCCATACGCGATGCCCACGTTCTTCCACCGGCTCGACCCCGCGGCGATGAACGAAAACGGCATTCCGGCCTATGCGCGCACGCATCCGCTGACCGTCGAGCGGATCGCGGGCATGGAGGACCGCGCGCGCCGCGCGCCGTACCGGCAACCGCATCAGGATCCCGAGTACGGCTTCGTGCGGGCGCGCTCGCGTCTGTTGCAGGACCATTCGCGCAGCGAATAGGTGGACGAGATTTCGCGATTGCGCTCGGAAATCGAGGACCGCACCGCGCTGAACGTCGCGGCGAACTGGTACGGCATCGCTTACGGGCAGATGCTGCTCGAGCGCTACGACGACGCGGCGGCCTCGCTCGCGAACGCGCGCGCGACGTTCGTCTCGGGCGCGCGTGCGCAAGGCGAGCCCGAGCGTGATTCGCCGAGCCTCGACGTGCTCGCGACCGACATCGCACGGAGTGCCGGTCACACCTACGAAGCCGCGCGTCTCGCCGAGCTCGCGCAGAAGCGCTGGCCGCAATCGAACGCGGCGATCGACATGCATATCCGCACGCTGTTGACGCTGCATCGCTTCACCGACGCGCAGGCGCTCGCGAAGCAGGAGACCCGGGCGCATCCCGATAAACCCGCGTGGTGGCTCTATCTCGCGCAGGCGAGCGCGGGCAGTGGCGATGCATTGACGCAGCATCGCGCGATGGCGGAGAAGTTCGCGCTGGAGGGCGCGTGGCCATCGGCGATCCGGCAGCTGAAGGGCGCGCGCGACCTGAATACGATCGGCTATTACGACCTCGCGACCGTCGACGCGCGCCTGCACGAGATGGAGAGCCGCTACAAGGAGGAGCGGCTCGACGAGAAAGGGTAGGGTGGACGTGAGCGCGCGTCAGACCTGCGCCGCCGGGCTCGCAACGAAGCCAAACCGCGCGGCCACCTGATCGCGTCGCACGCTTTGCAGCGGCAAGGTGCGCTGAACACTCCAGTGGAACGCACCGCTCAATGAGCCATCGTCGGCGAGCGTCGCGTGATCGGAGAAGATCTCGAGGTCGTGATCGTGCAGCACCGCGATACGTGCTGGCTGCGAGCGATCGGCAAACAGAATGCCGCCGTCTTCATCCACGAACACCGCCGCCGGCTCGAACGCGCCGCCGCCCTGGTCGTGCAGCGCGAGCGTTCCATCCGCGTGCGCGGACAATCTGACCACCCACGGCGTATAAGCCAGCTCGACATACACGCGCTGTGGTCCGTTCTGAAAAAACCACTGCCCGCGCTCATCGGCCTCGTAGTTCCGGTTGATGAAGCCAAGCAGCGCCTCATGCCGGATCGGCACGCCGGGCGCGCCGCTCGCCTGGGCCGCTTCGTCGCGCATGCGCCAGTTGCCGCGCCGGTCGAGCATCAGCCAGCCGGTGCAACTCGGCACGTTCGGCCATTTGGCGAGCGCCTGTTTGACGATGTCATCCATGATCGACGTGTCGCTCCAGATAGCCGAACACGCGCCGCGACAGCCAGTCGATGCGGCCCGGGAACGGCCCGGTCATGAAGCCCGCGTGGCCGCCGTGCTCAGGCTGAGAAAGCTCGACCGCCACCGACACCTCGTGCCGCGACGGCAGCGCTTCGGCCGGCAGGAACGGGTCGTTGCGCGCGTTGAGCACGAGCGTCGGCACCTGAATGTTCGGCAGCAGCGGGCGGGTGGTTGCGGTGCTCCAGTAGTCGTCGGTATCGCGAAAGCCGTGCAGCGGCGCGGTCACGACGTTGTCGAACTCGTACATCGTGCGGCTCGCGAGCATCGCGTCGCGATCGAACAGGCCCGGGAACTGCTCGAGCTTCTGGTTGGCCTTGTGTTTCAGCGTCTTCAGGAAGCTGCGCGTGTAGACGAGGCCGAAGCCCTGCGACAGCGCACGGCCGCCCGCATGGACGTCGATCGGTGTCGAAATCGCGGCAGCGGCGGCTACCACCCGCGCCGCATCGGCCTGCCGCTCACCGAGCCAGCGCAGCAGCACGTTGCCGCCGAGCGACACGCCCGCCGCGACCACCAGCCCGCGATGCGCGGCGCGCAGGCGGCGCAGGATCCAGTCGACCTCGTTGCTGTCGGCGAGATGGTAGAAGCGCGGCAGCCGGTTCAGCGGGCCGCTGCAACTGCGAAAGTGCGGCACCACGCCGTGCCAGCCGTATTCGCGCGCGGCGGCCATCAGCGCGACCGCGTAGTGCGACGACGAACTGCCTTCCAGGCCGTGAAACAGCACCAAGAGCGGCGCGGTGTCGGTGGGCGGAGTATCGTGCGCGACCCAGTCGAGATCGATGAAATCGCCGTCCGGGGTGTCCCAGCGCTCGCGGCGAAACGATACCGCGGGGCGGCGCGCGAACAGCGACGGGACGATCGTCTGCACATGCCGGTTCGGCAGCCAGAGCGGCGCGCGGTACAGCAGCTCGACGGTCGCCTCGACGGCGGCCGCCACCTTGACGGGGGCCGTACCGGAGGAAGCGGGTTTAAGTGGCGTCGAACTCATACCGGCGGAAAAGCGAGAAAACGTGATTCTGAATCTGTCGTGGTGCCGCGCGTCAGTGCAGCGAGCCCTGGCCATGCCGCATCTTCGTCGCGAACTGGCTGGCGGTCTCGTTCGGCATCGGGCTCGCGTGAATATGCGCAATGCGCCATTCGCCGCGTTCATGGACCATCACGTAGGTGGTGAAGACCATCGCGGGCGTGGCGGTCGGGTCGGCCGGACGATGCGCTTCGGCAATCGCATAGACGACGGTGCCGAGGCTGTCGTAGACGCGGATGTCGAGCGGCTCGATCGACACCGGCAGCGCTTCGAGCTGGACCTGCAAGCCATTGCGGATGCTCTCGAGGCCGTGCAGATGCGAGCCGTCCGCGCAGATGCAGCTGACGAACTCCTCGTCGATCCACAAGCCCATCAAGCTGTCGATATTGACCTCGGCGACGGCCTGATAGTAGGCGTTCAGGGTATCGGCGGCGGCTTCGAAGATATGGGCAAAACGTGGCATGGCTTGTCAGTCTCTTGTGCGCGGCGCGCGGTTGCGGGACGGTCCAGAGCGCCGGACCATCGCCCCGGCGTCAGCTTGCCCGTGCCGCAAGGCGCGAACATGACGCGACGCGCTCGGGGCGTGCGGTGTTGCGTGCAAGTACCAGTCGGCTCAGCGCTGCGCGAGCAGCATGCCGCGCAAATCGCCGAAAACCTGCTCGGCGCTCAGCTGCTTCAGACAGTTCAGATGACCGAGTGGGCACTCGCGCTCAAAACAGGGGCTGCATTCGAGATGAAGCCATTGTACCTTCGCGAGCTCGGACAAGGGCGGGGTGTGGCGCGGATCGGTCGAACCGTAGACGGCCACGAGCGGGCGGCGCAGCGCGGCGGCCACGTGCATCAGTCCGGAGTCGTTGGTGACGACCGCGTTGGCCCGCGAGATCAGCGCGCAAGCCTCGCCGAGTGCGGTCTGGCCGCACAGGTTGCGCACGTTCGGCGCTTTCTCGGCGATCGCCTGCGCGAGCGGCGCGTCTTTCGGCGAGCCGAGCGCGACGATTTGCGTGTAGGGGAACGACTGGCCGACCATCTGCGCGAGCGACGCGAAGTGCTCGGGCGGCCAGCGCTTCGCGGGACCGTATTCTGCGCCGGGGCAGAACACCAGCAGCGGCACGCGCGTATCGAGATTGAAGCGCGCCGACACGCGCGAGGCCTCGTTCAGGTCCGTGTCGAGGCGCGGCATCGGCAGATCTTCGGGGACCTTGGCGCCTGGCGCATAGGCGAGGGCGGCGTAGTGGCCGACCATCGGCGGGCGGGCGTCCTTGCGCGGATTCGCGTGACGCACGTTCAGCACGCCGTAGCGACTCTCGCCGGTGTACCCGATGCGCAGCGGAATGCCCGCCAGCCACGGAATCAGCGCCGACTTGAACGAATTCGGCAGCACGTAGGCCGCGTCGTAGCCGACGTCGCGCAGATCGCTCGACAGCTGCCAGCGGCGCAGCATCTGCAGCTTGCCGTGGGCGAGATCGGTCGCGTAGACGTCGCGGATTTCCGGCATGCGTTCGAGCACGGGTGCGACCCAACTGGGCGCGACCGCGTCGATGACGATGCGCGGATGCAATTTCACGAGGCGCGCAAACAGCGGCTGCGCCATCAATGCGTCACCGATCCAGTTCGGTGCGATAACCAACGCGCGACGCATCAGAGTGAGTGTCCGGTGTCGATAACAAGCGCCGCGCGCGATGCGCGCGGCACTCGGATAGGTAAATGGGGAAAGCGGAAAGCCGCACGGCGCGATGCCGTTTGCCCACATGCGCCGCTATGGCGGCGCAGCCGCACGGGTCGTGCGATCGAGCCTGCGGCGCGGCGAGCGCGCGATTCAAAACGCGCGCCTCGTGCCATGCAAGCTGGCTCAGAATCGCTCGATGCGTTGGATCAATGGCCCTTGATCACTTCGCCGTCGCGCAGCTTGTAACGCGTGCTGCAATACGGGCAACGCGCTTCGCCGTGCGATACGTCGATGAAGACGCGCGGATGCGCGCTCCAGCGCGGCATAGCCGGGTTCGGACAATACGCCGGCAGATCTTTTGCCGACAGTTCGACCAGCGGCATTTCCTTGATTTCGCTCATGAGACTTTCTCGTTGTATGCGGGGTGCTTGCAGTGCGCCGCCGTTGGGCCGCGCGGGGTATCTCGAAACGTCGCTCAGATTTTCGTGAGCCAGTGCGCGTATTTCGCGCTCCTGCCGTTCACGACGTCGAAGAAAGCCGACTGCAGCTTTTCGGTGATCGGGCCGCGCGCGCCAGCGCCGATCGTGCGGTTGTCGAGCTCGCGGATCGGCGTGACTTCGGCCGCCGTGCCGGTGAAGAACGCTTCGTCGCAGGTATAGACTTCGTCGCGCGTGATGCGCTTTTCGATCACCTGCAGGTCCATGTCGCGCGCGAGCGTGATGACGGTGTCGCGCGTGATGCCGTCGAGGCACGACGACAGATCAGGCGTGTACAGCTTGCCGTTGTTGACGAGGAAGAAGTTCTCGCCCGAGCCTTCCGACACGTAGCCGTCGACGTCGAGCAACAGCGCTTCGTCGTAGCCGTCGGCGATCGCTTCCTGGTTCGCGAGGATCGAGTTCACGTACCAGCCCGACGCCTTCGCGCGCACCATCGACACGTTCACGTGATGGCGCGTGAACGACGACGTCTTTACGCGGATGCCCTTGGTGATGCCGTCTTCGCCAAGGTATGCGCCCCACGGCCACGCGGCGATCGCGACGTGAATCGTGTTGCCCTTGGCCGACACGCCGAGCTTTTCCGAGCCGACCCAGATGATCGGGCGCAGATAGCACGAATCGAGCTTGTTCTCGCGGACCACTTCGCGCTGCGCGGCGGCGAGCGTTTCATGGTCGAAGGGCACGGCCATCTGGAAGATCTTCGCCGAGTTCAGCAGGCGCTTGGTGTGCTCCTGCAGGCGGAAAATCGCGGTGGCGCCGTCGGCCGTCTTGTAAGCGCGCACGCCCTCGAACACGCCCATGCCGTAGTGCAGCGTATGGGTGAGCACGTGGATTTTGGCATCACGCCACTCGATGAGCTCGCCATCCATCCAGATCTTGCCGTCGCGGTCGGCCATTGACATACGGTTCTCCAGCAGGTGCGTTATGAGATGCGGCCATGAGCGCAGGACATAGCCGGGAGCGCTATTTTAGCGTCTTTTGCACACACCACGGGCATTTGGGCGCACCCCGGACGCTATAATCCAGCGCACGCATAAATCAAATCCGGATGCGCCAGCGGGTCGTCTCGCAAGCTGGCGCCGACCTGGCCTTCTTGACGGCGTTTCCTGCGCCCGCACCCTTCGCCCGATGCTCGCTCGACTGTCCGACACCGATCGCCGCGCTTTTCGTGAAGGCGCGCGCGCCTATGCCCCCACGCTGATGGCGATTTTTTCCTGGGGCCTCGTGACCGGCATCGCGATGAGCAAGTCCGTGCTGACGCTGCCGCAGGCGCTCACGATGTCGCTGCTGTGCTACGCCGGATCGTCGCAGCTGGCGGTGTTGCCGCTCCTCGCGGCGAAGCTGCCGGTGTGGACGGTGCTGCTGACCGCGGCGATGGTCAACACCCGCTTCGTGATCTTCAGCGCCGGCCTCGCGCCGCACTTCTCGTATCTGTCGATGTGGCGGCGCATCGTGCTCGGCTATTTCAACGGCGACGTGATCTATCTGCTATTCGTCAAGAAGAGCTTTCCGACCGGCTACGTGCCGGGCAAGGAGGCGTACTTCTGGGGCATGGCGGTATCGAGCTGGCTGTCGTGGCAGGTGTCGTCGATCATCGGCATCCTGCTCGCGAGCCTGATTCCGGACAACTGGGGGCTCGCGCTGGCCGGCACGCTCGCGCTGCTGCCGGTGATGGTGTCGGCGATCGCCACCCGCTCGACGCTGGTCGCGGTCAGCGTGGCCGGCATTGTGTCGCTGCTCGCGCTCGATTTGCCGTACCGGCTGGCGTTGCCGCTCGCGGTGATCGCGGCGATCGCGGCCGGCAGTGCGGCCGACCTGATGATCGAGCGCGCCGACCTGCGCCGCATTCGTGGCGTGAACGATCGCGCCGGAGACTCCCGATGACCTCCACGCAAATCTGGCTCGCCATTTTCGGCATGACCTTCGTCACCGCGCTCACGCGCGCGATGTTCCTGATCGGCGGCGAGCGCACGGTACTGCCAGCGCGCGTGCAGAAGATGCTGCGCTACGCGCCGGCCGCCGCGCTCGCCGCGGTGGTGGTGCCCGACGTGCTGACGACGTCCGATGGGCTGTCGTTCGCGCCTTCCAACCATGAGCTTTACGCGACGCTCGCCGGCCTCGGCTGGTTTTTGTGGCGGCGCACCATGCTCGGCACGATCGTGACCGGAATGGTCGTGTTCACGCTGATGCGCGTCTTCCTGTGACGGCCGGGCCCGGGGTGCGGCGATGAATGCTACGTCGCGGCATCTGCGGCCTTGCGATCAAATGCGCGAGATTCGCCGCGTCGCGGATCAGAAGGCCGTTGGGATCAGTTAAAATGCTTTTTCCGGGTTGAGCGCGCCGCAGCTAGGCGCCTGGTGCCGCGGCCGGCCGCAGGCGCCCGATCCCGCGGAGCCGTTGGGCCGAAGCGCTGGAGTTCGCTGCGCCTCGTCCCCGCGCGCTGTCCGTCACCGCCTTCTCATCAACTCGCATACTCAAGCCCATGAACAAGGTATTGCGTCTCTCCGACCTGATCGCCGAAGGCAAGCTGTCCGGCAAACGCGTGTTCATCCGCGCCGATCTGAACGTGCCGCAGGACGATCAAGGCAACATCACCGAAGACACCCGCATCCGCGCCTCCGTGCCGGCCATCAAGGCCGCGCTCGACGCCGGCGCCGCCGTGATGGTCACCTCGCACCTTGGCCGTCCGACCGAAGGCGACTTCAAGCCGGAAGATTCGCTCGCACCAGTGGCGAAGCGTCTCGCGGAGCTGCTCGGCCGCGACGTCCCGCTCGTCGCGAATTGGGTCGAAAACGGAGTGAACGTCGCGCCGGGCTCGGTCGTGCTGCTCGAAAACTGCCGCGTCAACAAGGGCGAAAAGAAAGATTCCGACGAGCTCGCGCAGAAAATGGCCAAGCTCTGCGATATCTACGTGAACGACGCGTTCGGCACCGCCCACCGCGCCGAAGCGACTACGCACGGCATCGCGAAGTACGCGCCGGTTGCCTGCGCGGGTCCGCTGCTCGCCGCTGAGCTCGAAGCGCTCGGCAAGGCGCTCGGCGCACCGAAGCGTCCGCTCGTGGCGATCGTCGCGGGCTCCAAGGTGTCGACCAAACTGACCATCCTGAAGTCGCTCGCGGAGAAGGTCGACCAGCTGATCGTCGGCGGCGGCATCGCCAATACGTTCATGCTCGCGGCCGGCCTGAAGATCGGCAAGTCGCTCGCCGAAGCCGATCTCGTCGACGAAGCGAAGGCGATCATCGACGCGGCCAAGGCCCGCGGCGCCTCGGTGCCGATCCCGACCGACGTCGTCACGGCCAAGGAGTTCTCGCCGACCGCGAAGGCAGAAGTAAAGGCCGTCGCCGATGTGCAGGACGACGACATGATCCTCGACATCGGCCCGGAAACGGCCAAGGTGCTCGCCGCGCAACTCGAGAAGGCCGGCACGATCGTGTGGAACGGCCCGGTCGGCGTGTTCGAGTTCGACCAGTTCGGCAACGGCACGAAGACGCTCGCGGACGCGATCGCGCGCTCGGCGGCGTTCTCGATCGCAGGCGGCGGCGATACGCTCGCGGCAATCTCCAAGTACGGCATCCACGACCAGGTGAGCTACATTTCGACGGGCGGCGGCGCATTCCTCGAGTTCCTCGAGGGCAAGAAGCTGCCGGCGGTAGAAGTTCTGGAATCGCGGGCTTAACGTGGCGACGCGCTCCCCAGCGGCGAAGTCGACCAAGGCGCGTGGCGTGAAAGCGCCGCGCGGTAACGCGGCAACGCCGGCAGGGGAGCGCGCGACACGCGCGGCCGCTGCGTCGGCAGCGGCCGGACAGGACGTGGCTGCCGAAGCGCCGATAGCGCCCGCGGCCACCGAACCGGCGCTAGCCGCCGGAGCGCCCGCGGGACCGGTTGAAGCGCATGCTCCGACCGGCGACGCGGAGCAGCCCCCAACGGCGCAGGTCGAATCTGCTCAACACGGTTCGGCCCAGCCGGAACAGCCTTCCGGCAAGCAGGACAGCAAATCTCCGGCGCGCGAGGCGCCGGTCTCGAATACCGCATCACCCGCATCACTCCACAAAGCGACACCGGCCACAACCGGCGCGCGACCCCAGGCAGCATCTTTCGATGCGCGAACTCCGCAGCAGCCCCGCAGCGCTCTTACCAGCGATCCTATCCAGACGAGGAGACTCATGCATCGCGCCACCAAGATTGTCGCTACTATCGGTCCGGCTTCCAGCACGCCGGAAATCCTGCTGCAAATGATTCAGGCGGGATTGGACGTGGTGCGGCTCAATTTCTCACATGGCACCGCGGACGACCATCGCCAGCGCGCCGAATTCGTGCGCGAGGCGGCACGCCAGGCCGGCCGCGAAGTGGCCATCATGGCCGACCTGCAAGGCCCGAAAATCCGCGTCGGCAAATTCGAGAACGGCCGCACGACGCTCGTCACCGGCAATCCGTTCATTCTCGACGGGGAATGCGAGCTCGGCAACGACGAGCGCGTCGGCCTCGACTACAAGGATCTGCCGCGCGACCTGAAGCCAGGCGACGTGCTGCTGCTCAACGACGGTCTGATCGTGCTCAGCGTGCAACGCGTGATCGGCCAGGAGATCCACACGGTCGTGAAGATCGGCGGCGAGCTGTCGAACAACAAGGGCATCAATCGCCAGGGAGGCGGTCTGTCGGCGCCCGCGCTGACCGCGAAAGACATGGAGGACATCCGCACGGCGATGTCGCTCGGCGTCGATTTCGTCGCGGTGTCGTTCCCGAAAAACGCGACCGACATGGAAATGGCCCGCCAGCTCGCGAACATCGCCGGCGCGCCGTACGGCATCAAGCCGAAGATGATCGCGAAGATCGAGCGCGCGGAAGCGATTCCGGCGCTACAAGGCATCCTCGACGCGTCGGACGGCATCATGGTCGCGCGTGGCGATCTGGCCGTGGAAGTGGGCAATGCCGCGGTGCCGGCGCTGCAAAAGCGCATGATCCGGATGGCGCGCGAATCGAACAAGTTCGTGATCACCGCGACGCAGATGATGGAGTCGATGATCCACGCGCCGGTACCGACCCGCGCGGAAGTGTCGGACGTCGCCAACGCGGTGCTCGACGGCACGGACGCGGTGATGCTGTCGGCGGAATCGGCGGCGGGCAAGTACCCGGTGCAGACCATCGAGACGATGGCCGCGATTTGCGTCGAAGCGGAAAAGTCCGAGCAGTCGGAGCTCGACAAGGACTTCCTCGACCGCACGTTCACGCGGATCGACCAGTCGATCGCGATGGGCGCGCTGTTCACCGCCTATCACCTTGGCGCCAAGGCCATCGTCGCGCTGACCGAATCGGGCTCGACCGCGCTGTGGATGTCGCGTCACTGGACCCATGTGCCGATCTTCGCGCTGACGCCGCGCGTCGGCAGCGAACGGGCGATGGCGCTGTACCGCAACGTGACGTCGCTGCATCTGGACACCAACACCGACCGCGACACGGCGCTGCAGCAGGCGCTCGAAACGGTGGTCGGCAAGGGCTACGCGTCGCACGGCGACATGGTCGTGCTGACGGTCGGCGAGCCGATGGGTCAGGCGGGCGGCACCAACACGTTGAAGATCGTGCGGGTCGGTGAACCGTACTGATCAGGCAGGACTGCTCGATCGGCACAGGCTCGATTGTGCGAAGCAGGGCGGCGAAACCCGCACGGTCCATGTGCGACGGCGCACCAAAGCGCCGGTGTCATCGCGGGAACGCCCCCTGCTTCGCGATAAAATCGCCGCAAAAGATGCCGACGGCAAAAGAATTCGTTTCAATCTAAGGAGTTTCAGCATGCCTCTCGTATCAATGCGTCAACTGCTGGACCATGCCGCGGAAAACGGCTATGGCCTTCCGGCATTCAACGTGAACAACCTGGAGCAGGTGCAGGCGATCATGGCCGCGGCCGACAAGGTCAACGCCCCGGTCATCATGCAGGCGTCGGCCGGTGCGCGTAAGTACGCGGGCGAGCCGTTCCTGCGTCATCTGATCGAAGCGGCGGTCGAGTCGTATCCGCACATTCCGGTCGTGATGCACCAGGACCACGGTCAGTCGCCGGCGGTGTGCATGGCGGCGATTCGCAGCGGCTTCACCAGCGTGATGATGGACGGTTCGCTCGAAGCCGACGGCAAGACGGTCGCATCGTACGAGTACAACGTCGAAGTGTCGCGCAAGGTCGTTGAGGCGGCGCACTCGATCGGCGTGACCGTGGAAGCGGAGCTGGGCGTGCTCGGTTCGCTCGAAACGATGAAGGGCGACAAGGAAGACGGCCACGGCGCCGAAGGCACGATGACGCGTGAACAACTGCTGACCGATCCGGAGCAGGCCGCCGACTTCGTCAAGCTGACCCAGTGCGACGCGCTGGCCATCGCGATCGGCACCTCGCACGGCGCCTACAAGTTCAGCAAGAAGCCGACGGGCGATATTCTGTCGATCCAGCGCATCAAGGAAATCCATCAGCGCATTCCGAACACGCACCTCGTGATGCACGGCTCGTCGTCGGTGCCGCAGGAGCTGCTCGCGGAAATCCGCGAATTCGGCGGCGACATGAAGGAAACCTACGGCGTGCCGGTCGAAGAAATCCAGGAAGGCATCCGTCACGGCGTGCGCAAGGTCAACATCGATACCGACCTGCGTCTGGCGATCACGGGCGCGATCCGTCGCTACATGGCGACCAACCCGGGCAAGTTCGATCCGCGCGATTACCTGAAGCCGGCGCGCGAAGCGGCGATGAAGATCTGTCTCGACCGTTACACACAATTCGGCTGCGAAGGCCAGGCCGGCAAGATCAAGCCGGTTTCGCTTGATAAAATTGCGGAGAAGTACAAGTCGGGCGAGCTCGCGCAAGTCGTCCGTTAAGCTGTAGTTTTGGCTCCGCGCCTGGCCGTTTGGCCAGGTTGTCGTCCGATCGCCGTTCCCGCATCATCGGGGGAACGGCGTTTCCCTTTTGTTCCGGTCACATTTTTTGCACCACTTTTAGCGAACCACGACGATGTCTACCCTCTACGAATCCACGCTCCGCTCGCTGCCGCTGCTCGGCCGCGGCAAAGTCCGCGACAACTATGCGGTGGGCAACGACCAGTTGCTGATCGTCACGACCGACCGTCTGTCGGCGTTCGACGTGATCATGGGCGAGCCGATTCCGAACAAGGGTCGCGTGCTCAACGCGATGGCGAACTTCTGGTTCGAGAAACTGAAGCACGTGGTGCCGAACCACCTGACGGGCGTCGCGCCGGAGTCGGTGGTCGCGCCGGACGAAGTCGAGCAGGTCAAGGGGCGCGCGGTGGTCGTCAAGCGTCTCGAGCCGATCCTCGTCGAAGCGGTGGTGCGCGGCTATCTGGCCGGCAGTGGCTGGAAAGATTACCAGGCCACCGGTTCGGTCTGCGGCGTGCAACTGCCGCCGGGTCTGCAGAACGCGCAGAAGCTGCCCGAGCCGATCTTCACGCCGGCCGCAAAGGCCGAGATGGGCCACCACGACGAAAACATCACCTATGACGAGATGGAGCGCCGCATCGGCACCGAACTGTCGGCCACGATCCGCGACATTTCGATCCGTCTGTATAAGGAAGCCGCTGATTACGCGGCCACGCGCGGCATCATCATTGCGGACACGAAGTTCGAATTCGGTCTGGACAACCACGGCAAGCTGTACCTGATGGACGAGGCGCTGACCGCCGATTCGTCGCGCTTCTGGCCGGCGGACCAGTACCAGGTCGGCACGAACCCGCCGTCGTTCGACAAGCAGTTCGTGCGCGACTGGCTCGAAACCCAGCCGTGGAAGAAAGAGCCGCCGGCGCCGAAGCTGCCGGACGACGTGGTCGCGAAAACGGGCGAGAAGTACCAGGAAGCGCTCGAGCGCCTGACCGGCCACAAGCTCGACTGATCTGATCGCGCGCGCCGTGTCAGGCGCGCATCGCCGGGAAACAAGGAAGCCGTAAGATGAGTGAAGCACAAACCGCCCATACGCATGATGCGCCGGTCGTCGGCGTATTGATGGGCTCCAGTTCCGACTGGGAAGTGATGAAAAACGCCGTCGCGATTCTGCAGGAATTCGGCGTGCCGTACGAAGCGAAGGTCGTGTCCGCGCACCGCATGCCCGACGAAATGTTCGCCTATGCTGAAAGCGCGAGCGCGCGAGCGCGGCATTCGCGCGATCATCGCGGGTGCGGGCGGCGCCGCGCATCTGCCGGGCATGCTGGCCGCGAAGACCACGGTGCCGGTGCTCGGCGTGCCGGTCGCGAGCAAGTATCTGAAGGGCGTCGATTCGCTGCATTCGATCGTGCAGATGCCCAAGGGTGTGCCGGTCGCGACGTTTGCGATCGGCGAGGCGGGTGCCGCGAACGCGGCGCTGTTTGCGGTGTCCCTGCTCTCCGGCACCAGCGCCGAATACGCGGACAAGCTCGCTGCATTCCGTGTGCGCCAGAACGAAGTGGCTCACGCGATGGTATTGCCGGCGCTGTAAGCGCGCTGGTTGTTTTATAAGACGTCTCCTGTCCGACCCCCGGCCGGATGCCCGCCGCTCGCGGTGCGAGCGCGACGCGTATCCGGCCGCGACCGACCACCAAGATGAACCCTGACAACACACCGATTTCACCGATTCTGCCCGGCGCATGGCTTGGCATGGTCGGTGGCGGCCAGCTCGGCCGCATGTTCTGTTTCGCCGCCCAGGCGATGGGCTATCGCGTCGCCGTGCTCGATCCGGACGAAACCAGCCCGGCCGGCGCGGTCGCCGACCGCCACCTGCGCGCGGCCTACGACGACGAAGCGGCGCTGACCGAACTCGCGCGGTTGTGCGCGGCGGTGTCGACCGAATTCGAGAACGTGCCGTCCGCGAGCCTCGACTTTCTCGGCAAGACCACCTTCGTGAGCCCGGCGGGGCGTTGTGTCGCCGTCGCGCAGGACCGGATCGCCGAGAAGCGCTTTATCGCGTCGTCGGGTGTGACGGTTGCGCCGCACGTCGTGATCGAGTCGTCGGATGCGCTTGCGGCGCTGGGCGATGGCGAGCTCGAAGCGGTGCTGCCCGGCATCCTGAAAACGGCGCGCATGGGTTACGACGGCAAAGGCCAGATTCGCGTGCGCAACGCCGAGGAAGTGCGCGAGGCGCATGCGTCGCTCGGCGGCGTGCCGTGTGTGCTCGAGAAGCGCCTGCCGCTGAAGTTCGAGGTGTCGGCGCTGATCGCGCGCGTGGCGAGCGGGGCGTCGGTCGTCTATCCGCTCGCGCAGAACACCCATCGCGACGGCGTGCTATCGCACACCATCGTCCCCGCGCCGGACGCGTCGCCGGCGCTCGTGCAGCAGGCTCAACAGGCCGCGCTGCAGATCGCCGAGAAGCTCGGCTACGTCGGCGTGCTGTGCGTCGAATTCTTCATTCTCGAAGACGGCTCGCTAGTCGCCAACGAAATGGCGCCGCGCCCGCATAACTCCGGCCACTACACGGTCGACGCGTGCGCGACGAGCCAGTTCGAGCAGCAGGTGCGCGCGATGACCAGCATGCCGCTCGGCGACACGCGCCAGCATTCGCCGGCGGTGATGCTGAACATCCTCGGCGACGTGTGGTTTCCGGACGGTCCGAAGCGCGCGGCGGTCACGCCGCCGTGGCAGGAAGTCGCCGCGATGCCGTCAGCGCGCCTGCATCTGTACGGCAAGGAAGAGGCGCGTTGCGGCCGCAAGATGGGCCACGTGAACTTCACCGCGCCGACCCTCGAAGAAGCCCGCACCGCGGCGCGCGATTGCGCGCGGCTGCTGCACATCGCTACCAGCTGACGCGCGCGCCATGCCGGATCAACTGAAACCCGCCGAGGACGCTACCAACGCATTGCCGGTCAGCGCCGCGCAGATCGAGCACGCGGCGGCCTTGCTCGACGCGGGGGGACTGGTCGCGTTTCCGACGGAAACCGTGTACGGCCTCGGCGGCGATGCCGAGAACCCGGACGCGGTCGCGCGCATTTACGCGGCGAAGGGGCGGCCGGCCAATCATCCGGTGATCGTGCATCTCGCGCCGCATGGCGATCCGAACTACTGGGTCGAGCATTTGCCGGCGGATGCGCAGCGCCTGATCGACGCGTTCTGGCCGGGACCGCTCACGCTGATCCTCAAGCGCGCTGCGCGCATTCCGGCGGCGGTCAGCGGCGGGCAGGACTCGGTGGGACTGCGCTGCCCGTCGCATCCGGTTGCGCAGGCGTTGCTCGATGCATTCAGCGCGTTGCGCGGCGGGCATGGCGGCGTCGCCGCGCCGTCGGCGAACCGCTTCGGGCATGTGAGCCCGACCACCGCGCACCATGTGCGCGACGAGTTCGGCAGCGCGATTCATGTGCTCGATGGCGGCGCGTCGGATGTCGGTATCGAGTCGACGATTCTCGATCTGTCGCGCGGCTTTCCGGCGCTGCTGAGGCCCGGTCGCGTGACGCCGCAGGATATCGCCGACGTGCTCGGCGAGGCGCCGCGTCTGCCCGACGGGTCGGACGCGACCGCGCCGCGCGCGTCGGGCACGTTGAAAGCGCATTACGCGCCGCGCACGCCGCTCGTGCTGCTGCCATTCGGCGAGCTCGAACCGCTGCTCGCGGTGCGCGAGCCGGGCGAGCGCGTCGCGCTGGTCGCGCGCGCGTCGCGTGCGGGACAGTGGGCCGATGTCGACGGCGTGCATTTCGTCGCCGCGCCGGAAGATCCGCACGTCTATGCACGCGAACTCTACGGCTTGCTGCGCGCGCTCGATCGCGCGAACGTCACGCGGATTCTGATCGAGAAGCTGCCCGATACGATCGAATGGATCGCGGTCAACGATCGGCTCGGGCGCGCGGCGGCGGCGTTCGAAACGCAGCACTGACGCAATCGGCTCGCTGCGCTGCATGGCGTGGCCACCGGAAAAGACAAAGGCCCGGCTCGTTCAACGAGCCGGGCCTTTTGCCATCTAGCCAGCCTTAGCGATGCAGGTTAGCTGTCATGTCAATCCCGCTAACCCCACGGCCAACCCCGCGTTACTTGCCAAGCCCGCTAGCAGCGATCTGCGTCTCGACCTGCTGTGCGAACAGCGCTTGCAGATGCGTGGTCGGATGCACGAGGTCGGCGAACATGTAGGTCTGGTCCGCGCCGGCCACCGTGTAGGTTTGCGGCGAGCAGAACAGCGACTTCGCGAACGCGCTGCCGAAGTCCGCCGCCGTCTGGCCGGATGCGAGCACGCTTGGATTGTTCGTCGCGTACGTGGTCGCGCTTTGGGCCATCGACGCCAGGTTACACGCGGTGCCCGCATTCGACACGGTGAAACCGAGCGACTGATAGTTCTGCAACGTCCGGTCGATCCACGCGAACGCGCTCACGTAGATGACCTGCTTGCTCGACGCGAGGCCTTGCTGCAGCACGCCGTTGTAGGTCTTGACGAGCGCGTTGATGAGCGCCTGGCCTTGCGCGCCCGCGGCGAGACCTTGCGGCGTCTGCGCGATGTCCGGCACGTCCGACACCACCACGTGCGTCGCGCCCGACGCGACGACCTTCTGCACCGTGCCGACGAACGTGGTCGCCGCGGTGGTGATGTCCTGCAGCGCGGCCAGCGTGGCCGTCTGCGACGCGGCGGCTGCGGCCGTCTGCGCGTCGGCCGGGGTACCGCCTTTCAGGAGCGCCTGCGTCGCCGCTGCCGTACCGGCAGCCGAGACCGCTTGCACCGCGACGAAGATGTCGTTCGCGCCGCCGTTCATCAGCACGAGCTGGTTCGAATTGAAGCTGTTATTGTGCCCGGCCAGATACTCGGCGACCTGCGTCGTGACCGGCACCGTCGTCGCGGCCATGTTGTTCGGCGCGTAGCCTTCGCCCGGCTGCAGATCGACACGCGAGCCGCCCTGCGCGTAACCGAGGCCGCCCGTCGCGGTGAGCGGCATGCCGAAGCCTCCGACGTACGCGGCGGTGAGCGTGCCGCCGTAGTACTCGGCGACCTTCTGCGTCCAGACCTCACCCGGATTCGTCGTGAAGCGGCCGCCGCCCGTGCCGACGTTCGCCTGGACCGCCGGCATGTATGTGCCGACATCCGACAGGCTGTCGCCGAATGACACGACCTGCAGCGTGACGCCCCCCGGCGGCGTGTTGCTGCTGCTCGAACTATTGTTGTCGCTGCCACCGCCGCATGCCGCGAGCGCGGCGAACGCTGCGCTCGCCACTGCGATCTGCGTGACGCGCAACCATTGCTGTTTCTTCGAAGCGGTTTGATTCATGTTGACTGCATCTCCTCGTATGTGTGGCCCTTGATGCCATGTGTTGCAGGCGGCGTCCACCGCGTTGGCGGCGTGACGACAGCTTACAGAATCTTCTACGGCCTGCGCGATGTCCGAAGCGCGACCGTATGGTTTGAGTTCAAGCCGGGTAGCTCTGCGGTGGCTTTGCTCACGATGTTGTCCATACCCGAATGCGTATGCGCGTTGGCTCCCGCGTCGAGGCTGCTGCCGAGCAGACGATCCCAGATCACCAGTACACCTGCGTATTTGCGATCGATGTAGCGTTCGTTGCGCGCATGATGCACGCGATGGATCGACGGCGTATTGAACACGTATTCGAGCCAGCCGAGCTTGCCGATCGCCTGCGTGTGCACGAAGAACTGGAAGCCGAGATTGATCAGCACGATCGCGACGATCTGCTTCGGAGCAAAGCCAGGAATGGCGAGCGGAATCCAGAACACCCACATGCCGGCTATCGGGTACATCAGGCTCTGGCGGAACGCGGTCGAAAAATTCATCCACTCCGACGAGTGATGCACGACGTGGGCGGCCCACAGCCAGCGCACGCGATGACTGCAGCGATGAAACACGTAATAGAGCAGGTCCTGCGCGACGAACAGCACGACGAACGACAGCCATGTCGCCGGCCATGCATGAATGCGGTAATGCTCGTAGAAAAACGCGTAGACAGGGATGATCGCGAGCCACGCGAGCTTGTCGGCGGCCTGCTGCAGCAGCGCGAGCGCGGCGTTGCACAGCGTGTCGCGCCAGCTGTAGAGCCGCTCGGCCGGGCGCGTGCGGCTCACGTGCCACGCCTCCCAGCCGATGCAGGCAAGAAAGACGGGCGCCATGGCGAGCAGCAGCAATTCGGCATCGAATTGCATCTTGTCTCCCTTCCTGGTCCCTGACCGCCGCGCGGTACGCGGCGGGTGGTGTCGTTATCGTTCGTGAGGTCGCGCGGTCTGCACGACCGGCGCCCTGCGCGGCAAGCCCGTGATGTCGCGCGCCGCATGCTGCCCGACAGCGTACACGGTTAGGAGCTTGCCGCGCGCGGCATCGCTAGAAGGAATACTCAGTGGCTGCCGCGCTTGCGCGGGTTTTTCCTGGGCTTCCCGCGCGCTCCCTCGATGGGCGCGGAAACCTTCGTAAAGCCCTGCGACGGGCCTTCGTACACCCATTCGAGCAGCGCGTCGTGCGCGGCGCGCGCCGCTTCCGAATGCGGATCGTTGATCAGGCTGACGACGACATAGCTGTTGCCGTCGGCCGACGCGACGTAGCCGGCGATCGCGCGCACGTCGCGCAGCGTGCCGGTCTTGATGTGCGCGTTGCCGCCCGCGCCCTGGCTGGTCAGGCGGTTGCGCATCGTGCCGTCGACACCGGCGATCGGCAGCGAGTCGACGAACACCTGCGCGACTGGGCTCGCGTTCGCGCGTTGCAGAACATCGGCGAGCGCGAGCGCGGTGATGTGTTCGTCGCGCGACAGGCCCGAGCCGTTATCGAGCGACAGGTATTCGGTGTTCAGGCTGTCGCGCGTCAGGAAAGCTTCGACCGCGTGCGCGGCTTTCGCGGGCGTGGCGGGCGGCGTTTCCTCGGCGGCGCCGATTGTCAGGAACAGGTTGCGCGCCATCGTGTTGTTGCTGAACTTGTTGATGTCGCGAACGATGTCCGACAGCATCGGCCCCTCGTGCCTGGCGACGAGCTTCGCGCCGGCGGGCACTGCGCCTTCGCGGGTCGCGCCGGTGAATGTGCCGCCGGTTTGCTGCCACAGCGCGAGGAAGCCGCGCGCGAAAAACGTCGAGTGATCGAGCACGGCGACGTTGATCGTGCGCGCGTCGCAGCGCACCGGAAAGTCGCCGATGAACGACGCGACGAGCGTGCCGTCAGGCTCCGGCGTGACGGTCGGCGTCGGCAGCTCGCCCCGGCATGGGCCGCTCGTCGCACGCAGCTGGTTGTCGATGCGCAGTTGCGCGAGCGCGGGCAGCACGTCGATCGCCACCGTGCCGTCCGGCGATGGCGTCAGCGTGAACGACAGCGATTTGAACGCGTACAGCAGCGGATCGGGGCCGACGTTGTACGGCGCGTTCACGTCGTCGTCGAACGCGGGCAGGTCGCGAGTCGACGGATCGAAGTAGCGCTTGTCGAGCACCAGCGCGCCGTCGATACCGTTGATGCCCGCCTTGTGGATCTTCTGCACGAGGTCGATCAGTTCTTCGGGCACGAGCTTCGGGTCGCCGGTGCCCTGGATGTACAGATTGCCGTGCAGCACGCCGCTCGCGTCGAGCGGGCCGTCCGCGTACGCGCTGGTGCGCCAGCGGTAACCGGGACCGAGGATCGACAGGCCTGAGTAGGTGGTGACGAGCTTCATCGTCGAGGCGGGCATCATCGGCTTGCCGGCGTTCAGCGCGAGGATCGGCGTGCGATCGCCCACCTTTTCGACGACCACGCTGATCGACGACAACGGCACGTGCGCGCGCTGCAGGCCGACCATCACCGGCTGCGGCAGTACCGTCGTGACGTTGACGCTCGGATGCGTGGCCTTGACGCGTGCCTCCCCCGTCAGCGGCAGCAGCGTGCCTGCGCCGAGCGCGGCGGCGCAGAGCCAGACGGCCGCGCGCGGCACGACGCGATTAGGCATGAAGGCTGCGCGATCGAACATACGGCGCGAGTGCAGCGCCATACGGCGTGCGACGGAAGACAGAAAAGGGTGCGTCATGAACGGGTGAACGGGCAAACGGACGAGCAGGATTTCAAGGTGTGCGGCGAGCGGCGTGCGCCGTGCGAGGGACGATGGAACGGCAAGCTGGGCGCCTTGACGGCGCGGTAGCGCGCCGCAGTCTACCCGACGGCCGTCGCGCGACGCAAAGCGCCCATTGTAGTGACATCCCGCGAGGCTGCGGTGAAAAAAGCGCCACACGCCGCACGGGTCGGAAGCGGGCGCTAGAATGCGGCATCATCGAATGTTTTGGAACGGACAACCATGCGCATCCTGCTAGTCGAAGATGACCGGATGATCGCCGAAGGCGTGCGCAAGGCGCTGCGCGGCGAAGGCTTCGCCGTCGATTGGGTCGAGGACGGCGAAGCGGCGCTGCGCGCGGCGGCGGCCCAGCCTTACGACCTCGCGTTGCTCGACCTCGGTCTGCCCAAGCGCGACGGTCTCGAGGTGCTGCGCGCACTGCGTGCGCGCGGCCATGCGCTGCCGGTGCTGATCGTCACCGCGCGCGACGCGGTCGCCGATCGTGTCAGGGGCCTCGACGCCGGCGCTGACGATTACCTTGTCAAACCTTTCGATCTCGACGAGCTCGGTGCGCGGATGCGCGCGCTGATCCGGCGCCAGTCCGGCCGCAGCGATTCGACGATTCGCCACGGCAATTTGACCCTCGATCCCGCGTCGCACCAGGTGACGCTCGATGGCGCCCTGGTCGCGCTATCCGCGCGCGAATTCGCGTTGCTCGAGGCGCTGCTCGCGCGACCCGGCGCGGTGCTGTCCAAGAGCCAGCTCGAGGAAAAGATGTATGGCTGGGGCGAGGAGATCGGCAGCAATACCGTCGAGGTCTATATCCACGCGCTGCGCAAGAAGCTCGGCGCCGATCTGATCCGCAACGTTCGCGGGCTTGGCTACATGATCGCGAAGGACGCCTGAGCCGATGCGCTCGATTCGCCGGCAACTGTTGTTCTGGCTGCTCGCGCTCGTGCTGCTCGGCGTCGGCATCGCGGGCTGGCTGATCTACCGGCAGGCACTCGCCGAAGCGAACGAGTTGTTCGACTACCAGCTCGAGCAGATCGCTGCGGCGCTGCCGGCGGAACCGTTCTCGCAGGTGCTCGGCCGCGATACCGGCGACGAGGGCATCGTGCTGCAGATCTGGAACCGCAACGGCATGCTGATGTATTACTCGCGGCCGCGTGCGCCGCTCGCGCCGCGCGCCGAACTCGGTTTTTCGACCGAGCGCACCGACCGCGGCGAATGGCGCGTATATGGCGCGATCGTCGGCGACAACGTCGTGCAGCTCGCGCAGCCGCTGTCGGTGCGCAACCGGCTCGCCGCCAATGTCGCGCTGCGCACGCTGTGGCCGCTGATCGTGCTGCTGCCGCTGCTCGGACTCGCGGTGTGGGTGATCGTCGGTCGCGGGCTGCAGCCGCTGCGGCGCGTGACGAGCGCGCTCGACACCCGTCATCCCGAAGCGCTGGATCCATTGCCTGATCAGCGCCTGCCGCTCGAAGTGCGGCCGCTCGTGCGCGCGCTGAACGGGCTGCTGCAGCGGCTCGCGACCGCGCTCGATATCCAGAAGGCGTTCGTAGCCGATGCCGCGCACGAATTGCGCACGCCGCTTGCCGCGGTACAGATTCAGGCGCAACTGGTCGCGCGCGCGAAGGACGACACAGCCCGCAGCGAGGCGCTCGTCGATCTGCAGGCGGGTGTCACGCGCGCGACGCGCCTCGCCGAGCAATTGCTCGCGCTCGCGCGCGCCGAGCCGGACGGCGCCGGCGGCGCAGTGATGCTCGATCTGCGCGAGCTGCTGCGGGAGTGCGTCGCGACCTACGCGCCGCTCGCGATGAATCGCGGCGTCGACCTCGGCATCGAGGCGAGCGCGGCCGCCAGCGTGACCGGCGACGCCGAAGCGCTGCGCGTGATGTTCAACAACCTCGTCGACAACGCGACCAAGTACACGCCGCGTGGCGGCCGCGTCGACGTCAGCCTGCGTGTCGAGGACGGCCATCCGGTCGTGCGGATCGCCGATAGCGGCCCCGGTATCGATCCCGCCGATCGCGAGCGCGTGTTCGACCGGTTCTATCGCGCGGAAGCGGGTGCGAATCGCGCGCGCACCGACGTGGCGGGCAGCGGCCTCGGTCTCGCGATCGTGCGTCGGATTGCCACCCAACATCATGCGCAAGTATCGCTCGATGACTCGCCGGCCGGTGGTTTGCAGGTCATCGTACGCTTCTGATCATGGTGATTTACTGTTCGGCCAACGCCGGCGTTCATGCTGGCGTGGTGGTCCGTAGCGGCCGGTCCGACAAGGTTCCCATGATCTGGCGCTGCTTAAGACTCTTTTAAGTGATGCCCCTTACGCTCCTCGACATCCAAAGTCACTTTCTCCAGTCAGGAGCTCATGATGAACGCGAAAACCTTGTCCCGCGGCGCCGTTGCGGTAGCTGTGGCCGCTGCGCTTTCAGCCGGTTATGTGGCGGGCCATCGCGACGTGCCAGCACCGCAGATCGTCTCGCCGGCGGAAGCCGCCGCGATGATGCCAGCCGAAGCAGCCGCCAAAACCGGTATCCCCGATTTCTCCGGTCTCGTCGAGACCTATGGTCCGGCCGTCGTCAACATCAGCGCGAAGCACGTGGTCAAGCAAACCGCGATGCGTGGTAATGGCGGCAACCTCAACGGCAACCAGCTGCCGATCGATCCGAACGATCCGTTCTATCAGTTCTACAAGCGGTTCTTTGGCGGGGTGCCCGGCATGCAGGGCGGCGATGGCGGAGACGCGCCCGACCAGCCGAGCGCGAGCCTCGGCTCGGGCTTCATCATCAGCAATGACGGCTACATTCTGACGAACGCGCACGTGGTCGATGGCGCGAACGTCGTCACCGTGAAGCTCACCGACAAGCGCGAGTTCAAGGCGAAGGTGGTCGGCGCCGACAAGCAGTCCGACGTCGCCGTGCTGAAGATCAACGCGAGCGATCTGCCGACGGTGAAGATTGGCGATCCGCGCCAAAGCAAGGTTGGTCAGTGGGTCGTCGCGATCGGCTCACCGTACGGCTTCGACAACACCGTGACCTCGGGCATCATCAGCGCGAAGTCGCGTTCGCTGCCCAACGAGAACTACACGCCGTTCATCCAGACCGATGTACCGGTGAACCCTGGCAACTCGGGCGGTCCGCTCTTTAATCTGCAAGGCGAAGTGATCGGCATCAACTCGATGATCTACTCGCAGACGGGCGGCTTCCAGGGCCTGTCGTTCGCGATCCCGATCAGCGAGGCGATCAAGGTCAAAGACGATCTCGTCAAGACCGGTCACGTGAGCCGCGGCCGCCTCGGCGTCGCAGTACAGGGCTTGAACCAGACGCTCGCCGACTCGTTCGGCATGCAGAAGCCGCAAGGCGCGCTGGTCAGCTCGGTCGACGCCAACGGGCCGGCGGCCAAGGCCGGCCTGCAGCCGGGCGACGTGATCCTGTCGGTGAATGGCGACGAAGTCAGTGATTCGGCGGATCTGCCGGCGAAGATCGCAGGTCTCGCGCCGGGCAGCTCGGCGACGCTGAAAGTGTGGCGCGATAAGGCCAGCAAGGACGTGAAGGTGACGATCGGCTCGTTCTCGGACGCGAAGGTTGCGTCGGCGAACAAGACCGATCAGCAGACCCAGTTGCAAGGCCGTCTCGGCGTCGCGGTGCGGCCGCTGACGCCGGAAGAGAAGAGCAGCGCGTCGGTGTCGCACGGTCTGCTCGTGCAGCAGGCAGGCGGCGCGGCGGCGAGCGCCGGCATCCAGGCGGGCGACGTGATTCTCGCGGTCAATGGCCGTCCGGTCACCAACATCGATCAGCTGAAGCAGATGATTTCGGGCGCAGGCAACAGCATTGCGCTGCTGATCCAGCGGGACAACGCGCAGATTTTCGTGCCCGTAGATCTCGGCTGATCCAGTATCCGGGCGGTTCGAACGGATCGCCCACCCCAGTTTGAGCTGTAGTAGCGATTGCCGGTCCTTTGCATTTACTGCAAGGACCGGTTTTTTTTTTCGCCTGTCCGCACCGTGCTACGGCGAGCAGCGCGGATAGGGCGAAGCGCGCCACGCGACTTGGTGCCGCGGTCGCGCATGTCCAGTCGACGCGACCGGACGGTTGGCACGCAGGTTGCTTCGACCTTGATTTGGGCCTGTTCGGGGACTGGGCAAGGACTGCAACAAGGAGAGCGAACCGATGAAAACCCAACGCATTCAGCAAGGGATCGTAGCCGTCGCGCTGTGCGCGGCGCTCGCGCTCGGACTGGCGCGCGGTGCGTACGCGCAGCAGGCGGGCGTGACCGGTGGCTCGACGACCGACAACACCAGCGCGGGCAACACCAACGGCGGCGGTCTGCCGCAAGTCCAGCAGCAGGGCGACGTGTCGTACGTGTCGGGCGGCGTCGGCCTCGACGAATCGCGGGCGTTGCGACAAGCGCAAAGCCAGTGGCCACTGACGTTGCGCTTCACCGGACCCAACGCCGAGTTTCTCGCGGATGTGCACGTGCGTATCGTCGATGCCCATAACGGCGAAGTGCTGAACACGACGTCGCGCGGACCGTTCATGCTGGTGCGCTTGAGCCCCGGCCGCTATACGGTGCACGCGAAATACAACGACAGCGAGCAAGCCCGCTCGGTTAGCGTGCTGGCGCACGGCAACGTCAAATCCGCGTTCATCTGGAACGCGAAGTAACGGGTCGATCCGTCCGCCGCCGCGCAGCAAGCTTGCGCAATCGGCCGAAGTTTGGCCGATAATGAAGCCACGGGCAGCTCCCGTGGCTTTGCCGTTCCGGCGGCAACAGCCGGCAGTGCAGCACCCACCCCATCACGGAGCCTGGACATGAGCGATGCGTCGACATCTGCGGAACGGCTGGACGGCCATACCATCATGATCCGCGACAACGGTCACCGCGTGCGCGTGATTCACGGCGGCGTGACGATGGCCGACACCCAGGCCGCGCTGACGCTATCGGAGACCGGCCTCGCCGACGTGTTCTATTTCCCGCGCGAGCACGTGAACATGGCCCGGCTCGAACGCTCGACGCACACGTCGCATTGCCCGTTCAAGGGCGACGCGTCGTACTTCCATCTGCGCACCGAAGATGGCGTGATCGAGAACGCGGTGTGGTGCTACGAGGCGCCGTTCGAGCAGGTCAGTCGCATCAAGGGCTATCTCGCTTTTTACGCATCGCGCGTCGACCGCATCGATCAGACGTCCTGATCCCGCAGTCGGCGCGTTCATCGGGGGAGGTTGTCATGGAACTGAACGACGCGTTACGGATTCCGCTGGCGCCGTCCGAGGTCTGGGACGCGTTGCAGGACCTCGCGCTGTTGCGTGCCAGCCTCGACAACTGCGAGTCGTTCGTGCGTCTCGCCCACGGCGAATACGCGCTGACGATGACCGTGCCGCTCGGCCCGTTGCGCGCGCATTATCAGGCGCGCGCGCACGTCGCCGGCCAGGATTCCGGCCCGGCGGACGCGCAGCGCCGCACCATCAACTTCAAGGCCCTGGCCGAGGGCATCGGCGCGTTGCGCGGTCAGATCGAAGTGCGTTTGCGCGCGGACGAGGGGCGGGAGCGCGGCACGCGCATCGACTACGCACTGTGGGCGACGTCGTCGGGACCGCTCGCCGAGCTGCCGACGCGCCAGCTCGAGAACGCCTTGCGTCAGATCGCCGACGATTTTTTCGCCGAGTTCGACGCCGTCGTGCGCGCCAAGCACGGCAAAGGGCCGAACCGCGCGCGTGGCACGGCGCCGCGTCGCCAGTACGTGTTTTTGCGGCCGATCACGCTCGGCGGCATCGCGCGGCGAGCGCGCATCGAGCACAGCCATGCGCTGTCGGGGCGCGCGGCGAGCGCGTCGCATAGCTGGTCGCATCAAGAGCCCGGTCAGCATGTCGTGCCGTACTGGGCGTGGGCCGGGATGATCTTTCTGGTCGCACTATTGTTGTATGTCGCGCGCTGGTTCAGCGAGCATTGAGGCCGCGAGCCGCGCGCAGCCCCTGATGGAACGCGCGACAAACATCGCACGACTACGAAATCCCGGTGACGCACTACGAAATAGCGGTGCTCCCGCCGCCTTCATCTAATCCCCGCGAAACTCCCGCCGCCACGCGCTCGGCGACGTGCGAAACGCGTCCGCGAAATGCTGCCGCAGCGATGCGGCCGAGCCGAATCCGGCGCTCGCCGCGATCGCTTCGACCGACTCGTCGGTGCTTTCCAGCAGCTGTTGCGCACGCGCGAGCCGCTGCGCGAGCAGCCACGCGCCGACGGTGGTGCCGGTCGCGAGCCGGAAGCGCCGCGTGAAGGTGCGGCGGCTCATCAACGCGCGCGCGGCGAGCGTGTCGAGCGTATGCGGCGCGGCCAGGTTGCCGCTCACCCAGTCGAGCAGGCCGGACAGGCGATCGCCGCGCGGCTTCGGCGGCATCGGCTGCTGCACGTATTGCGCCTGGCCACCCTGGCGATGCGGCGACACGACCAGCCGGCGCGCGACGTGGTTCGCCACCCGCGCGCCGCAGATCTTGCGCAGCACGTGCAGACAGCAGTCGAGGCCGGCGGCGGTGCCGGCCGAGGTCAGCACGTTGCCGTCGTCGACGTACAGCACGTCGGCGTCGAGCCGCACGCGCGGGTAGCGGCGCGCGAAATCGTCGGCCCAGGCCCAGTGCGTCGAAGCGGGCCGTCCATCGAGGATGCCCGCGGCGGCCAGCACGAAAGCGCCGAGGCACAGGCCGACGAGCAGCGCGCCGCGCGCATGCGCGGCCCTCAGCGCGTCGAGCAGCGCGGCGGGCGGGGTTTCGGCGGGATCGCGCCAGCTCGGCACGATGATCGTCTGCGCGTCGGCAAGCGCTTCGAGTCCGTGCGTGACCGCGATCGAAAAGCCCGCGGTCGTCGCGAGCGCGCCTGTCTCCGCGGCGCAGACGCGGAAGTCGAAGGCGGGAACACCGCCGCCGCGACGGTCCTCGCCGAACACGACGCACGGCACCGACAGATGAAACGGGCTGATGCGGTCGAACGCGACGACGGCAACGACGTGGCGCGGCGCCTGATCGGAGACGTCGTCGGAAGATGCGAAGGTGGTCATGCCGGGCGCCTCATGAAAGCCACAAGTATGGCCCGATTCTAGCGAAGGTTGTCATTCGGGCCGCTGTCGACGGGCGGGCAGCGGAGCAACAATGCCGTCATTGCCGTTGCGCCGCGGCCACCGCGCTGGGCGCGCGCCATCGACC
Organism: Paraburkholderia sp. UCT70; assembly: GCF_050434085.1. Lineage (NCBI taxonomy): Bacteria > Pseudomonadati > Pseudomonadota > Betaproteobacteria > Burkholderiales > Burkholderiaceae > Paraburkholderia > Paraburkholderia sp. UCT70. The sequence goes on along the minus strand of NZ_JBNPVZ010000004.1, from coordinate 2,555,937 downwards.
GCTTTTTCTGACAAGGAGCCTTGCCATGAGCACATCCGCGCCGCGCCGTGCGCTGATCGTCATCGACGTGCAGAACGAATACGTGAGCGGCGACCTGCCGATCGAATTTCCGGACGTGCGCACGTCGCTCGCCAACATCGGTCGTGCGATCGATGCAGCGCGCGCCGCCAGCGTGCCGGTCGTGATCGTGCAGAACCTCGCGCCCGCCACCTCGCCGCTGTTCGCGCGCGGCAGCGCGGGCGCGGAACTGCACACGGTCGTGAGCTCGCGCGCTCATGATCATTTCGTCGAGAAGTCGCTGCCGAGCGCATTCGCAGGGACCGATCTGGCCGAGTGGCTCGCCGCCCGGCAGATCGATACGCTGAGCGTCACCGGCTACATGACCCACAATTGCGATGCCTCGACGATCAACCACGCGGTGCATGCTGGCCTCGCCGTCGAGTTCCTGCACGACGCAACCGGCTCGGTGCCGTATGAAAACAGCGCGGGCTTCGCGAGCGCGGAGGAGATTCATCGCGTGTTCAGCGTGGTGCTGCAGTCGCGCTTCGCGGCGGTCGCGAGCACCGATCAATGGATCGCGGCGCTAAAGAGCGGCGCGCCGCTCGAGCGCGGCAACATCTATGCGTCGAATCAGGCGGCGCAAGCGCGCCGGGCGGTTGCCTGAACCCGGCGCAGGGGCGGTGGTCCGGTCCAAAAACAGAAACGGGCGGTTCACCGAACCGCCCGCTTTTCCAATCCGTCACCCTGGCGCGCCTTCTACGCCGCCTTCCTGCGCAACGCCGGACTCAGGCGCAAGCCGTCGAACATCGCTTCCACCATCTGCTGCGCTTGCGAGCCGAAGTCGGTCGCGTCGGGCAAAAACAGCATGTCGCGCAACGAGCCGCCGACGAACGCGTGGACCATCGCCGCGGCAAGCTTCGTGTCGAGGTCGGCGGGCATCTGGCCTTTGGAGATCGCATTGCGCAGACCGCCCTCGATCTTCGCGAGCCCCTCGCGCATATTGGTCTGATACCGTTCCATCACCGGCCCCATATCTTCGACCAGCTCGCACTTCAGAAACAGAATGTCGAACACGCGGCGGCGGCGGGGATCGTTGGCAGTGTCGCGCAGGCAGACCACGCAGATTTCAATCAGGCGCCCGAGCGGATCAACTTCGTTGGGATCGAGCGACGCCGCCTTCAGTTCGTCGAGCGGCAGCAGCACGCGGTCGAACATTTCGGTGAACAGCTCGCTCTTATGCGCGAAATGCCAATAAATGGCGCCGCGCGTGACGCCCGCGGCCTGGGCGATATCGGCCAGCGACGTGCGCGATACACCCTTCTCGAAGAAGACCTGTTCGGCCGCGTCGAGAATCCGGTTGCGCGTCTCCAGCGCCTCTTCTTTGGTTCTTCTGACCATATTGGTGTAGCCTGCGCTGATCCTGGGGTTTATGCGGACAGTTTTAAGTCAGTCTGATGATGCTTTGACTACTTCTGAAGCGAATTGCGACGCGAATCTGCGGTACCCCAGCCTCGGAAGATATGAATGCACTTTTACATGCATTCGTGAATGTATATATAATAGCACCCCACGAACGGATAGCCCAAGCCGTGACGAGCGGTTAATATCCGTCACTGTTGCCTTTCGAAAGCGCTTTCGCGGCCGCCAAACGGCGGCGCTGCGCGGCATTCCCCTGTATGGCGCATTCGTAGCAGGGTGCCCTGCAGGCGCAGGTTTGCATCCATGGGCTTCCGGTCGAGCGTCGCGAGACGCTTGTGTGCGCTGTCGTCCCCGGGGTAGGGATGCGCGCACTTTTTCATTACTCAGTCTTTGACAGAGGTCGCTCCATGCGCGTCGAACGGGTTCCATTCCGCTTAATCAGTGCCGCGACGGCTGCCATCTTGCTGGCGGCGTGCGGACCAAAACAATCTGCCCCGCCGCCACAGACGCCCGAAGTCGGCGTCGTCACCCTCCAGCCGACGACCGTGCCCGTCGTCACCGAACTTCCCGGCCGTACCAGTGCCTTCCTCGTCGCGCAGGTGCGCGCGCGGGTCGACGGCATCGTGCTGCGCCGCGAGTTCACCGAGGGTAGTGAGGTCAAGGCCGGCCAGCGTCTGTACAAGATCGATCCGGCGCCGTACATCGCGTCGTTGAACAACGCGAAGGCATCACTCGCGAAGGCGCAGGCGAACCTGGTGACGACCACCGCGCAGGCCAATCGCTACAAGGTGCTGGTCGCGGCGAACGCGGTCAGCAAGCAGGACTACGACAACGCGGTTGCCGCCGAAGGCCAGGCCGCCGCCGACGTCGCTGCGGGCAAGGCCGCGGTCGATACCGCGCAGATCAACCTCGGTTATACCGACGTGACCTCGCCCGTGACCGGCCAGATCGGCGTGTCGCAGGTCACGCCGGGCGCCTTCGTGCAGCAGAGCGCGGCCACGCTGATGGCCACGGTTCAGCAGCTCGACCCGGTGTACGCCGACCTCACGCAATCGAGCCTCGATGGTCTGAAGCTGCGCCGCGACATGCAGGAAGGGCGTCTCAAGACGACCGGCCCGGGCGCCGCGCAGGTCACGCTGGTGCTGGAAGACGGCCGCATCTATTCCGAGAAGGGCAAGCTGCAGTTCACCGACGTGACCGTCGACCAGGGCACCGGTTCGGTTACGGTGCGCGCGATCTTCAAGAACCCGAACCACGTGCTGCTGCCGGGCATGTTCGTGCGCGCGAAGATCGACGAGGGCGTCAACCAGAACGCGCTGATCGTGCCGCAAGTGGGCGTCACGCACGACCAGAAGGGTCAGCCCACCGCGCTCGTCGTCGACAACGACAACAAGGTCGAGCTGCGTCAGCTCGTCACCTCGGGCACCTTCGGCTCGTACTGGGTGGTGTCGAACGGCCTGAAGCCGGGTGACCGCGTGGTCGTCCAGGGCACCGACAAGGCGCGTCCCGGCCAGCAGGTCAAGCCCGTGCCGGCGCAGCTGCCCGGCAACCCGGCTTCCGACGCCGCCGCAAACGGCGCCCCGACAGGTCAACCCGCGGCTCAGCCTGCCTCCGCCGCTTCGGGCGCGTAATAACAGGGAGCCCGCCTCATGGCAAAGTTCTTTATTGATCGCCCGATTTTTGCATGGGTGATCGCCATCATCCTGATGCTCGCGGGTCTCGCGTCGGTGTTCACGCTGCCGATCGCGCAATACCCGACCATCGCGCCGCCGTCCATCCAGATCAGCGCAACCTACCCGGGTGCTTCGGCGAAGACGGTGGAAAACACCGTTACGCAGGTGATCGAGCAGCAGATGAGTGGTCTGGACCACCTGCTGTACCTCGCGTCGACCTCGGACGACACGGGCACGGCCACCATCACGCTGACGTTCGCGGCCGGCACCAACCCTGACATCGCGCAGGTGCAGGTGCAAAACAAGCTGCAGCTCGCCACGCCGCTGCTGCCGCAAGCGGTGCAGCAGCTCGGCACCAAGGTCACGAAGTCGAGCAGCAGCTTCCTGCTGGTGATGGCGTTCGTGTCGACCGACGGCAGCATGAACAAGTACGACCTCGCGAACTACGTCGCGTCGAACATTCAGGATCCGATCAGCCGTATCGACGGCGTGGGCACGGTGACGCTGTTCGGCTCGCAGTACGCGATGCGCATCTGGCTCGACGCGAACAAGCTGAATAACTTCGGTCTGACGCCGCTCGATGTCGAAACCGCGCTGCAGGCGCAGAACGTGCAGGTCGCGGGCGGCTCGCTCGGCGGCACGCCGTCGGTGCCGGGTCAGGTGCTGCAGGCCACGATCACGCAGGCGACGCTGCTCAATACCCCCGAGCAGTTCGGCAACATCCTGCTGAAGGTGAATCAGGACGGCTCGCAGGTGCGTCTGCGCGACGTGTCGCACGTCGAGCTCGGCGGCGAAAACTACAACTTCGACACCAAGTACAACGGTCAGCCGACGGCAGGCTTCGGTATCCAGCTCGCCACGGGCGCGAACGCGCTCGCCACCGCGAAGGCGGTGCGCACGAAGATCGCAGAACTGTCGAAGTACTTCCCGCACGGTCTCGTCGTGCAGTACCCGTACGACACGACGCCGTTCGTGCGCCTGTCGATCGAGGAAGTGGTCAAGACGCTGCTCGAAGGTATCGTGCTGGTGTTCCTCGTCATGTACCTGTTCCTGCAGAACCTGCGCGCCACGCTGATCCCGACGATCGCGGTGCCGGTGGTGCTGCTCGGTACGTTCGCGATCATGAGCGTGGTCGGTTTCTCGATCAACACGCTGTCGATGTTCGGTCTCGTGCTCGCGATCGGTCTGCTGGTGGACGACGCGATCGTGGTGGTGGAAAACGTCGAGCGGGTGATGCAGGAGGAGGGCTTGTCGCCTCGCGATGCAACTCGCAAGGCGATGGACCAGATCACCGGCGCGCTCGTCGGCGTGGCGCTCGTGCTGTCGGCGGTGTTCGTGCCGGTGGCTTTCTCGGGCGGCTCGGTCGGCGCGATCTACCGGCAGTTCTCGCTGACGATCGTCGCGGCGATGGTGCTGTCCGTGCTCGTCGCGTTGATTCTGACGCCGGCGCTGTGCGCGACGATCCTGAAGCCGATTCCGAAGGGTCATCACGAAAAAGCCACTGGTTTCTTCGGCTGGTTCAACCGTACCTTCAACACGAGCCGCGACAAATATCACTCGGGCGTGCACCACGTGATCAAGCGCTCGGGCCGCTGGCTCATCATCTACATGGTGGTGATCTTCGCGGTGGGGCTGCTGTTCGTGCGACTGCCGAAGTCGTTCCTGCCTGACGAAGACCAGGGCACGATGTTCGTGCTGGTGCAAACGCCGTCGGGTTCCACGCAGGAAACCACCGCGCGCGCGCTGAAGGACGTGTCGGACTACCTGTTGAACGAAGAAAAGGCGATCGTCGAATCGACCTTCACGGTTAACGGCTTCAGCTTCGCGGGTCGTGGCCAGAACGCGGGTCTCGTGTTCGTGCGGATGAAGGACTACGCGCAGCGCCAGCATGCGGACCAGAAGGTGCAAGCGCTGGTGGGCCGTCTCTACATGCACTTCAGCACCTACAAGAACGCGACGGTGTTCCCGGTCAATCCGCCGTCGATTCCTGAACTCGGCACGGCTGCGGGCTTCGACTTCCAGCTGCAGGACCGCGCGGGTATCGGTCACGCGAAGCTGATGGAAGCGCGCAACATGCTGCTTGGTCTGGCGGCGAAAGATCCGACGCTCGCGCAGGTGCGTCCGAACGGCCTGAACGATACGCCGCAGTTCAAGGTGAGCATCGACCACGAGAAGGCTTCGGCGCTCGGCGTGTCGCTCGCCTCGATCGACCAGACGTTCTCGATCGCGTGGGCCTCGGCGTACGTGAACAACTTCCTCGACACCGACGGCCGGATCAAAAAGGTCTACCTGCAGGGCGACGCGCCGTTCCGGATGAAACCGGAAGACGTGAACGCCTGGTTCGTGCGCAACAGCGCGGGCGCGATGGTGCCGTTCTCGGCCTTCGCGAACACCGAGTGGACGTTCGGTTCGCCGAAGCTCGAGCGCTACAACGGTATTTCGTCGGTGGAAATCCAGGGTGCGGCCGGGCCGGGCAAGTCGACCGGTCAGGCGATGGCGGCGATGGAACAGATCGTCACCAAGCTGCCGGCGGGAGTCGGCTACGAGTGGACGGGTCTGTCGCTGCAAGAGCGTCAGTCGGGTTCGCAGGCGCCGATCCTGTACGGCATCTCGATTCTCGTCGTGTTCCTGTGTCTCGCGGCGCTGTATGAAAGCTGGTCGATCCCGTTCTCGGTGATCATGGTGGTGCCGCTCGGCGTGATCGGCGCACTGCTGGCCGCGACGCTGCGCGGGCTCGAGAACGACGTGTTCTTCCAGGTGGGTCTGCTGACCACCGTGGGTCTGTCGGCGAAGAACGCGATTCTGATCGTGGAATTCGCGCGAGAACTGCAGCAGAGTGGAGGCATGGGACCGATCGAAGCCGCGCTCGAAGCGGCGCGTCTGCGGTTGCGTCCGATCCTGATGACCTCGCTCGCGTTCATTCTCGGCGTGCTGCCGCTCGCGATCAGTAACGGCGCGGGCTCGGCAAGCCAGCACGCGATCGGTACCGGCGTGATTGGCGGCATGTTGACGGCGACCTTCCTCGCGATCTTCATGATCCCGATGTTCTTCGTCGTGATTCGCGCGAAGTTCGGCGGCGAGAAGGAAGACCCGGATGAGGCGCTGCGCCACTATGAACAGCACCATCCGCACGATCCGCAAGGCGGCGCGGCGGGTGGCACGACCGACGGGTCGGATGGCAATGGCTCGGGCAAGGATGGGCATTGAGATGCAAAAACACTCTTTGATTGCAGTGGCGGTCGCGCTGCTCGCCACGGGTTGCACGCTGGCGCCGCATTACCAGCGGCCCGCGGCGCCCGTGACGGCGACTTTCCCGACGGGCGGCGTGTACGACCAGCAGCCGGGCGCGCAGGGCGCGCGCAGCGCGAACAGCCAGGCCGCCGCGGACATCGGCTGGCGCGACTTCTTCGTCGATCCGCGTCTGCAGCAGCTGATCGAAATCGCGCTGAAGAACAACCGTGATCTGCGTGTGTCGGTGCTGAACATGCAGGCGTCGGCGGCGCAGTACCGTATCGTGCGCGCGGGCCTGTTCCCGACGCTCGACGCCGCGGCTTCGCAAAGCCGGCAGCGCACGCCGCGCGATCTGCTGGCGTCGCCCAACGGCCCGACGATTACCAACACGTATTCGGTGGGCTTGAACGCGTCGTGGGAAATCGACTTCTTCGGGCGCGTGCAGAGCCTGAAGGATCAGGCGTTGGCCACGTACCTCGGCACCGCGCAGGCGCGCAAGTCCGCGGAAATCGCGCTGGTGTCGCAGGTGGCGAACCAGTACATGACGGTGCTCGAACTGGACGATCTGCTGAAGGTCACGCAGAACACGTTGAAGACGGCGCAGGAGTCGTATCGGATCACCAGGCTGCAGTTCGACAACGGCACCGGTTCGGAACTCGATCTGCGCCAGGCGCAAACGGTCGTCGAGACCGCGAGCGCGGACCTGCAGACGCAGACGCGTTTGCGGGCCCAGGCTGACAACGCGCTGGTGCTGCTGATCGGCGAGCCGTTGCCGGCTGATCTGCCGGGCGGCCTGCCGCTGAACGACCAGAGCCTGCTCACGGATATTCCGGCGGGCCTGCCGTCCGATCTGCTGACGCGTCGTCCCGACATCATCGAAGCCGAGGAGAATCTGCTCGCGGCCAACGCGAACATCGGCGCGGCGCGCGCGGCGTTCTTCCCGAAGGTCACGCTGACCGGCAGCGCCGGCACGCTGAGCCCGACGCTCGGCGGGCTGTTCAAGCCGGGTTCGGCGGCGTGGAGCTTCGCGCCGTCGATCACGTTGCCGATCTTCGAGGGCGGTCAGAACATGGCCAACCTCGATCTCGCAAACATCGAGAAGAACGTGCAGATCGCCACGTATGAAAAGGCGATCCAGACGGCCTTCCGCGAAGTGGCGGACGGACTGGCCGCGCGCGGCACGTACGACGAGCAGATCGCGGCGCTCGAGCGGGAGGTCGCGGCCGAGCAGCGCCGGCTGGATCTGTCGACCCTCCGTTATACGAACGGTGTCGACAGCTATCTTTCGGTGCTGACCGCGCAGACCTCGTTGTACGTGGCTCAGCAGGCGCTGGTCACCGCGCGCATGGAACGTCTGCAGAACCTGGTCACGCTGTACCAGGCGCTCGGCGGCGGCTGGATCGAGCACAACGGCGATCAGCCGCGTCCCGCCGACGCGCCGGTCGACTACGGTGCGGCGAGCGCACCGGTCGCGGCTTCGGCGGCGACGGCAGGGTAAGCGCTTCGGCTCGATGAACCGCTGAAGTAAAGCAAAAACGCCACGGCATGCCGTGGCGTTTTTGTTGATTCGCGGCGTTCGGTGCCGCTCGCCGCATCATCGATGCATCAAAAGCTCAATGCAGATCCGCCGCCCGCAGCATCTCGTTGCTCTGCGGTTCGCCGCCCGCGCTGGCGTCGAGATCGTGCCCGGCGCGGCGAAGCTCGCTCTTCGCCTTCTTCTCGCTCTTCACGCCGTTGAAGATCAGGTTCAGCGCGACCGCCGACACCGACGCGAGCAGAATCCCGCTATGTAGCAGCGGCGAGAACGCCGGCGGCAGTTGCGAGAAGAAGTGCGGCGAGACGACCGGCACGAGGCCGAGCCCGATGCTGACCGCGACGATGAAGAGGTTGTGCTGATTCCTCACGAAGTCGACGCGCGACAGCACCTTGATGCCGTTCGCCGCGACCATGCCGAACATCACGATGCCCGCGCCGCCGAGCACGAACGCCGGCACCGACGCGACCACCTGCGCCATCTTCGGGAAGAGGCCGAGCAGCACGAGGATCACGCCGCCCATCGCGCAGACGAAGCGGCTCTTCACGCCGGTCACGCCGATCAACCCGACGTTCTGCGAGAACGACGTATGCGGGAACGAGTTGAAGATGCCGCCGATCAGCGTGCCGAGACCGTCGACGCGCAAGCCGCGCACCAGCGTTTTCTGATCGACCGGACGATCGACCATGTCGCCGACCGCGAGAAACATGCCGGTCGATTCGATGAACGTGACGAACATCACGGTGACCATCGTCGCGATCGACAGCGCATCGAAGCGCGGCAGACCGAAGTGGAACGGCATCACGAAGCCCACCCACGGCGCGTGCATGACGCCGTCCAGGTTGACGCGGCCGAGCATCAGCGCGATCGCGAAGCCCGCGACGATGCCGAGCAGCACCGAGATATTGGCGACGAACCCCCTCGCAAACTTGTTGATCAGCAGGATCAGCGTCAGCACGAGCAGCGACAGGCCGAGATATACCGGATTGCCGTAGTCGGGATTGCCGACACCGCCGGCCGCCCAGTTGATGCCGACCTCCATCAGCGACAGGCCGATCACCGAAATCACGACGCCGATCACGACCGGCGGGAAGAAGCGCAACAGCTTGCCGACCGCGGGCGCGAGCAGAATGCCGATCACGCCGGCCGCGATCGTCGAGCCGAAGATGTCGAGGATGCCGAGCGAAGGATTGGTGCCGATGGCGACCATCGGGCCGACGGCCGCGAACGTGCAGCCCATGATGACGGGCAGACGGATGCCGAAGATCCACAGTCCGAGCGTCTGGATCAGCGTGGCGATGCCGCACGAAAACAGATCGGCGCTGATCAGGAAGGCGACCTGGTCTTTCGGCAGCTTCAGCGCGGCGCCGATGATCAGCGGCACCGCGACCGCGCCAGCGTACATGACCAGCACGTGCTGGATGCCGAGAGTGAGCAACTGGCCCGCCGGTAGGCGCTCGTCGCACGGGTGAACCGTGTTCGCTTGCATATCGTCTGTCTCCACCATCTCGTTTTGGGATGACTCCAAGGTATCGGGGACGAAAAGTCGCAACAAGACCATACGTGGCTATTCCGGCATTCCCGGCAACGATATGCAGAGACCTATTTTGAAAGGCAAATTAAAGCCACGCGTGGGACGGATCGGCCGTCGGACGCCAGAGAACCCTATGCAGTGTGGGCCGCGGGCGGTGCATGGCGTGCGCGGCGCGGGTTCGTCGCGCGAGGGGATATGTGTGAGAATCAATGACGTGTATCACGCTTCACGCATAGTTCTGTTTTGATGACGCTCGCAGCACGGCGGGGTTAACCCGCGAATAGTTTTTTTCGCGTGTTATCCGAGCTGTTTGTTCAACGTTCGCGGCGTCTGTGCAGCTTCGCCTTTGAGCTTCGCTTTCCGACTTCGTCGCCAGTCTCGCTGACTCTTCCTCCACCTCATTTCAACGTCCCTGCGCTCATGAGTTTTCTCGGCATCGACCTCGGCACCGGCTCCCTGAAAGCGGCAATCGTCGACGAACATGGACGCGAGCAGGCGGTATCGAGCGTCGCTTATGCGCTTGTAACTCCGCACGCGGGTTGGGCCGAAATCGACGTCGAGACCTGGTGGCACGCGCTCGTCCATGCGATGGCGGGCCTGCCGCGCGAACTGCGTGACGGCGTGCGCGCGATTGGCTTCTCTGGCCAGATGCACGGCGTCGTGCTGCTCGATGCAAACTGCGCAGCGGTGCGGCGCGCCATGCTGTGGCCCGACTCGCGCGCGCTCGCCATGCTCGACGCGTGGCCCGAGCCGCAACCGAATCCGGTCGCGCCCGGCATGGCCGGACCGCTGCTGCGCTGGCTCGTGCTGCAAGAACCGGATGCCGCGCGCCGCACGCGCTGGGCGCTGCAGCCGAAGGACTGGCTGCGCGTCGCGCTCGGCGGCGCGTGCGTGACCGATGCGTCCGACGCGTGCGCGACCGCGCTCGCCGATCCCGCCGGCGCGTGGGACACGGCGCTGCTGCAACGCCTCGAGATTCCGTCTGAGTGGTTCGCGCCTGTGGCGCCGTCGTATGCGGCGGCGGGCGCGCTGTCGCCGCAGGCCGCACAGGCACTCGGCTTGCGCGCCGGTATCGCGCTCGCAACCGGCGCCGCGGATACGCCGTGCGCGGCGCTCGGCAGCGGACTCGTGCGTGACGGCGACGCGCTGCTGACGACCGGCACCGGCGGACAGATCGTCGTGCTCGCGAACGACGAGCCTGCGCCGTTGAAGGGCTTGCATCGCTATCGCGCGGCGAGCGATCACTGGTATCGGATGGCGGCGATGCAGAACGTCGGCATCGCGCTGGAGCGGGTGCGCGGGTGGCTGTCGTTTGGGTGGGCGGAGGCATACCGAGAGGCATTTGACGATGCGGCTGATGCAGGCGCTCATGCCGCCGCTGAAGTGGCGTCGACGCTGAGCTTCCTGCCGTACCTGACGGGCGAGCGCACGCCGTGGCTGAACCCGCAGGCGCGCGGCGGCTGGCTCGGTTTGTCGCTCGAGCATACGCGCGGCGCGATGATGCGTGCCGCGTTCGAGGGCGTCGCGTTCTCGTTGCGCGCGGGGCTCGACGCGATTCGCGCGAGCGGCGCGCCGGTGACGGTGCTCAAGCTCGCGGGCGGCGGCTCCGTCGATGCGCGCTGGCGACAACTGCTCGCCGATGCGCTCGACGTCGACCTGCATGCGGTCGATTGCCCGAACGCGGCGCCGCGCGGCGCGGCGATCCTCGGCGGCCTCGCGTGCGGCCACTGGCAGACGCGCGATCTCGCCGCGCTCGCGCCGGGCGCGACGCGCGTCGCGGGTCCACGCGGCGATGCGGCGCTTGCTGAACGCTATGCGCGCTTCGTCGATCTGTATGGCCGGGTCGAGCCGTGGTTTGGTGGTAGCGCGCCGGGCGAAGCGCAGTGACAGCGACGGCGTTGAACACGGTGCCGAGCGCAGCCATCGGCGACGCGGCCTTCACGCACTATGCAATACCATGACGCTTTTCGCGCGCCACGTAGTCGCCGGCACGCGATGCCATTTCGCATTCACGGACTCACAGGAGCATTGACGATGAAGACCAAAGCAGCAATCGCATGGAAAGCCGGCGCCCCGTTGACGATCGAGGAAGTCGATCTCGAAGGTCCGCGCGCCGGTGAAGTCCTGATCGAAGTGAAGGCGACGGGCATTTGCCACACCGACTACTACACGCTGTCGGGCGCCGATCCCGAAGGCATCTTCCCGGCGATTCTCGGCCACGAAGGCGCGGGCGTGATCGTCGATGTCGGGCCGGGCGTCGGCACGCTGAAGAAGGGCGATCACGTGATTCCGCTCTACACGCCGGAATGCCGTCAGTGCAAGTTCTGCCTGTCGCGCAAAACGAATCTCTGCCAGGCGATCCGCGCGACGCAGGGCAAAGGCCTGATGCCCGACGCGACCTCGCGCTTCTCGCTCGATGGCAAGCCGCTGTTTCACTACATGGGGACTTCGACGTTCTCGAACTACATCGTCGTGCCGGAGATCGCGGTCGCGAAGGTGCGTGAAGACGCGCCGTTCGACAAGATCTGCTACATCGGCTGCGGTGTGACGACCGGCGTCGGCGCGGTCGTGTATTCGGCGAAGGTCGAGGCGGGGGCCAACGTGGTGGTGTTCGGGCTCGGCGGTATCGGGCTGAACGTGATTCAAGGCGCGAAGATGGTCGGCGCGGACAAGATCATCGGTGTCGATCTCAACCCGGGCCGCGTCGAGCTCGCGAAGAAGTTCGGCATGACGCACTTCATCAACCCGAACGAAGTCGAGAACGTCGTCGATCACATCGTGCAGCTGACCGACGGCGGCGCCGACTACTCGTTCGAATGCATCGGCAACGTGAAGGTGATGCGCCAGGCGCTCGAATGCACGCACAAGGGCTGGGGCCAGTCGTTCATCATCGGCGTCGCGGCGGCGGGCGAGGAGATCAGCACGCGGCCGTTCCAGCTGGTGACGGGCCGCGAGTGGAAGGGCTCGGCGTTCGGCGGCGCGCGAGGCCGCACCGACGTGCCGAAGATCGTCGACTGGTACATGGAAGGCAAGATCAATATCGACGATCTGATTACGCACCGTCTGCCGCTCGAGCGCATCAACGAGGGCTTCGACCTGATGAAGAAGGGCGAGTCGATCCGCTCGGTCGTGCTCTACTAAGCGAGGAGCGTCGCGATGCTCGAACTACTATCGTCGCACGCCTGCCACGGCGGCGAGCAGCGCTTTTACCGGCACGAGTCGCGCACCATCGGTCTGCCGATGCGCTTCTCGGTCTATCTGCCGCCGCAGGCGTTGCGGGGCAATGCGAAGGTGCCCGCGCTGTTCTACCTCGCGGGGCTGACCTGCACCGAAGAGACGTTCGCGATCAAGGCCGGCGCGCAGCGCTTCGCGGCCCGGCACGGCATCGCGCTGATCGCGCCGGATACGAGCCCTCGCGGCGCGGGCGTGCCAGGCGAGAGCGATGCGTGGGACTTCGGCGTCGGCGCGGGCTTTTACGTCGACGCAACCGAGGAGCCGTGGGCGCGGAACTACCGCATGGACTCGTACGTGCGCGACGAGCTGCGCGAAACGGCGCTGGCGAACCTGCCGATCGATGGCGCGCGTCTCGGCATCTTCGGTCATTCGATGGGCGGGCACGGCGCGCTGATGCTCGCGCTGCGCAATCCGGACATTTATCGGTCGGTGTCGGCGTTCGCGCCGATCGCGGCGCCGATGCGTTGTCCGTGGGGCGAGAAGGCGTTTAGCGGTTATCTTGGCGAGAGCCGTGAAGCGTGGAAGCAGTACGACGCGAGCGAGCTGGTTTCGCAGGCGACGCACAAGTTCGCGGAAGGGATTCTCGTCGATCAGGGGCTCGCGGATCAGTTCCTGCCCACGCAGCTCAATCCCGACGTATTCGAAGCGGCGTGCAAGGCCGCGGGTCAACCGCTTACGCTTCGCCGGCACGAAGGCTACGACCACGGCTACTACTTCATCTCGACGTTCGTCGAGGATCATCTCGCGCATCATGCGAAGGTGTTGCTCGGCTGAAAACGTCGGGTAGCGCGGCATGAAATAAAAAACGGCGGCACTTCATGTGCCGCCGTTTTTTCATTTGATCGGCGTAAGCGCCGCTCAATGCCGCTTCAACAGACTCCCGCCATACACCACCGCCGACAGCACGGTGATCCAGAAGCTCGTCGGGCAATCGGTATAGAACGCGAGCGTCAGCCCGAGCCACGCCTGCGCGAGCGCGAACACGGCCGCGAGCACGAGACCCGTCGACAGCCGCGTGCTCAGGTTCTGCGCGGCGGCGGCCGGCCCCACCATCAGCGTGAACACGAGCAGCACGCCGACGATCTGCGTGCAAGCGGCGACGGCCAGCGCGGCGATCGCGAGAAACAGCACCGACACGCGGCGCAGCGACACGCCCTTCGCTTCGGCCAGCTCCGGCTGCAGCGACGCGAACAGTAGCGGCCGCATGATGGCCGCGAGCGCGACCAGACTGACGACGCCCAACGCCGCGAGCACACCGAGCGTCGCTGCATTGACGCCGAGCACGTTGCCGAACAGCAGCGCAGTCACCTGCGTCGCGTACGCGGTGAAGAAATGCAGAAACAGCAGCCCAAAGCCGAGCGACAAGGAAAGGATTACGCCGATCGCGACGTCGCGGCCGGCGAGCCGCTCGCCGAGCGCGCCCATGCCCACACCGGCCGCGAGCGTGAAGCCGATCATCCCCCAGATAGGCGGGATGCCGATCAGCACCGCGCCGGTCGCGCCGGTGAAGCCGACGTGTGACAGCGCGTGGCCCGCGAACGTCTGTCCGCGCATCACCAGAAAATAGCCGACCACGCCGGCCAGCACCGCGACGATCCCCGAGGCCGCGAATGCGTTCACCATGAAATCGTATTCAAACATCGTGCGTGTGTCCGTCGCGTAAGTCGTGCGGGGTTGGGCGACTGTGTGAGTGGCTGTGCGAATGCGTATGTCCGCCGTCCTCGTCGTGTTCGTGCTCGTGATCGTGCTTCTCGACTTCGACGCCGCCCGACATCACGAAGATGCGGCCGTTCACGCGCATCACGTCGATCGGCGAGCCGTACAGACGCGACAGCACCGGCCGCGTGATCACTTCGTCGACGGTGCCGAGCGCCGCGACGCCGCTGCCGAGATACAGCACGCGATCGATCGAGTTCAGCAGCGGATTGAGTTCGTGCGCGGAGAACAGCACCGCGATGCCGAGCTCCTGCTGCACGCGCCGCACCAGTTCGACGACGCTCTTCTGGTGATGCGGATCGAGACTGATCAACGGTTCATCGAGCAGCAGCAGTTTCGGATTGCCGAGCAGGCATTGCGCGAGCAGGAGCCGCTGCCGTTCGCCGCCCGACAACTCCGACAGTGGCCGCTTCGACAGAGTCGTCCCGCCGACGAGTTCGAGCACCCGATCGACGTCCGCGCGCGTTTTTGCATCCGCATGCGGCAAGCCCCAGCGATGACCATCGGCGGCCATCGCGACCAGATCGCGGCCGCGCACGCGACGGCCGGCGAGCGCGCTGCGCGTCTGCGGCATATAGCCGATCGACGCGTTGCCGCGCTCGACCGTCTGCCCGAGCACGCGAATCGCGCCGCCCGCGGCCGGCACGAGGCCGAGCACCGCGCGCATCAGCGTCGTCTTGCCCGCGCCGTTGGGCCCGAGCACGCCGATGAACTCGCCCTGGTTCACGACGAAGCTGGTGTCGCGCAGGATCGTGCGGCCGCCCAGATCGAGCGTCACGTTGTCGAGTTCGAGCACGGGCTTGTCGCCGCGCGCGGTGGGTGCGCCTGATTGCGCACCTGCTGGCGTTTGATGGCCAGTCGGAATCATGGAGCCTTTCCTTTCGCGCTCGCGCTGGTCGCGCCAATCGCGCCGTTCGTGTCACCCGCCGCGAGCGCTTTCTGGAACGCATCGAGCTGCGTCAGCATCCACGTCTGATAGGTCTTGCCGGCCGGCAGGGTTTCGGTGACGCTCACCGTCGGTACCTTCGATTGTTGCGCGAGCTTCAGCATCCGTCGGGTCAGCGCCTCGGTGGCCTGGCTGTTATAGATCAGCACACGCACGCGCCGCTCACGCAGATCGCGTTCGAACGCGGCGATATCGGCCGCGCTCGCTTCGGTGTCGTTCATCGCGGCGAGCTGGAAGCGCTGGTTGCGCATGGCGAGGCCGATCGCGTCCGACATATAGCCGAACACCGGCTCCGTCGCCGTCACCGGCAAGCCCGCATAGCGGCCGTGCAGCTCGGCGACCTTCGCGTCGATCGGCTTCAGCGAATCGAGAAACTTCGCGAGATTCGCATCGTACGCCGGCTTGTGCGCCGGGTCAGCAGCGCTGAGCGCGTCGCTGAGCGCGCGCGCGACTTTCGGCATCGTCGCCGGGTCGTACCACAGGTGCGGATTGTCGCCGCCTTTTTTGCCGACGAGGTCGGCCGCGACGATCACTGTGCGATGCGCGCCTTTCGATGCGGCCAGCAGCTTCACCATCCACGGATCGTAGTCGGCGCCGTTGTAGACGACGAGGCTCGCGTGCTGCAACGCGCGCGCGGTGGCCGGGCTCGCTTCGAACAGATGCGGGTCCTGATCCGGATTGCTGAGGATGCTGGTCACGTCGACGCGATCGCCGCCGAGTTGCCGCACCACGTCGCCATAAAAGTTCTCCGCGGCGACGACCGGAATTTTCGTGTCGGCGGCGAACGCGTTGTGGCCGAAGCCGAGCGCCGCGATCGCGAGCAGGTAGGTGCACAGATGGGTGCGCACAGACGTCGAACGCTTCAGCGCGCGGTGCGCTCTGGACAACATCGAGCCGATTGTTTTCATCGTTGTTTCCTGCTGGGTGAGAGTTGAATCAGCCACTCGCGGTGGCAAGGCCAAATATGGGGTGGCGCTTAGCGCGGCGCCGCGCATCTGATCACGACGAATTGCCTGCTGCGCCGCCGGCGCCGCCAGGCTTCGCCGCTCGCGCACATGGCCCGCACAGTCCACTTAGCTCGATCACCTGACGATGCACCTCGAAGCCATGCGCGGGTGCGCTATGCGACAGGCGGTCGGCGAGTTCGTCGCCGGGAATCTCGACAGTCGCGCCGCAGCCGTCGCACATCAGGAACTGGCTGCGATGCGGCACGCCGATTTCGCAGCAGGCGACGAACGCGTTCTTCGATTCGATCCGGTGCACGAAGCCGTGCGCGACGAGGAAGTCGAGCGCGCGATAGACGGTGGTCGGCGGCATGCGACCGCGCTCGGGCGCGAGCGCGTCGAGCAACTCGTACGCGCCGACCGGCCGCTCGCACGCGACGATCGCCGCGTACACCTGGCGGCGTAGCGGCGTCAGCGCGAGCCCCTGCGCCGCGGCGTGCGCGTCCGCATGCGCGAGCCGCATGGCGTGCTGTTCGGCGAGCGAGGTAGTCATCGGCGTGAATCTCCTGACATGGCGGCCCCCGAGCGGGCTGCAAGGTCGAAATGATATAACGTATCGCGATTATTTGTCAGCGGCGCGAATCTTCGCACGGCGGCACGCAGCGAACGCGTCGTGGCGACCGTGGCGCAATGGGCTTGCCCCTGCCGCGCTGCACCATCGAAATTCGTCCGCGTGCCTTGACATGACCCGGTCCGTATCCGATCATTCGATCACTAACCGAGCAATTGATCGCCTGGTGAGCGTTCGCTCACTGCGCGCCAAAATGTAAAAACGAACCGGAGACAGGCAGTGGCACGATTGCAGGACAAAGTCGCCATTCTGACGGGCGCGGCCAGCGGTATCGGTGAAGCGGTAGCCCTGCGCTATCTCGACGAGGGCGCGCGCTGTGTGCTGGTCGACGTGAAGCCGACCGACAGCATCGGCGGCGCGCTGCGCGGCACCTACGGCGAGCGCGTGTTGAGCGTCAGCGCCGACGTCCGGCGCCGCGAGGACATCGAGCGCATCGTCACGAGCACGCTCGGCCGCTTCGGCCAGATCGACATCCTGTTCAACAATGCGGCGCTGTTCGACATGCGCCCGCTCCTCGACGAATCCTGGGACGTGTTCGACCGCCTGTTCGCGGTCAACGTGAAGGGCATGTTTTTCCTGATGCAGGCGGTCGCGTGGCAGATGGTCGAGCAGGGCCGCGGCGGCAAGATCATCAATATGTCGTCGCAGGCCGGGCGGCGCGGCGAGGCGCTCGTGTCGCACTACTGCGCGACCAAGGCGGCGGTGTTGAGCTATACGCAGTCCGCGGCGCTCGCGCTCGCGCCGCATAAGATCAATGTGAACGGCATCGCGCCGGGCGTCGTCGACACGCCCATGTGGAACGAGGTCGACGCGCTGTTCGCGCGCTACGAGAACCGGCCGCTCGGGGAGAAGAAGCGCCTCGTCGGCGAGGCCGTGCCGCTCGGCCGCATGGGCGTGCCCGACGACCTGACCGGCGCCGCGCTGTTCCTCGCGTCGGCCGATGCCGACTACATCACCGCGCAGACGCTGAACGTCGACGGCGGCAACTGGATGAGCTGAATAAAGAGCAGGGAGCGGGCACGTTGACTGCTCTGAGCGGCGCGTCAGTCCGTCAAACGAACGCAGCATCACATAACGTACGAGAAAGGAGACAACGATGAAACCAGCTTTCAAATTCGCGCTGAAGGCGGCCGGTGCCGGCGCGGCCACCTGCTTCGCGCTGAGCGCATCGGCGGCGACGGTGACGATCGCGACGCTGAACAATCCGGACATGATCGAGTTGAAGAAGCTGTCGCCCGCGTTCGAAAAAGCGAATCCGGACATCAAGCTGAACTGGGTGATCCTCGAGGAAAACGTGCTGCGTCAGCGCGCGACGACCGACATCACGACCGGCAGCGGCCAGTTCGACGTAATGACGATCGGCGCGTATGAAACCCCGCAATGGGGCAAGCGCGGCTGGCTCGCGCCGATCACGAACCTGCCGGCGAGCTATGACCTCAACGACGTCGTGAAGACGGCCCGCGACGGCCTGTCCGCGAACGGCCAGTTGTACGCGCTGCCGTTCTACGTCGAAAGCTCGATGACCTATTACCGCAAGGATCTGTTCGACAAGGCCGGTCTGAAGATGCCCGACCAGCCGACCTACGACCAGATCGCCCAATTCGCCGACAAGCTCACCGACAAGTCCAAGGAGCAATACGGCATCTGCCTTCGCGGCAAGGCGGGCTGGGGCGAGAACATGGCGTACGGCACGACGGTCGTGAACACCTTCGGCGGCCGCTGGTTCGACGAGAAGTGGAACGGGCAGCTGACGTCGCCGGAATGGAAGAAGGCGATGACGTTCTACGTCGATCTGCTGAAGAAGGACGGCCCTCCGGGAGCAAGCTCGAACGGCTTCAACGAAAACCTGACGCTGATGTCGTCGGGCAAGTGCGCGATGTGGATCGACGCGACGGTCGCGGCCGGCATGCTCTACAACAAGCAGCAGTCGCAGATCGCCGACAAGGTCGGCTTCGCCGCGGCGCCCGTCGCGGTCACGCCGAAGGGCTCGCACTGGCTGTGGGCGTGGGCGCTCGCGATTCCGAAGTCGTCGAAGCAGCAAGATGCGGCGAAGAAGTTCATCGAGTGGGCGACCTCGAAGGAGTACATTGAACTGGTCGCGAAGGACGAAGGCTGGGCCTCGGTGCCGCCGGGCACGCGCGAGTCCACTTACGCGCGCCCCGAGTACAAGCAGGCCGCGCCGTTCGGCGACTTCGTGCTGAAGGCGATCCAGACCGCCGACCCGGATCATCCGACCTTGAAGCCGGTCCCGTACACCGGTGTGCAGTTCGTCGGAATTCCCGAATTCCAGTCGTTCGGCACCGTGGTCGGGCAGAGCATCTCCGGCGCGATCGCCGGTCAGATGACGGTCGACCAGGCGCTCGCGGCCGGCAACGCGGCGGCGGATCGCGCGGTCAAGCAGGCGGGTTATCAGAAGTAACCCGGCAGGCCCGCCGCATCGACCGATGCGGCTCATGCAGCAGGGCGGCCGTTCGTCTGCGCCCGATGCGATGCGGCGCGTGTCGTGCGCCATTCAGGCACGGCGCGCCGCGTCGCACATACGCGGCTCGGGCGAACGCTCCGCGCATTACCGAACAGGTGGTCCATCATGCGTCCTTTGCGCCTACCTCTGATGCAAACCCATCCCCAGACAGAAAAAGAACGCGAGGAGCGTAAGGCCAGTTCGGCCCGCTGGCTCGTGGCGCCGTCGGTCGGCGTGCTCGTGCTGTGGATGGTCATTCCGCTCGCGATGACGATCTGGTTCTCGTTCTCGCACTACAACCTGCTCAATCCCGATCTGCGCGGCTTCGCCGGCTTCGACAACTACCGCTATCTCGCGACTGATCCGTCGTTCGGTCCGTCGATCGCGCATACGATCGAGCTGATCGTATGGGTGCTCGTGATCACCGTGGGCGGCGGCGTACTGATGGCGATCCTGTTCGACCGCAAGTTCTACGGGCAGGGCGTCGCACGCCTGCTCGCCATCGGCCCGTTCTTCGTGATGCCGACGGTCAGCGCGCTGATCTGGAAGAACATGATCCTGCACCCGGTGTACGGCCTCGTCGCGCAGGGCATGCGGGCGCTCGGCATGCAGCCGATCGACTGGTTCGCCGACTATCCGCTCACCGCGGTGATCATGATCGTCGCGTGGCAGTGGCTGCCGTTCGCGTTCCTGATCCTGTTCACGTCGATCCAGTCGCTCGACCAGGAGCAGAAGGAAGCCGCGAAGATCGACGGCGCCGGTCCGTTCTCGATGTTCTTCTACATCACGCTGCCGCACCTGCGACGTGCGATCGCGGTCGTCGTGATGATGGAGACGATTTTCCTGCTGTCGATCTTCGCCGAGATCTATACGACCACGGGCGGCGGTCCGGGCAACGCGACCACGACCCTGTCGTACCTGATCTTCGCGCTGGGCCTGCAACAGTTCGACGTCGGTCTCGCCTCGGCGGGCGGTATTCTCGCGGTCGTGCTGGCCAACATCGTGTCGTTCTTCCTCGTGCGGATGCTCGCGAAGAACCTGAAAGGGGAGTACGAAAAATGAGCCACGTTGCCTCCACTTCGGCATCGGCGACGCAGCCGGTCGCGGTGCCGACCAAATCGCCGTTCGACACGATTCGCCGCGGCATTCCCGGCGTGATCGCGTGGCTCGTCGCGCTGCTGCTGTTCTTCCCGATCTTCTGGATGACGATCACCGCGTTCAAGACCGAGCAGCAGGCCTATGCGTCGTCGCTGTTTTTCGTGCCGACGCTCGACAGCTTCCGCGAGGTGTTCGCGCGCAGCAACTACTTCGCGTTCGCGTGGAACTCGATACTGATCTCGGTCGGCGTCACACTGCTGTGCCTGATCCTCGCGGTGCCGTGCGCGTACGCTATGGCGTTCTTCCCGACGCGCCGCACTCAGAAGGTGCTGCTATGGATGCTGTCGACGAAGATGATGCCGTCGGTCGGTGTGCTGGTGCCGATCTATCTGCTGTGGAAAAACAGCGGCCTTCTGGATACCGTGTCGGGCCTGATCATTGTCTACACGCTGATCAATCTGCCGATCGCGGTCTGGATGGCGTTCACGTACTTCGCTGAAATTCCGCGCGACATTCTCGAAGCCGGGCGCATCGACGGCGCGGCGACGTGGCAGGAGATCGTCTATCTGCTGATGCCGATGGCGCTGCCCGGGCTCGCGTCGACCGCGCTGCTGCTCGTGATCCTGTCGTGGAACGAGGCGTTCTGGAGCATCAACCTGTCGAGCTCGAACGCGGCGCCGCTGACCGTGTTCATCGCGTCGTATTCGAGTCCTGAAGGTTTGTTCTGGGCCAAGTTGTCGGCCGCTTCGTTGCTGGCGGTCGCGCCGATCCTGATCGTCGGCTGGCTGTCGCAGAAGCAGTTGGTGCGCGGGCTCACGTTCGGGGCGGTCAAATGACGGCTGGCCCGGGCATCGCGCGATATGCGTTGATCTGCGATTGCGACGGCGTGCTGATCGACAGCGAAGCGGTGGCCGCGCGCATGCTGGTGCGCGAACTCGAGGCGCGCTGGCCCGGCATCGACGCCGCGCCGGTCGTGCTGCCGCTGCTCGGGCTGCGCATCGAGCGCGTGTTGCAGAACACCGCGACTCAGCTCGGCAAACAACTCGGCACCGACGATATCGTTGCGATCCGCCGCGCGGTCGAAGCGGCGGCGATCGAGGCGCCCGCCGTCGACGGCATCGAGATGGCGCTGACCCAGGTGCCGCTCGTCAAAGGCTGCGCGAGCAATAGCTTCCGGCCGTACGTCGAGACGGTGCTGGCGCGCACGGGCCTGAAGCGTTTCTTCGGCGAGCGGCTGTTCTGCGCCGATGCGGTGCCGAATCCGAAGCCCGCGCCGGACGTGTATCTGGCGGCGGCGCAAGGCTTCGGGCTCGCGCCGGGTGCGTGCCTCGTCGTCGAGGACAGCGTGACCGGCGTCACGGCGGCGGCCGCGGCGGGCATGGCGGTGCTCGGGTTTATCGGCGGCGGTCATGCGAGCGATGCGCAGATCGATCGATTGCACGCGGCGGGCGCGCGTCATGTGTTCGAGGACATGCGGCAGTTGCCCGACCTCGTCGCGCAATGGACGCTCTCCGCGACGGCCGCGGCGCCATGAGCGCACGAATGCACGCGACACGACACGGCATCAGGTAGCAGCACGAAGTAACGAGCAGCATCGAACAGCATTACACGGAGACACATCATGGCAAGCGTAACCTTGCGCAACATCAGAAAGGCCTACGACGAAAACGAAGTGATGCGCGACATCAATCTCGACATCGCCGATGGCGAGTTCGTCGTGTTCGTCGGGCCGAGCGGTTGCGGCAAATCGACCCTGATGCGGATGATCGCGGGCCTCGAGGACATCACGGGCGGCGATCTGAACATCGACGCCGTGCGCATGAACGACGTGCCGCCGGCCAAGCGCGGCATCGCGATGGTGTTCCAGTCGTACGCGCTGTATCCGCACATGACGCTGTACGACAACATGGCGTTCGGCCTGAAGCTCGCCGGCGCGAAGAAGCCGGAGATCGACTCAGCCGTGCGCAACGCGGCGAAGATCCTGCACATCGACCATCTGCTCGATCGCAAGCCGAAGCAGCTGTCGGGCGGGCAGCGTCAGCGCGTCGCGATCGGCCGCGCGATCACGCGCAAGCCGAAGGTGTTCCTGTTCGACGAGCCGCTGTCGAATCTCGACGCCGCGCTGCGCGTGAAGATGCGCCTCGAGTTCGCACGCCTGCACGACGAGCTGAAGACGACGATGATCTACGTGACGCACGACCAGGTCGAGGCGATGACTTTGGCCGACAAGATCGTCGTGTTGTCGGCGGGCAATCTGGAGCAGGTCGGCAGTCCGACGATGCTGTATCACGCGCCGGCGAACCGCTTCGTCGCCGGCTTCATCGGCTCGCCGAAGATGAACTTCATGGAAGGCGTCGTGCAGTCGGTGTCGCACGACGGCGTCTCGGTGCGTTACGAGACCGGCGAGACACAGCGGGTGTTGGTCGAGCCGGGCGCGGCCAGGCAGGGCGACAAGGTGACGGTCGGCATCCGCCCCGAGCATCTGCACGTCAGCACGACCGAGGATGGTATCGAGGCACGCACGATGACGGTCGAATCGCTCGGCGATGCCGCGTATCTGTACGCGGAGTCGAGCGTCGCGCCCGATGGGTTGATCGCGCGGATTCCGCCGCTCGAACGGCATGCGAAGGGCAATACGCAGAAGCTGGGCGCGACGCCCGAGCATTGCCATCTGTTTGATAGCGAAGGCAAGGCGTTCCAGCGCAAGATTGTTGAGGTGCTGGCGGCGTGATGAAGCGGAGCGGCGCGAGGGCGCCGCGGCTCGCGAATGCAAGGCTTTTCGTGTGTCACCAGCACGGGCGGCAGCTGTTCATGCGCGCCCGCGCATCCTTGTTTGGTTCCCGCTGCGCGGTCTGACTATCGATTAGTCAGAGCAGCTGCCGCGTCCCGATATTGGGACGCCGAACAGCGTTCCCTCTCAGAATCATCCTTCGCCCATAGCAGGACCGTGCATTCACCGGCTAACGTGAAAGTCCGATACGAATGAAGAGGACTTTTGCATGTCACAGGTGAATGAGTCAGATGGCGTCCGCGTCGTACTGAGTGCTCCGCAACTGGCGGCCGTACTGGCCCGTCAGTCGATTAGCATGACTGAGATGCTTTCCAACCGGCTATGGGGCGGTTTGCAGGTTGTCGGCGGAGTGCTGGAAATGGTAGGCGCCGGTGCGTTATGCGTGCTGCCAGACCCGACGATGGCAAGCAAAGCCGGGTGCATTGTGTTTGGCGTGCATGGCTCGGATACCGCTGCAACGGGTCTGCGACAGCTTTGGACCGGGCAGGACACCGCCACGCTCACCCAACGCGGTACGGCGAAGCTGGCGGAAGCAATGAAGGCCAGCCCCGACATGGCCAACAATATCGGCCTGTCACTCGATATCGCCGTCTCGGTTGGCGTCGCCGGCTCGATCAAGGCGGTACGGGCGTCCGCGATTACGATGGGCCGGATCAACTTGATGATGCACGAAGCGAAGGCGGGCAGCGGGATTGGCGGGCACACGCTGCGGAAACATGTCGGGCGCACTGAGGCACAATTGTCAGAGAGATTGTTGAAGGAACCGTGGCGAGACCGAGTCTCGTCATTTGCGAATATTCCTGCGGCGGAATGGGCCATCTCGGAGGCGATGCAGGCGAACGCCAATGCAATCAAGTCGTGGGCTGCTTCACCGGGAAGAGAATTGGTTTTAAAGAAAGATGTCGGAAAAAACGTTGGCTACACCTTGTTAAAAGAATCAAGAAGATTGATAAATTCGAGCAAGGTCACCGTTATTCTTAGAAATCAGGCATACAACGGAATGCCATACTATATTCTTACCGCTTATCTGGATGCCTAATTGAGGGAAGTGAAAGTGAGTTTAATTACGGATATCCTAGCGGCGAGAGGCCCAACTATGGTTAGAATTTCCAATGTACTGGACTATTCAAATGATCTGTCGTTGGTACTGTCCAAATTCGGCCTGACTCCAGACGAGACGATGCTTGTGCCCCAACATAGAGCCGGGGCCATTGCTATTCTCATGAACCTGCTATGGAAAGGACAGGCTTATGATTGTGAACGCATGAGTAGGAGTAAAGCGGAACAGCTTGCTGAAAAAATAATTTCTGAAAATGAATCAAAAGACAGTGGTTATTTTTCAAACAAGGAATCACCATCTTCGAATTCGTGGAATGGCCTTACGGGATCGACCTTTGACTCAGGCGTTATTATAAGTAGTGGGGAAGGGCGATATTTCTGTATCTGGTTTGAAGATGAAGATTGATTTGACGCATTCAGACAAGTCATGGAAAACCAGTCAACTTATCCAGAACTTAGTCATTTCTTCGGAGTCTACCTGAATCAGGATTACGACCTTTCAGGAAACACGATCGCGGAGATCGTCGAATGCTACAAACAGGGGACGCCTGTGGACGCGCATGAAAGGATGCTGTCCGAGATAGAGCGATTCAAGAGCGAACATCCTGACCTGGACAAGGCATTCGGCAACGCTTACGGCCAAGATTTCTCGCCAGACCTGTGGGGTCACACGACCGCCTCGCTTCTCGACGAGTTGAAGCAGATCCTGAGCGAGTAAGCCTCTCGACTGCGTCAACTCGCGGCGCGTCTACACCGATCGCGCCCGCCTTTTCCGCGTCCGCAGTTCACGCCTCCAACGCCGCCCGCGCGCACAACTCATCGGTAACGAGCCCCGACAACCACCCCCCCTTGAGCACCGCGATCAGCGCCTCGCGCTTACGCAGCCCGCCCGCGAAGCCGATGGTCGGCCGGCGTGGCGGCGTGTCGAGCGCGATGCTCGTCACGCGTCGGCCGGTCGGCGATTCGACGTGCGCGCCGGCCGCATCGATTGGCAGGCCGAGCATTTCGGCGACCGCGCCGTTGTGCATCAACTCGTTCACCTCGCCTTCCGTGATGAAGCCATCCTCGTGCAACGGACAGGTCAACCCAATGTTGCCGATGCCGACGAACGCGACATCGGCCTGCGCCGACAGCGATTCGACGATCCGATAGAGACGGTGATTGCACCACTGCGCGCGCTCGGCCTCGCTGTCGGCGAGCAGCGGCGCGGGCAGCAGAAAATATTTGCCCCCGGTCTTTTCCGAAATGTGCAGCGCGACGTCGTAACGGTTCGAGGAGCCGTCCTGCGCGATCGCGCCGACCATCGATACCAGCCGATGCTGCGGACGGTCTAGCTGCGCGATCTGATCGACCGCGGCCTTTAGCGTGCGGCCGCTGCTGACCGCGACGACCATCGGCTTTTCCTCGCTCAGATAGCGCTCCATCACCTGCGCGCCGGCCACCGCGAGCTTACGGTCGACTTCCTCGGAGGTATCGCCGTCGATCGGCACGATCTCGCACATGCTGAGGCCATAGCGCTTCGACAGCTGATCGGCGAGCGACAGGCAATCAGCGAGCTTGTGATCGACCCGCACGCGGATCAGGTTCTTTTCGACCGCGAACGCGACGAGCCGCTGCGCGACCGGCCGCGACACCTGCAGCTTCTCGGCGATTTCGTTCTGGGTATTGCCCGCGACGTAATAAAGCCACGCGGCGCGTGTGGCGAGATCGAGTTTTTCTGTGGACCTGGGCACGATGAGGTTTCGGTTGAAGTGCGCCGATGATAGCGGCCGGCGGCGCGTCTGTCGCGCGGGCCGGCCGCGGTTGACGCTCAGGCGAGCGGTGCGCGCGCGGGATCGAACAGCGGCCGTACGTGTCGATACAGCGCGCGATACGCTTCGTGCCGGGTGCGCAATTGCGCGTGGCGGCGCGGATTCGGTGTGAACTCCTTTTCGACAGGCGGCTTGGTCAGCACGGTGGCCGGCTCGCCACCCGCGGCGAGCCAGCCGAGACGCGCCGCGCCGAGCGCCGCGCCGGTTTCGCCGCCGCCGTGCTTGACGGTGACGGTGTCGAGCGCATCGGCGAGCAACTGGGCCCAGTAGTCGCTGCGTGCGCCGCCGCCGAGCAGCGACAACATCTTCGCCTCGGTGCCGGCCGCGCGCAGCGCGTCGAGGCCGTCGGTCAGCGCGAGCGTCACGCCTTCGAGCACCGCGTAGCCGAGCAGCGCGCGGTCGGTTGCGTGAGTCATGCCGAAGAATACGCCTTGCGCATAGGGGTCGTTGTGCGGCGTGCGCTCGCCCGACAGATACGGCAAAAAGAGCGGCGCGGTGGTCAAGGCCTCGGCGGGCAGCGCCTCGATTTCGGCGAGCAGCGTCGGCTCGTCGGTCGACGTCAGCTTGCAGACCCAGCGCAAACAGCTCGCCGCCGACAGCACCACGCTCATCTGATGCCAGCGGTCCGGGATCGCATGACAGAACGCGTGCACGGCGGAGGCCGGGTTCGGGCGGAAGCTGTCGCCGACCACGCACAGCACGCCCGAGGTGCCCAACGACACGAAGCCGTCGCCCGGTTGCGTCGCGCCGATGCCGATCGCGCTGGTCGCGTTGTCGCCGCCGCCGGCCGCGACGATCACGTCGTCGCGCAGGCCGAATTCGCGCGCGAGTTCCGGCAGCAGCGTGCCGGCCGGCGCGCTGCCTTCGCGCAGCGCCGGCATCTGCGCGCGCGTCATGTTGCAGGCAGCGAGCAGCGAATCGGACCAATCGCGTTTCGCGACGTCGAGCCACAATGTGCCGGCCGCGTCCGATGGATCGGACACCTTGCCGCCCGTCAGTTGCAGGCGCAGATAGTCTTTCGGCAGCAGCACGCAGGCAGTCCTCGCGAAAATCTCCGGCTCGTGACGCGCGACCCACAGCAGCTTCGGCGCCGTGAAACCGGGCATCGCCAGATTGCCGGCGACGCTGTGCAGTTCCGGCGCGCGCTCGGTCAGCTCCGCGCACTCCTTGTCACTGCGCATGTCGTTCCACAGGATCGCGGGCCGCAGCACGCGGTTTTCCGCGTCGAGCAGCACCGCGCCGTGCATCTGCCCCGACAGGCCGATGCCGCGAATCTGCGCGAACTCGTCGGGATGACGCGCGCGCAACGCGGCGAGCGCCGCGCGTGTGCCGGCCCACCAGTCTTCGGGATTCTGCTCGGCCCAGCGCTGGTGCGGACGCGAAACGGTGAACGGCGAGCCTGCGGTGCCGATCACGCGGCCGTCGGAGGCGAGCAGCAGAACTTTCACTTCGGACGTGCCGAGGTCGATGCCTAGGAACATGGGAGCGAAACCTTCGTCGTTGGGGATGCGCTACTTTAGCGGTTCATCGCGCGCGCTGTCATGCGCATTAAGCCTGGCTAGTCGCGCCGCGTTCGGCGAGCCATGCGTCGACCCGCGCGAGCGCGCCCGCGAGCGCCGCTTCGAGCTCGGGCGTCTGCGCCATGCCGCCCCACAGCAGCCGGTCGGCCGCGAACGCGCGCAGCGGATCGGGCGCCGTGAAAAAGGCGTGCGCGACGCGCTCTTCCATCACGCCGTCCTGATACGCGTAGGGCAGCTTGCCCGTGTGCCAGCGTTCCAGAAAGCGGAAGAACAATGCGGGCAGCATCGCGGTCGCCGCCGGCGTGACGCCGCGCTCGAAGCATTCGGCGAGTGTCGGCGCGATGAAGCCGGGTAACTTCGAGAAGCCATCGGCGGCGACGCGCTGGTTCGTGTCGAGGATATGCGGGTTGCTGAAGCGCTCGAGCACGACGTCGCGATAGCGTTCGAGATCGAGCGGACTCGGTGTCAGACACGGGATCACGTCCTCGGTCACGTAGTCGTACGCGAACTGGCGGATGTCGGCGTCGAGCGTGCCTTCGTGGATGTAGTTCAGGCCGACCAGCGTGCCCGCCCACGCGATGCAGCTATGCGTCGCGTTGAGAATGCGGATCTTCGCTTCCTCGTACGGCAGCACCGAATCGACGAGTTCCGCGCCGACCTTCTCCCAGGCCGGCCGTCCCGCGATGAAGCGGTCTTCGATCACCCACTGGATGAACGCCTCGCCCATCACCGGACTCGCGTCGTCGACGCCGGTCGCGGCCTTCACGCGCTCGCGCACGTCGGGCGTCGGACGCGGCGTGATGCGATCGACCATCGAACACGGGCATGACGTGTTGTCGTCGAACCATTGCGCGAGTTCGTTTGCGCCGCGTCGTTCGAGAAACTCGCTCATGCCCGCATGAAAGCGCTCGCCGTTGCTGCGCAGGTTGTCGCAGGTCTGCAGCGTGACGGGTCCCGCGCCGCGCTTCGCGCGCGCGTCGAGAATCGCCGCGAGCGCGCCGTAGATCGTCGTGTGCCCGCCGGCGAGGTCGGCGGCGAGATCGGGATTCGCGGTGTCGAGCCGGTCGTGTTCGTCGAGGTAATAGCCGCCTTCGGTCACGGTGAACGCGATGATCTTGCAAGCCGGATCGGCGCCCGCTTCGATCAGCCCATCGAGGCTTTCACTCCACGGCAGCACGCGCTCGATCGAGCGGATCGTCTCGTAGGCGCGCTCGCCTTGCGGCGTGACGGTTTCGAGCGTGTAGACGCCGTTCTGCGCGGCGAGCGCTTCGAGCACCGGGTTCATGTCGCCGCGGATATTGCCCACGCTCAGCGACCAGCGCGGCTCGCCGGCCGTGCTCGCTTCGTTCAGCCGGTGCAGATACCACGCCTGATGCGCGCGATGAAACGATCCCGCGCCGATGTGCAGGATCACGTGTGCGGCCGCGCCGCTGCCTTGCCCGCTGTTCATGTTGGGTCTCCAAAAACTTCTCCGCGGCGCTCGCGGCGCGCGTTCTGTGCGTGCAGAGCATTTGCTCTGTATGTGAGCGAATGATCGTACCCGGAGAAACGAAAGTCAAGGCAAGGGGCGGGCTTTTGATGGCGCAGCGCGGCATGGGCGATGCGGCGGCGGCAGTGACGAGCGCCCGAGGCGAGAAAGCGAGTCGCGCCACTCATATTGCATTGCATCAAATTTGACCGTGCGCGCGTGGGGGCTAACCCGAATACAAAAAAGTATCGGTCCGCGGTTTCTTTTAAAGTGGTCGCCAACGCGTTTGGCGGTTACTTTTCGCTTTACAAGATCAAGATCGGCGGTGCCTCCCGCGCGCCGCTTCATGGAGGCAGACAGTGCAACCTGATCTCGAAATCGTGGCCGTACGCCACGACGAATCGTTCAAAGTGTGGTCGCATGGCTATCCGTATCGCACGGTGCGCTGGCACTTTCATCCGGAGTACGAAATCCATCTGATCGTCGCGACGACCGGCAAGATGTTCGTCGGCGATCACATCGGCAGCTTCGCGCCCGGCAACCTCGTGCTGATGGGGCCGAACCTGCCGCACAACTGGGTCAGCGACGTGCCCGAAGGCGAGAGCGTCGCGCAGCGCAATCTGGTCGTGCAGTTTGGCCACGAGTTCGTATCGAACTGTCTCGAGAGTTTTCCGGAGTGGCGTCAGGTCGAGGCGCTGCTCGCCGATGCGCGTCGCGGCCTGTCGTTCGGTCTGGAGACATCCGCGCAGATCAAGCCGCTCTTTGTCCAACTGCTCGCGGCGCGCGGGCTGCGCCGGCTCGTGCTGTTCATGTCGATGCTCGAGATCCTGATCAACGCGCCGGATCGCGACACGCTCGCGAGTCCCGCTTATCAGGCCGATCCGACCAGCTTCGCGGCGACCCGCATCAATCACGTGCTTGCGTATATCGGCAAGAACCTCGCGAACGAGTTGCGCGAGTCGGAGCTTGCGCAACTCGCCGGCCAGAGCGTCAGCGCGTTTTCGCGTTATTTCCGCCGTCATACCGGGCTGCCGTTCGTGCAGTACGTGAACCGCATGCGCATCAATCTCGCGTGCCAGTTGCTGACCGACGGCGAACTGAGCGTGACCGACATCTGCTTCAAGGCGGGCTTCAACAACCTGTCGAATTTCAACCGGCAGTTTCTAGCGATGAAGGGCATGGCGCCGTCGACGTTTCGCCGTTATCAGCAACTGAACGATGCGAGCCGCGATGCTTCCGAGCAAGCGGCCGCGCATGGCAGGGGCATCGACAACGCGCCGGCGATCGTGCTCGCGCCGGGCTTGTCGCGTAGCGGCGTCGCGTACCCGGTCACATAGTGCCCATCCGGTAGTTCACAGCTTTATTCCACTCGCGTTTCAACACGCATCGATCGCGCTGTGCGCCCACAGCGCGAGGGGGCGTGATCACTTCAAAAAATGGAGACAACCATGAAGCCGTCTACTCTTTCACTTAACCCTTCGATGATGTTCGCGCGCCGTGTCGCCTCGCTCGCGTTCGGTTTGTCGCTAGTCGCTGTGTCGGCAGCGCAGACCGCGCAGGCCGCGCCACTGAAAATCGGCATGACGTTCCAGGAACTGAACAACCCGTACTTCGTGACGATGCAGAAAGCGCTGAACGACGCGGCCGCGTCGACTGGCGCGACGGTCGTCGTCACCGACGCGCATCACGACGTCAGCAAGCAGGTCAGCGACGTCGAAGACATGCTGCAAAAGAAGATCGACATCCTGCTCGTCAATCCGACCGATTCGACCGGCATCCAGTCGGCGGTCACGTCGGCGAAGAAGGCGGGCGTCGTCGTGGTCGCGGTCGATGCGAACGCGAACGGTCCGGTCGATTCGTTCGTCGGATCGAAGAACTACGACGCGGGCGTGATGGCGTGCGACTACCTCGCGAAGTCGATCGGCGGCAGCGGCGAAGTGGCGATTCTCGACGGCATTCCGGTCGTGCCGATTCTCGAACGCGTGCGCGGCTGCAAAGCGGCGCTCGCGAAGTCGCCGGGCGTGAAGCTCGTCGATACGCAGAACGGCAAGCAGGAACGCGCGACCGCGTTGTCCGTCACCGAGAACATGATCCAGGCGCATCCGAATCTGAAGGGCGTGTTCAGCGTGAACGACGGCGGCTCGATGGGCGCACTGTCGGCGATCGAATCGTCGGGCAAGGACATCAAGCTGACGAGCGTCGACGGCGCACCGGAAGCGATCGCCGCGATCCAGAAGCCGAATTCGAAATTCGTCGAGACGTCCGCGCAATTCCCGGCCGACCAGGTGCGCATCGCGCTCGGCATCGCGCTCGCGAAGAAGTGGGGCGCCAATGTGCCGAAAGCGATTCCGGTCGACGTGAAGGTGATCGACAAGAGCAACGCTAAGGGCTTCAGCTGGTAACGCAAGCGCAGGCTGCCGCGCGTGCGGATCATGCGCGGCGGCGCGCGGCACAGGAACATGCGATGGACACGATTCTGAAGCTCGACAACATCAGCAAGAGCTTTCCCGGCGTGAAGGCGCTGCAAGGCATTCACCTCGAGATCGCGCGCGGCGAGATTCACGCGCTGCTCGGCGAGAACGGCGCGGGCAAGTCGACGCTGATGAAGATTCTGTGCGGTATCTACCAGCCGGACGAAGGCACGATCACGCTCGACGGCGAGCAACGCCACTTCGCGAACTATCACGACGCGGTGGCCGCGGGCGTCGGCATCGTGTTTCAGGAATTCAGCCTGATTTCGTATCTGAGCGCGGTGGAGAACATATTTCTCGGCCGTGAATTGCGCAACCGCTTCGGTCTGCTCGAACGCGGCAGAATGCGGCGCGCGGCGGCGCGGATTTTTGAGCGGCTTGGCGTAGCGATCGATCTGTCGGTGCCGATTCGACAACTGTCGGTTGCGCAGCAGCAGTTCGTCGAAATCGGCAAGGCGTTGTCGCTCGATGCCCGCGTGCTGATTCTCGACGAACCGACCGCGACACTGACACCCGCCGAGGCCGCGCATCTGTTCACGATCATGCGCGAGCTGAAGCAGCAGGGCGTCGCGATGATCTTCATCTCGCATCACCTCGAAGAGATTTTCGAGGTGTGCGACCGCATCACGGTGCTGCGCGATGGCCAGTACGCCGGCATGACCGAGGTCGCCCAATCCGACGTGAGCCGGCTCGTGCAAATGATGGTGGGACGCCGCATCGAAAGCAGCTTTCCGCCGAAGCCGCCGCCGCGCGCCGGCGCGAAGGTCGTGCTCGACGTCGTGCGCTTGCAGCTGTTCAAAGACAGCCCCGAGCTGAGCTTCATGCTGCGCGAGGGCGAGATTCTCGGCTTCGCGGGACTCGTCGGTTCGGGGCGCACCGAGACCGCGCTCGCGGTGATCGGCGCGGACCGTGCGTACGCGAAGGAAATTCGCGTCAACGGCGCGGCCGCGAAGCTCGCCGACCCGGCCGATGCGCTTCGCGCGGGCGTCGGCATTCTGCCCGAGAGCCGCAAGACCGAAGGGCTCATTACCGAGTTCTCGATCAAGCAGAACATCTCGATCAACAACCTCGGCAAGTACCGGTCGCTACGTTTCTTCATCGACCAACGTAGCGAAGCGCGCGCGACCGCCGACATCATGAAGCGCGTCGGCGTGAAGGCCCCAACGATGCACACCGAAGTCGCGACGCTGTCGGGCGGCAATCAGCAGAAGGTCGTGATCGCTCGCTGGCTCAATCACCACACCAACATCCTGATCTTCGACGAACCGACACGCGGCATCGACGTCGGCGCGAAGGCCGAAATCTATCTGCTGATGCGCGAACTGACCGCGCGCGGCTACTCGATCATCATGATCTCGTCCGAGTTGCCGGAGATCGTCGGCATGTGCGACCGCGTCGCCGTATTCCGGCAGGGCCGCATCGAAGCGCTGCTCGAAGGCGACGCGATCGAATCGAATGCCGTGATGACCTATGCGACCGCCGGTTCGGCTGGAGCCTCTCATGAACATGCCTAATCCTTTCTCTTCGCCGAAAACATCGAGTGTCGACAGCGACACGCCGGGCGCGCCAGTGCGCTTCACGTGGGCCGCGCTGAAGCGCTCGACGCTGTTCTATCCGTTCATCGGCCTGCTGGTCGTCTGCATCGTGATGGTGTTCGCGAGCGACAGCTTTCTGTCGGCCGCGAACATCGAGAACGTGCTGCGCCAGGTGTCGATCAACGCGATCATCGCGGTCGGCATGACCTGCGTGATCCTGACGGGCGGCATCGATCTGTCGGTCGGCTCGGTGATGGCGCTCTCGGGCACGCTGTCGGCCGGGCTGATGGTCGCCGGCATGAATGGGGTGGCCGCGCTTGCGGTCGGCCTCGCGGTCGGTCTCGGCTTCGGCGCGGCCAACGGCTTTTTCGTCGCGTTCGCCGGCATGCCGCCGATCATCGTCACACTCGCGACGATGGGTATCGCGCGCGGCCTCGCACTGATCTACACGGGCGGCTATCCGATCGACGGTCTGCCCGACTGGGTCAGCTTCTTCGGCAGCGGCAAGATTCTCGGCATCCAGGCGCCGGTCGTGATCATGGCGGTGATCTATCTGATCGCGTGGGTGCTGCTCGAACGGATGCCGTTTGGCCGCTACGTGTATGCGATCGGCGGTAACGAGCAGGCGACGCGATTGTCCGGCGTGCGTGTGGCGCGCGTGAAGCTGATCGTCTACACGATCGCGGGTTTGACGTCCGCGTTCGCCGCGATCGTGCTGACCGCGCGCCTGATGAGCGGCCAGCCGAACGCGGGCGTCGGTTTCGAACTCGACGCGATCGCCGCCGTCGTGATGGGCGGCACGTCGATCTCCGGTGGACGCGGCTCGATCATCGGCACGCTGATCGGCGCGCTGTTACTCGGCGTCCTGAATAACGGCCTGAACATGGTCGGCGTGAATCCGTACGTGCAGAACGTGATCAAGGGCGGAATCATTCTGCTCGCGATCTATATCAGCCGCGAGCGCAGAAAGTAACGCTGTCTTCCCCACATCCCTCCTTTGGCAGGACCATGCAATGACGACTCAAACCGACCAGCAGAACATGACCGCCATCGTCTGTCATGCACCGAAAGACTATCGCGTCGAGCAGGTACAGAAACCACGCGCGCGCGCGCACGAACTCGTGATCCGCATCGCCGCGTGCGGCATCTGCGCGAGCGACTGCAAATGCCATTCGGGCGCGAAGATGTTCTGGGGCGGCCCGAGCCCGTGGGTCAAGGCGCCGGTGATTCCGGGCCACGAGTTCTTCGGCTATGTCGAGGAACTGGGCGAGGGCGCGGCCGAGCATTTCGGCGTGCAGAAGGGCGAGCGCGTGATCGCCGAGCAGATCGTGCCGTGCGGCAAGTGCCGCTACTGCAAGTCTGGCCAGTACTGGATGTGCGAAGTGCACAACATCTTCGGCTTTCAGCGCGAGGTGGCGGACGGCGGCATGGCCGAGTACATGCGCATTCCGCCGACCGCGATCGTCCACAAGATTCCCGACGGCATCTCGCTCGAAGACGCCGCGATCATCGAACCGCTCGCGTGTGCGATTCACACGGTCAATCGCGGCGATCTGCAACTCGACGACGTGGTCGTGATCGCGGGCGCGGGGCCGCTCGGTCTGATGATGACGCAGGTCGCGCATCTGAAGACGCCGAAGCAGCTCGTCGTGATCGATCTCGTCGAAGAACGGCTCGCACTCGCGCGCGAATATGGCGCGGACGTGACGATCAATCCTCGGAAGGACGACGCGCTCGCGATCATCCATTCACTGACGGACGGCTACGGCTGCGACGTCTATATTGAAACGACGGGTGCGCCGGTCGGCGTGAATCAGGGGATGGACCTGATCCGCAAGCTCGGGCGCTTCGTCGAATTCTCGGTGTTCGGCGCGGATACGACGCTCGACTGGTCGGTGATCGGCGATCGCAAGGAACTCGACGTGCGCGGCGCGCATCTTGGACCCTATTGCTATCCGATCGCAATCGATCTGCTCGCGCGCGGACTCGTTACGTCGAAGGGCATCGTCACGCACGGCTTTTCGTTGGAAGAATGGGACGAAGCGATCAGGATCGCGAACTCGCTCGATTCGATCAAGGTGCTGATGAAGCCGCGCGCGTGAATCTGGGGCGCGGCGTTTCAACGGAGACTCTATGAACTACGTCATCGGCGTCGATATCGGCACGCAGAGCACGAAGGCGCTGCTGGTCGACGAGCAGGGCGCGATCGTCGCGCAGCATGCGTCGAGCTATCAGCCCGATACGCCGAAGCCGCTGTGGGCCGAGCAGTGGCCCGCGGTGTGGCTGAAGGCCGTGGTCGAATGCGTGGCCGCGTGCGTGAGCGATGCGAAGACGGCCGGCATCGCGCCGGGCGCGATCAAGGCGCTGTGCGTGAGCAGCCTGTATGGCGGCTCGGGCATCCCGGTCGACAACGACATGCGGCCGCTCGCGCCCTGCCTGATCTGGATGGACCGGCGCGCGACCGCGCAGGTCGACTGGGTGCGCGAGAACATCGATCTCGATCGGCTCTATACGATCACCGGCAACGGAGTGGACAGCTACTACGGTTACACGAAGATGCTGTGGCTGCGCGAGTACGAGCCGGACGTGTGGGCGCATACGCGCTATTTCCTGCCGCCGAATACGTACGTGATCTATTTGCTGACCGGCGAGGTCGCCGTCGATCACAGCTCGGCCGGCAATATCGGCGGCGTCTACGATATCGCGCGGCGCGACTGGTCGGACGAAGCGCTCGACATGCTCGGCATTCCCGCGACGATGATGCCGGAGCGGCTCGTCGAATCGTCGGAGGTGGTGGGCGGGCTGTTGTCGCAATGGACCGCGCAGCTCGGGCTCGACGCGGGCACCGCGATCGTCGCGGGTGGCGTCGATGCGGCGGTGGCCACGTTCGCGGCCGGCGTCACGCGCGCGGGGCAGCACGTCGCGATGATCGGCACCAGCATGTGCTGGGGTTACATCAATCAGCGTGTCGACGCACGGCACGGTTTGATCAGCATGCCGCACGTTTTCAACGGGCAGCACGACATCTACGTATTCGGCGGCGCGATTACCGCGGGCGCGTCGGTCACTTGGTATCGCGAGCAATTCTGTCATGCGGAGATCGAGGCCGCGCGCGCGACACCGCATGGCGATCCGCATCGGCTACTCGAAGAGAGCGCCGCGCAAGTACCGGCCGGCGCCGACGGCGTGCTGTACCTGCCGTATCTGATGGGCGAGCGCAGCCCGGTGTGGGATGCGAAAGCGAGCGGCGCGTTCGTCGGGCTGTCGCTGTTTCATACGCGCGCGCATCTGTATCGCGCCGTGCTCGAAGGCGTGTCGTTCGCGCTGAAGCACAACATCGAGGCGGGGCGCAAAGGCGCGCAATCGCTCGACGACAAGCTGATCGTGGTCGGCGGCGCCGCGCACTCGGACCTGTGGATGCAGATCATCGCCGACGTCACCGGCTATCCGGTCTACACGATCGAGCAGGACGTCGAAGCCGCGATGGGCGCCGCGCTGCTCGCCGCGCTCGGCGTCGGTCTCGTGTCGCGCGAAGCGGCGCAAGGCGGCTGGGTCACGCTGATCGAGCGCGCGCAGCCCGACGCACGGCGCATGGCGCTATACAAAGAGCGCTTCGGCGTGTACACGGACCTCTATCCGGCGTTGAAGCCGGTCATGCATCGGTTGCAATCGTCATGAACGCCACTTTCGATTTCTCCGGCCGCTCGATTCTGGTGACGGGCGCCTCCAGCGGCATCGGCCGCGCGACGGTCGAGGCGCTGTGCGCGAGCGGCGCGTCGGTCGTCGCGGCCGCGCGCAACGTGAACGAGCTCGCGCGGCTCGCCGAGGAAACCGGCTGCGAGCCGTTGACGCTCGACGTCGGCGACGAAGCCGCGATCGACGAAGCATTGGCCTCGCTCGAACCGTTCGACGGTCTCGTGAATTGCGCTGGCATCGCGTTGCTCGAACGCGCGGTGGATACGACGGCCGCGAGCTTCGATCGCGTGATGGCGGTGAATGCGCGCGGGGCGGTGCTGGTCGCGAAGCACGTCGCGCGTGGCATGCTCGACGCGGGGCGCGCGGGCAGCATCGTCAACGTGTCGAGCCAGGCCGCGCTCGTCGCGCTCGACGATCATCTGAGCTATTCGGCGTCGAAGGCCGCGCTCGATGCGGTCACGCGCGCGTTGTGCATCGAGCTTGGGCCGTACGGAATTCGCGTGAACAGCGTGAACCCGACGGTCACGCTGACGCCGATGGCGGTGCTGGCGTGGAGCGATCCTGTCAAACGCGATCCCGCTTTGCAGGCGATTCCGCTCAGGCGCTTTGCCGAATCGGCGGAAGTCGCCGCGCCGATTCTGTTTCTGTTGAGCGACGCGGCGTCGATGATCAGCGGGGTGTGTTTGCCGATCGATGGTGGTTACACGGCGCGCTAGAGGGTGTCAGGCACTGTCGGTTGCCGGGTGAAATGGAAGTACACGGAGGCCCCGGCAGACGGCTGGGGCCGTCCGGTGCGAGGAAACGCAGGCTACTCGCTCAGAAGAAGACGCTTAAGCTTGTCAAGGAAAGCCTCAGTGGTCTGCTCCCACGCCGTCGGATCGCACTGGTAGCCAAATTCCTCCTCGAAGGCCGCGTCAAGATTTCCAGCATGATCGCTCTTGAACCGGTCTATGTCGGCCACCGTCGCGTTGATCATGTCTGGCGTGCATCCGCTTGCACAAGCCCGGACCAACTCTTCAATTGTGTTTCCCCAGTAGTCGAAATCTTCATTGAAGTAGCCAAGGATCAATTGCCCCAGATCGTAATATTTCATGCATCAATACCCACCAATCACTTATCGAGCATAGCTGTGAGGATGTAGTACGGCATCCCGTTATACGCCCCGTACTTCAAGACAACCTCCACTTTACTGCTATCTACCAACCTGTCGGTCTTCCTGACCAATGCGTATCCTACTTTTCTTGCAACGTCCTTTCTCAGCGTCAAAACCCGGTTTGGTGCTGCTTTTGTCCATGCGTGAATCTGCAAGACATTTGCGCGCATTGTTTCCGATATAGCCCACTCCGCCTCCTCAAGATTTACGAAAGACGAAACTACTTTCTTTTCCGGCTCCAGCCTGAGCCTCTCCCGCAACTGCGCTTCAGTCCTCCCGACATGTTTCAAAAGCGTATGTCCACCGATCCGGCTGCCCGCTTTTGCCTCGTACGTTTGCAGGTTAACCCGGCCCATCGTGACGCGCGCAGCGCGTGCCGCCCTGATCGAGCCAGCAAAGCCGAATGGCACGGCGATATCGAGGGACAGGCCGATATTGTTCGCCATGTCGGGGCTCGCCTTCATCGCTTCAGCGAGTTTCGTCGTGCCCTACTGGGTCAGCGTGGCCGTGTCCTGACCAGTCCAGATTTGCCGCAGGCCCGCCGCTGCCGAGTCCGAGCCATGTACCCCGAACACGACACACCCGGCTTTGCTCGCCATCGTCGGCTCCGGCAAGACGCACAGCGCACCCGCACCGACCATTTCCAGCACGCCGCCGACGACCTGTAACCCGCCCCAAAGCCGGTTTGAAAGCATCTCGGTCTGGCTGATCGACTGGCGGGATAGCACGGCCGCGAGTTGCGGAGCACTCAGTACAACCTTCACTCCTTCGGCATTATCTGCACCGGGCATATCGAATCCCTCTGATGTTTTTATGGGATTCCGATGCTGCCGTGCGGACCGTCTCTCAAGATTCGGACAACTCCGAATTTTCCGTAGCCCGATGCACGGTGCCTGTTCTGCATCACTTTAAGTGACTTGGGGAACGCCACGAAAATCACAGTCCGTGATTTTCATCGTTCGTGTCGTAGCGCCGCGCGCGCGCTAACCGCTACAGCATCGTCCGCACGTGCCACAGCTCGGGGAACAACACGACGTCGAGCATCCTGCGCAAATACGGCGCGCCGCTGGTGCCGCCGGTACCCTGTTTGGAGCCGATAGTCCGCTCGACGGTCGCTACATGGCGGAAACGCCATTGACGGAACGCATCCTCGAGATCGACGAGTTCCTCGGCCATCTCGTACAGCTCCCAGTGCCCGGACGGATTGCGATAGACCTCGAGCCACGCCGCTTCGACCGATGCATCATGTTCAGTCGGCTTCGTCCAGTCGCGCTCGAGCCGCGCGGGCGAAATCGCGAAGCCGCGGCGCGCGAGCAGCCGCACTACATTGAAGCCGGTCATGCATCGGTTGCAATCTCCATGAACGCCACTTTCGATTTTTCCGGCCGCTCGATTCTGGTGACGGGCGCCTCCAGCGGCATCGGCCGCGCGACGGTCGAGGCGCTGTGCGCGAGCGGCGCGTCGGTCGTCGCGGCCGCGCGCAACGTGAACGAGCTCGCGCGGCTCGCCAAGGAAACCGGCTGCGAGCCGTTGACGCTCGACGTCGGCGACGAAGCTGCGATCGACGAAGCATTGGCCTCGCTCGAACCGTTCGACGGTCTCGTGAATTGCGCTGGCATCGCGTTGCTCGAACGCGCGGTGGATACGACGGCCGCGAGCTTCGATCGCGTGATGGCGGTGAATGCGCGCGGGGCGGTGCTGGTCGCGAAGCACGTCGCGCGTGGCATGCTCGACGCGGGGCGCGCGGGCAGCATCGTCAACGTGTCGAGCCAGGCCGCGCTCGTCGCGCTCGACGATCATCTGAGCTATTCGGCGTCGAAGGCCGCGCTCGATGCGGTCACGCGCGCACTGTGCATCGAGCTTGGGCCGTACGGAATCCGCGTGAACAGCGTGAACCCGACGGTCACGCTGACGCCGATGGCGGTGCTGGCGTGGAGCGATCCTGTCAAACGCGATCCCGCTTTGCAGGCGATTCCGCTCAGGCGCTTTGCCGAATCGGCGGAAGTCGCCGCGCCGATTCTGTTTCTGTTGAGCGACGCGGCGTCGATGATCAGCGGGGTGTGTTTGCCGATCGATGGTGGTTACACGGCGCGCTAGAGGGTGTCAGGCACTGCCGGTTGCCGGGTGAAATGGAAGTACACGGTGGCCCCGGCAGACGGCTGGGGCTCTCCGATGGGAGGAAAACCGGGCTACTCACTCAGAAGACGCTTAAGCTTGTCAAGAAAAGATTCCGTTGTGTGACCCACAGCCTCGGATCGAATTGTCTGCCAAATTCGGTCTCAAGGGCTGCGTCAAGATTTCCAGCGTGATCTCGCTTGAACCGGTCTATGTCGGCCAGCTTCGCGTTAATCATTTCTGGCCTGCACCTGCTTGCACAAGCCCGAACCAACTCTTCGATTGTGTCTCCCCAGTAGTCGGAATCTTCATTGAAGTAGACACCAATCAATTGATCCAGATTGTCGTAACCCATATGTCGGTATTCACTCGAAATCAGTTCACGGAAGCCCTATTAACTGACGGGGGCCGTCCGGTGCGAGGAAAATCAGGCTACTCGCTCAGGAGAAGACGCCTAAGTTTGTCGAGAAAAGCCTCAGTGGACTGCTCCCACGCCGTCGGATCGCACTGGTAGCCAAAGTTCTCCTCAAAGGCAGCGTCAAGATTTTCAGCATGGTCGCTCTTGAATCGGTCTATCTCGGCCACCGTCGCGTTGATCTCTTCCGGTGTGCATTCGCATGTAAAAGACAAAACCAATTCTTCAATTGTGTTTCCGAACAAGTCGAAATCTTCATGGAAGCGGCCACAAATCAATTGATACAAGTTTTCGTATCTCATACATCGATATCCACGCGGAATCAGCGTTCGACCATAGCCGTGAGAATGTAGTAGGGCATCCCGTTGTATGTCCCCTACTTCAAGATGACCTTCACCTTACTGCAAACCACCAATGTATCTGTCTTCCTGATCAATGCGTGACCAACTTTTCGTTCTTTTCCAGCGTCAGAGTTCGTTTTGGTGCTGTCGTCCATTGCTGAATTTTTAAGGTATTTGCGCGCATCGTTTCCGAAATAGCCCACTCCGCCTCCTCAAGATTGGCGAAAGACGATACTTCGGTTCTTTTCGGTTCCAGCCTGAGCCTTTCCCGCAACTGCGCTTCAGTCCGTCCGACATGTTTCAAGAGCGTATGTCCACCGATCCGGCTGCCCGCCTTCGCCTCATGCATGTCGAGGTTGATCCGGCCCATGGTGACACGCGCAGCGCGTGCCGCCCTGATCGAGCCGGCAAAGCCGAATGGCACGGCGATATCGAGGGACAGGCCGATATTGTTCGCCATGTCGGGGCTCGCCTTCATTGCTTCAGCGAGTTTCGTCGTGCCCCGCTGGGTCAGCGTGGCCGTGTCCTGACCAGTCCAGATCTGCCGCAGGCCCGCCGCTGCCGAGTCCGAGCCATGGACCCCGAACACGACACACCCGGCTTTGCTCGCCATCGTCGGCTCCGGCAAGACGCACAGCGCACCCGCACCGACCATTTCCAGCACGCCGCCGACGACCTGTAACCCGCCCCAAAGCCGGTTTGAAAGCATCTCCGTTTGGCTGATCGACTGGCGGGATAGCACGGCCGCGAGTTGCGGAGCGCTCAGTACAACCTTCACTCCGTCGGCATTATCTGCACCGGGCATATCGAACCCCTCGGATGTTTTTAGGGGGTTCCGATGCTGCCGTGCGGACCGTCTCTCAAGATTCGGACGACTCCGAATTTTCCGTAGCCCGATGCACGGTGCCTGTTCTGCATCACTGCAAGTAGTGATGGCTTGCTCTTTGTTCCCCGCTAGGATGCCAGGTTCGCCAGGGAAGTGCCTTGCACGCGCTAACCGCTACAGCATCGTCCGCACGTGCCACAGCTCGGGAAACAGCACCACGTCGAGCATCTTGCGCAGATACTGCGCGCCGCTCGTGCCGCCGGTGCCCTGCTTGAAGCCGATGATGCGCTCGACCGTCGTCACGTGGCGGAAGCGCCACTGGCGGAACGCATCCTCCAGATCGACGAGTTCCTCGGCCATCTCGTACAGATCCCAATGCCCGGACGGATTGCGATACACCTCGAGCCACGCCGCTTCGACCGATGCATCATGTTCGGTCGGCTTCGTCCAGTCGCGTTCGAGCCGCGCGGGCGAAATCCTGAAGCCGCGGCGCGCGAGCAGCCTCACCACTTCGTCGTAGAACGATGGCGCTTCGAGTGATGCCTTCACTTGCGCGTACACGTCGGCGCGATGCGCGTGCGGCATCAGCATCTGCTCGTTCTTGTTGCCGAGCAGGAATTCGATCTGCCGGTACTGATACGACTGAAAGCCCGACGAACTGCCGAGGTACGGCCGCATCGCCGTGTATTCGGACGGCGTCATCGTCGCGAGCACGCTCCACGCCTGCACCAGCTGCTCCATGATTCGCGACACGCGCGCAAGCATCTTGAACGCGGGCGGCAGGTCGTCGCGATGCACGGCCGCGAGCGCCGCGCGCAGTTCGTACAGCGCGAGCTTCATCCATAGCTCGCTCGTCTGATGCTGGATGATGAACAGCATCTCGTTGTGATCCGGCGACAACGGATGCTGCGCGTCCAGCACCGTGCCGAGCGACAGATAATCGCCGTAGCTCATCGACTCCGAGAAGTCGAGCTGCGCGTCGTGCCAGCCGCTGTCGGCCGCGCTCGCGGACGGCGCCGACGCCGTCCGTCCGTGCCCGAACGGGCAGCCTTGTGCCGCCGGTTCTTCTGGCAAGCCCGGCGTGTGCATGTGATCGGTCATTCTGTCGTCCTCAGGTAACGGCGCCGCGCTGGGCGAATTCAGGAGCCCGCCAGGCCTCGCGAGCGAGCACGTCGCGCAAGATTTCGACGGCGTCCCATACGTCGACGAAGCGCGTGTACAGCGGCGTGAAGCCGAAGCGCAGCACGTGCGGCTCGCGATAGTCGCCGATCACGCCGTGCGCGATCAGCGCCTGCATCACCTCGTAGCCGTGCGGATGTTCGAAGCTCGCGTGCGAGCCGCGCTGCGCATGCTCACGCGGCGTCACGAGCTTCAGTGGAAATTCGCCGCAACGTGTCTCGACGAGTTCGATGAACAGATCGGTCAGCGCGAGCGACTTCTCGCGGACGGCCTCCATGGTCGTTTGCAGGAACACGTCGAGCCCGCATTCGACGAGCGCCATCGACACCATCGGCTGCGTGCCGCACAGGTAGCGGCCCACGCCGCTGTCGGGCTGATACGTCGGGTTCATCTCGAACGGCGCGCGATGGCCCCACCAGCCCGACAGCGGCTGCGCAAACTCGTTCTGATGACGTCTGGGCACCCACACGAAGGCGGGCGAACCGGGACCGCCGTTCAGATACTTGTACGTGCAGCCGACCGCGTAGTCGGCACCGACGCCGTTCAGATCGACCGGGACCGCGCCCGCCGAATGCGCGAGATCCCACAGCGCGAGCGCGCCCCTGTCGTGAATCAGCTTCGTCAGCGCGGCCATGTCGTGCATGTAGCCGGTGCGGTAGTTCACGTGCGTGATCATCGCGATCGCGGTGTCCACGCCGATCGCGTCGGGCAGTTCGGACGGATCGTCGACGAGGCGCAGCTCGTAGCCGCGATCGAGCTGCTCGATCAGGCCCTGCGCGATATACAGATCGCTCGGGAAGTTCGAGCGCTCGGACACGATCACGCGACGCTTCGGATCGCGCGCATTGGCGAGCCGCACGGCGGCCGACAGCAGCTTGAACAGGTTGA
This sequence comes from Paraburkholderia sp. UCT70, assembly GCF_050434085.1. Classification (NCBI taxonomy): domain Bacteria; kingdom Pseudomonadati; phylum Pseudomonadota; class Betaproteobacteria; order Burkholderiales; family Burkholderiaceae; genus Paraburkholderia; species Paraburkholderia sp. UCT70. Next base: position 2,512,248 of record NZ_JBNPVZ010000004.1, on the reverse strand, counting down.
TCGAGATCGTGTCGGTAATCACGACTTCGTCTTCGGCCGCGCCGATCAGCGGCGCGAGCTTGTTGCCGAGTCGGCGCGGCAGCGCGAACCAGCCGGCATTGTTCCAGCTGCGGATCAGTCCTTCGCCCCATTCGGCGGCGATCACGGTCTGCGCGCGCTGCGCGGCGGCGGCCGGCGGCACGCCGAGCGAGTTGCCGTCGAGATAGATGGTCGTCGGCGACAGCGCGAACTGGTCACGCAGCGCTGCGAGCGGTTCGGCGCAGTCGAGCGCCACGGCTTCATCACGATGGTTCATGGTGGTTCGATGGGTTGGGTTGTCGGGTTGATCGCTCGCCGGGGAGCGTGGCTGAGCGCGAGCCGGGCAGTGCACGCAGCACCGCGCGCACCGGGCTCGCGTCGAGCGTGGTCAGCTTCAGCGGCAGCGCGATCAGCTCGTAGTCGCCGGGTTCGACCGCGTCGAGCACGATGCCCTCGAGAATCGCCATCCGGTGCACGCGAATGCGGTGATGCGCATCCATCGTCTTCGATTCCTGCGGATCGAGCGACGGCGTGTCGATGCCGAGCAGCGTCACGCCGCGCGCGGCGAGCAGGTCGACGGTCTCGGGCGCGACCGCGCAGAACGCACTATCCCACTCGCGCGTCGGCGCTTTTCTGTAAGTGCGCAGTAAGACTCGCGGCGGCAAATCGTCGAGCGAGCCGGCCAGATGTTGTGGCGTCACAACAGGCGACGCGCCGATACAGTCAATCACTCTGCATAAACCGAGATATGCGTCGAGCGGCACGTTGCCGATCGCGGCGCCGTCAGCGTCGTAGTGCAGCGGCGCGTCGGTATGCGCGCCGGTGTGCGGCGAGATCGTCAGACGCGCGACATTGACCGGCGAGCCAGCCTCCATGCGCCAGACGCGCTCGATGCCGACCGGCGTGTCGCCCGGCCAGACGGGCGTGGCGGTATCGACGGCGGGGGTGATGTCCCAGAGTGCTCGCATGACGGTGTCGACGGTTGGTAACTATCTCTAAATGATAGAGGTCAAGCTGTGAAATGTGATTGCGAAAAAATCTCCTTACCAGCCGTGTCTTGGAACATAATTTGATTCAAACCGGAAAGGGAGACCGAATATGAACGCGATCTCGCTCGACGCCACCGATTGCCGTATCTTGACGGTGCTTCAGCAGGAAGGACGGATCAGCAATCTCGACCTGGCGGAGCGCATCTCGCTCTCGCCATCGGCCTGTCTGCGACGCCTGCGTCTGCTGGAAGAGCAGGGCGTCATCGAACACTACCGAGCGTGCCTGAACCGCGAAGTTTTGGGGTTCGAGCTGGAAGCGTTCGTGCAGGTATCGATGCGCAACGACCAGCAGAACTGGCACGAGCGCTTTGCCGACGCGCTGCGCGACTGGCCAGAAGTGGTCGGCGCTTTCGTCGTGACCGGCGAAACCCACTATCTGCTGCGCGTGCTCGCGCACAACCTCAAACACTATTCGGACTTCGTGCTCAATCGCCTGTACAAGGCGCCGGGGGTGATGGACATCCGCTCGAACATCGTGCTCGAAACGCTGAAGGAAGATTCGGGCGTGCCGGTGTCGCTCGTGAAGAAGACCAGCGGGCACGGAGCCACGCATAGCGACCGTTGAGGATGATGAGGGCGGGGCGTGCCGTTTTCGACGCGTCCGACCGACAGGCGCTACAGACGTTACAGACGCCAGGGAAGCGCCGCGCCGCTCAGAGCGGCTTCAGGCCGTGGAACTGCGCGCTCTGGAACACGAGCGGCAGCATGTCCGCGGCATTTTCATGCACACCGCAGCGCTCCACTTCGCCGACGAAAATCACGTGGTCGCCTTCCTCGTAGCGGCTGCGGTTATGGCATTCGAACCACGCGAGTGCGCCGTCGAGCACCGGCATGCCGCTGTCGCCCGCCGCGTGCGACACGCCCTCGAAGCGGTCGCCCTTCACGGTCGCGAAGCGCTTGCACAGATCGAGCTGCGTCGAGGCCAACACATTGATCACGTAGTGACTGTTGGCGCGGAACACCGGCATCGATGCGGAGCGCGTCGCGAGACTCCACAGCACGAGCGGTGGAGAGAGCGACACCGAGTTGAACGAACTGGCCGTGATGCCGATCAGTTGGCCGGACGCGGCGCGCGTCGTAATCACGGTGACGCCGGTCGCGAACTGGCTGAGCGCCTGTTTGAACGCGGACGGGTCGAAGTTGGGTGGGCTCGCGCGCTTCATCGGGGCGAGGCCCCCGTCGCGCGCCGTGTGAAAGACCGACTACGGCGCGAATCAAGGCGCGAATTGACGCGTATACCCGCGCGGCGGGAAGCGGATGTTTCGAAAGTCATGGTGAAAATCGTTGATTTCCGCCAATTTTAACTGCAATCGCCGCGCGCGCCGCACCACGATGCGTGCGGTGCGTGGCAGCCGGGCGGCTGGATCGGCGATCTCCTCGACGGGCTGCACCCGAAAATTTGCCGATCGTGCTGGATCGAGGCGCGGGCGCGGCGCTTGCGTGTTTGAGGCACGGTTATTCACCCGTCGCGTGCCGGCGTTTCTATACTCGATATCTGCACGGCCGGATTTGCGGTCATTGCGCGACGGGTGCCTGACTCGTGCCTGACTGCGCCTTTCAGAACGCGTTTTCGGCCATATATTCGGATGCGGTGGCAGATACGGCGGCGCTACGCAGGCCGGCTGCCGATCATTGTGTGAATCTGATCCTGGGGTGAAGCTTATGAACGAGACAGCAACGCTCGGCGGTGGATGTTTCTGGTGCCTCGAAGCGGTGTATCTGGGCGTCGAGGGCGTCAATGCGGTGGAGTCGGGTTATGCGGGCGGTCACACGCGCCATCCGAGCTACGAGCAGGTCTGCGACGGCGACACCGGTCACGCGGAAGTGGTCAAGGTCGACTTCGATCCGGCTAAGATCAGCTATCGCGAGATTCTCGACATCTTTTTCGCGATCCACGATCCGACCCAGCTGAACCGGCAGGGCAACGACGTCGGCACGCAATATCGCTCGGTGATCTTCACGCATTCCGACGCGCAGCGCGAAACCGCGCTGCAGGCGATTCGCGAGATCGGCGAACAGCGCATCTACGACGGCAAGCTCGTGACCGAGGTGCTGCCGCTCGGCGACAACTACTGGCCCGCCGAGGCTTATCACCAGAACTATTTCGCGCAGCATCCGAATCAGGGCTACTGCTCGTTCGTGGTAGCGCCGAAAGTCGCGAAATTCCGCCAGAAGTTCGCGCATCGGATCAAAGCGGGTTAACGGCGCAGCGCGGGGATTGGAGTCGGCAACGGGCGGATGCGTAAGACCGCCCGCCGCTGTTCGTCACTGCGGTTCCTGTGCTTGCGATGGCACCTCGTCGCCGTTATCGCCGCGTCCCTGCGTGACACGCACGCAGGCTTCGACGATTTCTTCGGCCAGTTTCACGCAGCTGAGCGGCGCCGATCCCTCCGCCTTGTTGTTGACCGCGATCACGACCGGCTGACCAGCGAGCGCGTAGCGCGCGGCCAGTTCGGCGAGCGACGCGCTCGTCGCCGGATCTTCGTCGACGAGCCGGTTGAACGGCTCGTACTTCGCCTTCGCCTGTTCGTACTTGAAACCGCCGTGCAGGCTCCAGCGCACGATCAGCGGACCGGCCGGCTCGCCATCGAGCAGCGCGAGCGCCGCGGCCTGGCGCAGCGGATCGGGCATCCGTGCGTGAATGCCGACGCAGTAGCGCACGCCAGCCGTCTTCAGCATGCGGATGAAGCGCGGCGTGAGCAGGCTCGCGTCGCGAATCTCGACCGCGTAGCTACTGCCGTCGGGCAGCCCGGGCAGCGCGTCGAAAAACTCTCCCAGTCGTTCGATGATTACCGCCGGCTGCGCGAGCATCTGATCCGGCAGCGGCGAGAACTGGAACACCAGCGCGCCGGCCTTTGCGCCGAGGCCTTCGAGGCAGGGCGTGACGAAATCGTCGATCGCCATCTGCGCGTTCAGAAAGCACGGGTTCAGCGACACCGGCTCGCCGCGCTCGGCGCGCACGGTGGCGTCGGTGATCGTCATCGGCGCCTTGACGATGAAGCGGAAGTGCTCGGGCACCTGCTGCGCGTAGCGCAGGTATTCGGTGACCGTCAACGCCTGGTAGAACGAGCGGTCGATGCTGACCGTCTTCAGCAGCGGATGTGCGCCGTACGCACTCAAGCCCTCGCGCGACAGTTTGCTGTTGCTGTAGTCATCGCCGTAGACGATGCCTGTCCAACCCGGGAACGACCATGTCGACGTGCCGAGGTGGATCTGCGGCGGCAATTGCGCCGCGAGTGCGAGCAGCTCCGGCGACGGCGGTGCAGCGAGCACGTCGCGGCTGCGGCGCTTTTCGGGGCGTCGGCGGAAGCCGGGGCGGAGTCTGGTTCAGGAGCGGGGCTGTCGGGCGGGGCGTCGGCTTCGAACAGCGACGCGGCGGCGTTGGATTTTGCGGTCTTCGGCGTGCGCTTGTGCTCTGGCTGCGCGGCAGCGCTTGCGGCCGAATCGGCTTCACGTGCGGACATGGCCGGCGCTTCTGCCGCGGCCTCCACCGGCATCCCGAACAGATCGAACTGCTGCGTGGCCTGCTGCGCCGCATCGTCCGCGCTGCCGTCCTTGCCGTTCAACGGCTCTTCAACGTCACTCGTCCTGCTCTGGTCCATCAATGTCCGGCCTGCTGTTCATCAGAATTGCGCCGCGGCGCGCGCTTCATGCACGCCGCCGCGGCGCAACCGGTCACAAACCGGGTCACAGCCGGGTCACAGCGGTTTTTCGTACATGTAGCGGCGCGACCACGGCAGGGTTTTCGCGCTGCGGCCGGCTTTGCGGCACACCACCTGGAAAATCGACACGTCGTCGTTTTCGAACGCATACGCGCAGCCGGCCAGATACACGCGCCAGATGCGGAATTTTTCGTCGTCGACGAGCTTGCGCGCCTGGTCTGCGTGGGCTTCGAAATTTTCCGCCCAGATGTCGAGCGTGTGCGCATAGTGACGGCGCAGGCTTTCGACGTCAACCGCTTCGAGCCCGCCGCGCTGCATCGCTTCGAGCGCGAGGCTGATGTGCGGCAGCTCGCCGTCCGGGAACACGAAGCGGTCGATGAACTCACCGCCGCCGAGCGCGGTTTCGCCGCTATCGGCGTCGCTCGACGTGATGCCGTGGTTCATCGCGATGCCGTCGTCGGCGAGCAGATCGTGAATTTTCTGGAAATAGCCGGGCAGGTTCTTGCGGCCGACGTGCTCGAACATGCCGACGCTCGTGATGCGGTCGAACTGCCCCTTGACGTCGCGATAGTCCTGCAGGCGGATTTCGATCTGGTTTTCGAGGCCCGCCGCTTTCACGCGCGCGGTGGCGAGATCGAACTGGTTCTGCGACAGCGTGACGCCGACGCACTTCGCGCCGAACTTCTGCGCGGCGCGCAGCACGAGCGCGCCCCAGCCGCAGCCGATGTCGAGCAGACGCTGCCCGGGCTGCAGCTGGATTTTGGTCAGAATGTGATCGATTTTCTTCAGCTGCGCGGTCGCGAGGTCTTCGGTGCCGGTCTCGAAGTACGCGCACGAGTAGACCATGTTCTCGTCGAGCCACAACTTGTAGAACTCGTTCGACACGTCGTAGTGATACTGGATCGCTTTCTTATCCGACGTCTTCGAGTGATTGAAGTAGCGCCGCACGCGCGCGAGCTTGCCGGCGCTCGTCACGGTGCTGCGCGCGAGCAGATAGCCGATATTGATGATGTCCGACAGCTTGCCCTCGATGTCGATCTTGCCTTTGACATAGGCTTCGCCAAGATTGTCGAGGCTCGGTTCGAGCAGATAGGGCAGCGCGGTTGCGCTCTTCACGTGTAGCGTGACCCGGGGCGCGGCGAACTGCCCGAAGTCGTGTTGCTGACCGTCCCACAGCACGAGGCGTGCGGGCAGGTTAGCTGTGGTTTTGACATCTTCAACCCACTGCGCCAGCTTTTTCTCCCAGAACATGTGATCTCTCCGTGTTCGTTGATTTAAAGCAAAGCTATGTGGACCGCGACATGGCGCGGCGCATTCCGCGGGCCGCGCAACGCAATCCCGCCGACGCGCGCCGCTACGTTGGCGCCGCCGCCGGCCTCATTCGTCCGGTCATCGACCGGTCAGGGCGACAGGCGTGCGATCAGCCAGTTGGCGCTTTCTTCCGCGCGCGTGTAAAGCAGACGATCGTGCAGCCGAGACGGCCGCCCCTGCCAGAATTCGATCGCGTCGGGCACCAGACGGTAGCCACCCCAGTGCGGCGGACGCGGAGGATTTTCGCCGTATTGCAGGCTGATTTCGCGTTCGCGTACTTCGAGTTGCGAACGGCTTTCAATCACCTGACTCTGATTCGATGCCCATGCGCCGATCCGCGAGCCGAGCGGACGAGACGCGAAATACGCGTCACTGTCTGCTTCGCTCGTTTTGACGACGCGGCCCTCGATGCGCACCTGGCGTTCGAGTTCGATCCAGTGAAACAGCAGGCTCGCGTAGGGGTTCACGCTCAGTTCGCGGCCCTTGCGGCTTTCATAGTTGGTGAAGAATACGAAACCGCGCTCGTCGACGCCCTTGATGAGCACGATGCGTGCCGAAGGCCGGCCGCGCGCGTCGACCGTGGCCAGCGTCATTGCATTCGGCTCGGGCAGCTTGGCGTCGATGGCCTGCTGGAACCACGTGTCGAATTGACGGAACGGATCGTGGTTGACGTCGGCAACGTCCAGTGAGTCCAGCGAGTAGTTTTTTCGAAGCTCGGCGAGTGAGATCATGTTCTTATGCGAACGCTACAGTGTGGGCCAAGTATAGCTAAGGCGTCAGGGTTTTGCGCGCGAGCGGAGCAACATATGGCGCGGCGCATGTTGCGCCAGCGCAAGCCTGCAACATTGCGTCGCTGCTCGTGGTTCTGCGCGGCTGTTTTCACGTGTTCAGGCAAAATACGGGCTGCGCGCCCCATTTGCCAAAGCAATTTGCCAAGGCGATTTGCCAAAGCGCCGCCGCCTGCTTTGTTCCGCCTGTGTTTTCGAGCCCTGCCATCATGTCCAGCACCGCCGCGCAATCCGATCTTACTACCAGCCTCGACGCGAACGAAACCGCCGACCGCGCGCGCCGTTTCGGCGGCATCGCCCGTCTGTATGGCGCGCCCGCGCTCGCCGCATTCGAGGGTGCGCACGTCGCGGTGATCGGCATCGGCGGGGTGGGGTCGTGGGTCGCGGAGGCGCTTGCGCGCAGCGCGCTCGGCACGCTGACGCTGATCGATCTCGACAACGTCGCGGAAAGCAACACGAACCGGCAGATTCACGCGCTCGACGGCAACTACGGAAAACCGAAGGTCGAAGCGATGGCCGAACGCATCGCGGCAATCAATCCGTACTGCGAGGTGCGGCTGATCGAGGACTTCGTCGAGCCGGACAATTTCGCGGCCACGCTCGGCGACGGCTTCGACTATGTGATCGACGCGATCGACAGCGTGCGCACGAAGACCGCGCTGATCGCATGGTGCGTCGAGCGCAAGCAGCCGCTGATCACGGTCGGCGGCGCGGGCGGTCAGCTCGACCCGACTCGGATCCGCATCGACGATCTCGCGCTGACGATCCAGGACCCGCTGCTGTCGAAGGTGCGCGGGCAGTTGCGCAAGCAGCATGGCTTTCCGCGCGGGCCGAAGGCGAAGTTCAAGGTGAACGCCGTGTATTCCGACGAGCCGCTGATCTATCCGGAAGCGGCCGTCTGCGATATCGATGAAGAAGCCGAGCACGTGAGCACGTCGCCGGGGCATACGGGGCCGGTCGGCTTGAACTGCGCGGGGTTTGGCTCCAGCGTGTGCGTGACCGCGAGCTTTGGTTTTGCGGCCGCGGCGTACGTGTTGCGGGAGCTGGCGAAGAAGGCGACGGTTTAGGTGGGAGCCCGGGCGGCGGTTTCAACCGCGCTGACCCAGGCTGCCATCGGGCAAAACATCACAATCGATCAATACAACGACGCGCTCAGCCTGCGCCGCCACTGCGACACCAGCTCCGGCTGATGCGCGGCCAGATCGAACACCGACAACATCGTCTTGCGGCCGATATCGTCGCGGAACGCGCGGTCGCGTTGCACGATCGCGAGCAGATGTTCGAGTGCCTGCGCGTATTTGCGTCGCGCGATAAACGCATTCGCAAGATCGAAGCGTGCTTCGAGATCGTCGGGGTTGCCGGCGACACGCGCTTCGAGCGCATCGGTGGGCGGCAGGTCCGCGGCGGCGTCCACCGCGTCGAGCCGCGTCTTGATCGCGTTGAAACGCGCGTCGATGCCTTGCGTGGTTTTCGGCGACAGCAGATCGACTTCGTTGCGCGCCTCATCGATGCGGTTGTCTTCGAGCAGTAACTCGATGCGGTCCATACGCGCGTCGTCGAAGCCCGGGTCGTACGCGAGCGCCGCTTGCAGCAGGTCGTAGGCGTCGTCGCGGCGGCCTTCGGCGAGCGCGGTCTGCGCTTCGATGCGCGCGGCCGGCGCCCCTTGCGGCACGAGCCGGTCGAGGAACTCGCGCAGTTGTCCTTCCGTCAGCACGCCGACGAACTGATCGACGGCCTGGCCGTCGGCGAACGCGATCACGTGCGGAATGCTGCGCACCTGGAAGTGCGCGGCCAGCTCGTGGTTCTCGTCCACGTTGACCTTCACGAGCTTCCATTTGCCGGCGGCTTCGGCTTCGAGCTTTTCGAGCATGGGGCCGAGACTCTTGCAGGGGCCGCACCACGGCGCCCAGAAATCAACCAGCACGGGGGCCAGCATCGACGCCTTGATGACGTCCTGTTCGAAAGTGGCCAGAGAGGTGTCCATTGCATCCTCGTCGATAGAAATGGTTTGTGGTTAGCTGGGGCCGAATGGCACGAATTCAATGCCCACCCTGGCGCGCGGGCCCGGCGCCGTCACTTGCGCTGCGGCAACGGAATCCATTCGGTTTCGCCGGGCACGTGGCCCATTTCCTGATTGGTCCACGCGAGCTTCGCGGCTTCGATCTTCTCGCGCGAGCTCGCGACGAAATTCCATTCGATGAAGCGCTCGCCGTCGAGCTTCTCGCCGCCGAGCAGCATCACGCGCGCGCCGTGCGTGCTCGCGAGCGTGACGGTTTCGTCGAGCGCGAGCACGGCCATCTCGGCCGCTTCGAGCGGCGTGCCGTCGATTTCCAGATCGCCTTCCACCAGATATACACCGCGCTCCTCGTGCTCCGGTTCGAGCGCGAACGCGCTGCCCGGCGTGAAGTCGGCGGCGACGTACAGCGTGCCCGAAAACGTCGCGACCGGCGACACCGCGCCGAACGCGGTGCCCGCGATCACGCGCAGCGTCACGCCGTTGCGCTCGACGACCGGCAAGGTCGCCGCCGCATGATGCGCGAACGACGGCGCGGCGTCTTCGTCGGCGAGCGGCAGCGCGACCCAGGTCTGGATGCCGTGAACCGTCTGGCCGCGCGCGCGGTCTTCCGGCGGCGTTCGCTCCGAATGGACGATGCCGCGCCCGGCCGTCATCCAGTTGACGTCGCCGGGGACGATCTTCTGCTCGGAGCCGAGGCTGTCGCGATGCATGATCGCGCCGTCGAACAGATAGGTGACGGTCGCGAGGCCGATATGCGGATGCGGGCGCACGTCGAGGCCGCTGCCGGGTTCGAGGGTCGCGGGGCCCATGTGGTCGAAGAAAATGAACGGGCCGACGAGGCGCGCCGCCATTGCAGGCAGCACGCGCCGCACGGTCAGATTGCCGATGTCGCGTAAGTGCGGTTTGAGGACGGCTTTGATCGAGGAAGTCATGGGCAGGCTCGACGGGAAAGTGGAAGGAGAAGGCTGGAATGATCGATTCTACTGCGCGTCGCGCGCTCCCGACGGCAACGGCGCACGCTCGCCACGAGCGGGCGCAACGAAGCGAATTTGCGGCCTCCGTTACACTGCCAGATTGCACCGTTTCATTGGAGACCCGGATGTCGCCCAGGGACTTGCTGCTCGCGCTCATCGTCGTGCTTGCGTGGGGCGTCAATTTCGTCGTGATCAAGGTCGGCCTGCATGGCGTGCCGCCGATGCTGCTCGGCGCGCTGCGCTTTACACTCGCCGCGGTGCCGGCGGTGTTTTTCGTCAAGCGGCCGCAGATGCCGTGGCGGTGGCTGTTCGCCTACGGCGCGACGATCTCGTTCGGGCAATTCGCGTTCCTGTTCTCGGCGATGTACGTCGGCATGCCGGCGGGGCTTGCATCGCTGGTGCTTCAGGCGCAGGCGTTTTTCACGCTGATCTTCGCGGCGCTGTTTCTGCACGAGCGCTTCCGTTTGCCGAACGTCGCGGGTCTGCTGATCGCCGCGGCGGGGCTCGCGGTGATCGGCCTGCAAGGCGGCCACACGCTGTCCGTCGCTGGTTTCCTGCTGACGCTGTGCGCCGCGTGCATGTGGGCACTCGGCAACATCGTTACGAAGAAGGTCGGCAAGGTCGATCTGGTCGGACTCGTCGTGTGGGGGAGCCTGATTCCGCCGCTGCCGTTTTTCGCGGCGTCGTTCGTGTTCGAAGGGCCGCGCGAGATCGCCGCCGCGTTGACTGGTATCAGCGCGCTGTCGATCTTCGCGATCGTCTATCTGGCGTTTATCGCGACGCTGCTCGGCTATGGCTTGTGGAGCCGTCTGCTGTCGCACTATCCGGCGAGCCAGGTCGCGCCGTTCTCGCTGCTGGTGCCAATCGTCGGACTCGCGTCGGCGTCGCTGCTGCTCGGCGAGCAACTGTCTGCGATGCAGGTGGCGGGCGCGTTGCTCGTGATGGCGGGGCTCGCGGTCAACGTGTTCGGCGGCTGGGTCGTGCAGCGCTTGATACCGGCACGCTGAGCAACCGTTGCGCCACGGGTTGCGAGCGTGAATAACAAAACGGCCGGAGGGCCGTTTTGTGATTGGCTCGTGTGTGCCGACATCACGTCATGCGGCTCTTTGCGAGCGGCGGATTCGCCGCGAAATAGCGCTTGATGCCGGTCAGGATCGCGCTGGCCATCCTTTCGCGATACGCGTCGTCGTTCAGGCGGCGCTCTTCGTCCGGATTGCTGATGAACGCGGTCTCGACGAGGATCGACGGAATGTCCGGCGCCTTCAGCACCGCGAAGCCGGCCTGCTCGACCGAGCCCTTGTGCAGCTTGTTGATGTCGCCGATCTCTTTGAGCACGAAGTTGCCGTAGCGCATCGAGTCGCGAATCTGCGCGGTGGTCGACATGTCGAACAGTGCGCGGTTCACGGTGGCGTCGTCGGACTTGATGTTGATGCCGCCGATCAGATCCGACGAGTTCTCCTTGTTCGCCATCCAGCGCGCGGCCGCGCTCGAAGCGCCGTGCTCCGACAGCGCGAACACCGACGAGCCCTTCGCCTCGGGCGTCGTGAACGCGTCCGCGTGGATCGACACGAACAGGTCCGCGCCGACGCGGCGCGCTTTCTGCACGCGCACGTTCAGCGGCACGAAGAAGTCGGCGTCGCGCGTCATCATCGCGCGCATGTTCGGCTGCGCGTCGATCTTCGCGCGCAGCTTCTTCGCGATGTCGAGCGCGACGTGCTTCTCGTAGGTGCCTGCGCCGCCGATCGCGCCCGGGTCCTCGCCGCCATGACCCGGATCGATTGCGACGGTGAGCAGTCGCACGGTGTTGCTGCGGCTCGACTTCGGTGTGGTGAATGCGTAGGTGTCGCCGCTGTCGCCGAGGTTGTCGTTGTTGCTGTCGAGACCGCGTGCGGTGCTGTTGCTGTTGGCGTTGCCACCCTTGTTGCGCGCCAGTGCGGCAGGCGGCGCGGAGGGCGCGGCCGGCGCCGCCTGCCTGCCGGCAATGACCGGCGCGGACGGCGCCGTCGTGCCATGCGTGGGCGGATGCGGTACGCCCGCGGCACCATTGCCCGCGCCACCGTTCTGCGCGTAGTGCTCGAAGAACGCTTCGCTGTTGTCGACCGGCGGCGCCGTGCCGGGGCCGGCAAGCGTCGCGGGCGGCGCGCTGTTTTCTTCGTTGAGCGCCTGCTGCTTGCGCTCGGTCTGCGCGAGCAGGTCCATCAACGGATCGGGCGCGACAGCCGGATACAGGTCGAACACGAGCCGGTACTTGTACGCGCCGACCGGCGGCAGCGCGAACACCTGCGGCTTCACCGAGCCCTTCAGGTCGAACACCATGCGCACCACGTGCGGCTGATACTGCCCGACCCGCACCGACGAAATCTGCGGATCGTTTGGTGTGATCTTCGAGACCAGCTCCTTCAGCGCCTGATCGAGGTCGAGGCCGTTCAGATCGACGACGAGCCGGTCCGGTCCCTGGAGCAGTTGCTGCGTGTTCTGCAGCGGCTGATCGGATTCGATCGTCACGCGCGTGTAGTCGCGCGCGGGCCACACGCGCACGCCGAGCACCGAGCTCGCAAACGCGAGACGCGGGGCGACGAGGCCGAGCACCAGCGTCGACGCACCCGCGCGCAGGATCTGCCGGCGCCGCCAGTTATGCGTTGCGCCCGCCGCCGATTCGATCGAATGGAACGGTTTGATTAACATCTTTCGAGACATGCCTTTCCTGATTCGCTATAAGCGCGTGCGACGAGTACGCGTGCGTCCGCGTTTGCGTCTGTGTTGCCGACGAGCCCGAGCGAAAAAACGAGATCCGGCACGCCGAGCAGCGGTCCCGCGCGTTGCGGCCATTCGACGAGGCAGACCGCGCCGGTGTCGAAATATTCGCGAAAGCCCGCGTCGGCCCATTCGGCCGGATCGGTGAATCTGTACAGATCGAAGTGATAGAGCGCGAGTTCCCCGGCGGGCCGCTCGAGCTCATACGGTTCGACGAGCGTGTAGGTCGGACTGCGCACGCGGCCGGTGTGGCCGAGGCCGCGCAAGGTCGCGCGCACGAGCGTGGTTTTGCCGGCGCCGAGGTCGCCGACCAGTTGGACTTGCAGGCCGTGGAACGCGAGGCTGCTTACAGCGCCAGGCTGGGCTGGCTGTGCTTGATGCGAGGCCGCGCGCACGCTTTCGATCGCCCGTGCGAAGCGCGCGCCGAACGCCTGCGTGGCGGCTTCGTCCGCGAGCGCGAAAGAGCGTTCGAGCAGCACGGGAGCGGACGGTAGGGGCGCGTGATCGGGATTGACAGGCATTCTCGTAAAATGGCGTGATGAACCGAAGTCCGAAGTCCCCTGTTTCCTGCACGCCCGCATCGGCCGATGATGCCGCGCGAGCTTCTGGCGCAACGTCCCGTTTCGACGAGGCGGCGCTTCGTGCGCTCGCGCTCGACATCAAGACGTGGGGCCGTGAACTCGGTTTCGGGGCGATCGGCATTAGCGATACCGATCTGTCGGCCGCCGAAGCGCCGCTTGCAGCGTGGCTCGAAGCGGGTTGCCACGGCGAGATGGATTATATGGCCAAACACGGCATGAAACGCGCGCGGCCGGCCGAGCTTGTGGCCGGCACGCGACGCGTGATCACCGCGCGCATCGCCTATTTGCCTGCGCAGACGCTGGGAGCAGAGGCGGCTGAAGGGGCGCATGAAGGGGGACATGAAGGGGGACATGAAAGCGCGCCTGAAAGCATGCCGCAAGACGTAACGCAACCCGCCTCACGCGCGACACCCCGCGCGCGCGACTGGCGCGCGGCCGAGCACGCGCGGCTCGCGGACCCGTCGACGGCGGTCGTGTCGATTTACGCGCGCGGCCGCGACTATCACAAGGTGATGCGCCAGCGCCTGCAACACCTGGCCGACCGGATCGAAGCGGTGATCGGGCCGTTCGGCTATCGCGTGTTCACCGATTCGGCGCCGGTGCTCGAAGTCGAGCTCGCCCAGAAGGCCGGCATCGGCTGGCGCGGCAAGCACACATTGCTGCTGCAGCGCGACGCCGGCTCGCTGTTTTTCCTCGGCGAGATCTATGTCGACGTGCCGCTGCCGACCGACGCCGAAACCTCACCCGAGGCCGCGCCCGAAACGCCCGGCTCGCATTGCGGCAGCTGCGCGCGCTGCATCGGCGCCTGTCCGACCGGTGCGATCGTCGCGCCGTACAAGGTCGACGCGCGGCGTTGCATCTCGTATCTGACGATCGAGCTGAAGGGCAGTATTCCGCTCGACCTGCGGCCGTTGATCGGCAATCGGGTGTACGGCTGTGACGATTGCCAGCTCGTGTGTCCCTGGAACAAGTTCGCGCAGGCCGCACCGGTCGCCGATTTCGACGTGCGGCACGGGCTCGATCGCGCGTCGCTGGTCGAACTGTTCGCGTGGAGCGCTGAGGAGTTCGATACGCGCATGCTGGGCAGCGCGATTCGCCGCATCGGCTACGAGAGCTGGCTGCGCAATCTCGCGGTCGGCATGGGTAACGCGTTGCGTGCCGCGCCAGGAAGTCTCGACCTCGATGCCCGTGGCGCGATCGTGCTGGCTTTGAGGCAGCGAGCCGACGATCCGTCGGCGGTCGTGCGCGAGCATGTGGAATGGGCGCTCGAAGCGGCGTAAAGTCGTGGCAATTCGGTGTCGGCAATCTGGCACGCTAGGGTCTGTTTACATATGGAACGCACGTGCGTTGCCGCGAGAAGGGCCGCTCGCAAGGATTGCGACGCCGCGAATACTCGACGTATTCGCAAGGAGCATGACGCAGCGAGCGGCCCTTCTCGCGGCAACCCCAGTTCTGAATTTCATTCCAGGGGAATGCCCGCTATCGGCCGCATGGCGGCGTCGTGCGTCGCTCACGTGGCGCGGCCACGCAGCGCTCCTTACTCCTTGCCCTGCGCCCGATAGCGGGCATTCGCACGTGCGTTCCATATGTAAACAGACCCTAGAGGAGCAGGCAATCATGTTCAACGCAGTGATCGATGCGCCGTTCGGCAAGATCGGCATCCGGCTCGAAGGCGAAGCCGTGCGCGAGATCGTCTATCTGCCCGACTCGACGCCCAACGTCGCGCCCGACACGCCGCTCGCACGCGAGGTGGCCGAACAGATCGAGCGTTATTTCGAGCACGCGTCAGCGAAATTCGAGCTGCCGCTCGCCGAGTGCGGCACCGCGTTCCAGCGGCGCGTGTGGCAGGCGATCAGCGACATCCCGCCCGGCGTCGTGCTGACTTACGGACAACTCGCGAAGCAGCTCGGCAGCGTGCCGCGCGCGGTCGGCCAGGCGTGCGGCGCCAATTTCTTTCCGATCGTGATTCCGTGTCACCGCGTGGTGAGTTCGAGCGGCATCGGCGGCTTCGCGCACGATGGCGGCGACGGTTTCTTCCGCAACGTGAAGCGCTGGTTGCTCGCGCATGAAGGTGTGCCGTACGTATGAGCACGAGCACCACCACCGATACCGCTGTACACGTCGAAGACACAGCCGCCGCATCACCGCTGCTGCTGACCAGCTCCGCATCGATCGACGCCTTCTGCGACGCGCTGTGGCTCGAGCATGGCCTGTCGCGCAACACGCTCGACGCGTATCGCCGCGACTTGCGGCTCTTCTGCGAATGGCTCGCGCACGCGCGCAACGCTTCGCTCGACACCGCGAGCGAAGCCGACCTGAACGCCTACAGCGCGGCGCGGCAAAAGGACAAGGCGACTTCGGCGAACCGCCGGCTGTCGGTGTTTCGCCGCTATTACGCATGGGCGGTGCGCGAGCATCGCGCGGCCGCCGATCCGACCTTGCGCATCCGCTCGGCGAAGCAGCCGCCGCGATTTCCTTCGACGTTGAGCGAGGTCCAGGTCGAAGCGTTGCTCGGCGCACCCGACATCGACACGCCGCTCGGCTTGCGCGATCGCACGATGCTCGAGTTGATGTACGCGAGCGGCTTGCGCGTGACCGAACTGGTCACACTGAAAACCGTCGAGGTGGGACTCAACGAAGGCGTCGTGCGCGTCACTGGCAAGGGCTCGAAGGAGCGGCTGGTTCCGTTCGGCGAAGAGGCGCACGCGTGGATCGAGCGCTATCTGCGCGAGGCGCGCCCGGCGCTCCTCGGCCCGCGCGCGGCCGATGCGCTATTCGTGACGACACGCGCGGAAGGCATGACGCGCCAGCAGTTCTGGAACATCATCAAGCGACACGCGCAGGCTGCGGGCGTCCATGCGCCGTTGTCGCCGCACACGCTGCGGCACGCGTTCGCGACCCATCTGCTCAATCACGGCGCGGATCTGCGCGTCGTGCAATTGCTGCTCGGTCACACCGATATTTCGACGACGCAGATCTACACGCACGTCGCGCGAGAGCGGCTGAAATCGCTGCATGCGCAGCATCATCCGCGCGGGTGAGCATGACGTGAAGCGCGCGGGTGCCCGCGCGCTTCACACGAATTGGCGTAACCGGTGCTTGAGAATCTTGCCGGTCGATGCGGCCGGCAGCGCCGCGAGCACCTTCAGTTCGGCTGGCCGCTTATACGGCGCGAGCCGCTCGCCGCACCACGCGATCAACTCCGCGGGCGTGACCGTCGCGCCGGAAACCAGCTCTACGAACGCGATCACCTCCTCGTTGCCCTCGACCGCGCGTCCGATCACCGCCGACTGCACGACTTGCGGATGCGCGTTCAGCACGTGCTCGACCTCGGCCGGATACACGTTGAAGCCCGAGCGGATGATCAGCTCCTTGCTGCGCCCGACGATATGCAACGCGCCGTCCGCGGCCTGCCGCGCGAGGTCGCCGGTCTTCAGCCAGCCATCCTCGGTGACGATCGCGCGGGTCTGCTCGGGGTTGCGGTAATAGCCGAGCATCACGTTCGGCCCGCGCACCCATAGCTCGCCGATCTCGCCCGGCGCAGCTTCGGCGCCGTCCAGCCCGACGAACTTCACCTCAACGCCCGGAATGACCTCGCCGACCGAGCAATCGACGCGCGGCGCGTCGACCATCGTCTGCGACACGGTCGGGCTGCTTTCGGTCATGCCGTAGCCGTTGTGCAGCGGCAGACCGTACACCGCTTCGGCCTGCGCCTTCAGCGCGGCGTCGAGCGGCGAGCCGCCCGAGTAAGCGAAGCGCAGTCGCGGCGCGGACCATGCGTGGCCGTGCGTGTGCAGATGTTCGAGCAGCTTCGCGTGCATCGCCGGCACGCCCTGGAAGATCGAGACGTGCTCGGTGGCGAGGGCGAGGCGCACCGCTTCCGGCACGAAGCGCGGCGCGAGCCGCAACGTCGCGCCCGCATGCAGGCTGCCGAGGCACACCGACGCGAAGCCGTACACATGCGAGATCGGCAGCACCGCATAGACGACGTCGTCGGGCCCGACCTGGCGCAGCCGGCTCGACACGGCCGCGATGTACAGCAGATTGCGATGCGACAGCATCACGCCTTTCGGCGTGCCGGTGGTGCCGGTCGTGTAGATCAGCGCCGCGCATTGGCGGTCGCTGGCCGGTTCGACGGCTTCGGCTTGCACGCTGCTGTCCACCACATACGACCATGCGCCGATGTCCGCCGACAGCGTGGGTGCGTGCGTCGCTCGATGCCGCTCAGCATGCTGGCGTGCGTTGGGCGAGCTTTCGAGCGCATACGCGACGACGCGCGGTTGCGCATGCGCGCGGATCGGATCGAGTTCGGCGGCCGACAGCCGCGCGTTCGACACGAGCGCCCACGCATCGAGCTTCGCGGTCGCGAACAGCAGCACGATTTGCGCGATGCTGTTCTCCGCGACGATCATCACGCGATCGCCGCCGCGCACGTCCCAGTCGCGCAGCAGCGCGGCGGCCGCATCGACGGCCTCGCGCAGTTGCGCGTTGGTCAGGCGGCGCGCATCTTCGATCAGCGCGACATGCCGCGGATCGCGCGCGGCGGCGAGCGCCGGAATGTCGCCGATGCGCGCGGGCAGGGCGGCGAGCAGCGCGGGGATATCGATCGTGGAACGGATGGCTGAAGCCTGCTTCAACACTGTCTCCTCTTTACCGATTCGTAGCCCTGCGCGCAGTATCTCGCACCGCGCCGGCATATTTTCGAACGATCGTGCCACAAGTGTCGAACCCGCGCAATTGGCCATCCGGCAAATAGCCGTTGTGCAAACTCGCCATTACAATGCGCCGATGAGCAAATCCAGACATGTGTCGGAAACACCCGCCACGCAGCTGCTGCGCCGTCACGGCGTCGCGTTCGGCGAGCATCCTTACGACTACGTCGAGCATGGCGGCACCGCGGAATCGTCGTGCCAGCTCGGCGTCGACGAGCATCACGTCGTGAAGACGCTGGTGATGGAAGACGAGCACGCGAAGCCGTTGATCGTGCTGATGCACGGCGATCGCACCGTCAGCACCAAGAACCTCGCGCGGCAGATCGGCGCGAAGCGCGTCGAGCCGTGCAAGCCCGAGGTCGCGAACCGGCATTCGGGTTATCTGATCGGCGGCACGTCGCCGTTCGGCACGCGCAAGCAGATGCCGGTGTATGTCGAGTCGACCATTCTCGAGATGGACAAAATCTGGTTGAACGGCGGGCGGCGCGGCTTTCTCGTCAGCATCGAGCCGAAGGTGCTCACCGATCTGCTCGCGGCAAAGCCGGTGCAATGCGCGAGCGTGGACTGACGCCGATGAGCGGGTTGACGTTTGCCTGAATGTTTTTCGCGCGGACGCGTTCGGTAAAATGTGCGCCGCCCTGATTCGACGGGCATGCCCTGTTGCGGTTGGGGTATCGAATGTCAGACCGCGATCCTTATAAGAGTCCCAGATGCAAAACCTGATCGTCGCTGTCGTTGCCTATCTGATCGGTTCGTTGTCGTTTGCCGTGATCGTGAGCGCCGCGATGGGTCTCGACGACCCGCGCTCGTACGGCTCGGGCAACCCGGGCGCCACCAACGTGCTGCGCAGCGGCAGCAAGAAGGCCGCGATTCTGACGCTGATCGGCGACGCCTTCAAGGGCTGGCTGCCGGTATGGCTGGTCGTGCATTTCGGCGCGCGTTACGGGCTCGACGAGCGCGCGATCGCGATTGCGTCGCTTGCGGTGTTTCTCGGTCACCTGTATCCGATTTTCTTCCGCTTCAAGGGCGGCAAAGGCGTCGCGACCGCCGCGGGCGTGCTGCTCGCGATCAACCCGACGCTCGGCGTCGCGACCTTGCTAACCTGGCTGATCGTCGCGTTCTTTACGCGCTACTCGTCGCTCGCGGCGCTGTGCTCGGCGCTGTTCGCGCCGCTGTTCTACGTGTTTCTGTTCGGGCCGCGCATCGTCGCGCTCGCGGTTCTGGTGATGAGCCTGCTGCTCGTGTGGCGGCATCGCGGCAATATTGCGAAGCTGATGCGGGGGCAGGAGAGCCGTATCGGCGACAAAAAGAAGGCAGCCAGTCCGGCGGCGGGCAACGATCTTTGAAGTGGGCTGAGCGCTTCGCCCGGCCAGATGGCCCGATGCGAAGCGCTTCCGGGTCCGCGTGAGGCTCGTTGCAAGCCTGGCGCGTCGTGCCGCTTAGTCGCGGAAGTTGTTGAAGTCGAGCGGCGTGTCGGTCACGTCCTTGCGCAGCATCGCGATCACGCTTTGCAGATCATCGCGCTTCCCACCGGTGATGCGCACCGCATCGCCCTGAATGCTCGCCTGCACCTTGATCTTGCTGTCCTTCACCAGACGCACGATTTTCTTCGACAGATCGCCCGAGACGCCCTTCTTGATCTTGATGACCTGCTTGACCTTGTCGCCGCCGATCTTCTCGATCTTGCCGTAGTCGAGGAAGCGCACGTCGACGTTGCGTTTGGCCATTTTCGACAGCAGCACGTCCTTCACCTGGCCGAGCTTGAAGTCGTCGTCGGCGTACGCGGTGATTTCGTTTTCCTTGTGTTCGACGCGCGCGTCGGACCCCTTGAAGTCGAAACGCGTCGAAATTTCCTTGTTGGACTGCTCGATCGCGTTCTTGACTTCGATCATGTTCGCTTCGCAGACGACGTCAAACGATGGCATTGCTTTCTCCCAATAGTGCGGCAGTGCGCGACACAGCCGGTCGGCTGAGCGCGAGGCACTCGCTATAATCACGGACCGGACGTCATTTTACCGACGCCGCTCTCTTTTGCCCAAGGCCGCCGCGCGGCGTCGCGACGGCGGGCGATCCCGCGTCGGGCGGCGCCGCTCGTGTCGTCAGGCGCGTCATTGGTTGTTTTTGTCGTTTCCTGTTGCTTCCCGTCGTTGCCTTTTT
This sequence comes from Paraburkholderia sp. UCT70, assembly GCF_050434085.1. NCBI lineage: Bacteria > Pseudomonadati > Pseudomonadota > Betaproteobacteria > Burkholderiales > Burkholderiaceae > Paraburkholderia > Paraburkholderia sp. UCT70. The sequence goes on along the minus strand of NZ_JBNPVZ010000004.1, from coordinate 2,492,225 downwards.
GCCATTCCGATGTCCCAATCCGCTCTTGCCGCTCCCGCCGTCGCGTCCCTCATGGCCGGCTATCCGCTGAAGGCCCACAACACGTTCGGCTTCGACGTGCGCGCGCAGTTCGCGTGCCTGATCGAGCGTGAGGAACAGTTGCTCGCCGCGGTGCGCGATCCGCGCGTCGAGGGCCTGCCGCGCCTCGTGCTGGGCGGTGGCAGCAACGTCATGCTGACCGGCGACTTCGCCGGGCTCGTGCTGCTGGTGGCGCTGCGCGGGCGCCGCGTGGTGCGCGAGGATCAGGATGCGTGGTATGTCGAGGCGGCTGGCGGCGAGCCGTGGCACGAGTTCGTCGCGTGGACGTTGGCACAGGGCATACCCGGCCTCGAGAATCTCGCGCTGATACCTGGCACGGTCGGCGCGGCGCCAATCCAGAACATCGGCGCGTACGGGCTCGAAATGTGCGAACGCTTCGCGTCGCTGCGGGCGATCGAGCTCGCGACCGGCGAGGCCGTCGAACTCGACGGTGATGCGTGCCGGTTCGGCTATCGCGACAGCCTTTTCAAGCGGGAAGGGCGCGAGCGCTTCGTGATTGCGTCGGTGACGTTCCGTTTGCCGAAGGCGTGGCAGCCGCGCGCGGGCTACGCGGATCTCGCGCGCGAGCTAGCGGCGCGTGGTCATGCGGCGAGCGCTGGCCAAGCCGAGGGTGCGGCCACGCAGCCGACCGCGCAAGCCATTTTCGATGCGGTCGTCGCCGTGCGGCGTGCGAAGCTGCCCGATCCGCTCGAACTGGGCAACGCGGGGAGCTTCTTCAAGAATCCGGTAATCGATGCCGCCCAGTTCGAGGCGCTGAAGCGTCGCGAGCCGGAAGTCGTGTCGTATGTGCAAGCGGATGGGCGGGTGAAGCTGGCGGCTGGCTGGCTGATCGACCGATGCGGCTGGAAGGGCCGCGCGATGGGCGCGGCGGCCGTGCATGAGCGACAGGCGCTGGTGCTGGTGAATCGCGGTGGCGCGAGCGGCACGGAAGTGTTGGCGCTGGCACGGGCGATCCAGCACGACGTGTTCGAGCGATTCGGCGTGGAACTGGAGGCGGAGCCAGTTTGCCTGTGAGCGGCAGTTCTCTCTTTTCGCGCTGAGTTGCCCCGCGGAGCGTCGCCGCCGACGAATGCAAAAGGCGCCGGGAGTTTCCTCCCGGCGCCTTTTTTGTGCCCGCGGCTCCGGCGGGTGTATGGACCAGCGGCTCGCTCAGTGATTGAGCTTGCCGAGCAGCAGGTATTCCATCAACGCCTTCTGCACGTGCAGACGGTTTTCCGCCTCATCCCACACGACGCTCTGCGGTCCGTCGATCACTTCCGCGCTGACTTCTTCGCCGCGATGCGCGGGCAGGCAGTGCATGAAGAGCGCGTCGGGATTCGCGCGCGCCATCATGTCGGCGTCGACGCACCAGTCCGCGAAGGCCTTCTTGCGCGCTTCGTTCTCGGCCTCGAAGCCCATGCTGGTCCACACGTCGGTGGTGACGAGATCGGCGCCCGTGCAGGCTTCGTTCGGATCGTCGAATTCCTCGTAGAACGACGCGCTTTCCGCCGCGACGAACGCGCGGTCGAGCTTGTAGCCGGGCGGCGTGGACAGGCGCAGCCTGAACCCGAGAATCTGCGCGGCTTCGATCCACGTGTACAGCATGTTATTCGCGTCGCCGACCCACGCGACCGTCTTGTCGCGAATTGGACCGCGATGCTCAAAGTACGTGAAGATGTCTGCGAGCACCTGACACGGGTGGTATTCGTTCGTGAGCCCGTTGATCACCGGCACGCGCGAATTCTCGGCGAAGCGCTGGATGATGTCCTGGCCGAACGTGCGGATCATGATGATGTCGACCATGCGCGAGATGACCTGCGCGGCGTCTTCGATCGGCTCGCCGCGGCCGAGCTGCGTGTCGCGCGTGCTCATGAACACGGCGTGGCCGCCCAGCTGGAAGATGCCGGCTTCGAACGACAGGCGCGTGCGTGTCGAATTCTTTTCGAAGATCATCGCCAGCGTGCGGTCATGCAGCGGGTGATAGGTCTCGTAGTTCTTGAATTTGCGTTTCAGGATGCGCGCGCGCTCCAGCACGTACTCGTAGTCTTCCAGCGAGAAGTCCTTGAACTGCAGGTAGTGGCGAATTTTCTTGGCGGTCATGAAACAAATACGGCGGTCTCACCCGGCAGGGTTGCCGGACTGCGCCGCCGTCGGTTTGGTGGTAACTCCATGCAGCATAAAGGATTTCGCCTCGTTTGACGAGTCGGCGGGAAGGAGCCGAAAGCGATTCGAAAGCGTCGTATCGGGCTTCGCGGGGTCATCGGAAGGCGCTTGTGTGCGCTGCGGAAAAGAGCCCGCTGCGCTATAATCTACGGGTTATCCCAAAGCCCAGCAGGCCGACGTTTCGCATGAAGAAACGCGGCTCGCGCGGCGCGGAAAGCCTGTCACGGCGTGGCCGTCATGACAGACGCCAGAGCGGTTCAGCCGGTTCGCCGCAGCGGTTCTCGTGGTGCGGTTCGTCATTGTTGCGTTAGCGCCAGATCCCACGCACGTCGCAGGTGGCTGCAAGCGCTTGCCGTACATGCCGCGTGCGGTGAGTTCGAGCGTACAACTGGCGTCGCCCGTTGGTCGTCATTCCGCTGGGCAGTCACACAGGTATTTCTACATGGCCGAAGCAGCTCCAATCGAATATTTCATTCAGGGCATTACGTCGACCGGAAAAAAATTTCGGCCGAGCGACTGGTCGGAGCGGCTCGCGGGCGTCATGTCGTCGTTCGGGCCCGGGGTGAGGAAGGGGCCGAACGCTTATATGCAGTACTCGCTGTACGTGCGGCCGACCATGATCGGCGACCTCAAATGCGTGATTCTCGATTCGCGGCTGCGCGACATCGAACCAATGGCCTTCGATTTCGTTATGAACTTCGCGAAAGACAACGACCTGCTGGTCACCGAGGCGTGTGAGCTGGAACTCGAGCATGCGCCTGCGCCGCAAGCCAAACGGCACGTCATCTGATGTAAGTCGACCGGATCGGCAAAAGCAAAAAAACAAAAACCCGCAAGCAGCGGGTTTTTTTGTGACTGGCAATTCAACCAAAACAAAAAAGCCCGCCAAAGCGGGCTTCTTGTGCAGCGGAAACAGGAGGTAGCCCGCCGAAACGGGCCGACCGGAATTACTGCGCTGCGGGCGCTTGCAGACCCTTGACGGCTGCAGCGAGGCGGCTCTTGTTGCGAGCTGCCTTGTTCTTGTGAACGATGTTCTTGTCGGCGATGATGTCGATGGTCTTCGACGATGCCTTGAAGATTTCGGCGGCCTTAGCGTGATCGCCTGCGTCGATTGCCTTGCGGACAGCCTTGATAGCCGTGCGGAACTTCGAGCGCAGTGCCGAGTTGTGCGAGTTTGCCTTCGCGGCCTGGCGGGCGCGCTTGCGTGCTTGTGCGGAGTTAGCCATGACGGTTCCTTATCCTGTTCCTGTTTCCAGTACCCGGCCTTCAATGATGAGGCGAGGTGCTGCTTCTCGATCCGAACCCTTGGAAGCGATTGCCCAAGGGCGCAAAAGTGTCGAAAAAATCGATCGAACTACGCGAAGGCGGGCCCGTGTTTCAAGGCATCCGGATGTATTGACAGGCGGCGCTGCGCCAACCTGAGAACCGCGTCCGAAGACCATTCGAAAACTGAGCAAGCTTCGAAACCGACAATTATAGCAACAAAACCAGGCGCGTGACAACGGAAAACACGCGCCGGCGCCACGATGACCGGAGCGGCGTCATGTCGGCGCGTATGTGCTGGCCCTCCTGCGAGGGCGCCGATGGAGGCGGGGGCGCTGCCGGGAAGACCGCAGAAAACACAAAAAATCGCGCTTTCCAGCCGATCGCGGCGAACGTCCGCGTGGCAAATCGGTCCGAATCGCGTTCTGGCTCGTCGCCCGCATTGGCGGGACCCGTATAATAAGCGCCCCATGAATCTATTCCGAGCCCTGCTGACGGTCAGCGGCTTCACGCTGCTGTCGCGCGTGACCGGACTGGCCCGTGAAACGCTGATCGCCCGTGCGTTCGGCGCCAGTCAATACACCGACGCTTTCTACGTCGCCTTTCGCATTCCGAACCTGCTGCGTCGCATTTCCGCCGAAGGCGCGTTCTCGCAGGCCTTCGTGCCGATCCTCGCGGAGTTCAAGAACCAGCAAGGCCACGACGCCACCAAGGCGCTCGTCGACGCGACTTCGACCGTGCTCGCGTGGGCGCTCGCCGTGCTGTCAGTGATCGGCGTGGTCGGCGCGTCGGGTGTCGTGTTGGGTCGTCGTGGCGTCGGGCCTCGCGCACGAGGGCCACGCGTACCAGCTTGCGGTCGCGATGACGCGCATCATGTTCCCATACATCATTTTCATCTCGCTGACGTCGCTGGCGTCGGGCGTGCTGAATACGTACAAGAACTTTTCGTTGCCCGCGTTCGCGCCCGTGCTGTTGAACGTCGCGTTCATCGTCTCCGCCGTATTCCTCGCGCCGCGCCTGCAAACGCCGGTCTATGCGCTCGCCTGGGCAGTAATCGTCGGCGGCGTGCTGCAATTCGTCGTGCAGCTGCCGGGCCTCAAGAAGATCGACATGGTGCCGCTCATCGGCCTGAACCCGCTGCGCGCGCTCGCGCATCGCGGCGTAAAGCGGGTGCTCGCGAAGATGGTGCCGGCGATGTTCGCGGTGTCGGTCGCGCAGATCAGCCTGATCATCAACACCAACATCGCGTCGCACATCGGCCCCGGCGCGGTGTCGTGGATCAACTACGCCGACCGGTTGATGGAGTTTCCGACCGCGCTGCTCGGCGTCGCGCTGGGCACGATCCTGCTGCCGAGCCTGTCGAAGGCGCACGTCGATGCCGACTCGCATGAGTATTCGTCGCTGCTCGACTGGGGACTGCGCGTCACGTTCCTGCTCGCCGCGCCGAGCGCGATCGCGCTGTTCTTTTTCGCCCAGCCGCTGACAGCGGTGCTGTTCAACTACGGCAAGTTCGACGGCAATGCGGTCGTGATGGTGAGCCGCGCGCTCGCCGCCTACGGAGTCGGCCTGATCGGCCTCATCCTGATCAAGATCCTCGCGCCGGGCTTTTACGCGAAGCAAGACATCAAGACGCCAGTGAAGATCGGCATCGGCGTGCTGGTCGTCACGCAGCTGAGCAACTACGTGTTCGTGCCGGTGTTCGCGCATGCGGGTCTCACGCTGAGCGTCGGGCTCGGCGCTTGCGTCAATGCGTTGCTGCTATTCATTGGTCTGCGCAAACGTGGCATTTATATGCCGTCGAGCGGCTGGCTCAAGTTTTTCGTGCAGTTGCTCGGAGCGTGCCTCGTGCTCGCCGGCGTGATGCGCTGGCTCGCGATCAGCTTCGACTGGATCGGCATGCATACCCAGCCGGTCAGCCGCATGGTGTTGCTCGGTGCGTGTCTCGTGCTGTTCGCCGCGCTGTATTTCGGTATGCTTTGGCTGATGGGCTTCAAGTACGCGTATTTCAGAAGGCGAGTGAAGTGATCACCATGTCGCGGGTTCTCGATTATTTCAGTACGCTCGTCGCCGAAGACGAGAGCCTGCCGCTGACCGAGACGGCGCTCTCGATCGCGCAGGATGCCTATCCCGACCTCGATCTGCAGTCGGTGCTCGCCGAGATCGACGAGCTGGTGCTGCGGCTGCGGCGCCGCATGCCCGACGATGCCGACATCCGTCAGAAGGTTGGCATCCTCAATCGTTTCTTTTTTCGCGAACTCGGTTTCGCGAGCAACCTGAACGATTACTACGACCCCGACAACAGCCATCTGAACGTCGTACTCAAACGTCGCCGCGGCATTCCGATTTCGCTCGCGGTGCTCTATCTGGAGATGGCCGAGCAATTCGGCGTTCCGGTGCGTGGGGTGTCGTTTCCAGGCCACTTCCTGCTGCGCGTGACGATGCCCGACGGCGACGTGATGCTCGATCCGACCACCGGTCATTCGCTGTCCGAAGCGCAGATGGTCGAGATGCTCGAGCCGTACGTCGCGTCGGCTGGCGATTCGGTCGGGCGCGCGCTACGCATGCTGCTGCAACCGGCCACGCATCGCGAGATCGTCGCGCGGATGTTGCGTAACCTGAAGGCGATCTATCTGCAGACCGAGCGTTGGCAACGTCTGCTCGCGGTGCAGCAACGGCTCGTCATTCTGCTGCCGGACAATATCGAGGAAGTGCGGGATCGCGGTTTCGCGTATGCGCGGCTCGATTATCTGCGGCCCGCGCTTGACGACCTCGAAAGCTATCTCGGCGATCGCCCCGATGCGGAAGATGCCACCGTAGTCGAGTCGCAGTTGCATGAATTGCGGCAGCGCGCGCGGCATGATGGCGGCGAATAGCGACGCGCGTTTTCACGCTGCATAAAACACAAACGCCTGCACATGTCGCACATGCACAGGCGTTTTTTATCGCCGTATGCAGGCCTTGGCCAAGCATCGGCGACCAGATCGATCGCTAAGCGATCCTCACTTCGGCTGCATGCGGATCGCGCCGTCCAGCCGGATCACCTCGCCGTTCAGCATCGGATTGTCGAAGATCTGCTTGGCGAGCATCGCGTATTCGGCCGGTTTGCCGAGGCGCGGCGGGAACGGCACCATCGCACCGAGCGCGTCCTGCACTTCCTGCGGCATGCCGAGCAGCATCGGCGTTTCGAAGAGGCCGGGGGCGATCGTCATCACGCGGATCGCGTTGCGCGACAGGTCTCGCGCGATCGGCAGCGTCATACCGACCACGCCAGCCTTCGACGCGGAGTAGGCCGCCTGGCCGATCTGGCCGTCGAACGCGGCGACCGATGCGGTGTTGATGATCACGCCGCGCTCGCCGTTGGCGTTCGGCTCGTTCTTCGACATTTGCACCGCGGCGAGCCGGATCATGTTGAACGTGCCGATCAGATTGATCGAGATCGTGCGCGTGAACAGATCGAGCGAATGGGGGCCATCCTTGCCGACGGTCTTCGCGGCCGGCGCGACGCCCGCGCAGTTGACGAGACCCCGCAGCGTACCGAGCTTCGTCGCGGCTTCGACGGCCTGTTGCGCGTCCTCTTCCCGGCTCACGTCGCATTTGACGAAAGCGCCGCCGAGTTCCTTTGCGAGCGCCTCGCCCGCGTCCAGATTCAGGTCGGCGAGGACGACTTTGCCGCCGTTCTCGACGAGCAGGCGCGCGGTGGCAGCGCCGAGCCCTGATGCGCCGCCGGTGATCAGGAACACGTTGTCACGAATTTCCATGTCTTCTCCTTTGCTACGGTTGTTCAGTGCGGTCTCGAGCGAAGCATTTTTCGACGACGATCGATTGTAGCGGCTGTGCTGCGCTGCGGAAAGCGAAGCGGGCGGCGGCATGCAAGCGCTATGGAAACCTAACTGGTTCCGCTGGGCGTTCCCCACCGCTTGCCGCTTTTGGTTTACGCACCGAGCCAAATAAAAAAACCCGCCCAACGTGGGCGGGTTTTGGTCAAACGAAAACAGCGGTAATGTTTGGACCAAGCCGGCTTACTTCAGCGCGTCGAACGCGCGGGCGCGAATTTCATCGACGCTGCCGAGGCCCGAAATGCGGCGATATTGGGGCGCCTTCACCGAGCTCGACGTATCGCCGTTCTTCGCCCAGCCGTTGTAGTACTCGATCAGCGGCTTGGTTTGCGATTCGTACACTTCCAGACGCTTCTTGACCGTTTCTTCCTTGTCGTCGTCGCGCTGGATCAGCGGCTCGCCGGTCACGTCGTCGATGCCCTCGACCTTCGGCGGATTGAACGTCACGTGATAGGTGCGGCCCGACGCGGGGTGCGAGCGACGGCCGCTCATGCGCACGATGATCTCGTCGAACGGCACGTCGATTTCGAGCACGTAGTCGATCGCGACACCGGCCTGCTTCATTGCTTCGGCTTGCGGAATCGTGCGCGGGAAGCCGTCGAACAGATAGCCGTTCGCGCAGTCCGGCTGCCGGAGACGTTCCTTCACGAGGTTGATGATCAGCTCATCCGTGACGAGCTCGCCGGCGTCCATGAAGCGCTTTGCTTCGAGGCCGAGCGGCGTGCCAGCCTTGACGGCCGCGCGCAGCATGTCGCCGGTCGAAATTTGCGGGATGCCGAACTTTTCCTTGATGAAGTTGGCCTGAGTGCCTTTGCCGGCACCCGGTGCACCCAACAGGATCAAACGCATGGATATCTCCAGATCTATGTGAATTCTTTGTTGACGCGGCATGCTTCCCGGCGATTCTCGCAGGTTCCGCATCGGCTACCGTCGGCTACCTCGCGCTGCACGTCGAATACGACGGCGCTGCAAGATCCGCACGGCGCGACCGGGATAACCCGAGTGTCGGCTGCGCTGGGAGGCGCGCATAACCGTTCGATTATGCCACGGCTTCCCGCGCTCAAGACCCGAATAAGGCCCGTACGCGCGCGAGATCGGCGGGGGTATCGACCCCCGGCAACGGTACGTCTTGCGTGACGAGGACCGCGATGCGCTCGCCATGCCACATCGCGCGCAGTTGTTCGAGCGCTTCGACCTGCTCGATCGGCGAGATCGCGAGGCTCGGGTACGTGCGCAGAAATTTCGCGCGATACGCGTACAGGCCGATGTGCCGGTATACGACGGCGGGCGCGGGCGGCGTCGGCATCGACGCGACGTTGGGCCAGTGCGGTTGCCATGCGTCGCGCGCCCACGGGATCGGCGCGCGCGAGAAATACAGCGCGACGCCGCGCGCATCGGGCACGACCTTGACCACGTTCGGATTGAAGATTTCGGCGGGATCGGTGATCGGATGCGCGGCCGTCGCGATCGCGCAGTCGCTCGTCGTTGCCAGATGCGCGGCGACGCCGCGCACGAGCGCCGGGTCGATCAGCGGCTCGTCGCCCTGCACGTTGACGACGATCGTGTCGTCGCTCCAGCCGAAACGCGTCGCCACTTCCGCGAGACGGTCGGTGCCCGACGGATGGTCGGCGCGCGTGAGTACCGCGTCGAAGCCGTGGTCTCGCGCCGCGTCGAGCACTTCCTGCGCGTCCGACGCGACCAGCACCTGTTGCGCGCCCGATTCGCGCGCGCGCTCCGCGACGCGCACGACCATCGGTTTGCCGCCGATGTCCGCGAGCGGCTTGTTGGGCAGACGCGTCGACGCGAGGCGGGCCGGCACGACGGCGATAAACGGATGAGGGGTGGTGTGGATCATCGGATCAGGAACGGGCGGCGATCAGGCCGGAGGAAGAGGCTGCGCGCGCGACGCTCACGCGCAGGGTCGGACATGAGCCGGAGCGGCGAAAACCGCTGCGGATCGATTTTGGAGCGCATGCGGGGAGGGCGCGGTGGCATCGATGAAGCCTGCCTTGACCCGCGCGCGAGCGAAACGACGCGACGCCTCGCGCTGCAGTGGCGCTGCGGGTCAGGCGACCGAGCCGGGATTCAGATCGACTGGCGTGCCTTCGACGGTCTGCCGCGCTTCGTCGACGAGCATCACGGGAATGCCGTCGCGGATCGGATAGGCGAGCTTGTCCGCGTTGCAGATCAGTTCCTGCGCGGCGCGGTCGTAGCTGAGCGGGCCCTTGCAGATCGGGCAGACGAGGATTTCAAGCAGGCGAGCGTCCACGGACTTTCTCCACAACTAATGCAGTGAGGCGGTGATCAAGCGCGGCTTCGACCGGGACTACCCAGATGCGCGCGTCGTGCCAGGCCCCCAATTTTACCGCATCCTTTTCCGTAATCAGGATCGCGTCGGCGTCGACGTCGGTGAACGGATTGCGCTCGAACGCGTAGTGGTCGGGCAGCGCGCGCGTCGTGGGCGCGAGGCCGGCCGCGCGCACTGTCGCGAAAAAGCGTTCCGGCGCGCCGATGCCGGCCGCGGCCAGCACGCGTTGACCGGCGAATTGCGCAAGCGGGCGGCGCAGCGCGGGATTGTCGAGATGCCACGCGTCGGCAGCGGCGAGCTGCAGTGCGAACGTGTTCGGCCACGCGGGCAGCGTGCGCGCATACGGATCGTTGATCAGCGTCGCGTCGCGGCGGCGCGACAGCGGCTCGCGCAGCGGCCCGGCCGGTAGCAGGAAACCGTTGCCGCCGAGCCGGTGATCGAATACGACGAGTTCGACATCGCGCGCGAGGCGATAGTGCTGCAAGCCGTCGTCGCTGACGAGCACGTCGACGTCGCGATGCGCGGCGCACAACGCCTGCGCGGCGGCGACGCGGTCCGGACAGACCCACACGGGTGCGCCGGTGCGGCGCGCGATCAGCAATGGCTCGTCTCCGCCGACCCGTGCCGACGAACCGGGCGTGACCTGGGTCGGCGTGCTCACGCGCGCGCCGTAGCCGCGCGACACGATGCCGGGCGTTAAGCCCGCGGCGCGCAACGCTTCGACGAGCGCGATGACGGTCGGCGTCTTGCCAGTGCCCCCGACCGTCACGTTGCCGACCACCACCACCGGCACGCCGACGCGCACCGATTTCAGCCAGCCGAGCGAAAACGCGGCGCGGCGCGCGGCCGCGACTGCGCCGAACACGCAGGCGAGCGGCGTCAGCGCCCAGGCGAGCGGTCCACGTTGCTGCCATTCGCGCGAGAGGCGCGCTCCGAGACGGTCGCTGAGTTCGCTCATGGGCGGGTTGCGAGCACGGACTGCGCGCCGTGCGCACTACGCGGGGTCAACATCAACGGTTCTCCGGGCAATCGAATGCGAATACGGGTCGAAAAATGAGGTGCGAGAGGCGCGGCGAAAGGGCCCGCGTCCAGTGACCTCGGGCCGGCAAGCTCTCCGCCGCGCTGCGCGATCGACATGCCGTCGAACCCGGCACTGTAGCGCGCGGGCGTCCCGCCCGGCAAGTCGCGTAAGGTCCAACGCCAGGGCAATTGCATCAAAAGACCGGCATTCCTAGCACTCGAGCCCGATAGTGTTCATCGAATCCGGCCTTGAGCCGCTTGTTCTTTATGCCGACCTTGGTGGCTTTGTCAGCGCGCAGTAGATTCGACACGATGCGGCGCAAGATCGCGAAGTTTTGCGCCGCATTGTCCACCCGGGCACGACATTGATCCTCGCCAAAGGCAACATCGAGCACCCAATGCATGCTGTTTTCGATGGCCCAGTGAGCGCGCACCGCCTCGTTGATCCGTTTCGGGTCAGCAGGCAGGCTGTTCACGTAGTACCGCCGCTCCAGCGAAGCACGGCCGTCGATCTCGCGGGTGGCCTCAACCATCGCCACCGAGCGCAGGCCGGCCCATTTGCCGTCCTCATCCAGCCAGTCAATCATGTCGGTCGCAACGCACTGGCGCGTCTCGATTCTTCCGTGCACTTTCTTGCCTGTCTGACAGTGCTCAGCGAAGCGCACGCTGCGCAGGGACTGTGTGCGCTGTGCATCGAACAGCTGCACGATCGCTTCATGCAAGGCAGGCTGGTTGCCTTTGACCGCAAGCACATACTCTGCACCTCCAGCCACGATCTTCGCCGCGATCTCCCGCTGGCAACCCATCGCGTCGATCGTCACGATCGCACCCTTGAGCAGCAAGGCATCCAGCAATGCCGGGATCGCGGTTATTTCGTTGCTTTTATCTGCAGTCCTGACCTGGCCCAAGGTCGCCCCCAATGCGCCACAATAAGCCGATACCAGATGGATCGCGCTACGACCCATGCCGTGCGAGCGCCGTACTGTCTTGCCGTCAATTGCCACCACCTGGCCCGCGACTGCAGGACAAATACCGCTTACCCATCGCACAAAGCACGCTTCGAACTGCCGCGCATCAAGCGCCGCGAATACGCGTCCGAACGTGTCATGCGAGGCAATCCCGTTGCGCAGAGGCAAGTACCGGCGCAGCCACTCCAGTTGTCCCTGCGCCCACAAAGCGATCCCCACCCAGGTGTCGGCACCCGACAGGATCGCCGCCAGGGCAACCACCAGCATTTCCGTCAGATCATGCTCCGGGGTGCGTACACGCGGGTCCTTCAGGTCCCCAAACGCGTCTTGCAAACTCAACGGCTCGTATTCGTCGTCCACACCACTCCCGGCTCTTGGCAAAACCAAGAGTTAACGCTTCTTCGCAGCAGTTTACAACCCCCATTCGTAACCCATTGTGGGTAAACAATTTTTCATGCGATTGCCCTGCCATGCGACCCACGCCACCGAGGAAACGCGGGCATCCTCCCAGTCTTGAGCGCCCTCGACAGAACCGGCCATGGAGACGACATGACTCCGGTTACATGGACACCCCAAATCAACCTTATGGCGTCCACTTTTCGGGGACCAGATCATCAGCGACAGGTGTCTGACCATGGTGAATGACGCTGACTAGGGTTCATTGGATTGGCGACGTATGACTTGTCTGTGATGGGTGACGCAAGGATTACGCCATAAACCTGCAGACCGATTCCTCCCGGTGACAGTGCGGAGCCCGTTAGCAAGCTATTCGTGCTTCCTGCGGTCGGCGCCGCGCGGGCTACGGCCGCGGTCGTGGCGAGCGGTATTCGCTATAGACCGAAGGCATGAATCTTGTGATCGCTGCCGCCCGCAACGAACAGCTGTCCGTTCACGACGGTCGGCGATGCGAAGATGCCCCCGGTGATCCGGTCAGCCGGCGCTAGGCTATCGGTGCTCCAGAGTACATTTCCAGTCGTCGCGTCCAAGGCGAACACCTGGCTTGCGACGCCATCGGCGTAGTACACGACGCCGTTTGCGACGATGGGCGAAATGGCGGGGTTGTTCTTCGTCGCGTTTGCGCCGATCGGCTGCTGCCAGGCAAGGCTGACGGAACAGTTGCTGCCAACGGCCAGCGCGAGGAGCCCGTGGTTGTTCAACGCGACAGGTGAGTCGGACGGCGCCGCGACGTAAAGTTGGTTCAACACCGGATCGAACGCAGGCTGGCCGATGTTGACGCCGGCACTCGAACTCTGGGCAATCGCCAACGTCTGGATGGGGCCTGACTGCTGGATGGTGGCCCGGTTATAGATGAACAGGTTGCCGCTCTTTTGGTAGGCCGCAAGCATCGTTGGGCAGCCGGGACGCTGGAACAGCACCGCCGTCGCACCGAAGTCCACGTCTGGCACAGCAACGGTCGGAGCGAGCGGCGAGTTGGACGCGGCCGCCGCCAGCGTTGGGGTTAGCTTGACGACGTGTTCTGCGAACCCGGCATTTTCCGGATTGGCGAAAGCGTTTCCCGTTAGCGCGTAGACGACTGTCCCGTCAGGCGGGATCGATACGCCTCCCGCACCCCAGATGCCGCCCCCTTCCGGCCCGTTCGCACCGGTCGGGTACCAGCGTTCCAGAATCGTCGGCGGGTTGCTGGTCGATACGTGGACGAGCTGTCCATGGTACGGCCGGGTATCGCACGGGTCGCCGGCCGTAGCGACGTATAGCGAGGTGCCGATGATCGCGGGGCTGCCGTAGACGAACGTCCTCGGCCAGGAATTCGCCGCGTCGGGAATAGGCAGGTTGAAGCCGGGCGTATCCGCGCCGGTTGCGAGGTCGTATGCGTGCAGGTAGCCTCTGCCGCTCACGATGTATAGCCGGTTGGTGGAACGGTCGATGGTGGGCGTCCCCATGAAACCGGCGTTGCCGCCCGACAAGGCCAAGTCCTCGCAGCTGGTTTGCACGGCAGGCACGCTTTGTTGCCAGATGATGGCCCCGGTGGAAGCGTTCAGCGCGAACGTGGTCCCCAGCAGCGTCGCCGCATAGACGACATCGGTCAACGTGCCGTTGATGTTCACGCCTGTAGCCAACGTCGGCTGAGTCAGGATGGCGCCGCCAAGGTCGGTCGCCCAGTGCGTCACCAAGCCCTTGCGCACAGTGGTCGGGTTAAGCACGGTCTCGACGGGGTTGTTCCCGGTTCGCTGCATGTCCATGCCGAATGTGGGCCAGTCGGTCGCCGTGAAGGACGAGGCAGCCGCTGCTCCGGGTGTCCGGGCTCGTGTCGCGGCGCTCACAGCCGCAGGCGCCTGGTATGGCGCGTTCGCCGTCAGCGTCGGACCCTGACCGCCGGGGACGCTGGGCGGAAGGTGGCCGTTCACGAAATTCTGTTGGCTCACCGGCGATCCATCGAGCGCACTGGCGGGCGGCATGTTCGGTTTGGCGGACGAACCCGAGGGGCCATGAGGCGGCATTGGAGAGGTTTGCGCGAGCGCGCTTAAGCCGGCAAAAATGGCGAGAATCATAGTGGCGACCCGCTCAACCTTCTTAAGACCGGCGTGTGCGGTGGTCATGGGGACACCTTCGGGGACGTGGAGTTGGTGCGCTTATCGTGTGAAGACAGCACACCGACGGCTTTTGGCCGTAGCACCCTTGCTTAAGACCCGCTTCAGCGTGCGGGTGGCGGTGGCCTTACAGACAGGAAGAGCCCAAGAAGAGCTCGGGAAGGACGGCACGCCAGCGAATATATCTTAGTATTCCGTCATGCGAAATTCAACCACGCATGGGCTGGCCGCCAGGGCAATCGCATCAAGAGACCTGCATTCCTAGCACTCGAGCCCGATAGTGTTCATCGAATCCGGCCTTGAGCCGCTTGTTCTTTATGCCGACCTTGGTGGCTTTGTCAGCGCGCAGTAGATTCGACACGATGCGGCGCAAGATCGCGAAGTTTTGCGCCGCATTGTCCACCCGGGCACGACATTGATCCTCGCCAAAGGCAACATCGAGCACCCAATGCATGCTGTTTTCGATGGCCCAGTGAGCGCGCACCGCCTCGTTGATCCGTTTCGGGAGCAGGCAGGCTGTTCACGTAGTACCGCCGCTCCAGCGAAGCACGGCCGTCGATCTCGCGGGTGGCCTCAACCATCGCCACCGAGCGCAGGCCGGCCCATTTGCCGTCCTCATCCAGCCAGTCAATCATGTCGGTCGCAACGCACTGGCGCGTCTCGATTCTTCCGTGCACTTTCTTGCCTGTCTGACAGTGCTCAGCGAAGCGCACGCTGCGCAGGGACTGTGTGCGCTGTGCATCGAACAGCTGCACGATCGCTTCATGCAAGGCAGGCTGGTTGCCTTTGACCGCAAGCACATACTCTGCACCTCCAGCCACGATCTTCGCCGCGATCTCCCGCTGGCAACCCATCGCGTCGATCGTCACGATCGCACCCTTGAGCAGCAAGGCATCCAGCAATGCCGGGATCGCGGTTATTTCGTTGCTTTTATCTGCAGTCCTGACCTGGCCCAAGGTCGCCCCCAACGCGCCGCAATAGGCCGATACCAGATGGATCGCGCTACGACCCATGCCGTGCGAGCGCCGTACTGTCTTGCCGTCAATTGCCACCACCTGGCCCGCGACTGCAGGACAGATACCGCTTACCCATCGCACAAAGCACGCTTCGAACTGCCGCGCATCAAGCGCCGCGAATACGCGTCCGAACGTGTCATGCGAGGCAATCCCGTTGCGCAGAGGCAAGTACCGGCGCAGCCACTCCAGTTGTCCCTGCGCCCACAAAGCGATCCCCACCCAGGTGTCGGCACCCGACAGGATCGCCGCCAGGGCAACCACCAGCATTTCCGTCAGATCATGCTCCGGGGTGCGTACACGCGGGTCCTTCAGGTCCCCAAACGCGTCTTGCAAACTCAACGGCTCGTATTCGTCGTCCACACCACTCCCGGCTCTTGGCAAAACCAAGAGTTAACGCTTCTTCGCAGCAGTTTACAACCCCCATTCGTAACCCATTGTGGGTAAACAATTTTTCGTGCGATTGCTCACAGTCTGTGGATAACTTTGTGGAGAACCTGCCGTCCGATCCTCCCGAAGGGCCATTCCGTGCGCTTTGGATCGTAGTACTCGCTCGCTATCGAGATGCAAACGCCATATAAATCAAGGCTCTGCCTGGAATTCATTGACGTTGGCGGGCGTTCTGGCGGAATTCGTCAGGCGGTTCCCGCCATGTGGACACTTTTAACAATCTTGCGATTCCGGCTGGACGCCGCTCTTCGCCCGGTCTATCGTCTGTCCGGCCAGCGCTATTTATTCCTTGCATGAACCCCGAAAATCCTTTTGCTTCTGCGGCCACATCAGGTGGTGAGGTCGTCGTTCCCGTCTCCGCGCTCAATCGCGCGATCGGCACGATGCTCGAACGCTCGTTTCCGCTCGTTTGGGTCGCGGGTGAAGTGTCGAACTTCACGCGCGCCGCGAGCGGCCATTGGTACTTCTCGATCAAGGACGCGCAGGCGCAGATGCGCTGCGTGATGTTCCGCGGTCGAGCTCAGTACGCCGAATTCATGCCGCGCGAAGGCGATCGCATCGAAGTGCGCGCCCTCGTCACGATGTACGAGCCGCGTGGCGAACTGCAGCTTAATGTCGAAGCGGTGCGCCGCACCGGCCAGGGGCGTCTGTACGAAGCGTTTCTGCGGTTGAAGGCGCAACTCGAGGCCGAGGGGTTGTTTGCCGCCGAGCGCAAGCGCGCACTGCCGACGCATCCGTGCGCGATCGGTATCGTCACGTCGTTGCAGGCGGCCGCATTGCGCGATGTGCTGACGACGCTGTCGCGTCGCGCGCCGCATATTCCGGTGATCGTTTATCCGGCGCCGGTGCAGGGCGCGGGCGTCAGCGCGAAGCTCGCGGCGATGGTCGAGGCGGCTGGCGCGCGCCGCGAGGTCGACGTGCTGATCGTGTGTCGCGGCGGCGGCTCGATCGAAGATCTGTGGGCGTTCAACGAAGAAGTGCTCGCGCGCGCGATTGCGGAAAGCGTCATACCCGTGGTGAGCGGCGTCGGTCACGAGACCGATTTCACGATTGCCGATTTCGCCGCCGACGTACGTGCACCGACGCCGACCGGTGCCGCCGAACTCGTCAGTCCACAGCGCGTCATGCTGCTGCGCGAACTTGATCATCGGCACGCGACGCTCGCGCGCGCGTTCGGCCGCATGATGGAGCGGCGCGCGCAGCAGCTCGACTGGCTGGTGCGCCGGCTCGTGTCGCCCGCCGAGCGGCTCGCTCGGCAGCGCACGCATCTGCAGCAGTTGCGCGTTCGGCTCGCGTCGGCGGGCGCCCGGCCGGTGCGCGACGCTCGTGCGCGATTTTCGTTGCTGCAGATGCGCTGGCAACGCTGGCGTCCGGATCTCGCGGCCGAGCGCACGCGCGTCAACGTGATGGCGCAGCGTCTGAATGCGGCGCTATCGCGCCGGCATGAACGACAGGTCGCGCGCATCGACATGCTCAGCGCGCGACTCGAAGTGCTGAGTCCACAGCGCACGCTCGAGCGCGGTTATGCGGCCGTGCTCGATGCGCAAAGCGGTCGGGCGATTCGCACGCCGTCGTCGCTGAAACCTGGACGTCGTCTGACGATGCATCTCGCCGAAGGCTCGGCCGATGTCGCGCTCGCCGACGTGCAGGCGCGTCTGACCGACGGTTTCTGACGTTTCGCCGGTGGGCGCGTGACGCCTGTTTACTGTCTTCCGACGAACCGGGCACGCGCTATGCGCGCCCTTCTCATGGGCCTTGCGCACGGCGTGTTCGACCTGCCGGACATAAAGGCCGTTGGTTTGCGGGGTTATTCCAACTCGCCTACAATCGAGTGCTCGATAGCGTCATCCGCAGACTCCCCACAACAGATACAGAGAAGGAAAGCACCATGGAACATACGCTCCCGCCGCTGCCGTTTGCGAAAAACGCGCTCGCTCCGCACATGTCGGAAGAGACGCTCGAGTTTCACTATGGCAAGCATCACCAGACCTATGTGACCAACCTGAACAATCTGATCAAGGGCACGGAGTTCGAGAACCTGTCGCTGGAAGAGATCGTCAAGAAGTCGTCGGGCGGTATCTTCAACAATTCGGCTCAGGTGTGGAATCACACGTTCTTCTGGAACAGCCTGTCGCCGCAAGGTGGCGGCGCACCGACCGGCGCGCTGGCTGACGCCATCAACGCGAAGTGGGGTTCGTTCGACAAGTTCAAGGAAGAGTTTGCGAAGACCGCGGTCGGCACGTTCGGCTCGGGCTGGGCATGGCTCGTGAAGAAGGCTGATGGTTCGCTCGACCTCGTGTCGACGAGCAACGCCGCCACGCCGCTCACCACCGACGCGAAGGCTCTGCTGACGATCGACGTGTGGGAGCACGCTTACTACATCGACTATCGCAATGCGCGTCCGAAGTTCGTCGAGGCGTACTGGAACATCGTTAACTGGGACTTCGCAGCGAAAAACTTCGCTTGAGATTGCCGGTTGCAGCTCGCCGTCTGATGTCGTGATCCTTGCGGTCGCGATTGAAGATGGGAGCCAGAGACGAAAGCCCTCCATCGCGAGGGCTTTTTCTTTCTGGAGGCGATTGGAAGGGGAGGGATTGGTATTGCTTACCACCGAGGGATGCCCTTCTTACGCGCTTCTGAAAGAAGTTTGTCACAGTTGGTAACTGCGGTTTGGCGGAGCGCGGCGACAAGTGAAATGGCCCTGCGGCTAATCGTCGGGGCCAGAATTCGTGGACATCTGTCGGTGCCGATGAGCCCGGTCCCCGCCCGTCCACTTCGCCGAACTGGCGGGGGCGGGCGCGCTGGCGGCGGACGGTTCATGTACTGGAAGTTCTGCGCGGTCGCGGCGCTCGGGAAGGTCGTCGTGCCCGGTTGCTGGAGTACGACGTTCGGCGCGGCCGGCGTCATGGGGCAAACCCGGGCGCGCTGCAGGCGACGCAAGCCCCTGCGGCGGCGAGAATGAGCCGGTTCAAAGAGGCGTCCTTCGTGTGGTCGATTGGTTGGCGGAGATCGTTTGACGCGAGTGTTGGCCGCGCTTGTTGTCAATTGATTGCCAGCTCATCTACAAGCATTACTTGATATAACGTACGAATCGCCGCAGCGACTCGCGGCAAGATCGAGGCCAGCCAGCCGGGCAAAAACTTTCTGTAACTGAGCCGTAACCACGGAATTTCGCGATTAGCCTAACGTTTGAATTCCAATCCTCCGAAGTGCGCCACCATGATTTCCAGCAATAAAACGATCAGCCTGGCGATGCCCGCCGCCGTCATCGCGCTCGCGTTAGGCGGTTGCGCAGTGGCGCCACCGAGCGGCCCGAGCATAGCCGCGATGCCGCGCAGCGGCGAGCCGCTCAGCCAGTTCCAGCAGAACGACTACGCGTGCCGCGACTACGCGAATCAATCGACGAATCCGTCCGGCGCTGCGCAGGCGGCCACCACGAACAGCGTGAACAGCGCGGCGCTCGGCACGCTCGGCGGCGCGGCGATCGGCGCGCTATTCGGCGCCGCGGCAGGCAACGCCGGCGCGGGCGCGGCGATCGGCGCCGGCAGCGGTCTGCTGATCGGGGGCGCGACCGGCGCGAATGGCGCCCAGTATTCGGCGACCGGCATGCAGGCGCGCTACGACACCGCGTACGCCCAGTGCATGACCTCGAAGGGCGAGACGATTGTTCAGCCGCAGCCTTACTATTCGACGCAACCGGTGTACATCGCGCCCCGTCCTTATTACGCGCCGCCTCCGCCCGTCATGTACGCGCCTTATCCGGCTTACTGAGCGGTGATAGCTGAGGCCGGCCGGCTTGCCTGTCTTGCATTGTCGGCCGGTACTGCATTTCAAGTCCGAAGGACGGTTGGGCGGTAGCTTTTAGTGACGATCGTCGAATCCGTGCCGCTACTTATTCCGCGCTGTCGGTCGATGCCGCTTTGCGCGGGCGACGGCTCCGGGACGCCGTTTTACGGGCTGCCTTCCTGGCCGCCTCAGATGCTTCTTCCGAGTTGATTGCTGGAGGAGGGGGCTCGGCCGGCGCTGCGATCTCCGGTACTTCCTCGATCGTGCGTGGCGTGCTTTTCTTCACTTTCTTCGCGGCCGTTTTGCGCGAGGCGCGCTTTTTGGCGCTTTGACGCAGCGCGGGTTGGTCGCTGTCGGTGGAATGGTCGGTTCCTTGGCGGCCGAAAGCGACTTGTTCAGCGGCTGTATCCGCTTTCGCTGTTACAGCGCGAGCTTTGGACTCTTCAGTTATCGGTTCAGTGACGAACTCATGTGGGAGCGACGCGTGTTCACGCGGTTCCTGCCGCTCGACCTCTTCGGCGGGTTCCGCGTGTTCGGTGAGAGCCGGAGCGGTAGCCGCATGCTCTTCATCAGCCGTTTCGTGGTGACCGCGCTTGCCGTGCGCGGCCTCCTGCTGACCCCGCCCCAACTTGCGGATGTTGCGCTCCTTGCGCCGCGACTTGTGCTTGCCGCCCGACTCGGACGCGGCCGCTTGCGCAGCTTGCGCCGCCTGCGCTTCATACGAATGTTCGGCCGATACCGCTTCAGCCGACCCCGTTTCGGCAGACTCCGCCGCGGTTTCGCCGATGGTTTCACTTGCCGCTTCACTCGCGACGTTCACGGCCGTGCTTCGATAGACATACGCGCCTGACTTTTCATCGCGGCCGAATTCGAGCAGCCCGCGCGCCTGCGCTTCTTCAAGCAGATTGCCGAAAGCACGAAACCCGTAATACGTCTCGTTGAAATCCGGTTTGCGCCGTTTGATCGCGTTCTTGAGCACGGACGCCCAGATCTTGCCGCTGTCGCCACGTTCGGAAGCGAGCGCGTCGAAGGTCTGCACCGCAATTTCAACGGCCTTGCTGCGGCGCTTCTCCAGATCCTCCTTGGGCGGGGCTTTCTCTTCGTCAGGCGCACGTTTGGCTGCCTGCTGCGCGCTCTGCTGCTGGCGCGACGATTCACGCCTCACGACTGTGCGCTGACTTTCGCGTACGAGATCGTCGTAAAAAAAGAACTCGTCGCAATTCGCAATCAGCAAGTCCGAGGTGGACTGTTGCACACCGACGCCGATCACCTGTTTGGCGTTCTCGCGCAGCTTCGACACGAGCGGCGAGAAATCCGAATCACCGCTGATGATGACGAACGTATTGACGTGCGATTTCGTATAACAGAGATCGAGCGCATCGACGACGAGCCGGATGTCGGCGGAATTCTTGCCCGATTGGCGCACGTGCGGAATTTCGATCAACTCGAAATTGGCCTCGTGCATCGCGCCTTTGAAGCTCTTGTAACGATCCCAATCGCAATACGCTTTCTTGACGACGATGCTGCCCTTCAGCAGCAGGCGCTCGAGCACCAGCTTGATGTCGAATTTGTCGTACTTCGCGTCGCGCACGCCAAGCGCGACATTCTCGAAGTCGCAGAACAGCGCCATGCTGACGTTTTCGTTGGATGACGCCATGTGTATCTCCATTGAAGCGGTCGTCGAAGTCGACGAATCGCGACATGATAGCGATTCCAGCGAAGGTGAGCAGCTTTTGTGGTGCGCTCGCACCGATCGGTAGGTGGGAATTTGCAGCAAGCGGTCCGACCGGTGGTCCAGCGGGCGGCTCGATGTCAGTTCCGTTACAGGGTGTCGCGACGGCCTGCGTTGTTCCATGTCGCGCGAGCTTCCAGCACGTCATCGATCAATCCGTATTCCCTCGCTTCGAGCGCCGACATGAAGTTGTCGCGGTCGGTATCGCGCGCGATTTCTTCGATGCTGCGTCCGGTGCGCTCGGCCATCATCGCATTGAGACGCGCTCGTACATACAGCACCTCCTTGGCCTGGATTTCGATGTCCGCCGCGGTGCCCTGACCGCCGCCCGACGGCTGGTGAATCATGATGCGCGCATTGGGTAGCGCATATCGTTTGCCGCATTGACCCGCGGTGAGCAGAAAGGTGCCCATGCTCGCGGCAAAACCCGTGCACAAGGTCGAGACCTCCGGCTTGATGAACTGCATGGTGTCGTAAATCGCGAGGCCGTCATACACGGAGCCGCCGGGCGAGTTGATGTAAAAAGAAATATCCTTGTCGGGGTTCTCCGATTCGAGAAACAGCAATTGCGCGACGATCAGACTGGCTGACTGCTCGTTCACGGGCCCGACAAGAAAGACGATGCGCTCGCGCAGCAGGCGGGAGTAGATGTCATAGGCACGTTCGCCCCGGCCGGATTGTTCGATCACCGTGGGCACAAGGCCGAGGCCGGAGACAGACGGGTAACTGGAAGGCATGGATTCCTCGTTCAGGATGGATGGCGCGGGCATTCCGGGATGCGCAGGCCGCCGCGGATCAGAAGCCGCGTGACATGCGCCGGTTGTTGCTCATTTGACGAAGCAGCCGCTGGCGTTGTGACAGAGAATTTTTTTTGCGCCGCGCTGTCACATCACCGGTTGCCCATGCGTCAAGCTCAGGAATACCGAGCATGACGCGCGCCTGAGCCATGCCACCGGTATGCAGCCGCTTTTTCACCACGCACTATCGGGAGGTCTACGCATGACGGAACAGGGAATCGACAAGGCATCCAGTTTCGAGGCCGCGCGCGCCCGTCTGCTGGCACTCGCATATCGGATGCTCGGCAGTCGCGCGGAGGCCGAAGACGTGGTGCAGGATGTCTGGCTCAAATGGCACCTGGCCGATACGCAGGCGGTGCAAACGCCCGTCGCGTGGCTCACCACGCTCACCACGCGCACGGCGATCGACCGTCTGCGGCATGCACAGCGCGAGCGTGCGTCACAGGCTAGCGGCTGGTTGCCGGAGCCGTGGCTCGACGAGGTCGCACCATCGGCGGAGGAGTTGGCGTTGCGAGCGGCAGATATGTCGTACGGCGTGATGCTGCTTCTCGAACATCTGAAGCCAGACGAACGAGCGGCGCTCGTCCTGCATGAAGCGTTCGAGTGTGGCTATGCGGAAATCGCCTCGATTCTCGAGCGCACACCGGCCGCTTGCCGGCAAATGGTTCATCGCGCCAAGGAGCGTCTGAGACGTGCGGGGGCGCCGTTGGAGCGACCCGATCCGGCGGTGCATGGGCGAATCGTCGAGCGTTTGCGCGCGGCGCTCGAAGCGCAAGATCGGGCGGGCCTGCTACAGCTTTTCAGCGATGCGCCGCAACTGATCAGCGACGTCCCTTTGTACGCTCCGCCCCCTCCGTTCCCCACAGCCAACCCGGCCCTTGGAGCACAAGGGCCAACACCTGAAACCGAAGCGCAATGCGACCGCGAACCGGGTTCAGCTCCGAAGTGGATGGCTGTAGTCACATCGCTCGCACAACGGGCGAGCCATGCCGAGGTGGTGTCGATGGCGGGTGCGGTGTGCATCGCACTGTTCTGCGACGGCGACATCGTCGGGCTAATCGACGTGGTGACGGATGGCAAAACGGACCTTTCGGCGAAAATCGTCTCGCTGCGCATCCTGACCAGCGCCGCGCATCTGCAGGCGGCCAACCAGATGCTGGGCCGTGATGCGGTCACGGAACTGCTTGCCCGCATCAAGGACCATCCGGGGGCGTCAGTTACGGTGAGCCGCGACTTCCCAGTTGATGTCGACGCATAGCACCTGCGTACCATGCGATGTGTGCGCAGCAATCGAGGCGGTCACGCACAGATGCGCTTCGTTGATCGACAGATACGGCGGCGTCAGATGAACCCGCCCCGGTTGACGCATCGCCTGAATGAAGTACGGGCGGCGCTCCCAACTCGCGCCTTCGGAATGCAGCAGCGGGCTGAAGCGCTTTGCGCGTTGCGATGTGCGGCCCGGCGGCAGCACGTTGTCGCCGATCTGCCGCCCCGAACCGTCCAAAACAAAGCAGCGCGCCGTTTCTCCGAGCGCGAGCAGAGGTGCGGTCGCCTGCGTGATCGATTCCCCGGCAACCAACTGCACGGCGGCTGCCTCGAGCGCCGTGACATACGGCGCGAGCCGCGCGGATTGCGCTTTCTCTCGAGCGGCAACGCGTTCGCGCAGCGAAGCGGAGAGCGAATCCATCAGGCCAGCGGCAACTTGCGGCTTGACGGGTTCGACGCTCGGACCCGCGAAAAATGCGCCCTGGACGAAGTCGACATTGCATTCGAGCGCGATCAGCGCATCACGTTCGGTGCTCAGACCGCCCATCAGCACCAGTTGCCCAGACTCGTGCAACAGAGAGACGAGGCCCGGCAACACGCGCTCGATATGCGAGTGTTCACTCGCTTGCGCGAGGATGCAGCGGTCGAGCGTGACGATGTCCGGCCGCAGATTCCACACCCGGTCGATGTTCGAATGCTTGGCGCCAAAGCCGTCGAGCGCGATCAGGAAACCGGACTTGCGCAGCGAATCGACGATTTCGGCGAAGCGCGTGGTTTCGCCGCCAGCCTGTTCGGATACTTCGAGCACCACGCGCTGCGGCGGCAGGCCCAGCGCCTTCAGGCTGGCAAGCAGCGCGTCGCCGTAGCTGGTGTCCATCAGTGCGGCCGGATGCAGGCTGAGGAAGAGCCATTCGTCGTGGCTGTCGAATGCGTTGAAGTTGCCGAGGTGCAGCGATTCGGCCAGCCGTCCGAGTTCCAGCAGATCGCCGCGTCGCGCAGCCTGCGTAAAGACTTCGTGCGAGGGCACTTGCCGCTCATGCTCGTCGTGCACGCGCAACGACGCGTGATACCCGATCGCGCGCCGGTGCGATACCGAAAAGACCGGCTGAAACACGCTGAAAACGGTGTAGCCGCCATAGACAACGGTACGCCGGGAGCCTTCGTCGCCGGCCATCGGGCGTGGTGGCTGGAAGCCGGGAGGATCGAGTTCGATCATGCTCATCGTGTCAGTCGTGTGGAAATGGCGGCGCTTACAGGGCCAGGCAGGAGTTCGCGCGCGCAGACCAAGAGTTTACAGGACGAGCAAGAACTATGCGCGTGTTCGAACAAAGCTCGAGCGTCCACCAGCAATGCTCCGAGGAAATCATTGCGCGCCCGCCGCGGTACGAAGGCGATAACGCGCACTTCGCTGGTGCGGGACGCGCCCTGTTGCGGGTCGGCGACGCTGTGCAAGCGTGCTGCGTGCGGCGCGCGCGGAGCGATGCCCGGAAATCCGTTCGCGACTGCACGAGGATGCGTCGTCCTGGCTCGTGCGGCTTTCAAGTTCGCTCCGAAGGATCGGTCTTTTTCGCGGGCGTGCGAATCTCCGGCGACAACTGCGCAAAGATCCATGACGAGCATGCGGTGATGATGCCGACACACAGGAACGTCGCATGAAACGCGGGCAGCGAACTGGCGCCGGTCACGCGTTGCATGATGCCGGTAAAGGTTGTCAGCAACGCACCGGCCACCGTCACGCCGAGACTCATCGAGAGCATCTGCACGAGCGAAAACAGGCTATTGCCGCTGCTGGCGCCGCCGGTGCCGAGGTCCTTCAACGTCAACGTGTTCATCGCGGTGAACTGCATCGAGTTCACGCCGCCGAACATCGCCAGTTGCACGAGCCGCAGCCACAGCGGCTGATGCGTGCTCGTGAGCGCGAAACTCGCCATCATCAGACCGACCAGAATCGTGTTCGCCATCAGCACGCGCCGGTAGCTGTACTTCAGAATCAGCTTCGTCACGAGGCGCTTCGTCGCCATGCCCGCGGCCGCCACGGGCAGCATCATCAGCCCGGCTTCGAATGCGCTATAGCCGAGGCTCACCTGCAACAGCAGAGGAATCAGGTAGGGCATCGAGCCGCTGCCGATCCGCGCGAACAGATTACCGAGCAGCCCAACGCTAAACGTGTGGATCTTGAACAGATCGAGCGGGAAGATCGGCGCGGGCTCGCGCACCGCGTGCAGCCCATACGCAACGAAGCACGCCATGCTCAGAATCAGCAGCACCAGCACCGTCGCATGTTGAATGCCGAACTCGGTGCGGCCATCGAGCGCGAACGAAATCGCCACCATGCCCACCACCAGCAACAGGTAGCCGCCAAGGTCGAATTTGCCCGTGTGTTCGTTGCGGCTATCTGGCATGAAGATAAACGTAGCGATGCAGCCCACGATGCCCACCGGCACGTTGATCAGAAAGATCCAGTGCCACGACGCGATCTTGACGAGCCAGCCGCCGAGCGTCGGTCCGATCAACGGTCCGATCAGCCCCGGAATCGCCACGAACGACAACGCCGGCAGATAGCGCTCAGCCGGAAAGGTTCGCAGCACCGCGAGCCGCCCAACCGGCAGAAGCATCGCGCCGCCCACGCCTTGCAGAACGCGAAAGAGCACCAGTTGGTTCAGCGTATGCGCGTTCGCGCACAGCAACGAGCCCACCGCGAACACGAGGATCGCACTGAAGAACACGCGCCGCGTGCCGAGTCTGTCGGCGAGCCAGCCGGACACGGGGATCATCACTGCCATCGTCAGCGAGTAGGCGATTACCACCGATTGCATGCGCAGCGGCAGTTCGCCGAGGCTTGTCGCCATCGCGGGCAGCGCGGTGTTGACGATCGTCGAATCGAGCGTCTGCATGAAGAAGCCGGTGGCGACCAGCCACAGCATCACGGTCAGCGAGCGGGGCGAAGGACCCGAGGGGATATCGGGAGCGAGGGCGGGCGGAGGCGGCGTCGTGGACATATGAGGCGGCTGGGCGCGCTCGGTCGGGCTGGGACTCGCTATTCTAGGGAAAAGCGGGTCCCGGCGCAGCGGGCGGCGCAGCGTTGCGCGGGTGTCGGCGCTGCGTCACGGCCGCGCTCCGCGCCGTGTTCACGCATCAGGCGGCAACTGCGCCGCCGCATGAAAAAACGCCTGCGCCCGTGGCTCGTTGCCAAACGCCACATGAATCCTGATCCACGGGCTCACCTCCCGGTTCGGCCTGAAGTATTGTCCAGGCAGCACCGTCACTCCGAGGGGCACGCCGCATTCAACGAGCCGCTCGGCGTCCGCGACATGCGGCACGCGTGCCCACACGAACTTGCCGCCCGCTGGTTCTTCGAAGATCTCCCAGCCGGCATCTTCGAGTGTCTGGACGGTCGAGCCGAGCGCGCCGCGCATCTGGCGGCGCAGTCGCTCCAGATATTTGCGATATGCGCCGCGCTCCAGCATCGACACCGCCACCGCTTCGGCAAAGCGCGAACAGCCGATGCTCGTCAGCATCTTGATGTCGACCAGGTCCTTGATGATCGCGTGACTCGCAACCACGCAGCCGACCCGTAGCGAAGACGACAGCGTTTTCGACAATCCGCCGATGTAGATCACCTGTTCGAGTTGGTCGAGGGTGGCCAGGCGGTCGGTGAGTTCGGTCTGAAAATCCGCGTAGATATCGTCCTCGATGATCTGGAAGCCATGCTCTCGCGCCATTTGCAGCAAACGGAATGCGACCTGCGGTGCGACCGTGGTGCCGGTCGGATTGTGGAACACGGTGTTGATCAGCAGCAATCTGGGCCGGTGCAGCTTCAGTTGCGCCTGCATCGCGTCGAGGTCGGGACCATTGCCGGTGCGTGGAATGCCGATCAGCTTCATGCCGTGCAGGCGCAACAGGCCGTACAGGTTGTAGTAACCGGGGTCCTCGACAAAGATCGTGTCGCCTGGCTTGAGCATGTAGCGCACCAGCAGATCGAACGCCTGGCTCGCGCCATTGGTGATCAGAATCTGCGATGCGTCTGCCTGGATGCCCAACTGGCCAATGCGGCCGCGCAACTGTTCGCGCAAGACCGGGTTGCCGAGCGGCGTCGCGTACTCGACCATGCTAGCCGGATCGGTTCGCGACACGTGGCGGATCGCCTGCGCAATGCCATCGATGTCGCGCCAGCTTTCGGGGATGAAACCGGTGCTGAGCTTCAGCGTCTCGCCCGGGAAGTTGAATTGCTCGAGCAGATGGTCCGACTCGACATCGGCGCGGCGCGGGTCCGAAGTGCCCTGGCAGCGCATGTCGGTCGGTTGGCGATCGGCGACGTAAAAGCCGGAGCCGTGGCGCGAGTCGACATAGCCGAGCGACACCAACCGGTCGTATGCCTCGATCACCGGAAAGCGGCTTACGCCGAAGTCGGCGGCGAACTGGCGGATCGACGGCAGCTTTGAGCCAGGATGCGCATTGCGCGAGCGGATCCACGCCGAGACGCCCCCGACGATCTGCTCGGTCAGCGGCACGCCATTGTCCCGATCGAGCTGGATTTCGAGTTTCATACGCTTGCCTTCTGTCGCCGGCCAGCGAACGCGAAAGTTTTAAACCCGCGCCGCGCGAGCCATGCCAACTGTTCGGTTTTTTGACTGAACAGTTCCGATGAAAGTGTTCGGAACTGTGCATGGGTCTCCGATCATCGCACGTCAATAATCGGTACAACAGAAAGTTCATCGAGGAGAACGGCGATGCGAGAAGTGCGAGTTTTCGAGCTGGAACATGGCGAGCCCGTCACGGCCTGGCGGGTTGCGCGTCCGACGATTTTCAAGGTGATCAGCGGCAACATCTGGCTGACCGTCGAGGGCGAGCATGAGGATCACTGGCTGGCGGCGGGGCAGTCGATCGAGTTGGCGCGTGGATCGGTGGCATGGATCAGCGCCGGGCGGGCCGGGGCGCGTTTTGCACTGGCGACCGGCTCGGAACGCAAGCTGCCGACGCTGCTATTCGGCTGGCCGATGCCGGCATGGCTGGCGCGTCGGCCAGGCGTGGTCTGATGCCGGGCGAACGGCGAGCCGCCTCTTCCTGGCCCCTAAGCAGCACCTCCCGCCTCATACTCCCCGATATACCGCGCCCGCGGCCGGATCAACCGGCCATCGCGTGCCTGCTCCATCGCGTGCGCGATCCAGCCGACCACCCGCCCGAGCGCGAACAGCGTGAACGCGGCCCCGCCCGGCAAGGCGAGTACGCGCTCGATCGCGGCAAGCGCGAAATCCACCGTCGGCTCCGCGCCGGTCGTGTCGCGCACCGCTCGCGCGACCTGCAGCACCTCGTTGAGCGGCGAGCGGGCTGGCGCGCAGTCGGCGAGCATCGTCAGCAATAACCGCGCGCGCGGATCACCGTCCGGATAGAGCGGATGACCGAAGCCCGACAGCACCGGACCTTGCGCGCCGTGCTCGTAGCGCGCGAGACGGTTCGCCAGATAGCGGTCCAGCTCGGGCGAGCGCGACGCCTCATCAAGCAGCGCGGCGATGCGCACGGTTTCGCCGCCGTGACGCGGCCCGGAAAGCGCCGCGAGCCCGCCCGCGACCGCACCGAACAGGTGCGTGCCCGTCGACGTGATACAACGGACCGTGAACGTCGACGCGTTCAGCTCGTGATCCGCGCAGGCGACCAAGGCCGCGCGCAGCAGTCCGCTTTGCTGACGGCTGCGCACCCGCCAGGCCGTCGCGATCTGCCGATGCAGCGGTTCGTTCGACGGCGCCGCCGGCAGCATCGCGGCGGCCAGCAGCCGCATCACGGCGCACGCGGTGTCGAGCTGCGCATCGCGGCCGAGCGCCCACACGCGCGGCATCTGCGCGGCGGCGGCCGGCAGCAGCACCAGCGCGCGATCGAGCGGCGTGCTGTCACTCCACAGCTTGAGCCACGCGGCCCATTGCGCGGGGGCGAGCGGCACGACGGGCGCATCGGCGATGCGCCGCGCGCTGCATTCCCACAACAGCGCCGCGACGTCTTCGAGTGACGCACTGCGCGCGAGCTCGATCGCATCGTGCCCGCGATACAGCAGCCGACCGTCCGCGACCAGCGTGATCGACGATTCGAGCACCGGTACGCCCCAGTCGAGCACCTTCTGCGCGACCTTGCCGGCGCGTTTGCCGTCCGCCTTGCGACGCGCGAGGCGGCGCACCTCGGCGGCATCGTAGAGCCGATGCCTGCCTTGCGCATCCGGCGACGAGCCGAGCATGCCTCGGCTCACATACGCGTACAGCGTTGGCAAGCTGACGCCGAGCGTTGCGGCCGCTTCGGCGGCGGTCAGGTAAATCGAGGCTGGCATAAAAGTGCGTATAAACCGAAGAAATCAATATATGTTGATTATCATAATCAAGATTGATTGCGGCATGGCGCAAATTTAGACTCGGTGTACCTGCTTCCTGTCCGCGCGGCCAGCGCGCCCGATCCCATGACGCCCGAACTCGCCCTCAAGCACATCTGGACCCTCGCCGGCTGCGATCCGGTCGCGCTGCACGCCGTGTCGCTCGCCGGCGCGGATCCCGGCTTGCCGTCGGTCTACCGTGTCGGCAGCCTCGCGGCGTCGACCATCGCCGCGACGGGCCTCGCCGCCGCCGAATACTGGCGCTTGCGCAGCGGTCGCCTGCAACAGGTGTCGGTGCAGATGCGTCGCGCGCTGGCGGCGTTTCGCAGCGAACGCTATTTGCGGATCGACGATGGGCCGCCGCCCGCGCTGCGCGATCCGGTCACCGGCTTCTATGAAACGGGCGACGGCCGCTGGATCCAGCTGCATACGAATTTCGCGCATCACTTGAAGGGCGTGCTCGAGGTGCTCGGCTGTGACAATGGGCGGCCCTCGGTGGCGGCCGCGATTCGCGGCTGGGAGGGCGCGACGCTCGATCAAACGCTCGCCGACGCGGGCCTGTGCGCCGCCTTGATTCGCACGCCCGACGAATGGGCCGCGCTCGAGCAGGCCAAAGCGATCGCGCGCTTGCCGCTGTTCGAGATCGAGCGCATCGGTGACGCCCCGGCCGAGCCACCGCGCCACGCCGCCGCTGACGCCGAGCTTGGCATCGACCGTCCGCTCGCGGGTGTGCGGGTGCTGGATCTGTCGCGGATCATCGCGGGACCGGTGGCCGGCCGCGCGCTCGCGCATCATGGCGCGGACGTGTTGACGATCAACGGGCCGCATCTGCCGAACATCGCGCCGCTCGTGATCGACAACGGCCGCGGCAAGCGTTCGGCAATCGTCGATCTGCGCGAGGCGGCGGGCTGCGACACGTTGCGCGGACTCGCGCGCGATGCCGACGTGTTCCTGCAGGCCTATCGTCCGGGCGCGCTCAAGGCGCGCGGCTTCGGGCCGGACGAGCTGGCACGGCTGTGGCCCGGCATCGTTTATGTCTCGGTGTGCGCGTACGGGCACACAGGGCCGTGGGCGCAGCGGCGCGGCTTCGATAGTCTGGTGCAGTCGGCGAGCGGCATCGCGTGGACCGAGCGCGTGGCGGCGGGTTCAGCCGAGCCGCGGCATCTGCCGTGTCAGGCGCTCGATCACGCGACCGGCTATCTGGCCGCGTTCGGCGCGATGGTCGCGCTCGCGCGGCGCGCTCGCGAGGGCGGCAGCTGGCATGTGAAGGTGTCTCTTGCGCAGACGGGGCGTTGGCTGCGGTCGTTCGGGCTGCTGGCCGACGGACAGCAGGCGCCCGAGGTGTCGCTCGACGATGTGCGCGATTGCGTCGGGAGCGTGCAATCGGAGTTCGGGCGTGTGCTTGGCGTGCTGCCGGCGGAGGAACTGGAGCAGACGCCGGCGTTTTATGCGCTGCCGCCGGCGCGCATCGGCGCGCACGAAGCCCGATGGACGTGACGGTTGGAGCGGGCGGCGCGTTCAGGTTGGGAACGCGGCGTACCTAACCGCCCAACCGTGTCGCAGCTTACTTTCGCAACTCCGCCACGAAGTCGTAGTAATCGTTGCGGCAGTACGTGTCCGTCAGTTCGATCGCGCGCTGATCCGCCGTATAACCCACGCGCGTGATCAACAGCAACGCCTCGTTCGGTGCGATGCTCATTTGCTGCGCGATCTCGTCGCTCGCGTTCACCGCGCGGAAGTGCTGCAACGCGCGCACGATCGTCAGTCCGCGATTCTCCAGATACGTGTACAGCGAGTCGCCGATTGCCTGTGGATCGGGAATCACCGCGGCCGGGAACGTCGAATTCTCGACCGCCATCACGATGCCGTCGGCGAGCCGCAGCCGCCGCAGCCGCGTGACCGCGGCGGCCGGCGACAGCCCCAGCTGGATCACCTCGTCGCGATTGGCCGGCGAGATTTCGCGCGACAGCCACTTCGAACTAGGCGTGAAGCCGCGCCGCCGCAGCATTTCGCTGAAGCTCGACAGACGCGACAACGGATCTTCGTAGCGCGGCGTGATGAAGCTGCCCGCGCCTTGGGTGCGGCGGATCAAACCCTGCTCCACGAGCAGCGCGATCGCCTTGCGCGACGTGATGCGCGACACGCCGAGCGCCTCCGACAGCACGCGCTCCGAAGGCAGCGCCTCGCCGGCGTTCCAGCGGTTTTCGTGGATCGCGCTGCCGAGCTTGCGGGCAAGTTGCAGATAGAGCGGCGTGTCGTTTTCCGGGTCCGGGCGCAGGTCGCGCCAGCGGTCTTCCGAGGCAGAGGTCATGGGGCTCACGCAAGATGGGCAAGCAGCAATTTTAAAACATCGGCGCGTCCCGTTATAGCTGGCTTTTGCCAGGCGCGCAGTTGTGAGGCCACGGAGCCGCTAAACTCGTCGCCAGGTTTTTAGTAGCATGCGTTGCGTGATGAGGCGGCGGGCCAGCGCATCGCATCTGGATCGAGCCACTTTCGAGGAGTCAGCATGACGAGCGAGATCGCAAGCGTGAGCCTGCCGGGCGGCGAGCGCATGCCAGCAGTGGGGCAGGGCACGTGGGAAATGGGCGAGCAGCGGGCACGACGCGCGGCGGAAATCGATGCGCTGCGCTGCGGCATCGAACTCGGCATGACGCTGATCGATACCGCCGAAATGTACGGCGACGGCGCGACCGAGTCGCTGCTCGGCGAAGCGCTCGCGGGTTTGCGCGACAAGGTGTTTCTGGTCAGCAAGGTGTATCCCCACAACGCCAGCCGGCGCGGCGTGATCGCCGCGTGCGAGCAGAGCCTGAAGCGTCTGAAAACGGACCGGCTCGATCTGTATCTGCTGCACTGGCGTGGCTCGGTGCCGCTCGCGGACACCGTCGACGGCTTCGAGGCGCTGCGGCGCGCGGGCAAGATCCGTCACTGGGGCGTCAGCAACTTCGATACCGACGACATGGAAGAACTCGTCGCGACGCCAGGCGGCGACGCGTGCGCGACCAACCAGATTCTGTACAACGTGGCGCGGCGCGGGCCGGAGTTCGATCTGTTGCCGTGGCTCGCCGCGCGCGGCATGCCGGCGATGGCGTACAGCCCGGTCGATCATGCGCGGCTGCCGAAACGCTCGCCGCTCGACGATATCGCCGACGCGCGCGGCGTCTCGGTGTTTCAGGTGGCGCTCGCGTGGGTGCTGGGCAAGCCCAATGTGTGCGCGATTCCGAAGGCGGCGCGCGTCGAGCATGTGCGGGACAACCATCGCGCGTCGCAACTGGTGCTGGAAGCCGGCGAACTCGCCGCGCTCGACGCGTACTTCAAGCCGCCGCGCGGCAAGCGTGCACTGGAGATGTTGTAAGCGCCGGCGCGGCCGTCGTCCGTTGCGGAACGGCGGCGCGCGAGGCTCGACGCGCTGTGGGCGTCGATGACGCCGCTCGCGCTGACGCGGCGCTCAGGTGCAGGGATGGTGCTGATGCACGGAGCCGAGCACGGCGACTTCGGCGGGGGTGTGCTGCAGCGCGTCGTCCGGCACCTGGGTGGCATCGGCGAGGAAGTCGTCGACGATCGACGACACCGCCACGTCGCGCAGGCATAGCGACACGCGCTGCGTTTCGTTGGCGGGGAGGGTTGCTCGTTGCGAGAGGAACAGCACGCCGTATTGATAGCCGTGGATGATGCCGCGGATCGCGCCGACGCATTGCCCTTGCGCGACGTTGTCGTGGCGCTGTTTGCAGCTCTGGACCAGCGAGTAGGCGGAGAAGCTCGGGTCGACCGGTGGCGCCGCTTGCGACAAGGTTTGCGCCATTGGCTGCGCGGGTGTTTGCGCATTGGCGAGCGATGCGAGGCCCAGGGCGGCAGCCGCCAGCACGGCGGCTGCCGTGCGAGTCGCGGAGGGGGGGACGCTTCTATGCATGTTGTGGGCCCTCATATCGAACGATGAATTTGATATGAGGCCGTCGTCTCGGATTGGTTCCATAACACTCGCACGCAATGGAGGTTGTGTTCCCGCCGCTCGCGGTGCGGTTCGCGCGATGGCGCGAGGCGCGGCGCGCGCGCTCTCCGAGCCATTCCGTCAGCGCACGCCGAAGGCGGGCGGGCCGCTCCGACCGGCCTCCGGCGGTGACGCCCGACCGGGGGATCGGGACATCACCGCCGTTGCCAGCGGATAGCGGACAGTATGCCGGGACATGTCGCCGGCGGGTAGGGCGCGGGGGCCCCTACCCGGGGCAACGGGCGACGCCTAGTGCCCGTTCCCGCCACCGTTGCCACTGCCGCCGCTGCCGCCACCCTTGCCTCCGTGACCGCCGCCGAAGCCTCCGCCAAAGCCTCCGCCGAACCCGCCACCGAAGCCACCACCGAAGCCACCACCGAAGCCACCACCATTCGCACCGCCGCGCCGCCATGACCGCTGCCGTTGCCACTGCCGCCGCCGAGCCGCCCGCAGCCCGGACCGCCGAGCCCGCCGCAGCCGGCCGGCGCGAACACCGAGGCGGCGTCGTCGGCGGCTGTGGCCGTGCCAGCCTCGGCGCCGGTCGCCGCGCCGTCGTTCTGCACGAGCAGCAGCGGCGTTGAATCGCCGGGTTGCGCCCGCGACGCGTCGGTCAGCACAATCCAGCGAGGGATCACGTCGGTCGACGTCCCGTACGCGGTCCCGCCCGCCAACACCGCGAGGACCACCGCGCCGCGCATCATTGCACAGTAGTACTGATCTGATTTTCCGGTCTTCATCGCGCGTCTCCAGAGCGAAGGACGGTACCTCGCTGCCGCCTTCGCGGGTCGCCCCAGCGGCGGCCGACCTGTCTGCACGCGGGTCTTGTCGAACCCCCGGTCCGTTGTGTCGAAGTTGTCCGTGCGTCGCTGCCGTGCTGATCGCGCGAGGTCGCGCCATCGCGTGGTGACGCTCGTCGTGCGGATATGCGCGGCGTTGCGCGCCCGGTTTGGCTTCGAATCTCTGGCTGTTAATTTAGCGATATCCATGCCACACGCCGCAAAGCCTTGAAGCGACACGGGCGATATCGGGATGTGCGATGCGCACGCCGGAAAAACGCCTCAAAACGTTGCGACGATGAAACGCGCGGACGCAAAAGCGTGTTCCGACGCGGGATTCGTTAAGAGGGGCGGTGTGCGTCGATGAGGTTCGAGTCGAGGCTAGCTGGCGTTTTCCGACGCATCGTCGGAATTGCCGCCATACGTCGGGTCGCTCGCGTTGTCGTCGCGCGGCTCGTTTTGCAGCTCGCGAAGTGTGGCGACCGGAATATGGCAGCGAATCCGGTGCGCGGAAGACGAATCGGCGGCGCCGTCCGCGTCGAGAAACGGCGGGTCCTGCTGCTCGCAGATCGCGCCGAGCTTACGTGGACAGCGCGTGTGAAACACGCAGCCCGACGGCATCGCGCCGGGCCCGGGCAACTCGCCGGTGAGACGGATACGTGTACGTTGATGCATCTCGCCGGACGCGCCGTCGCCCGGCAGCGTCGGCACGGCGGACAGCAGCGCCTCGGTATAGGGATGCTGCGGTCCATCGAACACGGCCGCCGCCGGGCCGATTTCGAGCAGCCGGCCGAGGTAGAGCACCGCGATGCGATCCGACACATAGCGGACCACGTGCAGATCGTGCGAGATGAATACGTAGCTGACGCCGCGCTCGCGCTGCAGATCGGCGAGCAGGTTCAGAATCGCGGCCTGCACCGACACGTCGAGCGACGAAGTCGGCTCATCGCACACGACGACGCGTGGTTCGCCGGCGAACGCGCGCGCGATCGCGACGCGCTGCTTGAGCCCACCCGAAAGCTGGCGTGAACGTGCGTCCAGATAGCGCTCGGGCAGCCGCACGGCGTCCGTCAGCGTGGCGAGCCGTGCGTCGATCTCGGGCCCGCGCAGCGCGGTGAAGCGCGCGAGCGCACGGCCGATCAGCCGCTTGACCGAATGCGCTCGATTGAGCGCCGAGTCCGGATTCTGGAACACGATCTGCAGCGATTTCAGCTGCTCGTCGCTGCGTCGTGTGACGCGCGCGGCGAGCGGGGCGCCGTCGAGTTCGAGCACGCTGCCGGCATCGGGTGCGATCAGGCCGAGCAGTAGTCGCGCGAGCGTTGTCTTGCCGCTGCCCGATTCGCCGACGAGGCCGAGCGTCTCGCCGCTCGCGAGTTCGAGCGACACGTCGTCGACCGCGCGCAGCGGGACACCCGATACGTGGAATGTTTTCGACAGGTTCCGAGCGCGCAAGACCGGCCCAGAGGGCGCGCGCGGCGCCGCGTTGGATGATGCGGCCGCCACCGGCGCCGCGCTCGATGTCGCACGCGGCAGTTCGATCGCACGCTCGTGATAGTGGCAGCGCGCCATCTGATCGCCATGCCGGGCGCCGAGGCGATAGGGCGGCGGCGCGTCGCGGCGGCAGCGCTCGTCGGCGAGACGGCAACGCTCCGCATAGATGCAGCCCTGCGTGACCGAGCCCGGCAGAGGCAGGCCGCCCGCGATCGTATCGAGCCGCTCGCTGTCCTTGCTGCGTCCGGCCGTCGGCAGGCAGCGCAGCAACCCGACCGTGTACGGATGACGCGGCCGTGCGAACACGTCCTGGGTCGCGCCTTCCTCGACCAGCTTGCCCGCGTACAGCACGCCGACGCGTTCGCACATGCGGCCGATCACCGCGAGGTTGTGGCTGATGAACAACACCGCGGTGCCGAGTTCCTCGCGCAACTGTGCGACGAGGTCGAGCACTTCCGCTTCGACGGTCGCGTCGAGGCCGGTGGTCGGTTCGTCGAGAATCAGCAGCGCTGGGTTCGACGCGAGCGCCATCGCGATCACGACGCGCTGCTGCATGCCGCCCGACAATTGATGCGGATAGCTGTTCATCACGCGCTCGGGCGCCGCGATGCGGACGCGTTTGAGTATCTCGAGCGTGCGTTGCAGCGCCTCGTCGCGCGCGACGCCGGTCGCCTCGAATGCTTCGGAAACCTGACGGGCGATCGTCAGCGATGGATTCAGTGCGCGCCCCGGGTCCTGATAGACCATCGAGACGGTCGTCGCACGCATGCTGCGCAGCGCGTCGGCACCCAGCTTCTGCACGTCCTCACCGGCGATTACGATCTTGCCGGCCTTCACCTTGCCATTGCGCGGCAGATAGCGCAGCGTCGCCATTGCCACGGTCGACTTGCCGCAACCGGATTCGCCGACGAGCCCATACGCCTCGCCGCGTCGCACGCGAAACGATACGTCCTGCAGCACTTCGCGATCGCGTCCGCGGATCCGGTAGGTGACCGTCAGGCCGACCACGGTCAGCGCATCGGTGCGATCGCTTTTCGACACGTCGAACGCGGCGAACGAGGAGGGTGGTGGGCCGTTCATTGGTCGAGCACTCCCTGCACGCCGTCGGCGATCAGATTGACGCCGACCACCAGTGACGCGATCGCGCCCGCCGCGAACACGACGGTCCACCACGCGCCGCCCGCCATCAACGTGTACGACTCGGACAGCGCGAGCCCCCAGTCGGCCGACGGCGGCTGGATGCCGAAGCCGAGGAACGACAGCGTCGCGACCGCGAAGATCGCATAGCCGAGCCGCACCGTTGCTTCGACGACGATCGGCGGCAGCACGTTCGGCAGGATCTCCGCGAACATGATGTACGGCGCGCGTTCGCCGCGCAGCTGCGCGGCGGCCACATAGTCGAGATGCCGCTCTGCGAACACGGCGGCGCGCACGGTGCGGGCTGTTATCGGCGTGAAGGTGGTGCCGATCACGAGAATCACCGTGAAGTTCGACGCACCGACCGCGGCGAGCGCGAGCAGCGCGACGATCACGAGCGGCAGCGCGAGCACCGCGTCGATCATGCGGCCGATCACGTCGTCGACCCAGCCGTCGAAGTAGCCGACCAGTAGGCCGAGCGCGGTGCCCGCCGCGGTGCCGAGCAGTGTCGCGAGCGGCGCGATCGTCAGGATGTCGCGCGCGCCGACGATCACGCGCGAGAATACGTCGCGGCCGAGCTGATCGGTGCCGAACCAGTGGGTGCGATCGGGCGGCGTCAGCGAATTGAGCGGATCGGACGCGTACGGATCGAGATGCACGAACCACGGCCCGGCGATCGCGCAGACGATCCACCACGCGACGATCAGCGCGCCCACGATGAAGGTCGGCGAACCGAGGAGCAGGAGGAGGCGCGGGAAACGCGGCTCGGAGCCCGGTGCGCCTGGCACGGGCGAGCCTGGTGGCGTCGATGAAGCCGGCGGCACGGTCGTATTCATTCGGCGGTCCTCACCCGCAGTCGCGGATTGAGCAGCACGTGCAGCGCATCGGCGACCAGATTCGCGAGCGTATAGACGACGCCGATCGTCAGTACGCCCGCTTCGAGCATTGGAAAGTCCTTCGCCTTGGCGGCGTTGTAGATCAGTGAGCCGATGCCCTGGTAGTGGAACAGCGTCTCGACCACCACGAGTCCGCCGATCATGTAGCCGAGTTGGGTGGCGGCGACGGTGATCGTCGGCAGCAGTGCATTGCGCAGCACGTGCCGCCAGATCACGACGTGGCGCGGCAGGCCCTTGAGGATGGCGGTGCGCGTGTAGTCGGCGTCGAGCGCTTCGACGGTGCCCGCGCGTGCCATTCGCGCGATGTAGCCGAAGAACACGAGGACGAGCGGCAGCACCGGCAGCACCAGATGCCGCAGCTGTTCGAGCACGCTCGCATCGGGCGGATATGAGGCCTCGATCGGAAGCCAGCGCAGCCACACGCCGAACACGAGAATCAGCACGATCGACGACACGAACTCCGGCACCACGGTCGCCGACAAACCGGCGATGCTGATCGTGCGATCGAGCCAACGCCCCGCATGCATCGCCGACCACACGCCGCCCGCGATGCCGAGCGGCACGACGACGATGAACGCGAGCAGACCGAGCTTCGCCGAATGCCCGAGCGCATCGGCGATGAACGGCCTGACCGGTTCGCGATACGCGTACGACAGCCCCATGTTGCCGCGCACGAAATGCGTGATCCAGTCGATGTATTGCGTGAGCAGCGGCCGGTCGGCGCCGAGCTGATGATCGAGCGCGGCGACCGCGCGCGCATCGGCGAGCGGCCCGAGCACCGCGCGGCCGATATCGCCGGGCAGCAGCTGGCCGCCCGCGAACACGATCACCGACAGCAGCCACAGCGTGATCAGCGAAAGACCCGCGCGCGTCGCGAGAAAACGCGCGACGCGGCCCGCGTTGCCGTTCGCCGCGGGCGGCGGACGCGATGTATTCGAGGCGGGAGAGGGCGCCGGAGCCGACATCGTGAGTTCTCCTGCGAAAAGCGAGACGGACAGTGCGCTGCTTACGCGCTGAGCGTCGCGCGATCGAAATACAGTTGCGCGAGCGCAGTGAAGCGCACGCCGTTCACGCCCTTGCGCATCGCGATCAGCTGATCGTAGAAGAACGGGATGATCAGCGGCGTTTCGTCGAGCAATAGCGTCTGGATCTGCCCGGAGATTTTCTTTTGCGTGGCGAGATCGATCGCCGCGACGAACTGCGCGACCAGTTGATCGTATTGCGGATTCTTGAAGTGCGCGGCGTTCCATGTGCCGTTGCTCGTCAGCGTCGCGTTGAGGAACACGTTCGGCACGCCGCGATGGCCGTAATCGGTGATGCCGAGCGGCGAGTCGAGCCAGTCGGATTTGCCCGGCGTGCCCGCGCCGTAGTAGAGCGATTGGCTCTCGACCTTCAGATTGATGCGCACGCCGATCGCCTTCGCGGCGTTCTGCACGACGACCGCGAGGTCGGGGATCTCCATGTATTTTTCGGTGGTCAGCGTGACGTCGAAACCATTCGGCACGCCGGCCTGCGCGAGCAGCTGCTTCGCCTTCGCGACGTCGATCTTGCGTTGCGGCACGCCTGCATCTGACGATGGAAACACCGGCGCGAACGGGCTGTCGTTGCCGAGTTGTGCGCGACCCTTGAAGAGACCACGCACGATCACGTCGCGATCGAGCGACAACGCGAGTGCCTGACGCACGCGCTTGTCCTTGAAGAGCGGGCTGTCGTTGCGCATGTGAATCTGGCGGTGCGCGCTCGACTTGACGCCGACCGCCTTGTAGTCCGGATTGTTCAGGATGGCCGCGCCGCCCTGCACGGTGAACGTGCCCATCACGTCGGCCTGATGGCCTTGCAACGCGAGCAGTTGAGCCTGCTCGTCGGCGTAGAACGAAAACTGTACGCGTTGCGGTAACGCTTTTTCGCCCCAGTAGTCGGGATTGCGCACGAACGACGCGCCAACCTTCGGCTGATACTTTTCGAATTTGAACGGACCCGTGCCGATGAAACTCTTTTCGTAGTTGCCCGCGAAGTTCGCGGGCAGGATCACCGCGTTGTAATTATCCGAGGAAACGTAGTACGGGAAATTGCCGGTCGGCGCGTCGAGATGAAACTCCACCGTGTGTTCGTCGACGACCTTCGCGCCGCCTTTCGACAGCACGCCCTTTAGTACCGATAGCGCGGCCGAGCCGCTCGCGGGATCGGCGAGACGGTCGAAGGTCGAGACCACGTCTTTCGCGCCGAAGCTCTGGCCGTCGTGGAATTTCACGTTCTGGCGCAGTTTGAAGGTCCACACGTCGCCCTTGTCGTTCGGCTTCCACGACAGCGCGAGCGCGGGCTTCAGCATCAGCTTCTCGCCGTCGTCGTCGATCAGGAATTCGCCGGTCTGGTTCAGCAGCGCGAGACTCGCGGCGTCAGTCACCGTCAGCGGATCGACGGCGCCCGCTGGCGTCAGATGCGCGACGCGGATCGTCTGGTTCGACGTGGGCGGTGCACCTTGCGCCCGCGCTCGCGGCGCGCCGAGCAGGCCGCCACCCGCGAGCGACAGACCGATCACGCTCGCATGTCGTAGCAGTTCGCGGCGCGTGATGCGGCCGGCGACAAACTCGTCGAGGGCGTGGTTGCCGTAGGCGTCGGCTGTGAGGCGGGCTGCGTCCAATGCGTCAGGTGCGAGAAATCGGTCCGCTGGCGTTTTCATCGATGGCGTATCCAACCCGTTCTGTTGCTGGTTCGGAGGCGTCGCGCGAGCCGCGCGACGCCGCGAGGGGCAGCGCGCCTTCCGATGGGCGGCTGGATGTGGTGGGGCCGCTATCGCGAAAGGGCAACGCTGTGCAGAGCGGTCTCAGTGTAAGCGATTGCTCGCGGCTCTGGCGCACCGGGGGCGCGCCGCGCTAGTCGATCGGCCGATAAATGACGCGCGGTGTGTCGTCGTCACAACGGTTACCGGACGCGTGCTCGCGAGGGGCGGCCGCGATTGTGGACGGATTGGCGGAGCAACACGGTGCGAAATGCGGTTTCGAACTCCACAAGGTGGAACTCTCAAAGAAACCTACGGTGTAGATCGGTTTCCCGGTAGGCCAGGTCAAGCAAGAGAAAGCTGATTTCTTCGGCGGCCTCATCGGCCATTCGATACGGGGCGGTGTGCTCTTGAATAAGCCCGATCTGCGTTGAGGTGCCGCGCGGCCGGGATGGCAGCTTCGAACCGATGCTGATGCGCAAGCACGACCGACGCTTCACATGCTTCGACGACAGGACCAGTGAAGGTCCGCGGAAGACGCTGAGCTACGAAACGTCAGCCGAACGGTTCGAGCAGAGATTTCTACGGAGACCTCATGGACAGTCTTCATGAGGAGATTGTCCTATGCATTCCGTCGCTTGTGTCGAATGAGCTTTTCCCGTGGCCACTTATCGTGCCGCCGTATCCGGCCGTCTCCAGCGATGAAACAGCACCGAGCCGATCCAGCACGCCATGAAGGCCGCGACGATCGCATAGCCGAGCGCGCCGAAATGATCGTTGATTCCGACGATGGCATCCGACACCCCGCCGCTCCAGCCGAAGCGATCCGACAGCAGCCCCAGCGCCTCGGCGCCGCCAATCACGATCGCGACCATCGCCGACACGAACGTGATGCTCGCGTTGTAGTAAAGCTTGCGCTTCGGGTCGTCCATCGCCCAGCCGTACGCGTGCACCATCAGCACGTTGTCGGTCGAATCGACAAGCGTCATGCCGGCCGTGAAGAGCGCCGGGAACACGAGGATCGAATAGAGCGGCAGGCCAGTGCTGGCCTGCGACGCAGCGATCGCGAGCAGGCCGATCTCGGTCGCGGTGTCGAAGCCGAGACCGAACAGCACGCCGACCGGATACATGTGCCAGCTTTTCGTGACCAGCCGAAACAGCGGCCGCAATGCGCGCGACAGCAGCCCGGCTGGGGCGAGCGCATCGGCTGACGCTGTAGTCGCAACGTCGCCACGTTGCGTGTGCCGGTAGCGGCGCCACACGTCGCGCAGGACCACGAGATTGACCGCCGCGAGCACCAGCAGGAACGACGCGGAAACCAGTGTCCCGAGCGTGCCACCAACCTCCTTGAAGCTTTCGAAGCGCCCATTCAGCGAATGCGTGGTCCAGGCGATGCCGATCGTCGCCGCGATCACGATCGTCGAATGGCCGAGCGAAAACGCGAGCCCGATCCCGACCGGTCGCATGCCGGTTTGCATCAGCTTGCGCGTAACGGCGTCGATCGCCGCGATGTGGTCGGCGTCGACCGCATGACGCAGACCGAAGCCATACGCGAGCAGCGCGGTGCCGAGCAGCAGCGGGTAGTGGCGAAATGCGATTAGCGCCCACAGCCATGCGCCGAGGTTGGCGGCGAGCAGCACCGCGTAGAGCGCGACGAGGCGAGGGCGCAGCGAGGCGTTAGGCGTCATGTGACACGAGCGGATGAATGGATAGGTTGATGAGCGGCTTAGTGATCGTGCGGATGCTTGTGGATCGGATCGACCCAGTAGACCGTTTCCGGCTGCTCCACCGCGTCGATGTTCAAATTGACGACGACCGCTTCATTGTCGCTGCGCACGAGCACGCATTCGAGCGGCTCGTCGGTGCTCGCGTTGATCTCCTGATGCGGCACATAGGGCGGCACGAAGATGAAGTCGCCGGGACCGGCCTCGGCGGTGAATTCCAGATGCTCGCCCCAGCGCATGCGCGCCTGGCCGCGCACAACGTAGATCACGCTTTCGAGCGCGCCATGATGATGCGCGCCGGTCTTCGCATTCGGATGGATCGTCACGGTGCCGGCCCAGATTTTCTGCGCGCCGACGCGCGCCGCGTTGATCGCGGCCGCGCGGTTCATGCCCGGCGTTTGCGCGGTGTTGGTGTCGAGCTGATCGCCGCGGATGACCTTCACGCCGTGTTCGCGCCAGTCGATCTGCTGGCTGGCTTCGGCGGCGTCGTGCTCGGCCCGGTAATGCGGATGTTCATGATCCTGGCTCATCGTGTCTCCTCCTCGGCTGGCGTGCCGCGTTCGAGTCGTTCGCTTCGGTCTTACCATTCAGGGGCGTGCCGCATGGCTGATCAACATTCTGGCACGTTCAAAAAAACGGGTGCGTGGCTCGACGATGCAAACGGCGCCATAAAAAAAGCCCGCTCACAGGGAGCGGGCTTCGGCTTGTCGCGCTCAACGCCGCCGCGTCAGCGTCATTGCTTCTTCGTGTTGATCACGGCCTCGGCGACATTGCTAGGCGTCTCGGCGTAATGCTTGAACTCCATCGTGTAGGTCGCGCGGCCCTGGGTGGCCGAGCGCAGCGACGTCGAATAGCCGAACATCTCGGCGAGCGGCACCTCCGCGCGTACCAGCTTGCCGCCGCCGCCCGCGATGTCTTCCATGCCCTGCACCATGCCGCGCCGGCTCGACAGGTCGCCCATCACGTTGCCCATGAAGTCCTCGGGCGTTTCCACCTCGACGGCCATCATCGGTTCGAGCAGGATGGGCTTCGCCTTGCGCATCGCTTCCTTGAACGCTATCGAGCCGGCCATGCGGAACGCGTTTTCGTTCGAGTCGACGTCGTGGTACGAACCGAAGGTCAGCGTGACCTTCACGTCGACGACCGGATAGCCCGCGAGCACGCCGGCTTTCAGCGTTTCCACGATGCCCTTGTCGACCGCGGGGATGAATTCGCGCGGAATCACGCCGCCCTTGATTGCGTCTACGAATTCGTAG
The DNA here is from genome assembly GCF_050434085.1 of Paraburkholderia sp. UCT70. Taxonomy (NCBI): domain Bacteria; kingdom Pseudomonadati; phylum Pseudomonadota; class Betaproteobacteria; order Burkholderiales; family Burkholderiaceae; genus Paraburkholderia; species Paraburkholderia sp. UCT70. The sequence continues at coordinate 2,448,681 of NZ_JBNPVZ010000004.1, read as the reverse complement.
CCCTTGCCCTGCTCGGACGGCTCCAACGTAATCACCGCGTGGCCATACTGACCGCGGCCGCCCGACTGCTTGACGAACTTGCCTTCGACGTCCTCGACCTTGTTGCGCACGGTTTCGCGATACGCGACCTGCGGCTTGCCAACGGTCGCTTCCACGCCGAACTCGCGCTTCATCCGGTCGACCAGAATTTCGAGGTGCAGCTCGCCCATGCCGGAGATGATCGTCTGTCCGGATTCCTCATCGGTCTGCACGCGGAACGACGGGTCTTCCTGCGCGAGACGGTTCAGCGCGATGCCCATCTTTTCCTGGTCGGCCTTGGTCTTCGGTTCGACGGCCTGCGAGATCACCGGGTCCGGGAAGATCATCTTTTCAAGGATGATCACATGATCAGGATCGCAGAGCGTGTCGCCGGTGGTCGCTTCCTTCAGGCCGACGGCCGCGGCGATGTCGCCCGCGTAGACCTCCTTGATTTCCTTGCGCTCGTTCGCGTGCATCTGCAGGATCCGGCCGAGGCGTTCCTTCTTTTCCTTGACCGCGTTGTAGACCGTGTCGCCCGAATTGACGACGCCCGAGTACACGCGGAAGAAGATCAGCTGACCGACGAACGGGTCGGTCATGATCTTGAAGGCGAGCGCCGAGAACGGATCCTCGTCGTTGGGATGACGTTCGATTTCCTTGTCGTGCTCGTCGTGACCGGTGATCGCGGGCACGTCGACCGGCGACGGCAGATAGTCGATCACCGCGTCGAGCATCGCCTGCACGCCCTTGTTCTTGAACGCGCTGCCGCACAACATCGGCACGATCTCGTTGGCGATCGTGCGCGCGCGGATGCCGTGCTTGATTTCGGCTTCGCTCAGCGGTTCGCCGCCGAGGTACTTCTCGAGCAATTCCTCGTTCGCCTCGGCCGCGGCCTCGACCATCTTGTCGTGCCATTCCTTCGCGGTGGCCGCGAGTTCAGCCGGGATGTCGCGGTACTCGAACTTGATGCCCTGGCTGTCGTCGTCCCAGTAGATCGCCTTCATCTTGACGAGGTCGACCACGCCCTGGAAGTGCTCTTCCGCGCCGATCGGAATCTGGATCGGCACGGCGACCCCCTTCAGACGATCGCCGATCTGCCGCTGCACGCGGAAGAAGTCCGCGCCGACGCGGTCCATCTTGTTGACGAATGCGATGCGCGGCACCTTGTACTTGTTCGCCTGGCGCCACACGGTTTCCGATTGCGGCTGCACGCCGCCGACCGAGTCGTACACCATGCAGGCGCCGTCGAGCACGCGCATCGAGCGCTCGACTTCGATCGTGAAGTCGACGTGCCCGGGGGTGTCGATGATGTTGATCCGATGCTCGGGATAGTTGCCGGCCATGCCTTTCCAGAACGCGGTCGTGGCCGCCGACGTGATCGTGATGCCGCGCTCCTGCTCCTGTTCCATCCAGTCCATCGTCGCCGCACCGTCGTGAACCTCGCCGATCTTGTGGGTCACGCCGGTGTAGAACAGGATCCGTTCGGTAGTGGTGGTTTTGCCGGCATCGATGTGAGCGCTGATGCCGATATTCCGGTAGCGCTCGATGGGAGTCTTGCGGGGCACGTGAATCTCCTTGAAATGGCGCGCCTGAAACGCATGCCGGGCGACCGCGTGGGCCGCTCGGGGAGTCTGAGTGGTGCTTTATCTGGCGTTACCTGATCGAGATTACAAGGATAGCGCGTCGATTGGTCTTTTGCATGAATCCTGCCAGCCGGCGCGAAGGCTGGTGGCGCGGGGCTGAGCGGGCGAAAAAGAGCCGGCGCCTCGGGTTGAGACGCCGGCTTTTCGCGGGACAGCGTGGCGGCACGGTGCCCCCGCTCAGAGGCCGCTCCGGGGCCATTTACGGGGCTGCACGGACACGCGGCCCGGCGGTGAGGGTCTTACTGCGTGATGCCCGGCACCGGCGGTAAGCCCTGGATCTGCATGCCCGGCTTGATGCCCTTCGCCGAGAACCAGCCCTTGGGCATTTCCAGCGCGAACACGCCGTTGTGCGTCGGGCAGTGGTTGTTGGTGGTCTCGGCCTGCATCTCGTCGATGTCGGTGATCGTGCCGTCGGCGCGCATGAATGCGATCGACAGCGGGATCAGCGTGTTCTTCATCCAGAAGCAGTGGCCCGCGTTCTCGTTGAACACGAACAGCATCCCTTCGTTCGGCGCGAGCTTCGTGCGATACATCAAGCCCTGTTCGCGGTCCGCGTCGTTGGCGGCGACGGCCGCGTCGATCACGAACATGCCAGCGGTCAGCTTGACGCGCGGAAACTCGCTCGGCTGCTTGGCGCCCGGCGGCATCTGCTGCGCCTGGGCGGGAGCCGTGGTGACGACGAACGACAGCGCCGCGAGCGGCAGTGCTACGGCAATGGCGAAACGCGCCATCGACGAGCGCATGGAAAATCGCACGGCAAGACTCCTTGCTGAAATTGACTCGCGCATGTTACGCGAGCGCGTCAAAAACAAAAAGGCAGATCGCCTTGCGGTGATCTGCCTTACAACGCCGTAAGAACGGCAATGACGCTAGTTCTTTACTGCGTTTTTACAAGCAACTTACTCCGAAGCTGCCGAAGCTGCAGCTGCTGCCTTCTTGTGCGACTTCTTGTGAGCGTGCTTGGTGGTCTTCTTTGCCGACGAAGCTGCTGCTGCCGGAGCTGCCGAAGCTGCTTCCGGTGCCGATGCTTGTGCGAATGCTGCCGTTGCGAAGAGGCCAGCGACCAGAGCGGCGATCAGTTTGTTCATTTTGTGAATCCTCAGCTTGAGTTAATTAACCAAATGACCCGGCATATGTAGAGTCATGTCGGTAAACGTGCCATCCACGTTTCGGTTGACAGCCGCATCGAACAAATTTTTCGACGCGTCTGCTAGCGCTCGGACTTTCGTACTCGCCGCGCGAAAACGGCGTATGCAAATGTCTTTAAGGCTGAATGCCGGATAGCTTCGGCGGCATCTGCGTCGGATAACGCGTGGAGTTGTACGGCGGTTGACGCGAATTGCGCGGAAATTTTGATCGTGATGACACGCGATCAAACCGCGTGGCGCAGGCTCGCGGCGAGCCCACTTGTTTCACGCATTTCGGGCCTGCGTTTCACGCATTATTTTGCGTGCTGCTACAACGAGTTAGCTTGATTGTCACAGCCGTGAAACGGATTTGGAGTGAGCACGTGCAGGCTGATTCGCGCGTGCGTGAGTTCGGTACGCGGTGTTGCGGCGATGAACGAACCATCGTCAAATCATGTTCAGGCGACGCCATCCCATGGCGCGTTCGCTCGCAACTCCGTGCTCTGTCCAGGTTGCAGTCCGAGTGAAAAAATGTCAAGCGCTCCGATGCCGACGCGCACGAGACGCAGCGTCGGAAAACCCACCGCCGCCGTCATGCGACGCACCTGACGGTTCTTGCCTTCGGTGATCGACAGCTCGATCCATGTGGTCGGGATCGCGGCGCGATAGCGGATCGGCGGCGTGCGCGCCCACAGCGAGCTGGACGGCTCAACATAGGTCGCCTGACATGGGCGTGTCACGTAGTCGCCGAGATCGACGCCGCGCGCGAGCTTTTTCAACGCGGCGTCGTCGAGCGCGCCTTCGACTTGCGCCCAATAGCGTTTGACGAGCTTGTGACGCGGCTCGGCGATGCGCGCCTGCAGCGCGCCGTCGTCGGTGAGCAGCAGCAGGCCTTCGCTATCGGAGTCGAGCCGGCCGGCCGGATAGACGCCGGGTAGCCTGACCCAGTCGGCAAGCGACGTCCGCGTCTCGTGTGGCGAAAATTGACAGATGGTGCCGAACGGCTTGTTGAGGGCGAGAAGGCGCATAGGAGAGCGATACGGCAGAGCGATACGGCGCGATGATAATGCATAAACCGGGACGCAGATTCTTCTATCTTATAGAGGAGCGTGGCGCGTTCGAGAGGCCGTCTATGTTGGAAAACCCGGAGCGAGGGGCGGCCGCGTCGCGCGTGGGACGTGGGCTAGAATAGCGGCCAGGCCGCTCGCGACGGTTCGGCATTGCGCGGCGAGGGCGTCTCTTTCGCAGTCTCCCATCAGCTTTTGCACAGCTTTCACTGGAGTCCGATCATGCCGTATCAGCACATCAAGATTCCGACAGGTGGCGATCAGATCACCGTCAACGCCGACTTCTCGCTCAACGTTTCCGACGAGCCGATCATCCCGTACATCGAAGGCGACGGCACTGGTCTGGACATCACGCCGGTCATGCTCAAGGTCGTGGATGCGGCGGTCGAAAAGGCGTACGGCGGCAAGAAGAAAATCCACTGGATGGAAATCTACGCGGGCGAGAAGGCGACCCGGGTGTACGGCCCGGACGTATGGCTGCCGGACGAAACGCTGCAGGCGGTCAAGGAATACATCGTGTCGATCAAGGGGCCGCTCACCACGCCAGTCGGGGGCGGCATCCGCTCGCTGAACGTCGCGTTGCGCCAGGAACTGGACCTCTATGTGTGCCTGCGCCCGGTGCGATATTTGAAGGGGGTGCCGTCGCCGGTGCGCGAGCCCGAGAAGACCAACATGGTGATCTTCCGCGAGAACTCGGAAGACATCTACGCGGGCATCGAATGGCCAGCTGAATCCGAACAGGCGAAGAAGATCATCAAGTTCTTGCGCGAAGAAATGGGCGTGAAGAAGATCCGCTTTCCGGATTCGTCGGGTATCGGCATCAAGCCGGTGTCGCGCGAAGGTACCGAGCGTCTGGTGCGCAAGGCGATCCAGTACGCGATCGACAATGAACGCCGCTCGGTCACGCTGGTGCACAAGGGCAACATCATGAAGTACACCGAAGGCGCGTTTCGCGACTACGGCTACGCGCTCGCGCAGAAGGAGTTCAACGCGGAGCTGATCGACGGCGGTCCCTGGATGAAAGTCAGGAATCCGAAGACCGGCGGCGATGTCGTCGTGAAGGACGTGATTGCCGACGCGTTCCTGCAGCAGATCCTGCTGCGCCCGGCCGAATACGACGTGATCGCCACGCTGAACCTGAACGGCGACTACATCTCGGACGCGCTCGCCGCGCAGGTCGGCGGAATCGGAATCGCGCCGGGCGCGAACCTGTCGGATTCGGTTGCGATGTTCGAAGCGACGCACGGCACGGCGCCGAAATACGCGGGCAAGGATTACGTGAATCCCGGCTCGGAAATCCTGTCAGCGGAAATGATGCTGCGCCACCTGGGCTGGTTCGAGGCGGCGGATCTGATAATCAGCTCGATGGAAAAATCGATCCTGCAAAAGCGCGTTACTTACGATTTTGCCCGCCTGATGGAAGGCGCGACCCAGGTGTCGTGCTCGGCATTTGGGCAAGTGATGATCGAAAATATGTAATTGACGCGCCGGGATTATGCGATTCGCATAAAAACCCCGGCGCCAGCAAACGGCCGGGGTATTTTATTACCCGGAATTTTCGCGCGGCTTTCCGCCGGAAAATCCGTTGCAATAGAAAGCCGCCGCAAAAAAGAAACCCGGCGCGGAGCCGGGTTTCAAAAAGGCCGGTATCGAAACGTTTCAGGCTGGCGCCTGAATGTTCGATGCCTGTTTGCCTTTCGGGCCTTGCACGACTTCGAAGGTGACCTTCTGGCCTTCCTTCAGCGTCTTGAAGCCATTCATCTGGATGGCCGAGAAGTGTGCAAACAGATCCTCGCCGCCCTCGTCAGGCGTGATGAATCCGAAACCCTTTGCGTCGTTAAACCATTTGACCGTACCAGTTGCCATTCCAACTTCCCCTGTAACTCATGTCACTACCACGAGCCCTCGAAAAGCCACGACCACGCGAGGCAGTCGTTCCCTCCTCACAAGCTCACCATCGGCATTTTTTCGAAATTATGGCTTGGTGAAAAAAGTGCCAGCTTGATTGTTGGGGCTCTTTATTCGAGTGTCAAGAAAATTTTGAGACGTCGTTGTCGCGTTGCAAACAGGCCGCTTTCCAGGGTTTTTACCGCTTCCGTATGTGCGGTGGCGCAAGCGGCGTGGCTTGAAAAGTCGCATAATCCACTCACATGCTGACTGTGCCCGCGGCGCTGACGCCCAGCGCGGCGAGCGCTCGCAGCCAGTACCGGCAGGTTGTGCGATACTCGATCCGACCGCGGTGCAGCACGCACCGCGCATGACAGGATCGGGGCCGGCACCGCAATCGGCCCGTCGAAAACGCGCAGGCCAGGCCGAACATGACAGCGTCGTGACCGCCGGGTGGCAGCGAACGGGCTCATCGGCCGGGCGGCCGGGTTCTGACAGGATTGCGGGCCTGTCCTAGTTGTTTAGAATGGGTGTATGGCGATTATCCCGGACAAGCAGGACGGCACCGTACTGGAGCGGCAGGAGCAGAAACTCAAGCCGCCGTCCATGTACAAGGTGGTGCTGCTGAATGACGACTTCACGCCGATGGAATTTGTCGTGATGATCGTGCAGGAATATTTCAATAAGGATCGTGAAACCGCAACGCAGGTCATGTTGAAGGTGCATCGCGAGGGCAGGGGAGTTTGTGGGGTCTATACGCGGGACATCGCGTCGACCAAAGTCGAGCAAGTCGTTACCCACGCACGGCAGGCCGGGCATCCGCTGCAGTGTGTGATGGAGGAAGCATGATTGCCCAGGAACTGGAAGTCAGCCTGCATATGGCGTTCATGGAAGCGCGCCAGGCAAGGCACGAGTTCATAACGGTCGAACATCTTTTGCTCGCGCTGTTGGATAACCCGACGGCGGCAGAGGTACTGCGCGCATGCGCGGCCAATATCGAGGATCTGCGCCAGAACCTGCGCAACTTCATTCATGACAACACGCCGACCGTGCCGGGCACGGACGACGTCGACACGCAGCCCACGCTCGGTTTCCAGCGTGTGATCCAGCGCGCGATCATGCATGTGCAGTCCACCTCGAACGGCAAGAAGGAAGTGACCGGCGCGAACGTGCTGGTCGCGATCTTCGGCGAGAAGGACTCGCATGCGGTGTACTACCTGCAGCAGCAGGGCGTCACGCGTCTGGACGTAGTCAATTTCATCTCGCACGGCATCGCCAAGACGGGCAGTTCGGACGCCGCGAAGGCGAGCGACGCGAATGCCGAGTCCGACGAAGCCGCCGCGCAGAAGGAAACGCCGCTCGCCCAGTTCACGCAGAACCTGAACCAGATGGCGAAGGACGGCCGCATCGATCCACTGATCGGACGTGAGTCGGAAGTCGAGCGTGTGGTGCAGGTGCTGTGCCGCCGCCGCAAGAACAATCCGCTGCTGGTCGGCGAGGCCGGTGTCGGCAAGACCGCGATCGCCGAAGGGCTCGCATGGCGCATCACGCGCGGCGAAGTGCCGGACATCCTGGCCGATGCCCAGGTGTATTCGCTCGACATGGGCGCGCTGCTCGCGGGCACCAAGTATCGCGGCGACTTCGAGCAGCGTCTGAAGACGGTGCTGAAGGAACTGAAGGAGCGTCCGCACGCCATTCTTTTCATCGACGAAATCCATACGCTGATCGGCGCGGGCGCCGCATCGGGCGGCACGCTGGACGCGTCGAACCTGCTGAAGCCGGCGCTTTCGTCGGGCACGCTGAAGTGCATCGGCGCAACCACCTTCACCGAATATCGCGGCATCTTCGAAAAGGACGCGGCGCTGTCGCGTCGTTTCCAGAAGATCGACGTGACCGAGCCGACCGTCGAGCAGACGGTCGCGATCCTGCGCGGGCTGAAGTCGCGCTTCGAAGAGCACCACGGCGTCAAGTATTCGTCGGGTGCGCTGTCGGCGGCGGCTGAGCTGTCGGCGCGCTTCATCACCGATCGTCATTTGCCGGACAAGGCGATCGACGTGATCGACGAAGCGGGCGCGGCGCAGCGCATTCTGCCGAAGTCGAAGCAGAAGAAGACGATCGGCAAGAACGAGATCGAGGAAATCATCTCGAAGATCGCGCGCGTGCCGGCGCAAAGCGTGTCGCAGGACGATCGCAGCAAGCTGCAAACGCTCGACCGCGATCTGAAGAGCGTCGTGTTTGGTCAAGATCCGGCTATCGACGCGCTGTCGGCCGCGATCAAGATGGCGCGCGCGGGCCTCGGCAAGCTCGACAAGCCGATCGGCGCATTCCTGTTCTCGGGTCCGACCGGCGTCGGCAAGACCGAGGTCGCGAAGCAGCTCGCGTTCACGCTCGGCATCGAGCTGATCCGCTTCGACATGTCGGAGTACATGGAGCGTCACGCGGTGAGCCGGCTGATTGGCGCGCCGCCGGGCTACGTCGGTTTCGACCAGGGTGGCCTGCTGACCGAGGCGATCACGAAGAAGCCGCACTGCGTGCTGCTGCTCGACGAAATCGAAAAGGCGCATCCGGACATCTTCAACGTGCTGCTGCAGGTGATGGACCACGGCACGCTGACGGACAACAACGGGCGTAAGGCGGACTTCCGTAACGTCATCATCATCATGACGACGAACGCGGGCGCCGAGGCGATGGGCAAGTCGGTGATCGGCTTCACGAACCGCCGCGAGGCGGGCGACGAGATGGTCGACATCAAGCGCATGTTCACGCCGGAGTTTCGCAACCGTCTGGACGCGACGATCAGCTTCCGGTCGCTCGATGAGGAAATCATCATGCGCGTGGTCGACAAATTCCTGATGCAGCTGGAAGATCAGCTGCACGAGAAGAAGGTCGATGCGCTGTTCACCGATGCGCTGCGCAAGCATCTGGCGAAGCACGGTTTCGATCCGCTGATGGGCGCGCGGCCAATGCAGCGCCTGATCCAGGACACGATCCGTCGCGCGCTCGCCGACGAGCTGCTGTTCGGCAAGCTGATGAACGGCGGCCGCGTGACGGTCGACGTCGATGCCGACGACAAGGTGCAGTTGACCTTCGACGAGCATCCGGCGCCACGCAATCCGAATCCGGAGGCGGTGGAAGTCGAGTGATGTCAGTCAGGCCGACGTTGCGTTGAGCTGGCCGGACACCAAAGGCAGAACGGCGCGGGTTTTATCCCGCGCCGTTTTTTTATGCTCTGGTTTTTTCTCACGGCGTGCGCTGAAGGCGCCAGCCGCCGCGTCGCAGCAATCGATCAATGCTTGCCGGTGCTACCAAACCCGCCCGCGCCGCGCACGCTTTCCTCGAAGTCATCGACGATATTGAACCCGGCCTGCACGACGGGCACGATCACCAGTTGCGCGAGGCGTTCCATCGGATTCAGCACGAATGTCGTCTCGCCGCGATTCCACGTCGAGATCATCAGTTGGCCCTGGTAATCGGAATCGATCAGGCCGACCAGATTGCCGAGCACGATCCCATGCTTATGGCCGAGACCCGAGCGCGGCAGAATCAACGCCGCATAACCGGGGTCGCCGACGTGGATCGCGAGTCCGGTTGGCACCAGCGCGGTTTCGCCGGGTTTCAGCGTCAGCGGTTCGTCGAGGCAGGCGCGCAGATCGAGGCCGGCGCTACCGGTCGTCGCGTAAGCGGGGAGCTGTTCGCGCATGCGCTGATCGAGAATCTTCAGGTCGAGTTTCATTCAGGTTCGATAGTTGGGGGTGAGATTGGTGAAGGGGCACGCGGCTGACTGGCAACGCCTTTGCGATCAAGCCGCCTGGTTCGAGCCGAGCTGAAACGCGTCGGCGAGCAGTTCGTAGGAGCGCAAGCGCGCACGATAGCTGCCGGCGACGGTCAGCACCATCAGCTCGTCGGCCTGGAACTGCTGCTGTAAATCCGTGAGTCGTTCGGTCACGCGCTCAGGCGTGCCGATGATGCTGCGCGGCTTTTCTCGGTCGATCACGAGTTGCTCGCGCTCGCCATATTCCTGCGCGATGCCTTGTTCGATCGAGGGTATCGGTTCGTTCAGACCATGCGCCATCTGCACGCGACGAAGATCGACGGCTTTTTCGAGGTCCGCGGCTTCCTGCTCGGTATCCGCGCAGATCACGAAGACCGCGGCAGCCAGATACGGCCGCGACGCGTCGTTGCCAGGCTGGAAGCGCTCGCGATACGCCAGCGCGACCTGTTTGCCGAAATGCGCGTTGATGAAATGCGCGAACGAAAAGCGGATGCCGAGCTGCGCCGCGAGCAAACCGCCGAAGTCGCTCGAGCCGAGCATCCACAGCTGCGGGCGCGTATCGATCTGCGGCTGCAGCAGCACGCCCTGCGCGAGATGGTCGTCGGGCAGCGCGCCGTGCATGAGGCCGAGCAACTCGGCGACCTGCTGCGGAAAAAGCTCGCCGCGATTGTAAGCGCCGGCGGCGACCGCCTGCGCGGTGCGCATGTCGCCGCCCGGCGCGCGTCCGACGCCGAGATCGACGCGATTCGGAAACAGCGCCTCGAGCATCATGAACTGCTCGGCGACCTTGAACGGGCTGTAGTACGGCAGCATGATGCCGCCCGAGCCGATGCGAATGCGTTTGGTCACGCTGCCGAGGCGCGCCAGCATCACTTCAGGGCAGGGATTCGACACGCCGCGCAGGCCGTGGTGCTCGGCGCACCAGTAGCGCGTGTAGCCGAGGTCGTCGGCGAGTTGCGCGAGTTCGACGGTCGCGGCGATCGCGTCCGCCACCGAATGGCCGGCGATCACCGGTGTTTGATCGAGCACGGAGAGTGGCGTCATGGCAGTAGTGCTCCTGGTGATTCCGGTCGGCTAACCGGGCAAAGATGGCAGGGCCACACGGGTCCACTGCCGCTCGCTCGTTCAGCCAACCGGACTGATGCCGGGCGGCAGACGCTTTGCGATTTCCGTGATCAGCGCGCGCGCCAGCGTCTGCTTGTCGGCGCGTGGCAGCTTCGTCGCGCGGCCTGCTTCGAACAGAATCACTTCGTTGTCGTCGAGCCCGAACGTTTGCGGCCCCAGATTGCCGATCAGCAGCGGCACGTTCTTGCGGGCGCGCTTTTCCTCGCCGTGGACTTCGAGGTTGTCGCTTTCGGCGGCGAAGCCGACCGCGAACGGCGGCTTCGGCAGCCCGGCGACCGCGGCGAGGATGTCTGGATTCTCGACGAATGAAAAGCTCGGCAGCGCGTGCTCGGCGGTCTTCTTGATCTTCTGACCGCTGACGTGGTCGACGCGCCAGTCGGCCACCGCCGCGACGCCGATGAAAATGTCCGCCGCCGCGACCGCGCGCATCACCGCGTCGTGCATCTGCTGCGCGGTCTGCACGTCCTCGCGCAAGACGCCCCACGGCGTTTCCAGCGCGACCGGACCGGCCACTAGATGCACGTCGGCGCCGGCCTGCTGCGCGGCGCGCGCGAGCGCGAAGCCCATCTTGCCGCTCGAACGATTGGTGACGCCGCGCACCGGGTCGAGCGGTTCGAAGGTCGGCCCGGCGGTCAGCAGCACGCGCCGGCCGGACAGGATTTTCGGCGCGAAGAACGACGCGACCGCCTCGTAGGTCGCGGCCGCTTCGAGCATGCGCCCATCGCCGATTTCGCCGCAGGCCTGCGGGCCCGAATCGGGGCCGAGCACCTCGACGCCGTCCGCGCGCAGTTGCGCGACGTTGCGTTGCGTGGCCGGGTTCTGCCACATCTGCCGGTTCATCGCCGGCACGACGAGCAGCGGGCAGTCGCGTGCGATGCACAGCGTCGACAGCAGATCGTCGGCCATGCCGTGCGCGAGCTTGGCGAGGAAGTCGGTCGACGCCGGCGCGATCACGATCGCATCGGCTTCGCGCGATAGATCGATGTGCGCCATGTTGTTCGGCACGCGACCGTCCCACTGGCTCGTGAAGACCGGCCGGCCCGACAGCGCCTGCATCGTGACGGGGGTGATGAACTGGGTGGCCGCTTCGGTCATGACGACCTGCACGGTCGCACCTGCCTTGGTCAGCAGACGCGTGAGTTCGGCGATCTTGTAGCAGGCGATGCCGCCCGTCATGCCGAGGACGAGGTGTTTGCCTGCGAGTTCTGCGGTTGCCAACGAAAGCCTCCGACAAAGCGTGATCGCGCGGCGGCGCGAGGGCGTTGCCCGTCGTCGCCGCGCGCTTCAAACCGGACCTGAGGCACGGCTCGCGCAGCCGCGACCGTGCATCACGTCGGCGACGTTAGCGTGTGCCGCGTACCCGCCGCAGCTCGTCGATCACGAGCAGGATCGCGCCGATCGTGATCGCGCTGTCGGCGAGATTGAACGCCGGCCAGTGCCAGCCGCCCACGTGGAAATCGAGGAAGTCGATCACGTGGCCGTACGCGAGCCGGTCGATCACATTGCCGAGCGCGCCGCCGAGAATCAGCGCGAGCGCCGTGCAGAACATTTTCTGCCCGCTATGCCGCTTGAGCAGATAGCAGATCACGAGCGCCGCGACCACGCCGAGCGCGGTGAATGCCCAGCGCTGCCAGCCGCCCGCCATCGCGAGGAAGCTGAACGCGGCGCCGCGGTTGAACACGAGAATCAGGTTGAAGAACGGCGTGACCTCGTGCGGCACACCGTAGGCGAACACCTTGCGCACGGCGATTTTCGTCAGCTGGTCGAACAGGATGACGATCAGCGCGATGCCGAGCCAGGGTGCGAGCGAACTGCTTCCGGTGCGCGTTTTCGACATGGTTCTCGCCATTATGCCGCGCTCCTCGATTCGCCACTGCCGAACAGGTTGCTGAAGCAGCGGCCGCACAGCGACGGATGCTCGGCGTTCGCGCCGACGTCCGCGCGATAGTGCCAGCAGCGCTCGCACTTCAGGTACTTCGACGCGATCACTTCGACGCCTTCATCGGCTTCGCTGTCGACCTTGACGACGCTCGCCGCCGACGTGATCAGCACGAACTTCAGGTCGTCGCCGAGGCTCGCGAGTGCGTCGTAACGCGCGCCGCTCGCGCGGATTTCGACTTCCGCCTGCAGCGACGAGCCGATCAGGTTCGCGACCCGCGCCTCTTCGAGCGCCTTGGTCACGTCGCCGCGCACCGCGCGCAGCAGCGTCCACTTGTCGAGCAGCGCGCCCGCGTCCGGCACGGCCGGGTACGCGTGGTACGTCTCGGTGAAGATCGTCTCGCTATTGGGCTGGAACACCTTCCACGCTTCTTCCGCGGTGAACGACAGGAACGGGGCCATCACGCGCAGCAGCCCGTGAGCGATGTGGTAGAGCGCGGTCTGCGCCGAGCGGCGGGCGACCGAATCCGCCGCGGTCGTGTAGAGGCGGTCCTTCAGCACGTCGAGGTAGAAGCCGCCCAGGTCTTCCGAGCAGAACGTCTGCAACTTGGCGACGACAGGGTGGAACTCGTACTTCTCGTAGTGCGCGAGGATGTCGTTCTGCAGATTCGCAGACAGCGTCACCGCGTAACGGTCGATTTCGAGCCAGTCTTCGACCGGACGCGCGTGCTGCGCGAAGTCGAAGTCCGACAGGTTCGCGAGCAGGAAGCGCAGCGTATTGCGGATGCGGCGATAGCCTTCCGTCACGCGCTTCAGGATTTCCTCGGAGATCGCGAGCTCGCCCGAGTAGTCGGTCGACGCGATCCACAGGCGGATGATTTCCGCGCCGAGGCGGTTTGCGACTTCATGCGGATCGATGCCGTTGCCGAGCGACTTGCTCATCTTGCGGCCTTCGCCGTCGACGGTGAAGCCATGCGTGAGCAGCGCGTTGTAGGGCGGGCGGCCGTCGAGCATCGACGCGGTCAACAGCGACGAATGGAACCAGCCGCGATGCTGGTCCGAGCCTTCGAGGTACAGGTCGGCCGGAAACTGCAGCTCGTCCTTGTGCGAGCCGCGCAGCACGTGCCAGTGCGTGGTGCCTGAATCGAACCACACGTCGAGCGTGTCGCGGTTCTTTTCGTACAGGTTGGCGTCGTCGCCGATCAGCTCTCGCGGATCGACCGTCTGCCATGCCTCGATGCCTTCCTTCTCGACGCGCTGCGCGACCTGTTCGAGCAACTCCAGCGTGCGCGGATGCAGCTCGCCGGTTTCCTTGTGCACGAAGAACGCCATCGGCACGCCCCACTGGCGCTGCCGCGACAGCGTCCAGTCCGGGCGGTTCGCGATCATGCTGAAGAGGCGCTGCTTGCCCCACGACGGATAGAACGCCGTGTTCTCGATGCCTTCGAGTGCGGTCTCGCGCAGCGTCTTGTCGCCGTCGTTCGGCTTCACGTCCATGCCGGCGAACCACTGCGAAGTGGCGCGGTAGATGATCGGCGTCTTGTGGCGCCAGCAGTGCATATAGCTGTGCGTGTACTTTTCGGTGCGCAGCAGCGAGCCGGCGCCTTGCAGCGCCTCGACGATCTGCGGATTGGCCGCCCAGATCGACAGGCCGCCGAACAGCGCGAGCGACTCGATGTAGCGGCCGTCGCCCATCACCGGATTGATGATGTCCGAGTCAGCCATGCCGTGCGCCTTGCACGACACGAAGTCTTCCACGCCGTACGCCGGCGACGAGTGCACGATGCCGGTGCCGGTTTCGGTCGTCACGTAGTCGCCGAGGTAGACCGGCGCGGTGCGCTTGTAGCCCGGATGCGCGGACGCGAGCGGGTGGTTGAAGCGCAGGTTCACGAGCTTTTCGCCCGGCGTCGTCGCGACGACCGTGCCTTCGAGGCCGTACAGCTTCAGGCACGCCTCGACGCGTTCCTCAGCGAGGATCAGCAGGCCGCGCGGCGTGTCGACGAGCGCGTAGACGAGTTCCGGATGCAGGTTCAGCGCCTGGTTGGCGGGGATGGTCCACGGCGTGGTGGTCCAGATCACGATGCCGCCTTCGTTGCGCGGCAGCGCGGCGAGGCCGAACGCCTGCGCGGTCTTCTCAGGTTCGGCGAAGCTGAACAGCACGTCGATGGTCGGATCGGTCTTGTCCTTGTACTCGACTTCCGCTTCGGCGAGCGCCGAGCCGCAGTCGAAACACCAGTTGACCGGCTTCAGGCCGCGGAATACGTAGCCCTTTTCCATGATCTTCGCGAGCGCGCGGATTTCGCCGGCTTCATTCGCGAAGTTCATCGTCTTGTACGGATTGTCCCAGTCGCCGAGCACGCCCAGACGGCGGAAGCCCGCCTTCTGCTTCTCGATCTGCTCGGTCGCGTAGGCGCGCGCCTTCTGCATCACTTCGGCCGCCGGCAGCGACTTGCCGAACTGCTTTTCGATCTGGATTTCGATCGGCATGCCGTGACAGTCCCAGCCCGGCACGTAGACCGCGTCGAAGCCCGCCAGATTGCGCGCCTTGACGATCATGTCCTTCAGGATTTTGTTCACCGCGTGACCGAGGTGGATGTCGCCGTTCGCATACGGCGGGCCGTCGTGCAGGATGAACTTCGTGCGGCCCCTGGAGGCGGCGCGGATCTTGTCGTACACCTTGCGTTCCTGCCAGTCCTTGACCCATTGCGGCTCGCGCTTGGGCAGGTCGCCGCGCATCGGGAACGGTGTGTCGAGCAGGTTGACCGGGTAGCGGGACTGCGGTTTCGAATCAGCTTTCTTGTTGCTCATGATGTGGGTGGCGGTGAATTCGTTTCTATGCGTAGCAGCGCGCGGATTGCGCGCTGCGCGAGGAGCGTGGGACGCGCCCGGCAGGCGGCTCCGCGTGAAGCCCGGACGCCCTTCGATGCGCGCGGCGACGGTTCGTGCGGCGCGGCGCGCCGGCCCGAACCGCGGCGGTTATCTAATTCGGTCGGTGGCCGAGGTGGCGAAACCGGTGGAACGGCTGCCCGGCGTGCCGGCGCCGACCGCAGCGAACCATGCGCGCGCATTGGCGACGTCGCGCGCGATCGCGGCGGTCAGAGTTTCGAGGTCGACGAACTTCTCCTCGTCGCGCAGCTTCTTCAGAAATTCGACGCGCACGAGTTTGCCATACGCGTCGCCGTGCCAATCGAGCAGGTGCACTTCGAGCAGCACACGGCCGGAATCGTCGACGGTGGGGCGCAGGCCGAGGCTCGCGACGCCCGGCAGCGGTTGGTCGGCGATGCCGTGCACCTGTACGACGAAGATGCCGGCCAATGCCGGACGCTTGTGCGTGATCGGCAGATTGAGCGTCGGAAAGCCGAGATCGCGGCCGAGCTTCATGCCATGGGTAACGTGGCCGCTGATCAGATAGTCGCGGCCGAGCGCTGCGCGCGCCGAGTCGAGGTCGCCCGCGACCAGCGCCGCGCGCACGCCCGAGCTCGAGATGCGCGCGCCCGACGGATCGGCGACCGTCGCCATCTGTTCGACTTCGAAACCGTACTGCTTGCCGGCCGTCCGCAGCGACGCGAAATCGCCGGCGCGCTTCGCGCCGTAGCGGAAGTCGTCGCCGATCATGATCCAGCGCGCGTGCAAGCCGTTGACGATGATCCGCTCGACGAACGCATCTGGCGACTGGCTCGCGAACGTGTGATTGAAGTGCTCGACGACGACCCGGTCGACCCCGTTGGTGCGCAGCGCCTCGAGCTTGTCGCGCAGCATCGCGATGCGCGGCGGCGCCCCGGCCGGGTTGAAGAACTCGCGCGGGTGCGGCTCGAAGGTCATCACGCAGACGGGCAGGCCACGCGCGTTCGCGGCCGCGCGCACGTGGGCGAGCAGAGCCTGGTGGCCGCGGTGGACACCGTCGAAGTTGCCGATGGTCAGCGCGCACGGCGCGCGGCTCTCGGCATTGGGAAGGCCGCGGAAGACTCTCACGATAGCGGGTTGCAGGCGTTGCTGCGATTGCAATAGGGGCGCGGGCGGGGTGCCGCAAAACAATCGATTATAAACGCTTGGCGCAACAGACGGCTGCGCGGTCGCGGTCCGGCGATTGCCGAATGATAAAATCCGCGCATGAAAAAACTCGTCATCCTGATTTCCGGGCGGGGTAGCAACATGGAAGCCATCGTGCGCGCCTGCGCGAGCGAGGGCTGGCCGGCGCGGGTCGCCGCCGTGATTGCCAACCGTCCCGATGCCGCGGGGCTCGCGTTCGCGGCGTCGCATGGCATCGCCACGGCGGTGGTCGACCACCGCCAGTTTCCGGATCGCGACAGCTTCGACGCGGCACTCGCCGAGCAGATCGACGCGTTCGCGCCGGACCTCGTCGTGCTCGCGGGCTTCATGCGGGTGCTGACCGAGCGCTTCGTCGACCATTACGCAGCGCGCATGCTGAACGTGCACCCGTCATTGCTGCCGAGCTTTCCAGGTCTGAAGACCCATCAGCAGGCGCTCGACGCCGGCGTGCGGTTCCATGGCGCGTCGGTGCATTTTGTCACATCAAAGCTGGATCACGGGCCGATCGTCTTGCAGTCGGCGGTGCCTGTCGAGGCGGGCGATACCGCACAGACGCTCGCCGCACGCGTGCTCGCCACTGAGCACATCATTTATCCACGCGCGGTGCGCTGGTTCGTCGAAGGGCGTCTCGCTCTGGACGGCTCGCGCGTCACGCTTACGCCGTCGGAGCCGCAATGGCTCTTTGCCGGTCACACCGCCGGAGAGGGCGCATGAGCATGAGATTGCATGGTTTCCTGATTGGACAAACTGAAACGCTGCTGGCCGAAGTGCTGCGGCTGAACGGCCCCGCCGACGCCACCACGAGCCGCTTCTTCCGCGCGCATCCGAAGCTCGGGCACGCCGAGCGCGGCGTGATCGCCGAGGCGGTGTTCGCCGTGCTGCGCCGCCGGATGGAGTTCGCGCATCTGGCCGAAAGCGGCACTGGCAGCCCCGCGCGCCGCATGGCGCTGCTGGGCCTGATGCAGACGGCCGGACGCTCGGCGCTCAAGCCGTTCGTCACCGAGGCCGAGGCGACGTGGCTCGAACACGTGGCGAAGATCGACCCGGAAAGCCTGCCACTGCGGATTCGCCTGAACCTGCCCGACTGGATCAGCCAGGCGCTCAGCTCGCGCTTCGAGCCCGCCGAGCTCGCGCAGCTGGCCGCCGCGCTGAACTACCCGGCGCCGCTCGATCTGCGCGCGAACCCGATCAAGGCGAGCCGCGACGACGTGCTGGGTGCGCTGTCGAAGGCGGGCATCGAGGCGGGCGCGACGCCGTTCGCGCCGCTCGGGGTGCGCGTGGTCGGCAAGCCGGCGCTCACCAAGCTCGACGCGTTCCAGCAGGGCTGGCTCGAAGTGCAGGACGAGGGCAGCCAGCTGCTGTGCTCGGTGGTCGCGCCTCGGCGCGGCGAGATGATCGTCGATTTCTGTGCGGGCGCGGGCGGCAAGACGCTGGCGCTCGGCGCGGCAATGCGCTCGACCGGCCGGCTCTACGCGTTCGATATCTCCGAGCGGCGTCTCGCGAAGCTGAAGCCGCGTCTCGCGCGCAGCGGCCTGTCGAACGTGAACCCGGTGCTGATCGACAGCGAACACGACGCGAAGATCAAGCGTCTGGCTGGCAAGATCGACCGCGTGCTCGTCGATGCACCGTGCAGCGGCCTCGGCACGCTGCGCCGCAACCCGGATCTGAAGTGGCGCCAGTCGCCGGAGTCGATCGCCGAGCTGGCGCCGAAGCAGGCGTCGATTCTCACGAGCGCGGCGCGTCTCGTGAAGAAGGGCGGCCGGCTCGTCTATGCTACGTGTTCGATTCTCGAAGCCGAAAACGAGGCGGTCGTGCAGCAGTTCCTCGCCGATCACCCTGATTTCGCGCTGGTGCCGGTGCGCGACGTCCTTGCCGAGCAGCGTATCGAGCTGGAGATGGGCGACTACCTGTCGCTGTGGCCGCACCGCCACGCGACCGACGGCTTTTTCGCCGCCGTGCTCGAGCGCCAGAGCTAGGCAACCGGCTGCAGGCCGGCGCGCGGATTGGCGGATGAATCCGCGCGCGCCGGCCATTCCGGCGACATCCATGCATACGAATTTACCCACATGTTCAGCGACATCGCGCGCGACTTCGGTCAGCGCGTGATGCTGTGGCAGGTCGCGATCCTGCTTGCGACGCTGCTCGTCGCGTGGCTGCTCGCGCGGACGCTGCGCCGCCGCATCAAGCGGCCGCAATCGACGCGCTACGAGAGCCTGCGTTTCGGCATGGAAAGCCTCGACCGGGGCGGCTTTTCCGCTGATCGGCGCGGCACTGGTGTGGGCTCGCGCGGGCGATCGCCGGCCAGTTCATGGACACCGCGCTGCTCGATCTGGCGCTGGTGCCGCTCGCCGGCATCGGGCTGATCTACATCGTGTTCTTCTTCGCGCGGCGGGTGTTCAACCGCGAAGGTGGCGAGCATCCGTGGCTGTTTCTCGTCGAGAAGATCGTGTCGGTAGTCGTATGGATCGGCATGGTACTCACGCTGTTGGGCATTCAGAACGCCGTAATCGCGTGGATGGACAGCGTGAGCTTTCGCGTCGGTAATGCGCATCTGACGCTGCTGTCGCTGATCACGGGGCTGTTGTGGGTCGCCGTCACGTTGATCGTCGCGATGTGGCTCGGCTCGTCGTTCGAAGATCGCCTGATGCGCTCGAAGACGCTCGACGCGAATCTGAAGGTCGTGGTCGCGCGCGTCGGCCGAGCGGCCTTCGTGCTGGCGGCGATCCTGATCAGCCCGTCGATCGTCGGCATCGACATCACGGTGCTCGGCGTGTTCG
Organism: Paraburkholderia sp. UCT70; assembly: GCF_050434085.1. Classification (NCBI taxonomy): domain Bacteria; kingdom Pseudomonadati; phylum Pseudomonadota; class Betaproteobacteria; order Burkholderiales; family Burkholderiaceae; genus Paraburkholderia; species Paraburkholderia sp. UCT70. The sequence continues at coordinate 2,429,337 of NZ_JBNPVZ010000004.1, read as the reverse complement.
GCGTCGCGCTCGGCGTCGGGCTCGGCTTCGGCATGCAGAAGATCGCGAGCAACTATGTATCGGGGTTCATCATCCTTCTCGATCGCTCGTTGCGGATCGGCGACACGATCAACGTGAGCGGCCTGCAGGGCCGCGTCACGCAGATCCGCACACGCTATACCGTGGTGCGCGGACTCGACGGCATCGAGACGCTGATTCCGAACGAAAAGCTGATCACCGACGTCGTGCAGAACCAGTCGTCGTATCTGACCCGCGGCTATGCGCGGGAGGCCGTGCAGATCGCCTACACATCCGACGTCGAGCCGGCGATGACGCTGCTCGCCCAGGCCGCCGCCGACGTGCCGCGGGTGTTGCGCGAACCGGCGCCGACGCCATTTCTGGTCGGCTTTGGCCCGGACGACATCAATCTCGGGTTGGGTTTCTGGATCGAAGATGCGGCGAGCGGCACGCGTGGCGTGCTCTCGACTGTCAACTTCAATATCTGGCGTCTCTTTTCCGAGCACGGCATCACTATTGCGCTCCCGCAACGCGAGGTGCGCATCGTTGGTCAGGCAAGCGGCGCAATGCCGCACCCGGTGGCGATGACCGATCTGGTTTCCGACACCACGTCCGATCCGGCGCTCAGGCCCGCCAACCGTGCCGCCAACGACGGCCGTTAAGCCCCATTTCGCGCCGCGGCAAGGCATGCGCCAGTGTCCAAGCGATCGCTATCGACTTGATTGCGCACAAAAAATCCCTATTTGTTACAAACACTTGGAACCCTTCAAGTAGAATATCGTCCTATCCCGCTGTATGCTTTCACTTTCATGACACGCGCGCCGCGTGTGCTTCGTATCTCTCGTTCTGCAGGTAACTTACCTTGTTGAATTCTTTGCTCGATTTCCTTGCCCACGGGCTGCTGCGTTTCTCGTGGTGGCAACTCGTCGTGTACACGCTGATCGTGACGCACATCACGATTATCGGCGTGACCGTCTATCTGCATCGCTGCCAGGCGCATCGCGCGCTGGATCTGCACCCGATCGCCAGTCATTTTTTCCGCTTCTGGCTGTGGATGACCACCGGCATGCTGACCGGCCAGTGGGCCGCGATTCATCGCAAGCACCACGCGAAATGCGAGACCGAAGAGGATCCGCACAGCCCGCAGACGCGCGGCATCTGGAAGGTGCTGCTCGAAGGCGCCGAGCTCTATCGCACCGAAGCGAAAAACGAAGAAACGATGCGCAAGTTCAGTCACGGTACGCCGAACGACTGGATGGAGCGCAACGTCTACACGAAGTACCCGATTCTTGGCGTGAGCCTCATGATGGTGATCAACGTCGCGCTGTTCGGCGCCGTCGGCCTGACCATCTGGGCCGTGCAGATGGTGTGGATCCCTTTCTGGGCCGCGGGCGTGGTCAACGGCCTCGCGCACTTCTGGGGCTATCGCAACTTCAATTCGTCGGACGCGAGCACTAACATTTTCCCGTGGGGCATCATCATCGGTGGCGAAGAACTGCATAACAATCACCACACGTATGCGACGTCGGCGAAGCTGTCGAACAAGTGGTACGAGTTCGACATTGGCTGGATGTACATCCGCATCATGCAGGTGTTTCGTCTGGCCAAAGTGAAGAAGGTCGCACCGACGCCGCGCCTGACCACCGGCAAGCTCGTGCTCGATCAGGACACGCTGCAGGCCGTGCTCGCGAACCGCTACGAAGTGATGGCGCGTTACGCGAAAGCGATCAAGCGCGCATACCGCCAGGAGCTCGCGCATCTGAAGGAAGTTGGCGCGCGCGAAAAGTATCAGGTGATGCGTGGTGCGCGCAGCTGGTTCCACAAGGAAGAGGCGGGCTTGAACGAGCCGCAGAAGCTCCAGCTGCCGCAGATTTTCGCGAACAGCCAGAAGCTGAAAACCTACATCGACATGCGCAACGAACTGGCGGCAATGTGGGAGCGCTCCAACGCGTCGCGCGAGCAATTGCTGGTGCAATTGCAGGACTGGTGCCATCGCGCAGAGCAGAGCGGTATCAAGGCGCTGCAAGACTTCGCGATGCGACTGCGTCGCTATGCCTGAAATCCATTAAAATTTCAGGACGTCACAAAACCCCGCGTTGGCGGGGTTTTGCATTTTTGGGCCGTGGAAATGCATTGCGCGTGTAGCGCGGTCGGCAAGCCGCGGCGGCCAGGTGAGGGCAGAGGAGATGATGGAGAAGCAGGCGATCAGGACCGTCGAATTCGATCGGCCTCAGGCGCAGGGCACGACCTGCGGGATCGGGCAGGCGTGGGCGAAGGTGCCCGAGACGCCGTCGGCGGAAGAAAAGCGCGCGCTGAAGGCGCGCATTCGCGAATTACTCAAGCGCGAGAAAGCGGTGCTGGTCGCGCACTATTATGTCGACGCCGAATTGCAGGAACTCGCCGACGAAACCGGCGGTTGCGTGGCCGATTCGCTGGAAATGGCGCGCTTCGGCCGCGATCACGAAGCGCAGACGCTGGTGGTCGCGGGCGTGCGCTTCATGGGCGAGACCGCAAAAATCCTCAGTCCAGACAAGCGCATTCTGATGCCGGATCTGGATGCGACCTGTTCGCTCGACCTCGGTTGTCCGGTCGACGAGTTCTCGGCGTTCTGCGACGCACACCCGGACCGCACGGTGGTCGTGTACGCGAACACGAGCGCGGCCGTGAAGGCGCGCGCGGACTGGATGGTGACGTCGTCGATCGGGTTGGAGATCGTCGCCGATCTGCATGCGCGCGGCGAGAAGATCATCTGGGCGCCGGACCGTCATCTCGGCAGCTACATCCAGGGCAAGACCGGCGCGGACATGCTGATGTGGCAGGGCTCGTGCCTCGTGCACGATGAATTCAAGGGCATCGAACTCGATCTGCTGCGCGCCGATTATCCGCACGCGAAGGTGCTCGTGCATCCGGAGTCGCCGGCCAACGTGGTCGCCCAGGCGGACGTGGTCGGCTCGACCACGCAGTTGATCGACGCCGCGCAGAAGCTCGACGCGACGCACTTCATCGTCGCGACCGACCTCGGCATCCTGCACAAGATGCAACTCGCCGCGCCCGGCAAGACGCTGATTGCCGCGCCGACGGCCGGCAACAGCGCGACCTGCAAGAGCTGCGCGCATTGCCCGTGGATGGCGATGAACGGACTCGCCAATCTGGCCGATGTGCTCGAGCGCGGCCACAACGAAATCTTCGTCGAGCGCGGGATCGGCGAGCGTGCGCGTCTGCCTATCGATCGCATGCTCGATTTCGCGGCGCGTCACAAGAAGCGCGTGCAGGCGAGCGGCGATCTCGCGCGCGACGCGCAACTGTATTCGAATGTGGGGGCAGCGTAATGAAGGTGGTGGAGAAGGCGCCTGAGCAGGTAGTGGCGCGCGAAGGGGCCGACGCAGTGTCGCCGCTTTTCGCGGCGATTCACGCGCAATATGGCGTGGCGTTCGACGCGGCGCTCGCGCGCAATGTCGCCGATGCACTCGCCGAAGATATCGGCACCGGCGATCAGACCGGCCGCCTCGTGCCTGCCGATGACGTTCGCGACGCGCGCATCATCGTGCGCGAGGAAGCGGTACTGTGCGGCGTGCCGTGGTTCGACGCGGTGATGCGCGCGGTCGATCCTCGCATCGTAGTTCAATGGCGTTACCGCGAGGGCGACCGCATGAGCGCCGACACGACGGTCTGCGATCTTCGCGGGCCGGTGCGCGCGCTGCTGACCGCCGAGCGCAACGCGATGAATTTCCTGCAGCTGCTGTCGGGCGTGGCGAGCGCGACGCGCCGCTATGTCGACGCGATTGCTCACACGCACGCGCGCATTCTCGATACGCGCAAGACGCTCCCGGGCTTGCGGCTCGCGCAGAAGTACGCGGTGCGCATCGGCGGCGGTGCGAACCAGCGGCTCGCTCTGTACGACGGCATTCTGATCAAGGAAAACCATATCGCCGCGGCCGGCGGCTTGGGCGCGGCGATGGACGCGGCGCTCGCGTTGAATGCGGGCGTGCCGATCCAGATCGAAGTCGAAACGCTCGAACAACTGGAAACTGCGCTCGCGCATGGCGCGCAGTCGATCCTGCTCGACAACTTCTCGTTCGACATGATGCGCGACGCGGTTCGCATCACGGCCGGGCGCGCGGTGCTCGAAGTGTCCGGCGGCGTGAATTTCGAGACCGTGCGCACGATCGCGGAGACTGGCGTGGACCGCGTGTCGATTGGTGCACTGACCAAAGACGTGCGCGCGACCGACTACTCGATGCGGATCGTTTGAGCGCCGCGCGTTTTAGCGTGACAGTCGACGCTCGTGATGACTTAACAAGGCCATTGCCGGAGCTTACCGGCAATGGCCTTGTCGTTTGTGGCGTCGTTTCAGCGTGTATTTCGGCCCAAGGCTGTCAGGTATTCGGCCTGCGTACATACTTCGGCGTGAGCACCGTCGGTAGCGCCTTGGGTAATGTGGATGGCCAGTCGCGGCTGAAGTGCAGGCCGCGGCTTTCGCGCCGCGAGCGCGCGCTGTCCACGATCAGCGACGCCACATCGACCAGATTGCGCAGTTCCAGCAGATCGCGGCTCACCTTGAAGTTCGCGTAGTACTCGTGGATCTCGTCGCGCAGCAACGCGAGCCGATGCTTCGCGCGCTCGAGCCGCTTGTCGGTGCGCACGATACCGACGTAGTTCCACATCAGCCGGCGCAGTTCGTCCCAGTTGTGCGCGACCACGACCTCCTCGTCCGGATCGGACACGCGGCTTTCGTCCCAGGCAGGCAGCGGCGCGTGAACGGCGGCAGCGAAGCCTTCCGCTTCGATCGCCTTGGCGGCGGAGCGGCCGATCACGAGGCATTCGAGCAGCGAATTGCTGGCAAGTCGGTTCGCGCCGTGCAGGCCGGTGCAGGACGTTTCGCCGACCGCGTAGAGACCCGCGAGATCGGTGCGGCCCGCCAGATCGGTGACGACGCCGCCGCACGTGTAATGCGCGGCCGGTACCACTGGAATCGGCTCTTTCGTGATGTCGATGCCGAACTCGAGGCAACGTGCCAGGATCGTCGGGAAATGCTCTTGCAGGAACTCGGCCGGCTGGTGGCTGATGTCGAGGTACACGCAATCGATGCCGCGTTTCTTGATCTCGAAGTCGATCGCCCGCGCGACGATGTCGCGCGGCGCAAGCTCCGCGCGCTCGTCGTGATTGGGCATGAAGCGCGTGCCGTCCGGCAGTTTCAGAATGCCGCCTTCGCCGCGCACTGCTTCCGAAATCAGGAACGACTTCGCGTACGGGTGAAACAGGCACGTCGGGTGGAACTGGATGAATTCCATGTTCGACACGCGGCAGCCAGCGCGCCATGCCATCGCGATGCCGTCGCCGGTCGCGGTGTCGGGGTTGGTCGTGTACAGGTAGACCTTGCCGGCGCCGCCGGTCGCGAGCACCGTATGCGGCGCTTCGATCGTAACGGTGCGGCCGCTTTGCAGATCGAGCGCATACAGACCATGGCAGCGGCGGCCGGGCAGGCCGAGGCGTTCGGACGTGATCAGGTCGATTGCGTGATGTTCTTCGAACAGCGTGATGTTCGGATGCTGGCGCACCTGCTCGCTGAGCGTGGCGACGACCGCATGGCCCGTCGCATCGGCCGCGTGAATGATCCGGCGATGGCTATGGCCGCCTTCGCGCGTCAAATGAAAGCCCAGTTCGGCGGCCTCGTCTTTCGTGAACGGCACGCCCTGTCCGATCAGCCATTCGATCGCGGCGCGCCCATGCTCGACGATAAAGCGTGTCGCCGCCTCGTCGCACAGGCCGCCGCCTGCGATCAGCGTATCGCGTACGTGACTCTCGACGCTGTCCGCCGAATCGAGCACCGCGGCGATGCCGCCTTGCGCCCAGTCGCTAGCGCCTTCGGTCAGCGATCGCTTGGCGATCACAGCAACTCGCCGTGTCTGCGCGAGATTGAGCGCGACGCTCAAACCAGCCAGACCGCTACCGACAATCGCCACATCGAATTCCATTGCCCACATCTCCGTCTTTCGTTTTGCGATGACGGCGCGCGAACCGCACGCCGCGAAAACGACAAAGGATACGCGCCGCAACGCCCTGGCGAAAGCTGGCCAAACGGAATAGGGCGATTCGCGCGCGCATTGCGGAGCTATCGCGAGGTCCGCGCAAAAACAAAAAAGCCTCGCACGGATGCGAGGCTTTTCATGTTTTTGCCTTCGTCAGGCTGGAGAGCCAAGATTACTTGATCTTGGTTTCCTTGTAGTCAACGTGCTTGCGAATGACCGGATCAAATTTCTTGATCAGCATCTTTTCCGGCATGTTGCGTTTGTTCTTCGTGGTCGTGTAGAAGTGACCCGTGCCTGCGGTCGATTCCAGCTTGATCTTGTCGCGTGCGCCTTTCGCCATGATTTACTCCTTAGGCTTCACCGCGTGCGCGCAAATCTGCGAGCACAGCGTCGATACCGTTCTTGTCGATCAGGCGCAGGCCGGCGTTCGAAACGCGCAGACGCACCCAACGGTTTTCGCTTTCCACCCAGATGCGGCGGTTTTGCAGGTTCGGCAGGAACCGGCGCTTGGTCTTGTTGTTCGCGTGGGAAACGTTGTTGCCGCTCATCGGCGCTTTCCCAGTTACTTGGCATACGCGTGCCATGAGAGCACTCCTAATACGCTAATTCTGAGTTCGAACGCCGTGAAAGTTTCCCGAAAAGAGCCGCGCTGAAAGTGTGCGAAGTTGCGCCGAATTTGCATCGAGACACTTCGCTACCACAGCCGCCTGACCTTTGCGGAACGCCTTGATGGCTTCGGAACAGGGGGTTGGAAATAGGCAAACCGGAATTCTAGCAGAAAAAAAGCCGCAAAATCAAACCTTATTTGCGATGCGGGACGCTGCGCCGTACGGCGGCACTTCCGCTTCCCGCGCTCGAGCGGCCTTGCGCGCGAGCCCTGGCCAGCCGGCGCGGGCGAACGAATATACGGTGTCCGCGCCGATCACCAGATGATCGATCAACTGCACATCGACGAGCGCGAGCGCGTCGCGCAGCGTCTGCGTGAGGCGGCAGTCGCTGGCACTCGGCTCGACGGCGCCGGACGGATGATTATGCGCGACGATCAGGCTGGCCGCGTTCGCGGCGAGCGCCCGCCGCACGATCTCGCGCGGATATACGGCCATGCGCGTGAGCGAGCCGCGCGCGCTTTCCTCGCAGCGGATCAGCCGATGCCGGGCGTCGAGAAACAGCGACACGAACACCTCCTGCGGCTGTCCGCCGATCAGAAGGCGCAGATAACTTTCGACCGCTTCGGGCGAATTCATTAGCGGGCGCTTGCGCATCTTGTCAACCAGCGAGCGACGCGCCATTTCCATGATCGCGAGTAATTGCGCTTTTTTCGCGGGGCCGATGCCGCGAATGCCGTCGAAGTCCGCATAAGTCGCGTCGAGCATCGCGCGCAGGGAGCCGAAGCGATCCAGCAGCGCCCGCGCGACGCTGAACACGTCGTGACCGGGCAGGCCCGAGCCGAGCACGAGCGCGATCATTTCGGTGTCCGACAGCACGTGGGGGCCCTGCTCAATCAGTCGCTCGCGCGGCATGTCGCGCCGGAGCCATTTACCCCGAAACAGTTGCCGCCGGCAGCGGGCGGTGGAGCCGGCGGCTTTTGACGGGGCCTCGGCCGACCGATTCGCGGCGGCTTTCACGCCGCCTCCGGCGCGTGCCGGCGCCTTCGGTCGTCGCAGCGTTGGCGCAGGTGTTTCGTCGATTGTGCTGGCGAAATCAGCCATATATATAGAGTCCTCCGCGTAAGGTTGACGGCGCACGCGGCGCAATGCGCCGCCGGGCCGTGCCGCCCTCGCGCGCGACGGACTCAAGCCGGCGCCCGCTAGGTGGCTTACAATAGACACTTTGCGCACGGCACGCCGACGGTTTGCCACACGCGTCGACTGCCCCGCGGCGCACGCGTGCAGCGCTTCGACTGAGCGAGCATTGCATGAGCATCATCGATATTTCCGAGGTGAAACCCGGTTCACACGTCACGCTGCATTACCGGCTTTCCCTTGCCGATGGCGCCGAAGTGATCAACACGTTCAACGACAAGCCGGCCACGCTGCTGCTCGGCGCCGGTCAACTGGCGCCGCCGCTGGAAGATATTTTGCTGGGTTTGAAGGTGGGCCACCATTCGACCTTTCAGCTAGCGCCGGGGCAGGCGTTCGGCCCGCGCAATCCGGATCTGATCCAGCGCGTGTCCGTCGCCACGCTGCGGGAGAACAGCGTGATCGGCGAGGATTTTTCCCCGGGTGACCTGGTCGAATTCAACGCGCCGGGCGGCGGGCGCTATGCCGGCGTACTGAAGGAAGTCGGCGAAACGTCGGCCCTGTTCGATTTCAATCACCCGCTTGCCGGCCAGGCGCTGGCGTTTGAAGTGAAAATCATCGGGATTCTGTAAACATGAGCATCACGGATACGACTCTTGCCGAAGCGGAGATCCTGCTGGCCCAGCCACGCGGGTTCTGCGCCGGCGTCGACCGGGCGATCGAGATCGTCGAGCGGGCCATTAAGCTGTATGGCTCGCCGATCTACGTGCGTCACGAAATCGTCCATAACGCCTATGTGGTCGAAGACCTGCGCAAGAAGGGAGCGATCTTCATCGAGAACCTGGACGAAGTGCCGGCGGGCAACACGGTGATCTTCAGCGCGCATGGCGTGTCGAAGGCCGTGCGCTCGGAGGCCGAGTCGCGCGGGCTGCGAGTGTACGACGCCACTTGTCCGCTCGTGACCAAGGTGCATATCGAAGTCGCGAAGATGCGCCAGGACGGTTTCGACATCGTGATGATCGGCCACAAGGGCCACCCGGAAGTCGAAGGCACGATGGGCCAGGCGGCCGAGGGCATGCATCTGGTCGAGGACATCGAGGATGTGCAGGCATTGCAACTCGCCGATCCGGAGCGGATCGCCTTCGTCACGCAAACCACGCTGTCGGTCGACGACGCCGCCGAAATCATCGGCGCGCTGAAGGCCAAGTACCCGTCCATCCGTGAGCCGAAGAAGCAGGACATCTGCTACGCCACGCAGAATCGCCAGGACGCAGTGAAGTTCATGGCGCCGCAGTGCGACGTCGTGATCGTCGTCGGCAGTCCGAACAGCTCGAATTCGAACCGCTTGCGCGAGCTCGCCGAGAAGCTCGGCGTGCCAGCCTATATGGTCGATTCGCCCGATCAGATCGATCCGGTTTGGGTCGAGGGCAAGCGCCGCATTGGCGTGACCGCCGGTGCGTCGGCGCCGGAGGTGCTGGCGCAGGCGGTGATCGCGCGTCTGCGTGAACTGGGTGTGCGCAACGTGCGCGCGCTCGAGGGCATCGAGGAGAACATCGCGTTCCCGCTACCGCGCGGGCTCGGTCTGCCAGCCTGACAATCCGTTAGCATCGCTGAAAGGAAAGCGCGCCCGAGGGCGCGCTTTTTTATGGCGCGAGTCTGTTGATCCACCGAGTATATTGGGTGCCAGATCGAACGAATTCACACATTTCCGTGTTCTCGCGCACAAATCATTTTGAAAAGTGACCGGGTCTTTTATTGATTTTCGATCGATGCGTCCCCGTTTTAACCTTGCCAGGCAGGTTAAGACGAATTAATCGTGCACTGAATTAGTGCGTCTTGACGAGCACACGACAAAAAGAACATACCGGACGCAGGCCCCGCCTATCCGGCATGCGGACCGACGGGCCGCAACACTTGATGCCATCGGGCCCGGCGACGGTGCAACTGGTGCACGAAAACAGATCGCAACCGGGTTGCGCTTTTTAGCGGATTTTGCTTTCGATATCAGGTTGCAATGCAGGAAAACCCCACCGGTTCAACAATATTGCCACCCGCATAATTGGAGTTACAATGCGCGCGTTCTCAAGGCCTTGAGGTCCTGAACAGTGGATTTTGCAAGGCGCAGGAGACCTTACTTGATGCGAGTCAAATTTGCTTACGCCGTGTCCATCGCGGCCGCCGCGGTTGCGATGCTGACCGCGTGCGGCAAGAAACAGGATGGCGAAGCGGGAACGGGCGCATCGGCGGCCTCGGCCGCGGCGGTTGCCGCCGCGAGCGAAGCGACTATCGTGAAGATCGGTCATGCGGCTCCGTTGACGGGCGGCATCGCGCACCTGGGCAAGGACAACGAAAATGGGGCGCGCCTCGCAGTCGAGGAAATCAATGCGCAGGGTTTGACGATCGACGGTCGCAAGATCCAGTTGCAACTCGACGCGCAGGAGGATGCGGCCGACCCGAAAACCGGCACCGCCGTTGCGCAGAAGCTGGTCGACGATCACGTGGTCGCGGTGATCGGACACCTGAACTCCGCGGTCTCGATTCCGGCGTCGAAGATCTATAGCGACGCGAGCATCGTCGAGATCTCGCCGTCGTCGACGAATCCGGCCTATACGCAGCAAGGGTTCAAGACGACCTATCGGGTGGTCGCGACCGACGCGCAGCAGGGTCCGGCGCTCGCCAATTACGCGACGAAGGCGCTGGGCGCCAAACGCATCGCGGTCGTGGACGATGCGACCGCCTACGGCAAAGGTCTCGCGGACGAGTTCGCGAAGACCGCCGAGGCGAGCGGCGCGAAGATCGTCGCGCGGGAGGCGACGAGCGACAAGGCCACGGATTTCCGGGCCATTCTCACGAAGATCAAGAGTGTTCAGCCGGACACCATCATGTTCGGCGGCATGGACGCGACGGGCGGGCCGTTTACGAAGCAGGCGGCGGCGCTCGGTATCAGGGCAAAAATCCTTGGCGGCGACGGTGTGTGTACCGACAAGGTGGGTGAGCTGGCGGGTACCGCCGTGCAAAACCTGGTCTGTTCGGAAGCAGGACTCGCGCTTTCGAAAATGACCAATGGAGCGGACTTCGAAAAGAAGTACGAGGACCGCTTCCACACGCCGGTGCAGATTTACGCGCCGTTCACGTATGACGCTGTGTACGTGATCGTCGATGCAATGAAGCGCGCTAATTCTATCGAGGCGCCCAAGGTGCTGGCTGCGATGCCTTCGACCGATTACAACGGGGTAATCGGCCACATCGCGTTCGACGACAAGGGTGATTTGAAAGAGGGCGCCATTACGCTTTACGACTTCAAGGACGGCAAGAAGGCAGTGCTCGACGTCGTAAAGATGTGATGACGGGAAGTTCGGCCTGACGGCACCGACACCATCCAACGGTGCCGTTTTTGCATCCGCCCAAGGGGAGCTCGCGACCGCATCACGGTCCTCAGGGCAAGCCGGCAGCGGATAACCCTTACCGGTCTTTTACATCAGTACCCGCAGTGCCGTTGAGATTCGTAGCGCATCACCGCCGACCGGCAGATGAAAAACGCGAATCCAGTCGCACGGGCTAAGGAGCATTAAATGGATATCTTCATCCAGCAGATCCTGAATGGACTGGTGCTTGGCAGTGTCTATGCCATCATCGCACTGGGCTACACAATGGTTTACGGCATTCTGGGCATCATCAACTTTGCTCACGGCGATGTGTTGATGGTGGGCGCGATGGTTGCGCTCTCCGCCATAGGTGTGCTGCAGAACCACTTCCCCGGCCTCGGCAATGTGCTGACGCTCGTGATCGCGTTGATCATCGCGGCGGCGGTCTGCGCGGTGGTCGGCTACACGATCGAGCGGGTCGCCTACCGGCCGTTGCGGCGTGCGCCGCGTCTCGCGCCGCTGATCACCGCGATCGGTGTATCGATTCTGCTGCAGACGCTCGCGATGATGATCTGGTCGCGCAATCCGCTGCCGTTCCCGCAACTGCTGCCCACCGACCCGATCAACGTGATCAAGGCCACCGACACGACGCCCGGCGCCGTGATCTCGATGACTGAAATCGTGATCATCGTGGCGGCGTTCCTCGTGATGGGCGGCCTCCTGCTGCTCGTGCACAAGACCAGGCTCGGCCGTGCGATGCGCGCGATCGCCGAGAACCCGAACGTCGCGAGTCTGATGGGCGTGAACCCGAACTTCGTGATTTCGGCGACCTTCATGATCGGCTCGGCGCTGGCTGCGCTCGCCGGCGTGATGATCGCGTCCGAATACGGCAACGCGCATTTCTACATGGGCTTCATCCCTGGCCTGAAGGCCTTTACCGCGGCGGTGCTCGGCGGTATCGGCAATCTCGGCGGCGCGATGGTCGGCGGCGTGCTCCTCGGCCTGATCGAGCAGTTGGGTGCCGGCTATATCGGCAACCTCACAGGCGGCGTGTTCGGCAGTAACTACCAGGACGTGTTCGCGTTCATCGTGCTGATCGTCGTGCTGGTGTTCCGTCCGTCGGGCCTGCTCGGCGAACGTGTCGCGGATCGCGCCTGATCCCGGGCCACAAGGAGTCAACAATCATGACCTCAATTCAACCGATCGAGCCGTCCACGACGCTCATCCCCGAAAAGAACCGCACGAAGACGCTGACCATCGGTATTCTCACGGCGATCTTCGTGATCGCGGCGCCGATGGTCATCGGCGCCGCGGGCGGCAACTATTGGGTCCGCGTGCTCGACTTCGCGATGCTGTACGTGATGCTCGCGCTGGGCCTGAACGTGGTGGTCGGCTTTGCCGGCCTGCTGGACTTGGGCTACATCGCGTTCTACGCGATCGGCGCCTACACGGCCGCGCTGCTGAGCTCACCGCACCTCGCGACGCAATTCGAGTGGATCGCGCATCTCGCGCCGAACGGCATCCACGTGCCAATCTGGATCATCGCGCCGATCGCGATGGCGCTCGCCGCGATGTTCGGGATTCTGCTCGGTGCGCCGACACTGCGTCTGCGTGGCGACTACCTCGCGATCGTGACCCTCGGCTTCGGGGAAATCGTGCGGATCTTCATGAACAACCTCGACCGTCCGGTGAACATCACCAACGGCCCGAAGGGAATCACGGGCATCGACCCGGTGCAGGTCGGCGGCTTCAGCCTCGCGCAGACGCACTCGCTGTTCGGCATGCAGTTTCCGTCGGTGTACCTGTACTACTACCTGTTCGTGCTGTGCGCGCTGTTCGTGATCTGGACCTGTACGCGCCTGCAGCATTCGCGTATCGGCCGCGCGTGGGCGGCGATCCGCGAAGACGAAATCGCCGCCAAGGCGATGGGCATCAATACCCGTAACGTGAAGCTGCTTGCGTTCGCGATGGGCGCGTCGTTCGGCGGCTTGTCGGGCGCCATGTTCGGCTCGTTCCAGGGTTTCGTGTCGCCGGAATCGTTCACGTTCTGGGAATCGGTCGTGGTGCTCGCCTGCGTGGTGCTCGGCGGCATGGGCCACATTCCGGGCGTGATCCTCGGCGCGGTGCTGCTCGCGGTGTTCCCCGAGTTCCTGCGCTCGACGATGGGTCCGCTGCAGAACATGATCTTCGGCCATGAAATCGTCGATACCGAAGTGATCCGTCAGTTGCTGTACGGCCTCGCGATGGTCGTGATCATGCTGTACCGCTCGGAAGGCCTGTGGCCCGCGCCGAAGCACGAAGACAGGATTGCGAAGCTGGCGAAGCGTGGCGGCAAGAAGCCGGTACGCGCATAAGGTCCGGTGGAGAAAAAGACATGAGCGATAACGTAAGCAACAACGCGACGACCCGACTGTCGGTGAAGGGCGTCAACAAGCGCTTCGGCGGCCTTCAGGCGCTTTCCGAGGTCGGCCTGCAGATCCGCGCGGGCGAGATCTACGGCCTGATCGGCCCGAACGGCGCGGGCAAGACCACCTTCTTCAATGTGATCACGGGTCTGTACACGCCGGATTCAGGCGAGTTCAAGCTCGACGGCGAGAGCTACACGCCGACCGCGGTCTATCAGGTCGCGAAGGCGGGCATTGCGCGCACGTTCCAGAACATCCGTCTGTTCGGCGGCATGACCGCGCTCGAAAACGTGATGGTCGGCCGTCATGTGCGCACGAAGCACGGTCTGCTCGGCGCGGTGTTCCAGACGCCGGCCGAACGCCAGGAAGAGCGCGAGATCAAGGAGCGCGCGCTCGAACTGCTCGACTACGTCGGCATTACGCAGTACGCGGACTATACGTCGCGCAACCTGTCGTATGGCCACCAGCGGCGGCTCGAAATCGCGCGTGCGCTGGCGACCGATCCGAAGCTGCTCGCGCTCGACGAACCGGCGGCCGGCATGAACGCCACCGAGAAGGTCGAACTGACCAGGCTGCTCGACAAGATCCGTGCGGACGGCAAGACGATTCTGCTGATCGAACACGACGTGAAGCTCGTGATGGGTCTGTGCAATCAGATGACGGTGCTCGACTACGGCAAGGTGATTGCGCAAGGTCTGCCGCAGGACGTGCAGAAGGATGCGAAGGTGATCGAAGCTTATCTGGGTGCGGGGGTCCACTGATGTCCACGACGCAAGCAATGTTGAAAATCAAGGGCCTGCAGGTCAACTACGGTGGCATCCAGGCGGTCAAGGGTGTCGACCTCGAGGTCGGGCAGGGCGAACTCGTCACCCTGATCGGCGCGAACGGCGCGGGCAAAACCACGACGATGAAGGCGATCACCGGCCTGAAGGCGTATGCGGCCGGCGACATCGAGTACATGGGTCAGTCGATCAAGGGCCTGCCCGCGCATGAGCTTCTGAAGCGCGGTCTCGCGATGGTGCCGGAAGGGCGCGGCATTTTCGCGCGCATGTCGATCGTCGAGAATATGCAGATGGGTGCCTATCTGCGCAACGATGACGATGGCATCAAGTCGGACGTCGAGCGCATGTTCGGCTTCTTTCCGCGTCTGAAGGAGCGTGCATCGCAATACGCGGGCACGCTGTCGGGCGGCGAGCAGCAGATGCTCGCAATGGCACGCGCGATCATCTCGCGGCCAAAACTGCTGCTGCTCGACGAACCGTCGATGGGTCTGTCGCCGATCATGGTCGAGAAGATCTTCGAAGTGGTGCGCCTGATTTCCTCTGAAGGCATGACCGTGCTGCTCGTCGAGCAGAACGCGCGGCTCGCGCTGCAGGCGGCGAATCGCGGCTACGTGATGGACTCCGGTTTGATCACGATGTCGGGCGACGCGAAGCAGATGCTCGACGATCCGAAGGTTCGGGCCGCCTATCTGGGTGAATGAGTGGGTGAATGAGTGGGTGAATAGTTGGACGTATGCCCTTTGCGCATACGTCCGGCTTGCAACGCGCCCCACGATGCAACGTCGTGGGGCGCGCTTTATTTTTCTGGCTGGGGCGTGAATTATGGGAGTCGACCCATAACCGAACTGATTTCGTCTTTTGTGAACGCACGCAGCGTTTGCGAGCGGACATTGCCGGCTGAGCCGAGCGCGAAGCCGAAAGCGAGAAGGCTCTGCTCGTCTGCCGCTTCGACGACCGAGACAATGTCGTATTCCCCTAAGGTCCAGTAGATCTGCTTCATCTCGCAGCCAAAAGTTTTCGCCATCTCTGCCGCCTGTCCGGCTCGCTGCGCGCTGTTCTTTACCGCGCGGATACCCTGATCCGTGAATTGCATGAGCACCACATAAGTCACCATGAAGATTCCCCTGAGGATTCAAACGCGTTGGGACTCAGATGCATGAGCCGCCCCGGGGAGCGTCGCGAACCGCCGCAAACGTGTCTTTCCAGCACCGGCGTCGTCTCGTGCGTAAACGATTCTAGGCAATCCACCTGCTCGCCATCTGCTATTTGTCCGAATCCGCCGATATGTGCGCTGCTTGCGGGAGAACCATTGAAAAAGCCGCATGCGTCAAGCAACGCATGCGGCTTTCTTTAATCAGGCGTACGACGCGAATCAACTGGCCGGGGCCGCGTCCGCGTATTGGCCGAGCCGCTTGCCGAGGCTGATCACCGCATCGGCGCGATACCCGAGCGCATCGTAGAACGCCCGTATTTCAGCCGTTGCCGACGACAGTACCTGCAGGTTCAGCTTCGGACAACCAAGCTTCGTCAACTCGCTCTCGACGTGCGCGACGAGCCGCGTGCCGATGCCATGACGTCGCAGCGATGCGTCGACCGCGAGCGAATACAGCCAGCCGCGGTGTCCATCATAGCCGCCCATTACGGTGCCGACGATGCGTCCATCGAGCACCGCGACGAAGAACAGCTCCGATTGCGTCGCGAGCTTATTGGCGATCGACTGACGCGGGTTGCGCTGCGGTCGCGTCACGTCGCGATACTCGGGAAACACGTCCTGCCATAGCGCAATCACGGCTTCGGTATCGGTCGCGTCGAAGCGGCGGATCGACAGCGTCGTGTTCGTCGTCATCGGTGCGCTCCGTGGGTGATTACAGCGAGTCGAGAACCGAGCGCAGCATCGCCAGCATCTGGTCGATTTCTTCGGTCGTCACGTTAAGCGCCGGCATGAAGCGCAGCAGGTTCGGACGCGCGGCGTTCAGCAGCACGCCGTCGGGTTGCATGTCGCGCGCCTTCTCGACAATCTGGTTGCCGATGTCCTTGCCGAGCAGCAGCGCGCGCAGCAGACCCTCGCCGCGCTCGCCCTTGAAGCCGCGCTCCTCGGACAGCTCGAGCAGCTTCGTGCGCAGATATTCGCCGCGCGAGCGCACGCCTTCGAGGAAGCCCGGCGCGGTCAGCTGCGAGATCACCGAGTAGCCGACCGCGGTCATCAGCGGATTGCCGTTGTAGGTGCCGCCCTGATCGCCCGCTTCGAACACGGCGATTTCCGCCTTCGACAGCAGCGCCGCGAGCGGCACGCCGCCGCCGATGCCTTTGCCGAGCGTCATGATGTCCGGCTCGATGCCCGACAGCTGATACGCGAACAGCGTGCCGGCGCGACCACAGCCGCTTTGCACTTCGTCGACGATCAGCAAGATGTTGTGTTTTTTCGTCAGCTCGCGCAGTTGCTGCATGAACTCGCGGGTTGCGGGGATCACGCCGCCTTCGCCCTGGATCGGCTCGAGCATCACCGCGACGGTCTTCGCGTTGATCAGCTTTTCCACCGACGCGATGTCGTTCAGGTCCGCCTTCGGGAAGCCCGGCACCTGCGGCGCGTAGATCGTGTCCCAGCCCGGCTTGCCGCTGGCCGACATCGTCGCGAGCGTGCGGCCGTGGAAGCTGTGGTCGAACGTGATGATCTCGAACGCGCCGTCCTTGAACTTCCTGCCCCACTTGCGCGCGAGCTTGATCGCGCCTTCGTTCGCCTCGGCGCCGCTATTCGCGAAGAACACCTTGTCGAAGCAGCTGTGCTGCGTGAGCAGGCCCGCGAGCTTCGCCATCGGCTCGTTGTAGAACGCCGGCGACGGGTTGATCAGCAGCTTGGCCTGCTGGTTCAGCGCTTCGATCATGCCGTCGTTGCAGTGGCCGAGGCTATTGACCGCCCAGCCCTGAATGAAATCCAGGTAGCGCTTGCCGTTGTTGTCGTAAATCCACGAGCCTTTGCCGTGCGTGAAAACGATTTCAGGTCGGTTCGTGATGTACATCAGCGAATCGATTGGATACTCATTGAAATTCATGACGGCAGGCTCCAGGCAAAAGGGTAAGAGCAGGGTGAAGAAACGGTGACAGTTTGGCCAATAAAAACGGCGGCCGGAAAAACAGAAAAGCCACGGCATGCCGTGGCTTTCATGATTCGAACAGCTTGCGCCCAGGTTTTGTGTGGCGCGAGTCCGTGACGAAGCCAGCGGCGTCCCTAAGGGAGCGGCGAGCGGCGACGTCGGATTTCGGACTGGATGCGGTTCATGCGCGAAAGAATACGATAAGAAAAGCGCCGGTGTAAACCTTGAATTTGCACTGGCGCTGCATTGGGGGGAATTTGCCGCCGTGCAATCAGACCGCGTTCGCGAGATCGGCCGCGCTGGTGAACGAGTCCGCGTAGAACTCGTCTTCCGGCAACTGGTGATGCTGCGTGAAATCGCGCAGCGCCGATTCGACCATCACCGGCGCGCCGCATGCATACACCTGGTAGGCCGACAGATCGGGCAGATCCTCGATCACCGCCCGATGCACGAAGCCCGTGCGGCCCGTCCATGCGTCGCCCGCATCGGGCTCGGAGAGCACCGGCACGAACTTGAAGTTCGGAATCTCGCGCGCCCATTGCTCGGCGAGTTCGAGCAGATACAGGTCTTTCTTGCGGCGCGCGCCCCAGTAGAGCGTCATGGGGCGCGTCATGCTCTTGAACACCGCATGCTCGACGATCGCCTTCAGCGGCGCGAAGCCGGTGCCCGACGCGAGCAGCACGATCGGCCTGTCCGAGTCTTCGCGCAGGAAGAACGTGCCGAGCGGCGCTTCGAAGCGCAGGATGTCGCGCTCCTTCATCGTGTTGAACACATGGTCTGTGAACGCACCGCCGGGCATGTGGCGGATGTGCAGCTCGACCGGGCCTTCGACGTGCGGCGCGCTCGCCATCGAATAGCTGCGGCGCTTGCCGTCCTTCAGGATGAATTCGAGGTACTGGCCGGCCAGATATTGCAGACGTTCGTTGGCGGGCAGTTGCAGCTTCACGACGATCACGTCGTCGGCCTTGCGCTCGATCGCGTTCACGCGGCACGGCAGCTTCTTGACCTGCACATCGCCGACGCCGGCCACTTCGCGGATGTCGACTTCGAGATCGGAGCACGCGGTCGCGCAGCACAGGAGCGCCATGCCGCGCGTCTTTTCGTCGTTCGACAGCGCCGACGACGAGTGCGCGCGCTGTTCGACCTCGCCGCTCACGACCGTGCCTTTGCACGAACCGCACGCGCCGTTCTTGCAGCCGTACGGCAGGCCGACGCCTTGACGCAGCGCTGCGGAGAGCACCGGTTCGTCCTGTTCTACCTGAAACTGCCGGCCGGTTTGCCGGAGCGTGACGTTAAATGCCATAAAGTGTTCGGAATCGAAAATTCGGAATCGTATGCGGACCCGCCGGATCAACCGCGCGGTACCTGTTGCGTGTGACCGCTACAATGCGCCCACCATGAAAGCGACACGAAACTTCCGCCGGCCGCGCGTGCTGATCGTAGGATGCGGCGACGTCGGCATGCGCTGCGTGCCCCTCTTGTGGCCGCGCGCGCGTATCTTCGCGTTGACGAGCCATGCAGCGCGCTGCGATGAGTTGCGCGCCGCGGGGGTGACGCCGCTCGTCGGCGATCTCGACGCGCGCGGCAGCCTCAAACGGCTCGCGCGCCTCGCGCCGACGGTGCTGCATCTCGCGCCGCCGCAGAAGTCCGGCGACGAAGATCGACGCACTCGCGCGCTGCTTGCGACGTTAGGTGCCGGGGGCCGCATGAACGCTTGCGCGGCGAGGTCGTCCGTCGCGCCGATCGCGCGGTTGCGCCGTGCGCGCGCTTCAGGTCTGGACGCTGAAACACCCGATATTGTACCCGACGGGGTGCGCCGGACCGGCGCTTCGCGCGCACCGGTGCGCATCGTTTACGCGAGCACGACGGGCGTCTACGGCGATTGCGGCGGCGCGTGGATCGACGAAACGCGCGCACCACGGCCCGCGAATGCGCGCGCCAAACGTCGCGTGTCGGCCGAACGGCAGTTGCGGCGCGCGACGGCGCGCGGCAGCGTCGCCACGAGCATCGCGCGGATCCCGGGCATCTATGCGCGCAACCGTCTGCCGCTCGCGCGGCTCGAAAGAGGCACGCCGGCGCTCGTCGATGCCGACGACGTCTACACGAATCACATCCACGCCGACGACCTCGCCGCGATCCTCGTGCGTCTCGCCACGCATGGCCGGCCCGCGCGCGCACTGCACGCGTCCGACGATTCGTCGCTGAAAATGGGGGAGTATTTCGACGCGGTCGCCGATGCGTTCGGGCTCGCGCGCCCGCCGCGCATCACGAGAGAGCAGGCGGAGCAGCAGATCGATCCGATGCTGCTGTCGTTCATGCGCGAGTCGCGCCGGCTCGTGAACCGGCGTCTGAAGGAGGAATTGCGGGTACGTCTGCGTTATCCGAGCGTCGAGGATTTTTTGCGCGAGGCGAACGGGAAACGCGGCTAGGTCGGCAGCAGAAACAAAATGCCGCCTCGCGAGGGCCGGGTTGCCCCGCAGAGCGTATCCGCCGCACCGCATCAATGCGCCGCGCAAAACGAGCTGCGCGGTCCAGCCGGCATCAGGTCAGCGCAGGCAGCACTTCCAGCAACAGGAAGCACAGCATGCCGCCGATCAATGCGCCGATCAGATTCGGATGGTACTTGTGCCGCAGCCGCATGATGACCAGCAATCCGCCGACCAGTAGCAGTGCAAAGCAGATAAACGCGGTCATCGCGTGCGAAAACGCCATCGTGCCGTCGATTTGCATGGCGCCCCTCCTTGAAACCTTTGTAGTCGTTTGTTTAGACGAGTATAGGGCGACATGTAAGCAACGGCATGCTGCAACGCAACGGCCTATGTTCGGTGCACCGCAATGCGCGCGGGGTTTCTCCGGCGCATCAAGGGCTAAGGCGGCCCCTCGTTACGGCTAGTCGTTTACCCGGCCCGCAGCGCGGCAAGGCCCGCTGCGTCGAGCCATTGCCATGCCCCGGGCGCGAGCGCCGCGGGAAGCGCGAGCCCACCGATCCGTTCGCGATGCAGCGCCTCGCAGCGGTTGCCCGAGGCCGCGATCATCCGCTTGACCTGGTGGTATTTGCCTTCGAGCACGGTGAGCGCGAGCGTGTGAGTGTCGCGCGCCTGGGCGTCGAGCGCGGCGCTGGGTTTCGTTTCGCCGTGCAGCAGCACGCCGTCGCGCAGCGCGGCGAGCTGCGCGTCGTCGAGCGGATGGCGCGTGGTCGCGACGTAGAGCTTCGGCACCTTGCGTTTCGGCGACGTGAACTGATGCACGAACTTGCCGTCGTCGGAGAGCAGCAGGAGGCCCGTGGTGTCCTGATCGAGACGGCCGACGCACTGCACGCCGCGCTCGGCGAACTGCGGCGGCAGCAGGCTGAACACGCTCAGATGATGCTGCGGATCGCGCGAGCATTCGTAGCCGATGGGCTTGTTCAGCAGCAGATACGCGTGCTCGCGATACGGCCATTCGACGCCGTCGACGCTAAAGCGCAACGCGCCACCATCAACAGCGAAATCGGCGTCGGCATCGGTGCAAATCGCACCGTCGACGCTGACGCGGCCGTCGCCGATCAGCGCACGGCATTGGCGGCGCGAACCGAAACCTTGAGTAAAGAGAATGCTTTCGAGATTCATGGCGAGCGAAGAATAACACCGCAAGAACCGGGGCGCCCCGCAGGCCCTGAGCGCCGACGATGAATGCCTCACGTCAAACTCGGGAGTGCATCGATGTCCGCCACGTCTTCCCCTTCGTCGTCTTCGCCGTCCAATGCGCAACGTCTGCCCCGCGCATTCCAGCGCCTCGCCTGGTCGAACCTGTGCGCGCAATCGGCGGAGCAGATCAGCCTCGCCGCCGCACCGCTCGTCGCGGTGTTCGCGCTCGGCGCCAACGCGCGCGATACCGGGCTGCTGCAAACCGCGCAAACGCTGCCGTTCCTGTTGCTGTCGATGCCGCTCGGCGTCTGGGCCGACCGCCGCTCGCGCCGCGTGCTGATGACGCTCGCTGAGAGCGTGCGGGTCTGCGCGATGCTGTGCGTGCTGCTGCTGCTGGTGCTCACGCATGCGCTGAACCTGCCGCTGCTCGCCGCGCTCGGCTTCGTCGCCGCGACGGGTACGGTCGCCTACAACGTTGCGGCGCCGTCGCTGGTGCCGTCGATCGTGCCGCGCGACGCCTATGCGAGCGCGAACGGCCGGCTCGAACTCGCGCGCAGCGTCGCGTATTCGGCGGGGCCGGCGCTGGGCGGCGTGCTGGTCGGCTGGATCGGCGCGGGTTGGGCGTATGGCGGCGCGGCGATGTTGTCGGCGTTCGCGGTCGCGTTGCTCGCGGGATTGCGCGAGCCGCCGCGCGCGGCCGCGCCGCGGCGGCATTTCATGCTGGAGCTGCGCGACGGCACGCGCTTCGTGCTGCGCGATCCGTTGCTGCTGCCGATGCTGCTGACCGCAGTGTTCTTCAATCTCGGCTTCTTCATCCTGCAGGCGGTCTATGTGCCTTACGCGGTGCATCGGCTGGGGCTCAATGCCTCGGCGGTCGGCGTGACGCTCGGCGCGTACGGGGTCGGCATGGTCTGCGGCGCGCTCGCCGCGCCCGCGGTCGCGCGGCGTCTCGCATTCGGCCGTCTGCTGATCGTCGGACCGTCGTGCGGCCTGCTCGCGTCGCTCGTGATGGTGGCGACGCTGATCGTCCCATCGTTCTGGCTCGCGCTCGCGAGCTTCTTCCTGCTCGGCGCGGGACCAATCCTGTGGGTCGTCGGCTCGACCACGCTGCGTCAGGCGATCACGCCCGAACGGATGATCGGCCGCGTGTCCGCGCTGATCAGCACCGCCACCTACGGCGCGCGGCCGGTGGGCGCGCTGCTCGGCGCCGCGCTCAGCGCGCACTGGAGCATCGACGTGTGTCTGGTCGCGGCGTCGCTCGCGTTCGTCGTGCAGGCGCTGATCATCGTGATGTCGCCGGCGGCGCGGCTCCTCGGCATTCCCGAACAGAGCGCTGCGGCGTGCTGAGCGGCGGAGCTCGGCACGCGATGAAGCCACCCATCGCCCCGATGAAAATGGATTTTCATCGGGGTGCGGCATGGCGTGGATGCTGAACTCCATTGTCTGAAGACCTTCGGTCGGCAAAAACCCTCGAAATAATGGAAATGAATTTTTTTCGGCGCGTGTTTCATGTAAACATAATTTCATCTCATTCGCATAGAACAACCGCGCCTGTCCGTTCGCATGATCCATCACCCGTCCGCTGTGCCGAACCCCGCCGAGCAGGCCATTGCCACGCGCATCACCGCTGCGATGCCGACGCTCACGCCAATCCACCAGCGCATGGGCGAGTACGTGCTGGCTCATCTGTTCCGCGCGGCGACGATGCGTATCGACGAGCTCGCGAGCGTGGTCGGCGCGTCGGTCGCGAGCGCGAATCGCTTTGCGCGCGCGCTCGGCTTCGACGGTTATCCGCAGTTTCGCGAGGCGCTCGTGCGTGGCTTCGAGGCGACGCTCGCGCCGGTCGAGCGGCTGCGCAGCGCGCAGGAAACGCTCGCGGCCGGTGACGATCTGATCGACGCGTCGCTCGAGCAGGCTGCCAACAATCTGCACGCAACGCGTACGTCGATCGATCGCGCGACCGCCGACGCCGCCGTCGACGCGATCATCGCCGCGCGTCGCGTATTCGTGATCGGCTTCGGCGCCAGCGCGTTTCTCGCGAGCCTGATGGAGCACGGACTGCTGCCGTATCACGACAACGTGCATTCGCTGGCGCTGAACGGCGGGCCGTCGCATGCGGCGCGGCACCTCGTGGGTTCGGGTCCGGGCGATCTCGTGATCGGCATCGCGTTTCCGCGCTATGTCGAGGACACGATCGAGCTCGCGCGCCGCGCCTCCGAACGCGGCGCGCGCGTGCTCGCGCTCACCGACGGTCCGCGCTCGCCGCTCGTGCGGTTCGCGGACCTGGCGCTGTATGTCCGCACCGACCGGCGTCTCGCGTCGAATGCCGATTCGGCCGTGCTCGCGGTCATCGAGGCGTTGTGCGACGCGGTCGCGTATCGCGCGCAACGCTCGGTCAAGGCGGCCGCCGAGGTCAGCGAGTTCGTGCTGCCGTGGCTGTTCGATCCGCAGTCGGGCGCGGCCGGCGCCGCGCAGGAGCCGGCGCGCGCCCTGAGCAAAGCCGCGCGCGCGAGGGCTGCAAGGCTAAAACACAGCGACGGCGCAAAGGCTGACAGCACCCAAGCCAGAAGCACGAAAGCCAGGGATGCCGAAGCAAAAGCCATCACAGCACCCCGCACTCCCCGAACCACCCGCACTCCACGATCCAAACGATGAACTCCAACGCAGTCATTGCCATCCACGGCGGGGCAGGGACGATCCTGCGCACGTCGATGTCGGCCAGCGCCGAAACCGGATATCACGCGGCGCTCAACGCGGTGCTGAGCGCTGGCCAGCGCGTGCTCGCCGACGGCGGCAGCGCGCTCGACGCGGTCAGCGAAGCGGTGCGGCTGCTCGAAGACTGCGCGCTCTTCAATGCGGGCCACGGCGCGGTCTACACGGCGGCCGGCACGCACGAACTCGACGCCGCGATCATGGACGGCCGCACGCTCGACGCGGGCGCGATCTGTTGCGTGACGCGCGTGCGCAATCCGATTCTCGCCGCGCGCCGCGTGCTCGAGCGCAGCGACCACGTGCTGTTCACCGGTGACGGCGCGGAAGCGTTCGCGGCCGCGCAGGGGCTCGAGTTCGTCGACAACAGCTACTTCGATACCGACGCGCGCTATCGGCAATGGCAACTGGCGCGTGAGCAGCAGCGTCCGATGCTCGATCACGACGCCGCGACGCTCGCGTCCACGGCTTCGAGCAACGACGACCCGACGCCGCACGAGCCGATCGATCCGAATCGCAAGTTCGGCACCGTCGGCGCAGTCGCGCTCGACCGCCACGGGCATCTCGCCGCGGCGACCTCGACGGGCGGCGTGACCAACAAGCAGGTGGGCCGCGTCGGCGATACGCCGCTGATCGGCGCGGGCTGCTACGCGGACGACGCGACCTGCGCGGTATCGACCACCGGCTCCGGCGAAATGTTCATGCGCATGGTCGCCGCCTACGACGTCGCCGCGCAGATGGCCTATCGCCAGGTCTCGCTCGAAGAAGCCGCGCACCACGTCGTGATGAACCGCTTGCCGAAGATCGACGGACGCGGCGGCCTCGTCGCCGTCGACGCGCGGGGCAACGTCACGCTGCCGTTCAATACCGAGGGTATGTACCGCGGTTTCGCGCGGCTTGGCGAAGCGCCGGTGACGGCGATCTATCGCTAGCCGCTGGCGCGTGTCGCCACATGCCTGAGGCCCCGTTAGCCGCGTTCGAACTCAAAGCAAAGGAACCACCGTGCCTTCTTCCTCGCACACCGCCAGCCCGCTTATCGAAACCCTGCCGCCGCAGCGCGTGCTCGCGGTCGACGATCTGACGGTCGCGTTCCGCCGCGGCGACTCGACCTTCAACGCGGTGCGCAATCTGTCGTTCACGGTCGAGCGCGGCGAGACGCTCGCGATCGTCGGCGAATCGGGCTCGGGCAAGTCGGTCACGTCGCTGGCGCTGATGCGGCTGATCGAGCATGGCGGCGGCCGTCTTGCCGGCGGCAGCATCGCATTCCGGCGGCGCGACGGCAGCGTGCTCGATCTCGCGAAGGCGTCGTCCGGCACGATGCGCACAGTTCGCGGCGCCGACATCGCGATGATCTTCCAGGAGCCGATGACCTCGCTCAATCCGGTCTTCACGGTCGGCGATCAGATCAGCGAGGCGATCGCGCTGCACCAGGGCAAGAGCCGCGAGGCCGCGCGCGCCGAAACCCTGCGTCTGCTCGAGATCGTGCGGATTCCCGAGGCAAGGCGCGTCGCGGCGCGTTACCCGCATCAGCTGTCGGGCGGCATGCGCCAGCGCGTGATGATTGCGATGGCGTTGTCGTGCAAGCCCGCGCTGCTGATCGCCGATGAACCGACCACCGCGCTCGACGTGACGATCCAGGCGCAGATCCTGCAACTGATTCGCGGCTTGCAGGACGAGATGAACATGGGCGTGATCTTCATTACGCACGACATGGGCGTGGTTGCCGAAGTGGCCGACCGCGTGCTCGTGATGTATCGCGGCGAGAAGGTCGAGGAGGGCGCGTCGGACGCGCTGTTCGCCGCGCCGTCGCATCCGTACACGAAGGCGCTGCTCGCGGCGGTGCCTCGTCTCGGCTCGATGCAGGGCACCGATCAGCCCGCGCGCTTTCCGATCCTGAGCGTCGAGCAGGCCGGCGCGAACGGCGCCGATGCGGCGGTGCAGCCGGCGGCGGCTGTCGCCGAAGAAGCGCAGCCGCTGGTGCGCGACGACACGCCGCCGATCCTGCGCGTGCGCGATCTGGTCACGCGCTTTGCGGTCCGTAGCGGCCTGTTCGGCCGTATGACGGGCCGTGTGCATGCGGTCGAAAAAGTCAGCTTCGATCTGCGGCCCGGCGAAACGCTCGCGCTGGTCGGCGAGTCGGGCTGCGGCAAGTCGACCACGGGCCGCTCGCTGCTGAGACTCGTCGAAAGTCAGAGTGGCTCGATCGAATTCGCTGGCAAGGAAATCAGCTCGCTGACCGGGCCCGCTTTGCAGGCGCTGCGCCGCGATATCCAGTTTATTTTCCAGGACCCGTTCGCGTCGTTGAATCCGCGCTTGACCGTCGGCTTCTCGATCATGGAGCCGCTGCTCGTGCATGGCGTCGCGCAGGGTGGACAAGCGCAGGCGCGCGTCGCGTGGCTGCTCGAGAAAGTCGGTTTGCCGGCCGAGGCCGCGCGCCGCTATCCGCATGAGTTTTCGGGCGGGCAGCGTCAGCGTATCGCGATTGCTCGCGCGCTCGCGCTGAATCCGAAGGTCGTGATCGCCGATGAATCGGTGTCCGCGCTCGACGTCTCCGTGCAGGCGCAGATCGTCAATCTGATGCTCGACCTGCAGCGCGAGCTCGGCGTCGCGTATCTGTTCATTTCGCACGACATGGCGGTGGTCGAGCGTGTGAGCCATCGCGTCGCGGTGATGTATCTCGGCCAGATCGTCGAGATCGGTCCGCGTCGCGCGGTGTTCGAGGCGCCCCAGCATCCGTACACGAAGAAGCTGATGAGCGCGGTGCCGGTCGCCGATCCCGCGCGCCGTCACGCGAAACGCATGCTCGCCGCCGACGATATTCCGAGCCCGATTCGCGCGCTGCACGACGAGCCGGTCGTCGCGCCGCTCGTCGCGGTGGGTCCGGATCATTTCGTCGCGCAGCATCGCGTCGGCGGCGCTTATTGAGCGAAGCGCCGCATCGCATTGAAGCGGCAGACCTGAAGCGCGAGACCCGAAGCATCGGCAATCGAAGCAACAGCAAGAGAAACATCAGCAATTGAAGCCACGCCAACCATAACGGCCCTGTCACATCCTTAACTCGCAGCCTGGAGCAATCTCATGAACCTGCTGTTCCCGTCCTCTCCGTTTCGTTTGCGCGCGCTCGTCAGCGGCGGCGCGGTGGTGTTCGCGACGCTCGCGGGCAATCTGGCGCACGCCGAAACGACGGCCGTAATGGCCGTCGCGTCGACCTTCACGTCGCTCGATCCGTACGACGCGAACGACACGCTGTCGCAGGCGGTCGCGAAATCGTTCTATCAGGGGCTGTTCGGCTTCGACAAGGACATGAAGCTCGTCAACGTGCTCGCCGACAGCTATGACGCGAGCCCCGACGCGCGCGTCTATACGATCAAGCTGCGCCATGGCGTGAAGTTCCAGGACGGCACCGACTTCAATGCGGCCGCCGTGAAGGCGAACTTCGACCGCGTGACCGATCCGGCCAACAAGCTGAAGCGCTACAACATGTTCAGCCGCATCGAGAAAACGGAAGTGGTCGATCCGTACACGGTGCGCGTCACGCTGAAAACGCCGTTCTCGGCGTTCATCAACGTGCTCGCGCATCCGTCGGCGGTGATGATCTCGCCGGACGCGCTGAAGAAGTACGGCAAGGACATCGCGTTTCATCCGGTCGGCACGGGCCCGTTCGAACTCGTGAAGTGGGACCCGGCCGGCGATCTGACCGTGAAGAAGTTCGCCGGCTACTGGAAGAAGGGTTACCCGAAGATCGATGCGATCGACTGGAAGCCGGTCGTCGACAACAACACGCGCGCCGCGCTGATGCGCACCGGCGAAGCGGACTTCGCGTTCCAGGTGCCGTTCGAGCAGGCCGCGCAACTGCAGTCGAGCCCGAAGGTCGATCTGATCGCGGCGCCGTCGATCATCGAGCGCTACATCAGCATGAACATGAACCAGAAGCCGTTCGACAACCCGAAGGTGCGTGAAGCGCTGAACTACGCGGTCAACAAGGAAGCGCTGACGAAGGTCGCGTTCGCCGGGTACGCGACGCCGGCCGACGGCGTCGTGCCGCAGGGCGTCGACTATGCGGTCAAGCTCGGACCCTGGCCGTACGATCCCGCGAAGGCGCGCGAACTGCTGAAGGAAGCGGGCTATCCGAACGGCTTCGAAACGACGCTGTGGTCCGCGTATAACTACTCGACCGCGCAGAAGGTCATCCAGTTCGTGCAGCAGCAGCTCGCGCAGGTCGGCATCAAGGCCAGCGTCGAGGCGCTCGAAGCGGGTCAGCGCGTCGCCAAGGTCGAAAGCGCGCAGGACCCGGCGACCGCGCCGGTGCGGATGTACTACGCGGGCTGGTCGTCGTCGACCGGCGAGGCGGACTGGGCGATCAGCCCGCTGCTCGCGGGCTACTCGTTCCCGCCGAAGATGGTCAACACGTCGTACTACAAGAGCGACGCGGTCGACAACGATCTGAAGCAGGCGCTCGAAACGACCGACCGGGCGCAGAAGGCCGCGCTCTACACCGATGCGCAGAAGCGCATCTGGGCCGACGCGCCGTGGATCTTTCTCGTCAAGGAGAAGGTCGTGTATGCGCGCAGCAAGCGTCTGTCGGGCGCTTACGTCGCGCCGGACGGCTCGTTCAACTTCGACGAGATCGCGATCAAGTGATGACCTGACGAGGCGGCATGCGCAGGCGGCGGTTCACCCAGCCCGCCGCCGCGCCGCCGCCGCACACGAGTCCTCGTTGCCCGCCTGATTTGCCGCTCATTTGCCGCTCATTTGCCGGATTGGTTTCATGCTGAACTTCCTCGTCAAACGTCTGCTAGGCCTGCTGCCGACGCTCTTCATCGTCGCCGTGCTGGTGTTCCTGTTCGTGCATCTGCTGCCGGGCGATCCGGCGCGGCTCGCCGCCGGTCCTGAAGCGGACGAGGCGACCGTGGCGCTCGTGCGCTCCGACCTCGGGCTCGACAAGCCGCTGCCGCAGCAGTTCGTCCGTTTCTTCTGGCGGATGGCGCATGGCGACTTCGGCGTTTCGACGCGCAGCAAGCGGCCGGTGAGCCAGGAGATCGCGGAACGCTTCTTCCCGACGTTGTGGCTGACGATCGCGAGTATGGTGTGGGCGGTCGTGATCGGCATGGCGATCGGCATCGCCTCGGCGGTGTGGCGCAACCGCTGGCCGGACCGCCTGGGCATGACGCTCGCGGTGTCGGGCATTTCGTTTCCGGCGTTCGCGCTCGGCATGCTGCTGATGCAGATTTTCTCGGTGCAGCTCGGCTGGCTGCCGATCGTCGGCGACGGTTCGTGGCGCAGCTACGTGCTGCCGTCGCTGACGCTCGGCGCGGCGGTCGCGGCCGTAATGGCGCGCTTCACGCGGGCCTCGTTCGTCGAGGTGCTGCACGAGGACTTCGTGCGCACCGCGCGCGCGAAGGGCGTGCCTGAGCGGCTCGTGATCATCAAGCACTGCCTGCGCAACGCGCTGATTCCCGTCGTCACGATGATGGGTCTGCAGTTCGGCTTTCTGCTCGGCGGCTCGATCGTCGTCGAGGTGGTGTTCAACTGGCCGGGCCTCGGCCGTTTGCTCGTCGATGCCGTGTCGATGCGCGACTATCCGATCATTCAGGCCGAGGTACTGTTGTTCTCGCTCGAATTCATCATCATCAACCTGATCGTCGACGTGCTGTACGCGGTGATCAACCCGACCATCCGTTTCAAGTGAGGCCCGCATGAGCACCACCGCCACCGGGCCGAATGCGGCCACTCCCGTTGCCTCCGAACGCGCGATCCGCACACCGTGGAGCGAATTCTGGCGCAAGTTCCGCAAGCAGCATGTCGCGCTGGCCGCCGGCGTGTTCGTGCTGCTCCTGATCGTGGTCGCGATCATCGCGCCGCATATCGTGCGGTACGACCCCGAGAACTTCTTCGACTACGACGCGCTGAACGCTGGGCCGTCGGCCGCGCACTGGTTCGGCGTCGATTCGCTGGGCCGCGATATCTTCAGCCGCATCCTCGTCGGCTCGCGCATTTCGCTCGAGGCGGGCTTTCTGTCCGTGGCGATCGGCGCGGTGATCGGCACGTTCTTCGGTCTGCTTGCCGGTTACTACGAGGGCTGGTGGGATCGCATCACAATGCGCGTGGCCGACGTGCTGTTCGCGTTCCCCGGCATTCTGCTCGCGATCGGTGTGGTTGCGATTCTCGGCAACGGCATGATCAACGTGATCTGCGCCGTGGCGATCTTCAGCATTCCGGCGTTCGCGCGGCTCGTGCGCGGCAATACGCTGATGCTCAAGCAGCTCACCTATATCGAGGCGGCGCGCAGCATCGGCGCGTCGGACTGGACCATCATGGCGCGGCACATTCTGCCGGGCACGATTTCATCGGTCGTCGTGTATCTGACGATGCGCATCGGCACGTCGATCATCACGGCGGCGAGCCTGTCGTTTCTCGGCTTGGGCGCGCAGCCGCCGACGCCCGAGTGGGGCGCGATGCTCAACGAAGCTCGCGCCGATATGGTGACCGCGCCGCATATCGCGCTGTTTCCGAGCCTCGCCATTTTTCTGACCGTGCTCGCGTTCAACCTGCTCGGCGACGGCCTGCGCGACGCGCTCGATCCGAAGCTGGATCGGCCATGAGCATGAGCAACCATCATTCGGCTGAGCGCGCGCCGCACATCGGCACGTTGCCGGCCGGAGCGCTCGGCACGATCGCCGACGTGGACGGCGTCAGCGTCGGTCATTGCACGCTTGCCGAAGGCGCGCTGCAAACCGGCGTGACCGTGATCCGGCCGCATCGCGGCGATCCGTTCGTCGACAAGGTGCCGGCCGCCGCGTCGGTGATCAACGGCTTCGGCAAGAGCGTCGGGCTCGTGCAGCTCGACGAACTCGGCACGCTGGAGACGCCGATCGCGCTGACCAACACCTTCGGCGTCGGCGTGCTCGCGCAGGCGCAGATCCGCGCGGCGATTCGCGCGAATCCGCGCATCGGCCGCGAATGGTCGACGGTCAATCCGCTCGTGTTCGAATGCAACGACGGCTACCTGAACGACATTCAGGCGCTTGCCGTAACCGAACAGCACTTCAACGAAGCATTCGACGCGGCAAGCGCCGATGTCGCGAGCGGTGCGCTCGGCGCGGGGCGCGGCATGTCGTGTTTCGATCTGAAGGGCGGCATCGGCACTGCGTCGCGCGTGTTCAGTGCGGCGGGCCGCGACTACACCGTTGGCGCGCTCGTGCTTGCCAACTTCGGCCGTCTGCCGATGCTGACGATCGACGGCACGCCGCTCGGCCGCATGCTGGCCGAACGCGCGGCCGTCGCTGAGGCGGCGAATGCTGCCAGTGCCGCTGCTAACGCGACTCCCGAGCAACCCGAGCAAGGCTCGATCATCATGATCATCGCGACCGATGCGCCGCTCGACGCGCGCCAGCTGAAACGCCTGTCGTTGCGCGCGGCGGCCGGTCTCGCGCGTACCGGCTCGGTATACGGCCACGGCAGCGGCGATATCGCGCTGGCGTTTTCGACCGCGTACACGGTGCCGCACGGCGCGGACTTCGTCGTGCTGCCGCCGCTCGTCGCCGATCATGGCCTCGACCCGCTGTTTCGCGCCTGCGCCGACAGCGTCGAGCAGGCGATCGTCGATGCATTGTGGAGCGCCGAGACCGTCACCGGTCGCGACGGCCATCGGCGGCTGTCGCTGCGCGACAGCGTGCCGGACCTTGCCCACCTGCTGAGGAATTCCGCGCGATGAAAGTCCTGATCTCCACCGACATCGAAGGCATCGCCGGCGTGTTCCATGCCGAGCAGACGCGCGCGGGCAACGGCGAATACGAAGCCGCGCGACGCTGGATGACGCTCGAAGCCAACGCGGCCATCGAAGGCGCGTTCGCGGGCGGCGCGACCGACGTGTGGGTCAATGATTCGCACGGCGGCTTTCGCAACCTGCTGCCCGATCTGCTCGATCCGCGCGCCCAGCTCGTGCTCGGCAAGCCGCGCACGCTCGGCATGATGGCCGGGCTCGAATACGGTGCGGCGCTGGTCTTCATGATCGGCTACCACGCGAAGGCGCAAACGCGCGGCATCCTCGCGCACACGATCAACAGCTTCGCGTTCGCGCGCGTGGCGTTCAACGGCGTGGAGCTGGGCGAAGCGGGGCTGTACGGTGCGCTCGCCGAAGAATATGGCGCGCGTGTGGTGCTTTTATCGGGTGACGACGTGTTCGCCGAGGAAACCGCGCCGCGTTTTCCCGGCGCGCGTTTCGTCGTCACGAAGACCGCAACCGGGCAAGCAAGCGGCGTCACGCGGTCGCCCGCGAGCGTGCGCGAGGCGCTGCGGGCCGCCGCGCGCGACGTGGTCCGTCAGCATGTCGAAGCGGGCCGTGCGCCTGCCGCGACGCGCGCAGAGCCGCGAACGATCGACTGCGAACTGCGCGTGCAAACGAGCGGGCTCGCCGATCTGTTCTGCCAATGGCCGACGCTTACGCGCGTCGATGGCGTGACGTTGCGCTTCAGTGCGGCGTCGGCCGAGCATGCGGTGCGGATGCTGAACTGTCTGTCGGCGATGTCGTTCATGCTGCGCTGAGCCGCGCGGCGTCGAGCCGGCGGCTTACTGCTGCTGCCGGCTCAACTCGCGCGCCGCGTGATCGATCGCCTCCGCCACCGCCCCGGCGTGCGACACCGGCGCGAGATGGCTCGACGCGACCGGCACCACCTTCGCGCCGATGCGCTCGGCGATGATTCTCTGCAGATCGGGCGACACCGCGTGGTCTTTCGTCGTCAGCACGTACCACGACGGTTTGTCCTTCCAGCCGACCTGATCGACCGGTTCGTCGAATGCGCTCGCGGCGATCGGCACCTGCGCGGCGGCGAGCACGCGTGCGACGGTCTCGGGCACGTCGGCGGCGAGATCGGCGTGATAGCGCGCGCGGTCGATCCACAAGAACCCGTTCGCGTCCTTGCTGATGCTCTGGCCGGCCGGCATCGGCCCGCCGGCCTTCATCACGTCCATCGCCGATTCGTGCAGTTGCGGCGCAAGCGCGGCGACATACACGAGCCCGGCGACGTTCGGCGCATTCGCGGCGACCTCGGTGATCACGACGCCGCCCCATGAGTGCCCGACCAGCAGCACCGGACCGTTCTCGCGATCAAGCACGCGGCGGGTCGCGGCGACGTCGTCGGCGAGCGAGGTCAGCGGATTCTGCACCGAGCTCACGTGATAACCCTTTTGCTGCAGCTTCGCGACCACGCCGTTCCAGCTCGATCCGTCGACGAACGCGCCATGCACGAGCACGATGTTGCGCACCGGGCCGCCGAGCGCGGCGGCAGGCGGCTTGCTGGCAGTAGCGGGGGCCGGCGCTGGCGCTGGCTGGCCGCTTGCCTGCGACGCGGCGTCATCGGCCGTTTGCTGGGCGGTGGGCACCGTCTGCGCGAGCGCGGACGTACTGACGCCCGCGAAACAGAGGCACAACATGGCGGCGCAAAGCAGACGTTTGGGCAACATAGTGAAGCTCCGCGGCATGAAAAGTGGACTTCGGCAACATACCCAGGCGCCATCCCCGTGACAATCACAATCCGCGCGCTTAAGTGCGGCGCAGAACGGAGCGGGCGGCTCCGAATGTCAGAGGAATATCGGTTGGGTAAAATTAGTGGTTTTGCCAGACCGAACGGTACGGTCCAGCCGTGCAATCTGCCACGGCGCTGCCTTCGACAGCGTTTTACACCCAGCGGCGACATGCGGCGATCTCCACCCAGCAGGACGTAATGAATAGTGCAAAGCAGCAAGAGGGTCTGAAGCGCGGGCTCAAGAATCGTCACATCCAGTTGATCGCGCTGGGCGGCGCGATCGGCACGGGCCTCTTTCTCGGCTCCGCCAGCGTGCTGCAGGCCGCCGGTCCGTCGATGATCCTCGGCTACGCGATCGGCGGCGTCATCGCGTTCATGATAATGCGCCAGCTCGGCGAGATGGTCGCGCAGGAGCCGGTCGCCGGCTCGTTCAGCCACTTCGCGTACAAGTACTGGGGCGATTTCCCGGGCTTCCTGTCGGGCTGGAACTACTGGGTGCTCTATGTGCTCGTCAGCATGGCCGAACTGACCGCGGTCGGCACCTACGTGCATTTCTGGTGGCCGGGCGTGCCGACGTGGCTGTCGGCGCTGGTGTGCTTCGCGATCATCAACGCGATCAATCTCGCCAACGTGAAGGCCTACGGCGAAACCGAGTTCTGGTTCGCGATCATCAAGGTCGCGGCGGTGATCGGCATGATCGTATTCGGCGGCTATCTGCTGATTAGCGGTCACGGCGGCCCGGAGGCGACGGTCGCGAACCTGTGGAGCCACGGCGGCTTTTTCCCGCACG
The DNA here is from genome assembly GCF_050434085.1 of Paraburkholderia sp. UCT70. Taxonomy (NCBI): domain Bacteria; kingdom Pseudomonadati; phylum Pseudomonadota; class Betaproteobacteria; order Burkholderiales; family Burkholderiaceae; genus Paraburkholderia; species Paraburkholderia sp. UCT70. The sequence goes on along the minus strand of NZ_JBNPVZ010000004.1, from coordinate 2,395,279 downwards.
GCTTTCACGGTCTCTTCATGATGCTCGCGGTGATCATGTTCTCGTTCGGTGGGCTGGAGCTGATCGGCATTACGGCGGCCGAGGCCGCCGAGCCGCAGAAAAGCATTCCGAAGGCCGTGAACCAGGTGATCCTGCGGATCCTGATTTTCTATATCTGCTCGCTCGCGGTGCTGCTGTCGCTGTATCCGTGGAACGAGGTGGCGGCGGGCGGCAGCCCGTTCGTGATGATCTTCTCGCAGATGGGCTCGTCGCTGACCGCCAACGTGCTGAACGTGGTCGTGCTGACCGCGGCGCTGTCGGTGTACAACAGCGGCGTCTACGCGAATAGCCGCATGCTGTACGGCCTCGCCGAACAGGGCAACGCGCCGCGCGCGCTGCTGAAGGTCGACCGGCGAGGCGTGCCGTATCTGGCGATCGGTCTGTCGGCGCTCGCGACGTTCGCGTGCGTGATCATCAACTACGTGATCCCCGCGGAAGCGCTCGGACTGCTGATGTCGCTCGTGGTCGCGGCGCTGGTGCTGAACTGGGCGCTGATCAGCCTCACGCATCTGAAGTCGCGCAAGGCGATGGTAGCCGCGGGCGAAACGCTGGTGTTCCGCTCGTTCTGGTTCCCTGTCAGCAACTGGATCTGCCTGGCATTCATGGCGCTGATCCTCGTGATTCTGGCGCTGACGCCGGGCTTGTCGATCTCGGTGTGGCTGGTGCCGGCATGGCTCGTGCTGATGTGGGGCGGCTACGTAATCAAGCGACGCCGCGAGGTTGCGCGCGCTTGCATGAGGGTCGCGAGCCGATAAGCGCCGATCGGCGCGACGTGCGTGGCATTCCGCGGCGAACACGGCGATTCGCCGCCAACGAACGATCTTCGCGCGCCGAAGTTCCCGACATAGGTCGGTCTCGTGTGGGCGAGCGCACAGATCGATTTTTGCGAATCGGTAATCTCTGTCCGGTCGGTCGGCACGAAGCCGGCATGGCTGGCCATGCCGGCCATCCCCGGATCGTACCGGCGACATGGTCTGCTGGTACGCCCCCGCTAGCGCGGGTCTCAAGGGCGCAGCAACTCCCACGTTGATTGACGTACCGCGGAGAGACACCATGTTCAACGCAGGCGCCGTACGGACGAGGTCGAACTTCGGCGCGGGTGCCGCGCTCCTTTTGCTGATTGCGGTAGCCTGCCTCACGCTGCGTATCCTGCACGTCGTCGCCAGGTTTCGTGGCAACGTCCCTGACGCCTTCGGCGATTTCAATTTCTACCTGTACGCCTTCAACGTCGTGCTGCATGACCCGGCGCGCCTGTACGATCACGACGCGCTCATCGCGTTTTTGCAGGGCATCGGCGCGCGCTCGACGGGCGACGACATCTTCTACGCCTACCCGCCGCAGTTCGCGCTGGTGTTCGCGCCGCTCGCGCTGCTTACGCCGCTCGCCGCGAAAATCGTCTGGGTGAGTGCGTCGATCGTATTGTTCTCGGTGGCTTTGTATCTCGTCGTCACGATCGCGTACCGCGGCACGGAGCGCAGCGTGAATCTGCTGCTGGTGGCGGTCGCGCTGCTGAGCTTTCCGCTCGTCGAAGATACCTACGACGGCCAATCGAACGAACTGCTGTTCTTCCTGTTGATTGCGACTTTCGCGCTGATCGAGCGTGGCAAAGGTTATGCCGCTGGACTCTTTCTTGGCTTTGCGATCGCGATCAAGCTCACGCCCCTGGCCGTTGCCGGCCTGCTGTTGCTGCGTCGCGAATGGCGGACGTTCGTGATGGCGAGCGTCGTTGCGATTGCGTTGACGGTGATCACCGGAGCGCGCCTCGGCTTCGACGTTTTGTGGCACTACTTCGTGTCGGACATGCCGCGCCTGAACGGCATGGCACTGGCGATGAGCGGTGGCGGCGCGCCGATGAACAATGCCGTGAGGGGCGCGCTGCAGACGCTATCGGCGACGATCGGCATGCCGGTGTCCGGTACGTTGCTGTCGACTGCTTCGCATGCGTTGGTGCTGGCTGCTTGCCTGCTGTCCGCGTATCTGGTGTTTCGCCGCCATCGGGACAGCCGCATCGACTACGCGCTCGCGTCGATGACGATGCTCGTGGCTTATCCGATCCTCGAGCCGATCCACATGGTGCTGGCGTTGATCCCGTTGCTGATTTTGCTGGGCACCGCCTTCGAAGCGCGCGGCGGGCAGCTGTCGGCGCTCGGTCCGAGACTGGAGATGCTGCTGGCCGCGGTCGTCGTGGTCTTGCTGTTCTTTGCGGCGCGATTCGTGTCCTACACGGTCGCGGCGCTGATCATTTACGGGCTCTGTGTCGCAAGGTACTTTCCGCCGTCGGGAATGAGGCGGCGAGGGCGTGCTTACCAGCCTGGATGAATGATCCCGGTGTGGCTAAAGGGCTTTTGACGGGAGATGCGACTGGCGATGTCTTCCGGACGATTGGGAATCCGGAAGATTGTTTGATGGCAGGGCCGGTATGAAAAACCCCCTGCTATCGCTTTGCTTGAGCGGGTTTGAGGAATTTTGACGGCACGGATCCACCAAAAATACCACCGGGCGTGCGTCCTTGCCAGAATGAGCGAGCGAAAGCTTATCGGCGAACCAGGCATACTACAGCCGGCCGAGTTCGGCCCACAAGGGACAGTTGGATTTCTCCGTAACGGACGTTCAAGCGACTGGAAACGCGGGACTCGCAAGAACACGCATGCGGCTACTGCCAACAAGCCGGCTATGCAGCGTCGAATCCTTGAGCCGGCCAATTCAGGTCGAGATATTGGGCAGCTGCCGTCATCGAGCCGGTATCGACCACGGCCATGAAAGTCGCCAATTCGTCGAGGTGATATCCATTCTTGATTTTCTTTCAAAAGAATTTTGTTTATCGACCCGTTTGTGAACAAAAGCAAAACTGGCAGACTCGGTCCGTCAGAATCCTCAATTGCTTCGCGAGGGAATACAGCCGCCGGAGGGCGCAGGCGCGCTGTCGAGTCTGGTGAGACAAAACTTTCTCCAATGTCACGGAGATTTAATAAATCAAACAGGCTGTTTCTGGAGACACACGCCGCGACGTTCAGGCTTCCGCAGACCAGGCGGGCAACTACTCTGCTTAGCCGGAATGCGACTGACATCGGCATAAAGCCGGCGCGCAACTCCCCTCGATCAAATGCGAGCACAAACATGACGGTTACCGAGCGACCCGCGAATTACGGCACCAGCATGATCGACCTGGGCCGGTTTCAGATCGATTTGGAGATGCGGACGCTGCACCAAAGCGGCACGCTCGTGCCTGTCGGATCTCGCGCCTTCGATATTCTTGCCGTGCTCGTGTCGGCCGCTGGACGACTCGTTACGAAAGACGAATTGTTGGATAGTGTCTGGCCGAAAACCGTCGTCGAAGAAAATAATATCCAGGTCCATCTGTCCGCGTTACGCAAAATACTTGGCGAGGATCGCGACCTGATTGTCACGATCCCTGGTCGCGGATATCAGTTGCGACAACGACCCGTTGAGAGCCGGGCTCCTGCGGTCGAGTCCCGAGCCTTCAGACGTAGCCTGCCGCTACGCGAAACCCGGCTCACAGGCCGCGACGCAGCCGTTCGGCAGATCAGCACGTTGCTCCAGACTACGCAGGTATTGACGCTGACTGGAGCCGGCGGTATAGGGAAGACGAGCCTGGCTATAGAGGTGGCACGGCAGGCATCGAACGATTTTTCCCGCGCTGTGTATTTTGTCGAACTTGCCACGGCAACAACCGAAGATGCGGTCCTATGCGAGGTCGCCGAAGCATGCGGGCTGTCCACGCTCGATGCTGTAGTCGACATTGCGCAACTGGCTGCGGCGGTTTCCGGCAAACGTCTGCTCCTCGTGCTGGATAACGCCGAGCATGTGATCGACGCCGTCGCGCGGATCGTCGACGCACTCGTAGCGGCAAGCGAAATTCTGCGTGTGATGGTAACGAGTCGTGAACCGCTTCGCCTGATGCAAGAGACGGTGTACCGGGTCGAGCCACTCGACGTGCCGCCTTCGCATTCAACCCATGCGGAGATCGTCCAGTTTTCAGCGGTAAAGTTGTTTTTGCTGCGCGTCAATTCAATCCAACGGTATGCATACGCCGGCTGCGAGGAAATTCATCTCATCGGTGAGATCTGCCGCCGGCTGGACGGCCTTCCTTTGGCGATCGAGCTGGCAGCGGCGCGCGTCGCTGGCCTCGGCGTTGAGGGTGTTCATCGCTTTCTGCACGACCGTTTCAGTTTGCTGACGGGCGGCTACCGGACCGCTCTGCCACGCCATCAAACCTTACGTGCGACGTTCGACTGGAGTTTCTTCATACTGAATCCATGCCATCAGTTACTGTTCAGGCGCCTCGCGGTATTCAGCGGCGGCTTTACGTTCGATGCGATGTGCGCGGTGGTGTGCGACAAGAAATACGCTGTGGCGGACGCGATCGGCGGCATCGGCGATCTGGTGGCGAAATCGCTCGTCAACATTGAGCTGGAGGGACCGGTAAGCAGGTATCGCCTTTCCGATTCGGCACGTGCCTATGCGCTGGAGAAGCTGCATGCGGAAGGCGAGCAGAAGCTGATCGCGGCGCGCCATGCACGCTATGTCTCCCATTGCTTGCGACCGTGTCTGGCTGACAGTGTCGCTGAACAACTGGACCGGGAAATCGATTTCCGGCAGTCGCTGGATGATGCACGCAGCGCTTTCGATTGGGCGTTCTCGCAGCATGGCGATACGCGGATTGGAGTCGAGCTCACGGCAGGTCTCACAGAGGCGCTGTTCGATGCGGGCCTGATTCACGAATGCTGCACGCGTGCTGAGCAGGCCATCGATGCGCTTGAAGAACTGCCCCCTGCCTCGGTGGACTCAGACACCGAAATGCGCGTACGTGCCACTCTCGCCTCGGCATTGATCTATGCTCAGGGGCCCGTGTCAAAGTCGGAACAATTGTGGACGGAAGTGCTGGCTCTTGCTGGCGATACAGGCGACCAGGTTCGGCATGCCCAGGCACTCTGGGGGCTGTGGAACACGTTGCTTTCCTCTGGGAACGTATACGGGTCGATGAATTACGCCAGACGATTCCAGCGATTTGCCAGCCATCGTGGCACGGCCTGGCAAATTGTTCTTGGGGATCAGCTGGTCGCAATTTCGCAGCATTGCCTCGGCGAGCACGAGCAGGCAAAGTTGGTCCTGGCGAACGCAATGAAGCGTTTCGACCAGTTGGAGAACGATCCACAACGCGATGGCAGATTCGCGGTCGATCCCATGGCGATGTGCAACGGCACGTTGGTCCGGATCGCATGGCTACAAGGTGACACCGAGGCGTCGCTGGCGCTTGTTGACGTACTTATCAACCAGGTTCGCTCGGAGACCCTCGAACCGTCGCTGACTCACGTACTGGGCGCGGGGGCAATACCGCTGGCGCTGATTTCCGGCGACCTGGAGCGTGCCACGCGCTATATCGACATAATGCGATCGCAAGCTGCGCAAAATGGTTTCGGGATCTGGCTCGATTACTGCGCCTGTCTTGGCGCATGCCGGGACATACTCGACGGACAAGGGGTTACAGCGACGGCGCTGCTCGAGGAAAAGCTCGATGCACTCCTGTCGCGCGGCTTCAGGCGTCTGGTTACCCCAATCATCGTAACCTGCGCTGAAGCGTTGATTGCGCAGGGACGTTTGGCGGAGGCGTCCCGCCGGCTGAGCGACGTACACAATTTCTGCCTGAAAAACGGTGAGCTGTTTTTCCTGCCGGAGGTCTGGCGAGGACGTGGCGCGCTCGCCCAGGCTGAAGCCCGCGGTCTCGCACCCGACAGCAACGCCGCTCTGAACAAGCTCGCGATTGCGTTCAGCTGCTTTCAGGAGTCAATCGAACTGTCGCGGACGCAGGGAGCGAAAATGTGGGAGTTACGGGCGTCGATGGCGCTCTGCTCAGTCTCAATCTTGGTGACGAGGTAGCGCCATTTGCCCTTGTCCAGATCGAATTGGGACCATTCGGCCTGACAAAGCTCTCCCGGCCGGACAAACAGTAGCGGCGCCAGTCTGAGCGCGCAGAGGACAGGGAATGTGCCGGCGAACCCGTCGAACGCACGCAGCATCTCGCCGACCTTGGTCGGATCTGTGAACGAAGCGAAGTGGGTTGTTTGTGCCGGTGGAATCGCGCCGACCAGATCCCGAGCGGGGTCGGCCTTGCAATGCCCCTCTTTGATGACCGCGCGAAACTTTACTCCGCGAATATGCTTTCCAGCCCGGTGAGCCACATGCGTTGAAGAGGGCAGTCAAATATCTGGAGGAGCAGCAGCAACTCCACCGACGTGTCGCGCACGAAATGCTGCATACAGGCTGTCAGGTGTGGCTGCGAGTACCGCCATTCCTGAATCATTCTAGCTTCGAGACGCTTTCCGCCTCCTCGACTCGACCCGTCGTGACAGGTCGGTCAACAGCCATCTAGCGACTACGTCAGGTCCGTTCATGTCGTGGCTGGCGAACTTGATTTCGTCCTCGAAGTAGACGATAACCGTGCCGCTCATGACACGATAGCGGCCCCGATAGCGGGTGCCATTCAATTCGACTTCGATTTCCTTGGTGGATTCGTAATCTTCGACCATCAACACCGCTCTGTAGTAACTATGACGAGTCGAACTTACCCAATCACATGAGGTACGTCAACGACACAGGAGAGGAGCCTTTCTGTGCCCTTCTTTCAATGCGGCAGAATGTGGCGTTGCACGGCGTCGCGCTGGTTATCGATGTCAATGCGGCCCTAGTGCCGATGTCGCAAATTCTCGCGGACGCGCTTGGCCACGAGGACTGTCATGTAATCCATTATCCGTGCGCCGTGGCTGTATTCGGCCCACGTGTCCTCATACAGCTTCGACACGGTCTCGGTGGGGGTATTGGTGTCAGAGGCAATAGCCTTGATGATATCTTCAACGTTGGGCTGGGCCATGGCGCTCTCCTGGCGTTGAGTAGGAACGGCAACTTCGGGAGGTCGATTAGACGACGCTGCCCGGCCATATGCAAATTGAATAGACCTATCGCTTCGTTTTGTCTGTAGAGACACTCTTGCGTTCTCTCGACCACTGGTGCGCTTACTCCACTGCTCCGTGCCCGACACGGATGAGCTGCGAAATGCTTATGCCCGACGCGCACTATACAAATTCAATCTTTTCAGCTACTTGTCCAACTTGCCCGTGAATTGTCCACAGCCTTGCGAACAGATTGTGTGGACAACTTGATGGTCCTGGCCCGAGGGCGCATCTCCAATGCAGTCTGGTAATCGCAAATTAACGGTGTATACTGTTTATACCGTTAATCAGTCTGGAGATGGTCATGAGTGAACCCAGCGTGAGGAAGCCGACGAAGAAGGCCTTTCACTTCCCGAAGAATGCCAACGGCCATGCGAAAGTCGATGAGAAGCCAGCGGATGAGAAGAGTATGGCCGCAGCCGCAGCGCCAGATGTCCAGCCAGCTCCGACGAAGGCCGACAAACAGAAGCGCGCGAAACCCGTTGAGGCCGCACAGGTCAGTCCAGCAGCAGAGGTGAAAGCGAAACGCGCGAAGAAAGAGAAGGTGGTGCGCGACAGCTTCACGATGCCGAAGTCCGACTACGAGAAAATCGCGGTACTGAAACAGAAGTGTCTCGACGCCGGCGTCTCGGTGAAAAAAGGCGAGCTTCTGCGCGCCGGTCTGCTCTTGCTGGACTCGGCGCCCACCATCGAGGGTCTGCTGGCAGCTGTTTCTGCGGTCGAAACCGTCAAGACTGGTCGACCAGCAAAATCATAGCGGTACCACGGTCCGAGCGGATTGCCGTGCGGACCGGGGTTCGCCGCTGTGCTTCGCTGGATGCTCCTGCATGTTTCGTGGAGCTTCGACCACGTTCCTTACGACTCGACCCTAAACTGATACCGCGGTCACGAAACCGAATGGCGATTAGGCAAATAGCCGGGGCGGTTGAAGGGGATTCCGATGCCACACGAGCACCTTTCCAGTCGATTCGACGCTGACATCAACCACGTATTGTCCAAGGTGTTCGAGATGGGCGGCTTCGTTGAATCGCAAGTCGTCAATGCGATGCAGGCGCTTAACCACCTCGATTTGGACCTGGTCGACAGAATCTGTGCCGACGAGCGTCGACTCAACGCCATCGAAGTGGAAGTCGATGAAGAGTGCATCAACATAATCGCGCGGTATCAGCCGGCTGCACGCGACCTGCGTCTGCTGATGGCTATCTCGAAGACGGTCACGAACCTCGAGCGTGCAGGGGATGAAGCGCGGAAAGTCGCGAAGCGGACTCGGCGAATTGCAGAAGACGGCAACGCAATGGCCATCAATATCGCGGAAATCGCGTTATCCGGTGAGATGGCCATGACTATCCTCCGCCGTGCACTTGATGCATTCGCGCGCCGCGACACAGGTGCTGCAGCACAAATCCTCCGCGATGACGACGCTATCGATGACCAGTTTCGTTTGTTCGTCTATAAGCTGGTGAAGTACATGAGGGAGGCTCCCCGAATCATCCCCATCGCGCTGGACTACCTCTTCATCGCAAAGGCCATCGAACGCATTGGCGACCATGCGACGAACATAGCGGAATTAGTCATCTACATTGTCAAAGGAAAGGACGTGCGCCACGTTTCCCGTGAACAACTCGAACGCGAAGCCTTCGGTCAATGACAGAGCGCGAAAGCAGGACGAAGCCGGGAGCGCACCGGTCGCGAAGACGGACTGACAACTGCGCGAGTCGCGAACGTGAAGCGTGCGCTCGCACGCATAAAGCCATTCGCTAGATATGTCTTTACATCTCCTTCAATCGAAGACTTCTTCTGACATACAAAAGCCATAAGTTGCACGGGACTCTTTTAACAGATGACCTCCGCAGGAGCGGAACTCTTTCGTAAGCACGTAACAGAAAAAGGGTGCTAAGCGTTAAACATGCCCCCACGCTCTTTGCGGCTGGTTAGAGCTGGCCCTGTGCCCGTCAGCTCGCTCGAATCAGACAATGCCGCCGAGTTTCCCCGCGGCGCGGTTGGCCAGTATGGACTGCAGCTTCTCGAGAGACAGACGTTTGGTGAGGTGATAGTCAAAGCCAGCAGCAAGTGCTCGCGATTTATCGGACTCCGCCGCATACCCAGTGAGGGCTATCAGCATAACGTTATCAAGTCGTTCGTCAGCCCTTATCACGCGGGCGACCTCAAAACCATCTGGATTTGCCCCTGTACCTCCGGGTTCGCCTCCTTAACGAATCGCACTGCATCGCGCCCGTTGTCGCACATTGTGATTTGATGTCCTTCCAGCTTGAGCAGAATACCCAACGACTGAAGCACATCCGGATTATCGTCAACCAGCAGGAGGCGGACGGGTTCCAGACATAACGACTCTGCCGAATCTTTCGTTGGAAGCCGCTCTGTCCGAGACCGAAGTATCGGTAGACGCAGAGTGACAGCTGTTCCTCGGTTAGTTCCCTCGCTGTGAATCGAGATGGTTCCGTCGTGAAGCTCCACCATGCGCTTGGCCACCGCAAGGCCGATGCCCAGGCCGCCTTCTGCCCAGGCGCTACCGCAAGCAGACTGAGCAAATAGTTCGAAAACATGCGGCTGGACGGAGCTGTCGATGCCAATGCCGTTGTCGACAATTTCGATAACGACCACATCCCGTCCTCGGCCTTTTCCATATCACCCGGGATTTTTACCGCCAGCTCGATTGTGCCGCCGGCCGGCATGTATTTGACAGCGTTTGGCAGCAGGCTGGCAAGAACCTGACTCAGCCTGACATGGTCGGCCCGAACCGGCACTGGACGTCAAGGCCAGTCAACTTGAGCGAATGTCGTCGCGACTCGATGTGATGCTTCACGGCGGTCACTGCGTCGAACGCAATCTCATTGAGCGATGTATCGCTGTGCTTGATGGAGAGCTTTCCGTGCTTTAGCCGGGCGGCATCCATGAGGTCGTCGACAAGCGTTCGCAGATGCCTCATCTGCGCGCTGCGCAACAGTCAGAACCTCGACCGCCTTTTCGTTGCCCGCGCACAGTCGCGTCGCTGCGCCGATTGCACTGTCGATAGGCGCCATCGGGTTTCTGAACTCATGTCCGAGCATTGCTATGAACTCGCCATGCGACCTTGGTGCCGAAAACGTTATGCGATGTCCCAGCGAGGGCTGGCTCAACACGAGCGAGTTCGGCTGCTGTCAGTAGCTCGTCGGGCACATTGGCCTCTTTGAGCACGGCAATATCCTTGGCCGCCCCGTCAAACTGCTGCTGCGTACGGAAGACCTGCAGCGTGCCGCCCGTTCGCCCTTCGTATTGGATGCCAGTCTCAGCCCGCAGTATCTTCAGGCAATCGCGACTGTATTCCGCGAGCCGAACCATTCGGTTCTTGTTGATGGCATAGCGCTCGGCAGTGCAGTTTTGCAGCATCTGCCACATCCACTGGAACTGGAACTGCTTGTCGTCATCGTCAGGTCTGATTGCGAGCGGCGCGTGCTTCTGGAACATCCACTTCACGGCTTTCAACGGGACGCCAGGCGCTGCCCACGGCGCTGCGTAACCTGGAGAAATCTGACCCGCGTTCGCGAAGCTCGTTTCGAGCGCGGGTCCCTTTTCTCGGTCAACGACGGTCACTTCGTGGCCAGCCCGCGCGAGGTAAAACGCACTCGTTACGCCAACAACTCCACTCCCCAGCACGACGACTCGCATACGACAGTCTCCGACAACGCCAAATGGCTGAATACAGTTGATAAAAACTTCAGATGCGCGAGATACCAGTCGATGTCCGCATGTTATCCGGACGTAGGTGGGTTTTTTTACTGTTTGAGCGTGGTTTTTTGGTTGAAGGAGCTGTCCCATCCCGCGCGGTCGCCAAGCTATGAGCCGACTGGCGCGATAGTCCGTTTCGCCAACTTTCGCCTACGGGCGCTCACCCAGGCAATCGCCTAGTTGACAGCAGAAATTATGGCTTCCTACACTGCATACATCGCTGCACACAGATAAACACACAGACTTGTGTGGTGAGCGAGTTCTTATTAGGACTAACCCTGCTCTGTGAGGTCATGATGATTCGAATGTTTCGTTTTTCCCGCCAAGCTGTTGTGTGCCTGGCTGCCGCTCTTTCTATGCTTGCCGTCGTTCCCGCTAAAGCTGACGATGCGTGGCAAAGCGTGAAGAAAGCCGGCGTTCTTCGCTGCGGCGCGGCCGTGGCTCCGCCTTATGTGATGCGCGACCCGAAGACGGGCGAATACAGTGGTTTCTTTTCGGAGCTGTGCCGCAATTTCGGCGAGAAGGTCTTGAAGGTGAAGGTCGAGTTCGTCGACACGACTTGGGACAACATCGTCGCGGGACTCCAGTCGGATAAATGGGACCTTTCGCTCGCACTGAACGACACCCCGGAGCGCGAAAAGGCCGTCTCTTTCTCAGTCGGCGCGATTCCGTACAACGTTTCGCTGGTGTACAACAAAAACAACCCGAAAATTAAGGGAGCGAAAACTATTGCCGAAATCGACAAACCCGGCGTGACCATTGCCGTGATGTCGGGGACAGTGCAGGACAAGGCAATTAGTTCTGTCGTCAAACAAGCCCAAATCATGCGGCTCCCCGGTAACGACGAGACCCGCCTTGCGCTCATGTCCAAGCGTGCAGACCTGCTTGCAGATGCGAACATCACCAATATGTTGCTGACACAGGCGCATCCCGAATGGGCGGTTGCAATTGAGCCCAACCCGCCACTGGCCCAACAGGAAGTTGCGTTTGGAGCCAGAAAGGAGACGTCAGCATCTGACCTCGCCTTCCTGAACAACTACGTGAACGAGCAGAAAAAGTCAGGCGCACTCGACAAGCTCATCAAATCGTCGGTCCAGACGATGCTCGTGACGACCAAGTAACGAAGTGCTGGCGTGCGATACGGTTGGTCCCGCTTTGCGTCCGAGGATGTCGCGGCGCGCCCTCGAGTTATGAGGGCGCGCAGGCCGGCCATCCTCATCGGTTTTGGCTGCATGAACGGCCTTCAGTTTTCCGTCTGGCCCTCAGTGGGGGCTGACGGCGACACGCCGTCACGTCCCGACGAACGACGCGGAGTCAGGCATTCGCCTTTCGCTCTTTATCGCTGGACGCTACGTCAGTTTCTCCCACGCAAGTGATCTCCCTGGAGACGTGCCACGCGTCATTGACAGCTCAAATTTTGAGCGCCTATGATGTGTACACAGATGCACACAGTACAACACACAACAATGTGTGGGGATGTCGAGAACGCTTTCATGGCGTCAGCGGAAGGGCGACCTTCTCGACCGAATAGAGCACGGCAGGTTCCCATATCGACGCGCCACCAAAGCGCAGCCCGTTGGAGAGTTACATGTTGCCATCGCAAACTATGGTTGCTGAATCGGTTCCGCCGGCAGTCTTCGATGTTTCGCCCGCGACTCATGGCGAATTCGTTCAATTCAATGGCGTGTACAAGTCCTACGGTGAGAACCTGGTCGTCATGGACCATCTGGACCTGGAAATGCGCGCCGACGACCGCCTCGTCATCATCGGCCCCAGTGGAAGTGGAAAGAGCTCGCTCCTGCGAGTCATGATGGGCCTCGAAGGGATTCAGGGCGGGCAGATTGGCTTCCAGGGTAAGCCCTACATTTACGGCGCAGACTCCGGCCGCTCCAAGCGTATCGACGCCAAACTGCAAAAGCAGATTGGCATGGTGTTCCAGCACTACACGCTTTTCCCGCACCTGTCTGTTCTTGGCAACCTCATCCTCGCGCCCGTAAAGGTCGGCGGCCTCTCGAAGGCAGAGGCTACAGAGCGCGCACGGACGTATCTGGCTCGACTCGGGCTGGAAAGCAAGCTACACGCATATCCCAGCCAGCTATCGGGCGGTCAGAAGCAACGCGTCGCTATCGCTCGCGCGCTGATGCTCGAACCGAAGTTGATGTTGTTCGATGAAGTGACCTCTGCGTTGGACCCGGAGATGGTTGTCGAAGTGCAGAACGTCATGTTGCAGTTGGCCGAGCAGAAGATGGCCATGATTATCGTGACGCATGACATGCACTTCGCTCGCGATATTGCGACCCGCGTGGTGTTCTGTGCGTCCGGAAAAATCGTTGAGCAGGGCGCGCCTGCCGAAATGTTCAAGTGCCCCAAAGAAGCACGCACGCGTGAATTCCTCGAAAAAGTGCTTCATCTCGACTGAGGTCAAACATGAACTATCACTTTGATTTCGGGTTTCTCCAAGGAAGCTTCGGTGCCCTGCTGTCTGGACTAAGGGTCACTATCGAACTGGCACTCGCAGCGAACGCAATGGGCCTGGTACTCGGATTCTTTCTTTGCCTGCTCGCGATGAACCGCTGGATAGTTGTTCGTTGGCCGGCACAGCTTTTCATCGAATTCTTCCGCTGCACGCCGGCGCTTCTTCAAATTGTCTGGTTCTTTTACTGCATCCCAATGATGGTCGACGTGTTTATAGACCCTATCGTGATGGGCATTCTCGCGCTCGGTCTGAACCTGACGGCGTTTAATGCAGAGGCATACCGAGCCGGCATTCAGTCAGTGCCGAAGGAGCATCTCGATGCATGCGTGGCTCTTGGCCTGAAGCCGTGGCAACGGACGATGTATGTGGTGCTTCCGCAAGCGTTGCGTAGCGCTACTCCGGTGCTCATGACCAACGGCATCTCGAGCCTTCAGCAAAGTGCACTGGTTGCGATCGTCGCGGTTGCAGACCTCATGTACGTAGGCAAGAGTCTCGCGACCGAAGCATATCGCCCGCTCGAAACGTACACGGTGGTCGCGCTCATCTATTTTGCTCTCTCGCTGCCCATCGCCAGGCTGGTCAACGTGATTGAGCGTCGCCAGGATCTCGCGGTCCAGCGCTGAGGAGAAAGCCATGCAACTCGATTTCTCGGCTGTATTCCCTTATTGGCTGGTCTTACTCAAGGGCCTCGGTCTCACCCTCGCAATAACCAGCAGCTGCGCGGTTATTGGAAGCCTCGGTGGATTCATCCTCAGCATGCTACGTATGTCTCCGTCGAAGCCGGTGAAAGCTGTAACGACGCTCTATGTCGAGTTCTTTCGTGGCACTCCGCTGCTGATTCAGCTGTTCTGGGTGTTCTTCTGTTTTCCGGTCGTTTTCCGGCTTCCGATTCCGCCGTATCTGTCGGTCGTGATTTCGCTGACGTTGTACATGACTGCTATTACGAGCGAGACGTTTAGAGGTTCATTGAAGTCGATTTCTTCAGAGCAACACGATGCGTGTATCGCCTTGAGCCTGTCGCCACAGGCAAAAATTCTGTACGTCATCTTCCCGCAAGCGCTGTTGCGAGCCATTCCGCCGCTCCTTTCGAACATCGTCAGCCTGTTCAAGGAGAGCGCGTTGATTTCGTCGGTTGGCGTGGCAGACCTTATGTTCGTCGGTCAGAACATCTCGAACAGCACGGCCAAGCCGGTCGAATTCCTGACCACCGTCGCCCTGATTTACTTCTTCGTCGCTTTCCCGCTGACGCGTCTGGTCGGCGTGGTCGAGACGCGCATGCTTAGGCGATACGCCTACTAACTCACCTGTACTTGCTAAGTCGGAGAAAACACATGGAAATGAAAGGTATCTTGCCCGCCCTGGTTACGCCGTTCGATTCGAAGGGAGCTGTCGACCATGACACGTTGGCATCCATCATCGAGTTCCAACTGAAGGCGGGTGTCAAGGGCTTCGTACCGCTGGGCTCGACGGGCGAATACTACGCGCTTAATAACGAAGAGCGCCGCGCCATCCTGAAGACCGTTCGTGAAGTCGTCGGCGACCGCGGTATCCTGATTGCAGGTGCCAACGGCTCATCCACGCGCGAGGTTATCGAGCAGGTGAAGCAGACGCGTGATGCAGGGTACACCAATCTGCTCATCGCACCGCCGTACTACGCGCTTCCGTCGCAGGAAGAGCTCATCGGCCACTACGAGGCAATTCTTGAAGCTGTGCCGGAAATCGATCTGGTCGTCTATAACTATCCGGTCCGTACCAACGTCGAAGTCGGCTACGACGTCCTCGACGCATTTAAGGACAACCCGCGCGTTATCGGCATCAAGGAAAGCAGCGGCAATCTGCTGCGTGCTATCGAAATCGGTTCAAAGTACAAGCACCACTATCAGCTGTCGTGCGGCTCGGACGACCAGGCCCTCGACTTCTTCCTTTGGGGGGCAAGCAGCTGGATTTGCGGACCCGCAAATTGCTTCGCGAAGAAGACCGTCGAAATCTATGACAAGTTCGCCGCAGGCGACATCTTTGGCGCGCAGGCGGTGATGCGCACACTGTTCCCGGTAATGGCGAGCATGGAAGCAGGAAAGTTTGTGCAGAAGGTGAAGTACGGCTGCGAGCTTGCTGGTTTCAAGGTCGGCAACGCGCGTATGCCGCTCAAACCACTGACCGATGAAGATAAGGCTGAATTCCGCAAGGTCTTCGAAGCGTCGCAGGCGTAATCTCGAAGGGTGCGTCGCGTCAAGCCTTGGGGCGACGCAATTGCAAAGAGAAGAGGAACATGTCCAGACACACCTTTGCCTGTATCGAGGGCCATACCGAAGGTATGCCCGTGCGCATGGTCATCAGTGGCGGCCCTGAGCTTCAAGGCGCAACGATGAACGACCGCCGGTTATTTTTTGTTGAGAACTATGACTGGGTTCGTCGCGCATTGATGCTTGAACCGCGTGGCCATTCACACATGTCCGGAACAATCTTCTATCCGGCGTTGAGTAACAACGCCGACTTCAGTCTGCTTTTCATCGAAACGTCGGGTTGCCTCCCCATGTGTGGGCATGCGACGATTGGCTCAATTTCCTTTGCGCTGGAAGCCCGCCTCATCTCGCCGAAGCAACCGGGCCTCGTCGTCGTCGATGTGCCGGCCGGTCAGGTGACCGCTCGCTATGAGATGGATGGCGACCGCGTTGCTTCAGTTCGATTCACAAACGTCCCAAGCTTCCTGTTGCATCGCGACGTCGAAATCTCGCATCCGCAATTTGGAAAACTCACTGTGGACATCGCCTACGGTGGGAACTTTTACCCCATCGTCGAGGTTCAGGAAAACTACCCCGGTTGCGAGCACTTCTCCCCTGAGCAGCTGCTTGAATGGGGACGCGATATGCAGAGGCTCGTCAATGACGCGATTGACGTCGTCCATCCGGACAACGCGCAAATTCGCGGCGTCAAACACTGCATGTGGACAGGTCGACCTATCGACCCTGAATCCGACGGACGCGCGGTCGTCATTGCTGGAGATAGCCTGATTGACCGTTCGCCGTGCGGAACGGGGAGCTCTGCGCGAGTCGCACAACGTTTCGCCCGGGGACTGCTTGACCAAGGTCAGCCTTTCAAGCACGAGAGCCTTATCGGCAGTCGCTTCATCGGCCGCGCCGAAGAGCCGACTAAGCTCAAAAGTGGTCTGGACGCGGTGTTCCCAAGCATCGAAGGACGAGCGTGGATTACGGGACGTGGCGAACACTATGTTGATGACGCACAGCCCTACGCATATGGTTTCAGCCTGCAGGAGTTTGCAAAGTGAACGCAGTTCCGCGTCAGCATTTTCCGGGAGCAACAGCGGCCGTGCCGCGCGAGACTGCAGTGGCCATCGGGGGCGGCATCGTTGGCGTATGTTGCGCGCTCTACCTTCTGCGTGAAGGGTATGCAGTTACGCTCGTGGACCCGGAGGTCCCAGGCAACAGTACCGCGAAATGGAGCTGCGGCCAGATGGCGGTGAGCGAGGTCATCCCGCTATCCAAACCCGGCATTCTGAAAAAGGTGCCTGGATGGTTGATGGACCAGAACGGACCGCTTGCCTTGCGTCCTCGAGCATTGCCCGGAATTCTGCCGTGGTTCGCGCGCTTCGTTGCGTCAGCGCGCCATTCGAAGATTGTGGACATTGCACAGGCATTGGCCACATTGACTCACGACGTGTACGACGACTACGCGCCGCTTCTCGAAGAATGCGGCGATAAAGCCCTCCTTGGTCAGCATCCGGTGATTGAACTGTTTGACCACGCCAGCGCGATCGAACGCGACAAGGAGCATCTCGAGTTACGCGAATCACTGGGCTTTCCCTGTCAACGTCTTTCGGCTAAGGAAATAGCTGACCTGGAGCCGACGCTTTCGGGCCGCTTCGCACACGGTCTGCTTTTCCCGGATTGGCGTTTCGTGAATGACACGGAAGGCTTCATTGCGGCGTTGACCGATAGCTTCGTTTCCAGTGGAGGCGTACGGGTGCAGTCGGGCGCCGCGCGAATCAACGAGTCGGGAGGCCTGGCTACTGGAGTTTCACTTCGCAATGGGCAGCAGATTCCGGCAAACCATGTCGTTGTTGCAGCAGGCATTGGCTCAAGGCACTTCTTTGACCAGTTGGGCGTTAAGGTGCCGCTCGAAGGGATTGCCGGTTATCAGGCTCTCATTCCGAATCCGAACGTGGACATCCGACACTCAATCATTTATGCGGATGGCGGGTTTTGCTTTACGCCGATGACCCGTGGTCTTCAAATTGGCGGCACCATCGAATTCGCAGGTCGTAACGCTGAGCCAAATTTCCAGCGCGCAGAAATCATTCTTGAAAAAGCCAAGCGGATTCTGCCCGAGCTTCGAACCGACGACGTTGAGTTCGGCGTCGGATACAGACCTTTCCTGCCCGATACGAAACCTGTTATCGACCGCTCACGCCGGCTGAGCAACGTGTTGATGGCCTTTGGCCACGGCCAGCTTGGACTGACGCTCGG
Source organism: Paraburkholderia sp. UCT70 (assembly GCF_050434085.1). Lineage (NCBI taxonomy): Bacteria > Pseudomonadati > Pseudomonadota > Betaproteobacteria > Burkholderiales > Burkholderiaceae > Paraburkholderia > Paraburkholderia sp. UCT70. Next base: position 2,377,586 of record NZ_JBNPVZ010000004.1, on the reverse strand, counting down.
AGCAACGACGGGCAGATTGATTGCCGACATGATCGCCGGTCGCGCCACCAAACAAAACCTCGCGCCATTCAGCGCCTACCGCTTTGCCTGAGAGAACATTCATGAAATCGTACGAACGACTTTTCATCGACGGCCGATGGGTCGCACCCATCAAAAATGGAAGCTTTGAGACCATCGACCCCAGCAGTGAGCAGGTCATCGCCAAAGTCGCCGCAGCGACAGCGGAAGATGTTGACCTCGCTGTAAAGGTCGCGCGCAAGGCGTTCGATGACGGTCCGTGGCCGCGCATGAGTGGTACGGACCGTGCAGCAGTGCTTCGTCGTATCGGCAAAGGCATTCGCGAGCGCCTCCAGGAACTGGCAGAAATCGAAGTCCGCGACAACGGCAAGCCGCTCCCCGAAGCGCTCTGGGACCTCGGCGACGCCGCTGGCTGCTTTGAGTTCTACGCAGGTCTTGCCGAAAAACTCGATGAGACCGCAGAAACACCCGTGGCTCTGTCCGACGACCGGTTTACTTCGGTGGCAAGGAAGGAGCCGGTTGGCGTGGCGGGCGCCATCATTCCATGGAATTTCCCCATGTTGATGGCTGCATGGAAGGTCGCTCCGGCATTGGCGGCTGGCTGTACGATGGTACTAAAGCCTTCGGAGCTCACGCCGCTTACTGCGCTCGAACTCGGAAATATCGCTGCTGCGGCCGACCTGCCGCCTGGTGTGCTGAATATCGTGACTGGACTTGGTAAAGATGCTGGCGCCCCGTTGAGCGAGCACCCTGGCATCGACAAGCTTGCTTTCACGGGCAGCGTGCCGACAGGCAGCCGCATCATGCAGGCCGCAGCGCGCGACATCAAGAACATAAGCCTGGAACTTGGTGGAAAGTCGCCATTCATCGTGTTCGACGACAGTGACATAGACGCGGCAGTCGAATGGATTATGTTCGGCATCTTCTGGAACCAAGGCGAGGTTTGCTCTGCAACATCGCGCGTTCTCGTGCAACGCGGAATCTACGACCGCCTGCTCGCTCGCTTGAAGGAAGAGACGCAGAAAATCACCATTGGCAACGGCCTGCGTGACGGCGTACTGCTCGGTCCGATTGTCAGCCGGGGGCAGTACGACAAGATTCAGAACGCCGTTGCCCGTGGAAAAGAGGAAGGGGCGCGACTGGTCGTGGGCGGGGGCCGTCCGGAGCATCTGGACAAGGGTTACTTCATGGAGCCGGTCGTGTTTGCCGACGTGCCTGAAGATAGCTGGGTCTGGAATGAAGAGATTTTTGGACCTGTGGTGTGCATTCGTCCGTTTGACGATGAGGCGCAAGCCGTGCGTTCTGCAAACGACTCCCGTTTCGGTCTGGCAGCTGCCGTAATGTCGAACGACAACGAGCGATGCGAGCGCGTTGCGCGAGCCCTCCGCGCGGGTATTGTCTGGATTAACTGTTCGCAACCGACGTTCACCGAAGCGCCCTGGGGCGGCTACAAGCAGAGCGGCATTGGTCGGGAACTCGGCGAATGGGGCCTGAACAATTACCTGGAAACGAAGCAAATTACAAGGTACAACAGCGACAAGCCGTGGGGCTGGTACATCAAGTAAGGTAGGTCAATCATGCGGTGGAAGAAGACGCTCCAACTCGTAGACGTACACTGCGAAGGCGAGATAGGCAAAGTCATCACGGGTGGTGTCGTTGGCATCCCTGGTGCGACGATGCTCGACAAGATGAACTACATCAACGAAGTGGATGACAGTCTTCGGAGGTTGGTCGTCTTGGAGCCGCGAGGCTGCCTCCAGATGTCAGTCAATCTGCTGTTGCCGCCGACGCGGCCGGACGCGCATGCTGGCTTCATCGTCCTGCAAGCAGATAAGGCCCATCCGATGTCGGGCAGCAACGCAATTTGTGTCGTTACGGCGCTGCTCGAACTGGGTATGGTGGAAATGCAGGAGCCAGAGACTACCGTCGTACTCGACACCCCTGCAGGACTCGTGACTGCCCGGGCCTCCTGCAAGGGCGGTCGCTGCACGTCGGTCTCGCTTGACATGGTGCCGTCGTTTGTCGAGCACCTGGACTTCAGTATCCAAACTGAGCGATACGGGAACCTTAAGGTCGACGTCGCGTTCGGTGGGGTCTATTACGCTCTCGTCGACGTGCAACAGGTAGGCCTCGCTATTGCACCGGAGAATGCTCGCGAACTTGCGGAACTCGGTGTCGCATTGAAGAACGTCATCAACGACCAGATTCAGATACGGCATCCACTTTATCCAGAGATAAATGAGGTTGCCTACGTGATGTTTCGCAATAGGGTCAGCGATGAGTTGTATCAGACGTGCACGACGCTGCCTCCGGGGCGAGTTGACCGGTCCCCCTGTGGGACAGGAAGTTCGGCCAACCTGGCGACGCTGGCGGCACGTGGTCTGGTCGATGTGGGCAGCCGACTGACGTCCCGTTCAACTATCGGCGGGGAATTCGTTGTGGAGTTGCTCGGGAAGTCGGAAGTTGGCGGGAAGCCGGCCATCCTTGCGCGAGTGCAAGGGCGAGCCTGGGTGTTCGGAATTCAGCAAATTGGCGTCGACCCTGACGACCCCTTGGCTGCCGGTTTCATGTTGAGCGACACATGGGGTTCGGGTTTCCCGCAGGTGTCTGAGAAGGAGCGCGCACAATGATAAACTTGAATGCGCGCCCGTCTTTTCGGGCCCATCATGATGGCGGTGAAACGATGAGCAAAGCTACCACGGAGACTGAAGCCAGTGGCCGCCGCCATGGCGGAAAGTACATTTACGAAGAGTTGCGCAAGCAAATCCTCACTCTGCAACTCAAGCCCGGTGCTCCACTGGACGAGGTCTCGCTTGCAGAACAATTTGGTCTGTCCCGCTCGCCTGTGCGCGACGCGCTGGCGAGACTGACCAGCGAAGGCCTGGTGACGATTCTTCCGAATCGGACCACGCTCGTCACTCCATTCGAGATTGAAGAGTTCCCGAAGTATGTGTCTGCGCTGGACCTGATTCAACGGGCTGTCACCCGCCTCGCCGCGTTGCACAGGACCGAGGCCGACCTTAAGCGCATCCAGAAAGCAGACGATGTCTACATGGAGGCAGTCGACAGCGGTGACTTCAATGCGATGTCGGAGACGAATAAGGCTCTGCATATGACCATCGCGCAGGCGGCAAACAATCCGTATTTCGTTGGGTACTACGAGCGGCTGTTGGGTGAAGGGCAGCGTTTGTTGCATCTTCATTTCGACTTCACCACTACTTCGCCGACCGCAACCAAACTGGGGCGTGACCACGCAGAAATCATCGACGCGATTGCGCGAAAGGACGCGGACGCGGCCGAGAGGTTAGCGCACGAGCACACCATGTTGTTTCAGAAGCGCTTTCTGGACTACATGCGCCAAAATATGACGGAAACGATGGCGCTTCTCTGATTCATTCTCTGATTCAAGCAGGCAGCTTTGGCCTCTCCAAGGCTGCCTTTTTCACGCCAACAGTCAGCCGGAATCCCCGGCCAATCCCTTCAAGAATGTCCACAGTTCAGGAACATCAGACGTTGCGGCGTTGAACCTGAACCACTCTGACGCCGGCTCACCTGGTCGAAAGTATGAGCCCGGGGCAAGCCAGATTCCCTTGCTCAACGCATCATTTGTTACCGCGATGCTGTCTTCTGGTCGGATTGGCAACTTCGCCCAAAGGAACAAACCGGAGTTTGGTGTGTGGAAAACTTCAAGTCCTGCATTGGCCATTGAACGAGTGACATTGGCATGCGCGTTGAAGAGCCGCTCCCGTACGTGCGCAGTGTGCCGGTCGTAGTGACCTTCGATGAGAATGTTTGCTACTGCGCGCTCAGTCACTTCAGACGACGTCAAACCGACCGCCATCTTGGTCTGTGCAAACCTCGAAATTAGTTCACGGTTTGCGGCGACATAGCCAACTCGCATGGCAGGCGTTATGGTTTTGGAGAAACCAGATACGTAGATGACCTTCTGAAGCCCTTCCATCGCACCAAGACAGGGTGACCCTGCCGGAGCGAGCTCCCGCGAAATGTCGTCTTCGACAATCCAGACGCCCTCCCGGTCGGCAATCTGCAACAACCGGAACGCCGAGGATGCGCTCAACGACGTACCCGATGGATTCTGCAGTACGGTGTTGATGAACATGATTTTCGGACGGTGTTCCTTCACCACCTCTTCTAGTTCGGCGCTGTCGATGCCGTCTGGTGTTCGCGGAACACTGACGACGTTGATAAACGCCACTTTCAGAATCTGAAGCAGATTGCAGTAACACGGGTCTTCAACAACGACCGTGTCGCCGGGCCTTAGCAACGTACGAACGACAAGGTCGAGCGCCTGCGTGACACCTTGAGTCAGAAGAATGTCGCTAGTACCCACGGAAAGCGAATACCTGCGCAAAGAGTTTGCTATGTGCTCTCGCAACGTTGCCAGTCCATATGGATGACCATAGCCACCAATACGCGGTCCCGGTATCCGACTAACAACGCGCAGCGCGTGTTGAATGCCGCTTTCGTTAACCCAGTCGTTGGGAATCCAACCGCACCCTGCTTTGATAGGCACAGACTGGTCCGCAAATACGTCCGAAAGCAGCCACGCTGCGTTCAGGCTAGGCGCGCTCCACGCCGGTGCTGCTGGTGCTTTCGCAGCGGGCGTTGCAAGTCGGTAGCCGGCGCCTGCGCGTGCCACAACGAGCCCGAGCGAAGCAAGTCGTTGATAGGCTTCCGAAACAGTGTACGTACTAAGGTTGTGGGATTTCGCGAATGCCCGCACGGAGGGGAGCGGCGAACCGGCAGCATACGTCCCCGTCCGCAGCTCCTGTTCGATGGCCGAAACAATCTGGTCGACCAGCGTACCTTCGTTCTTTCTTGAACGGGTCAGATTCAGCTTGAACATTTCAATACAGTCGCGAGGAGAAAATCAGCACGGTCTGGTAAGTGTCTTTTTGCTGTCCAGTGATTGTAGCGTGCGGACCCGGTAAAGTTGGCTCCATATTCACGGAGCAATTTCATGAACACACCGCAAAGCAGCCCCGACCTCTCGAACTTCTGGATGCCCTTCACGGCGAATCGACAATTCAAGGCAGCCCCGCGGCTGTTCAAGTCTGCCAAGGGTATGTACTACACGACGGTCGATGACCGACCTGTGCTCGACGCCACGGCCGGCCTCTGGTGCGTGAACGCCGGACATGGTCGCTCGGAAATTACACAGGCGGTGTCGGAGCAGCTTGCCACCATGGATTATGCGCCGACATTCCAGATGGGCCATCCGCTCGCCTTCGAGGCAGCAACCAAGGTCGCCGAGTTCATGCCGGCCGGGCTCGACCGCATCTTCTTCACGAACTCGGGTTCGGAATCGGTCGATACAGCATTGAAGATGGCTTTGGCATTTCATCGTGCGCGTGGCGAGGGGCAACGTACCCGGTTCATCGGCCGCGAGCGTGGCTATCACGGTGTTGGGTTCGGGGGTATCTCGGTCGGCGGCATTCTCGCAAACCGCAAAACCTTCTCATCTGATGCCGCATGTTGACCACCTGCCGCATACGCTGAATATCGCAGAAGCGGCATTCACGCGAGGTCAACCAACGTATGGCGCACATCTGGCCGATGAACTCGAGCGAATCGTCGCGCTCCATGACGCTTCGACTATCGCGGCTGTCATCGTCGAACCACTCGCTGGCTCGACGGGCGTGATTGTTCCACCGAAAGGATACCTGGAACGACTGCGTGAACTGTGCACAAAGCACGGCATCCTGCTTATTTTCGACGAAGTCATCACCGCGTTTGGCCGCCTCGGCGCGCCGACTGCAAGTGAGTATTTTGGTGTCATGCCCGACGTCATCACGATGGCAAAGGCAATCAACAACGCAGCCATCCCGATGGGCGCCGTCGCCGCGAGCCGTGTTGTGCATGACACGGTCGTCAATGCCGGAGCGGAAAACGCAATCGAATTCTTCCATGGCTATACGTACACCGCGCATCCCGCTGCGGCAGCGGCGGCCGTTGCGACGCTCGACATCTACAAGCGTGACCGCCTCTTCGAGCGCGCGAGGGAGTTGTCCGGCGTGTTCGAAGACGCAGTGCACGAACTGCACGGCTCTCCTCACGTAAAGGACATCCGTAACCTCGGACTTGTCGCAGGCGTTGAACTGGAATCACGCCCGGGCGCGCCGGGTGCACGCGGATACGAAGTCTTCCTGAAATGCTTCGAAGCAGGTGTGCTCGTGCGCTACACAGGGGACATCCTTGCCTTCTCGCCACCCTTGATTGTGGATGAGCAGAAGATTGACCAGATTTTCTCGACGGTGCGGGACGCGCTGCGTAACGTTGCCTGAAATTTACTAGCAAGCTGTTTCAGCTTGTACCGCATCCGGAGTTCTCAACATGAACGTAGCAAACGAAAAGGCAAATCTCTCTGTCAAGCAGGTAAGCCATTTCATCGATGGTGAGGTTGTCGCTCCGTCGAGCGACCGCTTCAAAGACGTCTTCAATCCCGGGACCGGCGAAGTGACGGCGGCGGTTGCACTGGCCTCCGTGGAAGAAGTCGGCCGTGCCGTAGAGGCGGCGAACGCCGCATTCCCGAGCTGGAGCGAAATGGCTCCGCTCAAGCGGGCGCGCATCCTGTTCAAGTTCAAGGAACTGCTGAACAAGCATCACGATGAACTGGCGATGCTCATCACGCGCGAACACGGTAAAGTCTTCACCGACGCGCAGGGTGAAGTTGTTCGCGGCATCGAAGTAGTGGAATTTGCATGCGGCATTCCGAACCTCCTCAAGACCGACTTCACCGACCAGATTGGCGGAGGCATTGACAACTGGAACCTGCGTCAGCCGCTGGGCGTAGTTGCCGGCATCACGCCGTTCAACTTCCCTGTTATGGTTCCGATGTGGATGTTCCCGGTCGCACTTGCGTGCGGCAATACATTCGTCTTGAAGCCCTCGGAGCGTGACCCCTCCGCATCGCTTCGTCTGGCTGAACTACTGAAGGAAGCTGGATTGCCGGACGGCGTCTTTAACGTAGTGAACGGGGATAAGGTCGCCGTCGATGCTCTCATCGAACATCCTGACGTCGCGGCAATCTCCTTCGTAGGCTCGACGCCGATTGCAGAATACATCCACGCGGAAGCGTCGAAGCGCGGCAAACGTGTTCAGGCCCTCGGTGGCGCAAAGAATCACCTCGTCGTGATGCCGGACGCAGACCTCGACCAGGCGGTGGACGCGCTGATTGGTGCTGCCTACGGCTCGGCGGGCGAGCGATGCATGGCCATTTCGGTCGCAGTCGCTGTTGGTAGCAACGGAGACCAGCTCATCGAGAAGCTGATTCCGCGTGTGAAGTCGCTCATCATCAAGAACGGCGAGAATCTGGACGCTGAGATGGGGCCGCTCTTGACGGCAGAGCACAAGGCGAAGGTCGCGGGCTACATTGCCGCTGGAGAAGCAGAAGGCGCGAAGCTCATCGTCGATGGGCGTGACCATCCTGTGAATACGGGAGACGGCTTTTTCCTTGGGGGCACGTTGTTCGACGATGTTCGAACGGACATGAAAATCTATAAGGAAGAGATTTTCGGGCCGGTACTCGCTGTCGTTCGCGTGCCGGACATTGCCAGCGCGGTGAAACTGATTAACGCGCATGAGTTCGGCAACGGCGTATCCCTCTATACATCGGACGGAGGCGTGGCGCGTGCCTTCACGCGTCAGATTCAGGTCGGCATGGTTGGGGTCAATGTTCCTATCCCGGTTCCGATGGCGTGGCATTCGTTCGGCGGCTGGAAGCGCTCGCTCTTCGGTGACCATCATGCCTACGGCGAGGAAGGTGTACGCTTCTACACGCGTTACAAGAGCGTGATGCAGCGTTGGCCTGACAGCATCGCCAAGGGTGCTGAATTCACGATGCCCGTCGCGAAGTAAAGGAAGCAGGTGACTGAGTCCGCGGTCGCCCTGGACCGCGGACTCAAACGCTACGCTCGGCCAGAACAGGTTGCCCCGTAACGATGGCAGGTACTACATCCGCCTCGACCAGAGTGCGGACTCCCTCGAAACAACTAAGGCTTCGGAGCGACTGGATGATTGTTCGGGGTTGGAAGTTCGTGTGTGCGTCTCTGTGCGCCGCGGTCGCGTTGAGTGGACACGCGGAGGAAGTGAAGGTCGTGAAGATAGGTTTTGGCGCTCCACTGACGGGCTTTTCGGCGTCGTACGGAAAGGACGAAGAGAATGCTGTCCGGATTGCGTTTGACGAAGCCAACGCGGCAGGGATAGTCATTGCCGGTCAGAAGATTCGATTTGAGCTTGACGCTCAAGATGATGCAGGAGACCCGGAAACTGCCGTGCTGGTCGGACAACGATTTGTAGATGAAGGCGTGAGCGGTGTCATCGGGCACCATAATTCGGGTTGTTCCATCGCCGCATCATCCGTATATCAAAGGGCGGGCGTCCCACAAATATCACCATCGTCAAGTTCACCTGCATACACAGCGCAGGGATTCAACACCACGTTTCGTACCATCAGCAATGACAGCCAGATGGCAGTCCTGGCGGCGAATTATTCGGTCAAGCAACTCGGCTCTAAGCGTATTGCTGTTATTGACGACAGCACAGACTACGCAACCAACCTGGTCACCGAATACGTTAAAGCAGTGCAGCGAGCTGGCGGTGAAGTCGTCACGTGGCAGTACACAACGACAAAGTCTCTCGACTTTCGGGCTGTCCTCACGACAATTAAAGGCTTTACTCCTGACCTGATTTTCTACGCCGGACAAGATGTGCAAGCTGCTGGTCTGGTCAAGCAAATCTATCAATTGGGCATCAAGTCGAAGTTCATGGGCGAAGGAGGGTTCACTAACGAGAGCTTTCTGAAGCTCGCGGGGCCTAACGCACAAGGTATGTACAGTTGGGACTACGGCTTGCCGCTTTCCCGAATGCCTCGAGCCGAGGTGCTAGAGTCCGAGCCTCAAATGCCGGATTTGCAGACGCGTGTCTACTGCCGTTCACGTTGTGCAATTCATGCAGCTGAACGCGTCGAAGGCCCAATGCAAAAAAGCCGCCCGTAAGGCGGCTCTGTCGCATACAGCTGATGGTGCCGGGGCCGGAATGGAAAAATTCCGGCTATCGCTTTGCTGGAGCGGGTTCGTGGAATTTTGCCGGTACGGATACCACCAAAAATACCACCGGGCGTGGGTACTAGGTCATTCACGTGCTTTTGGCTGGCCATTCTGTCTTTTGCATATGTGTCATGTCGAGACTCCGCTTGACACGTATTGGGCCGTATTCGACCCAAAGGGGGCGCCGACGGCCTCGTCTAGACTGCTTCTCAGGGGAAGATCGGTGTCGTGGGCTCCGCGCCTTCGAGATCGGCCTTCGGAAAATGCTGCGCGACCATCTGCTTGATCTCATGTTCGCGCGATGCAGGCACGTCGGCCACGATCAAGATCTGGCCATCACGTATGGCGCCACGAAAGCGCTCGAGTCGTGCATTCGGTTCGTCGACGCCGATCATCGCGGCCGTCCAGGGCCCGAAGCCCGCACCCGCCAACGTCAATGCGCTGACGGCGCCGCCCGCAATAGCGAACTCAGCGGGAGGAAAGACCAGCGCCACGAGGCCGAGAAGCGCTCCGGTCGCACCGCCGAGCGCCACGCCGCGTTCGAGCGAGTGCACGACGTCGCTGCTATGCAGCAAGGATGCCTCGGGTAACTGTCCGAGTGCGACACTGTGATTCGCGAGGACACGGATATGTCGCGATGTGATCCGCGCCTGCAGCAAGTCGTCGTGCGCACGTCGCACACGTGAACAGACCCTAAACACCCGGCGCCCTTGGAAAACGGCCGCCTCGGCAACCAATGCTGGAGGCGGCCGTTTTGCATTGCATCGCGGCAAGGGACTCCTCCATTCGCCCGATCCGTATATGGGGCGCGCTTCCCCCTGGCGCTGTCTTGCACGATGCAGAGGAGAGGACTACCTTTGCTTTAGAGCCGCTTACAATGCTCAGCGAAGCGGTCCTGGCAGAAGTGCCGGCGCAGGCAGTACGAAGTACGGCAGGCGGCACAACGACGGCCAGGAGCCTTTTTTGTTAGCGGCTCCAGCGAGTGACGCGCAGCGAGGTGGACTATGGCGCTTGCGATTGCCCTGAGCCTGATCATCGCATTGGCGGTAGGGTTTCACCTTGCCAGTCCCTGGTGGATCACGCCGATCGCCTCGAACTGGGTGCGCATGGACGACATGCTGACGATCACACTCGTCATTACCGGCGCGCTCTTCATCGCGATCAACCTGTTCATCGTGGTCGCACTGGTGCGCTACCGCAACCGCAGGGGGCATCGCGCTGCTTACGAGCCGCACAACAAGCGGCTGGAATGGTGGCTGATCGGGCTGACCACTGTCGGCGTGGCAGCGTTGCTGGCACCGGGGCTCTTCGTCTACGCAGACTTCGTACGGCCGCCGCGCAACGTGCTGCAGATGGAAGTGTTCGGCCAGCAATGGCAATGGCGCTTCCGCTTTGCCGGCCCCGGAGGCAAGCTGGGCACGACGGACGTGCGCTACATCAGCAACGACAACCCTTTCGGCCTGAACCCCGCCGACCCCAACGGCCGTGACAACTACCTGATCGAGACGCCCGAGGTGCACCTGCCGCTCAACCAGCCGATCCAGGTCCTGACACGGTCGCGCGACGTGCTGCACGACTTCTACGTACCGGCGTTCCGTGCGCGCATGAACATGGTGCCCGGCATGGTGACCACCTTCTGGTTCACGCCGACCAAGGCAGGGCGTTACGACATCCTGTGCGCGCAGCTTTGCGGTATCGGGCACTCCAACATGCGCGGCGTGGTGGTGGTGGAAGACAAAGCATCGTTCTCGCGCTGGCTGGCGCAGCAGAGCACGTTCGCGCAGCGGCAGCAGGCCACGGTGCAGGCCGCATCCGCTGCTGCAGGCGGCAGCGCCAAGGCGCTTGCTGACCAGGGCAAGACGCTCGCAGAGGGCAAAGGCTGCTTCGCCTGCCATACCGTGGACGGCAGTCCGCGCGTGGGCCCCACCTGGAAGGGCCTCTACGGCAAGACCGAAACGATGGCCGACGGCAGCACCGCTAAGGTGGACGAAGCCTATCTGCGCGCCTTCATCCGCAACCCGAAGGCCCGCGTCGTGAAGGGCTTCGCACCCATCATGCCGACCTTCGACCTGAGCGAGCAGGAGCTGACCGCGCTTGTGGCCTACATCGAATCGCAAGGCGGCCCGGCCGCCAGCAACGCAACCAATCCCTAGCGGAGCAGACGCAATGCCTTACGCGCACACTGACCACGCCCCACAAAGCTTCTGGACCCGCTATGTCTGGAGCCAGGACCACAAGGTCATCGCCGTGCAGTATTCGCTGACGGCCATCGCCATCGGTCTGGTCGGCCTTGTGTTGTCGGACCTGATGCGGTTGCAGCTCGGCTTTCCGGGCAAGTTCAGTTTCATCGACGCCAACCACTACTACCAGTTCGTCACCATGCACGGGATGATCATGGTGATCTACCTGCTGACGGCGCTGTTTCTGGGCGGCTTCGGCAACTACCTGATCCCGCTGATGCTGGGTGCGCGCGACATGGTGTTCCCGTTTCTCAACATGCTGAGCTACTGGGTCTACCTGCTGGCCGTGCTCGTGCTGGTGGCGAGCTTCTTCGTGCCAGGCGGGCCGACCGGCGCGGGCTGGACGCTGTATCCACCCCAGGCCATCCTGCCGGGCACGCCGGGCGTGGAATGGGGCATCGTGTTGATGCTGGTGTCGCTGGCGATCTTCATCGTCGCGGCAACGATGGGCGGCTTGAATTACGTCACCACCACGCTGCAGGCGCGCACGCGCGGCATGACGCTCATGCGCATGCCGCTCACGGTGTGGGGCATCTTCATCGCGACCATCATGGCACTGCTGGCGTTTCCAGCGCTGTTCGTGTCAGCGGTGATGATGCTACTTGACAGGGCACTCGGCACCAGTTTCTTCATACCGGCCGTGGTGTCGATGGGGCAGACGCTCAAGCATGCCGGCGGCAGCCCGCTGCTGTTCCAGCACCTGTTCTGGTTCTTCGGGCATCCGGAGGTCTACATCGTCGCGCTGCCGGCCTTTGGCATTGCGTCGGACCTCATCAGCACGCACGCGCGCAAGAGCATCTTCGGCTACAAGATGATGGTGTGGGCCATCGTCGTCATCGGTGCGCTGAGCTTCGTGGTCTGGGCGCACCACATGTTCATCGCCGGCATGAATCCGTACTTCGGCTTCTTCTTTGCCACCACCACGCTCATCATCGCCATCCCGACCGCCCTCAAGGTCTACAACTGGGTGCTGACGCTGTGGCGCGGCGATATCCACCTGACCGTGCCGATGCTGTTTGCCATCGGCTTCATCAGCACCTTCGTCCTGGGTGGGCTGACCGGGCTCTATCTCGGCAACGTGAGCGTGGACATTCCGCTGTCGAACACGTACTTCGTGGTGGCGCACTTCCATATGGTGATGGCCGTGTCGCCGATCCTGGTGGTGTTCGGCGGCATCTACCACTGGTATCCGAAGGTGACGGGCCGCATGCTCAACGACACGCTCGGGCGCATGCACTTCTGGGTCACCTTCCTCGGCACCTATGCGATCTACTTCCCGATGCACTATCTCGGCATCCTGGGCATGCCGCGGCGATATTACGCGTATGAGGGCTTCAGCTTCATTCCATCTTCGGCGCAGACGCTCAACACGTTCATCACCGTCATTGCGCTGATCGTTGCAGTGGCGCAGTTGCTGTTCCTGTACAACCTGGCGTGGAGCCTGGTGCGCGGCAAGCGTGCCGACAGCAACCCTTGGCGGGCCACCACGCTGGAATGGCAGACGCCGCAAACGCCGCCAGTGCATGGCAATTGGGGCGCCGCGCCGCCCGTCGTTTACCGCTGGGCGTACGAATACAGCCCGACGGGGCAGGAGGAAGACTTCGTCCCGCAAAACCAGCCGCCTGCGACGGCGCCTGAGCCGGCCTCCCACCCGACGCTTCAACCCGGAGAGGCACGCGAATGACCACACTGCCCCGCTCCTTCGTTCCTGACGCGCCACCTGTCTCGCCGAATGCGAGCCGCATCGGCCTGATCGTCTTCATGGCGGTGGCAACGACATTGTTTTCACTGCTGTTGTTCGCCTATGCAATGCGTATGCGCGAGCCCGACTGGCAGCCGATCCCGCATCCAGCGCTGCTGTGGTGGAACACCGGCGCGCTGGTGCTGGCAAGCATTGCCATGCAGCGTGCCCGGCAGATTACCTTGCACCGCGCGGCGTGGCTGGTGTCGGGCGGTGTGCTGGCGGCCGTGTTCGTAATCGGACAACTGGCCGCCTGGCGCATGCTGTCGGCGGCCGGGCAGACCGTCACCGTCAATCCTTCCAATAGCTTCCTCTACCTGCTCACCGGCCTGCACGGGTTGCATGTGCTGGGCGGGCTGGTGGCCTGGGCCGTGACGATCGCGCTTCTCCAGCGCGCGGACCCCTTCCGAACCCACCGCGCCATCGCGCTTTGCGCCATCTACTGGCATTTCCTGCTGGCTGTCTGGCTCGTGCTGCTGGCGGCGATGTGGTGGATCACCCCTGAGTTCGTCGCCGCCATCTGCGGGCCGCTGTATGGAGCCGCGCCATGACCACGCCCACGCTCCCCACCGAATCCGCTGCCACCACGCCCACCGACGCCGGGCCTGACGGCTGGCGCGGCATCGTCACGGACTGGTCGGCCGACCGCGAAGCCTTCAAGGTGCCGTGGGGCAAGGCGATGATGTGGATCTTCCTGCTATCGGACACCTTCATCTTCAGCAGCTTCCTGATCGGTTACATGACGGTGCGGATGTCGACCACGGTGCCGTGGCCTGACACTTCCAAAGTGTTCGCGCTCACTGTGGGCGGCGTGGATGTGCCTTTGCTGCTGATCGCCATCATGACGTTCATCCTGATCAGCAGCAGCGGCACCATGGCGATGGCCGTCAACTTTGGCTACCGGCGCAACGCAAAGCGCGCCGCCGCACTGTTGCTCGCGACCGCGCTGCTGGGCGCGACCTTCGTGTCGATGCAGGCCTTCGAATGGACCAAGCTGATCGTCCATGAAGGTATCCGCCCTTGGGGCAACCCGATGGGCGCGGCGCAGTTTGGCGCGTGCTTCTTCATGATCACCGGGTTCCACGGCTTTCACGTGAGCTGCGGTGTGATCTACCTGCTGCTGATCGCACGCAAGATCCTGCAGCCGGGGTTCACCGAGCACGGCAACTTCCAGATCGTGGAGATTGCCGGCTTGTACTGGCACTTCGTCGACCTGGTGTGGGTGTTCATCTTTGCGCTGTTCTATTTGTGGTGAGGCAGACCATGGACCACACCGATCCCGCCCATCGGCCCGACGCCGCGCACGGCCAGCAGCATCCGATCGGCATCTACCTGAAAATCTGGGGCCTGCTGTTCGTACTGAGCACGATGTCGTACATGGTGGATTACTTCCACGTGCAGGGCCTGCTGCGCTGGGCGCTGATCGTCGTGCTCATGATCGCCAAGGCCGGGCTGATTGTGTCGATTTTCATGCACATGATGTGGGAGCGGCTGGCGCTGGTGTACGCCATCCTGATGCCGCCCTTGGGCTTGCTGGTGCTGATGGTGCTGATGGCTGCCGAAGCGCATCACACCTTCGGCATGCGGGAACTCTTCTTCCACTGACCCCTGCGCCGACCGTTCCTCAGGCGAGTGCCTGGAACGCACCGCTCTGAATACAAAACGACCCGACAAATGCCGGGCCGTTTTTGTTTCCTGGCTCGCTGAAAATCTCAGCGAAAAACACCTTCAAATCAGGCGTGCTTCTCACTGAATTCGTTGAGCGGCTCAGGCTGCTTGAGCGGATCGAAGTCGGCCCACCGCCCTTGTTGCCAGCGGCCGGTCGCGCGTTCGATCGCCGCGCCTCCCGCATCGCGCAGCACCCGTGCGGCGTCCAACTGGCTGTCCGGCGACACGTGTACGGCCACCAGCACGCCGGAATCACGGGTTTCTTCGTTGCTGGCTTCACGCGTGCGCATCATCGCGCCGACCAATGAACCGACATACGCACTCACCCCGGCCGCGATCAGCGACATGATAAGCGGCGCCGAAAACGCCGCGAAGATCCCGACGCCGACCACGGCGCCAACCGCTGCGCCAATCGCGATGCCCATCTCGGCACCCTTCGGCGCCTCCCTCGCGTTTGCGTCGGCGCTGATATCGCCGCCGGGCCGAAAACGCGCGTGCTGGCCGATCGGATTGACGAAAAACAGTGTGACGTCCTCCTCGACAAAACCGGCATTGAAGAGCCGTTGCGCCGCGTTTTCAGCGGCGGGGAATGTCGTAAAGCGTGCTGCGACGATGAGCGACATGTGGCCTCCTTCCATCGTTGACTAGCGGTTGCAGACTATGCCGCCCCACCTCACCCGCGCCGAGACAGAGGTGCATGCGGTGGCACGCGCCGGGACTATGCCGTGATGCCGCGATCGGGTTCCATGCCGTCCACTCTGAACAGTCCGCTATGTAACACTACTCCTTTGCCGCCGTTCTGGTCGATCGATTCCGCGCAAACCGAGCGGATAGGATTGCGGCCGTTGTCGAAAGCAGCCATTAAGGCGGATTCCAGCGCGGAATGGGCGCCGAAATGATCTTCCAGCGCCTCGGCGGTAATTGCCGCACCAACCGGCTCGCCGTCGACGGGCGCCGTAAAGCGCAGTGTCTGAAAAGACTAATTATCGATCCGCTGACAGGTCTGCCGCGGCCAACAGCTGACGTGCCTCAAGGGCCTCTTGCACGTGCAGTTCAGCACGCCACGTCGTCGCCAGAACGAGGATCATCCGTCGGGGTGTCGACAGCCATGCGAAGCTATCAGTCTCGCGAGTTGGAGGACTAGAATGAATTATTCGAATCAATCGGGAGACAAATTGTGCAACTTCACATGGATTCCCATCATTTCACACACGGCCAGCTCGACTGGCGGGCAGCCGTGCTGGCAGGCGTCATTGCGGGCGTTGTGTTCCTGGTGCTAGGGGTTATCCTGATGGCACTGACGACGGGCGGAAGTCTGCTGGAGCCCCCACGCATGGTCGCCGCGATCATTCTGGGACGAGGTGCATTGCGATCGCCGCAAGCATTCTCAATTGGCATCGTGCTCGCGGCCCTTGTGGTGCATTTTGCCCTTGCCATCGTATTCGCGCTTATCCTCGGTCTGATCATGACGTCATTCAACCTTGACTCGAGCGTGGGGATGGCTTCACTGGCGGGTGGCGCTTTCGCTGTAGCCGTTTACCTGATTAATTTCTACGGCATGACACAGTTTTTTCCGTGGTTCGCAGAAGCGCGCAACTCGGCCAGCCTGTTCGCTCACATCGTCTTGGGTATCGTGGCGGCGAACCTGTACATGAGACTGGAGCGCAACGCATCCCCTAGGGTCAAGGCGGACGCGGGCGGCCCGTCGTAGTCCGGTGCCGTGTTGATCGACCGGTCTCCAGAGCAGAAAAGGCTCGCCGCGCAACAACATGAGCGCCTTGCCGAGATCGTCATGCTCGGCCACTCCGGTGAAAGCGCCGTTCGACATGTGCGAGGATGCTGCGCGATAGACGCGGCGAGCACCGCCAGCGCCGTCGCGACGAACGGCACGCAGATGAAGTGCCACAGGTAGATACCGTAGCGAGCGGAACGGTGACATTGCAAGTGGCGTGGACGCTGGCGGCACGCGCATTGCGCGTCACGAATGGCTCCACGATGCGGGACTTTCGATCATGTACGCATACTTCAGGCGGTCGTACGGGCCTGGCCCTTTTGACGGCGAGGGAGGTGTGCCGAGCCGCGAGTGGCGCCTCAAGCGCAACTGCTCCCTCACGCCGCGGCAGTCGCTCGCCGCGACCGTGTTCCTCATGGCGCTCGTCCTCGCGATCGGCGTGGCAGCGGCATTCGCATTCGGCGTGTGGCTCGCGCTGCCCTTCTCGATGCTTTGCACCGTGGCCGTCGGCATCGCCTTTATCGCCTACTCCAGGCACGCGACGGACGGCGAGGTGCTGAGGTTCGCGCCCCCGTTCGTGATCGTCGAAATACACGAGCGCGGACGGCGCACGATGCATCGGATGAATGCGGCCCGCTTGGCCGTGTCTGTCGGCGACAGCGATGGCGCCGTCTACCTTTGCGACGGCTGGCAGCGTATTCCCGTCGGACGGCAACTGCCTGCCGCCGCCCGCGCGGAGTTTGTGCGTCAATTGCGCCGCTTTATCGTGGCCGACTGTTGACATGCCGGCCGATGATCGCCCGGCATGTCTGATCGGCCTCACAGCAACACGCCGAGCGCCCCGACGATGCCGATGCCGCACGCGATGCTCACGCCAATGATCGGCGCCACGCGAAATGCGCCGCGCACTCGCTCTGCAGCGGGCAACACAGTGCCGCTCGCCAGCGCGATCAGCTATCCTGCAACCAACGGCAGCAGCAAAGCGTTGAGCACCTTGGCGACGATGTTGAGCGATAGAGGGTCCGGCACGCGCGCGACGAACACCACACTGCGGTCACCGTTGACCCCGTAGAACCATCGCGCCTCGAACAGATGCAAGGCCAGTGAACGGCGCTAGCCCGCGATTTCACCGAAGCCCCACGCGAGGGATCGAATCGCGTTGCATCCGGTTGCGAAATCTGTGAGGCGCCTTCACCGATTCCAGCGTCATTGAAAGACGATAACGGGCATGGTGCCCATAACCGGCGCAAGCCTATTCTGCAGTTCCTATTTTCTTTGTTGTTTTTGACGTGCGATTTCAAAGGCAAAGAGATCGCCGAAGGATGCTGTTGAATCGTTACTGAACGGACCGTTAGGTCGGTTGACATGATGCGCGTGCCGGTGCTCCTTCTGTCTTCAAACGCAAGACAAGTGCGAGCATACCGCGAAGCAATCGTCTCAGATCCAGTTGCGACGCGCGTGAGCAACTGCGTCACTTCGGGTGATGTAGAAATTCTTGACCGTCAGTTGCGACACAAACGAACGCGGCATCCGCGGCTCCCCTCCAGAACCACATATTTTCAATCTCACGCACATGTTTGCGGAGCAAGAGCGAAACGACGACTGCTGTTGCGAGTTGTCCACGAAACAAAAAGTACGTTATACCAGGCAATTCTATGCTCGTTCGAAGTATTCCGAAAATGTCTACTTCCAGCCTCAATGCGGCATTGACGTACCGTTGGATGACGTACACGATTGGCTGAAACCCACTCGTCACCCAATGCAAACGGAAGGTCATCATGCCCGCACCGAAGACTTACACCAAAGCACAATGGGATGAGTTCGCCCGGCGACTCGATGCGCTGCCGGAAAAGCCGCCATCGGAGCAGCGCGTCACCGTTCGCGATGCAATGTCGAAGGTCCGTGCCCAGATCAATGGAGCTCGTGCGAAGGGGTATTCGCTTGAGCAACTGATCGATGAGGCGAAGCGGGCAGGTATCGACATAACGGCGAGTGCGCTTCGCTACGCACTCCAGGATACGAAGAAGCGACGAACAAACACCCGTCGAACGTTCGACTCACAGCAACCGTCAGGCAAAGTGAACCTGGCTGTCACTCGCACAGTTGCGCGGGTATCGGGTCAGCCGAGCGGCACAGGATCACGAGCACAGATGGCAGGCGACAACAGCAAAGCCGGATCGATGGTCATGCAGGACGCGTTCAGTTTCCCGATCGCGCCGGATACGGACAATCTTTAAACGCAAATGCGATTGAGACCGCTCACCACAGTCGAGGTTTTTTCGCCCAACTGAAAGTTGACTCAGTGGAGCAGGGCGTCTACGGTTGCACACACATTGGCATGCCTGCAATTTCCCAGTGCTGCCGTTAAGTCGCAGGTCTCCCGCTCCCTATACGAATAACCCGCGCACCCAAACGAAGCCGATCCAGATAGTCGGCCCATTTCTGCATCATCACGCGGCGTTCCTTGATGAACTTCGTGCGGTTATAGGCTGAGCCAAGATTGTCCGGCACCATATGCGCGAGTTGATGCTCGATCACTTCCGGCTTCTGTTCGAGTTCCTCATGCAGGATCGTGCGCGCCATCGCACGAAAGCCGTGTCCCGTGATCTCCGTACGCGTGTCGTAGCCAAGTCTGCGCAGCGCGGCATTGATCGCCGCCTCGCTCATCGGCCGCTTGCGATCACGCGCGCCGGGGAACACATAGCGGCCAGCGCCGCTGAGTGCGTGCAGTTCACGCAGAATTGCGACTGACTGTGTGGAAAGCGGTACCAGATGCTCGGACTCAGTCTTGGTGACGAGGTAGCGCCATTCGCATTTGTCCAGATCGAATTGGGACCACTGGGCCTGCCGAAGCTCCCCGGGCCGGACAAACAGTAGCGGCGCTAGTCTGAGCGCGCAGAGGACAGGGAAGGTGCCGGTGAATCCGTCGAATGCCCGCAGCATCTCGCCGACCTTGGCGTCTTCGCGTGCTGGGCGGGCGCGACGCCGCTCTTGCGCTCATCCATCCAGCCGCGCGCGACTGCCTCGAAAGAGTTGGCCGCTGCGAGCCTGGCAGCTCGTTTTTCGAGGCGCTTGACGTTGCTTGGGTCCAATCCCGCAGACAATTTTTGGCGGGCCTCGTCGCGTTTTTTCTGCGCCGCCAGCAGCGACACGTCCGGATAGACACCAAGCGCAAGCGTTTTGTCCTTGCCGGCGAACCGGTAGTTCATCCGCCAGTATTTCGCGCCGGACTTGTCGAGCTGGAGATACATGCGACCACTGTCCGCAAGACGGTTGCCGGTTCCTTCGGGGTTGTACCGTGCTTTCCTAACCTGGACATCGGTCAGCGACATGGTGGTATCTCCCGCCGGATAAAACCTGGTAACGAGCCAGATACCACCAAAAATACCCCCACATACCACCGGCAGTCGACAGGTCAAGTCGGACCGTCGGAGAATAAAAAAACCCCGTAAGACCTTGATCTTACGGGGTTTCTCGGAATACTTCGGCACTTGCCGGAACATCTTTTGGTGCCCGGGGCCGGAATCGAACCGGCACGCCTTGCGGCGGGGGATTTTCTTACCACTTCGACTTTCGCCGCCAGAGTTGCCTCTGTTCGTGGTCTGGAGCACGCCTTCACCATGGCAGTTGTTATGCTGCTTTAGGTGCCCGCCGTCTGCTCTCTACACCTTCTCCGGCGCTTTCGCATCGGAGCTTGGCTCGGTATTAGCTCGGACTTTCATCCAGGGCCTTCGCCGAGTTTGACGGGCTTCACCTCAAGAATTTCTTCATGAGGGCTCAAATTTGGTCTGAGTCCCCTGCGTCTACCAATTTCACCACCCGGGCGACGCAAATTCGCTGGCGACAACACCAGTGAACGCTACTAAAAACAACTTCTTCTACGCCTGCTGTCTTCGCTTCCGAACAACGTAACCGGTAGGCCTACTGGTTTCAAAGTTCGAGCAAACGGCCAATCGGCGGACGTTGCCCATCCAATCGGTAGGAAATCAAGTATCTAAACTGCGTCTACCAATTTCACCACCTGGGCAGATACTGCCGCGCGCGCATCGGAAGTTCAGCGCGCGAGGAAGACGCAGATTATGGCCGAAAATCGGTAGACGGGCAAGTCGATTGCCTTCACCCGCCACAGCGCGTTCGCGGCGAGCGGTGCTCAGACCGTGCGCGAGAATCGTGTGAGCGTCTGCTCGCCCAGATAGCGGTCAAATACCATCGCGAGATTGCGCACGAGCATGCGGCCGGCCATTCGCACTTCGAGCTTGCGTGCGCCGAGCGAGATCAGCCCGTCGTCTTCGAATGAACGCAGACGCGCGAGTTCCGGCGCGAACGTGTCGGCGAAGTGGATTCCGTACGCCGCTTCGAATTCGTCGAAGCGCAGTTCGAGATTGCACATCAGCTGCGTGATCACGTCGCGCCGCAGACGGTCGTCGGCGGACAGGCGGATGCCGCGCGCGATCGCGAGCCGGCCCGCGTCGATCGAGTCGGTGTAAGCGGGCAGCTCTCGCGCGTTCTGCGCGTACACGTCGCCGACCTTGCCGATCGACGAGGCGCCAAAGCCGATCAGATCGCACTCGGCCCGCGTGCTATAGCCCTGGAAATTGCGATGCAGCGTGCGCTGCGCCTGCGCGCGTGCGAGCTCGTCGGTGGGCAGCGCGAAGTGATCCATGCCGATGTACACATAACCCGCCTCAGTCAGCCGTTCGACGACCCGTTGCAGCAGAGCCAGCCGCTCCTCGCTCGACGGCAGCGTCGCTGGATCCATCTGGCGCTGCATCTTGAAGAGCTGCGGCATGTGCGCATACGCGAACACCGACAGCCGGTCCGGCGCCAGTTCGAGCATCGTGTCGAGCGTGCGGGTGAAGCTTGCGACGGTTTGATGCGGCAGCCCGTAAATCAGATCGACGCCGATCGAATGAAAACCGTACGCGCGCGCCGCCTGCATCACCGATGCGGTCATCTCGAACGGCCGGATGCGATTGATCGCCTGCTGGACGCGCGGATCGAAGTCCTGCACGCCGAGGCTCAGCCGGTTGAAGCCGAGGCGACGCAGAAGCGCGACCGTGTCGGGCGACGCCTCGCGCGGATCGACCTCGATCGAATATTCGGCTTGATCGTCGGGCAGAAGTTTGAAGTGCTCGCGCGTCGCGGCCATCAGCTCGGCCATCTCGTTATGCGACAAAAACGTCGGCGTGCCGCCGCCCCAATGCAATTGCGACACGGGCCGCTGTGTATCGAAACACGCCGCCTGCAAGCCGATTTCGCGTTTGAGCCGCTCAAGGTACTGCCGCGCATGCGCGCGATTTTTCGTCACGACCTTGTTGCAGCCGCAGTAGAAGCACACGGTGTCGCAAAACGGAATGTGGAAGTACAGAGACAGATCGGTCGACGCGGCACCCGGGGCGGCGGCGGCGCGGTGATAGTCGGCGGTGTCGAACGATTCGCGGAACTGCGGCGCGGTCGGATAGGACGTATACCGGGGACCGTTCGCGCTGTAGCGCGCGAGCAGGTCGGGGCGGAACAGGGTGTCGGTTTGGGACATGAGCGGTATCGGACGGTGGGCGGCTCTCGCAGCGTGCCGCGTGTCATGGTCAGTCAGCAGCTTTGAGGTTACGGGCGTGCCCGCGGGACCCGATTGTGTAGAAAGGTCGCACGGACAGGCAGTGGCACAATGCGGGTCTGGCAACACATTGCCAAGGTTTGAGTTCAGGAAAGATGACGTGGATCAACGGTTGAACAGTGCTCGGGTGGACGCTCACGCGTGCCGTCCCGATTGCGGCGCGTGCTGTATCGCGCCGTCGATTTCGAGCCCGATTCCGGGCATGCCGAACGGCAAGCCGGCGGGCGTGCGCTGCGTGCAACTTGGCGACGATCTGCGCTGCGCGATCTTCGGCCGGCCGGAGCGGCCCGCATGCTGCTCGAGTCTGCAGCCGCAACTCGAGATGTGCGGCGCGAATCGCGGCGAAGCG
Source organism: Paraburkholderia sp. UCT70 (assembly GCF_050434085.1). Classification (NCBI taxonomy): domain Bacteria; kingdom Pseudomonadati; phylum Pseudomonadota; class Betaproteobacteria; order Burkholderiales; family Burkholderiaceae; genus Paraburkholderia; species Paraburkholderia sp. UCT70. The sequence continues at coordinate 2,355,156 of NZ_JBNPVZ010000004.1, read as the reverse complement.
CTCGCGTGGCTCACGCAACTCGAGGCGCAAACACAACCGGCATCCCGTCCATGACGCGCGGCATGCGGTAAACGCCGTTGCTGACCACACCCGTCAACGCAAGCCGATGTCCGCAAGGGCTTCCACAGGAGATTTCGCATGACTCGACCCGCAGCGCCGGCCCGGCGCCGCTTTCTGCGCGCTGCGCTGACCGGCTGCAGCGTGCTTGGCATCACTGCGTCGCTCGCGGCTTGCGCGAGCCCGACGTTTCCGTTCATGCCGTCGCACTACACGTTCTCGCCGAAGCAGGTGCAGGAGGCCGTGCAGCGCAAGTTCCCGTATCAGCGCACGGTGTCGCAGGTGTTCGACGTCGCGTTGAGCAATCCGGTGGTGGGCATGCTGCCCGATGCGAACCGCGTGCAGGTGAAGCTCGACGCGCGTTTCGCGAGTCCGTTCCTGCAGCAGCCGGTCGATGGCGTGTTCACGCTGTCGAGTGAACTTGCATACGACGCGGCGAGCCGTTCGGTGATCCTCAAGTCGCCGAGTGTCGACAACGTCAGCGTGAGCGGCCAGGCGCAGATGTACACGCAGCAGATCAACGCGGCCGCCGCGCTGCTCGCGACCCAATTGCTGACCAACTATCCCATCTACACGTTCAAGCCCGAGCAACTGCAATTTGCCGGCGTCAACTACGAACCCGGTACAATCACCATCCTTACAAACGGCATACGCGTGCAGATCGTCGAAAGATGACGCGCACGCGCGGCCACGAGGGCCGCGCATGCCAGTCATGACCGTGCGGGCCCATTTCGTTGCGACAACCTACCGCGATAAGGGGCACGGATGGACTGGCTACTGGCTTGCAAGGCGCTGATTCTGGGCGTGGTCGAGGGTTTGACGGAGTTCTTGCCGGTGTCGAGCACCGGGCATCTGATCGTCGTCGGCAGTCTGCTGGATTTCTCCGACGAGCACGCGAAGACCTTCGATGTCGTGATCCAGCTCGGCGCGATTCTCGCCGTGTGCTGGGAGTTTCGCCGCCGCATCGGCAACGTGATCGTGGGGCTGCCGAGCCGGCCCGAGGCGCGCCGCTTCGCGCTGAACGTGATCATTGCGACGATTCCGGCAGTCGTGCTCGGCCTGCTGTTCGAGAAGTCGATCAAGGAGGGGCTGTTTTCACCGGTCCCGGTCGCGTTTGCACTGGTCGCAGGCGGCGTCGTGATCCTGTGGGCGGAGGCGCGTCAGCGCGCGCGCGGCGACGCGGCGGTGCGGGTGCGCAGCATCGACGATCTGAGCCCACTCGATGCGTTGAAAGTCGGCCTCGCGCAGTGCTTCGCGCTGATTCCGGGGACCTCGCGCTCGGGCTCGACGATCATCGGCGGCATGCTGTTCGGCATCGAGCGCCGCGCCGCGACCGAGTTTTCATTCTTTCTCGCGATTCCGATCATCTTCGGCGCGACGGCCTATGAGCTGTACAAGGACTGGCACCTGCTCACCACCGACGCGCTCGGCAGCTTCGCGCTCGGCTTCGCGGCCGCGTTCGTCAGTGCGTTCGTCTGCATCCGCTGGCTGCTGCGCTATGTCGCGTCGCACGACTTCACGGTGTTCGCGTGGTATCGGATCGGCTTTGGCCTGCTGATCCTTCTGATCGGTTATAGCGGCGGGTTGAGTTGGGCCGATTGAGATTTCCCGTGCGATGAAAAAAGGTCCGCGTATGCGGACCTTTTTTTGTTGGCTTGCCGTCTCGTCGCGTTACGCGGCGCCGCGCTTGCGGAACACGAGGTCCCACACGCCGTGGCCGAGCCGCAGGCCGCGCCGTTCGAACTTCGTCACCGGGCGATAGTCGGGCCGCGGCGCGTAGGTGTCGGCGGTGTTTTCGAGCCGCGGATCGGCGCCGAGCACTTCGAGCATCTGTTCGGCGTAGTTCTGCCAGTCGGTCGCGCAATGCAGATACGCATCCGGCTTCAGACGCGACACGAGCAGCGCGACGAACTTCGGCTGGATCAGCCGGCGCTTGTGATGGCGCGCCTTGTGCCACGGGTCGGGGAAAAAGATGTGCACGCCGTCGAGGCTGTCGGGCGCGATCATGTGCTCGAGCACTTCGACCGCGTCGTGCTGGATGATGCGGATGTTCGTCAGCGACTGCTCGCCGATCAGCTTCAGCAACGCGCCGACGCCGGGCTCGTGGACTTCGACGCCCAGGAAGTCGTCGTCGGGACGCTGCGCGGCGATCTCCGCGGTGGTGGCGCCCATGCCGAAGCCGATCTCCAGCACGCGTGGCGCTTCGCGGCCGAACACGCCGGTCCAGTCGGGTTGTTGTGGTGCATAGGGCACGACGAAGCGCGGGCCGAACTCATCGAGCGCGCGGCGCTGGCCGGTCGACACGCGACCCGCGCGCGTGACGAAGCTGCGGACGCGGCGGTGATGAAGCGTGTCTGCCGGCGTTGCACCCGGCGTGCCGTCGACGTCGTTCGTCTCGTTGCCGGCGGGCTGGTCGGCTGCGCTCGTGGGGGGCGGGGCGTCGTCCGGGAGACCGGAGTCGTTTGGATCGTGGATCATCGTCGATGCTGCTGCAAGGGTGAGGGCTGCGCGGCTTGCGCGCTGTGCCGGGCCGTTGCCACTACAAAAAAGCCGCCTTCAGGGAGGCGGCTCTTGCTGGATTCCGCTGAACACTCAGCGGGAAAGTGGAGCGGGCGATGGGAATCGAACCCACGGCTCTAGCTTGGGAAGCTAGGGTATTACCATTATACGACGCCCGCAGAACTCGCGATTTTACAGGCTTTTGGGCTGTTTGGGCAGGGGTATGGCTCGCGCGCACGAGCAGCCGACCCGTCTTTTCGCTTCTGCGGTTCGAACGGCGCGAGCCTTCAGCCTGTGTCTGCGCCCGCCGTTAACCCGAATACTGCCCGACACCGTGCGCTTGCGCACCCGCAAGCCGGCACGAACCCGGCGCTTCCCATCCCGACCAAGAGATTTTCCCAAGATGCAGTGGCTTTCCAATCTGAAACTGAGCCAGAAGCTTGTCGGCTCGTTGATGCTGTGCGCGTTCGTAACGGCCGTCGTCGGCACGGTCGGTGTGCTGAAGGTGCGCGAAGTCGCGACGATGCAAACCGAAATGTACGACCGCGAATTCGTGCCTGTGCGCGACGACGGCACCGCCGCGTGGCAGGCCGCTTCGCACTTCCGGCGCCTCTATTCGTACATCCTGAATCCGGAGCCGGCAGGCCGCGCCGATACGGTGCGCCTGAATCACGGCGGTGAAGCGGCGATCCTGTCGGCATTCGACTACGAGCGCAAGCACGCGACCACCGACGCGCAGAAGCAATTGCTGAGCGACTTCGATGCCGCCTATCCGGCCTATATGAGTTCGGTCGCGAAGGTGATGGCGCTGGCCGATCAGGGCGATCAGACCGGCGCGCTCGCCGAGCTCAAATCGACCACCGACCCGCTGCACGTCAAGCTGCGCACGCTGATGATCAAGCTGTCCGACGTGCGGGATGAGTTGGCCAGACAGCGTGTCGCGAACGGCGTCGAGATGGTTCGCTCGGTGACGTGGTGGATCGCGAGCTGTGCGGTCGTCGGCGTCGCGGTTGCGATCGGCCTGGGGCTGCTGGTGACGCGCGCAGTCGTGCGGCAGATCGGCGGCGAACCGGCCGAAGTCGCGAAGGTCGTCGAGCAGATCGCGGGCGGCGACTTGAGCGAGCGACTGCACACCGGCGCCGCCGACGACGGCAGCATCTTGCGCGCGGTCGCGCACATGCAGGAGCGTCTCGCGGCGACGATCGGTTCGATTCGCGAAAGCGCCGAGTCGGTCAGCATCGCTTCGCAGCAGATCGCGAGCGGCAACATCGATCTGTCCGCTCGCACCGAAGAGCAGGCCGCTTCGCTCGAACAGACCGCGGCGAGCATGTCGGAGTTGACGCAGACCGTGACCCGCAACAGCGACAATGCGCGCAACGCGAGCGCGCTCGCGACTGAGGCGGCACAGGTCGCCAACACCGGCAACACCGCCGTCGAGGGCATGGTGCGCACCATCGGTGATATCAGCGGCAGTTCGACGAAGATCTCGGAGATCACCGGCGTGATCGAGGGCATTGCGTTCCAAACCAATATTCTCGCGTTGAACGCGGCGGTCGAGGCCGCGCGCGCGGGCGAGCAGGGGCGCGGTTTCGCGGTGGTCGCGAGCGAGGTGCGCAACCTCGCGCAGCGCTCGGCGAGCGCGGCAAAGGAGATCAAGGAGATGATCACGACGTCGGTCGCGATCATCGAAGGCGGCACGCAGCAGGCAGCCGAAGTCAGCACGACGATGGCGGATATCAAGGCCGCGATTCATCGCGTGTCGGATATCGTCAGCGAGATCGCAACGGCCTCCGAAGAGCAGAACCGCAGCATTCACCAGGTCGGCCAGGCCGTCACGCAGATGGACGAGACCACGCAGCGGAACGCGGCGCTCGTCGAACAGGCCGCGGCGGCCGCGCAATCGCTCGAGACGCAGGCGCGCAAGATGAAGCAGACGGTGTCGGTGTTCCGGACGGGGGAGAGCCGCGGTTTCGCGGCAGCCGTGTAGAAGCCGGCGCCGAGTCAAGCGGCCGCCGCGCGTCAGCCCAACTTTCCCGCGCAATCAGCTCAGATCACAAAATAAGTCAGCTGAACCGCCGCGCGCGTGACGACCATCTGCAGCACCTGCACGATCACGAACAGCAGGATCGGCGACAGATCGATGCCGCCGAATTTCGGCAGCACGCGACGCAACGGATTCAGAAACGGCGCGGTTAGCTGATACAGAATCGGCATCGCGGGCGAACGCGGATTGAGCCACGACAGCAGCGCCATCAGGATCGTCATCCAGATGATCAGATTGAGCGCCCACTTGATCGCGGTGAGCACCGCGACGATCAGCAGCGTCGGCACGAGCGTCAGCGGATCCGCGCCCGTCAGCACGATCATCAGGACGACGTAGATGATCGCGGCGATCAGCGTCGCGACCACGCTCGCCCAGTCGATGTTGCGCGTGCTCGGCAGGATGCGCCGCAGCGGCAGCACGATCCAGTTGGTCGCCTGCAGCACGGCGTTCGAGACCGGGTTGTACGGCGGCAGGCGCACAACCTGCAGCCACGCCCGCAACAGCAGCGCGGCGCCAAACAGCGTGAAAACGGTATTGAGCAGAAAACGGGCGATATCGCCAAACATCTCGTGTCCTTATGCTTCTGATGACGGCCGCCGACCGGCCGCGGGCTGCCGGCGTCGCCCGATCGGTGCGTGCCGGCGGTTTTCTGGATTTACCCGGTTAGCCAACCGGAGGTTCGACGTCATTGCGCGCCGCCTCCCGATGGCTGTCTGTCCGGCATCACACGGAAATCCGGACCTCGCTGACCAGGATCGTGCCGTTGCCGCCGTCGGTGTAGTTCGGGATATCCGCTAATAGTTGCTCGGACGCGGGCTTGAACACTTTATAGAAGTCGTCCGCGCTATCGAACAGGAAGTGTCCCGCGGCCACGTAAGGCGGTGGCGTGCCGGGCGGCCCGGCGTTCAGGCCCGCGTCGACCGACCAGCCTTTCAGCGCCGGCCCGAACAGCTTCGCCGCGAGCGGCATATGGGTCGCGCAGTAGTAGTCCATGTCGAAGCGGCCGTTTTCCCGGTACGGGTAGAGGATGCTGACCTTGATCATTGTGCGTTCTCGTCTGTTGGTCCCGAAGCGCGGCGCGGGTCGTCGCGTGGTTGGCCCGGCGTACCGGACGTCACATTATCACGGCTTACTTGACGCTTGCACCTGCCGCGGCCTGATTCAGCGAGCGGCCCAGCGATTCTTCCACAGCTTCGGAGATCGCTTCAATCGTCGCGGCCGGCGTTGCGCGACGTCGGGCCAGGTTGACCGCGCGGCGCGTCAGCAGACCATACAGCGCGGCATGGTCGCCGCCGAGGCCTTCGAGCAGCGTTAGCTGCTTCTCGACGACACCCGTGTCGCCGCGCGATACCGGCCCCGCGAGCGCGTTCGGCAGGCCTTTGTCGCGCGCGGTTTCGATCGTGCCGGCGAGCATCGGCAGCAGCGCGCGCAGCGCGTCGTCTTCGGCGAAGCCGAGCGTGCGCCACAACGCCACGCATTCGGCGAGGCTGCAGAGCGCGAAGCTCGCCGCGTAGTGCGCGGCGGCGTGATACAGCATGCGGCCGCCCGGCGGAATCGACAGCGGATGGCAGCGCAGCGCGAGCGCGAGCGCGGTCAGCGTCTCCTTCAGTTCGCCGTCGGCTTCGATCGTCACCGAGCAGCCAACGATACGCTCGAGATCGGCGAGCTCGCCGCTAAATAGATACAACGGATGAAAGCCGCCGATCGCCGCGCCCTGATCGCGCGCTGGCGCGAGCAGTTCGACCGGCGAGGCGCCGCTGCAGTGCACGAGCGCTTTGCCGGGGTGGCTTGCCGCATTGCCTCCAAAGCGGAGTGTGTGCGCTGTCGTACCGATGCTGTCGTCAGGAACGGCTAAAAAAACGATATCGGCGGCGTCGACGACCTGTTGCGGGTCGTCAGTGGCCGCGCAGTGTGCGATCTGGTCGGCGAGCCAGCGCGCGGAATCGGCTGAGCGGCTCGCCACCGCGGTGACCGGATAGCCGGCGCGCGCAAACGCGAGCGCGAGACAACGCGCGAGCCGCCCCGCGCCGATGAAGCCGACGCGCGGCAAGGAAGACTGGGACATGGTCACCTGCTCCAGACGGATCGTGTGAACGGGAAAGCAGCAGTATCTCGCATCCGGCGAAGCGTGGCCGCGATCCGGCCCCTTGCACGGTTCGACAGCGGTCGTCGGATAAGTTTGCGGGCGATATGGCGCCAACGGTCGGTCATCGGGTGGCGTGACGCCCACGGTTGTGAAAACTGCTCACAATCGTACGTGACAGGAACAGTGGTCGACGAGCCGGTTTGGCAGTCGTATTTTCCGTACTTCGTTCGCAGTCAGAAATTCGGGAGGGTCGAGATGAGTATTTTTTCTTACCGAAAGCACTTGCGGTTCCTGACGCGCGCCCAGCGCCGTCGCTGGTGGGATCAGAGAAAGCGCCTTACGCCGCGCGTGCGGATCAGCGGCGCATACGTGCCGCCCAACGTGTCCCGCGAATTCGTGTACGTGAAGGTCGGCTAGTCGCGCAGTCTTCGCAGGTGACAAAATGCCCGGCCTCGAGCAATTGAGCCGGGCATTTTTTGTTTGGAATTTTCTTCCGGCTGTCAGGATTGAAGCGAATTTGTAATTAAAGATTACCGATGCGCGAACTCAAACCCCCGCGCTCGATCAGACCTGTGACGCGCGGCCCGTCGCCCGCGTGCAACCCCTTGATTCCCGGCTGATTTCGCTCAGGTCGCGGCGGCGCGTAGGCGCGCTCACGCCGCGCTCGGCAAAACGCTTCGGCTCGCCCTTGCAATTTGCAACAAATGCGAACATTTCGGCCGGGGCTTTTTAGATAGATTGATTTTGCAGCATGCGAGGCATGCGCAGTCGGCGACCTTGGCAGGCCGCGCTAGGAGAATAGAAGTGAAAAAGATCGTTCCGTTTGTCGTTGCAGCCGCACTTGGCTTGGGACTTGCCGGGGCCGCTGAGGCAGGTGTTTCCGTTGGTATCGGCCTTGGGGTGCCGATCGCGCCGGCCTATCCGGTCTATGCGGCGCCGCCGCCTGTCTATTACGCCCCGCCGCCTCCGCCGGTGTACGCGCCGCCGGTTGTGTTCGCACCGGCTCCGGTGGTGGTCGGAGGCTATTACGGCTATGGCCGCCCTTACTATCGTGGCTACTACCACGGCTACCATGGCTACTATCGCGGCTACGGGCACTCGTACTATCGTCATTAAGAAGTGCGGGCGCGCTTGACTCGCGTGGGAACGTCGACGGCGTAACGCCGGCTTGTGCCGGGTTACGTCGTTTCTTTTTGTGTCGCTGGTTTTTGCTTTCCGCAGCGTTCCTGGCTGGTGTCGCGCGCTCGCGCGAACGCCGTTCCAAAGCATCGAGGAAGCTGGGAGAATGGCTGCTTCGCCACCGCTCCAGGAGAGTTTCGCCGATGCAAGCGCTTCCCGCTCCCACCTTCGACGACGTCCTCGACGCCGCGGCGCGTCTCGAAGGCGTCGCGCACCGCACCCCCGTTCTGACGTCGAGCACGTTCGACGAGCGCACTGGCGCGTCGGTGTTCTTCAAGTGCGAAAACTTCCAGCGCATGGGCGCGTTCAAGTTCCGCGGCGCGTACAACGCGATTTCGCATTTCGACGCGGAGCAGCGCAAGGCGGGCGTGCTGACCTATTCGTCGGGCAATCACGCGCAGGCGATCGCGCTGTCGGCGCGCCTCGCCGGCATTCACGCGACGATCGTGATGCCGCACGACGCACCCGAGGCCAAGGTCGCCGCGACCAAAGGCTACGGCGGCGAAGTGATCATCTACGACCGCTACAAGGAAAATCGCGAGGAAATCGGCCGCCGGCTCGCCGAAGAGCGCGGCATGACGCTGATCCCGCCGTACGATCATCCGCACGTGATCGCCGGCCAGGGCACCGCGGTCAAAGAACTGATCGACGAAACCGGCCCGCTCGACATGTTGTTCGTGTGCCTTGGCGGCGGCGGGTTGATCAGCGGCAGCGCATTGTCGGCGGCCGCGCTGAGCCCGGCCTGCACGGTGATCGGCATCGAGCCCGAGGCGGGCAACGACGGCCAGCAGTCGCTCGCACGCGGCGAGATCGTTCATATCGACGCGCCGCGCACGATTGCCGATGGCGCCGCCTCGACGCATCTGGGCCACTACACGTTCGCGGTCATCCGCCAGCTGGTCGCGCGAATCGAAACGGTCAGCGATGCGCAACTGATCGAGACGATGCGCTTTTTCGCGCAGCGCATGAAGATCGTCGTCGAACCGACTGGTTGTCTCGCGGCGGCGGCGGTGCTGAACGGCGTCGTGCCGGTGAAGGGCAAGCGCGTCGGCGTGGTGGTGAGCGGTGGCAATGTCGATCTGCCGAAGCTCGCGCAGTACCTCGCATGAGCGGCTCACGTCGAGTCGCATGAAGAAAAACGGCTCGCCGATGCGAGCCGTTTTTTGTTCGCGAGCCGCTTCAGCTTGCCACTTGCGCGGTGCTCTGCACGATCAGATCCCGATACCCGTTGACGATCACGCTGTATGAGAAATAGGCGAACAGCAGCGCCGACAGAACGTGACACGCGCGCAGCAGACCGGCGCCCGCGCGCTTGCGTCCCTGGCTGCCGAGCCCGCAGATGAAAAGCGTCCAGCACAGGCCGCCCAGAAAGAATCCGCCGAGGAAGATCAGCGCGGTTGTCGGGCTCGTTGCGCCGGCCTTCGCGATCAGCGCGCCGCCGACCGCCGCGAACCACAGGATCGCCGACGGCGACGACACCGCGAGCAGCACGCCGCGCAGAAACCCGCGCCATGCCGCCTGATGCGGCGCAGCCGCGTCGCCTTCGCCGGCAACAGCTTGCGCCGTGGCCGGGAACATCGCTTCACGCGCCATTTTCCAGGTGAGAAACAGGAGGATCGCCGCGCCGCCGATCCATACGACCCAGCGCACCGATTCGAACTGCAGCAGCGCGGCCATGCCCGCGAGCGCGAGCGTCGCGTAAATGAGATCGCCGACGCACGAGCCGAGGCCGAGCCAGAAGCCCGGCCGAAAGCCGTGCGACAGCGTCAGCGAAATGACCGCGACGTTGACGAGACCGATATCGAGGCACAGCGACAAGGACAGAAAAAAGCCGTCCGACATCATTGAAAAAGCGTGCATCCGCGCGAGCGCTCCATCCGTTATTGATTGTGTTGTCCCGCGCGCGTTACAGGCCGAGGCCCAACTCGTTCCACAAGCTATCGATACGCTGTTTGACCGCGTCGTCCATCATGATCGGGCGGCCCCATTCGCGGTCGGTTTCGCCCGGCCACTTGTTGGTTGCGTCGAGCCCCATCTTCGAGCCGAGGCCGGCTACCGGCGACGCGAAATCGAGATAGTCGATCGGCGTGCGGTCGACGAGCACCGTGTCGCGCGTCGGGTCCACTCGCGTGGTGATCGCCCAGATCACTTCCTTCCAGTCCCGGATATTGACGTCCTCATCGACGACGACGATGAACTTCGTATACATGAACTGCCGCAGGAAGCTCCACACGCCGAACATCACGCGTTTCGCGTGGCCGGGGTAGCTCTTCTTCATTTGCACGATCGCCATGCGGTAACTGCAGCCTTCGGGCGGCAGATAGAAGTCCGTGATCTCGGTGAACTGCTTCTGCAGCAGCGGTACGAACACTTCGTTCAGCGCGACGCCGAGCACCGCCGGCTCGTCGGGCGGTCTGCCGGTGTAGGTGGAGTGATAGATCGCGTCGCGGCGCATCGTGATGCGCTCGACCGTGAAGACCGGGAACCACTCCTGTTCGTTGTAGTAGCCGGTGTGATCGCCATACGGGCCTTCGAGCGCGTGTTCATACGTGGCCGACGCACCCTTCGACGGACGCGGCGGAGCGCCGGCCGGGGCGGGCGAGGGTGCGCCTTCCTGCGGATAGATGAAGCCCTCGAGCACGATCTCGGCGCGCGCGGGGACCTGCAGACCGTCGACGCCCGGTGTGACGCATTTCGCGAGCTCGGTGCGCCCGCCGCGCAGCAGGCCGGCGAACTGGTATTCGGACAGCGTGTCGGGTACCGGCGTGACCGCGCCGAGAATCGTCGCCGGGTCCGCACCGAGCACGACGGCCACCGGATACGGCTTGCCGGGATTTTTCAGCGCGAACTCACGAAAATCGAGCGCGCCGCCGCGATGCGCCAGCCAGCGCATGATCAGCTTGTTACGCCCGATCAGTTGCTGGCGATAGATACCCAGGTTTTGTCGACTCTTGTTCGGCCCTTTCGTGACGGTCAGACCCCAGGTGATCAACGGCCCGGCATCGCCGGGCCAGCAGGTCTGAATGGGCAATTTGGCAAGGTCGACGTCATTGCCTTCCCAGACGATTTCCTGGCAGGGCGGTGCGTTGACCGTCTTCGGCGCCATGTCCCACACGGCCTTCGCTAGCGACAGCAGCTTGCCGGCGTCCTTGAGCCCTTTCGGCGGCTCGGGTTCCTTCAACGCGGAGAGTAGCCGACCGACATCGCGCAGCGATTCGAGCGCCGCCTGGTCGCCCGCGCCCGCTTCGGCATCGATGCCCATGCCAAGCGCGACGCGGCGCGGCGTGCCGAACAGATTGCCGAGCACCGGGAACGCGTGCCGCTCGGTGTTCTCGAACAACAGAGCCGGGCGCGCCCGCGCGGAGCACACGGTCGCAAAGTTCGGTCATTTCGAGATTCGGCGACACTTTTTGCGAAATTCGGCGCAATTCACCGATCGCCTCGAGGCGGCCGACGAAATCGCGTAAGTCTTTGTATTTCATCTGTGACGGTTCAGGGCCGCATGCACGGCGCATAGGACGGGGAGGGCAGGAGGAACGGCGTTGGTACCTATCTGACGCAAAAAATGATTGTCGATTTTACCTGCGTTAGCCACCGCACGTAGATCAACCAAATCGTGTAGTCCAAACAGCCAAGGTCGGATCGCCCGAAACGCGCATTGAGCGCGGTTCTCGGGTGACTGAACACTGTTCATAATTACAAATAGTTATAATTCTTGGATTCTATAGTGTTGACGATCTATAAAACCGTGCATAGAATCCGTCCACATTGGTTGCAGGGCGTTAACCTTTTTACCGTCGCCCCGGTCCTCAGACGCAACGCGTCACCGTTTTGCTTCCCTGCGGGGTAGAACGGCATTGTTGAAGTCCCTCACCAGCGTCCACCAACGCTGGTTTTTCGCGTGGGAGCCAAGCCCGATACACATCGAGTATGTGTGAGCTGTTTTTGAGATGGCTCCCCAAACGGTATTTGTTGCCGTTTTCCCGACGTCGCTGCTGCCCAACCAGAGAGCACGCGATGTCTTGACTCTGCGAGCGCACTGTACCGCCTGATTTGTCCCGGCGGAGTTCGCGGATCATGCAAGATGGGAGATCTGAATGAACGCCTGGTTATCGTGGCGTCCCGATGAGCGTATTGCGCAGGTTGTGCGCGGTGCGCTGCGCAGCGGGACGCGACTGAGTCATCACCTGTTCAGCATTGTCGGCGGGATCGCCGTGGTGCTGGCTCTCGCACTGTGGCTGATGCCGACCTGGCGCGGCGCGCTCGCCGCGCGTCTGATGCCGGTCATTTCCGCCGCCGTGCAAGCGGGCCCCGCCCGCCTGCTGCAAGGCAATCCGCTGCCCGCCATCGGACCGACCAGAAACGCCGACGCATCCTCCGACGAATCGCTGTCGGCCGATTCACCGAACACGCTGACCACGCCGAGTCCCACCGATGGCTCGAATGACGGCAGCATGACCCTCACCGCGGCCACCACCAGCTTCGACGGCGCGTTCGACGGCGCCGGCACGTCGGGCACGAGCGCCGCCGCGCTCAACGGCCTCGATCCGCGCACGATGCAGGGCGTCAGCGCGCTCGCACGTCTGATTCCGCAGCAGCGCGTGTCCGCCGATGCACGCGATGACCGCGTGCTCGTGTCGAGCCACGAGCAGGACCTGGTCGCGTCGTACCTCGCGCGGCGTTATCGCGTCGCTCAGGAGCCCGTCGGCGAGCTCGTAAAAGCCGCGTTCGACACCGGCCGCGAAGTCGGCCTCGATCCGCTGCTGCTGCTGTCAGTGATGGCGATCGAATCGGGCTTCAATCCGTACGCCGAGAGCGGCGTGGGCGCGCAGGGCCTTATGCAGGTGATGTCGAAGGTGCATTCGGACAAATTCCAGTATTTCGGCGGCCAAAGCGCGGCGCTCGAACCGCTCGCGAACATCAAGGTCGGCGCGCTCGTGCTGAAGGATTGCATCGCGCGTGGCGGCTCGCTGCCGGGCGGCCTGCGTCTGTACGTCGGCTCGACCACGCCGGATGACGGCGGCTACGGCGCGAAGGTGATGGCCGAGCGCGGTCGTCTGCGCGACGTCGCTCGCGGCCGTAAGGTGCCGATCAATGCGCCGCAGGCTCCGGTGCTGACCGCGTCGGCCACGCCGGCGCCAGTCGCGGCGACGAGCGGTGGCAACGGCAAGCGCGTTCAGGTGACGCTGCAAGGCGGTCACGCGCTGAGCCCGGCGACGTCGGCGGAGCACACGCAGCCGGCCGATCAGGACGACGCGAGCGCCAATTCGACGACGCGCCACGTGGCGTCGGCCTCGGAGCTGGGGGCTTGAGTTAGACGTTGCCGTGCCGCATGAAAACAAGGACACCCTCGGGTGTCCTTTTTTGCGTCTGGCAGGCCGGATGCTGCCGAATCAATCCCGTTGCGTCAATGCCGCCCGAACAGCTTTGCCAGCCGCTCGACCGCCTCTTCGAGCTTTGGATACGCGGTCGCATACGACAGCCGGATGTAGTCCTTCGGCGCGTGCGTGCCGAAGTCCATGCCCGGCACCAGCACGACCCCGGCATCGTGCAGCATCGCCTTCGTGAGCGCCGCGCTGTCGCCGGCCGCCGGATGCGCGACGCCACGGCAGTCTGCGTACACGTAGAACGCGCCGTCCGGCATCACTGGCACGGAGAAGCCGAGCGATTCGAGCGCCGGCGCGATGAAGTCGCGGCGTCGCTTGAATTCGAGGCGCCGCGCTTCGTAGATCGCGATTGTCTCCGGCTCGAAACAGGCGAGCGCCGCGTGCTGCGCGAGCGCCGACGCGCAGATGAACAGATTCTGCGCGAGCTTTTCGAACGCGCTGACCATCGCGGGCGGCACGACGAGCCAGCCGAGGCGCCAGCCGGTCATGTTGAAGTATTTCGAGAAGCTGTTGACGGTGACCACGTCGTCGCCGAACGACAGCGCCGACACCGGCTTGGCGTCGTAGCTGAGGCCCTGGTAGATCTCGTCGACGATCGTGAAGCCGCCGCGCGCGCGCACGGCCTTGACGATGCGCTCGAGTTCGGCCGGCTCGATCGACGTGCCGGTCGGATTCGACGGCGACGCGAGCAGCACGCCGCGGGTGCGCTCGCCCCACAGGCGTTCGACGTCGGCGGCGGTCAGCTGGAAGCGCTCGGCCGGCCCGCTCGGCACCATCACCGGCTTGCCTTCGGCGGCGATCACGAAATGGCGGTTGCACGGATAGCACGGGTCGGGCATCAATACTTCGTCGTCGCGATCGACGAGCGCCGCGCACGCCAGCAAGAGCGCGGCCGATGCACCCGCGGTCACCACGATCCGCGCCGGATCGACGTCGATGCCGTAGAACTCGGCGTAATGCGCGGAAATCGCATCGCGCAGCGCGTGCACGCCGAGCGCGCTGGTGTACTGCGTGACGCCGCGGCGCAGCGCGCTCGCGGCCGCCTCGATGACCGGCTCGGGCGCCGTGAAATCCGGCTCGCCGATGCCCATGTGAATGATGTCGCGCCCCGCGCGTTCGAGCAGCACGGCCTCCTTGGCCAGTTCCATCACATAGAAAGGCTGGATGGCATCGACGCGCGCGGCAAGCCGCACGAGAGGTTCGGTCACGGAGTTCATACGGTCAGTCCAGTTCAGAAGCAGAACGGCGCCTACCCATCAAATGATGCGTTCATCGATGCGCGCAGCGCCGTCCTTGCGGGCGATCGAGGTGCTTCGCCCTGTGCAGTGCGACGTGGCAGGGAGCCGATGCGCGGCATGGCCCCACCGGCGCCGCGCTCAGCTCTTGCGAGCCGCCTGCGTCTCGGTGGCGCGCAGTTGCGCCGAGAGCTTGTCGAGCACGCCGTTCACGTACTTGTAGCCGTCCGAGCCGCCGAACGTCTTGGTCAGCTCGACTGCTTCGTTGATGACCACGCGATACGGAATGTCGACGTGATTCTTCAGTTCGAACGCGGCGACCAGCAGCACCGCGCGTTCGACCGGCGACAGTTGATCGATCGGACGGTCGAGGCACGGCGCGATCGCGGCGGAAAGTGCTTCGGAATCGCGCATCACGCCATGCAGGATCGCGTCCAGGTGCTCGTGATCGGCCTTGTCGTAACCTTGCGCGCCGCGCAGTTGCGCGTCGATCTCACCGCCGGGCGAGCCCGACAGCAGCCACTGGTAAAGCCCCTGCGTAGCCAGTTCGCGGGAGCGTCGGCGTGCGCTCTTCATGCCTCTTCCTCGTCATCTTCGTCTTCATCTTCGTCGTCATCGCCGCCGAGCTGCTCGAGCGCGACCGCGAGGTTCGCCATTTCGACAGCCACGCGCGCGGCGTCGCGACCCTTCTCGGTCATGCGCGCGACGGCTTGCTCGTCGTTCTCGGTGGTAAGCACCGCGTTCGCGACCGGAATGCCGAAGTCGAGGCCGATGCGCGTGATGCCCGCGCCGCTTTCGTTCGAAACCAGCTCGAAGTGGTAGGTCTCGCCGCGGATCACCGCGCCGAGCGCGATCAGCGCGTCGAATTGCGCGCTTTCGGCGAGCTTTTGCAGCGCGAGCGGGATTTCCAGCGCGCCCGGCACCGTGACGAGCAGCACGTCTTCGCCGGTCACGCCGAGGCGTTCGAGTTCTTCGATGCAGGAGTCGGCGAGGCCGTTACAGACGGGTTCGTTAAAGCGCGCCTGGACGATGCCGATGCGCAGTCCGTCGCCGTCGAGATTCGGTTGGTATTGTCCGATTTCCATATGAATTCCGTAGTGTTTGAGTGGGCGCGAGGCGCGTGAGTGGCCGGATCAGAGTTGTGGGGCTTGCGTTTTGCTGCCGGGCATCGGAATGAAGCCCGTGACTTCGAGACCATAACCCGACATGCTGCCGAGCTTGCGTGGGTTCGACAGCACCTGCATCTTGCCGACGCCGAGTTCGCGCAGAATCTGCGCGCCGATGCCGTAGGTCTTGAAGTCGACCGGCCGGCGCTTCAGCGCGTCCGCTTTTTCCTTCGAGTCGAACGCCTTGAAGACGTCGATCAGATGGTCTTTCGAGTCGCCGCAGTTCAGCAGTACGACCACGCCGAGATCGCGTTCTGCGATTTCCTGGATGGCCGCGTCCAGCGTCCACGAATGGGTGGATTCGCCGACTTCGAGCAGATCCAGCACCGACAGCGGCTCGTGCACGCGCACCGGCGTGTCGCGATCGGGCATCGGCGTGCCGCGCACTAGCGCGATGTGCGGCTGGCCGCTCGGCTGATCGAGATACATGACCGCGCGGAACGCGCCGTGCGCGGTTTGCATCGTACGTTCGCAAACACGCTCGACGATCGACTCGGTGCGGCTGCGATAGTGAATCAGATCGGCGATCGTGCCGGTCTTCAGGCCGTGCTCCTTGCCGAACTCGAGCAGGTCCGGCAGACGCGCCATCGTGCCGTCGTCCTTGATCACTTCGCAGATCACCGCGGCAGGCGTGAGGCCCGCGAGCCTCGTGAAGTCGCAGCCGGCCTCGGTATGGCCGGCGCGCACCAGCACGCCGCCCGGCTGGGCCATGATCGGGAAGATATGACCCGGCTGCACGATGTGCTCGGCTTTCGCGTCCGGCGCGACCGCGGCCGCGATCGTGCGGGCCCGGTCGGCTGCCGAGATGCCGGTCGTCACGCCTTCGGCCGCTTCGATGCTGACCGTGAACGCGGTGCCGTACTGCGTGCCGTTGCGGTAGGTCATCAGCGGCAGGTTCAGCTGCTTGCAGCGATCCTGGGTCAGCGTCAGGCAGATCAGGCCGCGGCCGTAGCGAGCCATGAAATTGATCGCTTCCGGAGTGACAAACTCGGCGGCGATCACGAGGTCGCCCTCGTTCTCGCGGTCTTCTTCGTCGACGAGGATCACCATCCGGCCGGCTTTCAGTTCGGCAATGATCTCTTGGGTGGAGGCGAGCGTCATGTTGGCGAGTTTTTCAGGAAAGCGCGTATTTTACGCCACGCGCGGGCCCAAGTCGCCTCCGCCAGACGACATAGGCCGTTTGGCCGACTGTGACGAGCCGGGCGGGGTTGCCATGCTCGTCGAAACGGTGGGCGAGCGCGCGACTGGCGTTGGCGGCAACGCGAAGTATGCTCCAGCGCGGCCCGCTTTACGGATGGCAATAGTGCGGAACGGTACTTGCGGCGCAGCAGGCAGTTTCGTCTCACTACCACCCGGAGACCGGAATGTCGGGAACCGTCGGCTGTTGCATCAATGAAGGGCGTCACGCGTGCGCGCAAGGAGCGCGTCGATGAAGCGCGGCGCCACGAGCGGGGGCTCGTCGCAAGCGCCCGTGAGCGCGCTGCGCGCGAGCGCGTACCGCATTCCGACCGACGCGCCGGAGGCCGACGGCACGTTCGCGTGGGACGCGACCACGCTGGTCGTCGTCGAGGTCGACGCGGGCGGCGACACCGGCATCGGCTACACGTACAGCGATGCCTGCATCGTCGCGCTGATCAAGGGCGCGCTCGCCGCCTGCGTGCTGAATCACGACGGATTGGACGTCGGCGCGCATTGGCAACGGTTGCAACGCCAGGTGCGCAATCTCGGCCGCGCGGGACTGGCCGCGACAGCCATTTCGGCAATCGACTGCGCGCTGTGGGACCTGAAGGCGAAGCTGCTCGGCGTGCCGCTCGTCGGGCTGCTCGTCGGGCTGCTCGGCGCGTTGCGCCCGGCCGTGCCGGCTTACGGCAGCGGCGGCTTCACCACGTATACGAACCAGCGCTTGCAGCAGCAGTTCGCCGGCTGGGTCGCGCAGGACGGCTGCCGGTGGGTAAAGATGAAAATCGGCAGCGAGCCGGACAAGGACCCGGCGCGCGTCGCGGCGGCGCGCGCGGCGATCGGCGGCGCGGGCCTGTTCGTCGACGCGAACGGCGCGTTCACGCCGCAACGGGCGCTGTACCACGCGCAACGTTTCGCCGAGCACCAGGTGAGCTGGTTCGAGGAGCCCGTGTCTTCGGACGACGAAGCGGGCCTGCGCGGCGTACGCGAGCGCGTGCCGGCCGGCATGGAGATCGCTGCCGGCGAATACGGCTACACGCTCGACGACTTCCGCCACCTGCTCGCGGCGGGGGCCGTCGACGTGCTGCAGGCCGACGCGAGCCGTTGCGGCGGCATCACCGGCTTTCTGCAGGCCGCCGCGCTGTGCGACGCGTATCACGTGCCGCTGTCCGCGCATTGCGCACCGGCGTTGCATCTGCACGTCGCGTGCGCGGCGCCGCGCTTGCGCCATCAGGAGTGGTTCCATGACCACGTCCGGATCGAAGCCATGCTGTTCGACGGTGCTCCGCGTTTGCGCGACGGCCAGATGGAGCCGGATCTGTCGCGGCCCGGTTGCGGGCTCGAGTTCAAGCATGGTGACGCCGAGCGCTATCTCATCAAATAAAGCAGGCCACGACAAGGAAGCGATATCGATGGGCTCTTCACGCGTACCCGGATTGCTGTACACGGCGGCGGCCGTGACGGCCGTCGCGGCGTTGGCCGCGCGCGGCGCGGGAAGACCTGAGTCGCATCGCGAACGGCGTGAGAGCGGCCCGCAACACCATGAGCGTCGAGCATCCGTGACGTTCCCGACGTGTGCCGCCCGCAGCCATCAGCGCGCGCCGGCGCGCGTGCACGCGAGTGAACCCACCGCCGAGGTGGAGGCACACGTCGAAGCAGCCCGCACCTTCAACCACAGCTCCGCGCTGCTCGCGCTGTCGGTGCTCGCCGACAGCGCGATGGAGCATTACCGCGGCTCGTTCGACAACCCCGCGATGTTCACGCCACTCGTCAGCGCGAGTCTGTCGCTCGCCGCGGGCCTGCATGGTGGCGCGGATCGTCGCGGCCAGACGCATCGCGCGCGCCATGCGATCTATCTGACCGCGGCGGCGACGGGCATCGCCGGCACGTGCTTCCATTTCCACAACGTGATGAAGCGGCCGGGCGGCTGGAGTTGGAACAACCTGTTTCACGCGGCACCGCTCGGCGCGCCGAGCGCGTTGCTGCTGTCAGGCGCGCTCGGTGCCGTCGCCGAACGCTTGCGCGACGAGCCCGCGGACGACCCGCAACTGCTCGGCATGCCGGCCGGTCAGGCGCTCGGTCTGCTGGTCGCGGCGGGTCTCGTCGGCACGGTGGGGGAGGCCGCGCTGCTGCATTTTCGTGGCGCGTTTCAGCATCGCGCGATGTACGCGCCGGTCAGCATTCCGCCCATCACCGCCGCGCTGCTCGCGCATGCCGCGCTGTCCGCTCCGCGCGAGCGCTGGTACACGCGGCTCTGGTTACGCATCACGACCGTGCTCGGCTTTGTCGGCGGGGGTTTTCACGCGCGCGGGATCGCGCGTCGTCAGGGCGGCTGGCGCAACTGGAGCCAGAATCTGTTCGACGGGCCGCCGCTGCCCGCGCCGCCGAGCTTTTCCGCGCTGGCGCTCGCCGGGCTCGCCGCACTGCGTCTGCGGGAGACTGAAAAATGACCAACCGACCACGCTCGACCCGAGCCACCCGCTATCCCGGCTACGACGTGCTCGACAAACGCACGACGCCGTCTTGGGACGCGCACACCCGCGCGGTGATCGCCGAACGCCTCGCGACACCGCTCGAGCCGCGCTTCTTCAACGCGGTCGAATGGCTCGCGGTCACGTCGCTGTGCGCCCGCATCGTGCCGCAAGCGAATGCGCAACCGGTGGTGCCGCTCGCCGCGCTGCTCGACGCGCGGCTCGCCGGCAATGGCAACGACGGCTACCGCGACGCCCGTTTGCCGCCGATGCGCGACGCCTGGCGCATCGGCCTCGCCGCGCTCGATGCCGAGTGCCGCGAGCGCGGCGGCCTGCCGTTCGCGAGCCTCGCGGAGGACACGCAGATCGCGCTGCTCGGCAAGATGCAGCGCGGCGAACTGACGAACCCCGCGTGGCGCGGCATGCCGTCGAAGCTGTTCTTCGGCGAGCGCGTGCTGCACGACATCTGCGGCCTCTACTACTCGCACCCGCACGCGTGGAGCGAGATCGGCTTCGGCGGCCCGGCGAATCCGCGCGGCTATGTGCGCATGTACTTGAATCGCCGCGATCCGTGGGAGGCGGTCGAAGCGACGCCCGACACCCATGAGCAGGCCGCGAAGGAGAACCGCCGTGTCCGATGACGCGCAGCAACGGCCGCGGGGCAAGGACGGCCGCGCACCCGATGTGTTCCAGCGCGGCGGCTGGGTGCCGATGCGCACGTACGCTGACGGCGAGGAAGTCGATTTCGCGATCGTCGGCACCGGCGCCGGCGGTGGCACGCTTGCGTGCCGGCTTGCGGAAAAAGGCTTCAAGGTCGTCGCGTTCGATGCCGGCGCGTGGTGGCGTCCGCTCGAAGAGTTCGCGTCTGACGAAGCGCATCAGGAAAAACTGTTCTGGACCGACGAGCGCATCTGCGACGGCGACAATCCGCTGAAGCTCGGCAACAACAACAGCGGCAAGGCGGTGGGCGGCAGCACGGTCCATTTCGCGATGGTGTCGCTGCGTTTTCGGCCCGAGTGGTTCAAGTCGCGCAGCGTGCTCGGCTATGGCGCCGACTGGCCGCTCGACTGGCGCGAGATGTGGCACTACTACGGCGAGGTCGAGGACGCGCTGAAAATCTCCGAACCGGTGAACTATCCGTGGGGGCCGCAGCGGCCGCGCTATCCGTATCGCGCGCATGAGCTGAACGCGGCGGCGCTGGTGCTCGCGCGCGGCGCCGAGGCGCTCGGCATCGGCTGGAGCCCGACGCCGCTCGCGACCCTCTCCGCGCCCCGTGGCCGCGCGCATCCGTGCGTGTACCGCGGCTTTTGCGTGTCCGGCTGCGCGACCAACGCGAAGCAAAGCGCGCTCGTCACGTGGATCCCGCGTGCGCTGCGAGCCGGCGCCGAGGTACGCGATCTGGCGATGGTCGGCCCGCGTCGTCACCAACGACGCGGGGCTCGCCACCGGCGTCGAATATCTGCGCGAAGGACGCTGGCGATTCCAGCGCGCGAAGCACGTGGTGGTGGCCGGCTACGCGATCGAAACGCCGCGCCTGTTGCTGATGTCGGCCAACAGCCGCTTTCCCGACGGACTCGCGAACAGTTCGGGACTCGTGGGCAAATACCTGATGGCGCAGTCGAATCAGGCCGTCTACGGCACCTTCGATGAAGACATCCGCTGGTACAAGGGGCCGCCGTCGCTCGCGCTCACCGAGCACTGGAACTACGAAGACAAGGGCAAAGATTTTTTCGGCGGCTACTGCTACATGAGCCAGGGGCCGCTGCCGAACGGATGGGTCGCGGTGCAGAATGGCCGCGGCTTGTGGGGCGACGCGCTCGGCGCGGAGATGCTCAAGTACAACCACCAGGCGGGGCTGAAGATCGTCGGCGAGATGCTGCCGCAGCAGCGCAACCGCGTGACGCTTGCCGACGAGAAGGACCAGTACGGGCTGCCGATCGCGCGCGTCACCTATTCATGGTGCGACAACGACAAGCGACTCATCGCGCATTCGCTCGACTTCATGGAGCAGGCGCTCGCGGCCGCCGGCGGCAAGGAGATCTGGCGCGAGACCGACGACACCTGCCACCTGAACCGCACCGCGCGCATGGGTGACGATCCGTCGACGAGCGTCGTCGACGCGGACTGCCGCAGTTGGGACATCCGCAACCTGTGGGTGTGCGACGGCTCGGTGTTTCCGACCGTCGGCGGCGTGAATCCGTCGCTGACGATTCAGGCGATCGCGTGTCGCACCGCCGAGCGCATCGCCGCGCTGGCCGCGCGCGGCGAGTTGTAGGGGGAGTGTTGCCCGCGCGCATGAACCGCAGTCCGAAACGATGGAGTACTCACTGCGCGATCCGGATGGTTACACAACATGCTCTGCATGCATCGAACATTGACCCAAGTCATGTTTCAGGCGCAAAAACGGCCTCTTTTTCGATGCCCCACCTGCATGGTGCAATGCAAAATTCATAGAAAGGCCGGGCTTGCTGACCTCACCATACCCTGCAGGTATGAAAAAGGACAGGAAAAGTATTGGACGGGCCAAACGGGCGAAGGGTATAAAAACATCCAATGAACTCACTTCCCGCCGCAGCCGCCATGACCCAAGCGACCATCGAACGTATCGAAACCCGCCTCGTCGATCTGCCGACGATCCGCCCTCACAAGCTGTCGGTCGCCACGATGTACGGGCAGACGCTGATGCTGGTCAAGGTGTACTGCAGCGACGGCATCGTCGGGATTGGCGAAGGCACCACGATCGCCGGCATGGCCTATGGCCCGGAAAGCCCCGAAGCCATGAAGCTCGCGATCGACGCCTACTTCGCCCCGGCGATGATCGGCAAGGACGCGACGCAGATCCAGTCGCTGATGGCGCACCTCGGCAAGCTGGTCAAGGTCAATCATTTCTCGAAGAGCGCGCTCGAAACCGCGCTGCTCGACGCGCAAGGCAAACGTCTCGGCGTGCCGGTGAGCGAACTGCTCGGCGGCCGTCGCCGTGAGCGCCTGCCGGTTGCGTGGACGCTCGCGTCGGGCGATACCGCGAAGGACATCGCCGAAGCCGAGCACATGCTCGACGTGCGCCGCCACAAAGTCTTCAAGCTGAAGATCGGCGCGAAGGAACTGAAGACCGACATCAAGCACGTCGCCGAGATCAAGAGAGCGGTCGGCGAGCGCGCCGCGGTGCGCGTCGACGTGAACATGGCGTGGAGCGAGACCCAGGCCGCCTGGGCGATTCCGGCGCTGGCCGACGCGGGCTGCGATCTGGTCGAGCAGCCGGTCGCGTCCGCCGCGGCACTCGCGCGACTGATGCGCCGCTTCCCGGTCGCGCTGATGGCCGACGAAGTCCTGCAAGGCCCGGACAGCGCGTTCGAGATCGCGAAGAACGGCGGCGCCGATGTGTTCGCGATCAAGATCGAACAGAGCGGGGGCCTGTTCGCCGCGCAGCGCGTGGCCGCGATCGCAGATGCCGCCGGCATCGAGCTGTACGGCGGCACGATGCTCGAAGGTGCGTTCAGCACGGTGGCGTCGGCGCATCTGTTCGCGAGCTTCGCGAATCTGCAATGGGGCACCGAGCTGTTCGG
The DNA here is from genome assembly GCF_050434085.1 of Paraburkholderia sp. UCT70. Classification (NCBI taxonomy): domain Bacteria; kingdom Pseudomonadati; phylum Pseudomonadota; class Betaproteobacteria; order Burkholderiales; family Burkholderiaceae; genus Paraburkholderia; species Paraburkholderia sp. UCT70. The sequence goes on along the minus strand of NZ_JBNPVZ010000004.1, from coordinate 2,332,290 downwards.
GCCGCTGCTGATCACCGAAGAAATTCTGACCACGCCGCTCGACTACAGCGACTTCGAACTGACCGTGCCGAACGGCCCGGGTCTCGGCATCGAACTCGACGAGGCGAAGGTCAAGCGATTCACGCGAGACGGGCTGATGAAGGTCACCCGCTAAACGGATTTAGAACAAGAGGATTCAACGATGCTTTTCCATGTGCGAATGGACGTGCACCTGCCGGTCGACATGCCGGCCGAAGTGGCGAACGAAATCAAGACCCGCGAGAAGGCTTACTCGCAGGAGCTCCAGCGTAGCGGCAAGTGGCGTCATATCTGGCGCCTCGTTGGCGAGTACGCGAATTACAGCATCTTCGATGTAGAGAGCAATGCCGAACTTCACGACATTCTGTCCGGCTTGCCTCTGTTCCCGTACATGAAGATTTCGGTGACGCCTCTGTGTCGTCACCCGTCGTCGATTCGGGACGGCGACATCTGAGCCCAGGGGCCAGGCGCTTTTGACGGCGAGCGCATCCAAAGCCATCTTTTCCCCCTATACCAACTGGAGACAGTCATCGTGAGCGTCAAAGTATTTGAAACGAAAGAAGTGCAGGATCTGCTGAAAGCCGCTTCCAACGTCGATGCCGGGAATGGCAACGCGCGTTTCCAGCAGATCGTTTTCCGTCTGCTGGGCGACCTGTTCAAGGCAATCGACGACCTCGACATCACGCCCGACGAAGTCTGGGCCGGCGTCAACTATCTGAACAAGCTCGGTCAGGACGGCGAAGCGGCGTTGCTCGCGGCCGGCCTCGGTCTCGAGAAGTATCTCGACATCCGCATGGACGCCGAGGACAAGAAGATCGGTCTCGAAGGCGGCACGCCGCGTACGATCGAAGGCCCGCTGTACGTCGCGGGCGCGACGGTGCGCGAGGGCGTCTCGAAGATCGACATCAACCCGGACGAAGACGCGGGCCCGCTCGTGATTCGCGGCACGGTCAAGGATCTGGACGGCAAGCCGGTCGCCGGCGCGATTGTCGAGTGCTGGCACGCGAACTCGAAGGGCTTCTACTCGCACTTCGATCCGACCGGCGCGCAGAGCGACTTCAACCTGCGCGGCGCGGTGAAGACCGGCGCCGACGGCAAGTACGAGGTCCGCACGCTGATGCCGGTAGGCTACGGCTGCCCGCCGCACGGCTCGACGCAGCAGCTGCTGAACGTGCTGGGCCGTCACGGCAACCGTCCGGCGCACGTGCACTTCTTCGTCAGCAGCGACGGCCATCGCAAGCTGACCACGCAGTTCAACATCGAAGGCGATCCGCTGATCTGGGACGACTTCGCGTATGCAACGCGCGAAGAGCTGATTCCGCCGGTCGTCGAGAAAAAGCGGTGGCGCGGCGCTGGGCCTGAAGGCCGATACGTACAAGGACATCGAGTTCAACTTCACGATCACGCCGCTGGTCCAGGGTAAGGACAACCAGCTCGTCCATCGTCTGCGCGCTTCGGCCGAAGCGTGATCGCACGAGGCGGCGCCGTGGCGACACGGCCGCCGTCTTTCGTTGCCAACGGCCGGCGGTCCTGCCGGCCGAATCCCGGAAGCGTCGAGGAGTCGACGGTGTCTAGCAAACTTCGTGAGCAGGCAGCACACGATGTCGCGTCCGTGCTGCCCGATCGGGCCCACGAGCTGGCGCGTCTGCTGATTCTGATCGACGACAGTGAACCGGTCGTCACCGTCGTCGGCAAATACAACCACGGCAAGAGCAGCCTGCTCAACGAGCTGTTGGGCCGCGATGCGTTCGCGGTGTCCGACCGGCGCGAAACGGTGCGCCTGTCCGACAGCGTGCATCAGGGCGTGCGCTGGCTCGACGCACCCGGACTCGACGCCGACGTCGGCAGCGAAGACGACCGCGAAGCGTTGCGCGCCGCGTGGCTGAAGTCCGACATTCGCCTGTTCGTGCATGCCGCGAAAGAGGGCGAACTCGACGCGAAAGAACTGACGCTGTTGACCGAGCTCGACGCCGGCCGCGTCAGGACCGGGCGGTAAACGCTGTTCGTGCTGTCGCAAGGCGACCAGTTCCTCGACGACGCCGCGTTGCTCGACATCACCGGACCGGCGCTCGCACATAAACGGCGCAAGCGGGCCGAGGTGCTGCTGCATCATCTGGAAGAGAACGTGCTCGGCAGCCTGCAAAGCGACGTGCTGCCGTTGCTTGGCGATCTGGGCGAGTCGCGCAAGGGGCGCTCGCAAGGCTCGAGCAACAGCAGGAGCAGCTTGCCAACGTGGTGTGGCGCGGCATCGTGCCGACGCTGCCCGCGTTGCTCGATGCGCATGCGGCGACGCATGACGTGATCGGGCTGTGCAACGCGCTGTCGCAGTCGATCTTCGAGCTGTATCGTCGCGAGGCAGACAGGCTGTTGGGCGATTATCTGATCAAGCCCGACGCTTCGGTCGCGACCATCGAACTCGCTGACGATGTGGGTTTCGACGATATCGTCGTCGAGCGTGCGGGCGCAAAATGGACCGGTGCGCGAAGTGGTGGGCGTCGATCGCTCAGCTGACGATGCTCGCGCGGCGTCTCGAGGCGTCGATGGCGACGCATGAGGAAGGCTTGCTCGATCTGAAGTCGCAGGTGCGGTCGGAAACTATCTGAAGCGCCCTTCAAACGCCAGGCCTCAGCGTGATCGTGAACGACCGTGGGGTCTCACCGTTTTCATCGCGCGGCATCGGGTCGGAGCGCTTGACCGCCTCGATGGCGGCCTTGTCCCACGCCCGATCGCCACTCGATCGAACGATCTTTACCGATTCGAGGCTGCCAGACGACGTGCAGTGCACTTCGACCACGGTTTCGCGATTCCCGGTCTTGCCATTCCAGACGATATTGGGCTGCACGCGTTGCCGGACGAGTTCTGCGTAGTCGAATACTTTCGGCGCGGACGCCGGTTGTCGAGGCGCCGCCGAAGCGAAATTTTTCAGCGCCGAGATCAGTGACGCCGCCGAACGTCTGCTGCTGTCGAGTTCCGCTAGCGTGATCCATTCGCGCGCGGGTTGTGGCGTTTTATCGAACGCCTGGCGGTAAAAGCGCATGGCCTTGCACCACGCCTCGGGCGAAAGCTCGCCTTGGCGGCCGCTCGTCAACAGCCCCAGATCATCGGCCTCGGAAGGGGCGCGATTCAGCGCGTCCGCGAGCGACGCCGACAGCGCCAGTTGCCCGCGCAGCCGTTGTCCTGGCGTGACTTGCGGCAGCGGCGTGGTCTGCGTCGACTGTTTGACGAGGTTGAACATCGCCTGCAGTTGCGCCTGCAGTTCCGCGTCGGTCTCCTTATCCATCGACAGATAGCGCGACGTGATCAGCTGCAGATTCTTGAGCCCGCCGCAATCGGGCGGTGCGTTGTTCAGCGCGCGCGTCGTCAGGCTCATCAGCCGTTCGCGGTCCTGCTGCGAGATGCGCGCCATGCCGTCCAGCACGCCTAGCGCGCGAGCGAGCACAGCGGGACCCGCCGTAGCCGCATTGCTGTCGGACGAAAAGTAGTAGCGCTGAATGTCCGGATCGGCTGTCAGTTTCTGCGCCCAGTCCGCGATCAGCTTCGCTTTGGACGAGCCGGCCGGGATGCCTAAGCGGTTGGTCAGTTCGGCGGCATCGAGCGGTTGGCCGGGTAGAAACGGCAAGGCGGTCGACAGCAGCGAAGAACCGGTCGCGCTCGCGGGAGAAGACGGCGGTCGTGTGGAGTCCGCGTTGCTCGCGGTCGCCGCGACGCCTGCACCGGAGCGAGCCGTATCGCCGCTCGCTTGCGGTAGATTGAAAACGAAATTCGTTTCGACCGCCACAGGCTGATTGTCCATGCCCGTGAGGGGACTGCACTGGGCACGCCGCGATGCCTGAAGGGCGAGGTTGTCGAACGCCGGATTGCCGGACGAGACTTCGACGACCACGTCGCTGATCTGTCCACGTTCGTCGACCCATGCACGCAGGATCGCATTGGGACGCGGCGCCTGCGCGACCGCAGCGCCGGCGGACTTCAGATCGTCGTTGTTGGACAAACCGTAGGTGCAGGCCAGGCTCCGCGCGGACACGAAGTGCGGTGCCGACGTGATCGTGGCACTGGCTGCGCCCGTACCGACGATGCAGGCAAGGATCAGCGACGCTTTCGTCAGGTGCACACGCAGCGGATTCCAGCGACGGAGCAGGTGCGGCTCTTTCATTGTGTTTGTCAGCTTCGGATCGTGCACGCGCGCTGGGTCACGGCCCCGGATTCGCCTCGCTCAAACCGGCTTGCCGCGCAGATCGATCGCTTTCCCGATACGCACCGAGCATGCGCTCCTGGTATCGCGTAACGGTCTCGAGGCAAGTGTCCAGGTTACGTCGAGGATGGATCGCCATCGCGCGGCGCATTGAGCATCCGCTCCACATAGCGCGCGATCAGATCGATCTCCAGATTCACTTTTACCCCGTCGTGCAGATGCTTGAGTGCCGTCACCTGCACGGTATGCGGAATCAGATTGATCGAAAACTCGCAGCCGTCGTCGCGATCAACGATGTAGTTCACGGTCAGGCTCACGCCATTGACCGTAATCGATCCCTTGTACGCGAGATAACGACCGATGTCGCGCGGCGCGAGAATGCGCAGCTCGTGCGATTCGCCGACTGGCGCGAAACGCGTGACGATACCGAGTCCGTCGACGTGTCCGGACACGATATGTCCACCGAGCCGGTCGTGCGCGCGCAGCGCTTTCTCGAGATTGACCTCGCCGGTTTCGCCGAGACCGGCCGTGCGGTTCAGGCTCTCGCGCGACACGTCGACCTCGAACGAATGAGCGGTCTTCGCGACCACCGTCATGCAGGCGCCCTGGATCGTGATGCTGTCGCCGAGCTGCACATCGGCGAGGTCGAGCCCGCCCGCCTCGACGTTCAGGCGCACGCCCGCGTCGCCGCCCGTGCCGAGCGGCTTGACTGATTCGATGCGGCCCACGGCCGCGACGATTCCTGTAAACATCGTGCTAGTCCTTGATCATTTCGAAACGGTGGGAGACACGGTGTCGGTCCCGGGTAAGGCTGTCGGCGCGAAACGCGCGAGGATCCGCAGATCGTCGCCGATCCGCTCGACCGTGTGAAAATTCAGCTTCACGCGGTCTTCGAGCTGGTCGGGCGCGTCCAGATTGAACATGCTCATCGAGTCCACGCCGAGCAGGCTCGGCGCGAGATAGACCAGCAGTTCATCGACGCAGCCTTCGCGCAGCAGCGAGCCGTTCAGCTTGTAGCCGGCTTCGACGTGCAGCTCGTTGACGTGACGCTCGCCGAGCACGCTCAGCATGCGCGGGAGATCCACCTTGCCGAACGCGTTCGGCAGCGGCACGATCTCGGCGCCGCGCTCGCGCAGCGCGCTCGCGCGTTTTTCGAGGCGCGCGTCGAACTCGCCGCAGAAGATCAGCGTCGGCGCGCCGGCCAGGATCTGAGCGTCGAGCGGCACGTCGAGCTGGCTGTCGATCAGCACGCGGTGCGGTTGGCGTGGTGTATCGACCGCGCGCACGGTCATGCGCGGATTGTCCTCGCGCACAGTGCCGATGCCGGTCAGGATCGCCGACGCGCGCGCACGCCACGCATGACCGTCGGCCCGCGCGGCCGCGCTCGTGATCCACTGGCTCTCACCCGACGGCAAGCCGGTGCGACCATCGAGCGACGCCGCCACTTTCATGCGCACCCACGGACGGCCGCGCGTCATGCGCGACACGAAGCCGATGTTCAGCTCCCGCGCTTCGTTCGCGAGCAGCCCGCAGCGCACTTCGATACCAGCTTCGCGCAGCATCGCGAGACCGCGGCCGGAGACCTGCGGGTTGGGATCTTCCATCGCCGCGATCACGCGGCCGATCTGCGCTTCGATCAGCGCGTTCGCGCACGGCGGCGTGCGGCCGAAATGGCTGCACGGTTCGAGCGTCACGTAGGCGGTCGCGCCGCGCAGGTCGTGGCCGCGCGAGCGCGCGTCCTTCAGCGCGCGAATTTCGGCGTGATCCTGGCCGGCCGGCTGCGTGAAGCCTTCGCCGATCACCTCGCCGTTTCTGACGAGCACGCAACCGACCCGCGGATTCGGGTCGGCCGTGTACATGCCGCGCTTCGCGAGCGCGAGCGCGCGTTCCATGTGGACGAAATCGGTTTGCGAGAACATCGGTGTCCGTTGTGGTGCGGTGTCTGGGTCGTGCGAGTTGCGGCCTTTGCTTCGGGCCCGGCTTCAGCCCTTCAACGCTGCGAACGCGCCGTGCGCGGCGTCGATCGTCGCGTCGATCACCGCGTCGTCGTGCGCGCTCGACACGAAGCCGGCCTCATACGCGGACGGCGCGAAGTACACGCCCGCGTCGAGCATCTTGTGGAAGAACGCGTTGAAGCGCGGCACATCGCTCTTCGTGACGTCGGCGAAGCTCGTCGGGATCGATTCGCGAAAGTAGATGCCGAACATGCCGCCGAGCGCATCGGCCGCGAACGGCACGTCCGCTTCGCGTGCCGCCCGCGCGAGCCCTTGCGCGAGACGCGTGGTGCGCGCGGCGAGCGTGTCGTAGAAGCCGGGCGCCTGGATCAGCTGCAGCGTCTTCAGGCCGGCCGCGACCGCGATCGGATTGCCCGACAGCGTGCCCGCCTGATAGACGCCGCCGAGCGGCGCGAGGTGAGCCATGATGTCGCGCCGGCCGCCGAACGCCGCCGCCGGCATGCCGCCGCCGATTACCTTGCCGAGGCAGGTGAGGTCCGGCGTGATGCCGTAGAGCTGCTGCGCGCCGCCGAGCGCGACGCGGAAGCCGCACATCACTTCGTCGAAAATCAGCACCGCGCCGTACTCGGTGCACAGGCGCCGCAGCGCCTGCAGGAATTCAGGGGTCGCGCGCACGAGGTTCATGTTGCCCGCGACCGGCTCGACGATCACCGAGGCGATCTCGTTGCCGAATGCCTTGAACGCTTCTTCGAGCTCGGCGACGTTGTTGTATTCGAGCACGGTGGTGTGCTTCGCGATATCGACCGGCACGCCCGCCGAGGTCGGATTGCCGAAGGTCAGGAGGCCCGAGCCGGCCTTCACGAGCAGGCTGTCCGCGTGGCCGTGATAGCAGCCTTCGAACTTGACGATGCGGCTGCGGTTCGTGAAGCCGCGCGCGAGACGCAGCGCGCTCATCGTCGCCTCGGTGCCGCTCGACACCATGCGCACCTGTTCGATCGACGGCACCAGCTTGCAGATTTCCTCGGCGATCTCGACTTCCGACTCGGTCGGCGCGCCGAACGAAAAGCCATTCACGAGCGCGCGCTGCACGGCTTCCAGCACTTCGGGATGAACGTGGCCGAGGATCATGGGGCCCCACGAGCCGATGTAGTCGGTATAGCGCTGGCCGTCCGCGTCCCAGAAGTACGGGCCTTGCGCGCGCTCGATGAAACGCGGTGTGCCGCCGACGGAACGGAAGGCGCGCACCGGCGAATTCACGCCGCCGGGGATCGTGCGTTGCGCGCGTTCGAAGAGGGTTTCGTTTCTGGACATGGCGATGGCTGGAATAGGGAGCAGGGGTTGCGCAGCGGCGCAAAGGGCCTCGGACGATTCCCGCGGACACTTCGCGCGATGCTGGGATGGATCGAGAAATTGTACCGGAGTCGGCGCCGGCGGGCTGTGCGGGCGGGCGGTCGCGGCGGCGCGTGTTTCGCCTAGCTGCCCGGTGCGGGTATCGTCGGCGGCTTGCGCCTGCCGGTCAATTCGGCCCAGCGCTTCTCCAGCGCGCCTTCGGCGATCGGCTTGATGATCGTGCCCGAGCTTTGCGCATCCCACGTCTGCACCGAGAACGGATGCACACGCAGTTGATCGCGCGTGATGACCGGCGCGTGATGCGCATCGACGAGCCAGTCGTAGACGAAATCGATGCACAGCCGGTAGCCGCGTTTGGTCGACGCGTCGGGGACTTCGTAGGGCGCGCGCGTCACGTAGCCAGAACCGAAGATGCCCTTCGGCTCCTGCGCGACGCGATGCAGGAACACGCGATCGCCGGGCAGGATGCCGCGCGCAAAGCCGCAGCCCCACACGTCGGCCACCGCGTCGCCGGCCGCCACGCGTTTCGCGATGTCGGGCAACTCGGGCCACGGCCATTTTTTGGGGCTCCAGATCAGCAGGAAGGCGGTCATCGCGGGTTCGAACGGGATCAGGGGAAGGCTGTTGCGCGACGTCGAGCTTTTATGTCGGGCCGTCAGGCTGCGCATACGGAAGCGCGTTGGGCATGCTGGCGGCAGCTTAACCGATCGAGGCGGATTGCGCCGCGCCGCGCTGTCGCGCAACATATACGCAGCGGGCCACGAGCGCCGTCAGCGGATTAACCGTCGCGTACAATCGAGCCGGTCAACTGATGGCCGTTCCCGCTTCACCCGTTCCGCTGCCGATGCCGGCGCGGCGTTCCATCCGGATTTCCCATGTCTCACGTCGTCAGACGCCGGCCCGATGGCCGGCTGATCCTGTTGCTCGGCGCGCTGGCCGCGTGCGGGCCGATTTCCATCGACATGTATCTGCCGAGCCTGCCGACCATCGCGCAGGCCTTCGCGGTCGGCACGGGCGCCGCGCAATCGACGCTGACGAGCTTCATGTTCGGCTTTTCGATCGGCATGCTGCTGTACGGTCCGCTGTCCGATACCTATGGCCGTCGGCCGATCCTGCTTGGCGGCATCATCATGTATGCGCTCGCGAGCATCGCCTGCTCGCTGTCGGTCTCGATCGGCTCGCTGGTCGGTTTCCGCTTCGTGCAGGCGTTGGGCGCGGGCGCGGCGTCGGTGCTGGCTCGCGCGATCGCGCGCGACGCGCACGAGCCGGGCGACGCGGCGCGCGTCCTGTCGATGATCGCGATCGTCACGGCGATCGGTCCACTGCTCGCGCCGCTGATCGGCGGACAGTTGCTGCTGCTGGGCGGCTGGCGCGCCGTGTTCGTCGCGCTGACGCTGTTCGGTTCCGTGTGCGCGGTGACCGCATTCCTGAAGGTGCCGGAGACGTGGCCGCGCGAGATGCGCGCGCAGTCGGCGCTGCTGAAGTCGTTCGGCGCGTATGGCACGCTGCTGCGCGATCCGGTCGCGTGGGGACACATGTTGTGCGGCGGCATGGCGTTCGCGTCGATGTTCGCGTACATCACGGCGACGCCGTTCGTATACATCGAGTATTTCCACGTGTCCGCGCAGCACTACGGCTTCCTGTTCGCGCTGAACATCGTCGGCATCATGTTCGGCAATTACCTGAACACGCGGCTCGTCGGCCGGCTCGGGCCGGTGCCGATCATCTCGTTCGCGGCGACCGTGAGCTTCGTCGCGTCGCTGTTCGTGTCCGTCGTGTCGCTGACGGGGTGGGGCGGCTTATGGTCGATCGTGTTCGGACTGTTCTTCGTCGTCAGCGTGGTGGGCGTGTTGTCCGCCAACTGCACGACCGATCTGATGCATCGCTATCCCGCCAACGCGGGCGCCGCGGCGGCCGTGTTCGGCGCGGTGCAGCTCGCGCTCGGCGCACTGTCGAGCCTCGCGGTCGGACTGTGGCAGGACGGCACGCCGAAGGGCATGGGTATCGTGGTCGGCGTGGCGGGCTGTCTGTGCTTTGTCGGACGCATGCTCGTGATGCGTTGGCACGGGACGAAGTCGCCGGTTGCGGCTGTGTGAGCGTGTTGTTCGGATATCGAGGGTGAGCACTGCGCGAGCGCTGTGAAAACGGCGTGAAAACCGGATGACGATCGTGCTATTCCGGCTGTGGGCATCGGCCGACGCGTGAGTTCATCGGACGCGTCTCCGGAAAACACCTGGTGTTGCGCGCGCACCACCGTGCGTCGCGGTTTGCATTGCTATGATGAAGTCACTGTTCCTCGGAGCGGCACTCATGGCGATCAAAGACCTGATGAACGGCGAACGGCAATTTGCCGCATTCGCCGAAGCGCAACGGCTGGCCGACAGCGGCGCTTATTACGATTACACCGACATCGAATACGTCTTGCGCTTTGATCACGGTTTGACGGATGTATCGGCTCTGCTCGATAGCCAGTTGATGCACCGCGATCTGAATCGTCGTTGCGCGGATGCGCGCGAAAAGCTCGAGATGGCGGACGCGTGATGCGTGTTGAGTCGTGCGCGGGTTCGTGCTGAATGAAGCATGGCGATGAATCGCTCCGAGATTTTCACTTCTGGAGTGGTTGATGACCGATAGCACGCACGCCTCACGTTTGCCCCACACCGACAATCCCGCCGCGCTGGCGAAACCCGGCGGCCACTACAGTCATGTCGCGGTCGCGAATGGCTTCGTCTTCGTGTCCGGGCAATTGCCGATCAACGCGCAAGGCGAAAAGCTCGCCGATGCGTCGTTCGACGCGCAGGCCGAACAGGTTCTGGTCAATGTGAAGGCGGCGCTCGAAAGCGTCGGCAGCAGCGTCGCGCAACTGGTGCAGGTGCGCGTGTATGTCGTCGATGTCGAACATTGGACGAGCTTCAATCAGATCTATGCGGGCTGGGCCGGCGAGGCAAGGCCGGCGCGCACGGTCGTGCCGGTGCCGCAGTTGCACTATGGGTTCAAGATCGAGGTTGAGGCGGTGGCGGTGGTTTGAATTCGACATTGCAGCCATATAGCAACTACGGCATGACTTTCTCTGTGGCGGCCGCTAATTCTCGACATAGAGAACTCATGCCGATCGGGCAAGATGACGTTGAAAGCTTGGCGATTCTGGAAAGATCGTCGGTGTCTAGCGTCGTATCGATGTGGCGGAGCACAAAGGCTTTCAACGACGGATTACGTTTTATCAATACACCTAGTACAACATCCTTTAAATACGTTTAATAATTATCAGGCTGCAAATAAGGCTGTAGGAGCGTGACGACCACATCGGCCATTTCGTCGAGCGAACCCGTGCCCGGCAGCGGTTCCCAACGCCCACTATGGCTACGAAAGGCGGCGCCATATCGATTGCGGCCGAGCTCGGTGAGGCGCGCCACGACGGTTGGCTCGTCATCGTCCAGACGTTTGATCAGCAAGTGGCGCCCGTAGGCTTGCGTGACGATCTGCTCATGACCGAGCAGGCTGCGCAGTCGACGCTGCAGTTCAGCAGCGTGGTGTTTGGCAGGTACAGCTGGCATCTGCGTTCCTCGATTACGATGCACCGCTTTGCAGCGGATAGCCCCGGAAACTCCATTTGAAGGGGCGTGCGGCCTGATTGTGCTCGCCGACGAACTGCCCGGTGCGCTCGCGCAGGTGCGCGGTGCTGGTGTGGCTGGCATGGCGCAGCACCCGGCGCGTATAACGGGCAAACCAGAGTTCGATCTGATTGACCCAGCTTGCGTGCAACGGCGTGAAGTGGAAGTGAAACCGCTTGCCATGCCGCGCATTGAACGCCTGCCAGACGGCCTGCGCGCGATGCGTGTTCAGATTGTCCCAAACCACGTGCACCTGTTTGTCTGGGTACGCGGCCGCCACGCGTTCCATGAAGGCTACCAGATCGTCCTGGGTGCGCCGCTCGCGGCACTCTGCCAACACCTTTCCGGTATGCACATCGAGCGCAGCAATCAACGCCTGGGTGCCGTGACGGATATATTCGAATTCACGGCGACGCAGCCGTCCTGGCGCGGGTGCCCGTCCCGGGTGCTTGCGCTCAATGGCCTGAATGCCGGTCTTCTCGTCGATGCTGAGCACGACCGCGTTTCGCGGCGCCTTGCGGTACAGCTTGCAAATCACGTTGACCTTCTCGCGAAAGGCCGGGTCTGGACTGTGCAGCCATTGCCGGACCCGGTGCGGGCGTACGTCGCCGGCCTGCAGAATGCGCTGCACGTGACTGCGGCTGATCTGCCCGACGACGCCGCGCTCCACGGCACGCGCCGCAATCTCGTCGAGTGTCGGCGTGACCCGTCCCTCAGGCTCCTGCGCTTCACACGCCAGCGCAATCAACTGCAGTCGCGCTTCGTGCGTGATGCGTGGCGGACGGCCACTGCGCTCGCCCTCGCGAATACCCTGGACACCTTGCCGCGCAATGCGCTTGCGCCACAGGCAGACCGTTTGCACCGAGACACCCAGTTCCCGCGCAATCACCGTATTGGAGTGACCCTCGTGGGCCCACAACCCGATACGCGCCCGCATCACATCTCGCTGCGTAGCCGTCTTCCGCTCAATCAGCGATAGCAGTTCCTGTCGTTCTTTATTCGCCAGCTTCACTGGCGTTGCATGGCGGCCTCGGCTCATTCAGACATGATAACCGGGGCAGTTGATTATTCAATCTATTTCAGGGATGTTGTACTAGTTGCGGCAAAGTGTGCCAGTGATCCACTAGCAGACGCGCGACAGCTTCTGAGTTGCCTTCCGCGATTTCGCCATCGTCACACTGCGCGTACTTGTTGAACGCCTCATTCACGTTTGCCCACGTGTCGAGGTGATCGATTGCGGCATCCGCCGCACTTGCCTCACGCTCCGTGCAGGTTTTGCCATATGCAACCGGCATCCACGCTAGTGCAATGAAGGCGACCACACCCATGAGACGCGTCAAAAAATAGGTGCACTTGCGTCTATCCATGAGTATGTCCCGCAAGATTCCTGGCTCGATTGAGCTCAGTTGCCGCGCGCGCGGCCACGGGATCATTGAACTCTAGCGTTGCGGCTGCCATAGGTGCTATGGGCGAACTCCTAAAGCAAGGCCGATCCGATCTCGTAAGCAGGGCGGCAGCGCGCTCAGTCGCACTCTATCGATCGCGTCTGTATTGCCTTCGTTTCTATCTCGGTCTTGATTTCAGCGTGAAGCGCCGGGCGACCAACAGCGCGATCCAACAGTTGGCGCGACGCCGCCAGCCGCACCTGTTCGCCGCTGTGGCGCATCAGGTTGATCTGCGTCGCGATCGAATTCGGCGGGTTCTTTGGGGGCAGAAACGAAATACGGGCCGAAAGGCCCGTATTCATTGGATGTCTGGCGGAGGCGGTGAGATTCGAACTCACGGAAGGATTGCTCCTTCGCCGGTTTTCAAGACCGGTGCCTTAAACCACTCGGCCACACCTCCAAGCCGCAAATTGTAACCCGAAAAGACTTCGCTGCCGAGTCTAGGTGACCCGCCATCACTGCGGATCTTTCAGGAACAGCGCCTGCAAGTCGTTCAGGAACGCCTGGCCGAGTGGCGTCGGCGCGATCCGTTCGTGGTCGCGTGTGATCAGCTTGCGCTGTTCCGCTTCCTGCAACGCCGGCTCGATCGTCGTGATCGACAGGCCCGTGCGCTCGATGAACCGATGCACCGGAAATCCTTCCACCAGGCGCAGCGCGTTCAGCATGAACTCGAACGGCAGATCGCGCGGCCCGACCTCATGCTCTTCCTGCACGCCTGTGCCAGCCCTGGCCTGCTCGATGAACGTGGTCGGATGTTTGTAGCGCGCCTGGCGCACGATGCGATTAGGAAACGACAGCTTCGTATGCGCGCCCGCGCCGATGCCGAGATAGTCGCCGAAGCGCCAGTAGTTCAGATTGTGTTTGCTCTGCCGATGCGGCTGCGCATACGCGGACACCTCGTAGCGCCCGTAGCCGGCCTCGGCGGTGCGTTGATGAATCCAGTCCTGCATGTCTGCGGACGCGTCGTCGTCGGGCAACGCGGGAGGAAACCTGGCGAATAGCGTGTTCGGTTCGAGCGTCAGGTGATACAGCGACAGATGCGGCGGCGCAAACGACAACGCCGTCTCCACGTCGGTCTGGCATCCGGCGAGCGTTTGCTTGGGCAACGCGAACATCAGGTCGAGGTTGAAGTTGTCGAACGTGGTCGCGGCGACTTCGACCGCGTGGCGTGCCTGCGCCGCGTCGTGAATGCGGCCGAGCGCCTTCAGATGCGTTTCGTTGAAACTCTGGATGCCCACCGACAGCCGGTTCACGCCGCTCGCGCGAAACTGCGCGAACTTGTCGGCTTCGAACGTGCCGGGGTTCGCTTCGAGCGTGATTTCCGCGTCGGCGTCGAGCGGCAGCAGCGCGCGAATATCCGACAGCATGCGATCGAGCCCCGCCGCCGACAGCAAACTAGGCGTGCCGCCGCCGATGAACACCGTATGCACCTGGCGGCCCCAGATCAGTGGCAAGGCCATTTCCAGGTCGGCGCGCAACGCGTCGAGGTAGTCGTTCTCCGGGAACGTCTCGCCTTTCCACTCGTGCGAATTGAAGTCGCAGTAGGGGCACTTGCGCACGCACCACGGGAAATGCACGTACAGCGCAAGTGGCGGCAGCGACGTCAAACGGATGCTGCCCAGCGACGTGAACGCACTGACGACACCCTTGCCGATGTCCGCCGGCGTCGATCGGATCGGAATCACGCTTCCTCCGACAGACGCGCGAGCAGTTGCCGCAGCGCGATCGCGCGATGGCTGCTCGCGTTCTTGACCGCCGGCTCGAGTTCGGCGGCGCTCGCGTTCAGCGACGGCAGATAGAAGTAGGGGTCGTAACCGAAGCCATGCTCGCCGCGCGGCGCGTCCAGGATTTCGCCATGCCAGCGGCCTTCGGCGATCAGCGGTTCGGGATCGTCCGCGTGACGCACGAGTGCGAGCACGCAGTAGTAATAGCCGCGGCGGTCGCTCACGTCGCGCAGTTCGTCGACGAGGCGCGCGTTGTTCGCCGCGTCGCTTTTCTCGCCGCCGGCGAGTTGCGCGAAGCGGGCCGAGCAGACGCCCGGCGCGCCGCGCAGCGCGCGCACGCAGAGGCCCGAGTCGTCGGCGAGCGCGGGCAGGCCGGTGAGCCGCGCAGCGTGACGGGCCTTCGTCAGCGCGTTTTCGACGAAGGTGGGATGCGGTTCTTCCGCTTCCGGCACGTTGAGCTCGCCTTGCGCGATCAACTCGATGCCGGCCGCGCCGAGCAGCGCCGCAAATTCGCGCAGCTTGCCCGCGTTGTTCGACGCGAGCACGACCTTTTTCAGCGGCATTCCCGACGTTACGCCGTGAGCATTGTTCCCGCCACCGTCCTGACGAACCGCATTCACTGCTGCACTCCCAGCGCCTCTTTCTGCTTCGCGATCAGCGTGCTGATGCCGTCGCTCGCGAGATCGAGCAGCGCATTCATTTCTTCGCGCGAGAACGGCACGCCTTCCGCGGTGCCCTGAATTTCGACGAAGCCGCCCGCCCCCGTCATTACGACGTTCATGTCGGTGTCGCACTGCGAGTCTTCGTCGTAGTCGAGGTCGAGCACCGGCACGCCGTCGTACACGCCGACCGAAATCGCGGCGACGTAATCCAGGATCGGCGAGCTTTCGATGCGGCCCGTGGCAAGCAATCTGGCGACCGCATCATGCGCGGCGACGAACGCGCCGGTGATGCTCGCGGTGCGTGTGCCGCCATCGGCCTGGATCACGTCGCAGTCGAGATTGAGCGTGCGCGCGCCGAGCTTCTCGAGATCGAACACCGAGCGCAGCGCGCGGCCGATCAGCCGCTGGATTTCCTGCGTGCGGCCGGTCTGTTTGCCGCGCGCGGCTTCACGGTCGCTGCGGGTATGCGTGGCGCGCGGCAGCATGCCGTATTCGGCGGTGAGCCAGCCCTGGCCGCGATCGCGCAGAAACGGCGGTACGCTCTCGCTGACGCTCGCGGTGCAGATCACCTTGGTGTCGCCGAATTCGACCAGCACCGAGCCCTCCGCATGCTTCGTGTAGTGACGCGTGATGCGCACGTCGCGCAACTGGTGGGGCTGGCGGCCGCTGGGGCGTTGGGTGTCGTTGCTCATGTCGGAATGGGTCGGGATGGATCGGGATGGGCCGGAAGAGGGCAGAGGCAAAACTGTAATTTTACCGCCGATCGGGTAGGGCGGTTGCCCATACGGATGGCGCGCCAAGTTGTGGGCGACGCGTGCGGCATCCGTACGTAAGGGGCATCTTAACGACGAGCGGCAATCTGTAGTGATATGGCGACCGCGCGCCGAGCCGCATCCCTGCTCGCTCGCGAGGGGATGGCTGCGACAAAAATGGGATAATGCCGATTCCCCGCCCCGCGTCTCGTACACGCCGGGCGATCCGCTTCTCAGGCCATCGTCTACCGCTTGGCCGCAATCGCGAGAAATACGATGATCTACAGCATGACTGGCTATGCGAGCGCCACGCGCGAACTCGTGGCAGCCTCGGGCACGGGTGGCGTCAGCGTGTCGGTCGAATTGCGCACGGTGAACTCGCGCTTTCTCGATCTGAACTTCCGCATGCCGGAAGACGTGCGCGTCGTCGAACCGACGCTGCGCGAGATGCTGATGAACAAGCTGTCGCGCGGCAAGGTCGACATTCGCGTGAATCTGCAGCGCAGCGAGCAGTCGGCGAACGCGGGCGCGATCAACCGCGACGCGCTCGCGCAACTCGCGCAGCTGGAACGCACGGTGCTCGAGACGTTTCCTGAAGCCGGCCTTCTGCGTACCGGCGAAATTCTGCGCTGGCCGGGCGTGCTCGCCGAAAGCGGCATCGCGCCCGAGACGCTGCGCGACGCGGTGCTCGGATGCGGCAAGCAGGCGATCGCGGACCTGATCGACGTGCGCGCGCGCGAAGGCGCGCAACTCGCGACGATGCTGCTAGCCAACGTCACCGAAATGGAGACGATCGTCGTGAAGATCACCCCGCTCGTGCCCGAGCTGATTGCGCGACATCAGCAGAAAATCGTCGAGCGTCTGCAGGAAGCGCTCGGCATCGCCGCGCCGGATGCGGCCGCGACGATCGTGTCGCGCGAAGAGATCAACGAGCGGATTCGCCAGGAAGTGACGATGTACGGCATTCGCATCGACATCGCCGAAGAGCTGTCGCGCCTCACCGCGCACCTGAACGAAACGCGTCACGTGATCGAGAAGGGCGGCAAGGTCGGCAAGCGGCTCGACTTCATGATGCAGGAGCTGAACCGCGAAGCGAACACGCTCGGTTCGAAGGCGGCGGCGAAGGAACTCGCGGATTCGTCGATGACGCTGAAGCTCTTGATCGAACAGATGCGCGAGCAGGTACAGAATCTCGAATAAGGCGGAGCACGACACATCATGACCGACCACCATCCACGCGAAACCGGCGCGGCGCGCCATTCGTACGCCGGCGCTTATCCCGGCAACCTGTTCATGGTCGTCGCGCCGTCGGGCGCGGGCAAGTCGACGCTCGTGAACGCGTTGCTCGCGAGCGACGACGCGATCCGTCTGTCGATCTCCTACACGACGCGCCCGCCGCGTCCGAAGGAGCAGGACGGCGAGCACTATCACTTCACGACCGTCGAAGATTTCATGCAGCGTCACGACGCGGGCGAGTTTCTCGAAAGCGCGGAAGTGCACGGCAACTATTACGGCACGTCGCGCGTGTGGATCGAGGAGCAGATGAAAAACGGCCATGACGTGCTGCTCGAAATCGACTGGCAGGGTGCGCAGCAGGTGAAGAAGCAATTCCACAACGCGGTGGAGATTTTCATTCTGCCGCCGTCGCTCGAAGCGCTCGAAGAGCGTCTGAAAAAGCGCGGCCAGGACCAGCCGAACGTAATCACGCGACGCTTGCTCGCGGCGGGCGGCGAGATCGCGCACGCGGCCGAAGCGGAGTACGTCGTGATCAACGAGAACTTCGATCGCGCGCTGGCGGAGTTGCAGTGCCTCGTCGGCGCGACGCGCTCGCGCTTCGCGTCGCAGTACGCGCGTCACACGCAGCTTTTCATGCAGCTCGGCATCCACCTGCCGCACGCGTGAGCGCGGTGTGGTGTCAAGCACATAAGGTAGAATAAGCAACATACTGAGAAGGAACCCAACATGGCCCGCATTACCGTCGAAGACTGCCTCAAACAGATCCCGAACCGTTTCGAACTCGCGCTTGCCGCAACCTATCGCGCGCGTCAGCTCGCTCAAGGCCACACGCCGAAAATCGAAAGCCGCGACAAGCCCACCGTCCTCGCGCTGCGTGAAATCGCATCGGGTCAGGTCGGCGTCGAAATGCTGAAGAAGGTGCCGGTCTAAGGCCCACGGATTTTCGTTTTCGACTTGCCGGTATTCGCCACACCGGATTGCTCAACGTGCAGAACTGCGTCCAACCCTGACCGCTACCGGAGGCGACCATGAGTGCTACCCCGCCCGCCGCCCCGGAAGCGGAGCACGACACCGACTCGCCGTCCTCTGCACGCAAGTACATCGACGCGGTCCTCGAGCAATCGTTTCGCCATCTGTTCGGGCCGACCGCCACGCCGGAGCAGCCGCGCCGGCATGACGTCGTCTCCATCGCCAATCTGACGTCTGCGCTGTCCGGCTATCTGCAGCCGGAAGAGATCAAGGACATCAAGGCGGCGTTCCACTTCAGCGACGAAGCCCACCTCGGCCAGTATCGCCAGAGCGGCGAGCCCTACATCACGCATCCGGTCGCCGTCGCGCAAATCTGCGCGGGCTGGAATCTCGACGCCCAGGCGATCATGGCGGCGCTGCTGCACGACGTGATGGAAGACCAGGGCGTGACCAAGGCGGAGCTCGCCGAGCGCTTCGGCGCGAAGGTCGCGGAGCTGGTCGACGGGTTGTCCAAGCTGGACAAGATGGAGTTTCGCAATCGCGAGGAAGCTCAAGCGGAGAACTTCCGCAAGATGCTGCTCGCGATGGCGCGCGACGTGCGCGTGATCCTCGTGAAGCTCGCCGACCGGCTGCACAACATGCGCACGCTCGGCGCGGTGCCGCCGGAGAAACGTCGCCGTGTCGCGCGCGAAACGCTAGACATTTACGCGCCGATCGCTCACCGGCTCGGCCTGAATAATACCTATCGCGAGCTGCAGGACCTGAGCTTCGCGAACTTCAACCCGCACCGTTACGCGACACTCGAAAAAGCCGTGAAGGCGGCGCGCGGCAATCGTCGCGAGGTGGTCGGCAAGATTCTCGAGTCGGTGCAGCGCGCGATTGCGGACGCGAAGCTCGACGCCGAAGTCACCGGTCGCGAGAAAACCATCTTCAGCATCTACAAGAAGATGCGCGACAAGCAGCTGTCGTTTTCGCAGGTGCTCGACGTGTATGGTTTTCGCGTGGTCGTCGAGAGCGCGCTCGAGTGTTATACCTGCATCGGTGCGTTGCATGCGCTTTTCAAGCCTGTTCCGGGCAAGTTCAAGGATTACATCGCGATCCCGAAGGTGAACGGCTATCAGTCGCTGCACACCACGCTCGTCGGCCCGTTCGGCGCACCGATCGAGTTTCAGGTGCGCACGCGCAAGATGCACGAGATCGCCGAGGCGGGCGTTGCCGCGCACTGGCTGTACAAGAACGGCAGCGCGGATCTGAACGACGTGCAGAAGCGCGCGCACCAGTGGCTGAAGTCGCTGCTCGACATTCAGAGCGAAGCGGGCGATTCGAGCGAATTCCTCGAGCACGTGAAGATCGACCTGTTCCCGGATGCGGTCTACGTGTTCACGCCGAAGTCGAAGATCATGGCGCTGCCGCGCGGCGCCACCGCGCTCGACTTCGCGTACTCGATCCACAGCGACCTCGGCAACCAGTGCGTCGCGGTGAAGATCAACAACGAGCTGTTGCCGTTGCGTACCGAGCTGAAGAGCGGCGACATCGTCGAAGTCATCACGGCGCCGTATTCGAAGCCGAACCCCGCATGGCTCGGCTTCGTGCGCAGCGGCAAGGCGCGCTCGGCGATCCGTCATTATCTGAAGACGATGCGTCTGAACGAGTCGGTGCAGCTCGGCGAGCGTCTCGTCGATCAGGCGTTGAAGGGCTATGGCCTTGCGCTATCGGATGTGACGCCGGAGGCGTGGGAAAAGCTCGTGCAGTGGACGGGCAACAAGAACCGTCAGGAAATTTTCGCGGACATCGGTCTCGGCCGGCGGGTCGCCGCGGTGATGGCCAAGCGCATCGAAGTGCTGATGAGCGGGCGCGACGCCGACGACGACGGCTCGCGCTCCGAGTCCGGTTCGACGCCGCACGCGCCGCCGGTCGTCATCACCGGTACCGAGGGCATGTCGGTGCAGCTGTCCGCGTGTTGCCGTCCGATTCCGGGCGACGACATCATGGGCTATATCGGCATCGGTCTCGGCATGGCGATTCATACCACCGACTGCCGCGTCGCGCAGCGTATCCACCGGCGCGATCCGGGCCGCTGGATCGACGTCGCGTGGGCACCGCAGCCGGGGCGGCTGTTCGATGTCGCGGTCAAGGTACTGGTCAAGAACACCAAGGGCGTGTTCGCCCGCGTAGCGGCCGACATCACATCGGCGGACGCGAACATCGTCCATATCGCGATGGACGAAGATCTGTCGCAGGAATCCACGATTCTGCGCTTCGTGATCCAGGTCAGCGACCGGGTGCATCTGGCAAACGTGATGCGGCGCGTGCGCACGAATCTCGATGTGATGCGCATCACGCGTGAGCGGCCGAGCGAAGAGGGGCATCACCGCCACGACGGCGGCATGCGCATCGACCGCGAGCGCGCGGATTACTGAACGGCTTCCGGCTGGGCGTCGGCGCGGCTTGGTCTGGCGCTTCACGCCAGTCAGGCATCTTTCGTGCGGCGGCTCAGGATACATCTCAAGGCAGATCTCACCTGAACTCCAGGGGGAACGCAGATGAACGTGTCCGACCTTGCTGGCGTGGCGCTCGATTACTGGGTGGCGCGCAGCCTGCACGATTTC
The DNA here is from genome assembly GCF_050434085.1 of Paraburkholderia sp. UCT70. NCBI lineage: Bacteria > Pseudomonadati > Pseudomonadota > Betaproteobacteria > Burkholderiales > Burkholderiaceae > Paraburkholderia > Paraburkholderia sp. UCT70. The sequence continues at coordinate 2,311,767 of NZ_JBNPVZ010000004.1, read as the reverse complement.
GTGCGCGAAATCTACTTTACCGATAGTGGCGAGACTGTTGCGATCCGCGGCAACGATCGTGGTCGTCCGTGGGACGGGCGTTTCACGCCTTCCGCGTCATGGGAGGCGGCTGCCGTTGTGCTCGAGCGCGCGATGCGGCTCGACGTGCGCGAGCAGAGCGATAAAGGCGCGGTATGCGTCGCTGAGTTCAAGGGCGGGCAGCGAGCCTCGGAGGGAATGGGCGACTCGCTGCGCATTGCTTTGCTGCGGGCGTTTGTAGTGAGCCATTTCGGCGATACCGTCCACGACGTGCTGCGCGAGCGCCAGGCACTGACCGGCATGCGGACCGAGACGATCGGCGAGCAAACGGTGGGCGGGGTCGTCGAGGACTTGCCGCACCCGGACGGGCAAATTGGGGATATCCAGTCGCCGCCGCGATGAGTTGCTGGCGCACGGGCACGGCATGGTGCGCCAGAAAAAACAAAGGGCCTTCCGGTTGGAAGGCCCTTCATAGGTGGTGCGGCTGGCAGGATTCGAACCCACGACCCCTTGGTTCGTAGCCAAGTACTCTATCCAACTGAGCTACAGCCGCACGCAAAACGGTGATGCTTACTGTAAAAACTGATGAAATCTGAGAACTCCCTGTAAGGAGCGCTCTCGAATAAGGTGGTGCGGCTGGCAGGATTCGAACCCACGACCCCTTGGTTCGTAGCCAAGTACTCTATCCAACTGAGCTACAGCCGCACACAGAAACGAGATTATAGCCAACGGATTTGAAAAACGGAAGCCCATCACGGCGATTTGTGTCGCCGGCCCGATCGTGTAACCTCTTATGAGATTGTTGCTAGCCGCTGTTAATGGATGATTATGAACAAGGCCTTTGTCAAAGAGTCGAGCGAAGACAACGATGACGATCTCGACATCGCCCAGCCCGACGTGCCCGCCGGCACCAAAAACTACATGACTCCCGCCGGTCATCGGCGTATGCGTGATGAATTGCTGCATCTGATCGATGTCGAGCGGCCCGAGGTTGTCAAGCTCGTATCGTGGGCGGCGTCGAACGGCGACCGCTCGGAGAATGGCGACTACATCTACGGCAAACGCCGTCTGCGGGAAATCGACCGGCGCATCCGTTTTCTGACCAAGCGGCTCGATCTAGCCGAGGTCGTCGATAGCAGCCGGCAGGAAAACGTCGACCAGGTGTTTTTCGGCGCGACGGTCGACTATGCGACCGAGGACGGTGAAGAGCATCAGGTGACGATCGTCGGTGTCGACGAGGTCGACCTGGACATCGGGCACGTAAGCTGGATTTCGCCCATTGCGCGTGCGCTGCTAAAGGCTAAAGTCGGCGATACGGTCACGCTGTTCACGCCGGCCGGTTCGCAGCCGATCGATATTCTCGACGTCAAGTATCCGCTGCCTGATAGCGGCCGCTAGGCCTCTGGCGAGGACCTGGGCTCACGTGCACGCGCGCAGGCCTGCGCACAAAGCGGCAAAAACCCACGTCGGCACGGACATAAAAAAAGGCGCCGCGAACGGCGCCTTCTCTACTGCCAGTCCTTGTGCAGTGCTTAGAAGCGGTGACGCAGACCTGCGGTCACAGCGACTTGCTTGTTGTTGCCCGAAGCACCGCCCACGCCATTGATGTAGGCGTTAACGATCGAGTCTTCGTTTGCTGCCTGATACACGCCTTGCAGATACACGTCGGTACGCTTGGACAATGCGTACGCGGTTTGCAGGTTGACCTGGTTCCAGTGCACGTGCGTGCTGGAGAGGTTGGCGCGGGTGTACGTGTACGCGCCAGCGATGCTGATTGCCGGCGTCAGCGCGTAACGGGCGTTGGCTTCAAAGTTCTGGAACTGAGCGCTGTTGGTCGGGAAGCCGATGCCGCCCGTTATGCCCGATGAGGCCGCGCTGATACCTGCCAAGCCATGCAGGTTCGTCTGCGAGTACACGAGGCCGACCGTTGCCGGGCCGAACGCGTAGTTGGCGCCTGCGCCCCACGTTTGCTGACGCTGAGCGAAGAACGTGTTGTCGCCCGACACCGCGCCACCCGAGTTGAACGCAGCGGCTGCGCTGTTCGCGCCATTGCTGTTCAGTTGCATGTACGCAGCGGCAACGTTCAGGCCGCCCCAGTTATACGACGCGCCCGCACTGTAAGCGCGGTTGTTGGCGAAGCCGGCAGCCTGGTTCGAGAAGCCGTACAAGCCGCCAAACTTGAAGCCGCCGTAGTTCGCGCTCTGGAATTTGGCCGAATTGTTGATACGGAACGAGTTGTTCAAGTTGTCGTTGTCGAACGGGTGCGCGAACTGCGTGCCGCCGTACTGCGTGCCGGTCAGTGCCAGCGGGCCGACGTAGTCGACCATGCTGTCGTATTGACGGCCGAGGGTCACGGCACCGAACTGGTCGCTCGACAGACCGACGAAGGCCTGACGGCCGAACAGACGGCTGTTCTGCTTGAGCGTGCCGTCATTGATGCCGAAGCCGTTCTCCAACGTGAAGATGGCCTTCAGACCGCCGCCCAGATCTTCAGCGCCACGCAGGCCGAAACGGCTGCCGTTCACCGAGCCGCTCGTCATCGCCACGTTGGCGCCGTGCTGGTTACTACTCGGATTCGGATGCTGGTTGTTCGTATAAGTGATACCGGCGTCGATCAGGCCATACAGGGTGACGCTACTTTGCGCGTGCGCTGCCGTTACGAAAACGCCCGACAGGGCAGCGACCATGAGTGTCTTCTTCATTGATATAACTCCAAGAGCGAGAGAGGTATAAAACCCTGGCTTGGGAGACCTTCACGCGAGCGCTGCGAAAAGCGGAATCCGCGTGAGAAGCGCGTTGACCAGATCCGCGCCGGTTTCCGATTAGGCAGAGTGTAGAGAGACACTTCCAGGAGTTGGCGTTCCGATTCGCGCAATAAAGTATTACGCGAGAAGAAACGATCGTTAATCGCCATTCGAGCCTTATGGATAAAGGCTTTGCGCCGACTGGGCGGATTCGCCGTCTGAATTTTCCTAAAGCGCGTTGCTGATTCGCGACACCGAACGATGCGGAAAAACAACGGGAAGAAATGCGGGAAAACGATTGTTGTTGGTGCGGCAATAGACGATTGTTAATTGTGTGAATAATCGAACTTGCATATAACCGCTATACTGTAATTTCTGCTTTCCGAAGCAGACTTTTTCGTTGACGAAAAAGATCTCCAAACCTTTGTCAGCGCGACCTTCCAGTCGCGCTTTTTTTATGGCGGACGAGTTTCGCGAATGTCTCTAATGAGCGGGCGCGGTACCTTCCGCGTCGTCCCGGTCCGCCTGCGCGGACACGCTCCAGTCTTCCATCACATAACGGCGCGCATCCATTGGCGAGGAGAGCAGGTTCTGCCAGTGGTCTCCGTGCCACATCGGATCGAAGTCGAAAACGGTGCATGAATCCCCGGTCTGTGCGGGCTGGTCTGATATGACCGTTGCGTGCGAATGAGTGAGCCAGGTGAAGAGACGGTGAATTTCCTTGGACAGCATGGCAACCTCCTGAAGCGCATCGCTACAACTGATTTGCATCATGCGAGTGAGGCGGCGCCGCAACAAGTCGGACAAACACTTACGCAAAGATGGATTTTGTTACATTCGTATTGCATATTTTCGCAAATTTTTCCGTTTGCGGACTCGGATTATTTTCTTTCAGGTAAATTTGACGCATCTACCTATATCCGTGTAGTTTGAAGTCTTATCTTTTTATACGCTAAACGCATATGAAAAGTTTACTTGACGGTCATTCTCTGTTCCCCGTATAACGGCAAAGCCGAATTTGATTGGCTGTTTCTGTCTTGATCAGATATAGGCAACTGAATCGGGGTTAGATCGATTCGAGGGCAACGCCCGCTTTGGATTAATCACAGAGGGAAAACAGGAAATGGAAACTGGTGTCGTCAAATGGTTCAACGATGCTAAGGGTTTTGGCTTCATCACGTCGGACGCGGGTGGCGAGGATCTGTTCGCGCACTTTTCGGAGATCCGCAGCGAGGGCTTCAAGTCGTTGAAGGAAAATCAGCGCGTGTCTTTTGAAATCAAGACCAGCCCGAAGGGCAAGCAGGCGGCCAATATTCAGCCGCTGTAAATGCCTGCGCTGGGCGCGCCGCCCGCGCAGTCGGGAGCGAAAAACCCTCGCCGTCGCGCGAGGGTTTTTATTTTTATCTAGATGTCTCCCCAGCTCGGATCTTCGGTAACTGCGTGGTTCAAATATACGCATTATTATCAGAAGATAATCCATCGAAACGAATTGACTACGTCTGGATTAATGGTCTGGTTTAAGCGTCTGCCGGATTTCAGCGCAAAATCGACGGCCCATGCCGACGCAGTTTCCAGTTGCGAACGCGGCGCGGTCTGGATGCGCAACGTCCAGCTGGTGCATACTTGCCGCAAATTCATGCGCCCGAATCCCTTGTCCCATGTCTGAACTGCTTTCGCCGGAACCGGCACCCGATGCACCCATCGTTTTCGTAGATCTCGAAACGACCGGCGGCTCCACGAGCGAGCACCGCATTACTGAGGTTGGCGTCGTCGAAGTCGGGCTGGCCGGCGTCTCGCGCTGGAGCAGCCTGATCGACCCGCAGCAGCCGATTCCGTCGTTCATCCAACAGCTGACCGGCATCACGAACGACATGGTGCGCGGCGCACCGACGTTCGAGTCGATCGCGCCCGCGTTGTTCGAGCGTTTGAACGGCAAGCTGTTCGTCGCGCACAACGCGAGTTTCGATCGCGGATTTTTACGCAGCGAATTTCGTCGCGCGGGAATCGCGTTCGATCCGGACGTGCTGTGCACGGTGCGGCTGTCGCGCGCGCTGTTTCCCGGCGAAAAGCGCCACGGTCTCGATGCGCTGGTCGAACGCCATGCGCTGGTGCCGTCCGACCGCCACCGCGCGCTCGCCGACGCCGATCTGATCTGGCAGTTCTGGCAGCGTCTGCCGACGCTCGTACCGCTGGAAGCGCTGCACGCGCAGATCGAGCGCACGACGCGTCGCTACCGGCTCGCCGGCGACATCACCGAAGATTTGCTCGACACCGCGCCGGCTGGCTGTGGCGTGTATGCGTTTTATGGCGAAGACGATGCGCCGCTGTATGTCGGTCGCAGCGTGCGCGTGCGTCAGCGGCTGCGCTCGCATCTGACTGGCGAGCGGCGTTCGTCGAAGGATATGCGGCTAGCGCAGCTCGTGCGACGCGTCGAATGGCGCGCGACTGGCGGAGAGCTCGGCGCGATGCTCGCGGAGGCGCAGTGGATCGCAACGCTGCGGCCGGGCCACAACCGCTTGCCGCGCATGACGAAGAGCGATCCCGCGAACGCGCCGTGGCCGTTCGAGGGGCCCATCGTGTTCGAGGAGCGTGAGGACGCGCAGGGTATCTTCCACGTGGTCGATCGCTGGCGCTACCTCGGGCACGCGCCGTCGCTCGTCGCAGCGGCGCAGCTGCATGCGTCGACGCTGGCTGGGTCGTTCGAACTCTCGACGTACCGTATCCTGCAAAGCCATCTGGCGCGAGGCCTGCGCGTGATGCCGTTGAGCGTGTCGCGTGACAGCCCTGAGTCGAGCATCATCGCATGACGCTTATGCGACGTGCGCGCGCCGTGGCGTTACCGGAATCAGCCGGTGGCGCCGACTCCGCCCGTCTCGCACACGTGACCTAGTGCGTGCGTCAACGCGCTCGAATGCGCAGAGTCATAGCGCGTCAGCGCCTTCCAGTTAGCCAGCGATTGCGCGAGCCGTGACGGACAATCGTCCGCCGCGCGCAGCGGCTGCACGCGCGCCAGACTCGCCATCAACGATTGTGTCAGCTTGTCGAGCTGCGGTCGCGTGCTGGTTGCGAGATCGGGTGCGGGACCTTGCGGTGGCTGGGTGCGACGCCAGTTCGCGAAGAGCGCGTTCTGCACGTCTTTGCTCGCATCGATCTGATCCTGGAAGAACGCGCGGGCGAACGCCGGGTCGACGTTTGCCGCCGCGGCGCGCTTTGCCACCTCGGCGAGCAGCGCGTCTTCACGCGGCCTATCGGTGATCGGCTGGTGGTTCGCCCACTTCCAGCGCGCGACCGGCTCTGCGAGTGCAAGGCGCTGCGAAACTAGCGCGATCAGGCTCGTGAGCGCCGTGTCGTCGCCATCGGCGAGGGCGGGAGCGGGCGAGAAGGCGAAGGCGGCGGCGATGACGAGCGCGCATGACGCGCCGAGGCGATGCAAATGATTCATGAGGTGGACGTGGCCGGGCGGCCGTTGACGGAAAAACAGAAGAATAAATGATGCGCCGCAAACTGCGACCACCGGGCAGATTCACACGGATCGTCGGGGGACGTGGGCGAGAGAAGGAGCACGTATGCACGCGTTGGAACCGCGTGGCCCAGTGCAACTGCTGTGCTCAGGCGAGCTGATCCAGCGTCATGACGGAGATGTCGGACGCGTAATGAGGGCGCGAGTATTCGCCGCGCATGAAATCAACGAGCGCGAATGCTGCGCCGCGCCAAGGGACCATTACTTCGGATCGCACGACTTGCGTTGTTCGTCAAAGAAAGCGCGAACATGCTCGGGCAGCTCGGCTCCCAAAAACTCGACGGCCACAGGTTCCGGATCCGGGTAAAGAACTTTGTCCGGGGTCGGAATCTTCGGTGGTTTGGCATCCATGATCTTTCTCCTTTGCGAATCGATTATCGGCCTCGTTCCCCGCATCGCACCAGTGTCCGATGCGAGTCATACACACTCTGTTGCTTTAACGGCACAAGCCGACACACCAGCCGAGGGATTGAATAAAATTTATCGTCTGACTATCGCCTGCGTTTCGCGGTCTGCTTGATCCGCTTAATTGCCAGCGCGAAATCATCTCTTTCCCGCTCCTTCTGCCAGTCCCTCTCGAGACTTGCTCAGCCTATGCTTCAGCACGACCGATCGATATTGTCGCTGCGCTGCATCTAACGTTTTCGCATGACCAAATCGTGACAACCTTGTGCATTGCCGCATCGACAGGTTTTTGGCTTTTCCTGAACTGAACGTACCAATTTGCCGATTGCATAACTCGCGGTCTAGTTCTTTGTAAACGACCCATTCCCCATCGCGTTGACCGCACAAAACACTATTTAAAGATTTTTGTCGTTAGTCAACTGACTGACAGTGGGTTGGCAAACGCATTCCCGCATTGCTGTGACAAAAGGACCTCATTTGGTGACAAGTCATGCGCAGCGCACCGGGCCACCTATGATTGAAGCGACTACTGATGGCTCGACGTGCGTTGGCAGACGGACACGCGAGGCGCAGCGCGGATGATGACGTTCTTCATGTTCGGGGAGAGGTCGCGATGGAAAACGCTGTCTACTGGAACGGACGTCAGGTTGGCCTCGAATGCGCCGGCAGGATCTTGTGGTTCGCGTCGGCACCCGCGCAAGCGATAGCCGCATACGGCGCGCCACGCCAGCAGCCGAGCGCACAGGCCGATACCGTCGTTGCGCGCAACCTCGCGATGCCACGGTCGTACGACCCGCTCCACGTTCCCGACCAGGCTGGCCATGCGTTGCGCCGCGACGTCGCGCCGGACGCGGAGCGACGTTGACCGCAAACAGCTGTATCAGGCCCGAAGCGACTCGTCGGCGCACCCTCGAGACCTTACCGATCAAGTGAGGTGTCAGCGCACACACCGCGTTGCGGCGAACTTATACGTTGCAATTGCCGTGCTGCCGTGCTGCCGTCGGCCTCTCACCCGTTGTCGGGCGAACCGGCAACCACACCCGCATCAGTCTGCAAAGAGCCGATACCGAAGGCCGGCTGCGCGAGGAGGGTAGGCCTGTCTCGCAACATCGTTGCATCAACACTATTTGCCGCTGGGAGCCGCGCATCGCGTGGCCGCACCTCTTTTACTTGGCGCTGCGTCGTGCTCACTTGCGTGATCGCCGGGGAATTCAATGCGAAAGATCTACGGCCTGACCGGACTGCGTGCGTTCGCGGCGTTGCTCGCGGTCGTTCATCACTTTGCCGACAACGAAGAGGGCTGCCACTCGGCATTGTGCAACTCATCGATAACTGGGTCTGGGGTGTCGACATCTGTTTCATGCTGCGCGGCTTCATCCTTGCCTATACGCATCTTCCTTCGCGAGCGACCGCGTTCGGCTGGGTCGACTATCGATCGTTTATCGTCAAGCGGTTTGCGCGCGTGTATCCGCTTTATCTGGTGACGTTTCTGGTGTTCGTCGGCCGATGTTTCGTCGCGAAGCGAGCTGGAACTTCGTGTCGTGGTCGATCAGCGCCGAATGGTTCGCCGTTCTGTTTCTGTTTTCCCTGTGCGCGAGAGTGCTGAGCCGGCTGTCGCGCGTGACTTTCGGTGTGATCGTGCTGGTGTGCTGGCTGACGTTGTGCGTGTACTGCTTCCTCTATAACGACGGCGATGTCGGGCTGACCACGTTCGGTGTGCTACGGATCGTGTTGCAGGCGTGGCGCGGGACATCTGGGATGACTTGCCCGACGAAATGGCGCTCCCAGTGTGCGATGCGAAACTACCCACCGAGGCTGGTGAACCGGCGAATCGGGATAACTGGCAAACGGCGGCGCAGCGGATAGCGGATGAGTTGTTCGAGCGCGACACCGCAAAATGGTTGTCGTGACTCGCTCGCTGGCTATTCGCGACAGGTGGTAGAGGAAATGAAGGAGCGCTGGCAGTGTTTCAACGCGTATTTGCGCACGAACTGGCCATTGCGCTCCGCGATACCAATGCGGCGGTTTCGGCAAATCTCGTACGTGTCGCATATGCGTGCATTGATGCGTCGGACAGCGAAGCGCAGGACGGGGCGCGATGAGGCGCCTGAAATCTATTTCCACGTCACGCATACCATGCACTAGTACTTGCGTGGCCTCGCGCGAGCAGGGAGAGGAACTTCTGGTTTCGGCCCAGTTTGGGTCGTTCAACAAAGAGCTATGAGAGTCCGATTCTCGCGCTTTCGGAGATCACCAAATGCTCGTTGGGGCAATCCGATTCAATCAAGAGTTGGAGCCTCCACCAAATCCGGGGCGGTTCACCACGTGAAACTCGATAGAAGACAAGTCCTCGAAGATGAGCTTTTGGAATGGGCTGTCCAAATCGTGCATGCCGTCGAACGTGAAAAGAATTTTTGACGGCGCGAATTGCTTGATTATCGTTTGAAGTAACGAATGTCCTGCGCCTTCCAGACAAAAGACTACCAGGTCGATATCAGAGAGACGGTCTGCGCTGTCCTTTGCAAAGGACCCCACAACCACCGCACCGGCGCATTCAGGCGATTCTCGAAGAGCATCGGCGATCCGAATGAGAAGCGCGGTCTGTAATGTCGTAGAGGGCTTGTTTCGCGACCTTTCGAGGAATTCTTCAAAGCTCATCGGAGACCCCACAGGATTGGAAGCTTGTTAGCGGTGGTCCGTTGATACGTTCCTGCGCCAGCCTTCGGTAACTGGCCGCGTTAGCTTCGGGGCGCGGCCTGTCACATCAGCCGCGTCCGGCCATCAAGAGACATTCGATTTGCCCGATCGAATGGCGGAAGTCCGGCGTGGATTTGACGCTGAATATCTGTCCACTTCTATAAAGAAATCCGCTCAACCTCTTCAAACTGGATCGCGCTCGAATGTTGGTCGTAGCGTTGCGTCGTGCGCGTCGACGCGTGAGTTTCCGCGCTTGCAACGTCATCAGGCGTCTGTTCGCGCGAAGCGTTTGCGAACAACGAGGCTAAAACTTTCCTCTAACGTCATAGTTGACGAATACATCAATATTGGGTGTAATATCACAATCCGTCCCGGACAGGTCGACTGACGACATAGCTGGCTGGCCGTTGGCAGGCGGCGATACCTGAAAGGTTCCCTTGTAGCCTAAGGCGCCTGGTGGCTGTAGTTTCCCGACTCCTCGTTGGTTCTCATTTAAATGGATTGAACGCAAAAATGAAGAAGATATTGATCGCCGCCGCAGTTGTTTTCAGCACTAGCGTGTTTGCAGGCGAAGCCCTCGTACCGAAGGTCTATCGCGAAATCGCCGTGGCGCCGACGAATCAGCGCGAAGCTGAAATCGCGTCGCTGTTCGATCGGTGGAATGAGGCGCTCGCAACGGGCGACGCCGACTCCGTTGCCCGGCTGTACGCACCCGATGCCGTACTGGAGCCAACGGTTTCCAATGAAATCCGCACGACTCCCGCCAGCATCAAAGACTATTTCGTGAAGTTTCTGAAGCTGAAACCGCACGGTACGATCAACCTCCGCGAGATCCGCTTGCTGAGCGACGATTCGGCGCTGGACACGGGCGTCTATACGTTCGACTTGGTGAAGAACGGCAAGCATCAGAAGGTGCATGCGCGCTATACATTCGTGTACAAGAAGGTTGATGGGGAGTGGAAGATCCTCAATCACCATTCGTCGACGATGCCGGAGTAACACTCCATTGAACAACCGCGCATGCTTCACGCGCAGAATCGAGGGGAATTTCGGCCGCCAACCCTCATAGATCAAATGAAAGCTGTCAACTGGAGATTGAGTCCGGCTAGCCCCTCGATAAGAATTCAAGTTCAACGAATTCCAAGCGCCGCTCGGCCCTGCCGCCAGAATTCTGGATTGACACAATTAATTTGCACTACAAACCTCATGGCGGCCTCCGGAAACTTTCTCGAAGTCGACGCGCTCAGGATCGGCCTCCACACGGTCAGGCTGCTTGCCCGCGTCGATACCCATACGCGGCACGATGTCGTGGCTACGCTGAGAGCTGCCTTAAAGCGAGGCCATCCGGCCGGCGGCAACACCAACCGCGTGAGTTCCAGAGTCCGTTCCATCGCCATTCAAAGCGAACACATGCCACATTCAGTTGAAATCGCCGGCACAGTCATCTTCGGACTGGCCCTGCTCCATACGCTCCTCGCGAAACGCTTCGAGGTTCTGGCCCACCGGCACCCGCACCACGCGGGCCTGTTTCACTTTCTCGGCGAAGTGGAAGTCGTCTTCGGCCTTTGGGCCCTGATCCTGTGTCTGGCTATCGTCGCGCTGGCCGGTTCTGCGCAGGCCGTGGCCTATGCTGAATCGCGCTCCTTCACCGAAGCCCTGTTTGTCTTCGTGATCATGGTGATCGCCGCGAGCCGGCCCATTCTCGACGCGGTCACGACGCTCGTGTCGCACATCGCGCGTGTCCTTCCCGTCAAGACGGAAACAGGCGTCATCTGGCTTTCCCTGACCCTCGTTCCGTTGCTCGGCTCGTTCATCACGGAGCCGGCCGCAATGACGCTGGCAGCGCTGATCCTGCGAGACCGGCTTTTCAGGTCGCCGATCGCCGAACACTGGAAATATCTCACGCTCGCGGTGCTGTTTGTCAACGTGTCGGTCGGCGGCATGCTGACCGCCTACGCCGCGCCTCCGGTGCTGATGGTTGCCGCCGCCTGGGGATGGGACAGCGCGTTTATGGCGGCGCAGTTTGGCTGGAAGGCGGCCATCGCGGTGCTGGTCAACGCAACAGGCCTGCTGCTATTCATGCACCGCAAGCTCCCGAAGCACGCAGAGCGCAACGACGCGCCCGCCGCCGCGGTTCCTGTTCCGACGGGCGTCACGCTGATACACACCGGCTTTCTCGTCGCGGTGGTGCTGTCGGCCCATCACCCGGTTATCTTCATCGGTCTCCTGCTTTTCTTTTTGGGCTTCACGCAGGCATACGAGCAGTACCAGTCGCCGCTGATGTTGCGCGAGAGCCTGCTGGTAGCATTCTTTCTCGGAGGCCTGGTCGTGCTCGGGGGTTTGCAGCGATGGTGGCTGCAGCCGGTCGTCGCATCGCTCGATGCTTACGCACTTTATGCCGGCGCGCTTGGCCTGACGGCGATCATGGACAACGCGGCGATTACCTATCTCGGCTCGCTGATCGCGGGCCTTCCGGACCAGGCGAAGTACATGCTGCTGGCCGGCGCAGTCGCTGGAGGCGGTCTCACAGTGATCGCCAACGCGCCGAATCCCGCAGGACTCGCTATCGTGCACAAGGGATTCCATGATGAGTCAGTCAGCCTGCTCGGCCTGTTGATCGCTGCCATCGTGCCGACGTGCGTCGTCTCGGCAACGCTGCTTTTGCTGTAGGTTGCCGCACCGCTGTCCGGCAGTGCGCCCAACTGGCTGCGATTCGATGGCGCGCAGTCGCAGGACGCCGGGCCAGGATGAATAACGTCTTGCGGCGATAACCAACACCGGCCTGGATTTTGCACGAGACCACCACGACTGCGCAGGTCGCGGCCAGCGGCATGACGAACGCGCGTGACGGCAGCCTGCACTTGGCCGCGCAGACTGGCATTCCATCCCCTTCCAGTATTAGCGTTTCATTGCACTTTTGCGCCGGCGCGAATTCGTCATTCGCTCCGGCGTTTTGTCGTTTGTAATTGCTTTGCGCCCACTGGGGTGACGTTGCAGACGCGACAAGTATCAATTGGGTGAAAGGGGATTGTAATGGTGCGTTAAACCGATAAACTGGCTTCAACGACTAAGCACACAGGCTTCCGCCCCGGCGGTCGTTGTTTCGCTAACCAGTCTTTTCTTTCTGTTTCTGATGGAGGTCTCATGCAAGTCCTGTTCAAGTCCTGCGACATTGAAGCTGCACGCTTGCGCAGCTTCGCGCGCCAACGCACCGAGTTTGTGTTCCGCCGGATGGCCTGGCTGGTTTCCCGGGCCACCGTCAATCTCTCCGACGTCAACGGCCCGCGCCGCGGACTCGATAAGCGTTGCCAGGTGCAGGTGCAGGTGCCCGGTGCGAATCCGGTCGTGGTGACGTCGATTGCGAAAGACTGGCGCGGCGCCCTCGATCTCGCGCTTGCCCGCGCCGTTTCTTCGATCGTCCGGAGGCGCCAGGCGCGCCTCGCGAAGCGCCGCGCGAGTCAACGCGAGTGCACCTGGAGCGCTGAGCCTGATGCCGTCTAAGCAAGCCATGCTTGCACGGCTACGGTGGCATCGTACGAGCGGTATTGCTCGCTTTTTGCGGTCCGGGAAGGAAGACGCATTCGGGCGACCTTCGCGAGTTTCAGCCCTACACAGGAGCGGTTCTTATGTATTCACAAACAATCAATCAGCTGCGACGCCTTGCGCGTGTCGTGACGCGCGGTACCGCTGTACTGGCCATGGCGCTAGTGCTCGTCGCGGGCACTGTCGCATCCAACCATGCCGAAGCGAAGCGTATTGGCGGTGGCAGTAGCGTCGGCCGCCAGTCGCAGACGGCGTCGCCGTCCGGGCAAGGCCAACGGAGCCAGCAAGCTCAACCGGCGCAGCAGGCCGCGCCGGCGGCCGCTGCCGCGAAGCCAGCCAACCGCTGGATGGGCCCGCTCGCCGGCCTGGCCGCAGGACTTGGCATTGCCGCGCTGATGTCGTCGTTCGGGCTGGGTGAAGGGCTGGCCCAGATGCTGTCGAGCGTAGTGGTGATCGGCCTCGTGATTGTCGTCGGCATCATGCTGTTCCGCTTCATTGCCAACCGGCGCCGTCCGGATCTCGCTTATGGGCACGACGCGGCGAACGGGCAGCGCATGAACGGCTCCTTGCTCATGAATCAGAGCGGGCAGACGGCGCCTGAGACGAATTTCGGTGCCTGGCCGCGCACAGCGATGAATCCCGCAGCAGCGGCACAAACAACGACAGTGCCGGGGCTGCCTGTCGGGCTCGATCAGGCGGTCTTGCTGGCATCGGCCAAGACCTTGTTCCTGCGTCTGCAACGCGCCTGGGACCAGAACGAACAAGGCGACCTTTTCGAGCTGACAACCCCGGAAATGTTCGCGGTGATCAAGCGGGACCTGGAAGATCGGGGCAACCAGCCGAGCCATACGGAATTCACGCAGCTGGACGTGGAATTGTTGACCACGGAACACAATGGCAGCGAAACGCTGGTTAGCCTTCGCTTTCACGGCCAGATGCGGGAAGACGAGGACGCGCAGACGGCGCAACCGTTTGAGGAGGTCTGGAACATCGTGGGCCACGGGCATGGCGACCAGGCCTGGCGACTGGCGGGGATACAGCAGATTGGCCGTTAGCATTGAGCGCGGTCGGAACCGGCAGCGGCTCGCTGCCGGTTAGCCCACAAGCGCTATTGCGCGACTCGCAAACGGCAACAAGACTAAAATCCGACGTCACACAAATCCGGGACTCATTTTATGCGCCGAGACTACTTTTCTCTTTGCCTGGCCACTGTCACGATGACATGCTTGCTAGGCGCTTGCGCGGCCTCGCCGCCCAGCAGCCCGTCACCCGTTGTCGGTGCAGATCGCGATGCACATGGTTGTATTGGTTCGGCTGGGTATTCTTGGTGTGAATCCACGCACCAATGCGAACGTCCTTGGGAACTCGCCAAGCAGAAGGGTTTCGCGCTCTCCGCAGAACAGTTTGCTCACTACTGCACGACTGGATCAGCCGATTAATCAATGACTTCAATGCGCGGACGCGTCAACGATAGCCTTGAGCGAGCAGCGTGCATGCTCGATAGAATCGGCTTGGCCCCACTTGTCGGCACTGGCAGATTTCCTGATTATGCCGGCAGGACGCTGTGTCGCATCCCCATCTCAAGGCGGCCATTCGGCCGACGGACAAGCAAACGGCAGAGCAGGGTCGCTTAGAGCCGATCACATCCACAACGGTCTCACCGTCGAACGCCCTGGCAAGCCGCTCCCGGCCGCTCCACCGATCCTGCCGGTTTCAAACCCGTAATCGCCATTACCACGGCCGCCGCCATGAAAGCCCCAGCCATCATGACGGCCGCGTGCAGGCCGCTGACCAGGTTGCCGGCCGTTCCGATGGCGAGCGATCCGAAGACACCTACTCCGAGTGCGCCTCCAATTTGACGCGCCGTGTTCAGCACGCCTGAAGCAATACCGACGGATCGCGGATCGATATTCGCAAGAACCGCAGTATTGATCGACGGAACCGCTAGCGCGACACCGACACCGATCGCCAGCAATGGCGCCGTAATCGCCAGGTAACTGCTGCTGACCTCGATCAATCCGAGCGACAGGAAGCCGGCCGCCGCCAGAGCCTGCCCGACCGCCATCGGAAGACGGTAGCCGAACCGTGCCGTGAGGGCGCCAGACGCGAGGTTCGCCACGGTCACAACGCCGGTCGAGCGGCATATAGTGCCGCACGCTCTGGAAGAAGAGGCTCATCGCGAACATCAGCCCGTAATAGCCGAAGTTGAGCGACAGCCCTATCGCCGAACTCACATTGATGGTGGGTATCTGGAATAGTGAAAGCGGCAGCATCGGATGCCGTTGCCGCTTTTCCACCAGCACAAACAGTAGGCCGAACACGACGGAACAAGCGATACCCGTCCGCACAGCCGGACTTCCCCAACCCAGGCTTCCGCTTTCGACGACGCCGAACATCAGCGCGGCGAGCGCAACCACCGCCAACATCTGCCCCGGCAGATCGAAGCGGCGCGCTGCGTCACGGACAGTATCGGGCGCATGGGCTGGCGTCAGCCAGATGCCGGCAACACCGAACGGCACGTTGATCAGAAAGATGCTCGGCCAGCCGAAACAGTCGACCGGCCCCCCTCCCACGATCGGACCGGCCCCGAGCGCGAGCGCGGCCGTTCCGGCCCAGATACTCACGGCCTCGGCTCGCGCCCGAGGGTCGGGAAAGCTCGCGTTGAGCAGCGATAGCGGCGACGGCACGCACAACGCAGCCCCGACGCCCTGCGCCACCCGCGCCATGACCAGCATGGCCGCGCCGGTTGCGAAGCCGTATCCCACCGACGCCAAAGTAAATAATGCAAAGCCACTGACGAACACGCGCCGTGCCCCCAGCCGGTCACCGAGCGCGCCTGCGCTGAGCAGAAGGCAGGCGAACGCGAGCGTGTAGGCATTGAGCACTGCTGATCGCCGCGTTCGCGGTGATCGAAACGCGAGTCGCGCGACAAATGCTCGATTTGTCGTTGTTCCGCTATCCGCGTTTCGTTGGCGTGCAGGTGCTGCCGATCGCAACCTGCTAATGCTACATCGTGCTGCTCGTCGTGCTGCCACTGCGTTTCATCGGCGCCGACGGCTACAGCGAGATCGACGCCGGCTTGCTGAGGCTCGCGCTGTCTGCTCCCATGCTCGTTGTGCCGCTTGTCGCCGCGCTGCTAACGCGCTGGGTCCAGGTTACACGGTCGCAGGGACATGGCTATAAAGATTCTCTTCTTATCTCAATGGCTGTATTTCGGCCGCCAAGTCGCCTTATGTGTATTAGCCTGGACCGGACCTGACAGGTAGTCGGGGAAGCGAATTCAGGAAGTCTTCCCAGAAAAATTGCATGGGCTCGTAACCGATGCATCTGGGAAAGTACAACACATTGAAGATCGCCTATTCAAACTGCGTAGTTGGCGCTGCACCGTCCGACACCTCATTTCCCTTCGCGCGCATGCATTCCAGGTAC
The DNA here is from genome assembly GCF_050434085.1 of Paraburkholderia sp. UCT70. Classification (NCBI taxonomy): domain Bacteria; kingdom Pseudomonadati; phylum Pseudomonadota; class Betaproteobacteria; order Burkholderiales; family Burkholderiaceae; genus Paraburkholderia; species Paraburkholderia sp. UCT70. Next base: position 2,295,411 of record NZ_JBNPVZ010000004.1, on the reverse strand, counting down.
GCGAGATAGTATCTTTGCTGCACATTCAGTTGTGCCCGTGACACGTTGGCATCGCTCTGATCGCGGGTGTCCACGCCGCGCGCCAGCTGCTCTCTCGCATACTGTTTGCACTGCGCATCGTCCCGCAGAAAGACGGTGAATGGCTTGTCGCGCCCCGGCTTCACAGCTACCGCCGGCCCAATTGGCTGCGACACGCATCCGGTGACAACCCCGGAAATCGTTACGGCAATCTGAACTCGGCAGAGAGTACTCACGGCGTCCGTCCTAATCCGAAGCTCAAAAAGCATCTGTAGCCCAGTACACGCAATAGTGATAGCAGGACCATCACCATTGCAAGTCCCCTGGCTGCCATATCCGGGGCCCTTGCCAGTCGATATTGACCCATCACCGCGTGCGGGCTCTTTCCGGCCAATTTGGGACGTTCGACGGCAACGCTTAAACTGTTGACAATCATTGCTCCCTGACACGCACCGAACAAAATGAGCGCAATTGAACTGTTGAGACCTACGACCGCGTTGCTGCCGAGCTACGTTTCGGCTCTTGAGACGGGATGGTCACCTGACAATGTTCGTAAAGAGGTCGCTGCGCGCGAACAATTGCACGCTAGCGAAGTGAGCGCGGAGGCATTTGTCGACGGCCTGGACGATCCAACCGCATCGGGCGGTCCGATTCCTTTGCCCGAGGCTCGACCGTCGCCTGTCTACCAAGCATTGTCCGATGGATTTGGGACGGCGATGTTAGCGGCGCAATCGGATTTCGTTGGCAGGCCGGGACTACCGAATTGCCGCCGAATGTGCTCGGACATATCGGCTTCTCTTTCGTGCCGTGGAAGAGAGGCAACGGCTACGCCAGGCAGGCGCTCAATTTGATGCTCGGCGAAGCGAGGCGACAGGGTTTGTCCTACGTCGAGCTAACGGTTGACCCCGAAAATATAGCTTCGCAGCGGGTTATCGCAGCATGCAATGGTGTCTTGATCGAGCGCTTCCGAAAGACGGCGGCCTATGGACTCGCTGAGTCTCTTCGCGACCGCATTGAACTAGGCCACTGACGAACCCGTCGAGCCCTCTTCGGCCATATACGGCCAAGCGGCATACCTCCGTGAATTGCTGACAATCGCTATCTGAAGCGTCGCCAGTCGCGAATCGGACATGTATGTCGTCCACTAGCGAAACGCCAGCGTCTGGAGGCGTGCATCTAAATTTCGGCAAAAGATGTTGAGGTAGCATCATCGAACTCAACGGGGGGAAGACGGTGTTTCGGGGAATCAAGTCTCACATAAACGCAATTGGCGTCCCTCTAGCCCGTCTGCTTCTCAGCGATCTGCTGAGGATCTTGGCAGAAATGGTTGGCTACATCACGCTCCCTTGGTGGATCGTTCATCTGGGCGGAGCACATGACTTGGCGATCTACAGCGTAAGCATTGCCGTCACCACGATTTTTGCAATGCCACTACTTTCGCCGCTTGGGGACCGCTACGCAAAGAGGCCGCAGATTGCATGGGGTCTGTGCGCCCTGATGGTCGTCGCCTTTACCCTAGCTACGCTCGCGTCCCTGTCCGACTACCGGCTTATGCTGATCGTCTGCATAGGCATGGTGACGGTTATCGCGAAAGCTTTCATCGATCCGGCTAGCTCCACAATTTCGGCTGAACTTGTTCCGGCGGATCGTTTGGCCAAAATGCTTCGTCTTCGTAAATCGACGCAGGCGGCTGGCCGTGCCTTAGGACCCACATTGGCTGGCGCGACTCTGGCGTTGGGCGGTATCGCCGCAACACTTTGGATGAACGGCATTTTGCTCGGCGTCGCTGCCTACGTGACCTGGCAGCTTCCATCGCATACTCAGCCTAACGAACGCCATCGCGGTTTAGCCCGTTGGTGGGAAGACCTGCGCGCCGGACTGCATGCTAAATGGATCGTCCCGTTGGAGCGCGGCTGGACGCTTGTCAATTTCTTCGTTTGGATATTCCAGGGCCCTGCAGTCGGCATGCTGATCCCGCTCAAAGTTCAATCACTTGGGCTATCGGGTCTCTGGCTAGGTGCTAGCGAAGCGGCCTTATCCTTAGGTTTGCTTCTCGGCAGCTTTCGTGGTTCTGATGCGCTGGTCAGTCGTTTCGGCCGATTCAATGTCAGGGTAGGGGCCGCCATGTGCGAAGGGCTGGCGCTTGCTGCTTCGGGCTGGGCGCACTCACCCATCGTTCTCGTACTGGCGTTTACATGTGTGGGTTTCGCCAATGCATCGATGGGGCTCGTCGGCGCGACGCACCGTTCATTGGCTATCCCGCAGAACTTCCGCGTTCGCATTCTCGCTGCCAGCATGATGACCACGCAGATTGCGGGCATTCTTGGACCAATGATCGCAGGCGCTGCGCTCACGCATTGGGCGGTGGGCGAGGTCTATACATGCTTCGGCTTTGCCACTTGTTTGCTCGCTTTTGGTTTTGTCCTGATTCCGCGATCGCGCGAATTCTTTGCGCTCAACCACGATCAGGTGAAAGATTGGTTTCGTCACGAATATCCCCAGGCATTCAAAGCATCTGCGGTGCCCGAATCGAGACAAACTACGTAGATCGCAACGCGGCAAGTCTCGGGAAACGCCACGTGTATGTGCGGATCGGACTTACCCGAGACACGATCGAGTGACCGCTTTGTAGAAATTCAGTCGACCGCTCAGGGTCGGTACCAAGCGTTCGCAACTATATTTGCGAGGTAGGCTGCGCGGCCTTCGAATTGCGTTCAGCAGCCTAACATTGGCAATTGGCCGAATCTTTAGACACCCCTATGAGGGCTGGCGAGGTTTTTCCAACCTTATATATGGGTCGAGATTGATTGGAAATATCGAACCGCAACGCAGCTTTTAGCGGGGGGCATCGTGGCAAGACCGAGATTTCAGCCGACGCCATAGGACCGGGCAACAGTCAGGGCGCTGCTTCTGTGCGGTGTGCCAATAGCCCGCTGCCTTGCGCACGTCATCAATCCGACGACTCGCCGGGCGGTCACATACAAGACTTCCGCGGCGGCGTTTTACACAGAGATCGCAACCGCGCTGCAGGCGACCAATGCAGAAGTGGCCGCCAACCTCTTCCGAATCGCAACCGCGAACAACGAATCGTCGCCTACCGTGCAGGCGGCGATTTTCTGGCTGCGCACCAAGGCGGGCTGGAGGTATGCCAATGACTCGACACCGGCCAATCAGCAGGGCAACGGGTCGGAGATGGTCGGCACCGAAGAGAACGCCCGCGCCATCGTCAGGAACGTCCTGGCCGAATACGGGCGCGAGCGCCTGACCCACAGGGAGGCGACCCCGCTATCCGATGAGTAACCGCGTCCGCAATGCCAACGCCCCCGTCTGTACCCGCTTAGACGGCGGCAGCGTGAGTGGCGGGATGGGCTACCTTCGATTTCCGTGACATTGCGAACGGCACTATCGGCACTGCGCATTGACAAAAATTGCTTACACCAGTGCTTACACGGATCGCAGAAAGCAAAAAGCCCAGTCGTGAGGACTGGGCTAAGTGCTTGAATCTGTTGGTGCCGGAAAGAGGAATCGAACCCCCGACCTTCGCATTACGAATGCGCTGCTCTACCGTCTGAGCTATTCCGGCATCAGGAAAAACGAGATTATAGGGACTACTTTAGTGCCTTGGCAAGCCCCTTGAGGCATTTTTTTCTTTCGAGATCACTTCTTCGCTTCGAGGTGATAGCGGGTCACGCGATCGACCTCGTTCTTCGAGCCGAGGAACACCGCGACGCGCTCGTGCAGGCTCTTCGGCTGGATGTCGAGAATGCGCTTGTCGCCGTTGGTTGCGGCGCCGCCCGCCTGCTCGACGATGAATGCCATCGGATTGGCTTCGTACATCAGACGCAGCTTGCCTGGCTTGTCCGGCGTGCGCTTGTCGGCCGGGTACATGAAGATGCCGCCGCGACTCAGGATGCGATGCACGTCGGAGACCATCGACGCGATCCAGCGCATGTTGAAGTCGGCCTGACGCGAGCCGTCCTTACCCGCCTTCAGCTCGCCGATGTATTGCTGAACCGGCGGATACCAGTGGCGTTCGTTCGACGCGTTGATCGCGTACTCGCGCGTTTCGACGGGAATGCGCATGTCGCTTTGCGTGAGCACCCACGAGCCGAGCTCGCGATCGAGCGTGAAGCAGTTCACGCCGTTACCGGTGGTCAGCACGAGCACCGTTTGCGGGCCGTACACCGCATAGCCCGCGGCGACCTGCTGCGTGCCCGGCTGCAGGAACGATTGTTCGGTGGCCTGATGGCCGTCCGGGCAGCGCAGCACCGAGAAGATCGTACCGATCGACACGTTCACGTCGATGTTCGACGAGCCGTCGAGCGGATCGAACACGAGCAGATATTCGCCCTTCGGATAGTTTGCCGGAATCGGGAAGAATTGTTCCATTTCCTCGGAGGCCATGCCCGCGAGGTTGCCGCCCCATTCGTTCGCCTCGAGCAGAATTTCGTTCGAGAGGATGTCGAGCTTCTTCTGCACTTCGCCCTGGACGTTTTCGCTGCCCGCCGAGCCGAGCGCATCGCCGAGCGCGCCCTTGCTGACGTGGTAGCTGATCGCCTTGCACGCGCGCGCGACGACTTCGATCAGCAGGCGCAGGTCGGCGGGCAGGTTGTTGGTTTCGCGCTGCTGCTCGATCAGGTACTTCGTGAGAGTGGTACGACGTTGCAAAGACATTGCTGTACTCCGGAAGGCTAGAAGAATGATGGCATTTTAACCGCTCGTTTGTGTCGGCTCCGTGCTTTTGGTCGCACGGCCGGCTTCAGGTCTTGCGGCGCGCCTTGGCCGAGACGGTGCCGCTGACGCTGGCCGCGAGGGCCGCGGCCCGGGCGTGTCCGGCCGGCACGCGGGGCAGTTTCGGGCGCTCGGCGCGCGGCATCGGTTCGATTTCCCGTTCGATCTGCTCGCCGGCGGCGGTGGTGGCGACGCGCAGGTCGTAGGCGATTTGCAGATTGAGCCAGAACTGCGCGCTGGCGCCGAAGTAGCGCTCGAGCCGCAGCGCGGTATCGGCGGAGATTGCGCGGCGGCCGCGCACGACGTCGTTGATGCGCGGCGCCGGCACCCGCAGCGCGAGCGCGAGCGCGTTGACGGACATGCCGAGCGGCTCGAGGAACTCGCTGCGCAGAATTTCGCCCGGATGGATCTCGGCAATGGCCCGGCCCGTATCGATGTCGGAGAAATCGATGCTGTTGAGCGCGGAGCGTTTGATGACCATCTCGGTCTCCCAGTAGTCAGTGATAGTCGATGATCTCGACATTCAGCGCGTCCTCGCCGACGAAGTGAAAACAGAGGCGCCACTGCGCATTGATGCGAATGCTCCATTGCCCGCTGCGCTGGCCTTGCAAGGCTTCGAGCCGGTTTCCGGGCGGCGCGTGCAAATTCGAGACGGAGCTCGCGGCGTCGATCATCAGCAATTAGCGATGCGCTAGCGCCTGGATCGAGCGTGGCAACGAATGCACGAACCTGCCCTGGCAAATTCTTGCGGTGGCCTTGTCTGCGAATGTCGTGATCGTCGAATCGTATAACGTACCGCGTTAAATGTAAACCATCAAACCTGGACGTATACTTTCTGCCCGGCGAGGTCCGATGAACAGTCGGCCAAACGGCTAACGGCGCGACACGAGCGCGTGAACGCAGTTGAAAACAACGCGAAAAAAAAGCCGGCAACGCGTGCCGGCTTTCCGATGTGACTCGAGACTCAGAGAGGCATCACGCCAACGCCTTCTCGACGATCTCGCGCACGTCGCGCGACTTGACCTGTGCGGCCACTTTCTCGAGCGCCGCGCGCATGCTGTCGCGCAGCGCCGGCGTGAAGCGTCGCCACAGTTCGAGCGAGCGCGCGAGGCGCGCGGCCACCTGCGGATTGAGCGCGTCGAGCGCGATCACCTGCTCGGCCCAGAATGCGTAGCCGGAGCCATCTGCCGCGTGGAACTGCGCGGGGTTCGCCGCGCAGAAGCTGAAAATCAGCGAACGCGCCCGGTTCGGATTCTTCAGGTTGAAGGCCGGATGCGTCATCAGCTTGCGCACCGTATCGATCACCGGATGTCGTGCGCCGCCGCGCTGGGTGGCCTGCAACGCGAACCATTTGTCGATGACGAGCGGCTCCTTCTCGAAGCGTCGATAGAAGTCGTCGAGCGCGTGCTGCGACTCGGGGCTGCCGCCTTGCGGCGCGGCCGCGTTGAGCAGGGCCGACAGCGCGGCCGCGCGGTCGGTCATGTTGTTCGCGGTTTCATATTGCGCGGCCGCGAGACGCACGGCGTCCGCGGAGTCGTCGAGTTCGGTCAGATACGACAGCGCCAGATTCTTCAGCGCGCGCTGACCGGCGGCCTCGGGCGTCGTTTCATAGGCGCCCGGCGTGCGATGCTGCTCGTAGACCTTCAGCCAGTCGTCACGCAGCGCATTCGCGAGGCGCTTGCGCACGAACTGCCGTGCCGCGTGCACCGCGGCCGGATTCGATTCGGCCATCTGCTCGGCCAGATACGCTTCGGACGGCAGCATCAGTGCGAGCTCGCGGAACGCCGGCGACAGCGTCTCGTCGGTCAAAACGCGCGCGAATGCGGCGACGACCGAGTCGTCGAACTGCAGCGCCGCGCCCGTGGCCGCGCGCGCGGCCAGCGCGAGCAACTCGCGCGTGGCAAGCCGCTGGCCGGCTTCCCAGCGGTTGAACGGATCGCTGTCGTGCGCGAGCAGGAACGCGAGCTGTTCGCCCGTGTAGTCGTATTCGACGATCACCGGAGCCGAGAAATTGCGTAGCAGCGACGGCAGCGGTTCCTGTCCGACGTTGACGAACGTGAAGGTCTGCTCGGTCTGCGTGAATTCGAGCACGCGCGTGGTCGACTCCGACGCCTTCGCCTCGCCGTCGAGCTGCAGCGGCAGATCGCGGCCGTCCTTGCCGATCAGACCGATCGCGAACGGAATCAGCAGCGGCCCCTTCTGCGTTTCGCGCGCGGCCGGCACGGCATCGCCGTAGCCCTGGCGCAGTGTCACGCTGTAGCGCTGCTGCGCGGCGTCGTAGCGCGTGCGCACCGACACGCGCGGCGTGCCGGCCTGGCTATACCAGCGCTCGAACTGCGCGAGGTCGCGGCCGTTCGCGTCGGCGAGCGCGTGACGGAAGTCGTCGCAGGTCACGGCCTGGCCGTCGTGACGCTTGAAGTACAGGTCCATGCCGTTGCGAAAGCCGTCGCGGCCGAACAGCGTCTGATACATTCGCGCGACTTCCGAGCCTTTCTCGTAGACGGTCATCGTGTAGAAGTTGTTGATCTCGACGTAGCTTTCCGGGCGCACCGGATGCGCCATCGGGCCCGCGTCCTCGGCGAACTGCATCTGGCGCAGCACCCGCACGTCCTCGATGCGCTTGGTCGCGCGCGCGGCTTCGTCGGTGGCGCCGCCCGCCATGTCGGCCGAGAACTCCTGATCGCGAAACACCGTCAGGCCTTCCTTCAGGCTTAGCTGGAACCAGTCGCGGCAGGTCACGCGGTTGCCGGTCCAGTTGTGGAAGTACTCGTGGCCGACCACCGCCTCGATGTTCGAGAAGTCGGTGTCGGAGGCCGTTTCGGGGTTCGCGAGCACGTACTTCGTGTTGAAGATGTTGAGCCCCTTGTTCTCCATCGCGCCCATGTTGAAGTCGCTGACCGCGACGATCATGAAGCGGTCCAGATCGAGCTCGAGCCCGAAGCGCTGTTCGTCCCAGCGGATCGAGTGGATCAGCGAATCCATCGCGTGACGGGTCTTGTCGAGATCGTGCGGCTCGACCCAGACCTGCAGCAGCTTTTCCTTGCCTGAGCCGGTCTTCACGCGTTCTTCGAGCGCGACGAGCTTGCCCGCGACGAGCGCGAACAGATAGCTCGGCTTCCTGAACGGGTCTTCCCAGCGCGCGAAATGGCGGCCGTCGGGCAACTCGCCTTGTTCGAGAAGATTGCCGTTCGACAGCAGCACCGGATAGTCGGCCTTGCTCGCGCGCAGCGTGACCGTGAAGCTCGCCATCACGTCGGGGCGGTCGAGGAAATAGGTGATGCGGCGAAAGCCCTCGGCCTCGCACTGCGTGAAGAAGTTGCCGCTCGACACATACAGCCCCGACAGCGTGGTGTTTTCCGCGGGATTGCAGATGCTGGTGAGGGTCAGCTCGAAGCTGTCCGGCACGTCGTCGAGCAGCAGGCCGTGCTCGTGGGGCTGCGCGTTCGGGAATGGCTTGCCGTCGATCGCGGCGCTGACGAACTCCAGTTGCTCGCCCATCAGTTCGAGATGCGCGGCGCGCGACGCATCCGGGTTGCGGCGAACTCGCATCGTGTTCCTGACGACCGTGCGTTCGGGGACCAGATCGAACTCCAGCGCGACGGTGTCGATCAGGAAGGCGGGCGGCGCGTAATCGGCGCGGCGGATCACATTGGGCGTTGCGGTATCGGCCATGGCGTTCTGTGGTGGTGTACTCGAGCGGTCGGGCGCGCAAACGGCGCGCGAGCCGGGCTTGGTCGGCTCATTGTACAAAGCCTCGGGCAATCGTGCGGAAGGGAAGGGGGCCGAGTCTCGGCGCCGGGTAGCGCTGCCGCTTTCGACGGACAGGGGAAGAACCTTTTACCGGCTGGCCAGTCAGCGTATTATCGGGCGCCGCGCGTGGCGGAGCGCCGGGATCGTCCGCCGGGCAGCGGATCGATCGCGCGACGGAATAATCTCGACTCAAGCAGAGTTTTAACTGAAGCAGAATAGATCCAATCAGAGGCATCACGAGGCAGACCATGAACATCGATCGATGGACCCGCCGCGTCGCGCTGCTGTTCGTCGCGCTGACGGCGCTGCTGTCCGGCTGCACGACCTACGTGACCACGCAGGTCACGGCGTTCTCGGACTGGAGCGGAAGCGACGCGACGCGCACCTATGCGTTCACGCGGCACGAGGATCAGAAGAACAATCTCGAACTGAGCGCGTACGAGCGGATCGTCGCGAACGAGCTCGCCTTGCACGCGTTCCGCGAAGTCTCGCACGACGACGCGCGCTATCTGGTCGAGCTCGCCTATGGCATCCGCTCGGACATCGTGAGCGTCGCGCAGCCGGTCTACTACAACCCGTGGCCCGGTCCTTACTGGGGCCGGCCGTTCGATCCGTGGGGACCGTGGGGGCCTTTCCCGGCGACATACGTGAACCAAAGCTACCCGGTGTTCACGCATCTGCTCGGCATCCGGATCACCGAGCGCGTAAGCGGCCGGGAGGTCTACAACGTCACGGCGCGCAATGTCGACGAGGAGTCGTCGCTGGTGCGGGCGATGCCATATCTGGCGCGTAGCGCGCTGGCTGCTTTCCCGCTGGCCAACGGCGCGGTGCACACCGTGAAGATTCCGCTCGGCGGCGGTGGCGGCGGCGACGCCAACGAAGTGTCGCTGCCGGCGGCCACGCCCCCCGCGGGCGCGGCGTCGGCGCCGAAGGCCGCGCAGTAGCTCAGACCCCGACCCCGAACAACGCCATCGCGCCCAGCACGACGAACATCACCGCGGCGATGCCGTGCACGAGCCTGGTCGGCAGGCGATGCGCGAAGCGGTCGCCGAGCAGGATCGCCGGCACGTTCGCGATCATCATGCCGAGCGTCGTGCCGGCCACCACGCCGAAGAAATCGTGAAAGCGCGCGGCGAGGGCGACCGTCGCAATCTGCGTCTTGTCGCCCATTTCCGCGAGGAAGAACGTGACGACCGTCGCGCCGAACACCCCGAAGTGCGTGCGGTTCGTGTTGGCTTCCTCGTCGTCGAGCTTGTCGGGCACGAGAATCCACAGCCCCATGCCGATAAACGACGCCGCCAGCGCCCAGCGCATGATGGTCGGCGTCAGCATCGAGCCGAGCCACGCGCCGAGCGCGCCGGCTCCCGCGTGATTGATCAGCGTCGCTGCGAGCACGCCGAGAATGATCGGCACGGGCTTGCGATAGCGCGCGGCCAGCACGAGCGACAGCAGTTGCGTCTTGTCGCCGATCTCGGCGAGCGCGACCGCTCCGGTCGAAATCAGAAAAGCTTGATTCACGTTGAATGGATTCCTCGGGCCGAAGATGAACGAGCGACGACCCACGACACGCCGGGCCCTGTTGCGGCGCGTGTGGATCATCGGTCTCGCCAGGCCAGAGGCTGCGACTGCCATGGCCGTGCAGGCCAAGTCTGTTGACAGTCGCCCCCGCGAACCACACGTGCGACGCACCGGCGAAGCGGTGCGGACGTGCCGCGGGGCGGCTACTCCCCAATGAGGGCCGGAGTATAGCAGGCGCGGGCGCATCGTTGCCACGAATGTTGTTTGCCCGGACGACGCGGCGTCGGTGTTTTCGCTCTGCGTCTTATTCGAAGAAAGACGAATGAAAGGTTTTTCGTCGGTTCCGGCGGCATTGTCGCGCCAGCGCCGACGCACGAGATCGCCTTCCGGTGCGTCGTCGCGGCCGGTCTTGTCAAACCGTCTAACAATGTGTTGCGTGACAGGCGCGGATACAGATGGATACGTCTTTCCTCGCCGATCTGATTCAAAATACCCGGTACTATTCGGCCACAAAAGGAGCCCGAGCCGCTATCCACTACACCGATTGTCAGGGGCGCCTGACAAATCGGGCCCGATCGCCGGTGCTGCATTCCCTGACAGGCAGACTGGTCGGTCCCGGGTTGGAACTTCCCGATCCGCGCGGCGGCGCTCGCCGTGACGGCTGTGTATTCCGTCAGGCGCTTGAGCCCCTTCCCCGTTTCCACGCGCGAACACCTATATGCCCGATCTGCACTGGACCATTCCGGTCGGTCGCTGGTCTAGCTGGCCGGCTACCTCGTCTGCCGCGCCCGATATCGGCTTCATCGAGCCGATCGTGCGGCGGCGTCTCAGCACGCTGTCCAAGGTGGCGCTCAAGGTCGCGCACGACTGCGTCGCGCAGGAACCCGCGCGCGTGGTGTTCGCTTCGCGGCACGGGGAGTTGCGGCGTACCACCGACATCCTGCGCAGCATCAGCGCCGGCGAGCCGGTGTCGCCGACCGCCTTCAGCCTGTCGGTGTTGAACGCGATGACCGGCGTGTTCGGGATTGCGCGCGGCGACCGCTCGGCCGCGAGCGCGGTATCGGCTGGAGCGCAGACGCTCGGCTATGCGCTGCTCGAAGCGTACGCGCAATACGCGACGCAACCGGATGCGCCGGTGCTGCTCGTGTATGCCGACGAACCGGCCGATCTCGCGTACGGCACGATCGAAGACGAAGTGCACGGCGGTGCGATCGCGGTGTTGCTCGACAAGCATGCGTCGGCTGGGCGCGTTGTTTGCTCTTTGACCTGCGCTGACGAGGAGGTGGCCGAGCAACGCGGCGATCCGCGATCCGCGTTGAGCGACGCCCCGAGCTTTCCGACTCAGAGCCAGGCGCTGCTGCACTGCCTCGAAACCGGCCAGCCCGCGCGCTGGCAGCGCGCGGGCGCGCTGTGGCACTGGAGGTGGGATGAGCGCGCGGCTTGATTACGCGTGGCGTTTTTGCGCGACTGGCCTCGCTTTCGTCGCGTTCGGCGTGTGCGGCGTGCTGTTTTCTGTGCTCGTGTTTCCGCTCGCGTGGCTGTGGCCGCATCGCGCATCGCGGCAGCGCGCGGTGACCGTCGTGATTCACCGGTTTTTCCGCGCGCTCGTCGCGGTGCTGCGCGGTCTCGGCGTGATGGAACTCGAAGCGTCCGGCGCCGAGGCGTTGTGCGCGGGCGGGCCGGCGATCGTCGTCGCGAATCACCCGACTTACCTCGACGTGATGGTTCTGCTGTCGTTGACGCCGCGCGCGTGCTGCGTCGTGAAGCACGCGCACTGGCACAACCCGTGTTTCTGGGGCATCGTGCGCGCGGCCGAATACGTGAGCAACGCGGACGCGATCGCGCTCGTCGAGGCCGGCGCGAAGCAGCTCGCGGCCGGCTATACGATGATCATTTTTCCGGAAGGCGCGCGCAGCCCGGCGCCGAACCGGCTGCACGCGTTCTCGCGCGGATTCGCGCACATGGCGCTGAAGGCCGGCGCGCCGATCGTGCCGGTATTGATGAATTGCGATCCGCCCGCGTTCACGCGGCAGATGCGCTGGTACGACGTGCCGGCGCGCGCTTTCCGGATGCGCGTGAACGTGCTCGCGCCGCTTGGCGTCGACGAGCTGGCCGCGCACGACACCACCGCGGCCATTGCGGCGCGCAGTGTGACGAATGCCGTAGAAGCCCACATTACCCAGCACCTGTTCGACTATGGATTCTTTAAAACTGGAAATTAAAAAGCTTCTGATCGAAGCCCTCGATCTCGAAGACCTGAGCCCCGCCGATATCGACGACGATGCCCCGTTGTTCGGTTCCGACGGCATCGGTCTCGATTCGATCGACGCGCTCGAAATCGGCATCGTGCTGCGCAAACAATACCAATTGACCATCGTGGCGAACGACGAACGCACGCGCGAGCACTTTCGCTCGATCAACACGCTTGCCGCGTTGGTCGAGAGTCAGCGCGAAGCGGCGCACGCTGCGAACGAAACCGCAAGGAAGGGGGTTTAATCGTGACCGAGACTGAGATTCTTGAGCGCATTCGCGCGATCTTTCAGGAAAACTTCGCGATCGAGCCGCAGCGCGTGACGCCCGACGCTCACCTGTTCGAAGACCTCGATCTCGACAGCATCGACGCGGTCGATCTCGCGATCAAGCTGCAGGAGATGACCGGCCGCCGCATCAAGCCGGAGAACTTCAAATCCGTGCGCACGGTCGGCGACGTGATCGGCGCGGTCGAATCGCTGCTCGCGGCGCAAGGCTGATGCCGGTCGCGCACCCGCGCACGCAGATGGCGCAGCCACGTCCCGCCGCAAGCGAATCCGGTGCGCGGCCTCACTGGAGCAGGACCGTCCTGCAGGTGCTGCTGAAACTCGCTTACCCCGCGCTGATCTTGTGCGCATGGCGCTGGGACGCGCCGCGTCTCGTCGGCGGCATGCTGCTGGTGACTTTGTGGCTGCAGCGCTGGGCCGGCGGCGGTCCGGTTGCGATGTCGCTGCGGCAGCTTTCCACGCTCGACTGGAGCGTGGTGGCGATGCTGAGCTGCGCATCGGCGACGATCGTCGTCACCGATAGCGAGCTGCTGCTGCGCTTCTATCCGTCGCTCGTCAATCTCGGTTTGCTGATCGCGTTCGGCGCGACGCTCGTGCGCGGGCCGTCGATGATCGAAAAATTTGCGCGCCTCGGCAGTCCCGATCTGCCGCCGGGTGCGGTGCGCTATACGCGGCGCGTGACCCAGGTCTGGTGCGTTTTCTTCGTGCTGAACGGCGCGTTTTCCGTCTACACCGCGCTCTATTGGAGCCGCGCGGCCTGGTCGCTGTACAACGGCGCGATCGCCTATGCACTGATCGGTGCGCTGCTGGCGGGCGAATACGTATGGCGACGTCTGTTCGTGCTGCCGCGCGCCGCGCGAGCGGATTCGGAGGCCGCCTGATGCTCGCGTTGCATGATCTGTTGTCGGCCGATGCCGCCCTTGCGACGTCCGCCGCACCGGTGTGCCGCGATGGCACCGTGCTGCTCGATCGCGAGGCGTTTCGCGCGCGCGTCGAGCGCTTGATCGAGCTCGTGCGAACGCCCGACGCGCGGCGCTGCGCGCTCTGCATCGACGATCCGTTCGAGTTCGCCTGCGCATTGTTCGCGCTGTTCGCGTGCGGCAAGGAGCCGGTGATTCCGGCCAATGCAACGCCGGGCTATCTCGCCGATCTCGCGGACGCCTACGACTTCCTGCTGACGGATGCGGATCTGCCGCCGTTCGTCGCAGCGACGCATCGCACGGCTCACACCGCCCACCCGATCGACGCCCACGCGCCGATGACGCTCTACACATCCGGCAGCAGCGGCATGCCGAAGCCGATCCGCAAGACGCTCGCGCAATTCAACGCCGAAGTCCACACGCTCGAACGGCAATGGGGCGCATTGCTCGGCGACGCGACGATGCTCGCGAGCGTGCCGCATCACCACATCTACGGTTTGCTGTTTCGCGTGTTGTGGCCGCTCGCGGCCGGACGCGCCTTCGATCGCGCGATCGGCGTCGAGCCGCTGCAGCTGCAGGCGCGCATCGCGCAATGCGGCGCGACGGCGGTGGTGTCGACGCCCGCGCAGCTATCGCGTTGGCCCGCGTTGCCGGGCTTCGCCGCGCTTACGCCCGCGCCGCGCGCGTTCTTTTCGTCGGGTGGCCCGCTCGCGGCCGACGCCGCGCTGGCCTATGCGGCGAGCTACGGCGCGGCGCCGCTCGAAATCTACGGCAGCACGGAAACCGGCGGGATCGCGTGGCGGCGTCAGGATCAGGGCGACGCGTGGCAGCCGGTCGCCGGCGCCGAGGTGCACCGCGACGACGACGGCGCGCTGTGCGTGCGCTCGCCGCATCTCGACCACGACGGCTGGCATCGCACCGGCGATCGCATCGCGTTCGATGCCGACGGGCGCTTCCGCTTGCAAGGGCGCCTCGACCGCGTGCTGAAGCTCGGCGGCAAGCGCGTCTCGCTGCCGGAACTCGAGGCGCGTCTCGCGCTGCATCCGTATGTCGCGCAGGCGGCGCTGGTGCCGCTCATAGGCGCGTCGCGCGAACGCGTCGGCGCGGTGGTCGCGCTGACCGAAGCGGGCGGCGCTGCGTTGTGCGACGAAGGCCGCGTCGCGCTGGCGAAAACGCTGCGCCGGCATCTGGCCGATTACTTCGATGCGGTCGTGCTGCCGCGTCATTGGCGTTTTCGCGTGAGCCTGCCATTCGACGCGCGCGGCAAGCTGCCCGCGAGCGCGGTTGCGGCCGCGTTCGCGCCGCTCGCCGAGGGCATGGAAGTGCTCGCCGAAACGCGCGTCGGCGACACGCTGCACTACGTGCTGCGCGTGCCGCAGTCACTCCAGCATTTCGCCGGCCACTTTCCGGGTCTGCCGATTCTGCCGGGCGTCGTGCAGGTCGACTGGGCAGCGCGGCTCGCGGCCGGGCATTGGCCGCGCGTGCGAGAGGTGGCGTCGGTCGACCGCCTGAAGTTCATGGCGCCGGTGTCGCCCGGTGCGGTGCTCGAGCTCACGCTCGCCTATGATGCCGCGCGCCGGCGTGTGCAGTTCGCGTACCGGCTCGACGGACGCGAATGCGCGTCGGGCTTGCTCGTGCATCGGGAGGGCGCGTGATGACGTTCGCGCCCTGCATCGTCATTCCGATCTACAACCACAAGGACGCGATCGGTGCGAGCGTCGCGCATCTCGCGGTGCACGGCCTGCCGATCTTCGTCGTCGACGACGGCAGCGACGCGCCGACCCAGCGGGTACTCGCCGCGCTCGCGCTGCAATACGCACAGCAGATGACCCTGCTGCGTCTGCCGGCAAACGGCGGCAAGGGCGCGGCAGTGATGGCGGGCCTGCGCGCGGCGCGCGCCGCGGGCTACACGCACGCGCTGCAGATCGACGCCGACGGCCAGCACGATGCGACCGACGTGCCGCGCTTCATCGATGCCGCGCGCGCCGAACCCGGCGCGGTGATTCTCGGCCGTCCGGTCTACGACGACAGCGTGCCGAAAGCACGTCTGTACGGCCGCTATCTGACCCACGTGTGGGTGTGGATCGAGACGCTGTCGCTGACGATTCGCGATTCGATGTGCGGCTTCCGTCTGTATCCGCTCGCGCTCGCGTGCGAGCTGATCGACAACGTGCGACTGCCCACGCGCATGGACTTCGACATCGAGATCCTCGTGCGTCTCTACTGGCGCCGCGCCGCGTTCCGCTCGATCCCGACGCGGGTGACCTACGCGGCCGACGGCGTGTCGCATTTCGACGTGCTGTGGGACAACATCCGAATCAGCCGCAGCCATACGCGGCTCGTGTTCGGGATGTTGTGGCGTCTGCCGATGCTGCTCGCGCACAAGCTGATGCCGCGCCGCGGCGCGCTGGCCGACGCCGCCGATGAACCCCGGCCCGAAGCCTGGTGGCGCATCGCCGAACGCGGCAGCCGCCTCGGCATGAGCCTACTCGCGTTGAGCTGCAAGCTGTTCGGCCGCCGCTTCACCGCGCTGTGGCTGCATCCGGTCGTCGCGTATTTTCTGCTGACGGGCCGCGCGGCGCGCGCCGCGTCGGACAACTACTTCGCGCATCTGAGCGCGGTCGCGCCGTCGGCGGATACGCCGCGCCCGGGCTGGCTGTCCGCGTATCGCCATATGCTCGCGTTCGCGCAATCGGGCTTCGACAAGCTCGCCGCGTGGACCGGCCGCGTCGACGACACCGACGTCACGTTCGACGATCCTGCGGCGTTCGAAGCACTGATCGCGAGCGGCAAGGGCGCGCTCGTGATCGGCGCGCACCTCGGCAATCTGGAGATGATGCGCGCGCTCGCCATCCGCGGCGAACACGCGAAGGTCACGGCGGTCGTCTACACCGGGCACGCGCGCCGCTTCAATGAGGTGCTGGCGTCGTCGAATCGCGACTTCGCGCGGCATCTCCTCGAAGTCGGCGACTTCGGTCCCGAGACGGCGGTGCTGATGCAGCAGCGCATCGATGCGGGCGAGCTGCTGGTGATCGTCGGCGATCGGGTGCCGGCGCGCGAGGCGGGACGCACCACCGACGCGCAATTTCTCGGCGCGAGCGCGCCGTTCGCGCAAGGACCCTACGTGCTCGCGCATGCGCTCGGCTGTCCGGTCTACCTGTTCTTCTGCCTGAAGGAAAGCGACGGTTACCGCATGTATTTCGAGCCGTTCGCCGAGCGCATCGAGCTGCCGCGCCGCGAACGCGCGCAGCATCTGGCAGCGTGGGCGCAACGCTACGCGCTGCGCCTCGAACACTATTGCCGCAAGGCCCCTTACCAATGGTTCAATTTCTTCGATTTCTGGGCCAGCCCCGAGCGAGGCGCAAATGGCCGACCATGACCTGAACGATGTGCGGCACGCACGCGCTGTTGCTAGTGCCGCGGCGCATGTGGATGCCGGTGCCGCTGCCGATCGCGCGCCGGTCGTCGTCAGTGCACGCCGACTGACGATAGAAGAGGTTGTCGCGATTGCGCGGCGACGTGCGTGCGTCGCGCTGAGCGACGATCGCCAGGGAGTCAACGCATGAGCGAGTCCGCGAAAACGCAGCACGTGCTCGCCGCGAGCGCGACCGTCGAAGTGCCGTTTCACGACGTCGACGCGATGAACGTGTGCTGGCACGGCAATTATCTGAAGTACTTCGAGTTGGGTCGCGCGGCGCTGTTGCGCGCGTTCGATTACGACTATCGCCAGATGCGGGCGTCCGGCTATCTGTGGCCGATCGTCGAGGCGCATCTGAGGTACGTGCGGGCCGCCGTGTATGGACAGAAGATCGAAGTGCGCGCGCAACTGCTCGAATACGAAAACCGCCTGAAAATAGGCTATGAAATCGTCGATTGCGCATCGGGCGTGCGGCTCACGAAGGGCTATACGATCCAGGTCGCCGTCGATGCCGCCACCGAGGAATTGCAGTTCGTGTCGCCGCCGGTCGTATTCGAAAAACTGGAGCGCGTATGGGGACGGTGAACAGGTGCGCGCTGGGAGCGCTCGTGTCGCGGCTGGCGGGGGCGATCGTCGCAATAGGGGCGCTTGCATTGGCAGCGGCGTCGGCCGATGCGGCCACGGCCAGCAATACGGCTCCAGCCGCCAACGCCGGCAACAACGCCAACGCCGCGCTCGTCTCGCAGATCGCCGCGCATCTCGCGCAGCCGAAGGGCGTGCGCGCGCAATTCACGCAGACGCAGACGCTTGCCGCGATGAAGCAGCCGCTCGTCAGCTACGGCACCTTGCTGTTCTTCCGTGAGCGCGGCGTGATCTGGCGGATCGACACGCCATACAAGGCCACCTACGTGATCACCGACGCTGGCGTCGCGCAGGTCGACGCCAGCGGCCGCCGCGTGAGCACGCATAGCGCGCAGGGCACCCGTGGCGTCGCGCAAGTGTCGAAGATGATGCGCGCGATGCTCGGTGGCGATCTGTCGGCGCTGTACTCGCAGTTCGACGTGAGCGCCGAAGGCAGCGCCGCGCAATGGCGCATGCGACTCACGCCGAATCAACCGCAGCTCGCGCAATCGATCAAGGGCCTCGACATGAGCGGCGGCGATTATCTGCAAAACCTGCGCATCACGCTCGCGAACGGCGACGTGACGAAGCTCGAATTCGCGAACAGCACGGCCGTTGCCGAGCCGACGCCGGACGAGCGCAGCCTGTTCGGAGCGCCGTGATGGACATGCCGCAGCAGCGAACCGCGAAACATGCGTGGGGCGTGCGCGCCGCATGGCTCGTGCTCGCGCTGCTGGCGGCGCTGTATTGCGGCTGGCGCTTCGTCGGAGCGTCGCCGCTCGAAACCGATCTGCTCGCGCTGCTGCCCGCGACCGAAGCGGACCCGGTCGCCGAGAAAGCAGTCGACACGCTCGCGAGCGCGCTCGGCGATCGCACCGTGCTGCTCGTCACGAGCCGCGACGATGCGCACGCGAAAGCGGCCGCGAAGCAGCTGGGCGCGTCGCTGCAAAAGAGTGGCGCAATTCGCATCGGTGACGGCCGAACTGCCGCCGTTCGACCTGTCGCAGATCTCGGCGCTGTATCTGCCATACCACTTCGGCCTGCTCGCGCCGGCCGATCGCACCGCGCTCGCGACCGCGCGCGCGACGACGCTGCACGATATGCTCGCGCAGCGCATCTACAGCCCGCTGCAAGGCGGCCTCAGCACGCAACTCGCCGACGATCCGTTCGGCTGGCTCGAACGCTGGCTCGGCAATCTGCCGCTCGCGACGTCGAATCTCGAAGTCGAGGACAACCTGCTGGTGTCGCATCGTCACGACGCGCATGGCGACATGACCAGCGTGCTGGTCATCGCGACGCTGCCGGGCTCCGCCTACGAAACGAAGACGCAGCGCGCGGTACACGCGGCGCTCGCCGATGCGGAAAGCGCGTTGCGTCAGACGTTCCCCGACGTATCGGTTGCACGCACGGGCGCCGTGTTCTACGCCGAGGCCGCGCGCAGCGCTTCCGAACGCGAGGTGCACGTGATCGGCATCGCGTCGCTCGCCGGCATCGCGCTGCTGATGATGTGGGTGTTCCGCTCGCCGCGTCTGTTGCTGCTCGGCTTCGTATCGACCGCGCTCGGCATCGTCTGCGCGCTCGCGGCGACGCTGCTGATCTTCGGCAAGCTGCATCTGTTGACGCTCGTGTTCGGCGCGAGCCTGATCGGCGAGGCCGTCGATTACTCGATCCAGTATTTCGTCGTCTATCTCGGCGCGGGCCGCGACTGGGATGCGCGGCTCGGCGCGCGGAGGGTACGGCCCGCGCTGGGCGTTGCACTGGCGACGAGCCTGCTCGGCTACGCGATCCTGATGTGGGTGCCGTTCCCCGCGTTGAAGCAGATCGCGTGCTTCGCGATGGTGGGCATTACGACCGCGTTCGCGTCGGTGCTGTGGCTGCTGCCCGCGCTGCTCACGCGCGCCCCGAAGCACAGCCCTCGGCGCCTGTTCGCGGGCGCGGCGCGGCTGCTCGCGCGCTGGCAGCATGCGCTCGGCGGCAGCCGCGCGTGGCTGGTCGCCGCGCTGCTGCTGATCGCGTCGGTGCCCGGCTGGCTGCGTCTGAGCAGCGACGACGACATCCATCTGCTGATCCAGCGCGATGCGTCGCTGGCCGCGCAGGAAGACACGGTGCGCGAGGCGGTCGGCGTCGATAACAGCGCGCAGTTTTTCGTCGTGCGCGGCGCGACCCAGGAAGCGGTGCTGCAACGCGCCGAAGCGCTCGGTGCGAAGCTCGATGCGCTGAACGGCAGCGCCGATAGCGTCGGCGGCTACCAGTCGGTCGCGCAGTTCGTGCCGTCCGCGCAACGTCAGCGCGAGGATCGCGCGCTGCTCGCGCAGCATGTGTTCGGCGACTCCGCCGCGTTGCGTGCGACGCTGCTGCAAGCGGGCTTCAAGGACGAAGTCGCCGATGCGTGGCTCGCCGGCTTCGCTCAGCCGCCCGCGCCGCTGACCGTCGAGCGCTGGCTCGCGGCGCCGTGGTCGCAGCCGTATCGGCATCTGTGGCTCGGCGCGGTGGGATCGAACGACAAGAATCGGGCTCATCAACCTGGCTACGCGGCCGTCGTGATCCCGCAAGGCGTGACGCCGCGCAACGAGCCCGCGCTGATCGCGCTCGCGCGCGGCCTGCCCGGCGTCGTGTTCGTCGATAAGGCCGCGAGCGTGTCGAGGCTGTTCGGCGCGTATCGCGTGGATAGCGGCTGGTGGCTCGGCGGCGCGCTCGTGCTCGTGTGCGTGCTGCTGATGCTGCGCTACGGCGCGCGCGGGGGTATCGCCACGACCTTGCCCGTGCTGTTCGCGGTGGGCGTCGCGCTGGCGGTGTTCGGCTACGCGGGCGTACCGCTCAATCTGTTCAACTGGCTCGCGCTGATGCTGGTGCTTGGCGTCGGCGCAAACTATGCGGTGTTCCTGCGCGAAGGCTGCGCGCGCGCAGAGGCGGATCTCGGCGCGGTGTGGACCGGCGTGCTGCTGTCGGCGGCGACCACGTTGTTGTCGTTCGGCATGCTCGGCGTGAGCGCGATGCCCGCGCTCAAAAGCTTCGGCGCCACGCTCGCGCTCGGCATCGCGGTGGCGGTGCTGCTCGCGCCTCTTGGCATGCCATCGTCAGCGCGCTCGGGCAAGTCATCGGAACCACGGAGGGCGGCATGAAAGCGCCAACAGTTTATTTGCACGCGCTAGGCATGATCAACGCGCTCGGCGGCGACGTCGACGAGATCGTGCCGGCGCTCGCCGCCGCGCGCTCGCCCGGCATGGGCAATGTGCATACCGGCATCGGCGACGCGTTCGTCGGCAGCGTGCTCGCGCCGCTCGATCTCGCGCCGCGCGCCGACCTCGCGCGCTACGACTGCCGCAACAACCGGCTGCTGCTCGCGGCGCTCGCGCAGATCGCGCCGGCGCTCGAAGCCGCGCGCGAGCGCTACGGCCCGCAGCGCATCGGCATCGTGCTCGGCACCAGCACGTCGGGCATCGAGGCGGCCGAAACCGCGTTCGTCTATCACGCACGAGCCGGCGCGTTGCCGGCCAACTTCAACTATCGGCAAATGGAAATCGGCACCGCCGCGCCGTTCGCTGCCGCCGCGCTCGGCGTGCACGGGCCGGCGTTTACGATTTCGACCGCGTGTACGTCGAGCGCGAAGGCGCTCGCGTCGGCGCGTCGGCTGCTGCAATTGCAGCTATGCGATGCGGTTGTCGTCGGTGGTGTCGATTCGCTATGCGAATTGACGGTGCAGGGCTTTGCGTCGCTCGAATCGACCAGCAGCGCGCGCACCAATCCGATGAGCCGCAATCGCCGCGGCATCAACGTCGGCGAAGGGGCGGCCGTGTTCCTGATGAGCCGCGACGAAGCGGCGGTGCGGCTCGCGGGCCTCGGCGAATCGAGCGACGCGCATCATATTTCGGCGCCGGACCCGCAGGGCGTCGGTGGCGAACTCGCGCTTCGCGAAGCGCTCGCGGACGCGGGCATCGCGGCCTCGGCGGTCGGCTATGTGAATCTGCACGCGACCGCCACGCAGAAAAACGACGAAATGGAAGCGCATCTGATGGCGCGCGTGTTCCCCGGCGGCGTCGCCGCGAGCGGCACCAAGCCGTTGACCGGCCACCAGCTCGGCGCGGCCGGCGCGACCGAACTCGGCTTCGCGTGGCTCACGCTCGCGCGCGAGAACGCAACGCTGCCGCCGCATCTATGGGACGGCGAGGCCGATCCGGCGCTGCCCGCGCTCGATCTCGTCGCGGGCGCGCGCCATCTGCCGCGCGGCACGGGCACGCAGTACGCGATGAGCAATTCGTTCGCGTTCGGCGGCAGCAATGTCAGCCTGATTCTCGCCCGGTAAAGCGCATGACGACTCCGCCACTCACTGTCGAGCAACTCGTGCGTGAGCCGATCGAGGCGATCATCCCGCATCGCGGCAGCATGCTGCTGCTCGATGCGATCGACACGTTCGCCGACACCACGCTGAGCGCCTTCGCCAACGTCGACCCGCACGCATGGTATGCCGACGCCGCCGGCGCGATGCCCGCGTGGATCGGCGTCGAGCTGATGGCGCAGGCGATCGCCGCGCACATCGCGCTCGTCGCGATGCGCGGCGGGGGCCATGCGCGTCCCGGCGTGCTGCTCGGCTCGCGCAGCTATCAGGCCTTGCAGCCGGTGTTCCAGAGCGGCGCGCGTTTGCGCGTTCACGTGAGCGAGCTGCTGCGCAGCGACGCAGGCCACAGTGCCTACGAATGCACGATCGACGACGGCGACGCGCGCTGTGCCGAAGCGGTGATCAAGGTGTTTCAACCGCCCGATTTCCAGTCATTCATCGAAGGGAGTATCAGTTCATGAGCCGGCGAGTTCTCGTTACTGGCGCAAGCCGCGGCATCGGCCGCGCGATTGCGTACAAGTTGGCCGCCGACGGTTTCGCCGTGACCGTGCATTGCCGCACCGGACGCAGCGAAGCCGACGCGGTCGCGACGGGCATCGCCGCGCAGGGCGGCACGGCGCGCGTGCTGCAATTCGACGTGCGCGAGCGCGCCGTGTGCCGCGAGGCGCTCGAAGCCGACGTCGCCGCGCACGGTGCTTACTACGGCATCGTGTGCAGCGCGGGTGTCACGCGCGACGCGGCGTTTCCGGCGCTCACCGAAGAAGACTGGGACGTCGTGATCGAAACCGGCCTCGATGCCTTCTACAACGTCGTGCATCCGCTGACGATGCCGATGGTGCGCGCGCGCCAGGGCGGCCGTATCGTCACGATCGCGTCGGTGTCGGGCGTGATGGGCAATCGCGGCCAGGTCAATTACAGCGCCGCGAAAGCGGGACTGATCGGCGCGAGCAAGGCGCTCGCGGTCGAACTCGCGTCGCGCAACATCACCGTCAATTGCGTCGCGCCGGGGTTGATCGAAACCGGCATGCTCGAACAGGTGACGCTCGATCACGCGCTGAAGACCGTGCCGATGAACCGCGTCGGCCAGCCGGCGGAGGTCGCGTCGGTGGTGAGCTTTCTGATGTCGGATGGCGCGTCGTATGTGACGCGCCAGGTGATCGGCGTGAACGGCGGGATGGTCTGATGAAGCGCGTCGTCATCACCGGCATGGGCGGCGTGACTGCGTTCGGCGATAGCTGGGACGCGGTTCAAGCGCGCCTGAAGCGCGGCGAGAGCGCGGTGCGGCGCATGACCGGGTGGGATTATTTCGAGTCGCTGCATACGCGGCTCGCGTGTCCGCTGCCCGGCTTCACGACCCCCGCGCATTATCCGCGCAAGAAGGTGCGCTCGATGGGCCCGGTGTCGCTGTACTCGGTGCGCGCGAGCGAACTCGCGCTCGCCGACGCGGGCCTCGCCGACGACGCGAGCATCGCCGACGGCCGCATGGGCGTCGCGTACGGTTCGTCGTCGGGCTCGGTGCAGCCGATCCGCGCGTTCGGCACGATGCTCGAAACCGGCTTGATGAGCAACGTCACGTCGAACAGCTACGTGCAGATGATGCCGCACACGACGGCCGTCAACGTGAGCCTGTTCTGGGACCTCAAAGGCCGCATCATCCCGACCTCGTGCGCGTGCGCGTCGGGCAGCCAGGCGATCGGCTATGCGTACGAGGCGATCCAGTCCGGCAAACAGACGCTGATGCTCGCGGGCGGCGCGGAAGAGCTGTCGGGTCCCGCGGTCGCCGTGTTCGACACGCTGTACGCGACCAGCACGCGCAACGACGAGCCGCATCTGACGCCGCGTCCGTTCGATGCCGCGCGCGACGGCCTCGTGGTCGGCGAGGGCGCGGCGACGCTCGTCCTCGAAGAATACGAGCATGCGCTGGCGCGCGGCGCGCGGATTCACGCGGAAGTGGTCGGCTTCGGCTGCAACTCGGACGGCGCGCACATGACGCAACCCACCGCCGACACGATGGCGCTCGCGATGCAACTCGCGCTGCGCGACGCGCAATTGCCACCCGAAGCGATTGCCTACGTGAACGCGCACGGTACGTCGACCGATCGCGGCGACATCGCCGAAAGCCATGCGACCGCGCAGACCTTCGGCGCGCGCATGCCGATCAGCTCGCTGAAAAGCTATGTGGGCCATACGCTAGGCGCGTGCGGCGCGATCGAGGCGTGGTGGACGATCGAGATGATGAAGCGCAACTGGTACGTGCCCACCCTGAATCTCGACCACCTCGATCCGGCTTGCGCGCCGCTGGATTACATCGTCGGCGGCGCGCGCGAGATCGACGCCGAGTACGTGATGAGCAACAACTTCGCGTTCGGCGGCATCAACACGTCGCTGATCTTCCGGCGCGTTCGATGAGTACAGGCCTGCAACGCGTGGTCGTGACCGGCATGGGCATCGTGTCGTGTCTCGGCAATACGCTCGACCAGGTCTGCGCGGCGTTGCGCGCGGGGCACTCGCGAATCGAGCGTATCGATGCGTGGCGCGAGCGCGGGTTTGCGTCGCAAGTCGCGGGCGTGGCGTCGGTCGCGCACGAGGCGCCGTTCGAGCGCAAGCTCGAACGCTTCATGGGCGACACCGCGCGCTTTGCGTGCCACGCGGCGCGATGCGCGATCGACGATGCAAGGCTCGACCTCGCTTCATTGCAGTCGCCGCGCGCGGGTGTCGTGATCGGCTCGGGCGTCGGCACGATGGCGAGCTACGACGCGGCGCTCGCGATCGCGCAAACGCGCGGCGTCGACAAGGTGCCGCCGTACACGGTGCCGCATACGATGAGCAGCACCGCGTCGGCAAACGTCGCGCAGATGTTCGGGCTCGAAGGCGTCAGCTATTCGCCGTCATCGGCATGCACGACGTCGGCGCTCGCGATCGGGCAGGCGATGCAGCTGATCCAGACCGGCCGCCAGCAGATCGTGCTCGCGGGCGGCAGCGAAGCGCTGCACGACAACACGACGCTGATGTTCGACGCGATGGGCGCGTTGTCGCGCCGCTTCAACGACATGCCCCGGAGCGCGTCGCGACCGTACGATACGCAGCGCGACGGTTTCGTGATCGCATCGGGCGGTGGTGTGCTCGTGCTCGAAGCGCTCGATCATGCGCTCGCGCGCGGCGCGCGCATCTACGCGGAACTGAGCGGCTTCGGCGATTGCACCGATCGCGCGGGCATGGTCGCGCCGCGTGCGGCCGGCATCGCGCGCGCGATGCGCGGCGCGCTCGAGCAGGCGGGCCAGCGTCCCGATTACGTGAACACGCATGCGCCGTCGACGCCGCTCGGCGATCTCGAAGAGCTGCACGCGTTGCGCGACGTGTTCGGTGCATCGGCGCAAGGGTTGCCCGCGTTTTCGTCGACCAAGGGCATGACCGGACATTCGCTCGGCGCGTGCGGCGCGCACGAAGCGATCTATACGCTGTTGATGATGCGTGACGGCTTCATCGCGGCGACCGCGCTGGTCGATACGCCGGAGCCGCAAGTGCGGGACATGCCGCTCGTGCGCGTGACGCGCGACGTGCGCATCGACACGGCGATGTCGGTTTCTTTCGGGTTCGGCGGGAGTTGCGCGAGCCTGATGTTCGAAGCGTGGCGAGGCTCGCATACGGCGCGGCAACGCACGCAAACCGTTGGAGGAGTGATTTGAACAGCGATTCTTCAAAGCGGACCGCGGTCGACGTCGCGATCATCGGTGCGGGTCCCGCCGGCGCGGTGGCCGCTGCGCTGCTGCGTAAGGCGGGCCGCTCGGTGCTGGTGCTGGAGCGTCAGCACTTTCCGCGCTTCTCGATCGGCGAGAGCCTGTTGCCACAAAGCATGGCGTACCTCGAAGAGGCCGGCATGCTGCAGGCCGTCGTCGAGGCGGGCTTCCAGTACAAGAACGGCGCGCACTTCGTATATCGCGACCAGAGCTCGTCGTTCGACTTTCGCGACAAGCATTCGCCGGGCTGGGGCACCACGTACCAGGTCGAGCGCGCGGTGTTCGACGACGTGCTGATTCGCTGCGCGGCCGCGCAGGGTGCCGACGTGCGGTTCGGCCACACGGTGAGCGCGGTGCGCACGGGCGCGGCACCGGAGCTCGACGTCGTCGATGAAAGTGCCTGCGCGTATCGGGTCGAAGCGCATTTCGTGCTCGATGCGAGCGGTTTCGGGCGCGTGCTGCCGCGCCTGCTGAAGCTGGAGGCGCCGACGCGCATGCCGACGCGCGCCGCATTGTTCACGCACGTGCGCGACGGGCTCGCGCTCGACGACATCGATCGCAACAAGATCTGCATCGCGACGCATCCCGAGCGTCGCGACGTGTGGTTCTGGATGATTCCGCTCGCGGGCGGCCGTTCTTCGGTGGGATGTGTCGCCGAGGCGAGCTTTCTCGACGTGCCGGAGGCACAGCGCGAGGCGACACTGCGCGCGCTGATCCGACAGGAGCCGACGCTGAACCGTCTGATCGGGCAGGCGCCGTTCCTGATGCCGGTGCGGCAGATCGGCGGCTACGCGGCGAATGTCGCGAGTCTGCATGGGCCGGGCTATGCGCTGCTCGGCAATGCGGGCGAGTTTCTCGATCCGGTGTTTTCGTCGGGCGTGACGATCGCGCTGCGCTCCGCGCATCTGGCGGCGCGCGCGCTGAATCGGCAGCTCGACGGCGCGCCGGTCGACTGGTCAGCCGATTACGACGTGCCGTTGCGCAAGGGCATCGATACGTTCCGCGCATTCGTCAAGCGCTGGTACACGGGCGAGCTGCAGGACATCATCTACTACCCGGAACAGTCGCCGACGATCCGTCGCATGATCTGCGCGGTGCTCGCCGGTTACGCGTGGGACGAGTCGAATCCGTATGTCGCGGATCCGGTGCGGCGCCTCAACGCGTTGCACGAGGTGTGCAAGGCGGGCTGAGGCGGGCCGCCGCTTTGGGCGTGTCCCAGGGGATCGAGGGCAGTTGAGGTTTTGGGCTGTCGCCCATATACGGACAACCCCGAGCACGGTATCTATCTGGATGCTGCCAATCCGGGCAGCAACTTCAAATAGATCGTCGACACGCCTATGTCCTTGTCCGTATTTGAAATGCACTCCGTGGAGCTGCGCTGTCAAAGGCCCCTCGGTGCCTGTTATGTCATCTGCGATGAGCGGCACTACAAGGCGTGCCTCGTAAGGGCCGCAGACCTTCAGAAGGCCAAGGCGGAGACCCAGGAATTTCTCAGTATTGCCAGATTGAATCAGAGAAAGTGGGAGGAGGACCTAACGCTGGTCAGGCGTCTCATTGATCGTCAGTTGCTGGCGTTTGATGGTGTGCGAAACTGGAACCCCAACACCGATGGCTGGTGGATCATTAATGCGCTTCTCGACGATCTGCGCAGAGGTGCTCGTCTTGCCATTAAAGGCCCTCGGGCTGACCTGTTTCCATCCCCCCACAGCACACCGTTGAGCAATCTCGCGGCGAGGGCCGTCGGTCTCCCGAGCGGGGAACTCATGCTATCCGGCCGGGCTGATCCAGCCACCCGGCAAACCGGGCTGATTGCTCCACACGCGGCCACGGCAGCCAGCAGCAGCGACGGCGATCTGGCCCACGATGCGGGCGCCTCAACACTGCTCGGCGATGCCCAGCCGTTCGCATACCATGCTAACGACTTGTCGCGGGACTCGACGGAACTGGCTGGAATCCCGTTTGAGGGTATGCCCAACACGTGGGTTGAGAACGCGCCGGGGAAAAAGAAGCAATGGCGGATGTACGGTTCACAAGGGACGCCGACCATTGATATTGACTTCGACAACCATCATGGTCAGCCAAATCCGCACGCCCACAACTGGGACGACCAGGGCCGCGATCACAGCTGGCCGGTCTCCATACTTCCATAGGACAAGCCACCATGACCATCACAGATGCACTGGAACAGTTCGGCGGTTTTCATGACTGGTACCTGGATGCGATTGCGACCGGCAAGGAAGGTGGCGCCAATACACCAAACGTACTAACACTTGGGTTATACGATGAGAGCCGGCGCGCAACCGTTACCTTTCTTGGAGTGACGCGCGCGAGCATCATTGATGGTGGATTGTTGAACATCGTCAATTCGATCGAGGTGTTGAAACCCGGTGATAAGGCATACGCCGCGGCAATCGAGGTACTCAAGAAATCCGCGCATTTTGGAAAGCGCCGTGCCGACCATATCGCATACGTTTTCTCAACGGTTGGCGCTGAGATTGCCGTCGAATTTGAGGCGCTCGAAATTGACACTGAATAGCCAATTTGTGAGCACTCGCGGACCAGGACGCGCACTAGCGTTTCTTCTGCAATTGGGGCGTCTCAACCGAAGCTGGTGTCAAGCCGCGATCTTCGCGCGCCCCGGCACGCGCTGGCGCGCGTCGTCGCGGCGATGCACGCACTTGCCGGCCGCATACGTTTCATACACGGCGCGATCGTCGCCGAGCAGGGCGAACGCGAACAGCAGCTCCTCGAGCGATTCGCGCCGCGCGGTGCGGCGCGCGAGCAGCGGCGTCGCCTGCGGATCGAGCACGACGAAGTCCGCTTCCGAGCCGTCCCTCAGGGTGCCGATCTTGTCGCCGAGATCGAGCGCTTCGGCCGCGCCGGCGGTCGCGAGATAGAACATGCGCGTCGCCGTCAGATGATGGCCGCCGAGGCGCGCAACCTTGTGCGCTTCGTTCATCGTCTGCAGCATCGAGAACGACGTGCCGCCGCCGACATCGGTCGCGAGCGCGATCGGCATGCCGGCCGAGTCGGCCTTGTCGAAGTCGAACAGGCCGCTGCCGAGGAACAGGTTCGAGGTCGGGCAGTGCGACGCGAGCGCGCCGGTTTGCGCCATGCGCTTGCGGTCCTCGTCGTCGAGGTAGATGCAATGGCCGTACACCGCGCGACGGCGCAAGAGCCCATAGTGATCGTAGATGTCGAGATAGCTGCGGTGGCCGGGGAACAGCTCGGCGACCCATTTCACCTCATCGGTGTTCTCGGCCACGTGGCTTTGAATGAACACGTCCGGATGCAGCCGCACGAGCGCGCCGCATGCTTCGAGCTGCGCTTCGGTCGAGGTCGGCGCGAAGCGCGGCGTCAGCGCGTACATCTGGCGGCCGCGATCGTGCCAGCGGCCGATCAGCTCGGCGCTGTCGTCGTAGCCCGATTGCGCGGTGTCGCGCAGGAACGCGGGGCAGTGGCGGTCCATCAGCACCTTGCCCGCGACCATGCGCAGATTGCGCGCTTCGCTCTCGGCGAAGAGGGCGTCGGCGGATTCCTTGTGCACCGTGCAGTACACGAGTGCGGTCGTCGTGCCGCAGGCGAGCAGTTCGTCGAGGAAAAAGCTCGCCGTGTCGCGGGCGTGCGCGATATCGGCGAAGCGGCGCTCGGTTGGGAACGTGTACGTGTCGAGCCACGGCAGCAGACCCGGCGCCGGCGACGCGATCATGTCGGTCTGCGGATAGTGGATGTGGGTATCGATGAAGCCCGGCACGATCAGCTTGTCGCGCCGCTCCACGACCTGCGTACCGGGCGCGAGCCGCGACGCGAGCGCCGCATACGCGTCCGCCGCGACGACGCGGCCGTCTTCCACGATCAGGAGACCGTCCTCGTGGAACACCACGGCGTTCGGCGCGTGCGCCGGATCGCCGTTGAAGGTCAGCAGAGGGGCGCGGAAT
The DNA here is from genome assembly GCF_050434085.1 of Paraburkholderia sp. UCT70. Classification (NCBI taxonomy): domain Bacteria; kingdom Pseudomonadati; phylum Pseudomonadota; class Betaproteobacteria; order Burkholderiales; family Burkholderiaceae; genus Paraburkholderia; species Paraburkholderia sp. UCT70. The sequence goes on along the minus strand of NZ_JBNPVZ010000004.1, from coordinate 2,265,887 downwards.
GCCGCTTGCGCCGCTTGCGCGGTATGAGCAGATTCAGTCATGGAAAAGCTGTCTCCGAATGTTGAAAGCTGGGCGGCGCAGGCAGCCGCAGCGGCAGCCGCTTCCCGGTTCGGGTCGTTGCCGTTTGCCCGAACGAAGCGAAGCCGCCGGCCGCCGACGTCGGTCGAGGCCCGTCGGTTGAAATCCGTCGGCGCGCGGCTCAGTGCCGCCAATGCGCGTCGAGCTTACCGATCAGCATGGCGCGTTCCTCGGGCGTCACGAACGAGGCCTCGAAGCCGTTGCGGATGATCGTGTAGACCTCGGCGTCGTCAAGCTTCAGCGCGTCGATCGTCGCCAGATAGTTCGCGTTCACGTAGCCGCCGAAATAGGCCGGATCGTCGGAATTGACGGTCACCGCGACGCCGCGATCGAGCAGGTCCTTCAGCGTGTGCCTGGTCAGGTCGTCGAACACGCACAGCTTCAGGTTCGACAGCGGGCACACGGTCAGCGCGACGCGCGTATCGGCGAGACGCGTAACGAGCGCCGGGTCCTCGATGCTGCGCACGCCGTGATCGACGCGGTCGACCTTCAGCACGTCGAGCGCCTCGTAGATGTAGGACGGCGGGCCTTCCTCGCCCGCATGCGCGACGAGCTTCAGACCGAGCGCGCGCGCCTTCGCGAACACGCGCTCGAACTTCGACGGCGGATGGCCGCGTTCCGACGAATCGAGCCCCACGCCGATCAGCCGATGCTCGTACTGCTCGAACAGCGGCAGCGCTTCGTCGAAGGTGGCGAGCGCATCGTCCTCGGACAGATGGCGCAGGAAACACAGGATCAGCTTGCTCGACATGCCGCGCTTCTCCGCGTCGGCGAGCGCGCGTTCGATGCCGGCCACGACGGTCGCGATCCGCACGCCGCGCTCGGTATGCGTCTGCGGGTCGAAAAAGATTTCGCTATGCACGACGTTGTCGGCGAGACAGTGCTCGACGTAGGCCGTCGTCATGTCGTAGAAGTCCTGCTCGTGCAGCAGCACGCTCGCGCCCGCGTAGTAGATGTCGAGGAACGATTGCAGGTCGGTGAACGCATAGGCGGCACGCAAGGCTTCCACCGAGTCGTAGGCGAGCTTCACGCCGTTGCGTTGCGCGAGCGCGAAAATCAGCTCGGGTTCGAGCGAGCCTTCGATGTGGATATGCAGCTCGGCCTTCGGTGCGCGCGCGGTTTTGTCGGCGAGCGTAACGGGGGAAACAGGGGTAGCGGTTGTCGGATTCATCGTGGTTTGGAATTGTGTGGTGGGTAACGAGCGGCGCAGGCCGCGTATCAAACCGCCTGCGTCGGGTGGCGCGCACCCGCGTTCGCCTCGACGGCCTGCAACACCTGCGCGGCCGCCGAGATCGCGATGACCTCGGGCGACTTGTCGACGATGCCGTCGACACCGAGCGGACACTTCATCCGCGTGATCCGCGCCGGATCGATGCCGCGAGCCGCGAGCCGATGCTCGAACTGCTTGCGCTTGGTATGCGAGCCGATCATGCCGAAGAACGCGAAGTCGCCGCGCCGCAGGATGCGTTCGGCCAGTTCGAGATCGCGCGCGTGGTTGTGCGTCATCACGACGAAGTACGTGTTCGGCGCGGCCTGATCGATCGCCTCGTCGGGTGCGTCGTTCGCGTCGATCGTCACGTTCGCCGCGTGCAGCGCATCGAGCGACGGAAACTGCGCGTCGCGCTCGTCGACCCAGCGCACCGTGCAAGGCAGTGTCGCCAGCACGCGCACGAGCGCCGCGCCGACGTGACCGGCGCCGAACAGCACGACGGCGAATTCGCCCGGTGCGATGGTTTCGGTCAGGAGCGCGCTGCTGTCGTCGAAACCGGCGCCGTCCCACAGCAGACAGTCGGCGCCGTCGATGCCGGGCTCGGGCTCGGACAGCATCACCGCATCCGGCGCGGGGCCGAATGATACGCTACGCACCGTCGATTGCCCCGCCGCGAGGCGCTTGGCGAGCGACGTGAGCCAGCCGAGATCGCCGACGTCTAGCCGCTCGAACGCGAGGATCACGGCGCCGCCGCAGCACTGGCCGAGGCTCGGCCCCAGCGCGAAGCGTTCGAGCCGCCGCATGTGCGGCGCGCGCATGCCGTCGCGCAGCACCTGGCGCGCGGTATCGATCGCCTTCCATTCGAGGTGGCCGCCGCCAATCGTATGCTTGGCCGCCTCGCGCGTGACGATCATCTTCGTGCCGGCTTCGCGCGGCGCCGAACCTTCGACGCGCGCGACCGTCACCAGCACGGCGGCGTCGCCATGCGCGAGCAGATGTTGCAGGTCAGTGAGCCAGGCTTGCATCCGGCGATTCTCCGTGGGGGGCCGCGTGGGGCGTTTCCGCGGCGGGTTGCGTGTTTGTGTCGGTGCTATCGGGGTGCGCGGCGGCTTCGGTCCGATCTGCGGTCTGCGACGCGTTCATCGCACTCAACGTGTCCAGCGCATCGAGTATCGCCTCGGGCGTCGCCGGCGCGCGCAACGGCGGAGCATGTCGCGCGCCCGGCACTGCGGCCGCGATCGCGTCGCGAATCGCGAGAAACACCGAAAACGGCAGCAGCAACGGCGGCTCGCCGACCGCCTTCGAGCGGAACACGGTCGGCTCGGCGTTACTGTTGTCGTAGAGCCGAACGTGGAACGCGGCGGGCGTGTCGCTGACCGCGGGAATCTTGTACGTCGACGGCGCGTGCGTCATCAGGCGGCCGTCGCGGCTCCACCATAGCTCTTCAGTGGTGAGCCAGCCCATGCCCTGAATGAAGCCGCCTTCGATCTGGCCGAGATCGATCGCCGGATTGATCGACTGGCCCGCGTCGTGCAGCAAGTCCGCGCGCAGGAGCTTCCACTCGCCGGTCAGCGTATCGACGACGACCTCCGACACCGCCGCACCATACGCGAAGTAATAGAACGGATGACCGGTCAGCGACTTCGCATCCCAATGCACTTTCGGCGTCGCGTAGAAGCCGTCCGACCACAACTGCACGCGCGCGAGATACGCGGCGTTGACGAGCTGTTCGAACGGCAGCGCGCCGCCGTTCACCGACACGCTGCCGCGCGCGAATTGCACGTCGTTCGCGTCGCCGCCGAGCTGGCGTGCCGCGAGTTCCGCGAGCCGCGCGCGGATCGTCTGCGCGGCGGCTTCGGCGGCCATGCCGTTGAGGTCGCTGCCGGTCGAGGCCGCGGTTGCCGACGTGTTGGCGATCTTCGAGGTATCGGTCGCGGTCACCCGGACGCGCGCTAACGGCAAGCCGAACTGGTTCGCGACCACCTGCGCGACTTTCGTGTTGAGCCCCTGGCCCATCTCGGTGCCGCCGTGATTGACGAGCACGGAGCCGTCCTTGTACACGTGCACGAGCGCGCCGGCCTGATTCAGGAACGGCACGTTGAACGAGATGCCGAACTTGACCGGCGAAAACGCGAGGCCGCGTTTGAGCACGGGACTCTTCGCATTGAATTCGGCGAGTGCCGCGCGACGCGCGCGGTAGTCACTCGAATCTAGCAGCGCGTCGGTCAGCGGCGCGATGATGTTGTCTTCGACGCGTTGTCCGTACGGCGTCGTATCGCGTTCGCCGACGCCGTAGTAATTCGCGAGCCGCACGTCGAGCGGATCGAGCCGCAGCTCGCGCGCGATGCCGTCGAGCAGCACCTCCATCACGAGCGCGCCCTGCGGTCCGCCGAAGCCGCGAAACGCGGTGTTCGACTGGGTATTGGTCTTGCAGCACAGCGCGACGATATCGACGTCGGACAGGTAGTACGCGTTGTCGAAGTGGCACACCGCGCGCGTCGCGACCGCGCCGGACAGATCCGCGGAATAGCCGGCGCGCAATGCGATTTCGACGCGCACGCCAAGCAGGCGGCCTTGCTCGTCAAAGCCCGCTTCGTACTCGTAGACCGCATCGTGGCGCTTGCCGGTGATCAGAAAGTCGTCGTCGCGATCGGCGCGCAGCTTGACCGGGCGACGCAGGCGTTGCGCCGCAAGCGCGGCCACGCACGCGAACAGCGCCGATTGCGATTCCTTGCCGCCGAAGCCGCCGCCCATGCGCCGGCATTCGCAGACGACGTTATGCGCGGGCCAGTCGAGCATGTGCGCGACGACCTGCTGCATTTCGCTCGGATGCTGCGTCGAGCTGTAGACGAGCATGCCGTCCATTTCCTTCGGCACCGCATAGGCGATCTGGCCTTCGAGATAGAACTGCTCCTGGCCGCCGACCTCGAACGTGCCAGCCAGTCGATGCGGCGCGGCGGCGATCTTCGCGTCGGGGTCGCCGCGCCGCAGATGCAGTGGCGGCAGCACGAACTGTTTCGCGGCTTTCGCATCGGCGGCGGTGAGGATCGCGTTGAGCGGCTCGTAGCGGATCACGTCGTCGCTTTTCGCGAGCGCGGCGGCGCGACGTGCGAGTTCGTGGCTCTCGGCGATCACCGCGAAGACCGGCTGGCCCAGATAGAGCACTTCGCCGTCGGCGAGGATCGGATCGTCGTGCAGCACCGGGCCGCAATTGTTTTCGCCGGGGATATCGTCGGCGCTCAGCACCGCGATCACGCCGGGCGCGTTTCTCACCGCGTCGAGATCCATCGACACGATGCGCGCATGCGCATGGCGCGACAGGCCGAGCGCCGCGTGCAGCGTGCCGTGCAGCTCGGCGATGTCGTCCGTGTAGGTCGCTTCGCCGCTCACGTGCAGCGCGGCGGATTCGTGCGGCAGCGGTACGCCGATCGACGCGTCCTCGCGTTGATCGGCACGCGCGCCCGCGCGTTCGATAAAGGCATCGGTGCGGTTCATCACGGCGACTCCTTCACGACGGCTGCGTCCGCCTCGAACGCGAACGCGTTCACGTCGCAGAGCGCGAGCGGCGCGTCGTCGCGCGTTTCGAGGTAGAAGCGCCACAGCAGATTGCGCGCGATCTTCAGCCGATACGCGCTCGACGCGCGCATGTCGGTGAGCGGCTGATAGTCGGCGGCGAGCGCGTCCATCGCGCGACGGGCCGTCGGTTCGTTCCACGCCGCGCCGTTGAGCGCGGCTTCGGCATGCGCGGCCCGCTTCGGCGTCGCCGCCATGCCGCCGAACGCGACCCGCGCCGCGCGGATCGTGCCATCTTCCGCGACGTGCAGCGCAAACGCCGCGCACACCGCCGAGATGTCCTGGTCGTAACGCTTCGCCACCTTGTAGGTGCGAAACCGCAGCGCGCCGGCCGGCCGAGGCACGCGCAGCGCGCTGACGAATTCGCCTTCCGCGAGCGCGGTCTTCTGATAGCCGAGGTAGAACGCGTCGAGCGGCACGGTGCGGGTCGTGCGATCGCGGCGCAACTCGACGGCGGCGCCGAGCGCGAGCAGTGCCGGCATCGAATCGCCGATCGGCGAGCCGTTCGCGACGTTGCCGCCGAGCGTGCCCGCATTGCGGATCGGCAGCGATGCGAAGCGCGTCCATAGTTCGGCGAGTTCGGGGTAGTCGGCGGTGAGCGCCGCGTATGCGTCCTCGAGCGTGACCGCCGCACCGATGGTCTGCGTTTGCGCGTCGCGCGCGATCGTCTTCAGTTCCGCGACGTTGCCGGTGTACAGCAGGTCGCCGAGATCGCGGAACTGCTTGGTGACCCACAAGCCGACGTCGGTGCTGCCCGCGACGATGCGCGCGTCCGGATACTGCGCGCGCAGGCTCGCGAACGCGTCGAGCGTGAGCGGGGCGTGGAAGGTGGGCGAGCCGAAGGCGGCGCCGCGGGTGCCGGGCGCGCTGTATTCGAACGTGTCTTCGCGTTGCAGCGTGCGCAGCGTGGCCGCGATTGCCTCGCGATCGAGCGCGACGCGTGGATGCTGCGCGTAGTCGAACATCTTCTGCGCGGCGTCGATGATCGGCCGGTAGCCCGTGCAGCGGCACAGATTGCCGGACAGCGCGGCGTCGATTTCATGGCGGGTCGGCAGGCCGGCGCTGACGGGCTGGTTCTCGTAGAGCGCCCACATAGACATGACGAAGCCAGGTGTGCAGAAGCCGCATTGCGAACCGTGACAGTCGACCAACGCCTGCTGCACCGGATGCAGCGCGCCGTTCGCGGCGCGCAGGTCTTCGACAGTGAAGAGGGCGCGGCCGTCGAGTGTCGGCAGGAACTGGATGCACGCGTTGACCGCCTTCAACGTGAGGTCGCCGCGCGCATCGAGTTCGCCGATCACGACCGTGCATGCGCCGCAGTCGCCTTCCGCGCAGCCTTCCTTGGTGCCGGTGCAGCGTAAGTCCTCGCGCAGGTGCTGCAGCACGGTGCGCGTCGCCGGAACGCCCGCGACCTCGCGGACGGCCCCCTGGTGGTAGAAGCGGATGGTTTGCGTTGTCATGGCGAATCGGAAGACAGTGCGGACCGGGCGCGCGTTACGCATGGGGTCGCAAAAGCCGGCCTCGCGCACGTAGATCGCCATCCATACCCGAAGATAGCACTACCCCGGCCCGAAAATATTTCCCGTGTCGCATGAAGCTCATGCGGCGGCGGTCATGATCCCCGTACGATTCGCGCCGAGGCGAGAAGTTGCCTGCGCGGAGCGGGGACCGAGAGGAACGGCGCGCGATCGCGGAACGTCGCGCAGAAAAAACGCCGGACTTCGGTGCCCAGCATGGGCAACACGAAGTCCGGCGTCATTGGCGATGCGAATCGGTAAGCACCCTGGCGGCGAGTGCGGCGCTTCAGGCGGCGATCGAAGCTCGCTCGACCAGGCTTGCCCGCCGTCAGGACACCCGACGATGGCGATTGCGCACCAGGCTCAGCACCAGCGCGACGAACGCGACGATAAACGCGACGCCCGACCACATCGGCAGCGTCAGCCCGAGAATCGGCGGATATGCGGTTTCGCACAGGCCCGCGACCTTGAACACGCTCGGCAGCCAGTGCGCGGGGGGCAGGCTGTCGACCACCGGCTGCAGTGCGTCGAAGCCGCAGCTGAAGCCAGGATTCGCCTGGATGTACACATGGCGTGCCGCGGTCGCGATGCCGGCGAGCGCCGACAGCGCCGCCATCACTTCGAGCAGGCGCACGCCGCGCCAGTGCCTGAACCACGCGCCGAGGAACGCGAAGATCGCGATCAGCAGGAAGAAATAGCGCTGGATGATGCACAGCGGGCACGGGTCTTCGCGCAGGCCGAACTGCAGATACAACGCACCGCCCACGAGGGCGAGGCAGATCAGGCCGAGCAGAACCAGCAGGGTGCGCTCGCGGCGCAGCATTGCGGAGTCGTTAGTCATGGATCATCGATTGGTCTGAAGACGAAAGGGCGGGTGCCCGCGATTCTAGCGCGAACCCCGGCCGCGCCGGGCGGGAAACCCCGGCGCTCTTTACCGGATCGCTTTCAGCACTGCCTCGGCCGCGCGGCCGATCGCGAGCAGCGCGTCGTCGGCGTGCGGTGCGCCCGCCAGCATCAGGCCGACCGGCGCGTCGCCGCGCAGATGGCACGGCAGCGACAGCGCGCAGCTATCTAGGAAGTTGAACGCGCTCGGATTGCGCAGGATCAGCGCATTGGTGCGGCCGAACGCGTCGTCGTCGTTGAGCAGGTCGGCGAGGCGCGGCGGCACGACCGGCACGGTCGGCGCGACGACCGCGTCGAAACGCTGCCACAGCGTGCGCGCGGCTTCGTCGAGCATCGCGTCGCGCTCGGCGACGAGGTCCAGATAATCGACCGCGCTGGCCGGCTGCCCCTTCATGATGCGCACGAGCACGCGCGGATCGTACTGCTCGCGATGCTTGTCGAGCAGCGGACGATGCCACGCATACGCCTCGATCGACGAAAAGCCGAAGCGGTTGATCTCCGGCAGCCGGTCGAGCGGCGCGAAGCGCACCTCGCTGACGATCGCGCCGGCCGCCTCCAGATGCTTGAGCGCGGTATCGATCGCGCGCGCGACTTCGGGCTCGACGCCGTCGGTCACGAAATTGGTCAGCACGCCGAGGCGCACGCCTTCGAGCGGCCGCGCGGCCGGGATGCGCGGCTCGAGCCCGGCGAGCATCCGGTCGACCAGCGCGCAGCATGCGACCGACACGCCGATCGGCCCGAACGAATCGAGCGTCGACGACAGCGGCACGCCGCCCTGCTTTGGGATGCGCGCGGCGGTCGGCTTGAAGCCGGTCAGCCCGCACAAGGCGGCCGGGATGCGGATCGAGCCGCCGGTGTCGGTGCCGAGCGCGACCGCGGCCATGCCGTCGGCGACCGACGCGGCCGCGCCCGACGACGAGCCGCCCGAAATCCGCTCGTCGCCCTTCACGCCGCGCCGGTACGGCGACAGCGGATGGCCGTAGTGCGGATTCAGGCCGAGTCCGGAAAACGCGAACTCGCTCATGTTGGTCCGCCCGACGATCACGGCGCCGGCCCGCTTCAGACGCGCGACCGCGACCGCGTCGGCCTTCGCGGCGGGCGCGTCGGCGAGCACGACGGAGCCCGCGCGGGTCGGCTGGCCTTCGATGTCGAACAGGTCCTTGACCGATAGCGGAATCCCGGCGAGCGGCGACAGCACGGTGCCGGCCGCACGCAGGCGGTCGTGCGCCTCGGCGGCGGCGCGCGCGGCGTCGGTGTCGACGTGCATGAAGACGGCGGCGCCCTGGCCAGCCGGATCGGCGATCCGGTCCAGCGCGGTTTCGACGAGCGCGCGGCTCGTCGTGCGGCCGGCGGCGAGATCGGCGGCAAGCTGGGCAAGCGGCGGGAAGGGGGCGAATTCAGTGGCCATGATGTCGGTAGAAATCCGGTTGAGCGCAGCGCGGGCGCATGAGCGAGGCAGTGCGGAGCCAAAGGGAAAGGTCCGTCCGCATTGTAGAGCAAGGTTTTGCGGCCGAGCGGCCTGCTACTGGCGGCGCGGCGCGCGAATTCGCCAAAAAGATGGCTGGTTCGTTTGCTACACTGCGCTTTCCGAGATTACTGTTTGTAAGGAAGGCGCTCATGCACCATGGCATCGGCTTCATCCAGGATCTGGCCGTCGTGATGGCGCTGGCCGGCGTCGTCACCGTGCTGTTCCATCGCCTGAAGCAACCGGTGGTGCTCGGCTATATCGCGGCCGGCGTGATCATCGGACCGTACACGCCGCCGTTCCAATTGATCCACGACGAACAGACGATCCAGACGCTCGGCGAGCTGGGTGTCGTGTTCCTGCTGTTTTCGCTGGGCCTCGAATTCAGCCTGCGCAAGCTGTTCAAGGTCGGCGCGACGGCGATCGTCGCCGCGCTGTCCGAAATCGTGCTGATGCTGTGGATCGGCTACGAGATCGGCAGCGCGTTCGGCTGGACTCCGATGGACTCGCTGTTCCTCGGCGCGATCCTCGCGATCTCGTCGACGACGATCATCGTGAAGGCGCTGTCCGATCTCGGACTCAAACGCGAAAGCTTCGCGCAGCTCGTGTTCGGCATTCTGATCGTCGAGGACATTCTCGGTATCGCGATGCTCGTGCTGCTGACCGGCATCGCGCAGACCGGGCAACTGTCGGCCGGGCTCGCGGCCGTCACGCTCGGCAAGCTGCTGCTGTTCATGACGGTGTCGCTGCTGGTCGGCGTGCTGCTCGTGCCGCGCGCGCTGAACTACGTCGCGCGCACGGGCAGCGACGAGATGATGCTCGTGTCCGTGCTCGGCTTCTGCTTCGGCTTCTGTCTGCTGGTCGTCAAGCTCGATTACAGCATCGCGCTCGGCGCGTTCCTGATTGGCGCGATCATGGCCGAGTCGCGTCATCTGCATCGGATCGAGCATCTGATCGCGCCGCTGCGCGACGCGTTTTCCGCGATCTTCTTCGTGACGATCGGACTGATGCTGAACCCGGCCGTGATGCTCGACTACGGATGGCCGATCGCCGTGATCACGCTCGCGGTGATCGTCGGCAAGATCGTGTCGTGCGGGCTCGGCACGTTTCTGTCGGGGCAGGACGCGCGCACCTCGATGCGCGTCGGCATGACCGTGTCGCAGATCGGCGAGTTCTCGTTCATCATCGCGACGCTCGGTCTGACGTTGAAGGTGACGAGCGGGTTTCTGTATCCGATCGCGGTCGCCGTGTCGGCATTGACGACGCTGACGACGCCATATCTGATCCGCGTCGCCGATCCGCTCACGCGCCGCATCGGGCAGGCGATGCCCGCCACGTTGTCCAACGTGTTCGGCATGTACGGGCAATGGCTGCGCAGTTTGATCACGGCGCGCGGCGAGCCGACGCTCATCAGCATGACGCGGCGGATCGTATTGCAGATCGCGGTGAATCTCGCGCTCGTCGCGGCCATTTTCCTGGCCGTGTCGTATAGCGCGCCGCATAGCGGCCGGCTGCTCGCGCACTGGCTCGACGACGAGCCGCTGCAACGCGTCGTGCAGTGGAGCGTCGCGCTCGTCGTTTCGCTGCCGTTTCTCGTGGCCGTGTATCGCAAGACCAAGTCGCTCGCGCTGCTGCTCGCCGAAGTCAGCGTGCAGCCGACCACCGCGGGACGCTTCACGAGCGCGCTGCGTCACGCGATCGCCGATCTCGTGCCGATCGTGTCGATGATCGGCGTGTTTCTGCTGGTGGCGGCGCTGTCGGGCAGCATCCTGCCGCCGACTGGCCTGCTCGTCGCGGTGCTCGTGTGCGCCGCGCTGCTGCTCGCGCTCGTGTGGCGCTGGTGCGTGAAGATTCATGCGTCGATGCAGATCGCGTTGCGGGAAACCTTCGAAGAGCGGCCGGATCCTTGACTCATCGGGGTCGGTGTAACGCTTCGCAACAATGTGAGCAATTGTGTGCGGGTTTGCGGGGCCTGCAGCACTGACGGATAATCAGGGCATATTCATTCGTTCGCGTGTAAGGCGCCCGTCCGACAGTCATGAGCGAAAACAAACCCGAAAACGCCGGCACGACCGGCAGTCCGCAGCCGGCCTCCCCCGCGCCGAGCAGCGCACCGGCCGAACCGGCCGAACCGGCCGCCTCGCTTCCTCCGTCGCATGAAGATGCCACCCGGTCGGCCGCCAAAGACACGAGCCCCGCGGCCGAGGAGGCGATCGCGAGGTCGTCGACCGACGATCCGCTCAGCGCATCGTCGGTCACGCCCGAAGATCCGCGAACGGCGCGGCTGCGCGACGCGGCCGAAGCGCGCAGCGCCGCCGCCGAATCGACCGCGCGGCAGGAAGCCAAGGTGCACGAGCGCGAAGCGCGGCGCGCTGGTACGTACGCCGGCGGCGCGACCATGGTGAAACCCGAGCCAGTCGTCAAACCGACGGCGGCCGCCGGCAAGCCGCACGCGGGGGGCATTAGCGCCGCGGACATCGCCACCGACGACGAAATCGCCACCGAGGCAGCCGCCGCACCCGCGGCGCGCGCGCCCGGCTCGCCGCCGCCCGGTTTCGGCGCGGCACCCGATTTCAGCGCCACGAACCCGCCGCCACCCAACGCGCTTCCGCCGTCGCCACCGCGTTATCTGAAGCAGAGCGATTCGGCGTGGAGCGTGTTCGGCCGCATCATCGCGGCGCGCGCGCGGCAGCTGTTCGATCGCGCGGGGCAGCGGATCACGCAGCGCACGCTGCGCATCGGCGTGTCGGCGCGCATCTTCCATCCGGAACCGGGCGCGAAGGGCTTGCGCGGCAAGACGCTGCAGTATCTGGAGGAGTCGATCGCGCACTGGGTGATGTCGCGCGACGTGCTGGTGTTCATGATCCCGACCGTTGGTCATCAGGGCATGCTGCACCCGAGCAACATCCGCCTGCGCGACTATGCGAAGCATCTCGATGGCCTGCTGCTGCAAGGCGGCGCCGACGTGTCGCCGCAGACGTATGCGGAATCGGCGAGCAGCCACGAATGGCCCGGTGACCGCGTGCGCGACATGTACGAGCTCGAGCTGCTGCACGAGTTCGTCGAATCGGGCAAGCCGGTGCTCGGCGTGTGCCGCGGCTGTCAGCTGATCAATGTCGCGTTCGGCGGCACGCTATATCAGGACATCGCGACCGAAGTGCCCACCGCGAACGCCCACGTCAACGAAAACTACGATCAGCACCGGCACGGCGTGCATTTTCCGGATGGCTCGACGCTGCTGAACATGTTCCCCGGACGACGCGACGCGATCGTCAATTCGATCCACCATCAGGCGGTAAAGACGCTGGGCCGCGATCTGAATATCGAGGCGGTGTCGGCGTCGGACGGCATCATCGAGGCCGTGCGCTACCGGCGCGCGCCGTTCGTGATGGGCGTGCAGTGGCACCCCGAGTTTCATCGCGCGGGCGGCCCGGAGCTGCTCGATTGCACACCGTTGCTCGATACGTTCCTGCGGGTCGCGCGCGAGACGCGGTTTTAAGCATGGCGGGTTTGCGTTGGCGCGGCGTGCGCGGTCGAGGTTGAGTCCGCGGCGTGGTTGCGCATCGGTCCCGCGCTTTCGCTGTTTTCCCCAGCCCGCCGGAGCCATTCCATCCATCTGACGCACTGTCACGTTATGTGGCAGTGCGTTTTCTTCTCTCGAAATAATCAGGAGTGCGAGATGGGTGGCGTCTTTATTTTGCGACTGTGATTTCGGGATGGAGTGATTCGCTGCACCAACCATCTATCTCGATTTCGAGCGTGTCCATACAGTGCCCACGAGCTTCGCGTCGCGATAAATCCGCGCGATAATCCAACGTCATTCTGGATCGGCGTGGAGCAGGCATATGAAGTACTCCTTGGTTATCCGGCGCGCTATGTTGCTCGCCGGTGTCTATGCGTTATGGCATACGGGTGTTGCGGTGGCACAGCAGGACAGCGTGAGCGCGCCGCTGGTGGGCACGCGGCCGGCTCCAGGGGAGTTGGCGCCGCGAGAGGCTGGCCCCCAGTCCGTCGCTGAGCCCGAGGTGTCCGCGAATACCCCCTCCGCCGCGCGCGGCGACGTCGCCGATTTGATCGAGTTGATCCACGACGCGAACCTCAGCGAACTGCGCACGACCTACAACGGCAGCTACGGTGCGAGCCTGTTCTTCCATCCGCCGCGGATGACGTACTACGTCGCGTTGTTTCAGAACAAGCATTTCTGGCGCGTGATCAGGAGCGATTCGGCAGAGCGCGCGGAAGCGATCTACGCCGGTTTCGCGCAGCAGACGCAGCAACTCGCGGACGTCGAGATTCATCGCACGCGGTTGCAGGCGCAGAATGCGTATCTGCAGGGCAGCATCGCGATATCGCAGCAGCGGGCGCAACGGCTGCAGACCGATCTCGACGTCGCCCGCACGCAGCAGGCGAAGGTCGACGACCGGCAGCGGCAGACGCGCGACGAGGCGCTCGCGCTGCGCGCGGAGCGCGACAACGCGCAGGCGCAATTGCGTCAGCTTCAAAGCGCGGTCACGCGCTTGCAGCAGCAGACGGAAGCGGGTTTGCCTGCGTCGAAGTAACGGCGGCGCTCATTGCGCGAATTGTTCCGGGATTTCGGTGACGCGACGCTGCGATATGTGGTTCATCCACTCGGTGCTATTTGCCGGCAGATTGTTCGACACGGTGGAGCGCGGCAGCGGCGCGACGTCGCGCAAAGACATCATGGCGAACGTCGTTACATCAGCGTATCCGTCTTCGCCGAACCGGGTACGAACGCGCGCTTCATGCGATGGGTCATTCGCGGCATGGCGATTTACCGGAAGCGGATGCGTTTGCACGCGAAGCGCACGACGCGGAGGCGATGAGTGAATCGTGTCACGCGGGGTGGGCGCATGTCGCGTGGCGGTGCGGTGAGGCAAAGCCACGATGCACGCGGGTGCGGCGGCGGCCACGTCGACAGGTAATGGCGGAAGCACAGGAGCCGGTGTGACGGCCTCCGCAATCACCGGTGCCTCGGCACTCGCAACCAGATGCTGCGCACGACGCTTTTCTAGCGGCGCCGGCGCATCACGACGGGGCATCAGAGCTTGCGCCGATTTCAGCATGTCGGAGGCCATATGCCGCGGCGCCGGAGGCTGATCGACGATCCACCACGCCAGCACCAGGACGCAGCCGATTACGCCGGCACTCGCCGCGACCGTTCGCCGATGCCGCACAATGCGCCGCTGCGCGATTCGCGGCGAGCGGGCCTTGAGCGCGATTCGCATTGGACCCTGAGGCACCTTCCGTTGCATAGCGGGATGCGCCGCCGTCGCGGTATTCGACGGTTCCCCGGCAGGCTGCGCGGCGTTCGCGACGGGCGTCTTTGCCGGCCGCTTCATGTCAGTTAGCACGCCGGTCAGCACGCCGTCGATCGACACCCACTGCCCATACGACAGCAACTGCTGATCTCTGACGCACATGGTGCGCAGCAGCGCGGCATACAGCGAATCGAGCCCGGTTCGCCAGCGCTGAGCGCCGGACAGCAACGCCCAGTCGCGGCCGAACGGTTCGGGCAGGTGGTCGAGCGCACGGAGAGGGGGAAGCGCAAATGCGCCTTCGATCAAGATGAGCGGCGTGCTGGTCATCGGTTTCTTCCGGTGTCTCGGACAGGCTCACCGGTGCGGCAGTGACGGAATCTGTAGGGGGCCGATGAAGCCATCGGCAACAGAAAATCATGCCTCGAAACTACGTCGTCCACCGTTCAGATGACTCCGAAAACAGGGACGCTGCCGGCGCGCGCCGTCCCCGCGACGCCACGCGCTTCACGCACACTCAACCACGGCGTTCAAGCCTTCAACCGGTACACGTAGCGCAACGCGGTGATATCCACGCCGCCCATCTGATCGGGCTCCGCGCCGACCAACTGCCAGCCGTGTCGCTCGTAAAAGCCGATCGCCGCCGTATTGCCCTCGAGCACGTACAGATACAGCTGTGCCTCGCCTTGCGCGCGCGTCCAGTCTACGGCCGCGTGCATCAGTGTTTTGCCGACGCCGATGCCCTGATAACCGGGCAGCGCATGCAGGTTGTCGAGCAGCACACCCCACGCGGACTCGGGCTGGCGCTCGACACACACGAAGCCGGCCGGCTCGCCGGCCAGCTCGGCGATCAGCACGATGCGGCGCTCGCCGCCCGGCGCGCCGAGACGTGCTTCCCAATAGGCGGCGCGTTCGCGCGTGACTTCGCCGTCGAGGAACGCGTCGGGCAACAGACCGCGATAGGTCGCCTGCCAACTGGCGCTGTGGATCGACGCAATCAGCGCGGCGTCCTCGAGCGTGGCGGGGCGCAGGGAAAGAGCAGGGGTGGTTCGCATCCGAGTAATCGACTGAATGGCCTCGCGCGGACAGTCTACCGCCGCCCGCGGGTGTCGCGCGTAAGCAGACTGTATGCGTTTCGCGTCGGCCCTATCAGCAGTAACATTACGTGGCTTCGGCCCGACATCGAGCTCAGCGTTTACCCTCATATCGAATGAGCGCCGTGAGCAGCAAAATGCGGCGCCCCCGGGCGCACTTGCTTATACCTGTGCGTCCGCTGCAGCATCCGCTTGCCAAACGCAGTGGATCGTTTCAACTGCCCGCTCGTCACCGTCCGCGTCGATCCGTCCGACAGGGCGGCGGGCCCATCTGAGAGTGTCATGTCTACAGCGACCCACGCCGCTTCCACCACCGAAGAATCCAAGGTCAAGACAGTGTTCCGCGTTGTCAGCGGCAACTTTCTTGAAATGTACGACTTCATGGTCTATGGCTACTACGCTTCCGCGATCGCCAAGACCTACTTTCCTGGCGGCAGCGATTTCGCGTCGCTGATGCTGTCGCTGTCCGTGTTCGGCGCGGGCTTCCTGATGCGTCCGCTCGGCGCGATCGTGCTCGGCGCCTACATCGACCATCACGGCCGTCGCAAAGGCCTGATCCTCACACTGAGCCTGATGGCGCTCGGCACCCTGACGGTCGCGACGATACCGGGCTACGCGACCATCGGGCTCGTGGCGCCCGTGCTGGTGCTGCTCGGCCGGCTGCTGCAAGGCTTCTCCGCCGGCGCTGAGCTCGGCGGCGTGTCGGTGTATCTGTCGGAGATCGCGACGAAGGGCAACAAGGGCTTCTATTGCTCGTGGCAATCGGGCAGCCAGCAGGTCGCGGTGGTATTCGCCGCGCTGATCGGCGTGATGCTCAACAAGATTCTGCCCGCCGAGCAGATGTTCGCGTGGGGCTGGCGCGTGCCGTTCCTGATCGGCTGTCTGATCGTGCCGTTCCTGTTCATCATCCGCCGCTCGCTGCAGGAAACCGAGGAGTTCACGGCGCGCAAGCATCGTCCGAGCGTGGGCGAGATCCTGAAGTCGATGCTCGCGAACTACCCGATCGTGCTGGGCGGCATGGGCATGGTCGTCATGACGACCGTGTCGTTCTACATGATCACCGCTTACACGCCGACCTTCGGCAGGGAAGTGCTGAAGCTGTCGGCGATCGACGGGCTCGTCGTCACCGTCTGCGTCGGTATCTCAAATCTGATCTGGCTGCCGTTGTCCGGCGCGTTGTCGGACCGCATCGGCCGCCGTCCGGTGCTGCTCGCGTTCACGATCCTGACGATCCTCACCGCGTATCCGGCGCTGCAATGGCTCGTCGCCGAACCGTCGTTCGCGCGTCTGCTCGCCGTGCAGCTGTGGTTGTCGTTCCTGTACGGCTGCTACAACGGCGCGATGGTCGTCGCGCTGACCGAAGTGATGCCGGTCGAAGTGCGAACCGCTGGCTTCTCGCTCGCGTACAGTCTCGCGACGACGATCGGCGGCTTCACGCCGGCCATCGCCACGCTGCTGATCCACGTGACCAGCAACAAGGCGGCGCCGGGCCTGGTCCTCGGCGTGGCGGCAATCTGCGGTCTGCTCGCGACGCTGTTCCTGTATCGCACGCCGGAGTCACGCAATCAGTATCGGGCGGCCTGACGGTTTACTTCGTGTTCTGAAAACAAAAGACCCCGCGAAAGCGGGGTTTTTTGTTTGCGGCGCGTGGTCTGTGGCTACCCATGCCGCAATTCGTTAGCGACCACCTCGACGACTTCATCCCACGCGCCCGGCCGCGGCTGACGCACGAGCGTCGCGCCGGGATACCACGGGCTGCGCGTGTCGCCGTCGAACCAGCGCCAGTCGGCGGCGAACGGCAGCATCAGCCACAGCGGCTTGCGCAGCGCGCCCGCGAGGTGCGCGATCGACGTGTCGATCGACACCACCGCGTCGAGCCGCTCGACGATCGCCCCGGTATCCGCGAAATCATCGATACGGTGGTCGAAGCGATGGATCGCGGCCGCGCGCGGATGCGCGTCGAGCGCCGCGCGGTCGTCCTCGGACAGATCGGGCTGCAACACGATCCAGTCGATGCCATCCAGTGCGAACAGCGGCTCCAGCGCGGCGAGCGGCATCGTGCGGGTTTCGTTGCGCTGGATGCGCCCCGACCATGCGATCCCGATCTTGCGCTTCGCCTGACCGCCGAGCGAGCCGCGCCATTTGCGGCCATAGGCCGGCGGCACGCTCAGATAGGGCGTGCGCGCGTCAATCGTGTCGTAGCGCGTGCCGAGCGCTAGCGGCAGGCTCAAGAGCGGAATCTGCAGATCGGCGGCGGGGCGCGGCTGGCCCTGCGCGATCAGCGAGACGCGCCATGCCTGCGCGACGGGCGCGAAGAGCGGCACCAACTGCGGCTGCACTTCCAGCACGACGCGTGCGGCGCGAAGCGCTGCGCGCGGTACGAAGCGCACGAACTGCAGCGTGTCGCCGAAACCCTGTTCGGCATGGATCAGCAGCGTGTAATTTTCGATCGACTCGCCGTGCCAGCGCGGCAACGTCTGGATCACCGGTTGCGCGACGGTTTGCAAGCGCCATTCGTATTCGGGCAGCCCGCGCTCGAAGTCGCGCATCGCGAGCCACGCGAGCGCACGGTTCATATGCGCGGACGCGAGATCCGGGCGCAGCCGCAACGCCTGATCGAGCGCGCGCACCGCGGCCGCGCGCGCGCCGAGCGCCTGGTGCGCGGTGCCGAGCGCAAGCCACGCGAGCGCGAATTGCGGATCGAGCCCGACCGCGCGCTCCAGATACGGCAGCGCCTGTTCGGCACAGCCGAGCGCCGCGAGCGCGTTGCCTATGCCATAGATCGCGGGCGGCAGGTTCGGCTGCAGACGCAGCGCCGCTTCAAATGACGCGACTGCCTGCGCATGGCGGCCGGTCGCATCGAACGTATTCGCGAGATTGAAGTGCGCGGCGACGAAGCGCGGCGCGGCGGCGAGCGCGGCCTCGAAGCAGGGCACCGCCTCGTTCGGCCGATCGAGCGCGTTCAGCGACATGCCCATGTTGTTCAGCGCGCCCGCGTGACCGGGGCGCAGCTCGAGCGCGCGCCGGAACGACTCGATCGCGTCCGCGTGACGGCCGAGCGCGTGCAGCGCGTTGCCGAGATTGTTGTGCGACGACGCGTCGTTCGGCTGCAGGCGCAGCGAACGTTCGAACGCATCGGCGGCGTCTTCGTGACGGCCTAGCGACGCGTACGCGTTGCCGAGGTTGTAGTGCGCCATCGGGAAGCTCGGCGCGAGCGTCAGCGCGTTGCGGAACTGCTCGATCGCGGCGTCGATCTGGCCGAGCGCCTTCAGCGCATTGCCGAGGTTCAGCTGCAGCGCCGCGTCTTCGGGGCGCAGATCGACCGCGCGCCGCACCAGCGCCGCCGCTTCGGCGTGCTGGCCCTGCTGGTGGCGCAGCACGCCGAGCAGATGCAGCGCGTCGACGTGGCTGGGGTCGTGGTCGAGCGTGGCGCGGTAGCCGCGTTCGGCGTCGTCGAGGCGGCCGTCACGATGCGCCGCGAACGCGCGGTCAAATACAGGTTGCATGACGGGGAGGGCATTTGGATCAATCAGACTGAGGGCGCATTTTCCCATACTTGCGCAAGCGGCCCGGATTTGCGCGGAGCGTGAGTTCATGGGCAACGACGGATGGAACCCCGCGCGACCCGTCTTGCCGACGCGCGATTGATGCAGCGCACCCGTGTGCGCAAGAGCGGCGGCGTACACTAGAACGCATTGTTGCCTCTGGAGTTCCGCATGGACGCTGCCGCCTACGACGCGTCGCCGGTGCTGATCGTCGGGGCCGGTCCCACCGGACTTGCCGCAGCGTTGAGTCTCGCGCGCGCCCACATCCCCCTGCGCCTGATCGACAAGGCACCGCAGCCGAACCCTTACTCGCGCGCGATCGGCATTCAGGCACGTACGCTAGAACTGCTCGAGCAGCATCGGCTGGTCGAACCGTTTCTCGAGCTCGGCCATCGCGCGCGCGTGGCGAATCTGTTTTCGAACGGCATGCGGCTTGCGCAGCTCGATTTCGACCCGTTGCACACGCGCTATCCCTATCTGCTGTTTCTCGACCAGTCGGTGACCGAGCGGCTCCTGACCGAGCATCTGGCGACGCTCGGCGTGAAGGTCGAGCGCGGCGTCGAGCTCGTGGCGTTCATGCAAGGCTCCGCGAGCGTTCAGGCGACCTTGCGCCGCGCGGACGGCCGCACGGAAGCCATGCGCCCGTCGTATCTGATCGCGGCCGATGGCGCGCACAGTTCGATTCGCCATCGCCTCGACCTGAACTTCGAGGGCAAGACCTTCGACCAGACCTTTCTGCTCGCCGACCTGCACGCCGAAACCGACTGGCCCGACGACGAGTTCCATATCTTCGCGTCGGGCGACGGTCTCGTCGCGCTGTTTCCGATGGGCCACGGCCGCCATCGTCTGATCGCCGATCATGCGGTCGAGCCGTCGGGCAGCGCCGCACCGCCGGCCCCCGCGGTGCTCGGCGAGCCGCCGCTGGAGCGGGCGCCGGCGCCGTCGCTCGAACAATGCAAGGCGCTGATCGCGCGACGCGTGCGCGAGCGCGTCGACGTGTCGGATCTGGCGTGGTCGGCGTACTTCCACGTGAACAGCCGGATGGTCGATCGGCTGCGCGTGGGCCGCATCTTCCTCGCCGGCGATGCCGCGCACGTACACAGCCCCGCGGCCGCACAAGGCATGAACACCGGCATCCAGGAAGCGCTCAATCTCGGCTGGAAGCTCGCGCGCGTGATCGGCGGCGCGGCGCCGGATCGTCTGCTCGACACGTATCACGCCGAGCGACATCCGATCGAGCGCGAGGTGCTGCGGCAGACCGGTTTCATCACGCAGATGGCCGAGGCCGATCATGGACCGATGAAGCTGCTGCGCGAGCGCGTGATGCCGGTGCTGGCCACGCTCGGTCCGCTGCGCGATGCCGCACGCGCGACGATCAGCGAGCTGTCGATCCAATACCGGCGCAGTCCGCTGACGCTCGAACGCGTGCTCGACGGCGGCCCGCGCGCGGGCGAGCGCGCACCCGATGCGCTCGTGCACGTCGTCGACGGTCCGCTCGGGCGCGCGCCGGGTGTCGGCTGCATTTTCGATCTGCACGATCCGGCGTTCTTCTCGCTGTTTCTGCTGTTGCCGCCGCTGCCCGTCGATGGCACGCCGCTCGATCCCGCCGCAAAACATGCACCGCCGCCGGACCCCGAAGTAGAAAAGCTCGCCGCCGAGGTCGAGCGGCTGCTGCCGAACGCGGTGCGGATCTGGCGCGTCACCGATACGAGCGGCGACGGCGGCCCGGCGTTGTCCGAATCGTATGGGCGCACGCGGCCGTCGTTTTATCTGGTGCGGCCCGACGGCTACATCAGCGCGCGCGGACGCACCGGCTCGGACCTGCACGGTCTCGTACGGCACTGCGAAGCGTGGTTTACGGTTGGGGGAGAGATATCGGAACAGGCGACGTTGTGATTGGCGCCGCCTGTTGCCTGGCATGGGCACGCACGCGGCAGCAGATCGCGCCGCCGTGCCTGGTTGATTGGGGGAAACGGCCCGAGCCTAAGCCGCCGGCGCCTGGGCCTGCGCCGGCGTCAACTTCTCGCGATACCTGACGATCGCCTCGCGCGTGAAGTCCGATAGCGCGATGTCATACGTGTCCGGCGCTTCGTCGAGCGTCGCGAGCAGCGCGCGCCGCATGCGCGGCTCCCAGAAGCGGCGGATGTGTTCGGCGACGCCGGTCAGCGCTTCCTCGTGGTCGGGCATCGACTCGAAGAAGTCGCCGATCCGGTTCGCCATGTCGATCAGATTCCGATTGTCCATGGCTCGCCTCACTTGCCCGCGGTGACGGCCGCGGCCGCATTGGCCAGCTCGCGCTGCTTCAGCAGTTCGAGCTGTTCGCTATTGAAGCGCGAATAGTCCTTCTGCCATTGCGACGGCTGCTCGACCGGCATCACCTGCACCGCGGTCACCTTGTATTCGGGGCAGTTGGTCGCCCAGTCGGAGCTGTCGGTCGTGATCACGTTCGCGCCCGATTCGGGGAAGTGGAACGTCGTATAGACGACGCCCGGCTGCATCCGCTCCGTCACCTTCGCGCGCAACACGGTCTGCCCCGCGCGCGATTCGATGCCGACCCAGTCGCCGGTTTTGATGCCGCGTTCCTCGGCATCGTGCGGATGCAGTTCGAGCCGGTCTTCGTCATGCCAGCGCGAGTTCTCGGTGCGGCGCGTCTGCGCGCCGACGTTGTACTGCGACAGAATGCGCCCGGTCGTCAGCAGCAACGGATACTTGCGCGTGACCTTCTCCGGCGATGCGATGAACTTCGTGATCACGAACCTGCCCTTGCCGCGCACGAAGGTGTCGACGTGCATCGTCGGCGTGCCGTCGGGAGCGTCCTCGTTGCATGGCCACTGGATGCTGCCCATTTCGTCGATCTTCTGGTACGACACGCCGTGGAAGGTCGGTGTGAGCCGCGCGATTTCGTCCATGATCTCGGACGGATGCGTGTAGTCCATCTCGTAGCCGAGCGCGCGCGACAGCAACTGCGTGACTTCCCAGTCCGCGTAGCCGCCGAGCGGCGGCATCACCTTGCGCACGCGCGAGATGCGGCGCTCGGCATTGGTGAACGTGCCGTCCTTTTCGAGGAACGACGAGCCGGGCAGCAGCACGTGTGCATACTTGGCGGTCTCGTTCAGGAAGATGTCCTGCACGACGATGCATTCCATCGACGACAGCGCCGCCGCCACATGATGCGTGTTCGGGTCCGACTGCACGATGTCCTCGCCCTGGCAGTACAGACCCTTGAAACTGCCGTGCAGCGCGGCGTCGAACATGTTCGGAATGCGCAGGCCAGGTTCCGGTTGCAGCGTGACGGCCCAGGCGTTTTCGAACTGCGTGCGCACGAGCGGATCGCCGATGTGACGATAGCCGGGCAGCTCGTGCGGGAACGAGCCCATGTCGCACGAACCCTGCACGTTGTTCTGGCCGCGCAGCGGATTCACGCCGACACCTTCGCGGCCGATGTTGCCGGTCGCCATCGCCAGGTTCGCGATGCCGATCACCATCGTCGAGCCTTGCGCGTGTTCGGTAACGCCGAGGCCGTAGTAGATCGCGGCGTTGCCGGCGCTCGCGTAGATGCGCGCGGCTTCGCGTACCTGTTGCGCGGGCACGCCGGTCGCCGCTTCGGTCGCTTCCGGCGAGTTCTCCGGCAGCGCGACGAAATCGCGCCACTGTTCGAACGCGCGGGTTTCGCAGCGCTCGGCGACGAACGCTTCGTCGAGCAGGCCTTCGGTGACGATCACGTGCGCGAGCGCGTTGACGATCGCGACGTTGGTGCCGGGCCGCAATTGCAGATGATGCGACGCCTTCACGTGCGGCGTATCGACGATGTCGATCCGGCGCGGATCGACGACGATCAGCTTCGCACCCTCGCGCACGCGCCGCTTCAGACGCGAGGCGAACACCGGGTGGCCGTCGGTCGGATTCGCGCCGATCACCATGATGACGTCGGCCTTATCGACCGATGCGAACGTCTGGGTGCCCGCCGATTCGCCGATCGTGGTTTTCAGACCGTAGCCGGTCGGCGAATGGCAGACGCGCGCGCAGGTGTCGACGTTGTTGTTGCCGAACGCGGCGCGCACGAGCTTCTGCACGAGGTAAGTCTCTTCGTTCGTGCAGCGCGACGACGTGATGCCGCCGATCGAATCGCGCCCATGCTTCGCCTGGATGCGACGGAATTCCGATGCCGCGTACGAGATCGCTTCGTCCCAGCTGACTTCGCGCCACGGGTCGGTGATCGTCGCGCGGATCATCGGCTTCGTGATGCGGTCCTTGTGCGTCGCGTAGCCCCATGCGAAGCGACCCTTTACGCACGCATGGCCTTCGTTGGCCTGGCCGTTCTTGTGCGGCACCATCCGCACGACCTGGTTGCCCTTCATCTCTGCCTTCAACGAGCAACCGACGCCGCAATAGGCACAGGTGGTGACGACCGAGTGCTCGGGCTGGCCGAGCATCACGACGGACTTTTCCTGCAAGGTCGCGGTCGGGCACGCGGCCACGCAGGCGCCGCACGACACGCACTCCGATTCCATGAACGGCTGGTTCTCGCTGGCCGCGACGCGAGATTCGAAGCCGCGTCCGGTGATCGTCAGCGCGAACGTGCCCTGGGTTTCCTCGCACGCGCGCACGCAGCGATTGCAGACGATGCACTTCGCCGGGTCGTACGTGAAGTACGGATTCGATTCGTCCTTTTTGTCCTTCAGATGATTCGCGCCGTCGAAGCCGTAGCGCACTTCGCGCAGGCCGGTCACGCCCGCCATGTCCTGCAGTTCGCAGTCGCCGTTGGCGGGGCAGGTCAGGCAATCGAGCGGATGGTCGGAGATGTACAGCTCCATCACGTTGCGACGCAGCGACTGCAGACGGTCGGTCTGCGTGCGCACCTTCATGCCGGCTTCGACCGGTGTCGTGCATGAGGCGGGATAGCCGCGCCGCCCTTCGATTTCGACGAGACACAGGCGGCATGAGCCGAACGGTTCGAGCGAATCGGTCGCGCACAGCTTCGGCACGTTGACGCCAGCTTCAGCCGCCGCGCGCATCACCGACGTGCCGGCCGGTACGGTCACCGCCTGGCCGTCGATTTCGAGCGTCACGTCGACGTCCGAGTGGCGGGCGGGGGTGCCGTAGTCGGTCTCGTCGGAGAAGGCGCTGGCGGCGCGTGCCAGGGCTTGCGACTTGCATGCGCAGTTGCCTGAGCCGCAGCCGCCCCCCAGGGGGACTTCCTTCGGGGCGCCGGCGGGGGAGTTGAACTGGTCGGACATGGTGAACTCCTGGAGTCAGGCCGCGGCCGCTTTGGTGGCGTGGTCGGCAGTGGGATCGGCGGCGAGACCGAAGTCTTCAGGGAAATGATCGAGCGCGGACAGCACCGGATAGGGCGTCATGCCGCCCATCGCGCACAACGAGCCGGCTACCATCGTGTCGCACAGATCGCGCAGCAATTGCACCTGACGCGTCGACGTGTCGCCGCTGCGAATCCGCGCGATCACCTCGACGCCGCGCGTCGAGCCGATCCGGCACGGCGTGCATTTGCCGCACGATTCGAGTGCGCAGAAGTGCATCGCGTATTGCGCGAGTTCGGCAAGGTTCGACGTGTCGTCATGCACGACCAGACCGCCGTGGCCGATCACCGCGCCGACCGCCGCATAGGCTTCATAGTCCATCGGAATGTCCCACTGGCTTGGCGGCAGATAGGTGCCGAGCGGACCGCCGACCTGCACCGCGCGCGCCGGCCGGCCGCTCGCGGTGCCGCCGCCGAAGTCGTCGAGCAGTTGGCGCAATGTCACGCCGAACGCGAGTTCGACGAGACCGCCTCGCTTGATGTTGCCGGCCAGTTGGAACGGCAGCGTGCCACGCGAGCGGCCCATGCCGAAGTCTTTATAGAACGCGGCGCCGCGCGCGAAGATGATCGGCACGGTGGCGAGCGTGATCGCGTTGTTGATCACGGTGGGCTGGCCATAAAGACCCACGAGTGCGGGCACCGGCGGCTTTGCGCGGACGATGCCGCGCTTGCCTTCGAGCGATTCCAGCATCGCGGTTTCCTCGCCGCACACATACGAGCCCGCGCCTTTCGCCACGAACAGCTCGAAACGCTGCCCGCTCGAGAGCACGCTGTCGCCGAGCCAGCCGGCTGTGCGCGCACGGGCGATGGCAGCTTCAAGCGTCGCGATCGAGTGCGGGTATTCGCTGCGCACATAGATGTAGCCGACGCTCGCGCCGGTCACGACGCCGGCGATGATCATGCCTTCGATGAGCACGTACGGATCGCTTTCCATCACGAGACGATCGGAGAAGGTGCCGGAATCGCCTTCGTCGGCATTGCAGACGACGTACTTCTGCGGGGCTTTCGCGCCGCGCACCGTGCGCCACTTGATGCCGGCCGGGAAGGCCGCGCCGCCGCGGCCGCGCAGACCGGATTCGATCAGCGCTTCGCAGGCGGCATCGCCGTCGGTTTGCAGGGCGTTGCGTAGGCCTTCGAGGCCGCCGTGCGCGACGTAATCGTCGATGGACAGCGGGTCGGTGATGCCGATCCGCGCGAAGGTCAGGCGCTGCTGCTTCTTCAGATACGGAATCTCGTCGACCACGCCGACGCGCCGCGCATGCTCGCCGCCCTCGACGAAGCCCGCGTCGAACAGCGCGGCGACGTCTTCCACGTCGACATTCGCATAGCCGATGCGGCCTTCGGGCGTCGCAACTTCGACGAGCGGTTCGAGCCACAGCAACCCGCGCGAACCGTTGCGGATCAGTTCGATCGCAATGCCGCGGCGCGCGGCTTCGCTGGCAATGGCTTCGGCCAGCGCATCGGCGCCGAGCGCGAGCGCCGACGAATCTCGCGGAACATAGATGCGCGTCATGCCGGCACCTCCACGCATTTGCGGGCAGCGGCGAACAGCGCGTCGAATTTTTGCGGCGACACGCGCGCGTGCAGCGTGCCGTTGAGCATCATCGCCGGCGACAGCGCGCATTGGCCGAGGCAGTACACCGATTCGAGCTCCACCGTTGCGCCGTCATGGTGACCGGCGTCGAAGCGGCAACCGGTGTGCGCCTCGATGTGCTGGGCAAGCGCCTCGGTGCCCATGCTGCGGCACGCTTCGGCGCGGCACAGCTGCACCGTGACGGGCGCGGCCGGTGAGGTGCGAAAGTGATGGTAGTAAGTGATGACGCCGTGCACTTCCGCTCGCGACAGGTTCAGCGCGCGGGCGAGCGGTCCGACCGCCGCGGGTGGCACAAAGCCGAGTTCGTCCTGGATCGCGTGCAGGATCGTGATGAGTGTGCGGCCCGGCTGCGCGTGACGTTGCACGAGCTGATCCGGCGCCGTGGCGAGAGAATCGTCCAAAGGGGGCTCCTCCAAAGCGATATATGCACTTGTTATTCATAATGCATGCACGTATGCTTCGCTTATTCGATATGGTATAGCCGAAAGATAGGCGCGCCGACCGGCGCGCGCAATAGGAAACAGTCAAACATATATGGTCAGGATCGAATGTCAGGTCGATCTGGTGGTCAAGGGCGCGGACGGCCGCGAGGCCAGCCTGTCTGACGTGGTGCCGCTGCTCGCGCTCGTCGATGTATCTGGCAGCATTGCGCAGGCCGCGGCGCTTAAGGGTTTGTCCTATCGGCACGCATGGGGCTTGCTGCGCAGCATCGAGGAGCGGCTTGGTGGTCCTCTGATCGCGAAAGAGCGTGGGCGCGGCTCGGCGTTGTCCGAGCTCGGTCACGCGGTGCTGCGCGGGCAGCGGCTCTGCGGCGAGCGGCTCGACGGCAATTTGCAGGCCCTCGCGAGCGAAGTGGCGAGCGATCTGAACCGCTGGCTTGCGCCTCCCGCCGATGACGTGCGCATCCACGCGTCGCACGGTTACGCGGTGGCCGCGCTCGTTACGGCGCTGGTCGCCAACGATCTGCCAGTCGAGATCAAGTACCGCGACAGCGCCGAGGCGGTCAGTGCGCTCGCGCGCGGCGAGTGCGATCTGGCGGGCTTTCATCTGCCGCTCGGCGAGTTCCGCGCGGTGTGTGCCGATACCTACCGGCGCTGGCTCGATCCGCAACGCCATGTGCTCGTGCATCTGACCCGACGCAAGCAGGGCCTATTCATCGGCAAGGGCAATCCGAAGCGGATCGGCGGGCTTGGCGATCTGGCGCGCGACGACATCCGTTTCGTCAACCGCCAGCCCGGCTCGGGTACGCGGATGCTGCTCGATCTCGCGCTGCGACAGGTCGGTGTGGACCCGGACCGCGTCAACGGCTATGCGTCGACCGAGCTGACGCACTCGGCGATCGCGGCGTTCGTCGCGAGCGGCATGGCGGACATAGGCTTCGGCGTCGAACCGGCCGCGCATCATTTCGGGCTCGACTTCATTCCGATCGTCGACGAGGACTATTACTTCGCGTGCGATCGCGCGCACCTCTCTCGCGCGCCGCTCGCGACGGTGATCAACCTGTTGCGCGGCAGCGCGTTTCACCAACGCGTCGAGCAACTCGCCGGCTACGATCCGTGCGACTGCGGCAGGCTCGTCGATCTGGACGAGGGGCTCGGCGGGGCGCTCGCGTAACGGCGGAGTAAGAGCCTGTAACCAGAAAAGCGGTGGCGCTCGGCGTGCGCGGCTGCGCAGCGCGCCGGTTTCGGCTACTCTCTTGGCTTCGTATCCGCCTTTACCGCGCGCCAAGCTGCGCTGAATCGACATGAAAGCTCTTCTCCATGCATGTGCCGCCGCTGCCGCGGCTGGTGTGCTCTGTGCCACCGTCTCCGTCGCTTACGCGCAAAATTCGCCTGGCGTGCCGGGTGGCATCCTGACCGACGAATTCCGCATTAACGAGCATCCGCAGATGCCATTCGCCGCGTCCGCCCCGTCGGACAAGTATCAGCACGGCCAACGTTCGCAGGCGCGCAAGCGCGGCGACATCGGCGATCCGAATGGCTGCAATCTGCAGTGCCCGAAAGACGAATAAGAATTGGCTCGGGCTTCGCTCGAGCTTCGAGGTTTGACGCAACGCCGGCCCTTGGGTCGGCGTTGTGCTTTGTGGCGGGGGCGATGGCGCCCCAGTTGCCGGCCGGAGTGGCTTCTTATGGCCTGGCGATGTGCCAGATTTCCTTGAAGCCGTCCCCCTTTGCATCGCCCGCCTGCTTGTCGGCCGCGTAGTGATACAGCGGATGACCCTTGTACGTCCATTGTTGCTTACCGTCTGCGCTCGGGATCGGCGTCCGGTCGCCCGACGGCTTGTCGGTCGGCGCCGCCGTGGCCGCCGGCCAGTTGCTCATGCAGCCGCCGGTGCAGGCGCTGACGCCGGGCGTGGTGTCCTTGTCGAACGTGTAGAGCGTCATGCCGTCAGCGGTGACGAAGCGGCCGTCGGACAGTTTGGGCGGATCGGCGAAGGCGCCGGCGTGTAGCACGGCGAGTGCGAGCGGGGCCAGCAGAGCGATGGTCTTGCGCATGACGCAGGCTCCTGTTTTGGCGACGTGGTTGACGAGTGACGACTCGCTTCGAGCTACGGGTATAGGCAGCGGCCGCGGATTTACCGGGGCGTGTTGTGCGTCCCCGCTGAGTGAAGGGGAGACGTGTGGCCGGCCCGTAAAGCGTCGCGGACGGTGCCGAAAATAAAAAACCCCGGCAGCGTTACGCTACCGGGGTTTTTCGGGCCTGTTCATCGCGAACGTTCCAGGTATTTGGTGGCCGGTGGGTCTGCGGATTGACGACGTGCGCCAGGCAGCGGCCGATCGGCACGCCGCAGATGAGCAGCGCCCGGACCGCAGCGCGGCCCTCAGAGGTTGGCCCGAATCTCGGTCGTGCCATGATGCACTCCGCAAAAGGTGTTCCGGCGCGGGTCGTATTTCCAGTGAAACCCGACCCCCATGGAAGGTTGGAAAAACCTCGTCTGCGCTCACAGGGGCCGTCAAGATTGGGGGGTTTTTACGTACGTTAAGCTGCGGAGCGCGATTCGATCGGCGCTCCAGCCTGGCTCGGTAGTGTAGTTGCGAATGCCTGCTAGCGGCCCCGATCCGGCCACTGCATACAGCGCCACTTCAATGGCAGCTTCCAAGGGTGCAACGGTCACCCGAGCCTTCGTGTCAGCCGACGTGCTGCCATGCGGCGGGCGATATGCCGGCGTTCAATGTCCGTCACGAAGCGATACGCGGCACCACTGATAGACGAGCACCCCCTTGCCGATCCCTGCCGGATACGGAACACAAGAGGCGGGATCCAGCGCGAAACCGTTGCGCTCAAACATCGGAATCGCCGACTCACGATCCGCGCGGTTCTCCGCGGCAGTATCCCTCATGTCGTCGGCACGCAGGCCCAGTTTGCACTGTCTGGTACCGCTCGCAGCAGGCACCACCGAGGCGTGCAGATGTAGCCGCGTGATCGTCCAGCGCATGGCATCGCAACCCCGTTGAGTGCGCGTCAGCCCGGCGCCATCCACGAGTCCGTTCATGGCCGTGATGTTGTCGATCCGCCAGTTGTATTCGCCGTCGATAATCGCAAAGGCTGGTCCGCTACGTTCCCGGACGATTTCCCGCAGGCGGTCGTCGAACGCCGGCGTCCGGGGAAAACTGCTCTCCAGCTGCATGAATGCGACCTTTTCAGGAAACAGCGTCGCCAGCCATGGCCATGCCCGGTATCGGGTCGTTGCAATAATGACGCTCGTGCGTTCCGGCTGAGCAATGGCCGGAACCTCTGCATGATAGAGCGGGTCGGCCCACCCTTCGTGACCCCATGTGCGGGCGCCGCCGGTCACCACGACCGCAGTCGCGATCACAATCAGCGAGCCAGCGGCACGCCGCGCTGGACGGTACGGCAACAACTGATGCAGCAACATCCAGATGACAAACGGCGTAAGCACCTCGACCGCGACGATATAGCGGTAGATGCTGAACATCTTCATCCACATGACATAGCCGATTGCCACGAACAGCACGACGAAGCGCGCGCGCGGATCGAGCGCCCCGGTCTTGCGGCGCATCGTCATCCGGATAGCGCTGGTCGCGAGCCACAGCCAGAAGAGAACATAGGCGATCGGCCAGATGATCTGACGGATCGGCGTCTCGCCGACGCGCTGCGAATTCGCCGTAAAGATGAACGGCCAGAACGCGGTGTCGAACCAGCCGTGCGGCCGCCATCGTGCATCCCCAGCTGCGTCGGTCCGGGCAAGCGGATTCGGAAAGTACATGCCGAACTGTGGATACAACGGATTACCGAATGTCTTCCACATGTGGAACAGCCAGTAGCCACCTGTCGTGGCAAGGCCCAGCAGCACGCCGATGCCGAACAACACGCTCAGGCGCAACCTGACAACGGCGCGGTCGGGATAACTCAGCAGCGCTGCGCACAGCGCGACCGCGTAGACGGAATTGGTCAGCTTCAGACCGGCGCCGAGGCCCATGACAAAGCCACTGGCGATGGTAACGATCACTGCGCGGCCTGCCCAAAGGCCCAGCCGTTCCCAACCGGAAAGAAGCATGAGCAGACTCGCCAGAGTGAACAACGCGGTCGTGTCGTCACCCATCGAATTCCCAAGCCCGGACAGAAAGTTTCCGGTCAGGCAACCGGCCAGCGCGAGAAGCAGCGGAACGCGATAACGATCACCTTCAGGCAGCACCGGGAGCGCCTTTTGCACGATGGCCAGAATGAAAACGAAACTCAGACCATGCAGCGCGCCCATCGCGAAACCGACCACCCGCGACGGCAGATGCGTGTTAGCCAGGTAGAAGAGCAGATCGAGCAGCGGGTTGAAGTAGGACTGGATACCCGGCGGCGCGAGATCGGTCTGCAGCTTGCCGTGCAGCCACGCGAACGGGTTGTACATGTGGTAGTTGTACAGGTCGAAGTTCGAGTCGGCCCCGAGCCAGAGCGAGTACAGACCGAAGCATAGCGGCACGAGTATGCGAGCCATGGCCAGCGCGCGCGGCGTGTTCAGGTTGATCCCGCGCGCTCGCGAATGCGGCGACGTCGAAGGAGAAACAGGTTCAGTGCTCGACATGATTATCGTTGTGATCGGTGACGAAACACCCACCATCTCGCGGACGCGAAATTCACGACCAGGCCCGCTAGCGAACCCAGCGCGACGCCGCAAAAAGGCAGGAAAATACTGCGGGGCAGTGTCAGCACCGCCGCGCTGTAAACCGCGTAGTTGACGCCTCCGCCGGCGGACATGGCGGCGAGATACCGCCACCATTCATGCCACGCTGAGCCCGCGCGGCGGTCAGGAAACGTGAAACGCCGGTTGACCTGCCAGGTAACCCAGACGGCCATCAGGAACGACACCGCGCGCCCCGCGAAGTACCCTAGCCCCAGCCGCAGCGCGATCCACAATACGCCGGCGTCGACGACAAAGCCGGCCACGCCGGCGACAGCGAAACGCAAGACCTGGGCGCGCACGTCAGCGTTGCTCCGCTGAAGGGCGCGGCGCAGCCAGTGACAGGTAAGCGAAGCGTTTCATTTCGGCACGTCCACGCGTCACGGTGTCCAGCACGATCCCGCATGTGAGCAGGATTGCACCAAACAACATAATCGCAGCGCATAACAACGCCGTAGGCAGCCGCGGCACAAGCCCGGTGCGCAGGTAATCATCGAACACCGGGATGGCCAGCAACAGGGACAGGAGCGTGCAGGCAAAAAAACCGGCTGAAAAAAACAGCAATGGCCTCTCCGCCTTGAAGAGCCTCACGATCATCAGCAGGATCCGCAGGCCATCGGCCCACGTATTCAGCTTGCTTGCCGAGCCTTCCGGCCGGGCGCCGTATGCGGTGGCCAGCTCGGCCACGGGCATACGCAACTCCAGCGCATGCACGGTAAGCTCCGTTTCGGTTTCAAAGCCCGCCGCATGGGCAGGGAACGACTTCACGAAGCGGCGCGAAAACGCCCGGTAGCCGGACAGCATGTCAGTGAACGTCCGGCCAAACAGCGTTGCCACGCATCGCGTGAGCATCCGGTTGCCGAACCGGTGGCCGCGCCGGTATGCCTCACGCTCGTCTGAAACGCGCGTGCCGACAACCATGTCCAGCCCGCCGGCGAGGAGCGTCTGTACAAGTTGCGGCGCCGCCTTTGCGTCGTACGTGCCGTCGCCGTCGACCAGCACGTAGACGTCCGCCTCAATGTCGGCGAACATGCGGCGGATCACGTTGCCTTTGCCCTGGTCAGATACCGTGCGAACGAGCGCGCCAGCTTCGCGGGCAACAGCAGCGGTGCCGTCGGACGAGTTGTTGTCGAACACGTATATCGCTGATTCCGGCAACGCCCGCTGGAAATCGCGCACGACGGCAGTGATCGTCGCAGCCTCGTTATGGCAGGGCACCAGCACTGCAATGCGTTGATCGGCAGACGCCTGCCCGACTGAGCGCAAAACCCCTTCCGATTGTTTCGACGGTGCGCTGGATGACCGGCCCATGTTTTTCCCTGTTCATTGTTGGCGCGATTATAGGGCAGTCGCATGGGCCTGCAGCTCCTGCACAACGAAGGCAGCGCCAGTCCGGTTGTAAACGTACGGCGTGCCCGCAAACAGAGCGAGCGCTGTCGCCCATTTGCGCCCGCGTAGGTCGCCGGATTCGTGGGCGCGCGGCGACGGCGGGCCTCGGCCAGGGTTATCGTTGGATACTTGCCCAGCGCGAGCCGTTTCTTGCGGCCCTCAAACCGGTGCTTCATGCGCCAGAGGCGGCTACCGGTCGGCGACACCTCGATGTACAGGCCGCCGCCGTCGAACAGACGGTACGGTTTGACGCGGGGCGTCGTGTTGCGAATGACGATATCGGTCAGGGGCATGATGCGAGGGGCACGGGCGGCTGGCGCAGTGGCGGTGCTCCGTAAAATGCCCCTCGATGCTACTGGGTGTCAATGGGGGGCGTTGGAGGTTGCTGGCAAGAAAAAACCCGCCAAGCCTAGGCTCTAGCGGGTTTTTTGGCGGCGTTGGGCACCGCTGGAACAAATAATGGTGGAGGCGGCGGGAATCGAACCCGCGTCCAGAAGTCCTCTACGACCAGTTCTACATGTTTAGTTCTGTCTTTTGATTTAACCGCAGCGACGCGGACGAACACGCTGCGCTACGGCGATTCACTAAATTTTCGACCCGGACGTCGTGACGCCGCCAAGGCTTAACTGACGTATATGACCTCTGTCGGTATTGCTACCGGTCTTGCGACACTAGCCCGTCAGTGAACTAGGCAGAGGACGGCGGCCCTTAGGCTGCCAGTGCGAACGTATCGTCGTTTGCAGTTACGTTTTTCCCATTGATTAACGAGGTGACGGGTCCTCGACATGCCCTAGCCGCTTCGCAACCCCTGTCGAAACCAGGTCGCCCCCGCGGTTCGTTGCTCACATATGTGAGCCAAAGGAGATTTTACAATAGATCGAGAGCCGCGTCGTGCGTCTTTGGTGGCTGCTGAATGGTGCAACATGGTTAACAAGAGTGCGGGACGGGCCCTTCAGGCGATCTGCCTGACTTTGTCAGCCGATGTCGCGCAGCAGGGTTTGCAACTCGGCCGTCGATTCTACGACGTGTTGCGCGTGCCACCGTGTCGGCGGAATGTCGTTGCCGCAATAGCCGTACGCCGCGGCGACGGTCTTCATGCCGGCGGCAAAACCGGCCTGCACGTCGCGCAGATCGTCGCCGATATAGACAACGCGCTCCGGCGCGATGTCCAGCTCACGCGCCGCGTGCAGCAACGGCGCGGGGTGCGGCTTCGAATGCGGGGTCGTGTCGCCGCTCACCACGCAGCCGGCGCGCTCCTCTAGCCCGAGTTGCGCGACGAGCGGCTCGGTAAGCCGCGCGACCTTATTCGTGACAATGCCCCAGCGCACGTCGCGCGCGTCGAGTTCGTCGAGCACTTCCGCGATACCCGGAAAGAGCGTCGTCTCGATGCACAGATCTGCTTCGTAGTTCGCGAGAAACTCCTCGCGCATCGATGCGAATTCGTGATGATCGGGCCCGATGCCGAACGCCCCGCAGATCAGTCCGCGCGCTCCGGCTGAAGCCAGCGGGCGCAGCTTCTCGAGCGGCACCATCTCGAGCCCCCGGTCGTGGCGCATCTTGTTGACGGCGGCCGCGAGGTCGGGCGCCGTGTCGGCAAGCGTGCCGTCGAGGTCGAAAAGCACGGCGAGGCAAAAGCCGAGCGTGTCGTCGTTGTCTTCGCGTTGCGGCAGGGGAGTCGGGTCGCTCATTGTTCGTTTCGGATACGGCGGATCGGGGCGGTTCGGGTAATTCAGGCGTCGCGGCGACAGGCGAGCATATAGTTGACGCTCGTGTCGGACGACAGCGCGAAATGTTTGCTGAGCGGGTTGTACACGATGCCCTTGATGTCCGCCGTGCGCAACTGGGCGGCGCGCACGAAGCCGGCGAGCTCCGACGGGCGGATGAAGCGCGCGTAGTCGTGCGTGCCCATCGGCAGCATTCGCGCGATGTATTCGGCGCCGATCACCGCGAACAGATACGACTTGACATTGCGGTTCAGCGTGGAGAAAAACACCCAGCCGCCCGGCTTCACGAGATTCTTGCAGGCCTCGACGATCGCGTCCGGCCTGGGCACGTGCTCGAGCATTTCCATGCAGGTGACCACGTCATAGGTGCCCGGTTCGCGTGCGGCCAGCGCCTCAGCCGCGATTTCTTCGTAATCGACGGTTACACCGCTTTCGAGACCGTGAAGATCGGCGACACCGAGTGCCTGCGTCGACAGATCGATGCCCTTCACATGAGCGCCCAAACCTGCCATCGATTCCGACAGGATGCCGCCGCCGCAGCCGATATCGAGCACCATTTTGCCGGCGAGATGGGCGTGGGCGTCGATCCAGCTTAGACGAATCGGATTCAGTTCGTGCAGCGGCTTGAATTCCGCGTTCGGGTCCCACCAACGATGCGCGAGGTCGCTGAATTTCTGTAGTTCGTGGGGATCGGCGTTGGTCATGAAGGCTGCCTCGATGAAAGCGGTGAGCGGACGCTCGAGGATAAACCGTCAGTATATAGGGCGAGAGAAAGAGCGGCAAAAGCGCGTCGGGCAGCGGGCGCTGATGCAAGCTGCGAGCCGCTGGTGGCGGAACGGGACGCTCCTGCGTCGCGCATCACGTCAGGTCGCGGCACCCGCACATAAAAAAAGCCCCGCCGAAGCGGGGCTTTCGATACTGCGGTAATTTTCCAGCTTACTGCTTCGGCGTACCGACAACTTCGACTTCCACGCGGCGGTCCGGTGCGAGGCAGGCGATGAGTTGCTTGCGGTTCTTCTGGTTGCAACCGGTGGTAACCGGGTTGCGCGGACCCTTGCCTTCCGTGTAGATACGGTTGGCTTCGACGCCCTTGCTGACCAGGAAGGCCTTCACAGCTTGAGCACGACGCAGCGACAGACGGTCGTTGTAGGCGACGGAACCGATACGGTCGGTGTGGCCCGTAGCAACGACGACTTCGAGGTTGATGCCCTGGATCTTCGATGCCAGTTCGCTCAGACGTTCCTTGCCGGCCGGCTTCAGGATTGCCTTGTCGAAGTCGAACAGCGCATCAGCTTGATACGTAATCTTTTCGCTGGAGATAGCCGGAGCCGGAGCGACCGGTGCCGGCGGGGTCGGAGCCTGAGCAACCAGAGCGCCGTCGCACTTGGCGTTAGCCGTTGCGGGCGTCCAGAATGCATCGCGCCAGCAAAGCTCGTTCGTGCCGTTCATCCACACGTATTCGCCAGTACCATTCACCCAGTTGTCGTTGGTAGCTTGTCGCGATGCCGGCACCGACTGCGCCATGGCGGATGCAGCCATAACTGCGGTAGCTGCAATGAACGCGAGCTTTGAAAGTTTATTCATATTTCTCCTCTCGAAATTGAGATTACCGCAGGTTTACTGCGAGCCTGTTGACGAAGACCAGTCATACATTGCTCGAAGTATAACATTGGTGAGGAACAAAAACCGTCTGTGTAGACTTCGAGCAGCGTCTCGACTCTTTGTGCGTTGGCATTTTGCCATATCGTTCCCTTCCGACGAAAAAAAAATCCGTCCCCGATCAAATCCCCCTCCAATTGTGGTGCATGCGCAACAGGTGTTTTCGTCTGAGCGGTCCGCCGGCTCTGGCTGAGCGGCGAATCGGTCCCCTGCAGGAATCGAGCCTGAGGAGACCGAAATTGTGCGATCGGCGAAGTGTTGGCGGGTGCCCCTCTATATGTATACGTACCTTCGTCGGGCGTGGATTCGTGGCATGTTAGAATCGTGTGATGCGTTGCGCCTGCAATGCTTACGCGAAGAAGCGGCGAAACCCCGCCTTCGCACGTAAAAGATACGGATAATGGATCAATTCGCCAAAGAGACTCTGCCAATCTCCCTTGAGGAGGAAATGCGCCGTTCGTATCTCGATTACGCGATGAGCGTGATCGTAGGGCGAGCGCTTCCCGATGTCCGCGATGGCCTGAAGCCGGTGCACCGGCGCGTGCTGTACGCGATGCACGAGCTGAACAACGACTGGAACCGCGCCTACAAGAAGTCGGCGCGTATCGTCGGCGACGTCATCGGTAAATACCATCCGCACGGCGACACCGCTGTCTACGACACGATCGTACGGATGGCGCAGGACTTCTCGCTGCGCTACATGCTCGTCGACGGCCAGGGGAACTTCGGTTCCGTCGACGGCGACAACGCCGCGGCGATGCGTTACACCGAAATCCGCATGGCGAAGATCGGCCACGAACTGCTGGCCGACATCGACAAGGAAACGGTCGACTTCGTGCCGAACTACGACGGCAGCGAGAACGAGCCGGCCATCCTGCCCGCGCGCATCCCTAATCTGCTGATCAATGGCTCGTCCGGCATCGCGGTCGGCATGGCGACCAATATCCCGCCGCACAACCTCAATGAAGTCGTCGACGCGTGTCAGCATCTGCTGAAAAATCCGGAAGCGACGATCGACGAGCTGATCGAGATCATCCCCGCGCCCGACTTCCCGACCGCCGGCATCATCTACGGCGTGGCCGGCGTGCGCGACGGCTATCGCACCGGTCGCGGCCGCGTCGTGATGCGCGCGCTGACGCACTTCGAGGAAATCGACCGTGGCCAGCGCATGGCGATCATTGTCGACGAACTGCCATATCAGGTGAACAAGCGCTCGCTGCTCGAGCGCATCGCCGAGCTCGTCAACGAGAAGAAGCTCGAAGGCATTTCCGACATCCGCGACGAATCCGACAAGAGCGGCATGCGTGTCGTGATCGAGCTGAAGCGCGGCGAAGTGCCCGAGGTCGTGCTGAACAATCTGTACAAGGCGACCCAGCTTCAGGACACGTTCGGTATGAACATGGTCGCGCTCGTCGACGGCCAGCCGAAGCTCCTGAATCTGAAGGAAATGCTGAGGTGCTTCCTGTCGCATCGCCGGGAAGTGCTGACGCGGCGCACCGTCTATGAACTGCGCAAGGCGCGCGAACGTGGTCACGTGCTCGAAGGTCTCGCGGTTGCGCTCGCGAACATCGACGAATTCATCGCGCTCATCAAGGCCGCGCCGACACCGCCTATCGCCAAGCAGGAGCTGATGTCGCGCGCGTGGGATTCGTCGCTCGTGCGCGAAATGCTGTCGCGCGCCGAGTCGGAAAACGCGTCGGCGGGCGGTCGCGAAGCTTATCGTCCGGAGGGACTGAACCCGTCGTTCGGCATGCAGACCGACGGCCTCTACCGTCTGTCCGATACGCAGGCGCAGGAAATCCTGCAGATGCGCCTGCAGCGACTGACCGGTCTCGAGCAAGACAAGATCATCGGCGAGTACCGTGACGTGATGGCGCAGATCGCTGACCTGCTGGACATTCTGGCTCGCCCGGAACGCATTTCGGCGATCATCGTCGACGAACTCACGTCCATCAAGGCCGAATTCGGCGATGCGCGTCGCTCGAAGATCGAGTTGAACGCGACCGAGCTGAACACCGAAGACCTGATCACGCCGCAGGAAATGGTTGTGACGATGTCGCACGCGGGCTACGTGAAATCGCAACCGTTGTCCGAATATCGAGCCCAGAAGCGCGGTGGTCGTGGCAAGCAGGCCACTTCCATGAAGGAAGACGACTGGATCGACACGCTGTTCATTGCCAATACGCACGACCACATCCTGTGCTTCTCGAACCGCGGCCGTGTGTACTGGGTCAAGGTCTACGAAGTGCCGCAGGGTTCGCGCAATTCGCGCGGCCGGCCGATTGTCAATATGTTCCCGCTGCAAGAAGGCGAAAAGATCACGGTCGTGCTGCCGGTCAAGGAGTTCTCGGCCGACAAGTTCGTGTTCATGGCGACCGCGTTGGGAACGGTAAAAAAGACGCCGCTGGAAGCATTTAGCCGGCCGCTGCGCAAGGGTATTATTGCGGTCGGTCTCGATGAGGGCGATTACCTGATCGGCGCCGCGATCACCGACGGCCAGCACGACGTGATGCTGTTCTCGGATTCGGGCAAGGCAGTGCGCTTCGACGAAAACGACGTGCGTCCGATGGGCCGCGAGGCGCGCGGCGTGCGCGGCATGCAACTCGAGGACGGCCAGAACGTGATCGCGTTGCTGGTGGCCGGCGACGAGCAGCAGTCGGTGCTCACTGCAACCGAGAATGGCTACGGCAAGCGCACCCCAATCACCGAGTACACGCGTCACGGCCGCGGCACGAAGGGCATGATCGCAATCCAGACGTCGGAGCGTAACGGCAAGGTCGTTGCCGCGACGCTAGTGGACCCGGAAGCGCAGATCATGCTGATTACCACGACGGGCGTGCTGATTCGCACGCGCGTGTCGGAAATTCGCGAAATGGGACGCGCAACGCAAGGTGTTACACTCATCAGCCTTGACGAAGGGACCAAGCTGTCCGGTCTGCAACAGGTAGCTGAGGCCGAGGGCGAGTCGGAAAGCGATTCCGACGGCTCCGCTGAAGGTGATAACGGCGGTGAGGGCGGCGGCGCGTCTTGATCCGTGCCAGCGGCTTTCAGTCTCAGTTAATACGTTGAAGCTACGCTGCGGGTCACCGCGTATCGGGCCGGTACGCCTTCCCGTGTGGCGTGCAGTTCAAGTTAATTTCTCTTAGGGAGTAATGATGCAAAAACGATTCAAACAACTGATGTTGCTGGCTGCCATCGTGCCGACCTTCGCCATGGCTCAAGCGCTGCAGAACCAGGCGCCTGCGGCTCCGGCTGCCGCAGCAGCACCGGTTG
This sequence comes from Paraburkholderia sp. UCT70, assembly GCF_050434085.1. NCBI lineage: Bacteria > Pseudomonadati > Pseudomonadota > Betaproteobacteria > Burkholderiales > Burkholderiaceae > Paraburkholderia > Paraburkholderia sp. UCT70. The sequence continues at coordinate 2,227,139 of NZ_JBNPVZ010000004.1, read as the reverse complement.
ATCCGGCCAAGCAAGCTGCCATCAAGGAGCTGCTCGACGCCATCGATGCGCAGAAGCTGGTTGGCGCAATCGGCAACAGCGCGCAGATGCAGGCCAAGCAGCTCGTTCCGGCAATCCTGTCGGACGCGCTGACCGAGAACAAGACGATGACGGACAAGCAGAAGCAGGCCGCCGTGCCGACGCTGCAAAAGAACGCGGTGCCGAAGCTGGTGGACAGCGCGGGCCAGGTGTTCGCGACCGACTCTTTCCGTCAGGACGCGATGCAATCTCAGTACGACGCGTACGCGAAGTACTACAGCACGTCGGAAATCAAGGATCTGACCACGTTCTACAAGAGCCCGACCGGTCGCAAGTTCATCCAGGTGCAAGACCAGGTTGGCCGCGACGTCGTGAACGGTCTGATGCAGAAGTACATGCCGGAATCGATCAAGGCAACGCGTGACCAGGCCGACAAGGAAGTCGCATCGGTCAAGCCGGCTGCCAAGTAAATTCCGCTCGCAGGCTGCGCTGATCAGCCGGCCTGTCGTCGCGCCCGCTGGGCCACCCGGCGTGGCGGGTTGGCGGCGACAATGCGATAATGGTCGTTTGCGCACTGGCGCAGACGGCCATTTTCTTTTTCGGCGAGCCATTTCGCAGTTCTTTTCGCCGATTCCCGCGCGACTTCGTTATTTCGCGCCCGCTTCCAGGACCTCACATGCGCGTCTTTAATTTCTCCGCCGGCCCGGCGGCCATGCCTGAAGAAGTGCTGCGCCAGGCAGCCGACGAGATGCTGAATTGGCAAGGCAGTGGTATGAGCGTGATGGAAATGAGCCATCGCGGCAAGGAATTCATGTTGATCCACGAGGAAGCGCTGACCGATCTGCGCGAGTTGCTGCAGGTGCCGGCAAGCCACCGCATCCTGTTTCTGCAGGGCGGCGGACTCGGCGAAAACGCGATCGTGCCGATGAACCTGCTCGGCTCGAAACCGCGCGCGGATTTCGTCATCACCGGCTCGTGGTCGGAGAAATCGTTCAAGGAAGCGCAGAAATACGGCAGCGTGCATCTCGCCGCGACCGGCAAGACAGCCGAGGGCTTCACCCGCGCGCCGGCGCGCTCGGAATGGCAGCTGTCGGACGATCCGGCTTACGTGCACCTGTGCACCAACGAGACCATTCACGGCGTCGAAACCTTCGAGATTCCCGACCTAGGCGATATTCCGCTCGTCGCGGACGCATCGTCGCATATCCTGTCGCGCCCGATGGACATCGCCAAATACGGCGTGCTATTCGGCGGTGCGCAGAAGAACATCGGCATGGCCGGCGTGACGGTCGTGATCGTGCGTGAGGACATGCTCGATCGCGCGATGCCGATCTGCCCGTCGGCGTTCGAATGGAAGACCGTCGCCGAGAACAATTCGATGTACAACACTCCGCCCACCTACGCGATCTATATCGCCGGGCTCGTGTTCAAGTGGTTGAAGAAGCAGGGCGGCCTCCTGGCGATGGAGGCACGCAACCTCGAAAAATCGAAGCTGCTGTACGACACGATCGACTCGAGCAGCTTCTATCTGAACAAGGTCGAGCGTGGCTCGCGCTCCCGGATGAACGTACCGTTCTTTCTCGTCGACGAGTCGCGCAACGAAGATTTCCTGTCCGGCGCGAAAACGCGGGGATTGGTGCAGCTAAAGGGCCACAAGTCCGTCGGCGGCATGCGGGCGTCGATTTATAACGCCGTCCCGCTCGAAGGCGTCAAAGCGCTTGTCGAATACATGAAGGAATTCGAACAGCGCAGTGCCTGAGTCACACTGACCGGCAGGCGTGCGCATCTTTTCCAGCAGTTACCCGGCAAAGCCGTTTTACGCATGGACGACGAACTCAATACACGACTCAAACCTCTGCGCGATCGCATCGACGCGCTCGACGCGCAGCTGATCGCGCTCCTGAACCAGCGCGCGTCGGTCGCGCTCGAAGTCGGGGAGGTCAAGAAGCATTTCAACGCACCGGTGTTCCGACCCGAGCGCGAGATGCAGGTGATCGCGCGCCTGCAGGAGATGAGCGCGGGGCCGCTTGCGGACGAACACATCAGCGCGATCTGGCGCGAGATCATGGCTGCAAGCCGCGCGCTCGAAAAGACCATCAAGGCCGCGTACCTCGGGCCCGTCGGCACCTATAGCGAACAGGCGATGCATGAGTACTTCGGTCAGTCGATCGAAGGGCTGCCGTGCCCGTCGATCGATGAAGTGTTCCGCTCGGTCGAGGCGGGCGCCGCCGACTACGGCGTCGTGCCGGTCGAGAATTCGACCGAAGGCGCGGTGTCGCGCACGCTGGATCTGCTGCTGCAAACGCAGCTGACCATCGGCGGCGAACTCGCATTGCCGATTCATCACAACCTGCTCACGCAAAACGGGCTCGCCGGCGTCACGCGCGTGTGCGCGCACGCCCAGGCGCTCGCGCAGTGCCAGCGCTGGCTGTCGACCAACGCGCCGCATCTCGAGCGCCAGGCGGTGTCGAGCAACGCGGAAGCTGCACGGATGGCAGCCGAAGATCCGACGGTTGCGGCCATCGCCGGCGACCGCGCCGCGATCCACTACGGCCTGCAGGTCACCAACGCGCTGATCCAGGACGATCCGCACAACCGCACACGCTTCGTGATGATCGGCAAGCAGCCGACCGGTCCGAGCGGCTACGACCAGACCTCGCTGATTGTGTCGGTCGTGAACGAACCGGGTGCGATGGTCAAGCTGCTCGAGCCGCTGGCGCGCCACGGCGTGTCGATGACGCGTTTCGAATCGCGCCCGGCGCGCGTCGGCACTTGGGAGTACTACTTCTATATCGACGTCGAAGGCCATCGCGACGACCCGGCCGTGGCCGCCGCGCTCGCCGGGCTCGGCGAGAAGGCCGCGTTCCTGAAGATACTCGGCTCGTATCCGCGCGCCCGGTAAGGGCTGGCAGCGCAGTCCGGGCGGCGCCAAGTGCGCTGCCCGAACGCATATTTCACTATCCATCGTCGTTCGGAGATTTTCATGACAGCGTCTTTCGGCCCTTCCTATGTGCGTGCGATCGCGCCGTACATCGCCGGCAAGCCGATTTCGGAAGTGGCCCGCGAGTTTGGTCTCGACGAGGCGAGCATCGTGAAGCTGGCATCGAACGAGAATCCGCTCGGCATGCCGGAATCCGCGCAGCGCGCGATGGCGCAGGCGATCGCCGACCTCGGCCGCTATCCGGACTCGAACGGTTTCGAACTGAAGGCGGCACTCGCCGCGCGCTACGGCGTGCCGGCCGAGTGGATCACGCTCGGCAACGGCAGCAATGACATCCTCGAACTCGCCGCGCACGCGTTCGTCGAGAAGGGCCAGGCGGTAGTGTTCTCGGAGTATTCGTTCGCGGTCTATGCGCTCGCAACGCAAGGCGTCGGCGCGCGCGCGATCGTCGTGCCGGCCGTGCACTATGGTCACGACCTCGACGCGATGCTTGCCGCGATCGACGACGACACGCGTCTCGTGTTCGTCGCCAATCCCAACAATCCGACCGGTACGTTCGTCGACGGTCCGACGCTCAAGGCGTTTCTCGGCAAAGTGCCGCGCCATGTGGTCGTCGTGCTCGACGAGGCATACACCGAGTATCTGTCGGCGGACAAGCGCTATGACTCGATCGACTGGGTGCGCCGCTATCCGAACCTGCTGGTGTCGCGCACTTTCTCGAAGGCGTTCGGCCTGGCGGGCCTGCGTATCGGCTTCGCGATCGCGCAGCCCGGATTGACCGATCTGCTGAATCGACTGCGTCAGCCGTTTAACGTCAATACGCTCGCGCAGGCCGCGGCGATTGCGGCACTGAACGATAGCGCGTTTCTGGAAAAGAGCGCGGCGCTGAACGCGCAGGGCTATAAGCTTCTGACCGAGGCGTTCGACAGGCTCGGTCTCGAATACGTGCCGTCCGAAGGTAACTTCGTGCTCGTGCGCGTCGGCGGTGACGACGAAGCCGGCGCCCGGGTGAATGTCGCGCTGCTGAAACAGGCTGTGATCGTGCGACCGGTCGGCAACTACGGTTTGCCGCAGTGGCTACGCATCACGATCGGCCTGCCGGAGGAAAACGGAGCGTTCCTCGCGGCGCTCGAAAAGACGCTTGCCGAGCCTGCCGCTGCGTAAGCATTGCTCCTTGATCCCGCGCGTCGGCCGGCAGGAGCGGCGCGCTTATTGTCCGTATTGTGTGAGCGAAGTGGCCGCGTTTTCTTTTAACAAGCTGGTGATTTTCGGTGTCGGCCTGATCGGCGGATCGCTCGCGCGCGCGTTGCGTGAACGCGGCGAGGCCGGCGGGGCACGCACGGTGGTTGGGGTGGGACGGACGTCCGCGTCGAGCGAGCGCGCGTTGGCGCTCGGGGTGATCGACGGCGCTGCGGCGCTCACCGACGACGCCGCGCTGCGCGACGCGCTAGCGGGCGCGGACTTCGTGCTGCTCGCGGCGCCGGTCGCGCAGACACAGCCGCTGCTCGAACGCATCGCGCTGCATCTCGACGCCAACACGATCGTCACCGATGCGGGCAGCACCAAGTCCGACGTGGTCGCCGCCGCGCGCGCGGCGCTCGGTGCACGGATCGGTCAGTTCGTGCCGGGCCATCCGATCGCCGGCCGCGAGTCGAGCGGCGTCGACGCCGCGTTGCCCGATCTGTACGTGAACCGCAACGTCGTGCTGTGCCCGCTGCCGGAGAACGCGCCGGAAGCGGTCGAGCGCGTCGCGGCGATGTGGCGCGCCACCGGCGCCTTGGTGCGGGACATGACGCCGCAGCAGCACGACCGCGTGTTCGCGTCGGTCAGTCATCTACCGCACGTGCTGTCGTTCGCGCTCGTCGAACAGATCCTCAGTTCGTCCGACGCCGCTTTGAAGTTCTCGTTCGCGGCGGGCGGATTCCGCGACTTCACGCGCATCGCCGCGTCGAGTCCGGAGATGTGGCGCGACGTCTGCGTTGCCAATCGCGCGGCGCTGCTCGACGAACTCGACGCGTATACCGCGGTGCTCGCGCGCCTGCGCACGGCGATCGAGGCCGGCGACGGCGCCGCGCTCGAAGCGGTGTTCGCGCGCTCGCGCGTCGCGCGCAGTCAGTGGCAGGAGCAGCGCGCGGCTGGCGTGGCCGCCAGCGACGCGTCCAAATAACCGGAAACTGGACACATCATGGAATTCCTCGATCTCGGACCTTTTTCCCGTGCGTCCGGCACGATTCGTCTGCCCGGCTCGAAGAGCATCTCGAACCGCGTGCTGCTGCTCGCCGCGCTCGCCGAAGGCGAGACGACGATCACGAACCTGCTCGATTCCGATGACACCCGCGTGATGCTCGCCGCGCTCGAAAAGCTTGGCGTACGTCTGAAGCGCGACGGTGACACCTGCGTCGTGACCGGCACGCGCGGCGCGTTCACCGCGCGAACGGCCGACCTGTTCCTCGGCAACGCGGGTACGGCGGTGCGTCCGCTGACCGCGGCCCTCTCCGTGAACGGCGGCGACTACCGGATCCACGGCGTGCCGCGCATGCACGAGCGGCCGATCGGCGATCTCGTCGACGGCCTGCGCCAGATCGGCGCGAAGATCGACTACGAACAGAACGAAGGCTATCCGCCGCTACGCATCCGTCCCGCCCAGATCACGGCCGACGCGCTGATCCGCGTGCGCGGCGACGTGTCGAGCCAGTTTCTGACCTCGCTGCTGATGACGCTGCCGCTCTTGCGCACCGCGAGCGCCGTCACCACCGTGCAGGTCGACGGCGAGCTGATCTCGAAGCCCTACATCGAGATCACGATCAAGCTGATGGCGCGCTTCGGCATCGACGTCGAGCGTCACGGCTGGCACCAGTTCGTGGTGCCGGCCGGGCAGCGTTATCAGTCGCCAGGCACGATCATGGTGGAAGGGGATGCGTCGTCGGCGTCGTATTTCCTCGCCGCGGGAGCGCTCGGCGGCGGCCCGCTGAGAGTGGAAGGGGTGGGCCGCGCGAGCATCCAGGGCGACGTCGGCTTTGCCGATGCGCTGATCAAGATGGGCGCGAACCTGCAGATGGGCGAGGACTGGATCGAAGTGCGCGGCGTCGGCAACGACCATGGCAAGCTCGATCCGATCGACATGGACTTCAACCTGATCCCCGACGCGGCGATGACGATCGCGGTCGCCGCGCTGTTCGCGGACGGCACGACCACGCTGCGCAACATCGCAAGCTGGCGCGTCAAGGAAACCGACCGCATCGCCGCGATGGCGACCGAGTTGCGCAAGGTCGGCGCGAAGGTGCAGGAGGGCGAGGATTTCCTCGTCGTCACGCCGCCCGAAAAGCTCATCCCGAATGCCGCGATCGACACCTACGACGACCACCGTATGGCGATGTGCTTCTCGCTCGTGAGCTTGGGCGGTGTGCCGATCCGCATCAACGACCCGAGGTGCGTCGGCAAGACGTTCCCCGATTATTTCGAGCGCTTCACGGCGCTCGCGCAACCCTGATGCAATCCAGATTCGCGTGCGAATCGCCCGATGTGCGACATTTTTAGATGAAACCGATCCGTCCCTTTCACCAGACGCCCGTCATTACGATCGACGGCCCCAGCGCCTCCGGCAAAGGCACCGTGGCCGCGATGGTGGCCGCCAATCTCGGCTTTCACCTGCTCGACAGCGGCGCGCTCTACCGGCTCGCGGCACTCGCGAGCCTGCGCTACGGCATCGCGGCGGACGACGTCGACGCACTTGTCAAACTGATCGACGACCTCCATATCACGTTTCGCGAGGGGCTCGCGCAGCTCGACGGCGTCGATGTATCGACCGAAATTCGTGCCGAGGAAGTGGGCAGCCGCGCCTCGGCGATTGCCGTTCACGCGCCGGTGCGAACCGCGCTGGTGGCGCGTCAGCGGGCGTTTCGCAAGGAGCCGGGGCTCGTCGCCGACGGGCGCGACATGGGCACCGTGATCTTTCAGGATGCCGTGCTGAAGGTGTTCATGACGGCGAGCGTCGAAGCCCGCGCGACGCGCCGGCATAAGCAATTGATCCAAAAAGGATTTTCTGCTAATATAGATGACTTGCTCCGGGATTTGCGTGAGCGCGACGAGCGTGACAGTCAGCGCGCGGCCGCGCCGCTCAAGCCCGCGGCGGATGCAAAGCTGCTTGATACCTCCGCATTGTCGGTCGACCAGGCGGTCGAGCAGGTGGTGCAATGGTATGAAGTGCTGGTCCGGCGTGCGTAACTGAAACGGTCATGCGGTCGTGGCCAGACAGCGGCAGTCCTGTTGTTGGTAGGTGCTTCGCGATGGTCGCGAAGCGTTGTTTTTTTAACCCTTTAACCCCGCGTGGCGTTCGCGTATTTGCCGCAGTTGCTGACCAGTCCGGTGAGCCAGGCGTTGCGAAGACCATGCAAACTCTGATTTTTATGTCCGACCTGCAAACCTCTACCCCGAATACCGAATCTTTTGCGGCTCTGTTCGAAGAGTCGCTGACCAAGCAGGACATGCGCGCTGGCGAAGTGATCTCCGCGGAAGTCGTGCGTGTCGACCACAACTTCGTGGTCGTGAACGCTGGTCTGAAGTCCGAAGCCTACATCCCGCTCGAAGAGTTCCTGAACGACGCGGGCGAGGTAGAAGTGCAGGCGGGCGACTTCGTTTCCGTCGCGATCGACGCGCTGGAAAACGGCTATGGCGACACCATCCTGTCGCGTGACAAGGCGAAGCGTCTGGCTTCGTGGCTGTCGCTGGAAAAGGCGCTGGACAACAACGAACTCGTAACCGGCACGATCACGGGCAAGGTCAAGGGCGGTATGACCGTGATGGTCAACGGCATCCGCGCGTTCCTGCCGGGTTCGCTGGTTGATACGCGTCCGGTCAAGGACACCACCCCGTACGAAGGCAAGACGCTCGAATTCCGCGTCATCAAGCTCGACCGCAAGCGTAACAACGTCGTGCTGTCGCGCCGCGCTGTCATCGAGGCAACGCAAGGCGAAGAGCGCGCGAAGCTGCTCGAAACGCTAAAGGAAGGCGCGATCGTCGAAGGCGTGGTCAAGAACATCACCGACTACGGCGCGTTCGTGGACCTCGGCGGTATCGACGGCCTGCTGCACATCACGGACATCGCATGGCGTCGTGTGCGTCACCCGAGCGAAGTTCTGTCGGTTGGCCAGGAAGTCACCGCGAAGATCCTCAAGTTCGACCAGGAAAAGAACCGCGTTTCGCTCGGTATCAAGCAACTGGGCGACGATCCGTGGGAAGGCATCTCGCGTCGTTACCCGTCGGGCACGCGTCTGTTCGGTAAGGTCACCAACATCACCGACTATGGCGCATTCGTCGAAGTGGAATCGGGCATCGAAGGCCTCGTCCACGTGTCGGAAATGGACTGGACCAACAAGAACGTTGCTCCGTCGAAGGTTGTCCAATTGGGCGACGAAGTCGAAGTCATGGTTCTCGAAATCGACGAAGACCGCCGTCGTATCAGCCTCGGCATGAAGCAGTGCAAGCCGAACCCGTGGGACGACTTCAGCCGCAACTTCAAGAAGGGCGACAAGATCAGCGGCGCCATCAAGTCGATCACCGACTTCGGCGTGTTCATCGGTCTGCCGGGCGGCATCGACGGTCTGGTTCACCTGTCGGATCTGTCGTGGAGCGAAACCGGCGAGGAAGCCGTTCGCAAGTACAAGAAGGGCGACGAAGTGGAAGCGATCGTTCTCGGCATCGACGTCGAGAAGGAACGTATTTCGCTGGGTATCAAGCAGCTCGAAGGCGACCCGTTCAGCAACTACGTTGCAATGAACGACAAGGGTTCGGTCGTCGACGGTACGGTCAAGTCGGTGGACGCGAAGGGTGCTGTGGTCCAGCTGTCGGGTGAAGTCGAAGGCTACCTGCGTGCTTCGGAAATCGCCCAGGACCGCGTGGAAGACGCTCGCAACGTGCTGAAGGAAGGCGACAAGGTCAACGCGATGATCATCAACATCGATCGCAAGTCGCGTGGCATCAACCTGTCGATCAAGGCGAAGGATTCGGCTGAGCAGCAGGAAGCCATCCGCGGTCTCGCTGCTTCGGATTCGAGCGCAGCCGCTACCGGCACGACGAACCTCGGCGCGCTGCTGAAGGCCAAGCTCGACGGCCAGAACCAGTAAGCCTGAGAGGTCTGCTGCAGTATGACCAAATCGGAATTGGTCGCCCAGCTGGCTACGCGGTTTCCGCAACTTGTTCTCAAGGATGCGGATTTCGCGGTGAAGACGATGCTCGATGCGATGTCGGAGGCGCTTGCCAAAGGTCATCGCATTGAAATTCGTGGCTTCGGCAGCTTCGGCCTCAACCGCCGTCCCTCCCGCGTCGGACGCAATCCGAAGTCGGGCGAGAAGGTGCTGGTACCTGAGAAGCACGTACCGCACTTCAAGCCGGGCAAGGAATTGCGCGAGCGGGTGGATCGACGCGCGGGCGAGCCGCTGAAGGCCGAAGAGCCGGATGACGACCTTTAATGACTCCGCTGTGCGTCTTGCAGCGTGGCATAGCTAGCGTCAGCGGCCAAAGCCAGTCGGCAAAAGACCAGGAAAAGCGCCTTCGGGCGCTTTTTTTTCGTCCATCGTTTGAGAAGAGGGCGCCTCCCGGTGCGGCCTTTGCATTTCGCGAATCACCCGTAAGTGCGTCATCCCGCCACTTGCTGCCCAGCCCCGAGGTCATCCATTACAATACGGGTCACTTCGGCGCGGGCAACACCGTGGCGCGACGCGTCATCGAGCCGGCGTCACCCCGCAACTGCCGTCAAGAGATCTATTCATGAAATTTATCGTCTGGCTGATCCGTGTGTTGGTGTTCGTGCTGCTGCTGGTGCTGGCGCTCTCCAACACGCAACCCGCTACGCTGAATTTCCTCGCCGGCTACGTCTGGTCGGCGCCTCTGATTCTGATCGGTCTCGCGTTTTTCGTGATCGGCTTGCTCGCGGGGCTCGTGTCGGCGATGCCGGCCGTCGTACGTCTGCGCATGGAGAATGGCCGGCTCAGGCGCGAGTTGCGCGTGGCGCGCGAAACTCCAGCCGTCGTTGAGCAGCCGCCGATGCCGCCGCTGATCTGAACTCCGTTGCGCCGCGCGCTCTGAGCGCGGCTTTTCGTTTTCGCTTTCCCACACATTTGCATTAATCGCATGGATCTCGACTTCTGGTGGCTGCTGGTCATACCCGTCGCATTCGCGTTTGGCTGGATGGCGGCGCGCTACGACCTCAAGACGCTGCTGTCCGAAAGCGCGAACCTGCCGCGGTCCTATTTTCGCGGCCTGAACTTCCTGCTCAACGAGCAGCCCGACCAGGCGATCGACGCATTCATCGAGGTCGTCAAGCTCGACCCTGAAACGGTCGAATTGCATTTCGCGCTCGGCAATCTGTTCCGCCGGCGCGGCGAAACGGATCGAGCGATCCGCGTGCATCAAAATCTGCTGAGCCGCGCGGACCTGCCTGTCAGTGAGCGCGATCACGCGCTGTACGAACTCGGCCAGGACTTCCTGAAAGCGGGTCTGCTCGACCGTGCCGAGGAAACCTTCCGCTCGCTGCAGGCGGGCGATTACGCACTGGGCGCTCAACGCGCGCTGTTGACGATCTACGAGATCGAGAAGGACTGGGTCAAGTCGATCGATACCGCGCGACATCTCGAAACGATGGGCGCACCGTCGCTCGACAAGGAAATCGCGCAGTTCCATTGCGAACTTGCTCAGGAAGCGCTGCAGCAGAAGAAACCGGACGAAGCGCGTCATCAGCTCGGTCTCGCTCTGAAGGCGAACCCGACCAACGTGCGCGCGACGATCCTGTTCGGCGACGTCGACGCGGCCGGCGGCGCGTCCGAAGCGGCGATCGGTCAATGGCGCGGCGTCGAGGAGCAGAACCCCGCGTATCTGCCGCTCGTCGCCGAGAAAATCATGAAGGCGTATGAAGCGCTCGGCCGCGCGCAGGAGGGCGCCGATCTGCTGACCACGTGGGTCGACCGTCATCCGAGCAACGATCTGCTCGACGTCGCGTATCAGCACGTCGCGTCGCTGCGCGGCGCCGATGCCGCGCATGCGCTCGCGCGCACGCAGATGCAGAAGTCGCCGAATCTGGCCGGCATGACGCGTCTGCTCGAAGCGCAGCAGGCCATCGCCGAAGAGCCGCGGCGCAGCGAGCTCGAACTGATGCACACACTGATCCGCCAGCGCACCAAGAATCTGCCACGCTATACGTGCCAGAATTGTGGTTTCCGGGCCCGGCTTTTCTACTGGCAGTGCCCGGGATGCAGCGGTTGGGAAACCTATGCACCGCGCCGCGTCGAGCCGATTGCCGCGTCGAGTTGACGCCGCACGGGCGGCTTTGGCCGCGTCGGCGTTCATTGCGACGCAACCGCTCCGCGAATTTCGCAACGAGTTTATCGCCGGCCTCATGAGCGGCATTCATTACCGGAACCTTCCACCGGAAAGCGTATGAAAATCACCATTATCGGCACCGGCTATGTGGGCCTTGTCACCGGCGCGTGTCTCGCCGAAATCGGCAATGACGTCTTCTGTCTCGACGTCGATCAGCGCAAGATCGACATCCTCAACAAAGGCGGCGTGCCGATTCACGAACCGGGCTTGCAGGAGATGATCGCCCGCACGCGCGCGGCTGGCCGCATCACGTTCTCGACCGATGTCGCCGCGAGCGTCGCGCACGGCGACGTGCAGTTCATCGCGGTCGGCACGCCGCCCGACGAAGACGGCTCCGCCGATCTGCAATATGTGCTTGAGGCCGCGCGCAACATCGGCCGCACGATGAATGGTTTCAAGGTGATCGTCGACAAATCGACGGTGCCGGTCGGCACCGCGCAGCGCGTGCGCGCGGTGATCAATGAAGAGCTCGCGAAACGCGGGCTCGCCGGCAGCGCGCAGCATCGCTTCTCGGTCGTGTCGAATCCCGAGTTCCTGAAGGAAGGTGCGGCCGTCGACGACTTCATGCGCCCCGACCGTATCGTGATCGGTATCGACGAAGACGAACCGGGCGTGCGGGCGCGCGAAATGATGAAGCGTCTGTACGCGCCGTTCAACCGCAATCACGAACGCACGCTGTACATGGACGTTCGCTCGGCCGAGTTCACCAAGTACGCGGCCAACGCGATGCTCGCGACGCGCATCTCGTTCATGAACGAGATGTCGAATCTCGCGGACAAGGTCGGCGCCGACATCGAAGCGGTGCGCCGCGGCATCGGTTCCGATCCGCGCATCGGCTATCACTTCCTGTATGCGGGCTGCGGCTATGGCGGCTCGTGCTTCCCGAAGGACGTGCAGGCGTTGATTCGCACCGCGAGCGAGAGCGGCCATAACCTGCGGATTCTCGAGGCGGTCGAGGAAGTGAACTACCAGCAGAAGGACGTGCTCGTGAACAAGATCACCGCGAAGCTCGGCGAGGACTTGAGCGGCCGCGCGTTCGCGGTGTGGGGTCTCGCGTTCAAGCCGAATACCGACGACATGCGCGAGGCGCCGAGCCGTCGCGTGATCGGCGAGTTGCTTGCGCGCGGCGGGAACGTGCGTGCGTACGATCCGGTCGCCGTGACCGAGGCGCGTCGCGTATTCGCGATGGATCTGCACGCTGCGCCGGAGCAGCTGGCGCGTCTCACGTTCACGAGCACTCAGGACGAAACGCTGATCGGCGCCGACGCGCTCGTGATCGTGACCGAATGGAAGGAATTCAAGAGTCCTGATTTCGTGCATCTGAAATCGGTGCTGAAGACACCGCTGATTTTCGACGGCCGCAATCTGTACGAACCGGACGCGATGACCGAGCTCGGTATCGACTACCACGCCATTGGACGCCCCTATGCCCAACCCTCTGAACTTCCGGTCGATGCCTGAGGCCATGCCCGCGGCGCCCGCGTCCACGACGGCGCAGAAGCTCACGGTCGTGCCGCGCGCGCAGCTCAACGCGGCGCGCGTGCTGGTGGTCGGCGACGTGATGCTCGACCGATACTGGTTCGGCGACGTCAACCGCATTTCTCCGGAGGCGCCCGTGCCGGTCGTGCACGTGCAGCGCCAGGAAGATCGGCTGGGCGGCGCGGCGAACGTCGCGCGCAACGCGGTCGCGCTCAGCGCGCAGGCGGGTCTTTTGTGCGTGGTCGGTCATGACGAGCCCGGCGAGCGCATCGTGCAGTTGCTCGGCGAAAGCGGCGTCACGCCGCATCTGGAACGCGATCCGGCCTTGCTGACGACGATCAAGCTGCGCGTGCTGTCGCGTCAGCAACAGTTGCTGCGCGTCGATTTCGAAAACTCGCCGGCACACGAGGTGCTGCTCGCGGGCCTCGCGCGTTTCGACGAGCTGCTGCCGTCGTACGACGTGATCCTGATGTCCGACTACGCGAAGGGCGGCCTCACGCACGTCACGCAAATGATCGCAAAGGCGCACGCGGCTGGCAAACCGGTGTTGGTCGATCCGAAGGGCGACGACTGGGAGCGCTATCGCGGCGCGACGCTGATCACGCCGAATCGCGCGGAATTGCGCGAGGTCGTCGGACAGTGGAAGTCCGAGGAAGATCTGATCGCGCGCGTCACGAAGCTGCGCGCCGAGCTCCAGTTCAAGGCGCTGCTGCTGACGCGCTCGGAGGCGGGCATGACGCTGTTCTCCGACGATGGCATCCTGCACGCGTCGGCCGTTGCGCGCGAAGTGTATGATGTGTCGGGCGCGGGCGACACCGTGATCGCGACACTTGCCGCGATGCTCGGCGCGGGTCTTTCGCTCGTCGACGCGGTCGGACTCGCGAATCGCGCGGCCGGCATCGTGGTCGGCAAACTGGGCACCGCCACCGTCGACTACGACGAACTCTTTTCCTGATGCAGCCCGCGGGGCGCCGTCGTCCGACGGACCAGCGGGCCCCGCGCGGCGTTGACTGAACGAAGCTCACTACCGCAGGATCACCATGACCGTCATCGTCACCGGCGCGGCCGGTTTTATCGGCAGCAATCTCGTGAAGGCGCTCAACGAGCGCGGCGAACAGCGCATCATCGCCGTCGATAACCTCACGCGCGCGGACAAGTTCAGGAATCTGGTCGACTGCGAAATCGACGACTATCTCGACAAAACCGAATTCGTCGAGCGCTTCAGGCGCGGCGACTTCGGCAAGGTGCGCGCGATATTCCACGAAGGCGCCTGCTCGGACACGATGGAAACCGACGGCCGCTACATGATGGACAACAACTACCGCTATAGCCGCGACGTGCTGGACATCTGCCTCGCGCAGAACGTCCAGTTCCTGTACGCGTCGTCGGCGGCGACGTATGGAGGCTCGAGCCGCTTCGTCGAGGAGCGCGAGGTCGAGCAGCCGCTGAACGTGTACGGCTATTCGAAGTTCCTGTTCGATCAGGTGATTCGCCGCGTGCTGCCCACGGCGAAGAGCCAGATCGTGGGCTTCCGTTATTTCAACGTCTACGGTCCGCGCGAAACGCACAAGGCGCGCATGGCGTCGGTCGCGTTTCACAACTTCAACCAGTTCCGCGCCGAGGGCAAGGTCAAGCTGTTCGGCGAGTACAACGGCTATGCGGCCGGCGAGCAGACGCGCGATTTCATCTCGGTCGAAGACGTCGTCAAGGTCAACCTGTTTTTCTTCGATCATCCGGAGAAGTCAGGCATTTTCAATCTCGGCACCGGCCGCGCGCAGCCGTTCAACGATATCGCGAGCACTGTGGTCAACACGCTGCGCGCGCTGAACAACGAGCCGGCGCTGTCGCTTGCGGATCAGGTGCAACGCGGGCTGATCGAATACATTCCGTTCCCCGACGCGCTGCGCGGCAAGTATCAGTGCTTCACGCAGGCCGATCAGTCGAAACTGCGCACGGCCGGCTACGATGCGCCGTTTCTGAGCGTGCAGGAAGGTGTCGATCGTTACGTGCGTTGGCTGTTCGGCCAGGTGTGATTCGTACGTCATCCTCTTTAAACTGGAATCTCCTGGCCGGTGATGGTCGCCGGCCAGTGGCAACAGGGAGATTCCAATATGTTTCGAAAAGTACTGGTTACCGCGGCGATGCTCGCCGCTTTCGGCCACGCGTATGCGGCGGTCGACGTCAACACGGCTAACGAAGACGCGCTGCGCGGCATCAAGGGCATCGGTCCGGCAAAAGCCAAAGCGATTGTCGAGGAACGTAATGCGCACGGCCCGTTCAAGGACGCGGCGGATCTCGGCAAGCGCGTCAAGGGCATGGGCGCGCACACCATCGAGCGCCTGCAGGCGGAGGGTCTCGCTGTCGGACCGGCTGGCGCGGCTGCTAGCACGCAGGTTGCGGCAGCTGCGGCGGGCAAGGAGCCGGCCGCTACGGCCGCGTCCGCCGCCACGCAGAAGGGCGCCGCCGCAGTGGCGGTGAAGAAGTAAACGGCCGCGAGCCTTGCGCGTGCCATGCTGACGAGCGGCTTGCGGCGCGCAGGGTTCGCGAACATTCCATTGCATCGATTGGTACACACGTATTCCCGCGGCTCGCAGCCGCGGGCTTTTTGCGTCGCAACCGCCATGCATCCATGCGGACAGAAGGGCTGCAGGGCAGCGCCGGAGATCGTGGTTTAGAATCGATGGATTGAAGACACTATTTCGCGCATCGATTGCTAGACCCCATATGGCATACAAAACGATTGAAGACACGGTCGGCAATACGCCGCTCGTACAACTCGTCCGGCTTCCCGACGACGAGATCCGTAGCCGCAACAATGTGATCCTCGCGAAGCTCGAGGGCAACAATCCTGCGGGGTCGGTGAAAGACCGGCCGGCGTTGTCGATGATCAAGAAGGCCGAAGCGCGCGGACGCATCAAGCCGGGCGACAAGCTGATCGAATCGACGAGCGGCAACACCGGCATCGCGCTCGCGATGGCCGCCGCGGTCCGCGGCTACAAGATGGTGCTGATCATGCCGGAAGATCTGTCGGTCGAGCGCCGTCAGAGCATGGCCGCCTACGGCGCGGAAATCATTCTGACGCCGGTCAAAGGCGGCATGGAATACGCCCGCGATCTCGCAGAGCAGATGCAGCGCGAGGGGAAGGGCATCATCCTCGATCAGTTCGCGAACCCGGACAATCCGGCCTCGCACATCGAAGGCACGGGCCCGGAAATCTGGCGCGACACGGAAGGGCGCATCACGCACTTCGTGTCGTCGATGGGCACGACCGGCACGATCATGGGCGTGTCGACGTATCTGAAAACGCAGAACCAGCAGATCGAAATCATCGGCGCGCAGCCGGAAGAGGGCTCGCGTATTCCGGGTATTCGCAAGTGGCCGGAAGCGTATCTGCCGAAAATCTTCGACCGCAGCCGCGTCGACCGCGTGGAGAACGTCAGTCAATCCGCGGCCGAGGCGATGGCGCGCCGCCTTGCGTCGGTCGAAGGCATCTTCGCGGGCATTTCGTCGGGTGGCGCGTGCGAAGTCGCGCTGCGCATCGCGCGTCAGGTCGAGAACGCGACGATCGTGTTCATCGTCTGCGATCGCGGCGACCGTTATCTGTCCACGGGGGTATTTCCCGCGTAAGCGGGTCGCCGGCGCCTTCGCGGGTGCACGAACCAATAAAAATGCGCCGGTCGAGCCGGCGCTTTTTTACGTGCTTCAACGCGAGGCGCGCACGGCGACTCGCGGCGCGACTCACTGCGAATCTGAGTTCGACTGATCCGCCTGGCCTTGCGACGCGCCGCCGTTGTTGGCCGCTTTCGCGGCATTCGCCGCATCGATCGCCTCCATCTGCGCCTTGACCTTCTGACCGAGCTGGTACACCGCGAGCGCATAGAAGAAGCTGCGGTTGTAGCGCGTGAGCACGTAGAAATTCTTCAGGCCGAGCACGAACTCGGTGCCGCGTCCCGGCGTCGGCAGATCGACCACCGTGACCGGCGTGCCCGCTTCGGAAGCAATGTCGACGTTCGGCTCGTTCAGCACGAGGCCGGCACGCAGCAACTGGTCGAGCGGCCAGTGCGGCTCCGGCTGCCCATTGGCCGCGGCCTGCGCGACACCGAGGCTGCCCGCGTCCGAGCCGATTCGCCATACCACCGGCCGCCCGCTTTCCCAGCCGTTCTGGCGCAGATAATTCGCGACGCTGCCGATCGCATCCGCATCGCTCGTGCGCAGATCGATGCGCTTGTTGCCTTCGTAGTCGACCGCGTATTGGACGATGCTGCTCGGCAGGAACTGCGGAATGCCGATCGCGCCGGTGTACGAGCCGAGCACCGTGTTCGGGTCGATCTGCGCGTCGCGCGTCCACACCAGGTAGTCTTCGAGATTCTTGCGGAAGGTCGCCTGGCGGTCCGCGCGATTCGCGGTGTTCGGATAATCGAAGCTCAGCGTGGTCAGCGCATCGAGCACGCGGAAATTACCCATGTAGCGACCGTAGATCGTCTCGACGCCGATGATGCCGACGATCATCTCCGGCGGCACGCCGAACTCCTGATACGCGCGCTGCAGCGTGGCCCGGTTCTCGCGCCAGAACTGCACGCCGGCATTGACGCGCACCGGGTCGAGGAAGCGCGCCTGATACGAGCGCCAGTTCTTGACCGACGGCGTCGGTGACGGGGTGACCAGCTTCACTGCGGTCGCCGAGTAGCTGACGCCGGTGAACAGCGCGTGCAGCGACGCTTCGTCGAAATCGTAGCGCGCGACCATCTCGTTGATGAACGCATCGACGTTCGCGTTGTTCGCATAGCGCTGCGGAATGATCTCTTCCTCGAACGTCTGTCCTTGCGGTACGGGCTGCTGCGGCTGGCTCTGCGCGAGTTGCACCGGTGCTTTCCTCGTGGCGCTTTGCGCGCTCGCGGGACTTGCTGCGATGAACATGCACGATGCGATGATCAGTGAGGCGGCGTGGGTGCCGAGGCGAAGCCGGTTGCGTGGGGATCCTGCGGACAGAGCAAGCTTGACGGTCATGGTGAGCAGTGAGCGCGATGCGTGAAAGGCTGGAAGCAGTCGGAAAGCGGCAGGAACGAAACGGCGAATAACGGGTCGGGGAAGTATACCCGACGGCTCCCGCAAAACCGTGCTGAATCGGCGACAGCGGCGTCGTGTGGTAATTTGACGAATGGAGGCGCGCGGGGGCGCGCGCCGCTCGACGGAGACACGCCGCGCGCGCAGCTCATGCGCCGCGCCGCAGAAGAGACGCACAACACGAACTATGGCAACAGGCTTCTATTCCCACCCCGACTGTCTGCTGCACGACATGGGGCAGTGGCACCCGGAGTGTCCCGCGCGCCTGCAGGCGATCGAGGATCAACTGATCGCAAGCCGCATCGACGCGCTGATCGAGCGCGAATCGCCGCCGCTCGTCGACGAGGCCGCGCTGCTGCGAGTGCACACGCAGGCGCACGTCGACTACATCCGCGGTCGCTCGCCCGTCGAGGGCGTGGCCGAGATCGATCCCGACACGACGATGAATCCGCACACGTGGCAGGCCGCGTTGCGCGCCGCGGGCGCGGCGGTCGCCGCCACCGACGCGGTGATCGAAGGCCGCTACGACAACGCGTTCTGCAGCGTGCGGCCGCCGGGCCATCACGCGGAGCCGGCGCGTGCGATGGGCTTCTGCTTTTTCAACAACATCGCGATCGCCGCGCGCCACGCGCTCGACGTGCATGGTCTCGCGCGCGTCGCCATCATCGACTTCGACGTGCATCACGGCAACGGCACCGAGGCCGCGTTCTCGGGCGACCCGCGCGTGCTGATGTGCAGCATCTTCCAGCACCCGTTCTATCCGTTCACGGGCGCCGACAACCAGGCGTCCAACATGTGCAACGTGCCGATGCCGGCGCGTTCGAACGGCATGGCCGTGCGCGAAGCGGTCGATATGCTGTGGTTGCCGCGCCTGCACGAATTCAGGCCGGAGATGCTGTTCATCTCGGCCGGCTTCGACGCGCATCGCGAGGACGACCTCGGCAACATGGGCCTCGTCGAAGACGATTACGCGTGGATCACCGACCAGATGCGCGAGATCGCGCGGCGTTATGCGCGTGGGCGCATCGTCAGTTGTCTCGAGGGCGGCTACAACCTGTCGGCGCTCGGACGCAGCGTGGTCGCGCACGTGCGGTCGCTGGCGGAGATCTGAGGTTGCCCGCCTGCACGCGGCGACAGCGGCTCGAAAGCCAGCGAGCGAAAATCGACATTCACGCACCGAGGAGCGAGCCATGAACGCCAGTCCCGCCAGCACCGGCGACGCGTCGCTGGTCACGATCGAACACGACGCATATCGCGTAGCGGGCGTCGTGCGCGTGACGATGAACCGGCCCGATGCGTTCAACGCGCTGTCCGAAGCGTTGCTCGACGGACTGCAGCAGACGCTGACCGGGATCGCGAAGACCGATGCCCGCGTGGTCGTGATCGCCGGCGCTGGCCGCGCGTTCTGCGCGGGGCACGACCTCAAGGAAATGCGCGCGGCGCCATCGCTTGCTTACTACCAGCAGCTGTTCGCGCGCTGCACGAAGCTGATGCTGACGATCCAGCGCATGCCGCAGCCGGTGATCGCGCGCGTGCATGGCATCGCGACCGCCGCCGGCTGCCAGCTGGTCGCAATGTGCGATCTCGCGGTCGCCGCCGATACCGCGCGCTTCGCCGTATCGGGCGTGAACCTCGGATTATTCTGCGCGACACCGTCGGTGCCGCTGTCGCGCAACCTGTCGCGCAAGGCCGCGCTCGAAATGCTGCTGACCGGCGATTTCATCGATGCCGCCGAAGCGCGCAAGCAGGGGCTCGTGAACCGCGTCGCCCCAGCCGATGCGCTCGACGACGAAGTCGCGCGGCTCGCCGCGAGCATCTGCGCGAAGCCGGTCGAAGCTGTCAGCGCGGGCAAGGGCCTGTTCTACCGGCAGCTCGAAATGGGTATCGAAACCGCGTACCAGCTCGCGGGGCAGACGATGGCCTGCAACATGATGGACGACTCGGCGCTCGAAGGCGTGCAGGCTTTCATCGACAAACGCGCGCCGGAGTGGAAGCGGTAGTCGACGGCCAGCAAGCGCCGCGTCTCGTCAACTCGGTCCCACCGCCCGCCTTTCGATCCACTCGACCAACGCCTCGATCACCCGATCGCGATCGAGGTCGTTCATCGTCTCGTGGTAGCTACCCTCGTGCAGCGTGAGCGTCTTGTCCGGCGAGCCCGCGTGCTCGCCGAACGCGCGGCTGCCGTCGGGCTCGGTCAGTTTGTCGTCGGTGCCATGAAACACGAGCAGCGGCATGCGCAGCCTCGCGCGTCCGCGTTCGATGCGCGCCATCGCGAGCAGCAGCTCGGCGCCCGTGCGCGTCGGAATCGCGTCGTGATGCACGAGCGGATCGTTGAGGTTGGCTTTGACCACCGGCTGAAGGCGCGAGAGCAGCGCAGGGTCGATCTTCATCGCCGGGAAGCTTGGGTAGACGCGGCTGATCACCTGGCTTAGCGCGAGCATCCACTTCGGCACGTCGCGGCCCGGCGCGAGCGCGGGGCTCGACAGGATCAGGCCGGCAAGGCGCCGCCCGCTCGCGTCGAGGCGCTCTATCGCATACAGCGCCGCCACCGCGCCACCCATGCTGTGACCCATCAGGAATAACGGCGCACAGCTTTGCGCGGCGGCGTCGAGCAGCGCCTGCGCATCGAGCAGGTAGTCGTCGAAGCGTCTCACATAGGCGCGCTTGCCGGGCGCGTGGCCGTGGCCGCGCAGATCGATCGCGACGAGTTCGATGCCCGCCGCGTTGAGCCGGCCCGCTACGGCGGCGTAACGGCCGGCGTGCTCCGCGAGGCCGTGCAGCAGCGCGACCGTCGCGCGTATGGGCCCGTTCGGCCGCCAGCGATACAGCGGCAACTCGATGCCATCGCCGGTCGTCACCGACCCGCGCTGCGGCGCATCTTTATTGAGACTGCCGGCGCTCGCGCGCACGGTGTGGCTCGGAGAAGTCTGCATGGCGGCGGCCTGTGCTGAAGGAGGGTGGCCCGATCATAGTCGTAGCGGCGCGAAGCGCGTGAGCTTCGTGCATAAGGCGCGGCTCTAATGCCCTCAGGTTATGAAAAGATCGAAATTGATTATTAAAGGGTATGTCGCCGCTGCGGTAGAATGACGACCTCAAATCCCAATAAAAGAAACGGCGGCCGCTTGTCGGGAGCACGATGCTCGCCGGCAGCCTCCGCCGTTTTCGTTTGTCCATGATCGAAATACGCAATGTTTCCCAGCGGTTTGCCGGGCCCCGGGGGTGGGTCGAGGCGCTGCACAACGTCAATCTGACGATTCCGGCGGGCGAGGTGTTCGGCATCATCGGCCGCAGCGGCGCGGGCAAGAGCACGCTCGTGCGCACGATCAACCTGCTGACGCACCCATCCGAGGGCAACATCCTCGTCAACGGCCGCGATCTGACGACGCTGCCCGCCGCGCAACTGCGCGACGCGCGTCGCGAGATCGGCATGATCTTCCAGCACTTCAATCTGTTGTCGTCGCGCACCGTGTACGAGAACGTCGCGCTGCCGCTCGAACTGGCCGGCATGAAGCGCGACGAGATCGAGGCGAACGTGCTGCCGCTGCTCGAGCTCGTCGGTCTGTCGGCGCAGAAGGATCGCTATCCGGCGCAGATCAGCGGCGGGCAGAAGCAGCGCGTGGGCATCGCGCGGGCGCTCGCGAGCAAGCCGAAGGTGCTGCTGTCGGACGAGGCGACCTCCGCGCTCGACCCCGAAACCACCCGCGCGATCCTCGATCTGCTCAAGCGCATCAACCGCGAACTGAACCTGACGATCGTGCTGATCACTCACCAGATGGACGTGATCAAGCAGGTCTGCGATCGCGTCGCGGTGCTCGACGCGGGCCGCGTCGTCGAAGAGGGCAAGGTGATCGAGGTGTTCCTGCAGCCGCACCACGAAGTCACGCGCGCGCTGATCGGCGACGTGATCGCGCAGGAGCTGCCGCCCGCCATGAAGGCGCGCGTCGCGCAGCGGTTGAAGACCGGCAGCGGCCATCTGCTGCGCCTCGCGTTCACCGGTTCGGGCGTCGATCAGCCGATCCTGTCGGAGACGATTCGCCGCTACGAGCTCGACTTCAACATCCTGCACGGCCAGATCGACGAGATCCAGGGGCAGGCGTTCGGCTCGCTTGCGGTGCTCGCGGGCGGCGAGCCGGCCAAGGTCGCGCAGGCGATCACGTTTCTGCGCGAGCAGGGTGTCGTCGTGGAGGAGCTCTCGCATGTTGAGTGAAATGTTCGATATGTTCGTCCAGTCGTTCTGGGAGACGCTCATCATGGTGGGCATCTCCGGAGTGATTGGCGCCGTGGTCGGCGTGCCGCTCGGCGTGCTGCTGTATCTGACCGACCGTCAGGGCGTGCTCGAAAACGTCGCGTTGAATCGCGTGATGGGCGTTATCGTCAACGCGGTGCGCTCGACGCCGTTCATCATCCTGCTGGTCGCCGTCATTCCGTTCACGCGACTTGTCGTCGGTTCGTCGATCGGCACCGCGGCCGCGATCGTGCCGCTGACGATCGCCGCGGCGCCGTTCATCGCGCGCCTGGTCGAAACGGCGCTGCGCGAGGTCGATCGCGGGCTCATCGAGGCGGCCCAGGCGATGGGCGCGACCACCAGCCAGATCGTCCTCAAGGTGCTGTTGCCGGAATCGCTGCCGGGGGTGGTCGCCGGGTTGACGATCACGTTCGTGTCGCTGGTCGGCTATTCGGCGATGGCCGGCGCGATCGGCGGCGGCGGTCTTGGCGACCTCGGCATCCGCTACGGCTATCAGCGCTTCCTGCCGGAAGTGATGCTTGCGGTCGTGCTGATACTGATCGTGTTCGTGCAACTGGTGCAGTCGTTTGGGGATTGGCTCGTGCGTCGTCTGAGCCACAAATAAACAAGGGCGTTCGGAAGCCCGCTAAGAAAGATTCGGAAAAGGTCCATCATGCAACGTCGCTTCATTCTCAAGCTGGCCGCCGCATTCGGCGCGGCTTCGCTGTTCGCCACCACTGCGGCGCATGCCGAAGACACGATCAAGGTTGGTGTCACCGGCGGCCCGCACGCGCAGATCATGGACGTCGTGAAGACGGTCGCCGCGAAGAACGGCCTGAACATCAAGATCGTCGAATTCTCCGACTACGTGCAGCCGAACGCGGCGCTCGCGGGCGGCGATCTGGACGCGAACAGCTACCAGCACGACCCGTACTTGCAGGCGCAGGTGAAGGATCGCGGCTACAAGCTGATCCGTATCGCCGATACGGTCACGTACCCGATGGGTATCTACTCGAAGAAGGTGAAGTCGCTCGCCGAACTGCAGCCGGGCGCGAAGATCGCCGTGCCGAACGACCCGACCAACGGCGGCCGCGCGCTGCTGTTGCTGCAGAAGCAGGGCTTGCTGAAGCTGCGCGCCGAGGCGGGTCTGAAGGCGACGCCGCTCGACATCGTCGACAATCCGAAGAAACTAAAGATCGTCGAGCTTGACGCGGCGCAGATTCCGCGTTCGCTGGGCGATGTCGATGCCGCCGCGATCAACACCAACTTCGCGATGGAAGCGGGCCTCAAGCCAACGCAGGACGCTATCGCGATCGAGGACCGGAAAGGTCCGTACGTGAACGTGATCGCGATTCGCGAAGCGGACAAGAACAAGCCGTGGGTCGCGAAGCTAGTCGCGGCGTACCACTCGCCGGAAGTGAAGCAGTTCGTCGACAGCAAATTCGGCGGCTCGGTGATCACCTCCTGGTGATGCAACGCCCGCGGACCTCGCAGAACACGACGGCAATGCGAAATTAGAGGTCTGAGTCGGAACCCGGGGTTGTCTCCCGGGTTTTTTGGAGATTAAAATAGAACGATCGTTCGATATTGCCGTCACTCCGCTGAGGAGCGATATCCTCCCGCAAAGCGCCCGCGACACGGCTGTCATGAGGGCAGTCGCTATAATGTTCATCGGGTTGACGTATTCGTAACTTTGGAGCGTGTGCATGAAAATTCTGGTGCCAGTGAAAAGAGTGGTCGACTACAACGTGAAGGTCCGCGTGAAATCGGACGGTACGGGCGTCGATATCGCGAACGTGAAAATGTCGATGAATCCGTTCGATGAAATCGCGGTTGAAGAAGCCGTGCGTCTGAAGGAAGCGGGCGTCGCGACCGAAGTGATCGCCGTGTCGGCCGGTGTTGCGCAGGCGCAGGAAACGCTGCGCACCGCGCTCGCCATCGGCGCGGATCGCGCGATCCTGATCGAATCGAACGAAGACCTGCAGCCGCTCGCAGTCGCGAAGCTGCTCAAGGCGCTCGTCGACAAGGAGCAGCCGCAACTGGTGATCCTCGGCAAACAGGCCATCGACGACGACTCCAATCAGACCGGCCAGATGCTCGCCGCGCTCGCGAATCTGCCGCAGGCGACGTTCGCGTCGAAGCTTGTCGTGGCGGACGGCAAGGCGACGGTGTCGCGTGAAGTGGACGGCGGCGCGGAAACGCTGTCGCTGACGCTGCCGGCCGTGGTCACGACCGATCTGCGCCTGAACGAGCCGCGTTACGTAACGCTGCCGAACATCATGAAGGCGAAGAAAAAGCCGCTGGAAACGGTCAAGCCCGAAGACCTCGGCGTCGATGTCACGCCGCGTCTGAAGACGCTGAAAGTCGCCGAACCGCCGAAGCGCTCGGCCGGTGTGAAGGTGCCGGACGTGAAGACGCTGGTCGAGAAGCTGAAGACCGAAGCGAAGGTGCTGTGAGGAGACCCAAGAAATGACGAACCTGGTAATTGCAGAACACGACAATGCGTCGATCAAGGCCGCGACGCTGAACACGATCGCAGCGGCACGGAAGATCGGCGGTGATATTCACGTGCTGGTCGCGGGGCATAACGCGCAGGGCGCGGCCGATGCCGCCGCGAAGATCGCTGGTGTCAGCACGGTGCTGCTCGCCGATGCGCCGCAACTGGCCGCAGGCCTCGCGGAAAACGTCGAAGCGACGGTCCTGACGCTTGTGCAAGATGCGGCGAAGCACTACACGCATATCCTCGCGCCGGCTACCGCCTACGGCAAGAACATCGCGCCGCGTATCGCCGCGAAGCTCGACGTCGCGCAGATCAGCGACATCACCGCAGTGGATAGCGCCGACACGTTCGAGCGTCCGATCTACGCGGGCAACGCAATCGCGATCGTGCAATCGGCTGACCCGATCAAGGTCATCACCGTGCGCTCGACCGGTTTTGATGCCGTCGCGGCCGAAGGCGGCAGCGCAGCGGTCGAGAAGATCGAAGCGGCAGCCGACGCCGGCATCTCGCAGTTCGTGAGCCGCGAAGTGACGAAGCTCGATCGTCCGGAACTGACGAGCGCGAAGATCATCGTGTCGGGTGGCCGTGGTCTGGGCAACGGCGAGAACTACACGAAGGTGCTCGAGCCGCTGGCCGACAAGCTCGGCGCGGCACTGGGCGCATCGCGTGCGGCGGTCGACGCGGGCTTCGTACCGAACGACTATCAGGTCGGCCAGACCGGCAAGATCGTCGCGCCGCAACTGTACGTCGCGGTCGGCATCTCGGGTGCGATCCAGCATCTGGCCGGCATGAAGGACTCGAAGGTCATCGTCGCGATCAACAAGGACGAAGAAGCGCCGATTTTCAGCGTGGCCGATTACGGCCTGGTTGGCGATCTGTTCACCCTCGTGCCGGAACTCGTGAGCGAACTCGGCTAAGCGCCGCGGCGCCTGAAAGAGGCCGCCGAAAGCAAGCGAAGGGCGCAGGACCGACCAAGTCCCGCGCCCTTTTTTCATATCAAGGGAGGAGAACCGAAATGAGCTATACGGCGCCCATCAAGGACATGCTGTTCGTGATGAAAGAACTGGCCGGACTCGAAGACATCGCGAAGCTGCCCGGCTTCGAGGACGCGAACCTCGACACCGCGCGGGCCGTGCTCGACGAGTCGGCGAAACTATGCGGCGAAGTGCTCGCGCCGCTGAACGTCGACGGCGATCGCAATCCGAGCAGTTGGAAGAATGGCGTGGTCACTGCGACGCCGGGTTTCAGGGAAGCCTTCCGCCAGTTTGCCGAAGGCGGTTGGCAGGGCGTGCAACATCCGCTCGCCTACGAAGGCCAGGGCCTGCCGAAGCTGATCGCGACGCCTTGCATCGAAATGCTCAACGCGTCGAACCTCTCTTTTGCGCTGTGTCCGTTGCTGACCGACGGCGCCATCGAAGCGCTGCTAACCGCTGGCAGCGAAGCGCAAAAACAGACGTATGTGCCCAAGCTGATTTCCGGCGAATGGACCGGTACGATGAACCTGACCGAGCCGCAGGCCGGCTCCGATCTCGCGCTCGTACGCACGCGCGCCGAGCCGCAGGCCGACGGTTCATTCAAGCTGTTCGGCACGAAGATTTTCATCACGTGGGGCGAGCACGACATGGCGAAGAACATCGTGCATCTGGTGCTCGCACGCACGCCGAACGCGCCCGATGGCGTGAAAGGCATTTCGCTGTTCCTTGTGCCGAAGTTTCTCGTCAACGAAGACGGCTCGCTCGGTGAGCGCAACGACGTGCATTGCGTGTCGATCGAGCACAAGCTCGGCATCAAGGCGAGCCCGACCGCGGTGCTGCAGTTCGGCGATCACGGCGGCGCGCTCGGTCAGCTGATCGGCGAAGAGAATCGTGGCCTCGAATACATGTTCATCATGATGAACGCCGCCCGTTTCGCGGTCGGCATGCAAGGTGTCGCGATCTCGGATCGCGCATATCAGAAGGCGGTCGCGTATGCGAAAGAGCGCGTGCAGAGCCGTCCCGTGGACGGCTCCGCGAAGCAGTCGGTCGCGATCATCCAGCACCCGGACGTGCGCCGCATGCTGTCGACGATGCGCAGCCTCACCGAGGCGTCGCGCGCGCTCGCCTACGTCGCGGCCTCACACTGCGATATCGCGCATCGTCATCCGGACGATGCGACGCGCGCGAAGCATCAGGCGATCTACGAATACCTCGTGCCGATCGTGAAGGGCTGGAGCACGGAGCTGTCGATCGACGTGACGAGCCTCGGCGTGCAGGTGCATGGCGGCATGGGCTTCATCGAGGAAACCGGCGCTGCCCAGTACTACCGCGACGCGCGCATTCTACCGATTTACGAAGGCACGACCGCGATCCAGGCCAACGACCTGATCGGTCGCAAGACGCTACGCGACGGCGGCAAGGTCGCGAAGGAACTGCTCGCTGGCCTCGCCGAAACGGTTGAAGCGCTTGGCGAGCAGCGGGGTGCGGCGTTCGCGTCGATGCGCACGCAGCTCGCGCAGGGCCAGCGCGCGCTTGGCGCGGTCGTCGATTTCGTCGTCGCCAATGCGAAGGGCGATCCGAATGCGGTGTTCGCGGGCAGCGTGCCGTATCTGAAGCTCGCGGGCATCGTGCTGGGCGGCTGGCAGATGGCGCGTGCGCAGCTTGCCGCGGCGACGAAGCGAGACGAGGACCCAGCGTTTCATGACGCGAAGATCGCGACCGCGCGGTTCTACGCCGAGCACGTGTTGCCACAGGCGGCGGCGCTCGAAGTGGCGATCGTCAGCGCGAAGGGGGGCGAGGGCGTGCTGGCTTTGTCGGAAGACCAGTTCTGAGCATGCCTCGATGCCGGCCGCGATCGCGGCAGCACATTGAAATGCAAACGGCGCCCCGCGAGGCGCCGTTTGTTGGTACGGCTGCAGTTTGTTGCGGCCTGCGCCGCAGCCAGGGCCGCGTCAGCGCACGCACTCAAACTCACGCATACGCCGGCCGATGCTCGCCCGCGGTCTCGCCGAGATAGCGATGCACCGAGAGATCGTCCGCGCGAATCGCGGGCTGCTTGCCCGACATCAAGTCGGCGAGCAGTTGGCCCGAGCCGCACGACATCGTCCAGCCAAGCGTGCCGTGGCCGGTGTTCAGGAACAGGTTCGGAACCGGCGTGCGGCCGACGATCGGCGTGCCGTCCGGCGTCATCGGCCGCAGACCGGTCCAGAACGTCGCCTTCGACGTGTCGCCGCCGCCCGGGAACAGGTCATTCACAGAAAGCTCGAGCGTCTCGCGGCGCGCCTGGCGCAGCGATTTGTCGAAGCCGACGATCTCGGCCATCCCGCCGACGCGAATTCGGTCATCGAAGCGCGTGATCGCGATCTTGTAGGTCTCATCGAGCACGGTCGACACCGGCGCGGCAGCCGCGTCGACGATCGGTGCGGTGATCGAATAGCCCTTCAGCGGATAGACCGGAATCTTCACTATGCCATCGAGGAAGCGCGTCGAATACGAGCCGAGCGCGACCACGAACGAATCCGCGCGCACGAGTTCGCCGGCGCACTGGACGCCGGCGATGCGGCCGCCCGCCATCGCGAGCGCGTCGATCGACGTGTTGTAGCGGAACTTGACGCCCAGTGCCTCGGCGAGCGCCGCGAGGCGCGTCGTGAACATCTGGCAGTCGCCGGTTTCGTCGCCGGGCAGGCGCAGGCCGCCGGTGAGCTTGTGCGACACCGCGGCGAGTGCTGGTTCGGCCTTGGCGAGTTCGTCGGCCGTCAGCAGTTCGTATGCCACGTTGGCTTCCTGCAGCACAGCGATGTCTTTCGCGGCGCCGTCGAACTGCTGTTGCGTGCGAAATACCTGCAGCGTGCCGCCGGTGCGGCCTTCGTACTGGATGCGGGTGTCGGCGCGCAACGCCTGCAGGCAGTCGCGGCTGTATTCGGCCAGCCGCACCATACGGCCCTTGTTCACCGCATAGCGCGGCGCCGTGCAGTTCTGCAGCATCTGCCTCATCCATTGCAGTTGGAACGCGGTGCCGTCGAGGCGAATCGCTAGCGGCGCGTGCTTCTGGAACATCCACTTGACGGCCTTCAGCGGGACGCCCGGGGCGGCCCACGGCGAAGCGTAGCCCGGCGAGATCTGGCCCGCGTTGGCGAAACTGGTTTCGAGCGCCGGGCCGGCCTCGCGATCGATGACGGTCACTTCATGACCGGCGCGCCCGAGGTAATACGCACTCGTCACGCCGACGACGCCACTGCCCAAAACGACGACTCGCATAGATGCTCCAGATATCCAAAAATTGAGTGAGGGCAAGGCGCTCGCCGGAGCTTCGATCTGATTCGATTCGGCGAGCTGCAACGTGAGGTGAAATACCGTTTGCCCAGTGTTAACCGCTATACTATTGGCAGTGAGACAGGTTTTGTTATCGTATTTTCATCATTTTTAGAAAAAACACCATGCGTACCCAGCGCCAGCCCGTGCGGGCTCTCGACAAGCTCGATCACAAGATCCTGCGGCTCCTGCAGCAGGACGGCCGTATGGCGATGAAGGACCTGGCGGAGCAGGTCGGTCTGTCGGTGACGCCGTGCATCGAGCGCGTCAAGCGGATGGAGCGCGACAGCGTGATCACCGGCTACTACGCGCGCGTGAACCCGGCCGAGCTGGGCGCGGCGCTGCTCGTGTTCGTCGAGATCACGCTCGATCACAAGAGTGGCAACATGTTCGACCTGTTCCGGCGCGAGGTGCAGAAGATCCCCGAGGTGCTCGAGTGCCACCTCGTGTCGGGCGATTTCGACTATCTGATCAAGGCGCGCATCGGCGAAATGGCCGATTACCGCAAGTTGCTCGGCGATATCCTGCTGCAGCTGCCGGGCGCGGTGCAGTCGAAGAGCTATGTGGTGATGGAGGAAATCAAGGAGACGCTGACGATCGCGGTGGGCGAGTAGGTGCCGGTTCACTGAGGGGTTCGACGCGCATCAAGCGACCAACGAAGTGCTCGACAAACGGCGTAAATACTGTATATTTATACAGGTGTTTTGCGCCGCTTTCCTTTGGCGCTTCCTGTTTGCGTTCGCTTTGCGTGGCCCGCCGTGGATGACCCCGACACCCCTGACATTCCCGAATTTCCGATCGCGCCGCCGGCGCCTCGCAAGGGGCGCGGCGCCGTCACGAACCTGCAAGGTCGCTACGAAGTCGACCAGCGCGAAACCGTCCACGACGGCTGGCAGACGGCCGACGAAGACGGGGAGCCGAAGGTCCTGCGCACGCAGGTGTTCGAGGAGCGCGCAAAAACAATCCTCACACGCAATGCGTCGCCGGACATTCCGTTCAATGTGTCGCTCAATCCTTACCGGGGCTGCGAACACGGCTGCATCTATTGCTTCGCGCGGCCCACGCACAGCTACCTGGGCTTGTCGCCCGGGCTCGATTTCGAAAGCCGCATCTACGCGAAGATCAACGCGCCCGAACTGCTCGAGCGGGAACTGTCGAAGAAATCCTATGTACCCGAGCCGATCGCGCTCGGCGTCGCCACCGATGCATGGCAGCCGGCCGAACGTGACTTGCGTCTTACGCGTCGTGTGATCGAGGTGCTCAGCGAGCGCAACCACCCGTTCGCGGCGATCACCAAATCATCGCTGATCGAGCGCGACATCGACCTGCTTGCGCCGATGGCCGGGCGCGGGCAATTCATGGCGGCGATCACCATCACCACGCTGGACGCCGACATCGCGCGCACGCTCGAACCGCGCGCTGCGACGCCGTCGCGCCGGCTGCGCACGATCCGTACGCTCAGCGAGGCGGGCATTCCAGTCGGCGTCAGCATCGCGCCGGTGATCCCGTTCGTCACCGAACCGGATATGGAGCGCGTGCTCGAAGCATGCGCCGAAGCGGGCGCCAGCAATGCGAGCTATATCGTGCTGCGGCTGCCGTGGGAGGTCGCGCCGCTGTTCAAGGATTGGCTGGGCGCACATTTCCCGGATCGGGCCGAGCGCGTGATGAGCCGTGTGCGCGACATGCGAGGCGGCAAGGATTACGATTCTTCGTTCTCGACCCGCATGAAGGGTGAGGGCTTATGGGCGGATCTGCTCAGGCAGCGCTTTCACAAGGCCGTGCGCCGGTTAGGGTTGAACGGGCGCGACCGCGGCATTCTCGACATGTCGCATTTCCGCCGGATCGAGCCGCCGCGCGCCGAGCAGGTGAGCGCACCGGCGTGCGACAATCCGCAACTGAGGCTTTTCTAACGCGCAGGAACGTCTGCGGGTCCCGCCACGGGGGCATTACTGCGAAATCGCTTTGGCCGCTTCGACCTGACTTTCGAAGTAGGTCTGGAACGCGAGCGCGAGACCGGTCATCAGCAGAAACGCACCGATCAGCAGCGAAAAGATCACGACGAAAATGACCGTCCAGCCGGAGCGGCTTTTGCGTTGCGTGTGGGTGTTGAATTGCGCATCCCATTTCTGATCAGGACGCAGCCCGTAGACGAGCGCCGCCAGAAACGCGGCAAAAAGCGAAACCGCGCCGATCGGCGCGAGCACCCAGCCCAGGATCGACGCGCGCTCGGTCGCGACCAGCAGCATCACGCCGGGAATGCCGATCAGCGTGCCGAGTAGATGCGCCCAGCCGTAGATGTCCCGGGTGCCGTACAGATAGAAGCGGTGGGCGCCGAGGCTGCCGAACAGGAACGCCAACGCGGCGGTGAGCGTCTTGGATCTGAAGCGCGGGGAAGTCGAGGCAGCGGTGGGCATGAACGCGTGGGCAGAGTGACGGGCGGCCGAAAGGAGCGGCGCGCCGTGGGGGCGCGGACCGACGCGCATTCTACGCCTGCAGCGCGTGGGTGGTCACGTGGAGGTCGATCGCCCAGGCTGAAAGCGGGGCGGCGAGATGCGCCGGACCTGGCTCAAGGTGAGTGCAGCCGTTCAGCCGGACATGCGTGGATCCGCGCGTTACGGCGCTGAATACGTGACGCGATAGATCGCGCCGGCGGTATCGTCGCTGATCAGTAGCGAACCGTCTGGCAGCGGCAACACGTCGGCGGGGCGGCCCCAGACCGATTCGCCGGGTTGCAGCCAGCCTTCGGCAAAGACCTGCTGGCGTGCGTGGCTGCCGTCAGGGTCGGTAATCACGCGCACGACGCGGTAGCCGACCTTCTTGCTGCGGTTCCACGAGCCGTGCTCGGCGATGAAAATATTGTTGCGGTAGTCGGCTGGAAACATCGGGCCGTCGTAGAAGCGCATGCCAAGCGCCGCCACGTGCGCGCCAAGCTTGACCACTGGCGGCGTGAATTCGCTGCACGGATGATCCTTGCCGAACTCGGGGTCGGGCGTGTCGCCGCCGTGACAGTACGGAAAGCCAAAGTTCATGCCGACTAGCGGCGCGCGGTTGAGCTTGTCGCTCGGAATATCGTCGCCGAGCAGGTCGCGACCGTTGTCGGTGAACCAAAGTTCGTGGGTGACCGGATGCCACGCGAAGCCGACCGAATTGCGGATGCCGCGCGCGACGACCTCGTAGTGGCTGCCGTCCGGGTTCATGCGGCCAATCATCGCAAAGCGGTCCGGATCTCTCTGGCAAATGTTGCACGGCGCGCCTTGCGGCACGTACAGCTTGCCATCCGGGCCGAACGCGATGAATTTCCAGCCGTGATGCGTGTCCGTTGGCAGCTTGTCGGTGACAACGACCGGTTTCGGCGGATCGTTCAGGTGCGAGTCGATCGCATCGAAGCGCACGATTTTCGACACGGCCGACACATAGAGTGCGCCGCCGCGCCACGCGACGCCGGCGGGCATCTGCAGCCCGGACGCGATCACGTGGTGACCCGTCACGCGGCCGTTCCGCAGCTCGAGCGCATACACATGGCCATCGTCGCTGCCCACGTAGAGAATGCCCTTGGGCGACAACGTCATCGCGCGCGCGCTCGGCACCTCGTCCGACAACACTTCGATGTGAAAGCCCGGCGGCAGCTTGATTTTCTCGATGGGCAGCGCGGCGATTGCCGTCAACGCCTGCGCGGCGATAACCGCGGCCGCTAACGCACGTAGAATCCGGCTGCACGAGGTGCGCGAAAGTCCAGCAAAGCGTACGAAAAAGGCAAAAAAGGCGACCGGAAACGGGAGTTTCGGCTGGCGTTGCACAGGCGCTCCTTCAGGTAATTCGGGCGTTTGAGCGGGTTCTCGCACCTCTTGTAGAAGGTGGGTGCAGCCCGGTTCCGCAGTTTATCCCGGTAAGTGTTTGTTATGGCGTCGGTTTCCCGCTATAATCGCGTGTTTCAGTCGTTCCGAACCCCGGTTTTCAAGGATTCTAGTATGGTCATCATCCGCTTGGCTCGTGGCGGCTCCAAGAAGCGCCCGTTCTACAATATCGTCGCCACCGACTCGCGCAGCCGTCGTGACGGCCGCTTCATCGAGCGCGTCGGTTTCTACAATCCGGTCGCTACGAAGGGCGAGTCCCTGCGTATCGCTCAGGATCGCCTGACGTACTGGCAAGGTGTTGGCGCGCAACTGTCGCCGACCGTCGAACGTCTCGTGAAGGAAGCGCAAAAGGCGCAGCCGGCTGCTTGATATGGCGGCCCGCAGGCGTATCGTCGTCGGTTCGGCCGGCGGCTCGCGCAACTCGCGTGAGCAGTCCGACGCGCAATTTGTTTTACTGAAGCAGACGCCAAAGCAGGCTGCGAAGTTGTTGTCGAGGTTATTCGATGTCTGAGCGTGATTCCGGCAGTTCTGGTAGCGTCAAGGCAGGTTCGCGCGCAAAGGCGTCTGGTCAGGCGTCGTTCGGTGCATTCGTCCGCAAGCCGGTCGAACGAACCGACGGCAAGGCGAAAGAGGCGCATGCCAATGCCGCGAACGCCAATTTCGAAGCTGCAGAAATGCGCATCGAAACGGCGGCGAGCTGGCCGGCCGATGCGGTCGAAGTCGGCGCAATCGTCGACGCCTATGGTCTCAAAGGCTGGGTCAAGGTAGCCGCGCATGCGGATGCCGGGCAAGGCGGCGACGTCTTGCTGAGCGCGAAGCACTGGTGGCTGCTGAAAGGCCAGGAGCGCAAATCGGCGCCGTCCTTGCAGGCCAAAACACATAGCGACAGCGTGGTCGCCCGTCTGGGTGGCGTCGCTGACCGCGATACGGCGTTGGCTTTGCGCGGTTCTCGCGTATACATCAGCCGTAGCGAATTTCCGGCGCTCGAAGCCGACGAATTCTACTGGGTCGATCTGATCGGCCTGGACGTGGTGAATCTCGCCGGGCTCAACCTCGGCAAAGTCGCCAGCATGATCGACAACGGCGCGCAGTCGGTGCTGCGCATCGAATATCCGGCTACCGACAAAAACGGCAAACCGGTCGCAGGCGAGCGTTTGATCCCGTTCGTCGGCGTCTTTGTCAAAACGGTGGACCAGGCGGCAAAGCATATCGTCGTCGACTGGGAAGCTGACTATTGAAATTTATCGTTGAGCGGGGAGAGCGATGCAGTTCGATGTCGTGACGCTCTTTCCAGAAATGTTCCGCGCGCTGACTGACTGGGGTATCACCAGCCGGGCCGCGAAGCAGCAGCGCTATGGGTTGCGTACATGGAATCCGCGCGATTTCACGACCGACAACTACCGCACGATCGACGATCGCCCATACGGCGGCGGCCCCGGCATGGTTATGCTGGCCCGGCCGCTCGAAGACGCGATCAGTGCCGCGAAAGCGGCGCAGTCGGAGCAGGGCATCGGTGCGTCGCGCGTCGTGATGATGTCGCCGCAAGGCGACGCGCTGAATCACGAGCGCGTGATGAAGTTCACGGCCGAACCCGGTCTGATCCTGTTGTGCGGGCGCTACGAAGCGATCGACCAGCGTCTGCTGGACCGTGTCGTCGACGAAGAAGTAAGCCTTGGCGACTTCGTGCTGTCGGGCGGCGAGTTGCCCGCGATGGCGTTGATGGATGCGGTCGTGCGTCAATTGCCTGGCGTGCTGAACGACTCACAGTCGGCGGTGCAGGATAGCTTCGTCGATGTGCTGCTCGATTGTCCGCACTACACGCGTCCCGAGGAATACCAGGGCGTGCGGGTGCCTGATGTGCTGCTCGGCGGCCATCATGCGGAAATCGAAGCGTGGCGGCGGCGCGAAGCATTGCGCAACACGTTGAACAAGCGGCCCGATCTGATCGTGAAGGCCAGAAAGAACAGGATGCTGAGCCGTGCCGACGAGGCGTGGCTCGCGAGTCTCGCGAAGGAAGAGCCGAAGGCCTGAGGCCCCGGTCTTTCGAGCGGACACAAGGCGGTGCCGCACATGCGTGTGCGGTGCCAGATGTGAACCCATCCTCTATCGGGGCCGTAGCCCAACGCAGTAAGCGCGTGAGGCAGGTACGAACGCCGACAAGATGGATCTAGGAGTCAGTGATGAATCTGATTGCAAAACTCGAGCAGGAAGAAATCGCGCGCGCTCTCGGCGAAAAGACCATTCCGGATTTTGGTCCGGGCGATACGGTCATCGTCAGCGTGAACGTGGTTGAAGGTACGCGCAAGCGTGTGCAGGCTTACGAAGGCGTCGTGATCGCCAAGCGTAACCGTGGTCTGAATTCGTCGTTCATCGTCCGTAAGATTTCGTCGGGCGAAGGCGTCGAGCGTACGTTCCAGACGTATTCGCCGCTGCTGGCTAGCATCGTCGTCAAGCGTCGCGGCGATGTGCGTCGTGCGAAGTTGTACTATCTGCGCGAGCGTTCGGGCAAATCGGCTCGAATCAAGGAAAAGCTGGTCTCGAAAGACCGCGCTGCTTCCCAAGCGTAAATGCTGTAAGAAAAAGCACCCCTCGCGGGTGCTTTTTTGTTGGCCAGGTCAAAATAGCGGCATGTCCCGCTCATCAGAGAGACCCGTTGATCCGCCCCGTCTTTGAGCCCGAAACTCTGCCTGTCATCGCGACAGGCGCCGATCTGCCACCGGTCGCGCGCGAGCGTCTGACGCCCGATGCACTGCGGGCGCGCTTTGATCGGCAGCTTGCCTGGACACCCGAGAAAATTGCCGATGCGCCGTGGCGCAATACCGACCTCGATCCGCGCGTGGCCGCGGTGCTGGTGCCGCTCGTCGTGCGCGCGCGTGGTCTTACCGTGTTGCTCACGCAGCGCGCGGACCATCTGAACGATCACGCCGGTCAGGTGAGTTTTCCCGGCGGTCGCCAGGAACCGTTCGACGCTGATGCGACCGCAACGGCTCTGCGCGAAGCGCACGAAGAGGTGGGCCTCGACGCGTCGCGCGTCGAAGTTCTCGGCGCGTTGCCCGACTATCTGACTGGCACCGGCTTTCGCGTGTCGCCGGTCATCGCTCTTGTGCACCCGCCGTTCTCGCTGGAGATCGATACGCTCGAAGTGGCCGAGGTCTTTGAAGTGCCGCTCGCGTTCCTGATGGACCCGTCCAACCACGAAGAACGCCTGTTCCGCTACGAGGGCGGAGAGCGCCGCTTCTTCGCGATGCCATATCCGCGCGGCGAATTGACGGTGGCTCCGGAGGCCGCCGAGCAGCGCGGCGCGCACCACGCGCAGACGGTCACGTCAGCAGCCGTGCAAGGCGGCCATCATTTCATCTGGGGCGCGACGGCGGCGATGCTGCGCAACCTGTATCGGTTCCTCGCTGCATAAATTACGTGACTCGCATCGCCGCGTCGACGATGCACAGTTGCGCGAACGACGCACTTGTCGGCGCTTTGTCAGCATCCGCGTTCAGACTCATCCGACCCTGTGCTATCGTTATAAAACAATCGTAAAAACTTAAAAAGCACGGCGCATCGCATGACTTTTTTCTCCGTATTGCTGGCTCTGATCATTGAACAGGTACGCGCGCTGTCGCCGAACAATCCGTTGTCCGCGTTGCTTCAATACCATGCGGAGTCGGCGGCGCACGGATTCGATGCTGGCAAGCAACGTCACGGTCTGCTCGCGTGGCTCGTCGTGGTGGTGCCCTGGACGCTCGCGGTCGCGCTCGTCTACTACGTGCTGTATCACATTCACTTCATGCTCGCGTTTCTGTGGAACGTCGTGGTGCTGTACTTCACGCTCGGCTTCCGGCAGTTCAGCCATTACTTCACCGACATCCATCTCGCGTTGAACAACGACGACGTGCCACGCGCGCGCGAAATTCTCAACGAATGGACCGGGCTCGAGACCGTCGACATGCCGGTCAGCGAGATCGTGCGTCACACGCTCATCCACGCGGTGGTCGCGTCGCATCGCCATGTGTTCGGCGTGTTCTTCTGGTTTCTGATTCCGGTCGGTCCCGCTGGCGCGGTGCTGTACCGTTGCGCGGAATATCTCGCGCGCGCATGGGCGCGGCCGGCCGACGACCGCACCGTCGCGTTTTCGAGCTTCGCGCAGCGCGCGTTCTTCGTGATCGACTGGGTGCCGGCGCGGCTGACGTCGCTGGGCTTTGCGATCGTCGGCAATTTCGAGGATGCGATTTACGCGTGGCGCAACCATGCGCGGCAGTGGCCCGATACGAACGACGGCGTGTTGCTCGCCGCGGGCAGCGGGGCGCTCGGCGCGCGCCTGGCCGGGCCACTCGCGGAGCCGTCGAGCCTCGACGCGCTCGCCACCGGCGACGGCGGTCCGATGCAGGTCGGCGACGACTGCACGCCGCGCACGCTGCAATCGGCAGTGGGGCTGGTGTGGCGTGCAGTCGTACTGTGGATGATCCTGCTGTTGATGCTGACCATCGCGGTGTGGCTCGCCTGAAGCGGCCAAGCCACGCGCGCCGCACAAGAAGAAGTCGGGCAATGCCCGGCTTCTTCAATTTCCGACTCCGCTTCACCCCTTCAACGGATCGCGCACAGTCCCGCATTGCCAGCACACGGTGAACTGCGCCTCGAGCACCTCGCCGCACTGCTGACATTGCCATGGAGGCGCGCCCGGAGCCGGTCCTCGCGAGGCCGCTTCGATCAGCCGCCGCGCGATCGCCTCATCGCGTTCATCGACGAGCCACAGCTCCGGCGCGCACTGGTCGGCCGGAATCTCGCCGAGCGCACCGTTCAGATAGCGGTTGTGCAGCTCGCAAGCGATGCCCGCGGTCTCCAGCACGTTGACCCAATGCTGTCCGATGATCAGGTTCGGCGCGCGCATCAGTTTCATGTCAGCGGACAATCTGGCTCGCCTCGTGCACGAGCTGCGCATAAAGCGCATGCCGTTCGCGGCGGATGCGCCCGTCGGCGACGGCTTCGAGGATCGCGCAGCCAGGCTCGTGCAAATGATGGCAGTTATAGAAACGGCAGTTTGGCAGCAGCGGCCGGAACTCGGGGAACGCGCGTTCGAGCCGGCCTTCGGTCAGGTGATGCAGGCCGAATTCCTGAAAGCCCGGCGAGTCGATCAGCGCGCCGGCCGCGCCGTTGACGCCATTCACGCCGGTCGTGCCCTCCGACCGCGGCAGCGGATAAAGACGCGTGAACGTCGTGGTATGGCGCCCGCTGTTCAACGCGGTCGAGATCTCGCGCGTCACGACTTCGGCATCGGGAATCAGCAGGTTCACGAGTGTCGATTTGCCCATGCCGGACTGGCCGAGCAGCAGCGTCGCGTGACCATGCAGATGTTCGGTCAGCGTTGCGCGTGCCGCCTCGGGCTGCATCCGGATCGACGCTTCGAGCACCGGATAGCCGAGCGCGCGATACGGCTCGAGCCGCTTGCGCGCGCCGTCCAGAGCATCGGTGACGTCGATCTTGTTCAGCACGATCAGCGGCTTCAATTCGTTCGCCTCGGCGGCGACGAGCGCGCGGCCGAGCAGATCCTCGCTGAAATGAGGCTCGGTGGCGAGCACGATCAGCAACTGGTCGAGGTTCGCGGCGAACAGCTTCGACTTGTACTGATCCGAGCGATACAGCAGATTGCGCCGCTCGCCGATCTCGACGATCACGCCTTGATCCGCCGAGGTCGGCTCATAGATCACGCGATCGCCGACCGCGACCTCGCTGCGCTTGCCGCGTGGGAAACATTGCAGCAACGCGCCGCCGTCCTCAGGAGCGACCAGATAGTGGCGGCCGTGCGCGGCCACCACGAGGCCGCCCGTGCGCGCGCCGTGCATGCCGGATGCGGTGGCCGACGCGCCGCGCGCCGCCTTCTTCGGAGCGCGGCCGCTCATGCGTGCTGCAGCAGTCGGTCGATCCGCTGCGAGGCCGGCGGATGCGAATAGTAGAACGCGGTGTAGATCGGATCGGGCGTCAGCGTCGACGCGTTGTCCTCATACAGCTTGACGAGCGCGTTGACGAGATCGTGCGCGTCGGTTTGCGTCGCCGCGAACGCGTCGGCTTCGAACTCGTGCTTGCGCGAACTGAGACTGCCGAGCGGCGTGACGAAGAACATGAACACCGGCAGCGCGAGGAAGAACAGCACGAGCGCGAGTCCGCTATTGCCGCCGACGAGCGACGGCCGCACGCCGAGCCCTTCGTAGAACCACACGCATTGCGTCAGCCAGCCGAGCAGCGCGAGCATCGCGAGGCTGATCGCGAACGTGACCAGCATGCGCTTCGTCACGTGACGACGCTTGAAGTGGCCGAGCTCGTGCGCGAGCACCGCTTCGATCTCGCGGCCCGACAGGCGCGCGAGCAGCGTGTCGAAAAACACGATGCGCTTGCTCGCGCCGAAGCCGGTGAAGTACGCGTTGCCGTGCGCCGAACGGCGGCTGCCGTCCATCACGAACAGGCCCTTCGCGGCGAAGCCGCAGCGCTTCATCAGCGCCTCGATGCGGGTCACGAGCGCTTCATCCTTCAGCGGCT
The DNA here is from genome assembly GCF_050434085.1 of Paraburkholderia sp. UCT70. Taxonomy (NCBI): domain Bacteria; kingdom Pseudomonadati; phylum Pseudomonadota; class Betaproteobacteria; order Burkholderiales; family Burkholderiaceae; genus Paraburkholderia; species Paraburkholderia sp. UCT70. Next base: position 2,187,871 of record NZ_JBNPVZ010000004.1, on the reverse strand, counting down.
CGAACTTGTTGAAGAGCGGCGCGATGAAGGTCGGGAAAATCAGCAGGCCGAACATCTGGAACGCGACCCACACGACCCATGCCCACAGCCACCACAGGTTGCCCGCGCGGTTCATCAGCCACAGCACGACGAACAACAACGGCAGGCCGAACGCGATGCCGAGCAGCGCGCCCTTCAGACGGTCGAAAAAGAACAGGCTTTTGCTCATGCGATTGAAGCCGAAGCGTTGCTCGACGACGAACTGCCGGTAGTAATCGAACGGCAGGTCGATCGCGCTCGTGATCGCGATCACAGCGGCAACCAGCGCGATCTGACCGACGTAGCCGCGGCCGAGCCAGTCGGAGATCGCGAGATCGAGCATCTGCACGCCGCCGAGCAGCGTGAGCCAGATCAGCACGGCCGCGCCGACGACGATCTCGACCATCGCGAGCCGCGTGCGCTCGACCGTGTAGTCGGCCGCGCGCTGATGCGCGGTGAGCGCGATGGTGTTCGCGAACTGGCTCGGCACCTGTTCGCGATGCGCGACGACGAAGCGGATCTGCCGCGACGCGAGCCAGAGTTTGGTGCCGACCATCGCGACGACGGCGATGACGAACAGGGCGGTGAAGTACAGGGTAGGCATCCGGGGATTCCGTGGTATCTATGCGAGAATTATATGTTTCTTCCCGCCTTGCGGCGGAGATACGGTTTAACGCGACGGTTCAACGCAATAGCTCCGGGTAGCAGTTCAGGGCGGCGCTTTGGCGCGGCCGGCCCGGCTCGAACCGCGCGAATCGATTTCAAACGAACACATGCCGCGCCGCGCGGGTTTCCAGCTAAGCCGCGCCGCGCGGCCCTCAGGGTTGCCTTCATGACTGACATCCTCGCATCCACCGAACAGCCGCCGCTCGTGCGCAGCGACATGAATCTCGTCTGGCTGGACATGGAAATGACCGGGCTCGAGCCCGACACCGACCGCATCATCGAGATCGCGGTGGTGGTGACGAATTCGACGCTCGACAGGATGGTCGAAGGTCCGGTGCTCGCGATTCATCAGAGCGATGAATCGCTCGCGAAGATGGACGAGTGGAACCAGAACACGCATGGCCGCTCGGGGCTGATCGATCGCGTGAAGGCGTCGACGGTCAGCGAGGCCGACGCGACCGCACAGATCCGCGAGTTCCTCGGCCAGTACGTGCCGCCCGGCAAGTCGCCGATGTGCGGCAACTCGATCTGCCAGGACCGCCGCTTCATGGCGCGCTGGATGCCGGATCTGGAGAGCTTCTTCCACTACCGCAACCTCGACGTGAGCACGCTGAAGGAGTTGTGCCGGCGCTGGCAGCCGGTCATCTACAAGGGCTTCCAGAAGCGCGCGATGCACACGGCGCTGGCCGATATCCACGAGTCGATCGACGAGCTGAAGTACTACCGCGAGCATTTCCTCGTGCCGTCGGCGCCGGACGCCGCCGCGAGCGCTCAGTAAAGCGCGGGCCTGCACGGGCAGGCCACGAACCTCGAACCTCAGTCTTGCCGCGGCGCGCGTTGCGCGCTTTTCGGCCGGAACGCCTTGACCACGTCGACGTTCGTTTCTACGTAAGGGCCGCCGATCAGGTCGATGCAGTACGGCACCGCCGCGAAAATCCCTGGCACCTTGACCATGCCGTCATCGCGCAGGCCTTCCAGCGTTTCCCGGATCGATTTCGGCTGGCCGGGCAGGTTGATGATCAGCGCGGCGTGTCGTTCGGTTTCGCGGATCACCGCGACCTGGCGCGACAGGATCGCGGTCGGCACGAAATTCAGGCTGATCTGCCGCATCTGCTCGCCGAAGCCGGGCATCTCCCTGGTCGCGACAGCGAGTGTCGCCTCGGGCGTCACGTCGCGGCGCGACGGTCCGGTGCCCCCGGTCGTCAGCACCAGATCGCAGCCCACTTCGTCGACCAGCTCGATCAGCGTCGCCGAGATGGTCGGCGCGTCGTCGGCGATCAGCCGCGTCACCACCTGCCATGGCGAGCTCAAGGCCGCGCCGAGCCACTCCTGCAGCGCCGGAATGCCCTTGTCCTCGTACACGCCCGTCGACGCGCGGTCGCTGATCGACACGAGGCCGATCACAATTTCGTCGGGGTGCTGACGTTGCTTACGTCGATCAGGCGTCGCGGTCGTCATCGTCGTCTTCCGCGGCGAGGTTGGGGGCGTGCGCGTCGTCCGCTTCGTCGTCTGTGCCTGCTGCGCTCTTGACCCACTGGAACAACTCGCGGAAGTAGCGCGGCGGCTTGCTCTGCTCCGCTTCCTTGCGCGCGTTGCGGATCAGCGTGCGGCCCTGCTGCGGATCGGCGCTCGGGTGCTGGCGGATGAATTCGGTCAGCGCGGCGTCGTCGGCAAGCAGCTTTTCGCGGGTGCGCTCGATCCAGTGGAGCTTCGCCGTCTCCGACTTGTTGATGCCCTTGTAGGTGTCGAGCGCGGTGCGCAGCGCGGCGGTTTCGGTGTCGAGCAGCGAGCGCATCACGCGGCCGACGTACTGGATCTGGCGGCGCTTGCCTTCGTGGTCGGTGATGCGGCGCGCTTCGCGCACGGCTTCGTCGAGCTTTTCGGGCATCGGCATGCGCTTGAGCGCGTCTTTCGGCAGCGCGACGAGTTCCAAGCCCAGATCCTGCAGCGCTTGCATTTCGCGCTTGACCTGAGACTTGCTCGGACGATCGTAGCCGTTTTCGTCGACTTCCGTGACGACGGATTCGATCGGTTGAATGCGGGTTTTGCGTGTCATGCCGGTATTGTAACTTGCCGCGCCGGCCCGACCCGCGGCGGCGCGTACCTTGCTATGATCGCGGGATGCATTTATCCCGCACCCGCGCGCCTGCCCCGAATACGGTGTGCATACCCAGGGCCGCGCGGCCCCAACAGGACGGCAACCACAATGGCAGCAGACATGGACGTCAAGCAGCGCTTTTTTCCGCATACCCAGGATGAGCTGAAGGAAATCGCCTCGGACATCCTCCGTCACGCGACGGCGCTCGGCGGTACCGACGCCGCGACCGAAATCTCCGAAGGCGACGGCCTGTCCGTCTCGGTACGGCGCGGCGAAGTCGAGACGATCGAGCACAACCGCGACAAGATGGTCGGCGTGACGGTGTTCATCGGCAACAAGCGCGGCAACGCGAGCACCTCGGACTTCTCGCCGCAGGCATTGAAGGACACGGTCGCGGCCGCCTACAACATCGCGCGCTTCACCGCCGAAGACGATTGCGCGGGCCTCGCCGAAGCCGAGCTGCTCGAAACCGCGCCGCGCGACCTCGATCTGTACCACCCGTGGAATCTGTCCGCCGACGAAGCGGTCGAAATCGCGCGCCGTGCCGAAGACGCCGCGTTCGCGACCGATCCGCAGATCAAGAACTCGGAAGGCGCGAGCGTGTCGGCACAGCACTCGCAGTTCGTGCTGGCGACCTCGCGCGGCTTCCTCGCCGGCTATCCGTATTCGCGCCACTACGTCGCGTGCGCGCCGATCGCCGGCAGCGGCCGCAACATGCAGCGCGACGACTGGTACACGTCGACGCGCAGCGCCGACGAACTCGCCGATCCCGAAGCGGTCGGTCGTTACGCGGCGCAGCGCGCGCTCGCGCGCATCGGCGCGCGGGGCCTCGACACGCGCAAGGTGCCGGTGCTGTTCGAGGCGCCGCTCGCGGCGGGCCTGCTCGGCGCGTTCGTGCAGGCGACGAGCGGCGGCGCGCTGTATCGCAAGACTTCGTTTCTGGTCGACAGCCTCGGCAAGCCGGTGTTCGCGCCGCACGTGCAGGTGGTCGAAGACCCGCACGTCGCGCGCGCGATGGGCAGCGCGCCGTTCGACGAGGAAGGCGTGCGCACGCGCCAGCGCTCGGTCGTGAAGGACGGCGTCGTCGAGGGCTACTTCCTGTCCACCTACTCGGCGCGCAAGCTCGGCATGAAGACCACCGGCAACGCGGGCGGCTCGCACAACCTGTCGCTGCTCAGTTCGAACACGCGCCCCGAGGACGACTTCGAGGCGATGCTGAAGAAGCTCGGCACGGGTTTGCTGCTGACCGAGCTGATGGGGCAGGGCGTCAATTACGTGACCGGCGACTACTCGCGCGGCGCGTCGGGTTTCTGGGTCGAGAACGGCAAGATCCAGTATCCGGTCGAGGAAATCACGGTCGCGAGCACGCTGCAGGAGATGTTCCGCCATATCGTCGCGATCGGCGCGGATACGATCACGCGCGGCACCAAGCAGACCGGCTCGGTGCTGATCGAGCGGATGACGATCGCGGGGCAGTAAGCCGCACGGCTCGTTCCGGCGCAGCCCCGTATCAAACGAAAACGCCACGCAACTGAAGGTTGCGTGGCGTTTTTTATCGCTTGCGTGGCGCCGCCTGCCGTCAGACGTCCTTGCGCTGATACGTGACGAATGCGTAATCGAAGTCGTTGGGCGCATTCGAGTGATGCGCTTCGCGCGCGATTTCTTCCCACACCTGCGAGTCGATCGCGGGGAAGGTCGCGTCGCCGTCGAAGTCGGCGGCGATTTCGGTGACGATCAGCTTGTCCGCATGGCGCAGCCCTTCGTCGTAGAGCTCTGCGCCGCCGATCAGAAACGCCTGCGGCGCCTGGTCCTGCGCGGCGAGCGCGAGCGCTTCGTCGAGATTGGTCGCGGTGTCGCAGCCCTGAAAGCGTCGCGAGGCATCGCGCGTGACGACGATGTTGCGGCGTCCCGGCAGTGGCCGGCCGATCGATTCATGCGTTTTGCGGCCCATGATGATGGGCGCGCCCATCGTCGTGCGCTTGAAGAATTTGAGGTCTTCGGGCAGTCGCCAGGGCAACTGGTTGTCGCGGCCGATCACGCCGTTGCTGGCGCGAGCGACGATCAGGGTGAGCGTCGTCATCGAATGGAAAGAGGAGGGTAACCGGGCGATTCTACCCGAGCCGTCGATGCACACCGACGCGTACCCGCCTCTCACTCCCGCGCCGGCCCGTCCGCGGGGAGCGCTCCCTTGTCGTCGGCGCTGCCCGGTTCGCGCAAGCCGTGCACGCCCATCAGCCGATACAGCGTCACGCGGGAAATGTTCAGATCCACCGCCGCCTCGTTCAACCGGTGCCGATGGCGCAGCAGCGCGGCCTCGATCGCGCGCTTCTCGGCAGCCTCGCGCGCCTGCGTGAGCGTCATGCTTTCCTGCTCGGTGTAGCCCGCGAGGTCGAGGTCGTCGGCCGAGATCAGCTTGTTCTCGGCCATCACGATCGCGCGGCGCACGCGGTTGATCAGCTCGCGCACGTTGCCGGGCCAGTTGTAGTTGTAGAGCGCCTCGATCGCCGACGGCGTGAAGCCGCGAATCTTGCGCGCGTTGTCGGTCTTGAACTTGTGCAGCATGTGGTACGCGAGAATCTCGATGTCCCGCCCCCGCGCGCGCAGCGGCAGCTCATCGACGCGTAGCACGCACAGGCGATGAAACAGATCCGCACGGAACTGGCCCTCGCGCATCGCGCCGTCGAGATCGACGTGGGTCGCCGAGATGATGCGCACGTCGACCGGAATCGATTCGCGTCCGCCGAGCCGCTCGATCTTGCCTTCCTGCAGAAAGCGCAGCAGGCTCGCCTGGCTTTCGAGCGGCAGATCGCCGATCTCGTCGAGAAACAGCGTGCCGCCGTCTGCCGCCTCGACGCGGCCGATCTTGCGCTGATTCGCGCCGGTAAAGGCGCCGCGCTCGTAGCCGAACAGTTCGGATTGAAGAAGATGATGCGGGATCGCGCCGCAGTTGATCGGCGTGAAAGGCGCCTTGCGGCGCGGCGAGCGCTCGTGGATCGCGAGCGCGGTCAGCTCCTTGCCAGTGCCCGATTCGCCCGCGATGAACACGCTCGCGTCGGTGTTCGCGACCTTGCGGATCGTGCGAAAAAGCTGTTGCATCGCCTCGCAGGTGCCGACCATTTCCTCGTCGCCCGCTTCGCTGACGGGCGGCGGAAGTTCCGGGTCGCACAGCGCGACCATGCCGAACGCGTGGCCGGCCAGATAGTCGATCGTCGCGTGCGCGACGGGCAGCTTCACGAAGTCGAAGCAGTAGTGGCGCACGAGGCGTCGCACGAGCGGATCGTCGAGCCGCTCGTTGGTCGCAAGCGCGATCCAGCCGATCTGCTGCTGACGCAGGCTCGCCTCGAGCCCGCCGATGTCGCGCGGCGCGAAGCTCGCCAGATCGACGATTCCCGCGCATGCGATGTCAGGTTTCACGAGCCGCCCGAGTTCGTGCGCCGAGCGCGCCGCCGCGACCTGCCAGCCGCGGCTTTTCAGATGCGCGATCAGCGTTTCGTCGGGCGTGCGCGCGACGTACAGCAGCTGTCGCGCGACGCCGCGCACCGCGGCGCTCGCCGGGGCGCCGGCCTGGTTGCTTGCCGGGGGGGCGACGCCCGGCGCCGCCGCGGACCCAGCGGACGACACGGCGGCGCGCTGCTTCGGCACCGCGAGCGACAGATGCGATCCCGCTGCCGCGACGGAAGCCACGCTGTTCAGATGAGGTGATTCACGCACGTTCGACCTCGTATCGTTGGCACGTCAGAAGGTGTACGGAAAGCGCATGCCGACCACAAAGTTCGGCGCGTCGGGTGTGAGTCCGATCGATACCGAGCCGTTGATGGTCAGATGCTTGTTCACGACGTGGTTCAGGCCAAAATTCATCGCCGCGGCCGTGGTTTCGCTGCCCGGCACCTGCTGATAGCTGCCGCCCGGCGACTTGGTCTGCGACTCGGGTTCGAGCGCCATCGTGAACGACACGCTGGCCGAATCCTTGTCGGAGAACGCGAGCGCGACGCCTCCGCCGAACTGCACGATGTCGCCGAGCTTGACCGTCGCCGGTTCGGTTTGTCCCTGCACCGACGAGATGTCCGCGAACGAACGCGCAAGGTTGTAGGTATAGGAAACGCTGCCGAACAGCACGACCGGGTCGTAGGTCTTCAGCACCGACAGACCCGCCGTGATGTTCCAGAAGCCGGTGCCGGTCGGCAGTCTGGTCGGCGCGACGAGGTTGGTGTTGTCCGCGTCGACCTGCACGACTTTTTCGCCGAACGGCGAGCTGCCGGTCGGCGCCTTCACGCGCAGACTGCCGACCACGTCCGGCAAGGCATTGGTTTCCCTGACGAACTGGTAGTAGATGCCGAAGTTCACGTCGCCGATGTCGTGACTCGACACCGTCGCGTCCGACAGCGTGCTCGCCGCGCCGCCCGCGCCGCCGACGATGAAGGTGCTGCGCCGATACACGTACGGCACGTCGACGTCGACATTGATGCGGTCGGACACGCCGTAGCGCGTGTCGAGGTCCGCCATTACCTGGTGCGACTTGGTCTGGCCGAGGTTGATGTTGCCGAGGAAAATCGCGTCGAGCGCGAGGAAGCCCGACAACTGCAACTGGCGACGGTCGTAATAGGTGTCGCTGATGCCGAAGTCCATCGTCAGCTTGTGGTCGAAGAGCGGCGCATGCTCGCGTTGCACGACCGCCTGCTCGGCCTGCGTGCGCACCGGTTCGTTCGCGCGCTGGGTCCGGCCGACCGCGCCGCTGCCGTCGGTGGCGGCGGGCAGGCCGCCGGCGCTGGCGTTGCCTGCATTGCTGCCGTCCGGCGTCGGCGGATTGACCGGCACGCCGGTCGCGGTGCCGGTGGTGCCCGCCGGCGCGGGCGCGCCGGGCGCGATCTGCGCGAGCGGCGGCAGCGGCACCGGCAGGCCGTCGGCGCCGGGCTGCTCGGCCACCGTGTCGCTGCCCGCGGGGGCGCCGGCGCCCGGCACGCCGCGTCCGCGCTGCGCCATCTCGAGTTCGGTGACCTGCCGTTCGAGCGAATGGATCTGCCGCTGCTGCTCGTCGATGACGCGCATCAGCGTGTTCAGACGGTCCTCCACGGATTGACCGGCGAGCGCCTGCGCGCTCGCCGACTGAGAAAGAGCCCACAGCATGACGGCGGCCGGAATGGCCGCGAGAGCCATGCGCGGCGCCCTGGTCGATGTCACTTTTTTCATTTTTTGCTCCCCCGGTGATCCGGCCGCGCGGTGCTGACTGCGCGGCCGTTTCTTTACTGCTTGTGCTGCAACTGGCGGTGGCGGCCCGCCTCGTTATCTCCTGTTTTGCAGTGCCTGTAGCACGCCCAACTGACGAAGCATCGAAGCCGACATCTGCTGGGTTTGCAGATGCAGTTGCAGGGCGTTGGCGACTTGCTGGTTATTGCCTGCAATCTGCAGCAACTGGGCGATCTGCCCGTTGCTCGGCGCGATGGTCTGGGTGGCGAGCCCAGCGGGTGTCTGCAGCGCCACGTTCACGCCGTTGCTGCCGAACGAAATGCCGGCTTTCACGGAGCCGGTCGAATTGCTGGCCGATGCCGACGGCGCGTTGGCGGAGCCCGTCAGCGTTAAGGCGCTGTTGTTGAAGTCGATTAGCGCGGAGTTCGTGCCGCTGTTGCGATCGCCCGCGACCTGGGTGACCTGCGACACGCCATTGACGCCGACGCTCTGGCCGCCGCGCGCCTGGGCATTCGGGTTGGCACCCGAATCGCCTGGATGGCCGTGCGCGCCGCCGCTCACGCTGGCGAACGTGCTGACGGAGCTCGTGAGCTGGCCGCCGCCGTTCTGCACCGCACTCAGCGATCCCTGGGCGAGCGCGCTCGCGCCGTTGGGCAACTGCCATTGCGAAATGACGTTCAGCACGAAGCCGGAGATCATCGTCGCGCCGGCGTATTTGCCGGTCTGGGTCGCGAGCACGTCGTCGCCGACGAGTTGCACCCGCAGGGGCGCGGCGCCTGGCTCCGGCGGTATCGAAAGTTCGGGAGCCGGTGGCGAGGCGGCGCCCTCCGAAGCGTGGGCAAGGCCGCCTGCGCCGCAGGCGATGGTGCAGAGCACGAACCCAAGCTGTGTGAAGTGTGACTTCATGGCGGGATCAGAACATGTCTGCCTTGTTCAAGCCGTACTCGAAAAAGGGAGTCGCGGCGGTGCCGGCTGCCAGCGCAGCGGCGCGCAGCTTCAGCGCGAGCGACTCGTTGTCCACCAACAATGGTGAATCCTCCCTGAAGGGTTTGCCGAGGACCGCGAACACGAGACCGTTCCAGGTCTTCGCGAAGTCCTCTTCGAGCACGATGCGATTGCCGAGCGCCGGGTCCGCGATGAACACGCGGCCGTCCTGCGCATGTTTGACGATCACGAAATGCTCATAGCCGTCGATGTTCATCAGGACCATCACGGGGATCTGAAGATGGTGGAGCGCTTCGACGTTGACGCGAAAGCCGCGGCCGCGCAGTCCGATGGTCTCGACGAAGTGCTTCATGTCGAGCATCGAGAAGCCGTTCTTGACGACAACTTCGGGCGTTGAAAAGACCATCATCCGGCGAATCAGTTCGGTTTCAGGAATGTCGATGCCGTAGCCGTACTTGAGGAGGGTGGCGAGCGCCGCCGCGCCGCAGCTGTAATCGAATTGCTGATTGACGATGTGGTTGTAGCGCAGGTCCTTCATCGAACGGACCGTCTTCGTCAACGGCACGCCGACGAACGTGGACGTGTCGATGCTCGACTGTGCGGCGGCGTAATCCGCGCACAGCACGCACCCTGCCAGCGCTACGGCGAACGGTAGCGCCGGGAACCCCTTGAACCCGGTCATGCTGGTCTCCTGCCCGATCCGCGCCGGCAGCTTCTATGGCTGCCGGCGCGCCCTTCCGACTGCTTTGTGCTTCTTCTGCCTGCCCGCGCTCGCCGCGTCGTCGGCTTACTTGCCGCTGTTCAGCGCCGCGATGGCGAGGCCGTTGTGCTGCAAGTTACCCGCGCCGCCGGCGATGTTCACGCCGATGTTTCCGGAGGCGCCTTTCAGCGTATCGGCACCCAGAGTCGCGGTGCCCTGGAATTGCCCGTGGACGGTCATCGTCGCGGATTGCGAGTTGTCGTCCGTCGCATCCATCGCGGTGGTCAGCGCCTTGCCCGGCGAGGTCGTCGTCACGGCGCCGGCAAGCGCGTTGTCCTGCGCGTTGCCGATACCGGAAGCGATGTTCACACCGACGTTGCCCGTCACACCCGACAGCGACCCGTTGCCGATCGACGCGTTCAGATTGAAGTTGTGGATCGTTGCGCTGCCGCCCGAGGACTGCACGTTGAAGTCCTGCGCGTTGCCGAACACGTTGCCGACGTCGACCGAGGCGAGCGACACGTCGTTGCTCTGCGCGTTGTCGATGCCTTCCGCGATGTTGATGCCAAGGTTGCCCGACACGTTGCTGGCTGCGTTGGCGCCGGTGGTTGCATTCAGCGTGGCAGCCGCTTCGTTGTTGATGTGCTGCGTGATCGAGCCGCGCGTCGTCACGTCGGTCGTCGACATGCCTGCGTCGATGCCCCATGCGGCGCGATACGAGTCGCTCGACGACGAGCGGCTGCGCGAGTGGCCCGACGATTGCTCGCCGACCATCGCATAGCCGGAGCCTTCGCTCGCCCTGAAGCCCCATGAACGGCTTTGCCCGGACGCTTCGCTCGCTTCGAAGCCGCCGGCGACGCCCGACGAGTTCGCGTAGCTCGATTCGCGATAACCGGCCTGCAGGCCGCCGCGGGCGCTGAACGAGCCGCTGCCGTGCGAGAACGTGTTGTGGTCCTGATAGCTGTAGCTGCCGCCGATCGAGCCGCCGGCAGACAGATGGCCGCCCGAGTTCTGACTTGTGTGCGAGAAGCTGCCCGCGATGCCGGCTGCCTGCTGGCTGGTTTCATAGCCGCCGCTAGTCACACTCGCGCTCTGGCTGCCGTACGCATAGGCGCCGGAGGCTTCGAAGCCCTGCGAGCCCGAGCTCGACGACGTATGGTTTTGCGTCGTGAACGCGAATGCCGAGCCGCCGCCTCTGACCGACGTTCTGCCGTTGTTCAGGGTCGTGATCACGTTGCCGCTGGTGTAGGTCTGAGCCTGCGGATCGAGCGTCGCATTCACGTTGACGGTCTGATTGTTGTTGATCACCGCGTTAGCCGTGCTGGAGACATGCACGCAGCCAAACAGTCCGACCAGACCTTCGACGCCGACCATCTCGCCGACGACCGTCGTATTGAACAGGTAGGCCTTCTGCGGCGCGGCAAGCACGCTGCCGGACGCGGCAACGAGAACGGCCGTGGCAATAAGAGTGCGCTTCATGATTCGCTCCGATACTTAAGTGTGGTCAGTTAAAAAAAGTGCCCGCCGGGGGACGGAGCACAAAACTGTTTGCCGTGGCATTACCGGCGCCGGCTGCCTGGTTGATCTGCACGATTCCGTTCGCGTTGCGCAAGGCATCGCTGGAAATGCTTGCCTCGCGCACGCCGTGAATCGCGTTCGACTGCCCCGGACTGCCGTTTTTCGGGGCCGTCGCGGATAGCTCCCCATCCGGGACGGTCTCGACTCCGAGCGCCGCAGTCCCGATCTGGGTGCTGTTGCGCTGCAGATTCCCTGCTCCGGCCGACTGGTTCACCAGCACCGCGCCGGATGTGTTCGAAAACGCATTGGCTTCGATCGAAGCCTGTGCGCGCGGCACGTTCGCGGCCACCGACGCGCTTTGCACGCTCGCGTTCGCATTGCCGAGCGCGGCGCCGTTCGTCACCGTGATCTGGTTGGCCTGCGCGTTGTCGAGGCCAGCCGTTTCGTTGACCGTGAGCGCGCCCGTCGCGTCCATGCCCGCGCCGGGGCCGATCGTCGCGATGGCGCCGACGATGGGCACCGCTTGCGCCTGCGCATGAGCCGCGCCGGCGACGAACGCAGCGACGCCCATGCACAGGCACGCGCAGACGCGCAGGGCCGGGCGTGCCGCAGCGATTTGCAGCGAGCGCGGCGAGGGTCGCTGGCGTGTGCTCATTTCAGACCTCCGAGCGCGCCGCCGAGCACGTTCGATAGCGGCGCGAGCGCGCCAGTCACCGACGAGCCGATCGTGCCACCGACACCCGTCGCCGGTCCGCCGATGCCGCCCGGGTTCAGCGGGATCGTGTTGCCGGTCGCCTTGCCGGAGAGGATCTGCGTGACGGCCTGCATGCCGGTGCCGCCGAGTACGCCGCCGGCGGCGACGCCGTTCGAGCCGTGCGCGTTCGTCAGATCGGTGTCGCCGACGAGCGTCGCGATCGTCGGATCGAACGAGTTGGCCGGGAACGTGGTGGCGCGCACGGCGACCGGGTCCTGGTCGCGCGGCACGGGGACGAACGCGTCACGCGACGTGACGCTGCGCTCGACGACGAGGTCGCCCGGATTGGCGACCTGCTCGGCATAGGCATGGCTTGCGAAGCAGGCGGTGACGAAGACGCTGGCGAGAAGGGCGGTGCCGGCCGAAGCGGCGCGCGGCAAGACGGGAGCGTTGCTGAACGACGCCGCCGGCACCCCGAGGGCGTGCGGCGTCTGTTGGTTCGTACTCATGTCCCGGTCCCTTCTCTCTTGTTGCCTGTGTCCCGCCGTCGTGGGGCGCGTCACCGCTCGCGCGGCCACCGGTCCTGCATTGCCTGGTTATTTGCCGTCTGTTCGTTGCTTCGTCCTGCTTACTTGCGCTGGTATGTCGCGACGTTGCCCTGGGCCGCGCGCGCGGCATCGACGGGCACCGGCAGCGGCGAGGGTGGCGCGATCTCGTCCCACAACGTCACCTGGTTGCCGCCGCTTTGCATCAACCGGGGCGTCGCGGCGACCATCAACATGCCGACCGCGCCGCCGCGTTGCCGTGACAGCATCTGGTCATCGAGCGAAATATCGTTCATGGATGCAGCATCGGCAGCCGGGGTCGACGGATTGGCGGCAACCTGGCTGTCGTCCTCCGCGGCAACCGGCGTGGTGGCTTGCAGGCTGGCGGAGGCGGGGTCGGCGGCATCGCTGGAATCCGTCGGCGTGGCGAATCGCGCCGGGCCGGCTTGCGCTGTCGGAGTGCCGGCACTCGCCGGCAGGGCGCTGAACGCGAGAGCTGCGCAGATCGCGAAGTATGGTGCGCGGCGCCTTATCAGATCGATGCGCAATGCGAGTCGCATGATGTGTCTCCCTGGTGCACGCCAATTAGCGAAACGTGTGCCATCGCTCGCAATCCATTGATACGTCTGGCGCCAACCAGCACAAACAGACTAATGCGTTCCAAATCGGGAAAAAAGTTGCAGCCCTGAAACGGATCAGCAGAAAATACCTATAATTCGTTAATCCGCGAGGTACGAAATACTGTCGCGAGAACGAAAAGCGCTTCCACTAATGTTTTATTTGTCGGCTGAATAAATCGCGATCGGCCGCCAAGCCTTGATGGGCAACGGGTCCATCGATTAAATTCGCATAATTGTTTTCGAAGCGGCGCGCGTATAGTAAGCTCTCGAAAACAGCTGCACATTTAAAAAAAGGCCCATATCGGGCCGTCTCGAACACACACGCCGCTTTCTTGGGGATCAGCTGTCCGCACGGAATGGAATGGCCGTTCGGGTTTTGCGATTCGCGAATCCTGGACGAGTCAGCGTGTCTGAACCGCAGTTTCAGGTGCATGCGTCGTCCTTAACGTTCGTTGACGAGAGGATCTGAATAATGGAACCCGCAACGCGGCAACTGATTTACGTTTCGCGTGACCCGAGCGCGGAACTGAATACGCGTTTTATGCAGCGTGGCTGGCATGTCGAAGTCGTGGGATCGGCGCGCGATGCGCGCCGGGCAGTGCGCACCGGCTCGGCTGCTGGCGGCCTGCTCGATCTGTCCAGTGATTTCCAGCCGCACGAAATCGCCGCTTTTGAATCCTGTTTGACCATGCCGAACGTCGGCTGGGTCGCTGCCACTACGCCTGGCCAACTCCAGGACGCCGCGTTGCGCCGGCTCGTGCGCGACTACTGTTTCGATTACGTGACGGTGCCGTCTTCGGGCGACCGTATCGTCGACTCGGTCGGTCATGCGTACGGCATGATCTCGCTGAGCGAAACGGCGTCGCACGACGGCTCGCAAGGCGCCGAGGGCGAGATGGTGGGCTCGTGCGACGCGATGCTCGCGCTGTTCCGCTCGATCCGCAAGGTCGCGATGACCGACGCGCCCGTGTTCATCTCCGGCGAATCGGGTACCGGCAAGGAGCTGACGGCAGTCGCCATTCATGAACGCTCGGCGCGGCGCAACGCGCCGTTCGTGCCGATCAATTGCGGTGCGATCCCGCCGCATCTTCTGCAATCGGAGCTGTTCGGCTATGAGCGCGGTGCGTTCACCGGCGCGAACCAGCGCAAGATCGGCCGGGTCGAGGCGGCCAACGGCGGCACGCTGTTTCTCGACGAAATCGGTGATCTGCCGCTCGAAAGCCAGGCGAGCCTGTTGCGCTTCCTGCAGGAGCGCAAGGTCGAGCGGCTCGGCGGCCATGGCGCGATCGACGTCGACGTGCGCATCATTTCGGCCACGCACGTGGACATGACCGCGGCGATGATCGAAGGGCGCTTCCGTTCCGACCTCTATCACCGCCTCTGCGTGCTGCAGATCGACGAGCCGCCGCTGCGCGCGCGCGGCAAGGACATCGAACTGCTCGCGCGGCACATGCTCGAACGTTTCAAGAAGGATGCGAGCCGCCGCCTGCGTGGCTTCGCGCCCGACGCGATCGCCGCGCTGCATAACTACGGCTGGCCCGGCAACGTTCGCGAACTGATCAATCGGGTGCGGCGCGCGATCGTGATGTCGGAGGGACGCGCGATCACCGCGCGCGACCTCGAACTTGCCGAATACGTCGAGATCGTGCCGGTGTCGCTCGCGCAGGCGCGCGAAGCGGCCGAGCGTCAGGCGATCGAGCTTGCGTTGCTGCGGCATCGCGGGCGGCTCGGAGACGCGGCGCAGGAACTTGGCATCTCGCGAGTAACGCTGTACCGGCTGCTGTGCTCGCACGGCATGCGTCATATGGAAGGTGAGCCGATGGCGCCGCCGCACGGCGATTTGCCGGCGTCGGTGCAGCATCTGTAGGCGGCGGGCGAGCGGCGAGACTGGCGACGTGGCATGTGAAGGTCTGGCGCGTCGCCGTGGGTCTCGGGCTGTGCCGGTTCGGACGGATTGACTGTGCCTTCCGGGCGCAGCGACGCCAGCCGGCAAGCGTCGCGTCGAAGCACTTTTGCATGCACGGTTTTGCCGCCCGTATATCGCGTACCGCGGTGTTTCCTTTCCGTCTGATATTTCCCTCGATATTCCCCATGCGGCGCGCCATGCCACGGCGGCGTGCGGTCGCGCTTGTTAGAATCGGGTTTTGCTCAATTCCGTGTGCGCGCCTGATCGGGTTCGCGCCGCGCCGAAGGAAACTGCATGAAACAATACCTGGACCTCGTCCGTACGATTCTCGACACCGGCACGTGGCAGGAAAACCGCACCGGCATCCGCACCATCAGCATGCCCGGCGCGATGCTGCGCTTCGATCTGCAACAAGGCTTTCCAGCGGTCACGACGAAGAAGCTCGCGTTCAAGTCGGCGATCGGCGAGTTGGTCGGGTTTCTGCGTGCTTCGCGCAGCGCCGCGGATTTCCGCGAGCTCGGCTGCAAGGTGTGGGACGGGAACGCGAATCAGAACGCGCAGTGGCTCGCCAATCCGTATCGCGAGGGCCCGGATGATCTCGGTGATGTCTACGGCGTGCAATGGCGCAAGTGGCCGGCCTACAAGGTGCTCGACGCCAGCGCGAGTGCGCAACTCGCTGACGCGCAGGCGCGCGGTTTTCGCGTGATCACTCAGTTCGACGAAGAAGGCCGCTCGAAAGTGCTGCTTTACAAGGCGATCGACCAGCTGCGCCAGTGTCTCGACACGATCATGCAGAACCCCGCCGATCGACGCATTCTGTTCCATGCTTGGAACCCAGCCGTGCTCGACCAGATCGCTCTACCGGCTTGCCATCTGCTGTACCAGTTTCTGCCGAACGTTACGCGCCGCGAAATTTCGCTGTGCCTGTATATCCGCAGCAACGACGTCGGGCTTGGCACGCCCTTCAATCTGACCGAGGGCGCGGCGCTGCTGCATCTGGTCGGACGGCTGACGGGCTATACGCCGCGCTGGTTCAGCTATTTCATCGGCGATGCGCATGTCTACGAGAATCAGCTCGATATGCTGCACCAGCAGCTCGAGCGCGAGCCGTACGAGAGTCCGCGGCTCGCGATTTCCGATCGCGTGCCCGACTACGCGAAGACCGGCGTGTACGAGCCGGAATGGCTCGAGACGATCGAGCCTGCGGATTTCTCTCTGGTCGGCTATCGGCATCACGAGCCGCTGACGGCGCCGATGGCGATCTGATGCCGGTGGGAGCGGGGCGGTAGCGCTCGCCCTCGTCGTCGTCGAATAACAAAAGCCCCGCGATGGTTTGCATCGCGGGGCTTTTTTGTGTGCGCCCAGCATGGGCGCACTCCTGGAGGTGCAAGTCCTCCCATAAGCTGACCACAGCGAATGAAGTGAAGCGCAACTGCGTAAGGGTGACCGAGCCTGGGGAGGAAGCGTGGAGCAAAGCCGTGAGCCGATGGACAAGAACCGGATATGAGGCGGCACCGATCAGGGCGAGCGGGCACGAATCTGCGAAGCTCTTGTGGTCAAGGATTGGTGCCGTAAATCCGGCGGTTGTGCGGTGAAGGAGTGCGTTCTTACCTGGGGAGATCTCGCCTCATGCCTGAAAGGGCAACGGTGTCGAACCGGAGCGAGAAGTCAGCCGAGGTCGTAGTAGTCACAGGACAGGTCGGCAAGGCTGAAGCTGGTGACGAAGGACCGAACGGGAAGGAGTGTTCAGGGATATGCCGATGCGGCAGGCAATGCGTCAGATGCCCGTGCAAACGGGGCGAGCGGGAGCAGCGCGTGGTGAAGCTGCGCATGTACCTGTGAGCGACGAAGCCGGCTGCCCGCGGCATGAACCCGGGAGCACAGGGTCAGCGTTGCTGGAAGCGGCGTTGACGAGAGAGAACCTGAAGCGGGCGTTCAAACGGGTGCGGGCCAACAAAGGAGCCGCTGGGGTGGATGGTCTGGGCGTTGACCAGACTGCGCGCCATCTGGTGACGGCGTGGCCAGCGATTCGTGAACAACTGCTGAAGGGGACGTACCGGCCCAGCCCGGTACGGCGGGTGACGATTCCGAAGCCGGACGGAGGCGAGCGCGAGCTTGGTATCCCGACGGTAACGGACCGGTTGATCCAGCAGGCTCTGCTGCAGGTGCTGCAGCCGGTTCTGGATCCCACCTTCAGCGAGCATAGCTACGGCTTCCGGCCCGGACGGCGTGCACACGATGCGGTGCTTGCCGCGCAGTCGTACGTGCAGTCAGGCCGGCGAATCGTGGTGGACGTTGACCTGGAGAAGTTCTTCGACCGGGTCAACCACGACATCCTGATCGACCGCCTACAGAAACGCATTGGAGACGCTGGTGTAATCCGGCTGATCAGGGCGTATCTGAACAGCGGCATCATGGATGATGGAGTGGTTCAGCAGCGAGCCCAGGGCACGCCGCAAGGCGGGCCGCTATCGCCGCTGCTGGCCAACGTGTTGCTGGATGAGGTGGACAAGGAACTGGAGCGGCGGGGCCACTGCTTTGCGCGCTACGCCGACGATGCGAACGTGTATGTTCGTAGCCGCCGCGCGGGCGAACGGGTAATGGTGCTGCTGCGACGTCTGTATGGGCGATTGCGCCTGAAGGTCAACGAGACCAAAAGTGCGGTCGCGAGTGTGTTCGGTCGCAAGTTCCTGGGTTACAGCTTATGGGTGGCTCCAGGCGGTGTGGTCAAGCGCAAGGTGGCGGCCAAACCGCTGCTGGCGTTCAGGCACCGCATTCGTGAACTGACCCGCCGATCTGGCGGGCGCAGCATGAAGGACGTGGTGGCACGGTTGCGGACTTATGTGCAGGGCTGGAGGGCATACTTCCGGTTGGCGCAAACCCCCAGAGTCTGGCGTGAGCTGGATGAGTGGCTGCGCCACCGACTACGCGCCATCCAGCTTAAGCATTGGCGCCGTGGCTCAACCATCTACCGGGAACTGCGCGCGCTGGGCGCGTCATGCTCTGTGGCACAACAGGTGGCGGCGAACAGTCGCCGCTGGTGGTGCAACAGCGGCAAGCTCCTCAACAGCGTGCTGACCATCACTTACTTCGATCAGCTGGGTGTGCCCCGACTCTCCTAACCTCAACTTCCCGAACCGCCCGGTGCGGACCCGCATGCCGGGTGGTGTGGCAGGGGCGCAGCCTCAGGCTGCCCCCTATGCCGATTGCTGGGACGGCAGGCGTCCTGCTCAGCTCTTGTGATGCTCGTCGCGATTGCCGCCGCCCTGGTGCTGCTCGGCATGTTGCGGTTGCGGCTGGGGTTGCGGACGTGGCTGCTGCACCTGCTGGGGCCGCGGTTCGGGGCGTGGCTGCTGCATCTGCGGACGCGGCTCGGGCCGGGCTTGCGGCATCGGCTGTGGACGCGGTTCGAAATGCGGCTGCTGCGCCTGCTGGAACTGCGGTTCGGGCCGAGGGGCTTGCGGCATCGGCTGCGGACGCGGTTCGACACGCGGCTGTTGCGCCTGCTGGAACTGCGGTTCGGGCCGAGGGGCTTGCGGCATCGGCTGCGGACGCGCTTCGACACGCGGCTGTTGCGCCTGCTGCATTTGTGGTTCGGGACGCGATTGCTGCGGCGGGACGGCGTGCGGCGCCTGTTGCGTCACAGGCGGATGCCAGTTTGGCACACGCGCCTGTTGCTGCGCGGCCGGGTTGTCCGGCGGATGGGGCGCACCGGCCTGTTGCGCGAAGCTCGGCTGTTGCGGGCCGCCCGGTTGCGCCATGCGCGTTGCCTGCTGCGCCATCGGGGTATGCGGCTGCGTCCATGCCGGCTGAGATCTGCCGACCGCGCCCCATTCCTGCGGCGCGCCGCGCTGCCGTGTGTACGCCGCCGTGTTGGCTGAATTCCCACCGGCTGCTTGCGGCGGCCGCGGCACACCATTCGACGGATGGCCCATATTGCCCGCGAGCCCGCTCTCGCCAGACTGCGGCGGACGCGGGTTGCCGACCATCTGCGGCGGCATGCCCGGACGCGCTTGCGGCGCTTCGCCATGCGGCCCCACGACGCCACGTTCGCCTGGCCGCTGGCCAGCCTGCTCGACGCCATGCGGCCCGTTACTGCCCATTGCGCTGGGGGCGCCAGGCGCGCCAGGCGCACCCGCCGCCATCCCCGGCGGACGTCCCGGCACATGCGATTGCACGACCCGCACGTTCGCCATCGGCAGCGCGCTCGGTGCGCCGGTCATATGCGCCGGCACCGCGGTGCGCACGACCGGCTGGCCGCCGCCGGGCACCCGACCGCCGCTTTGCGCGAAGCGCTGCGCGAGTTCGTCGTGATAAGCGGCCGGCATGACGGGATTGCGAGTCGCGACGACCGGCCGGCCGACGACGCTCGCCGGTGGCCGGTAGTTCGCGCGCCGGAGATCCGACCCGAAGCTTTCGCGCACCGGCGCGATCCCCGGTGCGCCCGGGTTGATCCGCGCGTTGCGCCACTGCGCCGGATCGACCTTCTGCGAAAAGCGTCGGACTGGCTGGCCGTGCACGAACGCTGTCGCCGGCACGGCTGTCACACCGCCCGGCACGCGATAGTTCACGTATGTGTTGTGGATGTTCACGTTGCGGCGGTAGTCGTTGACCATCGTCGTGCGGTTCACGCGGTTGTAGTACCCAGCGCTCCAGCGGTCGTGATCGCCCCAATGCGGATGCCACCGCTCGCCCGGCCCGAGCGGAAACCACGCGACGCCCGCCGCGACGACGCCGCCGACCGCCAGGTTCACACCCCAGTCGACGCCGCCGTCGTCGTCGCCGACGAATGCGACCAGCGCCGGCGCATAGACCGGCGCCGCGTCCGCTTCGAGCGGACCTGGCACCCAGGCCCACGTGCCGTCGACCTCGGCCCAGCGGCCGTAGTGGTACGGCGCGAAGCCCCAAGGTTGGTCGTCGACCCAGGTCCAGCCCCACGGCGCCTGCCAGACCCAGTGGCCGTCGTGATACGGCGCCCAGCCGGCCGGCGTCGCGTTCGGCACCCACACTTCGCCGTACTGCGGCGTCTCGCGCCATGTGCCGTTTGCATCGAGGTCCTCGTAGCCGGGGATGTCGCGCGACACATAGCGCGCCGACAGCGAGCGGTCTTCGCTGGCGTCGCGGCTGGCGGCCCACTGGTCGAGCTCGTCGACAGCGGGCGCGCGGTTGTCGGCGACTTGCTGCAGGCTGGTGCCGGCAAAGCGGATCTGCTGACCCGCCGCGACCGGCACCTGGCTGCCGTCGCCGTACGCGATCGCGCTGCCGCTGCGCACGGTGACGGTCGTACTGCTGCCGTCCGGCGCGACGTCGACGCGGTAGTCGCCGGGACCATTTACGCCGAGCGCAAGGTTCGGCGTGTCGATTTCATACGACGAGCCCGGCGCGAGCTCGCGCACGCGCGTCGATAGCGTGCCTTGCGCGACTTTCAGTTGCGCGGTCGTGTCGTCGAGATTGAGCACGTCGAGGCTCGTGTTCTGGCCGAGGCGCACCGCGGTCGAGCCGATGTGCAGCTCGGAGCGTGCGTTCTGGTCGTTCCATAGCTGGTCGCCGGTCGTCAGCGGCCGGTTGATCTGCGCGTACGACCAGTCGGTCGCGCCGGCGGGCTCGGTGGTCACGGCGCCGGCCGTGTAGTTCAGGCGCGCGATGCGCCCCGGCGGATCGACGCCCGACGGATCGCCGCCCGGCCCGACGGCCGTCGCGGCTTGTGGCGTGGGTGTTGCTTGCTGCGCCAGGGCGCTCTGCGCCGCGAGCGCGACGACGGCGGCCGCGATCAGCGTATAGCCGCTCATCCGGCGTTGGATCCCGGCATGCTGCACGGGCTGCTTGGCGTGTGTCATGACTGATCTCCGACGGACGTGGCAATGGGCCGGGTCCTTTCAGTCACTGTACCTGCCGCCTATGTTTCAAGACCGCTCATTTGTAAGGTGGATTCGCTGGCGTGTAACAAAAGGTCTCGCCACGTCGGGCCGCCGGCAGGTGAACGGTCTATCCGGCCAGAAACGCATCGAATTGTTGATGGCCGGCCGGCGTGACGCGCAGCACGCGCGGCCGCTCGGTCCGCTCGACCCAGCCATGCGCCGACCACGCATCGAGCAACGCCGCGCCGAGCGCGCCGCCCAGATGCGGTCGGCGCATGCTCCAGTCGAGGCAGGTGCAAGCGAAGCGCCGCCGTCGGGTCTTCTGCGCGGCCGTATCGATGCCCCAGTCGGCGAAGCGGGCGACGCCCTGCGCGGTCGCTTCGAGCGATGCGCCGTCTTGCGTCAGCAGTCCGCGCTCGAGCATGCGCTCGAACATGCGCACCGACAGCTCGCCTGCCATGTGGTCGTAACAGGTGCGCGCGTAGCGCATTTCTAGCGGCACGGTGCGTGCCGGACGCGGTACGGAGCGCAGTGGCGCGCTGACCTGCGCGACGTTGGCGAGTGCTTCGATCGATGCGGCGATGTCCGCCGACGCGATACGGAAATAGCGATGCCGGCCGCGCACTTCGAGCGCGAGCAGCCCGCCGTCGGTGAGCCGTCCGAGATGGGCGCTCGCCGCCGATGGCGACAGCCCCGCGATCATCGTCAGTTCGCCGGCTGGGCGGGCGCTGCCGTCCATTAACGCCCACAGCATCGCAGCGCGGCCGGGATCGGCGAGTAGCGCGCCGATGCGGCTCAGGCCGGGGAAGTGGTTCTGGTCGTCTAAGAGGGGGGCGGTCATGGCACGTCTCCTGAATGGGCGGCACAGGGCAACGCGGTCCAATCGCAAAGCCCGCCGCCACGATTCCTACTCTACGCGCATCGGGTATTCGATGTTTCAGCTTCGCGTGAACAATCAATGCGACGGACGTGTCCGGCTCGCCCGCGTTTGCGCGTCGTCGCGGGCCACCAGGCTAGAATCGAAGCCTGTCCTTGCAGGAAATCGATGTGATGAAAACTCTTCTCGCCGTCGCCGCGGCGGTTCTGCTGTCCAGCGCCTGCGCGGGGGGCGGAGCCGGCTCGGGGTCGGCCGGTAGCGGCAGCATCAACATGTACGGCACCGTCGACACAGGGATCAGCGTCCACAACTAGGCCCACAGTCGGCCCATCGGCGCGCTTCGCGCCGCGTCCCCAATCGACGCCGCGCCGCTCGCAATATTGCGCTCGTATAATCGCCTCCTTTCAATGCATCCGATTGACCGGAGTCAAGATGAGCACTGTTCCCACCGCACCGCTGGACCGTTCGGAAACCACCTTCCGCTTTCTCGCCGAGCCGACCTCGGTCAACTTCGGCGGCAAGGTGCATGGCGGCGCGCTGATGAAGTGGATCGACGAAACCGCCTACGCATGCGCGGCGGTATGGTCTGGGCGCTATTGCGTGACGGTCAGCGTCGGCAATATCCGTTTCCGTCGGCCGATCCTCGTCGGCAATCTGGTCGAGCTGCGCGCGCGCGTCGTCGCGACAGGCCGCACCAGCATGCACATCCACGTGTCGGTGCACGCGGGCGACCCGAAGGGCGGCGAACTGCTGCAGACCACCGACTGTCTCGTCGTAATGGTCGCCGTCAACGAGAACGGCCATCCGGTGCCGGTGGCCGCCTTCCTGCCAGAGACCGAGGAGCAGAAACGCCTCGCCAGGTACGCGATGGACGTGAAGGAAGCGCTCGACGCGATCGTCGAGCTGAAGCCGGAAGAAGTCGCGCAGGGAAAGATCTAAGCGCAGCGCATCATCATGCGGTGCGTCCGACCATATCCTTCGGTCGCACCCACTCGTCGAACTGCTGCTCGGTGACATAGCCGAGCGCCAGCGCCGACGCCTTCAGCGTCGTGCCTTCCTTGTGCGCCTTCTTCGCGATCTGCGCGGCCTTGTCGTAGCCGATGTGCGGATTGAGCGCCGTCACCAGCATCAGCGATTCGTTAAGCAAGGTATCGATGCGCTCATGATTCGGCTCGATGCCGGCCGCGCAGTTGTCGTTGAAGCTGTGCGCGCCGTCGGCGAGCAGGCGCACCGACTGCAGCACGTTGTGCGCGATCATCGGACGGAACACGTTGAGCTCGAAGTTGCCGCTCGCGCCGCCGATGTTCACGGCGACGTCGTTGCCGAACACCTGCGCACACAGCATCGTCAACGCTTCGGACTGGGTCGGATTGACCTTGCCCGGCATGATCGAGCTGCCCGGCTCGTTTTCGGGGATCGACAGCTCGCCGAGACCGCAGCGTGGGCCGCTCGCGAGCCAGCGGATGTCGTTGGCGATCTTGTTCAGGCTCGCGGCCACCGTTTTGAGCGCGCCGTGCGCGAATACCAGCGCGTCGGCGGCTGCCATCACCTCGAACTTGTTCGGCGCCGACACGAACGGCAGACCGGTCAGCTTGCCGATCGCGGCGGCGACGCCGTCGGCGAACTTTGGATGCGCGTTCAGTCCCGTGCCGACCGCGGTGCCGCCCTGCGCAAGCTCGTACAGATGCGGCAACGCCGACTCGACGTGCCGGATGCCGTGCTCGAGCTGCGCGACATAGCCCGAGAATTCCTGGCCGAGCGTGAGCGGCGTCGCGTCCTGCAGGTGCGTGCGGCCGATCTTGACGACGTCGGTGAACGCTTTCGCCTTGCCGTCGAGCGTGTCGCGCAACGTCTTCAGCGCGGGCAGCAGATGCTTGACGATGGCATCCGCGGCAGCCACGTGCATCGCGGTCGGAAACACGTCGTTTGACGACTGCCCGCGATTCACGTCATCGTTCGGATGCACCTTGCGCGCTTCGCCGCGCTCGCCGCCGAGCAGCTCGCTCGCGCGGTTGGCGATCACCTCGTTCAGGTTCATGTTGGTCTGCGTGCCCGAGCCGGTCTGCCAGACCGCCAGCGGAAATTCGTCCGGATGCTTGCCGTCGATGATCTCGTCGGCCGCCTGCATGATCGCGCGGGCCTTCTGCTCGTCGAGCACACCGAGGCCGAGGTTGACCTCGGCGGCCGCGCGCTTGATCACCGCGAGCGCGGTGATCAGCTCGGGCGACTGCTTTTCCGTCGAAATCTTGAAGTTCCGCAGCGAGCGCTGCGTCTGCGCGCCCCACAGGCGGGCGTTCGGCACCGCGATTTCGCCGAACGTGTCGCGCTCCATCCGTACGTCCTCAGTCATGGTTGACTCCGCTTCTCAAAGTTCCGAGTTGACAGGCAATAACGAGAATAGACCCGTTAGCGCATTCCGGTAAAAACCGGCCTGCGGATCGAAAATGTAGGTGCGTGTCTGGCCGTTCTCGACGTCGGTCCAGACGAGCGGCGACAGGGGCGCGCCGATCGAGCGCAGATAGGCGAGCTGGGCCGCGTCGGCGAGCGTCACGTGGTAGCTGTGATCGGACTGGATGGCACGCTCGAAGATGCTGGCGACCTGATTCGCGAGTTCGGGGCTGTGGATCACGAGTGCGAGCTCGGTGTTCAGATTGGCCGAGCGCGGGTCGAGGTTCATCGAGCCGATGACGAGAATCTGGTGGTCAATCACATAAGTCTTCGCATGCAAACTCGCGCGCGAACGCGAGCCGACCAGCCCCACGTTCGGCGCGTCCTGGTATGACCTGAATTCGTACAGTTCGACGCCTGCCTTTAGCAGCGGCACCCGGAACGGGCTGTAGCCGGCCTGCACGGCGACCGCGTCGGTAGCCGCGAGCGAGTTGGTCAGCACTGCGATGCGGATGCCGCGGCGCGTGAGCTCGCCGGCCGCCTGCACGCCCGACGCGTGCGGCACGAAGTAGGGCGACACGATCAGGAAGTCGTGCTGCGCGTCGCGCATCAGTTCGCGCAGCCGCGCGAGCGGCGGGCTCACGTAGTCCGGCGACGGATGCGCGATCTTCTCCGGCAGGTCCGCCCTGAATTCCGCACCCGCCCACGTGAGGCCGAGCTGCTCGCTCGTAATCTGCGCGGCGAGCGGCGTCGCGTTCAGCGGTTTCGCGTTGTACGGATCGGCATTGGTGCGCCAGTGGTGGCGCAGGTCGTCGCGCGTCTGGTCGAGTTCTTTCTGGTCGAATTTCTGCTTGTTCAGCGCGGGCAGCGGATGGGCGAGGTCGCTGTTCCAGTAGTCGTCGAAACTCGCTGAGACGTCGGCGACGATCGGGCCCGCCACGAGCACGTCCATGTCGCGGAACTGCAGCGTTTCGCTGGCGCTGAAGTACTCGTCGCCAAGATTGCGCCCGCCGACGATCGCGAGCTGGTTGTCCGCGATCATCGCCTTGTTGTGCATGCGGCGCGTGAAGTGGCCGATCTGCGTGAACACGTTCGTGGTGCGCTCGAACATGCCTTGCTGGGCGCTGCCGAACGGATTGAAGACGCGAATCTCGATGTTGTCGTGCGAGTTCAGCCCCGCCATGATGCGGTCGATGTCCTTGAAGTTCAGATCATCGACCAGCATGCGCACGCGCACGCCGTGATCGGCCGCATACAGCGCGGCGCCGAGCAGCAGCTTGCCGGTGGTGTCCTCGTTGGCAATGTAGTACTGCATGTCGAGGGTTTTGGTCGCCGCGCGCGCGAGCGCGATGCGCATCTGCAACGCGTCGGTGCCGTTCGCCAGCACGCGAAAGCCCGACTGCTCCGGATGCTTCGCCTCGAACGGCGCGAGCGCTTCGCGCAGCGGCGTATCCGCGGTGGCGGGGAGTGCGTGCGTGAGCTGGCGGTCGAACGCGGTGGCGGGCGGCTTCGTCGCGCAGGCGGCCACAAATGCCGCCGCGCAACAGAGCAGGAAAAATTGCCTCGTCGTGCTGACTATCGCGTGGCGGCGCGCGGCCCGCCGATATTGTTCGAATTGGCCCTGCACGCTGTTTTCCCCTTGTTTTGCAAGCTTTTCGCGCGGCGACAGCGAAGGCCTGCGCACGCTGTCGAGAAAACCATTCTAAGGGAATTGGGGCGCGTGTTCGTCGTTCGTCTGCAAACGCAGCAGAGTGCCGCGCGTCGGTCGGGAGGGCGCCGCGATTCGGTGATCCATCACCCGATGCGAACCGCGGCGCGCCGACGCTCTATCAGACGCGCCCGGCGTGCAGCGCGCGCTCGCCGTCGGGATGGGTCGAGCCTTTCGCCGGGCGACCCGCCCACACTCCCGCGAGCAGCGAGCCCGACAGGTTGTGCCAGACCGAGAACAGCGCACCCGGCAGCGCGGCCAGCGGCGTGAAGTAGAGCTTGCCGAGCGTCGCGGCGAGACCGGAGTTCTGCATGCCCACTTCGATCGCGAGCGTACGGCAGACGGCTTCGTCGAAACCGAGCAGACGGCCGCCCCAGTAGCCGCCGAGCAGGCCGATGCCGTTGTGCAGGATGACGCCGACCATCACGACGAGGCCCACCGACGCGATGCTCTTCTGCGTGCCGCCCACCACCGCGCCGATGATCAGCACGATCGCGACCATCGACACGAGCGGCAGGATCGGTTCGATCTTGCGCACGAGCTTGCCGAACAGATGATTGACGACGAGACCGACGACGATCGGCAGCGCGACTATCTGCAGGATGCTCATCAGCATGCCGTGCACGTCGACGACGATCGACGCGTCGACGTAAAGGCGCGTGAGCAGCGGGGTCGCGAACACGCCGACGAGCGTCGACAGCGCGCTGATCGTCACCGACAGCGCGACGTCGCCGCGCGCGAGATAAATCATCACGTTCGATGCGGTGCCGCTGGCGACGCTGCCGACAAGCACCATGCCGGCGGTCAGGTCGGGCGGCATGCGCAGCGCCTTGGCGATGACCCACGCGGCGAGTGGCATCACGAGGTAGTGCAGCACGATGCCGGCGATCACCGGCGCGGGCCGCGAAAACACGCGCAGGAAATCGCCGGCCGACAGCGTGACGCCCATCGCCAGCATGATGATCGTGAGGAGCGTGGTGACGTGCGGCGC
Organism: Paraburkholderia sp. UCT70; assembly: GCF_050434085.1. Taxonomy (NCBI): domain Bacteria; kingdom Pseudomonadati; phylum Pseudomonadota; class Betaproteobacteria; order Burkholderiales; family Burkholderiaceae; genus Paraburkholderia; species Paraburkholderia sp. UCT70. The sequence continues at coordinate 2,161,155 of NZ_JBNPVZ010000004.1, read as the reverse complement.
AACGCCGGAAAACGAGGTCGGCGACAAGTACGCGGCGACCGAGACGAGCACGGCCCAGAGCGGGAACAGGCGGGTGACGCGGGCAAGCATGGCGGGTGGTCCTTGGTTATGTTGTATCGCGGGAAAGCGGGGCTGCGGCGCGGCCGGGTGTCGGCGGGCGTTGCGGCGTTTGCCGCGCCAAAGCGGGTGAAGCGGCTACGGCGAGCGCCGTGTCGAAAGCGCGGCAAAAACGGGCGGCCAATTGAAGCCGCACGCGAAGCGGGCAATGGTGAGTGCGCGAGCGGCGCCAATCCGGCGCCTGCCTTCGTAAGGCGCGCCGTCGTGCGGTTCGTGGCGCGTGAGCGCGGGTTAGCGCTCGCGTGCCGCGGCGGCCATTTTACCTTTTGCAGGGAGTGCTTCAGGAGTGGGGCTTGCCGCTACTTCGCTTTCGCTCAAACCGAGCGCGCGGGCGGCGTGGCCGATGCGGCCGTCGGCGCCTGCCGCCGGCTTAGCCTGTGAAAACGCAGCGTCATCAGCAGCGCGACGCTCGCGAGACCTGCGGCGAGCCCCCACCACAAGCCGCGCGCGCCGAGGCCGGCGTGAAACGCGAGCAGATAGCCGGTCGGAAAACCGATCACCCAGTAGCCGAACGCAGCCGCGATCATCGGCACGCGCGTGTCCTTCAGGCCGCGCAGACAACCGGAGCCCACCGCCTGCATCCCATCGACGATCTGGAAAATCGCCGCCACGCCGAGCAGCGAACTGGCGAGCGCGATGGTCGGCGCGTTGGCCGGGTCGTCCAGATGCAGATACAGACCGACGATCCAGTGCGGCGCGGTGATCAGCACGAGGCCCGACATCGACATGAAGCCGACGCCGAGTGCGAGCGCGACGAAGCCCGCGTGGCGCGCGGCGAGCGGCTGACCGGCGCCGGCCCAGTAGCCGACCCGCACGTTGGCCGCCTGGCCGATCGACAGCGGCACCATGAACGCGACCGACGCGACGTTCAGCGCGATCTGATGCGCGGCCAGTTGCGATTCGCCGAGCAGGCCGACCATCAGGCCAGTGGCGAGGAACAGCGTCGACTCGACGCCGTAGGTGATCGCGACCGGCCAGCCGATGCCGAACAATTCGCCCATCAACGGCAGCTTCGGCCGCGTCGCGACGACGAAATGGCGGAAGCGCGGCCGCAGATGCAGCAGCGCCATCAGCACGAGCGCGGTCAGCCACACGGTGATCGTGGTCGCGGCCGCCGAGCCGAGAAAACCCAGCCGCGGCAGCCCGTACGCGCCGTGGATGAGCCCGTAGTTCAGGAAGCCGTTCACACCGACGCTCGTGATCGACACCCACAACAGGCGCCGTGCCGCGCCGATCGCCGGCAGAAACGAGCGCATCAGGCCGACGCCGATCAGGCTCGCGGGTGCGCCCCAGCGCAACACCGCCGCGTATCGGCCGACGTTGTGCGCGAGCAGGCCCGGCTCGCCGACCGCGAGCAGGATCCTCGACGCGAACGACAGCAGGATGACCGCCGGCACCGACAGCAGCACCGACAGCACGAAACCGGTCCAGTAAATATGCGGCACCCGGCCGTCGTCCTGCGCGCCGCGCGCGTGCGCGACGCTGACGCTGACCGAGGTCAGCACGCCCTGCAGCAGCGTGACGACGACGAAAAAGAGGTTCGCGCCGAGGCCGCCGGCGGCGAGCGCATCCGGGCCGAGCGAGCCGAGCAGGATCGTGTCGGTGACGCTCATCGCCATTTGCGACAGTTGCGCGATCGCGAGCGGCGCGGCGAGCCGCGCGGTGTCGGCCGCGTGGCGGGATAGGGTCGGCGGCCGGCTGGCCGCGCGGGCGAAGCTGGGTTGAGTCATCGAATGCCTGACGGCGAAAAGTGGCAACAGCGGTGGCAACAGCGATGGCGTCAGCGAAAGGCGGGCGCAAGCGGCGCCGCATTGCATCTCGCCGCGCGCTCCGACGGGCGTTGGAGCGGCCGGGCAGCGGGCGGGAAAAAACGCGACGCGGCGGCGAGCCGGTCAGCCGACTCCACGCCCGTGGCGCGGTTCGTCGTTTACCTGTCGAAACCGACAGCTTATTGCCTTCCCCCGGCCGCTGTCGATGGACGACGCACAATTCTGGTGCGTGCCGTCCTGCGATTTTCCGGACTGCCGTCAGCCTTCGTGGACCGCGATCCGCGTATCGCCGAGCAGCACGACCTGGCCCGCGCGGATCTTGCAGGTCTTACGCGTCTCGACCCGGCCATCGACCATCACGGCGCCGTCGGCAACCATCATTTTCGCGGAGCCGCCACTATCCGCGAGGCCCGTGATCTTCAGCAGATTGTGGAGTTCGACGTATTCGCCGGTCAGCGTGAAATTGAGGTTGGGCATGGCGTTTGCACCTTGGGCACGGGGTCGCGTTGGGGTTCGCATCATAAAGCAAGCGCACGCGGAGCGGCGGCGCGGCCATCCAGCGAGCTCTTCGCGCAAGCAAATGAAAGTAGATGTTATTCAAATGTCGGAAAGTGAAACGTTCCGTAACGCTGGTCGCACCGGACGGATTTCACTCCTAGAGTGCAGTTCAGTAGCAAAGCCCGCTGGCTTGCGGGATCACTCCCCGGCCACCCGTCCAGCGACGCACAGACCGGACGAGGCGCGCGCGACGTTCCGTCATCACGACGCCAGAGAGTCCGCCCGTGTCACAACAACCCAGAGAGGATAGCCATGACCCAGATTCGTTCGCTCCTGATCGGTACCGCCCTCACTGCTTTTGCCGCGACGGCCGCCGTTGCGCAGACCGCGCAGCCGGCAGCAGGCATCGGCGCTCAGGCGCAGATCCAGAGCCAGGGCGCCGCCGACATGGCGCCGCCATCCGCGGCTGGCGCCCAGCGCATGCAGGTGCCGCCTTCGACGCAAGGCATGCAGCAAGTCCCTGGCGCACCCGCCGCGCAAGGCGTCGAGGCGCCGCCGCCCGCCCGTTTGACGGCTTCGGGCTCCACCGACCCGCTCGTGCAGAAGCGCGACGCCGACGCGAAGGCCAACGCCGAGTATCGCGCGGCCAGGAAGTCCTCGAAAGCGGAATTGAGGGTGGAGCAGAAGGCCGCGAAGGACCAGTACAAGGAGCAGGTGCGCGGCGCGAAGCTGAACCAGAAGGCGGACAAACAGACCGCCAATAACGAAATGAAGATGAACATGGAAGGGCAGGCTGCCGCGCAGGGCGATGGCGCGGACGTCAAGCACTAAGCCCTGCTGCATGCCGCGGCGCGTGGGTCTGCGAGGCTCGCGCGCCGCGGGCGTCTGTCGCTTGGCAAGATGTGCTTCAGGGAGATTTCAGATGAACATCAACCGTTCCACCCGAAACCGCATTTACGCCGCCCTGATGGCGGGTTGTCTGTCGTCGGCGGTGTTCGCGCAGACGACCGACCCTGCCGCGGCGCCCCCCACGCATGCGGACAAAAAGGCCGCGAAAGCACAGGCGAAGACCGACAGGAAAGCCGCGCTTGCCCAGGCGAAAGCGGACAAGACCACAGCCGACGCGCAGGCCGACGCCGACAAGGCCAGCGCTGCTGCCAATCTGAAGGACGTGAAGAAACAGTAGTGCGCGGCGTAGACCGGCGGATAGGCGCCCGAAAAAAGGGGCGCTTGTCGCATGAGGTTGTATGGATATACAGTATGCGTCGCATCCTGAAAATCCATCCAACCCGCGAAACCGATTAGTGTCCACCGTCGCCGAATCCGCTCCGTCGTTCGATACCGCCGCCTGGCTAGCGAAGCTCAACGACGCCCAACGCGAAGCCGTCGAATACGGGACCGACACGCCAGACGCGCTGCCCGGCGCACTGCTCGTGATCGCGGGCGCCGGCTCCGGCAAGACCAACACGCTCGCGCACCGCGTCGCCAATCTGGTGGTGAAGGGCGCCGATCCGCAGCGCATCCTGCTGTTGACCTTCTCGCGCCGCGCGGCGCTCGAAATGATCCGCCGCGTGACCCGCATCGCGGGCGCCGCGGCCACTACCGTCGGCCCACGCGCCGCGCTCGCGCAAGGGCTCACGTGGGCGGGTACCTTCCATAGTGTCGGCGCGCGGCTGTTGCGCGAATACGCGGATCTGATCGGCCTCGCGCCCGCGTTCACGATCAATGACCGCGAAGACTCCGCGGACTTGATGAACCTCGTGCGCCACGAGCTTGGACTGTCCGCGAAGGAGCGGCGCTTTCCGGCGAAGGGCACCTGCTTCGCGATCTACTCGCGTGTCGTCAACACCGGCTCATCGCTCGGCCAGGTATTGGACCGCGCGTTTCCGTGGTGTCGCGAGTGGGAGGACGATCTGCGCCGGCTGTTCGCCGCATACGTCGACGCCAAACAGAAGCAGAGCGTGCTCGACTACGACGATCTGCTGCTCTACTGGTCGCACATGGCCGCCGAGCCCAGCATCGCGGCCGATCTGTCGGCGCGTTTCGATCATGTTCTGGTCGACGAATACCAGGACACCAACCGCCTGCAGGCGTCGATCCTGCTCGCAATGAAGCCAGACGGCCGTGGCCTGACCGTGGTCGGCGACGACGCGCAGTCCATCTATTCGTTTCGCGGCGCGACGGTGCGCAATATCCTCGACTTTCCCACGCAGTTCGAGCCGCCCGCCAGGCAGGTCACGCTCGAGCGCAACTATCGCTCGACCGAGCCGATTCTCGCCGCGTCGAACGCGGTGATCGAACTCGCGAGCGAGCGCTACACCAAGAATCTGTGGACCGACAAGGCGTCGGCGCAGCGCCCGCGCCTCGTCACGGTCGCCGACGATGCCGCGCAAGCTCGCTACGTCGTCGAGCAGGTGCTCGAGGCGCGCGAGCAGGGCGTGACGCTGAAGTCGCAGGCGGTATTGTTTCGCGCTGCGCATCACAGCGCCGCGCTCGAGATCGAGCTCACGCGCCGCAACATTCCATTCGTCAAGTTCGGCGGGCTCAAATTTCTCGACTCGGTGCATGTGAAGGACGTGCTCGCGGTGCTGCGCTGGGCCGAGAATCCGCGCGATCGCGTCGCCGGCTTTCGCGTCGTGCAGCTGCTGCCGGGCGTCGGCCCGGCCACCGCGGCGAAGGTGCTCGACGACATCGTCGCTCGCGCGGACGGAGGGGATCCGGTCGCGACCGCGGGCGGTGTGCTGGCCGCGTTTGCGGCGCCCGCGCGCACACAGGAAGACTGGCATCCGTTCGTCAAGCTGATGTCGGGCGTGTACGGCCGGCAAACGCCGTGGCCCGCCGAGTTCGAGATGGTGCGGCGCTGGTACGAGCCGCATCTGGAGCGCAACCACGAGGACGCCGCGATCCGTCACGCGGACCTGCTGCAGATGGAAAGCATCGCGGGTACGTATCCGTCGCGAGAACGCTTCCTGACCGAGTTGACGCTCGATCCGCCCGACGCGACCAGCGACGAATCCGGCGTGCCGCTGATCGACGAGGACTACCTGATCCTGTCGACGATCCATTCGGCGAAGGGTCAGGAGTGGCGCCACGTGTTCGTGCTGAACGGCGTCGACGGCTGCATTCCTTCCGATCTCGGCACCGGCAGCGACGAGGAAATCGACGAGGAGCGGCGCCTGCTTTACGTGGCGATGACGCGCGCGAAGGAAGACCTGCACATCGTCGTGCCGCAGCGCTTTTACGTGCACAACCAGACGCATCTGGGCGACCGCCATGTGTGGGCGTCGCGCACGCGCTTCATCGCCACGCCGATGCTGCCGCTGTTCGACGCCTATGCATGGCCGCGCATTGCGGTGGCGAGCGCGCCGAGCGCGGCTGGGCTCGCCGCGGCCGCCCAGGCGAAGATCGAGATCGCGGCGAAGCTCAGGAAGATGTGGGATTGAGCGGTTAGCACCGCGCGTTGGGATCGACGCGCGGGCAGGGGGCGCGTTTATCCGACGAAGGGACGCGCGCCGCGCGGGTCAGTGGAAGCTCAGCGCGACTGCCGCTGCCGTTGCTGCGCGACCGGAGGCGGCGGCACGAAGAAATTGCGCAGCCATGCCGCCAGCCGCGAGAACACGTCGTACGGCTCCTCGACGAAAATCTCCGGCTTCAAGAGCCGCAGATACTCCATGATCTGCTGCGCTTCCTGCTTCTGGAACGTGCCGTGCGAAATGCCTAGCCGCAACAGCCCACGCAGTTCGCCGAGCTTCTCGCGCGCGGTGCTGCCCACGCTCGTCTCGCACGCGACCTTCGCCTCGTAGACGCGCTGGCGCAGCGATTCGACGAGCCGCCATGCCGGCGTCTGCATCACTTCCTCGAGTGCCTGAATGTCCTGCACGGTGCTCTTGATCTGCGAGGCGAGGGGGTCGACCAGCGTCGCGTCGCCTTCCGCTTCCTTGACGATTGCGGCGGCCCACTCGCGGCATTGCCTGGTGAGCTCCTCGGGCGTCCATTCCGAGCGCGCCGCGAAACCGAAGCCGAACTCGCCCGCCTGCCGCATCAGGATCGACACGACGTCCGGGAATTCCTTGTCGAGCGTGCGTTTGGCCCACGCGTACTGGCCGCCTTGCAGCATCCGCTGTACCGCGTGCTCGGTGAGCGGCACCATGTTGTCGAGCAGCTTGGCGCGTAAGAAATCCTCGAACGACGGCGTCGCGAACTGCGGATCGAGCTTCAGCGAGACCCGTAAAAAGGCCTCGAAGTCCTTGCGCAGCGACGCGACGGTCTCGTCCTTGAGCTTCAGGGTGATTTGACCCATGTGTTATCCCGTTTAATGCGGCCGCGCGCGGCGCGCCGTCGCAAGATCGCCCGGCCGCTCGCGGACCGAGGCGACGCGACGCCGGATGCCGACGCGCTTGATTCCAGCCTGTTGCCGCGTAACCAGCGGGACGACTCCCGATGAGCGGACCTCGACTGCATATCGGCGGGGTAGCGGGAAACTTGAGGGCGGCCCGGCGACGCGCGGGCGCTTTGGAGGGAAGCTTCGGGCAATGGCCCGCTTGGGAGTCGCTTGAACGGGAGTGCGCGGCCCGCGACGCGGCGAGGTGTCGACGGGACCGCTGATGAGTCGATGAGCGTAGAGACAGGGCGCGCTTACTTCAGCACCACGCCCTGCCAGACGAAGAACACGCCTAGACCGACTGCGATCGTCAGCAGCGGCCGGCGCGTCAGCGCGCTAACGACGATCGCGGCGAGCGCGCCGACCAGCTGCGGATTGCGCCAACTCAGCTCGGCGTTGTTGCCGTGCGGCGACACGGCCATCGGGACGATGATCGCGGTCAGCACGGTGACCGGAACGAAGCTAAGCGCGGCGCGCAGAAGCGGCGGGAACACGAGCCGGTCGCCGAGCACGAACACGGTCGCGCGGATCAACCACGTAATCGCGGCCATGCCGACGATCAGAACGACGTAGTTCATCGCGTGGCCTCCACGGGACGGCGCGCGCCACGCAGGTTCAGACGCGACATCGACAGCAGCACGCCGACCGCGACTCCCGCGAACACTGCGCCGAGCAGGCCGAGCTTGTACGGCCACGCCTGCCAGAAAAACGCCAGCGTGCCGGCGGTGACGGCCGCCGCGATATAGCGCAGCGCGACCAGTTGCGGCACGACGATCGCAATGAACGTCGCAACCATCGCAAAGTCGAGACCGAGCGACTGCAGGCCGGGGAAGGCCGCGCCGAACAGCAGGCCGGCGACGGTCCATAGCTGCCAGTTCAGATACATCGCGACGCCGGCGCCGAAGAAGTAGTACGGGCCGACCGTGCCGGGCTCGCGATGCCGGTAGTGCTCCCACGCGACCGCGAAGACTTCGTCGGTGAGCAGCGCGCCGAGCGCCCAACGCCAGCGCTTCGGCAGATGCGCGACGTGCGGCGCGAGCGTCGCGCTATACAGCACGTGACGCAGATTGACGACGAGCGTGGTCGCCCAGATCACGGCGAAGCTCGCATGCCCGGCGATCAGCCCGAGCGCGATGAACTGCGCGGAGCCCGCGAAAACGACGAGCGACATCAACTGGCCGTGCCACAGATGCAGCGGGCTGGAGGTCACGAGCGTGCCGAAAATGACGCCAAACGGCGCGGCGCCGACCATCATCGGGATGATGTCGCGCGCGCCGGCGGCGAATTCTTTGAGATGGCCGCCCCGGGTGGGCTGGCCTTGGGTGGAATCGGTCAATCTAAGCCTCCTTGATGTCGGAAGCATAGCGGCTGACCGGCGTTCGGACTTGTACGTTCTTGCGGCGGGTTGCTGATGGGGTGCTACGGTGTAGCGGGGAATGGCTGATGACGAACCGACGGATTGCGGCGGCACGCTCACGGCGCGCGGTACAGGCGCCGGCGGTGCCGCATCGCGTTACGAACCGCGCTGCGTTCCTTGCCATTGGCCCGGCGGCACGCCGAACATGCGCCGGAAATGCCGCGTGAAATGGCTCTGATCGGTGAAGCCGCTCGCGGCGGCGACGTCGGTCACCGGGACGCCGGCGCGCAACGGCGCGAGCGCGCGCTGCAGGCGCACCTGATTGCGCCACGCGTGGGGCGGCAGGCCGGTCGATTGGGTGAATAGCCGCGCCGCGTGGAACGGCGACAGACCCGCTGCCTTCGCGACCTCGGCGAGCGTCACCGGTTCGACGAGGTCGCCGGTCAGACGCTCCTGCATCAGTGCGACGCGATTGTCGTCGGTGGCGACGCAAGCGGTGGCGGGGCGCGTCCGCGCATAGCGGACCAGCAACGTGGACAGCGCGTCGAGCATCGCGGTTTCGGCGGCGAGCGCGTCGTTGCCGGCTTCGAGCAGACGGTGGGCGTGCGCGAGCCGCGTCGCGAGATCGGAATCGCGGATCACGCCGGGCGCGAACCACGGTAAGGCCTGCGGCTTGCCGGCGACTTCGTCGGCCAGCGCGCAGAGGAACTCGACCGGCGCATACATCACGCGATACCGCCAGCCCGCTTCGACCGCCTTCGACCCCGTATGCAACTCGCCCGGGTTGATGACCGGCACGCTGCCCGCTTCGGCGACATGGTGCTCGCCGCTATACCGATAGCATTCCGCACCCGCGACAATCACCGGGATCGTGTAGGCGTCGTGCCAATGCGGCGCGAACTCGTGATCGTGATATTCGGCGGTGAGCAGATCCGCGCCGGGCAGTAGCGGCGTGCGCCAGTAGCGGGCGGAATCGCGGAAACGAGGGGTGGCGGTCATGACGAAAGTCTAGCTGGACCGGTCAGTTTAACGCGTCGTTGTCGGGGACGGCGGCGGGTGTGCAGCGCCGCGCCGCGTGCCGCTGGTGCCGTCAATTGCCGGTACTTGTCCTGACTTGCCCTTACTTGACCGGAATCGTCGTGCCATTGGGCATGGGCACGGCGCTCACGCTGTTTTTCGCGCTGCCGCTGACGACGCGGTCGCTGTAGGTCAGATAGACCAGGGCGTTGCGCTTCGTGTCGACCACGCGCACCACGTGCAGCGACTTGAAGATCAGCGACATGCTGACCGAGAACACGTCGTCCTTCTGCTTGACGGGGCCGGTGAAATGCAACTCCCCGACCTGGCGGCACGCGATCGACGCCTCGGTCGGATCTTCGGCGATGCCGAGCGTGCCTTTGACGCCGCCCGTCCGCGCCCGCGACACGTAGCAGGTGACGCCTTGCACGATGGGATCGTCATAGGCCTCCACGACCACGCGGTCGGAGCCGGTAACGTGAAAATTCGTATTGACGCTGGCGATTTCTTCGCCGCGCGCCGAAGAAAGCAGCAGGGCGCCGACGGCCGCGAGCGCGATGCGTAGCGAGGTGGATTTCATGAGCGTGCCGGTTGAGTGTCTGGAGTGTGCCGGCGCCAGAGCGGGGCGAAACGTGCGCCGTGAAGTCGCCATCGTATAACGGCGCGCGGCGCGCGTGAGGCTGTCCATCGTGGCACAAAAACGAAAAGGCCCGCATGGATGCGGGCCTTTCAAAATTTTTGGCTCCTCGACCTGGGCTCGAACCAGGGACCTACGGATTAACAGTCCGGCGCTCTACCGACTGAGCTATCGAGGAACAGCAGTACAACTTGATCTACATAAAAAAACCCGTCTTGATTAACGGGCTTTTGCAATTCTTGGCTCCTCGACCTGGGCTCGAACCAGGGACCTACGGATTAACAGTCCGGCGCTCTACCGACTGAGCTATCGAGGAACAGAACAACAACAGCAGAGAAGCAAAATTGTAGAGGCAGCTAAAACGTCTGTCAATACCTCGGCGTTCATCCTGATACTGAATCTGAACGGCCAAGGCAGGTGACAGGCGGCCGCGCTCAGCGCGCGAGCAGCGCGAGCTTTTCCTTCACATCCTTGAATTCCTCGGCATCCGGTAGCGGCGCCTTGGTCTTCGTGATGCTCGGCCACGCTTTCGCCAAGTCGGCGTTCAGCGCGATGAAGTCCTGCTGGTCGCCCGGCACGTCTTCTTCGGCATAGATGGCGTTCACCGGGCACTCGGCCACGCACACGGCGCAGTCGATGCATTCATCGGGGTCGATCGCGAGGAAGTTGGGACCTTCGCGAAAGCAGTCCACCGGGCACACATCGACGCAGTCGGTATAGCGGCACTTGATGCAGCTTTCGGTCACAACGTGAGTCATTCAGGCAGCTCCTGCATGCGGAATCGGGGAAGGCGCGGACGCCAAAAGACATATTGTAACGTAACGTCAACAGGCGCATAAAGCATCGGGCCGTGCGTCTTATATATGTTTTTGTGATTAGTTTATGGGGTGCCGCGAGCGGTCGCGGAATGGCCGCGAAGGCCCGGTGGCACGCTGGATGCGGACGCATTCGGGTAACATGCATCAGGTTGGCGCGCCGCTCGGCTCAGCGCGTCCGTTGCAAGGGTGCAGTGAGCCCTTTTCGTTTTTTCAGCGGTCCAGTTCGTACCATCATGATTATTACTTCGCTGCTCGATACCGATCTGTACAAGTTCACGATGATGCAGGTGGTGTTGCATCACTTCCCCGCCGCCAACGTGGAGTACCGCTTCCGCTGCCGCACGCCGAACGTCGATCTGGTGCCGTACATCGACGAGATTCGCGACGAAGTGCGCAAGCTCTGCGAACTGCGTTTCACCGACGACGAACTCGACTACCTGCGCCGCATGCGCTTCATCAAGGGCGACTTCATCGAGTTCCTCGCGTTGTTCCATCTGAACGAGAAGTACATTTCGATCACGCCGTCGCCGAAGGGCAATGGCGAAATCGACATCGACATCAGGGGGCCGTGGCTGCATACGATCCTCTTCGAAATTCCGGTGCTCGCGATCGTCAATGAAGTCTATTTCCGCAACACCCAGCAAACGCCCGACTATCACGTAGGCCGTGGCCGTCTGCTCGACAAGATCCAACTGCTCGGCGCTCGTCCGGAGTTCGCCGACTGCAAGATCGCCGATTACGGCACGCGCCGCCGCTTCTCGAAGCAATGGCACGAGGAAGTGATCCTCACGCTGAAGGACGGTCTCGGCGAGCAGTTCGCCGGCACGAGCAACGTCTTCTACGCGATGAAGCACAGCCTGACACCGCTCGGCACGATGGCGCACGAGTACCTGCAGGCTTGCCAGGCGCTCGGTCCGCGGCTGCGCGACTCGCAGATCTTCGGCTTCGAGATGTGGGCGAAGGAATATCGCGGCGACCTCGGGATCGCGCTCTCCGACGTGTACGGCATGCAGGCGTTCCTGCGCGACTTCGACATGTACTTCTGCAAGCTGTTCGACGGCGCTCGCCACGATTCCGGCGACCCATTCGACTGGGGCGAGCGCCTGCTCAAACACTACGAGGCGAATCGTTGCGACCCGCGCACGAAGGTGCTCGTGTTCTCCGACGCGCTCGACATCCCGAAGGTGCTGCAGCTATACGAGCGCTTCCGCGGCCGCTGCAAGCTCGCGTTCGGCGTGGGCACCAATCTGACCAACGACCTCGGCTACAACCCGCTGCAGATCGTGATCAAGATGGTTCGTTGCAACGGTCAGCCGGTCGCGAAATTGTCGGACTCGCCGGGCAAGAACATGTGCGAGGACAAGGCGTATCTCGCGTATCTGCGCCAGGTGTTCGGCATCGCGCAGCCGGAAGAAGAGGCGGCCAGGTAGCGCGCTTTGCGGACTGCTTTTCGGGTCATCGCCTGACCATGATCTGCTCGCGCTCGGGGGGGCACGGCGAACAGTGTCGCCGCGCGATCGACTGGCGGCAATATGCCGTTCGGCCAGGGTGTTCGCGCGGAGCGCGGCCGGTATAATCCTCGCCATATCGCACGGCCGTCGACACGAGGATTTCTCCCATGGACACATCGATTGCCCGCCGCAACATCCTGGCGCGCATCCGCGCCGCGCAAGGGCGCGAGCCCGAACCGAGCGCCGCCGAGCGCGAAGCCGCGGCGGACTATCTCGCGCGTCATCCGGCCGGCCCGCGTCCGGACATGCCCACCGATCTGCGCGCGCGCTTCATCGAGGAAGCGCAGAAAATGGCGAGTACTGTCGACACCGTTCAGACCTTCGCCGATGTACCCGCCGCCGCGCATCGCTATCTGACGCAACACGGTTTGCCGTTGCAGGCCATCGCGTGGCAAACGCTGCGCGATCTGCCGTGGGCCGCAGCCGGCCTCGCCGTCGAATATCGCAAACCGCAAGACAATGACGTGGTCGGTCTCACCGGCTGTTTCTGCGCGACCGCGGAGACCGGCACGCTCGTGTTGCTGTCCGGTCCCGAGACGTATGCGTCGGCCGGGCTGCTGCCGGAGACGCACATCGCGATCGTGCCGGGCTCGCGCATCGTCGCGGGTCATGAAGAGGCGTTCGACCTGATCCGCAAGGAACGCGGCGAGCTGCCGCGCGCGGTCAATTTCGTGTCGGGACCATCGCGCACCGGCGACATCGAGCAGACCATCGTGCTGGGCGCGCACGGCCCCTACCGGGTGCATGCGATCGTCGTGCAGGATGCTTGAACGCGTCGCGCGGCGGCGTGCCAGCGCATACGCGACACACGCGATATCTGTCGTGCGTGCGGTTGCAAGCCGTCGCGCGGCCTGTCTCGGCATGAATTCGCAGGCCGGCCGCGCGGGCCGGTGGCTCGCCGTTGCGTCGATGCTTGCGCTGTGCTCGCCGTCCGTGCAGGCTGAGACGCTCGACGGCGCGCGCTTGTCGGCGTTGTGGGGCTTGCCCTTCGCGGGTGTGCTGCTGTCGATCGCGATCTTTCCGCTGATCGCGCCAGCCCTCTGGCATCACCACTTCGGCAAGATCGCCGCGGCGTGGGCGCTCGCGTTCATCGTGCCGTTTGCCGTGAGCTTCGGCGCGAGCGCGGCGCTCGGCGCGCTCGCGCATGCCATGCTCGACGAGTACATCCCGTTCATCATCCTGCTGACCGCGCTCTATACCGTCGCGGGCGGCATCTGCGTGGGCGGCAACCTGCATGGCACACCGCGTCTGAACACCGCGATTCTCGCGCTCGGCACCTTGCTCGCGAGCGTGATGGGTACGACCGGCGCGGCGATGCTGCTGATCCGCCCGTTGCTGCGCGCAAACGACAATCGCCGCCACGTGACCCACGTGGTCGTGTTCTTCATCTTCCTCGTCGCGAACGTCGGTGGCGCGCTGTCGCCGCTCGGCGACCCGCCGCTGTTCCTCGGTTTTCTCGAAGGCGTGAGCTTTTTCTGGACCACTACGCATCTCGCGCCCCCGATGCTGTTCGTGAGCGGCCTGCTGCTTGCCGTTTTCTATGCACTCGACTCGTACTACTTTCACCAGCGCGAGGAAGTGCGTTCGGCTTTCCTCGATCCGACGCCCGACGGCGCGCCGCTCGGCATCGACGGCAAGATCAATTTCGTGCTGCTCGCCGCGGTGATCGCGCTCGTGCTGATGAGCGGACTCTGGCGCCCGCAAATCACATTCGACGTGCTCGGCACGCACGTCGCGTTGCAAAACATCGTGCGCGACGCCGCGCTGATCGCCGTCACGCTGCTATCGCTCGCGTGGACACCGCGCGCGGCCCGCGCGGGCAACGACTTCAAGTGGGCGCCGATCGAGGAAGTCGCCAAACTGTTCGCCGGCATCTTCGTGACGATCGTGCCGGTCATCATGATCCTGCGCGCGGGAGAAGCCGGCGCGTTCGCGGGCATCGTCCATCTGGTCAATGATCCGTCAGGCGAGCCGCGCGACATCATGTACTTCTGGGCGACCGGCCTGCTATCTTCGTTTCTCGACAACGCGCCGACCTACCTCGTGTTCTTCAACCTGGCCGGCGGCGATGCGCAGACCTTGATGACCACCGGCGCGACCACGCTCGCGGCGATTTCGGCCGGCGCCGTGTTCATGGGCGCGAACACCTACATCGGCAACGCGCCGAACTTCATGGTGAAGGCGATCGCGCAATCGCGCGGCGTGCGCATGCCGAGCTTTTTTGCGTATCTGGGCTGGTCCGGCGCGGTGCTGCTGCCGTTGTTCGCGCTGACTGGCTGGCTCTTTTTTGAACGCTGACTCTGCAACGCCGAGACAATCCCTCGACGTGCGATACGGAGACTTGCATTGCAGAAAATCCTCGTTGCCCGTTCGATCTTTCCCGACGTGATCGACCAGCTCAAGCAGTACTTCGACGTCGACTGGAACGAGGGCGACGTGTTGCCCGCCGACGAACTGAAGCGCCGTCTCGCGGACAAGGACGGCGCGCTGACGGCCGGCGAGATGATCGACGCGGGCGTGCTCGCCGCGGCGCCGCGTCTGCGCGTCGTGTCGAACATGGCGGTCGGCTACAACAACTTCGACATGGCCGCGTTCAACGCGGCGAACGTACTCGGCACCAACACGCCGGACGTGCTGAACGAATCGACCGCCGATTTCGGCTGGGCGCTGATGATGGCCGCCGCGCGCCGCATCGCCGAATCGGAGCACTGGCTGCGCGCCGGACATTGGCAGAAGTGGAGCTACGATGGCTTCCTCGGCAACGACCTATACGGTTCGACGCTCGGCGTGATCGGCATGGGCCGCATCGGCCAGGCGCTCGCGCGGCGCGCGCAGGGCTTCAACATGCGGGTCCTCTATCACAATCGCTCGCGCGTCGCGCCGCAAATAGAGGCCGAGCTGAACGCGGAGTACGTGTCGAAAGAGGATCTGCTGCGGCGCGCCGACCACGTCGTGCTGGTGCTGCCGTACAACAAAGGCAACCACCACACGATCGGCGCGGCCGAACTGGCGCTGATGAAGCCGAGCGCGACGCTCACCAACATCGCGCGCGGCGGCATCGTCGACGATGCGGCGTTGGCCGACGCGCTGCGTGACAGGCGCATCGCGGCGGCCGGTCTGGACGTGTTCGAAGGCGAGCCGCAGCTGCACCCGGCGCTGCTGAACGTGCCGAACGTCGTGCTGACGCCGCACATCGCGAGCGCGACCGAAACCACGCGCCGCGCCATGGCGAATCTCGCCGCGGACAACCTGATCGCCGGCCTCGGCGCAGGACCGCGCGCCGGTCAGCCGCCGAATCCGATCAACCCCGACGTGATCGGCAAGGCGCGTTCATGACAATGATTCTGGTGGCGGCCGTCGCGGTGCTGGCGGTTGCCCTCGTGATCGCACTGGCCTTGCTGCTACGCGGTCACGACCGCACGGAGCAGCGCGAACAGTTCGAGATGCTGAACGAACGCGTCGATGCCGTTGTCGACGCGCAGGCGCATACCGCCGAGCGGCTCGAGCGGCAACTGCGCAACGACATCGCCGAGACCGCGCGCGTGTCGCGCACCGAGCAAAGCAGCGGCTTCGCGCATTTTCAGCAGACGCTCGCCGCGCAGTTCAGCAGCATGACGACGGTGCAGGGCGGCAAGATCGACGGCTTCGCGCAACAGCTCGACGCCGTGCGTCACAGCCTGCAGGCACAGGCGCAGCAGGCGCGCGACGAGCAGGGCCGCTCGCTGAAGCAGTTCGGCGACACGCTGAGCCTGCAACTCGGGCAACTAACCGAGGCGAACGACCGGCGCTTCGCCGAAGTGCGCGCGACGATCGAGCAGCGTCTGAAGGACATCGAGGCGAACAACGCGACGCGGCTCGAGGAAATGCGCCGTACCGTGGACGAAAAACTGCACGCAACGCTTGAGCAGCGTCTCGGCGAGTCGTTCAAGCTCGTGTCCGACCGGCTCGAACAGGTGCATCGCGGCCTCGGTGAAATGCAGACGCTGGCGGCCGGCGTCGGCGATCTGAAGCGCGTGCTGACCAACGTGAAGACGCGCGGCACGTGGGGCGAAGTGCAACTCGAAGCCTTGCTCGAACAACTGCTGACCGTCGATCAATACGCGAAGAACGTCGCGACGGTGCCGAAGAGCGCCGATCGCGTGGAGTTCGCGATTCGTCTGCCGGGGCGGCCGGAGCCCGGCGGCGCGAATACGCCGGTATGGCTGCCGATCGACGCCAAATTCCCGCGCGAGGACTACGAGCGGCTGATCGAAGCGCAGGAGCGCGCCGATCCGGTCGCGGTCGAGGAAGCATCGCGCGCGCTCGAAGTGCGAATTCGCGCGGAGGCGCGCACGATCGCGGAGAAGTACGTGGCGCCGCCGCATACGACCGACTTCGCGCTGCTGTTCCTGCCGACCGAAGGCCTGTACGCGGAAGTGCTGCGCCGACCGGGACTCACGGATCAGCTGCAGCGGGACTATCGCGTGACGATTGCGGGGCCGACCACGCTGACCGCGTTGCTCAATAGTCTGCAGATGGGTTTCCGCACGCTCGCGATCGAAAAGCGTTCGAGCGAGGTGTGGCAGGTACTCGGCGCGGTGAAGACGGAGTTCGGCAAATTCGGCGACGTGCTCGCGAAGACCAAGGCGCAGCTCGAAACCGTCACGCGTTCGATCGAGGCCGCGGAAACGCGCACGCGCATGATGAACCGCAAGCTGCGCGACGTCGAGGCGTTACCGGGCGACGAGGCGAGCGGGTTGATCGGCGATGCGCTGTCGAATGTGGAGCCTGATGAGCAATGAGGGGCGAGGCGCTGGAATTCACGCCCTTGCAGCCAGCCGCGCCAGCGCATCGCCCGTCACGCGCACGACGCGCCAGTCCGGCAACACCGTCGCCCCCATCTTCTGATAGAAGCTGATCGCCGGCTGATTCCAGTCGAGCACGGTCCACTCGAAGCGCGCGCATTGCCGCTCCACGGCCAGTGCCGCGACGTGTCGCAGAAGCGCGGTGCCGAGCCCGCTGCCCCGCTGCGCGGGCGGCACGTAGACGTCTTCGAGATAGAGCCCGCGGCGGCCCGCGAAGCTCGAAAAATTGTGGAAGAACAGTGCATAGCCCACGATGCTCCCCGCGTCTTCGGCAACCAGCGCTTCGATCGACGGCCGCGCGCCGAACAGCGCGTCGCGCAGGCTATCTTCCGTCGCGACGAAGATGTGCGTGAGGTTCTCGAACTGCGCGAGTTCGTAGGTGAGCGCGAAGATCGCGCCGGTATCCGTGGGCTTGGCGGCGCGGATCGTCGCGGGCATTACGCTTCTTCCGGTGCGTCAGCCAGATGGATTTCGATACCACCGAAGCGCGACGCGACCCAGTTGTAGGCGTGGCACGCGATCCACAACAGCACGAAGCCGAGGATCGCGTTCAGCAGCAGCGCGCTGAACACCGTGCTCAGCTCGACCGAGCCATAGCGCACGAACGCGACCACCACGCCGAGCAGCACGATCGGCACCGAGAACGTCAGATACACGAGGATCAGCGCTTTGGCCGTCTGTCCTGGTGCGATGAACGAGATCTGTTTTTTCATGTAAGTCAAACCCGTGTGTCGTAGTAGTGATAGTGGGTGGAGTGTCGATGAAGTGCTGCTGTGGTGCCGATGTCGTGCGATCGATGCGCCGCCTGGAACGTCAGATGAGCCCGTCGAACAGCATGATCGACACGCGATCGCCGACGTCGATGTCGCCCTCGTCGTGGCCGAGCACGATGAAGCAGTTCGCTTCGCTCATCGAGCTCAGCACGCCTGAGCTTTGCGACCCGGTCGGGCTCACGTGCCAGTGTCCGTGCGCGTCCTGCACGGCGATGCCGCGCTGGAATTCGGTGCGGCCCGCGCGCTTGCCCACCGCCACGCGGCTCGTCGCGTGAATCACCGGCAGCGGCCGCGGCGTCGCGCCGGCCATCAGCAGCAGCGCTTCGCGCACGATCTGATAGAACGTCACCATCACGGCGACCGGATTGCCGGGCAGGCCGAAGAATAGCGCAGGTTTGCCGAGCCCGGGCTGTGCGCCGGACCACAGGCGGCCGAACGCGAGCGGCCGGCCGGGGCGCATCGCGAGACTCCAGAAGGCGACGTCGCCGAAGGTCTGTAGCAGCTGCTTCGTGAAGTCCGCTTCGCCGACCGACACGCCGCCCGAAGTCAGCACCACGTCGGCGTTGGCCGCGGCACTGCGCAGCGCGGCTTCGAGCGCGGCCGGCTCGTCACGCACGACGCCGAGATCGAGCGCGTCGATGTTCAGGTGCCGCAGCATCGCAAACAGCGTGTAGCGGTTGCTGTCGTAGACCGAGCCCGCGTCGAGCGGCTCGCCGAGCGAGCGCAGTTCGTCGCCGGTCGAAAAGAACGCGACGCGCAAACGCCGCCGCACGCTGACTTCGCCAATGCCGAGCGACGCGAGCAGGCCGAGGTCCGACGCGCGCACGATGCGGCCGGCATGCAGCGCGACGTGGCCGCGCGCGAGATCTTCGCCGGCGCGGCGGCGGTTCGCGCCCGCCGCCACCGCGCTGGCGGCGAAGCGGATCGACGTGGAATCCGCACCGTCGCGCTCCACCTGTTCCTGCGGCACGACAGTGTCGCAACCGGCAGGCATGCAGGCGCCCGTCATCACGCGCACGCACTGGTTCGCCGCGACGCGGCCCGCGAACGGATGACCGGCGAGCGCCTTGCCGGCGACCGTCAGCTCGACGCTGTCCGCGCCGGCTCGCATACCGGCCGCGAGCGCCGCGTGATTGAACGCGTAGCCGTCCATCGCGGAGTTGTCGTGCGCGGGCACGTCGATCGGCGACACGATGTCGGCGGCTAGCACGCGGTCGAGTGCATCGCGCAACGCCAAGCGCTCGACGGCCGCGACCGGCGTCGCCCACTGCCGGACGATCGCCTGAGCGGCCGGGACGGGTAGCGCATGAGGATCGTACTGCGCGACGCAGCGGGAAAAGTCGTTGAGCGTGGTCATGAATGGCTGGGCGTCGCGACCGGTGACGGGCGCGGCTGTTGCCGTGCGGCCGGAGCGGATGTCAGCCGGGGCCCCGATTGCGTTCGAGGTCGGCGAGTTCTTGTAACGAGTTGGCATTGTAGAACGCGCGCTCGTCGGCATAAGACGACTTCGACCGTCTTGTGGCGCGCGTACCACGCGCGGACCTTGCGCTCGCCGGAGGCCAGAAACGCGGCCAGGTCGTCCGCGACGGCGGTGCGCATCAGCGCGAATACCGGGTGCAGGGAGATTTCTCCACCGGTGTCGACGGTGGTGGCCGTTGCGATGTCGGCGTGGTTCGCGTCGAGCGCATCCGCGAGGCGCGCGGCGAGGTCGGCCGGTAGCCACGGCGAATCGCAGGGCGCGCTCAGCAGGTACGCCGTGCCGGCGGCGCGCAGTCCGGCGAGCATGCCGGCGAGCGGGCCGGGAAAGTCGGGGAGGGTGTCGGCGACGAGCGTTGCGCGATATGGCGCGCCGAGCGCCGCATAGGTGTCGGGATGGCGGTTCGCGCTGATCATCAGCGGGCCGGTCTGCGGCGCGAGGCGCCGCAGCACGTGAGCGGCGAGCGGTTCGCCGTGCAGCGGCCGCAACCCCTTGTCGACGCCGCCCATGCGCGTGCCGCGCCCGCCCGCGAGCACGAGGCCAGTGATCTGTTCGCGGGGGATGGACATGCGTCGGCCGCTCAGCCGCCGATGTAGGACATTTCCACGCGACGCTTGGCCGGCTCGCCCTGATCGGCCGGCTGGCTGCCGCGCAGCTGCGAGTAGCGGTCGCCGCGGCCATGCCAGATTTCGGCGATGGCGGTGGCGATCCCGGCATCGCTCGCACCGCCGCGCAACAGCGCGCGCAGGTCATGTCCGGTCGATGCGAACAGGCACAGGTATAGCTTGCCCTCGGTCGACAAACGCGCGCGCGTGCAATTGCCGCAGAACGCGCGGGTGACGCTCGAAATGACGCCGATCTCGCCGCCGCCGTCGACATAACCCCAGCGTTGCGCAGTTTCGGCGGCGCTGTGCGCTTCGAGCGGCACCAGCGGGAGATGCTCGGCGATGCGCGTGACGACGTCGGCGGAAGGCAGCACTTCGGTCATGTTCCAGCCGTTCGAGGTGCCGACGTCCATGTACTCGATGAAGCGCAGCACCGCGCCCGTGCCTTTGAAATGACGCGCCATGGGGACGATTTCGCCGTCGTTGGTACCGCGTTTGACGACCATGTTTACTTTGACCGGCGCGAGCCCGACCGCGTGCGCGGCGGCGATGCCATCGAGCACGTCGGCGACCGCGAAGTCGGCGTCGTTCATGCGGCGGAACAGCGCATCGTCGAGCGCATCGAGGCTGACGGTCACGCGCGTGAGGCCGGCGTCCTTCAGGCTGCGCGCCTTGCGCGCGAGCAGCGAGCCGTTGGTGGTCAGCGTGAGATCGAGCGGACGGCCCGCAGGCGTGGTCAACCGGGCGAGCCGTTCGATCAGGAATTCGAGGTTCTTGCGCAGTAGCGGCTCGCCGCCGGTCAGGCGAATTTTCTCGACGCCATGCGCGACGAACAACTGCGCGAGCCGCTCGATTTCCTCGAAACTCAATAACGCGCTGTGCGGCAGGAAAGCATAGTCCTTGTCGAACACTGCGCGCGGCATGCAATACACGCAGCGGAAGTTGCAGCGGTCCGTCACCGAGATGCGCAGATCGTGCAGCGGACGCGCGAGCGCATCGTGCAGCACGCCGCTAGGTGTCTGCACTGGGCCGGTGATGACCGGCGCTGCGCTGAGATCGGCAACAGGAATGATGCGTCGTGACATGAAATGCTTCGTCAGGTGCTTTAACGGACCGGGATGATTGATTCTATCGGAAATGCCGGTGGCGGCAGGTGCGCGACGGACGTTGTCGGGGTATACGGGGAGCGGAGCGGCGCGGCTCGCGGCGACAAATGACCGCCTAAAGAAAAAGCCCGCCGGAAAGGGCGGGCTTTTTCACGAACAACGACGCGGCTTACTGCGGATGCTTGATCGTTTCGACCTGTTGCATCGGCGCGTGGTCGACTGGCGGCAGCGCCTTGCGCTCACGGATCACGCGCGGCGGCTTGACCGTCTGCGCCGCCGCTTCCTGCGCGGCACGCAGCTTGTCGGCGTCGGTGTTCACCCAGGTCAGGCCAGCCTGCTCGAGGATCGGCTGCAAGGCGTCGGCCGATGCGGCGGCGGGGGCTGCGCTGCGGACGGGGGCCGGCTGCGGGGCCGCGGCGACGGGCGCCGGTTCGACCACGGCCGGTTCCGTTGCGACGACCGGTTGCGGCTCGACGATTTCGGCCTGCGGTGCCGGCATGGCTGCCGGCGCTTCGACGATCGTGGCCGGAGCCGCGGTGTCGAGCGCAGCCGGGACGGCTCGCGGTTCGGTCGGGACGGTCGGCTGCACTTCCAGGGCCGGCTCGACTGCCGGGGATTCGGCATGCGCGGCGGGTTCGACCGAAGCGGCCGGCGTAAGCGGTTCGCTCGCGGCCGACGCGGCTTGCTCTGCCTGCGCTGGCGCTTCGATAGCCGGCTCCGCCGCCACGGGTTCGATCGACGCCGCCGGGGCCTCTTCCACCGGCACGACCTTTTCGGTCTTCGCGGCATTCTCCGCGGCGAGAGCCGGCGTTTCGGCTGCCGCATGCAGTTCGGCCACGACGGCGCTTTCCGTTGCGACAGCGGCGACCACCACTTCGACCGGGGTCACTTCCTTCGCTTCGCTGACTGCAGGCGTGTGCTCGACCGGCTGCTGGGTGCGCACCGGCGCTTCGTCGCTGGCGGCAACGTTGTCGCCTTCTGCTTCCGCGACATCCGCCGCGAGATTGCCATTCACGTCCTCTTCACGCTCGCGACGACCACCACGACGGCCGCGGCGGCGACGACGACGCTCTTCGCCGTCACGTGCGACTGTTTCCTGATCGACCGGCACGCCATTTTCACCCGCTGCGGCGCGGTTGTGCGCCAGTTCGTCGGCAGCTTGCGTGTCGGTTTGCGTCAGCGCCGAGACGGCTTCCGCCTGCGGCTTGCGACGCTCGCCACGCTCGACGCGTTCAGCGCGCTCGCCACGCTCGCGACGCTCACCGCGTGCCGTGCCTTCGACGGCTTCCGCGCGCTCGGCGCCGCGGGTGTCGCGTTCGCGAGCCTCGCGCGGTTCACGCGCTTCACGCGGCTCGCGAGCCTCACGCAGTTCACGGCCTTCACGCGCCTCACGCGGTTCGCGTTGCTCACGCGGCGCGCGCGGTTCGCGGCCCTCGCGTGCCTCGCGGCCTTCGCGTTCCTCGCGACGCGGCGACGGCTGCTGACCTTGCGCCTGACGGCCGCCGGTCACGCCTTCGCCACGCGCTGCCGCGTCGCGACCGCCTGCGCCGCCACGGCGATTGCGGTTGCGATCGCCGCCGCGCTCGCCCGTGCGCTCACCGCGCTCGGCGCGCTCGCCGCGTTGCGGACGGGCCTGCTTGTCGGTGGTGGCCGGCGCCGCGGGTGCCGGAGCAGCCGGCTGCATGCCGAACAGATTCTTCAGCCAGCCGATGAAGCCGCCGCTGGCCGGCGTCACCGCGACCGGAGCGGGGGTAGCCGCCGGGCGGACCGGCGCGCTCGGCGCGGGCTTCTCGGGCGTGATGCCCTTGACCGCCGCTTCCTGCTTCGGCTTCACTTCCTCAGCGCGCTTGCTGTAGCCGGTTTCCGATTCGAGTTCGCGGGCCGCTTCTTCGGCCATCTTCCACGATGCGCGCGGCTCGTCGAGGCGCGCGTCGTCGTGACGCAGACGCTCGAGCTTGTAGTGCGGCGTGTCGAGGTGCTTGTTCGGGATCAGCACGACGTTGACCTTGAAACGCGACTCGATCTTGTTGATTTCGGCGCGCTTCTCGTTCAACAGGAAGGCGGTCACTTCGACCGGCACCTGGCAGTGGATCGCCGCGGTGTTTTCCTTCATCGCTTCTTCCTGAATGATCCGCAGCACTTGCAGCGCGGACGATTCGGTATCGCGGATGTGGCCCGTGCCGTTACAGCGCGGACACGTCACATGGCTGCCTTCCGACAGCGCCGGACGCAGACGCTGACGCGACAGCTCCATGAGGCCGAAGCGCGAGATCTTGCCCATCTGGACGCGGGCGCGGTCGTGCTTGAGCGCGTCTTTCAGGCGCTGTTCGACTTCGCGCTGGCTCTTGGCCGATTCCATGTCGATGAAGTCGATCACGATCAGGCCGCCCAGGTCGCGCAGACGCAGCTGGCGGGCGACTTCGTCGGCGGCTTCGAGGTTCGTGCGCGCGGCCGTTTCCTCGATGTCCGCGCCCTTGGTGGCGCGCGCCGAGTTCACGTCGATCGCGACGAGCGCTTCGGTGTGGTCGATGACGATCGCGCCGCCCGACGGCAGCGGCACGGTGCGCGAGTACGCGGTTTCGATCTGGTGCTCGATCTGGAAGCGCGAGAAGAGCGGCACGTCGTCGTGATAGCGCTTTACCTTGCCGACGTTGTCCGGCATCACGATGTCCATGAAGGCGCGGGCCTGGTCATGGATTTCGGTCGTGTCGATCAGGATTTCGCCGATATCGGGCTGGAAGTAGTCGCGAATCGCGCGGATCACGAGGCTCGATTCGAGATAGATCAGCATCGGCTGGCCGGCCGTGCCACTTTGCGACGCGGCTTCGATTGCGCGCCACAGCTGCATCAGGTAGTTCAGATCCCACTGCAGCTCTTCGGCGCTGCGGCCGATGCCGGCCGTGCGCGCGATGATGCTCATGCCTTCCGGCAGTTGCAGCTGCGCCATGGTTTCGCGCAGTTCCTGACGGTCGTCGCCTTCGATCCGGCGCGACACGCCGCCGCCGCGCGGGTTGTTCGGCATCAGCACCAGATAGCGGCCGGCGAGCGAGATGAACGTGGTCAGGGCTGCGCCCTTGTTGCCGCGTTCTTCCTTTTCGACCTGGACGATCAGTTCCTGACCTTCCTTCAGTGCGTCCTGGATGCGTGCGGAACGCATGTCGACGCCATCGCGGAAGTACTGGCGGGCGACTTCCTTGAACGGCAGGAAGCCGTGACGGTCTTCGCCGTAGTTGACGAAGCAGGCCTCGAGCGACGGCTCGATGCGCGTGATGATGCCCTTGTAAATATTGCCTTTGCGCTGTTCGCGGCCGGCGGTTTCGATATCGATGTCGATGAGTTTTTGCCCATCGACGATGGCGACGCGCAGTTCTTCCTGCTGCGTCGCGTTGAACAACATTCGTTTCATTGAACGGCTCCAGAGCGGCCTCGCCGGCCCAGCTGCGCGGTTGTCAGTCGCGAGAGCGGGGAGAGTAGGCGTGCCGCGTCTTATTGTGTTTTCACAAACACGCTGGAGCGGGAAAGATGGCGGGAGAATTGCCTGAGAGGGCCCAGCCCGGTAAAAAAGGGCACGGTGCCGCAGGGCACATGCGAACACGGCTTCAAATCATGGCCTGACACGCCGCGTTTAGCCAGCAGACCTTCATAAGTCTTCGCCCTCTGAAGCCGGCGCGCCAAATGGGCGCGCGAGCGAAGGGCCGAAGTCCGCGGTCATGCCGCAACGGGAAGTTCGCGCAGGCGGCGCGTCTTTTCCTGCTGGGGGTGTCTCGCCTTCTTTTGACGTCGCCATGTCTTGTACTTTCTACAAGACGCCTTGGGCGCACGCCGTATTTTCGCGACTTGCAGGTTCGTCCAGCTGGGCGTCATACCACCCGGATCACGAAGCTGAAAGCTAAATTCTTTTTTACCAAAATTCCGTTACCGTCGAAGCCGACCTTGACCGAACGCGCCTGCGGGCGCCGTCCCTGCCGGGAGCTGACTTCGTGCGTGCAACTTGTTGCATCTCATTTTCAGGGCGAGCAACCAGACCCCGGCGCAAGTAAAATAACGGTTTATCGCTTGCGCTCGCGCAATCCGCCCGCATTCCGGACACTGCGCCGGCCGTCGCGGACTGCTGGGCAAATTATATTCAGAATGAAAGAGTTAGGCAAAACATCCCAGAGATCGGTTGCAGGCGCGGTCGAA
The DNA here is from genome assembly GCF_050434085.1 of Paraburkholderia sp. UCT70. Lineage (NCBI taxonomy): Bacteria > Pseudomonadati > Pseudomonadota > Betaproteobacteria > Burkholderiales > Burkholderiaceae > Paraburkholderia > Paraburkholderia sp. UCT70. The sequence goes on along the minus strand of NZ_JBNPVZ010000004.1, from coordinate 2,136,063 downwards.
GACTCGGTTTCAAGCGACCAGGTTTCGCTGATCGAAATCGACGACCGGTCGGCTGGTCAGCGCATCGACAATTTCCTGCTGCGCGTCTGCAAGGGCGTGCCGAAAAGTCATATTTATCGCATCCTGCGCAGCGGTGAAGTGCGTGTGAACAAGGGCCGGATCGACGCGCAGTACCGGCTCGAACTGGGCGATCTGGTGCGTGTGCCGCCGATCCGCGTCGCGCAGCCGAATCAGGCCGCAGCCCGCGTGCCCGTGCCCGCGCCGGGCTTTCACATCCTGTTCGAAGACGAGCATCTGCTCGTGATCGACAAGCCGGCCGGCGTTGCAGTCCACGGGGGCAGCGGTGTCGCGTTCGGTGTAATCGAGCAGATGCGCGAGGCGCGGCCGCAGGCGAAATTCCTGGAACTCGTGCATCGACTGGATCGAGAGACCTCGGGCATCCTGATGCTCGCGAAGAAGCGCGCGGCGCTCGTCAATCTGCACGAGCAGATTCGCGATAACCGGATGGACAAGCGCTACTACGCTTGCGTGCACGGCGAATGGGCGAGCGACTGGGGTCGCCGCCGCGTGGTAAAGGAGCCACTTCACAAGTACCTGACCGCCGACGGCGAGCGCCGCGTGCGCGTGCAGGCCGATGGCCTCGCTTCGCACACGATCTTCAATCTGGTCGAGCGCTGGCCGGAATATGCGCTGCTGGAGGCGGAACTGAAGACGGGGCGTACGCACCAGATTCGCGTGCATCTGCAGCATCTGGCACTACCGATCGTCGGTGACGCCAAATATGGTGATTTCGCGCTGAACAAGGCGCTTGCGCGCGCCAACGCGAAGCCCGGCATCAAGCGGATGTTTCTGCACGCTTACCGGCTCAAGCTCACGCATCCTGCGACGGGCGCGCCGCTGCAGCTGGAGGCACCGCTGCCTGCCGACTGCCGCGGCTTTATAGAACAACTCAACGAACTGCGCACTGGGTTCAACCCGGAGACGACCTTGCATGGCTAGAGAGCAATTCGATCTGATCGTGTTTGACTGGGATGGCACGCTGATGGATTCCACCGCGCATATCACGCGCAGCATCCAGGCGGCGTGCCGCGATCTCGGCCTGCCGGTTCCCGCGGACGAAGCCGCGAGCTACGTCATCGGCCTCGGCCTGCGCGACGCGCTGCAGATTGCCGCGCCGACGCTCGATCCGGCCGACTACCCGCGGCTTTCTGAGCGTTACCGCTTCCATTTTCTTGTAAAAGACCAGACTACCGAGCTGTTCCCCGGCGTGCGCGAGATGCTCCAGGAGTTGCGCGACGTCGGCTATCTGCTCGCGGTCGCGACCGGCAAGAGCCGCGTCGGGCTCAATCGCGCGCTTGACCAGGCGCGCCTGACGAGCCTGTTCGACGGCACGCGCTGCGCTGACGAAACCTTCTCGAAACCGCATCCGGCCATGCTGCACGAGCTCACTCGCGAATTGGGGCAGGATACGGCGCGCACGGTCATGATCGGCGATACGACACACGATCTGCAGATGGCGCTCAACGCCGGCGTGGCGGGCATTGGCGTGACTTATGGCGCGCATCCGGCGAATTCGCTGAATGCGATGTCACCGAAGTTCGTGGCGTCGAGCATCAGCGATCTGTCCGGTTGGTTGCGGGAGAACGCATGAGCGCCGACGGCGTGGGTACTGCTACTGCCGCGGCTGCGCAGGCAGTGCGCATTTGCGCGGCCGACGAGCTGGTCGACGGTGGCGACGGCATCCGGCGCGACGCGCGGCTCGGCGGGCAGGATGCCGTGGTGTTTTTTGTCCGCTATGATGGCTGCGCCTACGGCTATTTGAACCGTTGCGCTCATGTGCCGATGGAGCTCGACTGGCAGGAAGGGCAGTTCTTCGAATCGTCCGGCTTATACTTGATGTGCGCGACACATGGCGCGATTTACGCGCCGGATACTGGCAAATGCGTCGGTGGTCCGTGTCGCGGGGGCAGATTGCGTCCCGTGCAGGTCGAGGAACGCGATACGCTCGAGGGCCGTGCGGTATTCTGGCTGCCTGACGGCGATTTGCTGCCGGTTACGCGCTGATTTCCTCTTCCAATTTTCCACTGTCCGCATGTCCGACAATTTGACCCCCGAAAAGGATCCTGCCTCGGGAGGCGGCTCCCGTGCATCCGCCGACCAGCCCGGCTGGGAAAGGGCCGCGCTCGAGCGCATCGCGCTCGCCGCGATCAACGAGCAACGCGCCGCGCGACGTTGGCGGATTTTCTTCCGCTTCCTGTTCCTCGCAGTGCTCGCGCTGGCGGTATGGGGTGCGCTGAACTTCTCGGGCGAGCGGGTCGCCACGACTGGCCGTCATACGGCAATGGTTTCGCTTGATGGCGAGATCGCAACGGATGCGCGCGCGAACGCCGAAGATATCAACACTGCACTCGATTCCGCGTTTGAAGATTCCGATACAGCCGGCGTGATTCTTTATTGCAACAGCCCGGGCGGCAGTCCAGTGCAAGCGGGCATTATCAACAGCGAAGTTCGGCGATTGCGCGGCAAATATCCGTCTATTCCGCTATATGTCGTGGTCGGCGACATGTGCGCGTCCGGCGGCTACTACGCGGCCGCGGCGGCGGAGAAGATCTATGTCGACAAGGCGAGTATCGTCGGTTCGATCGGCGTGCTGATGGACAGCTTTGGTTTCACCGGCCTGATGGACAAGTTGGGGATTCAGCGCCGACTGCACACATCGGGTGAGAACAAAGGCTTTTTTGATCCGTTTTCGCCCGAAACGCCGAAGATGGACGAACATGCGCAGGTTATGCTCGATCAGATCCACGCGCAGTTCATCGACGCGGTGCGTCAAGGGCGCGGCAAGCGTCTGCGTGAGACACCGGACATGTTCTCGGGTCTATTCTGGACGGGGCAGAAGAGCGTCGAACTTGGACTCGCGGACGGTTTTGGCGATGCAGATTACGTCGCGCGGGAGATCTTCAAGGCGCCGGATATCATCGATTACACGGTGAAAGAGAGCATTACGGATCGCGTTGCCCGCAAATTCGGCGCGGCCGTCGGCGCCGGCGCGGTTCGGGCGATGGCGCTCGGCGCGAAAATGAATCTGCGTTGAATCCCCAGTTAAAAAAAGGACACCCGCGCGGTCGGTTTTGGCCGATCGCGCGGACTTTGCGTTGTGAGTTTCGGGCCCAGGTCGCCCTCAGCTGCCTGGCCGGTGCCTACGTTCAGGCCGCCAGAATCAGAAAAATCGCCGGCCGCTTATGCAGGTCGATCTCCGCCTTCTTGTTCCAGTCGGCGACGCTCCGGCTTGCGATCACTTCGCTCGGCAGCGTCAGATCGACCGCCACGCAGACCAGCGTCGACGGCGCGCAGGTCGCGAGCAAGGTATCGAGCAGCGCGCGATTCCGGTACGGCGTTTCGATGAAGATCTGCGTTTGCTTGCTCTTGCGCGACTGCTGCTCGAGTTCGCGCAGACGTTTAGCGCGCTCGGTGACGTCGACGGGCAGGTAGCCGTGAAACGCGAAGCTTTGGCCGTTCAGCCCCGATGCCATCAGCGCGAGCAGAATCGAACTCGGCCCGACCAGCGGCACAACCTTTACGCCGCGCTCGTGCGCGCGTCGCACCAGCAGCGCGCCCGGGTCCGCGACTGCAGGGCAGCCAGCCTCGGAGACGAGGCCCGCATCGGTGCCCGACAGCAGCGGCGCGAGCAGCTTGTCGATTTCGCCGGCCGGCGTATTGACGTTCAGTTCGCGAATCTCGATTTCTTGAATCGGCCGATCGGGGCCGACTTTCTTCAGGAACGCGCGCGTGGTTTTGGCGTTTTCGCCAATGTAATAGTGCAGCGACGCGGCGCGGGCGCGTACGGGCGCGGGCAGCACCAGATCGAGCGCGCTTGCGTCGCCTTCGCCGAGCGTGTTGGGAATGAGATAGAGCGTACCGGTCATCGGGCCCCCAAAAGCGGGTAGTTGGCCGCGAGCAGCATGTGCGACAGCGCGATAAGCGGCAGGCCGACGAGCGCGGTCGGGTCGTCGGAATGGATGGCCTCCAGCAGCGCGATGCCAAGCCCTTCGGATTTGGCGCTACCGGCCACGTCGTACGGTGTTTCAGCGTGCAGGTAGGCGTCGAGGGCCGCGTCCGGCAGATCGCGAAAGCGCACGCGGGTGATCACGTCGATCGTTTGCGCGCTGTCCGTCGCGCTGTCGAACAGACACAGCGCGCTGTGAAACAAAACGTCGCGGCCGCGCATCGCCTGCAATTGCGCGAGTGCCCTGTCGTGCGTGCCGGGTTTGCCGATCTGCAGGCCGTCGTAGGTGGCGACCTGGTCGGAGCCGATCACGAGCGCGTGTTGGTCGGCGGGGAGGCCTTGGGCGGCCGCACGCGCTTTGGCTTCGGCGAGGCGCAGCGCAGTGGCTTCGGGCGTTTCGGCGGCGAGCGGGGTTTCGTCGATCGCAGGCACGACGACGTCGAACGGCACGCGCAGGCGTTCGAGCAACTCGCGGCGATACCGCGAACTCGACGCCAGAATCAGGCGTGGCGGGCGTTTGGAGGATTCAGGCATAGTTTGCGGGCAACGGGAGCGGCGGGTCGTACGGGGTCGCGCGAGGCTCCCGTACGTACGGGCTTAAGTGTTTGACTCGAAAAGACAAAACGGATATCATTTCGGGCTTTTCACGGTATGCTTGCACTTGAAGGGTCTCGGCGCGTTCAGCGGCTTTCGGCAGTCGGAAGGTTGAAGAAAAGCCCGGCAGGGTGAACGCAACGGCCGCGGGCCCCACTGGCTGCCCCGCACACCGGATTATCTTCGCGGCGGATCTGATCATCCTTCGCGAATCACCCCGGCAACATGCTTGCCGACGCAGGAGCGCACATGACTCAACATCCTGGCAAACCTGCAGGTCCGTCCGACCCGCATGAACTCGATCTGTTCGAATTTGCGCGGAGCGGGCGTCAGGCCGCGGGTGTCGTGCGCGTCTCGCAACTGCCGCGCATGTTAAACGAAGTCCCGGCGGAAGCGCCAGATCGCGACACCGTGTTCACATGGCAGGCCGAAGGGACGACGCAGCCGGAATTGCAGGACGATGGCACCGAAGGTTCCCAGCCTTATCTGCGGCTGGCGATTCACGGTGCCGCGTGGCTCGAATGCCAGCGGTGCTTGACGCCGTATTCGCAGGCGTTCAACGTCGATGCAACTTACCGGATCGTCAATACGGAGGCGGAAGCCGAAGAGTTTCCGCTGGACGAGGATCAAGTCGAGGTGATCGTCGGCTCGCGCCAGTTCGATCTCATCGACTTGATCGAAGAAGAGTTGCTGCTTTCCTTGCCGCTCGTGCCCAAACACGAGGTCTGTCCCGAAGTGCACGAGAGCCTTGTCTCGGGCACGGACGGTAGCGAAGGCGAAGGCGAGGGCGACGAAGCCGCGCAGGAAGAAGCTGGCGATGCCAGCAAGCCGGACCAGTCCAGCGAGCGGCGCAATCCGTTCGCGGCGCTCGAAAGTCTGAAACGCGACGAACCGGGCGGCAAGAAGCGCTAAACAGTTGCAGGGGGCGCGATGCGGGCGCATTGGCCATTCGGCCAGTGGTTAAGTCCGCGTCGGGCTGTGTTAGAATTCGGAAAATTTTTTGGAGTTTTAGTCATGGCAGTTCAACAAAACAAGAAGTCGCCGTCGAAGCGCGGCATGCACCGTTCGCACGATTTCCTGACGGCAGCGCCGATGGCCGTCGAGCCGAGCACGGGCGAAGTGCATCTGCGTCACCACATTAGCCCGAACGGCTACTATCGCGGCAAGAAAGTCGTCAAGACGAAAAACGACTAATCGTTGACTGCGATGCGCCCTGTGGCGTTTCGCGTAGCGATCGGCTCGCTTGACATTTTCCCGGTTCGGCAAAAAGGCGGCATTCAACTGCCGCTTTTTTGTGTCTGAAATTCGTCGCACTCCATGACAGTAAAGCTCACGATAGATTGCATGGGAGGCGACCACGGCCCGTCCGTGACCGTTCCCGCTGCCGTCAACTTCGTTCGTTCGCATCCCGACGCGCAGTTGCTGCTCGTCGGCATTGAAAGTGCGATTCGTGCGCAGCTGAAGAAGCTCAAGGCTCAGGATCTGCCGGCGCTGACCGTCGTACCTGCTACCGAGGTCGTCGCGATGGACGACCCGGTCGAGGTCGCGTTGCGCAAGAAAAAAGATTCGTCGATGCGCGTGGCGCTGAACCGCGTCAAGGAAGACGAGGCGCAAGCCTGCATCTCCGCCGGCAATACCGGCGCGTTGATGGCGGTCTCGCGCTATGTGCTGAAAACGCTGTCGGGCATCGAACGCCCGGCCATCGCGTTTGCCCTGCCTAATCCCACCGGCTATACGATGATGCTCGACCTGGGCGCCAACGTCGACTGCGAGCCGCAGCATCTGCTGCAGTTCGCCGAGATGGGGCACGCGCTCGTGTCCGCGCTCGAAGGAAAAGAGCGGCCCACCATCGGCCTGCTCAACATCGGCGAAGAAGTCATCAAGGGCAACGACATCATCAAGCGCGCCGGCGAACTGCTGCGTGCGAGTACACTCAACTTTCATGGCAATGTCGAAGGCGACGACATCTACAAGGGCACCGTAGACGTGATCGTCTGCGATGGCTTTGTCGGCAATGTCGCGCTGAAGACCTCGGAAGGTCTCGCGCAGATGCTGTCCAACATCATCAAGGAAGAGTTCGGCCGTTCGTGGCTGACCAAGGTGATGGCGGTGCTCGCGCTGCCGGTATTGATGCGCTTCAAGAAACGCGTCGATCATCGGCAATATAACGGCGCCGCGCTGCTCGGCTTGCGCGGTCTCGTGATCAAAAGCCACGGTGCAGCCGATGCCTACGCGTTTGAGTGGGCTATCAAACGCGGGTATGATGCCGTCAAAAACGGCGTGCTGGAGCGCCTTGCGCGGGCGATGGAAGAGAACGCGGGTTCTCTCGAACAGGCGGCGCGCGACGCAAGCGGTGCGGGTCACGCAAGCCCGATCGCAGGCCAGCCGGCCGAGCCCTACGCTGCGCAATCCTCGAAGGCATAATGGCTCAATCCACAATCTACTCCCGCGTGCTGGGCACCGGCAGCTGTCTGCCGCCCAACCGCGTCACCAATCAGGATCTGGCTGAGCGTCTCGCCAGGCAAGGCGTTGAAACGAGCGACGAATGGATCGTCGCGCGCACGGGCATCCATGCGCGTCACTTCGCCGAGCCGGACGTCACGACCGGCGACCTCGCGTTGATCGCCTCGCAGCGAGCGATCGAAGCGGCGGACATCGATCCGCAGTCCATCGACCTGATCGTCGTCGCCACCTCCACGCCGGACTTCGTGTTCCCGAGCACCGCCTGCCTGCTGCAGAACAAGCTCAGGATCAAGAATCACGGTGCCGCGTTCGACGTACAGGCGGTCTGCTCCGGCTTCGCCTATGCGGTGGCGACGGTGGACGCCCTGATTCGCAGCGGCCAGCATCGCACGGCGCTCGTGGTCGGCGCGGAAACTTTCTCGCGCATTCTCGATTTCAACGACCGCACCACCTGCGTGCTGTTCGGCGACGGCGCCGGCGCAGTGATCCTGCAAGCGTCCGACGCACCGGGCGTGCTTTCGAGCGCGCTGCACGCGGACGGCAGCCATTCGAACATTCTGTGCACGCCGGGCAACGTGAATGGCGGCGTGGTCGCCGGCAGCGCCTTCCTGCACATGGACGGTCAGGCGGTGTTCAAGCTTGCCGTCAACGTGCTCGAGAAGGTCGCGATCGAAGCATTGGAAAAAGCCGATCTGAAGCCCGAGCAGATCGACTGGCTGATTCCGCATCAGGCCAACATCCGCATCATGCAAAGCACCTGCCGCAAGCTCGGCCTGCCGCAGGAGCGCATGGTCGTCACGGTGGGCGAGCATGGCAATACGTCGGCGGCGTCCATTCCGCTTGCACTCGACGTCGCGGTGCGCGACGGCCGCATCAAGCGCGGCCATAACGTGCTGATCGAAGGCGTCGGCGGCGGCTTCACGTGGGGCGCGTCGGTCATCCGCTACTGAGCGGGACGACGCATTCCGGGGCGTCGCTGGCGGCGCCCGTGCGGCCGGAATAACACCGCGCGCCATCTGGCAGCCGCGGCCGGCCGCCACATCCGATCAAACAGATTTTGGGGACGATATGAAATTCGCGTTCGTTTTTCCTGGGCAGGGTTCGCAGGCGGTCGGCATGCTCAACGCATTCGCCGATTACGCGATCGTGCGTGAGACGGTTCAGGAAGCCTCCGACGCACTCAACCAGGACCTCGGCAAGCTGATCGCCGAAGGCCCCGCCGAAGATCTCAATCTCACCACCAATACCCAGCCGGTCATGCTGACCGCGGCCTACGCTATCTATCGCGCGTGGCAGCAGGCGGGCGGCCCGGCGCCGGCGCTCGTCGCCGGCCATAGCCTTGGCGAATACACGGCGCTCGTCGCGGCCGGCGCGCTTGCGTTCCGCGACGCGGTGCCGCTCGTGCGTTTCCGTGCGCAGGCGATGCAAACCGCGGTACCGGTGGGCGAAGGCGGCATGGCCGCGATTCTCGGCCTCGACGACGACACGGTGCGCGCGGTCTGCGCGGAAGCGTCGGCGGCGGGCGTCGTCGAAGCGGTCAATTTCAATGCGCCGGCGCAAGTCGTGATCGCGGGCCACAAAGCCGCGGTCGAGAAAGCCTGCGAAGTCGCGAAGGCGAAGGGCGCGAAGCGCGCGCTACCGCTGTCGGTGTCGGCGCCGTTCCACTCGTCGCTGCTCAAGCCGGCGTCGGATCAATTGCGCGAATACCTCGCGAGCATCGACGTGCAGGTGCCGTCGATTCCCGTCATCAACAACGTCGACGTCGCCGTGGTCAACGAGCCGGCCAAAATCAAGGACGCGCTCGTGCGCCAGGCGGCTGGTGCGGTGCGCTGGGTCGAATGCGTACAGGCAATGGCAGCGCAGGGCGTCACGCACGTGATCGAATGCGGTCCGGGCAAGGTCCTTGCGGGTTTGACCAGGCGCATCGACGGCAATCTCGTCGGCGCGTCGGTGTTCGATCCGGCATCGCTCGAAGAAACGCTGAAGCTCGTGACGGCAGACTGAGCGCGCATTCGCGAACGGGTATCGACCGAGCAATGCCGCGCTGGCGCGGCATCCCTCGACAGACGAATCGACAAGAATCAATGAGCCCTATTTGAAGGGCATCCGGACTGACAGATGGAAAAGACTCTCGACAAGCAGATCGCAATCGTGACGGGCGCATCGCGCGGCATCGGCCGTGCGATCGCGATGGAACTCGCGCGTCAGGGCGCGACGGTGATCGGCACCGCGACGAGCGAAAGCGGCGCGACGGCGATCACCGAAGCGTTCAAGGCGGCGGGCGTGAACGGCCGCGGCGCGGTGCTCGACGTCAACGACGCGGCCGCGGCCGAAGCGCTGATCGACGGCACCGTCAAGGAATTCGGCGCGCTGAACGTGCTGGTGAACAACGCCGGCATCACGCAGGATCAACTGGCGATGCGCATGAAGGACGACGACTGGGACGCCGTGGTCGACACCAACCTGAAGTCGGTGTTCCGTCTGTCGCGTGCGGTTCTGCGCCCGATGATGAAAGCGAAGGGCGGTCGGATCATCAATATCACGTCGGTGGTCGGCTCGGCCGGCAACCCGGGGCAGATCAACTACGCGGCCGCGAAGGCCGGCGTCGCGGGCATGACGCGCGCACTCGCGCGCGAGATCGGCAGCCGCGGCATCACGGTCAATTGCGTGGCACCTGGTTTCATCGATACCGACATGACGAAGGCGCTGCCCGAAGAGCAGCAGACCGCGCTGAAAACGCAGATTCCGCTCGGCCGTCTCGGCAGCCCGGAAGACATCGCGCACGCGGTCGCGTTCCTCGCGTCGCCGCAAGCGGGCTACATCACCGGCACGACGCTGCACGTGAACGGCGGCATGTATATGCAGTAACCAATTTCGGTTACTATCCGCGCCTTGATGCGTTTGCGGAAAGCACGAGGCGCATGCGTTGACAGGAACCCGATGCGCCGCTTTTTTGCCGGGTCAAACCTGATAAAATGCGCGCACCTGTATTTTTGAACTTCTTTTCCCTTGGAGGGGTAATGGACAATATCGAACAGCGCGTCAAGAAGATCGTCGCGGAACAACTGGGCGTTGCGGAAGCGGAAATCAAGAACGAAGCGTCGTTCGTGAACGATCTTGGCGCCGACTCGCTCGACACCGTTGAACTCGTGATGGCCCTCGAAGACGAATTCGGCATGGAAATTCCAGATGAAGAAGCCGAGAAGATCACCACCGTTCAGCAAGCGATCGACTACGCTCGCGCAAACGTCAAGGCCTAAGGTCATTCGCGCCTGCGTTTCTGCACGGGCCGCGCATGACGCCCTGCCGTGCGGCTTGCCGGCGCCAGCAGGGTCGACGCTATCGGGCGTGTCCACTGGCACACCGTACGTCGCGCCGCTTGCCACGCGGGAGCCAGCGATGTTGACAGCGCAGCTTTCCGCGCGATTGCCGACTTAAACAGCCACAGGGCACACAGGGCGATTCCTGTGGCCGCTGTGGCTTTTGCTTTTTGTGATCTATGAAAAAGGGGTTACCGTGAGCCGCCGTCGTGTTGTTGTTACAGGCCTGGGGCTGATTTCGCCTGTTGGCAATAATGTTGCCGATGGCTGGGCCAATCTGGTCGCCGGCAAGTCTGGGATTGCCAATATCACGAAGTTCGATGCGTCGAACTTCTCGACTCGTTTCGCCGGCGAGGTGAAGGGCTTCAATATCGAGGACTACATCCCCGGTAAGGAAGCGCGCCACATGGATACGTTCATCCATTACGGCGTGGCTGCGGGCATCCAGGCGATGCGGGACAGCGGCCTCGAAGTCACCGACGAGAATTCGGAGCGCATTGGCGTGGTGGTCGGTTCGGGCATCGGCGGTCTGCCGATGATCGAAATCACCCAAACCGAATTGCTCAATCGCGGCCCGCGTCGCATTTCGCCATTCTTCGTGCCGGCTTCGATCATCAACATGATCTCCGGCCACCTGTCGATCAAGTTCGGCATCAAGGGTCCGAATCTGTCGATCGTTACCGCGTGTACGACCGGTCTGCACTGCATCGGCGAGGCTTCGCGCCTGATCGAATATGGCGACGCCGACGTGATGATCGCGGGCGGCGCGGAATCGACCGTGTCGCCGCTCGGTATCGGCGGCTTTGCGGCGGCGCGCGCGCTGTCGCAACGCAATGACGATCCGGCTACCGCGAGCCGTCCGTGGGACAAGGACCGCGACGGCTTCGTGCTGGGCGAAGGCGCCGGCGTAATGGTGCTCGAAGAATACGAGCACGCGAAGGCGCGTGGCGCGAAGATCTACGCGGAAATCGGCGGCTACGGCATGAGCGGCGATGCGTATCACATGACCGCGCCGCTCGAAGACGGTGACGGCGCACGCCGCTGCATGCTCGCAGCGCTGAAGAACGCGGGCATCAACGGCGATCAGGTGAGCTACCTGAACGCGCACGGCACGTCCACGCCACTCGGCGATCTGGCGGAAACGACCGGCATCAAGCGGGCGTTCGGCGACCACGCGAAGAACATGGTCGTCAACTCGACCAAGTCGATGACGGGTCACCTGCTGGGCGGCGCTGGCGGTCTGGAGTCGGTGTTCACGGTGCTCGCCGTGCATCACCAGGTGTCGCCTCCGACCATCAATATTTTCAACCAGGACCCGGCCTGTGATCTCGATTACTGCGCGAACACCGCGCGGGAAATGAAGATCGACGTCGCGCTGAAGAACTCGTTCGGGTTCGGCGGCACGAACGGCACGCTGGTGTTCAAGCGCGCCTGATCGCCTGATCCCGGGTGACGCGTCGGTTCACGACGCCGGCTTCGCCGGCGCTTTCCCCCGCACCGGCAACGTTGGGTAGGGCAGCGCAGCGGATCACGCTGCGTCGCTCTATCGCAATGCGTGCCGCGGTGGGAGCGTTCGTGCTGATTGCGACGTTAGCCGTTTATACCTGTCTCGCGCCGCGAGTGGGCGCTTGGCAGGCCGCTCCGTTGACGCTCGCCGTCGCAGCACTGCTCATGCTCTGCGCGGCGAGGCATGACGCGGCGCAGGCCATCGCGCTGCATGTCGCGATGGGCGAGATTTCCGCCTGGAACCACGCGGGTGAGTTGCTCGCGCGGGGCCGCATGGTCGGTTGCGCGCAGTGGAGCGGCCGTTTGCTCGTGCTTGAGCTCGATCCCGAGGGTGGTCGAAGGCGCGGCCTCATGCGCGCACCGACGGGTCGCAGGCGCTCCCTGCTGCTCGCCGCGGACGCGCTGCCGTCCGCTATTTTCCGCGAACTTTCCGTGCTGGGCCGGCGTGCGGCCGGCGCCTGACTGTAACGACTGTAACCGCTGTTACCGTAGTAACGTGCCCTCACGAGGGGGACGCTACAATGGTCCCCCGCCATGCGCCCTATAGTTAAGTTAACGGATTTATCAGGTGAGCGAAAAAGAAATTGATCAGGTGCTGGTCGAGCGCGTCCAGAAGGGCGACAAGGCCGCGTTCGAGCTTCTGGTCTCCAAATACCACCGCAAGATTCTCCGGCTGATCTCGCGTCTCGTGCGGGACCCCGCCGAAGTCGAAGACGTCGCGCAAGACGCTTTTATCAAGGCGTATCGCGCGTTGCCGCAGTTTCGCGGCGAGTCGGCGTTTTATACGTGGTTGTACCGGATTGCGGTCAATACCGCGAAGAACTACCTTGCCACCCAGGGCCGGCGCGCGCCGACCTCGACCGAAGCGGATGCTGAAGAAGCTGAAACTTTCTCCGATGCCGACCAACTAAGGGATATCAACACACCTGAGTCGATGTTGATGAGCAAGCAGATCGCTGAGACGGTCAATGCTGCGATGGCGGTTTTACCGGAAGAATTGCGCACCGCCATTACTCTCCGAGAAATTGAGGGTTTGAGTTACGAGGAAATCGCCGAAATGATGGGTTGCCCGATTGGCACAGTCAGATCACGAATTTTCCGCGCTCGCGAAGCCATTGCGGCAAAATTGCGACCGTTGCTTGACACACCCGAAGGCAAGCGCTGGTAGACGTTTCCGAGCGTCCAGCCGGCTTGGCGGGGCAGCGGTGCAATATCTGGATTAGTGGTGTCACTACGGGGTATTTGGAAGATGGGGAGCATCATGGGGTCGGTCTCGATGCAATCGCAAGCGGGCTCGCACAGCGAGCGTCTGTCAGCTTTCGTCGACGGTGAGTTGTTCGGCGAAGAGCATGTGAATCTGGACAAGTTTCTTGCGGAACTGGGCGGCGATGATCGCGCTGCCTGGTCGAGCTACCACCTGATCGGCGACGCGTTACGTTCCGACGATCTGGCAGTCAGCCCCGCACGGAGCAGTGCCTTTCTGAGCGGGTTTGCCGCGCGTCTGGAAAGCGAGCCGCATGTGCTGGCGCCCGCCGCCGCGTCTGCATCGGTCGCGCGCCGTCTGCTCGGGCTGCGCCGGCGAGTCGTGCCGGCTTTTGCCGTCGCTGCCGCGGCCGCTACGTTGACCTGGATCGTCGTGCCGCAGCTGCAGGGCGTGCCGGGTGGTCCGGGTGCGCAGATCGCTTCGCTTCAATCGCACGGCGACGCGGTGCAGCGTGTCGCCATGGCCTCGGTGCCCGAGCAAGACTCCAACATCATTCGCGACGCGAGCCTCGATCAGTACCTCGAAGCTCATCAGCAATTCGCGCAACAACCGGCGATGGCAGGCTCGATGCCGGTGATTCGCGCTGCCTCAGTCTCCACGCAGGGCCAATAGTTTGATGCAGACTCCGCGGTTCAATAAAACGACTATCTGGGGGCGGTTGCCAGCATTTCTGTTCTGCGCAGCCGTGTTGTTGTCCGCTACACCGCGGGTCTTCGCACAAGACGATCCTGCCGTCGCCCGTCGCACGGCGGCGGAACTGCTCGACCGCATCCATCAGGCCGCCCAGCAGCAGAACTACGAGGGCGCGTTCGTCTATCAGCGCGGCAGTTTCGTGCAGACGTCACGCATCGCACATTACTCCACGCGTACGGACGGCGAGTTCGAGCAGCTCGAAAGCCTCGACGGCAAGCCGCGCAAAATGCTGCGTCACAACGACGACATGTACACGTTCTTGCCGGAGCGGCGTATCGTGGTCTTCGAAAAACGGCAGAACAAGGACTCATTCCCTGCGCTGCTGTCGGTGAACGGCGAGCAGGTGCTGTCCGTCTACGAGCCGAAGATGCTTGACGACGACCGCGTCGCGGGCGTCGACAGCCTCGTGATGGAACTCGATCCGAAAGACGCGTACCGCTTCACGTACAAGCTGTGGGCAGACAAAAAGTCCGGTCTGCTGTTGCGCGCGCAGACGCTCGACCCGAGCGGTCAGGTGCTCGAGCAGTTGTCGTTTTCGCAGGTCCGTATCGGCGTGCCGGTCGACAAGACGGGCATCGTCAACGGCATCCGCAATCTCACGGGCTGGACGGTAGTGCGTCCGCCAGTCGAGCCGGTCGACATGGCCGCGCAGGGTTGGCAAATCATGCCGTCGGTACCGGGCTTCCATATGATCCGCCAGTTGCGTCGTCCGATGGCCTCGCGCGAGGCGGGGCAGCCTCCGATCCCGGTCGACCAGGCCGTGTTTTCCGACGGCCTCGCAGCGATTTCGGTGTTCGTCGAGCCCGTCGAGAAAAATACGCGTAAGGAAGGCACGGGCGATAGCGGCGCGACGCACGTACTGGTCAAGCGTCAGGGCGACTTCTGGATTACCCTGCTCGGTGAAGTGCCCCAAACCACATTGCAGCAGTTCGCGTCTGCCATAGAATACAAAGCTCCGAAGTAACCCTTCCGAATCCTGAAATCCCTCGGCTTGCTACGATATGACGACTTTCTCGGTGCGCAAATTCCTCGCGGCCGTAGTGGTGGCGGCGTGTTTGCCGCTTGTGCCGCATATGGCATCGGCGGCTCCCGCTGCCAACCTGCCCGACTTCACCGACCTCGTCGACAAGGTCGGCCCGGCGGTCGTCAACATTCGCACGACAACGCGCGTGTCGAACG
The DNA here is from genome assembly GCF_050434085.1 of Paraburkholderia sp. UCT70. NCBI lineage: Bacteria > Pseudomonadati > Pseudomonadota > Betaproteobacteria > Burkholderiales > Burkholderiaceae > Paraburkholderia > Paraburkholderia sp. UCT70. The sequence goes on along the minus strand of NZ_JBNPVZ010000004.1, from coordinate 2,121,038 downwards.
GTAGTTCCCGCGGCGGCCTGCCGCCGGGTATGGACGACGGCGACATGTCGGAGTTCTTCCGGCGCTTCTTCGGGATTCCGTTGCCGCAGTCACCGCAATCGCCGCACGGGGGTGATAACGGGGGCGGCGGCGGTAGTGGCGGCAGCCCGGATTCACCGGACAACTCGGACGCCGAGCAGAACAGCGGGGTAGGCTCGGGCTTCATCCTGTCGGCGGACGGCTACGTGATGACCAACGCGCATGTCATCGACGACGCGGACACGATCTACGTGACGCTGACCGACAAGCGCGAATTCAAGGCGAAGCTGATCGGCGTCGACGACCGTACCGACGTCGCGGTCGTGAAGATCAACGCGTCGAACCTGCCGACCATCACGATCGGCGATTCGAACAAGGTGCGCGTCGGCGAATGGGTCGTCGCGATCGGTTCGCCGTTCGGTCTCGAAAACACGGTGACTGCCGGTATCGTCAGCGCGAAGGGACGCGACACCGGCGACTACCTGCCGTTCATCCAGACTGATGTGGCCGTCAATCCGGGCAATTCGGGCGGTCCGCTGATCAACATGCAGGGCGAGGTGATCGGCATCAATTCGCAGATCTATAGCCGCACCGGCGGGTTCATGGGCATTTCGTTCGCGATTCCGATCGACGAGGCGATGCGCGTGGCCGATCAGCTGAAGAGTTCGGGCAAGGTGGTGCGCGGCCGCATCGCGGTGGCGATTGGTGAAGTGACGAAGGACGTCGCCGATTCGCTCGGTTTGCCGAAGGCGCAGGGCGCACTTGTGAGCAGCGTGGAGCCGGGCGGACCCGCCGATAAGGCCGGCGTGCAGCCGGGCGACATCATCCTGAAGTTCAACGCTCATTCGGTCGACACGGCGACGGACCTGCCGCGCATGGTCGGCGATACGAAGCCGGGCACGAAGACGTCGATCACGATCTGGCGCAAGGGTCAAACGCGCGAACTGCCGGTCACGATCGCAGAAATGCAGCCGGACAAGGTCGCGAAGGCGGATCAGAAGAAGCCGCAAGCGCCAAAGCAGCGCGCGACCAACGCGCTCGGCATCGCGGTCAGCGACATTCCCGCCGATCAGCAGAAAGCGCTGAAGATTCAGAACGGCGTGCAGGTCGACGCGGTCGACGGTCCGGCCGCGCGTGTCGGGCTCCAAAAGGGCGACATCATCCTGCGGGTTGGCGATACGGATGTGACGAGCGCGAAACAGTTCGACGAGCTGACCTCACACCTCGATTCGCAGAAGATGGTCGCGTTGCTGGTTCGTCGCGGCGACAACACGCAGTTCGTGCCGATTCGTCCGCGCAGCGCGCAGAAATGACGAAGACGGTATCGCTCACGCTCTATGGGCGCGCGTGGTGCCATCTGTGCGAGGAGATGCGCGCTGCGCTCGAGCCGTTGCTGGCCGAGTTCGGAGCGCAGCTGGCGGTGATCGACGTCGACAGCGATCCGTTGCTCGAAGCGCGTTACAACGAGTTGGTGCCGGTGCTGGTTTGCGATGGCGTCGAACTGTGTCACTACCATCTCGACGAAGCACCCGTGCGGGCAGCATTGGCTGCACATGCGTCGCGTGTCGCGGCGGCATCCTGATACGCACCCGCGCGGCATCTGGTTTCGCGCGATCCATGCGCATTTTTGCCGCGGCTCACTGCGATGCGCACGGTAATTTTCTCGCATCCTCTACGCCGTCTTGAGGCCCGCGCTTCGCAAGATGCGCCGGCCGATGGGCTTTTCGGCTAAAATAGATAAGATTTTCACCTACTTACAAGGCGTGCTCCGCTATTGTCCGGGCGCGCCTTTTCGCTTGATCGGCACTGAATGGATCATATTCGTAACTTCTCGATCATTGCGCACATCGACCATGGCAAGTCGACGCTCGCCGATCGCATCATCCAGATTTGTGGCGGTCTGTCCGACCGCGAGATGGAAGCTCAGGTGCTCGACTCGATGGATCTCGAGCGCGAGCGCGGCATTACCATCAAGGCGCAAACCGCCGCGTTGTCGTACCGCGCGCGCGATGGGCAGCTCTACAACCTGAACATGATCGACACCCCGGGGCACGTCGACTTCTCGTACGAAGTCAGCCGCTCGCTGTCCGCGTGCGAAGGCGCGCTGCTCGTCGTCGACGCGAGCCAGGGCGTGGAGGCGCAAACCGTCGCCAATTGCTACACGGCCATCGAACTCGGCGTCGAAGTGGTGCCGGTGTTGAACAAGATCGATCTCCCGGCGGCGAACCCCGAAAACGCGATCGCCGAGATCGAGGACGTGATCGGCATCGACGCGACCGACGCGACGCATTGCAGCGCGAAAACGGGCCTCGGCGTCGAAGACGTGCTCGAAGCGCTGATCGTGAAAGTGCCGCCGCCGAAGGGCGATCCGCAAGCGCCGCTGCAGGCTCTCATCATCGACTCGTGGTTCGACAACTACGTCGGCGTCGTGATGCTGGTGCGCATCGTCAACGGCACGCTGCGTCCGAAGGACAAGATCCGGCTGATGGCAACCGGCGCGCAGTATCCGGTTGAACATATCGGCGTGTTCACGCCGAAGTCGAAGGATCTCGAATCACTGTCGGCGGGGCAGGTGGGCTTCATCATCGCTGGCATCAAGGAACTCGCGGCGGCGAAGGTCGGCGACACGGTTACGCTCGTGAACCAGCCGGCGGCCGTGCCGCTGCCGGGTTTCAAGGAAGTGAAGCCGCAGGTGTTCGCGGGTCTGTATCCGGTCGAAGCGAATCAGTACGACGCGCTGCGCGATTCGCTCGAAAAGCTGAAGCTGAACGACGCATCGCTGCAGTACGAACCGGAAGTGTCGCAGGCGCTCGGTTTCGGTTTCCGCTGCGGCTTCCTCGGTTTGTTGCACATGGAAATCGTGCAGGAACGTCTCGAACGTGAGTTCGACATGGACCTGATCACGACGGCGCCGACCGTGGTCTACGAAGTCCTGCAGCGCGACGGCACGACCCTGATGGTCGAGAATCCGGCCAAGATGCCGGAGCCGTCGAAGATCGAGGAAGTGCGCGAGCCGATCGTCACCGTGAACCTGTACATGCCGCAAGACTACGTCGGCGCGGTGATCACGTTGTGTACGCAGAAGCGCGGCAACCAGATCAACATGCAGTATCACGGTCGTCAGGTTCAGCTTACGTACGAAATTCCGATGGGTGAAGTCGTGCTCGATTTCTTCGACCGTCTGAAGTCGATTTCGCGCGGTTATGCGTCGATGGATTACGAGTTCAAGGAATACCGCGCGTCGGACGTCGTGAAGGTCGACATGCTGATCAACGGCGACAAGGTCGATGCGCTGTCGGTTATCGTGCACCGTTCGCAAAGCCAGTACCGCGGCCGCGAAGTGGCGGCGAAAATGCGCGAGCTGATTCCGCGTCAGATGTACGACGTAGCGGTTCAAGCCACGATCGGTTCGAACATTATTGCGCGCGAAAACATTAAAGCGTTGCGTAAGAACGTGCTGGCAAAATGCTACGGCGGTGATATCACGCGCAAGAAGAAGCTGCTTGAAAAGCAGAAGGCGGGCAAGAAGCGAATGAAGCAGGTGGGCTCGGTTGAAATCCCGCAAGAGGCTTTCCTCGCTATTCTGCGTGTCGAAGACAAATAAGTTGAATAACGGAACCCTATGAATTTTGCGCTGATTCTTTTTGTGCTCGTCGTTTTGACGGGTGTCGCATGGGTCGCGGACAAACTGGTTTTCCTGCCGAAACGGCGCCGCGAGGCGGAAGCCGCAGTCGCCGAATTCGATCGTCAGCAGGCACGCATCGGCGAGCGTTTCGCCGATGAAAACGCCGCGCAAACGCGCGCGCGTCTGCGCGACGACAAGCTGCGTCAGCCGTGGTGGCTCGAATATACGGCGAGCTTTTTTCCGGTGATTCTGGTGGTGTTCGTCGTGCGCTCGTTCGTGATCGAGCCGTTCAAGATCCCATCGGGCTCCATGGTGCCGACGCTGCTGGTGGGCGACTTCATCCTCGTCAATAAATTCGAATATGGTCTACGTTTGCCGATTACCAACACGAGGATCACGCAGGGCAGTCCGGTCCATCGCGGCGACGTGGTGGTGTTCCGTTATCCGAAAGACGAATCGGTCGACTACATCAAGCGCGTCATTGGTCTGCCCGGCGACGTGATCGAGTATCAGGACAAGAAACTCACGATCAACGGCAAGCCGGTGCCTGAAACGCCGTTGCCCGATTATCTCGACGAAGAGCGTCTCGGTTATGCGAAGCAGTTCCAGGAAGATATCGACGGCCGCAAGAACGCGATTCTGAATAATCCGGCGGTGCCGCCGTTCATCGTCGGTGCGGAAGATTATCCGTATCGCGACAACTGCCAGTACAACGCGCGTGGCGTGATCTGCAAAGTGCCGCCGGGCAATTTCTTCATGATGGGCGATAACCGCGACAACAGCGCGGATAGCCGGTACTGGGGTTTTGCGCCTGAACGCAATATCGTCGGCCGCGCATTTTTCATCTGGATGAACTTCAGCGATCTGCGGCGCATCGGCTCTTTCCAGTGAGTCGCGTGCATTGATCGCTTCATGAGCGCTTCTCACACGCCGCGCGAATAACCGGCACCCGGTTATCTCGGTCGCGGCGTGTTGTCATGCTACTTTAAGAACTCGCGGTATCGTCGTTTCACCACGCTTTTTCCGCTGGCGCCCCGTGTTTCCGCCGGGTCAGGCGCCCGCGTTATACTCTGCCCATGCCCCTATCTCCGTTGGAAAGCCGTTTGCGCTACGAATTTCGCAATGCGGAATTGCTGCGCCAGGCTCTAACACACCGCAGTCATAGCTCCACGCATAACGAACGGCTCGAATTTCTCGGCGACTCCGTTCTGAATTGCGCGGTGGCTGCGCTTTTGTTCCAACGTTTCGGCAAACTCGACGAAGGCGACCTGTCTCGCGTGCGCGCCAATCTGGTCAAACAGCAGTCCCTCTACGAGATTGCTCAGGCACTCAATATTTCGGAGGGCCTGCGCCTCGGCGAGGGCGAGTTGCGCAGCGGCGGCTTCCGCCGCCCGTCGATCCTCGCGGATACGCTCGAGGCGGTGCTCGGTGCGATATTTCTGGACGGCGGATTCGAGGCTGCGCAGACGGTCATCAAGCGCCTTTACGTACCGATTCTCGATCATATCGACCCGCGTACGCTCGGCAAGGACGCGAAGACGCTGCTGCAGGAGTATCTGCAAGGCCACAAGATTGCGTTGCCTACTTATACGGTCGTCGCCACGCATGGTGCGGCGCACAATCAGCAGTTCGAAGTGGAATGTACGGTGCCGAAGCTGGACGTCAAGGTGTCTGGCTCCGGCGCGAGCCGTCGCGCAGCGGAGCAGGCGGCCGCAAAGAAGGCGCTCGACGAAGTGATGGCCGCGGCGCCTGCCGTGGTCGCGAAGCCGAAGCGCTCGAAGGGCGCGCGTGCCGCGAAAAATGCCGAGCAGGAAATCGTGCCGGGCGTGACCGGCGTACAGGCCGCACTGGATTTGCGCACACCGGATCGCAAGAGCGCGCGCGGTGAAGGGCGCGCGGCTGTCGGGCTGGAAGCGCACGCCGACAAACCTTCCGTGGAAAAATCAGCCGCTGAAAGACCGGCGACCGAGCGTGCCGCACCGGGTGCCGCCGGTGCGCCGTTGGCTGTAATTCGTGCCGCGCATGTGGAGTACAGCGGACAGGACAAGCCGGAGCGCGCCGAAAGGTCCGAAAAGACGGAGAGGGCCGACAAGGTTTCGATCCACGCGGGCGAGAAACCTGTCGACAAGCCGGCCGAAAAACCCGCAGCGGACAAAACCCCCGACCTCAAAGCCGACACGCCGTCACACGCTCGCGGCACAGACCGTCAGCGCAGCCGCGAAGCCGCGCCGGGTACTGCTGCATCGAGCGTGACCGCCGCGCCCGCGTCGGTTGTCTCGGTGCCCCCGGCACCTGCCGAACACGAACCCGGCGTCGCCGACGCGGTGCAAACGCGCGTCGCCGATGCGGGCCATTGATTGCCATCGGCGTGCGCGTCGCGCGCGCCGAACTGAACCTGCCGTAGTCCGAATATGAACGCTCCCACTCCCACTGGTTTTCGCTGCGGCATGGTCGCGATCGTCGGCCGCCCGAATGTCGGCAAGTCCACGCTGATGAACGCGCTGGTCGGCCAGAAAGTCAGCATCACGTCGCGCAAGGCGCAGACCACGCGCCATCGCATTACCGGCATCAATACGCTCGAAGACGCCCAGTACATCTTCGTCGACACGCCCGGTTTTCAGACCAAACACAGCGGCGCCCTGAACCGCTCGCTGAATCGCGCCGTTACGTCGACGCTGACCTCGGTCGACGCGATCCTGTTCGTCATCGAAGCAGGCCGCTTCGGCCCTGATGACCAGAAGGTACTCGATCTGATCCCGGCGAAGGTCCCGACGCTGCTGATCGCGAACAAGCTCGATCGCGTGTCGGATAAAGACTCGCTGTTCCCGTTCATGCAGCAGATGAGCACGCTGCGCGAGTTCAACGAGATCGTGCCGCTGTCGGCGAAAAATTCCGACGACATCAAACGTCTGATGGCCACCGTCAAGCCGTTCCTGCCGGAAGGCGAGCCGATCTACGGCGAGGACGACCTGACCGATCGCAGCGAGCGCTTCCTTGCCGCCGAAATCCTGCGCGAGAAAGTCTTCCGCTGGACCGGCGACGAGCTGCCGTACACGAGCACCGTGCTGATCGAGAAGTTCGAAACCGAAGGGCGGCTGCGCCGTATCTTCGCGACGATCCTCGTCGATCGCGACATGCACAAGGCGATGATCATCGGCCAGAAGGGCGCGAAGCTGAAGCAGATCAGCACCGAGGCTCGCCTCGACATGGCAAAGCTGTTCGACGGGCCGGTGTACCTCGAAACCTTCGTCAAGGTGAAGAGCGGCTGGGCCGACAACGAAGCCGGGCTTCGTGCGTATGGGTACGAATGACGCGTGGATGACGCTCAATTCAGACGAGGCTTCGGATCAGCCGGAGCACGAACCGTCTCGGCCCGCGCGTAGCGCGAGGAAATCGTCGGCCGACGCAAAAAGCCCAAAAAGCGCGAAAAGCGCACCCGCCGACGATGGCGAGCCACGCAAAACGCCGGCGCGCCGCGCGCCGCGCACCTCCACATCCGAATATCGGATCACCGAGCAGCCCGCGTTCGTGCTGCATAGCTATCCGTATCGCGAGACCAGCCTGATCATCGACGTGCTGTCGCGCGATCACGGCCGTCTCGCGCTGGTCGCAAAGGGCGCGAAGCGCCCGCACTCCGCGCTGCGCGGCGTGCTGCAAACGTTCCAGCCGCTGTCGCTCGCGTGGTCGGGCAAGTCCGAAATGCGCACGCTGACCGGCGCCGAATGGGTCGGCGGCATGCTGCCGCTGACCGGCGACGCGCTGCTGTGCGGTTTCTACGTCAACGAACTGCTGGTGCGCTTCTGCGCGCGCGAAGACCCGCATCCTCAGTTGTTCCATCACTACGTCGTCACGCTGACGCGGCTCGCGCACGATGAGCCGCCGGTGCAGGTGCTGCGCTCGTTCGAACGCGTGCTGCTACGCGAGACCGGATACGCGATGGCGCTCGACCGCACGGTCGCACGCAAAGCGGTGCTCGCCGACGGCCGCTACGTGTTCGATCCCGAGCGCGGGGTACGCGAGGCATCGGACGAATGGCCCGCGCAGTGGCCGGTAGTGACGGGACAAACCTTGCTCGATATGGAAAAGGACGATTACCATCGAGCGCAGACCGTCGCGCAAAGCAAAACGCTGATGCGCTTCCTGCTCAACACCTATCTCGGCGGCGCGCCGCTTGCTACCCGCCAGATCCTGATCGACCTGCAGAACCTATGAGCTTCTTCCTGACTTCGCCGACCGCGATCGATCTCGGCGTGAACATCGACCACGTCGCCACGCTGCGCAACGCGCGTGGCACGTCCTATCCCGATCCGATCCGCGCCGCGCTGATGGCCGAAGAAGCCGGCGCCGACGCGATCACGCTGCATCTACGCGAAGACCGCCGGCATATCGTCGACGCCGACGTACACAAGCTGCGTCCGCTGCTGAAAACGCGCATGAATCTCGAATGCGCGGTCACACCGGAAATGCTCGACATCGCGTGCGCAGTGCAACCGCACGACGTGTGCCTCGTGCCGGAAAAGCGCGAGGAGCTGACGACCGAAGGCGGTCTCGACGTCGCCGGACAGTTCGAGGCGGTGCGCGCCGCATGCAAGCAACTGGCGGACGCGAGCTCGCGCGTGTCGCTCTTCATCGACCCCGAGGAGACGCAGATTCGCGCCGCGCACGAAGCCGGCGCGCCGGTGATCGAGCTGCACACAGGCCGTTACGCGGAAGCTCATGATCCCGCGGAACAGCAGCGCGAATACGAGCGCATCGTGCGAGCAGTCGAATTCGGCGCGACGCTCGGCCTCAAAGTGAACGCGGGCCACGGCCTGCACTACACGAACGTGCAGCAGATCGCGGCGATCGACGGCATCGTCGAACTCAACATCGGCCATGCGGTCGTCGCGCACGCGATCTTCGCGGGCTGGGACAACGCGGTGCGCGAGATGAAGGCGATCATGGTCGCCGCGCGTCTCGGCGCGCGCGCGTAACGCAACCTGGCGACGGACGCACGCATGGCAATCTACGGAATCGGCACGGACATCGTTCAGGTCAGCCGCGTAGCAGCGGTGATGACTCGCACCAATGGCCGTTTCGCGGAGAAGGTGCTCGGTCCCGACGAACTACGCGTGTACCACGCGCGCCACGCCCGTTCGGCGGCGCGCGGTCTCGCGTTTCTCGCGACGCGCTTCTCGGCGAAAGAGGCGTTCTCGAAGGCAATCGGCCTCGGCATGCACTGGCCGATGAGCTGGCGCGCGCTGCAAACGCTGAACCGGCCGAGCGGCGAGCCGATGGTGGTCGCCTCTGGCGAGCTGGCCGACTGGCTCGACGCGCGCGGCATCACGGCGCGCGTGACGATCAGCGACGAGCGCGACTACGCGGTGTCGTTCGTGATCGCGGAGACGCAGCGGCCGGGCGATACGGAAGGTTCGTTGGCGGCGTCGGCGTCGGCGTCGCGGGCTTCGTCCGCCCGTCCCGCCACAGAATGAAAAGGTTGAGCGCGGCCGCTGGCGGTCGCGTTTGTGTTGTCTCACAGTCCTTTCCAGCGGAATTCGATGAAAACCACACCCGGACCGGTGATGCTCGACGTGGCCGGCAAAACGCTGAACCGCGATGACAAAAGGCGTCTCGCTCACCCGATGACCGGCGGCGTGATCCTGTTCGCGCGCCACTACGAGAGCCGCGCGCAACTGGTCGGGCTGACCGATGCCATCCGCGCGATTCGCCCGGATCTGCTGATCGCCGTCGATCACGAAGGCGGCCGCGTGCAGCGCTTTCGCACCGACGGCTTCACGGTGCTGCCGTCGATGGGTAAGCTCGGCGCGCTGTGGGACCAGGACGTGCTGCACGCGACCAAGGTGACGACCGCGGTCGGCTATATCCTCGCCGCGGAACTGCGCGCGTGCGGTATCGACATGAGCTTCACGCCGGTGCTCGACCTCGAGTATGGGCACTCGCGGGTGATCGGCGATCGCGCGTTCCATCGCGATGCGCGCGTGGTCGCGCTGCTCGCGAAGAGTTTGAACCACGGCCTCGCGCTCGCCGGCATGAGCAATTGCGGCAAGCATTTTCCAGGGCACGGATTCGCGCAGGCAGATTCGCACGTCGCGATGCCCGTCGACGAACGCCCGATCGACGAAATCCTCGGCAACGACGTCGCGCCGTACGACTGGCTCGGTCTGTCGCTTGGCGCGGTGCTGCCCGCGCACGTCGTCTATCCGCGGGTCGATGCGAAGCCGGCCGGCTTCTCGCACATCTGGTTGCAGGACATCCTGCGCGGCAAGCTTGGCTTCGAAGGCGCGATCTTCAGCGACGATCTGTCGATGGAAGCCGCGCGCCAGGGCGGAACGCTGACCGAAGGCGCGCAAGCGGCCCTGGAGGCCGGCTGCGACATGGTGCTGATCTGCAACCAGCCGGACGAAGCGGAGAAGGTGCTCGACGCGCTGCGCGTCACGCCGTCGAGGGAATCGCAGCGGCGGCTGAAGCGCATGCGGCCGCGCGGTAAAGCGCTCACGTGGAGCAAGCTGATGGCCGAGCCACGGTACGCCGAAGCGCAGAGGCTGCTGCGCAGTACGTTTGCATAAACGGAAATGGCGCCTTGAAGCAATTCAAGGCGCCATTTTTTATCAGCTTCGAACGGTGCGAGCCGCCGTCAAGCTTTGCTTGACAACCGCAGCACGCGCGATCCGATCGCTCAGTTCAAGCGCATGCGCTGCAACTTGTTGTACAGCGTCTTCGGGCTGATTCCCAGCAACGACGCCGCTCGATGCCGCGTGCCGCCGACCGCGTCGAGCGTAGCGCGAATCAGCATTTCTTCGACGTCCGCGAGGGGCGTACCGACGGTCACCTGCACGCGACTGCCGTTCAGATCGCGGCCGTTCGCCGTGCTGGCTTCGTCGGCGCGCAACGACTCGATCACGTCGCCCGATGCCTGATAAGCGCGCCGCACGCGCTCCTGCAGTTCGCGCACGTTGCCCGGCCAGTCGTACGCGAGGCATTCGCGCAGGAAATTCGGCCCCGCCTGCTTCGCGACCTCGGCCGTACCGCGCGCGGTCGCTTCCACATTCAGTTCGTCGACGGCTGCCTGCGCAATCAGCACCGGATCTTCACCACGCTCGCGCAGCGGCGGCAGCATGACCGCGGCGGCTTCGAGGCGCAGCGCGAGGTCCTGATGCAGCGAGCCGTCCGCGACCGCCGCGCGCGGCGACTTGCGCGTCGACGCGATGAGCCGGAAGTCGGTCACGATCTGGCTGGTACCGCCCACGCGCATGAAGGTCTGCGAATCGAGCGCGCGCAACAGCGCTTCCTGCTGCGTACGCGGCAGCTCGGTGATTTCGTTGATGAACAACGTGCCGCCGCTCGCCTGTTCGAAGAGGCCCGGCTCGCGCTGCTCGGCGCCGCCGAACGCTCCGCGTTCGTGACCGAACAGCATGCTGTCGAGCGAGCGATTGAGCCCGCCCGCGGTCGCGCCGCGGCAATCGAACGTGACGAACGGGCCTTTGCGGCGGCGGCTCATGTCGTGCAGCGTGCGCGCGGCGATCTGCTTGCCGGTGCCAGCCTCGCCGGAGATCAGCACCGCGGCTTCTGTCGGCGCAAGACGCTCGATCGTGTCATACACGTGCTGAATGGCGCCGCTGCGACCGAGCATCGAGCCGAAGCGCCCAAGCTGACGCAGCGCCGCGCGCAGCGCCTGGACCTCCTCGGTCAGCTCGTAAGGCCGCGGAATGCGCGCGAGCAGGCTGCGCAGGCGCGGAATGTTGACCGGCTTCAGCAGATAGTCCCAGATTCCGTGCCGCAAGCCCTCGATCGCACTCTCGACGGTCGCATTGCCGGTCATCACGATCACCGGAAGCGCGCCGCCCGGCGGATGCGCGGGCAGATGCTGCAACAGATCGAGGCCGCTGCCGTCCGGCAGATTCAGGTCGACGAGCACGACGTCGGGGATGAAGCGCGTCAATGCGCCGCGGGCCTCGGCGAGCGTGGTCGCGGTGTCGACTGAAAAGCCGTCGGCGGCGAGGATTGCCGACAGACCGGACAGGCTATTGGGATCGTCTTCAACAATCAGGGCGTGTGGCATGGCGAGCGCAATTTTATGAATGGGTTGAATGCCCGGTGCGCCGCCAACGCTGATGGCGCGCACCGCGGACTCTGGGGGCTCGATGACAGGCTAAACGAACGGTCCTTGGGCGATGAAAAAACGACAGCCGCCGGCACTGCGCCTTGAGTCACGCGGGCCGGCGCCTGTAGTTCCTTCACTGGTCCTGTCAGAAATCCCGGTTGCTATCGAAAAACCGGCGCACTTCGAGTTCCGCCTGTTCACGGGTTTTGCCATAGCGTTCCTGAATCAGACCAGCGAGCTTGTCGGCCCGGCCTTCGGCCTTGGTCAACTCGTCGTCCGTCAGTTCGCCCCATGCGGTCTTCGCCTTGCCGATCATCTGTCTCCATTTACCTTCAGCGATGTCGTTGTTCATGGTGCCTCTCCCAGGAGTGGAAAATGAGCGATACTCGCGTAACTCTCCCCACCTAGCAGAGATCGTGCCAAAGAGCGTGGATGAAATCGATCAAGGGCTTGCCGCGCGCCCAACGCGAAAACCGGATGTCGCGATGGTAATTTTGAGAAATTTGCCGGTAAAGTTTTCCTAAACCATACACGGCGCGACAGAAAAGAAAAAGCGCCCAAAAATTGAGCGCTTTTTGTGCAGGCCGGCAGGGCGCCGGCGCTGGCGGGGTGACGCAGACGGGCGCTTAGGCGCGGCTGCGGTACTCGTGCGTACGCGTGTCGATTTCGATCTTGTCGCCGATGTTGCAGAAGAGCGGCACTTGCAGTTCGAAGCCGGTGTTCAGCTTGGCGTTCTTCAGCACCTTGCCCGACGACGTATCGCCCTTGACGGCCGGTTCCGTGTAGATGATTTCGCGAACCAGCGTGGTCGGCAGTTCGACCGAGATCGCCTTCTCGTTGTAGAACACGACTTCGCAAGCCATGCCGTCTTCGAGGTAGTGCATCGCGTCGCCCATCATTTCGGCTTCGACTTCGTACTGGTTGTAGTCGGCGTCCATGAACACGTACATCGGGTCGGCGAAGTACGAGTACGTCACTTCCTTGCGCTCGAGCACGACGACGTCGAACTTGTCGTCCGCCTTGTACACGGTTTCCATGCCTGCGCCGGTCAGCAGGTTCTTGAACTTCATCTTGACGACGGCGGAGTTACGGCCCGATTTGTTGTATTCGGCCTTTTGCACGACCATTGCGTCTGCGCCGATCATCACGACGTTGCCGGTGCGGAGTTCCTGTGCGGTCTTCATAAAACTGTCCTGTACGAGATAAATAGCTTAACTGTTGCTCAACGGCATACGGCGCAAGCGGCTTCGGCGTTTCGCCCACCGCCTGCCGCGCGCCGCGTGAAGCGGCCGCGCAGCCCGTATGCGTGAAACGGGACCGGCTCGCGGCGAAAACCCGGGGGCGTAATGCCTCGGCGTTCCACCTGTCCGTTACCTGATTTTTACCCTGTTCGGGCGTGTACACGAGTGGCGCCGATCTGCAACACGCCCAAACATACGTCCCTTTTTTGACATTCGCGTGCCCGACCGGAAGACTGGGACGCGTGCTGTGTTTTTCGAGGGGACCGGTCAGACGGGCTGACCATGGGGTAGTTGGTCTAATCGGACCGCGCTTGCGTCGTCGGCCGTTGGATAACCGCTTATTTTAACTGAGTTTTTGCGAACGAGGTCAGATTTCCGGCGAGATCGCCGACTTGCGCGAGTTCGACCGCCCAGCCAGCGGCGCGCCGTTTCAGGGCCGGATAGTGGCGCTGGAATTCCGCCCAGTCCGGCTGACCAGCGCCGTTCCACGCGTGCCAGAAGCGCTCGAGCGCGGCGCGCGCGTCAGCTGGGAGCGTGCGGGTGTAGTGCGCAAGTGCGGCGTCGAGCTTTGGCAGATGGGCGTCGTCGGCCTGCGGATAGATGTGCCAGACGAACGGCTTGGCGGCCCACTGCGCGCGCACGAACGAGTCCTCGCCGCGTACGAAATTGACGTCGCTCGCCCAGAGCAGTGCGTCGTAGCCAGGCTGTTCGGTGAACGCGAGCGCGTGCGCGCTGAGGTTGCCGAGTGTCGCATGGGTGCCCGCTGCAAACGACGGTAGGCCGAAAAAGCGCGCCAGAGCGCCGGAAATGCGTCCTTCGGGCACCAGCAGCACGATCGGGCTTGCGTTGTCGCGCCATTGTTCGAGCAGACTGTCGATGGCCGGGTTTTCGTAGGCGAACAGCGACACGACCGTCGCGTCGGCGGGCGGCGGCGCGTGGCCCGTGACGTTGCGCCACCAGTCGGTGCGCGCGGCGGGCGATCCTTCGAACGCGGCGCGTGCCGCGTCGAGATCGCGCTCCTTCAGGACGCCGCCGGTGCCGGGGCCGAGTCCGGGGAAAAAGAAGGTCTTGCTGAGTGCGTAGCGCGGATGCGGCGATGGCCGCAGATGAAAATCGGCGATCCAGTCCTCGGCGCTCAGATATTCGAGGTTGAACCAGAGCGGCGCGCTCGCTCGCTCTGCCATCGCCGCGATATAGACGGGCGGCAGTTCGCAGGCGAACGCCTCGATCACGACGTCGGCGACTTCGAGCCTATCGCCAGCATGGGACGGCTCGTGCCAATGCTCGACGACGATGCCGTCGAGCGTCTGCCGCGCACGCTCCAGCTCGAGCGACGGGCACAGCCTCCTGAACGCATGCAGATCGTCGACGAACACGCGCACCTGCCAGCCGTGCTCGCGCGCGAGTTGGCGCGCAAGGCGCCAGCACACGCCGATGTCGCCGAAGTTGTCGATCACCGCGCAGAAGATATCGCAGGCGATCGGGTTGGCAGGGGCGGCGGGTGATCCGGAATCGGGCGCGACGGAGGACATGGCGGCTCGGCTGGCTCGGTGATTCCGGCGAACGGAGCGGGTTCGAACGAACGCGGAATGTTCTAAACTGGCGATTCTAAAGCCTCGCTCGCGATCGCGCGCGCCCTTTGTCCGCCATGCGGGCCGCATCGGCGACACGCGACATGACCCCCGGCGCACGATGCCGGGCACCCGGCGGCGCAATCGGTGCAATCAGTGCAATCGGTGCAAGCGGCGAGGCAGCGCGAGACAGTCCCACCCCAATCGATCCCGCATGACCGAACCCGAAGCCAGCGACGCCCCCGACACCTTCGAGCCGAAAACAGTGCTCGCCCAACTGCCGCATCTGCCCGGCGTCTACCGCTATTACGACACGAGTGGCGCGGTGCTCTACGTCGGCAAGGCGCGCGATCTGAAGAAGCGCGTATCGAGCTACTTCACGAAGACGCAGCTGTCGCCGCGTATCGCGATGATGGTCACGCGCATCGCGCGCATCGAGACCACGGTCACGCGTTCCGAGGCCGAGGCGCTGCTGCTCGAAAACAACCTGATCAAGGCGCTCACGCCGCGTTACAACATCCTGTTTCGCGACGACAAGTCGTATCCCTATCTGAAGCTGACCGGGCACAAGTTTCCGCGCATGGCCTATTACCGCGGCTCGGTCGATCGCAAGAACCAGTACTTCGGCCCGTTCCCGAGCGCGTGGGCGGTGCGCGAGAGCATCCAGATCCTGCAGCGCGTGTTCCAGCTGCGCACCTGCGAAGACTCGGTGTTCAGCAACCGCACGCGGCCGTGTCTGCTGCATCAGATCGGCCGTTGCACGGCGCCGTGCGTCGCGAACATCAGCGAGGAGGATTACGCGCGCGACGTCGCCAACGCGTCGCGCTTTCTGCTCGGCCGCCAGGGCGAGGTGATGAAGGAGCTCGGGCAGAAGATGCATGCGTTCGCGAGCGAGCTGAAGTTCGAGCAGGCCGCGGCGGTGCGCAACCAGATGAGTTCGCTGTCGACGGTGCTGCATCAGCAGGCAATCGAAGTCGGCAGCGACAGCGACGTCGACATTCTCGCGGTAGTCGCGCTGGGCGGCCGCGTGTGCGTGAATCTCGCGATGGTGCGCGGCGGACGACATCTCGGCGACAAGGCGTACTTTCCCACGCACGTGGAGAGCGCGTTGACGGCGGAGGAAGGCGGGCTCGAAGAAGACGGCGATCAGGACGATGCATCGGCGGATGTGCGAGCGGTCGCGCCATCGGCCGCGGCGGCGAGCGCCTCGGCCGACGCGCTCGCGATCGCTCAGGACATGCCGTCGGAAGACGAGGACGCCGATGGTAGCGAAGAAGACGCGATCGACGAGGCTGCCGAAGCGACCCCGGACGCCGTCAGCGACGAAGTCGCGGACGAAGGCACAGACGGAAACGCAGAGTCCGGCCCCGCGGCGAAGCGCCGCAACGGCCGCGCACTGGGCGGCATCGAATCCGAAGTGCTCGAAGCATTCATCGCGCAGCATTACCTCGGCAATCGCGTGCCGCCGGTGCTGGTGGTCAGCCACGCGCCGGCGCGCGAACTCGTCGACGTGCTGATCGAGCAGGCGGGCCACAAGGTGACCGTACTGCGTCAACCGCAAGGACAGCGGCGCGCGTGGCTCGCGATGGCCGAGCAGAACGCGCGGCTCGCGCTCGCGCGCCTGCTCTCCGAGCAGGGCTCGCAGCAGGCGCGCACGCGCGCGTTGACCGACACGCTCGGCATGGAGTGCGACGACCTCGCGCATCTGCGCATCGAATGCTTCGACATCAGTCACACGATGGGCGAGGCGACGCAGGCGTCCTGCGTCGTCTATCACCACCACAAGATGCAGTCGTCCGAGTATCGCCGCTACAACATCGCCGGCATCACGCCCGGTGACGATTACGCGGCGATGCGCCAGGTGCTCACGCGCCGCTACGAAAAGATGGTCGCGCAGGCCGCCGCGAATGCGAGCGACGAAGCCGCCGAATCGCAAAGTGACGCGGCCGCCGATCCCGCGCTCGCCGCCGATGCCGCCGAGCCGGCCGCGGCCGGCGGCGTGCTGCCGACCATCGTGCTGATCGACGGCGGCAAGGGGCAGGTGGAGATCGCGCGGCAGGTGTTCACGGAGTTGGGGCTCGATACTGGCATGCTCGTCGGCGTCGCGAAAGGCGAGGGGCGCAAGGTCGGTCTCGAGACGCTGATTTTCGCAGACGGCCGCACGCCGCTCGAACTCGGCAAGGAAAGCGCCGCGCTGATGCTGGTCGCGCAGATCCGCGACGAAGCGCATCGTTTCGCGATCACCGGCATGCGCGCCAAACGCGGCAAGACGCGCCAGACCTCGCGGCTCGAAGAACTAGAAGGCGTAGGGGCGAAGCGGCGTCAGCGCCTGCTGGCGCGCTTTGGCGGCTTGCGCGGCGTGGTGGCCGCGAGCGTAGAGGATCTCGCGAGCGTCGAAGGCATTTCGCAGGCGCTCGCCGAGCAGATCTACCGGCAACTGCATTGAATTGGCGGGCCACGCCGCGCTGTGATTGGAATGACGGTTCGTCGGACCCGAGGCGTCGCGCTGCGGCTGGCTGCGAACCACGCGCGGGGGCGGCTCGCTTGCCGCCCCCGCGCGGCCATGCCTGGGCGCGCTTGCTTGTGGCAGGCCCTGTGACACGGCACAATTGCAACTCACTCGTCAGACGCTGCGCCTGCCCCATGCCGTTTAATTTCCCGATATTCCTGACCTGGCTGCGGATCGTGCTGATTCCGCTCGTCGTCGGTGTGTTCTATTTGCCCGACATGATGATGAGCCCCGCGCACCGCAATCTCGCGGCCGCGACGATCTTCATCCTGGCGGCGCTCACCGACTGGTTCGACGGCTTTCTGGCCCGCAAATGGAATCAGACCTCGGCGTTCGGCGCGTTTCTCGATCCGGTCGCCGACAAACTGATGGTGACCGCGGCGCTGCTCGTGCTCGTGCAACTCACGCGGATCGATTCCGCGATCGCGCTCGTGATCGTCGGACGTGAAATCGCGATCTCGGCGCTACGCGAATGGATGGCGCAGATCGGTGCGTCGAAGAGCGTCGCGGTGAACTCGCTCGGCAAGTTCAAGACCGCTTGCCAGATGGTCGCGATTCCGATGCTGCTGTTCTATGGCCCGCTGCCGCTCGGTGGCGGCGTGACGGTCGACACGCGCGTGTGGGGCCTGTGGCTGATCTATCTGGCTGCGTTCCTGACGATCTGGTCGATGCTGTACTACATGAAGCTCGCGTGGCCGCAGATTCGCGAGCGCGGCGGCATTGCGTGACGGTGTGAAGAGAAGAGCTCGGGGGGCGCAAAAGTGTGTTCGAACCCCGCACTACTGCGAGAGAAATATTTTCTTTAAAACAGATGGGCAAAAGGGGTTGACACGTTTCAGTCGATTCTCCATAATTTCGCTTCTTCGATGCACGCAACGCGAAACACCGGAGACGCAGTAAAGCAGTAGCGGTAAATGCAGCACAACGCGGGAATAGCTCAGTTGGTAGAGCGCAACCTTGCCAAGGTTGAGGTCGCGAGTTCGAGCCTCGTTTCCCGCTCCAGTATTTGAAGCATCGCGTTGTTTGGCGAAGTAAAAAAAGGCAGCGCGGTGAAGCAGTTCAATGCGGGAGTAGCTCAGTTGGTAGAGCGCAACCTTGCCAAGGTTGAGGTCGCGAGTTCGAGCCTCGTCTCCCGCTCCATACATCAGGGGAAGCAGCGCTTCCCTTTTTGTTTGGAAGGCCGCTCGTTCTGAACTTTCCAGAGCTTCGGTTCTTCTGGTAATCACCGATAAATCTGCGAACCCGTGTCCAGGTTCCAGTCCGCTTGCGGCGCGATAGCAAAGCGGTTATGCAGCGGCCTGCAAAGCCGTTTAGGCCGGTTCGACTCCGGCTCGCGCCTCCAGTCTTTGATGTAAAGCGAAAGCCCCGACTTGTCGGGGCTTTTCTTTTTCTGTTCCTCTCTTCGCCAGCCTTGTCGATCGTCGTCATCAATGTGAGCGGAGCGGTCGATCCGACCGCGTGCCGCAGACGATTCCTCCGAATCGATCAGAAATTGAGCGCGGATTTAATCGACTGCACGGCAGCGGTGTTCAGGAAGTAGTAGTTCTCTTGCAGCGTACCGCCTCCGAGCGGCGCTATCTCCATCGTTGTGCCGCTCCTGATCATGTAACCCGCGTAGATGCCGCCGTTGTACTGGTAATACACGCGATAGTCGGTCGTGCTGCCCCCGAGCACGCTGTTGGCCACCCATGCGCGAACGCCCTGCAACGTGACGATCTGGCCATCGGAAAGCTGATAGGTCTTGTCGTCCGTCGTGCTGGCGTAGGGAAAGAAACTTTCCAGCGTCGATACCGTTGCCGAGCAGGGCGTCGGACTACTGCCTGTCGTAGCCGGTGAGATGCAGTCGTAGGTGTACAACTCGTCTCCGACCGTTTGCCGCACCACCTTGATGTAGGCAGCGCCTGCTTGCCAGTTTGCCTGCGGGCTATACAGCGATTGCCCGTTGATCGTATTCGTGATCAGGCCCAACGCGCTATTCGTGAAGAGTTCGGACGGCGTCGCGGATATCAGACCGCTCAGCGAAACGACGGTGTAACTGGTGCCGAGCAAGGTGCGGATCACGGTACTACCGTCCGCCGCCAGATAGTCTTCCTGCACGTTGGGTCCCACGTAGCTGACCCGCGCCTGCGCGCGGGAACTGCGCCGACATACACAGCGCCATTGACGATCTGGCGTCCATTGGTCAACGTGGGGAGCTTGAGCGCCGACGAGAGCGAAGCCGTCCCGGCGATCAGCGACTGAGTGCCCGTGGAGGGGCTTTGAGCGATGCTGGAGTCGATGGTGAAAAACGTGCTACTCCAGCCGACCGATAGCCTGCCCGCCGAATTCGCGCTGAGCGAAAGGCTGCCATCAACATAATGCAGTCCACCGTTAGACGTGAGTGCAGAGCTCTCATAGTTCTTCTGCGCGTCGCTCAAACTCGAGGTGCTGGCCGTCGATCCCGAATTGCTGGACGAACCTCCGCCGCAGGCGGACAACATCAACGCGCTCGTTGCAGCCAGAATGGCGGGTCTGATTACTGGTCGTTTTTGGTGGTCTTTCATTTGTATTTTGTTTTCTTTCTAATTTATATCGTGACTATTAATGTCGTCAATTCAGCGTGGGCTGGCAGCATTCTAGCGACATTCATGTAAAGTGCTCACCGGCTTTTTGCTTTTTAAAGTCCGTCGTCGAGTATTCGCCCGGATATTCGCGGCTGCTTATTCGTTGCACATAAAACTATATTCGACCTATGAAAAAATAAGAACCGCCGCGCTGCTATTGAGCCTCGCTTTGCCGTTGTCGGCGATTGCGCAATCGGCGCCGGCGCCCGACGTCAGACCCGGGGACACCTGGACATATACGTCGACGAGCGAGAGAGGGCCGTCGGGCTGGAACCAGACGCACGAGCAGGTGACGGTGCTGCGGGCGACGCCATCGCACATCTATTTCGAATCGAAGATCTCGGGTTCGACGCAGGCGCCACGCGAAGTGATCGCCGGAGCGGACTGGAGCCGCGAGCGCAGCGTGAACGGCACCGATACAGTCGTGAACCGCCGTTCGCGTTTCCGTTGTCGCGGGGCAAGAGCTGGACGGTCGAATGCGCCGAGCAGCATCCGAACCGGGTATTCGCTTCGCAGAAGTGGAACCCGCAGTATCGGGTGGTCGGAACGGAAACCGTCGAAGTGCCCGCCGGCAAATTCCAGGTGATCAAGATCGAAGCCGAAGGCGACTGGGTCGCGCAACTCGAGCCGCGGCGGACGGTCACGCAAGCCACCCCGGTCGAGCAGGGCGACACCGCGATGATCACGCATGCGCAGAGAATCGGTCCTGTTCAGGCGACGGGACGCAGGTATAAAGCGTTTTGGTATGTGCCGGAAGTCGGCCGTTGGGTGAAATCGGTGGAAGAGTATTACGGCAGCAATGGCGTGAGAAATGAGCGATATACGACCGAACTCGAGTCGTTTAAAAAAGGCGGGCAATAATCGGGTTCAGGCGTTTGATGCGTTCCCGCATTCATTGGGGGATCGTAGATATCGCGTCTGATTTTTTGGCTCACGCGCGAGCAGCGCATTCCGATTAACGGCGTGTCCGGCACGCGCAGGGGAAGGGCAACGCACGCCGGCGCGCCTCATCCAGGCCGGGCGATAGAATCGCACCATCGTCATCGCCCGTTTTCATTGAAGCCGCATGTATTTCCAACTCGCCGGCACTCAGGTCCGCCTGCTCGGCTCGATGCATCTGTTTCCCGCGACGAGCCGTCGAACGCCGCCATGGGTCGCCGAAGCCTATGACTGGGCCGACGCGCTCGTATTCGAGTCCGACCCAGCAACGATCCCGCCGTTTCTCAAAGCCGACGCGCACCCCGACGCCGCGCAACTGCGGCCCCGGATGCGCGACGAAGCCTGGACGCAACTGCAGGCGCTGTGGCCGACCGATGGCCTGCTCGCGCCGCTTGAAACACTGCGTCCGTGGGCCGCGCTGATCGTCGCGCCGACGCTGCTGCAGCAGGTCGTCGAGGGCGTCGAGCCGCGCATGTTGCGCTCGGCGCTCGCGCAGGCGAAGCCGTATCGATATCTCGAGTCCGCGCGGGACGTCGCAGTCGCGCTCGAATCGATTCCGCTCGAAGCCATTGCCGCGGCGCTCGACATGCTGATGGCCGACCGCGGCGAACCGCAGCACACGCTCGAACGGATGCACGCGGCGTGGCTGGGGGGCGATCTGCACGCGATACAGCAAATCGCCGTCGGATCGCCGATGTTCAATCTGCCCGGCATCCGTCAGGCGATTCTCGACGTGCGCAATCGCGCGTAGGCCGCGCGGCTGAGCGAGTTGCTGGAGGTTCGCGAGCGCACGCTGGTGGTCGT
This sequence comes from Paraburkholderia sp. UCT70, assembly GCF_050434085.1. Taxonomy (NCBI): domain Bacteria; kingdom Pseudomonadati; phylum Pseudomonadota; class Betaproteobacteria; order Burkholderiales; family Burkholderiaceae; genus Paraburkholderia; species Paraburkholderia sp. UCT70. The sequence continues at coordinate 2,099,627 of NZ_JBNPVZ010000004.1, read as the reverse complement.
CGGCGCGCTGCATCTATGCGGCCCTGGCAATCTCCCCGACTGTCTCGCGCGACCCGTGCAAGCGGTGTTCTGAACGCGTGCGCGGCTTTCGCGACTGAATACAGCCGTGTCGACCGCCCGGATGCCAGGCCTGCGCATGCTCGATGACGAGGCGCGCGGCATAATTGCGGATCGTTGCCTGCGCTGTCGCGCATTGACCCTGAAAGCTACCGATGACTGAACCGCAACACACCGCCGCCGCGCGGCTCGCCCAGCTCGAATGGCGCTGGAAGCCGTTCGGGAACCTCACGAGCGTCGAAGTCTATGAGATGCTGGCCGCCCGCAGCGCGGTGTTCGTCGTCGAACAGAACTGCGTGTATGGCGATATCGATGGGCTCGACGTCGACGCCTGGCATCTGCTTGCGTATGGCACCGGCGACGGTGCGGCGCTGCCGCCGTTGGCCGGCTATCTGCGCGTGTTGTTGCCCGATGCGGCGGATGCCGATGTGCGCATCGGCCGGGTGTTGACGACCGCGCCGTTTCGCGGCATCGGTCTCGGCAATGCGATGCTCGAACGCTCGCTCGCGCAAATCCGTGCGCAGTGGCCCGATACGCCGATCCGTCTCCACGCGCAGGCGCATCTGCAAGGTTTTTACGGTGCGTTCGGCTTCATGCCGGTCTCGGAGATTCACGACGAAGACGGCATCCCGCATGTGTGGATGCGCGCGCTGTGAACGCGAACGGGTCAGCGGGGCACGTTCGTAGTCGTCGACGCCGCATGCGTGAGCCCGCGCGCTGCTTTTGCACGCCGCTCGGCGCGCAGGCGTCCGCGAGACGACAGCCGCATCCAGTGACGCAGCGCGATCAGCGCGCCGACCACGCTCATCATCGAACCCGGAATCCATAGCAGGAGCCCGCCGATCTGCTGATCGCGCATCGGGCTCAGCCACGTGAACGCGCGGCCGCAGATCGAGTAGATCGGATACAGCTCGTGCGTCGTAAAAAAGATGAACGCGCCGAGAACGATCTGCGGCGGAATCGCCGCGATCACGACGAGCACGCGCTTGCCCGGAGACAGACGCGCGGGCGGCGCCGGACGCGGATCGAGTACGAGCCACCAGAACAGCAGGCCGTCGATTGCCATGCTCCAGTTCATTACGCGATAGAGCCGCCAGTCGAGCATCGCGACGAAATGGATCGGCGACAGCAGCCAGAAATAGATCAGCCCGACGAATAGCGTGACCGCGACGACCGGGTGCATGACGACGTCGAGCGCCGTGCGCACGAGCGGTGTTTGCAGCGCGGGCCGCACGAAGCGCTGTCGCCAGCGCAACGGAATTCCCGCGCGCAACGCCGCGCCCGGATACGACAGCGCAATGAAGAACGGCCCGAGATGATGCAGCACCAGATGCTGCAAGCGATGCATGAAGAATTCATGCTCGAAGAAATAATCGAGCCGCGTATGCAGCACGACATACAGCGCGACCAGCCCGAACCAGAATGACAGACGCCGCGCGAACGACAGCCGCGCCTTGCGCGCGCCGCGCACGAACAGGATCGCGGGGATCAGCAACGCGATCACGACGGTCGGCGAAAACTCCCAGGGATCGAGCCAGTAGAGCAGGTTCATGGCGATGGCGCGTGCGGTGGCGGCGCCCAGTAGTGCCGCTTACTTGGTCTGGCCCGGCGACTTGACCGCGAACGGCGCGCTCACTGTTTCGCCGTCGGAGAACTTCAGCGTCAGACGCACGGTGTCGCCCGGCGCGACCTTGTGCTTCGCGTCCTCGAGCATCACGTGATAGCCGCCCGGCGCGATCGCGACCTGGCCATGCGCGGGCACCGTCAGCTTGTCGACCATCACCATCTTCTGCGTCGAACCGTTCGATACGGTTTGATGCAGCATCGCATCGCCGTAGTCGTCGCTCGACACATCGACTAGGTCGATCGGCTTGTCGCTCGCGTTGACGAGCGTCGCATAGCCGGCCGCGGGCAGGTTGTTCGGCAGCCAGCGCACCCACGCGTCCTTGATGCTGATCGCGTGAGCATCGGCCGCTTGCGCGGCCGACGCGGCGCCGAGTGACAGCGCGAGCGCGCAGGCGAGGGAAGCGATTGATTTGAGCTTGATCGTCATGATGGAATGGAGTGGGATCCAAGAAGAATCAGGATTGGTCATCGATGATGCGGCGCAGGTCCTGCGCGATCGCATCGGGCGTGTCGTGATCGGTGGCGAGCAGGCGCGCGCGGCCCCGGCTGTCGAACACATAGACGGCGGAGCTGTGCGTGACCTCGTAGTTGCCGTTCGGGTCGCGCTTTTCCATCTGATAAGCGACACGATAGCGCTTGGCCAGCGACTCGATCTGCCAGTCGGTGCCGGTCAGCCCTTCGGCGTGCTGTGCGTCGAACGCGCCGACATAGTCGTGCAAGGCCCGCGGCGTGTCGCGCGCGGGATCGACGGTGATGAACAGAATGCGCACTTTCTCCGCATCGGGACCGAGCTTGCCGAGCACCTGCATCAGACGGCCCATCGTTTCGGGACAGACGTCCGGGCAATGCGTGTAGCCGAAGTAAACCAGCGACGTGCGGCCCCTGAACGACGCGGCGTTGACGGGACGGCCGGTGTCGTCGGTCAAGGTGAAGTCCAGATCCGGCAGGTGGCCGGTCACGTTGGTCAACTGCCACGGCTCGGCGCGCTGTGTGCAACCGGTCAGCGCGGCGAGCGCGACCAGCGTGCCCAGCGCAGTTGCCGCCGCAAACCGGCGTGCCAACCCGTGCATCAAGCGGTGCGTGAGTCGCTTGGGTCGTGAGCGGGACAGGTTCGGCCGCGGGCTCTGGGGTGGCAGGATCGGGAACAAAGCAGGGTTCAATGACTCGATTGAAGCGCAGGCAACACGAATCGATGGAGCAGGGGCCGCACCGTCGCCCGACCATGCCGCGCAAGATTCGCGCGCGACACGCGATTGATTGAGAGCGTGCAACGATGTCCATCACACCGACGGTCCGCGTGGCAGCGACTGTAGCGCAAAATTGGCGCCGGCGTCGCGCGGTGCGCCGGGTGCACGAATTGCGAGTCAATTTGCCGCAGCCGGCTGAAAGCTCGGCGAAACCGAATCGTTGCGCATTTGAACGCAATCGACGCAAGCAGACGGACAGACCGTCCATCGGGCTTGAGTCCCAGCTTACTTTCTCGAAAAATTGACGGATGCGCGGTAAGATGCGCACACTTTTCCGGCCATAGATGGCTGAAAGGCGAACCCAGGCGATGCAAGCACTTCCGGCTGTTCTGTCTCCGAGCGAGACGGCATTTTTCTTCGACTTCGATGGCACGCTCGTCGAACTCGCCCCCACACCGGACGGCGTGCTGGTGCAGCCGCGCATGATCGACCTGCTGCGTGAACTGCGCAGTCTGACGAATGGCGCGGTCGCGGTGGTGTCGGGGCGCGGCATCGACAGCATCGACAGTTTTCTCGGCATGCCCGATCTGCCGGTCGCGGGTCTGCACGGCGCCGAGCGGCGCGATGCGAATGGCGACACGCAGCGCATCGGCTTTCACGACGAGCGCCTGTTGCGCATGGAGCGGGTGCTCGCGCAGGTCGTCAACGAACATCCGGGCATGCTGCTCGAGATCAAGGGCGCGGCGCTCGCGCTGCACTACCGCAACGCGCCGGACCGCGAGCCGGTCGCGCGCGAGGCGACCGAGCGGCTCGTCGCCGATTACCCCGCTTCTTACGTGCTGCAGCCCGGCAAGATGGTCTACGAGATCAAGCCGAAGGACGTCGACAAGGGCCGCGCGACGCGCGCGTTCCTCGACGAGCTGCCGTTCACCGGCCGCACGCCGATCTTCGCCGGCGACGATCTGACCGACGAGAAGGGCTTCGCGGTCGTCAACGAGCGTGGTGGTCTGTCGATCAAGGTTGGCGCGGGCGAAACGATGGCGCGCACGCGCGTCGAGTCGGTGTCGTCACTGCTCGACTGGCTCGAAACGATTGTCGCGGCGGCGCGCGGCGCATGAAGCCGGCGGCCCCGTTCAACGAAAACAACATACTGCATCGGGAATCGCGCTGCATGAGCCGACTGATCATTGTTTCGAACCGGGTGGCGCCTATTTCGGAGGGCGGTCCGGCGGCGGGCGGTCTGGCGGTCGGCGTGTACGACGCGCTGAAGGAGACCGGCGGCATGTGGTTCGGCTGGAGCGGCGACGTGCTGACCTCCGGCCAGCCGCAGATCAAGCTCGAGGAGCGCGGTCCGGTGACCTTCGCGACCGTCCCGCTGATGCGGCGCGATTACGACCAGTACTACCGTGGTTTCTCGAACGCGACGCTGTGGCCCGCGTTCCACTATCGATCCGACCTGCTGCATTACGACCGGCACGACTTCGAAGGCTACTGCCGCGTCAACGCGTGGCTCGCGCAGCAACTCGTGCCGCTCCTGCGCGAGGACGACGTGATCTGGGTGCACGACTATCACCTGATTCCGTTCGCTCAGGCGCTGCGCTCGGCAGGCGTGAAGAACCGCATCGGTTTTTTTCTGCACATTCCGTTTCCGGCCGCGCAGGTGCTGCTGACGGTGCCGCCGCATCGCGAGCTCGTCGAGGCGCTGTGTTCGTTCGACCTGCTCGGCTTCCAGACCGGTCCCGATCTGCGCGCGTTCTGCGACTACGTGATCAACGAGGCGGGCGGCTCGATCGACGCGTCGGCGAAAGGACCGCTGAGCGTGCATGCGTTCGGCCGCACGTTGCGCGCCTCTGCGTATCCGATCGGCGTCTATCCGGACGAGATCGCGGAGCTCGCGAAGGCGGGCGAACGCGGCAAGCCGGTGCGCACGATGAAGGCGACGCTGCATTCGCGCAAGCTGATCATGAGTGTCGACCGGCTCGATTATTCGAAGGGGCTGGTCGAGCGATTCCGCGCGTTCGAGCGCCTGCTCGAGCATACGGCCGCGCAGCGCAACAAGGTGTCGTTCCTGCAGATCGCCCCGCCGACGCGCGCCGACCTGCACGCGTATCAAGACATCCGGCTACAGCTCGAAGGCGAGTCGGGACGGATCAACGGACGTTTCGCCGAGCTGGACTGGACGCCGATCCTGTACATCCACAAGCAGTACGAGCGCTCGGTGCTGGCGGCGCTGTTCCGTACCGCGCACGTCGGCTATGTGACGCCGTTGCGCGACGGCATGAACCTCGTTGCGAAGGAATACGTGTCGGCGCAGGATCCGGAGAATCCCGGCGTGCTGGTGCTGTCGCGCTTCGCGGGCGCGGCGCAGGAGCTCGACGGCGCGCTGATCGTCAATCCGGTCGATATCGACGGCATGGCCGAAGCGCTCGCGCGGGCGCTCGACATGCCGCTCGCCGAGCGCCAGGGGCGCTATCGCGACATGATGGCGCAGCTGCGCGAGAACAACGTGTCGGTGTGGCGCGATAACTTCATGCGCGATCTGCAGAGCGTCGAGGGCGCGAAGCGCGCCAGAAGCGGGAAAGCGCGCGCGGCCACGGGTGCTGCGGGCGCCGCGCGGAAGAGGGCGGCGCGCGAGAGCGTGACCGGCTAAGCCAAGCCGGGCCGCGAGACAGACAGCAAAAAGCCGCTCCAGGGAGCGGCTTTTTTCAAGCGATGCGCACTCGTGGACCCAGCGTGCGTCAGGCTACGTGCTGTTCGTCGACCTTCTTGCCGCCGATATGCAGCGTCTGGCCCTTGCCATACTGCTTCGAGAGCAGGTCGCGATAGAGGCCCGGACGCTGGCGCAGTTCTTCCGGCGTGCCGTCGTCGATGACCTTGCCGGCGCTCATCACGATGATCCGGTCGAAGTTGTTCAGCGTCGACAGACGGTGCGCGATCGCGATCACGGTGCGGCCGACCATCAGGCGGTCGAGCGCCTTCTGGATCGCTTCCTCGGACGCGCTGTCGAGCGCGGACGTGGCTTCGTCGAGCAGCAGGATCGGCGCGTTTTTCAGAATCGCGCGCGCGATCGCGATGCGCTGGCGCTGACCGCCCGACAGCTTCACGCCGCGGTCGCCCACGATCGTGTCGTAGCCTTCCGGCATCGCTTCGATAAAGTCCGCGCAACGCGCCTCGCGCGCGGCGGCGAGCACTTCCTCGCGGCTCGCGTCCGGGCGGCCGTACGCGATGTTCTCGTACACCGTGCGATGGAACAGCGAGATGTCCTGGGGCACCAGCGCGATCGCGTGGCGCAGGCTGTCCTGGGTAATCGACGCGATGTCCTGGCCGTCGATCTTGATCGCGCCACCCTGGGTCTCGTAGAAGCGCTGCAACAGCGCGAGCACGGTCGATTTGCCGGCGCCCGACTTGCCGATCAGCCCGACGCGCTGACCCGGTTCGATATCGAGGTCGAAGTGATCGAGAATCGGCCGGCGGCGCGGATAGGCGAACGTGACGCCGTCGAACGTGACGCGGCCGCCCTGCGGCACGAGTTCGGTCGCGTCGTCGCGATCGGGCATGCCGTGCGGTTCGAGCAGCGTGCGCACGGCCTCTGCGAGTCGCGCGACGTGCTGCGTGACGTCGACGAGCGCGACGGCGAGATCGCGCGTGCCGTGCAGGATCGTGAAGCCGAGCGAGCTGACGAGCACGATGTCGCCCGAGGTCGCGCGGCCCTGGTCCCACAGCCATAGCGCCCAGCCGAGCAGGCCGGCCGACAGCAGCGCGGTGATCACGGCGTGCAGCAGACGCAGCTTTTCCAGGTACAGCAGGCTTTGCTGGCGCGCGTCCATTTCCGACTTGACGGTCGAAGCAAAGCGGTGCTGTTCGCGGAACGTCATGCCGAACGCGCGCACGAGCCCCATATTGCTGATCACGTCGACAAGCTCGCCGTCGACCGATGCCGCCTTGGTCGCGAAATTATGGTGACGCGCGGAACCGCGGCCCGCGAGCTTGTACAGCACGACCGACAGGATCGCCGAGCACAGCATCAGGCCGGCGGCCATCAGCGGGTTCACCGCGATGATCATCACGATCGCGCCGAGCACCGCGATGCACGGCGGCAGCACGTTCCACGCGGTGGTGTTTTCGGCGGTGTAGACGGCGTTCGAGGTCGCGGTGATCCGGCTTGCCAGCATGCCGGGCTGCTTTTCGGCGTAGTAGGTCGGCGAGTGGCCGCTGAGGTACTGAAACAGGTCGCGCCGCAAATCGCCCGTCACGGCGACGAACGTGTGCGCGGCGAACCAGCCGCCGATCCGCCACAACAGGTTGTCGGCAGCGATCAGGCCGACGAGGATCGCGAACGCGCCCCACAGCGGTCCCGGATGATGCCTGCCGCCGCCGAGCACGTCGATCAGATGTTTGATCGCGTACTGCGAAGCGAGTGCACAGCCCACGGCCGCAAACACGCTGCACAACACGATCGCATGCGCGAGCGGATGGCGGCGGATAAAGCGGAAGAGAAACGCAAGCGGCCGGTGCGCATAGCTCGCGAGCTTGGCGTTCTGGGCGTTACGCTGGGCGATGGTCAAGTGTTCCAATTGAGCTGAGATCGATGTGTTGCGGGTTGTGCATGCAATGCGCGGACCACACGGACAAGCATGGCTCTCCGTGAAGCCGATGCTTCGCATTGTAAACATGCAAAGGCGATTGCGCCCTGTGTATCCGGGCTTTGACGCGATTGATTTCGCGATGGACCTCCGCGATCTGCGTCGTCCCGACATACCAGCCGACGGGCCATTCAGGCAGATTGCGGAAAATTTCGAGATATAATTACAGACTACATTCAACCGCGCTGCGGCAATTTTGCAATTCCTACCGGCAACGTTGATGGGCGAGAGCTCACAGACACGGTACCGCCGCGCCTCCCGAAACCTCGTGGATACTGTAGAACTGTCTTAGAAAACAAGGGTTTGCAAAGTGTTTCGCGTTTGTAACAACGTAAAGACTTTGAAATGCTGCGGTGCTGCAACAATCCGGGCATCGATAATGCGTGCTCGTTAGCCCGGCAATTTTTCTGACAGTTTGTCAACGTCGGTGCAACGGGCGCGTTTACTCGCACATGCCCAGTCGCTGATCCACTTGTCCGGGCTCGTTACCAAGCGATCCATCGCAGGATTTCTCAAAAGAATCAGGCCCGCGCCGGCATTTCCGGCCAGACTGCCCTGGCGAGCAAGCGAGTCGCTTTTTCCAAATGCAGTACTTTTGCCTGATTTTTTATAGGAGTTCGTCAATATGCGAATCGCTCAAATCGCTCCGCTGCACGAGGCGGTTCCTCCCAAGCTGTACGGTGGTACGGAACGCGTGGTGTCCTATCTGACCGAGGCGCTGGTCGAGCAGGGCCACGACGTCACGCTGTTTGCAAGCGGTGATTCGCAAACCTCGGCGAAGCTCGAAGCTTTCTGGCCGCAGGCGCTGCGCCTCGACCCGACGATCCGCGACGTGATGGCGCCGCACATGCTGTTGCTCGAAGAAGTGCGCCGCCGCGCGGACGAATTCGACGTGCTGCATTTCCACATCGACTACTACCCGTTCTCGCTGTTCGCGCGTCAGCCTGTGCCGTTCGTCACGACGCTGCACGGCCGTCTCGATCTGCCTGAACTGCAGCCGATCTTCAACACGTTCAATGACGTGCCGGTCGTGTCGATCTCGGACAACCAGCGCATTCCGCTGCCGCAGGCGCACTGGCTGCAAACCGTCTATCACGGTTTGCCGGAAGACGTGCTCAAGCCGATTCCCAACGTCGAGCCCGGCTACCTCGCATTCCTGGGCCGCGTCTCGCCGGAGAAGGGGCTTGACAGGGCGATTCGCATCGCCGGGCAGGCAGGCATGAAACTCAAGGTCGCCGCCAAGATCGACAAGGCCGACCGTGCCTACTACGAAGAAGTCATCAAGCCGCTGATGTCGTTGTCGCACGTCGAGTACATCGGCGAAATCGGCGAAGCTGAAAAGCGCGAGTTTCTCGGCAATGCGCACGCACTGGTGTTCCCGATCGACTGGCCGGAGCCCTTCGGTCTCGTGATGATCGAGGCGATGGCTTGCGGCACGCCGGTGATCGCGTTCAATCGCGGTTCGGTGCCGGAAGTGATCGAAAACGGCGTGTCGGGTTTCGTCGTCGAGGACGAAATCAGCGCGGTCGCCGCCGTCAAACGTCTGCACACGCTGCCCCGCGCTGGCGTGCGCAAGGCGTTCGAGGCACGCTTCTCGTCGAAGGTAATGGCGCAGAACTACGTCGCCACCTATGAAGAGCTGCTGCGCCGCAAACATCGCACGGTGCTGCGCGAAGTCAACGCGGGCTGATTGGCGATTGATTCGCCGCAGTTGTTTCGCCGCAGTTGTTTCGCCGCGGTTGTTTCGCGGTAGATAAAACGCTGTCGGCAGCAACTCGTTGCACGCTTCCTTCGTTGCTCTGAACGCCCCGCCGGCACGTCGCCGGCGGGGCGTTGTTGCATGCGCGCTGCGTTTTTCGTCGGTGCACAACTGAAAATACGGGTTTCCGCGCGGCGCGAACGAGCCAGTCTCGGTAATATCCCTATAATTGCCGTGCCGCAAATTGGGCTGCGGTGCCGCCGACGACAGGAGGATGCCTTGGCGAGAACGAAAGAGACGCGCGCGAACGCCGCGCCCGGCGCCGGAACGATTTTCACGTTGCGCGCCATCGGTCTCGTGCTCGCCGCCCGCTGGTTTTTCTCGATGTCCGAGATGAAGCTGACCACCGCGCTGACCGCGATGGCGTCTTCACCGTGGGCATGTATCAACCTCGTTTTTCTGTTCCTGCTGATCTTCCTGCCGGGCGCGCACGCCGTCGCGGAGCGTCCGTTCCATCCGTTGCCGCAATGGCTGCGTCAGGCGCTGCGCCTGTTCGCGTTCCTCGGGTTTTTGTTTGCGCTGTGGTCGGTCGGCGCGTTCGTCGCGAGCGCAGGCTGGCGTCGCGCGATGCAGGCGGTCGCGGCCAGCAACGGTTGGCTCGTCGCGGCGCCGGTGCTGTATGCGATCGTCTTGTGGATCTGCCGGCCGCTGCCGTTGTGGCGCACCAATGTGGCGGCGCGGCGCTTTGCGATCGGCCGCTATGCGGTGTCGCTCGATCCGCTGACCCGCACCGTCGTCGTGTGGGCCGAGCGGCGCAAGGTGGGGCAATACGATGCGCGCGAATTGTCGGTGCGCTGGGCGAGCGGTTCCAATGCGCGCGCGACGCCGGCGCCCGCGGTCGCGTTCGGCGCGGCGGGCGAGGCAGGCGCGTCAGCGGCGCCGAGAGGGTCGGTCGCGGCGCCCTCGCTTGCGCGCAGCGCGTTCGGCGTACGTCCGAAGGTCGAGTTGCTGTGGGATTCGCCGGCCGCCGCGGGTCATAACCGGCAGACCGTTTTCCGCGCCGCGCTGACGACCGAAGGCGATCGCGTCGCCGCCCGCGCGCTCGACACGACGCTGCGCCAGGTCTGACGCTGCATGTTTTGTGCTATCGGTCACATCGCGTGGCCGATGCACGCATCCCGAAGCGAAGCTTCGTCGATAATGCAATCAAGGCGCCCGGCCTGCAGGCGGGCGAGTGGGACACTCATCGATCGTATTGCGTCTTTCGCAGGAGTCGCCATGCTGGTTCGCTGGTTGCTTGCCGCCCTTCATCTGCTCGCTTATGGTTTTGCGCTCGCGTCGATTCTCAGACGCACGTGGTCGCTGCGTCGCGCGTCGGTGCCCGCCGCGTTGCGTTCGGTGTTCCGCGCCGATTCAGGCTGGGGCATCGCCGCGCTGGTGCTGATCGTGACCGGCCTGATGCGCGTGTTCGGTAGCTATGAGAAGGGCGCCGACTACTACCTGCACCAGCCGCTCTTTCACGTGAAGATGACGTTGCTGGTGCTGATCCTGATCCTCGAAGTGCCCACGATGCTCGGCCTGATGCGCTGGCGCGCGTCGATCCGCAGCGGCGCGGCGCCGAATCTGAAGAAGGCGCGATCCTACGCGCATTTCAGCGTGATCCAGACCGTACTGCTGGTTCTGATGGTGTTTGCCGCGACCGGAATGGCGCGCGGCATCGGGTTGCCCGCCGGCGCGGTGTAGCGCGGCGGGCCTTCTATTGCCAGTGGCTAGTGGTGCCAGGCGTGGCGTCGTTTGCCGTGAAGCCTGGTGCATGCCTGCGTCGCGCTAGCCGACCAACAAGCCAGAATCGTCGACCCGGTCGGCTTTGACCTTTGCCGACTCGCGCACGAGCTCCGGCTCGCCGAGACCCTTGATCAGCTCCAGCGCCTGACGCTCGAACAAGCGACGGTACAAGCCGCTGTCGCGTTTGATCAGCGTGTCGTGGCTGCCTTCCTCGATCACCTTGCCCTTGTCGAGCACGAGGAGCCGGTCGAGCGCGCGCACCGTCGACAGCCGATGCGCGACCACCAGCGTCGTGCGCCCCTGCATCAGCCGCTCCATCGCGCGCTGGATCAGCACTTCGCTTTCGCTGTCGAGGCTCGACGTGGCTTCGTCGAGAATCAGGATCGGCGCATCGGCGAGAAAAGCCCGCGCGATCGCGACGCGTTGACGCTCGCCGCCCGATAGCTTGATGCCGCGTTCGCCGACCAGCGTGTCGTAGCCGTTCGGCAGCGCGGCGATGAAGTCGTGCGCGCTCGCGAGCCGCGCGGCCCGCTCGATGTCGGCGCGGCTCGCGCCGGGCCGTCCATACGCGATGTTCTCGGCAAGCGAGCGGTGAAACAGTACCGGCTCCTGCTGGACGATCGCGATCTGGCTGCGCAGCGACGCTTGCTGGACCTGCGCGATGTCCTGGCCGTCAATCGTGATCCGCCCGCCCGAAATGTCGTGAAGGCGCTGGATCAGCTTGATGAAGGTCGTCTTGCCCGAGCCGGAATGACCGACCAGCCCGACGCGCTCGCCCGGCGCGATGCGGATGGAAAAGTCGTCGTAGAGCGGCCGGCTGTGCGCGCCATAGTGAAACGACACGTGCTCGAAGCGGATCTCGCCGTCGCGGATTGCGATGGCGCCGGCGCCGGGACGATCCTCGACGCCGAGCGGCTGACTCTCGAGTGACACCAGTTCCTCCATGTCGTTGACCGAGCGCTGCAGGTTACGGATGTGCATGCCGATGTCACGCAGATAGCCTTGCAGCATGAAGAACATCGTCAGCGCGAACGTGATGTCGCCGACGCTCGCTTCGCCGCGTGCCCACAGCAGTAGCGCCACGCCGAGAATCGCCGCCTGGATCGCGGCCAGCATGCCGCCCTGGAGGCCGCCGTTGAGCGTGCCGCGCACCCACGTGCGGCGTGTGCGTTGCCGCCATTTGCCGATCACGTGCGCGAGGCGCGCTTCCTCGCGCGCTTCCGCGCCGAATGCCTTGACGATGCCGTTGCAGCTGACCGCATCGGCGAGCGCGCCGCCCATGCGTGTGTCCCACGCGTTCGCGAGACGCGCGGACGGCGCGACGAAGCCCAGCGACACCGTCACGGTCACGCCGATGTACAGCAGCGAGCCGATGCCGACGACGATGCCCATCATGAGCCAGCGCGAGCCGAGCAGCAGGGTCGCGCCGATCAGCATCACCAGCGATGGCAGCAGCGCGATCAGCAGCGTGTCATTCAGCAGATCGAGCGCCCACATGCCGCGCGTGATCTTGCGCACGGTCGAACCGGCGAAGCTGTTCGCGTGCCAGTCGGTCGAAAAGCGCTGAACGCGATGAAACGCGCGCGCGGCGATCTCGCTCATCATCTTCAGCGTGAAGCGGATGATGTTGAAGTACACGCCCTGGCGCAGCAGCGTCGCGGTGAGGCCGAGCGCGGCGAGCGCGCCGAAGGCCGTGAGCGCGTGATGCCAGACGGGCGCCGACGACGCCGGACCGGCCGCGATCGCGTCGACGAGACGTCCGGCGAAGACCGGCGTCAGGATGTCCGCGCCCGCCGTGAACAGCGCGAGCGCCGCGATCACGACGATGCGCCCCGGTTGTTGCGCCCAGTGACGGAAGGTGAAGCCGAGGACATCCTTGAAGGCTTGTCCGCGAAAGTCGAGTTTTCTGTTGGCCATTTGCTTTGGGTCCGGCGAAGCACGAGCGCGCCGATTTTCCAGTCAGAAGCGAAAAAGGGGTAGACAGCCAGCGGATGCCGGAATCCGCGCGGGAACGCGCGAAAAAATACGACGGCAAACAACGGCAACGGAACAACGGACTGTCTGGAATGAACGCGGTGCGTCTGCCGAGGCGGCGGCGCATCAGCGACAACGCTGCGGCTTCAAGGTCGCATCGGTCGTGGCGGACGGGCCGGCGGTCGTGGAACAATGCGGGGGAGCGCGCGATGCACTGCAAACATGTGGCGCCTCCCTGAGATGGTTCAAGATGGAGAAACCGGACGGAGCCGGATCGGGCGAATGTCCGTTTGCCGAATATAGCAATAGTGCGGGGCGCTCGCCAACCTACGGAACGACGTGGTTCTATAGCCAACGATATCTCGTATGGCGCACGCGACGTATTTGCCGGCAAATAGAAAAAGGGCTTACGCATTGCTGCGTAAGCCCTTTTGTCTTCGGTGATCGACACACCAAGAATCTGGTGGGTAGTACTGGGATCGAACCAGTGACCCCTGCCGTGTGAAGGCAGTGCTCTACCGCTGAGCTAACCACCCGAAGAGATTAAAATTATGTCAGGGAATTTAGGGTTCGTCTAGTCTTTTTTAAGCAGTTTGCTCATCAGTTGCTGGCGCGGGTTCAAGACGCCATACGCTCGCGCCTTTGAGTGCCTTGTCGAGATCGTCGAGTACGGCTTCGTGCGCGGTGCTTTCGTCGTCGCTCGCAGCGATCACGACCAGCTCCAGCGAGTCGAGTGCAACACGCGGCGCATGCGTATCGCCGCCGACCTGCGCTTCGCCGAGCATGTCGATGACGAGGCTTTCCTGACCGCGCGTCATCGCCAGATAGACCTCGGCGAGCAGTTCCGAGTCGAGCAGCGCGCCATGCAGCGTACGGTGCGCATTGCTGATGCCGAAGCGGTCGCACAGCGCATCGAGCGAATTGCGCTTGCCGGGGAACATCTGCTTGGCTTGCGCGAGCGTGTCGATGATCTCGCCGCAGTGCATGCTCACTGGCGGCAGACCGAGCAGCGCGAACTCGGCGTCGAGAAAGCCGATGTCGAATGGCGCGTTGTGGATGATCAGGTCCGCGTCCTGGATGAAATCGCGGAACTGGTCGATGATCTCCGCGAACTTCGGCTTGTCGCTCAAAAATTCCGTGGTGAGGCCGTGCACCGCGAGCGCGCCCGGATCGCTGTCGCGCTCGGGGTTGATATAGAAGTGCAGGTTGTTGCCGGTCAGCCGGCGGTTCACGAGCTCGACGCAACCGAGTTCGAGAATCCGGTCGCCGCCGCGGGCGTTCAGGCCGGTAGTTTCGGTATCGAGGATCAGTTGACGCATGTCGGATTAGCCTGCTTCGAAAAAATTGCGGAAAAAAAGCGGGGAGGGCGGCGCGCGGTGTTGGCGATGCGCGCACGCTCTTTACATCTCGGCGAGCGATGCCACGCCGCGATTGGCCAACTGATCGGCGCGCTCGTTTTCCGGGTGGCCATTGTGGCCGCGCACCCAGCGCCATTCAATCTCGTGTTGCGCGACGAGCGCATCGAGCCGCTTCCACAGATCGGCGTTCTTGACCGGCTGTTTCGCCGCGGTGACCCAGCCTTTCTTCTTCCAGCCGTGAATCCACTCGCTGATGCCTTTCTGTACGTACTGCGAGTCGGTGTGCACGATCGCCTTGCACGGGCGCTTCAACGCCTCGAGCGCGGAAATCACGCCCATCAGCTCCATGCGATTGTTGGTCGTGTTGGCCTCGCCGCCGAACAGTTCTTTTTCCTGGCTGCCGAAGCGCAGCAACGCGCCCCAGCCGCCAGGGCCGGGATTGCCCTTGCAGGCGCCGTCGGTATAGATGTCGATGTGATCTGGAGTCATTCGGTGTGGTTTCGTGTGTTCGGGGTGGCGGCTGGCGCGAGGCCTGCCGCGAGCACGGGCTTTTTCACTTTGAGCGGCCCGACGAGACGCATGCCGGGCACGCGCTTGATCGCCTTGATCATGTAGGTGGCGCCGAAAATCGGCCACCAGCGGTCGCCGGCGGCTTCCATGAAGCCGTAACGCGCGAGCCATTGATCGCTCGCGAGCGGCGGACGATAGCAGCCGAAGCGCCCGCGTTCAAGGTCGAAGCCGAGCAGCTTGATCCAGTCCTTCAGGCGCGTGAACGCGATCAGATCGACGGCGGAGGGCACGAACGGGCGGCCTGTCATCTTGCCGATCGACTGCCGTACGCCCCACAGCGACAACGAGTTGAAGCCGAGGATGATCAGTTGGCCTTCGGGCACCAGCACGCGTTCGGCTTCGCGCAACAGCCGGTGCGGGTCGCTGGTGAATTCGAGCGTATGCGGCATCACGAGCAGGTCGACGCTTTGCGCTTCAAACGGCAGATCGAGCAGGTCGCACCAGACCGCGCTGCGCCCGGCCGGCGCGTGCAGACCAGGGGCGCCTGGCGCGGCGTTCGCGGGGTTGTCGTCGCCAGCGTCGCCAGCCTTGCCCGCGCTGCTGATGCCGCTCACGCTGCCACGACGTGCCCAGCGCGGATACGTGTACGGCGCGCTCGCGCCGCTCGCCGCGTCGAGCACGAGGCCGCGGCACGGCATGCGGTTCTCGCGCAGCGCGTCGAGCTGCGGCAGGCCGAGTTGCAGCGCATGATAGCCGAACACGTCCGACACCACGCGATCGAGCTGAGTTTGCTCCCAGTCGAGCACGTAGCGGCCTGGCGGCGAATCGGTCCAGGCGGGCCAGTCTATAATCGCTCGGTCAGTCATATTAAAAATGCGTCGCCTATGAATGCGCTCGAGTACGTACCGGTCCCGGCGTTTGAAGACAATTACATCTGGGTCATTGCTGACGGACACCGCGCGGTCGTCGTCGATCCGGGCGAAGCCGCCCCTGTGCGCGCCTGTCTGGCCCAACGAGGCTGGCGGCTGAGCGCTATTTTACTCACGCACCATCATCAAGACCACGTCGGCGGGGTGGCCGATCTGCTGAACGGCCAGGACGTGCCGGTCTACGGCCCCGCCGGCGAAGCGATCGCGCACCTGACACATCGTCTGAAAAGTGGCGATCACGTGACGATCGCTGCACCCGCACTTGAATTCAGCGTGCTCGACGTGCCCGGTCACACGAGCGGACACATCGCCTATTTCCAGGCGGCCGATACGCGCGGCACGCCGCACGTGTTTTGCGGCGACACACTGTTCGCGTGCGGTTGCGGGCGCCTTTTCGAAGGCACGCCGCAGCAGATGCTGAATTCGCTCGATGCGCTCGCCGCGCTGCCCGGCGCAACCGAAGTGCATTGCGCACACGAATACACGCTGTCGAACATTCGCTTCGCGCTCGCTTGCGAGCCGCAGAATGCCGAACTGCAGGCGTGGCGCGACAAGGCGAACGAGTTGCGCGCCCGCCACCAGCCGACGCTGCCGACCACGATCGCGCACGAACTCGCGGTCAATCCGTTTCTGCGCGCAGGCGAGCCGGCGATCCAGTCGAACCTCGAAGCACGTTTGCACGAAACGGTGTCTGACCGGCTGAAGGCCTTCACATTGATGCGCGAATGGAAGAACCGCTTCCGTTGATCCGGAGCGCATTCGGCGGTTCTTCACGCGATGAATCGGAAAAATTCGCCAAGCCCCAGATTTGGTTGATTTTTTTCTTGATTTTCCAATTGACGGAAACGTTGACGTTTCGTACTATCGGCTGCAAATTCCAGCCCTTGTGGAAACCGAGACGTTCATGCGATTTATCTTAAGTGCGTTATTGGTCCTGACACTCGCCGCGTGCGCGAGTCAGGGACCGACGACGAATACCGCCACTAACCCCGCCAGCCAGCAGGCCGTAGCCGACGCCCTTCGCAAGAACGCCACCGCTAAAGAAACCATCAACGTCGACCAGAGCTCCGTCAATCAGTTGACGAGCCAGGACGCCGATCTGTGGGGCCGCATTCGCCGTGGCTTCCAGATGCCGGACCTGCAGAGCGACCTCGTCGACATGCAGCTTAACTGGTATCTGCAGCGTCCCGATTACGTGCAGCGCATGACCGAGCGCTCGCAGAAATACCTGTATCACATCGTCGAGGAACTTGAGTCGCGCCATATGCCGACCGAGCTCGCGCTCTTGCCGTTCATCGAATCTGCATATAGCCCGCAGGCTTTGTCGGTCGCCAAGGCTGCGGGTATGTGGCAGTTCATGCCGGGCACGGGCCGGACCTACAACCTGAAGCAGAACATGTGGCAGGACGAGCGCCGCGACGTGCTTGCATCGACCAGTGCCGCGCTCGACTACCTGTCGAACCTGCACGACATGTTCGGCGACTGGCAACTCGCGCTCGCTGCGTATAACTGGGGCGAGGGCAACGTGCAGCGCGCGATCGCGCGCAACGAGGCGGCGGGTCTGCCGACCGACTACATGAGCCTGCGTCTGCCGAACGAAACGCGCAACTACGTGCCGAAGCTGCAAGCGGTCAAGAACCTCGTGATGAACCCGCAGATGTACGGGCTCACGCTGCCGTCTATTCCGAACCACCCGTACTTCGTGACGGTCACGACCTCGCACGACATCGACGTCGACGTCGCCGCGCGGCTCGCCAATATGTCGACGGACGAGTTCCGTTCGCTGAACCCGTCGTTCAGGAAGCCGGTGATTCTCGGCGCGACGCAGCCGCAGATTCTGTTGCCTTTCGACAACGCGTCCGCGTTCGAGCGCAATCTGAAAACGTACTCGGGCTCGCTGTCGTCCTGGACCACCTACACGGTCGACGCACGCGCGACGCCCGCGGCGATCGCACAGAAGATCGGCGTCGACCCCGACACGCTGATGGAAGTGAACAAGATTCCGGTCGGTATGCGGCTGAAGCCGGGCTCGACGATCGTCGTGCCGCGCGGCTCGGACGACGACGAGGACATCAGCGCCGACGTCGCCGAAAGCGCGGTGCTCGCGATGGAACCCGACGTACCCGACACGCGCAAGATGCTGATCCGCGTGCGTCGCAATCAGTCGATGGCGGCCATCGCGGTGCGCTACGGCGTGTCGGTCGGTCAGCTGAAGGCGTGGAACAGGACGCATCGCGATCAGATTTCGCGCGGCCAGGTGATCGTGCTGCACGTGCCGGTCGGCAAGCCGGTACCCAGCGAGCCGGGTCCGGAAAAGATCGCCGCCGACGTGCAAGGCGGCAGTGTGCAGAAGATTGGCGTCCACGTCGCAGACACACACGGTGATTCGCGCTACGATAAAAAGAAAGGGCGCGGCCACTCCGCCATCGTCAAGGTCTCCGAGCCGGGCGGCAAGGGTAACAACCCGGCGGCGCCCGTTACCAGCAAGGGCAAGGTCGAGAAGGTCTCGGCCTCGGAGCCCGGCAAGGCATCGAAGGCCGCGGCTGAGAGCCGCCCGAAGACCGTGGCCAACGCGAAGAAGAAGGGTAAATAGACCAATAGCGGCTCTCACGGTAGTGACCACATGCGTTGCGGGGGCAGCGCATGGATTGCGCTCCGATCACGTACCGTGTTCATCCAACGCCGTCACCTCAGGGTGACGGCGTTTTTCATTGCGCGGACGCTTCCTGCGCGTTTGTGGTATTTACTTTATTGTTCGTGCTTCGGCCGCGTTGGCCGCGGGGTGCCGGTCCGTCCTGATCCGTCCGAACCTCGGGAGAGGTTCTTGAGGTCATTTCCAGGTTTACTTCCTGATTCATGTCGTCGACCCAACTGCGCGTCTTTCTGCTTTTTTCCGCCGGCTACTTCGTCTCTTATGTGTTTCGCGGCGTCAATCTTGGTTTCGCGCCGTTCATCACGCGCGATCTCGGTCTGTCAGCCGCCGATCTGGGTGTGCTGACGAGTCTGTATTTCCTCGGTTTCGCGGGCGCGCAGATCCCCGCTGGCGTGCTGCTCGATCACTTCGGGGCGCGTCGCGTGACGTCCGTCATGCTGCTTTTTGCCGCGCTCGGCATCTGGGTATTCGGCGCCGCGCACAGTCTCGGCATGATGATGGTCGGGCGGCTGCTGATCGGCGTTGGCGTGTCGGTGTGCCTCGGCGCCGCGTTCAAGGCGCTCGCGCAGCATTTTCCGGTGGCGCGTATGCCATTGATGAACGGGCTTGTGATGGCGATCGGCGGTTTCGGCGGCGTGATGGTCGGTTCGCCGCTCACGTGGGTGCTCGGTTTTTCCAGCTGGCGCCCGGTTTGCGTCGGACTCGGTGTGCTGACGGTAGCGGTTGCGCTCGCGCAATGGACGCTCGCTCCGGACGCGCGCGAAACGCATCGCCAGGCGAGCATCGTCGCGCAGTTCAAGGGTACGTGGCACATCCTGCGCAGCGCGGCATTCTGGAAAATCGCGTCGTTCTCGGTCGTTACGCAAGGCGTCTTCTACGCGATGCAGTCGTTGTGGGTCGGAGCTTGGCTGCGCGACGTACAAGGCTTCGAGCCGCACCAGGCGGCGGCGCTCGTGTCGATTCTCGGCTTCGCGATGATGGCCGGCTGCGTCGGTTTCGGCGCGGCGGCGCGTAGTCTCGAGCGGCGCGGCCTCTCGCTGTACGCGTTCTGCGGCATCGGCATGGCGCTATATGTGCTGACGCAGATGCTCATCATGTTTAACGCGCCGTTGCCGGCGAGCCTGTTGTGGGCCGCCTACGGCATCTTCGGCGGCACCGGGATTCTGAGCTACGCGGTGATGGCGCGGCATTTCCCGCCGCAGATGATCGGCCGGGTCAACACGACGCTGACGCTAATTATTTTTCTGCTGATCTTCGGTTTCCAGATCGGCGTTGGCGCGGTGCTGTCGCACTGGCCGGCGAGCGGCGGGCATTACCCGGCGCTCGCGCATCTGAGCGCGTGGGAAATCCTCGTCGCGCTGCAGGTGCTGAGTGCGATCTGGTACGTGTTGCCAGGTCGGCAGCTTGTCCGTTCGGGCGAAATGCGCGCGGAGCAGGAGGCCTGAACGGCCGCGCCAGGCCTTGCGTCGGAGCCGGAGGGGCCGCCACGGCGGTTCGGTCCTGTCAATATTGGTGTCTCGACAGAACCGCATAGACAGGTGTGGCAAGCATCTTGCGGCGCGGCCCGGCAAGGCCTTGAAGGTCCGCGCAGGCCCGTCGCCTCAACGCCTAGACCTATCTCAGATTTGGAGGGAACAATGGATTCAGGCTATAATTTGAAGGTTTGAGCTTATCCACCCGCACCCTAGCGCCTACCTCCCCCATACCGTTCATCCGCCGCGCGCCATTGGCGTAGCAAGAAGGGCTCCACACCCAGCCGAGTCGTCCACACAATGGACCCATCGCGCCCCTTGCAGCGTCACCGGCAGCTCGCGAGCGAGTCTGCGCGCGCATCCACGATGTGTTTCGCTGCGGCTTGCAATCGGATAGACAGGTGGCAACAGGGTGTTCCCCCAAGGAGTCTCCCGTGTTGCCGTCATTTTCTCCCGCTCTACTCGCGCTCGCCGACGGCACGGTCTTTCGTGGTTATTCGATCGGCGCCCCCGGGCATGCCATCGGTGAAGTCGTGTTCAACACTGCCATCACCGGCTATCAGGAAATCCTGACTGACCCGAGCTACGCGCGCCAGATCGTGACCCTCACGTACCCGCATATCGGCAACGTCGGCGTGAACGCCGAAGACGTCGAAGCGACGAAAGTCCATGCCGCCGGCCTGATCATCCGTGATCTGCCGGTTCTCGCGTCGAACTTCCGCATGGAGGGCACGCTCCCGCAATATCTGCAGGACGAAGGCGTGGTCGCCATCGCCGGCATCGACACCCGCAAGCTGACCCGCCTCCTGCGCGACAAGGGCGCGCAAAACGGCGCGATCCTCGCTGGTTCCGACGACGAAGCGAAGGCCATCGAACTCGCGCGCTCGTTCCCGGGCCTCGCCGGCATGGACCTCGCGAAGGTCGTGTCGACCCAGGAAACCTACGAGTGGACCAAAACCGAATGGCGTCTGGGCACGGGCTACGGCGAGCAGAAAGCGCCGACGTACCGCGTGGTCGCATTCGACTACGGCGTCAAGCAGAACATCCTGCGCATGCTGGCCGAGCGCGGCTGCCATGTCACCGTGCTGCCGGCGCAAGCGAGCGCCGCTGACGCGCTCGAGCTCAACCCCGACGGCGTGTTCCTGTCGAACGGCCCGGGCGACCCTGAGCCGTGCGACTACGCGATCGCGGCGACCAGGGAGTTCATCGAGCGCGGCATTCCGACCTTCGGCATCTGCCTGGGCCACCAGATCATGGGCCTCGCGGTCGGCGCGAAGACGATGAAGATGAAGACCGGCCATCACGGCGCGAACCATCCGGTCAAGGATCTCGAAGACGGCCGCGTGGTGATCACGTCGCAGAACCATGGTTTCGCGGTCGATGCCGACACGCTGCCCGCCAACGCGCGCGTGACCCACGTGTCGCTGTTCGACGGCACGCTGCAGGGCTTCGCGCTGACCGACAAGCCAGCGTTCTGCTTCCAGGGCCACCCGGAAGCATCGCCCGGTCCGAACGACATCGCGTACCTGTTCGACCGCTTCACCGCGTTGATGGACGCGCACAAGAACGGCAAGAGCGCAGCGGCTTGAAGTAGTACAGGCCGGCCGCAGAGGCCAGCCGGAAACGGCTCGCGGCGGCCGCCGCAGCCCGCGGCGCTACGCGGCGGGCATGCCGCGAAACAGCGCGCGCAACGTGAATACGCCGCGCGCCGACGGAAAGAATTCAGGAATACATTAGCGAGAGCGTTATGCCCAAGCGGACAGACATCAAGAGCATCCTCATCATCGGCGCGGGTCCGATCATCATCGGTCAGGCGTGCGAGTTCGATTATTCGGGCGCGCAGGCATGCAAGGCGCTGCGTGAGGAAGGCTACAAGGTCATTCTCGTCAACAGCAATCCGGCGACGATCATGACCGACCCGAACACGGCCGACGTGACCTATATCGAGCCGATCACGTGGGAAGTGGTCGAGCGCATCATCGCGAAGGAGCGCCCGGACGCGATCCTGCCGACGATGGGCGGCCAGACCGCGCTGAACTGCGCGCTCGACCTGCACGCGCACGGCGTGCTGGCGAAGTACGAGGTCGAGCTGATCGGCGCATCGCCGGAAGCGATCGAGAAGGCGGAAGACCGTCAGAAGTTCAAGGACGCGATGACGAAGATCGGCCTCGGTTCGGCCAAGTCGGGCACCGCGCATTCGATGGAAGAAGCGCTGCAGGTACAGGCGAAGATCGCCGTGGAAACTGGCAGCGGCGGCTATCCGGTCGTGATCCGTCCGTCGTTCACGCTGGGCGGCTCGGGCGGCGGCATCGCGTACAACCGCGACGAGTTCGAAGAGATCTGCAAGCGCGGTCTCGACCTGTCGCCGACGCGCGAGTTGCTGATCGAAGAGTCGCTGCTCGGCTGGAAAGAGTACGAAATGGAAGTGGTCCGCGACAAGTCGGATAACTGCATCATCGTCTGCTCGATCGAAAACCTCGACCCGATGGGCATCCACACCGGCGACTCGATCACCGTCGCGCCGGCGCAGACCCTGACCGACAAGGAATACCAGATTCTGCGTAACGCGTCGCTCGCGGTGCTGCGCGAGATCGGCGTCGACACCGGCGGATCGAACGTGCAGTTCTCGATCAATCCAAAAGACGGCCGCATGATCGTGATCGAAATGAACCCGCGCGTGTCGCGCTCGTCGGCGCTGGCGTCGAAGGCAACCGGCTTCCCGATCGCGAAGGTCGCGGCGAAGCTGGCGGTCGGCTACACGCTGGATGAACTCAAGAACGAAATCACCGGCGGCCAGACCCCCGGCGTCGTTCGAACCGACGATCGACTACGTCGTCACGAAGATCCCCCGTTTCGCGTTCGAGAAATTCCGTGAAGCCGATTCGCGCCTGACCACGCAGATGAAGTCGGTAGGCGAAGTGATGGCGATTGGCCGCACGTTCCAGGAGTCATTCCAGAAGGCGCTGCGCGGCCTCGAAGTCGGCGTCGACGGTCTCGATGAAAAGACCGCCAATCGCGATGAGATCATCCGCGAGATCGGCGAAGCTGGTCCGGATCGCATCTGGTATGTTGGCGACGCGTTCCGTGTGGGCATGGGCGCGCAAGAGATCTTCGAGGAGACCGCAATCGACCCGTGGTTCCTCGCGCAGATCGAGCAGATCGTGCTGAAGGAAAAGGCGCTGGCAGGCCGCGCGCTGGCGAGCCTGACGAAGGAGGAGCTGAAGTATCTGAAACAGAGCGGCTTCTCGGATCGTCGTCTGGCCAAGTTGCTCGGCGCGAAGCCGGCGGACGTGCGCGCGCGTCGTATCGAGTTGAACGTGCGTCCGGTGTATAAGCGCGTCGACACCTGCGCGGCCGAGTTCGCAACCAGGACCGCGTACATGTATTCGACCTACGAGGAAGAGTGCGAAGCGAATCCGACCAGCAACAAGAAGATCATGGTGCTGGGCGGCGGCCCGAACCGGATCGGCCAGGGTATCGAGTTCGACTACTGCTGCGTGCATGCCGCGCTCGCGATGCGCGAGGACGGCTATGAAACGATCATGGTCAACTGCAACCCCGAAACCGTGTCGACCGACTACGACACCTCCGACCGTCTGTACTTCGAATCGCTGACGCTCGAAGACGTGCTCGAAATCGTCGACAAGGAAAAGCCGGTCGGCGTGATCGTGCAGTACGGCGGCCAGACGCCGCTGAAGCTCGCGCTCGACCTCGAGGCGAACGGTGTGCCGATCATCGGTACGTCGCCGGACATGATCGACGCGGCCGAAGACCGCGAGCGCTTCCAGAAGCTGCTGCAGGACCTCGGTCTGCGCCAGCCGCCGAACCGCACCGCGCGCGCCGAAGACGAAGCACTGAAGCTCGCCGACGAAATCGGCTATCCGCTCGTCGTGCGTCCGTCGTACGTGCTGGGCGGCCGCGCGATGGAAATCGTCCACGAGCCGCGAGATCTCGAGCGCTATATGCGCGAGGCGGTGAAGGTGTCGAACGACTCGCCGGTGCTGCTCGACCGTTTCCTGAACGACGCGATCGAATGCGACGTGGATTGCATTTCCGATGGCGATGCCGTGTTCATCGGCGGCGTGATGGAGCACATCGAACAGGCGGGCGTGCACTCGGGCGACTCGGCCTGCTCGCTGCCGCCGTATTCGCTATCGAAGTCGACCGTGGCCGAACTGAAGCGCCAGACCGCCGCGATGGCGAAGGCGCTGAACGTGGTCGGCCTGATGAACGTGCAGTTCGCGATTCAGCAGGTACCGCAGGCTGACGGCTCGAAGGACGACATCATCTACGTGCTCGAAGTGAACCCGCGCGCGTCGCGCACGGTGCCGTACGTGTCGAAGGCGACCAGCCTGCCGCTCGCGAAGATCGCAGCGCGCGCGATGGTCGGCCAGAAGCTCGCCGCGCAAGGCGTGACGAAGGAAGTCGAGCCGCCGTACTTCAGCGTGAAGGAAGCGGTGTTCCCGTTCGTCAAGTTCCCGGCGGTCGACCCGGTGCTCGGACCTGAAATGCGTTCGACCGGCGAAGTAATGGGCGTCGGCCAGACGTTCGGCGAGGCTCTGTTCAAGTCGCAGCTCGCGGCGGGTTCGCGGCTGCCCGAATCGGGCACGGTGCTGCTGACCGTGATGGACGCCGACAAACCGAAGGCAGTCGAAGTCGCGCGCATGCTGCACGAGCTCGGCTACCCGATCGTCGCGACCAAGGGCACGGCTGCCGCGATCGAAGCGGCCGGCGTGCCAGTCAAGGTCGTCAACAAGGTGAAGGACGGCCGTCCGCACATCGTCGACATGATCAAGAACGGCGAGATCGCGCTCGTCTTCACGACCGTCGACGAAACGCGCGCGGCGATCGCCGATTCGCGTTCGATCCGCATGAGCGCGCAGGCGAACAAGGTCACCTACTACACGACGATGTCGGGCGCACGCGCGGCGGTGGAGGGTCTTCGTTATCTGAAGAACCTCGAAGTCTATGATTTACAAGGACTCCATGCTCGCCTAAACTAAGGCTTCGACTAGCTGTCCAAGATGTAAGTGCCGCGGTTAAGCGGCGTTCCGCAGGTGCTGCGGCCCGGGTTTGTCCACGGGCGGCGGCTTTCGCGGAATGCACTTAACCGCGGTGATTTTTTTTATGGCCGTTTTTTGCCTCCAGAGTTGTTTATGAGCACTATTCCATTGACGAAGCGCGGCGCAGACATGCTGCGCGATGAATTGCAGCGCCTGAAATCGGTTGAACGTCCGGCCGTGATCAACTCGATCGCGGAAGCGCGCGCCCAGGGCGATCTGTCGGAAAATGCGGAATACGACGCTGCGAAGGAAAAGCAGGGCTTCATCGAAGGCCGTATCGCCGAAATCGAGTCGAAGCTCGCGGGCGCGCAGGTGATCGATCCGTCGCAAGTGGAAGCGGACGGCCGCGTGGTGTTCGGCGCGACGCTCGAGCTCGAAGACCTCGAGTCGGGTGCGTCGGTCAAATACCAGATCGTCGGCGACGACGAAGCGGACATCGACCACGGCCTGATCTCGATCAGCTCGCCGATCGCGCGTGCGCTGATCGGCAAGTCGGAAGGCGACGTCGCGTCGGTGCAAGCGCCGGGCGGCGTGCGCGAATACGAAATCATCGCGGTCAGCTACATCTGAGGGTGGCGCCGGTGCCTTTGATGCCGCATCGTTTTTTCCGCCTGTTGACGGTGGTGTGGGTCGGTAGTCTGTTGACTATCGGCTATGCGGTTGCGCCCGTGCTGTTCACGACGCTCGACCGGATGACGGCGGGCGCCGTCGCCGCGCAGTTGTTTCGTATTCAGGGTGTGATTGGCGTCGTGTGCGGCATTTTGCTGCTCGGTCTCGCCAATTTGCTCGTGCGGCGCGGGAGTGGCGCATATCGCCGCTTGCGCTGGCTGCTCGCCGGTATGCTCGTATGCGTGCTGGTTGGCTATTTCGCGTTGCAGCCGTTCATGAACGCGATGCGCGTGGCGGCGCTCGAGGCGGGCAGCGATATCGGGCATTCCGTTTATGCGACGCGCTTCGGCATCCTGCATGGCGTGTCCAGTCTGTTCTACCTGATCGAGAGCCTGCTAGGGGTTGCGCTCGTTTGGCTGCTGCCGGCGCCTGTTGGTGCCGCGGCCGAGGAAGAGGGCGCGCGCGACGTCACGGGCAAGGTGGCGGGCTGAAGCTCGCGGGTGGCTGATGGTGTGACGGTGCGCGTGCCATGGCCGCCGGGCCGATGCCGATGCCCGCGATGAACCTCATCACATTGCGACGAATCGTCGCGATTCCGGTGGCCAACTACGGTTCATTCGCGCTGCTTCGGGCCTCGCGCTCAAGGCCGCCAATGCGCAGTGCGGAGTCGGTCCGCACCTTGGGCGCGTGTTCTCTTACTTCGACTGATGCGAACGCTTCGCGCTGGTTTGACGCTTCTTCGCGCGCTTGATGTTGCCGCCCTGCGTCACGCGTTCATTGCCGCGCACCAGCACCGCTTTCGCTCGCGGCTTGCGCATCGGCACGTCTGTCGGCTTGGCGACCTTGACGATGCGGGGTGGGCGTCCCTTGGCCGGCCGGGTTTCTTCGGCCGCCGCTTCGCGGGCGCTCGGCAACGCGCCGCGCTTCGCTTTTGCCGCCGGCGGTGCCGATTCTGGCTTCCAGATCACGAGCAGCTTGCCGATATGCTGGATCGGTGCAGCGTTCAACGCGTCGCAGATTTCTTCGTAGATAGCGATGCGCTCCTCGCGCTCATCGCCGAACACACGAATTTTGATCAGTTGATGCGCGGCGAGGTGCACCTTGATTTCGGCGAGCACAGCGTCGGTCAAGCCTTCGGCGCCGACGAGCACGACCGGTTTGAGCGCATGTGCCTGGGAGCGCAACTCGGCGCGTTGGTCGGAAGAGACTTTGAGGGCTGGCATGAAAAGTGGAAGACTCGACTAAAATGGCGGCTCCTGCGTTTTCGTCCGATCGCCGAGCGATTCGGGCGACTCGATTCAGCAGGGCGCGCGTCAGAACAACAGAATCGCGGATCGCCGCCAGTCTGGCGGGGGCCGCGCGAATTAACCGCGTATTATCCCCTAAAGCGCGACCCGACGCAGCAATAGTTCAATCTTTAATGGCAAAAAACAAGTTCAATACCGCGTGGCTGCACGACCACATCAACGATCCGTACGTCAAAATGGCGCAGCGGGAAGGTTATCGCGCCCGCGCGGCCTACAAGCTCAAGGAAATCGACGAGCAGGACAAGCTGATCCGTCCCGGGCAGGTAATCGTCGATCTCGGTTCCTCGCCGGGCAGCTGGAGCCAGTACGTGCGCAACAAGCTCGCGGGCGGCTCGCAGCGCAACGCGGAGCGCGAAGGTGGCATCGACGGCACGATCATCGCTTTGGACATTCTGCCGATGGAGCCGGTGGCCGACGTGCACTTCATCCAGGGCGATTTCCGCGAAGACTCGGTGCTGGTCCAGCTCGAAGAATTGGTCGGTGCGCGCCAGGTAGACCTTGTAATTTCGGATATGGCGCCCAACCTGTCGGGCGTGGCGATCGCGGATGCGGCTCGGATCGAGCATTTATGCGATCTCGCGCTCGAATTCGCGCAAAATCACCTGAAGCTGGATGGTGCCCTTTTAGTCAAATGCTTTCACGGCAGCGGATATAGTCAGATTGTCGAAAAGTTCAAACGCCAATTCAAGGTGGTGGCGGCCCGCAAGCCGAAGGCGTCGCGGGATAAATCATCAGAAACATTTATTTTGGGTAAGCATCTGAAGCGTCCCGCGTAGGGATGCGGCGAGCCGGTTGCATCTCTGCCAATAATGAGCCCAAGCGTCCGGAGACGGGCGTCAAGCCGGCCCGCTACCCTATTTCCGTGGTAGTGAAACGTTATGGCAGGGGTCTGCGGACTGGATTAGAATGCTTTCGTGGTGCCGCAAGGCAAATGTAGGCGCCCGTCTAAGTGAAGGAGTGGTGCTTTGAACAACAATATGTTTTCGAAAGCAGCAGTGTGGCTGGTGATCGCACTGGTGCTGTTTACGGTGTTCAAGCAGTTCGACAAGCCCCGTGTCCAGGAAGGCGTTTCCTATTCGCAGTTCATGGACGACGCGAAGAACGGCAAAGTCAAGAACGTCATTGTCCAGGGGCGGAACCTCACGGTCACTCCAGCAGACGGCCAGAAGTACCAGATCGTGTCGCCAGGCGACATCTGGATGGTCGGCGATCTGATGAAGTATGGCGTACAGGTGAGCGGCAAGGCTGACGACGAACCCAATGCACTAATGTCCGTGCTGTATTACCTCGGACCGACGATCTTGATCATTGGTTTCTGGTTTTACATGATGCGACAGATGCAGGGGGGCGGCAAAGGCGGGGCCTTCTCGTTTGGCAAGTCGCGCGCGCGACTGATCGACGAGAACAACAACGCAATCAATTTCACCGACGTCGCCGGTTGCGACGAAGCCAAGGAAGAAGTGTCGGAACTCGTCGACTTCCTGCGCGATCCGCAGAAATTCCAGAAGCTCGGTGGTCGTATTCCGCGCGGCGTGCTGCTCGTTGGCCCGCCGGGAACCGGTAAGACGCTGCTCGCGCGCGCCATCGCCGGCGAGGCGAAGGTGCCGTTCTTCAGCATTTCAGGTTCAGATTTCGTGGAAATGTTCGTCGGCGTTGGCGCGGCTCGCGTGCGCGACATGTTCGAGCAGGCCAAGAAGCACGCGCCGTGTATCGTGTTCATCGACGAAATCGACGCGGTCGGCCGTCATCGAGGCGCCGGCATGGGCGGCGGCAACGACGAGCGCGAACAGACGCTGAACCAGATGCTCGTCGAAATGGACGGCTTCGAGGCGAACTCGGGCGTCATCGTGATCGCCGCGACGAACCGTTCGGATGTGCTCGACAAGGCGCTGTTGCGTCCGGGCCGTTTCGACCGTCAGGTGTACGTGGGTCTGCCCGATATTCGCGGCCGCGAGCACATCATGAAGGTGCACCTGCGCAAGGTGCCGATCTCGAACGACGTCGATGCGGCAGTGATCGCGCGCGGCACGCCGGGTTTCTCGGGCGCAGATCTCGCAAACCTCGTCAACGAAGCAGCACTGTTCGCGGCGCGGCGCGGCAAGCGCATCGTCGAAATGACGGACTTCGAGGACGCGAAGGACAAGATCTTCATGGGTCCAGAGCGCAAGTCGGCTGTGATCCGCGAAGAATCGAAGCGTGCTACCGCGTATCACGAATCGGGTCACGCGGTGATCGCGAAGCTGTTGCCGAAGGCCGATCCGGTGCACAAGGTCACGATCATTCCGCGCGGCCGTGCGCTGGGCGTCACATGGCAATTGCCGGAGCATGACAACGAAACGTACTCGAAGGAATATCTGCTCGACCGTCTTGCCATCCTGTTCGGTGGCCGCGTCGCGGAAGAGCTGTTCCTGAACCTGATCAGCACCGGCGCGTCGGACGACTTCAACAAGGCGACGCAGACGGCTCGCGCAATGGTCGCCCGCTTCGGCATGACGGATGCGCTCGGACCGATGGTCTATGTCGACGACGAGAACGACGCTTCGCCGTTCGGCCGAGGCTTCACGCGGACCATTTCGGAAGCGACGCAACAGAAGGTCGACGCGGAAATCCGTCATGTGCTGGACGAGCAGTACAATCTCGCACGGCGCCTGCTCGAAGAGAACCGCGACAAGGTCGAAGCGATGACCGCCGCCCTGATGGAGTGGGAGACGATCGACGCCGATCAGATCAACGACATCATGGCAGGCCGTCCGCCGCGTTCACCGAAGAGCTCGCCGCCGTCGGCAAGCGACGCCTCGTCGGGCGGCAGCCCGGGCACCGAAGTCAAGCCGGGCAGCGCAACCGCGCCGGCCTGATCGGCAGCCAGTAGAAAGTGCGGGCCGGTGTGCTACACACCGGCCCGTTTTGCATTTATCCGTTCCAAGTGAAGCATTGCTACGTGTCGAAAGTCGATTCTTCTTCCGTACCCCTTCCAGAGCCGCTGCAGTGTGGCCGTTTCAAGCTGACGTTCGAACGCCCGTTGGTCATGGGCATCCTGAACGTCACTCCCGATTCCTTTTCCGATGGCGGCAAGTTCGCGATGCGCGGCGATGCGCTGCGCCAGGCCGAGCGCATGATGCTCGAGGGCGCGGACATCATCGATATCGGCGGGGAATCGACGCGTCCTGGCGCGCCGCCGGTGCCGCTCGACGAAGAGCTGGAGCGCGTGTTGCCGCTCGTCGAGCAACTGCGTGGCGCGAACGTGCCATTGTCGGTTGATACGTACAAGCCGGAAGTGATGCGTCATGCGTTGAACGCGGGGGCCGACCTGATCAACGACATCTGGGGCTTCCGCATGCCCGGCGCGATCGACGCGGTGCGCGACAGCGACTGCGGCCTTTGTGTCATGCATATGCTAGGTGAGCCGCAGACCATGCAGCTGGGCGAGCCGCACTATGACGACGTCGTCGGCGAAGTGCGCCACTTCCTCGAGGAGCGTGTCGCGACGTTGCAGCAGGCGGGGATTGCGCGCGAGCGTATCAGCGTCGATCCGGGTTTCGGCTTCGGCAAGGTCGTCGTCGAGCATAACTACGCGCTGCTCGCGCATCTGCGCGACACGGCTCCGCGCGCCGCTTCGCCGTATCCGATTCTTGCGGGCATGTCGCGCAAGTCGATGGTTGGCGCGGTGACGGGGCGGCCGGCGCCGGAGCGCGTGGCCGGCAGCATCGCCGCGGCGGTGTGCGCGGCCGAACGGGGCGCCGCGATTCTGCGCGTACACGACGTCGCGCAAACAGTCGATGCATTGAAAGTATGGGCAACCCTGCGCGACGCGGACAAGCAGAGCCGCGCGCACGGTTGAACCCGCAGCCACGGACAGGGAGAACAAACATGGCACGTCGTTACTTCGGAACGGACGGCATTCGAGGCAAGGTCGGCGAAGGCCCGATCACGCCGGAATTCGTGTTGCGGCTCGGCTATGCGGCCGGCAAAGTGCTCGCGGGCGCCGATCAATGGGCGAAAACAGGCACCCGTCCGACCGTGCTGATCGGCAAGGACACGCGGGTGTCGGGCTACATGCTCGAAGCCGCGCTCGAATCGGGCTTCTCGGCCGCCGGCGTCGACGTGATGCTGGCCGGCCCGATGCCGACACCCGGCATCGCCTATCTGACGCGCGCACTGCGGCTTGCCGCGGGTGTCGTGATCAGCGCGTCGCACAACCCGTACTACGACAACGGCATCAAGTTCTTCTCGGCCGACGGCAACAAGCTGCCGGACGACGTCGAGGCGCAGATCGAGGAGCAACTCGAGCTGCCGCTCGCGTGCGCGGCCTCCGAGCAACTGGGCAAAGCGCGCCGTCTCGATGACGCAGCTGGCCGCTACATCGAGTTCTGCAAGAGCACATTCCCGGCCGCGTACGACCTGCGCGGCATGAAGCTCGTCGTCGATTGCGCGCATGGCGCCGCGTACGACGTCGCGCCGCACGTGTTCCATGAGCTCGGCGCGGAAGTGATCCCGATCGGCGTCTCGCCGAACGGCTTCAATATCAACGACGGCGTCGGCGCGACCGCGCCGGATGCGCTGGTTCGCGCGGTGCGCGCAAACCACGCGGACCTCGGTATCGCGCTCGATGGCGACGCCGACCGTCTGCAGGTCGTCGACGAGTCCGGCCGCCTTTTCAACGGCGACGAGCTGTTGTACGTGCTGGTCAAGGACCGTATCGCGACCGCCGGCCACGTGGAAGGAGCGGTCGGCACGCTGATGACCAACATGGCCGTGGAGGTCGCGCTGCAGAATGTCGGCGTCAAGTTCGTGCGCGCCGCGGTCGGCGACCGCTATGTGCTCGAACAGCTTCGCGAGCACGGCTGGCAGCTCGGCGCCGAAGGTTCGGGCCACATTCTGTCACTCGATCGCCATTCGACCGGCGACGGCATCGTGTCCGCTCTGCTCGTGCTGGCGGCGATGCAGCGCAGCGGCAAATCGCTCGCGGATCTGCTCGACGGTGTCACCCTGTTTCCGCAGAAGCTGATCAACGTGCGCATGAAGCCCGGCTCGGACTGGAAGGGCAGCGAGACGATCCGCAGTGCGATCAAGGTGGCCGAAGGCGCGCTCGACGGCCGCGGCCGCGTGCTGATCCGCGCGTCGGGCACCGAGCCGGTACTGCGCGTGATGGTGGAGGCGCAGAACGTCGCGGACGCGCTCGAGCATTCTGAAGCGATTGCCGAAGCCGTGCGGGTAGCGACGGCCTGATCGATTCCCGAGTCGACGGCGGGCGGTGGCGGCCGCTTGCCGCCTGCCTGAGCGTCGCAGGCAGAAGATTCAGCGGGCTCCATAAACTGGGCGGCCGGGCTTTCGCACCCAACGAAGGCTCATTCCTCACCCCATCGAGTCCCCACTCCGCAGCCGCCAAAAGGACGGCACATCCCGCACAAAAACGACCTCCGAGCGCAGCGCAAACGTTCGCGCCCCATCTTTTTCGTCTACCTTGAAAAATGCGATGCAACGGGCATCGGCAAAGCGGCAATTCGGCGGCTTCGGCACCTTTCACGGGGTAATATTACTGTCACATTTGATTCATTATCAGTCACGTTTTTGTCATAAAGAGACCCTAAGCTTCGCGGTGTTCAGTTTCACGCTCACACCACACGCTCACACCCCCTTGGAGGTCTCATGAAATTGATGCAAACCGTGTTCGCTGGCGTCGCTGGCGCGCTCTTCGCAATCGCAGCGCAAGCCGCAGACATCACCGGCGCGGGCAGCACGTTCGCGGCACCGATTTACACGAAGTGGGCCGACGCTTATCAGAAGACCGGCGGCGGCAAGGTTAACTACCAAGGCATCGGTTCGTCGGGCGGCATCAAGCAGATCGAGGCGAAGACCGTCGATTTCGCAGGGTCGGACGCTCCGCTGAAGGACGACGAACTCGCGAAGGCAGGCCTGTTCCAGTTCCCGACGGTGGTCGGCGGCGTGGTGCCGGCAGTCAACGTGCCGGGCGTCAAGCCGGGCGAACTGGTGCTGTCGGGTGAAGTGCTCGGCGACATCTACCTGGGCAAGATCAAGAAGTGGAACGACCCGGCAATCGTCGCGCTGAACCCGAAGGTCAAGCTGCCGGATCTGGACATCGCCGTGGTGCGCCGCGCCGACGGTTCGGGCACCAGCTTCATCTGGACGAACTACCTGTCGAAGGTCAACCCGGAATGGAAGACGAAGGTCGGTGAAGGTGCGACGGTCAACTGGCCGACCGGCACGGGTGGCAAGGGCAACGACGGCGTCGCGGCTTTCGTGCAGCGTCTGCCGGGCGCGATCGGTTACGTCGAATGGGCGTACGCCAAGCAGAACCACATGAACTACGTCGCGATGAAGAACGAATCCGGCGCGGTGGTTCAACCGGAGACCGACACGTTCAAGGCAGCGGCGGCTGGCGCCGACTGGTCGAAGTCGTTCTATCAGATCCTGACGAACGAGCCGGGCAAGAACGCATGGCCGATCGTCGGCGCGACGTTCGTGCTGCTGCACACGACGCAGGACAAGGCACCGCAAGGCGCGGAAACGCTGAAGTTCTTCGACTGGGCGTTCAAGAACGGCGGCCAGGCTGCGAACGATCTGGACTACATCTCGCTGCCGCAGTCGGTCGTCTCGGAAATCCGCACGCAGTGGAAGCAGAAGATCAAGGATTCGGCAGGCAAGACGCTCGCCGAGTAACAGGCGTAAGCTGGCGCGGTCGATCTGGGCCGCGCCCTGTAGCACCCCGGCCGTCCTCGTGCGAGGACGGCCTGTGACTTTCACGCGGCATGCGCCGCATGCATCACCGACCGCCCGACATGTGTCGTCCGGCAACTGGAAACAGGTCCCTCAGGCTCTCATGTCCGATATTCATTTAGCGTCCGGCACGAGCCGGGCCACTCCGCCTGGCCGCGCGTCGCAGCAAAAGGCGCCTGGCCGCTTGGGCGATGTGATTTTCGGCGGCCTCGCACGCCTTTCCGCCATCGTCACGCTGCTGCTGCTCGGCGGCATCATCGTGTCGCTGATCATCGCCTCGATGCCGTCGATTCGCGAGTTCGGTCTCGCGTTCCTGTGGACGGCGGTGTGGGATCCACCCAGCAAGCAATTTGGCGCGCTCGTGCCGATCTACGGCACTCTCGCGACGTCGATCATCGCTCTGCTCATCGCGGTGCCCGTCAGCTTTGGTATCGCGCTGTTTCTGACCGAACTGTCGCCCGCGTGGCTGCGCCGGCCGCTCGGCATCGCGATCGAGCTGCTTGCCGCGATTCCGTCGATCGTGTACGGCATGTGGGGTCTGCTCGTGTTCGCGCCGATCTTCGCGGTGTGGTTCCAGAAGCCGCTAGGCGCGGTGCTCGGCAGCATTCCGATCGTCGGCGCGCTGTTCGCCGGTCCGCCGATCGGCATCGGCATTCTGTGCGCGGGCGTGATCCTTGCGATCATGATCATCCCGTACATCGCAGCGGTGATGCGCGACGTGTTCGAAGTCACGCCGGTCCTGCTGAAGGAATCGGCGTACGGTATCGGCTGCACGACGTGGGAAGTGATGTGGAAGATCGTGCTGCCGTTCACGAAGAGCGGTGTGATAGGCGGCGTCATGCTCGGTCTCGGCCGCGCGCTGGGTGAGACGATGGCGGTCACGTTCGTGATCGGCAACACCAATCTGCTCGACAATATTTCGCTGTTTTCGCCGGGCAACAGCATCACCTCGGCGCTCGCCAATGAGTTCGCGGAAGCGGACCCGGGCCTGCATACGTCGGCCCTGATGGAACTCGGCCTGATCCTGTTCGTGATTACATTCATCGTGCTGGCGATTTCGAAAATCATGCTGCTGCGTCTCGAGAAAGGGGAGGGCGCGAAATGAGCGGGCCGTCCCTGAACATGCCGGGTCTGAAGGACGCCGCGACGCTCGAAAGGATGCGCGTGCGTCTGCAAGGACGCCGTCGCATGACCAACGCGCTTGCGCTGACGCTGTCGCTCGCGGCGATGGCGTTCGGCCTGCTGTGGCTCGTGTGGATTCTCTATACGACGCTGCGTCTTGGTATCGGCGGTCTGTCGGTCGAGCTGTTCACGCAGTCGACGCCGCCGCCGAACACCGATGGCGGCGGTCTCGCCAACGCGATCGTCGGCAGCGTGATGCTGGTGGGGCTCGCAACGTTCGTCGGCACGCCGATCGGCATCATGGCGGGCGTCTATCTCGCCGAATACGGCCAGAAGGGCTGGCTCGCGAACCTCACGCGCTTCATCAACGACATCCTGTTGTCGGCGCCGTCGATCGTGATTGGTCTGTTCGTCTACGCGCTCGTCGTCGCGAAGATGGGCCACTTCAGCGGCTGGGCCGGCGTGCTCTCGCTGGCGCTGCTGCAGATTCCGATCGTGATCCGCACGACCGAAAACATGCTGAAACTCGTGCCGAGCGCGATGCGTGAAGCCGCGTTCGCGCTCGGCACGCCGAAGTGGAAGATGGTGCTGTCGATCACGCTGAAGGCGTCGATCGCGGGCATCGTCACCGGTGTGCTGCTCGGTGTCGCGCGGATTGCCGGCGAAACCGCGCCGCTCCTCTTCACCGCGTTGTCGAACCAGTTCTTCTCGGTCGATATGGGCCAGCCGGTCGCGAACCTGCCGGTCACGATCTACAAGTTTGCGATGAGCCCGTTCGCGCAGTGGCAATCTCTCGCGTGGGCCGGCGTCTTCCTGATCACGCTCGCGGTGCTGGGACTGAACGTCCTCGCGCGCACGATCTTCTCGAACAAGTAAGGGCGGAGTGAACCCGATGAACATGGCAGAAACCCAACTCAATCCGATCGGGCACGCAGCCGCGCCCGCGGGCTCCGACCCCGAACACAGCGCTCACGCGCAAACGCCGTCGCGTCCGAAGATCGAGGTCAAGGACCTCAACTTCTTCTACGGCAAGTATCACGCGCTGAAGAACATCAATCTGCAGATTCCCGAAGGCAAGGTGACCGCGTTCATCGGCCCGTCGGGCTGCGGCAAGTCCACGCTGCTGCGTACCTTCAACAAGATGTACGCGCTCTACCCGGAGCAGCGCGCGGAAGGCGAGATCGTGATGGACGGCGAAAACCTGCTGACCTTGCGCCAGGACATTTCGCTGCTGCGCGCGCGCATCGGCATGGTGTTCCAGAAGCCGACGCCGTTCCCGATGTCGATCTACGACAACATCGCGTTCGGCGTGAAGATGTTCGAGAAGCTGTCGCGCTCGGAAATGGACGACCGCGTCGAATGGGCGCTGACCAAGGCGGCGCTGTGGAACGAAGTGAAGGACAAGCTCGGCCAGAGCGGCTACGGTTTGTCGGGCGGCCAGCAGCAGCGTCTGTGCATCGCGCGCGGTATTGCAATTCGCCCCGAAGTGCTGCTGCTCGACGAGCCCTGCTCGGCGCTCGACCCGATCTCGACGGGTCGCATCGAAGAGCTGATTGCTGAACTCAAGAGCGACTACACGGTGGTGATCGTCACGCACAACATGCAACAGGCGGCCCGCTGTTCGGACTACACTGCCTATATGTATCTCGGTGAACTGATCGAATTCGGCGACACCGAAAAGATCTTCATCAAGCCGGTCCGCAAGGAAACCGAGGACTACATCACCGGCCGCTTCGGCTGATCCGCCGGGCAATACAACGGAGTACGACATGTCCGATAAACATCTGTCCAGCCAGTTCGACGCAGACCTCAACCTCGTTTCGTCGAAGGTGCTAGAAATGGGCGGCCTCGTCGAATCGCAGATCGTCAACGCGATGCAGGCGCTCAACGAATTCGACCTCAACATCGCGGAGCAGGTGATCGCCGCCGAAGACCGTCTGAACAAGATGGAAGTCGATATCGACGAGGAGTGCAGCAACATCATCGCGCGCCGTCAGCCGGCCGCGCGCGATCTGCGCCTGCTGATCGCGATCTCGAAGACCATCACGAACCTCGAGCGCGCCGGCGACGAAGCCGAAAAGATCGCGAAGCGCACCAAGCGTCTGATGGAAGACGGCGCATCGCGCACCATCAACATCGCCGAGATCAAGCTGTCGGGCGAAATGGCCGTGTCGATCTTGCGCCGTGCGCTGGACGCGTTCGCGCGTCTGGACACGGTCGCCGCCGCGCAGATCGTGCGCGACGACAAGGCGATCGACGAGGAATTCCGCGCGTTCGTGCGCAAGCTGATTTCGTATATGACCGAAGATCCGCGTTCGATCTCGGTGGGCCTCGACTTCCTGTTCATCGCCAAGGCAATCGAGCGGATCGGCGACCACGCGAAGAACATCGCGGAATTCATCATCTACATCGTCAAGGGTACCGACGTGCGGCACCAGTCGCGCGACGCGCTCGAACGCGAAGCGCTCAGCTAATCCAGAGATAAGGAACAGAGGTGCCGATGCCCAGCAGCATTCTCGTCATTGAAGATGAGCCCGCCATTTCCGAACTGATTTCGGTCAATCTTCAACACGCCGGGCACTGCCCGATTCGCGCGTACAACGCGGAGCAAGCGCACAACCTGATCAGCGACGTGCTGCCCGATCTCGTGCTGCTCGACTGGATGTTGCCGGGTAAATCGGGTATTTCGTTCGCGCGCGATCTGCGCAACAACGAGCGTACGAAGCATATCCCGATCATCATGCTGACCGCGCGAGGCGACGAGCAGGACAAGGTGCTCGGCCTCGAGATCGGCGCCGACGACTACGTGACGAAGCCGTTCTCGCCGAAGGAACTGATGGCGCGCATCAAGGCGGTGCTGCGCCGCCGCGCGCCGCAGCTGACCGAAGACGTGGTCGCAATCAACGGTCTGAAGCTCGATCCGGCCACGCACCGCGTCGCCGCGCATGCGGAAGGCAGCGAGATCAAGCTCGATCTCGGCCCGACCGAATTCCGTCTGCTGCACTTCTTCATGACTCATCCGGAGCGCGTGCACAGCCGCACGCAACTGCTCGATCAGGTGTGGGGCGATCACGTGTTCGTCGAAGAGCGGACCGTCGACGTGCATATCAAGCGTCTGCGCGCGGCACTCAAGCCGGCCGGGTGCGATGCTATGATTGAAACGGTACGCGGCAGCGGTTACCGGCTGGCGAAGAGCGCCTGATAGCCGTCGGCGGCGCGCTGCATCGCATGGCGCAGTGCCGCCGTACCTCCCTCCTGCGCTGTATTTTCTCTTCGATCGCTAGACCATGAACATCATCTGGGCGCGCTCCATCGTGTCGGTCGTGCTGCTTGCTGTTCTGTGCGCGGTGGTCGGCGCACTGCTGAACGTCAAGGCAGGGCTCGCTCTCGCCATCGTCCTGCTGCTCGCACAGAGCGTCTTCAGTACCTTCCACAAGCAGCGTCTGTGGCGTCTGCTCGACGCGCCGGTGTACGGCGAAGTGCCGAGCGCCCCCGGCATCTGGGGCGAAATCTACTACCGTCTGCACAAGCTCGCGAAGCGCTGGCATGCCCAGGTGCGCCAGGTCGAGCAGCAGCACTCGCGTTTCATCCAGGCGATCCAGGCGTCGCCTAACGGTGTCGCGATGCTCGACGATCATGATCAGATCGAGTGGTGCAACGCGATTTCCGAAAGCCACTTTGGGCTCGATGCGAAGCGCGATCTGCGTCAGCACATCACGCATCTGGTGCGTCATCCGGATTTCGTGCGCTATCTGAATTCGCATCGGTACGAGGAAATGCTGATCATGCGCGGCATGGGCGACAAGCGCCAGAACGTGCTGTCGGTGCAGGTGTTTCCTTACGGCGACAATCGCAAGCTCGTGCTGTCGCAGGACATCACCGAGCTCGAGCGCACCGATGCGATGCGGCGTGACTTCGTCGCCAACGTGTCGCACGAATTGAAAACGCCGCTCACCGTGTTGTCCGGCTTTCTCGAGACGATGCGCGAGCTGCCGTTGGGCGAAGCCGAGCGCGCGCGTTATCTCGAGCTGATGGAGCAGCAGGCGTCGCGCATGCGTCATATCGTCAGCGATCTGCTCGTGCTCGCGACGCTCGAAGGCGACAACAAGCCGCCGAGCGATCAGATGATCGACATGCGCGCGGTGTTGCGGCATCTGCATGACGACGCGCAGAGCCTGTCCAGCGATCATCACAAGATCGTCTTCGATGCCGACGAAGCGCTGACCGTCACCGGCGTCGAAACCGAGATTTTCAGCGCATTCGGCAATCTGGTGACGAACGCGATCCGCTACACGCCGGACGGCGGCTCGATCAAGGTTAACTGGCGTGCGCAGGGTGGCCATGCGGTGTTCTCGGTCACCGATAGCGGCCTCGGCATTCCGGCCGCCGATATCCCACGGCTCACCGAGCGCTTCTATCGCGTCGATCGCAGCCGTTCGCGCGACACGGGCGGCACCGGGCTCGGTCTCGCGATCGTCAAGCACGTACTGCAACGGCACGATGCGCAACTCGACGTGAAGAGCGAAGAAGGGCGCGGCAGCACGTTCACGGTGCGCTTTCCGGTGTATCGGACGGCGCGCTGTCAAACCGCACAGGTTTGAACGCGGCAGTCATACGACTGGTCGACGCATAAAAAAACCGCCTGAAAAAGGCGGTTTTTTTATGCGCGCACTACGAACAGAACTTGCCGAGCAGACTCATCTGAGCATTGCGCGACGCCTTGCCCGGCCGGCGCCGGCGATAGTGACCGTCGCTTTGCATCAACCAGGCCGACTGGTTGTCGCCGAGAAACGCCGACAGCCCTTCCGCGATCACGCGCCGCTTCAGCCGCCGGTTGTTGAGCGGGAATGCGACTTCGACGCGCCGGAACAGATTGCGATCCATCCAGTCGGCGCTCGACAGATAGACCTGTTCCTTGCCGCCGTCGTAGAAGTAGTAGATGCGATGGTGTTCGAGAAAGCGCCCGACGATCGAGCGCACCGTGATGTTCTCGGAGAGCCCTTGCACGCCCGGCTGCAGCGAGCACACGCCTCGCACGATCAGATCGATCTTCACGCCGGCCTGCGATGCTTCGTACAGCTCGGCGATCACCGTCGGCTCGAGCAGCGCGTTCATCTTCGCGACGATGCGCGCCTTCTTGCCCGCGCGCGCATGCTCCGCTTCCTTGCGGATCGCGTCGACGAGCTTCGGATGCAGCGTGAACGGCGACTGCCACAGCTCGTGCAGCTTCAGCTCGCCGCCGATGCCGGTGAGCTGCTGGAACACATGGTGCACGTCTTCGCAGATCTTCTGATCGGCGGTCATCAGACCGAAATCGGTATAGAGGCGCGCGGTGCGCGGGTGATAGTTGCCCGTGCCGAGGTGCACGTAGCGCTTCAGGCTCGCCTTGCCGCCCGCCAACACGCGTCGCACGATCAGCATCATCTTCGCGTGGCACTTATGGCCGACTACGCCGTAGACCACGTGCGCGCCGACCGCTTCGAGCTGCGAGGCCCAGTTGATGTTGGTTTCCTCGTCGAAGCGCGCGAGCAGCTCGACGACCACCGTGACTTCCTTGCCGTTGCGCGCGGCCTGCATCAGCGCATCCATCAGCGGCGAGTCGGTGCCGGTCCGATAGATGGTCTGCTTGATCGCGACCACGTTCGGGTCCTTGGCCGCCTGCAACAGCAGCTCGAGCACCGGCTGGAAGCTCTCGTACGGATGATGCATCAGCACGTCGCCCTGGTCGATCACGTCGAACATGCTCGTACTGTTGGCGATCTGCGTCGGCGTCGACGGAATATGTGGCACGAACTTCAGATCGGGCCGGTCGACCATCTCGGGCAGCTGCATCAGCCGCACCAGATTGACGGGGCCGTTCACGTAGTAGCAGTCCTTGTTCGACAGACCGCTTTCGTCGAGCAGGCGCCGCACCACATGCGTGGGCGTTTCCGCCGACACTTCGAGCCGCACCGCATTGCCCAGATGCCGCGCCGGCAGTTCGCCCTGCAACGCGACGCGCAGATTGGTGATTTCGTCTTCGTCGACGAACAGCTCGCTGTTGCGCGTGATGCGAAACTGATTGCAGCTGCGCACGAAGAGATTCGGAAACAGCTCGCCGACGAAGCGTTGCAGCAGCGAGCTCAGCAGCACGAAGCCATGCGGATAACCCGACAAATCCTGCGGCATGCGCACGAGGCGCGGCAGCGCGCGCGGCGCCTGCACGATGCCCATCATCGCCTGGCGGCCGAACGCATCCTTGCCTTCGAGCTCGACGACGAAGTTCAGGCTCTTGTTCAGCACACGTGGAAATGGATGCGCGGGATCGAGACCGATCGGCGTCAACACCGGCAGCAGTTCGTCGAAGAAGTAGTTGCGCGCCCAGTCGGTCTGCGCGTCGCTCCATGCTTCGGTGCCGTGGAAATAGATGCCTTCCTGCTCGAGCGCGCTGAGCACCGTATCGTGCAGCATCGTGTACTGGCGATGCACGAGCTTCTGCGCGCGTTCGACCACGAGGTCGTACACGTGCTGCAGCGACATGCCGTCCGGCGACAGTGCGCCGGGGTTGTCGCGCATCTGTTCCTGAAGCCCGGCCATGCGGACTTCGAAGAATTCGTCGAGGTTGCTACTGGTGATGCAGATAAAGCGGAGACGTTCGAGCAAGGGGACGGCGGGATCGGCGGCTTGCGCCAACACACGCTCGTTGAAACCCAGAATGCCCAGCTCGCGATTCAATAAGGGATAGCGGATGGACATCGGCGGCGAGATTGGAATGTCTGAAATGGAGACAGAAAGACGCTCGGAAATTCTCACGGTTTGATGACGTCCTGATGACGTCGGCGATGTTTTTTAGATTTTATGCCGCAATCGTCGTCTGTCGTCAATATGACGCGCTACCTATGCGACGATACCGAACTCCCTGCGCCGCGAGGTGACACCGTGAAGGCTGCTACGCTTAGAATGGCGTCTTTGAACAGTGCGGCTGGCCGCGACGCGCACCATGCGCCGAAGGCGCCGGGCAGGCGCCTGGCGCTGCCGGAGTCCGCCGCCACGCCCTCGACCGCAGCCGCCGCGCTCGCGCGCATGGAGTACGCTTACCCGATGGTCAATATTCCTCATCTCCTCGCCGCCGTCGACCTCGGTTCGAACAGCTTCCGGCTCATCGTGGGCCGGGTCGAGGAAACCGACGCGGGCAGCCAGATCTATCAGGTCGACGCCTTGCGCGAGCCGGTGCGGCTCGCGGCCGGGCTATCGAGCGACAAGATGCTCGATCGCGCATCGCAGGTGCGTGGCTGGGATGCGCTGAAGCGCTTCGGCGAGCGGTTGCGCGATTTTCATCCGGACCACGTGCGCGCGGTCGCGACCAATACGCTGCGCATCGCGAAGAATGCGGGCGAATTTCTCGGCGAAGCGCAGGCCGCGCTCGGTTTTCCGATCGAAGTGATCGCCGGGCGCGAGGAAGCGCGCCTGATTTATGCGGGCGCCGCGCACTCGGTGCCGGCGAGCGCGGGCAAGCGGCTCGTCGTCGATATCGGCGGTGGCTCGACGGAATTCATCATCGGCTCGCACTACACGCCGATCATGATGGAGAGCTTGTATATCGGCTGCGTGAGCCATAGCCGCGCGTTTTTCCCTGCCGGCAACGTCGACGAGTACACGATGCGCCAGGCCGAGCTCGCCGCGCGCCGCGAAATCCAGATCATTTCCGCCGAATACAAGAAGACCGGCTGGGAGCAGGCGATCGGCTCGTCGGGCACCGCGCGCGCGCTTGCCGAACTGGTGGAGGCGAACAATTTCAACGATGCGGGCGTCACCCACGGCATTTCGCGCGGCGGCCTCGAGCGGCTCAAGCGCGCGCTGATCAAAGCCGAAAACGTCAACCGGCTGAAACTGATTGCGCTGAAGAGCGACCGCGTGCCGGTGCTCGCGGGCGGCCTGTCGATCATGATCGCGGTGTTCGACGAACTGGGCGTCGACTATGTCGACACCACCGACGGCGCGCTGCGCCTCGGCGTCATGTACGACCTGCTCGGCCGTTCGCAGCACGAGGACATGCGTACGGTGACGGTCGAGGGCTTCACGCGCCGCTATGGCGTCGATCGCCCGCAGGCGGGGCGCATCGGCAATCTGTCGACGAGCTTCTACGACCAGTTCGTCGAACCGGACGAGGAACGCCGCGCGGAAAACCGCATGTTCATCGGCTGGGCGGCGTCGCTGCACGAAATCGGGTTGTCGATCTCGCATAGCGCGTATCACAAACACTCGGCTTATATCGCAAGCAATGCCGACATGCCGGGCTTTTCGCGTACCGACCAGGCGCGCCTCGCCGCGCTCGTGCTCGGCCACGCGGGCAAGCTCGGCAAGCTGTCGCAGACGCGCGACGTCGAATGGCCGTTGCTGTTCTGTCTGCGGCTCGCGGCGTTGCTGTGCCGTCGACGCGCGGACGTCGGCCTGCCGGGCATCACGGTTGCTCAGGCGAACGGCGGTTACGAGGTGCGTTTGCCGAACGAGTGGGTGGCCAACAATCCGTTGACGGATTACAGCCTGATCCAGGAGGCGGCGGAGTGGGAGAAAGTCGGGATTCCGTACCGTGTCGTTTATACGGACGATTGACGCGATGCGGATCGACGCACGCGTCGATTCGCGGCGTGTGCATGAACAAAAAAAGCCCTGCACATGCAGGGCTTTTTCGTATCTCGGCGCAGCTTATCGCGGCAACGCATCGCCGAGGAAGTGCCGCGCATAGCGCGCGTTGATATCGGACAGACGGAACAGCGTCAGGAAATCCGCGGTATTGAAGTCGGGGTCCCACGCCGGTGCGCCGCAAATCTTCGCGCCGAGACGCAAGTAGCCCTTCACGAGCGGGGGCGGCGCGACGGCGGCACCCGTCTGCAGTTCGTCGACCGGCAGCGGCGTATGCGGGAACGCGCGATATTCGGGCGCGGTCAGCGCGTTGTCGCGCAGCGAGCAATACAGGTTCGCCGCATAGTGGCCGCCGTCGGCCATCGCGACGCTCGCGCAGCCGAGCATCGTCTCGTAGCCGTTGTGCTTCATGTACGCGGCGAGCCCAGCCCATAGCGACATGATCACCGAGCCGCTGCGATAGTCGGGATGCACGCACGAGCGGCCGACCTCGACCATCTTCGCGCGCAGATGCGTGAGACGCGACACGTCGAACTCGCTTTCCGCATATAGACGGCCGATGCGCGCGGCCTGATGCGGCGGCAGAGCGCGATACGTGCCGACTACTTTC
Source organism: Paraburkholderia sp. UCT70 (assembly GCF_050434085.1). Taxonomy (NCBI): domain Bacteria; kingdom Pseudomonadati; phylum Pseudomonadota; class Betaproteobacteria; order Burkholderiales; family Burkholderiaceae; genus Paraburkholderia; species Paraburkholderia sp. UCT70. The sequence goes on along the minus strand of NZ_JBNPVZ010000004.1, from coordinate 2,055,666 downwards.
AACGTGTCGAGATCGCGTACCAGCAAATGGTCGCAGTACGAATCGAAGGTATCGACGTCGAGGCCCGCGGGGCCGCTGAGGCGTGCGCCCATTTCGTCGGCGAAGACGCGATAGCGTAGACGCTGCGCTTCACGCAGCTCTTCGTCGGTACGCGCCCACGACACTTGCAGGCGATGCTGCGCGGTGACCGTTTCCTCGGCGCGCGGCAGACGGCGCGGTTCGAAAAGCGAGGCGAAGGGCAGGGTGGGCGTCGGCAGTTCTCGCATTGGCTGTCCTGGTCGAAAAGAGTGAGGATTTCTTTTTTCGCCAATGTAGTAACGCGCGGTGACGCTCGCATGGCAAAGCCGTGACGATTGGATGACTGCCCGTAAGCCCTCGCGTGGGTGCCTGTAATGTCGGAGGCGTCGCGCGACACGCGCGCTCAGATCAGATCGGGGCTGATGGCGGCGCGCAACACCGCCTCATCTTCGCCGTTGCGCTCGCGGCTCTCGATCCACCAGATGCCGGCTTTTTTCAGTGGCCAGCTCGCGCGGCTGTCGCCGAGCAGTTGCGCGGCGACGTGGCCGAGCGTCGGTTGATGGCCGACGATCACCACGGTTTGCGCGATGCCGCCGGGCCAGCCGGCCGCTTCCAGGACGTCGTTCGCGCTCGCGTTCGGCGCGAGTTCGCGCACGACGCGGTACTGGTCGCTCAACGTCTCGGCGGTCTGGATGGTGCGCACGGCGGGGCTCGCGAGTATGACCGCGTCGTCGGGCAAACGGGCGCGCAGCCATTTCGCGGCGTTCTGCGCCTGCTTGCGGCCGCGCGTGGTGAGCGCGCGGGAGAGATCGCTCGCGGCGACATCTTCTGCTTCGGCGTGACGCCAGAGGATCAGGTCCATGGGAGTCTCCTTTTTGAGCGGCTTGGGATGGCGTTGCGGTGGGCTTGCGCGTCTTCGCAGCGAGGTACCTGCCCAAGCACTGTCGCATGCGCAGGTGATGATTTGCAAGGCGAGTGCCTGACGGGTCGGCTGTCGGCGTCCACGTGAACGCGAGCCAAAAAAGCAAAAACCCGCGAAGCCGGAGGCTTCGCGGGTTTCGACCTGCTTTTCGTGGTCGGAGCGATAGGATTCGAACCTACGACCCTCTGATCCCAAATCAGATGCGCTACCAGGCTGCGCTACGCTCCGACGAATCCGGGAGTATAGGGGGTGCGGGCAGGAGCGTCAATCCCTTGGCGGCCCCAACCGCACGGGCAACGACGTTCACCGTAGCGGGCTCGCGCGGGCCTCGCGGTGGGCTATATACGCCCCATCAACAGCAGAACGATCACGATGATCAGCACGACGCCGACGAGTCCAGTCGGCCGATAGCCCCAGCCGCTGCTATACGGCCAGCTTGGCAACGCGCCGATCAGCAGCAGGATGAGCACGATTAGCAGGATGGTTCCGACGGTCATGGCGTTCTCCTTTTGAGGGGGCCGCGAAATCGCTGGCCGCATCTTCACGCTGGTTTGGCGCACGCGCGCCGCGACAATTGATGCGGCGCGCGTCTGTTGCTGGATCGGAACCAGCAAGGCATGTGCCCATCACCCGTTAAGCTCGATGCAGTGAGGCCTTGGACGAAGGCGCAGAAGGAGAGAGCGACGCAGGAAGCGTCGTCGTTCGATGTATGTATGCCAAAGAACCGGAAAGGCGTTGCGCACGTCCAGTGGACCTCGATGCGCGCAGGCGCCGCAACGCCGGTCATCGCGTCATCGAGCGGACGCGCGACTGAGGCACCGTGACATGCCGGTGCCGCGGCCAGAGGCCATTCGGTCCGAGTCGAAGATCACCCGCATCAATGCCTTGGACGCCTCCAATGCGGCATATGTAGATGCTGATGCGTCCAGTGATGCAGCATGCCCTCGCCATCGTGTTCACGCCGGTAGGCCCGCGATTCGAAGATCGACAACGCCACCAGCACGATCAGGCCTATTGCGAGCCCGATCAGGCCCGCGATCGATTCACCGTCCATGGCAGTCTCCCGGTAGGTTCAGCCATGAAGCCATAGTAGCGCAGGTCCGGCGAAATCTCACGAAATGGAACGGGCGACGCACAAGGTGTGTGATGGCGTCGCGGAACGCGCTTTGCGGTTAGACTCTCGGCGCGCCGGCGGACGTCCGCCATCGCTTTGTCCCGGAGACGATTGCAAAATGACCCGCGTTCTGACTCTTGCCTTGCTGTTGTGTGCCGGCGTCGCCGGCTGTGCGGACAATCCGTCCGCGCATCGCGGCAGCCCACCACATGATCCCGCCGACTACCACGGCGTGCCCACCGACGATCGGCCGCCCGCGATGGTGCCCGCGCCCGTCGCACAGTGAGCGCTCGCTGAAGTGAAAACGATCGGGAAAGGGCGGGGAAAGCGAAGCACCGGCGCGGGCACGCCGGCACTTCTGACCCGTGCCGACTGTTCGCGCGGAGAGCACGGGCTGAGAGCATTCTAGGACGCGCTCGTTATGCGATATGTATGCGCTTGTTTCAAGCCGTAACGGTCTGTCGTCCGCCGAATAGCCAACGGTGCCCAGCGCACCGCGCTAGGCGGCCGCAATCCCCCGCGACACGCCCGGCAGGTAACGCGCGAGCGTTGCGCCGCGCGTGGCCATGAAGATCAGCAGCGCGATCCACAGCCCGTGATTGCCGTGCCACGCGAGCAATGCCGACGACGCCGCCACGAACACCGCAAGCGACACCACCATCGACATCATCAGCTCGCGCGTTCGCGTCGCGCCGATGAACACGCCGTCGAGCAGGAAGCCCCACACCGAAATGACCGGCGACAGCGCCGCCCACGGCAGATAGGTTTCGGCCGCGGCACGCACGGCGGCCTGATCGGTCAGCCGCTCGATGATCCACGCGCCCGCGCCCCAGTACACGCACGAGAAGCCGATCGCGCCGAGCGCCGACCACAGCGCGGTGACCTTGACCGCCTGCGCGAACGTGTGACGATCGCGCGCACCGATCGCCGCGCCGACCAGCGCCTCGGCCGCGTGCGCGAAGCCGTCGAGCCCGTACGCCATGAAGGTCTGGAAATTGAGTAGCAATGCGTTCGCGGCGAGCGTGGCGTCGCCTTGCCGCGCGCCGAGATGCGCGAACCAGCCGAACGACGACAGCAGGCACAGCGTGCGCACGAAGATGTCGCGATTGAGCACGACGAGCCGCTTCAGCGCGGCGGCGTCGAACAAGGCGGCGCGAGTCAGCGCGGGCAGGCCGCGCGGCCTGCCGTGCCATAGCAGCGTGAGACCGAGGGCGAAGCCGAGCGCGTCGGCGGTCGCGGTAGCCGCGCCGATGCCGGCCACGCCCCAATGAAACGCGTACACATACAGCAGCACCGCGGCGATGTTCACGCTGTTGATGAAGACCTGCGACAGCAACGCGAGCCGCACCTGCTGCGTGCCGAGCAGCCAGCCGAGTATCACGTAGTTGGCGAGCGCGAGCGGCGCGGCCCAGATGCGCGCGTGGCAATAAATCTGCGCGTGCCGCTGCACGGCGTCACTGCCGCCGATCGCCCGCAGCGCATAGTCGATCAGCGGTTGCTGCACGAGCAGCACCAGCGCGCCGATCGCGGCCGCCATCAGCAGTGCGCGCACGACGGTGTTGCGCAACTCGTCGCTGCGGCCCGCGCCGTGCGCCTGCGCGACGAGGCCGGTCGTGCCCATGCGCAGGAAGCCGAAGCCCCAGAACACGAAGTTGAAGAAGAGCCCGCCGAGCGCGACGCCGCCGAGGTAAGAGGCACTGTCCAGATGACCGGCGACGGCGGTGTCGACCGCGCCGAGGATCGGTTGCGTCAGATTCGCGAGGACGATCGGGAACGCGAGCGCGAGCACCCGGCGATGCCAGCGCACCGGCAGCGTCGGCGCGCTGGCTGGGTGTGCGGCGGTTTCGGAGGGCGCGGCGGGGGGCATACCGGCATCGGGCATACCGGCATCGGGCGTACCGGCATCGGGCGTCCTCGCGTCGTTCAAGAGCGCTCCTGCACGCACACCCAAGGCGAGACGACGACCGCCCACAGCTCGGGGTCGCGCGCCGCGAAATCGGCGGCCGTCTCCGACTGCACGCGCACGACGAGGCCGGAGGACAACCATTGGGCGACCCGGGTGGTGTCGTCGTTGGCGATTGCTTCGGCGACGCTCACGAGATCGAGGTCGCGCGCGACGTGCAGCAGTATGCCGCGCGCAAAGAAACGTTCGAGTTCGCTCCAGCCGATCTTGGCGGTTTCGCCGAGCAGCTTCGCATAAAGGGGGCTTTGGGAGGCGTCGTTGGAAATCATCGTGGGCAGGGGCGGACGGGGCCGTCACTATAAACTATTGGCAAGGACCGGCGGGCCGCGTGGCGGCCTTGCGCAACGCGCCGGACGGCCTTTTATGCAGCGCGGACTGAATCGGATTCTGAACCTGGATGCCGGCGGATTCAACGACGGCGGCACACGAGGCGTGCCGCCCATCAGCACCGGCCATTAATCGTCCGAATATTCAAAACTGAAACGAGTTTGAATGCGGTTTCACTATTGTCGGGGGAATTATCAATGTTAAAGATTTCACTATTCGCGAATTTGTTGTGAAGACGTATCGGCGCTTATTCGGAAGAGTTGCCGCGACTAATCGATGCGTTACGTGCGTTTCCGCACCAAGTTAATATTCGCAAGCCAAAGCGGCGTTATTGCCGAATGAGTTAGTGTTATTCGGCCAGACGTCTTTCCTCTGCCGGTTTGGCGGGGTTTTCCGCCGATAGCCCAGGAACATTAGCCGGTGCGATACTCCGACATTCCTGGTTTGAATGATTTGGCGTGTGGAGTATCCCAGCTGCGGCGCATTAAGCCGGTCTGATTCCGACATTTCCGATTCACGATTGCGGAATCCGTACGCCGTGTAACATTGGCCGCAAAATTAATGCATTGCGCTTGGAAATACAGATTGTTAGATTTCGTTCTGGCGCATGGTGAACCGGTCCTTTGCCGATATGCGCCGAACCCCCGTTAGCCCGGCCTCGTGCCGGGCTTTTTTTTGAATGGATTTACGCGGATGTTTAACCTGCCGCCGCAGCGATCTTTACCGCGAATTCAATTCACATATGCGACCGATGATGGCGGATTATTTTTTCGGCGCGAGACTCATGACCGGGGTGATCATTTTTGTCGGCGTGTGGCTAATCGCGCTCGCGTTGCTGGTGCGCTTCGCCGCGCGCATCGATCCGCGCTCCGGGCGCTGGCGACGCCGCTAACCGGTGACGCTCTGCCGCTCGGCGGCCACGCGTGCCGCACGGCGCGCTGCCTTTACTGCTTACAGCGGATGACCATCGAACGGTTTTTCACATTCGCGCCGAAAATCCCACCAATCGTGCCGCCCGACGTCGCGCCGTTGTCGACGTCTTTCGAAACCACGTCGTACCCGTAGTTGCCACAGGTTTCGCCTGCGCGCTTGTAGCACTCGGCCCAGCTCGTGCTGGCGTCGCTGCCGCTGCAGTTGATCGCGAAGCCGGTGTCGCCGCTCGGCAGATAGGTCATCGTGGTCGTGGTCGAGCAGCCGCCGAGGCCGCCGAGCGTCAGGAGGACAAGACTGATCGTTGCAGCCGTCGCGACGCGCGCCAATGGGCTTTTCATTTCAGATTCCTTGCAAATAACGGAAGGGCGTGGCGCGCACCCACGCCGCTTCGAATTGAGCGTTTATAGCACGGCGGGTTCCCGCGCCCGCCGTCTAGCGTGGTGGCAGTTCTTTCGACGGATCGATCGAGCGGCCCTGGTATCGCAGTTCGAAATGCAGCATCACGCGATCGGTATCGGTGTCGCCCATTTCGGCGATTTTCTGGCCGCGCTTGACCGATTCGCCCTCCTTCACCAACAGCGCGCGGTTATGCGCGTAAGCGGTCAGATAGTCGGCGTTGTGCTTGAGGATCAGCAGATTGCCGTAGCCGCGCAGACCGTTGCCCGCATAGACGACGGTGCCAGGCGCCGCCGCGACGATGGGCGTGCCGGCCGCCGCGGAAATATCGATACCCTTCGAGTTGCCGCCGTCGAAACTGCGGAACACCGTGCCGTCGGCCGGCCATACCAGCGAGATCGGCGCGGGCGCGGTCGCCGGCGCAGTGTCCGCGGGCGCAGGACGCGGCGCGGCCGCCGCGCTCGCGCTGCCACTGCTGCTACCGCCACCGCCGCTGCGGATCGCGCCGCTCGTCGACGCCGCGCCGCCTGGCGGCGCGACGCGCAGCACCTGGCCGACCTCGATGCTGTCGGGATTGGTCAGATTGTTCCAGCGCGCGATGTTCTGCACCGATTGCCGGTTGCCGCGCGCGATTTTCGACAGCGTGTCGCCCCGTTCGACCCGGTAGTAGCCCGGCCCCACCGGCGCCGACCCACACGCGGCGAGCAGCGCGAGCAATGCCGCGCAGCCGAGTCGTTTGATTCTTGTCGTTTCCAGCATTGGACCTCGCAAAGCACTGCCGCGCGCGGATCCCGATCACGCGGCACAGACAGACAAAGCGTTCGATTCTAACGGTTTTGTGTTGCGCCCCCCGGCGAGGGGGGCGAAGTGGCGGGCGGCCGCTTCGAGCGGCTCGCCGCGGCGTCGGCGTATCAGCTGGTCTTCTCGACGGTAATGCGCAGTGCCGCCGTTTCGGTTTGTCCCGACTCGAGCCAGCGCAAACCTCGGCCGTTGTGGATCGCATCGGGCAACCCGAGCCACGGCTCCACGCAGTAAAAGTCCGACTGCGGCGTTTCAGTCCACGTCGTCACCGCGTACCAGGGCACCGAGCCGGGCCGCTGCAGATCGATCGTGATCACGCGATCGATGCCCGGCGCCTCGACCCTCACCGGTCGATCGGGCGTGCCGGTCAGGCAATGGAAGCGGTCGTAGATCCGGTCTTCGTCGAGCGTGTAGCTCGCTTCGCCCGGCTCGGCGGGGCTGATCGAGCCGTCCTCGAGCTGACGGCACCGCTCGGTGCGCGGCAGTTCGATCGTCGTCTGCGCGCGCTGCGTGTGCGGCAGCGTGAAGTAGAAGTGATGGCCGGCGTAGTAGGGCAGGCGCGCGTCGCCGGTATTGGTGGTGGTCAGCGTCACGTCGAGCGTGCGCGGATCGATGAGCTCGTAGGCGGCCTCGAAGCGGAAGCCGAACGGATAGGAGCCGCGGGTCGCTTCACTGTCGGTCAGAACCATCCGCAGGCCGGCGCCATGCACGTCGGCGTGAGGCTCGAACGGCAGGTCGCGCGCGAAGCCGTGCATCGGCAGCTCGCGCACGGTGCCCCGCGCGTCCCGCCAATAGCCGATCTTGCCGTCGACGCGATGACGGCCGAGAAATGGAAACAGCAGCGGATTGCCGCCGCGAATCCGCGCGGGCACGCTCCAGTCGGCGTGCTCGGGCCAGTGAATCACCTCTTCGCCGTCGATCGTCCACGACAGCAGACGGCCGCCGGCTTGCGGCGAAAAACGGAGCACCGAGGCGTCCTGGGCGATCTCGAGAATGTCCTGTTCCGGGGAGAGGGGCATGGTCAATAGCTAGCCAGATAGAGGTTGAGGGTCGCGCAAAGCGGCCGCGTGCGTCGGCCGTCGCATCTGCATCGAAGCGGCGTTTTGCGCCATTCGCTGCGACTGCGTCTCGCGCGGCGAAACCGCGATTTTGCGCTGCTTTGCGCTACGGGGAAACCCTTCCCGGGAAATTGCGGGTGTCGGGAAAGGGCGAATCCTATTGATAATCCGTCTGAGCGTCCGGTCCATCCGACTCCCGGGCGAATCGGCTCAGGAGGCATCATGGATCTCGCAATGGCAATGGCGGTGGCCTTATTCGGTATATTCACCGCCAGCACGTACTACTTCTTCCACTCTCTCAAGCGCTGATCCGCTGGTTTCATTCCCTGCTTTCGCAGCACGCGCGCGACGAATCCGCCGCCCGCTTTCTTGCTCTCGCGTAACAACGGTGTCGAGTTGTGACGCGGCGCGTCAATATCTCTCCGAATGTCGCCTAACCGCTTGGCGCTGGGTGTGTAGCCAGGCATAATCGGTGCGCCTTTGACGCGCCGGCTCCCCTTTTGTGCGGCGCGCAGTTCCCGACAACTTTGCTTACAAGGACCGCCGCGTGAACCTGTCGTTTCTCATTTTTCTGAGCGTGCTGCAAGGCGTTACCGAACTGTTTCCGGTGAGCAGCCTTGGCCACACGCTGCTCGTGCCAGCCCTGTTCGACATGCATATCGACAAGCATGCACCGCAACTGCTGCCATTCCTCGTCGCCCTGCATCTCGGCACCGCGTTCGCGCTGCTGTGGTACTTCCGCGCGCGCTGGTACGCGCTGGTGCGCGGTTTCTTCGCGTCGCTCGGCGGCCGCCGCAACGACGACGGTCACATGATGTGGGCGCTGATCATCGGTACGATTCCGGCGGGCCTCGTCGGCCTCGTGCTGGAAAAGCGCCTCGAGGCGCTTTTTCATGATCTGCGGATCGTCGCGATTGCGCTGATCGTGAATGGCGTGCTCCTGTGGCTCGGCGATCGTCTGCAACGCGCGCGCGCGCATCAACCGCCGGAAAAGCTGACGTTCCGCCAGGCGTTCTTCGTCGGTCTCGCGCAGATCGGCGCGCTGATTCCGGGCTTCTCGCGCAGTGGCCTGACGATGATCGCCGGCAATGCGGCCGGCCTCACCACCGAGAAAGCCGCCGAGTTTTCGTTCTTGCTCGGCACGCCGATCATTTTCGCGGCTGGCGTACTCGAACTGCCGAAGCTGCTTCACGCGCCGAGCCAGCTTGCCGACGCGGTGCTCGGCGGCGTGCTGACCGCGATCGCAGCGTACCTGAGCGTGCGTTTCCTGATGCGCTATTTCGAAGGCCGCGGACGTCTCGCGTCGTTCGGCGCGTACTGCGCGATCGCGGGGATCCTGTTCCTCGGCTGGTTCATGCTGCATCCGCAGCCGGTCTGAGCGCGCCGGGCGATCGGTTATAATCCGCGCCCGGTTGGTTGCAGGTCAGTTAGAATTTCAGCTTGTGGGAAATCGGGCGGCTCGCCGCGAGTGCCGGTTTCATGCAGATATCGATCCATACGGCAGTAGCTCAGCTGGATAGAGCATCGGCCTTCTAAGCCGAGGGTGGGGGGTTCGAGTCCCTCCTGCCGTACCAGAATCATCGAAGGGTTACAGGCGTCACGCCTGTAACCCTTTTTGTTTTTGTGCAATGTTGCGCGCCCGGTGGCTGCCAGGTTGTCGCGTGTTCGTACGGCTCGCTTCGGGTGTTTCCCGACTCAGGAAATCGCGCGCGGCGCCGTTAATTCAACAGAACTGTGTGACGCGCCGCGATGGAGGAATCAGCGTGAACCGACTTAGCCTCAACACCAAACTCTGGCTCGCGCTGCTGATTACGTGGCTCGGCCTGCTCGGCCTCGGCGGCTGGGCCGCATGGCAGTCGCGCGCGACGATGCTGGCCGAGCGCAAGTCGGCGGTCCAGAACGTCGTGGAAAGCGCGTACGGCATCGTCGCCGACTACGCGCAGCGCGCCGACCAGCACGAGCTGACGCCCGAACAGGCGCGGCAGCAGGCGCTGGCGCGGCTGTCCGCGATCCGCTACCCCGGCAGCGGCTACATGATCGTGTCGACTGCCAGGCCGGTCGTGATCATGCATCCGATGCTCGCCGATCTGCGCAACAAGGACGTGTCGCACTACGCGGACAGCGACGGCAAGCTGCTGTTCGTCGAAATGGTCAAGGTCGCGCAGGCGCACGGGCAGGGCTTCGTCGATTACATGGGCCGCCTCGCCGGCAACAACGAGCGCGTGCCGAAGATCAGCTTCGTCAAGCGCTTTGCCGCGTGGGACTGGTTTCTGATTTCGGGTGTCTACGTCAACGACATCGACGCGGCGTTCCGCGCCGACCTGCTGCGCTATCTGCTGACGATCCTCGTGATCGGCAGCTTCAGCACCCTCGCGCTCGTGCTGATCATCCGCAACGTGAAGCGCAGTCTCGGCGGCGAGCCCGCCTATGCGGCGAGCGTCGCGGAGACGATCGCCGACGGCGATCTGTCGTGCCCGGTCACACTGGCCGGCGACGATCAGGAAAGCATGCTGTTCGCGATGCAGCGCATGCAAAGCCGCCTCGCCGACGCGATCCGGCGCATTCGCGGCGGCACCGAAACGATCACGGTCGCGGCCGAAGAGATCGCCGCGGGCAATCTTGATCTGTCGGCGCGGACGGAACAGCAGGCGTCGTCGCTCGGCGAAACGGCCGCGAGCATGGAGCAGCTGACGGCGACCGTCAAGCAGAACGCCGACAACGCGCTGCAGGCCAACCGCATGGCGCGCTCGGCGTCGCAGCTCGCGGGCGAGGGCGGCGAGGCCGTGCAGCACGTCGTCGCGAACATGCAGAGCATCGCGGCGAGCTCGGCGCGGGTGGTCGATATCATCGGCGTGATCGAAAGCATCGCGTTTCAGACCAACATCCTCGCGCTGAACGCGGCCGTCGAAGCCGCGCGCGCCGGCGAGGAGGGCCGCGGCTTCGCGGTCGTCGCGGGCGAGGTGCGCAACCTCGCGCGCCGCAGCGCCGACGCGGCCAAGGAGATCAAGACGTTGATCGAGGATTCGGTCGCGCGCGTCGGCAGCGGCAAGACGCTCGTCGAGAAGGCGGGCGGCACGATGGAGTCGCTCGTCGATGCGGTGAAGGGCGTGACCGACATCATCAGCGAGATTTCCGCCGCGTCCGACGAGCAGAGCCGCGGCATCGAGCAGGTCAATCTCGCGATCGCGCAGATGGACGAGACCACGCAGCAGAACGCGGCGATGGTCGAACAGGCGGCGGCCGCCGCGCAGTCGATGCAGGAGCAGGCGCAGATGCTGCGCGACGTCGTCAACACGTTCCGCCTGCAGGGGACGGCCGCCGCGCGTTGATGGCCGCGGCGATGGCGCGCTGCCTGCCGAAGTGTGCATGCTATGCTTTTGAGGTCAGGATCAAAAGCCGCCGTGCGCCCGTGCGCGCCGTGCACACTTCGAGGAGAGTCCTACATGTCGACGCGAACCCGTGTGCTGTTCCACCTCAGTGCCGCGAGCCTCCTGCTCGGCGCGGCGATCGGTGCGCAAGCTGCGAACCTCGGCTTTCTGAGCGACACGCCGATCACCTATATGAGACAGCGTGACAACGACTCGATCAAGCATGCGGTCATGAGCGCGCTCAATGACAGGAAGGACGGCGAGAGCTTCACGTGGGTCAACGACGGCACCGGCAATAGCGTGAAGATCGACGCGACCATTTCGATGGACAGCACCTCGACCGAAGGCGGACGCACCTGCCGCATCCTCGGGGTCGTACTCAATGCGAAAGGGCAATCGATGAACCTGCGTCCGAACTTCTGCAAGGAAGGTGGCGCCTGGCAGCTGCAGAAGCGTTGAGCATGCGTGAGCGCGGCGCGAGAGGTGCATGCAGTGAGGCTGCGCGATGAGCCCGCGAATCGTCTCGTGCGGGATCGTGCTGCTCGATCTCGACGGACGCGTGCTGCTCGCGCACGCCACCGAAACGACGCACTGGGACATCCCGAAAGGCCAGTGCGAGGACGGCGAGGCGCCGCAGGTGACGGCGCTGCGCGAGATGGTCGAGGAAACCGGCATCGCGCTCGAGGCCGATCGGCTGAAGGATCTCGGCCTGTTCGTCTACCGGCGCGACAAGGACCTGCATCTGTTCGCGGCGCGCGCGGGTGTCGGCGAGCTCGATCTGAGCACGTGCACCTGCACGTCGCTGTTTCCGCGCCGCTCGGACGGCACGCTGATCCCCGAAATGGACGACTACCGCTGGGCGTCGATCGAAGAGGTGCCGCGCTATGCGAGCCGTAGTCTGACGCGGCTCTTCGAGACGACGCTGTCGCTCACGGAGTTGCACCGGTCGCTATAGACGGCGCACGCCGCCTTCAATCGAGCGCGTGGTCGTTCGGATGCGCGAACAACGCGCGGTTCTGCTCGGACAGCGGGAAATTGACGTTGATGCCATGCGGCGGAATCGGCTGCGTGAACCACTGCCGATACAGACGCTCGGCGTCGCCGGACGTCTGCGAGCGCACGATCACGCGATTCACGAGCGCGCGGAACGGCTCGTCGCCCTTGCGGAACATGCACGCATAAACCTCGTAGCCAAGCGGCGTGCCCGTCACGATGAAATCGTCGGGATGCGGGTCGGTCGCCTTGAAACCGTAGACGATCGGCTCGTCCATCACGAACGCCACCGCGTGACCGTCCTTCATCGCGTTGAAGGCGTCCTGATGGTCGCGCACGCTCATGATGCGCATGTTCAGCTGCTTGTCGGTGTTGAGGCTGCGCAGCAGGCGCTCGTCGGACGTGCCCGCGGTCGTCACGACCGGCTTGCCGGCCAGATCGGGGAAATCGGTGATGCCGCTGTTCCTGCGCGTGATCATGCGCACCGCGTACTGGAAAATGCTGTCTGAAAACGCGGCGACGTTCTCGCGCTCGACCGTGTGCGTGGTCGAGCCGCATTCGAGATCGATCTGGTTGTTCAGCAGCATCGGCGTGCGGTTCGACGACGTCACCGTGATTTCGTGAACCCGCAGCTGCGCCATGCCGAGCGTTTTCCTGATTTCATCGACGATCTGCATCGCGATCGCCTGCGAATAGCCGACCGTGCGCTTGCCGTCGAAGTACGAGAACGGGATCGACGCCTCTCGCACGCCGAGCACGACGACGCCGTCGTCGTGAATCTTTCTCAGCGTGCCGGTCAGTTCATCCGCGCGGGCGGAGCCGGCGAACGCGAGCGCGCCACAGGCGGCCAGCGTAAGCAGCACGCTGTGCATGCCGCGTAGCAGACGCGGGAAGCGTGAGCCGCACGCGTTCCGTGCGACGCGATACCTACCTTCAGACCCTTCCCCGTGGCGGTCTGCAACCTTCATCGGACCTCCCGGACCGGCGCGCTCAGGCGAGCGCGCAGTGAGTGTCGATCGAAACATCCGGCAACCCGGATGGGCCCGCAACGCCGGGCCCTCGCTGGCGCGGTCTCAGGCCGGCTTGCCCCAACTGTCGCGCAGACTGACGATGCGGTTGAATACGGGCTTACCCGGCTTCGAATCGACGCGGTCGGCGACGAAGTAGCCGTGGCGCTCGAACTGATAGCGCTGCTCCGGCAGCGCATGGCGCGCGCCGGTTTCGAGGTAGGCCTGGACCACGCGCTTCGAGTCCGGATTCAGCGCTTCGAGGAAGTCGCGGCCGCCGGCGTCCGGTTGCGGTTCCTTGAACAGCCGGTCGTAGATGCGCACTTCGGCCGGGCACGCGGCCGCCGCGCTGACCCAGTGGATATTGCCCTTGACCTTGTAATTGTTCGCGCCTTCGGTGCCCGATTTGCTGTCCGGGAAGTAGTTGCAGTGGACCGCGACGATATTGCCGTTCTCGTCCTTGTCCGCGTGCGTGCATTCGATCACGTAGCCGTAGCGCAGCCGCACCTTGTTGCCCGGGAACAGGCGGAAGTAGCCCTTCGGCGGCGTCTCCGTGAAGTCCTCGCGCTCGATCCACAACTCGCGCGAAATCGGAAACTCGCGCAGGCCCTGTTCCGGATGATGCGGATGCACCGGTGCGTGGCACGGCTCGGTGAGGCGTTCGGGGAAGTTGTCGATGATCAGCTTGACCGGATCGAGCACGGCGGCAATGCGCGGCGCCTTCTCGTCGAGATCGTCGCGCAGCGCGCCTTCGAACACGCTCATGTCGATCCACGAGTCGACCTTGGTCACGCCGATGCGCTCGCAGAACAGCTGGATCGACTCGGGCGTGAAGCCACGCCGGCGCAAGCCGACGATGGTCGGCATGCGTGGGTCGTCCCAGCCTTCCACATGGCCTTCGTTGACGAGTTGCAGCAGCTTGCGCTTGCTGGTGATCGCATAGGTCAGGTTCAGGCGCGAAAACTCGATTTGCTGCGGCAGCGGACGCCCGAAGACACCGGCCTCGGCGAGTTCGTTCAGGATCCAGTCGTACAGTGGGCGGTGATCTTCGAACTCGAGCGTGCACAGCGAATGCGTGATGTTTTCGAGCGCGTCCGAGATGCAGTGCGTGTAGTCGTACATCGGGTACACGCACCAGGCGTCGCCGGTACGGTAGTGATGCGCGAAGCGGATGCGGTAGATGACCGGGTCGCGCATGTTGAAGTTCGGCGACGACATGTCGATCTTCGCGCGCAGCACGTGCTCGCCTTCCTTGAACTCGCCCGCCTTCATGCGGCGGAACAGGTCGAGGTTTTCCGCGACCGAACGCTCGCGGAAGCGCGACGGCGTGCCGACTTCGGTGGCCGAGCCGCGGTTCGCGCGGATTTCCTCGGCCGACTGGCTATCCACGTACGCGCGGCCGCGCTGGATCAGCAGCTCGGCGAACTCGTACAGCTTGTCGTAGTAGTCGCTCGCGAAGTACAGATGCTCGGTGCGGTCCTTTTCCCATTCGAAGCCGAGCCAACGCACCGAGTCGATGATCGACTCGACGTACTCGACGCTTTCCTTTTCCGGATTGGTGTCGTCGAAGCGCAGATGGCACACGCCGCCGTAGCTGCGCGCGATGCCGAAGTTCAGGCAGATGCTCTTTGCGTGACCGATGTGCAGATAGCCGTTCGGCTCCGGCGGGAAGCGCGTTTCGACACGCTGGTTCCATTTGCCGGTGCGGTTGTCGTCGTCGATGATGTTGCGGATGAAATTGGATGCCGCGGGCGCGTCGTTGCGTTCGGTATTCATGCGAGAAGATGAGAGTCCGTGGGGGCGCGCAATGCGCCCGTGTAGCCGTCAATTCTACCTGACGAGCCCGTTCGCGGCAGGTGGTTGCGGCGCGCAGCCAACGGCGGAGTGGGTTTGGCGCGGCTGCCGGAGTCAGGGAAGCCGGCGCGCGGGGCTGTAACAGGAGGTAAAACGGGTTGGCGACGCGCGACGCGCCGACTTAGGATGCGCTGCTGCGCGCGGCCCGCGCGCCTGTGCTGGGCCTTCGCGCGGGGCGGGCTTGCCCGAGCCGTCCACGCTGTCCTTCATCTTCCTGCACGAGGCTGCGCTGCTCGTGCGCCATGCTCGCCTCGTTGCCGGAGTTTTCTCGGATGTTTGTCCCGACGCACGGCGCGTTTCGCGCGCCCTTTGCCCGCGCTTTGGCTAGCGCCCGATTTTCTTGCCGTAACCGTCGTGCGCTCGCTTCGGCCTGGCTTGCCGCGCTTGCCGTGAACGTGGCCGCGCCGCTGTCCGCCGCCGCGAAAACACCGGCGCCGAAGCCGGCGCTCGATGCGTCGGCAGTCGCCGCGCCGGATAGCTACAGCGCTGACACCGCGCAGCAGATCTTCGCCGCAGGCGGCAACGCGGTCGATGCCGCGGTTGCGATGGCCTTCACGCTCGCCGTCACGCGGCCCGATGCGGGCAACCTCGGCGGCGGCGGTTTCATGACGCTGCTGGTCGACGGCAAGCCGTATTTTCTCGACTATCGCGAGCGCGCGCCGCAGCAGGCGACCCGCGACATGTACCTCGACGACAAGGGCAACGTGGCGCCGGGCATTAGCATGGTCGGGCATCGCGCGGCGGCCGTGCCGGGCACTGTCGATGGCATGTGGGAAGCGCAGCGGCGCTTCGGCAAGCTCAAATGGAAGCAGGTGCTCGCGCCCGCGATCCATTACGCGACCGACGGCTTCCAGGTCGACCCGCGGCTGCAGCAGCGACGCGACGCGGCCGTGAAGAGTTTCGCCGGCAAGACCAATTTCGACGCCTACTTCGCGAACCTGAAGGCGGGCGCGATGCTGCGCCAACCGGAACTCGCGCAGACGCTGGGGCGGATCGCGAGCGACGGCGGCCGCGAGTTTTACGAGGGCCGCACCGCTCAAATGATCGCCGCGCAGATGTACGGCCACGGCCTGATCACGAGCCAGGATCTGAGCCAGTACAAGGCTCTGTGGCGCGAGCCGCTCGCGGCCGACTGGCACGGCTACCGCGTGATCACCGCGCCGCCGCCGAGCTCGGGCGGCCTCGGGCTGATCCAGATGCTGAAGATGCGGGCCGATCTGCAGCCAGCGTTCGACGGCCTTGCGTTGAATTCAGCGCCGTACATCCATCTGATCGCGCAGATCGAGGATCGCGTGTTCGCGGACCGGCAGCGCCATATCGGCGACCCGGACGCATCGCCGGTGCCGGTCGCGAAGCTGATCGACGACGCCTACCTCGCGCAGCGCGCGGCCGAAGTCAAAGCCGACGAAGCGCCGGCCGCCGCGACGGTGAAACCCGGTGTCGACGGCGGCGCGGCGACGGAGAAGACGCAAACCACGCATTTCTCGGTGGTCGACAAATGGGGCAACGCGGTGTCGAACACCTACACGCTGAACGGCGATTTCGGCTCGGGCGTCGTGGTGGACGGCGGCGGGTTCCTGCTGAACGATGCGATGGACGATTTCGTGATCAAGCCAGCCGTCGCTGGCGCGACGGGCGCGGCGTCGACACCCGGCGCCGCCGATGCCGAGCCGGATGCGATCGCGCCAGGCCGCCGCCCGATTTCGTCGATGACGCCCACGCTGCTGCTGAAGGACGGCAAGATCGCGCTAGCGATCGGCACGCCCGGCGGCTCTCGCATCCTGACGACGATCTTCCAGGTGATGACGAATCTGTACGACTTCGACATGTCACCGACGGACGCGCTCGCCGCGATGCGTTTCCATCATCAGCTGCTGCCGCAAAAGACGATCTACTTCGAGCCGTACCGTCCCGCGCCGGATGAGCTCGCCACGCAATTGAAGGCGCTCGGCTTTACGGTCGAGCAGCAGTCGTTCAACGGCGACGTGCAGATGATCCGCGTGGACGGCACGACACCCGAGCCCGCGAGCGATCCCCGTGGTGGTGGCGTGGCACGCGTGATACGGTAGACGGCCCGCCGCGCTATCCCGCGAGTGGGCGATAAGCCGAAAACGGGGAAGCACGATGACCGAACACCAACCAACCACACTCGTTCTGCCGGGCTATCTGGACTCCGGCCCAGGCCACTGGCAAACGCGCTGGGAAGCGCTCGATCCCGCGTTCGTCCGCGTGCAGATGCCGGACTGGGACCACCCTTCGCGCGACGCCTGGTGCCGCACGCTGGCCGCCGCGCTTGACGCCGTGGACGCGCCGATCGTGTTCGCCGCTCACAGCCTCGCCTGTCTGACCACGGCGTTCTGGGCCTCGCAGTACGCAAGCGCGGCGCAGCTTGCGAAGGTGGCCGGCGCGCTGCTGGTCGCCGTGCCCGATCCGGACGAAGCGCACTTCCCGAGGGACGCGGGCGGCTTTGCGCCGGTGCCGCTCACCCGCCTGCCGTTTGCGACGATCGTGGTGGCGAGCAGCGACGATCCTTATGGCGGCGTGGCGTTTTCACAAACCTGCGCGAACGCGTGGGGCAGCCGCTGGATCGGGATCGGCGCGCGCGGCCACATCAACGCCGACAGCGGTCTCGACGATTGGGACGAGGGGCGGGGCTGGCTGGCTTCGCTAACGGCGATGCGCTGAGTCTCGCCGCCTCCTCGATCAGATCACCGCTTTGCGCTTCAACTCGGCAATCGTCTGCGCGTCGTATCCGAGCACGTCGCTCAGCACCCGCTCGGTATGCTCGCCAAGCAGCGGCGGATGGCTCAGCGCCTGCGGCGGCGTGCCGGTCATGGTGATCGGATTGCGCACGAGCTTGACCGTGCCGCCCGACGGATGCGGCAGATCGACCTGCAGACCGCGCGCGACCACCTGCTCGTTGTCGAACACTTCGTCGAGGTTGTTGATCGGCCCGCACGGCACGCCGGCCGCTTCGAGCGCCGCGATCCATTGCTGCTTGCCCTGCCGGCGGACCATGTCCGCGAGCATCGGCACGAGCAGTTCGCGGTTGCGCACGCGCGCGGGGTTGGTTGCGAAACGCTCGTCGTCGGCGAGTTCCGGGCGGCCGCCCACTTCGACGAACTTGCGGAACTGTCCGTCGTTGCCGACCGCGACGATGATCCAGCCATCGCTGGTCTGGAAGGTCTGGTAGGGCACGATGTTCGGATGCGCATTGCCCCAGCGCGCCGGCGGCTGGCCGCTCGCGAGGTAGTTCGAGTTCATGTTGGCGAGCATCGCGACCTGCACGTCGAGCAGCGCCATGTCGATGTATTGGCCAACGCCCGTGCGGTCGCGGTGCGTGAGCGCGGTCAGCACCGCGATCGTCGAGTACATGCCGGTCATCAGGTCGGCGATCGCGACGCCGGCCTTCTGCGGGCCGCCGCCCGGCTGACCGTCGCGCTCGCCGGTGATGCTCATGAAGCCGCCGATCCCCTGCACGATGAAGTCGTAACCGGCGCGTTGCGCATACGGGCCGGTCTGCCCGAAGCCCGTCACCGAGCAGTAGATCAGGTCGGGCTTGACCTCTTTGAGCGAGTCATAGTCGAGGCCGTACTTCTTCAACTGGCCGACCTTGTAGTTCTCGAGCACGACGTCGCTTTGCGCGGCCAGTTCGCGCACGATCCGCTGACCCTCGGGGGACGCGATGTCGAGCGTGACCGAGCGCTTGTTGCGGTTCGCCGCGAGATAGTAGGCGGCCTCGCGCGTGTCCGCGCCGTCCGGCGTTTTCAGATAGGGAGGCCCCCAGTGGCGCGTGTCGTCGCCGACCTCGGGGCGTTCGATCTTGATGACGTCGGCGCCGAAATCGGCGAGCGTCTGCGCGCACCACGGACCGGCGAGCACGCGGGTGAGGTCCAGCACGCGGATGTGACTGAGAGCGCCCATGTTTTTGAATGTCTCCTGATGGTTGCAGGCCGCGCGGCGAGCTGCCATGCGTTATTTCGCGCGAAGTTTCGTGGAAGTCATCTTAAGCGATTCGCGCTCGCGGGCGCAGTCAGCCGAACGTCATGGCGCGGATCGGACGATCGGACACGCGAGCGCCAACCAGGCCGCGCGCTTGCCGATCCCGTATAATCAGTCGCTTAAAGAAACAGACAGTTGGCGCATCCCACCGACCGTCAGGAACCGTCAGGACCGTCCCCCGCCCGCTATGAAAGCCGCTGAAATCCGCGAGAAATTCCTCAAGTTCTTCGAATCGAAGGGCCATACGATCGTCCGTTCGTCGAGCCTCGTGCCTGGCAACGACCCGACACTGCTCTTCACCAATTCGGGGATGGTGCAGTTCAAAGATGTGTTCCTCGGCGCGGAATCGCGTCCGTATTCGCGAGCCACGACCGCGCAGCGCAGCGTGCGCGCCGGCGGCAAGCACAACGACCTCGAGAACGTCGGCTACACCGCGCGTCACCACACGTTCTTCGAGATGCTCGGCAACTTCTCGTTCGGCGACTACTTCAAGCGCGACGCGATCCACTACGCGTGGGAACTGCTGACCGGCGTCTACCAGCTGCCAAAAGACAAGCTCTGGGTCACCGTCTACCAGGAAGACGACGAAGCGCACGACATCTGGGCGAAGGAAGTGGGCGTGCCGGTCGAGCGCATCATCCGCATCGGCGACAACAAGGGCGCGCGCTACGCATCGGACAACTTCTGGCAGATGGCCGACACCGGCCCGTGCGGCCCGTGCTCGGAAATCTTCTACGACCACGGCCCGGACGTGTGGGGCGGCCCGCCGGGATCGCCCGAGGAAGACGGCGACCGCTACATCGAAATCTGGAACCTCGTGTTCATGCAGTTCAACCGCGACGCGCAGGGCAACATGACGCCGCTGCCCAAGCAATGCGTGGACACCGGCATGGGCCTCGAGCGTATCGCGGCCGTGCTGCAGCACGTGCACAGCAACTACGAGATCGACCTGTTCCAGGCGCTCATTCAAGCCGCTGGCCGCGAAACCGGCGTGACCGATCTGGGCAACAATTCGCTGAAGGTGATCGCGGATCACATCCGCGCGTGCTCATTCCTGATCGTCGACGGCGTGATTCCGGGCAACGAAGGCCGCGGCTACGTGCTGCGCCGTATCGTGCGCCGCGCGATCCGCCACGGCTACAAACTCGGCAAGAAGGGTTCGTTCTTCCATCGCCTCGTGGCCGACCTGGTCGCGCAGATGGGCGAAGCCTATCCGGAACTGGCGCAGGCCGAGCAGCGCGTTACCGACGTGCTGCGTCAGGAAGAAGAGCGCTTCTTCGAGACGATCGAGCACGGCATGTCGATTCTCGAGGCCGCATTGGCCGATCTCGACGCCAGGGGTGGCAAGACGCTCGACGGCGAACTCGCGTTCAAGCTGCACGACACCTACGGCTTCCCGCTCGACCTGACCGCGGACGTCTGCCGCGAGCGCGAAGTGACGGTCGACGAACCCGCGTTCGACGACGCGATGTCGCGTCAGCGCGAGCAGGCTCGCGCGGCGGGCAAGTTCAAGATGGCGCAGGGTCTCGAATACTCGGGCGCGAAGACCACCTTCCACGGCTACGAAGAAATCGTCTTCGACGACGCCAAGGTCGTCGCGCTGTATGTCGATGGCGCGTCGGTGCAGGAGGCGCAGGCCGGCCAGCAGGCGGTCGTCGTGCTCGATCACACGCCGTTCTACGCGGAGTCGGGCGGGCAGGTCGGCGACCAGGGGGTGCTCGCGAACGCCAGCACGCGCTTTGCGGTCGTCGATACGCTGAAGGTTCAGGCCGACGTGGTCGGCCACCACGGCACGCTCGAGCAGGGCACGCTGAAGCTCGGCGACATCGTCAAGGCCGAAATCGACGCGGTGCGCCGCGCCCGCACGGCGCGCAACCACTCGGCCACGCACCTGATGCACAAGGCGTTGCGCGAAGTGCTCGGTTCGCACGTGCAGCAGAAGGGCTCGCTCGTCGACGCCGACAAGACCCGCTTCGACTTCGCCCACAACGGGCCGATGACGGACGAGCAGATCCGCCGCGTCGAGGAAATCGTCAACGCCGAAGTGCTGGCGAACGCGCCCGGCATCGTGCGTGTGATGTCGTACGACGAGGCGGTGAAGGGCGGCGCAATGGCGCTGTTCGGCGAAAAGTACGGCGACGAAGTGCGCGTGCTCGACCTCGGCTTCTCGCGTGAGCTGTGCGGCGGTACGCACGTGAATCGCTCGGGCGACATCGGTTTCTTCAAGATCGTGATGGAAGGCGGCGTCGCGGCCGGTATCCGTCGCGTCGAAGCGATCACAGGCGACAACGCGGTGCGCTACGTGCAGGAGCTCGAAGCGCGCGTCAACGCGGCCGCGGCCGTGCTGAAGGCACAACCGGCGGAACTCACGCAGCGCATCGGCCAGGTGCAAGACCAGGTGAAGGCGCTCGAGAAGGAACTGGGCGCGCTGAAGTCGAAGATGGCGTCGAGCCAGGGCGACGAACTCGCGGGCCAGGCGATCGAAATCGGCGGCGTGCATGTGCTCGCGGCGACGCTCGAAGGCGCGGACGTGAAGACGCTGCGCGAAACGGTCGACAAGCTCAAGGACAAGCTGAAGAGCGCGGCGATCGTGCTCGCGTCGGTCGAAGGCGGCAAGGTCAGCTTGATCGCGGGTGTGACCGCCGACGCCAGCAAGAAGGTCAAGGCGGGCGAACTGGTCAACTTCGTGGCCCAGCAGGTGGGCGGCAAGGGCGGCGGCCGTCCGGACATGGCGCAGGCCGGCGGTACCGAGCCGGCCAACCTGCCGGCGGCGCTCGCGGGCGTCAAGGGCTGGGTCGAAGGGCAGCTTTGATTCTGATGGTCGGCTGAGTCCGGCTCGACGCGAAGTCGAGCCGGGTTCGACGAAGGGGCCACGCGGTGCGCCAGCAGGATCGGCGCGTTGCGTGGCCCCTTCGCTTTTGCTGAAGCCGACCGGGTTGCGTCGAACCTGGTCGGCGGGGCGGATTCAACGATCAGACCACATTCGCATCCGCGGAAGCCACCGCATCCACCTCGGCCGTCCCTTCCTGCGACGCCACCAGCGTGCGTCGCAGCGCATTGAGCGCCGACGAAAAATGCCCGCGTCGCCACACCAGCAGCGTGTCGATCATGCCGATATCGGGCAATTCGTGCACCGCGATATTGCTCGTGTCGGTCTGCAGATCGAGCACTGAGCGCGGCGCGACCGCGACGCCCGCGCCGGCCGCCACGCACGCGACGATCGCGTGATACGAGCCGAGCTCCAGCACCCGTTGCGGCCGCGTGCCGTGCTCCAGATACCACTTCTCGATATACGCGCGATAAGCGCAGCCTCGCTCGAACGCGATCAGCGTCGATAGCGCGATGTCGCGCACTTCGCGGATCGGCCGATGACCGCGCGGCGTCAGCATCACGAGTTCCTCGCGGAAGATCGGCACGGTCTCGAACAGATCGCCGAGCGTGGCCGGATCTAGCGGCGTCGCGACCAGCGCCGCATCGACCTCGAACTCGCGCACCCGCTCGATCAGCCTGCCGGTCGTGCCGGTCTCCAATTCCAGTTCGACGGCCGGCCATTGCTGGTGATATTGCGCGAGCAGGCCCGGCAGACGCGTCGCCGCGACGCTTTCCATCGTGCCGAGACGCAGACGCCCGCTCGGACGATCCTCGCGCACCGCGTGCCGCGCCTCGTCGGCGAGCGCGAGCAGCCGTTCCGCGTAGGGCAGCAGCGTCTCGCCGGCCGGCGTCAGCACGAGGCGGCGGCCGTCGCGGATGAACAGCTCGGTGCCGAGCTGCTCCTCGAGCTGCTTGATGCGCGTGGTCACGTTCGATTGCACGCGATTGAGCTTCGCCGCGGCGCGCGTCACGCCGTTTTCGCGCACGACCGCGCGAAAAATGGTCAGAGCGGCCAGATCCATGATTCTCTCCTAGCGATGAATAACATCCTAATTATTCACTTTTCGTGATCAAAAGGTCAAGCTAACATGGATTCACACCATCGCCGATTGACCGTCCGACCATGAACGATCTCGCTTCCCACGCGTACCCGCGCTTCCACGAGCCGCACGCCGCCCGGCGCGCGGCGCTCGCCTGCATGGTCACGCTGGCCGTCGCGCTCGGTATCGGGCGCTTCGCATTCACGCCGCTGCTGCCGCTGATGCTGCACGGCGCCGCGCTCGGCCAGCCGCAGATCGATATCCAGCATGGCGGCTGGCTCGCGTCGTTCAATTACGCCGGCTATTTCGCCGGCGCGATGACGTGCGCGGCGCTGCGGGTCGAGCCCGCGCGCATGGTGCGCGTCGGACTCGCCGCGACCGTGCTGCTGACGCTCGCGATGGGCGTCACCGGCCAGTTCTGGGCGTGGGCGCTGGTGCGCTTCGTCGCCGGCGCGGTCAGCGCATGGACCTTCGTGTTCGCGTCGCAGTGGGGCTTGCGGCGGCTCGCCGAACTCGGCGCGCAGGCGTGGAGCGGCGTCATCTATACGGGGCCGGGCGTGGGCATCGTCGGCACCGGCTTGCTGGTCAGCGTCGCGGGTGGCTATGGCGCGGTGGTCGGGTGGATCGGCTTTGCGGTGATCGGCGCGGTGCTGTCGGTGCTGGTGTGGCCGGTGTTTGGCGAAGCGCGGCGTGCGGGAACAGCGAAGCCTGCCGCTGCAAGCTCCGCAACCGCAAAGCCCGCCACCGGATCGCGCGCCAGCGCAAACCAGCCGCCTCGTACGGCCGGCATTCAGACGAGCCATGCCGTCCACCGCGCCGACGCGTTCTGGCTGGTCCTGCTCTACGGCATACCGGGCTTCGGCTACATCATCACCGCGACCTTTTTGCCGGTCATCGCGCGCCACGCGTTGCCGGGCTCGGCGTGGCCGGACCTGTTCTGGCCGATGTTCGGTGCGGCGCTGATCGTCGGCGCGTTGCTCGCCGCGCGTTTGCCCGTGCATTGGGACAACCGCGCGCTGCTCGCGGGCGCGTATGTGCTGCAGGCGCTCGGCATCGCGCTGGGCATCGTGTGGCCGACGGCGGCCGGGTTCTCGCTCGGCAGCATCCTGATCGGCCTGCCGTTCACCGCGATCACGCTATTCGCGATGCGCGAGGCGCGGCGTCTGCGCGGCGACGACGCGGCCGGGCTGATGGGTTATGCGACGGCGGCCTATGGCATCGGTCAGATCGCAGGTCCGTTGGTGGCCGCGCCGATTGCCGAGCACACGGGGTCGTTTTCGCTGGCGCTGTGGCTCGCCGCAGGCGCGCTGCTGGCGGGGGCGGCGGGCCTGATCGCAGTGACGCGCGTGCCGGGAGGCCCGCGCCGTGGCCGCATGCCGGATTGCGGTTGCAGCTAAGACGCGAAAACAAATCTCGCACGAGCGCACTAAAATGACCGCTTTCCGTCATTCCCTCGCGCCTGTCGCCGGGCGCGTCGCTCGACCATGCAACATTTCGCGTCCGACAACTACGCCGGCATCTGTCCCGAAGCGCTCGACGCGCTGATCGCCGCCAACAACAGCGGCCACGAGCCGGCCTACGGCGACGACTCCTGGACCAACCAGGTCTGCGACCGTCTGCGCGACCTGTTTCAGACCGATTGCGAGGTGTTCTTCGTGTTCAACGGCACGGCGGCCAATTCGCTCGCGCTCGCGTCGCTGTGCCAGTCGTACCACTCGGTGATTTGCCACGAACTCGCGCACATCGAGACCGACGAGTGCGGCGGTCCCGAGTTCTTTTCGGGCGGCTCGAAACTGCTGACGGCGCCGGGCATCGCCGGCAAGCTGACGCCCGATGCGATCGAGTCCATCGTCACGCGGCGCGCCGATATCCACTATCCGAAGCCCAAGGTCGTCACGCTGACGCAGTCGACCGAGGTCGGCACCGTCTACAGCGTCGAGGAAGTGCGCGCCATCGCGGCGATCGCGAAGCGTCGTCATCTGAAGGTGCACATGGACGGCGCGCGCTTCGCGAACGCGGCCGCCGCGCTCGACGTGCATCCGTCGGAGATTACGTGGCGCGCGGGCGTCGACGTGCTGTGTTTCGGCGGCACCAAGAACGGCTTGCCGGTCGGCGAGGCGGTGGTGTTCTTCGACCGCGCGCTCGCCGACGATTTCGCCTATCGGTTGAAGCAGGCGGGACAGCTCGCATCGAAGATGCGCTTCATCTCCGCGCCGTGGCTCGGCCTGCTCGACAACGACGTATGGCTGCGCAATGCGCGTCACGCGAACGCGATGGCGCGTCTGCTGGAGACGCGGTTGCAGGAAATCCCCGGCGTGAGCATCATGTTTGCGAGCGAATCGAACGCGGTGTTCGCGCAGTTGCCGCCGCGTGCCGCGAAGGCGATGCGCGCGCGCGGCTGGAAGTTCTACGAGTTCATCGGCGCGGGCGGTTGCCGGCTGATGTGCGCATGGGACACGCAGCCCGACACGGTCGAGCGTTTCGCCGCCGACGTGCGTGAGCTGTGCGTCGCGTGATGGAAGACGCGTGAGGTTGCTGGAACCCGAGTTACCACCGGCGCCTGGATGCACCACTCGGCACACTCGCGAAGCCACCCAACTACGCCCCGCTAAAAAACACGAAACAAAGAGACGTCCCCCGCCATGACCGAGTACCGATTCTGTCCCCGCTGCGCGAAGCCCCTGACCGAACGCGCCGACCCCGACCACGAGGGCGGCCGCGTCCGTCAGAGCTGTCCCGATACCGAGTGCGGCTACGTCCATTGGAATAACCCGCTGCCGGTCGTCGCGGCGATCGTCGAGTACGAGGGCAAGATCCTGCTTGCGCGCAATGCCGCGTGGCCCGAGGGCATGTTCGCGCTGATCACCGGCTTCCTCGAAAACGGCGAGACGCCGGAGCAGGGCATCGCGCGCGAAGTGATGGAGGAGACGTCGCTGCACGCCGAGTCGGTCGAGCTGATCGGCGTGTACGAATTCATCCGCAAGAACGAGCTGATCATCGCGTATCACGTGAAGGCGCATGGGACGATCGCGCTGTCGCCCGAGCTGCTCGAATACCGGCTCGTCGAGCCCGCGAAGCTGCGGCCGTGGCGCGCGGGCACCGGCCAGGCGCTCGGCGAATGGATGCGGCGACGCGGGTTGCCGTTCGAATTCGTCGAGCGGCCGGGGCAGTGAGGCGTTCGGCCCATCGAGCCGCAACATTAGCCAGCACACAGACGACGCAGAAATCACAGCCAACATGGAGACAGCCCACAACGCACGCGACACCACACGACTCGACACATCCATCGACGCATCACCGAACCGATCATCCACGTCAATCGGCGGTCAATGAGCGCACGCTCAGGGAGAAAACGGCATGGCCTACATCTACTACCTGACCCATATTCATCTGGGCTACGACGCACTGTCGCAACTGTCGTCCGAGTGCGCGCGCATCGGCATCGAGCGGCCTCTGGTGATAAGCGACAAGGGCGTCGTCGCGGCCGGCATCGCGCGGCAGGCACTCGACGCGCTGAAGCTCGGCGACGTGCCGCTGTTCGACGACACGCCGTCGAACCCGACCGAGGAAATGGTGCTCGCGGCCGCCCAGGTGTATCGCGACGAGCGCTGTGACGGGCTGATCGCGGTGGGCGGCGGTTCGTCGATCGATCTCGCGAAGGGCGTCGCGATCGCGGCCACGCATCCGGGGCCGCTCACGCAGTACGCGACGATCGAAGGCGGCAGCGCGAAGATCACCGACGCCGTCGCGCCGCTGATCGCGATTCCGACCACGGCCGGCACTGGCAGCGAAGTCGCGCGCGGCGCGATCGTGATTCTGAACGACGGCCGCAAGCTCGGCTTTCACTCGTGGAATCTGCTGCCGAAATCGGCGCTGTGCGATCCCGGTCTCACGCTCGGCCTGCCGCCGGGGCTGACCGCCGCGACCGGCATGGACGCGATCGCGCATTGCGTCGAGACCTTCCTCGCGCCGGCCTTCAATCCGCCCGCCGACGGTATCGCGCTCGACGGCCTCGAACGCGCGTGGCACAACATCGAGCGCGCGTGCGCGGACGGCCGCGATCGCGAGGCGCGCCTGAACATGATGAGCGCGTCGATGCAGGGCGGGATGGCGTTCCAGAAGGGCCTCGGCTGTGTGCACTCGCTGTCGCATCCGCTGGGCGGCCTGAAGGTGAACGGCCGCACGTCGCTGCATCACGGCACGCTGAACGCGGTCGTGCTGCCCGCGGTGCTGCGCTTCAACGAGCGCGCGCCGAGCGTGGTGGCCGAGCGTCGCTATGCGCGCATGCGTCGCGTGATGGGGGTGCCCGAGCATGCGGATCTCGCGCAGGCGCTGTTCGACATGACGGCGCGGCTTGGACTGCCGACCGGCCTCAGGCAGATGGGCGTCGACGAAAGCATGTTCGACAAGGTCGTGCAGGGCGCGCTGGTCGACCATTGTCATCGCACGAATCCGCGCGAGGCGAGCGCCGAGGACTATCGCCGCATGCTGACCGAGTCGCTGTGATCCTCGCATCCACCAACCGCCACGTCCGATGAACAAACCCGCCCCCGCCGGCCGCGCCGCGTATCCGCACTTCCTGCCGATCACCACGCGCTGGATGGACAACGACGTCTACGGCCACGTGAACAACGTGGTCTACTACAGCTATTTCGACACCGTCGTGAACGAGTATCTGATCCGCGCGCGCGTACTCGATTTCGAACACGGCACGACGATCGGGCTGGTCGTCGAGACGCAGTGCAACTACTTCGCGCCGCTCGTGTTTCCCGATCGCATCGACGCGGGCTTGCGCGTCGCGCGGCTCGGCACGTCGAGCGTGCGCTACGAGGTGGGGCTATTTCGCGACGGCGACGCCGAGCCCGCCGCGCAAGGACACTTCGTGCACGTCTACGTGGATCGCGCGACGCGTCGTCCCGTGAACCTGCCCGCCGAGCTGCGCGCGGCGCTCGAACCGTTGTGCGTCGTCGGGCCGGCGGACTAGACGCGTGCAGTCGTTCATCATCACTCTGCTCAACGGCCTGAGCTACGGGCTGTTGCTGTTCATGCTGTCGGCCGGGCTGACGCTGATCTTCAGCATGCTCGGCGTGCTCAACTTTGCGCATGCGAGCTTCTATATGCTCGGCGCGTACGTCGGCTTTTCGGTGGCGGCGCGCGCCGGCTTCTGGAGCGCGCTGGTGGTTGCGCCGCTCCTCGTCGGTCTGCTCGGCGCGGCGCTCGAACGCTGGCTGCTGCGGCGCGTGCGCGGGCACGGGCATCTGCCCGAACTGCTGCTGACGTTCGGCGCCGCCTATCTGCTCGGCGAACTCGTCAAGCTCGGCTGGGGGCTCGGTCCGCTGTCGGCGAGGATTCCGGCGGTGCTCGACGGTCCGCTGTTCTCGCTGTACGGCGCGGTCTTCACGCGCTACCGCGCGTTCATGATGGCGGTGTCGCTCGCGATGCTCGCGGCGCTCGTCGCGATGCTGCGCGTGTCGAAGACGGGCTTGATCGTGCGCGCCGCGCTCACGCATGCGCAGGCCGTCGAAGCGCTCGGGCACGACGTGCCGCGCGTGTTCACCGGCGTGTTCGCGGCCGGCACCGCGCTCGCCGCGCTGGCCGGCGTGATCGGCGCGCCGCTGTTCGTCATCGAGCCGGCGATGGCGGAGTCGCTCGGCTCGATCGTGTTCGTCGTGGTCGTGATCGGCGGGCTCGGGTCGCTGAGCGGGGCGCTCGTCGCGTCGCTGCTGGTGGGGTGCCTGCAAACGCTGGCGGTCGCGAGCGATCTGTCGTTGGGCGATGTGGTGTCGCTCGCCGGCGCCGTGCTGCCGCCCGAATGGGACGCGCTGACGCTCGCGCAACTGGCGCCGCTGCTGCCGTACCTGCTGCTCGTCGCGTTGCTGGCGACGAGGCCGCGCGGGCTGTTCGGACGGCGTGACGATCATGCGTAAGCGGAGCGGGTCGTCAAACGCGCTGGAAAGCGAGGTGCCGCCTCGCGGGGGCGGCCGTGCGCTCGCGCCGTGGCTCGCGCTCGTCGCCTTTCTGGCCGTACCGCCTTTCATCTGGCCGCACAGCTGGCTGCTCGGCTATCTCGCGCAAAGCGCGACGATGATCGTGTTCGCGCTGTCGTACAACCTGCTGCTCGGCGGGACCGGGCTGCTGTCGTTCGGGCACGCCGCTTATGCGGGGCTCGGCGCGTTGATCGCCGCGCGGGTGTTCAACGCGGGCGGCATGCCGCTCGTGCTGCTGCCGTTGGTCGGCGGCATCGGCGGCGCGCTGTGCGGCGTGCTGTTCGGCTTCATCGCGACGCGCCGTGCCGGCACCGCATTCGCGATGATCACGCTCGGTCTCGGCGAGCTCGTCGTCGCGGCCGCGTGGACGCTGCCGGGCTGGTTCGGCGGCGAGGCGGGCGTCGCGATCGATCGCGCGAGCGGGCCACTCTTCGTCGGCTGGAGCTTCGGTCCGGCGCGCGAGGCCTATGCGCTGATCGCGCTGTGGAGCGTCGTCGCCAGTGTCGCGCTGTTCGCGCTGTCGCGCACACCGTTCATGCGGCTCGCGAACGCTGTGCGCGACAACCCGGCGCGCGCGGCGGCGATCGGCTGCTATCCGCGGCGGGTTCGCTATGGCGTGATCGTGCTGTCGGCGTTTTTCGCGGGCATCTCGGGCACGCTCGGGCTGATCAATATCGAGCTCGTATCGACTGAGAGCGTCGGCATGATGCGCTCGGGCGCGGTGCTGATCGCGACCGTGATCGGCGGCACGGCGGCGTTCTTCGGGCCGGTCGCGGGGGCGATCGTGCTGACGTTTTTCAGCGTGGTGGTCGCCAGTGTCACGCGGGCGTGGCTGTTCTATCTCGGGCTGTTCTTCGTCGTCGTCGTGCTGGCCGCGCCGGATGGGCTCGCCGGCTTTGCCTCGCGGCAGACGGCGCGGATTGCCGCCAACGGCTGGCGACGTTGCCGCGCCGCGTATTTGTGGAGCGCGGCGGCGGGGTTGCTGTGGCTCGCGGCCATCGTGTTCGCGGTGCAGTGGGCCTATGCGGCGCAGTTCGGCGCGGACGAAGGTGCGGTTTCAGGTGTGTTGTTCGGCGCATTGTTCGGCGCCGGTGCAGGTGCGGGCGCTGGCGCGGGTACCGATGTCACCCTCGCGCCGCCGCTGTCGCCGCTTGCCGCCTCGCCGCTTCCTCTTGCGCTGGCGCTCGTTGCGCTCGCCGCTCTGGCTGCGCTGACCACGCGCCATGCGCTGCGCGCGCATGCGCGCGTCACGGCCCATGCACGCGCGGCACGATTCCCCGGAGCCGCACGATGATCCCCGCACTCGCGCTCCACGGCATCGAAAAGCGTTTCGGCTCGACGCAAATTCTGCGCGGCGTCGATCTCGCGATCGAGCCAGGCGAGCGGCACGCGCTGATCGGCCCGAACGGCGCGGGCAAGTCCACGCTGTTCAACCTGATCGGGGGCGGCGCGCGGCCGAGCGCGGGGCGTATCCACCTGTTCGGCGCGGACATCACGCGGCTCGCGCCGGCCGCGATCGCGCGCCGTGGCCTCGCGCGCAGCTTTCAGAGCACCAGCGTGTTCGCACGGCTGTCCGTGTTTGACAACCTGCGCTGCGCGGCGCAGCTTGCCGAGCGCGATCGCACGCGCTGGTGGCAGCGTCTGACCGGCACGGCCGCGGTCGATGCGCGCGCCGCCGACGTGCTCGACGCGGTCGGCCTCGGCGCGCGCCGCGACGTCGCGGCCGGCACGCTCAGCTACGCGGAGCAGCGCGCGCTCGACCTCGGCATCGCGCTCGCGGGCGGCGCGCACACGCTGATGCTCGACGAACCGACGGCGGGCATGAACCGCGCGGAAGCGGCACGCGCGATCGAGCTGATCCGCGACACCACCGCCGGCCGCACGCTGCTGATGGTCGAGCACGATATGGATGTGGTGTTCGCGATCGCCGATCGCATTTCGGTGCTGGTGCAAGGGCGCATCATCGCAAGTGGATCGCCGGCCGCGATTCGCGCGGACGCGGCGGTCCGGGCCGCGTATCTGGGCGAACGCTTCGACGTCGGCTCAGGCGCGCGGGCGGGTGATGAACCGGACCACGGAGCAGGCCGATGAGCGCGCTGCTCGACATTTGCGACCTGAATGCGTGGTACGGCGCGAGCCAGGCGCTGCACGGCGTCACGCTGAGCATCGAGCCCGGCGAAGTGGTCGCGCTGGTCGGCCGCAACGGCTCGGGCCGCTCGACGCTCGCACGCGCGATCATGGGCCTCGTGCGCTGCGAGGGCGAACTGCGTTTCGCGGGGCGTTCGCTCGCCGGTCGGCGCACGTTCGAGATCGCGCGGCTCGGGCTCGGCTATGTGGCCGAGCATCGCGACGTGTTCGCCGCGCTGAGCGTGCATGAAAACCTGCTGCTCGGCATTGCGCCGGCTGCCGCATCGCGTGCGCGCGGCCGCGCGGCGCGCTTCACGCTCGACGACGCGTACGCGCTGTTCCCGGTGCTCGCCGGGCGCAAGCGCACGCGCGCCGGCGCGCTGTCGGGCGGCGAGCAACAGATGCTCGCACTCGCGCGGGCGCTGCTCGGAGATCCCGATCTGCTGTTGATCGACGAGCCCGGCGAAGGGCTCGCGAGTCTCGTGATGCAGCAGGTCGCCGCCTGTCTGCACGCGCTGCGCGAGCGTGGCGTCGCGATGTTGCTGATCGAGCAGCGGCTCGTGATCGCGCGGGACATCGCGTGCCGCGTCGCGGTGATGGGGCACGGCGAGATCGTGTTCGACGGCGCGCTGGCGTCGTTTATGTCGCGCGACGACGTGACGCGCGAATGGCTCGGGGTTGGCTGACGCGCGACTACGGACTAGTTAGTCAAGCATCCTTGTTGATGATCCATTCGTGCGCCGGATCGTTATGGAAATGCCAGACCCGCTGGCTGCCCGCCATCACGTTCAGATAATACGAGTCGTAGCCGTACGGCACGATGACCGGGTGATAGCCGCGCGGCACCATCACGACGTCGTGATCCTCGACGGCCATCGATTCGTCGATATCGCGTGAGTCGGTGTACACGCGTTGGAATGCGAAGCCTTGCGGCGGATCGAGCCGGTGGTAATAGGTTTCTTCGAGCGAGCTTTCGAGCGGGATATTGTCGGTGTCGTGCTTGTGCGGCGGGTAGCTCGACGCGTGACCGCCCGGCGTTCTCACTTCGACCACCAGCAGAGATTCCGCCGGCTCGGTGTGCGGAAGGATGTCGCACACGTAACGCGTATTCAGCGACTTACCACGCGTCGAGCGCTTCATCGACGCTGGCTCGATCAGCCGCGCCGGATACTCGCCCTTGGCCGGCGCGCTCGCGACACCGATCTCCGCGTCGCGGCATGCGCGCACCGTCGCGCGCACCTTCGGCGGCACATACACCGCGTACGGCGCCGCGTCTTCGAACACGCTGTCGCGTGAACCGAGCGAGCTCCACGTCGTATCCCGCGTTTCGATATCGACCGCGCCGCTCAGCACGACGATGCAAGCTTCACGCGCCGGCTCGAACACGTAGACGAGTTCGTTCGCGCCGAGCCGGTACGCGGCGAATCCCACATAGCGCCAGCAGGCCGACTGCGGCGTCACGCGCGCGATCGTCTGGCCTTCGCGCTCTGCCTTCACTAATAAGCTCATGCTGCCTCCTTGCCGAGCGGCGCATCGACGAGCGCCCGCAAAGTTCCATATCCCTTCTGCGCATAGTCGAACGGCGGCGCGACCACCGGGTCCTGCTCCGCCTCGACGACGAGCCAGCCGCAATAACCGTGCCGCTTCAACCGGTCGATCAGCGCCGGAAAATCGACCGCGCCGTCGCCGGGCACCGTGAACGCACCGGCGATCACCGCATCGAGAAAACTCCAGTTGCGATTGCGTGCGAGCTTCATCACGGCGGGGCGCACGTCCTTGCAGTGCACGTGGCAAACGCGCGCGATGTGTTGGTCGAGCACGGCCAACGGATCGCCGCCCGCCAACGTGATGTGTCCGGCGTCGAACAGCAGGCCGACCGCGTCGCTTGTGCGCGCCATCAACTGATCGACGTCGGCAGGCGTTTCGACGTACGCGCCCATATGATGATGATAGGCGAGCCGCACGCCGCGACTCAGCGTATAACGCGCGAATTCATCGACGCGTGCCGCGTAGCCGGCCCATTGCCTGTCGCTGAAAAAGCGCGGCCGTTGATACAGCGGGCGCGGCGCGCCCTGGATCGAATCGGCGACTTCACCATACACCATCACGGTCGCGCCGTTCTGCGCGAGCAACTCCAGATGCGGGCCGACCGCGTCGATTTCTTCGGCTACGCTGCGCCTGGCCAATTGTCCCGAGTACCAGCCGGACACGAGCGCGAGGCCGTATTGCGCGAGCAGCGTTTTCAGCGCTTGCGGCTCGCGAGGAAACTTGTTGCCGAGTTCGAAGCCCTGATAGCCGATCTGGCGACCCTCGGTCAGCGCGACTTCGAGCGGCGTCTCGCCGCCGAGCGACGGCAGGTCGTCGTTCATCCACGACAGCGGGTTGATGCCGATGCGTACGTCGAAAGCAGTCATGCCGGAGTCCTCATGGTTCTCAGTCGTGATCGGCGCCCTGTGACGGCGCAGGCGTCGCGGGCGGCGCCGCGCGCGCGGCGAGCTGCGCGTCGTACTTCGCGCGGGCGTCGCGCACCTCGGTGCGCGTCGACACTTCGGGCACCGCGACTTCCCACCACCAGCCACCGTCTTCGGTGGTGCGAGCCGGGTCGGTGTCGATGCTGATCACGTACGTGCCTCGCGCCGCGCGCGCGCGTTGCAGTGCCGCTTCGAGCCCGGCGAGATTGCGCGCATGCTCGGCTTGCGCGCCGAGCGCGCGCGCATGCGCGGCGAAGTCGATGCGCGGCGCGCCTTCCGGTGCGTGCACGCAATCGTCGAGCAGATTGTTGAACGGTGCGCCACCGCAAGCCTGTTGCAGTCGATTGATGCAGCCGAAGCCGCGATTGTCGAGCACGACGACGATCAGCTTCGCGCCGAGCATCACCGAGCTCGCGATCTCGCTGTTCATCATCAGATAGCTGCCGTCGCCGAGAATCACGATCACCTCGCGCTCGGGCCGCGCGAGCTTGACGCCGAGGCCGCCCGCGATCTCGTAGCCCATGCACGAATAGCCGTATTCGACGTGATACGCGCCGGGCCGGCCCGCGCGCCATAGCTTATGCAGATCGGCGGGCAGCGTGCCGGCCGCGCAGACGACGATGTCGTCGGTCGGCGAGTGCGCGCTCGAACGCTGCACCGCGCCGATCACGTCGCCCTCGTAGGGCAGTACCGCGTCGCGTTGCGGCGCATGGGTGAGCGTTTGCACGGTGTCGCGCCAGCTCGCCGCGAGCTTGTGTGCGCGCGCGGTCCAGCTGCGCTCGGCGTGCCAGCCTTGCAGCGGCCCCGTTAACGCATCGAGCGCGAGTTTCACATCGGCTTCGACGACGAAGCCGCGATGCTTGAGCGCGTCGAATCCGTTCGCGTTGATCGCGATCACGTCGGCTTGCGTGAACAGCGTGTTCGAGCCGGTCGTGAAGTCCTGCAGCCGCGTGCCGAGCGCGAGCACGCAGTCGGCGTCATGCGCAAGCGCGTTGGCAGCCGCTGAGCCGGTCACCCCGAGCGCGCCTGCATTCAGCGGATCGTTCCACGCGAGCGAGCTTTTGCCGGCCTGCGTTTCCGCGACCGGCACGCCATGCGCGCTCGCGAAGCGGTGCAGCGCATCGGCCGCGCGGCTGTACAGCACGCCGCCGCCCGCGACGATCAGCGGACGCTTCGCGTGCCGCAAGCGCGCGCACGCGGCGTCGATATCGTCGCTACGCGGCGCGGGTGCATGAAAGCGCACGACACGCGGCGTGAAAAAGTCCTCCGGGAAGTCCCACGCCTGCGCCTGCACGTCCTGCGGCAGCGCCAGCGTGACGGGGCCGCACAACGCGGCATCGGTGAGCACGCGGATCGCGCGCGGCAGCGCGCTCAGCAATTGCGCAGGATGCACGATGCGGTCGAAGTAGCGCGACAGCGGCTTGAACGCGTCATTCGCGGACACGCCGCCATCGTTGAAATCCTCGACCTGCTGCAAGACCGGATCGGGCGCGCGCGACACGAAGATGTCGCCGGGCAACAGCAGCACCGGCAAACGGTTCACGTGCGCGAGCGCGGCCGCGGTCAGCAGATTGGTGGCACCTGGGCCGATCGACGTCGTCACGGCCATCATGCGGCGGCGAAAGTGCGCCTTCGCGTAGGCGATCGCACTGTGCGCCATCGCCTGCTCGTTGTGCGCGCGCAAGGTCGGCAGCGCGTCGCGATGCTGATACAGCGCCTCGCCGATGCCCGCGACGTTGCCGTGACCGAAAATCGCGAACACGCCGCCGAACAGCGGTTCGACGTTGGTGCCGTCTTCGCTGGCGACGCGTTGCGCGGCCAGATAGCGCACGAGCGACTGCGCCATCGTCAGGCGAATCGTGCCGCCGGTGCGCGCAGACGCGTGCGCCTGCGTCGCGCCGTTGGCGGATGGGGTGTCGTCATCCATGATGCGCTCGTTCATGCGGCCTGCTCCTGATGAGCGTGATGAGGTGTGCCATGCGCCGCCGGTTCGCCGCGCGCACCGCGCCACGCGGCGATCAGCGTTTCGAACGTGAGGCGCACGCGCGCGATCAGTTCGTCGTCGCCAATTTCACCGGCGAGCCACGCATGGCTCGGTTCGTGAAAGATCGTGCGGCCGACCGTGAAGCCGCGGCACGTCGCCGCTTGCGCGGCCGCGCGAAAGCCCTCGCTCAACTGCTCGACCGCCGCCGATAAACCGAGCAGCACGACGCCACGGCAATACGGATCGCGCTCGGCGATCAACGCGTCGATGGCCTGCCATTGCGCGGCGTCCATCGGTTCGAGCTTCCACCACTCGGGGTAGATGCCGAGGTTGTACAGGCGCTTCAACGCGCGAAACACGATGTCCGGTCCCTGCGGCAGCGACGCATGCTTCGGAGGAATCACTTCGAGCAGCAGTTCGTGGCCGCTTGCCTGGGTCGCGTCATACAGCGCGCGCAGTTGCGCCTCCTGTTCGAGCCGCTGCTCGATCGGCTCGTCGGGATGAAACTGCACGAGGCATTTCACGACGTGTTCCTGCGGCCACGCGATCAACGTGGTGCCGATCGAACGACCATGATCGAACACGAGCGGCACGGAGCCGGGCAGTTCGACCGGGCGGCCGATCCACCAGCCGCGACCGGTCGCGGCATTCAGCGCGTCCTGACCATAGCGGTCGTCGATCAGTACGCCGATGCGTCCCTGCAAGTTCAATGCACGTTCGGTTTGCGCGACCGCTTCGACGAACAGGCCCTTCAACCGGGCAATGCGCGCTTCGTCGGCACCGCTCTGCTGCGCGAGTTCGAAGAACGGGTTGCGATGATCGAAAGCGAAGCCGAGCACCTCTTGCCACGCTTTGCGCGCCGGCGACACGCGATGCAGTCTTGCGAGCTTCGCATCGCGATCGGGGCGGCGCATGCGTTGCGGATCGGCCTGCGCTTCGCGCAGGAAGTAGTCGAGTTCGGCCGGTGTCGGCATCGCCGGGGCGCAGCCGTGCCGAGACACGACCAGCGCGCCGCTCGCATTCGCGGCGCGCGCGCAGGCGTCGAGCGGCTGATCGCGCAGCCAGCCGGACAGGAAGCCGGAAGCGAACGCGTCGCCCGCGCCGAGCACGTTCAGCACTTCGACTTCGACGCCGCCATGAATCGGCGCATCGTCGAGCGATGCAGGCACCTCGCCGTCGATGATCTGACAGCCGAGCGGCCCGCGTTTCAGCACGAGCGTGGCCGGCGTCACCGCGCGCACCATCGCGAGCGCGTCGGCGAGGTCGGTCTTGCCGCTGGCGATGCGAAACTCTTCCTCGGTGCCGATCACCAGATCGAACAGCGGCAGAATCCGCTGCAAATGCGCGCTGACGCCTTCGCTCGCCACGAAACGCGTCTCGCCGTCGGCCTTGCCCGTGAGTCCCCACAGCACCGGGCGGTAGTCGATGTCGAGCACGGTGCGCACGTCGTTGCGGCGCGCGTAGTCGAGCGCGCGACGGCTCGTGCGATTGACCTGCTCGGTCGAGAAATGCGTGCCGGTGATCAGCAGCGCTTTCGACGACGCGATGAACGCCTCGTCGAAGTCGGCCTCGTCGACCGCCATGTCCGCGCAGTTCTCGCGGTAGAAGATCAGCGGAAAGGTGTCACGGTCCTTCAGGCCGAGCAGCACGAGCGCGGTCAGCCGATCGTGATCGATGCGCACGTGACTCACGTCGCAGCCTTCCTTCGTGAGCGTCTCCGTCAGGAAGCGCCCCATGTGATCGTTGCCGACGCGCGCCAGCATGGCTGCGGCAAGCCCGAGCCGCGCGCAGCCGAACGCGATGTTCGCTGACGAGCCGCCGAGATACTTCGCGAAGCTCGACACGTCTTCGAGCCGTGCGCCGACCTGCTGCGCGTACAGATCGACGGCCAGCCGGCCGAGGCACACGATGTCGCGGGCGCGCCCCGGCGCGAACCGGCTGTCCGCTGCGTTACCGCTGGAGGTGCTGGAGTGAGCCATGAATAGTCCTGAGTAACAGTGCGCGGTAGGTGCGCGTCGGCCAGCCGGGCGAAACGCGCCGAGGCTGGACGTGCCGCGCGAATCGGTCAGATCGTCGCGCCTTCGAGTTCGCCGATCATCTTCTGCATCTCGGCGCCGCCGGCCATCATGTCGAGCACTTCGTCCTTGCTGATCGTCTGTTTGGTGAACGTGCCGAGCGAGCGGCCGCGGTTGAGCAGCGTGAACGAATCGCCGATCGGATACGCGTGGTGCACGTTGTGCGTGATGAAGATCACCGAGATGCCTTTGGCGCGCGCCTTGTGGATCAGCTTCAGCACGTTGAAGCTCTGCTTGACGCCGAGCGCGGCGGTCGGTTCGTCGAGAATCAGCACGCGCGCGCCGAAGTGGATCGCACGCGCAATCGCCAGACATTGACGCTCGCCGCCCGACATCGTGCCGATCGGCTGATGCGGGTCGCGCACGTTGATGCCCATTTCGGCGAGCTTGTCGCGCGCGGTGGTTGCGCAGGTTTCGAGGTCCATCACGTTCAGAAGGCCGAACAGCTTTTTCTGCGGCTCGCGGCCCATGAAGAAATTGCGTGCGACCGATAGCAGCGGCACCAGCGCCAGATCCTGGTAGACGGTGGCGATGCCGAGATCGAGCGCGTCTTTCGGCGACGTGAAGTGCACCGGTTTGTCGTCCACCCGGTAGGTGCCTTTGCTCGGCTGATACACGCCCGCGAGCGTCTTGATCAGCGTCGACTTGCCGGCGCCGTTGTCGCCGAG
Organism: Paraburkholderia sp. UCT70; assembly: GCF_050434085.1. NCBI lineage: Bacteria > Pseudomonadati > Pseudomonadota > Betaproteobacteria > Burkholderiales > Burkholderiaceae > Paraburkholderia > Paraburkholderia sp. UCT70. The sequence goes on along the minus strand of NZ_JBNPVZ010000004.1, from coordinate 2,017,687 downwards.
CAGGCAATGCACTTCGCCGCGTTTGAGCCGCAGCGTGATGTCGTTCAGCGCGATGATGTTGCCGAAATAACGGCTGACACCTTCGAGCGACAAGATGATGTCGTCGGCGTTCGGTTCGGGGGTGCTCATCGTGAACCTCCTTCTAGCGCGATGCCGCGACGCGGCCGCGCACGTAGTGGTTGAACAGCACGGCGAACAGCAGCATCACGCCGAGGAACACGCGGAACCAGTCGGAATCGACATTGGTGTACGTGATGCCGATCTGCACGACGCCGAAGATCAGCGCGCCGAAGCATGCGCCGATCACCGAGCCGTAGCCGCCCGTCAGCAGCGTGCCGCCGATCACCGCGGCGATGATCGCCTCGAACTCCGCCTGCAAACCGCGGTCGGCCGCGGCTGAACCGATGTCGCACACCTGAAGTACTGCATACAGGGCCGAGCAGAACGCGGTCAGCACGAACAGCGAAATCTTCACGCGACGCACCGGCACGCCGACGTTCTTGGCCGCGGTGGCGTCGCCGCCGACCGCGAAAATCCAGTTGCCGAAGCGCGTCTTGGCGAGCGTGAACGCGCAGACCACGGCGAGCACGAGCCACCACAGCAGCACCTTGGGAATGCCCGGCACGAGCGGCGTGCCGTTGTCGAGCATCTTCACGAGGTCGAGGTGGCCGAGCCATACGAACAGGCCTCTGAACGCGACGCCCTGGAAGAACGTGTGCGCGAACCAGTCCTGACGCGCGACGTCGCCGACGCCGGAGATGATGGTGCGATCGGCGAACATCACCGATAGCGCGAGCGTGAGACCGCGCAGAATGAACAGGAACGCGAGCGTGACGATGAACGACGGCAGGCGCGTGCGCATCACCAGATAGCCGTTGAGCGCGCCGAGCAGCATCGAGCCGGCGAACGCGAACGCGATCGCCAGCCAGATCGGCCAGTGGAAGTACATGGTCGGCAGCGCGACCATCATGCCGGCAAAGCCGATCATCGAACCGATCGACAGATCGAACTCGCCGGCGATCATCAGCAGGCACGCGCCGACCGAGATCAGACCGAGATACGCGGCGACCTGCGACCAGTTCATCACGCCGTCGAGATTGAACATCCCCGAGTTGCCGGCCGCCACGCCGAACACGATGAACACCATCACGGTGCCGGCAAGCGCCGCGAATTCCGGTCGGCCGAGCAGATGGCGGAACCAGGATTCCTCGCGCACGCGTTCGTCGACGGCAGCGGATTGCGAGACGGTCGTCGCAGCGGACTTTGCCGGATCCTGCGGATCAGGTGGCGGTTGCTTGCGGTGATGGGGATGAAACAGGTCGGCGACACCCATTGAAGCTCTCCTTGATACGCCCGCGACCGGCGGGTCGGCGCAATGCCGTGGGCCTTTGCGAATCCGCTGAGCGGGCGAGCGCCGGCAAGACGCCATGCGTCCCGCCGGTCACTGTTTTTTAACCTTGCCGCCAGCGCGGCGGCTTAGGCGCGCGACGCGATGCGTTGCCGTGCGTCTAGCGGTATTGGCCGGCGTACTTCAGCACCTTGTCGACGTTGGCCTTCGTGATGAAGCCGGGGCCCGAGCCGATATTGCGCGGCCCGTACGACGGCGCGAGCCCATAAGTGGCAAGACGCTCCTTGAACTTCGGATTCGCCTGCAGGATTTCGCGGATCCTGGCCGGATCGGTGGTGTTGTTCTTCTTCACGATCGCGAGTACGGCAACCGGGATATAGCCCTGCAAGTACGGTTGCTGGTCGATCGCGAACTGGATCGTGCCGTCCTGGATGCCCTTCGCGATGTCGCTGTCGAAGTCGAACGTCGCGAACCAGATCTTGCCGGCGAGGCCCATCTGCTGCAGCGCCTTCAGCGTCGGATCGGCCGACAGCGGACCGAGCGTCAGCACCGCCTGGGTATCCGGATGGTTGCGCAGGAACGCGCTGACCTTCGACTGCACGCCGGTCGGGTCCTGGCCCGTGTCGAGCGTCGAGGTTTTGAAGTTGGCGCCGATCGCTTCGGCGAAACCGCGGCAGCGTTCGAACGAAGCCGGGTTCGTCGCGTAGTGGTTCACGCACAGGAACGACTTGATGCCGGCGGCCTTGGCCTTTTCTCCGGCGGCTTTGCCGGCCGCGAACTCGGGCTGGCCGACGTGCATGATCGCGCCGAGCTTCGCGCTTTGCTCCTCGGTGCCCGAATTGATCGTGACGAGCGGAATGTGCTTCTCGGTGACCTTCGCGATCGAGCTCTTCAGCACGTCGAAGTCGGCGATCGACACGATCACGCCGTCGTAGTTGCGCGCGGCCGCCTGCTCGACGAGACGCGCCATGTCGGCGATGTCGCCGTTCGGCGGGTTGCGATAGTCGGTCTGAACGTTGAAGTCCTCGTCGGCCTGCTTGATCGCGTTCTTGATCGTGTTCCACCACGAGTCCGAATCCGGCGCGTGGCTGATCAGCACGAAGTGGGCGTCCGCCGCGCGGGCGGCCGAGGCCGCGCCGAATCCCGTCGCCAACGTCAACGCCGTCACCAGAATCCTGAGCGTTGCCTTGCCTCTGCAAAGTCTCATTGTCTCCACCTTTCTCGGTCTGTCGTTCGTTATTGAGGGAGCGACTGGCGGGCGGCTTTCCATTCCGATGACCCACACAACGAGGCCGAAGCGCCATCGCTCACGACCAAGAGTAGGTCATCTTCCGAAGCCTTGCAAAGAAAATTTCATGAGAAATAAAAATGGAAAATACGTTCCATTTGACGGGGCGGCCGCCTATACTCGGCAACGTCGGATGCACGTTGCGGCGCGCCGCGGGCGCGTCTGCCGCATTGCAGGAAACCCCGAGAGGCTGTCATGGCGGAACAGATCACCGAAGAGGCGGTGCCGAGCGTCGACGAATTGATGCAGCGCATCGCGGATACCTACGAGTCGCTGCCGCGGCAGTTGAAAAGCGTCGCGACGTACATCGAGCAGCATCGCTCGAGCGTGATGATGGATCGCACGAGCGATATCGCCGCGAGCTGCGGCGTGCATCCGTCGGCGGTCGTGCGCTTTGCGCAGCGCTTCGGCTTTTCCGGGTTTTCGGATCTGCAGGCGGTGTTTCGTCAGGCGTATACGGGGCAGGGCGTGTCGTCGTCGAGCTATCAGCAGCGCATCCGCAAGCTGATCGACGAGAAGCCCGGCACCTTGTCGGGCGGCGCGGTCGCGCGCGAGTTCATCGCCGCGTCGCGCGGCGGCCTCGAAGAACTCGAAGCGGGCCTCGACGACAAGCAGTTCGACGCTGCCGTGAAGATGCTGCAGCAGGCCGACAACATCTACGTGATCGGGGTGCGGCGCTCGTTTCCGGTCGCGAGCTACATCGTCTATGCGTTGCAGCACACGCACAAGCGCGTGCATCTGGTGTCTGGCTTCGGCGGCATGTATCGCGAGCAGATCCGCAGTGTCAGGAAGGGCGACGTGGTGATTGCGATCAGCTTCGCGCCGTACGGCAAGGAGACACAGTACTGTCTGCGCGTCGCGCATCATCATCAGGCGAAGACGCTCGTCATTACGGATAGCCAACTATCGCCGCTCGCACGCTACGCCAGCACGCAGCTATACGTGAAAGAGGGCAGCGCGTTCGCGTTCCGCTCGCTGACTAGCACGATCTGCCTGTGCCAGGCGCTCTTCATCGCGCTCGCGTACAAGCTCGAACTGAACGTTGAAGAATCCAACGACACTGGAGGCTACGATGACTGACGCGGTAAACACGATCGACGTCGCCGTATTCGGCGCGGGGCGCATCGGCAAGATCCATGCGGCGAATCTCGCGCGGCAGCCCGGCGTGCGGCTCAAATACGTGGTCGACGTGAATCGCGAGGCGGCCGCCGCGCTCGCCGCGCAGCATGGCGCGCAGGTTGCGGATAGCGACGGCGCGATCGGCGATGCATCGATCGGCGCGACCGTGATCTGTTCGAGCACCGACACGCATGCGGACCTGATCGTCAAATCGGCCGCGCAGAACAAGCACGTGTTCTGTGAGAAGCCGGTCGATCTCACGTTGGAGCGCGCGCGGATGTGCGCAGAAGCGGTGGAGCGCGCCGGTGTCGTGTGCATGATCGGTTTTCAGCGGCGCTTCGATCCGACGTTTTCCGCGTTGAAAGCGCGTCTCGACGCGGGCGAGATCGGCACGCCGGAAATGCTCGTCGTCACGAGCCGCGATCCGGGGGCGCCGCCGGTCGAGTACATCCGGCACTCGGGCGGCATCTTCAAGGACATGCTGATTCACGACTTCGACATCTGTCGCTGGATTCTCGACGACGAAGCCGACACGCTGCACGCCACCGGCAGTTGCCTCACCGACCCCGCGATCGCCGACGCGGGCGACATCGATTCGACCGCGGTGACGATCCGCACGAAGCGCGGGCGGCTGTGCCAGATCAACACCGCGCGGCGCGCTGCCTACGGCTACGACCAGCGCTTCGAAGTGCTCGGCAGCACCGGGATGCTGCAAGCAGGCAACGTTCGGCCCACCGAAGTTATCGCGTACTCGAAGACGGAGGTATCGACCGACGTGCCCGAGGCGTTTTTTCTCGAACGCTATCGCGCGGCATACGCGCTCGAAATCGCGCATTTCTTCGACGCGGTCACGCATGGCAAGCCGGTGCGCACGACCGTCGCGGATGGCCTGAAAGCGCTCGAACTCGCGGAAGCCGCGGCGCGGTCGTGGCGCGAGGGCCGTGCGATCAAACTCGGCGAGGCAGCGTGATGAAGCCCGCCACGGAGCGCTTGCGGATCGGCGTGGTCGGCCTTGGGCGGCTTGGCAAGCGGCATGCGGAGAATCTCGCGTATCGCGTGCCGGGCGCGACGCTCACGGCCGCGTGCAGTCCGCTCGAAGATGAACTCGCATGGGCGCGCGATGCACTACCCGAACCGCGTCTCTACGCCGATTACGCGGACCTGCTCGTTGATCCGCACGTCGACGCGGTATGGCTCGTCACGCCGTCGTCGCTGCACGCGCAGCAGATCGTCGACGCATTGCGCGCCGGCAAGCATGTGTTCTGCGAAAAGCCGCTGTCGCTCGATGTCGCCGAATGCGAGCGCGTGCTGGCCGAAGCGTCGCGCTATCCGCACCTGCAGGCGACGATCGGCTTCATGCGCCGCTTCGATCCGAGCTACCGCGACGCGTTCGATAAAATCGCCGCCGGCCAGATCGGCCGGCCGTTCCTCGTGCGCTCGCAAACCACCGATAAAAACGACGACGACGGTTTCTTCGTGCGCTTCGCGGCGACCTCGGGCGGCATCTTTCTCGACTGCACGGTGCACGACATCGAAGTCGCCCGCTGGCTGCTCGGCAAGCCGCGCGCGACGCGCGTGTTCGCGGCGGGCACGGTCGCGCTGCACGAGGGTCTGCGCGAATTCGGCGACGTCGACAACGGTGTCGCGATCTGCGAATTCGAGGGCGGCAAGCTCGCGATGTTCTACGCGTCGCGCACGCAGGCGCACGGCAACGATACGCACAGCGAAGTGATCGGCACGGCGGGCGCGCTGACGATCGGCCGCAATCCGCGCGCGAACCGCGTCGAGATCTACGACGCGACCGGCATTCGCAACGAGTGCACGCCGAACTTTTTCGACCGGTTCGAGGACGCGTTTCTGCACGAGGCACGCGCGTTCGTCGCATCGGTGCAAAAAGGGCCAGGGAAGGGCGATGCGGCACAGAGTGGCGCGACGCTCGCCGATGCGCTCGAAGCGACGCGTATCGGCGTGGCGCTGCGCGAGTCGCTGCAAAGCGGTGAGGCGGTGACGCTGTAACGGCGCGCGGCACGGCTCGCGCGTGGAAATGGGCGTCGTGGCGATGCCCGGCGCCGCTGCTCCGCCTGCTGTAGAATTTGACCCTCTGTCCGGCGTCGTCAGCGACGCCCCGTCCCGAAGGTCATCGTCGATGCAAATTCAGATTCACAAGGAAGTCGATGCGCGCGGGCTCATGTGCCCGCTGCCCATCCTGCGCGCCAAAAAGGCGCTCGCCGACATGGAAAGCGGCCAGATTCTCAAGGTGCTCGCCACCGATCCCGGCTCGCAGCGCGATTTCGCCGCGTTCGCGAAGCAGACCGGCAACGAGATCGTCGAAAGCTCGGCGCATGACAAGGTGTTTACGTTTCTGATGCGGCGTCGTTGAGCTGCATTCGGTAAAACTGTCCGTCCGATGTAAAAAAGAAGGCGCTGTCCCCATTATTCGGGGGGACAGCGCCTTCTTCGTTTCAGCCGGACTTTCGACGTCAGCCTTCGAGAACCGGCGAGCGGGTACGCAGATATTCTTCGAAATCGGCGGCTACTTCCGGGTGACGCAGGGCGAACTCGACGGTCGCCTTCAGGTAACCCAGCTTGCTGCCGCAGTCGAAACGTGTGCCGTGATACTTGTACGCGAGCACCTGTTCGTCGGCGAGCAGCGACTGGATCGCGTCCGTCAGTTGCAATTCACCGCCCGCGCCCGGCTTGATGGAGCGCAGGTGTTCGAAGATGCGCGGCTTCAGCACATAACGGCCCACCACGCCGAGGTTCGACGGCGCCACGCCCGGCTCCGGCTTTTCGACGATGCCCGACATCTTGATGATCGAGTCTTCCCATTCCTTGCCGTCGACGATGCCGTACGATTTTGTATCTTGCGGCGGGATCTCTTCGACGCCGATCACCGAGCTGTGATAGTGATCGAACACCTCGATCATCTGCGTCATCACGGGCGGCGTGCCGTACAACAGGTCGTCCGCGAGAATCACGGCGAAAGGGTTGTCGCCGACCAGCTTCTCGGCGCACAGCACGGCGTGGCCGAGGCCCAGCGCCTCGGCCTGGCGCACGTAGAAGCAGTCGACGTGGCTCGGCTTGATGCTGCGCACGAGTTCGAGCAGCTTGTCCTTGCCGCGCGCCTCGAGTTCGGCCTCGATCTCATAGGACTTGTCGAAATGATCTTCGATCGCGCGCTTGCTGCGGCCCGTGACGAAGATCATTTCGGTGATGCCGGCCGCCATCGCCTCTTCGACCGCGTACTGAATCAGCGGCTTGTCGACGATCGGCAGCATCTCCTTCGGGCTAGCCTTCGTGGCGGGGAGGAAGCGGGTGCCAAGACCTGCTACCGGAAAGACCGCCTTCGTAACTTTTAGCATGTGAGTACCCTAAGTCCTCTGGTTAAATCCTTGCCCGCCGTTGAGGGGGCGGGCGCCTCGGTCAGGCCGGCAAGCGGGAAAGTTGGGCTTTCAGCTTGCCGACGGTGGCTTCGAACTCGGCCAGCCGCTTCTGCTCCTGTTCCACGACCGCCGCCGGCGCCTTCGCAACGAAGGCCTGATTCTGCAGCTTACCGTTGCACTTGACGATTTCGGCGCTCAACCGCGTGATCTCTTTCGACAGGCGTTCGCGTTCGACCGCTGCGTCGATTTCGACCTTCAACACCAGCTTGTCCGTTCCTACGATAGCAATAGGCGCGCCATCCGCCTGGGCGTCGAGCGCGGCCTCGTCGGCGATGATCTGCACCTCCGACAGACGCGCAAGTGCCTGAGCGTAAGGCGCGAAAGTACGAAGACGCTCCGCATTGCCGGTGGCGAGCAACGGCACCTTCACCGCCGGCGACAGGTTCATTTCACCGCGCAGATTACGGCATGCATCGATCACCGCCTTGAGGTCGGTCGCCCACCGCTCGGCGTCTTCATCGAGCTTCGACGGCTCCGCGACGGGGTACTGCTGCACCATGATGGACGCCTCGCCCTCTGCCTTGCCTTCCGGGTAGCGTCCCGCGAGCGGCGCCACTTTCTGCCACAGCGCTTCGGTGATGAACGGGATCACCGGATGCGCGAGGCGCAGCACCGTTTCGAGCACACGCAAAAGCGTCCGCCGCGTGGCACGCTGCTGGTTCGGCTGCCCCGTCTGGATCTGCACTTTGGCGAGTTCGACGTACCAGTCACAATATTCGTCCCATACGAACTTGTATATGGCGTTGGCCACATTGTCAAAACGATAGTCGGAAAAACCCTTGACGACTTCCGCTTCCACGCGCTGCAGTTGCGACACGATCCAGCGGTCGGCCTGCGAGAAATGCAGATTGCCTTCTGGCCCGCATTCGCCACATTGCGCCGGCTGGCCGAAACCGCAGTCGTGGCCTTCGCAGTTCATCAGCACGAAGCGCGTGGCGTTCCACAGCTTGTTGCAGAAGTTGCGATAGCCTTCGCAGCGCGCGAGGTCGAAATTGACGTTGCGGCCGAGCGTGGCCATCGACGCCATCGTGAAGCGCAGCGCGTCGGTGCCGAACGCCGGAATGCCGTCCGGAAACTCCTTGCGGGTCTTCTTCTCGATCGACGCGGCCAGCTTCGGATTCATCAGGCCGGTGGTGCGCTTCGCGACGAGCGCGTCGAGGTCGATGCCATCGACGATGTCGATCGGGTCGAGCGTGTTGCCCTTGCTCTTCGACATCTTCTGGCCTTCGGCGTCGCGCACGAGACCGTGCATATAGACCGTTTCGAACGGCACCTTGCCCGTGAAGTGCGTGGTCATCATGACCATGCGCGCGACCCAGAAGAAGATGATGTCGAAGCCGGTGACGAGCACCGACGACGGCATGAAGTGCTTGAGCTCTTCGGTTTCGTTCGGCCAGCCGAGCGACGAGAACGGCACCAGAGCGGACGAGAACCACGTGTCGAGCACGTCTTCGTCGCGCTTCAACGCCCCCGTGTAGCCGGCCGCGACGGCCTTTGCGCGCGCGTCCTCTTCGGTCTTGGCGACGAACACTTCGCCGTTCTCGCCGTACCACGCCGGAATCTGATGACCCCACCACAGCTGACGCGAGATGCACCAGTCCTGGATGTTTTCGAGCCACTGGTAGTACGTGGTGGTCCAGTTTTCCGGCACGAATTTGATCTGGCCGTTGCGCACGACGTCGAGCGCGGTTTCGGTGATCGACTTGCCCGGATTGAACGTGCCTTCGGGCGCCGGCTTGCTCATCGCGACGAACCACTGGTCGGTCAGCATCGGCTCGATCACGACGCCGGTGCGGTCGCCGCGCGGCACCATCAGCTTGTGCGGCTTGACCGATTCGAGCGCACCGAGCGCCTCGAGATCGGCGACCACCAGCTTGCGGGCTTCGAAACGGTCGAGGCCGCGGTATTTTTCGGGCGCGTGGTCGTTGATCTTCGCGTCGAGCGTGAGGATTTCGATTTGCGGCAGCTTGTGGCGCAGGCCGACCTGATAATCGTTGAAATCATGCGCGGGCGTGACCTTGACGACGCCTGTGCCGAATTCGCGGTCGACGTATTCGTCGGCGATGATCGGCACTTCGCGGTTCGACAGCGGCAGCGTGATGGTCTTGCCGATCAGGTGGGCGTAGCGCTCGTCTTCCGGGTGCACCATCACGGCGGTGTCGCCGAGCATGGTTTCCGGACGGGTGGTGGCGACGGTCAGATGGCCCGAGCCGTCGGTCAACGGATAGTGGATGTGCCACAGGTGGCCGTTTTCTTCTTCGCTGACCACTTCGAGGTCGGATACGGCGGTGAGCAGCACCGGGTCCCAGTTCACGAGGCGCTTGCCGCGATAGATCAGGCCCTGTTCATACAGACGCACGAACACGTCGCGCACGGTGGCCGACGTCTTGTCGTCCATCGTGAAGTATTCGCGCGACCAGTCGATCGATGCACCGAGACGACGCACCTGATTCGTGATCGTGGAGCCGGATTGCTGCTTCCACTCCCACACGCGCTCGACGAACTTCTCGCGGCCGAGGTCGTGGCGCGACACGCCCTGCGCGTCGAGCTGGCGTTCGACGACGATCTGCGTGGCGATGCCCGCGTGGTCGGTGCCCGGCACCCACAGCGTGTTCTCGCCGAGCATGCGGTGATAGCGGGTCAGGCCGTCCATGATGGTCTGGTTGAACGCGTGGCCCATGTGCAGCGTGCCCGTGACGTTCGGCGGCGGCAGCTGGATCGAGAAATCCTTGCGGTTCGCGTCGAAGGAGGGCGCGGCGTAGGTGCGCTTTTCCCATTCAGGGCCCCAGTGGGCTTCGATGGTGTGGGGTTCGAAGCTTTTTGCAAGCGTCGAGGTCGGGTCGCTCGGGGTGTCGCTCATGTTTCTGTTAAAGGCAGGATTTTGGAGGCGGGGAAGGGTTGATTATAGCTGGACGAGGTTTTTTGCCGGCCGGCGGCCGGTGTGGACAGGGGGTTGCGCTTTTTTCGTTGTTCTGGCTTTGTTGGCCTTTCCTTGCTTTGTTATCGGTCTATTAGCGTTGCCCCTGTGCGGGGCGGCACCTACTTTCTTTGCTGCTGCAAAGAAAGTAGGCAAAGAAGACAGCTAAAACCGCAAACTCTTAAGCGGGTCCCTCGGTCCGCATGAGGTAGTGGTGCATCTGGAATCCGTGCTCCCGCACATTCCGCGCTAGTGACAAAGCAGTCATTCTTCCGGCGGCGCTACGCGCGCCGAAACCCCGCTCAAAAACCACTGGTTGTTTCGGCGCATCGCCGAGGCGCAGCCGAGGGCCCCCGCTGCGCGGGCAAAACCATTGGTTTCCCTGGCAGACCCATCCGCGACGCACGTAGTGCGGAGTGGGAGGGATGACGGCTTTGTCACGAACGGCGGAATGTGCGGGGGCACTGATTCCAGATGCACCACTACCCCTTCCAAGCCAGGGGACCCGCTTATGGGCTGGCGGTTTTAGCTGTCTTCTTTGCCTACTTTCTTTGCAGCAGCAAAGAAAGTAGGTGCCGCCCCGCACAGGGGCAACGCTAATAGACCGATAAGCCAACAAGGAAAGGCCAACAAAGCCAGAACAACGAAAAAAACCCAACCCATATCCAGAAGAACAAAAAAAACCAAAAAAAGCGCCACCCCCGCCGGGGCATATAATGTCCCCCGAACCGCGCCTCAGCAAAAAAATGCCCGACCTCCTCTCGAATCTAAACCCCGAACAACACGCCGCCGTAACGCTCCCGAATGAGCCCGCCCTGATCCTGGCGGGCGCGGGGAGCGGCAAAACCCGCGTCCTGATCACCCGCATCGCGTGGCTGATCCAGCATGGCCTCGCGTCCCCCGCGACCGTCCTCGCGGTGACCTTCACGAACAAAGCCGCCCGCGAAATGATGGCGCGCCTCTCGGCGCTATTGCCGATCGACACGCGCGGCATGTGGATCGGCACGTTCCACGGCCTGTGCAACCGTATGCTGCGCGCGCATCACCGCGACGCCGGGCTGCCCGCCACGTTCCAGATTCTCGATACCGCGGACCAGCTGTCGGCGATCAAGCGCCTGATGAAGGGCCTCAACATCGACGACGAAAAATACCCGGCGAAAAATCTCCAGTACTTCATCAACAACGCGAAAGAGCAGGGCCTGCGCCCCAAAGACGTCGACGCCACCGACAACTTCAACCGCAAGTTCGTCGAACTCTACGAAGCCTACGATCAGCAATGCCAGCGCGAAGGCGTCGTCGACTTCCCCGAGCTGCTGCTGCGCTGCTACGAACTGCTCGCGCACAATCCGCCGCTGCGCGCGCATTACCAGGCGCGCTTCAGGCACATCCTCGTCGACGAGTTTCAGGACACCAACAAGCTGCAATACGCGTGGCTGAAGCAGCTCGCGGGCCAGCACAACGCAATCTTCGCGGTCGGCGACGACGACCAGTCGATCTACGCGTTCCGCGGCGCGAACGTCGGCAACATGCGCGACTTCGAGCACGAGTTCAACGTGCGCAATCTGATCAAGCTCGAGCAGAACTATCGTTCGCACGGCCATATTCTCGATGCCGCCAACCAGCTGATCGCGAACAACTCGCGACGCCTCGGCAAGAATCTGCGTACCGACGCGGGGCACGGCGAACCGGTGCGCGTCTACGAATCGGCGACCGATTCGCAGGAGGCCGGCTGGATCGTCGAAGAGATCCGCGCGCTGATCAACACCGGCCTGTCGCGCAGCGAAATCGCGGTGCTCTACCGCAGCAACGCGCAGTCGCGCACGATCGAGCACACGCTCGTCAACGCGGGCATCGCGTATCGCGTGTATGGCGGCCTGCGCTTTTTCGAGCGTCAGGAAGTCAAGCACGCGCTCGCGTATCTGCGCCTGATCGACAACCCGAACGACGACACCGCATTCGGCCGCGTCGTCAATTTCCCCACGCGCGGCATCGGCGCGCGTTCGATCGAACAGCTCGCCGACGCCGCGCGTCTGTACAACTGCTCGATGGCCGCGGCGATTCCGTACGTCGCGGGCAAGGCGGGATCGAGCCTCGCCGCGTTCGCGAACCTCGTCGGCAAGATGCGCGCCGACACGCAGCAGATGAGCCTGCCTGAGACCGTCGAGTACGTGGTCCGCGCGAGCGGTCTCGCCGACTTCTATCAGAACGAGCGCGAAGGCCAGGAGCGGCTCGAGAACCTGCAGGAACTCGTCAACGCGGCCGCCGCGTTCGTCAGCGAAGAAGGCTACGGGCTCGATACGCCCGCGCGCTCGATTCCGCTGCGCCCAGGAGCCAGCGCCGCGCCCGAACTCGCGGTCGCGACCGACGATCCGACCACGGTGGTCCTCGACGCACCGGGCATCGCCGATCCGGCGCAAAACCCCGACACGATGACGCCGCTCGCGGGCTTTCTGTCGCACGCATCGCTCGAAGCGGGCGACAACCAGGCGCAGGCCGGCCAGGAAGCGGTGCAGCTGATGACGGTGCACGCGGCAAAGGGGCTCGAATTCACCGCAGTGTTCATCACCGGCCTCGAAGAGGGGCTGTTCCCGCACGAGAACAGCGCGATGGAGGCCGACGGCCTCGAAGAGGAGCGGCGTCTGATGTACGTTGCGATCACGCGCGCGAAGGAGCGGCTGTACCTGTCGTTCGCGCAAAGCCGGATGCTGCACGGCCAGACCCGCTACAACATCCGCTCGCGCTTCTTCGACGAATTGCCGCAGGAAACGCTGAAGTGGCTCACGCCGAAGGTCGAGGCGGGTTCGCGCTGGGGCGGCCGCTCGGACAACGCCGGCTACGGGCGCGACTGGTTCGCGCGGCCGGGCTACGGCGGCGGATCGACGGCGACGGCGGCGGTGACCTCCGCACCGGCGCCCGCGTTCGCGAACGAGCAACGCGCGGCCGACACGGGCTTCCGCGTCGGCCAGCAGGTGTTCCACACGAAGTTCGGCGAAGGCACGATCACCGCGCTCGAAGGCAGCGGCACCGACGCGAAGGCGCAGGTCCGCTTCAAGCGGCACGGCGAAAAGTGGCTGGCGCTGGCGGTGGCTAAATTGCAGGCGGTCGAATGAGCGCGTCCTTGAACACGAGCCACGACGTGCGGCGGCCGCTCGGCATCCTGGCCGCGTTGCCGCAGGAACTCGGCGACCTGATCGAGGCGATGCGCGCCGAGTCCGGCGTGCGCACGCTCACGCACGGCCAGCGCGATTACCACGTCGGCACCGTGCACGGCACGACGTGCGTCGTCACGCTTGCGCGCGTCGGCAAGGTCGCGGCGGCCGCGACGGTCAGCGCGCTGATTCACGCGTTCGATGTCGAAGCCATTGTGTTCACCGGCGTTGCGGGGGGTGTCGGCGGCGACGTGCATGTCGGCGATATCGTCGTCGCGAGCACGCTGATGCAGCACGATATCGACGCATCGCCGCTGTTTCCGCGCTTCGAGGTACCGCTGCTCGGCATGTCGCGCTTCACCACCGATGCGGCGCTCGCCGACCGTCTAACCGCCGCATGCGAGCAGTTCGTCGCCGAGGAAGGCGCGGCCTGCGCGGCGCGCTTCGGCACGCGCGCGCCGCGCGTGCATCGCGGCTTGATCGTCAGCGGCGATCAGTTCGTCGCGAGCGCCGCGGCCGTCGCGGCGTTGCGCGACGCGCTGCCCGACGCGCTCGCGGTCGAGATGGAAGGCGCGGCGATCGCGCAGGTCTGCTACGAGTACGGCGTGCCGTGCGCGGTCGTGCGCACGATCTCCGATACCGCCGACGACCACGCGCCCGGATCGTTCATGTCGTTCCTGACCGGGATCGCGGGCACGTATTCGAACGCGATTCTCGCGCGCTTTCTCGGCACGCGGGACACCGCGGGCTGAGCGCCCGCTTATTTCTTCCTGCCGTCGCCGAGCGCGTCGCGCACCTGCTGCAGCGCGGCCGGATCTTCGATCGTCGGCAAATCGCCCGGCTCGCGCCCTTCGGCGAGCGCCGCGATAGCGCGGCGCAATAGCTTGCCGGAGCGCGTCTTCGGCAGCATCGATACCATCACCACGCGCGCGGGCCGCGCAATCGAGCCGAGATGGCGGTCGACCGTCATCGCCAGTTCGGCTTCGAGCCGCGCGCGCTCGCTCGGGTCGCCTTCTCCCTGCGCGCCGCGCAGCACGACGAAGGCCATCGCCGCCTGACCCTTGACCGGATCGGTCACACCGACCACCGCGACTTCCGCGACAGCCGCATGGCTCGACAGCGCCTCCTCGATCTCGCGCGTGCCGAGGCGATGGCCCGCGACGTTGATGACGTCGTCGGTGCGGCCGAGGATCGTCACGTAGCCGTCTTCGTCCTGCACGCCCCAGTCGAACGTCGAATACACCTGCTGGTTCGGCACGCTCGACCAGTAGGTGCCGACGAAGCGCTTGTCGTCGCCCCATACCGTCGACATGCAGCCGGGAGGCAGCGGATAGTCGAGCGTCAGCACGCCTTTCTCGCCGGGCGCGCAGGGCTCGCCGGTCAGCTCGTCGCGCACGGTCAGGCTATAGCCGATCGAGGGCACGCCCGGCGAACCGAGCTTGGTCGGCAGTGCCTCGATGCCGCGCGGAATCGCGAGCATCGGCCAGCCGGTTTCGGTCTGCCAGTAGTTGTCGATCACCGGCTTGTTCAACGCGTTGGAGATCCATTCGGCGGTTGGTTCGTCGAGTGGTTCGCCGGCGAGAAACAGCGTGCGCAGGCTCGACAGATCGGCTGCCTTCATCAGCGCCGGGTCCTGCTTCTTCAGCACGCGTATCGCGGTCGGCGCGGTGAACATCAGGTTGATCTTGTGCTGCTCGACGAGCCGCCACCAGATGCCGCCGTCCGGACGAATCGGCGTGCCTTCGTACATCACGGTGGTCAGCCCCGCGATCAGCGGCGCGTACACGATGTAGCTGTGGCCGACCACCCAGCCGACGTCGGACGCGGTGAACATGGTGTCGCCGGGCTTGCCCTCGAAGATGTATTCCATCGATGCCGCGAGCGCGACCGCATAGCCGCCGACGTCGCGCTGCACGCCCTTCGGTTTGCCGGTTGTGCCCGACGTGTACAGCACGTACGACGGCTCGTTCGATTCGAGCCACTCGCACGGGACGTGGGCGTCGAAGAACTGTTCGCGCAGCGGCTCGTAGGCGACGAGGTAGGGCGCGTTCAGTCGCGCGGGCGCGAGCTGCCGGTCGATCAGCAGCACATGCGGTGTCTTGTGCATGGCGCGCGCGAGCGCTTCGTCGACGAGCGGCGTGTAGTCGACCACCTTGCCGCCGCGCGCGCCGGCGTCGGCAGTGACGATCAGCACGGGCTTCGCGTCGTCGATACGCGTGGCGAGGTTCGGCGCCGCGAAGCCGCCGAACACGACCGAGTGGATCGCGCCGAGCCGCGCGCACGCGAGCATCGCGAACAGCGCCTCGGGGATCATCGGCAGATAGATCAGCACGACATCGCCGCGCCTCACCCCGAGCGAGCGCATGACGGCGGCCATCCGGTTGATTTCGGCGTACAGATCGGCATACGTGTAGTGCCGCTCGATGCCGGTTTCGGTCGATACGTAGACGAGCGCGTTCTGCTGCGCGCGTTCGGCCAGATGCCGGTCTACCGCGTTATGGCAGAGGTTCGTGCGACCGCCGACGAACCAGCGCGCGAACGGCGGCTTCGAGCGGTCGAGCACGGTGCCGAATGGCGTGTGCCAGTGAATGCGCCGGGCTTCTTCGCGCCAGAAGGCTTCGGGGTGGTCCATCGAGCGGCGGTGGAAATCGCGGTAGCGGGTCATCGGCGGCGATCCTCGTGCGGCGGGAGTGGACAGGGTTGGATGAAACGGAATCACAAATTGCGCGCCCGGTGCGGCGCTCGTTATGCGCACAAGCATAGCCACGGGCGGGAGGGGGGGCAAGCGGGTTCGCCGTAAGGGCGAAGGGCAACAGAAGAAAGTCGTTGTTCGTCATTTTCATCCGTCGCCCATTTCTTGTTTCTGCACCGCCAGGTAGGGTAGAGGCGATCAACGTGACAGGTCGTTTTCCCCCAGATATTGAGGTTTGTATGTCCGATCGATACGCCTCGGAGCGTGGTAGTCCGCGTGTTCCAGCTTGCGCGAGGTCTCAAGTATTTCTAAACTTTAACGGTCGTTTTTTGACCATGAGTGGTTCGACTTCCCGTATCTATGCCGCCGTGTCCGGAAGAACGGATAGCGGCGGAAAATTCGATTATTCGTCGATGCGTCAGCGCAAAGATGGCGTGGGTCCAATTCCCCCCGGCCAATATTGGATTGATCCTTCGCAGATGTGGGAGAACCATTGGTACAACTTTGCCCCGCGTGCTGCCTGGGGTGATCATCGGATCACGATTCATGTCTATCCCGGAACACAGACGTATGGACGGGGCGGCTTTTTTATCCACGGCGGCACGCATGCGGGTAGCGCGGGTTGTATCAACCTGCATGCCGGGATGGAATCTTTCGTACGCGACCTGAAGGAGGCGGCTACGCCGTCGCCAGATTGCTACATTCCCTTGACGGTTAGGTACTGACATGCGGAAGTCCAGCATCGCCCGTTTTCTCGCTGGCGTAGTTCTGCTTGCCCTTGTCGTTGCGGTTGCTGCGTTTAACGTGATTAACCTGGACGAAGCGTATGGAAGCGGCGAGCCCTATTATTCGCGCACGACGAACATGGACAAGTGGAGCGATCCTTTGCCGGTGCTGGCTGTTGTCGACGGTGTTGCGGTTAACGTCATTGCGGTGGGTTTTTTGCTGTGGAGGCGGATGCGGGGCTAAGGCGAGGGTGGTGTTCTTTGCGGTGTTGGCCTTTCCTTGCTGACTGATCGGTCTATTTGCGTAGCCCCTGTGCGGGGCGGCACCTACTTTCTTTGCTGCTGCAAAGAAAGTAGGCAAAGAAGACAGCTAAAACCGCTAATTCTTAAGCGGGTCCCCTGGCTTGGAGGGGGTAGTGGTGCATCTGGAATCCGGGCTCCCGCACATTCCCCGCTCGTGACAAAGCCGTCATCCCTCCCACTCCGCACTACGTGCATCGCGGACGGGCCTGCCAGCGAAACCAATGGTTTGGCCGGCGCAGCGGGGGCCTTCGGCTGCGCCTCGGCGATGCGCCGAAACAACCGGTGGATTTTGAACGGGGTTTCGGCGCGCGTAGCGCCGCCGGAAGAATGACGGCCTTGTCACTACCGCGGAATGTGCGGGAGCACGGATTCCAGATGCACCACTACCTCATGCAGACCGAGGGACCCGCTTAAGAATTAGCGGTTTTAGCTGTCTTCTTTGCCTACTTTCTTTGCAGCAGCAAAGAAAGTAGGTGCCGCCCCGCACAGGGGCAACGCTAATAAACCGACAAGCCAGCAAGGAAAGGCCAACACCGCACGATAAGGAAAAGGAAAAGCCCCCAACCCCGCGGCCCGCGCTCACCCTTTAACCCGCTTCCCTTCAACATCCGGCAACAAAACAGTCAGCACCCCAATCAACGGCAAAAACGAACAAACCTTATAAACAAACGCAATACTGGTAGCGTCAGCGAGTTCCCCAAGCACCGCGGCGCCCACGCCGCCAAGCCCAAAGGCAAAACCAAAGAACAACCCAGCCACCATCCCAACCTTCCCAGGAATCAACTCCTGCGCATAAACAAGAATCGCCGAGAACGCCGAGGCGAGCACCACCCCAATAACAACCGTCAGCACACCAGTCCAGAACAGATTCGCATACGGCAACAGCAGCGTAAAAGGCGCGACGCCAAGAATCGACACCCAGATCACGTACTTGCGCCCGATCTTGTCGCCGATCGGCCCGCCGATCACCGTACCCGCCGCGACCGCCGCGAGGAACACGAACAGATGGATCTGCGCGGCCTGCACCGACAGATGGAACCTGTCGATCAGATAGAACGTGAAATAGCTATTGATGCTGGCGAGATAGAAGTACTTGGAGAACACCAGCAACACCAGCACGCTCATCGCCAGGATGATCTCGTTACGCGGCAGCGTCACATGCGCGCCCTGGCCGCGCGCCTTCCTGACCGACGGATGACGCTTGTACCAGCGGCCGATCTGCGTGAGCACGACGATCGCGACGAGCGCCGCCGCCGAGAACCACGCGATGCTGCGTTGCCCGTGCGGAATCACGATCAGCGCGGCGAGCAGCGGCCCGAGCGACGAACCCGCATTGCCGCCGACCTGGAACAACGACTGCGCGAGACCGTGACGGCCACCCGAGGCCATCCGCGCGACTCGCGACGACTCCGGATGGAACACCGACGATCCGCAGCCGACCAGCGCCGCGGCGACCAGCAGCACGCCGAAGTTCGGCGCGACCGACATCAGCAGCAGCCCGGCCAGCGTGAAGCCCATGCCGACCGGCAGCGAGTACGGCTTCGGATGTTTGTCGGTATAGCTGCCGACGAGCGGCTGCAGCAGCGACGCGGTGATCTGGTAGGTCAGCGTGATCAGACCGATCTGCCCGAACGACAACGAGAAGTTGTCCTTGAACATCGGGTAGATGGCGAGGATCAGCGACTGGATCATGTCGTTGAGCAGGTGCGAAAAGCTGATCGCACCGAGCACGGAATACACCGTGCGCTGGACCTTGGCGGCCGCCGGCGCAGCGGCGGCCGGAGACGTGCTCGCCCCCGTGGCGGATGCGCCGGCAAGGGCGCTTTTATCGAGGCTCGTTTCCATGCGCTAGAAAAAAAGATCGGGAAAACGGTGGAATGAAAGATCGGCACCGAAAATCGGTGCGGGCAGCACGCCTCGTAGGCGCGTTCCGCGAAGCACTGCGGCGTTTCATCGCGGCAACCGCCGTTTTGAATATTGAGCCGAAGTTTATTTTGAATATTGAGCCGAAGTTTAATGTGGCCGGAGCGAATTGTAAGGACAAGTTTTGTCGCGAATCGGACAAGGGGGCGGATGACTTTCATTCGACGGTGAAAGGACGAATCGTCAGCTCTTTGCCTGAAGAAACTTTTTTTGGCGAGTTTTTGGCCACGGTATAAAGCGCTCGCGATTGCGCGGCTCACGAAGCGGCGCGTCGAACATGGAGCCGGGAACGGCAAGCGGCGCACGACCCGCCGCGGCCTGCACAAGCGAAATTCAAGATCGCGGGGCAGGCTGCCGTAGACCCGGAGAGATAAGTGGTGATGCCGGAACCGACCGTCCGGCGCGTCGACATGTGGGGACGGGGATTATGAAAGCAGTGGCACACAGCGCAGCGGCAACGAAGTTCAACGGCCTGTCGGTCAAGGCGACGCTGCGGATCGCGTTTGCGATTCTGCTCGCCGGCACGCTGCTGATCGGCGTGTTTTCGCTGCTGCAGATCGGCCGGCTGAACGCGTCCGCGCAATCGATCTACGACCAGGGCCACGTCGCGAGCCGCGCCGCCGAGGAAGCGCGCGGCCACATGCTGCGCGCGAGCCGCGCGCAAAAGATGCTGCTCACCGCGACCACGGCGAAGGAGCGCGACGAACTCGGGGCCGACATCGAGCGCGGCCTCGCGGGTCTCAACGAGCAACTGCGCACGCTCCAGCAGTACGTCGATAAGTCGGACGCGAAGGCGGTCGGCGTGCAGAAGGCGTTCGCCGCGGCGGTCGCGGCATGGAGCAGTCATCTGCGCGACTTCGTCACGCTCGTGAAAGCGCAGCCGCTCGATCTGTCGCAGATGAACTGGCAGGTCGGCACGCAGGACGTGTCGCTGCTCGTCGAAACCGGCAAGCTCGAAAAGCTCGTCGACGAACTCGTCGCGCAGCGCGGCACCGCCGCGAAGGCGACAATCGACGCGTCCGGCTTCATCTATCACTCGTCGTTCGTGATGATCGCGGTGATGACGCTCGCGCTGATCGTGCTCGCGTTCGGCATCGCCGCGTGGGTCGTGCGGCGGCTCACCGCGCAGCTCGGCGGCGAGCCCGCGTACGCCACGGAGATCGCGCGCCGCATCGCCGCGGGCGATCTGTCGAACCGCATCGCGCTCGGCGGCAAGGACCGTGCGAGCATGCTGTTCGCGCTGTCCGACATGCAAAGCGGACTCGCGACGACGGTTGCCGACATCGCGTCGAGCGCCGATGCGATTGCGACCGCGTCCGGGCAGATTTCGATGGGCAATCTCGATCTGTCGCAGCGTACCGAGCAGCAGGCGCTCGCGCTCGAGCGCACCGCGAGCAGCATGGAGCAGCTGACCTCGACGGTGCGTCAGAACGCCGACAACGCAAAGCAGGCGAGCACGCTCGCGAACAACGCGTCGGCGATCGCCGAGCAGGGCGGCGCGGTCGTGAGCCGCGTGGTCGCGACGATGAACGACATCAACGACAGCTCGCGCAGCATCGGCGACATCATCGGTGTGATCGAGGGGATCGCGTTCCAGACCAACATCCTCGCGTTGAACGCGGCCGTCGAGGCGGCGCGCGCGGGCGAGGAGGGACGCGGCTTTTCGGTGGTCGCGGCGGAAGTGCGCAATCTCGCGCAGCGCAGCGCGGCGGCCGCGAAGGAGATCAAGGGCTTGATCCAGACCTCGGTCGAGCGCGTGAGCAACGGCTCGACGCTCGCCGCGGACGCCGGTCAGACGATGGACGAAGTCGTGAAGGCGGTGAAGCGCGTGACCGACATCATGGGCGAGATTTCGGCGGCGTCGTCCGAGCAGAGCGCCGGTATCGAGGCGATCAGTCTCGCGGTCACGCAGATGGACTCGGGCACGCAGCAGAACGCCGCGCTGGTGGAGGAGGCCACCGCCGCGGCCCGCTCGCTCGACGATCAGGCGCGCGGGCTGAAGGCGATGGTGGGGCAGTTCAGGCTATAAAAGGCGGCGCGGGCGTCAGCTCGCGTTGGCCATCGAGGAGCCGGAGCCTGTCCCCGGCCGCACCACCACCGTGCAGGTCGTGCCCGCCGCCAGCATCACGTCGGGCGGCACCGAGTCGATCCGCACGCGCACCGGCACGCGCTGCGCGAGGCGCACCCAGTTGAAGGTCGGATTCACGTCCGCGAGCAGTTCGTGGCTTTGCGGATTGTCGCGGTCGTAGATGCCGCGCGAGATGCTCTCCACGTGGCCTTGCAGCGTGCCGCCGCTCATCAGCCGCATTTCGGCCTGATCGCCGACGCGCACGTGCGGAAGCTTGGTTTCCTCGAAGTAGCCATACACCCAGAACGAGTGACTATCGACGATCGCGAGCTTCGCCGCGCCCGCGCTCGCATAGTCACCGCGGAACACGGAAAGGTTCGTCACGTAACCGTCGACCGGCGACACCACGCGCGTGCGCTCGAGGTTCAGCTTCGCGGCGTCGAGCGCGGCGAGTGCCTGCTGATAGGCGGCATCGGCGGCGGACGCGGTATGCGTCGCGTTTTCGCGGCTTTCCTTCGACACCACCTGCGAATCCATGTCGGCACGCCGTTGCGCGTCGTCGCGCTTCATCTGCAATTCGGCCTTGCGCGCGGCAACGGCGGCCTGCGCCTGCTCGACCGCGATCTGGTAATGCGACGGATCGATCTGCATCAGCAGGTCGCCCTTCTTCACGAACTGGTTGTCCTTGACCGGCAGATCGACGATCGCGCCCGACACGTCCGGCGCGACGTTGACGATCTCGGCGCGCACGCGGCCGTCGCGGGTCCACGGTTCGTCCATGTAGTGGACCCACAGCACGCGGCCAATCACGATCGCGACGATGAAAATGACGGCTGTCGCGATGAAGCCCACAAGATTTCGGATGGTCATGTTTCGACTCTGATCAACGATAAACGGCGAGGCCGAGAAGGCCGCACACGGACACGAGCAAGCTGGCCCGGAACAGGGAGGGGTGCCACACCACGCGATAGAGGCCCGTATAGGCGATCACGCGATCGACGAGCCAGGTCAGCGCGGCGCCCGCGATGAACAGCAGCACAATGGCCGGCACATAGGCATCGAGCACGGCGATATCACGCGGCATGAGGAACTCCTTTTTCTTCTGATGCGTCCGCGCGCGCGCCGATCGCCGAGGCAAGCGGCGACTGCGGATCGAGCAGCGCGGTACGGATGAAATGCAGTTGACTGAGGATGCGCAATAGCTGATGGCGTTCTTCACGCGATGGCGTGAAGTCGGCCATTAGCTGCTGCACTTGCGCGATCGCATCGGCGGTCGCCGCGAGCGCGCGCGCGAAGTGCTGCCGCCGCGGCCGCTCGAACAGCGCCGCGAGCGCATCGCGCAGCGCGCGCAGCGCGACGCGCCACGGTGCCGCTTTGTGGTAGCGCGGCTCGTTGGGCAGCGTCGCGATTTCGCGGCGCAGGTCGATCACCGCGTTGCCGACCTCCAACACCGAAAACAGCCAGCGCAGCGTGTCGCGCTTCGTTTCGGGCTCGTTCTGCGACAGCGCGTTGATCTGGAACATCAGATCGCGCGCGCCGCTTTCGAAACGCGAGCGCACGCGTGCCAGACCCGCGCGGCCGGCCAGCACCACCTGGCGGCGCAGGTCGACGAGCAGGCGGTTGCGCAGCCACGGCGTCGACGGCGGCAGCAGCACCGCGAACGCGATCGACGACACCAGCATCGACAGCACCAGCGCGAGCGCGTCGTTCATGAACGCGCTCGGGTCGTAGTGAACCACGTTGTCGGGGCCGGCGAGGAAGCAGAAGAAAGATGCAGTAGCCGACGCCGTAGCCCGCGAGCGTCGGACGCGTGGTCATCAACACGCCGAGCAGCAGGAACGGCGTGAGCGCGACGCACAGCATCACGAAGCCGTCGATGTGCGGATACACGCCGAACACCGCGATCATGCCCATCAGCGTCGCGAGCACCGTGCCGCCGGCCATCTGGAACGCGGTGCGCTTCGGATCCGGCGACGCCGACGCGAGCGCACACACGGCCGCCGCGTCCAACGTCAACGTCGAGCCGCTCGGCCACGCGGTGGCGATCCAGAACGCCCCGAGCACCATCATCACGATGGCCGCGCGCAGGCCCGCGACGCCGGCCGCGATCGCGTTGGTTTTCGGCTCGTAGCGCTCGATCCAGCGTTCGCGCGCGTGCGTGTCGACGGCGAGCGACGCGTAGGTCGCCGCGTACGCATGCAGGTCGTCGATGAAGCGGTACAGCAGCTCGGCGCCCGTGTCGAAATCGAGCAACGGCGCGTCGGGGTACGTTTCGAGCTCGCCGCGCGTCGCGCGCACGCGTTTGGGCAACTCGCTTCTGTAGGTGTCGAGCTGGGCCGCGGCGTGCGCGGCGTCGGCCGCGCTCAGCACCGGCTCGCCCGACTTCGCGAGCAACGGCGCGATCTGGTTGAAGTACGGTTCGAGCGCGGCGATCGCGATCGCCGCGCCGTGCGTGCCGCTGTCGCGCAGACGGTTCATCAGCTGATGCAGCGCGTGAAAGCGCGTCGACGCGGTCATGAACTCGCTGTTCAGACGCGCGAGGCGCCCGCCGCGCATCCGCGAATCGGGGCCTTCGAACACGGCGATGCTGCGCGCGGCCTCGAAGCCGACGATGTCGGCGACGAAGCGCGCATTGGTCGCCTCGATCTGCGCGCGGTCGTTGCGCCCGGCAAGCGACGCCGATACGTACTCGACGAACGCCGAGAAGCGCGCACGCACGGTGCCGCGCATCTGCAGGCCGGCGAACTGCGGAAACACGAGGCCGCTGACCGCGCCCGCGCAGATGATGCCGATCACCACTTCCGCGACCCGCGTGAGCGCGCTCAGGAACGCGCCGTCCGGATGCTGCGAAGCGGGGATGCCGATCAGCGCGGCCGTGTAGCCCGCCAGCACGAAGCCGTACGAACGGAAGTTGCGATTGCGCGCGGCGCCGGCGGTGCAGATGCCGACCCAGATCGCGGTCGTGACGAGGAACAGCTCGGGCTGCTGCGCGAACGGTCCGATCAGCGCGAGCATCACGACGAGACCGACCAGCGTGCCGCAGATCCGATAGAAGCTCTTCGCGAACACTGCGCCGCTTTGCGGCTGCATCACGATGAACACGGTGGTCATCGCGGTGCGCGGCTGCGGCAGATCGAGCTTCATCGCGATGCCGAGCGCGAGGAAGCACGCGGCGAGCGACTTGAACAGATAGATCCATACGAGGCCGTCGGTGCGCGCCCAGTGGGCGGCGGCTTCGTAGAGCGCGGCGAACGAGGCGGGGCGCGCGCTCGACGGGGAGGGCGAGGAGGACATGGCCTTCCTTACTCGGACGCGGGCGCGTTCGGGGCGCGCGAGGCGGTGGTGGTGGCGGTGGTGGGTGCGTTGGTCCTGGCGTTGGCATCTGCTGTTGCCGTGTCGCTACTCGCCGCGCCACTCTTGCTCTCGCCGCTGCCCTTGCCATGCGCCGGCAACGTTTCGTTATCCCGCGGACCGTTGGCCGGATCGTCGAGACCGCCGCCGAGCGCCGTCATCAACGACGCATGCGCGCCGAGCCGCTCGGCCTGCACTTTGGCGACGCCTTCCTGCGCGCGCAGCAACTGGTTTTGCGCGACCAGCACGTTCAGATAGTCGGTCAAGCCGCGCCGGTAGCCTTCGCGCGACAGCTCGTAGTTCCTGCGCGCGGCGGCGACCGAGCGGTCGGCGTCGTCGGCCTGGGTGGTCAGCGAACGGATGCGGATCACCTGGTCGGAGATGTCCTTCAGCGCGCCCACGATCGACTGGTTGTAGCGCTCGATGGCCTCGTCGTAGCCCGCCGACGCCGCGCCGAGCTGCGAGCGCAGCCGGCCGCCGTCGAAGATCGGCAGCGTCAGCGCGGGACCCACGCTCCAGCTATGCGACGGACTCTTCAGGAACTGGAACAGCGGCCCCATCGCCGCATAGCCGCCGATCGACGCGAGCAGGTTGATGTCCGGATAGAACCCGGCCTTGGCGACGTCGATGCCGCGCGCCTGCGCGGCGACCGTCCAGCGTGCCGCGACCACGTCGGGCCGGTGGCCGATCAGATCCGCGGGCAGCGCGGCCGGCAGACCAGCGGGCGCGGCGAGGGACAGCGCCGGGCGCTGGATCGCGTCGCCGGCGCCCGGACCCTTGCCCGCGAGCGCGGCCAACTGATTGCGGCCGAGCGCGATCTTCTCCTCGATCGCGTCGATCTGGCGCTCGTACTCGGGCATCGGCGTCTCGGCCTGGCTCACTTCGAGCTGCGTGCCGATGCCGCCCTTCAGGCGCCGGTTCGCGAGGTCGACGATCTGCTGCTGTTGCTGCAGCGTGGCCTTCGCGATGTCGAGCAACGCGTAGTTCAGCGACATCTCGATATAGGTGCGCACGACGTTCGCCTGCAGTTCGAGCTGAGCGGCGCGCGCGTCGGCGGCGCTGGCGTGCGCGAGGTCGAGCGCGCGCTCGGCGGCGTTCTTGTCCTTGCCCCAGAAATCGAGGTGATACGCGAGGGCGAGCGTGCCGGTGTTGTTCCACGACTGCTCGCCCGCGAGCGGCCCCGGACCGTAGAACACGTTGTCGGCCCACTGCTGGCGCTGGATCGACAGGCTGCCGTTGACTTGCGGCGCGAGCGCCGCACGCGCGACGCCGGCCATCGACGCCGCTTCGCGCACGCGCGCCTGGGCGACCGCGAGACTGGGATTGCCGGCTTGCGCGTCCGCGATCCACCGGTCCAGCTGCGGATCGTCATAGGCGCGCCACCAGTCGGCGGCGGGCCACTGCGCATCGGCGTTGGCGGCGCGGATTGCGTTGCCCGCATCGAGCGACGCAGGGTCGATCGTGTGCGTTTGCGGCGCGACGCCTCCGGTACTTGCGCATCCGGCGATTATTAATAGGATCGTAAGAACCGCGGCTGCGGCGATCCCTTTGGGTACCGGGGACTGCACGATTTCCTCCAAATTTGACTATAGAAGCTGGTGCGCAATTATATTTTTTGATCGATTGCGGAATAACCGGTAAAGATGCAAGGCATTTTTACCCGACATGAGATAATCGCCATTGCTGATCATGTAACAATCGCTGCCGATTTCTGAGGATAGGTATGGACACGCTTCAAAACATGCGCGTTTTCGTCCGCGTCGTCGAAGCGGGCAGCTTCACGGGCGCCGCGCAGCATCTGAATACGACGACGGCCTATGCGTCGCGCGCGGTTTCCGATCTGGAAGCGCATCTGCGCACACGGCTTTTGAACCGGACCACGCGCCGCATCGCGCTGACTGAAGCTGGCGAGCGCTATCTGCAGCGCTGCGAGCAGATTCTCGCGTACGTGGATCAGGCGGAGGCCGAGGCGAGCGACGCGCACGCGCGTCCGTCCGGCAAGCTGAAGGTTCACGCGATGACGAGCTTCGGCCAGCACTACGTGGTGCCGGCCGTAGGCCGTTACCAGCAGCGCTACCCGGACGTGCATATCGAACTGACGCTCGCGCAGCGCATGCCCGATCTGCTCGACGAAGGCTTCGACGTCTCCCTGACGCTCGCGACCGGCCTGCCGGATTCGGGGCTCGTGTCGCAGCGCCTTGGCAGCGCGTTCAGCATTGCGTGCGCGTCGCCGGCGTACCTCGAACGGCGCGGCGTGCCGCAAACGCCTGCGGACCTCGCGCAGCACGCCTGCCTGCAGATGGTGACGCCGGTGAATCCGCCGGACAAATGGACCTTCGACGGCCCGAACGGCGAGGAAACCGTCTCGCTCGGCGCGGCGACGTTTCAGGTGAACGTGGCCGAGGCGATGGTCGTGGCCGTCGCCCAGGGCATGGGCGTAGCGCTGATTCCGATCTACTCGGCGATCAGCCGTTTGCGCAGCGGCGAACTGCTGTGGCTGATGCCCGAGTACACGTCGCAGCAGATGAATCTGTATGCGCTGTATCCGTCGCGGCAGTATCTCGATGCGAAGATCCGCACGTGGGTCGAGTTCCTGCGCGACGAGTTGCCTTCGACGCTGGCGGCGGATCAGGAGGAGTTGCGGCAGTTCGCGCGGACCTGAACGGTCTGCTCGTCATGCATTGACGTTCGAGCGGCACGCGGAGTGGGCGCGCGGCGTGACAGCCTGTTACACACGCGCCGCGTCGCAACATTTCTTTACTTCTGCCGCGCAGTCGATTTGTTAACGTGTCGTTCACGCGTCGCCGCTCTGGCCGGACGCGCTGGATTCGCCGCCGTTCGGCGCCTCGCAACCACTGAAGGACGACACATCCATGGATACGCACCTGATGATCGGCTTGGCCGTCATGTTTGGACTGATCGGCGTCGCCGCGTCGCGCGATCTGCTGCGCCGCATGCGCGAACAGCAGCCGCAGCTCGTGCCGGTCGAGGTCGAGTCACAGGATGCGCCGCGGCGCGAGCGGTGAGCGGCGGCGGGTTGATCTGATGCAAGAGGCCCGCTAGCACCCGCTAGATCTCGACGACCTTGTCCCACGCAAACAGCGGATTTTCCCACTGGCGCGTGCGCCGGTCGAAATAGCCGCGCGGATTGCACACGACGCGCGTGCCGTCCACCACGTAGTCGAACGACGTATGCGTGTGGCCATGAATCCACAATGCGACAGGCGCGCGCACGAGTTCGGGCAGATGGTTGACGAAGCCCGCCGACACGCGGTCTTCGGCAAAACGCCCGGCCAGGCTCAGCCGATGCGGCGCGTGATGCGTGACCACGATCGTTTGGCCGGCGAACGGTTTGGCAAGCTCGCTTTCGAGCCACGCGCGCGCATGCTGGTGCAGCGCGAGCGAATCGGCGGGCGTGAAGTCGCGCGCGGCGTCGCGCGGGTCGTGCGGCCAGTTCATCTGGATCAGCCCGCGATAGTCGAGCATGACCCGGCGCGCGGCGACGATCGATTCCTCGATTGCATCCGGCGTCGCGCCGTACAGCGCGAAGTCGGTCCACAACGTCGTGCCGAGCACGCGCCAGCGGCCCTGGCTGTCGACCAGCGCGGCGTTGTTCAGCACATGCACGTTGTCGACCTGCGCGGCCGCGTCGAGCATCGCGCTCTCCAGCGCGCCGAATTCACCGTCGTAGTACTCGTGATTGCCCGGCACGTAGACGACCGGCACCGCGTCGTCGAACGCCTGCGCGGCCCAGCGCGGGCCGGCCGCATGATTGTGGATGTCGCCCGCCAGCACCACGAGATCCGCCTGCGCATGCGGGATCAGTTCAGGCTCGTCGTTTTCCAGATGCAGATCGGACAGCACGCGAATCTTCACGGACGCGACTCCTGCAAAACGCCTGCACGCCGGATCGCGCAGGCTTCAGACACTAGCGTAGCACCTTGCCCGGATTCATCAGGTTCAGCGGATCGAGCGCCTGCTTGATCGCGCGCATCATCCGCACCTCGACGTCCTGCTTGTAGCGGGCGGCTTCGTCGATCTTCAACTGGCCGAGTCCGTGTTCCGCGCTGATGCTGCCGCGATGCGCATCGACGCTGTCGTAGACGATCCGGTTGATCGGGCTCTGGTACTGCCGCAGAAACGCCTTCGCATCGACGCCCTCGGGCGCCTGTACGTTGTAGTGCAGATTGCCGTCGCCGAGATGGCCGAACGTGACCATGCGCGCGCCCGGCGCGGCTTGCGCGATTGCCGCATCGGTCGCTTCGATGAAGTGGCCGACGCGTGAAATCGGCACCGCGATGTCGTGCTTGATGTTCAGGCCCTCCTCGGCCTGGGCGAGCGGAATGTGCTCGCGCAGATTCCAGAACGCGCGAGACTGCGCGAGGTTTTCCGCCACCACGGCGTCTTCCACGAGACCTTGTTCGAGCGCGGTTTCCATCAGCCCCTCGAACAGCGTGCGCGCGTGCACTTCGCTTTCGCTGTCCGACAGTTCGAGCAGCACGACCTGCGCATGTGGTTCGGCGAACGGATAACGCATCTGCTCGAAATGCCGGCCGACGAGGCGCAGGCAGAAATCCGACATCAGTTCGAAGCCGGTCAGGAGCGGCCCGGCGACGCGTTGCGTGAGCGCGAGAAAATCGAGCGCCGCATGCGGCGACGCGAGCGCGGCGAGCGCGGTGACGCGCGCGGCCGGCTGCGGATGCAGCTTGA
This sequence comes from Paraburkholderia sp. UCT70, assembly GCF_050434085.1. Lineage (NCBI taxonomy): Bacteria > Pseudomonadati > Pseudomonadota > Betaproteobacteria > Burkholderiales > Burkholderiaceae > Paraburkholderia > Paraburkholderia sp. UCT70. The sequence goes on along the minus strand of NZ_JBNPVZ010000004.1, from coordinate 1,988,651 downwards.
GCACCGCCGCGGTGATCAGGCCGAGCGTGCCTTCCGCGCCGATGAACAGGTCGCGCAGATCGTAGCCGGTGTTGTCCTTGCGCAGCCCGCGCAGGCCGTCCCAGAGTTCGCCTTGCGCCGTCACCACTTCGAGGCCGAGGCATAGCTCGCGCGCGGTACCATAGCGCAGCACGCCGGTGCCGCCCGCATTGGTCGACAGATTGCCGCCGATCGTGCAGCTGCCTTCGGCGGCGAGGCTCAGCGCAAACAGACGCCCGGCTGCTTCGGCGTGCTTCTGCACGTCGGCGAGGATCACGCCGGCTTCGACCGTGATCGTGTTGTTGTGCGGATCGATGTCGCGCACGCGATTCAGGCGGCGCAGGCTAATGACCGCCTGCGCGCCGCTCGCGTCGGGTGTCGCGCCGCCCGCGAGGCCGGTATTGCCGCCCTGCGGCACCAGCGCGACGCAATGTTCGACCGCGAGCCTGACGAGCGCGGCGGCTTCTGCGGACGTGGCCGGGCACAGCACCGCGCAGGCCGCGCCGGTGTAGCGGCGGCGCCAGTCGGACAGAAAGGGAGCGGTGTCGTGCGGATCGGTCAGTACGTAAGTCGCGCCGATGGCGTCGCGGCAGGCGGCGAGAAAAGCGGTGTGGGTCATGTGGATCGGTTGGCGGTGTTGGGGCCTGGGCGTCAGGCGGGCGGGGTCGGTTCGCTGGCGGCCTGCTTTGCAGCCTGCTTCGCGGTTCGTTTCGCCGCGCGCTTGAACGGTCCGACATACGCGAGTGCGCAGGTGAAGAAGATCATGGCGAGCGCCGCTTGAAGCCAGCCGAGCCGCGCGCTCAAGCCATGATCGCTCCAGCCACGCACGACGCCTTCGGCGAAATACAGCAGGATCAGCATCGACGCCCATTGCATCGTGTAAAGCCGACGTCGCCACACGCCCGGCAACGCGGAGAGTAGCGGCAACGCTTTCAGCACGAGCAGCGAGCCGCCAGAGCGCAACGGCGCGAGCCACCATTCCCATGCGACGGCAAGCACGATCATCGAGACCAGTGTGAAAGCGGCGACGAGCGCGGCGGCAGCTTTGGGTTGCACGGGCACGACGGTTGTAGATGCCGACGCGTTGGCCGCGAGGCTTGCGCGCGACGCGTTCGCGTGGCCCCCGGAGTTCGTGGCCGCGAGTTCAGCGCCACCCGCGTCACGACGGGCGTCGTCGTGTTCGGTGGGTTGCGGATCCGGTTCGTTCACGGCTTTACGCTTACGGCCTTTCGGACATCGACGCCGCCGTGCGCGCAACGCGCGCACCAAGCGCAATCGCCAGCGTCCGTTCGTCGGCGGAGATGCCATGGCCGGTCGTGCCCGCGCGCGCGTAATGCGACGCGCCGTACGGCGTGCCGCCGGTCTGCGTGGTGGACAGCGCACTCTCCGTGTATGGAATGCCGACGATCAGCATGCCGTGATGGAGCAGCGGCAGCATCATCGACAGCAGCGTGGATTCCTGGCCGCCGTGCAGGCTGCCGGTCGACGTGAACACGCAGGCCGGCTTGCCCGACAGTGCACCGGATAGCCACTGCGGCGTGGTGCCGTCGAGAAAGTATTTGAGCGCGGCCGCCATGTTGCCGAAGCGGGTCGGCGAACCGAGCGCGAGGCCCGTGCATTCTTCGAGGTCGCGCAGCTCGACGTACGGTGGTCCTTCGGTGGGAATGTCCGGCTCGCTCGCCTCGCAAACCGTGGAAACCGCCGGCACGGTGCGCACGCGCGCCTGCATGCCGGGGACGCTGTCGACGCCGTGCGCGATCGCCAGCGCAAGCTCGCGGGTGGCGCCGTGACGGCTGTAATAAAGCACGAGAATGTCTTTCATAGGCCTCATCATTGAACGGGTATTATAGGGGTTCGGTCAGTTGCACAGGCCGCTCATAGCCGTTCGGCCAGGAGCTTCGGCCAAACGCCGCGCGGAGTTCCCGCAGTCCCGGTCTGACGGTTCAGCAAGCAAGGAGGCAGGTTTGTTGGTTAGGGTGCGTTTCGATCTCGACACGCTCAAACGGCTCGCGCAATTCGCGGCGCAACGCATCGGCGAGGACCGGATTCCGCAGGTCGCGGGCAGCCTGACGTTCACGACGTTGCTCGCGCTCGTGCCGCTCGCCACCGTCGCGTTTGCGCTGTTCACCGCGTTTCCGATCTTCAGCTCGTTCCAGGCGTCGCTGCAGTTTTTTCTTGCCGACCACCTGATGCCCGCGCAACTGAACGATCAGATCTTCAAGTATCTGAACCAGTTCGCATCGAAGGCCAAAGGGCTGACCACGATCGGCATGATCATCCTGTTCGTCACCGCGGTGATGACGATGATGACCGTCGAGTCCGCGTTCAATGTGATCTGGCGCGTGCGCAAGGCGCGGCCCGTCGCGCAGCGCATTCTCGTGTACTGGGCGATCATCACGCTCGGTCCGATCCTGATCGGCGTGAGCCTGTCCATCTCGTCGTATGTGTTCACGCAATCGATGTCGTTTAGCGCCGCGCAGCGCATCACACCGCTGATCGAATGGGCGCTCGCGAGCGCCTCGCTGCCGTTCACGATGCTCGCGTTCACGATCCTTTACGTTTATCTGCCGAACTGCCGAGTCGAATGGCGCGACGCGGTGGTCGGCGGCGTGATCGCCGCGGTCGCGTTCGAGCTCGCCAAGCGCGGCTTCGGCTACTACGTGCGCCGTATTCCGACCTATACGGCGGTGTACGGCGCGTTCGCAGCGGTGCCGCTGTTCCTGGTGTGGATGTACCTGTGCTGGTTCATCACGCTGACCGGCGCGATGATCGCATCGGCGTTGCCGGCGATTCGCATCGGTCAGTTTCACCGCCCCGTGTTCTATGGCAGCAATCTGTTCGATTCGCTCGAATTGCTCGCGCGGCTGTGCGAAGCGCGTGAGGGCGGCAGACGCGGCTACACGATGCCCGAGCTTGCCCGGATGCTTCGCCGCGACAAGGATACGACGCTGATGCTGTTGCAGCGTCTCGAGGAGATCGAGTGGATCGCGCGGCTGGAGGAGGACCATACCGGCCCGCACTTCGTGCTCCTCGCGAACCCGGCGCAGGTGACCGTGCAGCGGCTGTACGACCTGTTCGTGATCGACCGCGCGGAGCTTACGTATCAGCTCGAACTAGACTCCACGCGCGTGGACGGCGGCATGCTGCTTGCCGCGCTCGACAGCGACCAGCTGAAGGTGACGCTCGCCGCGTTGCTCACCTCGCGCGCGGCGGCACGGGCGGCGCGACCCGGCGATGGCGAGCGCGCGGCGGCTTCGATGCCGCACCAGGCAGCGTGATAGGGCGGCCAGACTTCGAGCCGCCCCGATAAAACTACAACGAAATCTTCCCCACGCAGATGTCCTTGAACATCACCCAGTCGCCCATCAGGCTGTAAAACGGATGACGGAAGGTGGCAGGCCGGTTCTTTTCGAAGAAGAAATGGCCGACCCACGCAAAGCCGTAGCCGCACACCACGGCCGCCGGCAACCATAGCCAGTCGCCGGTGGCGAGCGCCATCGCGAGGCAGCCAATGGCGCCGAGCGAGCCGACGAAATGCAGCCGCCGCGACACGAGATTGCGATGCTCGCTCAGGTAGTACGGATAAAACTCCGCGAAGTTCGCGAAGTGATCGGTATGTGCTGTATGAGCCATGACGGCCTCCGGAGGCTGAAAAAGACAGCTTCGATCATTCTCCGGCGATCGCCTGCCTGGCGCAACCTGGCCATTCGGCAGATGGCGCGGCGGGTTCGGCGTGGGTATCGTGGTCGTTCGGTAGTGATTCGGTGGCGATTCGCAACGGCATTCCCGACGGCATTCCCGACGGCCGCCCGCGGAGCACCGAGGCGCGCGGCGAGCGGCCATCGCGCGCCCCTTCAGTCCGCTTTGTGCGGCGGCCGCGAAGCGAAGCCGTACAGCGCATCGAGCGTCGCGTCGGGTTGCTCGGTCATCAACGCGTGGCCCGCATCGAGCGTGACGGTGTCGACCGGCGTGCCCGCCTGCGCGAGCGCATCGGCAAGCGCTTTCGCCGCGCGCGGCGGCGTCATCGCATCGCGCCGGCCAACGATCAGGCGCGTGGCGCAACGCACCTGCGCCGCACGAGCGTGGCCGTCCGCATAGGTATGGCAGGCGGTGAAGTCGGTGTGGAACAGATGCGGCTCGCCGCTGGCGGACACGTGCTCCATCAGCCGCTGGTTCATGCCGTGCAGCCAGAAGCCGGGGCCGGGGCACGAGGGCTTCGCGGCGAGCGTCGAATGCGACCACTGGTTGACCATGCCGATTGCCTCGGGCTCGCGATTGAGCGCGGCGTCGAGCAGCGCGTCGGAGACCGTCATCGGCAGCGCGGTGGCGAGCAGCGCAAGATGCGTTGCGCGCTGCGGATAGCGGCCGGCGAAGTCGAGCGCGATCAGCGAGCCCATGCTGTGACCGGCGACGAACGCACGCGTGACGCCCACGGCGTCGAGCAGCGCGGCGAGCCAGTCGGCCAGCGCGGCGATGCTGGCAAGCGCGGGGCCGGCGCTGCGTCGGTGGCCCGGCAGATCGACCGCGAGCACGCCGAAGCCGTGATGCGCGAAGTAGCGGCTTTGCAGCGCCCACACGCTGTGATCGTGCTCGGCACCGTGGATGAACACGGCGGTTGGCAGGCTCGCGTCGAAGGGTTTGCCGCCGGTGTAGGCGTAGGCCGGTTTGTCTTGAACGGTGACGATCATGCGGACTCCGGGCGGGCGGGGGTGCTCGTGGCGGCGGGCGCGGCAGTGTTGGTCTGTTGTGAGGCGCTGCTCGGCGTTGCGGTACGACCGCCGCTCGCCGGTTGCGCGGTTTTTTGCGCGGCCTTCAGCGCGCGCTTGAGATCGTCGATCAGGTCATCCGGATCTTCGAGCCCGATCGACAGACGGATCGTGCCTTCGGTGATACCGGCCGCGGCGAGCGCGGCGGCATCCATGCGGAAGTGCGTCGTCGATGCCGGGTGAATCACCAGCGAGCGCGCGTCGCCGACGTTCGCGAGGTGCGAGAAGAGCGTGAGCGCTTCGATGAAGGCGCGCCCGGCCGCGCGGTCGCCGCGCAGGTTGAAGCTGAACACGGCGCCCGCGCCGCGCGGTAGCAGCCGCCTGGCGAGCGCGTGGTCGGGATGCGTCGGCAACTCGGGATAGGCGACCGATTCGACCGCCGCATGACCGGCGAGAAACTCGACCACGCGCCGTGTGTTGACGACATGACGCTCCATGCGCAACGGCAGTGTCTCGATGCCTTGCAGCAGCTGCCACGCGGCCTGCGGATGCAGGCACGCGCCGAAGTCGCGCAAGCCTTCCCGACGCGCGCGCAGCAGGAACGGCGCGACGGTGCTTTCCTCGGCGAATACCATGCCGTGGAAACCGTCGTACGGCTCGGTGAATTCGGGAAAGCGGCCGGAAGCCTCGAAGTCGAACGTGCCGCCGTCGACCAGCACCCCGCCGATCGTCGTGCCGTGGCCGCCGAGAAACTTGGTCGCCGAGTGGTAGACGAGGTCGGCGCCGTGCTCGAAGGGGCGCAGCAGGTAGGGCGTCGTGAAGGTCGAGTCGACCAGCAACGGCAGGCGGTGCGCGTGCGCGATCTGTGCGAGCGCGGCGATGTCGAGCACGTCGAGGCCCGGATTGCCGAGCGTTTCGCCGAATAGCAGGCGCGTGTTGGGGCGCAGCGCGGCGCGCCACGCGTCGAGGTCGCCGGGCTTGACGAAGGTCGTCTCGATACCGAAGCGTCGCAGCGTGTAATGCAGCAGATTGTGCGAGCCGCCGTACAGCGCGCTCGACGCGACGATGTGCGAACCCGCGCCCATCAGCGTCGCGATCGCCAGATGCAGCGCGGCCTGGCCGCTCGCGGTGCCGATCGCGCCGGCGCCGTTTTCGAGCGCGGCGACGCGCTCCTCGAACACGGCGACGGTCGGATTCGAGATGCGCGAGTAGACGTGGCCGGCGCGCTCCATGTTGAACAGCGCGGCGGCATGATCCGAGTCGCGGAACGAAAACGACGTGGTCTGGTAGATCGGCGTCGCGCGCGCGCCGGTGGCAGGGTCGGGGGCAGCGCCGGCGTGCAGCGCAAGCGTATCGAAACGGTTGGCGGACATCGTGGGCGGCGGGCCGCGAGCGGCCTCGCGAAAGATCGGGGTGGGCGGCCATCCTACCATTGGCGCGCGCCGCTTCAAGCGCGGTTTTCCCGCGGGTTCGTGCGGCTCGTGCCGGGAGCGGGGCATGCTCGCAAGCTGGAAGTCAGACGAATTCGAGTCTCCGAAGCCCGCCGCGCCTTGGCTGGCGGGCCGCTTTCCTTTTATGGGCCTTTCCGATAGGATCGAAAAAACATTTCATGCACTGCAAGATTGGCGGTATCAGGAGATAGATCATGCGAGTCAGCGACATTCTTAAAGTCAAGGGCAATACCCTTTTTACGGTCACGCCGGATACCACGCTGCATGACGCCGTCAATACCATGGCCGAGCACGACATCGGCTCGCTCGTCGTGATGGAGTACGGCGACCTCGTCGGCATGCTGACGTTTCGCGAAATCATTCTGACCTTGAGCGAGAACGGCGGCAGCGTCGGCACCTCGACGATCCGCAGGGTGATGGACGACCATCCGCTCACCTGCACGCCCGAAACCGACGTCAACGAAGTGCGCCGCATGATGCTCGAGCATCACGTGCGCTATCTGCCCGTCATGGAAAGCCGCACGCTGATGGGCGTCATCTCGTTTTACGACGTCGCGAAGGCGGTGGTCGAGGAGCAGGGGTTCGAGAACCGCATGCTGAAGGCCTATATCCGCGACTGGCCGGAAGAGCAGGAAGGACAGGACCAGCAGCCGGCGCGTTGATGCGCGTGGCTCGAAGGTCGCGCTCCGGCCGTCGCCGCGAGCGCGAATCCGCCGACAGGGCGCGCGCGCAAGCGGGCGCTTTTTTTGTGTCTGGAACTGGTGCGGGCGGATTGCGGGAGCCGCGTGCGCGAGTCGCGGCGATCCGCTTGCCAGCCGTGCCGCCCGCTTCATCGCCATTTTTCCGCGCCGTTCTCCTGACTTCATGAACGATCGTCCGTTGCCCGCCGCCCGCCGCGCCACTCGCGCGCACGAAGCGCACGAATCCCAGTTCCGCCTGCTCGGCCAGCGCCGCTTCGCGCCGTTCTTCTGGACACAGTTTCTCGGCGCGATGAACGACAACGTGTTCAAGATCGGCTTCACGTCGCTCGTCACGTATCAGGCGGCGCGGTTTTCGGGCGTCGACCCGAAAACCGCGGCGTTCCTGATCTCCGCGATTTTCATTCTGCCTTTCGTGCTGTTTTCGGCCACTTCCGGCCAGTTCGCGGACAAGTACGACAAAGCGTTGCTCACGCGCCTCGTCAAGACTTTCGAGATCGCGGTGATGCTGGTCGGCGGCGCGGGGTTCTGGCTGAACAGCGCGCCGTTGCTGTACCTGTGCACTTTCCTGATGGGCGTGCATTCGACGGTATTCGGGCCGGTCAAGTACTCGTATCTGCCGCAGCATCTGTCGCAGGCGGAGCTGGTCGGCGGCAATGGCATGGTCGAGATGGGCACTTTCGTCGCGATCCTGATCGGCACGATCGTCGGCGGCGCGGGCGCGGGGTTCGCCGAGCATGGCGCGGTGGTGCTCGCTTGCGCGTGTATCGCGATCGCGCTGATCGGGCGCGCCGTGTCGGGCTTCGTGCCGGCTACGCCCGCGCCGCAGCCCGGGTTGCGCATCAACTGGAACCCGGTCAGCGAAACGTGGCGCAATCTGAAGCTCGCGCACGAAAACCGCACGGTGTTTCTTGGTCTGCTCGGCATTTCGTGGCTGTGGTTCGTCGGCGCGACGTTCCTCGCGTCGTTCTTCAACTTCGCGAAGGACGTGCTGTCCGCCGATCCCGACGTCGTGACCGTGCTGCTCGCCACGTTTTCGATCGGCATCGGCATCGGCTCGCTGTTGTGCGAACGGCTCTCGAAGCGGCGGATCGAAGTCGGCCTCGTGCCGCTCGGCTCGATCGGCATGAGCGTGTTCGCGATCGATCTTTTTTTCGCGAGCCACGCGCTGCCGCCGGCGGGGCATCTGCTCAGCGTTGGCGAATTTCTCGCGCGGCTAGCGCATTGGCGCGTGCTCGCCGATCTGTTCCTGCTCGCGATGTTCGGCGGCTTTTACAGCGTGCCGCTGTATGCGCTGATCCAGAGTCGTAGTCAGCCGAGCCATCGCGCGCGCATCATCGCCGCGAACAACATCCTCAATTCGCTGTTCATGATCGTGTCGGCGCTGATGGCGGTGGGCCTGACCGCCGCGGGCTTCAGTATTCCGGCGATCTTCCTCGTCACCGCGCTTCTGAATGTGGTCGTCGCGGGCTACATCTATTCGCTCGTGCCTGAGTTCCTGCTGCGCTTCATCGCGTGGCTGCTCGTGAATACGTTCTACCGGATCCGGCTCGTGCACGCGGAGCGGATTCCGGAGCAGGGCGCGGCGGTGCTCGTGTGCAACCACGTCAGTTTCGTCGATGCGATCGTCATCATGGCCGAAAGCCCGCGGCCGATCCGCTTCGTGATGGACCACCAGATCTTCCGCTCGCCGTTCGTCGGCTGGCTGTTCCGGCACGCGAAGGCGATTCCGATCGCGTCCGCGCATCAGGACGCGGCGCTGCTCGCGCGTGCGTACGACCTGTGCGCGCAGGCGCTCGCGGACGGCGAACTCGTCTGCATCTTTCCCGAAGGGAAGCTGACGCGTACCGGCGAGCTGAATCCGTTTCGCCACGGCGTCGCCGAGATCGTCAGGCGGACGCCGGCGCCCGTCATTCCGATGGCGTTGCGCGGGCTGTGGGGCAGCGTGTTTTCGCGCGCGGTGGACGCAACCTGGCCGCGGCCGAACAGCAAAGGTGTGATGAGCCGGCTGAGCCTCGCCGTCGGCGAGCCGATCGACCCGGCGCTCGCGACGCCGGAGACACTGCAGCGGATCGTGACCGATCTGCGCGGCGCCCGCAAATAGCCGTGGGCCGGTGCGCGGACGCCGAGATGGCGAGCTCGCCCACCATCACCCGCTTTCGGCCGAGTGCGCCCTGGCCGATCGGCCATCGCCGTCGCCAGGTCCGGCTTCGAGGCGAGCGGGCTGGCATAATAGCGGTCTCCCCGTATTTCTTTGGACGGCGCTCATGTCCGGCAACACGCTCGGTACGCTTTTCACTGTCACGACCTTCGGCGAATCGCACGGCCCCGCTATCGGCTGCGTGATAGACGGCTGCCCGCCGGGCATGGCGCTCAACGAAGCCGACATCCAGTTCGAACTCGATCGCCGCAAGCCGGGCACGTCGCGCCACGTGACGCAGCGCCAGGAAGAAGACAAGGTCGAGATCCTCTCGGGCGTGTTCGAAGGTCAAACCACCGGCGCGCCAATTGCGCTGCTGATCCGCAATACCGACCAGCGCAGCAAGGACTACGGCAACATCGCGGAAACGTTCCGCCCCGGCCACGCCGACTACACGTACTGGCAAAAGTACGGCATTCGCGATTACCGCGGTGGCGGCCGCTCGTCGGCACGGCTGACGGCGCCGACGGTCGCGGCGGGCGCGGTCGCGAAGAAGTGGCTGCGCGAGAAGTTCGGCACCGAAATTCGCGGCTATATGGCCGCGCTCGGCGAGATCGACGTGCCGTTCGTCGATTGGGCGCAGGTGCGCGAAAACCTGTTTTTCGTGCCGAATGCGGAGATCGTTCCGCAGCTCGAGGCGTATATGGACGCGCTGCGCAAGGACGGTGATTCGATCGGCGCGCGCATCAACGTGGTTGCCTCCGGCGTGCCGGTCGGCCTCGGCGAGCCGCTGTTCGACCGCCTCGACGCCGACATCGCGCACGCGATGATGGGCATCAACGCGGTGAAGGGTGTCGAGATCGGCGCGGGCTTCGCGAGCGTCGCGCAACGCGGCTCGGTGCATGGCGACGAGCTGACGCCGGAAGGTTTCGTCGGCAATCACGCGGGCGGCGTGCTCGGCGGTATTTCGACGGGGCAGGACATCACGGTGTCGATCGCGATCAAGCCGACGTCGAGCATTCGCACGCCGCGCCGTTCGATCGACAAGGCGGGGAACCCCGCGATCGTCGAGACCTTCGGGCGGCACGACCCCTGCGTCGGCATTCGTGCGACGCCGATCGCCGAGTCGATGCTTGCGCTCGTGCTGATCGATCACGCGCTGCGCCATCGCGCGCAATGCGGCGATGTGGCCGTGAGCACGCCGAAGATCGCGGCGAGCGCGCCGTAACCCTGACGCGGTCCCGCGATTGGCGGCGAACGAGCCGCCATAAAAAAGAATAGGGAAGGGGACCAACGAAACGCGCAAGAATGCGCGCAGACGAAAGCGCGAGCGCGCTATCGGAATTTGCCTGCGCGACGCTGCCGGTTATCGCGCAGCGCCGCAAAGGCAGACGGCACATCAATCACATATTCGGATAGTTCGGACCGCCACCGCCTTCCGGCGTGACCCACACGATATTCTGCGTCGGGTCCTTGATATCGCAGGTCTTGCAGTGCACGCAGTTCTGCGCATTGATGACGAGCCGCTCGCTGCCATCGTCGTTCTTCACGAACTCGTACACTGCAGCGGGGCAATAACGCGCCTCCGGTCCCGCGTAGGTCTGCCAGTTCACGTTGACCGGCACGGTCGGATCCTTCAGCGTCAGGTGCGCCGGCTGATTTTCCTCGTGATTCGTGTTCGAGATGAACACCGAGGACAGCCGGTCGAACGTCAGCTTGCCGTCCGGCTTCGGATACGTGATCGGCTTGCACTGAGAAGCCGGCTTCAGCATTTCATGATCGGAATGCTGATGATGCAGCGTCCACGGCACGTTGCCGCCGAGCAGCTTCTGCTCGAGACCGACCATCAGCGTGCCGAGGTAGAGACCCTTGCTCATCCACTGCTTGAAGTTGCGCGCGCGATACAGCTCGGTGTAGAGCCACGACGTCTTGAACGCTTCCGGGTAGGCGCTCAGTTCGTCCGACTGACGGCCGGCCTGGACGGCGTCGAACGCGGCATCGGCGGCGAGCATGCCGGTCTTGATCGCGGCGTGCGAACCCTTGATGCGCGACGCGTTCAGGAAGCCCGCGTCGTCGCCGACCAGCGCACCGCCCGGGAACACCAGCTTCGGCAACGACATCAGGCCGCCCGCGGTGATCGCGCGCGCGCCGTAGGACACGCGCTTGCCGCCTTCGAGAATCGCGCGGATCGCCGGATGCGTCTTGTAGCGCTGGAATTCCTCGAACGGCGACAGATACGGATTCGAATAGCCGAGGCCGACCACGAAGCCGACCACAACCTGGTTGTTGTCCATGTGGTAGAGGAACGAGCCGCCGTACGTGTCGTTTTCGAGCGGCCAGCCGGCCGTGTGCATCACCAGACCCGGCTTGTGCCTGGCCGGATCGATCTCCCACAGCTCCTTGATACCGATGCCGTACACCTGCGGATCGACGCCGTCGCGCAGCTTGAACTTCTCGTTCAGCTGGCGGCCGAGGTGGCCGCGCGCGCCTTCGCAGAACAGCGTGTACTTCGCGTGCAGCTCCATGCCGAGCTGGAAGTTCCCGGTCGGTTCGCCGTCCTTGCCGATGCCGAGGTTGCCGGTCGCGACGCCCTTGACCGAGCCGTCGTCGTTGTACAGCACTTCGGCCGCCGGAAAGCCAGGGAATATCTCGACGCCGAGCGCCTCGGCCTGCTGACCCAGCCAGCGCGTCACGTTCGCGAGGCTGATCACGTAGTTGCCGTGGTTCTTGAAATTGTCCGGCAGCGCCCAGGTCGGCACGCTCTTCGCGCCCGTCTCCGACAGGAACAGGAAGCGGTCTTCGGTCACGTCGACCGTCAGCGGCGCGCCTTTTTCCTTCCAGTCCGGGATCAGCTCGGTCAGCGCGCGCGGGTCCATCACCGCGCCCGACAGAATATGGGCCCCGATCTCAGAGCCTTTTTCGAGTACGCACACGCCAATGTCAGCGCCTCGTTCGGCGGCGCGCTGCTTCAGGCGAATGGCCGCCGACAGGCCCGCAGGGCCACCGCCGACGATGACGACGTCATACTCCATCGACTCACGCGGGCCGTACTGCTCAATGAGACTTGCGGGGGTCATTGATGCTCCTCTTACCGTTAGAATGCTTTTTTCGGGTTCGTATTGTGGGCGATCGATTCCCGCGCCGCAAGCCGAAAGCCACAGATTAGCACGACCGTACTATTTCATGATACGGTATAGACCCTTAGTCGGGTCCTACCGAACCCGTCAACCGCAGTTGTCACCACAACCGAACAAGGAAAGATAATGGGCCGTTCGATCAATCTGGAAGGCAAGGTCGCGCTGATTACGGGCGCCTCGAGCGGGCTGGGCAAGCGCTTCGCGCAGGTGCTGTCGCAGGCGGGCGCGAAGGTCGTGCTGGCGAGCCGACGTACCGAGCGGCTCAAGGAACTGCGCGCGGAAATCGAGGCGTCCGGCGGCGCCGCGCACGTCGTGTCGCTCGACGTGACCGACTATCAGAGCATCAAGTCGGCGGTCGCGCATGCGGAGACCGAGGCCGGCACCATCGATATCCTCGTCAACAACTCGGGCGTGTCGACCACGCAGAAGCTGTCCGAGGTCACGCCGGCAGACTTCGAATACGTGTTCGACACGAATACGCGCGGCGCGTTTTTCGTGGCGCAGGAAGTCGCCAAGCGCATGATCATGCGCGGCAACAACGCGCAGAAGCCGTCGTACCGGATCATCAACATCGCGTCGATGGCGGGCTTGCGCGTGCTGCCGCAAATCGGCCTGTATTCGATGAGCAAGGCCGCGGTCGTCCACATGACGAAGGCGATGGCGCTCGAGTGGGGCAAGCACGGCATCAATGTGAACGCGATCTGCCCCGGGTATATCGACACCGAGATCAACCATCACCACTGGTCGACCGATCAGGGCCAGAAACTCGTGGCGATGCTGCCGCGTCATCGGGTCGGCAAGCCGGAGGATCTCGATGGGCTGCTCCTGCTGCTCGCGGCGGATGAATCGCAGTTCATCAACGGCTCGGTGATCGTCGCCGACGACGGCTTCGGACTCGCGTGAGCGGGTCGTCCAAAGTTTTAAAAGTCAGGCAGAAAAAGGAAGAACGGAAATACAGAATGAGCGATTTTCACGCAGTTTTCGAAATGACGATGCCGATCCGCTGGGGCGACATGGACGCCTTCGGTCACGTCAACAACACGGTTTATTTCCGCTACATGGAGCAGGTGCGGATTTCCTGGTTCGAGCACATGGACTTTGTCGGCCAGCGCGCGGACGGGCAGGGGCCGGTGATCGTCAATGCGTCGATGGAGTTTCTGAAGCAGCTGCACTATCCGGGCGACGTGATCGGCCGGATGTCGGTGGCGACACCGGGGCGCAGCAGCTTCGATACGGCTTTCGAGCTCCTGCGCGCCGATGAGCCGGATACGCTCTATGCGCGAGGCGCCGCGCGATGCGTGTGGATCGACTACGCGGCGGGCAAGTCGGTGCCGGTGCCTGACGTACTGCGCGCGGCCATCGAGAGCGCGGCGCTCGTCAAGGCGGCCTGAGCGCGCGGCCTGACAGCGCTGTCGCGCGCTTCAAACGCCCTCTCTCAATCCCCGAGCAGCCGCTGCAACAGCTCGGTCGCATTGCCCGTATCGTATTTGCGCATGAGCCGCGCGCGGTAGACGTCGACCGTGCGCGGGCTGATGTCGAGCACGCGGCCGATCTGCTTGCTGGTCTTGCCCGTCACCAGTTGCGCGGCGATTTCGCGCTCGCGTGGCGTCAGTTCCACCGCGACCCGCCGGGTTGCGCTCAAATCCTCGAAGGTCCAGACACCCGCCGCGTGCGGGTCGGTGCGCTGCTGCGCGCGGCCCGTCACGTGACACCAGAACAGCTCGCCGTTCGCGCGCTTCATGATCCGGTCGTCCGCGTAGCTGCCTTGCGCGGTCATGATCGGCGGAATGCGCGCGCCGATCCGCTCGAACTCATCCGCCGATGGATACAACACCTGGAACGACTGACCGATCAGCGCGTCGCGCGCGTAGCCGAATATCGACGCTAGCTCGTCGTTGCAGTCTTCGATGGTCCGCTCGCGGGACAGCACGAGTCCGATCGGCGCGAGGTGAAACGCAGTGCGGTAATCCAGGGCGGGCATGGGCGGGCGGCAAGTACTTATGTATTTTTGCGTATTGTGCCGCATGGCGGGCCCAGCGTACTCTTTCGGGCGGATGACAACGCGGCTCAAGCCGCGGATGACTAGAATGACGTAGCGGTATCGTGAGGCGACGTGAAGTTCGCCCGTTGCGATATCAGCCGCAATGATCCGGCGGACCACGTACAGGTTTCGGGTTTCCATAGAGGAAGGGACATACAGATGAACAAGGTCTATCCAGGCGCCGCCGAGGCGCTGAAGGACATCGTCAAGGACGGGCAGACGTTCGCCGTCGGCGGCTTCGGGTTATGCGGCATTCCTGAGGCGCTGATCGGTGCGCTGCGCGATTCGAAGGTGCAGGGCATCACCTGCATCAGCAACAACGCGGGCGTCGACGGTTTCGGCCTCGGCCTGCTGCTCGAGACGCGTCAGATCAAAAAGATGATCTCGTCGTACGTCGGCGAAAACAAGGAGTTCGAGCGCCAGTACCTGGCCGGCGAACTCGAGCTCGAATTCACGCCGCAAGGCACGCTCGCCGAGAAGCTGCGCGCGGGCGGCTCGGGCATCCCGGCGTTTTTCACGAACACCGGCTACGGCACGCAGATCGCCGAGGGCAAGGAAACCCGCCAGTTCGGCGAGAACCACTACGTGCTCGAACATTCGCTGACCGCCGATGTCGCGCTCGTCAAGGCATGGAAGGCCGACAAGGCCGGCAACCTGATCTATCGCCGCACCGCGCGCAACTTCAATCCGATGTGCGCGATGGCGGGCCGCATCACCGTCGCGGAAGTCGAAGAGATCGTCGAAGTGGGCGAGCTCGATCCGGACGCGATCCATACGCCTGGCATCTTCGTGCAGCGCATCGTGCTGAATGCGCATCCGGAAAAACGCATCGAACAACGCGTCGTCCGCGCGAAAGGAGACTGATCATGGCATGGACTCGTGACGAAATGGCCGCGCGCGCGGCGAAGGAACTGCAGGACGGCTTTTACGTGAACCTCGGCATCGGCTTGCCGACGCTGGTCGCGAACCACGTGCCGGCGGGCGTCGAAGTGTGGCTGCAGTCGGAGAACGGTCTGCTCGGTATCGGCCCGTCGCCGACCGAAGACGAAGTCGACGCCGACCTGATCAACGCCGGCAAGCAAACGGTGACGACGTTGCCCGGTTCGTCGATTTTCTCTTCGGCGGATTCGTTCGCGATGATTCGCGGCGGCCACATCAATCTCGCGATTCTCGGTGCGATGCAGATCAGCAGGAAGGGCGATCTCGCGAACTGGATGATCCCGGGCAAGATGATCAAGGGCATGGGCGGCGCGATGGACCTGGTCGCAGGCGTCAAGCGAGTGGTCGTGCTGATGGAGCATGTCGCGAAGGGCGACCAGCACAAGATCCTCGAAGAATGCACGCTGCCGCTGACCGGCGTGGGTGTGGTCGACGAGATCATCACCGATCTCGGCGTGATCGAAGTGACCGAAAACGGCTTGAAAGTGACCGAACTCGCGCCGGGTGTGAGCGTCGACGAAATCAAGGCGAAAACCGGCGCACCGCTCGATGTGAGCGCGGTGAGCTGACGCGGGATGAAACGCCGCTGCGCGCGTCGGCGCGACCGCGCGGCGGCAACGGTGTGTTCCGGACGGGCGAGACGTGAGTCTCGCCCGTTCTGTTTTTGGCGCGCGGCGGCGGATGCGCCGGACGGTTGGATCGACCTTCCTAAGCCTTCTGGCCGATGCTTGCCGCGCGACGAAGCGGTTTACAATCGTTTGCAGCCCAATCCGCAGCGTCTTTGCAAGGACACGAGATGACCGCAACGACTTCCGCTTCCACCACCGGGCGGCCCGCGCCGCGTCAACGTTACGTGCGGTGCGCGAGCGCTGCCGGCCTGCATCGCGTCGCCTATACCGAGTGGGGCGACCCGGACAATCCGCGCGTGTTGCTGTGCGTGCACGGACTCACGCGATCGGGGCGCGATTTCGACCGCCTCGCCGCCAACTTCGCGGACACCTATCGCGTGGTGTGCCCGGACGTGGTTGGCCGGGGCTTGTCGTCGTGGCTCGCGAACCCCAACTTATACGCGGTGCCGCAGTACGTCGCCGACATGGTCACATTGATCGCGCGGCTCGACGTCGACACCGTCGACTGGTTCGGCACCTCGATGGGCGGCCTGATCGGCATGGGGCTCGCCGGCCTGCCGGACACGCCGATCCGCAAGCTGCTGCTGAACGACGTCGGGCCGCATCTGGAGCCGGTCGCGGTCAAGCGCATCGGCGATTACCTTGGCAAGCCCGCGCGCTTCGAAACGCTGCAGCAGGGCGTTGACTATGCCGCGCAGCTCGCGCAGAGCTTCGGACCGCTGACTCCGGACGAATGGCGCGAAATCAATACGCCGTTGCTGCGCGAAGAGGACGGCGCATGGGTGCTGCGCTATGACCCGCGCATCGCGCAGCCGTTCGCGGCGGTCACCGAGGAAGCGGCGAAGCTCGGCGAGGCGGCGCTGTGGCATTCGCTCGCGTCGTTCCAGGGGCCGGTGCTGGTGGTGCGCGGCGAGCAGTCGGATTTGCTGTCGCGTGAAACGGTCGCGAAGATGGTGTCGACCGCGCGTGCCGCATCGAGCGTGGAGATCGCCGGCGTCGGGCATGCGCCGGCGTTCCTGGCGGCGGACCAGATCGCGCTCGCGAGGGAGTTCTTCATCGGTCAGGCCGCGAACGCGTCATAATATTGCGTTCCGCATGACGTTTTCATCGGCAGTGTCGTGTGGGACGTAGTTCGATTAACCCCTCAGCTCAGGACTTTTCATGGCAGTCATTCGTTATCACGTCGGCAAGCGTCTCTCGGAAATGGCCGTGCACAACGGCACCGTGTACCTCGCGGGTCAGATCGCCGAAGACGACGATCAGGACATCGCCGGCCAGACGCGCGAAGTGCTCGGCCACATCGACCGTCTGCTCGCCGAAGCGAACAGCGACAAGTCGCTGTTGCTGTCGGTGCAGATCTATATCTCGGACATGGCGCATTTCGCCGGCATGAACGCCGTGTGGGACGAGTGGGTCGCGCAGGGCGACACGCCGCCGCGCGCGACCGTCGAGGCAAAGCTCGCGAATCCGAAGTGCCTCGTCGAAATCGTCGTGATCGCGGCGCAGCGCAACTGAGTCGCGGCCGTCCGGCAGCACCGTGGTTGATTTTTCGTTGAATCGTCTGGCCCGGCGGGCCGTCGCACCATGAACACCGATACCGTTCCGAGCGCGCCTCATCCCCATCGTTCCTTCGACGAAGCGATGGCGTTCGTGCGCGAACATGCGGGCGAGGTGCGGCTGTCGTCGGGCGAATTGCTCGCGGATCACGCGGCGGGCACCGCGTCGATCATGCGCAAGCTCAACGTCGATCCGCCGGCGGTGCTGGCCGCTGCGCTGTTTGCGCTGACACCGCATCTGCGCGATCCGGAGCGCGTGATCGCCGACGACTTCGGCGAAGAAGTCGCCCAACTGGTCGGCGACGTACGCAAGCTGCTCCGGCTCGGCACGGTCAGTTCGCGCGCGGCGCAAAACGCGATGCCCGAGGCCGGGCGTGACGCGCAGGCTGCGCGCCGCGTGCAGGTCGAGGCGCTGCGCAAAATGCTGCTCGCGTTCGCGCAGGACATTCGCGTCGTGCTGATCCGCCTCGCGTCGCGGCTGCAAACGCTGCGTTATTACGCGGCCGCGAAGCTCACGCCGTCGCCCGACGTCGCACGCGAAACGCTCGATATCTACGCGCCGCTCGCGAACCGCCTCGGTATCTGGCAATTGAAGTGGGAGCTCGAGGACCTCGCGTTCCGTTTCGAGGAGCCGGACACGTACAAGCGCATCGCGAAACTGCTCGACGAGAAGCGCGTCGAGCGCGAGAGCTATGTCGCGCGGGCGATCGAACGTCTGCAGCAGGAGCTGGCCGCCGCGCATATCCGCGCGGAAGTAAGTGGTCGGCCGAAGCATATCTACAGCATCTGGCGCAAGATGCGCGGTAAGGAGCTGGACTTCGCCGAGTTGTACGACGTGCGCGCGTTTCGCGTGATCGTGCCGGACATCAAGGACTGCTACACCGTGCTCGGCATCGTGCACAACCTGTGGCAGCCGGTGCCGAAGGAGTTCGACGATTACATCTCCCGGCCGAAGCCGAACGGCTACAAGTCGCTGCACACCGTCGTGATCGGCGACGATGGCCGCGCGTTCGAAGTGCAGATCCGCACGCAGGAAATGCATCGCTTCGCCGAATACGGCGTGGCAGCGCACTGGCGCTACAAGGAAGCGGGTGCGCGCGGCTATGGTGGCACGTTCACCGCGAGCGAGAAATACGACGAGAAGATCGCCTGGCTGCGACAGCTGCTCGCGTGGAAGGACGAAGTCTCCGAGGGCGAACATGGCGAAGCGGGCTCGGCACAGCCGTGGGAGCAGTTGCGCCAGGCCACGCTCGACGACGATCACATCTACGTGCTGACGCCGCAGGCGCGCGTGATTCCGTTGCCGCACGGCGCGACGCCGATCGACTTCGCGTTTCACCTGCACAGCGAGCTTGGGCATCGTTGCCGCGGCGCGCGCGTCGACGGCGCGATGGTGCCGCTCAACACGCCGCTGCAGAACGGCCAGACGGTCGAGATCGTGGCGGTGAAGGAGGGCGGTCCGTCGCGCGACTGGCTTAATCCGCAACTTGGCTATCTGCAAAGCCCGCGCGCGCGGCAGAAGGTGCGCGCATGGTTCAACGCGGTGGAATTACAGGAACACATCGCGAACGGTCGCGCGATGGTTGAAAAAACCCTGCAGCGCGAAGGCAAGACCTCGGTCAATCTCGATCAACTGGCCGCGCGGCTCGGTTTCAAGACCACCGACGACCTGTTCTCCGTGGTCGGCAAGGAGGAGTTCAGTCTGAGGCTCGTCGAGCAGGCGTTGCAGGATGCGCCGCCGCCCGAGCCCGAGGTCGATGCGCCGGAGAAGTTCGAGAAACGCAGCAGCGGCGCGAGCGTCGCGCGCGGCGCATCCACGGGGGTGCTGGTGGTCGGCGTCGATGCGTTGCTCACCCAGCTCGCGCGCTGCTGCCGGCCGGCGCCGCCCGACGACATCTGCGGATTCGTTACGCGAGGCAAGGGCATGTCGGTTCATCGCAGCGACTGCGCGACGTTCCGCCGCATGGAGGAGCGCGCGCCGGAGCGCGTGCTTCAGACGGCGTGGTCGGCGGACGTGATGAGCGGCCGCGGCCACTCCGTCTACCCGGTCGACCTCAGCATCGAGGCGACGGACCGGCAAGGTCTGCTGCGCGATATCTCCGAAGTATTCGCGCGGGAAAAGATGAACGTGATCGGCGTAAGGACGCAATCGCGCCGCACTGCCGCGTTCATGCAATTTACCGTCGAGGTGTCGAGCTCCGCGCAGATTCAGCGCGCGTGCACGCTGCTGGGCGAGATCACGGGTGTCGTGCGGGCGGCGCGCAAGAACTGAGGCGCGGGCGGTTGGAAAGAGCCCCGCTAGTGGCGCGACGGATTAAAGTCGCTGCATAAAAGTACTTGCCAAGCTGCGCTATACCCCATATACTCTCGTCTCTTCAGGCTCGTAGCTCAGCTCGGTTAGAGCACCACCTTGACATGGTGGGGGTCGTTGGTTCGAGTCCAATCGAGCCTACCAACGAAAATGAAATTCCGGCCTCGCTGGGGTTTCGCAAGCTGCAGTAAGCGCTTTGAGCGCAAAAAGGCGAATACGGTTATGACACCGCGAACGTTGACCGAAACCACTTCGGAACGACGCTAGTCGAGGACCACTTTCGCCAGTGAAGTTTGCATAAAATGTGAATGCGGCCCCTCGAAAGCGGGGCCGCATTTTTTTTATCTTTTTGACCCTGGTTGTATGTGCCGCCGCCGGTCGGCACCACGGAGAACGCAATGGTTTCGATACGTTTGCCTGACGGTTCTGTTCGACAGTACGAGCATCCGGTGACCGTCGCCGAAGTGGCCGCCTCGATCGGCCCCGGTCTCGCGAAAGCCGCGCTCGGCGGCAAGATCGACGGGGAGTTGGTCGATACGTCCGCGCTGATCGATCACGACGTGGCGCTCGCCATCGTCACGGAAAAGGACGCAGACGGTCTCGATATCATTCGCCACTCGACGGCGCACCTGCTCGCGTACGCGGTGAAGGATCTGTACCCGGAAGCGCAGGTCACGATCGGCCCGGTCATCGACAACGGTTTCTATTACGACTTCTCCTATAACCGTCCTTTCACGCCGGAAGATCTCGAAAAGATCGAAAAGCGCATGCAAGAACTCTCGAAGAGGGACGAGCCGGTGTCGCGTCGCGTGGTGTCCCGCGACGAAGCGGTCGAGTACTTCAAGAGCATCGGTGAAAAGTACAAGGCCGAGATCATCGAATCGATCCCCGCTAGCGACGAAATCAAACTGTACTCGCATGGCGGCTTCACGGACCTGTGCCGCGGCCCCCACGTGCCGTCCACCGGCAAGCTGAAGGTCTTCAAGCTGATGAAAGTCGCGGGCGCGTACTGGCGTGGCGACTCGAAGAACGAGCAACTGCAGCGCATTTACGGCACGGCCTGGACGAAGAAGGAAGACCAGGAAGCGTATCTCCACATGCTCGAAGAAGCCGAGAAGCGCGACCATCGCAAGCTTGGCAAGCAGCTCGACCTGTTCCACATGCAGGACGAGTCGCCGGGCATGGTGTTCTGGCATCCGCGCGGCTGGACGCTGTGGCAGCAAGTCGAGCAGTACATGCGCCGTCGCGTGAACGACGCCGGCTACCTAGAAATCAAGACGCCGTTGATCATGGACCGCTCGCTGTGGGAAGCGTCGGGCCATTGGCAGAACTATCGTGAAAACATGTTCACGACGGAATCGGAAAAGCGCGACTACGCGATCAAGCCGATGAACTGCCCCGGTCACGTGCAGGTGTTCAACCACGGTCTGCGCTCGTATCGCGATCTGCCGCTGCGTTACGCGGAGTTCGGCTCGTGCCATCGGAACGAATCGTCGGGCGCGCTGCATGGACTGATGCGTGTGCGCGGCTTCGTGCAGGACGACGCGCATATTTTCTGTACCGAAGATCAGTTCATCAGCGAATCGATCGCGTTCAACACGCTGGCAATGAGCGTCTACCGCGACTTCGGCTTTGATAACGTCGAGATCAAGCTGTCACTGCGCCCCGATGCGCGCGCCGGCACCGACGAAACTTGGGATCGCGCGGAGCAGGGACTGCGCGAGGCGCTGACGGCCTGCGGCGTCACGTGGGAAGAGTTGCCCGGCGAGGGTGCATTCTACGGCCCGAAGGTCGAGTATCACATCAAGGACGCGCTCGGCCGCTCGTGGCAGTGCGGTACGCTGCAGCTCGATATGGTGTTGCCGGAGCGGCTGGGTGCCGAATACGTTGCCGAAGACAACAGTCGCCGTCGCCCGATCATGCTGCACCGGGCGATCGTCGGATCGATGGAGCGTTTCCTCGGGATTCTGATCGAGCACCATGCTGGTGCAATGCCCGCTTGGCTCGCGCCGATGCAGGTCGTTGTGGTGAATATTGCGGAAAGTCAGGCCGAATACGCGCACGCGCTAGCCCAATCGTTGCAAAAACAAGGGGTTAGAGTCGAGGCCGATTTGCGCAACGAGAAGATTAGCTATAAAATACGCGAGCACACGCTGGAAAAGGTCCCGTACCTGTTGGTGGTCGGCGACAAGGAGCGTGAAGCGCAAACAGTAGCCGTGCGTGCCCGTGGTGGTGTCGATATGGGTGTAATGCCTGTTGACACCTTCATTGAGCGTCTGCGCCAGGACGTGCAGTCGTTCAACTGAGCCACTTGGTACCCGGCTCGTTTTTTTTAATTTTTAGAGGAAACGTAACATCGCTACTGATAAGTCTGCGCACCGCATCAACGGTGAAATTACAGCACCCGAGGTGCGACTGGTCGGCGTCGAGAACGAACCGCTCGGCATCGTGAAACTCGCTGATGCGTTCCGCATGTCGGAACAGCAGGACGTAGATCTGGTCGAAATCGCTCCGCAAGCGGTTCCGCCGGTTTGCCGCTTGATGGACTACGGCAAGTTCAAGTACCAGGAAGCGAAGAAGCAACACGAGGCCAAGCTCAAGCAGAAGGTCATCCAGGTCAAGGAAGTCAAATTCCGCCCAGGTACCGACGACGGTGATTACAACGTCAAGCTGCGCAACCTCGTCCGCTTCCTCGAAGATGGCGACAAGACGAAAATCACGTTGCGTTTCCGTGGCCGCGAAATGGCTCACCAGGAAATCGGCATGCGCATGCTCGAACGCCTGCGCACCGACCTCGACGAAGTCGGTCAGGTCGAGCAGATGCCGAAAATGGAAGGGCGCCAGATGATCATGGTGCTCGCTCCGAAGAAAAAGAAGTAAGCGCGAAGCAGTTGGCCGGAGCGGCGGCGTGCCATGTGGCGCGCGCTCCGGAGGCGCAAGGTTGTTTGATGCTGTGCTGGGTGTCCGGCTTGGTGTCGGAAGGTTTCGGAACGTCGCGCATGCAAGTGCGCAGTGGTTCCCGAAAAGCGGCCGCTGGCGGTATCGGCGGTCTGCATACCAAGTGGAATGGGTTTCGAAGGGCGGGAAATGGCCATCTGGCCGACCGCACACCCATGTCCATCTAATAATGGAGTTGTCATGCCGAAGATGAAGACCAAGAAGAGCGCTGCAAAGCGCTTCGTGGTGCGTCCGGGCGGTACCGTCAAGCGCGGTCAAGCCTTCAAGCGTCACATTCTTACCAAGAAGACCACCAAGAACAAACGCCATCTGCGCGGCTCCACGGCAGTTCACGATTCCGATCTGAACTCCGTTCGCGCAATGCTGCCGTTCGCTTAACCCTTAACCGACACTCATAGGAGCGAAACATGCCTCGAGTAAAACGTGGGGTTACCGCACGGGCCCGTCACAAGAAGATCATCAAGCTGGCCAAGGGTTACCGCGGCCGTCGCAATAACGTCTATCGCATCGCCAAGCAAGCGGTCATGCGCGCAGGCCAATACGCCTACCGCGACCGCCGCAACAAGAAGCGTGTGTTCCGCGCACTGTGGATCACGCGTATCAACGCGGCGGTGCGTCAGCACGACATGACGTACAGCGTGTTCATCAACGGCCTGAAGAAGGCGTCGATCGAACTGGACCGTAAGGTGCTGGCCGACATGGCTGTGTTCGACAAGGCTGCTTTTGCTGCGATCGTTCAGCAGGTGAAAGCCGCCGTTGCAGCCTGATTGCGCTTCTGGCAATTAAAACTGCGTGGTTCGTTGCAGCGAACATCCGGTAGTCTCGGTGACGCTGCAACAAAAACGGGGCTCCTCACCGAGCCCCGTTTTTGTTGGTAGAACCAGTTTTGTTTCGATAGAACACTGACGTTGAAATGATGGGATCAATGGATCTGGACCAGATTGTCGCCGACGCGCAAAAAGCCTTCGCAGAAGCCTCCGACGTCACCACCCTCGAGAACGAGAAAGCGCGCTTTCTCGGTAAGGCGGGTGCGCTGACCGAGCTGTTGAAGGGCCTTGGCAAACTCGATCCCGAAGCGCGCAAGACCGAAGGCGCACGGATCAACCTCGTCAAGCAACAGGTTGAAGCCGCGCTGACGGCACGTCGTCAGGCGCTCGCCGACGCACTTCTGAACCAGCGTCTCGCTGCTGAAGCGATCGACGTCACGCTGCCGGGCCGCGGCGCCAATGCGGGTAGCCTGCACCCGGTGATGCGCACCTGGGAGCGCGTCGAACAGATTTTCCGTACGATCGGATTCGACGTGGCCGACGGCCCCGAGATCGAAACCGACTGGTACAACTTCACCTCGCTGAACAGCCCGGAAAACCATCCGGCGCGTTCGATGCAGGACACCTTCTACGTCGACGGCAAGGATGCCGACGGCCGCCCACTGCTGCTGCGCACGCATACGAGCCCGATGCAGGTGCGCTACGCGCGCACCAACTCGCCGCCGATAAAGGTGATCGTGCCTGGCCGCACGTATCGCGTGGATAGCGACGCGACGCATTCGCCAATGTTCAACCAGGTCGAAGGCCTGTGGATTGACGAGAACATCAGCTTCGCGGACCTGAAGGGCGTCTATACCGACTTCCTGAAGAAATTCTTCGAGCGCGACGACATTCTCGTGCGCTTCCGTCCGTCGTATTTCCCGTTCACCGAACCGTCGGCCGAGATCGACATGCAGTTCGAAACGGGCAAGAACGCGGGCAAGTGGCTCGAAATTTCGGGCTCCGGCCAGGTGCATCCGACTGTGATCCGCAACATGGGTCTCGACCCGGAGCGCTACATCGGCTTCGCTTTCGGCAGTGGCCTCGAGCGTCTCACGATGCTGCGTTACGGCGTGCAGGACCTGCGCCTGTTTTTCGAAAACGACCTGCGTTTCCTGCGTCAATTCGCGTGACCCGGCGCGCGCGAGCGCGACGAAGCATAAATCGCGGCAGCGCACCTGGTGCGCGCCGCGAGCGTCCCCGGCAGAGCTCGCTGAACCGGCGCAAGACCACCGGGCTTTGCGAAGCATCTGCCGGACGTGGACCTAACCTGATCACAACGTACACAGAACCATGCAATTTCCGGAATCCTGGCTCAGAACTTTTGTCGATCCGCAACTGACCACCGACGAGTTGTCGCGCGCGTTGACGATGGCGGGTCTCGAAGTCGAAGACCTGCGGACGGCCGCGCCGCCGACCTCGAAGATCGTCGTCGGCCAGGTGCTGGAAGTCGTCAAGCACCCGGATGCGGACAAGCTCAACGTGTGTCAGGTCGACGCTGGCACCGGCGCGACGCTGAACATCGTGTGTGGCGCGCCGAATGTTGCACCCGGCATCAAGGTGCCGGTCGCGCTGGTCGGCGCGCAACTGCCGCCGGCCGAAGAGGGCGGCCCACCGTTCGCGATCAAGCTGTCGAAGCTGCGCGGCGTGGAAAGCCAGGGCATGCTGTGCTCGGCGCGCGAGCTGAAGCTCTCCGAAGATCACAGCGGTCTGATGATACTGCCGGAAGACACGCCGATCGGCCAGGACATCCGCGATACGCTCAATCTCGACGACACCGTTTTTGAAATCAAGCTGACGCCGAACAAGGCCGACTGTCTGTCGGTATTCGGCGTCGCGCGAGAAACGTCGGCGATTACCGGAGCGCCGCTGCGTCCGCTAGAAATCAAGCCGGCTCCGGTCACGCTCAACGAAACGCTGCCCGTGAAAATCTCCGCGCCCGATCTGTGCGGCCGTTTCTCGGGCCGCGTGATTCGCGGCGTCAATGCGCGCGCGAAGTCGCCGCAATGGATGGTCGAGCGTCTCGAGCGCTCCGGCCAGCGCAGCATTTCCGCGCTCGTCGACATCTCGAACTATGTGATGCTCGAGCTGGGGCGTCCGTCGCACGTGTTCGATCTCGACAAGATCCACGGCGGCATGGACGTACGCTGGGGCCGCAAGGGCGAAACGCTGAAGCTGCTGAACGGGAACACGGTCGAGCTCGACGAAACGGTCGGTGTGATCGCCGACGAGCAGCATATCGAAAGCCTCGCGGGCATCATGGGCGGCGACAGCACCGCGGTCACGCTCGACACCACCAACATCTATCTCGAGGCCGCGTTCTGGTGGCCCGACAGCATTCGTGGCCGCTCGCGCAAGTACAACTTCTCGACCGATGCGGGTCATCGCTTCGAGCGCGGCGTCGACTATGCCAGCACCGTCGATCATATCGAGCGCATCACGCAGCTGATCCTCGACATCTGCGGCGGCGAAGCGGGTCCGGTCGACGATCAGATCGTCAACGTCCCGAAGCGCGCGCCCGTGACGATGCGCGTTTCGCGCGCGAACCGCATCATCGGCGTCGCGATCGGCGCCGATGAAATCGCGCAGATCTTCACGCGCCTCGGCCTGTCGTTCGAGCGTGACGGCGATACGTTCTCGGTGATGCCGCCGTCGTATCGCTTCGATATCGAAATCGAAGAGGACCTGATCGAAGAGGTCGCGCGTATCCACGGCTTCGAAAAGATTCCGGCGCGCCCGCCGGTCGCGACCAGCGAAATGCGCGCGACCAACGAGACGCAACGCTCCATCCACGCGATCCGTCATGCGCTCGCCGCGCGCGACTACGCGGAAACGGTGAACTTCAGCTTCGTCGACGCGGAGTGGGAGCAGGACTTCGCAGGCAACAGCAACCCCGTGCGTCTGATCAACCCGATCGCGAGCCAGCTGTCGGTGATGCGCACGACGTTGTTCGGCAGCCTGATTCATGTGTTGCGCACGAATCTGAACCGTCGCGCGGCGGACCGCGTGCGCGTGTTTGAAGCAGGTCGCGTATTCCTGCACGATCCGTCGATCAAGGCCGGCGAGCTGACCGTCGAAGGTTTCGCGCAGCCGAAGATGATCGGCGCGCTCGCCTATGGGCCCGCGCTCGACGAGCAGTGGGGCGCACCGACGCGTGCCGTCGACTTCTTCGACGTGAAGGGCGACCTCGAAGCGCTGGTCGCACCGGCGGTCGCGCGGTTCGTACAGGCCGAGCATCCGGCGCTGCATCCGGGACGCAGCGCGCGTATCGAATTGAATGGTCGCGCAGTGGGCTGGATTGGCGAATTGCATCCGCGCTGGATGCAAAAATATGATTTGCCGCATGCGCCGATTCTGTTTGAAATCGAAGCGGAGGCATTAATGCAACGGGTATTGCCGATTCCGTCGGAAGTTTCAAAATTCCCGCCGGTACGACGTGATATTGCGGTGGTCGTCGATCAGAAAATCGAGGTTCAGGCGCTGCTCGACGAGCTTCAGAAGGCCCAGTCCGAACCGGCCTGCAAGGCTGTCCAGAAGGTTGCACTTTTCGACGAATTTCGTCCAAAATCAAACACTTCCGGTGGTCTGGCCGCGCACGAGAAAAGCCTTGCGTTCCGGGTGACCTTGCAAGATACTGGCGGAACCCTTCAGGATGAAACGGTCGATCTGGCTATTCAAACTCTGGTGGAACGTCTAGCTCGAGTATATGGCGCACGGTTGCGCGGATAACCCGCATTTAACAATTGCACGGCTGTTTCCGCATCCATTGTTTTACGCTTGGCGCGCCATTTGATAGATATGAATGAAATGAACTCGAGTGATTTCGAAGCCCTTCTTACGGCGCAACGCAGCGCCATGATTCGAGATATTCCGACATCATCCGCCGTCGTTTCCAATGAAACGCCGACACTCACCAAGGCGGAACTTGCCGAGTTGCTGTTCGACAATGTCGGGCTCAACAAGCGGGAAGCGAAGGACATGGTCGAGGCGTTCTTCGAGGTGATCCGCGATGCGCTCGAGAGCGGCGACAGCGTGAAGCTGTCGGGCTTCGGCAACTTCCAGTTGCGTGACAAACCGCAGCGTCCCGGCAGAAATCCGAAGACGGGCGAGGCGATTCCGATCGCGGCACGTCGCGTGGTGACGTTTCATGCAAGTCAAAAGCTGAAGGCGCTCGTCGAAAACGGCGCCGAAGCGAGCTTCGCGCGCTGATTGACTGGCGCGCTTTCGGGCAACCCACCACGGCTAACTGACGATGACAGCGACTATCGAAAAAGTCGTCTTGCCTCCGATTCCGGCGAAGCGGTACTTCACGATTGGTGAGGTCAGCGAACTTTGTGGGGTAAAGCCTCACGTGCTGCGTTACTGGGAGCAGGAGTTCACCCAGTTGAGGCCGGTCAAGCGGCGCGGCAATCGTCGGTATTATCAGCATCACGAGGTGCTGCTGATCCGGCGGATTCGAGAGTTGCTGTACGAGCAGGGTTTTACGATCAACGGGGCGCGCAACCGGCTCGATTCGCATGGCGGCGGTGGGCCGGATGCGGTGGTCGAAGAGGGTGAGGCTACCGCCGGAGTCGCGGGTCAGGTGCAGGCATCGGCGGCAACGGTTGCGGTCGATGTCGAGAAGTTACGCAAGGAACTGCAGAACGTAATCGATCTGCTGGGCCACTAATTCATGGACTTGTTCGCTTTGTTCGTGTCGAGCGGTTCTAATCGAATGAAGTGTCTGTTATAATTTTTCTTCTGTTCGGGGCGTAGCGCAGCCTGGTAGCGTACCTGCATGGGGTGCAGGTGGTCGGAGGTTCAAATCCTCTCGCCCCGACCAAGGAAATCAAGGCCTTACAAGCAATGCTTGTGAGGCCTTTTTCGTGTGCGCCCAGCATGGGCGCACTCCTGGAGGTGCAAGTCCTCCCATAAGCTGACCACAGCGAATGAAGTGAAGCGCAACTGCGTAAGGGTGACCGAGCGTGGGGAGGAAGCGTGGAGCAAAGCCGTGAGCCGATGGACAAGAACCGGATATGAGGCGGCACCGATCAGGGCGAGCGGGCACGAATCTGCGAAGCTCTTGTGGTCAAGGATTGGTGCCGTAAATCCGGCGGTTGTGCGGTGAAGGAGTGCGTTCTTACCTGGGGAGATCTCGCCTCATGCCTGAAAGGGCAACGGTGTCGAACCGGAGCGAGAAGTCAGCCGAGGTCGTAGTAGTCACAGGACAGGTCGGCAAGGCTGAAGCTGGTGACGAAGGACCGAACGGGAAGGAGTGTTCAGGGATATGCCGATGCGGCAGGCAATGCGTCAGATGCCCGTGCAAACGGGGCGAGCGGGAGCAGCGCGTGGTGAAGCTGCGCATGTACCTGTGAGCGACGAAGCCGGCTGCCCGCGGCATGAACCCGGGAGCACAGGGTCAGCGTTGCTGGAAGCGGCGTTGACGAGAGAGAACCTGAAGCGGGCGTTCAAACGGGTGCGGGCCAACAAAGGAGCCGCTGGGGTGGATGGTCTGGGCGTTGACCAGACTGCGCGCCATCTGGTGACGGCGTGGCCAGCGATTCGTGAACAACTGCTGAAGGGGACGTACCGGCCCAGCCCGGTACGGCGGGTGACGATTCCGAAGCCGGACGGAGGCGAGCGCGAGCTTGGTATCCCGACGGTAACGGACCGGTTGATCCAGCAGGCTCTGCTGCAGGTGCTGCAGCCGGTTCTGGATCCCACCTTCAGCGAGCATAGCTACGGCTTCCGGCCCGGACGGCGTGCACACGATGCGGTGCTTGCCGCGCAGTCGTACGTGCAGTCAGGCCGGCGAATCGTGGTGGACGTTGACCTGGAGAAGTTCTTCGACCGGGTCAACCACGACATCCTGATCGACCGCCTACAGAAACGCATTGGAGACGCTGGTGTAATCCGGCTGATCAGGGCGTATCTGAACAGCGGCATCATGGATGATGGAGTGGTTCAGCAGCGAGCCCAGGGCACGCCGCAAGGCGGGCCGCTATCGCCGCTGCTGGCCAACGTGTTGCTGGATGAGGTGGGCAAGGAACTGGAGCGGCGGGGCCACTGCTTTGCGCGCTACGCCGACGATGCGAACGTGTATGTTCGTAGCCGCCGCGCGGGCGAACGGGTAATGGTGCTGCTGCGACGTCTGTATGGGCGATTGCGCCTGAAGGTCAACGAGACCAAAAGTGCGGTCGCGAGTGTGTTCGGTCGCAAGTTCCTGGGTTACAGCTTATGGGTGGCTCCAGGCGGTGTGGTCAAGCGCAAGGTGGCGGCCAAACCGCTGCTGGCGTTCAGGCACCGCATTCGTGAACTGACCCGCCGATCTGGCGGGCGCAGCATGAAGGACGTGGTGGCACGGTTGCGGACTTATGTGCAGGGCTGGAGGGCATACTTCCGGTTGGCGCAAACCCCCAGAGTCTGGCGTGAGCTGGATGAGTGGCTGCGCCACCGACTACGCGCCATCCAGCTTAAGCATTGGCGCCGTGGCTCAACCATCTACCGGGAACTGCGCGCGCTGGGCGCGTCATGCTCTGTGGCACAACAGGTGGCGGCGAACAGTCGCCGCTGGTGGTGCAACAGCGGCAAGCTCCTCAACAGCGTGCT
Organism: Paraburkholderia sp. UCT70; assembly: GCF_050434085.1. Classification (NCBI taxonomy): domain Bacteria; kingdom Pseudomonadati; phylum Pseudomonadota; class Betaproteobacteria; order Burkholderiales; family Burkholderiaceae; genus Paraburkholderia; species Paraburkholderia sp. UCT70. The sequence continues at coordinate 1,958,673 of NZ_JBNPVZ010000004.1, read as the reverse complement.
GACCATCACTTACTTCGATCAGCTGGGTGTGCCCCGACTCTCCTAACCTCAACTTCCCGAACCGCCCGGTGCGGACCCGCATGCCGGGTGGTGTGGCAGGGGCGCAGCCTCAGGCTGCCCCCTATGCCGATTGGTAATCGATTTTTGCCCCCACGTTTGCCCCCACATGGCGGGGGGCTCTTGTAGGAACAGAACGGAATTTTTTGGCGGGGACTGGGTAGCGGACGCGTTCGTTGCTCAGTTCGGGCCGGTTTTGCTCGCGCGCTACCGGTGCGTGCTATGCCCGCGGCAACCGCATACGCCGGCAACGACATGCTGTTTTCTGAGGGTTTCGGAGAAGGCTGGCATTTTGCCGAATATTCCCGATGTCGTCGCGTCGCTGACGACAAACGCTACGTAGCGCCCACAGACGGCACAACGCACCCTCGCGGCGGGACGTGGCGCCGAATATGAAGGCCGTCGCGGCGGCAACTGCCCGCTCACCGAACCGGACTGGGTCGTGACGAAGCACGGCGTGTCGCTCGTCGGCTAGACGAACGTCCCGTCGATGGTCGCGGCCGACGCGTCGTCGCTCTACGCGCACAATCTGCTCGACTTTCCATTGCTGCACAGAGTACATCTACCGTAGGATTCACCGGTCCGTGCCAGGTACCGACGTCCGAGACAGTCAAGGGACACGCGTTGACTCGGCCAGATCCGCGAGGATGAGCGGGTACAGCTCCCTCACGATATAGCGCTTGAGGCAGCGATGAATTTCCTTGTTCGACATGCCTTCCTTGGTCCGGCGCTCGACATAAGCACGGGTCCGAGGATCGCTTCTCATCCGCTCCATCGCAATGGTCCACAAGGCATTGTTTGCAGACCGGTCGCCTCCCCTGTTCAAGCGATGTCCGACCGTTTTGCCAGACGATGCCTGCAACGGGCTCGTGCCACAAAGCGCCGCCAGCGCAGCCTCGCTTTTCAGGCGTTCGGGATTGTCGCCCGCGACGGAGACGAGCACTGCAGCGGTCTGTGGGCCAACACCGAATCTCTCACAAAGCCGACTGGCGTGCTGGCTGGTCAGGAGATCAAGCACGGCATCGAGCGTGTTGAGTTCCTCTGCCAGCGCCAGCCAGCGCTTCGCCAGCAAGCGCAACGTGGTCGTCAACGTTTGCAACATAGGCGTGTTGCCACGAGCGCAGGCGGGCGCAGCTCGCAACGCATTCTGCTGTCTTCGTTTTCAGAAGGCGCTCGCGAATTTCCTGTGGCGCGCTGACCAGCAAAGCCCGCAACTGATTGATGGCCCGCGTTTTCGCTTTTACAGCGCTGCATCTGACAACGGAGACGGCGGCCATTGCTTCGGCAGCGCCGGACTGCTCGTTGGGAATAGCAGTTGCTTTTGCGGAGAGAACCGCGCGTGCTGCATTTTCTGCATCGGTGGGATCGGACTTCCCTCAAGACCGTGTCGCCCGGTCGGGGCGATTGACTTCGAGTACTTCAAGCTCGCGATCGCGCAGCACGCGCGCCAAACCCGCTCCATAGGTGCCGGTCCCTTCTACGCCGGCACGGCGCAGATGACCGAACGAATTCGCTCAGGTCACCAGGTTGAGATATCCCGCCGTGTCGGTCGATACCGGCAGCGTTCCAAGGAGTTTCCCCGTCTCACTGATCACAGCCCCAACATGCGCATCCAGATGCGTGTCGACACCCTGGATCACTTCGATTTGTTCCATGCGTATTTTCGTTGTAGTGGGCGCATCGCCAACCCCACTCGCAGGACAGGACACTCACGGTGCAGGCCAAAGCTCCTATCAGGTTACAAACGTTGGGCCCGGCAATGCAATACTCGGGGAACGCCGGAAGCCGATCGACAGGTCAACGCCAAGGCAGTTCGGCCAATCCCAGCACGGGTCAGATCGGTCCGACGTTCGAAGAGCATTATGAACTGAGTGTCCCAGCAATTTCCCTTGCGGCTCATCTAACTGCGCTGCGCATGCCGTAGTCCTTGAGCAGGTCCTGGAAACCTGTTTGCCTGCGCCGTTCAGCTTGCCAGCGGCATCGGCCTTAACCCAGTTGTGCAGCGTCTTCGCGCTGATGCCCAGTAGCTTTGCCACTGCCGCCATACTCTGGCCGCCGCGGACCATGCGCACGGCTTCTATCATGAATTCCTGCGAATACCGTGCCATCGGATTACCCATCGTTCCTTCCTCCTTGCGTGAGTTTTACACACCCAGCAAGGGATCCGTTTTTTGCGGGCAAGCTCAGCTCAGCTTGCTCATCGCCGGTTCTCAATTCGTTCAGCCCGACACGCATACCTCCAATCTCGATTCCTCTTAGTCTCTTGATCTTTCGACCTCTCAATCTCTCGAAGGCGCAGCGCATGCACTCACACGCTGCACCCAGGCGCATCGTCACAAACGCGGCACCGCCGCAATGCCGATCCTGAAGTTGCCACGCGTATCGTCGGCGGCCTGACCGCGCGCTTCGTAACGTTGCTGTACGACGCCGTTCTTGCCGAAGCCGGGGATCATCGAACGCGGCGAGCCGCGGCGCAGCCACAGACGCAGCAGATGACGCCGCCGTTGCGGCTCCGGAAAATCTGTGAAGCGCGTGCGCGAATGCAGCGCCGCATAGTTCGAGAGCCACTGGATATCGCCGGGCCGGAAATCCATCGCGAGCGACATACCCGGCTCGTACGTGATTGCCTCGAACAGTTCGAGTACCTCCTTCTGCTCAGGCGTGAGCCGCGGCACTTCTGGATAGTCCTGCGCGGTCAGGATATACAGCGATCCCGCGTACATGCTGAACACGCCGTCGACGAAGCTCACGATTGGCGAAACATACGTATTGGCAGGCGAATTGTGATCCTGGCGGCGCCAGTCCCAATGAAACGGCTCGAGCAGCAAAGGCGCGAGGTCGGGCCGGCGCTTGAGGATTTCGTTGTAGATCTCCGCGCCGGACACGATGCACGAGGCGCCGCCTTCGAGCGCGGGGCGCAGGCACATCAAGGCGACCACATCCGAGCTGTCCGAGTGAAACGGCAGCAGGTCGCGGATCTTGGCGGACAGCGCGTCCGGATCATCGAGCATCTTGTCGGAGGTCGCGTAGACATGATCGAGCAGATCGCCGAGTTCGTTCTGGCGGATCGGGTCGCCCATATGCAGACCGAGTATGTAGTAGATCGCCGCCGACATCGCATCGGAATAGAGATGCGTGCGCAGCCCGCGCGCGAGCACGAAGCCGCAGCCTACGTCGATGTCGCTGCACCATTCGTCGATAGCGGCGGCGCATGCGTTCAGCGGATAGTCGGACGCCTTGACGAAACGCAGGTCCGGGTCGTCTTCGACGAAGCGCCGGCCGAGCGCCTCCAGTTCTTCGATCTGGTCCTCGTTCAGATAGTAGATCCAGTCCTGCTTGTCGAGGAGCTTGTCGCCGCGCCAGGCAGCGGCGCCGGAGACAGGGGACAGCGCTACGGAAGTCGTCATGATGGTCTTGGGGGAGTGGTGACTAAAAACGTGATCGTCGATCACGAACGTATCATGGCCAAATTGATGCGTGCATTCTTGTCTGCAGGCGTACGGCCTCTTGCCGCTTCAGTTTTTATACGACGATGCGGCGCTCAGGCGCTTGTCCGCGCGCGCTGCACGCCGAACCCGCAATGACGCCCGCGATCAACAGCACGAACAGCCAGCCGAACGCTGTGTCGGGCTTGCGCAGGATGCGCATCACGAAGTTGGCCGCACATGAAATGTAGAGCGCGAAGCCGTCGAGCGCGCAGCCGTCGGCGAACACGCCGAGCACGAAGCGGCGGTGACCGGGCGCTTGTGCGTAGTTGCGCATGATCGCTGGCAGGCGGAACGGATGGCGGCTCGCCGGCGGCAGGCTCTCGGGCAACCAGCGCCAGCAGACGGCGAGCAACGTCAGCGCGAACAGCGCGAGCTCAGCCGTCAGACGGGCTGGTTCGTCGCCGCGAGCATGATCTCGCGGATGCAGACGTTTTGCGGCATTTCATAGGCGAAACGGATCGCCTCGGCCACTTCCTCCGGCTGCAGGATGACGCCGCCGATCGACTCCTTCCACATCTTGAAGCCGACCTTGATCGTGTCGTTGGTGGTGATCGTCTGCAACTCGGTATTGCACGCGCCCGGCGCGATCAGCACCACGCGCACGTTATGTGGCGACACTTCCTCGCGCAGGTTTTCCGACAGCGCATGTACCGCGTGCTTGGTGCCCACGTAGGCGACGTGTTGCGGATAGGTCTTGCGCCCCGACGTGGAACTGACGTTGATGATGGTGCCGCGCCGCCGCTTGACCATGCCCGTGAGCACCGCGTGCACGCCGTTCAGCACGCCCTTGACGTTGACGTCGAGCATGCAATCCCATTCCTCAGGCGGCTGCTCGGTCATATCGCCGAGCAGCATCACGCCGGCGTTGTTGATGATGGCATCGGCGGGGCCGAACTTCGCCTCGGCGGCCTCGACGGCGGCGGCGAGCGCTGCGCGATCGGTGACGTCGACCTGGCGGCACAGCGTATTGGGCAAATCCAGCGACTCGAGGCGCTCGAGCCGGCGCGCCAGCAGCAGCAGCGGATAGCCGAGCTGCGAGAGCAGGCGGGCGGTCGCCTCGCCGATCCCGGAACTCGCGCCTGTGATGATGACGAGACTCTTCGACATGTTCTTTCCTTTGAGCGGTGAGCTTTGAGTAATGGCAACGCCAACGGCAGCCTTGCGAGCTTAGGACGAAGCACCGGCTGATGCTTGTCTGCGCGCGCTTGAACTCTTGCCGAATGCCCGGGTTTTTTGACGGGTGAGACGCGAAGTTTTTTGACGGGGTATTAGTCAATTCGCCGCGCGCATTTGGTCAAGATTTGCCGAAATTGCCTGGATAGCGTTGAACGTATCGAATTTCGCTGCCTGTAAGGCACGCGGCAGCGGTTCGTTTTGAACAACTACGTTCCCCTCTATCCAGGATCACGCTAATGAAAAAGTATTTGACGGGCACTGTCATGCTGGTTGCGTTTAGCGGCGCGCATGCGCAGAGTTCGGTCACGCTATACGGTCTTATCGATGCCGGCTTCACCTACATCAGCAATCAAGGCGGCGGCCGTCTTTATAAGTTCCAGGACGGCGCCAACTTCGGCAACCGCTTCGGCTTCAAGGGCAGCGAAGATATCGGCGGCGGTCTGAAGGCCATCTTCACGCTGGAAAACGGCTTCTCGCTCGGCACGGGCCAGTTGCGCAACAACGGCGCGCTGTTCGGCCGGCAGGCCTTCGTCGGCATTGCGAGCCCTTACGGCACGGTGACGATGGGCAACCAGTACGACTTCATCGCCGACTACATCACGCCGTTCAACCTGAACGGCTATGCGAGCGTCTACGCGGGGCACATGGGCGACATCGACCGTATTTCCGGGGTGCAATTGCCGAACTCGGTGAAGTATCAAAGCCCGACCTACGGCGGCTTCAGCTTCGGCGGCATGTGGAGCTTCGGCAACGTGGCGGGCAACTTCAAGCAGAACAGCGCGTGGAGCGTAGGCGCGGGCTACAAGAACGGCGGCTTTAGTACGGCGGCGATCTACGAGCGCCTTTACGACGTCGACATCTATCCTTATGCGCAGTTCGGCGTGTTCAATTTCCTCGGCCAGACGGTCGCGACGCGCAACTCCGACGGCAGCGTGACCGATCTCTTCTACTCGTCGCCGTTTACGGTCGACAGGCAGTCGGAGTTCGGCGTCGGCGCGAGCTACACGCTCGACAGGCTCACGCTGTCGGCCAACTTCACGTCGACCCATCTGCAAAGCACCACCGGCAGCGCGACGATGAACGTCTACGAAGCCGGCGCGATGTATTTCGTGCGGCCCGATATCGCGCTGATCGGCGGCTATCAATACACGACCTGGGATCACACGCACTGGCATCAACCCACGCTGGGGGCGCAGTATTACTTGAGCAAGCGCACGAACTTCTACGTGAACGTGTCGTACCTGCATGCGCAGCCGGGCGTCGACGCGAACCAGGGGGCGGGCTTCTATTCGCTGCCGTCGAATTCAAACACCCAATTGACTTCCCGCATCGCCGTGATTCATCAGTTCTGACGCCGTCCGGCCCGCGTGCGAAAGGCAGAAATGCGTGCGCGCGCCGACAAGACAGCCTGGTTTTGTCCTCTTAATCTGATGCCATGCCGTGAGGTTTCACGGCTCTAGCGGCAACGAGGCGCTTCGCGCAAAGAACGGATTTCTCCATGACTACACGCAGAAACTTCATCCAGATACTGGGCGGTACGTTGGCGGGACTCGCCACGCCGGCCGCCGGCACCCTCGGCGGCCTCGGCGCACTGACGGCGAGCAGCGCCGCTCTCGCCGCGAACGCGCCACTCACCATCGCCTTTCCTACCGACGTGCCGTCATGGGACCCGCTCGTGCGCGTCGCGCCGAATCCCATCTCGATCTACCGCAGCGTCTACGACGCGGCGCTCGACATCGACGCGAAGGGCAAGCTCGGCCCGGGCGTCGTCACCGCGTGGCGCTGGAAGGACACGGCGGGCAAGGTGCTGGAGCTCGACTTTCGCAGCGACGTGCTGTTCCACAACGGCGACAAGTTGACCTCCGACGACTTCAAGTTCACGCTATTCGATCGCCTGCAGGCCGACAAGTCGCTGCAACTCGGCGGCATCTGGTGGGCGCTCGAAGCCATCGAAACGCCGACGCCCACGCGCGCGGTGATGCACTTCAAGGTGCCGATGGTCACCGCGCCCGCGTTCCTCGGCTACATGGGCAGCTACATCCTGCCCCGCAAGTACTTCGAGCAGGTCGGCGCGACCGGCTTCATCGCGAAGCCGGTGGGCTCGGGGCCGTACCGGCTCGTCGCGTATGAGCGCGATTCGCGTATGACGCTCGCCGCATTCGACAAGCACTGGCGCGGCACGCCGAAGATCCGCGATGTCGTGTTCCAGGTGGTGAAGGACCCGACCGCGCGCGTCGCGGCCGTGCAGGCGGCGCAAGCGGATGTCTCCGGGATGCTGCCGTTGCGCGAGGCGGTGCGTCTGTCGCAAGGCGGCACGCACGATAGCAAGATTACGCCTACCATCGATTCGTATCTGATCCATATGATCAACGGCGGCCCGACGCAGGACCGCAATGTCCGCCTCGCGATGCATCACGCGATCGACAAAGAGGCGTTGGTGCGCGCGTTCTTCAATAACGTGCCGGCGCCGATGTCGACCCCCGCCGCGCCCGGCACGCCTGCATTCGATCCGGACTACAAGTTCGCTTTCGACCCCGCGCGGGCGAAAGCGTTGCTCGCGAAGAGCGGCTATTCGACGGACAAGCCCGTGCGCGTGAAATTTCTCGCGACCAACGGTGCGTATCCGAGCGATTACGACATGGCCCGCGCGATCCAGCAGATGTGGAAGAAGGTGGGCATCGAAGCGGAGCTGAGTCCGATCGAAACCGCGCAGTTCTTCTCCCAGGCCGTCGCGGGCACGCTGCCCGGCCCGACCTTGTGGATGTGGCAGAACGGCAGCGGCGACCCGGAACTGTCGGCGGGCTCGTATCTGAATCCGAAGACGGGCTTCTCGGTGTGGCGCAGCGCCGACGTGTCGCCGCATCTCGATCCGCTGCTCGTCGAACTGGATGAAGCGAAGCGCATCGCGGGCTACAAGGAATTCCACCGGTGGGCGGTCGGCGAAGGTTACGCGCTGCCGCTGATGCAGGGTATCGCCACGGCGTCGTATCGCAAGGGCGTGCGGTACACGCCGTTCCTGAGCGGCTGGATGCTGCCCGCTTACTGGAGCGCGTGAGCGCGCGCCGTGGATCCATCAGAGAGATCAAGAGAATTGGCAATGGTCAACAAACCCTTCAATCCGAAGTTTGACGCCGCTTTCTTTGCCGCGCTGGAGCGCTCCGCCGTGCATGTCAGCCAGGCGGAAACGCTGCCGCCTTCGTGCTATACGGACCCCGACTTCTTCGAGTTCGAGAAGGAAGCGCTATTCAATCACGAATGGCTGTGCGTCGGACGCGAAGATTGGATCAGCAATCCAGGCGACTACTTCACGACCTCGATCGTCGGCGAGCCGCTCGTCATCACGCGTAATGCGAAGCGAGAGATCAAGGCGATGTCGTCGGTGTGCCAGCATCGCGCGATGGTCATCGCCGAGGGTTTCGGTAATGCGCGCGCGCTGCTGTGCCCATATCACCATTGGGCCTACTCGCTCGACGGCGAACTGATCGCCGCGCCCGCGATGGACGAGACCAAAGGCTTCGACAGGAAGGACTTCTGCCTGCCGACGATGCAGGTGGAGTGCTGGCAAGGCTTCATCTTCATCAACTTCGATCACGCCGCGCCGCCGCTCGCGCCGCGCCTCACCGCGCTCGACGCCGTGCTCGGCAACTTCGACCTGAAAAGCGCAGAAGGCCCGCGCCCCGAGCGGCCGTTTCACTTTAAGTGGAACTGGAAGGTGATGTTCGAAAACAATAACGACGGCTATCACGCGAACCGTCTGCATCACGGGCCGTTGCACGACTTCGTGCCGAGCGCGCTCGCGACTTTCCCGCCAGAACTGCCGCAGGACACGGCAGGTTATTACCGCTTCAACGGCACACTGCACGTCGACGCCGCGTTCAACCCGACGCAAAAGGCGTTGTTTCCGCGCTTTCCCAAGCTCACGGACGAAGAGCGCAAGCGCATGCTGTTCGCTAATCTCCCGCCGACGCTCTCACTCGTCGTGACCGTCGATAGTGTGATCTACATGATCCTGCGCGCCGATTCCGCGGGCACGCACTATCTCGATCAGGGCGTGCTGTACGCGCCCGGCACGATGAAGGATCCGCTTTTTGCCAAGCGTGTCGAGATGAGCACGAGCGCAGTATCGGACATCATTGCGCAAGATCTGCATGTCGACGAGATGGTGCAGGTGGGCCTGCAATCGCGCTATGCCGTGCGCGGGCGCTACTCATGGCAGGAGCGAGCGCAGCAGGAACTCAACGCGTGGCTCGTGCCGCGTTATCGGGCCACGTTCCAGCGCATGAGCGAGACTGCCGCCAGCGCGCAGGGCCGGCTCGCCGCGATCGACGTGGTCGTCGCGGACTGACGAAGAGACGCCTATGAGCACGTCCATCGAAGTGAGCACGCCGCGTGAGCGTGAATCGTTCGTACAGCATCGAGCCGTGAAGTTCTCGCGGCGCGTCGCACGCCGGGTCGTCATATTGCTGGCGGTGTCCGTTGTGATTTTCGCCGCGCTGCGGCTGTTGCGCTCGGACCCGGCGGCGATGCTGCTGCCGCCGAACGCGAGCATCGCGCAGATCGCCGAAGTCAGACACACGCTCGGGCTCGATCAGCCGCTTGCCGTGCAGTACCTGCACTGGGTCGCGGGCATGCTGAGCGGCGACTTCGGCCGCTCGGTGCAGAACGGGCAGCCGGTCGGCGCGCTGATCGCGAGTGCATTGCCGACGACGTTGCAACTACTCTTTGGCGGTCTGCTGCTCGGCGTCCTCGCAGGCATCGTGAGCGCGGTGTATGCGTTCAGCCGGCGCGATACGCTTGCCGAGCGCCTCTGCGAAATGCTCAACGGCCTGGCGATGGCGGTGCCCGATTTCCTGTGGGGCATCCTGCTCGTCTTACTGTTCGGCATCGCGCTGCGATGGCTGCCGTTCCTCGGGCCGATCGATAACGCGTATACCGTCGCGCGTCACACGGGCTTCCTGCTCGTCGATACGCTGCTCGACGGTCAGTGGGCCGCGTTCGGCAATGCGCTCCAGCATCTCGTGCTGCCGTGCGTGGCGCTCGGCATGGGCATCGCGCCGCCGCTCATGCGCATCCTGCGCTCGAGCCTGCTCGATACCTACGCCGAGGAATACATCCACGCGGCGCGTTTGCGCGGCCTCACCGAAGCACAGATTCTGCGTCAGCACGCGTGGCGCAACGCGGCCCTACCGACGCTGAACATTCTCGCGATGCAAGTGAGTCTCTTGATTGGGGGCACGCTGCTCGTCGAAAAAGTATTCGGTATGCCAGGCATCGGCACGCTGATGATCAACGCGATCGGCGCGCGCGATTTGCCGGTGATCGAAGCCCTGGCGCTCATCTACGCCGTCGTCGTCCAATGCTCGAACGCCGCCGCCGATGCGCTCGAAGTCCTGCTCAATCCGCGTCTGAGGGTCGCATGAATACACCTTGTGTTTCTCAGGCGGCCGTGCAGCCATCGTCGCTTTCGCGCGCCACACTGCGGCGCATCGCACGCGAGCCACGGGTGCTGTTCGGGGCGTGCGTGCTTGTGATGCTCGTGCTCGCCGCACTGCTCGCGCCCGCCATCGCGCCGTTTCGTCCGGACGATCAGGATCTGCTCAGCACCTTGCTGCCGCCCGCGTGGGCGCCGGGCGGTTCGAGCGAACACCTGTTCGGCACCGATTCGCTCGGTCGCGATGTGCTCAGCCTCGCGCTGTACGGCGCCCGCATCGCGGTGCTGGTGGGCTTCATCGCGCCGCTCGGGACCGCGCTGATTGGCGGCGCGCTCGCGCTTCTCGCGGGCTGGTGCGGCGGCAGGATCGACTGGGCGGTGCTGCGCGTGGTGGAAGTCTGGATGTCGTTCCCGGCGGTGGTGCTCGCGCTCGTGCTGGTGGTCGCGCTGTCGACGAGCATCGCCAACGTGATCATCGCGCTGATTTTCGTCGACTGGACGCGCTTTTGCCGCGTGCTGCGCGCGGAGGTCGTCGTGATCCGACGGCGCGATTACGTGGCGGCGGCGCGCATCGCGGGCGCCGGGCCGCTCGCGACGATTCTGCGCGACGTGCTGCCCGCGCTGCTGCCGACGCTCATCACGCTGATGAGTCTCGAAGTCGGCATCGCGATCGTCGCGGAGTGCAGCCTGTCGTTCGTCGGGCTCTCGGCGGACGCGAGCCAGCCGAGCTGGGGCAGCATGATTTCCGATGGTCTTGCCAACGTGTTCAGCTCGCCGTGGGGCCTGATCTTGCCGATCGTCTGCATGGGCCTCTCGGTCCTCGCGACGACCTTCCTCGGCGAAGGCTTGCGGCGCTCGACCGACGCTCGTCTTCTCGAACGCTCGGAGCAACGCGCATGATCGGGCTGTTCAAGACTTCATCGCGACCGGCGGCCGTCGCGACTAGTGCGGGCGCCATCGACGATGCGCTGCTCACGCTCGTCGCGCTCAATGTCGAGCGCGACGGCGTCGCGTTGCTGCGCGATATCGCGCTCACGGTGCGGCGCGCCCGTATGCTGGGCCTCGTTGGCGAATCCGGGGCGGGCAAGAGCATGCTCGGCCGCGTGCTCGCGCGCAGCCTGCCGCGCGGTTTCGAATTGAACGCGCAGACGCTGCGTTTCGCGGGCATCGATCTGCTCGGCGCGAGCGCGTCGCAACAGCGTGCGCTGCTCGGCAAGCGGATCGCCTACATTCCGCAGGAGCCGATGAGCGCGCTCGATCCGATGCTGTCCATCGGCAAGCAGTTCGCGCTGCATCTCACGCGGCTCGGCGTCGCGGGGCACGAGCGCCGTCAGCGCAGCATCGACGCGCTCGCGGAAGTGCTGCTGCCCGACCCGGCGAGTTTGCTCGCGCGCTATCCGTTCGAGCTGTCGGGCGGCATGTGCCAGCGCGTGTGCATCGCGATGGCATTCGCGAGCAATCCGGAACTCGTCATCTCCGACGAAGCCACCACCGCGCTCGACGTGACTACGCAACGCCACGTCGTCGAATTGATGCGCGAGATGCAGGCGCGGCGCGGCACCAGCGTGATTTTCGTGACGCACGATATCGGTCTCGCACTGCACGCGTGCGACGACATCGCTGTGCTGTACGCGGGCGATCTGGTGGAGTGCGGTCCGGCTCGGGAAGTGGTTGCCTCGCCGAGCCATCCCTATACGCGGGCGCTGTTGCGCGCCGATCCGATGCTCAAGGGCGAACGCGTGCGCGTAGAGCCACTGAACGGCCACATGCCGGGTTTCGAGGAACTGGCCGCGTTGCGCGGCTGCCGCTTCGCCGCGCGCTGCGCCGCTGTCACGCCCGCCTGCGAGAGCGCGCCGATCGCGTTGCGTGACGACACGCGCGCCGGCGACGCGCGCGCCGTGCGCTGCCTGCGCGCCGGTGCACTACCTGACGACCCCGTGCGCGCGCCGCTCGTCGAGCGCACGGTGATGTCGGCCGCCCCGTTCCTTGAGTTGCGCGGCGTCGGCAAGCGCTATGAGAAGTCGTCGGCGGCCGCGTTGCGACCGCTCGATCTGAGCGTCGCGCCGGGGGAATTCATCGGCGTGGTCGGTGAAAGCGGCAGCGGCAAGAGCACGCTCGGGCGCCTCGTCATGGGTCTCGAAATGCCGAGCGAAGGACAGATTGTGCTGGACGGCACGCCGCTCGACGCGAGCCGCGCGATGTGGCGCAAGCGCATCGACGCGATCCAGATGATCTTTCAGGACGCTCGCGCCGCGCTCAATCCGCGCCGGCGGCTCGCGAGCATCGTCACGCAGCCGATGGAGAGCCGTCCGCATCTACACGTGGACCGCGCGCGCCGCGCGCTCGATCTGCTGGACGAAGTCGGGCTCGCGCAGAGCTACGCCGCTCGGTTCCCGTCGCAACTATCGGGCGGGCAGCGACAGCGCGTGAACATCGCGCGCGCGTTGTGCGAAGTGCCGCGTCTCCTGGTTGCCGATGAAATCGTGTCGGGGCTCGACGTCTCCGTGCAGGCCCAGATCATGGAGCTGCTGCTCGCGCTGCGCGAGTCGCACAAGATCGCGCTGATGCTGATCTCGCACGACCTCGCCGTCGTCCGCTACCTGTGCTCGCGCGTGATCGTGATGCAGCGCGGCGTTGTGGTCGAGGCCGGGCCGACCGAATCCGTGCTCGCGAATCCGCAGCATCCATACACCCGCAGCCTGATCGACGCGGCGCCGCACGTCGCGCAGGCTGCTTCACTGTTCCGGCTCGAACGCCTGAACGTATAAGCGCATAACGACCATGTCCCTGAACCCGACCCGCATGCCCGTGATGTTCTTCGGCCACGGCAGCCCGATGAATGCACTCGACGACAATCGCGCCACCCGCGCGTGGGCGTCGATGGGCACCGCCGCGGGTACGCCGCGCGCGATCCTGATGATTTCCGCGCACTGGCTCACCCACGGCACGGCCGTCACCGCGATGCCACAACCGCGCACGATCCACGATTTCGGCGCGTTTCCGCCCGCGCTGTTCGCGCAGCGCTATCCCGCGCCCGGCGATCCCGAACTAGCGCAGCGCATCGTGAAGTTGCTCGCGCCGCTGCCGGTGGCGCTCGACGAGCGCTGGGGTCTGGACCACGGCGCGTGGTCCGTGCTGCTCAAGGCGTTTCCCGCTGCGCAAATTCCGGTCGTGCAACTGAGCATGGACCGCAATCGCGATGCGCGTTACCACTACGAACTGGGCCGCGCGCTGCGGCCGCTGCGCGACGAGGGCGTGCTGATCGCGGCGAGCGGCAATATCGTGCACAACCTGTCGGCGATGGACTGGGGCACGCCCAACTCGGGCTACGGCTGGGCGCAGACGTTTCACGATCACATCGCGAGCGCGATTGCCGAAGACCGGCCGGCCGACGTGATCGACTACGAGCGCATGGGCGCGCCCGCGCTGCGCTCGGTGCCGACGCCCGATCACTACTGGCCGGTGCTGTACGCGCTCGGCGCACGTCACGCGGGGGAGGCCGTGAACTTCGCCAGCAACTTCCTCGAATACGGCTCGCTCAGCATGCTGAGCTTCACGCTCGACGAGTCGGCCGACGCACGTCTGCGGGGGACCGCATGAACCTGCACGAGGCACCGCATCTGCAGGTCGCGGCGCGCCTGAAGTTGCGCGTCGTGAGCCGCGCGAAGATCGCGCGCAACATCGTCGCGTTCGAGTTCGAAGCGGCCGACTATCTGTCGCTGCCGGCCTTCGAGGCGGGCGCGCACCTCGAGATCGACTGCGACGGCCTCGCGCGGCAATACTCGCTGTGCAGCGATCCCGCCGACGCGAAGCGCTATCGCGTCGCCGTCCAGCACGACGAGGAGGGCCGGGGCGGCTCGCGTTTCATGTGCGAACGGGTGCAGGTCGGCGACACGCTCGACGCGCTCGGCCCTCGCAATCATTTCCCGATGACAATGGCGCCGCTGCCGCCTTTGCTGATTTCGGGGGGCATCGGCATCACGCCGATGCTGTCCATGGCGTGGTCGCTGCACGCTGCGGGCGCGCGCTTCGCGCTGCACGATTTCGCGGCCGCGCCCGAGCGCCAGGCCTTCGTCGACGAGATCGCGCGGGCGCCGTGGAGCGCCAATGTCACGCGTCACCTCGGGCGTTGCGACGACTTCGCGCCGCTGATCGGCGGTTTCGAAGCGGGACGGCATCTATACGTCTGCGGACCGTTCGCGATGATCGATGCCGTGCTCGACACGGCGCGCGCGCTCGGCTGGTCCGACGATCATCTGCACTGCGAACGCTTCGCCGCTCCGTCCTCAACGGGGCGCGAAGCGCCTGCACGCGCCCGCCTTCCGTTCGACGTGGAACTCGCTTCGACCGGACGACGCGTGAGCGTTGCGGTAGGGCAGAGCGTGTGCGCCGCGCTCGCGGACGCCGGCGTGCATGTGCCAATGTCTTGCGAGCAGGGCGTGTGCGGCTCGTGCATTACGCGCGTGCTCGACGGCGTGCCCGATCATCGTGACTGGATATTGAGCACAGAAGAGCAGGCCTCCGGCAAGGTGTTCACGCCGTGCTGCTCGCGCTCGAAGACTCCGCTTCTCGTACTCGACCTCTAACTTTCGACGAGCAATTCCATGGCATTGATTCCGACCGAAGGCGCAGCCCGTGCCCATATTGAACCCAGCGCGCTGCACACCTTGCGTGCGACGCGCGAGAACGTCCACTGGGGCTATTTCGACGCATCGCTCGCGCCCGCATTGACAGTGCGAAGCGGCGATCTCGTGTATGCCGAAGCGCTCACGCATCACGCGGGCGACGCGCCCGATCTGATGATGGACGAGGCGATGCGCGCACTCTGGCGGGCTATTCCCGAACACGACCGCAATCCGGGCGTGCACATCATGACCGGCCCGATTCATGTCGAAGGCGCGCAGCCGGGCGACATGCTCGAAGTGCGCTTTCTGCATATGACGCCGCGCTGCCGCTACGGCTCGAACCTCGCGGCGAATTGGGGCTATCTCTACAAGGAGATGGGCGAGAAAGAGCGCGTGACCATCTATGAACTGGACGAAGGCGCGAACCATGCGTCCGCCTTGTACGCCTACGATTTCAAGGGCAAGTATCTGACGCCTGGCGCCATCACCGATTGCCCGGTCTGCGACCGTCAGCCAGCGCTCGACGGCGTGCGCATTCCCGCGCGCCCGCATCTGGGCACGGCCGGCGTCGCACCCGCCGTCGATGGCCGGGTGAGCACCATTCCGCCCGGACGCCACGGCGGCAATATCGACAACTGGCGCATCGGCGCCGGCGCGACGATGTATTACCCGGTGCAGGTGGCGGGCGCGTTGTTCTCGATCGGCGATCCGCACGTCTCGCAGGGCGATGGCGAAATCAGCGGCACGGCCATCGAGTCGTCGCTGAACGTGACGATGCAGATCGTCGTGCGCAAGGACTTTTCGTTTCCGACGCCGCTGCTGGAAACCGCCGACAGCTGGATCGTGCACGGCTTCGATCCGCAGCTCGAGCGCGCCTTGCGCAATGCGTCGCTCGATACGATGCTGCTGCTCGAAGAACATGTTGGGCTGTCGCGCAACGACGCGTATTCGCTGATGAGCGTGGCGGGCGATGTCGGCATCACACAGGTCGTCGATTCGACGCTCGGCGCGCACGTGCGGCTGCCGCGCGGTATCTTCCCGAAGCTTGGCAAGAAGTGAACCGACTGCGTGAGATCGAATCGTTCGTGAGCGTCGTCGATGCGGGCGGTTTCGCCGCGGCGGCGGATGCGAGCGGCGTGTCGCGCGCGCTGGTGTCACGGACCATTCAGGGCCTCGAAGCACGCCTCGGCGCGCGGCTCCTGCATCGGACCACGCGCAAGGTCGCGTTGACCGCGGCGGGCGAGGCCTACTATCGCTCGTGCCGCGACATCCTTGAGCAGCTCGATACCGCCGAGCGGGCCGCGCAGGACGAGCGCAGCCGCGCGTCGGGCGAGCTGCGCATCAGCGCGCCGGTCAGTTTCGGCATCGCGCATCTCGCACCGTTGTGGGCCGGGCTGTTGCTGCGCGCGCCCGACGTGCGGCCGGTCATTGCGCTGTCCGACGCGCTGGTCGATATCGTCGCCGAAGGATTCGATCTGGCCATTCGCATCGCCCGGCCGGTGGCGTCGTCGCTCGTGCATCGCCGGCTGGCGAGCACGCCGCTCGTGATGTGCGCGTCGCCTTCGTATCTGGAACGGCATGGCGTGCCCGGCACGCCGGCTGATCTGTCGGCGCATCAGTCGGTCGCATATGGCTACTTCAGCGAGCGGCACGAATGGCGCATGCGCGAGCGCGCGACGGGGCGCGAGCATACCGGCCGGCCGCGTCCAGTGATGAGCGCCAACAACGGCGAGACCTGCGTCGCCGCAGCCGAAGCGGGCGTCGGGCTGGTGCTGCAACCTGCGTTTCTCGTTATGGACAGCGTCGCGCGCGGGCGCCTCGTGCCGGTTCTCGACGAATTCACGCCGCCGCCCATCGGCATCTATGCCGTCTATCCCAGCCGGGTGCAATTGCCCGCGAAGACGCGTGTGGCGGTGGATTACCTCGCCGAGCAATGGCGCGATGCGCCGTGGACCGCTGCGCCTGCGCGCGATTGATCACGACGGTGCAGCGTGCACAAACAAGAGTCAGACGGATCGTTCGCGGGGCAGGAATCGCGGCAAACGGGCCTGCTTATCATTCATCTGACATGGTGCGGCAATTGCATACGTTGACGAAGATCAATGAATGTCGGAGAGCAGGGTATGTCGCTGAAATCCTGGCACTTTTCCACGCAGGCGATCTCGACCGAAGAGCGTCCTCAGGTCTGGCGTGACGCGATGAACGCGGCGTGTCTGCCACACGACGCCGCGCCGATCAATGAGGGCTTCGAGGGCGACGTGGTTGGCATCGTCTCGCCGACGGGCATCGAGTTCTCGCGCGTGCGGGCCACGCCGCTGACCATTTCTGGCAGCTTTCGCAATCAGCAGGCGGCGCTGTGGCTCGCGTTGCTGCTCGAAGGGCGCTCGATGTTTCTCGGTTCCAACGAGCGGGTGCCCGTCGCACGCGGAGACATGCTCTACGGACCGTGCGGCAGGGAATCGACGCTCGAGTTGCGCGCGGATTTTCGCCTGCTTTACGTGCGCGTGCCGACCACTTTACTGCACCCTGGGCTCGTCGATCCGCGCCGACTTACGTGCGGCGTGCTGCCGGGCGACTCGAGCCTGACGCGCGTGCTGGCGGCGATGCTGCGGGCCGTCGGCGACGAGCTGGAGGACCTGGACGCCGAGGACATTCACCCGATCGAGGTGGCGCTGTCGGAGTTTCTGGTCGCGAGTCTCGCGAACCATCACGCGGTGCACACGCTCGGTGACCGCAAGCGCTCGGAGCATTTTCTGCGCATCTGTCAGTCGATCGATCAGCAGCTCGGCGATGTGGAGCTGTCGCTGAACACGATCACGGAGCAGCAGCGCGTTTCCTCGCGCTACGTTCAGAAGCTCTTCGAGGATGCGGGCATGAGCTTTACGGGCTATGTGCGCGACCGGCGGCTCGAGCGTTGCCGGCAGGAGTTGATGAGCCCGGCGCATCGGGGCCTGTCGGTGTCGGAGATCTGCTTTCGCTGGGGTTTCAACGATGCCGCGCATTTCAGCCGCAGCTTTCGCGCGAAGTTCGATATGACGCCGCGTAGTTGCCGCAAGGAGAGCGCGGTGAGCGGTGACGTGTGAGGCGTGAAGCGTGAGCCCTCGGCCGTGAGACCGACGGCCTGACAAAAACGCAAAACCGCCTCTGCCGGTCAGGCAGAGGCGGTCCGCATCGACAGAGTAAGTGGCTGGATCAGCGTTTGATCCACGTCGGCGAGATCTGCACACCGAGACCTGCCCCATAGCCAAGATAGATGTTCAGTCCCGCGACGGCTTCGAGATAACGCGCGTTCTTGAGGCGACCTGCATCGACGCTCGAAAAGCCCATCGACTCGGCAACGGCGGCGACTTTCTGCTTTGCGTCCGGTATGTCGCTCGCGACGAACACCGAAGCCGGCTGCGACGGGAACGCCGCGCCGCCGTCGAGCACTTGAGCGAACAGCGTGTTGAACGCCTTGACGACCGACGCGCCGGTGAGCTTCGCGATTTCCTCGGCGGCCGACGTGGTGTGACCGATGGTGAGGCCCATGTAGTCGTCGGTCAGCGGGTTCGTCACATCAACCAGCACCTTGCCTTCGAGCGATCCCAGTTCGGCGAGCGCGGCGGCGGCATTGCCGTACGGCACGGCGAGCACGACGAGTTCGGCCTCTTTCGCGGCACCAGCCAGCGACGCGCTTTTGGCGCCAAATTGCGCGGCCACTTTTTCTGCGCCTTCGGGCTTGCGGCCGGTGACTTCAACCTGGTGACCGGCAGCGCTCAACTGCTTGACCATCGCCGCGCCGACATTCCCATATCCGACTACCGTGATTTGCATTTCGCTTCTCCTTGTTGAGTTTCGTTGGAGAAGAATTTACGTGAGGTGTCCGATACGATAAATGCCGAGGATGTTGACAATGTGTTGACCGGTGAGTCGTTCGGGAGCACGAATATTCTTGAGCATTGCTGTGCTGTGCTGCGCCGTGACGAGATCGCTTTTGCGGGCGGGACTTTCCATTGACTTTGGTTCGCACCGCATGTGTGCCTACGTCCTCACGTTCCTGGTCCTAATGCTCGAGCAGCATGCGCGACGGCTTTGTCACCCATTGAAAGGCCGTTGCAAAGCGGTACAACGCTATCCACAAGGCGCGGCCTTGCGTTGTTGCGAAGCGGTCGCAGGCCCCATGCGAAGCGAAGCGTCGCGGCGCATCCGGTATTTCGTTCATCTGATTGCGGAACTGATCCGCACCAGTCACCCATCGGGTTCACGGCGGGTGCCGGTGTTCTGGCCTTCGCCCCTGGCTCACGTGGAGCCCTCACCAACTAGAGAAATGACGCAGCAGGTGTCGTTTGAGTCCGGCCATTGGATCGCCGAAGCCGGGCAGGGTAGGACAGCGCGATACCCACACACCTTGCCGGAGCGGGCGTCAACCCGGCGGTTTTTGACGACATTATGGTCCGGCGACGCAACGAGCATTTGCGAGATTTGGCGCGTTCATTGCCGGGCAGCGCCGGCCGATGCAAGCCGTACACCTGGCCGGATGGCGGCGGCGCGTGTCTGAGCGCGGCCATGTGTGGTTGTCGATCACGCTGGTTGAAGCAAGCGGCTGCGCCGTGCACAGCCGCCGTGAATCAGTGCACCGAAGCACACCGCGAAACGGTCCACGATGAAGCGCGCCTAGTTCTGCGCCGCGCGACCGCGCCGTCAGGAAATAGTCGTCGATAGTCGCAAAGCCTTTCCGGATAAGCATTTGCGGTCAATGCCAGCAAATCTGGCACGAAGCCTGCATTCCATCGCTCAACTTGTATTCAAGATTGAACTCATGGAACGCAATGCTCCGTTCAAGGTTCGCGCGCTGCTAGACGCTTATCACCAAGGCGAAACATCGCCATGCGACACGGTCGCCACAGTGCTGCAACGTCTTGCCACCACGCATCGTCCAGAAGCGTGGATCCTTCGCGTGTCCGAAGCCTCGCTCGTCGCGCGCGCCACCGAACTCGAACGTCTGCTCGCCGACGAAGGCCCGGCGCTCTTCGCCCGCATGCCGCTCTTCGGCGTGCCGTTCGCGGTGAAGGACAACGTCGACGTCGCAGGGCTGCCGACCACCGCCGCATGCGATGCCTTCGCCTACACGCCGGACGAAACGGCGTTCGCGGTGGCGCGTCTGCTGGACGCGGGCGCGATTCTCGTCGGCAAGACCAATCTCGATCAGTTCGCGACGGGTCTCGTCGGCACGCGTTCGCCGTACGGCGCGGTGCGTCAGATCACGCGCGATGAATACGTGTCGGGCGGATCGAGCTCCGGTTCGGCGATTGCGGTCGCGACGGGCATCGTCGCGTTCTCGCTCGGCACCGATACCGCGGGTTCGGGACGCGTGCCTGCGGGCTTCAACGGGCTGGTGGGGCTCAAGCCGTCTCTCGGGCTCGTCAGCAAGCGCGGCGTCGTGCCGGCGTGCCGCACGCTCGATACGCTGTCGGTGTTCGCGCACGACGTCGCCGATGCTTGGCAAGTGCTCGACCGGCTCGCGTTCTACGACCCGCACGACGGTTACTCCAGGCCGCTGCCCTCGCGCGGTTTGCAGCACGCGCCATTGCGCATCGCGATTCCCGACACGCTCACGTTCTTCGACGACCACCACGCATCGGCCGCCTTCG
Organism: Paraburkholderia sp. UCT70; assembly: GCF_050434085.1. Classification (NCBI taxonomy): domain Bacteria; kingdom Pseudomonadati; phylum Pseudomonadota; class Betaproteobacteria; order Burkholderiales; family Burkholderiaceae; genus Paraburkholderia; species Paraburkholderia sp. UCT70. The sequence continues at coordinate 1,938,266 of NZ_JBNPVZ010000004.1, read as the reverse complement.
CCGCGACCATGGATGGCATCGCCAGGCATCTCGCGTTGACGCCGTCGACATTCGCCTTCGCGCCGTTGCAGCAGGTCGCCGCGCTTCTTTACGACGGCCCGTGGGTGGCCGAGCGCCGCGCCGCGCTCGGGACGTTTTTTATCACGCATCACCACGATATCGACACAACCGTCGCGAAGGTAATCGGCCAGGCGGAGCGTTTCGATGCGGCCGCCGCGTTCGACGGGCAGTACGCGCTTGCGAGGCTGGGGCGCCAAGCCGCAGCGCTTTTCGAGCACGCCGACGTGCTGATCGTGCCGACCACGCCGACGCACCCGACCATCGCCGACGTGCAGGCCAATCCGGTGGAGGTGAACAGCCGTCTGGGCGTCTATACGAACTTCGTCAATCTGCTCGATCTGTGTGCGCTCGCCGTGCCCGGCGTGCCGCGCGCCGACGGTCTGCCTGCGGGCGTGACGCTGATCGGCCCATCGGGCGCGGACCAGCAGCTCGCGTTGCTCGGCGCGCGTATTCAGGCGCTGTTCAGCGAAGCCGTCGAGCAACGCGATGCCGACGCGATCGCGAGCCAGCCGCTGCCGATCCAGGAACCGGTCGTCATGCTCGCGGTGGTCGGTGCGCACCTGCGGGGCGAGCCGTTGAACTGGCAACTGCTGCAGGCCGGCGCACGCTTCGTCGAAGCCACGACGACCGCGCCTCGCTACCGGCTCTATGCACTCGCCGGCACGTTGCCGCCGAAACCCGGCCTCGTGCGCCGGACGGGCGACGCCGCAGGAGGCGAAGCCATCGCTATCGAACTGTGGGAAGTGCCGCTGCGCACCTTGGGCGCGTTCGTCGCCGCCGTGCCCGCGCCGCTCGCCATCGGCACGCTCGAGACCATCGACGGACGCAGCGTGAAGGGCTTCGTCTGTGAGCCCTCGGCGATCGCGCACGACGCGGGCGCCCTCGACATTACCGCTTACCGCGGCTGGCGCGCGTATCTCGCGCACCGCGCGCCGCAGCCGAACGCCTGATGCCCGTCATCGGAAATCCAGCATTCAGAACGCAGTGAACGGCCAACTCAAGGAAACCACACCATGACTCAACGTCGCGACTTCATCAAGCAGGCGGGCGCGCTTGCGCTCGGCAGCCTGCTGCCGCTCGAAAGCGTGTTCGCTGCCGAAAAGCTCACCGTCGGCGTGATCTACGTCGGCTCGAAGGGCGACTATGGCTACAACCAGGCGCAGGCCCAGGCCGCCGCGGTCATCAAAAAGATGCCGAACGTGAAGGTGGTCGAAGAAGAAAATGTGCCGGAAACGGTGGCCGCGCAGAAGTCGATGGAAGCCATGATCGAGCAGGACGGCGCGACGCTCGTTTTCGCCACCTCGTTCGGCTACTTCGATCCGCACGTGCTGAAGATGGCGGCCAGGTATCCGAAGGTGCGTTTCGCACATTGCGGCGGCCTCTGGAAGCAGGGCAACCCGTCGAACATCGCGAGCTACTTCGGCTACATCGACGAATGCCAGTACCTGAACGGCGTCGTCGCGGGCCACATGAGCAAGAGCAAAAAGCTCGGTTTCGTCGCGGCCAAACCGATTCCGCAAGTGCTGCGCAACATCAACGCGTTCACGCTCGGCGCGCAGTCGGTCGATCCGTCCATCACGACACACGTCATTTTCACGGGCGACTGGTCGATGCCGGTCAAGGAAGCCGAAGCGACCAACAGTCTCGTCGATCAGGGTTGCGACGTGCTGACCTGCCACGTCGACGGTCCGAAGGTCGTGATCGAAACGGCGGAGAAGCGCGGCGCGATGAGCTGTGGTTACCACGCGAGCCAGGCGGCGCTCGCGCCGAAGGGCTATCTGACGGGCGCCGAGTGGGACTGGGCGACACCGTACAAAACGCTCGTCACTGACGCGCAGACCGGCACGCCGCAGCCGAACATTCTGCGCGGCGGCCTCAAGGAAGGTTTCGTGAAGATGTCGCCCTATGGCGCCATGGTGACGGCCGCCGCGAAGACCAAAGCCGACGCCGTCAAGGCGCAGATGATGGCCGGCCAGTTCGTCATCTTCAAGGGCCCGCTGAAGGACAACAAGGGCGGCACCGCGATCGCGTCCGGCACGGCCTACGCTCAGACCGACATCACGCTCGAAAGCATGAATTATCTCGTCACGGGTGTGGTGGGCCAGATCTGATCCAGCGTGCTGACAGCGCAATTCGCGCAACTGAAGGAGAGACCATGCGTGCTCATGCTTCCACGGTGACGTCGCCCGGCATTGCCCGCGCGCTGCTCGGCGTGCTGCCCGCACTGCCGACGCTCGCGGCGGTCGCCGGCACGCTGCTGCTGTTCGCGATCTTTCTGCTCGTGCAGGGCCAGCCCGCGGGCGACGCGATCGTGCTGATCGCGCAAGGCGCATTCGGCTCGGCGTTCGCGTGGCAGAGCACGCTGCTGCGCGCCGCGCCGTTGATGCTCACCGCGCTGTGCGTGGCACTGCCTGCGCAGGTCGGCCTGATCGTGATCGGCGGCGAGGGCGCGCTCGCGCTCGGCGGACTCGCTGCGGCCGTCACGCCGCAACTGCTGCCGCACGGCACGCCGTGGTTCGTCGCGACGCCCGCGATGGCGCTGGCGGGCATGATCGTCGGCGGTGCGTGGATCGGCACGGTCGGCGCGTTGCGGCAGTGGCGCGGCGTGAACGAGACCATCAGCTCGCTGCTGATGTCGTATATCGCGATTGCGTTGTTCAAGCATCTGGTCGAAGGGCCGTTGCGCGATCCGGCGAGCCTGAACAAGCCGTCGACGCTGCCGCTGCCCGCTGCGTTCACGGTCGGCTCGCTGCCGGGACTCGATGTGCATTGGGGACTCTTCTGGGGCGCGCTCGCGTGCGTCGGCGCGTGGATCTTCGTGCGTCACAGCACCAAGGGTTTCGCGATGCGCGTGACGGGCGGCAACGCGCGCGCCGCGCGCCTCGTCGGCCTGCCAGTCAACTCGCTCGCGTTGACCGCATGCGTGCTCGGCGGCGCCGCCGCGGGACTCGCCGGCATGTTCGAAGTCTCGGCGGTGCAGGGCAGCGCGAACGCGTCGTTGCTCGCGGGGTACGGCTACGCGGGCATCCTCGTCGCATTCGCTGCACGGCAGAATCCGCTCGCGATCATCGCGTGCGCGCTGATGATCGGCGGCATCGAGGCGAGTGGCAGTCTGCTGCAACGCCGCCTCGATCTGCCCGACGCAACGACGCTCGTCTTGCAAGGCCTGCTGTTCGCAAACCTGCTCGCGTGGGAAGCGCTCGGCGGTCGGCTCGCCGCGTGGCGCGTGAAGTTGCAGGCGGTCGCGCAATCCGGACTGCCGCATCCGCTGGAGCAAACTCATGCCTGATCTGCACTCGCCCGTTGCCGTGCTGCTGCTCTCGCTCTTTGCGGGCGCGATTCGCGTCAGCACGCCGTATCTTTTCGTGAGCCTCGGTGAATGCCTGACCGAGAAGGGCGGTCGCGTGAATCTCGGGCTCGAAGGCATTCTCGTGTCGGGCGCGATGAGCGGTTACGCAGGCTCGTACCTGACCGGTTCGCCGTGGCTGGGCGTGCTGCTTGCCGGATGCGCGGGCCTGCTGCTCGGCTGCCTGCACGGACTCGTCTGCTCGCTGCCGCGCGTGTCCGACATCGCGTTCGGTATCGCGTTGATGCTGTTCGGCACCGGCCTCGCGTTCTATCTCGGCAAGCCGTTCATCGAGCCGCAAGCGGCGATGCTGCGCTCGTTCGACTTCGGCGCGTGGAGCGCTTCGCCGCAATTGCATAACGCGCTGCACGTGAATCCACTTTTCCTGATCGGCGTCGTGCTTGCGTTCGTTCTGCAATGGGGTTTGCGCTCCACACGCTGGGGCATGACGCTGCGGCTCGTCGGCGAAAACGCGGAGAGCGCGCGGGCGATGGGCTATCCGATCACGCGCGTACGCATCGCGGCGACGGCGGTCGGCGGATTTTTCGCGGGCGTCGGTGGCGCGTATCTGTCGCTCGTTTATCCGGGCAGCTGGAACGAAGGTCTGTCAAGCGGTCAGGGGTTGATGGCCGTCGCGCTCGTGATCTTCGCGCGCTGGCAGCCACTGCGCTGTCTGTGGGCGGCGCTGCTGTTCGGCGCGGCCGGCGCACTCGGCCCCGCGCTGCAGGCGATCGGCGTGACGAGCGGCTACTACCTGTTCAACGCCGCGCCGTACATGCTCACGCTCGCAATCATGATCGTCAACTGCCGGCCGGATCGCACGCTCGCAGGTGCGCCCGGCGAACTGAGTCTCACGCGCTGAAACCGCCGAAGCGATCCACCTACTTTTCGTCTCTCCGGGAGTCCGACATGGCCCGTTTCATCGAAGCCCGACCGTATCCGTGGCCCTACGACGGCGCGCTGCGCGCCGACAATACGGCGCTCATCATCATCGACATGCAGACGGACTTCTGCGGCATCGGCGGCTATGTCGACAAGATGGGCTACGACCTGTCGCTGACGCGCGCGCCGATCGAACCGATCAGCCGCGTGCTGGCAACGATGCGCGAGCAGGGTTTCACCATCATCCATACCCGCGAAGGACACCGGCCCGATCTGTCGGATCTTCCTGCCAACAAGCGCTGGCGCAGCCGCCGCGCGGGCACGGACGGCATCGGCATCGGCGACGACGGTCCGTGCGGCAAGATCCTCGTGCGCGGCGAACCGGGCTGGGACATCATCGACGAGCTGGCGCCGCTGCCGGGCGAGATCGTCATCGACAAGCCGGGCAAGGGCTCGTTCTGCGCCACCGATCTCGAACTCATTCTGCGCACGCGCGGCATCGTCAATCTGGTGCTGACCGGCATCACGACCGACGTGTGCGTGCATACGACGATGCGCGAAGCGAACGACCGCGGCTTCGAATGCACGGTTCTCGCCGACTGCTGTGGCGCGACCGACAAGGGCAATCACGACGCGGCACTGAACATGGTGCTGATGCAGGGCGGCGTGTTCGGCACGGTGTCGGATTCCAGCGCGCTGATCGCGGCGCTCGGACGCTGATCATGTCGACGCTCGCCAGAATGAAACCGCTGCCGTCACACACCGGCGCGCTCGGCATCGAGGTGCTCGGCGCGAGCAAGCGCTTCGGTGCTTTCCGCGCGCTCGACGACGTGACGCTCAAGGTGCGCGCCGGCACGCTGCACGCGCTGCTCGGCGAGAACGGCGCGGGCAAGAGCACGCTCGTGAAAGGTCTGGTCGGTTATGGCGTGCTCGACAGCGGCCAGATCGCCGCGGACGGCCGCGAAGTGCGCATTGCTTCGCCCCGCGATGCGCAGGCGCTCGGCATCGGCATGGTGTACCAGCATTTCACGCTGGCGGCGGGTTTGTCGGTGGAAGAGAACCTGCTTCTCGCGCGTGGCCGGATGCCGTGGAAAATCGACTGGCAAGCCGAACGCAAGGCGCTCGGCGCGTTCATGCGCGGCATGCCGTTCCGGCTCGCACTCGACACGCCGGTGTCGAGTCTCGCGGCCGGCGAAAAGCAGAAGCTCGAAATATTGAAGCAACTGTATCTGCGTCAGCGCTTCCTGATTCTCGACGAACCGACCTCGGTGCTGACGCCGCAGGAAGCGGACGAAGTGCTCGGCCTCATGCGCGATCTCGCGACGCGCAGCGAACTCACCGTGCTGATGATCACGCACAAATTCCGCGAAGTGATGGCCTACGCGGACGACGTCACGGTCCTGCGCAAGGGCCGCTTAGTCGGCAGTTGCGCGGTGCGCGACACCGACCGCGACCGCCTCGCATCGTGGATGATGGGCAGCGACGCCGGTTTCGACGCGCGCGCGACAGCTGGCATCGACGACGTGCGTCCTGCGCGCCGGCCGCTTGTCGCCGATGCGCCGGTGGCGCTCGAACTGTCGGCGCTGACGGTGGTGGACGATCGCGGACACGTGGCGGTGCGCGATGCGTCGCTCGCGGTGCGCGCGGGCGAGATTCTCGGCCTGGCGGGCGTGTCGGGCAATGGCCAGAAGGAGCTGATCGAGGCGCTGGTCGGCCAGCGGAGCGTGCGATCGGGCGACATGCGCGTGAAGGGAGAAGCGTACCGCGCGACGCGCGAAGCAATGACGCGTCTGAAAGTCTTCGCGTTGCCCGAGGAGCCGCTGCGTAATGCGTGTGTCGCGAATCTGAGCGTCGCGGAAAATCTCGCGTTGCGCGACTTCGATCGCTCGCCGTTGCGCGCGGGCGGCTGGCGGCTCAACCGTCGCGCGTTACGCGAACGCGCCGAACAGCGCGTTGCCGAGTTCAACGTGCTGCCGCCGGTGCCGGAGCGCGCGATCGGCACGCTGTCGGGCGGTAACGTGCAGCGCGCGGTACTGGCTCGCGAACTCGGCCAGCCGGTCGATGTGCTGATCGTCGCCAATCCGGTGTTCGGCCTCGACTTCGCGTCGGTGGCCGATATCCACGCGCGCATTCTCGCGGCCCGCGACGCGGGCGCGGCGGTGCTGCTGGTGAGCGAAGACCTCGACGAATTGCTGGAACTGGCCGACCGCATCGCGGTAATCGCGGAAGGGCGGCTCGTTTTCGAAACCGCCGTGGAAAACGCGGACCGCGTGGTGCTCGGGCGCCACATGGCCGGCCACGGCGACGATCGGCAACCCGAAGCGGCGGAGACCGCCGCCGCCTTTCATGGAGCATGACAGATGAGTTCGAGTGGACTCGGCGGATTGAACCGCTCGCCCGCGGGCGTCGTAATCGGCCTCGTGCAATTGCAGAATCCCAATGTAGAAACGCCCGCGCAGCTCGCGGCGCAGACGCAGCGCGTGGTCGAAGTGATCGGCAAGGCGCGGCGCAACAACGCGGCGATGGATCTCGTCGTGTTTCCGGAATACGCGTTGCATGGCCTTTCCATGCGCATCGACGACGCGATCATGTGCAGCCTCGACGGCCCCGAAGTGGCCGCGTTCAAGGCGGCGTGCGTCGAGCACCGCATCTGGGGCTGCTTTTCGATCATGGAGCGCAATCCAGGCGGCAATCCGTACAACAGCGGACTGATCATCGACGACCAAGGCGTGATCCAGCTCTACTACCGCAAGCTGCATCCGTGGGTGCCGGTCGAACCGTGGGAGCCGGGCAATCTCGGCGTGCCGGTCTGCACCGGGCCGCGCGGCGTGAAGCTCGGCCTCATCATCTGCCACGACGGCATGTTTCCGGAGATGGCGCGCGAAGCCGCCTACAAGGGCGCAGAAGTGATTCTGCGCACGGCGGGATACACCGCGCCGATCCGCCACGCGTGGCGCATCACCAATCAGTCGAACGCGTTCCAGAATCTCGCGCAGACCGCGAGCGTCTGTCTGTGCGGCAGCGACGGCACGTTCGATTCGATGGGCGAGGGCATGTTCTGCGATTTCGACGGAACGGTGATGGTGGAGGGCAGTCATCGCCCGGACGAGGTCATCGTCTGCGAGATGCGGCCCGATCTCGTGCGCGAGGCGCGTATCCATTGGGGCGTCGAAAACAACATCTATCAGTTCGGACACCGCGGCTACGTTGCGGTGACGGGCGGCGCGCAGGATTGCCCCTATACGTTCATGCATGACATGGTGCGCGGCGAATATCGTTTGCCTTGGGAGGCCGAGGTGCGCGTGACCGATGGCACTCCTTGCGGCTTCGCACCGCCGGAACGCACTTACAAGGGTTGACTGCCATGCCGACCGTCAACCAGGCGTTACCGTCGCCGTTCGCGTTCGAGCCGTCGAAGACGGCGCTCGTCGTGATCGACATGCAACGCGATTTCATCGAGCTGGGCGGATTCGGCGCGGCGCTCGGCAACGACGTGTCGCTGCTCGCGGACATCGTGCCGGATGTCGCGCGGCTGATCGCGCATGCGCGCACGCACGGCTGGCACGTCGTGCACACGCGCGAATCGCACGTGCCTGATCTGTCCGATTGTCCGCCGGCGAAACGTCTGCGTGGGCAGCCGCGCGCGCGCATCGGCGACAAAGGGCCGATGGGACGCATACTCGTGCGAGGCGAACCGGGTAATGCAATCATCGAAGCGCTCGCGCCGATTGAAGGTGAACTCGTGATCGACAAGCCGGGCAAGGGTGCGTTCTACGCGACGCGGCTCGGCGAAGAGCTTGCGATGCGCGGCGTCACGCATCTCGTGTTTGCGGGCGTAACGACTGAAGTGTGCGTGCAGACCTCGATGCGCGAAGCGAATGATCGCGGTTACGACTGTCTCGTGATCGAAGGCGCGACCGCGAGCTACATTCCCGCGTTCAAGGAAGCAACGCTGGCGATGATCCGTTCGCAAGGCGGCATAGTCGGCTGGACTGCGACGCTCGAACAATTGCTGGAGGCCGACGCTTGACCACATCGCCAGTCATCAACGACCCGGCGATCGTCGCCGAAGTGACCGCCGTGTTCGAAGCCTACGAACGCGCGCTGGTCGATAACGACATCGGCACGATGAACGTGTTGTTCTGGGACGCACCGGAAACGGTACGCTATGGAATCGCCGAAATCCAGCACGGCGGCGAGGAGATTCGCGCGTGGCGGGAATCGTGCGTGCCGGTGCCGGCTTCGCGCAGACGGCATCGCACGGTCGTGACGACGTTCGGCCGCGACTATGCGACGGTCAGCACCACGTTCACCAGCGACGCGACGCCGCTCGTCGGCCGTCAGATGCAGTCGTGGGCGCGGCTTGGCGCGCACGATGCGCCGTTCGCCGGCTGGATCGTCGTTGCTGCGCACGTGAGCCTGATCAAAGCGCCCGATGTGCCCGACGTGCAAGCCGCCCACGGGAAACGCGGATAATGCGGGGACGATTTGCATGAGACTGGTCATCGAACCCAAACGGCTGACCGAAGCTAAAGACCCGCTCGACGAACCCGACGACGTGGCGCCTGATGCGTCGAGAGTCGTCTATGGCGCGAACCCGCTTGCCGAGCAGGTGTATCTGCAACTCAAGCAGGACATTTTCGACTTCCGGCTGTTTCCGGGCGATCGCTTCTCGGAGACTGACATCGCGCAGCATTACGGCGTGTCGCGCACACCGATGCGCGACGCGCTGTTCCGTCTGCTACGCGAAGGCTATCTGGAAGTCGGCTTCCGGCGCGGCTGGAAAGTGTGCAACATCGACTTCGAGCGGCTCGATCAGCTGTACGACCTGCGCATCGTGCTCGAACTGGCTGCTATAGAGCGTGTGACGAGCGGCTCGAACAATCGCGCGATCGACGCGCTCAAGGCCATCTGGTGCGTGCCGCGCGACGCACGCGAGACCGATCCGGCGCGCATGTTCCGGCTCGACGAAGGCTTTCATCGCGGGCTGGTGGAAGCGACGGGCAACGCCGAAATGCTACGCGTGCATAACGAAGTGACCGAGCGCATTCGCATCGTGCGACGACTCGATTTCCTGAAGCCGCATCGCACCGACGCAACCTATGACGAGCACGCCACGATGCTCACGCTGATCGAACGCGGAAAGCTCGCCGAAGCCGGCATTATGCTGCGCGCGCATGTCACGCAGAGCAAGCTCGAAGTCCGCAAGATCACTGTTTCGATGCTCGCGCAGGCGCGGGACAGCAAGTTGCCGTTTGTGAGTTGAGGTAGGACGGGGAGCCGGCAAGAGGCTTTATCGAAATGTCGTGTTCTGGCTACCTTGAAATGACCCGCCCCAGGCGCCGACCGGGGCAGCAACGTTGCATTTCGTGAAGGCTAACCAGTCCTTGAGAGGTCGCATGGTTATATCCTGGGATGATCACGATGACGATGACGATGGCGATGCGTGAGTTCGACCCTTGGGACGTTGTTGAGGACATCGCCGACGTCACCAAAGGAATTGTTGCCTCGTGGCCGGATGAGGGGTCACTGATCGAAGGTCTCGTATGTCGTTGGAACTCGAAGAGCAAGGTAACCAGGTCGTATGAACTGGAAGCCACATAGGCGCTTTCGAACATCCACACCGCGTGGCCCATTCTGGACCCCTGGTGCACTCGACGAATAACCAGACGTAGCAATGCGCCGACGAATCGTCGTCCATGGACGAGTGGCGGTAAACGGCGACCGTTCCAATTGATGACGGAATATCTCGCGCGCTGGAAGGCGACGGCTTCGGCTAGACGGATCATTTGACGACACTCGCTTGTCGCGCCGCGGCGCCCAAAACCGGCGCTAGCCTACACCGGTCGCCGCATTTCGTCATTGGTGCATCGGCCAAAGTGCGCAAGCGCGCCTATCCCGAAGGTGCAATTGTTCGCTACGTCGTTGTCGTAGCGAAGGACAGCGCCCTCGTGCATCCGCAATGCAGTCCATCCGGCATCGGTCAACTTTTTTGATTCGTTTGGCAGGCTCAGCTCCTCAAGAACAGGCGAGTGCAATCTAGCAGACTTGTCACCGGCACGCGGTCGCATTCGCAAGCGCACACGAATCACAGCCCTTGAGCCCCCAACGCCACAAACCGCTCCAGATGATGATCCTCATCCCCAAGCTGATGATCGATCATCACGAGCCGCTTCGCGTAATGCGCGAGCGGCAGTTCCCACGTCATACCGATCCCGCCGTGCAACTGGATGCATTCCTCCGCGACTCGCGTGCCGATCCGGCCGATGCTGTACTTCGCCGCCGACACCGCGCGCTCGCGCGCGTTTCGTTCCCCGTCGAGCGCCGCCGCCGCGTTGATCACCGCCGAGCGCGCCTGCTCGATTTCGAGCAGCAAATCGGCCATGCGATGCTGCAACGCCTGGAAGCTGCCGATCGGCACGCCGAACTGCTTGCGCGTGCGCAGATAGTCGAGCGTGTAGTCTTTCGCGACGTCCATTGCGCCGACCGCTTCCGCGCACAGCGCGAGCACGCTGCAACTCACCGCATATTCGAGCGTCGCAAAGCCGTGATCCACTGAGCCGAGCACGGTGTCCTCGCCGAGCGTGACGTCGTCGAACGTCACTTCGGCCGCGCGTCCTCCGTCGATCTTTCGGTAGCCGCGCACGCTCACACCTGTCGCGTCCCTCGGCACCAGGAACAGCGTGATGCCGGCTTCGGCATCGTCCTCGCCGCTCGTGCGTGCCGAGACGAGGAACACCTGAGCATGCTCGCCATGCTGAACGACGGCCTTTGCGCCGTGCAACGTCCACACGCCGCTGTTGCCATTTACGCTGCGGCGCGCGCGCGTCGTCGCGACCCGGGCAAGCTCGTAATGACTGTCCGGTTCGCCATGCGCGAGCGCAACGATCCGCGAGCCGTCGATCAACGAACCCAGCGCCTCATTCTGCACGCCGCTGCCGCTGCGAGCGATCGCCCGGCCGACGACCAGCGTATCGAGAAACGGTTCGACGACGAGCCCGCGGCCGATGCTCTCGAACACCACGGAAATATCGAACCCGCCGCCGCCAAAACCGCCGCTCGCTTCGTCGAACAGTGCGCCGATCACGCCAAGCTCCGCGAAGCGTGCCCACAATTCGGTGCTGAAGCCTTGCGTCGAGCGTGCGATTTCATCGCGCGTCGCGAAGCCGTACTGCTCGCTGATAAACCGATTCAGCGTATCCGCCAGCATGCGGCGGTCTTCGGTGTGCTGGAAATTCATGCCGTGCGCCTCTTACAGTCCGAGGATCATTCTGGAAATGATGTTCTTCTGGATTTCGTTCGAGCCGCCGAAGATCGACAGCTTGCGATTATTGAAGTACTGCGACGCGGCACTCGCGGCTTCGTCGGGGCCGACCGGCACGCCGTCGAAGCCTTCGTGCAGCGCTTCCTCGACGAATCGCTGCGCATAAGCGCCCATCGCACGCCGCGTCAGCGACGAGATCTCCTGACGGATCTCGGTGCCGCGAATCTTCAGCATCGAACTCTCGGCACCGGGCACGCCGCCGCCCGCCACGGCCGCGATCACCCGAAGGTTGGTCGTCTTCATGTTCTCGAGATCGATCTCGACGCGCGCCATGCGTGCCGCGAACGCCGGATCCTCGGCGAGCGGCCGGCCATTGCGCAGCTGTGTCGCGGCGATCTTGCGCAGACGGTTGAACGCGGCGACGGAAAAGCCGACGCCGGCGATATTGGTGCGCTCGTACGTAAGCAGATATTTCGCGTAGGTCCAGCCCTTGTTTTCTTCGCCGACGAGATTTCCGGCCGGCACGCGCACGTCGGTGAAGAACACTTCATTGACCTCGTGCTCGCCGTCGAGCGTGATGATCGGCCGGACTTCGACGCCCGGCGTGTTCATGTCGATCAGCAGAAAGCTGATGCCTTCCTGTTTGCGCACGTCGGTCGCGGTGCGCACGAGGCAGAAAATCATGTTCGCGTAATGACCGAGTGTGGTCCACGTCTTCTGGCCATTGACGAGGTAGTGCTCGCCCTGCGCGTCCTTGCCGTGCACTGCCGTCGTCTTGACCGACGCGAGATCGGAGCCCGCGCCCGGCTCCGAATAGCCCTGGCACCACCAGTCGGAACCATCGAGGATGCGCGGCAGCCAGTGACGCTTCTGCGCCTCGCTGCCGTACTTGATCAGCACCGGCCCGAGCATGTTGACGCCGAACGGCACGACGCGTGGCGCGCCGGCGAGTGCGCATTCGTTTTCGAAGATGAATTTCTGCACTGCGCTCCAACCCGGGCCGCCATACTCTTTCGGCCAGTGACTCGCGAGCCAGCCTTGCGCGTTCAGAATCGCGTGCCACTCGGCCATGTCGTCGCGCGTCAGACGCCGCCCGCCGTGCACCTTGCCGGCGAGACGTCGCGGGAGCTTGTCGCGCAGAAACGCCAGCACGCTGGCGCGAAAAGCTTCTTCCTCGGAGGTGAAGTTCGGATCCATCGCAGTCGTTCCGTCAGTGTTCGTGGTGGTTCAGGCCGTCGTGTTCAGGCTCGCGAAATCCGCGCCGCGCTCGACCAGATCGACGAGCAGCGGCGACGGCCGCCAGAACAGCGGGTCTTCCTTCGCGAACTCGCGGATGTCGGCGAGAATCGTCGGCAGGCCTACGCTATCCGCGTATTTCATCGGACCGCCGCGGTAGCGCGGAAAGCCGTAGCCGTGCAGCAGGGTCACGTCGACGTCGAGCGGGCGCAGCGCGATACCTTCGTGGACGACGTTCGCGCCTTCGTTGATCATCGCGGCCAGATAGCGGCGCATGATCTGCTCGTCGGTGAAGCTGCGCGGCGTGATGCCAGCGCGCGCACGCTCGGCGTCGATGATCGCCTCGACTTCGGGATCGGGCATGCCGCCGCGCGATCCTTCGGGGTACAGATAGAATCCGCGGCCGGTCTTCTGGCCGAACCAGCCGCGCTCGCACAGGCGGTCGGCGATCTGCACGTAGCGCGAGTTCGGGTCGCGCGTGGCCGCGCGGCGTTTGCGCGCCGCCCAGCCGATGTCGCCGCCCGCGAGGTCGACCACCTGAAACGGGCCCATCGGCAAGCCGAACGCGCGCACCGCCGCGTCGATCTGATACGGCGATGCACCGTCTTCCAGCAGCGCGTCCGCGGCGGCGCGGTACACGGCAAGCAGGCGATTGCCGATGAAGCCGTCGCACACGCCGGCGCGCACCGGCGTCTTGCGCAGCTTCTTCGCGAACTCGAACGCGGTCGCGACGACGTCGGCGCTGACCTGCTTCGGCACCACGACTTCGAGCAGCTTCATGATGTTGGCGGGCGAGAAGAAGTGCAGGCCGATTACGTCGGCGGGGCGCGAGATGCTGGCTGCGATCGCGTCGATGTCCAGATACGACGTGTTGGTCGCGAGCACCGCACCAGACTTGCAGACGCGATCGAGCTCGGCGAATACGGCCTTTTTGACGTCGAGATCTTCGAACACGGCTTCGATCACGAGGTCGGCGTGAGCAAGCGCATCGTACGACGTGCTGCCGCTCCAGCGCGCCATGGTCGCGGCTTTCTTCTCAGCGGTGAGGCGGCCCCTGGCGATCAGCCCGTCGTAGACCTTGTCGATGTGCGCGCGGCCACGCGCGAGCGCCGCTTCGTCGCGTTCGATCAGCGTGACGGGCAGCCCCGCGTCGAGCACTGCGACCGCAATGCCCGCGCCCATCGTCCCGCCGCCGATCACGCCGATCGCCTCGAGCGCGCGCGGTTTCGCGTCGCGCGTTTCGGGCGCCTTCAGCACTTCGCGCTCGGCGAAGAATGCGTGAACCAGGCCGGCGCGCTCCGGGCTGTCGAGGCATTGCAGGAACAGCTTGCGTTCGAGCTTCAAGCCCTCCTCGAAGGGCTGTTCGATCGCGGCTTCGACGGCATCGACGATTTTCAGCGGCGAGAACAGGCCGCGCGCTTTCTTCGCGGTTTCGTCACGCGCTTTCGCGACGGCGGCGCGGCTCGCGGCGCGATCGATCAATGCGGCGGCGTCGCGCGTGCGGCGTACCGGTGCGTGCGCGGCGAGCAGCTCGTGCGCGTAGGCGAGCCCTTCGGCGAGGATGTCGCTGCTGTCGCCGAGACGGTCGACGAGGCCCAGCGCGAGCGCCTCCTTCGCGTTCGCGTGACGGCCGCTCAGCATCAGGTCGAGCGCCGCCGGCGCGCCGATCAGACGCGGCGTGCGTTGCGTGCCGCCCGCGCCAGGCAGCAGACCCAGCTGCACTTCGGGCAGGCCGAGCTTCGCGCCGTCGACGGCGATCCGGTAATGCGCGGCGAGCGCCACTTCGAGCCCGCCGCCGAGCGCGGCGCCATGCAGCGCGGCAATCACGGGTTTCGTGCATGCCTCGATGCGGTGGCACACGTCCGGCAGCGAAGGCGGCACCGGCGGCTTGCCGAACTCGCGAATATCGGCACCGGCGATGAAGTTGCGCCCCGCGCCGACGATCAGCACGGCTTCGATCGCGCGGTCGTCGTCGGCGGCTTCGATCGCGGCCAGCAGGCCGCGCCGCACGTCGGCGGATAGCGCATTGACCGGCGCGTGGTCGATCGTGACGAGCAGGACCTGGCCGTCCAATTCGCGCGTGACGACGTCGGCTGAGGAGGAAAGGGTCATCGTAGGGGTCTCCGTTTGAGGATGGCGAGGCGCGCCGGATCGTCCCATTCTGGAGTCGTCAACGTTCATTGACAATTACACCGTTGATTGACAGACTGTCAAAATTATTTTGACAAAGACTGGGCGATGGACGTCAACTCGCTGACCCTGCTCGTCGACATCCTCGATGCCGGCAATCTGAGCGAAGCGGCACGCCGGCTCAAGATGAGCCGCGCGAACGTCAGCTATCACCTGAATCAGCTCGAGCGTTCGGTCGGCCTGCAATTGGTGCGACGCACCACGCGTCGCGTCGAGCCGACCGAGATCGGTCTGCGGCTCTACGAGCACGGCCGCACGATCCGCAACGCGCTGCTGGCCGCGCGCGAGTCGGTGACGACACTGGGCCAGAGCCTGCAGGGGCGCGTGCGGCTCAGCGTGCCGAGCGGCTATGGCCAGCTCGTGATGTCCGACTGGCTGATCGCGTTCAAGCGGCTGTATCCGGGTATCGTGCTCGATGTGATGTTCGAGAACCGTGTCGAGGATCTGATGCGCGAGGAGATCGACATCGCGGTGCGCGTGATGTCGGAGCCGCCGCAAAACCTCGTCGCGCGGGATATGGGGCCAGTCCGGTACGTGGCCTGCGCATCCCCCGAATTCGCGCGGACACACGGCATGCCCGCGACGCTCGACGACCTGCGCACCGCGCCGCTGATTACCGCGGCCGTGATCGGCAAGCAGTTGCGGCTCGCCGCGTATCTGCGCGACGAGCGTCATGAAGTCCTGCTCGAACCGACGATTATTTCGGAAAACTTTCTATTTTTGCGCCAGGCGGTGCTGGCCGGTCTCGGTGTCGGACTCGTGCCCGACTACGTGGTGCAGGACGATCTGAAGCTCGGCGCCGTGCTGACCGCGCTCGATGCCTGGCGGCTCAGCATCTTCGGCACGCACATGTACATGCTGTACATGCCGAATCGGCATCACACGCGCGCGGCGGCGACGTTCATCGACTTCGTGCTGGAGCAGGCGCAGGGCTCGGGCAGGGGCGGCGCGAACTGAAGCTGCGAACTCAGGCGCCGAGTCTGCGCGCGATGGCCGTCGTGACCATCGGCACGCCGACGCGCAGCAGCTTGCGCACACCTTCGTCGCTACCGACTTTGCCCACCGCGTTGTCGATCATCGCCTGCATCACGCTCGCCGGATAAAACTCGCGAAACAGCGTGTTGGCGCCGGTTTGCTCGAACACGTGGTGCAGGAACGACCCAACGGGGGGGCCGATGCGTTTGAACAGTCCCATCTTGACCACCCGGTTGTTCCACAGATGCAGCGTGTACGCATTGGAACAGAGCGCCGCGCACTCGTCGAAATAGCGCGGCAGGAACACCTTGTAGTAATCGTTGAAATGCACCGGATAGAACAGACTTTCGGGAAGACCCGCCTTCACGCCGTAGACGGCGGTCAACAGACGCGGGCCCGTGTCGCCCCACTTCAGTGCCGTGCCCTTCATTGCTTCGACACGTTCGATTAATTCGTGCAAGCGCGGCTGATCCGGGTCGAGTCGCAGCATCGCCGTGCAGATGCTCGATGAGGTCTCTCGCCCGATCAGGTCGCCCTTGGCGTTGAGATCGAAATCCCGCAACAGCAGCAGATCGGTATCGACCCAGATCTCGTCGGTCCTCGTGAACATCACGAAGCGGAAATAGTCGGTGAAATGCGCCATCGACGGTACGCCGTGAATCGGGAAATCGTGCAGCGAATCGCGCGGCAGTATTGTGGTCGCGTCCTTCGCGATCACGCCGGGCGGCAGAGTGTCGATCGGCTCATAGCTATAGAGCGCGACCTCGCTGCCATACAGCGTGAACGAATTCAGACAGGCGATCTCGTAGGGAGAAAGTTCCGGGCCATGCCAGAACGATGCAAATCTTGCCTTGCGCATATGTCATCCAGGGTAGCGATCGTGCGACGCAACATGCGCGCCGAACCTGTGTAACGATCCTAGACGGGCACGGCACAGGCCAGATGTAAAGGGCTTGAATCGCACAGGAGTTGTCGCAAAACGTTGAGTTCAGCGCAACGAGTCGGCGATTATGAGCGGGACTATGTCGTATCTGGCGAATTCAGTTGCGCACGGCAATGCATCAACTGAGTGCGCAAGGTCGTGGGCTAAACTGCGGAACACCGGCCATGCGCGCAGAAGTAGCAAGCGACGGACCATGCATCACGCCATGCAGCGGCAACGACGATATCCAGGAGACCCGATGAACCTCGACGGCGAGACTTACGATTCGCTCACGGCCAGATTCGCGTGGCGTATTCCACCGCGCTACAACATCGGCGTCGACACATGCGACAAGTGGGCCGATGGCTCGGGGCGTCTCGCGCTGATCTACGAAGACGCCGACGGCCGCGCGACCCGCTATACGTTCGACGAACTGAAAGCCCTGTCCGACCGCTTCGCCAATGCGCTGCTCGCGGCGGGCGCGCGGCGCGGCGAGCGCATCGGCATCTTTCTGTCGCAATCGATCGAAACGGCCATCGCGCATCTCGCGGCCTACAAGGCCGGCATGGTCGCGGTGCCGCTGTTCGCGCTGTTCGGGGTGGACGCGATCGAGCATCGGCTCGGCGACAGCGGCGCGCTCGCGCTGATCACCGATCACGCCGGCGTGCAAAAGATCGACGAAATTCGCGGCGCGCTGCCCGAGTTGCGACACGTGTTCAGTGTCGATATCGAGCAGGATGACGAAGCATCGGACGCGCCCGTGCGGTCGTTCTGGCAGGCGTTGAATGGCGCTTGCGCCGGGTTCACGCCGGCCGACACCGCCGCGGACGATCCGGCGATCATCATCTATACGTCGGGCACGACCGGAAAACCGAAGGGCGCGTTGCACGGGCATCGCGTTTTGCTCGGGCATCTGCCCGGCGTGGAGATGTCGCAGCAGGGCTTTCCCGCGCGCGCGACGCTGATGTGGACGCCCGCTGACTGGGCGTGGATCGGCGGGCTGTTCGACGTGCTGCTGCCATCGTGGCATCACGGTGTCGCGGTGCTGGCGCGCCGTTTTGCGAAATTCGACGGCCACGCCGCGTTCGATCTGCTCGCGCGTCACGCGGTCTCTCATGCGTTTCTACCGCCGACCGCGCTGAAGATGATGCGCGGCGTCGAGCGGCCCGCTCATCTGCGTCTCGCGTTGCAATCGGTCGCGAGCGGCGGCGAATCGCTGGGCGAGGAACTGATCGGCTGGGGGCGCGACGCACTCGGCGTGACGATCAACGAGTTCTACGGGCAGACCGAGTGCAACGTCGTGGTGTCGTCGTGCGCGGCGCTGTTCGAGCCGCGCTTCGGCGCGATCGGGCGCGCGGTGCCGGGGCACCATGTCGCGATCGTCGATGCCGCCGGCAACGAGCTGCCGCCCGGCGCGATCGGCGATATCGCGGTGGCCGCGCCCGATCCGGTGATGTTTCTCGGCTACTGGCGGAACGTCGCGGCCACCAACGACAAATTCCGCGGCAGGTTTCTGCTGACCGGCGATCTCGGCACGCGCGACGCGGACGGCTTCATTCGCTTCGTCGGCCGTGGCGACGACGTGATCACGAGCGCCGGTTACCGGATTGGGCCGGCGTCGATCGAGGATTCGCTGCTGCGTCATCCGGCCGTCGCGATGGCGGCCGTGGTCGGCGCCCCCGATCGCGAGCGCACCGAAATCGTGATGGCGTTCGTCGTGCTGAAAGCGGGTTTCGTCGGCGACGATGCACTCGTGCGCGAGATCCAGCAGCACGTGAAGACGCGTCTGGCCGCGCACGAATATCCGCGCGAGATTCGCTTCGTCGAAAGCCTGCCGATGACGGCCACCGGCAAGGTGATCCGCAAGACGCTGCGCGAGGCGGTGACGCACGGTCCGGACGCGATCTCACCGGCGAAAAACTGAGTCTGCTACGATGACCAACCCACGATGGGAATCACAGCGGAGAGATTGGATGCGCCCCGAGAGTGCAACGCGTTTCGACCAGGAGTTCGCGCCGCGCATTGCCGAGGCGATCGCCGCGTGTATCGCAAAGACCGTGCACACCGACGTGTTGCCGCATGGCGAACAGGGTCAGCCCACCCGCGTGCGGATTCACGCCACGCCGCTCGATGAGCTCGGTCAATACCCGCATCCATTGAATCTGTATCTGACCTGGGACAGCGACGAAATCGAAAGGCTGATGGGCGAGCAGGGAGCGACGCGTTTCGCCAGATATCTGGCCGCGCTGCCGCGCAAGCTCAATGCGTGGACCCAGGCGCGCGAACTCGATTTCTCCACGCACACGCAGGGCGAGCCGGTTACGTTGATCGGCGGGCTCGATTTCGAATCGTAGACGCTCGCGCGCGATTGCGGGCTTGCGTTCGGGAGCTGGATAAAAAACGGCCGCTGTGCCCGAAGAGCCAGCGGCCGCTGCTTTTGCAGCGTTGGGTTACAGCGACGCTCAGCCGCCCAGTGCCGGATCGCTCATGCTGTTGTTTGCCGTCTCGACATGGCCGGCGATGCGGCGCGCGAACGTCGGGTCCGTATCGACGGTGATCGCGAGATCGTACCAGCCGTATGCTTTGCGCAGATCGAGGTACAGATTGTCGGTGTCGCCGCCGCGTACCGAATGCTTGATCACATGGCTCGCGTCGTACGCGTTGACGATCGTGAACTGGCAACGCGCGCTGCCGACGTTATCGAGCCGCAGTTGCAGATTGCCGTTCGCGACATCGTAGCCTTCGGCGACGGCCGGCCGTGCGGTGTCCGAACCTTTCCACCAGTTCCGTGCGACCCCCTTGCCCGCGAAGCGGCGCAGGAAGCCGTTCGGCCCGTGCACGCTGAAGTCGTAGCTGCCGTCGGCGTTGAGCAGCAGCGTGTCCTGCAGATGCTTGCCCGCTTCGACGGTATAGCTGCGCGGCGCGTCGGCGCTGTTGGCCGCGTACACGAGGAACACCGCGCCCGCGCGGCCCGTGTTGAGGAAGCGCATCGTCAGCTTGCCGCTCGAGCCTTCGTCGACGCGCACGAAGAGTTCGTACGGCAACGCGCGCGCCGGGCGCACGCCCGCTTCCTGCTTCGGCACCGTCTGCACCGTCGGCGGTTGCGGCACGTAGTCCGGGTGACGGTTCTGGTCGGCCGGCACGTAGCCGCTCGTACCCGGCAGCGATGGCACCGACGCGTTCGGATTCGCGAAGTTGAACGCGGAGGTCAGATCGCCGCACACCGCGAGACGCCACGGCGTGATGTTCGATTCGCCGAGATTGTGCTGCTGGCCGAAGCGCTTTTCGATGAAGCGGATCACCGACGTATGGTCGAACACTTCCGAGCACACGTAGCCGCCTTTGGACCACGGCGAGACCACCAGCATCGGCACGCGCGGTCCGAGCCCGTACGGCCCGGCGACGTTCTTCGGATCGCCCGCATAGATTTCGTGCGTGATGTCGACGGTCGACAAACCGTTGGCGCTCGACGCGGCGGCGAACGGTGCGGCGATGTGATCGAAGAAGCCGTCGTTTTCGTCGTAGTTGATCAGCAACACGGTCTTGCTCCACACGTCCGGGTTCGACGTGAGGATCTGCAGCACCTGATCGATGTACCACGCGCCGTAGTTGGTCGGCCAGTTCGGATGCTCGCTGTACGCTTCGGGCGCGACGATCCACGACACCTGCGGCAGCGTGCCGTTCTGCACGTCGCGCTTCAGAATGTCGAAGTAGCCGTCGCCGTTGGCCGCGTTGGTGCCGGTCCGCGCGTTGTCGTACAGCGGGTTGCCCGGCTGCGCGTTGCGGTACTGATTGAAATAGAGCAGCGAGTTGTCACCGTAGTTGCCGATGTACGCGTTCTGCGTCCAGCCCCACGAGCCGTTCGCGTCGAGCCCGGTGCCGATGTCCTGATAGATCTTCCACGAGATGCCCGCGTTCTGCAGCACTTCGGGGTAGGTCGACCAGCCGTAGCCGAGTTCCGAATTGTCGATTACCGGACCGCCGCCGCTGCTGTCGTTGCCGACCCAGCCACTCCACATGTAGTAGCGATTCGGATCGGTCGGGCCCATCAGCGAGCAGTGGTAGGCGTCGCAGATCGTGAATGCGTCGGCGAGCTGATAGTGGAACGGGATGTCGTCGCGCGTCAGGTAGGCCATCGTGGTCGCGCCTTTCGACGGTACCCACTGATCGTTGCGGCCGCCGTTCCATGCGGCGTGCGTGGAGCCCCAGTCGTGCGCGAGATCCTGCAGGAATTGCAGGCCGAGGTTCGGCGCGCTCGGACGGAACGGCAGCACGTAGCTGGCGCCGCTGGCATCGGCGGCTTGCGGCTGATACCACACCGGCTGGCCGTTCGCGAGGTTGATCGCGCGCGTGTCGCCGAAGCCGCGCACGCCTTTGAGCGTGCCGAAGTAGTGGTCGAACGAACGGTTCTCCTGCATCAGCACGACGATGTGCTCGACGTCGCGGATCGTGCCGGTCCGGTTGTTGGCCGGAATCGCGAGCGCATTGCGGATGCCCGGCGGCAGCATGCTCAACGCGGTGAAGGAACCGGCGGCTTGCGCGGCCGAGCGCAGAAAATCACGACGATTGTTTGAGGTCATGGTTGGGGCGGTGGTGGCTTTGATCTTCGGTGGAGGAAAAAGGCACGGGGACGACAAATTGCGGTACTGAAACGGCGATGCTGCGTCGGACGCGAAGGCGGGCTAGCGGCCGCGCGCGGCGCGATTCTCAATCGACGGTATGGATGACGGGGCTGGCCAGCGGCGGCGAGGTGGCGGACAGCGCCGTGCCGGCTTCGGATGCGGGTGCCGCCGGTGTCTGGATCGTCAGCGTCGGCGGCGCCGAGTCGGCCGGCGGCGGGGCGATCGATGGGTCGCCGGGGTTAGCGGCGGAATGGTCGGTTGAACTGATCGTATTCGTGCTGGCGGGCGGGGCGTCGTCGCTGCACGCTCCTGCTAGCGCGCACAGCGCGATCACCGCGATGGCGTCCGTCAAACGTTTGCGACGGGGCGCACGAATCGGCTTCGACACGAAGGGCATGACACTGTCTCCGGGCGGGGAAGGGATGCCTCGCAATCGATGTGCCGAGGTCAGCGATGCAGCAGCATAATCGCCGATCCGTGTAATTTTTATGAAGTATCGGTAACAGGCGGACGCCGCTTATCGTTGTGCGCGCACGAATGCCGCGATGGCGTCGTTGAGCGCGGCGGGCGCGTCGCGATGCGGCGAGTGTCCGCATGCGTCGAGCTTCACGAGATGCGCGTGCGGCACGCGCGCGGCGATCGTGTCGATCTGCGCCATCGTGCCGTAGTTGTCGTCGTGGCCCTGGATCGCGAGCAGCGGTCGACGGATCGGCGCGAGCGCCTCGACGATCGACCACCGCCTGAACGCAGGGTCGAGCCAGATATCGTTCCAGCCGTAGAACGCGGAATCGACGTCCGCGTGATAGCGGGCGAGCTTCGCGCGAAGATCGGTGGTTTCGTAAAGCTGCTTCGTTTGGGCGATGCTTTGCACCGAGATGTCTTCGACGAATACGTGCGGCGCGATCACGACCGCGCCCGCGAGCGCATCGGGGTACAGCGCCGCATACAGCAGCGCGATCGTACCGCCGTCGCTATGACCGATCACCCACATGCGTTGGCGTTGGCGCAGGTCGATATCGAGCGCGTCGAGCAGGGTGGGGAGGATGTCGCGCGCCTGTGCGGTCATGAAATCGACCGGCCATTTGTCATCAGGCGCACGCGCTGTCGAGAGTCCGTAGCCTGGCCGCGAATAGACGAGCCCGCGCATGCCGAGTCGCGCGCACAATGTCTGCGGCCAGTCGCGCCACATCGCGATCGAGCCGAGACCTTCGTGCAGGAATACCGCGATCGGCGAATCGTCCTGCTGAGCATTCGCCTGCTCGTTGACCCAGCGATACTCGATGCGCAGCGATCCATGCGATGCGCTCGCCGGCAGTTCGGCAAAGCGGCTGGCGGCACTCGCGGAGGAAGTGGCAGGGGTGGTACCTCGGCGCTGCATCAATGAATTACCTATGACTGTTCGCGTAGCTTGAAGCGTTGAATCTTGCCGGTGGCGGTCTTCGGCAGATCGTCGGCGAACACGATATCGCGCGGGTACTTGTGCGGCGCGAGCCGCTCCTTGACGAAGGTCTTCAGTTCCTCAGCGAGCAGGTCGGACGGCGTGAAGTCGCGCTTGAGCACGACGAACGCGCGCGTTTTCACGAGCCCGCCATGATCGACGCCGACCACCGCCGCTTCGAGCACCGCCGGATGCGCGACGAGCACCATCTCGACCTCGACCGGCGACACATATTGGCCGCTCACTTTCAGCATGTCGTCGCTGCGGCCCGCGTAAACGTAGCAGCCGCTCGTGAGACGCCGATATTTGTCGCCGCTTCTGATCCATTCGCCGAGAAACGTCGCGCGCGTTTTCTCGCGATTGCTCCAGTACATCAGCGCCGCGCTCGGCCCCCTTGATGAACAGATCGCCGACTTCGCCATCGGGCACCGGCCGCCCGGCTTCGTCGCGCAACTCGACTTCGTAGCCCGGCACGGGGCGCCCGGTCGTGCCGTATTCGACTTCGCCCGCGCGATTCGACAGGAAGATGTGCAGCATTTCCGTCGAGCCGATGCCATCGAGAATCTCGGCGCCGAAGTGCGCGGTGAAGCGTTCGCCGACGTCGCGTGGCAACGCCTCGCCGGCCGACGCGCACACGCGGATCGCGACGTCGGCGCGCGCGGGCAGGTTGGGCGACACCAGCATGTTCGCGTACAAGGTCGGCACGCCGTAGAACACGGTCGGGCGGTGCTGCACGAGGCGCGCGAAAATCGCCTCGGCGGTCGGGCGCTCGGCCATCAGGATCGCGGTCGCGCCGACCGACAGCGGAAACGTCAGCGCGTTGCCGAGCCCATATGCAAAGAACAGTTTCGCCGCCGAAAACACCACGTCGCTCTCGACGATGCCGAGCACCGGCTTCGCATACAGCTCGGCGGTCCAGTACAGATTCGCGTGCGTATGGACGGTGCCTTTCGGCTTGCCGGTCGAGCCCGACGAATAGAGCCAGAACGCGATGTCGTCCGCGTTGCTTGCGCAGCCTTTGACCGCGGGTAGCGCGGTGTCGACCAGCGTTTCGAAGCGGGGCGCCGCGAGCGGCGCTTCGGTGGAGGCGTGAGGCTGCGAGACGATCGGTTGGCAGCCGTCGTCGTCGATGCTGCTCAGCGCCTCCGTCACGTTAGGTAGCAACGGTTCCGATACGATCACCGCTCGCGCGTGGCTGTGCGTCAGCATGTACGTATAGTCGGCGGCGGTCAGCAAGGTGTTCGCGACGACCGGCACGATGCCGGCGTAAAGCGCGCCGAGAAATGCGACCGGCAGCGATACGGTGTCGAGCATCACGAGCAGCACGCGTTCCTCGGGATGTACGCCGAGCGCACGTAGTGCGCTGGCGCAGCGCCGCGCGCGCTGTTCGAGTTCGCCGTAGGTCATCGCGCCGTAGTCGTCGATATAGGCGACTTTGCTCGCGCGCGCTTCGTTCAACTGGAACAGATGCCTCGCGAAGTTGAACAGCGGGGGCGGCGGCGCAACCGGCTCGCGTGCGCTCGTTTCCAGCAGGGCTTCCATATGTCTCCTCCATCCGTGGACACGGTCCGGCTCTTGTGTGATCGTGATCTGCTCGCGGCTCACGCGCGCGTGAATTCGATCGCCCCTTGCGGCAGCAGATACAGCACCAGCGCCCGGCCGTCCGCGACGGTCGGACGATGCGCCGAGCCGGGGCCGTACACGCACCAGCCGGCCGGATGGCCGTCGAACGTCGCGCCGTCGGTGAGGGGCATGATCAGATCGATCTCGCCGTGCGGATGAACGTGGTGCGGACCGGCAATGTCCTGCATGTCGACGACGTCGACGGAAAAGCCGTCCGTGTCGGGCAGCGCCTTGAAGATGCGGCCGTAGCGGATGCCGCCGGCCTCGCGGTTGCACAGCCAGCCTTCGGCGACGCCGCTGCGGCATGCGTTCTCGAGTTCGTGAAAGGTGGGACTGCCGGCGGGCCAGGTGTCGTTCAGCCAGTCGGCGAGCGCGGCGTCGAGCGGTCGCCCGGCGAGTTGCCCAGTGACGCCTGCGATCAGGCGCTGGAATTCCTGTGGGGACATGCGAGCCTCCAGAAGCGCCTCACGCAGGCCGGATGTCCGGGTCCCAGCCGCCGGATCTTGGGTGCTTGCGTATTGCGGCGCCGTCTCCGTGACGCGGCCGGAATGCCAAAGCGGCGCGCGACTGTGTTTGTGATTGGATCTGCTTTTGGCGAAAATTAAACCGTTCACCTGGCGCGTGTCAAGCACTATAGTACATGTATCGTAGTCAAGAGGTCGCAAAACATGAATCAAAAATACCCTCCAGCACCGTTGGACGAAACCGACGACGACGCGGCCCGCGCCGAACGCACCGAGCGCGTGGGTGAACGCACGGCCGAACGTGGCGGCGAGCGCGAAGAACGCGATCCGTTCCTGACCGCGATGGGCGAGCGTGTGCGTTTGCTGCGCGCGCGCCGCGGCATGACACGCAAGACGCTGGCGGCCGAAACCGGTTTGTCGGAGCGGCATCTGGCGAACCTCGAATCGGGCGTCGGCAATGCGTCGGTGCTGGTGCTGCGGCAGCTCGCGGCCACGCTGAACTGCTCGCTCGCCGAGGTGATCGGCGACGAAACCACCGCGTCCGCCGAATGGCTGCTGATCCGCGAGCTGCTGCAGGGGCGCGACCAGGCGGCACTGCAGCGCGCGCGCATCGCGCTCGCCGAGATGTTCGCGCAGGCGCCGCGCGACCCGCACCGCAAGGACCGCATCGCGCTGATCGGCCTGCGCGGCGCGGGTAAGTCGACGCTCGGGCGCATGCTCGCGCAGGAGCGCAAGGTGCCGTTCATCGAGCTCACGCGCGTGATCGAACAGCTCGCGGGCTGTCCGCCGTCGGAGATTCATTCGCTGTACGGCGCGAGCGCGTATCGACGCTACGAGCAACGCGCGCTCGAGGCGGTGATCCACGAGCATCCGCACGCGGTGATCGCGTCGCCGGGCGGGCTCGTGTCGGAATCGGGCACGTTCAACGTGCTGCTGTCGCATTGCTTCACCGTGTGGTTGCAGGCGACGCCCGAGGAACATATGCGCCGCGTCGTCGCGCAAGGTGATCTGCGGCCGATGTCCGGCAACCGCGAGGCGATGGACGACCTGAAGCGCATCCTCGCCGGGCGCGCCGAGCTGTACGGACGCGCCGACATGACTTTCGACACCAGCGAAAAGACGCTCGCCGATGCGTACCTGCAGTTGCGCGACCATCTCGCCGCGCGTCTCGCGGCGGAAGCCCCCGACGAGGCGCACGTGAACTGACCGATCGCGGGCGCCAGGGTTTCCCCGTAAAAATGCACTAAAGTGCTTTACGCTGGTGTGACGATGCACTATTGTTCAAAAAACAGATTGAATCGTCCAGCCAGGAGACGCCCCATGTCCACAGCACCCACCGCCGTTGCTCAGGCCGCGCCGGTCGACTATCGCACCGACCCGTCGCAGTACAGGCATTGGAAGCTCAGCTTCAACGGTCCGGTCGCGACGCTCGGCATCGACATCGCCGAGGACGGCGGCATTCGCGACGGCTACAAGCTGAAGCTCAATTCGTATGATCTCGGCGTCGACATCGAGCTTCACGACGCGATTCAGCGCATTCGCTTCGAGCATCCGGAAGTCCGCACGGTGGTGGTGACGAGCCTGAAGGACCGGGTGTTCTGCTCGGGCGCGAATATCTTCATGCTGGGGCTGTCATCGCACGCGTGGAAGGTCAACTTCTGCAAATTCACGAATGAAACGCGCAACGGGCTCGAAGATTCGTCGCGCCATTCGGGGCTCAAGTTTCTCGCCGCGGTGAACGGCGCGTGCGCGGGCGGCGGTTATGAACTCGCGCTCGCCTGCGATGAAATCTATCTGATCGACGATCGTTCCTCTTCGGTGTCGCTGCCGGAAGTGCCGCTGCTCGGCGTGCTGCCCGGCACCGGCGGACTCACGCGCGTGACCGATAAGCGCAAGGTGCGCCACGATCGCGCGGATATCTTCTGCACGGTGGTCGAGGGCGTGCGCGGCGAACGCGCGAAGGCCTGGCGTCTCGTCGACGAAGTCGTGAAGCCGAACCAGTTCGAGCAGGCCATTCAGGCGCGCGCGCTCGAACTCGGCGCGCACAGCGATCGTCCGGCCGGAGTGCCGGGCGTCGCGCTCACGCGCATCGAACGCACGGATCGCGAAGCTGGCCTCAGCTATCAGACGGTCGACGTCACGATCGATCGCGCAAAACGTATGGCGACCTTCACCGCGCGCGCGCCACAGACCGAGCAACCGACCGACCTCGCCGCGATCGTCGCGGCCGGCGCCAACTGGTGGCCGCTGCAATTCGCCCGCGAACTCGACGACGCGATCCTCTCGATGCGCACCAACGCGCTCGACATCGGCACCTGGGTGTTCAAGTCCGAAGGCGACGCGCGCCACCTGCTCGCGGTCGATGCGACGCTGCTGCAGCACCGGGATCACTGGTTCGTGCGCGAAACGATCGGCATGCTGCGCCGCACGCTCGCGCGCCTCGACGTGTCGTCGCGCTCCATCTTCACGCTGATCGAGCCGGGTTCATGCTTCGCCGGCACGTTCGCGGAACTCGCGTTCGCCGCCGATCGCACCTACATGGCCGCGCTGCCCGACAACGAGGACGAGGAGCCGGCGATCACGCTGTCGGAAGTCAACTTCGGCCTGTATCCGATGGTGACGCATCAGTCGCGGCTCGCGCGGCGCTTCTACGAGGAAGCCGAGCCGCTCGACGCGGCGCGCGCGCTGATCGGCCAGCCGGTCAAGGCGCTCGACGCGGAGCGCCTCGGTCTCGTTACCGCGTCGCCTGACGATATCGATTGGGCCGACGAAATCCGCATCGCGCTCGAAGAACGCGCGGCGATGTCGCCCGATGCCTTGACCGGCCTCGAAGCAAATCTGCGCTTCAATGGGCCGGAGACGATGGAGACGCGCATTTTCGGCCGTCTCACCGCCTGGCAGAACTGGATCTTCAACCGGCCGAACGCAGTGGGCGAGAAGGGTGCGCTCAAGGTGTACGGCAAGGGCAGCAAGGCGCAATTCGATGTGTCGCGCGTGTGAGATGCGCCGCGCTCACTCCGACTAAACGACGCCGCCTGCCGATACGCGCCTCTCGCCACTGCAGCTTCCGAACAGGGAATTGACCCAGGGAACCGACCATGTCCTCGATCAACTACAGCGAAAAGATTCCGAACAACGTCAACCTCGCCGACGACCGCGCGCTGCAACGCGCGCTCGAACAATGGCAGCCGAACTTTCTGTCATGGTGGGGCGACATGGGCCCGGAAGGCTCGCACGGTTACGACGTGTATCTGCGCACCGCGGTCAGCGTCGATGCGGGCGGCTGGGCGCACTTCGACCACGTGAAGATGCCCGAGTACCGCTGGGGCATTTTCCTCACGCCGGGCGAGCAGGATCGCAAGATCCACTTCGGCGAGCACAAGGGCGAAGCCGCGTGGCAGGACGTGCCCGGCGAGCATCGCGCGAACCTGCGCCGCATCATCGTCACGCAGGGCGATACGGAACCGGCCTCGGTCGAGCAGCAGCGTCACCTCGGTTTGACCGCGCCGTCGCTGTACGATCTGCGCAACCTGTTCCAGGTCAACGTCGAGGAAGGCCGTCATCTGTGGGCGATGGTGTATCTGCTGCATCGCTACTTCGGCCGCGACGGTCGTGAGGAAGCCGAAGCCTTGCTCGGCCGTCGCTCGGGCGACGAGGACAACCCGCGCATTCTCGGCGCGTTCAACGAGAAAACGCCGGACTGGCTCGCGTTCTACATGTTCACGTACTTCACCGACCGCGACGGCAAGTTCCAGTTGTCGGCGCTCGCGGAGTCGGGCTTCGATCCGCTCGCGCGCACGACGAAGTTCATGCTGACCGAGGAAGCGCATCATATGTTCGTCGGCGAATCGGGCGTGTCGCGCGTGATCCAGCGCACCGCTCAGGTGATGAACGAACTCGGCACCGACGACGTCGCGAAGATCCGCGCGGCCGGCGTGATCGATCTGCCGACCATCCAGCGCTATCTGAACTTCCATTACTCGGTCACGATCGACCTGTTCGGCGCCGATCATTCGTCGAACGCGGCGACGTTCTATAGCTCGGGTCTGAAGGGCCGCTACGAGGAAGGCAAGCGCGACGACGATCATCGCCTGAACGAACATGCTTACAAGCTGCTCGACGTGCGGGACGGCAAGCTCGTCGAGCGCGAAGTGCCGATGCTCAACGCGATGAACGAAGTGCTGCGCGACGATTACATCAAGGACTCGGTTGCGGGCGTTGGGCGCTGGAACAAGGTGCTCGAGAAGGCCGGCATCGACTTTCGCATGACGGTGCCGCACAAGGCGTTCAACCGGCAGATCGGCACGTTCGCCGGCACGCGGGTGTCGCCGGACGGCCGCGTGCTCAGCGAAGCCGAATGGGCCGCCAACGAAGCGAACTGGCTCGCCACGCCGGAAGACCGCGCGTTCGTCGCTTCGCTGATGGGCCGCGTCGCCGAGCCGGGCAAGTTCGCGAACTGGATCGCGCCGCCCGCGATTGGCGTGAACCGTCAGCCGGTCGATTTCGAATACGTGCGCTTCAACTGAAGCAGGCGAAGCACGAAAGGCGCGCTACGCGCTCGCCGTATCCAGGTGGAGGAAGTCATGAACGGCCCAGTATCGGTCGAAGTTCTGCGGCAGCATCTGATCGATCCGGAAATCTGCATTCGCTGCAATACCTGCGAAGAGACCTGTCCGATCGACGCGATCACGCACGACGACAACAACTACGTCGTGAAGGCCGACGTCTGCAACGGCTGCATGGCCTGCGTGCCGCCGTGCCCGACCGGCGCGATCGACAACTGGCGCACGGTGCTGAAGGCCGACGCGTATTCGATCGACGAGCAGTTTACGTGGGACGTGTTGCCGGAGCAGAACACGATGGCGGTGCCGGCTGAAGAACCGGTGGCCGCGTCCACCGCGGGCGACAGCGCCGCCGAAGCGGACGGCATCGAAGTGGATACCGTGCGCGGCGCGGTCGTGCCGCCCTGGTCGGCCGCGAAGCCGTACGTGAATCTCTACACGCATAAGGCGCCGACCACCGCGACGGTGGTCGGCAACTACCGGCTCACCGACAGCGCGACGTCGAGCGACATCCATCACATCGTGCTCGATTTCGGCTCGATGCCGTTTCCGGTGCTCGAAGGCCAGTCGATCGGCATTCTGCCGCCGGGTGCTGCCGCCGACGGCCGCGTGCATCACGCGCGCCAGTACTCGATCGCGAGTCCGCGCGATGGCGAGCGGCCCGGCTATAACAACGTGTCGCTGACGGTCAAGCGGGTGTCGCAGCAGCACGGCGACGCGATCGATGGCGTGTGCTCGAACTATCTGTGCGATCTGAAGAAGGGCGACGTGGTCAACGTGATCGGTCCGTTCGGCAGCACCTTCCTGATGCCGAATCATCCGAACTCGCATCTGCTGATGATCTGCACGGGCACCGGTTCCGCGCCGATGCGCGCGATGACCGAGTATCGCCGCCGCAAGCGCCTCAAAGGCGCGACCGGCAAGCTGATGCTGTTCTTCGGCGCGCGTACCAAGGAGGAGCTGCCGTACTTTGGACCGCTGACGAATCTGCCGAAGGATTTCATCGACACCACGCTCGCGTTTTCGCGCACCCCGGGACAGGCGAAGCGCTACGTGCAGGACGCAATGCGCGAACGTTCGGCCGACGTCGCGAACCTGCTGAAGGACGACAACACCTATATCTACGTGTGCGGCCTCAAGGGCATGGAGGACGGTGTGCTGCAGGCGCTCAAGGATATCGGCGAGCAGCATCAGCTCGATTGGGAAGCGTTGTGGGCGAAGCTGAAGCGGGAAGGGCGGCTGCATCTGGAGACGTACTGAGCGGCGCGCCGACACGCCGACCCACACCGAAAGCTCCGCGAAAAGGCTCCGCAAAGGCTCGTGAAAGCATGAGCGCTTGCGGGGCCTTTTTGCCTGCGCCATATGCTTGACAGAGCGCAGCGGCTGACCTGTGCGGATCGACGCACCGCGCGCGAAGCGCTTTGAAAATCGCGGACGGTTTGCTACAGTCGGCCCAGACAGCCGGCCGCCCGCCGGCACTCCCCGCCAAACGCGGCAGTCCGCCACCTGCGCAGGCACTCAGACGGAGCCGTCCGATGAAGCCGATTCGATCACTTGCGATGATTGCGCTGTTGCAGGCAGCACTGGCGCATCCGGCGAGCGCCGACGATCTCGCGCGGATCAAGGCATCGGGCGTGTTCCGGATCGGCACTGAAGGTACGTACGCCCCGTTCACCTACCACGACGACGCGGGCAAGCTGACCGGCTTCGACGTCGAGCTTGGGGGCGCGATCGCGCGGCGTCTCGGCGTCAAGCCGCAATTCATCGAAGGCAAATGGGAAGGACTGATCGCCGGTCTCGACGTCAATCGCTACGACGCGGTGATCAACGAGGTCGCGATCACCGACGAGCGCAAGCTCAAATACGATTACTCGGCCCCGTACATCACGTCGCACGCGGTGCTGATCGTCGCATCGGACAACACGACGATCAAATCTTTCGACGACCTGAAGGGCCGCAAATCGGCCAATACGCTGACCAGCAACGTCGGCAGGATCGCGGCCGCGCACGGCGCGCAGGTGATTCCGGCGCAGGGCTTCGACGAATCGATCGATCTGCTCGTCGCGGGCCGCGTCGATGCGACCGTCAACGATTCATTGTCGTTTCTCGACTACAGGAAGCGCGAGCCCGAGGCGAGGATCAAGGTCGTCGCGGTCGATACGTCGCCCGATAGCAGCGACAAGTCGGCCGTACTGATCCGCAAGGGCAATCCGAAGCTGCGCCTGGCGATCGACGACGCGCTCGCCGGCATGAGAAAAGACGGTACGTATCAGCGGATTTCGCTGAAGTACTTCGGCCGGGACGTGTTTCATTGAC
This sequence comes from Paraburkholderia sp. UCT70, assembly GCF_050434085.1. NCBI lineage: Bacteria > Pseudomonadati > Pseudomonadota > Betaproteobacteria > Burkholderiales > Burkholderiaceae > Paraburkholderia > Paraburkholderia sp. UCT70. The sequence continues at coordinate 1,906,366 of NZ_JBNPVZ010000004.1, read as the reverse complement.
CGTCGGCCGAAACGTTGACGCGGATAAATCCAGATTAAAAAAGAAGGGGCGTCGAAACGCCCCTTCTTCGTTGTCATCAGCCCGTCGAACATACGGCGTGCCGCACGTTCAACGCGGCAGACGCTGGCCTCACACCGTCGCGTCGCTCAGCGCGGCGTCGAAGAAGCGCTCCTGGGCATCCGTGTTCACGCGTGCATACGCGCGGTTCACGCCGCTGATCACCGCGCGGATCGACGCGGTGATCAGGTTCGCATCGACACCGACGCCAAACGCGCTGCCGGCCACATCGGCGCCGGCCATTTCCGCGATCGCGATCGCGCGCGCATCGGCGCCCTGAGTGAGCGCGCGTTCCTCGTAGTGCTGGATGCGCACGGGCACGTCGAAGGCGTGCATCAGCGCGTCGAGCGGGCCGTTGCCGGAGCCGCTCAGCACGCGCGGCGTGCCGTTGATTTCGACGTTGAGCTTGATGTGCTCGCGGCCGTCATGCTCGGACAGGCTGTGGCTGATATAGCGGACCGGCTCGGCCGTGCGCACGTATTCCTGCTGGAACAGTTCCCAGATCTGCGCAGGCGTGACTTCCTGGCCGCTCTGGTCTGTGAAGCGCTGCACGGCCGAGCTGAAGTCGACCTGCAGACGGCGCGGCAACACGACGCCGTAGCTCTGCTCGAGCAGGTACGCGATGCCGCCCTTGCCCGACTGGCTGTTCACGCGAATCACGGAGTCGTAGGTGCGGCCGAGGTCGTTCGGATCGATCGGCATGTACGGCACTTCCCAGATCGCGTCCGGCTTCTGCGCGGCGAAGCCCTTCTTGATCGCGTCCTGGTGCGAGCCCGAGAACGCGGTGAAGACGAGATCGCCGACATACGGGTGACGCGGATGCACCGGCAACTGCGTGCATTCCTCGGCCGTGCGCGCGACTTCGTTGATGTTCGAGAAATCGAGCTCGGGGTCGACGCCCTGCGTGTACAGGTTCAACGCGAGCGTGACGAGGTCGACGTTGCCGGTGCGCTCGCCGTTGCCGAACAGACAACCTTCGACGCGATCCGCACCCGCCATCACCGCGAGCTCCGCGGCCGCGACGGCCGTGCCGCGGTCGTTATGCGGGTGGACGGAGACGATCAGCGAGTCGCGGCGCGCGAGATTGCGGTGCATCCATTCGATCTGGTCCGCGTAGACGTTCGGCGTGGCCATTTCGACGGTGGCCGGCAGATTGACGATCGCCTTGTGCTCGGGCGTCGGTTGCCAGATGTCGAACACCGCGTCGCAGACTTCCTTCGCGAATTCGAGTTCGGTGCCGCTGAACACTTCCGGGCTGTATTGCAGCGTGAAGTGCGTGTCCGGTTGCGCGTCGGCGAGGCGCTTCATCGTGCGCGCGGTTTTCTGCGCGAGTTCGATCACGCCGCTCTTTTCGAGGCCGAACACGATCTTGCGGAATTCCGGCGCGGTCGCGTTGTACAGATGGACGATCGCGCGCGGGGCGCCGCGCAACGATTCGAAAGTACGCTCGATCAGATCGTCGCGCGCCTGCGTGAGCACTTCGATCGTCACGTCGTCGGGAATATGGCCGCCCTCGATCAGCTCGCGCACGAAGTTGAAATCGGTCTGCGACGCCGACGGAAACGCGACTTCGATTTCCTTGAAGCCGATCTGCACCAGCGTCTTGAACATGCGCATCTTGCGCTCGGCGTTCATCGGCTCGAACAGCGCCTGGTTGCCGTCGCGCAGGTCGGTGCTCATCCAGATCGGCGCGCGCGTGATGGTGCGCGACGGCCACTGGCGATCCGTCAAATTGATCGGCTTGAACGAACGGTACTTGGTAGCAGGATTTTTCAACATTTTCATCATCCGGGGGAGAGACCGTGGAACGGGTGTCGACCGGACGACGAAAACGCGATACTGGGCCGCCGGTCGGAAACCGGGGCTGGGTCAGTTACTGGGGATTCAAGCGATGCTTCGGTGTATCAGAGAGAAGCGGACGCGCGCAGCAGCAGACCTAGCCCGGTAGAGCGGGCTAGTAGTAGCGATAGGGTGGTCTGGGCGCGGTACATAGTGCGCAATGGGAACATATTATTGAGAAAGCGTCAAGGGCCGAGGTGGAGTGGGCCGCGGCCTGCTCGGCTGCAGAAGGGGGCGAGCGGCCGCTCGCAGGGAAGGTGCCGTGGGACGCTCGCGCGGCACCCGATTCAGGGGTGAGCTCACGAGGCGTCGTCAATTCACAGAGCAGGAGGTGAACATGAAAGGGGTAGCGAAGATATCCAGCCTCGCGAGAATCTGCGCGTGCGCGGCGTTGGCATGTGGGTTCGTCGGGCAGGCGGGCGCGCAGGGGCTCAGCGCGCAGAACGACATGAACGCGCCGCAGAACAGTACGCGTCTGATGCCGCAGGCGGCGCGCGGCAGCGAGTATCCGACGCATGGCAACCAGCAGGCGGGCGAGCTGAATCTGAATCCGACCGATCCGCGTGCGCAACTGGTCAACGGCTTGCCGAACAACGCGAGCGCGGGCGGCTATGGCGCGCCGCTGGCGGGCGTGCGTATTTACGTGCAACCGCCCCAGCCGGCGAATTGAGACTGGCGAAGCAGGATCGGCAGACGAGGACTACGACGCTGAAGGCGGCAAGCTGAAGCGGTTGCGTGCCGCGCAGTCTTCGTCGACGCCCCGCGTTGATCACGCGCCGGACAAAAGTCGCAACGTATCGCTGCTCACAATCACCGATACGCCTATCGCGAGCAGGATCAGCGGCAGCAGCGCCGAGCCGTAGCGCCGGATCGGCGCGCCGAGCAACGGGTGGTCGACCAGCCATGCCGCGCCCGCGCACCAGAGCCCGATCATCACGACGAACACGAGCGAAACCAGCGCGTTCTCGGCGGGCGTACGACTCGCGTACAGCGGCACGTAGACGGCGAGGTTGTCCGAGCCGTTGGCGATGGCGACGCTCGCGACGGTCCAACTCGATGAGCCGCGAACGGATGGCGGAGCGCTTGCGCGGCTGTCCTCGCTATCTTCGCTGGCGTTGCGCCGCGCGTGGCCGGGACCGAAGCGCTGCCAGGCCTTGTGCAGGCCCACGACGATCGGCAGCAAGCCGAGCAGGCCCACATAACCGGCCGGCAGGCGCGTGAGCAAGGCCGCGAGCACGAGCGCCGCGGCGACGAGGATCAAAGAGCCCGCGTACTGTCCCGCGACCACGCGGCGCCGCTCCACGCCCGTTTCGGTCAGAAAGCCGAGCAGCACGAACAGGTTGTCGATATTGGTCGCGGCGTAGGCGACGATCGCGAGCAGGACGAGGCTGAGCATGAAGAAGCCGAGATCGTTACCGGGAGTAGAGTCGTTTTGAATTCGCCGTGCAATGTGGGCAACCGGGCTGCCGGCTGCGCCATCGAGGACGCGGCCGGTCAACACGATGCCGATGCGCCGCGTCAAGGTCAAGCGGCAGGCGGCCGCGAAGTCGGGCGACGGGGTCGTAAGCTACAATGACCGAGGCCTGGAACAACGGAACATCGATGAAGATTCGCCTTCTCTCTATCGCCTGTGTCGCGAGCGCCGCGGCGCTGCTGGCGGCCTGCACGATCGGTACCCGCAACTCGAGCGCGTGCGAACAATTGATGCGCAGCAAGCTGGCCGAGGCGTCGTCGGGGATGTCGTCGGATACGCTGCGGGTCACGCATCGCGGGGCCGCGATTCGCGGCTCGCGCGTCGTGGTGGAGGGGACGATCGACCATCGGGTAAGCGCGTCCGAGGTGGCGGTCTCCGCGCCGCTCGCGGCATCGGCATCGCAAGCGGCGACGGACGTCAATGTGGCCGCGAAGCAGGCCGAGCCGAAGAGGGTCAGCACGCCGGCCGCCGCCGAGTGCACGTTCCACGGCGAAGAGCTGGACGTATTCCGCTGGCTCGCGCCGGCAAAGCTGGCCGCGCCGGCCGCGCAACCGGCCAGCACGGCGGGCTGAGTTCCCGTCCGCGTCTCGCGGCATCGCTGCGCATCCAACCCAATCAATCTCAGAACGCGTAATACGGCCCCTGGCCGGCCGACGTATTGCGGGCCGCAATCGCCGTGTAAATGCGTTTGCCGTAAAAGAACGGCAAGCCCCAGCCGAAGCCCTGACTCGAATTGCCGGCGAGATTGTCGAAAGCGTTGTTCGACGATGAGAACAGCGTGCTCGAATTGGCTATGTCGAATGACACCGTGCTCGACACGCCATCGATGCCGGTGATCGACGCGCTCGCCGACTGCGTCGAAGTCGGGCAGTACCAGAAGCCGCACAACGGGAACTGCGTCGAGTGGAAGAACAGGCCGTTCGAGCCGCTGTCGAGATAGCTCACCGCATAGGTCTGACCGCCCGAGTTCGTCGTCACGTAGCCGGTCGCGGCGTTCGCCTTCAGGACGTTCGGGCTCGTCAGCGTGTTGTTCGACTGGGTGCCGATGCCGAAGATCTACGAGCCCGACACGCTGGCCGCGCCCGCATCGGCGACGGCCGGCAGGTCGATCACGACGCCGTTGTTGTCGAGCGGGAAGCTGCTGACCGGGTTGGTCACCTGCTGTGCGAGCGGCTGCGCGGTTGCGGTGCAGCCGCTCGTCGTGCAGCTGTAGTACCAGCGCGGCAATGCGGAGTTCGAGCAGCCGTTGCCGCAGTCGACCGGGAACAGGCCCACGCCGAGGATCCCGTTCGAGTGCAGGCTCGACACCGTCAGCAGCGACGCGCCGGAGTTCGCGCAGTCGGTGGGTGCGGCGGGCAGTGCACTGTCGGCGATTACCTGGATCGGAATCGACGACGCCTGTTGGCCAGCCATGCGTACGTCCGCGTTGCGGATCGTGCCCCACGCATAACCGCTGCCGAACACCGCGCATTCGGCGCTCACGCCGCCGCCCGCGGCGATGGTCGGCAGCGACAGGGTCGTCGGCAGCGCCGATGCGAGGATGCGCAGGCCATTCGAGCCGGTGTCGACCTGGATGTCGTCGATCGTCGCGCAGTTGCTGGTGCCGGCCTGGCAGACGGTGACGCTCGTCGTCAGCATGTTGCGCGTATTGCCGGGCGATACGCCGACCGTGACCAGCTGCACGTTGGGCGTGGTCGATTGCGGCACGTTCGCGCTCTGCGTCGTGTTCGACGCGCTCGTGGAACTGGCCGACGAGGTCGGCGCGGTCGCGGACGGCGTCGAGCCCGAGCCGGACGAGCTGGACGAGGAACTGCCGCCTCCGCCGCCGCAGCCGACGAGGGCCGCGCAGACGATCAGAAGCAGGGCATGGAAACGCAAGGCGGATTTCATGGCGTGGCGATCCGTCGGGTGGAACTCAGGCGTGAAGGGGGCGCGAGCGACGCGTGCGGGGCGCACGCGTTACTGGATGTCGTCGGAGGTGACGCCGGCGGGCAAAGCCGCCGGCAGCCACGCGCGGCCGACGTAGCCGCGCATCGGTCCGCCGGACTCGACGATCACGTCGGCGCGCGTGACCCGCGACGAATGCAGATTGCCGCTGCCGGCCGCCGCCGCGGCGCCTGTCTTGTACGAGTCGCCGTATTTGCCGAGTAGCGCGTGCAGATCCGGCATCGTCGGGCCTTGCCATGCGTAGGCGACGATCAGGCCGGTGCTGGTCGCGTATTCGTTGATTGTCGTATTGCCAGCGTCGGTCCACGTGCGCTCGCGCAGTGCGCCATTGAGCAGCGTGCGCGGCGCGCTCGCGCCCGAAACCGCCTGGCTCGGCATCGTGCCGCCCAATTCGGCATGCGCGCCGAAGCTCGCGCAGCACGCGACGACGGCGATCGCCGAGGCGATCGCGGATGGATTGAGACAGGACTGGGACATGAGGCCTTCCTCGTTTGGCGCCGGATTTTTTATTGAGATAACTCGATTAACCTGGCGCCGGTTTTTTCTGGTCTTTGCACATCGCGGCGGACAGGACCGCGCGCCATGTTTAAAAACAAGCCGCATGCAGACCGGAAGCCCTTATTCGGCGGGCCTCCGGCAAAGACTTGGGAATACTCCCAATGTCAACTCGAAAGTGTTATTGAGTGTTAAATTTACCTCATAAGAAGGCAAATAGCATGATGGGCGCGGACTTTTTTCCCGTGGTCGCTTCGTAGCCGTGGCATGCGGCGATTCGCGGGCAAACCCCAGTTTTTGCACAGGCCTCGCCGGGACCGGTAAAATGTTGGGTTGATCCACGGAAACTTGCCGTGGCGTAGCGGAAGGATTCCCTGAACATGACTGATTTTCGTCTCACCAAGCGGTTCGCAGTAATGCTCATGGCAGGCGGGCTGGTCGCCGGCTGCGGCACCTCGTCGCCGACCAAAATCGACTATAGGAGCGACTCCCGTTCGAAGCAGGTATCGCTTGCCGTACCGCCGAACATGATCGACGAGACGGCCGATCAGCGTTCGCTGCCGCCGCAGGGCGGCGAAACCTCGCTGTCCGCGCTGAAACAGGTGCAGGCACAGGCGCCGGCCGGCGACGCGGTCGCGGTCGTGCCGCCCGTCCAGGGCATCCACATCCAGCGCGACGGCACCGAGAGCTGGCTCGTGATCGACAATAAAACGCCCGATCAGGCCTGGCCGCAAATCCGCCGCTTCTGGCAGGAGCAGGGCTTCCTGCTCGTCGTCGACCAGCGCGACAAGGGCGTGATGGAAACCGACTGGAACGAAACCCACGCGCAGATCAACGACGGCTTTATCCGCAACACGCTGTCGAAGGCCATGGGCAACAGCTACGTGAGTTCGGAGCGCAACAAGTTCCGCACGCGTCTCGAAGCGGCGCCGAAGGGCGGCACCTATGTGTTCGTCAGCCAGAAAGGCATGCGTGAGGCGATCACCGGTACGAACAACGAGTCGACCCAGTGGCAACCCAAGCCGAACGACCCGGCGCTCGAGCAGGAATATCTGAAGCGCCTGATGGCCTCGCTCGCGCGGGCCGATTCGGGTAGCAACGCGGGTGGCACACAGAACGCCGAGCTGTCGCCCGCGGGCACGCAGATCGCGCCGAACGCGGCGACGGCGGGTGCGAAGTCGGCGACGGCCGCCGTTGTCGCGCAGAACGTCGCGCTCGCGGCGCAACCGCCTATGCCGGACGCGGATTCGGCCAACAACACGTCGGCGCAGCTTTCATCGACCGAACTCACGCTCGCCGAGCCGTATGACCGCGCGTGGCTGCGCGTGGGCCTCGCGCTCGATCGCAGCAATTTCACGGTCGACGATCGCGACCTGAGCCGCGGCCTCTATTTCGTGCGCTACGTCGATCCGAAGGATATGTCGTCGGCCGAGCAGGGCTTCTGGAGCCAGGTTTTCCACGGCAAGAAGGAGAAGGTCGCCAGGCAGTATCGCGTGAACGTGCGCGCGGTGACGCCGAACCAGACCCGCGTGGCCGTGGTCGACGACAAGGGTCAGCTCGACGAAAGCTCGCAGGCCAAGCAGATCATGAGCCTGATGGCCGACCAGCTGCACTGATACGAGGGCCTCGCGGCCGACGCCGCCGGTTCGACGAAACCGCCCGGAGAAATCCGGGCGGTTTTTTTTGACTATGCATTTGACGCGCGAAGGGCGCGCGCGTGAGCCGATGTAACGTGACCGGATCGGCAAGCCGCGACCCGGCGCGGTTGCCGACTGACTCCGTGCGCTCAGGTATCCGCGCGCCGCGTCCCCATCCACGGCAAGCGCTTGACTACGCCCGTCGCCAACGCGGTGCCGACCAGAATCACCGCGCACCCTTCGAGCATGCCCGGCGACACCGTCTCGCCGAGAAACAACGCGCCCCACAGAATGCCGAAGATCGGAATCACGAAGGTCACGGTGATCGCGCGCGTCGGCCCGGCGACCGCGATCAGATGGAAGAAAAGCATGTACGCGATGCCGGTACAGGCGACGCCGAGCGCGATCACCGCGCCCCACGCGCGCAGCGAGATCGGCGCGGCGGGCCAGTAGATGACCGCGAGCGGCAGCAGCACGATCGTCGCGCCGATCATCGTGCCGGTCGCGACGGTCAGCGCGTCGACACCAGTCAGGTGACGCTTCGTGTAGTTGGCGGCGATGCCGTAGAGCAGCGTCGCGCCGAGCGCGGCGCCGGCCGCGAGCGCGACGCTCAGCGGCGAGGCGGCCGAGCCGGCCGGCGCCGCGATCTGATCCCACACGAGCATCAGCACGCCGAGAAAGCCGACCACGAGACCGAGCGTGCGCAGTACGCTGAGCCGGTCGCGCAGCCACAGGAAGCCGACCAGCGCGCCCCACAGCGGCGCGCACGCATTGATCACCGACGTGACGCCCGCCGACAGCGTCAGCTCGGCATACGCGAACAGGCAGAATGGTGCCGCCGAATTGAGGATACCGACCACGAGCAGCGGCACTGCGCGCGTGCGCAACACGGTGGCGGACTGTTGCAGCGGCCGTCGCGCGATCAGCACGATCGCGAGAAAGAGTGCGCCGATGCCGACGCGCAGCGCCATCAGCGGCGCGACGCCGAAGTCGGTCACGCCGACGCGGATGAACAGGAACGATGCGCCCCACAGGGCAGCGAGGATCAGCAGTTGCAGCAGGTTTCTGGTTTTCATTGGAATGGCGCCACGCGCAGTTGAGTCGGGACGCCAGCTCATCGTAACAGTGCGATCGCGCGAATCGTTTCAGTACAGGATGAAACGGCAAGATCCGGGAGACCGCCGCGTCCGGTGAGGTCGATGGTAAGCGCTGCGAGGGCGCGCGCCAAACGAGCAATTCTCACCGATATGTGAGAAAAATTGCGATCAGGCGGAACGGCAGTGGGGAGGGATCGGAAACGGCGCCCGCGATGCGCGGGCGGCCGTCCGAAAAGATGTGAATTGCATTGCGCCGTTACTGGCGCGGCCTCAATGCGGAATCATCCATTGCAGGACGTTCTGCTGCGCCCAGACGAGCACGCCAAGCAGCACCGTCAGCAGAATCGAATGTTTGAAGGTCTTGGCGAACACGACGCCTTCCTTGCCCTTCAACTCGGTGGTCGCGACGCCGGTCGCGATGTTCTGCGGCGAGATCATCTTGCCCATCACGCCGCCCGACGAGTTGGTCGCCGCCATCAGCACCGGATTCAGATTGAGCTGGTTGGCCGCGACCACCTGCAGATTGCCGAACAGCGCATTGCCCGACGTATCGCTGCCCGACAGGAACACCGCCACCCAGCCGAGAAATGCCGACACGAGCGGAAACAGCGGCCCGACCGACGCAACGCCGAGACCGAGCGTGTAGGTGAGTCCCGAGTAGTTCATCAGGTAAGCGAGGCCGACGATCGTTGCCACGGTCAGGATCGCGATGCGCGTTTGCACCCACGTATCGGAGATCGCCTTGCCGAACTCGGCGGGCGAGAGCCGTACGACGAACGCCGTGATGAGCGCGGCGACGAGGATCGCGGTACCGGTCGCGAGCGGCTGGAAGTCCCAGATCGCGCCGTACGGCGTGTTGTAGAGCGTGATGAACACGGCCTTGTCGAGACCGGGCCACGACACCTTGATGTCGCCGATCGTGAAGATCCTCGCGATCGTCCAGATGATCACGACGACCGACACGATGATCCACGGATACCAGCCCTGTGCGCCGCCGATCTTGCCGCGCACCTCGCTGACGCGATCGACGTTGACCGCGAATTTCGGATCGACGGCGGGCTTCCAGACGCGCAGGAACGCAACGGTGAGGATCAGAGAAACCAGCGAAGACAGCACGTCGGTCAGGCTGTAGTTCACGAAGTTCGAGACGACGAACTGGGTCAGCGCGAAGCTCAGGCCCGAGACCAGCAGCACCGGCCAGATTCGCAGCATGTTGCGAAAACCCGCGTACACGCCAATCACATAGAAGGGCAGCAGGACCGCGAAGAAAGGCAATTGCCGCCCGACCATTTTCGCGAGCACGTCGGACGGCAGATGCGTGACCGCGCCGAGCACCGTGATCGGCACGCCGAGCGCGCCGAACGCGACCGGCGCGGTGTTGAAGATCAGCGTGAAGGTCAGCGCTTCGAGCGTCGGAAAGCCGAGCATGATCAGCAGCGAGCTCGTGATCGCGACCGGCGTGCCGAAACCCGAAATGCCCTCGAGCAGCGCGCCGAACGAAAAGCCGACCACGACGAGCACGATGCGCCGGTCGTTCGGCAGGTTGTCGATCATCCACAGGCGGAAGGCCTCGAAGCGTCCCGAGCGCTGCGCGATGTTGTACAGCAGGATCGCGGTGAACACGATCCACATCACTGGCCAGATCGCGAACACGACGCCAGCCGCGACCGAGTTGAACGCGAGCCCGACCGGAAACTGCCAGACGAAAATCGCCACGATCAAACCAATGATCAGTCCCGCGAGCGACGCTTGCCACGCGGGCCTGCGCGCCCAGCCGAGCAACGCGAGCACGACGATGATCGGCAGCGCGGCGACGATGAACGACGGAAAAAGCGAATTGCCAACCGGAGTGAGTAGTTGATGAAACATCACGTCTCCTTCGTTGTTGTGTAATTCGACGCGGGGGATTGCGCATGACGGCGCGTCGCTCTGACACGGCGGACGCTCGCAAGTGGCCTCGACAAAGCGGCGTCGCCCGATTTAAGCGGGTGCTGCATGAAACCTTCCAAGGATAGAGCGCCCTATCGGCGCGTCAAGCCGGGAAAGTACGGGCGGGGTATGCGCGGCGGAGGGCGATACGCGCGGAAAAACGACTCATGAAGAAGCGCGCGCGCCGGCAGTTGAAGCGCCGGCGCGTGCGCGCTCCGCGACGAAAGAGGACAGGTCAATGCGAGTGGCCGCCCCCATGGCCGCCCCCATGGCCGCCCCAATGGCCGCCCCAATGACCGCCCCAATAACCGCCAATGCCGATCGCAATCGACGGTCCGTAGTAGGCGGGGTAGCCGTAATAAGCGGGATAAGGATAAGCCGGCGGCGGATAGTAGGCGGGATAAACCGGCGGCGCCGCATACACGGGCGCGGGGACCGCATAACCGGGCGGCATGTCTTGCGGTGCGACCTGCGTTTGCGCCTGGGCTTGAGGCGGCTGCTGTTGATCGGTCGCCGGCGCGGTCTGGTCGGCCGTGGTCGTGGGCGCGGTCGAATAGTACGACGGGTAATAGCCGGCGGGATAGTAGCCGGCGGGGTAATAGCAGCCTGCAAAAAAGAGACTCGAGGCGAGCACGCAAATCGCGGTGGCGGGCCGCGCGAAGCTCGCGGAAAAACTGGACGAATCGCATGGCGTCGAGAGGCGCACCACGCAAAGATGGGTGACGACGCGGGACTTCATGGCGCGCTCCTCGATGAACCGATGCCGCCTTGCGCGACGTCGTTATGAGGAGCTTACGCTCTTGCCGCGGCAGCGCTGTGGCAAAACCGCAACCGCATATTTCAGTCTATTTCCACGCGCGTCGTCGGGACGAGGGCGGACCGCATCCGCCGCACTCGGCAGTCCGGATCGTGGTTCGAAAAAATCGTTTGCTGTCCTGTATGAATCGTTAGACACGTCATCGGACGCAACGCTCACTTGCCGACCTGGTTACCGATGACGCCGCCTACCGCCGCGCCGCCCAGCGTCGACCAGCCATTGCCGCCGATCGCCGCGCCGGCCGCGCCGCCGACACCCGCGCCGATCGCGGTATCGCGTGTGCGTGGGGACATGTCGCCGCATGCCGCGAGACCCGCGACAAGTGAAAGGGCGGCTGCGACCGTACCGAGACGAGTACAGAGATCACGGATCGATTTCATGATGCTGACTCCGCTCGTTGTTGGAAACAGATGTTTCCTTCAGTGAGCACGCAACGTGCCTGCTCGATGCGGTGGAATAAAAAAGCCCGCCATGCCGGCGGGCTTCGATACTGCAGTGCTGGTTAGCGCGAATCGCGCAACCCGCTCATTGCCGTTGATAAATCTCCGCGCCTTGCTTCATGAACTCGATCGACTTTACTTCCATGCCTTTCTTCAGCGCTTCGTCGTCGGTGACGCCTTGTTGCGCGGCGAACTCGCGTACGTCCTGGGTGATCTTCATCGAGCAGAAGTGCGGGCCGCACATCGAGCAGAAATGCGCGACCTTGGCCGAATCCTTCGGCAGCGTTTCGTCGTGGAATTCGCGCGCCTTGTCCGGGTCGAGACCGAGATTGAACTGGTCTTCCCAGCGGAATTCGAAGCGCGCCTTCGACAGCGCGTTGTCGCGCACCTGCGCACCCGGATGACCCTTCGCGAGATCGGCAGCATGCGCGGCGAGCTTGTACGTGATGATGCCGGTCTTCACGTCGTCCTTGTTCGGCAGACCGAGGTGTTCCTTCGGCGTCACGTAGCACAGCATCGCGGTGCCGAACCAGCCGATCATCGCGGCGCCAATGCCCGACGTGATGTGGTCGTAGCCCGGCGCGATGTCGGTGGTCAGCGGCCCGAGCGTGTAGAACGGCGCCTCGTCGCACCAGTCGAGCTGCAGGTCCATGTTTTCCTTGATCAGCTGCATCGGTACATGGCCCGGACCTTCGATCATCACCTGCACGTCGTGCTTCCACGCGATCTGCGTGAGTTCGCCGAGCGTCTTCAGCTCGCCCAGTTGCGCTTCGTCGTTCGCGTCGTAGATCGAGCCGGGACGCAGGCCGTCGCCGAGTGAGAAGGCCACGTCGTAGGCCTTCATGATTTCGCAGATCTCTTCGAAATGCTCGTACAGGAAGCTTTCCTTGTGATGCGCGAGACACCACTTCGCCATGATCGAGCCGCCGCGCGACACGATGCCGGTCATCCGGTTCGCCGTGAGCGGCACATATTGCAGACGCACGCCCGCGTGGATCGTGAAGTAGTCGACGCCTTGCTCGGCCTGCTCGATCAGCGTGTCGCGGAAGATTTCCCAGGTGAGGTCTTCAGCCTTGCCGTTGACCTTTTCGAGGGCCTGATAGATCGGCACCGTGCCGATCGGCACCGGGCTATTGCGGATGATCCATTCGCGCGTTTCATGAATGTGCTTGCCGGTCGACAGATCCATCACCGTGTCGCCGCCCCAGCGGATCGCCCACGTCATCTTGTCGACTTCCTCGCCGATCGACGATGTCACCGCCGAGTTGCCGATGTTCGCATTGACCTTCACGAGGAAGTTCCGGCCGATGATCATCGGCTCGCTTTCCGGGTGATTGATGTTGTTCGGGATGATCGCGCGGCCGCGCGCGATTTCCTCGCGCACGAATTCCGCGGTGATTTCGGTGAGGCCGTTCGGACCGAACGCGCTCGCGCCGAATGCCTGGCCGGGGTGCTGACGCCCCATCATCGCGGCGAGCTTCGCGCCGTTCGGGCCGCTCGTCTTCAGGGTCTCGAGGTATTCGGCACGGCGCTGGTTTTCGCGAATCGCGATGTATTCCATTTCCGGCGTGATGATGCCTTGCTTCGCGTAGTGCATCTGCGTCACGTTCCTGCCGGCGATCGCGCGGCGCGGCGTGCGATGCAGTCCCGGAAAACGCAGCTGCGCGGTGGCCGGATCGGCGGCGCGCTCGCGGCTGAAGCTGCTCGACAGACCGGTCAGCGGCTCGGTGTCGCCGCGCTCCTCGATCCACGCCTGGCGCAGCGCGGGTAGACCCGCGCGGATGTCGATCTCCGCGTCCGGGTCGGAGTAGGGGCCCGACGTGTCGTACACGTAGATCGGCGGATTCTTTTCGCCGCCGAAGCTGTCGGGCGTGTCGGCCTGCGAGATTTCGCGCATCGGCACGCGGATGTCGGGGCGCGAGCCGCTCACGTAGACCTTGCGCGAATTCGGCAACGGCGCGACGGCGGCCTCGTCCACGTGGGCTTCGGCGGAAATAAACTTCGGATTGGCGTTCATGCAAGTCTCCGTACAAAGTGGGGCGGCTAAGCAGGAGACCGAGATGGAAGTAGTCGGAAATCGCGGAGAGGTGAGGCCCTTGAGGCTGGAGCGAAATCCGTACGCTTCCCTGCGCTGGCATTATCCAGATCAGGTTCAAAGGGTATTTCTCACCCACGCAACACGGACCTCCAGCTCCGCGCTACGCAGGACCCCCGCGTTAGCAGCGCACACGATACACCGCCCGCCGGCGGTTTGGCAACCTGTCTGAATGATTCAAAAACTGGTCCGGATGAAACCAGACATCTCCTATGCTTGATTCGAGATCGCATCAGACAGGGCAACTTACAGCGAGGGAACGGTCGGCTTACAGTGAAAAATCGTCGGCGGCTTCAGGCTGATACAGGATTTTGTCGAGCTTGAGCACTTTCTGATCGCCGCTGGGTGGCGTGAAGCGGATGCTCTCGCCGCGGCGCGCGCCGAGCAGCGCGAGGCCAGCCGGCGAGAACACGTTCAGGCGCCCTTGCCCGAAATCGGCGTTGGGCGGATAGACGACGGTCCATGTCATCTGTTCGCCGCTCGCCGTGTCGATCAGCGTCGCTTGCGAGTTCATCGTGACGACGTCGGCGGGGATGTCGTGCGAGTCGACGATCACCGCGCGTTCGAGCACATCGTCGAGCATGTGCTGCAACTTGGCGTCGGCAGCCGCGTATTTCTCGAGGCGGGTCACGTCGAGTTCGGTCAGGTAGCAGGTTTTGATCTTCTTCATCATCAGGACTCCGGATAAGGCGGTCATGGAAGGCGGCGTGCAACGACCCATGGGGTGGTCGGCGGATGAGTGGACGAATGGGAGAGCCCGGTGCCCGGCGACGCGGCCCTGGGTATTGGCGGGCTGCGTCAGCGAGGGCGCCGGGCGGCGTGAAGCGGGACCGTTCGGGACGTCTCGCCGGGGCCGTGCGACGCGACGTCCGCGCGCGCGCACTCGCCTGCGCGGCATGGGCGCAAGCGGGCGAGAGCACGGAAAGTCGGACGACGCAGAGAAGTCACGGGCAAAACGACCAGGTGTTGGGGAAGAGCGATCGAGAGGTGCCGGGCGACAAAGCGTGAGGCCGCGCGGCAGCAGCGAGACGAAAGTTTGATGTTAGCACGCTGTCTCACGCAGCTCCGTTTGCGACGTCGCGCCCGACGATTGACCGTTTTTGTGCGGTGCGAGAAGAAAGCGGTGTGGTCCGCATTGCGTTCAAGCCAGTCAGAGGATTGCCGTTAAACAAAGTGCAGCGAAGGCCGCACTCCAGCGAAGCGATTCGCGGGATGGCGCGTGAATGGCGCGAGGCGACTCGCGCCGATTGACAAAGAGGTGCACATGAAAGCGGAAAGCAGGCGGTGGCGAACGTTCGGTCGCACAGTCGCGGTGGTGGCATTGCTTGCCGCGCCGCTGGCGGCGCCGGCGGCATCGACGGTGACGGGCGGCGTGATCCGGTTCGAGGGGATGATCGTTGCACCGCCGATGCAGATCAGCGTGGATACGGCGCCCCCTGGCGTCGCCGTCGGTAGCGCGAGCGTCGCGGGTCAGCGCTTCTCGCGCACGGTGACGTTCAGCGCGCCGCCGGGCGTCGTCAGCGGGGCCGATGTCGCGCTCGAAGTGAACGGCGGCACGCAGTCGCGCGATCTGGTGGCGGCGCGGTTCGTCGATGGCACCGGGCGCGTCGCGACGGCCCGCGACGGCCACTACGCGGTCGATCGCGCGGGCGGCGTGCTGTCGCTGAACGCGAAGCGCACCGATACGGACACGCGCGTGACGGTGGTGGTCAGTTACGACTGAGTCGCGGGCGAGTTTTGGCTGGCTCATCCCATGCCGGAAAAAAAATTAAAAGAGGCTTGTCATAACCGGCCGCGCGGCTCGACAAACGTGCAGATTACGATCGGAGCACGTCATGTCGACCGCGCACAATCGCTCGATACTTCAGCGCTTTACGACTTTTTCGACGCCCACCGTCGGCCTCGCGCTTTTTCTGCTGAGCGCTTCTGGCATCAGTGCGGCCGACGCGGCCGGGCCCCTATGCGCCACGCACAGCCCCGCGCACCGCGTCGCGCTCGTCGAGCTGTACAGCAGCGAGGGCTGCGATAGCTGCCCGCCCGCCGACCGCTGGCTCAGTCAATGGAAAAGCGACGGTGCCGCGCACGGCATCGTGCCGCTCGCGCTGCACGTCGACTACTGGAACAGCCTCGGCTGGACCGACCGCTTTTCCCAGCATCGCTTCACCGAACGTCAGCAAACGCTGACGCGTCTCGCGGGCGCGCACACGCTCTATACGCCGGAAGTGTTCGTCGCGGGCCGCGAGCTGCGCAACTGGTCGCAACGCGACAGTTTCGAGCGCCGCATCGACGAGCTCGTCGCCGAACCCGCCCAGGCGAGCGTCGCACTTGCGCTGAGCCCGCGTGCGCCCGGCGCGTTCGATGTCGATGCGCAGTTCAGCACGACGGCAGCCGCCGCCGCGGGTGCGTTGAGCGCCTATCTCGCGATCTATGAGAACGCGCTGACGACGCAGGTCGGCGCGGGCGAAAACCGCGGCGCGACGCTGCATCACGAGCGCGTCGTGCGCGCCTGGTTCGGGCCGGTGCCGCTCGTCTCCGGTCACGCGCGGATTCATCAGGACATCGATGTACACGCTGCGAGCGTCGATGCGCAAGCCGATCCGAGCGCCAACGCCGCCGACCGCTTCGGCGTGGTCGCGTTCGTCGAAAGCGACGCGAGCGGCGACGTGCTACAAGCGACCGACCTTCCCGCGTGCCGTTGATCGACCTCGCGCGCGCCGCATTCACTACCGCTGCTCGAGGAGAGCCCCATGTCCACACCCCACGCCTTGCGCCCCAGCGCACCCGCCGCGCCCACCGCGCCGAAGCGCGGCGTCATTCATCCGCTGTGGCTGCGCATCACGCATTGGCTGAACGCGCTCGCGGCGATCGTGATGATGCTGTCTGGCTGGCGCATCTACGACGCGTCGCCGATCTTTCCAGCGTTCACCTTCCCGACCGCGATCACGCTGGGCGGCTGGCTCGGCGGCGCGCTGCAATGGCACTTCGCGGCGATGTGGCTGCTGGTGTTCAACGGTCTCGTGTATGTCGCGCTGAATCTCGCGAGCGGGCGCTTCGTGCGCAAGTTCCTGCCGCTGACGCCGCGCGCGGTACTGCGCGATTTCGTCGCCGCGTTGCGCGGGAAGCTGTCGCATGGCGATCTGCGCGTCTACAACGCGGTGCAGAAATTCGCTTACCTGTTCGCGATCGCCGATCTGATCGTGCTCGTGCTATCGGGGCTCGCGATCTGGAAGTCGGTGCAGTTTCCGCTGCTGCGCGAACTGATGGGCGGCTACGACAACGCGCGCATCGTGCACTTCAGCGCGATGTCGCTGCTGGCCGCGTTTCTCGCCGTGCATCTGGCGATGGTCGCGCTCGTGCCGCGCTCGTTGCTCGCGATGTTGCGCGGACGTTGAGCCCGCGGCTACCCACGCGCATGCTTACGCTCATGAAATCGCAACGCGAATTCCCTACGGATACCGAATCATGAACAAGCCGATCGAAAATCCAGCCGACCAAACCACGCAGCGTGTGAGCCACAAGCTCGACCGCGCATCGATCCTGATCGATGCGAAGCGCGAACTGGCGATGCCGTCGCGACGCCTGTTCGGCAAGCAGCTCTTGACGCTCGGAGGCCTGTCGATGCTGACCGGCTGCTCGCTGACCGACGACGCTTCCGTGAACCGTTTTCTCACCGCCGTGTCGCGGCTGAACGATCGCGCGCAGGCCGCGCTGTTCGATCCGAAGCAGCTCGCGCCGACCTACACCGAAGCGCAGATCACGCGGCCGTTTCCATTCAACGCGTACTACGGCATCGACGAGGTGCCGCACGTTGACGGCTCAGATTATCAATTGAAACTGAGCGGCCTCGTCACCGGCCAGCGCGTGTGGACGCTGCCCGAGCTGTACGCGCTGCCTCACGCGGAGCAGATCACGCGACATATCTGTGTCGAAGGCTGGAGCGCGATCGGCCGCTGGGGCGGCACGCCATTCGGCGATTTTCTGCGGCGCGTCGGCGCGGACACGACGGCGAAGTACGTCGGCTTCAAATGCGCGGACGACTACTTCGAAAGCATCGACATGCCGACCGCTTTGCATCCGCAAACGCTGCTGACGTTTTCCTACGACGGCGAACGGCTGCCCGCGAAATACGGCTACCCGATGAAGCTGCGCATGCCCACCAAGCTCGGCTACAAGAATCCGAAGCACATCGTCGAAATATTCGTCACCAACACGTATCCCGGCGGCTATTGGGTCGACCAGGGCTACAACTGGTTCGGAGGCTCCTGACGCATGCGGGCGCACGCGCGCTTGCGGCAGCGGCTTCGGAAGCACGCCGGCTCTCGCCGGCTTCGATTCAACCACCACCAAGGAGTCATCCCATGAAGAAGATTGCAGTTACGACGATCGCGTTGTTGATGCTGGCAAGCGGCGGCACGGCCTTCGCGCAGGCGAGCGGCGCGATGTCCAACGATGAGATGTCGAAGGACGCGATGTCGAAAGATTCGATGTCCAAAGACAGCATGTCGAAGGACGGCACGAAAAAGGACACGATGAAGCACGACTCGATGAAAAAGGGCGGCGACGCGATGAAGCACGAGGCGTCGGGCGCGATGGGCAACTGAGTCGGCGCCGAGCGTGCTTAGCGATCCTGCCGATGCGCGGCCGCGCATCGAAAGGATCCGACACTGACCGCAAGCCGGGGATGCGTCCCCGGCTTTTCTGTTGCGGGAAACCAAAAAGTTACGATTCTGTCGCGTGGCGTTCTCGGCGCTTACTGCATAATGCGGTGCGCGCCGCGGCTTTGCCAACCTTGCCGCCGCGCAGCGCGGCCGCGTTGCATCGCGTCGTTTTGACCGACGCGGCCGCCACCGCCGTTTCTGGCGCTTCCGGCGCCGCCCATCGTCTTACCGTTCCACCGACATGTCCGCCAGCCTCGCCCATCCGACCGCATCGCCGATGCGGTGCCCGCCATCCCGCCCGAAAGGTATCGACGCAGGCTCGGCGCCTCGCGGGCATCGAGCGCATCGCGCGGGTCGAGTGGCGACGGCGGGCTGAAGCATGTCGCTGCAACGTTCAGCTTTTTCTCCGCGTGGCTGGCCGCCGCGCCTGCCGCAGTCGCGCAACGGGCGGATCGTGCTCGCGCTTGCCGTCGTTTATCTGGTGTGGGGCTCGACGTACCTCGGCGTGCACGTCGCGCTCGGCTCGTTCCCGCCGCTGCTGATGTCGGGCTTGCGCAACCTGTTCGCCGGCATCGGTCTGTTCGTGTTCGCCGCGCGCCGCAAGCCGATCTGGCCGAGCTTCGCCGAAATCCGCAACGCGGGCCTCGTCGGCACGATGCTGGTGGGTCTGTCGAGCGGCATGCTCGCCTACGGCATGCGCACGGTCGGCACCGGCACCGCGGCCGTGATGGTCGCGACCGTGCCGCTGTTCGCGACCGTGATCGCGGCCGTCGCCGGACGCAAGATCGGCCGCGGCGAATGGTTCGCGGTCGGGCTGGGGCTCGCCGGCATCGTGATTCTGAGTCACGGCGACAGCACGCCGGGCTCGACGGGCGGCAGTCTCGCGATTCTGTGCGGCGCACTGTTCTGGGCCGGCGGCGCGCATCTGGCCGGGCAGCTGAAGCTGCCGTCGGACCTGTTTCTGTCGACCTCGCTGCAGATCGGCCTCGGCGGCGCGATCTCGACGCTGGTCGCGTGGGCGTCGGGCGAGCGGATGCTCGAGCTGCATTTTCTGCCTCTCGCCGCGTTCCTGTATCTGATGTTGATTGGGACGATGGCGGCGTACGTCGCCTACGGTTATCTGATTCGCCACACGAGCCCGATCATCGCGAGCAGCTGCATGTATGTGAATCCGGTCGTCGCGGTCGCGCTGGGCGCGCTGCTGCTCGGCGAGCCGGTCACCCGCTCGACGGTAATCGCGACGATCGTGATTCTGATCAGCGTCGGCATGTCTTTCTGGTTCGATTACCGAAAGAAGCGCAGCGCCTGATAGCGGCGCGGTTCTCGTCGAACCGCGCGCCCGCTATCAAAGCCTTGCCGCCAGCTCCGCGCCCTCGCGGATCGCGCGCTTCGCATCGAGCTCGGTCGCGAGCTTCGCGCCGCCGATCACATGAAAACGCGGGCCGCCGCTGCCGTGGTTGCCGTCGACCGTCGACGGCAACAGCTCGCGCAACGACTCCTGCCCCGCGCACACGACGATCGTATCGACGTCGAGCCATGCGTCGGCACCGTCTCGCGCGATTCTGAGACCGCGCGCGCTGATCTCCCGATACTCGACGCCGCCGAGCATTTGCACGCCGTTGCGCGCGAGCGTCGCGCGATGAACCCAGCCCGACGTCTTGCCGAGGTCCGCGCCGAGCTTGCCGGCCTTGCGCTGCAATAGCCAGATCTGCCGCACCGGTTGCGCGGCAACAGGCGGCTTCAAGCCGCCGCGCTCGCGCACCGCGAGGTCGACGCCCCATTCGTCGAGCCATGTATCGCGAGGCACCGGCAACGGCTCGCCCACGCGATGCAGCAGATACTCGCTGACGTCGAAGCCGATGCCGCCCGCGCCGATCACGGCGACGCGCGCGCCGACCGGCGCACCGCGCAGCACGTCGACATACGACAGCACGTTGGGCCCATCGATGCCGGCAATCGCCGGCCGCCGCGGCACGATGCCGGTCGCGACGTTGGCAAGACATGCAGGGACCGTGTAAGTGGGGGCCGCACGAACGATACACCGCGCGCCGGGGGGACGGCACGGCGATCCGCGAGGGTGGGTCGCCGTGCCGTTTCATCGCGTTCTGAAAACGCGTCGCGTCGAGTGCCAGCCAGCACGCGATCATTCACGAAAAGAAAGCCCGCCGCGGCATCCCGCGACGGGCTTTGCAAATCCTGCTGCCATGTGCCGGCTTATTTCGCCTTATCCGCCTCGTTCGTGATGGCGTGGCCGCCCTTCGAAATATCCTCGCCAGCGCCCGCCATCGTGTTGCAGCCGGTGACAAGCATGGCGGTTCCTGCGAGCACAAGCAAAGCGATCAGTCGAGTCATGAAACTTCTCCTTGTCGAGAATGCATCGGTTGATGTCGTCCGACCGGGGCCATGCCAGTCGATCAGGTCTCGATCCGGTTTCGAACCGGCCTGATTGCATGGTAAAAAAAGGGCGGGGGCGGCGCTGTCGGCCGTGCCGCGATTTTGTTGTAGGCGTGCTCCGGTGTTTGCGTCGGCGCACTCCTACAACGGCTTGGGGGCGCTGCGGCGAGCATCTGTCAGACGGGGCTTTGCGACGAAGTGGGCGGCGTGGCCGGCGACGTCGGCGGCTGATCGACCGAAGGCGTCGCGGCGCTCGCGCTCGGCATCACGACGTCGATGTCGGTGCCGTTTTGCGCGCCACGGCGGATGTCGAAGCGCCCGCCATGCGCGGCCACGCGCTGACGCATGCCGAGCAGGCCGTGCGTATGTGTGCGCTTCAGGTCGGCCGGCATGATACCGACGCCGTTGTCCGCGATATGCAGCGCGACCTCGCCGTCGCCGACCCGCAATGCGATTCCGACCTTCGAGGCCCGCGCGTACTTGGCGGCGTTCGTCAGCGATTCCTGCGCGACCCGAAACAGCGCGATTTCGGTCTGCTCGTCGAGCTGGATATCATCGGCGGGCAGGTGCAGCTCGAGCGTCCAGTTGTTGCGCTGCGCGGCTTCGTCGGCGAGCGTGCGCAGCGCGGTAACGAGCCCGAAATTGGCCAGCACGGTCGGCCGCATGTCCTCGATGATGCGCCGCTTCAAGGCGATGCCCTGGTCGAGATTGGCGAGCGCGCGCTGCAGCTTGTCGGCGATGTCCGGCTCGCTGTCCTTCAGCTTGCGGCGCGCCCATGCGACGTCCATCCGGCATGCGGTCAGAATCGCGCCGAGTTCGTCGTGCAACTCGCGCGCGAGCTGGGTCTTTTCGTTTTCGCTGACCGCCTGCAGATGCCAGCCGAGCGCTTCGAGCTGCCGCGTGCGCTCGTTGACGAGCTGGTCGAGTTCCTCCTGCTGCGTGATCAACTGACGCTGCGCGCGCGCCTGCCGGTCGATCTGGATGCCGAGATTGCGAAACAGCAGAATGAACAGCACGATGTTCAGCGCCGACAGACCCGCCGCGCGCACAGCGTCGACAGCCGCTGGTCGGCGCGGCTCGCGGCCAGCGCGTGCTGAGCGCGGCGCTCCTCATTGTCGCGCAGCAGCGCGAGCGTACTGTCGATCAGCGACGCGTCCGCCGGGTTGACGTCGCTCGCGGGCCCGCATGCGCCGAGATCGAGCGGATGCGGCGCGGCGTGCTGCATCGCGGCGGCGCCCGCGCCGATGCGCGCGTCGATCAGAGCGAGAATCTGCGTGAAGCTCGCGAGTTCCGCGCTGTCCGCGTGGCCGCCGCGATAGAAGTGGTCCAACTGCTGCGTGGTGTCGCGGATGCGCGCGGCGCTCGCGCAGAACGCGTGGGCGGATGCGTCGTCCTTCGTTAGAAGAAACTGGTTTTGTTGCGCGGTGAGGCGCGACAGCTCGCTCGCGAGTGTGCTCAGTCGCACGGTGACGTCGCGCGCTTCAAGCGCGGTTTCATACTCGGCGGTGATGCGCTGACGCGCGGTCTCCAGAATCACTAGGCCTCCCACCGTGATCACGATCGCCACCGTCATCGCGATCGCCCAGCTGCGATTGCGCATCCAGTCGGCGAGCCGCGCCGTGGCGCGCGCGCCAGGTTGTTCCGGTGGGTTCTGCAGATTCGACACGTTCGGCTCCAGAAAGAGGGGGCATCGACACCGGCATCGACTCCGGCATCGCGCGAAGCCAAGCGCGTAATGTCGTCGTAATCCAATGTAAGCGGATTCTCACACGAAAAACGGCGAGCGTCGGAATGCGCGTGGCGCCGCGCATCGATAGCATGGACCCGATCGTTCATGCAATGTTTCGGGAGGAAGCCATCATGTTGAAGTGGGCACTATTCTTCGCGATCGTCGCGGTGATCGCCGGTCTTCTCGGTTTCACCGGCATCGCGGCCGGCGCGGCGGCGATCGCGAAGTTCCTGTTCTTCGTCTTTGTCGTGCTGTGCGTGGTGTTCCTCGTGCTGGGCTTCGTCGTGACGAAGAAAACGATCGATTAGCGCGGCCATCGCAGTGGCGGCAAGCCGCGCCCTCACAGCAGGCGAGCGATTTGCTGGTAGTCGATTGGAAGGCCAACAAAAGGGAGAAATGCCATGCTTCACTATGCTCTCGTCTTCTTCGTGATTGCGATCATCGCAGCCGTGTTCGGCTTTACCGGCATCGCGGCCGGCGCGGCCGAAATCGCGAAGATCCTGTTCTACATCTTCCTCGTCGTGTTCGTGGTCACGTTGCTGCTCGGCGTGTTTCGAACCTAGCCGCGCGAGCCGGATGAACGCAACATGAGGTAGGCAGCGAAGGACGCAATGTAGGAACAGGTAGTCAACAAGGCGCGTGAACGCGCGGCGTTTGAATCCCCGATCGAGGCGCCCGCGTTCGAAGCGCGCCGTCATTCCACCCTCGGCGCATCAGGCGCGATTCGTGCTGATGCGCGATTCCCCCAATACCGGATAAAGGAGAAGTTCGATGGCGAAGCAATCTGACGACACGTTCGTGATGGACATCAAGAAGATCCGCGAGGACGCGCGCAAGCATATGTCGGATGGTCCGGTCACGCAGAGCTATGGCGCGAATCGCGAGACGGTGCTCAAGCTGCTCAACGACGCGCTCGCCACCGAGATCGTCTGCACGCTGCGCTACAAGCGCCATTACTTCATGGCGAAGGGCATCAATTCCGAAGCGGTCGCGAGGGAATTCGCCGAGCACGCGACCGAGGAGCAGGAGCACGCCGATCGCATCGCCGAGCGCATCGTGCAGCTTGGCGGCGAACCGGATTTCGCGCCGGACGGCATCAAGGCACGCGCGCATTCGGAATACAAGGAAGGCACCGATCTGACCGACATGATTCGCGAGAACCTGATCGCGGAGCGCATCGCGATCGACACGTACCGCGAGATCGTTCGGTATCTCGGCGAGAAGGACGTGACCACGCGCCGGCTGTTCGAGGAGATTCTCGCGGTCGAAGAAGAGCATGCCGACGATATGGCGGATCTGCTCGCGGGGCGCGAGTAGCGCACCAGGCGACAAGGGAAGCGTCGAAGGACCGGGTCGCGGGCGAACTCGGGAATGCCGGCGGCTGCGGTGCGATGCCGCCCTCGCATTCCGCGTCCAGCCGTGGCCCCGGATCATTACAATGTCCGCATCGGAGCGACTCCCTTTGCACGGAACCCAACCGATGATTCGAGTGCTGATAGCTGACGATCATGCGATCGTTCGAGGTGGTTTCAGACAGTTCGTCGCCGACGAGCCGGACATGTGCGTCGCCGCCGAGGCCGCCACCGGCGAGGAAGCGATCGGCCTCGTGCGCGAGCAGGCATTCGACGTCGTGCTGCTCGACATCGCGATGCCGGACAAGAACGGCATCGATACGTTGCGTGTGATCAAGCAGATGCGTCCCGAGCAGGGCGTGCTGATTCTATCGGGCTATCCCGAGAGCCAGTACGCGATCAATCTGCTGCGCGCGGGCGCAAACGGCTATCTGAACAAGGACTGCGAGCCGGAAGAAATCGTGCGCGCGATCCGCTCGGTCGCGCGCGGGCATCGCTATCTGTCGGAGGCGGTCGCCGATACGCTTGCCGACAATCTCGACAAGCCTGCCGCCGGGCGTCCGCATGAAGCGCTGTCGGAGCGCGAATTCCAGATCTTCTGCAAGCTCGCGGCCGGCCAGTTGCCGACCGAGATTGCTGAAGAGCTGCATCTGTCGGTCAAAACGGTGAGCACGTATCGCGCGCGGGTGCTCGAGAAGATGCGTCTCGCGAACAACGCGGACCTCACGTATTACGCGATCAAGAATGGCCTGATCGAATGACGGACGATCGAGATATTCCGATGAACAGCGAACCGAACCCCGCTACCGAGTCAGCCAGCCGCGCGCCGTTGCGCGTGCTGCTGATCGAGGATTCGCCGCTGATCCGCCGCAGCCTCGTGGAGGCGATCGATGCGTCGGGCCTGCTGCGCGTGGCCGCCTATGCCGATTCCGCCGATCAGGCGATCGCGCTGCTCGGCGACGAAGCGTTCGACGCGGTGATCGTCGATTTGCAGCTGAAGCTGGGCTCGGGCGTGCCGGTGCTTGCGTATCTGCAGCGCGAGGGGCTGATCGATTCGATGTTCGCGGCGGTGCTGACCAATCACGCGTTGCCCGCGTACCGCGAGCGCTGCGAGCAGTATGGCGTGCGACACTTTTACGACAAATCGTTCGAGTTCGATCGCGTGCTCGATGCGCTGCATGAGTATGCGTTGGGGAGGGGTGGGGGAGTGTAACGACTCGACCGTAGTTGGCGTTTCTAGTCCTGTTTCCACGCTCCGCGCTTCATCGCTTCTTCGAGCATCCCAAGGGTAAGCGAACGTCCGCCGAGTGATTCTCGCGCGCTGGAACTGAACGGGGACTTCAACGCGGCCACGACGATGTCGCGCTTTCGCATGTTGGCGGATGGAACGTGGTAAGCGACGTCGAAATCGCGCAGGTCCACGTGGAAGCGGTCAGCCCATGCCTGCATCACCTCGACGATTTTCGCCGGCTCCCAATCCAGATCGTGATACAGATCCATGTCACGGGTCAGCTTGTCGTCGAGAGGCAGCCCGGCGGGAGTGCGCATTTCGCGGATGAACCGAGCGAGATCGAGCCATACGTCGTTCATTACAGACGATCCTCCGGTTTCACCAGGCGGTTATATGCATTAACCGTCTTGTAGCCGATTATTGCCACGTCAGATGCGGTGATTATCCACCCCACTCCGGGAATTGCTCGACCGACGAATACGCCCAGATGGCTCGTCAACTTCACGCGCAGTAGTTCAGACTTGATCGGGCTGGGGACGACGCTTAACACGTCTATGAAAAATGGTTCAAGTCTTCGACTCGTGCCAAACCAGTCCGTTAAGCTATCCAGTAACGACGAATTATGAAATGGGCGCAAAATGATTCCGCGCGACGGAATGCGACAGGCGTTGCCAGGCTGCCCCCAGCGGTGGCAAATCGACAAGACGGTTCTTATCCGGCTCTGGTCAGCCTTATATCAATGCCCAGCCCGCGCCGGCAACCGCAAATGATTCCACGCGCCGAGCCCGGCAAACGCGATCCCCGCGATAGTCACGCCGACCCACCCGAACACCGGCCACACGATCGCGCCGACACCCGAGCCCAGCGCCCCGCCGATGAAATACGCAACCATGTACACGGTATTCACGCGGCTGCGCGCATCGGGCTTCAAGGCGTAGATGCGCGACTGATTCGAAATCTGCGCGGCCTGCACGCCGATGTCGAGAATGATCACGCCGACCACGAGTCCCGCGATGCTCTTCGCCGACGCACCGAAGATCACGAACGCGATCACGACCAGCACGAGCGACATGGTGATGATGGCGCGCGGTCCACGCCGGTCGGCGAACTTGCCCGCGAGCGGCGCGGCCAGCGCGCCGGCCGCGCCGACGATACCGAACAGCCCTGCCGCCTGCGGCCCGAGATGAAACGGCGCGCCCGCGAGCAGCAGCGCGAGCACCGACCAGAAAATGCTGAACGCGCCGAACAACGCCGCACCGGTCAGCGATGCCTCGCGCAGCGCGCGATGCTCGGTTACCAGGTGCCACATCGACACGAGCAGCTTGCCGTACGGCAACGTCGAGGTCGGCTGACTCTTCGGCAAACGCAAAATGATGACGACCGCGAGTGCGAGCAGCGCGACGACGGATGCGCCAAACACCGCGCGCCAGCCGAAGTATTCGGCGACGATGCCCGCCGCGGTCCGGGCGAGCAGGATGCCGAGCAGCAGGCCGCTCATCACGGTGCCGACCGCGTGGCCGCGCTCGGACGGCGGCGCGAGTTCGGCCGCGAACGGCACCGCCTGTTGCGCGATCGTCGCGAGCACGCCGATCGCGAGACTCGTGACGATCAGCACCGCGAGCGTCGGTGCCGACGCCGCAATGACGAGCGCGACGCACATGCCGGCGATCTGCAGCAGGATCAACAGACGCCGGTCGAAGCGATCGCCGAGCGGCGCGAGCAACAGCATGCCGGCGGCGTAGCCGAGCTGCGTGACGGCCGGCACCGCGCCGACCCATGACGCGCTGCCCGGAAACGACTGGCGGAAGTTACCGAGCAGCGGCTGGTTGAAATAGATGTTTGCGACCGAGACACCGGCGATCGTCGCGAGCAGCAGCAACACGCCGCGCAACGACCGGGCGGAGGAAGCGGAAGCGGAAGCGTCGGAAGTGGACATGACAGGGGCGGATCGACGGACCGGCCCATGCGCGGTCCTCAAGCGTGCCGATCATACCGGAGCGGCGGGGTTCGTGCTGACGGCCGCGCGAGGCTCGACCGCGCAGCCGGTATCAGGCGGTTGCGAAGCGTGTCCGGCGGTTCAGTCGATCAACGCGCCAGCGTCGTAGAACGGATACGGGCCGTCGGCCGGGTCGACATACGCATGATGCGTGACGATGCCCGTCGCCGGATCGTAGTAATGGAGCGCATACGCGGGCGGCTCCATCACGAACGCCGACGGTCCGTCCTCGCGAAAATCGAGCGCCACCTGGTGCGCGGGCGCTGGAATCGCGCTCGCGATCGTGCCGCCGAAGCGCACGAACATCGACCGATGCACGTGCCCGCAGAGCACGCGCTCGACGTTGGGATGCTGTGCGATCAACGCCGCGAGCTTGTGCGACGCCGCCCGGTCGAGCCGGATCTCGTCCATATGCCCGATGCCGCACGCGAACGGCGGGTGATGCAGCGCGACCACGACCGGCTTGCCGCGCGCCGCATCGAGCTGCCGCTCGAGCCACGCGAGCCGCGTGTCGCACAGCATGCCGGCGCTCGAACCGGGCACCAGCGAATCGAGCGCGATCACGCGCAGCGAGCCGACGTCGAGCGCGTACTGCACGAACTCGCCGCCGCTCAGCAATTCCTCGCGCTCGGGAAACGCCGCGCGCAGCGCGTCGCGTTCGTCGTGATTGCCGACCATCAGGAAGTAGGGGATCGCGAGCGGCGCGAGCAGTGTTTTCAGGCGCGCGTACTGCTGGGGGTCGCCCTGATCGACGAGGTCGCCGGTGATCAACACCGCGTCGGGGCGCGGTGTGAGCGCGTTGAGCGCGTCGACGCAGCGCGCGAGGTAGGGGGCGGTATCGACGCGGCGATACGCGAGTGCGCCGGGTTGCTTGATATGCAGGTCGCTAATTTGAGCCAGCAGCATGACAGAGGTCCTTCGGGTTGCTTCGGGTCGGGCGCCAGGATGCGGCGCTGTTTTTACCTACGATAGCGCAATCAGTGCGTCCGGCTCGATCGAGATGCCGACCGGCGTGCCGCGCGCAAGCTCGATGCGGCCCGCGACGTCGACGAAGAGCGGCTCGGGCGCGGCACCGCCAATCGTCAGACGCGTGCGTTCGCCGAGGAACGCGGTGCTTTCGATCTGGCCGCGCAGCTGCGCGAGCGCGGGGTCGGTGAGCCGAGCATCCTCGGGGCGAAAGAAGATTTCGTGCGCGCTGCGTGCGTTCGACGCATGCGCGGGCAACGGCACGGCGCCGCCGCTCGTCGCCAGCATGCCGTCGCGCGGCTCGCCCGCGACGCGGTTGATCGTGCCGACGAACTGCGCGACCGTGCGATTGGCCGGACGATAGTAGATGTCGCGCGGCGAACCGATCTGCTCGATGCGTCCCGCGCTCATCACGACGATGCGATCGCCAAGCTCCATTGCTTCGGCCTGATCGTGCGTCACGTAGACGGTCGTGATGCCGAGTTCGCGCAACAGCGCGTTCATCTCGCTGCGCAATGCGTCGCGCAGACGCGCGTCGAGCGCGGTCAGCGGTTCGTCGAGCAGCAGCACGCGCGGCTGCACCGCGAGTGCGCGGGCGAGCGCCACACGTTGACGCTGGCCGCCCGACAGTTGATCGATCGGTTTGTCGGCGTGCGCGATGAGCCGCATCATGCCGAGCAGTTCGTCGACGCGTTGTCGCGCGACTGCGGCCGGCACGCGTTTGATCTTCAGACCGTAGCCGATGTTGCCGCGCACGGTCAGGTTCGGAAACAGCGCGTAGCTCTGGAACACCATGCCGACCGCGCGTTTTTCGATCGGCAGCGTGGTCACGTCGTCGTCGCCGAATGCGATGCGGCCGCCCGCGTCAGGTGTTTCCAGGCCCGCGATCAGGCGCAGCGTCGTCGTCTTGCCGCAGCCCGACGGTCCGAGCAGCACGAGGGTTTCGCCCGCGCCGATCGTCAGGTCGAGCGGTTCGAGCACGCGCGTGCCGCGAAACGTTTTGGCGCACTGCGTGAGCGTGATGGGAACCGAGGTCAGTTTCATGGCGTGTCGATGGGCTTCGCGGAAGAGGCGGCGCCGCGCTTTTTCGATGCGCTGCGCTGGCCGGTCGCATCGACGCCGAGCCATTGCATCGCGACGAGCAGCGGCATCGTCATGGTGAAGAACAGGATCGTGTACGCGCTGCCGATCTCGATGCGCATCGACGCGTAGGTGTCGGCGAGGCCGACCGGCAGCGTCTTCGTGTCGGGCGTGTGCAGCATCCACGTGAGGTTGAATTCGCCGATCGACAGCGTGAGCACCGCGAGCGCGCCCGCGACGATGCCCGGCCGCGCGTTCGGCAGCACGATCGTGACGAAGCGCGTGAAGAAGCTCGCGCCGAGGCTCGCCGCGCCTTCTTCGAGCGTGCGCAGATCGCTGCTCGCGCAGACCGCCGCGACCGCGCGTACCATGAACGGCAGCGTGAACACCACATGCCCGACGACGATGAATGCCGCGCTCATCCGAAACGCCGTGAAGCCGCCGTAGATCACCAGCAGCGCGAGTGCCGATGCGAGGCCGGGCAGCGCGATCGGCAGCACCAGAAACTCTTCGACGATGCGTGCGAAGCGCGTCTTGCTGCGCGCGAGCACATAGCCCGCGGGCACGCCGGTCAGCAGCGTGACGACGAGCGTCGCCGCGGCCACTTCGAGCGACAGCCACACCGAGTCGTGATACTGGGTCCACACTTCGACGAGCCAGCGCAGCGTGAGTCCGCTCGACACGCCCTTGAAGTAGTTGACCGTCAGCCCGGCGACGATCGACATGACGACCGGCACGATCAGGAACGCGCACAGCAGCAGTGTGACGAACCATTGACCCGCGGCGAGCCATGTTCGCGTGGAAGGCCACGCGCGTCGCGCGCGCGGTCCCGCTGCCGGTTGCGAAGACGGCGAAGGGGCGGTGATTGAGTTCATAGGTAGGTAGTCGTTGCGTTCGCGAACGCGCGGCTCCGGCGACGCGCCGTTCACGCGCTCGCCGCCACGCCCGAACCGCTCGCGCTGCGCGCGATCGCCAGCACTGCCCACGTGACGATGCCCAGCACGATCGACAGGCCCGCGGCCGTCACCATGTTCGCGTTCAGCGTGAACTCGGTATAGATGGTCATCGGCAGCACGTCGATGTCGGTGGCGAGCGTGAACGCCGTGCCGAACGCGCCCATCGCGGTCGCGAAGCACACGGCGCCCGCCGCGATCAGTCCGGGCGACAGCGCCGGCAACACGATGTCGCGCATGATGCGCCACGGCGATGCGCCGAGCGAGCGCGCGGCCTCTTCGAGCGATGCATCGAGCTTGGTCGCCGATGCCATCACGGTGACGATCACGCGCGGAATCGAGAAGTACAGATAGCCCAGAAACAGGCCGCTCATCGAATACGCGAACACCCAGCGATCGCCCGCGAGTTTCAGCGACAGCGCGCCGATCAACCCCTGACGTCCGGCGAGCATGATGACCATGAAGCCCACGACGACGCCCGGAAACGCGAGCGGAAACGTCAGCAGCGCGAGCAGCGTGCGCTTGCCGGCGAACTCTCGACGCGCGAGCAGCAGCCCCGCGATCACCGACAGCACCAGCGTGGCCGCCGTGACCCCCGCCGACAGCACGACGGTCGCGCCAAGGCTCGACATGTAACGCGCATTCGTCAGCATTGCGCGATACGTCGCGAACGCATGGCCGCCGCCGGAGAGCTGCGCGAGCGCGACCATCGGCAGCAGCCAGAACGCGATGAAGACCGCGAGCGCGGGCGCGAGCAACGCGATGCGCCAGCGCAGCGGGAACGTGACGTCGTTCAATGCATCACCTGTAGATAGCGCTCGCCGAAGCTCGACTGCTTGTCGGCCATCTTCGCGAAGTCGACCGGCTTTGCGCGCGCGTATTCGCTGGCGGGGAGGAACTGCGCGGCGGTCTGGGCGTTCATCGCGCTCGCGCGCACCGGCCGCAGATACGCCTGCGCCCACAGCTTCTGGCCTTCGTCGGACAGCACGAAATCGAGCACCTTCTTGCCGTTCGTTTCGTGCGGCGCACCCTTCACGAGACTCATCACGTACGGCACCGAGATCGTGCCTTCCTGCGGAATCACGAACTCGACATTCGCGTGATCCTTGTACTTCGCGCGGTACGCGTCGAAGTCGTAGTCGAGCAGGATCGGAATTTCGCCGGACAGCACGCGCGCGTACGCGGTTTGCTTCGGCACGATCGGCGCATTCGCCTTGAGCTTTCTGAACCAGTCGAGACCCGGCTCGAAGTTGTCGAGCGTGCCGCCGAGCGCCTGGTTCACCGCGACCGCGCCCGCATAGCCGACGAACGCGCTCGACGGATCGAGATAACCGATCATGCCTTTGTATTCGGGCTTCAGCAGATCGGCCCACGAGCGCGGCACCGGCTTGCCTTCGAGCGCGTCCTTGTTGACGAAGAAACCGAGCGTGCCCGAGTGGATCGTGAACCAGTAGCCTTGCGGGTCTTTCAGGCCGGCGGGAATGTCATCCCAGTGCGCGGGCTTGTACGGCTGGATCACGCCCTTGTCCTTGGCCTGGAACGCCGACGATACGCCGAGATACACGACGTCGGCGACCGGACTTTTCTGCTCGGCCATCAGCTGCGCGATCGATTGTCCTGAGTTCTTGTTGTCGAACGGGACGCGAATGCCGGTCTTTTGCTGGATCGCCTTGATCTGGCTCGCCCAGTCGGCCCATTCGGGCGGGCAGTTGTAGCAGATCGCGGTTTCGTCGGCGCGCGCGGCTTGCGGCGCGAGCGCGACGAGCGCCGCGCCGGCGACGAGCAGGCTCGCCGGCAGTGCGGTCGCGGCGGAGCGCGAGAGTTTCTGCCACAGCGGTATGAGCGAGGATGCGAAGCGTGAGGTTGAGCGGGGCACTGCGGGTCTCCCTGTGTCGGATGGGTTGCGCGGGTTGGGGATGACAGCCAGGGCGCGCGTATGCGCGTGCCTTCATTGGGCTTCTTATGCGAGCGGCTTTTCGATGGCGGCCGCAGCGCTCGGGACGTGGGTCGGCGACGCTCCGTCGAGATTCGCGTGCGATCCGAGCGCCGCGATCGTCGCGCCTTCGCGCAAGCTGTGCGGCAGCGTCAACGCGCGCGAGGTTGCGCAGAACGCCCGCTCGTCGCGCGCGCCGCCGATGCGTGCGAGCAAGCGCTGCCACGCCGCACAGCCGATTTCGCGATTCGGCGCGCAGACGCTCGCGAGCGCCGGCGACAGCAGTTCGCCCATTGCGAGGCCGTCGAAGCCGAGAATCGACATGTCCTGCGGAATCCTCAGACGCGCGCGACGCAGGCCGCGCATCACGACCATCGCGAGCAGATCGTTGCTGCAGAAGAGGGCGGTCGGACGGTTTGCGCCGTGCGTCAGGTGCGCGAGCACGGACGGCGCGAGTTCGTCGGCGTTGAAATCGACTTCGAGCGCGGGCGCGGCCGTGAGGCCGGCCTGCTGCATCGCCTGCGTGTAGCCGAGATGACGCTGACGCGCGCGATCCGACGCCGCGAACGAGCCGGCCAGCATCAGGATGCGGCGATGGCCGTGCGCGATGAGCCGGCGCACGCCGTCGTAGGCGGCGAGGCGATTGTCGACCGACACCGACGGGCGGCGCACCGTGTCGTTGTGCATCAGTACGTATAGCAGGCCGTCGCGGTCGAGTTCGTCGAGCAGCGGATGGGTATCGGCATCGGCGACGGTCAGGATCAGTCCTTCGACGCGATGCTCGCGCAGTGTTTCGATTGCGTGACGTTCACGGTCCACGTCGTACTGCGTGGTCATCAGCATCAGCCGATAGCCTTGCGCTGACGCGAGATCGTCGATGCCTTGCAGGCATTCGGCGAACACCGGGTTCGCGAGCGTCGGCAGGATGACGCCGACGAGGCGCGTGCGCTCGCCGCGCAATTGCCGGCCGAGCGGGCTCGGGCGGAAGTTCAGCGCGTCGATCGACTGACGTACCTTGTCGAGCGTGACGGGGTTCACGGTGTGCGGCGCGTTGATCGCGCGCGATACCGTGGCGATGGAAAAGCCCGCGTGGGCGGCGACATCCTTGATCGTCGGCGTCATCGGTTTTCGGCCCGCTGTAATCGTTTTCGTGAGCGGATTATCGGCAACTTTTGTGACTTGGGGATGAATGCGGGTGTCGGGCGCTTTTTTGGGGCGGCCGCGAGGCGATGGTAGAATTCGCGACCACGCGCGATTGCCACCTCTGCCGGGGTGATGAAATTGGTAAACATAGCGGACTTAAAATCCGCCGCCTTCGGGCTTGCCGGTTCAAGTCCGGTCCCCGGCACCAAGAAGTATTCCACCTGATTCCTGTAAATTCCTTGAACCCTTGATGCAGCAATGCTTCGAGGGTTTTTTGTTTTCCAGAAAATTCGCGGAGTTCCATTGACATCCGGGGGCATGTGGGGACATCTTAGGGGGAATGTTGGTGAGTAGCCGACGTCCTTGCAAAAAATGCCCCCAGGAGGTCTTCATGCCCCTGACTGACATTGCTGTGCGTAGCGCAGCCCCTCGCGAGAGGGCCTATCGACTGACTGACGGTGGCGGGATGTATCTGGAGATTGCGCCGTCGGGAGGGAAATACTGGCGCCTCAAATACCGATTCGGTGGTAGAGAACGACGTTTAGCGCTAGGCGTGTACCCTGACGTATCGCTCGCGGCAGCGCGCAGGAAGCGAAGTGCGGCGCGTGAACAACTGGCGGCCGGGATCGACCCGAGCGACGTAAAAAAGGCTGATAAGCGCGCCGCAAGGCTCAACGCCAACAATTCATTTGAGGGTGTAGCCCGCGACTGGCTGGAGGAGCGCAAGTCGGTTGTGCAGATCGGTCAGCACGAAAAGACACTCGCCCGTCTGCAAAATGACGTATTCCCCTGGCTGGGCAAGCGTCCTATCACCGGGGTCGACGCGCCCGAGATTCTGGTGGTGCTCAAGCGGATCGATAGTAGGGGTGCGCGATATTCAGCGCACCGGGTACGCAGTGAAATCAGCCGCGTTTTCCGATATGCGATCAAGGAAGGCAAGGCAAAAAGCGATCCGGCAAAAGACCTGATCGGGGCGATTCCGCCTCCAATAGAAAAGCACTTTGCTGCGCTGACCGAACCCGCGAAGGTGGCGGAAATGCTCAGGGCCTTCGATGGCTTCTCGGGGACGTTTCCCGTGCTCTGCGCGCTCAAGCTTGCGCCGATGCTGTTCGTGCGGCCTGGCGAGCTTCGCCGGGCCGAGTGGGTGCAATTCGACCTGGATAAGGGGGAGTGGCGCTATCTAGTGACAAAGACGCGGACTCAACATTTGGTGCCACTTGCAACCCAAGCTGTGGCTCTCCTGCGAGAGTTGCAGGCACTGACCGGTAAAGGGCGTTTTGTTTTTCCCGGCGCTCGTTCGACGTTGCGTCCAATGAGCGAAGCGGCGATAAATGCCGCACTCAGACGACTGGGTTACGACACCCGAACGGAAATTACCGGCCACGGTTTTCGCGCGATGGCCCGTACCATCCTGCACGAGGAACTGGAGCAGAAACCAGAGGTGATCGAGCACCAACTCGCACATGCCGTACCGGACAATCTTGGCTCGGCGTATAACCGGACTAAGTTCATCAGGGAGCGCCGAGTGATGATGCAGTTGTGGGCGGACTATCTAGACAAGCTGAAGGCGGGCGCAAAGATAATTCGTATTGGTGGCGTGGCAGGCTGACTCCGAATCGGTGTAAGTTCGAGCGACAGTATGGGGTGCAGGTGGTCGGAGGTTCAAATCCTCTCGCCCCGACCAATAGATATAAGCAACTGGTTGCTAGTTTCGTGACTGTGCGGCTCGCAGGACGCCGGCGACATTCACGAAACTAGCAACCAGTTGTATACGAACCTGATCTCCTCGGGTATCGGCTTGACCGCGGCGCGCATCGAGCGGCTCAAACTCGCGGGACTCGACCATATCCAGCTGTCGTTGCAGGACTCGACGCGCGAGCTCAACGACTTCGTGACGAGCACGCGCGCGTTCGAGCTTAAGCGCGCGGTCGCGCGGCTGATCAAGTCGCACGATTATCCGATGGTGCTCAACTGCGTTCTGCATCGGTTCAACCTGCCGCATGTCGGGCAGATCATCGAGATGGCGCTCGATCTCGGCGCCGACTACCTCGAACTCGCCAACACGCAGTACTACGGCTGGGCCATGCTCAACCGCGACCAGTTGATGCCGACCGCGGAGCAGGTTGCCGAAGCGGAGGACACGGTGAACCGCTATCGCAAGCTGGTTGGCGAGCGCTGCCGGATCCTGTTCGTCGTCCCCGACTATTTCGAGCAGCGTCCGAAGGCGTGCATGAACGGCTGGGGCTCGGTGTTTCTCGGTGTCGCGCCGGATGGAACCGCGCTGCCGTGTCATGCGGCGCGCTCGCTGCCGGGGCTTGCGTTGCCCAACCTGCGTGACATGTCGCTCCGGCAGATCTGGTATGAAAGCGACGCGTTCAACGCGTTTCGCGGCGAAGGCTGGATGCGCGAGCCATGTCGCGACTGTGACGAACGGCATGGCGATCACGGCGGTTGCCGCTGCCAGGCCTGGATGTTGACCGGCGACCCGGCCGCGGCCGATCCGGTCTGCGCAAAGTCGGCGCATCACGGACAAGTCGTGCAAGCGGTGCAGGTGGCGCGCCATCCCAAACCCGTGGACGAGCGGCCGTTGATCTTTCGCAGCAACGAGAATTCGCTGGCGCGTTGAGGGGAGGGGCTGACGCGCCAGCTGGAGGGCATGGGGTACGACTCAAGCGACCGGATCGTGATCGACGAGATGCAGGCCTGCTTGCTGCACACGCCTGCATCGTATATGCCGCTTGTCGATACGCCGGGCGCGGGAAGGATCAACGTGGCGAAGGTTAAGCGCGGCCTGGAGGAGAGTGTCGCGAAGGAGCAGCGATAGGAACGGGAAAAATGCGTCTCTGGCGGCTTGGGAGTCGACGAGACCCAAACGTCTGATCTTGTTGATTGGGCGGTGCAGTTTACCTATCCTTTTATCCGGGCTTAAGTGCGGCCCGTGTGCTACTCAGCGGAAGGGGCGGACATGTCTACACCCAACAAACTTGGGCTAACCATCACCATTCCAAAGACAGTCTTCAGTTATCCCTGCAACTACAGTTTTGATCACTTTGTGCCGCTTACGGTGATGAAGGATAAATGCGGAATGGATGTGAAGATGGTTTGGGAATCTGCCGATGGCAATCTTTTGCATCTCGCGGGGGTGTATAGCAACGAGCTCATATCCGCGCCGATAAAGGCCACAGGCTGTTTCGCCAATCGAGGTTTTCATGTTTCCAGCAAGGTGGATACATACCTGGGACAAAGCAACGATGAGCACGGCTTTCCTGCCGAGATCGCACTAACCGGCCCGGGTGAAATGGTTCTATACCAGGTCTTCGTCTATGGCACGAAACCGTGGACGGTTGCGCCATGCTCAGGATTTCAGATTACCCATTCCGTGACAGATATCGGTGACGGAAAATTCAAGGTGACCACCACCAAGGAAGGCAAGGCGGTGCGCTTTCGTCACAGTATCGATGCTAGCGAAGGGGTCGTCGTGGAGGAGCCCGTTGAATATTCGTCGGAGGCGGGGCGGGGGCGTGCAATCGTGGTTCAGATCGTCCAGAGTGGCGGGATCAACCCGGCGATTCTGGTCAAGGCCGATCTCTGCATACGATGACGGTGCCTCTGCAATTCAGGTACCCAGTTCAGGCACACATTCCGCAACAGCAACGGCCGCTCTGATCAGCCGATCGAGATATGGACTTTTCCCCCGGCGACATCATTATCGAGTACGACGACAGTACCGACGAAGCGAAGCATGCGCTGATCTGGGTGGCTGACGCCAAGGGAAAAACCGTCATCCACAGCAAGGACGTCGGGAACCTGCAGGGAGTCGTGCAGCAGTCCGTCGGCGCGCTAGCGGTCACCGACGACGACATCAAGTACTTCGTCTATCGTTACGGGAACTCCGCCGTGGCCGAGGCGGCAGCGTGGTTCGCCGCAAGATGGACCACGCGCAGCGACGATCCCATGGTGGTTGGGATGGTGAAATATGCCGAAACGAAACAACAGGTCGTGAAGGCGACCGTTCCCTTCGGACGGCGCGGAGATGAATACCAGACCAATGAAGCCTGGACTGCCGACTCTTTGGTCCGCGCGGTGCGAGCCTGGCACCGCGGGATCACGGGCGTGAAGCTTTCCAGTCGCAAGGGAATCAGCTGCTCGCAGTTCGTCACGTACTGTTTTCAGGCAGCCAGCCTGCACGCCGCGCTGCACAACATGTCCCTGCAATCACAGAAGGCGAAGGACTTTCTGTTGGGCCCGCAAAATTTCGTGGCCTTGAAAAAGGGAAACCGCTACAGCCTCATCTACGAAGCCCTGAAACCCGTGGTTCAGGATCTGAATGGCTGCATCCCGCCCGGCATGCTGGTCGATGCGAAGACGACGGACGCCGAAAATCTGCAGAATTGCCTCGAACGTGAGAACAGCAAGTTCAAATGCGTGGGTGTAGTGGCGACGGATAACCGGACCAGACCCACTAAAGCCTGGATCGAGGAGGAAGAGAAGTCGGATTGACGCAGCGAGCGGCCCCGCGGCGATGCCGGCCTGACAGGGGCTGCTTCAGCATGTCTTGGAGGCGTGGCATGAGTGACGGGAGCAGGCCGTGGCATCTGCGGGAGCGCCAGTGGCCCGGGCTACGTGAGATTACCGGCCGGTCAGATACCGAAGACAGCAGGGGGAATTCAGGAGAATGTCATGCCGGTTACCAGGACCGTGATGTCGATTCACGATGATCAGACGGGAGAGGGTACAGCGCTCGCATTTCCCACGATGTCGACCTGTTCTGCGATTATCTGCGTACTCGTCGACCGGCTCGTGGGCGTCCACAAAACCCAGGGCTGGCGCGGCAGCACAAACACTTTGTTCGCGCGCGCCGTCGCGTTGATCGGTGGTGACAGGGTCTACGAGCTCTATATCGCCGGCTGGAACGTGGGAAGTAAGGAATATCACAACATCAGTCAGATTCAGAATGCGCTGGGATGCGCCGATGTGGCGACCTATGTGCTCGACTACCACAACGCTGACGTCATCATCAAAAACAAACACAGCGGGGATCTGGTCAACCAGCAGGCTTTCCAGGCGCGAAAGGGGAAAGTCTTCACCCCCAGCCCAACCTCCGATCTGTGCACTTTTGCGTTTCATACCGGCAAGCGCAATCCCACCATCGGGATCAAGCGGTCGTCGAAGGTAAACATTACCGCCAGTGACAATGACGCCGTTCGCGAAAACCTCAAGCGAGAGGGGAGGGACGGGATGATGATCGCCGTGACAGAAGATATCCAGACGCCGAGCGATCATCTTCACATCCTGGACAAGCACCTGGATTTCGTTCACGTGGTTTGAATCACCGTGGCGTCCAGGCACGCAAAATTACACGAGGATCCGCGAGGGTGGCGATATGCGTCCCGGATTACTCATCCTCTGCCCGAGCGATCTGGACGCGAAAACCAGGTCGAGATGGGAAGTTGATATCAACGATCTTGTGGTTTTTGGGTTCAAGAGGAGTCGGGCTGTTACGCCACTCGCGTCAAAGATGCATGAGAGCGGACGGATCGGTGCGAGACCATTGCTGCGGCACACGACACTTTGGGAATAGCCATGAAAGACGTGACTGTCAGGATCAACGACACGCTTGGATTCATTCAAACCTCGGCAATCGGGACCTTCGCCGAGAAGGCCTGCGCGCACGCTCTGGCCAGTTCCTATATTCAGAACCACTATCCCCCGGCCAACGCGCACCAGGCCGGCTACGTGAATTTCTCAAACGGGATGTCGATGAAGAATCTGCACAACGCGGGTAACGAGGCCCAGCGCGAAATGCGACGCGTCATTTATCTCCTGTGGCATGCCATTGGAAACAATGCGCTCGCAAATCGGGCCACGACGCTCGGTGCCGGATTGTTGGCAGCTGAGTATCGCCGCCTGTTGCAGAAAGCCAGGATAGTAGAGGATGCACATCATGCGCGCGACCACGGCAGCAGAAATCTGCTGACGACCGTTATCCCGGCCGCGCCACTGCAGTTTCTCACAGACAACAAGATTATGGTTCGCGGTTCGACGGGCTATGCGCCAGATGCGCTAGACCGCAATCTCGTGAACTTTTACTTCACCTACGACGCGGCCCAGGATCGCTACATGTTCGTGCCTGTCGCGGGGGTTCCGGTTCCTGCAGGCGCGTACGGCTTTTCAGCAGCAAGCGTGCGCGCCGTGCACTGGACCGCCGTCCCCGGTAGAGGAATCGTGGTAATTCCGGGGCCACCGCCGGGCGCTGCCAGCTTTGGCGCCATCGACGGTATACGTCTCGATGGCTCCGACGTGATGGTCACCACACAGTTCACCGGCTGCAGTTTTTGCATGAAGGACGTGGGAGGGGTGATCTATGGCGCTCATATTTCGCCCAGCATTCCGGGGCATCCGAACCCGCACGTCGGCACTACCATGGCCCAGCAGCTCTGCGGAATGAATGCTAACGTTGGCGCCGGCGATTTCGCGAATCATGCAGGTGCCGCCCCTTTCATGGTCTATGGCGCAGGGCACAGCAACATCGCCGGCTTTCCAAATGGCTACCCGGAGCCGGGCGTTGGCGCAAATCCACTCCAATACATGTGCATGATTGGCGTGCGAGTGGGCGGGCTTTGGCAGATCTTCTCCCAGCAAGTGTTCGTGGGCGGCGCATTCACCGCCTTTCAGGTTCTGTAGTGCAACGGTATCCGCTCGATCAGCCCGGCGCGCCTGCCTGCCTCTGCTGCTGCTCGAATTCTTACTCTTGTCGCGCTCGACGCCTCCGAAGATTGCGTGCCTCCGGGCGTCGATATCTGTCCAGGCGACGCGAACTGCACCAGGCCCGGTCAGTTCCTTACACAATCGAAGAGCCGACGACCGGTTGGGATGCCGAAAGATATGGACGGCCTGGAGGTATCGCTGACGGTATGGGCGGGCGCGATGGGACCCGAGTCGGGCCCAGCGTTGGGTTTGCGGCGGGGGGTGTCAATCGAGTGGGGATGACAAAAGGGGCGGCCCAGTAGTTGACGAGCGCAGAAAAGATGGGACACTCCAAGCCGCGACGACGAGGCCGAAGGCCGCCGAGAACCAGGCCTTTAGATCGCAAAGCCGGTCAATGTAATCAGCCCACTCCTGCATAACGCGGCAACGATCTTCGTCGAACGTTGTCCGGTCATAAGCCTTCTGGACGTCGCCGCGTTTTGCGTGCGCAAATTGCGCCTCTAGAACGTCGATGTCAATGCCCAAGCGTTCCCTCCCCACCGTGCGAAGCATGCCGCGGAATCCATGTGCCGCGTGCTTTCCCTGAAAGCCCATCTCTCGAAGCGCTTTGCTCTGGGGGGCGGTGCAAATGCGGCGTTTTCTGCCGCGCAGGCGAGGGAAAGACGTAGTCGCCGCGGCCCGTGAGCGTCTGAAGTTCTTTCAACAGCGCAACCGCTTGCTTTGGCAGTGGCACGATGTGTTCGTGTTGCATCTTCATCCGGAGTGCTGGCACACGCCATTCGGCGCCGTCGAGGTCCATTTCGTCCCACGGGACGCCTACGACCACGCCCGGGCGCAAACCAGTGAGCATCGTCAATTTCAGAGCGGCCCGCGTAATCGGCGAGTTATAGCCATTAATCGCTCTTACTAGCGGCGCGATCTCGGAGGGTTTCGTGATCGCCGGAATATGGCCTTTCTTGTGACGAGGGATCACTCCACGCAGCGACAGCGGAACGTCTTCCCTAAGGCCGTGTTGAATTGCATAGCTCACGATGCCGCCGACATACTGTCGCGATTTGGTGGTGAGATTCGGTGCATGCGCCGCAATGCCCTCGAGCACTGGTTTCACCTCAGGAATAGCCAGCGTCGAGATCGGCTTATTGCCGAGGGCCGGTATCAGGTAGTCGTGCACAACGAACTCGACCTTTCGGTATGTCTCATCGGCCCATTCCTTGTGCTTGAAGGCGAGCCACCTCTTTGCCACGAGCCGAAAGGCGCCCTCGGCGGCACGCCTGCGAGCCGCCGCCTGTTCGACTGGATCCATTCCGTCGCGAACCAGGCTGCGCGCAATGGCGGCCGCGTTGCGTGCATCGACAAGTGAGACGTCAGGATTGGGGCCCAGACTAAGGAAATTTTCCTTTCCGGTGCTCGGTCGTCGATATCGCAATAACCACGTTCGGGCGCCGTTCGGCCGTACTCTCAATGCAAGGACGTTTCCGTCAGCGAGCAGGTAGGGCTTAGCGCGTGGCTTGGCGCTACGGAAGACCAGTTCCGACTTCGGATCGACACGTTTGGGCATGGAAGTGCCCCCACTCTGGTATACGCAAAAAGAGCCGACGTCAGCGGAACGTAACGGAGCTGCGAAAAAAAAGCCCCGTAAGACCAGAGTCTTACGGGGTTTCTCGAACTACTTCGGCTTACGCCGGAACAACTTGTGGTGCCAGGAGAGACTCGAATGTAAAGTTCAAGTGTTTGATTTTAAATTAAAAAAATAGTTGATTTATGGCACATATGCGCACTTGTATACGCAAAAATGTTGGATCCCACAGGACGCTATTCCGTGCCGGATGGCTCCGCACGCCGCGACGGCGAACAGACTCTTCAGCTCGGGGAGATTTGTTCCTTTCATGGGGCGCAGGTGGTCGGAGGTTCAAATCCTCTCGCCCCGACCAATAGATATAAGGCTCTCATGGCTTCGGCTCTGAGAGCCTTTTTCGTTTGGGGCCGATTTTGCCCCCACGTTTGCCCCCACAGGACGGACGGCTCTCGCGGGAACAAAGCGGAATTTTCGGGGACGGGTAGCGGACGCGTTCGTTGCTCAGTTCGGGACGGCTTTGCTCGCGCGTTTACCGGTGTGTGCTATGTCCACGGCAACCGCACACACCGGTAACGACATGCCGTTTTCTGACGGTTTCGGAGGGGGCTGGCATTTTGCCGAACATTCCCGATGCCGTCGCGTCGCTGACGACAAACGCTACGTAGCGCCCACAGACGGCACAACGGACCCTCGCGGCGGGACGTGGCGCCGAATATGAAGGCCGGCGCGGCGGCAACTGCCCGCTGAATGAAGCGGACTGGGTCGTGACGAAGCACGGCGTGTCGCTCGTCGGCTACACAAACGTCCCGTCGATGGTCGCGGCCGACGCATCGTCGCTCTACGCGCACAATCTGCTCGACTTCCTGAATCTGATCGTCACGAAGGAAGGCGCGCTGAACATTGATCTCTCCGACGATATCGTCGCGGTCACGTTTCTGTCCCGCGACGGCGAAGTCGCGCGCAGGTCATAAAGGAGAGCAGGGATGGCTCCACAACTTTCGTCGTCTTCGCATACGCTTCGATCGTCGAGCGGACATTCACGAAGCATTCTTGAAATTCGGCTGCGCCCTCGTCTGCTGGAGCATCTTCAGGCGTGCAGAGCAGCCTTTTTGAACTGGCCTCTAAGACGCTTCGTTAGTTCGCATCCGGTGCTGCGATCGCCGTTGACGCGTCTTTGGCCGCCTCTTCCAGCAATGCATCGCTCTCGTCTTTAAGTCCCACGCCAGTGAGGCCCAAGCGGCGCGCATGCGTCAGCAGATAGTGCAGCTTGTGCGCGGCTGCGCCGTGATTCAATCCCTCGGGGCGCACGTTCGAAATGCAATTGCGTTGCGCATCGGCGCACCCTACTTTAGGCGCGTACGTCAGGTAGATGCCGAGGCTATCCGGCGAGCTCAGCCCGGGACGTTCGCCGATCAGCATCACGACGAGCCTGGTCCGCAGAATTTCGCCGATCTCATCGCCAAGCGCCACCCGTGCTTGCCGAGCGACCACCACCGGACCGATTTTCCAATCCGCAAGGCGTAAAGAGACGGCCCTCAAAAGCGGAATGGATTGCTTTGCAGCAGCA
The DNA here is from genome assembly GCF_050434085.1 of Paraburkholderia sp. UCT70. NCBI lineage: Bacteria > Pseudomonadati > Pseudomonadota > Betaproteobacteria > Burkholderiales > Burkholderiaceae > Paraburkholderia > Paraburkholderia sp. UCT70. Next base: position 1,863,253 of record NZ_JBNPVZ010000004.1, on the reverse strand, counting down.
CAGGCCGACAGCCCATCGGCAATCACGAACACCACTTCCGGCGCTTCGATGGAGGCTTGCGCAAGCGCCTCGCGGCTCTCCTCCGACAGGCGTCTCCCCAGATCCGGACGCCGCAAGTAATGCTGACGGTCCGGCGCAGCACTATGCACATCGAGCGTGGTGAAGCCGTTCGCGCGCAACTGCTCATGCAGCGAATCAGCGTCGAGCGGATGATGCACCGCATCGCGTGCCTGCGCGTGCGATAGATTGAACGCGAGCAGCGGCCCAGTCGGCAGGCTGTTGCCGGCACGCCCTAATGCGATACGCGCATTGGTGAACTGACGCAATGCGCTCCAGGGGTTCTTTTCGAGGAAGTCGTTGCTCATGCGATCCCCATCCATTCGCGCGCACCTTCCAGCAAAGGTTGCCGTATCGCGCCATTGAGCAACACGCCGAGCGCGTCGGCGACCTGCATCGACTCCAGCCACTCTTCGAATTCCGGCGCACGCCTTAGGCCCAATACGTCGCGCACATAAAGCGCATCGTGGAATGAGGTGCTCTGGTAGTTCAGCATCACATCGTCCGCGCCGGGGACGCCCATGATGAAGTTGATTCCCGCGACGCCGAGCAGCGTCAACAGGTTGTCCATATCGTCCTGATCGGCTTCCGCGTGGTTCGTGTAGCAAATGTCGCAACCCATCGGCACGCCGAGCAGCTTGCCGCAGAAGTGATCTTCGAGACCCGCGCGCGTGATCTGCTTGCCGTCATAGAGGTATTCCGGGCCGATGAAACCGACCACCGTATTGACGAGAAACGGATTGAACTTTCGTGCCACCGCATAGGCGCGCACTTCGCAGGTCTGCTGGTCGACGCCATGATGCGCATTCGCCGACAACGCGCTGCCCTGCCCCGTTTCGAAATACATCACGTTGTTGCCGACTGTGCCGCGATTGAGCGAGAGCGCCGCTTCATAGGCTTCCTGCAGCAAAGCAAGCGAAACGCCGAAGCCGGCATTCGCTTTTTCCGTACCGGCAATCGACTGAAACACCAGATCGACCGGCGCGCCCTTGCCGATTGCGGCAATCGTGTTGGTGACGTGCGTCAGTACGCATGATTGCGTCGGCACCTGATAGCGTTGCCGGAAATCGTCGACCATCAGCAGCAGCGTGGTGATCGCGGCCAGGCTGTCGGTAGCCGGATTGATGCCGATCATCGCGTCACCGCAACCGTACATCAGGCCGTCGAGCATCGAGGCGGCGATGCCCTTGACATCGTCGGTCGGATGATTCGGTTGCAAGCGCACTGACATGTGGCCAGACAATCCCACGGTGTTGCGAAAGCGTGTGATCACCGGACGCTTGCGCGCCGCCGCGATCAGGTCCTGGTTACGCATCAGCTTCGACACCGCGGCGACCATCTCCGGTGTGAGGCCGGCGGAGATACGCGTGAGTGCATCGGCATCCGTCTCGCTGCTGAGTAGCCAGTTGCGGAAATCGCCGACCGTCAGATGGGATATCTCGGCGAAAGCTTCGGGCGAGTGATCGTCTATGACAAGGCGCGTGACTTCATCGCTTTCGTACGGAATCAATGCCTCGTTGAGGAAGGTGCGCAACGGCACCTGCGCGAGTGCCATCTTGGCTGCGACGCGTTCTTCCTCACTGGCCGCCGCGGTGCCGGCGAGCTGATCGCCCGAGCGCAGCGGGCTCGCCTTCGCCAGCAACGTTTTGAGATCGTCGAACCGGTAGGTGCGTGTGCCGATCGCTTCGGTATAGCTCATCTCGCGTTGCTCCAGAGTGCCGCGCACGTTAGTGCCATGTCAACACAGGCCACCCACACTCCTTCGCATGCGCTGCCAGCACCCGGTCCGGATTGACCACATGCGGCCTGTCGACCTCGCACAGCAGAGGTAAATCGTTTCGCGAGTCGGAATAGAAGCTGGCACCGGCCAGGCTTTCGTCGTGCGCCTTTAGCCATGCGCGCAGCCGAACTACCTTGCCTTCCCGATACGTCAGTACGCCGGAGGTGCGTCCCGTATAGACACCGTCCTCCGTCTGGATATCAATCGCCAGAACATGATTGATACTGACTCGCGCCGCAATTGGCTCGACCAGATGCGCGCTCGACGCCGAGATAACCAGCAGGGTGTCGCCACGCTGGCGATGGGCGTCGATCACATTCCGCGCGTCGGCCCGAATCCTCGGCTCGATCACCTGTTCAACAAACGCATCGATCTGATGGCGCACATCAACGACGCGGCGACGGGCGAGCGGTGCGAGTGTTGCTTTCATGTAATCGTCCATCGTAAGCAACCCTTCGCCGTAGGCACGCATCATCTCGTCGTTTTGCCGTACAAATGCATCGGCGTCGCCGACCCAACCTAGGCGGGCCATCTCGCTGCTCCACAAATTCGCGCAATCACCATTGATAATCGTGTCGTCAAGATCGAAAATCGCTAAAGTCATCCGGCCTCCGTTGAGTCAAATTCTCGACGCCGCGGCAGCATCAAAATGCGAGATCCATGCCGGCCGCCGCGGCCGCTTTTCCTTAATGTGTTACCGGTACGGCGACCGTCGAAGGTGCGCGGCCGCGCACAGGCTTCGTGAACAGCCGGTCGAGCCGGGCGATCTCGTCGGTCGACGGTTTGATCGCTAACGCAAACACGACGAACACGACGAAGTTCGCTGCGAGCCCGACAATCCCGCTGGTCAGCGAGCCGAGCGCGCGGATGTCGTCCGGATAGACGGAAGTCAGCACGATCGCGATTGCAATGCCCACCAGCATTCCCGCAATCGCGCCCTGCTTGTTGCCACGCCGCGTGAAGATGCCGAAGAACAGCGGGACCGCAAGCTGGATGATCCCTTGATATGAAATCTGCGCGAGTAATTGCAGTCGGCTGTAGTCGAAAGTCAGATATGCAAGGATCGCCGCTGCGACGATGAACACGACCATACCCGCCTTGGACAACACCATCAACTGGCGATCGCTGCGCGGCGTATTCCACGTCGCGAGGTCGTTGGCGAACTGCGTGCCGCAGACCTGCACACAACCGTCGACATGGCCGATGCTCGCCGCAAGCACAATCACGATTGCCACCGCGAGAAGCCATGGGCCGCCGATATCGGCGAGTGCGACGAACCAACCGTGCTGCGGCTGAGCGGCTACGTTCGGGTCCTGACTCGCGGCAGCCGCGAACAGCATCAGGATGCAATAGAAGCCGCCGACCAGCAGCATCGTCAGCAGCGTGCCCTTCTTGACGGCCCTTACGCCGCTCGCCGTATAGATCCGCTGGAAGCTCATCGGCCAGCACATTGAGCCGATCACACCGGTGAAGATCAGGCTGAACATGTACCAAGGACCGTAACCGGTACGCGCGTCGCCGGGAATCAGCAGCATCTTCGCCGGCAGTTGCGACAGGTTGGAGAATGACGCGTGGTTGCCGAACAGCAGCAGGATGCACAGCACCGCGCACAGCACGTACGCAATCAGCCCCTGGAACATATCGGTCATGATCAGCCCCCGCATCCCCATGCTGACGGTCCAGTACTGGCGGATCAGTACAATGACAACACCAGCAGTCAGGCAGGCCGTCACGGTCCACTGGCCGAACGTTGCGAACTGGAATAACGTCGCGAGCGCCTGGATGCCCATCACGACCCACGGAAACACCGAGATGATCCCGATGATCGACGCGATTCGCTTGACGACCGGGCTGTTGTAGCGCATGCCGAGGAGGTCCGGCTGCGTCGTCAGATTGAACTGCCGGCCCCACGACCACGCCCGGTTTGCCATCAGATACATCGCGGTCACGCCGAGCGTCGCGTAGACCATCCCGTAGAAACCGAGCACGCCGCCGACCGACAGCGCGAAGAACGCGGTGAACGTCGAGCCGGGCCACCACGAGTTCGTGTAGCTCATCGCGACGAACCACGGGCCGTACGAGCGGCCGCCGACGGCATAGTCGGAGAAGCTTGTGCTCCGGCGGTTGGTCGCATACAGCACCGCGATCATCGCAACGAGAAACACGACGATCATGCCGAACGTGACGGCCGGGTTGCCGGGATTCGTGAAGTGGATCATGTCGGTTCTCCTTCGTTGGCGAGTTCGCCGGACACGCCTTCGGCCACGTACAGCGCCCATACGCCGAGCCCGACCAGGACCGCGTTCGCGATCCAGTAGAAGATCGGCAGCGGTACGCCGAGCACGAGTTGCTTACTGCCGCTGACGCCTAGATACAACGGCGGACACAGCGCCATCAGAAGAAGCAGGAAGAAATAGATGCCGAATACAATCTTCTTCGAATTCGGCATCGAGCTTTGGATCGATTCAGCCATGATCGGCTCCTCGCTAGCGGCGGGTTGAAGGACACGAATGGAACGCGCTGTCATCTCGCGCGCCCAGCCGATAGGCACCGCCTTCGGGGTGCCGGGCCGAAGGTGGCGTCAGATCCGCCCGGACGCGGCCAATCGCTTTTAATTTCGCTCTGGATTCCTTAATAACCATAGTGCCTTCCCATCCTGAAAATGAAATCGGGTTCTCAATAGGTCGTCAAGCTCAAGCGTCGGCGCAGAACCAGTTTATGCACGGAGCTGTTTTCAAGCGCCTAGTTTCTTCACGCCTGTCTCAGCCATGTCTCCCACTGCGGATCCTGAAAGACGATGCGAGCGCGCATCTGTTTCCAGAACCCGTACTTATAGAAATCGAAATCGAGCCGCGACACCGCACGCTGCACCATCGCCCACGTCGACCATTTCAGATCGGCGAGCGCCTTGTTCAACTGCACACGCGCGACGACCTGGGGCGTCACGCGACCGAAATAGTCCTCGAGCAGCGCGAGTTCCATCCCAGGCGCGAAGAACATCTCGCCAAACCACAGGGCGAGCTCGTAATGCCGGTCGTTGTTCGACGCGTACTCGAAATCGACCAGGCGAATCTCGCGCGCATCGTTCAGCATGAAGTTGCCGGCGAGGGTATCGTTCATGCAGGGCGCGAGATCCAGGCCCGACGCTTCGAGCGCCGCACGGGCACGACGGTATTGCTGGCACAGCCAGTCGTGATCCGGGGGTTTAACCGCGTGCAACGCTTCGACCTGCTGCTGATGTTCGTCGATCATGTCAAACATGGTCTTCGTCTGAGCGAGCACCGGCTGATCATTGAACGCCTTCAGTGCACGCAATGCGTTGTGCCGGACCTCACGCTCGAGGAAGTCGAGGTTTGACGACGCGCGCCAGCCTTCCATGAACTCGAACACCTCGACGCCCAGGTCCTCGAGGAACGCGAACACCGGCGCGCCGTAGCCGGTTATCGCGGCCTTCACGCTCGCTTCGTGTGCAGTGCGGCGGTCGATAAACATCTCTGTGCCCTGACCCGGCACCTTGAAAAAATACGCAGTCTGCGCGCCGTCGACTTCGACGCGCCAGTTCGTGTTCGAGATGCCGCCACCTACCGGTGCGTAGCGAATGTCGTACCCTTTCCATGCAGGCATTTCACGAATCGCCGCTTCAATCTCGTGTTCATGATGGGTCTGAGCCTGACCGAGTGCTTTCATCGAATCATCCCTTCAGCAGACGAAGCCAGCCTTCGAAGCGCGCGTCCTGAATGCCTTGTCGGCAGCGCAACGAAGTCCATTGAGCGAGTTTCGTGAATTCGACACGGCGCGGTGACGTCGTGCCTAGCCACAATCCCCACAGTGTCCAGTACCAGTCGTTGACAAGCGCATACAGACGGCAACGCGCGTAGTCGGCTTCGTCGCAACGGCCAGCCCAGCGCACGATGCCCTCCCGCCATTGCGGCTCGAACTGATACAACTCGTTCAGCGTGATAGCCACGTCGTACCAGGGGTCGCCGCAGCCACCGTAATCGAAATCGATCAGCTTGAGTTCGCCTTGCGGGCCAACCATCACGTTGCTCGCAAGGCCGTCACCGTGCAGTGGCACGACCTCTACGTCCGATGCCTGCAACGCATTCCATGCACGATCTATGCAGTCGTCGGTCCGCAACCCGTCGATCGGCAATTCCACCGCATCACGTCGACACAGCGCCCGAAGTCGGGCGATGTCGTCCATCGGAGACGAGACAAACATGGGCGCTGGACCGTCATGCACTTGCCGCTTCGCCGCCCACAGCGCGTCGAGACGCTCGGGTGACGCCAGATCGTCAACGCGCGCCCAGCGCCATTCGGAGGCCTCCAATCGATCGAACAGCAGCACGCCGCGCTGCATATCAACGATGCGCAGCGCGACCGTTGCTTCCGCTTGTGCCGCACAGCGGCTCGCGTCGACGGTCCGCGCAACGTCGATCAATTCTTTCATATCGTCGTGCAGCACTTTCGCATACCACGATTGAGCGCCCACCGCGACGACGAAGCCGGCCCATTCGGTCGCGAGCCGCGTCGGCGACGCGACTGCTCCGGTGCCGTGCCCAACCTGCGCGTCGTTGCCTAGCCCTACTGCATGCAGCGCGTCGAGCAATCGAAGGGACTCAGGCGATTCCGTCAGCATTGTCGTCCTCAAAGGTAGCTCGACGATTCGGTGCAGATGCGCTCCAGCAACGCGCTCAACAGACGCAGGCCGTTATGCAGATCGGCATCAGCGGTGTACTCGGCTTCGTTGTGCGAGACGCCTCCGCGGCTAGGTACGAACAGCAGGCACGTCGGCGTGACGCGACTCATGCTAATCGCATCGTGGCCGGCGACGGTGACGCTATCGCCCGCTGGCAGGTCGAGTTCGAGGCTGACGTCGTGGGCAAGTCGCGACAAGCCATCATGCAGCTTCAGCGGGGCGCGAAGCTGACGGCTTTCGATCTCGATGCGCGTGCCGGTCTGTTCAGCGATATTCCGCAACGTCGCCTCGAAGCATGTTGCAGTGCCGTCCAGCAGCGCAGTGGACGGCGAACGGAATTCAATGTGTAGTATCGTCCTCGACGGCACGACGTTCGGCGAATTCGGATATACGTCGAGGCGGCCAACCGAACTGTGCATTTGCGCGCCGTGCCGCACGGCTTCCGCATGGACCGCGGCGATCGTGTGCGCTGCCGCCAGCAATGCATCGCGCCGGTCGGCCATCGGTGTAGGGCCGGTGTGATTCTGCTCGCCGTCGAAGCGCACTCGCCATTTCAATGCGGCCCACGTCTCGCGGACCACGCCAATTGCGAGCCCCTCGCGCTCGAGATTCGACGCCTGCTCGACGTGCATCTCGACATATGCGGCAACAGGCAGATCGAGCATCGCATCGCCGAGATAGCCAATCTGCTCCAACGCACTCTTCAGCGTGACGCCTTGCCGGTCCTCGCATGCCCACGCGTCGTCGAGCGACATCGCGCCGGTGAACACGCTGCTACCCGTCAGGCTCGGCTGGAAACGCGCGCCTTCTTCGTTGGTCCAGTCAACGACCGCCAGATTGCATGGCGCACGGTGACCACTCGCGCGAAGCCTCTGCGCGATGCCGACGATCGCAGTCGCGCCGGCAAGCACGCCGTATACACCGTCAAAGCGGCCGGCGCTCGGCTGGCTGTCGAGATGCGACCCGCACAACACGTACGGCGCGCCCGGCGTCAAAGTCACCAGCCCGAAGACGTTGCCGATTGCATCGATGTGCACATCGAAACCGTGCTCGTCGAGCCAGATGCGGAACAGATCACGAACCTGTCCGTCCTGGGCCGACGCCGCGAGCCGATGCAGACCGCCGGCCGGCGTCGCGCCGATCGCGGAGCTTGCGCTGAACAGCGCGTCGAACGCGCGCAACTCATCGGCGTTGGGTTGAACCAGTTCAGGGATGGACGATATCGACATGAGCTTGTTCCAGGCGGTCTATGTAGTCGGCCGACAGCGGGCGGTTTGTGACGAGCGTCGCGATCGCGTCGAACGGTAGTGTGTTGATGAACGTGCGATGGCCAAACTTGCCATCGTCGGCGAGCACGACGCTACGCACGCAATGCACAACAAGCGTTCTGCGCAGCATGGCTTCGGATTCTTCGTAATCCATCAGCCCGAGCTTCAGATCGACCGCGCCAATGCCCATAAAGGCGATGTCGTAATGGAACTGACGGGCGAATTCGAGCGTGTGCGGGCCGATCAATGCGTTGTCGTTGCGACGGACGTCGCCTGGTGTGACGAGCACGTGGTTGTCGCTCTGCTGCGTCAGCAGTTGCGCAATGTCGAGCGAGTTCGTGACGACTCGCAACTGGCTGAAGCTTGTCAGCTGATGCGCGAGTGCGAGTGTTGTCGTGCCGGTGTCGAGGAACAGCGCCATTCCCTCCTGCACGAGGCCGCTTGCGCATTCGGCAATCTTCGCTTTCGCCTGTGTCCTGATCCGGTTGCGGACCTGCAGCGGTTGCTCCTCGTTAAGCCGCGGCAGGATCGCGCCGCCGTGAACGCGACGCAACTTGCCGAGTTCTTCGAGATATTTGAAGTCGCGGCGAATCGTTTCTTCGGAGACGACCAGCTGCGTAGCGAGGTCGGTGGCCTTCACGCGTTTCTGCTGGCTCAGAAAACGCATGATTTCTTCGAGGCGAGGCTGATTCAGCATAGGTAGATGAGTCCGGCGGACAGGGAAGCAACCAGTGTAACGAGGTTTGCCGCGCGTTCGGATCACGCGGTGGCAGCGCCCGGATTGTGCCAACAGGCGGTGGTGCGTCGGCGTGGCCTCGTCCGCGTCGAGACGTTGCGCCGCTTGCAACTTCGTCTGTTGCTGGAGCACAGGTCTCGGCGGTGCCATCAGTGCGCGCCGTTCTGGCCCGGCACCGACTTGATGAGCGTCGAAATGGCAGATCGTCACGGTGCGCTCCTAGCCGACGAGCAACGGCGGCAGCCGATGTTCCCACGGCGCAATTGCCTCGAACGCCGCGCAGAACTGCAGCACGTCGCCATCTGCGAAGCGCGGCCCGACGACCTGCAAGCCGATTGGCAACCCTGACGGACTCCAGCCGCACGGCACGCTCGCCGCTGGGTTGCCGGACAGATTGAATGGGTACGTGAACGGTGTCCAGCGCGCCCACGGCACCGCGGTGTCGTCGACGCCATCGAGGTCAGATGGCGCAATCCGGTCCGCGTCGAACGGAAGAATTGGCAGCGTTGGCGTCAGCAGCAGATCGAAGCGCTCGAACAGCTTGTGGACCTTGCAAGCGAACGCCGCGCGCTGCTGGACTGCGGTCAGATAGCCGGCCAGATCGTAGTCCGCAGAACGTTCGATTAGCGTCGCGAAGCCCGGTTCGAGCTCCTCCTTGCGATTGGCAAGCGACTTGCCGTACACGATTCCGCGGCCGCCGACCCATAGGGCCTCGAACGTCGGCAACGGGTCATGCCATTCGAGCGCGGGCATATCAATCGTGACTGGCAGCGTCCGCGCAATCTGATTGACCGCCGCTTCAACTGCTGCCGCAACAGCCGGATCGACGTCAACGTTGAACAGCGTCGGACAAAACGCGACGCGCAGCGGCCGCAGCGGCGAATCGCAACGCGCGAGGAACGTTTCAGTCGGTGCTGGCAACGCCTGGTGATCGCGTGGGTCGGGACCGGATAGCACGTCGAACAGCAGCGCGCTGTCGCGCACCGTCCGTGTGATCGGGCCGGCATGGCTGAGCATTTCGGTCGCCGACCAAGGCCACGTCGGAATCCGGCCGAGCGAGCCCTTGAGCGCGAACGTGCCACAAAACGCACTGGGAATCCTTACCGAACCGCCACCGTCCGAACCGAGCGACGCGGGCACCATCCGTGCGGCGACCGCGATCGCCGAACCCGAACTGGAGCCGCCGCTCGTGAGTTGTGGGTTCCAGGGATTGCGGCCGTTGCCGAATACGCGCGACAGGCTCGCGCCGCTCCAACCGACTCGAACTCGGTCGTCGCGGTCTTGCCGAGGATGATCGCCCCTGCATCCTTCAGGCGTCGGATAATCGGCGCATCATCCGACGGTACATAGTCGAGTGCGGTCAGCGAACCCCGCGTCGTCCGCAGTCCAGCGGTCGAAAACAGGTCCTTGACGCCGAACGGAATGCCATGCAGTGGCCCTCTAAAACAGCCGCGGGAGGCTTCGCGCGTCAACGTTTCGGCCTCAGCCGCCGCCGTTTCGGCGTAGATGTCGCCGAATGCGTTCAATGTGGGATTGTGGGTTTCTATCGCTTTCAGACTGTGCGCTATCAACTCGGCCGGCGTCAGGCAGCCGTTCCGGATCCGATCAGCGGCATCAAGAACCGTTGGTGCAGAGACACATTTTGACCCGTATTTCATCCTAAATCCTGAATGGGACAGCGCATTGGCTGGTTGGATGCATTACAGGTTGGACAAAAACTGGTGTCAAGCGCGTTTTATTGGTTTTGTTGGCTTTGTTGGATATGTGGGGTTCCACCATCCACTCTAATCAAGCGCTCTCGCTGGCAAATCAGGCGCTCGAGAATTTGCGTCGACTAGGCAGGAACAGTCTCACGAGTTCGCAACCGGAATCCGCCCAGCCCAACTATGCCCGCCCAAGGCCGCGTCGTCAGCCACAGAATTGGCGGGCAGGGTATTGTCAAGTTGGCGCCGGGGTCGACGAATATAATGGGGCATGAAGAAAGCTTCCGTTTCCGTCTTGCTGTCGGCCTAGGCGCCGATTTCGTTCAAGGGCTATCGATTTCCGCCGGACATCATCTGTTACGCGGTGTGGCTGTACTACAGGTTCCCGTCAGCCTGCGCATGGTTGAGGAGATGCTGGCGGCACGGGGAATCGAGCTTACGTACGAAAAGGTGCGGTGCTGGGCGACGAAGTTCGGTCTGGCGGTCGCGAAGCGTATCCGTTCGACAGCGCCGGGTCGCGGCGACAAGTGGCACCTGGATGAGGCGGTCGTGACGATCCACGGCAGGAAGCATTGGCTGTGGCGGGCTGTCGTTCAGCACGGCGCAGTGCTCGATGTGCTGGTGCAGAGCCGCCGCGACAAGGCGGCGGCCAAACGGCTGATGCGCAAGCTGCTCAGGCGCCACGGCTGCCCACGCGTGATCGTCACGGACAAGCTGCGCAGCTACGCGGCGGCGAACAACGAACTGGGCCTGAACGTCGAGCATCGGCAACACAAAGGACTGAACAACCGGGCGGAGGCTTCAAGTCGGCGCGCCATCTACAACGATTCACGTCGGTCCATGCTCAGGTAAGCAACCTCTTCATGCACTGCCGCTACAACGCGAACGCGCAACAGAAACGGCAGGCCCGCAAGTATGCGTTCAAGGCGTGGGAAACCGTAACGGGCAATCCGATGCTGGATCGCATTGCCGCATAAATTAGTGATCCTTATGTTGAGTGATTTCGCCTGCGCGCGCCCTTCAACAAGTTGACAATACCCACCGGACATGTGAACCCGAAGTATGGCGCTGAACCAGGCCGGATGTTCTACACGCACATCTCCGACCAGTACGCGCCGTTCTACCCGAACCTCGTGAACGTCGGCGTGCGCGATTCGACCTACGTGCTCGATGGCTTGCTGTACCACGAGTCGGATCTGCGCATTCAGGAACATTACACCGACACCAACGGTTTCACCGACCACGTTTTTGCACTGATGCACCTGCTGGGCTTCCGGTTCGCGCCCCGCATCCGCGATCTCCACGACATGAAGCTGTACGTGACTGGCAGCGTGAAGGATTATCCGGCGCTCCAGCCGATGATTGGCGACGCGTACAACGAGAAGGCAATCCGGCGGAACTGGGACGAAATCCTGCGCCTGGCGACGTCGATCCGGCAGGGTACCGTCACCGCTTCGCTGATGCTGCGCAAGCTCGGCGGCTATCCGCGGCAGAACGGCCTCGCCGTTGCGTTACGCGAGATCGGTCGGGTCGAGCGTACGCTGTTCATCCTCGACTGGCTGCAGAACGTCGAACTGCGCCGCCGCGTTCACGTCAGCTTGAACAAGGGCGAGGCCCGCAATGCGCTTGCACGTTCGGTCTTCTTCTACCGCCTCGGGGAAATCCGCGATCGCAGCTTTGAGTCGCAGCGCTATCGCGCCAGCGGCCTGAATCTGGTGACCGCCGCGATCGTATTGTGGAACACCGTCTACCTCGAACGGGCTGTCCACGCGATGGCCGCACGCGGTGCCCCGCCCGATGCAGTTTTGCTACCGTATCTTTCGCCGCTTGGCTGGGAACACATCAACCTGACGGGCGATTACGTGTGGCGTGAGGACCAGCACGTGCGGCGCGGTGGATTCCGGCCACTGCGTCCGGCCCGGGGTCACCAGCTTTAGCCTTTCCTGGTGGGGGGCGATACAGTCCCGTTCAACGTCCCGGTGTGGGGAATCGAGGACGGCTTCCTGGTTCAACCAGGAAACCCCAAAGCGCTCAAAAGTTATTCCTCAATCGCCAAATGTCCTGATGTGCGCCTCGGCATCATTGCCGGGCAGGTTCAGCATGATTCGGCGGTAGCCTCAGGCGTGACCAAGGAGCAAATCGTTATCTTTGAGCAACAAGCCGACGCGATCGCGGCCGTTCTCTCGGGGCGATTGCCGCTTATGCGAGTACGGCCTTGGGAAATCGGATCGTCGCGAGTCGGATCGGCAGTTCAGTGATCGAAGCCGTCGCGCACGAGCCGGAAACGAACGGAGGACGGCGGACGCCTCCGCTGGGAGCGTTTTCATTCAACCGGGAGAACGGAGGTCTTCTAAAAGCAGTGAATCAGCGACTCGGTTCATATCTTGGCTCGCCGGACCATCGCGCTCGCATGGCAAGATTTGGGCTGACTGACAGTGAAATCGACCCAGCTGCCATGAAAGCAGGATAGGTCGGCGCTCGGCCGACTACGGACGTTCGACACGGCCACCCGGATCATCCGACAATCTGTGTGGCCAGAGGCGGTGCCCGTGTCGCCGCGGTTCTCACTATTTCTCTGACAGCGCAGGCGGTGTATGCAGCTGGCGCCCTCCCAATTAAATGTTATCTATTACACAAACAACGCCGCCGTTACCCTGAACTGTGAATATCTCGTTGAGCAATTCTCTTACGAGACCGGCCTGACCACTGCGCAGATGGCGATGCCGGCGAGCTTCGGTCCAACCTATGACTTCAGCCCGAACGGACCGTGGATCATGTTCCCCGGCGACACCCCGCCCCTGCTTGCGTTGGCAACAGTTCGGGCCGTGAGTGCGGATGTGTGGACGCCACGCACGAGAGCACTCAAGCAATGACGCTATGGAGGATAGCGCGCTGGCGCGCGTCTCGAAACAGGGTCGAGGTTATTTCAAGCCGCATGCCCTTTGACGACGTGCGCTCCGCGGAGGCCTCGAGAAAGTATCGGACATTACGCCTGATCGCTTCCATATCGATTCCATAGATGTTGTAGCAGCATCTTCTGCCAGGCGGAAGTGACGCGCGCGATTTACAGGTTCCACATGGTCTCATGTATGGAGTGGGCGCTGTCTCTCGCAGTGAAAAACCTCTCCCTTTAATATTTTCATTTGATGGGGCATTGTCTGGCTTGATGAACGTATAAACACGATCTGGAAGCGATTCCGGGTGGAAGAGGAAACCGAAGCAAAAACGTGCCGAAGTGAATATATCCTGAAGATCGAAGCCTCTGAACGGGCGCGTCACGATCGTGCCGCCATATTCGAAGTACAGTTCTTCCCTGAAATGTATTGCGAACGCGCCTGAAGCGGCCACGATCTGATTACGCTCCAAAAACAGAAAGATGGCGCCAAGATCGACGGCATTGGCAACTTCACGCGCGCTGCGCCGAAGGATATTAGGATCGCTTTCCCGTTCGTAGAACGCAACAATGCCTGGAATGTCGCTGTGTTCTGCGCGTCGCAATGAGATGTCCATCATATGCGCTTTGTTGCGCCCTCCGCAATGTAATAACGGATCAGCCTTGGAACAGGGCACACACGTCTTCAGTTGACTAAAGGCGACGTCTCGCGAGCGGGTTGGAAATATAGCGAACCGCGAAATCGGAAAGCGGTGAGTAAGGCAACAGGCAAAGACTGGACAGCGCGAGCGTGCCTATCTTCTTCTTGTAGCTCCAGAACGGATTGGCGACTATCGAGCGCAAATAACAATGCGACTGCCGGCTGACCCATCCCCAGCGCTTCGCGAACGAAGCCTGATAAACAGCAGAGCAAAAATACGCTTTCTCGAGTGAGAAGTCGTGAAACGATGGCGGAAGCTCTATGCCGAGCCGCGAGCGCGCCATCTGCCGAAGGATCGACCAACGCTTGGTCAGCGCCTTGGGCGCCTTGTCGGTGCTGTACGAATTGGCGAAATCGATTCCTGTGTTTTCGGTCCGATGCACGCGGTATGCGCCTAACGATTTCGGGATCGTCGCGATTGCTCCCAACAATGCGACCCCGTAGATCGCGTAGAAGTCTGCGCCGTAGCGATTACTGCTTGCTTCCGGCACGGGAAAGATTTTCTTTAATGCGCTGGTCCGGTAGGCGTTGCCTGACGCTGGCGGCGACGGATAGAGCCAACCCCGGCGCAGCAGGCTACCGCAGTCGACTGGCGCGGCGGAGTGAGGTACGTATGTACCCGTGGGCTTCCCGGCTGAATCCACAACGTCGAGACGGAACTGAACCTTGACGGAGTCGCCGGCCTCGAATGCTTGCATGACCTCGGACACCGCACCCTTGTACAGTAGATCGTCGGAATCGAGCAGGATCACGAATTCCGTGTCGATCATATTGACTGCATCGTTATATGCGGAGACCTGGCCGCCGTTCTCCTTATAGAGCGCCTGGATGCGGCCGGCATAACATTCTGCGATTTCGCGCGAGCCGTCCGTCGATCCGTCGTCGATCACCAGAACACGCGTTTCCGGGTAGTCCTGAGAAAGAGATGAGTCAATTGCGTCGGCCAGAAAGCGACCGTGGTTGTAATTGCAGATCACGATTGTGATTTTTTGCATGGCGCTTCACCACTGTCGTTACCGCTAATGGAGAGTTCGCGAAAAACATCGGCAGGAAACTACCGTGCCCCGGGCGAAGTTGCTCGCAAGGAAGGCCTTATCGACAGGTAAGCGTCTGGTATCAGGCTTCCCCACTCGTAGTCGATCCTGTCCGGCATGAATGGCAGAACGCCCGCACCCGGCGTGAAAGTAAGTTCACCAAAATAAACCTGGTTATTGGGCGAATACATGTCCACGCGGACATAGTCGAAGTCCGCCGAGAGCTTGATCCCAGCGTCCACGATCGCGTCGAGATTGTCCGGGCGAGGCGGCGGGTTTTCACTGGGTTTGTACTCGCCAATGACTACGTCCAGATGGTTCCAGTTGACGTCGTACAGATCGCCGCGCGTATCAGCGCCGAATCTGTCCGAGATGACGAGAATGTAGATGACCAGCCGGCCTGATTTGGCACCAAAGCACTGCAGCTTATAGTCGGGGGGAACGTTGCCGCTCTCATCGAGCAGCAGTTGCTCGAAGAAGATACGCGGCTTGATGGGGCGATAGTGCTTTTCCCGACCCATCTTGTAGAAGTCGAGGGACAACCAATGGTTCGCGAGATCCCGCAATTCCTCGAATGAGGTTGCCGATTTGTTTCTGACCACCTTGACATAAGTGCTGCCGTGATTCGCCTTCATCACGAACGAGTCCGGCAACGCATCGAATACCTCTTTCGTGAAGGTCTCGGGGGCGGCAAGCAACGGTATAAGATGGCTCTCGCCAAGCTTTCTCGCAACATAGTCCCTGACCGTAAGCTTGTCGGTCAACTCGGTGAGCCACGGATCCGGCCGCAGGCTTTTCTGCAGAATTTTCTCGTTGAATGTTGTCGGACGAAGCAGGTTCGGATAACGGCCAATGTACTTGTGATGCAACAGGCTCAAGAACAATGGCGCAGGCAGCATCGACTTGGCCGCGTCTTTCAGCTTGCGCAGAGTTGGGTTGGTCGTCGTCATGGTTCCCATCCCGTCAGATAGTCTTGCCGTATGTGAGGCCAGGCCAGCCTTCCAGGTACGTCACTGCGGAGGTTAGCGCACAGAGTCCGTCGTGATTGACGGCGTCGTTAAAGGAAGGTATTTTGGCCCATTTTCGCGAAAACGGCCGCTTTTGCAGGGCACTTTCGGCATGAAAAGGTCCGAGCCTTCTCAACGGCCAGAGATGGAAACTACATTAAGGGAAAACACCACACTTGCCCATAGGCTACCGGCTGTCGTAGCCAACCGATTCCAGCGTTTGACGAACTCCGGCGTGTAGCGCTTCACCCAACGCAGGATCGTAGTGTGGGCGAGGGACAGGCCGCGCTCCGCCATCATCTCGACAAGATCACGCAGACTGAGCTTGTAGCGCAGATACCAACGCACGCAAAGGACGATGACTTCGCGGTCGAAATGACGCCCGTTGAACAACCGTTCGAGATTCTTTCAGCTTGCTCATTGGCTCGTGGTCGTCAAAAGCTCAAGAGTAACAGACCGACGCACCGGAATTGCACCACAACCAAATCGATGAGGATGTGAACGTGTCTGCGCTGCTTGCCCTTCTGTCTGATACGGCACGTCGCTAGCGCCTTTCAAAGACTTTGCGGCTCCTGCGTGGCACCGGAGCAGTGTCGCCATACATCGCGTGAGCGGACGTTCAATTATTTGTTGGGGATGCCATGGAACGAATCGGAAACACCGGAATTCTGTTCATGGCGGGCTTTGGTCCAATCGTTCGTGATGTGGGGCAAGCCGCCAGCTCTACGGCGAGAACCTCGGCATCCCCTTCAAGGAGGAGAGTGGTGGCTAACTTCATACGGAAGCTCTGAAGGGCGCAAAAAGTTTTGCCCTGTGGCCACTTTCTCAGGCGGCGCAGTCGTGTTTTGGCAAGGACTCCTCGCCCGACGGCATTCGTGCTCCGCAAGCCTGGCTCGAGTTTGATGTTGATAGTGTCGAAAAGGCAACGGCGGAGCTTGAATCGCGAGGACATCGAATGCCCGTCAAGAGCAGGAAAGAGCCTTGGGGCAGACGGTGAGTCGTTTCATATCACCCGAAGGACTACTGGTCGGTATCACTTTCACGCCGGGGATGCGAGAAGAAAAGTAGCGTCGATTGTGCACAAATGAAGCAGCAAGGCGTCCGGCACGACGGGGCTCGTGTTGCGCAGTTCAGCATCTTCCCTCCGGCGACGGCCGCGACTCGCTTGCTTCCGTCAGCGAACGCCTTCGGAAGCCGCGCGTCGTCGGCGTGGTCGGCCGGCCCGGAAAATACTGAACCAGGACTTTTCCTTTAATAACGCATCCCACCGTCCGCCGGTGCGAGGAAATCCGAAAGATAGCGGTTGTCAGCGGAAACCGACGGTTCGTCGCGTGAAGTTTCCATGACGTGAAAGGCGTGTTATCAGTTTTACCGGGCGGCTAAATAGTGCTGGCTACGGATGTGGGTCAACGTACATACATAATGATTTTGGCAGTGCCGTCGCCAAACTCACGGACGTTCGTGCTGCTATTTTTAAACTAAACACCTAGTCGAGTCGGGCGTAACCATTTAACATACGTAAGCCATCCAAAACATTAGGATAATATAATAATACGAATCAATGTTAACCCGAGTTTTTGGCATTTAAGGACACGTTGAATGGACGTGCTGGTCGTCGAAGATAATGAGGTGGTTGCGGACAGTCTGGCTTTCCTGCTTGACTGCTATGGTCACCGCGCCACCGTGGTGGAAGACGGAGAAAGCACGCTCTCGCTGCTGTGCTGCCGCGCTTTCGAACTGGTCCTGCTTGACGAGAACCTGCCCGGAATCAAAGGAAGTGCCGTCGCACTGTCGATTGTCAATACGCCTTTCGCTGACCGGCCCTTCATTGTCTCCATGACTGGAGACAGTGAGGATGGCGGACTCACGCGGCTTTTCGATGTCTGTCTGCAGAAGCCGTTCTGCCTCGAGGCACTTTTGCAAGTGATTGAAGAGGCTCAAAGCTGTGGTGATGCGAGCGCTCGCCTGGCCGCCTAGGCATTGCTTGGCTGTCAGATGCGGTCACCCCAAGGCCGAGCTAAACGCAAGCCAGGGGTGTCTCGTCCGGATGGTTCGGACGACCTTTTGGTCGTATGTGTGCAACGGCAAATGTGAACATTTACTTATTGGTTGGCGCCACGGCACACGCGAAGGAATAGTTGTTCTCGCAACTATAACGCCAACCACAGTGGCACCCGGCGTGCCGGCGAAAAGGCAACATGGCGTCATGAGGCCGTCATGACAAATACGTAGATTCGGCCGGCACCGAAATAACCGGTGTTGAGTTGCAAAAAATATAATCTGAGAGAAGTTAGACAAATGAATCGACATACCCAAAGTATCGGTCATCTCGAGCGCAGTGCCGGGAATGACCGCCTGAAGCGCGCCCTGGCCGCACGCCTCGACAGGGCGTTGACACGCGCCGGCATCAGTTCGGCACGCGCAGCGAAGGGGCTGGGTGTGAGCGAATATGACGTGCAATATTGGCGACGCGGAATCACCGTGCCGCCGCTGAACGCTTGTACGCGTCTTGCCGCCGTCCTCCAACTCGATGTTCACTGGCTTTGCACGGGGCAGCCTCCGGTCGCCTGATTTCGCAGTTCGCGGGAATCGCGGGCCGGGGAGTTTGTGCTCCGTGGATTCCCGTACGTTCTGAAGTTCGCAGCCCGGTCGGCATCGCACTCGCAATGATGCAGTGGTACGCATTTCGGATGCGGCACAGCAGGCGTCTCTTCCGCAAACCCGGAGGGAATCAATGTGAAGGCAGTTAAACAGGATGCGGCGTTCGACCAGGCGCCGCGTCTCAATAAGTACGAGATGGAGTTGTCGCGAGGCGCCTCGCATATCGCGAGCACGCTGTACGAGGAAAGCATGCTTGCGGCGACGACCTGATGGCATTTGCGCACGCCCTTCTCAGAAGACTGGAGCAGCGCGGGAAGCCGCTGGCGGGCAAGGTGCTCCAGCACTTTATTGAGGGCGGCCGTTTGCCAGAGGAGGTATCCAGCGCGCCGCCAGTACCTGTGTCTGCTCGCAAACCTGTTGCCCGAAGCTGAAAGGTACGGCCTCGCGGACGCGCCAACGCGCCAACGCGCGCCAAGCAGCGTGAGCCGCATACATGCAGGCGAACTACAAGTTTCAATTCTTAACCGCAACAACCGAGGGAAGAACATGTCAAAGCGAATCGCTTATGTCACCGGCGGCATGGGTGGAATTGGTACAGAAATCTGTCAGCGGTTGTTCAAGGACGGATTCACGGTCGTCGCCGGTTGTGGGCCCAACTCTCCCCGGCGCGAAAGATGGCTGAAGGAGCAGGAGGTGCTTGGATTTTCCTTCACCGCATCCGAAGGGAATGTCGGTGACTGGGAGTCTACGGTGGCGGCATTTGCCAGGGTGACGAAGGACGTCGGCGAGATTGACGTGCTGGTGAATAACGCCGGCATTACGCGGGATGGCACGTTTCGCAAGATGTCGATGGAGAACTGGAACGATGTCATTGATACAAACCTGACCAGCCTCTTCAATGTCACCAAGCAGGTCATCGAGGGGATGGTTAGCAGGGAGTGGGGGCGAATCATCAACATCTCGTCGGTGAACGGGCAGAAAGGGCAGTTTGGCCAGACCAACTATGCGACTGCGAAGGCGGGCATTCACGGCTTCACGATGTCGCTTGCCCAGGAAGTGGCAACGAAGGGCATCACGGTGAATACGGTTTCCCCCGGATACATCGGCACGGATATGGTTCGTGCGGTGCCTCCTGAAGTACTGGACGCAATTATTCAGGGCATTCCGGTGCGCCGTCTCGGAGAAGCGTCGGAAATTGCTTCAATTGTCTCGTGGCTCGCCAGCAATGAGTCCGGCTTTGCGACCGGTGCTGATTTTTCGCTCAACGGTGGACTTCACATGGGTTGAGACCTCGATGGACGCGTGCTTTACGCGTGCCGCTAGCAGTCCAGGCCCGCATTCCCGTCGAAGTGACGACGAGATGCAAGCCGCTTTGCGGCACGCACATCGACGGCTCAATACAGGACCATTCGCGACACCTTAACGACCGATGTGACGCGCAGAAACAATGTCAGCGTGGTAATACTCTTCCTCCTGATTCGCTGCGCTGTGAGATCCAGCAAACGCGAATGCGACATTAAACTGTTGTGGAATGAATATGGCAACCGGAACAGTAAAGTGGTTTAACGATGCCAAGGGCTTTTGCTTTATCACGCCGGACGACGGCGGAGAAGACCTGTTCGCCCATTTCTCTGAGGTTTCAGGGCAGCGGCTTCAAATCATCGCAAGAGAATCAGAAGGTCAGCTTCGAAGTGAAGCACGGGCCGAAGGGCAAGCAGGTTGCCAACATCAAGCCGCTGTAACAAGCCCGACGCTCGCCTCGTCGCGACGAATGGGCCGTTATGCGGTCCATTTCGCAAAACGTACGGACAACCAGCTGGAGACCCGCATGCACGATGTGTCGCATATCGAACGCTCGTCCTACCAGGGTACCCGCAGGACGTTGCGATTTCTCGCACGCGACGCCCGAAATCCTGGCGCAGCCCTGGTTTACTGGCTGGGTGTGAGAGAACCTTCATTGGAGTCCAGCTTCTTCCACGCCATGCAAAAGTACGGTCCGCTGATGCAGCTGGTTCTGCCCGATGAACGTCCAGGCGTCTTCGTGAAACGGGACGCCGTTCAAAAAGTCCAGGATTCCGGAGTTGTAAAGCGACTCGTTTTCAAGGACGAGTCATCGCTCGACGTTCGATATGACGGGCCGTGCCGCGACCTCTTTAACGAGTGAATGACGCTGGCGTGCCTCTGTTGTCGCGGGAGACGGATAGCGTCCGTGAATACGGCAACGGAACGGTGATGCGACTTCGCAGCTAGCGGCGCCATTGTTCCAGGCGAGCCTTCGCTGCACGGCTGGACATGACCATCAAGCGCGCAAAGGTGATTTCCAGTCGGGTGGCCAGGTCGCTCGGCGTACCGGAACGCGACGTGACCCTTTGGCGCGCCGGAGTTATCGTTCCGAAGAGTACGGATTGTGCGCCGCGCCTGTCTGACCTTCCCGACGTGGACGTCGCCTGGCTATGCGCAGGCCAGGCGTAGACCCCAACATGTCATGACAGCTCTCATCGGACGCGAACTCACAAGTTGTTCGACTTGTCCCGATTCACCGCCGCGCCGGAACCGCGTGCCGGGGCCCTGCCATTGACCGGCATCACGGTCGAAATGGCATGTTTGTAGACAAGTTGCACGCCTGCGCCAGACTCCAGCAGCACTGCAAACTGGTCAAAGCCGGCCAGTTGGCCACTCAGTCTGATACCGTTCACGAGGAACACGTTTACGGTGGTCTTGTCCTTTGCGAGCGTCTGCAGAAAATCGTCCTGTACGCATGGGCGTGCGGTCATGTTCTGGGCCAAAGCGATAGGTCCTTTGATTGTACGGACGATACCTGAAGCCGCGAGCCAGTCCAGAGGAAGTGTGTTACCGCGACTCGAGGGCGTCGAGGCATGCCTGCTCCGTATCGTTCGGATGCAGGTCGCGGTATGCGTCGAACAATTGTGAGCACAGGGTTGCCAATGCAGTGAGATTCACAGCCTGGTCTGCATACTCGACCTCGCCTGCGTTAATGACGTCGTCGAGGACGGGAGCCAAGCGACGCAATTGCCGGAAAGTGGCGGCGTCAAGTTTCATATCGGAACTCCTCAGCGGGCAGAGCTCACCCTAAGCTGACTGCCTCAAGGCGCTGCCCGGCCCCTCCAACTTGCGGGCGTCCCCGCCAGTTCAGTTAAGCACCCGCTTCGGCCTCCGACGGACACGAGTCTCCGTTGACGGCTCATGTGACCTCGCGGTGCTGGACGTCGTGTGGCAAGGCGCCCTCGGTGGTGCCTTCCGTTGCTGCCAGGCGCATTGTATTCCGGGTCGCGACCGCACTCAGCACCGCGCAGGTGCGGGCGCGGTTGACGCCACCCAATGTCCTTTCAGCACGTCGTGTCCTGGCTCTCATCGGTTGCCTCCTGCGGCAGTGCACAGATTTACTGTCAGCTGGCCGAACAGATGTGCACCTCGCCGCCATGTCAGTGCCCGTGGTGACGCCAACGTTTGGTATCCGGGTCCCGGACGTGGTCTGGATGGCGCCCGAAAAATGGGAAGGTCTTGACGGGGACACCCCGTGCCGTTTGTACCCGACCTTTGCGTAGAAGTGCTGCTCGATAGCGACCGGCAGCGCGAGATGAACCATAGGGTCGCGTCGTACCTGGAAGGCGGCGCGAAGGAGGTGATTGTGGTCAGACAGAATGGGGGACTTGAATTTTGGGGAGCCGAGGGCCGACGCCAGGCTTCCGCGTTCGCGATAGCACTCTCGCTCGAGCCCCTCTATTGCCAGGTCAGTGCGTCGGTCAGCACCATCGGCAGCCTGGTCTGCGACGATATACACCATCGAGTTGCGGAAATGACCTGGGCTCGGGATGTCAGCCATGACTCGGTGCAGTGGGAGGCGAAGCAGGCCAACGCTAATGCGCCGCTGCTGAATCGCGCGACATCGGCGCAGTCATAATCCGTGTGCGTCAATTCATCCTGATGTCGGCCCGGGTACGTGTCGCAACCACGTCGGCGCAGAACTGTCGTTCCTCGATGCGGACTTCCGCTTTGTAGCCATCGCCAACGCCAACCTCTGCGGCGTCCGCATTTCTTGCCTGTGACGGGCCGCTATGGGACGTATTGTTGCTGAAGCCCGCCCCTATGGGCCGGCTGATAAAGGCGATTCATAATCTGCTCGACAACGGCTCGGCGTGGTGCCCCCAATCTACTCCGCTTCTGCAAAAGCTAATGTGGAATCGATGAACGTCTCGTTGGCGCCTGGCCGCCAGCGTGTCGGCGTTTCGCTGTGCAATCGAACATGGCTTCCCCATTGGAAATTGGCCCGCGTCCTGGCGGGACTATGGCAACGCGCGTTGCTACTTCAAGCGACGCGTGGCACGCAGGCCGGCCTATGATGAAATCATTGAGGTGCGGAAACCGTGCCTCCTAACCCAGAGGAGCGAGAATCATGGCCAAGCAAGACACCGAATCCAGCGTCTACAGCGTCACGGAAATTATCGGCACCAGCCCAACCTCCTGGGAGGATGCGGCGAAAAATGCTGTGGAAATTGCAGCGAACTCGCTGCGTGATTTGCGAGTCGCCGAAGTCTGCAAGCTCGACATGAGGGTCGATAGCGGCAAGGTCGTTGAATACCGGGCGCGAGTATCTTTGTCGTTCAAGTACGAAGCATGAAACGGCGACCCCGAACCACGGCAGAGAAGAGGCTTACGACACTGCAAGTTTGCGGCATCGAGCTTGTACGGCAGTTGCGGACGGCGCAACTCCCAGAATGCTCACGCTAGCGTGCAGTTCAGCCGGGCGGTATGACTGCGTCGCAGCGGGCTTCGGTCCGTCCTGCGCCCCTTGTCGCTGCGAGCTGGCGCGACGCGCTCGCCTTCAATGCACGTAAATTCGACCACGTTCGTCGCATCGCAGATAGCGCAGTCCATCCGGGCCCGGCTACTGTCGCGCCACGGTCAAACCGCCGCTGGCCGATGGGGCAGGAGTATTTTTTACATTGGCGCCTGCAGCGCTACAACCACTCGCACGTGCGAAGAGCGTTCGGGCAACCACGGTCCGTGCCAGACTGAGACGGTGAGTCGCCGACGACCAGCGGCATCAAGCAGGCGCCTTGCTACCATCGACTAGCCGTAATTAGCCCGCCCGCCCGGGAGACTTTCTTTAAGGAGGTTGAGATGGACGTGCCAGTCACTGAAGAACAAATCCGAACACTTGCTTTCTATCTGTGGGAGAAGGACGGCTCTCCCGAAGGACGCGCGGACGAATACTGGGAGAAGGCTCGACAGCAGTTGGATGCGGACGAGTCACCGGCAGCATCTGAGGGCGACACAGTAGCCTGAGCGGCGCGCGCCAAAGGCAATGCGGGCGCCTGAGCAAGGGCCCTCACGCGCCTGTCTTGGCGATTTGACCGGACTGGTCTCAGTACTCCGACCGTCCGGTTGTCGCCTTGCTCCTTACCAGTTCGAGTGCTTTATCCGCCAGTGAGCCAAAATCGGCGCCGCTAGCAGTTAGCACACCTGGATACCCTGCGAAAACAACTGGCGGTTCGCGCATGACCGAGCGCAAGGCGCGCGACGTCTCGGAGTTGGACTGACTCTGCGAAAGCTCTGGACGAACAGAAAGCTCAGTTCGCGTGCAAACGGCGGGTCTGTGCAACTGAAGGCGGCCTACGAGCATCCACGGGCATCTGAGTTGATTCGGCCTTCGGGAACCGGTTTCCCGGTGCTAAGCTTGCGAAAGCCGGGAGGGTATCGGCTAGCCTCCAACAGCTGGCTGGTGCAGCCGTAATCAGAAGCCGCGCGAGTTTCCTGCCGCCGGCTACGAGGAGAAGTCCATGGCAGCGCGCTCAATCGCATCGTTGACCCTTTCCTTCGGCTGGTTTCCATTCCGGTCAAACTGTATTCGGCCACCGAGAGTGCCTCAGGGGTAGGCTTCAATTTCCCGTCGCCGGAAGGCGGCCGGGTGAAACAGCAGTACGTTTGTGAAGCCACCGGCAAGGTCGTGACACGTGCTGACATGAAGAAAGGGTACGAGTTCGAGAAGGGACAGTTCGTCGTTTTCACGCCTGATGAGCTGAAAGCGCTCGAGGAAGGCGCGACGCATGTCGTGCAAATTGTCTCCTTCATGCCAGAGGAATCGGTCGACCCGCTGTACTACGACAAGGCGTATTTCATTGCGCCGGACAAACGGGGAGCCAAACTCTACAGTCTGCTGCGGCAAAGGCAGGGCTTAGTGCGCCACTTGAGCGCCTATCGTCGTCTCAACACCTGAAGCGCGTCTAGCGCGAAACACCGCCGCTGCGCTCTCGCGCGCGGTGTTTGACGTAGGTCGCCGTCGCGACGGCTGTCAAACGCGAACGTCAAGTGAATCGAAGCCTCATGGCGAGCTAGGCTGCCGTCGAATCTCATCGGCGATGCCTCGTGACCGCGTGCGCTAAGGGGATACGTGTGGCACTGAATATGCATATCAGCATTCGAGGATGCAGGCCTCTGGCATACGCTTCATTGACAGATTCTATTTGCGATTTCCACGGTCGCGATCTTCACTACACTGCTATTAGTAGTAGATGGAGGACATATGAAGACAGCCGCCGACCCGCAGAAAATTGTCCATGACATCGCCGAGTCCACGCACAACGACGAAGAATTGGTGTCGAAGATGTACGCTGACGCCGTTGCAGATTATCAGCGTGAAGCGCGCATTCTGGATTACGTTCCTCTTTTTGCAGCAAAGCGCGTACGGGAAGGCCTGAAATCCCGAACAGCAACGTAGTGCAGAATCTTCCGTACACTGCCGAGTCAGCTTGCCCGAGTTCGGGGCGAGCTAAGCCTTGGATGTCGCGCACTCCGGGCCTCGAGGACTCAGCAGTGGCTCTCCACCCAAGCACGTGCCCAGTCTAGCGTGACCTTCCGCTACAACACGACTGTCGACGGTTGTAGTGGTCAATTTATTTCGGACAGGCCGATAGGTTCTTTCACTGTCGGTTTCGCCTCGTAGGCAGCGTGCGTCATGGCGCCAAGCTGATTCAGGCCGACGCGTTTGTCGTCGCATTCGGGGCGTACTCGACGAACTTCTTGTCGGGCCTCGTCAAAATTCCGGTCTACCCGCTTAAGGGATATTCCATCACAGCGTCCATCCTGGACGAGGCGTGCGCACCGGTATCAACCGTGCTCGACGAGACCTATAAAATCGCCATCACGCGCTTCGACAAGCGCATTCGCGTGGGCGGTATGGCTGAGATTGTTGGATTCGACAAGCGTCTTCGCGAGGCTCGTCGCGACACGCTCGGGATGTGCGTAAATGACCTCTTCCCTGGTGGCGGGGACACAGCGAACGCCACGTTCTGGACCGGACTGCGTCCAATGACTCCAGACGGCACACCCATCGTTGGTGGGACCCCGGTACCAAACCTATTCCTAAACACGGGCCATGGGACGCTTGGATGGACGATGTCATGCGGCTCTGCCCAACTTCTTGCCGACCTTGTTTTGGGCCGGCAACCCGCTATCCGGCACGACGACCTAAATGTGTTCCGCTATGCGAAGGAGAAAGATGTCCCTGCGGATTTCACGCTCAACTGAGCAATGTCACTCGTTGCAAACAGGCCTGCCCGCCACTTTTAATTTGTAGCAGCCCAAGGCCGTCACAACACTTCTTGAATCTGAATGCATATTCCACGCAAATCGAGCGGCCATTCTGCGGCAAAGCGAGCAAGCATTCCACGCGAAACCGAGCAGGCATTCCACAACAAAGCGAGCGCTGCGGACATGGCGACGCGGGGTGAGTTTTTTTACTCCTTCCCGCCTTCGGCGGTCAAACTATTTCGGCGCTTGCGCATCGATTCGCCTGAGAGCGTGAAGCGATGCGCGTTGTGAACCAGCCGGTCGAGAATTGCATCAGCGAGCGTCGGATCTCCGATGGCAGCATGCCAGCTGTCGACTGGAATCTGGCTGGTGACGATCACCGAGCGCCGGCCGTGCCGGTCGTCGAGCACCTCCAGCAGATCGCGCCGCGCCGCATCTGACAGCGGTGCCATGGCCAGGTCATCCATGACGAGGATGTCGGTCTTGGCCAACTGTGCCAGCAGCTTTGCGTAGCCCCCACTGCCGTGCGCGATGGCCATCTCCTCGTTGAACTTCGGCATGCGCAGATAGCAGGCCGAGAAGCCCTGGCGACACGCCTGGTTGACCAGCGCGCATGCAAGCCAGCTTTTACCGAGCCCGGTTGGTGCGACCAGAATGATGTTCTGGTGCGCCCGTACCCATTCGCCAGTGAGCACCCGGGCGAGCAGCGCACGATGGCCCAGTTGATCAGCCGCTGCGGATTCCACTCGGTGGTCGCTGCCCGATGATTCGCCGGCATGTGGGCGGCGATCGTGGTGTGATGGCCGCGGCGCTCGCTCTTCGCGTGCGCGGCAATGCGCTGACCGCGCAGGAAGATCTCGACGGTCGTCTTCGTGTGGCGCACCTCCACCTGCTCGCGGGCGTGGCTGTATGAGACGGAGTAAAAGTGTTCGTCGAGCTCGACATGGTAATCAATGCCGACGCGAGCAACCTTCCACTGCGCATACTGGTAGGGTCTGTCTGGCAGCGGACGAAGTGCCGGACGATCAAGTTCCTCGAAGGCGCTGCGGCGGCAACCGGGCAGTTTCTTGAACGGCCTGTTGTTCAGTTCAACGAGGAGTGCCGCGATCGCGCGGTTGGCTTCGTCGAGGCTGAACAGCCGCTGGTTGCGCAGCCGTGCCAGAATCCAGCGCTGCGCCAGGAGCACCGACTGCTCGACCTTCGCTTTATCACGGGGCCGACGTTTGCGGGCTGGGATGATCGCCACGGAATAATGCGCGGCCATCTCTCCATAGGTCCGGTTCAGAACCGGATCGTAGAAGTCGGCTTTGTGCACGCCGGACCTCAGGTTGTCGGGGACCAGGATCTCGGGACAACCGCCAATGAAGTTCAAGGCGCGCACATGCGAGCCAATCCAGTCCTCAAGCTGCTGGGTCCAGGTGACTTCGGCGTAGGTGTAGTTTGATGCGCCGAGCGTCGCGACGAATACCTCTGCTTCACGGATCTCGCCGGTGTGCGGATCGACGATGCCCAACCTGTTACCCGAATAGTCGATGAACAGCTTCTCCCCGGGCGTGTGCGTCTGGCGAAGCGTGACCGGCAACGCTGCCGCCCATCGCTCGTAATACTTGCAGAACCAGCTGTAGCCGTAGCCTTCGGGCTCCTGCGCTTTGTACTCGTTCCATAGCAGGTCAAGCGTCACGCCTTTCCTGCCGAGCTCACGATGTACCATCGGCCAATTGGGCATCGGCCGTGTCCGGCTTGACGACGGCGGCGGCGGGAATAGCAGCGCATCCAACGCTGTCTCCTCCATCGTCATCGCCTTCTCGAAGTCCAGTTGTGCGCGCCGTACGCGATCCAGATAGTCCCAGACCGTCGCGCTCGATGCGCCTATCGTCGTCGCGATCTCACGCTGGCTACGCTGGCACACAAAGCGCAGGCGTAGCACTTCCTTGATTTGACGCATGGATAACCTTTTATTCGACATTCGCTCGCTCGACAAAATCGTCAAGCGTGCCATGGTTATCCCGCGTTGCCGTCCCTCCAGCTTACCGCTCGGTTACGCGTGGAAATCGCGCTCGGGCAGTCGCGGAATCCCTGCTCGATTTGCCGTGGAATCGACGCTCGGCTTGCTGTGGAATCCGTGCTCGGTTCGCCGTGGAATTGGTGTTCGGTTTGGCGTGGAATACGCAATCTGAAACCACATGCCGCGCCCATTAGAGCTTCCATCCACCCCCACGCCGTGGGACACACAGTGCACTCCAGGCACAGGGCGACGAATCATGCGATGGGAACATGAGTCGGTGCTGGAAGCAGTTCAACGTCGGCTCGACCGGACACCGGATGCGATGACGGTGCGCAGGCGAACCGTCGAACATGTCTTCGGCACGTTCAAGCACTGGATGGGCTACACGCATTTCCTGACACGCAGGCTGCCCAACGTGGGGACCGAGATGAGCCTGAACGTACTTGCCTACAATCTCATGCGAGTGCTGAGAATCCTGGGGTTCAGGAAAACGATGAAAGCGATGCGGCTGGTGGGTGCGTGAGCACCCCGTAGGTCCAAAAACTAACCCCTTGAACCTGTTTGGAGCGCGTTAGAGACGTTCAGCGTCCCGTCATCGCCGCGACACCCCCAAAGACAGCCAAACGCGCCGACGGGCCAGGTTTATCCGTCGCATTGCAACTCCGTCGAGTTTCCACACGGCCTGGGTCGATTTGCGACAGATCGTTATGTCGCTACCGTGCCTGTTTTCCGTTTTCTGCAGCGTCCCCAGGCAGATGTCGTCCAACCACGGTATTGCCTTGAGGGGCGGCATCGGCGTCCATCGCCAGCAGCGCAAAGCATCGGCGTTGAAAGCCATACTGGCACGGAGCAGGCCTGCGCAGTCACCGACGCGAGTTGAACCACTGTAAAAGGTAAGCGCTAGTTATCGGCTGGCGTCTCCACCAATGTCCCGATCAGGCGTAGCAGTTCGGTATGCTCCGGCCCTTTGCCATCTCGAACAAGGAAGTCGCCAATTGAGATGTCGGACGGCCGGCCACCTGACGAGAAGTTGGGCTCATGTCGGACGAAAACCCGGCCAGAGTCGTATTCGTGGACGAGCGACCAACGGTCTCCGTTCGCGCTCCTGTAAAGCTCTCGCGCCTTTTGAGTCATGGCCCCTCCTATTCGGGCTAAGCATACAACGGCCGGGACGTCGCTGACAGGGTGTCAACGTGGTTTTAGCGATCGAATCGATCACGGCGATGATGCCGCGACATACGCGATCTTCGGTCCACCCTTTCGGTCAACCGGCCGGAACTCGACCTTATGGAACGTATCGACCAGGCGCGCGTTGCCTTGCTTGAAAGTCAGTCGGCGCAAATAAAAGAACGCGTCGCAGTGATCCAGTTCCCGGTGGCGTTGTTTCGCGCAAGGGGAGGCGCGGCAAATGCCGGATGGTGTTCATCAAGTGACGCACCCTCAATGAGATTCGACAGACAGCACGCACCGGCTGTGCCTGAGGACTCGACAATCTTGATTGTCGCCCTGGAAAGGGACATCGAGCTTGGTCAGTCAGGCGGTGTGAGCCAGCAGGCATCGCGCGCCATCCCGCAAATCACCGCTGCGCGCCGCTCCTGCGAATTTCGCTGGTTTCACCAATCCACTCGCGTCAAAATGTGGAATGCGCCGCTCTCGCGATGCGTCTGCCAGCTTTCGCGCAATCGGCTACTGCATCGATCGGGACAAGCCATCCGGAGCGAGGAAAAGGATCATGCAGAGCGCGATTCGGCGGCATTGCCTGAACGTTGTCGCGCTGGCGACCTATCTCGCGTTGGCAGCCATCAGTACGGGTCTGACTGGCTGCAGTTCAC
This sequence comes from Paraburkholderia sp. UCT70, assembly GCF_050434085.1. Taxonomy (NCBI): domain Bacteria; kingdom Pseudomonadati; phylum Pseudomonadota; class Betaproteobacteria; order Burkholderiales; family Burkholderiaceae; genus Paraburkholderia; species Paraburkholderia sp. UCT70. Next base: position 1,833,387 of record NZ_JBNPVZ010000004.1, on the reverse strand, counting down.
TTTACAGTGAAGGCGCCACTGCGGGTGCCGGTATCGCCGGGGCGGCCATCGCCGGCACGGTGACCAACAACGCGGCCGTTGCCACCGGCATCGGCCTCGGCGCAGTGGCCGCTGCCCGAGCCGGCGTGCAGTACTCGGAACGCGTGATGCACGCGTATACGCAGGCGCAGATTGCGGCCGCGGCGGGACCGCTCGCGGTCGGCGCCGTGGCACCCTGGTTCACCAGGCACAGCGTACCGTTCGAGCCAGACGAAAAAGGCCGCGTGACTGTGAGCCGGGAGATTAGTACCGGTATGCTCGACTGCAAGGAGATTGTCTTTTCCGTCGATACCGATGCGAAGAAGGATCAGCCCGCGACCAGTTCGTTCTACATCGCTGCGGTGTGCCGTGATGGCGATGACTGGAAATGGGCCTCGGCGGAACCGGCCACGGCACGCTGGGGTGCGCTGCAATGAAGCGCCGCCTTGATGCGATGCTTGCGGCCGGCGTTGTGGCGAACTTGACGGTAATGATGAGTGGCTGCGCGTCGATCGGCGCGGTGGCCGGTGCGGTCGCCGTGGATCGAGCAGCCGTTCAAGGCGCCAGCCGTCTGGCTTGGCGCGCAGATCATGAGCGTGCAGGAAAACATGGTCGTTCTCGCCGGCAATACCAGCTCAGGTAACGCGCAGGTCGAGATCCTGCCGTTCACGACCATCGCCTCGAGTACGACCGGCGCGATCATCACGTCCGTATGCGAGCAGGCCGGCCTGCAAGCTTCGCAGATCGACGTGAGCCAGATGACCGACACGGTGATCGGCTTTGCGAGCACCAGCAACAGCAGCCCACGCGACATTCTCAAGCCGCTCCTGTCGGCCTACTTCATCGACGTGAGCGACAGTGACGGCATGCTGAAATTCGTGCGCCGAGGCGCGACGCCGACCGTTACGATCCCATGGGATGATCTCGGGGCAGACGCGAACCCGGGCAGCACGCAGCAGCAGAACCCGATTTCCGAGACGGTCACACAGGAATTTGAGCTGCCGCGCAGCGAGACGGTCAGCTATCTCTCGTCGTCGACGGACTATCAGACCCTCACGCAGCGGGCGTTCAACAGCAACACGATCTCGAACCTCGACGAAACGGTGTCGGTGCCGATCGTGCTGGCCGACAACGACGCGCGCGCGCGCGCCGAGGCGATGCTGTGGGAGCGGTGGAGCAAGCGGCGCAGCTTCACGTTTGCCACGACTTACAAGTGGCTGCAGCTCGAGCCGGGCGATACCGTGCTGCTGCAGCAGCAGTCGGGCGCGAGCGTGCCGGTGCGCATCACGAAGGTTCAGGCCGACGGCAAGGGCGTCTGCACCTTCAACGCCGATTTCACGGTGCCGCAGATCTATCCGAATCCGGGCACTCAGTCCACCGTGCAGGCGGCGGTCGCGCAGGGCGTGCCCGTCCAGAAGGTACCCTACAGCGGGCCCACCGTCCTCGAGATCATGGACATTCCGCCGCTGCGCGCGCAGGACGCCACGACGCCGGGCCTGTATCTGGCTGCCTGTGGCTTCTCGAACAACTGGCCCGGCGCGATCGTGGACGTGAGCCGCGACGACGTGAACTTCACGCAGACGGCACAGGCGCTGCAGGCCGCGGTGATCGGTCAGGCGTCGACCGTGCTCGGCACGTTCAGCGGCAACATTCCAGACGAGCTCAATCAGGTCACGATCCAGCTATTCAATCAGGATGCGGAACTTTCGTCGGTCAGCTATGCGAGCTTCCTGAACGGTGCGAACGTCGCATACCTCGGCGGCGAAATCATTTTCTTCCGCAATGCGACGCAGATCAGCGCCAACCAGTGGACGCTGAGCGGGCTGCTGCGCGGCCAGATCGGCACCGAGGCAGCGAAGTCGACGCACGCATTGGGCGAGTATTTTGTGCTGCTCAACAGCGCGAACCTCTATCCGATCAGCGTCAACCTGTCGGACATCGGCCAGACGCTGTGGTTTGAGCCGTACCTGAACAACCTGATGGGCAGCACGCCGGGCGCGGCCGTCAGCGTGCAGCCAGCCAATGCGCGCCTAGCGCCGCTCTCTCCGCACCAGCTAACGGTGCAGCCGGTGCTCAGTCCGGCAAGCTCGTTCATGCTGCGCTGGTTCCGCAAGGCGCGCATCAACTTCCAGTGGCTGGACGGAGCCGACGTGCCGCTCGACTGGTCGCAGGAATCCTACCGCATCAACATTTTCAACTCGTCAGGCGTGCAGAAGAATTCCTACGTCCTGACCAGTGCGGGTGTGATGTGGAACGGCGGCACGCCGCAGGCCTACGCGGCCAACCCGGCAAGCCAGACGCTGCCACCGTTCAACTATGGCTCGGGCCAGAACCAGCCGTATTTCATCTACACGTCCGCGATGGCTGCCAACGATGGTTTCTCGAGCGGGCAGAGCATCACCGCAACTGTGAGCCAGATCGGCGACTACGGGGTGCCCGGCGGCACCGCCTCTGTGACGTTCACCCGGTAACCCTCATGTCCAACAGCACGACACTTATCGACCAGATCAGCTCGACGCAGGCGACGAAGGAAGTCGTCGCCAATGCGAACTTCGACGCGGCATCGCCTGCGATGCTTTGGGGGCGCCGTGCCTCCACGACCAGCGGCCTCACGTGGGGCTACTACGGCGGCTCCTACACGGTCGGGATCACCGTCAATTCGATCATCAACGGGACGCTCACGCTCACGGCCAGCGCGACCAACTACGTGCAGGCGAACGTCAACACCGGTGCAGTCAGCGTGAATACGACGGGGTTCACGGCCGGCGCCGTCCCGCTGTACCAGATCGTCACCGGCGCCTCCGCTGTCACCAGCTACAGCGACTGCCGCAGCTTCGCCACCTCGGCCGCCACGGGCACGGTCACCTCGGTGGGCGGCACTGGTGGCGTGGAGACTGACCAAGGCACCCCGGAGTCCGAGAGCAGCGACAACACGGCCATCACCTCCAGCGGGAAAATTCGGACTGTCGTGAAACTAGCAGGAGCGGCCGTCCAGACCGCGGCCTATACCTTCGCCTCATCCGACCGCAGCGCATGCCTCGTGATGAACAGCTCGAGCGCCGTCTCCCAGTCGCTCCCCGCCGCCTCCGGCACGTCTGGTAGTTTTCCGGCAGGCTGGTGGGGCTCGGTACAGAACATTGGCACGGGCGCGATGTCGCTCGGGGTTCCCAGCGGCGCCCGCCTCGACGGAACGACCAACGGCTCGGTGACGCTGGCGACCGGCACTGGTCTGATGTACTTCACGGATGGGACCAACTGGTACACCATGCGCGGCGCGGCCTCTGGTGGCGGTGGCAGCGGCGGGATGACCAACCCGATGACCACTGCCGGGGACCTTATCTCTGCCGCGGCCGGCGGGGCGCCTCAGCGCGTTGCCGCCGGCTCCAGTGGCCAGGTGCTAACGATGTTAGGCGGGCAGCCTGCATGGGCCGCAGCATCGGGTAGCACTGGTGATCCTATTAACTTCTCCGCAGCTAACCACTATAGCGGTAGCGGCTTTACGCTGACGCAGTACAACACGACTGGCGCAGCACTCTCGGCGCTGGCAAGTGGGCGCGGCTTTCAAATCAACGTGCCGAACACGACTGCTAGTAGCGATAACGTGCTGCATGCACTGCAGAACGTGCCGACCAGTTCTTCATGGTCTGTTACGACGCTTTTGAATTTCAACAATGGCGGGGGCTACCTGTCCAGTGGGAGCTACTCGTCCGCGCAACTCATCATTACGGACACGACGGGTAAGCTGGTGGCGTTCGGGTGGGACCCGGCCGGTAGCGGGGCGTCGCCCAACAATCTATATTTGGACATGACGTACTCGGTGTGGACGTCTATCTCATCGTTCAGTTCTCGCATGGCGCTGGACGCCATGCACCCGCAGGGCGTGCCAGTTTGGTTGAAGGTTACGTACACCGGGTCCGGTGGCAACTTCGTGTTCTACACCTCAGTTGATGGGGAAACATGGGTGCAGCGGTACAGCGTGGCAGCCTCAACGCTGGGCACACTGGCGCAGTGCGGTTTCCGCGTGGATGCAAACAACCGGGGTAGCGTGGGCACAGCGAACCAGGTCGTTGCGCTTACCTGCTTCCACTACGCGCAAGGCTAAAGCGCAGTGTATATTGCCGCATCGGCCATGCCGGGCCGGCTTTCCAATCTTTTTCGGGGGATTGATGAACGAACACGACGCAGTTGCCGCGGTGCTGCGCCTAGTCATGAAAGCCGTTGGCGTCGTGTTCGCGTATTTATGGCGACTAGCGGAAGGGGAGCGCGTGCAATGTACAGAAAGCGCACCAGCGGGTGGCTAAGGGGCTGACGCCGTAGTCTCCTCTGCTGGCGCGGGGGCAGCGCTAAGTTCTTCAACTTCCCGGTAATACGCGGCGACGTACAGAACGGCGATGGCTGCGGCCAAAGTTGTGGCGGTATGGGGGCGTATGTTGTGCGCGGGCCAAAGCTTTGCAGTAAGAAATGCGACGGGGATAACCAGGACATATACGGGGTATGCAATGCTACCAGTGGCGAGAAGGCATCGCCTGAATACGCCGGTCGGTTCGGGCATGGTGGTTACATACCGAGCCAGTATGACGCCGAGACCAAACGAAAAGGCCGTGCGAAGGAAGCCGATGGGCCACGCTTGCCACCCCCAGCCAGCGTTCAGTGTGCCGTGTATGCAGGCCCATCGGGCGAGGATAGCAAAAGCGACTGCCACTAGCAGAGCGAGCCCGGTGGTGCGCACGCGATAGCCACCGCATGCGAAAGCGAAACAGGCGATCAGTTCGGCCGCGAGTGACCAGACCGGCGTGTCAAACGGGAAAAGATAGTGCCCAGGGATGGGGATAAACAGGAGTTGTGCCGCGATGACCAAAGCGAAATCGCGAGTGTTGGTCAGTATGGCGGGACCAACCAATGCAATGGCCCCGCTGACTATGCCAAGCGCATAGCTTGGATAAATTCGCATGAACCGACGCAGGGTGACGTCGCGGCAATCAAGAGTCCCAGTGAGCAGCGCTTCGCCGTAGGCACGCGCAACCAAGAAGCCACTAATGCAAAACATCAGGTCCAATGCAAGATAGGCGTATTGCAACGGTGGCCGCTCTAATGTGATCCGGCTAACCGCGATAGTCACTGCCGCGAGCCCGCGGGTCGCTTCGAGCACAGCGTATCTGCGGTCTGGATCTGTTTGTGTCATATGGGAGCAGGTAATGACGTTTCGTATTGCAGGTCGGAGCAAGGAAGCGACCGTTACCGCCGGTACCGACGCACTGACTCTCGGCGACGCGACCACGGGCTTTCGCACATTCTCGTCCGTGTTGGCGAATGGCAATGCATGCTACTACATGCTTTACGCCGTTGACAGCAACGGCAACCCAACCGGCATGGAACCGGGTAGGTGTGAGTGCAGCCGTTGATTGCGTCGCGCGGCGACCAAGGTCTGCGTCGTTTGGGTAAGTGACGATGCACCGACCTGAAGATTCGCAACACCGCAGATAGCCGCCTTAGGGCGGCTTTTTCACATCAGCAGCAAACGCCGACCGCCCTTGAGGCGGTTTTTCTTTTTCGAGGCATAAATGATCAAGGACCTAATCGCCAGCGCGACGAATGCCGTATCAAGCACGACGGCGCCGATCGCTATTCCGGGCGGAGCTGCCGTCAGCATCTGGACGTGCCTCAATGGACACGATATTTCGTGGTGGGTTGGCGTGTTCACCATCGTCTTGCTCGTGCTGCAGATTCGCGACCGACTGTTTCCGAAGAGCAGGAGGCGGCAATGACGCCTGTCGACTTCATTGATGCGATGTCGGCGCCCGCGCGTGAGTTGGCATCGACAACAGGCATCCCCGCGAGCTTCACGGTTGCGCAGGCTGCGCTCGAATCCGGGTGGGCGAAATCGCAGCTCGCGACGCAGTACTTCAACCTCTTTGGCGTGAAAGCTGATGCGAGCTGGGCCGGTCCCACCGTGATGTTGCCGACTACCGAATATGTTGCCGGCAAACCGACGACAGTCATCGCAGCGTGGCGCGTGTATTCCAGTTGGCTCGCCAGCTTGCAGGACCGAGCTTCATTCCTGCAGGAGAACCCACGCTACTCGGCAGCGTTCTCGTGCCAGAGCGGCGACGCATTCGCGTGCGCGGTCGCGGCGGCGGGGTATGCAACCGACCCGAACTACGCCGCGAAAATTACTTCGATCATCAACACGCACGACCTGAGCGCGCTCGACAGTTGACGTCGGCGCGGTTGTTTTCCCAACTGGCCGCCGCGTGCGGCCACTTTCATTTGGAGGTAGCAATGAACGTCTTTTTCTTCCTCGGCGCGGTTCTGCTCTATACCGCGTGGGGCGCGCTTGTTCTGCTCGGCAAGACCGATCCCAACGGCTATGTGGTAGCGATCGCTGCTGGTCTGACGTTCCTCGGCAAGCATGTGTCGTCGGGCCGCGGCGCAACTGACAAGTCCGTTCAACCGGCGCCAATTGGCGGCTATACGCCCACCGCTGCTGACGGTGCCACGTTGCCACCACCGCCCGCACCGACGGCAGGCGCGCCGGCGCTGCAGTGATTCGCTCCGCTCTCGCGGCGTGCGCCTTGGCGGGTTGCACGGTACTTGAGCACGTTCAGGTTCTGCCGATCGTCAATCCCAACACCTACGAGATCTCCTGCTGTGTCGCGTACGCGGAGATCCCGCCATCGACGCGCGCGAGCGTAACGGTCAAGAAGAGCAACACCAGCTTTTCCATCAAAGCCAGCGCTCGCTGGCGCTTCTGAAGTCCTCGCCGCACCTGCGGCATAACCTCAAAGGAAACACACCATGAAGATGCTGCGTCTCGCGGCAGGGCTAGCCCTGTGCGCTCTCTCGTTCTCGTTCGCTGGTTGCGCGGGCGTGCAACTCAAGCCGGTCTCGATCCCGATCATGCAGCCAAAGCAACTTGCGGAGCAGGTTTGCCCGGTCGTTCAAGCTGACCTCGACATTCTCACGGGCGCGGCTGGTGCGGCACTGCTGACGCCGGCCCAGCAAGCCGATGTGGCTGAGAAGATCAAGCCGAAGGCGACCGCAGTGTGCGAGGCGGCCGAGACGATCAACCTGACCGACTTGCAGGCGTTCAACGACACGGCGTTCCCGGCGCTGATTGCACTCGTGTCGTTGGTGCCGATCCCGAATCAATCCGCGGTGCTCTTCGGCCTGCAGCTCGCGCAGCCTATCCTCAAGCAGATCGTGCAGAACGCGATTGCTCTCTCGACCTCGACGGCTTCGACTGCCGCGTCGAGCGCGGTGCCCGCATCGGCCCCGGTCGCTGCGAGCCAATAATGGATTTCGCGGCGATTCTTGCTGCGGCGCGCCGGGCGAATGCCGCCTACGTCATTGACCCGGCGCAGTCCGGAGTGGCCTTCGAGGCACTTGGCTATTCGTGGATCGGACAGTTTCAGGATGGCGACAGCCAAGCGGTGCTCTCGCGCGACGCGGCCGGCGTCTATCTGTCTATCAGCGGCACGCGATTTAGCGATCGCAAGCTCGGCGATCTATTCGACGACATCGACGTATGGCCGGTCGATCTCGGCGACGGCGTGCACGTGACGCGCGGCGCGTACGAAGGCTGCGCAGACATCTGGGCATGGGCGAAAGCGCAGGTGCCGCGTGCCACGGTCTTCAACGTCGAGGGGCATTCGCTCGGCGGTTGGCGGACGTCGTACACTCCCTTGTTCTTGCCGGCGGCGCAGATCGGGGCGCTCCACGCCTTCGAGCCGCCGAAGGGCGCTAATCTGGCGTACTACACGCGCTACGCCGCCGAACTGGCCGCGCTCGTGATCGTGGGGAATGGGAAGGATGTCTGGTTCGGCTATCCACGCCTCGACGGCCGCTGGATTCACCGGCCCGGCGAAGTGCTGCATCTGCTCGAGCGTGGCTGTCAGGTGATCGATTCGGCGGCATGGCCGGGAGGCCTCGACTATGCCGACCACAGGATGGATCTGGTCGTTGAGCGGCTTGCGGCGCTCGCTTCCCCGCGGGTCGAGACGGTGTGACTAGAAACGAAAAAGCCCGCATCTAGGTGCGGGCTCGGTACCGAATTTTTCTTTCCGGCGATGACGCGTGATCGACGCTCTTATTGAAGAGTGCAGTCGCCGACCTTTGATTGGTCCAGCGTGCAGGGTTTCTTGTGCGTGGTCTTCTTGTGCTTACTTGCTTTGGGTGCTGCGGTCGCTGCCACGGCGGGCGCGGCCGGGGCCGATGCCTGCGCAAATGCCAATGTAGCGAAAAGGGATGCGGCCACGATAACGCCAAGCTTCTTCTTCAAGTTTTTCTCCAGGTTGGTGTTGCGGGCGAGATTATACCTGAGGAATATTCCGCCTTCGCTCGCCTCGGCGGCACTGCTAGGGCAATTCGTGCGCACAGCCTCGCCGGCGCGAAGCAGTGCGGATGGAAGCCGTCTTCTACTAAATAGCGGCTTGCAGTTGCCGCGCTACTCTGCGAAGTCGTCGCGCGGCGGTGCCTCACCGTCAGGTGACAGCGGCGGCGCAATCATGCTGAGGACGCTTCCGCATTTGTCGCACTGCGCCTTCGTGGGGCGCTGCGGCCTGTCACCCGGTCGCCCGCCGATCAGGAGCGGGACGAGGCAGGCGCTAGCGGCGCCGCTGATTTGAGAAAACTCACGTCCATTGCAATATTTGTATCAGCCATGAAATCATGTTGAGCGAATCGGTTATCATCTGCGGACGCAATCCTTGCTATGCCGAATCTCCAGTATGACTAGCGCTATTGATGTCTCGACTTCTCTCATGGTTCGCTGGTGCTCGTTGGCGCCTTTCTCTGTCTCATTGTCTTGAGGGCCTGCTGATCCAGATCCCAGTCGGATTGATGGTTGGCTTCAGGATGGGCGCGATCGCCGTGATAGTCTGGTACTGGTCGCGCAAGAAGGTCGAAGTGGAACTTGAATCGCTGGCGCCGGATGCATGGAGCGATCCGTCGACGCACGCCTACAGTTGGGCAGTTGGCTGGTTCCCATGGCAATGGGACGCCTACAAGGTGCTTGATCTGGTTCTTCCTGCCATTTCGTCTGGGTTGATCGCGGTGGCTATGCGGTGGTACTGCGCTCCGCTATAGTGTCACCCCTTCCTCCCGCGCCCATGAGCGCACATCAATCAGCCCGCGTTATGCGGCGCATCCTCCACTTTCCCCTCAGCCGCATCTTGCCGCAAATACTCGGCATAAGCCGCCTTTGCTTCCGGGTCCTTTATCTGATCTAGGGTAAAGCCCACCGCCTTCCACATCGGATATATATCGCGCTTCACCCGCGCGTCACGTTCCGGATTGCTCGTCAGGAACGGGTCGTTTTCCCAGTGATCGTCGGTGTATGGAGAGCCCTCATCCTTTTTCTCGGTATTCATATCGCTCCTCTTGCCCGCACTAGCGGCGCGTCAATCCAACTCAATCTCAGTCCCAGTCTAACGCATCCCAGAATGCGGGCAAAATCCTGTCTAATATCCAAGCACATAAGTCGGCGTGACGCAGGTTTGAGTCGCACAAGAAAGTAGCAGGCATTAGACAGTTTCCCATATTAGCCAACCCCCATGCGACTCTCCGCCGGGCGAAACCCCGCATGGGGTGCAGGTACGCACTCGCCTAAAGAGGCCTCCGAACAGACCGGGAAAAGCGTACCCTTGGCGCGCGCCCTCCCGCGCCCAGAAAGGCTTCGGAGGGCGCAGCGCGCCTCGGTAGGGGTACAGAAAGCAATACGCAGGGCTTTGATTTATTTGCGCTTAGTAAGCGGTGTCTGGATAGGTTAAGAGCCTAGTTGCCCTCGTTTTCGCCACCGCTACGGGGTCATTTCGGTAAGTCGACTTCTTTGCAAAAGTGCGACAAACCGTCGGCTTGCAAAATAAGTGGCTCTATCGGGTCATCGTCCAAGGGAGCCCAGATCGCGCGGATCTCGCGCTGTCCTCCATACGCTCCGCGGTCTTTCGAGAAAGCGGCCGAAAGCCCGAGGTCAACGCCATTCCATGGCTGATCGATGGGCAGATACTGTATCTCTTGCATACCGAGGAACTTGACGGGCCGTAATTTGCCAATCGCCATTGTTATCTCGCGAAAAAAGCCGCCGAGATCTGAAATCTCAACGCAGGCTTCCGCTCCATCTAATTCCGTCATGATCTCTGAGTCAAGCACGCCGGCGCAGCACCAGACAAACACATCAGGATGGTCGACTTCACGAATCAACTGAATGCCAGAAAACTTGACGGAGCCACCGCTTAGGACTTCGAAACCCATGTGCCTGAAGGCATCACCGTCGGCTGTCTCGCCCGTTATCGTGAAATCTGTCTTTTGGTGGTGGAGGCGTTTCCGCCCTTCATTGGGATCGGCGATACCATGACCCAATTCCTCTCGCCGATAATCGTGCAGTGTGCCGAGCCGGGTTGAGCCGCTCAAAAGTCCAGCAACATACTTGCGTGCAAGATACTTGTACCCTTTGATCCCATGTTGGTAGCCGCCTTCTGGCGTGGCTGCTACTAGAGCGGAGCGCAGATTGTTCTTTGGCGCGTAAACGAACGTTGCTCCCGCGGTTGATGGAGAGATGCGCCCAATCGCACTACGAGGTGCCATTGGCGGTGGTACGCGCGAATTTGCTGAGGCCGTTGCACTTTTGCTGACTGGCTTCGTCGGCCGACTTCCGTTGGCGAGGGCACACGCCAACTCGAGAATCTCGCGGTGACTCAACTTGGTTTTTAGCATCGTAGTCGCCTTTGGGCGCCCCTATTCAGACGTGAATGCACCGCGCATCTCGCAGAATCTTCCAGAGAGCGATGCCGTGTCACGGTGCGATCATCTTGGTCGATCTGAGGTGTGGATTTTTCTGCCTTAAAGCAGAAAATCACTGTTTGCATATACAGCATAGCACCGCCCCGCAAACCTTATACCACCGTGCAAGCCAAGCCCAAAGCCTGTGCTTATATACAGTGACTAAGGACTTAAAATCCGCCGCCTTCGGGCTTGCCGGTTCAAGTCCGGTCCCCGGCACCAAATACTGAACTGAGACAGGCTGAATGGGCGCAGATCGCGAAGTCATTCCGATCAAAGGCGGGACGGTCGCCTGACTACCTCAGCGGGGCAATCTTTTGGAACAGCGCCGCCCAATGATGGAAGCGTGGGCCGTGCATGTTTGCGGCATAGAGGATTAATTCAGAAGTGCGCCCCATAACACTCGCGCTGTGCCTTACAAGCTCGCACAAAAAAGCCGACTCGCGAGGATCGGCTTGTGCATTCGAGCGAGGCTCTATCGATATTCATCAATCTCAACCGTGCCGCCCATGGCTTCCATCATGGTGCGAATATCGTCGGGCACATCGGGGATGCGGTCGCCGCTCTCGTTGTCCCAATAACAGAAGAAACGCATCTGTGCGCCCTTGTCTGCGAGTAGCTGGCGCAAGTCATCTCGCGGCAAATTCAGGCGATCAATAAGATAGCGGAGATGCGGTTCCAGCGAGTCGCTATGAACGGCGGCTTTGCTTCTCACCCCCCATACGCCGGTACGCCCCGGCACGCTGCTCAATCGCCCCGACGGAGTCATAAACCGCTTCCCTTTGACTATCGTCGTGTCTGGCGGAACGCCGAAATATCTGGTCCAAACCTCGGGATCTAAATCATCCCCGGCTATCGAAAATGATGCATGTGCGCGTTGATGTGCGTTCATCGTATGAAGATCAGTTTGCATAGTCGTGCATATTGCCGATGATGTTTTTTCTAAATTCAACGTCCCCACTATCGTGCCAAATGACATTGTCATCGCCTCGCAGCTTGAGATCATATTTCATCGCATGAATCATGTCGCCAAACGTGTCGCGGCCATACCCCAGCATTTTCGCCGCGTAGTTTGGATTGTTCGTGCTCGCGGCGAGTTCAACGACATCGCCGCTCAACGCATCAGGCACATACTCGAACCGCTGCGCGTCGCCGAGCAGCGTTGATGCGCCTTTATCGCCAGCCCTGGCTGCGCGCGCAGCGTTCAGCCGGGTTTGCCAGGTGGCCGGATCATACTGGACAGACAGCACAGGTTCGCCGTCCGGGCGATTACCGGCCGTCGCTGCGATATTCGTCAACGGCGTGCTGCTGTAGCGTGACGGAAACAGGCTATCGCGAGGGCCTTTAATGGCAAGCAGGGCACCCCGGCGCACCTCTTCGAGAAGCGCAAGGATGACCCACCAGCCATCGGTGTCAGGGTTCCGGTCCCGTACATGATGAAAAAACAGCCAGTGACCGCCAATGAGATTCCTGACCAGTTTCCGGTCCTCCTCCCATTTCCTGTGATTCAGTTGGGCAATGTCAAGAAATTCCCGGGTCTCCGCCCTGACCCTCTGAAGGTCTGCGGCCTTGCCGAGGCACGCTTTATAGTGCCATTCGTCGCAGATGACATAACAGGCCCCCGGTGGCCGCTGGCAGAACAGCTCCACGGAGTGCATTTCAAACACGGACAGGGACATAGGTTTGTCGATGATTTATCTGAAGTCGCTGCCGGGGTTGACAGCAGTCAGATAATTACCGTGCGACAGGCAGTCCGTACATGGGTGACAGCCCAAAATCTCCGCGGCTTTCGTGTTCGCGCCACGCGCGGGCGGGTGACGCGCCGTCGACCGCGATAAGGTTTCGGCGTTGGCTGACAAGCAGCCCGATCTCGTGTGCTGGGCTGCGACAATGACGAAACGTTGCGGAAGATGTCTTCGGTACTTCGAACGGAGCGGCATCCGGAAAATGCCCAACCTTGTCCATCAGCGCGACTATGCGTAAGATCAGCCCCGCAAAACCCAATCCGCCTTCATGTCCACCCTCAAATACCTCACCGGCTACCCTGCACCGTTGCAAGACAAGGTGAGAACGCTGATCGCCGCCGATCGGCTCGGCCCCTACCTCGCGCAAAGGTACCCGAACACGCACGACGTGCAAACCGACCGCGCGCTCTACGCGTATTGCGCTGAGCTCAAACGCGAACACCTGCGCAACGCGGATCAGATCGACAAGGTCACTTACGACAGCAAACTCGACGTGATGCGTCACGCGCTCGGCCTGCACACGAGCGTTTCGCGCGTGCAGGGCAGCAAGCTGAAAGCGAAGAAGGAAATCCGGATCGCGTCGTTATTCAAGGCCGCGGCGCCGGAGTTTCTGAAGATGATCGTCGTGCACGAACTCGCTCATCTGAAGGAGAGCGATCACAACAAAGCGTTCTATCGTCTGTGCGAGTTCATGCAGCCGGGTTATCACCAGATCGAATTCGATCTACGTCTGTATCTGACGCATCGCGATCTGGCGAAGAAGACCGTTTGAGGTACGCCGCGCGACAGGCGCGGCAGGCGCGACAAACGGAGCTGACTTCAAGCCGCCAGTTCCGAGGCATCCTCCACCACCGACGCCGTCAACAACACCGGAATCGACTTCGACGTCGGCGTACCCGCGCCATCTGCGACCGAGGAGAGCGGCACCAGCGGATTCGTCTCCGGATAATAAGCGCCGAGGCAGCCGCGCGGAATGTCGTACTCGACGAGCAGAAAACCGTCCACGCGTCGCTCGATGCCATCGGCCCACACGCTCGTGATATCGACGCGCTGACCAGCCGCGAACCCGAGCATCGCGAGATCGTCCTTGTTGGCGAACAGCACGCGCCGCTGTCCGTACACGCCGCGATAGCGATCGTCGAGACCGTAAATCGTCGTGTTGTACTGATCATGTGAGCGGGTGGTCATCAGCGTCATCAGGCGTTCGCCATGTTGCTTCTTCGCCTGATGAATCGGCGTGTCGAGCGCGATCGCGTGGACGATGAACTGTGCCTTGCCGCTCGGCGTTTTCCAGATGCGATCGCGCGATGCGACGCCGAGATGGAAGCCGCCCGGCTTCTTCAGACGCTCGTTGTAGTCGTCGAAACCGTCGATCACCTTCTCGATGCCGTCGCGAATCAGCGCGTAGTCGGCCGCATGGGCGAGCCAGTCCACCTTGCCGCTGCCCAAAGTCGCATGCGCCATGCGCGCGACGATCGCCACTTCGGAAAGCAGATTGTCCGACGCCGGCTTGTTCATCCCATACGAGATGTGCACCATGCTCATCGAATCCTCGACGCTGACGCCTTGTGCCACGCCGTTCTGAACATCGATCTCGGTGCGTCCGAGCGTCGGCAGGATCAGCGCGTCGCGGCCATGCACGAGGTGGCTGCGATTGAGCTTCGTCGTCACGTGCACGGTCAGATCGCCTGCGCGCATCGCGTCCCACGTGCGCGGCGTGTCCGGCGTCGCGATCGAGAAATTGCCGCCCAGCCCGATGAACACCTTCACCTTGCCGTCGAGCATCGCCTGAATCGTGTTGACGACGTCGAGTCCGTGCTCGCGCGGCGGCGCGAAGTCGTAGGCTGCGCCGAGCTTGTCGAGAAACGCTTCGGTAGGCTTTTCCTCGATACCGACCGTGCGGTCGCCCTGCACGTTCGAGTGGCCGCGCACCGGGCACAGCCCCGCGCCGCGCCGCCCGATATTGCCGCGCATCATCATCAGATTCGACAGCAGTTGTACCGTCGCGACCGAGTTCTTGTGCTGCGTGAGACCCATGCCCCAGGTCGAAATCACCGCGCGGCCCTTCACGTAGATATCGGCGAGCTTCAGCACCTCGTCGAGCGGCACGCCTGCCTCGGCGACGATCGTGTCCCAGCGCTCGGCGCGCAGATCGTCGGCGAAGGCAGCGAAGCCGACTGTGTGCTGGGCGATGAAGCCGACGTCGAGCACGCGCTCGAGGCCCGACACGAGCGCTTCGTCATCCAGTTCGAGCACGCGTTTGGCGACGCCCTTGATCAGCGCGAAATCGCCGCCGACCTTCGGACGGATGAACACCGAGCTGATTTTCGTGCTGCCCATCGTCAGCATTTCGACCGGATGCTGCGGGCTCGCGAAGCGTTCGAGGCCGCGCTCCTTCAGCGGATTGATCGACACGATCGTGGCGCCGCGCTTCGCGCATTCGCGCAGTTCGCCGAGCATGCGCGGATGGTTGGTGGCCGGATTCTGGCCGAAGATCAGCAGCGTATCCGCGTGTTCGAAGTCATCGAGCGTGACCGTGCCCTTGCCGATGCCGACCGTGTGCGGCAGGCCACGGCTCGTCGCCTCGTGGCACATGTTCGAGCAATCGGGAAAATTGTTGGTGCCGTACATGCGCACGAACAGCTGGTACAGGAACGCGGCTTCGTTGCTCGCGCGGCCCGAGGTATAGAACGCGGCGCGATCAGGATCGTCGAGACGCTTCAGATGGCTCGCGATCAGCGCGAATGCGTCGTCCCAGCCGATCGGCACATAGCGGTCGCGCGCGGCGTCGTAGACGAGCGGATCGGTCAGGCGGCCGTGCTGCTCGAGTTCGAAGTCGGATTGCGTCATCAGCTCCGTGACGCTGTGCCGCTCGAAGAACGCGGGCGTCACGCGCTTGCCGGTCGCCTCGGCGGCCACGGCCTTCACGCCGTTTTCGCAGAACTCGAATGTCGACGCATGCTCGCGATCCGGCCACGCGCAGCCGGGGCAGTCGAAGCCGTCAGGCTGGTTCTGCTTGAGCAGCGTGCGGTAGTTGCCGCCCGCGACCTTTTCCTTGAGCAGGTTGATGGCGACATACTTCAGCGCACCCCAGCCAGCGGCGGGGTGCTTGTACGGCTCGATGCGGGCTTCGGCTTGTGTTTCGTTCTTCTTCATGATGTGGGGGTGGACAGATTCGACAGGGTTTGCAGACCAATGCCGGAGAGCGTACTGTGTTCCACAAACTACGTCGGATACAGAAAATCGGAAAGAATAGGAGTACAGTTGCGCGACGATGCCTGAAGCCGCCCGAATCCACCCGCATCCACCCGCATCCACCCGAATCGCATGAAGCTCTACGAAAAGCTCGCCGACGAAATCACCGAAACCGTGCGCCGCGGCGTGTTCGCGGCCGGCGAGCGGATTGCGTCGGTGCGTCAGGCGAGCCAGCAGCACGGCGTCAGCATCAAGACGGTGCTGCACGCGTATGCGCTGCTGGAGAGCCGCGGCATCGTCGAGAGCCGGCCGCAGTCGGGCTATTTCGTGCGCGACGCGGCCGCGCGGGCGCTTGCGCCGGCGCCCGCCGCGGCCCGCGCGGGCCGCAAGTCCGCGCCGCCGCCGGTGCCCGCGACGGTCGACGTGAGCCGGCTCGTGCTGTCGACGCTACGCAGCATCCGCGCGCACGACGCCGTGCCGTTCGGCTCGCCGTATCCCGATCCGTCGCTGTTCCCGTGGCGGCGCATCAACCAGTACGCCAACGCGATCGCGCGGCGGCACGCGAGCTGGAATCTGATCGACGATCTGCCGCCGGGCAACCCCGAGCTGATCCGACAGATCGCGCGGCGCTATGCGGAAAACGGTCTGCCGGTCGATCCGGGCGAAATCGTGATCACGCTCGGCGCGACCGAGGCGATCAACCTGAGCCTGCAGGCGGTCGCCAAGCCGGGCGACACCGTCGCGGTCGAGTCGCCGACCTACTACGCGATGCTGCACGCCATCGAGCGCCTCGGCATGCGCGCGATCGAGGTGGCGACGCATCCGGTCGACGGCATCGACATCGACGCGCTCGCGAAGGCGATCGCGCGGCAGAAGATCGCCGCGTGCATGGTGATGCCGAATTTCCAGAATCCGCTCGGTTTCTGCATGTCCGACGAGCGCAAGCGGCAACTGGTCGAACTGCTGGCCGCGCATGAGATTCCGGCGATAGAGAACGATGTCTACCAGGAGCTGTATTTCGGCGACACGCGGCCGTCGACGCTGAAGACCTTCGACACCCGGGGGCTCGTGCTGCACTGTGCGTCGTTTTCGAAAAGCCTGACGGCGTCGTACCGGATCGGCTGGGCGCTGCCGGGGCGCTATCGCGCGCAGGTCGAGAAGCTCAAGTTCCTGAATACGCTGACGACGCCGTCCGTACCCCAGATCGCGGTCGCCGACTATCTGCGTCAGGATGGCTACGACCGGCATCTGCGGCATGTGCGCCGCGTGTACCGGCAGCAGGCGAGCATCATGAGCGCGCTGGTGCTGCGCTTTTTCCCGGTCGGCACGCGCGTGTCGACGCCGCGGGGCGGCTATGTACTGTGGGTCGAGTTGCCCGTTGCGATCGATTCGATGCGGCTTTATCAGGGGGCGCTCGAACGCGGGATCACGGTCGGGCCGGGGATGATGTTTTCGACGCGCAACGATTTTCGGCACTTCATCCGGCTCAACTACAGCTATCCGTGGACCGCGCAGGCCGAAGCGGCGTTGAAGACGCTCGGTGAGCTGGCTACGGCGATGGCGTGACCGGCGCTACGGCGATGCAAAACGACACATCACGACAGGTAGACCGATATGGATGACGACGACATCGACCCGCAACTCGCCGCGATACTCGCGCAGCTATGGCGCGCGCATCGCGAGACACCCCGGCGCGCGTGGTCGCTCGCGAAGCTGTCGAAGCAGGCCGGCGTGCCGATGAGCAGCTTGCGGCGGCAATTGACGGTGCTCTCGGGAAGCCGTCTCGTCGATACGATGTTCCACGACGATGGCACCGGAGCCGCGTCGCTGAGTGAAATCGGCGCGCAGCTTTGCGCGGAGCTGTTCGGCACGAGCGAGGGCGGCGAGCCGTCGGCCGCCGACTGAGCTTCCCGGCGCAACTGCCGCCGGCGCGCAATTGATCCGGCGCATGGGTTGATTGTTGTCGTAGTCAGCGCGCTCCGCCGTCTCATGGCCCGACGCTCGCCTGCACCTGCGGTTGTGATCGCGATGGCGCCATGTCCGCCGCCTCGAGCGTGGCGACGCCGCAGAACCAGTCGGCATCGCGCGGCTGATACTTCCACCGCTTGCTGGACTGCCCGATCACGCTCGCACACTGCTCGTTCACCACAAGATCGGGCTTCGCGGCCGTGCATTGCAGCGTCGACGGGTCGGAGTGCGCATCCACATCCACGGACGCCGCCTGCCGCGCGCCGCCCGGCAGGCTCGCCAGCAGTCGCTGCAATTCGTCGATACGCGTCGCGTACCACGTCCGCAGACACGCGGCGTCGCGGCAGTTCGCTTCGCGCCAGGCCCACTTGCTGTCGCTGTCGTCGATGAACGCGCGGCGCTGGGCGACTCGCCGACGTGCCTTCCAGTAGAGTTGGCCCAACGTGTCGTCGAGCGTCGACAGGGCGGCGTCGCCGCAAATCATGCGCTCGGCCGGCGAGCGGCCGCGCTGGCAATCGAAGCTCGCAGCGTTGGCGTACGGATGCGCGAGCAGGAGTCCGGCGATCAGGAGGGGGCGGAAGAGGGTCATCAGGGTGTGGGCGGTGCATCGATTGGTCATGCCGCCGATGATCGACCGGTCGCGCGCCTCGCGGACGTCCGAACAACGCGGGAATTCGGGCGGGTCGTTACCAGATGTTGCCGCGCGGGCTGCCGGCTGGGCGTGTGCCGTGTGCGAGCAGACGAGCGCGAGCGCGGTAGGGCGGCAGCACGAAGGCCCCGGTCGGCGCTCGCGCACCTTCGCGTGTCATGAAGTCGGCGCAACGTCTATATATTGGAAGTGGGGGCACTTGGGCCGGCGTGGTCAAAGGCGACCATCGAAAGAGGGGGAACGAATGCAACGACGACTCGTGTTCGGTCGTTGCATGGCAGCGGACCTTCTGACTTTACCCGGCGCGGCCAGCGCGCAGTCACAGGCCTATACGAACAGCGGGTCCAACGTGCGCGGGCCTGCGGCCGACTACCCGATCGTCGCGCAACTGCCGGCCCAGCGTCGAGCCGCTGCGGCGCCTGCGGGCCAGGAACAGACGGCGCCCGCACTGCCGTCGCCCGTCGTACCGGCATCAACCGATGCTGGCACGCCACACCGGAGCCGTCCGCACGCGATGCATGGCAGATTTTCACGCTGGACTTAGCGTAAACCCCGGTGTGCCGCGTACACTAACTTGCCGATGTTGGGTGGGGGGGCGCAACTATGATTTGCGAAGCAGCATCACGTGGCACGACGACAGCCGCGCCGGAGGGCGCCCGCTACCGGCCGGAACGGGCCGAGGAGGTACTCGCGTCCGAGCGCAGCGTGTTGCGGCTGATCACCCGCAACACGCCGCTGCCCGAGCTGCTCGACGAGGTCTGCCGTCGCGCCGAGGCGCTGCTCGGCGACGGCGCGTGCTGCTCGATCCTGCTGCTCGACCCGGACGGCGTGCATGTGCGCGTCGGCGGCGCGCCGTCGCTGCCGCCCGCCTACAGCGCCGCGATCGAGGGCGCGGCGATCGGTCCGCGCGTCGGCTCGTGCGGCACGGCGATGTTCGAGCGGCGTCTGGTGATCGTCGACGACATCGAATCCGATCCGCTGTGGGAAAACTTCCGCGATTTCGCGTTGCCGCACGGCTTGCGCGCATGCTGGTCCGTGCCCTTCGAAAACGACGCGGGCATCGTGCTCGGCGCGTTCGCCGTCTACTACCGCGCCACCCGCTGTCCGACCCCCGAGGAAGAGGCGATGCTGCGCGACATCGGCAGCAGCGTCGGCCTCGCAGTCCATCAGGACGCGATGGCGCAGCGCCTCGCGCATAGCGAGGAGCGTCACCGGCTGGTCGTCGATCATCTCAGCGAGGGCATCGTCGTGCAGTCGCGCACCGGCATCGTGCTCGCCTGCAATCCGAGTGCGCAGCGCATGCTGCACGTGACACCGGAGGTCGTCGGCAACAGCATGCGGACCGTGATGACACGCGCGTTCGGCGAGGACGGCTCGGTCATCGGCGAAGTCAACCGTCCGGTCTCGCAGGTCTTTGCGACCGGCAAGCCGATGCTCGGCGTGACGGTCGGCCTCGAACTCATCGGCGGCGAAGTCGTGTGGATCACGCAGAACGTCGTGCCGATCCTGCGGCCCGGCGACAGCGAGCCGGACTCAGTGCTGATTTCGTTTTCCGACATCGGGCCGGTGCGCGAGGCGCAGCGCCAGCTGAAGTACCTCGCCACGCGCGATTCGCTGACCGGCCTCTACAACCGCGCCTACCTGACCGAGCGGATGCGCGACCTGTTCGCGCCGCGCGCGGCCGGCGACCATGACGGCGAGCTCACCAGCGTCGCCGTGCTGTTCGTCGATCTCGACGGCTTCAAGAAGGTCAACGACACCGCCGGTCACGAAGCCGGCGACGCCTTGCTGTGCAGCGTCGCCGAACGGCTGTCGGCCTGCGTCGGGCGCGACGACACGCTGGCGCGAGTCGGCGGCGACGAGTTCGTGATCGTCGCCAGTGCGTACGGCAATACCGGCGAGCTGATCGGCCTCGCGCACCGCATTCTGGACATGATCGCGGTGCCGTTCGCGGTGGCGGGCAACGAGTACTACCTGGGCGCGTCGATCGGCATCAGCCTGTTTCCCGAAGACGGCCAGGACGTCGCGACGCTGATGCGCAACGCCGACTCGGCGATGTATCACGCGAAGCAGCGCGGCCGCAACAACTTCCAGTTCTTCACCGCCGAGCTGAATCAGCATCTGCAGCGGCGTTTCACGATCGAACAGTCGCTGCGACGCGCGCTCGCGGCGAATGAGCTGAGCCTCGTGTACCAGCCGATCGTCGATAGCCAGAGCGGCCGCACGATCGGTGCGGAAGCGCTGCTGCGCTGGTACAACAGCGAGCTCGGCAACGTGTCGCCGGGCGAATTCATTCCGGTCGCCGAGGATGCCGGGCTGATCGTCGAGATCGGCGACTGGGTGCTCGAGCACGCCTGCCAGCAGGTCGCGCAGTGGCGGCGCTCGCTCGCGCCGCATCTGATCGTCGCGGTCAATCTGTCGCCGCGGCAGTTCAACGACGGGCTGCTCGAGCGCATCGAACGTTGTCTTGCGCAGTCCGGGCTCGAACCGGCCGCGCTCGAACTCGAGATCACCGAGCGATTGCTGATGAGCGACAGCGATACCGTGCTGCCGATGCTGAGCGCGCTGAACGCAATGGGCGTGCGCGTCTCGGTCGACGATTTCGGCACCGGTTATTCGTCGCTGTCGTATCTGAAGCGCTTTCCGCTGCATAACCTGAAGATCGACCGGTCGTTCGTCGCGGGGCTGCCCGATCATCGCGATTCGGTCGCGATCACGCAGGCGGTTGTCGCGATGGCGCACTCGCTCGGCATGAACGTGACCGCCGAGGGCGTCGAGACCGCCGAGCAGGCGGCGTTTCTGCGCGCGATCGATTGCGACAAGCAGCAGGGCTATCTGTACAGCCGGCCGGTCGGCGCGAACGCGTATGCGCGCACGCTGTACGACGCGCAGCTGATCGACATGGCGAAGGTGTCCTGATGCGATTGTTCAGATTGCCGAACAAGTGACTTCGCGTTGCCGCTATTTATCGGCGGCGACGCACTCCCTAAAATTCCCCCATCGAAACATTATTGGTGCGCGGTGCCGAAGCGGCGCCCCGCGTTTGGGGGTCGTCATGTCAGAGTTGATCAGAAACCAGTTTTACCGGCCATCGGTCGTACTGCCGATGGTCGCGCTGATGCAGGTGATGGTGTCGCAGGACTTCAATCTCGGCCAGGTCGGCTGGGTCTTCGCGGCGCGCGGCGCGCAGGCCGCACTGCAACGTTCGCGCGAGTTGATTTGCGCGGTTCATTGCCACGCCTGAGATTTCCCGCGCAGCATACGCAGTAATCCCAACTGATTTTCGCCGCCTCGCGCGCGGCGCGTGGGAAGACGGGCCGTCGCCAAAGCGCCCGCACAATCAGACATGACATGGCAGCGCGTGGCACTAAGCGTAAGATGCTACGACCTGCACCCAGCCGGGGAGAGTTGCCATGCCACAGCACTTCGACGCAGTCGTGATCGGTACCGGACAAGGCGGTTCGCCGCTCGCCGTGCGCCTCGCTCAAAGCGGGCGCCGCACCGCGGTGATCGAACGCGCGGACTTTGGCGGCACTTGCGTGAACGTTGGCTGCACGCCGACCAAGTCCTATGTGGCGAGCGCCCGCGCGGCGCACGTGGCGCGCCATGCGGCGGAGCTCGGCGTGCAGGTGGGTTCAGTCGGCGTCGATCTGGCGGCCGTGAAGGCCCGCAAGGACCAGATCATCGGAGAGGTGCGCAGCGGCGTCGAGAAATGGCTGCGCGGCACGGAAAACATCACGGTGTTCAACGGCCACGCGCGCTTCACCGGCGCGCGCACGCTCGCTATCTGCGGGCGCGACGGCCAACTGCTGAACGAGCTCAGCGCGTTCGAAATCTTCATCAACACCGGCACGCGCGCCGTCGTGCCGCCGCTCGAAGGCATCCAGCGGATTCCGTACTACACGAACTCGACGCTGCTCGAACTGAGCGCGTTGCCGGATCATCTGGTGATCGTCGGCGGCAGTTATATCGCGCTCGAATTCGCGCAGGTGTTTCGCCGCTTCGGGAGCCGCGTCAGTGTGCTCGTGCGCGGCGAGCGCGTGTTGAACCGCGAGGATGCCGATTTCGCGGAGTCGGTGCAGAAGGTGCTCGCGCGCGAGGGCGTCGAGTTTCATTTCGGCGTGCAGCCGACGCGCGTCGAGCCGCATGCGCATCGCGCGAACGACGTGTGCATCGGCTTCGAGCAAAACATCCCGGCCATGGAGGCGTCGCATCTGCTGTTGGCCACCGGTCGCAGGCCGAATACCGACGATCTCGGACTCGACACCGCCGGCATCGAGAGCGACCGGCACGGCACGATCAGAGTCGACGGCCAGCTGCGCACCAGCGTGCCGGGCGTGTGGGCGATCGGCGACGTGAACGGCCGCGGCGCGTTCACGCATACGTCCTACGACGACTACCAGATCGTCGCGGCGAACCTGCTCGACGGCGGCGCGCGCAGCGTCGACACGCGGATCATGACGTATGCGGTGTTCGTCGATCCGCCGCTCGCGCGCGTCGGCACGTCGGAGGAGGAGGTGCGCAAGAGTGGCCGCGAAGCGCTGATCGCGACGATGCCGATGTCGCGCGTGGGCCGCGCGCGCGAGCGTGGCGAGACCGACGGCTTCATGAAGGCGCTCGTCGATGCGAACAGCAAACAGATACTCGGCGCGGCAATTCACGGCATCGAGGGCGACGAGGCGATCCATACGTTCGTCGACATCATGACCGCAGGCGCGCCGTATCCGACTTTGCAATACGCGATGCACGTGCATCCGACCATCAGCGAACTGGTGCCGACGCTGCTCGATGGGCTCAAGCCGATGCAATGAACTGCCTTGACGCTGGCGCGACACGCTGATGACAAGCTCGCTCAAACCCGCACGTAACAGCGGCAATCTTTTCGACATCGTCGCGCAGTTGGGGACGACGCCCGAGGAGCAGGTCGACGCGCTCGTCGAGCGGGGCGGCGTGACGATCGAGCGGATCGTTTCGACCGGGCAGGCGAGTCCGCCCGGTTTCTGGTACGACAGCCCGCGCGCCGAATGGGTCGTGCTGCTCACCGGCGCGGCGATGCTCGAATTCGACGACGACCCCGAGCCGCATCGGATGAAGCCCGGCGATCACGTGCTGATCGAGGCGCATTGCCGCCACCGCGTCGCATGGACGAGCGACACCGAGCCGAGCGTGTGGCTCGCCGTCCATTACCCGTGAGCCGCGGCGGATCGAGCCATCCGCGCGGCCGGCTCTCGCGCATCGACAAATCCTCACACCATCACCGATAATCGGCAGCGGCGCGGCCCGCGCGCAAGGCGAAGGCGGGCTGTGCGCCCCACCGCAATGATCTTCGGGACTCGCATGGGCAAGGGACGCGTCGAAGCCTTCAGCGATGGCGTAATCGCCATCATCATCACGATCATGGTGCTCGAGCTGAAGGTGCCCGAAGGCCACGATCTCGCGGCGCTGCGCCCGGTCGTGCCGGTGTTCTGCGCATACGTGCTGAGCTTCGTGTACGTCGGCATTTACTGGAACAATCACCATCACATGTTCCATGCGGCGCAGAAGGTCAACGGCAAGGTGTTGTGGGCGAACCTGCATCTGCTGTTCTGGCTATCCCTCTTGCCGGCCGTGACGCACTGGGTCGGCGAAAACCATCTGACCGCGTGGCCGACCGCGATGTACGGCATCGTGCTGTTCATGGCGGCGATCGCGTATTTCATCCTGACGCGCACGCTGATTTCGCAGCATGGACACGACTCGACGCTGGCCAAGGCGCTCGGCAACGACTTCAAGGGCAAGGTCTCCGTCGTCATTTACCTGACCGGCATCGGGCTCGCGTTCGTCGTGCCGTGGGCGTCGGCGGTGCTGTACGCGCTCGCCGCCGCGTGGTGGTTCGTACCGGACCGTCGCATCGAACACGTGCTGGAGGCCTGAGCATGCCGCTCGCGCTGAAGCTCGTGCTGGTGCCGGCCTTTCTCGCCGCGCTGACGGCGGCCGCGCGCGTCTGGGGGCCGTCGGTCGCGGGATGGCTCGCGGGACTGCCGGTCGTCGCCGGACCGATCATGCTGCTGCTCGCAGTCGAGCGCGGGCCGGCGTTCGCGGCGCAGGCGTCGGCGGCGTCGGTTGCGGCGATCGCCGCATCCGAGGCATTCAATCTTGCTTATGGATGGAGCTCCCGACGCTTCGACTGGCCGCTCGCACTGGTCGCGGGCATGGCCGGCTGGCTCGGCGCGGGACTGCTGATCGTGCGGATGCCCGGCTCGCTTGGGTGGGCGCTAGCGGCGGCGTGCGCGGCCGTCGCGGTGTCGCAGAGCTGCTTGCCGCGCGCGACCGGCCATGTGCCGGCGGCGCGCGTCGGGCGTGCGGATCTGGCCGTGCGGATGCTCGCGGGCGCATTGCTGACGCTCGCGGTGACGGCCGCCTCGGCATCGATGGGCGCGGCGTGGAGTGGCGTACTGTCGGTGTTTCCGCTGCTCGGCATCGTGCTCGCGGTGTCGGCGCAGCGTGCGCATGGCGCGGACTTCGTGGCGCTGCTGATGCGCGGCATGGTGGTCGGGCGCGGCTCGTTCGCGGCGTTCTTCGCGGTGACGGCGATGCTGCCGCCGCAGTACGGTGTGGCGACGGGGTTTGCGTGCGCGGCGGTGGTGTCGGTCGTCGTGCAGGGGTTGACGCGGCGCATGCTGGCTGGCCAGCGCCGTGCTCAGGCGGCGGCGCGAGAGTTTGCGCAGCCGCAGACCGAGTGAGACTGCGCATGACTTCACATCGCTCACCTTCGACCGCTACCCGCATCGGGCTCATCTCGGATACGCACAACCTCGTGCGTCCGGAAGCGTTGCGCTATCTCGACGGCTGCGACGCGATCATTCACGCGGGCGATATCTGCAACCCGGACGTGCTCGACGCGCTCGCGCGGATCGCGCCGCTCACCGCGGTGCGCGGCAACAACGATACCGGTGACTGGGCCGCGTCTCTACCGACGCATGCGCGGCTGACGATCCAGCAGGTGACGATTCTGGTCGTGCACGACATCGCCGAGCTGGGCTGCGTGCCGCAGCACGATGGCATTCGCGTCGTGGTGAGCGGCCACTCGCACAAGCCGTCGATCGCCGAGCGCGACGGCGTGCTGTACGTCAATCCTGGCAGCGCGGGGCCGCGGCGCTTCAGGCTGCCGGTGTGCGCGGGCACGCTGACCGTTGAAGGCGCGCAGGTTGGCGCGACGTTCGATTCGCTGCTGACGTAAAAAAGCGGGCCGGCGAATGTCGCCGGCCCGCTTTCAGAAACTACGCCTGGCGTGATGACTGCGCAGATCAGGCACGCGCGGTCGCCGCCGCCGCGAACCGTTCATCCATCTCCTCGGCCTCGCGCTCACCGCGCAGCACCGCGTGCGCTTCAGCGCGCGTCGCGACGCACGGACCCGAGCCGAGCAGCGGCTTGCGCGCGGTTTCGCGCAGCGCGAGCACCGACACAATGCCGATTAGCGATGCGCCCATCAGGTAGTACGCGGGCATCATCAGATTGCCGGTCCGGTCGACGAGCCATGCGGTCACGAGCGGCGTCGTGCCGCCGAACAGCGACACCGAGATATTGAAGCCGATCGCGAGCGCGCCGTAGCGGATCCGGGTCGGGAACAGCGCCGGCAGCGCCGACGGCATCACCCCGGTGAAGCACGACAGCAGCACGCCGAGAATCATCAGACCCCCGAACACGGGCAGCACCGTGCCCATCCGAATCAGCAGCAGCGCGGGAATCGACAGCGCGAACAGACCGACGCAGCCGAGCAGCATCACGGGCTTGCGGCCGATCGCGTCGGACAGACGGCCGGCGGCGAGCGTCATCGGCATCATCAGGATCATCACGAGCAGCACGAGGAACAGACCGTGCGTTTCGTTGAAGTGCAGCGTGGCGGACAGATAGCTCGGCAGATACGACAGCGCCATATAGTCGGTCACGTTGAAAATCAGCACGAGGCCGACACACAGCAGCAGCGGCTTCCACTGCTGCACGAGCAGCTGGCGCAACGACTGGCTGGGCAGCGCGCGGTCCTCGGCTTCGCGCTCTTCGGCCTGTTTCTTGAACGCGGGCGTTTCCTCGAGCTTCATGCGGATGTAGAGACCCACCAGGCCGAGCGGTCCGGCGATCAGGAACGGTACGCGCCAGCCCCAGGACAGCAGCGCGTCGTTCGACAGCGTCGCCGTCAGCAGCGCGACCGTGCCCGCGCCGAGCACGTAGCCGATCAGCGTGCCGAACTCGAGAAAGCTGCCCATGAAGCCGCGGCGCTTGTCGGTCGAGAATTCGGCGATGAAGGTCGCGGCGCCGCCGTATTCGCCGCCGGTCGAGAAGCCCTGCACGAGGCGCGCAAGCAGCAACAGCGCCGGCGCGAGAATGCCGATCGTCGCGTAGTTGGGGATCAGGCCGATCGCGAAGGTACCCGCGGCCATCATGATCATCGTCATTGCCAGCACGCGCTGACGCCCGATGCGGTCACCGAGCGGCCCGAATACCATGCCGCCGATCGGCCGCACGAGAAACGCCGCGGCAAACGTGCCGAAGGTCGCAATGAGTTGCGCCGATGGGCTCGACGAGGGGAAGAACACCTTGCCGAGCGTGACCGCGATGTAGCTGTACACGCCGAAATCGAACCATTCCATCGCGTTGCCGAGCGCCATGGCGCCGACGGCCCGTTTCAGGAGGGAGTGATCGACGACGGTGATGTCGTCGAGGGAAAGACGCTGTTCCGGTTTGTGATGTCGCCAGAAGCCGTTGCTGGAAGCGGTCAAGGTTGAAACTCCAATGACTGCGACGAAACTCGTGATGCGTTCCGCCACGGTTGCTGGGAAGTGTAATTTCGTGAGCAAGGCGAGGCTATTCGCGGCACCGGTTATCCGGCGGCGGAACGGATGGCGAAAAGAAGCAAACGCCCGTGCCTCGCGGTAAGTTCGCGAAAAAACACTCAACTAGATTGTGCTGACTGTTGCACCTGCGTGGCCGTGGAAGGGGGGCAGATGCATGAGGGACGCGGGGCTGGCGGGAAACTGACCCTGCGCCGCTGAAGGCTTGAAACGAAAAAGGCCGGTCTTGAATTTTCCGCCTTAGGCGGGGAAACGACCGACGAGCCTTCTTGTTTAAAAACAGTTCAATCCAGGATGGCGCGTGCGCGGAAAAACACACGATGAACCAACTTGAAAGAACACGAATGAAGGTGAATTGCGGCTGAAACGAGGGCACATGTTAGCACGATGCCAGAGGATCATGCAAATCGGCGGTGCGAGGCAGGGCCGCCAATGGGACTCGATCCATTGCGGGACGGGAGATCTGGCGGGGTCGGAACGGCCCTGAAAAAACGGACCGCGTAGAACATTGGCGAGCGCTTTTTGAGGCGAAGACGATGCGAGCGGCGGGCGCGATGCGCGGCCGATGTTGGTGCGAAAAAAATCCGCGCTCGCGGCGCGGACTTTCAGGCGTGTGTTTGCTCGGTTTGGGCGACGCGTTGTGTCGTGTCGTCCTCGACGAGGCTAGCTCAGGCCGACGGCGGCACGTAGCCCGACGCGGTATCCGCGCCTTCGCCGAAGAAGAACTTTTCGGTCTGCTTCATCAGATACTGCCGCGCGCGCGGATCTGCCATGTTCAGGCGGTTTTCGTTGATCAACATGGTCTGCTGCTTCAACCAGCTCTGCCAGGCTTCCTTCGAGATACTTTCGTAGATCCGCTTGCCGAGTTCGCCCGGCAGCGGCGGGAAATCGAGGCCTTCGGCTTCCTTGCCGAGCTTCGCGCATTGAACCATACGAGTCATGCTGTGCTTCTCCTGTAATCGATGTGGGGCGGGCAGACGCCGGTTCGGATCAGATGGGGGCGATCACGAAGTACTCAAAGCTGTTTCATCAGCACGAGCGATTTGCGCTGCCAGTTATAGAGTCGGCGGCGGTCTTCGGGCAAGTCGTCGACCGTAACCTTGACGAAGCCGCGCTTCAGGAACCAGTGTTCGGTGCGCGTGGTGAGCACGAAAATGCGCGTGAGGCCACGTGCCCGCGCGCGCTGTTCGATGCGCTTGAGCAGGCGCTCGCCGTCGCCGGTGCCTTGAGCTTCGGGCGCGACGGTCAGGCACGCCATTTCGCCGATGCGCTCCTGCGGATACGGATACAGCGCCGCGCAGCCGAACAGCACGCCGTCGTGCTCGATCACCGAGAAATGGTCGATATCGCGTTCGATCTGGTGACGGCCGCGTCGTACCAGCGTGCCGTCTGTTTCGAGCGGCTCGATCAGGGCGAGAATGCCGCCGACGTCGTCCGGCGTTGCTTCGCGCAGGCTTTCGAGGTTCTCGTACGAAATCATCGTGCCGACGCCATCGTGCAGGAACAGTTCGAGCAGCAGGCTGCCGTCGAGCGCGTACGGGATGATGTGCGCACGCGGCACGCCGCCGCGGCAGGCGCGGATCGAATGCTTCAGGTAGAACGCGGCGTCGCCGGTCACTTCGCCGCTTTCGTGCAGCTTGTAGGCGTCGTCGAGCGATAGTTCGCGGATCAGCTCTGTGCCGCTCTCGCCGGTTTCCATCAGGCCCGGCGTTTCGGTCAGGAACACGATCTTGTCGGCGCGCAGCGCGATCGCCGCGGCCGAGGCCACGTCTTCCATCGACAGATTGAATGCCTCACCGGTGGGCGAGAAGCCGAGCGGCGACAGCAGCACGAGCTTGCGGCTCGCAAGCGAGTGTCGGATCGAATCCGCGTCGATCTTGCGCACGAGGCCCGTGTGCTGGAAGTCGACGCCGTCCAGAATGCCGACGGGGCGCGCCGTCACGAAGTTGCCCGATACGACGCTGATGTGCGCGTGCGCCATTGGCGTGTTCGGCAGCCCCTGGCTGATCGCGGCTTCGATGTCGAGACGCACTTCGCCGGCCGCCTCCTTCGCGGACTCGAGCGCGCGCGCGTCGGTGATGCGCATGCCGTGTGAAAACTCCGATTCGACGCCGTGCAGGCTCATCTGTTCCTCGACCTGCGGGCGCGAGCCATGCACCAGCACGATCTGGATGCCCATTGCCTGCAGAAGCGCGATGTCCGACACGAGCGCATTCAGCAGCCCCTGATGCACCACTTCGCCGCCGAAACCCACGACGAATGTCTTGTTTCGGAACGCGTGGATATACGGGGCGACGGAACGCATCCAGTCGACAAATTGCGCGTGCTGGGCGAGGGTTTCCGGCGAGTCGGCGGGGGCCGGGACGCTCGCGGGCGCGGGGACGAGGTCGGTTTGGGAATTCATGCCGGGGATTATAATGCGCCCCCATGTCGAATGTACCCAAAAGTCCCGCTGGGGCGAACGAGAAACCGGCGTCGGCCGGCGAGCCGGCCAACCCCGGCGATACGATGCGCCGCCCAGCGCAGGATGCGAGACCCGATCAGGCGCGTGACGCGCGTCGGGGGGCGGGCGCGTCTGCGCGAAAGGTGCCGCCTGAAGGGGGCGGTGCAGGTCGAAAAGGTCGCGAAGAGCACGCTGGCCCGCGTGACGAACGGCGCGGTGAATCCCGCGATGAATCGGATGAAGCGTCTGGTGCGAAGCGGGGCGGTGGGGCTCGTGGCGAGCAACGTGGCGCTTCGTTGAGCGAGCAGCTTGGCCAATTCCGTACTGCACTTCATAACGCGGCCCGTGAGCAGCAGAGCGATGGGCCGCAAAGCGGGCAGCGGGGTGGGCCGCAAGGCGAGCGCCGCAATACGCCTTCGGCCGCGCTTCGCGGTGAGCATGGCCAGCAGGCTCGCGACGAGGGAGGTGATGCGCGGCAAAGCGAGCAGCGGAATGAAATCCGCGACGCGCGCTCGGACACGCCTCGCGTTGAACAGCGTCATGCGTCTCGCAACGAACAGGGAGATCGCGGGCCACGTAGCGAGCAACGCGGATCGACCCGCGGCGAGCAACGTCACGGATCGCGCGACAAACAATCGGGCGAGCCGCGCAAGGAACCTCGCGCGCCGCGCGAAGCGCGGCCGTCGCGGGTCGTCGAGCCGAATCCGATTCCACCGGTCACGTTCCCCGAAGCGCTTCCTGTCTCCGGTCGTCGCGACGAGATCGCGCGGGCGATCGCGGAGAATCAGGTCGTGATCGTGTCGGGCGAAACCGGCTCGGGCAAGACCACGCAGTTGCCGAAAATCTGCCTCGCGCTTGGCCGCGGTCTCGGTGCCGGCGGCAATGGTCTGATCGGCCATACGCAGCCGCGCCGGATCGCCGCGTCGGCGACCGGGCGCCGTATCGCCGAGGAACTCGGCACGCCGTTCGGCGAAGTGGTCGGCTATAAGGTGCGCTTCAACGACAACCTCGCGCCGGGCGCATCGGTCAAGCTGATGACCGACGGCATTCTGCTTGCGGAAACGCAGACCGATCCGCTGCTGAATGCCTACGACACGCTGATCATCGACGAAGCACACGAGCGCAGCCTCAACATCGATTTTCTGCTCGGCTACCTGAAGGAGATTCTTCCCAAGCGTCCCGACCTGAAGCTGATCGTCACCTCGGCGACGATCGACGCCGACCGTTTTGCGCGTCATTTCGGCAGTGACGACAAGCCCGCGCCGGTGATCGAAGTGAGCGGCCGGATGTATCCGGTCGAGGTACGTTACCGTCCGGTCGTCGAGGACAGCCCGGCGGTCAAGGCGGCGCAAGGGACCTCGGGTGCAACCTCGTCTGGCCGCGAGCGCCCGAAGACGCAGCGCGAGACTGATCGTGATCTGATGGAGGCGATCGTCGACGCTGTCGACGAACTGTGCCGCGAAGGCCCCGGCGACGTACTGGTATTCCTGCCCGGCGAGCGCGAGATTCGCGACGCCGCCGAGGCGCTGCGCAAACATCATCCGCCCCACACGGAGATCCTGCCGCTGTTCGCGCGGCTCTCGGCCGCCGAGCAGGAGCGCGTGTTCCGCGCGTCGAACGCGCGCCGCATCGTGCTCGCGACCAACGTCGCCGAAACTTCGCTGACGGTACCCGGCATCCGCTACGTGGTCGACACCGGCCTTGCGCGCGTGAAGCGCTACTCGTATCGCAACAAGGTCGAGCAGTTGCAGGTCGAGTCGATTTCGCAGGCCGCCGCGAACCAGCGCGCGGGGCGTTGCGGTCGGGTCGCCGATGGCATCTGCATTCGTCTGTATGAGGACAGCGACTTCCAGGGCCGCGCGCGCTTCACCGATCCGGAAATTCTGCGCTCGTCGCTTGCTTCGGTGATTCTGCGCATGAAGTCGCTGCATCTGACGGCGATCGAAACCTTCCCGTTTATCGAACCGCCGCCGGGCCGTGCGATTTCCGATGGCTACCAGTTGCTCAACGAGCTCGGCGCCGTCGACGACGACACCCACCTGACGCCGCTCGGCCGCGAACTCGCGCGACTGCCGCTCGATCCGCGCGTCGGCCGCATGATCCTCGCCGCGCGCGACCAGCAGGCGCTGAAGGAAGTGCTGATCATCGCGAGTGCGCTGTCCGTGCAGGACCCGCGCGATCGCCCGATCGAAGCGCAGGAGCAGGCGGACCAGGCGCATCGCCGGTTCGCCGACGAGCGCTCCGAATTCCTGCAGTGGCTGAAGATCTGGAACTGGTTCGACGAAGCGATCGCGCACAAGAAATCGAACCGGCAACTGCAGGACGAGTGCCGCAAGAACTTCCTGTCGCAACTGCGGCTGCGCGAATGGCGCGACGTCCACTCGCAACTGCTGACGGTGGTGCGCGAGCACGGCTGGCGGCTGAACGAAGCGGAGGCGACATTCGAGCAGATCCATCTGGCGCTGCTGACCGGTCTGCTCGGCAACATCGGCCTGAAAGCCGACGACGAGCCGTACTACCTCGGCGCGCGCGGCATCAAGTTCTATTTGTGGCCCGGCTCGGCGCTCGTGAAAAAAGCAGGCAAGTGGGTGATGGCCGCCGAGCTCGTCGAAACGAGCCGTCTGTACGCGCGCTGTATCGCGAAAATCGAGCCGGAGTGGGTCGAGAAGGTCGGCGCGCATCTGCTCAAGAAGTCGTTGTCCGAGCCGCATTGGGAAAAGCGCGCGGCGCAGGTGTCCGCGTTCGAGCGCGCGATGCTGTACGGCCTGCCGATCTATCACCGGCGGCGCGTCGCATTCGGCAAGCAGGACCCGGCGCGGGCGCGCGAGTTGTTCATTCGCGGTGCGCTCGTCGAAGGCGAGTTCGACACGAAGCTTGCGTTCTTCGCGCACAGCCGCAAGTTGCTCGCGGACATCGAGCAGCTCGAGCACAAGTCGCGCCGCCAGGACGTGCTCGTCGACGACGAATTGATCTACGCGTTCTACGATCAGGCGCTGCCGGACGGCATCCATACCGGCGCCGCGTTCGAGCGCTGGTATCGCGACGAGGTCGAAAAGAGCGGCCAGGCGGAGGACAAGCTGCGGCTGTTGTATTTGTCCCGAGACGATCTGATGCGGCACGAGGCGGCGGGTGTCACGACGGATCTGTTCCCTAAGCGGCTGATGATGGCGGGCATCGAGATGGCGCTGACCTACCACTTCGAGCCGGGCACGCCGCGCGACGGCGTGACGCTCGCAGTGCCGCTGTACGCGCTGAACCAGGTCGACGCGCGCCGCTGTGAGTGGCTCGTGCCCGGGATGCTGAAAGAAAAGGCGCAGATGCTGCTGAAGTCGCTGCCGCAAAAGCTGCGTCGGCATTGCGTGCCGCTCCCCGAGTACGCGGCGGGCTTCGCCGAACGGCACGGCGCACAGCGCTTCGGAGGAGGGGGCTTGCTCGAGGCGCTGATCGCCGACCTGCGCGAGCAGACCCAGGTCACGATGAAGCAGTCCGACTTCAAGCTCGAGACGCTGCCCGCGCATCTGTTCATGAACTTCAAGGTCATCGACGAACATGGCCGGCAGCTCGCGATGGGGCGAAATTTGTCGCAACTGCGCGCCGAGCTCGGCGCTCAGGCGCAGCAGCATTTCCAGAAGCTCGTTTCGGGCGCGGCGGGCGCCGCCTTGGCCGACGCGGGCGGCGGTGTTGCGGCACCTGCACGCTCTCCAGATTTGGCTCAGAGTGGCGCGTCGCGCGGCAAGGGCGCGGCCGCGCCGCAATCCGCGACACCCGAAGGCGCACCAGCCACCGCGCTCTATGAAAACCTGACCACGTGGAATTTCGGCAAGTTGCCCGAGTTGCTCGAAATTCGCCGTGGTGGTCAGACGCTGTTTGGCTACCCGGCGCTCGTGGACCGTGGCACCCATTGCGACGTCGAGGTGTTCGATTCGCCGGAAGAAGCCGCGCGGATTCATCGGGCGGGCTTGCGTCGGCTTTTCGCGCTGCAGTTGAAGGAGCCGATCAAGTATCTGGAGAAGAATCTGCCGGGCCTGCGCGAAATGGCCATGCAGTTCATGCCGCGAGGCACGCAGGAGGAACTGCGCGATCAGCTGATCGACACCGCACTCGACCGCGCGTGTCTGCAGGATCCGCTGCCCGACGACGATGCGAGCTTCCATGTCCGCCGCGACGAAGGGCGTAGCCGCCTCACGTTGCTCGCGCAGGAAATTTCGCGGTTGGTCGGTCAGATTCTTGGCGAATACGCGAGCCTGACGAAGAAGCTCCTGCAGGCGAAGCCATTCGCGGCCGCGTACACCGATCTGCAGAATCAGCTCGATGCGCTGATCGGCAAGCGTTTTGTCGTCGATACGCCGTATGCCCAACTCGCACATTTCCCGCGTTATCTGAAGGGGATGGCGCTGCGTATCGACAAGCTGCGCGCGGACGCCATACGCGACGCGCGCCAGTTCGCCGAATTCCAGCCGCTGCTGCAGCACTATCAGCGCGCGATGTCGCAGCGCGGCGGCGTCGTGGATCCGCGGCTTGCGGAATTCCGCTGGCTGCTCGAAGAATTGCGCATCTCGCTGTTTGCGCAGGAGTTGCGCACCCCGATGCCGGTTTCGGTGAAGCGCCTGCACAAGGTGTGGGAGTCGATGCAGCGCTAAAGCCAGGGCGCTCGCTCGCGGACGCTGGACACTGGGTGTGCACCGCGGCCGATGAGCGGGCCCGCGCACCGGTGCGCGCGGGGTACACCGAGCGTCCTTTGAACGCCGTCGCGGCCGGACTCGGTCCGATACGTTCGCACGAGCTGATTTCACCAATGCATCCCCGCGCCGATCGATGCGCCGAACTGTCGGCGAGAGTCGGTGCTGCCTTGGACCTTGTAGATCCATTTGCCGGTGTCCGACAACTGCGACACGCTGATTGCGAGCGCAGATTGACCGCCGTACGTGCCACCCGCCATGGCGACCATGCCGTGTCCCGGCAGGACCGCTTGCGGCAAAGCTGCCATCGCGAGCGCCGATGCCGTGCCCCCGTAGCTGTCCCGACGGGCGGAGCGGATCTGGTCGTCGGTATAGCGATTCGACGCGCTGATCGCGCCGCTCACGCTTTGCTGCAACTGATTGACGTTGACCGCGTCGGTGCCTCGTACGCCGGCCGCGACGTTGGCGATCTGGCGTTCCTGGCCCGCCGCGCCAACCGATACCGTGTTCGCTCGGTCGGCGACGGAGCCCTGGCCTAACGCCACCGAGTTGTCGGCGCTCGCGCTGGCTGCGGCACCGACCGCCGTCGCGTTGTTGCCGCTGACGATGGCGTTCGCTCCGATGCTTGCCGCGTTGGTGCCGCTTGCTTGTGCATTCGCTCCGACGGCAATCGCGTTCGTACCGGCCGCCTCTGCGTTCGCACCCTCGGCGACCGTGTTGACGCCGCTCGCCCGCGCGTTCGCCCCGGCCGCAATCGCGTGCGCGCCGGACGCCTGCGCGCTCTCAGTCGCGCTATCGCCTGCCGCGCTGAACAACGGGTCGGCCGAGCCGATCGTCGCGTTATTGATCGCGCCTTCGAGCGCCGCGTTCAGCTGACCGAGGTTGACCGCGTCGGACGCCTGTACGCCGTCTGCGACGTTGTGGATGACGGTGCCCTCCGTGGTATCGCCGCCGAGCGTAACGCTGTTCCGGTTGATGCTGCCGTCGGCGTTCGTGTCGTACATGACCGCGCCGTCGAGCTTCGCTGCGGTCGCGCTGCTCTGGTCGCTCACCGCTTTCAGCTGGGCGACGTTGACCGCATCGGTGTCGGCGGTGCCAGCCGCGACGTTGGTGATCTGGCGCTCGTTGCCCGTTGAACCGACCGACACGGTACCCGCGCGATCGGCGATCGAGCCCTGGCCGAGCGCGACGGAGTTTGCAACTAGCGCGCTCGAGTTAGATCCGAGCGAAAGTGCGTTGTCGGCGGTTGCGCTGGCACCGGAGCCGAGCGCGAGGGCGCCGGCGCCGTTCGCCGTGGCGTTGGAGCCGAGCGCCGTCGCACCGGAGCCGTAGGCCGACGCTGACGCGCCCAGCGAGGTCGCGTCGGCCGTGCCGGCGACGGCGCCCGCGCCGATCGCGGTCGAGTCGGTTGCGCTGGCGCTGGCGCTGGTGCCGAATGCGGTTGCGTTGCTGCCCATAGCGCTGGCATTGCTGCCCGCGGCAAGCGCGTGCGTGCCGTCCGCGAGCGCCTCGTTGGAGCCGTCGGCCGGGTCAGCAGCGCTGAAGTAATGCAGCGCGCTGCTTTGAGCGAGTGCATCGACCTTGTTGTCGACCGCGCTCAACTGGCTCACGTTGACCGCGTCGGTGGGCGCGGCGCCCGCGGCGACGTTGGTCAGGCGACGCTCGTTGTTCGCCGAGCCGAGCGAGACTTCGCCCGTCGCGCTGGAGGCCGCGATCGGGGTGGCGCCCGTTCCCACGGGCACAAACGCGCTTTGCGACAGGTCCGTCGTGGTGCTGGCGTTGGCGCCTAGCGCGACGCTATTGTCGGCGCTCGCGTTTGCGTTGCTGCCGAGCGCGATCGCGCCGGCTCCCGCGGCCGTTGCGCCGAAGCCGATCGCGCTGGCGTAGGCGCCGCGTGCCTGCGCGGCAACGCCGAGGGCGATGGCGCCGACGCCGCTGACGACGGCATTGCTGCCAAGCGCGACGCTCGAGTCCGCGAGCGCCGAGGCCCATGCTCCGGCGGCGAGCGAGTTGGCGCCTGCGGCCTGCGCGACGTAGCCGAGCGCGGTCGATCCGACGCCGGTTGCCGTGGATAGGGAGCCGAACGCGGAGGCGGCCGAGTCCGCCGCTATTGAACCGGAGCCCGCTGCGACCGAGTCGACGCCAAGCGCCGACGCGTTCAGACCGACCGCGGTCGCGCGTTCCGCTTGCGCATTCGCATAGGGCCCGAAGGCGCTCGCGCCTTCGCCTTGTGCGGAAGAGGAGAGGCCCATGGCGACGGCGCTATCGCCCTGCGCCGTGGCGTTCGCCCCTACCGCGATCGCGCCGTCGTTTTGCGCGTTCGCCTGCGAGCCGACCGCCAGCGATGAGTTGCCGCTTGCGGTGGCCTGTGCGCCTATCGCGACCGCGATGTCGCCGGGCGCGCTGGCCGTGCCCACCTCGACGGAATCGACGCCGGCGCCTGTCGCTTCCGTGACGTAAAGGGCCGCCGCCGCTATTGCAACACCCGCGGTACTTCGAACCGCCCGGGCGATGCTTTTCTGACGCGCGGAAGCACGGTGTTTTTGCAGGCAGGCAGTTCGCGGCGCTGCGACTTTTATTTGAGACGTGGTATGGCGAATTGTCGAAATATTCTTGTTCATCAATTAAAAATCCTCCGCATTATTGTAGTTAGTGGCACGCAGCGCGTATTCCGACTTTGACGTGAAGTTATTGCCTGGTGGGGTTGAAAATATTGAAAATACAAAAACGACGGTCATTGGTAAGGCTTGCGTTATTTGGCCGAGCGCGCGTCAGCCCGGCGATGTGCGCTCGGGATTCATGGGGGAGGCGCTACCGGGGCGGCGCGTATGGAGAATTCTCCGATGTCCGCGTGCAATTCAGATATCAGCAAACTCCGAAATTCAATCGGGCTAAAAAATATATTAATACGGCTAGGTTTTTATTGATAAGGAAAGAGGAGTATTCTTATTGTTCCCGCTAATCATTTGCGCGATTTTAACCTGTGGCTGATGCATGATTGACACTGACAGGGAGAGCACATTGATTCCTCACTCGAAAACCCGCGGCGCGAGCATCAAACCGGTCGTGGCAGACGAAACCTCCCGCACCCGGCCGCGCTTCATCGCACCCGTCATTTTTCGGTCGTCGCCAGTGATTTGCGTCAACCGCCCGGACCGGCAAACGTTCTACAATGACCGTTGTTCTCCGAAGCGAGTTTTCATGCGTAAATTTTTTCTTCCCGGCTTGAGTGCCACGTTCGCCGCGACCGCGGTGCTGGTCGCCGCCGCAGGCTTTTTTTCTCCGGCGGCGCACGCCAATAACGTGATCGTGCTCAATTCCGGCGAGGCCACGCTGAGCCTGATCGACGAGAACAGCCGCCAGGTCATCGGCACCGTGCCCACGGGCAAGGAACCGCATCACCTGATGGCCACGCCGGACAATTCCTCGCTGATCGTCGCCAATTCGGTGTCGAACAGCCTGATGTTCGTCGATCCGAAAACGGGGCAGTTACAGCGCTGGGTCGAGAACATCGAAGATCCATATCAAATCGGTTTTTCGGCTGATCGCAAGTGGCTCGTCACTACGGGACTGCGGCTCGATCGACTCGACATCTATCACTACGACAACCAGAAAAACCAGATGACGCTGGCTTCACGGCTGCCGCTCGCGGTGATGCCGAGCCACATGGCGTTCTCGAATGACAGCAAGACGGTGTTCGTCTCGCTGCAGATCTCGGGCGAGCTCGCCGCCATCGACCTGCCCACGCAAACCGTCAAATGGAAGATGAAGGTCGGCAAGGTGCCCGCGGGACTGTGGATGACGCCGGGGGAAAAGTACCTGCTCGTCGGCATGACAGGCGAGGACTGCGTCGCCGTGGTGGACTGGCGCAACCAGAAGGTCGTCAAGACGATTCACACGGGCAAGGGCGCTCACAATTTCCGCTCGCTCGCCGACGGCAAGCATGTCGCGGTGTCGAACCGCGTCGCTAGCACGATCAGCATCATCGACGAAGACACGCTCACCAACGTCGGCGACATCACCGGCCTGATGCCGGGACCCGACGATATGGAACTTTCCGCCGACAAACGCTATCTGTGGGTGACCTTCCGCTTCGCGAAGCACGTGGGCATCATCGATCTCAACACGCGCAAGCTGATCCAGACCATTGCGGTGGGCCGCTCGCCGCACGGAATCTATTTCTTCGACCGCGCGCCGGTGACGGCGCCGAACGGCGCTTGAGGGACCTGAGGGTGCCCGACAGTGCCCGAGGGCAACCGAGCAGAGCAAGGACGCCACGAGCCACCAAGGATGAAGTAACAGGCCAGCATCATGTTCCATCTGATTTTCTCCTCACTCGACAGCTTCGTTTCAGCCGCGCAGACGTGGCTGTACGTCGACGTGGTGCAGCCGCTGCTGTTCCGGTTCAATCTGATGGACTACGACGAGGACACCTACGACAGCCTGTACTGGGTCATCGTCGGTGTGCTCGAGGTGCTCGCGATGTACGCGATCCTGCGTCCCCTCGAGGCGCTGCGCCCGGTCGAGCAATGGGAGAACCGCAAGGCCGTGCGCGTCGACGTGCTGTACACGTGGATCGCCAAGCTCGGCATTCTGAACCTGTTCTTTTTCTTCGCGCTGCAGCCGTTCTTCGACAACGTGCAAGGCTGGCTGCGGCTGCACGGCATCGCGAACCTGAACTTCGACAACCTGTGGCCCGGCGTGACCACGCAGCCGCTCGTCACGTTCGTCATGTATCTGCTCGTACTCGATTTCGCCGGCTACTGGTATCACCGCTGGCAGCACCGCTTCGGCGTGTGGTGGGAGCTGCATGCGGTACACCATAGTCAGCGGCAGATGTCGCTGTGGTCCGACGATCGCAACCATCTGCTCGACGAACTGCTGCAGGCGTCTTTCTTCGCGATGATTGCGCTCGCAATCGGTGTGCCGCCGTCGCAGTTCGTCGTGCTGGTTGCGATCACGAATCTCGCGCAAAGCGTGCAGCACGCGAACATCCGCCTGTATTACGGCTGGCTCGGCGAGCGGCTGCTCGTCAGCCCGGCGTTCCACCGCCGTCACCACGCGATCGGGTACGGTCATGAAGGGCTCAATTACGGCTGCAATTTCGGCGTGCTGTTCCCGTGGTGGGACATGTTGTTCCGCAGCGTGTCGTGGAGCCGCGATATGGAGCCGACCGGTATCAGCGATCAGCTCGAAGGCCGCCGCTATGGCGATGGATTCTGGGCGCAGCACTGGTTCGCCTTCGTGCGCATCGCGCATCGCCTCGTATCGAAGCGTCGCGCAGCCGGCAACGACACCGCTGCCGTTTGAGTCGGTTCAGAGACCGTTCCGAGTCCACTGCGGATCCATTCGAGCGCGCACTCCGCCGTGCTGCTCACCTCCACCGGCGGCGCGTCCCTTGGTTTATGCTGTGCACGTTCGAGCGCACCCTCCAGTGCCCCAGCATGCCTGGCCCGGGCGCGGCGCGATTCTCCCGTCCATCGTTTCGTTCGCAGGCACTGGCTCGCATGAATGATCTGTTGCGCTCGTTTGGGCGCGCACTCGCAAGCGCGTTGCATCCGCGCATGCTCTGGCTGACCTTCAAACCGTTTATCGTCGCGACGGTCGGCTGGGGCGTACTCCTGTGGTTCTTCTGGCAGACGCTGACCGGCGCGACGCGCACCTGGCTCGACGATTGGTCCTTCACCGCCACGCTTTATCATCTGTTCGACGTGCTCGGTTTTTCGACGCTGCACGCGGTCATCGCGCCGTTCATCGTGATTGCGATGGCGATCCCGCTGATCGTCGTCACGGTGCTGCTGCTGATCGCCATGCTGTCGATGTCGGCCGTGATCCGCTTTCTCGCGGCCCGCCAGTTCGCCGGGCTGGAGATGCGCCACGGCGGAACGTGGTACGGTAGCCTCGGTCAGGCGCTCTGGACCACGCTGCTGTGTCTCGCGCTGCTGATCGTCACGTTGCCGCTGTGGCTCGTGCCGCCATTCTTCGCGTTGATTCCGCCGCTGCTGTGGGGATGGCTCACGTATCGCGTGATGACCTACGACGCGCTCTCGTTGCATGCGACGCGCGACGAGCGGCGCGAACTGGTGCGGCGCCACCGGCTGCCGTTGCTGCTGATCGGTATCGTGAGCGGCCTGCTAGGTTCGTTGCCGACGCTGTTGTGGGCGTCGTCGGTATGGCTGATTGTGCTGTTCCCGGTGATCACGACGGTGACGATCTGGATTTACGCGTTCATCCTCGTGTTCTCGGCGCTATGGTTCGGCGACTACTGCCTGCGCGCGCTGCAGCGCATGCGGGCGGAAGCGCCTGGCGGCGCGCGCGAGGTCGCGCCGGTTCCCTATTGATCAAAATAAAGAGGCGGCAATGGCATTTGGCGTCATCATCATCGGCGATGAAATCCTGTCGGGCAGACGCGTCGACAAGCATCTGCCGAAGGTCATCGAGTTGCTCCGCGGGCGCGGGCTGTCGCTCGGCTGGGCGGAGTACATCGGCGACGATCCGGAGCGCATCACGGCGACGCTGCGGCGCACGTTCGCGTCGGGCGACATCGTGTTCTCGACAGGCGGTATCGGTGCGACACCGGACGACCACACGCGCCAGTGCGCGGCGGCCGCGCTCGGCGTGCCGCTCGAGCTGCATCCGGAAGCCGCGAAGCTGATTCAGGAGCGTATCCGCGACATGTATCCGGCGAACTCGCCGGCGCCGCTCGATCTGAACTCGCCCGAGAACCGGCATCGCCTGAATATGGGCACGTACCCGCAGGGCGCCGACATCATTCCGAACGGCTACAACAAGATTCCGGGCTTTTCGATCCGCCAACACCATTTCGTGCCGGGTTTTCCGGTGATGGCCTGGCCGATGATCGAGTGGGTGCTCGACACGCAGTACGCGCATCTGCATCACACGACGCCGCACGCTGAAAAATCGCTGCTGGTGTTCGAGTTGCCGGAGTCGCGCGTGACGCCGCTGATGGAGAAAATCGAGCGCGATTTTCCGGGCGTGCGGGTGTTCAGCCTGCCGAGCGTCGGGGATGCGGAGCGCGGCGGCGTGTATGCGCGGCATCACATCGATCTGGGTGTGAAGGGTGAACCGGAAGCCGTCGCCGCGGCGTTTGTGAAGCTGCGAGAGGGGGTGCATCTGCTCGGTGGCGATATCGTCGAGCCTGAAGCGGCGGCTACGGCGGCAGCGGCCACGGGTAAGCCGCGAAGCTGAGCGGGTGACAGCGGTCCGCCGGGCAGCTGTACTGTACGACCCGCGCAGTTCAGGATGTCGGGCGCCGCGCGCACATGCCGCTTCAACGCACATCGACATGCGCGCAGCGCGGGGCCGGCAACTCCGCGCAACTAATCGCCGCTTCTTCTGCGTGCCTCTCGATGCGACTCATCGTCGGCATTCAAGTATCTCTACGGGCATTGCTAAATAAAATTCGTTATGCATAACCGGGCATTCCTCCAGACCCGGTCCATTCCATTGCCTCGATTAATCCAATAATTGGATATTCCATCGCGAATTTTAGTTTGTTTAGTAAATTAAAATAAACTTAAATCGGAATGGATAATCGATTGACGCAATTCGAATCGCTCCTATAGCATGGCCTCCAGTCATTGACCCGATCGTCAAACGATAATCGCGACGACTAAACGGATGACTAAACAATACTCAGGAGGCAGCCGTGATAGATATACGCCGTCTTTCGGTCGCTTTGCTTATTACCGGTGCTATGACGGGTTGTGGAGGAGATAGTCCGGGCAGTCAGGCCGGCTCTGCCGCGGTGGCGTCGAACCAGCTTCGTGGCGTGGCTCAGAGTAGTGCAAACGCCGCATCCAACGGGTCCGTCGCCAATGCAGCAAACGATAACGCGCAAGCTTTCGCGGCCAACAACGCGAGTCAGCGCCTGACTCAATACGTCAATCCCTTGATCGGCACCCTGGCGAGCGACTCGCCGAATCCGGTGCCCGCGGGTCAAGCCGCCAGCGTGGTGCCCGCGGCGGGTCTGCC
Source organism: Paraburkholderia sp. UCT70 (assembly GCF_050434085.1). Taxonomy (NCBI): domain Bacteria; kingdom Pseudomonadati; phylum Pseudomonadota; class Betaproteobacteria; order Burkholderiales; family Burkholderiaceae; genus Paraburkholderia; species Paraburkholderia sp. UCT70. Next base: position 1,791,091 of record NZ_JBNPVZ010000004.1, on the reverse strand, counting down.
GAACGGCATGGTGCAATGGGCGCCCGATACGAATACCACGCCGGCTCCGTCGAACAGCGCGGAGCCTGGTTCGCCGGCCGGTTACTACTACGACATCGGCTCGATCCAGAGCTTCAGTCTCACGCATATGAGCGGCGCGGGCTGTTCCGGCAATGACGGCGAATTCCCCATGATGCCGACGCTCGATGCAACAAAGCCGCTCGCGCAAACGTTCAACCACGCGAATGAGAAGGCGGTAGCCGGCGCTTATTCGGTGTTGCTGGACAATCAGATCAAGGTCGAACTGACGGCGACGTTGCGCACCGGCTTCGGCCGCTTCACGTATCCGGATCAAGGGTCGTCTACTCTGGTGCTCGACACGACCTATACGAACACGCAAACGGGTGTGGCCGGCTCTGTCACGCAGGTGGACGCGCGGACGATTTCAGGCAGTACGACCGGCGGACATTTCTGCGGCAATTCGACGAATGTGCCGGTGTACTTTTATGCGCAATTCAGTCAGCCATTTGCAAACAAATCTTCTTTTACCCAAGGACGCGCCGTGATGAATTTCGGTAAAGCGAACACGGTCATGATGAAAATCGGTATTTCATACGTCAGCGTCGCCAATGCCAAGGGTAATCTCGACAAGGAAAATCCGTCCTGGGATTTCGACGGTGTAAAGGCCGTGGCCGATGCGATATGGAATCAGCGCCTCAATACGATTCAGGTGAGTAGTCAGGACACGACTGCGCTGACGAAGTTTTATACGGCGTTCTATCACGCGCTGTGGGCGCCGAGCGTATTCAGCGATTCCAACGGCCAATATATCGGCTTCGACCAGCAGGTCCATACGGTTAGCGCGGGCCACGCGGCGCAGTACACCAGCTTTTCGGGCTGGGACATCTATCGCTCGCTGATTCCGCTCAAAGCCACGCTGTTTCCTCAGGAAACCAGCGATATGGCGCAGTCGCTAGTCAACGATGCGGATCAGTGCGGCGCGATTCCGCATTGGGTCAACGACAACGTCGAGGATGGCGTGATGCCCGGCGACGCCGGCTCGCTGATCGTGGCGGGCGCCTATGCATTCGGCGCGCGAGCGTTCGATACCTCGGGCGCGCTGAAGCACATGATCAAGATGGCCAACGTTCCCGGAACGGCGTGCAATGGCGTGACCACGAACGGCGGCCGCGCCAGTTATCTGCAGTTCGGCTACATCACGAATGGCGAATGGGGGCAGGCATCGTCGACGCTCGAATACGCCAGCAGCGATTTCGCCATTTCGCAGTTTGCCGGCCAACTGGGCAATTCAACGATCCAGAAGATGCTGCTGAGCCGCTCGGCCTATTGGCAGAATCTGCTCAACACGTCGCTGTCGCCGCCTCTGATCGCCGCGCGCAACCCGGACGGAAGCTGGATTGCGCAGACGCAGAGCAGCACCGACAACTACGTCGAAGGCAATGCCGAGCAGTACACGTGGATGGTGCCGTTCAACCCGGTCGGACTGTTTGCGCAACTGGGCGGCAACACGGCGGCGGTGTCGCGCCTGAACGCGTTCTTTACGGTGTTGAACGCGGGGATGAGCCTGCCCAATTTCTATATGGGCAACGAACCGACCTTCGAGGTGCCGTGGCTATATAACTGGGCGGGTTCGCCGTCGGGCACGCAGAACGTGGTCCAGCAGATCATGGCGAGCGCCTTCGGCACAGGGCCGAACGGTTTGCCCGGCAATGACGATCTCGGCGCGGTGTCCGGATGGTACGTGTGGGGGGCGTTGGGTCTTTATCCGGAGATACCGGGTGTCGGCGGTCTCGCGATCGGCAGTCCGCAGTTTGCGTCGATCACCGTTCATCTGGGCAACGGCAAGACGCTGCGTATCCATGCACCCGGTGCGCCCAGCGCGAAGTATGTGCAGAGCCTGAGCGTCAACGGCACGGCCCACCATGGTTCGTGGCTCGACATCGATACGCTCGCCGACGGCGCCACGCTGAACTTCGTGATGGGTTCGTCTCCCTCCCAGTGGGGGACGAGCGCGGCGGACGCACCCCCTTCGTATGGCGTGCCGCTCGCGCGGAATGTGGCCGACGCATTCAACAACCACGGCATCGGCAGCGACGGCAGCACCGATACCGATGGTCTGGGTGCGGACTTCGACGGCTCGCTGTTCAGCTACTCGTCGCAGGCCTTGACGGCGGCGGGCGCAGCGCCGGGCAAACCGTTCTCCTTCGGTGGCGCGAGCTTCGTCTTGTCTGGCGGTCCGCTCGATAACGCCGTGGCGGTGGGGCAGACCATCGCGATGCCGCCCGGCACGACGGGCCGCTCATTGGTGCTGCTCGGTTCCGCGAACAATGGCCCGAGCTCGGGTGCCGCGCTCGTTACCTATACGGACGGCACGACCACACCTTTCACGCTCACGTTCGACGACTGGACGCTCAATGGTGGCGGTGCGGCGCCGGTGGACCCGATCGCGTTGACGACGACCTATCGCAATGCCGGCGACGGCAGCAACGACGGCGTCAAGACCTATCTGTTCGCGCAGAGCGTGCCACTGACGCCGGGCAAGCTCGTGGCGAGCGTCACGCTGCCGAAACAGGTCAGCGCGGGCAAGTTGCATGTGTTCGGGATTTCGGCCGCGCCCTGAACACAATGGAGCGCCGCGCGGGCGGCGCTCGACGAAACAAGCGGTCCGCGCCTGAGGGTCAGGTTGGCGCGAACCGCGACATCGCAGTGTCACAACTCGCGCCGACGATGCAATCAATGCGTGGTCGGCGCGAACCGTTTCAATCGGCCTGCTTCAGCGCCGCGCCACGGGTTTCCGCGGATGCGGGCAGTGCGCCACGCGTCATCAGGCTCCGATCCACGGCAAGCCGCGAAAACACCATCCCGACACCGTCTTCCGATGCCCCTGGCCGTCCTTGTCGCCTTCGAAGCCTTCCAGCAGGTCATACGCCTTCGTGAAGCCGGCTTGGGTCGCGGCGATCGCGGCGAGCTTCGAGCGCGCGGCGCTGCGGCACAGGAACAGCACCGGCGTGTCGGGCGAGGCGACCTGCGCCAGTTGCTGCACGAACTCCTGATTGGGCACCGCGCCCGGGTAGCGCGTCCATTCGACATGCGCGTATTGGCCATCACCGATCACCGGCCGGCCGACCCAGTCGAGCTCGGCGCGGGTACGCACGTCGACGAGACGCGTGCGCGGATCGAGTTCCAGCAGTTCGAACGCCTCGGCCGGCGATACCGCGCCCGCGTAGGGCAGTTGGTTCTCGGTGCGGCGGGCGTCCGCCTTCGCGTAAAGCTGTTCGAGCGTGCTCATGAGCGTCAATCTCCTTCGGACCAGATGATCATTCTAGCGCGCTGCAGGCAGCGCACAGACCTGTGTAGACTGGACGGCGCCGGGCAGTCGCGGGCGCCGTCCCAACCTCGATGCGCAAATATGGTGCAATTCCTGCTGAATGCACCACAATGGTAGGGATCGTCATTTCCAAAGCGGTGAATGCGCGAAATTGGTGCGTTGCGATGCCCGCACGTTTGTTTGCGAGGCTGCTCTCGCCTCGTGCGTGGCCGGCAAACGTAAGCGGCGCAATGGTGTGCGCCGGATTGGCCCATACGAGGCCCAGAGGTGGCACACTATCTGCTTTATTGGTGCCGATCGATTTATCCCGGCAGAATTTTCCGCCCGCGACGCCATATAAGTGGACGTTCCGGGATGGGTCAGCTAGATTGGGCGGCGGCTGAATCCGCCGAAATTGTTAATCAGGAGATAGGTTATGAGTAAATCCGTGGCCGACGTCATTCAACTCGTCAAGGACGAAGACGTCAAGTTTGTCGACTTCCGTTTCACCGACACGCGCGGCAAAGAACAACACGTTTCGGTGCCGGTGTCGGCATTCGATGAAGACAAGTTCGAAAGCGGCCATGCGTTTGACGGTTCGTCGATTGCCGGCTGGAAGGGCATCGAAGCATCGGACATGTTGCTGGTCCCGGACGCGAACACGGCCTTCATCGACCCGTTCTACGAAGAATCGACCCTCGTGCTGACCTGTGACGTCGTCGAACCGGCTGACGGCAAGGGCTACGAGCGCGACCCGCGCTCGCTCGCGAAGCGCGCCGAAGCGTACCTGAAGAGCTCGGGCCTCGGCGACACCGCGTACTTCGGTCCGGAACCGGAATTCTTCATTTTCGACTCGGTCCAGTGGAACACGGATCAGTCGGGCTGCTTCGTGAAGATCGGTTCGGAAGAAGCACCGTGGTCGTCGGCGAAGGAATTCGAAGGCGGCAACACCGGCCACCGTCCGGGCACCAAGGGCGGCTACTTCCCGGTCGCGCCGGTCGATTCGTTCCAGGACATCCGTTCGGAAATATGTCTGCTGCTCGAACAGATCGGCATTCCGGTCGAAGTGCATCACCACGAAGTGGGGGGCATGGGCCAGAATGAAATCGGCACGAAGTTCTCGACGCTGGTGCAGCGCGCCGACTGGACGCAGCAACTGAAGTACATCATCCAAAACGTCGCGCACACGTACGGCAAGACGGCAACGTTCATGCCGAAGCCGGTCGTCGGCGATAACGGTTCGGGCATGCACGTTCACCAGTCGATCTGGAAGGACGGCCAGAACCTGTTCGCGGGCAATGGTTACGCAGGTCTGTCGGAATTCGCGCTGTTCTACATCGGCGGCATCATCAAGCACGCTCGCGCGCTGAACGCGATCACGAACCCGGGTACGAACTCGTACAAGCGTCTCGTGCCGCACTTCGAAGCGCCGGTCAAGCTCGCTTACTCGGCTCGCAACCGTTCGGCATCGATCCGAATTCCGCACGTGTCGAACCCGAAGGGCCGCCGTATCGAAACGCGCTTCCCGGATCCGCTGGCGAATCCGTACCTGTGCTTCTCCGCGCTGATGATGGCGGGTCTGGACGGCGTGCAGAACAAGATTCACCCGGGCGAAGCCGCCGACAAGAACCTGTACGACCTGCCGCCGGAAGAGGATGCAAAGATCCCGACCGTGTGCGCGGGCCTCGACCAGGCTCTCGACTCGCTCGACGCGGACCGCGAGTTCCTGACGCGCGGCGGCGTGTTCACGGATGCGATGCTCGACGCGTACATCGAACTGAAGACGACGGAACTGCAGCGTTATCGTCAGTCGGTGCACCCGATCGAATTCGAAATGTATTACTCGCTGTAAGCGGCCATGGCGCTTCGCCCTTCACCCGGCGAAGCGCTTTGCCCGACGCTCGCGATCGGTCACGAAGGGACGGCGGCGCCGTCCCTTTTTCGTTAGATCGTACGCACGGCCGGCCGCGCGCGGGCAACACGGCATTCGGTGAAGCACAATAAAGCAGCACTCCTGATTTATCACCATCTCCTACCGGCCAGACTGCAAGATGGTTCTCAAGAATCTGATCAAGGCAAGGAAAGGACACGAACAGACGCTGTCGGACGACATACAGCTCGTGAGTTCTGGCCTGCTGCCAGGCTTCGAGGCGCTGCCGACCGTCTTGCTGGTGCTCGAGAAGCGCACGCTGCGCGTCGCGTTCGCGAATCCGTCGGCGGAGTCGATGCTGGAGATGTCTCGCAAGCAACTCACGCAGATGGCGTGGCCAGACATCTTCTCGAACGCGGACGAACTGGTCGCGACGATCACCGCGATCGCCGCGCACCGTTTTCACGCGACGCATCTGGACGCCGTGCTCGAGCGTCCCGGCCACGAGCCGCTGCACGTGCATGCGATCGTCGGTTTTCTTGAAAGCGCGCAGGACTACGTGTTGCTCGAACTATTCGAGAACGAGCGGCATCTGCGCACCGACCGCGAAGAGCGCATCAACGACCTGACGGCCGTCAACAAGCATCTGATCCGCAATCTCGCGCACGAAATCAAGAATCCGCTGGGCGGGATTCGCGGCGCCGCGCAACTGCTCGAGTTCGAACTCGGCGAACGTCAGCGCGACGAGTTGCGCGAGTACACCCAGGTCATCATCAAGGAGTCGGACCGTCTGCAAACGCTGGTCGACCGCTTGCTCGAACCGCACCGGCATCCGCATATCGTCGGCGACGTGAATGTTCACGAGGTGTGCGAGCGCGTGCGTCAGGTGATTCTCGCGGAGTTTCCGCGCGGCCTGACGATCGAGCGCGACTACGACGTCAGCGTGCCGGATCTGCGCGGCGACAAGGAGCAACTGATCCAGGCGCTGCTGAACATCGTGCGCAATGCGGCCGAGGCGTTGCGCGAGCGGATCTCGCAGGGCGATGCGCGCATCGAATTGCGCACGCGCATCGCGCGCAAGGTCACGATTTCAAAACGCCTGTGCAAGCTGGCATTGGACTTGCATATCATCGACAACGGCCCAGGCATTCCCGAAGAGATTCGCGACCGCATTTTCTATCCGCTCGTGTCGGGGCGCGAGGACGGCAGCGGTCTCGGTCTCACGCTAGCGCAGACCTTCGTGCAGCAGCACGAAGGTCTGATCGAGGTGGAAAGCCGGCCGGGCCATACCGAGTTTCAGATTCTGCTGCCGCTCGACCTCTAGATAACACAAGCACCTCAAGACTTCTGACCGACCTATATGAAGCCGATCTGGATAGTAGACGACGATCAATCAATTCGCTGGGTGCTCGAGAAAGCGCTGGCGCGCGAAAACTTCGCGACGCGCAGCTTCGCGAACGTGCGCGAAGCGTCGGCCGCACTCGATCACGACAGCCCGCAGGTGCTGGTCTCCGATATCCGCATGCCTGGCGGCTCCGGGCTGGAGCTGCTGCAAACCGTACGCGACAAGGTGCCGGGCTTGCCGGTCATCATCATGACCGCGTTCTCGGATCTCGATAGCGCGGTCGCCGCATTCCAGGGCGGCGCGTTCGAGTATCTGGCGAAGCCGTTCGACGTCGACAAGGCCGTCGAGCTGATTCGCCGCGCGGTCGACGAAAGCATGCGCGGCGAGCAGACGTGGGACGACCGCGTCGCCGAAGCGCCCGAGATGCTCGGCCAGGCGCCCGCGATGCAGGACATGTTTCGCGCGATCGGCCGCCTGTCGCATTCGGCGGCCACCGTGCTCATTACCGGCGAATCAGGCACCGGGAAGGAACTGGTCGCGCGTGCGTTGCACCGACATAGCCCACGCGCGAACGGCCCCTTCATCGCGTTGAACACGGCCGCGATTCCGAAGGATTTGCTGGAGTCCGAACTGTTCGGTCATGAACGCGGGGCGTTCACCGGCGCGCAGGCGATGCGCCAGGGACGCTTCGAGCAGGCCGAGAACGGCACGCTGTTTCTCGACGAAATCGGCGACATGCCGTTCGATCTGCAGACGCGTCTGTTGCGCGTGCTGTCGGACGGGCAGTTCTATCGTGTGGGCGGCCACAATCCGTTGCGCGCGAATGTGCGGGTGATCGCGGCGACGCACCAGAATCTCGAATCGCGCGTGCGGCAGGGACTGTTTCGCGAGGACCTGTATCACCGTCTCAACGTGATCCGTCTGCGGCTGCCCGCGTTGCGCGAGCACAACGAGGATATCCCGCTGCTGACGCGGCATTTCCTGCAAAAGAGTGCGCGCGATCTCGGCGTCGAACCGAAGCGCGTGTCCGAGGAGGCGCTCGCGTATCTCGCGTCGCTGCCGTTTCCGGGCAATGTGCGGCAACTCGAGAACCTCGCGAACTGGCTCACGGTGATGGCGCCCGCGCAGACGATCGAAATCAAGGATCTGCCGCCCGATCTCGGTCCCGCGCACGGCGCCGGGAGCGAGCTCGGTGCGGGCGCCGCTGCCGGCGCGACGACGGATGGCACCGTGGCGACCAATGCGGGAATCGCGGGCGGCGTGCCGCTCGCTGGCACGAACGGCGGCGCGCTCGTGCATCCGGGTGGGGCGGCCGGTGCGTCGGTCGCCACCGCGCTGAGCGCATGGGAAGGCGGCTTGCGCACCGAAGTCGCGCGCATGCTGCGCGAAAACGCGGCCGACGTGATGGACGAACTCGCGCGCCGCTTCGAAGCGGCCGTGATCCGCGAGGCGCTCGACTTCACGCGCGGCCGCAAGGTCGAGGCGGCCGAGCGGCTCGGCATCGGGCGCAATACGATTACGCGCAAGATTCAGGAGCTCAATCTGGAGCCTTGACGCGCTCGTTCTGAGCGATGCTGCATGGCAGGCGGGGGCGGCTCAGGCCGCCTTCGTCGTTGTTGCATCGCGCCCCGCGGCAAACCGTCAGCCACCGCGCACGAGGCATAATCAACGCTGTTCCGATCCAACAGCCGACGATGCCAGCTTCTTCAGCTTCTCCCGCCACGTTCGAGTGGCCGCTTTCCCCCGATCCTTTCCTGTCGCTCGAAGAGCTGTACGACGCTGACGCACTCGCATGGGTCGACGCGCAGAATGCGCGCACCCGCGTGGCGTGGTGCAGCGGCGAGTCGTTCGACACGCTCAGACGGCGGCTCGCCGATGCCTATCTGCCGCGCGAGCGTCCGGTGATTCCGGATCGCTGGAAGGACTGGGCCTACGATTTGTGGCAGGACGAGCGCAATCCGCGCGGTATCTGGCGACGCACTGCGTGGGCCGCATGGCGCAACGGCGCGCCGGTGTGGCAGAACCTGCTCGACTTCGACGCGCTCGGCGCGGCCGACGGCACGCCGTGGGTGTGCGTCGATCTCGATATCCTTTATCCGGACGGCGACCGCGCGCTGATCACGATGTCGCCGGGCGGTTCGGATGCGCTCGTCGTGCGCGAGTTCGATCTCGACGCGCGGCGTTTCGTCGACGATGGCTTCGCGATTGCGAAGGCGGGCAAGCACACGGTGTCGTGGATCGATCGCGATACGCTGTACGTCGGCTGGGACAATGGGCGCAAGACGCTGACGCGCTCCGGTTATCCGCGCGACGTGCGGCGCTGGACCCGCGGTACGGCGCTCGCCGATGCGCCCGTCGTGTTTCGCGGCGAGTTTGGCGACATTGGCGTGGAGGCGCATTACGATCCGGTCGATCGCCGGCATACGGTGACGAGCAGCGTCGACTTTTTCGATTCGCACACGTATTACCTCGACGACGCTAGCGACGCCTGGCATCGTTACGAAGTGCCGTCGCACGTCGCGGTGGGGGCGTGGCAGGGCTGGCTGTTGCTCGAGCCGCGGCTCGATTGGGAGTGCGAGTGGGACGGCAATCTCGCGCGCTATCCGGGCGGCGCGCTGCTCGCGATTCGCGAGGACGCGTTTCTGCGCGGCGAGCGCGACGTGACGCCGCTCTTCACGCCGACGCCGCTGACCTCGGCCTGCGAGTGGTCGCATACGCGCCATCATCTGATCGTGTCGTATCTCGACGACGTGCGCGGCAAGACGCTGATCTGGACGCCGTCGCAGCGCGAGGACGGCACCTGGCAGTGGCGTGAGCGCGTGTTCGCGTCGCGCGGCGATGCGCAGGTCGACGTGTCGCCGGTCGAGTCGACACTGAACGACGAAGTGTTCGTCGACACCGACGATTATCTGCAACCGCCCGCCTACTGGCTCTCCGATCTCGCGCTCGAGGAGCCCGGCGAATGGGAGTTGCTCGACCGTTGGCCGACGCAGTTCGACGCGACGCGCGTCGCGGTGACGCGCGGACATGCGGTATCGGCCGATGGCACGCGCGTACCCTACACGGTGATTGGGCCGAAGGAAGCGCAGTCATCGCCGGGCGATGACAGCCCGACGCGCCCATGTCTGCTGAGCGGCTACGGCGGCTTCGCGATTCCGCTGCTGCCGAGCTATCTGACGGGGCAGGGCATCGGCTGGCTCGAACGCGGCGGCGTGTACGTGGTCGCGCATATTCGCGGCGGCGGCGAGTTCGGCACGCGCTGGCACACGGCGGCGCAAGGCGAGCATCGCCAGCGCGCGTTCGATGATTTCATCGCGGTCGCCGAGGCACTGATCGCGACCGGCGTGACGAGCGCCGCACAGCTCGGCATTCAGGGCGGCAGCAACGGCGGTTTGCTGGTGGCCGCCTGCATGGTGCAGCGGCCGCAGCTATTCGGCGCGGTCGTCTGCGAGGTGCCGTTGCTCGATATGAGCCGCTATCACCTGCTGCATGCGGGCGCCTCGTGGATCGACGAGTACGGCGACCCCGACGAACCCGATGAAGCGCGTGCGCTCGCCGCGTATTCGCCGTATCACAACCTCGCGGCGGGTGTCGCGTATCCGCCGGTGCTATTCACGACGTCGACCGCCGACGATCGCGTGCATCCCGGCCATGCGCGCAAAATGGCCGCGCGCATGCAGGCGCTGGGCGCGCAGCACGTGTGGTATCGGGAGAATACGGAAGGCGGCCACGGCGGCTCCGATGAGCTGGAGCAGGCCGAGCATGATGCGATGGTGTTCGGGTTCCTGTGGGGTGTGCTGGGCGGCGCTTGAAGCAATAGGGACACGAGGCGGCGCTGCCTCGTTTCGTCGCTGTATTCCGGATCAACCCAGCTGCGCGAACACTGGCGCGTGATCCGACGGCTGCTCCCACTTGCGCGGCACCTTGTCGATGTCGCACGCCGAGCAGATGTCGGCCAATGCCTTCGACAGCAGGATGTGATCGATGCGCAGTCCCGCGTTGCGACGGAACGCCATCATCCGGTAGTCCCACCACGAATAGATTTTTTCCTGCTGCTCGAACTGGCGGAACGCGTCGAGCAGGCCGAGGCCGATCAGCCGCACGAACGCGGCGCGTTCCTCGGGCGACACCAGATTCTGACCTTCCCATGCCTTCGGATCGTGCACGTCGCGATCGTCGGGCGCGATGTTGTAGTCGCCGAGCAAGGCGAGCTTCGGATGCAGCGTCATCTCGGTTGCGAGCCAGTCGTGCAGCGCGTCGAGCCAGCGCAGCTTGTACGCGAACTTGTCGGTGCCGGGCGCCTGGCCGTTGGGGAAATACGCGGAGATGATGCGCACGCCGTCGATGGTTGCCGCGATCACGCGCTGCTGCGGGTCCTCGAAACCGGGGATGTTGCGCACGATGCTGCTTTCGTCGACGTTCAAACCTTCGCGCACCAGAATGCCGACACCGTTATAGGTTTTCTGACCCGCGTACCAGCTTCGATAGCCGACCGCCTCGAGTTCGGCGCGCGGAAATTTTTCGTCGGGAAGCTTCAGTTCCTGCAGGCACAGCACGTCGGTGCCGCTGCTCGCGAGCCAGTCGATGACGTGTTGCTGGCGGACTTTGAGGGAGTTGACGTTCCAGGTGGCGATTTTCATCAGTTGCACAAGTTGTTGATTTTCAATAAATATTTGACTTGATGTGGTCGTGATATACGTATCGATATACCATTGCGCGACTGGTGTTCCGTTACTCAGGAGTCACACGCCAATGCCAGTCCGGCGTCGCAGCCTATATGATACGGCGTGTCAGGCCGGGGGCGCGGGTTCGAGTCCCGTCCACTCCGCCAGAAAGCCCGTTCATGGGAACTTGAACGGGCTTTTTTCTGTTGGCCCATCACCAGGCTGGTGCTTGAGGTTGCCGGCCGCCTCGATGAGACGACGCACTTCATCGGGACTGAGCACGACGGGCAATGTGCGGGGCACGCGCACCGGGTGCATTCTGACCATCAGCTCGGGCCGGTCGAGCGTGGGCTTTCGCCGCTGTCCCGGTTGTTGAGCTGCCGCCCATGAAACAGGCGCTATTCGGTAGGAACGGGAACCCGGATGCACGCAACCCGCCGTGCATCGCCTTGCTGGGAAACCGCTTGCGGTTGCGCATCGCCGCATGCGTCGATCGCGGCGGGGCAGCGCGTGCGGAACGCGCATCCCGACGGCGGTTGCAAGGGCGACGGAATCTCGCCTTGAAGCAGCAGATGCCGTCGCGCGCGCTCGACGGTCGGGTCGGGAACCGGTACGGCCGACAGCAATGCACGGGTATAGGGATGCGCAGGTGCCGCGTACAGCGCGCGTTTTTCGCCGAACTCTATCACGCGCCCCATATACATCACCATCACGCGATGGCTGATTGCTTTCACCACGGCCAGATCGTGTGCGACGAACAGCAGCGACAACGACAGTTCGCGTTGCAAGTCGCGCAATAGATTAACGATTTGCGCTTGAATCGACACGTCGAGCGCGGACACCGGTTCATCGCAGATCACGAGTTGCGGCTCGCTGATCAATGCGCGCGCAATTCCGACGCGCTGACATTGCCCGCCCGAAAACTCATGCGGATAGCGCCGCAGATGCTGCGCATTCAGGCCGACGCGTTCGAGGATGGTCAGCACGCGAGCGCGCACATCGGCGCGCGCGACATCGGGCCGATGCGTGATCAACGGCTCCGCGACGATCTGCTCGATCGTCATGCGCGGATCGAGCGACGCCAGCGGGTCCTGAAAGATCATCTGCACGTCGCGCCGCAAGATGCCGAGATCGCGCTTCGCGCCTTGCACGGTTTCGACGCCATGAAGCTTGACGCTGCCGCCCGACGCAGGCGCAAGACCGACGATCGCGCGCGCGAGCGTGGACTTGCCGCAGCCGGATTCGCCCACCAGCCCGACGGTTTCGCCGCGCCGTACATCGAACGACACGCCGTCGACAGCGCGCAGCGTGGCCTTGCCAGACCACGGTAATTTGCCGCGCGGCACGCTGAAATGCACCTTCAGTTCGTTCACCGACAGCAGCGGTTCGGTACTGTTGCAAGCGGAATGCTGGTTCATCGAACGGCCCCCAGAATGGCTGGAACCGGACGGTGGCACGCGCGCAATGCACCCGCCAGATCGCTACGCGCATCGAGCGACGGCACTGTGGTGCGGCAAGTATCGTCTGCAAACGAACAACGCGGTGCGAACGCGCAACCCGCGCCGATTTGCCCCGGCAAGGGCGGATTGCCCGGAATGGTTTGCAACGGGCGGTCGTCGTCGTCGGTGATGCGCGGCAGCGCGTTCAGCAGGCCGATCGTGTACGGATGGGTCGGCGCGGCGAACAGCGCGTGCGCGTCTGCCTGCTCGACCGTGCGCCCTGCATACATCACCATCACGGTATCGCACAACCCGGCAACCACGCCCATGTCGTGCGTGATGAGGACGATTGCCGTGCCGCGCTCGCGATTCAGTTCGCGCAGCAATTCGATGATTTGCGCCTGAACGGTGACGTCGAGCGCGGTAGTCGGTTCGTCGGCAATCAAAATTTCCGGTTCGGACAGCAACGCCATCGCAATCATCACGCGCTGCCGCATACCACCGGAAAACTCATGCGGATACATGCCGATGCGGCGTGCGGCATCGGGAATCCGCACCGTGTCGAGCACCTCGATGGCACGCCGGCGCGCTTCGCGACGCGACAGCTTCTTGTGCAATTGCAGCGATTCCGTCATCTGCCGTTCAATGGTCAAAAACGGATTGAGCGCCGTCATCGGGTCCTGAAACACCATGCCGATCCGGTTGCCGCGAATCCTGTTCAGCGCTGCGTTGTTCATCGTCAGCAGATCGCCGCCGTCTTCGCCACGATACAGTGCGGTGCCCGACACGCTGCCGTTCGACGACAGCAGACCGAGCAGCGCCATCACGGTCTGACTCTTGCCCGACCCCGATTCGCCGACGATGCCCAGCGTGCTGCCCGCGTCGAGCGAAAACGACACGCGTTGGACCGCATCGACCGGCGGGCCTTCGCGGCGCGTGAAGCGCACACTCAGGTCCTTCACTTCGAGTAGCGCCATGTCAATGATCCTTGGGGTCGAGAGCGTCGCGCAAACCGTCGCCGACGAAGTTCACGCAATAAAGCGTCACGCACAGCATGACGGCAGGGCAGAGCAGCAGCCACGGCATCGATTCGAGTTTTTGGGCACCGTCTTCGATCAGCACGCCCCAACTCGTCATCGGCTCCTGGACGCCGAGTCCGAGAAACGACAGCACCGATTCCGTCAGCACGATCGAGGGCACTGTGACCGTGGCATACACGACCACCACGCCGATCAGGTTCGGCACGATATGCCGCGCGATGATGGCGCGGGTGCTGACGCCAGTCGCACGCGCCGCGTCGACGAATTCGCGCGAACGCAGCGACAGCGTCTGACCGCGCACCACGCGCGCCATATCGAGCCACGAAAACGCGCTGATGGTCAGCACGACCAGATAGAATGCGCGGCCGAACAGCGTCATCATCATGATCGCGATCAGCATGTACGGAATCGCGTACATCACGTCGACGACGCGCATCATAACGGCATCGACGCGTCCGCCCATGAAGCCGGCTGTCGCGCCCCACGCGACGCCGATCAGTCCGGACACCAGCGTGCCGAGCAACCCGACTTCGAGCGATACGCGCCCGCCCACCAGCGTGCGCGCGAGCAGGTCGCGACCGAGTTCGTCGGTACCGAACAGATGCATGCCGAGCCACGACGGCGGCAGACTGATCGATCCCCAGTCGCTGTCGACCGGATTGTTGGGCAGAAACAGCGGCCCCGCAAAGCATGCGACGACGATCAGCAGCAGGATCACCAGACTTGCAAATGCCGCGCGATTACGTAAAAAGCGCATGCCGGCAATCGCGAACGGTCCGCGCGAAGTCTTCATGACGATGCCGCCGGACAGACAGCCGCCTGCGGACGCCGCATCGGCCGGCGGCGCGACGAACGCACGCGCGGCCAGGTTGAATCGACGAATCTTCATGTCAGTACCGGATGCGCGGATCGAGCCATGCGTAAGCAAGATCGACCAGCAGATTGAACAGGACCGCGAATGCCGTGATCAATGCGACCAGACCGAGCACCAGCGTGTAGTCGCGATTGATCGCGCCGTTCACGACCAGTTGCCCGAGACCGGGCAGCGCGAATACGGATTCGGTGACGACCGCAGCGGTGATCGACGAAATGCACAGCGAGCCGAGTAGCGATACGACCGGCATCAGCGCCGGTTTCAGCGCATGACGCAAGACGATGGTGCGCCCGGCCAGACCTTTCGCGCGCGCGGTCCGGATGAAATTGCCGGACAGCACTTCGATCATGCTGCCGCGCATCACGCGCGCAATCGTCGATACGTTGATAATCACGAGCAGTACGATCGGCAATACGCGGTAGTGCCAGTCGCCATCACCCCAACCGCCAGCGGGCAGCAGACCATGCTCGCCGCGCTTGATCAGGATCGCGAAGACCCACACCAGCACGGGGCCGAGAATGAATGGCGGCACCACACCGCCGAGATTGCCGAGCAACATCACGCCGTAGTCGATCACACCATTGCGGCGCACCGCCGCAACCGTGCCGAGCGCCACACCGATCACCAGCGCGATCGGCACCGAAATGCCGCCGACGCCGAGGCTGACCGGTAGGGCTTTCCACACCAGTTCGCTGACCGACCAGTCCGTGTAACGGAACGACGCGCCGAGATCGCCGTGCAGCAGCGAGTCGATGTACAGCAAATACTGCTTCCACAGCGGCTGATCGATGTGGTATTTCGCGTCGAGATTGGCAAGCACGGCCGCCGACAGATGCTTCTCCGAATCGAACGGGCCGCCGGGCGTTAGGTGCAGCAGCAGGTAGCACGCGGTGATCACGGCGAGAATCGTCGGGATCGCCCATAACGCGCGGCGCAATGTATAAGCCAGCATGGCAAGGCTCCTTGCGCTCAGTGCTTGATGATGTACATGTCCTGCGACTGCCGCTGATCGACGTAGTTGGTCGGCGAATAGCCGCCCACATACGATTTCACGAGCCGCACTGCCGAGTACTGGAACATCGGAATCAGCGGATAGTCGTTCATCGCGATGTCGTGCGCCTGCGTTAGCATCGCGGTGCGCTTCGCTTCGTCCATCTGCTGGTTCGCCTGATCGATCAACGCATCGACCTTCGGATTGCAGTAGTGCTGGTCGTTCTGCAGGCTGTTGCAGCGGATCAGGTCGAAGAACGACATCGCGTCGTTGTAGTCGACGAACCAGCCGTCGCGCGACGCCTGCACCTTGCCGTCGTGGCGCATTTTCAGCAGCACGCGGTTCTCGACGTTTTCGAGCTTCACGTTGACGCCGAGCTTGGTGCGCCATTCCGATGTCGTGAATAGCGCGACCTTCTTGTGCAGGTCGTTGGTGTTGTATGTCAGCGTGAACGTCAACGGCTTTGCAGCGGAATAGCCCGCCTGTTTCAGCAGGTCTCGCGCGGTTTCAATGCGCTTCGCCATCGGCCACGCGGCCCAGTCGGGCTGGAATTGCGCCGCGCCTTGCGTGCCTGTCGCAATCAGGCCGTACAGCGGCAACTCGCCGCTTGCGGTCAGTTTAGACGTCAGCAGGTTGCGGTCGATCACCATCGATAGCGCCTCGCGCACGCGCTTGTCCCTGAAGGCCGGGTCGGCGTTGTTCAGCGAGTAGTAGTAGGTGGCGATAAACATCCCGGTCTTCAGCTCGGAACCGAACTGCTTGCTGACCTGGTTATAGATGCCGGACGGAATGGTATACGTGTAATCGAACTGGCCGGCCTGATACATCCGCATTGCCGTTTCGTCGCTTTCGATCGGCAGATAGGTGACTTTCGTGATCGCGACCTTGCTCGCATCCCAGTACTTGTCGTTCTTCACCATCACGAGACGGTTGCCCGGTTGCCAGTCGCTCAATGCATACGCACCGTCGCTGACCATGTGGCCGGGACGGGTCCATTCGTCGCCATACTTCTCGACCGTCGCGCGGTTCACCGGCGCCATCGTCGACATCGCGGTCAGTTGCGGAAAGAACGCGGTCGGGTCTTCGGTCTTGACCTCTACCGTGTACGGATTGACCGCGCGCACGCCGAGACTGGAGAGCGGCGCCTTGCCCGCCAGAATCGCCTTCGCGTTCTTCACGAACTCGACCAGGATTGTGTATTTCGAGCCGGTCTTCGGATCGACCACGCGTTGCCACGAATAGACGAAATCGGCGGCCGTGACCGGCTCGCCGTTACTCCAGCGCGCGTTGTGGCGCAGCTTGAAGATCCATGTATCGGGCGCGCTGCGGCTCCACGATTCCGCCACGCCCGCCACGACCGCACCGTCGGCGGCGATTCGCGTCAAGCCTTCGAACAGGTCGAGGCCGATGGTATTGGCGGCCCAGGACTCGATATGCGCGGGGTCGATCGATTCTGCCTCGACGGGTGTTTGCCGCGTGAGTTCCTGGGTGGCTGCGAGCGTGACGCCGGGCGGGATCGTCACGGCGTGGGCGGGGGAGAGAAGGGCGAGCGCGAACGCGGCCAACGCCGCCTGGGTGGCGTGAATCGGTTTCATTGCGTATTTCAAGTGGTATCCGTAAAGCAAAAAAGCCGGCGGTGCGCGAGGCACCGCCGCCAATCCTCTTCAACAACGACGAAGAGGCAAGAGGAGACCTACGGTCCTGCGATAAAGCCCGCTGCGACGATCAGAAGCGGTAGGTCGCACCGATCTGGAAGAAGCGGCCCAGATTCGTGTACAGCGACTGGTCGTAGCCGGTGATGTCCGGCGTTGATTGCCACTCCACGTCGAACGGCGGCTCCCTGTCGAAGATGTTCTGGATGCCACCATAGATCGTCCAGTTCTTGAAGCCGCGATACGTCATCATCAGGTTGAACTGGCTATACGACGCCACCGAACCCGTGCCACCGTCGCCGAACTCGGCTGCCACTGCGTTGGTGTACGGACCCGTGTACTGCCAGCTCAGCGTCGTGGTCATCTTGCGGTAATCCCACGTCAGGCTCGTGTTGCCCTTCCAGCGGGGATTCGACGCACCGAACGGTTGCAGCAGCGCGAGGTTGTTACCCGCGAAGTCCTGCGTTGCAGAGCCCGGGCTGTTCAGCTTGAAGTGCCACACGTACGCCCAGTCGCCCGACAGCGTGAACGTGCCGTACTTCGTGCCGACCGACTTGCGGAAGTTCATGTCGAAGCCGTCGGTATCCAGCGAGCCGAGGTTGATGAACTGTTGCGCGATGTAGCGGATCGTGCCGTCAGGATTGCGCACGACCCTCGACGGGTCGTTGGCATCCAGCACGGCATTCGGATCGTCGGTACCGATCACGCCGTCGATATGAATCTTGTAGAACGCTGCACCGATATCGGTCGACGCATCCGGCGACAGTTCGAAGCCGATGTTGTAGTTCTTCGTGTGCTCCGGTTGGAGGTTCGGATTGCCGTTGATCTGTTCGGTCGTGAAGTGCTTGGTCGGCACGCCGCTCGGGTCGTTCGGATCGACGAGGTTCTGGTGAGCCAGGTAGGTTGCCTGCGAGTTTTCGATCAGCGTCGGCGCGCGGAAACCACGGCTGTACGACGCGTACGTCGTCAGCATCTGGACCGGTTGGAAGCGCAGTGCGAAGTTCGGCGAGAACGCGCCGCCGAAGTCGCTATAGTGGTCATAGCGGCCCGCTTGCGTGAACGTCAGGTTGTGGATGATCGGAATATCGATCTGGTAATACACGGCCGCGATGTTGCGTTCGCCGTCGACGGACTGAACGTTCGCCGGCACGACGATCCCTTGCGACGAGTACGTGCGCGGGTGGATCAGCGAGCTTTCGTGACGGAATTCCGTACCGAAACCGATGCCGACCGGGCCAGCCGGCAGGTTGAACAGATTGCCGGTCGAGGTCTTCGCCGTCACGCTGTCGAGCTTCGAGATCGCCTGCTGGTAGTCGTTCTGGAACAGGCCGTTCAGACCGTTCGGCGTCGATGCGGGGTTCGCGAAGTTGTAGCCGCCGTTCGGGCCGAGGATGTTTTCAGCCGCGGCCGTGTTGATCATGTTCGAGTACGTCGTGTCGACCGTGCTCTGCGAATGACCGTAGTCCACCGACCAGTCCCAGTCGCCGACCTTCGGCGTGGTGAACGAACCTTTCACGCCCGTCGAGGCCTTCCAGAACGTCGATACCGTGTCTGACCGCTGCGCAATGCCCGGGAAGGTCAGGTTGATCGGCGTATCGACTCCGTACGGGTTGTACGGATTCAGCGCCGACACCGTGCGGTTGAGTTGCGACACCGAGCCGGTCACCGGATTGAACACGTTCGACGTGCTGGTGATGGCCGGGCTGCCGAAATACTGGACCGTCTCGTTGCGGCTCGCCCACAGGTCGGCGTAAGCCTGTGTGTCGTCGTTGATCTTGAAGGTACCACGCACCTTCGCGTTCATACGCGTCGTCTGTGGAATAAGCGAGTACGTGTTCGCGTTGTTGTACACGCACGATGCGCCCGCCGCGTTAGTGCTGCCCGGAGGGCATGGGTTCAACGCGGCGGTCGAGCCGTCGGGCAGTTTCCAGAATGACTGCTGATTCGGACCCAGAGGACCAGCCGACCCACCTGGGAACTGGCTGAAGTCTTCGTTCTTGGTCATGTCGCGCTGGTCGAGCGTCGAACCGGAATCGCGATAGTAGCTGGCGGCAGCCGTCACGTTGAACCGATCCGAGTTCAGGTCGCCGAAGCCGCCGAGCACGCTGAAGTTGCCCTGAGCGTTGCCCGGATGCTGTGCCTTGCCGAGCTGCCCGTCGATCTCAAGACCCTGGAAGTTCTTCTTCGTGATGATGTTGACCACGCCGGCAATCGCGTCGGAACCGTATGCGGACACGGCGCCCGTTTTCACGATTTCGATGTGATCGACGATGTTCAGCGGGATCGTGTTGACGTCGAAGAACGTGTCGGTGAAGTTCACCGCCTGTGCGTAGTTCGCGACGCGTTGGCCGTCGACCAGCACCAGCGTGTACTTCTCGGACAGACCGCGCAATGCGATCCCCGAGCCGCCCGGCGCCGTGCCGTTCATCGTGGTGGAACCCCAACTGGACGCGGAGTTGGCGGACATGCCGCGCAGGAAGTCGGCCACGGTCGTGTAGCCGCTTTGCTGGATATCCCTTGCTGTAACGGTCTGGACTTCGACGTTGCCGGTCTTG
The DNA here is from genome assembly GCF_050434085.1 of Paraburkholderia sp. UCT70. Lineage (NCBI taxonomy): Bacteria > Pseudomonadati > Pseudomonadota > Betaproteobacteria > Burkholderiales > Burkholderiaceae > Paraburkholderia > Paraburkholderia sp. UCT70. The sequence continues at coordinate 1,771,354 of NZ_JBNPVZ010000004.1, read as the reverse complement.
TCCGATGTGCGGATCAGCGAACCGGTGACTTCTACTTTTTCGAGCTTGCTGACGGCGGGGGGAGTCGCCGCTGGCGTGCTTGCGGCCGTCGGAGCGGCCGCTGTATCAGGTTGGCTCTGTGCGTGTGCCAGCGGGACGAACGCCGCTGTCAACACCAGCTCGGCTCCGATGATTCTTTTGATGGCTGAGGCCAATCGCTTTTGTTTCACTTCCGCTCCTTCTTGTCGTTAAGGCCACTTCCGTTGAACGATCACGCAAACGCAGGCGCGAGTTGCGCATGCGCTGCCGTGCGTTGACGTCAGCGAGTTCTTCGCTGTCCGGCGCATCCCCGCGCCGTCCCGCACATTCCGTCCAGGGTGCGTCGCCGATCGTGTCGGACGCGCGCCTTGGTCTTGAAGCGAGCGCAGCAAGAGCACGAGATATGCCATGTGTGAGGTCGCGGATCGTCGGAAAGGCCTTGAGCGGCCTCCGCAAATGCATCGAAGCGATTGATTTGCTTAGGAATTCAGAGTTACGAAAAATTGTGTCGCGCGGGTAGTGCCTGGAAATAAGGCATTCCTCGCGCGTAACAGAACCCCGGAAAGTTTCCATTAGAAAAAAATAAAGTTAGACGGCTTATTTTAATTACGATTTGGTGCAGATTACGCACCGTAAGAATGCTTAATTACAGAATTGGTGCATTAAATAAAAAATAGTCCATGGCGATTAAATTCCCTAATTCGGGGCGATTAATGTGCCGTTGAAAGGAATGGTAATAAGTGTAAGAAAGTGGTTCGTTAAGCTTGTTTCGCGCTACGTGTAGGCATTTGTGGGTGGTAGCTGGTCTTCAATTGGTGCCTATTGTCATACTAAATTGACAGTAATATGAAAGGTGCATGTAATGAAATTGTCTATAGGCATTCTGAGATTGCACCAAAACGCTTCAAGTGCAACTTTTCGCACCATTTCTGCAATAGGGAATTAAAGGCTTTGGCAGAAGAAGTCTCGGAAAGCGGACTTACTCTAATTACAAAAATAAATTTGTTTTGCTACATGCGTGCGCGGGCGCCACGCAAGCCGCGGGCATGCGAGATCTTTGTCGCGCTCGGCAAGTCCATGAAATAAAAGGCAAAGCGTCCTGTGTAAAGGACTGGCGACGTTCGTTACGGAGAAACCGGTCGCCTGACCTGGTACGGGCTTTGCATAGGTGGCGGGCCTTTAGCCGGCGACTCACAAGGCAGCCGGCATCTCGAAACCTACCGTTATTCAACGGCCGCTTGAGCCTGTACTAACCGGAGTCCGCAGTGCTGAATACCCTCATTAACTACTCGATCCAGTCGATGGGTCTGATCCCTCTCCTCGCGTTCATCTTCCTGCTCGGCATCGCGATCATCATCGAACGATTGATGTTCTTCTCGCGTGCCGTGCGTGCCGGCAAGACCCTCGAACACGACCTGAAACTCGTCGATGCAGCCAATCCCGACGATGCCGCCAAAGTGGCCGAGCACTACAAGCAGACCGTGCAAGGCGAACTCGTGAAGTCGGCGATGAAAGTGAAGGGCAAGAGCGAAGCCGTGGTCGAACGCGAGATCGAGGAAACGATCATGTTCCAGTTGCCGCGTCTCGACCGTAACCTGTGGATTCTCGATACGGCCGTGACGCTCGGCCCGTTGCTGGGTCTGCTTGGCACGATCATCGGCATGGTCGAATCGTTCAACGTGCTCGGCACCAGCGGCACCGCGAACCCGAACGGTGTGACGGGCGGCATCGGTCACGCGCTGACGGCCACCGCGTGCGGCCTGACCATCGCGATCATCTGCGTGATCTTCCTGAACTACTTCAACAAGCGTATCCGGATGACGGTCAACCAGTTCGACCTCATCAAGTCGCTGCTCGTATCGCGCTTCGCAGTCTGACGCCGGCACTCAAGGAGACGGACCATGCGAAACCATCGCAGCCATTACCTCGGCGGTGAAGAGAAAGCGCGCATCGAGATCATCCCGATGATCGACATCATGATGTTCCTGCTGGTGTTCTTCATGCTCGCGACGCTGAAGATGATCCAGGGCGCAGGCATCAAGCTCGACCTGCCGCAATCGAGCACCGCCGAGCAGTTGCAGCAGACCATCAAGGTATCGATCGGGGTGACGAAGACGGACGAAATCTATCTGGATTCGAAGCCCGTGACGCCCGACGAACTGACCGCGCGTCTGCAAGGTCTGGTTCGCGACTCGAAGAAAGTAGATGTCGCGATTGCCGGCGACGAAGGCACGAGCTACAAGAATATCGTCAAGGTGATGGACCTGGTGCGCGCGGCGGGCATCAGTTCGGTTGCATTGGCCACGAACCCGACGACATGAGTTCACCGGCCATCGACATGAAAGATCCGCAAAACCGCCTGGACGGTGCACTCTGGGCATCGACGACGCCGGCGCATCACGGTCGCATGCCCATGAAGCTGGCGATCGGCGTTGCGGTGCTGGTCGAGGCGCTGGTGATTCTGGGCGTGTCGCACATGAAGTTCCAGCCGCCGCCGCCGCCGCCGCCGAAGGAGATGCGCGTGCAGATTGCGCCGCCGCCTCCGCCACCGCCGCCCGAGGTGAAGAAGCTGGAGCCGCCGCCGGCGCCGCCCAAAGCGCAGCCGAAGCACGAAATACCGAAGCCGACCCCGACGCCGCCGCCGCCGCGACCGACGCCGCAGCCGGTGATCCAGCCCACGGCGAATCCGGCTCCGAACGCTCCGGCGGTCGCGTCGCCGACACCTGCGCCGGCACCCGCTCCGGCACCGGCCGCGCCGCCGGCGCCACCCGCGCTGCATGGCGTGGTGGACGGCCGCGGTCATTGCCAGTCGGTGCAGCCGGTGATTCCGCGCAAGGCATTGACGGACGGTATTTCGGCGGACGTGATCGCGCATCTGACGATCGGTACGGACGGCAATGTCAGCGACGTGAAGATCATGCGCGTCACGCCGCCGACGTCGGTGTTCAACGAAGCCGTGATTGCCGCAGGCAAGGCGTACAAGTGCGAGAAGAATGCCGAGCCGTATGTCGGCGAAGTTCAGTTCTCGTTCAAGACCACACCGTCCGACGACGAGTAACCACGACGAGTGACGACGACGAATAAGCTCAGCTTCGACGCGAACTTCCGGCCTTCGCAATTTATACCCCTCCGGCCTTCAACCCGGAACCACGCGAGCGGTGGCTACCCGCCGCCGCCCGCGCGGTTTCGAAGCATCGCGCGTCGGCTACGAGCCGATGCGCGTCCAGACACGCATGATGACAACCGACAGGTTTCGAGGCCCGCGCGCGCGCGTCGTTACGGCGTTCGCGGCGCGGGTTGCGATGACGCTCGTCGCGGGGCTGCTGGTCGTGCCGTTGACGACGGCGCCCGCGTTCGCGAGGGCGTCGATCGCGCAATACGACGCGCCGAAGTATCCGTCCGGGTTCACGCATTTCGATTACGCGGACCCGAATGCGCCGACCGATGGCACGCTGGTCTTCCAGAACTACGACGAAGCGCAAAGTTACGATTCGCTGAATCCGTTCCTGACGCGTGGTGCGCCGGCGCCGGACATCCTGCATCTGATGTTCGATACGCTGATGCAGCGCAGCTGGGACGAACTCGCGTCGGAATACGCATTGATCGCCGACGACGTGGAGGTGGCGCCGGATGGCAAATCAGCGGTGTTTCATATCGACCCGCGAGCGCGCTTTTCGAACGGCGATCCGATCACCGCCGACGACGTCAAGTATTCGTTCGATACGCTGACCAGCCCGCAGGCATCGCCGCTGTTCAACTCGCAGTTCGCGGTGATCAGCCGCGCCACGGTGCTCGACCCGTCGCGGGTGCGCTTCGACTTCAGGCACGTGGAACGCGACGCGCCGTTGATCGCAGGCGACCTGCCGGTTTTCTCGCGAAAGTGGGCAATGCAAGCCAACGGCACGCGCATCGCGTTCGATCAGTTGACCAATGTGCCGCCGGTGTCGAGCGGCCCGTATCTGATCGAGCAGCGCAAGAACGACACGCAGATCGTCTACCGTCGCAATCCGGCTTACTGGGCCGCAAATTTGCCGTCGCGGCGCGGCATGTACCATTTCGCGCGCGTCGCGTTCAAGCTCTATCACGATCATTACACGCAGCTCGAGTCGCTGAAAGCGCTCGATACCGACGTGATGGTCGAATACAGTTCGATGCAATGGGCGCGCCGTTATATCGGCAAGAACTTCGAGAACGGCGCGTTGCAGCGCAAACTGTTCCCAGATCACGGCGCGCAGATGCAGGGGCTGATGTTCAACACGCGCAGGCCGATGTTTTCGGATGTGCGGGTGCGGCATGCCCTTGCACTTGCGTTCGACTATGACTGGCTGAACCGGATGACCTTCTACGGCCAGTACCGGCGCACCAACAGCTACTTCGACGATAGCCCGTTCGCCGCGCAAGGCGTGCCCACCGATGCCGAACTCACGCTGCTCGACCCGTATCGCGCGAGTTTGCCGGCGGCCGTGTTCGGTCCAATGGTCAGGCAGGCCGACACGATTGCGCCGCACACATTGCGCGAGAACCTGCGCGAAGCGCGCGGCCTGCTCGCTGAAGCGGGTTGGACAGTGCGCGACGGCCAGTTGCGCGACGCGCACGGCAACCCGATGTCGATCGAAATCATCGACGATCAGCCGGGCATGGATCGCGTACTGCTGGCGTATATGCGCAACCTGCAACTGCTCGGCATCGATGCGCATATGCGCGAGATAGATAGTGCGTTGTATCAGAAGCGGATCGACAACTTCGAGTTCGATATGACGACGTTCATCTATCTGCGCGTGACGATTCCCGGTGCCGAACTGGAGCGTCGTTTCAGCAGCGCATCGGCATCGCAGGTCGGCTCGGAGAACTATCCGGGCGTGAAGTCGCCGGCGGTCGATGCGCTGGTGCGCGCGGTGATCCACGCGAGCACGCTGAACGAACTCGAAACCGCGACCCATGCGCTCGACCGCGTGCTGATCAACGGCTATTACCTGGTGCCCGAATATTTCGCGCCGGATACGCGGATCGCGTACAAAAGCGCGCTCGGCTACCCGTCGGTGACGCCGGTCAGTTTCCAGGGCGAGGACTGGATCGTCAGCTACTGGTATCGCAAGATGCCGTCCGCTGCGGCCAACACCGCCGCTGCGAAGTGAGGGGCTTATGTTTATCTACATCATCAAACGTCTGCTACTGATGATCCCGACGCTGATCGGCGTCGTTACGCTGACTTTCTTCGTGACGCAGTTCGTGCCGGGCGGCCCGGTCGAACAGATGATGACGCAGTTGCGTCACGGCCAGCAGCGCGGCGGCGAAGGCGGAGGCGGAGGCAACGCGTATCACGGCAGCCAGGGCGTCGATGCGCAGCAGATCGAGCAGATCAAGAAGCAGTTCGGCTTCGAGAAACCACCGCTGACGCGCTATCTGAAGATGCTGAGGGACTACGCGAGTTTCGATCTCGGCCAGTCCTACTATCACCATCAGAGCGTGTGGGCGGTGATCCGCTCGAAACTGCCCGTGTCGATCACGCTCGGGTTATGGACGGTCGTGCTGACCTACATCGTGTCGGTGCCGCTCGGGATCGCGAAAGCGGTGCGCAACGGCTCGCGCTTCGACACCGCCACCAGCGTGATGGTGCTGACCGGCTACGCGATTCCGGGCTTCGTGTTCGGCGTGCTGCTGCTGATGCTGTTTGGCGGCGGCACGTTCTGGCAGGTCTTCCCGATGCGCGGCCTCACGTCCGATAACTTCGACGAACTCAGCGCGTTCGGCAAGGTGCTCGATTATCTATGGCACATCGCGTTGCCGGTGACGGCGTCGGTGGTTGGCAACTTCGCGATCGTCACGATCCTGACCAAGAATACGTTTCTCGAAGAGATTGGTCGGCAATACGTGCTGACCGCGCGGGCGAAAGGTGCGCCCAAGCGTGACGTGCTGTGGAAGCACGTATTGCGCAACGCCGCGATTCCTTTGCTGACCGGACTGCCCGCCGCGTTTATCGGCGCCTTCCTGAACGGCAACCTGCTGATCGAAACGCTTTTTTCGCTCGACGGCATGGGCCAACTGTCTTATGACTCGGTGATCCGCCGCGACTATCCGGTCGTGCTGGGTTCGCTGTTCCTGTTCACGCTGATTGGTCTCGTGACCAAACTCATTGCTGACGTCTGCTATGTCCTCGTCGACCCCCGCATCCAATTCAACAGCCTGGACCGATAAGCTGCCGCCCGGCGCGTTGCCGGTGTCCGTGTCGCCTGGGCGACGCGTATGGCAGCGTTTCCGCCAGCAGAAGCTCGGTTACTGGAGCCTGATCGTGTTCGCAACGCTGTTCGTGCTGAGCCTGCTCGGCGAAGTGCTCGCGAATGACCGGCCGTTGATGGTCCGTTACGACGGCCATGACTATTTTCCGATCGTGAAGGATTATCCGGAAACGATGTTCGGCGGCGATTTTCCGACCCGCGCGAACTATCTCGATCCGTTTATCCGCAAGCAGTTGACTGAGAAAGGCAACTTCGCGATCTACCCGCCGAATCACTACCACTACGACACGATCGATTACTTCGCGACGCGGCCGTTTCCGGCGTCGCCGTCCGCGACCAACTGGCTCGGCACCGATCAATACGGCCGCGATGTGCTGTCGCGATTGCTGTACGGCTTCAGGCTGTCGGTGTTGATGGCGCTTGCGCTGACGGTGTCGGGTATCGTGCTGGGCGTGCTGGCGGGTGCGTTGCAAGGCTTTTACGGCGGCCGCACCGACCTGATCGGGCAGCGCCTGATCGAAGTATGGAGTTCGATGCCGGACCTGTATCTGCTGATCATCTTCGCGTCGATCTTCGAGCCGAGTTTTTGGCTGCTGTTTATCCTGCTGTCGATGTTCGGCTGGCTGGTGCTGTCCGACTATGTGCGCGCCGAATTCCTGCGCAACCGTTCGCTCGATTACGTTCGCGCCGCGCGCACGATGGGTTTGAGCAACTGGCAGATCATCTGGCGTCATCTGCTGCCGAACAGCATGACGCCGGTGATCACCTTCCTGCCGTTCCGGATGAGCGCCGCGATTCTGTCGCTGACGAGTCTGGACTTTCTGGGGCTGGGTGTCGCACCGCCCACGCCGAGCCTTGGCGAACTGCTTCAGGAAGGCAAGAACAACCTCGACGCATGGTGGATTTCGGTATCTGCGTTTGCCGCGCTGGTGATCACGTTGTTGCTGCTGACGTTCATGGGCGACGCGTTGCGCAATGCGCTCGACGCCCGTTCACGCGGGTCGGCGTTCGGCGGGAGGAAGTGATGAGCGACGCAACGTTGCACAAGCCCTTGCTGGAAATCGACACGTTCTCGATCCGTTTCGGCGACAAGGTCGCGGTTCGCGAACTGAATCTGACGATCGGGCGCGGCGAGCGGGTTGCGCTGGTCGGCGAATCCGGTTCGGGCAAGAGCGTCACGGCGCTGTCGATCCTGCGCCTCGTCGAACATGCGCAGACCAGCGGCCAGATCCGTCTCGACGGCTTCGATCTATTACAGAAAACCGAGCAGCAGATGCGCGGGATTCGCGGCGCCGCCGTCGCGATGGTGTTTCAGGAGCCGATGACCGCGCTCAATCCGCTGTTCACGATCGGTCAGCAGATCGCCGAAAGCCTGCGTCTGCACGAGGGTTTGCGGTCGAACGCGGCGCGCGCCCGCGGCATCGAACTGCTGCGCCGTACCGGCATTGCCGAGCCGGAACGGCGGATCGACAGCTACCCCCATCAACTGTCCGGCGGACAACGCCAGCGCGCGATGATCGCGATGGCGCTCGCGTGCCGTCCGCGCCTGCTGCTCGCCGACGAACCCACTACCGCGCTCGACGTCACCGTGCGTCAGCAGATCGTCGATCTGCTGGTCGAACTGCAGGAACAGGAAGCCGCCGATCGCGGCATGGCGGTGCTGCTGATCACGCACGACCTGAATCTCGTGCGCCGCTTCGCCCAACGCGTGGCGGTAATGGAAAAGGGTGTGCTGGTCGAAACCAATACGACCCAGGCGCTGTTCGCAGCGCCGCAGCATCCTTACACGCAGCGATTGCTCGACAGCGAACCGCAACGCGAGATCGGGCCGATCGAACCACACGCGCGTCGGGTGCTCGAGGTGCAAGGCCTCGCGGTCGATTACCGGACGGCCGCGAAAGGCTGGCGCTCGCTGTTCAGCGGTTCGACGTTTCGCGCAGTGCACGACGTCGATCTGACGCTGCGTCGCGGTGAGACGCTCGGCGTGGTCGGCGAATCGGGCTCCGGAAAATCGACGCTGGCGGCGACGCTGCTCGGTCTGCAACGGCCCGCCGCCGGTCATATCCATATCGACGGCGCGCCGTTATCGGCTTTGCGTGGCGCGAACTCGCGCCGCGCGTTGTACTCGCGGATGCAGGTGGTGTTTCAGGACCCGTTCGGGTCGCTATCGCCGCGTATGACGGTCGAGCAGATCGTCGGGGAATGGATCGAGGTGCACCGGCCGGAAATCGACGCGCGCACGCGCCGCGCGCGGGTGGGGACGATGCTCGAAGAAGTGGGCATGCCGCAAGAATCGATGCTGCGCTATCCGCACGAGTTTTCCGGCGGGCAGCGGCAGCGGATAGCGATCGCGCGTGCGTTGGCGGTCGAACCGGAAGTGCTGATTCTCGACGAGCCGACCAGCGCGCTCGATGTGTCGATCCAGCAACAGGTGCTTAAGTTGTTGGCGGGCTTGCAGAAGAAGTACCGGTTAAGCTATCTATTGATCACCCATGATCTGGCGGTGATGCGTGCGATGGCGCATCGCGTGATCGTGATGAAGAACGGCCGCGTGATTGAGGCGGGAGACACGCTCGACGTGCTGCATGCGCCGTCACATTCTTATACGCAGTCGTTGCTCGCCGCGTCGATGATCGCGCCGGAGCACGACGAACCCGAGGTACTGCAATGAGCGAATCGCGCTGGACGCAGGCCGCCCGTGCGTTGAAGAGCAATGCGGCGTTCTGGTCCTTACGGATTGTCGATGAACAGATCGACGACCACGAAGTACGCAACGACGTCGCGCAGCCGCTGCGCACGCAGCGCGAACGCGGCGCCATGCTGACCGCGTGGGCCGGCGCGGGCGCGGGCTATGCGGCAACCACGGATCTGTCCATCGGGGGCTTGCAGGCTGCGCTCGATATCGCGACGCAACGTGCGCTGGCGAGCGCCGGCGCATCGCTGATCGACCATCGCGCGGTGTCGCGCGAAGCGCTCAGCGGCGCGTATGTCTCGCCCAATGCCGACCAGCCGCTGCCGACGCGCGGCGAATGGCTCGCGCGTCTCGCGCACGAATGCGCCGCCGCGAAAATCGACGACCGGATCGTCGAGCGCACGGCATCCGTGCAGATCACGCGCACCGAACAGGTTTATCTGACCAGCGACGGCGCGCGAATCGACCAGCGCTTTTGCCTCGTGATGCCGGAAATGAGCGTCGCGGCGCACGCGAACGGCGACACGCAGGTGCGCACGCTCGGCGGCAATTACGGCACGCTCGCGCAAGGCGGCGTCGAAGTGCTGGACCGCTACGCGTTCGACGGCGCAGGCGTGCGGCTCGCCACCGACGCGCTGACCTTGCTGGCCGCGCCGAACTGTCCGGCTGGTCCGCGCGACCTCCTGCTGATGCCCGATCAGATGATGTTGCAGATTCACGAATCGATCGGGCATCCGCTCGAACTCGACCGGATTCTCGGCGACGAACGCAACTTCGCCGGATGGAGTTTCGTGAAGCCGGAGATGTTCGGCACTTACCGTTACGGCTCGGAACTGCTCAACGTGACATTCGATCCGTCGCTGCGCGAAGAAGCCGCGTCGTACGCATTCGACGACGACGGCACTGAAGCGCGCAAACAATATCTGATTCGCGATGGCGTGCTCGAACGTCCGCTCGGTGGCGCATTGTCGCAACAGCGCGCAAAGATGGCGGGCGTCGCGAATTCGCGTGCGTCGAGCTGGAATCGCGCGCCGATCGACCGGATGGCGAACCTGAATATCGAACCGGGAACCAGCACGCTGGGCGAAATGATTTCCGGCATCGAACACGGCATCCTGATGCGCACCAATACGTCGTGGTCAATCGACGATCACCGCAACAAGTTTCAATTCGGCTGCGAGTTCGGCCAGTTGATCGAAAACGGCAAGCTCACGCAAATCGTCAAGCAACCGAATTATCGCGGCATATCCGCGAATTTCTGGCGCAGTCTGAGCGCGGTCGGCAATGCCAGCACGCGCGAAGTGTTCGGCACGTCGATGTGCGGCAAAGGCGAACCGGCGCAACTGGTGCGCGTCGGCCATGCGTCGCCGCCGTGCGTGTTCACGCATGTCGATGTATTCGGAGGCGCGCGATGACTACAACCAATGCAGTCAATGCATCGAGCGGCTTCGATTTCGCCTCGAACGCGCAGTTGCCGGATTGGCACGCGCAATTCGCGCTGCTCGCCGATGCGATCGACACGCTGCTCAGCGGCGACGAAGTGGCGTTGACGAGGCTGTCGGCGGAGCAATCCGACTTTATCCGCTTCAACGGTGGCAAGGTCCGGCAGATCGGCCAGGTGTCGCAAGGCAAACTGACCGTCCGCCTGATCGACGGCGCCAGGCAGGCGTATTCGAGCTTCACGGTATGCGGCGATCCAGCGACGGATCTGCGCGATATCGCCGATGCGCTGAATACGTTGCGCGACGGCTTGCGCGATGCGCCCGACGACCCGCATCTGTTGTACGACGCCACCCAATGGACCCAATCGACGCGCCGCAGCGGCAAGCTGCCCGCGCCCGACGCACTGTTGCGGATCGCCACCGAAAGCGCGCGCGGACTCGATTTCGTCGGCTTCTATGCAGGTGGCTCGATGGTGCGCGGCTTCTCGTCGTCGCGCGGCAGTCGCGGCTGGTACGAAGTCAGCAACTTCAGCTTTAGCTGGTCGTTGTACGACCCGAGCGGCCGTGCGATCAAAAGCACGTACACCGGCGACCACTGGGACGACAGCGTGTTCGCCGCGAAGGTAGAACAGGCCGCCGCACGTTTGCCGGTGCTTGGACACACGCCGCGCGCGTTGTCGCCGGGGCGGTATCGCACGTATCTGGCGCCGTCGGCGATGCTGGAACTGGTCGGCACGGCGTCGTGGGGCGGGTTTTCCGCGCGCGCGAACGCCACCGCGCGCAGCCCGTTTTACCGGCTGCACAGCGGCGAAGTCGCGCTCGATCCGCGCGTGTCGATGACCGAAGACCTGAGCCTGAATATCACGCCGCGCTTCAACGAAGACGGTTATCAGCGCGACAGCGTGCCGTTGATTCACGACGGCCGCAACGCCGGGCAACTGACCAACGCCCGTAGCGCGCGCGAATACGGATTGACGCCGAACGGCGCGCTCGCCAGCGAAACGCCTGAGTCGCTGGCGATGGCTGGCGGCGATCTCGACGCCGCCGATATCCTTGCCGCACTCGATACCGGGCTGTATGTCGGCAATCTCTGGTACGTGAATTTTTCTGACCGGATGAATTGCCGGTTGACCGGCATGACGCGTTTCGCGACGTTCTGGGTCGAACGCGGGCAGATCGTCGCGCCGGTCGAGGCGATGCGTTTCGACGACAGCCTGTACCGTTTGCTGTCGAGCGAACTCGAACGTCTCGACGCCCAGCCGGAACTGCTGCTGAACGATGGAACGTGGGGCGAGCGGCAGACCGGCGGCTGGAAACTACCCGGCTTGCTGGCACGCTCGTTCGAACTGACGCTGTGAGTGAGTTTCCGATGACAGACTGAACGCCATAACAATGACAGAACCAAAGACAATATTTGAGAGCACGACACGGTTCGGGACCGAACCGTTCGAGATCAGCATCAGGCCGCTGCATCCGGACGACGCCGCGCAACTCCACGCGCTGCGTTCATGCCCCGGTGTGATGCGCCAGAACCCGATGCGTCCGTATCCGACCTTGCAGCAGACTCAAGGCTGGCTCGCGAAGCTCGCGGCGCCGTCGATGGCGATTGCAGCGCTGGTGGGCGATACGCTGGTCGGCTCGGCCGATCTGCATCCGGGCGCGCTGCGTCGCGCGCATAGCGGCTGGCTGGGTATCAGCGTGCACGACGACTGGCAGGGCAAGGGCGTCGGCACGCGGCTGATGGCCGAACTGATCGATGCCGCCGACAACTGGTACGGGCTGCGCCGTCTCGAGCTGAACGTGTTCGCCGACAACCATCGCGCGATTGCGCTGTATCGCAAGTTCGGTTTTTCGCACGAAGCGACCTTTCGCGGCGCCGTGCTGCGCGACGGCATGCTGATCGACTCGGTGTTCATGGGCCGCTTACGCGCGCCGATGGGTCATCTGCAAGCGGAAATCGAGGCGGCCGTATGAACGTCTCGTTGAAACCCGACACGGCGCATGTGATTATCCGCGCCCGCGAAGAGTCCGACCTCGACGCGATCACTTCGTTGATGAACTGCCCCGGCGCGCGGCATGGCACGTTGCAGACGCCGTATCGCTCGAACGCGACGGTTGGGAGCTGGCTCGAAAAAATGCCCGCGAACAGGCTCGGACTGTGCGCGGAGGCGGGCGGTCGCGTAGTCGGGATGATCGACGTGTTGCCGCGCATGCACCGGATGGCGCATTGCGCGGGAATCGGTCTCTGCGTGCATGACGATTACGTCGGGCGCGGCGTCGGCACGGCGCTGCTCGCGGCGGCCGTCGAGTGCGCGGATACGCTGCTCGGCCTGCGTCGGCTGGAGTTGACCGTGTTCGTCGACAACCACCGCGCGATCGCTCTGTACCAGCGCTTCGGTTTCGTCGAGGAAGGACGCTCGCCAGCGTTCGCGATGCGCGACGGCAAGCTGGTCGATGCATTCCATATGGCCCGTTTCGCCGATGCGCCGGTGTTCGCTTCGCCGGTCGCGCTCGCACCGAACCCACACGCGTGAGCATGCCTTGGCCGCCTTTTTTATCGACCGACCGGTCTTTGCGTGGATTCTGGCGCTTGCGGTAATCATCGCGGGCGCGCTCGCGTTGACGCAACTGCCGGTCGCGCAATATCCACGACTCGCGCCGCCGCGTATCGTGATCGATGCCGTCTATCCGGGTGCATCGACGGAAGCCGTGGATGCGAACGTTGGCAGCATCATCGAAGAAAGTCTCGACGGTGCCGACGGGATGCTTTACTACGAAACCGGCAGCGACGGCCTCGGCAACCTTGAAATCGCGGCGACCTTCGCGCCCGGCACCAACCCCGATATCGCGATGATGGACGTGCAGAACCGGCTCAAGCAGGTCGAGCCGCGTTTGCCGCAACAGGTGGTGCAGCAAGGCATCAGCGTTTTCAAGGCCGCCAACACGTTCCTGATGCTGGTCGCGCTGACATCCACCGATGGCACGCGCGATTCCGCGCAACTAAGCGACATCCTCAGCCGCGACATCATGCGCGAACTGAAGCGCGCGCCGGGCGTCGGTTCCGCGCAACTGTGGGACGCCGACGAAGCGTTGCGCGTCTGGCTCGATCCGATGAAGCTGCGCGAATTCGGCCTCGCCGCGTCCGACGTCAACGCCGCGATTGCCGCGCAAAACGCGAGCGTCGCGGCAGGCGCACTCGGCGCCGCGCCGCTGGTGGACGGCCAGCAGCTGACCGCGTCGGTGAATGTCAAAGGGCAGTTGCTGTCGCCGGAGGAATTCGGCCAGATCGTGCTGAAAGCGCACCCCGACGGCTCGGCAGTGCGGCTTGCCGACGTCGCGCGGGTCGAGATCGGCCGCGACAACTATACGTTCTGGTCGCGCCTGAACGGCAAGCCGTCGGCGACGGTCGGGATTCAACTCGGGCCGCGCGGCAACGCGCTCGAAACATCGGACGCGATTCGGGCGCGGCTCGCGGAACTGGCGAACCGTTTGCCGCCGGGCGTCGCGGTTCAGGTGCCGTTCGATAGCGCGCGCTTCGTCAACGTTGCGATTCGCGAAGTGCTGATCACGCTGGCCGAGGCGATCTTGCTGGTGTTTCTCGTGATGTGGCTGTTCCTGCGCGATCTGCGCTACGCGCTGGTGCCGACAGTGGTGATTCCGGTCACGCTGATGGGTGCGTTTGTCACGATGTACGCATTCGGCTTGTCGATCAACGTGTTCACGATGTTCGGCCTCGTGCTGGCGATCGGCATTCTGGTCGACGACGCGATCGTGGTGGTCGAGAGCGTGCATCGCGTGATGGACGAAGAGGGCATGGCGCCGCGCGACGCGACATTGAAAGCGATGAAACAGATCGGCGGTGCGATCGTCGGCGTGACGGCGGTGCTGACCGCCGTGTTCGTGCCGATGGCGTTCTTTCCTGGCGGCGTCGGTGGGATTTACCGGCAATTCGCGGTCGCGATGATTGCGTCGATGCTGGTGTCGTCTTTCATGGCGCTTTCGTTGACGCCCGCGTTGTGCGCGAACCTGCTGAGCGCGCCTGCGCAATCGGTCCGTCAGCGTGACGCGCGACGCGGTTTGCGTGGCGTTGCCGCCCGCCTCTCGACGCGTTTCGAACAGGGCTTTGATCGCGCGTCGCGCGCCTACCGGGCCATGACGGCCGCCGCGATGCGCCGGGTCGGGCCGCTGCTCGCGGTGTATGCCGTATTGCTGCTGCTGTGCGGCGCGTTGTACTGGCGGATGCCGGGCGGCTTCCTGCCCGTCGAAGACCAGGGCCAGCTGCAGGTGATGATCCAGTTGCCGGCCGGCGCGACGCAGGCGCGCACGCTCGCCGTCGTCGAAAAGACCGAGTCGATTTTGCGCATGCAAACGGCGGTGGCGAACGTGACAAGCGTGATCGGCTGGAGTTTCGAGGGCAGCGGACAGAACGTAGCGATGTCATTCGTCACGCTGAAAGACTGGGGCCAGCGCGGCGTTGATGCGATGACGCTGCGCGACACGTTGAACCGGTCGTTCAGCCGGATTCTCGACGGCAACGTGCAGGCGCAATTGCCGCCGTCGGTGCCGGGCGTCGGGCATTCGGACGGCTTCACGTTCCGGCTCGAAGATCGCGGCGGCTTGGGCCGCGACGCGTTGAAGGCCGCCCGCGACCAGCTTGCCGAGCGCGCGAAGGCCGATCCGTCGCTGACGTCGATTCATTTCGAGGATCTGCCCGACGCGCCGCGTATCGAACTCGACGTGGACCGCGCGAAGGCGTACGCGCTCGGCGTATCGTTCGACCGGATTGCGGACGTGTTGGGCAGCACCTTTGGCTCGTACTACGTCGACGATTTTCCGGCGGGTGGCCGGATGCGCCGCGTCCTGGTGGCGGGCGATGCGTCGACGCGGATGACGGAAACCGATCTGCTGGCGTTGTCGGTGCCGAACCAGTCGGGCGCGATGGTGCCGCTGTCGTCGGTTGCGACGCGCCGCTGGACCATCGGGCCAGTCGCATTGACGCGCTACAACGGCTATCCGTCGCTCGATCTGAACGGCCGTGCGGCGAGCGGTGTCAGTTCGGGGGCGGCGATGGAGGCGATGGAGCGGCTCGCGGCGAGCTTGCCTGCGGGCATCGCGTTCGACTGGGTCGATGCGGCGCGCGAAGAACGCGCGGCGGCGCGGCTGACGCCGTTGCTGCTCGGACTGTCGCTGCTGGCGGTGTTCATGGCGCTGGCCGCGCTATACGAAAGCTGGACGATTCCGCTCGCGGTGTTGATGGTCGTACCGCTTGGCGTAGTCGGCGCCATTGCGGCGATGCTGATGCGCGGCATGCCGAACGACGTCTACTTCAAGGTTGGGATGATCACAGTGATCGGCTTGTCCGCGAAAAACGCGATCTTGATCGTGCAATTCGCGCGCGACCTGAGCCTACGCGGCGTGCCGCTGACGCGCGCGGTGATACGCGCGGCGGGCGCGCGATTTCGCCCGATCGTGATGACGTCGTCGGCGTTCCTGCTGGGCGTCGTGCCGCTGGTGCTGGCGAGCGGCGGCGGTGCGGAAAGCCGCCGGTCGATCGGTACGGGCGTGTTCGGCGGCGTCGTGACGGCGACCTTGCTCGGGCTGGTGTTTGCGCCGGTCGCGTTTCAGGCGGTGGCGGTGGTCGCGCAGCATGGGCCGCGCGGCGCGCTGCGGCGCTTGCATGGCTATCGGCGTCAGTCGCGCGAGTTGATTCGCGATGTCAGCACATGATCGGCTCACGCGCCGTCGATCTTCAGATACGCACGCGCGAGGCCTTCGTTTTCGAAGCCGAGCCGCTCGAGGAGTCGCGCGCTGCGCAGATTGTCGGGCCGGTAATTCGCCATTACGCGATGCAGTTGCAGCGTGCTAATGACATGGTCGATTGCGTTGCTCAACCCTTCGCGCGCGAAGCCGCGACCTTCGAAGCGCCGCGATACCGAGAACCTGAGATGACACGCCTGGAAGGATGCGCGACCAAAGATAGAGCGCGTGCGACGCATCGCGCCGCGCGAATGTGCCGCTTGCTCGACCGCACTCGATATGTATTTCGCGCCAACATTTGACGTTGTGTCAGCGATCCGATATACTCTTTTTTCTCTGACGCGGGGTGGAGCAGTCTGGCAGCTCGTCGGGCTCATAACCCGAAGGTCGTAGGTTCAAATCCTACCCCCGCAACCAAAGCATTGTTGAAAGCCCGCATCGCGCAAGCCATGCGGGCTTTTTGACTTTCGGCGCTACGTTTTGCTTGTGGCGCTCGCTGCGTATGCTGCGCGCGTGAATAGATGCAACACGATTCGCGCGGGATCGAGGCCTCGAGCCCATCGTCACTCTCCTCCAATCGCCCACTGCACCGCCGCCTCGTCATGCAACGCGGCGGTATCGAAGCCGGGCAGCACTGAATCGTCCGGCTCGTGTTCGTCACGAGAATCATGAGATCGGCGCCGCTGCGTTCGAATTGGCGCGCGGCGTTGGCCATCCGTTCGCCGAGCGCGAGTCAGTATCCGAATCTTCGTTGACCGATGGGACGCAAGAATCATCCATCGCCCATATCCGATGTCTAAGCCGACGGTTAGCGTGGTCGTCCCAACGACCAGGAGTAGGTTTCAGATGTCATATGAACAGGATTCAGACAGCGTGCGCGTGGTGCTGAGCGCCCCGCAGCTGTCGGCCGTGCTGGCTCGCCACTCGATTAGCCCCACCGAAATGCTTTCCAACCGTCTGTGGGGCGGTTTGCAGGTTGTCGGCGGGGTGCTTGAAATGGCTGGAGCGGCAGCGCTGTGCGTGTTGCCCGAACCGACGATGGCAAGCAAGGCCGGGTGTGTGGTGTTCGGGGCGCATGGTTCGGACACGGCCGCGGCGGGCCTGCGTCAGGTCTGGACAGGGCGCGATACCGCCACCTTGACTCAGCACGGCACGGCGAAGCTGGCAGAGGCGATGCGGGTCAGCCCTGACAGGGCAGACCAGATCGGCCTGTCTATCGATATGGCCGTGCCGTTCGGCTTTGCTGGCTCGATCAAGGCAGCACGCGCGGCCAGCGTTAGGATGGGCAGGATCCATCTGCAAATGCACGAGGCGAAAGCGCTCAATCCAAGGTTCGGAGGGCACACGCTTCAGAAGCACGTTGGCAAGGACGAAGCATGGCTCAGGGAGCGGCTGAAACGTGAACCAAAGCGAAAAATCGTATCCTCGTTTATAACCCTTGAGCATGCCGAACGCGCCATTTCGGAAACGGTGCAGGCCAATGCCGTAAGAATCAGGACGTGGGCGCAGTCCCCAACTCGAAACGCAAAGATCACAGTCACCAAAGTCGTCTCTGGCGACATCGGCTATGGAGTGACGCGGGCTACTGGCGAACTTACGCGAATGAACAACGTCTTCGTCACGCTGAAATACGAAACCTACAACGGCATGCCTTATTACATCCTCACCGCCTACCTTGAATGAGAGAGAAATGAGTTCGTCAGAGCGCTATCCCGCAATGGACCACCTCATGAGAACGTATTTCGGCCAGGACTTCGACCTGTTCGGAGAAACCGTCCCGGAAATAGTCGCGTGTTACAAGCAGGACAGTCCTCATGATTACGCCAATTTAGTTCGGGAAATAGACTCGTTCAGGAACGAACACCCGCACGATCTGGCCATGGCGTTCGATCAGATGTATGGGCGCGGATTTTCTCCCGAGCCGTGGGGCTACACCGTCGCCTCTTTTCTTGACGAGATCCAGCGCCTCCTCAACGAGTAATCGGCTTGTTGCAAGGCGCGGACCGTTCCATCCGGTCCGATGTGTATGCAAAGGACGTTATGAGTGTCGATCTATCGCTTTCGACTCGCGCCTTCTCTCACCGACAAAGGGAGGCGAATCTGTTTTCCTTCCGGCGCAAAAGCAGAGCCCCGCGCCCATTTTCACTCCGCCCCGATCGCCCACTCCACCGCCGCCTGCGCATGCAACGCAGTGGTATCGAACACCGGCAGCACCGAATCTTCCGGCTTGATCAGCAGCGTGATCTCGGTGCAGCCGAGTATCACCGCCTGCGCGCCACGCGCGGCCAGATGCTCGATCACGCGTTGATAAACCTTGCGCGACGCGTCGGCCACGTTACCGTGGCATAGCTCGTCGTAAATGATGCGGTGCACGTCCGCGCGTTCGTCCTCATCAGGCACGAGCGTGTCGAGTCCATAGCGCTCGCGCAGCCGGCCCATATAGAACGTCTGCTCCATCGTGTAGCGCGTGCCGAGCAGGCCCACCCGCTCGACGCCCGCCGCGCGCAGCGCCGCGCCCGTCGGATCGGCGATGTGCAGGAACGGCACCGTGATTGCCTGCTCGATCGATTCGCACACGCGATGCATCGTGTTCGTCGCAAGAATCACGAGATCGGCGCCGCCGCGTTCGAGCTGGCGCGCGGCGTCGGCCATCTGTTCGCCGAGCGCGTGCCAGTCGCCGGCGCGCTGGTTCGCCTCGATCGACGCGAAATCGACGGTCAGCAGAAGACTGCGCGCGTTGTGATGGCCGCCGAGCCGCGCCTTCGCGTGTCGGTTCAGCAGCCGGTAATACTCGGTGGACGACTCCCAGCTCATTCCGCCGATCACGCCGATCGTTTTCATCTGTACGCTCCGTCAGTGCATGGCCGAAACGGCGAGTATAGGCGCGTCGCATCGCGCGCAGCCGGTACGGATTTCGGCCTGCGCGCCGGTACGCATCGGTGCCCGCATTATTCTGGCGCCGATAGAATCGTAGCGAGTCCGAATGCGATCAACCGGAGCGAACATGGATCTGATCATCCGCCACGCGACGCTGCCGCGCAGTGCCGCCCAGCTGTCCCCGCATCACCAGTCCCCAGTCGACATCGGCATCGACGCGGGCCGTATCGTCGCCATCGAGCCGAACCTGGCCGCGAGCGCGCGCGACGAAATCGACGCGGCCGGTTCGCTCGTCACGCCGCCGTTCGTCGACCCGCATTTCCATATGGACGCGACGCTGTCGTACGGTTTGCCGCGCGTGAACGCGTCGGGCACGCTGCTCGAAGGCATCGCGCTATGGGGCGAGCTGAAGCCCGAGCTCACGCAGCAAGCGTTGATCGAACGCGCGATGCAGTATTGCGATTGGGCGGTCGCGCGCGGCCTGCTCGCGATCCGCAGCCACGTCGACGTGTGCGATCCGCGTCTGCTCGCGGTCGAGGCATTGCTCGAAGTGAAGCGCCGCGTCGCGCCGTATCTCGATCTGCAATTGGTTGCCTTCCCGCAAGACGGTCTGCTGCGCAGCGCCGGTGCGTTCGATAATCTGAAGCGCGCGATCGACATGGGCGTCGACGTGGTCGGCGGCATTCCGCATTTCGAGCGGACGATGGCCGACGGCGCGCAGTCGGTGCGCATGCTGTGCGAGTACGCGGCCGAAAAGGGCCTGCGCGTCGACATGCATTGCGACGAATCGGACGATCCGCTATCGCGCCACATCGAAACGCTCGCGGCCGAAACGCACCGGCTCGGCCTGCACGGACGTGTCGCCGGTTCGCACCTGACGTCGATGCATTCGATGGACAACTACTACGTGAGCAAGCTGTTGCCGTTGATTCGCGAGTCGGGCGTCGCGGCGATCGCGAATCCGCTGATCAACATCACGCTGCAAGGCCGCAGCGACACGTACCCGAAACGGCGCGGCATGACGCGGGTGCCGGAGATGCTGGCCGCGGGCATCACGGTCGCGTTCGGCCACGACTGCGTGATGGACCCGTGGTACAGCCTCGGTTCGGCCGACATGCTCGAAGTCGCGCAGATGGGCCTGCATGTTGCGCAGATGACCAGCGTCGACGGCATGCACGCCTGTTTCGACGCGGTGACCGTGAACGCGGCGCGCATTCTCGGTCTGGAAGACTATGGCATCGCGCCCGGATGCGCGGCCAATCTCGTCGTGCTCGATGCGCGCGACGAGCTCGAGGCGATCCGTCTGCGCGCCGCGCGGCTCGTGGTGGTGAGCCGGGGCAGGGTGGTCGGCCGCGCGCCGGCCGCGAGCGTGTCGTTATCGCTCGAAGGGCGGCCTGAGCAGGTCGATTTCAAGCTGCATCGCGCGTAGCGACGTATCTCGCGCATCAATGACAAACCGGCGGCCTGCGCGAGCAGACCGCCGGTTTTTCTATCGGCATCGTTCATTCAGCGCCATCGCATCAAGGCCGAACGAACGATCATCGCGACGTTTCAATCGCTCAGTGCGCGGCACCCGGCGCCATGCCGTTATGCCGCAGCAGCGCATCGATATTCGGCTCGCGGCCACGGAACGCCTTGAACGATTCCATCGCCGGACGGCTGCCGCCCACTTCGAGAATCTCGCGACGATAGCGCATGCCGGTCGTCCGATCGAGCACGCTGCCCGCCGCTTGCGCGGCTTCCTCGAACGCAGCATACGCGTCGGCCGACAGCACTTCGGCCCACTTGTAGCTGTAGTAGCCGGCCGCGTAACCGCCCGCGAAAATATGGCTGAACGTATTCGGCCAGCGCGAGAACGGCGCTTGCGGCACGACGTGGAAGCGTTCGTTGATTTCGCGCGCGAGTTCGTTGGCGCTCTTCGCGCCGTTCGAGTCGAAGCCGGTATGCAGTTGCATGTCGAACATCGAGAACACGATCTGCCGCAGCGTGCCGAGGCCGCTCTGGAAGTTCTTCGCGGCGAGCATCTTGTCGAACAGCTCGCGCGGCAGCGGCTTCGCGGTATCGACGTGCGAGGTCATGTCGGACAGCACGTCCCACTCCCAGCAGAAGTTCTCCATGAACTGCGAAGGCAGCTCGACCGCATCCCATTCGACGCCGTTGATGCCCGACACGCCGAGCTCATCGACGCGCGTGAGCATGTGATGCAAGCCGTGGCCGAACTCATGGAACAGCGTGATCACTTCGTCGTGCGTGAAGCAGGCGGGCTTGCCGCCGACCGGCGCCGAGAAATTACAGGTCAGATACGCGACCGGCGTTTGCACCGCGCCATGCGCGAGCTTGTGACGGCCGCGCGCGTCATCCATCCAGGCGCCGCCGCGCTTGCCTTCGCGTGCATACAGGTCGAGATAGAACTGCGCGACGAGGCCGCCGTCCTGATTCTCGACGCGGAAGAAGCGCACGTCCGGATGCCAGACGGCCGCTTCGTCGCGGCGGATGCGCACGCCAAACAGCGTCTCGGTGACCTTGAACAGGCCCTTGAACACCGCGTCTTCCGGGAAGTACTGCTTCACTTCGTTTTCCGAGAACGAATAGCGCTTCTGGCGCAGGCGCTCGGCGGCGAACGTCATGTCCCACGGCTGCAGATCGGTCATGCCGAGTTCGCTCGCGGCAAATTCGCGCAGCTCTTTCCAGTCCCGCTCGGCATGCGGACGCGCGCGCGTCGCGAGGTCTTCGAGGAAGGCCATTACCTGCGCCGGCGATTCGGCCATCTTCGGCGCGAGCGAGACTTCGGCGAAGTTGCCGTAGCCGAGCATCTGCGCTTCTTCGGCGCGCAGCTTCAGTTCGTCGGCGAGCACCTGGGTGTTGTCCCACGCGGTCTTGCCGTTGCCGTATTGCGCGCCGAGCTCGGACGCGCGCGTCACATAGGCGCGATACATCGCTTCGCGCATCGGACGGTTTTCCGAGTACTGCATGACCGGGAAATAAGACGGGAAGTGCAGCGTGAACTTGTAGCCAGTCTTGCCGTCTCGCTCGCCGGCTTCCTTCGCGGCTTCGATCACGTCTTCGGGCAGTCCCGCCAGTTGCGTTTCGTTGCCCGCATCGACGATGTACGCATACGCGTTGGTCGCATCGAGCACGTGATCCGAAAACGCCTTCGACAGCCCCGCCTGGCGCTCCTGCAATTCGGCGAAACGCGGCTTCTGGTCTTCCGGCAACTCGGCGCCCGACAAACGGAAATCACGCAGCGCGTTGCTGAGGATCTTCTTGCGTTCGCCGTTCAGCGATGCGAATTCGTCGCTGGCGTTCAGTGCCTTGTACTTCTCGTAGAGCGCGAGATTCTGGCCGACGCTCGACCAGAACTCGGTCACGCGCGGCAGGTTTTCGCCGTACACGGCGCGTAGCTCGGGCGTATCGGCGACGGCATTGAGATGACCGATCACGCTCCACGCGCGCGACAGCGGCTCGGTGGCGCGCTCGACCGGTTCGACGACGTCGGCCCACGACGCGGGCGTGGCCGGCAACGCGGCACGCTCGACGGCGGCCGCCGCGTCAGCGAGCAGCACGTCGAGGGCGGGCGTCACGTGTTCGGGTCGGATGGAGCCAAAGCGCGGCAGATCGGAAAAATCGAGGAGCGGGTTGTCTTGATGCGTGGCGGTAGTGGACATAAGGCTTCCTGTCTGACGCGGGTGAAGGGGGCGGTGCGGCGCTCGCGCGTGCCGTCTCGTGCTGGGTCGCTCGACGCCCGGCGCCCGGCGCATGGCGCATGGCGGCACCGGCTACGGACATTATTGGGGCGGGGGGCGCCGATTCCAATCCATCGGCTGACAAATTAACAGATGTTGCGGCGCGTTGGGCGCGCGTTGGGGCAGGGCGTGGGCCGTGGGATCCGGCGACGCGGTAAGGAGGTGGTGCTTCTGCGAGAGAGAAGGGCGGGTGATGACCCGGTGGACGAGACGGATGACTCGCCTCACTCCGCCTCGCGCTCACCGCCCGGCGGTTACGCCTTGGCCGCGCCCGCCTCGCGCTCGGCCGCTTCGATCGTGTTGACGAGCAGCATCGTGATCGTCATCGGGCCGACGCCGCCCGGCACCGGCGTGATATGGCCGGCCACTTCCTTGACACCCGCGAAGTCGACGTCGCCGCACAGCTTGCCGGCGTCGTCGCGATTCATGCCGACGTCGATCACGGTCGCGCCCGGCTTCACCATGTCCGCGGTCAGGATGTTGCGCAGACCGGTCGCGGCGACCACGACGTCGGCGTTGCGCGTGTGCGCGGCCAGATCGCGCGTCTTGCTGTGGCAGATCGTGACGGTCGCGCCCGCTTCGAGCAGCAGCAGCGCCATCGGCTTGCCGACGATGTTCGAGCGGCCGATCACGACCGCGTTCGCGCCCTTCAGATCGATGCCGTAGGCCGCGAACATCTTCATCACGCCGTACGGCGTGCACGGACGGAACAGCGGCTGACCCGTCATCAGCGCGCCCGCATTGGCGACGTGGAAACCGTCGACGTCCTTCTCGGGCGCGATCGCCTCGATCACCTTGTGGCTGTCGATGTGCTTCGGCAGCGGCAGCTGCACGAGAATGCCGTGGATGGCCGGATCGCGATTCAGCTCGTCGATGCGCGCGAGCAGGTCGGCTTCGGGCAGATCGGCCGGATAGCGGTCAAACGACGAGCCGAGGCCGTTGTCGTGGCAGGCCTTCACCTTGTTGCGCACATACACTTCGCTGGCCGGATTGTCGCCGACCAGAATCACGGCGAGGCCCGGCTGATGGCCGCGGGCGGTCAGGGCGGCGGCGCGCGCCGCGACGTCGGCGCGCAGGGTCTTGGAGAGGGCGAGGCCGTCGATCAGTTTGGCAGTCATGGTCGGTCGAACGTTGGGTCGAGATTGGGATCGGGAATCAGGTCGGGACAGACGGTTTGGCAGGCGGGGCGAAGCGCTCGCGCGGAGGGGCGCGCGACGGCGTGCTTCGGCTGGCTGACGGAGCCCCGTCGCCCTGCGACAGGCGCGCTGCCGGTTCGGGCAAGGTGCCGCTGCGAAGTCCGACATTATACCGGCGCGGGGGCGCGCTTTCGCAGTGGATTCGGGGCGCGCGGCGCGCGTGGGAGCGTCCGGGATGTGAGGCGGCGGTCCTGTGGCGGCCAGGAAGCGCACTGCGAGCGGCGGGGCAGGCCGCTCGCACGCCACGCGCACGCCGGACTCGGCGTCGGTCACGCCGTCGCGAACCGGCGACGCAACCGCCACGGATGGCGGCCACGTACCAACGGCCCCTCCGAACGAAGGGCCGCCCGTGCCTCTGTTACTGCGCCGTTTGCGGCTTGTTCGACAGCGCGAGTCGCAGCAGATCGGCGACCGTGTTGACGTTCAGCTTTTCCATGATGTTCGCGCGATGCGCTTCGACCGTCTTGATGCTGATGCCGAGGTCGTCGGCGATCTGCTTGTTCAGGCGGCCCGCGATGATCCGCTCGAGCACCTGATGCTCGCGCGCGGTCAACTTGCCGAGGCGCTCGGCCGCGGCGCGCTGCTGCTGGACGCTGGTGCTTTCGCTGCGTGCCTTGTCGAGCATGCGCTCGACAAGCTTGCGCAGTTCGGCTTCGTCGAACGGCTTTTCGATGAAGTCCATCGCGCCTTTTTTCATCGTCGACACCGCCATCGGCACGTCGCCGTGGCCCGTCACGAAGATGATCGGCAACGACGCGTTGTCGGCGATCAGGCGTTCCTGCAACTCTAGCCCGCTCATGCCGGACATCCGCACGTCGAGGATCAGACACGCGATCTGGCCCGGATGCTGATGCGGCTGCCATGCGTCGATGAACTGCTCGGCGCTCGAGAAGCACTGAACGCGGTAGCCGTTCGCCTCCAGCAGCCAGCGCAGCGAATCTCGCACGGCCTCGTCGTCGTCGACGACAAAGACGGTTTCCTGTGTGGTGACTGGGCTGTTCATAGCTCTCCCGTAACGGTTTGTGGTATCGGCGCCTCGGACCCGCCGTTGCTCGGGCCGTCAGGCTCCCCAATGGGCAGACTGCAATGGAACGTGGCGCCCGTGATGTGGCCGTCGGATTCGACGTTGTTGACCACCCACAGACGGCCTCGGTGCGATTCGATAATCGAACGGCAAATGTTCAGCCCCATGCCCATGCCATCGGACTTGGTGCTGTAAAACGGTTCGAACAGACGCTCGGCGGTCGCTTCGTCGACGCCGGGCCCCTGGTCGACGACGCTGATGCAGACGAAGCCGCTCTCCAGTCGCACGACCACGCGGATGACTGGGTCGACCGCGTTCGGGCGCGCTTCGGCCATCGCTTCGACGCCGTTCTTCAGCAGGTTCACGAGCACCTGCTCGATCAGCACCGGATCGACGTAGATCACCGGCAGCCGCGAGCGCAGATCGGTAACGATGCGAATGCGCCGCTTCCTTGCCTCGATTTCGGCGAGACCCACCGCGTCCGCGACGATATCCGCGACCCGCGTGGCCTGCCGCTTCGGCTCGCTGCGCTTCACGAACTCGCGGATACGCTTGATGATCATGCCGGCGCGCACCGCCTGCTGCGCGGTCTTTTCGAGCACCGGCAGCAGATTGTCGGGCGTCGTTCGACCGGATTTAACCAGTGCGACGGTTCCGGAGCAATAGTTATTGATGGCGGCGAGCGGCTGGTTCAGTTCGTGCGCGAGCGACGAGGCCATTTCACCCATCGTCATCAGGCGGCTCGTGAACTGCAGCTTCTCGTCCTGCTGGCGCGCGAGTTCCTGCGCGCGCTTGCGGGTCGTGATGTCGGTCGCGATCTGCATCTGCGCGAGATGGCCGTCGACCCACTGGATGTACTGGCGCCGTACCTCGAACCACTTCTGGATGCCGGGGATGTAGATTTCCTGCGCGTCGGCGGCGCTGTCGGTCAGCGCGGCGGCGGGCAGGCCGACGAAGGTGTCGACCATGTCGATCGAATCGGACGACGCCTGCGAGGCGTCGAAGCCGCCGCCCGCGAGTTCGAGGTGGCCGTCCGGGCGGATGCCGAACAGATGCCGGTAATAGCGGTTCGCGAACAGCAGCTCGGCTTCGTCGGCGGCGAGCACGGACACCGCCGCATCGAGGCTTTCGAGCACGGTCGTGAAGCGTTCGTGGGCGGCGGCGAGCTCTTCGCGCGCGCGCTTCGGCTCGGTGATGTCGGTCATCGACGACATCCAGCCGGTCTGGCGGCCCGAGCTGTCGATCAGCGGCGACACGTAGAGCCGCGCGTGGAACGTCGAGCTGTCCTTGCGCCGCACGCGCAGCTCGAAGCCGGACGAGGGCGCCTTGCCGCGCAGCGTCATGTCGAGCTGACGCTGCATCTCGGGGTATGCGTCGCGCGGCCAGTAGGCGAACGGCGCGCTCTTGCCGACGAGGTCGCTTTCGTCCCAGCCGGTCATGCGGCAGAACGCCGGGTTCACGTGCGTGATGCGGCCGTGCATGTCGAGCACGCGCATGCCGATCAGCACCGAGTTTTCCATCGCGCGGCGGAAAAACGCTTCCGCGTAGAGCGCCTGCTGTGCCTCGAAGCGCTGGCGCGTGTGCTTCCACAGACTCCACAGGCTCCACAGTACGAAGCAGGAGAGGCCGGCCACCAGCCACACCAGCGTGTTGTTCGTGAAGTTGGTGATCTGCGGGAACGCGTACACGCGCACCGAGATGCCCTGGCCCGGCGGGTCGAGCGGCAGGTCGTAGAACATGTCGCGCGGCAGGCGCGGGCGGGTCGACGTGGTGGTCAACTCGCGGTTGTTCACGTCGATGATCGAGATCTTGTATTTGGCCGACAGCTCGGGCGGGATGTCGCGCTTCAGAATGCCTTCCACCGAGAACACCGCGGCGATGGTGCCGAGGAAATCGCGATCGCGGAAGATCGGCGTTTGCAGCGTGATGAAGCCGTTGCCGAGGTCGTCGTAGATGAGCGGCGAGTACACCTGGCGGCGCGTGTTGCGCGCCTCGGCGAAGCCGGCCTTGACAGCTTCGTCCATCTGCGCGTCGTTCGGACGCGCGAGCCGCTGGCCGAGCACCGGCGGCGCGGCGTTGGGCCAGCGCGGCTGCTGCTGGCCCGTGTACCAGTTCATGTAGAGGATCTCAGGATGCCCCTGCATGATGTCCGTGGTGCTCACCTGGAACGAATGCTCGTCGGCATGGCCGGCGGCGAGGTCGCGCGCGAGTGCCTGGATCTGCTCTTGCGCGCCCGTCATCGACAGGCGGATCTGCTGCTGCGCCCACGCGACGTTGCGGTACAGCGTGTCTTCCTGCTGTTGCTGCTCGCGCCGGTTCAGACTCCACAGAATCAGGCTCATGACGACCAGGAACACCAGGATCGACAGGAGCGGCGTCAGCAAATAGGAATTGGACCACCAGGGTCCGTGGTGCCAGCGCGAGGACGGCGACGAATCCGCCGGCGAACCCGCGGTGCGCGCCGAGCGAGAGAAGAGCCGTTCGGTCAACATGCGTGGCATTGTAGCTCAGCACGTCCCCGACAAATGACGCAAAAAAGCACGGAAAGTGCAGTTGATCGGCGCAAACTAGCCGACGGATCAGTCGATCGGCAGTCAAACCAGGTTGCGTTGCAGCAATTTGCCGCATTATGAGAATTGATCTCGTAATTTGAAAATTTGGTTGCGCTGACGTCTGGACCCTCATTACAATCGGCCGGAGCTGCCGCGGCCATTCCTGCGTCCGCGTCGTCTGATCAAAAGTGCGTTCCCATACCCAGGAGACGAGCATGTCCGCTGTACCCGACGAAGTCATGAAATATGTCGCCGCCGATAAAGACGACGATCCCCAGGAAACCGGCGAATGGCTGGAAGCGCTGGATGGCGTGATTTCTGCTGTTGGCCCTGACCGTGCCCACTACCTGATCGAAAAACAGATCGAATTCGCACGCGTGCACGGCGAACATCTGCCGTTCTCCGCTAACACTCCTTACATCAACACGATTCCGGTCGCGCGCCAGGCCAAGAACCCCGGCGACCAGGACATCGAGCACCGTATCCGCTCATACACCCGCTGGAACGCGATGGCGATGGTGCTGCGCGCCGGCAAGGAAACCAACGTCGGTGGCCACATCGCGTCGTTCGCGTCGGCCGCCACGCTGTACGACGTCGGCTACAACCACTTCTGGCACGCACCGTCGGCCGAGCATGGCGGTGACCTCGTGTTCGTGCAGGGCCACTCGTCGCCGGGCGTCTACTCGCGCGCGTTCCTGCTCGGTCGCCTGACCGACAAGCAGCTCGACAACTTCCGCCAGGAAGTCGGCGGCGAGGGCATCTCGTCGTATCCGCATCCGTGGCTGATGCCGGACTTCTGGCAATTCCCGACCGTGTCGATGGGCCTGGGCCCGATCATGGCGATCTACCAGGCGCGCTTCATGAAGTACCTGCAGGCGCGCGGCATCGCGAAGACCGACGGCCGCAAGGTCTGGGCCTTCCTCGGCGACGGCGAAACGGACGAGCCGGAATCGCTTGGCGCGATCGGTATGGCCGGCCGCGAGCGTCTGGACAACCTCGTGTTCGTGATCAACTGCAACCTGCAGCGTCTCGACGGTCCGGTGCGCGGCAACGGCAAGATCATCCAGGAACTCGAAAGCGAATTCCGCGGCGCGGGCTGGAACGTCATCAAGGTCATCTGGGGCAGCCGCTGGGACGCGCTGTTCGCGCGCGACAAGTCGGGCGTGCTGATGCGTCGCATGATGGAAGTGGTCGACGGCGAGTACCAGACGTACAAGTCGGAGTCGGGCGCGTTCGTGCGCGAGCACTTCTTCAACACGCCGGAGCTGAAGGCGCTCGTCGCCGACTGGTCCGACGACGACATCTGGAATCTGAACCGCGGCGGCCATGATCCGCACAAGATCTACGCGGCGTTCACGGAAGCGTCGAATTCGAAGGGCCAGCCGACCGTCATCCTCGCCAAGACGATCAAGGGCTACGGCATGGGCGAAGCCGGCCAGGCGATGAACATCACCCACCAGCAGAAGAAGATGCAGGTGGAGCAGCTGAAGAAATTCCGCGACCAGTTCCGTTTGCCGATCACGGACGAGCAGATCGTCGACGTGCCGTACCTGACGTTCGAGGAAGGCTCGAAGGAACTCGAATACATGCGCCAGAAGCGCATGGACCTGGGTGGCTATCTGCCGGCGCGTCGTCAGAAGGCCGAGTCGCTGCCGGTGCCGGAACTGTCGGCATTCGAGCCGCTGCTCAAGGGCACGGGCGAAGGCCGCGAGATCTCCACGACGATGGCGTTCGTGCGGATCCTGAACATCCTGCTGAAGGACAAGGCGCTCGGCAAGCGCGTCGTGCCGATCGTGCCGGATGAATCGCGTACGTTCGGTATGGAAGGTCTGTTCCGTCAGATCGGTATCTGGAATCAGGACGGCCAGAAGTACGTGCCGGAAGATTCCGACCAGCTGATGTTCTACCGGGAGTCGGAGACCGGTCAGATCCTGCAGGAGGGCATCAACGAAGCCGGCGGCATGGCCGACTGGATCGCGGCCGCGACGTCGTACTCGACGCACGGCGAGATCATGATCCCGTTCTACATCTTCTACTCGATGTTCGGCTTCCAGCGCATCGGCGACCTCGCATGGGCCGCTGGCGACATGCGCTCGCGCGGCTTCCTGCTGGGCGGCACGGCGGGCCGCACGACGCTGAACGGCGAAGGTCTGCAACACGAAGACGGCCACTCGCTGATGTGGGCGGCTTCGGTGCCGAACTGCATCAGCTACGACCCGACGTTCGGCTACGAACTCGCGGTCATCGTGCAGGACGGTCTGCGCCGCATGGTCGGCGACCAGGAAGACGTCTACTACTACGTCACCGTGATGAACGAGAACTACGAGCACCCAGCGATCCCGCAGGGCGAGACCGTGGCGGCCCGACATCATCAAGGGCATGTACTCGTTCAGCAAGACCGCAGCCGATAAAAAGGCGCCGCACGTGCAGCTGATGGGCGCGGGCACGATCTTCAACGAAGTGATCGCCGCGGCCGACCTGCTGAAAAACGACTGGGGCGTCAACGCCGACCTGTGGAGCGTGCCGAGCTTCACCGAGCTCGCGCGCGAAGGTCACGAAGTGCAGCGCTGGAACCTGTTGCACCCGACCGAAGAGAAGAAGCTGTCGCACGTCGAGAAGCTGTTGAAGGATGCGCCGGGTCCGGTCATCGCATCGACCGACTACGTGCGCGCGCTGACCGAGCAGATCCGCGCGTTCGTGCCGCAGAAGTTCGTCGTGCTGGGCACCGACGGCTATGGCCGTTCGGACACGCGCGAGAAGCTGCGTCACTTCTTCGAAGTCGATCGCTACTGGGTCACGGTCGCCGCGCTGAACGCGCTGGCGGACGAAGGCACGATCGAACGCAAGGTGGTCGCCGAGGCGCTCAAGAAGTACAACCTTGATCCCGCCAAACCCAACCCGATGACCGTCTAAGGCATCACCCGTGTGCCACGATGCACGTGCTTGCTCCTCATCGCGAGGGGCCGGCGGCGTGCGCGGCCCAGGAGACACTAACAATGAGTCAAGCGATCGAAGTCAAGGTGCCGGACATCGGCGATTACAAGGACGTCCCTGTGATCGAGGTGCTGGTGAAGGCGGGTGACACCGTCGAAAAAGAGCAATCGCTCGTTACGCTGGAATCCGACAAGGCGACGATGGACGTGCCGAGCTCGGCCGACGGCGTCGTCAAGGAAGTGAAGGTCAAGGTCGGCGATGCGGTGTCCGAAGGCACGCTGATCATCGTGCTGGAAGGCGCCAACGCCGCTGCCGCGGCGCCCGCGCCGGCGGCGGCCGCCGCACCGGCTCCTGCTCCTGCGCCGGCGGCAGCTCCCGCTGCGGCGCCCGCGCCCGCGGCAGCAGGCGGTGGCGTGCAGGAAATCAAGGTGCCGGATATCGGCGACTACAAAGACGTTCCCGTGATCGAGATCGCGGTGAAGGTCGGCGATCGTGTCGAGAAGGAACAGTCGCTCGTCACGCTCGAATCCGACAAGGCGACCATGGATGTGCCCAGCTCGGCCGCCGGCGTCGTCAAGGAAGTGAAGGTCAAGGTTGGCGATACCGTGTCGGAAGGCTCGGTCATCGTCGTGATCGCAGCGGAAGGCGGCGCTGCCCCGGCACCCGCGCCGGCACCGGCCGCGAAGGCACCGACTGAAAAGCCGTTCGACGCGCCGGCCACGCCGACCCCGGCACCGGCCGCGCCGTCCGCGCTCGCGCAGGCGCCGCTGATCCCGGCTGGAGAAGGCGGCTCGCGTCATCCGAGCCATGCGTCGCCGTCGGTGCGCAAGTTCGCGCGCGAACTCGGCGTCGATGTCGGCCAGGTGAAGGGCACGGGTCCGAAGGGCCGCATTACGCAGGCCGACGTGACCGCGTTCGTGAAGGGCGTGATGACGGGCCAGCGCGCGGCGCCGGCTGGTGCGGCGGCGCCGGCCGCCGGCGGTGGCGAGCTGAATCTGCTGCCGTGGCCGAAGGTCGACTTCACGAAGTTCGGTCCGATCGATCCGAAGCCGTTGTCGCGTATCAAGAAGATCTCGGGCGCGAACCTGCATCGCAACTGGGTCATGATCCCGCACGTCACGAACAACGACGAAGCGGACATCACCGAGCTCGAAGCGCTGCGCGTCAAGCTGAACAAGGAACACGAGAAGGCGGGCGTCAAGTTCACGATGCTCGCGTTCGTGATCAAGGCCTGCGTGGCGGCCCTGAAGAAATTCCCGACCTTCAACGCGAGCCTCGATGGCGACAACCTGGTGTTCAAGCAGTACTACCACATCGGTTTTGCCGCGGACACGCCAAACGGCCTCGTCGTTCCGGTGATTCGCGACGCGGACAAGAAGGGCCTCGTCGACATCGCGAAGGAAATGGCCGACCTGTCGAAGGCCGCGCGCGAGGGCAAGCTGAAGCCGGACCAGATGCAGGGCGGCTGCTTCTCGATCTCGTCGCTGGGCGGTATCGGCGGCACGCACTTCACGCCGATCATCAATGCGCCTGAAGTCGCGATTCTCGGCCTTTCGCGCAGCGCGATGAAGCCGGTGTGGGACGGCAAGCAGTTCGAGCCGCGCCTGACCATGCCGCTGTCGCTGTCGTACGACCATCGCGTGATCGACGGAGCGGAAGCCGCGCGCTTCAACGCATACCTCGGTTCGATTCTTGCCGATTTCCGGCGTGTGATTCTTTGACCGGCTGGTGAGGTCCGCCGGCGCGTGCGCGGATGGTTTCGACCGATCCGCGTCGCGCCGTCCGCGCGTTCGCGCTCGCGTGTGCTGTGCGCGTCGAAGGCGCCGCTCATCATCGATCAATAAGAGAAGGGGACACCATGAGTCTCGTCGAAGTAAAAGTGCCGGACATCGGTGACTTCAAGGACGTCGACGTCATCGAAGTCAACATCAAGCCGGGCGACACCATCGAAAAAGAGCAGTCGCTGCTGACGCTCGAATCCGACAAGGCGTCGATGGAAGTGCCGAGCGATACCGCCGGCACCGTCAAGGAAGTGCGTATCAAGCCGGGCGACAAGGTCTCGCAGGGCACGGTCATCGCGCTCGTCGAGGCAACGGCGGGCGGCGCGGCTGCGGCCGCTGCGGAGCCGAAAGCGCCCGAGAAGGCGGCTCCCGTGCCGGCGCCTGCCGCTGCGGCGCCGAAGGCCGCCGCAGCGGCTGCGCAAGCCGGAAGCTATTCGGGCAGCGCCGACATCGAGTGCGACATGCTCGTGCTTGGTTCGGGCCCCGGCGGTTATTCGGCCGCGTTCCGCTCCGCCGACCTCGGCATGAAGACCGTGCTGGTCGAGCGTTATCCGACGCTCGGCGGCGTGTGTCTGAACGTCGGCTGCATCCCGTCGAAGGCGCTGCTGCACACCGCGCTCGTCATCGACGAAGCGGCTGATCTTGCCGCGCACGGCATCACGTTCGGCAAGCCGCAGATCGATCTCGACAAGCTGCGCGATTTCAAGTCCGGCGTGGTCAAGAAGCTGACCGGCGGCCTCGCCGGCATGGCGAAGGCGCGCAAGGTCGAAGTGGTGGTCGGTACGGGTGCGTTCGTCGATCCGAACCACATGGAAGTGCAGACCGAGGGCGGCAAGAAGGTCGTCAGGTTCAAGCAGGCGATCATCGCAGCGGGCTCGGAAGCGGTGAAGCTGCCGTTCATTCCGGAAGATCCGCGGGTCGTCGATTCGACCGGCGCGCTCGAACTGCGCCAGATTCCGCAGCGCATGCTCGTGATCGGCGGCGGCATCATCGGTCTTGAAATGGCGACCGTGTACTCGACGCTCGGCGCGCAGATCGACGTCGTCGAAATGCTCGAAGGCCTGATGACCGGCGCGGACCGCGATCTGGTCAAGGTCTGGGAGAAGTACAACAGCAAGCGTTTCGCGAACGTGATGCTGAAGACCAAGACCATCGCCGCCGAAGCGAAGGACGACGGTATCTACGTGTCGTTCGAGGGCGAGCAGGCGCCGGCCGAGCCGCAACGCTACGACCTCGTGCTGGTGGCCGTCGGCCGCTCGCCGAACGGCGGGCGGATCGGCGCGGAAAAGGCCGGCGTCGCGGCGACGGATCGCGGCTTCATCGAAGTCGACAAGCAACAGCGCACGAATGTGCCGCACATCTTCGCGATCGGCGACATCGTCGGTCAGCCGATGCTCGCGCACAAGGCCGTGCATGAAGGCCACGTGGCGGCGGAAGCCGCGCATGGCGAGAAGGCGTACTTCGACGCGCTGCAGATTCCGTCGGTGGCCTACACCGATCCGGAAGTGGCATGGGCCGGCAAGACGGAAGACCAGCTGAAAGACGAAGGCGTCAAGTTCGGCAAGGCGGTGTTCCCGTGGGCCGCATCGGGTCGCGCGATCGCCAACGGTCGCGACGAGGGCTTCACGAAGCTGCTGTTCGATGAGGAAACGCATCGCGTGATCGGCGGCGGTATCGTCGGTCTGAATGCGGGCGACCTGATCAGCGAAGTCTGTCTCGCGATCGAGATGGGCGCGGACGCAACGGATATCGGCAAGACGATCCATCCGCATCCGACGCTCGGCGAATCGATCGGCATGGCGGCCGAGTTGTATGAAGGCGTCTGTACCGATCTGCCGCCCGT
Organism: Paraburkholderia sp. UCT70; assembly: GCF_050434085.1. Classification (NCBI taxonomy): domain Bacteria; kingdom Pseudomonadati; phylum Pseudomonadota; class Betaproteobacteria; order Burkholderiales; family Burkholderiaceae; genus Paraburkholderia; species Paraburkholderia sp. UCT70. Next base: position 1,737,259 of record NZ_JBNPVZ010000004.1, on the reverse strand, counting down.
CAAGAAGAAGTAACGCGGTGCGCCGCGCCTGCGTGACGACATGCGGGCGCGGCAAAGCCGGTCGAGCCGTACGGCAAAGAAAAACGGCGCGCTCCATGTCGGAGCGCGCCGTTTCTGTTTTCGTGGCGGCCGGTAGCGGGCAAAAAAATCCCGGCTTGGCGGCCGGGCAAACGATACGCCATTGCAACGTATCGGAGCGTTCGGCTCATCAAACCGTATAAGCGGCAACGGCACGACGCTGTTGCTTGCGATAACGCCGGCGCAGCGCATAGGCTGGGCCGGCGCGAAAGACGACGCGAGGCATAAAGCCTGGCGTGTTGACGCGTGAAGCTTAGACGGCCTTCTTGGCGGCGGCGCGCGATGCTTGCGCAGCGGCTTGCGAAGCTGCCTTCGAAGCGGCCGTTGCAGCTGCGTTGAAGTTGCTTTCGGCGATTTCGACAGCCTGGCGGGTTGCCTTGTGGACCGTTTCGTACGTGGTGTTGGCGGCGGTGATAGCCGACTTCATCACGGCGACAGCGGTTTCCGAACCGGCCGGTGCGTTCTTGGCGACGTTTTCGACGAGCGCCTGAACCTTGCGGTTTTGCTCTTCGAATTGCGCTTCCGCGACGCGGGTGAATTCACCCTGCGTTGCCGAAACGATTTCGTACACATGGCGGCCATACGACAGCGCCTTTTCAGCCACCGGCTGCGCGAGGCTTGCTTGCAGTGCCAGCAGTTCCTGCGCGTCCTTCACGGACAGCGCGCGTTGGGCATTTTCCTGGCTTTCGGCGAGCGTCGACTTCACAACTTGCAGGTTCAGCTCGACCAGCTTTTCGACACCTTCAAATGCTTTGGTCGTCAGGCCGAACAGGGTTTCGAAGTTGGCTTTCTGGGCTGCGGCGAATTGCTCAGGGGTCAGCAGAGTCATGGTTTACGCTCCTGGATCGCGGCCGGTCTGTGCGGACCGCATTGGGTGGGTGGCGAGACGCAGATTCATCGTCTCCCCGGACCGCGATGTATTGTGCATCGCAGCAATGGTTCCCATTTTAGGATGCCCACGAGGAATGTCAAGCGTTTTTTGTGCGTCGCACAATATTAAGAAAGTGCCGACAAAACAATAGGTTATACAGTAGGCATGTCATTAATATGACGCGGAACGATTGCTCGTTGCACCGTGCTGGTGCGACATAAACCAGCCGTTCAGCAGGCCGTCGCGAGATTATTTTTCCGTGTGGCAGCAATTCGCCCCTAAAAACCGATCATCATCAATTCGATGTAAACCACAAGATGACAAGGAACGTTAAAGAACGATGGCAGTCGAACGCGCGTTAGCGACTTTCGTCAGACACTTAAAAAAGTCCGTCGCACGCTCGCAACGCCTTCATGGCGCGGCGCAGTAGTTTCCGCCTGTGCTGACAGTATTTCCCCGGATCAAGGTTGTCTCAAAATTGCCGTTATCCTGCAAGGATCTGCTCGATTGGGCAGGGCGGCGGCAATGGCGAGGCTTGCTGGCGACGATCGTTTTTTTCGATCGAGGCGCGGCACTTATTTGTGTTTTCGCGATCGGAGCTGACAAGCCGGTTTAAGGAGCGCGCATAAGTGCTTCAAATTGCTAATTTTTCGTTGCTTTACTACACTTGCGGAAACCTCTCGCCGCTCCCTATCGAACACCCATGAAAACCGACATGTTTTCGTCGCTAAAAGTGCTCCACGGCGCGGCGCGCAGCACCGCTCTGTCGCTGGCCGTCTCGCTGGCCGTCGCAGCGGCGTTCGCTACGCCTGTCAGCACTTTTGCAGCTACGTCTGCTGCATCCGCAAAAACTTCCAAACACGCTAAAACTGCCAGGAAGCCGGCGCAGGCGGCCGCCACCGAAAAGGTGTCGAGCCCTGCTGCGAAAGCCGGCAAGGGTGAGGCCGTGAAAGCCGCTGCGGCGGACGAAGATGCCCCGCACGCCGGCGTCAAACGCAAGCGCGTTACGTTCACGGCGAACGGCCGACACCGTTCGGTGATGCGACGCGTCGCGTACGAGCCGCGCCAGCCGAGCGTCGGCCAGGCGTTTGGTCTGCACGAGACGCCGGACGCGCTGATGCTGCGCTCGAGCGTCGCCTATGTGATCGACCAGAACAGCGGCGAGACGCTGTTCGACAAGAACTCGCGCGCCGTGGTACCGATCGCATCGATCAGCAAGCTGATGACGGCGATGGTGGTGCTCGATTCGAAAGAGCCGATGACCGATCAGATCGAAGTCACCGACGAAGACCGCGACTACGAGAAGAACACCGGTTCGCGTCTGTCGGTGGGCTCGGTGCTGTCGCGCGAGGACATGCTGCACATCGCGCTGATGGCGTCGGAAAATCGCGCGGCGGCGGCGCTGTCGCGCTACTACCCGGGCGGCCGTCCGGCGTTCCTCGCGGCGATGAACGCGAAGGCCAGGCAGCTCGGCATGAACGACACGCACTTCGAGAACCCGACCGGTCTGACGAGCATGAACGTGTCGAGCGCGCGCGATCTCGTGAAGATGGTCAACGCGGCGTATCAGTACCCGTTGATCCGCAAGTTCTCGACCGATCACAGCTATGAGGTGTACACCGGCAAGCGCACGCTCGCGTACAACAGCACGAACGCGCTGGTGCGCAACCCGACGTGGGACATCGGTCTGCAGAAGACCGGCTTCATCAACGAAGCGGGCGAGTGTCTCGTGATGCAGGCGACCATCCATGGCCGGCCGATGATCCTGGTGCTGCTCGATTCGTCGGGCAAGTACTCGCGTTTCGCGGACGCGACGCGTCTGCGTACGTGGCTCGACAACGGCGGCGACCAGCCGCGTATCACGAGCGCCGATGCCGGCGGTCCGGGTACCTGAAGCCGCAACGCATGCTCAGCCGGTGGTAGTCAGTCCGGCTGCAGCTGACGTGCAAAGAAAAAGCCTCGCGGATGCGAGGCTTTTTTCATGGCGCCGGCCGGCGGGTGCAACGGCGGTTGGGCGGCCGCACCCTTTACTAATGCTGGCCGTGCGAGCCATGTGAGCCGTGCCCGCCGTGCGCATGGTCTTGCTGTGGCTGCGGCCGGTAGCCGAGCGATTCCGAAATCATCAACGCGGTCTGGCTCAACTGCCCGAGCCATGAATCCTGCAAACGATCGGCCGGCGCCGACAGCGACAGCCCCGCGACCAGCTTGCCGGTATCGTCGTAGATGCCGGCGGCGATGCAGCGCACGCCCAACTCCAGTTCCTCGTTGTCGCGCGCGCAGGCCTGCTGGCGCACATGCGACAGCTCGCGCTCGAGTTTCGCGAGATCGGTGATGCTGTTCTGCGTGTGGCCCGACAGACCGGTGCGTGTTGCGTAGGCACGCACGCGGGTGGCTTCGTCGGCCGCGAGGAACAGCTTGCCGACCGAGGTCAGATGAAGCGGCGCGCGCCCGCCGATCGCCCGCACCACCTGCATGCCCGAGCGCTCCGAATACGCGCGTTCGATATAGACGATTTCGTCGCCCTGACGCACCGACAGGTTCACGGTCTGCCCGGTCTCGCGGTGCAGCTCGCGCATCGGCGTGAGCGCCGCGTCGCGCACCGACAGGCGCGCCTTGACGAGATTGCCCAGTTCGAGCAGGCGCATGCCAAGACGGTAGGTGCCCGGGTCTGAACGGTCGACCAGCCGGCACATCACCATATCGTTCAGGATGCGGTGCGCGGTGGATGGATGCAGCTCGGTGCGGATGGCCAGTACTTTCAGGCTGACCGGGTCGCTATGCGCCGCCAGTGCGTCGAGCAGGCGCATCATGCGTTCGATCACCTGGATCGAAGTTTTGGGATCCGGGTTCGTATCGCTCATATGAGAATCGGTGGATGCGTCAAACAGCGAAAACTGATTGTATCTCGTATTGTGAAAAAAGCGAACGCTTCGAGGCGCACTTCCAATCCGGTGCGGCGTGCTTCCTATGCCTTCCGGCCGTTGGTATTGCACCGGCAAACAGCGGATAATCAGGGACGTTTCCCCGAAAGGAGGGCTCATGCGAGTTGGATTGTTCGTCACTTGCCTGATTGATCTGATGCGTCCCGAGATCGGTTTCTCCGTCATCAAGCTGATCGAAGGCGCCGGTTTCGAGGTCGTCGTGCCGCCCGCGCAAACCTGTTGCGGGCAACCTGCGTATAACTCGGGAGACCGCCGCCTCGCGCGCGACCTTGCCGAGAAAGCGCTGCGCGAGTTCGAACAGTTCGACTATGTGGTGGTGCCGTCGGGCTCGTGCGGCGGCATGATCCGCGCGCACTACGGCGACCTGTTCCGCGACGATCCCGAACTGATGAACCGTTTCGGCCGCCTGCGCGGCAAGGTGTTCGAGCTGACGGATTTCCTCGTCAACGTCGCGAAGGTGCAGTTGCAACCGGGCGAGTTCGCGGGACAGGTGACTTATCACGACTCGTGTTCGGGCTTGCGCGAACTGGGCGTCAAGGAACAGCCGCGCGAACTGCTCGCGCAGGTCGGCGTCGCGGTCACCGAGATGAAAGGCTGCGAGCATTGCTGCGGCTTCGGCGGCACTTTCGCGGTCAAATACGGCGATATCTCGACCGCGATCGTCGACGAAAAGTGCGCGAACATCGCCGCGAGCGGCGCCGGTGCGGTGGTGCTCGGCGACCTCGGCTGCATGTTGAATATCGAAGGGCGGCTGCGCCGCAACGGCGACTCGACGACGCGCGTGCTGCATATCGCACAGGTGCTGGCCGGCGACGTGTAATCCCCGCGCGGCGAACACCGCCATTGTTCGCGTCACGTTTATCTTGTCTGTCACGCATTGCGTCGGGCGCGAATGCGCCGCGCGTTTCAATCCGATCTCATCAGGGCCGCCATGCAAGTCCAATCGATGCAGTTCAAGGCTCGCGCCGGTCAGAAACTCGCCGACCAGCGCCTGCAGCAGAATCTGACCAAGCTGTCCACGAAGTTCGTGTCGGCGCGCGCGAGCGCGATGACCGCGATCGATTTCCCCGCGACGCGGGCCGCGCTCAAGGAGCGCCGTGATCGCGCGCTCGAGAATCTCGACGTGTGGCTCGAAACCTTCGAGCGCGAGGCGACCCGGCGCGGCGTGACTGTGCTGTTCGCGGAGACCACGCAGGAGGCCGCGCGGCTCGTCGGCGACATCGCGCGCAAGCACGACGTGAAGAAGGTGATCAAGACCAAGTCGATGGTCACCGAGGAAATGCGTCTGAACGAAGTGCTCGGGCAGATGGGCGTGCAGTCGATCGAAACCGACCTTGGCGAATACATCCTGCAGATCAACGACAACGAGCCGCCAAGCCACATCATCGCGCCGGTCGTTCACAAGGATAAGGACGAGATCGCCGATCTGTTCGCGAAGACGCACGGCCGGCCGCGGCTCACCGAGATTCCCGACATGACGCGTGAGGCGCGCGAGATGCTGCGGCCGCATTTTCTGAGCGCGGACATGGGCGTGACGGGCGGCAATTTCATCATCGCGGAAACGGGCTCGGTCGCGGTCGTGACCAACGAGGGTAACGAAGGTATGTGCACGGTGATGCCGCGCGTGCATGTCGCTGTCACCGGCATCGAGAAGGTGCTGCCGACGCTCGAGGATCTCGCGACGGCTATGCGCCTGCTGCCGCGTTCGGCAACCGGCCAGGCCACCTCGAACTATTTTTCGATGCTGACCGGGCCGCGTGGCGCGGGCGATCAGGATGGGCCCGAGCATATGTACGTGGTGCTCGTCGACGGTGGCCGCACAGGGCTGATCGGCGGCGACTTCCAGGAGATGCTTCGCTGCATCCGCTGCGGCGCGTGCATGAACCATTGCCCGGTGTATCAGAAGGTCGGCGGGGCACGCGTATGGCTGGGTCTATCCGGGGCCGATGGGGTCGGTGCTTACGCCGAGCTATGTCGGCATCGACAAGGCGCTCGACCTGCCGCAAGCGGCGACGTTATGCGGCGAATGCAATAGCGTGTGCCCGGTCGGTATCCCGCTGTCCGATCTGTTGCGCAAGCTGCGCGAAAAGCAGATGGAGCGACACCTGCGGCCGTGGAAGGAGCGCGCCGGGTTGGCGCTGTGGGGCTGGCTCGCGCTGCATCCCGATGCCTATGCGCTCTTTACCAAACTCGCCGTGCGCGTGCTGGAGCGCATGGGTGGGCGCAATCGGTCGATCGCCAAACTGCCGCTCGGCGGCGCGGGCTGGACAGATACGCGCGACATGCCGGCGCCGGTGGGTCGTACGTTCCGCGAGTTGTATGCCGCGCAGCGCAGCCATATTGGCTGAGCGGGCGGCATTGCGATTGATTTGACGGCTGCGCGCTCGCGCAGCCGTCAAAATGGGCGAAGAAGCCGGCGGGATGCTTCAGCGCCGCTTGGTCTTCAATGTTCGGTCATCTGCCCCGGCTGACGCGCGGGCGCATTTCTCCCCAAATCGTTGCCTCGTCCGCCGCCGTTGCCGGCTTGCGGCTGGCCCGGCGGCGGACCGCCCGCGCCGGGGTGCGGGCCGCCATTGGCGCCACCAGGGCCGTGCGGACCGCCCGCTGCGCCCTGCGGCGGCGGGCCGCCGTGCGCTTGTCCAGGACCGCCGCCATTGTTGCCATGACCGTTGCCGTGATCGCCGTGGTGCCAGTCGTTGTCGTTCGGATGACCGCGATCCGGATAGCCGCGATAGCCAGAGCCCGGCGCCGGGCCGTAGTAGCGTCCCGGACCGTAATCGCCGTAACCGAGGTACACATTGGTTTGCGGCACGACCGCGGCACCCGGCGCGTATGCGGAATCGTCATAACCGTTGTAGCCGCTATAGGCGCCGTAGCCGTTGCCGTACGTCGGCGTGCCGTCCGGATAGACCGCGCAGCCGCCGAGCAGCGCGGCGGCCACCAGGCCAGCGAGAGGTGCAATGCGTTTCATTTTGTGGGACCGATGCAAGTGCAAAGAAACGTAAGGGTAAGAATAAGACCGTCATTGTCGCCGTCCGTCGCGGCGGCTTTGTATGCGTTTGTAAGCTTTACTTTTGTGTGCCAGCGACGCGCCACTCTTCCCGAAAGACGTGTCAATTGACTGTTTCGTATCAAGCAACGATCTATCTCGCGCGGGCGGGTTTTTCCCGATTGTGAATTCCTATAGCATTTCGTTAGGGCATAGTGCGTCATAAGCTCATGCGCCCCTAATTGAAAAACACATCATGAAAAAGACAATATCGGTGTACTGGCCCCTAGCCATCGTTGTACCGCTCGCGGTGCTCGCCTTTCTGCACGTCAACGGCCAAACCGCTTCGCGCGCTTCGCAGATGCCGCTCGACGCCAACCATCTGACCGCCGAACTCGCACGCGCGGTGTCGTACGGCATGATCGACACGGCGTCGGCATTGCCGGCCAAGCCGATGCGTGCCGTCACTGCGACGCCGCTCGCCGAGGCATCGTAAGCCGACGCGGCGGACCGCGACGGTCCGAAGCCGCTGATCTTGCTGGCTGCGCCCCGCTCGGCGCGAATCTGTCGAGATTTGTATAATCGCGGCGCAGTCCGCTGACTGTCTGACGACCTGACGCGCGGCGCCTCGAGCGTCGAAAATCCCTGATGAAAACTGTATCCATCTGTTTCGTTTGCCTCGGGAATATCTGCCGTTCACCGACGGCGGAGGGCGTGATGCGTCATCTGATCGACGAGGCGAAGCTTGCGGACTGCATCCTGATCGATTCGGCCGGCACCGGCGATTGGCACATCGGCGCGGCGCCCGACGAACGCGCGCAACGCGCGGCCCGCCAGCGCGGCTATGCGCTCGACGCGCTGCGGGGCCGCCAGATCACGGGCGCGGACTTCGAGCGCTTCGATCTGCTGATTGCCATGGACGACCGAAACGTCGCCGCGTTGCGTCAACTGTGCCCGCCCGCACAGCGCGACAAGATCCGTCTGCTGATGGAGTTCGTGCCTGAGTCGGATGGCCGCTGGAGCGGCGCGCGAGAGGTTGTCGATCCGTATTTCGGCGGCGCGGAAGGCTTCGAGTTGGTGCTCGATCAGTGCGAAGCAGCCTGCCGCGGGCTGATCGCCGCGCTGCGCCCGCAGTTGCTCGCGTAGGCATCGGGCGAAGAACGCAGGCGCACCACGGGTGGGGGCGCGGCGTCGACGTATGGCGATCAATTAAGCGAATGACACAAAATTTACCGCCCATACTTGACTAAAATGCTCATGTATTTATACTTGACCAAACTTGTCGAGAATTGCGGTTCCCACATCATATGAGACTCACCACGAAAGGCCGTTTCGCCGTCACGGCGATGATCGACCTGGCGCTGCGCCAGGAGCAGGGCCCGGTGACGCTTGCGGGTATCAGCCAGCGCCAACACATCTCCCTGTCGTATCTCGAGCAGCTGTTTGGCAAGCTGCGCCGTCATGAAATCGTCGAGTCCGTGCGCGGACCGGGCGGTGGCTACAATCTCGCGCGCCGTGCCGAAGAGGTGACGGTGGCCGACATCATCATCGCGGTCGACGAACCGCTCGACGCCACCCAGTGCGGCGGTAAGGGCACATGCGAAGGCACCAAGCAGCACGACGGCCACTGCATGACGCATGAACTGTGGTCGACGCTGAACCAGAAAATGGTCGAATACCTCGATTCGGTTTCGCTGAAGGATCTGGTGGATCAGCAGCGTTCGCGCGAAGGCACGCCGGCCGTGCTGCGCGACAGGCGCAACGACGCTCCGGCGGTCGAACCCGTCCGCGTGGCGCCCAAGGGTCCCAATTCCGTTTTCAACATGGCCGGTTCGTGAAGCGCGGCACGCAAAAGAAAACCCTCGCCGCAGCCCCATATCGAACCCAGAAGCCAGAGCACATGACGTCCCCGGAGCAATTGATGAACAACGACTCTCTCCATCTGCCCATCTACATGGACTACAGCGCCACGACGCCGATCGATCCGCGTGTGGTGGACAAGATGATCCCGTATCTGCGCGAGCAGTTCGGCAATCCCGCGTCGCGTAGTCACGCTTATGGCTGGACCGCCGAGCGCGCAGTCGAGGAAGCGCGCGAGCAGGTGGCCGCGCTCGTGAACGCTGATCCACGCGAAATCATCTGGACCTCGGGTGCGACGGAGTCGGACAACCTCGCTCTGAAAGGTGCCGCGCACTTCTACAAGAGCAAGGGCAAGCACATCATCACGGTGAAGACCGAGCACAAGGCGGTGCTGGACACCACCCGCGAGCTCGAGCGCGAAGGCTTCGAAGTCACCTATCTGGATGTCAAGGACGACGGTCTGATCGACCTCGACGCCTTCAAGGCGGCGCTGCGCCCGGACACGATTCTGGTGTCGGTGATGTCGGTCAACAACGAGATCGGCGTCATCCAGGACATCGAGGCGATTGGCGAGATCACGCGCGAGAAGGGCATCATTTTCCACGTCGACGCGGCGCAGGCCACCGGCAAGATCCAGATCGATCTGCAGAAGCTGAAGGTCGACCTGATGTCGTTCTCGGCGCACAAGACCTACGGCCCGAAGGGCATCGGCGCGCTTTACGTGCGTCGCAAGCCGCGTATCCGAATCGAGGCGCAGATGCACGGCGGCGGTCACGAGCGCGGCATGCGTTCGGGCACGCTCGCCACGCACCAGATCGTCGGCATGGGTGAAGCGTTCCGTATCGCGCGTGAAGAGATGGCGACCGAAAACGAGCGCATCCGCATGCTGCGTGACCGGCTGCTGAAAGGCCTGTCGCAAATCGAGGAAGTGTATGTGAACGGCGACATGGAAAAGCGTGTGCCGCACAACCTGAACATCAGCTTCAATTTCGTCGAAGGCGAATCGCTGATCATGGCGGTGAAGGACGTCGCGGTGTCGTCGGGCTCGGCGTGCACATCGGCGTCGCTGGAGCCGTCGTACGTGCTGCGCGCGCTTGGCCGCAACGACGAACTCGCGCACAGCTCGATCCGCTTCACGGTGGGGCGCTTCACGACCGAGCAGGAAATCGATTACGTGATCAACCTGCTGAAGTCGAAGATTTCCAAGCTGCGCGATCTGTCGCCGCTGTGGGAAATGCACAAGGACGGGATCGATCTGTCGACCATCCAGTGGGCCGCGCACTGACGCGCCGGCTGGACGAAGCGGACATCGAACGTTCATCGCATTGCAGGTTGAAACGAATCAAGGAGTGTAATCATGGCATATAGCGACAAGGTCCTCGACCACTACGAAAACCCGCGCAACGTCGGTTCCTTCGCGAAGGACGACGACACGGTCGGTACCGGCATGGTCGGCGCGCCGGCCTGCGGCGACGTGATGAAGCTGCAGATCCGCGTCGGCGCGGACGGCATCATCGAAGACGCGAAGTTCAAGACCTACGGCTGCGGCTCGGCCATCGCATCGAGCTCGCTCGTCACCGAATGGGTGAAGGGCAAGACGCTCGACCAGGCGATGTCGATCAAGAACACGCAGATCGCCGAAGAACTGGCACTGCCGCCGGTGAAAATCCATTGCTCGATCCTCGCGGAAGACGCGATCAAGGCAGCGGTCGCCGACTACAAGCAGCGCCACGGCGAAGCAGCGGTTGTCGAAGACGGCAAGGCCGCCTGAGCAACAGGGTAAGAAAGAAGCAACCGGTGAGCGCGGCGCGAACACGCGCGCCGCGCACTCTGGCAACTGAGAAACGTTATGGCAATTACGTTGACCGAAAAGGCAGCACAGCACGTCCAGAGGTATCTGACCCGCCGCGGTAAAGGCATCGGGTTGCGCGTCGGCGTGCGCACCACCGGTTGCTCGGGCCTCGCCTACAAGCTTGAGTACGTGGACGAACTCGCGCCGGAAGATCAGGTGTTCGAGACGGGCGGCGTGAAGGTCGTCGTCGACCCGAAGAGTCTCGCGTATATCGACGGCACGGAGCTCGACTTCGCGCGCGAGGGGCTGAACGAAGGCTTCAGGTTCAACAACCCGAACGTGAAAGACGAATGCGGCTGCGGCGAGTCGTTCCGCGTCTAGATTCGTTACCTTCCGCGTGCGGCGGATAAAAGGCGGCGCGGGCCGCCTTTTTAGTTTGATCCGCGCTCCACTGAACCGGTCACGCCTGACAAGGCCCAACGTCTCCATACCAGTTTTCATCAACGGACTTTAATCCGATGGCCTCGCTGAACGACAGCCACTTCGATCTGTTTGGTCTGCCGGCGCAGTTCGCGCTCGACGCGAGCACGCTCGATCACGCGTACCGCACCGTGCAGGCGCAGGTGCATCCGGATCGCTTCGCGGCGGCCGGCGATGCGCAAAAGCGTATCGCGATGCAGTGGGCGACGCGCGCGAACGAGGCCTATCAGACGCTGCGCGATCCGCTCAAGCGCGCGACCTATCTGCTGTCGTTGCGCGGCATCAACGTCGGCGCGGAGAACAACACGGCGATGGAGCCCGCGTTCCTGATGCAGCAGATGGAGTGGCGTGAGAACATCGAGGATGCGGCCGCGGCGAAGAACGTCGACGCGCTCGACGCGCTGCTCATCGAGTTGCGCGACGAGGAGCGTCGGCGCTTCGACAAGCTCGGCGCATCGCTCGATCACGGCGCGAATCAGGCGGCGGGCGAGGCGGTGCGGCAGCTGATGTTCATCGAGCGCGTCGCGTCGGAAATCGATGCCCAGATCGAGCGGCTCGAAGGCTAGCGCGCTTTCGTGCGACGCGCGCAAAAGCGCGGCGCGGGCAAGCAGCAACAGTAGGCAGCGACGTAGTAAGCGACAAACAAAAAACCAGAGCGGCCGCGAGCCGCGGCATCACCCCAGCAACGCGAACATTCAGGACGGGGCACAACGTCCCCGAGAAGATCCAGATGGCCTTACTGCAAATCTCCGAACCCGGCATGGCGCCGGCGCCTCACCAGCGGCGTCTGGCGGTCGGTATCGATCTCGGCACCACCAACTCCCTCGTCGCCGCTATGCGCAGCGGCGTGCCCGATGTGCTGCCCGACGAAGACGGGCACGTGCTGCTGCCGTCGGTGGTGCGTTACCTGGAACAGGGCGGTCGTCGCATCGGCCGCCGGGCGAAGGCCGAGGCCGCGAGTGACCCGCGCAATACGATCGTGTCGGTCAAGCGCTTCATGGGTCGCGGCAAGGCCGAGGTGGAGGGCGCCGAGAACGCGCCGTACGATTTCGTCGATGCTCCCGGCATGGTGCAGATCCGCACCGTCGACGGCGTGAAGAGCCCGGTCGAGGTATCGGCTGAAATTCTCGCGACGCTGCGCCAGCGCGCCGAAGACACGCTCGGCGACGAGCTGGTCGGCGCGGTAATCACGGTGCCCGCTTACTTCGACGAAGCGCAGCGCCAGGCGACCAAGGACGCCGCGCGCCTCGCGGGGCTGAACGTGCTGCGTCTGCTCAACGAACCGACCGCCGCGGCGATCGCCTACGGTCTCGACAACGGCGCCGAAGGTTTGTACGCGGTCTACGACCTCGGCGGCGGCACCTTCGACCTGTCGATCCTGAAGCTCACCAAGGGCGTTTTCGAAGTGCTCGCGGCGGGCGGCGATTCCGCGCTCGGCGGCGACGACTTCGACCATGCGCTATATCGCCATGTGCTCGAACAGGCCGGCATCGCGTCGCAGACGCTCGCGCCGCACGACGTGCGCCTGCTGCTCGATAGCGTGCGCGAGGCCAAGGAGGCGCTGTCGAGCGCGTCGCAAACTACCCTCAAGCTCACGCTTGCCAACGGCACCGCGCTCGATCTGACGATCGACGAAGCCACTTTCGAGACCGTCACGGCCGCGCTGGTGCAACGCACGCTGGGCCCGACGAAAAAGGCGCTGCGCGACGCGAAGGTCACCACGAAGGAAATCAAGGGCGTCGTGCTGGTCGGCGGCGCGACGCGCATGCCGGTGATCCGCCGCGCGGTCGAGGCGTTCTTCGGCCAGCCGCCGCTCGTCAATCTCGATCCGGATCAGGTCGTCGCACTCGGCGCCGCGATCCAGGCCGATCTGCTGGCCGGCAACCGCGGGGCGGAAGGCGACGAATGGCTACTGCTCGACGTGATTCCGCTGTCGCTCGGCGTCGAGACGATGGGTGGCCTCACCGAAAAGATCATTCCGCGCAACTCGACGATTCCAGTCGCGCGCGCGCAGGATTTCACGACCTTCAAGGACGGCCAGACCGCGATGGCGATTCACGTCGTCCAAGGCGAGCGCGAGCTCGTCAGCGATTGCCGTTCGCTCGCGCGCTTCGAGCTGCGCGGCATTCCGCCGATGGCCGCCGGCGCCGCGCGCATTCGCGTGACCTATCAGGTCGACGCCGACGGCCTGCTGTCGGTGTTTGCGCGCGAGCTGGCGTCGGGCGTGGAGGCATCGGTCGTCGTGAAGCCTTCGTATGGCCTCGCCGACGACGACATCGCGCGCATGCTCGAAGACAGCTTTTCGACCGCTGAAATCGACATGCGCGCGCGCGCATTGCGTGAGGCGCAGGTCGAAGCGCAGCGTCTCGTCGAAGCGACCGACGCGGCGCTCGCCGCCGACGCCGAGTTGCTCGACGACAGCGAACGCGCCGAACTCGACGCGCTGCTCGCCGCGCTGCGCAACGTCGCGCCAGGCGAAGACGTCGGCGCGATCGAAGCCGCGACGAAAGCGCTCGCCGAAGGCACCGACGAATTCGCCGCGCGCCGCATGAACAAGGGAATTCGCCGCGCGCTGTCGGGCCGCAAGCTCGACGAGATCTGAACGGGCGAGCGTAGCGACAGCAACGTGCACGCGACGCGCGCTCAGGCCACGCACGAACTGCGCCCCCATGAACCACCGATCGCGCCGCGCGGACTTAAAAAGTCCGCGCGCCGCCAGTAAAATGGTACGGAGCCTGCACGCGGCATTGCTGGCAGCCGCCGTGCCTCAGACCCAAACGGAAACTGTATGCCTCAAATTGTTGTGCTGCCTCACGTCGAACTGTGCCCGGAAGGCGCGGTGATCGACGCCGTTCCCGGCAAGAGCATCTGCGACAACCTGCTCGATAACGGTATCGAAATCGAGCATGCGTGCGAGAAGTCGTGCGCGTGCACGACCTGCCACGTAGTCGTGCGTGAGGGTTTCGCCGCCTTGACGCCATCCGAGGAAGACGAGGACGATCTGTTGGACAAGGCATGGGGGCTGGAACCGGCTTCGCGCCTGTCGTGTCAGGCGGTCATGCCGGACGAGCAGGATCTGGTCGTCGAAATTCCGCGTTACTCGATCAATCACGCGAAGGAAAACCACTAACAGGAGGGTGCCGCCATGAAGTGGACCGATACGCAAGACATCGCGATGGCTCTGACGGACAAGCATCAGGACGTCGATCCACAGCAGGTGCGTTTCACCGACCTGCACCGCTGGGTGACCGAGCTCGAAGGTTTCGACGACGATCCGAACCGTTCGAGCGAAAAGATTCTCGAAGCGATTCAGGCGGCATGGATCGAAGACGCGGATTATTGAACGCGTGTTCGATCGAGTGCATTGAACTCCAAAGAAAAGGCGATTCCGATGGAATCGCCTTTTTTCATGGCGCGTCGACGAACGTTGGGCACCGAGCTCAGTCGGCGACGAGGCCGCCGTTCTGAACGCGCACGCGCTCGCCGTCGCGGAACGGCGGCGCCTCGCTATAGGTGAAGTAGCGCGTCTTGCCGTCTTCCATGTGCACGCGCACCGAATACGACGTCGTGCTGCGCAGATGTTTTTCGACCGAGTTGCCGGCGAACCCGCCGCCCAGCGCGCCGAGCAGCGTCATCGCGGTACGCCCGCCGCCGGCGCCGAATTGATTCCCGACGACGCCCCCGGCCACCGCACCGCCGACCGCGCCAATGCCGGTGCCATGTCCTTCATGCCGAACCGCCGAGATCGCGACGACGGTGCCGCAAGTCGAGCAATAAGCGGCATGCGGCGCCGGCTGCTGCGCATACTGCGGCGCGGCCTGTGCCTGCTGTTGCTGCGCGTATTGCTGCTGGGTCGGAGCGGCGGCAGGGGCGGCCGGCACCGCTTGCTGAGCCTGATCCTGCCGCTGCTGCGCAGATGGCTTGACCGGCGCGGCCGAATCGACGACGCCCGGCGCTTGCGTGCTGACCTGCGCGGCCTGCGTCCGATCGTTCTGTGCGCCGTTACCCGACGCCTTCGGGAACACGCCGGTGATCGCCGCGGTAGCGACGAGACTCGCGACGAGCACCGCGCCGGCGGCCACCGCGATCAAGGGATGAAGACGACGTGGCTGCGTGGGTTGATGAGTAGTGGTGTCCATGTAGGGCCTCCGTTTCTGACAGAGCCGACTTCTTGTGAGACTGAGTTTCGGGCAATTCGATCCGGGCAGCGTTTCTATTTGTAACCGGCCCGGTGGCGGCCAGGGGTGTGGATCGCTGGCCTCTACGTGGCGCGCCTTGGTCTCAGCAAGCTTTTAAGATTGTTGCGACCACGGCGACTTGCGCGCGATCGTGAAGCTTTTACCGCTGGTTACAAACGATCAGAAGCAGAAAACGGTCCCACGGAGGGAAAACGCGCGCATAAAAAAAACGCCCGGCATCAACCGGGCGCTCTTCAAACCATCGCATTGCGCGCGAAGCACAACGAGCGCTCGCGCCAAGCGTCGCTCAATCCTCGCGACGCAGATGCGGGAACAGAATCACGTCGCGGATGCTCGGGCTATCGGTCAGCATCATGACCAGACGGTCGATGCCGATACCGCAGCCGCCCGCCGGCGGCATGCCGTACTCGAGCGCGCGGATGTAGTCGGCGTCGTAGAACATCGCTTCCTCGTCGCCGGCGTCTTTCTGGTCGACCTGCTTCTTGAAGCGCGCGGCCTGATCTTCCGGATCGTTCAGCTCCGAGAACCCGTTGGCGATTTCGCGGCCGGTGATGAACAGCTCGAAACGCTCGGTGATGCCTTCCACCTTGTCCGACGCACGCGCGAGCGGCGACACCTCGATCGGGTAGTCGATGATGTAGGTCGGCTCCCACAGTTGCGACTCGGCGGTCTCTTCGAACAGCGCCAGTTGCAGCGAGCCGACGCCCGCGTTGAGGAACTGCGGCTGCGACGCATCGACGCCGAACTTCTTCAGCTCGGCGCGCAGGAACGTGCCGTCGGCGAGCTGCTCGTTCGTGTATTGCGGCGCGTATTTCTGGATCGCCTGCGTGATCGTGAGCCGATGGAACGGCTTCGACAGATCGAGCTCGCGGCCCTGATAAGTGATGGTGGCCGTGCCGAGCGCATCGATCGCCGCCTGGCGAATCAGCTGCTCGGTGAAGTCCATCAGCCACTTGTAATCGGTGTAGGCCGCGTAGAACTCGATCATCGTGAATTCCGGGTTGTGGCGCACGGATACGCCCTCGTTGCGGAAATTACGATTGATCTCGAACACGCGCTCGAAGCCGCCCACCACCAGCCGCTTCAGGTACAGCTCCGGCGCGATGCGCAGGAACATCTGCATGTCGAGCGCATTGTGGTGCGTCGAGAACGGCTTGGCCGCCGCGCCGCCCGGAATCGGGTGCAGCATCGGTGTTTCGACTTCCATGAAGTTCGCGTCGGCCATGTACTTGCGGATCGACGAAATCGCCTTCGTGCGCGCGACGAACGTGCGGCGCGTTTCCGGCGTGACGATCAGATCGACATAGCGCTGGCGGTACTTCATTTCCTGGTCGGCGAGACCGTGGAACTTGTCCGGCAACGGACGCAGCGACTTCGACAGCAGACGCAGCTCCGTGCAGCGCACCGATAGCTCGCCCTTGTTGGTGCGGAACAGCACGCCGCGCGCGGCGACGATGTCGCCCATGTCCCACTTCTTGAACGCGTCGTAGGTCTCCTGACCGACGTCGGCCGGTGTGATGAAGAACTGGATCTGACCCGAGCCGTCGCGCACGGTTGCGAAACTTGCCTTGCCCATCACGCGTTTCAGCATCATGCGGCCAGCGATCGCGACTTCGAGCGGATGCGCTTCGAGCGCTTCCTTGTCGGCGTGCTCGTACTGCGCCTGCAGATCTTCGGCGTGGTGCGTGGGACGGAAATCGTTCGGATAGGCGACGCCTCGCTCACGCATTTCGCGCAGCTTTTCGCGGCGCTCGGCGATGATCTTGTTGTCGTCCGCTTCGGGCACGACAGTCGGCTGGGTCGGTTCGGTCATGATGATTTGGTATTCGGTGGCCCGCCGCGGAGTGCTCCGCTGGCGGGAAGCCAGTCAGTCAGTGTAAAAACCTCAGGCGGTACTGGAAAAACGGCGAATAAATGGCGTGGAAGCAACGCAAAAGCAGCAACGAAGAAGGCGCGGTCCCGATCGGTGAACGGGGCCGCGCCGTGCGCGCTTAGACGCCCTGTTTCAGGCTCGCGCTGATGAACGGATCGAGGTCACCGTCGAGCACGCTCTTCGTATTGCTGATTTCGACATTGGTGCGCAGATCCTTGATGCGGCTGTTGTCGAGCACGTACGAACGGATCTGATGGCCCCAACCCACATCGGTCTTGCCGGCTTCCAGCTTGTCCTGCTCGGCCTGACGCTTGCGGATTTCCGCTTCATACAGGCGCGATTTCAGCATCGCCATTGCTTCGGCGCGGTTGCGGTGCTGCGAGCGGTCGTTCTGGCACTGCACGACGATGCCCGACGGCATGTGCGTGATACGCACCGCCGAGTCGGTCTTGTTGATGTGCTGACCGCCCGCTCCCGAAGCACGGTACGTGTCGATGCGCAGGTCGGCCGGGTTGATGTCGACTTCGATCGAGTCGTCGATTTCCGGGTACACGAACACCGACGAGAACGACGTGTGACGACCGCCCGACGAGTCGAATGGCGACTTGCGCACGAGCCGGTGCACGCCGGTTTCGGTACGCAGGAAGCCGTACGCGTATTCGCCTTCGATCTTGATCGTCGCGTTCTTGATGCCGGCGACGTCGCCTTCGGTCTGCTCGAGCACTTCGGTCTTGAAGCCCTTGCGCTCGCAATAACGCAGATACTGGCGCAGCAGCATCGACGCCCAGTCGCACGCCTCGGTGCCGCCGGCGCCGGCCTGGATGTCGAGAAAGGCGTTGTTGGGATCGGCCGGATTAGCGAACATCCGGCGGAATTCCATGTCGGCCACGCGTGCCTCGATGGCCTGGGCGTCACCCTCGCAGGCGAGCAGCGTGTCGTCGTCGGCTTCTTCGCGTGCCATCTCGAACAGGTCTTGCGCGTCGCGCACGTCGTTCGTGATCGACGTGAGCTTGCCGACCGTGTCGTCGAGCAGCTTCTTTTCCTTACCGAGTGCCTGGGCGTGCTTCGAGTCGTTCCAGACGTCCGGGTCTTCGAGTTCCCGGTTGACTTCGATTAGACGCAGTGCTTTGTCGTCGTAGTCAAAGATACCCCCGTAGGTCGTCCGCGCGCTTGCGCAGGTCGGCCAGAGAGGCTTCGATCGCGTTGAGACGTTCCGCTTCCATGTCGATCTTGTATAGCTTCGTAAAAAGGAGAAATTATAGCCGATCGGCACGCCGCGCCGGAGCCTCGCGGGCGATCTGGCGCGTGTTCGCGATTGATTTTGCGGAAGATTTCAGCTCACCGCGTGCTCGACGATCAGTTGCACGCGCGACACGCCGTTCCATGTATCGCTCGCGAGCCGGTAGGCGACGGTGGTGCGCGCGGGCAGCGTGTCGGTGTGATTGAACCAGATCGCGTTGAAGCGCTGGCGGCCGCGCAGCAGTTGCAGCTTCAGGTGCTTGTCCTTCACCAACGCCTGCGAGGCGACCTCGAATTCGCCGGAGAACACCGGCGCCGGAAAACCCTGGCCCCAGACGGCCGCGTCGAGCATTTCGACGAATTGCGGCGTGAAGTACGCGTCTTCGAGCTCGCCGTCGGTTTCGATCGTGCGCGCGAGCGCCTCCGCGGACAGCCACTCGCGGCCGACCGCCTCGAACGCGGCGGTGAAGCGCGGCACGTCGGCGGCCGCGATCGTCAGGCCCGCGGCCATCGCGTGGCCGCCGAATTTGACGATCAGGTCCGGCTCGCGCTTCGAGATCAGATCGAGCGCGTCGCGCAGGTGGAAGCCCGCGATCGAGCGGCCCGAGCCCTTGACGAGCACGCCGGTATCGTCGGCCGGCGCGAACGTAAACGACGGGCGGTGGAACTTCTCTTTCAGCCGTCCCGCGACGATGCCGATCACGCCCTGATGCCAGCCCGGATTGAACAACGTGATCGTGGTCGCGCCGTCGGGATCGACCGTCGACAGGTCGTCCAGCGCCTGCTGCTGCATGCCGGCCTCGATTTCGCGGCGCTCGCGGTTCATCGTGTCGAGCTGCTGCGCGAGTTCCCAGGCGCGGCCGACGTCGTCGGTGGTCAGGCATTCGATGCCGAGCGACATGTCCGACAGCCGACCCGCCGCGTTCAGGCGCGGTCCCAGCGCGAAGCCGAGGTCGAAGCCGGAGGCGTTGCGCGCATCGCGCGCGGCGGCGCGAAACAGCGCGGCGATGCCCGGCTGCATGCGGCCGCGGCGGATGCGCTGCAGACCTTGCGCGACCAGCACGCGGTTGTTGCCGTCGAGTTTGACGACATCGGCGACGGTGCCGAGTGCGACCAGATCGAGCAGGCCGTCGAGGCGCGGCTCGGGCAGCGCGTCGCCGAACGCCCCACGGCGGCGCAGTTCGGCGCGCAGCGCGAGCAGCACGTAGAACATCACGCCGACGCCGGCGAGGCACTTGCTCGGGAACGTGCAGCCGGGCTGGTTCGGATTGACGATTGCGCGCGCGACGGGTAGTTCGTCGCCGGGCAGATGGTGGTCTGTGACGAGCACGTCGATGCCAAGGGCGTTGGCCGCCGCGACGCCGTCGACGCTCGCGATGCCGTTGTCGACGGTGATCAGCAGATCGGGCTTGCCGGCCGCGCTACGCGCCGCCAGTTCGACGATTTCCGGCGTGAGCCCGTAGCCGTGCTCCATGCGGTTCGGCACCAGGTAGTCGATGCGCGCGCCGAACATGCGCAGCCCGCGCACCGCGACCGCGCAGGCGGTCGCGCCGTCGCAGTCGTAGTCGGCGACGACCAGCATGCGGCGCTGCTGCTGGAGCGCGTCGGCGAGCAGCGCGGCGGCCGCGTCGCAGCCCTTCAGTTCGGTTGGCGGCACGAGCCGCGCGAGGCCGGTTTCGACGTCCTCGGGCAGGCACACGCCGCGCGATGCGTACAGGCGCGCGAGCACCGGATGCAGGCCGCAGCGGGTCAGCACTTCGGCGTCGACAGGGGAGCAGGGGCGCGTAACGATTCGGGTCATGCGGAAGGGCCGTGGATCATTCGATGAAAAGCGAGGCCAGCACGCGCCGCCGCCAGAATTTGCGCAGATCGCCGCGCGTGACCGTCAGCGTCACCGAGCCGGTGTCGCCGCACAGCGTGAGGCCGAGCTCGGCGAGTTCGCCCGACTGCAGTGCCGCGAGCGCGGGCGCGAACCAGTCGGTCTGCAGCGCGGCGAATGCCTGGTTCCAGCGCGCCCAGTCCTGTTCGATGTAGGGCGCGGAGAAGGGGTCGAGTTCGACGAGCGTTGCGCCGCTGCCGTAGGTGGTACCGCGCAGCGCCGCGGCCAGTTCGCGATACGACGCCGGCGGCGCGCCTGTCGCGACCCCCGCGCTGAGCGCGAGACCGCGCGTTGCGGCGGCATCGGACAGCACCTGCGCGAACGGACTGCGCACGCTCCGCGCGGCGCCTTGCGCGTGAAACCAGATCGAGTTGACGGCCGGCAGCCCGCGCGCCTCCCGCGCTTCGTTGACCGGATGTTCGAACCACGCCATCTGCACCTCGTTCTGCAGCTTCATCCATGCGCGAGAGCGTTCGCCGGAATGCGCTTCGTGCGGCAACCAGATCTCGATGTTGCGGCCGCTCGCGCGCAACGGCGACGCGCCCGCGAGCGAACCGAAAGCGTCGCTCGACAGATACCAGCGGATTGGCTTGGGCGCCTCGATGCGCACGCCGAGTTCCTCGATCAGCGGACGCGCAAGCGCGAGCAGCGTGCTCGCTTCGTCGTCCGACAGATTGAGCGACGCCGGGTCGATCAGCACCAGGTGGTCGTGCGCGATGTGCACGTGCACCGGCTGCACGCAGGCCCACGTCGCGCTGCCGGGTTCGCCGCCGTCGGCGCGCAGCATGTAGGGCGCGAGCGGGGCTTCGTCGGCGGCGGCCGAGGCGCCGTCGGGCAGCGCGCCGAATTGTCGCGCGACCCAGCGCTCGTGCGGCAGCGTGCGCTGAAAATCCTCGCCGATCACGCGCTCGATGAGCGTCGCGCGCGCGATCAGCCGGTCGAGAGCGGGACACTGGATGTCGTGAAGCGCGGTGGATGCGTCGGCCGCGGCGGGCAGCGCGAAGGGCAGCAGAAGATGGAGGCGGTCGGCAGGCATGATGCTGCGCATTGTAGGGCAAACGGTGCGAGTATTTCGACGAAGCGCGGCCGGTTTGTCGATGGCGCCGCCAAGGCACGTCCTTTGCGCGAGCCGGCGGCATTGTGTGGCAAACTTCGCGCTTGATCGCTGGAGCCGGCAGGGTGGCGCACCGCGGCGCCGCGCCTCCATGCGCCGGCAGAGCCGCACAGCGGCCGGGCGAGCGAGGAACGATCCGCGCCGCCGCGAGCCCAACGATCACGACGCTCGGGCCGCACGGCGGACGCTCGATGTCCGCCGGTCCCGACATACAGTCGAAGAACGCACAAAAGGATTCGCTTGAAATTTCCCTACGAATGGCAGATTGGCTGGCGCTACACACGCGCCGGCAAACGCACGACCGGTAACGGCTTCATTTCGTTCATCGCGCTGGTGTCGATGTCGGGCATCGCGCTTGGCGTCGCGGCGCTGATCGTGGTGTTGTCGGTGATGAACGGCTTTCAGAAAGAGGTGCGCGACCGCATGCTGTCGGTGCTCGCGCACGTCGAGATCTTTTCGCCGACCGGTTCGATGCCCGACTGGCAGCTGACCGCGAAGGAGGCGCGCCAGAACAGGCAGGTGATCGGCGCGGCGCCCTACGTCGAGGCCCAGGCGCTGCTGACGCGCCAGGACGCGGTGAGCGGCGTCGCGTTGCGTGGCATCGAGCCGACGCTCGAGCCTGAAGTGTCCGATATCGGCAAGGAAATGAAGGGCGGCAAGCTGGCCGACCTCGTGCCGGGCGACTTCGGCATCGTGCTCGGCGCCGATCTCGCGGCCAATCTCGGGGTGCAGCTGAACGACAAGATCACGCTCGTCGCGCCCGAAGGCACGATCACGCCGGCCGGCATGCTGCCGCGCCTGAAGCAGTTCACGGTGGTCGGCATCTTCGAGTCGGGCCATTACGAATACGACAGCACGCTCGCGCTGATCAACATCAAGGACGCACAGGCGCTGTTCCGGCTGCCCGCGCCGACCGGCGTACGGCTGCGCCTCACGGACATGCAGCGCGCGCCGGAAGTCGCGCATCAGCTCGCGCGCACGCTGTCGGGCGATCTGTACATCCGCGACTGGACCCAGCAGAACAAGACCTGGTTCTCGGCGGTGCAGATCGAGAAGCGCATGATGTTCATCATCCTGACGCTGATCATTGCGGTGGCCGCGTTCAATCTGGTGTCGTCGCTGGTGATGACGGTGACCAACAAGCAGGCCGATATCGCGATCCTGCGCACGCTCGGCGCGCAACCCGGCTCGATCATGAAGATCTTCGTCGTGCAGGGCGTGACGATCGGCTTCATCGGCACGGCGACCGGCGTCGCGCTCGGCTGCCTGATCGCGTGGAGCATTCCGTGGCTCGTGCCGATGATCGAGCATCTGCTCGGCGTGCAATTCCTGCCGCCGTCGGTGTACTTCATCAGCGAGCTGCCGTCCGAGCTGGTTCCGGCGGACGTCGCGCGCATCGGCATCATCGCGTTCGTGCTGTCGGCGCTCGCGACGCTCTATCCGAGCTGGCGCGGCGCGAAGGTCCGTCCGGCGGAGGCGCTGCGCTATGAATGACCGCCTCGTCCATCCCTCAACCGATTCATCCATGACCGCTCAGGACTCCGCGTCGCATCCGTTCGTGCTCGAAGCCACCGGCATTTCCAAATCGTTCGTCCAGGGCGGCCTGAACGTGCAGGTGCTCAACAATGCGCAACTCGCCGTGCGGCGCGGCGAGAAGCTCGCGATCGTCGGCGCGTCGGGCTCCGGCAAGAGCACTCTGCTGCACGTGCTCGGCGGTCTCGACGATCCGAGCGCGGGCCACGTGTCGGTGCTCGGCAAGCCGTTCACGAAGCTCTCCGAGCGCGAGCGCAACGACCTGCGCAATCGCGCGCTCGGTTTCGTGTATCAGTTTCACCATCTGCTGCCGGAGTTTTCCGCGCTCGATAACGTCGCGATGCCGCTGCGGATTCGTCGCGAGACGACCGAAGTCGCGCGCCGCGAGGCCATGGCGGTGCTGGAGCGCGTCGGCATGGGGCATCGCGCGAAGCATCGGCCGGGCGAGCTGTCGGGCGGCGAGCGTCAGCGTGTCGCGATCGCGCGTGCGCTCGTCACGAAGCCCACCTGCGTGCTCGCCGACGAGCCGACCGGTAACCTTGACGGCGGCACCGCCGACACGGTCTTCAACCTGATGCTCGAACTGTCGCGCACGCTCGAGACGAGCTTCGTGATCGTCACGCACGACCCGGAGCTGGCGGGCCGCTGTGATCGCATCATGCGGTTGCGCGACGGCGTGCTGCACGAAGAGCCGCCGGTGCCGGTCTGAGTGCGGGCCGCCTTCGGTCCGTCCTCTTGCCAGCGAGATAATCCATGTGGATCGACACGCACTGCCATCTCGACGCTTCGGAGTTCGACGCCGACCGTGATGCGGTTGCGGCGTCCGCGCGCCATGCGGGGGTGTCGCGCATCGTGATTCCGGCGATCGGGCGACAGAACTTCGCGGCGGTGCGCGAGCTCGCGCATCGCGTCGACGGCGGCGCGTACGCGCTCGGCATTCATCCGCTGTTCACGCCGCACGCCGTCGATGCCGACCTCGACCTGTTACGCATGGAGATCGAGGCGAGTCTCGACGATCCGCGCTTCGTCGGCATCGGCGAGATCGGGCTCGACTATTTCGTCGACGGCCTCGACGATGCGCGCCAGCAGTTTTTCTACAACGGCCAGTTGCAGCTCGCGCGCGAATTCGATTTGCCGGTCATCTGCCATGTGCGCAAATCGCAGGATCAGGTGATCAAAGGGCTGCGCCGGCATCAGATTCATCGCGGCATCGCGCACGCGTTCAATGGCAGTTTCCAGCAGGCGCAGGCATACATCGATCAGGGCATGCATCTTGGGTTCGGCGGCAACCTCACGTTCGAGCGCGCCCGGCAGATCCGGCGACTCGCCGAACAGCTGCCGTTCGATGCGCTGGTCGTCGAGACCGACGCGCCGGATATCGCGCCGTCGTGGATGTACAGGCAGCGCAATTCACCCGAGCAGATTCCGGCGATCGGCGCGAGCCTCGCGCGATTGCGCGGTGTCACTTCCGACGCAGCCGCCCTTGGCACAACGGCTAACGCGCTCGCCGCGCTGCCGCGACTCGCGCTTTCCTCTGCATAATCGATTCCGTTGATCGAAAGGGTTCGCGTCGGGCGATCCCCACGCCCGGCGGGCTCGCTGCTGCCCGTTCGCTGGCGCGGTGACGAGGCCCGGCGCCAGCGGATACGGAGGGCGGATGCGGGCGGTCTGGTGTGGATTTGCGTTGGGGGTGGTCTGGCTGCAGCGACAGGCCGTGTTGCCGGATACAGGCGGATGGTGCGCGTTGATACTGCTCGGCTGCACGGCGGCCGGCGTTGCGGTGTGGGGTTTGCGTGGCGGCGGAGCGGCTGCGGCGGGTGTGACAGGTGCGGCCGGTGCGGCGCTCCAGCGCGAACACGAGCGGGGCTTCTCGCACCGGCTCGCTAGCCGCGTATGGCGCGACGCTCGCATGCGGCGGGTGGCCGGTTGGGGCGCGGTGTGGTGCGCGGCGATCTGCGTCGGCTTCGGCTATGCGGCCGTGCGCGCGCAAACGCGGCTCGCGGTGAGCCTGCCGCATGAGTGGGAAGGGCGCGATATCGAGGTGGTCGGCACGATCAAGGGATTGCCGACGCGTGACGATAAAGGCGCGCGCTTCCTGTTCGACGTCGATACGAACGGTGCGCGGCTCGCCGCTTTTCCGCGCGTGATCCAGCTAGCCTGGATCGCGCGCGACGCCGCGGCGCCGCGGCTCGAACCGGGCGAACGCTGGCGTCTGACCGTGCGCCTGAAGCGCCCGCACGGCAACGCGAATTTCGGCGTGCGCGATGCAGAGGCAAGTCTGCTCGCGCGCAACGTCCGCGCGACCGGCTACGTGAGCGTGCCGGACCATGCGCGGCGCCTGACCGGTCACGCGCGCGGGCTCGCCGTGCTGGTCGACCGCTGGCGTGCCGGGTTGCGTGCGCGTATCGACACGGTGCTTGCCGATGCGCCGCATCGCGGCATCGTCGTCGCGCTCGCGATCGGCGCGCAGGACGAAGTGAGCCCCGCCGACTGGCAATTGATGCGTGGCACCGGCACGAGTCATCTGGTGGCGATTTCGGGCTTGCATCTCGGCTTGGTCGCGGGGCTGACCGGCTGGCTCGCGGCGGCAATCTGGCGACGTTCGGGGTGGCTCGGCCGCAACTGGCCGCTGCGCTTGCCCGCGCAGCTCGTCGGCGTGACGGCGGGTGCGATGTTCGCCGCACTGCATGCCGCGCTCGCGGGCTTCAACGTGCCAGCGCAACGCGCGCTGTGGATGGCCGCGCTCGTCGCGCTGGCGTTCGTCGGCGGCCGGCAGCTAGCGCGCTCCACGGTGCTCGCGTGGGCGCTCGGGCTCGTGCTGCTGGTCGATCCGTGGGCGGTCGTGTCGGCCGGATTCTGGCTGTCGTTTTGCGCAGTCGGCGCGATCCTGTTCGCGATGTCGGGGCGGCCGCGCGTGCGGGTTCCACTGGCGTCCCGTCATCATGAAGACGAGGAGGGCAGCGCGGCGCGTCCCGTATCGATCCGGCGTCTGCGCGTGCTCGCCGAACGGTTGCGCAGCGCCGCTCACGCGCAGTTCGCGGTGACGGTCGCGCTGGCGCCGCTGACCGCCTACTGGTTCGCGCAAATTCCGCTCGTCGGTCCGCTCGCGAACGCGTTCGCGATTCCCTGGGTGAGCCTGCTCGTCACGCCGACGGTGCTCGCGGGCGTCGCATTGCCCGCGCCGCTCGATGCGTTCGCGTGGCGCGCCGCGCACACGCTGCTCGACGGTCTCGCGGCCGGCCTGCAACTGGCGTCGGGACCGCGCTGGACGCTGTGGTGGCTGCCGCAGCCGAATGCGTGGGCGCTGGCCGCGGCGGCGCTCGGTGTGCTGTGGTGTCTCGCGCCGCGCGGCTGGCCACTGCGCTGGGCGGCGGCGCTGTCGTGGCTGCCGCTGCTGATGCCCAGCGCAAGCGGCGCACTCGCCGAGCCATCAGGCGCGTTCCGTCTGACCGCGCTCGATGTCGGGCAGGGCTCGTCGGTGCTCGTGCAGACCGCGCATCACGCGTTGCTGTTCGATGCGGGTCCCGGTCCGGAATCGAGCCACGCTGGCGAGCGCGTGGTGGTGCCGTTCCTGCGGGCGCAAGGCGTGACGACGCTCGATACGCTGATGATCAGTCACGCCGATTCGGATCATGCGGGCGGCGCCCCTGCCGTTTTTGATGCGATCGAGGTGCGTCAGCTGGTGGCTGCTCTGGAGCCGGACAATCCGCTGTGGCCGAAGGCAAAACAGCATGGCACGCAGACGCTGCCGTGCGTGGCGGGGCAGCGCTGGCAGTGGGATGGTGTTGAGTTTGCCGTGCTGTGGCCTGACGTCGGGGCACTCACGGGCAAGGCGAACGAGCATTGCTGCGTGTTGAGGGTCAGCACGTTGCCGCCCACCAACGCAAGCCAGGCGGCGTTCGTCGGTGCGAACGCGCCGCGTTTCACGGCCCTGCTGACCGCCGACATTGAAGCGCCGACCGAACGCGCGCTGCTCGCGCGCGATCCCGCCATGCTGCGCGCGCAAGTGTTGATGGTGCCGCATCATGGCAGCAAAACGTCGTCGACCGAGCCGTTCCTCGACTCTATCGATCCGTCCATCGCGTTATTTCAGGTAGGCTACGAGAATCGCTTTCATCATCCGAACGCGGGCGTGTTCGCGCGATACGCGGCGCGTCATATCGAACTCGGGCGCAGCGATCGCGATGGCGCCGTGAGGGTCGACGTCGATCCGCGCGCGCGCGGTGAGGAGGGCGCCGCGCTCACGCTCGAGCGCTATCGGGACACGCAGCGCCGCTACTGGATGGAGCCCTGAGCGCGTCGCGGCCCGATGCGCGCAACAGCGCAGACAACAGGCGCAAGCAGCGGTATAAGCAGCGGCACAGGCAAAGCACCGCCCACGCGTAAAAAACACAACGGAGATCGCCGCAGTTGAAAAACATCATCCATTTCTCGCATGCGAACGGCTTTCCGGCCTCGACTTACCGGACGATCTTCGCCGAGCTCTCCGACGACTACGACGTGCGCTCGATCGAGCGGATCGGCCATGATCCGCGCTTTCCGGTCACGCAGGACTGGCCCCATCTGGTCGAGCAACTGCTTGACGACATCGTCCGCAAGTACGAGCAGCCGGTGTGGCTCGTCGGGCATTCGCTCGGCGGTTATCTGTCGCTGATGGCGGCGCTGAAAAAGCCGCAGTGGGTGAGGGGCGTCGTGATGCTCGACTCGCCGGTTATCGCCGGCTGGCGCAGCAGCATGCTGCGCGTGTCGCAATGGACCGGGCTCGACGAGCGGCTGTCGCCCGCCGCCGCGACGCGCAAGCGGCGCAAGCAATGGACGAGCCGTGACGAAGCATGGCGGCACTTCCATTCGAAGCCCGCGTTCGCGCGCTGGGACGAGCGCATGCTGTCCGACTACATCGACTTCGGCATTCCGCAGAGTTCGCCCGACGGCACCCGGGTGCTCGCATTCGATCGTCGCACCGAATACCAGATCTACCGGACGCTGCCGCATACGCTCGGCGCGCGGCTCGCGCGCGGCGCGCCGGTGCCGGTCGGGTTCATCGCCGGGACACGCTCGAAGGAAATCCGCCAGGCCGGGCTCGACGCGACGCGACGCGCGACCGGCGGGCACATCGAGTGGATCGAGGGCAGCCATCTGTATCCGATGGAAAAGCCGATCGAAACCGCGCGCGCGGTGCAACGCATGCTGCGTGAGCTGGAGCGAACCGCCTGACGTGCTGCGCGCACGAAGCGGGCCCCAAACCGCTGCGCCGGCTGCCACGCGAGGCGGCCTCGGCACGCGTGGGTCGGCCGTTTTTTGCTGGGTCGGGACCATCCTTTACGGTATAATCCGTTTTTCCCGCGAGCATCCAGCGATGACCAAATATGTTTTCGTCACCGGCGGCGTAGTATCTTCCCTCGGCAAGGGTATTGCCGCCGCTTCCCTCGCCGCGATCCTCGAATCGCGCGGTCTTAAAGTCACCCTCCTCAAACTCGATCCCTACATCAACGTCGACCCCGGCACGATGAGCCCGTTTCAGCACGGCGAAGTGTTCGTGACGGAAGACGGAGCGGAAACCGACCTCGACCTCGGCCACTACGAGCGCTTCATCAGCACGAAGATGCGCAAGGCCAACAACTTCACCACGGGCCAGATCTACGAGTCGGTAATCCGCAAGGAACGCCGCGGCGATTATCTCGGCAAGACCGTGCAGGTCATCCCGCACATCACGAACGAAATCCAGGCATTCGTCGAGCGCGGCGCAGCGTCTGCGACGTGCGGCGAGCCGGATGTCGCGATCGTCGAAGTGGGTGGCACGGTGGGTGACATCGAATCGCTGCCGTTCCTCGAAGCCGCGCGCCAGATGAGCCTGCGCCTCGGCCGCAACAGCGCGTGCTTCGTGCACCTGACGCTGGTGCCCTGGGTCGCCACGGCCGGCGAACTCAAAACCAAGCCCACCCAGCACAGCGTGCAGAAGCTGCGCGAAATCGGCATTTCGCCGCACGTGCTGCTGTGCCGTGCCGACCGCCGCATTCCGGACGACGAGCGCGCGAAGATCTCGCTGTTCTCGAACGTGCCCGAAGACGCGGTGATTTCCGTGTGGGACGCGGACAGCATCTATAAGATTCCGCAGATGCTGCACGACCAGGGTCTCGACGCGATCATCTGCGAAGAGCTGAAGCTCACGCCGAAGGCGGCGGACCTCTCCATGTGGTCGGACCTCGTCGAGAAGCTGCAGAACCCGAAGCACGAAGTGACGATCGGCATGGTCGGCAAGTATGTCGATCTGACCGAGTCGTACAAGTCGCTGATCGAAGCGCTGCGTCATGCGTCGATGCATACGTCGACGCGCGTGAACATCGAGTACATCGACTCCGAAGAAATCGAAACGCAAGGCGTCGGGAGCCTCAAGCATCTCGACGCGGTGCTCGTGCCGGGCGGCTTCGGCCGTCGCGGCACCGAAGGCAAGATCGCCGCGATCCGTTATGCGCGCGAAGCGAAGGTGCCGTATCTCGGCATCTGCCTCGGCATGCAGCTCGCCGTGATCGAATTCGCCCGCGACGTCGTCGGCCTGAAGGACGCGAACAGCACCGAATTCGATCAGGAAACGAAGAACCGCGTGGTCGCGCTGATCACCGAATGGTACGACCGCGAAGGCCGCGTCGAGAAGCGTACCGAAGAGTCGGATCTCGGTGGCACGATGCGCCTCGGCTCGCAGCGCTGTCCGATCAAGCCCGGCACGCTCGCCGAAGAGATCTACGGCACCGATGTGAACGAACGCCATCGTCACCGTTATGAGGTGAATAACCGCTTCGTGCCCCAGCTCGAAGGCGGTGGCCTCATCATTAGCGCCCGTACCCCGAGCGAGGATTTGCCGGAAATGATGGAGCTGCCGCGCAGCATGCACCCGTGGTTCGTCGGCGTCCAGTTCCACCCTGAATTCACGTCTACGCCGCGTGACGGTCATCCGCTGTTCAAGTCGTTCGTCGAAGCGGCGCTCGCGCATCAGCAGTCGAGGGTCGAGGAGAAAGCATGAAACTGGGCGATTTCGACGTCGGGCTCGACAAGCCGTTTTTCCTGATCGCCGGTACCTGTGTCGTCGAATCCGAACAGATGACGATCGACACGGCCGGCCGCCTGAAGGAAATCTGCGCGAAGCTGAACATTCCGTTCATCTACAAATCGTCGTACGACAAGGCCAATCGCAGCAGCGGCAAGTCGTTTCGCGGTCTGGGCATGGACGAAGGTCTGCGCATCCTGTCGGAAGTGAAGCGCCAGCTCGGTCTGCCGGTGCTGACCGACGTGCACGCCGAACACGAGATCGAGCAGGTGGCGTCGGTCGTCGACGTGCTGCAAACGCCCGCGTTCCTGTGTCGTCAGACCGACTTCATCCACGCGTGCGCGCGCTCGGGCAAGCCGGTCAACATCAAGAAGGGCCAATTTCTCGCGCCGCACGACATGAAGAACGTGATCGACAAGGCGCGCGACGCCGCGCGTGAAGCGGGTCTGTCCGAAGACCGCTTCATGGCGTGCGAGCGCGGCGTGTCGTTCGGCTATAACAACCTTGTGTCGGACATGCGTTCGCTCGCGATCATGCGCGAGACCAACGCGCCGGTCGTGTTCGACGCGACGCATTCGGTGCAGTTGCCGGGCGGTCAGGGCACGAGCTCGGGCGGCCAGCGCGAATTCGTGCCGGTGCTCGCGCGCGCCGCGGTCGCGGTCGGCGTCGCTGGTCTGTTCATGGAAACGCACCCGAATCCGGCGCAAGCGAAGTCGGACGGGCCGAACGCGGTGCCGCTCAATCGCATGGCCGACCTGCTCGAGACGCTCGTCACGCTCGACCGGGCCGTCAAGCGCGGGTCGTTCCTCGAAAGCGATTTCAACTGATTCAGGTGTGCGCCGCGTGTCACGATTGCCCTCGATAATCGACCCGCGGCGTTTTCGCATAACGGTCGTCGAACGTATCGGCGCGCGAGCTGTCTGTCGGGGAGACCGACAGGTGCTTTGCATGGGACCGGAGTAGGCGCTAAAGCGCCAACTCCGGTTCGACAGCGCGATGCAAGGTCACAGTAAAGAATTCAACGTCATCCTTTGAGGAAACCATGAGTGCTATCGTAGACATCATCGGTCGAGAGATTCTCGATTCGCGAGGCAACCCCACCGTCGAATGCGACGTGCTGCTCGAGTCGGGCACGATGGGGCGCGCGGCCGTGCCGTCGGGCGCGTCGACCGGCTCGCGCGAAGCGATCGAACTGCGCGACGGCGAAGCCGGCCGCTACGGCGGCAAGGGTGTGCTGAAGGCCGTCGAGCACATCAACACGGAAATCTCCGAAGCGATCATGGGTCTCGACGCTTCCGAGCAGGCGTTCCTCGACAAGACGCTGCTCGAGCTCGACGGCACCGACAACAAGTCGCGCCTCGGCGCGAACGCGATGCTGGCCGTGTCGATGGCCGTCGCGAAGGCCGCGGCTGAGGAGGCCGGTCTGCCGCTGTACCGCTACTTCGGCGGCTCGGGCGCCATGCAACTGCCGGTGCCGATGATGAACATCGTCAACGGCGGCGCGCACGCGAACAACAGCCTGGACATCCAGGAATTCATGATCGTGCCGGTCAGCCAGCCGAGCTTCCGCGAAGCACTGCGTTGCGGCGCCGAAGTGTTCCACGCGCTGAAGAAGATCCTGTCGGACCGCGGCATGAGCACGGCAGTCGGCGACGAAGGCGGCTTCGCGCCGAACTTCGGCAGCAACGAGGAATGCCTGTCCACCATTTTGCAAGCCATCGAGAAAGCAGGCTATCGCGCCGGTGAAGACGTACTGCTCGCGCTCGACTGCGCGGCCAGCGAGTTCTACCACGACGGCAAATACCAGCTCGCGGGCGAAGGCCTGCAGCTGTCGTCGACGGAATTCGCGGACTACCTCGCGAACCTCGCCGACAAGTTCCCGATCGTGTCGATCGAAGACGGCATGCACGAAGGCGACTGGGAAGGCTGGAAGACGCTGACCGACAAGCTCGGCGACAAGGTCCAGCTGGTCGGCGACGACCTGTTCGTGACGAACACGCGCATCCTGAAGGAAGGCATCGAGAAGGGCATCGCGAACTCGATCCTGATCAAGATCAACCAGATCGGCACGCTGACGGAAACCTTCGCGGCGATCGAAATGGCCAAGCGCGCGGGCTACACGGCGGTGATTTCGCACCGTTCGGGCGAAACTGAAGACTCGACGATCGCGGACATCGCCGTCGGTCTGAACGCCGGTCAGATCAAGACAGGTTCGCTGTCGCGTTCCGACCGCATCTCGAAGTACAACCAGCTGCTGCGTATCGAGGAAGATCTCGGCGATATCGCGAGCTACCCGGGCAAGTCGGCCTTCTACAATCTGCGCTAAGCGGTCTTCGCCAGATTGTTCACGCCGATCGATGAGCCGGTTATCCTTCGTTTCTGATTGACCTCGCCGCCCTGCGTATAGCGCAGGGCGGCGCGTATTTATTGTGCTTACTTCATGCGGCTTGTCACTGCTGTCCTGATCGTTCTGCTGGCGTTGATCCAGTACCCGCTCTGGTGGGGGCACGGCGGCTGGCTGCGCGTGCATGAGTTGCAGGGACAACTCGCGCAGCAATTGCAGAAGAATGCCGACGCGAAGCTGCGCAACGAGCGCATCCAGGGCGAAGTGCAGGACCTGCAGAATGGCACGGCCGCGGTCGAAGAGCGGGCGCGCTACGAAATGGGCATGGTCAAGGACGGCGAAGTGTTCGTGCAGTTCGTGTCGCCGAACCAGCCGTTGCCGTTGGCGAATACACCGTCGGCGAACACCTCGACGCGCGGTGAGGTGTCGGCCGCGCCGCTGCATGTGGTGCCGAATCCGGAGTCGCGCGCGAAGCCGGATCGCAAGCATGGCGGGAAGGCAGCGGCTGCGAAGGAGAAGAAGCCGGTGCACTGAGGTTCGATATTTCGCATCAGCCTCGCAGGAAGGCGCAAAAAAAGCGCGGTTCATCTTGAACCGCGCTTTTTTGTTTTTATGCTGCCGTGTTCGCCCTACCAGCCCCAATACGGCCCGAACCCGACGCCAATCCCGGTTCCCCAGCCACGTCCCCAGCCGCCGCTCGAGAAGCCCGCGGAAAACCTCACGGGCGGCGAACGCGAGTAATAGCGCGACCAGGCTTGCGCGGCGGCGTCCGCGGCCATCGTCTGATTCTGTTCGAACATGACCTGTTGCTCGATCGCGTCATAGCGCGCGCGTTCCTCCGGTGTCAGCGTCTGCGTATGACTGATGGCTTCGGCTTGATCGGGCGGCAGACGACTCAGAATCGGCGCTGGGCCAGGCGGATCGATCGAGCAGCCGGCCAGCACCGCGCTGCCCGTGAGGACGGCAAGGATCAACGAAAGCGTGTGCTTCATGGTCGAATCTCCATCGGTCCGAGGCTCGAGCAAGCGTCTTCCAACGCGCAGCGCCGCATCCTTCCAAAGTATCAACGCCGCGCTCAAAAGCAACGCGCCGCCCGAGCCGTGACGAGGCATGGGGCGGCGCGGTCAGGACTTGCGTTGAAGAGCACGATCAGTTCACGGGCACGTACTCCGCTTCGGCGAAAGCGCGGTCTAGTGCCGCTGCGCGGCCGCCGGCGTCACACCTTGTGAGAGTCCGCCGGCCACGAAAAGTTGCGCGACGTCGACCGGGTCGAACTCGTAGCGCTGATTACAAAACTCGCAGTGAATCTCGACGTGGCCGCGTTCCTCGATCACGCTGTCGACTTCATCGCGGCCAAGCATCTTCAGCATCGCGCCGACTTTTTCGCGCGAGCACGTGCATTCGAAGCGCGCGGTAACCGGCTCGAAATGCTGGACGTTTTCCTGCCAGAACAGGCGTCGGAACACCGTCTCAGGTTCTTCCTTCAGCAGCTCGTCGTGCGACAGCGTGCCGCCGAGCGTGCACACGCGTTCCCACGTATCCGCGTCGAGCTCGCCCGGATGTGGGACGATGCCGCCGTCGCCCGGCAGTTTCTGCAGCAGCATGCCGACCGCGCGCTCGGTGTTCGCCGCGAGCCACATGCGCGTGTCGAGCTGCTCGGAGTGATGCATATAGTGCTCGAGCACCTCGGCAATCGACTTCAGCGCTCCGTTCACGCCTGACAGCGGAACGATACTCTGGTACGGCTGCTGGCCGGGCCGCTTGTCGGTCGGGTCGAGCGTGATCACGCAGCGGCCGTGGCCGCTCGCGTTCACCAGATCGATGAGCGAGGTCGTGTCGTCGATCGTATGGGGGGCTTCGCCGGACAGCTTCGCGGTGGCGCGCATCGTCAGGTTCGAGCTGCACTGCACGACCAGCATCTTGACCGGGCCATCGCCGAAAATCTGCATGACGAGCGTGCCGTCGAACTTCAGGTTCGCCGACAGCAGCGCGCACGCGGCCATCATTTCGCCCAGAATCGTTCGCACGGGCGCCGGATAATCGCGGCGCGTCAGCACGTCCTGCCAGGTATTGCGCAGGGAAACGATTTCGCCGCGCACCGGCGCCGCGCTGAACATGAATTTTTGCAACTGGTCGCTCACAACTTTTCCTCGCTGGAATGACGCGGCATGACGCCGCGCCTTTGCGCACCGCGCGCCGGCCGTCTAGCCGATGCGTACGAGCTGCGCCTTGAAATACTCGCGGCGCCCGGCATAGCTTGCCGCGCCGCGCTGCATGTTGGCGATATCCGCTTCCGTCAGTTCGCGCACCGCCTTCGCGGGCGCGCCGAGGATCAGCGTATTGTCGGCAAACACCTTGCCCTCGGTGACGATGGCGCCCGCTCCGACCAGACAGTTGCGGCCGATCACCGCGCCATTCAAGACCACCGCCTGAATTCCGATCAACGCGCCTTCCTTGATCGTGCAGCCGTGCAGCATCGCCTGATGGCCGATCGTCACGTTCGACTCGATCGTCAGCGGATAGCCGGGGTCGGTGTGCAGCACCGCGCTTTCCTGCACGTTGCTGCCGGCGCCGATCGTGATCGGCTCGTTGTCGCCGCGCAGTGTCGCGCCGAACCACACGCTCGCGTTCTCCTCGAGCGTTACGTTGCCGATGATGTTCGCCGAATCCGCGACGAACACGCTTTCATGGATGATCGGGGCGGCTTCGCCCAGCTTGTAAATCGTCACAATGTCTCCTTGTTTGGTCAGAGCCGGGCCTTCGGTGACTCCGATCCTGTGCACGATGATGGTCTGCTCGGTTGCCACGCATGGGCGGGGCGGCGCGCAGCCGGCGCGGTGCGAGGTTGGCGGTCTTGCGTCGCCAACTGACGGGCGTACCCGAAAGCGCGCCGGTTGGTCGAATCGGGTATTGTAAACGGTTGTGTGCTTGAGCCGCTTGGCCGCTCGCGCGCGGCTCAGCCGCCGTCGGTCCGCCGTCTTTACCGCTTCCAACGCCGATCCGTTTGTCATGACGTCCGCCGCTTCGCCCGTTTCTGTCGCTTCTCCCGCATCGAATTCTCACGACGAGCCGCCGTGCGCGCGCCGCGCCGCGCTCGCCGCGTTGCGCGAGCGGGATCCGGCCGCGAAGGCCGCGGTGGCCCGCGAGCTGTACGCTGCGGTACTCGACGGTCGCGCGCTCTGTGACTCCGGCCTCGATCTCGCCGAGCCCGCTGGCCTGCCGGGCCGCCCCGAACGGCCCGAACTGGTCGAACCGCGCCAACTCGGTCGACGCAGCATGCAGTCGCCGCAGGGCCGCGCGGTGCTGCTCCACGCGCTCGCGCACATCGAGTTCAATGCGATCAATCTGGCGCTCGACGCCGTCTGGCGTTTCCCCGGCATGCCCGCCGGGTTCTATACCGACTGGCTCAAAGTCGCCGCCGAAGAGGCGTATCACTACTCGCTGCTCGCCGCGCGTCTCGCCGAATATGGCCACGCGTACGGCGACTTCCCGGCGCACGGCGGCCTATGGGACATGTGCGAGCGCACCCGTGGCGACGTGCTTGCGCGCATGGCGCTCGTGCCGCGTACGCTCGAAGCGCGCGGCCTCGACGCGTCGCCGCCGATCCGCGCGCGTCTGCAGCAGGCCGGCGATCACGCGTCGGCGGCGATTCTCGACGTGATCCTGCGCGATGAAATCGGCCACGTGCTGATCGGCAACCGCTGGTTTCGTCACCTGTGCGACGCGGACGGCCTCGATCCGCACCACACCTATCTGCGTCTCGCCGACCAGTATCACGCGCCGAAACTGCGTGGCCCGTTCAATTTCGAAGCGCGCCGCGACGCTGGTTTCGACGATGCCGAACTCGCCGCGCTCGCGAGTCAGGATGCGCAGCAAGCCATGCAGGCAACGGACGACCCAGCATCGCGTCAATAAACCGTTACCACTTCTTGCGCCGCAGTTCCTATAATCGAACGACCATTCTTTTTTTACGGGTGCGCCGTTCATGAATACATCCCGCTCTGAGTTCGCTGCCGCGCGCGGCGTCCGGCTGCACGTGCGGCGCTGGGGCCATCCCGATGCGCGGATACTGTTCATGCTGCACGGCTGGATGGACGTCGGCGCGTCGTTCCAGTTCGTCGTCGATGCGCTCGGTGGCGACTGGCAGGTGATCGCGCCCGACATGCGCGGCTTCGGTCTGTCCGACTGGCCGGTCGCCGAGCGCGGCGGCGGCAGCTACTGGGTGCAGGACTATCTCGGCGATCTCGACGCGCTGATCGACCACTACGCGCCCGACGGCCAGGTCAACCTCGTCGGTCACAGCATGGGCGCGAACGTCGTGTGCCTGTATGCGGGCGTGCGGCCGCAGCGGGTACGGCGCGTGGTCGATCTGGAAGGCTTCGGGCTCGCGCCATCGCATCCGGCGCAGGCGCCGAAGCGCCTGCTCAATTGGCTCGACGAATTGCGCGATCCACCGCAGCTCAAGCGCTACGCGTCGCTCGACGAGGTCGCCGCTCGCCTGATCAACACCAATCCGCGCCTCGATCCGCGGCGTGCGCAGTTTCTCGCGCAGCACTGGTCGAAGCCGGATGGCGAAGGGCGCTTCATGCTGCTCGCCGATCCGGCGCACAAGGTCCGCGG
The DNA here is from genome assembly GCF_050434085.1 of Paraburkholderia sp. UCT70. Classification (NCBI taxonomy): domain Bacteria; kingdom Pseudomonadati; phylum Pseudomonadota; class Betaproteobacteria; order Burkholderiales; family Burkholderiaceae; genus Paraburkholderia; species Paraburkholderia sp. UCT70. The sequence goes on along the minus strand of NZ_JBNPVZ010000004.1, from coordinate 1,700,404 downwards.
CCCGACGCTGTATCGCCTCGACGAGGTGATGGCGGTGTGGCGTAAGGTCAGCGCGAAGGTGCTGCACGTCGAGGCCGCCGGCTCGCCGACGCTCGCGCAGATCGCCGGCGACATTCCGGTCGCCGATTTCAAGGCGCGTTTCCAGGCGTTTCCCGATTGGCGCGAGAAGATCATCGACGGCGCGGGGCACATGGTGCATCACGACCAGCCGGAGCAGATCGCCGCGTTGATCGAGGGGTTCTGCGCCTGACACCGCGCCTGAAGCTACGTTTGAAACGGCGCTAGTGGGTCACCCGGAGGTCGCGGGATCGGCGCTGACTGGTCTTGACCTCGCGGCACGCCGGCAACCGGCACTGGCGTCGCGAGATACCCCTGCGGCCCCTTACTGCATTGCAGTAAAATGACCGCAGAACCCTTCCAGGACTACGATGAACGCCGATCTTCACTGCCACTCCACCGTTTCCGACGGCCAGTTCGCGCCGGCTGACGTCGCGCGCCGCGCGCACGCTAACGGCGTGACACTGTGGGCGCTCACCGATCACGACGAAGTGTGCGGCCAGCACGAGGCGCGCACCGCGGCCGAGGCTCTCGGCATGGATTACCTGAGCGGCGTCGAGATTTCGGTCACGTGGGCGGGGCGCACCGTGCACATCGTCGGACTCGGCATCGATCCGGGCAGCCAGATCCTGATCGACGGTCTCGCCCGCACGCGCGACGGCCGCGCCGCGCGCGCCGAAGCAATCGGCGAGCAACTGGCCACGCTCGGCATTCCAGACGCGTACGAGGGCGCGCTGCATTACGTGTCGAATCCCGACATGATGTCGCGCACGCATTTCGCGCGCTTCCTGGTCGAGCACGGCCACTGCACAAACACCCAGGAAGTGTTCGACCGCTATCTCGGCGACGGCAAGCCGGCTTACGTCGCGCACCGCTGGGCCAAGCTCGCCGACGCACTCGGCTGGATCCAGGCCGCGGGCGGCGTCGCGATCGTCGCGCATCCCGGTCGTTACGCGTATTCGCAACTCGAATTCGACGCGTTCTTTGGCGAATTCATCGACCTCGGCGGCGAGGCGATCGAGGTCGTGACCGGCAGCCACACGCCCGACCAGTACCGCGAATTTGCGGACGTCGCGCGTCGCTATGGCTTCGAGGCCTCGCGTGGTTCCGACTTCCATGCGCCTGGCGAAGGCCGCATCGAACTCGGTGCACTGCCGCCGCTACCCGCCGATCTGAAGCCCGTTTGGGAACGCTGGCTGTGACCGCGCGCCGTGCCGGAGCGGCACGGCGCGCGCGCGGGCCGACTGGATAGGGCACGCGCTCTGCTCGCCGCAGCCCATCCGCCGCAGTTCGTCTGCCGCCATCGTGAGTCTCCATGTCCCAATACTTTCGGCTTCACCCCGACAATCCGCAACCGCGTCTCGTCAAGCAGGCCGTGCAGATCATCAACGGCGGGCGGCGTGGTCGCCTTGCCGACCGATTCGACCTACGCGCTCGCCTGCCGTCTCGACGACAAGGATGCGGTCGAACGCCTGCGGCGCATCCGCGGACTCGACGAAAAGCAACTACTGTCGCTGCTCGTGCGTGATCTGTCGGAGCTCGCCAATTTTGCTATGGTGGACAACTGGCAGTACAGGCTGCTTAAGTCGGTGACCCCGGGTCCGTACGTGTTCGTGTTGCAGGCCACCAAGGAAGTGCCGCGGCGCGTGTCACATCCGTCGCGCAAGACGATCGGCCTACGTGTGCCGGATCACGCGATCACGCTCGCGATTCTCGAGGAGCTCGGCCAGCCGCTGCTCGGCTCGACACTGATCATGCCCGGCGAAACCGAGCCGCTGAACGACCCCGAGGAAATCCGCGCGCGGCTCGAAAAGCAGCTCGATCTGGTGATCGACGGCGGCGCGTGCGTGTGCGAGCCGTCCACCGTAATCGATCTGAGCGGCTCGGAGCCGGTGCTGGTGCGGGCAGGGCGCGGCCCGCTCGAGCCGTTCGGTCTCGAGGAAACGGCGTGAGCGTCGTGAGCGAAAGCGGACAGACACGCGCGAGCGCATTGTTACAATAGCGAGCTATGGATTCTTCCCTGATACAGACAATTGCGGTGTACGCGCTGCCGGTGATCTTCGCGATTACGCTGCACGAGGCTGCGCACGGCTACGTCGCGCGCTGGCTCGGCGACAACACCGCGTACGTGCTCGGCCGCGTGTCGCTGAACCCGATGCGGCACATCGATCCGCTCGGCACGATCGCCATTCCGCTGCTGCTGTACTTCGCGACGAGCGGCGCGTTCATGTTCGGCTATGCGAAGCCGGTGCCGGTCGCGTTCGGCAATCTGCGCAACCCGCGCTGGGGCAGCCTATGGGTCGCGGCGGCCGGGCCCGTGTGCAATTTCATCCAGGCGCTGTTCTGGGGCGTGTTCGGCGTTGCGCTCGCGGTGTTCAATGTCAACGAACCGTTTTTCACGCGCATGGCGGGCGCGGGCGTCGGCGTCAATCTCGTGCTCGGCGTGCTGAACCTGTTTCCGCTGCCGCCGCTCGATGGCGGCCGCGTGGTGATGGCCCTGTTGCCGCCGAAGCAATCGATCGCGTTGTCGCGGCTCGAGCCGTACGGCTTTTTCATCGTGATGGCGCTGGTGATGACGGGTACGCTCACGCGTTTCTGGTTGAGGCCACTCGTGACGCTAGGCTATAGCGCGATCACCGCAATTCTGACTCCACTTGTTTCGCTTTTCTAAATAACCATGTTCCCAGACCGTATCTTCTCCGGCATGCGGCCCACCGGGTCGCTGCACCTCGGCCACTATCACGGTGTGCTGAAAAACTGGGTGCGGCTGCAGTCCGAATACCCGTGCTTCTTCTGCGTGGTCGACTGGCACGCACTGACGACGCACTACGAAACGCCCGAAGTGATCGAAAAGAACGTGTGGGACGTGCTGATCGACTGGCTCGCTTCCGGCATCGATCCGGCGCAGGCGACGCTGTTCATCCAGAGCAAGGTGCCCGAGCATGCCGAGCTGGCGCTGCTGCTCGGCATGAGCACGCCGCTCGGCTGGCTCGAACGCGTGCCGACCTACAAGGAGCAGATGGAAAAGCTGAAGGACAAGGACCTGTCCACCTACGGCTTCCTCGGCTATCCGGTGCTGATGGCGGCGGACATTCTGCTGTATCGCGGCTCGCTCGTGCCGGTCGGTGAAGACCAGGTGCCGCACGTCGAGATGACGCGCGAAATCGCCCGTCGTTTCAACTACCTGTACGGCCGTGAGCCGGGCTTCGATGAGAAGGCGAACGAAGCCGCGAAGAAGCTCGGCGGCAAGCGCTCGAAGCTGTATCACGAGTTGCGCAACGCGTATCAGCAGGAAGGCGACGACGAAGCGCTCGAACGCGCGCGGGCGATGCTGCAGGAATCGCAAAGCCTGTCGATGAGCGATCGCGAGCGCCTGTTCGGCTATCTCGAAGGTTCGCGCAAGATCATCCTCGTCGAGCCGCAGGCGATGCTGACCGAGGCGTCGCGCATGCCGGGTCTCGACGGCCAGAAGATGTCGAAGTCGTACGGCAACACGATCGGCCTGCGCGAAGACGCGGAAACCATCACGAAGAAGGTCCGCACGATGCCGACCGACCCCGCGCGCGTGCGCCGCACCGATCCGGGGGATCCCGACAAGTGCCCGGTGTGGCAGTTGCATCAGGTCTATACCGACGAAGCGACCCACGAGTGGGTGCAGAAGGGCTGCCGCTCAGCAGGCATCGGTTGCCTCGATTGCAAGCAGCCGGTCGTCGAAGGGATTCTGCGCGAGCAGCAGCCGATGCTCGAACGCGCGCAGAAGTACATGGACGACCCGTCGCTGTTGCGCGCGATCGTCGCCGATGGCTGCGACAAGGCACGCCGGTTCGCGACCGAAACGATGCGCGACGTCCGTGAGGCGATGGGGCTGTTGTACAACTGATGCGCACCCGACGCACCGCGGTGCAGCGATGAGCACGCCCGTTACCAGTGGTTTGCATGGCCTCGGTGAACCGTCGCGCTGGGTGCGTCACTGGGCGCACCTGATCGCGCCGGGCGGCTCGGTGCTCGACGTCGCGTCGGGGGCCGGGCGGCATGCGCGCTTTTTTGCGTCGCTCGGCCATCCGGTCACCGCGATCGATCGCGACGCGGCTGCTCTCGACCTGCTGCGCGCCGCGCCGCTCGTCACACCTCTCGTGGCCGATCTCGAAGGCGCGACGTGGCCACTACCGGCCGATGCGGTGTTCGCCGCCGTCGTGGTCACCAACTACCTGCACCGGCCGCTTTTTCCGCAGTTGCTGCGCGCGCTCGCGCCCGGCGGCGTACTGGTTTACGAGACCTTCGCGCAAGGAAACGAAAGCGTCGGCAAACCCTCCAATCCGGCCTTTTTGCTCGCGCCTGGCGAACTGCTCGACACCGTGCGGGGCCACCTGCGGGTGATCGCATTTCAGGACGGATTTCTCGCCGAGCCGCGTCCGGCCTACGTTCAGCGCATCTGCGCGGTTCGGGAAACGGCCCGGGCGCATGATCCCGCACGGGCAACAGCGCCACCTTGTTACGAGTTGGCTGGCTAATCCGCTACAATCGCGGTTTACCTGATCATATTCATGGCGTTTCATGACTAACGGCAACCACAGCGGTCACCAGGACGGCGTTCAGATCCGCGGCAGCATTCCTGCCATCATCACTCCGATGCTCGAAGACGGCAGCCTCGATCTGCCGGCGTTTCGCAAACTGATCGACTGGCACGTCGAGGAAGGCACGAATGCGCTCGTCGTGGTCGGCACGAGCGGCGAGTCGGCCACGCTGTCGGTCGAAGAACACGTGCTGATGGTCAAGACCGCGGTCGAGCACACCGCTGGACGCATTCCTGTCATCGCGGGCGCGGGTGCCAATTCCACCGTTGAGGCGATCGAACTCACGCAACACGCGAAGGACGTCGGCGCGGATGCCACGCTGCAGGTCGTGCCGTACTACAACAAGCCGACCCAGGAAGGCATCTACCGCCATTTCGCGAAGATCGCCGAAACCGTCGATCTGCCAGTGATTCTGTACAACGTGCCGGGCCGCACCGTCGCCGACATGAGCAACGAGACCATCCTGCGCTGCGCGCAGGTGCCGGGCATCGTCGGCGTGAAGGAGGCCACGGGCAACATCGACCGCGCCGCGCATCTGATCAAGTCGGCGCCGGCGCATTTCGGCATCTATAGCGGCGACGACCCCACCGCGATCGCGCTGATGCTGCTCGGCGGTCACGGCAATATTTCGGTCACCGCGAACGTCGCGCCGCGCGCAATGAGCGAACTGTGCAAGGCCGCGCTCGCCGCGGACGTGAAGACCGCGCGCCACATTCATCTGAAACTCCTGTCACTGCACAAGTACCTGTTTGCCGAAGCGAATCCGATTCCGGCGAAGTGGGCGCTGCAGCAACTGGGGCGTGTGCAGGGCGGCATCCGCCTGCCGCTCACGCCGCTCGACGCGCAATACCACGAAGTGGTGCGCGGCGCGCTGCGCGAAGCGGGCCTGCTCGGCTGAACGGGCCGACCGTCCCGCCGCCCACGCAAGTCCGCCACCGGCATTTCATTAACCGACGTCGCTTCAGCCCACGTTCCCGGCAGATCGAACGAGGCATCGCGTTCCAGCATCACGAAGGACCTCATGAAACGTTCCGCACTTTCCCTCCACGCAACCCGCATGGCGGCGCTGGCGCTTGCCCTGTCGACGCTCGCCGGCTGTGACACGCTGAACGACTGGTTCGCTTCCGACCGCGTCAACTACAAGTCGACCTCGAGCGCGCCGCCGCTCGCCGTGCCGAGCGATCTGAGCACGTCGCCGAACGACCAGCGCTATGTGGCACCGCCGGCCAATCTGGCGCTTGGTGGCACGCCGACGCGCGCTGTCACGGCTGCCGGCAACGCGACCGAAGGTCAGCCGAACGCGCAGGATCCGCTCGGCATGCATATCGAGCGCGACGGCGACCGTCGCTGGCTGGTGGTAGACGGCCGTTCCCCGGAACAGCTCTGGCCGCAGCTGCAGGAGTTCTGGCAGGAAAACGGCTTCGTGCTGAAGACCGATGCGCCGGCCACCGGCATCATGACGACCGACTGGGCGGAAAACCGCGCGAACATTCCGGACGACTGGTTCCGCCGCACGATCGGCAAGGTCATCGACTTCGCCTATTCGTCGGGCACCCGCGACAGTTTCCGCACGCTGGTATCGCGCGGTCCGGACAGCGCGACCGATATCTCGATCACGCACAGCGCGATGGAAGAGGTGATGACCGGGCAGGACAAGACGTCTTCGCGCTGGGAAGAGCGTCCGCGTGATCCGGCGCTCGAGGCGCTGTTTCTCGCCAAGCTGATGCAGAAGTTCGGCCTGACTGAAGCACAATCGAAGCAGCTGCTGACCGACGCGCGCACCGCCGCCGCGCCGACCACGATCGAGCAGAACGCGGGTGCGTCGACGCTCGATCTGCAGGAGTCGTTCGACCGTGCCTGGCTGCGTGTGGGCCTCGCGCTCGATCGCACCAACTTTACGGTCGACAACCGCGATCGCGAGAAGGGCATCTACTACGTGCGCTTCGCGGATTCGATGCAGGAACTGAAGAAGGAAGGCCTGTTCGGCAAACTGTTCTACAGCGGCAATTCGACGCGTAAGCCGGGCCAGGAATTCCTCGTCAACGTGCGCGCGAAGGGCGACGCGGTGACGCAGGTCGCGGTCGTCGACGCGAATGGGCAGATCGACACGTCGTCGGACGCGCAGCGCATCGTGTCGCTGCTGCACGCGCAACTGAACTAAGGCGGTCGTGCGCTTCGCAAGTCTCGGCAGCGGCAGTGAAGGCAATGCGCTGCTGGTGGAGGCGCGCAGCGGTGCGGTCACCACGCGTGTGCTGCTCGATTGCGGTTTTTCCGCGCGCGAAGTCGAGCGGCGTCTGACGCGGCTCGGCGCGAGTGCCGAGCACCTCGACGCGATCCTGATTACGCATGAACATAGCGATCACATCGGTAGCGCATTGACGCTGGCGCGCAAGTGGTCGATTCCGCTGTACATGAGCTGGGGCACCGCGCGCGCGGTGGGCGCCGACGAAGCCGATGTTGACCTGCAGGTGCTGTGGGGCGACGAGGCGGTATCGATCGGAGAGCTCAGCGTTCTCCCTTATACCGTTCCGCACGACGCCCGCGAACCGCTCCAATACGTGTTCTCGAACGGCGCGAGCCGGCTTGGCGTGCTCACCGACGTGGGCACATCCACGCCGCATATCAGCGCGGTGCTGAGTGGCTGCGACGCGCTCGTGCTCGAATGCAATCATGACGTGCAGATGCTCGCGGGCAGTCGTTATCCGCCGTCGCTGAAGGCGCGTATCGGCGGCAATCACGGGCATCTGAACAATCACGCGGCGGCTGAAATCCTGGCGTCGCTCGACCGCTCGCGCTTGCGGCATCTGGTCGCAGCGCATCTGAGCCAGCAGAACAATCTGCCGGAACTTGCGCAGGCGGCGCTGGCGCGCGTGCTTGACGCGGCTCCCACGGAGGTGGTGGTTGCGTCGCAGAGCGAAGGTTTCGCGTGGTTGACGGTGTGACTGTGGCGCCCGGTTGGCGTCCGGTCGCGCTGCACGCCGTGCAGCGGGTGGTCAGGTAATGAAAAAGCCCATAACGAGCAATCGTTATGGGCTTCTAATTTGAGCGTCGAGTGCGGCGTGGGGCACGCCGCACGACCGGGCAAACTTAATTGCGGTTGCCGCCGAAAATGCCGAGCAGCGCAAGCAGATTGACGAACACGTTGTACAGATCCAGGTAGATCGCCAGCGTCGCCGTGATGTAATTCGTCTCGCCGCCGTTCACGACGCGCTGCACGTCGAACATGATGTAGGCGGAAAAGATCACGATTGCCATGACTGAAACCGTCAGCATCAGCGCCGGCAGTTGCAGGAACACGTTCGCGACCGAAGCCAGCAGGATCACGATCACGCCCATGAAGAGCCACTTGCCGAGGCCCGAGAAGTCGCGTTTGCTGACCGTGGCGATGGTCGCCATGGCCGCGAAGATCACACCGGTGCCACCAAAAGCGAGCATGATCAGCGACGGGCCGTTCGAGAAGCCGAGCACGAACGCGAGAATGCGCGACAGCATCAGCCCCATGAAGAACGTGAAGCCGAGCAGTACGAAGACGCCGACGGCGCTGTCTTTGGTGCGCTGGATCGCGAACATGAAACCGAAGGCGATCGCGAAGAATGCCAGCATGCTCATGGCGGGGCTGGTGGCGGCGAACAGTGAGAAGCCGGTGGCAAGACCGACCCACGCGCCGAGCACGGTCGGAATCATGGACAGCGCGAGCAGCCAGTAGGTATTCCGTAGCACGCGGTTGCGTGTTTCGACCGTGCTGACCGCGCCGTTGCGGCCAAACATATACGGATGTTCGTTCATGATCTCTCCTTACCTCGGAAGCGTGTTTCGTGATGGTGATACGGCAATTTGCGAAGCGCCGGCGGGCGCACCGTTCATCCGTAAGATTAGCGCGGCAGCACGGAGTTTCAATACCTCCAGTCGCCCACATGGCCTACGCTACCAGTATTTCGCGCCCTTTGCTTTGATCCTTTCAATGCTGTAAGGGTTCAATCGCAATGATACACGGGAGCATGCTACAATAGCGGATTCATTTGAATCTGTAACTTCTTAATTTTTTGGAGTTTTTATGGCGATCGAGCGCACCCTGTCGATTATCAAGCCGGACGCAGTGGCCAAGAACGTGATCGGCCAGATCTATACCCGTTTTGAAAACGCTGGTCTGAAGATCGTGGCATCGCGCATGGTTCATCTGTCGCGTGCTGACGCCGAGAAGTTCTACGCCGTGCACGCAGCACGTCCGTTCTTCAAGGACCTCGTCGAATTCATGATCTCGGGTCCGGTGGTCGTGCAGGCGCTGGAAGGCGAAAACGCGATCCTGAAACACCGTGATCTGATGGGTGCGACTGACCCGAAGAAGGCAGAAAAGGGCACGATCCGTGCCGACTTCGCGGACAGCATCGACGCCAACGCGGTGCACGGCTCGGACGCACTGGAAACGGCCGCGATTGAAATCGCATTCTTCTTCCCCCAAGTCAACGTCTACTCGCGTTGAGCGCCTCGCGCTGAGGTCAGGCACTGGCCTCAGTCGCAAGCCGTGTCCACCTGGCGCGTTTCGTGCAGCCGAAATGTTTGATCGCATGAATCGCGCGCGTTGCACGGCAAAGTAGTAAGGTGAAAGCAGCAGGAATGGGCGCGAATGGGCACGGCGTTCATGCAGCTTGTTGCATGAACGTAGTCTCGCAATGAAATTGCAGGATTCGATATGACGAGCAGTCCCTCCGTCAACCTTCTCGACCTCGACGCCCAAGGGCTCGTCGCCTATTGCGACAGCCTGGGCGAGAAACCGTTTCGCGCCAAGCAATTGCAGCGCTGGATTCATCAATACAACGCTGCCGACTTCGACGGCATGACCGATCTCGCGAAGTCCTTGCGCGAAAAGCTCAAAGGGCGCGCCGCGATCACGATGCCGGGCGTCGTCAGCGACCACGTTTCGTCGGACGGCACACGCAAGTGGCTGATCGACGTCGGAAACGGCAACGCCGTTGAAACCGTCTACATCCCCGAAGAAACGCGCGGCACGCTGTGTGTGTCGTCACAGGCTGGGTGTGCGGTCAACTGCCGGTTCTGCTCGACCGGCAAGCAGGGGTTCTCCCGCAATCTCACCACCGGCGAAATCATCGGCCAGTTGCGCATGGCTGAGTTTGCGCTGCGCGCGTCGCGTGGTGATGCTGGCGGCCGCGCGATGGGGGGCGACGGCAAGGGCGAGCGCGTCGTCACGAACGTGGTGATGATGGGGATGGGCGAGCCGCTGCTCAATTACGACGCGGTCGTGTCGGCCGTGCGCCTGATGCTCGACGACAATGCATACGGGCTGTCGCGCCGGCGCGTCACGTTGTCCACTTCGGGCGTCGTACCGATGATGGACCGACTCGGCGCGGATCTGCCCGTGGCGCTGGCGGTGTCGCTGCATGCCTCGAACGACGCGCTGCGCGACGTGCTGGTGCCGCTCAACAAAAAGTATCCGCTGCGCGAGCTGATGGCGGCGTGCGAGCGCTATCTGAAAGTCGCGCCGCGAGATTTCATTACGTTCGAATACTGCATGCTCGATGGCGTGAACGACAGCGAGGCGCACGCGCGCGAGTTGCTCGCAGTCACGCGTAACGTGCCGTGCAAGTTCAATCTGATTCCGTTCAATCCGTTCCCCGAGTCGGGCCTTATCCGTTCGAAGCCGGAACAGATCAAGCGGTTTGCGCAGGTGTTGATGGACGCTGGCGTCGTCACCACTGTGCGCAAGACCCGCGGCGACGATATCGATGCTGCCTGCGGTCAGCTGGCCGGCGCGGTGAAAGACCGCACGCGTCTTGCTGAGCGCACCGGGAAGGCGGCGAAGGTGATCGAGGTTCGCGCCGTGTAATCGCGAGGGGCGGCAGGGCGTCGGCGTTCGGCGGAAAGCACTGCGAGCGCAAAAATGCTCCCATGCCACCGACGATTAAAAGAAAGTTTGCAGAATCGATCGGGAGCGGTACACAAAGCCGCACATTTTGTTATAAACGGTCTGCGATTTGGACGTGACGCTCGAGCCCGTCCGGTCGCACGATTAAAAGAATCGACGCGAAAGGATTTGGGATGAGTGAGCCGCAGCACCCGCAGCCGCACGAGACAGACACGAGCGATGGCCATCCGGCACCCGTTGCAAGGGCGGTGGTCCAGCCTGTCGTGCAGCCGGCCCTTGATTCGTTGGCAGCGGTTGGCGCGCGCTTGACCCAGTTGCGCGAGTCGAAAGGCTGGACTATCGAGGACGTGTCGGCGCGGCTGAAGGTGTCGGTCGTCAAGCTGAGCGCGCTCGAGGCGGGCGACGTCAGCCATCTGCCGGACACGACGTTCGCACTCGGCGTCGTGCGCAGCTACGCGAAAATGCTGGGCGCCGATCCGGCGCCTTTTACGGCGGCGCTGCGTCGCGAGAAGGGCGTGCCGGCGCCGAATCTGTCGATGCCGGCGTCATCGGGCAAGGATCTGCCGCGCGGCAAGGTTTCCCTGTCGCTCGGCGACAGCGGGCATAAGAGCCGTTCGTGGCTGTGGGGCATTGCGGCGATCGTCGTCGCGGTCATCGCACTCGGGATGTGGCGCACTAACGGCGGTGATTCGTCCGCGTGGCTCGCGCGCCTGAAGGCAAGCGCGACTAGTTCGACTAGCAGCGACACGGCGGCTTCGGGCGCGGTCGCTCAGGGTCCGGCGACGGCGGCGGAAGAGGCATCGGCGCCGGACGCGGCGGCCACGGCTGACAACGCGGCGAGCGCGGATAATGCGGTGTCTGCGTCGGCAACGCCGATGCCGGCTCCGCTTGCCACTGGCACCGCCCCGGGCTCGGCCCCGGCAGCGAATACAGCGGCAACGCCGGCACCGACGGCCGCGGCACCGAAGGCCGGCTCGCAGGCTCAGGCACAGGCCGCCATGGAGAGCGCAAATGCACCGGCGGTCGTGGCGAACGCGTCGGCACCGGCGGTCACGCCAGCGCTCGGCGAGGCGGTCGTCGCGCTGCGCGTGACGCGGGACAGCTGGTTCAGCGTGCGTGACAAGAACGGCAAGGAACTGTTCTCCGGCCTCGTGCATGCCGGCGATCCGAAGGAAGTGACGGGTGTCGGTCCATTCAAGGTCACGGTCGGCAACAAGGCGGGTCTCGAGTCGGTGACGCTCGACGGCCAGCCGGTCGATCCGTCGAAATATGCGACAGCCAAGGGCAACGTGGCGCGCTTTGCGCTGCCTTGACAGATACGGTACGCGCCGCGGTCAACCGGTCCGCGGCGCTTTTTCAATTCAGGCGCTGCGTTTTTGCATAGCGCGTGCGGCGTAAATGGGTTTTTCGATGCAAACCGAAGCTCAATCCCAATTCTGTAGCAAGATCGTTTCAGACGAGCCGGTGTTCGGCGGCCCCGCGATGCGGCGCAAGTCGCATGCGGTCAACGTCCGCTGGGGCGGCCAGCTCGTGACCATCGGCGGCGATGCGCCGGTGCGCGTGCAGTCGATGACCAACACCGACACCGCCGACGCGATCGGCACCGCTATCCAGATCAAGGAACTGGCGCAAGCCGGGTCCGAACTGGTGCGTATCACCGTGAATACGCCGGAAGCGGCGGCGGCCGTGCCGGCGATCCGCGAGCAACTCGACCGCATGGGCGTGATGGTGCCGCTCGTCGGCGACTTCCATTACAACGGCCACCTGCTGCTGCGCGACTATCCGGGCTGCGCGGAATCGCTGTCGAAGTACCGGATCAATCCGGGCAACGTCGGGCACGGCGCGAAGCGCGACACGCAGTTCGCTCAGATGATCGAGACGGCGGTCAAATACGACAAGCCGGTGCGCATCGGCGTGAACTGGGGCAGCCTCGACCAGGACCTGCTCGCGAAGATGATGGACGAAAACGGCTCGCGCGCCACTCCGTGGGAAGCGCAAAGCGTGATGTACGAAGCGCTGATCCAGTCGGCGATCGGCTCGGCGGAACGTGCGGTCGAACTCGGCCTCGGGCGCGACCAGATCATTCTGTCGTGCAAGGTCAGCGGCGTGCAGGATCTCATTGCCGTGTACCGCGAACTCGCGCGCCGTTGCGATTTCGCGCTGCATCTTGGCCTGACCGAAGCGGGCATGGGCTCGAAGGGCATCGTCGCGTCGACCGCGGCGCTGTCGGTTCTGCTGCAGCAGGGCATCGGCGATACGATCCGTATTTCGCTGACGCCGGAACCGGGCGCGTCGCGCACAGGCGAAGTGATCGTCGGTCAGGAAATTCTGCAGACCATGGGCCTCCGGTCGTTCACGCCGATGGTGATCGCGTGCCCCGGCTGCGGCCGCACCACGAGCACGCTGTTCCAGGAACTCGCGTCGCAGATCCAGACCTATCTGCGTCAGCAGATGCCGGTGTGGCGCGACCAGTATCCCGGCGTCGAGCAGATGCACGTCGCGGTGATGGGCTGTATCGTCAATGGTCCGGGCGAATCGAAGCAGGCGAATATCGGCATCAGCCTGCCGGGCTCGGGCGAGAATCCGGCCGCGCCGGTGTTCATCGACGGCGAAAAAGTGAAGACGCTACGCGGCGAGAACATCGCGCAAGAATTCCAGCAAATCGTGAGCGACTACGTCGAGCGCCGCTATGGCCGCGCCGACGCGCTCAACTAAATACCGGCTATCGAAACACAGATGACTGAACAGAAGAAAAAGCTCGAGAAGCTGTCTGGCGTGAAGGGCATGAACGACATCCTTCCGCAGGAAGCCGGGCTCTGGGAATTTTTCGAAACCACCGTCAAGTCGATGCTGCGTTCGTACGGATACCAGAATATCCGCACGCCGATCGTCGAGCATACGCAGCTGTTCACACGCGGTATCGGCGAAGTGACCGACATCGTCGAAAAAGAGATGTACAGCTTCACCGACGCATTGAACGGCGAAAACCTGACGATGCGCCCAGAAAACACGGCGGCCGTGGTGCGCGCGTCGATCGAACACAACATGCTGTACGATGGCCCGAAGCGTCTGTGGTATATCGGTCCGATGTTCCGTCACGAGCGTCCGCAGCGCGGCCGTTATCGCCAGTTCCACCAGGTCGGTGTCGAGGCGCTCGGTTTCGCGGGTCCGGATGCGGACGCGGAAATCATCATGATGTGCCAGCGTCTGTGGGACGATCTCGGTCTGACTGGCATCAAGCTCGAAATCAACTCGTTGGGCCTCGCTGAAGAGCGCGCCGCGCATCGTGTCGAACTGATCGCGTATCTCGAAAAGCACATGGACGTGCTCGACGAAGACGCGAAGCGCCGTCTCTATGCGAACCCGCTGCGTGTGCTCGATACGAAGAATCCTGCGCTGCAGGAAGTCGCGCGGAACGCGCCGAAGCTGATCGATTTTCTTGGGGAAGAATCGCGCGCGCACTTCGAAGCTCTACAGCGTCTGCTGAAGGCGAACAACCTTCCGTTCACGATCAATCCGCGTCTCGTGCGCGGTCTCGATTACTACAATCTGACCGTGTTCGAGTGGGTGACCGACAAACTCGGCGCGCAAGGCACGGTCGCGGCGGGCGGCCGCTACGATCCGCTGATCGAACAGCTCGGCGGCAAGCCGACGGCTGCGTGCGGCTGGGCGATGGGCGTCGAGCGGATTCTCGAGTTGCTGAAGGAAGAACAGCTTGTGCCGGAAGACGAAGGTTGCGACGTGTACGTGGTCCATCAGGGCGACACCGCGCGCGAGCAGGCGTTCATCATCGCCGAGCGTCTGCGCGATACCGGTCTCGACGTGATCCTGCATTGCAGCGCGGACGGTCAGTCGGCAAGCTTCAAGTCGCAGATGAAGCGCGCCGACGCGAGCGGCGCCGCGTTCGCGGTCGTGCTCGGCGAAGATGAGATCGCCAACGGCACGGTCGGCGTGAAACCGCTGCGCGATACGCAAGCCCACGGCGTTAAGAACGAGCAACAGAACGTGCCCGCCGAAGACTTGACCGAATATCTAATCAATGCGATGGTTGCATCCGCCGAAGACGGCGACGACTGATCGCGATGTCGTTGGGCCGGCTGGCTCGACACGCACACGTAGCAAGAATGAGGAAATCGCCGGGCAATGAGTTACCACGACGAACAAGAATCGATTGAAAGTCTGAAGGCATGGTGGAAGCAGTGGGGCAATGCGACCACGTGGATCGTGCTGGTGGTGTTGCTGGCAGGCGCGAGCTGGAACGGTTGGAATTTCTGGCAGCGTCGTCAGGCCGCGGAAGCCGCCGTGCTGTATGACCAGGTTCAGCAAGCCGCGGCATCGGGCGATAAGGCGCAGATTGCGCGCGTCGCCGCCGACATGGAAGACAAGTTCGGCCGCACTGCCTACGCGCAGATGACCGCGCTCGGCGCCGCCAAGGCGCTGTACGCCGCTGGCGACGAAGCCGGCGCGAAAGCGCAGCTGCAATGGACGATCGATCACGCGAAGGACGACGAGTTCAAGCAGATCGCGAAGCTGCGCATGGCATCGCTGCTGCTCGACGACAAGGCATACGACCAGGGCCTCGCGCTCCTGGCCGAGCCACAATCCGATGCCTTCAAGGGCGTCGTGGCGGACCGCCGCGGCGACCTGCTCGCCGCCCAGGGCAAGCGCGACGACGCGCGCGCGGCCTACAAGCTCGCGCTCGACTCGCTGTCGAACAGCGACAGTTCGGCGCGCCAGCTGATCCAGTTCAAGCTGGATGCGCTTGGCGGCTGAGCGTCCCGCGCGGCGCGCCGCGAGCCACGACCGCAAGGCGGTCTCCTTTAATCCAATTTCCTGAATGCTTCGTCCACCGATGAATCTGCTGAAACGTTACGCCGTGCCCGTTATCTGTGCGATGACCGTTCTCACGCTGGCGGCTTGCTCATCCACGAAAGACGAGCGCCGTGTGCCGACGCCGCTCACCGAGTTCAAACCCGTGCTCGACGTGCAGCAGTCCTGGTCGGCGAGCGTCGGCAAGGCGGGCCGCTACCTGTTCTCGCCGGTTGCGGTCGGCAATGCCGTGTACGCTGCCGGCACGAATGGTACGGTCGCCAAGATCGACGCGCAAACGGGCAAGGACGTGTGGCGCGTCAAGTTGCACGATGATCTGTCGGCGGGCGTCGGCAGCGATGGCACGCTCACCGCGGTCGGTGGCTTGAAGGGCGACGTGTACGTGCTAGGCGCGGACGGCAAGCAGCTGTGGACCGCGAAGGCGCCGGGCGAGATCATTACGCCGCCGCTCGTCGGCAACGGCCTCGTGATCGTGCGCACGATCGACGGCCAGATCGTCGCGTTCAACGCGCAAACCGGCGAGCAGAAGTGGAACTTCCGCAACCGCGCCGTGCCGCTGAACCTGCGCGTGTCGTCGGGCATGACGTTCGCAGGTGACGCGGCCGTGCTGGCCGGCTTCCCGGGCGGCTCGTTCGCCGCGATCAACTTGCAGACGGGCGACGCCTACTGGCAGACGCCGGTATCGTATCCGAAGGGCGTGACCGAGGTCGAGCGTATCAACGACGTGACCGGCCCGCCCACGCTGGTGGGTTCGGAGACCTGCGCGGTGACGTTCCAGGGCCAGATTGGCTGTTTCGACGCCAACTCGGGCCGCGCGCTGTGGGGCAAGCCGTTCTCGAGCACGAGCGGCCTCGCGCAGGATGAGCGCAGCGTGGTCGCCGCCGACGACTGGTCGGTCGTGTCCGCATTCGACGTGAGCAACGGCTCGGCGCTGTGGAAGAACGACACGCTGAAGAACCGCGACCTGAGCGTGCCGACGCTGCTCGGCCGCGCGGCCGTGTTCGGCGACTACAAGGGCTTCGTGCATTTCCTGTCGACCGTCGACGGCACGCTCGTCGCACGAGTGAAGACCGACGGCAGCGCGATTACCGCGGCGCCGGTGCTGGCCGGCGACACGCTGGTCGTACAGACGCGCGACGGCGGCCTGTTCGGCTATCGTCCGCGCTGATCACTATAGATGATGTCAGGCGCGCAGGCCGGCTTTGCCGGCCGCGCGCTTTTTAGTTGAAGTCTGCACCGGCTTTGGCGTGCGGCTCCTGCGTCGGGTTGCCGCGCTGCCCGTCGCGTGATCGGGCAGGCTCAATAGAAAAAATCGCCGGATGGGTTGGTCCGGCAAGTCGGATCGAGGCTGCGGCCGCCGGCATGCAAGGCGGCGCGTGCGCTTCGTCGGCGGCCTTGTAAATTAAAGACGCCCTCGAACACGAGCGCGTCAGCCGTCGAGCAGCCCGGTCTGAAGCAGGCGCCCCCCGGCGGCGTCTGTGCAGCCCACGCCCGTCCGCCTGGATGCGCATATCGATCGCGCATCCGAAGCAGACTGAATTCGTGATAATTTCGTCAGAACGCCACCCCGTGGCGGCCGCCTGGCGTCGCTACGCGCGTGATCGGTTGCGATCCCGCGTTTCACCGTGAACAACATCAGATGAAACCCGCTATTGCCCTCGTTGGGCGCCCCAATGTGGGGAAATCCACGCTGTTCAACCGCCTCACGCGTTCGCGTGACGCGCTGGTTGCGGACCTGCCCGGTCTCACGCGCGATCGCCATTACGGCGAAGGACGTGCCGGCGAGCGGCCGTATCTGGTCGTCGACACCGGCGGCTTCGAGCCGGTCGCGAAAGACGGCATCCTGCACGAGATGGCGCGCCAGACCCGCCAGGCGGTCGAGGAGTCGGACGTCGTCGTGTTCATCGTCGATGGGCGCAACGGTCTCGCGCCGCAGGACAAGTCGATCGCCGACTATCTGCGCAAGGTCGGCCGGCCGATCTTCCTCGTCGTGAACAAGGCCGAGGGCATGAAGTACGCCAACGTCGCGGCCGACTTCTACGAACTCGGTCTCGGCGATCCGCGCGCGATTTCGGCCGCGCACGGCGACGGCGTCACCGACATGATCAACGAGGCGCTCGAAGTCGCGTATGCCGGTCAGCCGGAAGAGAGCGAGGAAGACAAGGAAGCGCGCGGCGTGAAGATCGCCATCGTCGGCCGGCCGAACGTTGGTAAGTCGACGCTGATCAATGCGCTGGTCGGCGAAGAGCGCGTGATCGCGTTCGACATGCCCGGCACTACGCGCGACTCGATCTACGTCGATTTCGAGCGCAACGGCAAGCCGTATACGCTGATCGACACGGCCGGCCTGCGCCGCCGCGGCAAGGTGTTCGAGGCGATCGAAAAGTTCTCGGTCGTGAAGACCCTGCAGTCGATCTCCGATGCGAACGTCGTGATCCTGCTGCTCGACGCGCGTCAGGACATCTCGGATCAGGATGCGCACATCGCTGGCTTCGTCGTCGAGCAGGGCCGCGCGCTGGTGGTTGGCGTGAACAAATGGGACGGTCTCGATCCGCATGTGCGCGAGCGCACCAAAGCCGACCTCGAACGCAAACTAAAATTTCTGGACTTCGCCAAATTCCATTTCATTTCCGCCGCGGAAAAAACCGGAATCGGGCCGCTGATGCGTTCGGTCGACGACGCGTACACGGCCGCGATGACGAAGCTGCCGACGCCGAAGCTCACGCGCGCGCTGATCGAGGCAGTCGAGTTCCAGCAGCCGCGCCGCCGCGGTCCGGTGCGGCCGAAGCTGCGCTATGCGCATCAGGGCGGCCAAAATCCGCCGATTATCGTGATTCACGGCAATGCGCTCGACGCGATCACGGATACATATAAGCGTTACCTCGAAAATCGCTTCCGGGAAACTTTCAAGCTGACGGGGACTCCATTGCGAATAGAGTTCAGATCGTCGACGAACCCTTACGCGGACAAAGGCTGAAGCAAGCTGAAGCTGGTCTTAAACCTGGGCTGAAACCCGCGTGTATGCTGGGTTTGGCCGGGGGTCCCGGGCACGCGCGTCGAAATGAAAATCAGCTATAGTGTAGCGGTTGGCGGCGGATCTCTTTTTCTTCGCCGTCAATTCAGTCAACCTGCAAAAAAATACGGAGTTTGCTATGAGCAACAAAGGGCAATTGTTACAAGACCCGTTTTTGAACGCACTGCGTAAAGAGCATGTGCCGGTGTCGATCTACCTGGTCAACGGCATCAAGCTTCAAGGGAACATCGAATCGTTCGACCAGTACGTCGTGTTGCTCCGGAATACGGTCACCCAGATGGTCTACAAGCACGCCATTTCGACGGTCGTGCCTGCCCGTCCGGTGAATTTCCACCCGGATTCCGAACAGTCCTAACCCTCGCCGCGGCCGGCACACTGTCGCCCGTTGGCGATCACTCCCGGCCGCGTCATTTTGATACCCTCCAATTTGATCAATGCAGCGCTCGTTGGCATCGACTTCGGCAAGATCGATTTCGAAGCCAGTCTCGAAGAACTCAGCCTGCTCGCGCAAAGCGCGGGCGCGAACCCCCTGGTCACCCTCACCGGACGCCGTTCCAGTCCCGACGCGAAGATGTTCGTCGGCAGCGGCAAGGCCGAAGAATTGCGCCTTGCGTGCGAAGCAAACGACATCGAACTCGTGATCTTCAACCATGCTCTGGCGCCTGCGCAGCAGCGCAATCTGGAGCGGGCGCTTAATCGGCGCGTGGTCGATCGCACCAGTCTGATCCTCGACATTTTCGCGCAGCGCGCGCGCAGCCACGAAGGCAAGCTGCAGGTTGAACTCGCGCAGCTGCAATATCTGTCGACCCGGCTGATTCGCGCGTGGACCCACCTCGAACGTCAGAAGGGCGGTATCGGATTGCGCGGTCCAGGCGAGACGCAGCTCGAAACCGACCGCCGGCTGATCGGCGAGCGCATCAAGGCGCTCAAGATCCGCCTCGACAAGCTGCGCCGCCAGCATGGCACGCAACGCCGGGCGCGGAATCGCAACCAGACGATGTCGGTGTCGCTCGTCGGCTACACGAACGCCGGCAAATCGACGCTCTTCAACGCGCTGACCAAGGCGCAGGCGTATGCCGCCGACCAGTTGTTCGCCACGCTCGATACCACCTCGCGGCGCGTGTATCTGGGCGACGAAGCGGGGCAGGTGGTGGTGTCCGATACCGTCGGTTTCATCCGCGAGCTGCCGCACCAGCTCGTCGCCGCGTTCCGCGCGACGCTCGAGGAAACCATTCACGCGGACCTGCTGCTGCATGTCGTCGATGCATCGAGCGCGGTGCGGCTCGACCAGATCGATCAGGTCAACGAGGTGTTGCGCGCGATCGGCGCGGACACGATCCGTCAGGTGCTCGTGTTCAACAAGATCGACGCGGTGCCAGAGCTGGCAGCCCGTGGCGACGCGGTCGAGCGGGACGAGTATGGTAATATTTCGCGCGTCTTTTTGAGCGCGCGTACCGGGCAGGGGCTGGATGCATTGCGCGCTGCCATCGCCGAAATCGCTACAGCCGAACCGCTTGCCGACATGCCGCTCGATGCGTCGCAAGATGACCGCGCAACGCAACTGCGCGACGACCACAAGGTTCCAGAACTCGGGCACTGACCCGTTCCAATTGCACTGACCCGCTGTCTACTCTGGTGAACGAACACAGGTGAACGATTACAACGAGCGGAGTATCTGGCTGCGTATGCGCGCCTTGCTTTCACTGAACGATCCGCGTTGGGGCCGGGGCGACGGCAACGGCGACCGGCAACGGCCGAACGATCCGAAGCGACCGGCACGCGACGGTGAAGGTCCGCCCGATCTCGACGAAATGTGGCGCGATTTCAATCGCCGTCTGTCCCGGATTTTCGGGCGCAGGGGCGGCGGTGGCCGTCCGGACAACGGCCGTGGCGCGCGCATCGGCGTCGGCATCGTGATCGGCGTGCTGATCGCGATCTATCTCGGCAGCGGTGTGTTCGTCGTGCAGGATGGCCAGGCGGCCGTCGTGCTGCAGTTCGGCAAGTATCGCTATACCGCGGCGCCGGGCGTGCACTGGCGTCTGCCGTTTCCGTTCGAGTCCCACGAGTTCGTCAATGTCGGGCAGATCCGCCAGGTCGAGATCGGCCGTAGCAATGTGGTTCGTCTCGCGAACGTGAAGGACGCGTCAATGCTCACGCACGACGGCGACATCGTCGACGTGCGCTTCGCCGTGCAGTACCAGGTGCGCAAGCCCAACGACTTTCTGTTTCGCAGCGTCGATCCCGATCAGAGCGTGATGCATGCCGCGCAGGCGGCGGTGCGCGGCATCGTCGGCGCGCATAGCACTAGCGATCTCCTCGATCAGGATCACGAAACTTTGCGCCAGCAGCTGATCGCGGCGATCCAGCAATCGCTCGATCAGTACCAGTCCGGTCTGGCAGTCACGGGCGTGATGATCCAGAGCGTGCAGGTACCCGAGCAGGTGCAACCGGCGTTCGCCGACGCTGCGAAGGTGCACGACGAAAACGAACGCGCGAAACGCGATGCGCAGGCTTATGCGGCCGATCTCCTGCCGCGCGCGCAGGCCGATGTCGATCGTCAGGTCCAGGAAGCCAAAACCTATAGCCAGACCACGGTCGCGCAGGCGCAGGCCGAGGCCGAGCGCTTCAACCAGGTCTACGCCCAATACGCGAAGGCGCCGGCCGTCGTGCGCTTCCGCCTGTACATGGAAACCATGCAGCAGATTTACGCGAACGCGACCAAGGTGTTCGTCGACGCGAAGAACGGCAACAACGTGCTGTATCTGCCGCTCGACAGGCTCGTCGAGCAGAACCGTGAACGCCAGGCCGCGGCGGCGGGCGCCGCCGCTTCGGGTCCTGCTGTCGCGGGCGCGCCGCAAGCGGCGAGTGCGGCCGCGCCGTCGGCCGCGTCGGCCGCTGAGACCGGTGCCGCGGCAGGCTCCGCCGCCGATGGCGCATCCGGACCCGCCGCTTCCGCGCCTGCGCCAGCGAGCCGGCCGAGCGCCGCGTCGCTGCGCTCGCGCGAAGCGTTCCGCAACCGCATGCGCGAAGACGACGTTCAATAAGGAGCGCACAAGAATATGAACCGAATCATTGCGCTCGTCGTCGCGGTCGTCATCGTGCTGTTCGCGGCATCGTCGATGGTGTTCGTCGTCGATCAACGGCATATGGCTGTGTTGTCCGCGCGCGGCGATGCGACGCCCACGCTGCTCGGCCCGGGGCTGCACGTGAAGCTGCCGCCGCCGCTGCAAACGGTCGCGTTCGTCGACAATCGCATCCAGTCGCTCGACGCACCCGACGAAGATCATTACGTCACGTCCGACAAAACCGATCTGCTGGTCAACCCGGTGATCAAGTTCCGCGTGACCGATCCGCTGAAGTTGATCGCCGAAACGAAGGGTGATCCGCAGAGTCTGCCCGACCGGCTCGCGCTGCTGTCGCGCGGCGCGCTCGGCGACGCGTTCGGCAAGTTCACACTGTCCGACGCGCTCGCCAAACAACCGGCGGTCGCCGAACAGGCCCGCGGTGTGATGGACAAGGGCGCGGCATCGCTCGGCGTATCGGTCGTGGATGTGCAACTCACGCGCGTCGATTTCCCGGCCGCGGTGGCCGACTCGGTATTCAAGCGCATGATCGCCGCGCGCCAGCAGGTCGCGGCGGACGAGCGAGCGAAGGGCGCCGCCGAAGCGAACCAGATCC
Source organism: Paraburkholderia sp. UCT70 (assembly GCF_050434085.1). NCBI lineage: Bacteria > Pseudomonadati > Pseudomonadota > Betaproteobacteria > Burkholderiales > Burkholderiaceae > Paraburkholderia > Paraburkholderia sp. UCT70. The sequence continues at coordinate 1,678,350 of NZ_JBNPVZ010000004.1, read as the reverse complement.
GCGCGGACGCGCTCGCGAAGCGGCAGGCGGTGCTCGCCGACGGCCTCGCGCAGGCGCAGGGCATTCGCGGCGAAGGCGATGCAAAGGCCGCGGAGATCGCTGCCGAAGCGTTCGGCAAGGATCCGCAGTTCTACCAGTTTTATCAAAGCATGCAGGCGTATCGGAAGACCTTCAAGCCGGGCGACCTGATCGTGGTCGACTCCAGTAGCGAGTTCTTCCGCTTCATGCGTAGCCCGACCGGCGGCGTCGCCCCGGACGCTTCCGCGCCTGCTGCGCGCAAACGCTGATTACCGAAGGCCGCGGCACCCGCATCGCGGCTGCTTCAATCGCATGGACATAGCTGGTTCATTATTGCTCGCGATCGCGCTAATGCTGATTATCGAGGGGATGTTTCCGTTCGTTTTTCCGAGCGCCTGGCGCGACACGTTCCGTAAAATAGCGGAACGACCGCCGCATCAGATTCGTGTCGGAGGGCTCATCGTGATGTTGCTCGGGCTGGTTCTACTGTTCATCGCGACCTGAAGCCGGCTTGCTTGTCTGACGAACGCCGCGTGTTTCGGCGTGTTTTGCCGGCCCGAGCAAAACGCCTACTGACCGGTCACGCCGCCGCGCGTCGCGCGCGTGCCGCGAAACGCCGCCCGAGCGTCTGTGTCAGCCGCCAGAATCAAGCCGCTCTACGTCATTCACACTCATCATCGGCGCTGCAAGACGCCGTGTTCAACGCCGTAGGACTGTATCGATGTCGACCTGGTTGCTTCCTGAGAATATCGCCGACGTGCTGCCGTCGGAGGCCCGCAAGATCGAAGAATTGCGGCGTCATTTGCTGGACCGTTTCCGCTCGTACGGCTACGAGATGGTGATGCCGCCGCTGCTCGAATACATCGAGTCGCTGCTGACAGGCGGTGGGCACGATCTGAATCTACGCACCTTCAAGCTCGTCGATCAGCTGTCGGGCCGCACGCTCGGTCTGCGCGCCGACATCACGCCGCAGGTCGCGCGCATCGACGCGCATCTGCTGAACCGCCAGGGCGTCACGCGTCTTTGCTATGCGGGCAACGTCGCGCATACGCGCCCGCGCGGCCTGCATGCGACGCGTGAGCAGATCCAGATCGGTGCGGAAATCTACGGCCACGCAGGGCTCGAAGCGGACCTCGAAATCCAGCAGCTGATGCTCGACGCGCTGCGTCTCGCCGGCCTCGCGAAGGTGCGTCTGGACCTGTGTCACGCGGGCGTGCTGGCGGCGCTGATCGAAGCCGAGCCGGCCGCCGAGGAACTGGGCCAGGCGCTCTACGACGCGCTGGCCGGCAAGGACGTGCCGCGCCTGGTCGAGATGACCGCGCAATTCTCGCCGGTGATTCGCGATGCGCTGCGCGCGCTGCCGACGCTGTACGGCGACGCGTCGGTGCTCGAAGAGGCCCGCGCGCGTCTGCCGAATTCACCGGCGATCGCCCGCGCGCTCGACGACCTCGCGTTCCTCGCGAGCCAGGTCGACGGCGCCGAAGTGATGATCGACCTCGCCGATCTGCGCGGCTACGCGTACCACAGCGGCGTGATGTTCTCCGCTTACGTGGACGGCGTGCCGAACGCGGTCGCGCGCGGCGGCCGTTACGACCACGTCGGTCAGGCCTATGGCCGCGCTCGCGCGGCAACCGGCTTTTCGCTGGATCTGCGCGAAGTCGCGCGGATCTCGCCGGTCGAAGCGCGCAGCAGCGCGATCCTCGCGCCGTGGCGGCACGACGAAGCGTTGCGCGTGGCGGTCGCGGCATTGCGCGATGGCGGTGAAGTGGTAATCCAGGCGCTGCCTGGCCACAAGCACGATCTCGATGAATTCGCGTTCGACCGGGTGCTGGTCGAGCGCAATGGCGCCTGGGTGGTCGAACCGCGCGCTTGAGTCGCGCATTTCGATCAACGCTGCGGGGGACCCGTCCCCCGGCGCTCGCCAGGGGGCGGCGCAACCACCGCCCGAATCGCGCGCGGTCGAGCGAATCTTCGCGGCCGCGCATCCCTCGCAACACTCAACATAACGTGCATACCATTGAGCGGAAACGGAAAAATTCCGGAAGCTTCCGCGAACCTAGGTAAAATACGTTTTTAACCAGCTTACGAAACAACATGTCTGCCAGCGCAGTGAATGTGAACCCCGGGCGCAACGTCGTCGTCGTGGGTACCCAATGGGGTGATGAGGGCAAGGGCAAGATCGTCGACTGGTTGACGGACCACGCTCAGGGCGTCGTTCGCTTCCAGGGCGGTCACAATGCCGGTCACACGCTTATCATCGGCGGCAAGAAAACCATCTTGCGTCTGATTCCGTCGGGCATCATGCATCCCGGCGTCGCGTGCTATATCGGCAATGGCGTCGTGTTGTCGCCGGAAGCGCTGTTCAAGGAAATCGGCGAACTCGAAGCCGCCGGCATCGAGGTCCAGAAGCGCCTGTTCATTTCCGAAGCCACCACGCTGATCCTGCCGTATCACATCGCGATCGACCAGGGCCGCGAAGCGCGCCGCGGCGCGAGCAAGATCGGCACGACCGGCCGCGGCATCGGCCCGGCCTATGAAGACAAGGTCGCGCGCCGCGGCCTGCGCGTGCAGGACCTGTTCGACGCGCCAGCCTTCGCCGAGCGTCTGCGCGAAAACCTCGACTATCACAACTTCGTGCTCACGCAGTACCTCGGCGCCGCCGCGGTCGACTTCCAGCAAACGCTCGACACGATGCTGAGCTACGCCGACCGTCTGAAGCCGATGGTCACCGACGTGTCGCGCCGTCTCTACGACGTCAACGCGAACGGCGGCAATCTGCTGTTCGAAGGCGCGCAGGGCACGCTGCTCGACATCGACCATGGCACCTATCCGTTCGTCACCTCGAGCAACTGCGTCGCAGGTGCCGCGACGGCGGGCGCGGGCGTCGGTCCGCAGAAGCTCAACTACATCCTCGGCATCACGAAGGCGTACTGCACGCGTGTCGGTTCGGGCCCGTTCCCGAGCGAACTGTACGATGCGGACAATGCCTCGCGCCAGGACCCGATCGGCCTCGAACTCGCCACCGTCGGCAAGGAATTCGGCTCGGTCACCGGCCGTCCGCGCCGCACTGGCTGGCTCGACGTCTCCGCGCTGCGTCGCTCGATCCAGATCAACGGCGTGACGGGGCTGTGCATGACCAAGCTCGACGTGCTCGACGGTCTCGACGAAGTGAAGCTGTGCGTCGGCTACACGATCGACGGCCACAACGTCGATCTGCTGCCGCGCGGCGCGACGGAAGTCGCGCGCTGCGTACCGGTCTACGAAACCTTCGCGGGATGGAAGGAAAGCACGGTCGGCATCAAGGAGTGGGACAAGCTGCCCGCCAACGCGCGTGCGTACCTGTCGCGTGTGCAGGAAGTCGCGGGCATTCCGATCGACATGGTCTCGACCGGTCCGGACCGCGACGAAACGATTCTGCTGCGTCATCCGTTCAAGGTCTAAGCGATGCAAGGTGTACCCATGATCGCGATGAAAGATCCGCGCAACGACGACAAGAACCTGTGGGTCGGCTGGGACGAATATCACCGGCTGATCGAGGTGCTCGCACTTGCCGTGCACGAATCGGGTTGGAAGTTCGACAAGATCCTGTGCCTCGCACGCGGCGGTCTGCGCGTCGGCGACCAGCTGTCGCGCATCTACGATCTGCCGTTGGCGATTCTGGCAACGAGCTCTTATCGCGAGGCAGCGGGCACGCAGCAGGGCGAACTCGACATCGCGCAATACATCACGATGACGCGCGGCGAACTGCACGGTAACGTGCTGCTCGTCGACGACCTCGTCGATTCGGGCGTCACGCTCGCGCGCGTGCAGCAGCATCTGAAGGAACGCTATCCGGCCATCACCGCGGTGCGCTCGGCCGTGCTGTGGTACAAGGGCTGCTCGAAGGTGAAGCCTGATTACCACGTGCAGTATCTGCCGACCAACCCGTGGATTCATCAGCCGTTCGAGGAGTGGGACACGGTGCGTCCGCATAACCTCGGCGCGTGGATCAAGCGCGGCATCGCCCAGGCCGATGAGGCGTCGGGCAATTGACGCGAAGCCGCGCCTCATGCTTTGTCGCATCGGATCACGCGCGTCATCGCGGTGTCACAAAACGGAGCCCAGTCGGGCTCCGTTTTTTTATGCGTCACGCGCCGCGCCGGGACGTCCGCACCGCGGCAGACGCGTCCATATCGCAGTGCTACACTGCGCGGACATCCACGTGGCGTATCCACAACAAGCCGGGCGGTACCGGATGGGCAGTTTAAAATAGCGGTCGTTTTTTCCGCCCGGGAACGGATTTCCTCGCGTCCATGACAGATAACAATCACGTACACAAACAGCCACTGCCTTCCCTTGCGATTGCCGCGATCGGTGTGGTGTTCGGCGACATCGGTACGAGCCCGTTGTACGCGCTGAAGGAAGCCTTCAGTCCGTCGCACGGCATCCCGTTGACCGATCAGTCGATCCTTGGCGTTATTTCGCTGCTGTTCTGGGCGATCGTGATCGTGGTCGGCGTCAAGTACGTGCTGTTCGTGATGCGCGCCGACAACAACGGCGAGGGCGGCGTCCTCGCGCTCATGGCGCTGGCGATGCGCTCGGTCGATCAGAAATCGAAAATGGCCGGCCTTCTGATGATGCTCGGCATCTTCGGCGCCTGCATGTTTTACGGCGACGCGGTGATCACGCCGGCAATCTCGGTGATCTCGGCGGTCGAAGGTCTCGAAATCGCCGCGCCGCATCTGGCGAATCTGGTGATTCCGCTGACCGTCGTGATCCTGATCGTGCTGTTCTGGATCCAGCGGCACGGCACGGCCACGGTCGGCCGTCTGTTCGGGCCGATCATGACGCTTTGGTTCCTCGTGCTCGCCGTGCTCGGCCTGTGGCACATCATGCAGTCGCCGAATGTGATCCAGGCGCTCAATCCGTACTACGCGTACACGTTCATGGCCGCGCACGTGCTGCAGGCCTACGTGGTGCTCGGCTCGGTCGTGCTGGTGCTGACCGGCGCGGAGGCGCTGTACGCGGACATGGGCCACTTCGGCGCGCAGCCGATCCGCATGGCGTGGTACGTGCTCGTGATGCCTTCGCTCGTGCTGAACTACTTCGGCCAGGGCGCGCTGCTGATGCACGACCCAAAGGCGATCGAAAATCCATTCTTCCTGCTCGCGCCGGACTGGGCGTTGTTGCCGCTCGTCGTGCTGTCGACGATCGCGACGGTGATCGCGTCGCAGGCGGTGATTTCGGGCGCGTACTCGCTGACGAGCCAGGCGATCCAGCTCGGCTACGTGCCACGCATGAAGGTCCTGCACACGTCCGAACTCGCGATCGGGCAGATCTATGTGCCGGTCGTGAACTGGATGCTGCTGTTCATCATCCTGTGCATCGTGATCGCGTTCAAGAGCTCGGACAATCTGGCGGCCGCGTACGGTATCGCGGTGACTGCAACGATGGTGATCACGACGATCCTTGCCTGCGTCGTGATGGTGAAGGTGTGGAACTGGAACAGACTGCTCGTTGGGCTCATCATCGGCGTGTTCATGGTGGTCGACCTGGGCTTTTTCGGCGCGAACCTGCTGAAGGTCGAAGAGGGCGGCTGGTTGCCGCTGTGCATCGGCGGCCTGCTGTTCTTCCTGCTGATGACGTGGTTCAAGGGCAGGATGATCGTGAAGGAACGCACGGCCGCCGACGGTATTCCGTTGATGCCGTTCCTGCAAGGCCTGCTCGCGCATCCGCCGCATCGCGTGTCGGGCACTGCGATCTATCTGACCGGCAGCGATTCGCTGGTGCCGGTGAGCCTGCTGCACAATCTGAAACACAACAAGGTGCTGCACGAGCGCACGATCTTTCTGACCTTCGTCACGCGCGACATTCCGTACGTGAAGGACGCCGATCGCGTGACCGTGAAGGACATGAATGGTGGCCTGTGGCTGGTGAAGGCAGCCTACGGCTTTAACGAAACGCCCGACGTGAAGGCGGTGCTGCTCGACGTCGGCCGCACGCACGACATGACCTTCGAATTGATGGACACGTCATTCTTCCTCGCGCGCGAAACGGTGGTGCCGACGCAATTGCCGGGCATGTCGGTATGGCGCGAGCGTGTGTTCGCGTGGATGCATCAGAACGCCGCGAAGCCGACCGACTTCTTCAGCATCCCGGCTAACCGGGTCGTGGAACTGGGAACGAAGATCGAGATTTGACGGCTAGCGCGTGACGTGCGGGAGCGCAAACAAAAGGCCCACGCAATGCGTGGGCTTTTTGTTCATGCGCGCGTGCAAGCGGTTGAGCGCGCGACGCAGTCATGTCACGGACCGGAGCGCATGCGACGACGTGCTCCGGTCCGTGACGCTCACTTCTGCTTGAGCTTCGCAAACGCAGCCGCCATCGCGCCGCCCGGCTCCGGTTCGCGCGAGCGTTGCGGCGCACCGCGTCCCGCTCCGCCGCGATTGAAGCTGCCGCCCGAGCCACCGCGATCCTGCTGCGCACCGCCGCCGCTGCGCGCGGCCGCTGCACCGGGTTCGTCGTCGAGACGCATCGTCAGTGCGATACGCTGGCGCTTCACGTCGACTTCGAGCACCTTGACCTTGACGATCTGACCGGCTTTCACGACCTCATGCGGGTCCTTCACGAACTTCGTCGACATCGCCGACACGTGCACGAGGCCATCCTGATGCACACCGACGTCGATGAACGCGCCGAACGCCGCGACGTTCGTCACGACGCCTTCGAGCACCATGCCCGGGATCAGATCGCTGACCTTCTCGACACCTTCGCGGAACGTCGCGGTCTTGAACTCGGGACGCGGATCGCGGCCCGGCTTCTCGAGTTCGACCAGGATGTCGCGCACGGTTGGAAGACCGAAACGCTCGTCGACGAATTCGGTGGGTGACAGTCCGCGTAACGCGTCGCGATTGCCGAGCACTTCGCCGACCTGCTTACTGATCTTCGCGAGGATGCGCTGAACGACCGGATACGCTTCCGGGTGCACCGACGAACGGTCGAGCGGATTCTCGCCGTTATTGATGCGCAGGAAGCCGGCAGCCTGCTCGAAGGTCTTGTCGCCGAGACGCGGCACCTTGCGTAGATGCTCGCGCGACGGGAACGGCCCGTTCGCATCGCGATAGTCGACGATGTTGCGCGCGAGCGTTGCGTTTAAACCCGACACCCGCGCGAGCAGCGCGACCGACGCGGTGTTCGCATCGACGCCGACCGCATTCACGCAGTCTTCGACGACCGCGTCGAGCGAGCGCGCGAGTTCGCGCTGGTTCACGTCGTGCTGATACTGGCCGACGCCGATCGCCTTCGGCTCGATCTTCACGAGCTCGGCGAGCGGGTCCTGCAGACGTCGCGCGATCGACACGGCGCCGCGCAGCGACACGTCCATGGCGGGGAATTCCTTCGCGGCAAGCTCGGACGCCGAGTACACCGACGCGCCGGCTTCGGACACAACGATCTTCTGCAGTTTCAGCTCCGGATGACGCGCGATCAGCTCGCTCGCGAGTTTGTCCGTCTCACGCGACGCGGTGCCGTTGCCGATGCTGATCAGCTCGGCCTGCGTTTGCGCGGCGATTCGCGCGAGCTTCGCGAGCGAGCCGTCCCAGTCGCGGCGCGGCTCGTGCGGGTAGATCGTGTCGGTCGCGAGCACCTTGCCGGTGCGGTCGACCACCGCCACCTTCACGCCGGTGCGCAAGCCCGGATCCAGACCGATCACGGCCTTCGGACCAGCCGGCGCCGCGAGCAGCAGGTCCTTAAGATTGCGCGCGAACACGCGGATCGCTTCGTGTTCGGCTTCGTCGCGCAGATTGGTCAGCAGCTCGTTTTCGAGGTGCGGCTGCACCTTGACGCGCCAGCACCAGCGGCACACATCGGAGAGCCACTTGTCGGCGGGGCGGTTCTGATTGGCGATGCCGAAGTGCCGCGCGATCAGCGCTTCGCCCGGGTGCGGCACCTGCGCGTCGAGCTCTTCGCCGAGGCCGAGCTTGATCATCAGCACGCCGGCATTGCGGCCGCGGAACAGTGCGAGCGCGCGATGCGACGGCACTGTGCGGATCGTTTCGGCGTAGTCGTAGTAGTCGCGGAATTTCTCCTCTTCCGCGGTTTCCTTGCCTTCCACGACCTTCGACGACACCACGCCCTGGTTGAACAGATAGTCGCGCAGCTTGCCGAGCAGTTCGGCGGTCTCGCCGAATTGTTCGGAGAGGATGTCGCGCGCGCCGTCGAGCGCGGCCTTCACATCGGCGATGCCTTTGTCCGCGTCCACGTACGCCGCGGCTTCGGCTTGCGGATCGAGCAGCGGATTGCCGAGCAGCGCGTCGGCGAGCGGCTGCAAGCCGGCTTCGCGCGCGATCTGCGCGCGCGTGCGGCGCTTCGGTTTGTATGGCAGATAGAGGTCTTCGAGCACCTGTTTGCTGTCGGCGCCTTCGATCGCGCCGCGCAGCTCGTCGGTGAGCTTACCCTGTTCGTCGATGCTCGCGATGATCGCCGCGCGCCGGTCTTCCAGCTCGCGCAAATAGACCAGGCGTTCCTCGAGATTGCGCAGTTGCGTGTCGTCGAGATTGTCGGTCACTTCCTTGCGATAACGGGCGATGAACGGAACGGTCGCGCCTTCGTCGAGAAGTTCCACCGCGGCCGCGACCTGGCGCGGCTGGACGGACAGTTCGGTGGCGATGCGCTGGACGATCTTGAGTGCTACGGTTTCCGTCATAAGGTCTTGGTGTTCCTGCGGACTCAGTGATGGGCCGCGCGCGGGCGGCAAATCGGGACAGGCCGGGCGTGCGCCGCGACCAGGTTGCTAGAGCGGGGCATTTTGCCATAAATGCCAAAGGGCTCAACCGCGGGGTGTTAGAATTTCGGGCATGTTCCGTTGACCCTCTACGACGTTGCCAATCTCCTTGTCCCTCAACCGCCTGGTCTCTTCGCTGGCGTCAGGTTCACTGCCGGGTTCACTGCCGGGTTCGTCTCAATTGCCGCTGGTTTCTTTGCGCTCGTTCGGTCGGTCGGCTTTAACGGCTGCCGCGTCGTGCGTGATCGCCGCAGCGCTCGTCGTGCCGGTGTCGGCCGTGGCGCAAAGCGCGACGCCGGCGCAAGGTACGGCGCCCGTCGCGGCCTCGGGCCCGCAAGCCGCCGCAACCGCCGACGGCCCTCAAAGCGCAAGTGACGTAGCCGTGCTGGACAAGTCGTTCGACGAGCGGCAACAGGTGCTCAATCAGCGCACCGACGACAACAACTATCAATTCGCTGTCGCGCAACACAACTGCTACAGCCGCTTCTTCGTCAATCACTGTCTGAACCGCGCGCGCGACGCGATGCGCAGCGTGCAGGCGGACATCCGCAAGGAACAGCTCGCGCTCGACGCCGAGCAGCGTGCGCAGCGCGCCCGTGAACGCGACGAACGCACCGCGTTGCGGCGCGCGCAAAACGAGGCGGAAGCGCCGCAACGTGCCGCCGAAGACGCGCGCAACGAGCAGGCGTATCAGGAAAAGCAGCGTCAGCACGCGCTCGATCAGGCGCAGCACAACGCAGAGGCGCCGCAGCGCGAAGCCAATGCGCAGGCCTACGCGGAGAAGCAACGTCAGCACGCGCTCGATCAGGCGCAGCGCAACGCCGCGGCACCGCAGCACGAAGCCAACGCGCAGGCCTACGAGGAGAAGCAGCGCCAGCACGCGCTTGATCAGGCGCAGCGTGGTGTCACGCCTGCGCAGGCGGCGGCCAATCAGAAGGCCCACGACCAGAAGCAGAGCGACTACCAGCGCAAGCTCGAGGAAGCGCGTCGGCAGGGTGCGCAAAAGGCCGCGGAGCGCCAGCAGAAACAGGAGACTTTCGAGCGGAAGCAGGCCGAGGCCGCGCAGCACAAGCTCGATGTCGAAGCACGTCAAAAGCAGGCCGCCGGGAAGGCCGAGCAGAAGCGTCAGGACGAGCTGAAGCAGCGACAGCTCGAAGAGCAGCAAAAGCAGCAACAAGAGCAACAGTAAGCGTGCTGTAGTGGCTGTATCGTAGAGTAAGCCCTGGCGGTCGTGGCCAGGGCCGCCGTAGTCGCCGTAATGCGTTTTGAGGCGGACAGCAACCTCAGGCATCGGACCGCGCGCACGCGGTTCGTGCCGCCGACCAGAGGAGGCGAGCATGCGCGATCGTCATCACGTCATCGACGCAAACACACTTCGCGACCGCATTCTGCAACTGGAATTGGAGCATAGTGGACTCGACCGGTTGATCGACCGGATGTCGGATGAACCCGGCATCGACGACTTCGAGTTGCAGCGCCTGAAAAAGCGCAAACTTAAAGTCAAGGACACCATCATCTTGCTGCAATTGCAGCTCGAACCGGACGCGCGCGCCTGAGTTCGCGGCCTGGCAGGCGCCGGGCGCGCAGCGCGCGAGCCGGACTTAGCAGGAACGCTTACCTTGAATTCATCGCATGACACTTCATCCCGGGCCGCGCCGGACAACGCATCTGCTTCGGGCACGCCCGCGCCGCGCGCGGCAGCACCGGTGCGAGGTGTGTCGCTGAATCGGCGCCGCGCGAGCGAGCTCGACGACATCTTCGCCGACAACGGTCTGCTCGCACGGCAGATCGACGGATATCGGCCGCGTGCGTCGCAGATCGAGATGGCGCGCGCGGTTGCCGCGGCGATGGAGGCGTCGGGCCGCGCGATACCCGAGCCCGCGATGTTCGAGACGCAGAAGCGCCCGGCGCGGCGCCTGCAGCAGACCGGCGCTGAAGCCGTCTCTGAGTCGACCGAGAGCAACGCGCAAGCCGATGGCGTCGACGGTGGTGAGAATACGTTGATCGTAGAGGCGGGTACCGGCACCGGCAAGACCTATGCGTACCTCGTGCCGGCCATGCTGTGGGGCGGCAAGGTGATCGTCTCGACCGGCACCAAGCATCTGCAGGATCAGCTGTTCCAGCGCGACATTCCGACCGTGCGCGACGCGCTCGCGGTGCCGGTGTCGGTCGCGATGCTGAAGGGCCGCGCGAACTACCTGTGCCATTACTACCTGCAACGCACCGCGGACAACGGCCGTCTGTCGTCGCGCCAGGAGACCTCGTATCTGCAGGACATCGTGCGCTTCGCGAAGATCACGCGCACCGGCGACAAGGCTGAACTCGCGAGCGTGCCGGAAACGGCGCAGGTGTGGTCGATGGTCACATCGACGCGCGACAACTGTCTCGGCCAGGAGTGTCCCCACTACAAGGACTGCTTCGTGATGCAGGCGCGCCGCGAAGCGCAGCAGGCCGATATCGTGGTGGTCAACCACCATCTGTTTTTCGCCGACATCATGCTGCGCGATACCGGCATGGCGGAGCTGCTGCCGACTGCGAATACGGTCATCTTCGACGAAGCGCACCAGCTGCCCGAAACCGCGACGCTGTTTTTCGGCGAGACGCTATCGACCGCGCAGTTTCTCGAACTCGCACGCGATTCGGTGGCCGAGGGCCTCGGTCACGCACGCGATGCGGTCGATTGGGTCAAGCTCGGCGCGACGCTCGAGCGCGCCGCGCGCGACGTGCGGCTCGCGTTCAAGGAAGACTCGGTGCGTCTGTCGATCGGCCAGCTGCCCGACGATCATCCGCTGTTCGCCGCGCTCGAGACGCTCGAGGCCGAACTCGACGCGTTGGCCTCAGCGTTGGCGGGCCAGGCCGAGCGAGCCGAATCGCTCGGCGCGTGTTTGCGTCGCGCGCGCGAGTTGCAGGACGTGTTGAGCGGCTGGACCACGCCACCCACGAGTGCAGAACGCGACGCGGTTGCGACCCGCGAGGGTGACGCCAGCGCGGAGCGCGCCGATCCGAATGAAAAGGTGCGCTGGATCGAGGTGTTCTCGCACACGGTGCAGCTGCACGAAACGCCGTTGTCGGTCGCTCCGATTTTCGCGAAGCAGCGCGCCGGCGTACCGCGCGCGTGGATCTTCACATCGGCGACGCTGTCGGTGCGCGGCGACTTCACGCACTATGCGGCGCAGATGGGCTTGAACTCGAAGCGCTCGATGACATTGCCGAGTCCATTCGACTATCCATCGCAAGGGCTTCTGTACGTACCGCGCAATCTGCCACAGCCGTCATCGCCGATGTTCACCGACGCCGTGTTCGATGCCGCATTGCCCGCGATCGAAGCCTCGGGCGGCGGCGTCTTCATGCTGTGCACGACGCTGCGCGCGGTGGATCGTATCTCGGCGAAGCTGCGCGACGCGATCGAGTCGCGCGGCTGGGACTATCCGCTGCTCGTGCAGGGCGATGCGAGCCGCACCGAACTGCTCGACCGCTTTCGCGCCTACGGCAATGCGATCCTGGTCGGCAGTCAGAGCTTCTGGGAAGGGGTGGACGTGCGCGGCGACGCGCTGTCGCTGGTCGTGATCGACAAGCTGCCGTTTGCGCCGCCGGACGATCCCGTGCTGGCCGCGCGGCTCGACGCACTGACGAAGAAGGGCTTGAGCCCGTTCGCCGTGCATCAGCTGCCGCAGGCCGTCATCACGCTGAAGCAGGGCGCCGGCCGGCTGATTCGCGCGGAGACTGATCGTGGCGTGCTGATGATCTGCGATACACGTCTCGTCGATAAACCTTATGGCCGCCGCATCTGGCAGAGTCTGCCGCCGTTCAAGCGCACCCGCGAGATCGACGTGGTGCGTGAGTTCTTTGAGGAGAGCGCTGGGCCAGCGGCGCCGGTTCGATAGGCGGATGTGTTCCACACATGCGACGAGCTCCGCAGTGGAAAGCGGCCCTGAATGACAAAACGCCACGGATGTGAATCCGTGGCGTTTTTCTTTTCCCGTTTGCGGCTCGCGCCGTTTCCGGCCAGCCTCCAAACGTTTCGTGCGCAGGCGCTGTAGCGGGAGCGCCGCTACAGCGCCGAACCGTTGCGGCTTACTGGCTTGCGCCTGCTGCCGGCGATGCTGCTTCAGCCGGCGATGCTGCAACTGCCGGCGATGCTGCTTCTGCCGGCGATGCTGCTTCGGCCGGCGATGCTGCAACTGCCGGCGATGCTGCTTCAGCAGGCGATGCTGCCGCCGGTGCGGACGCAGCCTCCGACGGTGCAGCAGCCTGATCGTTGCTCTTGTTGCATGCAGCGAGTGCCACAACTGCCAACAGGGATGCTACGAGGAGGGATTTCTTCATGATCACGTCCTTTTATGGTTTAAAGGTAAGCAACAGCGCAAAATAAAACCGGTAATGTGCTCCAACACCGACCTGGGCCGCTGGCGGAGATGCTCTTTTGACGAGCTGGAATCTTCCCTACGGCTTGGGCGGAAATTATATGCACTTTCGTACTGACAGTCGATAAATGCGGGTCAATACGTTGTCTTTCTCATACAAAATTTCACTGTACGGTATAACAGGCGGGCAGAGTTACGCAAGCTCGCCCACCTGTATCCAGCCCGCACAATACCACTCGTGTAGCAGTGCTGTCACCGATGAATCGTGCGATAGTGTTACAAAGCGTTTCGCACTCATGCACCGCAGATTTGCGAGTTCAAACAGCCATTTTTTCGCGCCGGTCCATGATATTTCTTCTCCATTTACGAAGAAAAAACGTCGTTCATACAACAGGTTAGTCTTGCGATCGAGCCGTAGGCCGGATCTCGACGCCGCGCCGATGAAACGGGCTTCGTTGAGCGGCCGTTGCGGCGGATCGAAGACGACACTCGGCTTGGGTTCGCTGAGGTACGTGCCAAGGAACGACGCAATGTCCTGCTCATTCCATCGCACTTTAGCAAGCATCGCGCCCACCCGTTCGACGAGCGCCGCGGGCAACTCGGCCGGCTGTTCGACGGCGGCCTGCCGTGGGTCGCGATAAAGGGCGCCCGCCTTGCCCGTGGCCTCTCCGCGCTCGGCCAGGTGGTAGAGGAACTGCGCGGTCAGCTCGCTTTCGGAGGGCGCGCGAAAACCGATCGAGCAGGTCATGCATTCGCCCTCGGCGATGCCGTCGTGCGCGATGTGCGGCGGCAGGTACAGCATGTCGCCGGGCTCGAGTACCCACTCCTGTTCGTGCTCGAAGTGCTGTAAAACCTTCAACGGCAAGCCGGGCTGCAGCGTCAGATCTTTCTGCGCGCTAATGCGCCAGCGGCGCTTGCCTTTTACTTGCAAAAGAAACACATCGTAGGAATCGAAGTGCGGGCCGACACCGCCGCCATCGGTCGCATACGAAATCATCAGGTCGTCGAGACGCGCGTCCGGCACGAAGCGGAAACGGTCGAGCAACGCGCGTGAGCGGTCGTCGTGCAGGTCCACGCCCTGCACGAGCAGTGTCCATGCGCGCTGTTTGACGGACGGCATTCCGTCGGGCGCGAACGGGCCGTCCTCCAGCTGCCATTTGTTGCGGAAGTGCGTGATCAGGCGCGCTTCGACGTCGTCCCGATCGGCCAGCTCGAACAGCTCGTCGCGCGACAGCGGCGCTTCGATGTCCGGAATCGCTTGACGGATCAGCAGCGGCTTCTTCTGCCAGTAGCGGCGCATGAATTGCGACGGGCTCAGATGGCCGAGAAGCGCGGTCGGAACGTGGGGCGAGGGCGGAAGAATGGGCCGCGTGGCCGGCTTTGCGGCAGACGGCGAATTGCTTGCCGAACCTGCATCGGCCGGGAGGTGAGTGGGCCGCCTGGGCATCGTATAATGTGAGTTGTATTCTGGAGAATCGAATGAAAATCGCAAAGAACACCGTCGTGTCGGTCGCCTACAAACTGTCGGATGCGCAGGGCAATCTGATCGAGGAAAGCGAAGAGCCGATGGTCTATCTTCACGGCGGCTATGATGGCACGTTCCCCAAGATCGAGGAAGAGCTCGACGGCCGCGAGGCTGGCTTCGAGACCCAGATCCAGCTCGAGCCGCAAGACGCGTTCGGCGAATACGATCCTGACCTTGTGAAGATCGAGCCGCGCGATCGCTTCCCTGAACCGCTCGAAGTCGGCATGCAGTTCGAAGGCACCCCGGAAGATGGCGACGAGGAAATCGATGCGCTGGTGTACGTGGTGACCGACGTCGCGGAAGACAAGGTCGTGCTCGATGGCAATCATCCGCTCGCCGGCATGGCGCTGCGTTTCGCGTTGACCGTCAAAGACGTGCGTCCGGCTACTGAAGACGAAATCCAGCACGAGCACGCGCATGGCGCGGACGGCCTCGAAGTTCTCGACGACGATGAAGACGAGGACGAAGACGACAGCTCAAAACCGACCCTGCACTGAGCTTGCGGGCATGCGCGGTGTCGTCGCGGGGGCAGACGGCACCGATGCGGGCAACGCAGGCGAGGCTGGCAATATCGACCCCGGCGGCATCGAGATAGCGGGCCCATAGTCGCCGCCGCCCTGGTCGGACGGGATGCGCGGCTGCTGCTCCTGCGACTCTCCAGGCGTCTGCAATACGGGCGGCAATTCCGACGCCGGCCCGAAACCTTCCACATTCGGCATCTCCGGCGCAACCGGCATCGACGCGCCGGATTCGTCGCGCGGCGATGGGGGCGGCAAGACCGGCGGCGTGGTGGGCAGCGGCATCTGCTTCGGCACGTCGCGCACGCCGACTCTGAACGGCGGTTTCCTGCCGAAATCCGCTTCTATCTGAATCCATTGGTTGAGACGATCATGCGGCGCGAGCGCAATGCGCGTGAGGTTCGTCACGACCATCCCCTTGTCGTTGCGTAGCGGCTGATCGATGACGAAACCCCCGGCCGGCCGGTCGTCGTCTGCATGAATGACGACCACGGGTCCGGGGAAAATCTGCGCGAGCTTGAGCAGACTGCGCTTGAATTCTAGAAAGCCGTCGCGGCGCGAGCTATGTGCGAAGTGCAGCCAGGCGAACCGTTCGGGTCGCTCGTAGCGCTCCGGGTCGAAGTCGCCCTGAATGAACACGACGATCGCGCGCGCGTCGCGGCGCTTCGCGTATTCGGCCGCATGCTCGAGCCAGAATGCGTTGGCGATCACGCGATCTTCGAACTCGCCGTTGCGGCCGCCCGCGCTCAGGTAGTGGTTGTTCGGACCCGGCGCGTTCAGGCCGATGAAGACGATGTCGCCGGCTTTGGTGTTCGCTTTGTCGTTCGTTTTTTCGTTGACCACCCAGCGCACGTTTTCACGGAACGGGCGGAAGCGCGACACCTCGCTCTCGCGCGTCAACGCGATCGGGTTCTGCCCCATCGACGTTGGATCGGCGAACAGCGTTTGCCGCAACTGGTCGAGCCGCTCGACCGGATCGAAGCCGCCGGCTTCCGCCGTGCCGCAATCGACCCAGTCATGTTGGCCGGGAATAAAGAAGAGGGCAGTGCGCGAACTGTCGAGCAGCGCGTGGCGGCGCTCGAACAGCGCGTCGCGGCAAACTTCCTTTGGCCCCTTCAGATTGCCGTCGTAGACGATGAGGCGCACGTCGCGCTCGCGGCCGATCGCCTCGAGCAGCCGTTGCGTGGCGGCTTCGTCGGCGGGGCTGTGCATCGTGCCGGAAATCACCGCGAACGCGAAGCGCGAGGCCTCGGCGTGCGCCGGCGCGGTCCATGCGCACACTGCCACGAGCACGACGATGCCGCCTGCCGGTGCGAGCACGTGGCGCAGCGCCGCGCGAAGCCCGCGCGGGCGCGGCGGGTGTCCCGGCGTGTCAGTGGTCCGCATCCGGCGCGACGGCCAGTTCATGCAGTTCATACAGCAGATCGAGCGCTTCGCGCGGCCGCAGATCGTTCGGATCGATGCCGCGCAGACGCTCGACGAGTGTCTGCATCGCGGGCAACGCAGGCGTTGCGTCACTCGCCGCCTCGTGGTCGTCGTCCGCGTCTTCGGCGAGCATGGCAGGCTGCGTCGCGAACAGATCGAGTTGCGGCGCGGGCTGCGCGGCCGATTGCTGCTCCAGATGCGCGAGATGCTTGCGTGCCGCGCGGATCACCGCGTTCGGCACGCCGGCGAGTTGCGCGACCTGCAGACCGTAGCTCTGATTGGCGGGCCCTTCGTTGACCGCGTGCAGGAACACGATGCCGTGCCCATGCTCGACCGCCGACAGATGCACGTTGGCCGCGTGCGGAAACTCCGCGGGTAGTTGTGTCAGCTCGAAATAGTGCGTCGCGAACAGCGTGTAGCAGCCGTTGTGGGCGAGCAGGTGGCGCGCGATCGCCCACGCGAGCGCGAGGCCGTCGAATGTCGACGTGCCGCGGCCGATCTCGTCCATCAGCACGAGGCTTTGCGGTGTCGCGTCGTTGAGGATCGCGGCGGCTTCGGTCATCTCCACCATGAAGGTCGAGCGGCCGCCGGCGAGGTCGTCGGCCGCACCGATGCGCGTGAAGATGCGGTCGATCTGTCCGAAGGCCGCGCGCCGCGCTGGTACATAGCTGCCCACGTAAGCGAGCAGCGCGATCAGCGCGGTCTGGCGCATGAAAGTCGACTTACCGCCCATGTTGGGACCGGTGATCAACAGCAGCTTGCGCTCGGTCGCGAGTGAGCAATCGTTGGCGATGAACTGCTCGACCTGCGCCTCGACCACCGGATGACGACCCTGCTCGATGTCGATACCCGCGTTCGCCGAGAACGTCGGCGCAACCCAGTCGAGCGCGCGAGCGCGTTCGCCGAGCGCGGCCAGCAGATCGAGTTCGGCGAGCGCGAGCGCCACGCGCTGACAGTCGGGAATGAACGGCAGCAACGATTGCAACAACGCGTCGTACAGTGCGCGTTCGCGCGCGAGCGCGCGTTCCTGCGCGGACAGCGCTTTGTCCTCGAAGGTCTTCAGCTCGGGCGTGATATAGCGCTCGGCATTCTTCAGCGTTTGCCGACGGCGATAGTCGTCCGGCACCTTGTCGGTTTGGCCGCGCGTGACTTCGATATAGAAGCCGTGCACCTTGTTGTACTCGACGCGCAGATTGCTGATGCCGGTGCGCGCGCGTTCGCGTGTTTCGAGATCGATCAGGAACTGTCCGCAGTTCTCCGAAATATCGCGCAGTTCGTCGAGCTCGGCGTCATAACCACGCGCGATGACGCCGCTGTCGCGCACCATCGCGGCCGGCTCTTGCGCGACCGCGAGCTTCAGCAAATCGGCGCACGCGTGCGGCGGTTCGAGCGCCGCGTCGATGCGCGCGAGCGAATCCGCGTTCGATGCCACCGCCGCGAGCTGCGCGCGCAATGCAGGTAGCGCGATGAAGGTATCGCGCAGGCTCGACAGATCGCGCGGCCGCGCCGACAGCAGCGCGAGACGTCCGGTGATCCGTTCGATGTCCGAAATCTGCCGCAATGCGCCGCGCAATGTATCGAGATCGGCGCCCGGCGGCGCGTCGAGCAACGCGCCGATCGCCTGCTGACGCGCCTGAGCCACCGCCGAATCGCGCGGCGGATGATGCAGCCAGTGACGCAGCAGGCGGCTGCCCATCGTCGTGCAGCAGGTGTCGAGCAGCGAGCACAGCGTCGGCGATTCGGTGCCGCGCAGCGTCTCCGTGAGTTCGAGGTTGCGGCGCGTGGCCGGATCGAGGCCGATGTATTCGGATTCGTATTCGACCTTCAGGCTGCGCACATGACGCAGTTGCTGGCCTTGCGTGGACGCCGCGTACAGCAGCAACGCGCCGGCCGCGCCGCACGCACAGCCGAGCGAATGTGCGCCGAAGCCGTCGAGGCTAGCGACTTCGAGCTGGTCGCACAGGCGCTTCGTGCCCGAGGTGATATCGAAGTGCCAGGCCGGTACACGCTTGAGCGCGCTGGCGTTGACAGGCGGTGTCCAGCTAGTCGAATCGGCGGTGGCGTCGGCGACCAGAATTTCCGCGGGACGGATGCGCTCCAGCGCGGCGGCGACCTGATCGGGCGCGACTTCGGCGAGGCGCAGCGCGCCGCTCGCGAGATTGAGCCATGCGAGACCGACGCTCGTGGCGACACCGCGGCGATTGTGCGCGACGCCCAGCGCGAGCAGATAGACGTCGCTCTTGTCGGACAGCAGCGCGGCGTCGGTCAGCGTGCCAGGCGTAACCACGCGCATGACCTTGCGCTCGACCGGGCCTTTCGAGGTGGCCGGGTCGCCGATCTGTTCGCAGATCGCGACCGATTCGCCGAGCTTCACGAGCTTGGCCAGATACTGTTCGACAGCGTGATGCGGCACGCCGGCCATCTTGATCGGATTGCCCGCCGACGCGCCGCGCTGCGTGAGCGTCAGGTCGAGCAGGCGCGCGGCTTTTTCCGCGTCGTCGAAAAAGAGTTCGTAGAAGTCGCCCATCCGGTAGAACACCAGCGTGCCCGGATGCTCCGCCTTGATGCGCAGGTACTGCTGCATCATCGGCGTGTGTTGTGCGACGTCGTTGGCCGCTGCGGTTTGAATACCCATCCTTCGTGTCTTCTTGCGGTAGATGCTCAGGGCGTGAGTTTAACCCGCCGGCGCGGCGAGCGGACCCTGGCCGAACGGACGATGCCCAATACAAGAGCTGAATGTCAGCATGACCTATTCGATCAAAGCGGGGGTTGCACGCCGTCGCGGCGGGTTACGGCCGTCGAGCCGAGCCTCGCGCTGTCATTGCTGGAGCACCGTGATGCATTCATTCCTCGATCATCGCCCGCATGTCCACCCTGCGTTCGTTCGCCGCGCTGCGGCGTTTCGCGAGCCACATCAGCAGCGTGATGAAGGTGCCGAACACGACGATGATCCACTGCGCGGGCATCTTCGCCGTGAGCAGCAGCGCGTACACGCCGAGCATCAGCAGCACCGCGAGGTTCTGGTTGAAATTCTGCACGGCGATCGAGTGACCGGCCGACAGCAGCGTCGCGCCGCGATGCTGCAGGATCGCATTCATCGGCACGATGAAAAAGCCCGACAACGCACCGAGCACGATCATCAGCGGATAGGCCAGCAGAATGTAGTAGGGCGCGACGTGCGTGCCGAAGCGCAGGCCCGCCCCCGCCGGGAACAGGTCCTTGTTGTAGAAGGCCATCGCGATCGCCACCGCGCCCGTCAGCACGCCGACCGGCAACACCTTCAGCGAGTGGCGCAATGGAATCAGCGCGGCCGCGCCCGCCGCGCCGATCGCGATGCCGAAGCCGGTCACGCCTTGCATCACCGCCGCCTTCGACAACGACAGCCCGAGGTTCACGTTCGCCCATTTGAGCACCAGCAGCTGCATCGTCACGGCGGCGCCCCACATCAGCGTGGTCACCCACAGCGCGATCTGCGCGAGCTTGTCGGCCCACAGCACCCGGAAGCAGTGATGGAAATCGCCGACCAGCTTATTCGGCTCGGTCAGCCGGTTCGGATAGCGCGCGCCAGTGTCCGGAATGAAGATGTTGATCGCGGCGGCGATCGCGTAGGTGAGCATGACCGCGCCCATCGCGAGATCGGCGGCCGAGCGGATCAGCGGCATATGAGCACGCATGACGAAATGCTCGACGACGGTGCTGATCAGCGCACCGCCGAGCATCGTGCCGGCGATCGTCGACAGCACCGTCGCCGATTCGAGCCACGCGTTCGCCTGCACGAGCTTTTCAGCGGGCAGCAGCTCGGTGAGGATGCCGTACTTGGCGGGCGAATACGCGGCCGCGCCGAAGCCGACCACGCCGTAGGCGATCATCGGATGAACGCCCAGAATCATCATCAGGCAGCCGCTCGCTTTCAGCGCGTTGGAGATGAACATCACGTGGCGCTTCTGCATCGAATCGGCGAACGCGCCGACGAACGGCGCGAGCAGCACGTACGAGATCGTGAAAAAAATCTGCAGCAGCGGCGTAACCCACGCGGCCGAGCGCATCACGGAAAGCAGGGCGATGGCGGCGATCAACAGCGCATTGTCGGCCAGCGACGAAATGAACTGTGCCGCGATGATCGTATGGAAGCCTTTTTTCATGGGGCAGATTGGAGGCTGCGCCCGGGGCGAAAGTCGGGCAGGGTCAAAGCGGCATGGAGCAGGGAACGGTCCCGGCCGAGTACCGCCCCGAATAACTTCCCGCTTTTTAGCACGACGCTCCGGACACTGGAGCGCCGCCAACAGAAAGGCGGCCGAAGCCGCTTTTCTCTGCAACCGTTATGCGTTGCCGCGGACCGGCCGCGGCGGCGCACCTTACGCCGACTGCTGACGCGTGCGGCTGAAGCGCGACAGGATCGGAATCATCTGCGCGTAGACCTTCGGGTTGCCCGCGACGACTTCGCCGACGTGCAGGAACTCCGAATCACCGGTGTAGTTGCCGACCAGGCCGCCGGCTTCGGTGATCAGCAGGCTGCCCGCCGCGACGTCCCATGCGTTCAGGCCCTGCTCGAAGAAGCCGTCCATGTGGCCGGCCGCGACGTTGGCCAGGTCGAGCGCGGCGGCGCCCGGACGGCGCAGGCCGGCGCAGGCTTCGGTCATCTCGGCGAACTGACGGCCGTACGATTCGAGGCTGTCCTGCGCGCGGAACGGAAAGCCGGTGCCGATCAGGCAGTCGGCCAGGCGGTCACGCTTGGCGACGCGGATGCGGCGATCGTTGAGAAACGCGCCACGGCCGCGCGATGCGGTGAACAGATCGTTGCGGGTCGGATCGTAGACGACGGCCTGCGTGACGACGCCCTTGTGCGCGAGCGCGATCGACACGCAGTAGTAAGGGAAGCCGTGGATGAAGTTGGTGGTGCCGTCGAGCGGATCGATGATCCACTGGTATTCGGAATCGTGGTCCGACTTGCCCGACTCTTCGGCGAGGATGGCGTGATCGGGATAGGCGGTCTTCAGCGTTTCGATGATCGCCGCTTCGGACGCTTTGTCGACCTCCGTGACGAAATCGTTGTGCTGCTTTTTGCTGACCTGAATCAGGTCGAGATCGAGCGATGCGCGGTTGATGATCTGAGCTGCGCGGCGCGCGGCCTTCACAGCGATATTGAGCATGGGATGCATAAACTGATCCTTGTGCCGGGGCAGCACGGCTGCCGGCCGGTAAATAAGCGCGAAACTGCGCTGACGGGCGCCGCAACGACGCAAAAACAGCACGGAACGGCAGACCGGCTATCAAACCGGAGAGCATTCCGTCCACGGAGACGAATTGAATAAGAACAGTGCGACCGGTTCGACGGAAGCTTCAGCAAACGTCGGCGCCGGACGCGAAAAGCGGTATTTTACCTGAGTACGGGCGCCCTCGCGCATGCTCGCTCACGTGCGGATGATGTACCGCACAGGCGCCCGCCGGTGCCGGTCAGATGCTGCGCCCTCGTCCGCGCGCGTGGCTCGCGCGTGCGTCTGATTCGGCATAGGTGCCCGTTGGCGCTACCATACGCGTCTTGAGTCCTAGCCAGCCGAGTTTCATCGTGGATCGCACCCACCATTCCTCCGACCCCGCCGTGGCCGATTTGCGCGGCGGCTTCACGTCGACGCGTTTCGTGCTGGTCGAGCCCAGCCATCCGGGCAATGTCGGCGCCGCGGCGCGCGCGCTGAAAACCATGGGCTTTTCGCGGCTCGTGCTCGTGTCACCGCGCGTGCCGAACGTGCAGAACGACCCCGAAGCGATCGCGATGGCGAGCGGCGCCGATGACGTACTCGCCTCCGTGCACGTGGTGCCGTCGCTCGCCGATGCACTGACTGGCGTGCACTGGTCGATTGCGCTGACCGCGCGGCTGCGCGAATACGGTCCGCCGCAATGGACGCCGCGCGCAGCTGCCGCCGCCGCGCACGCAGAGGCGATGCACGGCGAGATCGCGCTGGTGTTCGGCAACGAGCGCACGGGCTTGTCGAACGAGGACGTCGAGCGATGCAGCGCGATCGCGCATATTCCGGCCAATCCGGCCTATAGCTCGCTCAATCTCGCGCAGGCGGTGCAGGTGCTCTCCTACGAGCTACGCACCGCGTACCTCGGCGCCGACGAAGCGAGCGACGGCGCACCCACCGCGGGAGCACACGCGGCGCCGGCCGAATCCGCCGCTCCACGCGCGCAGATGGCGGCCAGCGACGAGATAGAGAGCATGTTCGCGCATCTGGAAAGCGCACTGGTCGCGCTCGAGTTTCTCGATCCGGCCAATCCGAAGAAGCTGATGTCACGGCTGCGGCGGCTCTTCGCGCGCTCGGGCCTCGAGCGCGAGGAGGTCAACATCGTGCGCGGCATCGCCAAGCACATCCTGCTCAAGACCAGACGGACCGGCTGACGGTCCGTTGACCAGCCCGTGCCGGCGCACCTGATGCGCCGCCTTCGTCTGACGACAACCTTGCAGGTGACGGGGACTTCCGGCAGGTTTCGCGCAATCGCCCTACAATCCACGAAACGTTAGAAGCAAAGCTACCGCCGTGCTAAGCGGCAGCGATGCCGTTCGCTATGGCGCGAAATGCAGAGTCCCGCGCATGCGCAAACCGCGCGGATTCGCTCACGCAGACGGTTTTCCCTCCCAACAATACGGTCGCTGGCATGTCCATGTTCACGAGACTTCGCGAAGATATCGCCACCATCCGCGAGCGCGATCCCGCCGCCCGCAGCGCATGGGAAGTGCTCACGTGTTATCCGGGGCTGCACGCGCTCGTGCTGCATCGGATCGCTCACGCGTGCTGGCGCGCGAAGCGCCGCTGGCTCGCGCGTTTCGTGTCCCAGATGGCGCGCTTCATGACCGGCATCGAGATTCATCCGGGCGCGAGCGTCGGGCGGCGCGTGTTCATCGATCACGGCATGGGCGTCGTGATCGGCGAGACCGCGCAGATCGGCGACGACTGCACGATCTACCAGGGTGTGACGCTCGGTGGCACGTCGCTCACGCGCGGCGCGAAGCGGCATCCGACGCTCGAGCGTGGTGTGATCGTCGGTGCGGGTGCGAAGGTGCTCGGCGGCTTCACCGTCGGCGCGGACGCGAAGATCGGATCGAACGCGGTCGTGACGAAGCCGGTGCCCGCGCGTGGCACGGCGGTCGGCAATCCGGCGCGGATCATCGTGCCGGCCGCGGCGGCTGCGAACGGTGCGAACCCGAATGTGAACAACGCCGCGCGTGACGCGAAGCGCGGCAGCGAAATCAGCGCGTTTTGCGCATACGGCATCACGCCCAACGCGGACGATCCCGTTTCGCTCGCGATTCACGGTCTGATCGACCATGCGGCTACTCAGGCGCGACGTATCGATGAAATCGTCGATGCGCTCGAGCGGCTCGGCACGAGCCTCGAAGGTCTGCAAGGCGCGGATGCAGCGTTGCTCGATTTGCGGCGGCTATCGGCGGCGATCGCGGGGAAGGTGGAGGGGCTGGCGGGGGAGCGCTAGGTATCGGCGCCTCGGCAGCGCGAAGCGCACGCCGTACCCACGAGGTCAATCCAGCGGCAGCGCTCGAATCCCCTCGGCATCGATCTTCAGATAGCCGCCCCGGCGCTCGCCGTGATCGAGATCCCAGTCGGGCAGAACCCAGCGCGTGCCGCCCGGCTCGCGATGCCGCGCGGGCAGATGGGTATGCCCATGAATGATCGTCGCGGTCTTCGATTTCCTGAACAGCGCGGCGACACCTTGCGGGGTCACGTCATACTTGATCGGCATCGGCCGCATGCGGCCATGCTCGCTCTTCGAGCGCATGTTCTCGGCGAGCTTGCGACGCCAACGAAATGGCCACGCGAGAAACAGAATCTGCGCGAGTCGATTGCGCGCGAAACGCCTGAACAACTGATAGCCGCGATCCGCGGTGCACAGACCATCGCCATGGGCGAGCGCAATGCGCGTGCCGAACGCGGTAATCACGAACGGATCGGGCAGCCAGATCGCGCCGGCCGCTTTCATGAAGCGCTTGCCCAGCAGAAAGTCGCGGTTGCCGTGCATGATGTAAAGCGCGATGCCGCGCTCGGACAGCGTGTGCAGCAGCGCCGCAATATGGGCGACGAACGGCTCGCTCAGCATGTCGTCGCCGACCCAGTACTCGAACAGATCGCCGAGGATGAACACCGAGTCGGCCGCTTCCGCGCTCACGCGGATGAAATGCTCGAACGCGGCGAGCGTGCGCGGAATCGCCTCGCTCAGATGCAGATCGGAGAGGAAGAAAAAAGGGCGCGCGGCGTGCGGGCGTTGGCCCTCGCCTGGCACGCCCGCGGCGACGCTTCGCAGCGGCGTCTCTTGCAGCATTGAAGGTGCCTGATTTCAGTTCAAACGAGTCGACACCCGCATGAGGTGCGACTCACTCACGGTTTAGCCGACGACGACAGCTTTTTCGATCACGACGTCATCGACCGGCACGTCCTGATGGAAGCCCTTCGAACCGGTCTTGACCTTCTTGATCTTCTCGACCACGTCCATGCCTTCGACGACCTTGCCGAACACCGCATAGCCCCAGCCTTGCGGCGTCGGCGACGAGTGGTTCAGGAAGTCGTTGTCGTTCACGTTGATGAAGAATTGCGCGGTCGCGGAATGAGGGTCGTTGGTACGCGCCATCGCGATCGAGCCGTTCTCGTTCTTCAGACCGTTGTTCGCCTCGTTGGTGATCGGCTCGGCCGTCGGCTTCTGCTTCATGCCGGGTTCGAAGCCGCCGCCCTGGATCATGAAGCCGTCGATCACGCGGTGAAACACCGTGTTGTCGTAGTGGCCGGCCTTCACGTAGTTCAGGAAGTTCTCGACCGACTTCGGCGCCTTTTCGGCGTTCAGCTCGAGTTTGATGAGGCCGTGGTTCGTATGCAGTTCAACCATGATGGAATCCTTTGATGAACAGGTGGATAAAAGGCGCGGCGCGTCGTCATGCGCTGACGACCGGCCGCGCCGGGGCGTTGGTTGGGGCCGGGCTTCGGCCGCGTGGGTTCGCTTGCCCGTTCGTTTTTACTTGCTCACCACCGTCGCCGACTGGATCACGATCGGCTTCTGCGGCACATCGCTCATCGGGCCGCGCGTGGTGGTGGGCGTGGCTTCGATGCGTTTCACGACGTCCATGCCGCTCGTGACCTTGCCGAATACCGCGTAGCCGTTGCCGTCCGGATTCGGGTAGTCGAGACTGGCATTGTCCACCGTGTTGATGAAGAACTGCGCGGTGGCCGAATTCGGGTCGCTGGTGCGCGCCATCGCGATCGTGCCAGCGGTGTTCTTCAGACCGGTGCGGCTCTCGAGCGGAATCGGCGCGCGCGTCGGCTTCTCGACGAAGCTCTGCGTATAGCCGCCGCCCTGGATCATGAAGCCCGGGATCACGCGATGGAAGATCGTGCCGCTATATTGGCCGGCTTTCACGTAGTCGAGGAAATTGGCGACCGTCTTTGGCGCTTTCTCGGGATACAGCTCGACGCGGATGTCACCCTCCGACGTCTTCAGCAGCACGGAAGGATGAGCGGCCTGCGAACCGGACTGCGCAAAGGCGGGTGCGTTTGCGATCAGGGCGGCGCTGCCGAGCGCCAACATCAACCATTTCATGAAAGTCCTCGGGGTTGGAGAAAACTTGCGGCAGGCAACGAGCCCGGCGCTCAGCGCGACGGCGCCATGTACGGCGGCATGGCGAGCGAGCCATTCGGGCCGCCGAACTGGAAGCTCGGGCTGTCCGTGATGTTCGACGTGGGGTGCGCGGCGGGCACGGTCGTCTGCTCGGCGGCAGGCTGCGACGCCGCGGCAGCGGGCGTTGCCGGCGACACGACCTTCTGGATATCGGCGAGACGCTGCGCGGTCCTCGGGCTCGCCTTGCCGAGGCTCTCCGCGCGACGGTACGCGGCATCGGCGAGGCGCAGATAGAGGTCACCGAGGTTCTCGAACGCGAGGCCGTAGTTCGGATTGACCTGGGTGGCCATCTCGAGCGCCGCGCGCGCTTCGGTCAGACGGCCTTGTCTCGCGAAGAGTGTGGCGAGGTTGTTGTACGGCTCGGGCAACTCGGGATACAGCTGCGTGAGTTCGGTGAACGCTGTGATCGCTTCGTCGTCGCGATTCAGATGCACGAGCACGTTTGCGCGTTTGAACTTCGCTTGTGCGTCGCGCGGATTCGCGGCGACGCGCGCATCGAGTTGGGTCAGCGCGGCTTGCCAGTTTTTCTGCGCGATCGACGCGTCGATTTCCGGCGTATTGTCACGCACGGCGGGGCCTTGCGGCATCACCGCGGTCTTCTGCGCATAAGCGCTCGCGACCGGCACCGCGGCAAGTGCGGCAACGACGGTGACGCGCCACGCGAGGGCACGCGCCGCTTCGAAAGTAACGCCACCGACAACGTTGCCAAACGCAGTCGCGGCGAGGGTCGCAGCGCTGTGCGCGCGGCCGCTGGAGTGTTTCATAGGCTCGGGTCTGGATGTTATACTCCGAGCCATTCTAACAAAAGGTCTGCGCGTTCCGTCGAACCGCCGACTGTCTTTTCGCCACCCGTGGCCGTCTCCGCCCGGTTCGCAGCCTCGTCTGCAGCCTGATCGCCGCACGAGGTGCGCCGGTTTCAGCTGTATGCGATGCACCCGTTATCCTGTTCGTTTCGCGGGTCGCGGCGCGCATGAAGCACAATGCGGACTTCTTTCGGCCCACGCACCGCTCTCTATGGAATCTCTGCGCATTTACAACACGCTCGCGCGTGACAAACAGACTTTCGTGCCGCTGCGCGAAGGTGTCGTGCGGATGTACGTCTGCGGGATGACCGTGTACGACTATTGTCACGTCGGTCATGCGCGGGTGATGGTCGTGTTCGACATCGTGCAGCGCTGGTTGCGTGCGCTTGGCTACAACGTGACCTACGTGCGCAACATTACCGATATCGACGACAAGATCATCAGGCGCGCAGTCGAGAACGGTGAAACCATCAAATCGCTGACCGATCGCTTCATCGCCGCGCTGCATGAAGACGCGGACGCGCTCGGCATCGAGCGTCCGGACATCGAGCCGCGCGCGACCGACTTCATTCCGCAGATGCTCGGCATGATCGAGACGCTCGAGAAAAACGGCTACGCCTACCAGGCGAGCGACGGCGACGTCAACTACGCGGTACGCAAATTCGCTGGCTACGGCAAGCTGTCGGGCAAGTCGCTCGAAGACCTGCGCGCTGGCGAACGCGTCGCGGCCAACGACGCGAAACAGGACCCGCTCGACTTCGTGCTGTGGAAGCAGGCGAAGCCCGAGGAACCGGCCGACACCGGCTGGGATTCGAAGTACGGGCGCGGTCGTCCCGGCTGGCACATCGAGTGCTCGGCGATGGGCTGCACGCTGCTCGGTGAACAGTTCGACATTCACGGTGGCGGCCAGGATCTGCAGTTTCCGCACCACGAAAACGAGATCGCGCAAAGTGAGGCCGCGACCGGACAAACATTCGTCAATTACTGGATGCACAACGGCTACGTACAGATCGACAATGAGAAGATGTCGAAGTCGTTGAACAATTTTTTTACGATTCGCGAAGTGCTCGCGCAGTACGATGCAGAGGTGGTGCGTTTTTTCATCGCGCGGGCGCATTACCGCTCGCCGTTGAACTACAGCGACGTACATATCGACGACGCGCGCAATGCACTCGCGCGTTTGTACACGGCGTTGAAAGACGTGACGCCCGATAGCGCCGTGCTCGACTGGAACGAAGCGTACGCGCAGCGTTTCCAGGCGGCAATGAACGACGACTTCAACACGCCGGTGGCCGTGTCGGTGCTGTTCGAACTGGCCACCGAAGTGAACCGCACGCGCGACCCCGCGCTGGCCCGTCAATTGCGCGCGCTTGGCGCGGTGCTCGGGCTGCTCGGACGCGAACCGCGTGCATACCTGCAGCAGGCAGCGGGTGCTGCAGCCGAAGGCGCGCTCGAGCCCGCCGCGATCGAAGCGAAGATCGCCGCGCGCATCGCCGCCAAGCAGGCAAAGGACTATGCGGCAGCAGACCGGATCCGGGCCGAATTGCTCGATGCCGGCGTTGCCCTTGAAGACAAACCCGGCGGGTTGACCGAGTGGCGGCGCGTGTGAGCGCACCTCGTACTTCCCTCTGAACGACTCGCCAGGCAGGAGGCAGGATGGCAACGGCCACGAAGACGCCGGCTAAACGCGCGGCGTCTCAAACCAGTGCGGCAGCCGCGGCATCGGCTGCCGCAACATCGGCTGCCGCAGCTCAGTCGACTCGTGCGGGCGGCGGCCCGGTAGACAAAGCGCCCTCGAAAGCGGGCGGGGCGGCGGCGAAAGCCGACTCGGCCGCGGCAAAGAAGAGCGCGGCCAAACGCTCGCTCAATGGCGCGGGCACTGAAGCTGCCCACGCGCCTGCGAAACGCGCGAAAACGGCGTCGCGTGCGAAGGGCAACGGTGCGTTGCCGGCCAAACTCGCGGCCGAGCTCGCCGGCGACGTGCAGGAACTCGCGCGCGACACGAACGCGGGCGAAGTCGTGCGCAAGACGCGCGTATCGGCCACCTCGGCGAGCACGGCCAGCGCGGGCGGCGAAGCGGCCGGTGTCGCATCGCTCGCGAACGAAGTCGCGGTGCCGGTGCAGATCGGCGGTCTCGCGCCTGAAGTCACGCGTCCCGCGTATTGGGACAAGGCGTGCGCGGATCTCGTCAAGCGCGATCGCATTTTGAAGAAGCTGATTCCGAAGTTCGGCCCCGTGCATTTGCTGAGTCGTGGCGATCCTTTCGTCACGCTTGCGCGCTCGGTGGTCGGCCAGCAGATCTCGGTCGCGTCGGCGCAGGCCGTGTGGACGAGGGTCGAAGTCGCGTGTCCGAAGCTCGTGCCGCAGCAGTTCATCAAGCTCGGTCTCGAGAAGCTGACCGCGTGCGGTTTGTCGAAACGCAAGGCCGAGTACGTGCTCGATCTCGCGAGGCATTTCGTGTCGGGCGCGTTGCACGTCGGCAAGTGGACGTCGATGGACGACGAGGCGGTGATCGCCGAACTCACGCAGATTCGCGGCATCGGCCGCTGGACCGCGGAGATGTTCCTGATTTTCAACCTGTCGCGTCCCGACGTGCTACCGCTCGACGACCTCGGCCTGATCCGCGCGATCAGCGTCAACTATTTCAGCGGCGAACCCGTCACGCGCAGCGAAGCGCGCGAGGTTGCCGCGAACTGGGAGCCGTGGCGCACCGTGGCGACCTGGTACATGTGGCGTAGTCTCGATCCGTTACCGGTCGACTACTAAAGAAGAACAGGAAACGAAGCCGTTTCAAAGACTATCGCGTATATGATGTCGATAGTTGAGAAATGGTTTTGACATCGGCGCACGCGGTTAGAATACGCGCTGCCCGGTAAGTCCAAGGATTACAACCAATGAAGACCACGTTTCTGGATTTCGAACAGCCGATCGCTGAACTCGAAGCGAAGATCGAAGAATTGCGCTTCGTGCAGGACGACTCGGCCGTCGATATTTCGGAAGAGATCGAGCGGCTGTCCAAGAAGAGCCAGCAGCTCACCAAAGATCTGTATGCGAACCTCACACCGTGGCAGGTTTCGCAAATCGCCCGTCATCCGCAGCGTCCGTACACGTTCGACTACGTGAGCGAGCTGTTTACCGATTTCCATGAACTGCATGGCGACCGCAGCTTCGCCGACGATCTTTCGATCGTCGGTGGTCTCGCGCGGTTCAACGGCCAGGCGTGCATGGTAATCGGTCATCAGAAGGGCCGCGACACCAAGGAGCGCGCGCTGCGCAACTTCGGCATGCCGCGTCCGGAAGGCTATCGCAAGGCCGAGCGGCTGATGCGCCTCGCCGAGAAGTTCGGCCTGCCGATCTTCACGTTCATCGACACGCCCGGCGCGTACCCGGGCATCGGCGCGGAAGAGCGCGGCCAGTCCGAAGCGATCGGCCGCAACCTGTACGTGATGGCCGAGCTGAAGACGCCGCTGATCGCGACGATCATCGGCGAGGGCGGCTCGGGCGGCGCACTCGCTATCGCGGTGGGCGACAGCGTGCTGATGTTGCAGTTCTCGACCTACTCGGTGATCTCGCCGGAAGGCTGCGCATCGATCCTGTGGAAAAGCGCCGCCAAGGCACCGGAAGCAGCGGAGGCGCTCGGCCTGACCGCGCATCGTCTGAAGGCGCTCGGTCTGATCGACAAGATCGTCAACGAGCCGCTCGGCGGCGCGCATCGCGATCCGAAGGGCATGGCGGCGATGCTGCGCCGTGCGCTCGCCGATTCGCTGCGCCAGTTCCAGGGTATGAGCACCAACGACCTGCGCGAACGCCGTTTCGAACGGCTGATGGCGTACGGCAAATTCAAGGAAACGACGCCGGGCGCATAAGCCCGCGCGTTGGCCTGTCTCTTTCGTCCACCGGCGCTTTCCGCGCTAACGACGTGACCACCACCGCCGACTCATCCGCCGAGCGCCTCGTGATCGAGGCGCTCGGCGCCGCGCTGTCCGGGCTCGATTCGAACGCGCGCATTGCGATCGCATTCAGCGGCGGCGTCGATTCGAGCGTGCTCCTCGATGCGGCGGTGCGCGTCGCGGGTGCGTCGCGCTGTATCGCGCTGCACGTGCATCATGGATTGAGTCCACATGCCGATACGTGGCTCGCGCACTGCGAGGCTTTCGCGCGCGAACGTGGCGTCGAATTCGACGCGCGACGCGTGGATGTTTCGCGCGCGCCGGGCCTGAGCATCGAGGCCGCGGCACGCGACGCGCGTTATCGCGCGCTCGAAGCGATGTGCGCAACGCACGGCATTGGCACGCTATGGCTCGCCCAGCATGCGGACGATCAGGCCGAGACCGTGCTGCTGCAACTGCTGCGCGGCGCGGGGCTCGCGGGTCTCGCGGCGATGGCGCTCGGCGCGCTGCCGACAGGTGCGTCGACGACACGTGTGCGGCCGCTTTTGCATCTGCTGCGCGCGCAGCTCGAATACTATGCGAGCGCGCGCAAGCTGCGCTGGATCGACGACGAATCGAACACGGACACGCGTTATGCGCGCAACGCCTTGCGTCATCAGGTGATGCCGGTGCTCGCGGTGCACTTCCCGGGCTTTCGCGATGCGCTCGCGCGCACGGCCGCGCATTCGGCATCGGCGCAGCGATTGCTCGACACGCTCGCGCGCGCCGACATGGAAAGCGCGTCGCGCGATGAAGGACGCGCCCTCGCGCACGACGTGCTGCTCGCTCTCGACGACGATCGCGCGCTGAATCTGCTGCGCTACTGGATGCGTACGCTCGGCTTCGTCGCGGCATCGAGCGCGCGTGTCGCGGATGCACTGCGGCAGTTGCGCGAAGTGGCTGCGGGGCAGGACGGACATCGGCTCCGCATCGATCATGCGGGGCATGCGTTGCGCAGCTATCGCGGTCTCGTCTACTGGGAAGCCGGCGATAGCAGCGAACCCGCCGACGAAACCGCGCTCGTCGAGCGCGAGATCAGTGAACTCGCGTGGCAAGGGCAAGAGATCTGGCATTTGCCGCAATGGCGCGGCACGTTCGTGTTCGCGATGGTGGATGCAGCCGCTGCTTCCGACGTAGCCGACGCAACGCACGCAGCGCCACGTAACGAAGCATGCGACATGGTTCCCGTCAGCGTCCTGCAACGAGCCTCTCTAAGCGTGCGGGCGCGCCGCGGCGGAGAACGCATGCGCGTCGGTGTGCCGAACACGCCGAGCCGCACGCTGAAGAACCTGTTTCAGGAGCGCGGGATTCCCGCATGGAAGCGCGACGTGCCATTGCTTTACGTTGGCGATGAACTGCTGTTCGTGCCGCTGATCGGCGTGAATCGCGGGACCGTGCGCGACGCATCTCCGGAGCGCGAAGCGTGCGTGAAAATCGTCTGGCGCGAGGATCTGCTGATCGCCTGAGCGCCGGTCGGACAGTCGCGCAAGCCGTGCGTGCAGATGTCGAAAGCGTGAAACCGGGCGCAAATCAGCGATAAAACAGGCCATTGCAGGCCTGATTCGACGCATTTGAGCGCTCGTTGCGTCTTGTCTTTTTGCGCCTTATCAGGTACTTTAGCTTGTTTGCCCGACCCGATTTCGCCGTCGCTTTTGTCGCTATCGGTCGTTAGTGCCGGCAGGCGTGCGTGATCCGTCGTCGCCGTTCAATTCCGATCAGCCATTTGCGATTTCATCCCGGGCAAATCCGCGCGTGCTGCACGCGTGCTGCATCTACGCCGCCACACACTTTGCCGCCGTTCACGAGACGTTGCGCCCCTGTGCTTTCCGTGCGGTCGTCTCCAGCGCGCCAGCGCGGTTTCTCTTCCAGTTCAGAACGACAATGGCACTCATCGTACATAAATACGGCGGCACCTCGATGGGCTCGGTCGAGCGCATCAAGAACGTCGCCAGGCGCGTCGCGAAATGGCACAAGGCCGGCCATCAGATGGTCGTCGTGCCGTCGGCAATGTCCGGCGAAACCAATCGCCTGCTTGGCCTCGCGAAAGAAATCACGACTCAACCGAGCCCGCGTGAACTCGACATGATCGCCGCCACCGGCGAGCAGGTCAGCTCGGGTCTGCTCGCGATCGCGCTGCAGGAAGCCGGCGTCGAAGCGGTCAGCTACGCAGGCTGGCAGGTGCCGGTCAAGACCGATAGCGCGTTTACGAAAGCGCGCATCAGCGACATCGACGGCGAGCGCGTCATGCAAGACCTCGCAGCCGGCAAGGTGGTCGTGATCACCGGCTTCCAGGGCATTGACCCGGACGGCCACATCACGACGCTCGGCCGCGGCGGCTCGGACACGTCGGCAGTCGCGGTCGCGGCCGCGCTGAAGGCCGACGAGTGCCTGATCTACACGGACGTCGACGGTGTGTACACGACTGACCCGCGCGTCGTTGAAGAAGCGCGCCGGCTCGACCGCGTGACGTTCGAAGAAATGCTGGAAATGGCCAGCCTGGGTTCGAAGGTGCTGCAGATCCGCTCGGTGGAATTCGCCGGCAAATATCAGGTGAAAACGCGCGTGCTGTCGAGCCTGACCGATCCGCTGATGCCACTCGACGAAGAAATGAAGTCGGGCACCCTGATTACTTTTGAAGAAGACGAGACCATGGAAAAAGCAGTCATCTCGGGTATCGCGTTCCAGCGCGACGAAGCTCGTATCGCCGTGATGGGCGTGCCCGACAAGCCGGGCATCGCGTATCAGATTCTCGGCCCGGTGGCGGACGCGAATATCGATGTCGACATGATCATCCAGAACCAGAGCGTCGAGGGCAAGACGGCATTCACGTTCACGGTTGGCCGCGGCGACTATGCGCGTGCAATGGAAATCCTCACCGGCACGGTAAAGGCGCACGTCCAGGCCGAGCAGGTGCTGGGTGACCCGAAGGTGTCGAAGGTGTCGGTGGTCGGCGTCGGGATGCGCTCGCACGTCGGTATCGCCAGCAAGATGTTCCGCACGCTGTCGGAAGAGGGCATCAACATTCAGATGATCTCGACCTCGGAAATCAAGATTTCGGTGTTGATCGACGAAAAGTACATGGAGCTGGCGGTACGCGCGCTGCATAAGGCCTTCGAACTCGACCAGGCATAAGTGGCGGGAAAAACGGGGCGCTCTAGAGCGTCCCGTTTGTTTTGTGGCGTTCATGTGAATGAATTGCGTGATGAGACGCCACGTTGGCACAAATAATGTTCGTCAGACATTGACCTTATCGGCCCGGCCCGCTATTATTTTGGCTTCGTCGCACTGACTCCCTGTGCGACAGAAAGTTTGGGAGACGTGGCCGAGAGGTCGAAGGCACTCCCCTGCTAAGGGAGCATCTGGGCCAAAACCTGGATCGAGGGTTCGAATCCCTCCGTCTCCGCCAGCAATGGCGGCGAAACCCCGCAGAGTCTAGGCTCTGCGGGGTTTTTGTTTTTGCGCGGCTTGATTTTGATCTCGCTCGATACTTCAGCGATGTCAGCGGCATTCCCCGCCCTCCAGCGTGTGACCACGTCCTACGTGAATAGGCAGGTCTGCTGATCAATGCATGGGCGCCGTTAGCCTGCCACGCTGGTCCGCAGAAAACCGCGCCAGATCCAGCGCGGCAGGCAAGGAGTCCGCATGACTGATCCCGTCGTGCCGCTGACCGAGACCGCCTCGCTTAGAATGCGTGCCGCAACCCTACCATGCCGACGAACTGAGACGGACCCGACGACGGCGTCGTGTTCTGCGAGTCGCCGACCACCGCGACCGCGTCGGCGATGGTCACACCGCTGCCCGACGAGATCAGCGACTTGCCGCCTGCATGCTGATAGGCCTCGAGCGCGTACAGCGTGGTGCGCGTCGACAGGTTGTAGGTCTGTTCGAGCGAGATCTGATGATAGTGCGCCGGATCGCTGATGCCGTTCGCCTTGCTTGCCTGGGTGAAGCTATAGCCGCCGCCGACCGTCACGCTCGGCGTGATCCGGTACGTCGCGATCGCACCGTACGTGTTGAACACGGCCTTGTCGAAGAACAGCGAGCCGTGGCCCGGCGCGTACTGCACATTCGAGTAGTTGATACCCACCATCAGATCGTGCCACTTATAGCGACCCGCCGCGGCGAACAGCTGCGCGCTGCGCGCGCTGGCGTAACCGTTGTTGACCGGCGAGTTGATCGCGAAGCTGCCGAGCGCCGCGCTCGTCGAAATGTCCTTCAGTTTCACGTAACCGGCTGCGAGCGACACGGGCTGGAAGTCATAACGCAGCGCCGCGCTGAACAGGCTGCCGTTCGCGACGCTGCCGGGCACGCCGCCGAGACCATACTGCGCGCTTGCCTGCAGGCCCCCGATCGTCGGCGATAGGTAGGTTACCGAATTATTGAAGCGCAACGTCGTGTCGAGGGCGTCGAGATCGCCGGGGTGCGCCCCGGTCGCGCCGGTCAGCACGCCGGTCGGTCCGAGCGCGCCGACCATCTGGAAGTAGGGTGTGTACTGGCGGCCGAGCGTCACGGTGCCGTAGCGGTCGTTCGCGAGGCCGACATAGGCCTGGCGATTGAACAGGTAGCCCGCGGTGCTTTGCGCGCCAGTCAGCGAATTGAAGCCGCTCTCGAGCCGGAAGATCGCCTTCGTGCCGCCGCCGAGATCTTCCGAGCCGAGGAAGCCGAACTTGCTCGCCTGCAGGTTGCCCTGGCTCATGTAGAAATTCGAATGCCCCTTCTGGTTGCTGGCATAGGCGAACGCGTTGTCGACGACGCCATACAGCGTGACGCTGCTTTGCGCCGATGCGCTGGTGGACAACGCGGTGCCCGCGAACGGCAGGCAGCAGAGGACGAACGCGCGGGTGCGCGCGCGCTGGCGCTGGTTTATTTTCATGATTGGGATGTCTCCAGACTGATGGGACGGCCTGATCCCTCAGGCCGGTGCGGTGTGTTGTTCAGTGCGGCACCGAAATCGTCAGGCAGCGCCAGCCGTCCGCGGTGTGATCGGTGACGAGCGTGCCGTTAGCGCAGACGACCGCGCGTGTTTCGCGCATCGGCACGAACACGCGCACTTGCGGATGCACGCGCGGCATCCATTGCGAACGCTCGAGCGTCACCCGCAAAGTGTTTGCGTCGCCCGTCAGCGTGACGTTCCAGTGGCCTTGCTCGCCGTTGCGCCAGGCCTCGGTCTCGCCGTCGTCCTCGATCGAGCCGCCTTGCGCGGTGCCCGCGTCGGCATACGGCACCGCGAGGAATGCGCGTTCGTCGGCGGGGCGGCCAAAATGCTGCGCGGCGATGTTGAGCGGAATCACGCTGCCTTCTCGCAGCAGGAACACCGGCCGCTCGAACGGCGCGGGCAACGTGACGGTCTGGCCGCCGTCGAACGTTTCGCCGCTCCAGTACGACACCCAGCGCGAACTGGCCGGTAGATACACGGCGCGCGTGCTCTGGCCCGGATCGACCACTGGCGCGACCAGCATCGACGAACCGAGCATCATGTCGTCGCCATCGACGAGACAGCGCGGATCGTGCGGAAACTCCGCGAACAGCGGCCGCAGCACCGGCTCGTACGCGCTATGCGATTGCCACAGCAGCTCGTAGAGGTAAGGGATCAGGCGATAGCGCAGCTTGATCAGGTCTGCCACGTGCCGCGTGACTTCGGGATGCATCCACGGCTCGTTGACGGTGCCGTCGTCGTTCCACGAGTGAATCGAAAAGCGCGGCAGGAAGATGCCGAACGCGACCCAGCGCACGAACAGCTCCGGCTCCGGCGCCGGACCCGAGAAGCCGCCGATGTCGTGACCGCTATTCGACACGCCCGACATCGCGAGCCCGAGACCCATCTTCAGATTGAAGCGCAGCGTTTCCCATGACGTGTAGTTGTCGCCCGACCACGTCTGTACATAGCGATGCATGCCGACGCCGCCCGAGCGCGACACGAGGAACGGGCGCCTGTCAGGCGCATGCTCGCGCTGCGCGTCGTGCGACGCGCGCATCATCAGTTGCGTCTGCAGCACCTTCGCCTGGTGTGCGGGATACGGCTCGCCGAAGCCGTGCGCGATCGCATGCGGCGACCAGATCTCGAACTCGTTGTTGTCGTTCCAGGTGGCCGCGATGCCGTATTTGAGTAGTGCGTCCTTCACGCGAGCTTTCCACCAGTCGATGGTCGCGGGATTCGTGAAGTCGAGGTACGCGCCGACTTCATCCCAGAACTGCACCCATGCGGGATCGCCATCGGGCGCTTCGATCAACAGGCCGGCGTGGGCGACGTCGTCGAACGCTGGGTGGTCTTGCAGCAGACACGGCTTGATGTTCGCGCACAGACGCACGCCGTGATCGAGATAGCTCCGCACGAAGCCGTCGATGTCCGGAAACTTGTCGTGATTCCAGTTGAACACGTAGCGCTTCGGCCCGATCGACGTATAGCCCGACGACAGATGAAACGAATCGCACAGCACGTCGTGTTCGCGGCAACGCTCGATGAATTTGCCCATCTGCTGTTGCGCGTCCGGCGCGTCGGTATAGCTCATCGTCGAGCCCGAGTAGCCCAGGCCCCACTTCGGCATCCACGCGGGACGTCCGGTCAGCCACGTGAAGCGGCGCACCGCGTCGAGTGGCGAGCCGGGCGATGCGATGAAGTAGTAGTCGAGATCGCCATGCTCGGCGATGAAGTGCCGATAGTGACCATGATAGTTGTCGAGCTCGCGGCCCATGTCGAAGCGGCAATCGGCGAGCGTGTCGTAGAACAGGCCGAAGCCCGTCGACGTCTGCGGCTGCCACGTCACGTAGAACGGGATGTGCTTGTACAGCGGGTCCGTGGTGCGCGCGCTGTAGCCCATCGCGTCGATGTTGCGCATCTCGTAGCTTTGCCGCGCGCGATCGAGCGAGCCGGCACGCTCGCCGAGACCCACGTACATTTCGTCGCGGCGCCGCTCGACGTAGTGATAGACGCGCGAGTCCCACCAGCCGAAGTTGTACGCCTGGGTCTTGCGATCGCTCATCACGCGATGCCACTTGCCTTCGTGCAGGATTTCCCAGGCGCAGGCGCCGCCTTCGAGCGCGACGCTCACCCGCACGCGCGCCGTTTCGATCACGATGTGACCGGCTGCTTCGTTCACCGTGAACGGCGGCGGCGTGAAGCCACTCAGGTCGCGGCGCTCGCGGCCTTCGAGCGGCACGTCGTCCATCCCGGGCGCGATCGCCCATGTGCGCGGGCCGCGCGTTTCGCCGTCCGGCAGCACGAGCACGCGGATGATGTCCTCGGCGAGCACGAACAGCTCGATGCGGCAATTCGGCTGCGCGCTAAGCACGACCGGCTTGGCCGCCGGGTTGCCAGCGTGGCGGACGAGCGCGAAGCGCGGCGGATGTTTGAGATTGATCTGTGAACGCATGAGGAGTCTTCGAGGAAGGTCAGGCAGCAGTGTTGACGCTCAGTTCGGCGCGGCGCGCGCGGCCGTGGCGCGGCACACCGCGCATCAGGATGATCAGCAGCGTCGCGCCGATGATGTCGAATGCGCCGAGCGCACCGAATAGCGGCGTGTAGCCGATCGAATCGGCGAGCGCGCCGACCATCAGCGAGAAGCCGAGGCCACCGATCCACGCGGCCATGCCCGCGAAGCCGGCGACGGTGCCGACTTCGCCCGGATCGAATACGTCGGCGGCGAGCGTGTTGACGAGCGCCGAGATCATCTGGTGCGCGAAGCCGCCGACGCAGAAGAGGGCGATGGCCTGGTAGGGCGACGCGACGAGACCGATCGATGCCGGCCCGATCATCATCAGCGCGCCGAGCACGACGCCCGAGATGCGCGACCAGATCAGCGGCACGCGAAAATGCTTCATCAGGAATGGCGACAGATAGCCGCCGAACAGACCGCCCAGGTCCGCGGCGAGAAACGGCAGCCACGCGAACATCGCGATCTGCTTCAGATCCATATGACGCTGCGTGGCGAGATAGAGCGGAATCCAGAAGCTGAACGTCTGCCACGCGGGCTCGGCGAAAAAGCGCGCTTGCGCGATCGCCCAGAAGCGGCGCGTGCGCAGCACTTCACGCACGCTCGCGCGGCGCGCGGCGGGAGGTGCCTGGCCTTCGACGATCGCGGCGCGCTCGGCATCGCTCACGCGCTTGTGCTCGGCGGGCGAGCGGTACAGCACGAACCATGCGGCGGCCCACACGAAGCCGAGCGCGCCAGTCACCGCGAACGCGCTCTGCCAGCCGTAGCGCAGCGACAGGAAAACGACGAGCGGCGGCGCGAGCAGCGAGCCGAGCGAGGTGCCCGCATTGAAATAGCCGACCGCG
Source organism: Paraburkholderia sp. UCT70 (assembly GCF_050434085.1). NCBI lineage: Bacteria > Pseudomonadati > Pseudomonadota > Betaproteobacteria > Burkholderiales > Burkholderiaceae > Paraburkholderia > Paraburkholderia sp. UCT70. The sequence continues at coordinate 1,639,057 of NZ_JBNPVZ010000004.1, read as the reverse complement.
ACGGATTTCTCGCGATCGGGAAACCATTCGGCGACGACCTTCATGCCGGCCGGAATCGCGACCGCTTCGGACAGGCCCATGAAGCCGCGCAGCGCCGCGAGCGAAAACCAGCTGCCCGCGAAACCGTGGAACACGCCGGTCAGCGACCACAGGCACGCGAACAGCGCGAAGCCGAGGCGTAGGCCGATCAGATCGATGATCAGGCCACAGACGGGCTGCATCACCGTATAGCCGACCTGGAACGCGCCGACCACGTACGAGTACTGCCGCGTGTTCATGTGCAGCAGTTTCATCAGTTCGGGCGCCATCACGCCGAGCGCGTTGCGCGACAGATAGTTGACGATCGTCCCAACGCACACGAGGGCGATGATCCACCAGCGCAATCCCTTGATCGTTTTCAAAATCAGTCTCCGTGGCGCATTGAGCGGTTGCTTCCGACGCAGTGCTCGGGTATGCGCGAATTCGAACATTTATTGGTTTTCAATGGAAGTCATCCTACCACTTGGAAACGACCTGGATATCCGGGGAAACCATAGCTATCGCTACATTTTTCCTTGATTTTCGGGATAATTTAATATTTTTTCTGCCTCGTCTCCGAGCAGTGATCGGATGACTGTGGTGAAGAATATCGAGCAGATATGTTCTTTCGAACTTTAAAATGTTCGTTTTCGGGATGTGAGCCGGACCGCGAGCCGGCGCCCGCGCGGAGGGTGCTTTTTCACCGCCGTCTGGCGTGTGTAACCAGACATTACGCCGCCGCCCCGGCGAGGCGATTTTCAGCATCAGCAATTACAAAGTTGAAATACGCGCGTTGCTGCCTTGCGTTATATTTCCGCCAACAAAACATGTTCCTACAAAGGTGATCAATGAAGTCCGCTCGTCTTGTTCCGCTTGTGCTCGGCGTGTTGACGTTGGCTGCATCGGGTGCCGCGATGGCCGCGGGGCTCAACATCGGGGTCAATATCGGCATTCCCGCGCCGGTCTACGTCGCACCGGCGCCGGTCTACGCACCGCCGCCGCCGCCGCCTCCGCCCGTCGTCTATCAGCCGGCTCCCGTGTACTACGGCGGTCCGCAAATCGTGATCGGCTGGCATGGCGACCGTTACTGGGACGGCCGTCGCTACTGGGCGCGCGACGACTGGTATCGCCACCGTCCGCCGGGCCACGGCGGCTATGAGCGCGGCCACTACGACCAACATCGCGGCTGGCACTGAGTCGCCACTGCGTCAGCGCTGAAGCGCGCCAACCGGTCGCAGCGATGACAGAACCGCCCTTGGAGGGCGGTTTTGTTTTTTGTGCTGAAACATCCGTCGCTGACGCAGTTCGTCACAGTCGCCCGCCAGATCGCGCAAGCTAATTGGGTAGAATCCCCCACATCGCCACTGCCCGCTTACCAGCACGACTCCATGACAACTGGCTCGCGACGGGTTCAAACGCCTGAGGGACTTCGACACAGTGTGATCCACGGACCCTTGCGCGCCGCGCTCGCCGTCGCGTTGCTGTGCGCGAGTCTGTTCGTCGCGCCGCACGCGCATGCCGCGCATGCGATCGCGCAATACGGCGAGCCCAAATATCCGGCCGGCTTCAAGCACTTCGACTACGTCAATCCCGATGCGCCGAAAGGCGGCACGCTCGTGCTCGCGAACCCGAGCCGTCTAACGAGCTTCGACAAGTTCAATCCGTTCACTCTGCGTGGAAATGCGGCGCCCGGCCTCGAATTGATGTTCGAGAGCCTGACGATCGGCAGCAGCGACGAAGTCGCGTCCGCCTACGGGCTGCTCGCCGACGACATCGTCGTCGCGCCCGACGGTCTGTCGGTCACGTTCCACATCAACCCGCGCGCGCGCTTTTCGAACGGCGACCCTGTGACCGCCGACGACGTCAAGTTCTCTCTCGACACGCTGAAGAGCCCGCAGGCCGCGCCGCAGTTCGCATCGCTTTTCAGCGAGATCAAGCGCGCGGTCGTCGTCGATCCGGCCACGGTGCGCTTCGAGTTTCGCGAGCGCAATCGCGAGTTGCCGCTGCTCGCGGGCAGCATGCCGGTGTTCTCGCGCAAGTGGGGGATGAAGCCCGACGGCAGCCGCGTTCCGTTCGACCAGCTCGCATTCGAAAAGCCAATCGGCAGCGGGCCGTATCTGATCGACAGCTACGACAACGGCCGCACGATCACGTTCAAACGCGACCCGCACTATTGGGGCGCCGATCTGCCGGTGCGCGTCGGCATGAACAACTTCGATCGCATCGTCTACAAGCTGTATGCCGATAGCACCGCGCGGCTCGAGGCGTTCAAGGCTGGCGAGTACGACGCGCTCGTCGAATACATCGCGCGCAACTGGGTGCGGCGCGACGTCGGCAAGAAGTTCGACAGTGGCGAGTTGATCAAGCGCGAGTTTGCGCAGCACAACGGCACCGGCATGCAGGGCTTTTTCCTGAACACGCGCCGGCCGCTGTTCCAGGATGTGCGGGTGCGCAAGGCGCTCGATCTCGCGCTCGACTTTCAGTGGCTGAACCGCCAGCTGTTTTTCAGCCAGTACACGCGCATCGACAGCTATTTCGCCAACACCGAATGGCAGGCGAAGGGGCTGCCTTCGCCTGGCGAGCTCGCGCTGCTGGAGCCGTTTCGCGCCCAACTCGACCCGGCGGTATTCGGGCCGCCGCCGAAGCAGCCCGATACCGATCCGCCCGGCTCGCTGCGCGCGAATCTGCTGCAGGCGCGCGATCTGCTGCAGCAGGCCGGCTGGACCTATCGTGACGGCGCGCTGCGCAACGCGAAGGGCGAGCCTTTCCAGTTCGAGATACTCGACGACTCGGGTTCGGCCTCGTCGATGGAGCCGATCATCGCGACCTTCACGCGCAATCTGCAAAAGCTCGGCATTACCGCGAACTTCCGCACCACCGACTTCGCGGTCTATCAGAAGCGGCTCGACGCATTCGACTTCGACGTGACGACGATTCGCATGCCCGACGTGCAGGTGCCGGGCTCCGAGCAGATCACCCGCTTCGGCAGCAAGGCCGCCGATACCCCCGGCTCGGACAACGCGATCGGCCTGAAGTCGCCGGCCGTCGACGCGGTGCTGAACGCGCTCGTGCATGCGCAAACGCGCGAGCAGCTGACCGATGCCGCGCACGCGCTCGACCGTCTGCTGACGCATGGCTACTATGTGGTGCCGCACTGGTACAGCGGCACGCATCGCGTCGCGTTCAAGCGCGGGCTCGCGTGGCCGAAGACTTTGCCGCTGTACTATGGCGCGGAGGGCTGGATCACGACGATGTGGTGGTACGAGGATCCGCGGGCGCGCACGCCCACGGGCAGCGCCGACTGATCCGCAGATCCATCGCCCCCACCAACGCGTTCGCACTGGAACACCGCCTATGTGGAACTACATCCTCAAACGCCTGCTGCTGATGATCCCGACGCTGCTCGGCGTGCTGACGCTGACCTTCGTCGTGATCCAGTTCGTGCCGGGCGGCCCCGTCGAGCAGATGCAGCACGAACTGCGCAAGGGCGCGGAGGGCGCGTCGCCGTTCGGGCTGCGCTCGCATAGCGGCGTCGATGCGCAACAGATCGCGCAACTGAAGCAGCTGTACGGCTTCGACAAACCGCCGCTCGAACGCTACGTGCTGATGCTCAAGCGCTTCGCGACCTTCGATCTCGGCCAGAGCTATTTCCGTCATCAGAGCGTGTGGTCGCTGATCGTGTCGAAGCTGCCGGTGTCGATCAGCATCGGCCTGTGGACGTTCTTTCTCACCTATCTGATATCGGTGCCGCTCGGCATCGCGAAGGCGGTGCGCAACGGCTCGCACTTCGATATCGCGACGAGCCTCGTCGTGCTGGTCGGCTACGCGATTCCGGGCTTCGTTCTCGGCGTGCTGCTGCTCGTGCTGTTCGGCGGTGGCACGTTCCTGCAGCTGTTTCCGCTGCGCAACCTCACTTCCGACAACTGGGACCAGTTGAGCGTCGTCGGCAAGATCCTCGACTATCTATGGCATATCACGCTGCCGATCACGGCGTCGGTGGTGGGCAGCTTCGCGGTCGTCACGATGCTGACGAAAAACGCGTTCCTCGACGAAATCCGCAAGCAGTACGTGCTGACCGCGCGTGCCAAAGGTTTGTCCGAGCGGCGCGTGTTGTGGAAGCACGTGTTTCGCAATGCGCTGCTGCCGCTGATCGTCAATTTCCCGGGCGCGTTCATCGGCGCGTTCTTCACCGGCAGCCTGCTGATCGAAACCCTGTTCTCGCTCGACGGGCTCGGGTTGCTGTCGTATGAATCGGTGATGCGGCGGGACTATCCGGTCGTGCTCGGCACGTTGTATCTGTTCACGCTGATCGGCCTCGTCACGCGGCTGATCTCCGACCTTTGCTATGTGTGGGTCGATCCCCGCATCCAATTCGAACAACTGGAGCGCTGATGAATCGAGCCCGCCTTTCCGCCGACGCGGCGGCGCGCACCGAACCCGCGCGGGCACTGATGTCGCCGTCGCCGGCGCGTCGCGTGTGGCATCGTTTTCGCCAGCAGCGTCTCGGCTACTGGAGCCTGATCATCTTCGTCGTCGCGTTCGCGGCGAGCCTCGTGGGGCCGCTGTGGTCGAACGACAAGCCGGTCGTCGTGCGCTACGACGGCCATCTGTACTTCCCGCTCGTCAAGACCTACGCCGAGACCACCTTCGGTGGCGACTTCCCCACGCCGACCGATTATCTTGATCCGTACATCCGTCACCGCTTCGATGCGCCGGGCAACTTCGCGCTGTATCCGCCCAATCATTACTACTACGACACGCTCAATTACTTTTCGAAGGCGCCCAACCCGGCGCCACCGTCGCGCGAGAACTGGCTCGGCACCGACGACCGCGGCCGCGATCTGTTCGCGCGTCTGCTGTACGGTTTCGGCGTGTCGGTCGTGTTCGGCCTCGTGCTGACCGTGATCAGCACGATCGTCGGCATCGTCGCCGGGGCAGTGCAAGGTTACTTCGGAGGGCGAACGGATATCGTCGGGCAGCGTCTGATCGAGATCTGGAACGCGATGCCGCAGCTCTATCTGCTGATCATCTTTTCATCGATCTTCGAGCGCAGCTTCGCTCTTTTGATCGTGCTGCTGTCGCTGTTCAACTGGATCGGCCTGTCCGACTACGTGCGCGCCGAGTTCCTGCGCAATCGCCAGCAGGACTATGTGCGCGCCGCGCGCGCGATGGGCCTGTCGCATTGGCAGATCATGTGGCGTCACGTGTTGCCGAACAGTCTGACGCCGGTCATCACGTTCCTGCCGTTCAGCATGAGCAGCGCGATTCTCGCACTGACGAGTCTCGACTTCCTCGGCCTCGGCGTGCCGCCGCCGACGCCGAGCTTGGGCGAACTGCTCGCTCAGGGCAAGGCGAATCTCGACGCGTGGTGGATCTCGGTGTCGACCTTCGGCGTGCTGGTGGCGATGCTGCTGCTATTGACCTTCATGGGCGACGCGCTGCGCAACGCGCTCGACACGCGTATCTCCGATGCGATACACGCCGGAGGTGGTCAATGAGCGCGCTGCCGCAAATCGATCCGCAATCGACGGACACGCCGCTGCTCGAACTCGACCATCTGCGTGTCGCGTTCGGCGACACGGTGGCCGTCGACGACGTCACGCTCGCGATCGCGCGCGGTGAACGCGTCGCGCTCGTCGGCGAGTCGGGCTCGGGCAAGAGCGTGACCGCGCTGTCGGTGCTGCGCCTGCTGAACGACGCGCAGGTGAGCGGGGCGATCCGCTTCGATGGCAAAGATCTGCTCGCGAAGAGCGAGCGTGCGATGCGTGGCCTGCGCGGCTCGGACATCGCGATGATCTTCCAGGAACCGATGACCGCGCTCAATCCGCTGTATACGATCGGCGACCAGATTGCGGAAACGATCGTCGTGCATGACGGCGTCAGCGCGACCGAAGCGTGCAGGCGGGCGGTCGCGCTGCTCGCGCGCACCGGCATCACCGAGCCGGAGAAGCGCATCAACAGCTACCCGCATCAGCTGTCGGGCGGGCAGCGGCAGCGCGCGATGATCGCGATGGCGCTCGCCTGCCGGCCGCGCCTGTTGCTCGCCGACGAGCCGACCACCGCGCTCGACGTGACGATTCGCGCGCAAATCGTCGAGCTTCTGCTGGAACTGCAGCGCGACGAAGCACAAAAGCGCGGCACGGCCGTGCTGCTGATCACGCACGACCTGAACCTCGTGCGTCACTTCGCGCAGCGCGTCGCGGTGATGGAGCGAGGCGTGCTGGTCGAAACCGGCACGGTCGAGCAGGTGTTCGAGGCGCCGCGCCATCCGTATACTCGGCGGCTGCTCGCGAGCCGGCCGCAGCGCGAGGTCGTGCCGGTGCTGCCGATCTCGCCGGTGCTGCTCGAAGCGCGCGACGTGGCGGTCGACTTCAGAACGAAGCTGCCTGGCCTGCGTGGCTGGTTCGGCGCGGGGCGGTTTCGCGCGGTCGACGCGGCGAACGTGTCGGTGCGCCAAGGCGAGACGCTCGGGATCGTCGGTGAATCGGGATCGGGCAAGTCGACGCTCGCGATGGCACTGCTCGGTCTGCAGCGCACCGCGCATGGCGAGATCCAGTTTCAGGGCAGGGTGCTCGCGAGCTATCGCGGCGCCGAAAAGACCGCGCTGCGCTCGAATATGCAGGTCGTCTTTCAAGACCCTTTTAGTTCGCTTTCGCCGCGGCAGACGATCGAGCGGATCGTCGGTGAGGGGCTCGCGCTGCATCGGCCGCAGATGACTCCGCAGGCGCGGCGCGACAAGGTCGTCGCGGTGCTGCGCGAAGTCGGCATCGACCGGACCGCGCTGTATCGCTATCCGCATGAATTTTCGGGCGGGCAGCGGCAGCGCATCGCGATCGCGCGCGCGCTGGTACTGGAGCCGCGCGTGCTGATCCTCGACGAACCGACCAGCGCGCTCGACGTATCGATCCAGCAGCAGGTGCTCAAGCTGCTCACCGGTTTGCAGCACAAATACAACCTCGGCTTCGTCTTCATCAGCCACGACCTGGAAGTGATCGGGGCGATGGCGCATCGAGTCGTGGTGATGCAAAACGGATCGATCGTCGAGACCGGCGAAGTCGAGAAGATTTTTGCTGCTCCCGCGCATCCTTACACGCGAAAGCTGCTGAAAGCGGCGCTTGATCGTTGATTTTTCACCCTTTCACCAATTGAGTGCGCCTGTCGATTGATTTTTCCTATTCCTTTTGACAGGCAAATACTTACTGGCTAGTATCGAGCAAACTTTTTTCTAGACCCCTGATTTTTTTGGCAAAAACTACCGACCAATGCAGCACAGAAACTTCACCCAGGCTTGCACGCGCGTCGTCGCCGGGATGTTCATTGGCGTCTTGATGGCAGCAGCTCCCGGCGCGTTCGCCGACGAAGTAAGCAGTTTTAATCAGAATGCCTCATATCCGACCGCCAACGGCTCGGATCCTCTCTCCCTTCTCACTCCCCAAACCAAGGCCGCAGGCAGCGAAAGCGGCGGCGCCAAATCGTTCCTTTCGGGAATGGCCGGCAAAGCGGGCGACGTGGTGGTCGGCGCGTTGAACATGATCGGCGTTCGCTACCGTTGGGGCGGCAATACGCCTGATTCCGGGCTCGATTGCAGCGGTTTCGTGCGCTACGTGTTCCAGGACACGCTCGGTCTCGCGCTGCCGCGCCGTGCCGAGGAAATGAGCCGCCTGGGCGAGAAGGTGCGGGTAAGCGACCTGAAGCCGGGGGACCTGGTGTTCTTCAATACGATGCGCCGCACGTTTTCGCACGTCGGCATCTATATCGGCGACAACAAGTTCGTGCACTCGCCGTCCACCGGCAGCACGATCCGCGTCGACGACATGGATGACGGCTACTGGGAAAAACGCTTTACGGGTGCGCGTCGGATCGAGACCTCGTATCAGGCCGACGATCTGCGCAAGCGCGTGACCGCGACGATCGGCGGGAATAACTGATTCGGCGCCAGGCCTGGCGATAAAAAAGCCTGCTTCGTTCGAAGCAGGCTTTTTGCGTTTGATGCGCGCATTTTTGCCATGGCGACGCACAGCGACTGTGCGTCGCCGGGCTTTCAGGCTCCCATGCGCCGCGCGGCGAGCTTGCGCTGCAACTCCGGCATCATCTTCGCGACCGCTTCCTCGCCGGCGAGGATCGCGGCGTTGCGCTGTGAGAAATCGCTGCCGCTCATCGCCGCGAGATTCGGCCGGATCACCACGTCGGCGTACTTGTCGAGCTCGTAGGCCTTGATCGTCTGGCCCATGATCGTGAAGGTCTGCATCAGCACGTCGAACGAGCTTGCCGTGACGCCGGTCTCCGGTCGCTGCGAGATATCGACGGCGATCACGAAATCCGCGCCCATCTTGCGCGCGAACGACGCCGGTACCGGGCTGACGAGACCACCATCCACGTATTCGTGACCGCCGATCTTCACCGGCTCGAAGATCGACGGCACGCTGCACGACGCGCGCACCGCGATGCCGGTGTTGCCGCGCTGGAACAGGATCGGCTGGCCGGTTTGCAGATCGGTCGCGACCACGCCGAGCGGCCTCGCCATCTTCTCGATCGGGCGGTTGTTCAGCGTCGTGTTCAGGTAGTTCTGCAGCGCGACGCCCTGCAGGAAGCCGCGCGTACGAAACGGCATCGCCCAGTCGCTGATCGACGCTTCGTCCATCGACAGCGCGAGCTTGTTCAGCGCGAAGCCGTTCATGCCCGACGCGTACAGCGCGCCGACGACGGAGCCGGCGCTCGTGCCGGCAATCAGGTCGATCTGGATATTGCGCGCCTCGAGAGCCTTGATGATGCCGATGTGCGCAAAGCCACGCGCGGCGCCGCCGCCGAGAGCGAGCGCGACGCGAACCGGCTTCTGTTGCGCTTTTTCAGGCGGCGGGGGAACGGCGGGCGTCGCGATGATCGGCGCGCCATCGAGTTTGCCGGCGGTCGTGGTGCAGGCGGCAAGCACCGCGGATGCGGCCGCCAGCGAAAAGCTGCGGCGGCTCAAGTTCGGGGATGAGGGTTTCAACGAGTTCTCCAGCAACGGCGCGGGCGACGCGAGCGGCGTCGCGCGTACCGCGATCAGGCTGAGGTCAGACCGGGCGGATCGCCGACGGCGATTGCGCACGCTGCAGCGGTGTTCGCTCCGTATCGGATCGATGTGCGGTAAGCCCGCATCGCAGCGCGCACATCTTAATGCAAACGATCGGCTCGCGCGGTCCGCTGTAATGAAACGTTGCAGAGGAAGTATTCGGAACTGACACGGCGCTTTTTCAAGATGGGTTGGGCGAGCGCTGGGAAGGTGCGTACGCAGATGTCCGGACGCCATTCATCCACGCGCCTTAGGTCGTTCGGACGAGGGCGGCAACCCGCGTGCGGAAGGTATAATTCGGCTCTTGTACTTATTCCCTCGTGGCCGTGCGCGACGTCGCGCGCAGCATGGGCACGCTTCGCTGCCGCGCTTCGCAGTCATGTTCGCCTGAGCGCCGGCGCCTGTTTTCCGAGTAACCGCTAATGACCACCTCCGTTCGTACCCGTTTCGCACCGAGTCCCACCGGCTTCATCCACCTGGGCAACATCCGCTCGGCGCTGTATCCGTGGGCGTTCGCGCGCAAGATGAAAGGGACCTTCGTGCTGCGGGTCGAGGACACCGACCTCGAGCGCTCCACGACCGAATCCGTCGACGCGATTCTCGAAGGCATGGCGTGGCTCGGCCTCGATTTCGACGAAGGCCCGTTCTACCAGATGCAGCGCATGGACCGGTACCGCGAAGTGCTGAAGCAGATGCAGGAGGCGGGGCTCGTCTATCCGTGCTACATGTCGACCGAAGAGCTCGACGCGCTGCGCGAGCGCCAGCGCGAAGCAGGCGAAAAGCCGCGCTACGACGGCACGTGGCGCCCGGAGCCGGGCAAGGTGCTGCCGGAGCCGCCCGTGGGCGTGAAGCCGGTGCTAAGGTTTCATAATCCGCTGACCGGCGTGGTCGCGTGGGACGACGCGGTGAAAGGCCGCATCGAAATCTCGAACGAAGAACTCGACGACCTCGTGATCGCGCGTCCGGACGGCACGCCGACGTATAACTTCTGCGTCGTCGTCGACGATCTCGACATGCGCATCACTCACGTGATTCGTGGCGACGACCACGTCAACAACACGCCGCGCCAGATCAACATACTGCGCGCGCTCGGTGGCGAGCCGCCGGTGTATGCACACCTGCCGACCGTGCTGAACGAGCAGGGCGAGAAGATGAGCAAGCGCCACGGCGCAATGAGCGTGATGGGTTATCGCGATGCGGGGTATCTGCCGGAAGCGGTCGTCAACTATCTGGCGCGCCTCGGCTGGTCGCATGGTGACGCGGAGATTTTCACGCGCGAGCAGTTCGTCGAGTGGTTCGATCTCGAGCACCTCGGCAAGTCGCCGGCGCAGTACGACCATGACAAGCTGAACTGGCTCAACGCGCACTACATCAAGGAAGCCGACAACGCACGCCTCGCCGAACTGGCGAAACCGTTCTTCTCGGAGCTCGGCATCGACGAAGCCACACTCACCCAAGGTCCGGATCTGACGAGCGTGGTGGGCCTGATGAAGGATCGGGCTTCGACCGTGAAGGAGATCGCGCAGAACGCCGCGATGTTCTATCGCACCCCGGCACCCGACGCTGAGTCGCTTGCACAGCACGTAACCGACGCGGTTCGTCCGGCGCTCGCTGATCTGGCCGCTGCATTGGATACGGTCGAATGGACCAAGGAGGCGATCGCCGCCGCGCTGAAAGCGACGCTCGGCACGCACAAGCTGAAGATGCCGCAGCTCGCGATGCCGGTGCGTCTGCTGGTGGCGGGTACGACGCATACACCGTCGATCGATAGCGTGCTGATGCTGTTCGGTCGCGACGTCGTCGTTAGCCGCATCGAAAAAGCGCTTGGCTAATCCGTTGGCGGCGTGCGTCAGAGGTTTCGCATGCCTCCGGAGAAAATTCGAATGTAATTGCTCAAAGGGTATTTACAAAGCGCAGATCGCCCTCTAGAATCTCGTTTCTCTGATGTGCGCGGGGGTATAGCTCAGCTGGGAGAGCGCTTGCATGGCATGCAAGAGGTCAGCGGTTCGATCCCGCTTACCTCCACCAACAGAGCAGAGAGGTTAAAGTGGTTAAGAAGTCTGGTGGTTGTAGAAAAAAGACTTCACAAACTGCTGAAATGTGGTTAAAGTAGCGGTCTTCGCTGTTGACCAGAAAATAACTTGGCGAATTAACTGAAAAGTTAGCGCGAGTTGATCAAGTCAAAAGTGGATTGAGACGGATCTGAAAAGATTTTGTCCCCTTCGTCTAGAGGCCTAGGACATCACCCTTTCACGGTGAGTACAGGGGTTCGAATCCCCTAGGGGACGCCAAACATCAGCGTCGCTTTAGTATTCGAGTAGTAGTAAAGCAGCGCAGCTTGCAGAGAATTAACCGACGCTCGCAAGCAGGGTGTAAAGACTGGAGTGGTAGTTCAGTCGGTTAGAATACCGGCCTGTCACGCCGGGGGTCGCGGGTTCGAGTCCCGTCCACTCCGCCAGACAAAGCCCGTTCATACATACTTGAACGGGCTTTTTCATTAAAGGTATAAGCAGTACGTTGTCCCCTTCGTCTAGAGGCCTAGGACATCACCCTTTCACGGTGAGTACAGGGGTTCGAATCCCCTAGGGGACGCCAGAACATCGGCGTCGTTCGGTTGGAAGTTTGAACGGTAGAGCACGCTGAGAGTATGGCTCGCAGGCTGCGATGCAGAATCTGGAGCGGTAGTTCAGTTGGTTAGAATACCGGCCTGTCACGCCGGGGGTCGCGGGTTCGAGCCCCGTCCGCTCCGCCAGATTTGAGAAAGCCCACTTCGCAAGACGTGGGCTTTTTTTATTGTGCGCCCAGCATGGGCGCAATCCTGCCAGTGCAAGTCCCGCCATAAGCTGGTCACAGCGAATGAAGTGAAGCGCAACTGCATGAGGGCGGCCGAATGTGGGAAGGAAGCGTGGAGCGTAAATCGCGAGCCGATGAACAAGAACTGCATAGAAGGCGTTGCCAGGCACGGCGGGCGAGCAATAGACCGCGAAGCTCTTGTGACCAAGGCGAAGCGGCGTAAATGCGGCGGCTGTGCGATGAAGGAGTGCGCTCTTACCTGGGGAGATTTCGCCTCATGCCTGAAAGGGCGACGGCGTCGAGCCGGAGCTAGAAGTCAGCAGAGGCCGTAGTAGTCGCAGGACAGATCGGTGAGACTGAAGCTGGTGATGAAGGGCCGAACGGGAGGGAGTGTCCAGCGCCATGTCGATGCGACAGGAATTGCGTCAGATGCCCGCGCAAGCGGGCGATCGGAGGCACGCACGGTGAAGCTGCCTATTTCCGTGAGCGACGAAGCCTGTTGCCCGCGCCATGAATCCGGGGACACAGGGTCATCGCTGTCATCGCTGCTGGTAGCGGCGTTGACGAGAGAGAACCTGAAGCACGCGTTCAAACGGGTACGGGCCAGCAAGGGAGCCGCTGGCGTGGACGGTCTGGACATTGACCAGACGTTGCGCCTTCTGGTGACAGCGTGGCCCGCGATCCATGAACAGTTGCTGAAGGGGACGTACCGGCCCAGTCCGGTACGGCGGGTGACGATCCCGAAACCGGACGGAGGTGAGTGCGAGCCTGGCATCCCGACGGTAACGGACCGGCTGATCCAGCAGGCGCTGCGGCAGGTGCTGCAGCCGGTTTTGGACCCGACCTTCAACGAGGAGAGCTACGGCTTCCGGCCCGGACGGCGTGCGCACGACGCGGTGCTTGCCGCGCAGTCGTACGTGAAGTCGGGCCGGCGAATCGTGGTGGACGCTGATCTCGAGAAGTTCTTCGACCGGGTCAACCACGACATCCTGATTGACCGTCTACAGAAAACGAATTGGCGAGGCCAGCGTGATCCGGCTGATCCGCCGTTGCTGGCCAACGTGTAGCTCGACGTGGTGGACAAGGAACTGGAACGGCGCGGCCACTGCTTCGTGCGCTGTGCCGACGATGCGAACGTGTATATCCGCAGCCGTCGTGCTGGTGAGCGGGTGATGGCGCCTGCACATAGGACCGTAACCGTCCGTTTCTACTGCCGTTGCCGGCCGCCTCCCGGAAGGCTCGGGACAAACAGCCATTGCCAGCGCGCGCGGCATGTTTTACCGTTTATCCGACTCATCCTCGCGGTCCTGCCATGTTCGATCCCACCGAAGCTCCGTCACCGTTTCATCTGCGCACGGCCAGCATGGACGATTTCGAGTTTGCCGAGGCGCTGACCCGCAACAACATGGGCGGCTACTATCGCCGGCATCATCTGGTGTGGCGCAGCGATCTGTTTCTCGGCAGTTGGCGCGAATCGGAGAATTTCATTCTCGAAGTGGATGGCGTGCCGATGGGCGTGCTGCGTATCACCGAGGAGGGTGATTCGCTGCATATCCGCGACGTGCAGATCGCCGAAGGATATCGTCGGCTTGGCGCCGGTACGTTTCTGCTCGACATCTCGCATCAATGGGCGCGCGAGCGCGGGCTGCGCGAGTTGCAGTTGCGCGTATTCGTCGACAATCCGGCGGCGCGGCTCTATCAGCGCAAGGGCTATAAGCTCGCCGGGCCGCGGCTAGCGCAGCTAGGCGCAATCCGTCATCTGGCGCGGCGGGTTTGAGGCGTGCCCCGCATTGATGGCCGACGCGCAGCGCTAGTTGTCGCCATTCACCGCTCGGCGACGTCCGTCGAACCGGCTTGATCCTGTGCCGTTTCATCATCCGCTTGCGCGTCATCATGCTCGCCGTTGCTCGCGCGATGCTCGGCGCCTCGCTCGATAAACGCGCGTGGACTCGCGCCGAACGCACGCCGGAACATCGCGGAGAAGGCGCTCTGGCTCTGATAGCCCAGTTCCTGCGCGACGTGCGACAGCGGCCGTCCCTGGCTCAACAATGGAATGGCGCGCGCGAGAATCGCCTGCTGACGCCACTGCGAAAAACTCACACCCAGCTCCTGGCGGAACAGCCGCGCGATCGTGCGCGTGCTCGCGCCCACCGTCGATGCCCACTGCTCGAGCGACTCGCCATGCATCGGGTCGGCGATCACGGCCTCGCACAGCGCGCGCAGGCGCTTTTCGCTGGGCATCGGCACGGACAGCGGCAACGGCTCGGAGCGCGTCAGTTCATCGAGCGCGAGCGCGCCGAGCACCTGCTCGCGCGCGGCGGACAGGCCAGGCGTATCGAGCGCGGCAATCACCTCGCGCAACAGGTTCGATACTTCGACGACGCGCGGCGTATCGAGCCCGGCCGGCACCGTACTCTCGGTGATGTACAGCGTGCGCAGGAACGCATCCTCGACGGCGACCACTTCGTGCGTCACATGCGGCGGCAACCAGATTGCGCGCGATGGCGGCACCATCCATGTCGTGCCTGTCGTTGCGACCCGCAGCACGCCGCGCGACGCATACGCGACCTGCGCCCAGGCATGCGTATGACGCGCGATATGCCAGCCCGCCGGCATTGGCCGCGAGCGCACGCGGATCGGATGCATCTCGTTCGGCGCGAACTCGGGCGGTATGTCGGCGAAACGCACGCGGCTCAACAAGTCGGAGTCGGAGGACGAGGTCATGGCGAGGTCGGTTCGGATCACGGAGCTGGCAACGGCGAAGCGCGGTCGAGGCCATTCACCGCCGCGGGCATCAAGCATTGTAGGCCGTGCCCAGTTTCTGTTGCCGACGGGCCGCCGTTGCATAATGTCCCGATGGCCCCCGAGCCACCGACATCACCTCTGACCATGGAGACTCAACGACGATGCAGACCGTCTTTGTCTACGGCACGCTGCGTGCCGGTGAAACCAACGACATCAGCGAAGCCGCCGCGCGCAACGACATCCCCGCACCGAGCCTGCTCGGCAGTACCACCGTGCGCGGCCATCTGTTCGATTTTGGCGCCTATCCGGGTCTCGTCGTCGACGAAGCGGGCATCGACGTGCGCGGCGACGTCTATGAAATCGACGATGCGCTCGTCGCGGTGCTCGACGAAATCGAAGCCGTGTATCCGGGCGTCGAGGAGCGTTTTTTGGCACGTGAGGTGATGGTCAAAGTGGACGGCAACGTCGTGAATTGCCGCTTCTATCCGGTCGCGCCAAGCGCCGTAAAAGGGCTGCCCGAAATCCGTTCAGGAGATTGGGTCGAACATCGGCGCACGCGCTGAGCTGGTCCAAGAAGGCGAGCAAAAAAAACGGCGCGCCACGTATGTCCGCGGCGTGCCGTCGTTCAAGCCGATGGGATCACCTGGCTCGAGCAGGCCCAAGGCGCTCGAGCCCGCATCATCAACACCATCAAATCTCTTCGTAAAGCGGCAGCGTCAGAAAATCGGTGAACTGCTCTGCGGTCGACATCTGCTCGAAGATCTGCGCGGCACGCTCATACGGCTTCGTATCTCCGCCCACCGTCTGTTTGACCTTGTCGAGTTCCTGCGCCGCGAGCTCGCGCACCAGTTCGACCGTCACCTTGCGACCGTCGTCGAGTTTGCCCTTCGGCGAGCGGATCCACTGCCAGACCTGCGAGCGCGAAATCTCGGCGGTGGCCGCATCTTCCATCAGGTTGTGAATCGGCACACAGCCATTGCCCGCGAGCCACGAACCGAGGTAGTGAATGCCGACGTTGATGTTGTTGCGCAAGCCCGCTTCGGTGATCGGCGTTTCCGGGCGGAAGTCGAGCAGGTCGGTTGCGGTCACGAGCACGTCGACGCGCTGCTTGCCGATCTGGTTCGGCCGATCGCCGAGCACCTTGACGAACTCTTCCATCGCGACCGGCACGAGGCCCGGGTGCGCGACCCAGCCGCCGTCGTAGCCGTCGCCCGCGTCGCGCGCCTTGTCTGAACGCACGCCGGCCATCGCCTTGTCGTTCGCGGCCGCATCGTTCTTGATCGGAATCAGCGCGCTCATGCCGCCGATCGCCGGCGCGTTGCGGCGATGGCAGGTCTTCAGCAGCAGCAACGCGTACGCGCGCATGAACGGCGAGGTCATCGTGATCTGCGAGCGATCGGCGAGGCAGAAGTCTCGGTCGCTCTTGAACTTCTTGATCGCCGAGAAGATGTAGTCCCAGCGGCCCGCGTTCAGGCCCGAGCTATGTTCACGCAGCTCGTACAGGATCTCGTCCATTTCGAACGCGGCGACGATCGTCTCGATCAGCACCGTCGCGCGAATCGTGCCGCGCGGCACGCCGACCGCTTCCTGCGCGGCGACGAAGATGTCGTTCCACAGCCGCGCTTCGAGATGGCTCTCCATCTTCGGCAGATAGAAGTACGGGCCCGAGCCGCGCGCGATCAACTCCTTCGCGTTGTGCACCATGTACAGCGCGAAATCGAAGATGCCACCCGACACGCGCTGGCCGTCGACCTTCACGTGCTTCTCGTCGAGATGCCAGCCGCGCGGACGTACGATCAGCGTCGCGGTCCTGTCGTTGAGCCGGTACGCCTTGCCGTTCTGTTCGAGCGAGATCGTGCGGCGCACCGCGTCCTTCAGATTGATATGACCGGTGATCTGATTGTCCCAGCTCGGCGCGTTCGAATCCTCGAAGTCGGTCATGTAGGAGTCGGCGCCCGAATTGAGCGCGTTGATGATCATCTTGCGCTCGACGGGGCCGGTGATCTCGACGCGCCGGCACTGCAGATCCTGCGGCAGCGGCGCGATCTTCCAGTCGCCTTCGCGCACGCTCTTGGTGGCGGCGAGGAAGTCGGGCCGCTCGCCCGCGTCGAGCCGCTTCGCGCGCTCGACGCGCGCCTGCAGCAACTGCTGACGGCGCGGCTCGAACGTACGGTGCAAGGCCGCGACGAGTTCCAGCGCTTCGCGGGTGAGGATCGCGTCAAAGCCGGGCTTGATGTCGCCGGTGATTTCCATGCCTTGCGGCAACGACAGCGAATTAGCCATGTTTTCTCCTTGGTCGGTCAGATTGCAAAAATGCGAAGGTTGAAAAGGGGGAAGTGGATTGCCGAATGCGAGGGGCGCCGTCATACGCGCGGGCCGGCGCGCTTGCGACTGCCACTGCCAGGAACTTTCGTTCGACGGCCGCCGCTCGAGCGTGACGACGTCGCGAGTGTGCGCAGAAAGTCCAGCAGATCGTTCATGCCGCTACCGGTGCCATGCGGCGTCACGCCGAGCTCTTCGACGGGCAGGTTCTGCCGGTTCAGCCAGAACGTCGTGAAGCCGAACCATGTCGCGCCCGCGACGTCCCAGCCGTTCGACGACACGAACACGATCTCGCGCGCGGCCACGCCGAACGCGTCGGGGCCGAGCGCATACGCGGCAGGCGAGGGTTTGTACGCGCGCACGGCGTCGACCGACAGCACGTGATCGAAGAGGGCGTTCATGCCGGCGCTCTTGACCGCGATGTCGAGCATTTGCGGATTGCCGTTTGACAGAATCGCGAGCCCCACGCGTGGCGCGGCGGCGGCCTCGCGCAACGCGCGCAGCACGGGCACCGCGTCGGGAAATGCGGACAGGCACGCGTATTCGTCCATCAGCCGCTTTTCGGCCGCGCGGCCGAGCGTGAGCTGCAGTCTTTTCGCGGCGAAGCGCAGCGCGTCGAGCGTGATGTCCCAGAACGGGCGGTAGTGTTCGCCGGGGGCGTCGCTGCGCGCGGCGAGCGTGCGCAATTGCGTGTATTCGATCTGCTTCTGGCGCCACAGCTGCGACAGCGCGTCGCCGTGGCTTGGGAACAGTTGCTCCGCGGCGGCGATCACCGAATGCACGTCGAACAACGTGCCGTAGGCGTCGAAAATCACTGCTCGCGGGGAAGGTGTCGTTGTGGCCGACATTGCCATGCGCTCCTGTCAGAGGTCGGGATCGATTGTATTGGTGACCTTAGGTGCTAAAAAATAGGCTAAAGATCACTTGATCTTTTACTTTTTCGTACCTAATCTGACGCGCACTGCCCACTTTTCCGCCTCGCCGCGGCGCGTATCGTTCATGGACCGTTTCAAGCAGATCGAGACCTTCGCCACTGTCGCGGCCAAAGGGAGCCTGTCCGCGGCGGCGCTCGCCGAGGGCGTCGCGCCCGCGATCATCGGCCGGCGCATCGACGCACTGGAGGAGCGCCTCGGCGTGAAGCTGCTCGTGCGCACGACGCGCAAGATCACGCTGACCTTCGAAGGCTCGGCCTTTCTCGAAGACTGCCAGCGCATTCTTCACGACATGCAGAACGCCGAGGCGAGCGTGTCGGCGGGCGGCGTGAAGGCGAGCGGCCATCTCCGGCTGTCGGCGCCGGCCGGCTTCGGGCGCCGGCACGTGGCGCCACTGGTGCCCGCGTTCACGGTCGCGCATCCGGACGTGTCGATCACGCTCGATCTGTCCGACCGTCTCGTCGACCTCGTCAACGAAGGCTTTGATTGCGCGGTGCGGCTCGGCGAGTTGCCCGATTCGTCGCTGGTGTCGCTGAAGCTCGCGGAGAACCGCCGCGTATGCGTCGCGTCGCCCGCGTATCTGAGCCGGCGCGGCGCGCCGCACAGCCTGGCCGATCTCGCGCGCCACAACTGCCTCGCGCTCGGCGCCAGCGCGAACCAGCAGCGCGGCTGGATGTTTCAGCACGACGGCAAGGTCGTGTCGATCAAGGTATCCGGCACGATGGAGTGCTCGGACGGCGCGGTGCTGCACGAATGGTGTCTCGCCGGACACGGGCTCGCGTGGCGCTCGTGGTGGGAGGTCGGCGCGGAGATCGCGACGGGCCGCCTCGTCAGCGTGCTCGACGAATTCGCCGCGCCGCCGATCGGCATCCACGCGGTGTTCCCGCAGCGCCGTCATCTGCCGCTGCGGGTGCGGCTGTTTCTGGACTTTCTCAAGCATACGTACGGCGAACCCGGTTACTGGGACTGATGCGCCAATCTCCAGACAGACGCGGATACCCGCATTCATACGCATTACAATCGTTTCGAGCAGCCTGCACCATGGGCTTTGGTGGACGCTGACGCCGTGCTGCGGGCAGCCGGCGACGGAGGGGATCATGTTCAGGCACATCCTGGTTCCGACCGATGGTTCAGATCTGTCACGCAAGGCGATAGCGGGCGCGATCGACCTCGCGCAGGCCGTGGGCGCCCGCGTTACCGCATACGCCTGTCTGCCCCAATATCCGTACTCGCCGTTCTCCGATGTCGTGGTCGAACCGCCAGGCGAGTTCCTGCAACGCAGCGAGCGCGAGGCGCGCGTGCATCTGCGCGAAGTCGAGCATGCGGCGCACCGCGTCGGCGTCAGTGTCGAGAGCCGCACGAGCGTGCATCCGGCGCCGTATCTCGGCATCATCGAAGCGGCCGAGCAGGGGCGCTGCGACGTGATCTTCATGGCATCGCATGGGCGGCGCGGGCTCGGCAGCCTGCTGATCGGCAGTGAAACGCAGCGCGTGCTCACGCATACGAAAATTCCTGTGATCGTCTATCGCTGAATCGCTTGGCACTGCCGGCAGCGTGCCGGCATGCACCGCCTTCGAAAAAAAGCGCGCCGGCGGCGCTGCCGGCGCGTTCAGGTTCGCCGCACGCTTGCCGCGTGCTGGCTTCTTTGAGACTCTCCGGCCGTCGGCGTTCGCGCTGACGCTCCTGCCAATCCAGGACGGCACGGCCCTCCCTGCGTCGGCGGCACTCTGGTGGTGCCGCTCGACGTTTGCCGATCGTTCCTGCGCTCAGGCCACGGGACTGCATAACCCCACTGGTTGATCTCAGGCGACCTTCTTGTCGAAGAACTGCTCGTTTTCCGTCGAACCGTGCAGCGCGGTCGTCGATGCTTCGCGCTCGACCGTCTGCGTGACCGCGTCGAAGTAGCCGGTGCCGACTTCGCGCTGATGCTTGACCGCGGTGAAGCCCTTTTCGGCCGCCGCGAACTCCGCCTGCTGCATTTCGACGAACGCGGTCATCTGGTTGCGCGCATAGCCGTACGCGAGGTTGAACATCGAGTAGTTCAGCGCGTGGAAGCCGGCCAGCGTGATGAACTGGAACTTGTAGCCCATCGCGCCGAGTTCGCGCTGGAACTTCGCGATCGTCGCGTCGTCGAGGTTCTTCTTCCAGTTGAACGACGGCGAGCAGTTGTACGACAGCAGTTGGTCCGGGTACTCCTTGTGGATCGCGTCGGCGAATTTCTTGGCGAACCCGAGGTCCGGCTTGCCGGTTTCGCACCAGATCATGTCTGCGTACGGCGCATAGGCGAGGCCACGCGAGATTGCCTGCTCGAGACCGGGCTTCGTGCGATAGAAGCCTTCGACGGTACGCTCGCCGGTCAGGAACGGGCGGTCGTTGTCGTCGATGTCCGAGGTCACGAGGTCGGCGGCTTCCGCGTCGGTGCGGGCGAGCAGCACGGTCGGCACGCCCGACACATCGGCGGCCAGACGCGCGGCTGTCAGCTTCGCGACGGCTTCGCGGGTCGGCACGAGCACCTTGCCACCCATGTGACCGCACTTCTTGACCGATGCGAGCTGGTCTTCGAAGTGCACGCCGGACGCGCCCGCTTCGATCATCGCCTTCATCAGTTCGAACGCGTTCAGCACGCCGCCGAAACCGGCTTCCGCGTCGGCCACGATCGGCGCGAAGTAATCGACGTAGCCTTCATCGCCCGGGTTCTTGCCTTCCGACCACTGGATCTGGTCGGCGCGCGTCAGCGTGTTGTTGATGCGCTTGACGACGAGCGGCACCGAGTTGGCCGGATACAGCGACTGGTCCGGGTACATTTCACCGGCGACGTTGGCATCGCCCGCGACCTGCCAGCCCGACAGATAGATCGCCTTCAGACCAGCCTTCACCTGTTGCATCGCCTGGTTGCCGGTCAGCGCGCCGAGCGAGTTGACGAACGGCTCGTTGTTGACGGCGGCCCACAGCTTTTCCGCGCCGCGCTTCGCGAGCGTGTGCTCGGGCTGCACCGAGCCGCGCAGACGGACCACGTCTTCGGCCGAGTAGGTGCGCTTGACACCTTTCCAACGCGGGTCCGCTTCCCATTGCTGCTTGAGTTGCTGCACTTGCTGTTCGCGGGTCATGGTCATGATGTGCTCCTTCGATGCCAGTTATGGAGGATGGGTGACTCTGTCTTCTCGAAGCGTCGGGCCCGGAGAGGCGTTCTGTTTCGTGAAGTCTTATATAAGAGTCTAGGCAAATCGAAGGACGCGCAATAGACGCCGCAAAGCGTTTTTCCAATATTTATTTTTATATAAAATCAATGACTTGATGCCTGCGTTTCGCGATAAGAAACGATATTTTCCCTGTTGCAATAGTCCTTCTTGTGCTTTGCAGCATGATTTTTTACGACGCAAAAAAATTTTTTACATCGTGAAATTTGGGGCGGCCAGTCGACAGACGAAAAAAAACCGGCGCCCGAGCGCCGGTTTTCTTCAGTGTCACGGACGGCGCGAAGCCATCCGGTCGGTCAGGTGGGTCGCTATTAGCTGCCGCGACGTGCCGAACGGGGACCGTCGTTGCGGCGCGCGCCGTAGCCGTCACGCGAACCGTAGCCGTCGCGCGAGCCACCGCCGAAGCCTTCGCGCGAACCGCCGGCCGACTTGTTACCCCAGCCGTTGCCATTGCCATTGCCATTGCCATTGCTAGTACCGTTACCGCTGCGCGAGCCGCCGTAGCCGCCCGGCTTGCCCGAGCCGCTGCCGAAGCGACGGCCGTTACCACCGGGACGGCCGCGGCCGCCGAAGCCAGGACGACCATTGCCCGAGGGCGGCGCCTTGCGCGGCTCGAAGCCTTCGACGACGTTGACCGGAAGCGGCGTGCGCACGAAGCGCTCGATGCGCTTCAATGCGCCCTGTTCGGCGTGATGCACGAGGCTCACGGCGATACCCGAGCGACCCGCACGGCCGGTACGGCCGATGCGGTGCACGTAGTCTTCGGCGAACTTCGGCAGGTCGTAGTTGAACACGTGCGTGATGCCCGGGATGTCGATACCGCGAGCGGCGACGTCGGTCGCAACCAGCACGCGCACGCGGCGCTCGCGCAGTGCGCGGATCGTGCGGTTACGCGCGCCTTGCGGCAGGTCGCCGTGCAGCGCGGCCGATTCGAAGCCGGCGTCGGCCAGACGGCCCGCCAGCTGGTCGGCGTCCATCTTGGTGGCCGTGAAGACGATCGCCTGGTCGAGGCCGTCGTCACGCAGCAGATGGTCGAGCAGACGGTCCTTGTGATCGCGGTCATCGACGTAGTGGACGGTTTGCGCGATGTTGGTGCGCTGTTCCATGCGCTGGACGATCTCGATCCGCTCCGGGTCCTTCAACAGACGGCCGGTCAGCGAGCCGATCTTGCCGTCGAGCGTGGCGGAGAACAGCATGGTCTGACGCGTAGCCGGCGTTTCGGCGACGATCGTGTCGATGTCGTCGATGAAGCCCATGTCGAGCATGCGGTCGGCTTCGTCGAGCACGAGGATCTGCAGTTGCGACAGATCGATGCGGCCGCGCTCGAGGTGGTCGATCAGACGGCCCGGCGTCGCGACGAGGATTTCAGGGTTCTTCGCGAGCAGCATCAGCTGCTGGCCATAAGCGACGCCGCCGAGAATGCTGACGGTGCGCAGGCGCTTCAGGTGCTTGCCATACGTCGCGGCGGCGGTCGTGACCTGCATCGCCAGTTCGCGGGTTGGGGTCAGCACCAGCATGGTAGGACGCGCAACCGGCTGCGGACGACGGCCGCGGCCACCGTCGACCGGGCGCGGTTCGCGCGGCTGGCTCGCCTGCGTCTTTTGCAGCTGCGAGAAGCGCTCGATGGCGGGCAGCATGAACGCGGCGGTCTTGCCCGAGCCGGTCGGGCTCGAAACCAGCAGATCGCGGCCGGCGATACCTGCTGGCACCGCGCGTTGCTGCACCGGTGTCGGGTGCTCGTAGCCGGCGGCGGTCAGCGCGGAAACGACGTCCGCGGACAGGCCGAGCGACGCGAAGGTCGGCTTGGCGTCAGCCTGCGCGGCGGCTTCGGGAGCGGCGGGCGAAAGACCGAGTGCTTCGTCGGCGATGGTGTTCAACGGGCTGCTGGGGGTGTTGCTCAAAGTCATGTGAATCCTTGAAAACGATCCTGGGTGGTTCATCGGATGAAAACGTCAACGCCAATCGGCATACCCAAGTCGTCGGATTCAGCGAGCAAAACAGCAGCGAGCAAATCGAAAAACGGGGGCAACTCGCGACAATGAAGGCGAGTTTTTCGTTAGAAGCTGTATCGGATGCGACGTGCCAACATGGCGAGTCGCCAGCCTGGGACTTGAGCCCGGAGCGGGCTAGGCAGAAGGGGACAGGTTCTAAACTGGATTGGAGCAAACGCTATGGACGCTGCGCCGCGAGGACCGCTGGAAAAAACGGGCAAAGCAGTGAAGCGCAGACGGCATTATAGCGACACTTGCTGCACTGCGCCACCATTCAGGCAATTCCGACAGAAGAAAAGTGCCGGAATGAAGTAGGCGAGTGAGGGCGGCGGCCCGGAGCTTCGTGTCCGAAATCGCCGCGATGCCGCAGCATTGCCAGACGGCCATTTCGGCAGATGATTGGCGCACCGGAAATTCAGGCCGCGGTGCCGCTCTTCAGCGATTCGACGAGTTCGACGTATTGCTGCATCGCAGCGTCCTGCGTGGTGCCCTTGAGCGCCGCCCACGCATCGTACTTGTATTTGCCGACGATGTCGGTGAAGCCCGGCTTGTCGCCGTGCACGTCGCCTTCGCTCGCCTGCTTGAAGAGCGCATAGAGACGCAGCAGCGTCAGGTTGCCCGGACGCTCGGGCAGTTGCTTGACGTCTTGCTGGGCTTGCTCGAACTGGGAATTGATGTCGGTCATGGTCGTTTGGCCCGCGTGGCGGGATAGATGAGATCGGCCGAAAATCATATCAATTGCCCGCCGCCCCGGGACCGAGGGCTTATTCCAAACGATGACGGCCGCGAAGCCGGGCGGCGCGGCCGCGCAAACCACGATTCAGGGGCACCGCGCCGATTACAATACGGTCCATGACTCAAACAGTGCTCCTCGCCCTTGATACATCGACCGAGTTCTGCTCGGCGGCGCTCGTGTCCGCGTCCGTCGATGCCGCCGGTCAGCCCAGCGCCGAACCGCGCGTCTGGGTTCGCCACGAACAAACCGGCGTGGTGTCCAGTACCCGCCTGCTGCCGGCGATCCGCGAACTGTTCGACGAAGCCGGCCTCACGCTGGCGGATTGCGACGCGATCGCGTTCGGCTCGGGTCCGGGTTCGTTCACCGGGCTGCGTACGGCGACCGGCGTCGCCCAAGGCCTCGCGTTCGGCCTGAACCTGCCGGTCGTACCGATCGGCACGCTGCTCGCGTGCGCGGAGAGCGCCCGCCTGCGCGATCCGTCGACGACGCGCGTGCTCGCCGCGCTCGACGCGCGCATGGACGAAATCTACTGGGCCGACTACGCGTGGGACGACACGCGACACGAATGGCGCACCGTGCAGACGGCGACGCTCGATGCACCCGAGCGGCTCGTGCTGCCCGACGTGCCGTTCACACTCGCCGGCAACGCGGCCGCCGCGTTCGGCGAGCGCTTGCCGGCGGTCGCGGCCGCGCGGAGCGTCGATGGCGAAGCGTTGCCCCATGCGTTGCCGCTCGCGTACGCGGCGCTGCGCGCGTTTCATGCGGGCCGCACGGTGCGCGCCGATCAGGCCGCACCCGAGTACGTGCGCGACAAGGTCGCGCAGACGACCGCAGAGCGCATGGCCGACAAAGCGGCGAAATCAGCCAAAGCGGCTCATAGCGCCGAGCAGTCCGCGCAGCACGCACCCGATGGCGGCTCCGGCGAACCGTCCCACGACGAGGCGCGCCCATGAGCGGCGTGCTGCTCACGGACCGCTACATGTCGCCGATGACCGAAAGCGACCTGGACGAAGTCGCCGCGATCGAGAAACTTGCGTATGAGTTTCCGTGGAGCCGCGGCAACTTCGGCGACTCGCTGCGCAATGGCTATTTCGGCGTCTGTCTGCGTCACGTGACGGGGACGTTGATCGGCTACTGCGTGCTGATGCCAGTCGTCGATGAAATGCATCTGCTGAATCTGTGCGTCACGCCGCAAGCACAAGGCGCCGGCGCCGGCCTCGCGCTGCTGCGCGAGGCGGTGCGCATCACGCACGCGGAGAGGCTCGAGGGGCTGCTGCTCGAAGTGCGGCCGTCGAATCACCGGGCGATCCGGTTGTACGAGCGCTTCGGCTTCGCGTCGATCGGCCGGCGCAAAAATTATTATCCGGCGCGGCATCGCGGCCGGGAGGACGCGATCGTGATGCGTCTGTCGTTAGCCACGGAGGGCGCAAATGGCGCTGCATGAATCGGTGCTCGAAGAATTCGGACTCGCGCCGTTGTGGGTGCGTCGCGGACTCGCGGCGCGAGAGGAGGCCGGGCAGAATGATGCGCTGCAGTCGCTGCGGGAACACGCAGAAGACTTGCGTCGCGCGGAGCCTGCGACGCAGACCTCGCGCGAACCGCTGCGCGCGTCCGCCGAGGTGCAGCCGTCGCAAGTGCAGCGCGAATCCACGCCGCGCTTCGACGAAACTGCAACGCAGCGCGAAACATCAGAATCGCAAACTGACTTTTCAGCCCCGCCGACTTTCGACGCCGCTTCCGAGGACGACTTCGCGTGGTTCGACGATCCAGCCGCATCGGCCCCCGCGCCCGCCGAAGCGCGCCGCGACGCGCCCGCGCTGCCGTCTACCCACACACTCGACTGGGACGCGCTCGCCGAGCGCGTCGCCGGATGCGAGGCGTGCCGGCTGTGCGAGAAGCGCACGAACACGGTGTTCGGCGTCGGCGATCACGAGGCCGACTGGATGCTGATCGGCGAAGCGCCCGGCGAGAACGAGGACCGTCAAGGCGAACCGTTCGTTGGCCAGGCCGGCAAGCTGCTCGACAACATGCTGCACTCGCTCGCGCTCGCGCGCGGCACCAACGTGTATATCGCGAACGTGATCAAGTGCCGGCCGCCTGGCAATCGCAATCCGCAGCCGGACGAAGTCGCGCGTTGTGAACCTTATCTACAGCGTCAGGTGTCGCTCGTGAAGCCGAAGCTGATCGTCGCGCTCGGCCGTTTCGCCGCGCAAAGTCTGCTCAAGACCGACGCGAGCATTTCGTCGTTGCGCGGCCGCGTGCACACGTACGAGGGCGTACCGGTGATCGTCACCTATCACCCGGCCTATCTGCTGCGTAGCCTGCCCGACAAGGCCAAGGCCTGGGCGGATCTGTGCCTCGCGCGTGCCACATGGCTCGCGAACGGCGGCGTGCCGTCGAACGAATCAAAGTGACGATGCCCGAGGGACCGGCGGCGCGCATGCCCGCCGCGTCTGTCAGCCGCGCGGCGCCTCTCGATACCTTGCTGGGTTTGCGTGGCGATGCTTCTGTCGATGCGCTGCGCGATCCCGCTGTCCGCGATCTCGCGTGGCTGCTGCTCAGTCCCGATCTGTTGCGCCCTCAGCTTCCCACAGGCGCGCTCGCCGATCCTTTCGGCACACCGCAGGAATTGCAGGCCACGCTCGACTGGCTGCGCGCGCTCGACGCCGCGCCGGCATTTCTGCGTCAGGATCTCGCGGCAACGCGTATCACGCGCCTTGGCCGCTACGCCGAACGCCTGCTGGGCTTTTACCTTCGTCATGGACCGGCGACGCAACTGATCGCAGCGGGTGTGCCGCTACGACATGCGGGCCTCACGCTCGGTGAATGCGATTTCCTCGTGCGCACGCGCCAGGGCGCGCGACTGCATTGGGAACTCGCGGTGAAGTGCTATCTGCATGCGGGCGATGCGAATGGAGCAGAGGCGGCGCGTCTCGCCGATTATGTCGGCCCCAATCTGAAAGACCGCCTCGATCTGAAGCTCGCGCATTTGCTCGATCATCAGTTGCCGCTCAGCGCACGCGAAGAATTTGCCTCGACGGGCTATGCGGGCGCGTGGACGCCGCAGATGTTCGTCAAAGGCTGGCTGTTTTACCGGCATGGCGAGATGCCCGCCGATCCTGCCGAACTCGATCCCACGCACGGTCGCGGCTGGTGGGTCACGCATCGCGACTGGCCGGGTTTCGCGTGCGCGCATGCGCACAGGTGGCGAGTGTTGCCGCGGCTCGAATGGCTCGCGCCGCAATATCGAACGCAAGCCGGTGCGGACGACACGTGGTACGTCGACGCAAACACGCTCGCCGCGCAGATCTCACCGCAACACGGCCCGACGATGGTCGCCGGATTCATCGAAGACAACACGGGGCGTGTACTTGAACGCTCGCGCGGTTTTATCGTGCCCGACGACTGGCCCGAGCACGCGCGGCGTTACGCGAAGCAATGACGTCGCTCACCACCACCGATGAAAGTGATGCACCGGCCCCACGCCGTGGCCGACGTCGAGCCGCTCGCTCGCCTGCAACGCACCCGTCAGATAAACCTTCGCATCGGCGACCGCGCTAGCGAGATCGTCGCGCTGCGCAATCAAGGCCGCGATCGCCGACGACAACGTGCAGCCCGTTCCGTGCGTGTTCTTCACCGGCACGCGTGGACCGCCGAGACGCAGCGTGCCGCTTTCCTGCACGAGCCAGTCGGGGCTATCGGTCGCGCTCAGATGGCCGCCCTTCATCAGCACCGCGCGCGCGCCGAGCGCGCGCAACGCTTCGCCTTGCTCGACCATGCCGGCTTCGTCGGCGGCGGGTTGCATGCCCAGCAATGCGGCCGCTTCCGGCAGATTCGGCGTCAGCAGATCGGCGAGCGGCAGCAGTTCGTCGCGTACCACCGCGACCGCATCGGGTAGTAATAGCGCGTGATTGCTCTTCGAGATCATCACCGTATCGAGCACGATGTGTTTGGGCTGATGACGGCGCAGCGCGTCGGCGACCGCACGCGCGATCGGCGCATTCGCGAGCATGCCGATCTTCACCGCGTCGATGCGGATGTCGTCGAACACCGCGTCGAGCTGCGCGGTGACGAAGCCTGGGTCCGGCGCGTGAATCGCGGTCACGCCGCGCGTGTTCTGCGCGGTCAGCGCGGTGATCACGCTCGCGCCATAGGCGCCGAGCGCGGAGAAGGCCTTCAGATCGGCCTGGATGCCGGCGCCGCCGCCGGAGTCGGAACCGGCGATCGTCAGCACATTAGGAATCGATTGAGTCATGGTCGAGCGAGGAAGAAGGGGGCGCGCTCGTGTGTGCCGCGGCAGGCCCAGCGCAGCCGATCAGTGCTTGGCTTCGCCGATCAGCGCGACCGAATCGAAGGCGCGCTGGTTCGCTTGATGGCGTCGCATCACGAGCCACATCATCAGGCAGACGAAGGTGCCGAACAGCACGATCACGATGGTGACCGGCACGTCGAGCCACACGAGCACCGCGTACAGGCACAGCATCACGAGCACGGACAGATTCTCGTTGAAGTTCTGCACGGCGATCGAATGACCCGCCGACAGCAGCACGTGCCCGCGATGCTGAAGCAGCGCATTCATCGGCACGACGAAAAAGCCCGACAGGCCGCCCACGAACATCAGGAAGATATACGCGAAAATCAGATAGCCCGGCACGTGCATGCGGCCAAAATACACGCCCCAGTGCGGGGGAAACAGATCGCGCGTGTAGAACGCCATCAGCATCACGGAGATACCCATCATGATGCCGACCGGCAATACCGACAGCGACTTCTTCAACGGCACACGCGAAGCCGCGAAAATCGCGCCGAACGCGACGCCAACCGCGACCACCGCCTGCAGGATCGCCGCCTCGGACAGAGACATGCCCAGCGACACTTCGGCCCACTTCAGCACGATGAATTGCAGCGTCGCGCCCGCACCCCAGAACAGCGTCGTCACGGCGAGTGAAATCTGTCCGAGCTTGTCACGCCACAGCACGAGAAAGCAGTCGGCGAAATCGGTGATCAGGCGGATCGGCCCGTGCTCCTGTCGCGGATAGCGCGCGCCGGTGTCGGGAATGCGCAGATTGAACAGCGCGGCGATCACGTAAATGGCCATGATCACGAGCATCGCGGCTTCCGCGGGCGTGTTCACGGTGGGGACGTGCCATTTGAGAATCGGCGCGGCGATATGCGGGCTGATCAGCGCGCCGCCGAGCACCGTGCCGAGAATGATCGAGCCGACCGTGGTGCCTTCGATCCAGCCGTTCGCTGCAACGAGCCGGTCAGGCGGCAACAGTTCGGTGAGAATGCCGTATTTGGCGGGCGAGTAGGCCGCCGCGCCGAAGCCGACGATGCCGTACGCAATCAGCGGATGCGCTCCGACCAGCATCGTTATGCAGCCAACCACCTTGATCGTATTGGTGATGAACATCACGCGTCCTTTCGGACGGGAGTCGGCGAATGCGCCCACGAAGGCGGCAAGAACGACGTACGACAGCACAAAAAACAGCTTGAGCAGCGGCGTCATCCAGTTCGGAGCGTGAAGATCTTTCAGCAGTGCGATAGCAGCGATCAGAAGCGCATTGTCGGCCAGCGACGAAAAAAACTGCGCGGCCATGATGGTGTAAAAACCTTTTTTCATCTGATGCGATGCTGTCCTCGCTGCGGTCTGTCCGCCCCGGCCGTTTGTCATGCGTCCGGGCTTATGCCGATCGAAATGGGTTGTGCGCACGGCTTTATATCATGAAAATAGCTGGATTCGGACTAGCAGAATCCTTGATCGCACCGCCCAGCGGGCCGCCGAGCGCTGAAAACGCCCTGTAAGCCGCTGATTCGCAAGTGTCTTTACGAAAAAATCCCATGCCGCGCCCCCTTTCCGCCACGATTCATACCGCTGCTCTCGCCAATAACCTCGCTGTCGCGCGGCGCTATGCGCCGAAATCGAAAATCTGGGCCGTCGTCAAGGCTAATGCCTACGGGCATGGCCTCGCGCGCGTGTTTCCCGGTTTGCGCGCTACGGACGGCTTTGGGTTGCTGGACCTCGAAGAAGCGGTGAAGTTGCGTGAATTGGGCTGGGCGGGCCCAATTCTTCTGCTGGAAGGCTTTTTTCGGCCGACCGACGTCGACGTAATCGACCGCTACAGTTTGACCACGGCGCTGCATTCGGACGAGCAGCTGCGCATGCTCGAAATGGCGCGTCTGTCGAAACCGGTCAATATTCAGTTGAAGATGAACACCGGCATGAACCGGCTCGGCTACACGGTCGAAAAATTCCGTGCCGCGTGGGAGCGTGCGCGCGCCTGTCAGGGCGTCGGCCAGATCACGTTGATGACGCATTTTTCCGATGCCGATGCCGAGCGCGGCATCGCGCATCAGATGGAAGCGTTCGAGCGTGGCGCGCAGGGCATCGCCGGTGCGCGCAGTCTGTCGAATTCGGCCGCGACGCTGTGGCATCCGGAAGCGCATTTCGACTGGGTGCGTCCGGGCATCATCCTGTACGGCGCGTCGCCGTCCGGCGTGACGGCCGCGATCGACGGCACGGGCCTGCAGCCCGCGATGACGCTCGCGTCGGAACTGATCGCCGTGCAGACGCTCGGCGAAGGCAGCTCGGTCGGCTATGGGTCGAGATTCACTGCGCGCGGTCCGATGCGCATCGGCGTGGTCGCGTGCGGTTACGCGGACGGCTATCCGCGCGTCGCGCCGGAAGGCACGCCGGTGATCGTCGATGGCGTGCGCACACGGATCGTTGGACGTGTGTCGATGGACATGCTGACCGTCGACCTGACCCCGGTGCCGACCGCCAACGTCGGCTCGCGCGTGGAATTGTGGGGCACCGCGCTGCCCATCGACGACGTCGCGCAGGCCTGCGGCACGATCGGCTACGAGCTGATGTGCGCGGTCGCGCCGCGTGTGCCGGTTCGGGCGGAGTAACGCGTGGCGAAAGCGAAGACGTTGTACATCTGCGGGGAATGCGGCGGACAGTCGCCGAAGTGGTCCGGTCAATGCCCGTCCTGCCAGACGTGGAACACGCTCGTGGAATCGGTCGCGGAGGCGCCGTCCGGTCACCGTTTCCAGTCGCTCGCGAAGAGCACGCCGGTACGGCGTCTCGCCGACATCGACGCGTCGGACGTGCCGCGCTTTTCCACCGGCGTCAGCGAATTCGACCGCGTGCTCGGCGGCGGCCTCGTGCCGGGCGGCGTGGTGCTGATCGGCGGCGATCCGGGCATCGGTAAATCGACGCTGTTGTTGCAATCGCTCGCGGAAATCGCGGCGGACAAACGCGCGCTCTATATCAGCGGCGAAGAATCTGGCGCGCAGATCGCGTTGCGCGCGCAACGGCTGGCGTTGCTCGAACCCGGCTCGAAGGCAAGCGAGTTGCAATTGCTCGCGGAAATCCAGCTCGAAAAAATTCAGGCGACGATCACGGAGCAACGGCCTGAAGTCGCCGTGATCGATTCGATCCAGACCGTCTATTCGGATGCTTTGACATCGGCGCCGGGCTCGGTCGCGCAGGTGCGCGAGTGCGCGGCGCAACTCACGCGCATCGCCAAGCAGTCGGGCACGACGATCATCATGGTCGGGCACGTGACGAAAGAGGGCGCGCTCGCAGGTCCGCGCGTGCTCGAACATATCGTCGATACGGTGCTGTATTTCGAGGGGGATACGCACTCGTCGTACCGTCTCGTGCGCGCGATCAAGAACCGTTTCGGCGCGGTCAACGAACTCGGCGTGTTCGCGATGACCGAGCGTGGTTTGCGCGGCGTCGCGAATCCGTCGGCATTGTTTTTATCGCAGCACGAGCAGTCGGTGCCGGGCTCATGTGTGCTCGTCACGCAGGAAGGCACGCGGCCGTTGCTCGTCGAAGTGCAGGCGCTCGTCGATGCGGCCAACGCGCCGAATCCGCGACGCCTTGCGGTCGGCCTCGAACAGAACCGGCTCGCGATGCTGCTCGCGGTGCTGCATCGGCACGCGGGCATCGCCTGTTTCGATCAGGACGTGTTCCTGAACGCGGTGGGCGGGGTGAAGATCTCCGAGCCCGCCGCCGACCTCGCGGTATTGCTCGCGATCCATTCGTCGATGCGCAACAAGCCGCTGCCGAAGGGGCTCGTCGTATTCGGCGAAGTGGGCCTCGCCGGCGAAATCCGGCCGTCGCCGCGCGGTCAGGAGCGCCTGAAGGAAGCAGCCAAGCTCGGCTTCTCGGTGGCGGTGATTCCGAAGGCCAATGCGCCGAAACAGCCAATCGAAGGCTTACAGGTCGTTGCGGTCGAACGGATCGAACAGGCCATCGACCGCGTCCGCACGCTCGAATAGGCGGGGGCCGGGACGGCTCGCCAGTACTTTGTACGCTTGCGGTCCTGTAATGCCCGGTAAATATCTTCATATTGGCTGTAACCTGGTCGCCATACCTTTTTTCTAAGCTGCAACGATATGCATCCCGTCTGATGCTCGAAAAAGGATCGCGCCTTGAAACAGTCTCGTGAAACCGCTGCCCACCATAACATCCAGGTGCGCGGCTGCCGGGTCTCCGCCCCGATTCATCAGCCGTGGGGCGGCGCTTGCCGGATCGTCGAGTGGATCGACACCGCGGGTCAGATCTCGCGGCGGGTGGTGGCCGAAGACGCAACGGCCGCCGAAGTGCGTGCCACGATCAGCCGCCATGTGGAAGGCCGCAAGCACCTGCTGTACGACGACGAAAAGTCGCCGCGGCAAACGCTGCCGAGGCAGACGCCGACGCGGCGTTGACGGCGGCGGGTTTTTCGATTGACCGGGCCTTGATCTTCATTGCGCCCGCGTCGCGGCTGCGCCACGCGCATTAGGCCCCGTCGTCGTGTGAGTCGGCAGCGCTCGCGGCCACCGCCGCATACGCGTGCGGATTGAACAGCGGATGCTGCGCCGCTTCAGCGGGCGTCAGCACCGGCGACACGCAGCAGTCGAGCGATTCCAGCGATTCAACCCATTCGCCGAGCGTGCGCGTCGCAATCAGATTGGCGACTTCCTGAATGAGTGCCACGGCATCGGGACCGCCGATCGCCTGACCCAGGCTCCAGTGACGCGTCGCCCATTCCGGCCGATCGAGCGCCATGCACAGCGTTTCCCAGAACTTCAATTCGAGCGCGCCGACCGCGAGCCAGCGTTCATCGCTGGTGCGGTAGAGGTTGTAGCAGGGCACACCGCCGTTCAACAGACCACTGCCCGCGGCGGGCGCCGCACCTTCGTTGACGAGCGACACCTGCGCGACGAAGTTGTGCGCATAGCTCGTGTGCGTCATCGATACATCGACGAAGCGGCCCGCGCCGCCTCGCGCGACATGCCACAGCGCCGCGAGAATTTGCGTGACCGCGCTCAATGCGCCGCCGAGCAGATCGGCGATCTGGAAGTTCGGCAGGATCGGCGCACCGTCGCGGTTCGCCAGTTGATCGAGCACGCCTGCATAGCCGATGTAATTCAGATCGTGGCCGGCATGGTCCGCGAACGGACCGCTCGCGCCATATCCGCTGATCGCGCAATAGACGAGCCGCGGATTGGCTGCGCTGAGCGTCGCGTAGCCGAGGCCGAGCCGCTCCATCACGCCGGGCCGGAAGCTCTCGATCAGCACGTCGGCTTCAGCCGCGAGTGCGCGCAGCACCTGGCGTCCTGCTTCGGACTTGAGGTCGAGGCGCGTCTCGCGCTTGCCGCGATTGACCATCCGGTAAAACGCGCCGGGTCGGCCCGCGACACGATCGCTCGACGACTGCATCATCGTGCGAGTCGGGTCGCCCGCGCCGGGCGCCTCGATCTTCAGCACATCGGCGCCGAGCTCGGCGAGGCGCAGCGCGGCCACCGGACCCGGCAGCAGACGCGTGAGGTCGAGCACGCGCAGTCCTTGCAACGGCGGCGCATCGGCTGCCGATGCAGCTACGGATTCTGGGGCCGATAAGCCGGACGTTGAATTCGCAAATGACAAAGCCAAGCTCCCGTGGATGCCGGCGCGGTGCCGCTAGCCGATCTGTTCGAGTTCCTCGTGCGTCTCGAGCCATTCGGCTTCGAGCGTGTCGAGGCGCGCGTTCACGTCTGCCTGACGGCGGATCGCCTCCGTCAGCTTGCTCTTCTGCTCCGGTTCGTAACTCGCGGGATCGGCGACGAAAGTATCGAGCGTCGCTTTCTCCGCGTTGAGTGCGTCCATTTCCTTTTCGATCTTCGCGATGCGGCTTTGCAGCGGCTTCTTCAGATGCGCGAGCTTCTGCCGCGTTTCCGCTTCGAGGCGGCGCTGTTCCTTGCGATTGACGTTGCTGTCGCCACTTGCCGCGCCGTTGGACGCTGCGTCCGACGCACCGGAAGCATTGGCCTTCAGCGCGGCGCGCTGCTCGGCCGCATGCTGCAGCAGCCAGTCGCGGTAGTCGTCGAGATCGCCGTCGAATTCCTGCAGACGATGCTTCGCGACCAGCATGAACTGATCGGTCGTCGCGCGCAGCAGATGCCGGTCGTGCGAGACCAGGATCAGCGTGCCTTCGAATTGCGCGAGCGCCATCGTCAGCGCGTGGCGCGTTTCGAGGTCGAGGTGGTTGGTCGGCTCGTCGAGCAGCAGCAGGTTCGGCTTTTGCCAGATGATCAGCGCGAGCGCGAGGCGTGCCTTCTCGCCGCCCGAGAACGGCGCGATCTTCGCGGTCGCCATGTCGCCGGAAAAGTTGAAGCTGCCGAGGAAGTCGCGCAACTCCTGCTCGCGCGTGTCGGGCGCGAGACGCGCGAGGTGCTGCAACGGGGTGTCGTCCGGACGCAGCGTTTCGAGCTGATGCTGCGCGAAGTAGCCGATGCGCAGACCCTTGCCTTCGCGTACGTGGCCGCTCAACGGTTCGAGCGTGCCCGCGAGCGTCTTGATCAGCGTCGACTTGCCCTGGCCGTTCGCGCCGAGCAGGCCGATGCGCTGACCATTCTGGATCGACAGCATCACGCGCTCGACGATCGGAATCTCGCTGCCGTCTTCGGCATGGTAGCCGCAGCGCACGTCTTCCATCACCATCATCGGATTCGGCGCGGAGTCGGGAGTGCGGAACTCGAACGTGAACGGCGACGCGACGTGCGCGGGCGCGATCAGCTCCATCTTCTCGAGCGCCTTCACCCGGCTTTGCGCTTGACGCGCCTTGGTGGCCTGCGCCTTGAAGCGGTTGATGTAGCTCTGCAGATGCGCGACCGTGCGCTGCTGCTTTTCGTACGCGCTCTGTTGCAGCGCGATCTGCTGCGCGCGCAGCACTTCGAATTGCGAGTAGTTGCCGCCGTAGCGTTTGATCTGCTGGTTCTCGAGATGCAGCGTGACGTTGCAGACGGAATCGAGAAACTCGCGGTCGTGCGAGATCACGATCAGCGTGCCCGCATAGCGATTCAGCCAATCTTCCAGCCAGACGATCGCGTCGAGGTCGAGGTGGTTGGTCGGTTCGTCGAGCAGCAGCAGATCGGAGCGGCACATCAGCGCCTGCGCCAGATTCAGGCGCATGCGCCAGCCGCCCGAGAAGCTGCTGACCGGCTCGCGGGTCTGGTCGAGCGTGAAGCCGAGGCCGAGCAGCAACGCTTCGGCGCGAGCCGGCGCGGTGTAGCCGTCGGCGTCGGCGAACGCGGCGTGCGCTTCGGCTTCTGCCGCGCCGTCGTGCGCGGCGGAGGCCGAAGCGATGCGCGCTTCGATGTCGCGCAGCGCGGCGTCGCCGTCTAGCGTGTAGGCGAGGGCGGTTTTGTCGACGGCGGGCGTTTCCTGCGCGACGTGCGCGATGCGCCAGGTCGGCGGGATCGAGAAATCGCCGCCGTCCGCATGCAGCTCGCCGAGCAGCACGGCGAACAGCGTCGACTTGCCCGCGCCGTTCGCTCCGACGAGGCCGGCTTTTTCACCGGGGTTCAAGGTGAACGTGGTGTTGTCGAAAAGCGGCTTGGTGCCGCGTGCGAGGCTGAACTGATTGAAGCGGATCACGACGTGGCCGGCTGAAGAAAACCGCTATTTTAGACTGCCCGGCGCGTTGCCGGGCGCGCGGCGCCGATGGCCCGGCTGTCACTTTACGCGCGGCCGCCATCCGCCATCCGGCTAACTGTATCGGCAGCGCTTTTGGCATAGACTGACGGCTTTCACAGGAGGGCACATGACATCGATTTATTCGTTCTCGGCACGCACGCTCGGCGGCGCGGAAGCGAGTCTCGCGAAGTACGAAGGCAAGGTGATACTGATCGTCAATACCGCGAGCGAATGCGGGTTCACGCCGCAATACGCGGGCTTGCAGAAGTTGTATGACGCGTACGCGGCGCGCGGGCTCGCGGTGCTCGGTTTTCCGTGCAACCAGTTTGGCAAGCAGGAGCCGGGCGACGCCGCGCAGATCGGCAGCTTCTGCGAGAAGAACTACGGCGTGACGTTTCCGATGTTCGACAAGATCGACGTGAACGGCCCGAACGCGCACCCGCTGTTCCGCTATCTGACGATCGAGGCGCCGGGACTGCTCGGTCTCGAGGCGATCAAGTGGAATTTCACGAAGTTTCTGATCGGCCGCGACGGCAACGTCGTCAAGCGCTATGCGCCGCTGACCAAGCCCGAGGCGATCACCGGGGATATCGAAGCGCTGCTGTAGGCGGGCACGCCTACAGGATCGGCGAAAAGAGCCGCGCGACGTGCATCAGCATGCGTCGCAGCGCGTTCGACTTGCGGTACTCGTCGCGGTCGATTTCGCGCGACTCGGCAAAGTCGTCGAGCAGCATCGTCTCGACTTCTAGCGCGAAGCCGCGGTCGACGGTCAGCACCATGATCTCGAAGTTCAGGCGAAACGAGCGGTTGTCGAGATTGGCGCTGCCGATCGCGGCCGCGCTGCTGTCGATCAGCACGACCTTCTGATGCAGGAAGCCCGGCTGATAGCGGAAGATGCGAATGCCCGCGCGCAGCGAGTCGTACGCATAGAGCTTCGACGCCGCGAACACCACGAGGTGATCGCGCCGGCTCGGAATCAGGATGCGCACGTCGACGCCGCGCAGCGCAGCGAGGCGCAACGCAGCGAATACGGCTTCGTCGGGGACGAGGTAGGGCGTCGTGATCCAGATGCGTTCACGTGCCGCGTTGATTGCTTCAACGAAAAACAGCGAGCAGGTCTCCTGCTTGTCGGCCGGGCCGCTCGGCAGCACGAGGCAGTGCATGTTGTTCGCGGCGCGCTCGTTGGCGCCGTGGTCGCCGGGCTGGTCGAAGGATGGGGTCACGGAATCCGCGGCCGGCGCGTCGAACTCGGGCAACTGCTGCGTGGCCCAGTACCAGTCCTCGATGAAGACGAACTGGATGCTTGCGACCGCCGGACCACGCACTTCGATGTGCGTATCGCGCCACGGCGACAGCGGCGGCTTCGCGCCCAGATATTCGACCCCGACGTTATGACCGCCGACAAACGCGCGCTCGCCGTCGACCGCCACGATCTTGCGGTGATTGCGGAAATTCAGTTGCAGACGGTTGACGAAGCGGCGGTTCGTGGCGAACGGCTGCATCTCGATGCCGGCGGCGCGCAGCGCCGCGACGTAGCGGTGCGGCAGATCGAAGCTGCCGATACTGTCATACAGGAAGTAGACCCGCACGCCCTGTTTGGCTTTGGCGATCAGCGCGTCCTTCAGCATGTCGCCGAGCGCGTCGTCGCGCACGATGAAGAATTGCACGATCACATAGCGGCGCGCGTTCTCGATCGCCTCGAAGATCGCCTCGAAAGTCGCCGTGCCGTTGACCAGCGTGCGCACGGTATTGCCGGGCAGGAACGGCATGCCGCCGAGGCGCGTCAGCGACTGCACGAGCCGCGAGCCGAGCTGCTGCGTCGGCACCCCGGCCGACGACGCCTGCGTGTCCCACACCAGCGGATGCGCGCGCGTGCGCAGCAGCTCGTTCTCGACGCGGCGCGCGTCCGCGTAGCCGGCGAACTTGCTGCGGCCAAGGAACAGGTAGGGTACCAGCGTCAGATAAGGCATCGCGACCAGCGACACAGCCCACGCGATCGCCCCTTGCGAGGTGCGGGTATGGAGAATCGCGTGAGCGGCCGCGATGATGCCGAGAATGTGGGCAACAACAACCAGCGTGCCGACGTGAAGCAGGTCGAATGACATAAGCTCGCGAACAGTTGGCGAAGCGCCGTGGTTCAGGAAACGGAGGCGGCACGGGCTCGCTCCGTGGTCTGCGGCGAACGCGTCGGGCAACGGGCTCAGGCTGCGGTTGCGGGCAAGGCCACGCGCTATCGCGGCGATTGCTCGTGACCCTGCCTGAGAAACGCGCTTGAAACGACGATCAAACGGTCAGCATGCCGGACTCAGACCGGCAAGTCGCTGGCCTGGATCAGAAACACGTTGTCGTCGCCGGCGCTGGTCGACAGCCACACGAGGTCGAGACCGCCGAACGCGGCCTCGACGTGCTCGCGTTCGTTGCCGATCTCGATGACGAGCACGCCGTCTTCGGTCAGCCAGTTGCGCGCGTCCGCAATGATCCGTCGCACGATGTCCATGCCGTCGGCGCCACCCGCGAGCGCCATCTCCGGCTCGTGCTTGTATTCGGCCGGCAGCTCCTGCATCGACGTGGCGTTCACGTACGGCGGATTGCTGATGATCACATCGTAGCGGCGCTGGGCGAGCGGCGCATACAAATCGCCTTCGAACAGCGCGATGCGCTCGTCGAGGTGGTAGTCCAGCACATTGCGCGTCGCGACTTCGAGCGCGGGCGCGGACAGATCGACCGCGTCGACGTCGGCGTTCGGGAACGCGTGCGCGGCGAGGATCGCGAGGCACCCGGAGCCGGTGCACAGTTCGAGCACCGCGCCGACCTGCTCGGGGTCCTCGACGTACGGCTGCAGGCCGTCCTGCAGCAGTTCGCCGATGAACGAGCGCGGCACGATCACGCGCTCGTCGACGTAAAAGCGATAGCCGTGCATCCACGCTTCCTGCGTGATGTACGCGGCCGGCACGCGTTCGGCGGCGCGTCGCTCGATCACTTTCAGCACCGCCTCGATTTCGGCCGTGGTCAGGCGTGCGTCGAGAAACGGTTCGAGCAGGTCGAGCGGCAAATGCAGCGTGTGCAGGATCAGATAGGCGGCTTCGTCGTAGGCATTGGCCGAGCCGTGGCCGAACGACACTTTGGCCTCGCTAAAACGGGACACTGCAT
The DNA here is from genome assembly GCF_050434085.1 of Paraburkholderia sp. UCT70. Taxonomy (NCBI): domain Bacteria; kingdom Pseudomonadati; phylum Pseudomonadota; class Betaproteobacteria; order Burkholderiales; family Burkholderiaceae; genus Paraburkholderia; species Paraburkholderia sp. UCT70. The sequence goes on along the minus strand of NZ_JBNPVZ010000004.1, from coordinate 1,600,168 downwards.
AACGCAGCAGGTCGCGGACGGTGCAAAAAGGTAGCGTCATCGCAAAGTTCCAGGTTACGCGATCAGTTGTTCGAGCACGCGGCGATACACGTTCTTCAGCGGCTCGATATGGGCGACTTCGATATGTTCGTCGATCTTGTGGATGCTCGCGTTCAGCGGACCGAACTCGATCACCTGCCTGCAGATGCGCGCGATGAAGCGGCCGTCCGACGTGCCGCCGGTGGTCGACAGTTCGGTGTCCACGCCGGTTTCGTCCTTGATCGCTTGCGCGAGCGCGCTCGACAGCTCGCCGCGCGGGGTGAGAAATGGCAGGCCGCTCACGGTCCATTGCAGTTCGTATTCGAGGCCGTGTTTGTCGAGAATCGCATGCACCCGCTTTTGCAGTCCTTCGACGGTGCTCGCGGTCGAGAAGCGGAAGTTGAACATCACGTCCGCGTGGCCGGGGATCACGTTGGTCGCGCCGGCGCCGCTGTGGAGGTTCGACACCTGCCAGGTGGTCGGCGGGAAATATTCGTTGCCTTCGTCCCAGCGCTCGGCGACGAGTTCGGCGAGCGCTGGCGCCAGCAGGTGCACCGGATTCTTCGCCAGATGCGGGTAGGCGATATGGCCCTGCACGCCCTTGACGATCAGCTTGCCCGACAGCGAGCCGCGCCGGCCGTTCTTGACCATGTCGCCGAAACGCTCGCTCGAGGTCGGCTCGCCGACGATGCAGTAGTCCATGCGCTCGCCGCGCTGCTGCAATGCTTCGACGACCTTGACGGTGCCGTCGGTGGCGGGGCCTTCCTCGTCGCTCGTGATCAGGAACGCGATCGAGCCGCGGTGCTCGGGGTGCGCGGCGACGAACTCCTCGCTCGCGACGACGAAGCCGGCGATCGACGCCTTCATGTCCGCCGCGCCGCGGCCGTACAGCTTGCCGTCGCGCTGGGTCGGCTCGAACGGCGCCGAGTGCCATTGTTCGAGCGGGCCGGTCGGTACCACGTCGGTGTGGCCGGCGAACGCGAGCAGCTTGCCTTGCGTGCCGTCGACGCCGCGTTTGACGGCCCAAAGGTTGGTCACGCCGTTTGATTCTATCGTCTCATGCTCGAAGCCGAGCGCGGCGAGGCGCTCGATCAGGAGACGCTGGCAATGCTGATCGTCGGGCGTGACGGACGCGCGCGCGATCAGTTGTTCGGTAAGGGCGAGGGTGCCGGACATGGATTCAGTACAAGCCACTTTGAAATGAAAAAATGCCGGCTCGCGGTGAGGGCACCGCAGCCGGCAACAGCCTTTGAACGACGCGGCGCGAGGCCGCGCGTTCGACTACCTCGTGCTCGAGCCTGGCGCTTCAGCGCCGCGCTCAGACAAACAGCGCCGCGTACTCGTCCGCCGAAAAGCCGAGCGACTTCACCCGCCCGTTCACGACCAGCACCGGCCGCTTGATCACCGACGGCTTGTGGATCATCAGCGCGATCGCGCCCGGCTGCGTTTCCGCGGCCGCCTTCATGTCGTCGGACAGAGCGCGCCACGTCGTGCCGCGGCGGTTCAGCAGCGCGTCGAGCTTGACGTCCGTGAGCCAGTCCTGCACGAGCGGCTCGGTCACGCCGGCCTTCTTGAAGTCGTGGAACTCGAACTCGACGCCGTGCTCTTCGAGCCACACACGGGCCTTCTTCACAGTGTCGCAGTTCGGAATGCCGTAGACGACGGTTTTGGTGCCGCGCGCCATCAATCGCCTCGCAGCAACTCGTTCAGGCCGACCTTCGCGCGCGTCTTCGCGTCGACCTTCTTGACGATGACCGCGCAGTACAGGCTGTGCGTGCCGTCCTTCGACGGCAGGTTGCCCGCCACCACGACCGAGCCCGCCGGAATGCGGCCGTACGTGACTTCGCCGGTTTCGCGGTCGTAAATCTTGGTGCTCTGGCCGAGGTACACGCCCATCGAGATCACCGAGTTTTCCTCGACGATCACGCCTTCGACGACTTCCGAGCGCGCGCCGATGAAGCAGTTGTCTTCGATGATGACCGGGTTGGCCTGCAGCGGCTCCAGCACGCCGCCGATGCCGACGCCGCCCGACAGGTGCACGTTCTTGCCGATCTGCGCGCACGAGCCGACGGTGGCCCACGTGTCGACCATCGTGCCTTCGTCGACGTACGCGCCGATGTTGGTGTACGACGGCATCAGCACGACGTTCTTCGCGATGAACGAGCCGCGGCGCGCGATCGCGGGCGGCACCACGCGGAAGCCGCCGGCGGCGAAGTCTTCAGCGGTGTAGTTCGCGAACTTCGACGGCACCTTGTCGTAGAACTGGCTGTAGCCGCCGGCCGGCATCGGCGCGTTGTCTTCCAGACGGAACGACAGCAGCACGGCCTTCTTCAGCCACTGGTTGACGACCCAGTCGCCGTCCTTCTTTTCGGCGACGCGCAGCGCGCCCTTATCGAGTTGCTCGATCGCATGGGCGACGGCTTCGCGCACTTCTGCCGGCGCGGCTTTCGGCGACAGTTCGGCGCGGTTGTCCCAGGCGGTATCGATGATGCTCTGAAGTTGTTGCGACATATGCGTGATTATCTGAAGGGTTGAAGTCTGAAGAAGGGGATGCCGTGTAGCTCAAGCAAGGCTTAGGCTGCACTCAGTTGACACTGAGCGAGCGGCAGAATTCGACGATCCGCTGTGCGCCCGCCGTGCATTCGTCGACGTCGGCGACGAGCGCGAGGCGCACGAAATTGCGGCCGGGGTTCACGCCGTGCGCGGCGCGCGCGAGGAACGAGCCCGGCAGAACCGTCACATTATAGTCGGCGTAGAGGCGCAGGGCGAACTCGGTGTCCGTGAGGCCGGTGCGCTCGACGTTGGCCCACAGGTAGAACGCGGCGTCGGGCAGGCGCACGTCGAGCACGTCGGCGAGCATCGGCGTGACGGTCGCGAACTTCCGCAGGTACCTGGCGCGGTTCTCGCGCACGTGCGTCTCGTCGCTCCAGGCGACCACGCTCGCGCTCTGGAACACGGTCGACAGCGCCGTGCCGTGGTACGTGCGATACAGCAGGAATGCCTTGAGAATCGCGGCGTCGCCGGCGACGAAGCCCGAGCGCATGCCCGGCACGTTCGAGCGCTTCGACAGGCTCGACAGCATCACGAGGCGCTCGAAACCGCGTCCGAGCTTGTGCGCGGCTTCGAGGCCGCCGAGCGGCGGCTTCGACTCGTCGAAATAGATTTCCGAGTAGCACTCGTCCGAAGCGATCACGAAGCCGTAGCGGTCCGATAGCGCGAACAGCTCGCGCCAGTCGTCGAGCGTGAGGACGGCGCCGGTCGGGTTGCCCGGCGAGCAGACGTACAGCAGTTGCGTGCGGGCCCACACGTCGGCGGGCACCGCCGAGTAGTCGCACGCGAAGTTGCGCGCCGGGTCGCTGTTGACGAAGTACGGCTGCGCGCCGCCGAGTAGCGCCGCGCCTTCGTAGATTTGGTAGAACGGGTTCGGACAGAGTACGATCGCAGGCTCGCCGTCAGCATCGCGGCGCGGATTGAGCACCGTCTGCGCGAGCGCGAACAGCGCCTCGCGCGAGCCTGCCACCGGCAGCACCTCGGTCAGCGGATCGAGCGGCGGCAGGTTGTAGCGTTGCGCGACCCATTTCGCGATCGACTCGCGCAGCGGCGCCGAGCCGAGCGTGGCCGGATACGCGGCGAGGCCGCCGAGCGAATCGATGACGGCGTCGCGGATCAGCGGCGGGGTTGGATGTTTCGGCTCGCCGATGCCGAAGCTGATGTGCGCAAGGCCGGCCGGCGGCGTGACGTCCTTGAAAAGCAGGCGCAGCTTTTCGAACGGATAGGGCTGAAGGGAGTCGAGTAGCGGATTCACGGACGAAATGGCCTGATCGGGGATGGACGCGGACGAATGGCGGGACAACCGGGCACGCGCGCCGGCGGGCGGCGGCGAACGGACGATTATAGCGTGGCGCGCCCGCGGACCAGGCGGGAGCCTGACGCGCGGCGCGGGAGCAATCCGCGAGGCGGCACACCGGGGCGCCGCGGCGGGAACGGCGCGAAATCCGCCACGGTTCGCGTAAAAGAATACGCAGGAGCAGCAATGTACGCAGCAGTTCAGGAGACGGCCGGCTGGATCCTCATACGACCCGCCCACGACGCCCGTCGGAGTCCCGCCCCATGACCAACTGGCTTCGCAACGGCTGGCCGACGCTCGCGATCATGCTGGGCGCGTCGGTCTGGGGGATGGTCTGGTATCCGCTGCGGATGCTGGCCGCGCTCGGGGTGACCGGCACCGCCGCGAGCGCGCTCACGAGCGGCACCGGCTGCCTGTTCGTGCTGCTCGTGCGGAATGGCGCGCTGAAGACCGTGCGGTGGCACTGGCTGCTGCCGGCGCTCGCGCTCGCCGCGGGTGTCACGAATCTGGGCTTCGTGTGGGGCGCGATCCACGGTCAGGTGATGCGCGTGCTGCTGCTGTTCTATCTGACGCCCGCGTGGACCGCGCTGTTCGCGCATTTCATCCTGCACGAGCGGCTCTCGTGGTCGGGCGCGGCGCTGGCCGCGCTGTCGCTCGCGGGCGCGATGACGATGCTATGGTCGCCGCGTCTCGGCATTCCGGTACCCGGCAATCCCGCCGAATGGGCCGGGCTCGCCGGCGGCATGGGCTTCGCGATGAGCAACGTGCTGATCCTGAAGACGAGCCGCGTGCTGCCGGACATGAAGCCCGAAATGCGCACCGCGGTGATCTTCGGCGGCGCGGCGCTGTTCGGCGCGCTCGCGTCGCTGTTCGAGCCGATGCCCGCGCCGCCCGTCGGCGCGCATCTGGGCACGGCGGCGCTGCTGGTGCTCGGTCTCGGTCTGCTGCTCGCGTCGAACAACATGCTCGTGCAATACGGGCTCTCGCGCGTGCCGGCCAATCGCGCGTCGATCATCATGCTGTTCGAACTCGTCGTGACGGCGCTGTCGGCGTGGCTGTTCGCCGGCGAAGTACCGGGCCCGCGCGAATGGGCCGGCGGCGCGTGCATCGTGCTCGCGTCGGCCTTGTCGAGTTGGGTGCATCGGACGAAATTGGCGCCGCCCGATCCGGCCATCGGGGACACGGACGGGCCCGGCGGCGACGATGGACGCGGTGGTCAATGCGGTGCCAAACGCGGTGCCAAACGCGGTGCCAAACGCGGTGACCAACGCGGTGACGAACACGGCCCTGACGGCGACAGTGACGGCCACCGAAAGGGCGGTAAGAATCGTCCACGCGCGATGGTATGATTCCCCCTCATTAGCCGGCGCAAGCGTACCTGCGTGTGCCTCAGATATGCATGAGCGCATGCAGCCGGCAACCAAATTGCGAAGGCTCGCGAGGTTGCGTGGGGCCGTCCCGCTGCGGCGGTGAACGACTGGCGCAACCTCGCGAGCCACCTATCACTCTCTCTTTTCAAACAGCGAAATCGCCGTGCGGCTCACCTCGATCAAACTCGCTGGTTTCAAATCCTTCGTCGATCCCACGCATTTCCAGGTCCCAGGCCAGTTGGTTGGCGTGGTCGGTCCGAACGGGTGCGGCAAATCCAACATCATCGACGCCGTGCGCTGGGTGCTCGGCGAATCGCGCGCCTCTGAATTGCGCGGCGAGTCGATGCAGGACGTGATCTTCAACGGCTCGACCGCCCGCAAGCCCGGCAGCCGCGCGAGCGTCGAACTCGTGTTCGACAACGCGGACGGCCGCGCCGCCGGCCAGTGGGGCCAGTATGCGGAGATCGCCGTGAAGCGCGTGCTGACGCGCGACGGCACGTCGAGCTACTACATCAACAATCTGCCGGCGCGGCGCCGCGACATCCAGGACATCTTCCTCGGCACCGGCCTCGGGCCGCGTGCGTACGCGATCATCGGGCAGGGCATGATCGCGCGGCTGATCGAGGCGAAGCCCGAAGAGCTGCGCGTGTTCCTCGAAGAAGCCGCCGGCGTGTCGAAGTACAAGGAGCGCCGCCGCGAGACCGAGAACCGTCTGCACGACACGCGCGAGAACCTGACGCGCGTCGAGGACATCGTCCGCGAGCTCGGCACGAATCTCGAGAAGCTCGAGGGGCAGGCGGTCGTCGCGACCCGTTATCGCGAGCTGCAAAGCGACGGCGAGGAAAAGCAGCGTCTGCTGTGGTTGCTGCGCAAGAACGAGGCGGCCGGCGAGCAGCAGCGCCAGCAACGCGCGATCGAGCAGGCGCAGATCGACCTCGAGGCGCAAACCGCGAAGCTGCGCGAAGTCGAGGCGGAACTCGAAACGCTGCGCGTCGCGCACTATTCGGCGAGCGACGCGATGCAGGGCGCGCAGGGCGCGCTGTACGAGGCGAACGCGGAAGTGAGCCGGCTGGAAGCCGAGATCCGCTTCATCGTCGAATCGCGCAACCGCGTGCAGGCGCAGATCGCCGCGCTGACCGCGCAGCGCGAGCAGTGGCAATCGCAGGCCGACAAGGCGCAGGACGATATCGCCGTCGCTGAAGAGCAACTGGCCGTCGCTGAAGAAAAAGCCGTGCTCGCCGAAGAGGACGCCGCCGCGAAGCACGATGCGCTACCCGCCCTCGAAGCGCGCTGGCGCGACGCCCAGGCGGAGCTGAACACCGAGCGCGGCGGCATCGCGCAGACCGAGCAGGCGCTGAAGCTCGAAGCCGCGCATCAGCGCAATGCCGATCAGCAGTTGCAGCAGCTGCAGCAGCGCCATGAGCGGCTGAAATCGGAAGAGGGTGGCCTCGACGCGCCCGACGAGGCGCAGCTCGAGGAATTGCGCGTGCAGCTCGCCGAGCACGAGGAAGTCCTTCACGACGCGCAGGGCCGCCTCGCCGACGCGCAGGAAACACTGCCGCGGCTCGACGGTGAACGCCGCGCCGCGCAGGAGCGCGTGCAGGCCGAAAGCGCGCAGATCCATCAGCTCGACGCGCGCCTCGCCGCGCTCAGGCAGTTGCAGGAAAACGTGCAGACCGAAGGCAAGATCCAGCCGTGGCTCGACAAGCACGAGCTGGGCAGCCTGCCGCGTCTGTGGAAGAAACTGCATGTCGAGGCCGGTTGGGAAACCGCGCTCGAAGCGGTGCTGCGCGAGCGCCTCGCCGCGCTCGAAGTGTCGAATCTCGACTGGGTCAAGGCGTTCGCAACCGACGCGCCACCGGCCAAGCTCGCGTTCTACGCGCCGCCCGCGGCTGGGCAGCCGGCCCCGGCGGCGGGCGCGCTGCGCTCGCTGCTGTCGCTCGTGCGCATCGAGGACGCGGGTATCCGCGCGGTGCTGACCGACTGGCTGGGCCTCGCGTTCGTCGCCGACGATCTGCAGCAGGCGCTTTCGATGCGCACGCAGCTGCCCGAGGGCGGCGCGTTCGTCGTCAAGGCGGGGCACGTGGTCACGCGCGTCGGCGTACAGCTGTATGCGGCCGATTCCGAGCAGGCCGGCATGCTCGCGCGTCAGCAGGAAATCGAAAACCTCGGCCGCCAGGTGCGCGCACAGGCATTGCTCGCCGACGAGGCGAAGGCCGCCGCGATCCGCGCCGAAGCCGCGCACACGCAAGCCGCGCAGGCGCTCGCCGAGCTGCGCCAGCAGGCCGAACGCGCGACGCAGCGGGTGCACGCGTTGCAGATGGACGTGCTGAGGCTCACACAGGCGCACGAACGCTACACGCAGCGCAGCACGCAGATTCGCGAGGAACTCGAAGAAATCGCCGCGCAGATTGACGAGCAGCGGGCGCTGCGCGCCGAGTCGGAAGCGAACTTCGAGCGTCACGACGGCGAGCTCGCCGAACTGCAGGCGCGCTTCGAAGACCACCAGCTCGCGTTCGAAGCACTCGACGAAGAACTGACGACTGCCCGCGGCGAAGCACGCGACCTCGACCGCGCCGCTACCGACGCGCGCTTCGCCGCGCGCAACATGGCGAACCGCATCGACGAATTGAAGCGCAGCATCCAGGTCGCGCACGAGCAGAGCGAGCGCGTCGCGGGCGCGCTCGAAGACGCGCGCGCCGAACTGGAAACGATCAACGAGCAGACCGCGCACACCGGGCTGCAGGACGCGCTCGACATCCGCGCCGTGAAAGAAGAGGCGCTGCGCGCCGCGCGCGTCGAGCTCGACGACCTGACCGCGAAGCTGCGCTCGGCCGACGAAACGCGCCTCACCGCCGAGCGCGCCCTGCAGCCGCTGCGTGACCGCATCAATGAATTGCAGTTGAAGGAGCAGGCCGCGCGCATCAGCGGCGAGCAGTTCGTCGAGCAACTGGCCGCGGCCGGTGTCGATGAAGCCGAACTGCAAGCCAAGCTGACGGCGGACATGAAGCCGTCGTACCTGCAGGGCGAAGTCACGCGCATCAACAACGCGATCACCGCGCTCGGGCCGGTCAACATGGCCGCGCTCGACGAGCTGAAGGCCGCGACCGAGCGTAAGAGCTTCCTCGATTCGCAGTCGGCCGACCTGACGAGCGCGATCGAAACGCTCGAAGACGCGATCCGCAAGATCGACGCCGAAACGCGCACGCTGCTGCAAAGCACGTTCGACGAAGTGAACCGTCATTTCGGCGAGCTGTTCCCGCGTCTCTTTGGCGGCGGCCAGGCGAAGCTGATCATGACCGGCGACGAAATCCTCGACGCCGGCGTGCAGGTGATGGCTCAGCCGCCGGGCAAGAAGAATTCGACGATTCACCTGCTGTCGGGCGGCGAGAAAGCGCTGACCGCGACCGCTCTCGTGTTCGCGATGTTCCAGCTGAATCCGGCGCCGTTCTGTCTGCTCGACGAAGTGGACGCGCCGCTCGACGACGCCAACACCGAGCGTTTCGCGAATCTGGTACGGGCGATGTCCGACAAAACCCAGTTCCTGTTCATCTCGCACAACAAGATCGCGATGGAGATGGCGCAGCAGCTGATCGGCGTGACGATGCAGGAGCAGGGCGTCTCGCGGATCGTCGCGGTCGACATGGAAACGGCGGCGGGTTTCGCCCAGAATATCGTTTGAGTTAACGCCTTCGCGGGCATCCGCATCCACCGCAGCGGCCTGATCGAGCGCCGCGCGGTACGTGGAGCGGACGAGAGGCTCGCGCGGATAGAAGAATTGCTGATGGAGCATGCATGGACGAGTTGACACTCGGTTTGATCGGCGCGGGTGCCGTGGTGGTGGGGGGCGTGGTCGCGTACAACGCGTGGCAGGGCGCGAAGGTCCGCCGCAAGATGCCGCGGCCGATGCCGGCCGACACCGCCGAGAGCTTTGCGCGGGACGAGCATGAGGAGCAGAGCCCGTTCATCGAGCCGGCCCGGCCGACCACGCGGCGCGAGCCGAGCGTGAGCGCCGAGGCGGCCGCGGACCCGACCGCGGCGCGCGTCGAGCCGACGTTCGGCGCGGGCGCCGCACCGCTCGATACACCGGCCGATATCCAGGCCGAGATGACGTCGCCGAACGGTTATCCATCGGCGGACGCCGATACCATGGGCGAAGGCGAACATGCGGCGGCGCCGGGCGCGCCCGCGGCCCAGCCCGCGTCCGCCGGGCACGAGCGGGTCGAACCGATCCTGCCGGCCGCCACGACGATTTCGTCGACGCCGCCCGCGATCGTCGATCGACGCATCGACTGTATCGTGCCGATCCGGCTGAACGGCCCCGTGGCCGGCGACAAGGTGCTTCCGCTCGCGCAGCGCTTGCGTCGGGCGGGCAGCAAGCCCGTGCACATCGAAGGCAAACCCGAAGGCGGCGGCTCGTGGGAGCTGCTGCAGAACGGCACGCGCTATGAAGAGCTGCGCGCGGCCGCGCAGCTCGCGAACCGTAGCGGCGCGCTGAACGAGCTCGAATTTTCCGAGTTCGTGACCGGCGTACAGCAGTTCGCCGATGCGCTCGACGCGGCGCCGGAATTCCCCGACATGCTCGAAACCGTCGCGATGGCGCGCGAGCTCGACGGCTTTGCCGCCCAGTGCGACGCGCAGTTGTCGATCAACGTGCTGTCGGACGGCGCGCCGTGGTCGGCCAACTACGTGCAGGCGGTCGCATCGCAGGACGGTCTGCTGCTGTCGCGCGACGGCACGCGCTTCGTCAAGCTCGACTCGCGGCAAAGCCCGGTGTTCATGCTGCAGTTCGGCGACACCAACTTCCTGCGCGACGACCTCACGTACAAAGGCGGCGAGATGATCACGCTGGTGCTCGACGTGCCGGTCGCCGACGAAGACATCCTGCCGTTCCGGCTGATGTGCGATTACGCGAAGTCGCTGGCCGAGCGCATCGGCGGACGCGTGGTCGACGACGGTCGCCGGCCGCTGCCGGAAAGCGCGCTGCTCGCGATCGAAAAACAGTTGATGACGCTGTACGCGAAGCTCGAACAGGCGGGTATTCCGGCGGGTTCGCCGGCCACGCGGCGCCTGTTCAGCCAGTAAGCCTTTTGCAGCGTTCTACGCGTTTTGACGACGGCCGCACGATGTGCGGCCGTCGTCGTTTCCGGCTTGCGTCGCAGCGCGGCCCGCCCCGAATCAGCGATGTAAAGGGGCACGCTTCCTGCGATAATCCGATGTCCGACTTTCTTCTCGAGAAGCTTCCGACAGCATGGCCCGATCCTCCGTCCCTCCTTCCGCAACCAGCGCTCCGGCCGAGCGGGCCGTGTGGTTGCGCGCGGAACTCGAACGCGCGAACTACGCGTATTACGTGCTCGATCAACCGGACCTGCCGGACGCCGAGTATGACAAGCTGTTCAAGGAGCTGGAGCGCATCGAGGCCGAGCATCCCGATCTGATCGTGCCGGATTCGCCGACGCAGCGCGTCGGCGGCGAGGCCGCGAGCGGTTTCGAGCCGGTCGTGCACGATCTGCCGATGCTGTCGTTGAACAACGGTTTCGCCGACGAAGACATCGTCGCGTTCGACAAGCGCATCGGCGACGCGCTCGGCAACAACGCGAGCGAGCCGCCGGTCCCCGTCGACTACGCGGCCGAGCTGAAATTCGACGGCCTCGCGATCTCGCTGCGCTACGTCGACGGCGTGTTCGTGCAGGCCTCCACGCGCGGTGACGGCACAACCGGCGAGAACGTCACCGAAAACGTCCGCACGATCCGCTCGATTCCGTTGAGGCTGAAGGGTAAGCGCGTGCCGCGCGTGCTCGACGTGCGCGGCGAAGTGCTGATGTTCAAGCGCGATTTCGAGCGCCTGAACGAACGCCAGCGCAGCGCCGAACAACGCGAATTCGCGAACCCGCGCAACGCGGCGGCGGGCAGCTTGCGGCAGCTCGATTCGAAGATCACCGCGCAGCGGCCGTTGTCGTTTTTCGCGTATGGCATCGGCGTGCTCGAAGGCATCGAGATGCCGGCCACCCATAGCGAACTGCTCGACTGGTACAAGGAGATGGGCTTGCCGGTCAATGGCGAGCGCGCGGTCGTGCAGGGCGCCGAAGGCCTGCTCGGCTTCTTCCACGCGGTCGGCGAGAAGCGCGACAGGCTCCCCTACGACATCGACGGCGTGGTCTACAAGGTCAACCGGCGCGACGAGCAGGATGCGCTCGGTTTCGTGTCGCGCGCGCCGCGCTTCGCGCTCGCGCACAAATTCCCCGCGCAGGAAGCGTTGACGAAGCTGGTCGCGATCGACGTGCAGGTCGGCCGCACCGGCGCGATCACGCCGGTCGCGCGGCTGGAACCGGTGTTCGTCGGCGGCGCGACGGTCACGAACGCGACCTTGCACAACGAGGATGAAGTGCGCCGCAAGGACATCCGCATCGGCGACACAGTGATCGTGCGGCGCGCCGGCGACGTGATTCCGGAGGTGGTCAACGCGCTGCTCGAGCGTCGTCCGGCCGACGCGCGCGAGTTCGTGATGCCGACGCAGTGCCCGGTGTGCGGTTCGGCGATCGAGCGGCTGCCCGACGAGGCGATCGCGCGCTGCACGGGCGGGCTCTTCTGTCCGGCGCAGCGCAAGCAGGCGTTGTGGCACTTCGCGCAGCGGCGCGCGCTCGACATCGACGGCCTCGGCGAGAAGATCATCGATCAACTGGTCGAACAGAACCTGGTGCGCACGCCGGCCGATCTGTTTAATCTCGGCTTCACGACGCTCGCGGAACTCGACCGCTTCGCCGAAAAGTCCGCGCAGAACCTGCTCGACTCGCTCGACAAGGCCAGGCACACGTCGCTCGCGCGCTTTATCTACGCATTGGGGATTCGCCATGTCGGCGAATCGACCGCGAAGGATCTCGCGAAGCACTTCGGCTCGCTCGATCCGATCATGGATGCGTCGCTGGAGGAACTGCTCGAAGTCAACGACGTGGGGCCGGTCGTCGCCGAATCGATCCACCAGTTCTTCGCCGAGGACCACAACCGCACGGTGATCGAACAGCTGCGCGCGCCGGGCAAGGTCACGTGGCCCGAGGGGCCGCCAGCGCCGAAGGCGCCGCAGGGCGTGCTGGCCGGGCAGACGGTCGTGCTGACCGGTACGCTGCCAAACCTGTCGCGCGAGGACGCGAAGGAAATGCTCGAGGCGGCCGGCGCGAAGGTGGCGGGGTCGGTATCGAAGAAAACCAGTTACGTGGTGGCGGGGGCCGACGCGGGCAGCAAACTTTCGAAGGCCGAGGAACTCGGCATCCCCGTACTCGACGAAGATGGTATGCGCAAGCTCCTGGAGGGGCACTGATGATTCACGACATTCTGAAGATGGGCGATCCGCGCCTGCTGCGAATCGCCGAGCCGGTCGTTCACTTCGACACGCCCGAGCTGCACCGGCTCGTGGAAGACATGTTCGAGACCATGCACGCGGCGAACGGCGCGGGTCTCGCCGCGCCGCAGATCGGCGTCGATCTGCAGGTGGTGATCTTCGGCTTCGGTTCGAACGAGCGCTATCCGGACGCGCCGCCGGTGCCCGAAACGGTGCTGATCAACCCGACCGTCACGCCGGTCTCGCAGGACATGGAAGAAAGCTGGGAAGGTTGCCTGTCGGTGCCGGGGCTGCGCGGCGTGGTGAGCCGGTTTTCGATGATCCGTTATCACGGCTTCGATCAGTTCGGCAATCCGATCGACCGGGTCGCCGAGGGTTTTCACGCACGGGTTGTGCAGCACGAATGCGATCATCTGATCGGCAAACTGTATCCGATGCGGATTACCGATTTCTCGAAGTTCGGCTTTACGGAGGTCCTGTTCCCGGATCTCGATACGAATAGCGACGACTGACACAGCTGCCGCCAACAAAAAACCCACGCCAAAGTGCGTGGGTTTTTTGTTGTGCCGATGCGCCCGCTCTCAGCAAGGAGGCGCATTGGACGGACCTCAGAACGACTCGTCTTCCGACAGATAGCGCCACTGTCCCGGCGGCAGCGCGCCGAGCATCACCTGGCCCATGCGCACGCGCTTCAGGCCCACCACCTCGAGACCGACCAGTTCGCACATGCGGCGAATCTGACGCTTCTTGCCTTCGCGCAGCACGAAACGCAGTTGCTCGCCGTTCTGCCAGCTGACCTGCGCGGGCTTCAGCGCGACGTCGTCGAGCGACAGGCCGTGGCGCAGCAGCGCGAGTTTTTCGGCCGGGAAATGGCTTTCGACGTCGACCGTGTGATCGCCGTAGGCGACGCGCACCAGATACTCCTTGTCCACGTCCGAGTGACCGCCGATCAGTTGCTTCGCGATGCGGCCGTCCTGCGTCAGCACGAGCAGGCCCGTCGAATCGATGTCGAGACGCCCGGCCGGCGCGAGCTGGCGCAGATGCGACGCCGAGAAGGGGATCCCCGAACGGTCGCCTTCCCAGCGATTCTCCGGCGTGACGAGCGTGATGGCCGGCTGATAGCCGTCCTCCGCCTGGCCAGACACGAGCCCGACCGGCTTGTGAACGATCACGGTCACCTGGCTCGACTGAAAGGCTTCGGCGGCCGGGTCGATGTCGATGCGCTGATCCGGGAACACCTTCGTGCCGAGCGTATCGATGCGCTCGCCGTCGACCATGACCCAGCCTTTCTCGATCCATTCGTCGGCCTCGCGACGCGAGCACAGGCCGAGCTTGGACATCAGCTTGGACAGACGCAGCATGCCCGGCGCGTCTTCGCGATCGCGGCGGGGCGGGTGCGGGGTGTCGATGGTGGTGTCGACGGGGCGGGCGGTTGCTGATGCCGAGGCTCGCGGCTTGGCGGCGCGGGTTGGTCGGTCGTCGCCGAAGCGGCGTTTCGGGGCCGGCAACGTGTCGTCGAAGCTGCGCGCAGGGCGCTCGCGACGCTCGGTGCGTTCGCCGTGGCCGCCTTTTGCCGGCTTCGCGAAGCTGCGCTCGCCACGCTCGCTTTCGAAGCGGCGCGAGGTGCTGTCGCCGCGCGCGCCTCGATCGCCACCGCGACGCTCCTGCGGCTCACCGCGATCGCTACCGAAGCGCGGACGGTCGGCGGCCTCGCGCTCCCGGCGCACCGGACGATCGCCACGCGCGCCGCCTTCCGACGGCCTGCCTGTGCCTGGACGCGGACCGCTGAACGGACGGCGTTCGCCGGCGTCGCGGCCCGGTGCGCGCTCACCAAAACTGCGCGGTGCGCGCTCGCCGCGCTCCGCATTGCCCTCGAAACGACGGGGTGCGCGTTCGCCACGCTCGCCGAATTCGCGCCGAGGAGCGCGTTCGCCACGCTCAGCGTTGCCTTCGAAACGACGGGGTGCGCGTTCGCCACGCTCGCCGAATTCGCGCCGAGGGGCACGTTCGCCACGCTCAGCGTTGCCTTCGAAACGACGCGGCGCGCGTTCAGTCCGTTCGCCGAATTCGCGCCGAGGAGCGCGTTCGCCACGCTCAGCGCTGCCTTCGAAACGACGCGGCGCGCGTTCAGTCCGTTCGCCGAATTCGCGCCGAGGAGCACGTTCGCCACGCTCAGCGTTGCCTTCGAAACGACGCGGCGCGCGTTCAGTCCGTTCGCCGAATTCGCGTCGAGGCGCACGTTCGCCACGTTCAGCGCTGCCTTCGAAACGACGCGGCGCGCGTTCAGTCCGTTCGCCGAATTCGCGCCGAGGCGCCCGTTCGCCACGCTCGGCGCCGCCCTCAAAACGACGCGGCGCGCGTTCTCCGCGCTCGCCTCCCTGAGCCGCACCTTCGAAGCGGCGCGGTGCGCCCGCGGCAGCCGCGCCCCGTTCGCGCACGCCCGACCCTTCGGCACGCGGCGCGCGTGCACCGGCGCCCGCCGGCTTCGCACCGACCGGCCGCTTCGCGCCACCACCCGTCGATGCCGCGCCTTCGCGCTTCGCGCCGGCCTCGGCCTCGAATGGCTTCGGCCGCGCTGGACGGGTCGGCTTACGCGCCGACGCGCTGCCGGGGCGGACAGGGGCGCGTTCGGACGACGCCGGCCGCGGATGCTTCGCTGTTAATTTGATTCGCATGAAATCTCACACTGCGATCGCGCGCAGTAGTTCGGTCTCGACCTGAATTTGCAGGCGGTTGTCCGACAGGCTGTGTCCTTCGAGCAGAAACACGTCCTCGACGCGTTCGCCGAGCGTATTGATCCGCGCCGAGGCGACGCCGACCCGGTGCTCAGCCAGCACGCGCGCGATCGAATAAAGAAGGCCCGGCCGGTCGTTCGCCGACACGGACAGGATGTAGTATTGGCCGCGCTCATCGGCCCGCAGGTCGACGCGCGGCGTAATGGGGAAGGTGCGCGATAGCCGTGACAGCCGGCCCTTCGACGGTCCCGGCAGCAAGGTGCCGTGGCCCGCGAGGCGCGCGGTCAGCTCCTGCTCGACCAGATTGGCGATGTCGCGATAGTGCACGTCCTCTTCGGTATGCGCGACGAGGAAGTTGTCGAGCGCGTAGCCATGGCGCGTCGTGCTGACGCGCGCATCGAGCACCGACAGGCCGTTGCGGTCGAAATACGCGCAGATGCCCGCGAACAGATCGGGCTGGTCCTTCACGTAGACGAGCACCTGCAGTGCCTCGCCGATCGGCGACGGCCGCGCGCGTACGAGCGGCGTCGGCGTTTCGACGTGGCGGTACAGCACGCGCGTCTGCCACGCGATGTCCGCCGCGTCGTGGCGCAGGAAATAGCCGACGTCCAGCTTGTCCCACAGCGCCCGTTGCGCGCCTTCCGGCACGGTTTCGAGACGCAGCAGCGCGAGCGCCTCTTCCTGGCGCGACTTCAGCTCGGAATGCTCGTCCGGCTGGGCACCGCCAAGCACGGCGAGCGTGGTGCGGTAGAGGTCTTCGAGCAGCTTGCCTTTCCACGTGTTCCAGACCTTCGGGCTGGTGCCGCGGATGTCGGCGACGGTCAGCAGATAGAGCGCGGTCAGGCGGCGCTCGGTGCCGACCAGCTCGGCGAAGCGCTTGATCACTTCAGGGTCGCTCGTGTCCTGCTTCTGCGCGACCTGGCTCATCGTCAGATGCTGCTTCACGAGCCACACGACCAGCTCGCCATCCTCGCCTTCGATGCCGTGCTGGCGGCAGAAGCGCCGTGCGTCGGCCATGCCCAGCGTGGAATGATCGCCGCCGCGGCCCTTCGCGATGTCATGAAACAGCGCGGCCACGTACAGCACCCACGGCCGGTCGAAGTTGACGATCAACTGGCTGCAGAACGGGTATTCGTGCGCATGCTCGGCGACCGCGAAGCGGCGCAGATTGCGCAGCACCATCAGGATGTGCTGATCGACCGTGAACACGTGGTACAGGTCGTGCTGCATCTGCCCGACGATGCGCCGGAAATTCAGCAGATAACGCCCGAGCACGCTCGTCTGGTTCATCAACCGGAACGCATGCGTGATACCGGCCGGCTGCTTCAGGATTTCCATGAAGAGCCGGCGATTTTCCGGATCGCGCCGCCAGTGCTGGTCCATCACGTCGCGGGCGTTGTAGATCGCGCGCAGCGTGCGCGCCGACAGTCCCTTCACGCCGGGGGTGCGCTCGTATAGCAGGAACGCCTCGAGGATCGCATTCGGCTCGCGCTGGAACACGTCGTCGGAGGCGATTTCGAGCATGCCCTGCTTTTCGACGAAGCGATCCGACAGCACGCGCGTGATGCCGCTCGTGCTCGGAAACAGCTGCGCCTCGATGTTCTGGATCAGGATCGTCGCGAGTTGCGTGACCGCTTTCGCGGCCCAGTAGTAGCGGCGCATCAGCTGCTCGCTCGCGCGCTTGGTCGCGGTCGGCTTGAGGCCGAAGCTTTCCGCGACCGGCGTCTGCAGGTCGAACACCAGGATGTCCTGGCGGCGCCCGGCGATCACGTGCAGCCGCGCACGCAGCGACTTCAGAAAGCCTTCGTTGTGGCGCAGCTCGCGCGCCTCGCGCTCGGTGATGAGTCCGCGTGCTTCGAGTTCGCGCCAGCTGCTGCCGAAGCCGGCCGCCTGTGTGATCCACAGGATCAGTTGCAGGTCGCGCAGCCCGCCCGGGCTTTCCTTGATGTTCGGCTCGAGCGCGTAGGGCGTGTCCTGAAACTTCGCGTGACGCTGGCGCATTTCGAGCACCTTCGCCTGGAAGAACGCCTTCGGGTCGAGCGCCGCACGGTAGCGCCGAGCGAAATCGTCGAACAGTGCGGTGCTGCCGGTGATGCGGCGCGCTTCCAGCAGCGAGGTACGCACCGTGACGTCGTTGGCCGCTTCCTCGATGCATTGCGACACGCTGCGCACGCTGCTGCCGAGTTCCAGCCCGAGATCCCACGCGAGACTGATGAAGCGCTCGACGCGCGCGTCCAGATGCTCGAGCCGCGCGTCGGGCAACAGCACCAGGATGTCGATGTCGGAGTGCGGCGCGAGTTCGCCGCGCCCATAGCCGCCAACCGCGACCAGCGCGAGGTCGTCGGGCAGCTCGCAGGTGTCCCAGGCGGCGCGCAGCGAATGGTCCGTGGCGCGCGCGAGGGCGGCCATCAACGCGTCGACGTTGGTGGCCGTTCGGAAGCGTTCCAGCAACTGGGCTTTGGCCACTTTGTAGTCCGCCTTGAGCGACGAGGCATGGGAGGGGGCGACGGCTGGAACGCTACTCATTGGCAGGAAGGCGGTGTGGTCGGAATCGGTCAGGCCGTGGCCGCGACCACGGGCGGACGCGCGGGCGTGCCGGCCGACACGGTCAGCACGTCGTAGCCGGTCTCGGTGACGAGCACCGTGTGCTCCCACTGCGCGGACAGGCTGCGGTCCTTGGTCTTGACGGTCCACTGGTCGGGCATCGTGCGGATGTCACGGCGGCCCGCGTTGATCATCGGCTCGATCGTGAAGATCATACCGGCCTGCAGTTCGAACCCGGTGCCGGGGCGACCGTAGTGCAGGATCTGCGGATCTTCGTGGAATACGGTGCCGATGCCGTGTCCGCAATATTCGCGCACCACGCTGTAGCCGAGGCCTTCGGCGTGCTTCTGGATCGCATAGCCGATGTCGCCGAGATGCGCGCCGGGTCGCACCTGGTCGATGCCGAGCCACATGCATTCGAAAGTGGCTTGCACGAGGCGCTTTGCCATGATCGACCCTTCGCCGACGATGAACATGCGGCTCGTGTCGCCGAAATAGCCGTCCTTGATCACGGTGACGTCGATGTTCAGCGCGTCGCCGGTTTTGAGCGCCTTGTCGCCCGGAATGCCGTGGCAGATCACGTCGTTGACGGAAATGCAGGTGGCTTTCGGGTAGGGCGGGTAGCCGGGCGGCTGGTAATTCAGCGGCGCGGGGACCGTGCCCTGGTCCTTCAGCATGTATTCGTGACAAAGATGGTCGAGCTCGCCAGTGGTGACGCCGGCCTTGACGAACGGCGTGATGTAGTCGAGCACTTCGCTCGCGAGCCGGCAGGCGACGCGCATCTTCGCGATATCGTCTTCGTTTTTGATGGTGATAGCCATGGTTTCCTCGGAAGCCTTGCTGGATAAGGCTTGCTGGGTGTTGCGGTGGCCGGGCGGAGGGGCGTCTGCCGGGCACGGAATGCCGGTCGATCCTTAACGCCCCCCGCGCGTGGCGGAATCGAGCCATTTTACAGCAGTGGGGGCCGGGTCGTTGCGCTGGATCGGGCGGCAAGGGCGAAAAGCGCCAGAATCGGCAAATTGGCGGCCCAAAGGACGCCAGGCCGGGCTTCGGTCCCGGCGGCGCGGTCCCGTGCGTAGGACCATCGGCCGGTGGTCGGGCCGGTTGAGTCAGTCGGTCGTCGCGTGCTATACTCTTCGGCTAAGTCGGTCCTAGTCCGCTTTTATTCGCGAGTCCGCAAATTCGCGCATGGCAGCTGGGCGGAGCGGCTTCTCGCGGCACTCCGGTTGTTGGGTGTCGTGAGTTGGAGAAAGTCGTGTCAGGCAACCAATTCGCAAGCCGGCGCACCCAGGGTGTCGTCGCGTGCCCAAGGTAGAGGCGGGCGCGGCCGATACGGCAGCCGGTTTAAGACCCAACCCTCGTGGAGAATTTCATGGCAGTTACGATGCGTCAAATGCTGGAAGCAGGTGTCCACTTCGGTCACCAGACCCGCTTCTGGAACCCGAAGATGGCCCCCTTCATTTTCGGTCATCGCAACAAGATTCACATCATCAACCTCGAAAAGACGCTGCCGATGTACAACGACGCGCTGAAGTACGCGCGTCAGCTGGCATCGAACCGCGGCACGATCCTGTTCGTCGGTACGAAGCGTCAATCGCGTGACACGATCGCCCAGGAAGCGCAGCGCGCTGGTATGCCGTTCGTGAACGCGCGCTGGCTCGGCGGCATGCTGACCAACTTCAAGACGCTGAAGGTTTCGATCAAGCGCCTGAAGGACATGGAGGCGGCGCTGGAAGCCGGTGAAACCGAGCGCATGAGCAAGAAGGAAGCGCTTCTGTTCGAACGTGAAATGGCCAAGCTGCAGAAGTCGATCGGCGGCGTGAAGGACATGGGCGGCATTCCGGACGCGATCTTCGTGGTTGACGTCGGCTACCACAAGATTGCCGTGACCGAAGCAAACAAGCTCGGCATTCCGGTCATCGCCGTGGTCGATACGAACCACTCGCCGGAAGGTGTGGACTACGTGATCCCGGGTAACGACGACGCCAGCAAGGCCGTCGCCCTGTACGCGGCTGGCGTGGCCGATGCGATCCTCGAAGGCCGTGCCAACGCGGTCAACGAAGTGGTCCAGGCTGCGCGTGGCGGCGACGGCGACGAGTTCGTCGAGGTCAACCCGGAAGCGTAAGGCTGCCCAGTGTCCGGCATAAAAGGGGGCTTTCTACAGGCCCCCTTTTTTTAAGTCGCGACGTCTATGACAGTTGTTGTAACGGGCATCTGGCAGAGTGCTCGAGGCGACGCGAGGCGCGTCGCTCACAAAATGCGCGAAAACGCTGAAACGAATTCCTGCCGCCGGCATCGAAATGCGGGCGGCGTGTGACAGACAGAACTCAAGGAGCAAATGATGGCGGCAATTACCGCAAGCATGGTTGCAGAACTGCGCGCGAAGACCGACGCGCCGATGATGGAATGCAAGAAGGCGCTGACGGAAGCCGACGGCGATCTGGCGCGCGCTGAAGAACTGCTGCGCGTGAAGCTCGGCAACAAGGCGAGCAAGGCGGCATCGCGCGTGACGGCCGAAGGCGTCGTCGCATCGTTCATCAACGGCAACGCTGGTTCGCTCGTCGAGCTGAACTGCGAAACCGACTTCGTCTCGAAGAACGACGACTTCCTCGCGTTCTCGAAGAAGATCGCCGAACTCGTCGCGACGCAAAACCCGGCTGACGTCGCGGTGCTGTCAGCCCTGCCGCTCGACGGCCAAACCGTCGACGCAGTGCGCCTCGCGCTGGTCGGCAAGATCGGCGAAAACCTGTCGATCCGCCGTTTCGTGCGCTTCGACACCGCGAACAAGCTGGCGGCGTACCTGCACGGCACGCGCATCGGCGTGCTGGTCGAGTACACCGGCGCGGACGAACAGGTCGGCAAGGACGTGGCGATGCACATCGCCGCGATGAAGCCGGTTTCGCTGTCGTCGGACGACGTGCCGGCGGACCTGATCGCCAAGGAACGCAGCATCGCTGAACAGAAGGCCGCCGAATCTGGCAAGCCGGCTGAAATCGTCGCGAAGATGGTCGACGGCAGCGTGCAGAAGTACCTGAAGGAAGTGTCGCTGCTGAACCAGACGTTCGTGAAGAACGACAAGCAGACGATCGAGCAGATGCTGAAAGCGGGCAACTCGAGCGTGCAGAAGTTCGCGCTGTTCGTGGTCGGCGAAGGCATCGAGAAGAAGCAGGACGACTTCGCAGCGGAAGTGGCCGCCCAGGTCGCTGCTGCAAAGCAACAATAAGCGTTACCTAAGCTTCACCGCCGTACCGTTTGGACCCGCGGCGAGGCAAGACCTCGCCGCGGTCGACAGCGCCGCAAGGCCGCGCACGAGTTGACCCTCGCCGCGCAGCCGCCGCTGGCGAACCTCAGGGTTCGCCAATTTGGCGGTGCTTGCCCGAATCAGCATTTCACCCCTACATTAGTCCCTTGTTGTTGCCCTGTTCTGCGCGATCTGGATACCCCTATGCCCACTGCCTATAAACGCGTCCTGCTCAAACTCTCCGGTGAAGCTCTGATGGGCGACGATGCCTTCGGCATCAATCGCGGAACCATCGAACGAATGGTGGCGGACGTGGCCGAAGTGGTCCGTCTCGGAACGCAACTGGCCGTGGTGATCGGCGGCGGCAATATTTTTCGCGGCGTCGCGGGCGGTGCGGCGGGTATGGACCGCGCAACGGCCGACTACATGGGTATGCTCGCCACGATGATGAACGCGCTGGCGCTGCAGGACGCGATGCGTCACGCCGGCATCGAGGCGCGCGTGCAATCGGCGCTGCGCATGGACCAGGTCGTCGAGCCGTACATCCGGCCCCGCGCGATCCGCCAGCTCGAGGAAGGCAAGGTCGTGATCTTCGCGGCCGGCACCGGCAACCCGTTCTTCACGACCGACACGGCCGCTGCATTGCGCGGCGCGGAAATCGGCGCGGAAGTGGTGCTGAAGGCGACCAAGGTGGACGGCGTCTATTCGGCCGATCCCAAGAAGGATTCGAGCGCGACCCGCTATAGCACGATCAGCTTCGACGAGGCAATCGGCCGCAATCTGCAGGTGATGGACGCGACGGCTTTCGCTCTGTGCCGCGACCAGAAGCTGCCGATCCGCGTGTTTTCGATCGTCAAACCCGGTGCGCTCAAGCGCATCGTGCTAGGTGAGGACGAGGGTACCCTCGTCCACGTGTAAACTTCGTTTACATTACGTGGGCTTTGACGCGAGCCCGGGCCGCCGCATCGCGCGCGCCGGGCGGCTCGCACCGTTTTGAAGGTTCGGAGGTTTAAAAATGTCTGTGGCTGATATCAGGAAGGGCGCTGAACAGAAGATGCAGCGCTCCATCGACGCGTTCAAGAACGACCTGTCGAAGATCCGCACGGGCCGTGCGCACACGGGCCTGCTCGATCATATCCAGTGCGACTACTATGGTTCGCCGGTGCCGATTTCGCAGGTCGCGAACCTGACGCTGATCGACGCGCGCACGATCGGCGTGCAGCCGTGGGAAAAGAAGATGATCCAGGTCGTCGAAAAGGCGATCCGCGAGTCGGATCTCGGTCTGAACCCAGCTACGCATGGCGATGTGATCCGCGTACCGATGCCAGCGTTGACCGAAGAGCGTCGCCGCGAGCTGACCAAGGTCGTTCGCAGCGAAGCCGAAACGGCCAAGGTGGCTGTGCGCAACCTGCGCCGCGACGCCAACGAGCAACTGAAGAAACTCGTCAAGGACAAGGAAATCTCGGAAGACGACGAGCGTCGTGCCGGTGACGACGTCCAGAAGCTGACGGACAAGTTCGTCGCCGAAATCGACAAGCTCGTCACAACGAAAGAAGCCGAGATCATGACGGTCTGACGCCGTTCGGCTCAGCACCTTCTGATTTCCACTTCTTTACTGGCATTACTGTCCCGACGGCCATGACCTATACCAGCTCAACCGTGCGCGTGCCTGAAGTCGCCGCGGTGCCGCGACATATCGCGATCATCATGGATGGCAACGGCCGTTGGGCCACGCAGCGACGTCTGCCCCGCGTGGCGGGCCATACGCGCGGCGTCGACGCGGTGCGGGCGGCCGTCGAGGCGTGCGCGCGGCGGGGCGTCGAATATCTGACGCTGTTCGCGTTCAGCTCGGAGAACTGGCGCCGTCCGAACGAGGAGGTATCGTTCCTGATGCGCCTGTTCGTCACCGCGCTCGAGCGCGAGATCGGCAAGTTGCACGCGAACGGTATCCGATTGCGCGTGGTCGGCGATCTCGAGCGTTTCGACGACAAGATCCGCGATCTGATCAAGCGCGCGGAAACCAAGACCGCGCGCAACACCCGTCTCACGCTGACCATCGCCGCGAACTACGGCGGGCGCTGGGACATCATGCAGGCCACCCGCAAGCTCGTCGAGCAAGCGGCGGCGGGCAAGCCGGTCGAGGTCAACGAGGACGCGTTCGCCGAGCACCTGTCGATGGCCTACGCACCCGAGCCGGACCTGTTCATCCGCACCGGCGGCGAGCGCCGCGTCAGCAACTTCCTGCTGTGGCAGCTTGCCTACACCGAGTTCTATTTCACCGACACGTTCTGGCCGGATTTCGACGCCGACGCGCTCGGTCACGCCATCGCTTCGTACACGGAGCGGGAACGCCGCTTCGGCCGCACCAGTGCTCAGCTTGAGCCGCAATCGCAGAACGTCGATTCGCTTCCATGCTAAAGACCCGTGTCATCACGGCGATCGTGTTGCTGGCAGTGTTCCTGCCCGTCACGCTGTTCGCGCCTGTCGGCGCATTCGGCGCGCTGATCGCTTTCGTCGTCGTGTTCGCCGCGTGGGAGTGGGCGCGCCTGCTGAAGCTCGGTGGCGCGGGTCCGGTGCTGTACGCGCTCGTCGCGGCACTCGGACTCGTCACCAGTACGCGGGTGGGCATCGGCACCGAGCCTGCGCGGCCGTTCTTCCAGGCGGCGGCGATTTTCTGGGTGATCGCCGGTCCATTCGTGCTGCTGCGCAAGCCCGTGCTCGCGCAGGGCGCGTGGCGCGCGTTTCTGTTTCTTGCCGGAATCGTCGGTTTCATCGCGTGCTGGCATGCTCTCGTCGCCGCGCGCATGCAGGGTGTGCCGTTCGTGCTGTCGCTGCTGCTATTGGTATGGCTCGCCGATATCGGCGCATACTTCTCCGGGAAGGCATTTGGCAAGCACAAGCTGGCGCCAGCGATCAGTCCGGGTAAAACCTTGGAGGGGGCGATCGGCGGCTGGCTGCTGGTCATGATCGTCGCGGCGGCGGCGATCTTTTTGCACGCGTTCGAGCCGACCCTGTATTCTGCGCTGCTGGCGCAACTGGGTGCGCTGCGCACGGTGCTCGCGCTGACCCTGCTGGTGGTTTTCAGCGTGGTCGGTGACCTGTTCGAATCGATGATGAAACGTCAGGCCGGCGTCAAAGACTCGAGCGGCCTGTTGCCGGGGCACGGCGGCGTGCTCGATCGCATCGACGCGTTGATGCCGGTGCTGCCGCTCGCCATGCTGCTGCTCGGCTAGAGAAAGAGATATGCAAAAACGTCTGACATTGCTCGGTTCCACGGGCTCGATTGGAGACAGTACGCTCGACGTGGTCGCGCGTCATCCCGAGCGTTTTTCGATTTACGCGCTGAGCGCGCATCGCAACGGCGACAAGCTCGTCGGGCAATGCCTGCGCTTCGCGCCCGAAGTAGCGGTGGTCGGCGACGCTGACACGGCCGCGAAGGTCGCCGCGAAGCTGCGCGAAGCGGGCAGCAAGACCGAGGTCACGTACGGGCCGCAGGCGCTCGTCGACGTCGCGAAGAGCGAGGGCTGCGACACGGTGGTCGCGGCGATCGTCGGCGCGGCCGGTCTCGCGCCGAGCCTTGCCGCGGCGCGCGCCGGCAAGCGAATCCTGCTCGCGAACAAGGAAGCGCTGGTGATGTCCGGCGCGATCTTCATGGACGCGGTGCGCGACCACGGCGCGGTGCTGCTGCCGGTCGACAGCGAACATAACGCGATTTTCCAATGCCTGCCGCGTGAAGCGTCGCTGCATGGCGGCGTTTCAAAGATCATCCTGACCGCATCGGGCGGCCCGTTCCGCACGCGCGAACCGGCCACGCTCGTCGACGTGACGCCTGACGAAGCCTGCAAGCATCCGAACTGGGTGATGGGCCGCAAGATCTCGGTCGACTCGGCCACGATGATGAACAAGGGCCTCGAAGTGATCGAGGCGCACTGGCTGTTCAGCCTGCCCGGCGAGCGCATCGACGTGCTGATCCATCCGCAGAGCGTGATTCATTCGCTGGTGTCGTACGCGGACGGTTCGGTGCTCGCGCAACTCGGCAACCCCGACATGCGCACGCCGATCGCGCACGCGCTCGCGTTTCCGGATCGCGTCGATTCCGGGGTCGCGCAGCTCGATCTCGCGGAGATCGCGTCGCTGTCGTTCGAAAAACCCGACTACGCGCGCTTCCCGTGCCTCGCGCTCGCCATGAAGGCGCTTGCGGAAGGCGGCGTCGCGAGCGCGGCGTTGAACGCCGCGAACGAGATCGCGGTGGAGGCATTTCTCGCGCGCCGCATCGGCTTCATGGCGATCGCCGAGGCGGTCGACTCGGTGCTGAACGCGTTGCCGAACCGCAGCGCGCACGCGCTCGACGACGTCATCGAAGCGGACGCCGCCGCGCGCCGAGCTGCTACCGAATTCATCGCGCGTCTGCCTGACGGCGCCCGTCGCACGGAACGCGCCGTCCAGTGAGGCGTTTATGAATCTGCTGATCGAACTGCTCGCTTTCGCGGTTGCGATTGGCGTACTCGTGGTAGTCCACGAGTACGGGCACTACAGCGTCGCGCGTCTGTGCGGCGTGAAGGTGCTGCGCTTTTCGATCGGCTTCGGCAAGCCGCTCGTTCAGTGGGTCAGTCCGAAGACGGGCACCGAGTGGACGATTGCCGCGCTGCCGCTCGGCGGCTATGTGAAGATGCTCGACGAGCGCGAGACCGGCCCCGGTTCGATTCCCGAAGCGGATCTGCCGCATGCGTTCAACCGCCAGTCGGTGTGGCGGCGCTTCGCGATCGTCGCGGCCGGTCCGGTCGCGAATTTCCTGCTCGCAATCGTGCTGTTCGCGCTCGTGTTCGCAACTGGCGTGACCGAACCGGCCGCCGTGATCGCGACACCCGCGCCGAACACGCCGGCCGCGCTGGCGGGCTTCGAGGGCGGCGAGACCATCGTCGGTGTGCGCACCGGCCGTAGCGATGAGACCGAGCCGGTGCGGTCGTGGTCGGATCTGCGCTGGAAGCTGCTCGGCGCCGCGTTCGATCAGCAGCGCATCGTGCTCAGTGCAAAGGACGTGCACGGCACGTCCGATTTTCCGATGGACCTGCGCGGCCTCGACGAGAAAGACGTCGACGACGATCTGATGTCGCGCCTCGGCTTCGAGCCCGGCGGCGGCAAGCTGACGGTGGCGGGCGTGCAGGCGGGCAGCGCCGCGCAAAAGGCGGGGCTCGTCGCCGGCGACCGGCTGCGCGCGATCAACGGCACGCCGACCGATAATGCCTCGGCCTTCATCGCTTTTGTAAAATCGCACGCCGGCGTGCCGGTCACGCTGCGGGTGGAGCGCGGCGGCCGTGGCGGTCATGCGGCGGGCGCGTTCGAAGAAATCACCATCGTGCCGCAGCTGCAGCGCGATGCGGCGAGCGGGCAGCAGATCGGCCGCATCGGGGCGGAGCTGGCGACCCAGGTGCCGTCGATCGACGTGCGCTACGGGCCGCTCGAGAGCCTCCACCTCGGCGCGCGCCGTACCTGGGATCTCGCGGGGTACTCGGTCAGGATGTTCGGCCGGATGATCGTCGGCGAGGCGTCGCTGAAGAATCTGTCCGGTCCGGTGACGATTGCCGACTACGCGGGAAAGAGCGCACGTCTGGGTCCTGCCGCGTTTCTGTCGTTCCTGGCCCTTGTCAGCATTAGCCTCGGCGTGCTGAACCTGCTACCAATTCCGGTATTGGATGGGGGTCATCTGTTATATTATTTGGTTGAAGCTGTGACCGGTAAAGTTGTCTCCGATCGCTGGCAACTCGTTTTTCAGAGGGCGGGGCTTGCCTGCATCGTCGCGTTGTCGGCGATTGCGCTGTTCAACGATCTGGCTCGTTTAATCCATTTTTAAAGTGTCCGGCGGCGTTCACGAGGGCGGCCGCCAGGCCTGATGCAGCTATACATACTGGGGAAGCACGTTGTTCAAACCTCATCGCTTTGGTCCAAAGACGGTTGTAGCCGCGGCGTTCGCCGCGCATGGGCTGGTTGCTCACGCAACGACGCCCTTCGTGGTGCAAGACATTCGCATTGAGGGATTGCAACGCGTCGAACCGGGCACGGTGTTCGCGTACCTGCCCATCAAGCAAGGCGATACCTTTTCCGACGACAAGGCGTCCGAAGCGATTCGCGCGCTGTACGCGACGGGCTTCTTCAACGACGTCAAGATCGCGACCGAAGGCAACGTGGTGGTCGTGCAGGTGCAAGAGCGCCCGGCCATCGGCACGATCGACTTCGCCGGTATCCACGAGTTCGACAAGGACAACCTGATCAAGGCGCTGCGCGCGGTCGGGCTGTCGCAAGGCCGCTACTACGACAAGGCCCTCGTCGACAAGGCCGAGCAGGAACTGAAGCGCCAGTATCTGACGCGCGGTTTTTACGCGGCTGAAGTCACCACGACGATCACGCCGATCGACCGCAACCGGGTCGGCATCCTGTTCTCGGTGGCCGAAGGTCCGAGCGCGAAGATCCGTCAGATCAACTTCATCGGCAACAAGACATTCAGCACCGGCACGTTGCGCGACGAAATGCAGTTGTCCACGCCGAACTGGTTCTCGTGGTACACGAAGAACGACCTGTACGCGAAAGACAAACTTACCGGCGACCTCGAGAACGTCCGCTCGTACTACCTGAACCGTGGCTATCTCGAGTTCAGCATCGAATCGACCCAGGTGTCGATTTCGCCGGACAAGAAGGACATGTACCTGACGGTCACGCTGCATGAAGGTCAGCCGTACACGATTTCGAACATCCGCCTCGCCGGCAATCTGCTCGACCGCGAAGCGGAACTGAAGAAGCTGATCAAGATCAAGCCGGGCGACCGCTTCTCGGCCGAAAAGCTGCAGGCCACCACGAAGGCGATCGTCGACAAGCTCGGCGAGTACGGCTACGCGTTCGCGACCGTCAATGCACAGCCGCAGATTGACCAGAACAACCACACCGTCGACCTGACGCTTCAGGTCGACCCGAGCCGCCGCGTGTACGTGCGCCGCATCAACGTGGTCGGCAACACGCGCACGCGCGACGAAGTGGTGCGCCGCGAAATGCGCCAGCTAGAAAGCTCGTGGTTCGATTCGAACCGTCTCGCGCTGTCGAAGGACCGTATCAACCGTCTCGGCTACTTCACCGACGTCGACGTGACCACGGTGCCGGTCGAAGGCACGCCCGACCAGGTCGACATCGACGTGAAGGTCGCCGAAAAGCCGACCGGCGCGATCACGCTTGGCGCGGGCTTCTCATCGACGGACAAGGTCGTGCTGTCGGCGGGTATTTCGCAGGACAACGTGTTCGGCTCCGGCACGAGCCTCTCGGTGAACATCAATACCGCGAAGACGTACCGTACGCTGACGGTCACGCAGGTCGACCCGTACTTCACGGTGGACGGCATCAAGCGGATCACCGACGTCTACTACCGCACGTACCAGCCGCTGTACTATTCGACCGATTCGAGCTTCAAGATCGTCACGATCGGCGGTGACCTGAAATTCGGCATTCCGTTCTCCGAAGTCGACACGGTGTTTTTCGGCGTCGGCTTCGAGCAGAACCAGCTCGACATCGACTCAAATACGCCGCAAAGCTATATCGACTACGTGAACCAGTTCGGCCGCGTGTCGAACAACGTACCGCTGACGGTCGGTTGGTCGCGCGACGCGCGTGACAGCGCGCTGGTGCCGAGCCGCGGCTACTTCACGCAGGCGAACGCCGAGTACGGCACGCCGGTCGGGGGCACGCAGTACTACAAGGCCGACATCAACGCGCAGTACTATTACTCGTTCGCGCGTGGCTTCGTGCTGGGCTTCAACTTCCAGGGCGGCTACGGTAACGGCCTCGGCGGCAAGCCTTATCCGATCTTCAAGAACTACTTCGCCGGCGGTATCGGTTCGGTGCGCGGCTACGAGCCGAGCTCGCTCGGTCCGCGAGACGCGAAGACCAACGACCCGATCGGCGGCTCGAAGCTGCTCGTCGGCAATATCGAGCTCACGTTCCCGCTGCCGGGCACGGGCTACGATCGCACGCTGCGTGTGTTCACGTTCCTCGACGCCGGTAACGTGTGGGGAACGGAAGGTAACAGCATCGGCGCAAATGGCCTGCGTTACGGCTACGGTGTGGGTCTCGCGTGGATCTCGCCGATCGGCCCGCTCAAGTTGAGCCTTGGCTTCCCGCTCACGAAGCACACTGGCGACCAGTACCAGAAGTTCCAGTTCCAGATCGGGACGGCGTTCTGATCGGGCGGTGGGTGTTCCCGGCGGCCGGCGTTGCCGGCGGCCGGCTGCGGCGGCGGACCCGGCCAAACTACAGTATCGAGAGGATGACTTTGCTAACCGGTATGTTTTCGAAACGTGTAGCGTGCGCATTGGCGCTGGCAATGACCCTCGGGGTCGGCATGGCGCACGCGCAGGAGGCGAGGATCGCCGCGGTGAATTCCGACCGCATCCTGCGCGAATCGGCGGCGGCGAAAGCCGCGCAGCTGAAGCTCGAGGCCGAATTCGCGAAGCGGGACAAGGATCTCGCCGACATGGCGCAAAAGCTCAAGTCGATGTCCGATGCACTCGACAAGAATGGCGCGACAATGTCGGCGACCGATCGCGCGCAAAAGCAGCGCGACCTGTCGCAGCTCGACTCGGACTTCCAACGCAAGCAGCGTGAGTTCCGCGAAGACCTGAACCAGCGCCGCAACGAGGAACTCGCGGCGGTGCTCGATCGCGCGAACAAGGTCATCAAGCAGATCGCCGAAACGCAGCACTACGATCTGATCGTCCAGGAAGCGGTGTACGTGAGCCCGCGCATCGATATCACCGACCAGGTGCTGAAGGCACTGGCGGCATCGGGCAACTAAGGGCAATTGAGGGCAACTGAGGGTGGCGCACGGCCGCCCCGCACGCCTCGGCGCGCGCCCTCGCAATGATTGAACAGGTTGGAGACAGGATAGGCATGGCATTTGCGCTCGAGGACATCGTCCAGCGGTTCGGTGGTGAAGTAGTCGGTAACGGGGCGCAGCGCGTGAGCAGTCTTGCGCCGCTCGACCAGGCAGGCCCGGACCAGTTGGCGTTCCTCGCCAATCCGAAGTATCTGTCGCAGGTCGAAACGACCCGCGCCGGCGCAGTGCTGATCAATGCCGGCGACCTCGCGAAGCTCGCCTCGCGCGAAGGTCGAAACTTCATCGTCACGCCGAATCCCTACGCTTACTTTGCGCGCATCGCGCAAACCTTCATCGACCTGGCCGGGCCGAGGGCGGTCCCCGGCGTGCATCCGAGCGCAACCATCGATCCTTCCGCCCAGGTCGCCGCGAGCGCGGTGATCGGTCCGCGTGTCACCGTGGAAGCGGGCGCAGTGATCGGCGAGTACGCGCGGCTCGACGCCAACGTCGTAATCGGCCGCGGCACCCGCGTCGGGGCGAACTCACATCTGTATCCGAACGTGACCGTGTACCACGGCTGCAAGCTCGGCGAGCGCGTGATCGTCCATGCGGGCGCGGTGATCGGCTCGGACGGCTTCGGCTTCGCACCAGACTTCGTCGGCGAGGGCGACGCGCGCACCGGCAGTTGGGTGAAGATTCCCCAGGTCGGCGGCGTGTCGATCGCGAACGACGTCGAAATCGGCGCGAACACCACGATCGACCGCGGCGCGATGGCCGACACGATCATCGAGGAGTGCGTGAAGATCGACAACCTCGTGCAGATCGGCCACAACTGCAAGGTCGGCGCCTACACGGTGATCGCGGGCTGCGCGGGCATCGCGGGCAGCACGACGATCGGCCGTCATTGCATGATCGGCGGCGCGGTCGGCATTGCCGGACACGTGACGCTCGCCGATTACGTGATCGTCACCGCAAAGTCGGGCGTGTCGAAGTCGCTGCTGAAGCCCGGCATGTACACGAGCGCGTTCCCGGCCGTGAACCACGCGGACTGGAACAAAAGCGCCGCGCTGCTGCGCAATATCGACAAGCTTCGCGATCGCATCAAAGCGCTGGAGAACGCCACCGTCGACAAAGCCGGCAATGCCACTGACGGCGCCGCAGGTCCACCCGCAGGCAACAAGATCTGACAGTTATCCCGGCGACCCATCGGCACCGCGTAAAATAGTGGTCGAGCATCATGAAGCAAAGCCGGTGGCCGTGACCGGGTGGCACGGCCACCGGTCATCAGAGGCGCCGGTCGTGCGCGTTTTCAACCCACCTGCACCAGCATCCGCAGTCATCATCGCGCAGTCAATGCGTGAGCAGAAACACCATGAGCACCGAAAAAATCAATCTCGACATTCATAAGATTCTCACGCTGCTGCCGCATCGTTATCCGATCCTGCTGGTTGACCGGGTGCTCGAACTCGAACCGCACAAGAGCATCAAAGCGTTGAAGAACGTGTCGATCAATGAGCCGTATTTCCAGGGACATTTCCCGACGCGGCCGGTGATGCCAGGCGTGCTGATCCTCGAAGCCCTCGCGCAGACCGCGGCGCTGCTGACGTTCTCGGAAGAACCGAGCGATCCGTCGAACACGCTGTACCTGTTCGTCGGCATCGACAACGCGCGCTTCAAGCGCGTGGTGGAACCGGGCGATCAGCTGATCCTGAACTGCACGTTCGAGCGTCACATGCGCGGCATCTGGAAGTTCAAGGCGCGCGCCGAAGTGGATGGCGTCGTCGCGGCGGAAGCCGATCTGATGTGCGCGGTGCGCCACACGGACAAAGACGCGTAAAGCCCGCGTCGGGGCAGGTCGCGGCGCGGCAAGGCGCGCGCGCGGCGGCCCTGACGGCAAGGCCATCCACACAACGCAACAGAATCAGAAGCGAGGACGCATGAGCAGGATCCATCCCACCGCGATCATCGAAGCGGGCGCGCAGCTGGACGAATCCGTCGAAGTCGGGCCCTATGCGGTGATCGGCGCACACGTGACGATCGGTGCGCGCAGCACGGTCGGCTCGCACAGCGTGATCGAAGGCTATACCACGCTCGGCGAAGACAACCGCATCGGCCATTACGCATCGGTCGGCGGGCGTCCGCAGGACATGAAGTACCAGGACGAGCCGACCAGGCTCGTGATCGGCAACCGCAACATGATCCGCGAGTTCACGACGATCCACACCGGCACGGTGCAGGACGCGGGCGTCACCACGCTCGGCGACGACAACTGGATCATGGCCTACGTGCACATCGGTCACGACTGCCACGTCGGCAACAACGTGATCCTGTCGAGCAACGCGCAGATGGCCGGTCACGTGACGATCGGCGACTACGCGATCATCGGCGGCATGTCGGGCGTGCATCAGTTCGTGCGCATCGGTGCGCATTCGATGCTCGGCGGCGCGTCGGCGCTCGTGCAGGACGTGCCGCCGTACGTGATCGCCGCGGGCAACAAGGCCGAGCCGCACGGCATCAACGTCGAAGGGCTGCGCCGCCGCGGCTTCTCGGCCGACGCGATCTCGGTGCTGCGCACCGCGTATCGCGTGCTGTACAAGAACGGCCTGTCGCTCGAAGAAGCGAA
This sequence comes from Paraburkholderia sp. UCT70, assembly GCF_050434085.1. Lineage (NCBI taxonomy): Bacteria > Pseudomonadati > Pseudomonadota > Betaproteobacteria > Burkholderiales > Burkholderiaceae > Paraburkholderia > Paraburkholderia sp. UCT70. The sequence goes on along the minus strand of NZ_JBNPVZ010000004.1, from coordinate 1,567,600 downwards.
GGTGCAACTGAAGGAACTCGGTTCGGCCGGCGGTGACGGCGACGCCCCGGTGCAGACGCTGCTCGCGTTCGTCGAAGCGTCGCAGCGCGGCATCATCCGCTAACCGATGACGTTGCAACTCAGTCCGCTGCGCGTCGCGATGGTGGCCGGCGAGCCGTCCGGCGACCTGCTCGCCGCGTCGCTGCTCGACGGCCTCGCCAGCCGGTTGCCGGCCGCCACGCAGTACTACGGCATCGGCGGTCCGCGCATGATCGCCGCGGGTTTCGACGCCCACTGGCCGATGGAAAAGCTGACGGTGCGCGGCTATGTCGAAGCACTGCGGCACATTCCTGAAATCCTCGGCATCCGCAACGAGCTCAAGCGTCAGCTGCTCGCCGAACCGCCGTCCGTGTTCGTCGGCGTCGACGCGCCCGACTTCAATTTCGGGCTCGAGCACGCACTGCGCGACGCCGGCATTCCGACCGTGCACTTCGTCTGCCCGTCCATCTGGGCGTGGCGTGGCGGGCGCATCAAAAAGATCGCCAAGGCCGTCGACCACATGCTGTGCGTGTTCCCGTTCGAAACCGCGCTGCTCGAAAAGGCGGGTGTCGCGGCGTCGTACGTCGGTCATCCGCTGGCCGATCAGATCCCGCTCGAACCTGACACCCTCGGTGCGCGCCGCGCGCTCGGTCTCGCGGAAAGCGGGCCCGTGATCGCGGTGCTGCCGGGCAGCCGGCGCTCCGAGATCGACCTGATCGGCCCGACGTTCTTCGCGGCGATGGAGATGATGCAGCACCAGGAGCCCAGCGTGCGCTTCGTGATGCCGGCGGCGACGCCCGCGTTGCGCGCGTTGCTGCAGCCGCTCGTCGATGCGCATCCGGGTCTCGCGCTGACCATCACCGAAGGCCAGTCGCAACTCGCGATGACCGCCGCCGACGCGATTCTCGTGAAGAGCGGAACCGTCACGCTCGAAGCCGCGCTGCTGAAAAAGCCGATGGTGATTTCGTACAAGGTGCCCTGGCTGACCGGCCAGATCATGCGCCGCCAGGGCTATCTGCCGTACGTCGGCCTGCCGAACATCCTGGCCGGGCGTTTCGTGGTGCCGGAGATCCTGCAGCACTTCGCGACGCCGCAGGCGCTCGCCGAGGCGACGCTGAAACAGTTGCGCGACGACGCGAACCGGCGCACGCTGAGGGAAATCTTCACGGAGATGCATCACGTGCTGAAGCAGAACACCGCGCAGCGCGCGGCCGAAGTCGTGGCGAGCGTCGTCGAGCAGCGGGCGGGGCGGCCATGACCGCCGCGGGCGCGCCTCGCCGGAAGATCGCGGCCACCGTTCGGGTAGTGGCGCAAGTCGGCCTGAACTTCGAGAGCGCCGACGACATCGTCTGCGGCGTCGACGAGGCAGGGCGCGGACCGCTGGCCGGTCCGGTCGTCGCGGCGGCGGTGGTTTTCGATCCCGCCAAACCGATGATCCGTGGCCTCGACGATTCCAAGGCGCTGAGCGCACTCAAGCGCGAAGCGCTGTACGACAAGATCGTCGAGCGCGCGCTCGCGTACTGCATCGCATCGGCGACAGTCGAGGAAATCGATTCGCTGAACATCCTGCACGCCACCATGCTCGCGATGAAGCGCGCGGTCGAGGGCCTGTCGGTCGTGCCGACGCTCGTGAAGATCGACGGCAACCGTTGCCCGACGCTCAGCATCCGTAGCGAGGCGGTGATCGGCGGCGACGCGCTCGTGAAGAGCATCTCGGCGGCGTCGATTCTCGCGAAGGTCACGCGCGACCGCATGCTGGTCGAACTGCACCAGGCGTATCCGATGTACGGCTTCGACGCGCATGCCGGCTATGGCACGCCGCAGCATCTCGCGGCGCTGCGCGAACATGGGCCGTGCGAGCATCATCGGCGCTCGTTCGCGCCGGTGCGCGAAGCGCATTTGCGGTTCGGCACTGGCGTGCCGTTGCCGGCGGCGGACGCCGTCATCGTGGCCGACGCGCTGCTGCTCGACGGCGATGCGTTCGGCGAAGCCGGTCTCGCGTGACCGACCCCGTCAGCGCGGCTCGAGCGCGCTCCGCGCTTGCGTGCCGTTGATTCGCCACTGATTCCTTTTCCATTTCTCACCGCCTTCGCTGCCTGTGAAAGCAATTACCTCGCGGGACAATCCACTCTACAAGCGCCTGAAGGCACTGGCCGGCTCGACACATCAACAGCGCCGCAGCGGCCATGCGCTGCTGGAGGGCTTCCATCTCGCGAGCACGTATCTCGACGTCGCAGGTCAGCCGGAGCTATGCGTCGTCACCGACGGCGCGTTGCGTCACGACGAAGCGCAGGCGATCGTGTCACGCATCGACGAGCATCGGCTCGTGACGCTGCCGGAGGCATTGTTCGGGCAATTGTCGAATGTCGTGCATGGGGTCGGGATTCTGCTGCTCGTCGAGAAGCTCGACGCACCGCTGCCCGAGCGCGTCGAGCAAAACTGTCTCGTGCTCGACGGCGTGCAGGACGCGGGCAACGTCGGCTCGATTCTGCGCAGCGCAGCGGCTGCGGATATCGAGCACGTGTTCTGCGCGCCGGGCACCGCATACGCATGGTCGTCGAAGGTGCTGCGCTCGGGGATGGGCGCGCACTTCCTGTTGCAGATTCATGAGGATGTCGAAGCGCGTGCGCTGATCGAACGTCTCGCGGTACCGATCGTCATCACCGATTCGCACGGTGCCGAAGCGATCTATGACAGCGACCTGAACAGGCCGCTCGCGTGGGTGTTCGGCAACGAAGGGGCGGGCGTGTCGCAGGCGTGGCGCGATGCCGTGTCGTTGCGGGTGACGATTCCGCAGCCCGGCGGTATGGAGTCTCTGAACGTGGCGGCCGCCGCGGCGGTCTGCGTGTTCGAGCAGTGCCGGCAGCAGCGCGGGCGCAAAAAGTAGACTTAAGTGGCGTTGCGAGGGCTCTGGCCCGGCAACGCAACGCCTGCTCGGCCATCCCTCAATACGACGGCCGATCCAGCTTGATCTCCTGCAGGATCGTCGTCGCGATTTCCTCGATCGACTTGTGCGTCGACGACAGCCACTTGATCCCCTCGCGCCGCATCATCGCTTCCGCTTCGTTGATCTCGTAGCGGCAGTTTTCCAGAGCCGCATACTTGCTGCCCGGCCGCCGCTCGTTGCGGATTTCCGACAAGCGCTGCGGATCGATCGACAATCCGAACATCTTCTGCCGATGCTCGAGCAGAGGCGTGGGCAGCTTGCCGCGTTCGAAATCCTCGGGAATCAGCGGATAGTTTGCCGCTTTCACGCCGTACTGCATCGCCAGATAAAGGCTCGTCGGCGTCTTGCCGCTGCGCGACACGCCGACGAGGATCACGTCGGCGTCCGCGAGATTGCGGTTCGATTGACCGTCGTCGTGCGCGAGCGAGAAATTGATCGCCTCGATCCGGTTCTTGTACTCCTCGGTGTCCGCGTTCTGGTGGCCGCGGCCCATCGCGTGGCTCGACTTCAGTTCCAGTTCCTGCTCGAGCGGCTCGACGAAGGTCTGGAACATGTCGAGCACGAGCGCGTTCGAATCCTTGACGATCTGATTCGACGAGCTATCGACGAGCGTGGTGAACACGATCGGTCGACGGCCGTCCTGCACGACCGCTTCGTTGATCTTTTCGAGCGTTGCGTAGGCCTTCTCGGTCGAGTCGACGAATGGCACGCGGACCAGGCGGAATTTCTGGTCGAACTGGGAGAGGATCGAATGCGCGAAGGTTTCGGCAGTAATCCCGGTACCGTCTGAGACGATGAATACGGTGGGCGGCATCAGAGGAGCTGTGAACGTGAAAGGCAAATGAGCCGGAAGGCGCGAGCGCGACAACGCGCTCGAATCAAACCGCGCGGCGGCGGGCGCGCCACGCTCGTGCCCCGCGCGGGCGATCTCGCAAAAGCCCGCTGGCTCGGTCGGCGCGCGATTCGAGGCGCAATTCTCGACCGACTGCCACATTTCAGGAGTCGGCACGGTAGAATAGCGGCAACCTGTTGGATAAGCAATTGCAGGCGATTGGCCGCTAACTTGCCGCGAACGATCGTTCAACGTCACGTTATCTAATGTCAATATGCGTTGAACGCAACAGATCGAGCGGTAAGTCCGCTCAACCGCGTTCTTCGGTGCGTCCGCCTCGTGCTCCACGGCCGGCGCGCCATGCAACGCATCTCCGCCGTCCACGCGATTGCTTATCTAACAGGTTGTGCAAGACACGGGGTCGAGGCTTCCAATGGGCTGCCCGTGTTCAAGCCCACTTGCACGGCCGTGAATTTCTTTCACACTTAGGGGCTTGTATGACTAACGCAGTTACCGTCGCAAAGGACAAGGCGTATGTAGTTCCGTTCGAGCAGTTGCGGATGACCGACGTGGAGATCGTCGGCGGCAAGAACGCGTCGCTGGGCGAGATGATCAGCCAGCTCGCCGAAGCCGGAGTGCGCGTGCCGACCGGCTTCGCGACCACCGCGCTCGCGTTCCGTGACTTCCTTCAGCACAACGATCTGACCGAGCGCATCGCCAAACGTCTCGAGACGCTCGACGTCGACGACGTGAAGGCGCTCGCCGAAGCGGGCAAGGAGATCCGTCAATGGATCGTCGACGCGCCGCTGCAGCCGCAGCTCGAGGCTGACATTCGCGCGGGGTTCGACACGCTGCAACAGAGCTCGCCCGAGGAGCTGTCGTTTGCCGTGCGTTCATCCGCGACCGCGGAAGACCTGCCGGACGCATCGTTCGCCGGTCAGCAGGAAAGCTACCTGAACGTGGTCGGCATCGACGACGTGCTCGATCGCATGAAGCACGTGTTCGCGTCGCTGTATAACGACCGCGCCATCTCCTATCGCGTCCACAAGGGCTTCACGCATGCTGAAGTCGCGTTGTCGGCTGGCGTGCAGCGCATGGTGCGTTCGGACGTCGGCGCCGCGGGCGTGATGTTCACGCTGGACACCGAATCGGGCTTCAAGGACGCCGTCTTCATCACGTCGAGCTATGGCCTCGGCGAAACCGTCGTGCAGGGCGCGGTGAATCCGGACGAGTTTTACGTGTTCAAGACCACGCTCGCGCAGGGCAAGTACCCGATCATCCGCCGCTCGATCGGCTCGAAGCTGATCAAGATGGAGTTCACGAAGCCGGGCGAGTCGGGCCGCGTGAAGACCGTCGACGTCGCGCACGAACAGCGCAACCGCTTCTCGATCACCGACGAAGACGTGATCGAGCTCGCGAAGTACGCGGTGATCATCGAGAAGCACTACCAGCGTCCGATGGACATCGAGTGGGGCAAGGACGGCCGCGACGGCAAGATTTTCATCCTGCAGGCGCGTCCGGAAACGGTGAAGAGCCAGGGCGGCGGCAAGGCCGAGCAGCGCTTCAAGCTGAAGGGCCAGTCGAACGTGCTGGCAACGGGCCGCGCGATCGGTCAGAAGATCGGCGCGGGTCCGGTACGCGTGATCCACGACCCGTCGGAGATGGACCGTGTGCAGCCGGGTGACGTGCTTGTCGCCGACATGACCGATCCGAACTGGGAGCCGGTCATGAAGCGTGCGTCGGCGATCGTCACGAACCGTGGCGGCCGCACCTGCCATGCGGCGATCATCGCGCGTGAGCTGGGCGTGCCGGCCGTGGTCGGCTGCGGCGACGCGACCGACGTGCTGAAGGACGGCGCGCTCGTCACCGTGTCGTGCGCTGAAGGCGACGAAGGCAAGATCTACGACGGCCTGCTCGAAACCGAAGTCACCGAAGTGCAGCGCGGCGAACTGCCGCCGATTCCGGTGAAGATCATGATGAACGTCGGCAATCCGCAGCTCGCATTCGACTTCTCGCAACTGCCGAACGCAGGTGTGGGTCTCGCGCGGCTCGAGTTCATCATCAACAACAACATCGGCGTGCACCCGAAGGCGATCCTCGAGTACCCGAACGTCGATCAGGACCTGAAGAAGGCGGTCGAAAGCGTCGCGCGCGGTCACGCGTCGCCGCGCGCGTTCTACGTCGACAAGCTGACCGAAGGCATCGCGACGATCGCGGCGGCGTTCTATCCGAAGCCCGTCATCGTGCGTCTGTCGGACTTCAAGTCGAACGAGTACAAGAAGCTGATCGGCGGCTCGCGCTATGAGCCGGACGAGGAAAACCCGATGCTGGGTTTCCGCGGCGCGTCGCGCTATATCGCGGAAGACTTCGCCGAGGCGTTCCAGATGGAATGCGTCGCGCTGAAGAAGGTGCGTGAAGAGATGGGCCTCGACAACGTCGAGATCATGGTGCCGTTCGTGCGTACGCTGAAGCAGGCGGAGCGCGTGGTCGGGCTGCTCGCGAAGTTCGGCCTGAAGCGCGGCGAGAAGGGCCTGCGTCTGATCATGATGTGCGAAGTGCCGACGAACGCGATCCTCGCGGAAGAGTTCCTGCAGTACTTCGACGGATTCTCGATCGGCTCGAACGACCTGACGCAGCTCACGCTCGGCCTCGACCGCGACTCGGGCATGGAGCTGCTCGCGGTCGATTTCGACGAGCGTGATCCAGCGGTCAAGTTCCTGCTCAAGCGCGCGATCGAAACCTGTCTGCGTCTCGACAAGTACGTCGGTATCTGCGGCCAGGGGCCGTCGGATCATCCGGACTTCGCGCAATGGCTGACTGACGAAGGCATCAAGTCGATCTCGCTCAACCCCGACACGATCATCGATACGTGGCAGCAGTTGGCAAAGGCGAAGCAGTAACTCGCGAGGTATCGAATGCCGCTTTCGCAGGCGGCATTCGGCACGCGTTAAAGGCACGTGCGCTTCGTGCTATAAACACCCCGGTAGAACCGGGGTGTTTTGCTTTGTGGAGGTCGACGTGGCGCCTGGCGGACTGTTCTGGTGGATCGGGGCGGGTGTGCTTGTCGTGCTGGAACTGATGAGCGGCACCTTCTATCTGTTGATGATCGCGTTCGGCTTCGTTGCGGCCGCGCTTGCGCGCATTGCCGGCGCCGGGACCGATCTGCAATTCGTAGTGGCGGCGCTGGTTGCGCTCGCGGCGGTCGTGGTGCTCAGACGCTCGCGCTTCGGCCGTCGTAGGCGCGAGCAGGCGTCGCGCAATCCGGACGTCAATCTGGATATCGGGCAGACGCTGAACGTGCCGGCCTGGCAGGGGCGCAAAGCACGCGCGACCTATCGTGGCGCGGCATGGGACATCGAGCTGGCCGCGGGCGAACCCGAAGACGCGCAGGTCTACGAGATCAAGGAGTTGAGGGGCAGTTGCCTCGTCGTCGTCGCGAGCCGGCAGCCGAAGGCGCGCGCGAGCGCGTCCTGACGATCTGAGCGCCGGCCGCCCAAGCTGAAAATGCAGGCCCGACCAACCTGCGCACAACTATTCGAAGCAGAATCGGAGGGTAGCGATATGGATTCAACCATCGTCGGGGCAGTGCTGCTGATCGTCGTGATCGTGCTCGCGTCGCAGACCATCAAGATCGTGCCGCAGCAGCATGCGTGGGTGCTCGAGCGCCTCGGCCGTTATCACGCGACGCTGACGCCGGGTCTGAGCTTCGCGTTCCCGTTCGTCGACCGGGTCGCGTACAAGCACGTGCTGAAGGAAATTCCTCTCGAAGTGCCGAGCCAGGTCTGTATTACGCGCGACAACACGCAACTGCAGGTCGACGGTGTGCTGTATTTCCAGGTCACCGATCCGATGAAGGCATCGTACGGATCGAGCAACTTCGTGTTCGCGATCACGCAGTTGTCGCAGACCACGCTGCGCTCGGTCATCGGCAAGCTGGAACTCGACCGGACCTTCGAGGAGCGCGATTTCATCAATCACAGCATCGTGTCCGCGCTGGACGAGGCGGCCGCGAACTGGGGCGTAAAAGTGCTGCGCTACGAGATCAAGGACCTGACGCCGCCAAAGGAAATCCTTCACGCGATGCAGGCGCAGATCACCGCCGAGCGCGAGAAACGCGCGCTGATCGCGGCATCGGAAGGGCGCAAGCAGGAGCAGATCAATATCGCGTCGGGCGGCCGCGAGGCGGCGATCCAGAAGTCCGAGGGCGAGCGTCAGGCAGCGATCAATCAGGCGCAGGGGCAGGCCGCGGCGATTCTGGCGGTGGCCGAGGCGAACGCGCAGGCGATCCAGAAGATCGCGGCGGCGATCCAGCTGAACGGCGGCATGGACGCGGTGAATCTGAAGGTGGCCGAACAGTACGTGAACGCGTTCTCGAACCTGGCCAGGCAGGGCACGACACTGATCGTGCCGGGCGACATGTCGAACATGAGTTCGATGATCGCGTCGGCGCTGACCATCGTGAACAGGAGCAAGGCGGCAGCGGAGCCGCCGCGCGGCGACTTGCGCTGACGAACGGGCAATGCATGCGCAATGAGTGCGTGACGTAAAAGCAAATGGCCCGCACATCGATGCGCGGGCCATTTTTGCATGAGCCGGAAACGAATCGCGTTCAGGTCGGCGAGCGCATCAAGCGCGCCTTCTCGCGCTCCCAGTCGCGCTTCTTCTCGGTCTCGCGCTTGTCGTGCATCTTCTTGCCCTTCGCGAGACCGATCTCGCATTTGACGCGACCGTTCTTGTAGTGAAAATTCAGCGGCACGAGCGTGTAGCCGCGCTGCTCGACCTTGCCGATCAGCTTGCTGATCTCCTCGCTATGCAGCAGCAACTTGCGCGTGCGCACCGGGTCGGGATGGATGTGCGTCGACGCTTCGGGCAGCGGGCTGATGTGCGTGCCGATCAGGAACAGCTCGCCGTTGCGGATCACCACGTAGCCTTCCTTGATCTGGCCGCGCCCGGCGCGCAACGCCTTGACCTCCCATCCTTCGAGCACGAGGCCTGCCTCATAGCGTTCCTCGACCGAGTAGTCGTAGAAGGCTTTTCTGTTGTCAATGATGCTCATGAATGGAAAGTGCCCAACTCGTTTAAAATCACGATTTTAGCAAAGCGGGGCAAGGAAAGCCCGCGGCGCTCGTCCACCGTTGCCACGCGCTGTTCAATTTATGGCAGATGTCCAGAAAACCGTTTTGATTCGCCATTCGGCGGAGCAGATGTTCGACCTCGTCACCGACGTCGACGATTACCCCAAGTTCCTGCCATGGTGCGGGGGCATCGAAATTCGTCACCGGGACGACACCAGCATGGAGGCGAGGATCGATATCAACTTCAAGGGCATCAAGCAGCATTTCGCCACGCGTAACTCGATGGAGCGCCCCACCCGCATCGACATGGAATTCGCCGACGGTCCGTTTCGCAAGTTCACCGGTTTCTGGCGCTTCACGCCGCTGCGCGCCGATGCGTGCAAGATCGAATTCGCGCTGCACTACGAGTTCACCAGCATACTGCTCGAGAAGATCATCGGGCCGGTGTTCAATCACATCGCCAATACCTTCGTCGAATCTTTCGTGAAGCGCGCCAACCAGCGCTATGGTCAGTCATGAGCGCGCGGCTAACGGTAGAGGTCTGCTATGCGCTCGCTGCCGAGCAGACGCTGATTGCGGTCGAGTTGCCCGCGGGCGCGACGCTGCAACAGGCGATCGGCGCAAGCGGGATTCTGCAGCGCTTTCCGTCGATCGATCTGAACACGCAGAAGGTGGGCGTGTTCGGCAAGCTCAAACCGCTCGATACAGTGCTGGCGGACCATGATCGCGTCGAGATTTACCGGCCGTTGCTGGTGGACCCGAAGGTGTCGCGCCAACGCCGCGTCGAAAAGACACGCAAGGCGGGGTCGATCGAGGGGCGGCGTTGGTTGAACAAGGATTCGCGCTAGGCGGCGCTAGTTGGGGGGGCGGTGGATTTTTTCGCGCGCCGCCCGTTTTGCATCATCGCGTCACATCACCTCAAGGCGCCGCCGTCTGCGCCTTATCGTTCATGCCCTCGATGCGCGCCGCCCCCGACGAATCGTCGTCCGAATGCCGGCGCACCGACCACCAGACCCCCGCCACCAGTAGCAGGATCGCCGCGAGTTCGAGCGGGCGTGGCAGGCGCTCGTCGTAAATGAACGCGAAAAGCAGCGCGAACAGCGTCTCGAACACGATCATCTGGCCGGACAGCGTTAGCGGCAGCCGTTTTGCCGCGGCATTCCACAGCCCGTTGCCGAGCCACGACGCGCCGATCGCGAGTGCGAGGTTGAGCAGCCAGAACGTGTGCCAGCGCGGGTCGGCCAACTCACCCTGCGGGCCGCCCGACGGCAGCACCGCGACCACGAGCCACAACGCGCCGCCGAGCGCGCCGGTCACGACGCCCCACAGCACCGACCACTCATTGCCGCTGAAATGCGTCTGACGCTGCAGGTAACGGGCGTTCTCGACCGCGAACCAGGTCCAGCAGATGAGCGCGCCCACCGCGCAGGCCACGCCGAGCAGGCGCGTCGCGATGCTCACCGGCGCCGCGCCCGCCACCGTAAAGACGTCGATATTGATGCAGACGATGCCCGCCACCACGGTCGCGAGCGGCCATGCGAGGCGCGCGAGCGGCACCGCGCCGTGATCGCGCCGGCCGACCAGCGTAACCGTGACCGGCAGCACGCCGACGATCAGCGAGGCCGGCGCGATTCCGATCAGGTGCACGGCGGCCGTCAGCAGCAGGTAATAGACGATATTGCCGGCCAGCGCGAACTTGACGAGCGCGATCAGATCCTCGCGGCTCAGCCGTTTGGCGAGCGAACGCGCGATCGGTAGCGCCGCGGCGAGCGACACGACGCCGTACATCGAGTAGCGGCCGGCGACGAGCAGGAGCGGGGAGACGTCGGGCAGCACCCGCGGCACCAGAAACACCATGCCCCACAAGGCTCCGGCCATGACCCCATACACGACACCGCGCTGCATCGACTGCCTCTGCTGGATAAACTGGAATGGCCGGCAGAATAGCGGTTTTGCGAGCGGGGCGTCTTGTTCGATCCTGCATTCAGGCCGCTCGACCGCCGCTCGACAGGGTACGTGCCGCGAAAATGCCGCCGGCTCTGCTCCGATTTTGCCTGCGGACGCGCAAACGAAACCCGATCGAACCCGACGCGAACAGGCAAGCGAAATCGGCGCATGCCGGAGCGGCAAAAAATCGTCTGAAATTCGCTAAGCTGCTGTTCGCGCAGTGAAAACCGGGGTGGTATCGCGTATAATTCGCTTTTGCGCCTATAGGATTTGCCATGCGTCTGATCCAAACAGCACTCACATTCGATGACGTGCTCCTCGTCCCGGCCTTCTCCGATGTTCTGCCGCGCGACACCAGCCTCAAGACCCGGGTGACCCGCAACATCTCCCTCAATATGCCGCTCGTGTCCGCCGCGATGGACACGGTCACCGAAGCACGTCTGGCAATCGCCATGGCGCAAATGGGCGGCGTCGGCATCATCCACAAGAACCTGACGCCGGCCGAGCAGGCGCGTGAAGTCGCGAAGGTCAAGCGTTTCGAGTCGGGCGTCGTGCGCGATCCGATCACCGTGCCGCCGCAAATGAAAGTGCGCGACGTGATCGCGCTGTCACGCCAGCATGGCATTTCGGGCTTCCCGGTCGTCGAGGGCTCGCAGCTCGTCGGCATCGTGACCAACCGCGACCTGCGCTTCGAAGAGCGTCTGGACGAGCCGGTGCGCAACATCATGACGCCGCGCGAGCGCCTCGTCACCGTCAAGGAAGGCACGCCGCTCGCCGAAGCGAAGGCGCTGATGCACAGCCACCGCCTCGAGCGTGTGCTGGTCGTCAACGACGCATTCGAACTGCGCGGCCTGATGACCGTCAAGGACATCACCAAGCAGACCGAGCACCCGGACGCATGCAAGGACGAGCACGGCAAGCTGCGCGCGGGCGCGGCGGTCGGCGTTGGCGCGGACAACGAAGAGCGCGTCGAGCTGCTCGTGCAGGCCGGCGTCGACGTGATCGTCGTCGATACCGCGCATGGCCACAGCAAGGGCGTGCTCGAGCGCGTCAAGTGGGTCAAGCAGAACTTCCCGCACGTCGAGGTGATCGGCGGCAACATCGCAACCGCCGCGGCCGCCAAGGCGCTCGTCGAATACGGCGCGGACGGCGTCAAGGTCGGTATCGGCCCGGGCTCCATCTGCACGACGCGAATCGTCGCAGGCGTCGGCGTGCCGCAGGTCACCGCTATCTCCAACGTGTCCGAAGCGCTGAACGGCACCGGTGTGCCGGTCATCGCCGACGGCGGCGTGCGCTTCTCGGGCGACGTCAGCAAGGCGCTCGCGGCGGGCGCCAGCGCGGTCATGATGGGCAGCATGTTCGCCGGTACCGAGGAGTCGCCGGGCGAGGTATTCCTGTACCAGGGCCGCCAGTACAAGTCGTACCGTGGCATGGGCTCGGTAGGCGCCATGAAGGACGGCGCGGCGGACCGCTACTTCCAGGACAACTCGGCCAACATCGACAAGCTGGTGCCGGAAGGCATCGAAGGTCGCGTCGCGTACAAGGGTTCGGTCAACGCGATCCTGTTCCAGCTGATCGGCGGCGTGCGCGCGAGCATGGGCTACTGCGGCTGCCGCACCATCGCCGAAATGAACGAGAAGGCCGAGTTCGTGCAGATCACCGGCGCGGGCCTGCGCGAGTCGCATGTGCACGATGTGCAAATCACCAAGGAAGCGCCCAACTACCACGTGGACTAAACGCCCATGAAGCCACTGCTGCGCGTTGTACTGATCCTCGATGCGTTGTTGCTGCTGGCGTTCGGCCTGCTGTTCGTGCTGACGCCGTGGACCTCGCTGTACGACGCGTTGCAACTGGTGCCAACGGAGCCGATGCTGGTCGGCCAGGCGTTCGGCGTCGCGCTGATCGGGCTCGCGTGGCTCGCGGTGCATGCGTCGTTCGACGGGGCGCTGACCTCGACGGTCGCGAAGATCGTCGGTCATGTGCACTGGCTGATCGGCGTGCTGATGCTGGTCTGGCTGCTGGGGCTGCATACGCCGTCGCTGACCGGTTTCGGCCAGATGGTGGCGGTGCTGGCCGGTGTCGTGCTGGTGGTGATCGGGCTCGGCGGCGTGCGACTGTCGGGTGCGGTGCGACGGCGCGAGAAGGGGATCGTGATCAAGCCCTCGTCGAGCAAGGCCGACAGTCGTGCCGATAAGCGTGCCGCGAAAGAAGCCGAAAAGGATGCCGCACGGCAGCGTGAACCCGAACGCGACAACGCGCGCGAGCCACGTGCCTCAGCGGGCTTTCCGGTCTATCACGCCGAGCCGGTGCCAGAGCCCGTCGTGCCGGTCACGCGGCCGGCCAATCCGGCTGCCGCGGCTTCCGTTGCCACTACCGCGCCGCTTCATCCGGCCGCAAGCGAGCCCGGCCTGAGCGAGTCCGAACGCGCAGCGCGCGACACCAGCAACGACGTGCCCGGCGCACCCCGCCCGCCGTTTCATGGCTGAAGCGCCGCGCGCCAGGCCGTTTGCCGAAGCTACCGGATTTCGTTCGCGCGCATCGCAGGCGGCGAGTTCCGTGATTGGCCGCGCCCTTGTGCTTCATCGTAATGTTGGCTGTCCGCGCCGCGCCAAGACCGTCGCCGCGTGGACCGCTTTGAATTCGACGCCGCGCCTCGCGCGCGGCATTCCGTATCCGCTCACTTCTGATTCCGTCCGCTGCCATGCATGACAAGATCCTGATTCTCGACTTCGGTTCGCAAGTCACCCAACTGATTGCACGTCGCGTTCGCGAAGCCAACGTGTATTCGGAAATCCATCCGTACGACGTCGACGCGTCGTTCATCCGCGACTTCGCGCCGAAGGGCGTGATTCTGTCGGGCGGCCCGAGCTCGGTCACCGAGGAAGACACGCCGCGCGTGCCGCAAGCCGTGTTCGAACTCGGCGTGCCGGTGCTCGGCATCTGCTACGGCATGCAGGCGATGGCGCAGCAGCTCGGCGGCAAGGTCGACATCGGTCATCTGCGCGAATTCGGCTACGCCGAAGTGCGTGCGCGCAACCATACGAGCCTGCTCGAAGGCATCAGCGACTTCACCACGTCCGAAGGCCACGGCATGCTGAAGGTATGGATGAGCCACGGCGACAAGGTGCTGGAGATGCCGCCGGGTTTCGCGCTGATGGCATCGACGGAATCGTGCCCGATCGCCGCGATGGCCGACGAACAGCGCCGCTTCTACGGCCTGCAATGGCATCCGGAAGTCACGCACACGGTGCAGGGCCGCGCGATGCTCGAGCGCTTCGTGCTGCAGATCTGCGGCGCGAAGGCCGATTGGGAAATGGGCCACTACATCGACGAAGCCGTCGCGAAGATTCGCGAGCAGGTCGGTAACGAGCACGTCATTCTGGGCTTGTCGGGCGGCGTGGATTCGTCGGTGGCGGCGGCGCTGCTGCACCGCGCGATCGGCGATCAACTGACCTGCGTGTTCGTCGACCATGGCCTGCTGCGCCTGAACGAAGCCGAGCAGGTGATGGCGCTGTTCGCCGATCACCTTGGCGTGAAGGTGATTCACGTCGACGCGAGCGAAGCATTCCTCGGTAAGCTCGCCGGCGTGACCGATCCTGAAGCGAAGCGCAAGATCATCGGCGCGGAGTTCGTCGAAGTGTTCCAGGCCGAAGCCGGCAAGCTGACCGACGCGAAGTGGCTGGCACAAGGCACGATCTATCCGGACGTGATCGAATCGGCGGGCAAGGGCAAGAAGGCCGCGCAAACCATCAAGAGCCACCACAACGTCGGAGGTCTGCCGGAGACGCTGAACCTGAAGCTGCTCGAACCGCTGCGCGAGCTGTTCAAGGACGAAGTGCGCGAGCTTGGCGTGAAGCTCGGTCTGCCGCACTCGATGGTGTATCGCCATCCGTTCCCGGGTCCGGGTCTGGGCGTGCGGATCCTCGGCGAAGTGAAGCGCGATTTCGCGGACCTGCTGCGCCGCGCGGACGCGATTTTCATCGAGACGCTGCGCAACACGATCGACAAGGAAACCGGCAAGTCGTGGTACGACCTGACGAGCCAGGCGTTCGCGGTGTTCCTGCCGGTCAAGAGCGTCGGCGTGATGGGCGACGGGCGCACCTACGAGTACGTCGTCGCGTTGCGCGCGGTGCAGACGCTCGACTTCATGACCGCGCATTGGGCGCATCTGCCGCATGAACTGCTTGGGCATGTGTCGAACCGGATCATCAACGAAGTGCGCGGGATCAACCGGGTCGTCTACGACATCTCGGGGAAGCCGCCTGCGACGATCGAGTGGGAGTGATTTAGACTGCTCCCAAGTCGTTTCGGGAGGTCCGGTTTTTCCTGTTTTTCCGTTAAAAAACAGCGGATTATTGTCGGTCGTGATCCGCTGTGATCCGGACAGTGCCCGGAGGAAATGTCGGTATCGCTGACGGTATCGAGATTTCTCCCTCGGACGGCCTTGTCCGATACCGTCACATCGATCTGACGGTATTGGCTGACGGTATACGTTCGAGGTGTTCTTATGCTCACAGACATGCAGTTGCGAGCGCTGAAGCCGGCCAAGAAGATCTACAAGGTGGCCGATCAGCGGGTCTATATGCGGCAGTGACGCCGTCAGGCGCGGTGAGCTTCCGGTACGACTACCGGGTGAACGGTCGCCGGGAAACCCTGGTTGTCGGTCGGTACGATCCATCACTTTCTGCACGGAAGCCACGCAAGCCAGACGAGCTCGGATTCGGAATGGCTATCAGCCTCCCGGAAGCCCGGCTTCTGCGCGACCAGGCCTACGGAGCAATCCAACGTGGAGAAAGTCCTTCACGGGCGAAAGTCGAGAAACGGATCGAGGCGTCCGAGGCGCAGACGTTTGGTAAATGGGCGGAGAAGTACTTTGCGGAGACTGCTCTTGCCGATTCCACACGATCGATGCGCAAATCGGTGTACGAGCGTAATCTTGTGTCGGAATTTGGCCGGCTGAAGTTGGAAGAGATCACGCCCGCGCGACTGATGGCGCGCTGCGAGAAGATCAGGGAGAGGGGCGCCGCGGCCCCTGCCGTGCAGGCGCGCGACATCGTTCTGCAGGTCTACCGTTTCGTGCAGGCGCGAGGACTAAAGGTGGACAATCCTGCGGAGGCCATCCGCCCGTCTGCCATCGCTACGTTCAAGCCGCGTGATCGGACACTGACGCCGACCGAAATTCATGTGTTTTTCAGTGCACTGGAACGCACGCCGACGATGCCTACGCTGCGTCTCGCTATCAGGTTCATGCTGCTCACGCTGGTGCGCAAGTCCGAGTTCATCTTGGCAATGTGGACCGAGGTAGATTTCGACGCCGCAGTCTGGACAATTCCGAAGGAGCGGATGAAGGCCGGTCGCCCCCACAATGTCTATCTGAGCCAGGCCCTAGACATCCTGGTCGCATTCAAGACGTGCTTCGGAGCGAGTTCGTACGTGCATCCGGGCCGCTATGAGACCGCCTCCCCAATAAGCGCAGCGACGCTAACCGCGTTATTGACAGCACGGTCAAGCTGATGCGCGACGACGGGGCAGATTTTGATCCTTTCACGGTGCACGATCTGCGTCGGACGGCCAGCACGCTGCTGCGCGAAGCAGGGTTCAACACCGACTGGATCGAGAAATGCCTCGCTCACGAACAACGTGGCGTGCGCGCGGTCTACAACAAGGCCGAGTATGCAGAGCAGAGGAGGGAGATGCTCCAGGCGTGGGCAGATATGCTGGACGGCTGGATTGCTATGAATCCAAAGGTGAGCGTCCTGGCGTCGGCACAGCCAGTCAAGACTCGTGAGTGCAACTCTTGAGCTCGAACTTGTATGTGCTCAAGAATGTGCCCGTTTGCACCCTGATTGCCATGTTTGACGCTGGGAGGCAATAAACAAAACCCTTCCTGCCATGTTCGAACACACGAAACACTTGCGCAACTGGGACGCGTTCATACATACCGGGTCATGTCGGGGTTCAGCGCGCCCGCCAGCGCATTGATCGCATGCGGCTTTTCCTCTCCAGCGATGCCGTCGAGCAGCGTGCCCGTGCAGAACGCGAGCAGGTCGAGCAGGGTCGTGCCGGGGTCCTGCTGCATCAGCCACGGCAGCAGGTCGGCGCGTCTCGCGGGGAGCTCGGAAATCCAGCGTGCGCGCAGGTCTCGATGGCGTTCCACGCGGGGCTGGCGGGCAGGTCGTCTGCTGCACGTAGCAGGCTGTCGTGATTGTTCTCGCCGGAAAGCGCCAGGTATCCGCGCGTGGACGTATGCCCGTAGTGTTCGGGCAATGCCTGCGGGATCAATTGCCGGAGGATGGCAGCGAGCGCAACGGCGGGCTGTGCGACCAGTTCCGCGTGGACAGCGGCGGTACGGTGTGCGGTGAGCCGCTGACAGAGTTTCGCGCTGTGGACAGGCTTGACCTTCGGGGTCGGTGTGTCCGCTGCGTCCTGCGCTTCGGCTTCCGGCGTGCCGGGGACGGTCGCGCCTGCCGCATCGAGCGCGGCGCTGTTCTCGCGCCTCACGAGGCCGCGCTCGATGAGAAGTTCGCCTTGCGGGCCGACGATCACGAACGCACCGGCCTCGGCTATCTGATCCGTATCCCAAACCACGATGCGGCTTGCGAGCGCGACGAGCGCCGTATTGACGCGCCCGATTTCCTCAATGAGACGGTCGGCTTCCTCATAGGCATTTTCGTCGTCCTCCGACAACGCCTCGAGCTTTTCGGCCAGTTCGTCCTGCTGCGCGGTACGCGAAACCAATTCGCGCTGCTCGTCCTCCGCTTACGGACGCTGGACCGGACGCGGCCTGCCGTGGCGGTTCAGTTCGCTGCAACAGTTCCGAGTCCGCGATGTATCCCGCGTTCTGGTCGATGCCGGTGATGGGGCGGGTAGATATGGAACGCCCGGTGCGCGAGCGTCCGTGCAGGCCGCCCCTGGTCAGGTTTTCCTGCACCCGGTTAAAGACGGTCCAGAGGTCATCGCGCCGATCCTCGAAGCGACGCGGGGAAAGCAACTGGATTTCATTGATGGGGGCGGGTGCTTCGGCATCGGTCGAGTCGTAACGCAACACGAGTGCGGAGCGGGCGAACGCCTGCTGTTCGTCGCGGTCGAGCATCATGGCGCGCATGCCGTTCTTCTGCTCGCGGATCTGGTCGAAGCCGTCGAGCACGTCGAATGCGCCATTGATCACGTTCTGGATGACGTTGCCTTTGTGTGGTATGCGGATATCGGCGATATTCTCGCCCGCGACCATGCCGTTCTGGCAGACAAACCGGAATGTGTCCGCGAGCATCTGGTAGCTGCTGGTGCCATCGTGCGAGTTCAGCAGCACGATTTCGTCGGCTTCCTCGCCGGTGATCTGGTCAGCATGCCGAAGCCGGAGCATGTGTTTGGTGAATTCGCGCTTGCCCTCATCGCGCACGCGGGTCTGGCAGATCATGAACGGCTGAAAGCCTTCGTTGCGCAGGTCGCGTAGCACGTCGATGGTGGGAATGTAGGTGTAGCGTTCGGAGCGGCTTTCATGCTTGCCGTGCGCGAAGGGGGAAGGGGCTACGCGGCGGATCTGGTCGTCCGACAGAGGGGAATCGGCGCGCAGCATCGGGGCGCCGTAGTGGAAGGAAGAAGCGAGTTGCATGGCAATCTCCACAGTCAAGGTTTGGGACCTGAACCGGGCGAGGGGATGTGCCTCGCCGTCGCGGCTGGGCACGTTCCGGTGGAACTCGAGGTTGGCTTTGCTGCCGCCAGGCTCCCGGGTTCCCGCCCGTGCGACTTGAGGAGCCGATAGCGGGCAGGCGTCAAGGAAAGAGGCGAGGGAGGGGCGCGGGCAACACGGTCCCTCGCCGCTTGATGCCTGCCCGCTATCGGCTACGGTCGCGGGTCAAGGGCGGGAACCTGGGAGTCGGGTGCATGCCATGCCTCGCCAGAAAGCGACGGGATTGACTGCTGTGCTGGAGTTGATGACTGACAACTGGCGCCATCAGGTGATTAACGACCGTGCGCGGCGGCAGGCCAGGCTGCACTCCGAGTCCCCGGATTGATGGCAGTCATGCAGCCTACCGTTCCACGGCCGCGGCCCGGGCCTCTCACTGTGAAGTGCATCGGGACCTTGCCGGCATAAGGACGCGAGCAAGTTCTCGGCCATTGGCGACATTGGAGCGAACTGGGTTCTACGTCAGTAATACGGCGGACTGCTGACGTTGTCGGCATGAAGCAGAGGAGCGGCAGCTTTCCACATCAGCGAACTCACACTTTCGACCCATAAGCGTCATTCGAGTCCCACTTCGCAACGTCCGAAGTTGGACCGACAGGCGACCCTATGGAACTGATCAGCAACCCGTCACCATCAGGCGAGCCATCATCTATGCTGCGACACGGGAAACTACGGTTCTGTTGCAGTAAGGGGCCGGGTTAAAATTCGGCAGCAAAATGTTGAGCTGGCCGATGAAGAAGACAAAGATGCCGCAAACCACACTTGTCCCTGGCCTGGCCAAGATCCTGAAGCGCCTTCATTACCCGCTTGAAGTGATTTTGCTGTGCGTGCGATGGTACGTGGACAATTCGCTGAGTTCGCGCAATCTCGAGGAGATGATGATGAGGGCGAGTGGAAGATCCTCAATCACCATTCGCCGGCGATGCCGGAGTGACACGCCGTGGCGTGAAGGACGGTGACAGTGGCGTGCCTGGCGATCCATCGCCATGGCACCGGCGGACCGTGCGCGTAGTGCGGCGACCTTCTTGGAAGCTAATCGCTTTCGGCGACCATTCCATCTATCTGGGGTGCTTTCAGGATTCGGACTTTTCGTTCCGAATCCTGAAAGCACCTGTATACGCCCGTATATCCAAGCGACGCTAAACGCGGTGCCGGTATATCCCACCGTACAGGCGTTCCTGACTTTCGTGTGATAGCCCAATTCCGGTGGCGGCTGTAATGTAAGGCCATACCCGATGCAGTCGCGCTTTACGCCGCACTGGTCCCCGGTCTGACCCGCGCAGGTGGCATTGAGCCATATCGGGGTTCGTCAAAACATCGCGTCGTTTGTGTTCGCGGCAGCGCCGTCGCACCGGCGCAGACGAGATAATCTCATGAAACTTGCCCGTGTAACCCTGCTCGCCATTCTCTTTTCGCTTCAAGCTTGTGGGGGCGGCGGGGGCGATGGCAGCAGTGGAAACAGTAGCAGTAGCAGCTCCTCAGATACCGGCTTCTACGCGCCGAGCTACGGTGACGCGAGAAGCGACACCCGCTATGAGGCCGACCTGTCCAGCGTCACCCGTCAGGTGATCAGCTACCAGGACGTGGGAAAGGACCTTGTTTCCAACATCGGGGTCTCCGACTCGATGATCAAACTCTTCGGCGACTACAAGGTGCGGCTGACCCAGGCGAGCAAGAACAGTTGCCCGAGTGGCCTGGAAGGTTGTGACACGGCCGATTCGGACTCCTTGGGGGTGGGCCACAGTGCTCTTATCACGAATCTCGAATCCCTGAAGAGCGATATCAAAGATCAGAGCGAACGGGGCACGTGCGTAGCGTTCTCCCTGAACGCCGCAACGGAATTGCTGCTCTCGAGGCAGCAGAACAGTACCAAACTGTCGGAACAGAACACGTACTTCCAGGGAAAGCGACTGACCGACACCTGGAACAACGCCGGACTCGACCCGTACGACACCATCGCTGCATTCGTCGACAACAAGACCAAGTTCGTTCCGGAGAAATCCTGGCCATACAATGGCGATGACAAGTATTGCACCAACTACAACCGCAAGTATCCCAATGCCACCTGCTCGGCTACCGAGGCGCAGGGTGGTGGCAGCGATACCCGGCAGCAGGATTCTACCGCAGCGAGTTCCTCGGGATTTCGGACGACCACGGCGCACAAGCTCTATGCGTCCATTGGCCGGATCAAGCAAGCGCTGTATCGCGGCTACCCTGTGGTCATGGCCATCAACGCGAACTTCGATTTCCAGGTTGCGACGTACAAGGGCGGCGTCGTGTCGTGGGTCATCAAGGCGGACAACTGCGGGACCAGCCTGTGCGGTCACGAAATTCTAGTCGTCGGCTACAAGGACAGCGATCAGGTAGCGGGCGGCGGATATTTCATCATTAAGAACTCCTGGTCATCGGGCTGGGGCGACGGCGGGCTGGCCTACGTCACTTACGAATGGCTGCAACACAGCTTGCTGGACGCACAAGCGCTGGTTCGGATCGACAGCGCGGATTAGTAGAGCGAAACGGTATTGACAACTTACACTATCGGTCAGCTTGACCTTGCCCCTGTTTCGAGAATCCTCAGCTATTTCGGACTCAACCCCTGCGTCTATCAGACCGGTGCGCAACCCGCCAGGCACGGCCGTATCAGCAGGCGGGGACGCTCCTATGCGCGTGCGATGCTCGTTGAAGCCGCATGGTCGGCGGCGCAGTCAGCCGGACCGCTACGCGCATTCTTCCTGCGCATCCGGGATCGGCGCGGCCAGCAGATTGCCGCTGTCGCGACAGCACGCAAGATCGCCGTTATGGTGTGGTACGTCCTCACACGCAATGAGGCCTTCGCGTGGGACCGGCCGGCGCTGACCGCGCGCAAGAACCGCTCACTCGAACTGCAGGCCGGCATGCCTGCGCGCCGCGGCGGCGCGAAAGGCAGTGCAGCAGCCTACAATCTGAAGAGCGTGCGTGACCAGGAACGGGCGATGGCCGAGCAGGCCGAGCGGGCGTATCACCGGCTGTTCTCCCGCTGGAAACAGGCTCGGCCTGGCAACAAGGCCGCCTCAACGCAATGGCCGCCGAGGCAGACGTCATGAAGCTCAAAAAATATCGATCTTGAGGCTTGTCAATTTCATCCGTCGTGCGCAAATGCTGCCAGTGCTCGGCCGGGAAGTCGTAAAACGCCAGCAGGCTCTCCCGGTCCTTCTTCAACGTCTCTGTTGCCTTCGGATATTTCGCCGCGTAGACCGCCACGAAATGATCAAACGCGGTGTACGCGTCGGTGCGCGTGGCGGCCATCCAGATTGCCTGCAGAACTGCTTTGGCTTTGCCTTGCTGTGACTTCGGCAGCGCGTTCAGGACGTTGCCCATCTTGTGGAACCAGCAGCGCTGGCCGCGCGTGGCGGGAGACACCTCCTCCAGTGCGGTCCAGAAACCCATTGCGCCGTCGCCGACTGCGAGCAACGGACCGGCCTGCAGGCCACGCGATTTCAGATCGAGCAGCAGTTCCTGCCACGACGCCTTCGACTCGCGATACCCGTCGCCGATCGCCACACGCTCCTTGCGCCCATCCGGCCTCACGCCGATGATCACCAGCAGGCATTGACCCTCCGAGTTCTCGCTGCGCAGCCCGGTGTGAATGCCATCGACCCACCAGTACACGTAGCGCGACTTCGACAGATCACGTCGGCTCCAGTTGAAATGCTCATCGGCCCATTGCGCCTTCAGACGACTTACCACGTTCGCCGACAGACCTTTGGCGTCCTCGCCCAGCAGCACACTCAGCGCCTCGCTCATGTCGCCGGTCGAAATGCCTTTCAGATACAGCCACGGCAGCGCCGCACTCACGCGCGGCAATTTCCGCACATACGGCGGCACGATCGATGAATTGAACTTCACGCCTGAGCCTGAGCGATCGCGAACCTTCGGCACCTTCACCGGAATCGGACCGGCCGCTGTCAACACCTCGCGCTCCGGCAGATAGCCGTTGCGCACCACGGCACGCTGGCCGTGCAAGGTCTTGATGTTCTCGAATCGCTCCAGCAGCGCCGACAGCTCCGCTTCAATTGCTTGCTGGATCACCTGCCGCGCGCCCTGGCGCACGAGATCGTCCAGGCCAAGACCGACTTCCGATAGACCAACGACTTCTTTTTCCGTAAACTTGCTCATGGTGGATGGTTTGATGTTTGCTGGTTTCCGACTTCGACAATCAGATTCTCAGCTGAAACCTCCACCGCCTTCAATCCTCCGCCTCAACTCCCCCGTACACCACTTTCGACTTTTGCTCATTGGCAAACCAGCTCACAAATCGCTCCCGCGGGATCGCTTTAAGTACTACGATGCGTTCGGCGCTATCGACCGCATGAGTCTGCATCACGTTCTTCGCCAGATCCACGCCAACTCGAGTAATCCTGTTGATGACTTCCCCCTTCCCGGAAGGTTGTAACACCAGCCATGATGGCACCAGACGGTGTCGATCCTGCAATCGGGGAGGTCCTTACCAATTCGTTGAGGAACCCAACGTCGGCGCTGCAAAACGTTCGTCGAACAGGTCCTATCGGCCAACTCCCGCCATTCGACCTTAGGTGCAGGAAGACATTCGAATGTCGGTACCACCCAAAAAAACAGCCTCTCAGTCTGGGGAAGATCGGCGCCGCTTCTCGGCCTTATGCGAAAGGGTGAGCCGACCACGATGAGACGGAGGGCTGCCCGCACAAGAAAAGCCCGCAAGGGATCGCAGGCTGTGGGACAGTCATTCGCGGTTGCGGGCTGTACGAATGGCGCTGGTAACTATAGATCTCGTGGCGCGCACGCTCTTCATTTGGGGCTGACCGAGTCGCACGCACTCTGTACGACGCCGTCATACGCACGGCTCGAATGATCAGCGACGCGGTAACTCACCACCTTTTCATTGCGGATGAAAACTTCGGTAAGCAGGGTGCCAACATAGCCGTTGTAACTGCTACGGTTCTGATCGGGACTGGATTGCAGTGGCCCGGTCAGCCCCTAAAAGCCAGGAGGGCGCGGCAAGGGTAGGCCGGGTGGGGGGGGTGGCAGGGATGGCGGGGACGACAGGGACGGAGGGGACGGCGGGGACGGAGGGGACGGCGGGGACGGCAGGGACGGAGGGGAAGGAAGCTTTGGCAACCCACCTACGGGCGGCTTTAGCATACTGATAACGGATTTGAGCTTCTGGGCGATGGCCTCGGTGACCGCCTTTTTCGCTTCGTCCGCGAGCGCCTCGCACACGGCACGGATGATCTCGGGCGGAGCGGCGCCGTTTGTGGTCGCGCCGATATTGGCGAGATGCAGCGGAGCCAGCGGTACCGTAAGCGGGCCTCCGGGCAGGTGAATGTCAAGTGAGAGCGCGCCGCCCATGACGGTGAGGTTGCGGATGATGACCTTGCGCGCGTTGCTGCGGGCCTGGATGGCAGCCGGGGTGGCGGAATAGGCTTGGGCTTTGTTCTTGATGGTCTCCAGGTTGCTGGTGGCGGTGGGACTTTGCGCCTCGTAAGTAATCTGCGGTGCGATGACTGTGGCGGAATCAACAATGACAGGGCCGCCGCCGAGAAGTGAGCCGCTCTCCACATGCAAGGCGATACGGTCCACCACTACGGCGTAGGGCGAAGAGAAACCAGTGGGGTTGCCCACGGTAAGTCCATGAAGCGCGCCCACGCCGGTTAAGGGCGAGAATTCGACGCTACCCACGAGCACCTGCGTCTGGGTCGCAAGCGCGCCTTCCGTCTCGATGGCGGACTTGATGGATGGTTCGAACCGGGCGAGCAGGGTCCACAGCGCAATAGCGGCGACGGCGAGCAGGGTGGCAACGGCAAGTCCGAGGGTTTTTTGCATGGTGTTGGGTGATCCATGAAAGGCGATGGCCCGTCCAGACGCGCGGCCGTGTTAATCAGCAGTCGCCAATATTGACTACAGAAGTGGCTTGGAAATGGAAAAATGGGAAGGCGGTTTGAAGGGGCTTTGTTCGGACGGGCTACTCTGCAATGCTCCCATCCGAACAGCGCGGGGGCGGGGTGTTGAGTGCGCAGCGTAAGGGGGACTGAAGGGGCAAGCGGTTGAGCGCGAAGCTCGAGTCCGGCGATAGGTCGTTGCCGACTGATCTTGCCAGCCGCAACGACCTCAGCTTAGGACTGTTGAAAACAGGTCACTCTGCCTGAACCTTTTTCGGCTTAGGCGGCGATTGCACCTTCGCGTACTGGAACTCAGGCGTTGCCTTCAGGGCGTCCTTGGTGGCGCCCGGCAGATATAGATTGCCGCCGCGCACGTCGAGTGCGGCGATGGGCACCGCTACGTCATGCGTGGCGACGCCGAGGAAGCCGCCTGTAGCGACGATGGCCGCCGACACGGAGCCGTCCGGCGCCACGATCAGATCTTTGACCGCGCCGATTTTTTCGTTCTGGTCGTTGTAGACCGATTTGCCCAGCACGCTCTTCTTGACGCTCCATCCCTGCAAAAGCGCCTGGGACTGCTGGATAGTGACGCTCAGAGTCTGTGTGCCGGCGACCTGTGCGTGCGCATCGATACATGCTGCAAGTGCCACTGCTACCAATACTGCCTTGTGCAAAGCCATATCGTTCACTCCATGGTTAGATTCGGTTTCTGGCACGTTCTTCGGCCCCCGGGGGCGACGCCGGCCAATGTCCCTTCGCTACCGCGGGCAATGTCCCAATGCCAGTTCAAGGTTGGGACGGCGGGAGTCGCATAGGTTAGTGAAACACCGGCCCGGCGCGGCCGAGAGCCTGTATGCCAGATCGTTGGGCGCCAGTTTATCCACTTGCTGTCGGCTTACAAGCCCCTTGGCGCCAACTCATAGTTCCCGTTTTTGCAACCTTGCCGGCCTACCGTGCGACAGAACCAACGACGCTTAAGCAAGTCGAGCAGCCGACCCAGACCGTGTACCATCCATTGCTAGCGCAATGCGATCGTTGTCACAACTGGCTGCCAATGGACGAAGCCCGTGTGTCGGAACGCCGGCAAGTATTCGATGTGCCCCCGACAGCCTGTGATGGGATCGAGCACCTGTCCCCCGTCCGATTGACGATGAACTGCTACCTGTAGACCATGCCTGACGAACTTACGTGTATGACCGACGTAAGTTGGCGGATTCAACCGGTCGATGCAATAGTTCGATGGAATCGTTCAGCCGGTGTCTCGTAATCCAGGGTCTTTCGTGGTCGCTCGTTCAGCCGTCGTGCCACGGCGTTGAGTTTGGCCTGTGAGTAGACCGACAGGTCGATGCCTTTCGGAAAGTACTGTCTTAACAGGCCGTTGGTATTTTCATTCGAGCCGCGTTGCCAGGGGTGTTTGGGATCGCAGAAATACACGGCAATGTCGGTGGCAATGGTGAACCGTTTGTGGTCCGCCATCTCTGTTCCCCGATCCCACGTAAGCGGTTTCAGTCGAGCGTGAAGGAGCTGGCCGGGCGTGAGCGCGGTCGACTGCGCTTCGCGGCAACGCCGTCGATCGCGGCGGCGATCGTGCCGAAACTGCTCGCCGAATATCGCGCGCTGTACCCGAACATCGAGGTCTCGGTCGACGACGCCGCGCCCGATCGCCTGACCGCGTCGACGCTGACGGGCGACGTCGAGTTCGGCATCGGCACGATCAGCGAGCGCCCCGAGGGCATCACGCTGCAATGCCTCGCGCGCGACAACTTGTGCGCGGTCTGCCGCAAGGATCCGGCACTCGCGAAAAAGCGGCGTGTGAGCTGGAAGGATGCGCTGCAGTATCCGTGGATCGGCATCAAGTCGACGAGCGGCATCCGCGAGTTGATCGACGAAACGTTGTTCACGCTCGGCATGCGCAAGGCGGTCGAGTACGAAGTGTCCTATATGACGACCGGGCTTTCGATGGTGCAGGCCGGTCTCGGCATCGCGATTTTTGCGGGCATTCTGCTCGGGTCGTTTCCACATCGCGATCTGGTCGCGCGCAGGCTCGAAGCGCCGCTCGTCACACGCGACGTGAATCTGATCCGACGCGCCGAGCATTCGCTGTCGCCGGCGGCCGAGTCGTTTATCGAGCTTTGGTACAAACGCATCGGCAAGCCGGCCGGTCTGTAGCGCGTCGCAGTTGCACACGGCCTGTCGTACTGTATGAATATACAGTATCATGACCGCAATGGGCCGCTTGTGCGGCGGTGTGCGGATCGACGGAAAGAATCAGCGAAGGAACGAGGCGCGATGCCTGAACAACTGTGGTTGCCCGGGCTTGAGGCGCCGTCCCCGCCCACCGACGGGCTCTTTTTCGCGGTCTATCCCGATGCCAATACCGCGGCCGGTATCGCGAAGTTCGCGCAGCAGCTTTGTGTGGAGGCACGCGTGCGCAGCGGCGTGCGCGGCAAACCGCTCGCGGCGAACCGCTTGCACGTCACGCTCAGGCATCTCGGCAATTTCGCGGGCGGCTTGCCGGCGGATGTGGTCGAGGCGGCGAAACGGGCGGCCGCGGCAGTCAGCATGGCGCCGTTTACGGTCGAATTCGACGCGGTCGCCAGCTTCGCGAAAAGGCCGCGGCTCGGGCCGGCGGTGCTGGTGGGCGAGCATGGTGTGGACGGACTGCAGGCGCTTCACGATGCGCTCGAAGCGGGCTTGCGCGACGACGGCATCGAGCCCGACGCACGTTTTACGCCGCACGTGACGCTGGCGTACGGGATGCAGTGGATCGAGCGCCGTACGGCCGAGGCGGCGTGCTGGAATGTGCGCGAGTTTGCGCTGATGCACAGCCTGCTGGGACGGACCAGACATATCGTCCTCGCGCGTTGGCCGTTGGTGGCGCCGAGCTGAGGGAGGGGCGTAGGCCACCTCGGTAACGAATTCGCGGCTGTTTCGCGAGGCGCCGGCTAGAACCGCACGCTCGTCCCGCAGCCCCCGGCATAGGCGCCGCCGCTCGCCGCGGCGCCACCGCAAAAAACGCCGCAGCCGGAAAGCAGCACGGCCGCGGTAATCGCCGCCAGCGCGCTACGCACGCCGATCCGCCGAGACGCTTGCCGGCCCCCTCGCACTGGCTGCGCGGCGCAGATCGGACGCGGTTCCGCGATGGGAAGAGCACTGGGACGGCCGATCGGTTTGAATGGCATGGCGGCATCAAATTCGACGAGAGACAACCTCTGCGTGCCGCGACGGTTAAGCGCCGCGCGCATTGTGCGACTTGATGACTTACTCTAAGTCCACGCTGAAGCACCGTCAAATGCCGGGTTGCCGGCAAATCGGCGCCTTTATGCCGTCAAGTGAGCACGGAGCGCCCATGCGCTCCCTGATAGAATGCTCGGGCCGCAACGTTGTGGATTGCAGATGAAATTGCTTGATGCGCTTGTCGAACAGCGTATTGCCGCCGCCGCCGCGCGCGGAGAGTTCGACGACTTACCGGGAGCGGGCGCGCCGCTAGCCCTCGACGACGATGCGTTGGTGCCGGAAGAGGTGCGCGTCGCCAACCGGATTCTGAAAAATGCGGGCTTCGTGCCGCCCGCCGTCGAGCAGCTTCGCGCGTTGCGCGATCTGCAAACGGAGCTGAATGCCGTGAGCGATCAGGCGACCCGTTGCCGTCTTCAGGCGCGCATGCTCGCGCTCGATATGGCGCTCGAATCGCTGCGCGGCGGCCCGATGGTCCTGCCGCGCGAATATTGCCGCCGCATCGCGGAGCGTCTCTCTGAGCGCGTGGGCAATGTCGATGTAGCCGCCGCGGGTTCGCAGTGAACGAGCCGCTCCCGTGTGCCGCCTCGATCGGCTCTTCTGCGCAAGCCGAGGCCGGTGAGAAATCCGTTGGCGCTTGCATCGGCGCGGTCTTCGCACCGGCGGCTGATCACCCGATGGCCGCTGCCGCCATCCCTCCCGGAAATTCCGACGCTCCCATCATCTCCGAACGCGACCTGCGCTTCATGACGCTCGCTCAGGCCGCCGCCGAAGAAGCGCGCGCAGCCGGCGAAGTACCGGTCGGCGCGGTGCTCGTGCGCGGCGACGAAGTCATCGCCACGGGCTTCAATCATCCGATCGGCGCGCATGACCCGTCCGCGCACGCCGAAATGGTCGCGCTGCGCGCAGCCGCGCAGTCGCTCCAAAACTACCGTCTGCCGGGTTGCGAACTCTATGTGACGCTCGAGCCTTGCCTGATGTGCGCCGGCGCGATCATGCACGCGCGCATCGCCCGTGTCGTGTTCGGCGCGCGCGATCCAAAAACCGGCGCGTGCGGCAGCGTCGTCGATGCGTTCGCGAATCCTCGGTTGAACCATCACACGACGGTCAGCGGCGGCGTCCTCGAAGCCGAATGTGGTGCCGCGCTCAGGTCGTTTTTTGCCGAGCGGCGTCGGACGAGTCGCGCAGCCCGCGCGGCGGCGCGCGGCGAAACGGCTGAAGCGGCCGAAGCGGCCGTGGACACCGCCACACCCTCCAGCAGCGAACCGCCCCCAACCACGCCGCTCTAAAACAACAACGCCCAACGGGTTTCGCCATGACCGCATCTCGCACCATCGAACTGATTGCACCATCCGGCTATCCGCATGATCCGGAGGTGCTGCATCGCGCGCTGCATCGGCTGCGTGCGCAGGGGCATCGAGTCGACGGCGAGGAGGCCGCGAAGCGCCGCTTCCAGCGCTTCGCCGGCACCGACGGCGAGCGCGCGGCCGATCTGAACCGGCTCGCCGATCCATCGCGTGAGCTGCCCGATGTCGTGTTGGCCGTGCGCGGCGGCTACGGCGCGGTGCGGATTCTGCACGGTCTCGACTACGAGGGGCTGCAGCGGCGGCTCGCCGATCAGCCTATAGCGCTGGTCGGTCACAGCGACTTCACCGCGATCCAACTGGCGCTGCTCGCGCGCGCCGGCTTGAAGACCTTCGGCGGCCCGATGCTGATGAGTGATTTCGGCGCCGAGCAGGTCAGCGAATTCACGATGCGGCATTTCTGGTCGGCGTTGACGCAGCCGACCATCACGGTCGCGAGCGACACGCCGCAAGCGCAGAGCGTCGACGTAACGGGCACGCTGTGGGGCGGCAATCTGGCGGTGGTGGCGTCGCTTGTCGGCACGCCGTACATGCCGCCGGTGCAGGGCGGCATCCTGTTCGTCGAGGACGTCAACGAGCAGCCGTTCCGCATCGAGCGGATGATCTATCAACTGCATCTGTCCGGCATCCTCGCGCAACAGAAGGCGCTCGTGCTCGGTGATTTCTCGGGCGGCAAGCCGTACGACTACGACAACGGCTACGACCTGCACGCGATGGTCGAGCAAGTGCGCTCGCTGATCGGCATTCCTGTCGTGACGGGGCTGCAGTTCGGGCACGTTCATAACATGGTGACGCTGCCGGTCGGCGCGGACGCGCATCTGGTCGCTAATGCGCATGGCTTCAGGCTGACGGCGTCGGGCTATCCGAGTATTGGCTGAAGCCGTCGTGGGCGGGGCGGAGGCGGGCGGATCGCCCGCTTTTTTTGCGTCAGTAACGCAACTAACTGTCAGTATCTCCACACTCACCACCTCCCACACCCATCGCCAATGTTTGCAGTTTTTGTTGACAAAAACTGGTTGCCAATACTCGTCTTGGCATCATCAAAACCAGGTAAGATTCCCGCCAGACAGCCGCGCAGCTTGGGTCACAGCCTTCCGCTGACGCAGCGTAGCACGAAAACTGTCGAAAATAGACGAAAAAATTGTTGACAATATTTGCGTCCGTCCTATGATGACCAACATACCGAGACGCCAATCATGTCCGACACCGAATCCGTCGCGAACAGTTCGAAGCCCGAAGCAATCGCCGAGCGCATCCGCGCGGCGATCCTCGAGCACCGGCTGGCACCCGGCGCGAAGCTCACCGAAGCTCAGCTATGCGAAGTATTCGGTGTGAAGCGCGGCCCCATCCGCCAGGCGCTATTGCAGCTGGCGAGTGAGCGCCTTGTCGATCTCGAGCCGAATCGTGGCGCGTTCGTCGCGAGTCCGTCGTTGCAGGAGGTGCACGAGGTGTTCGAAATGCGCCGCATCATCGAGCTGGCCGTCGTCGAAAAGATCTGTAGCGGACACGGCATGCGGCGTCTGAGGAACATCGGCGGCATGATCGGCCGGGAACGCAAGGCATTCGAAACGCGGGATTTTCCGGCATGGATCCGCTTGTCGGGCGAGTTTCATACGGAGCTCGCGAACCTGACCGGCAACTCAGTGTTGTGCGATTGCCTGAACGGGCTGGTCGCGCGTTCCACGCTGATTTCCGCGCTGTACGAATCGCTCGGACGCAGCCCGTGCTCGTTCGAGGACCACGAAGCGATTCTCGCCGCGCTCGACGCCGGCGATGCGAAGCAGGCGGCCGCGCTGATGTCGCGCCATCTGCAAAGCGTCGAGTTGAAGATGCTGGATCGCCCCGCGCGCGGGGCAGCGGATCTGCATGAAGTATTCGGCGCGCTTGCGTCGAAAGAAGCATCCACCTAGACAGCCGAAGCCGACTCCACCCCAGGCTGAGGCAAGCAGCAGGCGAGCGCCCGTTCGTGGTGCGCGCCGCACTGAATTGAACTGAACCGATAGATGCACGGCCAGGCGGCCTCGCGTGAGCGCCGCCGGCCCGAACACGCACGTTCGTCGCGAGACGACGGACGTCGGGTAGCGACGCATCGCCGGAAAGCCGTGGCGGCTGGCGATGCGACAACCACAAGTACGTCAGTACGGAGACACGCGCGGCACGGTCCGGGACCACGACGCCGACTTCTTCGACCCACGCGGGACGAGAAGCGAGCAACTGGCATGGCCGATGCAATGTCCGTCGATGCTCTTTCGACGGTCCCTATCCAAAGGAGGAATCATGGCTCAGTTCAGTGCAGCGCCAGGCAGTCACCCCATCTCCAACTATCCGGACGGCACGGCTCAAACCGATCCGTCGATGCCGGCCGGCTACAGCGAGCGGCTCTACAACGAGGACCTCGCGCCGCTGCGCGCGCAGAACTGGAACGCGTACAACATCTTCGCGTTCTGGATGTCGGACGTGCATAGCGTGGGTGGCTATGTATTCGCGGGGAGTCTGTTCGCGCTCGGCCTGACGAGCTGGCAGGTGCTGGTGTCGCTGCTGATCGGCATCACGCTCGTGAACGTGCTGTGCAACCTGATCGCGAAGCCGAGCCAGCTGAACGGCGTGCCGTATCCGGTCGCGTGCCGCGCGACCTTCGGCGTGCTCGGCGCGAATGTCCCCGCAGTGATCCGCGGCCTGATCGCGGTCGCGTGGTACGGCATCCAGACCTATCTCGCGTCGAGCGCGCTAGTGATCGTCGTGCTGAAGTTCGTGCCGCAACTGCTGCCGTATGCGGATGTGCATCGGCATGGCCTGCTCGGTCTGTCGACGCTCGGCTGGGCGGGCTTCATGGTGCTGTGGGTACTGCAGGCGCTGGTGTTCTGGCACGGCATGGAGACCATCAAGAAGTTCATCGACTTCGCCGGGCCAGCCGTCTACGTCGTGATGTTCATTCTCGCCGGCTACATGGTGTATCGCGCGGGTTGGCGCAACATCGGCATCAACCTCGGCGGCGTCAAATATCACGGCATGGAAGTGGTACCGGTGATGATCACGGCAATCTCGCTGGTGGTGTCGTACTTCTCCGGACCGATGCTGAATTTCGGTGACTTCTCGCGCTACGGCAGGAGCTTTCGCAGCGTCAAGCGCGGCAACTTCTGGGGCCTGCCGGTCAACTTCCTCGCGTTCTCGCTCGTCACGGTGATCACGACCGCGGCCACGCTGCCGGTGTTCGGCGAACTGATTACGGACCCGGTCGAGACGGTGGGCCGCATCGACTATCCGATGGCCGTGATTCTCGGCGCGCTGACCTTCACGATCGCGACGATCGGCATCAACATCGTCGCGAACTTCGTGTCGCCGGCCTTCGACTTCTCGAACGTTGCACCGCGTCTGATCAGCTGGCGCGCGGGCGGCATGCTCGCGGCGGTCGCGTCGGTGTTCATCACGCCGTGGAACCTGTTCAACAATCCGGCCGTCATCCACTACACGCTCGACGTGCTCGGCAGTTTCATCGGACCTTTGTACGGCGTCCTGATCGTCGACTTCTACCTCGTGAAGCGTCAGAAGATCGTGCTCGACGATCTGTACACGGTCGCGCCGAGCGGCTCGTACTGGTATCGCAACGGCGTCAACTATCGCGCGGTGGCCGCGTTGCTGCCGGCCCGCGCTGATCGCGGTGATCTGCGTGATGGTGCCGGGGCTCGACGGTTGCGCGAATTTCTCGTGGTTCATCGGCGCCGGACTCGGCGCGCTGTTTTACCGGATGCTCGCACGCTGAGTTTCGCGGGCTTTCGCCGCTGCAATAACGAGTCGAACAGGAGTCGCCATGCGTATCAAACTGATCAATCCGAACACGACGCGCCGCATGACCGAGGCGATGGGGCGCTGCGCGCGCGACGTCGCCGCGCCCGGCACCGAAGTGATCGCCGTCAATCCGACGATGGGCCCGCCGTCGATCGAGGGCTATTACGACGAAGCGCTCGCCACGCCCGGTCTGCTCGCCGAAGTCGCGGCCGGCGAACTGGACGGCTGCGACGGCTACGTGATCGCGTGCTTCGGCGACCCCGGTCTCTATGCGGCCCGCGAGTTGGCGCGCGGCCCGGTGATCGGCATCGCCGAAGCGGCGATGCACGCGGCGAGCGTGCTCGCGCCGGGCTTTTCGGTCGTGACGACGCTCGCGCGCACCTGCGGCATGGCCTGGCATCTGGCCGAGCGCTACGGCATGAAGCGGTTCTGCCGCAACGTGCGTGCGACCGACGTCGCCGTGCTCGATCTCGACAAGCCGGGCTCGGCGGCGCGCCGCATCATCCTCGACGAATGCCGGCGCGCGCTCGCCGAGGACGGCTCGGACGCGATCGTGCTCGGCTGCGCGGGCATGGCCGAACTGTGCGCGGAGATCGAGGACGCGCTCGGCGCGCCGGTGATCGAAGGCGTGACGGCGGCCGTCAAATGGACTGAGGCGTTGGTGACGCTGCGTCTCGCGACGGCCAAGCGCGGCGACTACGCGCGGCCGCTCGCGAAGCGCTACGACGGCGCGCTCGCGTCGTTCAGCCCCGGTCCGCTGCGGGTAAACGCCGAGTCGGCGGACTCGCACATACACTCGCTGTAACACGCACTATCTGCCCGGCTGTATGGGCGCACCGGGGTGTTTTCGCTACACTGGGTCAACTCGGCGCTGCGGTTTGCGCAGCCGCTGAAGCCGCCTGTTGCGTGGCTACACGTGTGAACCCCGCACCGTTGTCGAGGGGTTTCGAACCGCGTTCACGCGCATTCCTGGTCCCGTCACTACGCATCCGTCAAACCATGCCACTCGACCCGAACTACCCGCGCGATCTGATCGGCTACGGCCGCCACCCGGTGCATCCGAACTGGCCGGGGCGAGCGCGCGTTGCGGTGCAATTCGTCCTCAATTACGAAGAGGGCGGCGAAAACTGCGTGCTGCACGGCGACCCCGCTTCCGAGCAGTTCCTGTCGGAGATCGTGGGCGCGGCGGCGTATCCGGCGCGGCACATGAGCATGGAGTCGATCTACGAATACGGCTCGCGCGCGGGCGTGTGGCGCATCCTGCGCGAATTCGAAAGGCGCGACCTGCCGCTGACGGTGTTCGGCGTCGGCATGGCGATCGAACGGCATCCGGAAGTTGCGCGGGCGTTCGTCGAACTCGGACATGAGATCGCGTGCCACGGCTATCGCTGGATTCACTATCAGGACATGTCGCCGGAGCAGGAAGCGCAGCACATGCGCCTCGGCATGGAGGCGATCGAGCGCGTGACCGGCGTGCGGCCGCTCGGCTGGTACACCGGCCGCGACAGTCCGAACACCCATCGGCTGGTCGCCGAATACGGCGGCTTCCTGTACGACTCCGATTACTACGGCGACGACCTGCCGTTCTGGATGGACGTCGAGGTGGCGGGCGGCAAGACCGTGCCGCAACTGATCGTGCCGTACACGCTCGACACCAACGACATGCGCTTCGCCACCCCGCAAGGCTTCAACACCGCGGACCACTTCTTCACCTACCTGCGCGACGCATTCGACGTGCTGTACGAAGAGGGCGACGAAGTGCCGAAGATGCTGTCGATCGGCATGCACTGCCGGCTGCTCGGGCGGCCGGGGCGTTTCCGGGCGCTGCAGCGCTTTCTCGACCACATCGAACAACACGATCGCGTGTGGGTGTCGCGGCGCGTCGATATCGCGCGGCACTGGCACGAAACTCATCCTTACCAGCAAGACAACCGCGAGGCTGCGGCATGAAGGCGATGCAATACACCCTGGACCAACTCAACAGGATCTCGACCGACGCGTTCGTCGCGGCGCTGTCGGGCGTCTTCGAGCACTCGCCGTGGGTCGCGGAGATCGCGGCGCGGGAGCGGCCGTTCGCGAGCATCGACGAGTTGCATCGCAGGATGTCGCAGATCGTCGAAACGTCTGGCGAGGACAAGCAACTCGCGCTGATGAACGCGCACCCGGAGCTGGCCGGCAAGGCCGCGGTGCGCGGCGAGCTGACCGCCGAGTCGACGCGCGAGCAAAGCGGCGCGGGTCTCGCGCAATGCACGCAGGAAGAGTTCGACAAGCTGCATGCGCTCAATCACGCGTATCGCGAGAAATTCGGTTTTCCGTTCATTCTCGCGGTGCGCGGCTACGACCGCCACGGCATCATCGCGGACTTCGAATCGCGCGTGAACAACAGCCGCGCCGACGAACTGCGCGCGAGCCTCGATCAGATCTATCGCATTGCACGTTTGCGGCTCGACGACCTGATCGGCGTGTGACGCGCACTGCGTCACGCAGCGAGCCGTAACGTTTTTCCCGCACCAATCGATCTCAAGGACGACAAAGATGGCACTTCCGATTCTCGACCCCAACGCACCGGAATTCACGCGCCGTTACGTGAACCTGGCGGACCCGCGTCTGGGCGCGCAGGCGCTCGAGGCCAGCGACGAATTCTTCGCGCCGAAGGACCGCATGCTGAATCCGGAACCGGCCGTCTTCATTCCGGGCAAGTACGACGACAACGGCAAGTGGATGGACGGCTGGGAAACGCGTCGCAAGCGCACGACCGGCTACGACTGGTGCATCGTCAAGCTCGCGCGGCCCGGCGTGATCAAGGGACTCGACCTCGACACGAGCCACTTCACCGGCAATTTCCCGCCGGCGGCGTCGGTCGAAGCGGCGCGCGTTGCGGATGGCGAGCCGAATCAGGCGACGCAATGGACGGAGATCGTGCCGTCGACCACGTTGCAGGGCAATAGCCACCACTACCTCGAAGTCGGCGACGCGAGCGCGTACACGCATCTGCGCGTGAACATCTATCCGGACGGCGGCATCGCGCGTCTGCGTGTTTACGGTCAGCCGCAGGTCGACTGGGCCGGCGCGAGCCGCACCGAGCAGTTCGATCTCGCGGCGATGGAAAACGGCGCGTATCTGGTCGGCGCGAACAACCAGCACTTCGGCGCGGCCTCGACGCTGCTGATGCCGGGTCGCGGCGTGAATATGGGCGACGGCTGGGAAACGCGTCGTCGTCGCGAGCCGGGTAACGACTGGGCGATCATCGCGCTCGCGCAGCCGGGCGTGATCCGCAAGATCGAAGTCGACACCGCGCACTTCAAGGGCAATTATCCGGATCGCTGCTCGATCCAGGCCGCGTACGTGAAGGGCGGGACCGACAGCTCGCTCGTCACGCAGGCGATGTTCTGGCCGGTGCTGCTCGGCGAACAGAAACTGCAGATGGACAAGCAGCATTTCTTCGAGAGCGAGATCGCGGCGCTCGGGCCCGTTACGCATGTGCGCTTCAACATCTATCCGGACGGCGGCGTGTCGCGTCTGCGTCTGTGGGGTACGCTCGAATGAAAACGCTCGCCATCGAACCGCTGACGATAGAGGCGTTCGCCGCATTCGGCGACGTGATCGAACTCGAAGGCGCGAAGCAGATTCCGATCAACCTCGGCACGACGATCCGCTATCACGACCTCGCGAAGGTCGACGTGGCCGACGAGCACGGCCGCACGCTCGTCAATCTGTTTCGTGGCCAGCCGCGCAAGCTGCCGTTCGAAGTGAAGATGCTCGAGCGTCATCCGCTTGGCAGCCAGGCGTTCGTGCCGCTCAACGACAAACCGTATCTGGTCGTCGTCGCGCCCGCGGGCGAACTCGACACGAAGAAGATCCGCGCGTTCGTCACCACTGGCTGGCAGGGCGTCAACTACGCGAAAGGCGTGTGGCACCATCCGCTGATCGCATTGGGCGAGACGAGCGACTTTATCGTCGTCGATCGTGGCGGCGAGGGGCTCAATCTGAGCGAGCAGGATCTGGCGGAGTCGCTGTGGCTCACGGAAGATGCGCTGAGCGCGGTGGCGGTTTGATGGCGATGCAGCTGCCGGGTCGCCGGCAGCGTTGTGGTTCGAAGAACAGGCCCGCGACGTGCGTTACGTCGTGGGCTTTTTTGCATGGATGGCGATCACTTGCGCCTGCCAAGCAGCGGCGAATGCCCAATGACTTCCCTGGACCGCTCGGGCGGCTCCGGCGCCGAAAATCCCGCTGCTTCGATGGCCGGCTTGAGCCCCCTGAATTGCAGGCTTTTCTTCGGCGAGCGCAGCGATGTCATGCCGTCGTCCCATGCATGCAGCATCTGCTTGGCGACCGCACGCCACTGCGGTTCGTTGCGCGCTGCTTCGATCAACTCGTGGCCGACGTCGACAGCGGAGTCGCACAGCGCTTCAACCATCTGCGCATATTGCCGCGGGGCGATGCTCATGCGCGTGTTGAAAAATCGTTCCAGCGTTTTACCCGCTGCCCAGGTTTTGCGGCCGTCGACAGGCAGCCCGGGCGGATTGGCTGCGAAGCGCGGATAAGCCTGGGTCGTCACGACATCGTAGACGGGCGTGAACGCGACATCGTCGACCGAGGTATAGAACAGTGCGACGTTCTTGGTGTGGCAGTCCGCATTGCGCACGACGTAGTTCGTCAGCAAATGCCAGCCGAGCTGCTGGAGTTGCATCCGCATGGTGTCGCGATCGAGCAGATACGCTCTTGCCGCGTTGAGCATTTTCTCGCTCGTCGAATTGTATTTTTCGTGCGGTGGCAAGCCGAGCAGACCGCACAAGTCTTCGACGCCATACGCCGGCAGTCCCTGCGCGTCGACATCGAAGCGCTCGACGACGAGCGCCCTGCCATCGTCTGACATCCGCGTGCGCGCAACGTGCGCCACCCCCAGCCGCTCCAGCACCCGCATCGAATGGAACTCGTTGAAACCGAGAAAGGGCGTGTTGTCGTCCGAACCTTTGACGATGTGACGGCTCGTTCGAATCGTCGGCTTACCGAGCTGCAACGGTGTCGATGCGGCAGACTGCGCCTCCGGCGCGATGAACTTCGGCACGACGCCCGAAATGGCCGCTCGCGCGTATTCACGTACGAGTTGCGCGAAATGTTCGGCGGTGTTGTCGCCGTGCAGGATGTGCTGGACGTCGAGCGCCTGGAGTTCGGTGCCCGGCGCCACGCCTTCGGGCGTCACGGTGACCCGGCCGATCCCCATCGAGCCCACGACGGCGAGCAGTGACAGATCGGTTCCGTCGAGCAAGGGCCCGAATTGCTCTCGGATCAGATTCAGCAGATAGCCTTCGGGCAGGTTCTGCCGGAAAAACGGATGCAGGTCGCGTGGCCAGCGCCAAGGCTCTTCGCGCACCGGCATCGTCAGGCTGACGAAGTCGGCCGCGCTCGCATCGCCGTGATATTTGAGGACATAGTCGTCGCGCTCGCGAAACAGCGTGGCAACGTTCTTGCCTAGCACCTGAACGTCGAGCTTCATGGCTGCGCGTCCGGGCTGCGCTGTTCAGCAAGGATGTCTTCCAGCGTGCGGCCATGTCCATGCGCGACGAACTTGAGGTCGTAACCGGCAACCTCGAGCAGGCGCACGAGCACGGACACGCTCATATCGTTCCTGGCGAGCGTTTCCATCCGCGCGACGGTCGTGCGGGCCACGCCCGCGCGGCGCCCAAGTTCTTCCTGCGATAGTTTGCTGTCGCGTCGCACGGCTTTCAGCATGTCCGAGACATCGGCGAGGGTGGTCATTTGTAGCCTCAGGGCGTCAAATTCAACGTATTTGGCATTTATTGTAGCCCAAGAGACACAACAAGGTTATTCGTATTTGTGTCTCTAGGGCTACATTTTATGTATCTTTGACGATTTTTGTAGCCCAAGGGCGACAAACTCCGATTATCGATCTCGCTGACCGCACACGTCACCTTCCCAAACAACAACGGGCTTGCCGCTCTCGCGACAAGCCCGCTTCGCACCCCAGCCTCTGCCTCGGCACCGGCTCCGTGATCCGGACAGACGTCCTTACTTCGCCGCGCCGCCTTCGAACCACGCGGCGATCTTCATCCGCTCGTCGTCGGTCATATGCGTGACGTTGCCGAGCGGCATCGCCTTCAACGTGACCGCCTGCTGGTAAATGCGCTGCGCGTTCTGCGAAATTTCGTCGGGCGTATCCATCAGCACGCCGGCGGGCGCGCTGCCCATCATCGTCGGATGCGCGGAGTGGCAGGCCACGCAGCGCTGCTGCAGCACCGGCGCGATGTCGGCGACCTTCAGCGTCGGCGCGTTGGCGGCCTGCGCCTGCGGCACCACCGGACGCGGCATGGTCCACACGAGTGCCGTGCACATCAGCGCGACGCCGACGAGCGGCAGATACCACAACACCTGGCCGCGATGGCGCATAACGAAGAACTGACGGATCAGCGCGCCGGCCAGCATGATGACGACGAGCACCGCCCAGTTGTACGGATGCGTGTAGGTCATCGCGTAGTGGTTCGACAGCATCGCGAACACGACCGGCAGCGTGAAATACGTGTTGTGCACCGAGCGCTGCTTGCCGCGCTTACCGTAGATCGGGTTCGGCGTGTCGCCCTTCAGCATCGCGTCGACCATCTTGCGCTGGCCCGGAATGATCACGAAGAACACATTGGCCGACATGATCGTCGCGAGCATCGCGCCCATGATCAGATACGCTGCGCGGCCCGCGAAGATATGGCAGGCGAGATACGCCGCGATCAGCACATAAACGCCGACGCAGATGCCGAGAAGTTTGTCGCGTGTGCCGAGAATGCGGCACAGCGAGTCGTAGACGATCCAGCCGGCCGCGAGGAAACCGATCGCCGAGGCGACGGCGACCACCGGCCCCATGTCGAGCACGTTCCTGTCGATCAGGTAGGTGCTCGGCGAGAACAAATACAGCACGGTAAAGAGACCGAAGCCCGACAGCCAGGTCGTGTACGACGGCCATTTCGACCAGTGCAGGTCTTCGGGCATTTCGGGCGGCGCGACCGTGTACTTCTGCATGTTGTAGAAGCCGCCGCCGTGCACGTGCCACAGCTCGCCGAACACGCCGCGACGGCGCTGGTTCGGATCGCTCGGCGGCTTCAGGCTGTTGTCGAGCGCGACGAAATAGAACGATTCGCCGATCCATGCAATGGCGGCGACGACGTGGAACCAGCGAATCGCGAGGTTCAACCAGTCGGTGATAAAGCCTTCCATGAAACTCCTCCACTTCTGATTCGTTGCGCGCGCGATGACGTTCGACGTCGTCGGTCATCGCGCCGACTGCGGATAGAAGACGCAGCGCGGTTGTTATGGGTATCGCGGGGCGCTCGTGCCTGTTCGTGCCGGTTCGGACGCGGCTCGCATCCAGCAGGGCTAGCTGCCCCGATACGTGCTGTACGAAAACGGCGACACCAGCAGCGGCACGTGATAGTGCGCGTCGGCATCGGCGACGCCGAAGCGCAGCACGACGCGATCGACGAAGCGTGGTTCCGGTACCTTCGTGCCGAGCGACGCGAAGTAGTCGCCCGCGCCGAACACGAGTTCGTACTCGCCCGCGACGAGCGCGTCGCCTTCGAGCAGCGGCTCGTCGCAGCGGCCGTCGTGATTGGTGACCGTGGTTTTGAGCGCGCGGCGCGTGTCGCCCGCGAGCGCGAAGAGTTCGACCTTGATGCCTGCGCCGGGACGGCCGTTCGCGGTGTCGAGCACGTGGGTAGTGAGCTTGCCCATTCGCAATTGTCCTTGTGTGAATGCGAGGTGTCGGCGGCGGCCCGATCCATTACGTTTGCGGCGGATCGAGGCTCCACGTCAGTGGCTACATACCCGTCGGCGAATCGAAGCGAGCGCCGTGGCAGCCATTGTAGAAAGGATGCTCTGTCCCGAGCGCGAGCGATAGGAAAGATAATAGTTCGCGCATGATGGACAGCCAGACGAAAGCCGCGCCGGCTCATCGGCCGATCGTACCGGCGCCAAAAATGCACCACTATATTGGCGGTGTGAAGTTGGGTATCGCAACCGCGCGGGTTGTCAGCGGGATTTTGGCTACCGAAGGTAAGCGTTGTGCGGCGCGACCCACGCGAACCCGATGCGGTTCGCGCGAGGTGGCGGCGCGACACACCCGTGCAAAGGCAGGCCTTTGGCATGGAAAACCCCGAAGACGGCGACTCACGCTGGGTAACCGGGCCAATGGCGTTCAACGGAACGCGACGGCACGGTGGCGTGCCGCCGCATCGCGTTCGAACGGCTTTGCATGCAGGCAATCAGGCGGACAGACGAATGACGATGAATGAAGCACTGAAACAACCCGGTAAAACGATGCTTGTGAAGCACGCGGACGTGCTGGTCACGATGGATGACGAGCGGCGCGAACTGCGCGACGCCGGGCTGTATATCGAGGACAACCGGATCGTCGCGGTCGGACCGACCGCGCAACTGCCGCAATCGGCCGACCAGGTACTCGACCTGCACGGCCATCTCGTGATTCCGGGCCTCGTCAACACGCATCACCACATGTACCAGAGCCTCACGCGCGCGATTCCCGCCGCGCAGAACGCCGAGTTGTTCGGCTGGCTCACGAACCTGTACAAGGTGTGGGCGAACCTCACGCCTGACATGATCGAAGTATCGACGCTGACCGCGATGGCCGAGCTGCTGCTGTCGGGCTGCACGACGTCGAGCGACCATTTGTATATCTATCCGAACGGCAGCCGTCTCGACGACAGCATCGCGGCCGCGCGCCGAATCGGCATGCGCTTTCATGCGGCGCGCGGCAGCATGAGCGTGGGACGCAAGGACGGCGGCCTGCCGCCCGATTCGGTGGTCGAGCGCGAAGCGGACATCATGAAGGACACGCAGCGTCTGATCGAGACGTATCACGACGATGGGCGCTACTCCATGCTGCGCGTCGTCGTGGCGCCGTGCTCGCCGTTTTCGGTGAGCCGCGACCTGATGCGCGAATCGGCGGCGCTCGCGCGCCAGTACGGCGTGTCGCTGCATACGCATCTGGCGGAGAACCTCAACGACGTCGCGTACAGCCGCGAGAAGTTCGGCATGACGCCGGCCGAGTATGCGCACGATCTCGGCTGGGTCGGTCATGACGTATGGCATGCGCACTGCGTGCAACTCGACGACGCGGGCATCGCGCTGTTCGCGCGCACCGGCACCGGCGTCGCGCACTGTCCGTGCTCGAACATGCGGCTCGCGTCGGGCATCGCGCCGGTCAAGCGCATGCGGCTCGCGGGCGTGCCTGTTGGGCTCGGCGTCGACGGCTCGGCGTCGAACGACGGTGCGCAGATGGTCGCCGAAGTGCGCCAGGCGCTGCTGCTGCAGCGCGTCGGTTTTGGGCCCGATGCGATGACCGCACGCGAGGCGCTCGAAATCGCGACCCTGGGTGGTGCGCGCGTGCTCAATCGCGACGACATCGGCGCGCTCGCGCCCGGCATGGCCGCGGATTTCGTCGCGTTCGATCTGCGTGAGCCGCATTTTGCCGGCGCGCTGCACGATCCGGTGGCGGCTCTGGTATTCTGCGCGCCGTCGCAGGTCAGCTATAGCGTGATCGACGGCAAGGTGGTGGTGAAGAATGGGCAGTTGGCGACGCTCGAACTCGGGCCGGTGATCGAGCGGCATAACGCGCTCGCGCGGCAGCTTTACGAGGCGGCCGCTTGAGCTCGAGCGGAAGGGGCGGCACTCGCGCCGCGCGCAAGCCGCGAGTCGCCGATCCGTGAGCGGCGGTGCCAATGCGATCGGCGCCGCATGCGGCGTCAGGGCTTGTCGATCAACGTCCGGGTCGCCTCGCCAACCACGCCGCGCAGCCAGCGCACTTCGTCGGAGTAATGCACGCGCTCGTGCCACAGCTGGTAGTACTGCATCGGCGGGAAGTCGAGCGGCGCGGGCATCACGGTCAGCGGCAGAAACTTCGCGTAGTAGTCGGCAAAGAGGCGCGTCGTCGTGAAGATCAGATCGGATTTGATCAGCACGTACGGCGCGAGATTGAAGTAGGGCAGCGTGACGACCACATGGCGCTTGAGCCGCTCGCGCGCGAGATGCACGTCGATCGCGCCGCGCTGGCCGACCGAATACGGCGTCGGCGCGAGATGTGGCGCGTTCAGGTACTGGTCGAGCGTGAGCCCGCCGCGTTTGGCGAACGGATGCGTGTTGCTCATCAGGCACACGATCTGATCGACGAACAGGTTCGACAGATGCAACTGCTCGGGCGGCTCCGGCCAGTTGCCGACCACGATGTCGAGCTTGCCGTCCTCGAGCGCGAGTTCGTAGTCGAATGCGGGGCCGAGCGAATGGAATTCGAGCGTCGCGTTCGGTGCGGCCTTGCGGAAACGTTCGACGACCGTCGGCACGAACAGTACGTTCAGGTAGTCGGGACAGCCGATCCGGTAGCAGCGGATCGACGTGGCCGGATCGAAGTTGTGCTGCTGGAACTTGATGCGCTCGATTTCGCGCAGCGCGTTCTGCACCGGTTCGAGCAGGCGCAGACCGTACTCGGTCGGCACCATGCCGGACTTGCCGCGCACCAGCAGCGGGTCGCCGGTGATGTCGCGCAGACGGCGCAGCGCCGCGCTGATGGCGGGTTGGGACTGGTTCAGTTTGACGGCGGCGCGGGTGACGCTGCGCTCCATCAGTAGCGTGTGCAACACGCGCAGCAGGTACGTGTCGATCGCCTCGCGTTGCTGGCTCATGGATTCTCCGAATATATGTTCTGGCTGATCGAACGAGCGTGGGGGTATACGCGTTTTAATATGGACGAAAAACGGCGTCAAGGGCGACATACCCGCAGAGCTTGTAGCGGCGGGGGTTTGCGGAAATTTTGTCAACTCGACTGAGTGGGGCGAATTAGGTATTGTCATCCGGTTGTGGTGACGGATCGCCCGCCGGCGGGGCGGACCGATAGTCCGCAATCCGGCGGCAAGCAGGCGGCAAGCAGCGTCACGAACGCACTACGGAATCTCATGAGCGACACTCCACTTAGCGACGACGCGCAACTCACCGGCCAGGCGGTGCCTCGGCTCGCGCTGACGGGCATCACGAAGCAGTACCCGGCCGTGCGCGCCAACGACGATGTCACGCTCGTCGTCGCGCCCGGCGAAATCCATGCGGTGCTTGGTGAGAACGGCGCGGGCAAAAGCACGCTGATGAAG
Source organism: Paraburkholderia sp. UCT70 (assembly GCF_050434085.1). Lineage (NCBI taxonomy): Bacteria > Pseudomonadati > Pseudomonadota > Betaproteobacteria > Burkholderiales > Burkholderiaceae > Paraburkholderia > Paraburkholderia sp. UCT70. The sequence goes on along the minus strand of NZ_JBNPVZ010000004.1, from coordinate 1,523,657 downwards.
ATCATCTACGGCGCGGTGCGACCCGACGCTGGCGAGATCCGTTGGGAAGGCGAGACGGTCGACATCGCGAGCCCGGCCGCTGCGCGCAAGCTCGGCGTCGGCATGGTGTTCCAGCACTTCTCGCTGTTCGAGACGCTGACGGTCGGCGAAAACATCGCGCTCGCGCTCGACGAACCGTTCGATCTGAAGACGTTGGCGAAACGCATTCGCGAGGTGTCGGCCGACTACGGGCTCGACATCGATCCGCAGCGGCATGTCCACAGCCTCACCGTCGGCGAGCGGCAGCGTGTCGAAATCGTGCGCTGCCTGCTGCAGAATCCGCGTCTGTTGATCATGGACGAACCGACCTCGGTGCTGACGCCGCAGGCGGTCCGCAAGCTCTTCACGACGCTGCGCCGGCTCGCGGCCGAGGGCTGCAGCATCCTCTACATCAGCCACAAGCTCGACGAAATCCAGGAGTTGTGCGACACCGCGACGGTGATGCGCGGCGGTCGCGTGACCGGCCATGTGACGCCGAAGAACGAGACGCATGCATCGCTCGCGCAGTTGATGGTCGGCCACTCGCTGCCGGACTACACGCGGCGCGAGCACAAGCCGGGCGCGGTGCTGCTCGATGTCAGGCAGTTGTCGGTCGCGAGCGACGATCCGTTCGGCACCTCGTTGCGCGACGTGTCGTTCAGCGTGCATGCGGGCGAGATCTTCGGCATTGCCGGTGTGTCGGGCAACGGGCAGGCGGAACTGCTCGCGGCGTTGTCCGGCGAGAAGCGCGCTGAAAAACGCAGCCTGCCGGCCGATGCGATCACGATCTGCGGCAAACCGGCCGCGCGCCTCGGCGCGGGCGCGCGGCGCGCGCTCGGCTTCGGCTTCGTGCCCGAAGAGCGGCTCGGCCGCGGCGCGGTGCCGGCGATGAGCCTCGCCGACAACGCGCTGCTCACCGCGCATCGGCAGAGCATGGTCAACTCGGGCTGGATCAAAACGGGTGTGATGCGCGCATTCGCGAAGCGCTGCATCGACGCGTTCGACGTGCGCTGCGGCGGCCCCGACGCGCTCGCGCAAAGTCTGTCGGGCGGCAATCTGCAGAAATACATCATGGGCCGCGAGATTTTGCAGGCGCCGAAGGTGCTCGTGGTCGCGCAGCCGACGTGGGGCGTCGATGTCGGCGCGTCGGCGTTCATCCGTCAGCAACTGCTCGATCTGTCGGCGCGCGGCGTCGCGATTCTGGTGATCTCGGAGGAACTGGAAGAGCTGTTCGATATCTGCGATCGCATCGCGGTGCTCGCGGGCGGCCGGCTTTCGCCGGTGCGCGCGACAGGTGCGACCAACGCCGAGGAAATCGGCCGCTGGATGGCGGGGCTGTTCGGCGACCGCGAGGGCGCGGCGCCCGCGGCGGATCAGCCGGCGCATGCATGAGGCGAGGCGTTGCCCGCCGGCCACGCCAGGACGCTAACCACGCACGCGAATGCGGACCCTGAAGAACAGAACCCGAACAAATACACGCTACCCATGACGCTTCCCTATCGACTCGAAGCCCGCACGTCGCCGTCGCGCACGATGCAGCTCGCCGTGCCGCTGATCGCCGCGTTGCTGACGCTCGCGATCGGCTTCCTGATCTTCGGCCTCGTCGGCCGCGACCCGTTGCAGGCGATGCACGGGTTTTTCATCGAGCCGCTGTCGAGCATCAACGGCTGGTCGGAGCTGCTGCTGAAGGCGTCGCCGTTGTGCCTGATCGGCCTCGGTCTCGCGATCGGCTATCGCGCGAACGTGTGGAACATCGGCGCCGAAGGGCAGATGCTGCTCGGCGGCATCGCGGCGAGCGGCGTCGCGATCTATTTCGATCAGGCGAGCGGCTGGTGGATCCTGCCGACCATGATGGCGGCCGGCGTTCTCGGCGGCATGGCGTGGGCCGCGATTCCCGCGTTTCTGAAGAGCCGCTTCAATACCAACGAGATTCTCGTGAGCCTGATGCTCACGTACGTCGCGACGCAACTGCTGATCTATCTCGTGAGCGGCCCGTGGCGCGATCCGCAGGGCATGAACTTCCCGCTGTCGGAGATGTTCAGCGGCGACGCGCTGTTTCCGACGCTGTATGGCGACTGGCACTGGAAATTTCTGCGTGGCACGCGCCTGAACGCGTCCGTGTTCCTCACGCTGATCGCGATTCCGCTCGTCTGGCTGTTCATGCGCAAGAGCTTCGCGGGCTACCGGATGAACGTCGGCGGACTTGCGCCGCTCGCCGCGCGTTACGCCGGTTTCTCCGACAAGAAGACGATCTGGACGTCGCTGCTGATTAGCGGCGGCCTCGCGGGCCTCGCCGGTATGGGCGAAATCGCCGGTCCGATCGGCCAGTTGCAGGCGACGTGGTCGCCGGGCTACGGCTTCACCGCGATCATCGTCGTGTTCGTCGGCAGGCTGCATCCGCTCGGCATCGTGCTCGCCAGTCTGCTGATGGCGTTGCTGTATCTCGGCGGCGAAGCGGTGCAGACCTCGATGCAATTGCCGCAGGCGCTCTCGGGCGTGTTCCAGGGGCTGCTGCTGTTCTGCCTGCTCGGCGCCGACCTGTTCGTGAACTACCGCGTGCGGCGCCGCTCGGCCGCAGCAGTGGCTCGTTAAGTTTGCCAATAAGCTCGCTAATCCGCTTTCAGACTCGATATGGATATCCAGCAAGCCAGCGCGCTCACGTCGAGCGCGATCACCGCGTCGATCCCGTTGATGTTCGCGGGCGCCGGCGAACTCGTCGCCGAAAAATCGGGCGTACTCAATCTTGGCGTGGAAGGGATGATGCTGATGGGCGCCGTCAGCGGCTACGCGGTCACGTCGATCACCGGCAGCCCGTGGCTCGGCGTGCTCGCCGCGATCGGCGCCGGTCTCGCGATGTCGCTGCTGTTCGCGTTCCTCACGCTGACGATGCTCGCCAACCAGGTCGCGACCGGCCTGTCGCTGACGATCTTCGGCATCGGGCTGTCCGCGTACGTCGGCAAGCCGTACACGTCGGCGGCGGTGCGCGCGACGATCGATACGTGGACGATCCCCGGCCTGTCGAACATCCCGGTGCTCGGCCCGGCGCTGTTTACCCTCACCCCGCTCGATTACCTCGCGTTCCTGATGTTCGCCGCGATCGGCTGGTTCCTCTATCGCACGCGCGCGGGACTCGTGCTGCGCTCGGTCGGCGAATCGCCGCAGGTCGCGCATTCGGTCGGCTTTCCGGTGGTCGGCGTGCGCTATGGGGCGGTCGCGTTCGGCGGCGGCATGGCGGGGCTCGCGGGCGGCTACTATTCGATCGTCAATCTGCACCTGTGGCAGGAGAATCTGACCTCGGGCCGCGGCTGGATCGCGCTCGCGCTCGTGGTGTTCGCGACGTGGCGCCCTGGGCGACTGCTGATCGGCTCGCTGCTGTTCGGCGCGGTGACGGGGCTGCAGTTCTATGCGCAGGCGATCGGTGTGCCGGTGCCGACGCAGTTCCTCGCGATGCTGCCGTACGTCGCGACGATCGTCGTGCTCGCGCTGATCTCGCGCAATCCGAACACGATTCGCCTGAATGCACCCGCGTCGCTCGGCAAGCCGTTTTTCTCGGCGGGCTGACGGCGACACAGGTTCTTTATCGATCCGCTCAAACTATTCGCTCATTACGACAGGGGAAAAAACATGAAGAGAAGAAATCTGCTGACCGCTTTCGCTTGGGGTGCGGCGTCGCTGGCGCTTGCGGCGCCGCTCGCGCAAACCGCGCAGGCCGCTGACGTGCCGGGCGTCGCGTTCGTCTATCTCGGCAATCCGGGCGATGCCGGCTGGACCTTCGCGCACGATCAGGGCTCGCGGGAAGCCGAAGCGAAGTTCGGCAACAGGATCAAGATCACGCGCGTCGAGAACGTGCCCGAATCGGCCGACTCCGAGCGCGTGTTCCGCGATCTCGCGAACAAGGGCAACAAGATCATCTTCGGCACGAGCTTCGGTTTCCAGGACTTCCAGCTCAAGGTCGCCAAGGACTTCCCGGACACCATCTTCCTGCACGCGACCGGCTACAAGAAGGCGCCGAACTTCGGCACCTACGACGTGCGCATGTACCAGGGCGCGTATCTGGCCGGCGTCGCCGCGGGCTACGTGACGAAGAGCAACACGCTCGGCTTCGTCGCGTCGGTGCCGATTCCGGAAGTGGTGCGCAACATCAACGCGTTCACGCTCGGCGCGCGCTCAGTGAATCCGAAGGTGCATACGAAGGTGATCTGGATCAACAGCTGGTTCGATCCGGGCAAGGAAAAGCAGGCCGCCGAAACGCTGATCGGCCAGGGCGCCGACGTGCTGCTGCAGAACACCGATTCGAGCGCGACGCTCGCGACCGCGTCGGAGAAGCACGTGCACGCGTTCGGCTGGGACTCGGACATGAAGAAGTTCGGTCCTGATGCGCATCTCGGCTCGGTCGTCGCGCACTGGGGCGTGTACTACAGCGCGGTGATCCAGCAGGTGCTCGACGGCAAGTGGAAGAACGATCCGGTGTGGTGGGGCATTCCGCAGAAGGCTGTCAACCTCGAGGACCTGAACACGTCGGCGATTCCGGCCGATGGGCAGAAGCAGGTTGCCGCGAAGCGCGACGAACTCGCGAACGGCAAGCGCGACGTGTTCACGGGCCCGATCAAGGATCAGTCGGGCACGGTGAAGGTGCCTGAAGGCAAGACGCTGACCGATGCGGAACTGCAGCGCCTGAACTGGTACGTGGAGGGTGTCGACGGGTCGCTGCCGAAGTAAATCGGGCGGTCCGTTGTTGAAAAAAAGCTGCGTCCAGCCCCGCCTGGACGCAGCTTTTCTGTTTGCGGCTTGCGCGTGGCAACGGGCAAGCGTGTCGTGCGGTCGCCGCTCAGTCCTCGATGCGCAGGCCGACCTTCAGCGTTACCTGCCAGTACGCAACCTTGCCGTTCTCGATCTGGCCTCGCGTTTCCGTGACCTCGAACCAGTGCAGATTGCGCAGCGTTTCCGACGCTTTGGCAATCGCGGTGGTGATCGCGTCGTCGATCGATTTCTTCGACGAACCGGTCAGTTCGATCTTCTTGTAAACGTGTTCTGACATGAGTTCCTCCTTGGTGTGCGCCGCTGGTCAGTAAAACGCTGCTCGGAAACGTGCATGGAAAAAAGTATAGGCAACGGTTCGCGCAGTCCGACGGACATATGCGTCCTCGCCAGCGCAATCGCCTGCGCGGCGGATCAGACGTCGCCGCTCGAACCATCGATACCGCACATCGCATGCCCGGTATCGCGCGACTTCAGCGCGGTGCGCGGTCGCTATCATCTGTACGCAACATAAGCCATTCAATCTGATAGCCGACGAGGTTCGAACGTGGAAACTGGTTTTTGCGGCCCCGGTCTGATGGGCGCGCCGATGATCCGGCACCTGCTGCGCGCGGGTCATAGCGTGCATGTGTGGAACCGCACGCGAGCCAAGGCCGAGGCCTTGCGGGCCGAGGCCGCGCACGTCGTCGATACGCCGCGTGAGCTGGCCGCGCGCTGCGACGCGGTGCTGCTGTGCGTAGCGGACGCGGCGGCGGTCGAGCAGATCGTGTTCGGCCCGGCGGGACTGCTCGATGGCGGCCCTGCGGCGCCGCGCCGCATGCGCTGGATCGTCGATCATTCGAGCATTGCGCCGGCCGCGACGCGCGCGCTGGCGCGACGGGTGGCTGATTTCGGCGAGGCGGGCGGGGCGGCGGACGGCGCGGGCGGGCACGGGAACCTCTCGGGATGGCGCTTCGATTGGCTGGATCGACGCGCCGGTTTCGGGCGGCGTCGCCGGCGCCACAGCGGGCACGCTCGCGATCATGGCCGGCGCCGCCGCCAGCGATCTCGCAGCGGTGCGCCCCTTGCTCGATGCCAATGCCCCCCGCGTCATGCACATGGGCGAGGTCGGCGCCGGGCAAACCGCGAAGCTCTGCAATCAGGCGATCGTCACCGCGACCGTCGCCGCGATCGCCGAAGCGGTGAGCCTCGCGCAGCGCAGCGGTATCGACGCCGCGAAGCTGCCCGAGGCGCTCGCCGGCGGCTGGGCCGATTCGGTGCTGCTGCGGACTTTCGTACCGCGCATGACGCAAAGCGGGCTCGCGCCGATCGGCGCGTTGCGCACGTTCCAGAAGGACGTCGATACGGTCGCGGCGACCGCCTGAGACCGGCACGCCGATGCCGGTCGCGTCGACGGTCCAGCAATTGCTGCGACTGGGTGCCGCGATGGGGCTCGCCGACGCGGATTTTTCGGCCTTTATCGACATTCTGCAGACGCCGCGCGGCGGCTCGAGCGGGTGACGCGGGCCGCGCCGGAACAACTGTCGGGTTGAAATCTCCAAACCTGCTAAAATGTTAGGTTTTTCGCCGATATCACATTCAAAGGGACGCGCTGTGCTGTCTACTGCCAATATCACCATGCAATTCGGGCCGAAGCCCCTCTTCGAGAACATTTCGGTCAAATTTGGGGGAGGGAATCGCTATGGCTTGATCGGTGCGAACGGCTGCGGTAAGTCCACCTTCATGAAGATTCTCGGTTCGGATCTCGAGCCCAGCTCGGGCAACGTGATGCTCGAGCCGAACGTGCGTCTGGGCAAGCTGCGCCAGGACCAGTTCGCGTACGAAGACGTGCGCGTGCTCGACGTCGTGATGATGGGCCATGCCGAAATGTGGGCCGCGATGACCGAGCGCGACGCGATCTACGCGAACCCCGACGCGACCGACGACGACTACATGCACGCGGCCGAACTCGAAGCGAAGTTCGCCGAGTACGACGGCTACACGGCCGAGGCGCGCGCGGGCGAACTGCTGCTCGGCATCGGCATCGCGATCGAAGACCACAACGGCCCGATGAGCAACGTGGCGCCTGGCTGGAAGCTGCGCGTGCTGCTCGCGCAGGCGCTGTTCTCGAAGCCGGACGTGCTGCTGCTGGATGAGCCGACCAACAACCTCGACATCAACTCGATCCGTTGGCTGGAAGATGTTCTCAACCAGTACAACTCGACGATGATCATCATCTCGCACGACCGGCACTTCCTGAACCAGGTCTGCACGCACATGGCCGACATGGACTACGGCACGCTGAAGGTCTATCCGGGCAACTACGACGACTACATGCTCGCCAGCACGCAGGCGCGCGAGCGTCAGCAGACCGCCAACGCGAAGGCGAAGGAGCGCGTGGCCGATCTGCAGGACTTCGTGCGCCGCTTCTCGGCGAACAAGTCGAAGGCGCGCCAGGCCACCAGCCGTCTGAAGATGATCGACAAGATCAAGATCGAGGAATTCAAGCCGTCGTCGCGGCAGAACCCGTTCATCCGCTTCGAGTTCGAGAAGAAGCTGCACAACATCGCGGTGGTCGCCGACAGCATCTCCAAGAAATACGAGCGCTCGATCTTCAATAACTTCAGCATCAGCGTGCAGCCGGGCGAGCGCATCGCGATCATCGGCGAGAACGGCGCGGGCAAGACCACGCTGCTGCGCTCGTTGCTCGGCAATCTGCAACTCGACCACGGCACGGTGAAGTGGGCGGAAAACGCCAACGTCGGCTACATGCCGCAGGACACGTACGAAGAGTTTCCGAGCGACGTCACGCTGATGGACTGGATCGACCAGTACCGCAAGGAAGGCGACGACGAGCAGATGGTGCGCGGCACGCTCGGCCGGCTGCTGTTCAATGCGGACGACATTCGCAAGTCGGTCAAGGTGCTGTCGGGCGGCGAGAAGGGCCGCATGATCTGGGGCAAGCTGATGCTGGGCCGCCACAACGTGCTGCTGATGGACGAGCCGACCAACCACATGGATATGGAGTCGATCGAGTCGCTGCAGATCGCGCTCGACAAGTTCGACGGCACGCTGATTTTCGTCTCCCACGACCGCGAGTTCGTGAGCGGCCTCGCGAACCGGATCATCGAAGTGAAGACCAATGGCACGCTGAACGACTTCGGTGGCAACTACGAGGACTTCCTGACGAGTCAGGGCGTGCAGTAAGCGTTTCGATTCACGCTGATCGAATCGCGTCGCAGCAAAAAGCCCGCTTCGTCGAAGCGGGCTTTTTTTTATGGTCGCGTCAACGTGCGATGCGCGCAACGAACACGCTCACACCTTGTCGTTCTGAAACCGCATCGCCGTGCCTTCCCGTTCGATCCGGGCCCAGATCGCGCGCTTTTCCTCGTCGCTCAGAAACACCCAGTTCGACACCTCGCTGGCGGTGCGGCCGCAGCCTTTACAGACCTCGTCGAAGAGCGTGGAGCAGACGCCGATGCACGGGCTGTCGGGAAGATCGTGGAGATTCGAAGTCATCGGAAACCTTGAGGCGGGGAGGCGAAGTCCCGCTATGTTAACCGATGCGCGCCGTGCGCCTTGCGTGCGCCGCTCAGCGTCGTGCGAACTTCATGTCAATTGCGCTGACCTTTGCGTCTGCGATCACGCCGAAGTCGCCAGTTGCCACATCAGCGCGCCATTGAGCGCAATGATGAACGCCGCCGACAGCCACGACAGCACGAGCGGCACGCCGTGCACGCGCCAGCCGCGCATCAGCGCCGCATCGGAAGCGCAGCGGATCAGCGGCACGACCGCGAGCGGCAATTGCAAGCTCAGCACGACCTGGCTCGCGACCAGCAACTGATTCGAGCCATGCTGGCCGAACACGCCCACCGCGAGCAGGGCCGGCCCGATCGCGAGCGCACGCGTGAGCAGCGCGCGTTTCCAGCGCGGTAACCGCAGCCGCAGGAAGCCCTCCATCACCGTCTGACCGGCCAGCGTGCCGGTGACGGTCGCGCTGAGTCCGCACGCGAGCAGCGCCGTCGCGAACAGGATGCCGGCCCAGCGGCTGCCGACGAGCGGCGCGATCAGCCGATGCGCATCGGCCAAATCGGTCACGTCGCGATGGCCGCTGGCATAGAACACGGCGGCCGCGACGATCAGCAGCGCCGCGTTGATCACGAACGCGAACGCAAGCGACCCAAAGGTATCGAGATTGACGACGTGCAGCGCGGCCTTGATCTGCGCGTCGCTGCTGTCGGGCGCGTGATGCTTGACCAGCGCCGAATGCAGATACAGGTTGTGCGGCATGACCGTCGCGCCGACGATGCCGGCCGCTAGCCACAGCATGCCCGCGCTCCTGATCAGCTCCAGGCTCGGCGCGGTGCCGGCGAGCGCCGCGTGCCAGTCGGGTCGCGCGAGCGCGAGCTGCACGACGAAGCACAGGCCGACGAAGCCGATCAGCGCGGCGATCACCGCCTCCAGCCTGCGGCCGCCTTTCTGCTGGAGCGCGAGCAGCGCGAAGGTGCAGACCGCCGACATCAGCACGCCGACCGTCAGCGACACGCCGAGCAGCAGTTGCAGCGCGACCGCGCTGCCGACCACCTCGGCGACATCGCAGGCGATGATCGCGACCTCGCTCGTCAGCCACAGGAACAGCGTCGCGCGCCGGCCATTGCGCTCGCGGCACAATTGCGCGAGGTCGCGCCCGGTCACGACGCCGAGGCGCGACGACAGCCATTGCATCAGCATCCCCATCAGGCTCGACAGCAGCACGATGCCGAGCAGGCGGTAGCCGTAGCCCGCGCCGGCGCCGAGCGCGGTCGCCCAGTTGCCGGGATCGATATAGCCGACCGCGATCAGCGCGCCGGCGCCGAGGAACGAGAACCAGTGCGCCGGACGCGTCGGCTCGACCGGCAGACGTCGGCGCCGGTTGGGACGCGTCGCGAAAGGATTGGTGTTCATCGTGCCAGAGCTTCTGGGAAACGCATCCTGTTGAAAGTCACATGCCCATCGCACGCGCGCAGCGGCTGGCCGGCCATCGCACGACGACGTCGCGCAATACGCATCAAAAGATCATGATAGGAGCATTCGAGCCGTCGTGGCGGCGCCGCGGCGCATGAAAGGCGCGCCGGACGCCGACGCGGCTCTGAACCGGCGAGCACCGTCCGGCACTCGCGCGGGCCAGGGCGGCGCGCCACCCAGGTGCGAGCCAACGCCGACCTGACAACCAGATGACAGCGACTCGACGAAACCCCGCAGCCGGTGCCCGGCGCGGATAAAGCGCGACCGACGCCCGCGTATTTTTCGGTAGACAGGCGCCGATAACCCGTTAAAATTGCGCCCATTTTGCAAGGGTGCGGCCAGAGCCTGTACCGTTTGCGCGACAGCTCCGGGTTTTTTTTTGTGCGGGCAATAATTGGTGGTAGTTTTCGGGGTTTTCAGGGGACCGTGCGGGTGACGGCGCGGCTTGAGTGACGAGAGGATCGGAGAACGGGATGAACAAGCGGATAGTGGGGCATATGGCGGCGCTGATCTTGTGCGCGGCGCCGTGGTTGACGGCCGCTGCGAAGGATACGCAGCTCAACGTGTATAACTGGTCCGACTACATCGCGAAGGACACGATCCCGAACTTCACCAAACAGACCGGCGTCCAGGTCAAGTACGACAACTACGACAGCGACGACACGCTGCAGGCGAAGCTGCTCACCGGCAATTCGGGCTACGACATCGTCGTGCCGACCAGCAACTACGCGGGCAAGCAGATCGCCGCGGGCATCTTCGAGCCGCTCGACAAATCGAAGCTGCCGAACCTGAAGTACCTCGACCCGTCGCTGATGGCGCTCGTCGCCGGCGCGGATCCGGGCAACAAGTACGTGGTGCCCTGGGCGTACGGCACGACCGGCCTCGGCTACAACGTGACGAAGGTCCAGCAGATCCTCGGCAAGGACGCGCCGCTCGATAGCTGGGACATCCTGTTCAAGCCGGAAAACATCTCGAAGCTCAAGGCCTGCGGCGTGTCGGTGCTCGACGCGCCGGACCAGATGTTCGCAGCCGCGCTGCACTACATGGGCAAAGACCCGATGAGCACGAACCCGGCCGACTACCGCGCCGCGCTCGCGATGCTGAAAAAGATCCGCCCGTACATCACGCAGTTCAACTCGTCGGGCTACATCAACGACCTCGTCGGCGGCGACATCTGCTTCGCGTATGGCTGGTCGGGCGACGTCGTGATCGCCAAGCATCGCGCGATCGAGGCGAAGAAGCCGTACAAGATCGAGTACTTCGTGCCGAAGGGCGGCGCGCCGGTGTGGTTCGACGTGATGGCGATTCCGAAGGACGCGAAGCACAAGGAAGCCGCGCTCGAGTGGATCAACTACATCGAGACGCCGCAGGTGCACGCTGCGATCACCAACGCCGTGTACTACCCGAGCGTCAATATGGAAGCGCGCAAGTACGTGGACAAGGACGTCGCGAACGATCCGGCCGTGTACCCGTTGCCGGAAACCATCAAGACGCTGTTCCTGTTGAAGCCGCTACCGCAGGAAATCCAGCGGCTGCAAACGCGGCTGTGGACCGAGTTCAAGTCCGGCCGCTAAGCGGGGCAACAAACAGATAAGAAGCCTATGAAGCCCTCGGTGTTCACCGGGGGCTTTGTTCGTCAAACGCCGGAGTGAAGCAGCATTATGATGAGTAGTGACCAGCCGGGCGCGCTGGCCGGGACGGCGGCCGTGCCGTCGACAGGCTCGAAAGCCGTTACGGGCGACGCAACGGAGCAGTTCATCCAGATCGTCGATGTCGTGAAGAAGTTCGGCGAAACCGTCGCGGTCAAAGGGGTCAATCTGACGGTGAAGAAGGGCGAGCTGTTCGCGCTGCTCGGCAGCTCGGGCTGCGGCAAGTCGACCCTCCTGCGCATGATGGCCGGGCTCGAAACCGTGACGTCGGGCAAGATCCTGATCGATGGCGAAGATCTCGCACAACTGCCGCCGTATCGCCGGCCGGTCAACATGATGTTCCAGTCGTACGCGCTCTTTCCGCACATGACGGTCGAGGCGAACGTGGCGTTCGGTCTGAAGCAGGAAGGCGTGCCGAAGGCCGAGCTGAAAGACCGCCTGCACAACGCGCTCGAACTCGTGCAGATGGGCCGCTTCGCGAAGCGCAAGCCGCATCAGCTATCGGGCGGCCAGCAGCAGCGCGTTGCGCTCGCGCGCTCGCTCGTCAAGCGGCCGAAGCTGCTGCTACTCGACGAGCCGATGTCGGCGCTCGACAAGCAGATCCGCCAGCGCACGCAGATCGAGCTCGTCAACATTCTCGACCAGGTCGGCGTCACCTGCATGATGGTCACGCACGATCAGGAGGAAGCGATGACGATGGCCAACCGCCTCGCCGTGATGAGCGAAGGCCAGATCGTGCAGCTCGGCACGCCGCATGAAGTCTACGAGTACCCGAACAGCCGTTTCTCGGCGGAATTCATCGGCTCGACCAATCTGTTCGAAGGCCATACGGTCGAGGACGAACCCGATCACGTGTTCATCGAAACGCCGGATCTGACGTGCCATTTGCACGTCAATCACGGCATCACCGGTCCGCTAGGCATGCCGGTGACGATCTCGGTGCGGCCCGAACGCATCGCCCTCACGCGTAAGCCGCCGGAGGGCGCCTACAACTGGGGCAGGGGCGTCGTCACGAATATTGCGTACATGGGCGGCTATTCGCTGTATCACGTGAAGCTCGACGGCGGCAAGACCGTGATCGCGAACGTGACGAGCCTGGCGCTCACCGAAATCGATCCGCCGACCTGGGGCGACGAAGTCTACGTGCGCTGGAGCGCATCGGCCGGCGTGGTGCTGACGTCATGAAAGAGGCGCTTTCGTCTTTTTTCGCGTGGCCCGCGCGGCGTCTGAAGTTCAGGGGACGCACCGCGGTGGTGGCGGGGCCGTTCATCTGGCTGCTGCTGTTTTTCCTCGTGCCGTTCCTGCTGGTCGTGAAGATCAGCTTCGCCGATTCGCAGCTCGGCATTCCGCCGTACACGCAGCTCGTCACCTTCGCGGAAGGCGCGCTGCACATCACGCTCGATCTGTCGCACTACGCGTTTCTGTTGACCGACAGCCTGTACTTCGCGACCTATGTGAATTCGGTCGTGGTCGCGGCGATTTCGACCGTGCTGTGTCTGCTGATCGGCTATCCGATGGCGTACTACATCGCGCGCTCCAATCCGGCCACCCGCAATCTGCTGATGATGGCCGTGATGCTGCCATTCTGGACCTCGTTCCTGATCCGCGTGTACGCATGGATCGGCATTCTGAAGAACAACGGGCTGCTGAATAACTTCCTGATGTCGCTCGGTCTGATCCATTCGCCGATCGAGCTGTATCACACGAACACGGCGGTCTATATCGGCATGGTCTATTCGTACCTGCCGTTTCTCGTGATGCCGCTGTACGCGCATCTCGTGAAAATGGACCTGACCTTGCTGGAAGCCGCCTACGACCTCGGCGCGAAGCCGTGGAAGGCGTTCTGGCAGATCACGCTGCCGCTGTCGAAGAACGGCATCATCGCGGGCTGTCTGCTGGTGTTCATTCCGGCGGTCGGCGAGTACGTGATTCCCGAGTTGCTCGGCGGCGCGAACACGCTGATGATCGGCCGCGTGATGTGGAATGAGTTCTTCGACAACGCCGACTGGCCGATGGCGTCCGCCGTCACATGCGCGATGGTGTTGCTGCTGCTGGTGCCGATGGCGCTGTTCCAGCATGCCCAGGCGAAGGCATTGGAGGAGGGCCGCCAATGAAGCCGAATCGCATGCTGCAGTTGATCGCTCTGGGCATCGGCTTTCTGTTTCTGTATATCCCGATCGTCAGCCTCGTCGTGTATTCGTTCAACGAATCGCAACTGGTGACGGTGTGGACGCGCTTCTCGACGCGCTGGTACGCGGCGCTGTTGCAGGACGGCGAGCTGATCACGTCGGCGTGGCTGTCGCTGCGTATCGGCCTGCTGACGGCGTTCGCGTCGGTGATCATCGGTACGTGGGCCGGCTTCGTGCTCGCGCGCATGGGGCGCTTTCGCGGCTTCACGCTGTACACCGGCATGATCAACGCGCCGCTGGTGATCCCCGAAGTGATTCAGGGCATCTCGCTGTTGCTGCTGTTCATCGAAATGGCGCGCTGGATCGGCTGGCCGGCCGAACGCGGCATCTTCACGATCTGGATCGGTCACGTGATGCTGTGCATTTCGTACGTCGCGATCATCGTGCAATCGCGCGTGCGCGAACTGCATCCGTCGCTCGAGGAAGCCGCGCTCGACCTCGGCGCGACACCGCTGCGCGTGTTCTTCTTCGTCACGCTGCCGCTGATCTCACAGGCGCTGGTGTCGGGCTGGCTGCTGTCGTTCACGCTGTCTATCGACGACGTGGTGCTGTCCGCGTTCCTGTCGGGTCCCGGTTCGACGACCTTGCCGCTCGTCGTGTTCTCGCGCGTGCGACTTGGTCTGAACCCGGAGATGAATGCGCTCGCGACGCTGTTCATCGCGGTCGTCACGGTCGGCGTCGTCGCGGCGAACTTCTTCATGCAGCGCGCGGAGCGCAAGCGGGTCATGATGGCGGTTTGAGCTTGCGCGACGCGCGGACATCGCGCGCGACGCGTGATCGAACTGGAAATCGCGGCCCTCACTTCTTCTGACGATAGCGATGATCGAGTCCCTTCTGCGCGTGCTGGACTGGCAGCCGCTCTATCGGCTGTGGGAACTGATCGTGATCATCGTGAAGTTTCTGTGGGAGCTGTTGCAGTTGCTGAGCGGTGGCGGGTAACGAATGCGCCGGCCCATGCCCGCGGCGCCGGATTGCCATTGTGCGGACTCAACGCGCGAAGCAGTAATCCTGCGGGCGCACGCGACGCGTACGCTTGCGAAAGCTGAACGTGAAGCCGGGCCAGATCGCGGTGACTTTGCCGCTCTGCGTTTGATACCAGCTGTGGCAGCCGCTCGTCCACACCGCGTGCCGCATCTCCTGTTGCAAACGCGCGTTGAAATCGCGCTGCACGTCGGCGCGCAAGGTCATCGTGCGCGCATTCTGTTTGCGCAGCACGCGCAGGCAATCGCCGATATACCGCAGTTGCGACTCGATCATGTAGATCATCGAGTTATGGCCGAGCCCCGTGTTCGGGCCGACGATCATGAAGAAGTTCGGGAAGTTCGCGATGCTCGTGCCGAGATAGGCCTCGGGGCCATCGCGCAGCCATAGCGAGCTGAGGTCGGTGCCGTCGAGGCCGGTCACTTCGAACGGCGCGGGCACGTCGTTGACCTGGAAGCCGGTGCCGCAGATGATCGCGTCCGCGCGGTGATGCAGACCGTCGTCGGTCACGATGCCATCCGCGACGATCTCGCGGATACCGCTCGTCACGACGTCGACGTTCGGCTGACAGACGGCCGGGTAATAGTCGCTCGACAGCAGCACGCGCTTGCAGCCGAGCCGGTAGTTCGGCGTGAGCTTCGCGCGCAGCGCCGGGTCCTTGACGCGTCGCTGCAGATAGCTGAGGCCGAACTTCATCGGCATCTTCATCAGCTTCGGATTGACGACGAACGCGATCCCACGCGACTCGAGCTGCCAATAGATCGCGCTGCGAACGAAGCGCTGCGTGAACGGCAGCGTACGGAACAGCCATTGCGCGCGCAGGCCGATCGGCTTGTCGCGCTTCGGCATCACCCACGGCGCGGTGCGCTGGAACAGAGCCAGATGCGCGACACGCGGCTGGATTTTCGGCACGAACTGGATCGCGCTGGCGCCGGTGCCGATTACCGCGACGCGTTTGCCGTTGAGCGGATAGGCGTGATCCCAGCGCGCCGAGTGGAACAGCTTGCCCTCGAAACGTTCGATGCCGGCGATGCGCGGCAGCGCGGGACGCGACAGCGGACCGTTCGCGGCGATCAGCACGTCGGCCTCGACGATTTCGCGCGCGCCGTTCGTGTCGAGCTCGACGAGCCAGATCTGCCGCGCTTCGTCGAAGCGCGCCGCGCTCACTTTCGCATTGCAGCGCACGTAGCGATCGACGCCGTACTTGCGCGCGCAGTGCTGCAGATACGCGAGAATTTCGGCCTGGCTGCTGAACGAGCGCGACCACGCCGGATTCGCCTCGAACGAGAACGAATAGAGATGCGAGGGGACATCGCAGGCCGCGCCGGGGTAGGTATTGTCACGCCATGTGCCGCCGATGCCGCTGGCGGCTTCATAGACCGTAAACGACGTGATGCCCATTTGCTGCAGACGGATGGCCATGCCGATGCCGGCAAAGCCACTGCCGACGATAGCAATGCGCAGCGCGGTGGATGAAGCGGAAGGGACAGGCGTCACAGCGGTCTCCGGCACGGGGCGAAAGCGGCGGGTGAAACGATAGCGGCTACGGCGCGCTGGACTCGCGCGGCGCGACGGGCAGGGGCGAAATCGCGCGTCTACAGCTGTCTACACACGGCTTAACGCGCAGGGTAGACAGACGCATTGATCGATTACGCGGAACGTTTCATCGTGCGGCTGTTTGCGGGGGCGGTCGTGCTCGCGCAGCACGAGGGTAGCCAGGCGGAGTCGGCGCGGGCCTGACTCGAAAAAAGGCGGTACACAAAACCGGCAGGCAAAAAACAGGCTCCGCGAAGGAGCCTGTCTTTTCATTCGACGCGGATCGATCGGGTTCGATCAGGTATCGGTCCAACCGCCGGAATCGTCGTTGCTGCCCATGTCGATGCCGCCGCCGCTGCCGTCATCGTTCCAGTCGTTCGAACCCTGACCGAAGTCGAGGCCGCCGCCGTTTCCGCCGTCGTTGCCGCGCCGGCGCAGTTCGTCGGGGTCGACGATCACGTCGCGCTCGACTACGCGGTCACGCCCATGACCGAGCGCCTCGCCAAGCAGCACGCCGGTCAGCAGACCGCCCATGCCGCCACCCATGCCACCGCCTTGCTGCACGATGACCTGCGGCGGCTGCTGATAGGGACCCTGTTGCGGATACGGCGGTTGCGGGTTGCCGAAGCGCTCGGCCTCCTGCGCGTACGTCGATTGCTGAGCGCTGCCCACGGACGCGGCGGTTGGATCGGGCCGGCCGTCGGCGCGCGCGCGCAGGCTCGCGATGCGCTGCTCGAACTCGTCGAGTGCATAGGGCGGCAGCGGATTCTTGCCGTTCGACAGCGTTTCGACGGCGCCGCGCAACTGTTCTTCGGTCGCTTCCACGTCTTTCTCGAGCAACTCGTGACCCGGCGCGGTGGACAGCTTCACGTCGAGCTTGATCGAACGCACCGTGTTGAGCATGTCGGTGGCGCGCTTCAATTGCGCGCGGCGATCCTCGTCGGCGCGCGTGTCTTCCTGGCTGCGCGCGCGGCGCAAGGTCCAGCGCAGCACGAGCGCGATCACCGCGATCAGAACAATGATACCGATCCACATACCCACCCCCGGACCATGCCGTTGTTGCGCTTGTGACATCATCGCCGACTGTTGCTGCACAGCAGGCGCATTCTGCTGCGCGAACGGATTCGCGGCGTGACGGGTGACGTTGCCGCCCGCGCGTTCCGCGTCGCGGCGCAGGCGCGCTTCGGTTTGCGCGAAGCGGCCCGGGTCGGTGAAGCGGATCTGCGGATCGAGCGTCTTTGCCTGTTGGACCTGCGCGAGCGCCTCGGCGGAACGGCCTTCGCGATCGAGCACCTGGGCGTACAGATAGTGCGCGTGTGCGTTGTTCGGATGCGCTTGCAACACTTCGGTGAGGCCGGCGTCGGCCTGCTGCCAGTTGCCCTGCGACATCGCCGATTCGATTTGCTGGGCGGTCGGCACCGCGAACGCCGCGGCCGACACGAGCAGCAGCGAAGCGAAGGCGGTTGCGAAAAGTTTTTTCATTTGCGGACCGGGCGGGGCGCGCCCGTCTCCATCAGTCGATTGCGGTGGCTGCCTGTGGCGGCCGGTATGCCGGTGCGTTCAGAAGCGAGCGCACCGGCATGTACTGCTACTGCTGTCATTGCTGCGTGTACTTGCTGCGAGGAAGTACACGCATCGAGCATTTACTGCGCCGGCGTATTGAGCTGCTTCTTCAGCGCTTCGAGCCGGTCGTCGACGGACGGGCCGCGGTTCAGATCCGCGAGCTTGTCGTCGAGCGCCTTGCCGCTTTTCTCGTCGGCGGAGTTCAGACGTGCGTCGGAACGCGCGTTCGACAGCGCGACTTTATCTTCGAGCTTCTGGAAATCCTCGGACAGGTTCGTGCCGCCGATGCCGCCGAGTGCGGTGGCCGCGGTATCTTTCGCCTGCGCGATCTGCTGCTTGGCTTGCAGGATGTTCGAGCGCCCGTTCAGGTCGTTGCGGCGCGTGCGCATGTCCTCGATCTGGCTCTTCAGTTGCGCGACCGACGGCTCCAGCGAAGTCAGTTCTTTGGTCAGCGCATCGCGTTCGGCTTCGGCCGTGGCCTGCGCGCTGAGCGCTTCACGCGCGAGCGCTTCGTCGCCGGACTGCAGCGCACGGCGAGCACCGTCTTCATACTTCTTCGCCTTGTCCGCGGCAACATCGCGCTTGCTTTGCTGGGTGGCGACCTGCGCCTGAATCTCGATCAGCGAGTTTTCGGCCTTGCCGATGCTGTCGTCGAGTTCGCGCACGATCTGGCGCGAGTCGCGCGACGGATCCTGCACCGAATCGGCCGCATCGTTCAAAAGACCTTTGAGCGTGCGCGAAATGCTGTCAAAAAGCGACATGAAAACCTCCAGAGAATGTGAGCGGCGCCGACGATGCGTGCGCGCCTGACTGCCTTGAACTACTGCTACTTTACGCCGCCGTGCGCCATGCTGCGCAACGTTCGGACCGGAGTTCGGGGCGCACTTGCCAATTGCAATAGCGCGGTCCGTTTTTGTTGAGGCGCAATGCCGGTTGAGGATTGCCTGGATGATGGAAAGCCGCGATGGGCATGGACTTGACGGCGGATATTACACCATCAGCTGTCTTAAAGATGGCTTAAACGATGCGGCTAGCCGAAGACTCGAACGATGCGCGAAAAGCCGCTGTTTGCGGGTGTGGGCGGGCGTTACCGAGCGGTGTTTCACGCAGGTGTCACTGATGTAACGATATGCAACGGGGACTCGCTGCGTACGCTCGCCTGCATCGCTCGGATGCAGTGATTGCGGCTCGGTGCGCAGTAATTTTCCGTCACGCTTTCCGTCACGCGAAACGGCCGCCTTCGGCGCTTGGGTCGCTGTGCGGTTCGTCGTCGTCGGAGTCCTGGTCGTTGGGGCGGCGCTTGAGTGAGTTGCGCAGACGCGCCGACCTGCCGGGTAGCCGTTTCGACGCGGCGTCGTCGATTGCGTCCGCTTCGGCGTTTACCGCGTTTTCGGCGGCTCGTGCTGCCGTCAGACGCGCGACGGCTTCGGCGGTGGCCGCGGCCTGTTCGTCCTGCCCGGCGGCGAGCGCGGCGGCGACACCCGCGGGAAGCAGCGGGGCGGGGGCATCCGCAGCGTCGGTCGCGAGAGCGGGGCGACCGGCTTGCTGCATCGAGGGCGAATCCACGGCATCGGCCGCGCCAGCCGCCGCCGGAGCCGCCGCGTCTTTCTCATCCGCTTGCAGCGCTACCGGCAGCGCGGCGCGCGCATAGCGCGTACCGCGCGCGACGCGCTGCAGCGCCGCGTTCAGCGGATCGGGCGCGCGCGGCGCGCGCAGCCGGTCGACGATGCTCGCGGCCTTGACCTGTTCGCTGGTCGCGCCGAAGCTCAGCACCGCGCGCCGCATCAGTTCACTCACGCTGATGCCCAGATCCTCGGCAGTCGCGGTGATCGCACGTTTCTGCGCGGTCGTGACGAATACGACGATGCGCTCACTGGGCTTGGACATGATCGACTCGCAGTCTTGTTAGCATGGGCGGATCGGCGCGTGCCTCCGGATACGGTGTCGGAACCCGTCATCGGAACTGCCGTTGGATCCCGCCGTTGGGGTCCCCGTCGCGCGCATCGAGGGACGCGCGCGGGGTTCATCATATGACGAGTTGCGCCGCCACGGAACAAGCGCGGTGCGAAAATCCCGTGACATCAATGAGTTGTAGTGTTTGCGGCCGGTTTGTCCACAGCCCTTTCAACAGAAAATGTTGATAACCCCGCATATGCAGCGCATCGCACGCTGCAATGCGCGCTGCGCGAAATTACAGACCCTTACCAGAAAAAGGCGGCCGGCGAAGGGAATTCTTACAAAAAAACTGCCTTGGACCGCTGCCGATTTCTTTAAAATGCGCTGTTACGTTGCGCCGGACATGGTCCGAGGCGTGCCGTGCGGCCGGCCGGGGGCGAGGTCCGCAGGGCGGCGTACGTCCCGGCCAGGATGTCGAACACGACCCATGCGCGCGCCGCGAGCGCGTGCAGACAGGCGCGCAGTTGCGGGCCCATTATTCCAGTCATGCCAATCATCAAACGACCGCATTCCTCGAACTCTCCGGCCGGTGAAGACCGGGACTCCCACCAACGCACCCCTGGACGCAATGCCGCCTCGCGCGAGCCCGAGCGCGGCCGTCGTTCGATCGGCGCGTCGCTCGTGCTGTGGTTCTTCGGCCTGATCGCGACCGTCGCCGTGGTCGGGGCGCTGATCGTCGGTTATGCGCTCGTCGTGATGGGGCCGCAATTGCCGTCGCTCGACGCGCTGACCGACTATCGCCCGAAAGTTCCGCTGCGCGTCTACACCGCCGATCACGTGCTGATCGGCGAATTCGGCGAGGAGCGGCGCAGCCTGGTGCGCTTCCAGGACATCCCCGACCAGATGAAAAAAGCGGTGCTCGCGATCGAGGACTACCGCTTTTACGAACACGGCGGCGTCGACTTCGTCGGCATCCTGCGCGCCGGTTTCGCCGACCTTGCGCATGGTGGCGCGTCGCAGGGCGCGAGCACGATCACGATGCAGGTCGCGCGCAACTTCTTCCTCTCCAGCGAGAAGACGTACACGCGCAAGATCTACGAGATGCTGCTCGCGTACAAGATCGAGCGAGCGCTGACGAAAGACCAGATCCTCGAGCTGTACATGAACCAGATCTATCTGGGCGAGCGCGCGTACGGCTTCGCCGCGGCCGCGCGCGTGTACTTCGGCAAGGACCTGAAGGACCTCACGCTGGCCCAGGCCGCGATGCTCGCGGGCCTGCCGAAGGCGCCGTCCGCGTACAACCCGGTCGTCAATCCGAAGCGCGCGAAGATCCGTCAGGAGTACATCCTGCGACGCATGCTCGAGCTGAACTACATCACGCAGCAGCAGTACGACCAGGCCGTGAAGGAAGAGATTCACACGAAGAATTCGGGCAACGAGTACAGCGTGCACGCCGAGTACGTCGCCGAAATGGTGCGGCAGATGATGTACGCGCAGTACAAGGACGAAACCTATAGGCGCGGCCTGAACGTGACCACCACGATCGATTCCGCCGATCAGGACGCCGCGTATCGCGCGGTGCGCAAGGGCGTGATGGACTACGAGCGGCGCCACGGCTATCGCGGACCGGAAGGCTTCGTGCAGTTGCCCGAGGCGGGCGACGACCGCGACCAGACGATCGACGACGCGCTGACCGATCACCCGGACAACGGCGAGATCATCGCCGGCGTGGTGACGGACGCGAGCGCGAAGCAGGTGGTCGCGCAATTGGTCGACGGCACCCAGGTGACGGTGTCGGGCGACGGCCTGCGCTTCGTCGCCGCGGCGCTGAGCCCGCGCGCAAACGCGACGCTGCGCATCAAGCCGGGTTCGATCGTGCGCCTCGTCGCCGACGACAAGGGCAACTGGCAGATCACGCAGTTGCCGCAGGTCGAGGGCGCGCTCGTGTCGCTGACGCCGCAGGACGGCGCGATCCGCGCGCTGATCGGTGGTTTCGACTTCAACAAGAACAAGTTCAACCATGTAACGCAAGCGTGGCGGCAGCCGGGTTCGAGCTTCAAGCCGTTCATCTATTCGGCGGCGCTCGACAAGGGGCTCGCACCGGCGACGATCATCAACGACGCGCCGCTGTACTTCCCGCCGAGCACGCCGGGCGGCGACGCGTGGGAGCCGAAGGACGACGACCAGCCTGACGGTCCGATGTCGATGCGCCTCGCGCTGCAGAAGTCGAAGAACCTCGTGTCGATCCGCATCCTGTCGTTCATCGGCACCAGGTACGCGCAGGACTTCGTCACGCAGCGCTTCGGCTTCGACGCCGACAAGACCCCGCCGTATCTGCCGATGGCGCTGGGCGCGGGCCTCGTCACGCCGCTGCAATCGGCGGGCGCGTACTCGGTGTTCGCGAACGGCGGCTACCGGATCAATCCGTATCTGATCAACGAAGTGACCGACGCGCGTGGCGTGGCGATCTCGCGCGCGCAGCCGCTCGTCGCTGGGCACGACGCGCCGCGCACGCTTGAGCCGCGTAACGCATACATCATGAACAGCCTGTTGCACTCGGTCGCGACCGCGGGTACGGGCGCGGGCACCAACGTGTTGAAGCGCTCGGACCTGCAGGGCAAGACCGGTACGACCAACGACGCGAAGGACGGCTGGTTCGCCGGCTATCAGCAGTCGCTGGTGGCGGTCGCGTGGATGGGCTACGACCAGCCGAAGAGTCTCGGCAGCCGCGAATTCGGCGCGCAGCTCGCGCTGCCGATCTGGGTCGAGTACATGCAGCGCGCGCTGCGCGGTGTGCCACAGGCCGAGCCGCAGCAACCCGACGGTGTGACGGTGATGAACGGCGAGCTGTTCTTTACCGACAAGTTGCCGGGGCAAGGCTTCGTCGCGAGCATCGGTCTCGATTCGGGCAATCCGATGGCCGGCGCGACCGATGCGGTGGGCGGTGTCGGCCCGGCGGGCATGACGCCGCCGGTGGTGCCGCCGCCGAGCGTGTCGACGACCGAGAAGAAGCAGATTATGGATCTGTTCGAGTCGAACAAGCCTTGATGTCTCGGATGGCGGATGCGCGGGGGGCCACGGATTCTTAAGCGATACGGGCACGGTCCCGCTCTCGCCGCATACCGTCATGTCAGCGGCGAAACACCTCGACGCGAGGCACATCGTCGGAAAAAGCGGACTGAAGTGCCCACTCCTCGTAGCGTTTCGCGCCGGCAAGATGCTCCGATAACTTCATGGTCAGATCATGCCAGGCTGAATCGCCTTCCGGCACGGTCATGGTACGGCCATCGTCTAGCCGGACGAGCAATACGATCGAATTTCCAAGCCATTGTTCTGACCGCGTAGCGACGATTTCGCAAATATCTCCCCAGGCAATGTGTTGCTCGCCTTGCTGATTTGTCACGACGAGACCCTTATCGCTCAGGGATAGAGCGAAGGAGAATCTGCGTGACGGCAGACGTCCTAGCGGCCAGGAGTTGATCCGGCTCATTATCATGTCGTAGCTCTATTTCCATTTGATTGGGGCGAGGCGCCAGATATTCTCTGCGGCCTCCTTGCCGACATTGTGGCCGAGCCAGCTCGCCATCATTCCACCGGCAATACCCCCCAGCACAATTGCCCCGCCTTCCGCCAACTCTCCTACGACCGGAATCATCAACGATGGCGCGGCCCATGTGCCAGCCCATGCCGCGCCAGCCGCCGCACCTGCCCACATGCCTCCCGTGCCCGCTGCCAATCCACCGATGGCTCCTGCAAATTCCTCAGTCGCTACTCGCTCTTAAGAATCAGTTAGACGGGATTGCCGATCGCGATCCGGACTTTGATGTCTTCATCGTCATTCGATCAGAGACCGGTCATTTGCCTCTCGAAGCGCAACGGTCGCAGTGTCTATCTGAGGCGCTTGCTCGTCTTGAGCCCGAGTTCAAAAGCTCGCAAGAGTGGGCAAGTCCTTTCGCGCCTCAAGCATGCATCGATCTGATAGCACGATTCAGTGATCGATAAACACCGTTGAGGCGCTGCAGAGCACGTGTCCTGTGGCTTGCTTCTGATTCGTTTCGCACCGTACAAACAAATCGTATTAGGTTCAATGCGTTAGCCCGTTGTTCAGACAGTTTTCAACAGGCTCATCAACACGAACTGGGGATAAGTGCGCCGCGTTCCGTACGGAATCCGGGATTTAGTTGGATGTCGCCGTGTTCGTCGTCCCAACCGATGCAGGCGCAGAAGCCGAAGTCGCCGCAGCCGATGATGCGCCGGCCTGATCAACCGGCGGATTCCCCATCGCCTGAAACAGCGCGGCCGTATCCGTCAGCCGCGCGCTCATATAGCGGATCTCGTCGAGCTGCGCGTTGCGCCATTGCTGCTCGCTCGAACGCGTCGCGGCGACGGGCAGCGCGCCGAGCCGATAGCGCGCCGAGGTCTCGTTGAACACGCCCTGTGCAGAACGCGCGGCGACGTTCGCGGCGTCAAGCGACTGCGCGTCGTGCTCGAGTGAGGCGAGCGTGTCGGCGACGTTCTGAAACGCGGCCAGCACGGTCTGTTTGTACTGCGACACGCTCGCTTCGTACGTGTGCTGTGCCGCGCGGCGCTGCGCGAGCAGCGCGCCGCCATGAAACAGCGGTTGCGACAGCGACGCGCCGATGCTCCAGATCGCCCCCGCACCGGACATCGCGACCGGCCAGCTAAACCCGCCTTGTCCCATCGATGCCGACAGCGACAGACTCGGGAACATCTGCGCGGTGGCGACGCCGACATCGGTCGCGGCGGCCTTCAGCGCGGCGTCGGCGGCCTCGATGTCAGGCCGCGTGCGCAGCAGCTCGGACGGCACGACCACCGGCACCTGCTCCGGCACATGCAACTGCGCGAGATCGATGTCGTCCGGCGCGGCATCGGGCGTGCGGCCGAGCAGCACCGCGAGCGCGTGACGTGTGGTGAGCCACTGCTGCTTCAGCGCCGGCAGACTTGCCGACACGCTCGCCGCGCTCTGCTGCGCGTTCAGCAGATCGGCATGCGATACCGCGCCGAGCGCGAAGCGCCGTTCGGTATCGCGCGCCTGATCATTGGCGAGGACCACGAGCCGCTCGGTCGTGTCGATCTGAGCATGCAGCGCGGCGCTCGTGATCGTCGCGGTCACGATGTTCGCGGCGAGCGCGCGCCGCGCCGCCTCGAGCTGGTAGACCTGCACGTTCACGCGCGCGGCGAGCGCCGTGTTCGCGAGACGCGCGGCGCCGAACAGATCGAACGTGTAGTGCGCCTGCAACTGGCCGACGAACACGTTGTACAGAAACGTGTTCGGTCCGATCTCGGGGATCGCGAGCGCGCGATTGCGGGTGGCCTGGCCGCCGGCGTCGATGGTCGGCAGCAGCGAGCTGCCGACCTGCGCGCGCAATTGTTCGCGCGCGGCGGCGAGACTGCGGTCGGTCGCGTCGAGCGTCGGACTATTGCGCAGGCCTTCGTCGACGAGCGCGTTCAGCGCATCCGAGCGGTACAGCTTCCACCATTCGGGCACCGGCTGTGCGCCGGTCACGAACTGCTGCGTGACGCCCTGCGCGGGCACGGTTTGCGTCGGTAGCGGCTCGGCACCGTAGTGCGCGGGCTGCGGCATCGCGGGCGCGTCGCCGTTAGGTCCGAACGAGCAGGCGCCGAGCATGCAGGTGATGCTGGCGATGCTGGTGGCAAGCGTGATACGGGCCAGCGCGTCGAAGCGCGCGCGGCGGTGGCGGGAGAGGGCGGGAATAGTCATGCTCGTGCTCATGCTCAGTTACCCGTGTGCGTGGCGCCGGCACCGGACGGCGTCTGCGGCTCTCGCTCGTCGGCGCGTACGCGGAACGACGCGGCGTACAACGCGGGCAGATAGAACAGCGTGAGGATCGTCGCGCTCGTGATGCCGCCCATCAGCGCGGTCGCCATCGGCCCGAAGAAGTTGGAGCGCAGCAGCGGGATCAGCGCGAGCACGGCGGCCGCGGCGGTCAGCGTGATCGGCCGGAACCGCCGCACGGTCGCGCCGACGATCGCATCGAAACGCTTGTGCCCCGACGCAATGTCCTGCTCGATCTGATCGACGAGAATCACCGAGTTGCGCATGATGATGCCGAACATCGCGATCACGCCGAGCATCGCGACGAAGCCGAACGGCTGGCCGAACAGCAGCAAGGTGAGCACGACGCCGATCAGGCCGAGCGGCGCGGTCAGGACGACCATCAGCACGCGCGCGAAGCTTTGCAGCTGGATCATCAGCAGCATGAGCACCGCGATCACCATGATCGGAATCTGCGCGTTGATCGAGGTTTGACCCTTGGCGCTTTCCTCGACGGAGCCGCCGATCTCGATCCGGTAGCCGACCGGCAGCGTCGCGCGGATCGGCGCGAGCGCGCGGTCCACCGCGTGCGTGACGTCGATGCCTTGCGCGCCGGCCGACACGTCCGACTGCACGGTGATGGTCGGCTGACGGTCGCGTTCCCAGATCACGCCGTATTCGAGGTCGTTGCGCAGATGTCCGAGCGTGCCGAGCGGCACCGGCCCGTTCGGCGTCGACATCGCGAGCGCGGTCAGCTGCGACGGGTCGACGCGTTCGGCGCGCGGCGCGCGCAGATCGACGCTGATCAGCTTGTCGCGCTCCCGATACTGCGTGACCGTGTAGCCGGACATCGTCATCGCGAGAAAGCTGGCGATGTCTTCGGACGTCACGCCGAGTTCGCGCGCGCGTTTCTGGTCGATCTCGAAGCGCACCGAGCGCTCGGCGGGTTCGTCCCAGTCGAACTGCACGTTGCGCGTGCCGCGATTGGCGCGCATCGTCGCGGCGACGCGTTCGGCGATCGAGCGCACGGTCGCGATGTCGTCGCCGCTCACGCGGAACTGCACCGGATAGCCGACCGGCGGCCCGTTCTCGAGGCGCGACAGGCGCGTGCGGATCGCCGGGAAGTTGTTGAGCAACTCCGGTTCGAGCCACTGCGCGAGCTTCTCGCGATCCTTGACCGACTTCGCGGTGATCACGAACTGTGCGAAGTTCGGCTGCTGCAATTGCTGATCGAGCGGCAGATAGAAGCGCGGCGCGCCGGTGCCGACGAAGCTGACTGAGTGATCGATTTCAGGCCGCCCTTTGAGAACCTGTTCGAGGCGCTGCGCCTGGCGCAGCGTTGCATCGAACGACGCGCCTTCGGGCAGCCGCACATCGACCAGCAACTCCGGCCGGTCCGAGCTCGGGAAGAACTGCTGCGGCACGAGCGAGAAGGCGGCCATCGCGAGCACGAACAGCAGCACGGTGATCGCGAGCACGACGAAGCGCCGCTCGATGCACCAGCCGATCCAGCCGCGCAAACGCGTGTAGAAGCGCGTGTCGTAGATGTCATGTTCGTGATCGTCAGGCTCGTGCGCATGGCGCTTGCGCTCGGGCAGCATGTGATAGCCGAGCAGCGGAATCAGCACGACCGCCGCGAGCCACGACGCGATCAGCGCGATCGCCGACACCTCGAAGATCGAGCGCGTGTACTCGCCGGTGCTCGACTTCGCGAGCGCGATCGGCAGGAAGCCGGATACGGTGACGAGCGTGCCGGTCAGCATCGGAAACGCGGTGCTGGTGTACGCGAAGGCCGCGGCGCGCGTGCGGTTCCAGCCTTGCTCGAGCTTCACCGACATCATTTCGACCGCGATGATCGCATCGTCGACGAGCAGGCCGAGCGCGAGCACGAGTGTGCCGAGCGATACCTTGTGCAGGCCGATATCGAACAGGTACATGCACAGCGCGGTGACCGCGAGCACCACCGGAATCGAGATCACGACCACCATGCCGGTGCGCACGCCGAGCGACACGAGGCTCACGATCAACACGATCCCGACCGCTTCGGCGACCGCTTCGAGGAAGTCGTTGACCGAGCGCGCGACCGCGTGCGGCATGCTCGATACTTCGACGAGATTCAATCCGGCGGGCAGCGCGGCGCGCAGTTGGGTCATCTGCTGGTCGAGCGCGCGGCCGAGGCGGATCACGTCGCCGCCCGGCTGCATCGTCACGCCGATACCGAGCACGGGTTTGCCGCCGAAGCGCATCTGCGTGACGACCGGGTCGTCGTAGCCGCGCTTGATCGTCGCGATGTCGCCGAGACGGAACGTGCGGTTGTTGATGCGGATCAGCGTGTCGGCGAGCGCGCCCACGTCGTTGAACTGGCCGCTCGGGCGCACGAACACGCGGTCGTCCGTGGTGGTCAGCGTACCCGCGGGAGCGATCGTGTTCTGCGCGTTGATCGCCTGCCCAAGCTGTTGTGGCGAGATGCCGAGACGCGTCAACTGCGTGTTCGCGATCTCGATGTAGATGTGCTGATCGGGATCGCCGAAATAGTCGACCTTGCCGACGCCCGGCACGCGCAGCAGCACCGAGCGTAGCTGGTCCGCGTAATCGTGCAGTTGCGCGGCGGAAAAGCCGTCGCCTTCGAGCGTGTAGATGTTGGTGTAGACGTCGCCGAATTCATCGTTGAAGAACGGGCCCTGGATGCCCGGCGGCAAGCTCGTCGCGATGTCGCCGACTTTCTTGCGCACCTGGTACCACGTCTCGGGCACCTGGCTCACCGGCGCCGAGTCCTTCATCGTGAAGAAGATCAGCGATTCGCCGGGACGCGAGTAGCTGCGCACGAAATCGATGTGCGGCGTTTCCTGCAGCTTGCGGCCGATGCGATCGGTCAACTGCTCCTGCACCTGGCGCCCGGTGGCACCCGGCCAGTACGTGCGGATCACCATCACGCGGAACGTGAAGGGCGGGTCTTCCGACTGCGCGAGCCGCGTGTAGGCGAGGATGCCGAACGCGGTGGCGAGCGCGATCAGGAATACGACCAGCGCCTGATGACGCAGCGCCCACGCGGACAGATTGAAGCGTCCTTCTTCGTGCGACGTGCTCATGAAGCGAAGTCCTCGGGATGCAGCGGCGCGATCGCGCGGACTTTCTGGCCGGCGCTCACGGTGTGCACGCCTTGCAGCACGACGCTTTCGCCATCTTTCAGGCCGTCGCTGACGACGAATGTGCGCTCGTAGTAGCGCGTGACGGTCACGCGACGCAGCTCGACCGTGTTGTCCGCGGCGCGCACGACCCACACGGCCGGTTCGCGCCCCTCGTGAAACAGCGCGGTGACCGGCAGCGTGAACACGCCGTGCTGCGCGGCGGCCGCGGCGAGCGGCACGGCCGGCGTGACGTCGGCGGTCATGCCGAGGCGCACGTCGGCGCCGGCATCGAGCAGGGTCAGACGCGCGCGCCAGGTGCGGCTTTGCGGATCGGCGGCCGGCGACAGCTCGCGCACGCGTGCGCCGAGCTTGCGGCCCGGCAGCGCGGCGAGCGTGACGCTCGCGTTCTGGCCGACCGCGAATGCGGCGAGCGCGCTTTCGGGCACGTCGCACAGCACGTCGACGTCGCCGCTCCACGCGAGGTTGTAGACGGCCTGACCCGCCGACACGTTCTGGCCCGTGTCCGCCTGTTCAGCCGTGATGACGCCCGCATGACCGGCGACGAGCGTCGTGTACTGCAACTGGTTCTTCGCGAGTGCCGCCTGCTGCTGCGCCTGATCGCGCTGCGCGAGCGCGGACGCGTAGGCGTTGGTGGTCTGTTCGAGCTGCGCGGGCGCGATCAGGTTCTCTTTGGTCTGCGCCCTGTCGCGTTCGAGCTGCTGCTGAGCATAGACGAGGTTGTGCTGCGCGGCGTCGAGCTGCGCTTGCGTGCTCGCGGCGTTTTTCTGCGCATCGGCCGGGTCGAGCAGCGCGACGACTTCGCCGCTTCTCACCCTGTCGCCGAGCCGTACCCGCCGCTCGATGATCTTGCCGGCGACGCGGAACGACAGCGGCGTCGAATAGCGCGCCTGCACTTCGCCGGGCAGCGACGCCGCCTGCAGCGCGTGGCCGTCCGCATGCACGGCGAGCGCGACCACCGGGCGCGGCGCGGGCGTCGCGGCTTCCTTCTTCGAGCAGGCCGCGAGCGCGAGCACGCCTGCCAGCGCCAGCGCGCAGGTCTGCCTGGAGAAACCGCGGTGAGAGGATGGGGGAGACTGCTGGCGCATCGCTGACGATGCGGGAGAACCGGGACGCTTCACAATTACCCCAACTGGAGACAGCGAACGAACACGGCAAGCCGCGCGGCCCGCCAGCGAAGACCCACATGCCGCGTCATGCTAATGGCATACAGGGATGGCTTTGAATGACGAAATGCATTCTAATACAGTCATGTATCTGAATGTCTAGATGGATTTGAATTCTTTTGGGTGCTAGGCTTGCGGCCATGAAACGTCAAAGACTGACAAGAGAGCAGAGCAAGGACCAGACGCGGGAGCGGCTGCTCGATGCCGCGCAGGCAACTTTCATGAAGAAGGGCTTCGTCGCGGCGAGTGTCGAGGACATCGCGGCGGCGGCCGGCTATACGCGCGGGGCGTTCTATTCGAACTTCCGCAGCAAGACCGAGCTGTTTCTGGAGCTATTGCGGCGCGATCACGAAGCGATGCAGGCGGGCCTGCATGCGATCTTCGAAAGCGCGGCGTCGCGCGAGCAGATGGAGGCGCGCGTGCTGCGCTACTACAGCTCGCTGCATCGCGAGAACAAGTGTTTTCTGTTGTGGGTGGAGGCGAAGCTACTGGCGGTGCGCGACGGCCGTTTCCGGCTGCGCTTCAACGCGTTCATGCACGAGAAGATCGAGCAGTTGAGCGCCTATGTGCGCGAGTTCTCGGAGCGCGTGGGCACGCCGATGTCGATGCCGCCCGAGCAGCTCGCGATCGGCCTGATGGGTCTGTGCGACGGCGTGCAGTTCTTCTACACCGTCGATCCGCAGAATGTGCCGGCGGAGATGGCCGAAACGGTGCTGGCGGGGTTTTTCTCGCGCGTGGTGTTCGGGCGCGATGCGTAACGGTAGACGTTCAGCCTGGAGGCGCGGATGCGCGAATGCGCGACCCGGAGGGATCGCGCATCAGATACGGTTCAAGGCGGAAAAATCATTCGACCGGCAGTCGCGCGCAGGCCTCGGCGGCGGGCGCCGCGCACGCGAACGCGTATTGGCCGCTGGCGTCGAGGATTTTTTCCCCGGCGTGCAGGGCAACCTTGATATCGGGGCAGCGCTCGTAACCGATATAGGCCGAGCTCGCGGCGGCCGACCAGCAAACCAGCGAAAACGCGATCTTTTCCAGCAGACGAAAACGATGTGGCATGGCGATGTAGCGGTAACTTTCTGGGCGCTATCTTACCAGTAGACTAGGGTTTATACCTAGCTAAAATCCACGATAGACGCCGTAATAGTGGCGCGATGGACACGCCGCGCCGAATCTGACCGGAATGTCATGTCTGGGTCAGGGTTGGGACATGTCCTATAGCTAGAATCGGTTGCGTTGGGCGGACCCGCGCGCGCCCATGCGGCGCGGGTCGACACAGGCGGCAACGGTTGCGCCGGCCCGGCTTTACCGAGGCAGGAGTCGTCCCATGAATCAACTGCAGTCGATGCGCGTGTTCGTCAAGGTTGCGGACCTCGGCAGTTTCGTCGGCGCGTCGGGCGCGCTGGATCTGTCCACCGCGGTCGTCACGCGGCACGTCGCGGATCTCGAAGCGCGGCTCGGCACGCGACTGCTGAACCGCACCACCCGCCGTCTTTCGCTGACCGAATCCGGCGCGACCTATCTGGAGCGCGTACGCCACATCCTCGCCGATCTCGAGAGCGTCGAGCAGATGGTGGTGGCGCGCAATCACGAGCCGGTCGGCACGCTGCGCATTGTCGCGCCGGTCGTGTTCGGGTTGCACAGTCTCGCGCCGGTCGTGCAGTCGTACGCGGCGCGCTATCCCGACGTCGTGCCCGACGTCACGCTCGCCGACCGCCACGTCGATCTGGTCGAAGAGGGCTTCGACGTCGGCATCCTGGCTGCGCGGCACATGCGCAGCGCGAGCATCGTCACGCGGCGGTTGACGACCGGCTACATGACGGTTTGCGCGACGCCCGAGTATCTGGCGCAACACGGCACGCCGAAGCGCCCCGAGGATCTGCTCAGGCATTCGTGCCTGAGCAGGCCGGCCGAGCAGGGCGGCGAGGAGCGGTTGTTCAATGGGCCGGACGGCGAAGTGCGGGTGCGGCCGACCAACGCGATCGCGGCGAACAACGCCGAGATGCTGCGGCAGTTCGCGCTGCTCGGCATGGGCGTGGCGATCCTGCCGAGCTACCTGATCGGCCGTGATCTGACGGCGGGGCGGCTCGTGCGTCTGCTCGACGCGTACAGTCTGCCGCCCATCGAAATCACGATTGCGTATCCGAGCCGGCTGCATCTGCCGGCGAAGGTGCGGACGTTCATCGACCATCTGGTCGAGCATTTCCAGCCGGAAAGCGCGCAGGCGCGGGATTCCCGTAGCGTGGCGCCGGTGCGGGTGGTGGCCGGGGTGAGCGGGTCCGACGCTCCGATGGCGCGAGAGACCGCCGACGACGCGCTCGGAAACAGCCGCACGACGCGCCGTGTGACGCGGGTGGCGCGCGCGCGGATCGCGGCGTCGTCGCAGTTCTGACGTGTGAGGTGAGGCGAGGCTGAATCCGGGTTCAGATCCCTAAGCCCGGGCCATAGTTGCCGCCGATCAGGCGCGTGACCGACTCGATGTCGACATAATCCTGCTCCGGCATACCATCGAGCATCGCCAACACCTCGTTGCTCGCGCCGGCTTCGCGCGCGGCGTCGACGAGTGCGTCCTTGTTGGTCGGGAATTCGACTTCGCTGAGAAAATCGGCGATCTGCAGATCGATCGATTCGCCGGGGATGTCCGAGGCCGTCATGCGCATGCTCCTGGTGAGCTTAAGTTAGTCACGTCGTTATTGCTGCCACGAAAAGCCGGCGCCTCGCCGCGATGAGTTTCTCGCAGTCTGTTGCAATCCCGCGCGCATCGCTACCCCGTCGTCATGACAGCCGGCGCAAACCGGGCAGGCGCGCCGTCGTAGCCGCGCCGCCGCCCGCCGTTGCGGCGGCCCTCACGTGGTCAGATGCTCGTTCTGACCGGTCAGGCTGCGTTCCAGATGTCGGGACTTCGGCAGCGCAATATGCTCCCAGTGCTGCGGACGGCTGGCGTCGGTGCTCGACACGTCTGGGGCCGGAGGCGCGACCGGCGCGGCGTTCGCGCGTTGGGCAAGCGTGATGGAATCCGTGCTGTCCGAGGCGGTATGAACCGGCGCGGCAAAGCACGAGGCTGACAGCGTCACCATGATTAACAGTGTCGAGGTTTTCATCGCCCGACCTCCTAAAGCTCATGCGGCGCTGACAATCGAGCAAACCCTGTGCCGTCCCGCGTCGAGAGGACGGTGCAAGCCGAGGACGGCATGGCGCTGCGCGGCCCAGGCTCCTTACCATCTTAGATGGCAAATACTGCAACGCGCGCACATTTGCGACAAAACCGTATTGTAAATTCCATCATCGCACGAACAGGCGCGCTCGTCCGCCATGCGCTAGCGCAGCACATCGAAGCGCGTCCACGGCCACGACGGCCGGTCGCGCATATAGCCGTTCAGCCAGTTCCACTGCGGATGCCGCTTCATGAACGCCTGCGCGTCGAACGGCCGGCCGCACGGATGCCCCCAGCGCGCGGTGAAGGCCATCTCGCGGGCCATTTCGCTGTCGACCACCTTGCCGTCGTTCGCGCCCCACGGATTGAACGGCCCGTGATCGGTGCCGCCGAAGCGCGCGTCATCGAGCTCCAGATGCCCGCAGATCGTGCGCGAGCACGGGTTGTCGTTGCGATCGAGATAGACGTCGTGATGATCGGCGATCATCTGCTTCGCGAGCTCGACGTCGATGCTGCCGCGATGCAGTTCCTCGAGCTGCATGAAACGCAGACGCCGCGCACCGTTCTTGCGCACGTCGGTATAGTCCTCGCCTTCGCCGATGCATTCCTGGTTGCGGATCTTCAGATCCGTCGCGGTGTTGTAGCCGCTGTAGAAACCGTCTTTGGTGGTCTCGAAGCCCGCATAGTGCAGCCCGAGTTCGTAACGCGCGATCTCGCCGGTCTTCGTGTCGCCGAGCAGCCAACTGTTCGCGTAGCCGCCGTTGTTCGCGAGCGAGAACATGTCGCACCATTCCTTGATGCTGTTCGCATATTGCGACGCGCGCCGCGAGCGATAGAACTCGGGCGCACCGGCCGCGTTGTAGCCCGCGAAGTTCGAGATCGTCGTTTCGGTGATCATCAGGCCGGCCGCCGTGACCCAGAAATCGGTCAGGCTCGAGATGCAGCCCGGCAGGCCCTGCATCAGGATGCGGTTGCCGCGGTCGGGCACGATGTCGAACACGACGTTGAACGCGTCGCCGGCCGCGTAGCGGTCCCACGAGTTGTGCGCCATCACGATACGGCCGTCGCGCGTCGCGTTGCCGGTCGCGATGAACGCGCTGCAGTGGTGACCGCGCCGGCCGCGCCACAGTTTCGCGCCCAGATGCGGCTGCGCCTGCGCGGCGTGCGTCGGCCACCAGCTTTGCAGCAGATCCATGTAGCCGTTCCACGCGAGCACTTCGGCGAACGGCAGCTTCGCGCCGTCGGCGATGCCATGGATTTCATCGGCGAATTCGGTGTCGAGCTTGCTCGCGAACTGGCTCGTCGCGGCATTGACGAAGGTGTCGAACTCCTCGCCGGTGTCCCATTTGGCGAGATAGCGCGCGGTGCGGATCGCGTTTCTGATTTCGTCGGCGAGCAACTGGCCGTGCTGCTCGCCGCGATCGTACGGCTCGCCTTCGATATGCACGAAAATCCAGCCGGCCTGATCGCGGCGTACGGCCTCGGGGGACGGTTCGCTCATCTTCGCTCCGACGATACGGCGGGCGCTGTCGCTGCGCCCAAGCTGGGCTCACGCGTGCCGGCCGCGTGAACGGCCGGCGGTCTGTCCATTGTAGAGAATCCGCGGCGCTTTGCATCGCGCCCCGCGAAGCCTTCGAAAGCTCTAGCGCGACGGATTCATGCGGAAGTACGCATCGAGCAGCGAGGTCTTGTAGACGACGCCGGCGAGCTTCGGATGCGCGGTGCTTTCGATCACCGGCAGCCGCTCGCCCTGAAACGCCATGAAGTGCTGTAACGCGATGGCGAGCGACATGTCCGGCGTCAGCACGTCGAAATGCGGCTGCAGATAATCGGCGGCGGTTTTCATCGACGTGTCGCGCCGCTCGAGCAGATCGGACGTGATGTCCTTCAGCGCGACCACGCCGAGAAACGCGCCCGAGTCGTTCGCGACGTACAGATACTTGACCGGATACTCGAGGAACACGCGCGTCATGTCGTGCACGGTCGCGTTCGGCGGCACGACGGTCTGCGCGGGGCGGATCAGCTCGCGCATCTGCGTCGCGCGCAATCGCGAGCGCTCCTGCTCCTCGCGATTGCGGCGCAGCGTGATCTCGTACATCGAGGTCTTGCCGATCGCGCGAGCAATGAAATACGCGACCACGCACGACAGCATCAGCGGCAGCACGACCTGATAGCTCAACGTCATCTCGAAGATCATCAGGATCGCCATCAGCGGCGCCTGGGTCGCGCCCGCGAGGAATGCGCCCATGCCGACCATCGCATAGGCGTAAGCGGCCGACGTCGCATGCGGCCACAACGCGTGCATGCCCTGGCCGAACAGCGAGCCGACCGCCGCGCCGACGAACAGCGTCGGCGTGAACACGCCGCCCACCGCGCCGGAGCCGGCCGTCGC
The DNA here is from genome assembly GCF_050434085.1 of Paraburkholderia sp. UCT70. Classification (NCBI taxonomy): domain Bacteria; kingdom Pseudomonadati; phylum Pseudomonadota; class Betaproteobacteria; order Burkholderiales; family Burkholderiaceae; genus Paraburkholderia; species Paraburkholderia sp. UCT70. The sequence continues at coordinate 1,488,432 of NZ_JBNPVZ010000004.1, read as the reverse complement.
CGCGGTCGCCGCGAGCTTGCAGACGAGCACGAGCAGGAGCGCGGACCATGTCCACGGCGAATGCAGGATCGAGTTCACGACGCTGTAGCCGTTGCCCCACACCTCGGGCTCCGCGACCGAAATGATGCCGACCACGAGACCGCCGAGTGCGAGCCGCACCGGCAACGCCACCGGCAGCTTGCGAAAGGCCGCCTTCGATGCGTCGAGCAGCCGCAGAAACTGCGGCGCGGCCGCGCCGCACAGCGCGCCAAGCGCGACGAACAGCAGCACCTCGGGACCGGTCACGGTCGGAAACTCCGGCATCTCGTAGGGCGGCTTGTAGCCGGCGAACTCGCGCATCGTGATGTTCGCGACGACCGCCGCGACCAGTACCGGTCCGAAGCTTTCCATCGCGATCGAGCCGAGCACGATCTCGGTGACGAAAAACGCGCCCGCGATCGGCGCGCTGTACGCGGACGTGATACCGGCCGCCGCGCCGCACGCGACGAGCAGGCGCAGCCGCGGCGGATCGAAGTGGACCCAGCGGCCGATCAGCGACGAGGCGAGCGCCGCGAGCTGTACCATCGGACCTTCACGACCGATCGAGCCGCCGCTCGCGATCGTGAACAGCGACGACACGCTGCGCCACAGACTCAGCCGCACCGGCACGGCGCCGTCGCCGATCGCGACCGCTTCCATGTAGTCGCTGTGTGTGTTCCTGTCGGCGTAACGCTGCGCGATCAGCAGAAACACGCCGGCGACGAGACCGCCCGCGGCCGGCACCCAGATGCGCATGGTCCACGGCAGGCTGCGCGCCGTTTCGACGAAGCTGCCGGAGCGGCCGGTCATCGCCAGTTGCAGCAGTTCGATGCACCAGCGAAACGCGACGGTCGCGAACGCGCCGGCAATGCCGACCACGACCGACCAGACCAGCATCGTGTGGGCTTCTGAGAGGCGGAACAGGCGTTGGGCGCGGGTGCGCAGCTTCAGCAGGAATGAAAGCACGTCGTCGGTACGGGGCGTGAAGGAAGGTTGAAAAAACCGCAGCACAACAGCAGCGCGCCCGCCTCGAATGGCGGGCGCGCGGCGGCGAGCGGGCGGGGGCGGGCGGCGCGGTTCAAGTCGCCGCCTTGTCGAGTTCAGGATAGTGCCGGAAGATGCAGCTTTCGTTATGGCCGATGCGCCGGTCCGAGTCCAGATACGCGGCGATGTTCGGTCTTGCGATCACGGCGTCGTGCAGCGCGGCGAGCCGCGGATAGTGCTCGCCGAAGCGCTTCAGCGCGCGCGGAAACGCGTACAGCAGACCGTCGATCAGCTGGAACATCGACAGGTCGACGTAGGTCAGGGTGTCACCGACCATGAAGCTGTTGCCGGCCGGATTCTGCGCGAGCACGCGCTCGAAGTACGACATGAACTTCGGAATCCGATGGTCGATGAAATCGTTCGCGCGCACCTTCGCCGCGTCTTTCTGCTCCTCGTAGTAGAGGCCGCTCGCGAGCGGATGGTGGGTGTCGTGCGCTTCGGTGACGACGTCAGCGATCGTCAGCTGCAGGCCGTTCGCGACGTAGCGCAGGCTGTCCACCTCCGGCGCGAGATTCAGGCGCGGGCCGAGATAGAACAGGATGTTGGCGGTCTGCGCGATCACCAGATCGCCGTCTTTCAGAAACGGTGGTGCGAACGGCGGATACGGCTCGTCGGGGCTTTGCATCACCGCCATCATCGCCTCGGTGCCAAGGCCCTTCGAAGGCTTGCCGCGCGCGACTTCGACATAGTCGACGCCGGCTTCCTCCAGCGCGAGCCGCACGAATTCGCCGCGGCCTTGCAGGCCATCCCAGTAGTACAGTTCCAGGCTCATCGATCGATCCTCATTCCGGTCGCCCGGACGCGTCGCGGGAAGGCGGTTTCACCGCTGCCATCGGACGTCGCGCACGAGCGGGTTGGGGGAGCAAAGTTCGCAGCAACGAGTATGCCGTGTGATCGGCCGGGATGGTGCGCCAGAAAGCGCAAAACCCCGCGCGCGGCGGGGTGTCGGGGAAGGCGGGAGAGCCGGCGACGGCTCAGTGGAACAGGTGCTGGACGGTCCATGTGATGCCGAGTCCGCCGGCGATCAGCCATACATACAGAATCAGGCCGGTGGTCAGCGCGCGCGGACCCGCTTCGCGAATCTGCGAGAAGCGCGTTTCCATCCCGAGTGCGGTCATCGCCATCGTCAGCGCGAAGGTGTCGAACAGGTTCAGCGTCGAGGTGGCGCTTTCCGGCAGCACATGCAGCGAGTTGATCGCCACGCAGGCGAGGAAGCCGAGTGCGAACCAGGGGATCGCCAGCTTGCGCGGGGCGGCGCCGTCCGTGCCGCCATCCTTCGCGCCGCGCGTCGGGCGGTTCACCCACAGGCCGACCACCAGCAATACCGGCACGAGCAGCATCACGCGGGTCATCTTGACGATCGTCGCGATGTGCGTCGCTTCGGGGCTCACGTTGCTCGCCGCGCCGACCACCTGCGCGACTTCGTGGATCGTGCCGCCGAAGAACAGGCCGGCGCCGACCGTGTCGAGATGCAGCCAGCCTGCGTTGAACAGCACCGGGTAGAGGAACATCGACAGCGTGCCGAACAGCACGACGCTGCCGACCGCCATCGCGCTCTTGTGCGGCTTCGATTGCAGCGTCGATTCGAACGCGAGCACCGCGGCCGCGCCGCAGATCGCGCTGCCGGCCGCCGTCAGGAGCGCGGTGTCGCGATCGAGCTTCATGATTTTCATGCCGGCCCAGGTGCCGATCACGAGCGTGCTGACGACGATCAACACCGACTCCGCGAGACCCGGCAGGCCCACCTGGGCGATTTCCTGCAGGCTCACACGCAAGCCGAAGAACGCGACCGCGATGCGCAGCAGCTTGCGCGCCGAGAAATTCACGCCGGCCGCCCAACTGGCCGGCATGCTGTCGCGCAGCGCGTTGCCGTAGATCGCACCCGCGACGATGCCGACGATCAGCGGACTCAGGCCAAGGCCGGCAATCGCCGGAATCGCCGCGATGCGCGTGACCGCGGCGGCGAACAGCGCGACGAACAGTACGCCGTTGAGCTGGCCGCGGGTGGACAGCGCGGGGGAGGCGGCGGCGAGCGGGGCGCTGGGTGTGGACATGATCGGTGGCTTCGTAACGGACTTGCGTGGGACTGCATGGGCAGCAATGGGGCTAATCCTAAATTAGATATATCGATATGAAAAATCGTGATTTAGAATGTGAAGTATCGGCTCAACGGATATTTAATCGAGATGACCCCGGATCAACTTATAACGTTCGCCGCCGTCGCTGAGCATCGCAACATCAGCCGGGCGGCAGTGGCGCTGCATCTGTCGCAGCCGGCGGTGTCCGGCCAGCTGAGGCAATTGCAGGACGAGTTCGGCGAGCCGCTGTATCAGCGCGACGGCCGCGGGGTGCGCCTGACGCCAGCCGGCGAGCAGCTCGCCGCCTATGCGGCGCGGCTGCGCGACACCTGGCGGCAGGCGCATGCCTATCGCGACGCGCTGCGCGGTCTCGAACAGGGCACCTTGCGGATCGGCGCGAGCACGACGCCGGCGAGTTACCTGCTGCCGTACCTGATCGCCGAATTCCATCGCCGCTATCCGCACGTGACCGTGCATACCGCCAACGGCAACACGGCCGAGATCGTCGGCGCGCTCGGCTCGGTCGACATCGCGATGATCGAGGGTCCCGCCGGCGCCGATCTGCCGCCGGACACGGTCGTCCATGCGTGGCGCGAGGACGAGATCGTCGCGATCATGCCGCGCTCGCATCCGCTCGCGCAGGCGGACCACGGCGGGCGCATCGAGCTCGCGGCGTTCGGCGCGTATCCGCTGGTGCTGCGCGAGGAAGGCTCGGGCGTGCGGCAGACGGTCCAACGCGAGTTCGCACGCGCGGGCGTGCCGATGCGCGTGGCACTCGAAATCGCGGGGGTCGAAGGGGTGAAGGAGGCGGTGCGGGCGGGGATGGGTGTCGGTTTCGTGTCGGCGATGTCGATGCGGCATGAGGACGGCGCGCTGCGGCTCATGTCGCTGAGCCCGCAGCCGCTGACGCGGCGGCTGTCGATTCTGGTGCCGCATGCGAGCGCGCCGTCGCGGGTGGTCGAGCAGTTTCTGGCGATGTGCGTCGCGGACGAGGGCGGCTGACTTCCGCGCTGGCAGCGTATGGGATCGCGAATCCGAACTGCGCGGGGCGCTGCCGTGGCCGGCGCGCTTAGCTTCACGCTCGCCATATGCCGGCCGCGCCTGGGGATTTCCTCTATGGTGCGCGATGGCTGTCCCGAGCACCATTCGCACATCGCAGCGCCCCGGCGCTTTTTTTCTACGTTCGGTTGGAACCGGTTCCAAAAGCGGTTTCGCTTCAGAATTATGTGAGTTGGATATGGCTGATGCAGTGGAGATCGTGGTCGTCGCCAGCGCGTTCGGTGTGAACGCCGTGCGCGCCGACGGCCATCTGAAATGGGCGCAGGCGGCAAAGCGCGCCGGCGCGGCGGGTTTCGAAGTGCGCCGAGAGCTGTTCGCGAGCGACGCGGACGCGGACCCGCAACGGCTGCGCGCGCTCGGCGCGGCGTTGGTCGATCTCGGGCTGTGGTCGGTGTTCTCGACGCCGGCATCGTTGTACGCGGCGGACGGCCAGCTCGATACCGACGCACTGCGTGTCGCGCTCGATCAGGCGGCCGCGCTCGGCGCGCGCTTCGTCAAGCTGCAACTCGGCGGCTTCGCGGGCGAGGCTCACGGCGCGGCCATCGTCGCGCACGTCGCGAGCGGCTCGGGCACCACGGGCGGTGCGCAGCCACGGCTCGTCGTCGAAAACGGGCAACTGGCGCAGGGCGGCTCGCCCGCGCAGTTCGTCGGGCTGTTCGATGCGCTCGCGCGTGAAGGCCACGCGGGCGTGCTCGGCATGACCTTCGATACCGGCAACTGGGCGTGGCTCGACGTCGCGCCGCTACCCATCGCGCCGCAGCTCGCGCCGTACGTCGGGTACATCCATTGCAAGACCACCACGGGCGAGGGCGCGCGGCGCTTTGCGAGCGCGCCGGCCGAGGATGACGCGCCATTGCGCGCGCTCCTCGACCGGCTGCCGCGCGATGTGCCGCGCGGCATCGAGTTTCCGTTCGATCCGAGCCGAATCGACGCGGATGCCGCGCGTTATGTGAGCTGGCTTGCGCGCGTGTAGACGCGCGCGACGCGGCATCACGAAGCGCCTCGGTCGAAGCCGTAGGGAGCAGACGAGGCAGCAACCCAGGCAGCAAAGAACGCATTCCACGCAACACGAATCACCGCATCAGCAGCACCACCAGGAGGCCAGCATGACCCACCCTTACCCCGCCCTCGACGTGATCACCTACGGCGAAGCGATGGCGATGTTCGTCGCCGCCGAAGCCGGCCCGCTCGCGGGCGTCGGGCACTTCACGAAGCGCATCGCCGGCGCGGATCTGAACGTCGCGATCGGCTTGTCCCGACTCGGCTTCAGGGTGGGCTGGATGAGCCGCGTCGGCGACGATTCGTTCGGCCGGTACGTGCGCGACACGCTGACGAAAGAGGGCATCGACCAGCAATGCGTGAGCACCGACGCGCGCCATCCGACCGGCTTCCAGCTGAAGTCGAAGAGCGACGACGGCAGCGACCCGGCGGTCGAATACTTCCGCAAGGGCTCGGCGGCGAGCCATCTGTCGCTCGACGACTACGTCGCCGATTACGTGCTGCCCGCGCGTCATCTGCATCTGACCGGCGTCGCCCCGGCGATCTCGGCAAGCTCGCGCGAACTCGCATTCCACCTGGCCCGCGAAATGCGCGCTGCCGGCAGGACGATCTCGTTCGACCCGAACCTGCGTCCGACGCTATGGCCCTCGCGCGCGGCGATGGTCGAAGGCTTGAACGCGCTCGCCGCGCTCGCCGACTGGGTGCTGCCCGGCATCGGCGAGGGTGAGATTCTGACCGGCCACACGCAGGCGGAGGACATCGCGAAGTTCTATCTCGAGCGCGGCGCGCGCGGCGTGATCGTCAAGCTCGGCGCGCAGGGCGCGTATTACCGCACCGCGACCGATGCCGCGACGATCGCCGGCCGGCCGATCGTGAACGTCGTCGATACGGTCGGCGCAGGCGATGGTTTCGCAGTCGGCGTGATCAGCGCGCTGCTCGAAGGCCGCACGCTCGCGCAGGCGGTCGCGCGTGGCAACCGGATCGGCTCGCTCGCGATCCAGGTGATCGGCGATTCGGAAGGTTTGCCGAACCGCGCCGAACTCGACGCGCTGGAGCTGGCCGAGGTACCGGGCATCGCAAGCGCGGCCTGACGCGGATCGGACCGCATCGATAGCGCTGCATCCACAACCAGCATCGACGACAACAAGAGCGCCCACAGCGCGCCCAGATTTTTTCATCATTGATTCGGGACGACGCCGTCCAAGGAGACTTCCATGACCTCATCGCTTGCGATTCGCCGCTGGTGGACGATCATGCCGATCGTGTTCATCACCTACAGCCTCGCGTATCTGGATCGCGCGAATTTCGGCTTCGCGTCAGCGGCCGGCATCAACCAGGATCTCGGCGTCAGCAAGGGGCTCGCGTCGCTGATCGGCGCGCTGTTCTTCCTCGGCTATTTCTTCTTCCAGATTCCGGGTGCGATCTATGCCGAGCGCCGCAGCGTGAAGAAACTCGTGTTCTGGAGCCTCGTTCTGTGGGGCGGCTGCGCGGCGTTGACCGGCATGGTCAGCAACATTCCGTCGCTGATGGCGATCCGCTTCCTGCTCGGCGTCGTCGAAGCCGCGGTGATGCCGGCGATGCTGATCTTCATCAGCAACTGGTTCACGAAGAGCGAGCGCTCGCGCGCGAACACGTTCCTGATCCTCGGCAATCCGGTCACGGTGCTGTGGATGTCGGTCGTGTCGGGCTATCTCGTGCATTCGTTCGGCTGGCGGCAGATGTTCATCGCCGAGGGCGCGCCCGCGATCATCTGGGCGATCTGCTGGTGGTTCCTCGTCAAGGACAAGCCCGAGCAGGTGTCGTGGCTCACGCAGCAGGAAAAGGACGCGCTCGCGCAGACGCTGCGCGCGGAGCAGGCCGCGATCAAGCCGGTGCGCAACTACAGCGAGGCGTTTCGCACGCCCGCGGTCATCAAGCTGTGCGCGCAGTATTTCTGCTGGAGCATCGGCGTGTACGGCTTCGTGCTGTGGCTGCCGTCGATCCTGAAGAACGGCTCGTCGTTCGGCATGGTGGAGACCGGCTGGCTGTCGGCGCTGCCGTATCTGGCCGCGACGATCGCGATGCTTGCAGCTTCGTGGGCATCGGATAAACTCAACCGCCGCAAGGTGTTCGTGTGGCCGTTCCTGCTGATCGGTGCGATTGCGTTCGCGGCGTCGTACGGGCTCGGCTCCGCGCATTTCTGGGTCTCGTATGCGCTGCTCGTGATCGCGGGCGCCGCGATGTACGCGCCGTATGGACCGTTCTTCGCGATCGTACCGGAACTGCTGCCGAAGAACGTCGCGGGCGGCGCGATGGCGCTGATCAACAGCATGGGCGCGCTCGGTTCGTTCGTCGGCTCGTACGTGGTCGGCTATCTGAACGGCGCGACCGGTTCGCCCGCGGCATCGTATGCATTCATGAGCGTGGCGCTCGTCGCCGCGGTGATCCTGACACTCGCCGTCAAGCCGGCCGCCGCCGAACAACGTGGCCCCGCTCGTCCCACCGTCGCAAGGAAAATTAGCTGATGAACAAGATCGTCGCCTGGAAGTCGCTGCCCGAGGATGTGCTCGCCTATCTGCAACAGCATGCGCAGGTCGTGCAGGTCGATCCGTCACAGCATGATGCGTTAGTCGCCGCGCTGCGCGATGCCGACGGCGGCATCGGCGCGAGCGTGCAGATCACGCCGGCGATGCTCGAAGGCGCGAGCCGGCTGAAGGCGCTGTCGACGATCTCGGTCGGCTACGACCAGTTCGACGTCGACGACCTCACGCGCCGCGGCATCGTGCTCGCGCACACGCCGGACGTGCTGACCGAATCGACCGCCGATACCGTGTTCTCGCTGATCCTCGCGTCCGCGCGGCGCGTCGTCGAGCTGGCCGACTGGGTCAAGGCGGGGCAGTGGCGCACGAGCATCGGGCCCGCGCAGTTCGGGCTCGACGTGCAGGGCAAGACGATCGGCATCGTCGGGCTTGGACGCATCGGCGGCGCGGTCGCGCGACGCGCGGCGCTCGGCTTCAACATGAAGGTGCTGTATACGAACCGCAGCGCGAACCGGCAAGCGGAACGCGCGTATGGCGCGCGGCGCGTCGAGCTCGCTGAATTGCTCGCGCAGTCCGATTTCGTCTGTCTGCAGGTGCCGCTCACGCGAGAGACGCGGCATCTGATCGGCGCCGCCGAACTGCGCGCGATGAAGAAGAGCGCGATCCTGATCAACGCTTCACGCGGCGCGACCGTCGACGAACCGGCGCTGATCGAGGCGCTGCGCAACGGCACGATTCACGGCGCGGGCCTCGACGTGTTCGACACCGAACCGTTGCCTGCCGACTCGCCGTTGCTCGCCATGCCGAACGTGGTCGCGCTGCCGCATATCGGCTCGGCGACGCACGAGACCCGTCATGCGATGGCGCTCAACGCGGCGGAGAACCTGGTCGCCGCGCTCGACGGCACATTGACGACCAACATCGTCAACCGTGACGTCCTGGCGAAGTGATTCGCAGGGCGGCGCGCAAGCTCCCGCCCTCGGACCGACACGAGCGATGAGCGAATGAGCACGACCCCGCCCCCGGCCAGCATGCCGCCTGGTCCCCCGAGCGCGCCGACGCGCCGCGCGACGATCACCGATGTCGCGCGTGAAGCCGGCACCGGCAAGACCAGCATCTCACGCTATCTGAACGGCGAGTTCAGCGCGCTGTCGCCCGAGCTGCGCGCGCGCATCGAAGCCGCGATCGCGCGGCTCGACTATCAGCCGAACCAGATGGCGCGCGGCCTGAAGCGCGGCCGCAACCGGCTGATCGGCATGCTGGTCGCCGACCTGACCAATCCGTACTCCGTCGAAGTGCTGCAAGGCGTCGAGGCCGCGTGCCACGCGCTCGGCTTGATGCCGCTGATCTGCCACGCGGCGAACGAAGTCGAGATGGAGCGGCGTTATCTGCAACTGCTGACCACGTATCGCGTGGAAGGTGTGATCGTCAACGCGCTAGGCGTGCGCGAGGAGACTTTGCGGCCGGTCGGCGACGGCGGGATTCCGGCGGTACTGGTCGACCGACGCGTGGAAGGGCTGGTCGCCGACATGGTCGGTCTCGACAATGGCGCGGCCGCCGCGCTCGGTACGCGGCATCTGCTCGAACGGGGCTTCGAGCACATCTGGTTCGTCGTGCAGCCGTTCGAGCAGGTCAGCTCGCGGCAGTTGCGCGTCGAAGCATTCGATCGGACGATGCGCGACGATGGCCGCGCGCGCGGTCGTACGCTGGTGCTCGATCTCGCCGATGCAACTGCGCTCGAGGGCGGTCTCGCGGAGCTGGATCGCGCGATCGACTCGCTGGGCGGGGCCGGTGCCGAGCCCGCCGGCGCCTCCCCACGCGTCGCGCTGTTCGCGGCCAACGCACCGGTCGCGTTGCGTCTCGCGCTGCATCTGAACGCGCGTTACGGCGCGCACTGGCAGAGCCGCGTCGCGCTGCTTTCCATCGACGATCCGGATTGGGCCGAGCTCGCCGGCATCACGACGATCCGCCAGCCGACCTACGACATCGGTTATCGCGCGGTCGAATTCCTGCACGAGCGCATCGAAGGCGCGCAGACGGGCGCGCGCGACTGCCTGCTGCCCGGCGAGTTGATCGTGCGTGCGTCGACCGCACGCTGATTTCCGGCCAATCTGCGATGATGCGGGCTGCGGCGCGCAGCGGTTGCGCGCCGGGGATTGCAAGGAACCCCGCAAGGATACTCATGGTCGTGCCACCGCTTACCCTCGCGAGCCTCGCGCTCGCCACGCTCGTCATCGCCGCTTTACCGTTTCTGATTTACCGACAATTGCACCGTCCGTTCGCGCTTCGGCCGCGCGACGCGATCGCCGGCGTCGCGGTGTTCGCGCTGTTCGCGATGGTCATCGAGCGTGCGCTGCACGACTATCTGTTGCGCGGCAACGAAACGACCGCGGCGTTCCTTTCGCAGCCGCTCGCGTTCGTCGTCTATGGTGCGCTGGCCGCGGGCGTTTGCGAGGAAGTGGGGCGGTTCTTCGGCATGCGGCTGCTCATGAAGCGCGCGGCGGCGCGGCCGGCCGTGCGCAAGAAGGCGAACGTCGACGCGCCCGCCGGCGTCGATGCAAGCGCGGGCGCGAGCCCCGCCGCCAGCACGACCGCCGACACGCGCACCGCCGCATTGCGCGCCGACGATGGCGCCGCGCTCAGCTACGGCCTCGGCCACGGCGGCGCGGAAGCATGGATGGTCGGCGTGTTCGTGCAGTTCCAGTGGCTCGTGTTCGCGGTCCTCGAAAACCGTGGCCAGCTCGGCGATTACCTCGGCAATCTGCCGGCCGAAGCGGTGATGCGCGTGCATCTGATTCTCGCGAGCCTGACGCCGCAACTGGCCGGCATTTTCGCGCTCGAACGCGTCGCGGCGCTGGTGTTCCAGATCGGCCTGTCGGTGCTGATGTGGCGCGGCGTGCGGGCCGGCTCGCGCGGCATCCTGCCGCTCGCGATCGGGGTGCACGCGCTGATCGACGTGCCTGCGGCAATGACGCAGGCGCGGCTGCTGCCGCTCGCGGCGGCCGATACGATCTATGTGGTGGCGGCGGTGTTCGTCGCGGGACTGCTAATACGGATTTACCGGCGGCCGGCGGCGGCGTGAGCGGATGAGCCGCTGGACAGCAGGCGCCTCGCTATCCCTTCGGCGTTTCTCTAAAATGCGCCTACGTTTCAGGATCTTCATTTCCCGGCAGCCTTCATGGAAGCTTACCAATACGACTGCGCGCATCCGGAGTTCGACGAGCTCGCGCGCGTCATCAGCGATCTGTTTCCCGAGCAGACGCAGTTCATCGAGCGTGCCGCCGACGATGGCACGCCCACACTGACGGTTCACTGGGTAGCAATGCGCTTCGGTTCCACCGCGCGCCGTATCGCGATGACGGTCGCGATCGCGCCGGCGGCGCTCGCGCGTTATCGCGCGATGCCGGCGCGGTTGCGTGGCCGCAGCTTTGCGGTATTGCGCGCGTACGTCGAAGCGAGCCTGGGCTCGCTCGAAGAAATGTACGCGAACGGCCAGGCGGTCCCGCGCGAAGTCACGGTCGATCTCGGCGAAGAGTTCGCGTGAAGCACGAATGAAGCGCGAATGAAGCACGAATGAAGCGCGGGCGAAGCGGATTCAATCCGCGAGCCGATAGACCTTCGCGAAACGCGCGGCCTGCACGACGCCATAGTCGCCGGGCGCGTACTGCATGACCCAGTCGCCGGCCGCGCCGTGCAGCACGTCGCCGCCGCTCGCGGAGCGTGCGAGCGAGAAGGACTCGTCCATCCGGCGGGCGAGTACGACCGCCGGGCGGTTGCGGTAGGCGCCGGCTTCGCCGTGCGCGAGCGCGGCATCGGCGGGCAGGTACTTCGCATCGAAGCGCTCGCGCGACACGACCCAGCGCTCGCCGGTCGAGCCGGTGATCAGCGCATCGCCGCGCACATAGCGGTTCGGGCCTTCGAGGCTCATCAACTGGCCTTCGGCGACGGCGAATTCGACGCTTACCGTTTCGTCCTTGACGACGCGTTGGGCGTGCGGATCGTCACGCAAATCGAGATTGCTGAGTTCGGTCATGAAGCGGGTGGAAGATTAGGGGGTGAGCGTTGCGGCGAGACTTGCCGCTTTGCGGCGATCGTGCGTCGAGTCGCTGGGACGGGTAGCCGGCCCAGACAGCGCGCCCCCGAATAATGCCAGATGCATGAGCCGGGCAGGGGAAGGCGAAAGGCTGAGGCGTGGTGAGAAAGCCGCTGTTCGGGCGCCGGCGGAATTGCCGAAATCAACCGCGTCCGAATCGACCCGCGCCCGCAACGGGGCAACCCCCGCCGCGGGCGCTCTTTCATTACGGCTTGACGGTCGCGTCGCTCGCGGCTTCTGCCGCGGGCTTGCCGCCCTTGCCCTTGCCATGGTGGCCGCGATGATGACCCTCGGGGCCGCCCTGGTGGAACGTCGCGTCGGCGAGCTTCTTCTGCTCCGGCGACAGGCTGCTATACAGCGGATCGAACGCATCGACGAGCTTCTTCATGCCGTCCGCATGCGCCTGCGCGATCGTTGCGTACTGTTTCATGTCGTCGAGCGCGCTCACGTTGGTGGCCGCCTTGCGCTGCTCGAACAACTGGCCCATCGTTTCGCCGTTGCTGCGCATGACGTCGGCGAACGCCTTCCATTGCGTTTCCTGCGCGGGCGTGATCTTCAGTTGCGAGTGCAGATAAGCGATGCGGTCTTCGACGTTGCGTTCGTGGCCGGCCTTGGCCGCGGAAGCCGAGGCCGTGGTGTCCGGCGCTGCGGCCGGCGCGGCGGTTTGGGCGAACGCGCCGCCCATCGAAACGGCCGTAGCCAGCATAACCAGTGCTTTTTTCATCGAAACTCCTGATGTCTGTTCGTTATTGAGACACGGCGCGCGGCGAGCGTTTTGCCCCGCGCCAGCGGCGAATGGCGCCGCACCGCAAGCGGCTGCCGCATTCGCCCGTCGCCGCTATTAGTAACACGTTAACCCTACAATACGGTGCGTGTGCGACAAACGCTTACAACCGAAACGAACGCGAAACGGCTCGCGCCTGAGCGGCAATCGCGCCGACATACTGCGCCGGGGCCGCCCCACAGTGTGCCGTGCATCTGTGACCGTACCGCGTGACATGGCGCCGCTGCGTGCAGACGCGCGATAATCCGCGACATTCCACACCAACTTCCTTCCCCTTCGATGAGACCTCCGCGCCTCGACCAGCTCGACGACCTCGACCGCAACCTCGTTGCACTGCTGCAAGCCAACGCGCGCGAGAGCGTCGCGAATCTTGCGCGGCAGCTCGGCGTCGCGCGCACGACCGTGATCGCGCGCATTGCGCGGCTCGAGCGCAGCAACGTGATCGCCGGCTACAGCGTGAGGCTTGGCCAGGACGTGCTCGATTCGAGCATCGTCGCGTATGTCGGCATCATCATCGCGCCGAAGCACGGGCCGGCCGTGCAGAAACGCCTCGGCAAAATGCCCGAAGTGCAGCTGCTGTGCGCGGTCAGCGGCGAGTTCGACTACGTGGCATGGCTGCGCGCCGATTCGCCGGAGCGGCTCAACGATCTGCTCGATCAGATCGGCGGGCTAGAAGGCGTCGAGCGGACCACGACGTCGATCATTCTCGCGCGCAAGATCGACCGCGGCACGGTGTGAGTCGGCGCGCGGCGTAACCTCTTCGCGAGTGCTGCGAGAGTCCATCGTTGACGCCATTTTTACGCTGTTTCGACAAATCGTTTAACCGGTTCGTCAGAACGTCGAACCTGATGGTCATACCGCAGCATTTTGCGCGTATGAACTGTTTTTGCTTCTTCCTACACTGTCATTCAAGGGTTCGGCCCGCAGGCGCCGCGCGCAACACGCGGCGCACTTCCCAAGCTCGCAGACAGCACATGGATAACAAGGAGAAGCAGATGAAAGTAGCTATCGTTGGCGCAGGTCTGATCGGTCACACCAGTGCCCATATGCTGCGCGAGACGGGCGACTACGAAGTCGTCGCGTTCGACCGCGATCAGCACGCGCTCGACAAGCTCGCCGCCCAGGGCATTCCCACCCGCCGCATCGATTCCGCCGACGCCGCCGTGCTGCGCGCCGCGATCCAGGGCTTCGACGTGCTGATCAACGCGCTGCCGTACTACCTCGCGGTCAACGTCGCATCGGCCGCGAAGGGCGCGGATGCCCATTATTTCGACCTGACCGAGGACGTACGCGCGACGCACGCGATCCGCGCGATCGCCGAAGATGCCGATCACGCATTCATGCCGCAGTGCGGTCTCGCGCCGGGCTTCATCGGCATTGCCGCGCACGAGCTCGCGAATCGCTTCACGGAAATCCGCGACGTGAAGATGCGCGTGGGCGCGCTTCCCGAGTTTCCGACCAATGCGCTGAAGTACAACCTGACGTGGAGCGTCGACGGCCTGATCAACGAGTACTGCCAGCCGTGCGAGGCCATCCGCGATGGCCGCACGCAATGGGTGCAGCCGCTCGAAGGCCTCGAGCATTTCTCGCTCGACGGCACCGAGTACGAAGCGTTCAACACGTCGGGCGGGCTGGGCACGCTGTGCGAAACGCTGGCGGGCCGCGTCGAATCGCTCGACTACAAGTCGGTGCGCTATCCGGGTCATCGCAACCTGATGCAGTTCCTGCTCGAAGACCTGCGTTTGTCGAGCGACCGCGATACGCTGAAGACCATCATGCGCCGCTCGGTGCCGTCGACCGCGCAAGATGTCGTGCTGGTGTTCATCACCGTGAGCGGCATGCGCGACGGTCAGCTGGTGCAGGAGGTGTTCACGCGCAAGATCTTCGCGAAGACCGTCTGCGGCGTGCCGATGAGCGCGATTCAGATCACGACCGCCGGCGCGATGTGCGCGGTGCTCGATCTGTTCCGCGAGCGCAAGCTGCCGCAGAAGGGCTTCGTGCGCCAGGAGCAGGTGTCGCTCGGCGATTTTCTGGCGAACCGCTTCGGCAAGTTGTACGAAGGGCAGTCGTTGGAGGCGATGGCGACGGTTTGAGGCCGGCATGGCTCGCGTCGAATGAAAATCCCCGTACGTCGCCGACGTACGGGGATTTTCCGTTTTTCAGCCATCATTGGGCCAGCGCGGCACTCGCCAGACAGAAGGGAGGGTCGTCATCCAGCCACGATTTGCGCGACGAGCGCTTCATGGTCCGCCGAACTGGGCGCGGTATTGTCGAACATCAGCAGACCCTTGCGGCTCGCGCCGCTCGGCTCGAAGCGCCGCCGCCGGTAGTCGTCCCAGTGCGCGAGCTTGTACGCATCGTTGGGATTCGCGCGCGCGACGATCCGCTGCCGCGCCACGTCCTCCGAGGTCCGCACCCACACGACACGCAACCTCACGTCCGGCGCGACGCCGAGCCACGCATGATCGAACAGCCGCCGCTCGCGCACCTCGCGAGACAGCGGGCCGACGACCAACGCGCTGATGCCGAGTTCGAGATTGTCACGCGCCGTATCGATGAGGCCGCGATACTCGGGGTCGCGCAGATGCTGCAGGAAAAGAGGGCTGTCGCGATCGTTCGGATTGCCGGTCAGCATCGCCATCGCGGCCGCGCTATAGCCGCCGTACAGCGTGTCCTTGTCGAGCAGGCAGAAGGGGGTGCCGCTCACTTTCATCAGCGGGCCGAGCAGTTTTTTCGCCAGCGTCGTCTTGCCCGTGCCCGCATGACCGCAAAAGAAAACCAGAGAAGTCACGCAGGCCTGTCCTCACGCGGCGCGGCGGCGGCTTCGGGGCGCGGGTCGCGCGCGAACGTGCCGTTGGTCTCGAGCCACATCACGTTGATGATGCCGAAGCCGAGCGCCACACCCACGCCGAGAATCCAGGTGAAATACCACATCGCAGTCTCCTTGATCGTGCGTCCGGCGACGCGGATCGACAGGCATGCCGGCAACCGACGATGGCCAGCCGCGAGCGCGGCCGCCTGCACCGATCATGAAGAAGAACGCCGCGCCATGCAAGAGGCGCGGCGCCCGAGCTCCGTGCGCCGTGGCTGGCGGTATGTCCGCGCGTTGCTATGATGCGGAACGGTCATGCGTACGAGCGTACCGTGTCCGCCGAACCGGCGGACGCGGAGCGACGACCCACACCGTGTAGTCGGAAACTCGGGCCGCAATCGGGAGCACAGGGGAGAACCAGCATGCCGATGCGCCTGTCTTGCCGCTGCCGAGCCGCACGGATGGCCGGGTCCGCACGCTGCGCCGCGTTGGCCGCATGCGTCGCGCTCAACGTGCTCACGCTGGCCGGCTGCGCGTCGACGCCGGCCGAGCCGGTACCGTTCAAACCGGTGCCTGCCGAGCGCATCGTCAGACAGGGCTATACGGCGCCGGGCCCCGGCCTCGTCGCGGTGGACGTGCGGCGCGAGCGTTCGCGCGACGTGATCGTGCGGTTCCGCAATGCGCTCGTCTATATCGACGGCGAGCGCGTGACCGACCTGATGAACGGCGAGCACGTGGTGTTCTATCTGCCGCCCGGCGCGCATCGGATCGGCGTATCGACGCAGTTCGATCCGGTCATCGAGCTGAACTTCGTCGTGACGGCCGACCCGCGCTACACGAACCGCGCCTCGGTCACGTTCAACGACGATCACCGCATCGGCCTGCAGCGGGTCGCGCAGTAGCGTGCGGTCGAGCATTAACAATTGGATACGCGCGGCTTAGGTATCGCGCCTTAACATGGCGGCTGATGCAAGCGGCCTGGAAGCGTGCTTGTCCGTTCATGCCGACCCGTCGACCGTCTTACGCAATGCTTACGTGAGAGGGTGGCGAGGTCTGCTTTGTATGCAAGGTAATCCGAACATGCTGATCAATTGCGCCGCCTATCAGGACGGCCGGAAACTCGCCGACATCGATATCGACAGCATCAGCGACTACGTCGCGCGGCCCGAGTGCTTCGTCTGGGTCGCTCTGAAAGACCCGGAGCCCGAGGAACTCGCGGCCATGAAAGACGAATTCAATCTGCACGAGCTCGCGATCGAAGACGCGCAACACGGTCATCAGCGCCCGAAAATCGAGGAGTACGGCGATTCGGTCTTCACCGTGATGCACACGGTCGAGATGGATGAGACAGGCGAGCTGGTGATCGGCGAAGTCGACGTGTTCGTCGGCAGCAACTATGTGCTGTCGGTGCGGCGCGGCACGCGCATCGGCTTCAAGAGCGTGCGCGCGCGCTGCGAGCACGAACCGCATCTGTTGAAGGAGGGCTCGGCGTTCGTGCTGTACGCGCTGATCGACGACGTGGTCGACCGCTATTTCCCGATCGTCGAGGCGATGAGCACCGAGCTCGAAACGCTCGAGGACCGCATCTTCGAGAAGAACGATTCGGCCGCCTCGCGCGCGATCGTGCAGGACCTGTACACGATGAAGCGCCGGCTCGTGATCCTGCAGCACCATATCGTGCCGCTGCAGGAAGCGGTCGGCAAACTGACGGGCGGCCGCATTCCGAGTGTTTGCGCAGGCATGCAGGCGTACTTCCGCGACGTCTACGATCACCTCGACCGGATCGTCAGAACCATCGAGGGGCGCCGCGAAATCGTCGTCACGGCGGTGCAGGTGAACCTCGGCATGATCTCGCTCGCCGAGAGCGAAATCACCAAGCGGCTCGGCTCGTTCGCCGCGCTGTTCGCGGTGCCGACCATGATCGCCGGCATCTACGGGATGAACTTCGAGCGCATTCCCGAGCTGCATTTCAAGTTCGGCTATCCGGTCGTTCTGGTGGTGATGCTGGCGATCGACTTCGTGCTGTACCGGCGTTTTCGCAAGGCCGGCTGGTTGTAGCTGGCGCACCTTTCAATTTCCTCGGGGTTTCACTTGCGGCGCGCGCGATACCAGGCCAGCATAAGCGGCCTGTGTGTCGCGCCGCACGCGACGCACAGGCGTCATCGACTGCACGGACTGAGCGAGGGACCCTTGCCACACGCTGCCCGGATCGATCGAGCGCATTGCGGCGCCGCAGATGTTGCGCGCAGGTGCGTTGCAACACTGCGAATCGTTGACATTCCGAAAGGCGTGCGCTGAGAATAGACCTCGCAAACGTTTGCGCATCACAAAAAAACACGGCTCGCCCGCGAGCCTGACAACCCTGGAGACACGCATGAGCCATCGAACCCGTCGTCGCATTCTTGCCGCCGCAGTTCTCGCCACCGCCTCCGCCGTCCTGCCTTTTTCCGCCGCCCACGCGCAGAACGCCCCGGCTCATAAGCCGAAGGTCGCGCTCGTGATGAAGTCGCTCGCCAACGAATTCTTCCTGACCATGGAGACCGGGGCGAAAGACTATCAGAAGCAGAACCCCGGCAAGTTCGACCTGATCACCAACGGCATCAAGGACGAAACCGACACCGCCAACCAGATCCGCATCGTCGAGCAGATGATCGTGTCGAAGGTCGACGCGATCGTGCTCGCGCCGGCCGATTCGAAGGCGCTCGTGCCGGTCGTCAAGAAGGCGGCCGACGCGGGCATCATCGTCGTCAACATCGACAACCGGCTCGATCAGGACGTGCTGAAGTCGAAAGACCTGAACGTGCCGTTCGTCGGCCCCGACAATCGCAAGGGCGCGCGGCTCGTCGGTGACTACCTCGCGAAGCGCCTGAAGGCCGGCGACGAGGTCGGCATCCTCGAAGGCGTGTCGACCACCACCAACGCGCAGCAGCGTACCGCGGGCTTCAAGGACGCGATGCAGGCAGTCGGCGCGAAGATCGTGTCGGTGCAGTCGGGCGAGTGGGAAATCGACAAGGGCAACGCGGTCGCATCAGCCATGCTCAACGAGTATCCGAACCTGAAGGCGCTGCTCGCCGGCAACGACAACATGGCGATCGGCGCGGTGTCGGCCGTGCGCGCGGCCGGCAAGCAGGGCAAGGTGCTGGTGGTCGGCTACGACAACATCAACGCGATCCATCCGATGCTGAAGGACGGCCGCGTGCTCGCCACCGCCGACCAGTACGCGGCGAAGCAGGCCGTGTTCGGCATCGATACCGCGTTGAAGGCGCTGAGCGAAAACAAGAAGCAGTCGCAGCTGTCGGGCGTCGTCGAAACGCCGGTCGATCTGGTGACGAAGGACACCCTGAAGTAAGCGCGCCGCGCCCGGCGTGAAGCACGAGCCGGGCGCAGCCGGAAAAGCGCACGGGAAGCCGTAAAAATCGCCACGAATTATGCGGATAGCATGTTTTAGAGGCAAACCACCACCCAGCGATCCGCTTTTATTCAACGAACGCTCAAGAATCCCGCCGCACCGCCGTTAATCCCAGAGATAAGCGTCATGACGGCGGCTCGCGTGGCGAGAGGGAGCGCGGCCATGAGCGCCTGTGCATTCCCGCGCAGTGGGCCGCCATGACTCGTGGCAGCCGGGCGCGGTGTGCTGTGCGGCAAGCGCAGCGGACCGCCGGGGCGCCACGAGGGCGCCAGAAGCGCCATGCAACCAGGAGCGCGATGGATTCGACCGACCACGACGCCTTGCCTGTCGTACTGAGCGTCAGCGGCATCGGCAAGACCTATGCCGAACCGGTGCTCGCCGACGTATCGCTGTCGCTGCGAGCGGGCGAGGTATTGGCGTTGACCGGCGAGAACGGCGCGGGCAAGAGCACGCTGTCGAAGATCATCGGCGGGCTGGTCGAAGCGAGCGCGGGCACGATGCGGCTTGCCGACGCGCCGTACGCGCCCGCGAGCCGCACCGAGGCCGAGGCGCTCGGCGTGCGCATGGTCATGCAGGAGTTGAATCTGCTGCCTACGCTGTCGGTCGCCGAGAACCTGTTCCTGAACCGGCTGCCGCGTGCGGGCGCGTTCAGCTTCGGCTGGATCGATCGCGGCAAGCTGCGCGAGAACGCGCGCGAGGCGATGGCGCAGGTCGGGCTCGACGCGATCGATCCCGACACGCTGGTCGGCGAACTGGGCATCGGTCATCAGCAGATGGTCGAGATCGCCCGCAACCTGATCGACGACTGCCGCGTGCTGATCCTCGACGAGCCCACCGCGATGCTGACCGCGCGCGAGGTCGATCTGCTGTTCGAGCAGATCGGGCGGCTCAAGGCTCGCGGCGTCGCGCTCGTCTATATCTCGCACCGGCTCGAGGAGCTGGCGCGGGTCGCCGAGCGGGTCGCGGTGCTGCGCGACGGCCGCCTCGTGCATGTCGACGCGATGGCGAACCTGACGAGCGAGCAGATCGTCACGTGGATGGTCGGCCGCGAGCTCGGCGAGCATATCGATCTCGGCGAGCGCAACATCGGCGCGCCGCTCCTGAAAGTGGAGCGGCTCGCGCGCGGCAAGGTCGTGCGCGACGTGTCGTTCGAGGTGCGCGCGGGCGAGATTTTCGGTGTGAGCGGACTGATCGGCGCGGGCCGCACCGAGCTGATGCGGCTCATCTACGGCGCCGACCGCAAGGACGGCGGCAGCGTGTCGCTCGCCGCGACGCCGGGCGCGTCGCCTACGCCGGTGCGAATCGACTCGCCGGCGGACGCGGTACGCGCGGGTATCGCGCTGATCACCGAAGACCGCAAGGGCGAAGGCCTGCTGCTGCCGCAACCGATCGCGGCCAACCTGTCGCTCGGCAATCTCGGCAGCGTCGCGCGGCACGGCCTCGTCGACGCGAAGCGCGAGAACGCGCTGGCGCACAAGCAGATCGCCGCGATGCGCATTCGCAGCTCGGGGCCTGCGCAGATCGTCGGCGAGCTGTCGGGCGGCAACCAGCAGAAGGTCGTGATCGGCCGCTGGCTCGCGCGCGACTGCCGCGTGCTGTTGTTCGACGAACCGACGCGCGGCATCGACGTCGGCGCGAAGTTCGATATTTACGGCCTGATGGGCGCGCTCGCTCGCGCCGGCCGCGCGCTCGTCGTGGTGTCGAGCGATCTGCGCGAACTGATGCTGATCTGCGACCGGATCGGCGTGATGTCGGCGGGCAGCATGACAGGCGTGTTCGAGCGCGCGAGCTGGAGCCAGGATGCACTGCTCGCGGCTGCGTTCGCCGGCTACCGCGGCCGTGACGCGCTGCTGCACACGCACGGCGTCAACGAAGCAGGGAGTCTGTGATGACCGATCAATCGTGGCGCGAGGCGGCGGGTGTCAAACAGGACGGCCAGTTGGACGGCCAGTTGGACGGCCAGCAGGACGGCAAGCAAGGCGGTGCGCCGGACGCGCCCGCCGTGACGCCGCCCGCCGATCCGTCGGCGCCGCTCGCGAGCGGCAAGCCGGCCGGCACGCGGCTCGGCTTTTCGAACTACCTGGGCCTCGCCGGCGCGCTGCTCGCGATGATCGTGCTGTTCTCGTTGCTGAGTTCGCACTTTCTGACCTACGACACATTCAGCACGATCGCGAACCAGATTCCGGATCTCGTCGTGATGTCGGTCGGCATGACCTTCGTGCTGATCATCGCGGGGATCGATCTGTCGGTGGGCTCGGTGCTCGCGCTCGGGGCGTCGGTGGTCAGCGTGGTGACGCTGAAGTGGGGCTGGGGGCCAGCTGCCGGCGCGCTGCTCGGGGTCGCGGTCGCGGCGCTGACCGGCACCGTGACCGGCGCGGTGACGGTGGGCTGGCGAATTCCGTCGTTCATCGTGTCGCTCGGCGTGCTCGAGGCGGCGCGCGGCATGGCGTATCAGATGACCAATTCTCGCACCGCGTATATCGGCGATGCGTTCGATTTTCTGTCGAACCCGATCGCGCTTGGCATCTCGCCGGCCTTTCTGATCGCGGTCGCGGTGATGGTGATCGCGCAGCTGGTGCTGACGCGCACGGTGTTCGGGCGCTATCTGGTCGGGATCGGCACCAACGAGGAAGCGGTGCGGCTCGCGGGCGTCAATCCGCGGCCGTACAAGGTGATCGTGTTCGCGCTGATGGGCGCGCTGTCCGGACTCGCGGCGCTGTTCCAGATCTCGCGGCTCGAGGCGGCCGATCCGAATGCGGGTGTAGGCCTGGAGCTGCAGGTGATCGCGGCGGTCGTGATCGGCGGCACGAGTCTGATAGGCGGGCGTGGTTCGGTTATCAGCACGTTCTTTGGCGTGCTGATCATTTCGGTGCTGGCGGCGGGCCTCGCGCAGATCGGCGCGAACGAGCCGACCAAGCGCATGATCACCGGCGCGGTGATCGTGGTGGCGGTGGTGCTCGATACGTACCGCAGCCGTCGCAAACGCGCCTGAGGTGTGCGCCGCGGCGTACCGATGAATGAGTGCATGGGACCGGAGTAAGCGCTAAAGCGCTAACTCCGTTCGACCGCGATGAAACTGCATGGGACCGGAGTAAGCGCTAAAGCGCTAACTCCGTTCGACCGCGATGAAACCGCATGGGACCGGAGTAAGCGCTAAAGCGCTAACTCCGTTCGACAGGAGAGCAACAGGTTATGACGACGATCAAGGATGTGGCGGCGGTGGCGGGCGTGTCGTTCACGACGGTATCGCACGTCGTGAACAACTCGCGGCCGGTGTCGGCCGATGTGCGCGCGAAAGTCGAGCACGCGATCCGTCAACTGCACTATGTGCCGTCGGCGGTCGCGCGCTCGCTGAAGGCGCGCTCGACCGCGACGATCGGACTGGTGGTGCCGAACAGCACGAACCCGTATTTCGCGGAGCTCGCGCGCGGCATCGAGGACGGCTGCGCGCGCAATGGCTACTGCGTATTCTTCTGCAACTCCGACGATGACCCCGCGAAGCAGCGCAACTATCTGCGCGTGCTGCAGGAAAAACGCATCGACGGGTTGATCGTCGCGTCGGCCGGCGACGACGCCGTGCTCGCGCAGGCGCTCGCCGACGCGCGCGAGCCGCTCGTGGTGGTGGACCGCAACATCGAGGGAGTCAGCGCGGACCTCGTGCAGATCGATCACGAGAAGGGCGCGTATCTGGCCACCCGTCATCTGCTCGAGCTCGGGCATGTGCGGATCGGTTGCATCACGGGGCCGGTGCGGACCGCGGTCAGCGCGATGCGGGTGCACGGCTTCATTCGCGCGATGGCCGAGCGTGGCATCGAGATTCCGGCCGATGCGATCGTCGAAAGCGATTTTTCGGGGACGGGCGGACATCGCGCGGCCGCGCAGCTGTTCGATACGGTCAGGCCGTCGGCGATTTTCGCGGGCAACGACATGATGGGCATCGGCGCGTTGCGCGCGGCGGCGGAGCGCAATATCAGCGTGCCGCGCGATTGCTCGATCATCGGTTTCGACGATATCGAGCTGGGCCGCTTCACGTTCCCGTCGCTGTCGACGGTCGGACAGTCGGTGCGCGCGCTTGGCGACACGGCCGCGCAGACGCTGATCGACCGGATCGCCGAGGCGTCGTCGAACAGCACCGCGCGGGCGCCTGCGCGCCGCCGCGTGGTGTCGCCGCGGCTGATCGTGCGGGAGTCCACCGCGACATGGGCGGGCGAGGAACGGCGGGATCTGGCGGCCTGATGCGCCGGATCAAGGACGCATTAGGGGCGCTCGAAGGACGCGCGCGCAATAGCGACGCGACCCGTCGCGCAACGGAGGACACTCGAGTGGCAAGCAACCCAACGCGCGCACGCGTCACGGTGGTCGGTAGTCTGAACATGGACCTCGTGGTGCGTTCGCCACGCCTGCCCCAACCGGGCGAGACGCTGGCCGGCCGCGGCTTCGCGCAGGTCGCGGGCGGCAAGGGCGGCAACCAGGCGGTCGCGGCCGCGCGGCTCGGCGCGCAGGTGTCGATGCTCGGCTGCGTCGGTGCCGATGCGAATGGCGCGCAGCTGCGCGCGGGCCTCGAAGCGGAGCGCATCGACTGCGCCGCGCTCGAAACCGGCAGGGAGCCGAGCGGTGTTGCGCTGATCGTCGTCGACGATGCGAGCCAGAACGCGATCGTGATCGTCGCGGGCAGCAACGGCGAGGTCACGCCGGCCACCATCGCGCGACACGAAGCGACGCTCGCCGCCGCCGACGTCGTGATCTGTCAGCTCGAAACCCCGCCCGAATCGGTGCGCGCCGCGCTGGCGGCGGCGCGGCGGCTCGGTAAGACCGTGATCCTGAATCCGGCGCCCGCCACCGGCCCGTTGCCGGCCGACTGGCTGCCGCTGATCGACTACCTGATTCCGAACGAACTCGAAGCCGCCGCGCTGAGCGGTCTCCCCGTCGACTCGCCCGAGGACGCCGCACGGGCCGCTGCCGCATTGCGCGCGGCCGGCGCGCGCAACGTGCTGGTCACGCTCGGTGCGCGCGGCGTGCACGCGTCGCTCGAAGGCGCGGCCGCGACGCTGTACGACGCGCCGCGCGTCGAGGCGGTCGACACGACCGCGGCCGGCGACACCTTCATCGGCGGCTTCGCGGCGCAGCTCGCGCAGGGCGCGAGCGTCGATGCGGCGATCCGCTTCGCGCAGCGCGCCGCCTCGCTATCGGTGACGCGCGCGGGCGCCCAGCCATCGATTCCGACGCGCTCCGAGGTCGACGCATTGGACTGATGCCGCGGTGGCGTTGGCACCGCGCACGCTGCCTGATCGAACTGTACTGCCACCGCTTCGCGCGACTCCGAACGGCTCGCATCTCCACCCATTCCCGCCGCCAAAACGTCAAAAATCGTGCTTTGACGAATATCGCCGCGTTTCCCGGCGCGCCGCGAATACACTCGTTTCCGGTCAACTTGCTTTCAACGTCTTACAACGTCTTTGTTCATACCTTTTAAATGCTTCAAGTCTATGAGTGCGCTGCCGTAAACGGAAATTAGAGCGCTCTATCAAAAAAAGCGCCGGACCTAACACACGCCGCCCCCACGCTGCGTAGGCAGCCGCCGCTCACTGAGTACAGCACACAGGACCAAGCATGTTGAATAAAGGCATCACGATCAAGGCGCGAATTGGCCTCACGATGGCGTTCCTCGCCGCGTTGCTGGTTGCGATCGGCGTTTTCGGTGTGTTCGGCATGAGCCGTTCGAACGACGCCTATGAGGACACGTTCACCAACGCGATGCCGAGTGCGGTGAACATCGGCAACGCGGAAATCTACGCGGCTCGCGAACGACTCGCGCTCGACCGCGCCGCGTTCCTGGTCGGCACGCCGGAAGCGGCCTCCACCATCGAGCGCGGGCGCATGCTCGGGGGCACGTCCGACATGTGGTGGAAAAAATATCTCGATCTGCCACGCAACGCGGACGAAGACCGGCTTGCGCAGGACGTCGCCGCGAAGCGCAACGCGCTGCATCAGCAACTCGAAACGTTCGCGGCGGCGATCACGGCGAACGATCAGGGCAAGCTGGTCGAGGACGCGAAGAATCTGCAGGTCGTCTTCAACGACCTCGTCGGCGCCGACGACGCGCTGCGCAAATACCAGTTCGATTCGGCCAGGCGGGGCTTCGACTCCGCGCAGAGCAGTTTCCAGACGTTCCGCGTGGTCAGCATCGGCGCGCTGGTGGTCGGCGTGCTGGCGGCGGCGCTGTCGTATCTGACGCTGAGCCGCTCGATCGCGCGTCCGCTCGAGGAAGCGCTCGGCCACTTCGATGCGATCGCGGCCGGCGATCTGCGTCGTCCGGTGATCGCGACATCGCGCGACGAAATGGGGCAACTGCTCGAAGGAATCGCCAGAATGCAGCGCAGTCTCACCGAAACGGTGCGCAGCGTGCGCGGCGGTAGCGAGTCGATCGCGACCGCGACGCGCCAGATCGCGGCGGGCAACATCGACCTGTCGTCGCGGACCGAGGAGCAGGCGTCGGCGCTGCAGGAAACCGCCTCGAGCATGGAGCAGCTGACCGGCACGGTGCGGCAGAATGCCGACAACGCGCGCCAGGCGAGCGCGCTCGCGGCCAACGCGTCCGAGATCGCCAACAAGGGTAGCGCGGTGGTCGGCCAGGTGGTCGGCACGATGGGCGACATCAACCAGAGCTCGGCGAAGATCGCCGACATCATCTCGATCATCGAAGGCATTGCCTTCCAGACCAACATCCTCGCGCTGAACGCAGCCGTCGAGGCGGCGCGCGCCGGCGAGGAGGGGCGCGGCTTCGCGGTCGTCGCGGGCGAAGTGCGCAGCCTCGCGCAGCGTTCGTCGGCGGCGGCCAAGGAGATCAAGGAGCTGATCGATACGTCGGTCGAGCGCGTGCAGTCGGGCTCGGCGCTCGTCGACGAGGCCGGCCGCACGATGAGCGAAATCATCGGCGCGGTGCAGCGCGTGACCGACATCATGGGCGAGATCGCGGCGGCGTCGGAGGAGCAGAGCGGCGGCATCGACCAGGTCGCGCGCGCGGTCACGCAGATGGACGAGGTCACGCAGCAGAATGCGGCGCTAGTCGAAGAAGCGGCCGCCGCCGCGTCGTCGCTCGAGGAGCAGGCGGCGCGGCTGCGCAGCGCGGTCGCGGTGTTCCAGGTCGACGACAGCGGCCGTGGCGGTCACGAAGCGGCGTCGGCGCTTGTGGCGCCGAAGCGCCCGGTGTCCACGAGCCCGGTCGCAACACGCGCACGCAAGCTCACGCCGGCTACCGCGCAGGGGGCGTTGCCGGCGAAGTCATCGATCCCGGCCGCGGCCGCTGTCACGCCGCAGGTAGCGGCCGCGTCCACGTCCACGCGCGCGCCGGCCAGGTCCGCGGCGACGGCCGGCAGCGATCAGGATTGGGAGACCTTCTGAGCTGGCTCGGATTCAGGTGTACATGGGCAGCGGCGCTGTCGTGCGTCAGGTGAGTCGAGACGCGCCGTTCGGCGCAACAACCGTTCCCGTTCGCTAGCTGTCCGGCATCCGCGTCGCACCCGCGACGCGATCGCTTCGCGAACAGCCGCGCCTGGACACCCCATGCGCGGTTTTTTTCAGCTCCGGCAAGAATTAACGTTTGCGCGCCGCCACCGCCACCTTTCACCGGCGCGTGTCGCGATCCGGTACATTGACGGGCACGGCCCCGATCCGTTTGCGCGGCGCGCGGCTGCCCGCACCTCCAACAGGTGGCTCCCACATATTGCTACGTCCTGCGAACCCTGCCATGCGCCAGCCACAAAGAACCGACATGACGCGATACGATCTTGCGCAACGCCTCGTCGAGGCACGCCGGCAGCGCCGGCCGATCGACGCGCCCGCACCCGACAGCCTGCCGCCCGACGCGGCGACCGCCTACGCGATCCAGCAGGCGGTGATCGTGGGCCTCGGCGAGTCGACCGGCGCGTGGAAGATCGGCGCGAAGTCGCCGGGCGGCGCCGCGTCGGGCGCACCGATTCCGGCCTCGCTGGTGATGCCGTCGCCAGCGAGGCTCGCGCATGACGGATTCTTTCGCGTGCTGGTGGAGCTCGAGATCGCGTTCCGCTTCGACGTGACGATCGAGCCGCGCGCTCAGGCATATGCGCGCGACGAGGTACTGTCGAAGGTCGGCGCCGTGCTGCCGGCCATCGAGATCGTCGACAGCCGCTTCGCCGAATGGCCGAACGTCGCGCCGCTCGCGCAGTTGGCCGACGCGCAGAACAACGGCGCGCTGATCACCGGCCATCCGGCCGTCTATGCGAGCCTCGCGCGCGGCTTCGACTTCGTGTCGCCGGAACTGGAGCTGAGTTTCAACGGCCGCTCGCTGATACCGGAAGTGACCGGCAATCCGGCAGGCGATCCGCGCGAGCTGCTCGTGTGGTTCGTCAACCATTGCGCGGCGATGGGCATCACGATCGAGCGCAACTGGACCTTGACCACCGGTTCATACGTCGGCGCGCACAAGATCGACGAACCCGGCATCGTGCGTGGTCATATCGACGGATTGGGTGAAGTGGAAATTGAACTGACCTGATCGATGCTGCGGCGCTTGTAACCGCAAATTACAACGCTTGATTCCAAACGGCTGCCCGCGTGCAGCCGTTTTTATTTTGGCGAATTTGAAACGGTGGCAGTCTTTGAATCGTTAACCTGTTCGAATGCATTTGTTGCAACTTTGCCGCTGCCACACCTATGAGAGCGCCCGAACTCATCACGTGCATGCTTTTTGTGACGAAATGTGCGTGCGCAGACAGCCGCATTTTGGTGGAGGGTCGACGGTGCGGGTACGGGATGTGCAATAGCAACGCGGTGACATGACGCGATGCAGCGGTCCGGCGAAGTCGTGCAGGAGCACTGACTAGCGATGCGGTGCTGAAGAAAGTAGCGATACAGCGGTGCGGCAGATGATGTGATTGGTTGCTGCGTGAGTAAAAAAATTGTACGTGGTCGAATCTTTGTTTCCAGGTGAGGATTGTAGCGTGGCGGTTGCGGCGCGATTTTCGCAACGTAGTCCGTGAAAAAAAATTTAAAAGGGTTTAGGATGAATTCGAGCGATGTCGTTTCCGAATAGCGCGCCGCGCACGACATCGCCCCAGACTTCGGCGAGGAGGTAGCATGGATATCTACAGCAGTTTCGCGACCCGCTTCGAGAAAACACGGGAGGACGAACTCTCGCTCGAGGAGTATCTCGCGCTCTGCAAAGACAATCCCGCCGCGTACGCCACTGCGGGCGAACGCATGTTGACGGCAATCGGAGAACCGGAACAGATCGACACTCGCAACGATCCGCGTTTATCGCGTATCTTCGCGAACAAGGTCATCAAGGTATACCCCGCATTCCGTGAATTCTACGGAATGGAAGAGGTGATCGAACAGGTGGTCGCCTACTTCCGGCATTCGGCCCAGGGGCTCGAAGAAAAGAAGCAGATCCTGTATCTGTTAGGACCGGTCGGCGGCGGCAAGTCGTCGATCGCGGAACGTCTGAAGCAATTGATGGAACGCGTGCCGTTCTATGCGATCAAGGGCTCGCCCGTCAACGAATCGCCGCTCGGTCTGTTCGACTACGAGGAAGACGGTCCGATCCTCGAAGAGCAATATGGCATTCCTCGTCGCTACCTGCGAGGCATTCTGAGTCCGTGGGCGGTCAAGCGCCTGCACGAGTACAACGGCGACGTCCGCAAGTTCCGCGTGGTGCGCCGCTATCCGTCGATCCTTCGCCAGATCGCTATCTCGAAGACCGAACCGGGCGACGAGAACAATCAGGACATTTCGTCGCTGGTCGGCAAGGTCGACATCCGCAAGCTCGAACAGTACGCGCAGGACGATGCCGACGCGTACAGCTACTCGGGCGGCCTGTGCCTCGCGAATCAGGGCCTGCTCGAGTTCGTCGAAATGTTCAAGGCGCCGATCAAGGTGTTGCACCCGCTGCTCACCGCGACCCAGGAAGGCAACTTCAAGGGCACGGAAGGCTTCGGCGCGATTCCGTTCGACGGCATCATCCTCGCTCACTCGAACGAATCGGAATGGAAGGCATTCCGCAACAACCGTAACAACGAGGCACTGCTCGACCGGATCTTCGTCGTCAAGGTGCCGTACTGCCTGCGCTATAGCGAAGAGGTCAAGATTTACGAGAAGCTGCTGCGCAACTCGTCGCTCGCCAACGCGGTCTGCGCGCCGGGCACGCTGAAGATGATGGGGCAGTTGTCCGTGCTCACGCGTTTGCACGAGCCGGAGAACTCGAGCCTGTTCTCGAAGATGCAGGTCTACGACGGCGAGAATCTGAAGGACACGGACCCGAAGGCGAAGTCGTATCAGGAGTATCGCGACTTCGCGGGCGTCGACGAAGGCATGACCGGCGTATCGACCCGCTTCGCATTCAAGATTCTGTCGCGCGTGTTCAACTTCGACTCGACCGAGGTCGCGGCCAACCCGGTGCATCTGATGTACGTGCTCGAACAGCAGATCGAACGCGAGCAGTTCCCGCCGGAAACCGAGCAGAAGTATCTGTCCTTCATCAAGGACGTGCTCGCGTCGCGCTATGCGGAGTTCATCGGCAAGGAGATTCAGACCGCGTACCTGGAGTCGTACTCCGAGTACGGTCAGAACATCTTCGACCGCTATGTCACGTATGCGGACTTCTGGATCCAGGATCAGGAGTTCCGCGACCACGACACCGGCGAGAGCTTCGACCGTGCCGCGTTGAACGCCGAGCTGGAGAAGATCGAGAAGCCCGCGGGCATCAGCAATCCGAAGGACTTCCGCAACGAGATCGTGAATTTCGTGCTGCGTGCGCGGGCTGCGAATGCGGGCAAGAACCCCGCGTGGATCAGCTACGAGAAGCTGCGCGTCGTGATCGAAAAGAAGATGTTCTCGAACACGGAAGAGCTGTTGCCGGTGATCTCGTTCAACGCGAAAGGCTCGGCCGAAGAGCAGCGCAAGCATGAAGACTTCGTCAATCGCATGGTGGCGAAGGGCTATACGCCGAAGCAGGTGCGCTTGCTGTGCGACTGGTATCTGCGCGTGCGCAAGTCGTCATGATGCGCGCATGATACTCATGGTGTGCCGCCCGTACGGTTCGACCGTACGGGCAACCGGCGAGGCGCAAGCCGCATAGCATTGCACTGCGCGGCGGGCGTCTCGCGCACCCGAAATATTAGTGCGGCCGCAGGGAATCGCGGTTGCATGGACGGGAGACCGGGCGTGCTTCATCAAATCATCGACCGCAGGTTGGCAGGCAAGAACAAGAGTATTGCGAACCGTGAGCGCTTTTTGCGCCGCGTCAAAAACTATATTCGTCGTGCCGTTTCGGAGGCGGTGCGCGATCGCAGCATCAAGGACATCCAGAACACCCAGAGCATCACCATTCCGCGCAAGGACATCGCGGAGCCGTCGTTCCGTCATGGAGCGGGCGGCCGGCGCGAGATGGTGCATCCCGGCAACTCGGACTACATCCGTGGCGACAAGATCCAGCGCCCGCAAGGCGGCGGTGGCGGCGGCGGAGGCAGTCAGGCCAGCAACGAGGGCGAGGGTCAGGACGACTTCGTGTTCGAGCTGAGCCGCGAAGAGTTCATGCAGTATTTCTTCGACGACCTCGAACTGCCGCGTCTCGTCAAGACCCATCTGATGGCCGTGCCGACGTGGAAAAGCGTCCGCGCGGGCTGGGCCGCGGAGGGCACGCCAAACAATATCGACGTGGTGCGCTCGTTGCGCAGCGCGCTCGGCCGGCGCATCGCGCTCGGCGCGCCGCTCGTCAACCAGCTGCACGAAATGGAGCGGCAGCTCGAAGAGTTGAGGGCCGATCCCGCCGATCGCCGCGACGAGATCAAGCTGCTCGAGGACGACATTCACCATCTGAAGGGACGCATCTGGCGGATTCCGTTCATCGATCCGTTCGATCTGCGTTACGTGAATCGCGTGAAGCAGCCTACGCCGTCGAGCCAGGCGGTGATGTTCTGCCTGATGGACGTGTCCGGTTCGATGGACGAGCAGCGCAAGGATCTCGCGAAGCGCTTCTTCATCCTGCTGTACCTGTTCCTGAAGCGTAACTACGAGCGCATCGAAGTCGTGTTCATCCGCCACCACACGCGCGCCGAGGAAGTCGACGAAGACACGTTCTTCCACTCGACGGAAAGCGGCGGCACCGTGGTGTCGAGCGCGCTCGAACTGATGCGCAAGGTGATGGACGAGCGCTACTCGCCGACTGAATGGAACATTTACGGCGCCCAGGCGTCCGACGGCGACAACTGGACCGACGACTCGCCGAAGTGCCGCAAAATACTCTCGGATGACATCCTGGAGAAGGTGCGGTATTTTGCGTATATTCAGGTGACGCCCGAAGAGCAGAATCTGTGGCTCGAATACGCGCAACTGGCGCTGTCGCAACCGCACATGGCGATGAAGAAGGTCGAAACCGCGGCCGATATTTATCCGGTGTTTCGCGAGCTGTTCGAGAAGCAGGCGGCGACTTCCTGATGGGATACTGGTGGCGCACGAAGCGCCTGAACGACGAAGCGCGCGGCGATTCGTACGACAAGGGGTGACCCGCCGTATGACCGCGCCGCAGCGCAACAAAGGCGTGCCGCAGCGACAGTCGGGGCATGCCGAGGCGTGAGCGGCCAGCACGGGGCCGCTCGCGCCGGAGCAGTCCGCGATGCTGCAGCACGGGACACGCCGGAACGCCCAACGAGGGCAAAGGGAAGTCCGTATGAACGTAGCCGATAGACGGCCTCTGCCGTGCCCGTCCGACTGGACCTTCGAATTGATCGAAGAGTACGACTCGCATATTGCCCGTGTTGCGGAGCAATACGAGCTTGACGTATATCCGATCCAGCTCGAACTCATCAGCGCCGAACAGATGATGGATGCCTATGCGTCCGTCGGCATGCCGGTGAACTACCGTCACTGGTCGTTCGGCAAACATTTCCTTGCTACCGAAAAAAGCTATCGCCGCGGCCAGATGGGGCTCGCGTACGAAATCGTCATCAATTCGAACCCCTGCATCGCCTATCTGATGGAAGAGAACACGATGACGATGCAGGCGCTCGTCATCGCGCATGCGGCCTACGGCCACAACTCGTTCTTCAAGGGCAACTATCTGTTCCGCTTATGGACGGACGCGCACGCGATCATCGACTACCTCGTCTACGCGAAAAACTACATCGCGGAATGCGAGCAGCGCTATGGGCTTGATCGCGTCGAGGAATTGCTCGACTCGTGCCACGCGCTGATGAATTACGGCGTGGACCGCTACAAGCGGCCGCAGAAGCTGTCGCTCCAGAAGGAGTTCGCCGCGCGTCGCGAACGTGAGGCGTATCTGCAGTCGCAAGTCAACGAGTTGTGGCGCACGTTGCCCACGCGCCATACGCCGCTGCCCGAAGAGGTCGAGGGGCGCTATCCGCCCGAGCCGCAGGAAAACCTGCTGTATTTCGCGGAGAAAAACGCGCCGCTGCTCGAAGCGTGGGAGCGCGAGGTGATCCGCATCGTGCGCAAGATCGGTCAGTACTTCTATCCGCAGCGGCAGACGCAGGTGATGAACGAAGGCTGGGCGACGTTCTGGCACTACACGCTGCTCAATACGATGTACAACCAGGGCAAGCTCGAAGACGGCTTCATGATGGAGTTTCTCCATTCACACAGCAACGTCGTCTATCAGCCGCCGGTCACGAAGCCGTATTACAGCGGCATCAATCCGTATGCGCTGGGCTTTTCGATGATGAGCGATATCCGGCGCATCTGCGAAGCGCCGACCGACGAAGACCGCAAGTGGTTTCCGAATCTGGCCGGCAGTCCGTGGCTGCCCGCGATGCACTACGCGATGCGCAACTTCAAGGACGAGAGCTTCATCGCGCAGTATCTGTCGCCGCATCTGATCCGCGAAATGCGCCTGTTCTCGGTGCTCGACGACGACATGCGCGACGCGCTCGAAGTGTCGGCGATTCACGACGATAGCGGCTACCAGTACGTGCGCCAGGCGTTGTCGCGGCAGTACGACATGCATCACCGCGAGCCGAACATTCAGGTGTGGGCCGTCAATACACGCGGCGATCGCAGCCTGACGTTGCGGCATTTCATGAGCGACAACCGGCACCTGTCGTCGGATAGCGAGGAGGTGCTCAAGCACATGGCGCGCTTGTGGCAGTTCGACGTGTACCTCGAGAGCGTCGACGAAAACGGTACCGTCAGAAAACGCTACGACTGCCGGTATATGCCGCCGTCCGTGAGAATCTGAGCGCCGCCTGACTCCCGCCTGAGCGGTCTGTGTCGCCCGTCAAGCCCCTGCCAGTCCCCAACTGGCAGGGGCTTCGTTCTGTTGGTGCGCAAATCCGGCCGACCCGGGGCTTTCATCAGGCCACGCTGACAAAAAACCTTCCTGTGCTTTCATTTATGTAAAATTCGCGCACCCGCGACGGTCGCTCTGGCTGGGCGCGCGACATCAAGGCGGCGCCACGACCGTCCTCCTCGTTTAAATAAGGAAAGACACCAGCATGAACGACCAAACCGAACAATACGTCGTGGCCTCGGCGCACGACACGCGGCGCCGCATTTTTGCAATCGTCGGCGCTTCATCGGGCAATCTCGTCGAGTGGTTCGACTTCTATGTGTATTCGTTCACGGCACTTTACTTCGCGCCGTCGTTCTTCCCGAGCGGCAACACGACCACGCAGTTGCTGAACACGGCCGGCGTGTTCGCCGCGGGCTTCCTGATGCGGCCGATTGGCGGCTGGTTCTTCGGACGGCTCGCCGACAAACGTGGTCGCCGCACCGCGATGATGGTGTCGGTATTCATGATGTGCGGCGGCTCGCTGGTGATCGCGATGCTGCCCACCTACGCGCAGATCGGCGCGCTCGCGCCGGCGTTGCTGCTGCTCGCGCGGCTGTTGCAGGGGCTGTCGGTGGGCGGCGAATACGGCACCAGCGCGACCTATATGAGCGAAGTCGCGTTGAAGGGCCGGCGTGGCTTTTTCGCGTCGTTCCAGTATGTGACGCTGATCGGCGGCCAACTGTGCGCGCTGCTCGTGCTCGTGACCCTGCAACAGACGCTGACGACCGAAGAGCTGAAGGCGTGGGGCTGGCGTGTGCCGTTTGTGATTGGCGCCATCGCCGCGTTGATCGCGCTCTATCTGCGTAAATCCCTTGATGAAACCACCACCGCGGCGATGCGCCAGCGCAAGGAAGCGGGCACGCTGCGCGGGCTGTGGGAGCACAAGACCGCGTTCATGACGGTGCTCGGCTTCACGGCCGGCGGCTCGCTGATCTTCTATACGTTCACCACCTACATGCAAAAGTACCTGGTCAACACGGCCGGCATGCACGCGAAGACCGCGAGCTCGGTGATGACCGCCGCGTTGTTCGTCTACATGTTGATGCAGCCGGCGTTCGGCGCGTTGTCGGACCGCATCGGGCGGCGCCGTTCGATGCTGTGTTTCGGCCTGTTCGCGACGCTCGGCACGGTGCCGCTGCTGCATGCGCTGAAAGACGTGACGAGCCCGTATGCGGCCTTCGCGTTGGTCGTGGTGGCGCTCGCGATCGTCAGCTTCTATACGTCGATCAGCGGCCTGATCAAGGCGGAAATGTTTCCACCGCAAGTGCGTGCGCTTGGCGTAGGGCTGTCGTATGCGGTCGCCAATGCGATCTTCGGCGGCTCGGCCGAATATGTCGCGCTGTGGCTGAAGTCGGCCGGTGTCGAGACGATGTTCTTCTGGTACGTGACGGCGCTGTGTGCACTCGCGGGTATCGTGTCGCTGCGCATGCGCGATCCGTCGTCGGAAGGGTATCTGCGGCACGAGCCGTGAACCGCTAGTCGGACACGGCGAAACGTCGTGCCGCGGTGGCAGCGTTCAGGCGGCGGTCCAGGGCAACCGGGCCGCTGTTTTTCATGGCATCGACGTTTGCGCGTCAATCCGCAAGCGAGGATCAGCGCGCTTCGCTCAACTGACGATCCGTGTCCCCCACGCATGCAGCAGGTCGCACAAGCTCTCGGCCTGTTCCATCCTCGCGCCGCTGCGCAGATGAATCTGCACCGCGCGGCCGGCGATGCCGTCGATCGGTTGCGCGAACCATAACTCGACCGCGAGGCCTAGTCCTTCGGGTTGATCATCGACGACCGGTTCGATCACGCGCGGCTTGAACCACGTATTGTCTGACATGGCGAAACACCTCTGCTGCGAAGACGGCTCGTGCTCATCGTAATCAGCGGCGCGGGCGGGACCAGGTAACGAATACGCGTTTGCCAGGCAGGGAATGCCTGGCAGAAAATCGCCTTGCACCCGCTCGCGCCGGTCGCGACGCGCCTGTCGCAGCTCATATCGGCTTCGGCCCGTTGTCGACGAACTCATCGACCCTCGCGGCCTCATTCACCGTGGCCGCGCCAACGGCCGCGACCGTCGCCATCGAAGGCGTCGCCGCTACGCCGGCGACAGCCTCGGCCGCCGCGCGCGGCATCGGCAGACGGCCACGCCAGGCCGCGCGCGCCAGCATCAGCAGATGGTAGCAAAGCCGCGCGCTAAAGCCGTAGTTGTAGGCGAACAGATGCGCGCTCGCGATCCGCCAGCCCGCGCGCGCCTCGCCGTTTCTCGCGTGAATCGACACCGCGATCGGTACGAGCCGCCGCAGCGCCTGCCGCCGCGACGGTTCGAGCGGCGCCGGCAGACGCAGCGACTTCACGAACGCATAGGCGCTCAACGTTGCGGCCATGCTCGTGCCGCGCGTGCTGTGCGAGACCGACGTCGCGGTCTTCCGATACACCGACACATAGTCGTGCAGATAAAACACCTCGCGCGCGGCCAGGCATAGCTCGGTGCCGAACACGTAGTCGCAGCAGACGCCATACCGCGCGTCGTAGCCGACCCGCTTGACGAGCCGCGCGTCGGCCATCCAGCCGTTGTTCGGAAACATCTGGATCAGGCCGGTGCGGCCCGCGAGCGGCTGGAGACCCTCGCGGGCCTCAGTGCGCCGGAACGCCTCGTTCAGGCGCGCGCTCGCGGCGAGATCGATCGCGCCGTCGTGATCCGCTTCGTATTGCGCACCGAATGCCGCATCGAGCCGCGGATAGCGCTGCCATAACGACACGAGTTTGTCGACGGCGTCGCTCGTCAGCAGATCGTCGTCGTGGATCAGCAGGATCTTGTCGCCGCGCGCCCGCTCGAACAGGCTCGACACATTGCGCGCCTGACCAAGCGGCGGCTCGTGCTTCTCGTAGCGCACGCGCGGCTCGTCGCGGTAACGCTGCAAGATCAGTTGCCGCGAGCGCGCGTCCGTCGAATCGTCGCCAATCACGATTTCGACATGCGGATAGCTTTGCGCGAGGCACGAGTCGACGCATTCGATCAGCAGGTCGGGACGATTGCAGGTGGGCACGCAGATGGACACATGGGCGACCGCCGCACGGGCGAGGGGAGAACTTGACGCGTTGGACATGATGACGCCTTTTATCGATCGGAAGCGGCAAAAACCGGCGGAAAGCGGCAGCCGGTTCGCAGGCGCACACCTTGCTGCAAGCAGCAAAATAGTCCAAGGCGTCAAAAAAATATTCGGTAAAAATGAGGAAGAAATGTTTGCTTACAGAAAGGTACTGGAAGGGAAAAGTGATGCGGCCCGGGTGCACGACGCAGCCAGGGCCGCTCTGATATAGGGTTCTATTTTTTCAACCGACTGACGGTTCGCCCTCGCCGGGCTTTTTGCCCGGACGGTCCGCCGGGGACTGCTTGTGACCTTCGTCGTGGCGCTCGGGCATCTTGCTCTTCGCGTTGTCGCTATGCACGGCGTGGTGCGGATGCGCGAAATCCTCGGTCTGGGCGCTGGCCTCGCTTTTCGATTCGTTGTCGGCCGCGCTTTTTGCTTCGCCTTGGGATTTTTCCGTCGTTTTGCTCATTGCTGCTCTCCTGGAGGGAAGACAAGCCTCCGGCAGCAAGACGCGGACCCGGGCGGGAGCAAACAGACGTTCCGCGCTCAGGCAACCGCGTGGCGCGGCCTGCCGCCCGTCAGCGACATGATGAAGTCGAGAAACACGCGCACCTTGGCCGGCGGATGATGTCGTGACGGATACAGCGCAAACAGCGGGTACACCTCGTCGCCCCAATCCGGAAAGAGCTCGATCAGCTTGCCGCTCGCAAGCAGCGACTCCGCGCCGAGCGCGAGAATCTGCGCGATGCCCTGGCCCGCGACGCATACGCTATGCAGCGTGCCGACGTCGTTGACGGTCAGCCGCCCCTGCGGCGTCAGCGCAAGCTGCTTGCGGCCGCGATGGAATTCCCAGCTGAACGGATAACCGGTGAGCGGATCGCGAAACTTGATGCAGATATGCCGGCCGTCTTCGAGCTCGCCCGGATTCGCCGGCTTGCCATGCTTCTTCAGATACGACGGCGCCGCGACGGTCAGGATGCGCGTATCGAGCAGCTTGCGGGCGACGAGCGTCGACACCGGCGGGTCGCCGAAGCGGATCGCGACATCGAAGCCGTCCCCGACCATGTCGCCCAACTGGTCGCGCGTGACGAGTTCGAGCTGCAGGTCCGGATGTTTGTCGATGAAGCCGCCGAGGCGCGGCCCGAGCACGAGCCGCGAAAAGAACGGGTCCATGTTGACGCGCAGACGCCCGCGCACCGCGGTCGCGCCCTGCGCGGCGGAGGCGGCCGCTTCCTCGAGTCCGCCGAGCAGCGGCACGATCTGCTCGTAGAAACGCCGGCCTTCGTCGGTCAGCGTGACCGAGCGCGTGGTGCGGTCCAACAGACGAATGCCAAGGCGTGCTTCGAGCCGGGCGACCGAGCGGCTTACGCCCGATTGCGACATGTCGAGCGCTTCACCGGCGGCCGCGAAACTGCCGCAATCGACGATCGCAGTCAGGACGCCCATGCCGTTCAGCACGCGCTCATCGAATGGCATCGGGGCTCCCTGCCTGGTAGCCATGGATGCCCGACATGCTAACGCGAAGACCTTTCGAATGCATGCGCTGGCACGCGCTGAAACGCGTCGCGTCTCAACGCCCCGCGCTCGGCGCAGCCTGGCCGCGAATCACGCGCGTGCCCGATGGGTCGTCGAGGTGGCGGAAGATCCACGCGGACACGAGCGTGATCGCGCCGACGCACACGAATGCGAGCCGGAAGCCGAGCGCCGCCGACCATTGCGCCGCGAACAGATTGACGAGCCCGCCGCCGATCGACACGCCAAGCCCGATCGCAAGCATCTGCACCATCGAGAACAGGCTATTGCCCATGCCGGCGTCTTCGTGCGACAGGTCCTTCAGCGTGACACTGTTCATCGCCGCGAACTGCATCGAGTTGGCCGCGCCGAACACCGCGAGGATCGCGATTTCGATCACGAGCGGTGTGCCGCGCGAAATCAGCGAGAACGCGACGATCGCCGAGCCGACGATGATCGTGTTGACGAGCAGGAACGTGTCGTAGCCGTAGCGGCGCACGAGCGGCGCGATCCAGCGTTTCGCGAGCGTGCCGGCGAGTGCAGCGGGCAGCATCATCAGACCCGAGTGCAGCGGCGAGTAGCCGAGCTGCAATTGCAGCAGCAGCGGCACGAGGAACGGCACCGCGCTCGAACCGACCCGGCATACGAGGTTGCCGATCAGGCCGACGCTGAAGTTCGGCTCGCCGAACAGCGACAGCTTGAACAGCGGATCGCGGCGGTTTCTGGCGTACGGAATGTAGGCGAGCGCGCTGGCGACGGCCAACGCGAACAGCCCCGCCGACCACGCCGCTCGATGCGAGGAGACCGGCGCGTCGATCGCGAGCGAAAACGCGATCATGCACGACGACAGCAGGGCGCAGCCGATCACATCGAACGGCGGCGCCTGCGCCTCGTCATGCGACGGCAGAAAGCGGTGCACCGCGTACAGACCGAGCGCGCCGATCGGCACGTTGATCAGAAAGATCCAGTGCCACGTGATCGCCTGCACGAACCAGCCGCCGAGCGTTGGCCCGGCGATCGGGCCGAGCTGCCCCGCGATCGATATGAACGCGAGCGCCGACACGTATTGCTCGCCCGACACGCTGCGCAGCACCGCGAGGCGTCCGATCGGCAGCAGCATCGAGCCGCCGAGGCCTTGCAGCACGCGCGCCATCACGAGCTGACCGAGCGTGTGCGCGCTCGAGCAGCAGATCGAGCCGAGCACGAACACGAGAATGGCGGCGAAATAGACGCGGCGGGTGCCGAAGCGGTCGGCAAGCCAGCCGGAGGCGGGCGTCAGCATCGCCATCGTCAGCGTGTAGGCGACGACGACCGGTTGCATCGCGAGCGGCGCGACGCGCAGGCTGTTCGCGATCGACGGCAGCGCGGTGTTGACGATCGTCGTGTCCAGCGACTGCATGAAGAAGCCGGCGGCGACGATCCATAGTAGGGCGGTTTGAGAGGAATCCTTGGTCATGTTTTCGATAGCCGGCGCGGCGGCGGCAAAGCGCCGCCAGAGCGGGGCCAGGCGGAATTCCGTCATCTTATTGACATCCTCGTCAATCGGGAACCCCACTAAGCTCGCTGACTGTTATCGACAATGCCGATAAGCAGCGCCACAATCACGCATGCTCAATCCAGTCTGGCTCAAGACCTTCTCGACCGTCGCGGCTTGCCATAGTTTCACCGAAGCGGGGCGGCGGCTCGACCTGACGCAGTCGAGCGTCAGCGAACATATCCGGCGCCTCGAACAGAGCGTGGGCCGGCGCCTGTTCGTGCGCGACACCCATTCGCTCGCGATGACACCCGACGGCGAAGCGATGCTCGCGCATGCGAGCGTGATCCTGCAGGCGCTGTCGCGCGCGGAATCGCAGTTTCGCGCGCCGCGTCTGAAGGGGCGCGTGCGGCTCGGCTCGTCGGACGACATCGCGCTCGGCCCGCTCCCCACCGTGCTCGCGGCGTTTCGCAACGCACATCCCGACGTCGAACTGGAAATCACGATCGGCATGACGGGCAGGCTCTACGAGTTGCTCGACGCGGGCGCGATCGATCTGCTGGTCGGCAAGCGCCGGCTCGGTGACCGGCGCGGCGTGCCGCTCTTCACCGGGCGCCTCGAATGGCTCGCGCGGACCGGCACGCTCGTCGATCTGAGTCAGCCGCTGCCGCTGATTCTGGTCGCCGAGCCGAGCGTGACGCGCGCGGTCGTGCTCGATGCGCTCGCCGAAGCCGGCGCGAGCTGGCAGATCGTTTGCACGAGCAGCAGTCATTCCGGCTGTATCGCGGCCGCGCGCGGCGGACTCGGCATCACCGTGCGGCCGCAGTATCTGGCCGCGCGCGGCCTCGCGCCGCCGTTGAATGCGGCCGGACTGCCGACGCTGCCGTCGGTGGAATTCATCGCGCTGGCCGCGAAGCGCTTGAGTCGCCCGGCGGGCACGCTGCTGCAGTTGCTGCATGACAGCGACCTGCGCGGGTCGTGGATCGGGGAGTGAGGCGGGCAGTGCGTCGCCTCATGCTGCCGTCATACCGCCGCTCAGGCCGGCATCTTCCGGAACGAGATCGCGAAGCGGTTCCATGCATTGATCGCCGAGACGAGCAGCGTCAGGTCGACCAGTTCCTCGTCGCTGAAATGCGGCCGCACCGCTTGCCATACCGCGTCGGGCACATGATCGTGCGACACCAGCGTGAGCGCTTCGGTCCACTCGAGCGCCGCGCGTTCGCGGTCCGTGAAGAACGGCGTTTCGCGCCACACGACGACGGTCGCGAGACGCCGCTCGGTTTCGCCGCCCTTGCGCGCGTCCGCCGTGTGCATATCGACGCAATACGCGCAGCCGTTGATCTGCGACGCGCGCAACCGCACCAGTTCGGTCAGCGATTTTTCGAGCGACGATTTGCCGATGCGCTCTTCGACGCCGAGCAGCGATTTGATCGCGGCGGGATTGGCTTTGTAGAAGTCGAGGCGTTGTTCCATGATGGGCTCCTGGGCGGGTTTGACGATGCGATGCATCGGACTGGGGTTAGCTTAGTCCGTCGTTTGGATCATAAAAATGGCCGATTCCAGATATTTTCAGGTAGCCACTTTCGGGCGTTGAACGGGCACGCCTAGCACCCTTACCGTCGACGATGGCATCGTTGCCGCGTGCGGGCCGATTCGGTATGGTGGGTCATCGACGCTTCCATTGCGCCTTTCACCGTGATCCGGAGACCTGCCCCATGACCGTTGCCACCGATCCGTCCGCTGTGCCCACCTCGCCGATCCGCACCGATGTCCTGATCGTCGGCGCCGGTCCCGTGGCTCTGTTCGCGGCATTCGAGGCCGGCGTGATCGGCCTCACCTGTCAGATCGTCGACATACTCGGACGGGTCGGCGGCCAATGCATCGAGCTGTATCCCGACAAGCCGATCTACGATATCCCCGCGATTCCGTCGTGCACCGCGCGCGAACTGGTCGAGCGACTGGTCGCGCAGTGCAAGCCGTTCGATGTGCCGATTCATCTGGAACAGCGCGTCGACACGGTCGAGCAGCGCGACGACGGACGCTGGACCGTGCGCACGCAGCGCGGCCTCGTGTTCGATGTCGCGGCGATCCTGCTCGCCGCCGGTAACGGCGCGTTCGTCCCGCAAAAGCTCACGCTCCCCGAGGCCGAGTCGCTGGAAAAGCGCCACGTGCACTACAGCGTGCCGCGCCTCGCCGATTTCGCCGACAAAATCGTGGTCGTCGCGGGCGGTGGCGATTCGGCGCTCGACTGGGCGCTGGCACTACGCAAGGTCGCGCGGCGCGTGACCCTCGTGCATCGGCGCGCCGGCTTCAGCGCGGCCGATTCGAGCGTCGAGCTGATGCGGCGCGCGGTCGACGCTGGCGAAATGGACTTCGTCGTCGGCGGGATCGCGGCGCTCGATGTGAAAGACGGCGCGCTGCGTTCGCTCACGCTGCGGCAGATCGACGGCGAGACACAGCTCGAAGCCGAACATCTGATCGCGCTGTATGGACTCGTCGCCGATCTCGGACCGATCGCGCAATGGGGACTGACGATTCATGGCGGCCGCGTCGACGTTGATACTTCGAACTACGAAAGCTCGCGGCCGGGCATTTTCGCCGTCGGCGACATCGCGAACTATCCGAACAAGCAGAAGCTGATCCTGTCGGGCTTTCACGAGGCGTCGCTCGCGCTGCGCAAGGCGTACGCTTACGCGTATCCCGACAAGAAACGCGTGCATGTTCATTCGAGCTACGACGCGAAGCTCGCGGAAAAGATCGGCGCGGCGGCTTGACGGGCGCGCCCGCGCAGCAGCAGTTTCGATTCGCGACGCGTGCCGATTCTCAACGATGTCGAGCCGGGCCGGCCGTTGGCATCACGCGACGGTCGGCCCTCCGTTATCTGCTCGTGTTCCTCGCGGCAGGCAGTATTTTCCAGCGGGTCGACTCGCAGCGGCCGCGGCGCTCGCGGCCTTGTCTTTCTTGCTAGCCTCATGGTGGCCAATCGCGCAGCCCGCCGCGTCGTGAATACCTTTTTCAATTGACACGCCTGTTTTTGCCAACGAAGGCCAAAACGGAAAGCCAAAACCGCGGCGCGGCGACGTTTTCCGTCATGACCCGCTAGCTATCGCGAGGCTCGCCGTTATAAGCTTGGCGCCTTATCAGCCGGCGCGCGAGCGCCCTTGGCGACGCATCCCGGCCCCTCCGTGGACCGCGCAACCGCTTGCGCGACGGCTTCGCCGCCGGCCAGGCGCGAGGTTTGCTTAAAACGAAAATTCCAATGACGTGTCCGCCATGACCCAGCTCGATGCTTCTACTTCCCACGACCACGCCGAGCGCGCTCGAGTGCAGGCCGAGGCCGCGCCGTCAGCGCCCGTCGGCGTCGATTATTTGTCGCTCGTGCAGGCGATTTCGGACTACGCGATCTTTCTGCTCGATGCGAAAGGCAACATCGTCAGCTGGAATGCCGGCGCGCAGAAGTTGAAGGGCTATGCGCAGAGCGAGATCGTCGGCCAGCATTTCTCGCGCTTCTATACCGAGGAAGCCGTTGCGCGCGGCTGGCCGACCTACGAGCTGGAACAAGCGGCGCTGACCGGCCGTTTCGAAGATGAAGGCTGGCGCGTGCGCAAGGACGGCACGATGTTCTGGGCGAACGTCGTGATCACCGCGATACGCAACGAGAAGGGCGAGGTCACGGGCTTCGCGAAAATCACGCGCGACCTGACCGCGCAGCGCGAATACCTCGAAGCGCTGCGCCAGAGCGAGGAGCGCTTCCGTCTGCTCGTCGATAGCGTGAAGGACTACGCGATCTTCATGCTCGATCCGCAAGGCTTCGTCGTCAGCTGGAATTCGGGCGC
This sequence comes from Paraburkholderia sp. UCT70, assembly GCF_050434085.1. NCBI lineage: Bacteria > Pseudomonadati > Pseudomonadota > Betaproteobacteria > Burkholderiales > Burkholderiaceae > Paraburkholderia > Paraburkholderia sp. UCT70. The sequence goes on along the minus strand of NZ_JBNPVZ010000004.1, from coordinate 1,445,395 downwards.
CGCGCGCATCAAGGGCTATACGCACGACGAAATCGTCGGCCGGCACTTCTCGCAGTTCTATGTGCCCGAGGAGGCCGCGGCCGGCAAGCCCGCGCGCGAGCTGGCGATCGCGCGCCAGATCGGCGCCGTCGAAGACGAAGGCTGGCGCATGCGCAAGGACGGTTCGACGTTCTGGGCCAACGTGATCATCACGGCCGTCTATGACGAATCGCGACGCTTGCGCGGCTTCGCCAAGGTCACGCGCGATTTGACCGAGCGGCGCCGGCGCGAGGAACTGGAGCGCTCCGGGGAGCGCATGCGCGAATTTCTCGCGACGCTCGCGCACGAACTGCGCAATCCGCTCGCGCCGGTGCGCAACGCGGTCGGCACGATGCAGATGGAAACCGATCTGAGCCCGGTGGTCGCGCGGGCGCGCGATCTGATCGATCGCCAGGTCACGCACCTGACGCGACTCGTCGACGATCTGCTCGATATCGGCCGCATCATGTCCGACAAGGTCGAACTGCGTATTGCGCGCGTCGATCTCGCCGAGCTCGTCGCGCGCGCGATCGAAGCGGCGCGGCCGTTCACCGACTCGCGCGAGCAGCGCGTGGTCGCGCATGTACCCGACGCCCCCGTGATGATTCGCGGCGACATGACGAGGCTCGTGCAGGTCCTGCAAAACCTGCTGCACAACGCGTCGAAGTTTTCGCCGAACGGCAGCGCGATCGAGATGCAGGGACGTGTCGACTTTCGTATGGCGGTGCTCGAAGTGCGCGACCCCGGCTGCGGCATTCCGGTGCGCTCGCTCGACAAGATCTTCGAACTGTTCGCGCAGGAGAAGGAAGGGCAAAGTTTCGGCGAGGGCGGCCTTGGGATCGGCCTGACGCTGTGCAAGTCGCTCGTCGAAATGCATGGTGGCAGCATCGTCGGGAGCAGCGAAGGACTGGGACTCGGCAGCACGTTCACGCTGAGTCTGCCGCTCGCCTCCGCGCAGTCCGACACCGCGGAGAGCGGCACGATCGATGCCGAGCCCCACGTGCAGCCGCTGCGCATTCTCCTCGTCGACGACAATCGCGATTCGGCCGACAGCCTCGCGATGCTGCTCGAACTGAAGGGCCACGAGGTGCGTATCGCCTACGAGGGCGAGCAGGCGCTGCAGTTCGCGCCGCGCTTCTCGCCGCATCTCGCGCTGATCGACCTCGCGATGCCGAAGATGGATGGCTATGCGACGCTCGCGGCGATGCGCGCGCTGCCCGGGATGTCGCGCACGATGTACGCCGCGATGACGGGTTTCGGCCATGCGAGCGATCTCGATCGAACTCGCCACGCGGGTTTCCATGCGCACCTCGTGAAGCCGGTCGAGATGGCGGTCCTCGACGCGTTGCTCGCGAAGGCGGATGGACGTCTGAGCGGAAGCGGCGGGACGTAGCCGCTTTTTCGCTGCGCGGCTGTCTCGCCAGCCGGGGCACGGTGTTTGCTGCCACTCTGCATACGTTCCGGTCCGCCGCTCGGCGGGCCGTGGATCGAACCGGTGCAGGGAGGCACGATGCTCGACATGCGCGACCACGCGGCCAGCTTCAAGGCCCAGTCAAGGCAGGTCTCAAATCAACACGGTGGCCGCGCACTACGCGCGAGCGCCCGCGCGCCGCAGCCCGGCAAGCCCGCTATCTCGCTCGACGATTTTCTGCGCGACGCGCGTTTCGATGTGAACGATCCCGCTGCCCTCGGAGCACTGCTCGCTGATCTGATCGAGCGCGGCTACGATCGCGCGCCGACCTTGCCATGGCCGGGGCATGGGGAGACGCTGGTGCGCTGGCGCGCGCTGGCCGCCGTCGCCGCATGCGACCTCGGCCTCGTCAAACTGTTCGAAGGCCATACCGATGCGCTTGCGATTCTCGCCGAACTCAATGGTCCGCTGCCGCCCGCGGCAAGCCGCTGGGGCGTGTGGGCCGCCGAGGCGCCGCACGCGCGGGTGCGCGCCATCGACGAAGGAATCCAGAGCGTTGCCGGCGAGGGCGCGCAGGTGCGCCTGTCCGGCACCAAAGCCTGGTGCTCCGGTGCGCAGGTGCTCACCCATGCGCTCGTGACCGCATGGCGCGACGACGAGCCCGTGCTCGCGGCGCTCGCGCTGGACCGGAGCTCGATCTCGATCGATACATCGAAGTGGCAGGCCGTCGGCATGCAGGCGACCGCGAGCGCGGATGTCACGTTCAAAGAAACCGTGGCGACGCTCGTCGGCGCGCCGCATGCGTATCTGCGCCGCGCGGGCTTCTGGCATGGCGGCGCCGGTATCGCCGCGTGCTGGTACGGCGCGGCCGCGCAAATCGCGCGCACGCTGCGCGACGCGTGCGCCCGGCACGCGGACGCGCATCGGCTGGCTCATCTCGGTGCCACCGATGTCGCCTTGCAGTCGGCCGCCGCGCTGCTGCGCGAAACCGCCGCGTGGATCGACGCGCAGCCGTCGGCCGATGCAGCGACGCGCGTGTTGCGCGCGCGTCTGGCCGTCGAGCAGGCCGCGAGCGCCGTGATCGAACACGCGACACGCGCGCTCGGCGCGGGCCCGTTGTGCCGCGACGCGCGCTTCGCGCGGGCGCTTGCCGACCTGCCGGTGTTTCTGCGGCAGAGCCACGCGGAACGCGACCTCGCAGCGCTCGGCGAACGGCTCGTCGAGGCCGGTGACACGACTGACGCGCCGGCATCGCATCAGGCGTCTTCGCAAACACTCGCGCCGTGGACGCTATGACTTTTTTCCCCCAGCCTTGGGAGGATCGCTGAGATGAGCTCGACGGTGCTGTACTTCGATGAACTCTACCGACACAGCGACGATCCGTGGCGTTTGCGCGAAGGCTGGTACGAACGCCGCAAGCGTTCGCTGACGCTCGCGCTGCTGCCGCGGGCGCGCTATCGCAACGCGTTCGAGCCGGGCTGCGCGAACGGCGAGTTGACGGCCGGGCTCGCGACGCGCTGCGACGCGCTGCTCGCCGCCGATCTGCACGCGCGCGCCGTCGAGCTTGCGTGTGAACGCGTGGCGGGCGCATCGAACGTGCGGATCGAGCAGCGCAGGGTGCCGCGCGACTGGCCGACGGAGCACGGGCCGTTCGATCTGATCGTGATCAGCGAGTTCGCGTACTACCTCGACGCGGCCGAGCTCGAAACGCTGGCCGCGCGCATCGCCGGGTCGCTGACGCCGGACGGCACGCTGCTCGCCTGTCATTGGCGCCGGCCGTTCGCCGAAGCGCGCGAATCCGCCGACCATGCGCACGCGCTATTCGATGCGCGCTGCGGTCTCGCGCGTCTCGCGCATCACGACGAAGCCGACTTGCTGATCGACGTGTGGTCGCGCGACGCACGTTCGGTCGCGCAGCGCGAGGGGCTTCTATGATCGGCGTGATCGTTCCGGCGCATAACGAAGAGGCGTTGCTCGCACGGTGCCTCGCGGCCTTGCTCGAAGCGTCGCGACACGAAGCGCTCGCCGGCGAGCAGGTGCGGATCGTCGTTGCGCTCGACGCGTGCAGCGATTTCAGCGGAGCGATCGCGCGCGCTTACGGCGTGCAGACGCTGACGCTGAAGGCGCGCAACGTCGGGATCGCGCGAGCGCTCGGCGCATCGCTGCTGCTCGCGCACGGCGCGCGCTGGCTGGCGTTTACCGATGCCGACAGCCGCGTGTCGCCCGGTTGGCTGGCCGCGCAACTGGCGCTCGGCGCCGATGCGGTGTGCGGCTCGATCGCCGTCGACGACTGGAGCGCGCATCCGCACAGCGTGCGCGAATATTTTCGCAAGACGTATGTCGACGCCGACGGACATCGTCATGTGCACGGCGCGAATCTCGGCGTTTCCGCGGACGCCTATCGGCGCGCGGGCGGCTTTCCGCCGCTCAAGTGCAGCGAGGATGCCGCGCTCGTCGATCGCCTGATCGCGACTGGCGCGCGCATCGCGTGGAGCGCCGCGCCGCGCGTGACCACGAGCGCGCGCAGCGTGGCCCGCGTGCGCGGCGGTTTCGGCGATACGCTCATCTCATGGGCGACGGATGGCGCGCTGGCCTGAGCGACGGCGATGCGTCGCGGGCTCGTCTCGCTCGCAACTATCCGGACACCAGAACATTCGCACGGCAATACGCCGCGGGGAGGACGAACATGATGGACGCGTTTTTCGTTCTATTCGGCCAAGGCAGGGAGCTCGATCCGTTGCAGATGGGTATGCGCTCGATCGCCGTGTTCGTGATCGCGCTCGCGCTGATCCGTGTATCGGGGCGCCGTTCATTCGGGCAGCGCTCGCCGTTCGATTCGGTCGTCGTGATTCTGCTCGGCGCGACGCTGAGCCGCGCGATCGTCGGTGCGTCGCCGTTTATCGCGACCGTGGTCGCGTCGTTCGCGATCGTCGTGTGTCACCGGGTGCTCGCGTGGGCGTTCATACGCTCGCGCCGCTTCGAGCTGCTGGTGGGCGGCGCCGAGCGCGAGGTGTTCAGCGACGGCAAGTTCCACGCGAACGAAATGCACGCGGCGCTCGTCACGCGCACCGACATCGAGGAAAGCGTGCGGCAGAAAACCGGCTCGCTCTCGATGGACGACGTGGCCGCCGCGATTCTCGAACGCAATGGCGAAGTGAGCGTGATTCGCAAGCGCGCGTGAGCGCCCGAACCCGTGAAGAGCGGGGCGCTCGCGCGGGGACACGGCAGCCGGCTCAGCCGCGCCCGCCTCGCGAAATCTCCGCGCCCGCGCCGCGCGGCAGGCGCAGCGTGACCGGAATCGACGCGAACGAGCATAGCCCGACCACGAGAAACGCGGGCCAGAAATCCGACCAGGTGATGCTCGGGTGCCCATGCAGCGCGCGCGAAATCTGCAGCACGATGCCGCCGACCGTCACGCCGAGGCCGAGCGACATCTGCTGCACGACGCTGCCGAGGCTCGTCGCACGGCCGACGTCGCGGCTCGCGATCTCCGCGTAGGTCAGCGAATTGAGGCTCGTGAACTGCAACGCGGGGAAGAAGCCGCCGAGCAACACGACGATCCAGATGATCCACGTCGGCGTGTGCGGGAAAAACAGCCCGCACGCGGCGATCGAAATGCCCGATAGCGCGGCGTTGAACACGAGCACCTGGCGAAAGCCGAAGCGGCGCAGCACCGTGGAGGCGATCGTGCGCATGAACATGCCGCCGAACGCGGACGCGCAGGTGATCAGCCCCGATTGGAACGCGCTCATGCCGTGGCCTTCCTGCAGCAGCAGCGGCAGCAGGAACGGCAACGCGCCGAGACCGATGCGAAATAGCGAGCCGCCGAGCACGCTCGCCTGGAAAGTCGGCACCTTGAAAAAACGCAAATCCAGAAGCGGCAGTGCGACGCGCTGCGCATACGCGACGTAGATCGCGAGCAGCACCGCGCCGAGCGCGCACATACCGAATGCGTCCGTATTCGAAATCAGTTCGCCGCCGACCAGCGACAAGCCGAGCAACAGCAGCACCGCGCCCGCCGCCGACAGCAGGAAGCCGATCCAGTCGAGCGGGCCGGGGTCGGGCTCGCGCGTATTGGCGATATAGCGATTGGTCAGATAGATGCCGAGAATGCCGATCGGCACGTTGATGAAGAAGATCAGCCGCCAGTGCAGATACGTGGTGATGAAGCCGCCGAGCAGCGGACCGGCGGCGGGGCCGAGCATTGCGGGCACGCTCAGGTAATTCATCGCGCGGATGAAGTCGGCTTTCTCCACCACGCGAAAGATGATGATCCGCCCGACGGGCACCATCATCGCGCCGCCGACGCCCTGGATGAAACGCGCAACCGTGAAAGTGGCAAGCGAGTTCGACGCGGCGCATAACAGCGAACCCGTCACGAAGATGCCGATCGCGGTGCGGAATACCGTGCGCGCGCCGAACTTGTCGGCGAGCCAGCCGCATACCGGGATGAACACGCCGAGCCCGAGCACGTAGCTTGTCACCGCGATCTTCAGCGTGACCGGATCGCGCCCGAAATCGCGTGCCATGGCCGGCAGCGCGGTGACGATCACGTTGGCGTCGACGCTTTCCATGAACATCGCGCACGCGACGATAAGAGGCGCAATCAGAGCTTTTTGGGTCTGGGCGACGGTCATATCGGCGAGCCTGCGGCGAAGCGTCGCAGGCAAAGGGGTCATTATTGCACCTGTACGGTGCGGATTGTTAATACCTGCACGATCGATGCGGCCCCTTTACGAATTTTCGGTATCCGGTGCGCTACGTTGGCGTCGCGAGTCGCCAAAAAATATTGTTTTTGTTGCGCTGCGGCACGAAGTCGCTATAATCGGGTTATTGCTTAGGTAGAAACCCTTAATAAGGAGCCGCCATGAACACCGCATCGAATGTCGTCCGTTCCACCCCCGCTGCCAACACGTTCTTCGGCAAGCTGCGCGCGCTGGCGCTGCATGCGCTGAACCTGCATCTGCAAAACTGCGCAGTGATCGCCGAAGCGTACCGGCGCCCGAACTAAGCGCGAGTTTCCCGCGCGGGCCCCGCAAGCCCGACTGTCGTGTCAATGCCCGCTCGAGTAGCGGGCATTGTGCTTTCTGGCCCCGTCAGGCGGAGCACGTTCAGCGAGTCGGCTCCCCAGTCCCACCAGATAGACGCCCGCCGTCAGCCAATTCCGAGCTGCCATCGCCGTTTCCCTTCCTGATACGTGCTTCCGCTCCCGATTACGGCACGCCCAGCCGTGATCTTGATGCCGCGGTTGCGCCGGCCCGATGCCTCGCATCACGCGAGGAAGCCTTACAATCGCGCGCTTTTGACGCGCGACGCGCAAGTGAACTGACGGCAAAATTGCTAATGCTGTCAACCTTTTGCACGTTTTGCCGTTATCACTTTGTAATCGCCGCCACAGGCGATACCGCGCGTGACGACCCGTCGCCGCGACCGCTCCTCGCAAGGCCCGCATTGACCATGTTCCACCGACTTCAACACAGCTTCGAGCGCCTCCCGGCGCTGCTCGGCCGTGCATCGAAAGCGCTTGGCAGCCGGGGCCTTCTGTCGCCCGTGCTCGCGCTCGTCATTTGCGGGTTGCTGCTGGTCGTGCTGCAGCATCTGTCCGAGGCAGTGAATTACCGTTCGGTGATCCGCGAACTGCGCCAGCTGTCGGCGCGCGAGTGGATCGGTGCGCTCGGCGCGACCGCGCTCAGCTACGTCGCGTTGGTCGGGCGCGACGCGGTCGGCCTGCGCTACCTCGGCGCGAGCGTGCCGCGCGCGGCGCTGTGGGTCGGCGCGACGGCCGGTTCGGCGCTCGGCAATGCGACCGGTTTCGGCGCGCTGACGGGCGGAGCGGTGCGCGCGCGCGTGTACGGCGTCGCGAACATCACGCCCGCGCAGATCGGCCGCATGACGGTGTTTACGAGCGTGTCGCTCGCGCTCGCCCTCGTCTTGATGACCGCGCTGGGCATGGTCTGCATGGCGGGCCAGCTCGCGCCGATGCTGCATCTGTCGCCAGTCGCGCTGCGCTGGAGCGGCGCTGCGCTGCTGCTCGCGCTGGCGCTCGCCGCGGCCGCGTGCCGTCGGCAAACCCGGCCGATCCGCACGCGCTGGCAGTGGCTCTCGTTCGATATTCCCGCGCGCCGCGATCTGCTCGCGCAGGTTGCGCTGGCGGTGCTCGACGTGGTCGCCGCAGGCCTCGCGTTGTGGGCATTGCTGCCGCATGCGAACGTGAGCTTCGTCGGCTTCATCACCGTCTACGCGGCCGCGATGCTGCTCGGCCTGATTGGCCATACGCCCGGCGGCGTCGGCGTGTTCGAAGCGGCGATGGTGTTCACGCTGAGCGGCAGCGTGCCGATGCATCAGATGGTCGCCGCGCTGCTCGCGTATCGCGCGATCTATTTCGGCGTGCCGCTGATCGTCTCCGCGGCGCTGCTCGCGGGCTTCGAGGGGCGCGCGCTGAAGAATCGTCTGTCGATGTTGCAGGCGGAGCGCGTGTCGGAACTCGCGCCGCTGTTTCTGAGCCTCGTCACGTTCGTGGTCGGCGGCATGCTGGTCATTTCGAGCGCGACGCCGGCGTTCTGGCAACGCATTCATATGCTGCGCGACCTGGTGCCGCTGTGGGTGCTCGAAAGCTCGCAGATGCTATGCAGCGTGCTCGGCGTGCTGCTGCTGTTCGTCGCGCGCGGCCTGCTGCGGCGGCTCGATGCTGCATGGTGGATGACGCTCGCGCTCGCGTTGCTGAGCCTCGCGCTGTCGCTGACCAAGGGTCTCGCGTTCGTCGAAGCCGGTGTGCTCGGCATGCTGATCGTGCTGCTGCTCGCGACGCGCAAGCGCTTCAACCGTCATTCGTCGCTGTTCGCGGAGCGTTTCACGGCCGTCTGGCTCGTGTCGGTCGCGATGGTGCTGATGCTCGCGACGTGGGTCATGCTGTTCGCTTTCCGTGACGTGCCGTACACGCGCGATCTGTGGTGGCAATTCGCGTTCGACGAGCGCGCGCCGCGCGCGCTGCGCGCGACGCTCGCCGCGAGCGTGTTCGCCGCGACCTTCTCGTTCTGGCAATTGCTGCGTCCGGCGCCGGGTCGCTTCGTGAAGCCGGCGCCCGAAGATCTGCACGACGCCGCGCGCATCGTGCGCGCGCAGGAACGCAGCGATGCCGGTCTCGCGTTGATGGGCGACAAGAGCTTCCTGTTTTCGGAGTCGCGCGAGGCGTTCCTGATGTACGCGAAAAACGGCCGCACGTGGGCCGCGTTGCACGATCCGGTGGGGCCGCGCGAAGAGTGGGCGGGTCTCATCAGCAAGTTCGTCGCGCTCGCGCATGCACATGGCGGTCGCGCCGCGTTCTACCAGGTGCGCGCGAATGCGCTGCCGCTGTATCTCGACGCTGGCCTCACGCTGATGAAGCTCGGCGAGGAAGCGCACGTCGTGCTCGACGACTTCGATCTGAAGGGCTCTCATCGCGCGCATCTGCGCTATGCGCTCAAGCGCGGCGAGCGCGACGGCTTTAGCGTCGAAGTGATCGATCAGGCCCATGTGCCGGCCTCGCTCGAAACGCTGCGCGGCATTTCCGACGGTTGGCTCGACAGCCGCGACGCGCGCGAGAAGAGCTTCTCGGTCGCGGCTTTCCATGACGAATACCTGGCCGCGCAGTCGGTGATGCTGGTGCGCCAGAACGGCGAGCCGGTCGCATTCGTGACCTTCATGACGACCGATATGAATACCGAGGCGACCGTCGGCGTGATGCGTCACGTCGAAAGCGCGTCGCCGTATGCGATGGAATATCTGTTCACGCAGCTCGCGCTGCATCTGAAACAGGCGGGCTTCCGCTCGCTCAGTCTCGGCATTGCGCCGCTCTCCGGCGTGCAGCCGACGCCGCTCGCGTCGCGCTGGCATCGGCTGGCCGGCATCGTGTGGCGCTTCGGCGGCCGCTTCTACAATTTCCGCGGACTGCGTGCTTTCAAGAGCAAGTTCCAGCCGCGCTGGGAGCCGCGTTATCTCGCGGCATCCGGTTCGGGCGTGTTCTTCACGCTCGCGGACCTGTCGCTGCTGGCAGGAGGCCGGCGTTCATGACATTGCATCCGTTGTTCCGGCTCGCCATCGCGGCGAGCGTTCTGAGTTGCGGCGCGCTCGCGCACGCGGCCACCACCACCGTGCCCGGCGGCCGCTATGGCGACGTGCGCGTGACGCAGCCCGAGGGGCCGCTGCGCGGCTTCGTCGTGCTGTATTCCCAGGCAAGCGGCTGGAGCGCAGCCGATCAGCAGAGCGCCGATGCGCTCGCGAAAGCGGGCGCGATGACGGTCGGCGTCGATACCGCGCACTACGCGGCCAACCTCGCCGCGAAAAAGGAAACCTGTCATCAGCTGGTAGGCGATGCGGAGGCGCTGAGCCATCAGCTCGAACGGCAATCGGAGTCGAGCCGCTACTTCGCGCCGATCGTCGCGGGTACGGGGCAGGGCGCGACGCTCGCGATGCACGTGCTCGAGCAGGCGCCGTCCAATACGATCGCGGGCGCGGTGTCGGTCGACGCCGATCACACGCTCGACGCGCGCTTCGAGCCGTGTCCGCCGGACCCGACCGTGATTCGCGACAAGGTGCCGGGCTTCGTCGAAAGGGCGAGCACGGGAAATGCCGATCGCGCGCGTCTCGTTGCATTGCTGACGCCGCATCTGCAGCCGGTCTCGATCAGCGCCGACGACGTGTCCGACCTGCCGCTGATCGAATTGCCGGCCGCGCATCCGAACGGCTTGATGGCGATCGTGATTTCCGGCGATGGCGGCTGGCGCGATCTCGACAAGACGATCGCGCAGGCACTGCAGAAAGATGGCGTGTCGGTGGTCGGCTGGGACAGCCTGCGTTATTTCTGGAGCGAGAAGCCGCCCGCGCAAACGAGCCGCGATCTCGCGCGGGTGATGCAAACCTATGGCGAGCGCTGGCACGCGCAGCATATCGCGCTGATCGGCTATTCGTTCGGCGCCGACGTGATGCCGTTCGCATATAACCGTCTGCCGCAGGCGCAGCGCGATATGGTGTCGCTGATTTCGCTGCTCGGCTTCGCGTCCGACGCCGATTTCCAGGTCCGCGTCGGCGGCTGGCTCGGCATGCCCGCGAGCGACAAGGCGCTGAACGTGCGCCCCGAGTTGACGCATGTGCCGCCGTCGATCGTTCAATGCTTCTATGGCGAGAGCGAGACCGACACGCTGTGTCCGGCGCTCGACAAGACCGGTGTCGAAGTCATCCGCACGAGCGGCGATCATCACTTTGGCCGCGATTACAACGCGCTCGAGCAACGCATTCTCGCGGCATTCAAAAAGCAGAGCGGCGTGCGCGATTGATGTCGGTGTTGGTCGTCTCAGCGGGGCGCGCTTGCCGGTGCGCCCCGTTTTTCTTGTGTGGCACTGCCGCACTGCGCGGAGATTGACAAAGCTTGCCGAGTCGACGAAGATCGCCGACATGAACTGCCTCGACATCCGTATTGCGCTGATTATTAGCATCATTCATCGAATGGTGGGTTAGCGCGCGTCGACTTGCAGTCACACATAACCCGCCAAACGAGGCGGGTTTTTTTATGTCCGCTTTCAGGTTCATTCTCTGCCTGCCTCCTGGCGAACATGCCGCGATTGCTATCGTTTGATGTCGATCGCCGTTGATGCGTTGTTGCATCGAATGTTGCCACCCAGGAGCTTGCCGTGCTGTTAAACGAACTCGAACAGGCCGCTGCAGCGGCCGGGCGCGTCGCCGTCTCACGACTACCTGAAAAAGACCCTGACCGCGCGCGTCTACGACGTGGCGCGCGAGACCGAACTCGAACGCGCGCCGAACCTGTCGGCGCGGCTGCGCAACCCGGTCTATCTGAAGCGCGAGGACAACCAGCCGGTGTTCTCGTTCAAGCTGCGCGGCGCATACAACAAGATGGCGCATATTCCGGCCGAGGCGCTCAGTCGCGGCGTGATCACCGCGTCGGCGGGCAATCATGCGCAGGGCGTGGCGTTATCGGCGGCACGCATGGGCGTGAAGGCGATCATCGTCGTGCCGGTGACGACGCCGCAGCTCAAGGTCGACGCGATCCGCACGCATGGCGGGCCGACCGTCGAGATCGTGCAGTTCGGTGAGTCGTATAGCGACGCCTATGGTCACGCGGTCAAGCTGCAGGAAGAGCGCGGCCTGACTTTCGTGCATCCGTTTGATGACCCCTACGTGATCGCCGGCCAGGGCACCGTCGCGATGGAAATCCTCAGCCAGCACCAGGGGCCGATTCACGCGATCTTCGTGCCGATCGGCGGCGGCGGTCTCGCGGCCGGTGTCGCCGCATACGTGAAATCGGTACGCCCCGAGATCAAGGTGATCGGCGTGCAGACCGACGATTCATGCGCGATGGCCGCATCGTTGAAGGCGGGCGAGCGCGTGACGCTGAACGAAGTGGGCCTGTTCTCCGACGGCACCGCGGTGAAGCTCGTCGGCGAAGAAACCTTCCGTCTGTGCCGCGAATATCTCGACGAAGTGCTGCTCGTGAACACCGATGCGCTGTGCGCCGCGATCAAGGACGTGTTCCAGGACACGCGCAGCGTGCTCGAACCCGCGGGCTCGCTCGCGGTGGCCGGCGCCAAGCAGTATGCCGAACGGGAAGGCATCGAGAACCAGACGCTGATCGCGATCACGTCGGGCGCGAACATGAACTTCGACCGCATGCGCTTCGTCGCCGAACGCGCGGAAGTGGGCGAAGCGCGCGAAGCGGTCTTCGCGGTGACGATTCCCGAAGAGCGCGGCAGCTTCAAGCGCTTCTGCGAGCTGCTCGGCACGCGCAGCGTCACCGAGTTCAACTACCGGATCGCCGACGCGAACTCGGCGCATATTTTCGTCGGCGTGCAGATCCGCAATCGCAGCGAATCGGCGCAGATCGCCGGCACCTTCGAAGCGCACGGTTTTGCCACCGTCGACCTGACCTTCGACGAACTGTCGAAGCAGCACATCCGCTACATGGTCGGCGGCCGCTCGCCGCTCGCGCGCGACGAACGACTGTTTCGCTTCGAGTTTCCGGAACGTCCGGGCGCGCTGATGAAATTCCTGTCGTCGATGGCGCCGAACTGGAACATCAGCCTGTTCCACTACCGCAACCAGGGGGCGGACTACAGCTCGATTCTGGTCGGCATTCAGGTGCCCGGGAGCGACCACGCGGCGTTCGAGCGCTTCATCGAAACGCTCGGCTATCCGTGCTGGGAAGAGAGTAAAAATCCCGTCTATCGACTGTTTCTTGGCGAGTTGAAGCTCGTTTAGCGGATCGGGGTTTACCTGAGGGCACGCCATGCCGCAGCACGAGCCGCGTGTCGTCCAAATCGCCGGAAAACCCCGCCAGTCTTGCGTTTTCGGCCGAAACAGCCGCGCGGCGCTGGCTCCCGCCTTACACCTTCTATCGCGCAACGCGATACGGCCTATCCGCCATATCGCATTGCGGGATAGGCGTAGCGATCGTCACACTGAGCGCAAATTTCATCACCGCATTCAGGAGACATACATGCGCACCCAAGTCGGCATCATCGGTGCAGGGCCCGCTGGCCTGCTTCTTTCCCATCTGCTTCATTTGCGCGGTATCGACTCGGTCGTGCTCGAAACGCGCACGCGCGATCAGATCGAATCGACGATTCGCGCCGGCGTGCTCGAGCAGGGCACGATGGACCTGCTGACGCAAACCGGTCTCGGCGAACGCATGAAAGCCGAAGGCGCGCTGCATCACGGTTTCGAACTCGCGTTCGAAGGCAAGCGTCGCCGCATCGATCTGACCAGCCTCACCGGTCATGCGATCACGGTTTATGCCCAGCACGAAGTTATCAAGGATCTAGTCGCGGCGCGCGTCGCCGCGGTCGCCGAACTGCGTTTCGGCGTATCGGAGACGTCGGTGCACGGCATCGATACCGATAAGCCGTCGATCCGCTATCGCCACGAAGGCGCGGAGCACGAACTGCAATGCGACTTCGTGATCGGCTGCGACGGCTCGCAAGGCGTGTCGCGCCAGGCGATCCCGCAGACGCTGCGCAAGGATTTCGAGCGCGTCTATCCGTTTGGCTGGTTCGGCATTCTGTGCGAAGGCCCGCCGTCGTCGGACGAGCTGATCTACGCGCGCCACGAGCGCGGCTTCGCGCTGATCAGCACGCGCTCGCCGAACGTGCAGCGCATGTATTTCCAGTGCGATCCTAAGGACTCGGTCGACAACTGGTCCGACGATCGCATCTGGGCCGAGCTGCATGCGCGCGCTGATTCGGACGAAGGCCACAAGATCATCGACGGCAAGATCTTTCAGAAGAACATCGTCGGCATGCGCAGCTTCGTGTCGACGACGATGCAATACGGCCGCCTTTTCCTCGCTGGCGACGCTGCGCATATCGTGCCGCCGACTGGCGCGAAGGGCATGAACCTCGCGGTCGCCGACGTGAACGTGCTCAGCAAGGCGCTCGACGCGTTCTACAAGGAAAACCGCGCCGATCTGCTCGACCGTTACAGCGAAACCGCGCTCAAGCGCATCTGGCGCGCCGAGCACTTCTCGTACTGGATGACCAGCATGCTGCATCGTATCGAAGGCGCTTCGGCGTTCGAGCAGCAACTGCAGGTTGCCGAGCTCGAGTACGTGACGACGTCTCGCACGGCCGCGACAGTACTGGCGGAGAACTACGTCGGCGTCGCCGGCGCGCAGATGCAGGCGCAGCTGTAAGCGCTACTGCAAGCACCGCGCGATCATCGGGATCGCTAATTGATCGACAGATCCCGATGCGCGGCCGCCTGAAACTCCTTGGGCGTGACGCCGGTCCGCTTGCGGAAATAGCGGCTGAAATAGGCCGCATCTTCGAAACCGAGCGCATGCGCGATCTGTTTGATGCTCGAACCCGAGTAGACCAGATCGCGCTGCGCCTCGCGTATCAACTGATCGTTGACGAGCGACAGCGGCGAATGGCCAAGCTCCTCACGACAGATGCGCCCCAGTTGCGCTGCGGTCACCCCCAATTTTTCCGCATAAAAATCGATTGGCAGATGCTCGCGCACATGCGTGGCGATCAGTTCGCGTAGCCGTTTGATCTGCGCGGCGCGCCGGTCATTGACGGTCGCGCCCGCGCTCGAGGCGGCATCGGTCAGCCGGGCGACCTGCACAAAAAGTGCAACCATCAGCGACATGCCCGCGGCGATATGGCCGCGCGCGCTGTCGCGAAATTCCTGCTCCAGCAAACCGAACAAGGGCATCAACGTGCGCTCGCCGACCGAGGGCCGCACGGGAATCAGCGCGGGCCGTTGCAGCACCGGCACGAGGCCCGGCGACACCGCTTTCGAAATCGACTCCAGCGCGCGCTGCGCGGCCGTAATCACGAGCCCGTCGATCTCCGGCGAAAACACGAAACCGTGCACCGTTTGCGCTGGAATCAGGATCAGGCATGGCGCTTCGATCGTGAGCTTTTCGCTTTCGATCAGCACGTGGCCCGAACCGCTGCGGATATAGAGAATCTGCAGCAATGCATCGTGCCGGTGCGCGGCGATATGCCAGTCGTTCGGACGACTGCGCTCGACGATCCATTCGAAATTGAACGCGTCGTACCACGGCGGCCGCGCGGACTCTCCGTACAGATCGTAGTTAGGGATATTCCTCATGCGGTTTTGTCTCCAATGTTCGAATTGTCCTGCGATGTGCTGCCTTTGTCCAATTTCGTCCGGAACCGCGTGGCTATACTTTTTTCCATCGAAGACGCGGTCGAATGACGCAGTCTGGTGAAGCCGGCCAACCTAAGCTCGCCGCGATCGTGAACATGGAGATCGGGAGGACTAAGCAAATGAATCAACGGGAAGATCGGCGCGACACACCCGCCAACGCGCGACACTGGCTCGGGCTCGAAGGCAGCGTCTGCGTCGTGAGCGGCGCGGCGGGCGGCATCGGCAGCGCGATTGCTCAGGTGTTGGGCGACGCTGGCGCACGCGCGGCGCTGCTCGATCGCGATGAGCAAAAGTGCCGTGACGTCGCGCAAGCGCTGAACGCGAGCGGTGTCGAAGCGCTGGCGCTCGCCTGCGATATCGGCGACATCGATAGCGTGCGCGGCGCGGTGTCGGAGGTCGAAGCGCGCCTCGGCGTCGCCGATGTGCTCGTGAACAACGCGGGCCTGTTGCGCCCGGGGGGCATCGAAGAGATTGGACTCGATGCATGGAATGCGATGCTGCGCGTGAATCTGACCGGCTACATGCTGTGCTCGCAGCAATTCGGTCAACGCATGCTGAAGCGCGGCGCTGGCGCTATCGTGCATGTCGCGTCGGTGGCCGCGCATCATCCGCAGACCTATAGCGGCGCTTACAGCGCGGGCAAGGCCGGTGTCACGATGCTGTCGAAGCAGATCGCGGCGGAGTGGGGACCACGCGGCATTCGCAGCAATACCGTGTGCCCGGGCATGATCCGCACGCTGCTGTCGGCGGCGTTCTACGAGCACGGCGATATCGAACGCCGGCGCAGCGCGATGACGGCGAGCCGCCGGATCGGCGAGCCGAACGATATCGCCGATGTCGTCGCGTTTCTCGCGAGCGAACGCGCGGCCTATGTGAACGGTGCCGAAGTCGTCGTCGATGGTGGCTTCGAAAGCATGCTGATGGACCTCGTGCCGCGTCCCGGCTTCGAAGCCAACCAGGCCGCGCAGGCCACCCAGGCCGACCGCCAGGTCCGCGCGTAAGGAGACCATCATGACCAACGCAACACGCGGCGCGACACTCACGTGCGACGTGCTCGTGATCGGTTCGGGTGCGGGAGGGCTGTCGACCGCGATCACCGCGCGCAAACACGGTCTCGATGTCGTCGTGATCGAGAAGGAGCCGTTCTTCGGCGGCACGACCGCGTTTTCAGGCGGTGTGCTGTGGATTCCGGGCAACCGTCACGCAAAGAGCAACGGCGTCAGCGATACGCGCGAAGCGGCGCTGACCTATATGCGCAGCGAAACCGGCGCGTGCTTCGATGCCGCCGCCGTCGACGCGTTTCTCGACACGGGCCCTGAGATGCTCGACTTCTTCGAGCGCGAAACCACCGTCAAATTCGTGCCGACGCTGTATCCCGACTATCACCCGAACGTGGGCGGCGGTGTCGACATTGGCCGCTCGGTCGTCGCCGCGCCGTTCGATGCGCGCGCGCTGGGCCATGACATCTCGCGATTGCGCCCGCCGCTGAAGACGATCACGTTCATCGGCATGATGTTCAACTCGTCGAACGCGGACCTGAAGCACTTCTTCAATGCGACGCGTTCGCTCACCTCCGCGCTTTACGTCGCGAAGCGCCTCGCGAGCCATCTGAAGGACCTTGCGCTGTACCGGCGCGGCGTGCAGATCACGAGCGGTAACGCGCTCGCCGCGCGGCTCGCGAAGTCCGCGCTCGATCTCGGCATTCCGATCCATACGAACACGGCCGCTCGCGAGCTGACCGTGGCGAACGGCAGCGTGACCGGCGCGCTCGTCGCCGGACCGCAAGGCGAGATGCGCATCGTCGCGCGACGCGGCGTCGTGCTCGCGTGCGGCGGCTTCTCGCGTGACGTCGCACGGATCGCCCGCGCGTATCCGCATCTGCGGCGCGGCGGCGAACACCTGTCACCGGTGCCGCGCGGCAATACGGGCGACGGCATCGGCATGGCCGAACGTCTCGGTGCGCAGGTGACGATCCGTTATCCGCAGCCCGCCGCATGGATGCCGGTGTCGCGCGTGCCGATGAGCGACGGCAGCGTCGGTGTGTTTCCGCATCTGGTGGATCGCTACAAGCCTGGCGTGATCGGCGTGACGCGCGCGGGCAAGCGCTTCACCAACGAAGCGAATTCGTATCACGACGTGGGTGCCGCGATGATCGAGGCCTGCGCAAACGAACGCGAAACCGCGATGTGGCTGATCTGCGATCACGCGACGATCCGCAAATACGGGCTCGGTTATGCGAAGCCGGCGCCCGTGCCGCTCGGCCCGCTGCTGCGCAACGGCTATCTGAGCAAGGGCCGCACGCTCGCGGAACTCGCGCGCAACGCGGGTCTCGCCGGCACGGCGCTCGAGGCGACCGTGAAGCGCTACAACGCCGACGCGGCGCGTGGCGAAGATCGCGAATTCGGCCGCGGCACGACGTCGTTCAATCGCTATCTGGGGGACCCGGAGCACCAGCCGAACCCGTGCGTCGCGCCGATCGGCGACGGTCCGTACTACGCGCTGAAGGTCGTGATGGGCGATCTCGGCACCTTCGACGGCATCTCGACGAACGTGACCGGCGAAGTGCTCGACGTGAAAGGCGCACCGATCGCCGGCCTGTACGCGGTCGGCAACGATCGCGCGAGCGTGATGGGCGGCAACTATCCGGGCGCGGGTATCACGCTCGGGCCGATCATGACGTTCGGCTATATCACTGGCCGTCATCTCGCGGGCGCGAGTGTGAAAAGCGCGAAGAGCGCAAGCAACGCGGACCCCCGCGCAGCCGAAACCGTATTGAGGACCGGCACATGAGCCAGGGCAAACCTTTCGTCGATCATCGCATCTACACGATCCGTCCGCGCGGCATGGCGGAGTTCATCGACGTTTTCGACCGGCTCGCGATGCCGATTCAGCTCAAGTATCTGGGCGCGCCAGTCGGCTTTTACATGAGCGATATCGGCGCGCTGAACCAGGTCGTGCATCTGTGGGGCTACGAGAGCATCGGCGACTACGACCAGCGCCGCACCGCGCGCGACGCCGATCCGGAGTGGCCCGCTTATCTGCAGGCGTCCGCGCATCTGATCGTCGCGCAGGAGAGCCGCATCATCAGGCGAGTCGACTTCAGGACGCTGACGATGCTGCGCTAGCCGCCCGTTCGAGGAGGAGACAGGCATGAACGAACGGACAGCGCGACGCTCGCAAGCACGGTCGCGACCACCGTCGCGGCGACCGCGTGTTGAACAGCAATTCGAACAATAAGAAAACACCGCTTCATCTCAAGGAGACATCGCAATGAACCAGCTGAAAGGAGCACGCACATGAGCCGCTCCGAACGCAGTGTAGACGTGCAGGCCTTTGTCGACGGACAGCGCTTTTCGCCGTTTCAATGGACGATTCTGGTGCTGTGCTTTCTGGTCGTCGCCGCCGACGGTTTCGACACCGCCGCGGTCGGCTTCATCGCGCCGTCGCTCGTGCAGCAGTGGGGCATCGCGCGCAGCGCGCTCGGCCCGGTGATGAGCGCGGCGCTGGTGGGACTCGGCATCGGCGCGCTCGCGGCCGGCCCCTGCGCGGACCGCATCGGACGCAAGACGGTGCTAGTGCTGTCGGTGTTCTTCTTCGGGCTGTGGAGTCTCGCGGCGGCCCGCGCGAGCTCGATCGAATCGCTGACCTTGCTGCGCTTTTTCACCGGTCTCGGTCTCGGCGCGGCGATGCCCAACGCGGTCACGCTGATGTCCGAGTACGCACCCGCGCGGATTCGCGCGGTCGCCGTCAATGCGATGTTCTGCGGCTTTTCAGGCGGTCTCGCGATCGGCGGTCTCGCATCCGCATGGTTGATTCCGCATTTCGGCTGGCCGAGCGTGCTGGTCGCCGGCGGCGCCGGTCCGCTCGTTCTGAGCGTGATGCTGATACTGTTTCTGCCGGAATCGGCGCAATTTCTCGCGGTGCGTAAGCGCGCCGATCAACGGATCGCGCGAATCCTGCAACGCATCGCGCCCCACGACCGCTTCGACGGATGCCGTTTTTTTGCGGTCGACGTGCGCCGCAATACCGGCGACGCGCGTTCGCAATGGGCGCTCGCGATCATCCTGTCGACGCGCTACCGCTTCGGCACGCTGATGCTGTGGCTCGCCTATTTCATGGGGCTACTGATTTACTATCTGCTGACCAACTGGCTGCCGACGCTGTTCAAGGACACCGGCTTCTCCGGTGAAAAGGCCGCGTTGATGACGTCGCTGTTTCCGCTCGGGGGCATCCTCGGCAATCTGTGCGTCGGCTGGGTGATGGATCGCTTCGCCGGGCATCGCGTGATCGCGTTCACCTATGTCCTCGTCGGCGCGCTCGTGTTGCTGGTCGGGCGGGGCGTCGGCCATCAGGTCTGGCTCGGGACGCTGATCTTCCTGACCGGCACGGTCGCGACCAGCGCGGTCACGTCGATGTCGGCGCTCGCGGCAAGCTTCTATCCGACCCGGGCGCGCGCGACGGGCGTGGCGTGGATGCTGGGAATCGGCCGTGTCGGCGGCGTGACGGGCGCGCTCGTCGGTGCGGCGTTGATGGAGCTCGGCTGGCAGTTCGGCGCCGTGTTCAGCCTCCTCGCGGTGCCGGCCGTGATCGCGGCGGGCGGGGTGGTATTGATGATGCGGCGCGAGCCGCTCGATCACGCATCGGTCGATGAAAACGTCGGCGCCATAGCGATCGAATGAGCGCGGCGTCGGGCGTGCCGCTACGTCTCGAAAGACGCGCGACGACTCAGGACGCGCGCAGCAACGCCATTTCGTTGTGCAGCAGCGCGAGCAATTCGTCGTCGGTTGGCCGCGTGCCCCAGTGGCGCGCGCCGGCCACCGACGCGATCGCCATCCATGAATGCGGTGGAAACCATTCGCGCACCAGCGTGCCGTCCTGGCGCAGGCACAGCTGGCCGGTCAGCTCGCTGTATTCGGCGCAAATCTGCGCGCCGTCGACCTGCGCGGTTACTCGTCTCGGATCATTGCGTAGCACGTCGTCGCTCCTGTCAAAGGGGTGGCGCGAATGCAAGCGCGACACGGTGGCGCGATGGACGCCACCTGCCGTCTATCAATGGTCATGCTCGCGATCGTCATGACCATGACCGTGCCAGCCGTTGTCGTGCCAGTCGCCGTGCGGGCCGCGTGCATCGCGCCATTCGTCGTGGCGATGTTCCCACTCGCGCCGCTCCCACTGGCGACGCTCCCAATAGCGATGACCATCGTAGTAGCGTTCGCCGTACCAGCCCGGAGCGACTATGACCGCGGGAGGCGGCGCAGGCGCATAGACGGGCGCGGGCTGCACATAGACGGGCGCGGGCTGCACGTAGACGGGCGGCGGAGCCTCGACCACGGCGGGCGCGACCGCGATGCCCGGCACGCCGATATTCACGCCGACATCGACGTGCGCGAAAGCGGCCGTCGATGCGCCGATCGCGAGACCCGCGACGACGGTCAACGATACCCAGCGGTTGCGTGAAAGACTCATGATTGTTCTCTGTTGTGTGGATGTCTGTGATGAAGTGGCGAGCCGGACGCGCACCTACTGCGCGTGATGGCCCGATCAATAACGTTCGTAGTAGTGGTCATGATGCGGATGATCGCCAGGGACGACGATGCAGCCGCTCAACGCGCCACCGAGCGTGGCGGCAAGAATGACCAATGCGAGGATTTTTTTCATGATGTTGCTCCCTGAAATCTGTGATGCGAGTGCCTGTCGTGCGAAGCATTTCATCTGATCCGCTTTCGTTTGAACCGAACTCTACTGAGCGGCGCGATTACCGGTGTGTTTGTGTGTAACAGGACGTGTCGATCCGAGCTCGCGCCGAAACGTCGATGCGAGTGCGATGAACGAGGAGGGAAGGCGCCGTGGGTTACGGGTCGAAGTGCCGGGCGACTGTCAAGCGCGCGGTCAAACCCTTGAAGGGTCTATGAAAAAAACCGCATTCAAAGGCAGACGAAGTATGGATTCGAAGCGAAGGTTCGGCGCCTCGGTTGCTGAAAAAAGAAGCGCATCAAATTTTGGCTTATGTATGCGGCGCAGATACATTCGGTTGCAGACTGGGTAAGAAGTTCGGTAGTGCGCTCGGGCGAGCGTGATGGAACGACGCTACACCTGTAGCGTCATCAGCTTGCCTTAAGCTTCGGTGGGATCGGTAAATACGCATCGCGCGCGCGCAACCTACTGCGCGGCCGCGGGCTCCGGGGCGGTCGCTTCGCGATAGCCGAGCCGCGTCGAAATCGCGAGACCGGTCTCTTTGAGCAACGCGACGTAATGCTGCTTCGTGTCGGCACCGCAGCGCATCGTCGGAAACGAAATCGACAGACCGGCGATCACACGGCCGAAGCGGTCGAACACGGGCACCGCGATGCATTGCAGGCCTTCTTCCTGCTCCTCGTTGTCCTCGCCGTAGCCCTGCTCGCGTACGCGCGGCAGGATGCTCAACACCGCTTCGGCGCAGGTCAAGGTCTTTTGCGTCGACTTGCGAAATTCGATGTGCGAGAGCACGTCACGCGCGTCGGCCGGGTCCATCCATGCGAGCAGCACCTTGCCGATCGCCGTGCTATGCAGCGGATTGCGCCGGCCGATCCGCGACTGCATGCGCAGCCCGTAGTCGGCGTCGATCTTGTGGATGTAGATGATCGCGTCGTCGTCGAACGCGCCCAGGTGTACCGCTTCGCGCGTCATCTGGCCGATGCGGCGCATCTCGATGTCGGCCTCGCGCACCAGATCGACGCTTTCGAGCGCTTTCGCGCCGAGCTCGAACAGACGGATCGTCAGCCGATAGCGCTCGGTTTCGACTTCCTGGGTCACATAGCCGAGCGCCTTCAGTGTTTGGATCACACGATGCACGGTCGTCTTCGACATGCCGAGCCGCTGCGACAGCTCGCTGATGCCGATCTGTCCGGTGTCGCCGATCGCGCCGAGAATCGCGAACACGCGCCCGATCGACGACGCCGATTCGCCGCGCTCACCGCTGTCCGCATCGAGCGACGCTGCGCCGGCGGGTTCCTTGCGGGCTTTGCCGCGGGTCTTATCGAGCGCCTTGTCGAGCGTCTTGTCGCGCGCAGTGTTCCTCGCAGTATTCCTGTGTGTTCCCGTTGCCGCCATGTCCGTCATTCCCTGTCTGTGCCAACTCGCCGCTGCGGCATCGAGTCGATGCTCAGCGGCGCGAGAGCATAGCGCGTCGCGCGCACTCGTGGCGAGCTTGTGCCGTCCCTAGCGCGCGAGCCAGCCGCCATCCACCGCCAGTGTATGCCCATGCACGTAGTCCGACGCCGACGAGGCGAGAAAAACCACCGGCCCCGCGAGATCGTCGGGCACGCCCCAGCGGCCGGCCGGAATGCGGCCGAGTATCTGCTCGTTGCGCTGCGCGTCGTCGCGCAACGCCGCGGTGTTCGCGGTCGCCATATAGCCGGGCGCGATCGCGTTCACGTTGATGCGTCGCGCGGCCCATTCGTTCGCGAGCAGTCGCGTCAGACCGAGCACGCCACTTTTCGACGCGGTGTACGACGCGACGCGGATGCCGCCCTGGAACGACAACATCGACGCGACGTTGATGATCTTGCCGCCGCTTTGCTGGCGCACGAACTGACGCGCCGCGGCCTGCGACAGGAAGAACAGGCTCTTGAGATTCACGTCCATGACCGCGTCCCAGTCGTCTTCGCCAAACTCGAGCGCGTCTTCGCGACGGATGATGCCTGCGTTATTGACGAGCACGTCGATGCGGCCGAACGCTTCGAGCGCGGCGCGCACGATGTCGTCGACCGAAAAGGTCGACGCGAGATCGGCGCGCACGTCGGCGAAGCGGCGCCCGAGCGCCTCGACGCGCGCGGCAGTCGTGCCCGCGTCCGCGCGACTGACGCCGACGATGTCGCAGCCGGCCGCGGCGAGCGCGACGGCCATGCCGGCGCCGAGGCCGGTGTTGCTGCCGGTCACGATGGCGACCTTGCCGGTCAGATCGAAAGTGTTCACTGTGTTCGGACTCATGTTCGCTCAGCGCAGCTCGCGGACCGCGAGATGGTCCATGTCACCGAACACCTGGTTCTCGCCGACCATGCCCCAGATGAATGTGTATGCGCGCGTGCCGACGCCCGAATGGATCGACCAGCTCGGCGAGATCACCGCCTGCTCGTTGCGCACGACGATGTGCCGGGTTTCGTGCGGCTCGCCCATCATGTGGAAGACGGCGGCGTCGTCGGCGACGTTGAAGTAGAAATACACTTCCATGCGGCGCTCGTGCGTGTGGCAGGGCATCGTGTTCCACAGGCTGCCCGGTTCGAGCTTCGTCATGCCCGTCGACAGCTGGCAGGTCGGCAGCACGTCGGGCACGATGAACTTGTAGATGGTGCGGCGGTTGCTCGTGGCCGGATCGCCGAGGATTTCGGGCGAGGCCTGGTCGAGCGAGATCGTGCGGGTCGGATAGCTGGTGTGCGCGGGCGCGCAGTTCAGATAGAACTTCGCCGGCTGGGTGGCGTCGGCGCTGCCGAACGCGACCGCTTGCGCGCCCTTGCCGATATAGATCGCCTCTTCGCGGCGCACCGTGTGGCGCGTGCCGTCGACGTCGACCCAGCCGTCGCCGCCGATGTTGATCGCGCCGAGTTCACGCCGCTCGAGCAGATAGTCGACGCCGATCGCCTTGCCGAGCGAGCCCGGCACTTCGACCGCGCGCTCGACCGGCCACACGCCACCGACGATGATCCGGTCGATATGGCTGTACGTGAGCTTCAACGCATCGCGCTCGAAGATCTGCTCCACCAGAAACTCGCGACGCAGCCCGGTGGTGTCGAGCGTCTTCGCGTATTCGCTGTTGATGGCCTGTCTCACGTCCATTGATCGTTCTCCTGTCGGTATGCGGGGCGCGGCGCCGCCTTGTGCCCGAGACTGTAACGCAGAATCTTGATTTCGGAACACCGGTCCGAAAATATTGTGACGGGTGATCGCGGCTGACAACGCATAGCGCGAACGACCGGGGAAACGATAGTCAGGTTTAAGAAAATAAAACGGAACGGCGTTCCTTTCATGATGCTATATTGCGCCGGACAGGGAGAGCCCGGCGTAGAACGGGACACCAACGCGGGTCATTGGCCCGTCAACGGGACGCCACCGTCCATGGAGGAGGCATGAAGATCAAGAAGGCCATCGACCGCATTCCTGGCGGTCTGATGCTGGTGCCGCTGCTGCTCGGCGCCTGTGTGCATACGTTCGCGCCGGGTGCGGGCAAATACTTCGGCTCGTTCACCAACGGCCTGATTACCGGCACCGTGCCGATCCTCGCGGTATGGTTCTTCTGCATGGGCGCGACGATCGACCTGCGCGCGACCGGCACCGTGCTGCGCAAGTCGGGCACGCTGCTCGCCACCAAGATGCTGGTCGCGTGGATCGTCACGCTGATCGCGGCGCGCTTCATTCCGATCGATGGCATCAAGACCGGGCTGTTCGCGGGACTGTCGATGCTCGCGATCACCACGTCGATGGACATGACCAACGGCGGGCTGTACGCGGCCGTGATGCAACAGTACGGCACGAAGGAAGAGGCGGGCGCGTTCGTGCTGATGTCGGTCGAATCGGGGCCGCTGATCAGCATGATCATTCTGGGTGCGACGGGGGTCGCGTTCTTCGAGCCGCGCCTGTTCGTCGGCGCGGTGCTGCCGTTCCTGATCGGGTTTGCGCTCGGCAACTTCGATAGCGAGCTGCGCGAGCTGTTCGGCCGCTGCGTGCATCCGCTGATTCCGTTTTTCGGCTTTGCGCTCGGCAACGGCATCGATCTGAACGTGATCGTCACGAGCGGCCTGCCGGGCATCGTGCTGGGGCTTGGCGTGATCGTCGTGACTGGCGTGCCGCTGCTTCTCGCCGATCGCTGGATTGCCGGCGGCAATGGCGCGGCGGGGCTGGCGGCGTCGTCGACGGCAGGGGCCGCGGTCGCGAATCCGGCGATCATCGCCGACATGATTCCGAGCTTCAAACCGCTGGTGCCGGCCGCGACCGCGATGGTCGCCACCGCTTGCCTCGTGACCGCGATTCTGGTGCCGATCCTCACGGCGCTGTGGGTGCGCCGGCATCATGCGCGCGACGCGCTGCGCGAGGAGTTCGCCACCGCGACGCAGGCGGCGCCGCTCAATGAGCAGCGCGATGCGCCCGTTTGAATGAGTCGGTAGCAGGAAGCCGGCGCGCCGCTCAGCGCGCCAGCTTCGCTTCGAGCATCGCTTTCACCGCCGGCCATTCGTCGTCGATGATGCTAAAGCGCACCGAATTGCGCTTGCGCCCATCGGGCATGATCCGCTCGTGCCGCACGATGCCTTCCTGTTGCGCGCCGATGCGCAGGATCGCCGCGCGCGATTTGTCGTTGAGCTCGTCGGTCGTGAACTGCACGCGCACGCAGCGCATCACGTCGAACGCGTGGCACAGCAGCAGATATTTCGCCTCGGTGTTCACGACCGAGCGCTGCGCCGAGGCGGCGAGCCACGTATGGCCGATTTCGAGCTTGCGGTTCGCGCGATCGACCTTCCAGAACCGCGTACTGCCGACGATCCGGCCAGCGCGGTCATTCTCGTCATCCTCGTCGCGCCGCACGATCACGAACGGCATCACCTTGCCGGCCGCACGGCCGGCGAGCGCGGTGGCGAGATAGGCGTCGATCGTCGCCGGGCCCGGCACGACGGTCGGCTTCATGTCCCACAGTTGCCCGTCGGCGGCGGCGTCGACGAGGGCCTGCGCGTGCTCCTCGCGCAGCGGCCGCAGCTCGACCAACGAGCCGCTCAGCGTGGGCTGCATCGATTCGGCAGAAATATCGTTCATGGCAATAAAAAAGGTCCGCGAGCGGAAGACTCGTGGACCTGGCAGATCGGTTGAGCCGCGCTCGGGAACGATGCGAGCGGCAAAACCGCGGCGCCGTTCCCGAAGCGCGTGATTGACGTGATTAAACCGACATCACCGTGACCGCCTTGGTCACGAGGTAGGCTTCCATCGCCTCCGGGCCGCCTTCCGAGCCGTAGCCGGAATCCTTGACGCCGCCGAACGGCATTTCCGGCGTCGGCGTGGCAGGCTGGTTGATCCACAGCATGCCGACTTCCATGCGCTGCGACAGCAGGTGCACGTTGGCGAACGACTTCGTGTACGCGTAGCCGGCGAGGCCGAACGGCAGGCGGTTCGCTTCGGCGATCGCTTCTTCGAGCTTGTCGAAGCCGCGAATCGCGGCGACCGGGCCGAACGGCTCGTTGTTGAACACGTCGGCTTCGAGCGGCACGTCGGTCAGCACGGTGGCCGCGAAGAAGTTGCCTTCGGTACCGACGCGCTCGCCGCCCGTCGCGACCTTCGCGCCGGTCTTGCGGGCGTCGTCGACGACCTTGGCCATCGCCGTCAGCCGGCGCGCGTTGGCGAGCGGCCCGAGCGTCGTGCCTTCGGCGAGACCGTCGCCGAGCTTCAGGCTTTCAGCGTGCTTGACGAGCGCCGCGGCGAACTCCTCGCGGATGCTGTTGTGCACGAGAAAACGCGTCGGCGAGATGCAGACCTGGCCCGCGTTGCGGAACTTCGCGGCGCCGGCTGCCTTGACGGCGAGCGCGACGTCGGCGTCTTCCGCGACGATCACCGGCGCGTGGCCGCCGAGCTCCATCGTCGCGCGCTTCATGTGCGAGCCGGCCAGCGCCGCGAGCTGCTTGCCGACCGGCGTCGAGCCCGTGAACGTGACCTTGCGGATCACCGGATGCGGGATCAGGTAGCTCGAGATTTCAGCCGGATCGCCGAACACGAGGCCGACCGTGCCGGCCGGCACGCCGGCCTCGACGAAGGCTTGCAGCAGCGCCGCCGGCGACGCCGGGGTTTCTTCCGGCGCCTTGACGAGGAACGAGCAGCCGCAGGCGAGCGCCGCCGACAGCTTGCGCACGACCTGGTTGACCGGGAAGTTCCACGGCGTGAACGCCGCGACCGGGCCGATCGGCTCCTTCAGCACCTGCGACTGCGCGGCAAGGTTGCGCGACGGCACGATGCGGCCATACACGCGGCGGCCTTCGTCCGCGAACCATTCGATGATGTCCGCGGCCGCCAGCACTTCGCCGCGCGCCTCGGCGAACGGCTTGCCCTGTTCCTGCGTCATCAGGCGGCCGATGTCCGCGGCGCGCTCACGCACGAGGGCGGCGGCACGGCGCATGACGGTTGCGCGCTCGTTGGCCGGCACCTTGCGCCAGGCTTCGAAGCCGCGCTGCGCGGCTTCGAGCGCGCGGTCCAGATCGGCGATGCCGGCATGCGCGACCTTGCCGATGGCATGGCCGGTCGCGGGGTTGATCACGTCGAGGGTCTTGCCGCTGGCGGCGTCGCACCATTCGCCGTTGATCAGAAGACGGGTATCGGTATAGCTCGAGATGGCCATGCTGGGTTCCTGTGAGTGGGAAAGCAACTGGTCGCGCGGACGTGCGGTACGAGGCGACACTCCTGCGCGGCCATGAATGAATTGCGGATACTATTTATCTTATCTGATTGCGGGCAATCGCACCGGGCGCGGCCCGCAGGCGCCCGGTCGCGGCATGCGGCTTGCTGAGGCTTGGCACCGGAGCGATTTTGCGGGTCGTGCCGGGGCGCCGCGTCAGCGCTGCACGAAACGCTTGCAGGACGCAGCGCTTCATCCATTCAACCGCTACTACAGCGCATCACGAGGACATCGCCATGCCAACCGGAACAGTGAAATGGTTCAACGACGCAAAGGGCTTCGGCTTCATCACTCCCGATGACGGCGGCGAAGATCTGTTCGCCCATTTTTCGGAGATTCGATCCGAAGGTTTCAAGTCGTTGCAGGAAAACCAGAAAGTCAGCTTCGAAATCAAGCAGGGGCCGAAAGGCAAACAGGCCGCCGACATCAAGCCCGTGTGACGCCGGCCGGGCGGCTCATCCGCATGCGAGCCAACCATGGATAAGGCCGCCGCCTACGCGGAGATCGAGCGCAATGGCGGCGCCGCCTATGCGAAAAACTTCGCCGCGCGCTATCCCGACGAACCGCTGACGCCGTTCTGTCATCGCTATCTGTTCGAGCAGGCGCAGCGCGACGACGCGGCGCATGAGGCGGCCGCCGCCACGCACGACGACGAGCGCGGTTTCGCGCTGAGGTCGCTCGCGCGCATGGAGGCGTCGTCGCATATCGCGCAGGCGGCGGCGAGCGCGTCGCGCGACGCTGCGGCCGCCGCCCACACGTCGGCGCGCGCGGCGCGGCGCTCGGCCTTCTGGACCATGATCGCCGCGCTCGCGTCGGCGCTCGGCGTAGTGGTAAACGCGGCCCTCAATCTCGGCTGGCTCGAATGGGCGAGGCATATCGCGCGATGAGCGACGCGTCGGGCCGAGCGTTCGGGCCCGTGAACGTGGCGTGAATCGGCGACGCCGGCGGGGCTCGCCCGCACGCCACGCGACAACCTATCCATTTACCACACCGATACGACATCGATACGACACGATTGCACGAGCGCGTCGATTGCACAAATCGCCCATCGGAGCATGCCGCGCGCGGTCTGAACGCAGTATTATTCTTCAGGTTTCCTTCAGCTTTGCTCCGTACTATTTGCGCCACTGCCCGTGGCCTTTCCGGACCGCGGCCGCCGCTACGTGCATGTCGAGCACAGGCTTTCTCGACCTGCATTCGGGCAATGGAACAGAATAGATTCCCGACTGAAAACCCAAAGCGCCTATATAGGCTTGCTGGAGCATCCATGAAAACTCTGTTCTTGCAGGCGCCGTCGTACGACGGCTTCGATGGTGGCGCGGGTTCGCGCTACCAGGCCAAGCGTGAAGTTCGCTCGTTCTGGTATCCGACGTGGCTCGCCCAACCCGCGGCACTGGTTCCCGACAGCCGCGTGCTCGACGCCACGGCAGACGGCCTGTCCGTCGACGCCGCCCTCGACATCGCCTCGCAATACGAGCTGGTGGTGATCCACACCAGCACTCCATCCTTCCCGACCGACGCGTTGTTCGCCCAGGACCTCAGGAAGCGCAAGCCGTCGCTGCTGATCGGCATGGTCGGCGCGAAGGTCGCGGTCGATCCGCATAATTCGCTGACCGCGACCGAGGCCATCGACTTCGTGTGTCGCGAGGAATTCGATTTCACCTGCAAGGAAATCGCCGAAGGCAAGCCGTTCGCGCAGATCCTCGGCTTGAGCTATCGCACCCCCGACGGCTCGATCGAGCACAACGAATCGCGCCCGATCCTCGAGAACATGGACGAGCTGCCGTTCGTCGCGCCGATCTACAAGCGCGATCTGACCATCAAGAATTACTTCAACGGCTACCTGAAGCATCCGTACGTGTCGCTCTACACCGGTCGCGGCTGCCGCTCGAAGTGCACGTTCTGCCTGTGGCCGCAAACGGTCGGCGGTCATCGCTATCGGGTGCGTTCGGTCGAGAACGTGCTCGAGGAAGTCAAGTGGATTCGCGACAACATGCCCGAAGTCAAGGAGATCATGTTCGACGACGACACGTTCACCGACTTCAAGCCGCGCGCCGAAGAAATTGCGCGAGGCATGGGCAAGCTCGGGGTCACGTGGTCGTGCAACGCGAAGGCCAACGTGCCTTACTCGACGTTGAAGATCATGAAGGACAACGGCTTGCGCCTGCTGCTGGTCGGCTACGAGTCCGGCGACGACCAGATCCTGCTGAACGTCAAGAAGGGCCTGCGTACGGACATCGCGCGGCGCTTCGCCCAGGACTGCCGGACGCTGGGTATCAAGGTGCACGGCACCTTCATTCTCGGCTTGCCGGGCGAGACGCCGGAGACGATCCAGAAGACCATCGAGTACGCGAAAGAGATCAATCCGCTGACGATCCAGGTGTCGCTCGCCGCGCCGTACCCGGGCACTACGCTCTATAACCAGGCGGTCGAGAACGGCTGGCTCGCGGAGAACAAGGTGATCAATCTCGTCAGCAAGGAAGGCGTGCAACTGGCGGCGATCGGCTACCCGCATCTGTCGCGAGACGAGATGTACCATCAGCTCGAAAACTTCTATAAACGCTTTTATTTCCGGCCGTCGAAGATCTGGGAGATCCTGCGCGAAATGCTGACGAGTTGGGACATGATGAAACGGCGCCTGCGCGAAGGCGTCGAATTTTTCCGCTTCCTGCGCGCGCACGAGGCGTGAGCGCCGCACACCTCGCCGCCGTCACGCTCGCGTACGCGTGCGCGGCGGCGACCGTTGTCGGCATCGGCTACACCGTGCTCGCGAGCGCGCTGATCGGGCGCTTCTTCGCGAGGGATGTAGCCGAACCCTCCAGCTTTCCACCCATTACGGTTATCAAACCGTTGCATGGCAACGAGTGGGCGTTGCTCGACAATCTGTCGAGCTTCTGCGCGCAAAATTATCCTGGGCCCGTGCAATTCCTGTTCGGCGTGCATGACTGCGCCGACCCCGCGCTGCAAACCGTCAACGAACTGCGGCGTCTCCATCCTCAGGCGGACATCACCGTCGTCGCCGATGCGCGTCTGTATGGCCCGAACCGCAAGATCAGCAATATCCTCAACATGGTGCCGCAGGCGCGCCACGACGTGCTCGTGTTCGCCGACAGCGACGTGTGCGTCGGCCCGGACTATCTGCGCAACGTGATCGGCGAATTGCAGCAGCCGGGCGTCGGGCTTGTCACCTGCGCATATCGCGGCCAGCCCGATCCGGGTTTCTGGCCGCGGCTGTCGGCGATCGCAACCAATTACCAGTTCCTGCCGGGCGTCGTCACCGGACTCGCGCTCGGGCTCGCGCGGCCGTGCTTCGGCCAGACCATCGCGATGCGGCGCGACACCTACGAGCGGATCGGCGGTTTCAAGCCGTTCGTGCAGCATCTGGCCGAGGACTACGAGATCGGCGCGGCGGTGCGCGCGGCGGGCGAGCAGGTCACGATTCCGCCGTTCGCAATCGCGCATGCGTGTGTCGAAGCGAGCGCCGCGCAACTCGTGACGCACGAACTGCGCTGGAGCCGCACGATTCGCCGCATCGATCCGCTCGGACACTTCGGCACGGCGCTCGTGCATCCGTTGCCGTTCGCGCTGCTCGCGCTCGCGTGCTCGGGCGGCGCGCCGTGGGCGTGGCTGCTCGCGGCAGTGACGGTGGTTGCGCGTCTCGCGTTGAAGTGGCGCGCGGATCGGGCGTTGCGTCAGCGCTACCGCGATCTGTGGCTTCTGCCGTTATGGGATATCGTATCGTTTGCGATTTTCGTCGCGAGCTTCCGCTCGTCGCGGGTGATCTGGCGGGGCTTCAGCTTCAAGGTCGACGGCGATGGGCTGCTGTCGGCGGCGCAGGACGAATGACGAACGAACGGCAGATTGGGCTGGCAATGAACGAAGAAGTTTCGAGCGGGCGAAACGGGAGCGCCCTGGAGACGCACGGCAGCGCCCCGGCGACACCGGCGGCGGCGCGCACGGCAACGCATGCCGTGGCAGGCGGCGTGCGGCGCACGACGTATATCGAGGTCGTGTGCGAGGTGCCCGCATGATGAAGCATCTGGGCCGCGCGGCTGCGCTCGCGGGTTTGCTGATCTCTTTGTGGCTCGTCTGGCGCGAAGATCCGCGCGCGGTGCTCAGCGCGTTGCGCGCGGCTGGCGCGGGCCTCGTGGTGGCCGCGCTCGCGCATGTGCTGCCAATGATCGCCAACGCGTGCGACTGGCGCTCGCTGATTCGCGGCGCGAACCGCCCCAGCTTCGGCAGGATGCTTCATCTGGTGTGGGTGCGCGAATCGGTCAACTGCATGCTGCCGGTCGCGCGGATCGGCGGCGAACTCGTGTCGTTCCGTATGTTCAAGCGCTGGGGCGTCAGGCCGTCGACAGCGGTGGCCAGCACCATCGTCGACATGCAGCTGACCGTGATCAGCCAGCTGATGTTCACGATGGTCGGGATTGGTTTTCTGTTCGCCAATGCGCAATCGGGCGCGCTGCGGCTCGCCGGGCAGCTCGCGTGGGGCGTGGTCGCGTTGACGCCGGTGCTGTTGCTGTTCGGGCTCGTCCAGCATGCCAATCCGTTCGAGCGCATCACGCGCGTGGCGAACCGCGTGACGAGCGGCAAGCTAACCGCGCTGGTCGGCCAGTCCGCGCAGATCGATCAGTCGATCAAGGTGATCTGGCGCCGCCGCGCGGTCGTGCTGCGCTATCTGTTCTTCTGGCAGCCGCTGCAATGCGTGCTCACCTCGCTCGAAATCTGGCTCGCGCTGTATTTCCTCGGCGCACGCGTGACGCTCGTCGAGGCGATCGTGATCGAATCGCTGATCCAGGCGGTCAGCAGCGCCGCGTTTTTCGTGCCGGGCGGTCTCGGCGTGCAGGAGGGCGCTTTCGTACTGATTGGCGGCGCACTGGGACTCGACCCCGCCACCAGTCTCGCGCTCGCGGCCGCGCGGCGAATTCGCGATCTGTTGATATTCGTGCCGGGCCTGATCGCGTGGCAGCTGTTCGAGGCGTCCGGCAGCGCGCGGCCGCATGCCGCGCCGCACGGCGTGCGCGCCGAACTGGCCAAGCAGCGTTCGGGCGTCGCTGACGCGAACCGGGGCGGCGAGCGGCGCTGAGCGATTGGCGCGCGCCTTCAGCGCGTCGCGCGATAGGCCGGAAACGACACCCGCACCGCAAGCCCCTGGTCCCCGATCCCGGCGCCTAGCTGCAGACTCGCGCCGAAATGCTCGGCGATCCGCGCAACGATCGACAAACCGAGCCCGCTGCCGGTCGCCTGATTGCCGGTAGCGCGGAAAAAGCGGTTCGTGAGCCGCGCGAGATCGTCCGGCGCGACGCCGGGGCCGTCGTCGCGCACGATCAGCTGCACCTGCTCGTCGGCACGGCGCACCGCCACTTCGACATTGCCGCCCGAGCGTCCGTACTTGATCGCGTTATCGAGCAGATTGTCGAGCAGGATGCCGATCAGCACGGGCTCCGCGTCGATCTCGGCGAGCATGTCGCCGACCAGCATCACATTGATGTGCTTCTGTTGCGCATTGCGCCTGTTCGCGAGCAGCGTATCTTTCGCGATCGCCGCCGGCCTCAGCGGCTCGGTGGGCAGCTTCTCCTGCACGTCGAGCCGCGCGAGCAGCAGCAGTTGCTCGGCGAGCCGCGCGCTGCGATCGACGCCTTGCACGACGCGCTCCATCGCGAGCCGCTGCAGCGCGATGTCGGGCTCGGCGAGCGCGACCTGCGCCTGTACCTTGATCGCGGCGAGCGGCGTCTTCAGTTCGTGCGCGGCATCGGCGGTGAAGGCGCGCTCGAGCTCGCGCGCATGGTGCAGACGCGCCAGCATCTGGTTGATCGCGTCGACGAGCGGGCGCACCTCGAGCGGCGTGCGGCCGATGCCGACCGGTTCCATGCGGTTGATGTCGCGCGAACGGATCGCGGCCGACAACACCTTCAGCGGCGCGAGACTCCAGCCGATGCTGAGCCACACGAGCACCGCGAGCACTGGCAGCGCGATCAGCGTGGGCCGCGCGATGCGGCTCGCGACACCGCTCACCAGGTCGCTGCGGGTGTTGGCCAGTTCGAACACACGCACGCAGTGACCGAGCGCCGTTTCGCGCAACGTGAACGAGTGATAGAGCCGACCGCCCAGCGTGACGTCCTGCGCGCCGCTCGCGGGCGGCAACGGCAAATCCCACGCGGCGAGCGCATGCAGTTGCGGGCTGCCCGCCAGAATGGCGCCGTTGGCCGCGCGCACCTGGAAGAGGGCGTCGCGCGGCAGCGTGTCGTCGTCGTCGAGATCGCTCGCGCCGGCCTCACCGCCTCTCTCTTCTTCGCGCACGTCGATGCGCGCATTGGCGAGCGTCATCAGATTGGTCGAATCGAGCAGCGCGAGCATCTGCGCGAGTTCGGCGAGACGCGCTCGTTCCCACGCGGCGACTTCGTGGCTCGCCTGCCGGTAGCTCGACACGAGCGCACCGCCCCATACGATCGCGATGCTGGCGAGCACGAGCAGCACGAGGCGCCGTCGAATCGACGGACCGATCATTCTTTCTCCATCACATAGCCGATGTTGCGCACGGTCTTGATCAGGCTTGCGCCGAGCTTCTTGCGCAGGTTCGACACGTGCACCTCGATCGCATTGCTTTCGATTTCTTCCTGCCAGCCGTACAGGCTTTCTTCGAGCCGCGAGCGCGACTGAGGAATGCCGAGATTGGTCAGCAGTTGCAGGAGGATCGCCCATTCGCGCGACGTGAGCGGCACGCGCGCCTCGTCGATCTGCACCGTTTGCGCGGCCGGATTCACTGTCAGATTCTGGTAACGAATCAGATCGATACTGCGACCTTGTGCGCGGCGCAACAGCGCGCGGCACCGCGCCACCAGTTCGGTGAGATCGAACGGCTTGCCGAGATAGTCGTCGGCGCCCGCTTCGAGTCCGCCGACGCGATCGACGACCGTGCCTTTTGCGGTCAGCACCAGCACCGGCACGTCATTGCCGGCGTCGCGCACGCGTTTGAGCAGTTCCGTGCCGCTCACGCGCGGCAGGCCGAGGTCGAGTACCACCAGGGCATATTGAGTCGTGTCGAGCGCGAGGCCGGCCTTGTGGCCGTCGCGTGCCCAGTCGACGGTGAAGCCGGCCTGACGAAGGCCCGCCTCGACACCGCAGCCGATGAGTTCGTCGTCTTCTACGAGGAGTAAGCGCATGAGGCAAATATTCCATTGTGGGGCTTTATTGCATAACGTCGAGCATTTTGATGCAAGCGGTATTGATGCAGACGAACAATCTGCCGCGTTCCGAAGTGTAACCACGCCGTTCGTTAGCCGCTTCATGCCATGCGTGTGCTTAAGGTTTCCTTCAGCTTGAATCGATACCATCGACGCGCTATAAAATGGTCGTCGCAGATCGTAATGCATGTGCGAGACCACGTTGTCGTCAGACCATCGCAACCTGATCGTAAGGACTTCGATGGAGCGACCGCGAGGCATTCTTTATGCTGGTCGATGGCGTCAACGGACGATCTCGACGAGTCCCGCCCATTGCCAGCATCCGGTCAGGCCGCAAGGCCGCGCACGAGGCACGTTATGAAGCGAGTCACCATCGACATGCTACGAGCCCATCTGCTAGTCGCGTCTCTGACGGCCGCAGGCACGGAAGCGCTGCTGTGCATGGCGTTGCCGGTACTGCCGGTCTCTGACGCTTTTTTCGCTTCGGCATCGTTCAGGCTGTTCGCGCTCGCGCTGATCATCGGCGGCGTGGTGATCGCGCGCGAATTTGCCGAGGTCGCCTTCGAGGTCGCGGTGCGGCGCGACTGCGCGACTCGCGCTGCTCGCGGCGCATGGCCCGCCGTGATCGCAGCGAATTGTCCGCGCCGGTGGCTCGTCGTGCTTCATCTGCGACTAACGGGGCAACCTTTCGTGCTGGCCGAGCACTGACGGACACGGACGACACACAATGGCGGCGCACGCGTTGATTGCATGTCAATGGCTTCTGTTAGCCGCCTGCGTTAGCGCTTCGATCTACACGGTAGCCGCCGCGCTCGCCATGCCGTTTTTCACCGCCCGACATAAATCGAACCATCATGGGGGCAGGGCCGTCAATCGCGCGCTCAGCCGTTCGCTGATGGATTCGCTCGATTGTCCAACCGGGCCGTTCGCGCAGGTCGGTGTCAGCGTGCTGAAGCCGCTATGCGGCGCCGAGCCGCGTCTCTACGAAAATCTGCGAACCTTCTGCGAACAGCGACATCAGCATTTTCAGCTGGTGTTGGGTGTGTCGTCGCCGCACGATCCCGCCATCGCGGTGGTACGCCGTTTGCAGGCCGCCTATCCGAAGTGCGACATCGAGCTTGCAATCGACACGCGCGTACACGGCAGCAATCTGAAAGTCAGCAACCTGATCAACATGGCGGCACGCGCGCGCCACGACGTGATCGTGATCGCCGACAGCGACATCGCGGTCGACTCGGACTATCTCGACAGCGTCGCCGCGCCGCTCGCGGACCCGAACGTCGGCGTGGTCACGTGCCTGTACGTCGCGCGCGGCGTCGGCGGCTTCTGGCCGCGTGTCGGTGCGCTGTTCATCAACGAGTGGTTCGCGCCCTCGGTGCGGGTCGCCCATGCGATGGGCTCGCGCCGCTTCGGCTTCGGCGCGACGCTCGCGTTGCGGCGCGCGACGCTGGAGCGCATCGGCGGCTTCGAAGCGCTGAAAAACTGCCTCGCCGACGACTACTGGCTCGCCGAGCACGTGCGCGCGCTCGGTCTGCAAACGGTGCTGTCGCGCGTGATGGTCGCGACCGACGTGATCGAGCCGACCTTCGCGGCGCTGTGGCAGCGCGAAACGCGGTGGTTGCGCACGATCCGCTCGGTCAATCCGCCGGGCTTCGTGTCGCTGCTGATCACGTTCCCCACGCCGTGGCTGTTGACGAGCGCGGGGCTGACCGTGTCGTTCGCGACGTGTGCTCACGCGCCTTTCGCGGCGGTGGTCGCGAGCGCGTCGGCAACCGCGGTCTGCGTTGTCGCGCGCCTGCTGCTGCACCTGCGCGCGGCACGCCGCGCGCGCACGTTCTGGCGCGATCTGCCGCTGGTGCCGTTGCGCGATACGCTGCTCGCGCTCCAGTGGCTCGTCAGCGCGTTCGGTTCGCACGTCGTTTGGCGCGGCGAGCGCATGCAGCTCGGCACGCCGTCCGCCGAGCGCAGCGGCCGGCTGGACAGCCTCACGTGATGGAGAGCGCAAAACCCACCCAGTCGCGCGGACTGATCACCACTGCCGACGATTTCGGTCTGCATCAGCGCGTCAATATCGCGGTCGAGCGCGCGCATCGCAACGGTGTGTTGCGCGCCGCGAGTCTGATGGTTGGCGCGCCGGCCGCCAAAGACGCGGTCGCGCGCGCGCGTATGCTGCCGGAACTGCGCGTGGGCCTGCATCTGGTGCTGGCCGACGGCGCCGCGCTGGCGCCGCGCGAGCAGGTCGCCGCGCTGCTCGACGAGAATGGCCGCTTCGGCAGCAACATGGTGCGTGACGGTGTGCGCTTCTTTTTTCTGCCGCACGTGCGCCGGCAGCTCGCGCACGAAATTCGCGCGCAATTCGAAGCCTTCGCCGCGACCGGCCTTACGCTCGACCACGTGAACACACACAAGCATTTTCATCTACATCCGACCGTGCTGGGCCTGATCCTCGACATCGGCCGCGACTACGGCATGAAGGCGATGCGTTTGCCGTTCGAAGCGAACGCGCCGCTGTGGCTGCGGCCGTGGATCGCACACGTGAAGACGCGGCTCGAGCGCGCGGGGATCGCGCACAACGATTACGTGGTCGGCATCGCGGCGAGCGGGCGCATGGATGAGGCGACCTGGCTCGCCGCGCTCGCGAATCTGCCGCACGGTGTCGGCGAAATCTACTGTCATCCCGCGCTGGCCGGCGACGCGCTGAGCGACGGCATGCACGACTACCGGCATGCCGACGAGTTGCAGGCGCTGCTGTCGCCACGGGTGGCCGCCGCGATCCGCGCGCTTGGGGGGCGGCTCGGCGGGTTCGCGGATGTGCTTGCGTAGCGCCATGCTTCGCGAAACGCGGAAAACTTTGGCCACGCTCACACCGGCTGCTTTTTCATCAACAGCTTCAGCAACGCCGGCAGCAGCAACAGCACGAGCGGCAACTGCACGATCAGTCCCGAAATGATCGCGATCGCGAGCGGTTGCTGCATCGCCGAGCCTTGCCCCAGCGCGAACGCGAGCGGCAACAGCGCGAGGATCGCGGCGATCGTCGTCATCGCGATCGGCCGCAGACGGTTGCGGCCGGCGGCCTGCAACGCGTCGTCGAAGGGCATCTCGTCGTCGCGCACCAGCGCCTGCAATTCCGACACATAAAAGATCGCGACCTCGGTCACGATGCCGATGATCATCGTCATGCCCATCATCGCGGAGATGTTCAACTCGATGCCGGTGATCCAAAGGCCGATGAACACGGCGCCGGCCGCGAGCAGCGGCATCACCAGCACCGCGAGCGCGACGCGCAGGCGCTCGTACAGGAACAGCAGGAGGCCGAACACGAGTGCGATCGCGGCGCCGAACACGGTCAACAGACCCTTGAAGGCGATCTGCTGTTGCTGGTACAGACCGCCGAGCTCGTAATAGACGCCCGACGGCAGCAGGTTCGCATCGCCGAGCGCCTTCTGCACGTCGGCGATCGTCGAGCCGAGATCGCGCCCGGCGATGCGCGCGGTGACCGCGACCATCCGCTTCAGATTCGAGCGGCTGATCTCGGGCTGACCGGTGACGCTCACGCGATCGGCGACGCGCTTCAGCGCGAACAGATGTCCGTCCGGCGCGCGTATCTGTAGCTGACCCAGTTGCGTATCGGTCATCTGGCGCGCGCCGTTCACGCGCACGCGCACGCCGACCGTTTTCGGGCCGCTCTGGAACTGCGTCGCGACATTGCCTTCGAGCATGTCGGCGACAGCCTGCGCGATCGCTTGCGGGTCCATGCCTTCGGCCGCGGCAGCGGCGGGCAGGATGTGCAGTTCGATCGCGTCGCCGGCGGGATTGATGCCGTCGTTCACGTCGACGATGCCCTGAATCTGGCCGATGCGCGCGGCCACCTTGCGCGCGGTCGTGTCG
Source organism: Paraburkholderia sp. UCT70 (assembly GCF_050434085.1). NCBI lineage: Bacteria > Pseudomonadati > Pseudomonadota > Betaproteobacteria > Burkholderiales > Burkholderiaceae > Paraburkholderia > Paraburkholderia sp. UCT70. The sequence continues at coordinate 1,406,826 of NZ_JBNPVZ010000004.1, read as the reverse complement.
AGCGTGTGCTGGTCGTCGGAGAAGATCTTGATCTGCACCGGCTGCGGCACCGCGGTCAGATCGCCGATCAGGTCTTCCATCAGCTGCGCGAGCTCGATGCTGACGCCCGGCACCTGCGTGTCGATTTGCGAGCGGATTTCTTCCATCACGGCGTCGATCGGCTCGCGTTTGCCGGACTTCAGCCGCACGAAGAAGTCGCCCTTGTTCGGCTCGTTCAGATCGCCGCCGAGGCCCGCGCCGGTGCGGCGCGAATAGGTCGCGACGTTCGGATTCGCGCGCACGATCTGCTCGATCTGCTTCATCAGCCGGTCCGTTTCGGTGATCGAGGTGCCCGGCTGCGTGTGATAGTCGAGCACGAAGCCGCCTTCGTCCATGCTGGGCATGAAGCCGCTGCCGACGCGCGTGAACGCGAACGCCGCGATGACGATCAACGGCACGACGCCGAGCAGCACGAGCGGTGGCCGCGCGATCACGCGCCCGACCGTCACCGCATAGCGCCGGTTCAGCCACGCGGCGAAACGTGTTTCCTGGTGCTCCTCGGCGTCTTGGGGCTTCAGCCAGTGGTCGCACAGGATCGGCACCGCGAGCCATGTGACGAGGAACGAAATGAACAGCGCGCTCGCCATCGTCAGCGACAGCGCCTTGAAAAAGGCCCCCGTCACGCCCGACAGAAACGCGAGCGGCACGAAGATGATCAGTGTCGCCGCTGACGAACCCGCGAGCGGCCGCGTGAATTCGAGCGCCGCGGCCATCACGCGGCCGTGGAACGCGCGCGCGCCGGCTTCGCGCATGCGCCGCACGATGTGCTCGATCATCACGATCGCGTCGTCGATGACGAGGCCGACCGCGGCCGCCATACCGCCCAGCGTCATGATGTTGAAGCCCATGCCGAACACGTCGAGCAGCAGGATCGTCGCGGCCATCACGACCGGCACCAGCGCGACCGCGATCGCGGTGATCTTCCAGTTGCGCAGGAAGAAGAACAGCGTCAACGCCGCGAGCACGATGCCGATCATGATCGCGTCGCGCACGCTGGTGGCAGACGCGATCACGAGTTCGCTCTGGTCGTACCAGTTCGACAGATGCACGCCCGCGGGCATCTGCGGCTCGAATGCCGCGATCTTCGCGCGGATCGCGCGCGCCATCGCGACACTGTTGGCGCCGGGCTGCTGGTACACGTTCAGTAGCACCGCATCCTGGCCATCGGCGGTGACGCGCATCCATTGCGGCACCACGCCCTGGCTCACCACCGCGACGTCGCCCAGACGGATCTGCGCGCCGTTCGCATTGCCGTTGGCGGACACGACGACGTTGCGCAATTCGTCGAGCTGCGTGATCGTCGAGTTCGTGACGACGAGGTACAGCTTGTCGTGATCCTCGATGCGGCCGTTCGCCATCAGCACGTTGCTCGCGCCGATCGCCTTCGATACGTCGGCGAGCGACAGCTTGTACGCGGCGAGGCGGGCGGGATCGACCGCGACTTCGAACTCGTCCTGCGCGCCGCCGGTCACCTCGACGCGCGCGACGCCTTCCACCGACGACAGCAGCGGCCGCATCTGGAACTGCGCGAGATCGTGCAGCGCCGATAGCGACTGCCGCGTCGACGTGAGGCTGTACGCGAGCACCGGAAACACGGTCGGGTCCATGCGCCGCACCCGCATCGTCGTGCCGGGCGGCAGCGTCGCGAGAATTTCGCCGATCGCCGACTGCGCCTGCAACGTCGCCTGCGCCATGTCGGTGCCCCAGTCGAAGTTCAGCGAGATCTCCGCGGCGCCGCGGCTCGTCCTCGAATCGACGTCGCGCACGTTCGGCACGCGGCGCAGCGCTTCCTCGACCGGCATTGTGACGAGCGTCGTCATCTGCTCGGCGGGGCGGTCGCCCGCGTCGAGCGACACGACCGCGCGCGGAAACGCGACGTTCGGAAACAGCGAGATCGGCAGACGGAATGCGCTCAGCGCGCCGGCTATCGCGAGCAAGGCGATGACGAACAGCAGCGAGCGGCGATGCGTCTGCATCCATTGACCGAAGTTCATCGCGCGCCATCCCCGCCGGCGCGTACCGCCATGCCGTCTTTCAGCTCGTAGTTGCCGCTGCTCACGACGCCGAGCATGGGGTCGAGCGGACCGTCGACGCCGTAGCGCTCGCCGTTTTCGACCGCGATGCTCACCGCGACGCGGCGCGCCTTGTTTTGCGGCGTGATCTGGAACACGTACGCGTGTTGGCCATCCTGCAGCACGGCCGCGCGCGGCACGATCCAGTGCGTGCCGGTGCGGGTCGCGATGTCGCCAGAAACGCGTGTGCCGGGGATGAACGGCGTCTGCGCGAGCGGTACCGTCGCGCCGATGTTGACCAGTTGCGATTGCGGATCGATCGCGGCTCCGACGAGCACCACGCGGCCTTCGATCGACGTCTGTGCGAGCGCCGTGGACAGGCCGTGCAGCGTGACGATGTCGCCGGGATGGATCGTTGCGGCGTCGGTGGGCTCGACGCCGAGCGTCACGTTTGCGCGCGCGTCGCGGCTCGCGACACTCGCGAGTTGCAGAATCGCCGCGCCGGCCTGCACCTGGTCGCCTTGTGCCGTCGATAGCTGCAGCACCACGCCGTCGAACGGCGCGGTCACGACCTTGTTGCCGCTCGTGATGCCGGTCTGATTCTGCGCGGCGAGCGCTTCGCGCGCATCGTCGACGGCCTTGCTCGCGCTGGCGAGCTGCGATTGCGTCGCGAGCCCCTTGTCGTACAGCGACCGGGTACGCACGAGTTCGCCTTGCGCGAGCGTCAGCGCGCTTCTCGCCTGGGTTGCGGCAAGCACGGCGGCAGGATCGGCCTGCACGACGAAGAGTGGCGTACCGCGTTTGACGGTCTCGCCCGCCTGCACGCGCATCTGCACGATACGCGACACGTAGGGCAGGTTGATCGTTGTCAGGTTCGACGCGGTGGCCGCGACGATCCCGAAGCCGCGCACCGGCTGCGCGATTGCGGCGCGCTGCACGCGCACGGTCTGTACCGCGACCGACGGTCGAGCTTCGCTGGCGGCGTTGTCGTCCGCACGAACCGGATGGACCGATGCATACAGCAGGATCGCGCAAACGAGCGGCGCGGCGACGGCCGCAACGCGCGGCCACGGATGCCGCGACGAGAATAGGCTATTTCGCATGAGTGTCGATGAAAGTCTGAGCGGAAGAGAAAGCATCGGGAATCGCGCTGCCGAGCAGCGCCTGCAAGCCGATGCGTTGTTCGGCGAGCGCTTCGCGCAGCGTCGCGACGTCGATGCGTTTCGCGAGCGCGGCGCTTTGCGCATCGGTGTATGCGCCGAGCACGAGGTTGTGTTCGGCGTAGGCCGCCGCGGCTTCGCGCGCGGCGCGCTCGACGCCGGGCAGCGCGGCTTCGGTCTGCTGCAATTGGCGCGCGAGAATCGCGCTGTCTTCGCGCAGCCGGGCGACGTCCGCATACGCCTGGTTCAGGCGGGTCTGGTACTCGTCGCGAAGCCGCTGGCGGGTCGCTTTTTCGATCGCGACATTGCCCTGGTTGCGGTTGAAGATCGGCAGACTCAGGTTGACCTGAAAGCCGCTCGTGTAGATGTTCGACGTGTCGCGCGCCCGCACGAAGCCGACCGACAGACTCGGGAACTGGCTCAGAATCGCCGCGCGATATTTCTGCTCCTGGGCTTCGTAGCCTGCCTGCAGCGCGATCAGGTCGGGGCGGCGGCGGGCGAGCTCGGCGAGCGCGGAGTCGAGTGTGGCGTCGGGGAGCGGCGCGACGTCATCGTCGCTGCCCGATTGCAATTGCAATTGCACGTCGGGCGCGAGACCCAGCAACGCATTCAGATCGTGATGGGTTTGCGCGGCCGCGCGCTCGGCATCGGTGTATTGCTTGCGTGCGTCGCCGTAGGCGAGCAGCGCGGCGGTGAGCGTATCGTCGGTCAGATTGCCTGCGGCGCGCGCCGCGGCCATGCGCTCGTAGCGCGTGCGCGCGAGATCGCGCTGCTGTTGCAACAGCGGCAGCGTGCGCTGCTGGAAGCAGCGCTTCACGAACAGTTGCCGCGCTTGCGCGACGACCTGCCATTCCTGCCACAGCAGGCCGAGATCGGTCTTCGCGAGCGTCGCGTCGGCGGACTGTTTATTCGCGCTGCGCAGCACGATCGCCATCACGTCGATGCTGAGGCCATAATTGAACGCGCGCGTGGCGCCGGCCGCGCCTGGATAATCGCTCGACACGCTCAGTTGCGGATCGGGCAGCAGACCCGCCGAATATGCCTGCGCGCCGGCAATGCCGAGATCGTCGCGGGCCAGCTTCAGATCGGGGTTGTTGGCGACCGCGAGCATCGCGACTTCATCGATGTCGAGCCCGTCGGCGGGATCGAAACGATGCGCGGCCAGTTCGGGCAGCGGCATGCTAGCGGGATCGATGCGGATCCGTTCGAGCGATCGCGCGGACGTCGAGGTGTCCTGCGGCGCGAGCGGCTCGCGGTGATAGGTCGCGCAGCCGCTCATCAGCAGCACGCACAACGGCATCAGTGCACGCCGACGCAGCGCCGCGACGGGATGGAAATCAGGCAAAATCCGGCTCCTGCGAATCATCGGAAGGGGCGAGCGACTCGCGAACGAGGCCTCGCAGAGAGGGCTGATTGTCCGCAGCGCGCGCTTAAGACAGGCTTAACGTCGAATCGCGCGACCCGGGCCGTGCGAAATCGACGCGTCATCAGTATCTCGTAAGGGTTCGTTAAGCTGCCGCGGCCGATAATGCGGCGGCCAAAACCGCACGAAGGAGAGGAGAGGCCATGCGCCTGCTACTGGTCGAAGACGACGACATGATCGCAGAATCGGTGCTGGGCGCGATGCGCCGCGCCGGCTACGCGATCGACTGGGCCGAGGACGGTCGCGCGGCGGAACTGTCGCTCGATAACGGCGTGTACGACCTCGTGCTGCTCGACCTCGGCCTGCCGAAAAAAGGCGGCATCGACGTGCTGAACGCGTATCGCCGCAACGGCGGCGCGGCGCCCGTGATCATCCTGACCGCGCGCGACGCGGTCGACGAGCGCATCCGCGGTCTCGACGCCGGCGCCGACGACTACCTGATCAAGCCGTTCGATCTCGACGAACTGGCCGCGCGCATTCGCGCGCTGCTGCGCCGGCGCACCGGGCAGAAGCAGCCAGTCTACAGCCACGGCGAACTGACGCTCGACCCCGCCGCGCATGAAGTCACCAAGGACGGCGTGCCGCTGCCGCTGGTGCCGCGCGAATTCGCGTTGCTGCAGGCGCTGATCGAGGAGCCGACCCGCGTGTTCACGAAGGCCGAGCTCGAAGAAAAGCTATACGGCTGGGGCGAGGAAGTCGGCAGTAATACGATCGAAGTGCATGTGCACAGTCTGCGGCGCAAGATCGGCGCGGACCAGGTCGTGACCGTGCGCGGGGTCGGCTACCGCCTGAAGAGGTGCGGATGACGTCGATTCGCCGCTGGCTGCTCGGCTGGCTGATCTTCGGCATGGCGGCGGCGTCGATGGTCGCGGCTTTCGCGATCTTCCATACCGCGCGGCGCGAGGCGAGCGAACTCTTCGACTACGAACTGCGCACCGTCGCGCTGTCGCTGCCGTCAGCGCTGAGCGGCGTGGGCAGCCGCGAGCGGCGGGACCCCGACCTCGGCGATCTCGCCGACGACCGCATCGTCATCGAAATCTGGGACCGCAGCGGTACGCTCGTCTATCGCTCCGCGCGGGCGCCGGTGTTCGAGCGTCTGCCGCCGGGCTTTCACACAGTGCCGCGCGGCGAATACCACTGGCGCATCTTCGGCGTCGCGCAGACAGACCGCTATGTGCAGGTCGCGCAACCGGTCTCGGTGCGCGAAGAACTCGCGTTGCATCTCGCGCTGCACACGCTGTGGCCGCTCGGCGTGCTGCTGCCGGTGACGATCGCGCTGGTGCTGCTGGTGGTCGCGCGCGGGCTCGCGCCGATCGGCGGGCTGTCGCGCGCGCTCGCGACGCGTTCGATCGATTCGCTCGAACCGCTGCGGCTCGACGGCAACCTGCCGGTCGAAATCCGGCCACTCGTCGAAGCGCTGAACGATCTGCTGCAACGGTTGCATACGGCGTCGCAGGCGCAGCGCACGTTCATCGCCGATGCCGCGCACGAGTTGCGCTCGCCGCTCGCGGCGCTGAAGCTGCAACTGCAGGCGGCGTCGCGCGATGGATCGCTGAGGGGCGAGGGGCAGACGCTCGAGCGCGTCGAAAATCGGGTGAACCGGATCATCCACCTCGTGCAGCAACTGCTGACGCTCGCGCGCGAAGACTCGCAGCCGGTCACGTCGACGGTGCCGGTCAGCCTGCGCCGCATCGGCGAGCAGGCGGTCAGCGATTGTTCCGTGCTCGCGGAGTTGCGCGAGATCGATCTCGGCCTCGAATGCGAACACGCGCGCACACCGAACGACGCCTATACGGTGCTCGCGGAGCCGCACAGTATCAGCGTGTTGTTAGGGAACCTGATCAATAACGCAATCCGTCATACGCCGCCGGGCGGCCGTGTCGACGTGGTGCTGCGACGCACGGGCGAGCGCGTGGGCTTTGAGGTCGTCGACAGCGGCTCGGGAATTCCGGAGGCGGAACTCGAACGCGTGTTCGACCCTTTCTATCGCGGCGAGGAGTCGAAGGGCGAGGGCAGCGGGCTCGGTCTCGCGATCGTCGCGCGGATCGCCGAGCGGCATCAACTCGGCCTGTCGCTGAGCAACAATGTCGGGGGGCCCGGTTTGCGGGTGTCCGTCACGGGGCTGCGCGCGCCCGCCGCCCACGCGCCCGTCACGGCCGCGAATTGACGATCGTCACTGCGGCTCGGGTTGTCACAAGCACGTGGGCGCACGCTGCTACAATCTCATTTTTACAGATCGACAGATTGGTTGTGCACTATGGGTTTCGAACAACTCGCTGAACTGAAGAAGCAACTGGCCGCGGCGCGCGCCGCCGCAGAGTCCGCCGGCAAGCCCGATCGCAAATCGGCCGCGCGCCCCGCTTCGAAGTCCGCTGGCAAGCCCGCTTCAAATTCAGCGGCACATCCTGGTTCACATGCCGAGCGTGGCGCCAATCCGGGCACGAAGCCCGGTGGCCGGCCCGGCGCGAAGCCGGCTGCGAAGGCCGGCGCTCGCCCGGACGGCAAGCCGGGCACGCGAGCCGGCCGCCCGCAGCCGGCGGGCCACACCGCGCCCGCCAAGCCGGCGGTGGACGCCAAGCCGGTGGACCCGGTGGTGCGCTCGATCGGTCGTCTCCAAAAACGTTTTCCGGTTGCTTTCCCGAAGAATCCGGCCCCGAAGCTGCCGCTGAAGATCGGCATTTTCGAAGACCTCGTCGGGCATGCGAAGGAGCTGTCGCTGAGCGAAGCCGAACTGCGCGACGCGATCAAAACATGGTGCCGTGGCGGGCGCTACTGGAAGAGCCTCGTCGAAGGCGCGGCGCGCGTCGACCTGGCGGGCGTCGAAGCCGGCAAGGTCACGGCGCAGGAAGCGGCGGGTGCTCAGCGCCTGCTTGCGCATCGCGCGGCGAAGGGCGCGCAGAAGGCCGCCACCGCGACGGCAAGCGCGAATGCGCCGACCGATGCAGGTACGCCGGCCGAGGGCGCGGCCGCTGAAGTGTCACATGCCGAAGCAGCGGTAGCGGCAGTCGCGGAACAAGCGGCCCGCCAGGCGGATGTCGCTGCTGCGTCGCCGGAAGCCGCAGCGGCGGATGCCGCGGGGAGCGCGGACACCCAGGCGCAGACCAGAGCGCAACACGAACCGCCAGCCACCGCTCCCGCCGCGCCCCCCTCCCAAGCCTAACCTTGGCACAGCCCGTCATGGCCTCGATCACGAGGCCATGACGGGCGGCGCAGCCGTCAACCGGCTGCGCACGAATCCCACATGCTCGCGCAGCACGTAAAACGCATCCGCATACGCAAGCGGCATGCGCAGGTGGCTCAGCGCCGCCTCGATCTCATCCAGTTGCCCCAGTAGCTGCGTGCGCTCCTCGTCGGTTGCGCCGGCGAGCGCGTGCCGCTCGATCGCGATCAGCGAACCGTAATAACGATAGATGCGCGAGCGCACCCGCCACCGGTACAGCGCCGGAATCACGCGCATGGCGGGCAACAGCAGCACGGCGATCGGCAACAGCAGGACGAGCGTACGATCGCCGATGCTCGCGAGCCAGAAAGGCAGCGTCCGATATAAAAAGCCCTTGCCGGTCCGGTAATAGCGCTGCGCGTCTTCGCTGATCGGATATTCGTGCTCGACCGGGGTCGGGAACTGGCCGGCGCGCTGCAACAGGCCCGCGGCGCCGTGCACTTCCTGCGCCGCCTCGATCAATAGGTCCGAAATCGCCGGATGCAGCGTGCTGCGCGCGACGAGTTCGACCGTCGGACTAATCAGGTGAACGGTCTCGGGCGGAATGCGCCGCTTCAGATCGAGCACGCCGGGCGGCAAGTCGATCTGGTCGAGAAACGGAAAGACGCGTGTATAGGCGCTCGCTTCGTCGAAATTCATCACCGAGATGCCGGGTACGCGCAACAGCCGCAGCATCAGGCCGCGCGTGGCCGAATCGCCGCTCAGAATCGCCGCGTCGACCTCGCCTGCAACCAGCTGCGTGGCGGCCTGCAGGCCGTCGCTCGGCACTAGCGTCGTGGCGCCGCCGGGCTCGATGCCGTTCGCCGCGAGCAGTTGCAGCGCGAGCAGCCGCGTGCCGCTGCCTTCGCGGCCGACTGCGATCCGCTTGCCTTCGAGCTGCGCCAGTTGGGTGAGCGCCGCGCCGCGATAGAACACGACGATCGGCACATAGAACACGCTGCCGAGCGACACCAGCGACGAAGTATCGAGCCCTTCGGCCACCCCGCCCTGCACGAGAGCGATGTCGACGTGCTGCTTCGGATCCAGCAGCCGCTGCAGGTTCTGCACGGAACCTTCGGATTCGAGCACGTTCAGGCGGATGCCGTTGCGCGCGAGGATCTTGCGGTACTGGTTCGCGGTGACGACGAACGAGCTGTCGCGCGGGCCGGCGCTGATCGTGATCGTGCGCGGCGGCGCCGGATTGGCGATCCAGACGATCAGCACGATCGCGAACGCGATCAACAGCGCCGTGATGAAGTAGGGCAGCAGGTGCTCGCGCCATTCGGCGCGCGTAGGTTCGGCGGGAAAGTGCGGAGGCCGCGGACGCTGCGCTTTCATGAAGACTCCGTGCGGGAAGCCAGGTGAAGGCATTGTCGCCTGTGCGGGGCGGCTTTGCCGTCGACGGTTCGCTTTATTGACCGGGCGCGCGGCGGTCGACGAAGCCTGCCACCCACAGCCGAAGAATAACGACGTACATGGCATAATTTGCCGCAAATCGCGGTCTGGCAGTAGTGGACTGCAAAAACTCGCGGCGTGGCGCTGAACGCATGATGAATCGTTGGCATCGGAAGATCGGCAGTTGGCTGGGATTGCTCGCGATCCTGCTGACGACGCTCGCGCCGACCATCTCGCAAACGCTCGCCGCCCACTATCGCGCCGACGCGATGATGGGCGGGCATTGCCAGATGACGTCGATGGACGACACGGCGTCGATGCCAGGCATGCGGATGCAGGACGACACGCCCGACACCACCCAGGCCACCGCCAACCGGCCTGACGACTCCGATGACTCCGCCACGCCTGCCAGCCATGCCGGCGCAAAGCACGCCCAGATGTCCGGCGATGCCTGCGGCTATTGCAGCCTGCTCGCGCATCTGCCAGTGATGCCGAGCGTCGGCATGCTGTTCGTCGCCGCGGTCCGTGCGCGCCAGCATACGGCCGCGGCGCGCTTCGACAGCGTGCGCCGCGTCGAACCGCTGAGCTTCGCGCAGCCACGCGCCCCACCTTCCGCCTGCTGATCCGAATTCGTTACGACGCGATGCGCGAACCCGCATCGCGCCCGCTCGCGCGCGTCCGTTCGACGACGCGCGCCGGCCTCGTCTCAACCGATCAGACAGGATGCACCCGATGCACACACCAGCAATGCGCGGCGGCCGTCCGCCGCGCGCGGCGCCGCTCGTCGCGGCCGCCACCTATGTCGCCTACACCGCTTACGCCGCGTGCGGCGTCGTAGGCCTCATCGCCGCGCCGTCCATCGCGCACGCGCACGCGATCGCGGGCGACCGCGTGTTCCCCTCGACGCTCGCCGTCGACGACCCCGGCGTCGGCGACGAAGCCAACTTCGAGTACGGCCATCAGCGCGTGCCCGGCGACGACGGCGACCAGAGCATCAACACGTTCAGCTTCGAGTACGACAAGCTGATCACGCCGCGTCTGGCGGTGTCGATCGACGGCGGGTACGTGATGCAGAACAACCCGCGCGCGGCCGGCTTCAACAACTTCGGCGTCGGCCTCAAGTACCTGCTGTACGTGAACGAGCCGCACGAGCTGATGACGTCGATCGGCGTCGCTGCGGAGCTAGGCGGCACCGGCAGCCGCGCGATCGCCGACAACTTCTCGACGATCTCGCCGACCATCTACATCGGCAAGGGCATGGGCGATCTGCCCGCTTCGCTCGCGTATCTGCGCCCGGTCGCGGTCACGGCCGAGGCGGCCTCCGCGCTCACCACCGGCGCGGGCCAGCCGAACGCGTTCAACTACGGCTTCACCGTGCAGTACAGCCTGCCGTATCTGCAGCAGCATGTGCACGACGCGGGTTTGCCACAGCCGTTCGCGAACCTGATTCCGCTCGTCGAGATTCCGCTGTCGCGCAGCCAGGGTCAGACGACCGGCACGGTCAATCCGGGCTTTATCTGGATCAATCGCTATGGACAGTTCGGCGTCGAGGCGCAGATTCCGATCAACCGCGCGAGCGGCTCGCACGTCGGCATTCTGGTGCAGGCGCACCTGTTCTTCGACGACATTGCGCCGACCACGCTCGGCAAGCCGCTGTTCCCGTAAGTAGCACAGGAGAAAGACGATGAACAACAGCTTCAAACATCACGCGATGCGCGCGGCGGCACTGATCGCCGGCGTGACGCTCGTGAGCGCGGCGTTCGCGCATGTGTTTCCGCAGAAGCAGGAGCCGGGCGCGGGCGCATCGGTGGCCGCGCCCGCGCAGGTCAAGGTGACCTTCGACGGGCCGCTCGAACCGGCGTTCAGCTCGCTCACCGTCACCGATGCGAGCGGCAAGCCGGTCAGCACGCAGAAGTCCTCGGTCGATGTGCAGCAGCCCGCGGTGATGACGGTGCCGCTGCCGGCGCTCGCGGCCGGGCGCTACACCGTGCATTGGGTCGCGGTGGCGTCGGACGGACATCGAACGCATGGGGATTATGGGTTCGATGTGAAGTAGCGCGGTATGATGCGCCGCGTCGCCGTGCTCACGCACGCGGCGCTCAAACGCGCTTGAACAACTGCCGCGCGAGCGAGCACATCAGCATCGTCGCCGGCGATTCGTCCTGCAGGCGCCGGCTCATGATGATCGGCGACGCGGCGCTTGCCGACGGAATCGGCCGGTACGCGACGCCATGCGCGCGCAAGCCCTCGACGCTCTCCGGCACGAGACACACGCCGACCTGCGCGGCGACCAGCCCCAGCGCGGTCTGCAACTCCCGCACTTCATGGATCGCTTTCGGCTCCAGCGCCTGATCGTGCATTGCCGAGATCTGCTGGTCCGCATAGCTCGGCCGCGGCGTGCTCGGATAGACGATCAGCGTTTCCTCGGCGAGCGCGGCGAGCGTGAGCGGCTTCTTTTGCCGCGCGAGGGGATGGTCCTGCGGCAATGCGGCGATCATCCGTTCCTCGACCAGCACTTCGCGCGCGAGTTGCGCATCGTCGAAGCGCAGCCGGCCGAAGCCGACGTCGATGCGGCCACCTTTGAGCGCGGCCAACTGCTCGATCGTGAACATCTCGATCAGCGACAGTTCGATGTGCGGCGCGGCCTCGCGAAACGAGCGGATCACCGCGGGCAGCGCGCCATACAGCGTAGACGGTACGAAACCGATCACGATGCGTTCCGCGAGTTGCGCGAGCCGGCGCGTGAGCGGCGCGAGCTCGTCGGCTTCATCGATCAGACGTTTCGCCTGCGTGTAGAAAATGCGGCCGGCTTCGGTGAGCCGCAACGGCCGCGAGCCGCGCTCGAACAGCGGCAGGCCGACACTTTCCTCGATCTGCTGGATCTGCCGCGACAGCGGCGGCTGTGTCATATGCAGACGATTGGCCGCCCGCGTGATGTTCATCTCCTCGGCGACCGCGATGAAGTAGCGAAGTTGGCGAAATTCCATGCATGCCTCTGAGGTGTGATGCGTCGGCGATTGGTGTTGCGTTGGTCTGCTGCGCCTTGGGCGCTGCCGGTTGCGGTACGGCTCTGCCGCCGCGGCGCCGCGCGAGGGCAACGAATGATAGCAACAGCGCCGCTAAATACCGGCCAGATGACGCACGAGCGCCTTTTCCGCGCGCGGCGGCGCATTCAGCTCGCGCGTGCTGTTGCCGTCGTCCGTCACCAACGGGTGGCAGCTGTTTGCGGGATCGGGCGTGCGCGCGCTCGTCGAACGCTTATGGCCGATGCTGGCGGGCATCGTACTCGGCACGCCCGTTGCGGCAGCTCGGTCAGCGCGTGCGCGGGCGTATCAGTGCGGCGAGCTTTCGTGGCTGGTTCTTTATCTGTCTGCTCGGCCCCGACGTTCAATCGATGGCGCGCGCATTCGTTTAAAAGACGTTGGGAGCAGCGGATCGCCGAGGAGGGAGATCGTGTGGCCCATTATTCTCGATACGCTCGGCGCGCTCGCGGTGCTCGCGAGCGTGGCCGCGCACATCGCGCTGCTGCTCAGCAGCGAACCAAAGCGCGGTGAATAAAAGCGCTTTGAGTGTGTAGCGCCTGATCGTGGCGTCTGCCCGTAGGAGTCTTGTGCGGATGCACGTCTATGCTGCTGCGTGCCGCTCTTGCGGTCGGTCAGCGCGCGCTTGCGCGACGCCGACGCCGACGCCGCGGCGCAAGCCAAACAGCATCAATCGTCGTCAACCACGCGTAAACCTGGCCATCGAGGTCTGATGCGAATCGATTGTTCGTCGGAAGCGGCGTATCAATTCGTCTCGAGCCGCTTTATCCGGCCTCGCGCCATGCCTAAATTAACGACCAGTGACAGCGCCACTGCATTTCCGGCTTTTATTGGCGTGGACCCCGTGACTCCTCGCGAGGCATGCCGGCGCGAACCATTGAAAGGACACGATGATGAGCAAGCTCACAGGCAAGGTAGCGGTTGTAACGGGTGCATCGAAAGGCATCGGAGCGGCGATTGCGAAGGCATTGGCGGCGCAAGGCGCGTCGGTCGTGGTGAACTATGCGTCGAGCCGCGCGGGCGCCGACAAGGTGGTCGCCGATATCACGGCGGCGGGCGGCAAGGCGGTCGCGGTTGGCGGTGACGTGTCGAAGGCCGCGGACGCGAACGGCATTATCGATACGGCGATCGAAACGTACGGGCGGCTCGACGTTCTCGTCAACAACTCGGGTGTCTATGAATTCGCGGCGCTCGAAGAGATCACCGAAGCGCACTTCCATAAGCACTTCGATGTCAACGTGCTCGGGCTGCTGCTCGTGACGCAGGCGGCGGCCAGGCATCTGGGCGAAGGCGGCAGCATCGTCAACGTGAGCTCGGTCGCGAGCCGCATCACGCCGCCGACCACCGTGGTCTACACGGCGACCAAGGGCGCGGTCGATGCGATCACCGGCGTGCTCGCGAAGGAACTCGGACCGCGCAAGATCCGCGTGAATTCGGTGAATCCGGGCATGGTCGAGACCGAGGGCACCCACAGCGCCGGCGTGATCGGCTCGGACTTCGAAACGTGGGTGGTCAGCACGACGCCGCTCGGCCGTATCGGCCAACCCGACGATATCGCGGATGTCGTCGCGTTCCTCGCGTCGGATGACGCGCGCTGGTTGACGGGCGAGAGCCTGATTGCGAGCGGCGGCTCGCGTTAAGTCTGAAGGGGTTGCCAACGCTGGTGGCAACCCGCGGAACAATTCGAGCGCGATCGCGGGCGGCGGGGCCGGCAGCATGAAGGCCACGCCGCTCCTTGCAGCGACGGCGCGCGAGCTACGCGCGTTGAACATCGGCCCCCGAGACCTCTGTTTCGGCTCCCGGCAACTCCACCGCAAAAAACGCGTCGAGCAGATTCGAACCCGGCCGCTCGGCGAGCCGCGTCAGCGATTCGATCATCTGCACGCGGCAATCGAGCAGCGACACCATCCGGATCCGCCGCGACTCGTTGAACTCTGCGCGCGCAATGACGCCGACGCCGATTCCCTGCGCGACCGCTTCCTCCAGCGCCTCGCGGCCATCCACGTACATGACCGGCTCGACTTGCAACGACTCGCGCACGAGCTCGATTTCGAGCAGTTGTTGGGTGACCGATTGCGGCTCGCGGAAGATCATCGGCTGTTCGACGAGCTCCGCGTAACTCAGCCGGCGCTTCTTCGAGGCCGGGTAGCTCGCCGGCACCATCGCGACCAGCGGATCGCGCCGCAACACGCGCGACTGCAAGCGGCTATGCACCTGCGGCGCGGCCGTGATCGCCGCGTCGACCGCGCTCGACAGCACGCGCTGCATGCACTCTGCCGCATTGGCGATCGACAGCGTGACGACGATGCCCGGGTGCCGCTGGCGAAACGCGCCGATCAGCGCGACGGCGAGATCGGGCGCATCGGCCGCGAGCGATAGCGAACCCGACTCCAGCCCGCCCGCCGATTCGAGCAGTTGGCGCGCGTCCCGCTCGCAACTGAGCATATGCCGTGTCACGCTGAACAGGCGCAGCCCGAGTTCAGTCGTCTCCACGCCGCGCGGCCCGCGCTCGAACAGCTTGACGCCGTAATCCTGTTCGAGCCGCCGCACGTGATCCGACACCGCCGGCTGTGTCAGCGACAACGCCTGCGCCGCTTTCGAAAAGCCGCCATGTTCCGCGACCGCATGGAACGCCCGCAATTGCGCGTATTGCACGTGTGCCTCGCCAGCAGATAAGTTTTTGCGATACCGTCATCGATTATATCGATTTTGCCGATGGACAACGCTTCTGTATCGTGTGAGCTATCGACATAGCGATATTGGAGTTGCGGACATGGAAAGCGCGATCGGCGGTGCGGCGGCGACGTTGGCCGTGGCAGCCGCGGCAACATCGACCCGTTGCACCACACCCTGCGCCGCGCCGGCTGGCGGCGAGCCTTATCTGCTGACGCCGGGCCCGCTGACCACGGCACTATCGACGAAACAGGCGATGCTGCGCGACTGGGGCTCGTGGGACGGCGACTTCCGCGCGATGACCGCCGAGTTGCGCGCGAGCGTGCTGGCGATCGCCGGCGACACCGCGGGCGACTACGACTGCGTGCCGCTGCAGGGCAGCGGCAGCTACTGCGTCGAAGCGATGCTCGGCAGCCTGATTCCGCGCGACGGCCACGCGCTCGTGCTCGCGAACGGCGCGTACGGCAAGCGCGCGGCGACCACGCTTGGCTATCTCGGCCGCGCCTGCACACTGCTCGACAAGGGCGACTACCTGCCGCCGCGCGGCCTCGAAGTCGAGCGCATGCTTGCCGCCGATCCATCGATCACGCACGTGGTCGCGATCCATTGCGAAACGAGCTCGGGCATTCTCAATCCGCTCGATGAGATTGCAGCCGCGGTCGCCAGGCAGGGCCGCAAACTGCTGATCGATTCGATGAGCGCCTTCGGCGCGGTGCCGCTCGACGTGCGGCAGATCGCGTGCGAGGCGTTCGTGTCGTCGGCGAACAAGTGCATCGAGGGCGTGCCGGGTTTCGGCTTCGTGATCGCGCGCAAGAGCGCCCTGCGCGAGGCGAAAGGCCGCAGCCATTCGCTCGCGCTCGATCTCTTCGATCAATGGGACGTGATGAATCGCACGGGCCAGTGGCGCTTCACGCCGCCCACGCATACGGTGGCCGCGTTCCTCGAGGCGCTGCGTCTGCACCAGCTCGAAGGTGGGCAGCCCGCGCGGCTCGCGCGCTACGCCAACAATCGCGACGTGCTGGTGGCCGGCATGCGCGAGCTTGGCTTCGAGCCGCTGCTCAACGGGCGCTGGCGCTCGCCGATCATCGTGACGTTTTTTTCGCCGGCGCATCCGTCGTTCGAGTTCGCGCGCTTCTATGAACTGATGAAGGCGCAGGGCTTCATCATCTATCCGGGCAAGCTGACGGTGGTCGACAGTTTCCGCATCGGCTGCATCGGTCAGGTCGACGAGCAGGTGATGCGACGCGTGGTCGATGCCTGCGCGCAAGCGCTGCGCACGATGGGCGTCACGCACGCGGGGCCGCCGCCCGCCGCGCTCGACGAACGCAAGGCGCTCGCGCAGGCGGCCTGAGCCGCGACAGCAAACCCGATACATTCGGATTCCTGGGGATTCAAGCAGATGAAACACGTGAAGGCAGTGATTTTCGATTGGGCCGGCACGGTGGTCGACTACGGTTCACGCGCGCCGATGGCGGCCTTCGTCGAGACCTTCGAGCAGTTCGGCGTGCCGATCACGATCGACGAAGCGCGCGGCCCGATGGGCATGGCCAAGCGGCCGCATATCGCGGCGCTGATGGCACTGCCGCGCGTCGCGCAGGCTTGGGCCGAGCGCCACGGCCATACGCCGACCGACGCCGATATCGACGCCGTGTACGACGTGTTCGTGCCGAAGAACATCGCGGTCGCGGCGAGCTACAGCGCGGTGATCCCGGGCGTCGCCGAAGTCGCGAGCGCCTTGCGTCAGAACGATATCCGCATCGGCACGACGACCGGCTATACCCGCGAGATCATCGACGAAATCGTACCGGGCGCGGCCGCGCAGGGCTTTGCGCCGGACAGCATCGTGTGCACCGGCGATACGCCGGAAGGGCGGCCGTCACCGTACATGATCTACCGGACGCTGCCGCAGCTCGGCGTGTGGCGCGCGAAAGAGGCGATCAAGGTCGACGACACCGAGGTCGGCATCGAGGAAGGCATCAACGGCGGCACGTGGGCGGTCGGCGTCGCGGTGAGCGGCAACGCGTTCGGCATGAGCGAGGCCGAGGTGAAGGCGTTGCCGGCCGACGAATTCGCCGCGCGCCGCAACGCCGCGACGGCCAGGCTGAAGGCGGCGGGCGCGCATTACGTGATCGACAGCGTCGCGGATCTGATGCCGGTCGTGTACGACATCGACGCACGGCTCGCGCGCGGCGAACGGCCTTGAAGCGTCACTTGAAGAAACCGACCGCGAGATCGATGAACTCGCGCACCTTGCGCGGCACGAACTCGCGGCTCGGATACACCAGCGACACGGCCACGTCGCCATTGAGCACCGCATAGCCGTCGAGCACGCGCACCAGCGTGCCGGCGCGCAACTCGTGCTCGACCATTTCGAGCGGCAGCAGCGCGATGCCCATCGCGCCCAGCGCGGCCTGCTTCTGCATGATCATGCTGTTGACCGTGAACGATGCATCGATGGCGATACTCTCGCCGCTGTCGTCGCCGTCCTCGCTCGCGCTTTCGGCATCGCCGTCACCCTTGCGGAAGATCCACATCGGGCCGGTCGTGTCGAACGGCGCGGCAATCAGCCGATGCCCGTCCAGTTCGGCCGGCGTTTGCGGATGACCGGCCTGCGCGAGATACGCGCCCGCTGCCACCGGCACCGCGTGCGAGTTGATCAGACGCCGCGCCACCAGCGACTCCGAGCGGATCATATGCTCGGTCACGATGCCGACGTCGAAGCCGCCTTCGAGCAGATCGACCCGTTTTTCCGTCAGCGTGACGCGCAGGTTGACTTGCGGAAAGCGCGCCTGATATTCGGCGAACAGCGGCGTTAGCCGAAACAGCGAAAAACTGCCGAGCGCGACGATGCGCAGGTCGCCGGCCACGTCGCGCGACGCCGTGGTCGCGCGCGACTCCACTTCCTCCAGTTCGGCGAGCAGCACGCGGCAACCGTCCGCGTATTGCGCGCCGGCCTCGGTCAGCACGACCTTGCGCGTGGTGCGCTGAAACAGGCGAATGCCGAGATGCTGTTCGAGGCTCGACACATGACGCGTGACGACCGACGTCGACACGTTCAGTTGCCCGGCGGCCTGCGCGAAGCTGCCGACATCGGCCACCTTGACGAAGGCCTGCATGGCCTGAAAAAGATTGATCATTCGAGTCCAAAAAAACGTCTTTGTTGTAGCGGACGGCGTGGCTGAACTACCGCGCGACCAGCGCGCCGTCGCGCGCGGCGACGCGGCCGTTCGCAATGACCAGCTTGCGCGCCGGCCGCGCGACGAGCGCATGCGCGAGCGTGTCGGCGTCGACCAGCACGAGATCGGCGCGTGCGCCCGGCTGCAAACCATAGCCTTCGAATCCGCACGCGCGCGCGGCGGTTCCGCTGACGCAATCGAACGCGAGCGCGAGATCGTCGTCGCGGCGCAGGCCGTAGCGCATCGCGATCAGCATCGCCCGTTCCAGCATGTCGGGCGAGCCGTATGGCGTCCACGTATCGCGAATCCCGTCGTTGCCGCCGAACAGCGTGACGCCGTGCGCGAGGCAAGCCGTGAGCGGCGGCACCGGCACCGACGGCGGTGCGCTCGTCAGCAGCGCGACGCGCAGCTCGGCGATACGCGCGAGCAGCGCATCGCGTTCGCGCTCGGGCAGCGCGCCGAGACAGAACGCGTGACTGACCACCACTTGCCCCTGCATGCCGTGCGCGGCGACGCGATCGAGCAGCAGACCGAGCGTGAACGCGCCGATCTCGCCGGGTTCGTGCAGATGAATGTCGATCGGTTTGCGATGACGCTCGGCGAGCGCGAACGTCAGATCGAGCGACTTCACCGGATCGCCGTCGATCAGCGCGGGATCGAGCGCGCCGAGCACGTCGGCGCCCGCGGCCAGCGCCCGATCGAGCAGCGCGTCGGTGCCGGGCCGGCCGAGCAGCCCCGATTGCGGAAACGCGACGATCTGCAGATCGAGCACGTCGCGCAGGGTGTCGCGCGTGGCCAGCACGCCGTCGAGATGGCGCAGGCCCGCGTCGGTGTCGATATCGACGTGCGTGCGTACGCGCGTCGTGCCGGCCGCCAGAAACGCGCGCGCGAGCGCGAGCGATTGCGCGCCCGCGTCGTGGCCGCTTTCGGCGCGCCAGCGGCGCTCGTTTTCGATGCGATCGATCAGCTTCGGCCCGACTTCGTTGCGATACCAGCGCAAGCCCCAGTTGGTCTTGTCCAGATGCGTATGCCCTTCGACGAAACCGGGCAGCAGCAGCGCGTCGCCGCCGTCCTCGACCGGCACACCGGGCTCGCGCGGCAGAGCGGCGCCGAGCGCGGCGATCCGGCCATCGACGATCGACACCTCGGCGCGCGTGCCGTCGGCGAGCCGCACGTGGGTGACCAGCGAGGCGTTCGTCGTGGGGCGCGGGGTGGTCGTGGTCATGGGCGGCGGGCAAGGGGAATGAACGGGACGAACGGAGTGAACGGCCGGTGCGTTGACGCAACCCGCGATGCTACCCTTAGACGATAATAAATCCGCCCCCGTTACGGCAAATACAGCGTGAATTAATCCGGAAATTCGGCGCGGCGAGATTGCGGCGCGAGGCCGCGCCGACCGGCAATATCCAAGGCCGGACGGCGGTTCACGGTATACTCCCGCGTAACTTGCCTGAACGCCAGGCTTGCCCGATACTCAGCTATTACCCCCAAAATCTCCCCGTACGTCGAGTTTAACGCTACTGCTTATGAGTACAATCCTTGAAAGTCTTCCGATCGGCCAGAAGGTCGGTATCGCGTTTTCCGGCGGCCTCGACACTAGCGCCGCGCTGCACTGGATGCGCAAGAAGGGCGCCATGCCGTACGCCTACACGGCCAACCTCGGTCAGCCCGACGAAGACGATTACGATTCGATCCCGCGTCGCGCCACGCAATATGGCGCCGAAGGCGCGCGCCTGATCGACTGCCGCGCGCAGCTGGTCGCGGAAGGCATCGCGGCGCTGCAGTGCGGCGCGTTTCATATCTCGACGGCGGGCGTCACCTATTTCAACACGACGCCGATCGGCCGTGCCGTGACCGGCACGATGCTGGTCGCCGCGATGAAGGAAGACGGTGTCAACATCTGGGGCGACGGCAGCACGTACAAGGGTAACGACATCGAGCGTTTCTACCGCTACGGTCTGCTCGTGAACCCGGACCTGAAGATCTACAAGCCGTGGCTCGACCAGTTGTTCATCGACGAACTCGGCGGCCGTTCTGAAATGTCGGAATTCATGCGCCAGTCGGGCTTCGACTACAAGATGTCGGCCGAAAAGGCGTATTCGACCGACTCGAACCTGCTCGGCGCGACGCACGAAGCGAAGGATCTCGAAAGCCTCGAGTCCGGCATCAAGATCGTGAACCCGATCATGGGCGTCGCGTTCTGGCGCGACGACGTTCAGATCGCGAAGGAAGAAGTGACGGTCCGCTTCGAGGAAGGCCAACCGGTCGCGCTGAACGGCCAGACGTTCCCGAACGCGGTCGAGCTGCTGCTCGAAGCGAACCGGATCGGCGGCCGTCACGGTCTCGGCATGAGCGACCAGATCGAGAACCGCATCATCGAGGCGAAGAGCCGCGGCATCTATGAAGCCCCGGGCCTCGCGCTGCTCAACATCACTTACGAGCGTCTCGTCACCGGCATCCACAACGAAGACACGATCGAGCAGTTCCGCGGGAACGGCCGCCGCCTCGGCCGTCTGCTGTATCAGGGCCGCTGGTTCGATCCGCAGGCGATCATGCTGCGCGAAACCGCACAGCGCTGGGTCGCGCGCCCGATCACCGGCGAAGTGACCGTCGAGCTGCGTCGCGGCAACGACTACTCGATCCTCAGCACGAAGTCGCCGAACCTCACATATCAGCCCGAGCGTCTGTCGATGGAAAAGGTCGCATCGACGTTCTCGCCGCGCGACCGCATCGGCCAGCTGACGATGCGCAACCTCGACATCACCGACACGCGCGACAAGCTGCGCATCTACTCGCAGGTGGGCCTGCTGTCGTCGAACGAGACGTCGGCGCTGCCGCAGGTGAAGGGCGACAAGGAGTAAAGCGGCGCGTCTGATTACCTGAACGTCGCATCGATCGATGGGCCGGCTCGCGAGAGCCGGCCCATTTTCTTTGGGGCTCCCGGATGCGCTCCGGCGCTTGGGCGCGATCCCACATTCTGTGCTCAAGTTTCGCGTGCCTATGCCGTTGACATAAGCTAAGCCCATTCTGGAACCCTTCCGTGCAACTCGCTTACAGTAACGACCGCCTCGCCAGCCGGATGCCAGTCGACTCGACCGCCGCCGGCGAACCCGAGGTCGAGTCTTCGGTCATCGAGTGGCTGTTGCACGACGACCAGGTGATGCGCGAGTGCTTCACGCATGCGGCGGAGATTCTGAAGAGCGTGACCGGCGCGGCAATTACCGCGATCGTGCTGCTCGACGAGGAGTATCAGCACTATCGCGCCGAGGTCGGCATGGCGATGCCGCTCGTCACGCGTGCGCGCTCGCTCGCCGACTACGCGGTGCGCGATGCCGACCTGTTCGTGATCGAGGATGCGCACAACGACAGCCGCTTCGGCGAATGCATGCTCGTCAAGCGTCATCCGTTCGTGCGCTTTTACGCGGCGATCGCGTTGCGCGCGCCGAACGGCGAGATCGTCGGCGCGCTGTGCGCGATGGACCCGGCGCCGGGCCGGCTCGACGCGGGCCGGCGCGGCGTGTTTTACCACCTGCGCGCGATGATCGAAAACGATCTGAAGATGCGCACGGCCACCGCGATCGATCCGCTCACCCAGTTGTACAACCGGCGCTTTCTGCTCGAAACCATCGCGCGCCGCTGGAAGGAGGCGCGCGACGGCGACGTGATGGGCTCGGTGGTCGTCGACGTCGACTGGTTCAAGCAGTACAACGACACCTACGGTCATCAGGCCGGCGATCACTGTCTGAGTCTGGTTGCCTCCGTGATGCAGGCCGCCGCCGACAGCGAGCGCATCGTGGTCGGGCGCATGGGCGGCGAGGAGTTCGGAATGCTGGTGCTCGAAGCGCAACCATCGATGCTCGAAGACACGCTCGAAACGCTGCGCCAGCGCGTGGCGGACCTCGCGATCGAGCATCGCGCGTCGCCGCTTGGGGTGGTGACGGTCAGCATTGGCGCGTCGCTCACGCGTATCAGCGACCTGTCGCGCCCCGCGCATCGCGACGGTTTCGCGAGCGCTGACCGTGCGTTGTATCGCTCGAAGCATAAAGGACGAAATCGCGTGACGATGGCGTAGCGGGCGTTGGCGATTGCGTCGGTACGGCTCTATCTTCAGTCATGGCGGATTGCTTATAGGACCATCGTCCCATTTTCAGCCGTTGCCATCGTGGCAATATGAATGCGCGTAGTGAACGTCGACGCAGTCGCCGGGTGCGACAGCAGGGTGTTTTACGATGCGCATCATTCAAACGTTGCTGTACATCGCGGCGTTCTGCTCAGGCATGATCGTCGGCCCCGCGGCGTGCGTCGCCGCCCAAAGTGTCGCCGCGCAGCCGGCCGCCTCGTCGGCCCTCCCGGCATCCCCAACCGCCGCGGCGTCGGCTCCCGCAGCGCGCCGGATCGATCTCGGCAATCAACCGTTCACGGGCGATTTCGACGCCATGCTCGACCGGCGTCTGATCCGCGTGCTGGTTCCCTACAGTCGAACGCTCTATCTGAATGAGCAAGGTCACGAACGTGGGCTGACCGCCGGTCTCATGCGGGACTTCGAGCGTTATGTGAACAAGAAGTACCGGGCGACGCTCGGCAAGCGTCCGCTCACCCTGGTCATCATTCCGATGACTCGCGACCAGTTGCTCCCGGGGCTGGTAGCGGGCCGGGGCGACATCGCCGCGGGCAATCTGACGGTCACGGAGGTCCGCCTGAAGCAGGTCGACTTCGTGGCGCCGCGTGACCGGACAGCAGTACGCGAAG
Organism: Paraburkholderia sp. UCT70; assembly: GCF_050434085.1. Lineage (NCBI taxonomy): Bacteria > Pseudomonadati > Pseudomonadota > Betaproteobacteria > Burkholderiales > Burkholderiaceae > Paraburkholderia > Paraburkholderia sp. UCT70. The sequence continues at coordinate 1,383,959 of NZ_JBNPVZ010000004.1, read as the reverse complement.
TGGTCGTGACCGGGCCGAAGTCGCCGGCCCTCGCGAAGCTCGACGATCTCAGCGGTAAGACGGTCCATGTGCGGCCCAGCAGCAGCTATTACGAGAGCCTGAACGCGTTGAACGCGCGTTTTGGCAAGGAAGGCAAAGCTCCGGTGAAACTCGTGCCGCTGCCCGACGCGCTCGAGGACGAGGACGCAATGGAGATGCTCAATGTCGGGCTGCTCCAGATCCTCGTCGTGGACGACTGGAAGGCAAAGGTATGGGCGCCGGTACTGGCTGGAATCGTCGTGCATAACGATATTTCGGTGCGCGACGAAGGCTACATCGGCTGGGCGGTGCGCCTCAAGAGCCCCAAACTGCGGGACGCGATCAACGACTTCTACCTGAATTACGTGAAGAAGCAGAGTGTCGCGGAAGTCCGTCTGCAGCAGGAAATGAAGCGCATCAAGCAGATCTCCAACAATACGGAGTCAGCGGAGCTGAAGCGGTTCGGGCAGACGGTCGGTCTTTTCGAAAAATACGGTGCGCAGTACCGCTTCGATCCGCTTTTGCTTGCGGCTCAAGGCTATCAGGAATCCCAGCTGAACCAGAGCGCCCGCAGTCACGTTGGCGCAATCGGGATCATGCAGTTGATGCCAGCCACGGGGAAGGAACTTGCGGTTGGCGACATCAGGGTGGCGAAGTCCAACATACATGCGGGAGCGAAATATCTCGATGTGCTGATGGCCCGTTACTTTCCCGATGCTCACTTCTCGGAAAGGGACCGCTCGCTGTTCGCATTCGCAAGCTACAACGCAGGACCCGCAAAGATCGCCAGAATGCGCAAGGAAGCGGCGGCGCGCGGTCTCGATCCTAACAAGTGGTTCAACAATGTCGAAATCGTAGTCGCCGAGAAAATCGGCATCGAACCAACGACGTACGTGCGCAACGTCTTTAAATATTACGTTGCGTACCGGCTCGTCCGGGAGGCCGAGGCCGGACGCGCTCGCGCTATCGGGCAGATGCGCAAGCAGGGCGGAGCGTGAGGGAAGCGGGGCATCTGAAAGCGCTGTCACCGCAGCGACGTGCCGCAGCCACGCCGCGGCGCGATTATCGAGGCGCGCGCGAATAAACGCCGTCGGGCCTTCACGTGGAGTCTGAATATGTCGACCGTTGAAGATCGCTTGCACGCACTTGGCTACGTCTTGCCGGAACCGTTGCGGCTTCCTCCAGGCCTGACGCTTCCGTTCCCATGGGTGCGGGTAGTCGGCCGCAGGGCTTGCATCTCGGGCCATGGGCCGACCAACGTGGACGGTTCGCTGGCCGAGCCACTTGGCAAGGTGGGCAGTCAGGTCTCGCAGGAGCAGGCCTTCGTGGCGGCTCGTCTCACCGCGCTCGCTATTCTGGGCAGCCTCAAGCGCGAGCTCGGAAGTCTGGAGCGCATCGCCTGTTGGACGAGGGTGTTCGGCATGGTCAACTCGGCACCCGGGTTCAACCGACAGCCCGCGGTGATCAACGGCTTTTCGGAACTGATACTCGCTGTCTTTGGCGAGGAGCGCGGCGTTCACGCTCGCAGCGCGGTGGGACTGGCCGAGCTTCCCTTCAACATTCCCGTGGAGATCGAGGCTGAAGTCGAACTTTTTCCACGAGACGCTCGAGCGCTTGCATCGAGCGAGGCGTGAGCTCGTGCCGCCACCGCGGTCGCGAGCGATCGTCTGGGAAATGGAAACGATCACGTTTCAGCGTGGAGGAGCGCCATGGCGAAGCGCCGTGATCTGATCAGGTGGCTTGCGGCTGTCCCGCTGTTCGCCTCTATCTGGCCGTTGCTTCGGCTCGATGACGCTCGCGCTGCGCAGACCCCGCGACGCGTACGACCGGGCGAACCGGGATGGCCCACGCCTTCGGACTGGGCGCGACTGAAACAGCAGGTGGATGGCTACCTGATCCGACCGGAGTCACCACTCGACCTCTGTCGTGAATCTCCCGAGAACGCCGAATGCCTTGCACTCTTCCGTGAACTCAAAAATCCGTACTTCATCGGCGACAGTCCCGTTCTGACACAAACCTGCGAGTGGGTCGGCGCGTGGAAAGCCGAACCCAGTGCCTACGTGGTCGCCGCGAGACGGGTCGAACATGTGGCGGCGGCCGTCAACTTCGCGCGTGAACGCAATCTTCGCGTCGTCGTGCGCGGCGGGGGCCATTCCTATCTCGGCACCTCGAACGCGCCGGGTTCCTTGATGATATGGACGCGCGCCATGAACGAAATCAGGAATCACGATGCTTTCGTTCCGAGCGGATGTGACGGGGTCATTCCACCCGGACCCGCGGTAAGCGTCGAGGCAGGCGCGATCTGGATGCATACCTATGAAGCCGTTACCGGAGGCGTGGGTCGGTATGTACAGGGCGGCGGTTGTGGAACAGTGGGAGTCGCGGGACTGATTCAAGGCGGAGGTTTTGGAACGCACTCCAAACAATTCGGCATTGCATCTGCTTCACTGCTCGAAGCGGAGGTCGTTACGGCGGACGGTGTGGTCAGGGTTGTCAACGCCCGAAGAGAACCGGATCTCTTCTGGGCCTTGAAAGGTGGGGGTGGCGGTACCTTCGGCGTCGTCAGCCGCCTGACTTTGCGCACGCACGAACTGCCGGCCGTGTTTGGCCTCGTATCCTGCGCAGTCGTGGCCCGCTCGGATGTCGCCTACAAACGCTTGCTGGGCCGCTTCGTCGCTTTTTACGCCGACAGCCTATGCAATCGCCACTGGGGTGAACTCGCTACGCTGCTGCCCGGCAAGCGCCTGCGCATCGACATGAGCTTTCAGGGACTCGGCAAGGAAGAGGTTGCAACGCTCTGGAAGCCGTTCTGGGACTGGATTGGCTTGCAGGACGACCTGACCATGATGGCCGCGCCCTCGATCGTCGCCGGTCCGGGGCGGTTGCGCTGGGACGGCACGGCGCTCGCGCGGTTCGTGCCCGGGCTGGTCGTCTTCGATGACCGACCCGGCGCGCCAGATGCCAATTTCTTCTGGGCGTCGAATCTCGCCGAGGCCGGTCATGTGATCCACGGCTTCGACTCGCTGTGGTTGCCTGCAGCAATGCTGGCGCGCGAGCGCCAACCCGAACTCGTCGACGCGCTGATGGGCGCTACGCGTTACTGGCTTGTCGAACTTCATTTTCAGAAAGGGCTCGCCGGCGCCCCTGCCGATGTCATTGCCGCCGGCCTGCAAACCCCAGTCAATCCAGTCGTGGCGGAGTCGTTCGCATTGGCGATCGTCGCGAGCGAGGGGCCACCGGCATTCGACGGACTGACAGGTCATCAACCCGATGTTTCGAAGGCACAGCGAGATGCGAAGCTCATCGGATTGGCCATCAACGAACTCGGGAAAATCGCAACGGCCGGTGGCGCATACGTCGCCGAGAGCAGCTATTTCCAGAAGGACTGGCAAGCGGCGTATTGGGGGGCCAACTATGCACGTTTGCTGTCGATCAAGCAGCGTTACGACCCGCACGGAGTTTTCTTCGTTCGCCACGGTGTCGGCTCCGAAGACTGGAGCGACGACGGGTTCACCCGCATGGCCGATTCCGACTAGCCGGCCGGCTGTTTCGCCCGAATCCTGATGCTCGTTATGGGTATGACCGTGTATTGACTCCAGAGAGAGGTCAATGCACGCTAGCGATGCATCGGTATCCGAAGCATCTCGTTCTAACGAACCAGATGGAGCGGGGTCGGCAACAAGTTGGGTACCGTTGCCAATACAACGTCGTATAAATGACGGAGACAGAAACGATGACAACAGCGAAAAAAATCCCGGCGGCCATGCGCGACCCTTGGAGGCTCGGTACCGCCGCGACCGTGATGGCGTCCGCAATCGTGCTGGCGGGCTGTGGCAGCGGCAACGACGGGCTGCAACCGCCGGCGCCGAGCAACGTGCTGCCTGGCTTCATCAAAAGCGCGGTGACGACGAAATCTTATGACGGCAACAGTGACGATCTGCTGACCGCGGGCCTCGGCAAGACCGGCCTCGCATCGGCGAAGGCGCCCACCATCGCGAATGCGGCGCAACCTACGGCCGCCGAATTGCGGCGTCTCGCGATCTGGTCGAACTATCGGGCGCTCGTCGACATGACGGCGAACGGCGGCTATGGACGCTTCTGGGGGCCCAACGTCGACCTGAACGGCAACGACACGCTTGGCGAAGGCAAGATCGCGGGCAAGGAATACCTCGCCTATGCCGATGACGGCAGCGGCGCGCAGAACGTTAGCCTGCTCGTGCAGATTCCCGCGAGCTTCAATCCGGACCAACCGTGCATCGTCACCGCGACGTCGTCCGGTTCGCGCGGCGTGTACGGCGCGATTTCGGCGGCCGGCGAGTGGGGCCTGAAGCGCGGCTGCGCGGTGGCCTACACCGACAAGGGCAGCGGCAACGGCGCGCACGAGCTGTCGACGAATCGCGTGACGCTGATCGACGGCACGTTGCAGGATGCGACCGCCGCGGGCACGGCGAGCCTCTTCACAGCGAAGCTCGGCAGCAGCACGCTGGCGGCGTTCAACGCGCAGTTCCCGAACCGCTATGCGTTCAAGCATGCGCACTCGCAACAGAACCCTGAGCAGGACTGGGGCAAGAACACGTTGCAGGCGATCCAGTTTGCGTATTGGGCGCTCAACGATTCGTACGGCGCGTTGAATGGCTCGACGCGCACGGTGCGCTATGCGAGCGGCAGCATCACGACGATCGCCGCGTCGGTCAGCAACGGCGGTGGCGCGTCGCTCGCGGCGGCCGAGCAGGACACGTCGGGTCTCATCACGGCGGTGGTGGTCGGCGAGCCGCAGGTCAATCTGCGGCTTGCGCCGCAGGTATCGGTCGCGCAGGGCGGCGTGCCGGTCGGCGCGTTCGGCAAACCGCTCGCCGATTACATGACGCTCGCGAACCTGCTGCAGCCGTGCGCCGCGCTCGCGCCCGCCGCGACCGGCGCACCGTATCTGACCGCGCTGCCGAGCGCGACCACCACCGCGCTGCGCACCGCGCGTTGCGCGTCGCTCGCGGCGGCCGGCGTGATCGCGGGAACGGATACGGTCACGCAGGCCACCAATGCGCTCGCGCTGCTGCATCAGAACGGCTATCAGACCGACTCGGACCTGCTGCAAGCGCCGATGTGGGACTCGCAGGCGGTGCCGGGGCCGTCGCCGTGACCTATGCGAATGCGTATGCGCGCGCAAGTGTCGCCGACAACCTGTGCGACTTCAGCTTCGGCACCACCAGCGCGGCTGGCGCAGCCGGCGTGACGCCGGCGGTGTCGCCGATGCTGACGGTGTTCGGCAACGGCAACGGCGTGCCGCCGACCAATGGCATCAACCTCGTCTACAACGCGGGCGCCTCCGGCGCGGTCGATCATCGGCTCGCGACCGCCGATGCGAGCTACGCGGGCGCCGCATGCCTGCGAGCGCGGTGGACAAGCGGTTCGTTGAATGCCAGCGTCGATGCAGTTCGCGTGAATGCGAATCTGCATGGCAAGCCGACCATCATCGTGCAAGGACGCGCGGATGCGCTGGTGCCGATCAATCACGCGTCGCGGCCGTATCTCGGATTGAACCAGGTGGTCGAGGGCAGCGCGAGCAAGCTGGCGCTGTACGAAGTCACGAACGGTCAGCACTTTGACGCGTTCCTCGGCGTCGCCGGTTTCGATACGCGTTTCGTGCCGTTGCATTACTACAATCTCCAGGCGCTCAACCTGATGTGGGCTCATCTGAAGAACGGCACGCCGTTGCCGCCGTCGCAGGTGATCCACACGATACCGCGCGGCGGCGTGCCCGGAGCCGCACCGGCGCTGACCACGGCCAACCTGCCGGCGATCGCGGCGACCCCGGGTGTCAATGCGATTACCGCAACGAATGGCGCCGTGAACGTGCCGAATTGAGCGGCGCGTGCTGAAGCAATGCGCGCACACAGGTATCCGCCTGTGTGCGCGTTGCTGTGCATCTGGACGCCGCACGAGCGGTGCTGAGCTTCGCGCCGCGCAAAACGCTTTAGCCGCCGATCAGCTTCAACCCGACCGGCAGCGATTCGCCGAACACGCGACCTTCGTCGGCGTTATCGAGCGCGACGACTTCGCTGACCATCGTGACCCAGGCGCGCGGCGCGCTCGCCGCTTCGAGGCGTCGCACGACGCTCGCGCGCAGCGCGTCGGGCAGATCGCGCGAGCGGTCGCCGGTCATGCGGGCGATCTGGACGGCCGCGAAGGCGGCGGGGTCGACCTTCTTCCAGTCGAGCGCGAGGATCGCATCGAGCCATTGCGCGGCGACCTCGGGCGGCACGACGCTATGCGCGCTGCCGTAAAACGGCTGGCGCGCGCCGATCCGTCCGACCGCCCACCAGCTTTGATGGTTTTCCGCGGGTTTTTTCAGGCGAGCGAGCACCGCCTCGCCGAGTTCGATCTTGCGTTCGGCCGGAATCCGTTCGAGCGATGCGGACAGGCGCAGCATATCGGCGAAGCCGGTCTTCGCGACATCGAACGGCAGCTTGTGACGCGATTGCGCGGCCTTCTGCAGATAGTCCATCGCGTCGAGCACGCGCAGCTGCGCATCTTCGCCGAGGCCACCGGCCGCGCGGCGCCACAGCGTCCACCATTCCGACCATACCTGGCTGTCGGTCACGTACTGGATGCCATCGTCGAACAGCGTCCACAGTTGCTCGACGCGCCATTCGTCGAGCGGATAACCGAAGCCGGGCCGCACGCAATAGCCGGCCAGATTCAGCCACAGCCGTTCGTGATCGGCCGAGCGGCGGCGGCGGCGCGCGCGCTCCCACAGCGCGCCGAACAGTTCGCGCAGCAACGCGCTGTTCCAGCTGTCGCGCGGGCCGAGCAGATGTTCGAGCTGCGCGCGCAGTCGTTTGATCTCCTTCGGGTCGACGTTTTGCGCGCGGGCGCCGAAGCAACGGTCGATCAGTTCGATCGCGCGATCGAGCGCCGGGTGGCGTTGCGGTGCGCCCTCGGCGGATAGATCCACTTGCGCGTCGGCGTGGCGCAGCTGGAATTCGAGCAGCCAGCGTTGCGATGGCTCGTCGAGCTCGATGCAATGGACGTCGAGCGTGCCGACCTCGGTCAGCGACGTCGCGATGCGCACGGCGGTTTCGCTAGCGCGATGGCCGTCGCGTGGCTGGACGATCGTCGCGATCGGCGGCAGACGCACGAAGTCGCCGCCCGCGAGGTCGACCAGTTCGCCGGGCTGATACGCGGTGTCCGCGCTCGACGACACCAGGTGAAAGCGCACCGGATGCCCGAGCCGCAGCGCGAACGTGCGGTCCGCGATCAGAATCTCGTGACCTTCCTCGGTGCCGCGCGGCAGCAGACAGATGCCGCGTTGCGCCAGCGCTGCGTCCGGCTCGGCGTCGTCTTTGCCGGCCGGCGTTTCGTCGAGCACCAGAAAATAGCTGCGCGGCGAACCGCCGCCGATTTTCGGCGCGAAGCCCGCGCGCGCGAGCGTATAGGCGACCGCGCCGCGTGCGACCGCGACGTCCGGGTTGTCGTTGTGCAGCACGTTGAGCGGCGCGCCGCGCCACCCGCCGAGCGTGTCGGCCAGACGCCGCGACAGCGCGTCGGCGCGGAACACGCCGCCGTTGAGCAGCAGCGTGTCGGGAACGGGCAGGGCGGCTGTGCCGGATGCGTCCGGCGTGCTGGAATCCGCGCCCAGGGCCTTGCGCGACTGCGCGGCGAAACGTTCGAGAAATGCCGCGATATGCCGCGTGACCGCCGCATCGGTCGCGTACGGCAGGCCGAATTCGACGATTGCGCCGCGCGGCCGGCCCGGACGCTCATCGGCGGCCACCCGCGGCAAGAAACCATCGACGATGATCTTCTCGACCTCGTCGCGCGTGACCTGCGTCGTGCGCGCGCCGCCGATCAGCTTCGAACCCGCGCCGAGCAAGGTGACCGGCGCCGACTCGGGCGCCTGCGCGCCGAGCAATTGCTCCTTCGCGACGCGGCATCGCTCGACCAGCTGCGACAGGCTCGCCGCCGATAGCCGTTGCGGCGCCTGCGCACCGCCGCCGGCACCACCCAACAGCCGCGCCTCGACCAGATGCGCGAGCGCGAGGTCCATGTTGTCGCCGCCGAGCATCAGATGATTGCCGACACCAACGCGCGTCAGGCGCGGCTCGCCGTCGTCGGACAGGCCGACTTCGATCAGCGTCAGATCGGTGGTGCCGCCGCCGACGTCGCAGATCAGCACGAGCCGGGTGTCCGCCAACTCGTCGGCAAGCGTGTCGCGATGCCGGAACAGCCAGTCGTAGAACGCGGCCTGCGGCTCTTCGAGCAGCCGCAGCGACGGCAGCCCGGCGAGCCGCGCCGCTTCGACGGTCAACGCGCGCGCGCCTTCGTCGAACGATGCGGGCACCGTCAGCACGACGTCCTGCTGTTCGAGCGGCGCCTTCGGAAAGTGCTGGTTCCATGCGGCGCGCACGTGCGCGAGGTAGCTCGCGCTCGCGTCGAGCGGCGAAATCTTGCGGACGTCGTCGGGCGCGCCCCACGGCAGGATCGGCGCGACGCGATCGACCGACGCGTGCGACAGCCAGCTTTTCGCGCTCGCGACGAGCCGCCCCGGCACCTGCGCGCCGAGCAGCCGCGCGAGCCGGCCGACCACGACCGGCTGCGTCGCGTCCTTGCCGTGGCCCGACGCCGCACGCGCACCGGACCACGGCAACTGCAGATCGGCCGCGCTCAGTTCGCCGTCGGCCGCCTGATAGCGCACCGACGGCAACAGCGGCCGCGCGGCGACTTCGCCGGGGCTCACGAGTTGCTCGATCTCGAACACACGAATCTGCTGCGATCCGGCTTGCGCGTACGCGAGCACCGTGTTGCTGGTGCCCAGATCGATGCCGACGCTGTACCGCTTCATGTCAATCACGCATTCGCGTTGCCGCGCACGTCGAATTCGACTTTCCAGCGCTCGTCGGAGCCGCGCGGGATCGCTTCGAGTTCGAGCGTGCCCGCCTCGGTCACGCGCGCGTGCAGCTTCACCGGCACGACTTCGCCGGCGGTGCGGCCGGCCGCCGGCAGCGTCGCCTGGATTTCCTCGAGTTCCTGCAACTCCTCGGGGCCCCAATAATCGAGCAGCGTGCCGACCTGATCCTGACGACGCACCGACGAGCCGAAGAAGCGGAAATGCACGGGCTCGCCGACGACCAGCCCGAACTCCTGCGCGGGGAGCTCGGCGTCGGTGCCTTCTTCCATGCCGAACGGCGCGACGCACAGCGCCTGCACCGGCGGCTCGAGCCCGGGCACGGCCGGCATCGCCGATTCGATCGCGATGTAGTACGCGCGCGCGGTGCCGCCGCGAATCCGCACGCCGCGGCCGCGCCGCACGTAGCCGTAGTACGCCGCGCCGCGCGCGACCGCCAGATCGAGGTCCGCGCCTTCGAGCAGACGGGCGGGCGCCGCGCCTTCGGCCGCGAGCCAGCCGTTCAGCGTGCCCATGATCCGTTCGACGAGCAGCGTCGACTTGAACACGCCGCCGTTGAACAGCACCGCGGTCGGATGCAGGAAAGTCGCGTTGGGCGCGACATGCTCGCGCAGCCCTTCGAGTTCCGCCAGCGCGCCGACCTGACGCCCGAGGAACGCCGCCAGATGCCGCGTGATGCCCGCGTCCTGCGCATACGGCAGGCCGAGCTGCGTCAGACCGACCCGCGCGCGGCTCACCGGACGCGCGGCGCTGTCGATCTGCGGGAAGAAGCCGTCGAGGATCGTCTGTGTCAGTTCGGCGCGCGTCAGCTCGGTGCGGATCGAGCCGCCGATCAGCTTCGAGCCGCGGCTCGGCACGACGAGCGGCACGGTGTCGGTGGCGGGATCGCTGAGCAGCGTTTCCTTCGCCGCGCGGCACGCGTAGGTGAGCGCGCGCAGTTGCCACGCGTCGGCCTGGGTACCCTGCGCGGCGAGCTTGCGCGCGACCACGTGCGCGAGCGCGAGGTCCATGTTGTCGCCGCCGAGCAGGATGTGATCGCCGACCGCGACGCGATGCAGTTCGAGATTGCCGTCGCGCTCGATCACCGCGATCAGCGACAGGTCGGTCGTGCCGCCGCCGACGTCGACGACGAGGATGATGTCGCCGACCTCGACCTGCTTGCGCCACTGCCCGCCGCTCTTCTGGATCCAGCTATAGAGCGCCGCCTGCGGCTCTTCGAGCAGCGTCATGCGGGTGAAGCCGGCGCCCTCGGCGGCCTCCGCCGTCAGCTCGCGCGCCGCGGGGTCGAACGACGCGGGGATCGTCACGGTGACGTCCTGCTCGCCGAACGGCGCGTCCGGATGCGCGTGGTCCCACGCCTCGCGCAGGTGCGTCAGGTAGCGCACCGAGCTTTCCAGCGGCGACACACGCGCGACTTCGGGCGGCGCGTCGTTCGGCAGAATGCCCGCGCGCCGGTCGACGCCCGGATGGCACAGCCAGCTTTTCGCGCTCGACACGAGCCGGATCGGCGTGCCGGCGCCGCGGCTGCGCGCGAATTCGCCGACCGCGAATTCGCGCTGGCCGGTCCACGGCAGGTAGAGGTCGCCGGAGGCCAGTTCGTCGGGATGCGGCAGGTACAGGAACGAGGGCAGCAGCGGCAGATTATCGATTGCGCCGGGGCCCGTGAGCTGGGCGATCGACAGCACGTCCTGGGTGGTTTTCTCGCCGTCGCTCGCGTGCGTGTCCACGTAGGACAACGCGCAGTGCGTGGTGCCGAGATCGATGCCGATCGAATAGCGTGCGTCGCTCATAGCTCCACCTCCGCCGGTGCGATGACTTTTGCGTTATGACCGTCCGCCAGCTTCGGCAGACGCACATCCTCGACGCGCCAGCCGCGATGGCTGATGCTGCCGTTGAACGGCGCACTGCCGACCACGTTGCCGGTCAAACGGACCGAGCTCGCGTCGAAGCCCGCGGGCAGCGTCACGCGGCTACCTTCGGCTTCGTCGCGCACCGGGCGGATCGTGAAGTGCTCGCGCAGCGTCGCGCGGCAGCCTTCGTGCACGAGGCGCGCGGCCGCGCCGATGTCGGCGTCGCTATAGGCCTTGATGTCTTCCTCGACGAAATCGATGAAGCGCGCGTCGCGTTGCAACAGGCCGAGCAGTTGCAGCGCGGCGTCGGGGGAGGCCTCCTTCAGCACCGGCGCGGGTTGCGGCTTCGGTTGCGGGGCGGCGGCGCGGGCCGGGGTTGCCGTGGCGGCGGGGGCGGCTGCCGGGGCCGCGCCGATCTTTTCGCCGTTGCGCAAGCGCAGGACCTCGGCGGCGAAGTCGCCATTGCCGAGAATGCTGAAAAACGTGCCGACGGCCAGCGAAATGCGGCCGAGGAAGGATGGTTTCGAATCGCTCATAAAGGCTCCTGATCTGCTCTGTTGGGGACGAGCGGTCCTCGCCGCGCCGCGTGCGCCGGGCAGCGAAGCTGACGGGCCGGGCGGGGCTGTGATGTTGCGGGTCGGCGCGCGGCCCGGGGCGACGATGCAACCGCCGGGCCCTAAAACGGTTTGGGACGCTTCGCGACCGGGTCGGCCGCGCGTGCGGCGCGCGCAAAACCCGTATTTTGCCTTGCGGCGCGCCCGACGCGGGCAAAGCCGGCAATTCTAGCGGGCAATGGGGTGGGATTGGCGGGGAGTTGGGGGAAGCGGGCGATGCAGGAAGGCGCTTTGACAGCGCGCCTATCAGCGACGTTACGACTTCTTCGGATCCTTCGACACCCGCTTTGCCGATGGTGCGGGCGCGGGCCTGACCGGCCCGGCGACGTGCATGACGACGCGGCGCGGTTGTCCGTGCGGGACCGTCGCGGGTGCAGACCTGACCGGTCCGGCGGCGTGCCTGTCGGCTCGCGACGGCTGTTCGTGCGCGGCCATCGCCGGCGCCGGGCCGCCCGGGTGCCCGAGCGGCGGATGCGCGCCGCCCGGATGCTCGCCGCCGCCCGGATGCTCCGGCAGATGACCGTCATGGCTCGCCATCACGCGATGCAGTTCCTCACGGCGATGGAAAACCTCGGCGCGATGATCGCCATGAGAATAGAACTGGCGATGCCGGACGCCGTCCCGGCCGACGACCCAGATATACGTATCGCCGCCGACGATCACCACATCGCGATCGACCACATTGGCGACATACACATCGGTCGGCAACGGCTGATACGCGGTCACGGTCACTTCGTTGACCCGGTTCGGGGCGCTGACGAGCCGGCCTTGCCCACTGGTCACGCAGCCCGCGAGAAAGGTAGCGCACGCAGCCGACGCCAACAGCGCGTTCGTGATGGTTTTCAAGTTCATTCCCCGGTTTGTATTAGTTATTTGTCGAGCGACGCCCGTTTAACGGTCGGCGTTTTGCATTCTTGAGATATGAATCGACGACCAGGGAAATGAGCGGGTAAACGCGCTGGCGCGCGCAGGCGCAAACGCATGCCCGGCGCGCATCGCCTGATGAATTGATCCAACGGAAATAGAAAGAAATAACGCAAAAATTCCGGCGTGTTTCACACGCCCGATCCGCGCTTAATTGCCGCCCGCATTGCCGTCTTTAGACTTCGCGTCGTCCCAGTTCATCCGGTGTCGATTAACGGTCTCGGTATGCCGCGCGTCGTCCTCGGTGTGGAGGTAAAGACTGGTCGTATTCAGCGAAACGTGGCCGAGGTTGTCGCGGATCGTGCGCAGATCGACGCCGCCGTCCGCCTGATGCGAACCGGCCGTATGCCGCAGCCAGTGCGCCGACGCGCGCTCGAGCTCGTCGGCGCGATCGGTGAATTCGGGACCGCGCGCACGCAGCCACATGGCCGCGCCCGCGAAGATGCCCTTGATCGCGTCGTGAATCGCCGAGCGCGACAGGCAGCGGTTGCGGCCCTTGAATGGCAGCACGAGCGGCGTTTCCTCGGCGCGGGTCGGCAGGGCGGCGAGTCCATTGAGCGTGCGGTAGCCGCGCAGCTCCTGAACCAGTTCGGCCGACACCGGCACGATCCGCTCCTTGTCGCCCTTGCCGAGCGTCTCGAGCCACCACTGGTCCTGACCATCGGCGCCGAGCCTTCTGAAGAACTGGCCCATCTGCCCGCCAGCCACCTCGGAAATGCGCATGCCCTGCAAATAGAACAGCGTGGTCAGCCAGCGGCAACGCGCGTAGTAGGCGCGTTGCGCATCGGTATCTTGCGGCAGCTGCTCGACGAACAGCTTCACTTCGTCCCACAGCGACGTCGACAGATAGCGCGTCACGCGCGGCGCCGAGCGCTTCGCGCGTTGTCGCAGGAGCGCCATCGGATTGCCGCGCAGATAGCCGGCATTGACGAGCCACGTGAACATCGCGTTCAGGATGATCAGCGCCTGGCGCTGGCTGGCCGGCGACAGCGGCCCGTTGAACGGCCGCCAGCGCGCGTCGCCGCGCGCGTACTTGCCGCCGTTCGCCGACACCCAGCGCGTGGCCGGCTGCGGATCGGCGATGAACGCCCTGAACAGCAGCAGATCCTCGTGCGTCAGCGACGACAGCGGCTTGCCGAGCTGCACGACGGCCCACAGCAGTAACCGCTCCGCTTCCTTGCGGTAGTTGTCGAAGGTGGTCTTGGTGTCCGCGTAATTGGACAGCCAGGCGCGCACGGCGTCGAGGTCGTTGCGCGCCGATAGCTGCGAGTTTTCCGCCGCGCCGCGATTGGTGCCGTCGCGGCCATCGAGCAGTTCCGGCACGACGAGCGATTCGACGGGCTGGACGGTGGCGAGCTCAGCGTTCGGGGCAGCTTTCGGCACGGCTTTGGACACGGTTCGGGACACTCCTCGGGCGCACGCCGGTTGGCGTCATTCTGCTCCGCTCAGGTGCTGTCAGAAGCGCTCGCCTGAAAAGAAAGCAGTGCCCACTCTGTTGCGGACGAAACGCGAAACCCTATCACACAGTCGGCTGCGCCTGGCGCAAAACAGCCAGGTGCGCTCAAGCTTCGACGCGGTGACGATCGATCGGCATACAGTGATGCAGGGCGCCGCTCGTTTTCCGCCCGCTATAGTCGCCGTCTATTACCAGCATTGCCGTATTCGAATTCTATTGAACTTTGTCCTCGCCTATATTCGAATAGGAGTGGCGCGCCGACCGGAGTCATCCGTTACAGAAACGGCTACGTTTCACTCGACCCTGGATTTCATGAGTGCACTGCCGAGTCATTCGGCTGACCGTCGGGTTTTCGGATCGTCAAATTGCCACGCAAGCCTGACACGATGACAAACGCATAACAAGTACCTTGCATGGGATTGGAGAAAGTGCCGAGGCACCGACTCCGATCGACAACGGAGACATCCTCCAAAGGAGAGAACGCATGTCAAACGAAGCAAAGTGCCCGTTCATCCATACCGCCGGCGGCGGGACGACCAATCGAGACTGGTGGCCGAAGCAATTGCGCCTCGACCTGCTCAACCAGCATTCGAACCGCTCCAATCCGCTAGACAAAGACTTCAACTATGCCGAGGCGTTCAAGAGCCTCGACTACACCGCGGTCAAGAAAGACCTCGCCGCGCTGATGACCGATTCGCAGCCCTGGTGGCCCGCGGACTTCGGCCACTACGGTCCGCTGTTGATCCGTATGGCATGGCATAGCGCCGGCACGTACCGCATCGGCGACGGCCGCGGCGGCGCAGGGCGCGGCCAGCAACGTTTCGCGCCGCTCAACAGCTGGCCGGACAACGTGAGCCTCGACAAGGCGCGCCGACTGCTGTGGCCGATCAAGCAGAAGTACGGCCAGAAAATTTCGTGGGCCGACCTGATGATCCTGAGCGGCAATGTCGCGCTCGAAACGATGGGCTTCAAGACTTTTGGTTTCGGCGGCGGCCGCGAGGACACGTGGGAACCGGATCAGGACGTCTACTGGGGCAATGAAAAGACCTGGCTCGGCGGCGACGTGCGCTACGGCAAGGGCGCGGCCGGCAGGGAAAGCGACGAAGGCGTGATCGTCGCCGACGAGGAATTGCACGGCACTGAGAAGAGCCGCACCGATCCGCCCGGACGCAACCTCGAAAACCCGCTCGGCGCGGTGCAGATGGGCCTGATCTACGTGAATCCGGAAGGCCCGGACGGCAATCCCGATCCGCTCGCCGCGGCAGTCGACATCCGCGAAACGTTCGGCCGCATGGCGATGAACGACGAGGAAACGGTCGCGCTGATCGCCGGAGGCCACACGTTCGGCAAGACGCACGGCGCGGGTCCTGCCGATAGCGTCGGCCCTGTACCGGAAAGTGCTGGCCTCGAGAACCAGGGGCTCGGCTGGCGCAGCAGCTTCGGCACCGGCAAGGGCGGCGATACGATCTCGAGCGGAATCGAAGTCACGTGGACCGCGACGCCGACGCAGTGGGACATGAGCTACTTCCAGAGCCTGTTCGGCCACGAGTGGGAGCTGACGAAGAGCCCGGCGGGTGCGAACCAGTGGGTCGCGAAGGACGCGCAGGCCACGTATCCGCACGCGCACGACCCGTCGAAGAAAGTGCTGCCGACGATGCTGACGACCGACCTGTCGCTCCGCCTCGACCCGATCTACGAAAAGATCTCGCGGCGCTTCATGGCCAACCCCGACGAGTTCGCCGACGCGTTCGCGCGCGCGTGGTTCAAGCTGACGCACCGCGACATGGGTCCGCGCGCCCGCTATCTTGGCCCGGAAGTGCCGTCGGAGCAACTGCTGTGGCAGGACCCGATTCCGGCCGTCGATCACCCGCTCGTCGACGACAAGGACGTCGCGGCGCTGAAGCAGAAGATCCTCGCGTCGGGGCTGTCGGTGTCGCAGCTGGTCACGACCGCGTGGGCCTCGGCCTCGACGTTCCGCGGCTCGGACAAGCGCGGCGGCGCCAACGGCGCGCGCATCCGGCTCGCACCGCAGAAGGACTGGGCCATCAACCAGCCCGCTGAGCTCGCGAAGGTGCTGAAGGTGCTCGAAGGCATCCAGAGCGAGTTCAACGGTGCGCAGTCCGGCGGCAAGAAGATTTCGCTTGCCGACCTGATCGTGCTGGCGGGTGGCGCCGGTATCGAGCAGGCCGCGAAGAACGCCGGGCAGCAGGTGACGGTGCCGTTCTCGCCGGGTCGCATGGATGCGTCGCAGGAGCAGACCGACGTCGAAGCGATCGCGGTGCTGGAGCCGGTCCACGACGGCTTCCGCAACTATCTGGGCGGCAAGTTTCCGGTGGCGGCGGAGAAGCTGCTGATCGACAAGGCGCAACAGCTGACGTTGACGGCGCCCGAGATGACGGTGCTGATCGGCGGCCTGCGCGTGCTGAAGGTGGGCGCCGGCAGCGATGGTGTGCTGACGAGCAAGCCGGAAACGCTGTCCAACGACTTCTTCCGTAACCTGCTCGACATGGGTACGGAATGGACGCCGGTGTCGGAGGCCGCGGAAACGTTCGAAGGTGCCGACACGAAGAGCGGCGAGGTCAAGTGGACCGGTACGCGCGTCGATCTGGTGTTCGGCTCGAACTCGGTGCTGCGCGCCTTGAGCGAGGTCTACGCGAGCGAGGACGGCAAGGAGAAATTCGTGCGCGACTTCGTTGCCGCGTGGGTCAAGGTGATGAATCTGGATCGTTTCGATCTGGCTTGATCCAGCCAGTGCTGGCGAGTGGTTCTTTGCCACGTCGACGCAGTTTTTGAAGGTGGATTTGCGAAGTCATCGAGCGCGCTTGCCGGGATGCCGGCAGGCGCGCTTTTTCTTCGCCTCGTCACTGCTTCCGCGCCGCCGCCTTTCAGATGTTCGAGCACCGGGTGCCGATGACACCCGTGCTGCCCGTAACCAGTATGGTCATACAATCTCCATTGCCTCCGCCGGAGGCAACCACTCAGACCATCTTCAACACCACCCTGAAACGCGCGTGACCGCTCATCATCCGGTCGAAGGCCTGCGCTGCCTCGGCGAGCGGATACTCTTCGATCATCGGCTTGACACCGGTGAGCGCGCTGAACGCGAGCGTGTCCTGCGAATCGGCCGAGGTGCCGGAGGGCCAGCCTTGCACCGAGTTGCGTCCCATGATGAACTGCACGATCGGCACTTCGACCGGCTCTTCGGACACGCCGACCATCACGAGCTTGCCGTTCAGGCCGAGACCGCCGAGCGTCGCGGTCATCGCCTTGCCGCTCGTCACCGTGGCGAGTATCAGCTTCGCGCCGCCCAGTGCCTGCAGTTTCTCGGCGACGTTTTCCGTTTTGCTGTCGATGTAGTGATGCGCCCCCAGTTGCTGCGCGAGCGGGGCCTTGTCCTGACCGCGCGCGATCGCCACCGTGCGAAAGCCCATCTTGCGCGCGAACTGCACGCCGAGATGACCGAGGCCGCCGATCCCGAGAATCGCGACCACGTCACCGGCGCGCGCGCCGCTATTGCGTATCGCGTTGAACGTCGTGATGCCCGCGCAGAGCAGCGGCGCGGCATCGACGTCGGACAGATCGTCGGGAATGCGCGCCAGGGCTTCGACCGGGGCCACCATGTATTCGGCGTAGCCGCCGTCGTAGCTGATGCCGGGGATGAGGGCGAACTTGCACAGCACGAAGTCGCCCTGGCGGCAGTGTTCGCATTTGCCGCAATGCCCGCCGTGCCAGCCGACCCCGACACGCTGCCCGTCCTGCCAGCCCTCGACACCCGCACCGACCGAATCGATCACGCCCGCGATCTCGTGACCGGGCACACGCGGATAGGCCAGGCCCGGCCACAGGCCTTCCTTGGTCATCGCATCGCTATGGCAGATGCCGCAAGCCTGAATTCTGATACGCACATGACCCGCGCCCGCCTCGGGCACTTCGCGTTCGACCAGTTCGAGCGGGCCGCCGGCCTGCTTCACTTCGACTGCTTTCATCGTGGGCATGATGTTCTTCCTTTCCAGTGACGAACGGGACAAGAGGGGAACAAACTCCAAAATGATAGTCCGCGTCCAGGCGGCTCGCCAGAAAGAAGCCGCCGCCGCGTGGTTGATGGCGATGACATCCGATGTAATTGGCGAGCCGCGCGGCTGCCTCTACTCTTCGACTACCGCGCCGTCGCTCCGATGGCGCACACGTCAAGGAGATACCATGTCCAGCTATCCCGTTCACACGATCGAGTCCGCTCCCGAGCAATCGAAACCCGTGCTCCGCAAACTGCAGCAGGCGTTCGGCCTGATTCCGAACATCGCGGCCAAGATGGCGGCTTCGCCGGTGCTGATCAACGGCTTCATCGGCCTGTTCGAGCGCGTGCATGCGAGCAGTCTGACGGAACCGGAGATCCAGACGCTGCTGCTCACCAACGCGGTGACGAACGCGAGCGAATGGGCGGTTGCGTTTCATACCGCGCTCGGCATGAACGCGGGCCTGCGTCGCGCCGATGTCGAGGCGATCCGCCACGGCGGTCTGCCCGACGACACGAGGCTCGCGGCGCTGTCGACGCTCGCGCGCACGCTGATCGAAAAACGCGGCCGCCTCGCCGATGAGGACCGGCAACGCTTTCTCGCGGCAGGTTTCAGCGCGGAGCAGATTCTCGAGGTGGTTGCGGTGGTCGCCGCGTCGACGATCACGAACTACACCGGCAGCGTGACCGAGCCGCCGCTCGAAACGCAGTTCGCCGAATTCGCGTGGCACGCGCCCGCGCGCTGAAGCGATCCCGTTCAGGCATCAACAGGAGGGCAACACCATGAACGTCACGAGTCACGATCCGAAAGTGCAGCCTGGCGATCTCGGCAGTCTGTTGCGCTATTGGCGTGACGTGCGTGGCGTGAGTCAGCTCGATCTGTCGCTCGAGGCCGGCATCTCGCAGCGGCAGATCAGCTTCATCGAAAGCGGGCGCAGCGTGCCGGGCCGCGACACGCTGCTGACGCTTGCGCAGACCCTCGACGTGCCGCTGCGCGAGCGCAATGCGCTGCTGCTTGCGGCGGGTTATGCACCGATCTATTCGGAAGCACCGTGGAATGCGCAGGAAATGCACGGCGTGGTTCGCGCGCTCGAACGGGTCGTGCGTCAGCATGAGCCGTTTCCGGCGCTCGTGATGGACCGCGACTGGAACGTGCTGATGACCAACGACGCGGCCCCGCGCTTCTTCAACTGCTTCATCGACATGACCGCGCGCGAAGGCCCGGCGCAACATGCTGCATCTGATCTTCGATCCACATGGCATGCGTCCGTTCGTCGCCGAGTGGGAGGAGGTCGCGCGAAGTCTGTTGCAACGCGTGTATCGCGAGTCGGTCGGTCATGTAATCGGCGCCAACACGAAGCGTCTACTCGATGAACTGCTTGCGTATCCCGACGTGCCGCGCGACTGGAAGACGCATCATGGCTCGTCCACGACACCCGCGACGCTGCCGATGGTTCCGCTCGGCTTCATCAGCGAGGGCGTGGTGCTGCGCTATTTCTCGATGGTCACGACCGTGGGCACACCGCAAAACGTGGCCGCGCAGGAGTTGCGCATCGAATGCATGTTCCCCGCCGACGACGCCACCGAAGCACGCCATCAGCAGCTGCTCGCGGCGCATGCGTCCCCGCAACCTCCAATATCGGCAAACCGTATGCCGTGATGCGCCGACCCGCGTTTCAACGGCGAGCTGCCGCGGCATCACTTCGCGGTGATTCGCCTTGCAAAGAAAACGGAGATGGGCGCTGCTGATGGCGAGCAGCGTCGCGATATCGACTCAGGTACTCGCAGTCGAACAAGCAGAAGACCTGACGATCGCGAAGATGCCGGCGTAAAGCCCGCATCAGGTGTACGTCATGGACGTGAACTTCCGTTCGATGACGGACGCGCGCACGTACGTGATCGACGCCGACAGCAACCGCCTGCTCGGCCAGATCGATGCCGGCTTCGCGCCGGGTCTCGCGATCAGCCCCGACCACAAGACGAGCTACGTCGCGACGACTTACTTCGCGCGCGGCTCGCACGGCGGGCGTACCGACGACGTCGAAACGACCGACAACACGACACTGCAGATCACCGGCGAAGTCGCGATTCCGCCGAAGCACGCGCAAAGCGTGCCGTCGCCGTACAACACTTCGATGTCCAAAGAGGGCAGGTGGCTCTACGTGTCGAACATCACGCCCGCGACATCGGTCACCGTGGTCAACACGGCCACGCATCAGGTCACGGCCGAAATCGACACGGACGGCTGCGTGCTCGCCAATCCGTCGGGTAACGACCGTTTCACGTCGCTGTGCGAAAGCGGCAAGGCGTTGACCGTCGTGCTCGGCGCGAACGGCAAGGAGAAAAGCCGTAAATTATCCGACGCATTCATCGATGTCGCCAAAGATGCATCCCGGCGAGCGTCGCGTGTGATTCGGCGGGATGCATCGGCGACTTGATGATGTCGGGCGACACCGCGTTGGCGCGGATACCGGCGCGCGCATATTCGATGGCGAGCGAACGCGTCGCGGCATTCAGGCCGCCCTTCGTCAACGACGCGAGCACCGACGGAACCTTGCTGTTCGCCTTTTCGGCGAGCGTCGTGGTAATGCTGACCACGTGACCGCTGCCGTGCTTCTGCATCGCGTCGATCGCGTACTTGGTAATGTAAAAGAAGCCGTTCAGGTTGACGCTCAGGATTGCCGCGTAGTCTTCGGCGGTGTACTGCGTGAACGGCTTCGCGATGAAGATGCCCGCGTTGTTGACGAGCGTATCGACGCGTCCGAAGTGCTCGATGGCAGCGTCGACGACGCGGCGGGCGGTAGCGGCGTTGCCGATGTCGCCGGCCACAGCGACATAGTCGGCCTCGACGGCCGGTGCGATGGAACGAGCCGTGGCGACGACGCGATGACCCTGCGCGCGGAAGGCTTTGACGGTTTCAGCGCCGATGCCTTGCGATGCGCCAGTGACGATGACGACTTTGGAAGTGCTCATGGTTTGTCTCACAGTGTGATTGATCTGGCCTGCTGGCCGTTCGAATCGATGGACCCGATGGAGGGCACTGTAGGCGCATCCGCCGCGAATTCGAACACACACCGTGGACAAAGAGTCTTGCGCCACGAGAACAGATCTCGTGGAATCTGCCGGCTAGAGCCAGCGCCAGATGCCCGCGGGCCAACCGGAGAGCGGGATATGCGCCCAGGTCGCGACGAGCCAGAAAACGACGCCGCCCACCAGCGCGTGCATGCCGAACCCGCCCAGCCGCGCGCGGCCGGCGGCGATCGCCGCGAACGGCAGATAGCTCGTCTTCGATTCCCATGCGGGCCACAGATCGGGTTGCAGCCGCCGTTTCTTGCGGTCCTGTAGCGCGGCACCGACCAGCGCGAGGATGATGATCGCCCCGGCAAGCACGATGTTCCGGGTGACCGGGAACACGGCGATATGGCACAGTCCCCAGAGCGCGAACGACCACATCATTGGGTGACGGGTCACTGCGTACACGCCGCGCGCCGCGTCGGGAAACGCGGCGGGTCGGCCGCCGGTGGGCAACGCCGGGTTGCGGATCAGGGAGCCCATCAGAAGGATCGACGCGATCAGCATGAGCACGGTCACAACTGCCCACAGCGCGTTGCCTGCCGGCCATAGCGGATCGGAGACGGGCGTCCTGTCGTAAGCCATGACCATCCAGCCGAACGTCAGTATCGCAATCAGCGAATAGACGCCCATGGCGCCCCGTTCGCCGATTGCCCGGACCATACCCGCCCGCAGCGGATGGGACAGGAGAAAGTGGCTGGCGACAAAAGCGAATGCCGCCACGACAAGTATGTCGATGCTTTCCATTGGCCCGGCTCCTCAAGTCAGATGATCG
The DNA here is from genome assembly GCF_050434085.1 of Paraburkholderia sp. UCT70. Classification (NCBI taxonomy): domain Bacteria; kingdom Pseudomonadati; phylum Pseudomonadota; class Betaproteobacteria; order Burkholderiales; family Burkholderiaceae; genus Paraburkholderia; species Paraburkholderia sp. UCT70. The sequence continues at coordinate 1,362,336 of NZ_JBNPVZ010000004.1, read as the reverse complement.
GTCGACCGCGTGCATTGCGAGAATACTACTTCGCGCGCCACAACGAATGCAGCGATCGCTTCGCGATTTCGATTGCCGCGCGTCGCAAAACCTTGATTGGCAGTGTCGTCGTCGCAATGGCCGGGACACTCGGCATCGCATCGACTGCGCAAGCGGGGCAATGGGCCGCCAACCATCCCCGGCGCGTCGAAGTGAACAACCGTCTTGCCAACCAGAACAATCGCATACGTCGAGAGGCGAGGCTCGTAGTCTGCATAGCGTCAACGCCCCCGAGTATTAGAGACGCCAAACGATTGCGACTGAATCAATGTTCCGGGAACGCAGCTGGTGCTATCTCGAGCGCGTCGAGGCGCTTGCACAGGGCCGTTCGCGTCTCGTCGACAAGATGCCGGCCAATTTCCTGCGTGCCGGGCTGATTCCGCTGGTCCTGCCGGGCGCGCGCATCATTCACGCGCGGCGCAAACCGGTCGACACCTGTCTTTCCTGCTACACGAAACCGTTTGCGGGCGATCAGCCGTTCGCTTACGAGCTGACCGAACTCGGCGAGTATTCCCGTTACTACGAGCGGCTCATGGCACATTGGCGCAGCGCGCTACCGGCCGGGCGCTTCATCGAGGTCAATTACGAAGCGGTCGTCGATGACCTCGAAGGCGAGGCGCGACGTCTGGTGAATTTTCTCGACCTGCCCTGGGATGACGCTTGTCTGCGCTTCCATGAAAACCGTCGCGTCGTGCGCACCGCCAGTCTTAATCAGGTGCGTCAGCCGATCTATAGGAAGCTCGACAGGTCGCTGGAAGCCGTATGAGGCTTATCTTGGTCCATTGCTGGAGGCGCTGGACAGAACGGGTTAAGAGGGTTGCGCGTAGCGCATTCGATGTTTCGGGGAGGTTCATCCCGACTTACCTGGCTGCCAATCCGTCGACGCGATGAGTTAAACGCCTCATGTATTGCGCTGAAACGAAGCGCGAGATCGCATTATGTGAAGGTAAACCCGCCGAGCGCATATAGCTCACGGTGACTATCATAGTGATGTCCTATTTCAATGACATTGACAATATGGTCGCCTCCGAAATTCGGGTCATACTGGCTGATGACCACCCCATGATGCTGATCGGTATCGAACACGAGTTTGCAGAGGTGAGCACGATCCGACTGGTAGGGAAAGCCAGCAACTCGACTGAACTGATCGCGCTTCTCACGAACGCGCAATGTGACGTTGTCGTATCCGATTACGCGATGCCTGCGGGCGAATACGGTGATGGAATTGCTCTGTTTTCGTTTATAAAGCGCCGGTATCCTGACATCAAGATCGTTGTGCTGACGATGCTGGACAACCCGGCAGTAATACGTGCGCTCGTGACGCAAGGTGTAATGTGCATCGTGAGCAAGTCCGACGCTGCCACCCACCTTATCCCCGCCGTTCATGCCGTCCATCATGGCGGCAAATATTATTCGCCGACCATCAACGAGATCGTCCAGTCGATTGACTGGAACCGCCGGGGCAGGGGCTCCTCGGACGTCCTGAGTCAGCGCGAATCCGAAGTTGTGCGCCTTTTTGCATCGGGCCTGACGGTAAACGAAATTGCCGAACGGCTGAGTCGCAGCAAGAAAACCATCAGTACTCAGAAAATGAAAGCGATGGAAAAGCTCGGCATTGAGCGAGAAGTCGATCTGTTCCGATATGCGTTGGATAATGGAATGGTGACTTCGGCGCAGAAAACACCGGACAGTCCTCCTTCCACAGAATGAACACAGGAAGCGACCCTGCGCTTTCATCGCGCTGCTCGAAAAACCGTCAACCTTCTTTGTGCGGGGGGAATTGAAGCGAGTTACCGCTTGGCAACCGACGTCAGGTTGTCCGAAATGACTTAACTGCTAGAGTCCCGTTCACTGCAACTCTATCCTTGGGTGCGGCAAGTGGGCAAGGCAGGTTCTAGAAGGGCAGTTCAACTGCCACTTTGTTCCCACGAAAGAAGTCTGGGGATCGTGAAAAATCGGGAGAGGGCACACGCACCCTTTCCCGCCAACCGCTTACCACTGATACGAGGCACCAATCCCGGCAGTCGTGCCACCCGCGGACATCCCAACACCCGCTTTCACTTTGATGTTGTCCTTGATACGAGCAGTACCGCCCAGTGCGATCGCCTGATAACCGTTGTAAGTCGCTGCCGCGATACCGAACGACAGTTTCTTGCCTTGATCGACTTCTGGAATCATCGTCAGCGCGGTAGCGGCGGCGATTCCCGAGTAGGCGTTCCTGGCGAGATTGTTGACTGCCTGGTTGGTCGCGTTGATACGCTGATCGGTGTAGTTGTTGGCCTGCTGAACGCCTTGTGCGACCGAGCTGTTCATCTGACCGACATTGACTGCATCCGTGTCTGCGGTACCCGATGCGACGTTGGTGATCTGGCGTTCGTGACCCGCTGAACCCACCGACACCGAGTTATCGCGGTCCGTCACCGAGCCCTGACCCAACGCCACCGAGTTCGAATTGCCAGCCTGCGAGCCCGTGCCGATCGCTGTCGAGTCGACGCCGGTCGCCGCCGCATTGGTGCCCACTGCCACCGCGTTCTCCGCTGCGGCGCTGGCGTTTGCCCCGACCACCGTGCTGCCCGCACCGGTACCCGGCATCGCCGCGTTAGCCACTGCGTCATTGTTGCGGTCCGACGACGAAACATCCGGGGTGACCGGCTGGATGTTCGACACCTGGGAACCGAGATCCTTCACCTGGCCGTTGAGATCCGTCACCTGGTCCTGCAACGCCGACAGCTGGCCGAAGTTCACCGCGTCGTACTGGCTCGTGCCGTTGGCCACATTGGTCAGGACCACCGGACCCGCGCCCAGGCCTCCACCCAGCGTCACGGAACCGAAGTTCACCGAACCGTCAACGTTACGGTCGTACTGCACCGCGCCCGACAGTTGCGTTCCGACATCGCCCACCTGGGTCTGCAGCTTCGTGATGTCCGTGGTGTTCTGCGTGACCCGGTCATCCAGGTTGGTGACGGCATCGCCTACGCTATGCAGGGTCGTACCGCCCACGCTGTAGCTCGGTGCGCTGATCGTGCCGTCCGCGTTCACGGTCGAGCCGCCACCCAGTGCCTGGGCCATGCTCGACGCCGTGCCATACAGCTGGCTGCCGTTCACCGCATCCACGCTCGACGCGTTCACCGCGCCTGCGGCCACGCCTGTCACTGTGCGGTCGCCCGCCGTGCCCGCCATGTTCACCACCGTACCGTCGGTGTCCTTGGCAACCGTAATGTCACGGGTGGTCGCGTCCTGCTGCACCAGACCCACCGAGCCATCAGCCAGTTGGTTCTGCACGTTCGTGATATTCGCGGTGTTCTGCGCGATGTCACTCGCGTTCTGCGTCGTACGGCCGTCGATGTTGGTAACAGCATCGCTGATGCTATGCACCGTCGTGCCGCCCACGGCGTAGCTCGGTGCGCTGATCGTGCCGTCCGCGTTCACGGTCGAACCGCCACCCAGTGCCTGGGCCACGCTCGATGCCGTGCCGTACAGCTGGCTGCCGTTCATCGCGTCCGTGCTGCTAGCCGACAGCGTACCGGCCGCCACATTCGTGATCTGGCGTTTGAGCGTCGCGTTGCCAACCGACACCGCATCGTCGCGGTCTGCGATCGAATCTGCACCCAGCGCCACCGAATTCGCCGCCTGTGCATTCGCCTTCGCGCCAAGTGCCGCGGATTTGTCGCCCGAGGCAGTCGAAAAGTTACCCATTGCCGCTGCACTTCCTCCCGTGGCAAGGGCGTTGTACCCCAGCGCAGAACTATCCGTACCCTGGGCCATCGCGCCTGCGCCGACCGCGGTTCCATGCGAGCCAGCTACGGTGTATGCGCCCAGCGCTACACCAGAATAACTATCGCTTACGGCCGTGTCGCCAAGTGCAATACCGCCCAGCGAAGCACGAGCGTTAGCTCCGATAGCAACACCATTGATATCCGTGTTGGAGCCGTTGCCCGAGACAAGAGGATTATTCCAGCTAGCGGTTGCTGCGCTGCCCACATTGGCGGATGCGCCCGCACCGACCGCAACCGACTTGGCTGCCGCGATCGCATCGTCCGTGCCATCCTCCAGACCGCCCGCCTTGAAGTAGCGACTCGCGTTCGCGATTGCCTGGTTGGTCGCGTAGAGCTGCGAACCGTTCACCACTTCGGTGCTGGTGTCGCTCAGCGCACCGGCCTTCACGCCGCCCAGCGTGCGCACGCCATTCGCGCCGGTGAAGTCCACCGTTGTGCCGTCCAGGTCCCTGGCCACCGTGATGGCCTTGCTGGTCGCGTCCTGCTGCACCAGGCCGACGCTGCCGCCGTCCAGTTGCTGCGTCAGGTTCGTGACCGAGCCTTCCACGTTGGTCACGCGGCCGTCGATGCTGGTGATCGCCGTCGTGTTGGCCGCAACGTTCGTCGTGTTGGCGGCGATATTCGTCGTGTTGGTCGTCACGTTCTGATTGGTCGCGTGCAGCTGCGAACCATTCACCGCTTCGGTGCTGGTATCGCTCAGCACACCGGCCTTCACGCCGCTAAGCGAGCGAGCGCCATCGGTGCCACCGAAGTCCACCGTTGTGCCGTCCAGGTCCCTGGCCACCGTGATGGCCTTGCTGGCCGCGTCCTGCTGCACCAGGCCGACGCTGCCGCCGTCCAGTTGCTGCGTCAGGTTCGTGACCGAGCCTTCCACGTTGGTCACGCGGCCGTCGATGCTGGTGATCGCCGTCGTGTTGGCCGCAACGTTCGTCGCGTTGGCCGCGATGTTCGTCGTGTTGGCCGCGATGCTGGCCGTGTTGGTCGTCACGTTCTGGTTGGCCGCGTGCAGCTGCGAACCGTTCACCGCTTCGGTGCTGGTGTCGCTCAGCGCACCGGCCTTCACGCCGCTCAGCGAGCGAACGCCATCGGTGCCACCGAAGTCCACCGTCGTGCCGTCCAGGTCCCTGGCCACCGTGATGGCCTTGCTGGCCGCGTCCTGCTGCACCAGGCCGACGCTGCCGCCGTCCAGTTGCTGCGTCAGGTTCGTGACCGAGCCTTCCACGTTGGTCACGCGGCCGTCGATGCTGGTGATCGCCGTCGTGTTGGCCGCAACGTTCGTCGTGTTGGCCGCAATGCTGGCCGTGTTGGTCGTCACGTTCTGGTTGGTCGCGTGCAGCTGCGAACCGTTCACCGCTTCGGTGCTGGTGTCGCTCAGCGCACCGGCCTTCACGCCGCTCAGCGAGCGAACGCCATCGGTGCCACCGAAGTCCACCGTCGTGCCGTCCAGGTCCCTGGCCACCGTGATGGCCTTGCTGGCCGCGTCCTGCTGCACCAGGCCGACGCTGCCGCCGTCCAGTTGCTGCGTCAGGTTCGTGACCGAGCCTTCCACGTTGGTCACGCGGCCGTCGATGCTGGTGATCGCCGTCGTGTTGGTCGCGATGTTCGTCGTGTTCAGCGTAGTACGGCTGTCGATGTTGGTAATTGCATCACCGATATTGCTGACCGTGGTGCCACCCACACTGTAGCTCGGCGCGCTGATCGCGCCGGTCGTCGAGTTATAGACAGCATCACCGCCGAGCGCTGCTGCCGCACTGGCGCCAATGCTGTTCGACTTTGCCGCTTCCGATTGCAACTGGCTAACATTCACTGCATCCGTTGCAGCCGAACCCGCCGCCACGTTCGTCACGCGACGTTCACTGCCCGACGAACCCATCGACACTTCGCCGCTGGCCGTGCCCGACAGTGCAGTCGTACCCGGGTTGTAAGCTGCTGCGCTAAGGTCGGCCGTCGTGGTCGAACCCGAACCCAGGGCCACCGAGTTAGCCGCCGATGCAGAGGCGCCATGACCCAGTGCCACTGAGTTATCCCCTGCCGAATCAGCGAGCAGACCCATCGCAACTGAGTAGTTCCCTGTCGAATTGGCGTATGCACCCATCGCCATGGAGGCAGTCCCTTCCGAAGTAGCTAGCTGACCAATTGCAATGCCAGCGTCGCCTGTGCTAAGTGCGCCAAACCCCAAAGCGACTGAGTTCCTAGCCGATGCGCTCGCCTGAAGGCCGAGTGCTGTCGCCCCGTCCCCGCTTGCATTGGATTCTGCGCCGACTGCTGTGGAGCCCTCCCCACTCGCCGCGGCGCCTGCGCCGATTGCGCTTGACTGTACCGCGTTGGCGATTGCATCGCGACCAATTGCAGTCGCCTTGTCCGCAATGGCCCTGGCGTTATCACCGAGTGCCGCAGCACCATCGCCGACTGCGTTCGCATTCGTGCCGATAGCCGTAGCACTATATGCACCTGCCGACGTACCAGAAGTTGCGAAAGCGTTATACCCCATAGCTATGCTGTTGACATTCGTACCATCAGTCTTTGCCCCTGAGCCAATTGCAATCGAATGTAATCCCTTGGCGACACCTCCGCCCGCGTTGTACTGTGCGTGCGCTGCCGGCGCCCACGAGGCTACGGCCACAACCGCAGTCGCTACAACTGCACAAACCTTTGCCTTGTTACGCTTGCCGCCCGCAACAGCATTCTCGGAGGCTGCCACCCACGACCCAAGGGCTTCATTCCAGATAGTGCGATAGGACTTGTTCATTACATGATTCCGTTTAAAGTTTGAAAAGGAATTGAGTTATGCGAACTAATGCCAAATTGCCGTTGCCGTTTTTTGCCGTTCAATATCAGCTGCAAAAAGGAGGCATAACGTTCCCGCAAGCTCATGGCCGCCGTAAGAACCGGCCAGATTCTGCTGCGCCACTCGGGGATTGGCCTGTGCTGAATCTCTCTAACTGGGTTCAGTCTATATTTTTGAGATGGGGCGAAAATAGGTCGTGTCCGAATCGGAGCTGGCCGGTGTTTGAGCGCTGCAGCGCTTGAGATGGCGGTGCCGCCGGTTATTGCGGACGGCGTGGCAACGTCAGAAATCTTGACCGCGCGACAGGTAGTAGAAAGAGGCGCCCTTTGTGTTTCATCGAGTATCGGCGGCACTCCAGCGACGTCCGTCGCCCATGCTTGCGCCGACGAGTGCAACTGCGCGCTGAAGGGGATTGAGTCGTGCATCGCCGAACAGGCAACCACCAGTAGACAATCCGAGGGCAGGCGCAAGCCGCAAAGACTGCCCGCCGCAGGCGGCTCGATCGACGCCAGACACGCAACCGGTCGGAATCGCCGTATGATGCTGAAACCATCCCTTGCGTCCCTGATCCAGGTCCGCCATGCCGTCAAAGAGCATAGATTCCAGCGGGCATGAACGCGTGGTTCATCCGCCCACCGGCGATTCGCGCGTTGATGAGCCGAGCAGACTGAATCGCTATCAGCGGACGCTCGTCATGGGGGCAGGGGTCGCTGTCTCGTTTGTGCTGGTGCTGTTGACCGGCGTCGTGCTGAAATCGGCGGTCACGGACTACATCGACGATCGCTATACCGATTTCGCTCTACGGCAGACTCGCCTGCAACTGGAGTTTCTGGAGCGGGAAAGAACGCTGAGAGCCGCCATCCTGCATGAAGAGTCGACGTGGGGCACGCGGGCTCCTCCACCCGCGACCCTCATCGACGAGTTTGCCGCGCAGCATGGACGAGTCGTTCTGCAGAGGCACAGGAATTTCGACCCGGTGATGATGCTCGGCGATGTGGGTCCGTCGCAGCACGCATCGGAGTTCGCGCCGTATCTGGCGCTCGGTGTTGATTTTGACTATCGTCTCGGACCTTGGGCCAAGGTGCAGACCAGTGCCGTGTCAGGCTATTTCTATTCGCCTGACCGGCGGTTCCTCGGCATTGTTCCTGCTCCGGCATCCGGCGATCTGCTCAAGCAGAGCGGCGCGCAAGACGTCCACGAGCTTCTCGATCGCATTGCACCGGATATCGGCGACCTGACCGACCCAACTGTGGTCAAGCGGTTAGGTGAGGACAGGAGTGCAACATGGTTTCCGCCAGCCACCGATCCCTTTAGCGAACAGCCCGCCATCCGGCTGGTCATGCCGGCCTTTAGCGACGGCAAGATATTCCTCGTGGCTGTCCGCAAGATCTACGTGGCCCCCCTGATCGAAATGCTTACCGGGGAGAAGCGCTACGATGAACAATCGCTGCTGCTCGATTCCGCCGGCAATGTGATCCTCAGCACAGCCAAGCCGGGTACCGGCGCCGCGCTGACACAACGGATTCTCAATTCCCGTACGCAAGGGATGCAACCCGCCGGAGGAGTCCATCGCTCCCGGAATGGATTGTTCATGGCCAGTGCGGAGGTAACGGACTCCGGCTGGACGCTCGTTCACGCATTCACGTGGCGCACCATTTTGCGTGACATAGGTGCACGCCTCGCCGTTTACGTTGCCGCGATGCTGCTGGTCGTGGCTTTCATGTGGGTGCTTCTGTTGATGCTCGATCACAAGCTGTTCAAACCCGACTACGAACGTTCGCAGCGAATATTCGAAAGTGAAGCCCTGAACCGCACGATGGTTGCTGCAGCACCGTCGGGATTCGCCCTGCTGTCTTTCGAGCAGGGCGATATTCTGTTGCAGAGCAACCTGATGCGTACCTACGAAGCGAACACGCATCCGGATGAACCAGGCTTGCACACCCGCCTGCTCGGTCTCTATGACCGCAGCCCCGACGCGCCCGCGTGGCAGTCCGATCTGGAGATGCCGCTCAGACTTGCCGACGGCCGCGTGGACGATCTGCTAGTGAGTATGGTGCGTACCAGGTATCGTGGGAAAGAGGTGCTGCTTTGCAGTTTTTCCGACATTACGACTCTGAAGAACACGGAGCGCAAGCTGGACGAGGCGCGTGCGGCAGCAGACGCCGCCAACGAGGCGAAATCTGCGTTCCTCGCGATAATGAGCCACGAAATACGTACGCCGCTCAATGCCATTCTCGGCAACCTCGAGTTGCTCGGACGCTCGCCGTTGTCACCGTCGCAGGAGGAGAGAGTAGGGGTCATCACGTCGTCGTCCACTGCGCTGCTAGGGATCATCAACGACATTCTCGATTTTTCGAAGGTCGAGTCTGGCCAGATGACGCTCGAGTCGATCAGTTTCGATCTCGGTGATGTCATTCGACAAGTGGGTGCGATGTTCGAACCCGTCGCGCATGCGAAGGGACTCGAATTCGACTGCGTGATCGACGATGCGCTCGCGCCGCGCTATCTGGGTGACCCAACGAGAATCCGGCAGATCGCGGTCAATCTGGTCAGTAATGCGATCAAATTCACTGCTACTGGCGACGTACTGCTCGAGGTTTACCGCAAGGACGACACGGCCGACGATTCGCCCATCGTGATTGGCGTGAGCGACACCGGCATCGGCATGACGCCCCAGCAGCAGGAGACGCTATTTCATGCATTTACCCAGGCCGATTCGTCGATTGCCAGGCGCTATGGCGGAACAGGACTCGGACTTGCCCTCTGTCTGCGCCTGACCGAATTGATGCATGGCACGATCCAGGTGAAGAGTGAGTTGAATGACGGCAGTACCTTTGTCGTGACGTTACCCATTCCGGTGAGTACTGACACACCGGTCGTCGCCCCAGACGATAGCAAAGCCAAATGGGAGTCCACCGGGATCGACACACGCGCCATTCACATTCTTGTGGTCGACGATCAGCTTGCAAATCGGGAATTGATCGCCGCGCAACTTGCTACGCTGGGATACGAGGCCGATATCGTCGATAGTGGCGGGGCGGCAGTGCGGCGCTTCAATGAGCGCCACTATGATCTTGTGATGACCGACATCAATATGCCAGGGATGGACGGGTACGCGCTCGCGCGGTGTCTGCGCGACCAAAGCGCGACGGTGCCGATCATCGCTATTACTGCGCAAGTGGGTGCGGAAGAGCGTTCGCGATGCAAGAAGGCCGGAATCGACGAGGTCCTGCTGAAACCCGTCCTGCTTGGCACCATGGATGCGACGGTGAGGCGGCTGGTCAAGGAGGCCGGCAAACGCCCCGCAAGTGACACCGCAGCCAGGCTCGACATTTCGCATGGGCCATTGCCCGAGCCCATCCATGCTGCGATGAGCCAGGCACTGAAGGAATCGCTCGAGGCGCTGTATGTCGCCATTGAACGGGTCGATATAAAAACGGTGCTGGCCCATCTTCATTCGCTACGCGGCTCCTTCGCGATGATTCAGGAGACCGCGGTGGCGAATGCGTGTGCACAGATGGAGCAGCAAGCCAGAAATAACGACATTCCTGCCGTCAAGGATGGGCTCGATCGTTTCGAACCACTCGCTTATTCGACGCTCGCGCGGCGCGTGATAAGCGCGCAGCCAGAGGCGTGAGTTTTTTTCTGCAGCGCTGAATCAGCAGGCGTCCGGTCACGAACAGACGCTTGTGAATGACCTAACGATTGAATAATCCGCACGCCAATCCTGAACACGACATTATAGTACTAATGTCGTGTTCAGGATTGAATTGTGTAGTATATGGTGCGTTTTACGTTGTATTATCAACATATCCATAAGTGATTCCACCTAAAGGCGTCTGCAAACTGACGCAAATCCCGGGTTAAGGCGGGATATTTCGGTATCCAATGTTTTTGCCAAATTTGCGTGGCTCTCGAATCAGTAGATCCACCCAATGTCATCTAAAAGCGTCAGTCTTTCCCACCGAAAAACATCTGAAAACCTCGGTGTTACTTCCGAATCTGAGCAGTGCCGGTCAACCGCGGACGACATTGCAACAAATTTACGCTGCGTCACCCCTCTCGAGCCAGACGGAATCTAAATCGAACCCCGAAAGTGACGGAAAGATTACAAATCCTTCTGACGCTTCACTGGTGTTCAGGGGAAACTGATAGTCAGGTAAGTACACGACGGGGCGCGGTCGACGACTACCGGGCGAAGACGCGCCTCGTCGCATCCACGCCAGAGACCGTCATGGATCCGGGCCTGTTGGGGGATCAACAAGGTTCATGATTATCCTCTGCCCTGTCCTCTGCAGTGCATAAGCGCGGACCTTGCTCAGCCCCCTACCTCAACGCCTTGTTGCGGCAGAGGCCGCAGCTATCATCCCACGCCGCAATATCGCCAAAGACCGAAAGAAGATATCAAAATCGTAATCAGGCTGTCAGTCTGGGAGCAACGTCAATTGACGACAATGGGCTCATCGGTGCATTGCGTCGGGCATGCCCTGATGAGATCCGATCAACGGGCCGATTGGCAAATTCTTAGAGACTTCGGAGAAAACTGTGAAAAAGACAACACATATAGCGATTGGCGTCCTTGCGTGTTCGATCGCGATGAGTGCCTTGGCGCAGACGCAGCCCACTGGCAAGACCCGGGCGGACGTTCGCGCGGAACTCATCGAGGCGCAACGGGATGGTCTGGTGCCTACGCCGAAGTACGACTACCCGCCAAGCGAAGCTGCGATTGAACGCAATAAGGCACTGTATGCGATCACTCACAAAGGTGAAGAAGTATCTCCTGTTTCAGCGGCGCCAACGCAATCTTCCAGTGAAACGGTGCAGTGACAAGCCTGCCAGGAATGTCTGCGTCTGCGCGCGAATGTCAAACGTGGAGTCGAAGATGACTTTATTGAACATAGCAATCCTTTCCGCTTTTCTTCTTGCGCCCGTTGAGGTCGCCTACGCACGTGATGGACCTCGTGAAGAAGGATTAGGGTAAGGAATACAAAGAAACATGCAATGCCCGCCTCGGACGCACATGGATCGGCAAAGCCGGCGATTTCGGAAGACCGCGCGGTCTGTCGGCGGAGAAATGCGTGTGACGTAGCGTAAGGTCAATGGGCCGCGCCGTGAAGCGAGGCGCATCGTTCATGCGCAGGCAATCTGTTCTTTCCTACCCAACGGCTCGCGAGCGAGCTAGCCTAAAATCCCCCGACCGCTGCGAAACGATTCCATGAATCAATTAGCCTCCGTTCGCATTTTCGCCAAGGTTGCCGACTGCCTGAACTTCGCCGAGGCGGCGAAGCAGCTTGGTATCTCGAATTCGGTCGTCACTCGCAGCGTGGCGGTACTCGAGCAACATCTCAGCGTGCGCCTTGTCAACCGGACCACTCGCCGGGTGTCGCTGACGCCTGCCGGCCAGTTGTATCGGGAGCATTGTGGTGAACTGCTCAGGCAGCTCGCGGCGATGGACGAATGCATGGCAGCTGCTGCCGGCCAACCCGCCGGATCTTTGCGTATTGCGGCATCTTCTTTATATGCTTCGACCGATCTGCCCGAAGTACTAGCGGCGTACCGGGTGCAAGAGCAGCGTACGCAGTTCCATCTGACCGTATTCGATAACATGGCCGATGTCACGGTGGCAGACTTCGATGTATGCTTCAGCGCCGAGCGCTACCTGCGTGATTCGTCGCTGGTTTGCCGGCCGCTCGCACAGACGCGGGACGTAATTGTCGGGAGCCCCGTGTACTTCGCACGTCGGCGGCCGCCACGCACCCCCGAGGAGCTGTCGTCGCATGATGTGCTGGTCGCGTCGGACGCGCCGAGTCGTTACTGGGAGTTTCGTGACAAGCATGGCACGCAGCGCGTAGTGGTACGGCCGATTCTGAGCATGCAAAACCCACTGCTCATAAAGCGCGCAGTCCAGGCGGGCCTCGGCATCGCCCGGCTTTCGCGCTCGCTCATTCAAGGTGAGCTGGCAGACGGCTCATTAAAGCCAGTGTTCGAAAACATCGAATTGTGCGGCGACGCGCGGACAGTGTGGGTGCTCTATTCCGGACAACCGTACATGGCGGTGGCGCTCCGCAGTTTTGTCGATTTCGTGGTAGAACGTTATCGCCAGAATCCACCTGAAGACAAGCGCGAAACTGTCGTTCCCGTGGGAGCAGCACAACACCATTTCAGCAATACTGAACTGCAGTGGACGGGTATTTTGTAGGTCCTAAAGTGCAAATACCTTTCGTCAGATCCCGGCTCCGCGCACCGGCGCGCGAGCTAGATCATGGCGAGGTACTCAAGCAAACCTTAGGAATCTACACTCATGAAGCGACTCCTCATTACGGGCGCAGCGATCGGTTGCACGATCGTCCCGATGGCCGCGCTGGCGCAAAGCAGCGTCACGCTGTATGGCCTGATCGACGAAGGTCTGAACTATACGAACAATACCAAGCAAGGTTCGGCTGTGCAGATGGAAAGCGGCTTTGCACAAGGCAGCCGATGGGGCGTGAAAGGCAGCGAAGATCTGGGCGGTGGCACGAAGGCCCTCTTTCAGCTGGAAAATGGCTTCGACGTCAACTCCGGCGCACTTGGACAGAGTTCGCGCATGTTCGGCCGGCAGGCGTACATCGGTTTGAGCAACACGAAGCTCGGGACCCTGACAATGGGCCGTCAGTATGATTCAGTCGTCGACTATCTCGCCCCGCTTACGGCGAACGGCAATTGGGGCGGCTATCTGTTGTCGCATCCGTACGACAACGACAACACGGACAATTCGTTCCGACTGAACAACAGCGTGAAGTACACCAGTAACGTCTACGGCGGCTTTTCTTTTGGCGGTCTGTACGGTTTTAGCAATCAGGCGGGTGGCTTTGCTGACAACCGGTCGTATAGTCTCGGCGCCCAATTCGTCGCTGCCAACGTTTCAGTCGCAGCGGCGTACATGCAGATCAACAACCCGGGCGGAAACTCCGGTGGGTCGCTTGCAGCCGACGACACGAATTTTTTCGCGAGTCGCCAACAGGTGTGGGGCGCCGGGATTAACTACACGATCGGCTCTGCGATACTCGGCTTCGTATATAGCCACACGGCACTTAATAACGCGACGGGCTCCGTCTATGTCGGCAACTTCGCGAATACGGCAAGCAGCCTGAAGTTTGACAACTTTGAATTGAACGCGAAGTATCAGTTCCTGAAGAATGCGTTCGTCGGAGCGATGTATAACTACACGATCGGTCACTTCAATAGCGCCGCCGGCGATTCGAAGCCGACGTGGCATCAGGTTGGACTGATGGCGGACTACAACCTGTCGCCGCGTACTGACGTGTACGTGCAGGGTATGTATCAGCACCTGGCGGGCGGCAGTGCGTCAGCGGCGCCGCTCAACACGGCGTTTATCACGGGTGCAGATTCGCCTTCGACGACAGCAAATCAGGTCATCACGCGCGTAGCCATTCGCCACCAGTTCTAACCGGTTCGCGCTTCATCGCGCCATCCCGCGCCCACGCATCGAGAGTCCATACGTGGGCGCGCGTTGGTCTTCCCTTTGCATCAGTCACACGTGACGCCCCAATCCGTCGGGCTCGTAGAGGCGAACGCCGTCGCGCTAACCGGGTCGTTCTGGTACCCGATTGCGTAAAGCTCCTTGTTGCGGCCAATTCTCGTGGCTGGCAACGGATAGTTGTTCTCCGGTACCGGCAAGAGCCCATCGGCCTGTGCCTGCACCAGTTGCTGGCGTACTTCGGCGCGCGTCATTCCCGGAATGGCGGTTTGGGCGGAAGCGCTCGAGCCAAAAGTAAGGCTGACTGCGGCGGGTGCGACTGCAACGCTTGAAAGCAGCTTGATCGTGCTTCTCCTATCAGGTTTGGAATTGTGGACATAGCCATGCTTTCCATTCCGATCGCACGACCTGGCCTTTCTCTGACCACGCGACTACGGATTTGCTATCTGCGTGCGGCGGCTGTCGATTGCATTCCCGAAGCGCGTCCGGTTATCCGGCAGATGACAGACTTGTATTGTGGCTGACCGGAACCGGTAAGCACGGCCCACACATACTCCAGACTAGGCCTGAATTCAAGCAGCAGTTTTACTGCGCGAGCCTTGGGTGGGGCAACTCTATTTGCTATTTATCAGGAATTCGTCATGTGGATTGTGAGGCTTGCCCTGCGCCGCCCGTACACATTCGTGGTCCTCGCCGTGCTGATCCTTATCGTCGGCCCGCTTGCGATACTGCGCACGCCGACCGATATCTTCCCGAACATCGATATCCCGGTGGTCAGCATCGTCTGGACGTACAACGGCTTTTCCGCCCAGGACATGGCCAATCGCATCACATCGAATTACGAGCGCGCGCTGAGCTCGGACGTCGACGACATCGAGCATATCGAGTCGCAATCGCTGAACGGCGTCTCGGTGGTGAAGATCTTCTTCCATCCGGGCGCGGACATCAATCGCGCGATCGCCGAGGCAGCGTCGAACTCCGCATCGATCCTGCGCGTGCTGCCGCCCGGCACGCTGCCGCCCAACATCATTACCTATAACGCCTCGACGGTGCCGATCCTGCAACTCGGCCTCTCCAGCGACACGCTCTCCGAACAGCAGCTCTACGACCTCGGCAACAGCCAGATCCGCACGCAACTGGCGACGGTGCAAGGCGCGTCGGTGCCGCTGCCGTTCGGCGGCAAGGTCCGGCAGATCATGGTCGATATCGACCCGCGCGCATTGCAGGCCAAAGGCCTCGCGCCGCTCGACGTGGTCAATGCCGTCAACGCGCAGAACCTGATCCTGCCGGGCGGCACCGCGAAGATCGGCACGAAGGAATACAACGTGCAGATGAACGGCAGCACGGACACCGTAGCCGCGCTCAACGATCTGCCCATCAAGACGGTGGCGGGCGGCGTGGTGTATGTGCGCGACGTCGCCCATGTGCGCGATGGCTACGCGCCGCAAACCAACATCGTGCGCAGCGACGGCAAACGCGCCGCGCTTCTTACCATCGAAAAGTCCGGCAGCGCGTCGACGCTCACCATCATCCAGCAGGTCAAGGCGATGCTGCCGCATATCGTGGCCGGCTTGCCGAGCGCGCTGCACGTCACCGCACTGTCGGATCAATCGGTGTTCGTGAAGTCGGCCGTCGTGGGCGTGGCGCGCGAAGCGCTGATCGCCGCCGCCCTCACCGCCTTGATGATCCTGCTCTTTCTCGGCAGCTGGCGCGCCACGCTGATCATCGCGGTGTCGATTCCGCTCGCGGTGCTGACCTCGCTGATCGCGCTGTCCGCGCTTGGCCAGACCATCAACATCATGACGCTTGGCGGCCTCGCGCTCGCCGTCGGGATTCTCGTCGACGACGCCACGGTCGCCATCGAAAACATCACGCATCATCTGGAGAACGGCGAGCCGCTGCACGACGCGATCCTGAACGGTTCCGGCGAAATCGCCGTGCCGACGTTCGTATCGACGCTGTCGATCTGCATCGTGTTCGTGCCGATGTTCCTGCTCTCAGGCGTGGCGCGCTATCTGTTCGTGCCGCTCGCCGAGGCGGTGGTGTTCGCCATGATCGCGTCGTACTTTTTCTCGCGCACCCTGGTGCCGACGCTCGCGATGTACCTGATGCGCGCACGCAGCAACGCGCTGGTGGCGGGCAATGGACCGATTGCGCGCCTGATCCGCTTTCAGGCCGCCTTCGAACATCGCTTCGAGCGGCTGCGCGAACGCTATCGCGGCGTGCTCGGCGCGGCGATAGCGAGTCCGCGGCGGTTCATCGCGATCTTCCTGCTGTTTTGCATCGGCTCGCTCGCACTGGTGCCGTTTGCGGGCCGCGACTTCTTCCCCGCCGTCGATACTGGCGAGATCCGCCTGCATCTGCGTGCGCCGACCGGCACGCGTATCGAAGACACCGCGCGCCTCACCGACGAAGTCGAAGCCCGTGTGCGCAGCATGATTCCGAAGCAGGAACTCTCGGCGATGCTCGACAATATCGGCGTGCCGGTGAGCGGGATCAATCTGACCTACGACTCATCGGACCCGATCGGCCCGGAAGACGCCGACGTGATGATCACCCTCGCGGCGAAGCACAAACCGACCGCTCAATATGTGGCGAGACTGCGCACGACGCTCGCCAGGGATTTCCCCGGCGTCACGTTCGCCTTTCTGCCCGCCGACATCGTCAGCCAGATTCTCAACTTCGGGCTGCCCGCGCCGATCGATATCCAGATCGTCGGCAACAAGCTCGACGCCAACCGCGCCGTGGCGAACCGCCTGCTCGCGCAACTGCGCGGCGTGCGCGGTCTCGTCGATGCGCGTATCCAGCAGCCCGGCGATGCCCCCGCGATCAACGTCAATGTGGACCGCACGCGGGCGATTCAGGCCGGCCTGCTACAACGCGACGTGTCGCAGAACCTGCTGATCGCGCTGTCCGGCAGTTCGCAGACCACCCCGAATTTCTGGCTCGATCCGCACAACGGCGTGAGCTATCCGCTGATGGCGATGATGCCGCAGTACGACATCAACTCGTTGCAGGCGCTCGCCAATATTCCGGTCGCGCAAACCGGAGGCACCGGGTCCGGCGTGATGACCACGGCCGCAAACACGGGCGGTCCGGCGCCGCAAAACCTGCTCGGCGCGTTGAGCACACTGACACGCGTCACCCAGCAAGCCGTCGTCTCGCACTACAACGTGCAGCCGGTGCTCGACATTTTCGCGTCGGCGCAAGGACGCGACCTCGGCGGCGTAGCAGCAGACGTGACCCGGCTCGTCGATCAGATCCGGCCGCAATTGCCGCCTGGCGCGTCGATCGTCATGCGCGGCCAGGTGCAGGCAATGCACGACTCGTTCAGCGGTCTTGCGAGTGGCCTCGTGTTTGCGATCGCCCTGGTCTACCTGCTGATGGTCGTCAATTTCCAGTCGTGGCTCGACCCGTTCATCATCATCAGCGGCTTGCCGGGCTCGCTCGCGGGCATCGCATGGATGCTGTTCAGCACCGGCACTCGCCTGAGCGTGCCGGCGCTCACCGGCACCATCCTGTGCATCGGCATAGCCACGGCCAACAGCATTCTGGTGATCAACACCGCGCGCGAATTTCACCACGGCGGCAAGCCGCCGCTGCGGGCCGCGCTCGAAGCCGGTTTCAGCCGCTTCCGTCCAGTGCTGATGACCGCGCTCGCCATGCTGATCGGGATGCTACCGATGGCGCTCGGCCTCGGCGATGGTGGCGAACAGAACGCGCCGCTCGGACGCGCCGTGATCGGCGGCCTCGCGCTCGGCACGGTGTCGACACTACTGTTCGTCCCGGTCGTCTACGGGATGGTGCATGCGTGGCTCGACAAACGCCGCGCGGCACGCACCGACACGCAAGAATCCGGCGTTCCCGCCCGCACTCATTGATTCCGACGAGACCTTGCCCATGAACGATTCATCCCTTCCGCCCGAGCTTGGCGAGCGGTCCAAAGCGTCCGCCGGGACCGCCGAGACCGCCGACACCGCGCGTTTGCATAGCGCCAGGGAAACCCGGCATGCCGGCGCCACGCCGGCAGCGGCCGCCAGCATGAACGCGCGCCGCCGCCTCTGGCCGCTTGCGTTGACCGGACTTGCCGCGGCGTTGCTGATCGTCGGCATCGTGCCGCGTCTGCACGCCAGTGCCGCGCTGACGCAACAGACGCAGGCGCAAAGCATGCTCAGCGTGTCGGTCGTCGCGCCGCGCGCCGCGCCGGCCGTCCACGAACTGCTGCTGCCCGGCGCGGTTACGCCGTTCGCGGAAGCATCGATCTACGCGCGCACGAGCGGCTACCTCGCGCACTGGAACACCGACATCGGTACACAGGTGAAAAGCGGTCAGACGCTCGCGACCATCGAAGCCCCCGAGCTCGACGCGCAACTGCGCCAGGCCCGTGCCGACGAAGCCACCGCGCAGGCCAATTTCGACTACGCGAAGACCACCGCGCAGCGCTGGCAGGAGATGCTGAAGACACAATCGGTCGCGCAGCAGGAAGTCGACACCAAGGTCAGCGACATGGAAGCGCGCCGCGCGATGCTCGCGTCGACGCAGGCGAACGTCGCGCATCTGGCCGAGCTTGTCTCATACGAGAAGATCACCGCGCCGTTCGACGGCGTGATCACTGCGCGCAACGTCGACGTCGGCGCACTGGTCACGGCGGGCGGCACGCCGGGCACCGCGGGCATGTCGGGCGAGCTGTTCCACATCCAGCAGACCGGCGTGCTACGTGTCTTCGTCGATGTGCCGCAGAACGACGCGCCCTACGTCACGCCGGCGACCGGCGTGTATCTCACCGCCCAGCAGTATCCGGGCCGTCGTATCGCCGCGAAGGTGGCGCGCAGCACCGATTCGATCGATCCGTCGAGCCGCACGCTGCGCGTCGAGATCGACGTCGATAACAAGGATGGCGCGCTGATGCCCGGCGCTTACACGCAGGTGCATCTGCAGTTGCGATCGACCACGCCGGCGCTCGACCTGCCGGTCAGCGCCTTGCTGTTCCGGCCGGACGGCGTGACGGTCGCCGTGGTCGATAGCAACGGCCGGGCGCTGCTCAAGACCGTGCATATCGGCCGCGATTTCGGCACGCACGTGGAAATCACCACAGGCCTCGCCGCCACCGACCGCGTGATCGACAACCCCGGCGATTCGCTGAACACCGGCCAGATCGTGCAGATCGCGCCGGCCATGCCTGGCTAGGCGCATCGTCACAGAAAGGATTCACCGATGGTTTCCCTGTCTCTTTCACGGCCGGTGCAGCGCCGCACGCTGGTGGCCGGGATGATCGGCGCGCTGCTCAGCGCGTGCTCGACCTTGCCCTCCTATCAGCGCCCGAGCGCCGAGATTCCCGCGCACTATGCGGGCACCGCACCCGGCTGGGCGCAGGCCGCACCGGCTGACGCCACGCCGCGCGGCCCATGGTGGACGATCTTCAACGATCCGGTGCTGAATCAACTCGAAGCGCGTATCGACGTGTCGAACCAGACCGTGCGCAAGGCGGTCGCGCAGGTCCAGCAAGCGCGGTCGATGGTGGACTATCAGCGCGCCGGCTTTTTCCCGACGATTACCGCTGGTGTCGCGCAGGATCGCTCGCGGACCTCACAGAATGTCGAAGGCAAATCGCTCGCGGGCAAGACCGTGCCGGACTATTCGGCGGGCGTGTCGGCGAGCTGGGAGCCGGATCTGTTCGGACGCGTGCGCGATAGCGTGAACGGCGCGCAGGCCGACGCCCAGGCGAGCGCAGCCGACCTCGAAGGCGTGCGCCTGTCGATGAGCGCGGATCTCGCCGCCGACTATTTCTCCCTGCGCTCGCTCGACACGCAGAAGAAGCTGCTCGACGACAGCGTGAGCGCCTACGCGGCCGCGTTGAAACTGCTGCAGCAGCAACTGAAAAACGGTGCGATCGATGCGTCCGCGGTCGCCCAGGCCACGACGCAACTCGAAGCGACGCGCACGCAGGACACCGACATCGATGTGACGCGCGCACAACTGCAGCACGCGATTGCCACGCTGACCGGCGAGCCGGCTTCGAGCTTCACGCTGCCGCCGAACGGCTCGGCTGTCACACCGCCCGCGATTCCGGTCGGCTTGCCGTCGCAACTGCTGGAGCGGCGCCCGGATATCGCCGCCGCCGAACGGCGCGTGGCGTCCGCGAATGCACAGATCGGCGTGGCGCACGCGGCGTTTTTTCCGGATCTGGTGCTGTCCGCGAGCGCCGGCCTCGAAAGCACGTTTTTCGCGCCGTGGCTGAGCGCGCCGAGTCTGTTCTGGTCGCTCGGTTCGCAACTGGCCGGCACGCTGTTCGACGGCGGCAGGCGCGAAGCCGGGTTGCAGGGCGCCACGGCGCAATACGACGGCGCGGTCGCGGACTATCGCCAGTCGGTGCTGGTGGCGTTCCAGCAGGTCGAGGACAACCTGTCCGCCTTGCATTCCCTCGCCGACGAAGCCGCCAGCCAGCAGCGCGCCACCACGGCCGCGGATCTGTCGTTGCGGCTCACGACGAACCGCTTCAAGGCGGGCGCGGTCAGCTACCTCGACGTGGTGACCGCGCAGACGATTGCGCTGACGAACCAGCGAATCGCGGATCAGATTGCCGCGCGGCAGTTGGAATCGAGTGTGTTGTTGCTGAAAGCGCTGGGTGGGACGTGGGGTGGCGAAAGCAAGAGCGCGGCGGGGTCTGTGTAACCGGTTGTACGCCTTCACCTGGCGCGCGGGAACCTCAGCACAAAGCGCGTACTCCGTGCATCGCTCTGCGCATGCACCGAGCCGCCGTGCAACTCCATGATCGTGCGCACGATCGCAAGCCCGAGCCCCGTCGATCCCGTCGAGCCTCGCGACAAGCCCGATGACGGCAGCGAACTGCGTGACGGATCGATGCGATAGAAGCGGTCGAAAATCCGCTCCAGATGTTCGGCGGCAATAGGCTGCCCTTCGTTCGACACGGTCACGCGCACCGCGTCGGCCGATGCGCTCGCGTCCAGCACGATCTCGCCGCCTTGCGGCGTATAGCGGATCGCATTCGCGAGCAGATTACTGACGGCGCGGCGAAACAGTTCGAGATCCGCCGTCAAGCTCGCCGTGCCGCTGACACGCACACGCACGAGCGCCTCTTCGGCAATCCCTTCGAAGTACTCGGCGATATGGCTCAACTCTTGCGCCGCATCGAACTCACGCATGTGCTTGACGAACTGCGGATGTTCCGCGCGCGCCAGAAACAGCACGTTCTCGATCATTCTCGACAGCCGGTCGCACTCTTCCAGATTCGAGGCGAGCAGCGACTCGTATTCATCGACGGAACGCGGCCGGGCGAGCGCCACTTCGGCGGCGCCGCGCATGTTGCTGAGCGGCGTGCGCATGTCGTGCGCGAGGTCGGCGGTGAAACGCGACAGACGCTGAAACCCGTGATCGACGCGCTCGAGCATGGCGTTCAGCGACGCCACCAGCGTCTCGAGTTCGCTCGGCACACGCGCCACCCCGATCCGCGTATTGAGGCGATTCACCGTGACCAGGCTCGCGCTAGCCGCGATATCGCGCAACGGCCGCAGCACGGCGCGGATCAGCAGATAACCGAGCAGCATCGCCAGCATCACGCCGGCTACGCCCGCCAGGTGAAGCCTGTCGCGGTAACGGTCCAGCAGCAGCCAGCGGTCGCTCATATTGCGCGCCACGAGCACGCTCGCCGTTTCGCCGTCGCGTAGACGCGCGTCGGTGAGAATGCCGCGAATCGGCGCGCCGTTGCGGCCGGTCCACTCGCCGATATCGGCCTCGGTGATACGCGCCGAAGCCGCAACGCGCGCGAGCGGCGGCAATGCGGCGAGCGTCGCCGCGCCGCTCGCCGCGCCGCTCGCCGCATTGGGCACGGCAAAAGTCCCGGCGATGTTGTGTTCGACTGCCCGGTTGCCATCGGGATCGAACACTTCCATCGACATGGCCTGATTGCCGAGCACGATGCTGATCAAACGGTCGCCATGCTCGCGAATGCCCTTCGACGTCTCCAGCTCCTCGGCAAGCCGCCGTGCGTGGCGCGCGGCAAGCACGATGTCGAGATTGTCCTGCGCCTTGATCTGCTTTTCGAGCGCGAGATACAGAAAGCTGCCGACCAGCACGAAAACCGCCAGCGTCGTGGCGCCGAAGGCAAGCGCGAGCGTCGCGGCAAGCGAGCGCACGCGCATCAGGCAGTGTCCTTCAGTTCGAGCACATAGCCGACGCCGCGCACCGTGTGAATCAGCTTGATGGGAAAGTTGTCGTCGATCTTGGTGCGCAGCCGGCGAATCGCCACCTCGACCACATTGGTGTCGCTGTCGAAATTCATGTCCCACACGTACGACGCGATCTGCGTGCGGCTCAGCACTTCTCCCTGACGGCGCGCGAGCAGTTGCAGCAGCGAGAATTCACGTGGCGTGAGATCGATGCGCGTGCCGCCCCGCTTGACGCGGCGGCGGTACACATCCATCTCCAGGTCGCCCACCTTGATCAGTTCGCTTTCGCGCGGCGGCCCGCGGCGCGCCAGCGTCCGCACGCGCGCCAGCAGTTCGACGAACGCAAAAGGTTTGACGAGGTAATCGTCCGCGCCGAGCTCCAGGCCGCGCACGCGGTCGTCGATCTCGTCGCGCGCGGTGAGGAACAGCACCGGCGTGGCGCGCGTGCTGCGCAACGTCCTGACGACGGTCCAGCCGTCCATGCCGGGCAGCATCACGTCGAGCACGATCACGTCGTATTCTTCTTCCTGCGCGAGGATCAGCCCTTGCGGGCCATCGTTCGCGACGTCGACCGCGTAGCCGGATTCCTCCAGACCTTTCTTCAGATAGGCCGCTGTTTTTGGCTCGTCCTCGATCACCAGGATTCGCATCGGTTGCTCCGCTTGCGTTGACCATCAAATGATACCGTCAAGCACCCGGGCGGGTGATTACGATCCGGTAATATGCGTTCGCACGGCCACCGGCCATGCCTGCTGTCCCGTTGAACATGGACATCCGCAGTTTGCTGACCGGTTGACGCTGCGAATGCCTAATTGAAACCGCCAAGGGTAACGGGCTGACTACATTACTTTTAAGCGTGCGCTACTAAAATAGACCCGTTACCCAACTTAACGCTCACGCCATTGCATCGAGCTTAGCAATTTGCAGGAGATTGGTCGTCCCTGATTCCCCAAATGGCAATCCCGCTGCAATCACCACCGAATCACCTTGACGCGCAAAGCCTTCGCTCGCTGCCGCTTCGCAAGCGAGTTCGATCATCTCGCCGACGTCGTGTGCGTTTCTAAACGGCAACGCGTGGACACCCCAAACAAGGGCGAGTCTGCGAGCGATCAACACCGAAGGTGTCATCGCTATAATCGCTGTGGATACCCGCTCTCTAGCCGCGCGAAGGCTCGTGAATCCCGACGATGTGTACGTCACGGTAACTGCGGGCGCGATTATCCGAACGACTTGCCGTAAGGCGCAACAAATTGCGTCTGCCGTTGTTGACTGCGCCTTGGTATGTGACGCATCGATTCCGGTTCGATACTCGGGATCGCGTTCGACCCGTTCAATGATCCGATTCATGACAGATACCGCGTCCAACGGAAATCTTCCGCTAGCCGATTCCGCAGAAAGCATGACAGCGTCCGCACCTATGTAAATAGCGCCCGCCACGTCGGAGGTTTCCGCTCGCGTTGGAACCGGCGAATTTGTCATCGATTCGAGCATCTGCGTTGCGACGATGACGGGCTTTCCGGCTTCCCGACAGCTCCGGACGATTCGCCGCTGCAATTCGGGGATCTGTTCCGCAGGAAGTTCGACCCCAAGGTCTCCCCGTGCCACCATAATCCCATCGCAACGCTCAATGATCTCGTCGAGATGGTCAATCGCAAGCGGCTTCTCAAGCTTCGCCATGATCCACGCCCGATCGCCGATGATGGCACGGGCTTCGTCAATGTCTTCCGGGCGCTGCACGAATGACAGTGCAACCCAGTCGACCCCGTTCTCGAGCCCGAACGAAAGGTCCTCACGATCCTTGCGGGTAAGCGGCGATATAGGCAGCATCGCGCCTGGAACGTTGACACCCTTCCTGTCCGAGATCCGACCTGCGACGATGACGGAGGTTTCGGCGAAGTCACTACCTTTCGCTTCTACACGCAGCTTCACCTTGCCGTCATCGAGCAACAACTCTGAGCCTGCTTCGATTGCGGCAAAAATTTCAGGGTGCGGCAAAGGCGCGCGTTCGCTATCGCCCGGTGTCGGATCCAGGTCGAGCCGAAACTTTTGGCCGACCGAAAGCTCGACCGCTCCGGCCTGAAATGTTCCCAGCCGAAGCTTCGGTCCCTGCAAATCCAGGAGGACGCCGATCGGCCGACCGGATTCCTTTTCGAGGTTTCTGATGGCGGAAAGCCGTTGCAAGTGGTCTTCGTGGCTTCCGTGGCTGAAATTCAGCCTGAATACGTCAACGCCAGCATCGAATAGCCGTTGGATCATTCCACTTTCTGAGCTAGCCGGACCAAGAGTTGCGACGATTTTTGCATTGCGAGACCGCTTCATTTCAATTCTCCTGCTGATGGTCAGCGCTTTTCGGAAGTACCAGAACAGCGCGAAAGTCATTCACATTCGTCAGCGTCGGCCCACAAATGACCGAGTCCCCAAGCCCTCCGAAAAAGGTGTGGCCGTCGTTGTTATCAAGACTCGCCTGCGGGTTCATCCCGCTCTTCCAGGCACGGTCTAACGTATTGGGTGAGATAAAGGCCCCTGCTATCTCGTCCCGACCGTCAACACCGTCGGTATCACAGGCGATTGCATGCACCCCATCTTCCCCCTCCAGGGCAATGGCAAGCGACAAGAGGAATTCGACATTTCGTCCACCACGCCCGTCGCCCTTCACCGACACAGTGGTCTCGCCGCCGGAGAGCAAAATACATGGCGCCTTAAAGGGCTGATTACGTCGGGCGACCTGGAGAGCAATTCCCGCCATGACCTTCCCGACATCTCGTGCCTCACCTTCTATCCGGTCGCTCAATATGTAGCAAGGAATCCCTGCAGCCTTCGCAACTTCCGCCGCAGCCTCAAGCGCAATCTGTGGGGCGGTGATTATCTGATAAGCAGAACTCGCCAAAGAGGGGTTACCCGGCTTTATCGATTCTCCCGCCCCGCTCTCCATGATTTGCATGGCGGCCAGTGGCATCGCAATGCCGTAGCGTCGGATAATGCTCAACGCGTCCGCGCAGGTCGATGGGTCAGCAACAGTTGGGCCGGATCCGATATCGACCGGCGAGTCACCGGGCACATCCGAGATCACAGCGTCAATAGTTGCGCCGGATGACATGCGGCAGCAAGACGCCCTCCCTTTACAGCCGAGAGGTGGCGACGAACGCAGTTGATTTCGCTAATCGCTGCTCCCGAATTAAGCAACGCACGGTTGATATCCTTCTTTTCTTCCAAGGTTAATGGATCAAGCGGCAAAGACAGCAGCGATGACGCACCTCCAGACATAAGGCAAAATACGAGATCGTCTTCGGTCAGGCCGCTTACCAGGTCGAAGATGGTCCGGGTTCCGCGCAAGCCGTTAATATCGGGAACTGGATGCGCTGCTTCGACTATCTCGATCCGGCCGCATTGGACAGCGTACCCATATCGCGTTACCACCATGCCCGTCAGTTCACCAGGCCAAATCTTCTCGAGCGCACTGGCCATCGAAGCTGATGCCTTTCCCGCGCCAATGACAATCGTCCTGCCGATTGGTGGCGGTGGCAGAAACGGCGCTATGCATCGCGACGGCTGAGCAGCTTCCACAGCAGCCGAAAACATTTTGTTAAGCAACTCGCGTGGCTCGTTCTTCATTGCAGTATGAGGCTCATTTGGCATAGGACGATCGGTCGATGCTTTTCAGCCAGCCCAGGCCTTCTGCAGTCGTCGTGTGCGGCTTGTATTCGCAGCCAATGTAGCCGCCATAGCCAAGCGAATCGAGGAATTCGAACAGGAACGGGTAGTTGATTTCGCCGGTGCCGGGCTCGTTGCGGCCCGGGTTGTCGGCGAGCTGGATATGCGCGATCAACGGCAGGTTCTTCCTGATGGTCGCCGCTAGCTCGCCTTCCATCCTCTGCATGTGATAGATGTCGTACTGCAGGAAGAGATTGTCCGAGCCGGTGGCGCGGATGACGTCCAGCGCTTCCGACGAACGGTTCAACGCGAAGTCTGGAATGTCATACGAGTTGCACGGCTCGACGAGCAGCTTGATTCCCTCCAGCTTCAGCGCAGTGGCGGCGAAGCGCAGGTTGTCAACAATCGTCGAACGCGCCTTGTCCGCGTCCACGCCCTTCCGAATGCCGACCAGACAGTTCAGTTGCGGCACCTTCAGCGCTTTCGCGTATTCGATCGCGCGGCCGACGCCATCCTGGAACTCGCTCACGCGATCCGGCAGTGACGCGATGCCGCGTTCTCCGGCATCCCAGTCGCCGGCGGGCAGGTTATGCAGCGCAAGCTTGAGGCGGTTCTGCTGCAAACGGTCGCTCAGTTCGGCAATCTTGTACGGGTACGGAAAGAGAAACTCCACCGCATTGAAGCCCACATTTGCCGCCGCGGCGAAGCGCTCGAGGAACGGGACTTCGTTGAACAGCATGGTCAGGTTGGCTGCAAATTTCGGCATGGTCCCTTTCTCTCTGGTCGGTCAGTTGTATAGCGGATCCCGGGCGAACGGAAGGTTCGCCCGGCTGATGCCCCGTCGAACTCAATCCAACAGGCTGACGGCGCTCGGTGCATCGGCACGTGTGACGGCGAGCTCTTCAAACTCGTTGATCGCATCGATCTCGGTGCCCATCGAAATGTTGGTCACACGTTCGAGAATCACTTCGACGATCACCGGCACGTTGAACTCGGCGAGCATCGACTGCGCTTTTTGCAGCGCCGGCTTCAGCTCTTCCGGCTTGAACACGCGAATCGCCTTGCAGCCGAGACCTTCGGCGACCGCGACGTGATCGACGCCATAGCCGTTCATCTCCGGCGAGTTGATGTTCTCGAAGCCGAGCTGCACGCAGTAGTCCATCTCGAACGCGCGCTGCGCCTGGCGGATCAGCCCGAGGTACGAGTTGTTCACGACGACATGCACGTACGGCAGCTTGAATTGCGCGCCGGCCGCGAGCTCCTCGATCATGAACTGGAAGTCGTAGTCGCCGGACAGCGCGACGATCGGCCGTTGCGGGTCGGCCGCGCGCACGCCGAGCGCCGCCGGAATCGTCCAGCCGAGCGGGCCGGCCTGACCGCAGTTGATCCAGTTGCGCGCCTTGTACACGTGCAGGAATTGCGCGGCGGCGATCTGCGACAGGCCGATCGTGCTCACGTAGCACGTGTCGCGGCCGAACACCTGGTTCATCTCTTCGTAGACGCGCTGCGGCTTCATCGGCACGTTGTCGAAGTGCGTCTTGCGCAGCATCGTGCGCTTGCGTTGCTGGCAATCGGCAACCCACGCGCCGCGATCCTTCAGCTTGCCCGCGGCCTTCCATTCGCTGGCGACTTCGACGAACAGTTCGAGCGCGGCCTTCGCGTCCGACACGATGCCGAGATCCGGGCCGAACACGCGGCCGATCTGCGTCGGTTCGATATCGACGTGCACGAACTTGCGGCCCTTCGTATAGACATCGACGCTGCCGGTGTGACGGTTGGCCCAGCGGTTGCCGATGCCGAGCACGAAGTCGGACGCGAGCATCGTCGCATTGCCGTAGCGATGCGAGGTCTGCAGACCGACCATGCCGGCCATCAGCGGATGGTCGTCGGCAATCGCGCCCCACGACATCAGCGTCGGGATCACCGGCACGCCGAGCGTTTCGGCGAACTTCACGAGCAGGTCTTCGGCCACGGCGTTCAGCACGCCGCCGCCCGACACGATCAACGGCTTGTCGGCATCGTTGAGCAGTGTGAGCGCGGCTTCGATCTGCTTGCGGGTCGCCTTCGGCTTGTAGACCGGCAGCGGCTCGTACGTGTCGATGTCGAATTCGATTTCGGCGAGCTGCACGTCGATCGGCAGATCGACCAGCACCGGGCCCGGGCGGCCCGAGCGCATCAAATGGAACGCCTGCTGGAACACGCGCGGCACCAGCGCCGGCTCGCGCACGGTCACGGCCCACTTGGTGACGGGCTTGGCGATCGATTCGATATCGACGGCCTGGAAGTCTTCCTTGTACAGACGCGCGCGCGGCGCCTGGCCTGTGATAGCCAGAATAGGAATCGAGTCGGCCTGCGCGGAGTACAAACCGGTGATCATGTCGGTGCCGGCGGGGCCCGACGTGCCGATGCACACGCCGATGTTGCCCGGCTGGGCGCGCGTATAGCCCTCGGCCATGTGCGACGCACCCTCCACATGGCGCGCGAGCACGTGACTGATGCCGCCGGCTTTGCGCATCGCCGAGTAGAACGGGTTGATCGCTGCGCCGGGCACGCCGAACGCGGTATCGATGCCTTCTTTTTCGAGCACCAGAACGGCGGCGTCGACGGCTCTCATCCTTGCCATGATCGTATCCTTCAATTATTTCGTGGACGAACTACACCTCATCGATACTTTATTACTGCGTTTTAGTTTGCATAAGACCAGAAAGAATCACCTAAGTCGATATCAAATGTATTGAATAGATCGACGATTAGTGGCGCATTCAAGGAAGACGCCGCCTCAGCGGACGATGGCGCTTAAACGTTTCGGAGTGGCTGTCTACGATTGCTCACGACTCAGTGGCTACGAGAGTCGGACGTCCGGCCTGGTAATCGCCAACCTTTGGCTTGATAGCGGATGCAAGGGAAGAGAACGGCATACCCGAAGTATGGCAATGCCGTTCAGTACCCATCGCAGGTCAGCCGCATCGCAAACCAGCCACTCCTGCGGCGGGCGGAAAGCCGTCTGCTGGGGCGGTACCAGGTTAATGATGCAAAGTCGGGATCATCCACGACAGCACGTGCTGTTGCAGAATCACGAGCAGTCCAAGAAGGAACGTCAGAAATATGCTATGCGAGAAGGTCCGTGCGAAAACGATGCCTTCCTTCCCCTTCAATTCCGTCGTTGAAACGCCAGTCGCGATGTTTTGCGGCGAAATCATCTTCCCCATCACCCCGCCCGACGAGTTGGTTGCCGCCATCAGGACTGGATCAAGCCCCAATTGTCGGGCCGCCACGACCTGCAAGTTGCCAAACAGCGCGTTGCCCGACGTATCGCTTCCGGAGAGAAACACCGCTATCCAGCCGAGCGACGCTGATATCAATGGGAAAAATGCTCCCGTCGACGCCACGCCCAAGCCTAACGTGTAGCTCATCCCCGAATAGTTAAGCAGATACGCCAGCCCTACAATCATCATTACGGTTGCTATTGCAATCCGCGTCTGCCGCCACGTTTTGACTACGCAACCGAAAAAGTCACCCAAACCAGTTCGAGTCCAAAGGGTAGTGATGATTGCCGCCAGAAGAATTGCTGTCCCGGTACCCATCGGCTGGAAATCCCAGACCGCCGCGTAAGGCTTGTTATAAAGCGTGACAAAGACGGCGTTGTGCAAGCCCGGCCACTGAACTTTGAGGTCGCCAATTGTAGCGATCTGTGCATGAACCCAGACGATGACCACTACAGAGACGACGATCCAAGGCATCCAGCCACCGTAGCCGATGCGTTTGCTGCCGGTCGCGATTTCCCCAGACCGGATCACTGCAAACGCGGGGTCCGGCTCTGGCTTCCAAACCCTGAGAAACGCGATCGTCACGATTAACGAGGTTAGCGAGGCGAGCACGTCGGTGAGTTGATAGCCCAAATAATTGGAGGTTATGAACTGCGTGAAAGCAAAACTTCCACCCGATACGACAAGGGCTGGCCACAACTTTCCGATTGAACGGATTCCACCATACATTGCAACGACATAGAACGGCAGGAGAAATGCGAAGAACGGCAGTTGTCGACCGACCATGGCAGCAAGCGTGTCCGAGGGGAGCGATGTCACCGCGCCGAGCACCGTGATTGGTACACCAAGCGCACCAAATGCCACCGGAGCTGTATTGAATATCAGGGCGTAAGTAAGAGCCTCAAGCGTTGGAAAGCCGAGTCCGACGAGCAGCGCGCTGGTAATCGCGACCGGAGTACCGAATCCTGAAATACCCTCAAGCAAGCAGCCGAATGAAAAGGCGACTACAAGCAGGACAAGGCGTCTGTCGTCAGGTAAGTGATCTAGCATCCACTGACGAAACTGGTCGAAACGCCCGGACTTAACCGCAATGTTGTAAAGCAGTAGAGCGGTGAACACGATCCACATAACCGGGAGCAGCGCGAGAGCCATGCCGGCAGCAACCGAGTTGAAAGCAAGACCGGCAGGCATGCCCCAAATTGCTATGGCGATAACTAGTCCAGTGATCAGGCCTGCGAGGGAAGCCTGCCACGCAGGGCGACGCAGAATGCCAAGCATTACAAGTGCAACGACAATCGGTATCGCAGCTACCACGAACGAAAGAAGCAGTGAGTTGCCCACGGGGGTAAGCGGCTGCGTATAAATCGCACCTGCTGACAACGGAATGGCCGGATTCATTCTGTCTCCTGTGCCCGATCATCTCGGACAACTATTCATTTACGAACCAGTTCGACGGCGGAAAAGTGCCGTCGCCTGGAGTACGTTGGACGCGACACACGAAGCCGCCTCGATCGCATGGGTAACGACCCCTTCTTTCAGGCCGTGCATCGCGTATCTTCCCCCGTCGGAATTCAGATCCGGAGGACAGGTCAAGCGGAATACTTGCGCACAGGTTCGCCCGTGGGCGCGTGGAGCAGTCTTGAAGAGCCTTGGCGCCCGCCCTTGAGACTGCGACGCCAATTGCAATTTCGGCTCAAACTCCGTGTCCGATGCGCCCTCCCGCGCGTTCCGGGAGCGACTCCTCAACGAGTTCGATCCAGTGGCGAACTGGAGTCCGGCTTGCACCGCTCAGATGCGTCTGGCAACCGATGTTGGCGGTGACGATCGTATCCGGCTTACCACTCTCGAGTGCGTTGAGCTTGTTCTCGCGAAGCTTGGCTGCCAATACGGGCTGAGTAATCGAATATGTACCAGCCGAGCCGCAGCACAGGTGAGCGTCTGGGACTGCTGTGAGATCGAAGCCCAGTTGCTGAAGAATACGTTCAACGGCCCCCCCCAGCTTCTGCGCGTGCTGCAAGGTACACGGGCAGTGAAACGCGACGCGCTGGGTTGCCCCACCTCTTAACTCGTTCAACGGCTCTGCCGCAAGAATTTGAGCAAGATCACGGGCAAGCTCGCTGACGCGCTCCGCCTTGTGAGCGTACGCTGAATCGCGCTGCAGCAATTCACCGTACTCTTTGACGAAGGCACCGCATCCACTCGCCGATATTACAATTGCTTCGGCGCCCGCTTCGATTGCGGGCCACCACGCATCGATATTCCGTTTTGCACGCTCAAGCCCAGCTGCATGAGCCCCGAGGTGATAATCGGTTGCGCCGCAGCAACCAGCGTCCTTAGCAGGGGAAACGCTAATACCAAGTCTGTCCAGCACGCGTGCAGCCGCTGCGTTCGTGTTCGGCGACAGCGAGGGTTGAACGCAGCCTTCGAGCATCAACATACGACGCTGATGCTGAGTTGGTGGCCGAAGTTTCGCGGTGACATGGCGAGGCGGGATTTTCTGCTTCACTGAAGCTGGCAACAGCGGATGCATTGCCCGCCCCGCCCTGAGCGCAGTAGCAAACACTCTTGCGCGAGGTACTACATGGCGCAAAGCAGCGCGAAGCAACCTTTCGGTTGTCGGCCGTGCAACGCGACGCTCGACCTCCGCACGGCCGATATCAAGAAGCTTGTGGTACTGCACTCCCGACGGACACGTGGTTTCGCAGTTTCGGCAACTGAGGCATCGGTCGAGATGAAGCTGCGTTTCCGCAGTGACAGGCTCCCCCTCGAGTACCTGTTTGATCAAATATATGCGCCCGCGCGGACCGTCGAGTTCATTACCAAGCAACTGATAGGTCGGGCAGGTTGCGTTGCAGAACCCGCAATGTACGCAAGAGCGGAGAATGCTCGCCGCTTCATCTGCGCGCTCGAGCTTCTTTGCTTCTTCGCTGAAATTCGTTTGCATCGGATTACTCGCTGGCAGTCGCTCAGATTTCCGCGTAGATGCGGCCCGGATTAAAGATGCCGTGGGGATCCAGCCGCTGCTTCAACTGACGGTGGTACCGCAGCAGGGGCGCAGGTAGCGGGTGAAACGGCTCGTTTGTCTCATGCGAACGCAAGGCAGTCGCATGTCCACCATGCCTTTGGGCGATCTGACGCAGTTCATCTGCTGGCGCTGAAGTGGTAAGCCAGCGTTGAGCGCCCCCCCAATCCAGTAAGGTATCGCCCGGCAAATCGATAACGGGAGCGGTCGGAGGCAGCGAGATTCTCCACAACGGATCCCGCCCGTCAAAGAATGGAAGACGAAATTCGCGCAACGCCGTCCAGAAGGTGTCGTCAGCCTCCTCACCGCCAATGAGCTCGC
Source organism: Paraburkholderia sp. UCT70 (assembly GCF_050434085.1). Classification (NCBI taxonomy): domain Bacteria; kingdom Pseudomonadati; phylum Pseudomonadota; class Betaproteobacteria; order Burkholderiales; family Burkholderiaceae; genus Paraburkholderia; species Paraburkholderia sp. UCT70. The sequence goes on along the minus strand of NZ_JBNPVZ010000004.1, from coordinate 1,329,810 downwards.
GTGCCGCACGAACGGAGCCATTGCCCCCTTCGATACGAAGGTGAAGCATGTTCGACGTGTAGCACGCGCCGGCGATGGGCAGCCCCGAACGTCGCCACTCGGCAAGCCTGGACAGTGCATTCGCGACGTCGGTCTCAAGTTCCAGATGAACTGTCGCGCGCGGCTTCGGCAGGACTTTCAGCGAAACTTCCGTGATCAATCCGAGGCAGCCGTAGCTTCCTGTGAGCAAACGTGAAACGTCATAGCCCGCGACGTTCTTCATCACTTCGCCACCAAAACGCATGTGCTTGCCGTTGCCAGTGATCGCGCGACAGCCCAAGACGAAATCGCGCACCGACCCGGCCCACGGACGGCGCGGACCAGACAAACCACTCGCCACCATCCCACCAACCGTCGCAGCTCCCCCGAACGCTGGCGGCTCGCACGGAAGCATTTGACCGGCAGCATCCAGCACGGCATTTAATTCAGCGACAGGAGTGCCAGCCCGAGCGGTAACGACCAGTTCGGTCGGATCGTAGCTGACGATGTCTCTGTGCTTGCGTGTATCGAGAGGTTCTGCATCGACTATACGTCCCAACGCCAATTTGCTGTCACCGCCGCGGATTCGAAGTGGTGTCCGCGTGCTGATGGCCTGCATCACTTGCTCAATGAGTTGCGCGCTGTTGTCGGGGTTCATATCGCGGCGCATCAGAAGCGCTCCAGTTCAGGGAAAGGAAGTTGTCCGTGATGCACGTGCATTGATCCAAACTCGGCACAACGGTGCAGCGTGGGTATGTTTTTGCCAGGGTTCAGCAAGCCGTTCGGGTCAAACGCCGCCTTCACCGCGTGGAATACGAGCAACTCGTCGCTGTTGAATTGCGCGCACATCTGATTGATCTTCTCGCGACCTACGCCGTGCTCACCCGTAATGCTGCCGCCCACTTTCACGCACAGTTCAAGGATTCGTGCACCGATCGCTTCCGCTCTGTCCATCTCGCCCGGGACGTTTGCGTCAAAAAGAATGAGCGGATGCATGTTGCCGTCGCCCGCGTGAAATACGTTCGCAACGCGCAATCCATATTCGATGGACAAGTCAGCAATTCCTTTTAGAACGTGAGGCAACTGCCGGCGTGGAATCGTGCCATCCATACAGTAATAATCTGAAGAGATTCGACCGACAGCGGGAAACGCATTCTTTCGTCCTGCCCAGAATTTCTGACGCTCGGCTTCGTCCTTCGCGTGACGCACATCGGTTGCACCCGCCATACGCAAGATCGCATCGACGCGCTCCACGTCCTCCTCGACGTCCGAGTCAGATCCGTCGAGTTCGCATAGAAGGATTGCTTCAGCCTCGACCGGGTAACCAGCACGGATAAAGTCCTCGGCAGCCCGGATGGCGAGGTTGTCCATCATTTCAAGACCCCCGGGAATAATTCCATCGCCGATAATCTTTGCCACTGCGGCACCGGCGCGTTCGACATCGTCAAAACTGGCGAGCAACACCTTCGCGCTTTGCGGCTTCGGAAGCAGCTTGACCGTAACTTCGGTCACGATTCCGAGCATCCCTTCCGAGCCAGTAAAGAGCGCCAACAGATCAAATCCAGCGCTATCCAGGGCCGCGGAACCCAACGTCAGACGCTCACCCTCAATAGTCAAAATCTCAACTTTCAGGATGTTGTGAACGGTCAGACCGTATTTGAGACAGTGCACGCCGCCAGCGTTCTCGGCCACATTGCCGCCAATCGAACATGCGATCTGGGACGACGGGTCAGGGGCATAGTAAAGGCCGTACGGCGCCGCTGCTTGTGAAATTGCGAGATTGCGGACGCCCGGCTGCACCCGCGCCGTACAAGCATCTACGTCGAATTCGATGATCTTGTTGAAGCGGGCCATCACGAGCAATATCCCTTTCTCAAGAGGCATCGCACCTCCCGAAAGTCCCGTGCCTGCTCCCCGGGCAACTATCGGTATCCGGCGCCGGGCAGCGTACTTCAACAATTGCTCGACCTGCTCAATCTTGTCGGGCAGAGCAACAAGCATTGGCGCGCATCGATACGCTGAAAGCCCGTCGCATTCAAAGGGCCGCATGCTTTCTTTGGAGTCCAGCAATTCCATGTCCGGCAGCAGGGTCCGGATCTCCCTTACGAGCGTGTCCCTGTCGTGCGACGGAAGAACACCGTCGATCACTTCGTCGTAGAGGTAGCTCATTGCCCATACCCCGCCGTCATTGCTTGACAACAGGTGGCGCAAGTACTCGGCGCGTGGACGGGAGGCTCAATCGGCCTGACGAGCGGATGATGGAATTTCTGTGACATTTCGTCTCCTTCACATCGCAGCCCTCGCATAGCGCACGCAGAGCTCCGACCCTATGATTCTGTTTTGGTCTGTTGGCCGACTGGTCGACCACCCGACCAGACGAATCGTAGTCGCGTGCACCGACCGTGGAAACGGGTGGAAACCCTAAAAACGGCACGTCGCGCCAGAAATGAAACCAGCGCCCTAGACGGCGAATTTGCGAGTCAGGTGCCGGCCACACGCATGACTACGTGGAAACAACCAGGAACTTGACCACCAAAATTCGAGATGACTCGAAGGCCGACGTTAGGACCTAATGCTTGATTTCCTTACCGCCCCACCCAAGTCCCCCCGCCCGTCGATCGCCCGTAGCGGCCCCCGACGGATCGATTGGTCCGGCACCCGGAGCATTGACGAACGACCACGCTGCCTTTACAGTTCCCGGAGTGATCAAACCTCCTCACTGGACCATACTACCCTTATGGTTACTGAACCGAACCGGCATCCGAAGACCTCGTATACCGGGACCACTTCAGAGCGGGACACGTTTGCGCGCGATGTCCTTGAACGCGTTACCTCGAAATGGCCACTGAAAGTACTTCAGGTAGTCGCCGAAACAGACCAACCACTACGATTCTCGAGGGTTCTCGAGCAGGTCCACGGTATAAGCCAAAAGATGTTGTCCCAAACCTTACGAACGTTAGAGAAGGAAGGACTGGTCACGCGCACTGTATTCGCGCAGATTCCTCCACGCGTCGAATATGAAGCAACCAAGCTCGGCCGCGATTTGCTCGGTGAAATCGTCCCGGTTTTTCGCTGGATTGCGGCCCGGGAGTCGGCGTTTGTAGCAGCGAGAGCAACGTTCAGTTGTCCGACGAAACCAAGCGAAAGTTGAAGCGTTGATCGCATTCACGACCAGAACTTCCCGCATGAATCAGGCGGGAAGTTGAACCAAAAAATCTAGAGACGCGAAGGAGCCGGCGTAGATGTCTTTTTCCCCAATCACCCCACCACCCCGATTCCGCCTGTCCGACGCCGTCTGCGATCAACTCGAACAACTGATTGTTGACGGGACACTGCGAGCTGGAGAATCGCTACCATCGGAGCGCGACCTGGCGCAACGTTTGAACGTATCTCGCCCGTCGTTACGAGAAGCATTGCTCCGACTGGAAGGTAGCAAACTGATTCAATCCAGGACGGGAGGCGGATATGTCGTCGCAAACTCCAGTTCGCCCCTCATCGCGGACCCGTTGGCGCACTTGATAGCGCGCCACCGCAAGGCGGCTGGAGATATTCTGGAAATGCGTGAAGGACTGGAAGCCGTGACAGTCGAGTTGGCAGCCACACGCGCGACGAAATCCGATATCCGGCAGGTCAAAGACGCCTTGGACGCCCTCGAATCGGCGTTTACCAAGCAGGACCCATACGCCGTGCACGCTGGGCAAACATCGCTGCCGCTGCTTGATGCCGCTTTCCATTTGCGAATTGCCGAGGCTACTCACAACATCGTCCTCGTTCATGTGATGCACGGTCTGTACAACCTCGTACAGAAATCGATTGAAGAAACCTACTCAACATTCGAGAAAAGAGACGCAGACTTGTCGCATCTGATGGAACAGCATCGGCATATCTACGATGCTATTGAGCGTCACGACCCAATTGCCGCACGCAACGCGCTAGTCACCCATCTTGGCTTTATCCGGGAAAACGCTTCCCGCTAGGAAGAGCGTTTTCCGACTCACTGGCCCGAGGACCGCCGAAAAGCATCCGCTGAAGTATTCGCAAGGATGCTAAAGCTTAAGTACCTGCGCCAAATTCGGCGAGTGTACCAGCGCTGTCCAGTCGAGATCCTCCCAACCACATGCGACTGCAGCAACTCGCCTATCACACACGACGCTGGCGACGGGCATGGAAGCCGCAACGTGTTCTGCCTCCCCAAGCGCCATGTCACAAAACCCACGCCGCCATGTTTGATGACCTAATGACCTGCATGCACTTCTACAGGCGGGCCGTCGAGGTAAGCCCTTTCCCGCAAATCTGATTTCCCGGCAGAGAGCTTCTTGCGACGTGAGTCACATCGGTATCCTTTGCGTGTCCGCTGTCATGCTTGACGCACATCAACACAAGCCAAGGCGGAAAACACCTGGTCTCTTTCGAGCATCGCGGATCGATGCGTCACCACGCCAGAAACAGGGATCTCCAGCAAATGCCTCTAGACCAAACCGTCCTGTCGTCACGTCACGAACTGCGTTTGGCCTGGTCGCTCGCGGCAGTCGCCGGCTTTCTCAATGCGACGGGCTTTTGTGTCGCGGGTATTTTCTCGGGCAACATGACTGGCAATGTGACGTCATTGGCAGACAGGATCGCCACAGGCGACCCGCGTTCGGGGCTCTCACTCCTCGTGATCATCGTGCTCTTCATTGTGGGAGCGATGCTTTCTGCGCTTCTTCTCGAGTTTCGCGGTGCAGGTAACCGGGCGCATGCGTGCGCGATCATCTTCATGGCGGAAGCCGTGTCGCTTGTGGTTCTCGCAGTTATAGACGTGAAGGTTCGCACTGCAAGCGGCCTGGTGCTCGTTTTTCGGACTGAGTTTTCTCATGGGTTGCCAGAACGCGGCCGCCGCCGTCGTTTCCAATTTCCGGGTGCGCACTACTCATTTTTCGGGCACATCGACCGATATCGGAGTGAAACTCGGTCTTATCTTCGCTCATGCACTTCAGAGGAATAAGCTGCCTGATCAGGTTGAGCACTTCCACGAACTGAAAGCCAAAGCGCTGACGATGGCAGCATTTTGCGTGGGTGGCGTCGCAGGTGTGATCTCCTATAGCGTGGCCGGAAAAATGAACCTACTTATATCCGCGCTCGGGATCGTTTTTCTCTCGATCCCGCCGCTCATCGTTTCGCGCAGCCCGCAGGTATCAGCGTAGTTTTGCAATGCCTGCGGGGGCGTCAACCACATGCCCAATTCGAGCGACGTATTGTCGCGTCCAACCCCGTAGGTTCCGGATTTTTTTATTCTTCTGACTCCGCACGCCCGCTCGCTTCTTTGCCGAATCCGTCTTTCGACAGCACAAGCAAAGAAATTCCCAGTGGGTCGGCGGATCGTCGATCGTTTCGGAAATCACACTCACTAGTTATTAGATGCCGCGAAACGTCACTTTCAATCAAACGCCACTCGTGAAGGCAAACGTTTCCCGCGGACGGTCGACGCTAGTGATGATTTTCATGTCGATCGCGTTTGGGTCCTGCGCGGCCCGTGCCTTCTGGATTCAGGTTATCGATCGCAAGTTCTATGAAAAGGAAGGCGCCTCGCGAGTTGAACACATCATCGACGTTGGCGCTGAACGCGGAAAGATAATAGACAGGAACGGGATGGTGCTGGCTACAAATGTTCTCGTGAAGTCCATCTGGGTCGATCCTAAGGAAATTCCCGAAGACCTTGAACCCGGCAAACTTGCGATGCTGTCGCGGCTACTCGACATGCCTGCGCAGCAGATCACCGCACAATTCGACAGGGACAAAACATTCGTCTACCTGAAGCATCAGGTACCGCTTGGCGAGGCTGACAAAATCAAGTTTCTGGGCATCCCGGGAATCTACCAGACTACGGAGTACAAGCGTCTATACCCTGAAGAGGAAGTCACCGCACAACTGGTCGGCTTTACCCGCATCACGGGTGAAGGCGAAGACGGCGTAGAGCTTGCCCAAGACGCGAAGCTTGGAGCCGTGGACGGCACCAAGTTGGTCATTCGCGATAGAGTGGGACACGTCGTCGAAGATCTGGAGAACGTGAATGCTGCACGTCCTGGCGTCGACGTCCAGCTTGCCCTCAACGGCAGTATCCAGTACAGCGCCTTCAACGCGCTGCGCTCAGCCGTCATCAGTAGCAACGCGCAGGCCGGCTCCGCAGTTGTCGTCGATGGCCATACCGGTGAGATTCTGGCTCTCGCAAATTATCCGAGCTACGACCCGAACGATCGTTCCTTGCTACAAGGGCCTGCGTTGCGTAACCGTGTGGTGACGGACGTATTCGAACCAGGTTCGATATTGAAACCGTTTACGGTCTCACTAGCTCTCGACCTGCGCCGGGTTTCGCCTGATTCGCTCGTGGAGACGAACCGAACGTTCTCCTTGGACGGAGCCACCATCACGGACGACGCAAATTTCGGCACTTTGACTGTTGCTGGGGTGATCCAGAAGTCAAGCAATATCGGCGCAACGAAAATAGCCCTAACGATGAAGCCCGAGGAAATGTGGAAGATGTACACTGCCCTCGGATTCGGGCACGCTCCAGACCTCGGTTTCCCCGGCGCTGGTGTCGGCATCGTGAGACCGTGGCGAAAGTGGCATCGCATCGAGCAGGCGACGATGTCCTACGGATACGGCGTGTCCGTATCGCTAATCCAGCTCGCGCACGCCTACACGGTCTTCGCGAACAACGGCAGGCTCGTGCCGCTTTCGCTGTACAAGACGGACGAAGCGTCCATCAAAGGTACGCAGATTTTCACAGAGCACACAACGGATGAAGTCAGGGTAATGCTGGAGAGTGTGGTGGCGAAAGGCGGTACTGCTCCTCAGGCCGAAGTCCCTGGATACAGCGTCGGGGGAAAGACAGGAACGGCCTATACCGCCACCCGCCACGGATATGAGAGGAACGCCTACCGCGCATCGTTCGTGGGGGTTATTCCGATCAGAAACCCGAAGCTCGTGATTGCTGTTTCGATCGACAAGCCCAAAGGCGCGAAGCACTATGGCGGTGACGTTTCAGGACCTGTATTCGCCGAGATTGCGCAGGCAGCGATGCGCGTGCTCAACGTCCAGCCGGACGAGCCCGTGACCGAAGCGGCCCATCCAGAGCCGTTGTTGAACTAGCGTGGCGTGAGAAAAAGCTCGGTTACGACGATGGTGCTTAGCTGCCGGTTGCCGGAGGATCCCACGGTCATACGATATGGACCAGTTCACCCCCGTGGAATCTTGAATTACGAGGGGCCGGCTTCACGGCATAAGGACGCCCTTGCGATTACTCGACGAAACCCGGGGGCAGCAAAAAGGCGGAGACTTTTGGTCTCCGCCAGATTTTGGGCTGGTTAGCCCCCTCGTGTCGTCGGTTGTTCCGGATGCTTTGCGGTGAGCAAGTTCTGCCAACGGCACATCGCGTGCCGCGACACCTCGAATCCAGAGACCGCGTGCGCTGCGTCTGTTGCGATGAAACGCTGACCGCCTTGTTCCGTTAAGACGCGCACACGCAACCCGGAGCAAGGCACCCGGTGCCCACTCAATGTGCGAACTGGATATCCAGCGAACGCAGATACGTCTGAAGACCCGCGTCCTGGATTGGGATCACGTAGCCGTTTTCCCCGGACTCATTGAAGTGTGAGTGCCAGTAGCCCGGCGGCGTGACGAAAGCCATACCTGGTTCCCAGTCGACGCGCTCCGGGTTGACGATGTTGCCCTGCTCATCCAGTTCCGTTCCGACAAGCGTATAGCAACCGGGCTTGCACTCCGAAATGAAGTCGAGCGCGATCGACTGGTGGCGGTGTGGCTTTTGCACCGTGTTCGGCGCAATAACGCCAAACATTGCCCACATGGTGTGGGTCACCGTGCGAGTCTGCGGAAATTTCGCGTTGCCAAGCAGAATGCTGACGCGACTGCGCTGACCGGCGCCCGGTGCTCCAGCGACCTTCAGTAGTTCCTGTTCGGCGCGGACTGCGGGGTAAAGCGTCGGCGAAAAGCGCGCTTGCCCGACGTCCGCACCCAGATAGGCGAGCAACGGCGCATCGTTGACGTAGTAGAGCCGCGCGGTCGAGTCAGCCGTCAGCACTGCTTCTGCGCCACCGGGAAGCGCAAAAAAATCCCCCTTGGCGAACTGGAATGAAGTCTTTGGCTGTACTACGGCGCCCGAGCCTTCCAGAACGTAAAAAACCTGCGAAGTCGCGTTCGGGTTCAATGAAACCTTCTCGCCTGCGAGAATACGCACGAAGTTGGCGATCAGCCCAGGACCGGTAGCGGGGCCCTCGCAACGCAGTTCAGCAGACAGGTCAAGCGGCACTACACGCGTCGGACCGCTGTCGTAAAGCGAGGTCAGGAAAGAACGATACGGAACTCGCGAAATCAGCTTCGCGCCGATCGGATTGGCCGACGAAGTGTATTCGAAGTATTGAGCGCCTTGAGTCACTTCATCATCGAGCTCAAGCGTTGAAGCGAGGGTTTTGTCCAGCATGGAACACCTCCAGAAAGTGGACTAGTGAAGAACAGCACACTTATGCGCGTGAGATAGGGCGTTGCGCAAAAGGTTGATGTCACTATAGGAGCAAATTCTCGTGGCTAGAATCGCGCGCACCAAAAATCACCTTTGCAAAGAAGGGATAACTTCGGCCCTGTTCTTCCCGCAAAATTGAAACCTCGCGATAAACGCTCATCAGTTGGCCGAGAACACATAGCCGTTGTCGTTCCGTTAGGCCTGACACCCGCGGCATCTGGTACGCTCGCCTGGTCTTAGCCATGACGTGTGTGCGTCGCCATCAGTGAAGAGGAGCGTCGCGTGATCCTTTCTATCTTTCGTCGCCTGCCGCATCGAAACCAGGCCTTCTTTCGCAATCTCGCGCGTCAGCGCCCCGCGTGGATGGTTTCTTTCGCCATCGAGGAAGCAAGCCTGTCCGAGGGCCTCCGGGCAGCTAGCGCGTCGACCGCGATGCTGCTCGTCGGACAGATTTTGCATAACCCTCTTTTCTCCTGGGCCGCGATCGGCGCGTTCTGGACGTGCCTCGCCGATGCGGCTGGTTCGTCGCGCCGCCGTTTCGCGTCGATGATGGGATTCGCCGTGCTCTCCACCGTGTGTGGCGGCCTGACAGCGCTTGCCTCAGGCGCGGGCGCATTCGCGGCCTGCGCCGCGGTGCTAGCCGTCTCGTTCTGCGCCGGGCTTGCCTCCATCTGGTCGCCCGCCGCCTATCAGCTCGCGCTCGTGACGGCGACCACCTGCATCGTCATGGTGGATAGTCCGATGCACAGCATCAGCGGCGGTGCCCCGCTACTCGGTATCTACCTGAGCGGTTGCCTCGTGGCGACCGTCCTCAGCTTTAGCATCTGGCGCATTCACCCGTTCGGACCAAGCCGTTATGCCGTCCGGCTCGTGTATCAGCATCTGTCCGATTCGGCACGCGATATTGCCTCGCTGGCCACTGATCCCGCCGCCACACGCGCCGATTGGACGCGGCACGCGACCGAATTTCGCGCAATGGTCCGGCAGTCGCTGGAAGCCGCACGCAAAGCGCTGATCAGTTTGCCCCAGTCGCGCGTAGAAGGACGCCAGTTGTTCGGCGATCTGCAACTCGCCCTCGACGACGCCGACCAGATCCTAGTCAGCCTGATCGTCGTCTCAACGGCGGCCGACAATGCGTTGATTCCCGGAAACGCTCCGTGCCGGCCTGGGCAAGACCGCGCAGTACGGCTCGCACGCTGCCTCGGCCTGCTCGCAGAAGTGCTTGCCCGCATCGCGTTGGTCCTTGAAAAGCCGCTTTCGCCGTTCCCGTATCAACTGCGGGCGCGCCTGCCGACAATCGCCCGGCGACTCGAACAGGCCATGGATCATTCGCTCTCCATCCGCCTTTTGTCAGTCAACGCGCAGCGCTATCCGCCCGCAGCAACGGAACAGGACTGGTGGCGCGCCACGCTCGGCACCACGCGCAACGCGCTCAAAACGCTGCGGGCGAACCTGCGGCCTGGTTCCCCCGGCCTGCGCCACGCAGCGCGGCTTTGCCTGGCGACGACGTCCGCGTTCGTCGTCGTGCGAAGCTTTCACATTCCGTTTGGTTATTGGGCAACCATGGCGACACTGTTCGTGCTGCAACCCGCTAGCGGCACGACACTGTCCAGAAGCCTGGAACGCGCGGCCGGAAGTGCGGCTGGCGCCGCGCTCGCCGCGGTGATCGGGCTTATTATCCACAGCCCGCTTGCGATCTCGTTGGTCGTCTTCCCGCTGGTGTGCCTTACGATGGGACTACGGCGCGTCAGCTATAGCTTGTATGTCGTGTTCCTTACCCCATCGTTCGTGCTGGTCGCCGATTTCGCCAAGCCGGCGAACGAGTTCATGTACGCACTCGACCGACTCGGAAACAACCTGCTCGGCTGTCTGGCCGCAGTGCTCGCTACCTGGATCGTCTGGTCAGCGAAAGGCGGCGAAAGTCTCGGCGACGCCGTTGAGCGCGCGGTCGAAACCAACCTCGCGTATCTGGCCGCTGCGGCAGGAATTTCGCATCGATGCGACGGTGAGATCGAGGCACTGCGGCGCGCCGCGGGCCTCGCAAGCACACACGCCGAGGAGATTTATCGACGCAGTTGGCCAAGCCGCACGCCTCAGCGACGCAAGACCGTTGCGACGCTCTCGCTGCTGCGGCGGATTCTGGGAACGGCAGCCGTTGTCCGGGACTCGCCAATTCCGGCGGGAGGAAGTGCGCCGTTCCGTGATGTTCTCTGCACCGCTATCGACAAGATCCACGCACAGGCACACACGAGCACCGACGCGCCACCAAGTATTCCACGTGACATTCGGCTGCGTCCCATCGAGTATGAATTGCTGCGCCAGTTAATGGAACTGTGGACGCTGCGGCGCACCATCGTCGTGAAAGAGCGCGAAGGCGAGCCGGTAACCTAGCGGATACACCAGCCCTTCGGTTGCCTTGCCGACAAGGGTGCGAGGCCCTGTCATTCCCATTGCAGCTCGCGACCAAACCTTGCGTGGAGCCCAAAACAGCAACCCGCGTCCATGTGTTCGGAGCGCGTCGCCATTCGTACCATCAGCTCACGCCCAGTACAGTAGAATATTCAGCCCCCAGGCGATTGCCCGAGCTGCATGCGTGACTCGAGAGTGCGGCAGGCATTGGGCAACAACCTCGACTAGCTATCCCGGAAGCGGACCATGGACTACTTCTCTGCAATACGCGCTTTTCTTCATGCGGCGGAGCTCGGAAGTTTCAGCAAGGCGGCAGATAAAGTTGGGATTAAGACGTCTACCGTTTCGCGCTATATCAACGAACTGGAACGGGATCTGGGAATCGCGCTTTTCAATCGATCGACGCGAGGCCTGGTGACCACCGAAGGGGGACGGGTCTTCAGGGAACACGCGCTCATCGTCATCAAGAGCCTGGACGAAGCACGCGAAATCACAGCATCACTCAACACGTCCCCGCGCGGGCTCCTGCGCGTTACGATGCCGACATCATTTGGGCGCAGACATGTGATACGCCATCTGCCGGATTTCATGGATCGCTACCCCAAAATCGATATCGATGCGGTCGTCACCGACGACGTCCTGAACATCATTGATTCGGGCATCGACCTCGCGATCAGAATTGGTGTTCTCCCGGATTCGCAATTGATGGCGCGGCAACTGGCAGTACATCGAAGGATTGTATGTTCGAGCCCCGCCTATCTGGCACAGCACGGCACCCCAGCGTCTCCAGAGGAACTTGCAAGCCACACGACGCTACGCATGCCGCTTGCGCCAGACGACACATGGTTTTTCGTCAACCGCACGCATCGCACGGTCCCTCGAGAAGAATCTGTGCGACTCCAGAGCCGCTTGCGTGTCAACGATACCGAAGCGGTACTGGATCTCGCCATTGCCGGCCGCGGCATAGCCCTGCTACCCACCTGGGCCATCGGCCCCGCTTTCCGGAAAGGCAAGCTGGTGCAGATCCTTCCTGAGTGGGAAGCCCAGCCTACGCGCGCGGGGCCTGCGGTATGGGCCGTCTATCCCCCCAAGAAGACTGTGTCATCAAAGGTACGGGCGTTTCTCGACTTCTACGCAGCGATATTCGGTCAGGAAGGCTACTGGGAAAGCTGAACGGCCTCGGCCGTGACCCATGCGCGTTGACAGGCTCCGCCCCGGGTCAATCTCCGCGAGCAGCATGACCGCCGCGAATTCTGGCGGCCCTATCCTCAAAAGCGAATGGCGCGCTGTGCAGACCACTTCGAGCGGTCACAGTCGCGTCTGCTGTAGATGCCGACACGGCGGGTCGCACGGGCGCGCGAGGCATCCATGGCAAGGACGGTAACGCTAAAACACCGGCAAAACAGCCGTTACTGCCCCGCAAACGGGCGCAGTTCTTCGCCGCGGCGCCCCAACGATCCATTGCAAGCACATTGGGGCCCGGACAAACGCGACACCCGATGCCCGGCGCACGCATCGCCAGATGCGCAGACGCCATTGCGGCATACCCCTGTGCGCAAAGCAGAGTTCCCCATTAGGTCCTTCCGCACCATGCATGCGACAGCTATTCTGCACGTGACTACGCAGCACCGCTGTTTCGCACGCTCCCCGAGACCGGGCGAGTTACGCGCGTGCAACGGTGTCCGGTGATACACCTTCATTGAAAAAGATGACGACCTCCACACGAAATTCAGACGCAAGCGCTTTAGACCGCAGTACCAGCCAGCCAGGTACAGCGCCACAGCCAACCCGTGTCGGCGTCGTAGGTCTCGGGCGCATGGGATCTGCATTCGCCCGAAATCTGCTGGACGACGGCTATGAAACGGTCATCTTCAGCAAGTGTGGGAAAAACGTAGCCGCTCTAGAGGCAGCGGGGGCCAAGGCAGCAATGAAGTGGATTGATCTCGCCCACTGCGAAATCGTCATTAGCATGGTGCCTGACGATGAAGCGACCGACTCGGTCTCGATATCATTGGCCAATGTGCTCGATACGCATGCCATCCACATTTCAATGAGCACGATAAGCCCTGACGCGTCACGCCGGGCGTCGGAGCGGCACTCCCGTCTGGGGCAAGGCTACGTTGCAGCCCCCGTCCTTGGGAACCCAGACTTCGCTGCCGCCCGGAAGCTGTACATTCTCGCTGCGGGCCCCGATGAGCATGTGGAGCGATCGCTTCCTTTACTTGATCGGCTAGGTCAACGCATTTTCAATGTTGGGCAAAACCCTGAGTTAGCCAATACGTTCAAGCTCGCCGGCAATGCGCTGACGGCGGCCACGTTGCAGAGTATGGGTGAAGTGCTGGCCTTTCTGCATAAGGCAGGCGTTGACCCCAAGGTCGCGTTCTCCGTCTTCACGGAGTCCCTCTTTGATGGAAAAGTGCATAAGGCATACGGAAGAAAGATCGTCGAACAACGATATTCGCCGCCCGGTATGACTTTGCCGCTGGCGGTCAAAGATCTGCGTCTCGCTTTGGCGGAAGCGGAACAGCTTTCAGTGCCGATGCCAGTTGCAAGCGTCGTTCGTGACCGTCTGGTAGCTGCTGTCGCTCGCGGTTGGGAAGATCTCGACTGGTCAGCGCTCGGCAAGCTCGCCGAATTTAGCGCAGGCATCTGACCGGCATCGCTAAGTGTCGGGCTCGACGAAGCGGCGGGTTCGCCCGAACTCGGAATAGCGCCCAGCACGCGGCTGGCAGATATTCCTGGAGATTGGCTTTTTCCCCCTCTGTGGAGTCGGCAAGGAAGGCCTTGCACTCGTTGAGCTTTGAGCATCATTGCGCAATCTAATTCCGAAATGCCCTATTCCATGAAGCTTTCACGTCGCGCGCTGCTTGGCGGTGGCTTCGCCGTTCCGCTGGGTCTCGGCCTGTCGCCATTTCTCGCCCTTCGCTCGAGCCTCGCCAATGCGGCCTCCCCTTCTATCGCGATTGTGATGAACTCCGGCGAAGCCAGCGTCTCGGTGATCGACATGGCGTCGTGCAAAGTTGTCCGAACCTTGCCGACAATGCGTGAGCCCAGCCACTGGGCCCTTTCACCGGATAGAAGCAAGCTCTATATCGCCGACGCCAGCGGCAATGCGCTGTTCATAGTCGACCCGCGCAACGGCACGTCGCTTGGCCACAAAGTCATTGCCGATCCCTATCAGCTCGGCTTTACACCCGATCAACGTTACCTCGTCATCAACGCACTGCGGATCAACTACGTCGACGTGTACCGGTCCGATGACCTGACGCTGGTCAAGCGCTTCTCGCCCGGCGAGATGCCAAGCCATCTGGGCTTCTCGCCGGACTCGCGGTGGAGCTTCAATTCGATGCAGGAGTCTGGCACGCTCGTGTCGTTCGACCTGACGAATATGACGATCCGCTGGAAGTCGGAACTCGGCTCAACGCCCGCCGGCGTGCTTTGGCACAACGGCAAGGTGCTGGTCTGCGTGATGGGCAGCGACCATGTGGCGGAGGTCGACCCAGTAACGGGTAACGTGCTGCGGCGGGTCAAGACCGGTGTCGGTCCACACAATGTCTTCCTCACGCCGGACCGCAGGACGCTTTACGTCACGAACCGTGTCGGAGGCTCGCTGGCAGCGCTCGACTCCGCCACGCTTGAGCTGCTTCGCACGTATCCGCTTCACGCTGGGGGGCCAGACGATATCAGCGTTGCACCCGACGGCAAGCTATGGGTGACGCTGCGTTTCCGTGAACAGGTCGCCGTGCTCGATCCGGCCAGTGGCAACTACGAAACCATCGACGTGGGGCGCTCGCCGCACGGCATCTTTCTCAGCACTCAAATGACCCGGCCTGGTTTCGTTACAGCTGAAAACCTGTAGGGCGCATCATGCTTGTATTTCTCGACAGGTGGTTCAGTATGCTGGCCGGTGAAATCGACACGCATCTCATTCTGCCGGTGCTGTATCACTTCGGCTGGATGGACTGGGAGGAGTTGTCGTTCGACTGGGCGCTTGTCGGCGTCTACGGCCTATTCGCGGTGATCGTCACGTACGCAGTGTGCTGGCCGCTCGAAGTGTTCTTTCCGATCGAGCGCTGGGAAAACCGGAAAGCCGTGGTGATCGACGCGTTCTATACGATTTTAAACCGGGTCGGCGTATTGCCTGTCTTTAGTTTCCTGCTGTTTTATCAGGTACAGGTATGGGTGTACGGTTTTGTGATCGCGCACGGCTACATACCGCCGACGCTCGAGAGGCTTATACCACCGCTTCTCGGGCATCCCGTCATCACCTTCATTGCGTATGCGTTGATACTCGACTGTACCGACTATTGGCGTCACCGCCTGTCGCATTCATCTCGCAGCGCGTACGCACTTCATGCATTGCACCATGCGCAGCGGCAGATGAGTTTCTGGTCGGATGACCGCAACCATGTGCTCGATGAACTGGTCGCCGGCGTCTGGTTCGGCGCCGTTGGTCTCGCGATCGGCATTCCCCCGCTGCAATTTCCGCTGCTGTTCCTGATCATGCGCTTCATCGAAAGCCTGAGCCATGCGAATATCAAGCTTTCGTTCGGCTGGCTCGGCGACCGGTTGATTGTCTCGCCGCGCTTTCACAGGCTGCATCACGGCCTGCGGGCGGCGGGGCGAAACTCCTGCAATTACGGCGCTGTGTTTCCGATCTGGGACATCGTGTTTCGTACAGCCAATTTTTCTGACGAGTACCCGCCTACCGGAGATCGTCGCGCACCGGAATCGATGGCCACGGGCGGCTACCTCGCGCAGCAACTGGGCGGCTTCCAGTTTTTCCTTGAAGAATGGCGACAAGCGGCAAAGGCTGCGCGTTCTCAAAGTTGAAGTGCAACACCTTCACTCGTATAAGGTGTTGCCATGGAAAAACGATACCAATAGCGCCAGGCTGAAGAACCGCTGACGATTGCCAGGATGCCTCTGCAGGCACATACAACTGTCGGAACTGTACCCCTGACGAAGCCGCCAAAATGTAGCTCAAGCCTGCAGTCGATCGCATTTAATCTCCTGCTATGCACCCGCGAGCAGCAGGCAAACACGTCCTGCACCGTGATTCACCCTCTCACAGAGAGTGAAACGCCCCTTTTGACTGCCCATACGTTATCTCCGTCATGATCGTCCGCCCGGCGCCCAACTGGTTTCGCATGCTCTTTGTGTGGCACGGATCTGTCCTTAAGGCAATCCTTCCGCAACTGGCGCTCATGACGCTCGTGAGCGTGCTGGCCATGTGCACGCACGGCCGCATCTTCGGCGAAAAGATTCCGTTGAATACGACGCCCTTCACGCTGTGCGGTGTCGCGTTGACGATCTTCCTCGCGTTTCGCAACAGCGCCAGCTATGAGCGCTATTGGGAAGCACGCCGCCTTTGGGGCACCCTGCTCATCGCCGCGCGTACGCTCACCTCGCAGGTCCGCCGCTACGTGCCCGGCGACAGCGCCCTGTTCGACAACGCCGCTTTCGTTCGCCTCTTGATCGCATTCGCCTATGCGCTCAAGCATCAACTCCGTCACTCGGACCCGTCAGCCGACCTTGCGAAGCTGCTCGGCACCGCACAGGCCTCGGAGCTTCGCGGCCGCCTCTTCACGCCAATGCTGCTGCTCGACGAAGCGCGTAAGCGTCTCGCCGCGCTCAATCGCGCGGGCGTGCTGGCCGACATGCACCTCTGGATGCTCGACAGGCCGCTCGACGAACTCGGCGCGGCCGTCGGCGGATGCGAGCGGATCCACGCGACGCCGATTCCCTTCGCCTACGGCGTTCTGCTCCATCGAACCGTCTACGCGTACTGCGCCCTGCTCCCCTTCGGTCTCATCGACTCAATTGGCTTTGCCACGCCGCTCATCTGCGTATTCGTGTCCTACACCTTGCTCGCGCTGGAAGCCATCGCGAGCGAAATCGCGGAGCCCTTCGGCCTCGCGCCGAACAGCCTGGCACTCGATGCCATGACGCGCAACATCGAACGCGCCGTGCTCGAACTGAGCGACGAGGAAGTGCCGCCCGCGATCCAGCCCGGCCCGTGCTACGAGCTTAGCTAACGTCCAGATGCGGAGAACATCTCATGTCTAGCCCTTTGATGGCGAAACCAGCGTGCCACGCGCCGTGGTGTGCTTCGAACGATGGGCCATGTCCGCTCAGTCGGTGTGGCGAACCCGCTCCCCTTTTCTCCGGTGCGATGATAAAGCCGACGAGACCGGCCGCTTTCAGAGGCCTTAGCGTGCCTGGCAGCCTGCCTCAGCGCGCGCACGCCGTCGCCAGCTTGCCGACCGTGATGACAGCCTGCTCGATTTCGGTCGACCAGGGGCTGCTGTAGTTGAGGCGGATGAAATTCCGGTAGCTGTCCGATACCGAGAACATGTAGCCGGGGCCGATCGTAATGCGCTTTTCGAGCAAAAGCTTGTAGAGCATCATCGAGTCGACCTTCGAAGGCAGCTCGACCCACAACACGTAGCCTCCCGCCGGGCTCGATATGCGCGTGCCGACAGGAAAGAAGCGCGTGACCATCGCTCTCATCAGACTGGCCTGTTGCGCGTAGTTCCTGCGCACGCGCCGCAAGTGGTGCTCATAGCCGTCGCGCTCGAGATATTCCGCAATTGCCAGTTGTGGAATGACCGGGGTAGTCAGCGTGTTCAGGAATTTCAGCTTCTCTACCTGGTCGCGATAGCGCCCGGGCAGCGCCCAGCCGATGCGGTAAGCCGCCGTGAGACTCTTCGAAAATGACGCGCAGTGCAGCACCATTCCTTTTTTGTCAAACGACTTCAGCGTGCTCGGATGCGATTTGCCGAAGTACAGCTCGTTGCAGACGCCGTTTTCGATGATCGGAACGTCCGCGCCGGCAAGCAGTTCCACGAGCGCGCGCTTGCGCTCGTCCGGCATCTGAAAACCGAGCGGATTCTGGAAGTTCGGCATCACCATGCAGGCGGCAATCGGCTGCGAGTCGATGATGCGCGCGAGCTCGTCGATGTCGATGCCGTACTCCGGGTGCGTCGCCACCTCGATCGCCTTCATGCCCGAACGCTCGATGGCGTGGAGCATCGCGTAGAAGGTCGGTGATTCGACCGCAACGACGTCGCCCGCCTTGGCGACGGCCTGCAGGCACAGATTGATGGCCTCCGTTGCGCCTACCGTCACGATGATCTCGTTCGGATCGACGGTCATGCCGTTCTCGAGGTAGCGCCGGGCAATTTGCCGCAGGAGGTCGGGGCTGCCGGGCGGCAAGCCGTTCGTCACTCCCCACAGCGCCTTGTTGCGGCCGACCGCCCACGCATAGCGATTGAGCTTCTCGAACGGAAAGAGCTCGGGATCGGGATAGGGCGAGCCGAGCGGCACGGCCCGGTCGACACTGATCGAGCGCAGCGTCGAGAGCACGAGCCGGCCCACGTCGACGGAAGCAGACACGGCAATCGGTCGTGTCGGGCACAACCCGTGCGCGGAGCGGTCGCCTTCTTGCGCGCGCAGGCTCACAAAGTAGCCTGACTGGGGGCGGCTTTCCAGCAATCCCCGGCTTTCCAGCAACAGATACGCGCGAATCACCGTCGTGATGCTGATGCGGTGCTGCTGGCTCGCCTGTCGAACGGATGGCACCCGGTCGCCGGGCCGATACACGCCTTTACGAATCAGATTTTCGATGTCGTCGGCGAGCCTTTCATAAAGGTTCACAGTCCTTCCCCTGAACGCCGCACGCAGCACAGCGCTTCGACTGTGCTGCCACTCGGCGAACTGTACTTTAGCAAGTCGGGGGATTCTGTGCACTCGTGAACGCGGCCTTTGCTTTTACGCTTACGCCAATCAATCGCAGTATGCGGCTCTGTCGAAAAAAGACCGGGGCCCGCGCGAAGTCAACGGAGCCAAGGGCATGGACAAGGCAAAGCAAAAAGGCAAAATCGAGGCGTATCACCACCCCGCCGCCGGCTGGGGCGCACTGAAGTACGTCGCCATCAATCTGATCAAGGAGCGCGTTGCCGGCAGCAACTATCGTACCCTGTTCAAGCAGAACCAGCCGGACGGCTTCGATTGCCCCGGCTGCGCGTGGCCCGATCGCCAGCACGCGTCGACATTCGAATTCTGCGAGAACGGCGTGAAGGCCGTCGCGGCCGAAGCCACGACCAAGCGCGTCACACCGGCGTCTTTCGAGGCGAACACGGTCGAATCGCTCATGAAGCAAACCGATTACGAACTCGAGCAGCACGGCCGGCTCACCGACCCGATGGTGTACGACGCCCGCACGGACCGCTACCGGCCCATAGCCTGGGACGACGCCTTCGCGCTCATTGCAAGGCATCTCAACCAGCTGGATTCGCCGGACGAAGCCGCGTTCTACACGTCGGGACGCGCGAGCAACGAGGCCGCGTTCCTCTACCAGCTGTTCGTGCGCATGTACGGCACGAACAACTTCCCCGACTGCTCGAATATGTGCCACGAAGCAACCAGCCGCGGTCTGCCGACGACGGTGGGTGTAGGCAAGGGCACGGTCACGCTCGACGACTTCGAACTGGCGGACACCATTATCGTCTTCGGGCAAAACCCGGCCACGAACCATCCGCGCATGCTGGGCGAACTGCGTGAAGCGTCGCGCCGCGGCGCCACGATTGTGTCGGTGAATCCGCTGCGCGAACGCGGTCTCGAACGCTTCGCGAGCCCCCAGCACCCGGTCGAAATGCTGACCTTCAGCAGCACGAAGATCGCCTCGACGTTCATTCAGCCGAAACTGGGCGGAGACTTCGCGCTCATCAAGGGCGTGGCCAAGCATCTCATCGAGCTCGACGACGAGGCGCTTGAAAACCGCACGGAACGCGTGCTCGATCTCGACTTCATCAACCAGCACACCCTCGGCTTCGGCGCGTTCGCCGACGACCTGCGCAACGAGAGCTGGCCGCTTCTCGAAGCGCAGTCCGGCGTCGCCCGCGAAGACGTCGAAGGTCTCGCGCGCATCTATGCCAACGGCAAGCGCGTGATCGCCACCTGGGGCATGGGCATTACGCAGCACAAACATTCGGTGCAGACCGTGCACATGCTCTCGAATCTGCTGATGATGCGCGGCAATATCGGCCGTGAGGGCGCCGGCCTGTGTCCCGTGCGCGGCCACTCGAACGTGCAGGGCAACCGGACCGTGGGCATCGAGGACAAGCCCACGCAGGCCTTCCTTGACCGGCTGGGCAAGGTGTTCGACTTCGATCCACCGCGCGAGCATGGTCTCGACGTCGTCGAGACGGTCGAGCACATGATCGAAGGCAAAGTGAAGGTGTTCATGGGGCTGGGCGGCAACTTCGCCATGGCGACCCCGGACACGCGTCGCACCTTCGACGGCCTGCGTTCCTGCGACCTCACGGTCCACATCACGACCAAGCTCAACCGCAGCCATCTTGTGCACGGTGCCAATGCGCTGATCCTGCCGACGCTCGGCCGCACCGAGATCGACGTGCAAAACGGCATCGCTCAGGGCGTCACGGTCGAAGACTCGATGAGCATGGTGCACATATCGTATGGCATGAACAAGCCCGCCTCGCCGAACCTGATGTCCGAGACGGCAATCGTCGCGAACATCGCGCACGCCACGCTCGGCGACGAGAAGGTGGACTGGCTCGCGTATGCCCGCGACTACGCGAAGCTCCGCGACGCCATCGAGCAGGCCATCGAGGGCTTCGACCGGTACAACGAGCGCATCCAGCACCCGGGCGGCTTCCATCTGCGCGTCGCCTCGCGCGAGCGCGACTGGAAGACCTCGACCGGCAAGGCGAACTTCGTCGTGCACGCCGTGCAGCAGGACACGCCGATCGCCCGTGCGAAGGCAATTCACGGCGAACGCCTGATGACGCTGATGACCACGCGCTCTCACGACCAGTACAACACGACGGTCTACGCGCTCGACGATCGCTATCGCGGCGTCTTCGGCCAGCGACGCGTTGTTTTCATCAACCCGACCGACATAGCCACGCTCGGTTTCGAGAACGGCGACTGGGTCGACATGACCACGGTCTGGGACGACGGCATCGAACGCCGTGCGGACCACTTCCGCCTCGTCGAATACGACATTCCGCGCGGCTGCATCGGGGCGTACTACCCGGAGACGAATCCGCTCGTTCCGCTGTCGAGCGTGGGCGACGTCTGCAACACCCCGACCTCGAAGTCGATTCCCGTGTTGCTGCACCGTTCATCCGAGCCGCCCGTGCTGCCTGCGTTCTGATTGCCCACTGTCGCGTCGAGTCGCGCGCTTCCCTGTTCTCTAATCACCTGGTAATCACCATGTCTATCGAAGCCCTGAATCTGGCCCGCGGTCAGTTCGCCTTGACCGCGATCTTCCACATACTCTGGCCGATCCTCACGATCAGCCTGTCCGCCTTTCTGCTCGTCGTCGAAATCCTTTGGGTCAAGACGAGCGACGTCGTCTGGTACCGCCACGCGCGGTTCTGGAGCAAGCTGCTGCTGCTGAACTTCGCCGTCGGCGTCGTGAGCGGCATTCCCCTGGAATTGGAGTTCGGCACGAACTGGGGACCGTTTTCCCAATACACCGGCCAGTTCTTCGGCAATATCCTCGGCTTCGAGGGGGCAATGGCGTTCATGCTGGAGGCGGGCTTCGTCGGCATCATGATGCTCGGATGGGGTCGCGTGCCCAAAGGCGTGCACCTGTTCGCCACCGCGATGGTCGCGTTCGGCTCGTCCCTCTCCGCTTTCTGGATCATGGTCGCGAACTCGTGGCTGCAAACGCCGAGCGGCGTGACCGTGGTGGACGGCAAGCTCGTCGTCACCGACTACCTCAAGGCGATCTTCAGCCCGGACATGCCTTGGGGCGCGTCGCACATGTGGTTCGCCGCACTCGAAACGGGCCTCGTCGTGATCGCCGGCATCTCGGCATACTACCTGATCAAGCGTCGCGATCCGGCGTTCTTTGTCCGCTCGTTCAAGCTGGCCCTCCTGCTGTTGGTATTCGTCGCGCCCGTGCAGATCTGGCTCGGCGATTCGAGTGGCGTCGACGTCTTCAAAACGCAGCCGGCCAAGGGCGCCGCGATCGAGGGCCACTGGGAAACGAACGCACCCGGCACCGGTGCTAGCTGGTCGCTCCTTGCGTGGCCGGATGCCGCCAAACAACGCAACGACTGGTCGCTTGAAGTGCCCGGCCTGCTGAGCGTTCTCGGCACGCACAGCCTGCACGGTCAGGTCACGGGTCTGAATGACATTCCCGTCCAGAATCAGCCGCCGATGATCCCGCTGCTTTACTACGCGTTTCGCGTCATGGCAGGGATCGGCTTCCTGTTCATGGCGCTCGCGTTCTGGACCCTCTACGCATTGCGCAAGTCGGGCCGCCACCTCGACAAGCTGCTTGCGCAGCGCAAGCTGCTGCTCGCCTGGGTGCTGGCGATCCCGCTGCCGTACATTGCCGTCGAATGCGGCTGGATCGTGCGCGAGGTGGGCCGCCAGCCGTGGCTCGTCTACGGTCTGCTGCGCACCGAGCATGCCGCCTCCGCCATTCCGGCCGGCACCGTTTTGGGCAGCATGATCATGTTCTGCGCCTTGTTCGTCATCCTGATCGTGTCGTTCTTCGTGTTCGCCCGGCGCTGGCTGCGTCAAGGTCCCGATCTCGACCTGATGCCGCCGGCCGGGCCCGCACGCGAGGCCGTTGCGCACGCCGTCGACTATTGATCTGCGCCGTCTCCCCAATTCGCTTTCACCTTACAGGAAGTCATCATGACCCCCGCATCAACCCAGGACCTGTTGAATCACGCATGGTTCGGGCTCATCGGCCTGATGCTCGTGCTCTACGTCGTCATGGACGGCTTTGACCTCGGCGTGGGCGTGCTTACGCTGCTGCAGCGCCGCCAGAGCGACCGCGACCTCATGGTTCAGTCCATCGGCCACGTCTGGGACGCCAACGAAACCTGGCTCGTCGTGCTCGGCGGCGCCCTCTTTGGCGCCTTTCCGGCAGCCTATGCGATGATCCTCTCTGATCTCTACGTCCCCGTGATGGTGCTGATCGCGAGCTTCATCATGCGTGGCGCGGCCATCGAGTTCCGTCACGCGGCCCACTCGAGCAAGACCGTGTGGGACCGCGTTTTCGGCATCGGCAGCCTGCTCGCCGCGGTCTCGCAGGGCATCGTGCTCGGCAGGATTCTTACCGGCTTCGTGCCGGGCGCCTCGAGCCTCGGCTTCGTGGCGGTCACGGCGATCGGCGTCGTATCCGGCTATTGCCTGCTCGGCGCGACCTGGCTCGTGAAGAAGACCACGGGCGGACTCGAGAGCTCGGCGCGCCGCTACGCCATCGTTTCCGTCTTCACGACCGTGGCCGCCGCCCTCGTGGTTTCGTTCGCGACGCTGAAGCTGAGCCCGGTCGGCGTGACGCGCTGGCAGGAACAGGGCGTCTTCCATCTACTGATCGCGCTTGCGGTGCTCGCTGCGCTGGCGTTCCTGTATGTGCTTTACGCGATCCACATGCGTGGCGAACACGGCCCGTTCGTGGGGGCGACGCTGCTCTTCGTGATCTCGTTCGCGGGGCTCGCCATCAGCCTGTTCCCGTACATCGTGCCGGGCCAGCTGACCGTTGCCGCCGCCGCCTCGGATAGCGCGACGCTCACTTTCATGCTCTTCGGCATCGGCACCGTCTTCCCGATCATGGTCGGCTACAATCTCTACCAATACTATCTGTTCCGCGGCAAGGTGATGCTGGTGAAGCACTAGGCGGCCACCGCGCTCCGTCAACACCGCCTTGCGCGCGGACACCGTGCGCAAGGCATTTTTCTTAGTGTCGCCGCGGGCGAAGCGTCACCGGCAAGCGACCCTTCGGCACGCCAGTGTCCGCAGAAGCGCTCGACGAAGCCACCAGCGCACCTCGTACCACGGCCGCGAGGAGGCTCGCGCTCGTGCAATCCACGCGACCCTACGCGCATTTCGTGCGCAGTCCGACCTGATCGTGATGACGGGCGGCGCGTCAGTCGGCGAGCGCGACATGGCCCGCAGCGCGTTGACGTCGCTCGGAGCTTCCTTCGTTCTGTGCGGCATGCGCATGAAGCCCGGCAAGCCGGCCGCGCTCGCGCAACGTACTGCTTTAATCAGACGCGGACTGTGCATTCGGGGCGGAAGGCTGGCGCACTATCCTAAGCGCAACTTGTTCGCGGGCATCGTCCGGCTTTGGAGGCCAGTGCAGTGAAGCCCGATGCCCTACCCTTGTCGCCAGCTACGGACTCTCGAAGAGATCGTGAACGCCATCGCCGAGTCCCCCATCGCCGACGCCGCCGTACCCCAGAGCAGACCGGCCACGACGCCGTTCTCGACACGCTTGCGCGCCCGTTGCGCAGTGTGCGTCTTTCCGTCATCGACCAGTGCAACTTTCGCTGCGCCTACTGCATGCCGCGCGACGTCTTCGATGCCGATTACCCGTCCCTGCGCGCGTCCGAGCGTCTGTCGTTCGATCAGATGGAGAAAGTCGCGGGAGCATTCTCGTCGCTCGGCGTCGAAAAGATTTGCATCACCGGCGGCGAACCGCTCCTGCGGCGCGGACTCGAATCGCTCATTGAACAGCTCGCACGTCTTACGACAGTCAGCGGCAAGCCGACGGGCATCGCGATGACGACGAACGGCTCGTTGGTCGCGGCCCGGGCGCGCGCCCTTCGCGATGCAGGCCTCGGCCGCGTCACGGTGAACCTCGACGCCGTCGATGACGCCTTGTTCCGCCGCATGAGCGACGTCGCGCTATCCGTGTCGCGCATTCTCGACGGCATCGAGCAGGCCTGCCTGCGCGGTCGGACTCGCCCCGGTCAAGGTGAATGCAGTAATCGAGCGCGGCGTCAACGACAGCGAGATTCTGCCGCGCGTGCGCCTTCAGGAATAGGGATGTCGCTGTGCGCTTAATCGAATACATGGACGTCGGTGGCGCGAGCGCCTGGTCGAACGAGACGGTGCTCACGGCACGCGAAATCCGGGCCGTCGTTGAATCCGAATTCCCGCTCGTCCCGCTCGAGGACGGGCAGGAAGCGGCCACTGCCGTCAACTACCGGCACACGCACGGTCGCCGCGAAGTCAGGTTCATCGCGAGCATCTCGCAGCCGTTCTGCGGGTGCGTGCTCGCGCGCACGGGTGTCCGCCGACGGCCACCTCTACCCCTCCCTCTTCGCTACGCAGGGGCCGACCTCAAGCCGTGGCTCGGCGACGCCGTGCCGGTAGTGCAACTGGCCGCGGCCGTGCGTGCGCGCTGGCGCGCGAGACGACCGGTACCCGGAGCCGTGCGCGATCCGGCGCAAGCCGGATTCGGGCAAGGTCTGGCCCACGGTCCGCATGTCGCTGGTCGGCGGCTGACCGCCAGCAGCGCGCCTCACAAAACGTCCCTGGAGAAGAAGACTTTATGACGCATCCCACGCGCGCCCCGGCTGCCCTGCACGATGTCGCGGCGCCCCGCGAACATGGCGAAGACGTGACGCCGCGCGCGGGCATCGCCGCGGGGTGCGAAGTGCGGGTAGAGCACCAGCCGATCGACGTTCAGGCCAACTTCGCGCCGATATGCGCAACGCGAACGTGGGCGCGGTGGTCAGCTTCATCGGGCTCGTGCGCAACAGCGGCGAGTTCGACGACGTCGTCGCACTCGAGCTTGAACGCTATCCCGGCATGACGGAACAGCCGCTATGGAGCATTGTCGAAGAGGCCGTTGCACGCTGGAAGGTGGATGCGGTGAAGGTCGTTCACCGGATCGGCCGCGTCGCGCTCGGTCATGCCGTCGTGGTCGTGGTTGTGGTCGTGGCCGCGCCGAATCGCGCGGCCGCGTTGAAGGCGCGCGAGTTCGTGATGGACTTTCTGAATGTACATACGCCGTTCTGGAAGAAAGAGGTTCGCCGCGACGGCTCTGCCGAGTGGGTCGAAGCCAGAACGCGCGACGAGCAGGCCATGATGCGGAGGGGGCTGACTTAGCGTTGCCCCACCGCCCACGCAACAGGAATGCAACGATGAAACTCACCATCAAGTATTTCGCGAGCATTCGCGAACGAATTGGCATCCAGCACGAAATCGTCGATATCGATGCGCCGCATCTGACGGTGGACGCACTCCGGGCGAGACTCGCCTCGCGCAACGCACGGATAGCCGACGCCCTGAGCGAGGGCCGCCCGGTGCGTACCGCGGTCAACCACGAGTTGGTCGCTGGCACGTTCGTCGTGCGTCAGGACAGCGAAGTCGCGTTTTTCCCGCCTGTCACCGGCGGCTGACGAGGACGGACAACGCAGGCCGCGCGCCGGCGGGCGTCCGCGCACGGACGCCGTCGCTTGGCATGCTGGCGCAGGACGCCGCGAGCCGGGCCCCGATCCCGTCAGCCGGGCCGATTGAGGTGCAGCAGCATGAAGTCCCACGCTCGCGCAAGGAGTCCGGCCTGTGGAACTGCGTCGAGCGCGACAAGCGGCGCCTGTGCGAGAACCCGGCTGTCCGTTGAGACGAGTTCGACGTTCCCCACCTTCTGGTCCACGGCGAGCGGCGCGACGAGCGGTGACACGATTGAGACCTTCGGCTTGACGCCGCGATCCTGACCGGCGGGCACAGTCAGCATCAGGTCCTTCACCACGCCCACCCTGACGCTCAACGACGTGCCCTCGTAGAGGCGGGACGTCTCGACCGCCTGACCGGCCTTGTAGAACGCGACTTCCTCGAACGCATCGTAGGCGAAGTCGAGCATTTTCAGGCTGTCGCGCACACGGTCGGATGCTGTCGGGTCGCCCATCACGACACTGATGACACGCCGCGTCATACCGGGGGCGCCAGGTACGGGCCGCAGGGCGCTGGCGATCAGGCAATACCCGGCGGCATCGGTATGTCCGGTCTTGAGACCGTCGACAGTCGGATCGAGCCAGAGCAAGCGATTACGGTTTAGCTGTCGGATGTTGTCGTAGCTGAACGTCCTGACCGAAAAAATTGGATAGTTCTGCGGAAAATCGTGAATCAGGCGCATCGCGAGAATCGCCAGATCGCCTGCCGTCGTGTAGTGATTCGGTTCAGGCATGCCGTTGACATCCGCAAAGTGCGTGTGGCTCATCCCTAGCGCCTGGGCCTGGGCATTCATCATGTCGACGAAATGCGATTGCGTGCCGCCCACGATTTCCGCCAGTGCAATCGCGGCATCGTTGCCGGACTCTACAATCAACCCGTAGAGCAGATCGTGAACGGACACCGGCCTGCTCGCCTCGATGAACATCCTCGATTCGTCCTTGCCGACGGAACGAACGGCATCGCTGGGCAACACCGTTTCGTCCATGCGGATTTTATTGTCCTGCAGCGCCTGAAAGACCAGATACGCCGTCATGATTTTCGTGAGCGACGCAGGCTCCATGCGCGCCTCGGCGTCCTGCGAGGCGAGGATCTGATTGCTCGACGAGTCCATTAAGACCCAGGCGCGCGCCTTGACCGCGGGCGGTGCGGTCTGGGCCGGTGCGCTATTCGAAAACAGCGCGATCGAGCAAAGCGACGCGAGGAGGACATATCTCTCACGGAGGGACTTGCACAGACTCATACGCTCCTTGTGACGTTCAGTGTTGCTGGAATATGCTAAGGCAGTAGCAACGCGCGCACGCAACCGCGCGGTGCGCATCCCTCTTCATCCGGCCGATTGCGGGACAAGTACGGTAAAGGGCAGCCCGTGCGCCCCGGAAGTCCCTTTTCCAGAATACTGTTTTGCGCGCTGGGCACCGCCATGACGCACAGACGCCGCCTCTCGACAATTCACCATCTTCGAAAATCTGCTTTGCGCAACCGGTATAGCGGTCCCCAAACCACGCGTCCTAGACTACACGGGCCGGCTTCTGCTCCCTCGATCTCCGCCGATCGGACGGGCAGCGGATCGGGGCGCCGAGTGTCCAGACTGCTCGCGTCGCATGGGCAGGCGGCGCCCGGCTCGCATGCGGCACCCGCGGGCTCGCCTCTTCACGCCCGGTGTCCGATCGGCAGCCAGGCAGAAATCGCTACAACGGAAAAAGGAGAATTTTTGATGCTTTGGGGAAAAAAACTGGCCCACTGGTCGGAGGAAATACGGTCGACGTCAAACCTTCCAGCGCGCCTTGTGCTGTGGAATGGTGAGCACTTCGATTTTGGGACGTTCGCCGAGCCTCATGTCACGCTGAACGTCAGGAGCGCATCCGCGTTGCCGTTGCTCCTCGATCCGAGTCTCGACAATCTCGGCGAGGCCTACGTGAACGGCAAGATCGATATCGAAGGCAAACTCACGGACATCATCGACATCGGCTATGCGCTCGCCCGTAGCACTGTGACGAACACCCTCTCTGCTGTGCGCGCCATGCGCGCCATGAGTCACACGAGGCGGTCCGACAAGCGGGCAATCCAATATCACTACGATGTCTCGAACGAGTTCTACCAACTGTGGCTCGACGAAAACATGGTCTACTCGTGCGCGTACTTCGAGAACGGCGACGAAGACCTCGCCGCCGCCCAACTCAAGAAGATCGACCACATCCTCACCAAGATCCAGTTGCAACCCGGACAGCGCCTGCTCGACATCGGCTGCGGCTGGGGCGCGCTCGTGCTGCGCGCGGCCCAGAAGTTCGGCGCGCGCTGTGTAGGTATCACGCTTTCGCAGAGCCAGTTCGATCTCGCCGCTGCGCGCGTGAAAGCAGCCGGACTCGAGGATCGCATCGAGATCCGCCTGCAGGACTATCGCGACGTCGAAGGCCAGTTCGACCGCATCACGAGTGTCGGCATGTTCGAGCACGTCGGCTGCAGGAATCTGCCTGACTATTTCTCTCGGATCCGCGCGTTGCTCACCGACGACGGCATCGCGATGAACCATGGGATAACCTCCACCGGCGCGGACAGTCGCGAGACCAGCCTCGGCGGTAGCGGGTTCATCGACCGATACGTGTTTCCGGACGGCGAACTACCGAACATCAGTGTCGCGCTCGAGGCGCTGCAGAGCGGCGGACTGGAGGCGGTCGACATCGAGAACCTGAGGCGACACTATGCCCGCACGCTCAACACCTGGAGCGGGAACTTCGAGGCGCAAGCCGAGCAGGCCAGAAAGCTCGTCGATGAAGTGAAGTTCCGCATCTGGCGCGTCTATCTGGCGGGTTGCGCCTACGCGTTTGAGCACGACGACGTCTCGATCTACCAGATCGTCTGCCGCAAGGCCGGGCGCAGCGCGGCGACGCTGCCGTGGTCGCGCCGATACATGTACGAGCAGACGCTGCCGCGCTAGCGCATTGGCCCGGATTGATACACGCGGCGGCGCGGTGTCAGCATGCAAGAGATCGCAAGGCGCGGGCACGTGGCCTTTCCGACCCATCGAGCTCTGAAAACAACACAGTCGGAAATCCCACTTGACTAACTACCTATCAGTAGATAAAGTTAAGCCTATGGACACGACATCAACAGTACGCGAGCAGATTCTCGACCACGCGATCACACTGATTATGCTCCGCGGTTACAACGGCTTTAGCTACCGCGACCTGTCGGAACTGGTCGGTGTGAAGACGTCGAGTATCCACTACTACTTCCCGTCGAAGGACGATTTGGTACTTGAAGCGGTCAATGAGTACAGCAGCGAAGTACTCAATACCGTCAAGGCAATCGACGCTGCGTTGCCGGCCGATGCGAAGCTCAGCAAGTACACGAAGTTGTTTGGCAGAACCCTGGGGGACGGCAATCTGATTTGTCTGTGCGGCATGCTCGCGGCCGACATCGAATCGCTGCCGGACAACATCCGGCATGCGATACAGGCTTTTTTCAAGGCCAACGAAAGCTGGCTGGCGAAAGTGCTCGCGCAAGGTGCGCAGGAGCGTACGCTGACGGTCAACGGCAAACCGGAAAATGCCGCGCGCGCCCTCTTCGCGGCTTATCAGGGCAGTGTACTGGCAAGCCGGTTGTTTAAGACGAGGGCCCGGCTCGAAGATATCGAGGCTACCTTGAAAGTAAGTGCGGTAAAGCGGTAGTGCAGTAAAGCTGTATGGTGAGGTGGTGATTCACCTCTTTAATTGGCCGTCTATCTATCTTTGCATAGATAGACTAGGTTAGACGGAAAGCGAGGACATCATATCTCTCCTCGCCTATTTATCTATCTAGCGGTAGATGCATGTCGGCGAATCAACGACCATGAACATGAAACTCATTGGCGTTTTTGTACCATCCGGCGTGATCGCCGCCCGCGCATTGACCGATGGCGGCCGCGCGTAACGCCCACAGTCAACTATTTCCTCTACCACATCTTTGTATTGGGACTTGACCATGTCACTCGAAAAGGTTCTCTATCGCGCTCACGCCCACGCCACAGGCGGTCGCGACGGCCGTGCCGTCGTCCCTGAAGGCAAGCTCGACTTCAGGCTCACCACCCCGAGGGAACTGGGCGGGGCAGGCGGTGAAGGCGCCAATCCCGAACAGCTGTTCGCCGCCGGCTACAGCGCGTGCTTTCTCGGCGCGATGAAGTTCGTCGCTGCCCGCGACAAGATCGCCATCCCGGCAGATGTCTCGATTGACGGCAGCGTCGGCATCGGCGCCCTCCCGAACGGCTTCGGCATCGAGGTCGAACTGAAGATCGCGCTGCCCGGCATGGAGCGCGCAGCGGCGCAGGTCCTGGTCGAGAATGCTCATATCGTCTGCCCGTACTCCAACGCTACGCGCGGCAACATCGACGTCACGCTCACCCTCGTTTGATCCAATTCGTTACGACCATCCTCTAACCCGATCTTAAGAAAGCATCCGCCATGAAATCATTCAAGCCCCTGCTGGTTGCCGTCACCCTTGCTGCCAGCACTACGTGTGCAGTCGCGGCGAACTCCGCTGCGCCCGCTACGCCCGACCACGTAACAAGCCAGTTCCTTCAGGCGCTGAACAGCGGCACGGGACCCGCCCTCAACACACTGCCGCCAGCGAAGGCGCGTCAGGTGCTGGTCGACGCGCAGAACGGCGTGAAGGTCGATCTGTCCGGAATCGACGTATCCAGCAAGACCATCGAGCAGGACGGCATCACCGTGCCGTTGACCGTCGTCCGTCCTAAAGGGGCGACGGGCACCCTGCCGGTGTTCATGTTCTTCCACGGCGGCGGCTGGATTCTCGGCGACGTCCAGACGCACGAGCGTCTGGTGCGCGACCTCGTTGTGCAATCCGGCGCAGTGGCGGTGTTTGTGAACTACACGCCGTCGCCGGAGGCTCATTACCCGGTCGCGATCAATCAGGCCTATGCCGCCACGAAGTGGGTTGCCGCCCATGGCGGAGAAATCGGCGTAGATGGAAGCCGCCTCGCGGTGGTCGGCAACAGCGTGGGCGGCAACATGGCCGCGGTCGTCAGCCTGATGGCGAAGAACAAGCAGGGCCCGGTGATCCGCTTCCAGGGCTTGATGTGGCCGGTGACGGATAACAATTTCAATGATGGATCCTACAACGCCTATGCGGAGGGCCACTTCCTGACGCGCCCCATGATGAAATGGTTCTGGGATGCCTACACGACGGATCAGGCCCAGCGTAACGAGATCTACGCGTCGCCGTTGCGTGCCTCGGTGGATCAGTTGAAGGGCCTGCCGCCTGCGCTGATTCAGGTTGCGCAGTTCGACGTGCTGAGCGACGAGGGTGAAGCCTACGGCCGCAAGCTCGACGCAGCGGGTAACGAAGCCGCGACGACCCGTTATGACGGCACCATCCACGACTTCGGTTTGCTGAACGCGCTCGCCGAAGATGCGGAGACAAAAGCCGCGATTCGCCAGCTCGCGAACGAGTTGAAGACGCGATTGCAGTAATTGCACATAACCCCGATCGCGGTGCGGTAGCGAAGTGCCACTGCGCAGCGGTTGGCACGACAACCCACCGGCTACGGCCCACGGTCTGCGAACAACGAAGCCGCGTTACGCATGTGTCAGATCATTCTGACGCCTTGGGAGACAATCCGGCGCCCCGCCTGGAAATCGTGTAAATGCAGGTCGAGCAGCGCGGGAAAGGGGCTCACCCCCTGCGCAGACCGATCGCGAACTGCCGCATACTGAGCGCGACGCGACGCGCGTAGCCCTTGCTGCCACCGCTGTAGCGCATTAATGCCAGATTCAGATCGCCTTGCGTCGCGTCGAGATAACCACGAAGGATCGAAGAGCCGATGCGCACGTTCTCGGCGGGGTCGGACAAGTCCTTGTTCAGCGCGACCACCTGCGGATGGGCGGTCGGCAGAACCTGCATGAGGCCTTTCGCACCAGCCGCGCTGATCGCGTGACGGTCGAATCCCGATTCTGTCGCAATGATGGCGAGCAGGAGAACGGGCGCAATCGCATAACGGCTAGCTGCGCTCAGAACGGCTTGAGCAATCTGATCCGAGTCGTTACGCGTAACGTGGAACCGGCTGCGCAGCATCGATGCAATGTCGGCCCATGAAGGAGTCGGATCTGAGCCGGCCGTGCCACTGACGGCAGCCAATGGACCGGAAGCCGGCGATGCGTCGGCCGCGTGTGCGGAATTGCCCGGCGAAAGCGCGACCGCAATGCACGCTATCACTGTAGTCACTGTCAACCTTAACGTTGTCGTTTCGCTCCGGCGCATCTCGCTTCATCGTCGTTCAACTGGTTCAAAGTCTATGTCGGTCGCCGTATCGAAAAACAAGAGGCGAGCATGCAACGTAAACGCTGTATCAATCCGACGCACCATGACCGCGCCTTTACACAACTTTGATGTTTCGTGTTGCAGCCGTCTGGAAAGGCGCACTTCTGGCCAACGCCGCTAGTGGGCGCCACCTCTCATGCATCGCCGTTGTGATCAACTGCTCAGCGATCGGGTCAGGTTCTTCCGCAGGGTCATGCTACACAGGCTACGGCATAGCGCGGCAGTTCGAGCCGGCGCGACCAGGTCGCAAGGGTGCGTGCGGCAATCGCGGGCTTGCGTAGGATTGCGCTGTCGTAGCGTTTGCCGTCGAACCTCATGAAGTCCGCGATACGGAAGCCGTGGCTGCGGTAAAACGCAAGCAGATGCGTAGCGGGCTGTGGCGTGTCTAGCGCCAGTTCCGCATAACCCCGCGTCGCCGCCCAATGATCTGCAAAGGCCAGCAGCAGCGTCCCGATACCCCGCGTCTGCCACGCCGGATCGACGCCGAACTGTCGCATGCTGGCGATGTCTGCGTTCCGATACAGTTCGCACGGCGAATAGCGATCCGGCGCATGGAGCGTCACAGTGCCGATCAGACGTCCGTCACACACCACGACATAGCAATCGCCGCGTGTCGCGCGTGCCTTGGTGACCGAAACCGGTTGGTCTGTACAGGTGCAATTGAGCCCCATTGCACCGAGTCGGGCGAAAGCACGATGCAACATTGCGGTTAACTCATCAAATGAATCACGCTTTGGATCGAAGCGACGCAGAACGATGCGTCCCATGCCGCGACGAACATAAGTGACATCCACCGATTTCTTCGCTGCTGCGCCGTGCTTCACCATGACCCCCTCCGACTCTCATCAAGCTAGCCCCAAGTGTAGGTATTGCTGCGTATGCCTCGCAAGAAAAAATGCCGTAAAAAGCGCCGCTTACAGCGGTCAAATCCGTCTTTCGCTCGCTCATGATCCGCTGGCCATCCGGCCAGAACTGCCCTACATTTGCTTGTGATTGCGTGCAGGCCGGTTGGGTGGATGTTTGCCGGCGTCGTCGGTCTGCGTTCGGCAGCGTCGATCTGGGTGAGGTAGGCTGAAAAAATGGACGCCAACATTCCGTAAAATTAAGGAATGGAGGCATAGATGAAACGAATCCCCAAAGCCGTGTACACGAAGGAATTTCGTGAAGAAGCAGTAAAGCTAGCAATGACTGACGGCGTCAGCGTGTCCGAAGCGGCGCGTCGATTGTCGATTTCGATGAAGACGTTGGCGAACTGGGTTCGTGCCGCAAAGGACGGCAAGCTGGAGAACGTCGGGCAAACTCAGAAACCACAGACAGAGATCGAGGCGGAGCTGGGCCGGGTCAGGCGAGAGTTGGCAGAAGTGAAGATGGAGCGCGATCTGTTAAAAAAGTTTGCAACGTACTTCGCGAAGGAGTCGCGATGAAGTACGGCGTAATTGAGCAGATGCGACAGCAGTACCCCGTGCCGCCGATGTGTCGATTCCTTGGCGTGTCCACCAGTGGCTACTACGCCTGGCGCAAACGGCCGCTGTCGTTGCACGATCAGCAAGAGCCTCGGCTCGAAGCGCAGGTGCGTGCGGCTCACGAGCGTACTCGAGAAACCTTTGGCCCGGAACGGCTACAGAAGGACCTGGCGAACCACGGCGTCCAGATTGGCGTTCACCGCATCAAGCGATTGCGGGCAAAGCTTGGTCTGCGTTGCAAACAAAAGCGCAAGTTCAAAGCGACGACCAATTCGATGCACGACCTACCAGTCGCACCCAATATTCTGGACCAGGACTTCAGTGCAAGCGCTCCGAATCAAGCCTGGTGCGGTGACATTACCTACATCGCGACCGATGAGGGATGGCTGTATCTGGCCGGCCTCAAGGATCTGTATAGCGGAGAGATCGTCGGCTATGCTATGAGCGAGCGCATGACAAAACAGCTGGTAATGCAGGCGCTGTTTCGTGCTGTCGCGTCGCACCGACCACCGGCCGGTCTGATACAGCACACGGATCGCGGCAGCCCAGTACTGCGCCCACGCCTATCAGAAGCTCCTCAAACAGTTCGGCATGCAGGCATCAATGAGTAGACGTGGAAATTGTTTTGATAGCGCACCCATTGAATCGTTCTGGGGCTCATTGAAAGATGAACTCGTCTATCATCGCAAGTTCTCGACCCGCGACCAGGCCCGCAAAGAAATCACGGAATACATCGAAATTTTTTACAACCGGCAGCGAACACAGGAACGCCTGGACTATCTGTCGCCGGCCGCTTTCACGCAGCGATTCCATTTGAGTAAAATCGCTGCTTAACCCGTTGGCGTCCACGGATTCCGACCGACCTCATCGAACACGACCGTGGGAGGGCGTTGTATCGACGCAAGCGAAACGATGCGCGTGTCGAACCCGATTCGCTGCGGCAACGGGATAAAGAGCACCGCGATGGCGACGAGCACCGCCAATATTGCGGTGACGAACCGCGTACGGATTTTCATAGCGCCTTGTACTCTCCGCTGTCACATGCGAAGCTATTTTACGGCGGAGTGGAAAGGACGGCGATCGGCGGCACCCGACCCTCTAACGCCGTTCGACATAGCACCGTCTTGACGACAGCTTCCAAGGTACAACGGCCATTCCCTGACCATTAGACGTTTGGCGAAACGAGGGATCGGTTTAATGACTCAGGAGGTTAAATGCACACTGCTGAACAGAAACGGATGTTGACGATAGACTACTCTCGGCACACCCATCGGCAATAGGAGAATTTCATGCCCCACGAACGAGTGACTATTCGAACTCGGGACGGCGAATGCCCCGCGAATATTATGACGCCTGCTGGCGAGGGGCCGTGGTCACCGGTGATTTTCTTTATGGACGCTGGCGGGATCAGGCCTGCGGTGCTTGAGATGGCACAGCGTGTTGCAAACGCCGGCTACGTCGTGTTACTCCCCGACCTCTTCTACCGCTACGGCCCCTACGAAACCCTCGTGCCAGACGAAGTGTTTAAAGGCGACGTGCGCGCAATTCTAGGCCCATTGATGGCTACGACAGGGAATGATAAGGCTGCGAATGACACCGAGGCCTTCCTGGCCTATCTCGATGCCCGCAGCGATGTTAGGGGCACCAATGTCGGCGCAATAGGTTTTTGCATGGGTGGCGGTATGGCGATTACCGCGGCGGCCACCCATCCTGGTCGTTTTGTGACGGTCGCCAGCTTCCATGGTGGCAATCTGGCGACCGACGCGCCAACCAGTCCACATTTGCTCGCGTCCAACCTGAAAGCAGCGGTCTACCTCGCTAGCGCAGAGAACGATGACAGCTATCCGCCGGCGATGGCCGAGCGCCTGGAGAAGGCGTTCGTCGAAGCCGGTGTAAATTACCGCGCGGAAATTTACACCGCCGCTCACGGTTGGATGGTGCCGGACTTCCCAGTATACGACCATGCCGCCGCCGAGCGCGGGTGGGAAGCGTTGTTTGCGCTGCTGAATCAAAACTTGGGCGGTTGAAAATCAATCCGACGCCAGAATGGCGCCTTTGAATGGCCGGTATCAAGTGCGGAAGGCGCCGCTCGAGCGTCCTACCAAACGGCCAAGCGAACGTCCCTTGGTGGCCGACCTCGGTCCCACAGACACCTCCAGTAAACGGGCTAAACGCCGCCTATCGCGACGGACCGTCCTTGACCCTGAGCGGATACGTTGCTTGGAATTGGTCAGGTCACCGCGATTTCAGCGCATAGCCGGCGTGCTCGTCAAACTCAGTCCCCGATCTTGGAGCAGCCATCTCGCGGATAGTTATCCGATGCCGCGTCGCGCGACATACCTGTTTGCGTAATCCGCGATTGCATCGGCGGCGCGTCGCGGCGCGAGTCGCCTGAAGTCGCTGCGGGACGGACGCATGCAAGGGCGTTGGCCTACTCAGGTTCTGCCCCATTTACTATGCCAAACCTGTGGCGACTCTGTGACGCAGCTGTGCGCCACGCCAATATGCTACGTTACATAGCCGCGCCTCGGGTGTCGTTTCCCAAAGAGCGGGAGACAGCTGCAAATGGGCGCTGCCCGTTTGATCCGCGTGAAGCCCGCAATCTGTGCTGCGTCCATCGGCACTGGTCACTATCCCTCTTTCTCAACGGCACGCCCTGCGCGGTCACACTGCGTCCGCTGCAGGCGTGGCAAGCACTCGGTGCACTGGTGCCGACGAGCCGCTACGTTGCAATACCATTCCAACCCCACGAGGAGCAATGTGCATGAAGTATGAAGGCGCTCTGCACCACAGCATCAAGAGGCGGCTCGAGCAAGTGATAGAGATGGCCGAACTGGTCGGCTTGCTGGTCATCGGCATCGGGACCGCCCTGGCGATGGGGCACCTAATCTGGAACATGGCGGACTCCGGCGACGTTACACTGACCGATCTGCTGCTCATGTTTCTATACCTCGAAGTGTTCGCCATGGTCGGGCAATACCTGAAGGCTGGGCAATTGCCGGTGCGTTTTCCGCTCTACATAGCGATGGTCTCGATCGCGCGCGACGTTATCCTGCGCGCTGGCGCGAATACGGAGCTGCATCTTGTCGCCTCGGCCGGCGCCATCTTGCTGATAGCTCTAGGTGTGCTCTTGATTCGTTATGGACAGTCCAAGTATCCAAGCGATACCAACGAACGGCCTGACGAGGAGGCGCGTTAAGCGGGCACTGGAGATGTCGGTAGTCGCGGGACAACTCCGCGTCGTTTTCACAGAGGTATGCATGTCCGCGCCCGCGGGTGCGTCGCGGTGTGAAGGGTGCCGGAGAGACGGCCACTTTGCGCTTACTCTGCGCGAGGGACTGACGCGGGAGTGGCGTCGCGGTTATATGGATCGAGCGGGCGAAGTACGCCCGATACTTGAGCGCGAAGAAAGCCAGTCCGTCGTTGGTGCGACTGGCATTTCATTTTGGACGCGCAGTTTTCGAAGAACGCTTATGAATTTCGACTTTGGGATGGATACGCGATCGGCTGAAGTCGCAGACCCACTTCTGCCGTTGGACGCCTCATCATGTAGACGGCAGCTTTCGCGGCGCAACGGTCATCCGTGCCTCCGCGGCTGCCGATACGCTCTCGGCCATTGCGTACGGTCGCGCAGCGTTGGCCAAGGTCGACCGTTCGGCGGAAGGTAGCGGCGGAAGGTAGCTCCAGACAGGCGCTTTTGATCGTGACCCTCTCCGTTCACTTCATGAGCGTATCTTTTTCGCTGAGCCGCGTCGGTGGCGCGCCTGGCCCCAACCCTGGCCGAGATCCTATTGCGCCGCAGTGGTCGACGTGTATCCTGACCAGATGCATGCTGCTGTAAGCGTTGCTGGAGTTGCCGTCTCGTAGATTGCTTTTCGAGCGCACCTGCCCAGTTAAGGCGGAGAACGAAGCATCAAGCAAGGAGGGCCGCCGAATGATAGGAGGTGGACCGCAGCACCATGAACAAGCCACTCTCTTGGCGAGCCTGGAACGAATCGAAGCGGAGTGCGGCAAAGTCCGGCGAGAGCGCGGAAGCTCGCAAGACCGCCACGGAGGCAATTTGCGCCCGCGACGAGGCAGTGCGGGCCTTGCAGGATAGCGAGCAACAGTATCGCGATCTGACCGAGGCATTGCCCCAACTCCTCTGGCCCACGCGGCCCGACGGCTGGCATGTGTACTTCGATCAAAAATGGTGCGCTTACACGGGTCTGACCTTGGAGGAGAGCTAAGGCCACGGCTGGAACCATGCCTTCCATCCCGACGACCGCCAGCGCGCCTGGGAGCGCTGGAAGCAGGCAACCGAGACAGGCGAGGCGTACGAGATCGAATACCGCCTCCGGCGTGCGGACGGCAGTTACCACTGGGTTCTTGGCCGCGCGCTGCCTCTGCGCGATGCCTCCGGCCAGGTCGTCAAGTGGTTTGGGACCTGTACCGATATCGACGACCAGAAACGGGCCGAGGAAGCGCTACGCGATGCCAACCAGCGACTGGCCGAGTTGGACCGAAGGACTGATATGACTTTCCGTGAGCCAGTGGCTGGCCCGCCGCGAGGAACCAAACGCGGGTTAGCATCACTGCCAGATCCGCTCGTTGAATGTGCTTACAGCCTCCACTTCGTCGTCCGCGACACCTTCATCGCCGGGATTGCCGTTGCCAACCGCATCACTGGTGGTGGTCAATATTCCTGAGGGACTGAGCGCGACGATGTTCGCGACGATAGTGGCTTACCATGGAAATCGCCGCAATTACTAGCACCAATGAGCCGATCAAAGTTCCCATCAACGATTCACTCATTGCACCCCCTTCGTTACCTCCCATCTGTGGTGTCGACCGGCTGAGTTCCTTGCAGGTGTAACTGTCGATCATCGCGTTGAACGATTCGATCGAACGAGTCCCGAGGGTACGTTCCGGGCGCGTCGACCCTGGATCATGATGACGTGTTGCGTGCCAAGGCGTTGCATGCGTAACCCGTGACTTCTTGACGTTGCCAAATGAGAGCTGATGTGGCGTATGACGTTCACTTCGGGCCAAAGGCTCCGGCATGCCGCGACTCGGAACCACCCACCCGTAGGGAAGGGTCAGCGGGGCACGTGGTAATCGGCTGGCCATCAGAACCCCTTTCACAAACGGGGCTAAAAATGACTCCCCGCCAAACCAATTTGCCTTTATGTATTATTTATGCGTCCTGCGAGGAAAGGTAACGTTTTTCCCTTGACGAAGATGGGACGTTAAACTGCCATCGCCGATTCCGCGAACATCGATGAGAGGAGTTGCCATGGTTCTATATCACCACGGCGCAGCAATTCAGCCCTGCGTCACGAAGCATGGCAAAGCCTTTGTAGCGCGTGCATCGATCTTAGCGGAAGACGGTGAAGCTACTTCACTCGGGAATCTCGGAGAGTTCGCGAGTCAAGAATGCGCTTTCGCGTTTGCCGTGCGCAGTGCCACTGCATTCGTGGATGGCGAATCCCTGCCGCGCTCACCTTTTGAACTAGCTCAGGCCGCGTAGCAGCCGCGTAACGTGGCGGCAAGATCACGTCCCTCGCCGATGGCGCAGTGAATGCGGAAGTCGAACTCACCACCCTCGGCGGCGCCAAGATCGTCGCCATTGTCATCGGGGGCAGTTGCTCTCAATAGCATGTCGATGCCCGCCGGCCGGGCTTAACTTCACTGCCGGGAATCTCTCCTTCATCGGAAAATGGGAGCTGTCAATGAATGAAGAAGTCTTCAACCTCAGCATACGCAAGTTCTTAAAAATGGTTGGCGTCAATTCGCAGCGCGAGATCGAGCACGCGGTCGCCAAGGCCCTTGCTGACGGCACCATCGCAGGTACGGAATCGTTTCCCGCAAAAGTAACGCTGGAAGTTGCAGGGCTCAAGCTGAAAGTGGAGTTTGATGGCGAAATCACGCTCCAGTAAGTGCGAGATGACGTTTTCTGCACGGCAGCCGCGACGACTATCGGCAACGGTTCGCGACGGTTTTTCGACCAATGTGCCTTCGGCGACGTCAACCGCGACGGATCGCTGTCGCCAAAGGCAGGCACCGGGCCATCTACTGCCCCTTCGACCATGCTCTCGTTCGGGCATTCGAACGTCGGCTTTACCCGGCGACACACTACCTTCATTGCATCTTGCGCAGGTGTTCACGTGCCATCAACACCCATTGCGTGGAGTTGTCGGTGTGGATGGAATAGATCGGAATACAGAGGAATGTGGCGGAACAAGAAATATATTTTGGCTTTACCCCAGTTCCATTCAATGCACGTGGACTTTCACGCACTCACTGCTCACGCACACGAACGTCAACCGCACAGGTCATCATGTGCTCATCGCTTCCCATTGGGGGAGAACCGGAACGCGTTCGATGCTGCTGGCCAGCAAACGAGATGCTCGCATACCTTGCCTCGCGTTCGCTACGACCTTTCCATTCACGACCATTCGACTAGCACAGGCATTCACGACGATGCGACGGCTCCTCGAACATCGGTGTGACCTGCACTATACCCAGTGATGCGTCGCGGGTGCGCATTCCACTTGTCGCGCGCTGCCAGGCTATTTCCACGTCGCCAACGGTATCGGCGAAGAAGATCAGCAACGCCAGTATCAACATTGCGATCATCGGCCATCCGTTACGGAAACGACGGACATTCATTGCGAGCTCCCTCTTCAAGGCTACCGCGTCCACCGGTTTGTCGAGGAGCGCGACAGCCGGGCTCGCCTGCACCTGCAAACGCAACCCGTCGCTGGGGAACGCGCTCACGAAGATTGTCGGCGGCGCCGCGCCCAGCACGACAAGACGGTCGAGCAACTCCAGGCCTGACATCCCGGGTATGCGGATGTCGGAAATCAGAACTCCATTCTCGGTGCGCAGATGAGAGGTGCGGGCGGCCAGGTAGTCGGCCGCCAGTGAAAAAACCTGCGTCGAATAGCCAATCGACTGCACAAGACTTTCGATTGCGAGGCGCGACGATTCATCGTCGTCGATGATCCAGACCGTCCCAATGACGGGAGTCGGCAGCTGTTGGCTCGATGGACTTCTTGAGGGCATGAGTTGTCTGCCTTAGCTTACCCTGTCCAAACTAGACCCTCGAGCATCGACCTGTCCATTATACCGGCGTATGTTCTGCTATCCCTTCCGGAATGAATAGCCCGAAGCTCGGCACGGCATTGCGGCGTGGCGTGCGCGCTATCCTCAAAACGCCGCCTATGTCCGTTCGAGGTTGTAGCCGCCCCATGCCGGGGCCGCAGCGTTGTCCTCAATCCCAAGACCCCACCGTTGCTGATCAACATGCAGTCATGTCGTGGAAATGCCATCGGCCCGCATGACGCCACCTTGCGTCGGTAGCGACTAGGAAAGAAACCTGTGCCTGCGGCACCTCTGCTCCAGCCCGACGGTGGCCAGGGCGATACCGGCGTATAGCTGCGGAATACAACGGTTGGCAGAAGTCGAAACGCTCGCAGAATGGATTCGATACCAATCTTCGTCCTATCTTGGCAACCATAGGCGGTGCGGCTTGAAAGCGTGACTACTTCGAAGTTATGACGGGTCCCCTGTCGCGACTATCGGAACCAATGCGTTGCAAGCTGTTCACTCGTCGACAGCAAGTAATTCGTAAATGCTTGCAAAGACGCATTCTCGTCTCAGCCTGCCCGTGCAAAGGTTGAACCATGATCAGCAAACAAACAGGTCATCGCTTTGTTCCGCATGCGGACCCGAACGCGAGCGGCAGCAGCGCGCCGCCCGGGCTCGCGGTCATCACTGCAGCGCTCGTCGTCTGCTGGTGGGCACTGATCGAGACAGCTCTGGACTTCGCAATGACAGACGGCGACACCGCGCTGGCCACGACGATAGGCACACGGTTGATCGTGATTGTGTCCGGGCTCGCGGTCGTGCTCGAAGCACGAATTGCACGTCCCTTTTTCTGCTTTCTCTGCGCGATGAGCATACTGGCGGTCGCACCGACCGTTGCCCTCCAGTTCAACGACTCGCTGCTCCAACCCGCGGTCTCTTTCATCGACTGCGCAACCAAAGCGCTCTTTCTCACCTGCGCCTTTATCTCCGTAGAGAGAAGCCATGGCCGCAGCCACCGCGCCGGGAAGAACGCGTCCCCATTACCCGTGCTGTCGCCGCGCATCGCAAGCGCAGACAACAGTTTTCGCCAGACTTCAACCCAAGGTGACTGACATGGCCAACTCCTTGCACCACTGGATCTACATCGGCGCAAACGCATACGACGAATATACGTTTGTCCCTTGGCTTAACCGGAACGTTTACCGGAGAACGGTCGACCTGAGTCGAGTCTGCATCCAGTAACCGTTTATCTGTTTACGTCTGACTGCCTGATCTGACTAGCCGCACGTGGCTCGGAGATCGTCGTGCTGGATCTCAGGCAGCCTGTCTTTGCCATGTTGCGACGGAGACTGCTGTTCTTCTGTTCAAGCAGGAAGGGTCGCTGAAGTCCTACGTGTGCATGTTGCGCTCAAACGTTCTTCCTTCCCAGGCTCACGCAGCGCAGGGCGTTTTCCGGCGCTTGCTGTCTGCGGGTGGGAACTGATCAAGATATCTTTGGACTTCG
Organism: Paraburkholderia sp. UCT70; assembly: GCF_050434085.1. Taxonomy (NCBI): domain Bacteria; kingdom Pseudomonadati; phylum Pseudomonadota; class Betaproteobacteria; order Burkholderiales; family Burkholderiaceae; genus Paraburkholderia; species Paraburkholderia sp. UCT70. Next base: position 1,287,284 of record NZ_JBNPVZ010000004.1, on the reverse strand, counting down.
CATTAACCGACAGCGACGCGGCACTCGCCGCGACGGTAGGCACAAGACTGATCGTGGTCGTGTCTTGACTTGCGCTCGTAGGCGACGCCCCGTTCGCGCGGCCCGTTTTTTGTTTTCTGTGCGCGATGAGCGTGCTTGCAGTCGATCCGGCCATCCCGCTTGAGCTCACAGACTCGCTCCTGGTGCCAGCCGTCTCGTTCATCGACTGCATAACGAAAACATTGTTTTCTCGCTTGTGCGTTTTACTCGTCTCGCAGGAATGGTCGTGACAAGCGCAACCACAGTCACGTTTTTGAAGCAGCCGTACTGCCGCCACGCGACTGACGCGCCGGCAACGCTTTCTCCCCAATCTTCATTTCGAGGTGACTTTCATGTCCAACCATTTGCACAACTGGATCTACGTTGGCGCGAACGCTTACGACGAATACACCTTCGTCCCATGGCTTAACCGGAACGTCTACCGGAGAACCGTCGACTTTTGCAGAGTTTGCATCCAATAGTAGTCCATACGTTTCCACCCAACGTCCCGCAATTCACCGATAGCACTCGACGTTAAGTCGGCCTCTCTGATGTCCAGGTGTTCGTCTTGTTCAGTTTGCGCAGGAGTGTTTAGTTCCCGAGAAACGACTTGGTGGGAACTAAGGTGGGCGAGATATCACCTGAGTTCGCGCAGTCGTTCCACACCTCAATGGCCTACAGAGAGCCCACGTGATGTTTTCAATATTGTTGGTCGATGATGAGCCGGATATCAGGTCCGCCTGGCAACTGATACTTGAGCTGGAAGGCTTCCACGCGCTTTGCGCGGAGAACGGTAAACGGGCGCTTGAACGCCTCGAACATCAACTACCCACCCTCGTAATCACGGACTGGACGATGCCACGGATGAATGGGGGCGAGCTGTGTCGCGAGATAAGGGGTCGACGCCGGCTGGCAGGTATGCCGATTATTATTCATAGTTCTATCGAACAACCTGCGGCAAGCAAAATCAGCTGGTCCGTTTTTCTCCGAAAGCCCTGCCAGGTGGACGTCTTTGTGGATACGGCACGTCGGTTGTGTGTGGACTCGGACCGCCTACTGGCGGAGACGTGAACACCTTCGACAACATCTGGCGTCGGATAGTTGGCAAGCCGCTGGACCCGCTCGATTCCCGGACCCGCCACGCCATCGCGGTCACGCCACTTCTCGCTTGGGTAGGGCTCGGTGCCGACGGCCTTTCATCGTCATGCTACGGGCCGGAAGAAGCTTTTCTGGCGCTGGGCCAGCACACCTCACTTGCATTGTTCCTCGCGCTGGCCACCGCCGCGACGGTCTTCATCATTGCGCTCGGGTACAACCAGGTCATCCAGCTGTTTCCAACGGGGGGCGGCGGCTATCGGGTGGCGACCGCCTTGCTGGGCCCACACCCTGGCCTGGTTTCCGGCGCCGCGCTGCTGGTCGACTATGTGCTGACCATTGCGACGTCGCTGGCGAGCGGCGTCGACGCGTTTTTCAGCTTGCTGCCGGTGGGCGCGCAGGCTTTCAAGCTCACGACCGAACTCACGCTGATCGTCCTGATGACGGGCCTCAACTTCCGCGGGATGCGCGAATCGATCTTGGTGCTGCTGCCGATCTTCCTCGGCTTTGTCGTGCTGCATCTTGGCCTCATCGTTTACGGCGTAGCGGTGCATGGCGATCATTTGGCCGACGTCGTTCCGGGCGCCATCGGCGAAGCGCGCAGCATGTCGCGTGTAGTGGGCCCGCTGGTGGTGGTGGCCCTGCTGATGCGTGCGTTCTCACTCGGCGGCGGTACGTACACGGGCCTCGAAGCCGTCTCGAACAACGTCAACATGCTGGCCGAGCCGCGCGTGCCGAACGGCAAGACGACGATGTTCTATATGTCCACCTCGCTGGCCTTCACGGCAGGCGGCATCATCCTGCTGTACATGTTGTGGCATGCTCAGGCGGTGGAAGGCCGGACGCTCAATGCGGTGGTGTTCGGCAGCGTCATCGAGCATCTCGGGCTCGGCTCCGCGTTTGCACGGCATGCGCTACTCGCTGCCGTGCTGGCCTTCGAGGCAGGGCTGCTGCTGGTCGGCGCGCAAACCGGCTTCCTCGACGGGCCTGCCGTGCTGTCGAACATGGCGTCCGACTCATGGGTGCCGCGCCATTTCCGTGACCTGTCCACCCGGCTTGTCAGACAGAACGGCATCGTCGTGATGGGTATCGCCAGCCTCGCGATCCTGCTCTGGACGCGCGGTGACGTTTCTATCCTGGTAGTGCTGTACAGCATCAACGTTTTCCTGACCTTCAGCCTTTCCCTGCTGGGCTTGTGCATTTACTGGTGGCGCCATCGGCGTGACGGGGAAAACTGGCTGAAGCACTTCGCGCTATCCGCGCTAGGGCTATCGGTCACCAGCACCGTGCTGGTCATTACGCTGATCGAGAAGTTTACGGCGGGCGGCTGGCTGACGGTACTGGTGACCGGCGCGGTGGTCGCGCTATGCATTGTCATCAAGCGGCACTACGGCGAAACCCGCGCACTGATTGCCAGGGAGGACGCCCTCTTCACCGGCGCTGCGCCCGATCCGGGCGACGCGGCCGCGTCACTCAGGCCAGATGCTTCCCAGCCAACCGCCATCCTGCTCGTCGGCAAGCATCGCGGTGCCAGCATGCACGCGCTGCTATGGGTGAACCGGCTATTTCCGGAACACTTCAGGAATGTGATCTTTCTCGCGGTCGGCGAAGTGGACGCGCAAAGCTATGAAGGCTCCGAGCACCTGGAGCGTTTGCGGCAAACGATTACGGCGTCTCTCGAGTATTACGTTGCGCACTGTCGCCGGCATGGCATCGCCGCCGAATACCGGATCGCGTTCGGCACCGACCCTGTCGAAGAGTTCCTCAAACTGGCAGAAGCCTCGATGGAGCAATTCCCGAACAGCGTCTGCTTCGCGAGCAAGCTGATTTTCAAACGGGTGAATGTCCTGACGGCGTGGCTGCACAATCACACACCGGTCGAGATTCAGACGCGCCTGCACCAGCAGGGCAAACAGATGGTGCTGCTGCCGATGAACGTCGGATGATTCAATGAACCATCGTCACCGGTGTGACCGTCCGCGTCAACAACGCCGCGAGCATGGCCAGGCGTCGGAAGAAGCCCATGTGGCTGGCGTCGATCACCATGACGTCGGGCCGGGTCGTGGTTGCGTAGTCGGCGATCGCTTTCGTGTGGTGGCCGAATACCCGTGTCCAGTGGTACGGCACGCCGGCTTCCTCGAGAATCGTGCGCGCGTCGAGCATCGCCTTCAGCGTTGCCTGCTCTTCCCGGCGCACCAGTGAGCTTCGGGTGTGGAAGGCTGCCGCGCGCCCCTGGTCGACGGGTTCGAGGACTTCCAGCAATTCGACCTCGGTGACGCAACGCTCCAGAAACATAAATGTCGCGAAACGTGCGGCCTCGGCCACACCGCTCTTGCCGAGGACGGGGATCAGCATTCGTATCATCGGGAACTCCTGGCCGCTACCTGGCAACCTTGTGCTTCGAGCTTATCTGAAGCCGCGTTAACGTCGCGTAAAAGTATCGGACAGTTTTTGCCGGCCACCGGACATTTGCCGCCCAGGCCGCGGATAGTCACTTACGCCTGCATTGCCGCAGGGTTCAGTTCGATATGCAAAATCACAAGCCACCGTTTCGGACAGTCTTCCGCGATCTGTAGATCCTGCTTGCCGTCATCGCCCTTTTTGACGAAGCCCTTCTCACGCGCGAAGCCGAACGCCCGCCGCGCATCTGACTGCAGCCAGAGCGTCAGCAGTCCACATGTCACGCAGCTGAAAAGCCAGATCGTTTCATGAGGCAGCGCCGTATCGAGCTCCTGCGCCACGTACGTAAAAATCGTCGTGAGCACCTGGTTGGTGACGAAGGCAATGGCAACGACCTTGCACATCCCTCTGAACATCATGGCTGGTCTTGAAGGTGTCATGGCATTCAAATCCCGAGCATGCGGCGAGCTTCGGCTTCTGCCAGCGCCAATGCTTGCGCGTAACTGCCCATCGGCCGGCCACAGCCACGCCCGATGACCTGATGAATCTGCTTGTGGCGCCAGGCGGTGGTGACGCGCAGTGCGCCTTCGAACATCTGGCCCGGAGCGGGGAACACGCAAGCCTCGACGGTGACGTTTCCCTTCGTTTGTTTGAATGCCATGCAACCTCCAGCAAATCCCATATTTTTTGCGGCGAAACGCCAGCCACAAACGATACGGATGTCGCCGTAAAGACCGCAAAAGGATTGCCGGAGGCCGCGTAAAAATCGTGTGAAACTCATTGCACACCGACGAGCCGATACCCCACACCCGACTCCGTGATGATGTGCTCGGGGACGCGCCGGATCGCTTTCGAGCTTGTGACGCAGGTCCCCATGTAGATCCGCAGGTAGTGGTGGTTATCGGTGCGCAACGGTCCCCACACTTCGCCGAGCAGTTGCTCATGTGTCAATACCCGCCCCGGATGCCGCAGCAGTGCGGAAAGAAGACGGTATTCAGTGGGACTGAGATGAACGATGCGGCTGCCTCGCACCACCGTCCGCTCGCCGAGATCGACCGTCACGAGGCCGAATCGCACCTGCGGCGCGCCGACCCGCCCGCAAGCGGCCTGCCGGCGCAAATACGCACGAATCCGCGCGCCGGGTTCGGGCAACCCGAACGGCTTGGCGAGGTAGTCGTCGGCGCCGGCGTCGAGCGCGGCGACGTTGTCTTCCTCACGGCTTCGTGCCGACAGGACAATCACCGGCATCGCAGACCAGCCGCGCAACTCACGGATTACCTCGGTGCCGCCCATGTCCGGCAAGCTGAGGTCGACGATGACAAGATCCGCGAGCCGCGTGGCCGCCTGCGCGAGGCCTTGCGCGCCGGTGTGCGCTTCGAATACGCTCATGCCGTCTGCTTCGAGGCGCGAACGAATGAAACGGCGTATGTACTTGTCAGCGTCGATTACAACAACGGTAACGGTGGGATCGCTCATAACGGCGACGACAAGCCAGGATTAATACATCGGCTTGAGGTCCTCCAGCGCGAGGTTGAGCTTCAGCACATTCCCGCGCGGCTCGCCGAAGATGCCGAACTGCCGCCCCGACGTGTTCCGGGCAACAAGGTCGGTCACCTGATCGAGCGGCAGGCCACGGGCTTTCGCCACACGTGCCGCCTGATAGGCGGAGGCCGCCGGGCTGATCTCGGGGTCGAGCCCGCTGCCGGACGAGTCCTGCCAGTTCGCGTTGGTCGCGAAGCTGATTGCCGTGTTGAAGGCAGCCTCGGGGGTCACGGGGCCGAAGCCTTGCGGGTTTGCGGGCAGCCATTGCTGCAACCGCAGGAACGCATACATCACGAGCACGCCGAGTGTGTTGAACACCAGCACCGCTAGCGCATAGTGCTTCCACGACATTTCAGCGGCGGGGTCCACCCCCGGCGAGTCTGTACAGCACGCGTTCTACCGTTCGTCCAAGGCGACGAACGACGACGGACGAACCGTCGAGCACCGCGGTCCGGTGAACGAAACCGCTCGTGTAGCGGCTCCCTTCGATCATCGTTTATAAAATCTTTGCGAAAAGGGAGCAACTCTTTTGATGAACCGCGATGGCAGTCCCCATAAAATCGCCAGGCTGACGGTACGGAAGCGAACCCCATTCAATGGATGGCCCGCATCACCACTACGAGAGGCCCTTCGTTGAACATGCATTTTTTCGAGATCGTGCTCACACCTCCCGACTCTTTGTTGGGCATTTCATGGAGTATATGTAAGTGAAAAAGAATACCATCGTGGCAGCAGCTTTGTCTGTCTGCGCCGTCGCGGCCCATGCGCAAAGCAGCGTCACCCTATATGGATTGATCGATACAGGTATCGTCTATACGAATAACCAAGGTGGCAGCAGCGCATGGCAGGAACAAAGCAGCATGCTGTCGAACGAAGTATGGGGCCTGAGGGGCAGCGAAGACCTCGGCGGCGGTCTGCATGCAATCTTCCGTCTCGAAAACGGGTTCAACATTCAAAACGGCAAGACCACCTACTCGGGCACAATGTTCGGCCGTCAGGCTTATGTCGGTGTGCAGAGCGACAACTATGGAACGCTGACGCTCGGCCGGCAGTACGACGCCGTGGTCGATAATCTCGGACCGATCGCACTGGCGAACAACGGGGACGGAAACAACCTGGCCGCGCATCCGTTCGATAACGACAACGTGGACGATTCGTTCTATATCAACAACTCGGTCAAGTACGTGAGCCCGACGTATCAAGGGTTGCAGGCCGAGGCACTGTACGGCTTGAGCAACGCGGCTGGCGGCTTTTCGAACAATCGCGCCTATAGCTTTGGCGTGACGTACAACAACGGTCCGATCAATCTGGCGGCTGCTTACCTCCAGCTTAATAACGGTGCATCTAGCGGTACCGGGGCAGTGTCGAACAACGACTTCGTAAACTTCCCCGCAGCGCGGCAGCGCGTGATGGGTGTCGGCGGCAATTACACGATCGGACCCGCGATGGTCGGCCTGCTGTGGACGCACACATTGTTCGACAATACGCAACCCGGTGCGAACACAGTGATCCTGCAGTCATTCGACACCCTGCACTTCGATAACTACGAAGTTAACGTGCACTATACGGTGACCCCTGCGATCTCGCTCGCCGGCGCGTACACCTTCACTCAGGGCGCCTTTGCTGGCGCCACCGGTTCGGCGGACCCGAAGTGGCATCAAGTGACCCTGATGGCAGATTACTCGTTCAGCAAGCGCACCGATGTCTACGTCGAGGGTGTCTACCAACACGCATACGGGGCTGCCGGCTCTGCGTTCGAGGGTGCATTTATTAATGGCTTGTCGCAGGCTTCAACAGGCAATCAGGTTGCCGCGACTGTGGGCATTCGGACGCGCTTCTAGTCGGCGCAGCGTTTAGTTAGGATTAGGGCAAAGCTGAACAAGCGGGTAAATCGGCGACGTGTCAGCGATTTGAACTTCGCCAAGTGATGAGGCCGAGCTTAAGCCCTTGCTTTTCGGCCCTCGCAGGCCTGTTGGGCGGGCACTTTGCCCGCCTTTCGCCCACTATGGGCGTACCGGTGCCATCAGTTTCTTGCGCGACAGGTAGACGTTCGCCAGTGCGAGCGCGACGAACGCCCGGTTGGCGTTCTTTGCCAGCCCTCGATAGCGCACCTTGGTAAATCCCCACAGGCGCTTCACAACCGCGAAGACGTGTTCGACTCGCGCCCGGATCTTCGACTTGTTGCGGTTCTTGCCGCGCTGCACCTCGTCGACTTCGCCGCCCGCACGGCGCGTGCGCTGATTGGTATAGTCGCGCGCCCTAGGCGCCTTGCTGTGGATCAGTGCCTTCTGGCTCGCATAGGCGCTATCGCCGTAGACGCGCCGCTCCTGCCCGTGCAGCAATTGCGGCAGTGGATGCTTGTCATGCACATTGGCGGGCGTGAGCACCGCGCTGTGCGCCAGGCCGCTCTGGCTGTCCACACCGATGTGCAGCTTGGCGCCGAAATACCATTGGCGACCCTTGCGGGTCTGATGCATCTCGGGGTCGCGCGCCTTCTGCTCATTCTTCGTCGAGCTCGGCGCGCCGATGATCGTCGCGTCCACGATGGTGCCGCTTTTGAGCTTCATGCCGCTGGCCTGAAGGACCCGGCCGACTTCGGCAAACAATTGCTCGCCCAGTTTGTGCGTCTCCAGCAGGCGCCGGAATTTGAGCAGCGTCGTCGCATCGGGCACAGCTTCGCAACCCAGGTCAATTCCGGCAAAGCGACGCAGGCTGGCGCTGTCGTAGAGGGCCTCTTCGCAAGCGAAGTCGGCCAGATTGAACCAGTGCTGCACGAAGTGGATCCGCAGCATGCGCTCCAGACCAATTGGCGGGCGGCCATTGCCGCGCTTCGGATAATGCGGCTCGATCACCGCGCACAACTGCGCCCATGGCACGATCGCATTCATCGTGTCGAGAAACTCGTCGCGCCGCGTGCGTTTGCGGTGGGTCTCGAAACCCGCACCTTGATCGGCTGCCATCGCCAGCGTCTGCTGTTTCATCCTGTTCTGCCTTCCTCGTTTAATCCGATCTCTATAACGCTTGACGTGCCAGATTGGTGGACTTAATCAGTGTTGCCTTAGACACTCGCCGCGACATCGGCGCATCGCCCGGCCACCCGGTATCGATGTGCCGACGTATGCTCCAGCGCTTTCGGCCAACGCGGCTCAACTGTTCAGCTTCATTAGCGCAAACCCTGTCGGTTTCTGGTTCCATGTCCACGCGAAGCGCGCTTATCCTTCTTTTCCGCCTTCAGCTTTTTTGCGCATCACTCCGCAAGGATCCAGCTAACAGCGTCTCGAGCCGCCGCTCTTGCACTCCGTGGGCAGACGGCGGCAGTCATTCAGTCCTGGTTCTTGCCCGGTGATCGCTCAACTTCCGACCCGAGTGCGGCGACCGTTGTACTCCAGAAGCCGCCTTCCGATTGATGGAAGCGTGGGTGGCCGAGAAGAGACCACAACAGCCTCTCGCGGTGGCCGGGACAGACGTCTTAACTTACCGCAGAGCAGATTCTCGTAACGATATTCGGTATCGACACGTGACGATGCCTTGCATGAACGTGAAGTCGAATGCTCTGATGGCCGCGGCACGATGCCGTTACGCAAGGCGCCGCTCAAGGTTGCACGGCTTACTTTAGACGCGCTTGCAACTCGTTGGCAAGCTGCCTGGTTGCGGCTTTGGTCGGCGCGTCGCCAGCGAGTGCATTAAGCAAGCCAAAGTCGTGGATCGTACCGTTGAGCGGACCGTGGTGACTCATTGCCCGCAGCGTCGAGTTTGCGACCGTAGGCCTCGCCTTCATCGCGCAGCACGTCGAACTGCGCCACCTGGATCATCGCTGGCGGCAGACCGTTCAGCTGATCCGTTGAAGCACGCAGCGGTGAAGCGGAAATCTCGTTACGCTGCTTCGGATCTTTTGTATAAGCATTCCCGAACCACTTCATCATCGGCCGGGTCAGGAAATGGCCTTCCGGATAGGCGTTGTACGAGCCGTCGCTGAAATTGGCGTCCGCCACCGGCCACATCAGGCCTTGAAGCGGATTGCGAGGCCCTGCTTGTTCTTCGCCATCAGTGAGACGACCGCGGCCATGTTGCCGCCGACGCTGTTCCCCACTACCGCGAGGCGGCTGCCGTCCACATCGATTTCATCGCCACGTGCGGCGACCCACCTGGTGGCCGCGTACGCCTGGTTGATCGCCACCGGGTAACGCGGCCACAGCCCCGGATTGCACGACGAAGTCGCGCACCAGCCGCTCGTGGGTCTGGAAGTCCCCAAGGATCGATCCGCCGCCGTGGAAGAACATGAAGACCGGCATCGTGCCAGTTGCGCCGTGCGGCTGCACAATCGTGATCGGCACGGTGATGCCGTCCTGCTCGATGGTCTTGTTCGACACATCAATGCCGGACAGATCAACCTTCACGCTGTTCTGCGCGTCGATCAGCACCTGGCGCGCCTGAGCCGGTAACAACGCGTTGATTGCCGGTCCTGTGCCGCTGTTCAGCGCATGCAGGAACTGGCTGGTCACCAGATCGGGCGAGGCCGGTGTTGCCGGGCTTGCGGCAATGGCGAGGGTGGAACCGGCCGCAAGAACGGCAGCGAGCAGTAAGGGCTTGACGGTCTTCATGGCTTGTTCCTGTGCGAGTCGGTTGGACGCGTGGTTAAACGATCGTAAGGGTGACGTCGATGGTGCCGCGGGTGGGGAAGGTTCGCGATCGGTCAGGATCAGGCGTGAAATTCAATTCATCGATTGTGCCGCCATATGTGAGGAAGTCACCGCGCGTGAGTGCCGCGCTGCCGTGGCTGTATTTGAAGGGCATTTCGACGGGCGACATGAGCGAGGCGCTGAGCGTGCTACTGGGCGACGATGCCAAGGGTCTGTCGGCGAACGTGGTGAGTCGCCTGACGGCCCAGTGTGCCGACGAGCATGCGAGCTGCAGCCGGCGTGATCTGTCGAAGTCGCACTACGTGTACTAGCGAGTCGACGGCATTCACACCGGGCTGCGCAGCGGGAACTCGGACGGTCAATGCCTGCTCGTGATCATCGGCGTGAGGCCGGATGGGCGCAAGGAGCGTGTGGCAATTGGCGACGGGTATCGCGAGTCGAAGGCGTCGTGCCAGGAACTGCTGCTCGATCTGAAAACGCGTGGCCTGCAGGCCGGTCCGTTGCTGTCAGTCGGCGATGGCGCGATGGAATTCTGGGCCGCGCTGGAAGAAGTGTCTCCTGCTACGCGAGGCCAGCGCTGCTGGTTCCACAAGATGGGCAACGTCCTGAGCGCGCTGCCGAAGTCACAGCAAGGCAAAGCCAAAGCAGATCTGCAGGCGATCTGGATGGCCGCCATGCGCGCCGACGCGTATGCCGCGTTTGATCGTTTCGTGACGGTCTACGCGGCGAAATATCCGAAGGCACCAGAGACGTTGAAGAAGGACCGGGAACAATAGTCCAACAAACCCTGCATCGCGGCGCAGTTTTTGTGAGACGCTCGCGTCCCATCCGATACGCCCGCATGCCATCGCGTGTCAGCGGATGCCCGGGACACAGACCTGTGCTCACCCGGACACCCGCCGACTGTCAGAACAGGTGACGAATGCCCACCTGTACCGCCGTTTCGCTCTGGCCGCCGTCCGGCGTCAAGAACGATCCGGTCGTGATGCTGGCCCCCGCCATCTTGTACCGAGCGGTGTTGTAATTGTTCAGACGCGAGGCTACGCCATACAGTCGCGTCCGTTTCGAGACATCGTAGTTGACGATGACGCCATACTGCCTTGCGTCATTGCCGAGCGACGAGCTGTCTTTGACAAACGCGTACCCGGCGCCAATGCTCAAGAAGGGATTGACACGGAAATCGGCAGACAGCGAATAGGTGCTGTGGTAGTCACCAGGAACGTTGCCTACAGGGCCGACAGCCGGATCATATTTTCCGGCCGGATTACTCAACGCATTGCCTGTCGTAGCAGAGATCACCTCGTTCGCGCGGAAATAGCCGACGTAGATCTTCCCGCGACCGTAGTCATAATTGCCGCCGGCCATAAACTCCTGCACCCGGTTGGAGCTCGTTGCATTGGCGGCGTTCAGGTACGCGAGCGCAAGGTAAAGAGGACCCTGATTGGTTTGGGCAGCCGCTTGGTAGACGGCGTTTCCAGCTAACGTCTCCGGCCGTCCGCCCACCGAGTAGTGAACTTCGAGCTGAGTGTTGGCGATCTTTGGAGAGATATAACTGATGTCGTTATCGAAGCGCGCTGCCCAGCTGGCAAAATTGTTGTACCCCGACCCGTACGTCGCCGCACCGAAGGCGTCGAGTTTGGCGCTATAGGCGAACATCGGCGTGTTTTGACGCCCAAACCTCACCTCCCCGTAGCCCGCTGAGATACCGATCCAAGCTTGCCGGTCAAAAAACCGATACGCGTTCTGCTGCTGTCCCGTGCCCGGATCAAAACCGCTCTCAAGGTCGAATGTCGCAGCGTATCCCCCGCCCAGGTCTTCCTTTCCGAGCAAACCCCAACGGCTCGTGAGTTCCCCGTTGTTGCCCAGCACATACAGCGAAGTATTCTTCCCGCCAACTTTTACCGACTGGTAGCCGCCAAAAACGTCAAGGATTCCGTACAACGTCAACGATGATTGCGCGTGAGCCTGCGACACACCGATTGCGCCAATCGCGGCACCCAAAAACACTGCTTTGATTTTTTTGTTCACTTGTCCCCACATCTCCTGATTGATTGATTGATTGATGTCCTAGAGTCTTTGAATTCAGCTGGCTGGGTGCAGGGCCAGCATGCGCTTGACAATCAGCGCAAGCGGCACCGTGAAGCGGAAGTGAGACATGAACCCATCAATGATCACGACCGGATCAAATAATTCGGGTGATTGTTGGAGGCGATCATGATCGCCGCATGCATCACGATCCACGCGAAGATGGCGTAAAACAATGCCACCAACGTCGCCTCGTACCCGCGTCGGCTAAAGTAAGGCCAAATCGCGGCAAACAAGACGCCCCAGCCAAGCGCGAAGAAGAAGTGAATTGCTGTTCCAACGAAGTTACGCCCATATGCCGATCGACTCTTGCACCTCCTTGCCGAACACCAAGGCCGTTGCATTGCGTGGAATGCCAGCGAGCGACATCAAGTGCTGCGCGCCTACCCAAACAGGGGCCTCGAAAATCCAAATGATCAATGCTCCGGCCAACCCGCCGGCCACTCCGGCGCGAATGATGGCCTTGCGGTTCGGCATCTCCGACGCATTCGTCTTCATTCCCTTGCCGAGTTCGTTGCCGCTCATGCTGAAATTGCTCCCATGTCCCCTCTCCTCATAAAGCTCATTTAAAGAATGTCATTCCTCTTGCTGTCCGCACGAACGATGGCCACACGGCTCTTTCAAGCCAACTCACGTTTCCACGATAGCGATTGCCGCGACAACTGCGGGCACGGCAAGAAAGGAAAACACCGTCGCAAAGCTAAAGCCCAGCGACAGCAGTGCGCCCCCCACAGGGGGTAGTAGTCCTGCGGTCGCTCCCGGAGCGTCCTGTCCAGTGAGGCTTTCAGTTTTTGCGTCCGACACGCCACGCTGAGATCTCGCAAGCCATTGAAAAATCTAGTATTCCTAAATAAAAGCACCAGATTTTTGCGCGAAAAAGGCTAATACCCCTCATAGAGATGAAGCGCAACCGTCGCAACTCGCCGCTCAAGCGGCGGCCCGAACGGCCCCCTCCGCCTGATCTCGCCTCGCCGGTATCAGTCGCCCTCCCCTGTGCCGTATCAGCCCGACATGGCCCGAACTTCGGCCGTCCAAACCGCGAGCGCCGACATCTGGCCTTGCACGAAGGAACGGGTCGCCTCGTCCACGCAGCGGCCTTCTGTGTCGAACTTGCCCACGGCATGGGCGATGAATACCTCGGGCTTGGCCAGCACCATCGCGTCCATGAAGAGCAGCACCTTGCGCAGTTCGTACTGAACGCGCGCGCCACCCACCGGCCCCGGCGCGGCAGACAGGATCGCGACAGGCTTGCGCCGCAAGGGTTGATCGTCGCCGCGCGAGATCCAGTCGAGCGCGTTCTTCAACATGCCGGGGATCGAGAAGTTGTACTCCGGCGTCGCGATCACCAGCGCATCGGCCTTGCGCAGCCGTTCGCGCAGCGCGAGCACCTCGGCCGGCATGCCGCGCGCCATGCTGTCGGCGTCAAAGGGCGGAATGGCACGCCAGTCGACCACATTGAGCGTCATGCCCGGCGGCATGGACTCCGATGCGAGCGTCAAGGCCATCCGGTTGATCGAGGCCGAACGCAGGCTGCCGCAGAGGCCGACGACGTCGATGGGTGGATGCGTCATGAGGCGTGCGTCCCTGGGCTCATTGCTGCGGGCTGCCGGCCTGCGCGACCACGCCGCGCCAGCGCTCGATCTCGCGCTCCACCGTGGTCCTCATCTTGGTGAGGCGAGGAAGGCGACGCCTCGCTTCCGAGGTTGGTCATGGTCGCGAGGAAGGCCGAGTCTTTTGCCGCGGCGCGCACGCCGTCGTTGAGCAGGTTGACGATCGACTGTGGAAGGGTTCGTCTGTCGATGCCGCTCATGCTCGATCTCCTTGGTTCACCAGTCCGCTGCGAAAGCCATCCCACACCGTGTCGTAGTCTGGCTGGAGGTTGTCGGCCTTCAGGGCCCGGGGCGTCGGTCGGAACACATGACGGCTCTCGAACATGAAGGCCAGCGTGTTGTCCACGCGGTGCGGCTTGAGGTCGGCGGTGCTGGCCTTGTCGAAGGTCGCCGCGTCCGGGCCGTGCGGCAGCATGCAGTTGTGCAGGCTGATGCCGCCGGGCACGAAGCCGTCGGCCTTGGCGTCGTACACGCCGCGCACCAGGCCCATCAGTTCGCTCATCACGTTCCGGTGGAACCAGGGCGGACGGAACGTTTCCTCGGCTACCAGCCAGCGCGGCGGGAAGATCACGAAGTCACAGTTGGCCACACCGGGCGTGTCGGTGTTCGACGTGAGCACCGTATAGATCGAAGGGTCCGGGTGATCGAAGCTGATCGTCCCGATCGCCATGAACCGCGCCAGGTCGTACTTGCAGGGCGTGAGGTTGCCGTGCCATGCGACCACGTCCAGCGGCGAATGGCCCTGCCCGCCCTCCCACAGATGCCCGAGGAACTTGTTGACGATGCGCACCGGGCCCGTCTCCTCCTCGAAGCCGGCCACGGGCGCCAGGAAGTCGCGCGCATTCGCCAGGCCGTTGGAGCCGATCGGTCCGAGCTCGGGCAGCCGGAACGGCGTGCCGTAGTTCTCGCAGACGTAGCCGCGTGCCTCGGCTTCGAGCAGCTCCACGCGAAAACGCATGCCGCGCGGAATCAGCGCGATCTCGCCCGGGCTCAGATTCAGGCGGCCGAGCTCGGTGTGAAGCTTCAACACGCCGGCCTGCGGCACGAGCAGCAGTTCGCCATCCGAATTCATGAAGTAGCGCCGGTGCATCGACCGGTTGGCGCAGTAGACATGCGTGGCCACGCCGGTCTGCGCATGCGCATCGCCATTGCCCGCGATGGTCACGATGCCGTCGATGAAGTCGCATCCCTCGGTGGGCATCGGCCAGGGGTTCCAGCGCAGGCGGTTGGCGGGCGTCTCGACCTCGTCGAACGGGCCGGTGTGCCAGCGGCCGTCGTCGATGAGTCGAAACGGCTCGTGCATCGCACTGGGATGCATGCGGTACATCCAGGTGCGCAGGTTGTGGTCGCGCGGCGCGGTGAAGGCCGTGCCGGATAGCAGCTCGGCATAGAGGCCCAGCGGCGCCTGCTGCGGCGAGTTGCGTCCGATCGGCAAGGCGCCCGGTTGGGCTTCGCTCTCGAACTGGTTGCCGAAGCCGCCCTGGTAACGCTCGGTGTCTTCGATGACGGGGGTCGATGGCATGGTTTCTCCTGTCACTTCGTCGCGACGATCACGGTTGCCACAAGGGCTTAAAGAAAGGCGCCGGCAGCAGGATCTGGGACTCCTGGCTCTGCAGCAGCGGCAGCATCCTGACCACGTATGCGCGCCAGTCGGCATCGGCCATGAGCGCCTCGCGCCGCTCGGCGCGCTCGTTCATGTCCTCGTAGGCCCACATGTGGACGATCTGGTTAAGCGCACCCGATTCGCTGCGGTAGTAGCCGACCATGCGCCCGAGGATGCGGCGCTGGATCGCGAGGCCCTCGGCCTCGTACAGGGCCAGGTAGTCCCGCCACTTGCCGGGATGGGTAATGTAAGTGCGTTGTTCGACGAGCATTTCGTGTGTCTCCGGTGCCAGTTCAAGAAGTCGGGGCAACGAGCCGCGCGGCGCAGCGACCGAAGCCGATCCCGATGCGGCCTGGCGCTTCGCAGCGGCCGGTAAGCGCGAGTTCGTCCCCATCGGCCAGAAAGGTGCGCTGCTCGCCGGTCGGCAGCGTCAGCGGCTGCGAGCCGCCCGCCGTGATCTCCAGCAGGCTACCAAGCGCATCGGCGTCGGCCCCCGAGACCGTGCCGGACCCCAGCAGATCACCGGTGTCGAGCGCGCAGCCGTTGCTCGTGTGGTGCGCGACCATCTGCGCGAAAGTCCAATAGAGCAGCTCGGAGCCCGAGCGCGACAGGCGGATCGGCGGCAGGCCCTGTTCGGCCATCCGGCTGCTTTGCAGATACGCATCGAGCGCGATGCGCAGGCCGCCGCGGTGCGCATCGTCTTCGCCGCAGAGGTACGGCAACGGGGCTGGATCGCCTGCGGGCCGCCTCGCCGCGGGCGCGCGAAACGGGGCCAGTGCTTCCGCGGTCACGACCCAAGACGCGACGGTGGTGGCGAAGCTCTTGGCCAGGAAGGGGCCGAGCGGCTGGTACTCCCAGGCCTGGATGTCGCGCGCCGACCAGTCGTTGAGCAGCGAGAAGCCGAAGATGTGCCGCCATGCCTCGTCGACCGCCACCGGTGCGCCGGCGGTCGACGCCGTACCGATGTAAGCGCCGAGTTCGACCTCGTGGTCGAGCCGCTGCGCCGGTGCGAAACGCGGCACCTCGTCAGCGGGGCCCTTCAACTGGCCGTGCGGCCGCTGTACCTTCGCCCCGCTCACGCGCACGCTGTTGGCGCGGCCGTTGTAGGCGATGGGCACATGCTTGTAGTTCGGAAGCAGCGGCATGTCGGGCCGGAACAGACGGCCCGCGTTGGTCGCGTGATGGACCGAGGCGAAGAAATCGGTGAAGCCCCCGATCCTGACCGGCAACGCCAGCTCGACCGCATCGATTGCATGCAGCGCGTTGGCCACGGTCTCGCGCTGCCGCTCGGCGCCTGCGGCTAGCAGCTGCGACGCGCGCGCACGCAGAGCCGAGGCGGCACCGAGGCCCAGCGCCATCAGGTCGTTCAACGTCGGCGCGCGGCATGCCGATGCGGCCGCGTGCGCCCGGCCCGCGAACAGTTCGAGGCAGGCCCCGACCTCGAGGATGCGGTCGCCGATGCCGATACCGCAGCGCAGCGCCTCGCCGGGCAGCCGACGGAACACCGCCAGCGGCAGATTCTGGATCGGGAAGTCTGCGCCCGCGGAGTTCGCCGTCTCGACCCAGCTGCGCAGGTTCGGGTCGTGCGTGGCGTTGATCTCGAGCGTGCTCACAGGCTGTGCCCTCCGTCGATCACGATGCGCGTGCCGGTGGCGGTGCGCAGGTGGGTCACGCAGGCCAGCACCGACAGCGCCACGTCTTCGGGCGAGACCACGCGTCCCAGCGGCGTGAGCGCCGCCTTCTTCTCGAGCTCGTCGCGATGGCGGCCCTGGACGAAGCCGGTATCGACTGCCGCGGGCGAGACGCTCAGAAAGCGCACGCCGGGCCCGAAGGCGCGTGCGAGCGACACCGTCATCGTGTCGAGTCCACCCTTGGCCGCGCAGTAGGCGATGTTGCTGCCCAGCCCGGTGAAGGCCGACACCGACGAGACGTTCACGACCGTGGCATCACCCGCCGCGCGCAGCAAAGGCATCAAGGCGCGGATGATGGAGAAAGGGCCGCCGACGTTGGCATGCAGGATTTCGTTGAAGAGCGCCATGTCCAGCGTCTGCAGGTCGGTGTGCGCGATGCGCTGGGTGAAGCCGGCCGAATTGACCAGCACGTCGACGCGGCCGAAGTCCGCCGCGAGCCGACGCGCCATGTCGGCGTGCGCGGCCGCGTCCGTCAGCGGCATGTGCAGGGTCTGGTGGCCGTCGCCGGCCAGCTCGGCGCGCAGCGCCTGGGCCCGGTCTTCGCCGTGATGGAAGCCGATCACCACCGTGGCTCCTTCTGCAGCCAACAGGCGCACGCAGGCGGCGCCGATGCCGCTGCTGCCGCCGGTGACCAGGGCCACCTTGCCGGCCAGCGGCTTGTTCGGATCGAGAGAGGAAGACGTCATAGGATGGTATGCGGAACGCGGATGGCTGGCTTCACGCATAGCGGACCAGCACCGATTTGATTTCAAGGAAGGACTCGAAGGACTCTTCGCCCAGGTCTCGGCCGTGGCCCGAGGCCTTGCGCCCGCCTTCTGGCAGCCCGGGCCAAGGCATGGGTTCGGTGTTGACCGCCACTTTGCCGGACCGGATGCGCGGCACCACCGAATGCATGGTCGAGAGGTCGCGCGTCCACAGGCAGGCCGACAGACCGTAGGGCGTGTCGTTGGCCATCTGCACCGCCTCGTCGACCTCGTCGAAGGGCGTGACGGTGATCACCGGGCCGAAGAGTTCTTCCTGCACGATGGCCGCCTGCTGGTCGGCCGCCGCCACGACGGTGGGCCGCACATAGAAGCCGCGGGCCTCCACGCGGGGCGCCGCGGTCAGCAGCTCGGCGCCGGCACGCTGCGCGTCATCGAGATGGCGCAGCACATGCTGCTGCTGGCGCGCATTGACCAGCGGCCCCAGCTCGGTGCCCTGCGCAAGGCCGGCGCCCATGCGCATCGCATCTGCATGACGCGCCAGCCGCGACACGGCCTCGTCGTAGAGGCGGCGCTGCACATAGAGGCGCGAACCCGCCACGCAAACCTGGCCCGAGTTGAGGAAGATGCTGCCCGCGATGCCGGGAATGGCGGTGTCGAGATCGGCGTCGGCAAACAGGATCTGCGGCGACTTGCCGCCGAGTTCGAGCGTGGCTTTAGTGACGTTGCGCGCCGCGGCCAGGGCCACCTGCTTGCCCGTCGAGGTCGAACCGGTGAAGGTGATCTTGTCGATGCCCGGATGCGCGGCGAGCGCCGCACCGACCGAAGCCCCCGTGCCTGTGACCACGTTGACCACGCCGGCCGGAAAACCGGCCTCGCGGACCAGTTCTGCGAGATGCAGCACGCTCATCGAGGCTTCCTCCGAAGGCTTGAGCACGACGGTGCAACCGGCGGCCAGCGCCGGCGCGAGCTTCCAGACCGACATCATGAGCGGCACGTTCCAGGGAATGATCGCGCCCACGACGCCCAATGGTTCTTTCTGCGTGTAGCCGAAGAAGGCCGAGCCGGGAATGGGCACGCCGACCTGCACCGTGCGCCCCGTCGCATGCCCAGCGAGCCCCGCCATGTAGCGCAGCACGTCGATGGCGCCGCCCACGTTGAGTTCGCCCGCCATCCACAACGGCATGCCGACGTCGAGCACTTCGAGTTCGGCTAGCACCCGTCGGTCGCGCTCGACCAGGTCGGCCAGCCGTCGCAGCAATGCCTCACGCTGCGCCGCGTGCAACTGCGGCCAGGGACCGTGCTCGAAGGCGCGCCGCGCCGCATCGACCGCGGCGTCGATCGATGTCGCGTTACCCGCGGCCAGGCGGGCGATAAGCTGTCCGCTGCTCGGGTCGATGACGTCGAGGCTGTTTTCGGTGGCGTGCCATTCGCCGTCGATGAAGACGCGAGGTGCCGCGTCGAGCGCTTGCCGTGTTGCGCTGGAAACCAGCGACAGATCGTTCTCGAACATAGTCAGGCTTTCCCGGTAAGGATGAAGTCGGCAGCACGCTCGGCGATCATGATCGTGCCGGCGTTGGTGTTGCCGCGTGGAATCGCCGGCATGATGGACACGTCCGCCACGCGCAGGCCCTGTATGCCGTGCACACGCAGCCGGGTGTCGACCACGGCCTGCGGGTCGATGCCCATCTTGCAGGTGCCGCCCGGGTGGTAGACCGTCTTCGCGTAGTGGCGCACGCGCGCATCGATGGTCGCGTCGGCATCGCCGGCGAACTCCGGCAGCGGCTCGATCTCCCGGCTGACCAGAGCCGCGAGCGACGGTGCAGCCAGGATCTTTCGCGCCAGGCGCACGCCCTCGCGCAGCACGCGCACGTCGTCCTCGTCGGCCAGGGCGCCGGCGTCGAGCCATGGCAGCGCGAGCGGGTCGGCACTGCGCAGGCGCAGTTCGCCACGCGACTTGGGCGCCAGCAGGCAGGGGTTTAGCGTCAGGCCATGGACCATGGGCGGCTCGCGCTCCACGTCGCCCACCAGCACCGGCAGAACATGGAACTGGACGTCGGCACGCCCATCGCCATCCAGGTCGAAGAAGCCGCCCGACTTCACCACGTTCGAGGTCATCAGGCCCGTCTTGAAGAGCAGCCACTGCGCACCATGCCGCAGCGCCGACAGGCCATTATCGTGACCGAAGAGGCTGATCGGTTCACGGGTCTGCCCGTAGACCGGCACCTCCAGATGGTCCTGATAGTTGCGCCCGACCCCCGCCAGGTCCTTGACGACCGGGATGCCCAGCGACTGCAGTTGCGCGCCCGGGCCGACACCCGACTGCAGCAGCACCTTGGCGCTGCCCAGGCCGCCCGCGCAGAGCACCACCTCGCGCCGCACGCTGAAGCGGACCTTCGCATGCGAACCCTTGCTCTCGACGCACTCCAGGCCCACCGCACGCCGGCCCTCGAACAGCACGCGCGCGGCTGTGAGGTCGGTGCGCACCTCGAGGTTGGGGCGCGACATCGCGGGCCGCAAGTAGAAGCGCGAGGTGTTGCCGCGCTCGCCTTCGAAGGCGGTGATCTGGTAGAAGCCCGCGCCCAGTTGCGTGGGGCCGTTGAAGTCGTGATTGAAGGGCAAACCGGCTTCCTGCGCAGCACGCACGAAGGCGGCATTCAGCGGATGCCTGTATGGCGTGTCGATCACCTTGAGCGGGCCGGCGGCGCCGTGCAGCGCATCCGACAGGCGTGCATTGCCTTCGGACTTGCGGAACCAGGGCAGCACGTCGTCGTAGCCCCAGTCTTCGCAGCCGCCGTCGCGCCAGTCGTCGTAGTCCTGCCGGTCGCCGCGGATGTAGATCATCCCGTTCATCGATCCGCTGCCGCCCAGCGTGCGCCCCTGCGGCACGTAGGTGTGCCGACCGCCCAGGCCCGCCTGCGGCTCGGACTTGTAGTCCCACATGCGGTGCGTGCCGAAGACCCGGCTGAAGCCCGCGGGCATACGGATGAAGATGCTGTCGTCCTTGGCGCCGGCTTCGATCAGCAGCACGCGCAGGGCCGGATCGGCCGACAGCCGATTGGCCATCACGCAACCGGCCGAGCCGCCACCGACGACGATGTAGTCATAGTCTTGCGACGTGTTCACAGGAATAACTCTGAGTTGGAATGGTTGGAAATCTCGTCGAGGCGCACGCGCCCGCGTTCGATGGTCTGGCGCAGGTCGCACAGCCCCGGAAGATTGGCGCCTTCGGAGTCGGTGACGAGAATCGTTGGCCCCTGCTGGCGCAGCGCGCGCAGCACCGCTGCCAGGCGCTCGACCAGCGCGGGGGCCACGCCTTCGAAGGGTTCGTCGAGCAGCAGCAGGCGCTGGCCCTGACAGATGGCGCGCGCCAGTGCGGCGAGCTTCTGCTGGCCGCCCGAAAGCTGGTTGCCGCGCCGGTCGATCAGCGGCGCGAGCTCGGGGATCATGTCGAGCACGCGGCTCACGCGCCGGCCGCGCTCGGCCACATCGATTCGCGCCACCTCGAGCGG
This sequence comes from Paraburkholderia sp. UCT70, assembly GCF_050434085.1. Lineage (NCBI taxonomy): Bacteria > Pseudomonadati > Pseudomonadota > Betaproteobacteria > Burkholderiales > Burkholderiaceae > Paraburkholderia > Paraburkholderia sp. UCT70. The sequence continues at coordinate 1,266,387 of NZ_JBNPVZ010000004.1, read as the reverse complement.
CAGCACGATGTTGGCGCGCACGCTGAGCTCGGGGATCAGGCGTCGGTCCTCGGGCATGTAGCCCAGGCCCAGCGCGACGCGCTTCTGCGGCGTCCAGGTCGTCACGTCCTGGCCGTCGATCCGCACCTGCCCCGATCGCGCGGGCAAGGCCCCGACGATGGCGCGCATCAGCGTGGTCTTGCCGGCGCCGTTGTGGCCCACCACGCCTAGCACGGTGCCGGACGCCGCGCGCACATCGACCTGCTCGAGCACGGAGATCGGGCCGAAGGCGACGCAAAGCGCTCGTGTTTCGATCATGCGGCACCTGCCTTTGCGCGAAGAACGGCCTTGGAGACCACGGCGTCGCGCATCACGGCTTCGGGCTCGCCGTCGGCGATCATGAAACCGTCACGGAACGCCATGATGCGGGTGACATAGCGCCGAACGATGTCCATGTCGTGCTCCACGAAGAGCACAGTCACACCATCGGCGCGGATCGCGTCGAAGACCACCTCCATCAGAGGCAGCTTTTCCGCCGACGACACGCCGCTGGTGGGCTCGTCGAGCAGCAGAAGCTTGGGCCGTAGCGTCAGCGCCATCGCGATGTCGATGAGCTTGCGCTGTCCCTGCGGCACCAGGCTGACCGGGCGCTCGCCAATGGACTGCAGGCCGAAACGAGCCAGCACCTGGTCTGCGGCGGCGCCGTTCGCGTCGGAGTGCAACGGCTTCAGCAGCCCCTGCTCGCGCTGCGCCGCGAGGGCGAGCGACAGCAGGATGTGTTCGCGCACGCTCATCCCCACGAAGAGCTGCGGCACCTGAAAGGAACGCGCCATGCCGCGGTCGACCATCTGGCGCGGACTGCAGCCCACGACGTCCCGGCCTTCGAGCAGGAGCTCACCGCTGGTGGGCCGCAGGTAGCCGGTCACCATGTTGAGGAAGGTGGTCTTGCCGGCGCCATTGGTGCCGATCAGGCCGACGACCTCGCCGTGCGAGATGCGCACGCTGACCGCGTTCACCGCGATCACCGCACCGAAGCGCACCGTGAGCGCGCGGGTCTCGAGCAAAGGTGCCGCGCTCATGCCGGGACCTTTCGCGTGCCCGGCAGGATGCTGGACAGGCCGCTCGGGAAGCGCACGATCAGCAGCAGCAGCGTGGCGCCGAGCACGAACTTCCAGTACTGCGGCGCGTACTCGAACGCCATCGCATGGATGGCCTCCAGCACGAAGGCTGCGGCCAGCGAACCCCAGACGCCGCCGGCGCCCGCCAGGATCGCGATGAACACGAACTCGCCCGAAGTCATCCAGAAGCCCATGCCCGGATCGACCTGCCCCACGAGGATGGCGACCAGCGCACCCGCGCAGCCGGCGAACACGCCCGACGCCGTGTACTCGATGTGGATCAACCGGCGCGCCGAGTAGCCCAGATACTCCACGCGGACCTCGTTGTGGCGGATCGCCGGCCCGACATGGCCCATCGCAGTCTGCAGATAGCGGGAGATGCCCCAGGCCGTCAACAAAGCCAGCACCGCCGTGAGCAGGTAGACCGAGCGGATCGCGTCGAGGCCCGCGGTCTGCATCGTGAAGAATGAGGCCCGCGCCACCGAGAAGCCGTCGGTCGAGCCCAGGCTCTGTGACTTGAGCAGCACGCCGTAGAGGATCATCGACAGCGCCATCGAGAGCATGGCGAAGAAGATGCCGCGGTATCGGCGCATGAGAAAGCCGACCACGAAGGCGGTGAACCCGGCCACGACGCCGGCGAGCAGCAGCAGCGCCAGCGTGTCGCGCACGCCGAGCCACAACGTGCCCAGGCCGGCGACGTAGCCGCCCATGCAGTAGTAGAGCGCGTGACCGAAGGGCACGAGCCCGGCGCGCAGCAACAGCAGCAGACCGAAGGCCACCAGGCTCCTGGCCAGGGCGACGGCCGCGAGGCTCATCAGCCAGCTCGGCATGAAGATGGCACCTGCGACGAAAAGGACCAGCAGCGCCAGAAGGCCTGCGTCGGAACGTTGGGAACCGCTCATATCTTCCTCAGGGCGGATTGCGGAAAGAGCCCTTCGGGCCGTACGGCCAGCACCAGCGCCATCACCGCATAGACGATGAAGACCTCGGCAAAGGGAAACAGATGGATCGTCGAAGCCCGTGCCAGGCCCACGACCAGCGCGCCGATGGCAGCGCCGGGAATGCTCCCCATGCCGCCGATCACGACGACGGCGAAGGTCACCACGATGACCTCGGCGCCGAGGCCGGGTGCGACCTGGATCATGGGCGCCGTCAACGCGCCACCCAGCGCGGCCAGCACCGCGCCGAGCACGAAGGTGCCCAGGTACAGGCGCTCGACGCCGATGCCCATCGCCGCCGACATCTCCGGGTCGCGGATGATCGCGGTGAGGCAACGGCCGGTGCGCGTGCGCTGCAGCAGCCACCACAGCGACAGGCCGACCACGATCGCGGCTGCCAGCAGCACGAACTCGTAGTTGTTGAACCGCAGGCCGTTGATCTCCGAACTGCCGAGCAGCCCGTAGGGCACGCTCGCCGACCGCGCGGCCGTGCCCCAGATGAACTGGATGACGTCGTCGAGCATGAGCAGCAGCGCGTAGGTAGCCAGCGCCAGAGAGACTTCGTCCCGCCCGCGCAGCCGCCGCAGCACGCCGCGGTCGAGGATCAGCCCCACCACCACCCCCGCAAGCACGGCGGCCCCGAGCTGGATGGCGAAGGCCATGAAGGAAGGCGGCCGGTCAGCGAACCAGTAGCCCATGGCCGTGGCCGCGACGTAGGCGCCGATGGCGTACAGGTTGCCGTGCGCGATGTTGAGGACCTTCATGACGCCGAAGATCAACGTCAGCCCGGCGGCGACCAGGAACAGCCAGGACGCGTAGATCAGGCCGTCGATCAGGATGGTGACAAGGGTGGACATGCGGGGCGTCCCTCACTTCGCCGCGACGATGCCGTCGCACTTGCGCCCAGGCATTCCGCCCTTGAGCCACGCCTCGCTCCTGGCGCCTTCGGGCGGGTTCACGCACTCGGCGGGAAAGCGCATCACGTTGCGCACCGAGACGCTCTTCTTCGCCGCATCGAAGTAGACCTCGCCCACCGCCATGTCCTGGATCGCCTGGTGGCCGTTGCCTAGCGCGAGGCGGATCGTGCCGCTGGGCGTCTCGATGCTGCGGCCCTTGAGCGCCTTGACGAGTTCCGGCGTGCCCGTCGCGCCCGCCTTCGTCGCGGCGTCGTAGGCAGCCTTCAAGGCGAAGAGCGTGTTCGCGTACTGGTAGGCGGTGTAGACCGGCGCATCCTTGTAGGCCGCCCGATAGCTGGACACGAACCAGTCGTTCAGCGGCGATGCGGGCGCGAACAGGCCGTTGGTCCCGCGCGCGGTGAAGATCACGCCGTCGGGAATCTGCGCGCCCATGCGGTACATCGACAGCTCCAGCAGCGGCGCTAAGATCTTCGACTGCTCCTGCAGACCGCGCGGGCGCATCTGCATGAAGAAGGCCTCGAGGTCGGCGCCGGCCATCGAGGTGTGCAGAATGTCGGGGCGGCTGGTCGCGAGCGCCGAGATCTCGGCCGAGTACTGCCCTGCCCCAGGTGTCGGCCACTGCTCGGCGACTACCTGCACGTTGGGCTTCACGGCCCTGAGCGCCGCACTGAAGTCGCGCCACGAATCCAGCCCCAGCGCAGAGTTGGGATTGATGTGGCCGACGGTCCTGGCGGCCGGCAGTTTCGCCTGCGCATACAGGGCCAGCGCCACGCTGTCCATCGTGGTAGTGCCGGCGGTGCGGAAAACGTACTCGTACTTCGCGTCTTCGAAGATCCGCGGGGTGGCGCAGGTGGACATCACCGTCAGTACCTTGAGCTCTTCGGCCACCGGCGCGATGGCCAGGCAGGTGGCGGCGGACCCGAAGCCCATCACCACGTCGGCGCCCTGCTTCTCCACCAGGCCGCGGAACTCGGCGACCTGCTTCGCATTGCCGCCGTTCTCGTCCAGGAAGATCAGCTCGACATCCTTGCCGCCCAGGCCCTTCGAGGTGTTGTAGGGCGCCGGCAGCGTGCCATGGTTGATCGCCTCGGCCATCAGCCGCGCCGCGTTCTGGCCCGGGCCGTTGACCACGGACAGCGGACCAGTCAGCGGCGTGACCACAGCAATGCGCACCTTGCCGTTCTGCGCCTGCGCGGCGCCGAAGGCACCCCACAGGCAGGCAGCGCTCAGCGCCACGGTGGTCCAGCGACGCATGTTTCGAGAATTCATCCTGTCTCCTTCTGGTTGGGCCCGGTTCACTCGGTGCCTGGAGCGCCCTGTGATGGATGTCCAATTAACGGAACATTCCAGAGCACCACGCGACGAATTGTTATCTAATGGCCGGACACAAACCAGCGCTTTGTCCATTAATCGAACATGAAAACAAGCTCCGATGCAGGCTCACTCAAGCGGGGAGTCGTGCTGCTGAAACTGCTGGCGACGGCCGGCAACCGCGGACTCGCACTGTCGGAACTGGCGGCGAAATCGCAGCTACCGCATCCCTCGGTGCATCGCCTGCTGGGCCAGCTCGCGGCCGAGCGGCTGGTGATCCACAACAGCGAGACGCGGCGCTACAAGCTGGGGCCGCTGGCCTTCGAGCTGGGCGTGGCCGGCTCGACGATGCATGACATCCGTGACCTGTGCGAACCGGCAATGAACCTACTGGCCCAGGAGACCGGCGACACGATCTACCTGGTCGTGCGCAGCGGCTTCGATGCGGTGTGCATGCACCGGCGCGAGGGCGAATTTCCGATCCGCGCCCTGGTGCTGGAGGTCGGCAGCCGACGCCCGCTCGGCGTGGGCGCGGGCGGACTCGCCATCCTCTCGGCCATCGGCGACGAGGAGCGCGCCGAGATCATCGCCAGGGTGGCGCCCGGTCTGTCCGCTTTCGGCAAGCTGTCCGCAGAAGATCTGGCCGAAGCCTGCGCGCGATCACGCGAGATCGGCGCGGCCGTGATTCAGAACCGCGTCAGTCTCGGCGTGCGGGCTGTCGGTGTCGCCTTTCGCGACTCGATAGGTCAGGCAGTCGGCGCATTGAGCGTTGCGGCCCTGACCCAGCGACTGAATCAGCGTCGCACCAACCAGGTCGCGGAGATGCTCCTCAGTGCAACAAGGTCCGTCGAAATCTCGATGCGCAAGCGCGCAACCAGTCTGCCTCTTCCTTGATGAGAACGCGGCGCGCCGCACGAGGGGAACAAGGCATAGAAGCAATCAGTGATCAGGGGCGGGAAACGGGAGGAATGGACCATGATGCTTGCCGTCTCCGTCCCGCCTCATCACTTCGCCCGACTTGCTTCCTTGGAGTGCGGCCCTTCCGCTTCTGGCTGTCAGCCGAGGAATTTACGATGATCGAGTTACGACACCTTCGCTACTTCGTCGCCGTTGCCGAAGAACTCAACTTCCGCCGCGCTGCGGAACGAGTGCACATCGACCAGACTCCCCTCTGGGGGTCGTCTTGATGGCGCGCTCCATAGCCGCCTGACAACCCGCCTGCGGATCGAGCGATCTCGGTCCGAACCGTTCTACCTATTGAAGAGGACAGGCAGAAGCGCGACGCCAGGACCGATTCAGATCCCGAGCTTATCGGCTTCCCGACGAATCAAAGAGTCACGTTGCGGGCGCGTTTCGTTTGCCCTTTTCCGTTGCTCTGCGAGAATGCAGCCCATGCAAAGGCTCCGGAGAAACGCATGGAATTGCGACAGTTACGATATTTCGTCAGCGTCGTGGAGCACGGAAGCATGGGCCGCGCGGCGCTCGAACTCGGCGTGGTCACGTCCGCGCTGAGCCAGCAGATCAGCCGGCTGGAGAGCGAGCTATCGACCCGACTGCTGCAGCGCACGTCTAGCGGCGTTGTGCCAACCGACGCTGGGCTCGCGTTCTGGCGGCAAGCGCAGCTTGCATTGCGTCATGTTGACGATGCAGCGCTTGCCGCCCGGCAGGCCCGTCTTTCGGGCCATGTGAGCGTGGGCCTGGCACCGAGCACCACGGGCGTACTGGGATTGGCCTTCATGCAGGCGATGCGCGAACGCTACCCCGACGTCCGGCTGCGCATGGTCGAGAGTTTGTCGGGGTATCTTGCTTCCATGCTTGGCGCGCGGCAGATCGATCTCGCGATCCTGTTCCACGAGGAGCCGGCCCAACGTTGGAGCGTCATACCGTTGCTTGACGAACGGCTGTTCGTCATCGGCACCAGCACGCTTCACGGCATGCCTGCCGGCTCACAAGTACACATCGCGAAGCTGGGCGAGCTGCCGCTCATTCTGCCGAGCGGATCACACGGCCTGCGCGCGCTGTTGGCCGCCTCATTCAAACGCGCAAGGTACGAGCCGCGTATCGTCGCCGAAGTCGATGGCCTTGCCATGCTGATGGACGCGGTGCGCGGCGGGCTTGGGGCAACGATCCAGCCAGGCGCGGCGCTGGCGCGCCCGGAAAACGCGGCTTTAGCGAGCGTCCAGATCGCGGATGCCGACGCGAGAAGACCGAACCTGATCGTCAGCGTCTCCGATGACGAATTGTCGCCCGCCGGGCTCGCTGCGCGGGTCGTGCTTGCCGATGTCGCCCGGGCGGTCGTAGCCGAAGGCCGCTGGCCAGGCGCGACTCTGCGCTAGAGGACCCTTCACGAAAACTGAAGCCCCCTTGCCGCTTTGCTGATGGCGGCGGATGTCGTCGCCTCCTACAGTTCGTCTCAAAGGAGACAACTGAGATGATCGACGTTCTCATCATAGGCGGCGGCAATGCAGCGCTATGCGGCGCCCTCATGGCCCGCGAAGCCGGCGCCTCCGTGCAACTGCTCGAATCGGCACCCAGGGAATGGCGTGGCGGAAACTCCCAGCACACACGAAATCTGCGCTGCATGCACGATGCGCCCCAGGATGTGCTGGTCGACGCCTATCCCGAAGAAGAATTCTGGCAGGACCTGCTCAAGGTCACTGGCGGCCTGACGAACGAGCATCTGGCGCGTCTCGTGATCCGTGCGTCGTCCAGTTGCAGGCCGTGGATGCAGAAGCACGGCGTGCGGTTCCAGCCACCACTGTCAGGCGCATTGCATGTGGCCCGGACCAATGCGTTCTTCATGGGCGGCGGCAAGGCGCTGGTTAATGCGTATTACCGCAGCGCTGAAGCGTATGGCGTCCAGATTCGCTACGACACCCCGATAGACGCCATCGAGCTCGATGGCGACCGGTTCGTCGCTGCGAGAAGCGGCAAGCAACGTTTTGAAGCGCGCGCGTGCGTGCTGGCGGCCGGCGGCTTCGAATCCAATCGCGAATGGTTGCGAGAGGCGTGGGGCCAGAATGAACGCGGCGAGTGGCCCGCCGACAACTTCCTGATTCGCGGGACCCGCTTCAACAAGGGCGTATTGCTGAAATTCATGATCGATGCGGGCGCGGATGCAATCGGCGACCCCTCGCAATCGCATTGTGTGGCAATCGACGCACGCGCGCCTTTGTATGACGGTGGAATCTGCACCAGGATCGATTGTGTATCGCTCGGCGTAGTCCTCAACCGCGACGCGAAGCGCTTCTATGACGAGGGCGAAGACTTCTGGCCAAAGCGGTACGCGATCTGGGGCCGCCTTGTGGCGCAGCAGCCCGACCAGATCGGCTACTCGATTATCGATGCCAAGGCCGTCGGCCGATTCATGCCGCCGGTCTTCCCGGGTGAGCGAGCCGACACACTTCCGGAGCTCGCCCGAAAACTGAAGTTGCCCGAGTCAACCTTCGTCAAGACGATCGACGCGTACAACGCCGCGTGCAGGATCGGAACGTTTGACCATACTGCGCTCGATGACTGTCACACCGAAAACCTGCTGCCACCCAAAACTCACTGGGCGCGTCCGATCGATACGCCACCCTTCTATGGCTATGCATTGCGACCCGGCATCACGTTCACGTACCTCGGGCTCAAGGTCAACGACAAGGCCCAGGTGCATTTCGGCGGACGCCCAAGCGACAACCTTTTCGTAGCAGGCGAAATGATGGCCGGCAATGTGCTCGGCAAGGGTTATACGGCGGGCGTCGGCATGTCAATCGGCACCGCCTTTGGACGCATTGCGGGCGCTGAAGCGGCAGAGGCCGCTACCCAACACAATGGAGTTCACCGTGCACAAGCTTGAAGCACTGGCTCGCGAGGCTCAGGAACTCGCGTCGGCTCCCTCCGGTATCCATCGCTCCATGAGCGAGCTGCCGTCTCCGGTCATTCGCGTTCTTCCGTTGACCGACAACGAAGCTGAAGTCGCAAGACAGATGCAGATATGCAATGCCTGCCGCTATTGCGAAGGATTCTGTGCAGTCTTTCCGGCCATGACGCGCCGACTCGAGTTCGGCAAGGCCGACGTCAACTATCTCGCCAACCTTTGCCACAACTGCGGAGCGTGCTACCACGCGTGCCAGTACGCCCCGCCGCATGAGTTCGCGGTCAACGTACCGAAGGCGATGGCTCAGGTTCGGATAGAGACCTACGCCGAATACGCATGGCCGTCCTTTATGGGCGCGCTTTACAAGCGTAACGGCCTGACCGTCTCGCTCGCGCTTGCAGCCGGTCTCGCGTTTTTCCTCGTTCTCGGCGTCTGGCTGAAAGGGTCACTCACCGGCGAGCGCACGGGCGGAAACTTCTATGCCGTGTTCCCGCACAACCTGCTCGCTGCGCTTTTTGGAGCGGTATTCGGCTTTGCGATCCTTGCACTCGGAGCCGGCGTGACGCGATTCTGGCGTGATGTGTCCGCCGGGACGGCGGCCTCAGTTCCCGCCGTCGCCGAGGCGACGAAGCATGTGCTTGGACTCACTTACCTCGACGGCGGGCACGGAGACGGCTGCAATGAATCGAGCGACGCGTTCACACTCGCACGTCGCCGCTTTCACCATTTCACGTTCTACGGCTTCATGCTGTGCTTCGCGGCCACCGTCGTCGCGACCTTTTATCACTACGCGCTGGGGCTGCACGCTCCCTACGCGTTGTACTCCCTACCTGTGCTTCTCGGCACTACGGGCGGGATTGGCCTGCTTATTGGGCCGGCGGGGCTGCTGTGGCTCAACCTGCGCCGCCACCCGAATCACGGCGATCCGAAGCAGAAACCGATGGATAGAGGCTTCATTGCGCTGCTCCTGCTCACCAGTGCAACCGGGCTCGCGCTTCTGGCCCGGCGCGACACCGCTCAAATGGCATGGTTGCTCGCGGCACACCTGGGCGTAGTCATGGCGCTCTTCGCCACGCTGCCGTACGGCAAGTTTGCCCACGGAATCTATCGGTCGGCTGCACTCCTGAAGTCGTCGATCGAAAAGCGACAAGTCAATACCCTGCAAACCGGGTCCGACTGACCGCAAACCGGTCGAACGCTGTCGACCGGCCGTTAGCAATAAAAATACATCCATGGAGACAAATCATGAACGCCTCATCGTTAGCGGCGAAAGATCCGGTTGGCGCTCGCACGTCAAAGTTCAGCGCAGTCCTGCGCGTCACCAGCGGCAACTTTCTGGAACAGTTCGACTTTTTTCTATTCGGCTTTTATGCCGCCCAGATTGCCAGGGTGTTCTTCCCGTCCAGTAGCGAGTTCGCATCGCTGATGTTGACGTTTTCCGTCTTTGGGGCGGGGTTCCTGATGCGACCGCTCGGCGCCATCGTGCTTGGGGCGTACATCGACGAAGTCGGCCGCCGTAAGGGGCTCATCGTGACGTTGTCGATCATGGCGAGCGGCACGATCCTGATTGCATGCGTGCCGGGGTATACGACGATCGGCATGCTCGCGCCTGCACTGGTGCTGGCGGGACGACTTCTGCAGGGCTTTTCGGCCGGCGCCGAGCTCGGCGGCGTCTCGGTGTACCTTGCGGAAATGGCGTCGCCAGGCCGCAAAGGCTTTTATACGAGCTGGCAATCGGCGAGCCAGCAGGTCGCCATCGTGGTCGCAGCGGCGCTCGGCTATTTCCTTAACAGCTGGATGACGGCGAATCAGATTGGCGCGTGGGGCTGGCGTATTCCGTTCTTCATTGGCTGTGCGATCGTGCCGTTCATTTTCTTCCTGCGGCGCTCATTGCAGGAGACGGAGGAGTTCAAGAAGCAGCGCCATCATCCGCGCGTCGGCGAGGTGTTTCGAACGATGCTGGCAAACTGGCGCACCGTCTTTGCAGGCATGCTGCTCGTCGCGATGACGACCACCACGTTCTACCTGATCACCGTGTACACCCCGACTTTCGGCAAGACGGTGCTGAAGCTCACGACTGCGGACAGCCTGCTGGTCACTATCTGTGTTGGCATATCCAACTTTATCTGGCTACCGATCGGCGGTGCGTTGTCGGATCGTATTGGGCGCCGGCCGATCCTGATCGCGATCACACTGCTTGCCATCTGCTCGTCATACCCGGCTCTTTCCTGGTTGGCGGCTGCGCCAAGCTTTGGCCGCATGCTCGCGGTGCTGCTGTGGTTGTCGTTCTTTTTCGGGATGTATAACGGCGCGATGGTCGCGGCGCTGACTGAAGTCATGCCGGTCAACGTGCGCGTCGCTGGTTTCTCGCTCGCTTTCAGCCTTGCAACCGCCGTCTTTGGCGGATTTACTCCCGCCGTGTCGACCTATCTCATTCAAGTGACCGGCGACAAGGCGGCGCCCGGCTATTGGTTGAGTTTCGCAGCCGTATGTGGCCTCGTCGCGACGCATGTGCTTTATCGACGAGGCGGTGCAGCGGAGCGATCGGCGACCGTCGCCTGACGAGTCGCGCAAGGCACGCATCTCGTCGCCTGGCCCGCAGAGCGGCCGGACCAAAATGCCAATGCGCCCCGCTCCGAATGATTCGGTTCCAACAGCCTTTGCTCGCCGCTCGCCGCGGCCCGGCGAACCGGCATCTCGCGACCGGGTTCACCGCTGTGCGCCCGCAACGTGCTGTTTTGTAAGCAGGCGAAGTGCATTGCTCAAACTTCAGGAGACATTTCCATGCAAATCACCGGTATGTTGCACGGCGCGCGCCTGCTGCAATTCGTCGGATTTCCGGCCAGCGAAATTTTGGGTCCGAGCGCCAGCGAAGAGGAAGTCAAGGCGCTGATCGACCGTCATCGCCAGATCTTCATCAAGCCCGTCTTCAAGGGCGGAGTCGGCAAGAAAGGCAAGGCAGGTTTGCTTGGCCGCGCGACCGACCTGAAGACCGCGCTCGCGGAAAAGGAGCGGCTCTACTTCGCCGAGCATACCGTCGGCCACATCAAGGCGAAGGCGAATGGCGTCACCTTCGAAGCCGGTGTGCCGGCCCAGCATGAGGTCTACTTCTCGATCACGGATTCCACCCGCTTTCGTGCGCCGACCATGACGCTCTCGCACGTGGGCGGCATGGACATCGAGGAGGTCGACCCGAAGCAGGTGGCGATGGTGCCGTTCGATGCGCTGACCGGGTTGAAGGCGTTCGTCGTAGCGAATGCACTGAGCGAGATCGGCGCGCCGAAGGAGATCATTTCGCCGCTCGTGCAGCAGTTGCCGAAACTCTGGGAACTCTTTCACGACTTCGGCATGACGACGCTTGAGTTGAACCCGATCCGCATGCGCGAGGACAGGCACGGTCGCCTTACGCCGGTTGCGTGCGACTTCAAGTGCGGCTTCGATCGCGACGATCCGCGCTGGGCGCGTCTTGGCCTGCCGCCCCATCTGTTCGCCGCCGATTACTCGGATTTCGAGCAGGAGATCAACCAGCTTCGCACCCATCAGGGTCAGAGCGACGTGTATGTGATCAACGAGAAGGGGACGATCCTCGCCCCGACCTTCGGCGGCGGCGCCAACTCGCTCGTGACCGAAATGCTCGGCGACGCCGCGATCATCTCGTCGGATTTCGGCGGCAATCCGCCTTACGCGAAGATGAAGGAAGTGGCGCGCATCTGTTTCAGGCACTGGCTCGAACAGGCGAACGTGCTCTTCATCATTGGCGGCAAGTCCAATAACACGGACATCTACGAGACGCTGCGCGCGCCATGGCCGACGCCCTGCGCGAGCACTTCAGCGAGCACGGACCGACGCCGCTCTATGTCGTGCTGGGCCGCGGAGGTCCGAACCTCGTGCGGGGCATGTCGGCGCTGAGGGACACATGCGACTCGCTGGGCCTGCCTTATCGGCTGTTCGGCTTCGACTCTGACATCAGCGAAGTGATCCAGTACGCACGCCAGGCGGACGCCTGGATGCGCGCCGGCGGCCGCACCGAGATCGCAGCAAGGATTGGCGCGTCACCGAGGCAAACCGAAACGGCTCGTGCCTGAGGAGATCGACATGTACAAGCAAGGCAGCAATACGTTCAAGTATTTCGTTGGCGTCAACTCACTCGCACAGATCGCCACGCGCGAGGATCGCGTGTGCGTGCTCAACATCCTGGGCGGTGAATCGTCGGACGTGACGCCCGTGAGTCACGCATTCTCGGGCGGTAACGTCGTATTCGGCACGGCGCCGGGCAAGGGCGGGCAAGTGCTCGCGACGCCGGCCGGCGATATCCCCGTGTACAACAACGTCCGTGAGGGGCTGCAGGCGGGACACCGGTTCAACTGCGGCGTCGTTTACCTGCCGCCGTCCGCGGCCCGCGACGGCGTCGCTGAACTGATCCGCGTGAATCCCGAGTTGCGGAAGATTTTCATCATCACCGAGAAGATCGCGGTCCACGACGCCCGCGAAATCCGCGCGATGGGCCAGCAGGCGGGCATCGACATCTTCGGCGCGAACGGCCTCGGCGTCGCCGATTCGTGGAATCGCGTGAGGATCGGCGGAGCGCTCGGCGGCGACAATCCTGACGATTCGTTGCGCAAGGGCTCGATCGCGATCTTCTCCAACTCCGGTGGCTTCAGCACGACGATTGCGCAATACCTGCGCATGGGTGGCTGGGGCACGTCGACGGTCATTTCCAGCGGCAAGGACGTCTACATCCACTATGCCGCGCCGGAATTCGCGTTCGCACTCGCCAACGATGCGCGCAGCAAGGCTGCGGTGCTTTACTGCGAACCGGGTGGCTACTACGAGGCCGATGCGGTCTTCACGAAGCCAGTCGTCGCGTGCGTCGTGGGACGGTGGAAGAGCCGCCTCACGCGGGCAGTCGGCCACGCCGGCGCGATGGCCGGCGGCAACGACGATGCGCAAGCCAAGGAACGCTGGTTCATGCAGAAGTTCGGCGTCGAGCGCCTCTTCACGCCGGATGATCCATGCTGCTCGACGAAGGGTGCCGTGGTGACGAACATCGCGCACATCCCGGCCGCGCTGAGCGCCGTGATGCGCGCCAACGCGACGATGCCCGATTTCGAGTCGGAGGGCAGTCTCGCACTCAAACCGTGGTTTGGCTCCGATCAGGGCATCGCGCTGCCGGACGGCCTCGGGATTCCGGTCGTGGAAGGTGTTGCGCCATATAACGAGCAGGTCCATCAGGTCAATCGACAGATCGGCGTGATCGCTCCGCGCCAGGCGCTCAAGGACGCATCGGGCGCGTCGCAGATGGCTGCTGTGCTTCGAACGCATCAGTCGGGCCAGGGCATGCAGTTCATTGATGGCGCGGCGCGCCACGAACAGGCACGTCATTTCAATTTGTATTTCTGACGATCTTATTCTGTTGATCAACCCGATAGTCGCCATTTCCCGCAGCTATCCATCCTGCTTCGCAGGCTCCTGAATGTTATCGCCATTCGGGAAGCCGAACGGTCACGAAACTAGCAACCAGTTGCAAGACACCCGCCTACACGATGATCAACCTGCGGCACTACTGCCGCAGCTAATCGAACGGCGTCGCTGAGGTTTTCGGTTCCGGCGCAGTGCGTCGTGATCCAGCTCACGCCCACCTTGTCAAACTCAGCCTTTATCACCTCAATCCTGTCTTCAATTCAGTCTTGTCGTAACCGTTTTCAGTCCTGACGATACGGTGAAAACCCATCATGGCCGATCACATCAAAACCTGCAACCAGTAGCAGCTTCTCCGACCTTCCCGGCCGTCGGCCGGCTAGATGATCGACCTCAGAAGACGCGCCATTTCCGACGGGTTCTTCGTGACCTTGATGCCGCAGGCATCCATGATTTCCAGCTTTGCTTCAGCGGTGTCCGCGCCGCCCGAGATCAGCGCGCCGGCGTGGCCCATGCGCTTGCCCGGAGGCGCCGTGACGCCAGCGATGAAGCCAACCACCGGCTTCTTCATGTTGTCCTTGATCCACTCAGCAGCGTTCGCTTCGTCCGGACCGCCGATTTCGCCGATCATGATGACGGCGTCCGTATCCGGATTGTCGTTGAACATCTTCATCACGTCGATGTGCTTCAGACCGTTGATGGGGTCGCCGCCGATGCCGACTGCCGACGACTGGCCGAGGCCGATCGCGGTCAGCTGGCCGACTGCTTCATACGTCAGCGTGCCCGAACGCGACACGACGCCGATGCGGCCCTTGCGATGGATGTGACCCGGCATGATGCCGATCTTCAGCTCGTCCGGCGTGATCGTGCCCGGGCAGTTCGGTCCGAGCAGCAGCGTCTTGCGGTTTTCGCGACGCATACGGTCCTTGATCTCGATCATGTCGCGCACGGGAATGCCTTCCGTGATACAGATTGCGAGATCCAGGTCGGCTTCGACTGCTTCCCAGATGGCGGCGGCAGCGCCTGCCGGCGGAACGTAAATCACCGACACGGTCGCGCCCGTCTCAGCCTTGGCTTCAGCGACGCTCGCGTAGATGGGGATGCCTTCGAAATCTTCGCCGGCGCGCTTCGGGTTCACGCCCGCGACGTACGCTTCGCGGCCGTTTGCGTATTCACGGCAAGCACGTGTGTGGAACTGACCGGTCTTGCCGGTGATGCCCTGCGTGATGACCTTGGTGTCTTTGTTGATCAGAATCGACATGTATTGACCTCTGTTCGTTTGGCGTCGCGCGGTAGCGCCACTCGGCGCGATGCTTCACGCCTGTGTCGCTTGCGCGCCGCCACTCGTAAACCTGGCAAATGAGCTGGTAAATGCGCCGTGGACAGCTGGCTTACGCCTTGCCCGAAGCAGCTGCGACGACCTTCTGAGCCGCCTCTTCCATGCTGTCCGCCGAGATGATCGGCAGGCCGGATTCGGCGAGCATCTTCTTGCCCAGGTCTTCGTTCGTGCCCTTCATGCGGACCACGAGCGGCACCTTCAGCGACACGGCCTTCGACGCCGCGATCACGCCTTCCGCGATCACGTCGCAGCGCATGATGCCACCGAAGATGTTGACCAGAATCGCGGTCAGGTTCGGGTTCTTCAGCATGATCTTGAACGCTTCGGTGACCTTCTCGGTCGTCGCTCCTCCGCCGACGTCGAGGAAGTTCGCCGGTTCGCCGCCGAACAGCTTGATGGTGTCCATCGTTGCCATTGCGAGGCCGGCGCCGTTCACCAGACAGCCGATGTTGCCGTCGAGCGAGATGTACGCGAGGTCGAACTTCGACGCTTCGATTTCAGCCGGATCTTCTTCGTCCAGATCGCGGTACGCGACGATTTCCGGGTGACGGAACAGCGCATTCGAGTCGAAGTTGAACTTCGCGTCGAGTGCGATGACCTTGCCGTCGCCGGTCAGGATCAGCGGGTTGATTTCGGCGAGCGATGCGTCGGTTTCCCAGAATGCCTTGTACAGGCCTTGCAGGATCGCGCGAGCTTGCGGGATCGAAGCGTCGGGCACGCCGATCTTCTTCGCGAGGTCGTCTGCTTCCGGGTCCTTCAGGCCAGTCGACGGATCGACGGCAACCTTGTGGATCAGCTCAGGCGTCTTTTCCGCGACTTCTTCGACGTCCATGCCGCCTTCGCTCGACGCCATCACGACGATCTTCTGCGAAACGCGATCGATCACGAGACCGACATACAGTTCCTTCTTGATGTCGGCGCCTTCTTCGATCAGCAGGCGGTTCACCTTCTGGCCTTCCGGACCGGTCTGGTGCGTGACGAGCTGCATGCCGAGGATCTGGTTCGAGTACTCGCGAACCTGTTCCAGCGACTTGGCGACCTTGACGCCGCCGCCCTTGCCACGGCCACCCGCGTGGATCTGAGCCTTCACGACCCACACCGGGCCGCCCAGCTCTTCCGCGGCCTTGACCGCATCATCCACCGAGAAGACCGGCTTGCCGCGCGGTACCGCGACGCCGAATTTCCGCAGGATTTCCTTACCCTGGTACTCGTGAATCTTCATGCGTGATTCCCTTCAGTCTGAGAGTTGGATTGCATTTGTTTATGTTGGCTAAGGAAGGCTCATCTTCGGTACGGGGCGTACATATTCTCGCCGTGAAACGCTAGTACTGCCTGCAAGCAATTGCGCAGCAAGTCCACGGCTCTATAACGCCTTGGCAACGGCTGGCACCGCTTCGAAGAGATCGCCGACGAGCCCATAGTTGGCCACACTGAAGACCGAGGCTTCTGGATCCTTGTTGATCGCGACGATCACCTTGCTGTCCTTCATTCCCGCGAGGTGCTGGATCGCCCCTGAGATACCGCGCGTCCGCCAGCGGCTCCACGCCGTCGTTTGAGTCGATGAGGATCGCGGGGTCCACATCGAACGCGAGCGCCGTGCGCAACGTTTCCTGAGTCTGCTGATCGGTCGCTACATCGATGTGTAGGAGTATCCCGGCGGTCGAATCGAAATCCGGGCCGACGCCAGGGCTTTGTCAGCAGTCTGGCAACGCTAAGCGTTGTCTTCGGTAGTATCTCTGGATCTATGCAGCTTGCGACACCTCTGTCACCCGGTTTTTGCGTTCTAGAGGCGCAAACCGAACAGGCATTTGCTGGGCGATCCGCTCGCGCATCTTGATCAGCGCCAGCACTGTGTCTATGGTCGGCGTCGCCTGCCCGACCAGCCGGCCCATCTCCTGGACAACGGTGAGCAGCGGGTCGATCTCCATCGGGCGGCCGGCTTCGAGATCCTGCAACATCGAGGTCTTGTGCGCACCAACCGCACCCGCGCCATCGATACGCTTTTCGACATCCACGCGGAAATGCACGCCAAAACGGTCACCAATCGCTTTCGCTTCCATCATCATGGTCCGCGACACCGCGCGTGTCGCCGGGTCGCTCGTGATAACGTCCAGCGTTGCGTGGGTTAGAGCGCTAATCGGATTGAAACAGAGATTGCCCCACAATTTCAGCCAGATCTCGTCACGGATATTGTCGCGGATCGGTGCGTCCAGATCCGCAGCAATAAAGATTTCGTGCAGCCTCTGGACTCGCCCAGTGCGCTCACCACTGGGCTCGCCGATCGGGAATTTCTTCCCGTACACATGGCGAATCACGCCCGGTTCGACGATTGCGGTTGCCGGGTACACCACGCAACCGATCGCACGTTCAGGCCCGAGCACGTTCCACTGCTTGCCGCCCGGATCAACGCTGTCGAGCGTGGTGCCGGCGAATTCGCCGCCGTGTTTGTAGAAATACCAGTAAGGAATCCCGTTCACCGCGGTAACAACCGCCGTGTCGGGTCGCAGCAAGGGCTGCATCGCACCCACCACGCCCGGCACCGCATGCGCCTTCAGTGCAACGATCACGTAATCCTGCGTCCCGAGTTCACGCGGATCCGCCGAGCAACGCACCTTGACGACACGCTCCACGCCATCGATCTGCAGACGTACGCCGTTCGCCTGCATGGCGGCGAGGTGCGGGCCTCGCGCGAGGAAACTAACGTCGGCTCCTGCCAGTGCGAGCTGCGCGCCGAGGTACCCGCCAATTGCTCCGGCGCCATAAACACAGATCTTCATCTGTCTCTCCCTGTTTTGAAGTTACGAATGCTGTCGAGCCGACATGGGCATCTATTTCGGCGTGGGTGGCGCGAATTTTTACGCCGGTACGGCCTAGCCCTTAGCGGTATTGCGGGCGCACGCCTACGCTGGGCGATTATGTTTGATCTGGTGTCAGCTCAGCGCGGTGGCCCGCGAGTGCCTCTTGAACAATCTGGCACAACGTCCCTTCGTTTGAAGTATCGAGCGCGGCCAGCAACGCGCGCCGCATGCGCGGCTCCCAGAAGCGGCGGATATGATCGGCGATGCCGGTGAGCGCCTCTTCGTGGTCCGGCATCGATTCGAAGAAATCGCCTATCCGGTTCGCCATGTCGATCAGGTTCTGATTGTCCATCGCTCGCCTCACTTGCCCGACGTCGTGCTGGCCAGCTCGCGCTGCTTCAGCAGATCGAGCTGCTCGCTGTTGAAGCGCGAATAGTCCTGCTGCCATTGCGACGGTTGTTCGACCGGCATCACCTGCACCGCGGTCACCTTGTATTCCGGACAGTTGGTCGCCCAGTCCGAGCTGTCGGTCGTGATCACGTTCGCGCCCGATTCGGGAAAGTGGAACGTCGTGTAAACGACACCCGGCTGCATCCGCTCGGTCACCTTCGCGCGTAGCACGGTCTGTCCCGCACGCGATTCGATGCCGACCCAGTCGCCGGTCTTGATGCCGCGCTCTTCGGCATCGTGCGGATGCAGTTCGAGCCGGTCCTCGTCGTGCCAGCGCGAGTTCTCGGTACGGCGCGTTTGCGCGCCGACGTTGTACTGCGAGAGGATGCGGCCCGTCGTGAGCAGCAACGGATACTTGCGCGTAACCTTCTCCGGCGATGCGATGAACTTCGTGATCACGAACCTGCCCTTGCCGCGCACGAAGGTGTCGACGTGCATCGTCGGCGTGCCGTCGGGCGCGTCCTCGTTGCATGGCCACTGGATGCTGCCGAGCTCGTCGAGCTTCTGGTACGACACGCCGTGGAAGGTCGGTGTGAGCCGCGCGATCTCGTCCATGATCTCGGACGGATGCGTGTAGTCCATCTCGTAGCCGAGCGCGCGCGAGAGCAGCACCGTGACTTCCCAGTCGGCGTAACCCGGCACCGGCGGCATGACTTTGCGCACGCGCGAGATACGGCGCTCCGCGTTGGTGAAGGTGCCGTCCTTTTCGAGGAACGACGAACCGGGCAGCAGCACGTGCGCGTACTTGGCGGTCTCGTTCAGGAAGATGTCCTGCACGACGATGCATTCCATCGACGACAGCGCCGCCGACACATGATGCGTGTTCGGGTCCGACTGCACGATGTCTTCGCCCTGGCAGTACAGGCCCTTGAAGGTGCCGTGCACGGCGGCGTCGAACATGTTCGGAATGCGCAGGCCGGGTTCCGGCTGCAACGTCACGTTCCACGCTTCCTCGAACAGCGTGCGCGTGACGGTATCGCTGATATGGCGGTAGCCCGGCAGTTCGTGCGGGAACGAGCCCATGTCGCACGAACCCTGCACGTTGTTCTGGCCGCGCAGCGGATTCACGCCCACGCCTTCGCGGCCGATGTTGCCGGTCGCCATCGCGAGGTTGGCGATACCGATCACCATCGTCGAGCCTTGCGCGTGTTCGGTGACGCCGAGGCCGTAGTAGATTGCCGCACGACCTCTGCAAGTCCCTGTGGGATTGCCACCGGTGGCATAGATGCGGGCAGCTTCGCGCACCTGCTGGGCCGGCACGCCGGTCACCGCTTCGGTCGCTTCCGGTGCGTTTTCCGGCAGCGCGACGAAATCGCGCCACTGCCCGAACGCGCGCGTTTCGCAACGCTCGGCGACGAACGCTTCGTTCAGCAGGCCCTCGGTCACAATCACATGCGCCAGCGCATTCACCACGGCCACGTTGGTGCCCGGGCGCAATTGCAGATGATGCGACGCCTTCACGTGCGGTGTATCGACGATATCGATCCGCCGCGGATCGACGACGATCAGCTTCGCGCCCTCGCGCACGCGGCGCTTCAGACGCGAGCCGAACACGGGGTGGCCGTCGGTCGGATTCGCGCCGATCACCATGATGACGTCGGCTTTATCGACCGACGCGAACGTCTGCGTGCCCGCCGATTCGCCGAGCGTGGTCTTCAGGCCATAGCCGGTCGGCGAGTGGCAGACGCGCGCGCAGGTGTCGACGTTGTTGTTGCCGAACGCGGCGCGCACGAGCTTTTGCACCAGATAGGTTTCTTCGTTCGTGCAACGCGACGACGTGATGCCGCCGATCGAATCGCGCCCGTGCTTCGCCTGAATCCGGCGGAATTCCGAGGCCGCGTACGTGAGCGCTTCGTCCCAGCTGACTTCGCACCACGGGTCGGTGATCTTCGCGCGGATCATCGGTTTGGTGATGCGGTCCTTGTGCGTCGCGTAGCCCCATGCGAAGCGGCCCTTCACGCACGCGTGGCCTTCGTTGGCGTGGCCGTTCTTGTGCGGCACCATCCGCACGACCTCGTTGCCCTTCATCTCCGCCTTGAACGAGCAGCCGACGCCGCAATACGCACAGGTGGTGACGACCGAATGCTCCGCCTGGCCGAGCATGATGACGGACTTTTCCTGCAGCGTCGCGGTCGGGCACGCGGCGACGCACGCGCCGCACGACACGCATTCCGATTCCATGAACGGCTGGTTCTCGCTGGCCGCCACGCGCGATTCGAAGCCGCGCCCCGCGATGGTCAACGCGAACGTCCCCTGGGTTTCCTCGCACGCGCGCACGCAGCGATTGCAGACGATGCACTTCGACGGGTCGTACGTGAAGTACGGGTTCGACTCGTCCTTCCGGTCCTTCAGGTGATTCGCGCCGTCGAAGCCGTAGCGCACTTCGCGCAGGCCGGTCACGCCCGCCATGTCCTGCAATTCGCAGTCGCCGTTGGCGGGGCAGGTGAGGCAGTCGAGCGGGTGGTCGGAGATGTACAGCTCCATCACGTTGCGGCGCAGCGATTGCAGACGCTCGGTTTGCGTGCGCACCTTCATGCCGGCTTCGACCGGCGTCGTGCACGACGCGGGATAACCGCGCCGGCCTTCGATTTCGACCAGGCACAGGCGGCACGAGCCGAACGGTTCGAGCGAATCGGTCGCGCACAGCTTCGGCACGTTGACGCCGGCCTCGGCGGCGGCGCGCATCACCGAGGTGCCGGCGGGAACCGTCACCGCCTCGCCGTCGATTTCCAGCGTGACGTCAACGTCGGCGTGACGCGCGGGCGTGCCATAGTCGGTGTCGTCGAACAGCGGGCGTGCCGCGCGTTGTTGTGATTGCGCCTGCGCCTTGCACGCGCAGTGGCCGGAGCCGCAGCCGCCAGCGGGAGAGTTGAGCACGTCGGACATGGTGGGCTCCTGGGTCAGGCCGCGGCCGCGTTGGGCGCGTGATGGGACTCGTCGGGCGACGCGTCGGCGAGACCGAAGTCTTCGGGGAAATGGTCGAGCGCGGACAGCACCGGGAACGGCGTCATGCCGCCCATCGCGCACAGCGAGCCGGACACCATCGTGTCGCACAGGTCGCGCAGCAATTGCACCTGACGCGTCGACGTGTCGCCGCTGCGAATCCGCGCGATCACCTCGACGCCGCGCGTCGAGCCGATCCGGCACGGCGTGCACTTGCCGCACGATTCGAGTGCGCAGAAGTGCATCGCGTACTGCGCGAGTTCGGCAAGGTTCGACGTGTCGTCATGCACGACCAGACCGCCGTGGCCGATCACCGCGCCGACCGCCGCATAGGCTTCATAGTCCATCGGAATGTCCCACTGGCTTGGCGGCAGATAGGTGCCGAGCGGACCGCCGACCTGCACCGCGCGCGCGGGCCGGCCGCTCGCCGTGCCGCCGCCGTAGTCGTCGAGCAGTTCGCGCAGCGTCACGCCGAACGCGAGTTCGACGAGGCCGCCTTGCTTCACGTTGCCGGCGAGCTGGAACGGCAGCGTGCCGCGCGAACGGCCCATGCCAAAGTCTTTATAGAACGCCGCGCCGCGCGCGAAGATGATCGGCACGGTGGCGAGGGTAATGACGTTGTTGATCACGGTCGGCTGGCCGAAGAGGCCGGCGAGCGCCGGCACCGGCGGCTTCGCGCGGACGATCCCGCGTTTGCCTTCGAGCGATTCGAGCAGCGCGGTTTCCTCGCCGCATACATACGAGCCGGCGCCTTTCGCGACGAACAGCTCGAAGCGATGCGCGCTCGAGCCGAGCACGCTGTCGCCGAGCCAGCCGGCGGCGCGCGCGCGGGCGATGGCCGTTTCGAGCGTCGCGATCGAATGCGGGTACTCGCTGCGCACGTAGATGTAGCCGACCGTCGCGCCGGTTACGACGCCCGCGATCAGCATGCCTTCGATCAGCATGTATGGATCGCTTTCCATCACGAGGCGATCGGAGAAGGTGCCGGAGTCGCCTTCGTCGGCGTTGCAGACGACGTACTTCTGCGGGGCTTTCGCGCCGCGCACCGTGCGCCACTTGATGCCGGCCGGGAAGGCCGCGCCGCCGCGGCCGCGCAGACCGGATTCGATCAGCGCTTCGCAGGCGGCATCGCCGTCGGTTTGCAGGGCGTTGCGTAGGCCTTCGAGGCCGCCGTGCGCGACGTAATCGTCGATGGACAGCGGGTCGGTGATGCCGATCCGCGCGAAGGTCAGGCGCTGCTGCTTCTTCAGATACGGAATCTCGTCGACCACGCCGACGCGCCGCGCATGCTCGCCGCCTTCGACGAAGCCGGCGTCGAACAGCGCGGCCACGTCGCCTGCTTCGACGTTCGCGTAACCGATGCGGCCTTTGGCCGTGGCGACTTCGACGAGTGGTTCGAGCCACAGCAACCCGCGCGAACCGTTGCGGATCAGTTCGATCTCGATGCCGCGGCGCGCGGCTTCGGTTTCGATCGCTTCGGCCAGCGCATCGGCGCCGAGCGCGAGCGCCGACGAATCGCGGGGGACGTAGATGCGCGTCATGCCGTCACCTCCACGCACTTGCTGGCGGCCGCGAAAATCGCGTCGAATTTTTGCGGCGTGACTTTGGCTTGCAGCGTGCCGTTGAGCACCAGCGCCGGCGACAGCGCGCATTGTCCGAGGCAATACACCGACTCCAGCTCCACCGTCGCGCCATGCTGATGGCCGGCGTCGAAGCGGCAACCGGTGTGCGCCTCGATATGCTGCGCGAGCGCTTCGGTGCCCATGCTGCGGCAGGCTTCCGCGCGGCACAGTTGCACGGTGACGGCTGCGGCGGGCTGCGTGCGGAAGTGGTGATAGTAGGTAATGACGCCGTGCACCTCAGCGCGCGACAGGTTCAGCGCACGCGCGAGCGGCGCAACCGCGTCGGGCGGCACAAAGCCGAGTTCGTCCTGGATCGCGTGCAGCACGGCAAGCAGGGAACCACCACGGCGACTATGCCGCTCAATCAACTCACTAAAATCGGCCAAGATGTTCTCCTGCGGAGCGGTATTGGGATGCCTTCACGTTCGGATCCGACATTGCATTGCGAACACCCGCGTTTCTTTAATGGCACTCACTCATGCGAACCGAGAGGCAACGGTTGAAAGTCGTCTTCCGATACTTTGCTGGGCGCAGCAGAGTTCAGAATCCAGCGGCGTCGCATCGGATACAGGATGACCTTCGCCGACACGCCGGCCAACATCGAAATACACGCAACGAAGACGAACACCGTGTTCCAGCCTCCTTGCGCCGCCAACAGCGAAGCCACTGGCACCATCATCGCGGCGGTGCCTTTGGCCGTATAGAGCGTGCCGGCATTGCCTGCGGCATATTTCCCACCAAACGTGTCGGCACAGGTTGCCGGAAAGTTCGAGAAGACATCGCCGTAGCACAGAAAGACGAGCCCGGAAAACGTGATGAACAAATAGGGGTTATGGCCAAAATGCATCAGCCCCAACAAAGCCAGCCCTTGTCCGAGAAAGGTCATGAACATGGTGTTCTCACGCCCGATCCGATCAGAGATGAAACCGCATAACGGGCGTGTGAAGCCGTTGCACAGATTGTTGATCGACAGCGTCATCGCTAGCAGCGGCAACGTCACGCTCAGCACGCTGACCGGCATCGTCGCAAAACCGTATGACTTGGCGATCGGACCGATCTGAGCTGTAGCAATGATCCCACCTGACGCGACGCACACGAACATGGCGTACATCACCCAGAAAACCGGTGCACGAACCATCTGTTTGGTCGTGTAGTCAGTTTTCGTTGCGACAATGCGCTTGGCACCCGCCGCATGCGCCGGCGGCTTCGGGCGCACCAGCAAGGTTGCCAGCAGAAGAATGCAGACGCCCTGGAACACGCCGAAGAACACTAACGCATGCTCGTAGCCGGAGCGCTGGATCATGTTGGAAATCGGAATCACCGTCAGCGCCGCGCCGGCGCCAAAGCCCGCCGCAGTCAGACCCGCAGCCAGCCCGCGCTTGTCCGGAAACCACTTGAGCGCCGTGCCCACACAGGTGCCGTACACACACCCTGCTCCGACACCGGCAATCACAGCAGCGACGTAAAGCACCGGCAGACTCGGCGCATAGGCATCGAGAACCCAGCCGAGCGCCGCGCAGATCGACCCACCGATCACCACCGGACGAGGACCGAATTTGTCCACCAGCCAGCCTTCGACGGGCACCAGCCAGGTCTCGGTAACGATAAAAATCGAAAACGCCAACTGGATCGCTGCTTGGCCCCAGTGATGTTTGGCGTCCATCGGGACGACAAAGAGGGTCCACGCGTATTGAAGGTTTGCTATGAGCCCCATGCACGCGATGCCGGCCGCCAGTTGGACCCAACGGTTATGCCGGCGTGCCGTATAGCCGCTAAAGGCTGTTTCAGTGTGTGCCACGTTCATTGTCTCCGTCTATTGACTTGTTCGCTTGCCTGATAAAAACACCTGCCCGTCTACGCGGGACAGCCATGATGCTTGAAGACCGTTCCGGGTAAACTCCTGCGCGCGTTGCCATCAGGACAGCTGATCGATATCGTGGCGCGCTGCACTGGCACCCGCTTCGAAACCCTGGCTCCGTTAAGGCTTAAGCCATGATGGGTGGCTTCGACAATTAACGAAAATTAAAGATTCTTATGCTTTGGATTAGCCATCGCTTATGCACTCGATAAGCTTGCTTCGCCACGCCCCCAAAGTCCCCAAGATCGCTCAGCGCAACGCTACCGATCACCCGGTTAGCCGGGTCGGTGACCGGCAGTGCTTTTACGCGGTGTCTTAGCAGCAAACGCCGTGAGGCTTCTCTCTTCATGGATGCCGGTACGGAAATCGGCGGCCGCGACATGATATTTGCGCAGGTCAATTCGCTAAACACGCGGGCATACCCTTGCAACTGCGCGTCGCGCAGCAACGATTCGAGATCGTCGGTGTCAATGTCGAGCCATTCGCTGCGCCGCCTAAGCACCGCTTCCAGATCGCCGCGCGTGAAACCCGAGGGCATCCCCATCGACGCATTCGCACCTTGGGTCGGATTTTGCGCGCCGACATGCGGATAGCGATGTCCAGTCAGCGCATGAAAGACGATCGCGGCGATGAGCAAACTGAATGTCGGCACGGCGATCGGTACGAGGATGAAACCGTAGCCCATTGCATGAATCGCCGGACCACCCAGCACGGCAGTCAGTGCGACCGCGCCTGAGGGCGGGTGCATGCAACGCAGCGCAAACATCGCGCAGATCGCGAGCGCCACGGCTAGCGCTCCGGCTTCGACAGGATGGACGATCCAGCGCGCACACGCGACGCCGACGGCAGCCGAAACGAGAATGCCGCCGATGATCGACCATGGCTGGGCCAGCGGGCTCGCCGGGACGCCAAATAGCAAGACGGCAGACCCGCCCATGGGTGCGACCAGCAGGGGAATCGTCGCGTCGGCTCCGAGCAGAACATGCATCGAGCCACCCGTGAACGCGATGCCCACACAGGATCGAAAGCGCTCCGACCACCTGATTGCTACGCGGTGCGGAGTGAAGCCAAGCAACCGTCAAACAACGGCAGACGCCGTCTTCGTTTGTGACACGTCTATGTCTCCGTCTACCCACTGCACTTCGTGCCCGGCGTCGCTCAGACTCGGGCAATGCGCAGCAGATTGGTGGTACCCGACTCGCCGAACGGCATGCCCGCTGCGATCGCCAGTTGATCGCCTGAATTGGCAAAACCCAGCCTCGCGGCAATGCCGCACGCGGCACTTACCATCTCGTCGACCGATCCGACGTCAGGGCTGACCGTGGAATGGACGCCCCAAACCAGCGCAAGACGCCGCGCCGTCGACAGCTTCGGCGTGATGCTGAGAATCGGCGCGGCCGGCCGCTGACGGGCAGCCCGCAGGCTGGTGTGTCCGGATGTCGTGTATGTCACCGTTGCAACCGCAGCGATGGTCTGCGCAACATCGCGCAGTGCCGCGCAGATCGCGTCGCCCGGTGTACCGAGCGGAAGCTCGTGCTGGGCATCGAGCAGGTTACGGTAGAGCGGATCATGTTCGACCTCCTTGATGATCCGCTCCATCATCGCCACGGCCTGCACCGGGAAGCCACCGCTGGCCGATTCCGCAGACAGCATGACCGCGTCCGCGCCATCGTAGATGGCCGTCGCGACGTCCGATGCCTCGGCACGCGTGGGCACCGGGGCTGAAATCATCGATTCGAGCATCTGGGTCGCGACGATCACCGGCTTGCCGTGGCTGCGGCAGGATCGAAGGATGCGCTTCTGCATGCCCGGCACGCGCTCGGGTGGAAGCTCGACGCCCAGGTCGCCGCGTGCCACCATCACGGCGTCGGCGGCATTCACGATCTCGTCGAGCCGCTCGAGCGCCGCCGGCTTTTCCAGCTTGACCATGAGCCCCGCGCGTTCGCCGATGAGCGCGCGCGCGCCGATCAAATCTTCCGGACGCTGGACGAACGAAAGCGCAATCCAGTCAGCGCCCAGTGACAACGCAAATTCCAGATCGATCAGGTCTTTCTGGGTCAGCACTGGAATCGGCAAGATCGCGTCGGGAACATTCACCCCTTTTCGATCCGACAGGATTCCGCCGTGCATCACCCGGGTGCGGATCCGCTCGCCGTTGTTGTCGAGCACTTCCAGGCGCAATTTGCCGTCGTCGAGAAGCAGCGACTGGCCAGCGGCGACCACCTCGAAAAGCTCTGGATGGGGCAAGCAGACGCGCTTGACGTCACCGTGCGCCGGGTTCCGGTCGAGCGCGAATTCCGCGCCCTCGGCGAGCATCACCCTGCCTTCAGCGAAAGGACCCACGCGCAACTTCGGTCCCTGCATGTCCGCGAGAATCGAAATGGGCCGGCCCGCAGTATGTTCGACCTCGCGAACAAGCTCATACCGGCGCCGGTGATCCTCGTGCGAACCGTGGCTAAAATTCAGCCGGAAGACATCCGCACCGGCGCGAACGAGTTGCGCAATTGTTTCGAGATTGGAGGTCGCGGGGCCGAGGGTCGCGACGATCTTTGCTTTGCGTAGGTGGATCATGATCGATCAGTAATGTGAAGTTAAGGGGAAGTGAGCGCGGTAACAGCGTGTCAAGCGTCAAGCTGCCTGAGCAACGCATCGACGCTGCCCTTCGCATCGCCGAACAGCATCCGCGTGTTGTCCTTGTAGAAGAGCGGGTTGTCCACGCCCGCATAGCCGGTCGCCATGCTGCGCTTGGATACGACCACCGTGCGCGCCTTCCACACTTCGAGCACCGGCATCCCCGCGATCGGACTGCCCGGATCTTCGAGCGCACCCGGGTTCACGATATCGTTGGCGCCGATCACGAGCACGACATCCGTGTTGGTGAAGTCGTGATTGATTTCATCCATTTCGAGCACGATGTCGTATGGCACCTTCGCTTCTGCAAGCAGCACGTTCATGTGGCCCGGCAACCTACCGGCGACCGGATGGATACCGAAACGCACCCTCACGCCGAGACCGTCGAGCTTGCGCGTGATTTCGCTGATGGTCGCCTGCGCCTGCGCCACGGCCATCCCGTAGCCGGGCACGATGATGACCTCGGACGCATCGCGCAGAATCGCGCTAACTTCGTCAACCGTGGTGGGTACCACCTCTCCCGCGACGTCCGCGGAACGCGTGCCGTTAGCCGCACCGAAGCCGCCAAGAATGACCGACACAAAACTGCGGTTCATCGCGCGGCACATGATGTAGCTGAGAATCGCGCCGCTCGAGCCCACCAGCGCGCCGGTCGTGATCAACAGGTCGTTGCTCAACATGAAGCCCGTGGCGGCGGCCGCCCATCCGGAATAGCTGTTCAGCATCGACACGACGACCGGCATGTCGGCGCCGCCGATGGCTATCACCAGATGCACGCCAAGCGCCGCAGCGAGCACGATCATCACGAGCAACGCGAGAACGCCGTCCGCGCCTGACGGCACCGTGAGGAACCGGTAGCCGATCGCGACGCACAGCACCAGCACGGTCAGGTTCAGCAGATGCCGGCCCGGCATCACGAGCGGTTTGCCGCTGATCGTGCCCTGCAGCTTCAGAAACGCGACGATTGAGCCCGTGAACGTGATCGTGCCGATAAAGACGCCAAGATAGATCTCGGACAGGTGGATCACCCGCTCCGCGCCGCCGAACTGGCCGGCTGGCATCAGAAAGTTGGTGAACCCGATCAGCACCGCGGCCAGCCCGACAAAGCTGTGCAGTATCGCGACCAACTGCGGCATCTGTGTCATCTCAACGCGCCGTGCCAGCAGTGCGCCGACGGCTGCGCCGATCACGGCCGCCGCCAGCACGACTGCCAGCCCCGCGCCTTGCGCGATCAGCAGCGTGGCGAGGACCGCGATCAGCATGCCCACCACGCCGTACAGATTGCCGCGGCGCGCGCTCGTCGGATGACTCAGTCCGCGCAGACTCAGGATAAACAGTGTGCTCGCGCCTAAATACGCAATGTTGCCGATTCCGTTCAACATGAGTTGTCCTTAGTTGCGCTGGAACATCTTCAACATGCGCTGGGTCACGAGAAACCCACCGGCGATATTGATCGTGGCGACCAGCAACGCGACACCGCCGAGCACCGTCACCAGCAGGTTCGGTGTGCCAAGTTGCAGCAGCGCGCCGATCACGATGATCCCGCTGATCGCATTGGTCACGCTCATCAGCGGCGTGTGCAAGGCCGGTGTCACGTTCCAGACCACCTGATAACCGACGAATACCGCCAGCACGAATACAGTCAGATGCGCGACAAACGCCGGCGGCGCGAGCGCGCCGAGCGCCAGCAGCGCCAACACCGCGATCGCCAGCAGCACCAGCGACGTGTGGCGCGAACGGCGCGCGGCGGCGGCTTGCTGGTTGGCGTCGATCGGGCTCGTGACGGGCTTCGCGGGCGGCGCACGGTGCGTCGCGATCGCGGCTTGTTTCGGCGGGGGCGGCGGCCAGCTAACAACGCCTTGATGCACGACCGTCGCACCTCGCATCACGTCGTCACCCATGTCGATGCACGGCACGCCGTCTTTCTGCGGTGTCAGATCGGCCAGCAGATGACGGATATTGGTGCCGTAGAGCTGACTCGACTGCATCGCCATCCGGCTCGGCAAGTCGGTATAGCCGACGATCGTCACGCCGTTGACGGCTACCACCTCGCCGGGTTGCGTCAGTTCGCAATTGCCGCCCTGCTCCGCTGCCATGTCGACGATCACGCCGCCCGGCCGCATGGTCTCCAACATGGCTGCGGTAATCAGCTTGGGCGCGGGCTTGCCAGGAATCAGCGCGGTGGTGATGATGATGTCGACGTCCTTCGCCTGCGCCGCGAACAGCGCCATTTCCGCTTCGATGTACTTCGCGCTCATTTGCTTCGCGTAGCCGCCTGAACCGCTGCCGTCTTCATCAACGTCCAGTTTGAGAAACTCGGCGCCCATGCTTTCGACCTGCTGCTCGACCTCGGGGCGCGTGTCGAATGCGCGCACGATCGCGCCCAGACCGCGCGCCGCACCGATGGCGGCGAGGCCAGCAACACCCGCGCCGATCACCATCACCTTCGCGGGCGGCATCTTGCCCGCTGCAGTGATCTGCCCGGTGAATACGCGCCCGAAGTGCTGCGCGGCTTCGATCACCGCGCGGTAACCGGCCATGTTCGCCATCGAGCTGAGCGCATCGAGCTTCTGCGCGCGCGAGATGCGCGGCACGCAGTCCATCGCCAGCACGCTAGCGCCGCCGGCCGCGAGATGCTCGAGCAGCACCGGGTTCTGCGCGGGCCAGATGAAGCTGATCAATATCGCGCCCTTCTTCAGCAACGCCCCTTCATCGACACCGAGCGCCGGATTAAACTCCGGCGCGCGCACCTTGATCACGATATCGGCCTCGGCCCACACGGCACGGGTATCGGTGACGACTTGCGCGCCAGCCGCGCGATATGCATCGTCGTCGAACGCCGCCCTTAGGCCCGCGCCCACCTCGACGCTCACTGCGAAACCGAGCTTCAGCAACTGACCGACGGTTTCGGGCGTCGCCGCGACGCGACGTTCCCCGGCGCGAATCTCGCGCGGTACTGCAATCGTCATCGCCATATCAGATTTCCGTTGACAGCGCGTTCGACAGCACGCCGATACCGTCGATCGATACGTCGACCGTCGAGCCGTCCTTGATCGAGCCGACACCAATCGACGTACCGCAAGCGATCACGTCGCCGGGCAGCAACGTCATATCGTGCGAGATCAGGCTCACCTGTTCCGCAGGCGAAAAGATCATGTCCGCCAGCGGGTAGTTCTGCCGCTCCACCTCGTCGAGCCGCGTCACGACACTGGCCGTACGCCAATCGAAGTCGCGCTGGATCACGGGTCCGATACAACTGAACGTATCGAAACCCTTCGAGCGGCACCATTGCGCAAAGTTGACATCCTCGTTCAGCAATTCGGCCGCCGTCACGTCGTTGATACAGGTGAAGCCAAAGATGTGATCGTTTGCCTCTTCCACCGATACGTTGCGACAGCGCTTGCCGATTACGATCGCAAGCTCCCCTTCATACGCGATCTTGCCACTGTAGTCTTTCGGACGACGAATGGGTTCGCCTGGACCGATCACCGAGGTCGGCGGCTTGATCAGGAACAGCGGGTGGGACGGCGCGGCCTTGCCAAGTTTCTCCGACAGCGCATGGAAGTTATTCCACAGCGCGACGACCTTAGTCGGAACACACGGGTTGAGCAGCGTAATGTCGTCCCGGCTCAACACGTTGCCGCTTGGGACGGCGTCACCGAACATATCTCCTTCGTATTCGGTGACGCGATGGCTTTCCTGCACGCCGAAGCCCGTCTGGCCATCGGCGAGCCGAAAACGTATCCACGATTTCATCGGAATGTCTCCTGCGCGATTCATTGGGGTGCACTGACGCGGCCCGGCGGGTCGCGCCGCAACATCTTGTCCCGCGCGTCAGACGCGCGGTCAGGCACGGCTTACGCGGTCATAACGCGCCGACCGCACGCAAATGCACGATCTGGTCCGCCGAATAGCCGAGCTCGGCCATCACCTCGTCGGTGTGCTCGCCAAGCAGCGGTGAGCGCGTAACTTCAGTGGGACTGTCCGACAGCTTGATCGGATTGCCGACCGTCAGATACTTGCCGCGCACCGGGTGATCGACCTCGACGATCGTGCCGGTCTTGCGCAGCGACGGCTCCTCGGCGATCTCCTTCATCGACAGGATCGGGCCGCATGGAATGTCGTACCTGTTGAGCGTCTCCATCGCCTCGTACTTCGTCCGGGTCATGGTCCAGCGCTCGATCTCGGCAAAAATCTCCTTCAGGCGCGGCAGCCGCGCGGCAGGCGTCGCGTAGTCGGGATCGGTGGCCCATTCCTCCTTGCCGATCACATTGCAGACCTTCGCCCACACCGGCGCCTGGGCGATGAAGTAGATGTACGCGTTCGGGTCCGCCTCCCAGCCCTTGCACTTCAGAATCCAGCCCGGCTGACCACCGCCGGAAGCGTTGCCGGCGCGCGGCACCGCTTCGCCGAAGGTGCCGTTCGGATGTTGCGGATACTCCCGCATCACGCCCGTGCGTTCGAGCCGCTGCTGGTCGCGCAGCTTCACGCGGCACAGATTCAGCACGCCGTCCTGCATCGCGGCGAGCACGTATTGACCTCGCCCCGTCGTCTTGCGCTGATAGAGCGCCGTGACGATGCCGAGCGCAAGATGCAGCCCGGTGCCGCTGTCGCCGATCTGCGCGCCGCTCACGACCGGCGGGCCGTCGTCGAAGCCGGTGGTCGACGCCGCGCCGCCCACGCATTGCGCGACGTTCTCGTAGACCTTGCAGTCCTCATACGGCCCGGGACCGAAGCCCTTGACCGACGCCACGATCATGCGCGGGTTCAGTTCCTGGATACGCTCCCAGCTGAAGCCCATCCGCTCGAGCGCGCCCGGCGCAAAATTCTCCACCAGCACGTCGCACCTCCGGATCAGCGCTTCGAGAACCCGCTTGCCTTCCGGGTTCTTCGTGTCGATCGTCACCGAGCGCTTGTTGTGGTTGAGCATCGTGAAGTAAAGACTGTCCGCCTCCGGAATGTCGCGCAGTTGCACACGCGTGACATCGCCTGCGCCCGCCCGCTCCACCTTGATCACATCGGCGCCGAACCACGCCAGCAACTGCGTGCACGTCGGACCCGATTGCACATGCGTGAAATCGAGAATCCTCACGTCCTCCAATGCCTTGCCCATGTTGCGTCTCCCTAAATTGATCTGTATCTGGTCTGAGCATCGCGCGCGCATTACGCCTCTGATTTCCACCTGGCCACAACGGTACCGCTAGCGTTACCGGGTTGCCGGATTGAGCAGCGCCATCGCCATGCGACGCGCGCCGGCAATGGCCGCCGCTTCGCTTTCAAAGACGACCTCGTCGACAACCTGCCGGTAGGGCAGGAGGTTGGGTTGCGCCTGATGCTTTTCTTCGACCGTGCGGATTGCAAAATAAGCAGCCCATCCGCCGTTGTGGATCAACTGCATCGCGGACAGCTCAAGCCGATATTGCCCAAATACCTCTATGTGCATTGGATTCTTCATGGTAGATCGTCACGATAGCCGGCCAACCGGATCCGGGCGGCCCGGAGCGCGGTTCTCGACCGTCCCGGAACGCGCGTTCGGACATGGCATGACTGCGCCTTTCACGCTCCAACGCGGGCTTCCAGTTCGGCAAGGCGTTTGCGCAGATTGCGCTCCTCCTGGAAACGACTGGTTTCATCGCGAATCACCGCAACGATCCCGGTCAACTCATGTTCCGGTGAATGCAGCAGCGCAACCGTAAATGCGATCGATAGGGAGCGCCCCTCTTTATCCACCGCAGGAACGCGCAGCACATCGTTACCGTAGCGGGTTTGCCCGCTTGCCATCGTCTTGTGATAGCCATCCCAGTGACGTCCGCGCAAACGTGCCGGAATAATCAGGTCCAGTGACTGCCCCAGGGCCTCGCTTTGCGTGAAGCCAAACATGCGCTCGGCAGCAGGGTTCCACAGTGTGATGCGCCCCTGGGCGTCCGAAATGATGATTGCATCACCGATTGCTGCTACCAATTGCTCAAAGTCGATGGCTGTTTGCATAGGGCTACCTGGATTCGAAAAGACTACTGTTCAGTCACTACGGCGTCCATCCAGGGCGCCGCACCTGCATACCCCGACAATGAGAGCCCGGCTACTCCGAGCTCTGCCTGCCAGCGCCGTCAGACAGCCTTGATTTCGCGCAGATTGAAGACTTGCTGCTTGCTATATCCAAGGCTCGCCAGCACCTCGTCGGTGTGCTCGCCGAGCAACGGCGACGCGGTGA
This sequence comes from Paraburkholderia sp. UCT70, assembly GCF_050434085.1. Lineage (NCBI taxonomy): Bacteria > Pseudomonadati > Pseudomonadota > Betaproteobacteria > Burkholderiales > Burkholderiaceae > Paraburkholderia > Paraburkholderia sp. UCT70. The sequence continues at coordinate 1,232,992 of NZ_JBNPVZ010000004.1, read as the reverse complement.
TTTCAGGCTGAAGATCGGAGAACTTGATCGGGCTGCCGACCGTGAGGTAGGAGCCGCGCTTCTTGTGCTGGACCTCCACGATGGTGCCGCTCGCGCGCAACGACGGATCGTTCGCCAGTTCCTTCATCGTCAACACCGGCGCACACGGAATATCGAATTTGCGCAGGATGTCGACCGCCTCGAACTTGGTCTTGTCGGCGAGCCACGCCTCAATGGTCGCGAAGATATCGAAGATATGTGGCTGACGCGCCTCGGCCGTCTTGTAGGCCGGATCGTCGATCCACTCGGGCTTGCCCAGCGCCTTGCAGATCGGCTCCCATGCGTGGCCCTGGATGGTGAAGTAGATATACGCGTTTGGATCCATTTCCCAGCCCTTGCACTTCAGAATCCAACCTGGCTGGCCGCCGCCGCCGGCATTGCCGCCGCGCGGCACCACGTCGCTGAAAGTGCCGTGCGGATACTGCGGGTATTCCTCGAGGTAGCCGACCCGATCGAGACGCTGCTGGTCGCGCAATTTGACGCGGCACAGGTTCAGCACGCTGTCCTGCATCGACACCGCCACCTTCTGGCCCTTGCCGCTTTTATCGCGGCCGATCAGTGCGGTCAGAATGCCGATCGCCAGATGCATGCCGGTGTTGCTGTCGCCCAGCGCCGCTGCGCTGATCGTCGGCGGGCCATCCCAGAAGCCGGTGGTGGAAGCCGCACCGCCTGCGCATTGGGCGACGTTCTCGTAGACTTTCAGGTCATCGTAATGATGGCCGTCGCTGAAACCCTTCACCGATGCCACGATCATCTTCGGGTTGAGTTCGTTGAGGCGCTCCCAGGAGAAGCCCATTCGGTCGAGCGCGCCTGGGCCGAAATTCTCCACCAGCACATCGGATTCGCGAATCAGCTTTTCGAGCACTTCCTTGCCTTCGGGCTTCTTGGTGTCCAGCGTCAGCGATTTCTTGTTGCTGTTCAACATCGTGAAATACAGCGCGTCGGCGTCGGGAATATCGCGCAACTGATTGCGCGTCACGTCGCCTGAGCCGGGGCGTTCAACCTTGATCACGTCAGCGCCGAACCAGGCCAGCATCTGCGTGCATGCGGGTCCAGCTTGTACGTGGGTGAAGTCGATTATCTTGATTCCGTCGAGGGGATTGGTCACTTTGCTTCTCCTGATGATTAATGGCGTTACTTCTTCATCGCCGCACTTTGGGGGTTGAGATTCGTCAAGCGGCCGCTCTCCGTTCCCGCTGCTTCGTCGATGACGGCGTTGATGAGCGTCGGCTTTCCCGACTTGATGGATTCGATCAGCGCCTTCTCCAACTCCTCTGGCGTCGTGACGTGATAGCCGATGCCGCCGAACGCCTCGATCATCCTGTCGTAGCGCGCACCCTTGACGAAAACCGTCGGCGCCACGTCCTTGCCTCCGGAGTGGTTGACGTCGGTGCCGCGATAAACGCCGTTGTTGTTGAAGACGATCGTGCAAACCGGCAAGTCGTAACGGCAGATCGTCTCGATCTCCATGCCGCTGAAGCCGAATGCGCTGTCGCCCGCAACCGCGATCACCTGCTTGCCGGTCTCGACCGCCGCGGCGACCGCGTAACCCATGCCAATGCCCATAACCCCCCACGTACCGACATCCAGGCGCTTGCGCGGCTTGTACATGTCGACAATGGCGCGGGTATAGTCCAACGTGTTGGCCCCTTCGTTGACGAGCGTGATATCCGGGTTCGCCTTGATCACATCGCGAATCACGCGCAGCGCGCTGTGGAAATTCATTGGCGTTGGATTCTTGGCGAGCATCTCGGCCATCTTCGCCAGATTCTTGTCCTTGCGTTCCGCGAGTGTGTCGATCCACTCCGCGCCAGGCTTCGGGAAGCTCGAATCGATGCCAGCCAGGAGGGCCGACACGCAAGAACCGATGTCGCCGATCACCGGCGCGGCGATGGGCACGTTGCTGTCGATTTCCGTCGGCGTGATGTCGATCTGGATGAATTGCTTCGGCGCGCCCCACGTCTTGCCCTTGCCGTGCGACAGCAGCCAGTTCAAGCGAGCGCCGATCAGCATGACGACGTCCGATTCCGCGAGCACGAACGAGCGCGCGGCCGAGGCCGATTGCGCATGGTTGTCGGGCAGCAGGCCTTTGGCCATGGACATCGGCAGATACGGAATGCCGGTCTTTTCGACGAGCGCACGAATCTCGGCGTCGGCTCGCGAATAAGCGGCACCTTTGCCCAGAATGATCAGCGGACGCTTGGCGCTCCTCAGCAAATCGAGAGCACGCTCGACAGCGTCAGGCGCCGGAAGCTGGCGTGGCGCCGGGTCAACGACGTGTACGAGTGAGTTCCGGCCCTTCGCGGCATCGATGGTCTGCGCGAGCAGCTTGGCGGGCAGGTCCAGGTAGACGCCGCCGGGACGCCCGGATACGGCCGCGCGGATCGCACGCGCAACCCCGATGCCGATGTCCTCGGCGTGCAGTACGCGATAGGCCGCCTTGGCGTGCGGTTTCGCGACGTTCAGTTGATCCATCTCTTCGTAGTCGCCCTGCTGCAGGTCGACGATCTCGCGCTCGCTCGAGCCGCTGATCAGGATCATCGGGAAACAGTTGGTCGTCGCATTGGCAAGCGCCGTGAGCCCGTTCAGGAAGCCGGGCGCGGAAACGGTCAAGCAGATTCCGGGCTTCTGCGTCAAGAAACCGGCAATTGCGGCGGCATTGCCCGCGTTCTGCTCGTGTCGAAAGCTGATGACGCGCATCCCCTCGGCTTGAGCGAGCCGCGTCAAATCGGTGATGGGAATACCCGGCAGACCATAGATCGTGTCGATGCCGTTCAGTTTCAGCGCATCGATGACCAGATGAAATCCGTCAGTCATTTCGGTTGTCCCGCGTTTCTGTGCTTCTTCTGCAGCGCTCTGCAGGGTGCTCCCAGCTTCTGCCATGACGTCTCTCCTCCTTGGCGGGGCGTTGTGTGATTCGTGATATACAATATTCCACATACAGTATTAGTCAAGCGTATTTTTGGAGACGGGGCCGATTGTTGCAGCGCGGCTGGCCGCATTCGCTTGAGGCGAAAGGGAATCACGCACGAACTGTTTGCATTGCACAAACGGGCTGCAGACGGAGGTTTACGATAAGTACTGGAATTTCGGCGTCGCCTTCGAATGAACTCCTGGCCTCGTGGCGCCGAAATACATAAGACAATAGTTATCGTTTATACAAAAAACTTTAACTATCGTATATTGATTCGCGATCCTATCCTTCATCCAAGCCATCCAACTGAAGGAGAAAATCATGGGCCGCTTACACCTTGACGGACTCGAAACCGTGCGCGACCACACCGTGCAGGCGCAACTTTGTGCCTACAACATGGCTTTCTCCGAACTGGGTCTGCGTTTCCGTTGGGACGCGCAAACCTTCGCCTCACTCGCAACGATCGACGACGAACGGGCGCGCATCGCCGCGTACATCAAGGCTCATCATTCGCATTTGCTGAACGCCTACAGCGCGGAATTTCTGAGTCAGGCCATTCTCGACAGGAAGAACGCGCATACCCTGGGAGGTTTCGCGGCAAACGGAAAAATTGCGAATGTGAGTCGCGCGTCGGACTCGTCGCAAGGCTATTCGCGGAGGGCGTGCGTGCCAGACGAGCCGGGTGTGCCTGCGCTCGCGGGCGCTTAAGGCGCGTTCAGCGACGTGGCCGGCATCTGCCCGTTCGCGCTGGCCCACAGTTCATCTACCGACTGGGCAGTGGATGCGCCGGCACCTGCGAATTGAGCCCACGCTGCTGCCGCGTTCGGCTTGAGCGAACGGTTGCGACGGCGCACTTGCATCGTCGTCAGCATCACCTCCGGGAGCAGCGGGAGCGACACGAGACGTTCGGATGGAGCGGGCCAGTGCTCGTCGACCGGCAGTACGCCGACACCCAGCCCCAGTTCGATCATCCGCAGTACAGCGGCGACGTGACCCAGTTCCTGTATCGGTCGCCCTCGGACGCAATGTGTGCTCAAGGCACGTTCGACGACGCTGTGGCTTCCGGCATCGGAATTGAGCGTCATGAGCGGCACGTCGCTCAGTGCACTCCAGGCGGCGAGCGTGGTGCGTCGCGCAAGCGGATGCTCGCCGGACAAGACAGCAGAGAGGGGGTTAAGAAAAGCGCTTGCGCGTGCAACTGGTCGGCCGCCAAAGGCTCCGCGTCCGACACCACGCCGAAGTCGACTTCCCCTTGTTCGACGCGGGTCAACACCGCGCATTGCGGCCGGTCCTGTACCGACACGATCAGATCAGGAAATGCCTCAGCACAGCGTGCAAGACCGCCTGGCACCCAGTTCGATGACAGCACTGGATTGCTGACGATGACCACCACGCCGGTGTGCCCTTCATACGCGGCCCGATTTTCGCGTAACGTCAGATCGATATCATCAAGCAGGCGACCGATGCGGCACGCGAGGCTCGCACCCGCCGTCGTCAATTCGACCTGCCGCGTCGTCCGGTCGAACAGTTTCAGTTCGATCGCTTCTTCGAGTTCGCGCAAGCACCGGCTCACCGCAGACTGCGTGAGGTTGAACCCGCGCGCCGCGCGCGTAAAGCTTCGCTCACGCGCGACGGCGACAAATACTTTTAACTGTTGCAACGAAACGTTCATCAGGCAACCAAACGGGCGCTATTCACTCGTCTGCTCCGGCTATTGGCCTCAGGTGCGAAGGGCGGTTTGCGCTGGTCGGGGCCTGATGGTTGATATCGTCGAGGCGCCCGGTCTCCATGCCAGGGTCATTGCTGAATTACCTATAGTTAAAGGTTGTTACCATATTGATTCACATTCGCCTATATATCGGCCATGACGATGAGAAACGCGACACTCCGGCAGTTGAAGGTCTTCGAGACGGTGGCCCGCCGCCTGAGCTTCTCGCGTGCCGCGGAAGAACTTCATCTGACCCAGCCGGCTGTCTCCAGCCAGGTCCGGCTACTCGAAGAGCATGCGGGGCTGCCGCTCTTCGAGCAGCTCGGCAAGAAGATCTATCTCACGCCCGCCGGCCATGAGATGCTTCACTACAGCCGCGCAATCATCCAGCAGTTCCACGAAGTGGACCAAGCGATGGGTCAGCTGAAAGGCGTCTCCGGCGGCAAGCTCAATGTCGCCGTGATCAGCGCGGGCGACTACTTCTTCCCGCGCCTGCTCGCCGAATTCACGCGCCGCTATCCGGGCGTGGTCCTTAATCTGGCGGTACACAATCGCGAGGAACTGCTGCATCAACTCGCGACCAATCAGACCGACCTCGCGGTGATGGTGCGCCCGCCGCATGAGATGGACACCACCAACGAACCGTTTGCACCGCACCCGTATGTGATCGTCGCCGCGCCATCGCATCCGCTCGCGCACAAGCGCAACATCACGATGAGTCAATTGGCGGGGGAAGCCTTCATCGTTCGCGAGCACGGCTCCGATACGTGGAATTCGATGGAAGAAGGTTTTGCCGGACGAATCGCCAACCTGAAGATCGCGATGGAGATCAAGAGCACTGAGACGATCAAGCAGGCTGTGATTGCCGGCATGGGCATCGCGTTCCTGTCCGCGCATACGATCAGCCTCGAATTGCAAGTGGGCAACCTCGTCGTGCTCGACGCCCAGGGCTTTCCGGTGATGTTCAACTGGTACGTCGTGCACCGGAAGAACAAGCGTCTGCCGCCCGTTGCGGTGGCCTTTAAGCGCTTCCTGATGGAAGAAGGTGCGGATCTGATCGAGAACATCACACGCGTGAAGGCGCTCAGCAAGAGTAAGCAATAGGCTTTGGATCGCCTGTAAAACTTCATTTATTGCAAGTTCGTCGCCAGCTCTATGTTTTCTCACTCGTCTGCACGGGAGCCGGGGGCCGTGAATCACGCTTCGGTTGTGTCTCGTTCCGGTGCGCACAATATCTTTGGCGGCTGCGATAGCGCCATTCGACTCCGCTGCGATACGCGCTCGTGCGTACAACGTGCTGAGTGTCGTCGCGCAGTGCCCATGGTTGCGCGAATTCGCCGCCAGCAGCGGGTGCATTTGATCGTCGCGCCATTCGAAGCGCCCGAGCCAGCCAGGTCGCTGCACGAGGCCGCAGCGCGCATGAGACCGGTGGCCGTATGTGCGGCGAGCGCGTGAAGAGGCACTTCGGCGGCGGCTGCCCTCATCAGATGCGCGCCCAGTGCGGCAGCCAGTCCGCTCATCGCGAGCAACGCGGCGAGCCCGAAGGTCTGCGTCGGTTCCGTTACGAAGCCGTAGCCAAGACATACACACAGCACGAGCGCCGTGAGGTTGACGACGGTATAGCCGGGGCGCGCTCCCGAGCGCCCCGGCTATCGCACCGCGCAGTTTGCAGAACGCGATCGTCGATGCGGTGAAGATCAGCGCGCCGATTAAGACCACGGCGCACAACTCGACACGCTCCACAGCCGCCTTTGCATATGCAGTCGCCGACAGGTACCGCGCGAAACCGCCGGAAATGGCGGCGAGGCCCATACCGATGCCGAGCGACGCCACGAGGTACGGCCTGCGTGTCAGTTCGCGCCGCCGCACGCGCCAGGCGCCCAGCACCGCGCCCGCGATTGCCGCCGCGATAACGTCGCTTCCAGCACCGACGCCCGCCGCGAGCAGCCCGGCAAGCGCTGCGGTCGGGAGCATCGCACACAGATGGCCGTGCCGGCGGCCGCGTTGGCGGACGCCGCGAGCCTCGCCTGAACGACGACACATCGCAGCAAGGACGAAGGAGCGCACATGCCGCAAGGGTGGGGGAATACCGTGTGGGCAGGAAGGGGTTTTCTACTGGCTATCGCACTGGCTGCGGTGCTGGCCGGCACGGAGCAATTGGCGGTCGCGTCGCGGGGGCGCGGGTGAGATCCGGAGCGAGGGACAACAAGGATGGGGGCGCTACCGTCGCGCAAACCATCGTAGCGAGCCGGGGTCAGACGACCTGCATCGGCATTGGCTGCGATCCGGCGAAACCCACGAACTTCATCGATGGCACACCAAAACAACAAGGCCAGTGGTGACAGCACCGCTGGCCTTGTTGTTTTTGACAAGCCACCGTCAATCCAGAAAGTCGCAGTTCGCTTCGACGAACGCTGCAAGATCGAGCGAATGCTGGCGCACGAGCCGCTCGACCAGTTCGGTATCGCGCCGCTCGAGCGCCTCGATGATTCGACGATGATCGGCGATCGAACGCGCTGCCCGATCGCTCCGCGAAATCGTCATCCGGCGCATCGCACGCACGTGAATGAAGATGTTCTTGATCGTGTCGAGGATGATCTGCGACTTCGATAGCTCGACGATTGCCTGATGAAAGGCAATGTTTGCGTCCGAGTATTCGGCAATGTGCTCGGCAGGCGCGGCGTCGCCCAATTTGTCGAACATATGGCGCAGGCGCGCGATTTCCTCGTCCGTTGCATGTAGCGTGGCCAGGCGCGCCGCCATGCTTTCGAGCGCGGCCCACATCTGGATCATCTCGACGATCTCACGTTTGCTCTTTCGCACGATGTAAATGCCGCGGCGCGGCACTGTGCGCAGAAACCCTTCCTGTTCGAGCTGCGTCATCGCTTCGCGCACTGGTGTGCGGCTCACGCCGAGAGATTCGCACAACACGCGCTCGTCGAGTCGAATTTCTTCGCGCGTCTGGTAGATGTCAGTATCGGCAATGGCCTGGCGCAGCATTGCGTAGGCCTTATTGCGCAAGCTCGCGCTTGCCCCGATCGGCTGCAGTGACAGCGTCAACGACGCGACCAATGCTTCAGTTTCAAGTTCTGACGACACTGATCGCCTCTTGTTGAATATGCGCGCGATACGTTGCCGCTGTCGCGGTCGAACTGAACTCCCCGTCCACTGCGCCCAACCGGGCGAAACGGCCATGTTGTGCTGCGCGTTCCACGACCGGCTGCGGAATCCACCAGCTCAGCAGGACGGTAGCGGCAGAGCCTAACCCTGCGACGGCGACGGCAAACAGCGCCAGAAAAACAAAATCCATTTGTAGCTCCGAATGATTGAGTCACGAGACGACTGAATCATATGCTGCATCGCCGCAAACGTCAATATTCTGTATTCAGTATATCACACATCGTGTTGTCTCGATATTGCCTAAAGTTATCATGACTGCAGCTTGGTGGTGACACACAAGATGTGTCCCGGCGGCTTGACGGGCTATAGATCTGCGCCCCTCTGGCTGCGCAGCAGGTATCTGAGGCCACGCCGATCCGGTATCGTGCGCAGGAACCCAAATTCCAGAGGCTCATCACACGCGGCCTATTCATAAGTCTTCGTTTATCGTTATCGACGAAAACATTAATTATCATTCATTGCTTGCCGCTCCTATTCTGTAATCACCGCCGTCGCAACGCGCAAAAGTAGTCGCAATCGATCTGTCGACCAGCGCAAGCAGGGGAGCGGTTGAAGGAGAAGGCCATGAACACCGCCGAGAAGTCTCTGCGCCACCTGGTAGAAAAATGGCTTGCGCCCACCCCGACGGTGCGGATCCGCGTAGTCCAGTTTGGTCGCATGCGCGCAGACAAGATGCGCTATGCGCACATCGAGGCATCGACTCTGACCGGAACGCGCGCAATATTCTTCTTTCGACATGCTGACGGATGCTGGTGCGTGTTTCCGCCTCAGATCGCGCGGCCGTCGATGACACGTTATCCGCTGTCAGCGTGACCCTCCGGCATGACCGTTCTGGAATGGCTCAAAATGCGGTTCTTTTGCATTAAGGCGGTCCGCTATGATGGGCGGAACGACACGAACGACAGAAAGCTCGATGAACACGTTGAATCCGGCGGGGGCCCGAGTGCTGAAACGACTGCATTATCCGCTCGACGTGATTCTGACTTGCGTGCGCTGGTACGTGGCCTATCCGCTGAGCCTTCGGCACCTTGAAGACATGATGGCTGAGCGCGGCGTTTCGGTCGACCATTCGACTGGCACCGCTGGGCCATCAAGCTGTGGCCGGTGCTGAAGAAAGCGTTTCGCCGCCGCAAGCGGCCGGTGGGTACGAGCTGGCGGACGGACGAGACGTACCTCCGCGTCAAGGGGGAATGGCGGTATCTTTACCGGGCCGTCGCGACATGGACGGCAACACCATTGACTTTCTGCTACGCGCCCATCGGGACAAGACTGCGGCCCGGCGTTACTTTGAGCGATCGATCGCCCGGAGCGGTGTACCCAAAACGGTAACCATCGACAAAAGCGGCGCCAATCTCGCCGCGCTCGAAGCGATCAATGCCGATCGTGGAGCGCCCATCAAGATCCGCCAGTCCAAATATCTCAATAACCTGGTCGAGCAGGACCATCGGGCGATCACGCGACGAACGCGGCCCATGCTAGGGAAACGCTGATCAATGGACCAACTGCCCAAGTTGCAGGCGAGATGGCGTCGAAATTTTCAAATGACGAAGCGGATTGACACTCAATTCGGTGAATTGGACGCGTAAACGAGCCTTCCTGCTCGCGTTTCTCATACGCATGACGGATTGCTCCCATGGACCGATCGCAAGAGATTTCGCGCAACCACCAGATTTGCCAAAGCGAACAGGCTGAACAGTTGTGCGGTGTTCTTAGCCAAGCCCTTGTATCGCGTCTTGCGATGGTGAAACAGATTCTTGACGATATGGAACGGATGCTCAACCCGCGACCGGATCTGCGCCTTGGTTCGCTCGACCGCAATCACCAAGTCCTTCAGCGCTCCCTCCTGCATCGCCTTGATCCTTCCCCGCTTGGCAGCGACGTTCCACTTCACGGTCTTGCCCGTCATTTCCTCGCGCTTCTCTACGCCAATGTAGCCCGCATCGGCGAACGCTTGCTCCTCATGTCCGTGCAGCAGGGCATGCGCTTGCGATACATCCGATACGTTGGCCGCCGTGCCAACCACACTGTGGATCAGACCCGAATCGGCATCGACGCCAATGTGGGCTTTCATCCCAAAGTGCCATTCGTTGCCCTTCTTGGTTTGATGCATTTCCGGGTCACGACTCTTCCCGGCGTTCTTGATCGACGGCGGCGCTTCGATTATCGTCGCATCAACCAGCGTGCCTTCTTTCATCATCAGCCCACGCTCGCACAGCGAGATGCCAATCTCGTCGAACAACTTGCGTGTCAGTTTGTGTTCGATCAGCAGGCGCCGGAACTTCAAAAGCTTGGTTGCATCAGGCACGTTCTCGACCGCCAGATCAATGCCGGCGGCGAAGGCTCGCAGCGCGATGCTGTCATACAGGGCGTCTTCCAGTCCTTCATCCGACAGCCCGTACCACTGTTGCAAGAAGTAGATTCGCAGCATTCGCTCCAGGCCAATCGGCGGGCGGCCTCGCGTGCCCTTCGGACAGTGCGGCTCGATTGCCGACAGCAAGCGCTGCCACGGAACTATCTTCTCCATCTCGGCCAAGAAGCGTTGGCGCCTCGTCACTCGCTTCTTGCCTGCAATTTCCGCTTCCGCGAAGCCAATCTGCCTCTTCATCATCGTGAGTCTGTTCCGTGAGCTGCCTTCTATAACGTCCTCAGCTACGCCAGCGATGACCGATGTATCGAGCTGAATAAATCAGCGTTTCCCTAGGGTTCAAGACCTTTCGCTGTGCCCGGCTTGTTCTGGCCGGCATTGAGATTATGCAGACGATCGCCAAAGGACAGATGGAATGGGCTCGCGGAACCCACCCGTCCGCCCCGGATCAATTCTACGAGCTCGCAAGATAAGCAGTACTTCGCATATCGATTCCGCTCGCTCTTTGAGCCTTACCGCGACAAAGCCCAAATTGGCGCGGCCTATCTGCCGTCATTTCACGGATGGGAGCGCCTTTGGATCTTCTCGTCGAATCCTCAATAAAGGCATTCGGTTCGAATCCGGCTTACTCTCAGTGCGCTGCCGTTACTCGACGCGGACGTACCCGACCCGCGCCTGTTCAGTGATGCGCGAAAAGATGCGTCGAATCAGATGCCGGAGCGATGCGTCTGCCGGATTGCGAAGCATCACTGGTTGCGCTTCCCATGCCGGAATCTGACCCGGCGCCTGCGACATTTTTGCTGGCAATGCGAGCCTCTGCCGCCTGTATGTCCGACGGGTAAGTCGATGTATCACGTTTTGCGGGATAGTACCCAGCATTCCCGATCTGGATCAGTTCAGCGCGGACTTGTGCGCGCGTGAGCGGAACACTGGCCTGTTGGGCAAAAGCAACGACCGGGACGCCCAGCATAATGGCCGTGGCAAAGGTAAGGAGAACAGATTTCATGACAGTTCCTGGTTTGCTGGAAATAAAAATTGGCGATGAACCGGTTGCTACAATTCCAATTCTAGGAGAGCGCTAACTTAGGGGAACCTTAGCAAACGGAAAATGCAGCCCGCGCTGCGGGCTTTCGAAATCCATGCGGTTCAGCGTGGCTTAATCCTGCAGTGCCATCATCGATTCTGAATCAATCAACACTGGAGTACGAAATGAAGAAGGAACTCGGTATTGTCCTGGTCGCAGTCGGCGTGCTTGCGACGAGCTTTCCCGCCTATGCATTTACCGGTCAAGAATACGCGAAAGACGCGAACATCAGCATCGAACAGGCGCGCGCTACCGCCTTGAAAGCACAACCCGGAAAAATCACCGATGAAGAGTTGGAGAAGGAAGCGGGAGGCAGCGGGTTGCGCTACTCCTTCGATATTGCGTCGAAACGGGGCACGCAGGAAGTCGGTGTCGACGCGCACACCGGAGCCGTTCTTGAGAACAAGGCGGAAGGACCGAACCCCGACTGATCACCGGCGATCGAATTCGACATAGCATGTATCGAGCGTTCGATTACGACAGCGGCGGAGTCTGACGCAAGTCAATGTTGTAGTGACCCGGTGTGGACAGGACACGGGACAGATAGCAGCGGCTGGAATATTCGGATCAACCGTGCCATTAAGATAAGTTTTCTTATCAAAATGTCTCTGTTTGTCGTCTAAACTTGAGGCCATGAAAACGCGTCACACGTCCCTGCCCTCCCCCGCACCCTCCGGCCCTCCCGGCTTTCCTGACGCCGACGAACTCGCCGTACTGCGGGCCTGGTACGCCGGCCTGCCGGCGCGGCAGGCGGTGGCGCGCTACCTGCCCGTGGCCGTCGGTGACGGCCGATCCGCGCGCGGTGTAGTTGGGCGAATCCGTCGCACGCTGCTGGCCGCCGCACAGGCGCTTCACCGCGCCGATCTCGCCGCCCTGCTCGATCATCCGGCCGACCAGCGCGAACAGCATGCAAAAACCGTCGCGCACGTGATCGAACTCCTGCGCACCGCTGTGCCACCCGAGCCGCAGATCGCCGACGACATCGCGCAATGGCTATCCCGTCGCGCCGTGCGCGTGCTGCGCGCCCACGGCATCACGACGCTGGCCGACCTGACCGTGCGGATTCCGCGACGACGCCAATGGTGGAAAGCGGTCCCCGGTCTCGGCGCGGCGAGTGCGCGCGCGATCGAGCAGTTCTTCGCCGCATGCCCCGCCCTCACCGACAAGGCCCGCGCGCTGGTGGTGGCAAGCCAGCGTGGTGACATCGTGCCGTGGGAAACCCTGCGGCTGGCGCACGAGGTCGATGGCACCCGCGGTACGTTCCGCGCGCCCGTCGCGACCTGTACGCTGGACGCGTCCAATGACTATGAGGCCGTGCAGACCTGGCTCGCGCTGCAGGAGTCGCCCGCCACGCGGCGCACCTACCGCAAGGAGGCCGAGCGCCTGATCCTGTGGGCGATCGTCGAGCGGGGCCGCGCGCTGTCATCGCTGACGACCGACGACGCAATCGCGTACCGGGCGTTTCTGCGGCATCCCTCGCCGCGTGCACGCTGGGTGGGTCCGGTACGGCCGCGTACGTCGCCTGACTGGCGGCCGTTCAACGGCAATCTCTCGGACCGCTCGGTTGCGCACGCGCTGTCGATCGTCGGCGCGCTGTTCCGCTGGCTGATCGGGCAGCGCTACGTGCTCGCCAATCCGTTCTCAGGTGTGAAGGTGCGTGGCGGCAATGGCGCAGCGACGCTCGATGCATCACATGCTTTCACCGAAGGCGAATGGGCGCTCGTGCGCACGATCGCCGACGGACTCGAGTATCCGGATCGGACTGCGTCCGGCACACCTTCAACCGGCTGGAGCAAGGCGGCCGCGCAGCGGCTGCGCTTTTTGCTCGATTTCGGCTACGCGACCGGACTGCGCGCGAGCGAACTGGTCGGCGCGACGCTCCGGGACGTCAGGACCGATGCCAGCGGCGATCACTGGTTGCGCGTGACCGGCAAGGGCAAGAAGATTGCGATGGTCGCACTACCACCGCTCGCCTGGGACGCGCTAGCGCGCTATCTGGCCGAACGCGGCCTGCCGGTTCTTCCGGCGCAATGGCGTCCGCAGACGCCGGTGATCGGTAGTCTCGAAACGGACAGCGCCGCGGCGATCAGCAGCGTGCGGCTGTGGGGCGTGCTCAAGCGCTTTTTTGTGCTCACGGCAGAGCAGATCGAGGCCGACCATCCGCCGCTGGCGACGAAGCTGCGCGATGCCAGCACCCACTGGATGCGCCACACGCACGCCACTCACGCGCTCAGCCGCGGCGCCGAACTGACGACGGTGCGGGACAACCTGCGGCACGCATCCGTCTCGACGACGTCGATCTATCTGCACAGTGATGAAGTGAAACGGGCGCGGCAGATCGGGGGAGCTTTTGGTACTGATAGACGCCGGTAGTCAGATGCAATCAGTCGGAGAACAGCTGGCTTCCCCCTGTCCAAAGCGGCAAGGCCTGTCACTTCCGATACACCGACTTCGCAATACCTGAAATGCATCAGATGTGCAAAAATCATCGTGGCCTGATGCAAAGCGCCGTCCTTGCCGCCCATGGAAACGGGTTGCTCAAGCAGCTCACGAAGATGCTGGTGGAGCGAGCGCTTGAGACGGAGATGTCCGAGCACCTGGGCCATGGCAAGAGCGAAGCGGTGACTAATGCCACTGGCAACACCCGGAATGGGCATAGCGCCAAGACGCTGCAGGGGGAATTTGGCGAGTTGCCGCTCAACATCCCGCGCGACCGTCAGGGGGCGTTCGAGCCGAAGCTGGTGGAGCGCCATCAGACGCGCTGGACGGGCTTCGACGACAAGATCATTTCGCTGTATGCGCGTGGCCTGAGCGTGCGCGAGATCCAGGGGCACCTGGAAGAAATGTACGGCACGGAGGTCTCGCCCACGCTCATCTCGGCGGTCACCGACGCCGTCAGCGAGGAGGTGAAGGTCTGGCAAGGCCGTGCGCTCGATGCGCTTTACCCGATCGTCTATCTCGACTGCATCCACGTCAAGGTGCGCGACAGCGGCGCGGTGCGCACCAAGGCAGTGTACCTGGCCATCGGCGTGAACATGACCGGTCACAAGGAGGTTCTGGGACTGTGGATTGCCCAGACCGAGGGTGCCAAGTTCTGGTTGCAGGTGGTCACTGAGCTGAAGACGCGCGGCGTGCAGGACATTTTTATCGCCTGCGTCGAGGGTCGCGCCGCATCTAGGCCACGCGATCCGCCGTCAGCTGTTCGACTAGTTGGGTAGGTAAGGCACCCTTCGACCGTATCGTCCGTCGATTGTATCGGCCCGGCTAAACAATTCGCCCACACGCTCGAAGCCTATGCTCCGGTAGAAACCAAACGCGCTCTCGCGAGCGCTACACCACACCATGCGTCCAGCCGCAAGCTTCGCATGATCGATGCACTTTTCGGCGAGGGCAGTGCCAATGCCGTGGCCACGCCAGCTGGCTCTGATCGCCATCCCGCAAAGTCTCCGTGTCAGCTCGGGCACGGGGTTTGCCCGTGCGATGGTGCTCACCCCTATGAGTTCATTACCAAGAAAAGCACCGAGATGAAGCGTGTCTGCCTTCCTGTCGGAGCGAAGCTCGCTGCGTCCCGCTGGTGAGTCGGCGTGAAGAACCCGCTCGCGAAGGAGCAGTACCTCCGCGAGCGTGACGGACGCGGTTCGGATACTCGTACTAGTCGTCATCTTCTTCCAGGCGACGTGGGTTAGGACGAGCCACGACGCAGCAGCTCTCGCACATCCAATTGTCGACGTTCTCGCTCAGCGAGTCGAGTGGCTGCAGTTGGCGTCGGTAGCGGACGTTCGCTGGCGGACAGCGGTTGACCGGAACGGGGCGTGAAGACTCATTCGACGGCGGTGAGATGTGCCATTCTTCGACGCCGATTTGCGAATGTCCGCAACATAATGTGCGGCCGTCCCACGCGAATCAGCGACAATGAGGCGCGCCTGGTCCCCCGAAGCATGCGCTCGATCGCGCCCGTAACGCGATTGCCGAGGCGGAGTAAATCAAGGCACCTAAGGCGCGTGAAGAGCAACAAGCGGAGAGCGCATGAAGCGGCTCGCCGACCAAAGACACCGCAGGCGCGCAGCGAGGCAACGCTGCCGGGCGACCGCGAGGAGAAATTTTATGTTGATTGCGAGCGAACTTGCGAAGATCGCCACGGAGTTTCCAGATGATCTTGTACGGATGAGGAACTGTCTCAGGCGCATCGGCCGCACGGCGCCAGACGACGTTCTCATGCTTGCATGGGCCCGGTATTCGGATCGCCTGTGCGCAAGTTGGCTGACGCTGCCGGAGAATGAGACCACGCTGACAGAGATATTGCAGTCTTATCTCCCGGAGTCCGGTGTCCCGACCGGAGAGGCGATTCTCACCACCCTTGAGGAAGCAGAAGGCGAAAACAGGAATGCTGTCCTCCTGTTACCGCTGGATCTGCTGGATCGGCTCGGATGGAAAACTGGCGACACACTTTCACTCAGCGAAGATTCCGGGGGCGGGCTCGCGCTGCGCCGTGCATGACGTGCAAACGACGCGTTCGGAGCATGCTTTACTTCCCCTTCGAGAAAACTTGAACCCGTTATGCCATATCGCCTGTTCGTCGATGATCTTCGGGATCCAGGCTCGCCGGCTTGGGTAGACGTCCGCGACTCAATGTCAGCATCAGGGGCGGAAGCCGATGGCTGTCCCGACGAGATTCCGTTCGACCATGACCTGGGTGGCACCGACACTGCCATGCCCATCGTAAAGCGGCTAATCGAACTGGACCTCGACGTGGGTGGTCAATTCATTCCAACCACCATTCACTTCGCTATTCACAGCGCAAACCCGGTTGGCGAGGCACGCGCATTTGTCGAGGGGAGTTTTCCGCAAGATAAGGTAATTGTGGCTGTGGTGGCTCATTCGTGTAAGCAGCGAGAAGAAATCTCACGGGCACTCGCGGCCGACAATTCGATCGATCAGTCGCAGATGATCGAAACTCGTGATGCAACTGTGGGTGTAATCGAGAATCGTAGGCGTCCGCCCTCTCGACCAGTAACAACGTCCTTCTCCCGATTTGGCTGCACGTGTCTGCCAGCTCCAACTCCGCGGATCGACCAACCCGCGTGAAGGCCGGGAGCCTCCAACGCGGTTATCGCTCATACGCTTGCGGACACGGGAGTTTGCGGTTGCAAGCTAAAATGCAGCCCGTCATGTCATGAACTCCATTCTAAGAGTGATCGAGAGCAGATGGCACCATAGCCCGCGCCAGTTTATGGACCCGCGTGATGTCGCACGCCAGCAAAAATCTGTGCGAGCACACTGCTTGATCAGGCCGGTTGAAATATCGACACGTTGCACGGACGACCAGGAGGACGTTCCAGCGTCCATCGACGATCGTGTCTGGCTTGCTCTGGTTCGACTATGTCGCCGCGAACAATTCAGACCAGCAATCGATTGTCGTTAGCGAACAGTTGCGATGCAGTATCGCAAACTCACAAAAAAGCTCTACGAAACCGACACAGAACCATTGAGATGCATTTTCAGTGGGAACGAATATTTTGACATGAGTTTGCGCGTACTTGAGTCCACGGCAATGTGATACGAAAGCTTCTTGAAATATCTCGCGATCTTTTAATTTTCAATAACTTAACTGAGAATCCGCCGACAGGAGTTTGCGCGGAATCACTCCATATTCCCCCAAAGCCGCTTCCACCATGACCCTCGAAGCCGACATCGAAGTCGTCCGTCAAAACGCGTCGGACACGCAGACGCTTTATCGCGAGGTCTGCGCGTTGCTGTTTTTCCGTTACGGCGAAACACCGACCGCGAATCGCCTGTACCAGCTGGTGCGCAAAGGCAGCATGAGCGCGCCGGCCAAAGCGTTGCGCGATTTCTGGACCGACGTGCGCGACAAGACGCGTGTGGACGTCGGCCGTCCGGACTTGCCGCCCGAGGTCGCAGCGGCTGCCGGCGAATTCGCGGCCCAGCTGTGGCGTCTGTCGAGCGACGCCGCGAACGCCGCGCTCGACGTGTTCAGGCAGGACGCGGACGCGCAAATCGCCGCCGCGCAAGAACAGGCCAGGCAACAGGACAAGCAGCGTCAAGACGCCGTCGACGAAGCCGAACAGGCGGCCAACGATGTCGCGACCCTGCGCGCGCGGATTGCCGGACTCGACGCGCGCATCGTCGAGCTGCAGACCGCCAACGACATGCTGACGGCGCAACTGGCGACATCGAAGGAAGAAATCGCGGCAGGAGCCGCCGCGCTCGCCGATGCCCGCCGCGATTTCGCCGACGAACTCGCGAAGCTGCGCCGCTCGCACGAGCAGAACGAGCAGCGGCTCGCCGCGGCGGAAAAGCGCGCCTTGCTCGAAATCGACGGTGAACGAGCGTCGGCGCAACGTCTGCGCAAGGAGCTTCAGGCGAGTCACGAGCGGGCGGCGACGCTCGAAGCCGAATCGCGGGCCGAGCGGGACGCGATTCGGGACGAGTTGGCCGCATCGAAGGCAGAACTGGCTGCCTCCGCTGCGCGGCATGCCGCGACCCGCGGGCAGCTTGCGGAAAAGGATGCGCTGCTGGCTGAACGGTTGGCGGCGACCGACCTGTTGCGCCAGCGTATCGACACGCTTTCGCGGCAGATCGAGACGGCGCGAACAGAAAAAACGTCCGCGCGCCCTGCCCGCCGCGCCCGCGAAAAATCACCTGTGCAGGGCCGCGCGATGGTGGGCTTCTCGGGCGCACCGTTCGTCAAACGTTCGACCAACGCCAAACCACGCGAAGACTGAGGACTGCCGGCGTCCCGGCGGCATGTCACCACGCGAGTCGCGATAAGTGGTTACCTTGAATTCGACAAAACCGGTTATTCCACCAAGCCAGTCGACCCTCTAACCTGATCTCACGTCAAACCCACCGCAAGGATGGACCACATGAAGATCATGCGCGTCGACGCCAGCGCGAAGCGCGAGCGATCCAATTCCCGCGCGCTCGCCCGCTATTTTCTCGAGCGTCTGCGCGAAGCACGCGTCGACTTCGACGTCGATTATCTGGACTTGACAGTCGACACGCCACCGCACGTCACCGAAGCGTTCGCGATCGCCACATACACGCCCGCGCACGAGCGCACGGCGGCGATGCGGGCGACGCTGGCGTCATCGGATGCCCTGTGCGCGCGCCTTCTCGCCGCCGACGCGTCGGTGTTCGCCATGCCGATGTACAACTGGTCGATGCCGTCTGCGTTCAAGGCGTTCATCGATAGCATCACGCGGACCGGCGTGACCTATCTGCACACGGAAGACAGCGGCATCGTCGGACAGCTCGGGCGGCACAAGGTGTTGTTCATCACGAGCCGCGGCGCGGATCTGCGCGCGGGCTCGCCGTACGAATCGATGTTCGATAAAAAGTGATCGTCATGGGGCGGCGGCGCCCGCCGCCCGCACGCAACGCTGCATCAGAACCGCGGATGACACTCGAAACTGACCGACGACCCGTGCTCGGTCATCGCGCTGACGCCGCTGACCGTCTCCGTATTCACGCTGCTTTGCATACCGCGACGATCGCAGTAGTCGCGCGCCTCGTTCATCGCGAGTTCGTGCGCGCGCGCCCAGGCCATGCGTCCTCCGGTCGCGCTGGCGGCGACCGTGTAGCTGCCGGGCTTGCCGCTCGCGACCACATCCGTGCTCGACGCGCACCCGACGAGACTCGCGCACGCGAGCGCCACCGCCGCCACCCCGCGCATGCGCGTGTGCAGCGGCGCCCTCTTCCTTTCCGTGCTTTCCGCTCGCGCGACGGACGCGACTTCGCGTACCCGCACCGTTTTGCGCGCCTCAGCGAGCATGTCCGAACCCTGATTCGACATCGTGGATCACCTGCATTTTTAACCGATTAATCAGGCAGCAATTATCCGGAATCGTTCGCCCAAGATCAGCCGATACAACCGAAAACACTGTTGCGCCACTCCTAACAATGAACGCGAGCGCCACGCCGCGACGGCGTCCGCAATGAGCGGACCACATGGTTCACAAAAGACCTTCCGGAATCCCTTTTGAGCGTCTAGTCTGTAACGATGCCTGTTCGACGGACAGGCATTTCGAACCGCAGACGGACCCCACCACATAGCGGCATACACCGGTCGCCGAACCGGAGGAGACATATATGGATCTCGAGGCACGTACCCTTCATCGCGTCACGGTTCGGCTCGTGCCGTTCCTGATGCTGTGCTATTTCATCGCCTATCTCGATCGCGTCAACGTCGGCTTCGCGGCCTTGCAGATGAACAAGGCGCTCGATCTGTCCGCGAGCGCGTTCGGCTTCGGCGCGGGCGTGTTCTTTATCGCGTACTTCTTTTTCGAAGTGCCGTCGAACCTGCTGCTCGAACGATTCGGCGCGCGCCGCTGGATCGCGCGGATCATGTTTACGTGGGGTATTCTCGCGGGCGCGATGGCGTTCATCCCGGACATCTCGCGCTTCACCGGGCTCTCGCCCGCGCACGTATTTTTCGGCCTGCGCATTCTGCTTGGCGTCGCCGAGGCCGGCTTTTTCCCGGGCATCATCTTTCTGCTGACCTTGTGGTTTCCGGCCGCGTATCGCGGGCGCGTGGTCGGCTATTTCATGGCGGCGATTCCGCTGTCGACGGTGATCGGCGGCCCGATCTCCGGCGCGCTGCTGTCGCTCGACGGCCGCGGCGGACTCGGCGGCTGGCAGTGGCTGTATCTGATCGAGGCGGCGCCGGCGGTATTGCTGTCGGTCGCGGTGTTGTTGTATCTGACCGACAAGCCCGCCGACGCCACCTGGCTCAGCGCCGAGGAGCGCGACTGGCTGATCGCGCGGCAGAAGCAGGAGCGCGAGCATCGCGAGGCGGTGCGCCACTTCAGCGTGAAGGAGGCGCTGATCAATCCGCGCGTGCTCGCCATCGCGCTGATCTATTTCGGGGCGAACGCGACCAACTACGGCCTGAGCTTCTTCCTGCCGCAGATCGTGAAGTCGTTCGGCCTCACTAATCTGCAGACGGGTTTCGTGACGTCGCTGCCGTACGTGGTCGGCCTCGTCAGCATGATTTTGTGGGGACGGCATTCGGATCGCCATCTTGAACGCCGCTGGCACGTCGCGATTGCGCTGTTCGTCGCGGCGGCCGGCATCGCAGCCGCGGCCGGCCTCGACAATCCGGTGCAGAAGATGATCGCGCTATCGATTGCCGGCTTCGGCATCTTCGGTTGCCTGCCGGTAATCTGGACCTTGCCGGCCGCGTTCCTGTCGGGCGCGGCGGCCGCGGGCGGCATCGCCGCGATCAACTCACTGGGCAACCTGGCGGGTTTCTTCGGGCCGTTCGCGATGGGCTGGATCAAGGACAGCACCGGCGGCTTCGGCGCCGGGCTGCTATGCCTGTCGGGCGCGGGACTCATCGGTGTGGCGGCGGTGTTGCTGCTGCATCACGACACGTCGCTCGAGACGACGCATGGCAATCCGCATGCGCGACCGCCGGGTGATGCGGGCGTCGCGAGGTACTAGCCCTTCTGCCTTACCCCGTTCAATACGCACCCGGGCAGCGCGCCCGGGTCGCAGTTCGCGTTCAGTTCGCCTCGCCCCCGTTATTCACTCCTTCGCCGCCCTGCCCAGTCGCATCGGGCGGCACGAGGTCGTCTGGCGTCGGGGTCGGCGCGAGCGCTGCCGCACCGCCGCCATGCGTTTCGCCATCGACGGTAATGGCGGGCGCCGGCGTGGGAACCGCTTCCGACCCCGACCCCGTCGCCGGCAGCATCGGTGGCAGCGCGCGCGCTTCGCCCTGCATCGCGGACGCGCCCGCTGCCTCTGACGCCGCCGCCGGTGCCGCCACGGCAGACGTCGGCGGCTGCACCGACGCCACCGGCGCGCGCCGCGCCGGAGCACGCGCCACGACCTGCTTGTCCGGCTGCGCCGGCGTGCGCGTGAACAGGTGCCCGATCCAGTCGCGCAAGCGTTCGGCGCGCTCGGCGAACCAGCCCGGCTGCTGCGCGGTATCGAACTTCATGTGGCCGTCGACGAGCCGCGAGCGCTGCGCGCGCTGGAAGAAATCGCCGACGATCGGCAGCGCGCTATGCGCACCCTGCCCCCAGTAATCGCTGCGCAGCGTCACGCGGCTGTCGTTGAAGCCGACCCATGCCCCCGCCACCAGTTGCGGCTGCATCAGGATGAACCAGCCATCCGCGTTGCCCTGGGTCGTGCCGGTCTTGCCCGCGACATCGCCGCGCACGCCGAAGCGCGTGCGGATGCTCGCGCCGGTGCCGCGGCTGACCACGTCGCGCATCACGTCGACGAGCGTGCGCGCCGTGTCGGCGGGCAGCTCGCGACTCGGCGTGGCCGGCTTGAATTCGGCGAGCAGGTTGCCGTTGCGGTCCTCGATGCGCGTGACCATCAGCGGCTCGACGTAGCCGCCGAGGTTCGCGATCGTGCCGTACGCCGACACCATTTCCTTAAGCGTGACCGGGCTCGTGCCGAGCGCGAGCGACGGCACCGGGTCGAGCTGGCTGTCGCGCACACCCATCGCGCGCGCGAGCTTTGCGACCCTGTTCGGACCCACCGACTCCATCACCTGCGCGGTGATGCGGTTGCGCGAATAGGCGAGCGCGTCGCGCAGGCTGATCATGCGGCCGCTCGGCTCGTCCTCGTCGTTCGGCTTCCAGATTTCGCCGCCGGCGAGTTCGATCTGAACCGGATTGTCCGGCAGTTTGTCGTCCGGCTTCGCGCCGGCCTCGAAGGCCGCCGCGTAGACGAACGGCTTGAAGGTCGAGCCCGGCTGACGGCGCGCCTGCTGCACGTGATCGAACGGATCAACGCCAAAGTCGCGGCTGCCGACCCACGCCTTGATCTCGCCGGTACGTGGGTCCATTGCGAGGAAGTCGGCCTGCACGCGCGTCTTCGTGTCGCACACGCTCTGCACGAGCTGGCGATCGGCGAGCAGGCGTTTCAGCGCCTCGTCGTCGGCGAGGCCCGTGTCTCTGGCCGCGCGGAAGTCAGGCGTTTCGCGCAGGAACGTGCGCAGCAGGTCCTTGTCCGCCGAGCAGCCCGCGCGCGTGCCCCACGCGGAGTTCGCGATGTTCTGCAACTGGTTGCCCTGCAGCGTGACCGCCTGGGTCGCCATCGTCTGCAGACGCGAGTCGATCGTCGTGCGCACGACGAGTCCATCGGAATAGATGTTGTAGTCGTTGCGATCGGCCCACGCGACGAGCCATTTGCGCAGTTGCTGCGTGAAGTGCGGCGCGGGTCCGGGCGGCTCGATCTGGCGCTCGAAGTCGAGACGCAGCGGCTTGCGGGCGAGCGTGTCGTACTGGGCGGGTGTCAGCTTGCCGTACTTGACCAGCTGCGCGAGCACCGTATTGCGCCGCTGCAAGGCGCGCTCGGGGTTCAGCACCGGGTTGTAGTACGCGTTGCCCTTCAGCATGCCGGTCAGCGTCGCCGCTTCGAGCACGTTCAGGTCGGATGCGGACTTGTCGAAATAGGTGCGCGCAGCCATCTCGATGCCGTACGCGTTGTACAGGAACGGGACCGTATTCAGGTAGGTTTCGAGGATCTCGTCCTTCGTGTAGAACGCCTCGATCTTCAGTGCGGTGATCGCTTCCTTCAGCTTGCGCGTCAACGTCGGCGCGCGGCCGATTTCGTCGGGATACAGATTGCGCGCGAGCTGCTGCGTGATCGTCGAGCCGCCCTGGCGGTCGCCGGAGAACGTGTGCAGCGCGGCCGAAGCGGTGCGCCGCCAGTCGAGCCCGAAATGCTGATAGAAGCGGTGATCCTCGGTGGCGATCAGCGCGTTCACGACGTTCGGCGAGATGTCCTTCAGCTTGACCCACTCGCGGTTCGACGGCTTGAACTCGGCGAGCAGCTTGCCGTCCGCCGACACGATCTGCGCGGGCTGCTCGATCTTCGCCTTGCGGATGTCGCCGATGCTCGGCGTGAACGGAATCAGCAGCAGCACGTACAGTACGAATAGCACCGGCAGCGCGGCGAGCCCCCACGCGAACGTGCGGCGGGTCGGATGGCGCAGATGCCACGCGGCCTTCGCGAACAGCGGGTTCGCGAGCGTCAGCCCTTTGTCGAGGGCCGCCAGAAAGGAGGAAAAGAGGCGCTTCACTTGCTGTCGTCGGCTGGGAAAGGCGCAATCGTACCAAGATGTGGGGGGTGCGCCGGTTTTTGCTTCGTTCGCGGCATGGAGTGCGGCTCCGGCGGGGCCACTATAATGTCGCCAATTCCGACAAGAGGTGCTTCATGATCATCAAACCGCGTGTGCGTGGCTTCATCTGTGTATCGACCCATCCGACCGGCTGCGAAGCCAACGTCAAGGAACAGATCGAGTATGTGAAGGCACGCGGCCCCATCGCCAACGGCCCGAAGAAGGTGCTCGTGATCGGCGCGTCGACCGGCTATGGCCTCGCCGCCCGCATTAGCGCAGCGTTCGGCTCGGGCGCGTCGACCCTCGGCGTGTTCTTCGAGCGCGCCGGCAGCGAAACCAAGGCTGGCACGGCCGGCTGGTACAACACCGCCGCGTTCGAGAAGTTCGCCACCGCCGAAGGCCTGTACGCGACCAGCATCAACGGCGACGCGTTCTCCGACGAAGTGAAGGCGCGCACGATCGAAGTGATCAAGCGCGATCTCGGCCAGGTCGATCTGGTCGTCTATAGCCTCGCGGCGCCGAAGCGCCAGCACCCGAAGACCGGTGAAGTGTTCAGCTCGGTGCTCAAGCCGATCGGCAAGGCTGTCAATCTGCGCGGCATCGACACCGACAAGGAAGTGATCAAGGAAACCGTGCTCGAACCGGCGACGCCGGAAGAAATCGCGCACACGGTCGCGGTGATGGGCGGCGAAGACTGGCAGATGTGGATGGACGCGCTCGGCGAAGCCGGCGTGCTCGCCGACGGCGCCAAGACCACCGCGTTCACCTACCTCGGCGAGAAGATCACCCACGACATCTACTGGAACGGCTCGATCGGCGCGGCCAAGAAAGATCTCGACCAGAAAGTGCTCGGCATCCGCTCAAAGCTCGCGGCCAAGGGCGGCGATGCGCGCGTCGCGGTGCTGAAGGCAGTCGTCACGCAGGCAAGCTCGGCAATTCCGATGATGCCGCTCTATCTGTCGCTGCTCTTCAAGGTGATGAAGGAACAAGGCACGCACGAAGGCTGTATCGAGCAGGTCTACGGCCTGTACAAGGACAGCCTCTATTGCAGCCAGCCGCATCTGGACGACGAAGGCCGTCTGCGCGCCGACTACAAGGAACTCGATCCGCAGGTGCAAGGCCGCGTGCAGGAGCTGTGGAACCAGGTGAGCAACGACAACATCTACGAACTCACCGATTTCGCGGGCTACAAGACCGATTTCCTGCGCCTGTTCGGCTTTGAAATGAAGGGCGTCGATTACGACGCGGACGTCAATCCGGACGTGCAGATTCCGAATCTCGTGCAGGTTTGAGCCACCGGGGGGCGGGCCCGCTTCGCGAGTTCGCCCCTGATGTTGCCCCTCCTCGCCTCTCTCCCCTCACTCCTTCAACACGTCAGCACGGGTAAGCGCCCTGCAACGCGCGCAGAATCGCCAGCCCGATTGGAAAATCGTCGGAAATGCCCGGATGGTTCGCGAAGAACGCATCGAGCAACGGATAGACCGTCTGGTTGCCGATCGCGAGCGTTTGCGGCGGACAGAACAGCTGCGGCTGTTTCCTCGAGACCAGATCGCCGTTCGCCCAGCCGAACGCGTTGATCGTGCCGGTGATGTACGCCGCATAGATCGAGTTGTTGTCGGCGTGTGCCCAGCGCTTGTATTGCGCGGCCGTCATCTCGGCGCTCGCGTTCAGAGTGAAGCACGCCGCCAGCAAAGCCAGCGCGAATTTCGTTAACCGCATCGTTGAACCTTCAATGTCGCTAAATGGCCGCCATTGTAGGCGACGCGGGGTGCACCGCGCAGCAGCCGTCGAGCGCGGGAATTCACAAGCAGAGTGTAAGCACTTGAAGGCGGATTCTGTAAGCATCGACAGATTGCAGAAGCGCGCGAATCAACGATTACGGCGTGCCGTTTCGGCAATGCTTGCGATACCCGTCGCGCTCGGCCAGGCGCGCCATATAAGCGGCCAGCGCCGGCAAATCGTCGTGCTGCTGCGGCGTTTCGAGCCAGCGGTTCGCGGACAGCGCGATCGGAATATCGGCGAGCGAAAACGCGTCGCCCGCGATATACGCACCGGTGCGCGCGAGTTGCTGCTCGACGATCGCCATATGCTTCGACCAGTTCGCGCACGACGCGGCGATCTGCCGCGGATCCTGATGCTCGGGCGAATGCCGCACGAGCGCGAGAAACGCGTAGCTCCACGAGCGGTTCAATTCGCTGGCCTGCCAGTCGATCCATTGATCACAGCGCGCGCGCTCGACCGGATCGGCCGGATACAGCCCGTCACCCCGATAACGGTTCGCGAGGTAACGGATGATCGAGTTCGATTCCCACAACACGAAGTCGCCGTCGCGGATCACGGGGACCATCGCGTTCGGGTTCAGCGCGCGGAATTCGGCGACCTCGGTCGAGCGAAAGCCCGAGCCCCAGTCTTCCTGTTCGAACGCAAGCCCAAGTTCCGCGCAGGTCCACAACACCTTGCGCACGTTGATCGAGGTGGTCTTGCCGAGTATCTGCAGCATGAGTCGTTGGGTGCCGCGTGGATTGAACGGGTTGAAGGAATGAAACCCGGAAGCCAGCCAGTTTGCCTTGCGCGCGGCGCGCCGTCATCCGGTTTTCAGCGTCGCCTGTTCGCGGATCATGTCGTACAGCGCCTGCGCGGCCGGTGACAACTGCGCGGTCTTGCGCGCGACGAGCACCAGCGTGCGCGACACGGTGGGCTGCGTGAGCTCGAGGGTGCGCACGCTCGGATACGCGCCCTTCTGCAGCGCGAGCGCGGGCACCACGGCCGCGCCGACGCGTTGCGCGACGAGTCCGACGGCGGTCGAACTGCGCTGCACCTCGTAGAACGAACGCAGCGCGAGCTCGCTCGATTCCAACGCGACGTCGAGCAGCGCGCGATTGCCGCTGACCTCGCCGGCGAAAATCAGCGGGAACGGCTGCAACTGCCGCCATGCGATGCGCCGCCGCTTCGCGAGCGGATGGTCCTCGTGGCAGATCAGCACGTAGCGGTCTTTGGTGAGCGCCACGGTGGCGAGATCGGGATGATGCTCGCGCGCGATGTTGATGCCGAACTCGACCTCTCTGCGCAACACGGCCTCCTCCACCGCCGACGACGCGTGATCGAGAATCTTGATGCGATTGTGCGGATAGCGCGCCGAATACGCCTGCAGGATGCGCGGCAGATACTGCACGCCGACGGTCGGCACGCACGCGATCGACACGTCGCCGCGTCGCGCGATGCCCGTTTCGCGGATCTCGACGAGCGCGTCCGCCAGTTCGCCGAGCAGCCGACGCGCCTGCGGCAGAAAATTGCGACCGATTTCGGTGAGCGCCATCGAACGCGTGGTGCGTTCTATCAGCGTGACGCCGAGATAGCTTTCGAGCTTGCGCAGCCGCTGCGTGATCGCGGTTTGCGTCACGTGCAGCGAATCCGCCGCGCTCTGGAAGCTGCCGCGATCGGCAATCGCGACAAAAGCCTGCACGCCGAGCGTGTCGATTTTCATTAGAAAAATGAAGTAATCGGGATCATAAATTCATTTTACTCCGGGCTGTCAGCGGCCGAGAATGGCCGTAACGAACCCCGCGAAGGAGCAAAAGATGACCGACAAAACCGCGAACAAGCATAGCGATTGGCACGCGAAGCAGTACATGCTGTTCGAGAACGAGCGCACGCGGCCGGTCCGCGATCTGCTCGCGGCGGTGCCCTTGAACGGCGCGCGGCTCGCGGTCGACATCGGCTGCGGCCCGGGCAACTCGACCGAGGTGCTGGCCGAGCGGGTGCCGGGCGCGTCGGTCAGCGGCATCGATAGCTCCGCCGACATGATCGCGGCGGCCCGTCGGCGGCTGCCGCAATTCCGCTTCGACATCAGCGACGTTTCGACGTGGGACGCGCACGGCCCCTACGACGTGATCCTCGCGAACGCGGTGCTGCAATGGGTGCCGGACCACGAGCGGCTGTTCCCCGCGCTGGTGGCAAAACTTGCCAGGGGCGGCAGCCTCGCCGTGCAGATGCCCGACAATCTCGACGAACCGGCGCACCGGCTGCTGCGCGAAATCGCCATCGACGGGCCTTGGGCGACGAAGCTGAAGGGTATCGAGCGCACCATGCGCTACGACGCAAACTGGTACTACGCGCTGCTCAAGCCGCTGTGCGCGCGCGTCGACGTGTGGCGCACGGTCTATCACCACCCGCTCGCGGGCACCGACGCGGTGGTCGAATGGTTCAAGGGCAGCGCGCTGCGGCCGTTTCTCGCCGCGCTCGACGACGCCGAACGCGGCGCGTTTGTGCAACGCTATCGCGACGAAATCGTCAAAGCCTACCCGGCGCTCGCCGATGGCACGGTGCTGCTGCCGTTTCCGCGGCTTTTCATCGTCGCGACGCGCGGCGAACGTTGAAGCCGCGCCGGGAACCGCTGCGAGCCGGTAAATACCGGCGCTTCAGCGGCGGGTCGTCCCGGGGCGATCAGATTGCCAGCGCACCACGCTGACGCACCGCCCGAAAGCCCCACCTGTGGCGGCGCCGCACGCTAGGGGTGGTCAGGAATTGCCGCCCGGGAATTCCGCATGCTAATGTTTGTAAAAAGCGTGTGTAAAAAGCGGAGGACGGCGCCCGCCGGCCTCACCGGGAAGCCATTTACTGCAGCGAGCGTCGCCATGAGTGATGTACGCCAACATCTGAGTCCCCGTGACCGCCTGGAGCTGTTGTGCTGGCTCACATGCGGAAGCCTCGGCGCTTATTATCTGAACGAAGACTGGCCCGACGCGGCGTTTCACGTGCAGTCCGCGCACAAGTGGCTCGACCGCCGCGCGCGCGAAGCCGACTGGCTGTGCGTCGCGAAGCTGTCGGCCACCGCGGTCGAAATCGCGCGGCGCCACGCGCGCTTCGTCGATGCCGACTGGGCGCGCGACGCGGTTGAAGAAATTCTCGATACCGACGAACTCGACCCGCAAGCCCGGCTCGTCCGGCAGGTTCTGGCCGACTGCCAGAGCGCGCTGGCCGACAAGCGGATCGCCGATTAGGCGCGGGCTCGTTTTTCTTCCTTTTTTACAGCGGATTGGGGGCCAATTTTTTGGCCCCTTTTTGCGTTGTTCCGCGCTTCCGTGCACGATGCGCCGCTTGCAGTCGGTAAAAAATGCGGCACCCGCCGTCGCGCACAGCCTACCGGCAGGCGGCCAATCCGCGTGCCGGCTCGGTTCGTGCAATCACCACGGACGCCTGCCCTTCATTCTTCGACCATCGTCTTCAGCTTCAGCAGCGCCTGATCCCACTGCCGCGAAATCGCGTCGAGCGCGCGGCGTGCCGCGTCGAGATCCGCGGGCTCGAACGCCCACAGGCGCTCGCGTCCGACCTTCACGTCGCGCACGAGGCCAGCGTCGGCCAGCACCTGCAGATGCTGCGTGACCGACTGCCGCGTGATGTCGGTGCCGGCCGTCAGCTGCGCGATCGACATCGCACTGCCCGCGCACAACGCCGCGACGAGACGCAGACGCGTCTCGTCACCGAGCGCTGCGAACACCGCCGCCGAACTGCGCAGTGTCGCCGCCTTGAGGCCCGCCCTCGCGGGGGCCGCCTTAGCTCGCGCCGACATATCGCTCGACGTTGACCATCTGCTGCTCCCAACCGCTGTCGTTCAGCCGGAACGCTTCCGTGCGGCGCCCGACCGGCAACTGGTCGAAGCCCGATTCGACGACGCGCAGCAGCGTGCCCGACTCGACGTCGCTCAGATCGAATTCCACGAGCGTGGTCGGCTCAGGCGTGTAGTCGATCGTGATGTCGATCGCGGCCGGATGCCAGCGCCACGACAGATGATGCTCGGGCTCGACACGCTCGACCAGCACGTTCATCAGCAGATGCTCATAGCCTGGATAGGTGATGTGCCCCTGCGTGGATTGCCCCGCGACGAACTGCTTGCCGGTGAGGTTCACGCCGAACCATTTGCCGAATTCCTCGGCGTTGGATAGTGCGCGCCAGACGCGCGAGCGCGGCGCCTTCAACAGAATCTGCTTTTCGATGCGATCGGTCGATGAGTTCATATGCAGCCTCCTGACTGCATATTAGAAACACGGCGACCGATATGCAAGCATTCGACTGCGCTTTATTCAGACCATGATGCGTGCGGCGTGCGGCGTGCGGCGCCGGCACGATCGGACGCCGCGCGCCGCGCCTTACTCCGTCGCATGCGCGTGCATGACGCCGGTTTGCATCGACCACGCCATCCACGGCCGGCGCAGCGCGACGATCGCGAGGAACGCGCAAGCCGACAGCGTGCCGAACGTCGCGAAGCCCATTTGATAGCTGCCGGTGCTCTCCTTCGCGATGCCCATCACGACCGGCAGATAGAAGCCGCCGATGCCGCCCGCCGCGCCGACGATGCCGGACATCAGCCCGGTGCGGCCGGCCCAGCGATGCGGCACGAGCTGGAACGTCGCGCCATTGCCGAGTCCGAACGCGACATACAGGCACAGCAGCAACGCAATGCCGCCCGCGAGCGACGGCATCGCCGCCGCGAACAGGAAATCGCAAACCGCGATGATCGCCAGCAGCACGGTCAGCGCGCGCACGCCCGACACGCGATCGGCAATCAGGCCGCCGAGCGGGCGCACCATCGCGCCGGTCGCGGCGAGCAGCGCCATGAACAGGCCCGCGTCGATTTTCGACAGTTGATAGAGGTTGGTCAGCAGCAGCGATACATACGAGGACATGCCGACGAAACCGCCGAACGTGATGCTATAGACGAGCATGATGACCCACGTATCGCGCTCGGCGAGCACCGAGCGGTAGCGTTGCGGCAGCACCGCGATCGCCAGCAGCGCACCTATCACCGGCAGCAGCAGCACGCCGGTCTTGCCCGCGCCGAATAGCCCCGCTTCGACGAGCAGCACGAGCGCGATCAGGCCGACCAGCGTCGTCGCGAAACTGCCGAAGGCGCGCAGCACGCTGCCGGTTTTGATGCCCGCGTCGTTGGCCCAGAAGTACAGCGTGATCGCGGCGATCGCAAGCAGCGGCAAGGCGCCGCCCGCGGCGAGTTGCCAACCGTAGCGCGTCGCCAGTTGCGGGAACAGGAAGCCGTCGAGCACCGCGCCGATGTTGCCGGCCGCGGCCAGCCCCAAGACGAGGCCCTGCACTTTCGGCGGATAGTTGCTGCCGGCCATCGGCAGCGCGACCGCGAAGCTGGCGCCGCCGACGCCGAGGAACACGCCGAGCACCAGCAGCATTTCGTACGACGGCACCGATTGCAGCAACGGCAGCACGATCGTCGGCACCGCCGACAGCAACACACCCATCAACGCAATGCGCTTGCCATGCGCGGACTGATACAGATTGCCGAGCGTCACGCGCAGAATCGCCGCGGACAACACCGGCACCGCGACGAGCAGCCCCTGCTGCGCGGGCGTCATCGCGATGCTCTTGCTGATGAACGGGGCGAGCGGCCCATACAGCACCCAGACGGTGAAGCCCGTGTCGAAATACAGAAAGCAGGCGACGAGTGCGCGCCAATCACCGCTTCGCAGGGAGTGCATCACGTTTTTCATCAGAGATCCTCAGTAAATAAAATGCCGGGTAGTCCAGTTGCTGCGTTACTGGTGTTTTGCGCCGGCATGTCGACCAGAGTTTTCACTCGGACTCGACATGCAAGCGTCATGCCATCGTGCTGTCTGTTGCGAGGCCTTTTAAGGCATCTTCTGAAACGCATCGGCAGCTCAATACACGTCGCGTGCATAACGCTTTTCGCGCGTCAGACGGCTCACGTATTCGAGTGCTTTCTCTTCGCTCATGCCACCGTGAGTCGTGATGACGTCCTTCAGCGCCGCATCGACATCGCGCGCCATCCGGTTCGCGTCGCCGCATACATAGAAGTGCGCACCGTCTTCGAGCCATGCCCACAGTTGCGCACCGTGTTCGCGCATGCGGTCCTGCACATAGATCTTGTCGGCCTGGTCACGCGAGAACGCGACGTCGAGCCGGGTCAGCAGACCGCTCGCGCGCATCGCTTCGAGTTCGTCGCGATAGTAGAAGTCGGTCGCGGCATGCTGTTCGCCGAAGAACAACCAGTTGCGTCCGCGCTCGCCGCGTGCCTGCCGTTCGTGCAGAAAGCCACGAAACGGTGCGATGCCGGTGCCCGGCCCGACCATGATCATCGGCGTGTCAGATTGATGAGGAGGACGAAAGTGCGCGGACTTCTGCACGAACACGGGCACGTCGGTGTCGCTTGCGCGATCCGCGAGAAACGTGGACGACACGCCCTTGCGGTGCCGCCGTCCGTTGCCGTAACGCACCGCCGATACCGTCAGATGCACTTCGCCCGGATGCGCCTTCGGGCTCGATGCAATCGAATACAGACGTGGTTGCAGGCGTTTCAGCATGCCGGTCAACTCGGCGGCCGAGAGGCTCACCGGAAACTCGTGCAATACGTCGGCGAGCTGCTGTCCCCATAGCCATTGCTTCAGATCCGCCTTGCGTTCGGGCGCGAGCAGATCGCCCAGCGCGCCATTGCCGCTGCGCGCCGCGACGAACGCGAGCGCCTCGGCGCTCGGCCGCGCGATCTCGTAGTGCTTGCCGAGCGCATCGGCGAGCCGCATGTCGCCGATACCCGCGACGTGCACCGATGCCTCCGCGTGCAAACCGCTCAGCATGATCAGTTCGTCGACGAGTTCGGGGCAGTTGCTCGGCCACACGCCGAGCGCATCGCCCGCTTCGTATTCGAGGTTCGTCTCGCCCGTTTGCAGCGACACGTAGCGCGTATCCTTCGCGGCGCCCTGCCGGTTCAGGCGCAGATTGCCGACGACGCGCGACGCGGCCGGCCGCGCCTTCGTCGGCACCGCGCCCACCACCGCGTTGATCATGCCGCCCGGCGGCACCGCGTACAGCGCGGCATCCGCCTGCTTGATGCAGA
This sequence comes from Paraburkholderia sp. UCT70, assembly GCF_050434085.1. Classification (NCBI taxonomy): domain Bacteria; kingdom Pseudomonadati; phylum Pseudomonadota; class Betaproteobacteria; order Burkholderiales; family Burkholderiaceae; genus Paraburkholderia; species Paraburkholderia sp. UCT70. The sequence continues at coordinate 1,200,730 of NZ_JBNPVZ010000004.1, read as the reverse complement.
CGATCACGCGTTCGAGCCATGCATCGGCGCTTTGCTGATATTCAATATCGCAATCGACACGCTCGGTCAGACGCAGCGCACCCTGCGCGGCGAGCCGCTCGTCCAGACGGCGGCCGTGACCGCAGAACTGATCGTAGTTGCGATCGCCGAGCGCGAGCACCGCGAAACGAACGCCGTCGAGGCGCGGCGCCGTGGCGGCGTTCAGTTGCGTCCAGAAGTCCTGCGCGTTGTCGGGCGCATCGCCGTCGCCGAACGTGCTCGTCATCAGCAGCACGTATTGCGCCTTCGCGAGCGTCGCGACCGAATAGTCGGCCATGCACGCGGTGCGGATTTCGAAGCCCGATTCCATCAGACGCGTCGCGTAACGCTCGGTCAGCGATTCGGTGTTGCCGGTTTGCGAGGCCCACAACAGCGTGACCTTCGGCCGCACGCGCACGATGCGTACGCCCGATTCGCGTGCCTCCTGTTGCGTGGAATCCGGCGGCAAGGCAGCGGCTGACGTCTGGGCCATCGTCGCGCTGCGGCTATACAGTCCCGCAAGCAGACCATCGACATAGAGCCGCTTCACCGCGTCGAACGGTGCGCTGTGCGGCAGCACCGGCACGTTGGCGAGTCCTTGCGCTTCGGCCGAACGCAGGCCACTGACGAAACCCGCCAGATACGCGCGCTCCGCATCGCTGAGCGACGGCATGGGCGCGGGCTCGGGCGGCAGCTGCAGCAAAGTCGTGAGGGCTTCGATACGAGGCATGGGTTGATCCTTGGCGCTGGGCGCTAAAACCGCTGCGTCGGCGGGGGTAGAGAGCGCATCGTGGTCATTGCGAGTGCTCGCGTCGCGATCCGCCGTCACCCGACTCAGCGCGACCGCACAGACTTTCAGTTCGGGCTGCAGAGAAACTGGATCGACCGCGTCGTTGGTCACCGCATTGATGCACAGCTCGTCGCCGAACACGTCGTTCCAGTGCATCGGCGCGAAGCACTGACCCGCGCTCACACGATCGGTGACGACGGCGGGCAGGACCGCGCGGCCGCGCCGCGAACGGATCTCGACTGCGTCCTTCGCGCGAATCCCGAGTTCGGCCGCGTCGTCCGGATGAATTTCGACGAAGGGTCCTGGGTTCAGCTTGTTCAGCATTGCGACCTTGCCGGTCTTGGTCATCGTGTGCCACTGATGCTGCAGACGGCCCGTGTTCAACACGATCGGAAACTCGCGATCGGGCAACTCGGCCGCGGGCTGATACGCACGCGCGAAAAACTTCGCCCTGCCGCTCGCGGTCGGAAAAGCAATGCGCGGGTGGCCGCCATCTTCAGACTTCCTGAGCGTCTGGCTCACGCCGTCATTCAGATAGCGAAGCGGATTGCGCTCGGACGAATCGGCCGACGCGATCGGCCACTGCAGTGGCGAGTCCTTCAAGCGGCGATGACTCGCGCCGCGCAGGTCGTAGCCGGTCGCGGGGTTCGCCGCGCGCGTAAGCTCGGTGAACACTTCGTCGGCGCTCGCATAGCTGAACGCATCGGCAAAGCCCATTTCACACGCGATGCGCGCGATGATCTGCCAATCGGGCAGCGCCGCGCCGGGCGGTTCGATGGCCTGCTGCATCAGCGTCAGATTGCGCTCCGAATTGACCATCACGCCTTCGGCTTCGGCCCACAGCGCGCCGGGCAGCAACACGTCGGCGTAGCGGTTCGTTTCGGTATCGAGGAACGCGTCCTGCGCGATCACGAGTTCGGCCGCGCGCAAACCGGCGATCGCGGTCCGCCGGTTCGCGACGGTCGCGACCGGATTCGTGCAGATGATCCAGCACGCCTTGATGTCGCCCGTGGCCATGCGCGCGAACATGTCGATCGTGCCGTTGCCCGCGTCCGCTTTGAGCGTGCCCGGTGCGATGCCCCACAGTGCTTCGACGAACGCGCGATCTGCGGCGACCAGCGCCGAACGCTGCCCCGGCAGAGCAGGGCCCATATAGCCCATTTCGCGGCCGCCCATCGCGTTCGGTTGGCCCGTCAGCGAGAACGGTCCACTGCCGCGCCGGCAGATGCGGCCCGTCGCAAGATGCAGATTGCACAGCGCGTTGGTGTGCCACGTGCCGTGCGTGCTCTGGTTCAGGCCCATCGTCCAGCAACTCATCCAGTCTTTGGCCGACGCGATCATCTGCGCGGCGCGGCGGATGTCGTCGGCGGCGAGGCCCGTGATGCGGGCGACGTTCTCCGGCGTGTACCCGGCCAGAAACGCGGGCATCGCGTCCCAGCCTTCGGTGTGTTCGGCGATAAAAGCCGCATCCGTTGCGCCGTTTTCGTGCAGCAGATGCAGCAGACCGTTCAGCAGCGCGAGGTCGGTGCCGGGTTTGATCTGCAGGAACAGATCGGCTTTCTCGGCGGTCGTGTTGCGTCGCGGATCCACGACGATCAGCTTCGCGCCCGCCTTCACGCGATCCATCATGCGCAGGAACAGGATCGGGTGGCAGTCGGCCATATTCGCGCCGCTGACAAAAAACAGATCCGCGTGATCGAAGTCTTCGTACGAGCCGGGCGGACCGTCCGCGCCGAGCGACAGCTTGTAGCCGCTCGCCGCGCTCGCCATGCACAGGCGCGAATTCGCTTCGATATTGTTCGTGCCGATAAAGCCCTTCGCGAGCTTGTTGACCAGATACTGCGCTTCGAGCGACATCTGCCCCGACACGTAAAACGACAGCGCATCGGGACCATGCTCGTCGAGCACACGCCGCAGACGCGCGGCGGTATCGCTCAACGCCTGCGCCATCGGCAGCGGCACCGGGTCTTCGTCGCGCGCACGACGCACGAACGCGCCTTCGAGACGACCCGACCTGCGCAGCGCGACGTGGGCCGACTGCCCTTTGGTGCAGAGCCGGCCCAGGTTGGCCGGATGCTCCTTGTCGCCAGCGATCTTCACGACCTGGCCGTCCTCGACGTGCAGCACCATGCCGCAGCCGACGCCGCAATACGGACACACGCTCTTTACGCTGGTAGCAGACATGCGCGAATGATCGGGTTGAAAAATCGGAACGATGGACAAAGGCCGCTACCTCAAACCGCGACCCACACCTGGCCGTTTTCGACGCGCGTGGCAAATGCGCTGACCGAATACGACGGCGTTTCGAGGCATTCGCCGGTGCGCAGATCGAAGTGATGCTTGTAGATCGGCGACGCGACCACGATGCGCTCGCCGAGGCTCCCGACGATTCCGCGCGACAGCACCGCCGCGTGCGAACCCGGATCGAAGTTTTCGATCGCGTAGACCGCGGGCTCGGCCGGCGACTCGACTTCGCCGCCATCGACGTGAAACACGGCCACCTGTTCGCCATTGACGAGCGCGCAAACGCCGGTGTTCGGCACGATGTCGTCGAGTGCGCAGATCGCGGTCCAGGCGCGGGGCAAGGTTTCGTTCTTCATGACTGGGCTCCTTTTGAGTTAAGCGGGAATCGGATGAGGTCAAACCGTCTCGACGACAACGGGAATCTCGATGCGCTGCACCTGCCGCTCAGCGAGCGTTGCCGGCCGGATCTGTCCGCGCTCCTCGACGAACGCGACGTTGCTATCGGACTCGCCGCTGTTGACGAAATGGCGGAAGCGCTTGCGCGTTTCGGGATCGGTGACGGCCTTTTTCCATTCGCACTCGTACGTGTCGACCACATGCTGCATCTCCACTTCGAGCTCGTTGGCGACGCCAAGGCGATCGTTGACGATCACGTCGATCAGATAGTCGAGCCCGCCTTCGAGGTTGTCGCGCCACACGCTGGTGCGTTGCAGTCGGTCGGCGGTGCGCACATAGAACATCAGGAAGCGGTCGATATAGCGCACGAGCGTCGCCTTATCGAGGTCCGCGGCGAGCAGTTCCGCGTGACGCGGCTTCATGCCGCCGTTGCCGCACACGTACAGATTCCAGCCCTTCTCGGTCGCGATCACGCCGACGTCCTTGCCCTGCGCTTCCGCGCATTCGCGGGTACAGCCCGACACGCCGAACTTGATCTTGTGCGGCGTGCGCAGGCCCTTGTAGCGATTCTCGAGTTCGACCGCGAGACCGACCGAATCGCCGACGCCATAACGGCACCACGTCGAGCCGACGCACGACTTCACCGTACGCAGCGATTTGCCGTACGCGTGACCCGATTCGAAGCCGGCCGCGATCAGCTCTTCCCAGATCAACGGCAATTGCTCGACGCGCGCGCCGAACAGATCGACACGCTGGCCACCGGTGATCTTCGTGTAGAGGCCATATTTCTTCGCGACCTGCGCGACCGCGATCAGGCCGTCGGGCGTCACTTCGCCGCCCGGCATGCGCGGCACGACCGAATAGGTGCCGTCGCGCTGGATGTTCGCGAGGTAGTAGTCGTTGGTGTCCTGCAGCGACGCGTGCTCCTTCTTCAGCACGAATTCGTTCCAGCACGACGCGAGAATGCTCGCGACCGCCGGCTTGCAGATGTCGCAACCGAGCCCGCGGCCATGCTTCGCGAGCAGCGCGCCGAAACTGCGCACTCCCTCGACGCGCACGAGGTGATACAGCTCCTGGCGCGAATACGGGAAGTGCTCGCAGACGTGGTTGTTCACCGCGAGGCCCTGCTTCTTCATCTCGGCCTTCATCACCTGCGTGACGAGCGGCACGCAGCCGCCGCACGAGGTGCCCGCGCCGGTCGCGCTCTTCAACGCGCCGATGTCGGTCGCGCCCGCGCACACGGCTGCGCACAGCTCGCCCTTCGACACGTTGTTGCACGAGCAGATCTGCGCGGCCGCGGGCAACGCCTCGACGCCGAGCGCCGGCTTCGCGCTGCCGTCCGCTTGCGGCAGGATCAGGAATTCGGGGGACGCTGGCAGCTCGATACGGTTCAGCATCATCTGCAGCAGCGTGCCGTATTCGCTCGCGTCGCCGACCATCACGCCGCCGAGCAGATGCTTGCCGCAATCGGACACGACGAGCTTCTTGTAGATCTGCTTGCGTTCGTCGCTGAACTGGTAGGTGCGGCTGCCCGGCGTATTGCCGTGCGCGTCGCCGATGCTGGCGACGTCGACGCCCATCAGCTTCAGCTTCGTGCTCATGTCGGCGCCCGCGAATTCGGCCGGGTCGCCGAGCAACTGCTTCGCGACCACGCGCGCCATCTCGTAGCCGGGCGCGACGAGCCCGAACAGCTGGCCGTGCCACAGCGCGCATTCGCCGATCGCATAGATGTGCGGATCGCTGGTGCGGCACGCGTCGTCGATGGCGATGCCGCCGCGCGCGCCGAGTTCGAGGCCGCATGCGCGCGCGAGATCGTCGCGCGGACGGATGCCGGCGGAGAACACGATCATGTCGGTGTCGAGATGGCTGCCGTCGGCGAACTGCATGCGGTGCGTGCCCGCTTCGCCGTCGACGATCGCCATCGTGTTCTTCTGCGTGTGCACCGTGACGCCAAGCTCTTCGATCCGGCCGCGCAATACCCGGCCGCCGCCGTCGTCGACCTGCACCGCCATCAGGCGCGGCGCGAATTCGACCACGTGCGTTTGCAGACCCATATCGCGCAGCGCCTTCGCGCATTCGAGACCGAGCAGGCCACCGCCCACGACCGTGCCCGTTTTCGAGCGGGCGCCGCATTCGCGCATCGCCTCGAGATCGTCGATCGTTCGATAGACGAAGCAGTCGCCGCGCTCGCGGCCCGGCACCGGCGGCACGAACGGATAGGAACCGGTCGCGAACACGAGGCGGTCGTACGGCAGCGTTTCGCCGGTCGCGACCGTCACCGTGCGCGCGTCGCGATCGACCGCGACCGCCCGCGCGTTCAGCTTCAGTTGCACGCCGTGGCGCTCGAAGAAGCCCGGCTCGACGAGCGACAGGTCATCGGCGGTCTTGCCCGAGAAGAACTCGGACAGATGCACGCGATCATAGGCCGCTCGCGATTCTTCGCCCAGCACCGTGATGTCGAGATCGTGCGCGGCCCGTTGCGCCAGGCATTCGACCAGTTTGTGGCCGACCATCCCGTGACCGATAACGATGATTTTCATGAGCGCGCTGTCCTCTGGTGTCCGGCGAAAGCGATTGCGGAAATAAAAACGGCGTCCCGCGAATCCAGCCGAGGGGCCGAATTCGGGGGACGCCGTTGTCCTGTTGGGTGCTGCGGGGCGCGTGCAGTTGTGCTGCAAGCGCGACGAACCCACGTTGGTCCGATGGCAACGCTTATTGCAAGGGCTGTGCCAATTTCGATAAATGCGCCCGAAAGCGCGGTGTGGCGGGGATTTGCGGCAAGTCGCGCGGCTTCGGACCGGATCCGGCGCGCGACGCGTTTTGAGGCGGCCAAGCACAGGGATGGTGCGACGCAGCACTGTCGACGTGCGAAACGAAGGCGCACGGGCGTGCGATCGCCGTCATGTTTTCCGCGTGAATCGCAATGTGTGGCAACGGCTTGCGCGCCTTGATCGGATCGATGGCGTGGTCCTTGCCTTGCTCTTGCGCAACGTCATCGCGGCAACGTCGTCGCGACGCGCAGACTCAACCGTCGACAGGCAATGCAATGGACAACGGCGTCCCCTCGTGATCTTCACGGGCGGGCGCCGTTTTCGTTTCGGGCCGACAGAAACTAACGGCATAAGGACACCAACATGAACACCAACACCGGCAAGGTCACGCTGCTGAGTGCGGGCCCGGGCGACCTCGACTTGCTGACGCTGAAGGCCGTCAAGGCGCTAGCGGCCGCCGACGTCGTGCTGCTCGACGACCTCGCGAATCCCGACATCGTGACGCTCGCGCCGCAGGCGCGCGTGATTCGCGTCGGCAAACGCGGCGGCTGCCGCTCGACGCCGCAGGCGTTCATCGAGCGGCTGATGCGGCGTTATGCGCTGAAGGGGCTGCACGTGGTGCGCGTCAAAGGCGGCGAAGCGCTGCTGTTCGGTCGCGCGGGCGAGGAACTCGCGGTGCTGCGCGATGCGGGCCTCGCGGTCGAGATCGTCAACGGCATCTCGTCGGGCTTCGCGGCCGCCGCGGGCCTCGGCATGTCGCTCACGCATCGGCGGCATTGCCACGGCGTGAGCTTCGTCACCGCGCACACCGAAGATCACGGCGAGCCGGACTGGGCCGCGCTTGCCGCGACGCGCACGACGCTCGCGATCTATATGGGTATGCGGCGCATCGACGGCATCGCCGCTGCGTTGCTCGCGCACCTGCCGGCCGAAACGCCGGCCGCGGTCGTGCAGTGGGCCGGCGGCAGCGACGAGCGGCGCCTGTTGACGCGGCTCGATCGGCTCGCCGCCGATTCGCTCGGCGCGGGCTTCGGCAGTCCGGCGGTGATTCTGGTGGGCAATGCGGTTGGCGAGAGCGCCGAAGCGCCTTGCTGGGAACGCGAAGCTCGCGGCAATCAAGATGGGCAAACACTACCCGCGTCGGCCATGGCGCGGGCAGCCTGATCGGCGATCGAAGCGGGCTTCGCCCGCCTTGCATCCCATCAATCGCCGAACCCGAGCTCCGCGTCGACCTGCTGCCCGACGCGCAGCCAGGCCCCCGCCCCGCTCGCGACCAGTGCGTTGTTGCCGAACGTGACCGCGCCGTCGAAGCGTTCGCTGACGCGATAACCGAGCATCGTGTCGGTCGGCTCGTTCGGCCAGTCGGGATCGGGCGCGCCGCGCGCCTGATCGATGGTCGGCATCGGACAGCGCGAGCACAGCTTGACGAGCCGTAACTCGACGCGCGCGCTCGAGTCCGCATTCGCGCCGACGGCGAGCGTCTCGACATAGTCCTCTTCATAGGCATCGAGGCCGCTGAGCACGATATTGGGCCTGAAGCGATCGATTCTGATCGACGGTGCGCCTTTGCCGTTCAGGCGCGCGTTCAGATCGTCGAGCGAGGCCTGGCCGACCACCAGCAGCGGAAAGCCATCGGCAAAAAAGGTCGTGGCGCCCCCCGTGCTGTCCGTATAGTCCGGATCGACGATGCGTTCCCGCTCGGGATCGAAGCGCAGCAAGCGCGCGGGCAGACCGAGGAATTCCGTGAACCAGGCCGCCGTTTCTTCGCCGGTGTCGAGCCCATAGGCCGCGTCGCGCCACACTGCGGTAACGACCCTGGGTGCCGCGGCGAGCCGCGCGGCATCGAGCGGCGTGCGCAGCTCACGCATGCCCGGCGCGCTGACGATCAGATCCTCTGCGCCGAGTTCGACCTTGATCAGCGCCATGCGCGGATACGCGCGCTGCGTGAACATCGCGCCTTCGGGATCGACGATCATCCAGTTGCGGTCGTATTCGAGGCCCGTCGCCAACAGCCGCGCCTCGGTGAGCGCGATGCCCGCGCAGGATTTGATCGGATAGACGAACAGTTCGTTGATGGTAGGCATGGTTGCACACGCGTCGGGAGCGCAGTTCCGGCGAAGATCGGGGACTGAAAGTAGATCCGTATAGTACCGAAATTAGTGTTGACGTGGACGTGCGAGCCGGACCCTCTCATCGGGCTTTGGCTAACCGGTGTTCGCGTCGCCCATGCGCGGGTCTGGCTCACTCGTGAAAGCGTGAACCGGGCCTCGTTCGCTTGCCGCTGTCATCCAACGATGAACCGAAGCCGTCGCCCCCGCTACGGCTCGCGGCGCGACCATTGTCTGGCCGTAACGAATGCTTCGAAAACCAGCTCATCTGCTGGTCTACCTCGTTATTTCTGAACCAGGCCGCGCTTGTGGACCTCCCCGCGCGTGGCGTTGCGGCGGCACTGTCGAGCGCACGGGCTGAGCCGCCTGGAGAGGCCGCCGTTTCGCGCTGCCTCGCGCGGAAGTAAAATCGTCGGATCAGTCGCGCGCCGGAGAGCCGCAAGAAGCTTGCAACGGAGCCCCGAGGATCTCCTGAAGCGCCGCATCGCCGGTTACCGAAAGAAGCTGTAGAAGCCACCTTCCCATCACCGAGACAGGAAATTCATTATGCTGACCAAACCCGTGTTGACCGTCGCCGAGACGACCCGCATTGTCGATGCCGCCCGCGCGGAAGCCGAGAAAAACAAATGGCCCGTCGCGATCGTCGTCGCGGACGACGGCGGCCATCCGCTCGCGGTGCTGCGTCTCGACGGCGCGGCGCCCTCCACCTCGTATATCGCGACCGAAAAAGCGCGCACCGCGGCGCTCGGCCGGCGCGAAACCAAGGTCTATGAAGACATGATCAACAACGGCCGCACCGCGTTCCTCAGCGCACCGCTGCAGGGCACGCTCGAAGGCGGGGTGCCGGTGATCGTCGACGGCCACGTGGTCGGCGCGGTCGGCGTGTCGGGTGTCAAGTCGGAGCAGGATGCGCAGATCGCGAAAGCCGGCATTCAGGCGCTCGGCGTGTAAAGCGCCGAGCGCCAAAGCAATCCCGAGACACAAACGCGGACCGACGCCCCCTCGTCGGTCCCATAACAGATGGAGCAGTCGATGACTCAGATGAACCCACGCGGCGGACTGCAGGTCGCCGCCAACCTCGACCAGTTCGTTGAATCCGAAGCCCTGCCCGGCACCGGAATCGACAGCGCCGCCTTCTGGTCGGGATTCGACGCCCTCGTGCACGAACTGGCGCCCAAAAATCGGGCGTTGCTCGCCGAGCGCGACCGCCTGCAAAGCGAACTCGACAACTGGCATCGGGCCAATCCCGGCCCGGTGCGGGATCTGCGCGCGTATCGTGCGTTTCTCGAAGGCATCGGCTACATCGTGCCCGTGCCCACCAGCGTCCAGGCCACGACCGACCACGTGGACAGCGAAATCTCCGGACAGGCCGGCCCGCAGCTCGTCGTGCCGCTGTCGAACCAGCGCTACGCGCTGAACGCCGCAAACGCGCGCTGGGGTAGCCTGTACGACGCGCTGTACGGCACCGACGCGATCCCCGAAACGGACGGTGCGGAAAAGCAGAAGGGCTTCAACCCGGTGCGCGGCGCAGCCGTGATCGCGTACGCGCGCAAGTTCCTCGATCAGGCCGCGCCGCTCGCGAACGGCTCGCACGCGGACGCAACGCGCTATAGCGTCGAGAACGGCCAACTGGTCGTCGCGCTGAAGAGCGGCACCACGGCGCTGAGGACACCCGCGCAGTTGGTCGGCTATCAGGGCGACGCGAGCACGCCGTCGGCGGTGCTGCTCAAGCACAACGGCCTGCACGTCGAGATCCAGATCGATGCGAACGATTCGGTCGGCAAGACCGATGCGGCCCATGTCAAGGACGTCGTCGTCGAAGCGGCCGTCACGACGATCATCGATTGCGAAGACTCGGTCGCGGCCGTCGACGCCGATGACAAGGTGCAGCTCTATCGCAACTGGCTCGGCCTGATGAACGGCGACCTGACCGAAGAGGTCACGAAGAACGGCAAGACCTTCACGCGCCGGCTCAATGCCGATCGCGAATACATCGGCGCCGACGGCAAGTCGCAGGTCAAGCTGCATGGCCGCTCGCTGCTGTTGATCCGCAACGTCGGCCATCTGATGACGAACCCGGCCGTAGTGACGAAAGACGGCCACGAGATTCCGGAAGGCATTCTCGACGGGGTGATCACGACGCTGTGCGCGCTGCGCGACCGCCACAACAAGCTGAACTCGCGCACCGGCTCGATCTATATCGTGAAGCCGAAGATGCACGGACCGGCCGAAGTCGCGTTCGCGAGCGAACTGTTCGCGCGCGTCGAAGACCTGCTGAAGCTGCCGCGCAACACGATCAAGATGGGCATCATGGACGAGGAGCGCCGCACCAGCGTGAATCTGCTCGCCTGTATCGCCGAAGCGTCGGCGCGCGTCGCGTTCATCAACACGGGCTTCCTCGATCGCACCGGCGACGAGATGCACTCGGCGATGGAAGCGGGCCCGATGATGCGCAAGGGCGACATGAAGTCGAGCAAGTGGATCACGTCGTACGAGCGCAGCAACGTGCTGGTCGGTTTGAGCGCGGGCCTGCGCGGCCGCTCGCAGATCGGCAAAGGGATGTGGGCGATGCCCGACCTGATGCACGCGATGCTCGAGCAGAAGTTCGGCCATCCGAAGGCTGGCGCGAACACCGCGTGGGTGCCCTCGCCGACCGCGGCGACGCTGCACGCGCTGCACTATCACCAGGTCGACGTGCATGCGGTCCAGCAGGAACTCGAACGCACCGACTATGCGACGGTGCGCGACGAACTGCTCGACGGCCTGCTGACGATTCCGGTCGTCGAAAAGGCGCAATGGAGCGACGACGAAATCCGCGCCGAAGTCGACAACAACGCGCAGGGCATTCTCGGCTACGTAGTGCGCTGGATCGACCAGGGCGTCGGCTGCTCGAAAGTGCCGGACATCCACAACGTCGGCCTGATGGAAGACCGCGCGACGCTGCGTATTTCGAGCCAGCACATCGCCAACTGGCTGTATCACGGTGTGATCAAGCGCGAGCTCGTCGAGGAGACGTTCAAGCGCATGGCCAAGGTGGTGGACGCGCAAAACGCCGGTGATCCGCTCTACCAGCCGATGGCGCCCGGCTTCGACACGATCGCGTTCAAGGCCGCGCAAGCGCTCGTCTTCGAGGGGCGCCAGCAGCCGAGCGGATATACCGAGCCGTTGCTGCACAAGTTCCGGCTCGAGGTGAAGAAGCAGGGTTGAGGCCGTCCGGCCGAAACGACGACGGGCGCCGTGCAATGCGGCGCCCGTTTTTCCTTCCAGGTCGTGTCACTTCACGCGGCTTCTGCCGTCAATTGCGCCGCCTCGCCACCTGACGCTTCGTTCTGCATAAAGGCTTGCAGATACGCCTCGAATTCAGCCTTCACCTCGGGATGGCGCAGTGCGAATTCGACGGTCGCCTTCAGATAGCCGAGCTTGCTGCCGCAATCGAAGCGCGTGCCGAAGTAGCGATACGCTAGCACCTGCTCCTCGGTCAACAATGACTGCACCGCGTCGGTCAGTTGCAGCTCGCCGCCCGCGCCCGGCTTCAGCGCGCGGATATGCTTGAAGATCGTCGGCATCAGCACGTAGCGGCCCACCACGCCGAGATTCGATGGCGCCTCGTCCGGCGCTGGCTTCTCGACGATGCCCGACAGCTTGATCACGTTGTCTTCCCACTCGCGGCCGTCGACGACGCCGTACGAGCGGCTGTCCTCGCGCGCGATCGTTTCGACGCCGATCACCGAGCTGTGATAGTGGTTGAAGGTATCGACGAGCTGACTCATCACGGGCTTCGCGCTATGCAGCAGGTCGTCGGCGAGAATCACCGCGAACGGGCTGTCGCCCACCAGTTTTTCGGCGCACAGCACCGCATGGCCGAGACCGAGTGCTTCGGCCTGGCGCACGTAAAAGCAGTCGACGTTGGCCGGCTTGATGCTGCGCACGAGGTCGAGCAGCTTCTGCTTGTTGCGCGCTTCGAGTTCGGACTCGATCTCATAGGATTTATCGAAGTGATCTTCGATCGCGCGCTTGCTGCGGCCCGTCACGAAGATCATCTCGGTGATGCCGGCGTCGATCGCTTCTTCGACCGCGTACTGGATCAGCGGCTTGTCGACGATCGGCAGCATTTCCTTCGGACTTGCTTTGGTGGCCGGCAGGAATCGTGTCCCGAGGCCCGCTACGGGAAACACGGCTTTGGTGACTTTCAGCATGGTAGGCATTCCCACATCGGTTAGAAATTGGTGTGTTCGCGGACCTGGCGGCCAATCAATGCCGGCGCAAAACCAGCAGAAAAACTGCGAGGTTCACGGAAGCGGTCTTTCTCCGATTCAATTCGGATAATTCACGCATTAATCGCAATGCGATATTGTGAAAAATTGAGGAAATTATTACGTATCTATTGCCAGTTGGTGATCGAGCAAATCCGAAAGTCTTACCTTTCGGACGGCCCCTGGCACGGGTCGCCTGGCGACCCGATGACCGGCTTCGGCAGCACGTCATTCCTGTTCGTCGACCGGTGGCAGCTTGCCTGGGTTCATCCGGTAACGACCAATCGGCTCGTTGCGCAAGGCATCGCGGTAGGCGGAGGCGGCCACCAGGATCAGCAGGACGGCCACGCCGGCCAGTAAATGCAGGTTCATGACTTCACCTCGGGGTCAGAAAATCCTTGCTTTAAATTAGCACGACAAAAGCGATAAATAATTCGATACCCCATCCGTCGACGCGCAATTACAATTCGTCACAAAATCGATGTCGGATTCAATGCGAAATGGAATTTTTTAATCATTTTTCAGGATTGCGGTGTTCTAGCATGGATGCGTCGCGGGTGCGCAAGACGCCCGCTCGAAGGCCTGTTCCGCGCCATTTTTTCTTTTTTCCGCTTCAGATAAGGACCGCGTATGAGCGACCCAGCACTGGATGCCGCCGGCTCATCCCTGCCCCTCTCCCCGCTGCCGCGCCCGGAGAAAAACCCGGCCGCGGCGCATGCGCGCAGCGACGCGCGTGTCGATAGCGCCAGCAAGGAGCACGCGATCGACGCGATGCGAGGCTTCGCCGCGTTACTGGTCGCCTACTTTCATTGCCGCCAGATCGTGTGGGTCGGCATGCAGGCGTTTCATCAGAGCGTCGGACATTCATTGAGTCCCGGCAGTCTCGCCGCGTATCTGACGTTTCCGATCGCATGGGGCTCGGCCGGTGTGCCGATGTTCTTCGTCATCAGTGGCTACTGCATCCATCGCGGCGGCGCGCTGCGGCTCGCGAGCAATCCCGCTTACCGGCTCGATGCAGGCAACTTCTGGCTGCGGCGCTTCGCGCGCATCTACCCGGTGCTGCTCGCGGCGCTCGTACTGACCTTCGCGCTCGATTCGTTGAGCCTGCAATTGCCGCCCGTCAGTCACAAGATTCGCGACATCGGCTGGCATCCGTTTCTGGTCAACCTGTTTTCGCTGCAGGGTGTGGCGGGTAAAACGTATGGCTCGAACGGCGCGCTGTGGACGCTGTCGCTCGAAGTGCAGTTCTATGCGATCTATCCGCTGCTGTTCGCGCTACGCAGACGCATCGGCATGAACGCCGTGCTCGCGCTCGTCGGCGCGATCAACGTTGCGTCCGCGTACGGGTTGGAGCGCCACGATCTGCAGTTCTTCACGTCGTACTGGTTCTCCTGGACGCTCGGTGCGTGGATCGCCGACGCCAAAGCGCGCAACGTGCGAGCGGCGCGTGCGCCGGCATCGCTGTATGTGCTCGCGGCGGTATTGATCGCGGCAGGCTGCGCCGCGTTTCATTTCGGCCAGTACGGCGCGTTCCAGATCTGGGCGCTCGGCTTCGCCTGTTATCTGTACAAGGCGCTCGATGCGCGCAAGGACCCGCAACGCGAAGCGAGCGGCGTGCTCGCGCTGCTTCGCGCAGGGTCGCACGCGCTGTCGCGCTTGCTGTCCCGCGTCGGCGACTTCAGCTTCTCGCTGTATCTGATCCATCTGCCGATCTTCGTGTTGCTGTCGGCGTGGCTGTTTCGTTCGTCGCTGCAGATGTCGATCTGGCCGTCGTTCGGCTATATGCTGGTCGCGGTGCCGGCCGCCTATGTGTTCTATCGGCTCGTTGAGTTGCCTGCGATGAAGTGGTCGGCGAGTTTTAAGCCTAAAGGGCGCTGATAGAACGTCGACATTGGATCAATCCCGCGCGTTCGGGTGCTTCACCATCATTTGATCTCGTTGAATAGCAACGTCGATACCTGGTGCTCATCCTGAATGGAAAATTGAAACGGTATCTCTGGATGCGTAAATTTGAGCCGGAGTTGCTTTAGAGCCGGGACCGGGACAAATCGCTGATCTCTAAACGCGTAGTACGACACTAACAGGCCAACGCGGGATGCCTGTGCATCGTCGAATACGTAACTGTTATTCGGAAAGGCAAGCTTCCCTTCCTTCATCGCCACGACGGCCCGACATGACGAAAGTAAACTCGGCAGATGAAGAAACGTCGGCTTGCGCGCTAGAGGGTTGACCAGCAGCGAGATCTGCCGGTATCGATTTCCGGCTTCGCCCGAACCGTTGCCGTGCCCTTCCACGCAGAGTAAGGGCGGATGCGTATCGGTTCGCGCTGCAATGAATACGTTGGCTGATTGCGGAAAGATTTCCGACACATGCTCTCCGGGGAATGTCGTAGCGTGCGCAAAGCGATAGGATTTGCCGTCGACTACCAGGCGATCCTTCCAGAGCTCAATGTTTAGCGTTTTCCGTTCCAGTTTGGCTTGCAGCTTCATAAAAGTGCCTGGCTCGCCTGGGTAGGAATAGACCACGCCGGCGTTTTGATCGGTCGGGTCCCCGTTTTGTTTGATCGGGTCGCCAAACACTGCCCCCGCTTGGGCAACGTACAAGGCTTCGTAGCTGTCGTAAGACTGAGCCGCATGTGCGCTGCCAGATAGGGCGGCCATAGCCGCCACCAGTATCGTAGTGATTCTCCATCGGTATGCTTTGGCGCCTGTCGCTTTCAGATAGTCGGGCTTAAGCGTCCAGAAAATCGTGCTTCCGTGGGCAGCACTGGAAAAGCAATCGCACATCCTTATTGATCGGATCACTCATCGCCCATCCCCTGCACGCCAAGCCACGACGATCAAATTCGGATGATCCTTCACCGGAAATGAACGCGTTTTCCCTTGTGCAAGCGGCACGTCCTCAACGGGCGTGCGTACGCAGTTCAACAGCTTGTCGCACGTCCACGCGCAGTTCCCTCTCGTTACAGATCGGACTCAACTCAATTTCGATTTATTTCTTGCGTCCAAGAATCGTTTTAACCGTTAAGCATTCCGGATGCTCCGACGATTCCATATCGTCCGGACAAGACAACCATTCATAAAATTCGAGCCGCTGTTTTGCTGCATCCTGCCTGCAGGCCGCCACCTGGAAGTCTGTAGCGCTTGGTGCGTCCCTGCAAATCGATAATGCCGTGAACAAGTGCGCCCGATGGAAGTTGGGCGGTGTAATACGTATTAGGGAGTGCATTACCTCCAGCATCGGCTAGCGTGAACCGCTGATCGAAACGATTCCGTGAGCGTCCGCGACAATCGCACGCCCATGCGTAACCGAGGGCTTCGGCCATGTCGTAACCGTTTGAATACGACTTCAGCCTATCGAACGGAAACCATTCGCCGGTTTCGGGGTTCAGCGCCATTGCAGACGGCATTGGCGGGAAGTTTGAGTAGATTGAATAGGTGATACGGCAAGCTTGGCACTCTTCCTCGTCCATGGCACTTTTCTGATTCTGTTGTTCCGTTTGACCTCTGCTGATTTTCCCAGAACACACCCGACGAATTAATCACCCAAAGCAGCCACGGTCAACAGCTTTAAGGAAACACTGATTTATTCGGCTCGGCGGTCATCGCATCGGCCACCGAGGACGTTGTAAAACGAGGCTCACGGCACGGATCCACGGCGATGAAGCGGCAGATCGGTTTTGCAGAAGCGGAAAGCAAGGGCGCGAAGCGCGTAACCAGGCGGCAGCGCTTTCTGGCGGAGATGGACAAGGTTGTCCCGTGGACACGTTTGCTGTCGGCCATCGAGCCGTACTACCCGAAGGCTAAGCGGGGCCGACCGCCGATTGGCCTGGAACGTATGCTGAGAATCTACTTCCTCCAACAGTGGCACGGGCTGTCGGACGAAGGGTTGGAAGACGCGCTGTATGACAGCATCGCGATGCGTGCGTTTGCCGGCATCGATCTGGCGGTCGAGGACGTGCCAGACGCGACCGCGTTGTTGAAGTTCCGCCGTCTGCTGGTCGAGCATGACTTGACGCGCAAGCTGTTCGACGAGATCGGCATTTCGCTGTGCGAACGCGGCTTGCTGATGATGGAAGGCACGTTGGTCGATGCGACGATTATCGAGGCGCCGCCGTCCACCAGGAACGCCGGGAACAGCCGCGATCCCGAGATGCATCAAACGAAGAAGGGCAACGAATGGCATTTTGGCATGAAGGCGCATATCGGCGTCGATGCCGACTCGGGTCTGGTGCATAGCCTGGTGGGTACATCGGCCAACGTATCGGACGTATCGCAAGCCCATGCCTTGTTGCACGGGCATGAGCAGGAAGCGTTCGGCGATGCCGGCTACACGGGCGTTGAAAAGCGCGACGAGATGCACGGAAATCCGGTGCAGTGGCGTGTGGCTGTCAAGCGCGGAAAAATCAAGGCAATGCGTGACGGTGCGCTGAAGGATCTGCTGATCCAGGTCGAGCGAACCAAGGCGCAGATTCGCGCACGGGTCGAGCATCCGTTTCATGTCGTCAAGAATCTGTTCCGCCATCGCAAGGTCCGCTACAAAGGTCTAGCCAAGAACACGGCGCAACTGTTCACTCTGTTCGCCTTGGCCAATCTGGTGATCGCGAAGAACCGACTGCGCTCGACACATGGGGAAAGTCCGTCATGTGTACGAAAACGCGAGCAGTTGGCCCGTATTCGAGCAAAACTCATCCCGGTCACAACAAAAATTCGTTCGCCGTTCTGACGCTTTCAAACTGACTCGTCGACAACGGTAGCGGCGAAGCATTGATCAGCGTTTCCCTAGTCTCTTAAGACTTCCTGCAATTCCTTGACTCTGTCTCGGGTGATATTTGCCATACACTCCCAAAAGAAAATATAGCGCTCGGCAGCCTCACCCATCATATAGGTTTCGGTGTAACACTCGTTATCGCGGTACTGTGCCCAAGCGTCTTGCGACTTCAAAAAGTAAGGGAGAGCTAACGGTTCGCCTTCCGCTTTAAGTGAACTGTCATTGCCTCCAATCTTGGATTTCGCCGATCGCAGGATTTTATCCAGTGCACGGGCCGCATGATCGAATTTACGGTGCGAACACTGCGCCAAGTCGTCATTGCTTGCATGCTCCCCAGTGTCACACATATGCGCCACATCGGCGGCGCTATGACCTGAAAAATACTGATCCGGCGATTTAAAATAGTGATAATCGAATTTACCGGAATACACGGTCTTAGCGGGTGCAATGATCGGAGCGATCGTGAGTGCGAGTATTAGACTAGTGCGATGAATCATAGACCCCCGCCTCAAACATTTCCGCTTCACGGTGTCGACGCCGCAGCAATCCCTTAAGCGGGTGGCCCTTAACCGTGGCGTACTGCCTCATCTTATCACCTACCTTGTTGTAATCACCAGTATTAACGAAATCGAGCAGACTGTCGCCATGATGTTGAAGGTTGTACATAAAGCACACAAGTGCATCGTATTCAAATTGAAACAGCGGGAGCCGAATTTTTCGATTGATCGTATTTTCCGCCCACTTGACATCTTCCTTAAGTAGCGTCTCGGCCTGTGCTTCGGTTATTCCTTTCTGAAATGGCTTTTCCGATGCGGCGCTGGATATTTTCCCCAAATGAACAAGGTGCCCATATCCAACTGTTGCATTTCCGGCTTTGCTGCCGTCATTGTCGTACATGGTCGCGCTGAACTGTTCCCAACCTTTAAGGAACTTGGTTCCTGCGCGGAAAATTTCCACGGCTTACACAAGCGCGAGGAATATATGGTGACATTTGAATTAGGATCAGTATTGGTTACGCATTCGTGCAGCGGGTCGGTCACATTTACTCCATTGTATGAGTTACTTTGCGAGAATTGTTAGACAGACGCGCGGTGTCCAAGATAGATACGCACCGCTTGCGCGCCGTCTGTCTTGTGCCGCTGTGTACGTCCGATGGAATCAGTGACGCCGCGCGTTAGGAAACCTCGCCACTCAATCGTGTAATACGTGTCGGCGAGTGGCGATCCGTTGGCATCGCGAAGCGTAAGCTCTTCATCGAACAGGCTCGCAGATCGATTGCGACAGAGGCACCCCCCGCCTTGCCCTAACGCCTGCCTCATGTCGTAACCGGATGGGAGAGCCCTGATCGCATTAATCGGAATCCCCTCCTCGGATTTCTGGTTTATCGTCATTGCCTGAGGCATATCAGGCCACTCTTTGTATATCTTGAACGTGATACGACAATCAAGACATTCCTGGTTATCTGATCCCTCGAACATTTCCGCAAAGCGAGCCTTCATTTCTTCCATGATCTCCTCTGCGGAGCGCATCCTTTCGTACATTGGACCCTCCCATAGATTAATTCGCGCTCTCAGACCATTAGACCATTGAGCACGCCTAAGAGCACCATCAGTTATCCTCCACGTGATGGTTCATATCGAATACAACCGAATCCCGTCCTGCGGAAAGCATTCGCCGGTTTCGGCGTTGTGCGCCATTGCGGACTGCATTGGCGGGAAGTTCGAGTAGACTGAATAGGTGATACGGTAAAGCAGGTACTCATCCTTGCCCCCGGTTTCATCCCATTTCTGTTGTTCCATTTGACCTCTGCTGATTTCCCAGAACACACCCGACGAATTAACCATCTAAAACGCGACACGGTCAATGACTTTAAATTGAGACAAAGCCGTTTTGACAGATATTCACAATTGCTCCGGCCATCTCATTTTCAGGTGCATTTTTCCGATATCACCGTCCAACAAAAATGGCGGCATTGAGCCGCCTTCTCCGTAGTGATCGGCGCCAGTTAGTGCTTTGTCCACGAAGCGTGGCGGATTCAACCGGTCGATGCAATAGTTCGATGGAACCGTTCAGCCGGCGTTTCGTAATCCAGTGTCTTCCTTGGACGCTCGTTCAGCCTTCGAGCCACGGCATTGAGTTTGGCCTGTGAGTAGACCGACAGGTCGATGCCTTTCGGGAAGGACTGTCTCAACAGGCCATTGGTATTTTCATTCGAGCCCCGTTGCCAGGGGTGTTTCGGATCGCAGAAGTACACGGCAACGTCGGTGGCAATGGTGAACTGCTTGTGGTTCACCATCTCTGATCCCCGATCCCAGGTAAGCGATTTATACAGTTCCTTCGGCAGCTTTCCAGCATGTCTGATGAGCGCATTGACTACTGTTTCGCTGTCCTTGCTCGCGATCTTCACCAGCATTACATAGCGTGTCTGACGCTCTACAAGCGTTGCAATCTGGCTGCCGCCGCTGCCACACAGGAGATCGCCTTCCCAGTGCCCCGGCACCGCACGGTCTTCCACAGTGGCGGGGCGTTCACGGATTGATACCGCCTCACGGATCCTGCCGTGATCGTCCGTTTTCTGGGTGTGATGGCGCGAGCGGCGTATGGCCCGGGTGCGCCGTAGATGCTCCAGCAGTTCTTTCTTCAGTGCACCCTTAATTTGAGATTGAGACTTTTTGACAAATATTCACGATGATTTCGCGTATCTCATTTTCAATGCATATTTCCGCAATCGCGGTTCAACAAAAAGGGCGGCGTTGAGCCACTTTACCGTCAGGAATCGATGCCGGTCGGGGTTCGTCCGGTGTGCCGGTGTTCTGCGTGATCAGCGCTATTGCATCCATTGCAGCGGCGCGCTGCGGCTCGCGGATAATCCTGCGTGCCAGCTTGATGCGGGCAACTTGTGGCTGAGGCGCTTCGCGCGCATGCCGAAGTCTCGACGCGCAGGGTTTGATCCCAATCTGTGGGGCCACACTACTGCTTCATTCCTTGACGAACTCAAGCGCCTTCTGAGCGAGTAATCAACCTGTCGCCGCGCGAGGTGTTGTCCAGATTCTCTTGGCAACTCTAAAGCCACCCGGCGGTGCAATAAAAAAAACGGAGCGAAAGTCGTTCGAGACTTTCGCTCCGCTACGCCAAGCAAGGACTGGCCAAGCCCTCGTCTACCCTCGCGTAAAAATCACCTCGTCACCGCGCTGCCACGCCGGTCAGAATCTGCGCAACCCCATCCACATAGCTGCGCGTGCCGAAGCGCTCCTGCGCGGTCCGATAGCCGTTCCTGACCAGTTTGTCGCGCAAGTCGCCGTTCGAGCGCAATTCGGCGAGCGTATCGGCGAGCGCATGCGCGTCGCCCGGCGTACATAGCACGCCGTTCTCGTAGTCGTCGATAATTTCGAGCACGCCGCCTGCGCGCGACGCCACGACCGGCCGCTGCGCGAGCATCCCCTCGACGATCACGCGGCCGAACGGCTCCGGGGTGATCGACGTATGCACAACTGAATCGACCGCGCACATGCAGGCCGGAATATCGTGCTGGAAGCCGAGAAAATGCACGCGCTCGCCAAGCTTGTGCGCGGCGACGAAGGCGCGCAGTTCGCTCTCGTACTGGTCCTCGCCGAACAGCGCCGCGCCGACCAGCACCGCATGCATCTGCGGATTGAGCACCATCGCTTCGAGTAGCACATGCTGCCCCTTCCAACGCGCAAGCCGGCTGAACGAGCCGACGAGAAACGCGTCGCGCGGCAGATTCAGGCGCTCGCGCAGCACCGCTTGCGGCACCGTGCGCAATGCGTCGAACGGTTCCGCGGCGATCCCGTTGAACACGACGTCGATGCGCTTGCTGTCGAACCGCGTGAGCTTCGCAAACGCCTGCGCCGACGCAGCCGAATTGGCGATCACATGGGTGAGGCCGAGCCGCGCGCACCACTTGATGATCGCAAGCTGCTTGCCGCCGAAATGCTCGGCGCTGACGATGTCGCGCAAATGCCAGACCACCGGCCGTCGCGCGAGCTTGCCGGCCACCGCGCCGATGACCATCGCCCGCTGCGTGTTCGCGTAGATCACATCCACCTTGCGCGCGCGTTTCGCGGTGGCACGCACGAGTGAGATGAGTCCCTTCAACGCCTGACCTTTTGGCATCGAACCGCCCTGCTTGCGCACATTTTTGAGCGCGCCGGCATCGAGTACAGTGACCTCGACGCCGGTTTTCGCGAGTGCGGTGTTGAACGGCCCGTCGTCGAACAGCACGACCTCGATGCGCGAGCGCAGCGCCTTGACGATTTCGAGCAGCGACAGTTCGGCGCCGCCGAGCACGCCGCTCTGATCGACGGCGAGAATGCGCGGCACGTTCGCGGCGCCCTGCACGGCCGGCCGATACGGCGTATAGGCCGGCAGCGTCGCCGTGTGCAACGCGGGCACCGCCGCGCGCACCTGCGAGAAAAAGCGCTCGCGAAAATGCGCGGCCGAAAACTGCTCGGCGTTGCCGCGGCAATTCTCCGGCAGGAACCGGTGCCGAAGCTCGTCGAAACGATTCACGGCAGCGATGATCGAGTCGGTATCCTGCTCATCGAAGAACATGCCGGTCGGCTTCGGTTCGGACAGATCGCGCACCGTTTCGAGCGCCCCGCCCTTGCCGTACGCGATCACCGGCGTGCCGCAAGCCTGCGCCTCGACCACCGAAATGCCGAAGTCCTCTTCGGCCGCGAACACGAATGCCTTCGCGCGACTCATGCGGTCCTTCAGCACCTCGAACGGTTGATAGCCCATGATCTCGACGTTCGGCCCCGCCTTCGCGCGGATCTTCGCCATGTCGGGTCCGTCGCCGATCACGACGAGCTTGCGCTCGGGCATCCGCGCGAACGCCTCGACGATCAGATCGATTTTTTTGTACGGCACCATGCGCGAGGCGGTCAGATAAAAGTCTTCCTTCTCCGTGCACGGCGTGAACGCCTCGACATCGACCGGCGGGAAGATCACCTGCGCGTCGCGCTGATACACCTTCTTGATGCGTCGCGCGATGAACGCCGAGTTCGCGACGAAGTCATCGACCGAGTTCGACGTGCGGATATCCCAGTTGCGCATGTAATGCAGAATCAGCCGCGCCAGCGCCGACTTCGGGCCGTTGGTCAGCTTCGACTGCTGCAGATACTGATGCTGCAAATCCCACGCATAGCGGATCGGCGAATGCACGTAGCTGATATGCACCTGATCGGGACCGGTCAGAATGCCCTTGGCGACCGCGTGACTGCTCGAGATCACGACGTCGTACGCCGACACGTCGAGCTGCTCGATCGCGAGCGGCATCAGCGGCAGATACGAGCGGTACTTGCTGCGCGCGAGCGGCAACTTCTGGATGAACGACGTCGTCACCGGCTTGCCGCGCAGGAAGCTGCGATCGTCGAGAAAGTCCACGAGGCTGAACAGGTCCGCATCGGGAAAGCACGCGATGATCTGCTCGAGCACTTTCTCCGCGCCCGCGTAGGTGACGAGCCAGTCGTGCACGATCGCGATGCGCACGCTTTTGCTCGCGCGCGGTGCGGTACGGCGCGGTGCCGGCTGGATGCCGGGCACGCTCGTCAGTTCGTCGAGCGCGCTGCGCGTCGCGGGCCTCAACAGTTTTTTTTCAAGGACGTCTTGGTTCATGCGCTTTTCCTCGGATTCAGTCGCAATAGCAGTGAACGCGCAAGATTGCGCAAGGCGGGCGTCATCGTGATCGACCACGCGACGTTCGCGCCGACCATCAGCACACCGGCGGCGATCGCGAGCGCGAGGCTCGGCAGGAAGCTGGCGAGCCACAGGCTGGCGAGCAGGAAAGCGAGATGGGCGAGCATGTCGAGCACGATCTGGCGCGCGCGGATCGCGGCGAAACGCAGCAGCACCGCGTAGTCGAACATCGCGCGGGCAGCGACCGCGACCGCCGCGCCCGTGAGCCCGAAATGCGTGATACCGAGCCACAACGCGCCGGCGAAAAGCGGCAACTCGACGAGGCCGATGCGCGCGGCGGTGGCTGGATTGACCTGTGACTGAATCAGGATGCGCGTCACATTCGCCTGGCCGACGAGCCACACGGCGACGATCATGATGCGGCCCACGGGCGCCGCGACCGTCGCGATCTCGTTGCCGACCCACAGATGCAGGAACGGTTCGAGCACCAGCATCGCGATGAGCGCAACCGGCGTGAACACGCCGTTCAGAAATTCGAGCGATTGCTGCGTGATCGTGTCGGCGTCGGCGCGGCCGACTGCGGAAAGCCGCGGAAACAGCGTGCGTACCAGCGCGGTCGGCACGATGTTCAGACGCGTGACGAGGTTCTGCGGCACCGTGTAGTACGTGACGAAACGCGCGCCGAGCCGTGAACCGAGCATTACGCGATCGAGCGAATCGGCGACCATCGTCGTCACGCTGGCGATCAGCATCCAGCCACCGAAGTTGAACAGCCCCTTTGCGACGCCGAGCCGCGGCGGCTGAATGCTGCGTATTTCAAGCACTTTCAGCGCGTAGCGGCCGAGCAGCAACGCCGCGAGAATCCGCGCGACGACTGCCGCGGCGAGTACGTTCTGCAAAGTCGCGCCGAGCCACCACGCGGCACCGAGCGGCAGCAGCTGGAACAGGAACGTGCCGATCGTCTGGTTCGTGTTGTAGACGCCGAAGCGTTCCGCGCCATTGATCGCGCCCGCGAACACCCACGACACGTTCGCGATCGGAATCGCGACCGCGAGCCACGGCAGCGCCATATAGACTTCGTGCTGCAGCTCGGGCGATACCTTCGTGAAATACGCGGTGTACAGGAACGCGCCGAAGTAGATGATCAGACCGCCGACCACGCCGGTCGTCAGATTGAGCCACGTCGCGCTCCAGAACACGCGCGCGCTTTCCTGCTGATCGCCCGACGCGCGCGCCTTCGAAATATGGTTCTGCGCGGCCATGCTCATGCCGAGATCGAGAATCCCGAAGTAGCCGATCAGCGTCCACACGAGACTGATCACACCGTAGCGCTCGACCCCGAGCAGCCGGATATACGACGGCACGGTCACGAGCGACACGAACGTCGGCAGCACGAGCCCGAAAAAGTTGATCGCTACGTTCCTGAGAATGCCCTTGTCCATCGAATCCCTTCGGTTTTGCGGTTAGATTGCGTGCGGGGCTGCGTCAGCGAGGCCAACGCACCTCAAGGCTTCCAGCGATACATCAGCACCTTGCCGCGCGCGTCTTCCTCGACGAACACCAGGTACTCGCCATCGCCGCGCTTCGTCGCGCTGATACCGTTCGGCACGTCGACCCAACCCGACGCGCGGCCCACTTCGGGGCCCGGCCGGATCACGCCGAGTTCCTTGCCGCTGTCCTTGTCCCACACGTGCACCGCGCCGACCGGCTCGACGCCGAACACGTATTGCCCCTCGACCGTGACGCCGATGATCGTCGCGATGGGCTTGCTCTGCGTCTGCCACGGCAGCGTGATCGCGTAGCGCTGCACCGGCTTGCCGCTCGACCACTTGTCATAGCGCACCAGCACGCGCCCCACTTCCTTCCAGAAGCCCTGCGCGGTCGGCATATCGGCCGTATAGCCGCTCACGTACATCGTGTCGGTGTCCGATTCATAGATCGCGCGATGCAGTTCGCTGAACGGTGCCGGCACCGGGTACTGCGTCAGGTTCGAGTACGAGTAGACCGGGTTGCCCTTCGCGTCGAGTCCGCCGAAACGGAAGCGATAGATGCCCTTTGTATCCCGGGTACGCCAGATGTCGCCGGCCATGTCGACCCACCAGCCCCAGCCGCCCGCGAGCTTCGTGCCACTCGTGTTCAGCGTGTATTCGTCGCGATCGAAGCGCCCGTCGCCATTCGTGTCGCGCCAGATCCAGTCACCACCCGGCGGTGCATTCGGCACCTTCGCGACCGCGCGCTCGCGACCTGCGATAAATCCCGAGGGAATCGCGGTCTCGCCGTCATGCTGCGGATCGAAGCGATAGATCTTCAGATGATCCGCATACATATCGGTCAGATAGAGGAACGTGTGCCCCTTCAACCGCCGCGCGATCGGCAGACCCGGATACTGGTCGGTATGGAACACCGGATCGTCCGGGTACTTGAACCGATTCGACAGGAACCCCGCGTATTTCCAGTCCTGTCCAGACGGCTTCGACAAATCGAGTTCGAAGCGCTTGTTGCCGGTATAGACGCTGTCGGGCCGGGCCGGATCGATCCACGCGCCGTCGACGAACAGCAGCCCCTCGACCTGCCAGTTGCGCTTGCCGTTCGGCGCATAACTTTCGAGCGTCGCGCCGAGGCCCGCGCCGATCGGCTCGTAACGCGGACCGATGCCATTGGTCGACACGTACACGTTGCCGCGCGCATCGACACCCACGCCGGTCAACCCGTTGAATCGCAACGGTCCGGGCTTGCCCGCGACGCCGCTGAAAATGCCGCCGCGCTCGCCGAGCGTGCCCGACTCCGTGTAGCGGCCGTCGCGCTTCGTGAAGAACAGCACCTGCTGGCGCGGACCGTTATCGGCGATCAGGAGGCGGCCTTGCGCATCGACGGCGAGGCCGACCGCGACCGTATCGGCCGGCAGCGTGATGGTCTCGTCGATGCGCTGACCGGTCGCCGTGTAATGCTCGATACCCGGCGCGCGATCGCCGCGCGTGCCGCTGAGCACCCATAGCGTGCCGTCGGGCGCGAGCGCGATACGTCCAGGCTCGTGCACGTTCCACGTCGCTTTCTGCTGCATCGATTCGGCATCGTAGACTTCGATGCGATTGCGCGCGGTATTGGCCGCGAACAGCGTCGTGTCGTTCGCGGCGAGCCCGCCGATCTCGGCGTTCGTGCCGGTCGGCACTTCGTTCATCATCAGAAAGCCGGCCGCGAGCTGCGCGTGCGGGTCCGCGTTTTTAGCCGCGGGCTGAAACGGTGCCACGCGCTTCGGCTCGTCGATCAGGCGCCGCGAGATACCAAACCATTGCTTACCCTTGTCCGGCCACACGCCCGGCTCGACCAGACGTCCCTTTTCATTGCCGACCGCGATCGCGACGAACGCATACTTCCGGTTGACCGCGATCGCATTGCCGCCGGCGTTGCCCCAGCCATGCGTGCCGCCCGCGAAGCCGAGCATCTTGCCGTCCTGATAGACGCTCGCTTCAGCGCCGCTTTCGTCCCACGGCGCGTTCGTATAGACCTTGCCGTCGGGCGTGACCGCGATCGCGGTGATATCGATCTGCGTCCATGTGCCATCGCCAAAGCCGAAGCTGTTGCCGATCCATGAGGTCTTCGCGTTCAAAGCGGTTTCGGCGCGAGCCGGCAGACTGGCCGATGCGGCGACGACGCCGGCAGCGCAGGCTGTCAGGGCCAACCAGCTTTTGAACGTGATACGGCGCAAGGCGGAACCTCCAGTCGATGTCCGGTCAACGCGATGCACGCGGACCTGCGCCCGCTCGGGGCGAAATTCAGTGATGTGGCAAAGCGAAACGAAGCGCAACCGATTGAAGCGCGGCGCCTGAAGGCAGCCGTCCGCACGGCTAAGTTACGCGGAAAAAATGCGGTGACGAAAATCGAAAATAATTCAAAAATATTCGTCCGCTTATGCGTCGCAAAAAGAAACGATTTAAAAAAGCGATAAAAGCGCAAGCCTCGCCGTCAGTTGCCTCGGTCGCGACGATTCCCCGTTCCTACCGATGTGATATCACGCAATGCGCATTTATTACGGATTGCCCGATGCTCACCACATAAACATATAAATCTATCGAGAATGGCCAAAGAAATACCCTGTTTCAATCTGATTCAATTAGCCCATTCCAACGGGTTTTTTCTCGAGTTTCTTTTCCCTAGAATCGATTGCACTTCAGTTGCGACGCGAAGCGCGCGCCTGTTCGCTGGCAAGCCGTGGCGAACCGCGCGGCGCTTCGCCCGGCTCATCCGCTTTACACCATGGACGGTTCATGACAGCCAGCGCATTGCCCCTCGCGCCCTCCCATTCCCGCATCGTGCAGCTCGACGGTCTGCGCGCGATCGCCGTGCTCGCGGTGTTCGCGCAGCACGCGTTGAAAGCGCCGCTATGGATGGGCGTCGATCTGTTCTTCGTTTTGAGCGGCTTTCTGATCAGCGGCATCCTGCTCGATCGCAAGTCGCGCCAGCAGTCGTATTTCAGCTATTTCTATGCGCGGCGCGCGCGCCGCATCCTGCCGCCGTACCTGCTGCTGATGGCCGTGTCGTCGCTGCTGTTCGGCCTCGCGTGGGCGCAGCACTGGTACTGGTACGCGTTCTTCGCGACCAATATCGGCGATGCGCTCAATCAAAGCGGTCATGACAGCCTCAACGTGCTGTGGTCGCTCGCGGTCGAGGAGCAGTTTTATATCTTCTGGCCGTTCGTGATCCTGCTCGTGCCCGAGCGTCTGCTTGGGCTGGTGGCGGCCGCGCTGATCGTTCTGGTGCCGCTGCTGCGCGCGCTCGCGACGCCGTGGTTCGATTCGTTCTGGCCGATCTACTACCTGACGCCGTTCCGCATGGATCTGCTCGCGGCCGGCGCGCTGCTCGCGGTTGCCGTGCGGCGCGATCGCAATGCGCTCGAACCGTTCAAGGGACTCGCGGTGCTCGGCGCTCTGGCCGCGCTCGCGGTGCTGGCATGGCTGCATCTGCACTACCCGCGTTTTCGCGCAGCGAATACGCCGTTGTCGAATGCCGGGCTGTATAGCGTGTCGCTGGTGCTGTGTACATCGATCGTCGTCATCGCGTTGCAGAGCAAGGGCATCGTGAAGCGGCTGTTGTGCAATCGCGTGCTCGTTTATATCGGCACCATCAGCTACACGATCTATCTGATCCACCTGAGCGTGCTGTACATGGTGTGGCCGCTGCATCTGAATCGCTATCTGAGCGCCGCGATCGCGCTCGCTATCACGCTCGTGTACGCGAGCATCACGTGGTTCGCATTCGAGAAGCGCCTGATTTTCGGCGCGCGCGGGTCGGGAGCGACGACCCGCGCCGGCGCTGACGTTGCACGGCAAGCACCGCAAGGCCGCGCATGAACCGCCTGGCCGTTGTTGCTGCCCGCGTGCTGGGTGTCGTGTCGGCGCTGATGCTGATCGCGCCTACAACGCGCGCGGCCGTGGCCGGGCCGGCAGTGTCATCGCCGACGCAACTGCTGATCGACGCTTACGGCGACTCGACCACGCTCGGCATCACCTGCAGCGATGGCCACTGCGGCCCGCAAGCCCGCAACGCCGTCACGTATCTGCAGCAAGCGTTGCAGGCGCATGACGGCGAGCGCGTGCGCGTCACGAACTACGGCGTAGGCGGCACGATGGCCTGGCAGTTGCGCGACGGCACCGGCAATCGTCGCGCGGGGCCGACGGCGGGACTGCCGTGGCGCGAACGTCTCGCCGCCTCGCCCGCGCGGATCGTGTTGATCAACTACGGCATCAACGAAGTGATGCACAACCAGACGCCCGAGCAGTTTTACGCGGCCGAGACGTCGCTCGTGCAAACCGCGCGAGCGCTCGGCAAGGAGCCTGTTTTGCAGACCTCGAACCCGATGCCCGATAACCGGCTCAACGCCCGGCTCGCCGCGATGATAGCGATGACGCGACGCGTGGCCGCCGAACAGCAGGTGCCGCTCGTCGATCAATACATGTATGTGAGCAGCCTGCCCGACTGGAAGTCGCTGATGTCGGACGGCGCGCATCCAAAGCCGGAGTTGTACCGGCTGAAGGCCGAACAGGATTATCGGGTCGTCGAACCGTTGGTGCGGCGGCTGCTGGACAACGCGCATTGAGTCAGGCCCTTACGCGCGTTCCGCTCTCTTTTCTCTCACAAACTAGAAGGCAAGCTATGAGCCAACCACGCAAAGCGATCATCACCGGCGTATCCGGACAGGACGGCGCCTATCTGACCCGGCTGCTGCTCGACAAGGGCTATCACGTGACCGGCACCTACCGGCGCACGAGTTCGGTCAACTTCTGGCGCATGCGTGAGCTTGGCGTGCTCGATCATCCGAATCTGCGTCTCGTCGAACACGACCTCACCGACCTCGGCTCGACGCTGCGCCTGCTCGACGGCACGCAGGCCGACGAGCTGTACAACCTCGCCGCGCAGAGCTTCGTCGGCGTGTCGTTCGACCAGCCGGTGACCACCGCTGAAGTGACCGGCGTCGGCGCGCTGAATCTGCTCGAAGGCCTGCGTATCCTGAGCCCGAAGACACGCTTCTACCAGGCGTCGACCTCCGAGATGTTCGGCCTCGTGCAGGCGGTGCCGCAACGCGAAAGCACGCCGTTCTATCCGCGCAGCCCGTATGGTGTCGCGAAGCTGTTCGCGCACTGGTCGACGATCAACTATCGCGAGTCGTACGACCTGTTCGCGAGCAGCGGCATTCTGTTCAATCACGAATCGCCGCTACGCGGCCGCGAATTCGTCACGCGCAAGATCTCGGACACGGTCGCGAAGATCAAGCTCGGCAAGCAGGACGTGCTCGAACTCGGCAACCTGAGCGCGCAGCGCGACTGGGGCTTCGCACTCGAATACGTCGAGGGCATGTGGCGCATGCTGCAGGCCGACGCGCCCGACACCTTCGTGCTCGCGACCGGCCGCACCGAAACGGTTCGCGATTTCGTGCGCATGGCGTTTACGGCGGCCGGCTATCAGCTGGAATGGTCGGGCAAGGACGAGCGCGAGACCGGCATCGACGTCGCGACCGGCAAGACGCTCGTGCGCGTCAATCCGAAGTTCTATCGGCCGGCCGAAGTGGACCTGCTGATCGGCTGCGCGGACAAGGCGCGCGACACGCTCGGCTGGCAACCGCAAACCTCGCTCGAACAGCTGTGCCAGATGATGGTGCAGGCGGACATCGCGCGCAACGAGCACCACGAGACGTTCTAACACGGCATCCGTGTGCGGCGGGGCTCGCCGCACACTGCCCCGTCAACCCGCCAGTTTCCGGAACGTCTCGAGCACCGCATCGCCCTTGAACGGCTTGACGATCCAGCCCTTCACGCCGGCGGCCTTGCCGCGCTCCTTCATCGCGGGGCTGCTTTCGGTCGTCAGCATGATCACGTTGACGGTCTTGTTCGCGAGTTCGCCGCGGATTTTTTCGACCATCGTCAGGCCGTCCATATTCGGCATGTTCACGTCGCTGACGATCAGGCGGATATTCGAATCCGTTTTCAGCTTCGCAAGGCCATCCTTGCCGTCGATGGCCGTCGCGACGTCGAGACCGTTTTTCGCCAGAAAACCCGCGACTTCATCGCGTACCGTGCTCGAATCGTCCACCACCAGAATCTTTGCCATAACCATTCCCTTGCGTCACCGACGCGTCGTATCAAAACAGATCGAGTTCGCCGGACTCGACGAGATCGTCGACATCCACCGCGTTTTCAGAAAAATCTTCGGGTGACCAGCTCAGGTTGAAAACGAAGCGCTGGTCGATCGACACCGACTGTCCGCTCGCGGCGTCGCTCAATCGATATTGAAACCGCAACTGCGGATTGTCCGAGCCGAACGAGATGTAGCGATGCTTGTGATTGACCAGCAGTGGCACCTGCACCTGACTTGCTTCGCGAGCGTTCTGCTGACCGAGGAAGCGGTCCTTGAATGCCCCCCAGATCAGATTGGTCAATTCGCCGAGCACGTCGTTCAGATCGCGAAAGCCCGGTTGCCCCGCGCCCATGCCGGGGTCGCGTGCCGCGCGGTCGCGATCGATCATGCCGAGCAGCGGCTCCTCTTCGGCCTGCATCAACATATAGCCGCGACACCAGCTGCCTTCGAGCGGAATCAGGCTGAAGACCTCGCCGAAGATGATTCGATCGCGCACGATACTGGGCGTGTCGCGTTGCACCGTGACGCCGTCGAACAACGTGGCGAGCCGCGCTTCCGTGATCTCCGCGATACCGCGCACGAGCGCGTTCGGGAAGTCGAGGCTGAAGATGTATTGATCGACGGCTTCACGCAGCGTCGTCAGATCGGCGGCATTGAAATGCGCGCATGCCGCGTTCGTCAACGGCTTCGGAAGCCGTTCGAGCGGCGCGTTGCCGCTCGAACGCAGGATCACCGGCAGTTCGGGGCGCAAGGCATTGATGCGCGCGGCGGTCGTAGCCGCCTGCTCGACCGATCCGCCGTAGTTATCCGCCAGCAGAACGCCGCCGAGATCGATATTGGTGGCCAGTACCGAGCCGAGGCGGTTGCTGTCGCGCACCTTCAGTGCGATCAGGTTGTGTTCGTCGAAAAAGAGCTTCAGCGCTTGCGCGTGTGCCGGACAGTCGTCGAGCACGAGCAGCTTGCTGACGGGCTTGCTGGTATTCATCGTGTTTCAGTCTGCGAATGCAGTGTTGAGGGGCTAGAAAAGTTCGAGTTCGCCTTCGGCCTCGTCGGCCGTGGCGAGTTCAGCCTTGAAATCGAGCGGCGCCTGCGCGCATAGACATAACGTGACACCCAGCCGGGCCGCACCGCCGATCGTCAGCTCGTACGCCCACACGTGATCGGGCCGCAACTCGTCCAGATACTCGACACAGGCGCCGTTCAATTCATACGGCGTCGACATGCCAAGATCGGGGAAATGATTGACCAGTTGCTGGTTCATGTAGCCGCAGCACAGGTTGCCGAGTTCCATCAGCGTTTCCGACAGCGAACGCGTCGTGTCGCCGCTGGCGTAGTAGGCGTGCGTCGCGTCGTCCTTGCCGAAATGCAGCACGAACAGCAGACGAAAGCCGATCGACGAGATCGTCAACGCCATCGCGCAAGGTCCGGCCGGATGATCGCGATCCCACCTCGGCACCGCCGTGATCTCGCACGAATCGCCCGGCGTCGCGGGCAATCTCGCGCGGGCCGCGTGACAGAAGATGTCCGCGATGCTTTGCTTCGCCTGATCGGTAATCACGCCGCGGCCTGCTCGAGCCGGGATTGGAACTGGGTCGCCAGCACTTCGACACCGCCGAGCGACGCCGTGATCATCTTGCCGCCGGCCTGGATGTCCTGGAACGTCGCCGCCGTCGTCAGGTCGTTGCGATGCAGGCTCTCGCGATAGCTCTTCGACAACTCCTGCGAGCGCGACGCCAGCGAGCGCACTTCGCCCGCGACGATCGAAAAGCCGCGCCCCGCGGTGCCGGCGCGCGCCGCTTCGATCGACGCATTCAGCGAAACGATCAGCACGTGCTGCACGATCGACGACAGCTCCTGGTTCTTCTTGTGCATGTCGCGGTTCTGCGACATCAGCGAAATCATCTGCTCGTGCCAACGCTCGAACGTGATGGTCAGCGTTTTCAGACGGCCCGCCTCGTGCGCGATCCGCGTCGCATGCTGCAGCCATTCGTCGCTTCGCGAACTCGCGGCGTCGAGCGACGCCTGCAACGCTTCGCGATCGTGCGCGCACTGCCCGGCTTGCGCGCGCAGATCGGCGAGCATCGACTCCAGTGCGGCGCGCTCGCTGTTGGCCTGCTCGGCGAGCCGGACCGCCGCGTCGAGTTGCTGCTCGAGAGCCTGCCGCGCGAGCGCGTCGATACGTTGCGCCTGCGCACCCGCGCGAAGCTTCCGACGATAAAAAATTCCCGTCGCGAGTGCGCAGAGGATACCGCCAACGCCTGCGGCCAAAAGATAACTTTCAAGCACAACCTGCTCCCATCGCTTCGTTCAATCCATCAGGCCGTCAGCCTGCTAACGCATCCTCGTCACGCTCGCGCGCTGCATCGGCGGACGCGTCGAGACTGTCCACCGCCCAGTCCCCGGGGAACGACACGACGGTCTGAAAGCGGCGATAGTCCGCGCCGCGGCGATCGTCGGTGAAACGCAATTCGATGCGGCCATGCTCGCGCCGCACGAAATCGCGCACGGCATCCATGCCGACGCCGCGGCCCGAAATCTCGCTGACGGTCAGCGCGGTCGAGAAGCCGGAACGGAAAATCATCTCGGCAATCGCTTCGTCGCTGAGCGCGGCATCGGCGTCGATCCAGCCGCGTTCGATCGCGGCCCCACGGATTTTCGCGAGCGCGAGACCGCGGCCGTCGTCGCTGATGGTGATCTGCAGCGCGTGATGGTCGACGCCCACTTCCAGTTCGATGACGCCGGCCGGGTCCTTGCCGTTCGCGACACGCTCGGCGGCAGGCTCGATGCCGTGGTCGACCGAGTTGCGCAGCAGGTGCGTGAACACATTGCGCAGCGTATGGCTGACCTCGCTGCGCACGCGGTAGCCGTTGTTGTCGATGCTGACGACCGGCGCCTCCTTGCCGAGTTCGGCCGCCAGAGACGGCACCGAGTCGAGCACGCCCGCGAGCGCTTCGTAGATCGATTCGGTGCCCAACAGACGCAGTTCGCGCTGCAACGATTCGCGCATCGACACGAGCGCGTCCCGGTCGGCCGGATCGGCGCTTTCGAGCAGATCCAGCTGCTTCTGGATCAACTCGCGATCGACCATCAGGTAGCGATCCACCGCGCCGCTCTGGCCCGGCCCCTTGCGGCCGAGGCTCACTTCGTTGATCGTCGCGTAGGTTTCGAGCGCGGCCTTCACGCGCTGCAGATCCTCGATCAGAAGCTGCTGGTCCCACGCTTCGCTGCTGTCAGCGCGGCGCAATGCGTCGTAGCGCTGTTCGGTTTCGTGGACGATGCCGGTCAGATGCTGAAGGCTGTACGTGCGCGCATTACCCTTGACGGTGTGCATGTTGCGGAACAGCTCGGCGACGGCTTCGTGACTCGGCTCGTGATGCTGACGGATGATCCGTTCGTTCTCGCTGATGAAGCCCGTCGCGCTTTCGACGAAGTGATGGAACTTCTCCTGACTCACCGCGAGAATCTCGCCGATCATTTCCAGCCGGCGCTTCTGTTCGCCGGCCTCGGCGGCGAGCGCGCGCAGTTCGGTCACGTCGCGCACGCACAGCATCAAACGCAGCACGACGTCGTGTTCGTCGGTGATCGCCGACCAGCTCAGATCAAGCGTCTTCACGCGGCCATCGGCCATCGGCTTGGCGATCTCGTTGACGAGCAGGTGCTGATTGAACTCGAAGTTCATGCTGTCTTCACCGATGCATGCCTGCAGCGCCGCTTCGATCTGTGAGAGCGCATCGCTGTTGATATCGGTGCCGCCGAACACGAGATCGAGCAACGGACGGCCCGCAATCTCGCGCGTCTCGAAGATGGCCTCGAGATAGGCGGAGTACTCCGGATGCACGACCACGCCTTCGACCACCGTCAGAATCCCCTGCTGCATGTTTTGCAGCATCGCCTGGATATCGGCGGTCTTCTGCTTCAGTTGCAGCGAGCTTTGCTGGATCTTCTCGATCATGCCGTTGAACGCGACGATCGAATGACCGATCTCGTCCATGCGTCCGACCGGCACGCGGCGCGTGAAGTCCTGGCTCGCCGCGATCTCGCTCATCTCCACCTGCATGCGGCTCAGCGGCCGGGTGATCTGGCGATACAGCAGCGCGCTGATCAGCAACAGCACGACGATGGCCGCGCCGGTCGCGGCGCCGATCGCCGTCGTCGTGGTGGCGAGCGCGCTGTTCAGTTCGTCGATCGCGGCGTCTTTCTGGCGGTTCTTTTCGATTCGCAGCGTCTCGACGATGCCTTCGAGTTCATCGCGGTATTGCGCGACGTTCGCGAACAGATAGGCCTGCGCCAGTTCGTTCTTGCCGTCGGCCTTCATCTTCGCGGTGTCGTTGACCGCGTTGAAATAATTCGCGAGGCTGTCGCGCGCCTGGCTCACGAGCCCGGTTTGGGCCTGACCTTGCGCGGCCTTCGCCTGCACGTCGAGCGCCGCCTGCAACGACGCTTCCTTGCTCTTCAGCAGGTCTTGAGCCTGCGAGACCATGTTCGCGTCAGGCGCATAGACGAGCGTCATCATCGCGAGCTGCACGTCCTTGACCTGCGATACGAGGTCTGCCGACGCGAGCGCGCTCGGCACGACGCCCTGGGTGACCTGCCTGACGTTGGCGGCGCTGTTGCGGGTCTGAAGCACAGCGTATCCGCCAATGGCGGATAGCGCGACAAGCATCAGAATGACGAGAAGCGTGATGCGGTGGCGGATGGTCATCTGAGAATCCCCGAGATCTGAAAATACAAGGTCCCCGCTTTTTGGCGGGACGCCCGTGTGTTTTTGTACTTTCGGGCGCGGGGATTATCGTCGCGGATGTGTGACGTCAACGTGACGAAGTCGACGCCGGGCGCCACGTTTCAGGGATTTGAAAAATAAGGTTGGAAAATCGCGGCCAGGGGCTGATCCGGGCTCAAGTTCAACAGAAAAGTGCCGTTATTGGTAGCCTGTTTTTTTGCCGGTCTTGCGGCGACATGAACGCGAGGCCCGAACGCAGCGATCCGAGCCCCGCCCTTTTTTCATTCGATTGAACCGCCGCCGCTGCACTTCAATGCAGCACGCTCCCCGCAATCGCTTCGGCATACACCGCCGCGACCCGCTTCGCGATCACCGCGTTATCGAAGCGTTCGCGCGCATAGCGGCGGCATGCATCCGCATCGGGCAACTTCAGCGTACCGTTCAGCGCGCCGGCGAGACCCGCGGCGATCGCAGCTGCGCCGGTCTCCGGCAACACCAGATCGGGCGACAATCCCGCCACCGCCTCGGGCAATCCGCCGACCGGCGTCACCAGCACCGGCGTGCCCGACGCGAGCGATTCGACCGTGATGAGCCCGAAGCCTTCCAGCGCGACGGTCGGCACGACGCTGAGATTGGCCGCGCGATACAGCGCCGCCAGATGCTGATCGGGCACGAAGCCGAGCAGCTTCACGTTGTGTTCGAGCCCCGCGTCGGCGATGCGTGCCTCCAGCTCACCTTCGAGCCGACCCTTGCCCGCGATCAGCAGCAGCACGTCGGGCGCTCTGCGTTTGAGCAGCTTCACCGCATCGATCAGATCTTCGAGACCCATGCGCCGCACCAGCCGTCGCACCGCCAGCACGATCGGTCGGTCCTGCGGCAATTGCAGACGCAGACGCGCCTCGGCCTGCGTGATCGGCAGATTGAACTGCTCGACATCGACGCAGCCCGGCACCACGCGCACGCGCTCCGGCGAGATGCCGTAGCGCGTCGTGAGAATCTTGCCGAACGCGTCGGACAGTACGATCAACCGCGACGAACGCGCGTATACCGACTGCTCCAGATAACGCTTCGCGCGCTGGCCGAACGAATCGGCGCCTTCGACGTGGCTCTCGTCGGCCCACGGTCCCTGAAAATGCGACACCTGCGGAATGCCGCGCGTTACGTCGAGCCCCGGAAACGTATAGAGCGCGAAGTGCGACGAAATCACATCTGGCCGCGATGTGCGGATTTCGTGGCGTAGCGCGCGGCGTGCCGCCATTAGCCGCAGCGGCAGCGATTGCGCGGCGGGGCCGAAACCGTTGATCGCGCCACCGGTATCGGCCGCGACTTTCGGCGAGCCGGCGACGACGCCGCGCACCGCGACGCCCGCGCCCGGCAGCGCGCCGACCAGCGAGTAGTACATGCGGTCGAGGCCGCCCGCGCGTTCGGGAAACCAGTGCATCCCGATCTGTAGTGATTTGATTGAGCCAGTCGTCATGATGGTGTGCCCCTGTGTGTTGCTTCCGGTGAGTTGCTATGTGTAGACGTGGATGGCGCGCTTCGCGCGGTCATTCCACGCTCTTCTGTCCGGCGAGATGGTTCAGCGTCAGCGCATCGTTCTGCGCGACGACCGTCGCTTCCGTCTGGCTGCGCCGGCGGTTTTCCTGCTGCCCCGCCAGCTGCCGGTACAGCGCGATGTATTGCGCGGCCATGCGCGCCCAGCCGAAGCCGGTCGCGAGTTCGCTCGCGGCTTTGCCCATCGCGTGGCGCGCGCTGTCGTCGCCGGCGAGTTGCGCGACCGCGCGAGCGAGCGCTTGCGGGTCGTCGGGATCGTCCAGCACGATGCCGCACTCGGGCGTGATGATCTCGGCGCCGCCGGCCGTGCGCGCGGTCACGACGGGCAGCCCCGCCGCCATCGCTTCGAGCAGCGACAGACTCATCGCTTCGTAGCGCGACGGGAACACGAACGCGTCGACCGAATGCATCAGCACCGGCATCTCCTTCACGAGCCCGAGAAAATGCACGCGATGCGCGATGCCGAGCGCCTTCGCCTCGTCCGGATACGGGCTGCCCGGCAGAAAGCCGGCCACCGCGATCTGCACATGCTCGGGCAGATGCTTCAACGCGGCGAGCACGGTGCCGAGATTCTTGCGCGGCGTGCGCAGATCGCCGACGAACAGCAGCAGGAACACATCGTCTGGTAACCCGAACTTTGCGCGATCGCCGCTCGCCGCCGCGAAGCCCTGCGTGTCGACGCCGTTGTAGATGACGTCCACGCGGTTGCGCGGCGTGAGACCGATCGCGCGGATTTCGTCGGCGACCTTCTGCGACACCGCGGTGATCACCTTCGAGCGCCGGTACGCCCAGCGCTCGAGCAACGCGTTGCAGCGCGTATAGACCGACTGGTACGCGGACCACACGCCCTTCGTGAGACCGAACGGGTAGTACTTGCTCGCGAACCAGCCGCTATGCACGAAATGGGAGGTATTGACGTCGGCGCGCATCCACGTGATGAAGCCGTTCACGTGCAGCACGTCGTAGTCGCGGCGATGCGCGCGCAGCCACAGTGCGCTCTTCGCCGCGAACACCTGCTGGCGCAGCAGATTGGTGGGCCACCAGCGGCCGATCTTCACCGGCGCCCAGCGCACGTTAGGATGCGCGAGCAGCTCGGGCGCCACGTGCGACGCGACCAGCGTCACGCGGATGTTCTCGTCGAGCGCCGCGCGCGCGATCTCGTGGTTGACGCGCCCCTGGCCGTCGTTATGGCGCACTACGTGCGTGACAATGGCGACTCTCAATCCGTGCCTCCGTGGAGAAATAGCGTACGTGCGCGGTTCATTTTTTCGTGGTGAACCGCGGAAAGAATCGAAAAGGCGCCCATGAAAAGCAGCAGGCCGCCGGTGCCGACCAGCGAGTTCGTGAACACGAGCATCGCGAAGGTCGCAAGACACAGGCTCAGGCACGCGGAGACGAACTTGTCGTCGCGCAGCCTGAACGAGCCGAGCACCGCGCGCGTCAGCAGCCACACGATGCCGGACATGTACAGCAAGGTGCCGGGCCAGCCGAGCACGAACGGAATGTTCATCACGCCGCTGTCGAAGTTGCCGTACTGGCCGAGCTGGCCGCCGTCGTTGGAAAGTTTCGTCGAGGTGCCGGTCGCGCCCATGCCCTCGCCCGAGACGTCGGTAAACGCGGTCTTCGCGAAGGTCGCGTAGAACTCGTTACGCGCCGCGTAGCTCTGGTCGTCGTGCAGATTGACGATCGTGTTTAGCCGCGCCTGCATCCGTTCGGCCACCGGACCGACCGCGAGCAGCGGCACGCACAAGCCGGCGAGCAGTACCGCGCTCGCGACGATGCGCAAGCGCACCTTGTTGTTCGACTTCACGAGCTGGATCAAGAGCGCGATGACCCAGCCTCCCCACGTCGAGCGCACGAGGCTCAGCGCGAACGAGAAGAAGCCGAGCGCGGCGGCGATCCAGCGCACGCGATGCTGCGTGGCCATCACGAACACCATCGCGCCCATCATCGCGAACGCGAACGGGCCCGACGAGTTCATCGTGCTGAACACGCGTACGCCCATCGGCACCGGGTCGCCCTGCGAGTTCATCTGCGAGCCGAGCATCCACAGCGCGTCCCACGGCGGCATGATGAAAAACTGGATCAGGCCGTAGCCGCCCATCACCAGCATCCCCCAGATGAACGTGTTGATGATCGTGTCGCGATACTGCGGATACTGGCGCGTGTGCGCCATGATGTGAAAGCCGATCAGGATCGGGTAGAGCCAGTTCGCGAGGTCGTAGGTGGCCGCGAGCGGGCCGCTCGACATCACGCCGATCAGGAACGCGTAGATCAAGCCGAGCAGGATCAGCAGCACCGGCAAGCCTCGGCGCTGCGCGAGCAGCCGGTAGTAGCGCAGCAGCGACAGCCCGCTGATCATCGTGACGGCGAGCGGCGCGACCTGGATCAGGCTCGTCGGCGTGAACGCGCCCTTTGACCAGTCGGCGAGACGCCGCACTTCGGGGCTCAGGAACCACAGCCACCACATGAAGCCGATGTAGCGCGCCGGGCTCTTGAAGTAGAGCCACAGACCCGTCAGGATCGCCAGCACCGGAAACGCCAGCGTGAGCACCGTGCCCTGATGCGCGACGATCAGCACCGCGGCGATCAGCCACAGCAGGAGCGGCGGCAGCCATTCTCGCGGGCCGCCTGACAGCAGCCCGCTCGCGCCGTGTTTTGCAGGGGCGGCGTTGGCCGCGCCTGTCGGCGGCAACGGGTTCGCGCGCGGAATCGTCGACATCGCTTATAGGCCTCCGCGCGATTCGCGCCCGGGTGCGGCGGGCTGCGCGTGCGTGGCCGCGCCGGCGTGCGCGCTCGCCTGCCCGCGCGAGCTCAGCATCTCGCGCGTGATCCGCACGTGCTGCATCGCGTAGTGCTGGGTGGTCAGATCGCGCGCGAGCAGACCGGCCGCGGCTGCCTGCGCCTGGCGCAGCGCCTCGTCAGGCCCGGCGGCGAGCCGGTCGAGCGCATCGCGCAGTGCCTGCGGATTGAACGGCGGCACGTAGGCGGCTTCGTCGGCGGGGAAATAGTCGCGCAGCGCGCCGACGTCGGTCGCGACCATCGGCTTGCCGACCGCCGCCGCTTCGAGCATCACCGTGATACCCGACGCGTGCGAGTTCGGCCGCAGCGGCACGACAATCACGTCGGCCCAGTCGTACAGCTCGTGCTGCTTTTTGATGCCGGAAAACAGCGCGATCTCGACATTCGACGCGCGCAGCGACGCGGGAATGCGCCGCCGCGTCGCGAGCTTCACCGTGTAGCGCGGATCGTTGCCGACCGCCTTGATCAGCGTCTCCCAGTCGCGGTCGCGATCGTTGCCGATCGCCGCGATGCGCAGCGGCGTGCGAGGCGTCCACTGCGTCGGCGGGGTGACCGGGAAGTCGCGCGTGTTCAGGCCGTACAGCAGCGGCGTCGCGTCGCGGTGGAAATAGTCCTGGCACAGCCCGGCGTTTTCGCTCGCGAGTGTGGTCAGCCGATCGGCCCGCGTCATCAGCTTGCGATACAACCAGCTGCGCGCGATGCCGTACGACGGCCACTTGTCGAGCAGCCACACGCTTTGCGCGAGCAGCAGCGGCGACGCGCCCGGCCCCGCCTTGCGTCCGCACAGCAGCAGCATCAGCGCGGCGGACAGCCACTCCTGCTCGGTATGCGTCCAGATCACGTCCGAGCGCAGCATCTCCGCGCGATTGCGCCACGTATGGATGAAATCGAAGCCGAGCGCGGCCTTCAGCGCGCGCCGTACGAGCCGCACGGGCCGGCTTTCGCGCGCGTCTTGCGAATAAGTCAGCGCGAATGCTTCGGACTGCGCATGGTGATAACCGTACAGGCAGCCGATATCGTCGCCCTTGCGATAAAAACGCGGATCGGCGCCGTAAAAGAGATGAACGTGAACCTTCGTGCTCATGCGGACACTCCGCTCTTCGACAGCGCGCGCCGCGCCTCATGCGCGCCTGCGCGAACCTCGCGCCAGCGCGACAGCTTCAACTGCGCCTGCTTCGACAACAGCGCGAGCGCCGCATGCGTGAGGCCCGGATAAAGCCGTGTGCCCACCAGCGTCCACCACCACCACGCGGCTTCGCGGCGCAGCGGCGGCAACTGGTCGCGCAGGATCAGATGGAAGTTGAACGCGGCGTTGCGCAGCGCGGCCATCGTCTGCGCGTCGCGTTTGTCGTCGTCGTAACGCTCGGCCGGGAAATGATCGACCGCGATTTGCGGGTCGTACACGAGCTTCCAGCCCGCGTTTTTCACCGCGAGGCTGAACGCCATGTCGTTGTGCACCTGCGCGCCCGCGCCGCGCAGACGCGCGTCGAAGCGGATCGTGCGCACCGCATCGCGCCGGTAGCTCATGTTGGCGCCCTTCAGGATGTCCACCTCGCGCGCCGCACCGACACCCAGATGATGATTGCCGATGATCTTGCCGTGCGCGGTCACCTTGCCGACCAGCGGCCGCTCGCCGTCGAGCACGCGGCCTTTCTCGTGCACCCAGTCGCGCCCGCCCAGCGCGCCGAGGCGCGCATCGGCTTCGAACGCGGCCGCGATGCGCTCGACCCAGTCGCGGCGCGGCGCGGCGTCGTCGTCGGTGATCGCGATCACGTCGCCGCTCGCGGCGTCGAGCCCGCGATTCAGCGCCGCGACCTGGCCCGGTATGTCCACCGGCGCGATCACGAGCGGCAGGCGGCCGCCCGTGGACGGATCGCGCAGGCACGCATGCGTCGCGTCGTCGTCGACGCGCGCGACCACGATCACTTCGTCGGGCGCGCGCGATTGCCGTTCGAGCGCCGCGAGGCAGCGCGCCAGATCGGCCGGGCGGCGATAGGTCGGTACCAGTACCGTCAGTTTCATCGTGATGTCCTCTGTTCCTGTCGTGCAGAAGTCGGTGCTCGAGTGCGGAGCCCGCGTCACGTGCTCAGGTATGCCTGAGTCGCCGCGTAGCCGCGGTCGTAGCCGACCCGCGAGCGCGCCGGCATGCCGTTGAAGATGCCGCCCTGCACGTGTACGCCCGCCGAGCGCAGGCGTTTCAGCGCATCGGCCAGCTCGACCTCGCTGTGCATGCCCGAGCGCATCACGAAGAACGTCGAGCCCGCATACGCGCCGATGATCGACGCATCGGTCACCGCGAGCACCGGCGGCGTGTCGATCAGGATCACGTCGTAGCGCTTCGCGAGGCCGTCGAGATACTGCGGCAGACGCGGCGACATCAGCAGTTCGGACGGATTCGGCGGACGGCGGCCGCACGAAATGAAACTCAGGCCTTCGATGTTCGAACCGCGAATCGCCTCTTCCAGCGAGATCTGGCCGCTCAGCAACTCCGACAGGCCGTTCTCCTGCATGCCGCCGATCTGACGTTCGAGCGCGCCGCGCCGCATGTCGCCGTCGATCAGCAACACGCGCTTGCCCGAATGGGCGAGCAGCATCGCCAGGTTCACGCTGAGGAAGCTCTTGCCGACGCCGGCCATCGGCCCCGTCAGCATCACGATGCGGTTGCGCGCGTCCATCAGCGTGAACTGCATCGCGGTGCGCAGGCTGCGCAGACTTTCGATCGTCACGTCCTTCGGCCGCGCGTTCGCAAGCACTGGACGCAGCCGTTCGCCGCCCCGCGCATAGCTGTTTTCGAGCTGCACCTGCTCGGCGCTTTGCGGCACGAGGCCGAACACCGGCAGATGGAACGCGCGCTCGACGTGATCGGGGTCGTCGATGCCCTTGAACAGATTGCGGCGCAGGAACACGAAACCGGTGCCCGCGATCAGCCCGAGAATCACGGCCGCCGAGATGATCAGCATCTTCTTCGGCTTGACCGGCGCGCCGGGGCGCAGCGCGGCGTCGACGATATGGACGTTGCCACCGGTGCCCGCCTTCTGCACCGACAGCTCCTGCACACGATTGAGCAGCAGCACGTAAATGTCTTCGGCGACCTTCGCGTCGCGCTGCAACTGCACGGCCTTCACTTCGGTGGCCGGCAGATCGCGGAAGCGGTCCGCGTATTTGGTGCGCTGCGCCTGCAATTCGGTCATCTGCTGACGCGCGGCGACGAGCGTCGGATGGTCGTCGCCGTAGCGCTCGGCGAGTTGCGTCATCTGCAGACGCAACGCGGCGATCTGCTGCTCGTATTGCACGCTGCCTTCGAGGTAGACCTTCGCCTCGTCGCTCGCGTTGATCGAGCCGGACTGACGTTGATAAGCGGTCAGCGCGGCCTCCGCGCGTTCGAGATCGGCCTTCAGGCGCGGCTCCTCGCTCCTCAGGAAGTCGAGCATCTTGCTCGCGTCGGCCTGCTTGTTCGACACGTGCTCGCGCAGATACGACTGCGCGAGCGCATTGGCGACGAGCGCCGCATGCTCGGGACTCTTGTCCTCCAGCGAGATCTGGATCACGCCGGTCTGCTTGCCCTGCTCCTGCACCGTGATCGCCGACTGGAACGCGGTGATCGCATCGAGATCGTTCGAGCGCACGATGGTGAACTCCTGCCCGGGGCGCGCGACCAGCGTGTTGACGACCATCGTCACGCCGCCGCCCTGCGCCTGCTGCCCGACCTGGCCGCGCAGCAGCAGCGAGCCGTTCGGCGCGAACAGTTCATAGTGCTGCGCGTCTATCACGCGCAGCAGCAGCTTCTCGCCTTCGAGCGACGGCGTCACGTCGATCGAATCGACGTCGACTTCTTCTCCGCCCCATGCGTAGGACGTGAGCCCCAGCCACGCGCGCGCGGGCTGGCCCGGCGTCGCGAGGCGCGCGGCGATGTTGCCGAGCAGCGGGATCGTCTTCGGCGTAACGCTGAAGTTCAGCTTCAGCTGCTGCACGACCGGCGCGACCACGCCACGGCTCTTGATGATTTCGATCTCGGCGTCGGTCGGCAGCGACGTCGAGCCGCTGGTGATCGCGGCGCCGGTCTGCGTTTGCGTGAGCGCCTGCGACATGCTGTCGGACTGCTCGACGCGCACGTGCGCATCGGCCGAATAAGTCGGCTTGGCGAGGTAGCAGTACGCGACCGCCATCGCGACGATGATCGCGGTGATCGCGAGCAGCCACCAGATGTCGTCGAGGATCACCTGCACCAGTTGTCCGAGGACGACGTCTTCTTCTTCGGTCTTGATCGGACCAGCCATGTGTGGAGAGAGTTGATTGCTCACTGTTCCATCCCGTGTCGTTGGCTTCGGCTTTCGCGTCAGCGGTACTTCTGCTTTCGTTGCGCGTCCCGCACCGCCCGGACAACGGCGGCGCGGGACGTTACAGGCCAAACGTTCAGCGCGTCAGCTGCTTCAGATAGAACAGCGTCTGCACGCTCGGCAGCACCTGCTGCAACACACGGTTGAACGTGGTCGACGCGGCGGTGCCCACGTACACGACGTCGAGCGGTTGCAACTGGAACTGCGAGGACAGCATGATCGAGTCCGGCTGCGTCATGTCGAGGCGGAACACCTCGGGCGTGGTCGGATGCTCGCGCATGCCGCGCATCACGTAGATCTGGCGCGGATTGGCGTCGGTGTTGA
The DNA here is from genome assembly GCF_050434085.1 of Paraburkholderia sp. UCT70. Taxonomy (NCBI): domain Bacteria; kingdom Pseudomonadati; phylum Pseudomonadota; class Betaproteobacteria; order Burkholderiales; family Burkholderiaceae; genus Paraburkholderia; species Paraburkholderia sp. UCT70. The sequence continues at coordinate 1,156,356 of NZ_JBNPVZ010000004.1, read as the reverse complement.
GGATGCCGCCCCCTTGCGTGAGCGCGTCGGCGATTGTCATGCGGCCGCGCACGATCGGCACCTGGATCGGCGTCTTCACTTCGCCCATCACGAAGATGCGGCTGTCGGTGCGGTCCGGCACGTTGACCACGTCGCCGTTCTGCAGCATCACGTCCTGCGTGGTATCGCCCTGATCGAGCATGCGATCGGCATTGAGCACATAGAGCTTGTGGCTGCGCGTGAGTCGCACGCGCTGGATGTCGGCGTCCGGGTTCGTGCCGCCCGAGCGCGTGATCGCGTCGACCAGCGTCAGCGGCACGTCGCTGACCGCGAGCGGTCCCGGCTGCTTCACTTCGCCCGTGACCTGCACCTTCTGGCCGCGATACGACAGCACGCGCACGTCGACCTGCGGATTGCGGATATAAGGCACGAGGCGGGAGGCGAGTTGATCGCGCAACTCGGTCGTGGTCTTGCCCGCGGCCTGGATGCGGCCGACGAACGGGAAAAAGATCGTGCCGTCGGCGGCGATGGTCTGGCCGTACGGATCGGCCTGGCCCGGCAGCGCGGCCGTGTACGGCTGCTGCAACGCACCCGCGATCGTCTGCGTGGTATTGCCGCCCGAGGACAAGGTACTGCCCTGCGGCGTGGTCAGCTCGGGGTGATCCCACACGGTGATGCCAAGAATGTCCTGCGGCGCGAGGTGGTACACGTACAGCGACGGATCGGACAGCGCCGACGGCGGCAACGGCTGGGTCTTCGCGGCGGCGGCTTGCGCCTGCGCCATGATCAGGTTCGCGTCGATCAGATGGACCGGATAGGTTTCGCTCGGCGCCTGATCGTTGTCCTTGAGCCGCGACGTGTCGAGGTAATTGCCCGGTGCGGTCGCGCAGGCCGACAGAAAGGACGTCAGCAGAAGTGAGGCGGCGAGCTTCGTGCGCAAGCTCGCGAATGAGTTTTCGATGCGGGGTTTCTTCAGCATATTTTTTTCAGCCATCCCATGACCAGATGTTCGATGAGCACGAGACTCTCCCTGTATTCGTCTTCCTCGCCGCCGTGCGGATCGGCGACGTCCGAATCGGCTTCCCACTTGCCGAGCGGATAGACCTTGCCGCGTGCGGACGGATCGAGCGCTTCGACCTTGCTCACCTGCGCGCGCTCGGTCACCAGCACGAGATCGGCCGCGCGCACGAGCGAGCGCTCGAGGCGCCGCGCGTGGTGAACGCCGGCCGCGACGCCGCGCTCTTCGAGCAGGCGCCGCATCACCGGGTCCATGCCGTGGCCGTTCACCGCACGAATGCCCGCCGAATGAAACGCAATAGGTGCGGCCCCCGAGCGCGGCGCGCGCGCCTGGCTCGCCTTGAACAGCATCTCGGCGGCGGGCGAGCGGCACACGTTGGCGTGGCACACGATCAGAACGTTGTCGAACATGGCGGACTCTCTCGCGCGGCGATCGCGGTGGCCTCAGCGGCCGGAGGCTGCCGTCGCGGCGAGGTCCGCCGCCTGCATCGAACCGTTCGCGCCGACACGCGCCGGCGCGTTGCGCAACGCATGCCGCCGGCCGATCGCGTGATACTCGATGCCGAGTTCGAGCAGCACGTCCGGCTCGTACAGATTGCGGCCATCGAAGATCAGCGGCGTCTTCAGCATGCGCTTCAGCGCATCGAAATCAGGACTCTTGAAGACCTTCCATTCGGTCAGGATCACGAGCGCATCGACGCCGCTCGCCGCTTCCATCTCTTCAGTCACGAACGAAAGTCGCGCATGCTGCTGCGGCACGTCCTTCAGATCGAGCGCGAGCACGCGCTTCGCTTCGTCGATCGAGACCGGGTCGTAGGCCTTCACGCGCGCGCCGCGGCCGAGCAGCCCGGCGATCAGCTCGCGGCTCGGCGCCGCGCGCATGTCGTCGGTGTTCGGCTTGAATGCGAGACCCCAGACGCCGAACGTGCGGTCCGACAGATCCTCGCCGAGACGCGCGACGATCTTCTGCGCGAGGATCTGCTTCTGTGCATCGTTGACCGCTTCCACCGCTTCGAGAATGCGCAGGTTCGCATTGTGGTCGGCCGCGGTGCGGATCAGCGCCTGCACGTCCTTCGGAAAACAGGAGCCGCCATAGCCGCAACCCGCGTAGAGGAAGTCATAGCCGATGCGCGGATCGGAACCGATGCCGCGGCGCACCGCCTCGATATCCGCGCCGACGCGATCGGCCAGATTCGCGAGCTCGTTCATGTACGAGATGCGCGTCGCGAGCATTGCGTTGGCCGCGTACTTGGTGAATTCGGCCGAACGCACGTCCATATACAGCGTGCGCTCGCGATTGCGGTTGAACGGCGCATACAGGCGCTTCATCAGTTCGCGCGCCTTTTCGCCGGGCACGTCCTCGTCGCAGCCGAGCACGATGCGATCGGGCCGCGTGAAGTCTTCGACGGCCGCGCCCTCCTTCAGGAACTCCGGATTCGACACGACCGAGAACATCTGCTCGACGCCGCGCGCGGCCAGCTCGGCGGCAACCACTTCGCGCACGCGCGATGCGGTGCCGACCGGCACCGTCGATTTGTCGACGATCACCTTGAAGCCGGTCATATGGCGGCCGATGTTGCGCGCGGCCGCGAGCACGTATTGCAGATCGGCGGAACCGTCCTCGTCGGCCGGCGTGCCGACCGCGATGAACTGGATATCGCCGTGCGCGACCGCGGCCTCGACGTCGGTGGAGAACGTCAGGCGCTTCGCGCGGCGATTGCGCGCGATGATCTCCTGCAGCCCCGGCTCGTGGATCGGCACGCCGCCGTTGTTGAGCACGTCGATCTTGCGCGCGTCGACGTCGAGACAGAACACGTCGTGGCCGATGTCGGCCAGACACGCGCCGGTCACGAGGCCGACATAGCCGCTACCGATGATCGTCAGATTCATGGATTGCACCTCGGTAAAAAAGTTGATTCAGGAATGCGCTCGCGCGATGCGTGGCATCGGCGCGGCCCGGCGCCCCGCGTTCAATAGGCGTTGCTGCCCGCGAAGCCCTTCCACAGCGTCAGCACGACGATCTTGATGTCGAGCCAGAAGGTCCAGTGCTGCATGTAGTACAGATCGAGCTTTACGCGGCCCATCATCTTTTCGATGCGATCGGTTTCGCCGCGATAACCGTTGATCTGCGCCCAGCCGGTAATGCCCGGCTTGATCCGGTAGCGGTGCATGTAGCCCTTCACCAGATCCTTGTAGATGTCGTCGTGCTCGAGCGCATGCGGACGCGGACCTACCACCGACATCTCGCCGCGCAGCACATTGATGAACTGCGGCAGCTCGTCGAGGCTGGTGCGGCGCAGGAACGCGCCGACCGCGGTGATGCGCGGATCGCGTCGCGTCGCCTGGGTGATCTTGCCGGCCGCTTCCTTGTGGACCTTCATCGAGCGGAACTTTAAGATCTCGAACTCGCGGCCGTCGATGCCCTTGCGCCGCTGGCGGAAAAACACTGGCCCCGGCGAGCTGAGCTTCACCATCAGCGCGATCGCGAGCATCAGCGGCGCGAGCGCGGTCAGCGCGCCCAGCGCGAACACACTGTCGAACACGCGCTTGGGCAGCACGCGCAAATCGGTGATCGGCGAGGCGGCCAGATTGATCGCGGGCACGCCGAGCAGCTCGACCATCGGCTGATTGAACAGCGTCAGGCTGCCGACGTCGGGGATGAAGCGGATGTTCACGAAGTCGTTGCGCAGATCCATCACGAGGCGATGGATCGCCTTCTCCTTCGAGATCGGCAGCGCGAGCCACAACTCGCGGATCGCGCGCTGCCGTACCAGTTCGATCATGCGCTGATAGTCGCGCTCGACCGGCACGCCCGCGACCGCGTGCGCGGCGTCCGGGTCTTCGTAGGGATTGATCGTGCCGTCCTCGTCGAACACGACGACGGGCTTGAAGCCAGCTTCGGGACGGCCGCGCATCTGTTCGATCAGGAAGCGGCCGTACGGCGCGCCGCCGACGATCGCGACCGCGCGCTGATTGAAGCCCTCGCGGCGCAGCCCGCGCAGGATCGAATAGACGATCACCTTCGTGACGACCAGCAGCACGATCGACGCGAGCGCCCAGTAAACGAGCCACAGCCGCGACAGGCTGTCGGCGCGGTGCACGCTGAAGCTGATCAGCACGCCGGTCACTTCGACCATTAGCCAGCCGCCCGTGACGCGCGACAGCAGATCGTAGAGCGGCTTGCCACGCCACGACTGATAGATGCCGAGCGGCGGGAAGAACACCACCACGAGCAGGCAGCCGAACGCAAGCGACACGCTTTGCATATCGTCGAGCCATACCACTCTGCCGCTGTGCACGCCCGCCGCCAGCACCGCGGCGAGCGCGACCATGGCGATGTCGATGATTCTCGCTAGAACGCTCAGCATGCGCCGCCCCTCTGTTCGTCAGTCAAGTGCGATCCGTCGGTTGGTTGAAATGGCTGTTGCATACGCGTTTCATCGTTGGGCTTCTTTATTTCCGATCTGCCTGGCGGCGCGATTGGACTGAATGAGCCTGAATGGCCAGACCGCAAAATCCGAATGCGAATGGGTGAATACCCTTGTTCATACCTCAATAAAGCGGTATTAAAATTCCCACGACAAGACCGCAAAAAATCTCAAATTGTATCGGTCAAAATTTCGGCATTTTTTATGCATTTTGTGCGGCAATTGTTGCCGCAACGCGGCCCAACAGAAGGTTTCGGGCAGCCCATTCGAGCGCTTTTACATAGAAGCTTTCGCTTTGCCAACAGTTCTGGCGCGAAGCTCGGGCCCCACTCGTGCTGTCATTCTTGCGCATCATTAAGCGAAAAAAATGCTTGCTGATTTTTTCAGGTAATTTTTATTTATAAATAAATCGACGGGACATTTTTTGATGAATTTCGAATAAATTCGACGCGCCTTTTATCGGAATTGTATTTAACGCGCTTTTATTGATTCGCGACTTCGTGATAAAACTCCACGCATTCATCCAGCCTCGAGGAGAGTTCACCATGACAGCTCCGGCCCCGGTCACGCCTGCCGGCACCCGGCCCACCCCCGCCCAATCGCCCATGCCCTCAACCGCAACCAGCGTCAAGCTCAAGGTTCATCCCGTGATTCTCGCGGGCGGCTCGGGCACCCGGCTGTGGCCGATGTCGCGCGAGCAGCATCCGAAGCAGTTGATCGGCCTGCTCGGCGAAGAGTCGCTGCTGCAATCGACGACCCGCCGTCTCGATGGGCTTGAAGCCGGTTATCCGCTTGCCGGCCAGCTCGTGGTCGTCGCCAATGAAGAACAGCGCTTCACGACAGCCGAACAATTGCGCACGAGCGCCAAGCCGAGCCGGCTGATACTCGAACCTGTGGGCCGTGACACCGCGCCCGCGTTGACGGTGGCCGCGTTGTCCGTCGCCGCGCAGGATGAAGACGGCATCATGGTCGTGATGCCCGCCGATCACGCGGTCACCGACAGCGCAGGATTTCACGCGGCGGTCGCCGCCGGCGTACAGCATGCGGCCGCTGGCCATATCGTCACCATGGGAATCGTGCCGACGCGTGCCGAAACCGGCTACGGCTATATCCGCATCGGCGCGCCGCTCGGTTCTGACGATGCGCAGACCGCAGCAGCGGCTCGCCCCGTCGCGCATCGCCTCGACCGTTTCGTCGAAAAGCCGCATCTGGAACTCGCGCAGCGCTATGTCGAATCACGCGAATACTGGTGGAACAGCGGTATTTTCATCGTGCGCGCATCGACGTGGCTCAAAGCGATCCGCCATTTTCAGCCGGCCATTTACGAAGCATGCGAATCGGCCTTCGTGGGCAGCACGGCGGACGGCGACTTCTTCCGGCTGCAACGCGATGCGTTCAGCGGCTCGCCGTCGAATTCGATCGACTACGCGGTGATGGAAAAGCTCGGCGCCGATCAGAGCATCGCGTTGGGCGTGGTCGTGCCGCTTACGGCCGGCTGGTCCGACGTCGGTTCGTGGGACGCGATCTGGGAGATCAGCGAGAAGGACCCCGATCGCAACGTGAGCCGCGGCCGCGTGATGTTCGAAGGCGCGAACTCCACCTTCGCGCATTCCGAAGGACGACTGATTGCCTGCGTCGGCACGCAGGATCTCGTCGTCGTCGAGACCGCCGATGCGATTCTGGTCGCCGACAAATCACGCGTGCAGGACGTCAAGAAGATCGTCAACCGGATTCGCGAGGACGGCGGGCTCGAAGCGGCCAATCATCGCAAGGTGCATCGGCCGTGGGGCAACTACGATTCCGTCGACACGGGCGAGCGCTTCCAGGTCAAGCGGATCGTCGTGAAGCCGGGCGCGCGGTTGTCGCTGCAGATGCATCATCATCGCGCGGAGCACTGGATCGTCGTGCGCGGCACCGCGCTTGTCACGCGCGGCGACGAACGCTTTATCGTGTCCGAAAACGAGTCGGCCTATATTCCGCTCGGCGTTAAGCATCGCCTCGAAAACCCGGGCAAGATGCCGCTCGAAATGATCGAGGTGCAGTCGGGTTCGTACCTCGGCGAAGACGATATCGTGCGCTTCGACGATACGTACGGAAGGCAATGAGGCGCGACCGGTCGCAATGACGAAGCGGGAACCTGCGGCGGCGCAAAGCGGCCGCAGGCACCGCCGGGCTCATCCCACGTATGAAATGAGTTCTTTGTAGGTTGCGGAAAAGCGCTCCGCGGTGCCGCTGTCGGTAGTCACCGTGGGCGTGCTTGCCCCGCCCGCGGTCGCGGTGTCCGACGGATAGCGGCGCAGCGGCGCGCGCAATGCATTCAGTGATGGCTTCAGCGGCCCATGCAACGGCGCGCCGTGATTGCCCGGGTGATTCGCGATGCCATTGACCGATGCCGGTTCCGGCGCGTGACGCAGGCCTGACAACGAACGGTCCGCGGACCGCTGCGCAAGGTTCGCCGACGCGGGCGCGGCCGTTGCGTGGACCATCGTCGTGGCCGCCGCGTCGGTCGCGCATTCGCGATCGATCCACTGACGCGCCCATTCGAGCGCGAACTGCTGCGCGTGCCGCGCATCCGCGAAGCGCGGGCCGACGAGGCCAGAGCGCTCGACGCGCTTGCCGTCCCTGATGATCTCCGCCCACCCGCGATACATCGCATTCGGCACTTCCTCGACCACCACGTAGATCAGATAACCGCGCGAATCGGCGACCTGCATGCCGCGCGGGGCAAGGCCCATCGTCAGCGACGGGCGCGGGTCGTCGACCGCGACGGGCTCGACCGCGCCGGATGCGGCCGGTTCGACGCGCATCTCCGCCGCCATCGCGGACGTCGCGACTGCGGACGTCGCGAACGCCGATGTCGCCACCGCGCTCGCCGGCGCAAGCCCCGACAATTGCCGCGTGATGTCGCCGATCGGATCGGCCGTACGCCATTGGCTCAACGCGCTCGCAACGCCGGGCGCCTGCCACGACTCGGGACTCTTCCACGACACGCCGCGCAGATTGTTGTCTTCGCGCGGGCTCGGGGTTTGCGCAACCGGTGCCGCGGGTCTTGCCGTAACGGGCGGCGCCGGTTGGGGAATGTATGCGAACGTGCGCCCGCTCTGCGACAGCAGGCGGACCATCTCCAGCAGTGTGCCGTTCAGTTGCCACTCTTCGAAGCGGCGGCGGCAGGTGGGACCGGACGGATAGCGGCCCGGCAGCTTCGACCACGGCTCGCCGGTGGTCATGATCCACAGCACGGCATTCGTCACGATGCGCGGTTCGGCGCGCGGCCGGCCGCGCCGATTCAGACGGACGGCCGGCTCGTCGGAGACGAGCGGTGCGAGCAGCGCCCATTCGTCGTTGTTTAGCTCATCGAAAAACATTGGATTTTCTCCACGCGGCCTGGCCTGGCCGCGGCGTTGGGCCTGCCACGGATTCTCAGCGTTCACGATCCGTGTGCGGCCCTCGGTTGCACAAATTTGTTTTGTCCGTTCGGCTCGCTGGAGCAGCCCGCCCACACGTGGTGCGGCTCTTCCCTATTACGAAGCACAAAACGCGGTCTCACTCGTGCATGGGAAAATTTGTGCACGAAGCATACCATTCCAATCTTTGCATGAGTACGGTTGAGACAAGTGTTACGGATAGAAACAATCTTGTCGGTTTCGCTGCGTCGATTCTCGTATTGCCGTAACAGAAGCCGCTGCTTATCCGGCATCGGATCTGTCTATTGCAAAGCACAATACCGCATGACCGAACAGAATGGGCTTTAGAAATGCAATTGCCGATCCAGCATGCATTTCTATGCGCTTTGATGGTTGATGTGAACATCGGTTTCGAGCGTCGGCGAAAGGACTGTGACGCGCCCGCGCGGTGACATGGAGGCAACGGGAGGCGCGCACGCGGCCGCCGCGCATGCGCGGAGTTCGAGGTGTGACAGAAGCGACGAAGTCGCTTCGAACGATGTTACGGGCGCACTGGTTTCGATGCGTGCTCGCCGACGACCGTGGTCCATTCGCGCACGCGCCAACGCGTAACCAGTCCGGAGAGTACGTACGGATCGGCGGTAGCAAAGGCCTCCGCCACCGCAGGCGACGCGCCCGTGAAGAGCAGCACCGCACCGTCCGTCGGCTCCGCGAGCGCGCCGGCCAGCAGCAGTTCGCCGCGCTCGGCGGCGGCCCATGCGAGTTTCAGATGCGCGTCGCGATGCTCGCCGCGCCGCTCCAGATAGTCGGGTACCAACTCGTACATCAACAGGTAATGCATGGCGAGTCTCCTCGCGAGGTTGAGGGTTGGCAGGGAGCGGCATGCACCGGAGCGCAGTTGAGGATAACGGCGACTACCGAATTTCATGCCTATTTTCTATTCAGTTGCATTCGCAGCAATATGAAAATTCTCATTGCCTGTTAACCATAGATCAAAATAGCGGAAACCGTAATTTCGTTTCAATAAGCTTGAAATAATCGCCCCGAGCAATCATGCATTGCATGACAAAATTCGCGGTCTCGTTCATTCGATCGTTTCAAACGCCGCAGCGCCAGTTGCGCCACTGCTCAGGGAAAACGAGCGCGGACCGCTGTCAACCGGAATGCATTTTGAGCCGTTCTCGCAGACGGCATTTGCCATAATGGATGCGCCGATGGGCCCATGGATGCCGTCGTCGCCCGCGCGCATGAACGATCAGAAACGTTTTCACCACCGATGGAGTGTCCCATGAAAATCCAATCCGCTATCGCTACGCTGGTGTTGGGCGCGGTACTCGTATCGCCGGCGTTTGCGCAGAACAGCCAGCAAACCAGGATGGCCGACTGCAACAAGCAGGCCGGCGACAAGAAAGGCGACGAGCGCAAGGCGTTCATGCAAACCTGTCTTTCCGCGAAGCCGGCCGCTGCCGCGCCGATGAGCCAGCAGGACAAGATGAAGGTGTGCAACAAGCAGGCGGGCGACAAGAAAGGCGACGACCGCAAGGCCTTCATGAAGACCTGCCTGTCCTCCTCGGCGCCGGCCAACTGAGCGAAAGGCGGAGCCGTCCCTCACGCCGGCGCCCTCCGATCGACGCGGCGCCGGCGCATAGTTGCGCCCACGCGGCGCTCCGATCGCGTCCCCCCTCCCCGCTTCGTCGTCCACCCGCCGCAACGCGCCGTTTTCTTCTATGATGGCTGCGGAGACGGCCCACCCTCACTCATATAGAACCAAACAACTACGCGGGCCGCCATCTTGTCGTTGGTGCTACTGAGCATCGATCGGAGGCAAGGATGGTATCGAAGCACAAAAACCGCTGGTTAAGGCGGTGGTTGCTGGTCATCATATTCTGGGCCGTGCCTGTGGCGATCGTCGCGGTCAACGAGATCCGCGAGGAAATGTCGTACAACGCGGTCGATCTCGACCGCGCGCTCACCACCTGGAATTTCACCCAGGCGCAGCGCGCCGCCGGGGCGCCCGCACATTGCCATGGCAAGCCCGACGAGGCCAAGGCGGCCGGCTGCCCGGCCGACGTGCTGGCCGCCAACGCGCCGCGCCAGCAGGACGCGATCAACGAATACAGCGTGCGCCGCTCGACGCTATTCGCCTATCTGTGGCACGCGTTTGTCGGCTATTGGATGGTGCCGGCGGCTATGCTGTTCGCGATCGGCGCGATCATCGGCATGGTGCGCCGCGCGCTGCGGCGCCCGCCCGCGGTCAAGAGTCCGGCGAATCACGGGTGAGCGGCGGCCGCGCCGCTTGCACTTCGTCGCAATTTGCCGCGCCGAAACAACACACTCATTGCCATGTCGATGGGCCGCCGCGCGACGCGAAAATCGGTAAAAACCGGCGCATCGTGCGCCCGCGCCGAAGCGTCCCCACAATCGCCGCGGCTCGGGCGCTGTTCGGCGTCGCCCCTCGGATCGTCGCTCGATGCGTGCTCGGAAGTCGCGGGCAAGGCCGGTCAAATTTACTGGGAACACGTCTTGCGGTCAGGCTCAAACCCTTGTCCCATAAGGCTTTTCGCGTTGTCACGCAACGCGCCTTTTGCACCAGCCTGTGTTATAACTCAAAGGCAACCAGGCGACACCACCACGGTTGCGCCCCGGATCCATGACGGAGAAAAACGATGCAAAGACGACAGTTCATGTTGAAGACGACCGCTGCGCTTGCTTTCGGAGGCCTTGCACTCGCCGGGTGCACGACGACGGGCAACACGCCGGACAATGCTCATGTCGACGCCTCGAAACGGCAGTCGATCGACGCCAGCGTCGACGGCACGCTGTCCAAGCTGTTCACGACCGTGCCGGGCTCGCGCGAGCTGGTGTCGAAGGCGCGCGGCGTGCTGGTGTTCCCGTCGGTGCTGCAGGCGGGCTTGATCGTCGGCGGCCAGTATGGCGAAGGCGCATTGCGGGTGGGCGGCGCGACGGTCGGCTACTACAGCACCGCGTCGGGCTCGCTCGGCCTGCAGGCGGGCGCGCAGTCGAAGGCGATCATCTTTCTGTTCATGACGCAGGATTCGCTCGATAAATTCCGCAACGCGGACGGCTGGTCGGCCGGCGTCGATGCATCGGTCGCGCTCGTGAAGATCGGCGCGAACGGCGCCGTCGACACGACCACGGCCACCGCGCCGGTGCAGGTTTTCGTGTTGACGAACGCGGGCCTGATGGGCGACGTCTCGCTGCAAGGCACGAAGGTCACGCGGCTGAAGATCTGAGCGCGCTCATCGGCGCGCTTCACTGATCACTTGCGCGCATCGCGGCGAAGGCCGCGCGGAGGACCCTGCGCGGGTCGTCGCGCGGCCTTTTTGTTATGTATGCCGATGCCGACGCTCGGGAACGGAAAAACTCGCGCGCAAAAAAACGGCGCCGCGCATCGCGCACCGCCGTCCTTCGCTTCGACACGTTCCAACGATCCCGCGTCAACCGCCCGACGAATCGACCACCTTGAACCTCGAGCGCTTCTGTGCGCGAATCACCGACTGATACGCCTCCACATACTGACGCGCCATCCGGTGCGACGTGAAGCGCTCCTCGAAACGCCGCCGCACGCCCGCGCGCGACACCTTGTGCAGCCGGTTCACGGCGGCCACCGCGCCGATCTCGTCCTCGACGATGAACCCGGTCACGCCCTCTTCGAGCACTTCGGGCACCGACCCGCGGTTGAACGCGATCACCGGCGTGCCGCAAGCCATCGCCTCGATCATCACGAGACCGAACGGCTCCGGCCAGTCGATCGGAAACAGCAGCGCATGCGCGCCCGACAGAAACCCGGCCTTCTGATGATCGGCAATCTCGCCGATGTACTCGACGTACGGCAGGTCGAGCAACGGCCGGATATCGCGCTCGAAGTACTCGCGATCGGCCGCATCCACCTTGGCGGCGATACGGATCGGCATGCCGCAGCGGCCGGCGATGCGGATCGCCGTATCGACGCGCTTTTCCGGCGAAATCCGGCCGAGAAACGCGAGGTACTTCTGCTCGACCGGTTGCGGCGTATAGAGCTGCGCCGGCAGGCCGTGATAGACCGTGGTGAGCCAGCGCGCCTGCGGCAGCGGATGACGCTGAGCGTTCGAAATGGAGATCACGGGCGCGGTGTTGAATGTGTCGAACACCGGCTGCTGCTCGGGCAGATCGAGCCGGCCGTGCATCGTCGTGACAAACGGCGTGTCCTGCCGCTTGAATACCGAGAACGAGTAGTAGTCGAGGTGGAAATGCAGCACGTCGAACTCTTCGGCCTGGCGGCGCACGAGTTCCATCAACAGCATATGCGGCGCGATGCGGTCGCGAATGCCCGGATCGAGCCGCAGCGCGCGCGGCCACACCGCTTCGAGCTTCGCGCTCGTGACGGAGTCGCCGCTCGCGAACAGCGTCACGTCGTGGCCTTGCTCGACCAGCGCTTCGGTGATGTACGACACGACGCGCTCCGTGCCGCCGTAGAGCTTCGGCGGCACCGATTCGGTCAGCGGGGCGATCTGCGCAATCTTCATATTGTGTCTCCGTGAGCCGGCGGCTGGCGCGCAATCGCGATGCCGTCGGCGACGCCGAGTATGACAGCGCCATGACGTCGAAACAATGCGCGCGGTCCCTAAGCGTCGCATGCATCGTCGCTACGGGGAATTATTCCCTGGCATCGGTCGAAAAGCCGCAGGTCTTGCAATTGCTCGGTGCTGTTACAAGCGGCTTACATCCGGTGACACGCGGCCACGCGCCGGGTTTGCGCGGGCTCTGGGCCGTCGCCGCGCCGTCATTTGTGGCCGCCGCCCTCGCCCGACCCGCGCACTGGCATGCTGCGCAAATCCCTGAGGAAGCTGTCGCGCCACACTCCGAGATCGTTCTTACGCAGCGCGGCCATGTTGATCTCGTGACGCCGTTGGCGCGCGTCGAGCGGCATTTGCAGCGCACGTTGCAAGGCCTCGCACATGCCGATCGCATCGTGCGGATTGACGAGTAGCGCGCCAGAGAGCTCGGCGGCCGCGCCCGCGAAAATCGACAGCACGAGCACGCCGGGATCGTCGGGATTCTGCGCGGCCACGTACTCCTTCGCGACGAGGTTCATGCCGTCGTGCAGCGGCGTGACGAAGCCGATCTGCGACTCCCGAAACAGCGACATCAGCTTCCAGCGGTCGTACTGCTGGTTCAGATAGCGGATCGGCGTGTAGTCGAGCCCCGAGTAGCGGCCGTTGATGCGCCCTGCCTCGTATTCGAGATCCTGGCGGATCTTCTGATAGGTCGCGACGTCCGAGCGCGTAGGCGGCGCGATCTGCACGAGCGTGACGTTGCCGCGCCATTCGGGCGAGCGTTCGAGCAGCAACTCGAACGCGCGAAAGCGCTCGACCAGTCCCTTCGAATAGTCGAGCCGGTCGACGCTCATGATCAGCTTGCGCCCCTCGAGGCTTTGCTTCAGCTCGAGCACGTGCTGGCGGCTTTCGTAGCGCTTGGCCTGCTCGGCGATTTCGTCGGGGAACACGCCGATCCGGTAGACGCCGGTGCGCAGCTTGCGCCCGAACGCCTCGACGATGCCGTCCGCGCTCACCGTGCCGCGCGCGTGACGCGTCACGTAGTCGTGGAATGCCTGCTGGTCGGTGGCGGTCTGGAAGCCGAGCAGGTCGTAGCACGACATCGACTTCACCAGTTCCTCGTGCGGCGGAATGTTGAGCAGGATCTGCGGCGCGGGAAACGGAATATGCAGGAAGAAACCGATGCGGTTCGTCACGCCCTCGCTGCGCAGCGCCTCGGCAAACGGGATCAGATGGTAGTCGTGAATCCAGATGATATCGTCGGGTTCGAGCAGCTTGACCAGCTTGTGAGCGAGCCATGCGTTGACGCGCCGGTAGCCCGCGTACTCCTCGCGCTCGTAGCGCGCGAGGTCGTTGCGGTAGTGGAATACCGGCCACAGCGTCGCGTTCGAGAAGCCGCGGTAGTACTGGTCGTAGTCCTTGCGCGTGAGGCCGACGGTTGCGAAGGTCACCGCGCCGTCCTGCTCGAGCATCGGCCCCGCGTTGGCGACCGTTTCGCTGACTACGTCGCCGCTCCAGCCGAACCAGACGCCGCCTGCATCCTTCAGCGCGCCGAATACGCCGACCGCGAGTCCACCCGCCGATCCCTTGGTCTCCGTCGGCGTCGCGACGCGATTCGACACGACGATCAATCGGCCCATAGTGCATGTCCTCCGTCATTCTTGCGATGCGCCGCGACGCCTGAGCAGGCGTGGCGCGCCCTTTAGCAGCAATCGGCGTGCCCGCGCATCGCCGGGCTTGCCGAGGGCGGTCGCCGCACGCCGCTCGCGATACCCAACTCGCGATTTGCCACTCGCCACGCGCGATTCGCGACGCCCGGCTAAGCCTGCTCCTTCGCCTTCTGCGCGACCTCGCCCGCGCCAGTGCGGCCGACGCGGCTCGCCACCGGATCGGCTTCGGTATGCGCGGCGGTGCTGCCGGCTGGCGCCTGCCGGCTGCGCGGCAGCCAGTCGCTCGGGCCAGCGCCGCTGGTCTCCAACTCCGCCGACACCTCGGCACGCGCCCGCGGCAGGTATTCCGGGTAATGCCGATGAACGAAATCGAGCAGCCCTTCGCGCACGCGGCAGCGCAGATCCCACGCAAGGCCGGAATCGGGCGCGCTGACGAGCGCGCGCAACTGCATCGCGCGCTCGGTGCAGTCCGTCACCTGCAGCACCTGCACGCGACGGTCCCACTCGGGCGCGTTCTCGACGATGCGCGCAAGCTCCTCGCGCAGCGGCGCGAGCGGCATCCGGTAATCGACGAACAGGAACACGGTGCCGATGATCTGCGAGCTGCTGCGGGTCCAGTTCGAGAACGGATTTTCGATAAACCATTGCAGCGGCACGATCAGACGGCGCTGGTCCCACAGCCGAACCGACACGTACGTGCCGGTGATCTCCTCGATGCGCCCCCACTCGTTCTGGATCACGACGACGTCGTCGAGGCGGATCGGTTGCGACAGCGCGATCTGCAAACCGGCGATCAGATTGCCGAGCACCGGCCGCGCCGCGATACCGGCGACCAGACCGGCGACACCCGCCGACGCCAGCAGGCTCGCGCCGATCTGCCGCACGTTGGGCAAGGTCATCAGCGCACCGCCGACACCGATGATCACGATCACGATCATCACCGAGCGCGCGAGTACGCGCGCCTGCGTATGGATGCGGCGCGCCTGCAGGTTATCGGAGGAATCGAGCGGATGGGCGCGGATGATCGCTTCGCCGATCGCCGCGGCCGAGCGCACCGACAGCCACGTCAGCGCGGCGATCAGCGCGATGCCGGTGATGTCGCGCACCGGTTCGATGAAGTTGAGGGTGTCGGGTGCCTCGGACCAGACCCACGCGAACACGAGGAGCACGAGGGCGAACAGCGACGGCTTGTCGATGTAGCGCAGCACGACGCTCGTCAGCGCGTGCGGCCGCGCGAGACGCTTCACGACGCGCGCGCCGAAGCGGTGAATGCCGCTCGCCACGATCGCCACGATGGCCGTCACGATCAGCGTGCCGAGCCACGTATGCAGCGGCGCGGCCGCCACGCGGTAGAAGTCGTCGATAGTAGGCATAACGGGCATGTTCCTCCGGGCTCGATGAGCGGCGGCGCGCCTGCGCGACTACTGACATCCGGGGCGCACGACCGCGCCTGGGCGTTACAACGGGTTCTTCGATGCGCCGCGGTTATCGATCAGCCGCCGCTCTTGCAGGGAAACGCCTTGCCGAGACCCAGCGAAATCGCCGTGCTCGCGTTGTAGCTCGCGGCGTTCGGGTTCTCGGCGATGTACTTGCGCACCGCGTCGGTCAACTGCGCCGAGCGCGCATCCGGCGGCAGGCAGAAGTACTGGCCGACGCGCGGACCGGTGGTGCCCCCGATCGCGTCGATCGTGTTGAAGATGCCGTCGGCCGCGCCTTCGATGTAGGCCGCGCAGGCGCTACGCGAAGCCACGTCCGTCTTGGTGCACAGCTTGTTGAGGTCGCCTCCCGTAAACGCAGCTGCCGAAAGCGGCAAGGCAAGCGCGCCGGCGAAAATCAAAGCCCGCAGCATGGTGTTCCTTTCCAGGGTTGTTTATTCACGCGGTCTTTCTGCCGCGTCCGGACGGCGCGCTACGCGGCGCGCCGAAGTCGTCATTCTGCACTGTTTTACGCGGCGGCAGCAGGCCGACAGCCGCGCGGCTCGGACAAAACGGCTGCAAAGCGGCACGGCATGGCGAGGCGCCTGACGCTTCGCGGGCGCACCGCGCCGCCTGCCGACAAAACGTCATTGCTTCTGCTGCTGCGTCTGCTGCATGCGCGCCGTGAGCCCTTCGACGACGTCCGGCTCCTTGTAGGTCTTGGCGAAATCGAGCGCGGTCATGCCGATCTGGTTTTTCACCGACAGGTCCGCGCCGTTGTCCAGCAGCAGCTTGACGGTGGAAACGTGGCCGCCGCGCGCGGCCATCATCAGCGGCGTGGTGCCGTTCGGCGAGCCCGCGTCGACGTAGGCCGAGTGGTCGAGCAGCACCTTGACGATGTCGTCGTGGCCGTTCGCGGCCGCGTAGTGCAGCGGCGCCCAGCCCTTCTTGTTGACCTCGGCGTCCTTCGCGATCAGCAGATTCACGAAGTTCAGGTCGCCGACCAGCGACGCCATCATCAGCGCGTTTTCGCCGGCCTTGTCCTGAATCTCGATATCGGTCTTTGGATTCGCAAGCAACGCGGCCGCGACCTTGTCGGATTTCTCGCGCGCGGCGATCACGAGCACCGGGATGCCCTGATTGTCGACGCTGTTCGGGTCCATGCCCTTCGCGAGCAGCTTGTTGACGCCGTCGACGTCGTCGAACTTGACCGACTTGATCAGCGAGTCGATCGGCGCCGCATGCGCGGGCACCGCGACGAGCGCCGCGCACGCGAGCGCGGCGGCGCACGCGAGATGGCGCGCCGGCGCGAGAGCCCGGGCGGCCGACCCGGCGGACAGCGGTTGAAAATCAGCGGACGTCGTCGAAATATTTTTCATATGGTACTTTAGGAAATCTTCCTATCCCTTTGATGTTACGTGGCTTTTTGGATCAGATTCCGACCGGCGCGGCGAGTCCGAACAGTCTGAAAAAGTTTTGCGTGGTGGCGGCGGCCAGCGCCTCGTCCGGCATCTCGCGTTGCTGCGCGATGAAGCGTCCGACATAACTGACGTACGCAGGTTCATTCGGTTTGCCGCGATACGGCACCGGCGCCAGGTACGGCGAGTCGGTTTCGATCAGCAGACGGTCGAGCGGCACGCGGCGCGCGACGTCCTGCACATCGGTCGCGCTCTTGAACGTGACGATGCCCGACAGCGAAATGTAAAAATTCTGCGCGAGCGCCTGCTCGGCGATGGCCCACGGTTCGGTGAAGCAATGCATGACGCCGCCCGGCACGCCGGCGCGCTCCTCGGCCATGATGCGCAACGTATCTTCCGACGACGAGCGGGTGTGGATGATCAACGGCTTGCTGGTCGCGTGCGCGGCGCGGATGTGCGTGCGAAAGCGCTCGCGCTGCCACTCCATGTCGGCGATCGAGCGGCCTTCGAGGCGGTAGTAATCGAGCCCGGTTTCGCCGATCGCGACGACCTTCGGGTGCCCGGCCAGTTCAACCAGCTCGGCTACGCTCGGCTCGCGCATGTGCTCGTGATCGGGATGCACGCCGACCGACGCGTACACGTTGTCATAGCGGCTGGCGATGTCCAGTACCGACGGCAGCGTTTCAAGATCCACCGACACGCACAACGCGTGCGAGACCGAATGGCTGCGCATGTTTTCGAGCACTTGCGGTAGACGGTCCGCGAGTCCTTCGAAATTGATATGGCAGTGTGAATCGACAAACATGGTCAGGTCCTGCGAAAAAGGGGCTTGCGGCTGGGCGATGGCGTGGCCGGGGCCGCTTGGGACAGCTCAGGTGGCGCTGCTTACGCAGCGTGCTCAACCGGCGTGCGCAAGACGCTTGCCAAGAATCACCAGATCGCGCTCGACGCCATCCAGCACCGCGACGCGCGGTAGCGTGCCCCATGCATCGAAGCCGAAGCCGCGGAACAGCCGCACGCTCGCTTCATTGTGACCGAACACGAAGCCGAGCACCGTATCGATGCCTAGACCCGGTGCCGCCTCGAGCGACGCCGCCAGCAGTTGCTTGCCGAGTCCCTGGCCGCGCGCGCGTTCGTCGAGATAGATGCTGACTTCGGCGGTGCGCCGATAAGCCGGCCGGCCATAAAAATCGGAAAAGCTGAGCCACGCGATCACGCGGCCCGCCTGCTTCGGATCTTCGACCACCCACAGCGGCCGCTTCTGCGGGCTGTGCGCATGAAACCACCCATGCCGGCTCTCGACGCTGACCGGCTCGAGGTCCGCGGTGACCTGGCGCGACGGGATCGTCGAATTGTAGATGGCGACGATCGCGGGCAGATCGTCGAGCGTGGCGTCGCGGTAGGAAAGGCTCATGGCGGGTTGGCTTGAATGAAAAAAGACGGAAGGCTGTCCGGCTGCGGGCTCACGCAAACAGCGCGCGATAGCCGATGAACAGTTCCTCGAACACGAGCCGCGCGTTCAACGGATGGTTCTCGACCGCGCGCTGGCGTGTGACGGTGCGCAGAAAACGCGCGAATGCATTGGCGTCGGCCTGGGCGGCGCAGCGGGTGAGCGCGGCTGACGCCTGCGGGAAATAGCGCGGCGCGCCGGCGGTGCGCTGCGCGAGCAGATCGTACATCCAGCGCTGCAGCCAGCCGAGCACGAGCGGCACTGGGAGCTTCTGCAGCGCCTCGCCGCACGCGAATGCGTCGCACCCGGCGCCGGCCGCGAGCTGCTTGAGCGTCCAGTCGCGCAGCGGACGGTTTTCGTCGCTGGCGAGCGCGAGCGCGGCGAGCGGCGCGCCACCCGCTTCGGCGAGCAGCGCGCGGGCGTCGTCGACGCCTTGCGCGGCCAGCCACTGCGCGGCGGTGTCCGGCGCGGGCACGCTCATCGGCCACTGACGGCAGCGGCTAATGATGGTCGGCAGCAAACGGTCGACGCGCGCCGACACCATCAGGAACACGACGCCCGCGGGCGGCTCTTCCAGCGTCTTCAGCAACGCGTTGGCGGCCGCGACGTTGAGCGCCTCGGCCGGATACAGCACGACGACGCGCGCGCCGCCGCGATGCGAACCGACGCCGACGAAGTCGAGCAGACCGCGGATCTGTTCGATCTTGATTTCCTTGCTCGGCGTGCGGGTCTTCTTGCCTTCGTCGCCATCGGCTTTTTCGGCCTTGTCGTCGGCGCCGTTCGCGGCGTTCGCGAGGCCGGCTTCGGCGGCGAGTGCCTCCGGCACGACGATGCGGTAGTCGGGATGATTGCCCTGCGCGAACCAGTTGCAAGCCACGCACGCGCCGCACGGCTCGCCGTTCGGTTGCGGCGCCTCGCACAGCAGACCCTGCGCGAGGTGCTGCGCGAAACGCAGCTTGCCGATCCCCGCCTGGCCGTGCAGCAACAATGCGTGCGGCCAGTGGCCGTGCAGCTGCTGCAGGCGATTCCAGTCATCAGCTTGCCACGGATAGATCATCGTTTGTCTTTTTGAATCAATCGGTTGTAGGCGCCACTTCAGATGTCGAGTGAACATCGTACGAGATTATAAGAAGCGTTTATATCTATTTCGAATCAGATGGTTGCAATCAACTCCTCAAGCTGCTTCTGAATTCGAACGATGCTCTGCGAAGAGTCGATGATAGCGAAACGGTATGGCGCTTCTTCGGCGCGGCGCATGTATTCGGCGCGCGTGCGCTCGAAAAACGCCGCCGACTCGCTCTCGAAACGATCCGGATTGCGCGCCGCGCTGCGCCGCTCGCTGGCGACGGCGGGCGGCAAATCGAACAGCACGGTCAAATCCGGCTGGAAACCGCCCTGCACCCAGCGCTCGAGCGTCTCCAGCTTGTCGCGCGGCAAGCCGCGGCCGCCGCCCTGGTAGGCGAAAGTGGCATCGGTAAAACGGTCGGACAGCACCCAATCGCCGCGCGCGAGCGCCGGCTCGATCACCTCGGCCAGATGCTGACGGCGCAGCGCGAACATCAACAGCGCTTCGGTTTCGAGATCCATCTTCTGATGCAGCACGATATCGCGGATCTGCTCACCGAGCGGCGTGCCGCCCGGCTCGCGTGTCATCACGACCGAGCGGCCGCTCGGCGCGAGCTTCGCCTCGAGCCGTTCGCGGAACCAGCCCAGATGGGTGGTCTTGCCCGCGCCGTCGATGCCTTCAAACGTAATGAATTTGCCGCGCGCCATCATTGCCCTCGAATGTATTTGTCCACGGCCTTGTTGTGTTCGCCGAGGGTGTCAGAAAAGATGCTGCTGCCGTCGCCGCGCGACACGAAGTACAGCGCGTTGCTTTGCGCCGGGTTCATCGCCGCCTGCAGCGACGCGACGCTCGGCAGCGAGATCGGCGTCGGCGGTAGGCCCATCCGCGTGTAGGTATTGTATGGAGTGTCGGTCTGCAGGTCTTTCTTTCTGATGTGGCCGGCGTAGCTGTCGCCCATTCCGTAGATCACGGTCGGGTCGGTCTGTAGCGGCATGCCGGCGCGCAGACGGTTGGCGAACACCGCGGCGACGAGCGCCCGGTCGGACGCCTTGCCGGTTTCCTTTTCGACGATCGACGCCATCGTCAGCGCGTCGTACGGGGACTTATACGGCAGGTTCGGCGCGCGCGAGAGCCACGCCTCGTCGAGACGCACGCGCATCAGACGGTAAGCGCGGCGATAGATGTCGAGGTCGCTGGTGCCCTTGTCGAACAGGTAGGTATCCGGGAAAAACAGCCCTTCGCCGTTGCCGATCGACGCCTCGGGCGCGCCGATTGCGCTCATCAGATCGGCGTCGCTCATGCCGAGCGTGTCGTGCTTCAGCGCGGGATTGGCGTCGAGTTCAGCGCGCATATGTTTGAAGGTCCAGCCTTCGATGACCGTCGCCACATATTCGTTGACGTCGCCGCGCGCGATTTTCTGCAGCACCTCGTAGGGCGTGATGCCGCTCTTGAACTCGTAATTGCCGGACTTCAGCTCGCTTTGCAGCCCGAGCAACCGCGTCATCGCGATGAACAGCTCGGGCTCGACCGGCACGCCGCCGCGATTGAGCTGCAGCGCGACGCTGCGCAGGCTGCTGTGCGGCTTGACGGTGACGTCGAGTTGCGTCGGGGTCAATTCGAGCGGGCGGGTGGCCCAGTAGTATCCAGCGGCGATGGCCGCCGCGGCCAGCACAACGACGAGCGCGCCGGCGACGAAACATTTCTTCAGAAGGGACACGACAGGAAAGAATTAGCGTTTAGATGGCAACGAACTGATTTTTAACGGGAAAGTCTGACGTCGGTCAACATTGAGACTGTGCCGTTTTGCAGCCCTTTCGGCCTTTTGCGACCTGTATTGTATAGATGCGGGCACCAGATGGTCACGGCCGGAAACAACAATATGAAATCCGCTGGCGTCGGTCTGATGCTACTCGAGTCGTACGCTGGCGCAACATAGGTCAGAGTTTCAAAGGTTCGACAATTCCCGACCAAACGCCTTTTCGGCTCCTGCCGCTTTTGACTGTTGTCGACAGTTTCAAACGACGGTTCAGGCTCGTCCGCCTTACTCAGTGACCTCGCCGCAGCCCACCCCGGCGGCGGCTCGTCTGTGACCGCGGCAGCGGACAGCAGATCCGGCACGTCGGGTGCCCGCCCATCTTGCGCCGGACCCTCTGGCAGAACACCCCAACATGGTCACAATATGGGCACAGCCGGAGGGTGATAACGTGCAATCCCCTGCTGCGCAAGGCTCTCAGAAAGCCTTCATCCGCCAGGGACTTGCGAAACGCGACAGGGCTGGACTGAATATAATGACTGTTTGCCTTAGCCAAAGTCAGAATTGACTGTTCCCGGAATCCATGAACACACCGCTCGTGAACGCCTCAGGTAACGCTTCCGGTCTCACTCCCGCCGTGGCGGCGCCCGCCGCCCTGCCCATCCTGCCGCGCCCGTCGGCCGAAGAATTCACCGCCGTGCTCGAGCATGGCGCGTACATGCCGCTGTCGCAGTTCGGCGTGATCGACACGACCGGCGACGACGCGGCGAGCTTCCTGCACGCCCAGTTGACCAACGACGTCCAGCATCTCGACGCCGCGAACGCGCGCCTCGCCGGCTACTGCTCGGCCAAGGGCCGGCTGCTCGCGTCGTTCCTCAGCTGGCGCAGCGGCGATACGATCCGCCTGCTGGTATCGAAAGACGTGCAGGCCGCGGTGCAAAAGCGGTTGTCGATGTTCGTGCTGCGCGCAAAGGCCAAGCTCGCCGACGCGAGCGGCGAGTTCGCGGTGGTCGGCCTCGCGGGCGACGTGCGCGGCGCGCTGTCTGGCGTGTTCGACGCGCTGCCCGACGGTGTGCACGTGCAGGTCGACGGCACAGCGGGCACGCTGATCCGCGTGCCCGATGCGTTGGAGCGGCTGCGCTATCTGTGGATCGGCCCGAAAGCGCAGATCGAAGCGCTGCTGCCGTCGC
This sequence comes from Paraburkholderia sp. UCT70, assembly GCF_050434085.1. Taxonomy (NCBI): domain Bacteria; kingdom Pseudomonadati; phylum Pseudomonadota; class Betaproteobacteria; order Burkholderiales; family Burkholderiaceae; genus Paraburkholderia; species Paraburkholderia sp. UCT70. Next base: position 1,134,010 of record NZ_JBNPVZ010000004.1, on the reverse strand, counting down.
TCGACGGCAGGCTAAAGCGCGTGTCGCCGGCCGTGTGGGACTGGCTCGACATCCGCGCGGGCGAGCCGCGCATCACGCGGCCGGTCGTCGAGCAGTTCGTGCCGCAAATGGTCAACTTCGACGTGCTCGGCGCGGTCAATTTCCGCAAGGGCTGCTATCCGGGTCAGGAAGTGGTCGCGCGCAGCCAGTATCGCGGCACGATCAAGCGGCGCACGTCGCTCGCCAACGTCGCCGGCGAGCTGGACACGGTGCGGCCCGGCAGCGAGCTGTTCCACTCGGACGATCCGGGCCAGCCGTGCGGGATGATCGTCAACGCGGCATCGGCGCAAGGCGGCGGCGTCGATCTGCTGGCCGAGACCAAGCTCACGGCGCTCGACAGCGGCAGCGTACATCTCGGCGCGGCCGACGGCCCCGCGCTGCGCTTCCTGACGCTGCCCTACGGGCTGCCTGCCGAAGTCTGATCGTTGGAGAGGGTAAAAAGCGGCGCAATCGGGCGCCGTTTTTTATTGACTGCTTTATTCTCGCCTGTTTTTTGCCGCTTTCGTTTGCCGCCTGCGTCGCTGCATCAGGCGGCCGCCCCATGCTCTGAACGGGAGATGCTCCCCGATGTGCCTGATCGTTTTCGACTGGCGACCTGATGCGCTCGATGGTCCGCTGTTCACGCTCGCCGCGAATCGCGACGAGTTCTTCCGCCGCACGGCCGAGCCGATCGGCTGGTGGCGCGACGCGCCGGAGGTGCTGGGGGGCCGCGACCTCGTGGGCGGCGGCACGTGGCTCGGGTTGTCGCGCGACGGCCGGTTCGCCGCGCTGACCAATTACCGCGCGCCGGGCGAAATGCGCGCCGATGCGCCGACTCGCGGCACGCTCGTCAGCGACTGGCTCACGAGCGCCGCGCGCGACGCCGACGGCAATCCGCACGAGACGCCGCTCGCGTATCTGCGGCACGTCGCGCAAACCGGCGACATCTACAACGGCTTCAATCTGCTGGTCGGCGACTGGACGCGTCGCGAGCTCGCGTGGTACTGCAATCGCGGCGCCGTCGACGCAAACAGCGGTCCCGCGCTGCTCGCGCCGGGCACGCACGGCATCTCGAACGCGGTGCTCGATACCGCGTGGCCGAAGCTGGTCAAAAAGCGCGGCGAGCTCGGCACGCTGCTCGCGCGCGATCCGATGCCGCCGCTCGAACGCCTGATTGATCTGATGCGCGATCCGCGGCTCGCGCGCGACGACGAATTGCCGTCGACCGGTATTCCGCTCGAACGCGAACGCGTGCTGTCGGCGGCGTTCATCGAATCGCCGGACTATGGCACGCGCAGCACCACCGCGCTGCGCGTCGCCGCCTATGGCGACGTGATCGGCGTCGCGGTCGCCGAGCGCAGCGACGACAACGGCTCGCACCGGATCGTGCGGCCCGGCGATTTCGAGCGCAGCTTCGCGTTCAATGTCGAGCGCGACCGGATGAGCGTGGCGTGATCGTTTGAGCACCGCCTGGCCGGCGCATTCGCCGCCGGCCGCTCATCGCTTCGCGATCACCGCCCTCACCCGATGCCGAATGCCGCGCGCAACGCCGCCGCGGCGTCCGCATGCGCCTGCGCGACTTCGGGCACGAAGCCGCCCATCTTGAAGAACTCGTGGATCATGCCGGCGTAGCGTTTGAGCGTGACCGGATTGCCGAGCGCACGGAGTTTCTCCGCATAGGCATCGCCCTCGTCGCTGAGCGGATCGTATTCGGCGGTCGCGATCCACGCGGGCGCGACGCCGCGAAAATCCGGCGCACCGCGCTCGCCGTCGAGCGGCGCGAAACGCCAGTCGTCGCGATCGCCGCTATCTCGCACGTAGTGCTCGAAGAACCACTGGATGGTGTCGCCCGACAGCAGGAAGCCGTCGGCGAGGCGCGAGTGCGAGTCGGTCTGCTGATGGCCGGTCGTGCCCGGATAAATCAGCAATTGCAGCGCGAGTGCGAGGCCGGCGTCGCGCGCGAGCACCGCGCAAACCGTCGCGAGCGTGCCGCCCGCGCTATCGCCGCCCACCGCGAGCCGCGTCCCGTCGATGCCGAATTCGGCCGCGTGCGCGTGCAGCCAGCTGAGGGCGTCGAAGGCATCGTCGACAGCGGTCGGAAACTTGTGCTCGGGCGCGAGCCGGTAATCGACCGACAGCACCGCGCACTGGCCGTCGCGCGCGAACATCCGGCACAGCGCATCGTGCGTATCGACGCTGCCGACCGTGAAGCCGCCGCCGTGGTAGTACACGAACGCCGGCAGCGGCTCGGCCCAGCTCGGCTCGACCGGGCAGTAGAGGCGCGCGCGGATCGTCGCGCCGTCGCGCGTCGGCACGCGCAGATCTTCGACGGAGAACATCGGCGCGCTCGCGATCTCGAGGATCGGCGCGCTTTTCTCGTACGACGCGCGCGCCGCTTGCGCCTTCATCTGGTGATACTGCGGGCGTTTGGCCCGCGCGATCATGTCGAGCACCTGCTCGATCGTGGGATTCAGCGGCATGGTTTCGGCAACGCGGTGCGCGTCGCGCATCGGGCGGCGCGCAGTGCGCCAAGGGTTGACAAAAGCCGGTGCACCGACCGCGCAGCCGGCCGCTACTGCGCGTTCTTCACCTCAGGCTTCAGCGACATCGGATCGGATGGCTCGCGCAACTGCTCGATATCCTCGTGACGCAGCTTCACGGTCGCCATGATGCCCGGATGCGTGATGATATAGAAACGCCGCGCGGCGATCGCCTCGAACGCGATGTCGGCGACATCGTCGGCGGTGAGCTTGCCCGACTGCACCGCGCGCTGCAACTGCTTGCCGGCCGAGATCTGCGAGCGCGTCGGCCGGCCCGCGTTGCGCAACTCGTCGGGACGCGCGCGCTCGGCCTCCGCGATGCCGGTCGGCACGAAGGCGGGACACAGCAGCGAACAGCCGACCTCGCCGCCCGCGCCGGCCTGCGCGAGCTTCAGATCGTGATACAGCGTCTCGGTCAGCGCCACCACCGCATGCTTCGACGCGTTGTAGATGCCCATTGCCGGCGGCGCCAGCAGCCCCGCCACCGACGCCGTATTGACGATATGCGCGGGCTCCTTCTGCGCGAGCATGATCGGCGCGAACACGCGCACGCCGTGCGCGACACCCATCACGTTGACGCCGAACACCCACGACCAGTCGTTCGCCGAGCTTTCCCACAGGAACCCGCCGGTGCCGACGCCCGCGTTGTTGAACAGCACGTGGACCTTGCCGAACGCGGCGAGCGCCGCCTGCGCGAGCGCCTCGACCTGCGCGGCGTTCGATACGTCGGTCGGCACGCCGATCGCCTCGGCGCCGGTTTCGCGCAATGCGTCGACGGTTTGCGCGAGCTGGTCCGCGTTGACGTCCGCGAGTACGAGCTTCATGCCGAGCGCCGCGCCCTTGTGCGCGAACGCGCGGCCAAAGCCGCTGCCCGCGCCGGTGATCACCGCCACCTTGCCCGCGAATTCGAACATCCTGTGAGTCCCTGGTTGAGTGGCGGCTTGCCGTTGCATGATGACGTCGCGCTCAGATCAGCTTGACCAGTTGCTTGCCGAAGTTACGGCCCTTCAGCAAGCCGATGAATGCCTCGGGCGCGGCTTCGAGCCCGTGCGCGATCGTCTCGCGATAGTGCAGCTTCTTTTGCGCGACGAGCGTGCCGAGCTGCTTGAGCGCCTCGGGCCACACGTCCATGTGTTCGCTGACGATGAAGCCCTGCACGAGCAGCCGCTGCGTCAGCATCAGCGACGGATGCTTGAGCGGCAGCGGCCGGCCGTCATAGCCCGCGATGAAGCCGCACAACGCGATGCGCCCGAACGCGTTCATGCGCGCGAGCGTCGCGTCGAGCCCGTCGCCGCCGACGTTCTCGAAGCAGCCGTCGACACCGTCGGGCGTGACGGCCTTCAGATCCTGGTACAGGTTACCGGCCTTGTAGTCGACGCACGCGTCGAAGCCGAGCGTCTCGACCACATAGCGGCACTTGTCCGCGCCGCCCGCGATGCCGACCGCGCGCGCGCCCGCCGCCTTCGCGAGCTGACCGACCACGCTGCCCACCGCGCCGCTCGCCGCGCTGACGACCACCGTCTCGCCGGCCTTCGGCGCGATGATGCGGTTCAGCCCGTACCATGCGGTGACGCCCGGCATGCCGACCGGCCCGAGATACGCCGACAGCGGCACATGCGTGTCGTCGACCTTCTGCATGCCCGTGCCATTCGAGGTGCCGTACTCCTGCCAGCCGAACATCGCGACGACCTTGTCGCCGACCGCGAACTTCGGATTCCTCGTCTCGACGACCTCGCCGACCGTGCCGCCGATCATCACTTCGTTCAGCGGCTGCGGCGCCGCGTATGACTTGCTGTCGTTCATGCGTCCGCGCATATACGGATCGAGCGACAGATAGTGGTTGCGCACCCGTACTTCGCCGTCGGCGAGCGGCGCGAGCGGCGTTTCGACGAGCCTGAAGTTATCGGGCGTGGCTTCGCCTTGAGGGCGCGAAACCAGCAGCAATTGGCGATTGATCTGGGCCATGCGGTCGTCTCCTTGGGTTGTTGGGTGCTCAGTCGCTCGGACCGGGCTTCGCCGCCGGGTCGCTGCGCAGACGCTGCCGCGTGACGTCGCGGCCCACCGCGAGGCGGCGCATGTATTTGAAGGTGCCGAGCGCTTTCGCGACGAAGTGGCCTTCGCTGTCGCGGATCTCGCCTTCGCAATAGGCCATCGTCGTCGAGCGATGCAGCACGCGGCCGGTCGCGCGCAACTCGCCGCGTCCCGGCTGCATGAAGTTGACCTTCATCTCGACGGTGACGACGCCGACGCCGTCGCCGGCGAGACTGCGCGCGGCCATCGCGAGCGCGACGTCGGCGAGCGTCATCGTGACGCCGCCATGCGCGACGTCCCACGTGTTCATATGATCGCGTTGCAACGGCAGCACGACTTCGCTGACGCCGTCGGCGGCCGACAACAACTGTGCGCCGAGACGGTCGATGAAGGGACTTTCGGGCAACGATGCATGGCCCGTTCTGGATGAGGTGGATGGATCGGTCATGGCTCAGATATCTGATTTCGTAGCCGACGGCGCGTGTCGAGCCTACGGCGGGAAATGATACCCGCTATCGCGTTGGGGCATGAGCTGCCATCCGTGCCGCGAGGCGCCCTAGTCTGCGCACCGCTTCGTCGGTCAGATCCAGATCCGCACTCGGACAGCTGAGCCGAATGAAGTGATCGAAACGCCCGGCGTTCGAAAATACCGTGCCCGGCATGATGCGAATACCGTCATGCAACGCGGCGTCGAATAAAGCCGACGACGATACGTGACGCGGCAATTCGATCCAGAAAAACATCCCGCCGCGCGGCGGCGTGAACCGCGTGCCGTCGGGAAACGATGCCGCCACCGCCGCGGCCATCCGCTCGCGCCGCAGTTGCAAGCTCTCGCGCAAACGCCGCAAATGGCGCTCGTACGCGTTCGTCTCCAGGAAGCCGGCGAGCACGACTTGCGACAACTGCTCGTTGTGGCGCGACTGCGCGAACTTCAGCATACCGATGCGCGGATGCCACCGGCCGCCGTTGATCCAGCCAACGCGCATGCCAGGCGCCAGCGTCTTGTTGAACGATGTGCAATGGATCACGGTGCCATCGGTGTCCCAGGCTTTCAGCGAGCGGGGCGGCGGCGCGGCATCGACGAGCTCGCGGTAGGGATCGTCCTCGATCAGCGCGATGCCGGCGCGCGCGCACAGTTCGACGAGGCTCGCCTTGTGCGCGTCGGGCATCACGCTGCCGAGCGGGTTTTGCAGATTCGGCACCACCACGACCGCCTTGATGTCGGGATGCGTGTGCAGCGCGAACGCCAGCGCCTCGATCGCGAGGCCGGTGCTCGGGCTGGCCGGAATTTCGAGCGCGCGCAGACCGAGACTTTCGAGCGCCTGCAGCAAACCGAAGAAGCACGGCGATTCGACCGCGACCGTGTCGCCCGGCTGCGTCACCGCGCGCAACGCGAGGTTCATCGCTTCGACGCCGCCGTGCGTCATGATGATGTCGTCCGCGCCGATCTGGCTGCCGGCCTCGAGCGCGCGCCGGGCGATGATCGCGCGCAACGCCGGATCACCGAGATCGGGCCCGACGGCGGTCAGCAAGGTCGGCCGCCGGCGCAACGCGCGCACCGCGGCCTTTTGCAACACATCGGTCGGATAGAGATCGGGCGACGCGGTCGCGCCGCCGAGATTCAGCGCGTGCGGATAGCGCTGAAATTTCGACACGAGCGCCGAAATCTCCGAGTGAATGCCAACGAACTGCGCGGCGGCGCCGGGCTGCATCGCGAGATCGGGCTCGGCGGCGCAGGGCAACGCAGCCGTCGGCGGCACGCGCACGAAATAGCCGGCGCGCGGCCGGGCGTCGATCAGCGCGGCGCGTTCCAGTTCGCGATAGCTCTCGGTCGCCGTCGCGAGGCTCACGCGGTGGCGCTGCATGAACGCGCGCATCGACGGCATGCGGTCGCCCGGGCGCAGCACGCCGTTGCCGATCGCGCGGCGGTATTGGTCGGCCAGTTGCCGGTAAAGCGGCTGGCGCTCGGCTGGCCGGTCCGTCGACGGAGCTTGCGGGGTGAAGAGGAGTTCGCTCATGAGCCGATGGTGCGGATAGTTCGCGCGCGGCGACAGATACACATCGACGTGATTCGGACCGATACAGCGTGACGAAACGCGCCACTGTACCGGTTCAGATTGTCGACACCTGCGGCTGTTTTCATCTGGACGGATTCCCTAAGCTGTGTGACACGAAGACGGCTTAAAGGAATCGGTCATGCCTGTGCGTCCATACCACGATCGCTTTTTACCCGGTGCAGAACTGGATTACACCGCGGCGTCGCATCTTGCCGCCGGACAGATGGCCCTGCACGACTTGCGCGCCCGCAGTTCGATCATCGCGGTCGAAGGTGCATTGCAACTCGTCTTCCGCGATCATTCGCTGGCCTGGCTCGGCAACGACGCCCCGCTCACGTCGCTCAGGTTGCACGAAGGCGAGCGGTTTATGACATCGCAACGTGGCGTCGTGTCGATCCGCGCGACGCTGGCCGATCGCGCCGCGTTCATCGTGCTGCCTGCACGCGCTGAACACAGCGCACGCGGTTTCGTTCTGCAAGCCGCTCGGCGTCTCGCTTGCGTCGTGCGCACACGGTGGCGGCGCGCCGCCTGAAACGTCGCTGCGCGCGCCACGTGGCCGTTACAATGCATGACCAACCCGCTTCGTTCGAGGTGCAGGTCATGTCATTCTTTCGCGCGCTGCAGCCGGGCCTGGTCTCACGGGTGTGGCGCCTGTTCGCCGCCGTCGTCGCTGTCACGCTGACACTCGCTGGCTGCGCGGGCCTGTTCGGCGCCGACCCGTTGCGCGTCAATGTGGCGGGCATCGAGCCGATCGCTGGCCAGGGCATGGAGATGCGCTTCAACGTCAAGCTGCGCGTGCAGAATCCCAACGACTCCGCGATCAGCTTCAACGGCGTGTCGGTCGATCTCGAGCTGAACGGCAAGCCGTTCGCCAGCGGCGTCAGCGACCAGAGCGGCACCGTGCCGCGCTTCGGTGAAACCGTCGTCACCGTGCCGCTGACCGTGCCGGCTTTCGCCGCGGTTCGTCAAGCCTTTGCGCTAGCCGGCGCCGCGCAGTCGGGACAGGTTCCGTACGTTCTGCGCGGCAAGCTCGCGGGTGGCGTGACCGGTACGACGCGATTCACCGATCAGGGGACGCTGAGCCTGCCGTCGTCGGACACGGGCTCGTAATGACGCCGGCCCACGCCCGCTCAAACCACTTCGAACAAACCCGCCGCGCCCTGCCCGCCGCCGATGCACATCGTCACGACGACGAACTTCACGCCGCGCCGCTTGCCTTCGATCAGCGCATGGCCGACGAGCCGCGCTCCCGACACGCCGTACGGATGGCCCACCGCGATCGCGCCGCCGTTCACGTTCAGGCGGTCGTGCGCAATGCCGAGCTGGTCGGCGCAATAGAGCACCTGCACCGCGAACGCTTCGTTCAGTTCCCACAGGCCGATGTCCTCGACCTTGAGGCCGCGCCTTCTTCAACAGCTTCGGCACCGCGAACACCGGCCCGATGCCCATCTCGTCGGGCTCGCAGCCGGCCACCGCGAAGCCGCGGAAGATGCCGAGCGGTTGCAGCCCTTCGCGTTCGGCCAGCGTCGCGTTCATCACGACGCAAGCGGATGCGCCGTCCGAGAACTGGCTCGCATTGCCCGCGGTGATCACGCCGCCCGGCTGCGCGGTGCGGATCTTCGACACGCCTTCGAGCGTCGTGTCGGCGCGAATGCCTTCGTCGCTGCTGACGGTCACTTCCTTCGTGTAGAGACGGCCGCTCGCCTTGTCGGCGACGCCGGCGAGCACCGTCAACGGCACGATTTCGTCCTTGAATTTACCGGCTTCGAGCGCGGCCGCCGCGCGTTGCTGCGAGCGCACGCCGTATTCGTCCTGGCGTTCCTTCGAGATCGAGTAGCGCTTCGCGACGTTCTCGGCGGTCTGCAGCATCGACCAGTAGATTTCCGGCTTGTGCTCGGTGAGCCAGCCGTCGGTCATCATGTGGCCGTTCATCTCGTTCTGCACGCACGAGATCGACTCGACGCCACCCGCGACGTACACGTCGCCCTCGCCGGCGATCACGCGCTGCGACGCGAGCGCGATCGTCTGCAATCCCGACGAGCAGAAACGGTTCACGGTCATGCCCGGCACGCTGACCGGCAAGCCCGCGCGCAATGCGATCTGCCGCGCGATATTGCCGCCCGTCGCGCCTTCCGGATTCGCGCAACCCATGATCACGTCCTCGACGCGCGCCGGATCGAGCTTCGCGCGCTCGACCGCAGCCTGCGTCACGTGGCCGCCGAGCGTCGCGCCGTGCGTCATGTTGAAACCGCCGCGCCACGATTTGGCGAGACCCGTGCGGGCGGTGGATACGATTACGGCGTCAGTCATGCATGTCTCCAATTGCAGTGTCAAAAGTGGCGCGCCGGCTCACTGCCGTGCGTTCAAATGCGCATCACCGCGCCGCCTCTGTCGTTTGATGCGAGCGATGCGGGGGAAACCCGCACCGCTCAATTCGTGGGCTGAAGCCAGCCGCGCTCAGCCGTTGAACCCGCGACCTTCGGCCGCGAGCTTCGCGATGCTCGGCGCGAGCTTCCACGCGTCGCCGTTCGGCCGCGCCGCATAGCGGCGAATCGCGCGCTCGACGTTGTAGAGCCCCACCGTGTCCGCGTACAGCATCGGGCCGCCGCGATGCAAGGGGAAGCCGTAGCCGGTCAGATAGACCATGTCGATATCCGACGCCTTCGACGCGATGCCTTCCTCGAGAATCTTCGCGCCTTCGTTGACGAGCGCGAACACCAGACGCTCGACGATTTCCTCGTCGCTGATCTTGCGGCGCTCAGAGTTGGTTTCCTTCGAGTACTCACCGATCATTTCGTTGACCACGCCCGAAGGGTATGCGGTGCGATCGCCCGCCTTGTAGTCGTACCAGCCGCCGCCGGTCTTCTGGCCGAAGCGGCCCATCTCGCACAGACGGTCGGCGATCTTCGAGTAGTGCATGTCGGGGTGTTCGAGATAGCGGCGCTTGCGGATCGCCCAGCCGATGTCGTTGCCGGCGAGGTCGCTCATGCGGAACGGACCCATCGCGAAGCCGAACTTCTCGATGGCCTTGTCCACCTGCGCTGGCAACGCGCCCTCTTCGAGCATGAAGAGCGCCTGACGAACGTATTGCTCGATCATCCGGTTGCCGATAAAGCCGTCGCACACGCCCGACACCACCGCGGTCTTCCTGATCTTCTTCGCGAGCTTCATCACGGTGGCGAGCACGTCCTTCGCGGTCTCCTTGCCACGCACGACTTCGAGCAGCTTCATCACGTTGGCCGGGCTGAAGAAGTGCATGCCGACCACATCCTGCGGACGTTTCGTGAACGCGGCGATCTTGTCGACGTCGAGCGTCGACGTGTTCGACGCGAGGATCGCACCGGGCTTCGCGACTTCATCGAGCCGGCGGAACACCTGCTCCTTCACGCCCAGCTCTTCGAACACGGCTTCGACGATCATGTCGGCGTGCTTCAGGTCGTCGTAGGAGAGCGTCGGGCTCAGCAGCGCGAGGCGCTGTTCCATCACCTCGGGCTTCAGCTTGCCTTTCCTGACGGTCGCCTCGTAGTTCTTGCGGATCGTCGCGAGACCGCGGTCGAGCGCTTCCTGCTTCGTTTCCAGCAGCGTGACCGGAATGCCCGCGTTCAGGAAGTTCATCGCGATGCCGCCGCCCATCGTGCCGGCGCCGATCACGGCGACCCGATCGATGTCGCGCACCGAAGTATCCGACGGCACGTCGGGAATCTTGCTCGCCGCCCGCTCACCGAAGAACGCGTGACGCAGCGCGCGGCTCTCCGGCGTCTGCACGAGCGCGATGAAGCATTCGCGCTCGAATGCGAGGCCCTTGTCGAAGCCGTCCTTCACACCGGCTTCGACCGCGTCGATGCATTTATGCGGCGCCGGGAAGTTCTTCGCGATTGCCGCGACACTATTGCGCGCGAACTGGATGAAACCGGCCGCATTCGGATGTTCGATCTTGCGGTCGCGCACCTTCGGATGCGGGCCGGCCGCGGCGCCGACCTTGCGCGCGAACGCGAGCGCGGCTTCGGCCAGTTCGGCGGGATTCGCGACGACTTCGTCGAACAGCCCCGAATCGGCGAGCTTTTCCGAGAGCACCGGCGCGCCCGACACGATCATGTTCAGCGACGCTTCCAGACCGATAGCGCGCGGCAGACGCTGCGTGCCGCCCGCGCCCGGCAGGATGCCGAGCTTCACTTCGGGCAGCGCGATCTGCGCGCCGGCCGCGGCGACGCGGTAATGCGCGCCGAGGGCAAGTTCGAGGCCGCCGCCCATCGCGACGCTGTGGATCGCCGCGACGACCGGCTTCGCGCTGCCTTCAACGGCCTTGATGACGGTCGCGAGCGTCGGCTCCTGGGTCGCCTTCGGCGTATTGAATTCGGTGATGTCGGCGCCGCCCGAAAAAGCCTTGCCCGCGCCCGTCAGCACGATGACCTTGATGGCCGGATCGTTCTGCGCGCGCTCGAGCCCTTCGACGATACCCACGCGCGTCGACAGACCGAGCCCATTGACGGGCGGATTGTTCAGCGTGAGGACGGCCACGCCGTCATGATTTATGTAGTCCACTGCCATCTGCGTGCCTCCGTGCGATCCATGCATTGAGGCGGCGCGTGATACGCCGCCCGTCCGGTTCATCGAGCCTGCTTATGGTCAGACTTTTTCAAGCGACGGTTCCGGGGTCAGCAGGCACGATACACCAAAAAAGAACGAACGTTCAATTTATTCCAGAGTGGGGTTTCCCCTGGGACTCGGGGTCAGCGGACAGCTGCGGCCGTCTTCGAGCGCGGACGGCAGCACGTGGTCGCGGAACAGATCGCGCAGCTTCAGCTTCTGCAGCTTGCCGGTCGCCGTGTGCGGTAGTTCGTCGACGAACACGACGTCGTCGGGGATCCACCACTTCGCGACCTTGCCGTCGTAGTACGCGAGCAGTTCGTCGCGGGTGACGTCTTGCCCCGCGCGTTTGACGACGACGAGCAACGGGCGCTCGGTCCACTTCGGATGCGCGCACGCGATGCACGCGGCTTCCGCGACCGCCGGATGCGCGAGCGCGACGTTCTCGACGTCGATCGAGCTGATCCATTCGCCGCCCGACTTGATCACGTCCTTCGAGCGATCGGTGATGTGCAGGAAGCTGTCGGGGTCGATCGTCGCGACGTCGCCGGTCGGGAACCAGCCGTCGATGAGCGGCGAGTCTTCCTTGCGGAAATACCGGTCGATGACCCACGGCCCGCGCACGTGCAGATCGCCGAACGCGACGCCATCCCAAGGCAGCTCGCGGCCATCCTCGCCGACGATCTTCATGTCGACGCCGTAGATCGCATGACCCTGCTTTTCGAGCAGTTTGCGCTGATCTGCGAGCGGCCGCTGGCTCTGCTCCCAGGTCAGCTTCGACAAGGTACCGAGCGGCGACATCTCCGTCATGCCCCATGCATGGATCACCTGCACGCCGTAGTCGTCCTCGAGTATCCGCAGCATCGCGGGCGGACAGGCGGAACCGCCGATCACCGTGCGCTCGAGCGACGAAAACCTCGCGCCCGTTTCGCGCAGGTGGTTCAGCAGACCGAGCCACACGGTCGGCACGCCGGCCGAGCACGTGACGCGTTCGCTCTCCATCAGTTCGTACAGCGACTTGCCGTCGAGATCCTTGCCGGGGAACACGAGCTTCGCGCCGGTCAGCGGCCCCGCGTGCGCGAGGCCCCATGCGTTGACATGGAACATCGGCACGATGGGCAGCACCGAGTCGCGCGCCGACAGGTTCATTGCGTCGGGCAACGCCGCGCCGAACGCGTGCAGCACCGTCGAGCGATGGCTATACAGCGCGCCTTTCGGATTGCCGGTCGTGCCCGACGTATAGCAGAGATACGACGCCTGGCGCTCGTCGAGCGCGGGCCAGTCGAAGCGGCCGTCCTGCCCGTCCATCAGCGTTTCGTAGCACAGCACCGACGTTTGCATCGGCGGCCGATGCGCTTCATCGCATAGTGCGATCCAGCCGCGCACGCGCGGGCACTGCGGCGCGAGCGTGTCGACCAGCGCGGCGAACGTCGTGTCGAACAGCACGTACGCGTCGTCGGCATGATTGACGATGTAGGCGATCTGGTCGGGGAAAAGCCGCGGGTTGATCGTGTGACACACGGCGCCGAACCCGGTGGTGCCGTAATACGCTTCGAGATGCCGGTAGCCGTTCCACGCGAGCGTCGCGACGCGTTCGCCCGGTTCGACACCGAGCGCGATGAGCGCCTGCGCGAGTTGCTTCGCGCGCTGCTCGCAATCGCGATAGGTGTAGCGATGCAGGTCGCCTTCGATGCGCCGCGACACGATCCCGGTGCTGCCGAAATGCCGCGCGGCATGCGCGAGCAACGATGACACGGTGAGCGGCACGTCCATCATCTGGCCCAGCAGCGGCGTCGTCATAAGGCGGGGTCTCCTCGGCTTGTTAGTGGGTCGATGGGTTGGCGGAAGATCTGGCGGCGTCGAGCGCAGCAGCGTGGTCCGAACGATGAAGGCGGCCGCCCAGCAGCGCCGCGGGCGCGGACTTACAATATCGGCTAATCCAGAGGCGCTCAACATGTCGTTTTCCCCAAGCTTTGCAGGGCTATCCGCAGCTTTGACGGATCTTTCCAACACACTCGCCACTCCCCCAGCCAACGCGTTCGCGCGGCTCGGCGGCACGTTCCTCACGCGCCTGCCCGCCGCGCCGCTCGACGCACCCTATCTCGTCGGCTTCTCGGCCGGGACCGCCGCGCGGCTCGGGATGCCCGAGGGCATCGAGCGCGATCCGGGCTTTATCGAGCTGTTCTGCGGCAACGCGACGCGCGACTGGCCGACCGACACGCTGCCTTACGCGTCGGTGTACTCGGGGCATCAGTTCGGCGTGTGGGCCGGCCAGCTCGGCGACGGCCGCGCGCTCGGTCTGGGTGAGCTCGAACACGACGGCGAGCGCAACGAACTGCAGCTCAAAGGCGCGGGCCGCACGCCCTATTCGCGCATGGGCGACGGCCGCGCGGTGCTGCGCTCGTCGATCCGCGAATATCTGTGCTCGGAGGCGATGCATCATCTCGGCATTCCGACCACGCGCGCATTGTGCGTGATCGGCTCCGACCAGCCGGTGCGGCGCGAGACGATCGAAACCGCCGCGGTGGTCACGCGCGTCGCGCCGAGCTTCGTGCGCTTCGGCCACTTCGAGCACTTCTACGCGAACGATCGTGTCGACGCGTTGCGCGCGCTCGCCGATCACGTCATCGAGCGCTTCTATCCGCATTGCAAGGAGGCCGACGATCCGTATCTGGCGCTGCTCGCCGAGGCGGTGCGCTCCACCGCGGATCTGATGGTCGACTGGCAGGCGGTCGGTTTCTGTCACGGCGTGATGAATACCGACAACATGTCGATCCTGGGCCTGACGATCGACTACGGCCCGTTCGGTTTCATGGATGGCTTCGATGCCGGCCACATCTGCAATCACTCCGATACGCAGGGCCGCTACGCCTACCGGCTGCAGCCGCAAATCGCGTACTGGAACCTGTTCTGCCTCGCGCAGGGACTGCTGCCGTTGTTCGGCGAGAAGCACGACGAAAGCGTGCGCGCCGACAAGGCGGTCGAAGATGCGCAGCACGTGCTCGCCGGCTTCAAGGACCGTTTCGCGCCAGCGCTCGAAAACCGCATGCGCGCGAAGCTCGGCCTCGAACAGGCGCGCGACGGCGACGACGCGCTGGTCAACCGGCTGTTCGAAGTGATGCACGCGAACCGCGCCGATTTCACGCTGACGTTCCGCACTCTCGCGCGCCTGTCGAAACACGATGCGAGCGGCGATACGCCGGTGCGCGACCTGTTCCTCGATCGCGTCGCCTTCGACGCATGGGCGAACGACTATCGCGCGCGACTCGCCGAAGAGTCACGCGACGACGTTGCGCGCGCCATTGCAATGAATCGCGTGAACCCCAAATTCGTACTTCGCAACCATCTGGCGGAAACGGCGATCCAACGCGCGAAGGAGAAGGATTTCTCCGAGGTGGAACGGCTCGCGGCCGTGTTGCGTCACCCGTTCGACGAGCAGCCCGAATACGCGTCGTATGCGGGCCTGCCGCCCGACTGGGCGAACTCACTGGAAGTGAGCTGTTCGTCGTGACGCATCGGCGCAGCTGAATGCCACGGCTGCCTCGCCAGAAAACACTGAGACAAACCCGAGACAGGAACCCGACCATGAGCAACCCCGACGATCTCAAGCATGATGCCCCAGCCGTGCAGAAGAGCGACGCCGAATGGCGCGAACAGCTGTCGGACATCGAATACCAGGTGACGCGCCATGCGGCGACCGAGCGTCCCTTCTCCGGCCGCTACAGCGATCACTGGGAACGCGGTATCTACGACTGCGTGTGCTGCGGCACGCCGCTGTTCGAATCGGACACCAAGTTCGACGCCGGCTGCGGCTGGCCGAGCTATTTCCGCCCCATCAACGGCGAGGTGATCGCCGAGAAGACCGACCGCTCACACGGCATGCTGCGCATCGAGGTGCAGTGCAAGAACTGCGGCGCGCATCTGGGCCACGTCTTCGAGGACGGACCGGCGCCGACCGGTCTGCGTTACTGCATCAATTCGGCTGCGTTACAATTCGAGCCCAAGTAACGCGGCGCGGCAGCATCCCTGCCCGCCTTCGGCGCCGCACTGGAAGTGCGCGCGGCGCCCTTCCAATGCGGCAGTCCCGCTCGCCAGCGGGCACCGCGCACCTTGCACGCCAGGCGGGCGCGCTTCAACGTTCGACTCACTCTCCGACTTCCCGATCAGATAATGAAATTCCTGTTCGATCTGTTCCCGATCATCCTGTTCTTCGTGGCCTTCAAGATCTGGGGCATTTTCACGGCGACGGCAGTGGCGATCGTCGCCACGCTGGTGCAGATCGCGTGGGTGGCGTTCCGCCACCGCAAGGTCGATCCGATGCTGTGGGTGAGCCTCGGCGTCGTCGTGGTATTCGGCGGCGCGACGCTCGTGCTGCACAACGACACCTTCATCAAATGGAAGCCGACCGTGCTGTACTGGGCGTTTTCGGTCGCGCTGATCGTGTCGCAGCTCGGCTTCAACAAGAACCTGATCGAAGCGATGATGGGCAAGCAGATCACGCTGCCGCACGCGATCTGGGGCAAGCTGAACCGGATCTGGGCGGTGTTTTTCGTGCTGCTCGGTCTGCTGAACCTGTTCGTCGCGTATCACTACACGACGGATCAGTGGGTCAATTTCAAACTGTTCGGCGCGACCGGCTGCCTGCTCGTGTTCATCGTCGGACAGAGCCTGTGGCTGTCGAAGTACATGAAGGAGGAATGACATGAGCGACCTGTTCATGCACGCCACCACCGCCGAGCGCGCCGCGCTGATCGAGGCGCGCCTCGCGGCCGCGCTCGCGCCCGTCGAATCGATCCGCATCACCGATGACAGCGCGCAGCACGCGGGCCATGCCGGCGCCTCGGCCGGCGGTCATTTCAGTGTCACGATCGTGGCCGTCGCGTTTGCCGGTAAGCCCCGCGTGGCGCGGCATCGCATGGTGTATGATGCGCTGGCCGATGCCATGCAGCGCGGCATTCATGCCCTTGCCATCACGGCGTATACGCCCGAAGAATTTGCTTTGTTGCCCCGCTAGGAACCTTTCGATGACCTTGAAGAAAACCCGCCTCTGGGTATTGCTGGCTGCGTTCGCGGCCGCACCTGCATTCGCACAGAACATCGCCGTGGTGAACGGTACGCCGATTCCGAAGTCGCGCGCCGATGCATTGATCCAGCAACTGGTTCACCAGGGACAGCAGGACACGCCGCAGCTGCAGCAGGCCGTGCGCGAAGAGCTCGTGAATCGCGAAATCCTGATGCAGGAAGCGCTGCGTCGCGGGCTGCCGAACCGTCCGGACGTCAAGGCGCAAATCGCGGTCGCGCAGCAAACTGTCGTGCTGCGCGCGCTGATCGAAGACTTCGTGAAGAACAATCAGCCGACCGACGCCGAAGTCACCGCGCGCTACAACGCGCTCGTCAAGGATGCGGGCGGCAAGGAATATCACCTGCACCATATCCTCGTCGACAACGAGCAACAGGCGAAGGACCTGATCGCGAAGATCAAGGCCGGCGCGAGCTTCGAGAACCTGGCCAAGCAGTACTCGAAGGACCCGGGATCGGGCAAGAACGGCGGCGATCTCGACTGGTCGGACCCGAAGGCCTACGTACCTGAATTCGCGGACGCGGCCACGCATCTGCAGAAAGGCCAGATAACCGACACGCCGGTGCATACGCAATTCGGCTGGCACATCATCCGTGTCGACGACATCCGCGCCGTCACGCCGCCGCCGCTCGAGCAGGTGCGCGCGCAGATCGTGCAGCAGATCCAGCAGGAAAAGCTGCAGGCGTTCGAAGAGAATCTGCGCAAAAACGCGAAGATTCAGTAAGGGTCGGCGGGAAGATCGTCTTCGGATAGTCCGCCTGGCTCTGAAGCCTGAATGCGATAAAGCCGCCCGTGGGCGGCTTTTTTGTTGCTGCAAGATTTGCAGCGGCGGCGTGCGTGGCTGCCGCAAACAGGAGCCGCAGCACGCGGGCGGCAGCCCCTCGACTCATCAACCGAGCCAGCGACGCGCGTTCTGGAACACGCGCAGCCACGGGCTCGCGTCCGTGCCGATCTCGCCCCAGCCCTGCGGATGCCAGCTCATCTGCACCGCGCGATGCACGCGCTCCATGTGCGGCATCAGCACCGTGAAGCGGCCGTCGGCCGTCGTGACCGATGTGATGCCCTCGGGCGAACCGTTCGGGTTGAACGGATACTGCTCGGTCGCCTGATCACGGTGATCGACATAGCGCATCGCGACCGCGACCTTCGACTTGTCGCCCTGCTGCGAGAAGTCCGCAAAGCCTTCGCCGTGCGCGACCGCGACCGGAATGCGCGAGCCTTCCATGCCGGCGAAAAAGAGCGACGGCGATGCCTGCACCTCGACGAGCGAGAAGCGCGCCTCGAACTTCTCCGACTTGTTGCGCGTGAACTTCGGCCATGCTTCGGCGCCGGGGATCATCGACGCGAGGCTGCTCATCATCTGGCAGCCGTTGCAGATGCCGAGTGCGAACGTGTCGCCACGACTGAAGAACGCGGCGAACATGTCGGCCAGTTGCGCGTTGAAGCGGATCGTCTTGGCCCAGCCTTCGCCGGCGCCCAGCGTATCGCCGTACGAGAAGCCGCCGCACGCGACCGCACCCGCGAAATCGGCGAGGTTCGCGCGGCCCGCGAGCAGGTCGCTCATGTGCACGTCGTGCGCGTCGAAGCCGGCGCGATCGAATGCATAGGCCGTCTCCAGATGCGAGTTCACGCCCTGCTCGCGCAGGATCGCGACGCGCGGACGCGCGCCCTTGCCGACGCCCCGAAGGAAGTCCCCTTGGGGGATGAACGGTGCGGCGACGTCGTCTGCCGGATCGAAGCTCAGCATCGGCGTGATGCCCGGGTCGGCCGCGTCGAGCAGCGCGTCGTATTCGGCGTCGGCGCAAGCCGGGTTGTCGCGCAGACGCGCGATGCGCCAGCTGACTTCGCTCCACGTGCGATGCAGTTCGGCGCGCGGCGCTTCATAAAGCTTCTTCGCGTCGCGATAGATCTCGATCACGTCGCGCTCGTTGGTCTTGCCGATCACGTGCGAGCAGGCCGACAGACCGTGTTCGCGCAGCGCGGCGAGCACAACGTCGCGATCGGCCGCGCGCACTTGCACGACGGCGCCGAGCTCTTCGTTGAAGAGCGCGCGCAGCGTGCGGTCTTCGCGGCGGCCGCTGGTCTGCTTCGCCCAGTCCTTCGCGTCGCCGTAATCGGATTCGTGATGCGGGTCGAGCACGAGCATGTCGACGTTCAGCGACACGCCCGCGTAACCCGCGAACGCCATTTCGCAGACCGTCGCCCACAGCCCGCCGTCCGAGCGGTCGTGGTACGCGAGCAGCTTGCCGTCGCTATTGAGCGACTGGATCGCGTTGAAAAAGCGCTTCAGATCTTCCGGATCGTCGACGTCCGGCACCGTGTCGCCGACCTGCTGCGTGACTTGCGCGAGAATGCTGCCGCCCAGACGCTGCTTGCCGCGGCCGAGATCGATCGCGATCAGCACCGACTCGCCGACTTCGCTCACACGCTGCAGTTGCGGCGTCAGATGCTTGCGGACGTCTTCAACCGGCGCGAACGCGGAGATGATCAGCGACACCGGCGCGACCACTTCCTTCGCGACGCCGCTCTCTTCCCAGCGGGTGCGCATCGACAGCGAATCCTTGCCGACCGGAATGCCGATACCGAGCGCCGGGCACAGTTCCATGCCGATCGCCTTGACCGTGTCGTAGAGCGCGGCGTCTTCGCCAGGCGCGCCGCACGCGGCCATCCAGTTGGCCGACAGCTTGATTTTGTCGAGCGACGCGATCGGCGCCGCCGCGATGTTGGTGATCGCCTCGCCGACTGCCATACGGCCAGAGGCCGGTGCGTTGATGACGGCGAGCGGCGTGCGCTCGGACATCGTCATCGCTTCGCCGCTGAAGCCTGCGTAATCCATCGTCGTGATCGCGACGTCGGCCACCGGCACCTGCCACGGACCGACCATCTGATCGCGCGCGGTTGTGCCGCCGACCGAGCGGTCGCCGATCGTGATCAGAAACGACTTGCTCGCGACCGTCGGATGACGCAGCACGCTCTGCGCGACGTCCTGCAGCGCGAGGCCGGTCACGTCGACCGGTTCGAGCCTGCGCTCGGCACGCTTTACGTCGCGGTGCATACGCGGCGCCTTGCCGAGCAGCACTTCCATCGGCATATCGACTGGCTGATGCGCGCCTTCCTGCTGTTCGGCATCGATCAGCTTCAGCTGACGCTCGGCGGTGGCCGTGCCGATCACCGCGAACGGGCAGCGCTCGCGCTTGCACATCGCCTCGAACACCAGCAGATCGGCCGGCGCGATCGCCAGCACGTAGCGCTCCTGCGCTTCGTTCGACCAGATTTCGCGCGGCGACAGACCGCTTTCTTCGAGCTGGATCTTGCGCAGTTCGAACAGTGCGCCCTTGCCCGCACCGTCCACCACTTCGGGGAACGCGTTCGACAGACCGCCCGCGCCGACGTCGTGAATACTGAGGATCGGGTTCTTGTCGCCGAGCTGCCAGCACGCGTTGATCACTTCCTGCGCGCGTCGCTCGATTTCCGGGTTGCCGCGCTGCACCGAGTCGAAGTCGAGCTCGGCGGTGTTGGTGCCGGTCGCCATCGAGCTCGCGGCGCCGCCGCCCATGCCGATGCGCATGCCCGGGCCGCCGATCTGGATCAGCAGCGAGCCTTCCGGCAGATCGTGCTTGTGCGTGTGCTCGTCGGAGATATTGCCGATGCCGCCCGCGATCATGATCGGCTTGTGATAGCCGCGCACGAGACCCGCGACGTTCTGCTCGTAGGTGCGGAAGTAGCCGCCGAGGTTCGGCCGGCCGAATTCGTTGTTGAACGCGGCGCCGCCGAGCGGGCCGTCGATCATGATCTGCAGCGGCGAGGCGATGCGGTCCGGGCGGCCGTACGCTTCGTGCTGGTCGGCCGGATTGCGCTGCGCGAGCGGCTGAGCGGTGTCGCGGGCGTTTTCCCACGCCTCGACGCCGTCCGGCAGTTCGAGGTTCGATACCGTGAAGCCCGCGAGGCCCGCCTTCGGACGCGCGCCGCGGCCGGTCGCGCCTTCGTCGCGGATTTCGCCGCCGGCGCCAGTCGCGGCGCCCGGGAACGGCGAGATCGCGGTCGGGTGGTTGTGCGTTTCGACCTTCATCAGCGTGTGCGTGAGCTCGACGCTGCGGCCATAGTGCTCGGGCAATTCGCTCGCGCCGAGGTCGGCCGGCGTGCGCGGGAACCAGCGCTCGGCCATGCCGCCGACCATGATCGCCGAGTTGTCCGAATACGCGACGATCGTGCCCCGCGGGTTCAGCTTCTCGGTGTTGCGGATCATGTTGAACAGCGACATGTCCTGCTTCTCGCCGTCGATCGTCCAGTCCGCGTTGAAGATCTTGTGGCGGCAGTGCTCGCTGTTGGCCTGCGCGAACATCATCAGCTCGACGTCGGTCGGATTGCGGCCGAGCTTCGTGAATGCGTCCACCAGGTAGTCGATTTCGTCGTCGGCGAGCGCGAGGCCCAGTTCCGCGTTGGCGGTTTCGAGCGCGGCGCGGCCGCTCGCGAGCACGTCGACGGTTTGCAGCGGCTTGGCCGGCAATTCGTCGAACAGATGCAACGCGTGGTCGCGCGACGGCGCGACGCTCTCGGTCATGCGATCGTGCAGCGCGGCGGCGACGGCCGCGCGCGCTTCGTCCGACAGCGTCTTCTTGCCGCCGAGCAGGCCGCTTTTCAGCGTCACCGAGTACTCGACGCCGCGCTCGATGCGGCGCACCTGCGTGAGCCCGCACAGATGCGCGATGTCGGTTGCCTTGCTGGCCCACGGCGACACGGTGCCAAAGCGCGGCAAGACCAGGAAGGTTTCGACCGCGCCACGCTCCTTGCCTTCTTCGAACGGATCGCCGTAGTGCATCAGCGCCTCGATCTTCGCGCTGTCTTCAGCGGACAGTTCGGTCTGCGCATTGACGAAGTGCAGATACTGCCCGCGCACGCCGGTGATATTCGGGTCGATGCGCGTGAGCGTGTCGAGCAGGCGGGTTTGACGGAAATCGGAGAGGGCCGAAGCGCCGGGGAAACACGAGAAGTGGGCCATGGGACTTGACGTTGCGTCGCTCATTGATGCCGGGGAGCCGCGCATGCAGGCGACGTGAGGCGGAAAGGAAGTCCGGGATTATACCCCGGGAACGGGCTTCCAGCGGGCTCCGGGGTGCGTGGGCGGCGGGCCCCGCGCCTGCCCGCGCGACGCGTCGCCGCGGTGCCCGTCGCGTCGCCGCGCGGGTGTTTTGACTGCTATCATTCGCGTTTCACCAGATCGGCGCACGCGGCCCGGGCTTCACCCGGCAGCGCGCCGCATGTCACAGCCAACGGGAACGCGCGCGAGCCGCCCGTCGGCACATCGAATCAGAGCATGGATGTCATCGTCATTGGCGGCGGGATAGCGGGCGTCGCCACCGCTTATCACCTGCGCGCGGCCGGCCACCGGGTATGCGTCGTCGAGCGTCACGCGACCGTCGCGCAAGGCGCCACCTACGGACAAGGCGGCAACGTGCTGCCGACGCCGCTCGACGTCTGGTTCGGCCCGACCTTCATGGCGAGCCGCTACAACGCGAAAAATGGCGTGATCAGCAAGACCGGCTTCAACGGCGCCGCGCGGCAGTTCATCAAGCAGCTCGGAGCATGGCAGGAGCCCGAGGCGTTCGCGCGCCAGTACGCGCTGCTGCGGCCGCTGATCGAATCCTCGCGCGATGCGATGGCCGACGTTGAAGCCCGCTTCGGCCTCGAATTCGAACAGACGAGCGGTCTGCTGTACCTCGTGCGCAGCGCGCACGAATGGGAGCTGAACGCAGCCGCGCTCGATCTGCTGCACCGGTTCGAGGTGCCGCATCACGTGCTGAGCCAGGCCGAATGCGCGGCGTTCGAGCATGCGGTCCCCACAGATCCTGAATTCGCCGGCGGTGTGCTGTTCGAGCACGAGCGCACCGCGAACTGTCCGCTTTTGACCAAGCTCGTCAAACAGGTGCTCGATACCCAAGGCGGCGTGCAGTTCATGCCGAACTGCGAGGTGACCGGCATTCGTCTCGAAAGTCAGCGCGCGGCGGTCGAACTGGCGCCGCGCGACGGCGCGCCCCGCTCACGCGAGATCGACGTGGTCCAGGCCGATGCGGTCGTGGTCGCCGCCGGGCACGGCAGCCTGGCGCTGCTCGAACGCGCAGGGCTCAGGCTGCCGCTGCATCCGCTGCGGCTGCATTCGCTGGTCGCGCCGATCGCGCACGAGGAATGCGCGCCGCACGTCGCGATCGTCGATGCGGTCAAGCGCATCGGCATCAGCCGCATGAACCATCGGCTGCGGATCGCAGGCGGCGCGGTGCTGCAAAGCACGAGCCAGATCGACAAGCCGCTCGGCGAAGCGCTGACCAAGGAGGCGCTCGCGTTGCTCGGCCAGGCGACGCACGACTGGATTCCGGGCGCCGCGCGCATTTCGGCGGCGCTGCCGTGGGAAGGCGTGAAACTGCTGTCGCCCGATGGCTTGCCGGTGATCGGCAACGCGCTGCATCCGCGGCTGTTCATCAACGTCGGGCATGGCCCGGCCGGCTGGGGCCTCGCCTGCGGCGCGGGCAAGCTCGTTGCACAGCTGATGTCGGGACAGACGCCGACGTTGCCGCAAGACACGCTCGCTGCATTGAGGCCGGAGCGGTTCCAGTAAGGTTTCGTGCTGTTCCAGGCGGGTATGGCGGGCTGACAGCCCGCTGTCGATACCCCGCGTTCATCGCACCGCTTCCGCCGCACGCACCGAAACAGCCGCACGCGGTGCGCCTATCGGCACTAACATAGCGATTCCAAAGTCTGCCCGCCGCGCCGCGGGCGCACCGCCAGGTTTCGCCATGACAGACGCAGAAAACTCGCTGCTCTCCCTTTTCGATCCGCTGACCGACTCGCAGCCGCTTGCGCTGCCGCTGCTGACTCTGACCGACTTGCGGATCGCCGAATCCCAGGCCGCCGCGGCCCTGCCCGAGCACACGCTGATGGCGCGCGCCGGTCACGCGGCCGCGCGCTGGCTGCTCGAACGGATCGCCGCGGATACGTCGGTGACGAAGTCGCAGCAGCGCGCGTGGCTGGTCGCCGGCCCGGGCAACAACGGCGGCGACGCGCTGGTCGTCGCGACCGAACTGCACAAGGCCGGCATCGCCGTCGAAGTCTGTATGCCGGTTGAAGTGAAGCCCGCCGACGCGCGCTGGGCGCTCGACGCCGCGCGCGCCGCCGGCGTGCCGATCGACGCGGCGCCGCCCGCCTCGCTCGACGGCTATGGCTGGCTCGTCGACGGTATGTTCGGCATCGGTCTCGCGCGGCCGCTCGACGGCGTCTTCGCGACGCTCGCGCGGCAGCTGTCGCAGCGCACGAAGGCGCGCCCGACACAAGGCGCCGTGCTCGCGCTCGATGTGCCCAGCGGGCTCGACAGCGACACCGGCGCGGTGATCGGCGACAACGGCGCGGCGGCGGTCCATGCGACGCACACGATCACGTTCATCGGCGCGAAGCCGGGGCTTTTCACCGCGCAAGGTCGCGATCTCGCCGGGCGAGTGACGGTCGCACCGATCGGGCTCGTGGCAGGGATCAACGGCCGGGGCAGCCCAGACGCTGCCACCAGCGCCTCACGTGCGGCGATCCAGCTCAGCGCGCCCGATCTCTTCGGCCCCTTCATGCCCCCACGCAACTTCGCGACCAACAAGGGCACCTTCGGCAGCCTCGCGGTGGTCGGCGGCGACACCGGCATGTGCGGCGCGCCGATTCTCGCGGCACGCGCGGCGCTCTACACCGGCGCGGGCAAGGTCCACGTCGCGCTGCTCGGCGAAGGCGCCCCGCCCTACGATCCGCCGCACCCCGAACTGATGCTGCATCCGATCGACACGCTGCCGCTCGATTCGATGGACGCGCTCGCGATCGGCTGCGGCATGGGGCACGGCGAACGCGCGACGCGGGTACTGCACGACGTGCTGCAACTCGACGTGCCCAAGCTGTTCGATGCCGACGCGCTGAACCTGGTCGCCAAGGATCCCGCGCTCGCCGCGGAAGTCACCGCGCGCGGCGTGCAAGGCGATCCGTGCATTTTCACTCCGCATCCGCTCGAAGCGGCGCGCCTGCTTGGCAGCGATGCGGCGAGCGTGCAACGCGACCGTCTCGCGGCCGCGCGCGCGCTCGCGGCGCGTTTTGCGAGCGTCGTCGTGCTGAAGGGCGTCGGCACGATCATCGCCGCGCCCGACGGCCGCCTCGCGCTGAACCCGACCGGCAACGCCGCGCTCGCGACGGGCGGCACCGGCGACGTGCTCGGCGGCATCATCGGCGCGCTGCTCGCGCAGCATCTGCCACGCTTCGAGGCGGCGCTCGCGGGCGTCTATCTGCACGGCCTTGCCGCCGATACGCTGACCGCGCAGGGCCACGGCCCCGCCGGGCTGACGGCCGGCGAGCTGGCACCGATGGTGCGTACCTTGTTGAACCGGCTGTTCTATTCGGCGCCGCTTGCTTGACGCGCGCGATTGCTCTGAATACGAATCGCGTTCGCGGCGCTCGTTCACACCGATGAAACATCGCGATCCCAATCATTGCGAGCGCGCGCAACGCCCTGCTGCCCGTCGCGCATCCCCGCTATACTGATTGCCTGCGCCGCGCGTCGGATCAATCGCGGGTCGCGGCGATACTCCAGCGGGCGCGGGCGCCGTCTCGCGTTTTCGCGAAGTTCATCCGCTTCGCGAAGTATCGTCGGCACCTGTCCCGATCCGGGCCGCGTGGCATCGCTCTGACTGCATCGCCGCATCATTCTCGGCCGCGCTTCATGCGCGCGCCTTCCTTCGTGCCCCTTGGTTAGACGGACGCTATGACCCAGAACTCGCTCCCCTCCTGGTCCTCGCTGCAGACGCATTACGACACGATTCGCGATGCGCATCTGCGCGACTGGTTCGCCCCCGAGAACGATCCCGCTCCCACGCGCGCCGAACGCTTCACGTTCGCGGGCGGCGGTCTCTCAGCCGATTTCTCGAAGCACCGTATCACCGCCGAAACCCTGCAACTGCTCGTGCAACTCGCCCGCGAAGCCGGCGTCGAGAAGCGCCGCGACGCGATGTTCGCGGGCGAGGTCGTCAACCCGACCGAAGGCCGCGCCGCGCTGCACACGGCCTTGCGCGCAACCGACCCGAAGGCGCCGTTCTTCGCCGAAGTGCAGTCCGAGCGCAAGAAAATGGCTGCGTTCGCCGAGCAGGTCCGCAGCGGCGCATGGACCGGCTACACCGGCAAGCGGATCCGTCATGTCGTGAACATCGGCATTGGCGGCTCGGATCTAGGGCCGAAGATGGTCGTGCACGCGTTGCATCATCTCGCGACGCCCGAGATCTCGACGCACTTCGTGTCGAACGTGGACGGCGCCGATCTGTACAACGTGATGCAGCAGATCGATCCCGAAGAGACGCTCGCGATCATCGTGTCGAAGACTTTCACGACGCTGGAGACGATGACCAACGCGCGCTCGCTGCGCGACTTTTTCATCCAGAAAGGCTGCCCGGAAAGCGCGCTGGCGAAGCACTTCGTCGGTGTGTCGGCCAATACGGCCGAAGTCGTCAAGTTCGGCATCGCGCAAGAGAACGTGTTCGCGATGTGGGACTGGGTCGGCGGACGCTACTCGCTGTGGTCGGCCGTCGGTCTGTCGATCATGATCGCGGTAGGTCCGCAACAGTTCGACGAGCTGCTCGCCGGCGCCAACGAGATGGACCAGCACTTCCGCACCGCGCCGCTCGACAGGAACCTGCCGGTGCTGCTCGGCATGATCGGCATCTGGTATCGCAACTTCTTCGGCTCGCAGAGCTATCTGGTCGCGCCGTATTCGCAGGCACTGCATTTCCTGCCGTCGTATCTGCAGCAGCTCGAAATGGAGAGCAACGGCAAGTCCGCGCGTCTCGACGGCGCGTTCGTCGACTATGCGACTTCCGCAGTCACGTGGGGCGAGCCGGGCACGAACGGTCAGCACGCGTTTTTCCAGATGCTGCACCAGGGCCCGACGATCGTGCCGATCGATTTCATCGCGCTGCTGACGCCCGAGCATCCGCTCGCTAGCCATCATCCGAAGCTGCTCGCGAACTGCTTCGCGCAGAGCGAAGCGTTGATGCTCGGTCGCACGCTCGAGGAAGCGAAGAAAGTGGCCGGCCCCGACAAGCCGGAACTCGCGCCGCACCTGACGTTCCCGGGCAACCGCCCCACCGCGACGCTGCTGCTCGACGCGTTGACCGCGCGCACGCTCGGCGCGCTGATCGCGCTTTACGAGCACAAGGTGCTGGTGCAAGCGTCGGTGTGGAACATCAACCCGTTCGATCAGTGGGGCGTCGAACTCGGCAAGATCCTCGGCAAGGTGGTCGAGGCCGATCTGGGCGCGGCGAGTGCCGACGTGAAGAAACATGACTCGTCGACGTCGGCGCTGATCACGCGGGCCCGGGCTGCGTTGAAGCGCTGAATGGAAGTCTGGAGTGCACGATAGCGGGCGATAACGCGCCATAAACAGAAGAAAGCGGGCTACGGCCCGCTTTGTTTTTGCTTCGACGACGACATGCTCGAGGTACGCGAGCGCAAGCCCGCGATCCGCCAGACCATCAAGCGAGCCGCCCCGCTTCGATCGTCACCGTCGTATCGCAACGCCGCGCGAGTTCGATGTCGTGTGTCACGAGCACGAGCGTCGCGCCGTGCGCGCGATTCATCTCGAACATCAGATCGATCACCGCGTGGCCGGTGGCCGCGTCGAGACTGCCGGTGGGTTCGTCGGCGAACAGGATCGCCGGGCGCGTGACGAACGCGCGCGCGAGCGCGACGCGCTGCTGCTCGCCGCCCGACAGCAGCTTCGGATAATGACCGGTACGCTGCCCGAGCCCAACCTGTTCGAGCAGTTCACGCGCACGCGCGGCGGCCTCGCGTGTGCCGATGCCGCCTTGCAGTTCGAGCGGCAACGTGACGTTTTCGAGCGCGGTCAGATGCGGCATCAACTGAAACGACTGGAACACGAAGCCGACCGCGCCGCTGCGCAACGCGGCGCGGCCGTCTTCGTCGAGCTCGCCGAGTTCGCGCCCGAGCAGCCGAACCGAGCCCGCGCTAGCACTGTCCAATCCCGCGAGCAAGCCGAGCAGCGTAGACTTGCCCGACCCGGATGCACCGACGATCGCGACGCTGCTGCCGGCATCGATGGCAAGATCGATGTCATCGAGAATCGTCAGTTCGCCCGCAGCATCCTTAACCCTCTTGCACAAACCCCGCACTTCAATGACTGGATCAGTTCTGTTTGGCATGGTGAAGCGTAGATTGAAAGTGCGCGCCATCGCCCCTCGCGCCGCGGCGCTGTCTGCGGCATTCGGCGCGACCATGATGGCCGCCGCGCTGGTTTCGTTACCGTTGCGGGCTCACGCGGCGAATACGCCCGACCCCGCGAAGCCGGTGATCGTCGTGCTCGGCGACAGCATCTCCGCTGAGTACGGGCTGCCCCGCGATACGGGCTGGGTCGCATTGATGCGTCAGCGTCTGGCCGAAGAGCGCATCGATTATAGCGTCGCCAATGCGAGCATCAGCGGCGACACGACGAGCGGCGGACGCGCGCGTCTGCCCGCGCTCATGGAACGGCTCAAACCGAGCATCGTGATCGTCGAGCTCGGCGCCAACGACGCGTTGCGCGGCGTGCCGCTCTCGACGACCGAGGACAACCTGCGCACGATCATCGAACAGGCGCAGCAAGGCCACGCGAAGGTCGTGCTCGTCGGCATGTACGTGCCGCCCAATTATGGCCCCGACTATACGCAAAAGTTCCACGGCCTCTACGGCCAGCTGTCGAAGGAGTTCCATGTGTCGCTCGTGCCGTTTCTTCTCGCCGGCATCGCGGATAAACCGGATATGTTCCAGACCGATCAGATCCACCCGACGCAGCAGGCACAGCCGCTGCTACTCAACAACGTGTGGCCCGCTCTCAAGCCACTTCTTCGCACAAGTTCGCCGCACTGAAAGATCTGCTAACGACTTGTTTCCGGAACCTGGGGGAACTCGGATCGCCGAGCCGTTCGACATATGGGCAATCCCTGCCACCCGACTCATTCTTGAGCGACTTCTGAGGAGATAACGTTGAAATATTTACCGTTAATCGCTTTGACCGTTGCCATCTCGGCTTGCGCGGCTCAACCGCCAGCCGGCGTTCAGTCGGTGGGTCAAAGCCAGCAGCCGCCTCGCGCCGTCGCAACCTGCATCGCGCAGAAATGGGCGGATAGTTCGCAACAACAGGTGGTCTCGCAAAACACCCTCGCCAACGATCAGGCCATGGACGTCTACGTCCCGGGCCAGCAGCCGCCCAACGGCGCGGCCGCGGTGGTCCGTCCTTCGTATAGCGGCAAGGGCACGTGGGTCGGCTTTCGCGCCGGCGGTGCTGGCGGTGGCAACGCCACCGGCGCGATCAGCGGCTGTCTGTAAAGCTGCCACCTGGCTGTAGATAAAAAAGCCCCGCAAATGCGGGGCTTTCTTTTGGACGAGCAGGTAATGCTTACTGCGGCTTACTGATCGGCCGGCTGGGCGGCGCTGTCGAGCGTACCGTAGAACTTCACCTTCGAGCGCTCGCGCAGCGCTTTCAGATAGGCTTCGGCCTGCGACTGCGCGTCCACCTGCGCGATCTGCTGCTGCGCGACAGCGAGATGCTGCGCGTCGGTGGCCGCGGGCTGCACAATCTGGTTCACGCGATAGATCGCATAGCCGTCGTCGCCGAGATCGACACCGACGTAGGCCGGCAACTTTTGCGCATCGACCTTGTAGATTGCGCTCAGTGCGGCAGGCGGCACGCCCTGCGCGTCATTGCGCGACACCTTCAGCGGCGACGAGAAACTGGCGGTCGCCTTCGACTTCTCGAAATCGGCCAGTTTCGCGACGCCGTCCTTGTGCGCTGCTTCGTTCGCCTGCACGGCGATCACCTTCTGACGCACCGCGTCCTTCACCGCGTCGAATGCGGGCACGGCAGCGGGCTTGTAGTCGGTCACACGCGCGGCGATCAGCGTGTTGTTGCCGACGTCGATGGCCTGCGTATTGTTGTGCGCCGATACCGAGTCATTCGCGAACACGGCTGCGAGGAACTTCGGGTTGTTCAGCGGGCTGTCGGGCGGCAGCTTCGGATCCGGCTGCGGCGTGACCGTCGCCGTCTGGATCTGCAGCTTGAATTTGTCAGCGGCCGGCTGCAGGCTCTTGGCCTTTTCATAGACGAGCGACGTGAAACCTTCCGAGCTGTCGGTGAACGCCTTGCTCGCCAGTTGCGTCTTCAGCTCCCTGGCGATCTGGTCCTTCACTTCGTCGAACGACTTCGTGACCGCCGGCTTTACATCGGTGACCTTGATGATGTGGAAACCGAAGTCGGTCTGAACGATGCCGCTGATTTCGTCCTTCTTCAGCGCGAACACCGCGTCGTCGAACGCCTGGCCGCCCGCGATCATGCCGCGGCCGAAGTAACCGAGATCGCCACCCTTCGATGCCGAACCCGGATCCTGCGAGTTCTGCTGCGCGATCTGCGCGAACTGGTCCGGATGCGCCTTGAGCTGCGCGAGCAACTCCTCGGCCTTCTGCTTCGCTTTGGCCTTGTCGGCCGCGCTCGCGTCCTTCGGTGCCGCGATCAGGATATGGCTCGCGCGCACTTCGCCCTCGGTGCGGAAGTGGGCGATGTTGTTGTCGTCGTAGTACTTCTTCAGGTCCCCGTCGCTCGGCTGCACCGATGCGCTCAGCGCGGCCGGCGACATCACCAGGTACTGGATCGTCGCCGTAGCGGGCGTCGCGAAGTCGTTGCGATGCGCGTCGTAGTACGCTTGCAGTTGCGCATCGGTCGGCTGGATCTTCGCCGCGTAATCGTGCGGATGGAACGCGATGCCCTGCACTTCACGCTGCTGCTGCGCGAGCTCGGTCAAGTGCTGCGCGAGCGTCTTCGACGTGAACGCGCTCGCCTCGATGCTCGCGGGCAGTTGTTGCATAGCGAGGTTGTAGCGCACGCGCTCGTCGTACTGATCGGGCGTCATGCCCTGCATCGCGAGCAGTTGCTTGTAGCGGTCGAGGTCGATCGACCCGTCGGGATTCTTCAGCGACGAGATCACCGGATCGGACAGCAGCGCGCGGCGCACCGCTTCGTCCGATGCGCTCAGATGCAGACGCTGCGTTTCGTCGGCAAGCACACGCTGCTCGATCATGCCGTCGAGCATCTGGCGACGGCGCTCCGGCGTGTCGAACGACTTCATGTCGAACTTCGCGCCGAGCATCTGACGCCCGCGGTCGATCTGCTGGCGCATCGCGTCGTCGTATTCGACACGGGTGATCTTGTGACCGTTGACACTCGCGACGTTTGCACTTTCGTCAAAGAAGCCGCGGAAACCCTGAATACCCACGAAACCCAACCCCGGCAAAATGACGAGGATGAGCATGAACATCATCAGGCGTTGGTGATTGCGGAAAAAATCGAGCATGCGTGAGGGGTGCCAAAAACAGAACGCCCGATCTTACAACAGCGGGCAACAAAAAAGGCGAACCGGAGTTCGCCTTTCGTGGATACTGGCGGAGTGGACGGGACTCGAACCCGCGACCCCCGGCGTGACAGGCCGGTATTCTAACCGACTGAACTACCACTCCTTATACTGCACTTTTGCGACTGGAAACACTGCAGCCGAATCTGAAACTGGTGGGTGCTGAGAGGCTCGAACTCCCGACCTACGCCTTGTAAGGGCGCCGCTCTACCAACTGAGCTAAGCACCCGTTTCGTGATTCAGTGCTTGATGTGTTTTCTGCCTTGCCGCTGCCCTCCCCGTGAATCGTTCATGCAGTCGGGTTAAGCAATTCCTAAAGCAGCAAGCCCATTAGTTTAGCGCATCCTTCAGAGCTTTTCCAGGCCTAAATTTAGGAACTTTTGCTGCCTTGATTTTGATCGCGGCGCCCGTGCGCGGATTGCGTCCGGTGCGCGCGGTGCGCTTGCCGACCGCGAACGTGCCAAAGCCGACCAACGTCACAGATCCGCCCTTCTTCAACGTGTTTTTGACGCCCGCGATGACTGCATCGAGCGCACGGCCCGCCGCGGCCTTCGAAATGTCGGCTTGCTGTGCGATGTGATCGATCAATTCCGTCTTGTTCATTCAAACCCCCGTGAATGTTTATTGGCAATCGTGACAGTGCTTTCCAGCACCTCCCGCCACGCGGCCGGCGCGAACGCCAGGCCGCCTCATTAGAAGCGGCCGAAACCCTTGTGTCAACCGGGGTTGAGCCTGATCGGCGTTATTTTAGAGGGGCGCTTTTGTCACAGTATGTTGCAGCGGAAAGACTGGCGATGCGGCCTAGCGACGAAGCCGCGCGGGCAAAAAAAACCCGCGGCTCTTGACCGCGGGTTTTCCGCTTCAGCAAACGACACCGCTGCAGAATGCTTTGGCGTCAGCGCATTCTGATGCGCATCGAACCTTAGTGCTTGACGACGTCCGTCGCGGCATCCTTGCCCGGCTCAGCCCCGACCGGCGCCGAGGGCTTCGGTTCGTCTTCCGGTAACGCCTGCGGTACACGTTCGAGCGCAAGTTCGAGCACCTTGTCGATCCAGCGGACCGGCACGATTTCGATCGCGTTCTTCACGTTGTCCGGAATCTCCGTCAAGTCCTTGACGTTTTCTTCCGGAATCAGCACCAGCTTGATGCCACCGCGATGCGCTGCCAGCAGCTTTTCCTTCAGGCCGCCGATCGGCAGAACTTCGCCACGCAGCGTGATTTCGCCCGTCATCGCGACATCGGCGCGCACCGGAATACCGGTCAACACCGACACCAGCGCGGTCGTCATCGCGATACCAGCCGAAGGACCATCTTTCGGCGTCGCGCCTTCCGGCACGTGGATGTGAATGTCCTGCTTCTCGAACGCTTCGTCCTTGATGCCAAGACGACGCGAACGCGAACGCACGACCGAGCGCGCCGCTTCGACGGATTCCTTCATCACGTCGCCGAGCGAACCCGTGCGGATCACATTGCCCTTGCCCGGCATCACCGCGGCTTCGATGGTCAGCAGATCGCCGCCCACTTCCGTCCACGCGAGACCCGTGACCTGGCCCACCTGATTTTCCTTCGCGGCCAGACCGAAGTCGTACTTGCGCACGCCGAGGAACGTGTCGAGGTTGCTGCCGTCGACCTTCACCGCGCCTTCCGCCTTCTTCAGCAGAAGCATCTTCACGACCTTGCGGCAAATCTTCGAAATTTCACGCTCGAGCGAGCGGACGCCCGCTTCGCGCGTGTAGTAACGAATGATGTCGCGGATCGCAGTTTCCGTCACATCGACCTCGCCATCCTTGAGGCCGTTGTTCTTCTTCTGCTTCGGCAGCAGATAACGCTGCGCGATGCTGACCTTCTCGTCTTCCGTATAACCGGACAGACGAATCACTTCCATCCGGTCGAGCAGCGGCGGCGGAATGTTCAGCGAGTTCGACGTCGCCACGAACATCACGTCCGACAGATCGAAGTCGACTTCGACGTAGTGGTCGGCGAACGTGTGGTTCTGTTCCGGATCGAGCACTTCCAGCAGGGCCGACGACGGATCGCCGCGGAAATCCTGACCCATCTTGTCGACTTCGTCGAGCAGGAAGAGCGGATTGCGCACGCCGACCTTGGTCAGGCTTTGCAGGATCTTGCCCGGCATCGAACCGATGTACGTGCGACGGTGGCCACGAATCTCGGCTTCGTCACGTACGCCGCCCAATGCCATGCGCACGAACTTGCGGTTCGTCGCGCGCGCGATCGACTGACCGAGCGAAGTCTTACCGACGCCCGGGGGCCCCACGAGGCACAGGATCGGCGCCTTGACCTTGTCGACACGTTGCTGGACCGCGAGATACTCGAGAATGCGTTCCTTCACTTTCTCGAGACCGAAGTGGTCTTCGTCGAGCACGCGCTCCGCATTCGACAGGTCGTTGTTGACCTTGCTCTTCTTGCGCCACGGCAAGCCGATCAGCGTGTCGATGTAGTTGCGCACGACCGTCGCTTCCGCCGACATCGGCGACATCAGCTTGAGCTTCTTCAGCTCGGCGTCGGCCTTCTTCTTCGCTTCCTTCGGCATGCGGGCGGCCGTGATGCGCTTCTCGAGTTCTTCGAGATCCGCACCTTCTTCGCCTTCGCCGAGTTCCTTCTGGATCGCCTTGACCTGTTCGTTCAGGTAGTACTCGCGCTGACTCTTCTCCATCTGACGCTTCACGCGCCCGCGGATACGCTTTTCGACCTGCAGGATGTCGATCTCGGCTTCGAGTTGCGCGAGCAGATGCTCGAGCCGCTCGATCACCGGGAACATCTCGAGGATGTGTTGCTTCTGGTCGAGCTTGAGCGGCAAATGCGCCGCGATCGTGTCGGCGAGACGCCCTGCCTCGTCGATACCCGACAGCGAGGTCAGGATCTCCGGCGGGATCTTCTTGTTCAGCTTCACATACTGGTCGAACTGCGACACGATCGCGCGACGCAGCGCTTCGGTTTCAGCGCTGTCGGCGTGGTCAGGTTCGAGCGGCATGACTTCGCACGAGAACTGAGTTTCCTGTTCTTCGATGGAAAGCGTCTTCGCGCGCTGCAAGCCTTCGACGAGCACCTTCACGGTACCGTCGGGCAGCTTCAGCATCTGCAGGATGTTGGCGATACACCCTACTTCGTACATGTCCTTTTCGGTCGGCTCATCTTTCGCAGCCGTCTTCTGGGCGACGAGCATGATGTGCTTGCCGCCTTCCATCGCTGCTTCGAGAGCCTTGATCGACTTCGGGCGGCCTACGAAGAGCGGAATCACCATGTGCGGGAAAACGACTACGTCGCGCAGCGGGAGCAGCGGCAGCGTAATGCGTTCCGGCGGGAGGAGTTGGGTTCCTGACATTTCATTTCCCCATGAGTGGAATCAGTTCGTTCGATAGGTGAGGCCAGCAGAAAATATTGCAAGCCTCCGCGTGTGGGAAAAGTTCAGTGACTCCGAAGGTTCAGTGACTCCATAGTTGAGAACAACCAGCCTGACCACACGATAAACGAAAAAGCCGTTCACGTCGCCATGAACGGCCTTTTTGCAGAACTCGAAAGCCGATCAGTTCGAACCCGCGACCTTCGGCGCGTCTTCGTAGATCAGCAGCGGTTTGCCGTCGCCGTCGATAACGTTGTCGTCGATGATGACCTTGCTGACACCTTTCATTTGCGGAAGATCGTACATGACATCAAGCAACGCCTGTTCCAGAATCGAACGCAGGCCCCGCGCGCCCGTCTTGCGGCGGATCGCCTTGCGCGCCACGGCCTGCAACGCGGCGGGACGGATTTCGAGCTCGACGCGCTCCATGCTGAACAGCTTGTGATACTGCTTGACCAGCGCATTCTTCGGTTCGACGAGAATCTTCATCAGCGCCGCTTCGTCGAGCTTGCCGAGCGTGGCGACCACCGGCAGACGGCCGATCAGCTCCGGAATCAGGCCGAATTTGATCAGATCTTCCGGCTCCACTTCGCGCAGCACTTCGCCGGCGTCGCGGTCCTGCTTGCTCTTCACGCTCGCGCCGAAACCGATGCCGGTCTTCTCGGTGCGATCGACGATGACCTTCTCGAGGCCGTCGAACGCACCGCCGCAGATGAACAGGATGTTCGTCGTATCGACCTGGATGAAGTCCTGGTTCGGATGCTTACGGCCACCTTGCGGCGGCACCGACGCCATCGTGCCTTCGACCAGCTTCAGCAGAGCCTGCTGCACACCCTCGCCCGACACGTCGCGCGTGATGGACGGGTTGTCGGACTTGCGACTGATCTTGTCGATTTCGTCGATGTAGACGATGCCGCGCTGGGCCTTGTCCACCTCGTAATTACAATTCTGCAGCAGCTTCTGAATGATGTTCTCGACGTCTTCGCCGACATAGCCAGCTTCCGTCAGCGTGGTCGCGTCGGCAATCACGAATGGCACGTTCAGAAGGCGCGCGAGCGTCTGCGCAAGCAGCGTCTTGCCGGAGCCGGTCGGGCCGATCAGCAGGATGTTGCTCTTGGACAGTTCGATTTCGTCCTTCTTGTCGAGATGCTTGAGGCGCTTGTAGTGGTTGTAGACCGCGACCGCGAGAATCTTTTTCGCGCGCTCCTGACCGATCACGTACTGGTCGAGAATTTCGCGGATTTCCTGCGGGGTCGGCAGATCGGACTTGGACAAGCCGGCCTCGATGCCCGCGCCTGCAGCCTCGTCACGAATGATTTCGTTGCACAGATCGATACATTCATCGCAGATGAATACCGACGGGCCAGCAATCAGTTTCTTGACCTCATGCTGGCTCTTGCCGCAAAACGAGCAATACAACAGCTTTTCGCTGTTAGAACCTTTCTTGTCCGCCATAGATGTGTGAGCCTCCGGACACCGGATTAGATAATACGCCGTTTGCCCCCGCCACGCAGTTTGGGCGCGGCAGGGCTAGTGAGCACGATAACGGCGCTTGCCGCAGACGCCCGGACGGAAGTTGAACATTCACAACCGACCCGATGACGGTTTTGCCGCAACAGTGGGCAAAACAGCAGAGCAAAACCGTACCAGATCAGGGACGCTTGTGCGCCACCTGGTCGACGAGGCCGTACGCCTGCGCGTCATCGCCGGACATGAAATTGTCACGGTCGGTGTCACGCGCGATACGTTCGACGGGCTGACCGGTGTGGTGCGCGAGCAGATGATTCAGCCGATCCTTCAGGTACAGGATTTCACGCGCCTGGATTTCAATGTCCGATGCCTGGCCGCGCGCGCCGCCGAGCGGCTGATGAATCATCACGCGCGAATTCGGCAGCGCGAAACGCTTGCCCTTTGCACCGGCCGCGAGCAGGAACGCGCCCATGCTCGCCGCAAGCCCCATGCACAGCGTCGAGACGTCCGGCTTGATGAACTGCATCGTATCGTAGATCGCCATACCGGCAGACACGGAGCCGCCCGGACTGTTGATGTAGAAGTAGATGTCCTTGTCCGGATTCTCGCTTTCGAGAAACAGCATCTGCGCAACCACCAAATTGGCCGTCTGGTCGTTCACTTCGCCCACGAGGAACACGATGCGTTCCTTCAGCAGACGCGAATAAATATCATAGGAGCGCTCGCCCCGGCCGCTCGTTTCCACGACGATCGGCACCAGACCGAGTGCCTGCGCTTCGAGATCCCGGGACGACTGGGAGGTCAACGTGTCCAGCATTTGGGCGCGAAAGGTCATGCAATGGATCCTTGTCTGGAAATATTCTGAATATTAGCTGCTGGACACAGGTTGGTGCGACGAGCCCGTATTCAAGTGCCGTCTTCGTGTGCGCCGCACGACCGGATCCGGTACGTCACACAGATTCATGGCACAAAAAAACGGCGTGCGGGCCGTCGGTCGCTCCGACAGCCGGCACGCCGCTGCAGCGACGCTTACGCTTGCGCCGTTGCGCTTGCCAGTTCCTCGAAGCTCACTTCCTTGTCCGTCACCTTGGCCTTGCTGAGGACGAAGTCGACGACGTTGGCTTCAACGACATACGCTTCCATTTCAGCAAGACGTTGCTGGTTGGAATAATACCAGCGGACGACTTCCTTCGGGTCTTCGTAGCTTTTCGCGAATTCATCGACTTCGGCACGGATCTGCTCCGGCTTCGCCTGCAGTTCGTTCGCCTTCACGAGCTCGGCCAGCACGAGACCCAGCTTGACGCGGCGCTCGGCCTGCTCCTTGAACATCGCGGCCGGGATCGGCGCGTCCTTCGCGTTCGGCACGCCGCGCTGTTCCAGATCCTGGCGAGCCATCGCGACGAGGCGCTCCTGATCCTGCTCGATCAGCGCGTTCGGGACGTCGAGCTCCGAGATTTTCAGCAGTGCGTCCATCACCTGGTTCTTGACGATGGCTTGCGTGCGGCGCTTCGCTTCGCGCTCGAGGTTGTCCTTGATTTCAGCGCGCATCTTGGTCAGATCGCCGTCTTCGATGCCGAGCGATTTCGCGAATTCGCCGTCGACTTCCGGCAAATGCGGCCATTCGATCTTCTTCATCGTGATCGTGAATTGCGCCGTCTTGCCCGCCACTTCCTTGCCGTGGTAGTCGTCCGGGAATTTCAGGTCGAATTCCTTCGCTTCGCCGACCTTCAAGCCGAGCGCCGCTTTTTCGAATTCCGGCAGCATGCGGCCTTCGCCGAGGATGAAGCCGAAGTCTTCGGCGCTACCGCCCTGGAATGCTTCACCGTCGATCTTGCCGACGAAGTCGACCGTCACGCGGTCGCCGTCTTTGGCGGCCGTGTCCGCGCCGCCGTCGCCGTGCTCGCCTGCCTCGCCACGAGCGTGGAAGTGCACGCGCTGTTTGCGCAGGATGTCCAGCGTGCGGTCGATTTCCGCTTCGCTGATGCTGGTCATGGTGCGCTCGATTTCAGCCGTGGCGACGTCGCCCAGTTTCACTTCCGGATACACCTCGAAGGTCGCGTCGAACGCGTAGCTGCCTTCACCAGCGTCGGTCTTCGGCGCGAAGCTCGGCTGACCCGCGACACGCAGGTTTTCGGTGCGGCTGATGTCGAAAAATTCCTTGCCGACCTTGTCGCTCAGCACTTCGGCTTCCACCTGGCCCGAATACTGTTGCGTCACCATCTTGAGCGGCACCTTGCCCGGGCGGAAACCCGGCATGCGCACGTTCTTCGCGAGTTGGCGGATACGCGAATCCACTTCCTTCTGCACGGCATCCTTCGGCAGGGAAATCGTCACGCGGCGTTCGAGCTTGCCGAGGTTTTCAACAACGTTAGCCATGGCTTCAATCGTCCTAAAATTATTCGAGCGAAACAGTTATCTTCTCCGTGCTGCCCGTCGATGTCGCTTCGCATCGATTTGCGCCGATTGCATCGATCACGCGCCTGCGCCGCGGGCTTGCAGGCCGTCGGCAGCACGGTTGAGTCCAAAGAGCCGAATATTTTAGCAAACTATTTGCGCGCCTAGCCGGGATTCGATGATTGCATCGAGTTTTCCCTGCATTCCAGGCGTTTTGAGGGCCATTTTCGGTTAGTTTTGACACAGCGAGCGCGATTTGCCGCTGGCATCGCTATCCGGTTAGCGTCGTGCGTTCCTCGGCGCTCTTTCGTCATGCAACAGAACCTTCGCGTGGACGCTCGCACCCGCTCGCGGCCGACGTGTCGTGGCGGCGATCCCGCCTATGCCTTTCGACATATTCAGCCGACGCCCCCATGCTGATAAGCTAACGCACTCGGTCGGGCCGCCACCGCCGGTCACCAGCAGCCGGTCGCTTCATCCGCTCCAGCAACCGCTTACAACGACCCAAACCTCTCAGAGACACCATGCCGAATTCGTCGCCCTCGCCTGTCGTCGTCATCGCTCCCGATTCATTCAAAGGCTCCCTCAGCGCGGAACAGGTCGCGCAGGCGATCGCATCCGGCGTCCAGCGCGCACGCCCCGACGCGAGCGTGCGCATCTGTCCGATGGCCGACGGCGGCGAAGGCACGCTCGACGCAATGCTCACGAGCGGCGGCGAGCGCCGCACGCTTAGCGTGCGCGGCGCGGCCGGTCCGACGCGCGCAGCGCTGACGGGCCTGCTCACGGACGGCAGCGCCATCATCGAAACGGCGGAAATCGTCGGCATTACGGACCCCGTCGGCATGGGCGTGCCGGTCGAGGCGCGAAGCACGCGCGGCATGGGCGAAGCGATTCGCGCGCTGCTTGATGCCGGCGTGCGGCGCTTTTTCGTCGCGCTCGGCGGCAGCAGCACGAACGACGGCGGCGCCGGCCTGCTGACCGGCCTCGGCTTGCAACTGTTCGACGCGCAAGGCAACGTACTCGAAGGCACACCCGAGCAGCTTGCGCGCGTGGCGCGGGTCGATGCGTCGCTGCTCGACGCGCGGCTTGCCGACACGCAGTTCGTCGGCATGTCGGACGTCGACAATCCGTTGACCGGCGAGCACGGCGCGACCGCGATCTTCGGTCCGCAAAAAGGCGTGAAGCCAGAACAGGTCGCGCCGATCGACGCGGCGCTCGCGCGCTTCGCCGATCTGCTCGAAGCCGCGCTCGGCCGCACGGCGCGTGACCTGCCGGGCGCGGGCGCGGCGGGCGGCCTCGGCTTCGCATTGCACATGCTCGGCGCGCAGTTCGAGCCGGGCGCGGAAACCGTCGCGCGGCAAATCGACCTCGACGCCGCGCTCACGGGCGCCAACTGGCTGATCACCGGTGAAGGCCGTTCCGACGTACAGACGCTGCACGGCAAGGCGCCGTTCATCGCCTGCGCGCATGCGCGCGCCGCGGGCGTGCCCGCCACGCTGCTGTCCGGCGCGATCGACCCCGCCGCGCTGCCGCGTCTTGCCGAATACTTCGGCGGCTGCTTTTCTCCGGCGCCGGGGCCGATCACGCTCGACGTCGCGATTCGCGACGCGGCGCGCCTGCTCGCCAACGAAGCCGAGCAGCTGACGCGCCTGAAATACGGCGTGCGTTGACCCGCGAAACGGTTGCCGCAACAATCACAGCGCCACGACCGTTCCACTCATCACGGGGTGACCATGAAGGACTCCGCCAAAGCCGGGCTCGAGCAGTTCCTCACGTATCGTCTGCATGTACTGAACAAACTGGCCGAGCGCGGCATCAGCGCGCGCTACGCGGCGAAGCTCGACGTGACGCTGCCCGAAGCGCGGGTGATTGCGACGGTGGGGTCGTTCGGACCGTTCTCGATCATGGAGTTGGCACGCCATGCCAATCTCGACAAAAGCCAGGCGAGTCGCGCGGCCGAAGCGCTGATCCGGCAGGGACTCGTGCAGCGAGAATCGAGCGCCGCGGACGGCCGCGTCGTGCTGGTCTCGCTGACGCAGGAAGGCCGCGCGCTGTATCGCAAAGTGATGCCGATCGCGCGCAAGTGGAACGGCGATATGTTCGACTGCCTCAACGAAGAGGAAAGGGCCGCGTTCGGCGGGGCGCTCGACAAGGTGATCCGTGCCATGAACGCGCGGGAGTGATAGCGCGCGGCGAACCGGCCGTGTTTGAAAAGCGCCGTTTCACGGCATGGGCGGCGCGTGTCAAGATTGAGCCTTGGCCAACGCGCCTTCACCCTCTTTTTCATCCAGGGACGTTTCAGTGGACATCAACAAACAGGTCGCGGCACTCACCGCGTCGGAACTCCAGACCGCCGGCGCGAGCCAGGCGACCGCGATCGCGGTCAGCGTCGTGCTGCGTCATCTTCGTTCGCCGGAACTGGCGAAACTGCTGTCGTCGGCATTTGAAAGTCATCAGGCGGTGATGCTGCAAACGCCGTGGCCGGACCAGATGCTGCAGGCGTTCGAGTCGACGCGCCGTTTCCTCGAAGGCGCCGCGCAAGCGGAATTGCCGGGCTCGCAGGAAGCGCCGGGAGCGCCGGGTGCCTGAGTCGCGCGCTCGCGATGAAAGGCAGCGGAGCAACACTGAGGCCTTTCAGAAGACCGCGCAAAAAAGAAAAACCCCGTCGGTCCAAAGACTTGACGGGTTTTTTCTCGACTACCAATAAGTGGTGCGAGGGAGGGGACTCGAACCCCTACACCCTTGCGGGCGTCAGGACCTAAAACATCTACCCGAGTATAAACAGGTCCTGCACAAATTTCGTTCAGTAAGATAACTTCCCGCAAACCCTTACCCAGCAACGCACTGTTTATATTTTCGCAGCAGTTCGCTTGCGAGACGCAGCGGGACACCAATTTTAATTGCAGGTTTCGAGGGTCGTTTTACGGCGTTTTGTGAGTGCACGCACATCTCGCAGCAAGTATCGCACGAGACGTGTTGCGATACGCCCATTTTGCACCCAAAATCAGGGTTAGTCTCGTAGAGCTGCGAGACAGTTCGATTTCAGATAATTTGCGGGCCGCGAGACAACTGCCGCGTCCTATTTTGCGAGCGAGACCACATGGCTGTATTAACAATGACCCCGGACGAGGTTGCTAACCTCACGTGCGTACCGGGCAAGCGGATGACTATCTACTACGACGTCGCGATGAAGAACGAACTGCTCTTCCGCGTGATGAAAACCGGCACGCGCACGTGGTTGGTGGAGACGGCCAACGCGCTTGGCACTCGCGTACAACGTACCTTGGGGCCCTATCCGCAAATGGACCTGGCAACGGCCCGTCGCGAGTGCGTTCGAGTCTGCGCCGACATTGCTGCCGAAGGTGCGGAAGAAGTGTCTGACCTCTCGAAAAAGACGCTTTGGCAAATTCTCGAAGATTGGCGCGATACCACCCATCCCAAGGAATCGACGCTGCGCACCTACGAGCGTGTTCTCAAGACGCACGCCGCAGAGTGGCTGCACAAGCCGCTTCGCCTCTTGAAGCGCGAATGGCTCACTGAAGCCTGTCGGCGTATTGCTGAAGACCGCGGCGCGGCGCGCCAATCCGACCATCTTTTTCAAACCATCCGGGCGCTGTCGAATCACGCAAAGCTGCCCTCAAACCCTGCCGCCGGCATGCGTAAGCGCGTCAAGCAGTCGAGTGTCGAGGGTGCGCGCCCACTGTTCGCGGGTGTGCTGCGCAGCCTGTTCGATGCCATCGACATGCTGGACCCATATCCACGGGCTTACTATTACACCCTCCTGTTTACAGGGTTTCGCGCAGAGGGCGCGCGAGCAATGGAGTGGCATCTGCTCAAGCTTAAACAGGGAGGTGCGTCTACCTACCTCATTCCGAGCAAAGCGACGGGGTTCAAGGACGGTGGCGACTGGGAGTACCCGTTGCATCCCTTTCTCGCGGAGGAACTGCGCAAGTTGCGGGCGTTTCATGCGAAGCGCGGTCTGGGTTCGAAGCACATATTCCCCTCGCTTTCGTCGAAGGATGTGCCGGACACTGCGACGACGAAAAAACAACGACGCGAATATGTGTACCACTACAACGGTTCGCTTGCGCGACTTCGCGAGCTGACGAGTATGCCTCAGCTGCGAAACAACGACCTGAGAGACACAGTCGCGAGCTACTCGATGGCCCTCTTTGGCAAAAATATGATTACGGAAAAACTGCTCGACCACCGTATCGAAGGAGTGAATGTCAGCGCACAAAATGTGGGCATGCTTTACGTAGGCGCGCTCCCCCGCTCATTCGAAGCCTCCGCTCAGGTCCGGAAGGTCTGGGCAGACACCAGCGAGGCGTGGCGTCCATTTATAGAAGCGTACGGTGATGCACTGCTCATGCTCGCCGGCCGGCTCCAGGAAAGGGACATGACGCCGTACCAAAACGATTTGTATAAGTCGAAGGTTAAGCCTGTTTTTCGGGTAGACCAGGACTTCAAACTCGAGGATGGCTTTTCGACGGAGCGTTGGCTTACGTTTGTTGCTCAGGCTCCCCAAATGGCGCTCAATGCTGAGGCGGCTCACGATGCAGCGCAGCGTTTGGTCGAACTGCCGACAAGCTAGGCACGTTTGAGGACGTTGTCGAACCACAGACCGGTGCGCCAGTCGTTCGCGTACGCTTCCACGAGCAGCCGATAGCGCGTATCCATCGGCTCGCTTATGTCCAACTGCTGACAGTAGCGTCTCGTGTCCACAGCCGCGAGCCCCTCTGCAAGAAATGGCTTCAGCCCGCCGTCCACGATGCGTATCGCGATGCGCTCAAGAAAAAACTCCATCGCGGCTTGGTCGTGTCGCTCTTCGTGCGTCGCTCACCTCGATACCTGTGTTTTTATACAGTATATCGAGATGATGCAATGGGGCCACGCAATGCATGGTCCTTAACGCTGGTCCCGCTATTCAACTACGCGAATTGCAGCTCCCGCTCAAACGCGTCGGCGAGTGCGCCAAACGAAGTACAGTCTTCTTCTGAGAAGAAACATTCCTGCAGCGACCAGAAGTAGCGGTCATTAACCCAATACATCTCGCTACCATCACGCATCAGTCCAACAAGGGCATCAATGTCGACGCTGTCAGCGAAGAGCTGGTCCGCGAGCCCGTCCGTATCGAGCACGCCCGCTTCTGCGGCGGCAGCTAGGCTGTCGAAGAACCAAGTCAGCACCGGTGCGCCGGGTTTTTGCGTCAGTGCTTCGACGCTCATTGGCGTCAACGTCTTCGTGACGTGATTCCAACCGCCGAACTCGATTAGCGCGCTTGCTGCACGTTGACCTTCCTCGTTTTCGAACAGCAGCGGCGTAGGACGCGCTGCGTAAGCTTCAATTTTTGCCATCAAAATCCTCGTCTGTTGTGCACCGGCTCTTACCCTAGCCGGCAACAACGCCGGCACGTGGATTAACGACCTTCCTTACAATTCCTTGAGCACAAAATAAGGGGCACGAGCGGCGTGCACCTGCCGTGTGTTGTACTTTTTGTGGAAAGTCCAGTACAGCCCTAGCGTTTATGTTCCTCGGTGGCCTTGAGATACTCGGCAAAAGCCTTGGCTTGTCGCTCTTTCGCTGCGGCGATATACGCCTCCGCCTCTGCGTCGTCGAAATCGCGCCGGCCGTCCGCGTCGCGGGTGCAGACTAGGTCGCCGCGCGCCACCAGCTTTAGCACGTGTGCAGGGCTCACAAAAAGTCGCCGCGCGAGTTCAGGCACGTCCATGGCGCCCCCGGATGAGTCGGCCGATTGCGTGCCCTGCGATTGCTGCGCACGCGGGCACCGCCAAGAGAATCCAGTTTTCGCGCCAAATTTGGGGCAGGTCGACGTGCATGAATGTGCTCCGTGTTTTTTGCTACCAGTGAAGCAGGATGCGCAGGCGAGTCATGAGCCACTGCAGCTCTTCGGGTGAGCACCAGCCTTTGCCCGCGACTGCTTTGCGCACGCGTTCGAGCGTCTCGCCCCGAGCGTTGCCCGAGTGCTTTTCAGCGTCCTTGAGCGT
This sequence comes from Paraburkholderia sp. UCT70, assembly GCF_050434085.1. Lineage (NCBI taxonomy): Bacteria > Pseudomonadati > Pseudomonadota > Betaproteobacteria > Burkholderiales > Burkholderiaceae > Paraburkholderia > Paraburkholderia sp. UCT70. Next base: position 1,090,005 of record NZ_JBNPVZ010000004.1, on the reverse strand, counting down.
CTTGGGCACAAACTGCCGTGCCAAATCTTCACAAATGTCCCAACGTTCCGCGCGCTGCTCATCTGATTGCAAAACGTACCAGCCGCGTGACAGCACGACGCCGACTTTCGTTTGAACACCAGGAACGACAGCTGGCATGCGCTCCCGAGGAAAATCGTCCGGCACTTTCATTGCGGCAAACCCGCAGCGAAAATTTTGCGAGCAACTGACACGACATCGTCTTCCTGCTCAACGGGTGTCGGCGCGAGATAGTACTGATGCACGTCACCGACAACTACGCTCGGGTATGCGCCGCGCGGCGTGCGAGCAACGTCGAATCGTGCTGTTAGCGCGTGGTCGCAATGAACAAATATCGTGAAAGTGTCTAGCTGCGGATAGGGGCCGTCCGGCCTCAGGTGCTGTAGCGCGCGGGCTATGCGCTCAAAATGATTCTCGCCGTCAATGAACCTCGCCGACCCCTCGCACACGACTGGAAACGTTGATGCTGGCGCATCTCTAACGTACGCGCCCGCGTGAATCCGAACGTCAACGCGATGAAATGTATTCATGGTTTCTGGGGACGACCACGGGACAGGCGGTCGGTCAGATACACGCGACCAAGCGCGTCAGCATACGTCTCCACGTCTGTAATCTCGCTTCCGCACTCCGGGAAGTCGTAGTGGCTGTAGTGAAACACCGACCAGTGCGGGTCTAACTGCTTCAAATGCTCAATCAGCTCGAATACCATCATCCGCTCTCTCCAAAATTTTGCGAGCAATCGTCACGACGTCGTCACCTATCGTAAAAGGCACGGGGGCAATGTCGATGCGATGCTGCGTGCTATGCACGCTGGCGTACGCAAGCCCGTCCCTGCACACTACGCTTACTCGTAGCGAGGCCCGCACCTGAGTGTCAGCGGGCCCGTCGAGCCGTATTTCGTGCACGAAAACCGTAAATCTGTCGGACACAGGATAGGGCCCGTGGGGGTCCGGCCTGTTGAGTGCGCGACGCGCGCTTTCCCATCTCGGCTCTCCGTAGACCAAGGACGTCCCCTCGCACACGATAGTCAGTGTGTCGCCACTGCAGTCTCCGAGGTAAACGGCTACATCCCTTTGTACTGGGCCTTCGACGCGGTACGCGTGCTCGCTGTCGCCCGCTCTGGGCGGACGCGCTAGCCGCTGCTTTTCCCGGTACGCGACGACGCTTTCACGGTCGAGCGTCAAATCTCCGACTGCTATCAGGCGCAGCACGTGCGCTTCGCTTATGTGCAGAACGGCCGCAGCTTCTGCCTCGGTAAAGTCAGCCATCGTCACTCCCCGTGCATAGCAGCCAGTTTTGCTCGCAAATCGGCGAGCACCACCGGCGTGCTGATGCCCTGTATCTCGTGTGTCCTGACCAGTTTGTCGCGGCACCACGTGGGCCAGTGCAGGTAATCGTCATCCACAGCCAGCCAATCGTCGGGTTTGCGACGCAAGACGTCTGACCATACCTGCATGCCACGCGGTGCTTGCCGAAAAGACTCTGCGTCCATGGCGCCGTGATACGTCGCCCCTATCACCCTTTCTCGCAGTTCTGGTGGCAGCTTGCGCGCGACACGTGCAACGCTCTTGTACATGCGGACCCAGCTCGTGCTCAGCACAATGCGCACTCCGGGATATGGCAGCAGCACTCGCTCTAGCAGTTCGGCATGCTCAAAAAGCGTGTGTCCCTCAGGCGATGCGATGTAAGGCCCGCGCCCGGTCCGCATGTGCACGTCTTCAGGGTGGAGGACCCCATCGAAGTCCAGATAGAGAATTAGGCCGCCCGTAGCCACAGGTGGCGGCACTGCAGGCGGTGGGGTTGGAATATCGCTCATTGCGTTGTGTTGTCGTACAGCCCCGCTTCCTGCTGCATCCGCCCCAGTTCGCGCAGCCCTCTGCTAGCAATTTTTCTGCGCTTCTTACGCTACGCCTCGGCTCTTTCTCGCAAAATGTACTTGCGTCCGCGAATAACGACAACGGGGCGAAAGATGTGCTTGCGCATCAGCTTTTTGCGCACATAGCGCGGGCTGACGAAGAGACGCCGCGCTACCTCCGCGACTGACATTAGCTCGTCCATTGTCTTGTCGACCAAACACGCTGTACTACATCCACCGAATTCGCGTTCGGCGTAACCGGCACCCACTCGCTTAGTCCCGTCTTTGCCCATCCTCCGCCCGGAAGCGGACTGTGCATCCAGAATCCCCGTGCCTCACCGCCTCGCACGTCGACAACAAGTCGTAATCGCACGGTGTCAGGCGTCGAGGTCTCCGACACAAGGGCAAGCAAGATGCACGGTTGCGCTGGAAGCTTTTCCGGCGCCTCTTTCAGTTCTCTATAAAGCGCAAGCGCCGAAGTCAGCGCGTGGCGATACTTCAGCGTGGGCCCAGCAATCGCGAGGGCAGCTATTCGCTCCTGCTTTACACCCTGCAAGTGTGAAACGAGAACCACAAACTCGTGTTCCTTTTTCATCTCAGCATTCCTCCCCGGTTGCGTTAGCGGTACCCGTTTAAAAAGTCGTCCCAGTCGTGCGCGTATGCGCAGTCGCGCGCGGGAATTGACGAGCCAGCCAGGTTTTCGCCAAAAAACGTTCGGGTTGGCTCAGGTATTTCGTCCAGCCGCACATAGTGCATGCCATCATCGCGCACATGCACCGGGGCGGTGGGCCGTGTGGGTCGTGGTGGCAGTTCCTCCTTGCCTTCATTCAGCGCTGCGGCAATGCATCTGCCGACGAGGTCCCACACCGATGCCGACCATCTGGGGTATTTGCGCACATGTGCTACGTTGCCAACGGACTCCAGCAGGCCTTCCTGCAATTCCACTTCGTAGTCAGCCAGCGCTCCATTCTTGACTCGGCTGATGTCAGCCGTCGCAATGACCCGCTTGCCACTCTCACGGCCGCCTGGCCATAGTTCAACCGTCACTCTCAGCATCGTCCCTTCTCCGTAACGCGCTAACTGTATTTCGTCATGCTAGCATATGCGCGCATTTTAGTTAGGACAGCGACCTTTGTTGCATCATGCAACTAAGTTTGAAAGCCGTGAATGCCTTTACTGGTGAGGCTTTTCGGGCGAATACGACAAATCTAAAACGGGGTGGAAATGAACGTTACGTACCTGGCAAAACTGGAGCTGAACCTCGGCGTGGGTCCGCGACAGGTGCTCAGCAAGTTGAAGATGGCGTTCGACAGCGACAGCGCGGAGGACCGGTCGCTCCTGCTTACCGTGAACTACGCTAAGCGGCCAGCAGGGTGCAGGCATAAGCTACACACTATTTACGCTGCATCAGGGCGCGACTGGTCGCTGGGTTTCGCCAGCGACCGGGGCGCTTTTCCGAATTGCTGTGCTCTATAAACGATGTGCTGGGCGTCTGCTTGCGGTGGCCCTATGCAAGGCTGCAGGTCACGCAGGTAGAATTTGTGGAAGAGGAGGAGGAGCCTGCACAGTTATCCACAGAGACACCGGCCGCGGCGGCTGTCGTTGCGACATAAGCGCAGTTATGTCGAAACGGCGAGTCACGCTCGGCTCAGTGTGGCCGCCCCTTGTCAATCCAATCCTGCGTCTTACCCATCGGAAGGCAATGGCGGGCACAGTTGTATGCCTCGAGATGCTCCAATTCGGAGTTCAGCAGATTGTTGAACGCAGCAATATCGACTTCGGGGACCTTAACCGCTTTAATAGCCTGGTCGAGGGTGGAACCGAAGAGAACAATCTGGCGCATTGCGTCGCCCAGATGTGCGCGGTAACGGACCCGCAGAGGGTCGGGTCGCGTGGACTGTTCAGACATGCTTTTCACCAATGGTAGGCTCATCTCAACGCGCCGAGGGTAGGCGTCCCGCAGACCTTGGCGATGCTCATCTGTCATTGAATTCTCCAGTTCGTCGAACCAGGCGAACAGTTCCGGCCAGTTGTTCAAACTGAACACTCTCGTGCCATATCGCTCCGACAAGCGCACGCCTCGGTGCGAGACCAGTTCCGCCATGGGCTGGTCCATGATGAAGGCGTCCACGTACGGAGCGTAAGTCGAGATATGCGAAACGTCGAAGAAGACCCCGGATAGCCTTCCTAATGCACGCTCGCGATTCGCGTACGAACCGGCCTTCACTTGCGCTTTCAGCGTCGCGTACATGTGCGCTCGCAGCCATTGATGCGCGCAACTCTTGAAATGCTGCGAATCGAGGAACCGGGCGCACTGCCTGAGCCGCTCGTCGGGTGGCGTCTCCTCGGGCAACTGGGCAAGCAAGCCCTGCACGACCATTGACATCACCGGCGAGTCAAACAACGCCATGTAGTCGCCTCCGCCCACGCCTACCATGAATTCAAGGTAGGCGTCCATATAGCCCTTAGCCGCTGCGTTATATTCAGCATCGACGTCCTGGTCGAAGGTGTTCTGCGACTCTCGCCAACCCGGAAACAGGTCTACTAATCCCTCTACCGACTCCAACTTCAACCGTGCCAGCAACTCTGCGTCGCCGTGATAACCGCCTACCTCGATTCGGAAGTAGCTGTCCCAGTTGCTGACGTGCCCAGGCTTCAGGGCATCGCTCAATTCCGGCTGCTGGTCCGCAGGGCCGTTTTGCTGCCACCGCATGAAGGCACGATGAAGTTGAAACCGGTCCACTTCCGACGACTGCTTGAACTCGGCCCCACGACTGGCAGATTTGATAAACGGATACAGCTCGCCGAATCGCGGCCAGAGATGGGTTTCGTCTTCGTGAATCGATGAAAACGGAGCCACCAACAGCTGGTCGGCCGCCAATTTCTGAATGCGCTCGGCCGCTCGGACGAAGCGGTCGTCACCACCACGAAATGCGCCGCTGAAAAAGAACTGGTCGAGGTAGATGACTTTCTTTCTGACTGCCGGCAGCAAAATGCTTTGCGAGTAGCGGCACCGCATGCAGCCTCGCAAAACGTGGTCGCCGCAGACGTTCACGTTGCCGAACGAGTTTTGCTGTTTGCAGCCCGGGCAATCGCCTAGAACGTAGGTAACCAGCATGTCTGCCTCTCAGAGCGAGTTGTTGTTCGCAAATCATACTGCGACGGTAGTCCCGCGCTATATGGCAGCTGGGAATACACCTCGCACCCGTCGCCCAAACTGAGAAAAGGTAAGTTTGGTATCCCGGCGCCGGAGGGTGGCGAAGCCCTACTGACGGAAGCGGCAATGCCAGCCGCGTTGGCAACCCCGAAAGACACCGTGCTGGCTCCTCCGCAGAAGCCGAAAGCCCACAAACTGCCGCAGGAGCGCTCACGTTCGTAGCGCGAGCAGCGTACGTCTGGTTAGACGAATCACTCTAATATAAATTGAGGGCAGTTAAATCATCGGTTTAGCGCATCAAGGATGTCTATCGCACCTTAACCGAGGAATTACTCTGGGGTGCTCTGGATATGTCTGGTGAGCGGTAGCCTATACGGACTACAGCAGCCGGCAGCAACGCGAAAAGCAATATTGTCGTCGGTCGGCTTGCTTCTTTCAACACGACCACATGAGACATCAACAACGATGACGAACGACCCAACCTCAGTTCCCTCCAACCTGCACGCGGTCAACTCCGGCGCGGACATTCTGGCCATCTTGCGAGACCATTTAACTCGCGATGATGAAACGCAGGACCAAAACGAAGCCTGCGAACAGGCTTTCGAGTTGGCGAAAAACTCGGGCTATCAGCGGGGAGATACAGCGGTCGACCTGCTGCTGTATCTCGTCGCCGTGGCGTCCTATGAAACAGAGAATGGAACGCTTGAGGAATCGTGCGACGAGTTATACAGGTTACGCGGAAAAGAACTCTATGGCGTCTACGTCCGGCGGAACAGCGATGGCGAAGATGAAGTCATCTGGCGAGACGAAGGGGGCGATATTGATTACGCGTATCTTGAGCACATCTGCAAGTACGCTCAACTGCCCGCCGACCTGCGCCCTGATTGGCTCGATGATGACGGCGTTTATCTGTACGTCTACGGTCCGCAAAATGGCGGTAGGTGGGTCACGCTGTTTGAATTGAAATCGATGTGTGACGCCGACTCCGGGCGCGGGGTGGAGATTTGCATCGATGACATTCCTGCAAGCGATTACCCAGAGTTGCTAGCCTTGCAAACGTCAGATGATGTAGATGCCCTTGTTGAAGCTGAGGTGCGCATCGACCGCTCCGGTCAGCGACGCATAGACCTCCGACAGCTAAGACGTCTAACGGGAGGCAAACTCCCGATGCCTCTTCACCAACTTGCGGCTTGTTGCTCGCACGCGAATTGGTGAGCCTCTTTCCTTCTTTCCGTACAAGGCCGGCGTCGACCGGCCATCTAATAACGATGATAACCCTCAACGCGAATATGGATAAAGTCTCAACGGGTCCTTCCGGTTTCATCACTCCAGCACGTATGTCTGTGGACGAGCTCAAGCGGCTCGTGGCAGCAAATAAGCTCGAGCTGCATCTCACTTGGCGGTGGGTCGGCCGCTCGAGGCACGGTGTACTGACTGTGACCAAGGAGGGAATCCAGCTGTTTTCCGAGTCGTTTTCCCGCAGCACCAGAATGTGGGGGGCGGCTGACGAAAAATTCGACCTTGTACGCACTGGCAGCCCAAAGCACCGCGCGGTGGTGAAAGCAATCGCTTCGCTCACAGACAGATTGGCCAGACAGGCCAAGCGTGCGGATGCATTGAACATGGCATCCGAAGTACACGCGTCTCTCAGTTGCTGCGAGCCTCGAACTCCTCGGGTGCGCCGCGAATTCAAATGACCAAGAAATAAAACGGACCCATTCCCACCTGAGTGCGATTATGAACACGCGCCAACTGATTATCGACCAATACGAATTGGGAGCGTTTTCCCCCGCTGAGCTGCGGGAAGCGCTCGAACTCGACATTGATTTCGTCTACGCGTTCGACCCAGAAAAGCTGCGAGAGGTTGGTTTCGAGCACTATGCTAAGGCCGAAACGCTCGCTGAGCCCACGTCCGAGCCGCTCTTTGTCGACAAGGCGCCGGACACTCCCCCGGCGCAGCCCGCCGCGCACTTCATCGCCTACCGCGCAATAGGTTTGTCCGCAGACGCTCCGCTCATCGCGGTGTACTCAGCCGAGCACTTCCAGTCGCTTCTTGCCGACAGCGAAGCCCCAGCCGCTGCTGCGACTAGCAGCTACCGCGGCGAGCAGCTCTTTGTCGCCAGCCTCCTGTCAGCAGAGCGCGTCGCTGCCTACAGGGACCTTGAGGTCAGGGAAGGCGCCGCCGTCATGGCGCAGTTGTTGGCACTGAGCGCGCCTTCCAGTCACGGGTTCCTGACGCCCGTGCACGGCTTCGGTAGCAGCGTTCCTGCTGCCATTGACCACCTGAAAGCACGCGCCGTGTATGTCGTCCAGGCGACCGGCGTCTTCGTGACCTGCTCGCAGCCGACACTTTAGAGGAAGTCCTCTAAATATTTTGCCAGCGGCCCCCCTGCCTTGCGCCCAATCAGGCGCATTAAGCGGGGGCTGCTTTTATGGGCTGCCTATACAACGTATACAGCCCTCAGGGAGCTGTCCTTAAAACCACTCTCACGGATTACCCAAATGAACGCACCCTTTCTCATCTCCCAAACCGCCGAGCAATCTGGCTACGGTTCTGACTATTACAAGGTCGTCCGTGGCCTTACCGAGGCGGAAATCGAAGCCGCTCGTGCAGGTACGCCGGTCTACTTCCGCGCTGACCGCTCAAGCAGGGGAGCCCTTGATACGAACTGGCGCACCGTACGCGTGCACGGCAAGCAGACCTTCCCTCGCGTGCCTAAGGCAGACGCGGTGACGATGCTGCGCAAGCAGACCGGCCTTCTGTAAATCGCAATGGCGCGGCAGGCGCTGCCGGCCCCTGATTCCAAAACAAACACTCTCAACGGTCGACCAAATGAACACCAACGAAACCTACGCCGGCGCCGACATCCTCGCGATTGTGCGCGCTCACTTTGCCGTCAGCGGCGCTGCCGCGGCCGGGCTGACGCCGGAGCAGGCGGTCGCCAGCGGCCGCAGCTACAACGACACCGCAATGGACCTGCTGCTTCACATGCTGTCGGTCCAAGTGCCTGACACGGAAAACGGCACGCTCGAAGAATGCTGCGAGGAGCTGTCCCGCTGTGCGCTTAACACGCAGACGGACCTGGGCCTGGGCGTTCGCGTTCGCGAATACGAGTCCGGCGCGCGGGAAGTCAGCTGGGGCTTTGGCGACGACTACGGGACCACCGTCCTTCGCGACCTTCTCCAGCACGCCCAGCTCCCTGCGGACACGGTGCCGGCGTGGTTTGACGGCGAATGGGTTGAAGTTTTCGAATATGGCACGAACGGCGGCCGGTGGGTCACGAAAGCAAGCCTCGAGGCGCTCGACTGACCCGCACTGACACCCAGGCCGGCAGCGCCGGCCCCTTGATACCAAAACACACACTGACCGCATGGAGGTGCTGCTTCAGGGTCAACCGGGGCAACGCCATGGCTTCGGGCACTTCGACCCTGTGTCCGTAGAACTGGTTTTCTGACTCAAGCGTCGCAATGCATCTTCTCACGCGGCGCATTGATATCGAGGGCCGAACTTGTACTAGGTAACTCCGGCTCGACCACGGCTTCCGAAAAGGATTACGCATAAATTAGGTCTACTATATGTAGTATCAACCTGGTATTATGCGCACATGCTCCAGACTATCATCGACAATAGCGACTTGCTGTTGACGCTCGGCTTCTTCGCTGCGCTTTTCGGCTTCGCTTTTCCAAATACTCTCGGTAACGGAAACGCGGAGTTCTATGCGCGGCTCGAGCAGCAACGCAAATAGCACGTAACGCGTCTCAAAAGAGCCTCGCCAACCTCGGCGGGACTTTCGCTCGTTTGGCAGACAGGAAGTCTCAATAGCAGGTCAATCCGGTCGTGAAAATTTTCATGACCGGACTTGCCATTAAAGCATTGTCACGGATCGGCGTAATGAGGCCATTTCGGGATCGGCGTAATCGAGCCACCAGATGATCGCCGTAATCGAGCCAGTGCAGGATCGGCGTATTGGAGCCACTCGATGATCGGCGTATAGGAGCCACCTCAGGATCGGCGTAATCGGGCCACTTGACCGGCTCGTTGTTATGTCGGGCTGCAGCCCGAAACGCATTTCGAATTTCCGTAACCCGGTACCTTCGGATTCTTTGCCCGGAGGGCCGATGAGTAACAGGAGGTTCGAAGTGTTTGAGTATCGACAGGTTCTGGCGCGTATGCGTCAGGGCGATTCCGACCGCGACATTGCCGGCGCGCGCCTGATGGGGCGCAGCAAGCTGAAGACCGTACGGCAGGTCGCGCTCACCCACGGCTGGCTCGACCCGGGCAGGCCCTTGCCAGACGATGCCGAGCTCGCGGGCATCTTCGGCCGTGACCCGAAGGTGCCGCGTAGCCGCATCTCCACACTCGAGCCGTTTCGCGATCTGTTGCGCGGCTGGTTCGACGCCGACGTACAAGGCACTACGATCTTCAGTGCGCTGCAACGCAACCACGGTTACACCGGCAGCTATTCGGCAGTGCGCCGCTTCCTGCTGCACTTGAAGGCCGAGCGCGGCGTCACCGCAACGACGATTCTTGAGTGGGCGCCAGCTGACGCCGTGCAGGTGGACTTCGGCTCGGGGCCAGCGCTCACGCACGAGTCCGGCATCCCGCTCAAGACGTGGTTCTTCGTCATGACCCTGTGCTGGTCGCGGCATCAGTACGCCGAGATCGTACTGGACCAGACGGTCGAGACATGGCTGGCCTGCCACCGGCGTGCGTTCGAATGGTTCGGTGGTTGTCCAGGCCGCGTCATCATCGACAACGCGAAGTGCGCGATCATCAAGGCCTGCACGTACGATCCCGAGGTGCAGCGCTCGTATGCTTCGGCTGCCGAAGCATACGGTTTCCGGATCGACGCATGTCCGCCACGTGACCCGCAAAAAAAGGGAATCGTTGAATCGGGCGTCAAATACGTCAAACGATCCTTCGTGCCGCTGCGCGAGTTCCGCGATCTCGCCGATGCCAACCGGCAGTTGCGCGACTGGGTGATGCAGCAGGCCGGTGTGCGCGATCACGGCACGACACGTGAACAGCCATTGACGCGATTTACGATCGAGCGCCCGCTGCTCACGCCGCTGCCCGATGTGCCGCCGGTGCTCGCCGTGTGGAGCGAGGTCAAGGTGCATACGGATGGACACGTCGTCTACAGGAAGGTGTTGTATTCCGTGCCGTTCACGCTGGTGGGCAAGCAATTGTGGCTGAAGGCGACCGACACAGTGGTGCAGGTGTTCCACCGGCATGAACTCGTCGCAACACACGTGCGCAAGCGCAAGCCCGGCGATCGCTCGACGGTACGGGACCACCAGCCACCTGAAGCACAGGCCTGGCTTGAGCACAACCCGCAGTGGTGTCTGGCCCGGGCAAAGGAGATCGGGCCAGCCTGCCACGCGGTGATTCTCGCGCTGTTCAACGATACGGTGCTCGTGAACCTGCGCGGCGCGCAGGGCATCGTGCGTATGCGCGAGAAGTACGGCGATGCACGACTGAATGCCGCCTGCGAACGCGCGCTCACGTTCGCCAGCCCGAAGTACCGCACCATCAAGACCATTCTCGACAAGGGGCTGGACAGCCAGCCTGCGGCGGCCCCGGCGCAAACGCCGGCACCCGCCGACACCTATCTGAACGGCGGCCGCTTCGGCCGCGACCTCCAATCTATCCTGCTGCATTGAACATCATGAATCCGAGTCCAGAACTGAATTCCATCCTCAAGCAACTGCGCCTCTCGGGCATCCTCGACTCGCTCGAACAGCGCAACCGGCAGGCCATCGACGGGCAGCTTGCCTACACCGAATTCCTCGCCATGCTGTTGCACGACGAGGTTGCGCGGCGCGACCAGAAGAAACTCGGCGCGCGGCTCGCCCGCGCCGGCTTCGCGCTGGGCAAGACGCTCGAGAGCTTCAACTTTGACCTGCTGCCCAAGCTCAATCGGGCGCACATTCACGATCTGGCCACGGGCCGCTACATCGACGAGAAGGTCTGCATTCTGATGGTCGGCCAAACGGGCGTCGGCAAGTCGCATCTGGCTCAGGCCCTGGGCCACTGCGCGGCCCGCCAGGGGCGCGACGTGCTGTTCATCACGCAGACTGACCTGCTCAAGAAGTTGCACGCCGCGCGCGCTACCGGCCTGTACGAACGCAAGTTCCAGCAGTTCGTGCGCGTGCCGCTGCTGATCGTCGATGACTTCGCGCTCAAACCCCTGCATCCGCCCCACGACGAAGACTTCCACGATCTGATTGCCGCCAGGTACGAGCGCGCGGCGTCAGTCTTGACTTCAAATCTCGACTTCAGCGAATGGGGCGACGCGTTCCCCGACAACCGTATCCTCGGCGCCGCCACGCTTGACCGGCTACGCCACGGCGCCTATCGCGTGGTGATCGAAGGCGACAGCTTCCGCAAGCCCAAACCAATGCCTGAAAACAGCGAAAACGCCGTTGCAAAATCTGGCAAAAAACCGCATTCTTGAGTCCCTTCGAAATCGCGTTTCGGGGCCACTTCTGGTGGCCTCATTATGCCGATCATCACCGGCTCGATTACGCCGATCCGTGACAAGCATCTCACAACTCTCCCAATGCCTGAAACGACGTTTTCGGGGTTCCTACAGGTTGTATGCAGCAAACACTGCATCGGTGCGACGGCATCGTTAACTAACGCCCTTCGGATACCTCGCCGAAGGGCGAGCGGAACTAAGGGGCACAAACCTCGAGGTAATTCACATGGCAATTTCTCTGGCATTGCTCCCGCTGTTGGTGCAGTTCGCAATCCTGGCCGCAGTTGGCTGCGCGTCGAGCGAGATTACTCGGCGCACGTTGGTGCTGCATCGTCAGGGCTTCTTCAAAATGATTCCCAACTTAGCAATCGTAGCTGCATCGGCATTCGTCGCTTTTGCACTCGCCGGCCCGGTCCTCGCAGCGGTAGCCGCCATTTGCTCACTTAACGTACTCATGATGGTCGCCGGTGTCCGCCGACACGTCGTTTGGCAACGTCGGTCCCTGGCAAGTTCGGACGCTCGATACAAGGCTCTTTTTGCACGAAAGAACTGATTCCTGATTCCAAAGCCCTGGCTAACCCCGGGGCTTTTTCTCGGGCTCCCGACCTAAAGAAAATGGCTCATGTGCCGATAACCAAATACGAATGATGCCCTCGACGAAGAGGGTCCCCTTCCATTTCGATTTGAAGAGCCGTTGATGTCAGTCCTTGAATTCAAGCGTAAAGCCGTACCCTTGCACAGCAAGGTTGACGCATTGGCCCGCGAAGAGTCCTCTATCGATTTCGTGCCCGACGAGTGGGAAGTCGACGAACACGGCTTCTACGCAGCTTCAGACTCCGACTGGCTGAGCACGGAGGCTCACTTTGCCCGATACGGGTATCGAATCTGCCGGCACGGGCCGCTCGATAGCTATAAGGCCGGAATGCGCTACTTAGGCGGATTCCTGTCAAAGATTGGTTACCTTCGCGAGCACCCTTGGCACTATCAGCTTTTTACGAAAGACTGGACCGAGGACGAGCATGCATACCTGCGAGCAGTGTCCGATGCGGACATCGAGCGCGTCTTCGAGTTAGTGCCAAAAACTCGTTTTCTTGGCGAGATTGGCAGGAAAATGCGCATGCCCGAAGGATGCGCGCTGATAAGCTGAGTTAATTGCTGACCAGACACGGGTGCCCTTTGAGGTTGTTTATATGGCGTCGCTAGACGTCATATGAAAATCTCTGACCTCATTTCTCGACTCGAACGCATCCTTGACGAGTATGGCGACCTTCCGTCATACATCCCCGATGACTATTTCCACAAACTCGACCCAATACAGCCCGAGGTCGAGCTCGTGCGCGGCAAGCTGGTCCTTTTGCTCGCATCCGTCAAAGCGACCAACGCCCCTGATTATCACTGACGCATCCCCCCTAGAACTTTCGGCATTGACGCGCACGAAGAGAGCCCGCAAAGCAGGCTCCCAAAAATCACGCTTAGCTACGCTGTCATCTTTTACTTGCATCCGTGAACGCAAGCAACCTCAAATGTCGAACAATCGTCCGATAGCTTCCCCGTCCGAGTTCCAGCCGCACGTTTGTCGGCCCTAGTTTTCGCCGCTGCCGTTGTAATGCTACGCAAGCGCAGACGACATCTGCTGCGGACACCCCTTTCCTTCCTCTCATTGATGACCTCAATCACGAAGCGCCGAGTCCCATGACCGGGCACATCTCGTGTAGTCACCAACGAAATTTGGTAATCGAAACCGAGTGCGAAGCAATTGGAATTCATCCATCCTGGCTGCCAATACATCACGATGGAGTTTATCGAAATGGAAGCAACTCGCCTTGATACCCAGTCTCCCGGAGTTCCCACCTGCATATTCCACGCAAATCGAGCGGCCATTCTGCGGCAAAGCGAGCAAGCATTCCACGCGAAACCGAGCAGGCATTCCACAACAAAGCGAGCGCTGCGGACATGGCGACGCGGGGTGAGTTTTTTTACTCCTTCCCGCCTTCGGCGGTCAAACTATTTCGGCGCTTGCGCATCGATTCGCCTGAGAGCGTGAAGCGATGCGCGTTGTGAACCAGCCGGTCGAGAATTGCATCAGCGAGCGTCGGATCTCCGATGGCAGCATGCCAGCTGTCGACTGGAATCTGGCTGGTGACGATCACCGAGCGCCGGCCGTGCCGGTCGTCGAGCACCTCCAGCAGATCGCGCCGCGCCGCATCTGACAGCGGTGCCATGGCCAGGTCATCCATGACGAGGATGTCGGTCTTGGCCAACTGTGCCAGCAGCTTTGCGTAGCCCCCACTGCCGTGCGCGATGGCCATCTCCTCGTTGAACTTCGGCATGCGCAGATAGCAGGCCGAGAAGCCCTGGCGACACGCCTGGTTGACCAGCGCGCATGCAAGCCAGCTTTTACCGAGCCCGGTTGGTGCGACCAGAATGATGTTCTGGTGCGCCCGTACCCATTCGCCAGTGAGCACCCGGGCGAGCAGCGCACGATCCAGTCCACGGGGCTCGCGGTAGTTGATGTCTTCGGGCACCGCGTCCGGGAAACGCAGCTTCGCGCGGCGTAGCCGCGCCGTGAGCAGGCGCGACTGACGTTCGCTTGCTTCCCGTTCGACGAGCAGCCCCAGGCGCTCCTCGAAGCCGAGCTGGTCGATGCTGCTCTGGGATTGCTGGTCGGCCAGCGCGGCGGCCATGCCGAACAGGCGCAACTCGTGCAGCCGCTCGACAGTTGGATGATGCAGCATGTCATGATCTCCTTTCAGTGGTAGTAAGACGGTCCACGCACGTTGGCATGCGCGAGCGGCAATTCGGTCTGGGCGGCGGCCGTGTCGGCCCTGTTCTCCAGACCGTTCTTCAGCGTCGAGGCGATGAACCGATAGCTCGGCGCTTTAAGATCAATGGCACGCTGGCAGGCGGCTTCCAGTCGCGCATGGCCATAGTCCTTGCCCATGCGCAGCACGCCCAGACAGGCGCGGTAAGCCTGCTGTGGATGCTGGCGACCGCCAAGCAGGTGTTCGATGACTGCGGCGGTGTGCGGGCCGATCTCCATGGCCCAGTTGATCAGCCGCTGCGGATTCCACTCGGTGGTCGCTGCCCGATGATTCGCCGGCATGTGGGCGGCGATCGTGGTGTGATGGCCGCGGCGCTCGCTCTTCGCGTGCGCGGCAATGCGCTGACCGCGCAGGAAGATCTCGACGGTCGTCTTCGTGTGGCGCACCTCCACCTGCTCGCGGGCGTGGCTGTATGAGACGGAGTAAAAGTGTTCGTCGAGCTCGACATGGTAATCAATGCCGACGCGAGCAACCTTCCACTGCGCATACTGGTAGGGTCTGTCTGGCAGCGGACGAAGTGCCGGACGATCAAGTTCCTCGAAGGCGCTGCGGCGGCAACCGGGCAGTTTCTTGAACGGCCTGTTGTTCAGTTCAACGAGGAGTGCCGCGATCGCGCGGTTGGCTTCGTCGAGGCTGAACAGCCGCTGGTTGCGCAGCCGTGCCAGAATCCAGCGCTGCGCCAGGAGCACCGACTGCTCGACCTTCGCTTTATCACGGGGCCGACGTTTGCGGGCTGGGATGATCGCCACGGAATAATGCGCGGCCATCTCTCCATAGGTCCGGTTCAGAACCGGATCGTAGAAGTCGGCTTTGTGCACGCCGGACCTCAGGTTGTCGGGGACCAGGATCTCGGGACAACCGCCAATGAAGTTCAAGGCGCGCACATGCGAGCCAATCCAGTCCTCAAGCTGCTGGGTCCAGGTGACTTCGGCGTAGGTGTAGTTTGATGCGCCGAGCGTCGCGACGAATACCTCTGCTTCACGGATCTCGCCGGTGTGCGGATCGACGATGCCCAACCTGTTACCCGAATAGTCGATGAACAGCTTCTCCCCGGGCGTGTGCGTCTGGCGAAGCGTGACCGGCAACGCTGCCGCCCATCGCTCGTAATACTTGCAGAACCAGCTGTAGCCGTAGCCTTCGGGCTCCTGCGCTTTGTACTCGTTCCATAGCAGGTCAAGCGTCACGCCTTTCCTGCCGAGCTCACGATGTACCATCGGCCAATTGGGCATCGGCCGTGTCCGGCTTGACGACGGCGGCGGCGGGAATAGCAGCGCATCCAACGCTGTCTCCTCCATCGTCATCGCCTTCTCGAAGTCCAGTTGTGCGCGCCGTACGCGATCCAGATAGTCCCAGACCGTCGCGCTCGATGCGCCTATCGTCGTCGCGATCTCACGCTGGCTACGCTGGCACACAAAGCGCAGGCGTAGCACTTCCTTGATTTGACGCATGGATAACCTTTTATTCGACATTCGCTCGCTCGACAAAATCGTCAAGCGTGCCATGGTTATCCCGCGTTGCCGTCCCTCCAGCTTACCGCTCGGTTACGCGTGGAAATCGCGCTCGGGCAGTCGCGGAATCCCTGCTCGATTTGCCGTGGAATCGACGCTCGGCTTGCTGTGGAATCCGTGCTCGGTTCGCCGTGGAATTGGTGTTCGGTTTGGCGTGGAATACGCATTCCCACCGTACTGCACATGTCACCAGCCGTGATGGTCGCGGCACTTATGTCGGCGCAAAAGAACGGTCTGAACCTGCGCGAGTGGCTCGACCGCGCTGTCGCGAGTCTCATCGCGGACGACCATCCCGAAGGCGCAGCACCGTGGTCCGTGCAGGCGGCGGATTTGTTTGCACAGGTGGCCAACTGTTCGCCCGAACTATTGCATGGAAGGTGGGCGGCGCTGCTCGAGCTCGTGCGACTGGACCGCTCGCTGTGGCACGAGCCGACGCAGACCGTCGGCGAAATCGAGGACGGAGAACCGTTGAGTGAGCCGTACCTGTCGCCGGCTCGGCTGCGAAAAGCATGGCCAAGACTGGTCGGGCAGGTGTTTTGCCTGTGACGGGTCGGCGGGAAAATGGTGAGCCAAGCCCCGAAGAAGCTTCGATAAATCTATGGGTTGGGGTATGGCGGCGTCGGGTGTAACAACATGTGGTCGGCTTGGAGCCGAAGTTCCATGCCTGAACCTGCTAGAAATGCATTCCGACAGCTACCTCTCCCGCTCTCGCCCCTCGCGAATCCGCTCAAACAATAAGGCGCAAGACGGCAAACCACTAGCCCAGCTTTTCACGCTGCTTCGTCTCAGCAGGTACACAATAGCGCTAGACGTCAAATGTCGTCGCCGGGCGCCACGACGAACGCTACAGCACACCGGAATCAACCCATTGCGCTAACTGTATTGGCCGACTCGATAAATGTGTCGCGTGCAACGTTGCCGACAGTGTTCGTGGTTACTGAGTCAAACGTGGCACCCACCACGCCTCCAAGAAAGGGGACCGCCTTTCCAAGGTTAACGACGCCTGTATTGCCAAACTTTGTCAACAAGCGGAAACTGACGGCCTGGTTAATCTTGGTTATCGTTGCCCCGCTGATGCTTTTAATGGAGTTGATAGCCACTTTTTGAGCGACGGCGATTCCCGCATCTTTCAAAATATCCTTTGCCGCACTTCCAGCGAGACACGTATATGCCAAGGCTTTGACGCGGTCATCGCGCGGGTCATGTCCCCCGATGTAGGCAATAGCGGTAATCATCCGCAACTGAACATAGAGGACGCTTGCCACGTTAGCGGGAATTGTTACGGGCAAGGTGATTAAGCCACCGAGACCGGTCAGGAAGCCCGAGGTCGTCGCTTTAGTGTTTTGCCAGCGAATTAGCGAGTTCGCTGCGTCAACCGACGAACCATTGTTCTTCATATATTGCTCGGCCAGTTCTTCAGCGGTAGCAGGGGTGTTTTGTCTCTGATGGCGCCTGGCACGCACAGCACGCTTACATACTGCGAGTTCGGACGCCCTGTAAGGCGTATCGGCGACGGCGACCGCCTCAGATGGATGGACAAGACGGACGCAAAATGCGGCTGTACTACAGTCGTCCGCCGACTTCATTCACTTGACATCGTCAGCCGAACGTGCATCTGGATGCACGGTTTTTCCGGACGTGCGGATTCCCACTAGCGGTGCCTGCTTCTTGCCGCCGTTGCCAGTTTGAGCAGCATGCCGAAAATCGTGTGACCAGACAGATTGTGCGTGAGTGTTGATGACAAAGTCGCTTCTTGACTGGCAGGCTGTCCTGTCCACCGTCGACAAACGCCTCAATATTATGTCGGCGTCAACCAGCCCGTGGAAAATCAGGGGCGCTCGGTACGGCCCGCTTCCTCAATGTCAAAAGCCCTTTCTAGTCGGCCGTTGGATGCCGGATGCCTGCCCTTACGAAGACTCGCGCGGCAACCTACTGGCAGCCGCTCGCCAGTTACACCCACTTTCTCATCGAGCGGCTCCATCACATTCGCTGATTGCGACGCCAGGTACTGGACCTGTCGCCATACCGGCGTCAATACGGGCGAAGCTGCCCCGACGCCCGCATAAGCCGCTGCGCCAGCTCCCGCAGCTCAATCTCATCCTCTGCCGCCCCCTTTCTGGCCTTCTTGAGCGCCAACCGCTCCTTTTTGAGCGTGTTGGCGATAAAAGGCTGATAGAACGGCGGCACGCACAAGGCCGCACCACTCGCCTCCAGCAGGCCCAATGTCATTTCCGCGTTGACAAGTGCCGCTTCGAGCTTCGATGTTCGAAGCACCCTCGAACCGTCGGGCAGGTAGTGTGCCAGTTCCGCCAGCCTCGCCCCGCTTGGCGCGCCACCAATCAGACTTGCCGCAGCGGCCAGATGAGCCTTCTCGTGCACGGCCCCGGCGCGCGCGGAGACGGCTTCTACGCGCCCCCACCGTTGAAGCCGAGCACCCACCTCCGCCGCGCGGGACGCCGCCGGCGAGATGCCACTGCCGGCTTCGGCAAGCCTGCCCTCATCGACTTCGACAGGCAGTTGTTCAAAGCGGTCAACCTGCACGAGACCGCCGTTAGTCCCAATAGACCAGGCGACCGACGTCGCATGCGAGCCGGGCACAGGAACTTCCGTTCGCACCAGCGCACCGGGCGCCTCGGCGAGCCCCACCATGAAGCTAAGTAGAACTTCGAATTTCGGGTCACCCCAAGTCGCAAAGTGCAGCGCTTCCGTTCTGTCGGGCACCCCACGCTCGTACAACGGCCGCGATATGGTAAGGAAGAATGGCTCCTCACCCGGAATGCCTCGCACAAGCAGCGCTTCCCCATGGTCCGCCCGCACGACCTCCGAGCCGAGCGCCTTCAGCGTCATGGAACCGGTCAGGACGGCGAAAATCTGCTCGAGGGTGACGGGCAGGGGTTCCGTCGCCAGTTCCTCATCGAGCATCGCGTAGAGCGAGTACAGTTCATCCGGCGTCAGCTCCATCGCTTGTGTCCGCTCCCTCGCGAGCTGCAGCCGCTGCCGGACCCTCGCCTCGAGCTGCTCGCGCGTCAGCTCCCCCGCCGCCAGCTGGCGCAAGTCCGCTGGCTGCACGGGCAGAAGGATGACCTGTTGTGCACCGACCATCCCCGCCGCGCCACCGATGCGCTGCTGCAGGCGCACGTAGAGCTCTTCCTCCGCCGTTCCCGGGTACGCGAGGTTCGCCACATGGATGACATTGTGTTTCTGGCCAATCCGGTCAATCCGGCCAATACGCTGTTCGACCTTCATCGGGTTCCACGGAAGGTCGAAATTCACCAGCAGGTCCGCGCTCTGCAGGTTCAGACCTTCTGCGGCCGCATCGGTACACAGCAGCACGTCGATGTCACCCGACATGAACCGGCGCTTGACGTCCTCCCGGGTGGCGCCTGTCCATGACAGCGTGACCGGGTCCATGTAGGCGCATCTCGGTCCAGAAAAGATGCCAACCCGCACGGCAGGCGCACTTCGCTCAATCCAGGACTGGATGTCTTGCAGGGTGTCGAGGAAGCGCGTGAACAGGACAAGCTGGCGTACGCGCCGGTCCGGCAGGACCCGGGCCTGCAGTATCTGCAACAACGCCCGCACCTTGGGCGAGGGCTTCAACGCCAGTGGCTCGAGGTGGCCGATGAGTTCCTCCAGACGGTCGCGCTCCCATTGCAGGTCGGTTTTGCTGCGCGTGTGAAGGCCAGCGAAGGTCACGTCGTCTTCAGCGGTGTCTTCCTCGTCATCAACAGCCTCTTCCCACTCCTCCTCGCCCCATGCCTGCTCAGGCAACCGCCCCTCGATGGCTTGCGACACCTTTTCCTTGCGGCGCAGCAGCGTATCGAGAATGGCCTTGTAGCTCGACGCGAACCGCAGGTTGAAGAAACTCAGCATGAACCCCATGGCGGTCCGCTGCTGACTGTGCGTCTTGACCTGCTCCGCCAGCTCCTGACAATAGGGCTCGAAGCGCTCATACACGGCCCGGTCCTCAGGTGTCAGCTCAACCGGCGGAAGATGGACGCGCCGCTCTGCCAGATTCCCGGACAACTTGCCGTTTTCGCGGTATTTTTGAAGCAGACCACGATTGTGGCGCATCATCACGCGCGAGAGCGGCGCTACGGCGAACAGCAGCCGGGTGACCGCGCGGAGCGCCGGTGCTGCCGGAGCACCGGGTGCAGATTCGATGGTGCCAAGCCAGTGTTCCAGGTCACGCCGGTCACGGCCGCGCAGCAGCGTGCGTTTCACGAACCCTGCCACGGCCTCGTCATAGGTCATCACATGCCGGACGACCCTGGCTAGGAATGCCCATTCCAGGTCCTGCAGGGTTACGCCACGGCGCAGCTTACCCAGCAACTCGTAGTAGGCCAGCGCGACCTGCGGCTCCATGCCGAACGGCCCCAGCCGCCGGGTCAGTGTCGCCAGGTCAATCGCCTCGATGGGTTCTATCTGCACCGGCGTGGCCGTCGCGAGCCACAGGCTGCGCGCCTTGCCTCGCAGAACGTTCTGTGTCGCCCTGTACAGCCGGTTCCATTCGGGCAGCCGGTCCGCCCAGCTGGTGGGGTTAGAGCGGCGGGCGTAGTGCGCCTCATCCAGCAGAACCACGTCCCAGTCTGGCGCGGAAGTCAGGTCTGCCTGGCGTTGTTCGCGTACGATGAGACCCGTCGACACGATGTTGAGGTCGGCCGCAAACAGGGATGTCGCCGGCCGTTCCTCCTCGACGGGAAAGAGCACCTTTTGGCGAATCCGCCCACCGGCCAACGCTCGTGCGAACGGCAGGAAAAACTTGTCAGCGAGCTCACGCTGCCACTGGGGCGCCACGCTCGCCGGGGCCGCTATCAGCACGCGCCGCACATACCCAGACAGGTGCAGCGCGCGCAGCGCCAGCCCGGTTTCGATGGTCTTGCCCAAGCCGACTTCGTCGCAGAGCATCCAGGACAGTGGCCATGCGTCCACGAGCCGGCGGGCGACGATACGCTGGTGCGGCCAGGCCTCGATGGGCGCGGTCTCAATGCCCAGATACTGGCCATTGCGCATGCGAGGCGCGTCCTTGATGAAGGCGAATGACAGCCACTCTGCCGCGCTTGGCTTCAGGTTCACGGGTGCCGCGCTGCTGCTGTCGAGTTCCAACGGGCGTTTGTCATCCGGATTCAACGCGGCAAACGAAATCAGTCGTTGCCTGACAGCGTCCGGCAACGTGACAACCCGGAACGCCGGGTGTTCGTTATTCCACAGTCCGGCGAACTCCAGTTCCGCCTCGTCAGCACGCTCTCGCGCTTCGTCGCTGCGCCAGGCGCAGTGCACGTCGATGTTCTCGGCGTTCAACAGGAGCGCCGTCTTCGACTCGTTCAGCGACCCAGACACGTACATCCGGTCGCCCGCCGCATCCTCTAGCACCGCCCACTTCTCGTGGACGTAGCCATCGACCTGGGACTCCAGCGGCAGAGCCTGCCCGGTCTGCGCATGCACACGCAGCGCGACGCGCACCTCCAGCAGGCCGGCCTTGACCATCCACGCGAGCAGCTCGACACCTCGCGCCTCAGCCTCACTCCAGTTGGCCTGCTCCCCGAGCCCGGCACTCAGGCCGGCCACCAGGCGGTCCTGTTCACCTTTCAGGATGGCTTCGACATCCTTTGGCTCAAGGTCGGCGCCGACAATCAGGCGCATCTGCCCCGCCCTTCCGACAAAGGAGGAGAAGCCCTGAGACGCAGCCGCGAGTGAAGTCGAGCGGAAGTACCCTGCAACCCGGTCGTAGCGCACCGCGCGCTGCAGTACCGGGATATAGAAGTCATGCAGGATACTGACTGCCTTCAGCCCGGAAGTCTTGTACGACAACCGCCAGTTCCAGTCACGAAACCCGCTGCCAGGCGCTGCCGTCATCACGCCACCGCTGCGGACCGCGTGCGCAGGCCGAACAACAAGCTGTCAGCGGCCTTCTTGAGGTCGCGGTCACCGCACTCCAGTGCCCACACTTCCAATAGGTCAATCACGCGCTCGATGTGGTCCTTGGCGTGGGTCTCAACGTAGGCACGGGCCACGGGGATATCGCCCTGCGCATACTTGACCAGCGCCCCCTGCATCACGTCCCACAGGCTCTGAGGGCGCTCCAGGCGCTTCGCTGAGCGTTCATGCGGCTGCGCGACGCGCAGCTTCGAGCCCTTGCGTACCACTGGAGCGTGGTAGCCCACGTCGTCAGCCGCCTGGCCCTGTCCGCGCCGGCCCGTGGCCTCCTGGTTATAGCCCAGCAGGCGGTCGCCGGCTTCCAGCCGGTAGCCTGCCGATTTGGCCTCCATACGCACGTTGAGCGACTTGGCCACGTTGTTGGCCTCGTCAAAGGCCATCGCGCCGAGCCCGAAAATGCCGAACAACGTTAGCGCCATGGAGGTCTCGGGGTCGAGGTCATCCACCGCGAGCCGGCCATGGGTGATGCGGTTGATTTCCTGCGCGGCAACCACGCGTGCCGCTTCGTTCATCGCACGGATTGGGCCGACGGGTTCGTTGCCGTCGACTACCGGCCACGCTTCGGAAAGCACCTGCAAGGCGCGGCCATATGAGGCGACCATGCGGTCCACAGGGTTGAGATGCAACGGCTCAAAATCCTTGAGCGCGCGTTTCACCGCTTCGCGAACCTTGTTCGCGACGCCCGTGCCGCCCAGTCCGGTCCAGGTGGAAGGCACGCGGTCCTCGATGGAGCGCTTGCGGCAGGTTATGAAGATAGAACTCGCAGCAGCAGCGAGGTCTTTCTGGTGCAGTGAGTTCTCCCCCTCTGACTCCACAGGGAAGCTGGCCGTAATCTCCCAGCCGGAGTCGATGAGCGACCGCGTCAAGGTTTCCCACGCATCCTGTTCCTTGTGGGTGAACATAAGGGTCATAACCCCACCGTCCTTCAGCACGCGGCGACAATCTAGAAAGATGGCCGCCATCATTCTTTCGTACGTCTCCTTCGCAGCCTGTTTCCCACCATCTCTCGCTGGATTCGCTACAGCCTCGTCACTCTTGTTTGTCATTCGACGAGCAAAGAGAGCCGGATAGAGCCCCTTGAGGGTCCGCTTCTGCCAGACGTAGAAGAAGTCCGACAGCTCCGCATACTGAACATTGTTGTAATACGGGGGGTCGGCGACGATAAGGTCGACGCTTCCAGACTCAACCACCGACATAGATGCCGCAGCCCCATTGACGATGCGAAGGGGCGGCGCACCGGAAGTAGCCCGATACGCAGGCTCGGCGAGCTCCGCTATTCCCTTGAACGCATCCAGCACCTGTGACAAGCCCCAGGCGGCCCCTGAATTCGGCCCGGAAAAAATCATTTCGCCAAAGGTCCACTTCAAGGAAAAGTCGTGGCGCCCAAACGTCCCCTTGATGACGCCGCGCGTGAACTCCCAACGGGTGTGCTTGCTGTTGTAGTCAAGTCCCTTGTCGATTGCGAACTGCAGGTACGTTACTACCGCCCGCCCCCTTTCGACTCCGAGTTCGGAGAGGATTTGGGACTGCAACTTGTTCAGCTCATCTATCAACGTGACGTGGCCGAGAGTCTGGCGGGGCGTAAACATGTCGAGCCAGTGCGTAATGCCAAACTTGACGATGCCATCCCGTTGGTCACGACGATGACCATATGGAATATCTTCCGTAGGAATTAACCCTGCTTCGTCCCATTGAGACCAGTTCTCCTTGAGTTTCGCTTCCGCAAGTCGCAGCCCCTCGAAATCGCGCTCATTGGGAGCTCGAAAGTAGCGGACCTTTTCAGTCTTAAGTTCGCCAGCACGGGTACCGCTCGCAAAGCTTTGGGGATGACCGTTCCGGTCGAGCTTGGGCTGCAGACGAATTGCCACGGTGCAATAGAGCCGGTCGGTCCACTTTCCAAGTGGGGACTCCCCCCGTGCCTGAGCCTTGATTTCCTCCCCGTCGATGGCCTGTTTGCAGTGCAAGCACTGCCCTACACCGTCGCTGACCGTATAGGCGTCCAAATTCTCACCACGCGGCCCCCGCCCGTTCTCCACCCGGTAGGTCTCAAACCGGACTTTGCCATTGCGGACAGCGCCATCAGTCACCACGCGGACGCCCCACGGGTCGCCCGCCTCCTTCGAAAGCCAATGGGTGTTCAACAACGGTGCTTCGCCACCGCAGTGGGGGCAGGTCACCTGACGGGTATAAAGATAGGAGGTAACTTGTTCCTTGTTGAATGTGTCGAACAAATCGCTATTGCGCCCCAAGGCTGAGCGAAGCAGCGGTACCTCGTGCTCAGGCAAATCACCTTCCGCCAAGAAAACCTCTGGCAAATCATTGTCGAGTCTCCTGAGCAAAGCCCTTCCGAATCGCTCAATATCTTCCTTCAATCCCGCACCAAAGCGTGCCGGATAGTCCAGCGTCGCATGGAGAATGGTTGTCGCCACCGGGTTCAGCTCGTTCGCCACGACGGTGTGACCAAGACGCAGAGCTTCGAAAGGAATTGAGCCCCCGCCTGAGGTCGGGTCGAGCACGACCTTCCCAGACGGTCGATACGGCACTTCGGTGCTATAGGCTCGGTCATACCCATATAGATTGGGCACACGAACACCGTGCTCCTTGCCAATCACCATTAGCGCCTTGAACCACGCTGGGTCGCCGACGCCTCTCTCAACTAGCAAATATTCCAGCGATTCAGCCATTGCGACGGGAATGGCCTTCGACTGTTCAACCCACTTCCGAATAACGGGGTTGTACGCGAGCGCGGGGTCCCTGTCGCAAAGCTCCTGAATGATTCGGTTGTTTTCGTCCCTCTGCTCCTGCTCTGCTGCCAGGGCTCGCAAGACTGGCGGACACACGGGCAACACCTCCTTGCCCTCCCTTCGCTCAACACGCGCCAGAAGAGCGCTGTTCAACGTCCATCGAGCACTACCTAGGATGGCCTGTCGCGTTTCGATGCCCAGTTGACGGATGAAAGTATCTGGGTCAGTCGTCGCCGGGTCCAACGACGCCACAATCGCCGCCCGCGAAGGGGTTAACGGGCGGCGAGCCCACCACACGTGCAGGAAATAGAGCGGCGGCAAAGCCGAACTCGCTCCGCGCTCACGTTGGGTTTCAGCGCCGACCTGGTGGCATGGGAAGCCTGCTTCAATCAGACGAACGTCTTGGGTCATCAGTGTTCTTCAGTTATTTGGTTCGTAGAGCGTCGAGCATGCGCGCCACTCCGGGGTCGTTGGGCTGCCCGCCAAGGAGCAGGCGCAGTCCCGAGATGGCCCAACGATTTGCGTCGGGACCGAAGTCAGTGATACGAGACAGCCAGTAAAGCGCTTCCTCTCGAGAGAACGCCAGCACCCGGCGGGCAATCAGTTCAACGCGCTCAGTATCAGCCAAACGCTCTTGAAGCCTAAAAATCAGCGCCAGCTTAGCACCGGCCTCCTCGTCAAGCGGCAAGGTCACCCTCTGCCTGAGTCCTTCCTGCGTCAGGAAGCGGTCGACTTGCGTCGGCACCCCCGCCGCATCCACCACTGAAGCACAGGTCTTCCTCAGTAAGGGCAGCAAGCGGCGCAACGTTTCTCCCTTCACGAAACCACGCTCCACTAAGCTTTCACCACGACTCGCGGCCACATCATCGCGGCTGACTCGCTCCTTCACCACCAACACCGGCGGGGGCTGGTCTTTCCATTCAGTGATGCGCAGGACGAATGGTGCGCCTTTCACCAGACCCTTTAGCTGGCGGTCATAGTGTTCTTGCAGTGGCAATTTAGCCATGTTGTGTGTGACCCACTCAGGCGCCCTTCAGCTTGTTGACAAGCGCGCAGTCCTTCGCGGGCTCCTTGATTTCGAGTTCGGCACCCGTGGCAGGTCCCACCACAGCAGCGGACATCAGCACCTCGAAAAACTCCTGAAGGAGTTTCATGTCGTCGGAGTTAGCGTTGGTCAGTTGGACGCGCAGAGCTCCGCCGCCCGGCAGCAAAAGGTCATAGACGTCCAAATAATCCACCGTCGACTTGCCGCCGTCGGCCAAGTATATGCTGCCGAGCCGCTTGAGCAGGGGCAAGAGCTTTGCCCTGGATTGCTCGGCTTCGACCCGGAAGCTGCTGTTCACAGAACCCGTCAACCAACCACGTTCCGCCGCCTGGGCTCGGGTGATAATGCTGTGCTCGGGCTTCACCGATTCCAGCAGTGTGTTGCCACCGGTCTTGAGTTCGGGTTTAGTGGCCTGCTCTGGCTCGCCCACGAAGTAGGCAATAGCCTCTTCATTGGCGAGAGAATTCAGCGCGTCAAGCACCAGATTTTGAGGCACGTTGCCATGCTGGGTCGAAATGACGGTCAACACGTCAGTCACCTTGGCCGCCCCTTGGTGAAGAACAGCGTCACGCGCCCAGTCCTTAACCTTTGCGGGACTGACGCTACCGGCCATCCAGTCGCGTTTTTTCGCCCCCGACTCTGTCACGATGCCCCAGCCCGCCTCTTCGAGGTTGACATCCATCGGGACGCCGCCCTGTTCGCGCGCGAAAAACTTGTCAGGACGGTCGTTGTTGTCCAGCAACCGGTACACGCACCAGTACCCCTGCACGGCGCCCTGACGCAAGATACGGTCAAGCAATTCGGGGCGTTCGAGCACCGGCCAGGTTCTGCGCTGGCTGAAGTTGCTGCGCACTGTCTGAATCTGCACGGCATCGACCGCGTCAAAGAAGAGCTTGTTGAGCTGCAACAGCTTTTCCTGGGTCAACGCATCGTCTTGAGTGATGAGCTCACCGTCGTTCTTCAGCACCTCACGCACCTTGGCGATGAGGGCAACGCCGGATTCACCACTCGAAGTACGCACCTCTTTGCGAGCGAGGCTGCCTGATGCGGACGGATACCAGAGCGTGTCGTACAGACGGACTGTTTCGGTTTCGAGAGCCTTCTCGCGCTCGGCTCGTTGGGCGCGAAAGTTCTCTGCGTCCAAGTGCTTATCCGAAAGGCCGTACGCCCCGGGTTGGTCGGCCAACCTCTTCATCGCGATGACCTGCTTCGCGATACCCAAAAGTTTCTCGTAGCCTTGGGCAATGCGCTGCGTCTTGTCTTCATTCCAAGGGCCGTCTTGCGCCGCCTTGCAGGTTTGTGGCAGCAACAGCATAAGCAGGTTCTGATTGCGCCGGGGTCCTGTAGAGGCCTCGATAATCATTTTCTCGGCGTCGATAGTCGAAGTGCCCAATGCAATCACAGCCAGCTGAGGCTGACCAAACTTGTCCTCGACATGTCCAGGCTCGAATACGTCGTGGACGATTCGGAACAGACCCGACCCGTCTTTGATGGCGCTACGGACAATAGTCGCGACATACTCCTGCGCATGCGAATCATTGATACCGTTACGGATGCTGCCCAATGCACGGTTGACCGACGGGTCCAAGCTGGCATAGTAACGACCGTCTCGCTCGCGTAGGTAGAAGGCTTCGTCTTTGAGAGCATTCAGCGCCATCTCGACCTGTGGTCCGGACATGTCGGGCATTACGCAGGATAGCTGTGCGTCCTGTTCGGTGATGCCAAATACGTTGGAGGCGAGCCCCTCGGAGCGGCCGGCGAGGCTGTGAAGGAAAGCCGCGCGCCAGACCACGACATGCATCGGTACGCCGGCCGGATGTGGATTAGCGCGGTCACACAGTTCAGCACGGCTGAATCCCGACTGCATTTCGGCAGAACCGGGGCCGCCCACGTCGGTATTTACGACGACCTGAAGCTCGCCCGAGCCGGTACGGCCTAACAGTTCATTGAGGATGCGCTCATCCTTCAGGTCGATGTCACCCGTTTGCACCAAGGCGAGTGGTCGCTTCTTTTCCCAAAGGTTACGGATGACGAGCGACAGCATCCGCAGGACGCCGCGCGTGCCCTGGAAGTTCTCTACCGACGCGAGTTTCTGGTTGAGAAACTCGATAAAGGTCGGATGGAACGGATAGTAAGCCTGGACCCGCTCAATGTAATCGCCCCCTTGCGCGTACGCTGGCAGATAGCTCGAGGACGCCTTATACGCATGGGCATACAGCTGGGCAACTTCAGCAGCAAGCGCCCGGTCGATATTAGTGAAAAGGCGACGGGCAAGCAGCCTGGAGAGTTCTGAGGCTGCCACGGGAACGACCGTGGTAGCTGCTCGCGCAACCACGCTGTTAGTGCCCTCAGCGGCCTTCTCGGCTAGAGCTACTGCCTCGGCCTCCGAGACCTCTTTACCGACTACTTTGCTCACGACCTCTTTCAAAGTCTTGGCTTGACGCGAGAAGGCATCGCTCGCTCCCGATAGCGTGATGACCACTGAAAGCCCCGGGTTGGTCTGCGCATAGTTCAGCAACGTCATCAGAAACGCCTGAAGCTGCTCAGCGCCATTTGCGCGCGCGGCCTCAAGTCGGGTCGCATACTGGGCCATTTCATCCAGCATAACGAGCACCTTTCTGCCCGCGAAAACGGCCTTCATAAACTCCCGGCCGGGGGACGAGAAGCTCGAGACGTCGTCGTTCAGGGCTTTGTAGAGCGTCTCGCCCCCGACCTGAAACGCAATCTCGCCCCAGAGGGTATATGGTTGAACCCGGGCTCCTTTGACGGCCTGAACGGGCAATTCGTCACCCACGACGCCCACCACGGCGACCTCACCTTCCGACGGCAGGTGCTTCGCGTCAAGCAGCGCGTCCGTGACTCCCGCAAGGGATTTGCCGCGCTTGGCGATGTGTGTCAGTCCAATTAGCGTGTGGGTCTTGCCTCCGCCAAAGCCCGTCTCCAGACGATGTACTGCTGGCGCAGTCAGGTCGCCGGAGAGCCTCCGAAAGACATCGCCCAGTACCTGCCGCATCCCGTTGGTTGGATAGGTAGCCTCGGTGAAAAAAGTCTTGGCGTCGGTATAGACGGCACTCGCCGCTGCTGCCCCGCCAGCATAATGTTCAAAGACCGCCGAGAGGCTGGCTGTGAAGATTTCCGGATTAAAACTGCCTGTGATGAGGTCGTCGCGGGGCTGACAGGCTTGGTATATGTTTGTCATCGGCGTTTCTTAGTGTCAGTGGTCTCAGCGGAGAGGTTCAGGGTAGACTGCTTCCGACGATTCTCCGGAAATGGTCGAGTATCGTTCTTCGGTGACAGTCAGGTCATGGCTGTTCCAGCAAGGGCTGTTGCGGCACGTCTTCCAGGCTCATATAGTCGAGCCGCCATTGCTTTAGCAAGCGACTTTGCTCGATAGTCATCACGCTGTCGGACACCGGTACGCACGACAACAACCGGATATTCGTCCAGGCGCCGCCTCGAAAACATGCGTGCTCAAAGGCATTCTCAATTTCATCGGCTGCCTTCTGCGTTGCCTCGTACGCGAGTTCTTCGTCCTGTGAGCTGTAATACAGAAGTGAGATGCGCAACTGATATATGTCATTCGGACCATCGCGCCGTATTTCCGCTCCATCATCAACGTCGAACAACACTGCCAACACATGCTCACTTGGCTCGTCGAGGGCCTTTGCAATTTTTTTGTCGAGCCTACCGGGCTTTTCCTTCAAGCGTCGCTCGAACTCATCGGCAAACGCAGACCGACGGTACCGCGACGCCAGCCACTTTTGCAGTGTCACTAGCGCGTCGGGCGCCAAGCGCCAGTTGACGCGTGGTGTGCTCGAAAGTACTTGTTCCTTGGGCAACGACATTTTGTCCGTGGCCACAAGTTCGACCGCTACCAGACCCGCCTCAGTCTGCACGCACACATGCAGACGCCTAGCAGTTTTGGCGTGAGAGTCCGCACCAAGTGCGGCAATTCGCCGACCGACGATGACTTCGACGCATGGTTCGCGGTCACTGCTGTTGGCAATGTCGCAGTCGTGAGACACCACAATGACCACTGTGTCGTCCGGGTGCTCCGCGTGCACGAGGCCGAAATCCGATGCTGTCTGGTGCTCGAGCACCAAGCCTTGCCTCCACGGAGTTTCACGACTTTGTGTATCCGACATTGTGCCTCGCGTCAAGCGTCGTCCTCAAGGCTTGGGGAGCCATAGTCGTCCACGTACACAGGTGCCCGCTTGCGGCCGCGAAATTGCTTTGACAGGTGCGCTCGCTGGGCGTCCTCGCGCTCGAGAGTTTTCAGAAGGGCCTTCGCAACGTCAACTGCATCGCCGCCATTTAGCACGGCATCGAGCACCGTGCCGCCTCCCGTAACCTTGCGGCGCAGCGTCTGTGCACCCACCGACACACCCGCATCAGAAAAAACATCTGCGGCACGGGCCAGCATCGCTAGTCGCTCCATTGCTTCGGCGCTAGGTTGAGCTCCGTCCTGCCAAGCGTACACAGCCTGGCGAGACACCCCGAACAGATTGGCCAACTCAAGCACAGGTGGCTTCAACACCTCGCGAATGCGTGCAAGGTCCTCCGCTGGTGTGCGAAGCAAGTCGACTGGGGCACACGTCTGCTGCCTGGTTGCAGCCTCGGAATTCTCGTATTGAATGCCCCAGTTTGACGTCGCGCTACGCTGCTCCAAAAAATGCGGCGTTAGAAGTCCCATCGTGCCAACAACATAGTAGGCATGAGATAGGGACGGCAGCGCTCCAATTTCGAGCGCATCCTCACCGAAGTCCGAGTTCGAACCCGTCAGCGGCCGGAATACAGGCGTACGTGGCATACCGGTTACGGCATACATGCTTGCCTCCTCAATTATTGCCACGCCTTCAAGGCGTAGTCGGTGACAGTGGCTTCGAATGCCATACGAATTCTGGAATGAAGCGTATTCAAACGCTTTCGCAACTCGGTCAGGCTAAAGGGCTCGCGCCCATCGCGCGATGCGTCCGTGTCTATGATGGCATGGACACCATTCACCTGTTGAAAGCGCGGCGGCACCTGCAACCCCTGCGGCTGCAAATCAAACGGGAAGCCAAGCGGACCATTACGGATGATGGTTCTGGACAATAAATTGGCGTCCGGCATTGGAATGTGCGTCTCAGACAGAGACAGACCGATGGGGACGTCCTCCGGCAATCGACCCATCAGGCCAACGACACCTGGGGCAAGATACTTCGCTAATTCAGCTTCCCCACCCTTAGGTACGACTGCATCTAGATAGCGAATTCCAACGCGCTCCGAATAAGCGAGCGAAAGGCACGAGTGCACAATCTCCAAACCAGTGAAAAACTGCTCGGAAAAAGTCTGAAAAGTATCGTACTCGGTTGTCTGGAACGAAAGTGAATTCTGCTCGAGAATGAAACCCCGAGTCCCATCCATGCTCAAAAATGCGTGCCGCAGCGTCGCCGTCGGTATAGGGCGCGGCGCTCCTGGGTCACCATCAACAGGCGTCAAGTTGATGACGAGGGTATTGGAAGGCCGATGGTCAGGAAATCCGGCCCTGCGCATGCTTTCCTGGATATCCGGCACGAATCGTTCAAGCTGCAGAATGGGGTTATGGCGCACTTGGGCAATGGTGAAGTACACCGGTGCATGCTTCATCTTGGTGCCCATGAAACCTCTCGCTTGACAGTGGACTTGACACTTTACACTATACTTGACACCGGCGCCTCTG
Organism: Paraburkholderia sp. UCT70; assembly: GCF_050434085.1. NCBI lineage: Bacteria > Pseudomonadati > Pseudomonadota > Betaproteobacteria > Burkholderiales > Burkholderiaceae > Paraburkholderia > Paraburkholderia sp. UCT70. The sequence goes on along the minus strand of NZ_JBNPVZ010000004.1, from coordinate 1,058,736 downwards.
GGCAAATTCCTTCTGCGCGCCAGGAATGATGCGGCAAGAGGTCACTGGCATCGCTCAACATATAAAAGAAACCGGCCTGGCGACGGGTTCAGTGCGCCATGCGCATCTAAGCGCCAGCGACCCTACAATCCGACAGGAAACAGGGGTAACACGGCAACGGAAACAAACTGGAAGCCCCGCGCTATTGAAGCGCCCGCGGGGCGGGCACCCAAAAAAGCGGCGAGCCCGTTTCGGGAACTCGCCGCTTGACCATGCTTCGCAGCGTGACTATCGATGCGTGCCTCGGTCGAGCGGAGCCAATAGGTCTCAAAATGTCGAACAATCTTCCGTTAGCGTCCACCAGGAGCAAAAACCTGCAAAATATTGTTTTTACGCACTTTCCCGCTCCATAGCCGGCGGCTGAGCTGGCTATGGAGCACGCGTTTGCGCAATCTCACTCACGAGGCTTCGTCAGCTCCGGAAAGGCCTTCAGCGCATCGAGTATTCGTTCTGCCACCTGGTTCCGAATAAAGCGAGACTCCTGAACTTCGTCGCCTGCGTGAAGCGAGAGAAAGGCCCATACAAAGTCAGCGGCATCAAAGGCAATGGCATATGTTCCATCGGACCCCCCGTGCTCGCCATCCCCTGTTTCAAGCTCGCGACGCAGCCGTTGAGCAGCGAAGCCATGCCGTGCAATTTTTTCTAATAGGTAAACCGGGGCTGTCATAAATTCTCCTTGAAAGATGCCCGTATGCCTGAGTCGTTTGGAGTTCCTGGGTGACATTGCGGTTCGCTGCGCACCCATCACGTGCTTTACTTCTTGTAGGCGTTGGCGGGCTTCGCCTCACTGAAATCCTTGCACGAAAGACGACTCACGGAGGAGTCTCTCCACAATGACCTTCCCCTTAAGAGCCTCCCGCCACCGCGTCGGGATTCCAGCATATTCGTACACGAGACCGGCCAGTCCGCCCGCGATGCAAGCAGTCGTGTCCGTATCATTGCCCAGCATGACCGCGCGACGCACGCATGACTCGTAGTCAGTCGTTGTCAGCAGGCATTCAATCGAAGACCACAGGCTATCCACAACATAGCCCGAGCCACGCGGTGGTTCCGCACGAGCGCTCAAGACTAACTTCGCTTCCCGCTCGTTCTCGGTGCCTGCAAATCGCCGACGGAGCTCGCTCTCAGCGAGACCTACCGCCTCGTTTGCTGCCAACCCATTGAGAATCCCGGCGGCCGACAGGGCGTACAGCGCACAGCACAGTTGCGAGCGGACATGTCCATGAGTCACGACGCCTTGCCGCATGGCTAAGTCGATGACGTCATCTGTTGATTGTGCGGCGAACACGACCGGCAGGCAACGCATCAGCGCACCATTCCCGTTGTCCCGCTCTCCGTTCGGACCGGCCTGGCTTGCTTCGACGCCCCTTTGCAACGCGCCGAGAGCTCGTCGCGTCTGGATGCCAACGTCGAAAACGTTGGTGTCAGGGGTCATGTGCCCAGTCTCGTACCATTGCACCAACTGGCGACCAAAGTCATCAAGGTCGAGCGAGGCATCCCGGCTGAGACTGGCAAGCAGGCAGAGCGCCTGCGCCCCGTCGTCACTCCATGTCCCTATAGGGACACCGGCGTGCGCACGACGAAACCCTCTCGGTGGTGTCATCTCGATTTCATGCAACGGCGGAATTTCGGTCGCGTCATGAAACTCGTACGGTACGCCGAGCGCGTCGCCAACCAGCAAGCCGTACAGACCGCCGCGAATACGTTCCCGGTGCTCCAGATTTCGATTCGTCATGTTGCTCCCCCTTCCTCATTGTTGGTGTCTTGCGCAGGTAGATATTGACCGCATGCCGACTCCGCGCAGGAAGTACCGCAATTTCAGCCATTCGCCCTTGTTATTAGGCTGACGGCTCCGCCTCGTATGCTTTCTCGAAAACCGCCTCCAGCACAGGATGCACGCCGCGAAGCCCATCTACCACGGCTTTGGCCCACGCAAAATATTCCCGCTTTCGCTCGACCGACCAGTTTGCCGGTGGGCAAGCCGCAATATCGCGAAGGTTGCAGATTTTGTCGGCAAGCTTTACGAGCTTCGCTCCCCTGCTAATGTGGGGAGCGTGCTCGACCTGCAAACGCTTTCGCTCTGCCTTCGGCAAAGTCTTGTCGTCAGTTACCTCTGCGACGATGTCAGCGACCTGTTGGCCAAACTGGACTAGCAGTTCCTCCATCGAAGTGTCTGTATCTTCAACGGTGTCGTGGAGAATTGCAGCGATGAGGACAGTTTCATCATCTACATTACCTTCGTTCGCCAATACATCTGCCAGCGCAACGGGGTGGTTGATGTATGGCGACGCGTCGGCGTCCTTGCGCCGCTGGTTGCGGTGCTTGTCCGCAGCGAATGCGGTCGCTCGAATTAGTTTGTTCATGTTTGTTTCCCATTTTGACCAGAGCTTGGAGACCACGGTGGCACCAAGAGCCGCACCAGCTTCCTGCTGAATCTATCGGTCGTCGAGCGATGCGTCCTGAGCGTAGTTGACTGCGCCCAGTTTCCCGTGCGCTATTGGAACCACCGTTGAATCGCAGCAATACCAAAAACCGCTGAATCGACAGTCGGTTACGGCTGCAAGCAAACGTGACCTTTGAATTCGAAACCCATCGAGTCGTAGTAGCTCCCACCCGCGAACCGCGGCTCCAGTGAATTCAACACGCTTATGGCGCTTTCTGCGGTCACCTCGGACAGACGCTCCGGCGGTACAGGCGCGCGATACCATCTACCAGAACGACTGAAAGACTCATACTCGATGAAGAAGCGCAGCCAGACCGTGGAACAGCGCGTGCATTTGCTCAGCGTCACATCGCCGTAATTGCTGTTCGTCGTATCGACCCCGCTGAATATTACTTCGGGATTCACGAGACCGCCCGCTGGCTCGAAACACTTGCAGCCTGTTGGATGCACTGATTGCATGATTCGTACTTTCCGTTGTTGTCTTGCTCGGCCGATGCGTCGAGCTTGCCTCGGGTGAGATGCGACGCTACGAGCACATCGTGGTGGCGTCCATCGCGTCAACCTCCGCGACCTCTTCCTCGACGTAACTCTGGGTGGGCTCCGCACAAGTCGGGCAGTAAACCGCTATCTCGCGCTCGTCCAGAACCCTCGCCGATATAAGCCACGGTTGAGACGCGTCTTCGTACTCGCCAACGTTTACCGTTACATGTGGTGCGCTTCGGCCCACCGGCCTGCGGCAAAGAGAGCAACTCGCGGTCATGCTGAAGGGCTGATATGCCAGTTGAAGCGTTGAGACGACAGCAGCCTCCGCGTCACTCCAGCACAAGTTGCCGCAGAAATCTGCGAGCACGTCATCGGTAAGCACTGCGATTACCGTACCCTCCTCAGACTCCGAAACCGTCTGGCTACGCTTCGACAGGCTGAAATATCGCGGCCTAAGGTCGCAACCACACGCTCCACAGTGCCGCCCCTCAAATGACCTTATCATTTCGCCCCCCGATTTCCCTCTCCGCCGTCGCCGGCATATCCAATCCCGACCAGTGGCCTCACCTCAACTACTCTGCACGCTGGTAATCGAACATGACAGACCAGACGTCCATGTAGGCATCATGTCGGGCGCGGTCTCGCACCTCAGACTTGAAATTGGGATACGTTATGCCTCGAACAGCCTCCGCAATCTTTTCCGCCACACGCTCTCTCGGCAGGCGAGCACGGTAACCGTAATCAGTTCCGCCGCCAACCTTGACGTTCGCTTCAGGAAATACCTTTTCAATCTCGCCAGCACGGCGTGCACGGACCAGCAGAGTTGTGCCATCGCCGCCTTTGTCTACGACGGAAAGAAATGCATCGGTAAAGAAAATCCACAAAGCTAGCCTCCGGTTGGTGACGTACTCTGTCCCAGAGCCTTCTCGAGAGCGTTGATGAGCGGCTGGTCGTTGACGTGATGCAGGAACCCGCCGAGCTTCTTGAATGGGACCAGATGGACGGCCTGCGACTCCCATCCCATCGCAGCGGGTGTGCCACCGATACGGCGGGCCAGGTAATAGCGAGTGTAGGTCAGAGAACGGACGGAGTCCGCGAGAAATGCGGTGATTTCAACCTGAAGTCCACACTCTTCGAATGCCTCGCGAATCGCCGCGGCCTGCCGGGGCGAGTTCTTTTCGACACGCCCCTTCGGGAACGTGTTCTGATACCCCGCATAACCGTTCGACGGGGAGACAAGCCAAATCCGTCCGTCCGCTTCGCAGACAACTACGCCCGCTGCTTCGTCTTTGCCTTTGGGACAGTTGAACGGCGGTTCAACGATATCGGCCTGTCCAACTACGGTGTTCCATGCTTCATGAGACTGCGGTGCGTCGGACCACGGTTCAAACGGGATTCCGCTAAGCTGGGCCGGCATGGCTCCGTCAGGGACAGTTGATGCGGCAGAGTCAGGCTGGCTCCAAGTTTCAGGCAGGGTCGGCTTGCTTGGGTGTTTCAGCAAGACGGGCTTTCCAGAATCATCGGGTCTGGGGTGGTATACGTTGGCCATTTGGGTTGGTTCGTAAATTCATCACTTAAGGTCTGATGGCACGGCCTAGTCCCCCACATGCGTTATGACCGCGGTGCAGCGGAAATCATCTGCAGCATCGAGAGGTCAGTACTAGCGCATATGCTTTCTGAATACGCCTCGCATTGCGAGCCACGAGGTCGGCGCATACGATGTCTCGGCAAGGTCACTGACGACGAAGAGCAGATACACCTTCTTGCCGGAACCTCAGTTAACTTTGGAATAACGGCCCGCCACAAACAGACTTTAGACCCATCACAAGAATATTGTTCGCTGAATAAGGCGACGACACCTGCGACCGACCGCGCTTTCACTTCCCACGCTGATGTCTTCGCCGTTCCTGTTGCAAGTGTACCTATGGTATGGGACATTTCTTGTCCTGACACAAGTCCCAAAATTTCGATGGCCAAACTCGATTCCGAAATTCTTGCCGTGCTGCCAACACGGCGTTCGCAACAGCCGTGGCTCACAACGCCGGAGGTGGCAGGCGCGCTGAGGCGCGCGGGCATCGACGTTGCGCACGTCAAGACGGTTCAGAGGAGACTGGAAGCCCTCCTAGATGAAGGTGTTGTGCAAAACCGGCGCGTCGGCAAAGCCCTTGAGTGGCAGCGAAAAGAGGGAGCGAGTGGCATTGCCGCCAAGGCTGGGGCGATGATGACCTTCGACGAAGCGCTCGCGTTGCAGGTGTTGCGGCAGTTCGCAGCCCGTCAGATTCCCGCCCTCGTCAGCTCTGCCCTGGATGGGCTATTTGATGCTGCCAGCGAGCGCCTGGCACGAGGCGCCGTGCACGAAGGCCGGCGCCACGCGAGTTGGCATCGCAAGGTGGCCGTAGTCGATGGAGGGTTTCAGGTCATCCGGCCGCAAGTCAAGGAAACTGTCTTCCAGGCCGTATCGCAGGCGCTGTTTGCCGAGCAACTGCTGCAGATTAGCTATCGGGCAAGGTCGAATCCAACAAGGGAGCCCGCTCCCCAGGTTGTCATGCCGCTCGGGCTCGTCGAGGCAGCCGAGCTGGTCTACCTCGTTGCGAAGCCGCCCGCCAAGCCCGCCGCGGTCATGTATCGGCTTGACCGCATGGAAATTGCGGAAATCTGCCTTGAGTCGTTCACGTATCCCCGGGACTTCTCCCTTTCCCGATATGTTGAGGAAGAGCGGCATTTTGATTTCTTTCCAAAGGGCGAGATTCAGGTCGTTCTTCGGTTTGCAGGCGACGCCTGCCATGCCGTCATCGAAACGCCGATATCGGCGGACCAGACCGTAGAAAAAGGCGATGATGGCTGGGTAACGATACGGGCCACGGTCATGCTCAGTGACCGCCTGCATTGGTGGATTCGCGCATTCGGGCCGTACGTCGAAGTGCTCGAGCCGCCTGCGCTACGGCAACAATTCTCCGAGGAAGCGAAGCGGGCCCATGAGCTCTACTACACCGCCGGCTAGAACTCTGCGTCGCTCGCTGCAAGAGCTGTTCTCGGACCCAAACTTAACGCTAGTCGACGATGCGCACGCCGCAATGTCGATGCGGCAAGCGCGCCTGCTGGCGCAGGTCATGGCAGGCTCTCGCTACGCATCTGCCCGTACCGCGACCTCGTGTCGCCCAGAGACAAGTTCATCGCCCGCAGTATTCATGACCTCATCGGCGCCCGGTGCCGCTGGAAATCGGTGCTCCCGTCGTTCATTCTTCCCACAAGCCTAGTCTGTCAGATATCGTCTCCATAGACGACCCAGCCGCTGCAAATCCAGGCATATCTTGCTCGACGGTTACGATACAACCGCGCCATTGCAGACGTCCCACCGCACCTGCCGTTACCGGCGACACGACGTGCACCGCGCGGATGCGTCTCGACAGCATCATGTCGCCGGAACAATGCGGCTATCGGTCCATCGCGCGTGCGCCAGCCATCACACGCAGATAATTATCAGCGCAAGGACGACTGCGTCTCGCTCCGCCGTCATTTCGCACCATTCGCAGCTCCGCTCACGGCCAGAACTGGCCAATTCACTATAGAGACACCAGATGTCTCAATGCGCAACGACAATAGGTCATCACCAGCCAGCAAGTTCTTTGGCCAGTGACGGGATGGGGCACAGGCGTTCCAATGCGCAGGCAGATTCATACCGCGTACGCCCTGCTTCAGGAATGCGAGCGACTTGACGTCGCTATGAACCGAACTCCGCCGGACAGATGACCGCCGCATGTCAGAGGTCATTTGAAAGAGCATAAGAACCTGTGAGAACTCGATGAAATCCAGTGCAAAAGGAACGGGCACCGTCCAAAGTCCTTACATGGCCCAAAACGTTGACGCCGCAATCTCTCACCTCGAACGGGTGCTATCGTCAGAAGGCGCACACTCGTTGTTCGGCCAAACATACTGGCGGGTCCGGGTCATGCAGGTGAGCGCGACACCGGGGCTAATGCATAGCCAACGAGTGCGACTAAATCGACTGTTGGACCTTATTGCGGACGCTGCAGGTACGTCACCGCATCAAAGTCCTGGCACTGAAAACGCATTTGCAGAAAATATGCCTATCTGATGTTCGTGGTCTTCGTCCATTCACCAGTCGGACGGCAGCAACTATAGAGCGGATGCCGACGCCAGTCATTGGACACGCGCACCATACGAGCGCCTCTGAGCCCTCGCGAACTCGCTGCAGGAAGACGGTGGTGCATCACGGCTCTTGTCTCCTCCGCGAGAAAAATCACGACTTTGGCTGGCGTCGATGCCGGGCAACTTGTCATCGCGCCGACCAGCACCGGCTGGCCCGCGGCAATCGCCAACGCGATTTGTGTCAGAAGCATGCTTTTGCCCGTTCCGCCAGGCGCCGCGACGACGCCGACGGAACCGGCCAGCAGTCCCGGCAAAACGTGGTCGAGCGTAGGCGGAGGTGTGGTGAGGGTCAGGCGGATGTCGAGCCGCAATTCGTCGAGCTTCATCATCGAACGCCTCCCACCACATGCTCAGCGAGCCATGCATCCACATCGCACTCGCGCCAACGCAGCAGTCTGGTTCCCGGGATTTGCAGCCGCGGCGGCACCGCCATCGGATTGCGGCGGAGGTCCTTTTTGATGGTTGCTGGACTGCGTCCAAGCAGCGCAGCGAGTTCGTCAAGGTCGAGGAGTTTCACGGTTTCTGGTCCCAAAAGAAACGGTTTTTCGGGACACGAGCTGGCGTTAGGTGCCGACACGTGCCATTACGTGCCAAGAGGCGACGTAACTGGAGCGTGTAGGCCGACGGGTTTATACCAACGTTTGAGAGGTCCGATTCTTCAGCGACGGCCGATTGCTCAACACCGGCTTCTACTGCCGCGGCGTTAGTAGCTCTTTAAGGAGGGGAAGGCGGCTGCGACAGCCGTCCGCCCGCGACTCCGTCACACCGCAGTCCGGCCGAGGAACAGACCGACCATTTCACGAAAGGCCAGCGACTAAGGCAGCACCGCCGGAGCTGTTCTACACACCTTTTTCTCCCGCGGCGGCAAGGCGGGTTGTCTCGCAAAAAAACGTTCAAAAACCACAACCCACGGGCTCGGCCTGATTGCTCCCGATACTGGAGATAGGAACGCAACAGGCTCACAATATTCTCTTTGCCGACCGGATTGGCGCTGTGGGCAAAGAATGTAAGTCGCTTGGGATGAAGCGGCCGCCAGCGTCCAGCTCCAGTTCTATCAATCGGTTGACAACGGCCATTGCTGTATCGTCGCCGCCGAGGTTGTCGTCGAACGTTATCTCGAACGGACATCCGCAGGACTCCAGCAGGGCGATTGCTTGGCCAGAACTGCGAGCGATAGTCCATGGGGTCGACACCGAATCACGAAGGTCGTCGATGAAGAGTCTGTAGCCGTCGCCCGTCATGCTGGGACCTACCCTTCGCGACCTGCGGCTGAGCCTTTTCCGCCTTCCTGCCCATGAATATGACAGCGCGCAGGTGGGCGGCATCTGAATCAGGAGAGGCAGCGGCGCAAGTCCCGCTTCGAGGTCGCGCACGCCGTGGTGCTGGCGGCCTCTCACGAGTATCGTGGGCGAGAAAAGCTGCTTATCCTCAACTCGTCGCTTTCGCCCCAAAGGCTCGATGCGATTGAAGCGCATGACAAGAAGCAGGAGTCGGACGTCGACCGGCTACCTAGCGTGCTTTTTGCTGCCGCGAGACGCGCTACCCTAAACCCGACGCCGAGAAAAGACCACCGCTACCGCTCCTTCGAAAAGGGTCGACGCATTCTTTCCCCGTAGACTCTTTGAAACTCGATGTAGTCTCGCGAGCGACGCATGTGTTCATGGAGCGGTTCAGCGGCATGACAGCCGATGCATAGAGCTGCTAGGTTCTTGTCTCGGTTATCATTTTTTTGACCGTTACGATGATGCACATGAAGAAAACGCGGATGCTCGCTTAGGTCCAACAAGCAGGCCTCGCATTTATGCCCGCGCACCCGCCGGACCGTGCTCGAAATGAGTGCCCAACCCTCGGCGTAGTCATTGACCTCCGCGTCATTTGATGAGTGCTTTGGCTTTACAGCCAATAGGTCACGCGGATACTTCTTGAAAAAGTCCGGCAGCGCAAAGCCCTTGACGTGTTCGGTCCGCACCGACTTTGCCAAGTGGTAGCCGAAGCCGTTCCAAGAGATATGTACCAAGCAGTTCTGACAGACATTCAGGCGAACCTCTTTAGGCTCAACTGCAGAACCAATGAGGTTGACATCGAAAAGGCCCGTTTCCTTACTCGCGACAACGTAACGCCCGCCCCTATTGTTTTGATGCATCTTGCTGAGCGTGCCGCAGAAGGCGAAATGGTATCTCGGCATTTGCTCTCGATTAACCATCGCGTTCACGTCTCGAATGTAGACGAGAACCCGTCGTCCCTTGTAGCCAAGGGTACCGTCCTCAAGGACCTCGATATCGTCAGCATCGACGTCGATTCCTCGGGTCTGTAGAAGCTCTTCTATCGAAAGCTCTATCTCCTTATACTCCACTTTCTTCGCGAAGGGAGCGGCGAGTGGCGCGCTCATTTTGGTTCGAAGACCATTGAGGGCAGGCCACCCTAGGAAGTCAGGGAGCTCCATATTTATTTGCTTTGCAACTTCTGAGCGATGAGGTCCATTTTCTCACTCGCGTTCGTCACGATACGAAACTCGACGCGCTGGTTGGCCTGTTGAGCCGCAACCGATGCGTCATCGGGTGTCAGGGGATGCGAAGACGACAGACCGTTGGCCGTCACGTGCTGTACAAGCCACTTCTCGTGTGGTTCAACTGCGGACAAGGACATCAGATATTCGAGCGTGCTGCGCGTGCGCGCCTGAGACAACTCCATGTTGCGGAAATATGCAGTCTTCTCGTCCGTTGTGCCGGTCCACGCCGCGCTGGTGTGCCCTTCAATCCGAATTTCTTTGACAGCGTTCTGGTACTGGCCAGAAGTCAGTAGCGCAATGTATCTGGGAAAGAACTGACGCAACACCTCCTTGAACCGCGGACGTAGCTCCGAGGAGCCCGTTGCGAAGAGGACCGTGGGGTCGTTAAAGCGAATAGTCATATCGCCAAGAATCTCGGCGTTCCATTGCTTCAGGTCCTTCGCGAACTCTTTCTGCAGCGCCAACTGCAGGTCCTGCTTGGTGGATTCGTATTCCTTCACCACGAGGGTGGTCGTCTTCTCGACACGGAGCATGAATGCGGCCGTCAGAAGCATGAATACCATCATCAGTCCAGTCATCAGGTCCGCCATCGGTATCCAGTATGACTGGTTGCTGTTTTCGCCTTCCATGTGTCACCTTAGGCCGTTCCGGCCATGCGCACGACGTCACGCAACCTGTCGGTGAGGGGGCCGTAGTCTGATACGAATTTCTCGGACAACGACGCCAGTTGCCGGCCCAGTGACTCAAGGCTCTTGGTGAGTTCCTCCTGAAGACCCCTATCGAGGGTGACCACACTCTGGCGGACATGCTCCATGGACTTGCCTAGGCTTTCGTTGACTTCCGACTGAGACTTGCTGAGCGTGTCGACAAGGAGTTCTTTCATCTCTGCGGACGACGTCTGCAACTGCGTGCCGCACGTCTTTACGACGTCGGTGACATCGGCCTGCGATTTTTTGAGAGTCTCGGAAAATAGGTCCTTCATTTCGCTGAGAGACGTCTGCATCTGGCTGCCGGATGTCTTGATGACCTCGGCGACGTCGACTTGCGACTGCCTGAGGGTCTCCACCATCGCGTCTTTCATCTGGGCGGCGGACAGTTGCAACTGTGCACCACTGAGGTTGACCGACTCTGAGATGTCGGATTGCAGCTTCGCTACGTTTTGCTTCATCGACTCGGTCATGTCATCAATTTTGCGAGCGAACTCAGGGGTGACGTCCTTCATCTGGGTAAGAACGGCCGCCATCGAGCGCTGTGACTCGTCAATCTGCTGATGCTGACTGACAAGACCCTGGAGCGTGGTTTCGAGAGCGCTGGCCACATCGCTGAACCGAGCGGCACGGTCGATAAAGGCAGCCAAACCGGCCGCAGACTGACGCAGGTCGTCGGCCGAGGATTTCTGCACCGCCTGGAGCTTGTCAAGCTCCTCCTTGTACTGCTGCTGCCAGACCACCAACTTCTCGACGGCGGAGTTCAACTGCTTGAAGTTGTCGCCGAACTGCTCGTTAATCTGCGCATTGAAGTCCTTTATGACCTCTTTCAACGCGTCTATGAGAGCCTTGGAGCCATCCTCGGACATGCGCTGCGCGAACGTGTCAAACGAGTTCCGCATCTGCTTGAGTTCGTCGACCTGCTCCTGCCGCATCAGCTTTAATTGGGTGAGCAGACTACCTTCCTCAGTGCCCGAAAGGCTGCGCTGAAGTGCCTGCGTTGCTGCGACCACATCGTCGAGCGTCGCTGATTTTGGCGCGCCCGCCGTTTGTGGAATCGGAGCTTTCTGAAAGTAGTGGCGTGCCCTCAACACGAGCGACCCGCCAACACCACTCACAGAGGCCCAGAACGCAGTCTTCACACCTTCCAGCAGATGAGGGACGCTGTCAGAGACATTAGAAGCGTCAAAATGAAGCAGCGCGGTGGCGATTCCGAGAAAGCATCCAAAAATCCCCACGGTAGTAAGGATTTCAGGCCCGTGCACGACAGAAAACCGGTTAAATCGAACGAACGCAAAAAAGACGGTCAGACCAATATTGATGCAAATGAACACCAACGTTGGTGTGTCTGAGATAACAGTCGCCAGCGGCCCCGCTGCAAATACGCTAGGTGCAAGAAGGGCGCAAACAAGTGGAAGAAGCAGCTTTTTCATTTTCAGTTTCTTTATCTGCTTTGCATCGAAGCCCCCGAGGCCACTTCCGGCCTTCAATGCCTCCTGCGCTACAGAATGGTCTCAAATCACTTTCGAACTAAGCGACTGCATAACGGCAAATCGTACAGATTCTTTAATTACTTTGGAAGCGCAGAAATGCGCCAGTTCGAACACGGGACAATAAAATACTTTGGACGGCGCACGCATGACCGGTAGCTGCAAGTATGAGATTAGTTCATGGTGTGAGCGCACCGGACTTCTTTATGAGCATGGCGAGGCCGCTGCATGCGGTCCTCGACGCCTTCCGCCGCTTTCCTCAGAGTGAAGTGCGCCGTGCCGTGGTATGTGCGATTCGGCGCGCGCGCCGGGCCGACTGAGGACTGGAACGAGCGAAGTGTGCCGCCGCATAACAACGGAGCTGACCGATTCTGGCGCCCAAGCCGGGCGTTACCCAAAATCCGATGCTCTTTATTCCGCGCAGACGCGGGGTTACCGACTCATCTACCCTGTTGTCCGTACGTACCGCTCGACCATCACCACGGCTGCCTCCAGCACCGACAGCAGCCCCGCGTATTCGTCACCAATGAAGTCAACTCCGTCTAACCCGCCGCCACTGTCAGCGCAGCGGCGCACCCCGTTACCGCCAGGCGCGCTGCTGGCGGCAATTTTCTTGCGGTCCGGGACGTGAAAGTACTCGTCCGGCGGCAGGCTGAGCGGGCCAAACATTTCGCCGAGGGCTTGGCCAACAAAAGAGATGGCGAGTTCGCGCGGGGTCATGTCGTTTCTGTAGCGGGAGAGGTTGTCACCTATGGCGAACCGCGTCCGACGCACACCACAGCGCCAGACTTTGGGCATCGCCGGCAACCGGACCAACGACTTTTGTTGCCCGCGCCGTCCGCACATGCACAGTAGGAACCAAGGCGAGTCCTCAATATCCCTTTGCGAGCACCTCAACCGGCGACCTTCCGGCACACCCGGGTTATCCCCAGAATTTGTTGGCAAACCTGGGGACAATCTGCGGGCGTGCGCAGTAAGTCTTTGATTGAAGAGAGATGACGGTCGCAAATACAATGCCGGCATGAAGGCACTTGAACGCCAAGGTGGGCCACCCGGTTACCGCTGTTACCTCGTTACCGCCAAATCCGCACTCATAGTCGGTCAGCGATTGGAAAAGTACCGTGGCGGAACTGGTGTCGCACCCAGGCTCAACGGCCAATATAATAGGCGGCTGCCAAATTTACCACCGCTCGATACCACCAACGAATCACAAAACGAAACTCAAATGCCTCTTCCAAACGGTGTTGACCCAACAGGGACGATTCAGAACATATGCCCTTCCGCGGCATGGCTCGGGAATCGAGGCGAAATTCACGATGCAGAAAGCCTCGGCAACTCGGTCCGCGAGCGCTAGCCGCCGTTCGTTGGCGACAAGAAACGGCTCGGAGGCGAGACTGTGAACCGGGACCAGCAGGACAACCGCGTCCTGCTGGTCTTCGTCGCAATTGCTGTTCACCGACACCGCACCAGTGCCATTGAGCACGATGTCTTCGTGCGGAGGCTCAGCGGCAGATTTTCCGTAAAAGTTAGTGCATTGGGCGCAGGGTTGAATCTAAAGGCCCTTTGTCGGGGCTGGTTCAAGTCCCAGTTTGCTCTGGTCGCATTTTCCGCTAGTCCGGCATAGCGTAGCTCAGGCGAAATGGGAGCTAGACGTCACCCTGTCTTGCACTCTCCCCACGCGGTTCCGTCCCGTCCGCTTTGCAACGTACAAAGCTGAGTCAGCGTGCTCGAACAAATCGGCTGCATCGACTGGCTGGCGTAGGTCCCTATGCGCCACGCCGATGCTGAGCGTCACGACACCCAGCGGGCTACCCAGATGTTTCAGCTGCAAAGACTCGACAGCGGCTCTGATGAGCTCGGCAGTGCGCGCGGCTTCGTCCTGTTCGCAATTCTCAAGCACAACAACAAATTCCTCTCCGCCGTAACGGGCGACCAAATCTCGGTTTCGAAGCGTCATAGCGATGGATCGCCCGACTACCTTGAGACACTCGTCACCAGCCTGGTGACCGTACTCGTCATTAAAATTCTTGAAGTAGTCGATGTCTGCGAACAGGACAGCCACCGAGCCGCCAGATATTGCATCCGCATGTGAAGCCAACAATTCTTCCACCTTGCTATCAAGGTAACGACGGTTTCGCAGGCCCGTGAGGCTATCGACGAATGCCATGTGCCGGAGCTGTTGCTCATCCGCAAGGTGTTTTTGTTCTGCAACGACATAGAGGTCGACATCTCGAACGGTGAACGCCAGCGCGGGCCGCTCGCCCGGAACGCCAGATGGCATTGCTGCGATAAAACTTCGAACCCAGATGTAAGTGCCGTCCGAGCGATGCAGTCGGTACTGAGCCGATTTCTCCTGTGCGGTCGCTCCCGCGTGCAAAAGCGCCCTCTGGAGTTCGAGGTGGTCATCCTTATGGACCAGGTCGAGCATCGATGTTCCTGGCAACATCTCCGGTCTGAACCCGAGAACTGTGTTCACGCGCGGGGAGACATATTGGATTACTCCGTCAGCGGACAGTTCCATCACAACCTCCTCGGACCGCTCGGCTAGGTTCCTGAACCGACGCTGTCCTTCCGATAGCGCAGACAACAAGGCTGTCCGCTGCGTCTGCAAAACCGTAATCGGTAACACGATGGACAAAGCCGCTACTGTGAACAGTTGCAATGCGAGAATTCGGTCTTGCATTGTGGCAAACGGAAAGAGCCAGAGCGGGCCGGTTCCGTGCACCGTCAGGGGAACCGAGATAGTAATGAATATCAAGGTCCCCAAAAGCACTGTCGACAATTCTGCGTGGAACGCCAGTAATGCGAGTGGTGGAAGCATCCAGTACAAGTCGACGTACGACGTGTGCGAGAAGATTATGGTCGCCACCGCTCCTGTCAACGCCAGAAGCAAGATTGACTTTACCCGGTTGCGCCGGTCCAGCAGAGTTCTCCATTCCCCCGACAACAGAACTAGCGTCACGGGCGTGAAAATAAGAAACCCGAGCGCGTCGGAAATTACCCAGTTCGAAAATGACGAAAACGGGTGGCTAGTAAAAATTCCTTGAAGCAGGAGAACGGCGACCACTCCCGAAAGCACCGGTGCAACGATGCAGGCGCCCGCCACGAATCGGATGAACATCTTCGGCTGCAGGAGCGCCCTGGCTGATTTCACGCCCGGCAGCATCAATGCTGCGGCACAGGTTTCCACCAAGCCTGCCGCCGTGAACGAGAACGCAACGTAGAAGGTCTCGTCGCCCATCAGGTTTGCAAGCATGAGCCCAATAGCAGCGCCAGCAAGATAAATCGGCTTGTGCCGTCGCCTCAACAGCATCATTTGGCCAAGGAGGTAGCCGTCGGTAACCCAGATGGCAACGAGCTCGCCCGCCATCGTTTTCAGCTGTCCGCTGATAACAAGAAGTACGAAACCGGCAACCAGCCCTACGAAGCCGACGCGTGCATCTCGCCACAACTCGTCTTGTGCAACCATCCCTCTCAGCTCGCCGACAGCACGATTCAGTCTGGCCGCACGAGCCTTGGCGACATGCACTTTCCCCGCATCCTCCGCCATCTGCCCCGCCTTACATTCTGTAGTCTTGTTTCGGTCTTCCGGAAGCACGATATATCGGCAATGGACTGCACAACTTGAGCGCCCCCGTGGAAAAGGAATAGAGGGAATTGACTAGAAGGGTTTGACATTGTCTTGAGGATGACCCTGCGCGAGCGCACGCGCGGCGATGGAGCGCTACTCCCGTGAAATCGGCATGGATAACCCCCATTGCAGGCCGCGCCCGTGCGGTAAATGCGGTTCGACTCGTCTGCCCCTTTCCATTTCGCAAATAGTCCACATAGATTTTGCCGATTCTGTCGGAGGTGCCCGATGTAGCCGAAAATCGGTCGGGCATCCCCTGAATGACGATGGGACGTCGGGTGAACCGAGATTATGCGTGCGCAACCTCGAACCGATTGCCGACATATGGAAGGCGATTCGTCGACGCGCTCATCGCGCAGTGGCTAACTGAGACCCACCGTATATAAGATATGCCGGTTTGCCGGTTTGCCGATATGCCGCTTATCTAATCGGCGGCATTCTTTGAGCCCAAGGCCTCGCCTCTTCGAATGCTGCGGCGGCCCGGAAAATGTCCGTCTCACGGCCGTCCTCTGACGCCAATGTCTTCGTCAAACTGGTCAAAAACCCAGTTCTTTTGTCTCGGGTGACGAAATGCGCAGCGCCGAAATTTACGCTTTTCCGCAGACGCCGCGCTCAGGTCATCACGTCGGCATAACATGCGGCGATGTCCGCCGACCGTGCAAGGACCGCGAACAGACACGTCAGCATTTCGCCGTCCAGTCGCGCACCGTCGAGTCCCGCGTGGCGCAGAATTTCTGCTGCAAGCCTGCTGCTGGCTACATCACGATGCCCCTGCCAACTTCCATGCTCGATGTCTGTGGCGGAGAGGCAGTCCGTGCATTCCAAATCGCACTCGTCGGGCGGAATGGCGAGATAACCGAAAAGCTCGGCGACAGCTGCGCCGACGTAGGTGATGGCCAGTTCGCGAGAATTCATAGCGTATGGGAACGTGATGGTAGTCCGACGTATTATAGATAGTCCGTTCCGCTTTCATCGATACTGGTGGGACTGGCAGCTCGCTGCCAGTCAATGCGGAACATGCACCCGTGGACTACGAATAAGTCGACCCAAACGCCTGGACGATTGCCGCTTTAGCTTCGAGTCCACGGGTGCGCTTGCGTCCGATAACGAATACTCAGGGTTCGCCGTCACACCGGCTCACTATATTGCCTTCGCTGAACGCAAGCATGCATGTCCCTACCGGGTAATCTATCACTTGCGGAGGTTCGCATGGCGCCGCTATCGAATCAGCATTTCAAGGCTTTTGTCGGCATCGACTGGGCCGATACCAAACATGACATCTGCCTGCAGCAGGCTGGCGACGACAGGCGCGAGTTCGACTGCATTCCTCACCAGGTTACACGCATCGATGAATGGGCAAAGGTATTACATCGGCGCTTTGGTGGCCCCATCGCGATCGCGCTTGAGCTGGCCAGAGGGCCGATCGTCTCTGTGTTGCAGAAACATGCGTTCTTCACACTGTTCCCGGTCAATCCCGCAATGCTTGCGAAGTACCGTGAGGCGTTCAAACCGAGCCGGGCCAAGGACGATCCCACCGATGCCGAGCTGGCACTCGACCTGCTGCTGCGCCATCCTGAGCGGTTCAGCCCGCTCAGGCCGCAGAGCGCCGGCATGCGTTCCTTGCTGAGCCTGATCGAACAGCGTCGTGAACTGGTCGGCGACAAGACCCGGTTCACCAACCGGCTAACCAACGCACTCAAGCAGTATTACCCTCAACCCCTGGAATGGTTCGACGATATCGACACGGTACTGTTCTGTGATTTCCTGACCCGCTGGCCAACTCTGCCAGCAGTCAGGCGCGCGAGCAGAAAGACCCTTGAAACGTTCTTCCATGCGCACAACTGTCGGCGGGCCAAACTGATTGAGGGACGTCTGGAGTCGATCCGTTGTGCTGCATCGCTCACTGATGATCCCGGGATCGTTGCGCCTCACCGCTTGCTCGCATTGATGTTGGTTTCGCAACTGCGCACAGCGCTCGCCGCGATCGACGTGTTCGACAAGGAGATCGCGGCAGTCGCACGCACACTGCCCGACTTCGACCTGTTTGACAGCTTGCCCGGCGCAGGTCCGCATCTGACACCGCGCCTGCTGGCTGCATTCGGTGAGCAACGTGACCGCTTCAGCGGCGCTGATGAACTGCAGAAGTACTCCGGCATCGCGCCGGTCACCGAGCGCAGCGGCAAGAAGTGCTGGGTGCACTGGCGCTGGCAATGCCCGACCTTCCTGCGCCAGACCTTCGTCGAATGGGCCGGCCAGACCATCAACAAATCGTTCTGGGCCGGCGCCT
This sequence comes from Paraburkholderia sp. UCT70, assembly GCF_050434085.1. NCBI lineage: Bacteria > Pseudomonadati > Pseudomonadota > Betaproteobacteria > Burkholderiales > Burkholderiaceae > Paraburkholderia > Paraburkholderia sp. UCT70. The sequence continues at coordinate 1,040,977 of NZ_JBNPVZ010000004.1, read as the reverse complement.
ATTACCGGCAACAGCGGGCGAAGGGCAGCTCGTATCAGGCCGCCGTGAGGGCGTTGGCGTTCAAGTGGATACGGATCCTCTACCGCTGCTGGCAGACCGGCACACGATACGACGAGAGCGTCTACCTCAACGCCCTCAGGAAGCGTGGTTCGTCACTCCTCAGGAACCTCGAACTTCCGGGGTAACCCGTTCCGGTCGACGATGACGCAGCTGGTTCCGGGGCCGTGGGTTGCCTCCATTTGACGTGATGTCGCGAGTTGTCCACGGCCGGCCGGCGGGTCGCCTGTTATGACCATGACGCTGGCCGGCGGTGGGCAACTCGCCAGGTGGGCGCGCGACGTTTCTTCGACATACGCCGTTTCATGAATGAGCGACGCCCGAGACTACAGGGTCAAGGATGTGGGCTGCACATGCCCTCGGAAAAACCTTGACGGACTGCCTCAGGGCGTGAAGCGGGCGCACCGTACCCGCATCTGCACTGGCAATCTTTCGCCCGGAAGATGCCCTACTCCGGCGATACAACATGAAAGTGCTCGCCGCAGCGAGCCCCGTCGAATCAGGTGATGCGATGCCCAGCGGTCAGACTCGCCAACGCGCTGTCAATGGAAGCTAGCGGCGAAGACCGCTCGCTCGAACTGGTCGGGACCACGGTAAAAACGGCCTCAGGAATGACGAAAGAAACACAGACATCTGTGACCTCTGGCAAACCGGGAAACCGCTTCATCGAGTCGATGCGCATCGCGCTTTCGAGCATATGCCGGCCGTTTGCCATCACTTCGGCTGCATCCACATCCGCGAGTGATTGCATCAAGGTCCGCACCTGGGTTATTTCCTGCACGAGCAGCTTCCGGCGAATGAGCAGCGCTTCCTCCGTGTCGTTGCGGCCAAGCGACAACTGTACCGGCGCGTCCTGGAGCGACTCGAGCAGCGCGACGACGGACGGCTCGAACAGCGGCAGCACGAACCGGTGCTGAAATGTGCCGACCTGCTGCGCGAACAGGCCGTAGTTACCAGACGCCCCGCCAGTCAGCACAGTCATCTGCATGGTGCACTCACCCATGGCGGCGGCCAGCGCATAGAACATCCGCTCATCGACGTCCCCGCACAGGTACCAGCCGCTCACCCTTCGCTGCAGTGCCGGTCTGTCTGCCAGGCGTTCATTCACTTCGTCGGGCCGCATCACACGTCCGCTACTGACGAGCACACCCTCGATGACCATCGGTTCAAAAAACATCTTCTTTTGTCCTCACACGTGCGCGGTATTGCGCACCCCCATGTAGCGACCCGGGAGAGATGGCCATTGTATTGACCGACGCCGGGCTCCCATCGTCGGCTGACCGTGACTCGGCGGCAGATGTCTGCGGTAGCCCCGAGCCTCCGTCTTGTCAGGCCGCTTATCCCCAGCAGCACGCGGACGATTTTCGTACATGAACAATTCCTCCCGGGCGGGGGGGGGGGTGCAGCGACGTGACGCCTGAACAACGTGGGCGGGGCGGGCTCGTTTTGGCAGTCTCAGGCAGCGCAGTGCCAGGCTTAACCTCGGGTGGGACGCGTCCGCGGAAACAGCGCCGACGCATAAATGAGGCCGGCTGCATTTTAGAATGCTCGCGCATATAACTATTGCGAGCTATTCGTTTGACGCCCTACCCCAGGAGGTCAAATGCGTAGCAGTCACCCACCAAGCCAGTCAGACAACGAAGCGCCACATGGCGCTGTGAGTAAACGCAGTCGCGCGCCTCTACATCCAGATATATGGAAAATCGCCGCCAGTCTGGATGCGCGCACGAAGGTGGCGCTCAGGGAAGCGCTGGCCCGAGCAGGCTTTTCCCGGCGCGCGAGCGATATCGACGCGCTCATCGCGGCCTGCAAAAAAGTCGACGAGGTCCGTCAGGGCCGGCTACGGTACCGCGTGACGCCGATGCCGTCGCTTCTCGAACGCCTTCGCAGACAACGAATGAATGCGGTTCGCGCTACGGCACGCAAATTGTTCCGCCATGGTGCGGCGGGCGGCCATTCAATGACCGTGAATTTCGCCACGACCGCGGGTGACGTGGACTACTCCGTGACGATAGGCCGGAATTGGGATACCTATGCTGGCGCATACAAGGGTTGGGCCGCCAAAGAGGACCATCATGTATTGTGCGTGCCTGCTGACTGGCGGCAGCGCGTCCTCGCTCGTGGGCTCGCGGTCCTGGGTGGCATGATGACCCTGGATGCACACGTGCTCGAGCCCGTCGGTGGCATACGACTCTTCGCTGCAACCTGGGCGAGCCAGGGCCGAGGCTATGACATCCATGTTCACGGCGGATTTATTGCCGTGCTGGACGACGAACATTACCATGCGGAAACCGCCGAAATGGCTCGTCGCGGCGTTCAGCGGAAAGCGAAACTGCGGCGCACTTACGTTGAGAACTACGAGTCGACAGCCGAGGCGTTCGCCGCGCGCTACGCCCAGTTCACTGACGTGGTAACACTGCAGGATGCGCGCACCACCGGCAGCTGCGAGTATGGGATTCGTTCATGGTGTGAGCGCGTTGGGCTTGATTACGAGGTTGGCGAAGCGCCCCTGCAGGCTGTGCTCGAAGCGTTCTGCCGGTTCCCGCAGGCGGAGGTACGCCGGGCTGTGATTCACGCGGTCCGGCGCATACGCCATGACCAAAAAGCCGGTCCGCTTTCTGCCGCATAACAGGGGGGCCCGCACCGTAGTACCGGGTGCTGGACTCCTGACGTAGTGAAACGGTGGCTTGCGATTGACGGGCCACCGTTCAATCAGTCGGAGCCGCTCAGACAGCTGACTATAACCACCATCATTCATCGCCGGGAGCTGTTGCAGTCGCGAAATGCATGCAGGCGTAACAACGCATGGCGTGGGTCGAGTGTGCTACTTGGCCTTACGGAAAGACCTGCCACCGGAGTCGAGAAGAAGTAAGGCCCGCGAGTGCGGGCCCGCAATCAACCACGGTTTAACTCTACGCACTGCAACAGGTAATAAGACTGCAATCCGCTTTATCGCCGATAGGTTCCGTCACACCGACGGCCCCGGTAGTCCCGGAACGCCAGCAACCGCAAGTGGCGGACAATTGTTCCGTAGCAGCCTGTTCCAAGCTCAAGGCGAACGTTTGTCGAACCAATTCGCCGGCGCTGCTTTCGCAGGGACAATGCCCTCCTTCCAGAAGACATCGCCGAACGAGGAGAATGAGTTCTCGCTATCCCCGCACCCCTTGCCCACCCTTTTGACTGCAACGCCTTAAGTAGGCTGTCCTTTCCCGAATCTACCGCATCTTGCCGGCAACAAGAAACGCATTCTCCGCCCCGACGTTATCTCCTATGAGACCGACGGCGTAACGTGGCACGAGATTGACCGCAGCAAACGCGGCGCAGACCGAGAGGCCGCACTCGCGGCATTGACCCGGCGCGTTGGCAGCAAACTGGTGACAGGCGACGTACTACGACGCGTGGTTGTCCATGCAAAAAATGAGCGTATTCTGAAGCGCGCGCTCGCCATTCTTCGCGAACAGGTGAAAGCATCGGACCGACCGCATGCACCGACCGACCGGACTTTTCGGGAAGTTGACGAAGGGTTATTCGAGGTTTGGTCCGAACTTGAGCCTCGTACATCGGACGGGCGCATTGGCCTTGTTGACCGATGCGTCGGGCACGTGGTCGTTCAGCTCATTCCAACCTGGCTTCCCAAGGTGAGACTCAACGCAAAAAACAAGCATCCTTTGAGCGGATGGCTCGGCGAAAACTACTTGCCATACCGCCGGCCTGACTCGCTCGGTCTATGGCCAAAGCCCACTTCGCCGCTGCGCTCGACGAAGCCGGAGGTCATTTCATGGCACTGGCTATATAAGGAGATGGGAGTCGTTCCCATCTTCAATCGATTGAGTACATAAAGCATGCAGGCGTTCGGAAATGTGGCCGTGGTACCGGTGGAAAAACAGACAAAGTCCACCGGCAGGGTCTACTGGGAATTTCGTATGTGCGAGAGTCAACGCGGCACTGACGACTCTCCGGCGTGTGAGACCGGACGACCCGGGCCTCGTAAAGGGCGATTTTGTCAAAGTTACTGGAAAACTCAAGGCGGACTTCTATCTGTCGCGCGAAGGCAAACCGACGGGTACATTGCTCGTCATTGCGTTCGAGGCAGCAAAGATTGCGAAGCCGGCGCCCCAGCCTGCGCCGGCGACTGAAGCGCCGCAGGAAGCATAGGCTACCTTGCTTGATTTCAGCCACCCCTATGGGGTGGCTCTCATTTTGGTAGTCGTCCAGCTATCTAGCGCGCCGCCTTGCATGTGGCGAGGACTTCGCCCCGACCGGGCGCAACATCCGTCGCTATCGCCCGTTCCGCCACTTGCCTCATCTAAAGCGTCTCTCAACTCAATCTAAAACGGCCGAAGCGGCAAATATAAACGTCCGCTCCCTATACGCCGGACACATGACGCAAGCCGACAAACGCGGGTACTACTCCGCGCGGCGACCGCGGGACATGTGCTTAGTTCGAAGCGAGGACGTTCTGATGCACACGCAAACCGCTCCGCAGCACCTTAATTTCGACCACTTCATGCACGTGACCGTCGACACTCGTCACACGTCCGCAGCGTACTCGGACTCCACTGAAACCAACCTCGACTAAACGATGGAGAAGGACTCGTGACATATCTCGAAAACGCCGCGCCCGATTTACATGTGCCCACTATTACGCACGAAGAATTTGTTCTGCGTATGTCTGCCGCCAAGCTGGGGATGAATATTTGCCATACCAGTGCGATGTTCGATTATTTTAACGCTTATATCCATGGCCTCCGCCGTCACTACCATGGCAAGCAATTCGGTTCCAACGAAAAGCTAACGGCGTTCATCAAGAGAGGTGGGGCTTCGAGGGTCGGACTTGAAGACGGGCTTGCCGGAACAATGTGCGACTTTCAAAGATTCTTAGACTGAATTTGCCTCAGCGAACCATAGGGGATTCCATCGCGTCACCCCGCCGAGAAGATGAAGCATCGACCACAGCCCACCGCCTCGGCCAGATACTCGTCCGGCTCCTCTCTTCCAGCCAGTTCCACGGCGTCCCCGTCTCGCGGCGGCGATTGCTTCTCAGGTTGCTCCCGACTCGCTTTCAGCGCCGCCCTCAGCCGGCGGTGCTACCAGCTCGCGCAGCCGGACTTGCCCGCATACTTCTAGGCAGGACGCAGAACTCAAAGACTACCGCGCCCTCCCGTGACGTTCGCGCAGCCTACTTTCGGTGCCCTTTTACCCGCGCTCCCCAAGCCTCATCACCATTGCGAACAGGCAAACTCCTATCGTGGCGAACTCAGCGCGTCGCGGATACAGCCGCATATGCGCTTGTCAATGGCTCACACAAGTTGCCCCAAAAACCAAAAAACGGGTTTTCCTGTCGAGTTGCGGGACGCGGTCCCATTGATGTAGTGTTGACAACACCTTTTCGGCATGGTCCACCAGCGCCAACCGTTCGAGCTCTCCGGAGTTTGGTAAAGCTGTCGCAAGTATCGCCGTCGGGCCCTCGTCCAACTTGCTGCTCGCAATTCGAATCCGAGCAGGTCCATCAGACCGGATGAATCTCATAATCTTTAACGAGGTTCGTTTTGGTTCGTTTTTTCTATCCGCCTGACCCTTTTCGTACACTCGTTGGCCATTTCGACGCCTGCAGTGGCATCTCAATCGGCAACCCGATAAGAACCGCCTTGATTGCAACGACGCTGGTCTTCGCGACAGCAGGCACGGCAAACGCCGCAGGTTGCATCAAGGGCGCGGTGGTCGGCGGGGTCGCTGGGCATTACGCGGGCCACCACGCTGTCGTTGGTGCAGTCGGTGGCTGCATGGTCGGCAGGCACCTTGCGAAACAGCACGCCCAACAGCAGGCCGCGCAAAGTCAGGCAGCACAGGCGCAATGAAACTTCGTCAGCTCGGTGTACCCGGTGGAACCAGAAAGTCGCTGGTCCACCGGGCATCTGAAAACTACGCTTAGACCGTCAGCTCGACGCCATGCTCGGCCGGGGACACCGGGGCGGGCACGGCCACGTTCGTGTGCGGCGCTTTTTTCGCCGGCGCCTTCTTAGCCGCCGCCTTCTTAGCCGGCACCTTCGCGCTCACGGCCTTCTTGGCAGCCACTTTCTTCACCGTAACCTTCTTCGTCAGTGCCGTCTTTGTCGCTGTGCCCTTCGTGGCCGTAGTCTTGGGCTTGCTCGCAGCGCCAGAATCCGCAACCCAGCTAACGCCATCAATCAAAAACTTCGTCCTGTCTTTCGCACCGGCTAGCCACGTCGGAGCGGGACCGCGTCCGCTCCAAGTCGCGCCCGACTTCGGGTCGGCATATTTCGCGGGCTGCGGACCTTTCTGCTGTCCCTTGCCCGCAGTCGCACCGACCGCCTTAGAAGCCTTCTTGCCGGTAGCTTTTGCATTCCTCACATCGCCGACCGCCACCATGCCAATCACTCCAGCACCGCCTGCTATCAGGAATTTGCTGCGATCCTTGACGTTAGCAATCCACATCGACGGGCGACCATGCCGGTTTGCACCCGCATGCCTAGAATCGGTTGCGCTGTCCGTTTGTGGTGCGAGTCATTTCTATCAGAGCGGCTTCATGATGGCAGGCGGTGCGGGCCGATGCCGGCATGCGTCTCGATATGGCCTCGGCGCCGACAGGCAAGGTTCTAAAGCCCCTAGAGCTCGGATGCAGTTTCGTGACTGCGCGGGCTGCCGTTCCAGACTCCATCGCTGCCTTGAATTGCAGCACTCGGCGAGCCTCATGGGCAAGAACGCAAATATTGTCCGCTTCCGAACATAAAGTTGCCCGAGATTCGAATACGCTTGGTGTGTCATATCCAGTACACAGATGGCAACCGCGATGGAATTTGGCGCATATATCCGGGAAAGGCGAGAAGCGCTTCTTACCTCAAGGACGTCACCAAGCCGTGCGCCGGCGTACTCACTGCGCGGGGTTGCCCGGCATCTCGAAATTGAAGCGTCCTATTTGTCCAAGGTTGAACGCGGGGTGGTGTCCCCTCCGAGCGACCAAACCATTCGACGACTAGCAGAGGTGCTCGGAGAAGACGTCGATACGTTGATGCTGCTCGCCGGAAGGGTGTCCCCGGAGTTGCAGGAAATCGTCGGTGCGCGCCCACGAGTCTTTGCAGAGTTGATTCGAGAACTGCGTGATACACCTGACAACGCAATTTTGAGGCTAGTGCGAGAAGTTCGCGACGGCCAATGGTAGTGACTTTCGACAACAACACACGGGAGTTTGACCACATGCTCACCCTTGAAAAAAATACGCTGGTCTTCCGCTTTCCCGAAGTTCACCCCGATGCGGTTTGCGACATCGAGTTTCAGCGCACGCTGCGAATTCCCGACGACAATCGCGAATACCCGCTCCCTCCGGGGCTGGGCTACTTCTCCGTCTCGCACGTAGACGATTACGCGGACCGGGTTCCAGCCCAGTGGGTAGAGCATGGCGGCGTTTTCTTTCCGATGGCCCAGGCTGAAGCAATGTGGATTCGCTTTAGCTCCGACTATCCTTTCGCCATCAAGATTGCAGTCGGTAAGGTAAATGCCGTGTCTGGCCAGCCATGGAGTCCCACGTTGCAAGCAAGGACCTCGGGCAGGGACGGTTCAACAGAGCAGGACTACGTGACCATTCCGAGACAATCATGGCTTGACGGGTTCAATATCGGTCTCGGGCTGGTTCGACAGTTTGTCGCCATGCCGCTCGGCGGCGGATACACGGTAGAGGCACAGCTGACGGGCGCAGAACAATACGGCGGATTGCAGATTATTGCCATCCCGTTGAAAGCGGAACATTATAGGCCACCTGCTCCGCACCACTTCACGGACGAGCTACAGGCCTCGCCTCGACGAGGAGGAGGAATCAAGTCGAGCAGCATGGGATTGGCCGCAGGCGGGCTGATGAAGCAGAAAATCCACGAGGACCCGTTCGGCTATGAGAAATGGGACCAGGCGCATAGCTCGCGTTGCTTCGTCCACATCCTCAACAGCGCCCAATACCAGCCGGTCACCGGGAAACGGCCGCCGGGGAACGTACCTACGGCGGCAGACTATGCTAAGACGGGGCTGCCCTGGTTCATGCTGTACGACGAAAACGAGCCAGCCGTGCTCGCGCCAAGCAAGCTCCGCGAATTGGACAGCGTTGCAGCCCTCGGCGTGAAAAAAGGCGAAAAGCCGCTTCCGGACAACGCACCATTGCTTAGGAAGCTGGTGGTCGCTGGAATTAGAAAGGTTCGGGAAGGCCGCTTCTAAAGACCTTCGCTGCGTTCGACTCAAGGCTAAAGCGGCCGATATAGACCCTCGGCGTCTTGCGCAGGGTAGTACGTTGTGAATAGCGCTTTTTCCCTTCAGCCTTTTAGTTCCCTTCAGCCTTTTTAGTTTCGAGCGCCAGAAGCCAACCGACTGCAGGGGCTATGCGGCTCGCACCAGTGCCGTGTACCGTCTCCCGCAACGCGCTGGTTCCGTTGGCAAGAAAGCTTCCTTGATTCGGACAGCGGCTGAGGCCGTGATGCTCAACGCCACCATCTGAAACAGGAATGCGAACATGTAAGCCGTAGAAAGAGAAATTGGTTAGAAAAGTGTGCTACCCCTCGTGCATCCGCTTCCATGTATTTCCGTTGCTGAATCTAGTCGGTAAGATGTCCCGCACTGCCGCTGTCCGCCGGTGGCCGTCGCCCGCGGTCCTCATGCGGAGTGGGCTTTACGACCAGCGAGGGCAGCACGACAAACGAAGAGCGAGCTATCGCCTGCGAGGACTGTTGTGAACCAAAAACAAAACGACGTAGAAGCGAAAGCGCCGGGGTCCGAGGAAAGCGTTTTCTCAGGCAACCTTCCCATTCGAGAGGCCTTGAATCAACTTCGGCTGCGGCTGCTCGACTTGACAAGCCGCAATCGGTTGCTGAATTTCACTCCATCGGCAGGCAAAACGCTACAGTTCGTTCATTGCAGCGCGGAGGCGGTGTACAGGCGGCTCATTGAGAATCCAAACGCAACCAGTGTCACGCTCGTGGGCGTCCCGGAACCAGAGCGTTCCGCCTGGGTTTCGAAAAATGGCAGGCTCACCCGTCCCGAAGCGCGTGACTACGCCTCCTCGATTGGGCTGGCGACGTCCTATGAGTTGCCTGCGGACAACATTAAGCTGCCAGCGACTTCTGAGTCCGGCAGCCAGATGACGGCCCTCTACTACGCGGAAGACTTAGCCGGCCACTGCCGCAAAATCGAACGGGAAGCAAAGCTGGCGCTCGAAGAGACCGGTGCGAACATGCTCTATCTCGCCCTCGGTTTCTTGGATTATCCCGAAAAGGCAGACAGCGACAAACTGTTCAGAGCACCGCTCGTCAGCGTGCCGGTCAATCTCGTACGGGTCGAAGGTACAAAGCACGATACCTACCGAGTCGCATTCACGGGCGAAGAACTGACTGAGAACATTTCTTTGCGCGAAAAGCTGAAACGGGACTTCGGCTTGTCTCTGCCCGTTTTCAACGAGGAAACTCACTCACTCTCGAGCTATCTCGACGAGGTAGAAGCGACAATAGAACTGCTGCCCCGCTGGAAAGTCCGCCGCATGGCGACGCTAAGCCTGCTTTCGTTCGCGACCATGTTGCTGGTTCGGGAGTTGGGGCCGGAGAACTGGCCGACGGTTAACAGTGAATCCGCGTTGCTCGCCCACCCCGTCGTCAGGCAGGTGTTTGAAGGGAGTGCGCACAAGTCCGACGGCGCCCGCGAGCAATACGCCCCGGAATATCCAATCGACGAGCATGCGCACGCAAACATTCCGCTCATTTACGACGCCGACAGCTCACAGCATAGCGCGCTTATTGACGCCATCGAAGGCAAAAACGGCGTAATCGAAGGGCCACCCGGCACCGGTAAGTCGCAGACCATCACAAACTTGATTGCGGCAGCTCTCTTCATGGGCAAGAGTGTCCTTTTTGTATCGGAGAAGCTTGCAGCTCTCGAGGTCGTCAAAACCCGACTCGCGCAAGCGGGGCTGGAACCTTTTCTCCTCGAGCTCCATAGCAACAAGACCGACAAAAAACGCGTTCTCGACGACATGGAGAAGCGCATCAGCTTCAAGCCGGTCATTCCTGCGGGACTCGACGAGCGTATCGAGACCCTCAGGGCCAAGCGCGACGAACTCAAGGCCTACGCCGACCTGCTAAACAGCGTCCACGGCAATTCGCAAGAATTGACCGTCCATCAAGTGCTTTGGCGCGCAGAGCGATACCGCCAGCAGTGCGAGGACGCGGCGAAAGTAGCGGAGGAGCTGCTCTACCCGCCAGCTCCGAATGTCACGCTAAGCCAGTTCAAAGCTCTCACTGACCGACTGAGTTACGTGGCAAAGCAGTTCCAGCTCATCGACGGCCTTGCTTCCAGTCATCCGTGGTGGGGATTTTTCCCGGAAGAACTGCAGCCGGGTGACGAGGTCCGGCTGGAAAGACTGCTCTCGCAATACATCGAACGGTTTGAACGCTTTGGCGCGGCAATGCGTGGGTGGGAGGCCGTTCTCGGCGAGGGGAACCTCGACTGGTCGCATGAGGCGGCCGAACCGCTGACTTCGAGCCTAGAGGCGCTCGACCCGAGCCGCCCAGACGACATTGCCTTCGATTCGCTGCCGAATCTGTTCACTGCGGACGATACCAACGGCGACCTCGCCGAACAGGCACTCAAACGTCTCGACGCCCGCCTGCAAAACTTGAAAGCGGTGCATGAGGACGCCGGCCGGTTTTGGCTGCGGGACGCGCCGCCTAGTGACGAGGAGCTTCGAGCCTCAGAAGAGCACGGCAAAGTCATCGCTCGGATGGACCTCGGCACCTTGGTGATGTCTGAGGCACAGCGCATTCCCGAGACGCTCAGGTCCGGCATAAGCCGTGCCGAGCGCGGACTGTCACAGTTGACGCAATTGGCGGCGGCTTCCGGACTGCCATTTGACACGTCAGCATCTGGACTTGCACAGACGAAAGCCGTGCTCGCCGTCGTAAAGGGTGCGCCGGACGCAATACATCATTTTCGACATGACGGACTACTGGGAGCGAACAGCGCATCCGTGTTGCGCAAGGCAAAGGTCGACCTAGCGGAACTGGACGGGAGGCGCGCAAAGCTCGATGAGACTTTGTATCTCGATGCGATACCCAAAACGGAGGACGTCGAGGCGGCGGTCGCCACGCTTCGGCAAGGCTCCGCTTGGTACCGCATATTTCAAGGCCCATGGCGGCGCGCTGGTAGTTTGCATCGGGGCCTGGAGCGCAGCAAGAAGAGTAAGAAGAGCCACGATGCCCGCTTGAAAGACCTGGAAGTGCTGCTTTTGCTGCAGGCCGACACGTCCGAGTGGGAGCAACGCGAGAGCGTAAAGCGAGTAGCCGGCGAACACTTCGATGGTCGGAATACGCCCTTTAAGGAACTCGCCCTGACCGCCGACTGGCTGGTCGACGCCAAGCGCGCTCTAACTGCCGCGCAAGTCCCGACGACGATATTTGACCCGTTATCCGTCGACGCTAATCGCATCGCCGCGCTTCGTGCCTATGCTCAACGCGCAGACGCCGCTCTCGGGGAAGTTGACGCGTTCTGGGTCGCGTTTAAAGAAGGTATCCCTTCGAATTCGGTCGCCGCGATGCAGGTACAGCAAGTCAATGCTGTGCAACAACAGCTTGAGCTTGTCGAGCGGTTCGCCCATCAGTTGGAGGGCGCACTTGCAGCTTACTCATCCAATGTTGCGCCGTCGTCCTCGTTCTCCCATGCGGTGCACGCCGTGAAGGGTGCGCACACGGCAGCCGGCTTGCGGCGCGCGGTAGACGCTGACCTCGAGGCTCAACTCTTGCTCGGCACGCGGCTTAAAGGAAAATCGACCGACCTCCGGCCGGTTCTGGCGGCGCTTACCTACGGACGACTCGTCAAGCAGGCCAAGCTTCCGGCCGCCGTTGAGGGGGCGCTCTTATCGCCCTCATGCGCTCGGAACCATGCGAGGCTGACGGCCGTGATAAGAGAAATAGTCGCCGCCTGGGAGGCGGTAAGCTCATTTTCGCGAGACATGGGCGGGTTCGGCTCTTTCGATTTTTCGCAATGGATGGGAGGAAAGACGCTTGGGCAAACCGAAATCGGCGCCGAGGCGGCTGGGCGCGCGAGGCTTGCCGTCGCCAACATGGACGCGTTGCTGCCGTGGGTCCAATACTTTCAGCTTCGGAGCGACGCCGAAAAGTACGGACTCAAGCCGTTCTACGAACTGGTCGAATCGGGGCAAATCCAGTCCGAACATCTGGTCGACGTGTTCGCCTACCGCTTCTACTCCTCCATCGCGGATACGCTCTTTCGCTACTTCCCGAGACTGAGCCGCTTCAGCGGAACCCGTCACTCGAGTGTGCGCGCCGACTTTGCCGCGCTCGACCGCGAAATAATCCGCCTCAGAGGCCAACAGGTGGCAGCGCAATGTGGCCGTCAGCGTCAACTCCCTGAGGGGCGTAACGGCGTGCGCGTCGCCGACAAGTCGGAGATGTCGCTGATTAGGTTTCTGGTAAAGCAATCGCGCCCGCGTGTGCCTGTGCGAAAAATGCTCCAGCAAGCCGGCACCGCTATCCAGCAGTTGAAGCCGGCCTTCTTGATGGGTCCCGAGGCCGTCGCCAAATTCCTCACGCCCGGCGCAATCCACTTCGACATGGTCATAATGGACGAGGCGTCACAGCTCAAGCCGGAGGAGGCAATCGGCGCCATCGCTCGCGGGAGGCAGCTTATCGTTGTGGGCGACCCTAAGCAGTTACCTCCGACTTCGTTCTTTTCGAGTATGGGGCAGAACGCCGACGGAAATGGCAACCAAATCGCGGCCGTCGATGCTGAGAGCATCTTGGACCTGTGCATTAGTCACTTTCAGCCTATTCGCTCGCTGCGCTGGCATTACCGGTCGCGACACGAATCGCTTATTGCCTTCAGTAATTCGGAATTCTACGACGGCAAGCTCGTCGTCTTTCCGTCGCCTTATCCGAAGGGAAAAGCCTTGGGCGTTCGCTATCACTACGTTGGCGACGGGGTATACGAGAACCAGATGAACGACGTCGAGGCGGCGCGAGTAGCGGACGCAGTCGTTGACCACATTATGACGCGCCGGGAGGACTCACTGGGTGTCGTCACGCTGAACGTCCATCAGCGAGACCTTATTGATGAAAAGCTGGCGGAGCGGCTGCGCAGCCTGCCGGCGGCGGACGACTACAGAAAGCATTGGGACTCGGTAGGCATGGACCTGTTCGTCAAGAACCTGGAAAACGTCCAAGGTGACGAACGCGACTGCATCATCATTTCGACAACGTTCGGGAAAGCGAAAGGGACCACGGTTGTACGCCAGAGCTTCGGACCGATTAGCCAGCAGGGTGGATGGCGGCGGTTGAACGTGCTCTTCACCCGAGCGCGGAAGTCCGTCGCAGTGTTCAGCTCAATGCAACCAGAAGACATCGTGCTCGATGAGAAAACACCACTGGGTACCCGTGCGCTTCGAAATTACCTTGCGTTTGCGCGCACCGGTACCTTGCCGCATGAAAAGGAGACAGGGCTTGAACCCGACAGCGACTTTGAGGTCGCCGTCATCGACGTTCTTCGGGCAAGTGGCTATGAGGTGACTCCCCAGCTTGGCGTGGCCGGGTTCCGCATCGATATCGCGGTAAAGCATCCCGACTATCCCTCTTCGTATCTCGCCGCCGTGGAGTGCGATGGCGCGACCTATCACTCTGGCGTCTCCGTGCGAGACCGGGACCGCATCCGTCAGGAAATCCTCGAAAGCCTGGGCTGGAAAGGGAAAATCTGGCGCATCTGGTCAACCGATTGGTTCCGTAGCCCCCGTAGTGAAACGGCGAAGCTTCTTTCGTTCCTCGAATCGCTCAAGCAGGCAGCAGTGCCGCCCGAGCTGCTTGCGGCGCTCGTACCCGCGCTTTTGGAACCGGCATTTGATACGGCGGAGGCGCCAAAGGTCAGGCCAGCCGCGTTACCATCGCGCGCGTCTATGATGGACGACTTATTCGCGTTTGCTGACCAGTTTGAAATATCAGTCGGCGACATCGTGACCTACAGCCCGGCTGACAATCACAACGATACGCTGACTGTGCGCATTACGGCCCACCGGACGGACGTTGCCCAGGGATTGATTGCTCAACAAACCCCACTTGCGCAAATCCTCCTCGGGGCGACTGTCGGCGAAACGGTTGTTTTACGTGTTCCTGCCATGCCCACGCAGGCCCTCCTCATTCGCGAGGTCAAGCGAGACAGTGAGAACGAAGCTGCCTGACGGGACCCGACCGCCAAGCGGCCGTTCATCGCTCGCGACACCGCGTCATGATGCGTATTCCGTAGGTGGCGCACATATCGATAATCAGTGTCCCGCCGTCCACCCATCCCTCCGGGTCGCCCTTGCACTGTCTCTTGTCACGCAGACAGGTGGGCCTGCCGATTTCGAGGGCGGACACGTCATTCTGGGCGATGTCCTGAAGGACGATATGGCGAGCGACCCGCTTCGCGGCATGGCGGCAGCGGCTCTTGCGGACAGCGCGAGGCTTGGTCGTGGCATGGACGCCGACCTTGAGATGGCCAAGGACATGTATGCCACGGCCTTGGAGCTTGGACACCGGTCGGCCGCGTATAACTTGGGCTTGTACTGGGAGGGACGCTGGGGTACGAGTGCTCCCGGCGACGTCGTCCCCGACAGCACAAAGGCGGCACAGGCCTACAAGCGTGGCGGTTCGAACGCAAAATGCGCCGCCCGCCTGGACGCATTGCGGACCCGTTCGAGGTAAACCACGCCAATCGCGCGTGCCGACGCAAAAAAAAGCGAGCTCTGTGTGCTCGCTTACACGGTCGATTAAGCAGCCGCAGCTTCCGGCGCAGCCGCGACATTCGTCGTCGTGCCCACCTTTTTGGCGCCAACCAGTTTCTTCGCCGGTGCCTTCTTCGCTACCGCCGCCTTTGTCGCGGGTTTCTTCGCGACGACTGTCGGCTTGCTCGCAGCGCCAGAATCTGCAACTCCGCTAACGCTAGCAATCAGAAACTTTGCCCGGTCTTTCGCACCGGCTAGCCACGCCGGAGCCGGACCGCGCCCGCTCCAAGTCGCACCGGACTTCGCGTCGCGATACTTAGCCGGCTGCGGACCTTTCGGCTGACCCGTGCCAGCAGCGGCGCTGACTGACGACGAGACCTTCTTGCCCGCAGTCTTGGCCTTCTTCGCACTTGCCACGCCTGCAGCGACGACTGCATCGGCACTACCCTCAATCAGGAATTTGCTGCGGTTTTTCGCGTTCGCAATCCAACCCGGAGCGCGTCCGTGTCCGGACCATGTAGCCCCTGTCTTCGGGTCCTGATACTTCGCTGCGGACGGCTTGGCGACGACCGCAGATTTAGCTGCGGCTTTCGGTCCACGTTTCTTGCCACCAGCATCCGCATCGATGTCGGCGGTTGTCAGGCCGTGCGTTGACATTAACTCGCGAATCTTTTCGATAACAGCACTCGACTTTTTCGCGATGAGTGCGTCTGCTTGGTTCTGCAGTTTTTGGATTTTTGCTTGCAAGGATTCCAGGGGCGTCATTCGCACCTCCGTCGTTGAGATGGTCGCACTATGCCATGCGGGTGACGAAGTCGGCTAGTTCGGCGACCGCGGTCACGAAAGGGCTCCCTCGCACAAGACCCGAAGAATTGCGATAAAGGTTTCCGCTTTAATCGTTGTCCACAAAATCGGCCGCGGTCACCTACTCTCAACGGGGATTTCAAGCTAGGGTTCGCTCAACTCACCTTCCAGAACCCATTGGCGCTCGCTTTCTGATAGCCGCTTAATCCGGAGTGTGCCCGCGCCCTGCAGTCCATTGAATTTACCTGTCGCTCCGCTGACTTCCCACAGGCCGTTGAAAGCAGAACGCGGCTCGCCGCGTTTGCCTGCCACGGTTATCTGCCGCAGTTGCGTCTTCAGATAGAGTATGTCGCCGGGGCCACGAGTGATGACAAGATAGCCGGTTCCCCGACCATTGGTTTCGGGCCCCAAGGTCACCTCGTGGAATCCCCACTCCTGTACCGTCGCGCCGCGAAGCGCTCCCTCAGTCACCACCTTGCCCGAGCGACGCACCAGCGCGACATATCGATTACTGCCGTCTGCAAACACCAGTCTTGTGTATTCATTGGGCAACCCCGGCTCACCCTTCTTTATGTCAAACCGGAGTTCGACTGTGAACGGCTTTGCCTGAGTCAATTGGCCGGCGTGCGGCTGATTTTGCTGTTGTTCTTCCGGTATCGCCGGCGCACACACAGCGCCCAGGGTCATCAAGCTCAGGATGCATGCAAGGACGATTCGATGCTGCATGTTGCCTCCCGTTATGCTCGCTCTTCCGGCAATGCACGGCGCTTTTCCTGTGCGTACCTTATCTCCAGGCACGCCATATCACAGTGAGAACTGGAAAGGCGTAGGAGAGGTGATGGCCTTCATGCAGCCATCCGATGTTCGTAGAAGGGACGGTCCCTGTCATCAAGAATTGCATGCAATGCCGCTAGGTCGCCTGAATTGGGATTTAACCATGCATCATGTTTTCAGGATTGATGGGGATGATGCAACGGTCGTGGCCGGCTGCGGCGACTTCCGGCGGAGGCTCGTCAGTAATCGCCGCGAATGAGAGTAAATCGGGTTCCCCAGGCGCGGACCAGCGCGACCACAAGCAAGCTACCAGCATCTCGTGTGCGGGCTCGGGGCAGAACTCCAAAACAACGTTTCGGTCTTCTTCGCCCTCGGCGAGTACGCGGCCCTCCATCTTGGCTCTGCTGACATTCTCGTAGAAGGTACTGACCACAAGGATGCCGTGCGAATAACCAAAAGGCGGCTTCCAATACCCACCCAGATTGTCGCGACGCGCGTTGTAGGTGCCAGGATATTTGACGTCGTAGGATGCCGGCTTGCCTGCAATGCGGCATTGATAGCGCATAGGCTTTATGACACGCTGTCCGTTTTCCATAACCATGACTGGCGCGTAATGCCCCGGGAATATGCGCGAGTCACGTGGCTCAGGTTCGGTGCGCCGAATGTCGTCGAGCCAACCGAGAGCCTGTTCAATCTTGTTCGCTGCGATGCGCTTGCTCTCGGTCGCTGCTTTCGTGACTTTTGTCTGCAGTGAGCGCTCCGCATCGGCGGGGCGGCTGCGCTGTTTGAACAGGTCTTGCTCTAGCTTGGTCACCTGTTCGGCGTTAAACCGGTCGATGAGAGTCTTGACCTCACGTTCGTCGTCCGACTGCGGGTCGAAAAACGCATCTTCCATCGCTTTTGGCACCTTTGCCTTACTACCCTCCGCGCGCTCGAAGAAGAGCTGAACAAACTCCCGAATGCTGATGACAGCGCCGAACATTTTTACGAACCGCCGGTAGTCCGCCAGAATCTGAGCCGAATAGCACATCAGAACCTCCGTTTTCCACCTATGATGATTGTCGCTTTGCCGGTGCCACCCTGTAAATTTTTACCTGATTTCAAGGCGCACATGCCACGCCTCCGCCCGCCTGGTCTGGCCTGCTGAAGTCACGTTTCGTCCGCCAACCTAGGCACGCGGCTTGCGCGTCGCAGGCGCACCCTTTGTTAAGGAGGTGAATGATGGGCTCAATTAACCCGCAACGTGGCCCTCAAGGCGGAGCCAACATCGTCGGCGGTGGTATCGGCGACGGGCCGGGACCAGACGTCATGGCTGCCGCGACGCTCGACGGGACCAAGGTGATGTCTTCAGACGGCGAACACGTGGGAAAGATTTCAGACATCATGCTTGATGTCCGCAACGGACGCATCGCCTATGCAGTGCTGTCTGAAGGCGGTTTCCTTGGGATGGGGTCCGACCTGCATGCCATCCCATGGAGTGCGCTGACCCTCGATACGGACCAGAAGTGTTTCTTCGTCGACATCACGGCACAGCGCCTCAAGGAGGACCCGGGCTTCGACAAGGACCACTGGCCCGCCATGGCAGATGCGAAATGGGGAGAGTCAACGTACAGCTACTACAATCGGCAGCCGTACTGGTCCGCGACCCAGGAGGTGGTGGAGAGTGACCCAGCTTTCCGGCCGAGTGAGCACTGAAAAACATATCCGTTAAGCCGGTGTTCTGTCAGTCAGTCGCTTTAGTGTCTATGCCACGGCGTGTGGCGCGTTGACCGTATGGTGCGCGACCGTCATTACTGCCAAGGCTGCGATAGCTCGTGCGTGGGAGAAGTTGTCGGCTGCAGCGATTCGCTGAAGCGTCGCAATGTGGAGAAGAAACTGTGAAATTGTGTGGCGGCGGATTGATGTTGCTAGCCTGCATGTCGACCGCATTCGCCGGCGAGCACTATATCGAGGTCTGGGACCCACCAGAGGCGCGGTGCGGGATACATCAGCAGGCCACAAGGCAGCATATCGTCGGTGATGGTGCGCGAGTTGTTGCGCCAGACGTATAAGAAATTCCACGGCAGATAACTCGAAACGTACATCGCGTGAATTCGCACCGTTCAACTGTCGAGGTTACGCGCTAGTGGAAGCTGAGAGCTACATGGGACCGCATCTGGGGCCACGCCATCGTTCAACAGGACGACATTCTTGACCAGGAACGATATGCGGCAAGCGGCACCATCACCCAGCACAACAAGCTTGTTGAAGCCTCGGGCGTCCTCGGCAGCTTTGAGACCGAAGAAGAGGCCGAGCTAGTCGGTCTAGACTGGGCACGTGCTTGGGTGGAGAGCCACTGCTGAGTGCTCGAGGCCCGGAGTGCGCGACATCCAAGGCTTAGCTCGCCCCGAACTCGGGCAAGCTGACTCGGCAGTGTACGGAAGATTCTGCACTACGTTGCTGTTCGGGATTTCAGGCCTTCCCGTACGCGCTTTGCTGCAAAAAGAGGAACGTAATCCAGAATGCGCGCTTCACGCTGATAATCTGTAACGGCGTCAGCGTACATCTTCGACACCAATTCTTCGTCGGTTGTGCGTGGACTCGGCGATGTCATGGACAATTTTCTGCGGGTCGGCGGCCGTCTTCATATGTCCTCCATTCACTACTGGCAGCAATGTAGTGAAGGTCGCGACCGTGGAAACCGCAAATAGAATCGGTCAATGAAGCGTGCGCCACAGGCCTGCATCCTCGAATGCTGACATGCATATTCAGTGCCACACGTATCCCTTAGCGCACGCGGTCACGAGGCATCGCCGTGAGATTCGACGGCAGCCTAGCTCGCCATGAGGCTTCGATTCACTTGAAGTTCGCGTTTGACGGCCGTCGCGACGGCGACCTGCGTCAAACACCGCGCGCGAGAGCTGCCTTTGCCGCAGCAGACTGTAGAGTTTGGCTCCCCGCTTGTCCGGTGCAATGAAATAGGCCTTATCAGTACAGCTGGTCGACCGATTCCTCCGGCATGAAGGAGACAATCTCGACAATATGAGTGGCACCTTCTTCCAGCGCCTTCAGTTCGTCGGGAGTGAATACAATGAACCGCCCTTTCTCAAACTCGTAATCCTTCTTCATGTCGGCACGTGCCACGACCTTGCCGGTGGCTTCACAAACGTACTGCTGCTTCACCCGGCCGCCTTCCGGCGACGGGAAATTGAAGCCTACCCCTGAGGCACTCTCGGTGGCCGAATACAGTTTGACCGGAATGGAAACCAGCGGAAGGAAAGGGTCAACGATGCGATTGAGCGCGCTGTCATGGACTTCTCCTCGTAGCCGGCGGCGGGAAGCTCGCGCGGTTTCTTATTACGGCTGGACCAGCCAGCTGTTGGAGCTAGCCGATACCCTCCCGGCTTTCGCAAGCTTAGCACCGGGAAACCGGTTTCCAAAGGCCGAAGCAACTCAGATGCCCGTGGATGCTCGTAGGCCGCCTTCAGTTGCACAGACCCGCCGTTTGCACGCGAACTGAGCTTTCTGTTCGTCCAAAGCTTTCGCAGAGTCAGTCCAACTCCGAGACGTCGCGCGCCTTGCGCTCGGTCATGCGCGAACCGCCAGTTGTTTTCGCAGGGTATCCAGGTGTGCTACCTGCTAGCGCCGCCGATTTTGGCTCACTGGAAAGCACCCGAACTGGTAAGGAGCAAGGCGACACCCGGACGGTCGGGGTACCTGAGACCGGTCCGGTCAATCGCCAAGACAGGCGCGTGAGGACCCTTGCTCTGGCGCCCGCATTGCCTTTGGCGCGCGCCGCTCAGGCTACTGTGTCGCCCTCAGATGCTGCCGGTGACTGGTCCGCACCCAACTGCTGTCGAGCCTTCTCCCAGTACTCGTCCGCGCGTCCTTCGGGAGAGCCGTCCTTCTCCCACAGATAGAAAGCAAGTGTTCGGATTTGTTCTTCAGTGACTGGCACGTCCATCTCAACCTCCTTAAAGAAAGTGGCCCGGGCGGGCAGGCTAATTACGGCTAGTCGATGGTAGCAAGGCGCCTGCTTGATGCCGCTGGTCGTCGGCGACTCACCGTCTCAGTCTGGCACGGACCGTGGTTGCCCGAACGCTCTTCGCACGTGCGAGTGGTTGTAGCGCTGCAGGCGCCAATGTAAAAAATACTCCTGCCCCATCGGCCAGCGGCGGTTTGACCGTGGCGCGACAGTAGCCGGGCCCGGATGGACTGCGCTATCTGCGATGCGACGAACGTGGTCGAATTTACGTGCGTTGAAGGCGAGCGCGTCCCGCCAGCTCGCAGCGACAAGGGGCGCAGGACGGACCGAAGCCCGCTGCGACGCAGTCATACCGCCCGGCTGAACTGCACGCTAGCGTGAGCATTCTGGGAGTTGCGCCGTCCGCAACTGCCGTACAAGCTCGATGCCGCAAACTTGCAGTGTCGTAAGCCTCTTCTCTGCCGTGGTTCGGGGTCGCCGTTTCATGCTTCGTACTTGAACGACAAAGATACTCGCGCCCGGTATTCAACGACCTTGCCGCTATCGACCCTCATGTCGAGCTTGCAGACTTCGGCGACTCGCAAATCACGCAGCGAGTTCGCTGCAATTTCCACAGCATTTTTCGCCGCATCCTCCCAGGAGGTTGGGCTGGTGCCGATAATTTCCGTGACGCTGTAGACGCTGGATTCGGTGTCTTGCTTGGCCATGATTCTCGCTCCTCTGGGTTAGGAGGCACGGTTTCCGCACCTCAATGATTTCATCATAGGCCGGCCTGCGTGCCACGCGTCGCTTGAAGTAGCAACGCGCGTTGCCATAGTCCCGCCAGGACGCGGGCCAATTTCCAATGGCGAAGCATGTTCGATTGCACAGCGAAACGCCGACACGCTGGCGGCCAGGCGCCAACGAGACGTTCATCGATTCCACATTAGCTTTTGCAGAAGCGGAGTAGATTGGGGGCACCACGCCGAGCCGTTGTCGAGCAGATTATGAATCGCCTTTATCAGCCGGCCCATAGGGGCGGGCTTCAGCAACAATACGTCCCATAGCGGCCCGTCACAGGCAAGAAATGCGGACGCCGCAGAGGTTGGCGTTGGCGATGGCTACAAAGCGGAAGTCCGCATCGAGGAACGACAGTTCTGCGCCGACGTGGTTGCGACACGTACCCGGGCCGACATCAGGATGAATTGACGCACACGGATTATGACTGCGCCGATGTCGCGCGATTCAGCAGCGGCGCATTAGCGTTGGCCTGCTTCGCCTCCCACTGCACCGAGTCATGGCTGACATCCCGAGCCCAGGTCATTTCCGCAACTCGATGGTGTATATCGTCGCAGACCAGGCTGCCGATGGTGCTGACCGACGCACTGACCTGGCAATAGAGGGGCTCGAGCGAGAGTGCTATCGCGAACGCGGAAGCCTGGCGTCGGCCCTCGGCTCCCCAAAATTCAAGTCCCCCATTCTGTCTGACCACAATCACCTCCTTCGCGCCGCCTTCCAGGTACGACGCGACCCTACGGTCCATCTCGCGCTGCCGGTCGCTATCGAGCAGCACTTCTACGCAAAGGTCGGGTACAAACGGCACGGGGGTGTCCCCATCAAGACCTTCCCATTTTTCGGGCGCCATCCATACCACGTCCGGGACCCTGATACCAAACGATGGCGTCACCACCGGCACTGCCATGGCGGCAAGGTGCCCCATCTGTTCGGACAGCTGACAGTAAATGTCTGTGAAGGCCAGCTGGCGCGTCCCCGACGGGCAACCATTCGCCACCACCTCGCCGAACCCGTTCAACTCGTACCGGTCGCGCGCGGCATGTTGCGCGGTCGCGACAAGGCGATGCCATGCGGCAAGCAATCCGTTGCGGTCCAGCAGGATGGGCGTGTCCATGGTTGTCTCGCAGTGGCATTCATTTAAGCGTATACCCTCTCTCTGTGGTTTAACAACGTGTAACACTTCTTTGGTGCTGTGCAGTGCACAATTACAGCTCGGCGAGCAGCCGTTATCGAGTGTCGGCAGCCGCACACTGCGGACTGTCGGTTTCCTTGCTCCTGGAGGCCTTGCAGTCTAGTATTCAAGTAGTTTCTCAGGTTCGCTGTGCACTGCCGCAGGAGGCAACCGATGAGAGCCAGGACACGACGTGCTGAAAGGACATTGGGTGGCGTCAACCGCGTCCGCACCTGCGCGGTGCTGAGTGCGGTCGCGACCCGGAATACAATGCGATTGGCAGCAACGGAAGGCACCACCGAGGCCGCCTTGCCACACGACGTCCAGCACCGCGAGTCACATGAGCCGTCAACGGAGATTCGTGTCCGTCGGAGGCCGAAGCGGGTGCTTAACTGAACTGGCGGGGACGCACGCAAGTTGGCGGGGCCGGGCAGCGCCTCGAGGCAGTCAGCTTAGAGTGAGCTCTGCCGCTGAGGAGTTCCGATATGAAACTTGACGCCGCCACTTTCCGGCAATTGCGTCGCCTGGCTCCCGTCCTCGACGACGTCCTTAACGCAGGCGAGGTCGAGTATGCAGACCAGGCTGTGAATCTCACTGCATTGGCAACCCTGTGCTCACAATTGTTCGACGCATACCGCCACTTGCATCCGAACGATACGGAGCAGGCATGCCTCGACGCCCTCGAGTCGCGGTAACACACTTCCTCTGGACTGGCTCGCGGCTTCAGGTATCGCCCGTACAATCAAAGAACCTATCGCTTTGGCCCAGAACATGACCGCACGCCCATGCGTACAGGACGATTTTCTGCAGACGCTCTTAAAGGCCAAGACCACCGTCAACGTGTTCCTCGTGAACGGCATCAGACTGAGTGGTCAACTGGCCGGCTTTGACCAGTTTGTAGTGCTGCTGGAGTCTGGCTCGGGCGTGCAACTTGTTTTCAAGCATGCCATTTCGACCGTGATGCCGGCCAATGGCAGGGGCCCGGCACGCGATTCCGGCGCGGCGGTGAGTCGGGACAAGCCGAGCAACTTGTGAGTTCGCGTCCGATGAGAACTGTCATGACATGCTGTGGTCTACGCTTGACCTGCGCATAGTCAGGCGACGTCCACGTCGGGAAGGTCAGACAGGCGCGCACAATCCGTACTCTTCGGAACGGTAACTCCGGCGCGCCAAAGGGTCACGTCGCGTTCTGGTACGCCGAGTGACCTGGCCACCCGACTGGAAATCACCTTTGCACGCTTGATGGTTATGTCCAGCCGTGCAGCGAAGGCTCGCCTGGAACAATGGCGCCGCTAGCTGCGAAGTCGCATCACCGTTCCGTTGCCGTATTCACGGACGCAATCCGTCTCCCGCGACAACAGAGGCACGCCAGCGTCATTCACTCGTTAAAGAGGTCGCGGCACGGCCCGTCATATCGAACGTCGAGCGATGACTCGTCCTTGAAAACGAGTCGCTTTACAACTCCGGAATCCTGGACTTTTTGAACGGCGTCCCGTTTCACGAAGACGCCTGGACGTTCATCGGGCAGAACCAGCTGCATCAGCGGACCGTACTTTTGCATGGCGTGGAAGAAGCTGGACTCCAATGAAGGTTCTCTCACACCCAGCCAGTAAACCAGGGCTGCGCCAGGATTTCGGGCGTCGCGTGCGAGAAAGCGCAACGTCTTGCGGGTACCCTGGTAGGACGAGGGTTCGATATGCGACACATCGTGCATGCGGGTCTCCAGCTGGTTGTCCGTACGTTTTGCAAAACGGGCTGCGTAACGTCCCATTCATCGCGACGAGGCAAGCGTCGGGCTTGTTACAGCGGCTTGATGTTGGCAGCCTGCTTGCCCTTCGGCCCCTGCTTCACGTCGAAGCTGACCTTCTGATTCTCCTGCAATGATTTGAAGCCGCTGCCCTGAACCTCAGAGAAGTGGGCGAACAGGTCTTCTCCGCCGTCGTCCGGCGTGATAAAGCCGAAGCCCTTGGCGTCGTTAAACCACTTTACAGTTCCGGTTGCCATATTCACTCCACAAAAGTTTAATGTCGCATTCGCGTTTGCTGTATTTTCACAGCGCGGCGAATCAGGAGGAAGAGTCTCACCACGCTGACACTGTCTTCGCGAGTCACATCGGTCGTCGATGTGCGCGACCGGCCCAGTATTACGCCATCAGTGTGGGGCGCCGCGAAGCCGCTTGCGTCTCGTCGCCACTTCGACGGGAACGCAGGCCTGGACAGCTAGCGGCACGCGTAAAGCACGCGTCCATCGAGGGCTCAACCCATGTGAAGTCCACCGTTGAGCGAAAAATCAGCACCGGTCGCAAAGCCGGACTCATTGCTGGCGAGCCACGAGACAATTGAAGCAATTTCCGACGCCTCTCCGAGACGGCGCACCGGAATGCCCTGAATAATTGCGTCCAGTACTTCAGGACGCACCGCACGAACCATGTCCGTGCCGATGTATCCGGGGGAAACCGTATTCACCGTGATGCCCTTCGTTGCCACTTCCTGGGCAAGCGACATCGTGAAGCCGTGAATACCCGCCTTGGCAGTCGAGTAGTTCGTCTGGCCGAACTGCCCCTTCTGGCCATTCACGGATGAGATGTTGATGATTCGCCCCCACTCCCTGCTGACCATCCCCTCGATGACTTGTTTGGTCACGTTGAACAGGCTCGTCAGGTTCGTGTCGATGACATCGTTCCAGTTCTCTCTGGACATCTTGCGAAACGTGCCATCCCGCGTAATGCCGGCATTGTTCACCAGCACGTCAATCTCACCGACCTCTTTCTTTACCTTTGCAAAAGCGGCTTCCGTGGACTCCCAGTCACCGACATTCCCTTCGGACGCGGTAAAGGAAAAGCCAAGCGCCTCCTGCTCCTTCAGCCATCTTTCCCGCCGGGCAGAGTTGGGTCCACAACCGGCGACGACCGTGAATCCGTCCTTGAACAACCGCTGAGAAATTTCTGTGCCAATTCCACCCATGCCGCCGGTGACATAAGCGATTCGCTTTGACATGCTCTTCCCTCCGGTGTTGTTGTGGTTAAGGATTGAAACTTGTGGTTCGCCTGCATGTATGCGGCTCACGCTGCTTCGCGCGCGTAGGCCGCCCGTGAGGCCGTACCTTTCAGCTTCCGGGCGGCAGGTTTGCGAGCAGATACAGGTACTGGCGGCGCGCTGGGTACCTCCTCTGGCAAACGGCCGCGCTCAATAAAGAGCTGGAGCACCTTGCCCGCCAGCGGATTCCCGCGCTGCTCCAGTCTTCTGGGCAGGGTGTGCGCAAATGATTTCAGGTCGTCGCGTCCGTGCGAGGCCTCGAACTCCAGAATGGTTTCCGAGACCGCAGCGAGCATGCTTTCCTCGTACAGCGTGCTCGCGATATGCGAGGCGCCTCGCGACAACTCCATCTCGTACTTATTGAGGCGCGGTGCCTGGTCGAACGCCGCATCCTGTTTAACTGCCTTCACATTGATTCCCTCCGGGTTTGCGGAAGAGACGCCTGCTGTGCCGCATCCGAAATGCGTACAACTGCATCATTGCGAGTACGATGCCGACCGGACTGCGAACTTCAGAACGTACGGGAATCCACGGAGCACAAACTCCCCTGGCCCGCGTTTCCCGCGAACTGCGAATCAGGCGACCGGAGGCTGCCCCGTGCAAAGCCAGTGAACATCGAGATGGAGGACGGCGGCGAGGCGCGTACAAGCGTTCAGCGGCGGCACGGTGATTCCGCGTCGCCAATATTGCACGTCATATTCGCTCACACCCAGCCACTTCGCTGCGCGTGCCGAACTGATGCCGGCGCGTGTCAATGCCCTGTCGAGGCGTGCGGCCAAGGCGCGCGTCAGGCGGTCATTGCCGACACTGCGCTCGAGATGACCGATACTTTGAGTATGTCGATTCATTTGTCTAACTTCTCTCAGATTATATTTTTTGCAATTCAACACCGGTTATTTCGGTGCCGGCCGAATCTACATATTTGTCATGACGGCCTCATGACGCCATGTTGCCTTTTCGCCGGCACGCCGGATGCCACTCTGGCGGGCGTTATAGTTGCGAGAACAACTATTCCTCCGCGCGTGCAGCGGCGCCAATCCATAAATAAATGTTCACGT
This sequence comes from Paraburkholderia sp. UCT70, assembly GCF_050434085.1. Lineage (NCBI taxonomy): Bacteria > Pseudomonadati > Pseudomonadota > Betaproteobacteria > Burkholderiales > Burkholderiaceae > Paraburkholderia > Paraburkholderia sp. UCT70. The sequence continues at coordinate 1,014,585 of NZ_JBNPVZ010000004.1, read as the reverse complement.
TTGCCGTTGCACATATACGACAAAAAGGTCGTCCAAACCATCCGGACGAGCACAACCCGGGCTTGCGTTTAGCTCGGCCCTGGAGTGACCGCAGACAGCCAAGCAATGCCTAGGCGGCCAGGAGCGCGCTCGCCTCACCACAGCTTTGAGCATCTTCAATGACTTGCAAAAGTGCCTCGAGGGAGAACGGTTTGTGCAGACAGACATCGAAAAGCCGCGCGAGTCCGCCGTCCTCACTATCTCCTGTCATGGAGACCATGAAGGGCCGGTCAGCGAAAGGCGTATTGACAATCGACAGTGCGACTGCACTTCCTTTGATTCCGGGCAGGTTCTCGTCAAGCAGGACCAGTTCGAAAGCGCGGTAGCACAGCAGCGAGAGCGCGCTTTCTCCGTCTTCTACCACCGTGGCGCGGTGACCATAGCAGTCAAGCAGGAAAGCCAGACTGTCCGCGACCACTTCATTATCTTCGACGACCAGCACGTCCATTCAATGTCTCCTTAAATGCCAAAAAAACTCGGGTTAACATTGATTCGTATTATTATATTATCCTAATTGTTTTGGATGGCTTACGTATGTTAAATGGTTGCGCCCAACTTCACTAGGCTTTAGCTTAAAAATAGCAGCACGAACGTCCGTGAGTTCGGCGACGGCACTGTCAAAATCATTATGTATGTACTTGACCCACATCCGTAGCCAGCACTATTTAGCCACCTATAAAACTGATAACACGCCTTTCACGTCATGGAAACTTCACGCGACGAACCGTCGGTTTCCGCTGACAACCGCTATCTTTCGGATTTCCTCGCACCGGCGGACGGTGGGTTATGAAACGACTCACCGTCTGCCCCCAAGGCTCTTTCCTGCTCCTGACGGGCATTCGATGTCCTCGCGATTCAAGCTTCGCCGTTGCCTTTTCGACACTATCAATATCAAACTCGAGCCAGGCTTGTGGAGCAGGAATGTCGTCGGGCGAGGAGTCCTTGCCAAAACACGACTGCGCCGCCTGAGAAAGTGGCCACAGGGCAAAACTTTTTGCGCCCTTCAGAGCTTCCGTATGAAGGTAGCCACCACTCTCCTCCTTGAAGGGGATGCCGAGGTACTCGCCGTAGAGCTGGCGGCTTGCCCCACATCACGAACGATTGGACCAAAGCCCGCCATGAACAGAATTCCGGTGTTTCCGATTCGTTCCATGGCATCTCCCCAACAAATAATTGAACGTCCGCTCACGCGATGTATGGCGATACCGCTCCGGTGCCACGCAGGAGCCGCAAAGTCTTTGAAAGGCGTTAGCGACGTGCCGTATCAGACAGAAGGGCAAGCAGCGCAGACACGTTCACATCCTCATCGATTTGAGGCCACAACAACTGCTGGCGGTCCATCGAGATAGCAAATTGTTCGCGCTCAGCTGGCGTTGCTATCTCCAGAACAGGAAACCAGTTCAATGGGAATCGGACAGCCCGACCGTCGGACAGGTCCAGAAGCAAATGCGTGCTGTCGAAACGCACGTCAACTGCCGCACCGCGCATGCTTACCTCCCACGGCGTTGAAGAAAGAACGCACGACGACGCGAGTCAGCACTACCTGAATTGCCGACCGCCTGAAGCTTTGACGTGAAGCAAGGCCCGAAGGGTAAGCAGGCGGCAAAAATCTATCCCAGCTGACACCTCAGCGCAACTCGCTGACATGCACAAGAATGGTCCGCCCCAGTGGACCATTCTTTCTTCAGCTATGTGCCGTGACACGGTCTCCTCGGGTGCGTTGGTCCCGGCGCGAGCCTGGTAACAGACGTCGGCGGACATGACGTGCGCCCGAACGACCGACCAGCGCTCACGAGAACTGGGCTTGTCCGGTAGCGGCCAGGTCGCAGTGTGTGGCCAGGCACGTTAGCTCCTTGCCGCGCGACCACGGGTTCAACGTTCCTTCAAATTATTGCTTCGCCGCCTTCGCAGCTTTTGCTGCCTTATCGACTACCCCGTCAGCCGCTTCGGTCACCTCCGATGCGGCTTTTGTTGCGGCGTCCAGGTTACTTTGCGCGACTTCGACTGCCTGCTTCGTGGCCTTTTGCACGCTTTCCTGAGTGGTGTCGGCCAGCGTGATGGCTTGTTTCAGAAATGCGATTGTGGCTTCGGAGCCGACCGGGGCGCTTTGCGCGAAATTCTCGATGAACGATTGAACCTGGCGGCTGACCTCCTGGTACCGCGCATTGACGACCTCGGCCAGCTGCGTTTGCGTGGTCGAGGCAATCTCCGCAACCTGACGTTCGTACTTCAGGACCTTCTCCGCCGAGTGCAGCGCCAGCGCGTCCTGCAGACCGGTAACTTCCTGTCGGTCCTTTTTCGCCAGCCCGTCCTGCTCGCGTTGGTGCCAATCGGCGAGCGTCGTTTTCGCCGTATCCAGATTCAGTCTGACGAGCTTTTCCTCGCCCTCCAGCATTCTGCTGGCCAGGCCGAAAAAGAAGTCAAGATTGGCTTGCTGGGCTGTAGCAGCCTGTCTCTGAAAATCAGTCATGTTCGCCTCCAGAAGATGTATGCGGAACGCCCAGCATGTTCGGCAACGGTGACCAACTGATGAAGCGCGCCGTCTGGAAGCTCCCGGGTCGGCTGCATTTTCGACACCGGCTCCGCAGGCGTATTGGTCTCGGCCCCGAGCCCGTACAACGTCCTCAGCGCTGGGCTGCGTAAGGGTGCTCTGCGGACGTCGACAGATGCAGGAGCTGCAAACGACGAAAATTCAATTACAGGACCGTAGCGGTGGGGGCGCCAATTGAATCTGCCTATCTGGGGCACCCTTGAAGAAGGGTGTTTTTTCTCTCGCCGCCACCGGCTGGATGCGTCTGCGCCCTGATTGCGCTGGCGCTTTCGCCGGAGACCATCATCGCGATGTGTGACGAGGTCGTGGAACAGCGCGCCGCTCTTTTCCACGCAAGCAGATATTTCGCCGGCGGAACTTGCGGCACCCGCTGGTGACCAAAGCCGGTGACGCACGAACAGGTGCCGACCTTCGAGTAAGTTTTCCGACAGACCTACGTCTGCGAGCGTTGTCATTGCGCTGCTAATTCACTCGAAGACAGCGGCGGAGTGACTTCTGGCCGTGTACGGGATAGGGAAAACGGCACCCGTGTCGATTACACCGGGGCATTTAAAGCGTTAACGCAGAGCGGGGAAGACGCGCCGCAACGGGTGTTCAGGTGCAGTGAAGTTCACGCGAACGACCTGCCAGCCCGAGTGATGGCGTTCGACTGCAAGCATCAACATCGAAGTCGTGTCACACCTTCGTAGCGTGAAGTACCTAGGTTTGGTCACGATGAGTTACACGGAGCATTGCACGTCATGAATCGTCGTCTGAATCTTGATGTACATCTGCAAGGCACTCTCAAACACAACGGCTCCCGGCGGGCCTTCGCAGCACGACTGGACATGACCATCAAGCGCGCCAAGGTGACCTCCGGTCGGGTGGCCAGGTCACTCGGCGTATCGGAACACGAGGTGACCCTTTGGCGCGCCGGAGTTACCGTTCCGAAGAGTACGGATTGTGCGCGCCTTTCTGAACTTCTCGACGTGGACGTCGTCTGGCTATGCGCAGGTCAAGCGTAAGCGACAGCATGTCATGGCAGTTCCCATCGGACACGGCCTCGCACGCGGTTCGGCTTGTCGCCATTCACCGGTGCCTCGGTCGGGTCACGTGCCTGGCTCCTGCCATTGGCCGGCAGCCCGGTCGAAATGGCATGTTTGACACGCCGGCCTCACAACTTACGCGTCGGACTTCCACGGCCATGAGGGGTAGACTCGCCCGCTGCTTTCAACGCTCTCCCGTTGGTCCTCGGCTTGTCCGCCATTGCGCTCGACATCGCCAGCGCTCGGAGCCTCGTCCGCCTGCAAGCTCTCGGAACTGCCATCGGTCGAATCAGCGCACACGTCCTCGCCAGCTTTCACCGACGGCAGGCCCACACCGAACCACCGAACGTCGCTACGCAACGCAGCGACGTACGCACGCCATCCGTTTGCGTTGTCGGCAAACAGGCTCCGTCGAACAGTGGAAGCAAGACGCTTGCGATTCAGCTCAGGCTCAAGCAGTTCCCGTGGCCATGCGAAGAAGGCGTCTGACACCCGCTGAACAAACTGCTCTGCTGTCATCCGCGGCGATACCTGTTCCAGGAGCGGGAAGCCTCCAAGCGGGTCGTGCGCCGCGGCCAGTTCGCGTACGGTCTTGTGGCCGTCACCACATTTCAGGAGGAGGTGCATGACCTCCAGTACGTCACCAAGGTGAAGCAACAAGGCACGGCGCTCGAATGCATCATTCATCTGCTCATTTCTCTCTACGTGAGTCGAAGCACAATTCTAGCTTGCCAGTCGCGCAGCGCTGTGAGAGGCCCGGTGTTGCTTTGCCTCGAGCGGCAAAAACTCGGACTTCTCCGCGGACCTGTCTGACAAGGCGTCCATCCTGTCGCTTTATCAGCAATCCTGAACTGCCGATGCATGGCGAGGCGACAGGAGTCGCCCTCAGGCAACGCGGGCGCGCGGATTTCGATGGTCAGGGTACGAGCCGGACTGTGCCGTCGGCCGTCCGGCTCCTGGCAATTCTCTGAGGCCCACTCACCTCGAAATATCCGGTTTCAGAAATCACAAATCCCTGGTCAACATTGCGGGCGTCTGCGGCGTTAAGGAGATGAACGGTGAGAAACCGTCCCGTTACCTGAACGGAAAACCTGCTGGAGCGGAACATGAAAAACACGAACGAGGAGTCCCTGCGTTGTCAGGTTGAAAAGTGGCTCGCACCGGCGCCCACGATGCACGTTCATGTAACCAGATTCAGTCGCACCGCAGGGAATGGGAGACGCTACGTGTGCGTCGAAACGTCGTCACCAGCCGGAGCGCGCGCGTTGTTTTTCTTCAGGCACGATGACGGCAGGTGGAGCGTGTTCCCGCCCACTGCCAACAGGCGGAAGTCAACTGCAGAGCACCCTCTCGTGCAGGTGGCCGCTGCCACCTTTTGATGACGGTCACGAGTTTGCCGCGCTCACTCCCGGCGCTCGGGATTCAGAAGATGCCAAGGGCTTCGGGTTTATCACGCCGGACGACGGCGGGGACGACCTCTTTGCCCATTTCTCGGAAATCAGTGGGCAAGGTTTCAAGTCTCTGCAAGAGAATCAGAAGGTCAGCTTCGACGTCAAGATGGGTCCGAAGGGCAAGCAGGCTGCGAATATCAAACCGGTCCAGGAAGAAATCTGCGTCCTGGTGGCGCACGATTCCCGGTCCGTTGGGCATCGTATTTTCAGGGCGGAGTCGGCGCAAGAGCGCCGCCCGGCACCAAGCGCCGAGATTCCCCGTCACGCGAAGCTTGGGTACAGGCGGCGCCAGCTTGGACTGTCGTCGCGGTCGCACGCAGCGGCAACGAAGGAATACCGCGCAAGCACCGCGCCGCCGTGCAGTTCGCCAGCAAGAGGAATGTAGTGGCCTGGGTTATGGCTCGGCCACGCACTCAACGGCGTGGCTACTCCTCAGCGCTAGCCGGTTTTCGTCACCCTGGCAGCCGGCCCTTCGGGCCATCTCCGTTGCCGTCGGCTTCTGATTCTTCCTCATCTATCTGAAACTGCGCTTGTTCCCAATACTCGTCGGCGCGTCCCTCCGGGCTGCCGTCTTTTTCCCAGAGCTCGTAGGCCCTTGCACGAATCTTCTCTTCCCGCGAATCGTTATCCATTGCATGGCTCCTGGTAGGTTCCCCACGACCAGCTACTCATCAATTTGTACAGCGACCCTTTCGATGGCAGAAGGCGCAGGAGCTAACGACAGAACGTACAAACTCAAAGTCGGCGAATATATGAAAGCTGCCGGCATTTGATGTTCCGGACGCTATCCTGCAACCAAGGCAACCTGCCGCATAACGCTCCCTGACCGGGAGCCTGACCGTGCAGATTGCCGGGTACACGTCCAACGGCACGCCTAGTAAGCCTTCTTCATTCCGCCGCTGTCTGAGGCAGGCGCAGCCATTCCCCCCTTTTTCTGCATCTTCGGCTTCATCTGCTTTTGCGACATTTCACCTGACTTTCCCATAGTGTTTGCACCCGACGCGCCAGATGGTGACTCTGTCGTTCCGCTTGCATTCGGGGTTCCCATTCCAGTGCCACCCTGGCCTGCACCGGCGCCCCCGCCACCAGTTTTTCCCGCACCCTGCGCGTAGACGGCGCCCGACAGACTCAACATTAACGCCGAAGCAAGCAAGATTCCTTTCGTAGCAACTCGCATGATGGGCTCCTCCGTGTGCAGAGCGACCGGCTGCGACCCCAGGTCGGTGCAGTCCGTGTCCTGGTTAGCGCATTTCCCGTGCCGCTTCTGGCCATGGCATAAGGCCCTTGATTTCATCGTTGACGAAAACAACCAAGCTATCGTGCACACATCGACGGGCCGCGCGCCAGCACGCGAATGCCGCTGCGCTGAACTGGAGGAGTTTCCCAGCGCGCGCTCGCGTATTCAAGGCGGTCGACACAGCGTCTGCAGAATCGGCGGACGACTGACGAAGAATGACGCCGTTACATGCCGCACGTCATCTCACTGGCTGCATTGTTCGCCATCGGTACCACAGACGGCGGCAAGTGTGTCGGCCAAGCTTGCCCGGTGACTCTGGACCCCGACCGTCTCGCACGAGCCGGCTGCCGTCACAGTCACGGCAGCAGTCGCCCCATGTCGCCCGCAAAAAAGGGCTTTCTCCATGGCATGCGCGTTGCGCGCATAAGGGCATCCACTTTTCAGGAGAGCACCATGACAATCCACGAGAGTTCCATCCGCGGCCGGCAGCATGCGAAGCTGCTGCCGCCTGTCAGATAGTCGCACACAGGCAGACCCGGTACATCGGGTCGTTGCCTCCCTCACGGAGGACACCATGACGAATCGACGAAAGAGACAGACGCGCAACGTGCGCCGCGACGATGATAAAGATGAACGGCCTGGAGACGCCCCGAACACCTCTGGCTCACCGGTGCCTGACAGCGCTCCCCCACTCGTGCAGTCAGAGGACGATGACGCAATGGTTGACGAAGACGCGCCGGGACAGGAGTCGCCGGGGCGCGGTGTTGCGCCGGAACAGACCGTTTCCAGCCAGGCACGCAACGAGCGGAGATAGCTGCAATGGACGACCGATTTGACCGACGCGAACTGCTGCTTCACCTCGGCGACATGCTCGAAGTTTTGGGCTGTTTAGCCAGGACAGGTCGGCCGGAGGCGCTGGTGGTGCAGCTTGCGAAGGAGCAGAACTTGTCACAGGATTTCCGCTTCCTCCAGGCGCTTGGGCCGAAGATGACGGTGGCCGAGTTCAGCGCGGGCGTCGCCAGCGCGTTCTTCCTGTGGCCAAAGAAGCTGCTTGATACGGAGCTCAACCGGAATGCGCTTGCGTCAACCGTTCAGCACGACCTTTTTGATGGCAACCCTGACGGCTGGAACTCGTATGTCGGTCACCTCCGGAAGAAGGTGAAGTGGTTCGGGACGGGGCTTCCCCAGATGATAACGGACGCGTTGGCCGAGCCGTTGCACGATGCCGCGGAGGAAGTGAATCGAGTCGGGGTCGCGTCGTCCCCTGAGCGGGATGTGCCCGGCGAGCGGAAGGGTTGGCCTTGGCCCGAGCCAAGGAGGACAACCTGACCCCAGCGAGTCGTCGCATCCAACCCGGATTCAAGGTCCCCAACGCGGCCGGCCCCGCATTGTCAACGACGAAGTCTCTCTTTCGTGAACTGACGGTGCTTGTCGAGCGGCCGACAATCCATGCGAAGCGCCGACTGCGGCTTCCATTTTCGTCTGCGTTCCGAGAAACGTGCTTCGTTATGCCGCCGATGCCAGAGCGACCCACTGACCCTCAAACCTTCTGTGGCGCAACACGCTACCGAGGGGCGACATGACGGCGAGGACGCGCCGTTGAATCTTCCAGCTTAGCTAAACGTATTGGTAACCACGCGCAATGAGGCACCCATCCACCGCCGGTACCGGCGACCAACTTCGCGAGTCGGCCGCCTGATGAGGCCTTTGACGCTGGGTCAATGCATTGACCCAGCCCCGGGAGGCGTGCGGTTAATGGTGACGTGTCGTGCGGTCCTTCGCCGCTTCCTTGGCGTCACCGACGTCTTTCCTGGCTTGTCCCGCGGCTTGCTCAACATCGCCTTTCAGTTCCCGGGCCGGTCTGCCCGTAACCTTGCCCATTGCCTCATTGACCTTGCCCTTCATCTTTTGAGCCACGCCTTTGACCTGGTCCTTGTTCATGATGCCTTCCTCCGAGTATGCGACCGACGTCGCGTTAACCAGATTGCGATAAAAACAGTATAGGAAAAGCGGGGCGTTCGTGAAGCGGAGGGCGTGCACGAACACCAGGTTGCACGATTCGCGTATGGTAAATCGCCGACGACAAGACGCTCACGTGAGTAGCCCCGGGGCTGGCGCTTGCGATATGCGTCCTGCGGACGCGGAACGGTTGAAGCAATAGTGAATGAGGTCCTCGTTGCGCTCGATAAACGCGAGACTCGCCAACTCCTTCCTTCACGCGGCGTGCCCCTTCACCAAGACAACGCCTGCCCAGCACCGGGGGAAACGTGTTCTGAATTCAGATGGGACCGCACTCACTACGGCCCCTACAGCAGAGCGGCCCGGTAAGCCTCATCCCGCCTACGTTCGGCCGGACAGGAGACGGGTCGACAGGTCGCCGCGAGCAGGACAAGGAGCCCTTCGCCCATCCCTCAGTTCCTGCATTGCGGACTACTGGCCGTTTTGCCTTGAGCCGCTCGGTCCGCTGTTTGACGTCGCTGTTCGCGCCGCTACGTGTCCCCTTGAATTTACCTGTCGCTCCGCTGACTCGAGCCAGGCTTGTGGAACAGGAATGTCGTCGGACGTTCGTGCGCGTGGTGAAGTGAGCGGTATGCGTCGGCAGATGGGTCGCCCCCAGCTTTGCCTGCGCCTCGACGGCGCTCCGATAGACGTCGAAGGCAGGGTCATCGTATTCGCGGGCAATGCGGGCCAAAGACGCGCAGCTGTGCGCTCGACAGTTCGCCATAAGGCACAGCCACGCGCAACATGGGTGCGTGCCGTTGTACATACCATCCGTTTTGCAGTCTGAGCGGGCGAAAGTCTTCCTCGCTCAATTGGCCACTTTGCCAACGCTCCAGCTGGTCGCGGAATTGGGCGGCACGGCTTCTAACGAACGCTTTTGTCAAAATCGGTGTATCGATACATGGGTGGGAAGCTTCTCCGGTCATGCTTTTCCAGACGTGCGCTTTTGGGGCGCGGGGCAGACGGCTACGGTAGATGCGTCGACGATAGTCAGGAAGAAGCAGATGCGGTGGATTTGGGCGCAGCAGTGAGGGCTTGGTCAGGCTGCTAGCGTGAGGGGCCGTGAATCCGGGTAGCATGACAGCGAACCGTAGAGGTGACTCGGGGGCGTCACCACGGCTCAGGCGCCCCAAGTTCCCTTCAGCAGCGCGCCGCAAGGTCAATCAATGAATCGCTTCGAAACCATTGCAAATAACCTGGCAGAACAAATCCGCGCAGGGCACATCCCTGTCGGGACCAAGCTCCCGTCTTTGCGCCAAATCATCTCGCAGTACGGCGTCAGTCAGACACGGTATTCCGAGCCTACTATCTGCTCGAGCAGTGGGGTTTAGTCCGCGCCGAAGAACGCGCCGGCTACTTTGTCACCCGTGGCGCGGCTGTCGACGCGCGTGCGCCTGCCGAAAAGCCGGGAGAGGCGCCGAAGAAAGTCGACATCAGCGACCTGGTGTTTTCGGTACTGGAGTCGACCCGACACCCGGACATCGTGCCCTTGGGTTCGGCGTTTCCTTCGCCCAGGCTGTTTCCGTCGGCGCGGCTTTTGAAGTCTCTGGTGGCGGGCACGCGTTCGCTCAGCCCTTGGAGTACGGTCGAGGACCTGCCCGGTAGCGACCATCTCCGCCAACAGATTCGTTTGCGGTACATTGGGACAGGATTTGCCGTTGCGCCCGAAGAAATCATTGTGACCAACGGCGCGCTGGAGGCATTGAATCTTTGCCTGATGGCGGTGACCCGGCCGGGCGACGTCGTTGCCGTCGAATCCCCAGGGTTTTATGCCGCGCTGCAGGCAATCGAGCGACTCGACCTGAGAGCAGTCGAAATTCCAGTGAACCCAGTTTCGGGGTTAGACCTGGACGCGCTGCGAAGCGCGCTCGAGCAACATCCCATCCGGGCATGCTGGTTCATGCCCAACTTTCAGAATCCGACAGGGACCTCGCTGTCGGTCGAGAAGAAACGCGCATTGGTCGAGATGCTGCGCGAAAAGCAGGTCCCGCTCATCGAGGACGACGTTTATCAGGAGCTCCACTTCAGTCGTGACCGGCCTTTGCCCGCAAAGGCATTTGATACTGAAGGGCTCGTCATGCATTGCAGCTCGTTCTCGAAGACGCTCGCGCCAGGCTACCGCATCGGATGGGCGACTGCGGGCCGATTTGCTGACAAGGTGAGGCGACTCAAGCTGATGACGACGCTGTCTGCCTGCATACCTGCCCAAGCGGGGGTCGCCGACTATCTCGAGCACGGTGGATACGACAAGCACCTGCGCTCGCTGCGTTCGTCGCTTCAAGTTCAGCTTGAGCAGATGGAAACGGCTCTGCAGAAGTGGCTCCCCAGTTCGGTGACGTGGCTGCGCCCAGACGGCGGTTACATGCTTTGGGTGCAGCTCCCTCAATCGGTGAGAGCGATGGAGCTTCACGTGCTGGCGAGCAAACGCGGCGTCAGCATCGCGCCAGGGCCTATGTTCTCGGCAAGACGCACTTTCCAGAACTGCATTCGGCTCAACTTCGGGCATCCTTGGGACGCCCGCTTCGATGGCGCGATTCAAGCACTCGCCGACATCCTCGATGACCCTTCTGTCCACGAATGACGGAACGTGACCAACCAGCGCTGCGGTTTCGCTAACGAGACCGGAACCGCGTTGTCATCTTGGCGGCCGAGTAATTCCTCAGAATCCTTGAGCGGAACTCGTCCCATCGACAATCAGATGAACAGCGCCGAAGATGAGCAAACCAATCCCTATGGCGACGGCAACTGCGACAAACGGTAGCAGTAGCATGTTGACGTTAGCTAAATCCGCCTCGTGATTGGCGCGCTTGCGTACTCCAAAGAAGCTGGCCAGCACCATACAGACCATTCGGACAAGTTCCATGATTTTCTCCCGAAAACGAACCATACCGCCATGGTCCCGCACTTGGCACCCAACCAGAAGAAGCAGTTCTGGTCAAATCGAGGTAAGCAGTCGACTCCTGTTGCGGTTGCGACCGAACGCTAAATCCAGCCTCCGTAGTTACTAACTCGGCCTATCAACATCCGTCGCGAAGAAAGCGACCATGTCATTTAATATTCCTCGGAAGATAAACAACCGCTCTATCGCCGCCAGGATGACCAAAAATTCCGCTCGAGATGGCATTCCGCCAAGTCCCAATTCTAGTGCCCCGCCAGACTTCCGGCGTATGGAGCCAAAGGCATTTGAGGAGCTGACGTGCGCTGTTCTCGACAAGGAACCGGACGTAAAGAACTCTGATTTGTTTCATGTGGACGGGCAACCGCAGTATGGAATCGACTCCTGGGCTGATATGCGCCATGAGTTCGCGGTAGTGGTTGCCTCCTCGAAGTGCTACCGAAACCATCACTGACCGGCAGATTGAGGATTGGTCGAATGACTTTCTCAAACACCACGACTCTTACTGTAAAGCGAGAAACGTACGCCGCTTCATTTTAGCGGTGGCATCGCCAATTCATGCGCGCAAGTTGTGCAATATGGTGGTCCAGCAGAAATTGCGCTTCCATGAGCTCTCAGCAGAGTGCGTCGATGCCCGGGATGAATATGTCCAGTACGGCAGATACCGGGGCGGGTCCGTCGACAGCGGCGTTCAAGGAGGCTGACGAGCGCATGATGAAAGGTATGAGTTCCACTCCGTACACTGGAGATGCCGATAAGGATTTCGTGTCACACATGATTCACCATCACCAGGGCGCCATCGAGATGGCCGAGGTGGAACTGAAGTACGGCAAGGACCCCGAGTTGAAGCGGCTGGCCAAGAACATCATCAATGCCCAGCACGACGAAATCGGCTTTATGCAGAGATGGCAGACGAAACGTGGCGGCAAGTAACTGCCTGCGTCAACTCGGGCGAGTGCCCCAATACGGGCGCAACGCGGTTCCGGCTAAGGCTACGGCACCTACCGGGCTGCGAGAAATGGCTCTCGTCGAGGAAGAGTCGCGCTCAGTTCCGTCTGCGACCAATCACGCGCTATGAGGGCCAGCAGCGGCAAATCAGTCGTCGTCTTCGTGATGATGGCGTTCCCATCCACGGTGCCGACCGTGGTCATGCCATCGGCGCTCGTCGCGGTAACCGCCTTCATAGCCGTATCCGTAGCCATAGACTGGAGCCGTCGCGTAGACCACCGGGGGGGGCGCCTCGTACACGACCGGAGGTGGCGCGACATACACGGGACGAGGAACGCCCAGAAAAACTCCGACGTCTACGTGAGCGAAAGCCACGCTGGATGCACACACAGCGGAGATGCCCACGGCAAGAGAAAGGATAGCGCGCTTCATGGAGTTCTCCTGTCCTGCTCAGTTCTGACGGGTGCCAGACACGACGAACGGCGCCGATTATAAGGGTGCCAAGCCGCAGCAGGTACGGCCGGATTGTCAATTCTGTAACCGGCAGTAACCGTAATGGTCCCGCCGGTTTTGGAGGCTGATTACGACGCGCTCAGGGAGTCGCCCGAGACATGAACGCGCTCACCGACCTGGACCGGCGGCTGCGTCGTGTAGTTGAAATTCCGGTAGCTGCCGTCCTGCATTCTGACCTGCACCTGGTAGCTCGTCGCTTTGCGCACAGCATGCTCAATGCCATTGCCCGCAAGGCCACCGCCGACGGCGCCGGCAATCGTTGTCAGAACGCGACCACGTCCTCCGCCGACCTGATTTCCCAACAACCCGCCAGCGACGGCCCCGCCTACGGCCCCGAGACCCGTTGTTGGCTCGGATTCCTGGACCGTATTGACGGCGACTACTTCGCCGGTGTTCGGGTCAACGGCGACCGGCCTCGGCGCGGGTGTTGCGGAGGATTGATTTGCGTCGTTGTTCGCATAGCCGCGGGCCTGCTCAACGGGCACACTATGGCGATGATGGACGCGCGGCTGGGCGGGTGCTTCCTCCCGGGTCACGCGTTGCTCCCCGTTCGGTTGCGGCGAAGCGACCGGTGCGCTGGCGATTTGTGCCGCGACCGGTATAGCTTGCGTCGGAGGCGCCGTTACAGCCCGGGACGTCGGAAGAATGCCCGTCATCGCCGCGATACCTGTAGCGCTGGCGAGGATGACGGCCACGGCGGCAACTGCGACTAAAGGGTGAATGCGCCCACGCTGCGGTGAACTGGAGGTCAGGTTGGTGTTCATGTCGTGCTCCGTTGATGTGTGTCAGCGAGAAGAACGCCGCAACCGACAGAATGGTGCACCGGGTCACTGTGAGATTTGTAAGCAGGTGTATGCAGTGCGCTACGGAGGGTTCAAGGGGAAGCCTCCTGAAGGGCAGACCGTAGAAGCGTCAAGGACAGCCTCGCGTCGAGCCGCATTCTTTTTTAAGGATACGGCGCCGGAACGTTGGTTTCCACTCAGCGCTGACGCGACAGCATCGGCAACGTCCATGGCATGCAGAAAAAACGACCCGTACGTGCTGTCGGGTCCCATAAGGGACGGCTGTCGCCTGGGGTCAATGGCGGCACCGTAATGCCCTGTTGACCATGCCGCGGTGACCATCCGCTGCACGTGTGAAACGAACGCTCCTTACCGGCAGTTACGAACCGGGCGCGGTTTGGATACAAGGACGGCAGCGGAGACAAGCCAATCTGCGACGGGCGCGAGCGGAAATTGCATCGGGACGTTCGATGAGTTCAGGATGACGGCAATGCGCCGGGCTATCACTGACTCCGGTACTCGTTATCCGTGGCTGTGGAAACGGAGAGCGTCGCGATAAAATGCGGTGCTTGATAGGATTCGGGTAACAGAGCAACCCCAGGTATCGAAGTCTGCTGCGGAGGGCTCGCGCCGCGAACAGTAGCTCGTCGCGCGGCGTCATGTCGCGCTCGACCGCTTCCAGCAGCAGGTCGCGCAGGGTGGCTTCTTTCTTCATTGGTCTTGCGCTTCTTGCGAGGCTTCGCCGTCCCAGGCCCCTGGGCGTGGAACACTTCCTCGCCGGTGTTTTCAAGCCATGACAGCGCGACCGCAACCGCGTGCTCGCAAAAGACGCCGTCGCCTCCAACCGGGCAATTGCATTCATAGGTCAGCTCGCCGTCGCCGCCCACGCCCAACTCGACACTGTACCGGTGCGTGCCGCGCACATTGGCGCGAACGACGCTGTGACGCTCTTCCAGGCGAGACACGGCGCCGTCGTGGAAATAGGCTTTAACTCGCGCAAATGTCTTCAGGCCAGACAGCGACTGGACTTCGCTCAATGCAATGACATCGTGAAGTGGTGATGGCAATGGGAGGACGTAGACATGCTTGCATGAAGAAAGATGAATGAAACGGCGCGCAAGCAGTCCAGCTGCAACGCACACTGAAAGACCAACGGATAGCCGCAATCGTTTCGCATCTGCCGTTGACTGCCACGGCAGTTGCAGCTCAGTCAATCCATACTGATTGATACACGGCTGGTCAGCCAGTGTGCCGACAACGCCGGTCCGCGCTCGCCGAGAAAACGTTCTCGCACGCGGTTCAAGTCACACGCCGATAGCATTGAGCTTCCGCGAAAGCACCGCCGCGTCGCGCTCCCACCCTCACTGCGCTGACGGAGTCAGTCGGGGAGGCCTTCCAGCGGGGACAGTCACGGCCAGCAGCGCTGCTTCAATCCGGTCCGCAGGGTCTCACTGGCCGAATGTCCCTAAAGCAGAGTACAGGTCACCGCTTTATTAACTTCTACGCCAAAAATCCCTTGGTTTAAGGCCTCAGACATTGCGTCTTCATGGCGGTCTTGCTACGCTGGCGCCCAACCCGAGGATTTGTACCTTTGCGTTAGTCGGTGACGGCGCAAAGGCAAAGGTCTTGGGCAACCTTTGACTAGAAGCGAGGAACTCATGGCAACCACCACCACGAAGAAAACTGCGGCTCCGGCCACGAAGAAAGCGGCAGCTCCGGCTACGAAAAGAGTGACGGCCGCCAGCAAGAAAGCTCCGCCTGTCGCCAGGAAAGCTGCTGTGCCCGCAGCAAAAAAAGCCGTTGTGGCCGCTCCGTTGAAACCCATCAAGGATTCGTTTACGAAGGCATCGCTGACCGTTCATCTCGCAGAGCGCTCAGGCGTCGAACCCAAGGCGGCAAAGGCGTTGATGGCGGCGCTTGAAGAAACGGTGCTCGCATCGATTCACAAGAAGGGCGCGAAAGAGTTCACGCTCCCCGGCCTGCTGAAGGTTGTCGCGCAAGACGTACCCGCTAAGAAAAAGCGCTTCGGCAAGGACCCGTTCACGGGTGAAGACAAATGGTTCGCGGCGAAGCCCGCTTCGGTGCGCCTTAAGGTGCGCCCGCTGAAGAAGCTGAAGGACGCCGCACTGTAAGCGAAAGTGTTCTGACGTGATAGCGCCCCTCGCGACCAAAATCCGAGGGGCGTTTTTATTTGCGGCGCACGACGTCGGCGTAGCAATTGGATAGCGCGTCGTTTTGTGAGTGAACCGGTCGTGGTTGAGCGCCCGCCAGCTCGCGCGTGAGTATGACGCACGACACTTCTCGTCGGGCCGAAAGCCTCACTACGGTGCAACGGCATTCGACGGCGGCAAGCCTGGCGATGAAAAGCCTTCAGGCCAGCTCTTTGACCTGTCGCGTCGCCCGCTCCGAACCAAGGAGACACTCGAACATCCGAGCCTCAGCTTTCGCGATGTCGTTGAGGGAAGCAGCGCTGAGTTGCTCACTGAATACAGCAAGACCGGTGGATAAAGCCAGGTAATCTGCATCACAGACACGCCACCCGCCGCTTGCGTGCTCTTCGGCGTTGATACGCATAAGTGCGGCTTGTGCCGATTCAATCTCGCTCAGCGCGCTTGCCCAATGACCGAGCCGTCCGAGTTATTCCGCAATCAGAAGGGTTCGACCAAGCGCTGAAAACAGGTCGCGTGAGCCGTGGCCCCGTCGGAAAGCATCCAGTGCAATGTAGCACCGCAGAAGCATCGCCTGCGTCACGGACTCAAGCGAAGCGTGGCTGTAAGTCAGCGCGCGCAGTAAAGGTGACATTGCCGGGCGGCTGTGTTTTCGAGAGCGAATTTTGCGGTTCACGTTCAGTTGTCTGGTAGCGCGGTAAACGGCCAATATGTTGAGTTAGATGGACGAAAAGCAAGATGGCTGCACGACCGCTTTTTGCCGAGCCTCTCAAGGCTACGGCCAGATGGGCTCGTTAGCACGCTGTGACCCATGACACCGGCTCAAACCCGACGTATCTTGCAGCTCAAGGCGAGACACGCGCTGGCCGGACTGTTGTCGCCAATGCCAGCTTGACCCGCATGCCGTAATGCGGACGACAAGTTAGATGAGCTGCAAGGCGTCGATGCTGCAGCCTTGGCTCGATTGGCAGGTAGGCCAATCCGATGTCGGCATGCGGGTCAAAATCATTTTGGCGTCGACAGCAAATCTGCTTGTTCCCTCCCCCTGAGGTTACCGCGTGGTTTTGCCGAAGTACGCCGCTCGGCCGCTTAGCCTCCGGCCAACGGGCGTCGTGTATTATCGTGAACACCGACGTTGCCCCGAAACAGGTTGTCAACACAGGAGGAGCCAATGGACGTATCTTTTCTCATCGACCCACTGCGCGAGACTGTGACAAGTGTCCCGGATGGCTACGCGCGAGCCGCTGAACTGATAGGCACTGATACGGCGAGCGGCTCGCCGCTATGGTCGGAGGCGACTGACCCGGATGCCACTGTCGAGGTGATTACTGCGGACGACAGCCTGATAAACGAGCCCCTTTCGCGTGGCTTTTTCGTGGTCACCTTGACCAGGGACGGTGTACCTTATGAACGCCTATTTGCGGGCAAGGCAATTCTGAACGCCTATGGCAACCCGCCGTCGGACATCAAGGACCAAGTGAAGACGCTGAAAGCTGCACGAGAGCGCGTCAGGTTTCTCGGCTCGGAAGATGCGCTCCTTTGGTTCGAGCAGCACGCAGGCGGTGCCCCCTTCAACCTCGACGGGTCCACGGAAAACTGATTCTCAACGCCGAGCATTTTTGACTCTGTCGGAGACAGCCCTCGCTATACTAGGACCCTCAGTGAGGAACTCTATGTCGGCTATTCCTCAGCGAGCGCCGAGATTCCGCGTCAGGTGAAGCTTGGGTATAGGCGCCTGGCTAAACTGTCGCCGCGGTCGCACGCAGCGTGCAACGAAAGAATACCGCACAAGCACTGCGCCGCCGTGCAGTTCGCCAAGCAATACTAATGTAATGGCCTGAGTTATGGCTCGGCCACGCACTCAACCGCGTGGCGACGCCTCAGCCCGTAGCCGGTTTTCGTCACCCTGGCAGCCGGCCCTTCGGGCCGTCTCCGTTGCCGTCGGCTTCTGATTCTTCCTCATCTATCTGAAAGCGCGCTTGTTCCCAATACTCGTCGGCGCGTCCCTCCGGGCTGCCGTCTTTTTCCCAGAGCTGATAGGCCCTTACACGAATCTTCTCTTCCCGCGAATCGTTATCCATTGCATGGCTGGTGGGTTCCTCACGACCAACTATTCATCAATTTGTGCAGCGACCTTTTCGATGACAGAAGGCGAGCAAGAGCGAACGAAAGAACAGACCAACTCAAAGTCGGCGAACATATGAAGCGTTCCGGACGCTATCCTGCGCTCCCGGCAACCTGCCGCGTAACGCTCCCTAACCGCGAGCCTGACCGTGCAGATTGCTGGGTACACGTCCAACAGCACCACCTCGCATCCGGGTCTTCGCTTTCGCGCCCATCGTCCGCATTGTCGCGCAGCATCCCTGACCTTTTCCAGACCGCATATGAAAGTTGAACGACCCGGGATGGGACGCCTCAAACCCGACCAATGCGAGCAGGCACCGTGCTTATTGACCCCCATACTCCGCGTTTATGCGGTCGAGTTCGCCCGATTTGCGCGCTTGCAGCAACTCCTGCTTGACCTGGGCTCGGGTCTTTCCCGTTGGAGCGCCAGCGTCACTCCTCGTGGCGGGCACACCACCCACCGAGTCTGTCGAAGACACGGTGGAATTTGCGGGCTGCGTTGCAGGCGCCACATTTTGCGCGTGGGCATATCCGAATGCGAGAACGGCGGTGATAGCTGCCGCGACTTTGAGCGGTTTCATATCCATGTACTCCACAAAGTTTCGATTGGTTTGGTTTCTTGAACCGACTACCAGAACCGCTATTTCAAATAAGGTCTCCTGAAACTATCACGTCACGGGCAAAGCGGTCGGACAATTAGCCGCGACATGACGCTCCCCGATTGCGCTCTGATTTAATTGCCCGAAAAAACGTCGCACTGAGGCCTCGGCTGACCCCCTACCGCTTAAAACGAGACTCGAGCAACAACGACTCGCTGTCCAATTACGGTGTGGTCATCCAAATTTCCGCATGCGGGTCAAGCTGGCATCGGCGACCTCAGGCGTGCTAGCTGCCCTGATAGATATCGCAGGACAGGCCCACCGTGCACGAGGCACCGTTTCTGGCTTTGCCGCTGCCGCTGCTTCCGCCGGGCTGGGGCCCGTATCCCAGGTCAGGGGTGCGGTCCATAGTCGTGGCCGGCTGGGCAGTTGTCATGGGCTGCTGGGCAGACGACGGGTCAGTTGTGCCCGACGGTTGCATTTGCTGCGAGTGGGCGGCGCCGGTCACAGCGAGCAGGGATACCGCACTGACTACAGCTAAGAGCTGCACTTTCATCTCGTCACCTCTTTTTCGTCAACGGGTTGCGAATAACACGACCCGGAATAACAAGGGGATTGGCATCCCCACGAGCGCGCGATGGTTGCATTAGACCTGTTCTCGCGCCTTGCTGATTCCTGCTTTCGCTCCACCCAACGCCATACAGCGTCGTCCCCGATGCCGTTTAGCCGAGCAAATGCGAAGCTGGCTTGTGGCACCGTTGGTGCCCAAAGCCGGACTTATTCGATGACTACCTGGGTAATGACGCGAGGCTGGTACCGGGCGGGGCAGAAGGATGCGCAATAAGTGCGCTGGTGACAGGACGTTGTAACGTCAATTGACCAATAAGACCCTTGCTGCGCTTATGTTATAGAACGCCAAGGTCGTGATTGACAGCGGAATCGAGAATCGGCAAATCAGGGGCGACAGTCGCGCCTGGCCGCTCGCACTGCCATCGGAAACAGCGACACACCTGTCGCCCCCCGCATCCAGCTGCCCGAGGCCCCCGTAGATGCAGTCAACGCAGCGCACCGTCGGTGAATACGACGCCGTCAGAGAGTCGCTGGCGACGTGGACTCGCTCACCAATCTGCAGGGTCGCTGCCAGTCGCAGTTAGCACTGGCGTCAGTCGTCTGCGTACCACGCCAATACTTACTCCTGCCGCGGGCACCGAGTCTGCGCGATGCGCCTCGTAGCGTGCTGGCAGCATCTTGCGTGGCAAGGTCGCCAGTTGCACCATACAAAACACAAGCGAAGGAAGCCACGCGCGAACGACGGGTTCAGCGTCTGCGGCTCACGACGAGATGAGTAGCGTACGCCATCCCTTCACGAGTGACGTCTACATCGGCAACGGCGTGATGACGGCAGCAGCGTATGCTACAGGGAGTGTTCAGGAGACAACCATGACCCTTGCCGGCAAGACCATATTCATGTCTGGTGGCAGTCGCGGCATCGGACTCGCCATCGCACTCAGAGCCGCACGCGACGGCGCGAATGTCGCGATTGCCGCAAAGACCGCCGACCCAGACCCACGTCTCGAGGGTACGATTCACACGGCGGCTGCAGCTGTTGAAGCTGCTGCCGGCAGGGCGCTCCCGCTTGTTGTGGATATTCGCGACGAAGAACGCGTGAAAGCCGCGGTTGCCGAGACCGTTGAGTTGTTCGGTGGCATCGATATCCTCGTGAACAATGCCAGCGCCATTCGACTGACTGGCACGCTAGACACACCCGTCAAACGGTACGACCTGATGCACGGGGTCAATGGCAGAGGCACGTTCGTGTGCGCGCAAGCGTGCCTGCCGCATCTCCTCAATTCGCCGAACCCGCACATCCTCACGCTGTCACCTCCGTTGTTCCACGACGCAAAGTGGTTTAGCGACTTTCCGGCATACACCATCGCGAAATACACGATGAGCCTGTTCACATTGGCGTGGGCCGGCGAGTTCAGAGACCGTGGTGTCGCTGTCAATTCCCTATGGCCGAGAACTGCCATCGCGACAGTTGCTGTGCGAAACGAGATTGGTGGTACGGACCAGCTTGCGGCGTGTCGCAAGCCGGAGATAGTCGCCGACGCGGCCCACTATATCCTGACGCGCCCGGCTAAAGAATGCTCGGGCAACTTTTTCCTCGACGACGAAGTCCTGCTGGCTGCGGGCGTCCGGGACTTTGCTCAGTATGACGTGCAGGCTGGCGCTGCGTTACAGACCGATTTATTTGTGGAGGCCCTACCGGGCATGCTTCCAGCGGACAACATGATGAAACCGAGGCAGAACTCGTGAGATATGCAGCCATGCGATGAAGTGTGGGCGACGCCGCCGAACGGATGCCGGATTACGGTCACGACGTCGGCACAATGAGGCGCGTCCGCCAGTCAGGCAGCCGCGAGGAACGGATATGTGGTTGTTGTGGACGACCGTCCGCCTTGCCGTCATCGCCTACGTTGTGGCGGCGATAGCCCTTTACGTTTTCCAAGACCGGCTACTACTCCCTGCGGTCTCAAACGTGCCCGATATCGGGCTTGGACAACATACGGGCTATGATGTCCAACCTTGGCATCCCGCCAGCGGATACGCAGGATATGTCGTAACTCCGGACGGCCGCGAACCGCTCGGAACCTTTATCCTCTATCACGGCAACGCAGAGTCCGCAGAGAACAAGCTGCCGCTTGCAGATGTGTTCGTCCGCTCCGGTTATCGCGCTGTTCTTGTCGAGTATCCCGGCCATGGCAAGCGACCGGGTACGCGGACCATGAAAGCTGCAATGACGGCATCGCGAAGTGCGCTTGCTGAAAGCAGAGCCCAATGGGGCGGTCCCATCTTTCTGGTTGGCGAGTCGTTGGGTGCCGGTATGGCAGCGCAAGCCATACTTGGTGAAGAGTCGGTGGTCGCCGGCGCGCTGCTCATCACGCCGTGGGATTCGCTGGCAAGCGTAGCATCTGAGAAGCTGAGACTGTTTCCAGTGCGATGGATACTGCATGACCACTTCGATGCGGTCGCCGCGCTCGAGCGTTATACAGGTCCACTGGTTGTTGTCGGCGCGGCGAACGACACCCTCATCCCGGTATGGCACGCCGAACGGCTGGCCCTTGAGCATCCGCATGCGCAATTTATGCTCTTGCGTGACGCAGGGCACGACGACTGGTTCAGTTCGATGACGGCCGACCGTTGGCAACAGGCATTGCGGTTGCTGAAAGTGGACTAGCCGTTTCGGCAGGCCTCTCAGTCGCCGTCTCAAGGGAGTATCCGTTCAAGGCTTCCTCGCAGAGCCAAAAGCATAGACGGCATCGGCACTCGGCCCCCCTCTGCGCGGTCGGCGTTGAGCTGGCAACGAATGGCCCGCCTTGGCGGCCCATTCGTTTTTCTGTGCAGAGCAGCGCGACGTCGCTCGGATGCGACTTACATCTCGTCGCCGGTTCAGCTGAAGCACCAGCGAGGACATAAACGTCCAGGTGGAAACCGACCACGAAACCGTTTGTCGCTACCTCGTCGCCGACGGCCGAGGCATCACACCGCTACTAAAAAGCAATAGAACTCCCGACTGCTGCGCGTCGAAACGTGCTCAGAAGTAAGCCCAAGTTAGGCACGCGCTCCGCGCGCCGTTCGCTGCTTCGCACGTCCTCAAGAATGCCAGGTCCGGCATCGTTGCGCGTGCGAAAGAACTGGAGGGAATTGGCATTGGCGGCGAAGTGACCGAGGTCCCGCCAAACGGCTTCGAGCTAACGCGTCCTCTCAGCAACGAGCACTGGGGGCGGCGGCCACACCGCCCTCTTCGAAGTACGTGCGGTCAAGCGATAGCGCTATCCCGAACATCGAAGCTTGCCGCTGGCCCTTTACTCCCCAAACTTCGACCTCTCCGCACCGGCCTACGACAATGACCTCGCTGGCCCCGCCTTCCAGATACGCGCCAACCCTTCGGCAGATGTCCTGCGGCCCGTCCCTTCTCTTGAAGTCGCTATAGAAAGTGCACGAGACACGTTCAGCCCAGTACCGGTTTAAAACCATCGCAGTATACATTTTATAACCGCTCTAACGGGATGCCCTCATGACGACCACTGTATACACGTTCGACGCCCACGAATTCGCCACCTTCACGTTCGACGACATCATCGAGATGGTCGACCTCGATACCGACGTGCTGCACGCGGTCACACCTGCGCTACTGCGCGCGTGGCTCAAAGTCG
Organism: Paraburkholderia sp. UCT70; assembly: GCF_050434085.1. Classification (NCBI taxonomy): domain Bacteria; kingdom Pseudomonadati; phylum Pseudomonadota; class Betaproteobacteria; order Burkholderiales; family Burkholderiaceae; genus Paraburkholderia; species Paraburkholderia sp. UCT70. The sequence goes on along the minus strand of NZ_JBNPVZ010000004.1, from coordinate 992,034 downwards.
CTCCGCGTTTGGACGCAGTGCGGATGAAGCAGCTGCTGACGGCAGCGATGCAAGCAGCGGACGATATCGAATGCAGCGACCGCCCGGGTTTCTCGACGCGCGTCACCGACCATACCTGGCTCGCGACGCTCGTTGCAATCACCGGCAATGCCATTTTCAACGAAGTCGACCGTCTGCATAACCTGGAGGTGGGCTACACGACCGAACTTATTGAGAAGCTGGATGCCGAGCGCGAAGTCAAGGCGGAAGCCATGCGTCAAGCCGGCGCTACGGAGGTCGTGCACGCCGAACTCGCCGAAGCTGTCAGTGCGATGGCTGAGGAGAATGGAGAGCCAGTTGCCGCGAAAGCCCCTGCTGCTACCCGTGACCCGGTTCGCGCTGCGGAGTTTCCGCTGGAATACATGCCGCCAGACAACGACTTGCTCGAGGGTGACGAGTCGCTTGCAACACATGACGCCGAAGCCGAGTTGTATCTGCCGGCCGCTCGTACGACGCAGCTCACCCTGCCGCACATTGTGATGCGCTCGCCTATTATCGCGATGAAGCCGCGCAACGCCGTCCGCCCTATGTTCACAGACGCCGAGCCGCTGCGCATTGCTCGCATCTCCGGAATGCGCCAAGGCACTGTTGACATGTCGTATGTCGGCGAAGAACTGCGCTCGGGCGATTGGGAGACCTTTGCGTACATCCTGCGCTTTGCCGCCACCGTGCCGCTTGGCGCGCGCACGCCCTCAATCCGCGTTGTCGACATGCTGAAGGCAATGGGTCGTGACCCGGGAAGCAACAATCGCAAGGAACTGGCGAAGCAGCTGCAGCGTCTGCGTAACGCCGAATTGCGCGTCTGGACAAACGACGTGGCTGTTGTCGAAAGCTGGCAAGCGCTTTTTCTGCAGGAGCCGCTTTTCAAGCGGGGTGACATCTCCGGCGTACGCACGTCTTTCAAGCTGCTCGGCGACATCGTCGAGGCCAAGTCGGAGAAAGGAAATACGCTGAAGTTCACGACTGAGCTGTCGCGCTATGTACGTGCGTTCTTTGGCCAGAAGTTGTCGAGCTGGTACTCGGAAAGCATGTATCAGCAGCTCACCGGCGACCTCGCAAAACGTCTTTTTCTTTTCTATCAGAGCCACGACGGTCGTTTCGACTTCACGTTTGACGAGCTGGTCGAATTCCTCGGTGCAAGCACGGACCGAGAGCAGTTCGGCCGCTCGCTGAAGGCCGCTCACGACGAGCTGACGGCAGCGTGTTTCATCAAGGGCTGGTCGCTTAAGGCTTCCTCGCGCCGCAACGGGCAAAGGGCCTATGTCCTGCACGGTCTCACGGTCGAAAAGAAGACTAAGGTTGACAAGGAATACGACCTCAATTGAGGCACGAAGCGCCCTGCGGGGCGCTTTTTTGATGGGTCTTGGGCTCCCGCAAACGGCGGCAGGTGTCGGCTACACGGTTGCAATCAACCTCGCTCCGCCCAAGTCAACGACTCAATACCCCCCGCTCGACCTAGCGCCCACTGAAAAAGGTTCGCCGCTAGCCACCCCCATCCAGCTTCTGCCGCCATCCGGTTTGCCGGCCGGGATGAACGCGGGCCATTCACCTACTCGTTCAATGTTCAATGACTTGCTGGACGCCTTTAACGCTTACAGCTTGCCCCTGCCCATCGACTACGAACACCAGAGTCTGACGGCAATTGACAAACCGAACCTACCCCGGCGTCAGGCTGGATTGACAGCATTTGCTACGACGAGTCGGGCGTCTGGGACATACGGCACGTCGGACTTGACTGGCCTGTTCCGCAGCATTGCGGCGACGCTCGAGCAGAACATCCAGGCCCGCTTCGATACGAAAACCGACCCCGATGGCGTTCGATGGCCAGCCCGGGCACCGAGCACGGCGAAGCAGCGCGCCCGGCAAGGCCACTCGCAGCCCGAAAATCTGATGCACCCCATAACCCCGACTTTCGAAACAGCATCAATTCGAACACCTTCTCAACCGAGCCAACCCTGACCAAAGGGGCTTAATACGGTACATATCACGAGCAACTCGACGGTCCTGGCAAGGGGCATCTCCCACGACGCGCATTTCTGCTTAGCGCAACCGGAGGGCTCGCTCAGCAAGACAGCGATGACATCGCGAGCACCGTGCAAGCTTATTTCAAGATGCTGATGCAGCAACCATGACTGTTCAAGAAAACCTGTTTTTTGCAGAAGGGCCGCTCATCGAAGCGGTGCGCGCTGGTGTACCGGACCGTGTGGGCGTCGGCGGGTACACCAACTTGCCTACGACTATCCAGACCGCGGGCGCAGTCCGGCGGCGTTCGTCGTCTGCGAAGGTGCGGGGCGAGGCAAGAGCGACGTTCCGGGTGCGGCGCTGAGCGCTCAGTATTGGACGGTCGCTGTGCTTGTTCGAAAAGGCGACGGCGGCGAGTCAGGCGGCCCAGCGCCCTAAGCGGGCGTGCCGTTGGCGCAACTACGCTTTGTTCGGTCTGCGCCTGCCGGGATGCACGCCGCTTTCTTTGTATGAAGGTCCATCGGTTCGTTATTACCCCGGCGGACACGCTGTGTCTAATTTGACCTATCAAATGTCGAGCCCATTGTTCGGGCACTGAAGAACGAGGCAACCGGACAAAAGACACGAAGCCGGAGTCATGTATTTTGCCCGGCTCTCGGGCGAGTTACACGTGTATTGACCGATGTAGTGACCCCTGTATTAACCCGTGTATTGACGAGGAAAAACGTGCGGAAAAATCAAGGAGTTGCCCCCTCCTTAACAAGAAACAGAGTAACAAGTAACAGTTAGGCGGGCGGGCATAGCCCGCCCTTGAGGCGTGCTTTGCACGCTGCGGTACAAGAGGCGCGCACCGCGCGCTAGCCCTTCCTCCCTTCAAACCGTTCAGGAATTTAAGAAAGTCCTCGGCTTTCCGGAGTGAGTGTGACCTACGGCACCCATGGGCAGGGAAAGACGGGGAGAAGAGTTTGAGACGAAGCGGGACTCTTCTAAGCGCGCTGGCAGCGCGCCCGAGACTCTTGTTGCGCGAAGCACATTCGTGCAATAGGGGCTTTGCGGGTCATGAGGGTCCGCTTCAAACAAAAAGTTGCCCGAGTAGCAAAACGGCGGCAGCGAGCGGCTACTCGCCGCACAAATCCTACTTCCACGGAACCCACGGCACTCACTACCAACGTCACCATTTTCAACGCGTCGTCTAGCCGTGTATTTCGCCGGCCATGACGTTTCGCTGAGCCACGTCAGCCGTCGTCCCAGGAAACTGGTTTTTCATATCCCCTGTTTAGGACGCTGTTTATTCGACGTCCAACAGGGGGTTACAACACCTCGTCCCTGGCGCTCAGCCTTGATGCATCAGGCGTTCCGGCGATTTGGACATGCTCCGCGCTCCGCCCGCTTCGGCGGGGAGCCACTTCTCTCTAACTGACCGGAAAACTCCGGGGCTCGACGCCCCTCCATGCTGCCATTCAGACCCCTCGCAAGCCGTGTATTTTGCCCGGATGCCCCTTCGTGGCCATGAGCGAAAGCGGCTGCGGTGGTGACTTAAAACCGGTCGCTATATGTCGTATGCGGGACTTGACCTGCACCCGCGCCTGACATCAATCAACACACTGGAAGACCACCATGTCCACCACTACGAACATCGAACTCGCGAAGCACCTGCCCGTCGTTTTGCCCGACGGTACGCGCACCTCTGTCAGCATCCCGGCCTCCGTCTACCACACGTTTCTCTCCCGGCTCGACGGAGACCGCGCTCGCTTCAATGAGCACCTGAAAGCGGCCTCGCTGACGGCCCGTCCGCGTCCTGGCGTGTCGCGCTCGCTTGCCATCCGCTTCGCGTTGGAAACAGTGCTCGGCGAAGTGGCCGCACCGGCGCCGGCCGAAGCCTGAACATCCATCCAACAACAACGACGAACTCTCTCTCACATGGAAAAATCCTACATCGACCTGCTCAGCGTCAAGGCGGGCCGCACCTCCGGCGTGTATCTGCAAGGCGAAGTCAAAGGCGAAGTCGTGTACATGCCCCTCACCCCGGACGGCGCGCGCCGGCTCTCGGAAGACCTCGCGAAAGCGGCACAAGCGTTTGATGCGCTGACCCAGGTGACCCACTGACGCGCTCACGCGCTGAGAACAAGGCCCGCTCTTCGAGCGGGTTTTTTGTTGGCAGCGAGCGGGGCTCGCTGTGGATTTGCGGCGGTGTTGCTTAGCGCAGGCGGGAGTGCTCAGCGACGCCGCAACCCTCAGCTCGCCATTCGGCTCCTCCCCGGTGCCCCGAAAACCCGTTTTCCGTACCCCGTGACGCGGTATCCCGCCGGGGAGTCGAATGTAAGGCAAGAGTCTCTGACGCGCAGGCTTCCGCACAACGGCAACCCCCACCCCGTGCAGGAGTCCCTGACACGCAGGCCTGCGTTGAGCACACCCGCCTGAGCCTCGAGGCACCAGCCGCTGTTCGCCGTTCTTGCAATCAAAGGGTTGCACATGCCTTGCCTGCGCACGAAGGAGTTACTTCCTTTGCCCACATCTGTATTGATATCAGGGCCGTGGACGGAGCCTTGCCTGCGCACGCGGGACTCTTTTAAATGAGCTTAGCTGTGTACAGAGGCGGCGCACGTCGAGTGCGCAGTGAGGACTCGGTGCGAGAGTTTGGAGGCGCAGGCGGGGTGGCTGCTCATTGCATGCAAGGGGTTGTCTTGAAACGCGCTGGCGTGTCTTGGTCAAAAGTGGCCAGATGAGCGGCCCGGTGGGCCGCACTTGATACCAATGAGATGCATGGCACTCCCGCGCTAGCCGCGCGCTTGCGCCCACGAGCTGTGAAACAGCTCGAACCTGCCCAGGCAGATGAGATGCAATGGATGTGCGTGTGATGTATGGCTTGTGTGCGGGTCTTGCACGGCTGCTGCGCGAGGAGTGCACAGATTACTATTTAGAAGACTTCCTCTAAAGAGCAGCGAAAATGCAAAAAGCGGTTCAGCAGATGGGGGGGTGGGTTTTTTGAGGTGCTTATACCCTATGTACTCGAAGCGAGCCACGAAATGAGCAGCGAGAGTACACCTCAAAACACTCTCACCGGAGGCCTCCATGCCCGCTCTCAAAAAATTCACTGTCATCGACCCGACCGACCGTCTGAACATCAGCCTGAAGATGTCGACGCGCACCGCTATTGAACAGTATCGCGTCTTCTATCAGCAGGCCTACGAAACACCGGTAGAGCATGGCGAACTGATTGAAGAAGTTGTGCGCTCATTTTTCGAAGCAGACGCCGATTTCCAAAAGTTCCAGAAACGCATGTCGCCGGCGGACAAGGCTGCCGTCGACAAAGCACTTGGTATCGACGGCGCCGGGTACACCCCGCGTCGCCTGAATGGCGGCATTTCGGACACGCTCATCGAAGAGCACGTGTAAGCGCCGAGCATCAGCGATGCACTGCCCCGTCACCCGGCGGGGTTTTCTTTGGTCGCGTGCCGCTACCACTCGAGTAGCGTACGAAGCCGGGCCAAAGCGTTCCTCAGGCGTGAGTCCCGAGACAAATCTCCCGTCCGGCATGCGGCGCAATGCCAGTTTCGGCTGTGCGCCGCCCAGGGACGCGGGTGTTGTGTCCCAGGGAAAGTCTTCAGGGACGGCGGGCGGCGGCTTGTTCGTTTCCATGCTGGTCTCAGTTCACGGTCTCCATCCGCAGATTTTACGCAAATCGGCGGGTACACTACGCGCATCGAAATTGGCGAAGGGATGGCCCGCATGGCGGACGGCTTGGTGACAATTAGTGCTGCAGTCATCGCAGCGAGCGGCGCACTCGCAGTGGCATACGCCAGCAACTTCTTGGCGGAGCAATATCGTCGGCACTTGGACAGTACGTCGTGGGCCAGCGCGCTTGCGGGTGAACTCGAGTCGCACGCGAGTGCGTTCAAGTTATTAAGCCGGTTTGCACGGAATGGTACTGATGGCGAGACAAGGGAAACCCCTCCCCTTGTACAGCATGCCGATGCCGACGGACCCGATGTTCGACAGCGCGCCTGCAAAGGTAGGCGTGCTCGGACCGGAACTTGCCGGCGAGTGTGCTTACGCGTATGAACAGCTACGCGCGTTTCGAATCGGCATGCAGGTTATTGCCGAGCACCGGAAGAAGATGGACCCCGGCCAAATAGCGAACAGACTGCTCTACCTGCTCCAGGTAATCGACACAAACGAACAACGACTGTCCGCACTGGTGCATGCACTGTATTCGTATTCCGCCGTGAAATTCGCTGACATGCCGGCGATGACCTGGTGGCGTAAGTCGCGGCGAGCAATCAGGGGGCGCGGGTGAAAGTAAAAGGCCACGTACCTTAACGGTACATGGCCTTCTTTATGGTGCGTGAGGCCGGACTCGAACCGGCACAGGGTTGCCCCCGTCAGGACCTAAACCTGGTGCGTCTACCAATTTCGCCACTCACGCGAATTTTTATACCTAGCAGGCAGGACCGCTGCGATATCGCATGCGATACGGCCTTCTGCGAGACGCCGAAGTATTGCGAGACACCGCGCAGACCCTTGTTTCACGCCACTCTGCAGCAGATTGAGTCCTGCACGCATCACGCGGAGCAACAGGACCTAAACCTGGTGCGTCTACCAATTTCGCCACCCTCGCAGCCGGGTACGCCGCGATGCGTCGCGCCCGATTGTCCTGTGCACTCCCAAGCGCGCTGAACACGCTCCCGAAAGCGTAAGCGCGAGATTCTAACCGATTGATTCGCGCTTGTCTGCATCCGGCGGTATCTGCGCGCGCGACGCCGATGCTACAATTTTCGGCTCGTCGAGACGGGCGCCGCGACGGACGTCGGCGCCCTTCTCGCCAGTCCTTCCCCACACTCCCATCCCGTGAATTTCGACGACTATTGCCAGCAGAAAGCGGCGCCCCCAGGATCGAGCACCTACTATGCGCTTCGCCAGGCGCGCGCCGCCAGTCAGCCGCTGTTGACGGCGCTCTTCGCATTGCGTCGCGAGTTCGAGGAAACGGTCAAGGAGACGAGCGATCCGGCGGTCGGCCGCACGAAGCTCGCTTGGTGGCAGAAAGAAATTGCCGCGCTGGCCGCGGGCTCGCCGTCGCATCCGGTGTCCAAGGCACTCGCGGCCTATCTGCCCGACGCGCAGGCCGAATATCGGGCTCTGCAGGAACTGCTCGCGGGCTTCGAGATGGATCTCGACCAGGCACGCTATCTCGACTATCCGAACCTGCGCCGCTATGTGCATGGTGTCGGTGGCAATTTTGCGTCGCTGGTGTCGCGCGCGGCTGCAATCGGATCGGCCGACGATGCCGCGCAAGCGTCGGCGTGGGCCGCTCCGCTCGGCGAGGCGCTGATGCTCGCGCAGTTCGTCGCCGAAACCGGCAACGATGCCCGGCACGGCCGCATCTACGTTCCGATCGACGAGATGCAGCGCTACAACGTCACCGCCGCCGATCTGATCAACCGCAAATACACCGACGCTTTTACCGAGTTGATGCGGTTCGAAACGAATCGCGCGCGCGACGCGGTGCAGACCGCGCTCGCCGTGGTGCCCGCCAGTGCGCGGCGCGCGCAGCGCACGCTGCTCGCGCTCGCGGCGCTCGCGTTGGCGTTGCTCGATGAAATCGAGCGCGACGGTTATCACGTGCTGCATCAACGCATCGCGTTGACGCCGATCCGCAAGCTATGGATCGCGTGGCGCGCGAAGTAGCCTGACAGCCGGGCGCGTCGATTCGCGCCCAGCGCTCACGCCCGCAGCAACGGCAGCGGCTCGAACCGCTGCTGCAGAATCGCAGGCGCGTCCAACCCCCACCAGGGCCCGAGCACCGTCGCATAAAGCTGGCGAAAATCCACGCCGACCGGCAGGTTGCCATTCCCATCGAGCCGCGCAAGCATCGGCGGCACGCCAAACAAACCGCCCTGCACGCGACCGCCCGTCACGAAGTGCGGCGCCACCGTGCCGTGATCGGTGCCGTTGCTCTGGTTCTCGCGCGGACGGCGCCCGAATTCCGCGTACGTCGTCACGAGCGTATCGTTCCACCGGCCCAACTCGACGAGCGCGGCCTGCATCGCCACCATCCCTTCCGCGAACTGTTTGAGCAACTCGGCCTGTTGTCCCGGCTGGTTCTGGTGCGTATCGAAACCGTTCAGCGTTAGCCGGATCACGGCCACGCCCTGCCCGCTCAACGGCTGCTCCACTGGCGCGCGTCCGGCGCCAGCTATCTTCAGGGTGTCCGAAGCGGCCAGCACCTGCATTGCCGTTTTGATCGAACTGCCGAACGCGCCGCCCGGAAACGCGGTCTGCAACTGAGGCTGCCCTTGCGTCGCACGCAGACGACCGGCCACTTTCACGATGTCGTTTTCGACGTCGAGAATAGGCGCGAGCGCGGGATTGCGCTCGTGCAAGGACACTGGCGTCGCGAGTCGAGAGGCCCTGACGAACTGTGCGGGATTGACCAGCGCGATCGCGCGCGCGCCGTTTGCGAGCGGCCCCATTTCGGCGCTGCCGATCACGACGCCGTCGGCCGCGAAACCGATGGGCACCGGCCCCATCGCGAACGCGCGCGTGAGCAAGCCGTCGCGCAGATATTGGTCGGAGCGTGACGCGGTATGCCAGATATCGATCGAACGGAAATGCGACAGGTTCGGCTGCGCATAGCTGACGCCCTGCGCGATCGCGAGCTGCCGGCTGCGCCAGAGCGGCATCAGCGGCTCCAACGCGGGATGCAGCGCGGTGCGCTCGTCGAGCTGGATCATCGGTTCGCGTTTGATGCCGATGTTTTTGCGCAGCACGAGGTACGCAGGATCGGCGAACGGGATCACGGTGTTCAAACCGTCGTTGCCGCCTTGCAGTTCGATGAGGATCAGCAGGTTGTCGTAACCACGCCCCGGCACGACGGGCGCATTCGACGCATCCCGCCGCGTGCCGCTCGCCGCGCTCTTCGCTCTGGCCGCGCCATTCATGCGCGGCGCCCCCGCAGTCTCGGTCGCGCGAAACAGCTGCTCGACGAACTGTTTGCGCGCGAGCAGCGTCGAGCTGTTGATCCAGGACGCGCCGCCCAGCCATCCTTTGACGTTCGGCGGATAGAACAGGTTCTCGCCGAGCGGGCGGATCTGCGCGGCGAACGGCGCCGTGTTGTCGTAGCCGACAGCGAATGCGCGCAGCGCGCCGATCACGAACTCGACCGGCGACTTCACCAGCACCCCGCGATTGCCATCGCTCCAAAACGCATCGCTGAGAAAAGAGCGCGCGCAGCGTCACCTCGATGTCGTGACCGCTCGCGCGAAACTGCGTGGCGATCGGCTCGACGCGTACCGGGTCCGGCGTGTCGGAGATGTGACGCTGATCCGGCGTCCATGCGTTGCGCTCGGCGCGCGCCGGGATCGGCTCGACTACCCAGTCGGGAGGTCGCGATATCGCTTCGCGGCGTGCGCTCGTGAGTGGCGTGACATCGTGAGCCGAGGCGCCTGTATGCACGAAGACGCGCACAAAAACGCGCCGGTGCTGGCGACTCAACGGAGCAGCGGATCAGAAAGTGGACGCTGAAGATGCAACGGGATTTTTCACGCGGCGATGCGCGCGCTGGGATTAACGCTTGTACAACTCGCGCACGGCGTCTTCGATGTGCTGCCGCAACAGCCGACGCTCTTCAGGCGTCATATGCCCGTCGCGGCGACGTTGATCGAGATCGGGAGGAACCGCGGTGCGCAGCATCGCGTCAGAGGCAGGGCGATCGATGCCCGGGTTGTGGCGGCTGGTTCTGCCATTGCCCGAGCGGGGCGCATGCTCGCTCGTCGCTCTATCTGCGGACGGCTGCGCATGAGCGAGCGTCGGGCCCAGTGTGCCTGCCAGCGTACCGGCAACCGCCAGTGCAATCACGCTCAGGCGCACGTTTGGCCAAACCCCTCCCTTCATTTTGTTCCCTTCGTGGCGCGGCAACCGGCTACCTCAGATGCGTATACAAACCCCGGTAACAGCCGGGTGCGAGAGTTTTGTCGAGTGAAGTATCCACCGAACAGCCGCATTCAGTAAAGCAGTCTAAACGCGCATACTTTACGTCGCGCCACACCGCGGGTAAATTTTGTAACCGACTGTAACCCCAGAAATGGTGTAACCGCGCACCACTTTCTAATCGCGCTAAGATGCCGACCATGGAAACCAAAAACCCTTCGAAAATCCTCGTCGTCGACGACGATCCACGCCTGCGCGATCTTCTGCGCCGCTACCTCGGCGAACAAGGCTTCAACGTCTACGTCGCCGAAAATGCGCCGTCAATGAACAAGCTCTGGGTGCGCGAGCGCTTCGATCTGCTGGTGCTCGATCTGATGCTGCCCGGTGAGGACGGCCTGTCGATCTGCCGGCGACTGCGCGGCAGCAACGACCGCACGCCGATCATCATGCTGACGGCCAAGGGTGAGGATGTGGATCGCATCGTCGGCCTCGAGATGGGTGCCGACGACTATCTGCCCAAGCCGTTCAATCCACGCGAACTGGTCGCGCGCATTCACGCGGTGTTGCGTCGCCAGTCGCCGTCCGAATTGCCGGGTGCGCCGTCCGAGACCACCGAGGTCTTCGAGTTCGGCGAGTTCGCGCTAAATCTCGCCACCCGCACGCTGACCAAGGCCGGCCAGGAAATTCCGCTCACCACCGGTGAGTTCTCGGTGCTGAAGGTATTCGCGCGTCATCCGCGTCAGCCGCTGTCGCGCGAAAAGCTGATGGAACTCGCACGCGGCCGTGAATACGAGGTCTTCGACCGCAGCCTCGACGTGCAGATCTCGCGTCTGCGCAAGCTGATCGAGCCGGATCCGGGCAGCCCGCGCTTCATTCAGACCGTGTGGGGCCTCGGCTACGTCTTCATCCCCGACGGTGCAGCCTGAGTTTGTGCTCCGTTTTCGTTTCTGTGTCACATAAGAAGGGCCCATGCGGATCGACCGGCGCCTCCTGACGCTCGCGTTCGGCGGCCTTTTCTGGCGGACCTTTCTGCTGATCGCGCTGTTGATCGCAGTCAGTCTCGCCGCGTGGTTCCAGAGCTTTCGCGTGATCGAGCGTGAGCCGCGCGCGCAGCGCGTGGCTCTGCAACTCGTCGCGATCGTCAAGCTCACGCGCACCGCACTCCTCTATTCCGATCCCGACCTGCGGCGTGCGCTGCTGCAGGATCTGGAGAGCAACGAAGGGGTGCGCGTGTACCCGCGCGAAGCCACCGACAAATACAAACTCCAGCCCGACGAATCGTTGAATCGCCTGATCGAGCACGACATCCGCGGCCGTCTCGGCGACGACACCGTGATCGCGCAGAGCGTCAACGATATCAACGGCGTATGGATCAGCTTCAAGATCGACGACGACGATTACTGGGTCGCGCTCGACCGCGATCAGCTCGACAACGCCACCGGCCTGCAATGGGCCGGCTGGGGCGTGTTCGCGCTCGCGCTGTCGCTGTTCGGCGCGGCGTTCATCACGAGTCTGGTGAACCGGCCGTTCGCGCGTCTGGCGATGGCCGCGCGCCGGGTCGGCTCGGGGCAATCGCCCGAGCCGCTGCCCGAGCGCGGCATGGGTGTGGCCGCCGAAACCAATCGAAGCTTCAACCAGATGGTGCGCGACCTCGAACAGCTCGAGGCGGACCGCGCGCTGATGCTCGCGGGCATCTCGCACGATCTGCGCACGCCGCTCGCACGGCTGCGGCTCGAGACCGAAATGAGCCCGTCCGATCAGGCCACCAAGGACGCGATGGTCGACGACATCGAGCAGATGGACATGATCATCGGCCGCTTCCTCGACTACGCGCGTCCCGTTCAGCGTGTGCCGGAACCGGTGGACCTCTCGGTGATCGCGAGCGAACTCGCAGCACGCATGCAAAGCGAGGACAGCATGCGGCTGATCACGCGGCTCGCTCCGTCGGCGGTGATCGAGGCCGATGAAACCGACATGCGTCGCGTGGTCGGCAATCTGCTCGAGAACGCGCGCAAATATGGCCTCAGCGACGGCGACGGTGTGCCGCACGTAATTCTCGAAACGCGCGTGTCGCACTCGCGCGTCGAACTCTCGGTGGTCGACGAAGGCCCCGGCATTCCCGAAGACCAGCTCGCGCTCGTCACGCGGCCGTTCTATCGTGTGAATTCGGCGCGCACCCAGGCCAACGGCACGGGCCTCGGCATGGCGATCGTGCAGCGGCTCGTCGCGCGTTATCGCGGCGCGCTACGGCTGCGCAACCGCTCGCCCGGACCAGGGCTTGAAGTGACGATCGAGTTTCCGCTCGCGAAAAGCGCGTGAGCCGACGACGCGCGGCACCGCGCGCCGTCGCCATTCGAAACACGCCGCTTGTTGCGACTTCCGAAGGAGCCTTTTCATGAAAACCGTTGGCGATAAACTCGAAGCGTTCACCGTCATTGCCGCCAAGCCGGGCTTCAACCATCACGAAGAACACGGCGTCTCGGCGTTCGAATACATCACCGAGCAGTCGTTTCCAGGCAAATGGAAAATCATTTACTTCTATCCGAAGGATTTTTCGTTGGTCTGCCCGACGGAAATCGTCGAATTCAGCAAGCTCGTCAAGGAGTTCGAGGACCGCGAGGCCGTGCTGCTCGGCGGCAGCGTCGACAATGAATACGTGAAGCTCGCGTGGCGCCGCGAGTACAAGGAGCTCGACAGGCTCAACCACTACTCGTTCGGCGACGTGAAAGGCGAGCTGATCGACCAGCTCGGCGTGCGCGACAAGGAAGCGGGCGTCGCGCTGCGCGCGACCTATATCGTCGATCCGGACAACACGATCCAGCACGTGTCGGTCAACAATCTGTACGTGGGCCGTAATCCCGAAGAAGTGCTGCGCATCCTCGACGGCCTGCAAACGGACGAGCTGTGTCCGAGCAATCGGACGATTGGCGGCGCGACGCTGTAAGCCGCACCGCCCGTCACCCAAACAAAAATCCCGTTCAGCTCCTGACCAACAACACCGCGGCCTGCGCCTCGATGCCCTCGCCGCGGCCGAGATAGCCGAGCTTCTCGTTCGTCTTCGCCTTGACGTTCACGCGCTCGATCGGCAGACCGAGGTCCGCCGCGATATTGGCGCGCATCCCTTCGATATGCGGTGCGAGCTTCGGCGCCTGCGCGATCACGCTGCTGTCGACGTTGCCAATCGCAAAGCCGGCCGCCTTCACGCGCGCCACGCATTCGCGCAGCAGCACGCGGCTGTCGGCGCCGGCGAACTTCGCGTCGGTATCGGAGAAGTGGCGGCCGATATCGCCCAACGCGGCCGCGCCAAACAGCGCGTCGGTGATCGCGTGCAGCAGCACATCCGCGTCCGAGTGACCGAGCAGCCCGCGCTCGTACGGAATCGTTACGCCGCCGATGATCAACGCGCGTCCCGGCACCAGCGCATGCACGTCGTAGCCCTGCCCAATTCTGAAATCCATGTGCGTCACGTCCTCAAGTGCTGAAGCTTTTAAAGCTTCTTTAAAGCCTTTCTAAATCTTTCCAATGTGCCCAGGCCCGGTTTCACGAACCGGCGGGGCGGCTCAGAATCGCCTCGGCCAGATCGAAATCTTCCGGATACGTGACCTTGAAGTTACGCAGGCTGCCTTGCACGAGCTTCGGCGCGTGGCCCGACCATTCGATCGCGCTCGCCTCGTCGGTCAGATCGTGGCCGTCGGCCTGGGCGCGCAGGATCGCCTCGCGCAGCATGCCGATGCGGAACATCTGCGGCGTCTGCGCCTGCCACAAGCCGTCACGCGCTTCGGTATGGGCGATGCGGCCATCGGCCGACGCGCGGTCGATACGCTTCAAGGTATCGGCGACCGGCAACGCCATGATGCCGCCGACCGCATCGTCCTTGAGCGAACCGATCAGCGTACGGATCAGCGCCGGCGTGATGCCCGGCCGGGCCGCGTCGTGCACGAGCACCCAGTCGGCGTCGTGGGCGCCGAACTCGGCGAGCGCGTGCAGACCGTTGAGCACCGACGCCTGGCGCGACGCGCCGCCCACGCGACGCACCGCGAAGCGCAGATTGCCGAAGCGGCGGGCGTCGAAGTGCTGGTCGTCGGGCGCGATGACGACGAGCGTCTGCGTGAATTCGCTGCACGCGTCGAACGCGGCGAGCGAGTAATGCAGCATGTCGCGGCCGGCGACAGTGCGGTATTGCTTGGGCATCGCGGCGCCGGAACGGCTGCCGGTGCCTGCGCACGGGATCAGGGCAAAGAGACGGGAAGTCACGAGTGCGGATGCCGCCAGGTCAAAGTAAAGGACGGATTTTATAATAGGTCCTTCGCATCCACGCCCGTACACGCGTAAACTTGGCCGTCGCGTGAGCCCCGAGCCGCCCCTTTTTCTCCTTTATGCCAGACATCGCCGCATCCTCGCAGTCCTCCCCGCCCGTCGCGCTCGTCAAGGCCGGCCAGCGTTTCGCCTTCGACGGCACGCGCGGTTCGTCCGACGCGCTGCTGATCGCCCGCTACCATCTCGCGTATCGCGAGAAGATGCCGCTGCTTGCGGTGGTCTGCGAAAGCGCGGTCGACGCGCAGCGGCTGTCGCAGGAAATCGGCTTCTTCGCGCCGGACGCGCGCGTGCGCCTCCTGCCCGACTGGGAGACGCTGCCTTACGACACGTTTTCGCCGCACCAGGACCTCGTCTCCGAGCGTCTCGCGACGCTGCACGATCTCGGCGAAGGCCGCTGCGACATCCTGCTCGTGCCGGCCACGACGGCCTTGTACCGGATGCCGCCTGCATCGTTTCTGGCCGCCTACACGTTCTCGTTCTCGCAAGGCGAGCGGCTCGACGAAGCGAAGCTGAAGGCGCAGCTGACGCTCGCCGGCTACGAGCACGTGAGCCAGGTGGTGCGTCCCGGCGAATATTGCGTGCGCGGCTCGCTGCTCGATCTGTTTCCGATGGGCTCGCCGCTGCCCTACCGGATCGACCTGTTCGACGACCAGGTCGACTCGATCCGCGCGTTCGACCCCGACACGCAGCGCAGCCTCTATCCGGTCAAGGACGTGCGCCTGCTGCCGGGCCGCGAATTCCCGTTCGACGAGGCCGCGCGCACCGCATTCCGCAGCCGCTGGCGCGAGACTTTCGAGGGCGATCCGAGCCGCGCGTCGATCTATAAAGACATCGGCAACGGCGTGCCGTCGGCGGGTATCGAATACTATCTGCCGCTGTTCTTCGAGGAGACGGCCACCCTCTTCCATTACCTGCCCGACGGTTCGCAACTCGCGTTCGTCGGCGATCTGGACGCGGCGATCCGGCGCTTCACCAACGACACGAAGCAGCGCTTCAATTTCCTGTCGCACGACCGCGACCGGCCGATTCTCGAACCGCAGAAGCTGTTCCTGTCGGACGAGGATTTCTTCACGTTCGCGAAACCGTTCGCACGGCTCGTGCTGCCCACCAACGGCGACGGCGCCTGGTCGATCGCGCTGCCGAACCTCGCGATCGATCGTCACGCCGACGATCCCGTCTCGGCGCTGCGCGCGTATCTGAGCACGACGCCGAACCGGGTGCTGTTCGCCGCCGAATCGGCGGGCCGCCGCGAGACGTTGCTGCAACTGCTCGCCGACAACCAGCTGAAGCCCGCCTCGGCCGACAGCTTCGCCGACTGGCTCAAGAGCGACGCGCGTTTCTCACTCGGCGTCGCGCCGCTCGCAAATGGCTTCGCGCTGCCGGGCGACGGCATCGCGATCATCACCGAAACCGAGCTGTACGGGCCGCTCGCGCGCCGCGCGGGACGCCGCCGCCAGGAACAGGCGAGCAACGTCGATTCGATGGTGCGCGATCTGTCCGAGCTGAAGCTCGGCGACCCGGTCGTGCATTCGCAGCACGGTATCGGCCGCTACATGGGTCTCGTGACGATGGATCTCGGCGAAGGCGAAACCGAGTTCCTGCACCTCGAATACGCGGGCGACAGCAAGCTCTACGTGCCGGTCGCGCAATTGCACGTGATCTCGCGCTATAGCGGCGCCGATCCGGAAAGCGCGCCGCTGCATTCGCTCGGCTCGGGCCAGTGGGAAAAGGCCAAGCGCAAGGCCGCGCAGCAGATCCGCGACACCGCCGCCGAGCTGCTCAACCTGTACGCCCGCCGTGCCGCCCGCGAGGGCCACGCGTTCGCGCTCGAACCGAAGGACTACGTGAAGTTCGCCGAAAGCTTCGGTTTCGAGGAAACGCCGGACCAGGCCGCCGCGATCGCGGCCGTGATCGGCGACATGACGAGCGGCAAGCCGATGGACCGGCTCGTGTGCGGCGACGTCGGCTTCGGCAAGACCGAGGTCGCATTGCGCGCGGCGTTCATCGCGGTGATGGGCGGCAAGCAGGTCGCGCTGTTGTCGCCGACCACGCTGCTCGCCGAGCAGCACACGCAAACCTTCAGCGACCGCTTCTCCGACTGGCCGGTGCGCATCGCCGAGCTGTCGCGCTTCAAGTCGACCAAAGAAGCCAACGCGGCGATCCAGCAGATCAACGAAGGCTCGGTCGACATCGTGATTGGCACGCACAAGCTGCTGTCGTCGGACGTGCAGTTCAAGCGGCTCGGACTCGTGATCATCGACGAGGAGCATCGCTTCGGCGTGCGTCAGAAGGAGGCGCTGAAAGCGCTGCGCGCGGAAGTCGACGTGCTGACGCTGACCGCGACGCCGATTCCCCGTACGCTCGGCATGGCGCTCGAAGGCCTGCGCGATTTCTCGGTGATCGCGACCGCGCCGCAAAAGCGCCTCGCGATCAAGACCTTCGTGCGGCGCGAGGAAGACAGCGTGATTCGCGAAGCAATGCTGCGCGAGTTGAAGCGCGGCGGCCAGGTCTATTTCCTGCACAACGAAGTCGAGACGATCCAGAATCGCCGGCAGATGCTCGAAGAGCTGGTGCCCGAAGCGCGCATCGCGGTCGCGCATGGACAGATGCACGAGCGGGAACTGGAGCGGGTGATGCGCGACTTCGTCGCGCAACGCGCGAACGTGCTGCTGTGCACGACGATCATCGAAACCGGCATCGACGTGCCGAGCGCGAACACGATCCTGATCCACCGCTCCGACAAGTTCGGCCTCGCGCAATTGCATCAGCTGCGTGGCCGCGTCGGCCGCTCGCATCACCAGGCGTACTCGTATCTGCTCGTGCACGATCCGCAGGGGCTCACCAAGCAGGCGCAACGGCGGCTCGAAGCGATCCAGCAGATGGAGGAACTCGGCTCGGGCTTCTATCTCGCGATGCACGACCTCGAAATTCGCGGCACCGGCGAGGTGCTCGGTGACAAGCAGTCGGGCGAGATTCACGAGATCGGCTTCCAGCTTTATACCGACATGCTCAACGACGCAGTGAGGGCGCTCAAGAACGGCAAGGAGCCAGACCTCACCGCGCCGCTCGCCGCGACCACCGAGATCAACCTGCACTCGCCGGCGATCCTGCCGTCGGACTATTGCGGCGACGTGCAGGAACGTCTGTCGCTGTACAAACGCCTCGCGAACTGCGAACACAACGATTCGATCGACGGCATCCAGGAAGAGCTGATCGACCGCTTCGGCAAGCTGCCGCCGCAGGCGCATGCGCTGGTGGAGACGCATCGACTGCGGCTCGCCGCGAAGCCGCTCGGCATTTCGAAGATCGATGCCGGTGAAGCGGTGATCGGCCTGCAGTTCATCCCCAATCCGCCCGTCGACGCGATGCGGATCATCGAGATGGTGCAGAAGCACAAGCACATCAAGCTCGCGGGTCAGGACAAGCTGCGTATCGAAACGCGCAGCCCGGATCTCGCGGTGCGCGTCGCGACCGTCAAGGAGACCTTGCGCGCGCTCGGTTCGCCGAGCCGCGGCACGGCGGCGGCGCCTGCTCGCTGAGCGCGGCACGCTGCGCGCACAGGCTCGTGAAAACCGCAGAAAACGGGGGGACGTCCCTCGTTTTTTGCATTGATGCTGCGCTGCGCCAACGCGAGCCCGGCTTTTTGGACATCCTTACGAAAATGCAATTTGGGATATGATCGATAGACACAAAACGCTGGGGAGTCATGTCATGTCTCATGTCGCTGAAACAGCGCAATCGTTGCAGTCGCCCGGCTCCTCCACGTCCCCCGCTTCTCCGATATCTCTACCCTGGGTCACCCGTCTCGTGTCGATGGACACGGTGAGCCGCAATCCCAACCTCGGCCTGATCGAAACCGTGCGCGACGAGCTGCGCGCGGTCGGTATCGACGCGACGCTGACGCACGGCAAGGGCGGCAAATGGGCGAACCTGTTCGCGACCATTCCCGCGCACGACGGCGAAACGAACGGCGGCGTCGTGCTGTCGGGCCACACCGACGTCGTGCCGGTGGACGGCCAGCAATGGGACAGCGATCCGTTCAAGCCGGAGATTCGCGGGGACAAGCTCTATGGCCGCGGCACCTGCGACATGAAGGGCTTCATCGGCGCGGCGCTCGCGCTCGTGCCGGACATGCAGCGCACGAAGCTCGCGAAACCGATCCACTTCGCGCTGTCGTTCGACGAGGAAGTGGGCTGCGTGGGCGCGCCGCTTCTGATCGCCGATCTGATGAAGCGCGGCGTGAAGCCGGACGGCTGCATCGTCGGCGAGCCGACCAGCATGCGCCCGATCATCGCGCACAAGGGCATCAACGCGTATCAGTGCTGCGTACGCGGCCAGGCCGCGCATTCGTCGCTGACGCCGAAGGGCTTGAACGCGATCGAGTACGCGGCTCTCCTGATCTGCTACATCCGCGACATGGCCGACCAGTTCCGCGCGCAAGGCCCCTTCGACGAACTGTACGACGTGCCGTTCAGCACCGCGCAGACCAGCACGATCACGGGCGGCAACGCAATCAACACGGTGCCGGCCGAATGCCAGTTCCAGTTCGAGTTCCGCAATCTGCCGACGCTCGATCCCGAGCAGATCTTCGCGCGCATCGACAGCTACGCGCGCGAAACGCTGCTGCCGAAAATGCTGCGCGAGCACCCGTCGGCCGCGATCGAGATCACGAAGATCGCCGCGGCGCCCGGACTCGATTCGTCTGAACAGGCCGCGATCACGCAGCTCGTACGCGCGCTGACGGCCGACCAGGACAAGCGCAAGGTCGCATACGGCACCGAGGCCGGCCTGTTTTCGAACGCGGGGATTCCGAGCATCGTCTGCGGCCCCGGCGACATCCAGCAGGCGCATAAGGCGAACGAATTCGTCGAGCTCGCGCAGCTCGTCGCGTGCGAGCGCTTCTTGCGCAAGTTCATCCACAGCATGTCGGTCGAGGCCGCTTAGCCCGTTTCGTTGCAGCGGCGCGCAGCCGCAGTGAACCTGCGCGCCGAGCCACGGGTCTCACAGCGACATCGACGACTCCGGAGCGACCGCCATGTCCAGCGCCATGCAGCAGCACACGGATCACACGATCGACGGTGAGCCGATCCCCACGCTCGACGACATCGCCGCGCAGCACTTCGCGTTGACGCCCTGGGTCGCGCGCACGCCGGTGTTCGACCGGCTCGACTTCTCGTCGCTGCGCGGCACCGTCGTCAATTTCAAGTTCGAGCTGCTGCAGGCGGGCGGCAGCTTCAAGGCACGCGGCGCCTTCACGAACCTGCTCGCGCTCGACGACGCGCAGAAGAGCTCGGGTGTCACCTGCGTGTCGGGCGGCAATCACGCGGTGGCGGTCGCCTATGCGGCGATGCGGCTCGGCGTCAGCGCTAAGGTCGTGCTGTTCAGCGCAGCGAATCCGGCCCGCGTCGCGTTGTGCCGCGAGTACGGCGCCGACATCGTCTATGCGGAAGATCTCGCCGAAGCGTTCGAACTGGTGCGCCGCGTCGAGGCCGAGGAAGGCCGCTATTTCGTGCATCCGTTCAACGGCTATCGCACGGTGCTCGGCTCGGCGACGCTCGGCTACGAATGGGCCACGCAAACGCCCGACCTCGAAGCGGTGATCGTGCCGATCGGCGGCGGCGGACTCGCGGCCGGGGTCTCCACCGCGCTGCGGCTCGCGAATCCGAACGTGCACGTGTACGGCGTCGAACCCGAAGGCTCGGACGTGATGAGCAAGAGTTTCGCCGCCAACCATACGGTCAGAATGGGCCACATGCACAGCATCGCCGATTCGCTGATGTCGCCGCATACCGAGCAATACAGCTACGAGCTGTGCCGCCGCCATGTCGATCGGATCGTCACCGTGTCCGACGACCAGTTGCGCGAGGCGATGCTGATCCTGTTCAATCAGCTAAAGCTCGCGGTCGAGCCGGCTTGCGCGGCCGCCACGGCCGGATTGCTCGGACCGCTGCGCGAACAGTTGCAGGGCAAACGCGTGGGCGTGCTGCTGTGCGGCGCCAATATCGACCCGGTCAGTTTTGCCGCGCATCTGGAGCGCGCGCGCCATAGCGAGTCACAGTTTCCTCATTAGCGACGCGCAGCAGATGCGCTTGTTGCCTTGCGGCTAAAGCACTAGCCTATCCGCTTCAGGTTGGTATGATTCGGCTATTCATATCAGGGAGGTGTATGCATGAGCATGATCCAGGAATTTAAAGAATTTGCCCTCAAAGGCAATGTGATGGATCTGGCGGTCGGTGTGATTATCGGCGGCGCGTTTTCCACCATTGTCAATTCCGTGGTTAAAGACCTGATCATGCCGGTTGTCGGGGTCGCTACCGGCGGCCTCGATTTCTCCAATCTGTTCGTTCGCCTAGGCCATATTCCGGCCACTTACAAAGGCAACCCCGAATCGTATAAAGACCTGCAGACGGCTGGCGTGGCGGTGTTCGGTTACGGTTCGTTCATTACCGCGACGATCAACTTCATCATTCTCGCGTTCATCATCTTTCTGATGGTCAAGTTCATCAACAAGCTGCGCAAGGAGCCGCAAGCCGCGCCGGCGGAGCCGCCGCCGACGCCGGAAGACGTGCTGCTGCTGCGCGAGATCCGCGATTCGCTGAACCAGCAGCGTTAATCGTCGAATCAAGCTCGGGTTGCACGGCCTGAGCCAGTGAAATTAAAAGGCCTGTTGCGATCGGCGTCGCAACAGGCCTTTGTGTTTTCACGCTGCCTCCAGCGCGCTGCGCTTTATCGAGCCTTACCCTTCCTTTTGCGCCTTCAATTGCGCCGCGCTTTCGATCATCGCTTCGAGCTGGCCGAAATTGACAGGCTTCGTCAGATGCGATGTAAAGCCCGCGCTCAAACAGCGGCGCACGTCCTCGTCGGTGCCGAAGCCGGTCAGCGCGACGGCTGGCACGTCGGAATGTTCGCGAAACGCCTTGACGAAATCGAGACCAGTGCCATCGGGCAATCCGACATCGCTGACAACCAGATCGAACCTGTGCAACTGCGTCGCCGCAAGCGCATCGTCGACGCGCCCGACCACCGTCACCTGATGGCCCAAGCCGCGCATCAATTGGGCCATCACGTCGGCGGTGTCGGCATGGTCCTCGATCAGCAGCACGGACAGCGAACTCGCCGGCTGCACGTTGCTCGGCACGATGACCGGCGGCGCGGGGGCCGGCGCGGCGGCGGTCGGCAGCGTGATCGTGAAGGTCGCGCCGCAATGCGGACCGGGACTCTGCGCGGTCACAGTGCCGCCGTGCACGTCCGTCAAAGCCTTCGTGATCGCGAGACCGAGACCCAGGCCGCCGAACTGCCGCGTCATGCTTTGGTCGCCCTGCTCGAACGCATTGAACAGCTTGCCGATCTGCTCCGGCTCGATGCCGATGCCGGTGTCTTCGACCGAGATCTGCACCTGCATGCGTTCGTCGCGTGTGCGCACATAGATATGGCCGCCGTCCGGCGTGAACTTCGCGGCATTTCGAATCAGGTTCCACAGCATCTGTTGCAGCCGCGCGCGATCGGCGAGCACGTAGTGATGCGTCGCGTGCTTCTCGACATGCACGTCCTGCTGCTTGACCTGGATTTCGCTGCGAAAGAGTTCGAGCACGCTGTCGATCACGTCGTGTACGTCGACGGTCTCCAGCGACAGCCGCAGCTTGCCGTTCGCGACGCGCGTCAGATCGAGCAGATCGTCGATCAGCCGCGCCTCCAGTTCGACGTTGCGGCGGATCATGCGCACGCTCGCACGCGCCTGCTCCGGCAGTTCCGGGATCATCTCGAGCACGCTCGCGCCCGCGAGCACCGGCGTGAGCGGTGTGCGCAATTCGTGCGACAGCATCGCGAGAAAACGGTCCTTCGCGCGATTCGCTTCTTCGGCGGCCTGGCGCGCGGCCTGCTCGGACTCGAGCAGTCGCTCGCGCTCCTCGATCGCCTCGCGCTGCGAGTGGATGTCGGTGCAGCTACCGAACCATTTGCTGACGTTGCCATCGGCATCGCGCATCGCGACCACGCGCACGTCGAACCAGCGGTACTCGCCGTCGTGGCGGCGAATCCGCATCTCGTGCCGATAGTCGCCGCTGCGGCTCGCGACGGCCTTCAGCCAGCTTTGCCGGATCTGCTCGCGATCGTCGGGATGCACGGCGTCGAGCCACGCGAGACCATGCGAGCCATGTTCGGGCAAGCCGGTGTAGTCGTACCACTGCTTCGACAGGAAGTCGCAATCGCCGGCCGCGTCACAGGTCAGCACGAGATGCGGCAACGTCTCCGACAGCGTGCGGTAATGCAACTCGCGATCGCGCAGCAGTAGCGCTTCGTCGGACGCGCGTTGCAGCCGCACCTGCGACAACACGCGCTCCACGGCCTCTGGCAGATAGTCGAGATAGTCGCCGGACTTCGGCACCACGTCGGACACGCCCGCGCGCAGCGCTTCGATCACGCGCGACTCGTCGGTGAAGCCGGTCACGAGGATCGCCGGAATGCGCACGCCCTCCGCGCGCAGACGCCGGAAGAAATCGAGCCCGGTCTCCGGTCCGCTCAGCTGATAATCGAGCACGAGCAGATCGGGGGCGCCGCGCGCGAGCCGCTCGCGGGCCGCCTCGACGCCGGCGCAGATCGTCACCCGGCAGCCGGCGCGTTCGAGCGACTTGCGCGCGAGCCGCAAGATGCCCTCGTCGTCATCGACGACGAGCACATAGGCGGCGTGCGGCGTGGACACTTCTTCGATCATGCAGGTGCTCTCCGGCTCGGTACGGTGCTCATCTTGTCATGAACGGCTTTCGGACGGCTTCAGGGCGGCGCGAGCCGATGCCCCGGCGGCAGTTTGACCACTTGCAGGAAAAAGCCGAGCCGACGCACGGCCTCGATGAACGCATCGTATTCGACCGGCTTGCAGAGATAGACGTTGCAACCGAGTTCGTAGCAGCGCGCGATTTCGCGCGGATCGTCGGTCGTGGTCAGCACGATCACGGGCACGGCGGCGGTCTCGGGGGCTTCCTTCAGACGCCGCAACACCTCGAAGCCGTCGACGCGCGGCATCTTCAGATCGAGCAGCACGACGAAATTCGCCAGATTCTCGCGCGGCGGATAGGGATGGCCGTCGGCGTCGGTCAACGGCTCAGCGGCCGCGGGGCCGAAGAAGTAATCGAGCGCCTGCTGGCCGTCGCGAAGGCGCACGAAGCCATTCGAAATGCCGGCGCGGCGCAGATTCCGCTCGACGAGCGTCGCGTGGCCGTCGTCGTCTTCGATCAGAACGATGCTGACCGTTTGCGCGTGATTCATAGGCTCTCCGTGCCAACGATTCGTCATCCATGCCGCCGGGAGAATGGCAGCGGCAGTGCCCGCGCCGGCGTGCGCCGCGCTCAGAGGCGCGCCGGCTGCTCGGGCAGCACCACGAAAAAGGTCGATCCGGCGCCTTCAGCCGATTCGACCCAGACGCGCCCGCCGTGCCGCTCGACCGCGCGCCGCACCACCGCGAGGCCGATCCCCTCGCCGCTTGCAACGTCCCCGTGCAGACGCTGGAACGCGCGAAACACCTTCGACAGATACACGGCCGGAATGCCGAGCCCATTATCGCGGACGTAATAGGTGCGCATACGGACCGCGCGCGGCTCGCTTTCGTCGACGGGTTCGGGCGCGAGCGCGCCGACCTCGATGCGCCCGCGGCGCGCCGGATCGAGGAAAGTCAGCGCATTGCCGATCAGGTTGCCGAAGATCTGCTCGACCGCCGCCGGATCGCCCCATGCGGGCGGCAGCTCGCGCACCGTGACGCTCGCGACGCGGTGGTCGATCGTGCCTTGCAGCCCATCGACGACTCGCGCCACCGCGCGCTCGACGCTGACCCGCTGCCACTGATATTCGAGCCGTCCCGCGCGCGAGATGCGCAACAGCGCGTCGATGATCGCCGCCGCGCGCGCGACCGCGGTGCGCAAATAGTGCAACGACTCGCGCACGTCGCCATCGAGGATCTGCGTCATGCGCCGTGCTTCGTTCTCCGACAGACGAGCCTGTCCGACGAGCACGTCGAGTTCGTCGCACGACACGTGCAGCTCTTTCGAAAACCCCTGCAGATTGACGAGCGGCGAGCGCAGATCGTGCGACACGCTGTAGATGAACATCTCGTTGTCCTGCGTTTCCTGGCGCAATTCCTCATTGACGGCCGCCAGTTCGCGCGCGCGTGCTTCGAGCTCCGTCTTCAGCGCCTCCTGCCCGGCTTCCGCCTCGCGCAGACGCGCATCGGTCTGATGTAGCACCGTGTCGAGCGCGGCGATTTCGTCGCTGCCCGACAACGGCGCCGCGAGCGGCCGGCCGCTGCCGAGCCGCTCGGCGTTATCGGTCAGCACTTCGAGGCGTTGGCCGATGCCGCGCGCGAACACGAAGGCGGTGACCGCCCAGATCAACATCGAGCCGAACACCGCGGCGATCAGTGCGCGCTGCTGAAGCTCGCGCCGCTCGCCGAGCGCGCTCGAGCGCTCGACGTCGAGCTCCGACGCCGCCGCGCCGAACTGGGCCAACTCGTCGCGGAACATGGCGATCTGCTCCGGCAACTCGCCGGTTTCGAGCGCGATATAGGGGCGTAGACTGCGCCCCTCGTGCAACGCCTGCGAGATCGCGACACTCTGTTCGCGATACGCGTCGATCGCGCGCCGCATGCTGCGCACGCGCTCGGCCTGGGCCGGCGTTTCAGCGACGAGCGCATCGAGCTTCGCGAGCCGGTCATTCAGGTCGACCCACACCGCATGGCGGTCGATCAGCGAGGCGCTGCCCGTCACCATCGCCGTGCGCACGCGCGCGGCCTGATGCAGCAGCGGATCGACGATGGCCGACGACTCGTAGAGGATCTGCTTGCTGTTGTCGACCCATCGCGCGGCCTGCGCGGTCCGCTCCTGGGTATCGAAGACGACCCCGAGCAGCGCGAGTTCGACCACGCTCGGTATCGCGATCAGCAGCAGACCTTTGGTGAATAGTTTCATGGTTCCGTCAGGGCGTTCAGGCTGTGGTTCAGGCTGCCACTCGAACGGCGGGGCTCGCGCGCACCCGTCGCGCCCTGCAAGGCGGGCGCCGCGCGGCTTGACGGGCCATTATCGACGTGAATCGGAGATATTTCAACGACGCGCCAGCAAGCGCTCGACCACACAAAAATGACTTTTTTATTGGGATGGGATGTTTTTTCCGCGCCGCCTGCGTCTATGATGGAGACAAGGTGTGCTGGGATGCGAATGCGCGCGGCGAGGCGGTTCGGCATGATTCGTGCGGGAGGCGGTGGCGCGATGCGGTAGCGTCGAATCATCGTGAATCCGGCCTTGTCGTATGCTATAAAAGATCGACGTGCGGCGCGCGAAAGCCGGGAGTGGTCGCATGAGGACGCAGCGATTCTTGCAATTCTTTTTCAGGCGAATTTTTATGTCCTTCCCGAAAAAGCGTAGACGCGCGAAGGTGGACGGCGACGAGTCGTTCCTCGCGGTTCTGCGACATTTCAAGCCGTTCGGTCAACTCGACACCAAGATTGCGCGGGCTCGCGCGCAGGACGAACCGGTGCTCTATGCACACGTGCTGCCCGGACTCGACGTGCTTCTATGCAGTGTGCGCGGCGCACAGCCGCCCTACCCCGCACCAGCCGAATTGCGGCGGCGCTGCATCGAATCCATTACCAACGCGCTGGAGCAGCCGCTCGATGGTCTCGAGAATGGCGGCTACTGGTACGAGGCCGACGGCTTCGGCTTCCTCGTGTTCGCGAGCCGTGCGCGCAGCAAGATTCTGACGGAGTTCGGCGCGACACGAATCGGTACCCGCCGCGGCGTGCGTCGCCAGGATGCGTCGGGCGATGCAACACCACGTTCGCTCAGATAGCGCCAATCGGGCGCCCTGAAGTTCAGGGCTACTGACAGGTCGTTCTCTTCGCTTCATCGAAACCCTGGCTCGACGGCAACCGCGCGCAGCTCCTCACGCGGCATCATACCGTTGATTCGGCGATCGCATCATCGACGCGCTCGCCGCGCATCAGCTGCCCTTGTATTCGGCCGCGCTCGCCGGCGACGACGTCGCTGGCTTACGATCCACCGCGGCTGGCGACGACGCGCCGCCCGAGGACTTGTTGACCGGCGCGCCCTCGAGCGACATCGGCGCCTTCGGCTGTTGCTTGACGCCCGGCGGCGGCGCCTTCGGCATCTGCCGCACTTGCGCGAGCAATTGCGCGCACGGTAGCGGCTTGTTGTTGCTCGGCGCGAGCAGCGGGATCAGCGCCGCGAACGGATTGATCAGCCCGAGCCCGACCGCCGCGCCGCCGCGCAACGCGAGCGCGGCCGCATTGACGCCGACGTGCGGATCCTTGAAGGTGCCCTTCACGTACAGCGGCGAGCGCAGCGAAATGACCCGGAAGCCCTTCGTATGCGGATGCACGCCCAGGTCCATCGTCTCGTCGCGCAGATTCACGTGACCGTCGATGTTGATCACCGCGTCGTCGGTATCGAGCGCGAACACGCGCGCTTCGAGTACGCCGTCCGTCGCGACGAAGTCGGCGGCCGCGCAGTTGATCTTCACGTCGCGATTGCCGAACAGCTTTTCGTAGACGACGTTCGCGACGTTGAGCCCGGCCGCCTCCATCAGCAGACGGCTCACGGTGCCGTCGGTCACGAGCGCCTCCAACTCGCCGTTCGATGTCGCCGCGAGCGCCGCCGGCGAATTACCGGTCGCGGACAGCGACGCATCGCCGTTGATCTCGCCGAGCGCGTTCTGCATTGTCTTGAAGCTCGGGAACAATTGCTTCAGCTTGACATGCCGCGCCGACGTCGCGAAGCGGCCCTTCAGCGGTGCCGCGCTGCCATCGAGATGAATGTCCGACGCGAGCGAGCCGCCCGCGACGCCGAACTTCAGCGGCACGAGCGACAGCACGCCGTCGGTCATCACAACGTGCGTGTACAGATCCGTGATCGGCAGGTTCGCGTTCTTGATGATGCGCCGGCCGGTGAACTTGACGTCGGCGTCGATCGCCTTCCAGCGGTCGGTGCGGAACTCCTCGACCGGCAGTGCGCGGTTGCTCGGCTGCGCGGCCGCGTCGCCGCGCCTCGCCTTGCTCGCGTTCGAATCGGCGCCGATCACCGGCGCGAGATCCGAGAACTGCAACAGATGCGACTCGAGTTCGCCCCGCAGCAGCGGACGTGGCTCGCGCCCGGTATAGGTCAACGACCCGTTCAGATCGCTGCCGCCGACCCGGCCTGTAAAGTTTTCATACGTGAACATGTTGCCGCTCGCTTTGAACTGACCGATCAGATGACCCTCGGTCGCGTACGGCGGGGTCTCGGGCAAGGTCACGCCGGTCAGCGAATACAGGCGCGCCATGCTGTTGCCCTGCAACCAGAGACGCAGATCGAGCGCCGCGAGATGCGCCGGATCGGTGACCGTGCCGACGAAGGCGATATGCAGATCGCCGGCTTTGACATCGGCTTGCACCGGGAACGGCCGGTTCGCGTCCTGCAGCGCGAGCACGCCGCCGAGCTTGCCGTTGCCCGACACCGGCGTGCGGTTGTATGTGCCCTTGACGGTCCAGCCGATCGCATAAAGCGGCGTCGCGCGCCTGGCGCCAGGCGCGCTGCCGCTCGCCCCCGAGACAGCCGCGGCCGGGCTGGCGCTCCCGCTGGTGGTTTCGGCCGGTGCGGCGGCGCCGCTCGTCGCGAGCGCGCCGGAACTCGCGGCCACGCCCGACGTTGCGGACGCGCCCGATGCGCCCGACGCCTGCGCCGCCGCTTCATAAGCCGCCGCTGCGGAAGCCGCCTTCGCCTCCGAGGCCGCCTGTGCCTCGGCCTGCGCGGCGAGTTGGCGCGCGCCCGCCCGGCCGACGGCCTGAGCCGACGCGCTGCGCGAGGCCGCTTCCTGCTGCTTCAGCGCGTCGCCGATCGGGATCGGCTGCCCGAGCGTATCGACGACCATCTGCACCTCGACCTTCTTCTGCTGATCCGACAGCGCGATGTTGCCCTTCGCGAACGCGATATCGTGCAGATCGAGCTTCCACGCGGTGGGTCCGCTCGACGACGGCAGCTTGAAGGTCCAGTTATTGCGCCCGTCGACAAGACGTTCCAGATCGACCGACGGATTCACGAGGTTGATCGCCGGAATCACGATGTCGTGCGCGAGCAGCGGCAGCACCTCGACTTCGAAGTCGATTTCGTCGAGCGTCGCGAACTGCGGCTGTTTGGTCCAGTCGGGATTGCCGATCGTGATGTTGGCCGCCGAAAAGCGCGGCCAGGGCACCCAGCCGCGCCAGCCGGTCTCGCCGACCGCATGACGCCAGCCTACCTTCAGGTCGCCGTTGATCGCAAACGGCCGGCCGATCGCCTGGCTGACCTTGTCGTCGATGTAAGGCCGCGCGCGGTTCCAGTCGAAGCTCAGGATGAAGATGACGAGCGCGACGATCAGGATCACGAGCGCCGCCAGCAGCCATGCAAAGATTTTTCCGACCCGTCGTCCGGTGCCGCTCGACCCTGCCATTGAAAGGCTCCGCGTGTTGTTCTACGTTGTGCAACGTGCAGCAGTTATCGTACCTGGCGCGCGAGCATGAATCGGCGCGTCGGTCGTGCGCTGTTGCGCCTCGTCGTTTTATCATGGCGCACGCTTTACCGACAGCCCGACCGGCACACCCTCCCCACGACGTTCCAACCATGACCGATGTTCCCTTCGTCCTCGCCGACGGCATCGTGCGGCGCGATGCGCAGCGCGGCCAGACGCTGTTGCAGCCAACCACCTTCGCCCTGCGCGCCGGCGAGCGCGTCGCGATTACCGGACCGTCCGGCTCCGGCAAGAGCGTGTTTCTGCGCGCGCTCGCGCTGCTCGATCCGGTCGATGCGGGGCGCATCCTGTGGCATGGCGCGCCGCTCGAGCGTGCGCGGATTCCGCGCTACCGGCGCGCAATCGCGTATATCCGGCAGCGGCCCGCGCTGATCGACGGCAGCGTCGAAGACAATCTGCGCTATCCGTTTGAGCTGCGGGCATATCGCGACGCGCGCTTCGATCGCACGCGCGCGGCCAGGCTTGCGATGCAGGCCGGCCGCGGCGAGGACTTTCTCGGCAAGCGCGCAAGCGAATTATCGGGTGGCGAAGCGCAGATCGCCGCACTGATTCGCGTGCTGCAACTCGCGCCCGAAGTGCTGTTGCTCGACGAGCCGACCGCATCGCTCGATCCGGCGTCGTCGCGCGCGATCGAAGCGCTCGTGCAGGCGTGGTTCGATGCCGCGCCGGGCGCTCACGCATCGATGTGGGTGTCGCACGATGTCGAGCAGGCGGCACGCATGAGCGAACGGCATCTGACGATGCGCGCCGGCGTACTGGCCGAACACACTTCCGTGCGGCGCGATGCGGACCAACGCGCTCCCGCGGACCAGCGTCGGGAGCCCCGCCAATGAGCCTGCAGAATCTGAGCTTATGGGACGTCGCGATCGCGACGCTGCTGATCGTCGTGAATGGCGCGGTGTCGGTCGCGCTGAAGCTCGATCTCGAGCGCAAGCTCGCATGGGCGGCGGTGCGCACCGTGATCCAGTTGCTCGCGATCGGCTACGTGCTCGGCTGGGTGTTCAGTTTCGCTCGCTGGTACGTCGTGCTGCCGCTGATGATCGTGATGACGCTGATCGCCGGTTTCGCCGGCGCGCAGCGCGGCAGCCACACCTATGCCGGACAACGCGCTGACAGCGTGCTGTCGATCTGGGTCAGCTCGTGGCTCGTGGCCGCGGTGGGACTGTTCGTCGTGATCCGCATCCATCCGTGGTACGCGCCGCAATATGCGATTCCGATTCTCGGCATGATCCTCGGCAACACGCTGACCGGTGTATCGCTCGGCATCGAGCGGATGACCGAGGAGCTGACCGCGCGGCGCGACCGCGTCGACATGGCGCTCGCGCTCGGCGCGACACGCTGGGAGGCCGCGCAGGCGCCGGCGCGCCAGGCGGTGCGCGCGGGCATGATGCCGACGTTGAACCAGATGGCGGTGGTCGGCGTTGTCAGTTTGCCGGGCATGATGACCGGTCAGGTGCTGGCCGGGCAGTCGCCATTGCAGGCGGTGCGCTATCAAATCGTCATCATGTTTCTGATCGCGGCGGCGTCGGCGCTGGGGACCGTGGGCGCGGTGCTGCTGACGTACCGGCGGCTCTTTTCGGCCGAGCATCAGTTCTTGCCGACGCGGCTCGTCGAGCGTGAGGCACGCAAAGGATGACGCACAAGGATGACGCGCTAGCGCGTGCTACGGCCGCGTGCTACGGCCGCGCACGCGGCCATCATGCCGCGCGCTCGAACCTTCACCGCTTCGCGGTGACGGCGATCTCCGTGCCGTCGGTCAGCGTCAGCGTTTTCGTCGTGCCGTTGACCGGCATCGTGAAACGCACGATCTGACTCACGCGCACATCGTTCGGACACTTGAGCGTCTTGCCGCCGCTCGTCACGGTTTTCACGCCATGCGGCGTCTGCGCCTGGAAGCTCAGCTGGACGGCCGCGGTGCCGTCGCTCGACACGACCGGCGCGAAGCGGATCTGCGTCTGGCGGATCATCGCGCCATTCTCGTCGACCGCCAGCGACGCATAGTCCGGGCATGCGTCCGTCGCGGCCACCGGACCGCCGGGCGGCACGGTCTTCCACGTGAAGTCGTCCGATTCGCCCGAGCGGATCGTGCGGGTCTCCTGGGAATTGCCGAACTGTTTCGACGTGACGCGAACGGTGTAGCGGATCGGACCGTCGAGCGCGGCCTTGTTGGTCACCGTGATCGGCGTGGCTGCGCGAGCAGCCGGCACGAGCGCGCAGGCGAGAGAAGCGACAACGGAAACGGCGGAGAGTTTGAAGCTGAAGCTCATACTGTCACCTCGTTGTTGTGCCGCTGCGCGCTCGCGTCGACGCGACTGCCTGTGCACTGTTCACGCACTGCCGAGGGCCGGCCGGTTCATACCGGCTTGCCTCGCCGCAAGACACGCAACCGTTTTGGCATGCTGCGTCGTCAGTCTAACGCCAAGCGCGCTGCCGCGCGTGCCGTGTCGGCTCTGGTGTTAACCCGCTTGCGGCGACGCGCTTTCTGCGCGTCGATTTCATCTCAGAAGCCGGTCAGCACCAGCTTGCCGATCGCGCGTCCTGCTTCGAGCAACCCATGCGCGCGACGCAGATTCTCCGCGTTGATGCGGCCGAGGTCCTGGCCGAGCGTCGTTCGCAACGTGCCCGCATCGACGAGCCGCGCGACCTCGGTCAGCAGCTTGTGCTGCTCGATCATGTCGGTCGTGCCGAACATCGAGCGGGTGAACATGAACTCCCAGTGAAATGCGGCGCTCTTCGCCTTCAGCAATTCGACGGGCACGGCGGCGCTGTTCTCGACGATCGTGCAGATGCTGCCTTGCGGCTTGATCAGTTGCGCGGCGGCCGGGAAATTACGGTCGGTGTCGTTGAAGATCAGCACGTAGTCGACCTGCTCGATGCCGATCTCCTTCATCTGCGCGGGCACATCGCCGAAATGATCGACGACGTGATCCGCGCCGAGATCCCGTGCCCATTTCGCCGATTCGGGCCGCGACGCGGTCGCGATCACCTGCAGCTTGCCGAGCTGCTTCGCGAGCTGGATGCCGATCGAGCCGACCCCGCCCGCGCCGCCGAAAATCAGCACCGTACGGCCTGCGTCGGCGCCCTGCGGCGATACGCCGAGGCGATCGAACAATGCTTCCCACGCAGTGATCGCGGTCAGCGGCAATGCGGCCGCGTGCGTGAAATCGAGCGACGCCGGCTTGTGTCCGACGATCCGTTCGTCCACCAGATGAAATTCGCTGTTGGCGCCCGGCCGGGTAATGCTGCCCGCATAGAACACCGGATCGCCGACCTTGAACAGCGTGACCTCGGGGCCAGCTGCGACGACAGTGCCGGCCGCATCCCAGCCGAGCACGCGCGGCGTCTTTTCGATGGTATCTTTCGGCGCGCGCACCTTGGTGTCGACCGGGTTCACGGAAATGGCTTCGACCTTGACCAGCAGATCGCGGCCGCTCGCTTCGGGTTTCGGGATCTCGACGTCGACGAGCGCTTCGGCGTGATCGATGGGCAGATAACGGTAGAGTCCGACGGCTTTCATGGCTGCTCCTTGTGGGTTCGGTTGATGTGATGCATGACTCGTATCGTAGGATGGTTCTTATTCTGATAAAACAGCCATAATCACTGAAACATTTTCTGGTTTTTCAGAATAATGGACGATTCAAGCCCGGCCGGCCCGTCCGTGCCCAACGAACGCGAACGGCTCGATCTGCTCGACGTCGCGTTGTTCGTGCGTGCCGCGCTGCTCGCCAACGTGTCGGCGGCCGGGCGCGAGTTCGGATTGTCGGCGGCGGTCGCGAGCGCGCGGATCGCACAACTCGAAAAGATCCTCGGCGCGCGTTTGTTGCATCGGACCACGCGCCGCATCAGCCTCACCCAGGACGGTGAAGTGTTCATGACGCGCGCCGAGGCGCTGCTCGACGCGGCCGCCGCAGCGCGCGCATCGGTCGGCCGCGCGCAGGCCGCACCGCAGGGACGGCTGCGCGTGTCGATGCCGTCGTCGTTCGGGCGTCAGCATGTGTCGCCGGTGATCAGCGAGTTTCTGCGCCGCTATCCGGGTGTCAGCGTCGATCTGCGCCTGACCGATCAGGTGGTCGATCTGGTCGACGCGGGAATCGATGTCGCGATTCGCGTCGGCGTGCTGAAGGATTCGTCGCTGGTCGCGCGGCGGCTCGCGGTCAACCGCCGCGTGCTGTGCGCGGCTCCCGCCTATCTGGCCGCGCGCGGCACGCCGCATCATCCGTCGGATCTCGCGCGGCACGAGTGCATCATCCTGTCGGAGCAGCGCGACTGGCGCTTCGTGACGCCCGCCGGTCCCCTCGACGTGCGCGTGAGCGGCCGCCTCGTCACCGACAACGGCGAGGTGATTCGCGACGCGCTGCTCGCGGGCTTCGGCATCGCGCTGAAATCGACATGGGACGTGGCGCCCTATCTGCGCAGCGGCAAACTCGTCAGCGTGCTCGACAGCTATCGTCTCGCGGACGACGTTGCGATCTGGGCCGTGTACCCAAGCCGCGCGTTCGTGCCGCCGAAGACGCTCGCCTTCATCGACTTCGTCGCCGCGCATTTCGGCGATCCGCCGTACTGGGATCGCGAGCCGGTTGGCCTGGCGGGCGCGTAGGCGCGATGCCCGCTACGCCGCGTCAGCGCTTGCCGCCCTTTGCGCCGCCCTGCTTGCGATCCGAGTTCACATCGGCATGCGCGTCGTTCTGCGTACGTTCCTGATACTCTCCACCGCCGCGGCGGTCGGTATCCTGCTGCCCGTGCTCGATGTCGTCATGCGCCTGCTTGCCGACATGGCGCGGCTCGTCCTCGTGCTGCGACTCGGGATGCTGGTCGGCTTCATGCGGCAGCGGCGCCGCGGCTTCCTGCAACGACTTCGGATCCTTGTTCGCGTGCGGGTCGGCTTGCGGGTCGCCATCGGTCGATTGCGGCAGGGTCTTCATTGCATTGCTCCTTCGCGAAGCGCGTTCGCGCGCAAAGTACGCACGGCGCAATCGCGGGTTGGATTCAGCCACTCGGACGAGCGCTCATCACGCGACGCCCAGACGTTTTTTTATCGCCGCGGTGATGCGCTGAGGCGTCTTTGCGTAGTCGGTCCACGGGTCGTTTCTGAGGCCGTCCACGCGCTCATGAACGTTGCGGATGCCCCATTGATCGCCGCTCGTCGTGCTCTCCAGTTCGTCCCACGCGAGCGGTACCGACACCCCGAGCCCCGGCCGCGCGCGTGCCGAGAATGCGGCCACCGTGCTCGAGCCACGGTTGTTGCGCAGATAGTCGATGAAAATCTTTTTCTTGCGATTCTGCGCGCCCATCTTCGCGCTGAAGTACTGCGGCAGCGTCGTCGCCATGTGCTGCGCGACCGCCTGCGAGAAATCCTTCACTTCGTCCCAGCCGGCCTGCTTCGCGAGCGGCACGACCAAGTGCAAGCCCTTGCCGCCGCTCGTCTTGCAGAACGACTTCAGGCCCAGTTCGTCGAGCAGCGAGCGGGTCAGTTGCGCGGCCTCGACCATGCGTTCCCAGCCGAGCGACGGGTCCGGGTCGAGATCGAACACCATGCGATCGGGCTTTTCGATATTCGACGCGACCGCGTTCCACGTATGAAATTCGACGGTGCCCATCTGCGCGGCGCCGACCAGCGCGGCGAGCGTGTCGATCGTGATCAGCGGAGGATGGCCCGGATCGAGTCCCTCGTGCTGCGTGACGTGCGGAATCGACAGCTTCTGACTGTGCTTCTGGAAGAACAGCTCACCGCCGATATCCTCGGGCGCGCGCACCAGCGCGACGGGCCGCTCGCGCAGATGCGGCAGCATCCATTCGGCGATTGATTCGTAGTACTGCACCAGTTCGAGCTTGCTTGCGCCGCTGCTCTTATCGATCACGCGATCGGGATGCGAGATGCGCACGCCGGCGATTTCGCTCTGTGCACGCGAGCGTGTTGCCGTGGTTCGGGCGGGCGCGCTTTCCTTGGCGGCGGGCCTGGCGGCACTGGCGGTCTTGCTGGTTGCGCGCTTTTTCGGCGCGTCTGTCCGTGGCGTATCGGCGGCGGCGGTTTCGGTTTGCTGTTGCACGTCGGCTCCTTGTCGGGCGGTTTCCCCGACGATCTGGCGCGCCGGCTTGTCGTCGCGCAGGCTGACGAACGACGCCTGGCGCACGATGCCGTCGCCCGTCCATTCGGCGAAGTTGCATTCGGCAACGAGCACCGGCTCGACCCAATGCACGGGCGTGCGGCTGCGCTCGCGCGGTGTGCTCGCGAACGGCATGCGCTTGCTCGGGTGCGCGTCGAGCGCCTGTTTGACCGAGCGCAGCAGCGCCGCGTCGAAGCCGGTGCCGACGCGGCCCGCGTACTGCAGCCGGCCATCGGCGTCGTAGACGCCGAGCAGCAGCGCGCCGAACGCCGCGCGGCTGCCGCCCGGCTCCGAATAGCCGCCGATCACGAACTCCTGGCGGCGCCGGCACTTCAGCTTGATCCACGACGGCGAGCGGCCCGACACATAGCTGCTGTCACGCCGCTTGCCGATGATGCCTTCGAGCGCCATGTCGCACGCGCTCTTGAGCAGCTCGTCGGCGCTGAACGCGAAGTCGTTCGAAAAGCGCAGCACGCGATCATCGACGCCTTCGAGCAGCGCCCGCAAAATCGCGCGGCGCTGTTCGAGCGGCACGTCGCGCAGGTCGTAGCCGTTCAGAAACGGCAGATCGAACAGATAGATCACGATGTCCTGCGGGCGATGCGCATCGAACGCGTTTTGCAGCAACTGGAAGTTGGGCACGTCGCGTTCATCGAGCACGACCGCTTCGCCGTCGAGCCACGCGCTTTGCACACCGAGTGCCGCGAGAGCCTCGATCTGCTTGCTGAACTTTGCGGTCCAATCGTTGCCGTTGCGCGTGAAAACGCTGACGGCCCCGCCCTTCGCTTTCGACGCGTGGTCGATGCGCGCGAGCACGCGGTAGCCGTCGAACTTGATTTCGTAGAGCCAGTCATCGCCCGGCGGCGCGCTGTCGACGAGCGTCGCCAGCTCCGGCTTCAGGCTCGCGGGCAAGGCCGCTGCGACCGCGCCTTCGATGGATGGCGATGCGGCGAGTTCGCGTAGCGACTGCGCGCTGCGCGTAGCGACGATGTCGGGGCGTTTGGGATCGGCTGCGCGGCGCAAGGATGCGGATTTCGCCGGCTTGCCCGCGCTCGTGGCCTTGCCGTTGCGCGAGGTTTTCGTCTCCGCTTTCGATTGCTTCGTTTTCCTGCCTTTCGAAGCTCCGTCGGCCAGCACGCTGCCCGGCAGCTTCTTCAGCACGTCGTAGTCGCTTTCGTCGCGCGCTTCCTCATCGCGCTCCTTGATCAGCAGCCATTGCTCCTTGTCGCCGCTGCCGCGCATGTGGCTCCGCACGAGCGTCCAGCCGCCATGCAGCTTCTCGCCGTGCAAATGAAACTTGAGCTTGCCGGCCGCGTACGACCGCGCGGCTTCGGCCGCGCCGCCCGCCGGCTCCCACGTGCCGCGATCCCACACGATCACGGTTCCCGCGCCATAGTTGCCGGGCGGAATCTCGCCCTCGAAGGTACCGTATTCGACCGGATGGTCCTCGACGTGCACCGCGAGCCGCTTGACCGACGGGTCGAGGCTCGGCCCCTTCGGAACCGCCCACGACAGCAGCGCGCCGTTCAGTTCGAGCCGGAAGTCGTAATGCAGACGCCGCGCGTCGTGCTCCTGGATCACGTAGGAGAGCGTATCGGGCGCGGCACGCTTGCGGGTCGTCGCGCCGGCCGGCTCCGGCGTGTCCTCGAAGCGGCGCTTGCGATGATAGTGGTCGAGTCGGTCGTTCATGGCGATGACTCCGGTGCGTTTGGTGCGATAGACGGCTGGGCCGCGCGCTCAGGCCGCCGCGCGCCGTTTGCGGGACGTTGCGGTGGTTTTCGACGTCGCGCGCCCGCTGCCGCCGCTACCGCTGCGACTGCGCGCCGTGCTTGCCGCGCGCGGCTTTTTGCGCGCGGGCGCGGCCGCCTCTTCATCGGACTCGGCTTCGCTATCGCTCTGATCCTCGTCCTCGTCGGCGGCGCGCTTGCGGCCCGTGGTGGCCTGCTTGCCCTTGCCGCGGCCAAGACTGCGGCGCAGCAGATCGGACAGGTCGAGAATGTCGGCGGACTTGCGCGACTCGTGCGGCGTTTCGACCTCGACGACCTCCTCGGTCTTGCCCGCCTGGATCTTGCGCTCGACGAGCGCCATGATGTCGTCGCGAAACGTATCGTGATACTGCATCGGGTCCCCACGTCTCGCTCATGTCGTCGATCAGCTTTTTCGCCATGTCGAGTTCTTTCGCCGACACGCCGGCGGCCTTCATGCCTTCGGGCGGCACGTTGAATTCGTCGAAATTGCGCACCTCGTCGGCCCAGCGCAGTGTGTTCAGCGCGAGCATCGGACCGAGCGGAATCAGCGCCGCCAGATGCTGCTTGTTGTGCAGCACGACACTGGCGACGCCGATCTTGCCCGACGCCGTCATCGCCTCGCGCAACAGCGCATAGACTTTTTCACCCTTGCGGTCGGGCGTCAGGAAATACGGCGTATCGAGATAGAGAAACGAGATGTCGGGGGCGTCGACGAACGCGAGGATGTCGACCGTCTGCGTCGACTCGGGGTTCGCCGAACGGATTTCGTCGTCCGACAGCACGACGTAGTGATCCTTCTCGTACTCGAAGCCGCGCACGATGTTGTCGCGGGTCACGTCCCTGCCGGTACGCTTGTTGATCTGCTTGTAACCGATCGGATCGATCGTGCGCTTGTCGAGCAGATTGAAGCCGACCTTCTCCGACTGCGTCGCCGGATAAAGCTGCACCGGTACGTGGACGAGCCCGAAACTGATTGCGCCCCTCCAGATCATGTGTGCCATCGCGCGCTCCCCTGTCCCATGGCCCTGAAATATCAGGCGCAGCAGCAAGCGTGCCCGCGTTTCGGCGCGCTCGACACTGCTGCCACGCGTAAAGCAGGAGCGGTTCGGCTCGGCGGCGTGCTGTCATGGGGTTGTAAGTCTTGCGACGAGGCGGCAAAACCTACGGTTTTCCTGGTGCGCGCGGTCTACGCGGCGCCCGCATCAAGGCTCGAGCAGGACCGGTACCGACGCAAACCCGCGAAACCGCACGCGCCCGCCCCGCGTCGGCTCACCATCGACGCGATACGCCGGGAAGCGCTGCACGAAGCGCCCGATCGCAATCCGCGCCTCCAGCCGCGCCAGCGACAGACCCGCGCACTGATGGATCCCGAACCCGAACGCGAGATGCCGGTTCGGGTCGCGGCGGATATCGAAGCGGTCCGGCTCGGCAAACTGCTCGGGATCGCGATTGGCCGCGCCGATGCACAGCGTGACCGGCGTGCCGCGCGCGAGCGCGACGCCGCCGATCTCGGTATCGACGGTGGCCATGCGATTGCCGAGCTGGTTCGAACTCTCGAAGCGCAAGCACTCCTCGACCGCGGTGCCGATCAACTCCGGCTCGCGCAGCAGCGCGGCACGCTCGTCAGGCCACTCGCTCAGCGTGACGAGCCCGTTGCCGATCAGGTTGGTGGTCGTTTCGTGCCCGGCGTTAAGGATGAAAATGCAGTTCTGCAGCAGTTCGGCTTCAGATAGCTGCTGGTCCGGCCCCTCCCCCTGGATCAGCCGCGTCAGCACGTCGTGCTGCGGATCGCCCGGCTCGCGGCGGCGTCGTGCGACGAGGCCGCGCAGATAGTCGACGAATTCGCTGACCGCGCGATTGCCGCGCTCGAACTGCGCGTCGGTCAGCGACGGCTCGAGCGCGCCCAGTATCGCGAGCGACCAGTCGCGCAGCGGCGCGCGTTCATCGTGCGGCACGTCGAGCAGATTGCCGATGACCTCGACCGGAATCGCCGACGCGAATTCGTCGATCAGATCGATACGCCCGCGCTGCGCGGCCGCATCGAGCAGGCCGTCGACGAGCCGGATCAGGGCGGGCTCCATCGCCGCGATCGCGCGCGCGGTCAGCGCGCCGGCGATCAGCTTGCGCACACGCGTATGGCGCGGTGGATCGTTGAACACGAGACTCGTGGTGTGATGCGCGTAGAGGAGAGAGTCGCCGTATTTCGGGCGGAACTCGACGGTCTTGTCGGAGCTGAAGGTCTTGGGGTCGCGGTAGACCGCCTGCACGTCGCGAAAGCGCGTCAGGAACAGCGAGCCGTCGGGCATGCGCCGGATTGGCTCATAGCTGCGCAGTGCGTGATAGACCGGATAGGGATCGGCGTAGAACGCCGGGCTCAGATGACGCAGATCGAAGTCGCGGGCAAGGGAGGATGCCTCGCTGGCCGTTGCCGGGGTCATGCGTTGTCTCCGTGGGGCGTCTTGTTGCGCCCGTGTGGGGTGGTGGGTTCGTGTGACCGTATTCGTTCGGCCTGTTCCGTTACGGCGATGCGCCGATCGCCGGCTTCAGCCAACGCGACGACTGCATCACATGATTCGATGCGCCAGTATGAACCGCACGCCGCCGGAGCGCACGGCAAGCCCGGCACAGCCGCCTGCGACGGGCCAACGCACAGAACCGATACAATAGCGGGATTTTCCGCGCGCCACGCGCCTCTTTCTTCCCGCGTCACCGGTCGTCCATGAACCTCGTCATTCAAAGCGTCGCCCCCCTTTCCGCCGACCACCACAAAACGCTCGTCGCGCTCGCACGCGGCTCGCACGCCGCCGTCATCGACGGGCACGCGATTCGCATCGCCGACGCGAACCTCGCGCAACGCGCCGACGTCGAAGCGTATTGCTATGCGCATCAACTCGACTACGCGTTTGTCGAAACCGGCCGCCAGTTGAGCGACTTCGGCCTCGTCGCGATGGACATGGATTCGACGCTGATCACGATCGAGTGCATCGACGAAATCGCCGATTTCTGCGGGCTCAAAGCCGAAGTCGCGGCGATCACCGAGGCTGCGATGCGCGGTGAGATCAAGGACTTCAACGAGAGCCTGATTCGTCGGGTCGCGCTGCTGAAAGGGCTCGACGCCAGCGCGCTCGAGCGCGTGTACGAGGAGCGGCTGCGGTTGTCGCCGGGCGCCGAACGCATGCTGGCCGGCGCGAAACAGGCGGGCCTGAAAACGCTGCTCGTGTCGGGCGGCTTCACGTTCTTCACCGCGAAGCTGAAGACGCGCCTTGGGCTCGATTTCACGCGTGCGAACACGCTTGAAATCATCGACGGCAAGCTGACCGGCAATATGATGGGCGAGATCGTCAATGCCGACGTGAAAGCGCGCACGCTGCGCGAAACCTGCGCGACGCTCGGCATCGAACCGTCGCGCGCAATTGCGATGGGCGACGGCTCGAACGACCTGAAAATGATGACCGAAGCCGGACTCTCCGTTGCATTCCGGGCGAAGCCGGTGGTGCGGGAAGCAGCCAGCGTGTCGTTCAATTTCGTTGGACTGGACGGTTTGCTGCGGTTGATTTGAGGCCGGCGCTCAAGGGATCCGTTCGGGTCTGCCTGATACTCAGGGCAATCGGCATAGGGGGCAGCCTGAGGCTGCGCCCCTGCCACACCACCCGGCATGCGGGTCCGCACCGGGCGGTTCGGGAAGTTGAGGTTAGGAGAGTCGGGGCACACCCAGCTGATCGAAGTAAGTGATGGTCAGCACGCTGTTGAGGAGCTTGCCGCTGTTGCACCACCAGCGGCGACTGTTCGCCGCCACCTGTTGTGCCACAGAGCATGACGCGCCCAGCGCGCGCAGTTCCCGGTAGATGGTTGAGCCACGGCGCCAATGCTTAAGCTGGATGGCGCGTAGTCGGTGGCGCAGCCACTCATCCAGCTCACGCCAGACTCTGGGGGTTTGCGCCAACCGGAAGTATGCCCTCCAGCCCTGCACATAAGTCCGCAACCGTGCCACCACGTCCTTCATGCTGCGCCCGCCAGATCGGCGGGTCAGTTCACGAATGCGGTGCCTGAACGCCAGCAGCGGTTTGGCCGCCACCTTGCGCTTGACCACACCGCCTGGAGCCACCCATAAGCTGTAACCCAGGAACTTGCGACCGAACACACTCGCGACCGCACTTTTGGTCTCGTTGACCTTCAGGCGCAATCGCCCATACAGACGTCGCAGCAGCACCATTACCCGTTCGCCCGCGCGGCGGCTACGAACATACACGTTCGCATCGTCGGCGTAGCGCGCAAAGCAGTGGCCCCGCCGCTCCAGTTCCTTGTCCACCTCATCCAGCAACACGTTGGCCAGCAGCGGCGATAGCGGCCCGCCTTGCGGCGTGCCCTGGGCTCGCTGCTGAACCACTCCATCATCCATGATGCCGC
Organism: Paraburkholderia sp. UCT70; assembly: GCF_050434085.1. NCBI lineage: Bacteria > Pseudomonadati > Pseudomonadota > Betaproteobacteria > Burkholderiales > Burkholderiaceae > Paraburkholderia > Paraburkholderia sp. UCT70. The sequence continues at coordinate 950,990 of NZ_JBNPVZ010000004.1, read as the reverse complement.
TGTTCAGATACGCCCTGATCAGCCGGATTACACCAGCGTCTCCAATGCGTTTCTGTAGGCGGTCGATCAGGATGTCGTGGTTGACCCGGTCGAAGAACTTCTCCAGGTCAACGTCCACCACGATTCGCCGGCCTGACTGCACGTACGACTGCGCGGCAAGCACCGCATCGTGTGCACGCCGTCCGGGCCGGAAGCCGTAGCTATGCTCGCTGAAGGTGGGATCCAGAACCGGCTGCAGCACCTGCAGCAGAGCCTGCTGGATCAACCGGTCCGTTACCGTCGGGATACCAAGCTCGCGCTCGCCTCCGTCCGGCTTCGGAATCGTCACCCGCCGTACCGGGCTGGGCCGGTACGTCCCCTTCAGCAGTTGTTCACGAATCGCTGGCCACGCCGTCACCAGATGGCGCGCAGTCTGGTCAACGCCCAGACCATCCACCCCAGCGGCTCCTTTGTTGGCCCGCACCCGTTTGAACGCCCGCTTCAGGTTCTCTCTCGTCAACGCCGCTTCCAGCAACGCTGACCCTGTGCTCCCGGGTTCATGCCGCGGGCAGCCGGCTTCGTCGCTCACAGGTACATGCGCAGCTTCACCACGCGCTGCTCCCGCTCGCCCCGTTTGCACGGGCATCTGACGCATTGCCTGCCGCATCGGCATATCCCTGAACACTCCTTCCCGTTCGGTCCTTCGTCACCAGCTTCAGCCTTGCCGACCTGTCCTGTGACTACTACGACCTCGGCTGACTTCTCGCTCCGGTTCGACACCGTTGCCCTTTCAGGCATGAGGCGAGATCTCCCCAGGTAAGAACGCACTCCTTCACCGCACAACCGCCGGATTTACGGCACCAATCCTTGACCACAAGAGCTTCGCAGATTCGTGCCCGCTCGCCCTGATCGGTGCCGCCTCATATCCGGTTCTTGTCCATCGGCTCACGGCTTTGCTCCACGCTTCCTCCCCACGCTCGGTCACCCTTACGCAGTTGCGCTTCACTTCATTCGCTGTGGTCAGCTTATGGGAGGACTTGCACCTCCAGGAGTGCGCCCATGCTGGGCGCACACAAAAAAGCCCGCCGGGAAGAGATCCCGGCGGGCTTCTCGAACAACGTGTCGAACAGGGCTAACGCGTGTTAAGCCAGCCTGGCCAGGCTCTGCTCGATATCCGCACGCAGGTCCGCCTCGTCTTCCAGACCGATATAGAAGCGCACCAACGTGCCGCGATGCGGCCACTGCGCCGCAGTGCGCATCGACGCGATGTCGTACGGCATCGCGAGGCTATGCGCGCCGCCCCAGCTCCAGCCGAGCGAAAACAGTTCGAGCGACTCGCAAAACGTGTCGATCCGCGCCGCGCTGTAGCGTTCGTCGAACACCACCGAGAACAGTCCGCCCGCGCCGCTGAAATCGCGCTTGTACACTTCGTGCCCCGGACAGTCGGCGAGCGCCGGATGCAACACCGCGACGATTTCCGGCCGGCTCTTCAACCACGTCGCGAGCGACAGCGCCACGCGATCGTGCTGCGCGAAACGCAACTGCATGCTCGGCAGGCTGCGCAGGATCAACGAGCAGTCGTCCGAGGACACGCCGATCCCCATGCGCATGCGCGCCGCCTTCAGCTTCACATGCACGTCGCGGTCGACTGTGATCGTCGCGCCCATCAGCACGTCGCCGCCGCCCGACTGGTATTTGGTCAGCGCCTGCACCGAGATGTCGACGCCGTGGTCGAACGGCCGGAACGCGAGGCCCGCGGACCACGTGTTGTCGATCGCGGTGACGACCTTGCGCGCGCGCGCCGCCGCCGTGATGGCCGGTACGTCGGGCACTTCCATCGTCACCGAGCCGGGCGCCTCGATCCAGATCAGGCGCGTGTTCGGCTGGATCAGACTGGCGATGCCCGCGCCGATCAGCGGATCGTAGTAGCGCGCCGTGATACCGAAATCGCGCGCGAGCCAGTCGCCGTGGTCGCGGTTCGGCGAGTACACGTTATCGGGAATCAGCACGTCGTCGCCGGCCTTCACGAGCCCGAAGTAGACGTTCGAGATCGACGACAGACCCGACGGCTGCAGCAGCGCATGATTGCCGCCCTCGATCGCGGCGAGGCGCTGAGCGAGCGCGATCTGCGTCGGCGTCGCATGCAGGCCGTAGCGCCATTGCGCGTCGTTTTTCCAGTCGAGCGCGCGCATCGCGGCGAGGTCGGGAAACACCACCGTCGACGCGCGCGTGACGGGCGTCGAGAACGATTCGAAGCCCGGCGTGATCTGGTCCTCGGCACGCACGATGCGGGTCTGCAGGCCATGTTTGAATTTGGATTCAGTCATGTGAAGCTCGGTGAAAAACATCGTGAAGCGAGCCTGAAGCAACGGCCGCGCTGCGCGATTCCGGATGCCCGGCGCGCGTGCGCATCAGTAGCCCGTTTGCAGGTTGCTGACGCCGCCCACTGGGTGCCCGCCGGCAGCGGGTGCCGGCGCGGGAGGCGCCGCTGCGCCGTTGGCCGCGGCCGGTTGCGGTGAGGGGGCTGCAGGCCTGGTCGCCGCACCGCCGGCCGAACCGGCCACCGGCACCGCCTGCCCTGCCGCCAGCGGCTTCAGGCTGAATTCCTGCGGGTTCGAATCGTCGACGTTCATGCGGTCGCCTTCGAGCGAGCCGTCCGCCGCGAACTTGCCGACCCAGTTGCCGGTGATATGCGTGCCGTCGTTCGATTCCTCGACTTCGAGCGTATCGCCGTCGCGATCGCCGGCGATCAGAATCACCTCGCCGCTATCGGTGTACTGATACTCGCCGTGCACGCCAGATGGATCGTCGGTCTTGGGCCCGAGCCGCAGCACGATCGGCCGCGCGCCGAGCGTGCCCGCGTAGCGCGGAAACTTCGCGAACTCGGGGCTCGGTTTCAGCGGCAGCTGGATCGGAGGCGGCGCGGCCAGTGCCTTGACCGCATCGCTTTCCGCCCACGCCTGCGACGGCATCCACAGCACCGTGCCGGCGCACAGCAGTGCGGCAGCGCTCGCCACCACGCCGGCGCGCAGGCGCAAGGCGCGCGTTGCCGAACCCTTCGTCACTTTCGCTTCCTGCATCCTGTCCATCCTTGTTACTGGTCCCTGCTCGCTACCTTTGCAGCGCCGGGCTGCCGTGCGCGATCAGAGACGCTCGAAAACCGCCGCGATGCCCTGCCCCCCGCCAATGCACATCGTGACGAGTGCATAACGCCCGCCAATGCGCTGCAGCTCGTACAGCGCCTTGACGGTAATCAGCGCGCCGGTCGCGCCGATCGGATGGCCGAGCGAAATGCCCGAGCCGTTCGGATTGACCTTGGCCGGATCGAAGCCGAGCTCCTTGCTGACCGCGCAGGCCTGCGCGGCGAATGCCTCGTTGGCCTCGATCACGTCGAGATCGGCGACCGTCAGACCCGCCCGCTCGAGCGCCTTGCGGCTCGCCGGCACCGGCCCGATGCCCATGTACGCCGGATCGACGCCCGCATGCGCGTACGACACGAGCCGCGCCAGCGGCTTCACGCCGCGCCGCTCGGCGACGCCGCGCTCCATCAGCACGACGGCCGCGGCCGCGTCGTTGATGCCCGAGGCGTTGCCCGCCGTCACCGTGCCGTTTTCCTTCGCGAACACCGGCTTCAACTTCGCGAAGTCGTCCGCCGTTGCGTTGAGCCTCGCGTGCTCGTCCGTGTCGAACACGACGTCGCCCTTCTTCGACGGAATCGTGATCGGCAGAATCTGTTCCTTGAAGTAGCCGCTCGTGATCGCGTGGGCCGCGCGACGATGCGACTCGAGCGCGAGCGCGTCCTGCGCGTCGCGCGAGATCTCGTACTTGCGCGCGACGTTCTCGGCGGTCACGCCCATGTGGATCGACTGGAAAGGATCGTTGAGCGCGCCGACCATCATGTCGACCAGACGCGCGTCGCCCATGCGCTGTCCGAAGCGCGCGGCCGGCATCGAGTACGGCGCGCGGCTCATGTTTTCCGCGCCACCGCCGATCGCAATGTCGGCGTCGCCGAGCAGCACGCTCTGCGCGGCCGAAACGATGGCCTGCAAGCCCGAGCCGCACAGCCGGTTGACGGTCAGCGCGGGCGTATGCTGCGCAACCCCGCCGTTGATCGCCGCGACGCGCGCGAGATACATGTCTTTCGGCTCGGTGTGCACGACGTTGCCGAACACGACGTGTCCGACTTCGTCGCCCGACACGCTCGCGCGCTCGAGCACTTCGCGCACCACGCGCGCGCCGAGATCGGTCGGCGCGAAATCCTTCAGGCTGCCGCCGAACGTGCCGATTGCCGTGCGCACACCGCTCACCACTACTACGTCCCGTTGCATCGCTTGCCCCTCCTGTTGTCTCTCCAGTTCGCCTGGATGATTGCGCCAACGCAGACCATGCTGCGCCGCGCAGCTTACGTAATATCTACCCCGCCAGCAGCCGCTCGACGGTCTCGCGCGACGGAATCGGCGCGACCGCGCCATAGCCTTGCGTGGACAGCGCGGCGGCAACGTTCGCGTAGCGCGCGGCGGCAAATGGATCGTCGCCCGCGACGATGCGCGCGATGAATGCGCCGCCGAAACAGTCGCCGGCGCCGGTTGCATCGACCGCATCGACGACGTGACCCGGCACGACGCGTCGCTCGTTAGGCGTCGCGATATACGAGCCGTCCTTGCCGAGCTTCAGCGCGACCACGCTCGGTCCGTGCGACAGCAGAAAATCGACGATCTCGTCACGGCCGGTCAGCCCCGTCAGTTCGGTCACATCGTCCCAGCTCGGCAGGCAGATGTCAGTCTGGCGGATCGCCTCGAGCATCACCGCGCGCGCCCGCGCCAGCGGCCACAGCTTAAGACGCAGATTGGTGTCGAAGCTCACGCGCGCGCCATTCGCGCGCGCATGCGCGATCGCTTCGAGCGCGGCGTCGCAGGCGCTGACGCTGATCGCGAGACTGATGCCGGACAGATGGACGACCTTCGCCGCCGCGAGCGCGTCGCGCGGCAGATCGGCGGGTGCATAGCGGCTCGCCGCCGAGCCCGCGCGCAGATAGTCGAACGCGTGGCCGTTGGGGCCGTGAGACACGAAATAGACGCCGGTCGACGCTTGCGCATCGATGCGCACGAGCGACGTGTCAACCTGCTCGCGCTCCCACAGATCGACCAGCAGGCGTCCGAAATGATCGGCGCCGACCGCCGACACGAAACCGGTCCTCGCACCCTGGCGCGCAGCCGCGATGCAGAAGTTCGACGTGTCGCCGCCGAAGCCTTGCAGGTAGTTCGGTTGATCCTTCGCCGACTGGTTGAATTCGATCATCGCCTCGCCGAGCGCGAGGATGTCCGGTGTGTGAGCTTCAGGCTGTGCGGCCGCGCTGTGCGTCATCGCTTAGACCTCGCCCCACAAATCGTGGCCGTCCGCGCCGGTGATCTTCACCGACACGAAATCGCCGACCTTGTAGCGCTTCGACGCCTTGGCGGACGGCGCGATATAGACGACGCCGTCGATCTCCGGCGCATCCGCCGCGGTGCGGCCGATGCCGCCGTCCGCGTTGATTTCGTCGACGAGCACCTTCAGCGTCTTGCCGACCTTCCTCGCGATGCGCTTGGCCGACACCTGCTCGGCCACTTCCATGAAGCGCGCGCGACGTTCCTCACGCATTTCATCGGGCAGCGCGCCGTCGAGTTCATTCGCGCTCGCGCCTTCGACCGGCGAATACGCGAAACAGCCGACGCGATCGAGCTCCGCCTCGCGGATGAAATCGAGCAGCGTCTCGAACTGCTCTTCGGTCTCGCCCGGAAAGCCGGCGATGAACGTGCTGCGGATCGTCAGATCGGGGCAGGTCTCGCGCCAGGCCTTGACGCGCTCCATCACCTTCTCGGCGTTGGCCGGGCGCTTCATGCGCTTCAGCACTTCCGGATGCGCGTGCTGGAACGGCACGTCGAGATACGGCAGCACGTGGCCCTTGTACGGACCCTCGGCCATCATCGGAATCACTTCGTCGACGCTCGGATACGGATACACGTAATGCAGGCGCACCCACGCACCATATTGCGCGGCGAGTTCGCCGAGCGCGGCGACCAGATCCGTCATGCGCGTCTTGATCGGCTTGCCGTTCCAGAAACCGGTGCGATATTTGACGTCGACGCCATATGCGCTCGTGTCCTGCGAGATCACGAGCAGTTCCTTCACGCCGGACTTGAACAGGTTCTCCGCTTCGAGCATCACTTCCGCGACCGGGCGCGACACCAGATCGCCGCGCATCGACGGGATGATGCAGAACGTGCAGCGGTGATTGCAGCCTTCGGAAATCTTCAGGTACGCGTAGTGGCGCGGTGTGAGCTTGACGCCCGCGGCGGGCACCAGATCGACGAACGGATCGTGCGGCTTCGGCAGATGGCTGTGCACCGCCTGCATCACCTCGCCGAGCGCGTGCGGGCCGGTTACGGCGAGCACCTTCGGATGCACTTCCTCGATCAGCCCCGAACCGCTCGCGCTCTTCTTCGCGCCGAGGCAACCGGTGACGATCACCTTGCCGTTTTCGTTGAGCGCTTCGCCGATCGCGTCGAGGCTTTCCTGCACGGCTTCGTCGATGAAGCCGCAGGTGTTGACGACCACGAGGTCCGCGCCGTCATAGGTGCCGGAGATTTCGTAGCCTTCGGCGCGCAACTGGGTGATGATCTGCTCGGAATCGACGAGGGCCTTGGGGCAACCGAGCGATACTATACCTATACGGGGCGATTCGGACTTGGTGATGCTCTGCAGCTTAGACATTTGGGGATTCTTGGAATGACAGCAAAGTCGAGAGTTTACAGCTATTTACGCTTCTCAGACCCGAAACAGGCGGCCGGTAGCAGTGCAGACCGCCAAATAGAGTACGCGAACCGCTGGGCGGCTGAGCACGCCATGCAGCTCGACGAGACCCTCTCCCTCCGCGACGAGGGGCTGTCAGCCTATCACCAGAAACACGTAAAGCAAGGGGCGTTAGGGGTATTCTTGCTCGCGGTCGACGAGGGGCGCATAGCGCCGGGCTCGGTTCTGGTCGTTGAAGGTCTAGACCGTTTGAGCCGCGCCGAGCCTATTCAGGCGCAGGCGCAACTCGCGCAGATCATCAACGCCGGCATTACCGTCGTCACCGCCAGCGACGGCCGAAAATACAACCGGGAAAAACTGAAAGCTCAACCGATGGACCTGGTCTATAGCCTGCTGGTTATGATCCGTGCGCACGAAGAATCGGACACGAAGAGCAAGCGAGTCAAGGCAGCGATCCGCCGGCAGTGTCAGGGATGGATCGCCGGTACATGGCGCGGCGTCGTGCGGAATGGCAAGGATCCACATTGGACCAGCCTCGGCACAGACAACCGGTTCGAGCTGGTTGCGGAACGCGCCGACGCGGTGCGCCTGATGATCGACATGTTTAAACACGGACATGGCGCCGTCAGGACGATTCGCGAGTTGGCGGAGCGAGGATTGTCGATCACAAATGGCGGCAACCAATCCCAGCACATTTACAGGGTCATCCGCAACCGCGCGCTGATCGGCGAGAAATCGCTTGAGGTTGATGGAGAGACGTATCGTCTCCAAGGCTACTACCCGACGCTTCTAACCGAGAACGAATTCGCCGAACTGCAGCACCTGGCCGAACAACGCGGCCGCCGCAAGGGCAAGGGCGAGATCCCGGGTATCGTCACCGGCCTGGGCATTACATACTGTGGCTACTGCGGCACGGCCGTCATCGGCCAGAACCTGATGACCCGGAAGCGAAAGGAGAACGGACACCCCCAAGACGGCCATCGGCGTCTGATCTGCGTAGGCTACAGCCACAATCAGGGATGTCACGTCGGCGGAAGTTGTAGTGTCGTACCGGTAGAACGCGCCATCATGAATTTCTGCGCCGACCAGATGAACCTTACCCGGCTTCTCGAAGGCGATGACGGATCGAAGGCCCTTGCCGCCCGCCTCGCGGCGGCACGGCAGCGCGCTAAAGACGTCGAAACGCAGATCACACGTGTCACCGAGTCCATGCTGGCAGATAGTGACGCCCCTCCCGTGGCGTTCGTGCGAAAGGCGCGAGAACTCGAGTCACAGCTCACCGCCGAGCAAAAGGTAATTGAGACGCTAGAGCATGAACTCGCGGCCAGCGCGAACAATGCCACCCCGGCGGTGGCGGAAGCATGGGCAATGCTGGTTCATGGCGTCGAACAACTCGACTACGAGGCGCGCACTCAGGCCAGACAACTCGTCGCCGACACGTTCAGCAAGATCGTCGTTTTCCGAAAGGGTTTCGACCTGGCTAACAACTCCGAGGACACGATCGACCTGCTCTTAATTGCCAAGCACGGCAATACGCGAATTCTGCGAGTTGACCGTCGGACAGGCGCATGGAAGGCGGCTGAAGATTTGGACTTGTCCGGCGAGATACCGATTCCCACCGGCTCGACCGTCGCCTAACTTCTGCCGCTGCCGATCTGCACCGCCACGGCTCAAGCCTCTATCGGCCGAGACCAGAACCACACACCACGTCCCTTATCGCGCCGCGCCGGATCGGTCCGCCGGCGGCCAGGAACGGTCCGTCGCACTCTGTCGGCGAACGTCTGCTGATGTGCAACGAGCCACCATTTGGCAAAGCGATGGCGAGCGACGATTCGACGGAGGAGCAGCTCCATTTTCAAGTGCTGTGTGCAGCGGCCCGGATTCGATGGCCATTCCGGCCGACCAAGACTATCCGCCCCCGTGCTTCTCGCCCAAGCCAGGGCTTCCGCAATGTGTCATCACGGACGGCATAACGGCTGGTGCGAACCCAGCCGTGAGCCGCGGTTTTCATCCATGCGTCAGCCTAACTGTCCGACCCCATCCTGCTCGCATAAGCCTGCGAGACACTGAGCACAGCAACGCCCCCCAAGACGATTGCGGTGCTAGCCGCGAGGCCCAGCATGAAGGTCACGAATCGATCAGACGATCGCGCGCCGACCTTTACTCCTCCGCGATTCAACTCAAAATCAAAGCTGCTTTCCCGGTCGTGGTTGCTCATATCTTTTTCTCCTCTGGCAAAGTCGACCCAAATGGCGACAATGCGTATTATGCATAAAAAAGCATAAAAGTTATGTTTGTTTCTTTTGTGCATTGAAATGCAATTTATGGCACACTGGTTGCTTTTTCACGGGTCGCGTCATGGCAGAAAAGAAACGAGCGGCGTACGCGGCGTTGGTCGGCGGTGTCTTGGCAGAAGAAAGAGAATTGCGGGGGGTGTCTCAGGGAGCCGCAGCTGGGGCGGCCGGGTTAAAGCAATCGACGTGGGCACGGATGGAGGCGGGCCGTGGCTGCACCCTCGAAAACCTCGGCAAAGCATGTAGCGCTTTCAAGCTTGAGCCATGGAAGCTGTTGAAGGTCGCAGACGACCGAGCGGAAGCCTTGAGGGGACAGGAGATTGAAGTTGTGTTTGAGTCAGAAACTCAAACGGTTGATACGCAGGGTGCTTGGTTGACCGGTAGCGAACTTGCTCGCGTAAGCCTTTCCGCTTTGGCCGCCAAGTCGTCATTAGCCGCTTTGGCTATTGCAGCGGGTGCCGGCATAGCTGGATACATCGACAGGCTTTTCGAGAAAAGGGACTGACGTCAAAGGCCACGCCGTATCACGCACTGATCAGCCGCCTCAACAGACCGGTGCGGACAATACTGGACATAAAACTTGATCTCTCACAGACGCAAAAGCCACCAGGAGTCGCGCATGGATCGACAACCGGCTCCTCCAATGTGGACAGCCTAATCCATCGTGAGCATGGACGGGAGCGAACACGTATCGGCGGCCGCCAGATACGTCCGACCGGGCGCCGTGGGCGGAATGGCCGCTTTGCAGCGCGGTGGTGACATTTGTAGAAACTAGCTGAGGGGCGGCACTGGGTCGGGCGCTGCCGATCGCGGGCGCGCGGCGTTCGGGTTGCGGATACCGTTCGGATCGGGCAGCACGCGGCCATGTTCAGCCCTTCGACCGCGCGCCGTGGCGTACATTCGGGTGTCGGCTCTGAGCGGGGAACCTGGAGTTAAGGTCGAAACTGGTGTTCGGGCGAGGCAGGGATTTGAAGGCGGTGGCGGTTTAGCTGAGAATGTTGCTTGTCTAGAGTAACAACCAGCCAAACCGAGATCCACCACCAATGAAGAAGGTTACAGAAGAAACGAGCGCGGGTAAATCGGAAGCGCCCGCCAGCGGTCTTGATGATTTGATCCAAGAAGGCGCGCGGCAGATTGTCCAACAAGCGATTGAGGCAGAATTGGCGAGCTTGCTCGAACGGTTTGACAAGGCGGCCTCAAATCTGAAGTGCAACACCTGTTTCGTATAAGGTGTTGCGATGCACGAAAGAACTCAGTATCAACAACTTCAGCCTGAAGAGCGCCTGATCATTGCAAGTCTGCATCTGCAGGGTTCGAGTATCCGGGCCATGGCCCGGATACTCGGTCGCTCGCCAGCCACCGTTAGCCGTGAACTGGCGCGAAACAGCTTGCCTGCTGGCTACGCGTCCGTGTCGGCTGAAGCGCTCAGTGCCGCACGCCGCAGCGCGGGTCGCCGCCCCCCAAAGCTTTGCCTGCAAAGCGTCTGCTGGCGCATCGTTCTCACTCTGCTCGAGTGGAAATGGTCACCTCAGCAGATATCGGGCACACTGAAGCGTATGTATCCGACCGACCCAACCCAGCAGGTTTCGCACGAAACCATCTACACGGCTATCTACGCCCAGCCGCGCGGCGAACTGCGCCGTCAGCTCATTGCGTGCTTGCGCCATGGCCACAGCACGCGCATGCCGCGTACACGGGGCACAGACCGGCGCGGACAGATTCCCGACATGGTCAGTATTCATGTGCGGCCGCCCGAAATCGAAGACCGACTGCTGCCTGGGCACTGGGAAGGCGACTTCATCAAGGGTGCCGGCAACCAGTCCTCGGTAGGCGTGCTGGTTGAACGGACCAGCCGTCTGGTGCTGCTTGCCAGGATGGAAGATGCCACCGCCGCTTCAGCGCTGGCCGGCTTCTCCGCCAAACTCAATTCGATTGTCGCGCCATTACGGCAGAGCTTCACCTACGACCAGGGCAAAGAAATGTCGCGGCATCAAGAACTCACCGCCGCAACCGGCGTGAAGGTGTACTTCTGCGACCCGCACAGTCCCTGGCAACGCGGCACTTGCGAAAACACCAACGGGCTGCTGCGCCAGTATCTGCCCAAAGGCACGGACCTTTCGGTCTACAGTCAGGACGAACTTGACGCTATCGCCGACAGTCTGAACAGCCGACCTCGTGCAACTCATGCCTTCCATTCGCCGTTCGAGGTCTTCGCCGCGACCCTTGCTTCAGCAAGTCAACCTCAAGGCTCTAAACATTAAACCCGCTGTTGCGCTTCACTCTTGAAACCGCCCAACGTAAAGACGCTCGATGGAAGGCGAACCGTGATTCGCAACGGCTACCTGCCAGAGCGTGAGGTCGTGACAGCGATCGGTCCGGTCACCGTGAAGGTGCCGAAGGTGCGCGATCGCTCAGGCTCGGGCGTGAAGTTCAATTCGGACATCGTGCCGCCCTATGTTCGAAAGTCACCCCGCGTGTCAGCAGCGTTGCCTTGGCTCTACCTGCGTGGCGTCTCGACTGGCGACATGAGCGAGGCGCTGAGCGTGCTGCTCGGTGAAGAGGCCAAAGGTCTTTCGCCGAACGTGGTTAGCCGTCTGAAGGCTCAGTGGGCCGATGAGCACGCCCTTTGGAATCAACGCGATCTGTCAAACGCGCGCTGGGTCTATTGGTGGGCTGACGGCATTCACACGGGGCTGCGCAGTGACGATTCGGATGGCCAGTGCTTGTTGGTCATCATCGGCGTAAAGCCGGACGGAACGAAAGAACGCGTGGCAATCGGCGACGGGTTCCGCGAGTCGAAGGACGCCTGGTGCGAGCTCTTGCTGGACCTGAAAGCGCGAGGCCTGCAAAGCGGCCCGCTGCTCGCGGTCGGAGATGGAGCAATGGGATTGTGGGCAGCATTGGCTGAAGTGTTTCCGAAGACCCGGCACCAGCGCTGCTGGTTCCACAAGACTGGAAATGTGCTCAACGCTTTGCCCAAATCACAGCATGGTCGGGCCAAAGCTGGACTGCAAGAGATTTGGCAAGCCGCCACGCGCGAAGAAGCGCTCGCGGCCTTCAACCGCTTTACTGATGCTTATTCGGCAAAGTATCCGAAGGCGACGGAGAAACTCACAAAAGACAGAGATCAACTGCTGGCCTTCTATGACTTTCCTGCCGAACACTGGCAGCACTTGCGAACGACCAATCCCATTGAGTCGACCTTTGCCACCGTTCGACATCGAACAACCCGCACGCGCAATTGCGTCTCGCGTGCGACGTTCCTGGGCCTCGCATTCAAGCTGATCGAGTCGGCGGAAAAATCGTGGCGGCGCATTCGTGCACCCGAAAAAATCGCCTCGCTGCTCGAAGGCGTCCCGTTCAAAGACGGACTACCGGTGACCGACAGCACACCGGCTCAGCAACCGCTTGCCGCCTGATCGCGCCGATTAATACGAACACCACATTTGACAATAACTCGGGAACCTGACGCCCGTGCTTGGCGACGGCGGCCTAGCTCGGCGGCGAACTACGGGAAGCGCAAGATGCCGATGCTAGCGTCATTCGAGCGTAGCCGCGTCCAAATGGCGACGAACTGCGGCAGCCAGCGCGGGCGGCTTTCCGAAAAATGGACTGGATTCCCATGGACGTGCCGGACCGCACAATTTGTCAGTTAACAAATGGATTATCGTGACCTAATCGGCCAACTATAACGAAAGGGCGTCCGCAAGATGAAGCGTTCGGTATCGACGATGTTATGTTGCTCTGCATTGCTTGCTTTCGGTGCCAACGCCGAGGAATCGGCGCAGGTGGTGGGGACCCCAAGAACGGCGAAGCTTGAAATGGATGACGGAGCCCTATTAATCGGCGCGGGAAACCTGACCTGTCGGCAGTTTGACGACGAGTTCATTAAACACGAACCCGCCCGGATGTATGGCATCAACCAGTGGGTCTGGGGATTCATGAGCGCCTATAGCGTGCGCAACAATTTTGGTGATAAGAGAAGGGCCGACGGGCTGGGTAATCTGCTGACCGCGCCGGACGGTGATACGGCGCTTGTCTTCCTCTCAAATTTTTGCTCTCTGAATCCGTCCGCACACGTTTTAGACGGCACGGTCGAACTCACGCGGAGATTTGGCGGCCACATAGTCTGGGGCGAAAGACGTCCAGCTCCCGGCTGGGAGGGTTTCTGACCGCATTACCCGACTGGCCAATGGCTCGCCAACCAACTTGACGCGGCGAGCGGCGGTTCCGCTTTTGGAAGCGGGCGTTGCGATGGCGCGAGTCCGAACGGCTGGTCAAGGACGGGTTCGGCCGACCGGGTCGGGCTGCAGGTCGGCCATGAGCAGCCTTTCTCGCGTCTATCAGAGCCGGTGTTTGTCAACGTAGTTGTCGCGTCGCTTTGTACGGGACGCGGTTCCGATTGCTGGCGCAGACTTTTTGCCTTTCGGGCTCCGTGTAGGCTTCCCGGTCAACGAATCGCGTGGTGCTACGCACATACAGGGAATTTTTACAGCTTTACGCTCGGCAGTCGAAAAATCAAGGAGGCCAAGAATGAAGAAGCTTTGGGGATTTCTCGCGCTTTTCGTAGGTGCTTTTCTATTCAAGTTTGCTCCAGTGCTCATGGGAGCGGCGGTGGGTTCTGCTGCAGGCCAATCCTATAGAAGCTCAAACAAAGAGGCCGAAATCGACAAGCAGCTAGTGGCTACAATGAATGAGATAAACAAGAACACACCTATGATGCTGGACAAAATCACGCGTCTGGATACCACGATCGGGCTACATCACCAGTTTACGTACGTCTACACGACGGTCGGCTACAAAGGTGCTGATATTCCGCGTGACGCGTTTGTAGCGCAACTTCGTCCGTACTTGGTGAACGGGCTATGCACCGGGGATGCCATGAAGGTCTTTAGGGACAACAACATCCCCGTCAACTACAGCTACAAAGGGGAAGACGGAGTTGCGATTGCAGTAATCACAATCACAAATAGCGACTGCAAGCGTGTTACTGGCGCTCTATGACGTGGTGCTGTGCTCGTCGCTCACGCCCTTTACGGCGTGAGCCATTTCGGGCGCACTTTAGGGACGATTAAGCATGACAGTTGACTCGTGTTGGTTGGATTGGGTTGGCACCGAATGAGCTCGGGTCTGCAGCAGGCCGGGCTCCGTGCCGGCCCGCAAGCTCGCGCAGCGGCACCAGCACACGGCGCCGAAGGACCGGAATGGGTCGAGGATTGCGGTAGGGATGCCCATTACTGAGCACCCCCCGCACAGATCCCGGCGTGCCCAATTCGGGCACCGGGCTCCTACCTCGGGTGTTTGACGGCGAAGCGCCGGTCAGGCCACGGATGAAGGATTCGAGGGGGCGGAAGCCAGGCATTGGCGATTCGTCTCATTCGCTCCCACGTCATGGCGTCCTTCTGACTGCGCCGCCGGAGCGTGCGCCGCCATAGAGCGGTGACGTGATGTCGAAATGCGCCGAGTGCCCGCGAGTTGGTAGGCACCGCGTGATACGCAAAGTATCCGCGAACTACCTGCCTGAGCCATTGCCCTTGCACTGGAATCGGTTCGTGCATGCGCGTCCGTAGCGCCTCCTTGATCTGCCTGAGTCTCGCCCGCATGCGATCCCCTCGGGTCTTCCGCTGCAACTGGAAAGCCCCGCGACGAGACCTGCCGCAGATAAAGATGAAACCCAGGAAGGTGAAGGTCTCCGGTCGGCCAAGACCCCGGCTCTGGCGGTTGACCGCTGCATAGCGGCCGAACTCCAGCAGCCTCGTCTTGTCCGGGTGAAGCACAAGCGAGAACTCCTCCAGCCTCAAACGCATCGCGTCCCAGAATCGCCGCGCGTCAGCTTCGTGCTCGAAACCGACAACGATGTCATCTGCGTATCGCAGAATGATGACGTTGCCTTTGGCTTCCCGCCGTCGCCACCGGTTGGCCCAGAGATCGAAGACGTAGTGCAGGTACACGTTCGCGAACAGCGGTGAAGCCACTGATCCCTGTGGTGTCCCTGTCTCACTGACGCTAAGCTCTCCGTCTTCCAGAACACCCGCCTTGAGCCACTTGCGCACAAGACGGATGATGCGCTGGTCGCCGATCCGGTGCTCCATGAAACGGACTAGCCATTCCTGGCTAACCGAGTCGAAGAAGCTCCGAAGATCCGCGTCCAGAATCCAGTTCACCGGGGTGTGGGTGATGGCCGTCGCCAACGCATCCAGCGCATCATGTTGACTACGCCCGGGCCGGAACCCGTACGAGAAACCCAGAAAGTCTTCCTCGTATATCGCGTTCAGCACTTCCACCACCGCACGCTGGACGATCTTGTCTTCCAGCGCGGCAATCCCCAACGGGCGCTGTTTGCCGTCCGGCTTCGGTATGTACTGTCGCCGAACAGGCAGTGCCCGGTACGCTCCGCTCTGTACCTGCGCGTACAGGCGCTGGAGATTCTCTTCCAGTCCCGCCTCGTAGTACCGCCACGTCAGGCCATCCACTCCGGGAGCCGCATTGCGTTTAAGCGCAAAGAATGCCCCTCGGAGCCGGTCGGCCGTAACGTGATGCAGAAGCGCGGTGAACCGTTCCTGCTTCCGCTGTCTTGCAGCTTGCCGTACACGTTCCAGCCCCTGTGGCACGCTTGCCCGGTTCTGCGCCCGGTGCGTGTGTGGCTGACCCGTGTTCCCCTCGGTCCCCGCCCTTGGCTCCGCCCACTCCGCAGCTGGTTCCCCAGCCTTGTTCGCAGGCTTCATCGCTACTACGGCGGAGTCTGACTTCTCCCGTCCGTTCATCATCGGCTACGGCTCCTCGCCTTCCCGATGCGGACCTGTCCATCCTGCAACAGGCCAGACTGGAGATCTCCCGGTTCCCGAACAAGGAGCGTGCGCACATGCCAGGTTCTACGACCACGCCGGGTCATCCGGGCGCTCGCGATTGCGCGCTCGGACGTTTTGTCTTCCGCTACACAGACAGCGTCGGCACCCGGAATCAGTTTTCTATCGTGGCTCAATGGCTGGCCTGCACGTACCCCTGCCGACGCTTCGCCGACATCCTCACGGATGCCTGCGCACGGCTCGGGGCCGATGTGGTTCGCTATTCCTTCATCGCAGTGGACTTGCACCACTTACTCCTTGCCGGTCTCCCGGCGCACCCGTGTGAAAACGCAAAAGTACTCGATTTTTGGGTGTCGCTTTACCCTTCCCGAGTTGCCACTAGGCCAACACAGAGCGATCTGGAGGGTCAATTTTTTCGAGCACCGCATTCCGCATGCGTTTTCACACGGCCTCGGTCGGGTTATGCCTGTTGCATGAAGCACGGGCCGGGAACGAGTCGCGTGCCCGGTCGTGAGACGCAGTGCGGCCAATTTGAGACGCTCGACGAGTGCCCAACTCCGTCTCCAACCACGCACAAAGCAGGCGCTCTGGCCCCAAAGGCAGAGCGTGCAGTGCAATTATTTACCGCATTGCGCATTCGTTTTTCCGTCTCGCGCTCGCCACGGCCATGTTCATTTCCATCGCAACGTGGAACAACCGCCGCCGTTCCACCCCGAATAGCGAGGGATGCCGATCCTCAATCAACCCGGGAAGTAACATTCGTGAAACCAGTTAAACACTGACTTTGCTTTTGACAAGTACAGGGTTGATACGAGAAATTTGCTGGCATCCTGCGACGGTTTGAAAACAATTGACATTTGGCTATTCTCGGAAAGGTTCTTTTGAAGAGTAATGCCGTAAAATACCCGTATCACCATCCAGCCATCCTCATCAAACATGAATTGGCTAGCCTCGAACTCTTTACCTTCAATGACCAATTCAGCTTCGACATCTTTTCTAATCGAAGTCTTCGCAAACATGGCTGCGACTTCTTTATTGAAAAGCCCAACAATCAAGGCGGCTGGATCTTGGGCGGAGTGAACGAATTTAACCTGCCAGACGTAATTATTCTTTGGATCAAGTGCCACACCATCGGCTATGCAATTCGTGTCCGCATAGCTTGTCTGCCATCCATCAATATTATTTGTGGTAGCCGCCAGTGACTGGTCTACCAAAAAGAACTGCAAGAATATTGATAACGCAACAAGTCTTATGTTATTCATGAGAAAACAATTTCAGATAACTAATCATAAATTTAAGAACTACGGCGAACAACTTTGTCGATAAACAGTTCCGCGCTATCGTTTACCGGCAAGTTTTTTTATGTTTACGTGCAATTGCATCTCATCAGGTTTAACGAATCCGCGTTGCTTTCTCTGCGGCCACCCGCAGGGCAGGCGGCCGCCTGCGCAGGTCAGTCGCAGCGCGTCAGAATCTGGTTGCCGACTTGCTGCGAATAACAGCGACGTTGCGCCTGATATCCCTGATTGTCGGTGTAATTCTCTTGGGTGTAGGCCATATTGCCGATCATCTGCGTCGTTGCCTGCGAACTCTGGTTCTGGCCGAAGTTGCCGTAGTTGTTGCCGCCGGGGATCGGTACCGGGTTCCATTGCAGGTTGCCAGCGTAGGCGGCACAGGGAAGCAGAGCCAGCGCGAAACAGGACAGGGGTTTTTTCATTGAGTTTGGTCTCCGTAGGCAAGCGATGAAACCCTAATTCTAGGCGTCGTGCCACGCTGCAACAAGCGCATTGTTGTTGCGCTGCACACGGTCGCGTCACTGAGCCCATCACCATTCCCAGGTGCCGGAAAAGTGACATCGAACGGCCGCTCTGCGAAAACTTGAGTGTCGGGTTTGGGTCGTCCTCTGTCATTCGCTCGTCGCACGCTGATCGTGTCAGCGCACGGCGCCTACGCAGCGAACTGCGCCGGACGAAGTACGGCGACGCGCGTCATAGAAAAAGGCTCCGAAGCGCCGCCTGTGTGTTCTCCAGTTGGGATCAGGTCGCTGGCCCCTAGTTCGTGCTGTACGGGCTGACGGCGCGATCTCCTGTGCGCGCCCCACGCGAAGCGCTATACGCAAACCGAATAGCGCGTCTGCAAGGGCCTATGGAAGCCACTGACGCGGCTACGGTGTAGTGAACTCGTGCCGGCAATAGCGACAGATCTTCGCCTCGGCGAGCACCGACTCCGCGCAGGCCGGACACTGTTTCTTCGCAGGTGAGGATTCGGGCTTCAGTTGGATTTGCGGCATAGCTTCCGGGCGGCGGCGATTAGCATCAAGCCATCCGCGCGATTGATAGGAGCGAGTCACAATGCCGCGCGCGCACAACGCCACAACGAACTGGAAGGTCATCGCGAGCGCGAAGCCGAGGATGCCGCCGCCGACACTCAGCCCGACGGATGCCAGAAACTCGATTGCCGCCCAGCTCCATGCGCCCTTGTACGCGAAGTACAGCGGTCCGAACAGCATTGCCCAAATAACCGAAGTGCCCGTCACCACCTCGATGTGGCCGTTCGATGGATGCTCGAACGAGCTGGGTGCGTAGTCCCGGGCAGAGCGGCGGTGGACAGAGAACGAGTCACTATCCGAGGTGTAATGCATGAGCGTGGTAGGCCTTCTTTCCTCAGTCATGTTGGTCCTGATGAGTTATGAGATTCAGATGGGCGACAACGACGCGTTCAAAGGAGGTTCTGCAACGGCTGGCAGTGTTCCCAAACCTTAATGATGATCGACTCTTTGACCGGCTTAGGGCCTTGACATTCTCCCCCGTGTAAAGCTTACGGGGCGCAGCGTGGGTTTACAAGTGGTTCTCGGTGGGTAACGACGGACAGAGATCTCCGCGCACTTGGTAGGTGACGCGGACATCGGGAAAATGCTTCGCCAGGGATTGCCGGGCCGGTTCGGGCTGGCGCTCCTCGTCGATGATCACCGTGAGGCACCTAGCGCTCCAGGCGATCTCGCCGGAGATGCCGCGCGCGAACAGGGCGCCGGCGAGTCGTTGCTGGAAGCGTAGGGTTTGCATGGTTAGCGGCGACGCTGAGATCACAGGCGCAGCGTCATTCATGCGCTGCGATGCTGCAGGAAATCCGCCCGAAAGGGCTCGCCGTACAGACAGCCGTTTGCCGCACGGGTGTCGGCGACGAACTGCTCGAGCGCGCCACGCTACAGACGGTCGCCGCCGATCACGCACCCGCGAATGACGGCGGAATAGTCCGATCCGAACACTTCGCCGTGCCGCATCACCATCGAGATCTGCGCCTTCAAAATCCTCATCGTCTGTCTCGAGATCCGTCCAGGCTGCGCGCTCGTAATCTGTCGGCTTCAACGGTTTACGGAAGACTAGGCGCGACGCGCTGAGTTCTCGCCCCTCGCGCATTTCCAGCGCCTGTCGCTGCGCGCCTGCTGTCGTCATATGCGCTGCGCCGCCGACTGATTCACGGGTCGGCCACGCCGCGTAGCTCATACAGAAAGTCTCGTCCGGTGATGATCATCCGCAACGCGCACGGCGTGGCGCGAAACCCGCGACGCTCGACGGCCCACAAACGACACTAAGGTGTCGTCCTCCAGCACCGCAGCCACTTATTTTTCCGTTTTTGCACGTTTTTATGCTTGACGATGCATTTTATCTGCGTGTATAGTGAATTTACGTTACAAAACGGAGATTTAAGTATGACAAAGCATATTTCAGTTCCTGTCGACGTCGATCTTTTTCTAAGTTTGGTGGACTTCTTGCGCAGCAAGAGCGACTCTCGCGAACCTGTTGAGGTGATCAGCACGGCCATCGAATATTGGCTCGACAGCGCCAGTTGGAAACCTGAGCTGCTTACGGAAAGCAGCACTCGTGGCTACCAGTGGAAGAGCTTGTTCCTGCCCGAAGGCACAGAAATACGAATGCAGTACAAGGGCGCCTATTCCTACGCAAAGGTCGAAGGCGACGAAATCATCTACAACGGCAAATCGATCTCGCCGGGCAGCCTCGCGAACACGATAGCGAGCAGCAGCAGAAATGCTTGGAAAGACTTGTGGGTTAAACGACCTGACGACAAGGAATGGCGTCTGGCGGACGACTGTCGCAATGAGCAAAACGACACGGCTTAACCGTGTGCCTAGCGATCACTATCTTTTTTGTTTCCTGACGCACCCCAACAACTCGCTGCGCCGGCGGATCCGGCACCACACCAGAGAGACCAAACCATGAACGCTGTCGTCTACACCACTGAAGGCATCATCCACAGCCCCGATCGCACCGCAATTGCGGCCAAGACAATGATCGCGCGCAGGCGTCGCCGCAAGCAAATCACAGCTCTTGAGGCGCGTCGCGCGTGGACGTCGATCGAGTGCGAGGACGACGATCTCGATAGCCAACTAGGTACACTGCTCAGCCATCCCGCCGTGTTCGGCCGAGACCCATTCGCCATCGTTCGCGGATCCATGATTGACGGGAAAACCTTGTTCCGTGATGCCTTGCAGGCCTTCGTTGACGAAACGAGGGCGCGGAATGGCTGCCTGCAGGGCGAACCGCTGCCGGTCTTTGAGCCGAACAGCTTGGCCTCATTCCTGCGGGGACGCCGCGAAGGCCTGAGCTCACTGGAGCGGAGTTGAATCTCCCCTTCCCGCGCGACGCGCATCCCGCGTACATGCAACCCTCTGGAGCGCCACGGAGGCCCTTGCTGGACAAGGATGAAACCCACGACACATCGATGCCCATGCCACCAAACTTTCCACCCCGCGTCGTTGCGCTCCGCGCTGAACTGATCAAAGCGATTCCTAAGGTGCCCAACACCAAGGCAACGGCGGCGCACATGGGCACCTTGGCCACGAATCACCTGATGTTGATCTACCTCACGTGGAGGATGCGCTTCGTGCCCGCCAAGCCCCGCAAAGTGGTGGTTTGGTCAGGCGGAGTTGATTCCTATCATTTCGCGGCAATCAGATCACAGGTCCGGCCTCTCGTCGGCAAGGTCGAACGCGGTCAGGACTTGACGCCGCACCTATCCGGCCTCGTCAACACCTTGGGCTTCGCGATGCCCGAGGTATCGGCTGAGAAACGTCGCCACGAAAAAGACCATGTACTGACTAAGACGGGCTTGCATCACTTTCATGTCGGGGCAGTAACAGGCGCCAACCCACGGGGCCGCAGCGGACGACTTGTGTTCGCCGATGTTAGCGATGACGAGTTCAAAATCATCGCGATCTCTGACCATGCCGCTTTCAGCATTGGATCAGCCGAATGGACACGGTTATTCAGAATCAGCAACCGGTACATCCAAAGTCAGCTACCGGCTGGAGCGGCGTACATGGCTTTTCCGACCGTCTCATCGGGTCATCCATTGGAATTGGTTGTGTACGCGGATCACTGCAACGAAACGATGATGCAAACCGACTCTCGCCTCGACGATCGCGCCTTCGTCGAGCGCCTCTACAGCGACAACAAGGCGGGTGACGGCCAACCTTTGCTACAGCCGGCGAGGCCGACATTGAAGTGGCATTTCGAAAACCGTGATTTCGGTATGCTGGAGACGAAGACGCGAACGTTCTTTCGAGTTTATTTCTCGCCCCGCTGATCGAGCTATTGAGTCGCGGACGTATCGCGATCGAGATGGTCGGGGGTCGCAAGGCAGCAGTGCGGCCGACTGCTGGCGATGAGTATGCATCGCCCGAAACGCGCTAAGGGAAAGCTGCATGGATGGGTCGAATCACATCCTCGGCCTCGACGCCGTCGATCAACTCATTGAACTCCCGTACAAGATCCTTGGCATAGAAATCGGCATTTTCGATCCTGAATACGAGATCTCGTCTGTTAAAGTCAAACGTGTTCACAGCCGGTTCACCAGCCACCATAGATTTTTTCCCACGATGCTGCTGTTTTGCGAATGGCATTCGTACTTTTGATAGCCGTTGATTGAATGCCGCGATGCGGGCCGAGGCTCCGCTAGAGAAGCAAGACCTAGCCTCCTTCATTGTGCGGGTGACCTCGTAGGCCCCTAGAACCCATAGCCAAAACTGCCCGTAGGTATTTAAGTGATCCTCGCCGTCGAAAAGACGCTCGGGTTCCTTCGACATAAGCTGATTGGCCGACTGTACAAACTGGTCTCCCAATTTTCGGAGCAACCGTACTTGCATGACCGAGTAGATCGAGAAACCAAGCAACGGGCATGACTGGTAAGGGTGTTCGGTCGCAGGCAACGTTTCCATTTTTTTCATCACGCTACAGAGCAGCTTGGGATGATGCCACACGAGTGCGCAGTCGCACCGACCGTCCACCTCTCGCTACGAATAACCGATTGCGATTTCCTTTGAGCGCCTTGAGCTGGCGAAGTCGTCCCTTCGCCGCTATATCGGTTTGCACACTGCCGTCGACGGCGCCCATCTTGGCTTAGCGTCTGCAAGAGTCCGAATCCTGAGTCAACGCCGTCTAGTCCGCGAACAGGTCAGCCGTGTAGAAAGGCGTTGTCATGGGAATCGATACAACGGCAGGCGGCGGCAGAGCACCGACCGCGCGTAACAGCCCGGCGGTGACTTTACCCACGCGGACCTCTCGACGCTGCTGTTGCCATTGGCCCTTCGGAGCACGCCGCGACGTCGTCGGCGCACACACCTGAGCGTCGTGCTCAAGCTGCGCGACTGCATCGCGTATTACCTGTAGCGGGTCGACATCCGCCGCCGGATGCACCTGGACAGCATCGATCGCCGCCGGCACTGGCACGACCATATCCGCCGCAGGACTCGCCACGATCGGCACGACGGTGTGTTCCTGCACGCTGTCGGCGACGGCAGCAATATCCACCACTTCGACCGTGTTGCCGATCGCCCGGTCATACAAATCTTCGTCGAGTAGCCAGTCCATCGCCGCCGGGGCGTGCCAGCCGAATTGAGGTGTGCGTTCCTCATCTCGCAGCACGGCGACGATCAGTTCCTCAGTGTCAACGCTCTCCGCGAGCTCGCGAGTCTTGACGCCGCCGCCGGCGCGGTACGTAACCGAACGCGCATCAAGGCGAGCCAGCCTCACGGGGGCGTTTCCTTTGCCGTTCCTGCCGATCCGGAGCTCACGTGATCGGTTATAACAACTAATGCATAGATGCTTGCCGATCAGCCGTGTCGCGCCTCGATGGCACCGTCCGCAGATCGTCATCCCGCTTAATCGGCCGATATTCAGATCCCGGCCAACGCCCGAGTGCATCGCGCCGAGCGGACAACGCCGGCACGCGTGGTAACGGTCCACGTGAACGTCAGGGGCATTTCCATTCGCCTTTCCAAATCGATCCGCACACGCCTCAGTGCTCAGCGTGGCCTTGTACCGATCGCACGTGAAATGCTTCACGCCAGGCAATACGTCGAGCTCGAAGTATTGCAGCACGGACTCAGACACGGCGATCTCCTTGGCGGGCAATGCTGGATTCTGTGAGCACGACTCGACCGGATCAATAGGCACCGACTCAGGCGTCGCATTAGCACGACGGCGCGCACGATACTCTGCTTGCTTCGCAAGCACTTGCTCGAGGTTCCGTTCGCGCCAGGCGCGCGAGCTCGCGCGATTGCGATCAGGATGCCGCGCGCGGTACGCTGTCGAGCGATCGTTCGGATCCAGCGGCGCAGGACGTTCGACGTCGTCGCCACCGCCGAGCCTGTAGACCGGCGCCAGATCCTTCCCGGTCCGCAGGTAGTCCACGATATGCACCTCACCCGCAGCGTGGGCGCGCGCGGTCGCATGACTTGCCGAATTCCGGTCGACCCCGAGCGTCCCTGCGATCGCCGTCGCCGTGAGGTTGCCATCGACAAGCAGACTTAATGCACGCACTCGAATGCTCGCCATGACAGTTCCTATCCGTTGTTGAATGCAGCCCGACTGCGTGCGCAGGGCCGCGAAGATCGCGCACGCCATAAAGCACGGCAGCAGCAGTCCGTTTACGCGCGGCCGCCACCAGGAACAACACTGTCACTCGCCGCGCTGCTGTACCAGCACGCCGTTATGCGCGTTCCAAGCCGCCCAGCGCAGGTCCGCCGGAACAGGACGGCCCTCGAGCCAAGCAGCAGCGCCAAGTGCGAGCGCTTCACGGGCCTCGCGCGCGTGGGTCGCGCCGGCATACGTGAATGCACCCTCTTCGGCATCTAACGCCGCCTTAGCCAGCACGCCTAGAACGGCGCTGGACATTGGTGCTTCAGGATCTGGGCCACTGTCGAGCAGGTAGGTCACGGGAGTAACGAACAGAACGGGCCGCGCAGGAACAGCCGCCGGCGCGGCCGCTTTCTTAATGAACACGATCGGCCGGCGCATGGTCACTGTCCGGAGAGACGTTTGATCAGGTACATCGGGATGGCGTTACGCGCGCGGAATGCCTTGTCGAGGTTCTCGAGGTCTTCGGCATTGAGATGGATTTTTCCCGACTTGGCATCAGCCAGCAGGCGGCGCAGCAATGGCTCCGACAGCGGACCCCGTAAGTCCTCCGGCGACACTTCCTGCGATTCCACATGCTGCTGGAGATCCTGCCTCAGACCCTCGAGGTGTAGCCCCGGATGTGATCCGGCAGCGATTTTCTCCGCCTTCTTTCCCTTGACCAGGACCTTGTCGCCGACCTTGGCCGTCTCACGGATCGTCACCTTACCGCCAGCCGCTTGAGCCTTGGCGAAAAAGTCTTTTAGGGATGTTGCCGGCACCGACTTAGCCAGCGTACTACGTGCACGAGCGGCCTTGCCGGCCGCCGATGTCCCATCGACGCGTCGAGCGCCAGCCGCCGCAAGGTCATCTAGAAGCAAATCAAAATTCGAACGGATCATCATCTACCTTTGTTGGTTGTGCCTGCACCACGCCTTGCGCGGGCGCTTTAGGCCTGGGGTTGCGCCGCGCGTCGCGCAGGTGACTACCCAGCGCCTCGAGCGCTGTGCTCATCGTCAGTGCGTTTCTGCATGCACCTTACGCGCCGATCGAATTCTTGAACTCATCTCGTTACCGCTTCCTGAGAAAGACCCTCGACGACCGGCGCCGAGGGTTTAAAGCCACGCGAGTCAGGCGCGGCACGGAGGTCAATCTTTCGAACCGATGATTGGCTTCGGCGTTTTGCGCTTTGCGACCTGCGGCGCTTGGTTGTGCATCAAGCCGAGCAGTGCGACGAGCGCCCCAGAATCACCGGCCAGTGCCTTGGCGATCGCCAGGCGAATCAGCTCTGGCGCCGCAACGCGGATTTCTTTGGCGGCCTGTTTGGTCAGGGTCACCATCGACACCGGCCGACCGCCAGCGAGACCGACGTTGTCAGGACCGAACGGCGCGGCGCCGGACATCACAGTTTCCCCAGGCGCACGAGCTCGGAGAGCGCCACGGACGGCTTATAGTGGGCAAGCACACTCGAACCCTTGGTGATCTGCTGCGCCACGCCGACGGCATAGGCGCCACGTACGGCGGCGAGCAGCGCTTGCTCGGCATCGCGCACCTTTGCCTGCACCGCGTCGACTGCAATGGTCGACACAAGCGCCTTGAGCTCCTGCTCGATTTTCGCGACCCATGTGCGTTCATTACTGGAGTCGACGCTCGAGAGCGCGTTGCGCAGCGGCTCCAGCATCGAGCTCAGTGACACGATGTCGGCGCCAAGTGCGACGAATTCGTCAGCCGATCCCTTCTGATCGGTACCCGCCAGGCGTGCGGCCGTAATCGCGTCACGCTTCGCGTTCAGCTCGGAGATCTTCGATTCGACTTCATCGAGCTTATTGCCGGCGACCTCGACCTTATCCATCACGCGGGCCAGCTTCTGCCTTGCCAAGGCCAGGGCATGTGCCGTCGCACCGAAACGGTCGTCACCTACGGAGATCGGGGCCACGCCATGAGGCGCGATGATGTCGTTCACGCGGGCGATTGTCTGCTCAGCGATCGCTACGCCGTCGGCCTCGACTGCAGCACGGTCGGCCTCAACCTGCTCGAGGCGGGCCGCCTCCGCGTGCCTCTGGGCTTCTTTCAGGTCATCATGAAGCGACGCCAGCGTGCGCTTGTGCGAGGCCTGTGCTTTCGCGTCGTTCGAGATGATCGCGGCGTTCACACGGCCGACGGTTTCGGTGATCTTGCCGGTAATCGTGTCGATGGTGCGCTGGTGCGCTGCTGCAACTGAATTCATTTGCTACTCCGTCTATTCGTTTTGGGTTCTAGTCCGCCGCAACGTGCAAGAGGACATGAATCTATGGTCGTGTCACGACCTGCGTATCCGTGAAATTTTTCGTTCTATCGGGAAAGAATCGGGGATTTTGTGGACGACCAGAAGGACGTCCGGTGATCGTCAGACGCCGAGCAATTCCACGAGGCGCGAATCGGGGGTATGGCTCATGCCCGCGCCCCCGAGATGCCTGGCTCCGATGTGGCCTACGGCGCGCATTGCTTCGACGGCGTCGATAAGCGCGCGCTCAGCGCAAATAACATGGCCAACCATAGTTTCCGCCAGGATGCCGTACCCGACCCGGTCCACTTCAGCGCTGCAGCGCGCGACGGCGGCAGCGGCAGCACCAGTATCGAGTTGCGCCAGCGCCGCCTGTGTCGCGGTCAGGCGCCTGGTAGTCGCACGGCACTCCTCGCCAAGCGCAGCGAAGCGGCGCAACTCATCGAAATCGAGATCGACTAGCTGGCGGTTTGCCAGGATTGCCTCCATGCGTGCGAGACATTCAGAAAAACGCCGCTCGAGCGCGCCAAGAGATTGCTGCAATGTCGCCAGTTCCTCGCTGATCTTCAACTCGACGTGATTGGCCCTCGATAGTGCAGTGGCCACGTCGTTGAGGCGATCGTCGTCGAGCGGCACGCGATAATTGACGTCGAAGCGCTTGAGCACCGCATTTATCACGCTGATTGAGCGGGCCGCGATCAGCTCTGCGGATCCCTCAACGATCAGTTCATCGATGGTTTTCGCCGGCACGGTTGCCGGATTCTGGTTCTGGACTGCGACAGCTTGATTCATCTCTTTCCTGCTCCGCGATATGGTTGTGTGCTGGGCGCGTCGTGCTCCCCCGATAATCGGAATCGTCATGTCACGACTGAATTTCAACGCCATCTATCGGGGAAGAAACGGAGAAAAAGACGCATAGACCGTTGTGCGCGAAACGTGAGCGGCCACCGGCAACGTCGCGTCGCGTCACTTTGGGGTACACCTATTCGTATCACCGGCGCATACCGCGATTGACGTAACAATAGGGTTCTGTTATTGATTTATTTACGCATTATCAAAAGCCCCTTAGAATCCAGGATTACATGATAAGAAAGGACGGAGCGAAAAATGGGCAAAGGCCAGCGGGTCGGATACAAGCGCGTTTCGTCGGTAGACCAATCGACCGAGCGGCAGCTCGACGGCGTCCCACTAGACCGCGTCTTTGAAGACAGGGCGAGCGGCAAGAACATGGACCGCCCGGAGCTCAGGAAGGCACTGGAGTATGTCCGCGACGGCGATACGTTGGTCGTGCACAGCATCGACAGGGCCGCACGCAATACAGCGAACCTCCTCGAGCTCGTCGAGTCGCTGATCGCCAGAGGCGTAACCGTCGAATTCGTGAATGAGAGCCTGACGTTTCGCGCCGGCGTCGCCGATCCAATGGCCGATCTCATGATGACCATGCTCGCCGGTTTCGCCCAGTTCGAGCGCGCCATGATCCGCGAGCGACAGCGAGAAGGCATTGCGATCGCGAAGGCCAAGGGGGACGTCTATAAGGGTCGCGCGCCGAAACTGAATGCTGAGCAAGTTGCCGACCTACGTGCACGCTGCGCAGCCGGTGAGGAGAAAGCCGCCGTAGCCCGCGCGATGGGGATCAGTCGCGTGTCGTTGTACCGCTACCTGGCGGACGCGTGAGCCAAAATCGCGAAGGAGGTAGGCGTCGGCACTGGCACCGGGCAGCGCATATTGAAGGCCGCAACTGACGCTGCACAATGACCGCAACTAGAGCGCATCCGGCATACTTCGAGAGATTCAAATTGTCGTTGTGTGCCAGATGAATACCATTTCGCCGCCTCCAGTCGGACACTGGAAACAATACAACATGCGAGACCGGCCATGTCACACACAGAAGATTTGCTTTATGCCATTCGTGGCGGTCTCAGCTTCGTTCGGCATACAGTGAGGGGCCTCGATGGAGACGTTCTCGATGTCGTCTCCGCGCAAACGATAACACTCAGCGCTTTTGCGAGACGCCAAGAGGTCTGTATGGACGCAATGCGCGGACTGGTAGCGTGCTGCGAGCGGCCGGGAATGATCCTCGACACGAACACGGTGGCGCAGCTAGCCAAGGTACGTGACGCACTTAAGCAGCTTGACGAATTCGGTTCAAAGGTTGAGCAGTCGCACGCCACTCGCCGAAGCGGCTACACCACGAGCGGCAACGGACGTGAGGACGAGAAGATCACAGAGGCCGACCAGATCGATCCGACAATGCCGTTACAGGAGCGTTTCAATCTTGCTCGCGCGAAGGCGCAGCAGACCGCGCCGTCTGGCGTCCGATACGTGACTCCGCCAAGCGTCGCGCGACTCAGAGCATTCTTGGATGAGCCCGAGGTCGACAAGGGCGAGCCGAAGTAGTTGCAACAGCAGTACGCACCGCGCCGCGCGCCGATCAGTCAGTAATCGGCTGACGCGACAGCCCCCCAAAATCGTATTCGTCGAACACGATCTCGACGGCATCCGTAAAGGGCGGCGCCTAGCGAGGAGCGGGGTCACCGTCCTTCACTTCGACGGCGACGATCGTTCGAGATCCGACGTCAGTGCACCGCCAGTGTGTCGTCGCGCCGGAGTAAAACGTCATGCCGATCTCGAATTCTGAATGCTCCATTTAGTCTCCCTAGTTCATTCCCAAGCGTCCTTAGCGACCTGCTCGATGAAGTCCATCATATCTTTTTCGCGGCGTTGTCGCGGATCGCGCGCGATCGCCGTGCGCATTCCTCGGCTAGCCGAGCGCGCTCGTGTCCGGTACGCCAGCCGCATACGGCGAGTTGTGAAGATCTGAAAGCCCTGTGATGAACCGCTCATAGGTGAACAGGACCACTATAAGCCAACTGCGACGGACCAGAGTGCGCCGCTGCTGCGTCGCTAGCCAGTTCCAGCCGACAGTGCGGGGCGTGCCTGCCGGGCAGTTGTACCGAGCGCCGTACGACGCCGATCGACGCGTTCTGCGGAACCTGGCGTAACGACAGTCGCCGACGTCGTTCCGGAGCGACATCACGTGCCCTAGAATGAGCACTGTTGACACAGGGTCACCACTGGACGAATACCAAATGGACGACAGCGACAATCCGCGCAGCGAGGGGAATGAGCTGAGCGAGCTGCAGGACATCCCGGAGTTGCCTACACAGAATCTCAAAACGTACGCGAGACTGTGGCAGTTCGAAACGTGGCTGCGCGAAATGGTGTACGTCGAGATTCGCGCGCAAACGGGTGACAATTGGGAAACCAAGGTGAAGAAGGCGGCTGGGCCACGGCAAGCTGACAAGCGTCTTACCCACATGCCAACGCGCGAGGAGGCATTGCTTAGCTACGCGCAGCTTTCCGAGCTTTCACGAATTGTTGCCGATGACTGGTCCCTGTTCGAGGGATACTTCCCCCCAAAGGATATTTGGGAAGGGAAGCTTGCCGAGATTAGCCAGATTCGCCACCGCGTTGCACACTTTCGACGAGGTCATCGTGATGACCTTACGCGCGTCGTCCAATTTCTGCGCGATATCGATCACGGGTTCTGGAACTTCTGCACATCGTACAACGACGCTCAACCGATTCTCCCCCAAGATAGAGACCCGCTCGTAAAGCATTTCTTTCATCTTGACCTGTTGCCATGGACTCAGACTGACGACGGAAAGTGGGCACGGATTGGTGCAGTGGATCCACGTGAGCCGTTGTTCGTCACAATCGAAGTACTGAGACGGCCATGGGCCGAATGGGCGGTTCCAGCCGCCGGTCAGCCGGGGCTTCTTTACGAAGTCCGAATTCACGCGCGCCAGCAACGTCACCTTGATCTCAAACGATTCCTAGATGGCACGAAGGCAGTACATAGACATTTGGTTCACATCTGTCTAGATGGCGGATCTAAGGCGGTTCGGGTCACGATCCCGGCTTGCCTTGGTCAGGGCGCCCTAATCGACGTCGTCACTCGCTTGGTCGAGGCCGCTCAGTATTGCGTGAAACCCGGGCTTTTCGAACGTCCCGACAAGATTGTTCAAGATCTCGCGAACACGTGGCCGGAGTACGTACTTGGACCACAAAACCCGCTGACATTCCTGTCTCCTGATATGCCTTGCTCGTTCTTTGCGGTGTAACGTTACAAATTCTGAATCTGTTGAGCGCGAAGCGTAGTTCTTCTATCGGTGGGTGTTTCGGAGCGCGGCGGTGAGTCCAGGGCTCAGATAGGGCGCGCTACTGGGCGCCTGAGGTGTAGATCCGCGACTGGGTGCCATCGCTCCAATCACGATAGTTGCCCACTACGAGTCGAGAACCCATCGCTGCAAACACGACAGTCGGCGCATGGCGCTCGACAATGTTGAGTTCGTTATTTTGCCAGACTGCAAGGCTCTTTTTTCTCAAATTTGAGAAGCATCTGCACGCAAACGCTGCGGATGTCTTCCGCCTCAGGCGCAACCATCGCTAGAAGCACGATAGGTTTCCACAGCGTGGACTATCATCATCGCTAGAAACACGATACTCACTGATATCAGGCCGCGATCGCACCTCATCATCGGGACAAATCGTACGCATAGGGAGATCGACGTTGACGACTGACGCACATATCTTTCAGATCACGCACACGGCCGCGCTGGTGTGTTCGCAGCTACCCCTGACCAATGGATTCGATCTGGTTGCGTTTCTCGACAGATGGCAAACGCTGATTGGCGCGGCGGTCGGCGGCATCATGGGTGTCGTGGGCGCACTCATCGTCGCGTCTCGCGCCACTCGACGGGAACGACGCATCGCAGCAGGCGCACTGCTGCCGGAGCTCATGAGCTTCCGTGGAGCTCAGGAAGGCCTCGAAAAGGCTGCTCGTGAGCGCAACCTGCCGAAGACAGAGGTGCCAAAAGCGATCTGTCGGAGTTTGCTAAGGGTTCAGCCTGTGGCAATCGTCTTGCATAGTCCCGCACTCGGCCAGCTTTCCGACATCGATGCTGCGCTCTACGCCCACCTTAACCACTGCCAGATGATTCATCGCTACTTCGCGCGTGATCTCGCCGAGTTTGCGCAGATGGACAACTCCGCGAAGGCGCCTATGCCAGCGGCGAATATCGCGGCGTCAGAGCAGCTGCTGCAGAAGAAAGCGGCCGACGTAGTGGCCAACTGGAATCTCATTGTGGAGCACGCCACGCTGGCGAATTACCTTCTCGATCGTTTCATTTTCAGGCGGTGGCCGGTCTGGATGTTCAAGCTCAGGATGCGCTTTTTCCCGATTGACCTTGATAAGCGCTCGGTTTATCTGATCAAGGAAGGAAGGAGACTCGCCGATGCGAATGCTGCCCCATCCAGCTCGATCGACCGGAACACGCCCATCAGAACACCTGGCTGCACGGACGACAGCGCGCGCAACAGATAGAAGATCTGATCGCACTCAGACGGACTTCCTTGCACGGCAAGGCGCCGCGTGGAACTCACTGGCGGTCCGGGCGCCCATAGGGCGCACGGATGCGTCGCCGAACTCATGCCGATCAGCCCGTAATCGGCTGACGCGACAGTCCTCCAAAATCGTATTCGTCGAACACGATCTCGACAGCATCCGAAAAGGGCGGTGCCTGGTGACGAGCGGGGTACTCGTTTTTCACTTCAACGGCCACAATCGTTCGTGACCCAACGTCCGTGCAGCGCCAAAGTGTCGTTGCGCCGGAGTAAAACGTCATGCCGATCTCGAATTCTGAATGCTCCATTAAGTCTCCCCAGTCCATACCAGCTCGTCCCTGGTGACCCGCGCGACGGCGATTGATACGCGAAACCACGAAAAGGACCGTTGGAAGGTCTTTTTATTCATGCAGCCGGTCCGCTGCGGTAAACGTGAAGTCCACACGCACCACCTCATACGGGAGCACGAAAGACCCGTCGTGTGTGCGTTCCAGTACGCCTACGTTCAGCAAAGCATGCATGTCTTCGTGGACATGGTCGACATCGCGGCCGAGCCGGCGCGCGAGCTCGTGAATCGATAGTGGCCCAGCACCCACCATCGTCCTGATCAGCTTCGCGCGCAGTAGCGTCAGCATCTGGAACAGCTCAGAGGCAGATCGGAAGGTAATGAGCGGTCCCTGTGCCTCGCCTTCCGTCGCAGCGACAACGCGGGCAGAAATTGAATCGCGAGAAGCGACGGTCAAGGTTACTTTGGTCACGGCTGCCTCCGGTTCAGAACTCCGCGTCTACCTGAAAACATCTGCGCAACTATCTGCGCGTTGCGCAGGCACAGGGCGACCCCAAGTCGCCGGACATGATACTCGCAGACTGCGCATAGCATGAGCCGCACGGTGAGCTTCTACGGGATCACAACACCGACGCTAGAGTCAAAATCGTCCATTGCATGTGGCGTTACATTAGCATCTCGACAAACGCGACAACAACAGCAGCAACAAGCCGGCGCGAGCAATACCTGCTCTGCTGACCTCGTCGCGTCCACCGCAAATTCATCACGTAGCGCGGCCGCCGCAGCGCCGCGAGTGGACGACGCCAGCAACCAGACGCCGTGGCGCGTGAGATCAAACGCTGGCCGTTTCCGGTCGCCGTCGAGATATGTCATTGCGATCATGTTCACCGCCGCGACGCCGTCGGGATTACCCGTCAGATGGCGCACCTTCTCGAGCAGCCTCCAGTGAGGCGTACCCAGCCGTTCGACAATCTGCGCGAGGTAAAGGTTGACGTGTTGCAGGTTGTCGCGCGCCCAACCCCAAGGTTTATATTCGGCACGTCGATTTGCTCACTAAAGATTTTGCAGAAATCTGCCGATAAAAACGTCTCCTCAATCATAAAAACAGCTATGTCAGACCAAGCAACATCAGACAACAAGGGTAATTCGAAGCTGCACACTAACATCCTGATGATCACGTCTCTGCTTGCGCTTTGCGCTGCCGCAGGCGGGTACGGTTATCACCTGGGATTGCATTCAGCCGGTGAAAGATATCAAGATCAAATTAATCTGTTGTCGGCAAAATCCGCCAAAAGCGACGCTTTGCTAGCGGAACAGTCTGCGGAAAACGTCAGTTTAAAAAGTCAAGTCACGCAGCTCATCGCCACCGACAAGACACGCCAAGCCAAGCTGGATGATTATGCTAACCAGATTACCGCCTTGAACGAACGCGCAGGAACCGCGAACTCCTGTAGCTTCGCAAAAGACCAGGTTGTATCTCTTCAGAATCAACTCGACTTGAATAAAGTGCTTATACCTGGGCAACCGCCGCAAACCATGTACGAATACTCGAGAGGATTGGTCACCGATCGACTAAAAACATATCAGGCAATATTAGAGAAATGCGCGCACTAAGTGCGTCGGCCTCGCTCCGACAATGCAGCTCCGGACGGGGCAGCGCCCTCGATACCGATCTCGACACAGTCTCAGTCACCAGCTATAGCGACGGGCACTCAGACCCCTGACGTTCCGCAACCAACAGACAGAAGATCTGTTGGCAGCGGTGCGCGGCGCCACTATAGGATTGGGTTTCCGGGATCCCGCGACTCGACCGGGCGCGCATAGGGCGCGGCATGCGCCGTCGTTGGTTACGACGGACCGACGCAGGTTGTACGTCGTGGTAATACGGCCGGGTTGAATACAAAACATCGGTGAGCTCTTTCGGCCTTCCTGTTCAAGCCGCTGGCTTTGACTTCCGTCGCTTGACAATCCAGACGCCTATCGGCACGAGGACCGCTGTCCAAACCCACTGCCAATAATCGGCGGCAAATTTTTGCACCCGCTGCAAGGGCGAAACCGTCACTTCGATATTCGTTGAAAACGTCCTCACGGCCCTCGGCATTGTTCCTCCGTTGACGACCAGCATTGCATCGAGC
The DNA here is from genome assembly GCF_050434085.1 of Paraburkholderia sp. UCT70. Taxonomy (NCBI): domain Bacteria; kingdom Pseudomonadati; phylum Pseudomonadota; class Betaproteobacteria; order Burkholderiales; family Burkholderiaceae; genus Paraburkholderia; species Paraburkholderia sp. UCT70. The sequence goes on along the minus strand of NZ_JBNPVZ010000004.1, from coordinate 917,116 downwards.
GTCAAAGCCAGCTTCTGTTTCCCGGCTGACTTGGGTCTGATCTGCCAAGACCAAACGGTTGCCTCCGTACCGCTAATGCCCTGCGTTTCCGGAGTATTTGGCGTGATCGTAAAGCCGTCGCCTGAGAGATGGGCCATCATCGTGTCAGACACTTTGATTGCAGCCGACTGCTTAGTGCCCTCGGAGGAAATCTCCGCCGCGAGTTCACTGGGAGATTTGTGCAAATCCAGACGCAGTTCAATATCGGCGGTTTCTTCGACATTGATCGGTGATGGGGCATTGAAGGCGATGTTTGCCGAAGCCATCCTCGCAATAAGCGCGTCCAACGAAGCATTAAAGTCGTCGTTGGAACCAGTGCGTACGTCAGCTTTACGCGGCGGCAAGCTCGACCTCCCGGCGGGCGGTCCTGCGGGCGAAACTGGAGCATTAGCATGAGGTTTAGCCGAGGTTGGGCGCGGGGGCTCCGACGCAGCGATCAATTGACTCAGGATCTCGAATTTCCGTTGTGTCGAAATATCGTCGCGATCCCGTAACGCTGTGCACATGGCGTAAAGGGTGTGCGCGGCGATAGCAGATTTGTCGCTTGCCGGTGCGTCCTTTTGAAGATTCCCAATCTCCATTTGGATCTCTCGCTCAAACCCGCCACCTACCCGTCCTGATTGGGTCAAACGACCCACGGCGGCTAGAATCTTGACATCGGTCTCTTTGGATAGCTCGGACGACGTCGCGAACGAACCGCAATCGATCTGTGCAACGGACAGAATGCTCCAGCCACAAAGCGAAACCCCAACAAAATGACGAACCAGCCTGGACTTCGCCAACGCCAACCATATAGGATCGCGCATCAACGTCTCCTCGCGTGATGGAGATTACACGTCGCTTTCCCGGCTCTTTTCCGCATCTCACATAACGGTAGCTTATGTGCGCTACGTGGGCAAGGCAGCTGTCGGAGGGCAGACCGGAGAAACTGTGACCTGGTGCCGACCAAACACCAAGCCTAGGTCTGCGCGACGACGACCAGTCTGCATCGCGCCCCACAGCCGACTGTTGCGCCACTTGAATTGCTCGCACGCATAATTGCGGCACCAGGGGCATTAGAGCTGCATGCCTCGCGGCCGTCGTCAACGTCCTTTTCGTTGATGATGAAGGTCGCGAGTTGGAGTGCGCGCGCAACTTCAAAACGGCCATCCGCAGGCGGCCGCGTTGCTCGTGATACCACACCTACTGATCACTCGCCGGCGCCGTTAGATAACACCCTAGACGCGACGCCATACCAAGCGATCACGTCTGCCCGTTCGCCGGCCGCGATCGCAGCGCCCAGCGCGACGAGCACGACGGCCATCTCACGCCGGAACAGATCGGCGCGCACCTCAGCGGTCTTCTCGCCGGCGACGAACCCTGCGCCATAGGCGGCCGACCGCACCGCTTCCATCGGATCCCTGCGACCGCCGCGCCGCGTGGTTAACTTCACTTCAGCCATTTCTACTTCCTTCATCAGACTGCCCGCACACGGTGGACCGGACACACATCATCAAGTAACGACCGCCGACGCACGAGGAGATTACCTATACGGCGTCGCCTGACCGCCACAGCTCGGCCTAGAAGTCGGCTACCTCGTTTCCGGCGCGATGCCGGCCAGTCGATCCCTTTGTGCCTGTGCCGCAGCATGCAGCTTCCGCAGGACTCGATCCGTGACGTCGGGCGCCTCGAGATTGAGCGCTTCGCCCAACGCTTCGCCCAACTCCTTCATCTGGTCCCTGAGCCGCTCGAGCTCGAGCACTTTTTCTGCGTGGTCCAGTGATAGCTTGCTAGCCAGCGCCTGAACGCGGATCGCCTTCTCGAGGAGGACCGGGTTTTTGCACTTGAGCGTGATCTCACCCGTCTTCGGATCTGGCACTTGCGTGACGCAGAACGAAACGAGCATCGCGACGTTCGCGTCCATTGCCGCCAGGCGGGTAGGCAGATCCAGCGGCACTGAGGACGCCGCCAGTTTGAGGACGGCCGGCATCGCCGCCTGATCCGGAGGCGCAGTAATCGCTTCGTCGCCGCCGGCGCGTACGATACGCAGCCAGGATTTCCACGCACTCAGCGGTACCGTCGCCTCGAACGTCGCACGCACGGCCGCGAGCGCGTCAGGCTTAGCCGACTCGATCGCCTTGCGCATGGCAACCATGCACGCGGCACGCTGGGGATGGGGAGCTCTGCTCACAGAGATACTCGGAGAAAGTTTCGATACTTCGATACTAACGTCACGATTCTCAGAGTGCCGATCCGCCAAGGCCCGGCGCGGCACAGCGCCCGGATAGTAATCGCGGCGCTTCCCGCGCGCGCCGCGCCTTTGGCCGGCCGATGCCGGCAATCGGGATCCGCGCATCTGCGGTAAACTCGCAACCGCCAATAGATTGGCTACCAAGCCTACAAACCAGGTTCGGGGAATGCAATGAGAGCCACCTTTATCGCCAGTACGCTCGCGCTCTGCCTTTTCTGCTGTAGCACAGCGTCGTATTCTGACGACCTCGCTGAGGCCGTTCAGGCTCAGTCGAAAATCAACGACATCCAGCAAAATCACGTCGCCGAGGAAAATCGATCTCGCTATATAACGCAGAACGCTCCGCTCATCGTTGGAGATATGGTGTTGCAGTTCTATCGTCAAGCGTCGAAAGCGGGAGTCAAATTTGAATCCGTCAATGTCTCACCGACCGAGGACCGAGGCGGCCTCTCCTACTCCATGCGTGTCCTGAAGTCGGAAGACAATGGCAATTTCAAGATAATCGAGCAGTGCTTCCTGAACTGCGACATTTTCCCGGCGATCAACCTCAGCGGTGGTGACCGGTCGCTGGTCTCTGTCTACGTTCTCCCAGATCCGAACGTCGCCGAAACCGAGAAGACGTGTAGTGACGGCAATGCAGCGATGTCCTGCCTGTGCGAGATATCAATCTTCAACGACAACAGAAAGGTCCTCTGCGGCGACCTGTTCGACCCGAAAAGACGCGAGGCGGTAACACGAGACACGGTCGCCTGGATGAAGCAGTCGTTGTCGGCTTATTTGAAAGGGATTTCCCATGATGACTGAGCATCGTGCATGGCCTTCCGCATGACCTAGCCCCTCCGTGGGCGCATTAGTGTAGGGAGTGTAGGTAAACCGCCTTTTTCCATAAACTCCTCCTATGAGGGGGTATATAGAGAGGGTTTAGGGAAAATGCTCTTCTCCCTACACTCCCTACACTAATTGCCGTCTAACCAACAAAAAAGGCACCCGAAGGTGCCTTGCATGGATGTCTCGAAGCTCAGAAGAGCACCGCGATTCCCTTGTACTGATTTCCTGCTGCACGCCGCGTAACGGTGATGCCGTCCCGCTCGAGCATGTTTTCCCTGAAATTCTTTTCGGACATCGGGCGGTATCCATTAGCCAACGCCCACACCTGATATTTCGAAAACAGATCTCGCGCGCCCGTCGTATTATCTGGCCCGAACGAGCAAATCTCGCATAGCCACTCGCCGATCACGTCCTCTTTTGCGCGGTACTCGCGCGTCGCGCGTTCGACTGCGCCCGGCCGATCGCAGAGCCCCCGCTCTTGCCACTTCAGGCAACCGGCGAGGATCCAGGCGAAGATGTGTTCGCGCTCCTCGATCAGCTTTGCGCCGAGCCCCTTGTCCATCTCGTGTTCTTCGAACTTGCGATTGAACGGCACCAGACGTACTCGGCGCCAGATCCCATTGTCCGTGCCGCGAATGGTCGGCTTATAGTTGCCAGCCATGAACAGTTTGAACTGCGGCAGGTATTCGAACTCCGGGCCGTAGAGATGGCGGCAGCTAATCTCCTCCTCTCCCGTCACCAGCTTAACGAGCGCTTCGGAGAGGGCACAGCCCCGCTCAGTCTCTCCAGAGATAATCAACCGTGCGCCAACCAGCTTCGCGAGCTCAGGCGTCGCGGCACCGCTAGAACGACGCTGCTCCATCAACGTATCGCTCGATATCGTGCGGTAGTAGTCGGCCCACACTTCGCGCATGACAGACGCCAGCACACCCTTTCCGTTGGATCCGCCGCCGAACCCGAACATGAAGAACTGTTCGCGCGTGGACCCGGTCAACGAGTACCCGAGAAACCGCTGCAGCCAGTCGATCATCTGCTGATCGCCGAGAAAGACCTCGTCGAGAAACTTTTTCCATCGCACCGCCTTCGACTCGTCGCCGACACCGCGCACACCGGCGCTTTTCGTGATCATGTCGGACTGTTGCGCCAGCCGGACCCGACCCGTGCGCAGGTCTACCACTTGCCGGCCGTCGTCAATGCCCATCACGAACTTATCGCCGTCGATATGTGCGAGCGGGATGCGCAGTTCATGGCGATCCGCGAGCAACTTGGTAGCGCTCTCGATCGTGCGCTTCTCACCCGACTTCCGCGCCCACTTGATGAAGTGCTCCGCTTGATGAAGGTAGTTTCGGCCCTCGTCATAGATGGACAGGCTCAGATCCGCCGCCAGCTGGCGCAACTTGCTACCGTCGAGATCCCAAAGCCAGCAACCGTTTTCCCAATGCAGCCACGCCTTTGTATCCGGGCAGTAGCGGAGATTGTTTCCATGAAACCCGAACAGCCGCTCCGCGTTACCTACTTCGGTAAGTGGACAACCGAACATGCCGTCGCGAGCGTCAGCACCCGGGAGACCGGCCACCGCGTGCTCCTTCATCTCCCGCGTAACACGCGGGGTGATTGGCGTCACCGCATGCTGTTCGAGGATCTCCTGTGGCAGGTCGACGGCCAACGTCGCCGGCACCATGTTCTTCACGCTCAACACAAAGACGTCAGCAAGCTTCTCATCGTCATTCGATCCCATCGCACCATCGGCCGCGAAGTCGATCAACTCCTCATCCTCAACCTGCAGCGCGCCCGCCAGCGCGTCGTGCTCGGCCACCGCCGGCGGGATCAGCGTGTTCGCGATCACCGCGCGCACCGCGTCGTCGCCCTCGAGCCTCGCCAGATCGTTGAAGTCGTTCGGACCTTTGATCTTGCCTGTTGCGTTGGCGACACCCAGCGCAGCATCGAACTGGGGCATCGCCACCAGCGCGTCGACCGCGTCACGGACCTCGTTCGCACGCATCAGGCCCGGGTTCTTCACTGGCCGCAAAGTCCACTGATCGTTGTCGCCGGCGACGACGATCGTCGCGTCCGGAAAGTTGTGGCGCATGAGTTCCGCCACCGGCAGCAGATTCGGCGCGTCGAACGCCACGATCACCGCATGCCCCGTCGCCGCGTGCAGCGACGCGCCCGTCGCGTAGCCCTCAACGAGCAGAATGACTTGCTTCCCTTCGTGCTCAATGGGCTTGCCGATCGAGAAGTAATGGCCGTGCTTGTTCGCGCCACTCAGATAGTCCTTGTCGCGGCCGAGCTTCTTCGCATCCGGCAGGATCGCCTGCAGCGAATGGATCTTTTTGCCGGGCGCCCAAATCGGGATCAGCAGCGCATTCTTCGAGATGATCGACACCTCGCCGGTATTCTGATCGACCTTCTCCCATGTGCCCACGCGCAGGCCATACGACTGAATTCCCTTGCGCTTCAAGTACGGATGATCGTCACCCTCGACATGCGTCGCCGCGTCCCAAATGCGATTAGCCAGCGCTGCCGCCGCCGCGTCGCGGGCAGACTCCTCAGCCGCGCGGCGCGCGCGATCCGCGTCCATCTTTTCACGGTACGCGCGCTTTTCCTCCGCGCTCATCGGCGCTCGCTTAACCTTCATGGACCAAGGGTGCTTGACGTCGTAGCCGTAGCGCTTATTGCAACCGAAGTTGCCAGCGGGCGTTTCGTCGAAGAAGGCGGTATAGAAACCGTTTTTGGTTCCCTTGTCGTCCCCTTCAACATAGATCCGGTGCAGCTTGCCGTCGATGATGACGTCGTTGATGTCGACGTTGATGTCCTTTTCAGCCATCGCCTCGACGAGCGATACACGTGCGTCCCATTCACCGACGCCCGTTCCTGCAGCCGTAGCTGCATCGTTGTTACCTACTGTCCCTTGCATCTGTCAGTTCCTAAATCGCCATCTCGCCATGGCGCCAGGGATTGGCTGGCAGCCTCCACCTGGTAATTTTTATGAACGCAGATCCCTCCGCGCCGCTTGTACCGCACGGCCGTCCGCGTTTGCTCGGAGTGCCATTCGACGAATTATCCATGCGGGGGGAGACACTCCAAAGGATTATATTTTTCGCCAGAGTAGGCCCGGGTTATTGACGCGCTATGGATCAGACCGTTTGTCGTGACAAGCCAAGACTCGTGAAATTTCCAACCGAGAACTGCTCATGGACCGGCAAAAACGCGATACAATACGTACATCCTTTGCATCACCCAAAGCGCCCCTGAATACCCGGCTCGCCACCGGCTCAGGGGTTTTGGCTTTGTGGGCTCTGGATTTATCCAGCACCTCCTCCGATCTCACCTCGCCCCACGCTAACACAGCGCGGCAGCGCCTCGAGCAGCTCGCCGCATACAGCGCATCGACGACGCCCTCCGACCGGGCCACGCGCTCGACGTCGCGCCTCAGGCAAACAAAAAGGCCGGACGGGCCGGCCTTCGTTGTTGCTGGCTATCCGCTCACGCGGCCGTGAGGGCGATCATCCGCAGGCCGAGTTCCGCAATCTCGCGTGTCTTGGGCGTCCCCATCTTGCTGTGTGCGCCGATCTGCATAAGCCGCATGAACAACTGTTTCTGGCACGCGATCAGTTCGACCTCGCCATCGAAGCCGGTCAGCTCGAGCACTCCTGGATCGGCCGCTCGCCAGCGTAGGATCGGCTGCTGCGCGGGTCTCGGACCACGCCGGCGCACAGACACCTGCGGCGGATTCATCGGCGCATACCAGATCGAGAAGTCCCAGCTAATGAACGCATTCCAGCCAAACAGGCGCGCCAATGGCGTCACCTGCTGGTCGATCTGCAGAGCCGAGCGCTTCTCGACGGAACCGTGGTTACCCTCGAGAAAATCAGCATCTGTCGAGAAGAACCTCGGGCGATATCCACCGTGCTCCGCCGCGAACTCCTCGACCGCTCGCTCCTGCATTCTGGGGAACAGCTCGCCAGTCCGCTTGATCACGCTCTCGTTGAGCTCTGCGTATTGTCCCGGCGTCATGCTGCACCTCCGCTCCGCTCTTCGATCCATTGGCGTACCACTTTCACATTCCAGCGAGCCGCTTGCGGACCGATCTGGACGGCCTTCGGAAACCGGCCAATAGCGCACCACGCATGCAATGTGCTGAGTCCGATCGACAGCACCTTGGCGACATCATCGGCGCGAATGAGCCCCTCGGCCGGCATCGTATACGCCCCCCTACTCTTTTCAGTCATGGTTTTAACTCCTCGTTGCAATGACTGAATTATTGCTGTCACGACGTAGCGGAATGGACGGGTAAAGACTGGTTCAGAGTAAACGAGACCGCCGGCAAAGGCTTTGCAGCGCATTCGATATACACCGCAATCTGGCGTTCTCGTCCCACACCTTGCGGTTGCCACACCGCGCACCAGCAGTTCTTTAATCTGTTGTTTGAGCGGCCTAAAGGGGCGCCGACGCTGATTCCGGCACATCAAGCCATTTTTCGGGGCGCAGGCCGGGCGTAATTCGATGTCGACAAGGCACGTCGTTTTGTACAATGCCACGCTCGTAGACAACGATACCCTTGACAAATGAGGACTAGATGATCGAGGTCGAGGCACAATATGATTGGAAAGGAAACTTGCGGCAGTTCTATCGCGCGGGAACCTGGATTCCAGTCGACCCCGGAAATAGACACTATCAGGAAATAATCTCGTCCATTGATGCTGGCACTTGCAGACTGTCTGAGCCTCAGTTTACCGATGCGATTGAGTACGTCTCTGAGGACGGCCGAGTAACGGGTTACGCCTGCGGAGCCAATTTTGTACCGATCGAAAACGGCAACGCCGTATACGAAATCCTCAACAAGCAGATAACTGCGGGGACGTGTAAGGTCACTGCGCCGGCCGCAACTGTGCCATTATCTCCCAGCTCGCAAATCACTGTCTTTCAGGTCGCAGTCATCTTTGAGAGATGCTGGCCGCATCTACAGCAAGCTGTACGCTCAAGGATTAGCTGGGCATTTAGCGACAATGCACCTACCAGAGAATTTGAGTTTTCCCTCTTTAATCTCGAGGGAGGAACCGAAACCGTCGATGCCTTAATATCCAAGAAACTTACTGGTGTCGCGCTCCCGCACCAAATTGGATCCCCGCCTAGCGTTGCCGCGTTCGTCGTTGACATTCCGGTTGGCGAACTGCGAAGGGTCTTGAAGCATTGCCTTAGAGTCGGCGACGAAAGCGTGAGGAGTCTTCTTGACGATCTGATCGCACAAAACTTGTGGCAAACAGGTCGAAAAAAGAGTGACGGTCCGAGTAGCCGATGGCTCCTGCATCAGGTCAACTTATATGTTCACGAATTCGTTTCAGATCTAGCGAATCGGGTCGTCGAGGGGTATTGGCTCGAATACGGCGGTCTGCCTGCAGGGTATCTTGCCCCCCGAACCGCGCAGAACGGACATCGCATATTCGCCAAAATGGCCGCCGGAAATGTCGTAATCCATCGTCTTCAACACGCTGGCTCCTTTGGTCTTCAGGTCCCCGGCACATGGGGACCGTCAGTCGGCCTTGCTGCGGTCTCTTTTGGAACAGAGTCGTCGATGTCTCCTTTGCGACGAGCACTCGCTCGCGTATCGATGATGGCTGAAAGTGGATTCACGATGGAGGCGTTGCTGCTCGTAAATTCGGTGCTCGAGGTTGCCGTGAAACAGGTCCTTTGCGCCGTAGTTCAAGATGACAACGAGTTGTTGCATCGAGTGGAATCCATCGGGCACCGACAACGGCTTGCGATTCTTGCAAACGTTGCCGCTGACGCCTCATTAAACGTTGGACCACAACTGGCGCAAAAGATCGCAGCCGCCGATAAACTCTACGATCACCGCAACGACTATATACATGACCTAGCCTTACCGGCGAAGAAGCTCGTCCTTGATGGAAAGGAGCGGAGCGATCTGTCAAAGATTCTCGATCAGTTTGTGACACCGCACGAGCAACAGCTTTTGTTCAACGCGATGCACTCTATCGTGCTCGGAGGTAAGCCCATCCGGCACGTGATCGCGGCTGCCCTGCCTCCTAAGAAGACCGGTATCGAAAAAGTAGTCACAACCGTAGTCAACCTGGTTAAGCAATGGCAGTTCGGGCGAGCGCGAAGAAAGTAGACGCAATCCATTAATTTCCGGCGCTTTTCCGACCCGTTCATTCGTAAATAGACTGCCTTCCGCACCCTACAAATAGGTCATCGGGGCTGCCGCTAGTTCAACAGATAAACAGTCTGATGCGCACGCAGCGCAGCGCCTTTCTCAGCGAGGACTTGGGGCACTAAAACGCTACTCAGGGCGCAGGTCGGGCGCACTGTAAGGGCGCGCGTAAGCCACGCGGCGCGCGCACCGCATAGCGCCGCCGGGGCCCAGTGAACGCGCCAGCCGTCGCGACATCAGGAGATGATCATCTCCTGATTATAGGGACTCTGCAGACCGGCCCCCGACTCCACACGGTTAATGAAACCATTGCCGCGCTCGAGCTTGAGCGTCTGAAAGAGGCCTTGATATGGGATGAAGTGAACCGCCCCGGATTTGGTGGAGGCTCCAACTCTTGAGAGAATGGAGCCATGAACAAGTCGAACAAATTTTCTGCTGAAGTCCGGGAACGTGCAGTGCGCATGGTGCAAGAGCATCGGGGCGAGTATCCGTCACAGTGGGCGGCGATCGAATCCATCGCCCCCAAGATCGGCTGCACGAGCCAGACATTGCTGGGGTGGGTCAAACGAGATGAAGTCGATAGCGGCGAGCGCGAGGGCGTGAGCACGTCGGAACGCGAACGTCTTAAGGCACTGGAGCGCGAAGTCAAGGAACTGCGCCGCGCCAACGAGATTCTGAAACTGGCGAGTGCGTTTTTCGCCCAGGCGGAGCTCGACCGCCGCCTGAAGTCCTGAAGGCCTTCATCGATCAGCATCGAGACACCTTCGGGGTCGAGCCGATCTGCAAGGTCTTGCGGATTGCCCCGTCGGGCTACCGGCGCCATGCTGCGCAGCGTTCGCGATCCGTCGCGCCGCTGCGCACGTGCGATACGCGATGAACGCCTGCGGCCTGAGATCCAGCGTGTCTGGCAAGCCAACATGCGTGTCTACGGAGCGGATAAAGTCTGGAAGCAGATGAACCGGGAGCGCATTGCGGTGGCTCGCTGTACGGTCGAACGGCTGATGAAGCAACTGGGTTTGCGTGGCGTAACGCGAGGCAAACGTGTTCGCACGACCATTGCCGATGCGGCGGCCGCTCGCCCGCTGGATCGGGTCAACCGGCAGTTCAGGGCGGACCGGCCAAACGAGCTCTGGGTTTCTGATTTCACCTATGTCTCGACGTGGCAGGGCTGGCTCTACGTGGCCTTCGTGATCGACGTGTTCGCCCGACGGATTGTCGGCTGGCGCGTCAGTTCGTCGATGACTACAGACTTCGTTCTGGATGCACTTGAACAGGCACTTTATGCGCGGCGCCCAGGCGGAGATGGAACGTTGATACATCACTCCGACAGAGGCTCGCAATACGTCAGCATTCGCTATAGCGAGCGACTGGCCGAAGCGGGCATCGAGCCCTCGGTTGGTAGCCGTGGCGACAGTTACGACAACGCACTGGCCGAGACAATCAACGGTTTGTACAAGGCCGAACTGATTCATCGCCGCACCTGGAAAACACGCGAGTCCGTCGAGTTGGCAACGCTGGAATGGGTGGCCTGGTTCAATCATCATCGATTGATGGAACCCATCGGCTACATCCCGCCGGCTGAAGCTGAGGCAAACTACTATCGGCAACTTGAAACATCGGTCGCCGAACCCGCATTAACTTAAACCAACCAGCCTCCACGATTCCCGGGGCGGTTCAGAAGTCCAGATCGATGCCGACGACGTAATGCACTGAAGAGAATTCCCCCTGGACAATCCGAACGTAGCTTCCCGGCTTGATGAGTTCGTTCGCGCGAATCCGTGCCATGCCGCTTTCGAGCAGGGAATTGTCCTTGTTCGATGCGACGACGATCGCCCGCCGATCGTTGATCCAGTTTGCCATGCTCGTGTTGCGGGCCGCCTGCAGGGGCGCCGGCTGTCCGCTAGACATGGTCGTCACGTCGTCACCGCCCATCTGCGTCGTGGTCTCCATGACGCGCACGCCGTAAAACTGCTCTGCCGAGTTGGCATACTGGCCGAAATCGACCGTGTTGACCGTCGCGCCCTGGATCGCGAACTGCTGTTGCTGAATGTCGCTCACGAGTTCGAAGCGCGGCGCCCGCGTCCAATAGTAATTCGCCACGTTCGAGTCGCTGCGCGAGACATTCAGGCTGATCACGTCCACATCCGGTACGTCGATAGGAATCAGCGCCAGCGCATCGCCCTGTATCAGGTTCCCATTGAGATCCTTGAGTGGTGCAGGCCGGTAGACGACGTACGCGCCATCTTCACGGTCCTCAATGAAGAGTTCGTTCCACGCCCCAACATCGCCGAATGAGGAAAGCAGCCCATAGATTGTGCCCTCCTGGTTCTGCACACCGCCGACGTCGACCGTGCCGTGCGCAACGGATATATCGGTCTTGAAGGCCGTCGGATTCGGCGAATTCGTCGGCATGAGCGACCCAAGAAACGGGTTGATGATTTTCTGAACAACCTGCGCCACAAAATCGGCTGCCTTCAGCGTCGTGACAAACCCCACGCCGAACCGCTCGAACAGCTTGAACGAAGACAGATAGTTTTCGCCCACCACGTAGCCCGGCATGTATTTGATCTGCATGATCTGCCAGAGTTTGCCCATGTCTTGTCCGGCGATCGTCACGGTGCGTTGAGGACGGCCGTCGTTGCCTATCGCCTGGTTGCGCGAGATCTCGGACACGAATCCACGCATCAGGATCGGCGGCTTGGTTGGATTGCCCGTCGACGCACTTGGCACGTTATGTCGCATGCGGATCTCGATGAAATCCTGCGGCTCGATCAGCCCGTACAGCGACTCGAGGGAACCACCCTGCGTATATGGTTTGTCCGCCACGGTCAGCGAGAACCCGCCCGCAGGCTCCCTGACTGACTTCGAAACGAGCAGGCGCCCCGCTTCGCCAAGGTACGGCGTCAGGTCGATCGTCCTGTTCGTGTCGAGCACACGTTGCGATACCGGCGTCTGACCGTCGACAGTCTGACGCCCGATAGTCTTGAAAACCACGACGCGCACGTCGGGCACGTAGAGCTGAACGTTCATGCCGCACCGCCGTCGATGCAGGGCAGAGCCGCCGAGCTTGTGCCAAGACCGGTCGCCGCGTTCTTGAGTGACTGGGGCGCCTCGAAGCCCGACGCGAGAATGATTACCAACGCGGCCGCACACTCAGCGTTTCCGGCCAGCGCGAGTCGCATCGTCGTCGCCACCAGCTCCGCAGCGTTATCGGCGATCAAACGCGCGAGCGCTCGCCGGGCCTTCTCCAGCGACTTCGCCGGGCCTGCAGGGTTGCCTGATTGACCGGGCTTGAATCTCGTGCCGGCGCCTTTTTCGGTTGCCATCGTGCTCCTTGTCGAATGGTTTCGTGCCGCTCGATCGAGCTTTGGCGCACACGCAGTTCCACTTTCCTGTCACGACCTGTGGCAGGCACGAAAAGATGCGATAGCAGGCACGCAGCAGGGACGTGAGCGACGCGGCGGCGGGGCGCAAAAAAGGCCGCTCGAAGCGGCCTGTGCCCAGCCCTACTGTCGACGCCGAGCTTTATGCCGGCGGTCGACTCGGAACCGCGTGAAACTCGTGGCCGGTGGTCCGCGATACAGCGCACCGACTCACGAATCAGCGATCCGTTAGCTGCACGAGCTTTGATGGATCGCACTCCAAATAGCGCTCACTATCGTCATAGCCGGGTTTACCGTCTCGTCGCAGACACGTCACCCACCAGACGTCGTCGCAACACGTGCTAACCACGTAAATCTCGTCCGGCGTATCTGTCCTTCCTTTCTCCGCCCGTGACAACGCGTCTGCGACAAGGTCGTGGTTGGTTAGTTGGATGTCGTCTTCTTCGAGCACCAAGACGGTACATGCGTCGTGATCTCGCTTCCACTCCGCGAGCTTCCCGTACTTGTCGTCACATGACTTCCTAATGCGATCGAACCTTGCCGCCTCAATGTTGCTTTCCACCAGATAAGCAACGCTGAACCGTCCACGAGGCCCCAATACGGCAAAGCGATGAAGCGAGACGGCGAAAGGAACCCCGGTGAGTGTCACCTTTTGAATCGGCGTGACGTAGCGGCCATATGGCGCGATCGGGAAAGTCAGCGCAGACTCCCGCACCCATTTCACGAGCACGTCTTGAATTTTCGCGATCTGAGCGGGCTTCAATCCCACTGTTGCATCGACCGGAACATGCAGTTCAAACGATTCCGTGCCGGGCAGGATACTCGCGAGCCGGCTCTCGATCGGACCGAAGAGGCGGCGGTTCCGTACCGTCATCGCGATCTGATCGGGGAACGGTTCGATCCCAGTATGTTCGAACGCGAAGAGACGTCCGCCGATGGTGCAAGCAAGATCAATCGGCGCGGCATGCCTGTCCCGTTCAGGTGATCGAACATCGTCGCCGCGACAGACGCCCTCGCGTGCCTCGATGTGCCGGAGGACAGCATCGAGAGCTTTCCCCTCGTTGAATCTTTTGCTGATCGCTTTCAATCGATTTTGCTCAGTAGTTGTGGCAGGCTCGGATAACGGAATCTTCGCACGACGACGCCAGCGTGAACACATCCTAAATCTGTCGTGCCATCGCCCAAGGTGCCCAACGGAGACAACGCCTGCGGGATCGACAGGATGCATCCGGGCGCAGGGCGGGCGCAGCGCTCCGCACCTCTCTCCCGGCATACGCGCATGCCTCCGGCGACGACCCGTGGCCGATGCAGGCAACTACAATACAATCCGATTCACTGCACGACCACGGAGGTACGCGTGAACGCAGAAACGGCGCAGCTGTGGCGTTTATCAACAGCATCATCGAGGATCGAACTATGACAATAGAATGTCCGCAGCAATACTCTGTGTGGGAAAACGATAAAGGCGGAAAGATCTTTGTTGAGGATGTCTACGACGAGGCGACGGACCCGGAGGTCGAGCTCGAGGAAGGCGACGAGCCGCAGTTCTTTGTAACCGTCGTACCGTACGCCGATCGCAATAACATGGATGTCCCCGCTGACGAGCTCGACTCTGAGCAGTGGGTCGAACTGATCGAGGTAGACGGGATTCGACAGACTGGAATCGAGCCGCCAAGTGGTGCATGAATATCGAGTGGCACCCCTCGTACTGCGCCCTAACTGCGCCCGGTACAAAGCGCCAAGCTTTGGAATGTGCGCCAGAAGCGCCTCCGGCGTCTCAAACAACAGATTATCAAACTGATAATTTCTCTTTTAAAACAAAGAGTTGAATCAAATCCACCGTAACGGTAGACTGCGAGGACGCCGCCCAACATCCTGGGCGCACGAACAGTCGGGAACTAGATGGAAGCGCAACAAATTGCTAAGAGCGACGAACCGGAGATTCGCGACCTTCAAAATTCGGTGATCAGCGCGATTAGCTACGCCGGATTCCACGTGACGACCGTGAACGGTGAACCCGCTATGCTCGCCATAGTGGACAAAGATGGCAACGTAATCGACTCAGGCGCCGGCGTCGCCATTGCAGCTTGGAACGTCGCAATCAACTCGTATCGCGGCTTCCTAAAGGGATCGGGACACCTGCGCGTGCACTCGGGGCCACCGAAAGGTATGAACACGTAGAGTGAGCGTCCGTTAAGGCGCCGTTTTCATTCATGACGCATCCCGTGTGCCAATCAGACCTCCGTTGGCGTGAGACGGCACAAAAAGAAACGGCGCTTCGGCGCCGTTCTCGTTTAAAGGGTTTCCGATCGCAGCCGCTTGAGATTGCCACTAACATAGGCCAATCTAACGAGACGGAGAATCGAATTGAGCAATGTCGGGATAGTGATGGCAAAACTGGCTGGCATTCGCAAGGCTGTCGCCAGGGAGCTAGAAGAAAAGATCAATGTCGATCGCGCGGGTGGAAGATTGCGAACAAACTTCGGCGCCGGGTCCGCCCACCATTTTCTGCAAGCTACGGAGCTCGTCGATCAGCTTCGTACACTCCTACCGGACCTGTACGGCGACTTCCACGTCATCCAGACGAAGCCGTTACAGGAAATGGCTGCGAAGAACCCGGACGGCTCCCCATTGTTCAATTACTCGCGCGGGCAACTCGAGCAGCTTGCTCGCGATGTCGACCAAATTATTGAGATTCGCGCGAATAGCGAACTCGTCCACTCTGCAACGGCGCGCACCGAGGAGTTAAAGCGCGTTTTCGTTTCTCACGGGCGCTCGAAAGACTGGCTCGAAGTGCAAGCCTACATTGAAAAGGACATAGGACTTTCAACAATCGAACTCGCCCAGGAAGCGAGCGCGGGCCAAACCATCATCGAAAAGTTAGAAGCAAATTCCGCCGAGTGCGATAGTGCAGTAATCGTAATGACCGGCGACGACCTCGACAGCGACGGACAAGCGCGTGCTCGCGAAAACGTGATCCACGAGATTGGATTTTTCCACGGGAAGTATGGGCGAGCGCGGGTTTGCCTGCTGCACGAAGAAGGCGTCAGCATCCCTAGCAACCTGTCAGGCATCGTCTATGTACCTTTCCCCAAGGGCTACGTCTCAGCTTCTTTTGGTGTCCTCGTCCGCGAACTCAAATCCATGTACAAGCTCTAGACCGAACGCACTGCAACTACTCTTGAGCCCCGCCCGATGCGGGGCTTTTGCATTCATGCCCTATCGTCGCCTGGTATATATAAATTGTGCTTCGGGCAGCCGAGAGAGACGAAGCCGACTTTCGGCGTGGCGCCCGGCACGGCCGGAGCGTTCGAGGGGGTGGAAGACATGGGGAACCGCTTGAAGACGTTAAACCCTGAATTGTAGCGGTTCGCCACCGCCACCGCTCGTAAGTCTTTGAATTCTAGTCTTCAAACGGGGATGGGTTCGGCAGGACCGGGTTGATTCAGCTCGCTATTTTCGTCGCTGGAAACGTGCTGACGCGTCGGCGCCGACGCGTCTCCGGCCGCCAGCGCCTGGCCGATTACCATAAGAATTTCGTCAGAGTCCTGCACTCGCCGGATCGCCGCATGCAGTTCGGCGGCTTGTGGCCAGGTCCTCTGCAGGTAGCTGAGCCACTTCTTGACGCGGCCGTGCTCATGGGTCAGCGTGCCATGCGCCCGCAGCTTGTTCATGTAGCCGACGATGGAACCCAGCACCTGCTGCCATTCGTCGGCAGATGGACACGGGTCGATGAGCCCGCGGATTCGCTGCGCGAGGAACGGATCCGACACGGCGCCGCGCCCGATCATCACGTCCGCGCAGCCGCTGACCGAGCGGCAACGCTGCCAGTCCGCCACCGTCCAGACTTCGCCGTTCGCGATGACGGGCACGTCGACGGCGTCGTCGATGCGCGCGATCCACTCCCAGTGCGCAGGCGGCCGATAGCGGTCGTCGCGCGTGCGCGCATGCACGACGAGCGAGGCCGCGCCGCCGTCCGCGAGCGCCTGCGCGCATTCGATCGCCCGCGACGTGTCGGACACGCCGAGGCGCATTTTTGCCGTCACCGCGATATCGGCAGGCACCGCGACGCGCACGGCCGAGACGATCTGGTTCAGCAACTTCGGGTTCGCGAGCAGCATCGCGCCGCCGCCGTGCTGATTGACGACTTTGGCGGGACAGCCGAAGTTCAGGTCGATACCGTAGGGCGACAGCATGGCCGCGTACGCGGCATTGCGTGCCATCCACTCGGGATCGCTGCCTAGCAGCTGGATCACCATTGGCGTGCCACTGGCGGTCACGCTCGCGTGCAGGATTTCGGGCGCCTCGCGCTCGTAGACGCGGGTTGGCAGCAGCGAGCCTGTGATGCGGATGAACTCGGACACGCAGCCGTCGAAAACGCCCGCGCTCGTCAGCACGTCGCGCAGCACATAGTCAGCGAGCCCTTCCATTGGGGCGAGAAACAGCCGGCTCATGAGCGGTGTGGGTGAACGGCGGGTCAGAGCAGAATGATCCGCGCGGCCTTCGCAACGGAAGACGCTGACGCGATCAGGGAGACGGTCTGAAACATAGGACGGGTCCAGCGGAAGAAACGGTAACGGCGCAAGCAGCGGTGTGCCGGCAGTGGACGCAACGGACATCGAGCCGCGGCCGGAATCCGCTTCCGACGGAAAAGCGTCCCCACGCGCGGGCCGCCATTGTAGCGCGTCGGCGGCTGCACTCCCGCGAGCTCGCCGCCATTCACTCCTTCACTTCTTCTCCGTCTCCGGATTGCCCTGCGGCGTGGCCGGCGCATTGCTCACATTGCTCACATTGCTCACATTGCTCACATTGCTCGCATTGCTCGCATTGCTCGCATTGACCGCATTGACCGCGCCGCCCGGCGTAAACGGGAACGTGGCGAACATGGTCTTCGCCTGATTCTGCATCTGTTCCTGCATCTGCACGAACATGTTCTTCGATTGCTCGATGTAGCTGGTCATCATGCCCTGCATCATCGGCGCCTGCATGTTCATGAACTGCGACCAGACTTCGGGGTTCATCGCCTTTCCTTCATAGAGATTCTTCGACTGGTCGGCAAGCTTCGCCTGAATGTCGATGAAGGCCTGGATGTTCTTTTCCAGATACGTGCCCATCATGCCCTGCATCGCATGACCGTAGAACCGGATGATCTGCGATAGCATCGACGACGAGAACATCGGCAGGCCGCCGCTCTCTTCTTCGAGAATGATCTGCAGCAGGATCGCGCGCGTCAGGTCCTCGTTGCTTTTGGCATCGATCACCTTGAAATCTTCCTGATCGAGCACGAGTTGCTTCACATCAGTCAGCGTGATGTAGGTACTCGTCTCGGTGTCGTAGAGCCGACGATTCGGATATTTCTTGATCAGTCGTTCGGCCGTTTTCTTTGTAGTAGTAGTCATGTAACGCCTTTAAGCTCGAGTTAAGCAAACGCGGAAACGGCGTCCGGGCTGTGCAACGGGATCCATTGCGCAGCCGGGACGCCGGCGAAACCATCTGAGCCGAAGCGCGCCGCCTTCCGGTCCGGCGCACTGATGGCTCAGCCCATATGCAAGCCGCCGTTCAGCGAAAAATCGGCGCCCGTGGCGAAGCCCGATTCTTCCGACGCAAGCCACGCGACGATCGAGCCGATTTCGGCCGGCTGACCGAGGCGGCGCACCGGAATCGTCGCGACGATTTTTTCCAGCACGTCCGGGCGGATCGCCTTGACCATGTCGGTGCCGATGTAGCCCGGCGACACGGTGTTGACCGTCACGCCCTTGGTCGCGACTTCCTGTGCGAGCGACATCGTAAAGCCGTGAATGCCGGCCTTCGCGGTCGAATAATTGGTCTGGCCGAACTGGCCCTTCTGGCCGTTCACCGACGAAATGTTGATCACCCGGCCAAAGCCCCGCTCGACCATGCCGTCGATCACCTGCTTGGTGACGTTGAACAGGCTGGTCAGATTAGTGTCGATCACCGCCGTCCAGTCTTCGTGCGTCATCTTGCGGAACACGACGTCGCGCGTGATGCCGGCATTGTTGACCAGCACGTCGATCTCGCCAACTTCGGCCTTGACCTTGTCGAATGCGTCCTTGGTCGATTGCCAGTCACCGACGTTACCCTCGGAGGCGACGAAGTCGTAGCCGAGTACCTTCTGCTCGTCGAGCCACTTCGCACGGCGCGGCGAATTCGGGCCGCAGCCGGCGATCACCCTGAAGCCTTCCTTGTGCAGACGCTGGCAGATGCTGGTGCCGATGCCGCCCATGCCGCCCGTTACGTACGCAATTCGCTGTGTCATAAACCACACTCCGTTATCGTTGTCGAGGCGCCTGCCGGCGGCCTCGCGCCTCGCCAGATGCTGGTTCGCGTTGCCGCCGGGCGACCGTCCGGCAACGCGCACTGCCGACACGAGTCACCTGTTGCAACGCGCCGCACCGCCAGTTGACGTGCGGCGCGGCCAGATGCCTGTGCTGGCGAAGACCGCGCGCGACCGGTCGCGAATGCGCGCGGCGTACCCAGCGTACTTTAAACGCGCTCGACCGCGAGCGCGACACCCATGCCGCCGCCGATACACAGCGACGCCAGACCCTTCTTCGCATCGCGCTTCTGCATTTCGTACAGCAGCGTGACGAGAATCCGGCAACCGGACGCGCCGATCGGGTGGCCGATCGCGATCGCGCCGCCGTTCACGTTGATCTTCGACGTGTCCCAGCCCATCTGCTTGTGCACGGCGAGCGCCTGAGCGGCAAACGCTTCGTTGATTTCCATCAGGTCGAGGTCGGCCGGCGTCCAGCCCGCGCGCTCGAGGCAACGGCGCGAAGCCGGTACCGGGCCCATGCCCATCACCTTCGGATCGACACCCGCGTTTGCGTATGCCTTGATACGCGCGAGCGGTGTGAGGCCGAGCGCTTCCGCTTTTTTCAGCGACATCACGAGCACCGCGGCTGCGCCGTCGTTCAGACCCGATGCGTTGGCCGCCGTGACCGTGCCTTCCTTCGAGAACGCCGGCTTCAGGCTCGCGAGTGATTCGGCCGTCACGCCATGACGCACGAATTCGTCGGTGGTGAAGCGCAGCGGCTCGCCCTTGCGTTGCGGAATCTCGACCGGCACGATTTCGTCGTTGAAGCGCCCCGCCTTCTGCGCGGCTTCCGCCTTGTTCTGCGACAGCGCCGCGAACGCGTCCTGCTGTTCGCGCGTGATGCCGTGCTCCTTCGCGACGTTCTCGGCCGTCACGCCCATGTGGTACTGGTTGTAGACGTCCCACAGGCCGTCGACGATCATCGAGTCGATCAGCTTCGCGTCGCCCATGCGGAAACCGTCGCGCGAACCCGGCAGCACGTGCGGCGCGGCGCTCATGTTTTCCTGGCCGCCTGCCACGACGATGTCCGCGTCACCGGCGACGATCGCGTTGGCCGCGAGCATCACGGCCTTCAGACCTGAGCCGCAGACCTTGTTGATCGTCATGCCCGGCACGGCCGACGGCAAACCCGCCTTGATCAGCGCCTGACGCGCGGGGTTCTGACCGGAGCCCGCCGTCAGCACCTGGCCCAGAATAACTTCGCTCACCTGTTCCGGCTTCACGCCTGCCCGTTCGAGCACGGCGCGCACCGCGAGCGCGCCGAGTTCAGGTGCGGCAATCTTCGCCAGCGACCCACCAAACTTGCCCACTGCAGTACGAGCGGCCGATACGATCACAACATCAGTCATTTCCATATCCTCCGGGCATCCCGGCCAACTCCGCCGCAGCCCGTTACGTTAAAAAATTGCGTTGCAACTTGCGTTGCTCTCACGCCTTCATCAACCAGACGCTCATTCACCTGCCAAACACCTATGCACCGGCCGACTGCGCACTATGTCGACGTCGACAGCAATGTCGTACGCGCGCGTCGAGCCTGTGCGTGAACCTACTCCCGTTGCCGCACGTAGCGGCCCGGCGCCGGCTCGATGACCGGGAATTCGTCGGAGCCCAAATTGGCGCGAGGCTTCACTTTCTTGCCGCCGTACTGATCGAGCCAGTCGGTCCATTCCGGCCACCAGCTGCCGGGCACTTCGGTCGCCGCGTCGAACCATTCGTCCGCGCTTTCGGGCAGCGTCTTCGCGTCGGTATCGAGCTTCCAGAAGCTGCGCTTTTTCTTCGCGGGCGGATTGATCACGCCGGCAATATGGCCCGACGCGCCGAGCACGAACTTTAGCGGCCCGGTGAGCAGCGGCGCCGACGCATACGCGGTTTGCCACGGCACGATATGGTCTTCGCGCGAACCGTAGATGAAGGTCGGCACGTCGATCTTCGACAGATCGATCGGCTCGCCGCAGGTGGTCAGCGCACCGGGCTCGCGCAGCTTGTTCTCGAGATACGTGTTGCGCAGATACCAGACGTACATCGGCCCAGGCAGACTGGTCGAGTCGCTGTTCCAGTACAGCAGGTCGAACGGTACCGGCGTGCGGCCCTTCAGGTAATTGTCGACGACGTAGTTCCACACGAGGTCGTTCGGGCGCAGGAACGAGAACGTGTTCGCGAACTCGACGCCGCGCATCAGTCCCGGCGGCGCGCCGTTCTTGCCGCCGATGCTCTGCTCGCGCATCTGCACGTGCGCCTCGTCGACGAACACGTCGAGCACTCCCGTGTCGGAGAAGTCGAGCATCGCGGTGAGCAGCGTCATCGACGCGGCCGGATGTTCGCCGCGCGCCGCAGCCACCGCGAGCGCGGTGGCGAGCATCGTGCCGCCGACGCAAAAGCCGAGCGTATTGATCTGCTCGCGGCCGCTGATCTTGCGCACGGTGTCGATCGAGGTGAGCACACCCTCGCCGATGTAGTCGTCCCACGTCTTGTGCGCGACGGACTGATCCGCGTTGCGCCACGAAACCAGGAACACCTGATGGCCCGAATCAAGCCCGTGCGCGACGAGAGAGTTTTCGGGTTGCAGGTCGAGAATGTAGTACTTGTTGATGCACGGCGGCACGATCAGGAGCGGCCGCTCGCGCACGGTCGCCGTGCGCGGCTTGTACTGGATCAGCTGCAGCAGATCGTTCTCGAACACGACCGAGCCTTCGGTGTTCGCGAGGTTCTCGCCGACCGCGAAACGCGATTCGTCGGTTTGGGAAATCTTGCCGCGCTGCATGTCGGTGAGCAGGTTCATCACGCCCTGGCGCAAGCTCTCGCCTTTACTGTCGAGCAGCGTTTTCTGCGCTTCGGGATTCAGCGCGAAGAAGTTGCTCGGCGAGGCCGCCGCGGTCCACTGCTGGACCGCGAAGCGAATGCGCTCGCGGGTTTTCGGCTGGGTGTCGAGCGCGTCGACCAACTGCTGCAGATAGCGCGCGTTCAGCAGATACCACGCGGCGGTGAACGCGTAGGCGGGCGCCGCGCTCCAGGCGTCCGCGCTAAAGCGCCGGTCCTTGAGCTCGGGCGCCTTGATCGCCGACGTGGTGGCCTGCTGGATCAGCTCCATCGCCTCGCGCGAATAGTCGGTCTGCAGCTTCTGCAAACGCTCGGGCGGAATCGCGGCGGTGGGAATGCTCAGCGCCGGCAACGACGGCAACGCACCGGCGGCCAGCTTGCTGAAGTCGGGCATGCCGGGAAACGCCGGTATTTGCGGGAAGCCCGCCGTTATCTGTGCAAGGTCCGGCATCTGCGGCATTGAGGGCATCTGAAATGCCGTGCCATCGGGCTGCGCGCCGAACGAACGCCAGGCGTTCATCCAGGCGTCGAGAAATTGCTGCATGCCTGCGGCTGACGATGCACCGCTCGTACCGGCCTGCTGCGTCTGCTCCTTCGAGGAGTCGGTGCTGGGGGAAGCTGAGGAATGAGATGCTGCCATACCTGCTTTTGACCGGTAAGTCCTTGCGGACGGGTTGAGAGGCAGGTCCGTGCGCATGTGGCGATTGCTCGCGACTTCGTCACGCCCTGTCCCATGAACGACGAGGAGCTTAGGAGGAACATTCTTGCTCCCCATCACAAGGCATGTCAATGCTTGCTCCAGATTTTGCCGCAGTGCGATAGTTTTTTAATTATCGTTTTCCCTGTATGGCAAATCGCGCTTTAACGAATCAAATGATGCCTGCCGCGGGTAAATCCGAAAAACTCCTACGGCGCATGGCAATTAAGCATATTTATTCGTTCGGTCGCCCACACAGCCGGCGGGCGATTCGCGCTATCGACGGGCCTTCCGGCAGCGCAACAAAAAATGCGTGTGAAGCCCGGGGAACGGGCCGTCAGCGACGGGTCGGCCGTGGGATTCGCGAATAACGACCCGGCGCGCATTCACGCGAAATAAAACCACCGCTCGATTTTAAAAGTATGACAAGATGCGTCCGCGCGCCATCCCGAATTAATCGGCAATTGATTGCGCCTGTTCGTCGATCCAGATCAACGCGGCCATGCGACCGGTCTCGCGATCACGGCGATACGAATAAAAACGCTCGCGCAACGTGACCGTGCACAGATCGCCGCCGCTGATGCGCGTTAGGCCGAGCCGCTGCAGGCGCAGGCGCGCCAGCGCCGGCAGATCGGCGAGATATTTGCCGGCATTCGCGGGATGCGCGACGAACGCCTGCGCGGTCGCGTCGCGTTGTGCATCGTCGGCACCGGTCATGAAGGCGTCACGCACGTCTGCGCCGACTTCGAATGCGGTGGGCCCGATCGACGGCCCGAGGTACGCATGCAGCTCGCTCGCCCGCACACCCGCCAGCGCCGCGACCCGCGCGGCGGTCTGCTCGACGATGCCCGCCGCGAGTCCGCGCCACCCGGCATGCGCGGCGCCGACCGCGCGCCCCGCTTCGTCGCACAACAGCACCGGCATGCAATCGGCGACCATGACGACGCACGCGATGCCCGCGCCATCGGTGACGCTCGCGTCGGCGCGCGCCGGCGCACCATGGTCGCGCGCGTGCGCGATCGCATCCTCGGCGCGGACGATGCCGGCGCCATGGATCTGTTCGAGCCACGCGGCCTCGCGAACACCGGCAAGCGCGACGAGCCGTGCGCGATTGCTCGCGACCGCGGCGGGATCGTCGCCGGTCTTCATGCCCAGATTCAGCCCGCCGGGCTGGTCGGCGCCGTCGCGCCAGCGGCCGAACGGCGCGTCGCTGACGCCGCCGTCGCGGGTGGTCACGAGCGCGCGCACGCGCGGCGACACGTTCCATGCGGGTTGCACGACATCGGCAAAACCCAGCTCCGGGAGATTGGTGCTCATGCGTGATCGTCCTCGTCGTGGTCGCTGTCTTCATCGTACGCGCCGTCGTCGAACGATCCATCGCAGTCCTCATCCTCGCCATACGCATCGTCAAACTCGCCCGAGTCGTCGCGACCCAGACCGAGCGCGGCCGACAACGCCTCGATGTCGGCCGGCACGTCGGCGCGCCATTGCATCGAGCGGCCGGTCTTCGGATGAATCAGGCCGAGCCGCCACGCGTGCAGCGCCTGGCGCGCGAAGCCGTCTGGCAGCGGCGTGACCGAGCGCTTGCCGCGCGCGCGTCCGTACACGGGATCGCCGAGCAACGGATGACCGATGTGCGCGCAATGCACGCGAATCTGATGCGTGCGCCCCGTCTCCAGATCGCAGTGAATCGCCGTGACCGGCTGACGCTGCCAGATCGCCGAGGCCACGCGCCGGAAATGCGTGCGCGCCGGCTTGCCGGCCGCGCCCGTCACGACGGCCATGCGCGTGCGCTCGCGCGGATCGCGGCCGATCGGCGCGTCGATCGTGCCTTCCTCGGGCAGGTTGCCCCACACGAGCGCGAGGTAGCGGCGCTTGACCGTGCGCGCCTGCAACTGGCGCACGAGGTCGGTCTGCGCCTCGAGCGTGCGCGCGACCACCATCAGCCCCGAGGTCTCCTTGTCAAGCCGATGCACGATGCCCGCGCGCGGCAGACCCGCCGCGGACTCGCCATAGCGGTAGAGCAGCCCGTTCAGCACGGTGCCGCTCCAGTTGCCAGCCGCCGGATGCACGACCATGCCGGCCGGCTTGTTGATGACGACGAGCGTGTCGTCCTCGTAGACGATGTCGAGCGGCACCGGCTCGGGCGTGAAGGCGAGCTGCTCTGGCAGCAGATCGGGCACGAGCTCGATCGTCGCGCCAAGCGGCACCGGCTGGCGGATCTTCGCCGCCTTGCCGTCGACGCGCACCCGCTGCGCCTCGATCCAGCTTTGCAGACGGCTGCGCGAGAACTCCGGGAATACTTTGGCGAGCACCTTGTCGAGGCGCTCGCCGGCCAGTTCGTCGGGTACCACGACGCTGCGCGGCGCTTCGTCGGCCACGCGCACGGGCACGGGTGCCGCCGCGGCCGCAGAGCCTTGCGGGCTGCTTGCGGCGAGCGCGTCGCTGGAGAAATCGTCGTCGAGGGAATCGACGCCCAACGCGTCGGCCGGGTCGGCGCTTACGCTATAATCTTCGTTGCTATTCCCGGCGCCTGCGGCGCCTGGAGTATTTGAGCGGGTCATTGAATCTGGGTCACCTGGACGTAAAGCTAGACTGGAAAATGCGAGCCTTGAACACCATCACTGAAGCGGCGATCAATTTGGCGGCCATCAAGAAGGCGGCCCGGAAAGTGGCCGGATACATTGCATGCGCCGCGGCCGTCGTCGCTGTTGCGGCTTGCCACGGCCTGCCGGAGAAGACCGACGAAACGGCAGCGTGGAACAACAACAAATTATATACGGAGGCGAACGACGCCCTGACCGGTGGCGACTGGGGCAAGTGCGCGAAGTATTTCGAGCTGCTCGAGGGCCGCGACCCGTTCGGCCACTTCGCCCAGCAGGCGCAGATCAACGTCGCGTACTGCAACTGGAAAGACAACGAAAACGCCGCCGCCGACCAGGCCATCGACCGCTTCATCCAGCTGCACCCGGATCATCCGGACATCGCCTACGCGTATTACCTGAAGGGCATGATCCACTTCAACGACGACCTCGGTCTGTTCGGCCGCTTCTCGGGCCAGGATATGAGCGAGCGCGATCCGAAGTCGCTGCGCGAGTCGTATGACGCGTTCAAGGTCGTGGTGGACCGCTTCCCGAACAGCAAGTACGCGGCGGACGCAGCGCAGCGCATGCGGTACATCGTGAATGCGCTTGCATCGCACGAAGTCCACGCCGCGGACTACTACTATCGCCGCGGCGCCTATGTCGCCGCCATCAACCGTGCGCAGCTCGCATTGCGCGAGTACAAGAACGCGCCGGCCATCGAAGACGCGCTGCACATCATGATCCTGTCGTACGAGAAGCTGAACAACCAGCAACTCGCCGACGACACTCGTCGCGTGCTGGCCGGCACCTTCCCCGACAGCCCGTACGTGACCGGCCACGCACGGCCCGGCACGGCGAAGTCGTGGTGGCAGTTCTGACGCCTCACGCGCCGACGGCACACTGACCTTCGTCTGAAAACGAAAACGCCACGACCTCGGTCGTGGCGTTTTCGTTTATGCGCGCCGCGAGACTCAATCGCGCTCGAACAGCGCAATCGATTCCACGTGCGACGTATGCGGGAACATATTGACGACGCCCGCGCCCACCAGCCGATAGCCGGCCTCATGCACGAGCAGCCCGGCATCGCGCGCGAGCGTGGCCGGCGCGCACGACACATAGACGATGCGCGTCGGCAGCGGCCCGTTGCCGTTCTGCGCGATCTCCGCGAGCGCCTTCGCGATCGCGAGCGCGCCTTCGCGCGGCGGATCGACGAGGAACTTGTCGAAGTGGCCGAGCGCGCGCAAGTCGTCGGCGGTGACTTCGAACAGGTTGCGGCACGCGAACGACGTATGCCCGGCGACGCCATTCAGCTCCGCATTCGCGAGCGCGCGCTGGGTCAGCACTTCGCTACCCTCGATGCCGACCACTTCCCGCGAGATTCGCGCGAGCGGCAGCGTGAAGTTGCCGATCCCGCAGAACAGGTCGAGCACGCGGTCGGTGCGTGCCGGCGCCAGCAGGCGCAGCGCGCGGCTCACCAGCACGCGGTTGATCGCGTGATTGACCTGGGTGAAATCAGTTGGCTTGAATGGCATACGGATGCCGTATTCGGGCAGCGTGTAGTCGAGCTGCACGTCGAGAGGATAAAGCGGCGTGACCGTGTCGGGACCGCCCGGCTGGATCCAGAACTGCACCTTGTGCTCGTCCGCGAACTCGCGCAGCACCTGCTCGTCCCCGGCCGTCAGCGGTTCGAGGTTGCGCACGACGAGCGCCGTGACCGACGAGCCGACCGCGAGCTCGAGCTGCGGTATGCGGTCGTAGAAAGACAGCTTGCGGACCATGAAACGCAGCGGCATCAGCATCGCCGACACATGCGGCGGCAGCACCTCGCAGGTCTTCATGTCGGCGATATAGCTGCTCTTCTTCTCGTGAAAGCCGATGCGCATGCCGCCGCGCTCCGGCAGATAGCGCACCGCGAGCCGCGCGCGATAGCGATAACCCCAGGACGGCCCGTGAATCGGCCGGAACACCGTTTCGGGGCGCAGCTTCGCCAGATGCTGCAGGCTGTCCTCGAGCACGCGCTGCTTGACCGCCACCTGCGCGCGCATGTCGAGATGCTGCATCGAGCAGCCGCCGCAGATGTTGAAGTACGTGCATTTCGGCGTCGTGCGGATCACGCTTTCGCGGAACACCTGGACGACTTCGGCCTGCTCGAATTTCGGCTTGCTGCGATGCGTCGAATAACTGACGAGTTCACCCGGCAGCGCGCCTTCGACGAACACGACCTTGCCCGGCGTGCCGTCTTCGCTCGTGGTGCGGCCCACGCCGCGCGCTTCCATATCGAGCGAAACGATTTCGATGAGCGGTTCGTTGCCGGTAATGACGGGCGCCGGCGCCGGGGCGTGCGCCCTGGCATGCTTCGATGAGCGCCGCGGCGAGCGACGTGGGGGGGCAGTTCGGGACACCTGCGGACTTCCTGACAAACTATGGGGGAAAGGCGAGATTGTAGACGAAGCGCCGGGCTTGCCTGCGATGCGGTGCGGGCCACACGCGGAGCGAGTGCGGATCGCGGCCCGGATTGCGGCTCCCCGGCGGATGCTCTGCTCGCGCGCGCTTACTGCTCGAACGCCGCCAGATACTCGGCCCACTGCGGCGCGCTTTCCAGCGCGAGCGCGTTCTTCACGAGGTTGATCTCGTCAGCATACTCCGACGGCGAAAAGCCACCGCGCATCAGTTGGAAGCGGCAATACAGCAGGTACGTATTGACGACGTCGGTCTCGCAGTAATTGCGGATTTCCTCGATACGCCCTTGCTGGAACGCCTGCCACACCTGACTGCCGTCCATGCCCATCTTGCCCGGAAAGCCGCACATCTTCGCGAGCGCGTCGAGCGGCGCGTTCGCGCGCGCCTGATACATCGCGAGCACGTCCATCAGATCGGTGTGTCGCGCGTGGTAGCGGCTGATGTAGTTGTTCCACTTGAAGTCTCGGTCGTCCTCGCCGAGATCCCAGAACCGGTAGGCGGGGATGCCGTTGACGAGCGCGCGGTAGTTGAGCACCGGCAGATCGAAACCGCCGCCGTTCCACGACACGAGTTGCGGCGTGTACTTTTCGATCACGCGATAGAAAGACTGCACGAGCGTCGCCTCGCCGTCCTCGGGCGTACCGAGCGAGCGCACGCGAAAACCGTTGTTGTCACGGAACACGCAGGAAATCGCCGCGACCCGCTGGAGGTGATGCGGCAGAAAATCGCTGCCAGTTTTTTCGCGGCGTGCGGCGAACGCGTGCTCGGCGACATCGGCGTCGCTCATCGACGCGGGCAAATCTTCAAGCCGGCGGATGCCGGCGACATCGGGAATCGTCTCGATGTCGAAAACAAGAATCGGTGTCATCAGGTCAGAGAACGGCGTCTTTGCGGACACCGTTTGAGGCAAAGAAGCGCTTCAGTCGCACCAGCGCTTCCTGTTGGATCTGGCGCACACGCTCGCGCGTGAGGCCCATTTCGTCGGCCAGCTCCTCGAGCGTGGCGGGCTCGATGTGATTCAGACCGAAGCGCCGCTCGATCACATGGCGGTGCTTGTCCGACAAACGCGCGAGCCATGCGCGTGTCAGTGTTTCAAGCTCGCGATGCTGCACTTCGGCGTCTGGCGACTGGCTCTGGTCGTCCGACAGCAGATCGAGCAGGCTGCTCGCCGGATCGAGATCGAGCGGCGCATCGAGCGAGGCGGTGTGCTCGTTCAGCGCGAGGATGTCGGTGACTTCGTCGGTGGTCTTGCCGGTCAGATAAGCGATGTCGTCGATGCTCGCGTCGCGGCGCTCGGCCGCCTCCCCCGAATTCATCGAGTTCTTTTCCAGATGGCGCTTCGCGCGCAACACCTGGTTGAGCTCACGAATCACATGGACGGGCAATCGCACCGTACGCGCCTGGTTCATGATCGCGCGCTCGATGCTCTGGCGGATCCACCACGTCGCGTAGGTCGAGAAACGGAAGCCGCGCGTCGGATCGAATTTTTCGATCGCGTGCATGAGGCCGAGGTTGCCCTCCTCGATCAGATCGAGCAGCGGCACGCCGCGATTCAGATAACCCTTGGCAATGCTGACGACCAGCCGCAGATTGCGCTCGATCATTACCTGCCGCGCTTCGAACTCGCCGGCCTTGGCAAGACGCGAATATTTCTGCTCTTCCTCGACGGTGAGCAACGGCTTCACGCTGATGCGATTCAGATAATGCTGGATCGTGTCGGCCGTGAGTTCGGCCTGCAGCAGTGCGCGGAAATCGTCGGCGTCGGGCGGCGCCTCGCCGGTGGTTTCGCGCGCGTCAGCGCTCTCGCTGTCGTCGAGGCCGCTCTGGCGTTCGTCGAGATCGCGCTCCTCCGCGACCTCTTCTTCCACTTCCGAAGCGCCGCTTTCGTCCACTGCGGCAGACGTGACTTCGCTGATCGTCTCAGACTCGGCTTGCGGCGGGCGGCGCTTCGATTTCGGCATGGTCGTATCGCTTATTGCGGCGGCAAATACTTCAGTGGGTCGACTGGTTTACCCTGTCGGCGAACTTCGAAATGCAACATCACACGGTCGGAATCGCTATTGCCCATCTCTGCGATCTTCTGCCCTTTCGTAACCGCGTCCCCCTCTTTTACCATCAAAGCGCGGTTGTGTGCATACGCGGTGAGATAAGTTGCATCATGCTTGATGATAATGAGATTGCCGTAACCACGCAGCCCATTTCCGGCATAGACGACGCGACCATCGGCTGACGCGTTAACCGGCTCGCCCGCGGAGCCGCCGATATTGACGCCCTTGTTGGTCGAGTCGTTGAACGTGTTGAGCAGCGGACCGCGCACCGGCCATGCAAATGCTACGTTGCCTGCCGCGGCGCTGCCGATGTCGGCGCTCGCCGCAGAGGGATTGGCCGGAGGCGCAGCTACCGCACCATTCGCGGGCGTACCGTTCGTCGCGCCGCCGTAGAGCGGCGGCATCGCGGCGCCGACCACGGCCGGCGCGTTGTTGTTCAGCGGTGCGCTTTGCACCGCGCCCGTGCTGCCGATCGGCGCGGTCGACACGCCCGGCGTCATGGCCGCGGTATTCGCGCCCGGCGGCACGACGCGCAGCAGCTGGTCGACTTCGATCTGATTCGGGTTGGTGAGGTTGTTCCACGTCGAGATGTCGCGGTAATTCTGGCCGTTTTCGAGCGCAATGCGGTACAGCGTATCGCCCGGCTTCACGCGATAGTAGCCGGGCGGCGGCGGGCCGAGCGGCACCGCCGGTTGCGCCGCGCCCTGCGCGGTGGCGAGCGTGCCGCCGCCGGAGCGGTCGACGACGGGCGCCTGGTCGAGCCGGGATGCACAGGCCGTCATCAACAGGGACAAGGCGAGCACGCACACGCTGCGCTGGGTTACGGTCAGGGGGGTATTCGGGGTGGTTCTCTGCATCGCGCGCAACATACTCATCGGTGTCAAATCACTCCGGATTTTAAGGGTACAAAGAAAACGCGATCAAGCCGCGACTCGCGCCATTGCGCGGGGCCGAGGCGCTCGACCAGCGTCAGCACCTGGCTCTGTCCTTCCTGCGAGCCGACCGGCGCAACCAGACGTCCGCCGATCGCGAGCTGCTCGAGCAACGCCTGCGGCACGTCGAGCCCGGCCGCCGCGATCACGATCGCGTCGAACGGCGCCGCCGACGGCAAACCGAGCCGCCCGTCGCCGTAATGCAGCCGGATATTCGGAATGCGCAGCGGACGCAGATTCGTCTTCGCGCGCTCGGACAGCGGCTTGATGCGTTCGATCGAATAAACCTCGCGCGCGACCTGGCTCAGCACCGCCGCCTGATAGCCGCAACCGGTGCCGATTTCGAGCACCGTGTTGAGCGCGCGCCCGGCCGCCGCGAGTTCGATCATTCGCGCAACCACCGACGGCTTCGAGATAGTCTGGTGATGACCGATCGGCAGCGCGGCATCTTCGTACGCCTGGGCCGCAAGACCCGGATCGACGAACATGTGGCGCGGCACCGCCGCCATCGCGTTCAGCACACGCTGATCGCTGACGCCATTGGCTCGCAGGCGTTCGACCATGCGTTCGCGAACCCGTTCCGAGGTCAGCGCCAAGGCGTTGTTCATCGCGCCGCTGGTCGCGCCGCCGAATGCGCCGCTCATTGCACCGGCCAACGCGGCGTTCGGCGCGGGTTTCGCGCTTTGCTGCAGTTGCGACTGAAGTGGCGATGGTGTCGCGCGTGCGCTGTGGCGAGGCGCATGCGTCGAGTTTTTGCCTGGCTTGACCGATGACTTCGGTGGTTGCTTGACAGGCTGCCCCGCCAATGCACCAGCCAACGAGTTCGCCGTTGTCTTTGCGACTGGCGCGGCTTGCGGCTTTGGCGGCATTGCACCGGTCGCCGCCGTTGACGTACCGAACGAAGCGCTTTGCGTCTTCGCCTGGGGAATCACCTGGGGTCGCGTCGCCGGCGTAGATTGCGCAGCAGCTGAGGTCCTCGCTTGCGCCCGTGCGGCCGCGCCGCCCTGCGTCGGTTTCGCCGACTGCTGCCGTGTGTTCAACGCCGCGCTCGCCGCGAGCGCCGCCGCGCGCATCTCACCCGGACGTCCCTCGGGCCGGCGCGGTTCGCGCACCAGGTCCTCGAGACCTAACGGAAAGCGCTTCGCGCGCTCGCCGGTCATGAACTGCCGCTCCCGGCGCGCAGCCAGTCGCGCGCCGCGGGCAGCATTTGCGTGTAGGTCAGATCGAGCTGCAGCGGCGTGATCGACACGGCGCCGTTGGCCACCGCATGGAAGTCCGTGCCTTCGCTCGCGTCGCGCGCCTGGCCCGAGGCGCCGATCCAATAGATCGGTTCGCCGCGCGGATTGGTCTGGCGGATCACCGGCTGCGACGGATGACGTTTGCCGAGTCGCGTGATCTGCCAGCCGCGCAGTTCGTCATACGGCAGGTTAGGAATATTGACGTTCAGCAGTGGATGTCCCGGCAGCGGCCGCGCGAGATAGTGCGTGACGATTTCGGCGGCAACGCGGGTCGCGTCTTCGAGATGCGCCCAGTCCTTGTCGACGAGCGAGAACGCGATGGCCGGCACCCCGAACATGATGCCTTCGGTGGCGGCTGCGACGGTGCCGGAATACAGCGTGTCGTCGCCCATGTTCTGGCCGTTGTTGATACCCGACACGACGAGGTCCGGTGTATGGTCGAGCATGCCGGTCAGTGCGATGTGCACCGAGTCGGTCGGCGTGCCGTTCACGTAGTAGAAACCGTTCGCCGAACGCAGGACCGACAGCGGCCGCCACAGCGTCAGGGAATTCGACGCGGCGCTGCAGTTCTGTTCGGGAGCCATCACGGTGACGTCGGCGATCGGCTTCAGCGCTTCGTAAAGCGCGGCGAGGCCCGGCGCCAGATAACCGTCGTCGTTGCTGAGTAGGATTCGCATGCGCCGATTGTAACCGAGGAAAGATGGCACGCGAACGACATGGACGGCGTGTCTGCGTGGCGTGCACAAGCGTCGTGCGAGCCAGTATTTTCCAGGTGCGCGGATGCTTGTATCGAACGCAAAGATGCTGCTTTGCACTGAACGCGCGGCCGTGCGCGCTCGTCAATGAATCGGCATCGTGTGCGTACTTCGCGCTGTGCAATGCAATACGGCTTGCGCGAGAAGCGCGCGCGACGCATCAAAAGCGCGCTGCACGTTGTAACCCGAAGCGCAATAAATCGCACGGTCGTGCGCTTTACTTTACACTCGAAAACAGTGCCAACCCTGAACGATACGGAGACACGATGCGCGCGATTCGCTGCAAGCAGTACGGGCCGCCCGAGAGTCTGGTCGTCGACAACCTGGCGGATCTCGAAGCGCCGCCTGGCCACGTCGTGATCGACGTGAAGGCCGCGGCCGTCAATTTTCCCGACGTGCTGATCATCGAGAACAAATACCAGTTCAAGCCGCCGCTGCCGTTCACGCCCGGTTCGGAAGCCGCGGGCATCGTGCGCGCGGTGGGCGAAGGCGTCACGCAGTTCAAGCCTGGTTCGCGCGTGGCCGCGTTCACCGGTTCCGGCGGTTTTGCCGAGCAGGCGCTTGCGCCCGCCGCGGCCTGCCTGCCGCTCGACGATGACGTGTCGTTCGAACTCGCGGCCGCGTTCACGCTCGCGTATGGCACCTCGCATCACGCGGTGGTCGATCGCGGCGCGCTGCAGCCGGGCGAGACGATGCTCGTGCTCGGCGCGGCCGGCGGAGTCGGGCTGGCGGCGGTCGAAATCGGCAAGGCGCTCGGCGCGCGCGTGATCGCGGCGGCATCGAGCGACGAAAAGCTCGCGACCTGCGTGAAGCACGGCGCGGACGCGACGATCAACTACAACACCGAGGATCTGCGCGAGCGCATCAAGGCGCTCACCGACGGCAAAGGTCCGGACGTGATCTACGACCCGGTCGGCGGCGTATATGCGGAGCCGGCGTTTCGCAGCATCGGCTGGAGGGGGCGTTATCTGGTGGTCGGCTTTGCGAATGGCGAGATTCCAAGGCTGCCGCTGAACCTGATGTTGCTCAAGGGCGCAAGCGTGGTCGGCGTGTTCTGGGGCGACTTCGCAAAGCGTGAGCCGCAGCGCAATCGCGCGGCATTCGAGCAGATGACCGGCTGGATTCGTGAAGGCAAGCTCAAGCCCTACGTGTCGGCCCGCTACTCGCTCGACGACACCGGCCGCGCGTTGCGCGACATGGCCGAGCGCCGCGTGATCGGCAAGGTGGTCATCACGCCGTAGCACAACCAATAAAGCAGCATCAAAAACCGCGCGGCGGCCGACTGCGATTTCGGCCGCCGCGCCGCTTGCGATCCACGTTCACAGCTTCTCGGTATCCCCGGTGCGCGGCTGCCACTTCATCAAACGCCGCTCCGCGGTCCCGACGATCGCATCGAGAATCAGCGCGAACGCGGTCAACACCAGAATCCCCGCGAACACCGTGTTGATATCGAAGGTGCCCTCGGCCTGCAGGATCAGATAGCCGACACCGCGCGCCGAGCCCAGATACTCGCCCACCACCGAGCCGACGAACGCAAGCCCCACCGACGTATGCAGGCTCGAAAACACCCAGCTCATCGCGCTCGGCAGATAGACGAAACGCAGCAGCTGTTTGCGGTTCGCGCCGAGCATACGCGCGTTCGCGAGCACGACCGGGCTCACTTCCTTCACGCCCTGGTAGACGTTGAAGAACACGATGAAGAACACCAGCGTGACGCCGAGTGCGACCTTCGACCAGATGCCGAGGCCGAACCACACGCCGAAGATCGGCGCGAGAATCACGCGCGGCATCGAGTTCGCGGCCTTCACGTACGGATCGAACAGCGCGCTCGCGGTCGGCGCGAGCGCGAGCCACAGGCCGACGCCGAGCCCGATCGCGGTGCCAAAGACGAACGCGAGCACGGTCTCGACGAGCGTGACCCACAGATGCAGATAGATCTCGCCGCCCGTGAACCATTCCCAGATCCTCTGCAGTACTTTCTGCGGCTCGCCAAAGAAAAACGCCGCCTTGTTCGGATCGTCGAAATAGAACGGCGGTATCAGCGTCGGGCTCGTCAGCACGTACCACAGCACGAAGCACAGCACGAGCAGCAGCCACTGCCAGATCACCAGATTCGCCCGGCTCGGGCGCAACGTCTTCCACATGACTTGGTTTGCCTTGGACGATTATTGAACACGTCTTCTTTTCGATGCGCAGGCGGGGATGCGCGGCACATTTAAACAGCGGTCAGTTGCTGCTGATAACCCTTGAGCACCTCATCGCGCAGCACACCCCATATCTGCGCATGCAACTCGACGAAGCGCGGATGCGAACGGATTTCGGCGACATCGCGCGGCCGCGGCAGATCGATCCGGAACTCGCCGATCGGATGCGTCGCAGGCCCGGCCGACAGTACCACCACGCGATCCGACATCGCGATCGCTTCGTCGAGATCGTGCGTAATGAACAGCACGGCCTTGCGCTTCGCGGCCCAGAGATCGAGCAGCTCGTTTTCCATCAGTTGCCGCGTTTGAATATCCAGCGCCGAAAACGGCTCGTCCATGAGGATGATGTCGGGGTCGAGGATCAGCGTCTGCGCCATCGCGACGCGCTTGCGCATGCCGCCCGACAGTTGATGCGGATAGCGGTCGCCGAAGCCGCCGAGACCGACACGCTTCAACCACTCTTCGGCCTTCGCGCGCGCTTCCGAGGCCGGCACGCGGTGAAACAACAGGCCGGCCATCACGTTGTCGAGCGCCGAGCGCCACGGCATCAGCGCATCTGCCTGGAACATATAGCCCGCACGGCGATTCAGGCCGCTGAGCTTTGCGCCGAACACGCTGACGCCGCCCGTCGACGGCTGGAGCAGCCCCGCGCCGATGTTCAGCAGCGTGGACTTGCCGCAGCCAGTCGGCCCGACGACCGACACGAACTCGCCGGGCTCGATACGCAGCGTCGTGTCCTTAACTGCTGTGTAGCGCTGGGCGCGGTTGTCACGCGCGGCGAACGTGCAGGTGATGTTTTCGAGCGCCAGGGCAGCAACGGTCATCGCACGGCTCGCTTCGGGAATCGGGTTAGCGGGGAGTTGTCGCGGCGACGCTGGGGCGACGGGTGTGGACGCGGCGAATCGCCCTGTCCACGTCCCATTCGATGCGCCTATGCGCGCGCCGCGTCGTTTATGCCTTGACGGTCGCGAGCGCCTTCTTCACGAAGTCGTTGGTCCACGTCTTCGACAGATCGATCTGCGCGTTCTGGACCACCGGATCGAACGCTTTCAGCGTCTTCAGCGACGTCGCGGGACCGTCGGCGGGCATCAGGCCGTCGGGCGACATCGCTTCGCGCACGTGCTGCCACGCGTCGAGATAGAGCGCGCGGTCGCCGAGCAGATAGCTCTCCGGCACCGTGTTGATCAGTTCGCTGCCGCTCGCGTTCTGCAGCCACTTGAGCGCGCGCACCATCGCATTGGTCAGCGCCTGCGTGGTGTTCGGATTCTTCGTGATGAACGACTGCGATGCGTACAGGCAGCCCGCCGGCATGTCGCCGCCGAACACGATGTGCGTATCGGTGAGCGTGCGGGTATCCGACACGACGCGCACGTCGCCGGCGCGCTCGAGGCGCGTGACGACCGGATCGAGATTGGCGATCGCGTCGATCTGCCCGGACTGCAGCGCGGCGATCGCGCCGGCACCGGCGCCCACGCCGATGAACGCGACGTCCTTCGGACTGAGCCCGGCTTTCGCGAGGACGAAGCTCGCCATGATCGACGTCGACGAACCCGGCGCGGTCACGCCGATCTTCTTGCCCTTCAGATCGGCGATCGACTTGTAGTTCGGCATCGTCTTCTTCGACACCGCGAGCACGATCTGCGGCGCGCGGCCCTGCAGCACGAATTCGCGGAACATCTGCTTTTGCGCCTGCAACAGCAGCGTGTGTTCGAACGCGCCGGAGACCACGTCGGCGCTTCCGCCGACCGCCGCCTTCAACGCCTGCGAGCCGCCCGCGAAGTCGGAAATCTCGACTTCGAGCCCCTCGTCCTTGAAGTAGTTGCGGCGCTCGGCGATCGTCAGCGGCAGGTAGTAGAACAGGTTCTTGCCGCCGACCGCGATGGCGACCTTGGTGGTCTCGGGCTTGCCCTGCGCGAAAGCGAACGGCGTGGCCGCGAGCGAGGCGCCCGCAAGCGCCGCACCGCCGGCGAGGAAGGTTCTGCGTTGCATGGTCCGTTGTCTCCAGATTTTTTGTAGTCCGGCTTTTTGACCGCCCGTGTGCGCGTTGCGCAAGCGCTTGGCCACGGTGTGGGGCTGCCGGTCGCGCGGCGCGAATCGTGCGTCAGCGCCGCGCTTTACGCGCCCTTCTCTATGCGTTGCGCTGTGCGCATCAGACGATCTGTTGCGCCCGCAACCGCGCGATGCCGTCAGCATCATAACCTAGCGATTGCAGGACTTCATCGGTATGTTCACCCAGTTCTGGCCCCAGCCAGCGCGTCTCACCGGGCGTCGCCGACAGCTTCGGTGTAATCGTGGGCAGCGTGATTTCCTTGCCGTCCTGCCACTTGAACCGCTGGATCATCTGCCGCGCGATGAACTGCGGATCGGTGAACATATCGGCGACGCTGTAGATGCGGCCCACCGGCACGTCGGCCGCGTTCAGCACCGCGAGCGCTTCGTCGATCGTGCGCGTGGACAGCCACGCGCCGATCGCGGCGTCGATTTCCTGCGTGCGCGGCACGCGGCCATCGTTGTGCGCGAGCGCCGGATCGTTGGCGAGATCGTCGCGTTCGATCGCGATCATCAGGCGCCTGAAGATCGGATCGCTATTGCCGCCGATCACGATGCTGCCGTCGCGGCATGGATACGTATTCGACGGCACGATGCCCGGCAGAGACGCGCCGGTACGCTCGCGCACCATGCCGTAGACGCCGTATTCGGGCACCACGCTTTCCATCATGTTGAAGACAGCCTCGTACAGCGCGACGTCGACGACCTGCCCCTTGCCGCCGTTCACCTGCTTGTGATGCAGCGCCATCAGCGCGCCGATCACACCGTGCAGCGCGGCGATCGAATCGCCGATCGAAATGCCGATGCGCGGCGGCGGCAGATCCGGATAGCCGGTGATATGGCGCAGTCCGCCCATCGACTCGGCGATCGCGCCGAAGCCGGGCCGGTCGCGATACGGGCCCGTCTGGCCGTAGCCCGACAGACGCACCATCACGAGGCCGGCGTTCTCGGCGGACAGCACGTCGTAGCCGAGCCCGAGCTTTTCGAGCAGACCGGGCCGGAAATTCTCGACGACGATATCGGCCTCTTTCGCGAGGCGCCGCACGATCTCCTTGCCCTCTTCGGCTTTCAGGTTGATCGTGACGGACTTCTTGTTGCGCGCCTGCACGGCCCACCACAGCGACGTACCGCCGACTTCCGGGTACAGCTTGCGCCATTTGCGCAGCGGGTCGCCGCCTTTGGGGTCTTCGATCTTGACGACGTCGGCGCCGAATTCGCCGAGAAAACGCGCGGCGAACGGCCCGGCGATCAGCGTGCCGAGTTCCAGCACCTTGACGCCGGCGAGCGGACCGCACGCGTCATGCGGTGCGGCGCTCGCGCCTGATTCGGGGGTGGCGCTCATGAGTCTCCCTGGTTCTGCATCGTTGTGTACCCGGTCTGTCTGGTTTGCAACGACTTGCGACGATGCGTGCCTGGACGGATATGGCGGCTGCCAACGAAAGCCGCCTGGCTACATCGAACGACGGTCGAGCATCGCGCGCGCGATCGTGCCCGCGTCGACATACTCGAGTTCGCCGCCCACCGGCACGCCGCGCGCGAGACGCGTCACGGCAAGGCCGCGCGCCTTCAGCGTCTGTCCGAGGTAATGCGCGGTGGCCTCGCCCTCGTTGGTGAAATTGGTGGCCAGCACGACTTCCTTGACGACGCCATCCGACGCGCGCTTCACGAGCCGGTCGAAATGGATTTCCTTCGGGCCGATGCCGTCGAGCGGACTCAACCGCCCCATCAGCACGAAATAGAGGCCGCGATAGGTCATCGTCTGTTCGAGCATGATCTGGTCGGCCGGCGTTTCAACGACGCACAGCAGCGACGGATCGCGCTCCTCATCGAGGCAGACCTCGCAGATCTGCGCTTCGGTAAACGTGTTGCACTTTTCGCAGTGACGCAGATGCTCGGTCGCGAACAACAGCGAGCGCCCGAGCTTTTCGGCGCCTTCGCGATCGTGCTGCATCAGGTGATACGCCATGCGCTGCGCGGACTTCGGCCCGACACCGGGCAGCGCGCGCAGCGCTTCGACGAGCGCCGACAGGGCGGAAGGTTGTTTCATGCGGATCGGCGTCGACGTGGGTGGTGCTCGGGTGGGCGAATTGGGATGCGGGGGTGTTGCTCGAACCGGGCCGCGCTTTCACGCCGTGACGAGGCTTTCACGCGCGGCTGCAGGTTCGATGTTTCCAGCCTGCGCGCGGCGCGCGGCGGCGAGCGTCTGCGTTCGCACCGCGGCAATGAACCGCCGCGGCGCTCACCCGCTTCGGCCCGTTCCCAATCAGAGCAGGTTCAGAACGGCAGCTTGAAACCCGGCGGCAGCGGCAGGCCGGCGGTCATGCCGCCCATCTTTTCCTGCGCGGTCGCCTCGGCCTTGCGCACGGCGTCGTTGAACGCGGCGGCGACGAGATCTTCCAGCATGTCCTTGTCGTCGGCGAGCAGGCTCGGGTCGATCGACACGCGGCGCACGTCGTTCTTGCAGGTCATCGTCACCTTGACGAGACCGGCACCCGACTGCCCCTCGACTTCGATCTGCGCGAGTTGCTCCTGCATCTTCTTCATGTTTTCCTGCATCTGCTGGGCTTGCTTCATTAGCCCGGCGAGTTGGCCTTTCATCATGGACGTGCTCCTTCTAGATAGCGTGGAATCTGGCATTCTGGCGCCGCGCTGCGACGACGCCGCGAACGATGGATCAGTGGGCCGGTGACGCGCCGTTCGGGGCGGCGTCCGGGGTAATCGGGCGGATCGAGCCCGGCACGATGCTCGCGCCGAACTCGCGAATCAGCGACTGCACGAACGGATCGGCGCTGATCTCGCGCTCGGCTTCCTGCTGGCGCTGCGCGCGCAGCTTCGCGTCGTGCGCGGCGGCGGTACGGCGCGCCGGGCCGACTTCGACCTGCACGTCGACGTTCTGGCCGAGCCGCTCGACGAGCGCCGCCTTCAGTTTAGCGACCTGCGACGCTTCTGCGTATTGCGGCACCGGCACGTTGAGCTTCAGCGTGCTGCCGTCGAGCGCCATCAGTTCGCTGTTGAACGCAAGCTGATTCGAGATGCCCTTCAGCGGCAGATCGACGGCGAGCGCCGGCCAGTCGCCGGTGAAACCTAGCGGATCGAGCGGCACGGCAGGCGGCAGCGGGCGCGTATCGGCGACCGGCGCCGGCGCGGCGGCCTGCGCGGCCGCGCCGTCCATGCGGACGTCGTCGGGGCCGCGGTCGAACACCGGCACGAAGTTGTCGTCTGGCGGAATGAAGTACGCGTCGTCCGCGGCCGACAACGGCATGTAGTCGTCGGGCGGCATGTCGTCCCATGGTGGGATCGACGGGCTGTTCAGCTGCGCATTGCTGCTCGCGCCGCTGTTTGCGTCGCGAGCGGGCGCAGCCTGCGCGGCGGTGTCCTGCGACACGCGGCGTGACGCACCGGGCGTCGGCACCGGCACGACCACACGCGGCGCGGCGGGTTTCGGTGCGGCCGGCTTCGGTGTGGCGGCTGCGGCCGGCTTCGCGGACACGTCCGTGTTAGCACGGCCACGGTCGGACGATACTTTCATGCCGGCGTTGCGCAGCACGTCGAGCGCGGCGCTGGCGCCGCCCGCGCGGCGCGGCGCGGAGTCGGCTGCGGCCGCCGGTGCCGCCGGTGCCGCCGTTGAAGCGGGCGCCACCAATTCCGGCCGCGCTTCCGGTTCCGGTGTCGTGGCCTCTTCCGCGCGACCAGGCGCGGCAGTTGCAAGCGCGCTCGGTGCGGACGAAGGTGCGATGTCGGAAACTCCGTTCGAGACCGGCGCGCTCGAGCTGGCGATCGTGGCGACGGCATTCGCGGGCGCGTCTTCCCACGGCGCCAGCGGGGGTGCCGTAGTGGCAGGCGCGTCTGTCACGCGGGCGACTTCGGCATTGGGCGATTGCGGTGCTTCTTCAGATTGCGCGGAGTCGGCTGCGGGCTTCGCGATCGGCTTTGCAGTCGGCGCGGTCGATTTCATCGCGTCGCCCTGCTCCTCGCCGGCAACGCCTACCTGAGGTCCACGAACGGGCGCAGCAGCTGCCATGGCCGTCACGGACGAAGGTGACAGCGCGCGCAGCGCGGCAACCGTCGGTGCACCAGAGCGCTTCGCACCGGCGCCGGCGCCGCCCGCACCGCTCTGCGTGCCAGCGGCTCCCGCCGCTCCGCCACCGCCGCCTGTCGGCGCCGGCTCGAACGCGAGCATGCGCAGCAGCGTCATCGTGAAGCCCGCGTATTCGTCGGGCGCGAGGCCCAGTTCGCTTCGGCCGATCGTCGCGATCTGATAGAACAGTTGCACCTGCTCGGCGCTCAACGCGTCGGCGAAACGGCGCAAGTCGGCCGCCTCCGGCCATTCGTCGAGCACCGACGAAGGCGCGAACTGCGCCCACGCGATCCGATGCAGCAGGCTCGCCAGGTCTTGCAGCGCCGTCGAGAACGACAGGCTGCGCAAGGCCATCTCGTCGGCGACCGCCAGCACCGCCGCGCCGTCGCCCTGCGCGAGCGCGTCGAGCAGGCGGATCAGATAGCTTTGGTCGAGCGCGCCGAGCATGCCGCGCACCGCGTCTTCACTGATCTGGTTCGCCGAATAGGCGATCGCCTGATCGGTCAGCGATAGCGCGTCGCGCATCGAACCGTCGGCCGCGCGCGCGAGGAGGCGCAACGCCTGCGCCTCGTGAGGCACATTCTCTTCGCCGAGAATGCGTTCAAGATGCGACACGATATGGCCGGCCGGCATCTGCTTCAGATTGAACTGCAGACAGCGCGACAGCACGGTGACCGGAATCTTCTGCGGGTCGGTGGTCGCGAGGATGAACTTGACGTGCGGCGGCGGCTCTTCGAGCGTCTTCAGCATCGCGTTGAACGCGTGGTTCGTCAGCATGTGCACTTCGTCGATCATGTAGACCTTGAAGCGCGCATCGACGGGCGCGTACACCGCGCGCTCGAGCAGCGCGGCCATTTCATCGACGCCACGATTACTCGCCGCGTCCATTTCGACGTAATCGACAAAGCGCCCTTCGTCGATCTCGCGACACGCACGGCATACGCCGCACGGCGTCGCCGTCACGCCGGTCTCGCAATTGAGCGCCTTCGCGAAGATGCGCGACAGCGTGGTCTTGCCGACGCCGCGCGTACCTGTAAACAAATAGGCATGGTGCAGACGGCCGCCGTCGAGCGCATGGGTGAGCGCGCGCACAACGTGCTCCTGTCCGACGAGCGAAGCGAAATCCTTCGGCCGCCATTTGCGTGCGAGAACTTGATAGGTCATCCGGAAATTGTATCAGTAACAATGGCGCGCAAAACCGATTCGGGAAGACGCGTGAAATGCGCGAAACGGCCACGACGACGCTCCATCCGAAGACGGCGAACGATCAATACAAAAGCTGGGAATGACTGAGGAGAAACTGCGGAGAAGCCGTGAAAACGGCCGCGGAGAAAAAAGCAAGGAAAGGTGACGAGCCCGACCCTCGGCACTGGTGGAAAACGGCTGTGGCTGCTTCGTTCCCGACCTGACCAGATTGACCATCCCTCCATGCGAGGAGGCCCGTCACGAAAGATTCTATCATTGCCGCGCGCATTGTGCGACTGTTGACATGAGCAAAACGCGAACGACGCTCCGCTTCGAACGGCTTCGCGCGGTTTGCAGCCGCTTTCTGCACGCCGCCAGACGCCCTCCCGGCCACCGCGGCGACGCCCGCCACGCGCGGCACTTGAGTTCGCCGTGCGCGACACCATTTAGATTGCAAGGCGGTCGCCGTGAGCCGCAGAAACCGGCCGACGCTGCGGCGGCAGCCTATTAGCCCCACTGCCTTGATGAGTACTATCGCCATCGGCAACGCATAGCGAATTAAGCTACACTGCCAGTTGAAAGACCCGCATACGCGACTCTTTCCGCGCATTCCGTGAAAATCCGGCGTTTTTTCAGACGGTTTTTCTGATTTTCACAGGCATGCGCGGCGAGGCTCTGGATGCGGCAAAGCGAACAGAAGTTTTCCCAGTTTTTGACGTATCGTGGCGAGCAATTCAGGCGGGCCTCGAACCGACAGAGGTATTCATAAATGAGCGAACAAATCAAGCATATTAGCGACGCATCGTTCGAACAGGACGTCGTGAAATCCGATAAACCCGTGCTGCTCGATTTCTGGGCCGAATGGTGCGGTCCGTGCAAGATGATCGCGCCGATCCTCGACGAGGTCGCGAAGGATTACGCCGATCGCCTGCAAGTTGCG
The DNA here is from genome assembly GCF_050434085.1 of Paraburkholderia sp. UCT70. Taxonomy (NCBI): domain Bacteria; kingdom Pseudomonadati; phylum Pseudomonadota; class Betaproteobacteria; order Burkholderiales; family Burkholderiaceae; genus Paraburkholderia; species Paraburkholderia sp. UCT70. Next base: position 874,139 of record NZ_JBNPVZ010000004.1, on the reverse strand, counting down.
AAGATCAATGTCGACGAGCATCAGTCCACGCCGGTCAAGTTTGGCGTGCGCGGCATCCCCACATTGATCCTGTTCAAGAACGGCGCCGTTGCCGCTCAGAAGGTCGGAGCTCTGTCGAAGTCGCAACTCACCGCGTTCCTCGACGGCAACCTGTAAAGCAAGCAGTACGCCGCGGCGCTCGCGGGTCCATCGCGCGCCGCAGGCAGTTGGAGAATCGGGCGCATCGGGTAAGCAAACCGCCGCGCCCGCCGGTCAAGCGTGTTGTCAGCCGGCAACACGCTTTGCAACAAAGATGCCACGCTGCCGCACTGGCTTAAATTGGCGTGTGCTATGCTAGAATCCACAAAACGTCGAAAAGACGTGTAAGTCTTTGAGCGGTTCCGCTCTCCCTCCTCCCAGATTTCATTTCGTCGCACCTTCTCCTGCGGGTTCTCCGTATGCATTTATCCGAGCTTAAGACTCTGCACGTGTCCCAATTGATCGAGATGGCCAATGGCCTCGAGATCGAAAGCGCGAACCGCCTGCGCAAGCAGGAATTGATGTTCGCCATTCTAAAAAAACGAGCCAAAGCGGGCGACACGATCTTCGGCGACGGCACCCTCGAAGTGCTGCCGGACGGTTTCGGCTTCCTGCGTTCGCCGGAAACCTCCTACCTCGCCAGCACGGATGACATCTACATCAGCCCGTCGCAAATCCGCCGCTTCAATCTGCATACGGGCGACACGATCGAAGGCGAAGTGCGCACGCCGAAAGACGGCGAGCGCTATTTCGCGCTGGTGAAGGTGGACAAGGTCAACGGCCAGCCGCCGGAGGCCTCGAAGCACAAGATCATGTTCGAAAACCTGACGCCGCTGCACCCGAACAAGGTGCTGCTGCTCGAACGTGAAATGCGTGGCGAAGAGAACGTGACCGGCCGCATCATCGACATGATCGCGCCGATCGGCAAGGGCCAGCGCGGGCTGCTCGTCGCGTCGCCGAAGTCGGGCAAGACCGTGATGCTTCAGCACATCGCGCACGCGATCAAGCAGAACCATCCCGACGTCGTGCTGTTCGTGCTGCTGATCGACGAGCGTCCGGAGGAAGTGACGGAAATGCAGCGTTCGGTGGCCGGCGAAGTGATCGCCTCCACGTTCGACGAACCCGCCGCGCGTCACGTGCAGGTCGCCGAAATGGTGATCGAGAAGGCCAAGCGCCTCGTCGAAATGAAGAACGACGTCGTGATTCTGCTCGACTCGATCACGCGTCTCGCGCGCGCTTACAACACGGTGGTCCCGGCCTCGGGCAAGGTGCTGACGGGCGGTGTCGACGCGAACGCGCTGCAGCGCCCGAAGCGGTTCTTCGGTGCGGCGCGCAACATCGAGGAAGGCGGATCGCTGACCATCATTGGCACGGCGCTAATCGAAACCGGCAGCCGCATGGACGATGTGATCTACGAAGAGTTCAAGGGCACCGGCAACATGGAAGTCCACCTCGAGCGCCGTCTCGCCGAGAAGCGCGTCTACCCGTCAATCAACCTGAACAAGTCGGGCACGCGCCGCGAAGAGCTGCTGATCAAGCCCGAAGCGCTGCAGAAGATCTGGGTACTGCGCAAGTTCATTCACGACATGGACGAAGTCGAGTCGATGGAATTCCTGCTCGACAAGATCCGCCAGACGAAGAGCAATTCCGAGTTCTTCGACATGATGCGTCGTGGCGGCGGCAGCTAACGCGCGACGTTCGGGCTGGCCGTATTAGTCGGCAACTGCAACGCATGAAAAACCGCTCGCAAACTGCGAGCGGTTTTTTTTCGTCCGTCGTCTGCAGAGACAATGCGCCGCCTTAACATCAGCGTGAACGTACACACGGTTTCTCGAAGGGGCCTCGGCTATCCCGTCGAGAACGCCGGGCGGCTCGTCGGCGTCACGTCGCTGATTTCGGCGAGCGCGCTGTTCGTCTATCTGCGTTTTGCGAAGCTGCTGCCGCGTAAGAAGTGGATCATCGTGCCGGGCTTCGCGGTGCCCGCGTTCGCCGCCGGGTGGATGACACGCATGTCGCCGGATGTCGGCGAGGCGGCGCTCGCCGTGCCGCTGCTGCTGCGCGGCCTGCTGTTGCTGTTCATCGTGCCGCCGGTCGCGAATCTGACGTGCCGGATCTTCTCGATCGAGGAGTTCACGCACGGCTGCCGGCCGAAAAACATCGTCCAGCAGTTGACCATCTCCTTCGCGACCGCCTCGGTGATCATCGTCGAGCAGCACCGGCTCGCGCTGCATCAAAGTCGCCTCGCAGAGTCCGTGAATCCGTACAATCCGGTCTACCAGAACACGCTCGCGACGCTGGCGCGCGGCTCCGCCGCCGCCGGTCATGCGGCGAGCGAGGCGCACGCGCTCGCGATCGCGTCGATCAGCCGGTCGATTGCGCAGCAGGCCAGTTTGCTCGCGTCGCCCGACGGTTTCTATTTTCTGATCGGCGTCGCGATATGCGGCGGCCCGTTCGCCGCGTGGCAAAAACAGATCGACTGAAGGTGGGCTCCAAGCATGCTGTCGAAACTCACGAACTGGCTGGGCGCACGGCGTCGCGAGCGCGCGCTGCGCGACTACGCGATCGACGATTCCTTGTGGCAGGCGACACTCGCCGACCTACCCTTTCTCACGCATCTGGAAGCGCCCGATCTCGCGCGGCTGCGCGAGATGACGAGCCTCTTCCTCGCGCAGAAGGAGTTCTCGACCGCGCACGAGCTCGAGCTGACCGATGCGATGACGGTCGGCATCGCCGCGCAGGCGTGCCTGCCGGTGCTGAACCTGAGCCTCGATCTGTATCGCGGCTGGGTCGGCGTGATCGTCTATCCGGGCGAGTTCGTGATCCGCAAGACCGTTGAGGACGAAGATGGCGTCGTGCACGAGATCGAACACGACGCCAGCGGCGAGGCGTGGGAAGGCGGCCCGGTGGTGCTGTCGTGGGAAGACGCGCAGATGACCGATGGCAGCGATGCATACAACGTTGTGATCCACGAGTTCGCGCACAAAATCGACATGCTCAACGGCGAAGCGGATGGCCACCCGCCGCTGATGCGCCGCTGGCACGCGCCGCTCGATGCGCAGGCATGGGCCGATGTGTTCGACCATGCATACGATCACTTCTGTGCGAAAGTCGACGCGGTGCCCGAGCGACGCTGGGCGCGTTTCGAACGCGAGTCGCTGATCGATCCGTATGCGGCGGACCATCCGTCGGAATTTTTTGCCGTATGCAGCGAGGCGCTGTTCGTGCGGCCCCAAGCGTTCGAGGCGGAGTATCCGGAACTGTACCGACTGCTCGCGCGCTACTACCGGCAAGATCCAGCGCGCGTCGGTTTGACGTTCACGCCCATTTGAGACGCCGCGGATGGGCGCCGCTTGCGCCGCAAGAGAATCCGCTGGCAGAAAAATCGCCAAGCGACTGATTTTCTGGCATAATCCCGGATTTTCGACCGTAGGCAAGTGGCTCGCGCCTGAAGGCAGTCCCATTCGAGGCTGCACGCGGGTTGGCTACCGCCAGATTAAAGGAAAGACCATGAAAGAAGGCATTCACCCGAATTACCGCGAAGTCCTGTTCGTCGACATGTCGAACGACTTCAGGTTCGTGACGCGCTCGACCATTCAGACGCGCGAAACCGCGGAATTCAACGGCAAGACCTACCCGCTCGCGAAGATCGAAGTGTCGTCGGAATCGCATCCGTTCTACACCGGCCAGCAAAAGATCATGGACACGGCCGGCCGCGTCGAGAAGTTCAACAAGAAGTTCGGCGCACGCGCTTCGGGCAAGGCAGTAAAGTAATACCGCAACGGTGCCGGCTTCCGGCCGGCAACAGAGCAAACAGAAAGGGCAGCGCGAGCTGCCCTTTTTTGTCGCCTGCGCTTGTGCGCCCGCTGGGTCGCACGCCGCGCGAAGCCTTCAGCCGGAAGGAGCACGCCGCGCTTTCGCGGCACTGTGTTACAGCTTGTCCATTGACGTTGCCGGGCGTTACCGGCCGTGACGTGCATCGCACGGCACGACTACAATGCCGGATGCTCGAAACGGGCCCTCGCGCCCTGACCTGCCGGGCCGCTCCGGCTGCATCGTTTATCCAGACTCCACACACCGCATGAGACCTGTCGTTCGCCTCACCGCCTCTGCGACCAGTGCGTTGCCGCGCTGGCTGCTGCTGGCCATCTGTATCGTCTACGCCTCGTTCGGCCTGTTCGGCCGCGATCCGTGGAAGAACGAGGACGCAGCCGGCTTTGGTGTGATGTGGACGATGGCGAACGGCGGCGCGCACGATTGGCTGCTGCCGAATCTCGTCGGCAAATATCTGACCGAGGACGGCCCGCTCGGCTACTGGCTCGGCGCGAGTGCGATCCGCATCCTTGCACCGTGGGTCGACGCGAGCAACGCGTCGCGCGTGTTCACGGGCCTGCTGTTCTGCGCGGGCTGTGCGTTCGTCTGGTACGCGGCGTATCTGCTCGGCCGGCGTGCCGAAGTGCAGCCATTCAAATATGCGTTCGGCGGCGAGCCGGAACCGCGCGACTATGGCCGCACGCTCGCCGATGGCGCACTGCTGATCCTGCTCGCGTGCTTCGGCCTCGCCGAGCGCGGTCACGAGACCACGCCGCAGCTCGTGCAGTTCGTCTGCATCGCGATGCTCGTGTACGGCCTCGTGCGCATGATCGACAAGCCGATTCAGGGCGCGCTGATCTGGGGTCTCGCGATCGGCCTCGTCACACTCGCGAGCAGCCCGGTGCTGGTCGGCGCGCTGCTGCTCGGCACGCTCGCGATGACGCTGATCGTACGCGAAACGCGATCGCGCTGGCTGCTGCTCGCGGGTCTGCCCGTGGCGCTCGTGCTCGCGGTGTCGTGGCCGATCATCGCGCTCACCGCGTTCCCGGACGACGCTGTCTGGTATCTGAACCAGTGGCTGCACGTGAGCCTGAGTTCGTTCGCGGGCCCGCCCGGCTCGGTCGCCGCGTATGCGCTGAAAAACCTGCCGCTCTTCACATGGCCCGCCTGGCCGCTCGCGCTGTGGTCGTGGTTCAGCTGGCAGGGACTGCGGCGCGCGCCGCACGTGGCGATTCCGCTGTCGGTGATCGGGCCGCTGTTCGTGCTCGTCGTGCTGCAAAGCCATCAGTCGAACCGACTCTACATGCTGCTGCTGCCGCCGCTTGCGGTGCTCGCCGCTTTCGCGCTGCCGACGCTCAAGCGCGGCGCGATCAACGCGATCGACTGGTTCGCGCTGCTGAGCTTCACGATCCTTGGCAGCTTCGTATGGCTCGTGTATGTGGCAGGCCTGACCGGCTTTCCGCATCCGCTCGCGCGCAATCTCGCGCGACTCGCGCCCGGCTTCGTGCCGCAGTTCAAGATTCTGTCGTTCGTGTGCGCGGTCGCGGTGACCGTGTGCTGGTTCCTGCTGGTGCGCTGGCGTCTCGCGCGTCATCCAAAGGTGCTGTGGCGCAGCGTCGTGCTCTCGAGCGCCGGCACCACGCTGATGTGGGTGTTGCTGATGACGCTGTGGCTGCCGGTCGTCAACTACAGCCGGACCTATCGCGACGTCGCGCAGCAGATCGCCAACCACTTGCCCGATGACTACACGTGCATCGCGCCGGTGCGCCTCGGCAATGCGCAGATCGCGACGTTCGCGTATTTCGGCGACATGCACTTTTCGTTCGACCAGGACTGCGACGTGATCCTGCGTCAGGACTCGCAGGACTACGGCGACCCTAGCGCGATGCCCGACTACATCTGGAAGCTCGTGTGGGAAGGCCGCCGCGCGGCGGACCGCGACGAGCGCTTCCGCCTGTACGTGCGCATCGACCGTCCCAAGCCGCCGCCCGGCAAGCGCCGCAACTGGCACAAGAAGCTCGACTGACCATGTTCGCCGACGTACGGAAGATCGCCGCGCTCGCGTGGCCCGTACTGATCGGCCAGTTGGCCATCATCGCGTTCGGCGTGATCGACACGGCGATGGTCGGGCGCTACTCGGCCGTCGATCTGGCCGCGCTCGGCCTCGGCTCGTCGATCTACGTCTCGGTCTATATCGGCCTGACCGGCATCCTGACCGCGCTGCAGCCGATCGCCGCGCAGCTGTACGGCGCGCGTCGCTACGGCGAGATCGGCGAAGAGGTCCGCCAGTCATGGTGGCTTGCCGCCGCGCTGACCGTGATCGGCTTTCTGATCCTGTTCTTCCCCGGACCGCTGCTGGCGTTGTCGCGGGTGCCCGACGCGCTGCACGAGCGCACGCTCGCGTACCTGCGGATTCTCGCGTTCGGGCTGCCCGCCGGCCTCGCCTTCCGGGTCTACGGCTCCGTTGCCAATGCGCTCGCCAAACCGCGGCTCGTGATGTTCCTGCAGATCGCCGCGCTGCTGCTGAAAATTCCGCTCAATACCTGGTTCATTTTCGGCGGCCTCGGCGTGCCCGCGCTGGGCGGTCCGGGCTGCGCGCTCGCGAGCACGCTGCTCAACTGGGCACTCGCGGCGCTCGGCATGCTGCTGCTCGCGCGCATCGACGATTTCAAGGCACTCGGCATCTTCATGCAGTTCTGCTGGCCGGTCTGGAAGCGCCAGGCCGCGCAACTGCGGCTCGGTATTCCAATGGGGCTGTCGTATCTGATCGAGGTCACGTCGTACACGTTCATGGCGCTTTTCATCGCGCGTTTCGGCACGACGACGCTCGCCGGACATCAGATCGCCGGCAACGTCGGCGCGGTGCTCTATATGACGCCGCTGTCGATCGGCATCGCGTCGTCGACGCTGGTCGCGCAGGCGCTCGGCGCGCATCGGCCGCAGGCGGCGCGCACGCTGTCGCGTCACGGCATCGCGATGGCGGTTGCGATCGCGTGCTGCTATGGCGCGCTCGTGCTCGTGCTGCGGCCATATATCGTCGCCGGCTATACGACGAACGCGCAGGTCGCGGCGAAGGCGTTGCCGCTGGTGCTGATCGTCGCCTGCTACCACCTGTTCGACGCGTTGCAGATCTCGACCGCGTTCGTGCTGCGCGCCTACAAGGTCGCGGTCGTGCCGACCATCATCTATGCGGTGGCGCTGTGGGGAGTCGGGCTCGGCGGCGGCTATGCGCTCGGCTTCAATACGACCGGCCTCACGCCGCCCTGGCTGACCGGCGCGCGCGGCTTCTGGGTCGCGAATACCGCAAGTCTCGCGATTGCCGGGCTCGGCTTGCTCGTGTACTGGCGAATCGTGAGCCAGCGCTATTTGCGCGAGGCTGCGGCGGCGCGGGTTGATTCGGCTGTTTGAGGGGATGGAGGGTTGGGAAGGCCACGAATAGTACCGACCGGACCGTTAGTTGCGCCCAAGCCAGGGTGAGAGACGACCTGTTCTGCATTCGCCTTTCCGTTCCCCACGCAGCTCAGCCCGCTCACGCCGCGTATGCGGCCTCCCCCTCCCGATCCTTGGCCTCGAAAATTTCCCGCGCCGCGAACAGCGCATTGAGCGCGGCCGGAAAGCCCGCATAAAGCGCCATCTGCATGAACACCTCGACGATCTGCTCGCGGGTGCAGCCGACGTTCAGCGCCGCCTCGATATGTACCTTCAGCTGCGGCTGCGCGCAGCCGAGGGTCGCGAGCGACGCGATCGTCGCAATCTCACGCGTGCGCAGATCGAGCTGCGGCCGGCTGTAGATGTCGCCGAAGCCGAATTCAATCAACAGGCGTCCGAATTCCGGCGCGACTGGCGCGAGCGCGGCAATTACCTGCTCGCCCGCCGAACCGTCGATTTCCCTGAGCTTGTCCCAGCCCCGCGCGTAGCGGTCGTTGTGTGCGTAGTCCATTGCGAGTCCTTATCGGGGTGTGAGGGCGACGAGGCTTCGTCGTCCTGTCGTGCCGGATCGGGCTCAAGCGCGCCGCTCGTGGCCGCCTCGTAGTACGCGATCTTGTCGTCGATCGCGCCGAGGTTGCTCTGCAGATCGGCGATCCGCGCGAGCAGCGCGGTGCGATGCGCAACCAGCAGGTCGCGGCGTGCGCGCATCGTCGGATGGCCTTGCGCGCGCAGCGCGGCGATCTGCTGCATGCCGGAGATCGACATGCCCGTTGCCTTCAGACGCATCACGAAGCGCAACCAGTCGAGATCGGCCGGCGAGTACAGCCGGTGTCCCGTCTGCGTGCGTCCGACCGGCCTGATCAAGCCGGCCTGTTCGTAATAGCGCAACGTGTGCGTGGACACGCCGATCGTTTCGGCGACCTGACCGATGGTGAGCGCGGTTGAGTGTTTCGACATGACGGACTCAGGTTAGGACTTCGAGTGCACTCTAAGTCAAGCGTCGGACGCTGTCATTCCTTTGCGTTGCTCATTCTTTATCGCAGACGAGTTATCGCGATCGATATCGACCGATAAATTCACCGGCATTGCATGCCGCTAAAAGCTTTAAATACTGTGTGGCGGATTTACTTGTCATCAATCGATCGGTATAAATCGTCCGCTATCTCAAATCGGGCCTGCGATTTGTCCTATGCTTAAACGCAGCGCCCGCTGACAGGATAGGTCGTCCGTTCCCGGCTAACTTTTTGCTCTCAATGGAGTGCTTGCCATGCTGAAGAAGCTTTTCATGCTTTGCCTCGCTGTGGCTTTGTCGCTGTCGGCCGGATTTGTCGCGGCCGTGGAAGTGAATACCGCCGATCAGGCCGCGCTCGAATCGGTCAAGGGCATCGGCCCCGTGCATGCGAAAGCGATTCTCGACGAACGCGCCAAAAACGGCCCGTTCAAGAACGCCGACGATCTCGCCGCACGTGTGAAGGGCATCGGGCAGAAATCGGTCGAGAACCTCGAAGCGGCCGGACTGACGATCAACGGCTCGTCGGCACCGCCGACCGGCGCGAAGACGTCCACCAAGTCGGCCACGAAGACCACACCGGCGGCTCCCGCGGCAACCACCGCCGCCGCGCCCGCTGCCACGACGGCAGCGCCGGCCGCGGCTGCGCCTGCCTCGGCCGCTAAGCCGTCGAAGTCGAAGAAGAAGGACAAGGCCGCTGCATCCGAAGCGGCAACCGCTACGGCTCCGGCCGCCGCGGCAGCCAGCGCACCGGCCGACGCGTCCGGCACCAAGGCTTCGAAGAAGAAAGCGAAGAAGAGCAAGGCGGCATCCGCCGCGGCTGCGTCCGGCGCATGATGCCGGCGGGGCTGCCGCCCTGCGTTTCACCGCGACGCGCAACCGCGCGTCGACGTCAACCGCCCGGCCGTCGTACGCGCCGGCATTCAAGAGAGACCGTCATGAGCCTACTCGACACCATCGGTTCCCTGCTTGGCAAATCGCCAGAAGGCGGCGGCCAGCAAGCGCTGATCGCCGCCGCGCTCGAATTCGTCAACAACCAGCCTGGTGGCCTGAACGGCCTGATCCAGCGCTTCCAGGAAAAGGGCCTCGGCGACGTCGTGTCGTCGTGGGTCGGCAATGGCGAAAACCAGCCGATCGCACCCGACGCGCTGCATAACGTGCTGGGCTCGGAAGCCGTGACCGGTCTCGCCGCCAAGGCCGGCGTCCAGCCGGATCAGGTGACGGGTCTGCTGTCGCAGATCCTGCCGCACGTCGTCAACGCGGCCACGCCGGAAGGCGAAGTGCCGGCCGATGGCAAGCTGAACGCGACCACGGTGCTCGGCGCGCTCGGCGGCCTGTCGGCGCTGCTCGGCAACAAGGGCAACGCTTAAGCACGCTGTGCGCCATGCGCTGGCGACTTGCAGAGACCTTCGCTCCACGATGATGCCACCGGTTTGAAATCGGCGGACAAAAGAAAACCGGCAACGAAGTCACCTTCGTTGCCGGTTTCTTAACGTTGGTGGGAACGACTCGCCTGCTATCGTCCCTTCGCGTCATCAAGCCATCGCCTTCAGTGCACGACGCGCTCGAACAGCAGCTTACCGTCGTCCACTTCGACCGGAATTACATCCTTCGGACCGAACTTGCCGGCCAGAATCAGCTTCGCTATCGGGTTCTCAATCTCCTGCTGGATTGCGCGCTTCAGCGGCCGCGCACCGAACAGCGGGTCGTAGCCGACCTTGCCGATGTGCTCGAGCGCCGCGTCCGATACCACCAGCTGCATGTCGAGCTTTGCGAGCCGCTCGTGCAGACGCTGCAGCTGGATCCGCGCGATCGACTGGATGTTCGAGCGATCGAGCGCATGGAACACGACGACGTCGTCGATCCGGTTCAGGAACTCGGGCCGGAAGTGCAGCTTCACCTCTTCCCACACGGCGTCCTTCACGGCTTCCTGCGGCTCGCCGACCATCGCCTGGATCACCTGCGAACCGAGGTTCGAGGTCATCACGATCACCGTGTTCTTGAAGTCGACGGTGCGGCCCTGGCCATCGGTCATGCGGCCGTCGTCGAGCACCTGCAGCAGCACGTTGAACACGTCCGGATGCGCCTTCTCGATTTCGTCGAGCAGGATCACGCTATACGGCTTGCGGCGCACGGCCTCAGTCAGATAACCGCCCTCCTCGTAGCCGACGTAACCCGGCGGCGCGCCGATCAGACGCGCGACGCTGTGCTTCTCCATGAACTCGCTCATGTCGATACGGATGAGATGCTCTTCCGAATCGAACAGGAACGACGCCAACGCCTTGCACAGCTCGGTCTTGCCGACGCCGGTCGGCCCGAGGAACAGGAACGAGCCATACGGACGGTTCGGGTCCGACAGACCCGCGCGCGAGCGGCGAATCGCATCGGCGACCGCGCTGATCGCCTCGTCCTGGCCGACCACGCGCTCATGCAGCTTCGACTCGATCTGCAGCAGCTTTTCGCGCTCGCCCTGCATCATGCGCGACACCGGAATGCCGGTGGCCCGCGACACGACCTCGGCGATTTCTTCAGCGCCGACCTGCGTGCGCAACAGACGCGGACGCTTCGGACTGTTCTGCTCCTCGGCCTCGGCGCGCGTGACTTCCTTCAGCTGCGCCTCGAGACCCGGCAGCTTGCCGTACTGCAATTCGGCCACCTTCTCGAGCTTGCCCTCACGCTGCAGACGCACGATTTCCGCACGCGTCTTCTCGATCTCTTCCTTCAGTTGCGCGCTGCCCTGCACCGCCGCTTTTTCCGCGGTCCAGATTTCATCGAGGTCCGAATATTCGCGGTTGAGCCGCTCGATTTCCTCTTCGATCAGTTGCAGACGCTTCTGCGACGCTTCGTCCTTCTCCTTCTTCACTGCTTCGCGTTCGATCTTCAGCTGGATCAGACGACGGTCGAGCCGATCCATCTCCTCCGGCTTCGAGTCGATTTCCATCTTGATCTTCGACGCGGCTTCGTCGATCAGATCGATCGCCTTGTCGGGCAGGAAGCGGTCCGTGATGTAACGATGCGACAGCTCGGCGGCCGCGACGATCGCCGGGTCGGTGATGTCGACGCCGTGGTGCAGCTCATAGCGCTCCTGCAGACCGCGCAGGATCGCGATGGTCGCCTCGACCGACGGCTCGTCCACCAGCACCTTCTGGAAACGGCGCTCGAGCGCGGCATCCTTTTCGATGTACTTGCGGTATTCGTCGAGCGTGGTCGCGCCGACGCAATGCAGCTCGCCGCGCGAGAGCGCCGGCTTCAGCATGTTGCCCGCGTCCATCGCGCCTTCGGCCTTGCCGGCGCCGACCATCGTGTGAATCTCGTCGATGAAGACGATGGTTTGCCCTTCGTCCTTCGCGATGTCGTTGAGCACCGCCTTCAGGCGCTCCTCGAACTCGCCGCGATATTTGGCGCCCGCGAGCAGCGCGGCCATGTCGAGCGACAGCACGCGCTTGTTCTTCAGCGTTTCCGGCACTTCGCCGTTGACGATGCGCTGCGCGAGCCCCTCGACGATCGCGGTCTTGCCGACGCCCGGCTCGCCGATCAGCACCGGGTTGTTCTTGGTGCGGCGCTGCAGGATCTGGATGGAACGGCGGATTTCGTCGTCGCGGCCAATCACGGGGTCGAGCTTGCCTGCGCGGGCGCGCTCGGTCAGGTCGATCGTGTACTTCTTCAGCGCTTCGCGCTGGCTTTCGGCGTCCTGGCTATGCACCTGCGAGCCGCCGCGCACCGCGGCGATCGCGGTTTCGAGCGCCTTGCGCGACAACCCATGCTCGCGCGCGAGACGGCCGGCCTCGCCTTTGTCGTCGGCGACCGCGAGCAGGAACATTTCGCTCGCGACGAACGTGTCGTTGAGCTTCTGCGCTTCCTTGTCGGCCTGGTTCAACAGACCGGTCAGTTCGCGGCCGATCTGCACGTTGCCATCGGTGCCTTGCACTTGGGGCAGCCGCGTGACCGCGTCGTTCAGTGCGGTTTGTAGAGGTTGTACATGCACGCCGGCGCGCGACAGCAGCGAGCGAGCGGAGCCGTCCTGCTGCGCGACGAGTGCCGCCAGCACGTGCACGGGTTCGATGTACTGATTGTCGTGGCCAACCGCCAGACTCTGGGCGTCCGCGAGCGCTTCCTGGAATTTAGTGGTGAGTTTGTCGATTCTCATCAAGAGACCTCCAATTTCGATTACCACCAAAATGAGGCGTTTTATTAGGGTTTCAAGCGCTTTTTTGGCCTCGGTCGCAACCATTTAACATTTGAGCGCAAGAACTGCCGCGATCCTTCCCCAGTGGCGCGGCCGGGCGGGTTTGCGCACCCGGGGAGCCGGCCGGATGTTCTAGTTCTTGTGGCCCAGCGTCGCCGGACGCCCGCCGCGCGTGCTATCCGATGCCACCGCAATCGGCAGCGGCACCATCTGAATCGTGGAGCCTAACCCGAGCAACGCCGCGAGCGGACTTTTCGGTTGCGCGACTTCGCCGATCGTAAAACGGTCGAGTTCGGCGAGAAAAGCGAGGTTTGCCGCCTGCAACGCGCCACGCAGCCGGCACTGCGTCGTGATGACGCAAGGCCGCTGTTGGCCCTGCCGGTCCGGCAGACAGCCGACCAGCGCAAAGTCGCTTTCCGTGACCCGCACCACGTCGCCCACGGTCAGCGACAGCGATTGCGCGCCGAGCCGCAAACCGCCGTTGCGGCCGCGCACGGTTTCGACCCAGCCGAGCTCGCCCAGCTGCTGCACGACCTTCATCAGATGGTTCTTCGAGATGCCGTAGGCTTGCGAAATGTCCTGAATCGTCGATAATCCGTCGCCCCGCACCGCGAGGTACAACAGCACGCGCAGCGCGTAATCCGTATAGTCGGTAAGTCTCATAGGTCCCGGTATAGCTTGAAAGGCTGCGAGCAAGTGCCTTGAACGTCCCGATAACCGCGTCGAGGCAAGGGTTGCCGGGAACGAGCGCTACGCCCTAACATGACTGGCTGGCATGACTGGCTGGCGGGCGTCGTTCCGCGAATCGCGTTGCAAAACTGTTTCGGATAGCAATAGTAGCTTTTTCCGCATCAACCGTTTGTTAGAAAAACGGGAGGTTCAAGGTTCAGTTCAGCCGTCATCGGCAACCGCAATTTTCTGGAATCCGCATGAATCCGTCTTTCCCCGCCGCGCCGCCGGTCGAACGCGCGGCCGAACCCACCGACGCCAATATCCGCGACCTCGTCTATGGCTTTTACGATCGCGTGCGTGCCGACCCGCTGCTCGGTCCGGTCTTCGACGCGAAGCTCGCGGGCCGCTGGGACGACCATCTGCCGAAGATGTGCACATTCTGGAGCAGCCTCGTGCTCGGCGCGAAGCAGTATCGCGGCAACGTGCAGCAGGCGCATCAGCCGCTCGAACGCATCGAGCCGCAGCATTTCAGCCGCTGGCTGTATCTGTTCCTCGATACGGTCGAATCGCGCTATCAGCCGGCCGCGGCGGTCCGTTTCATGGAGCCGGCGCTGCGGATCGCGCAGAGTCTGCAGCTGAGCCGTTTCGGCTGGGATTACAAGATCCCGCCGGAGCAGCAGGCGCTGCTCGAGCGGGTGGCGCCGAAGCGTCGGCCGCGAGATGGCGACGTTGACGACGATGGTGAGCATCCGTCGCGGCCGGCTGGGGAGCCGTTCCCGGTGCCGATCATCGGACGCTCGCGGGACGAGTGAATGTCGGCCTGCGCCGACGCCCCTCACACAAAGACGCCGCGTGCGCCGTCGCAACTCCGCGGCCAGCGACTCGTTTACTCCGGAGTCCGATTTCGCGAATCGATTCCCCAGCGCGCGAGCGCGGCATCGTCGGTCACGCGCGCGTCGACCCAGCGCTCGCCCGCGTCGGTTTTCTCCTTCTTCCAGAATGGCGCTTCGGTCTTCAGATAGTCCATCACGAATTCACACGACGCAAACGCGTCGCCGCGATGCGCGGCCGTCGTCGCAACGAGCACGATCTGATCGAGCGGATACAGCTTGCCGACGCGATGCACGATCAGCACCTCGATGCCCGGCCAGCGTTCGCGCGCACGCTCGACGATCGCCTCGAGCGACTTCTCCGTCATGCCCGGATAATGCTCGAGCTCCATCGTCTCGACCGCGCTGCCCTCGTTGAGATCGCGCACGGTGCCGACGAAGCACGCGACCGCGCCGATCCTCGGATTGCGCGCGCGCAGCGCGGCCACCTCGGCGCTGAGGTCGAAGTCTTCGGTCTGGACGCGAACGGGCATGGACGGCTCCTGAGGGCTTTTGTCGCTGGCGTGAACGTAATGTGCGAGAGCGCGGCTCAGCCGCCGGTGACGGGCGGAAAGAACGCGACCTCGCAGCCCTCGGTGATGCGGGTGCTCGCGCCGGTCATCACGTGGTTGCAGGCCATGCGCAGCGCGCGGCCTTCGGCGAGCGTCTCGGCCCAGATGCCGCCACGCACGCGCAGCCACGCGCGCACATCGCCGACGGTCGCGATGCCGTCGGGCACCTCGACGCTTTCGTCGGACGTATTGAGCGCTTCACGCACGCTCGCAAAGTATCGGAGTTCAATCTTCATCGGGATACCGCCGGTCTAAGCCGCGCATGCCGCGGACGACCGGCCTCAGTTCAGCAGTTCGGAAAACGGAATGAAGCGCACGGTTTCGCCGGCGCTGATCGCGTGGTTCGGCGGATTGTCGATCAGACCGTCGCCCCACACGGTCGACGTCAACACGGCCGAACTCTGATTGGCAAACAGATCGAGCCCTCCCGCCACATTGACGCGCGCGCGCAGGAACTCGTTGCGGCGATCGGCCTTGCCCTGCGTGAAGTCCGCGCGCAGCGACAGCGCGCGCGGCGCGACCGCCTGCACGCCGGCCAGCCGCAGTACGAACGGACGCACGAACAGCAGGAACGTCACGAAGCTCGACACCGGATTGCCGGGCAGGCCGATGAAAAACGTTTCGGCCGGCTCGCCCCCATTTGCACCACCCGCACCACCCGCACCACGCCGCACCGCGCCGAACGCGAGCGGCTTGCCCGGCTTCATGGCGATCTGCCACATCGACAGACGCCCTTCGGCCTCCACCGCCGGCTTCACGTGATCCTCCTCGCCGACCGACACGCCGCCGCAGGTGAGAATCAGATCGTGCGCCTCGGCGGCTTCTCGCAGCGTCGCGCGGGTCGCGTCGAGTTGATCGGCGACGATGCCATAGTCGGTCACGTCGCAGCCGAGCTTCTCGAGCAGGCCGCGCAGCGTGAAGCGATTCGAGTTGTAGATCGCGCCGGGCTTCAGCGGCTCACCGGGCATCGTCAGTTCGTCGCCGGTGAAGAATACGGCGACTTTCACGCGGCGGCGCACCTCGAGCCGCGCGCATCCGACCGACGCGGCAAGCCCCAACGCCTGCGGCGTGAGCCGCGTGCCGGCCGGCAGGATCACCGAGCCCGCGCGAATATCGGCGCCCTGTGCGGTGATCCACTCGCCCGCCTGCGGCCGATGCACGATCGTCACCTCGTCGCCAGCCACCTCGGTCTGCTCCTGCATCACGACCGCGTCCGCGCCGGCGGGCACCGTCGCGCCGGTGAAGATGCGTGCCGCGCTGTTGGGCGCGAGCGGCGTCGGCGCATGGCCGGCCGGAATGCGTTGCGAGACCGGCAGGCGGCTGCCGTGCGCGAGATCGGCGATGCGGACCGCGTAGCCGTCCATCGCGCTCGTGTTCATCGGCGGCACGTCGAGCGGCGACGTGACGTCGGTGGCGAGCACGCGATTCAGCGCGTCGAGCGTCGGCAGCGTTTCGATACCGTCGAGCGCGCGCGCGGCGTCGAGCAGGATCGCCAGCGCATCGGCAGTGGCGAGCATCGGGGCGCGGGGCGTGGGTGTGGACATCTGGGGGGGTGGAAGCCGCAGGTTAAAAGAACATTGTAGCGGCCGATGCCGTTAGCCTGGGCGGCCGGGCGTTATGGGGAGCTTTTTGTGTTTTTCGATGCGTGGCCGCGGAGGGTGCGGCCAGCGTTTTCCCGTAGTGCGGGCGTGGGCGTCGATCAACGTGAAGCGACGCGGCATCCCGCGTGAGCCGTAAAACGGCTCACGCGGCCCGCTCGCCCTTATTCGCCGGTATTCGCGACGATGAAGTCCTTCACCCGCTGCGCATCCGCGGGCACGACCTCGAAGCGCTGCGGCAGCGACTCGAGCCCCGAGAACGCCGCCGGGCGCTCCGGCTCGCGCAGCAGCGCCTCGCGGATCGTCTCGCCGAACTTGATCGGCTGCGCGGTCTCGAGCACGATCATCGGAATGCCGGGCTGCAGATGCTCGCGCGCGACCTTCAAGCCGTCGGCCGTGTGCGTGTCGATCATCATGTCGTAACGCTGGAACACGTCGCGGATCGTGTCGACGCGGGTGTCGTGGCTGCTGCTGCCCGACACGAAACCGAACTCCTTTACGCGCGCGAAGTCGCCACTCGCCGCGAGATCGAAACCGCCCTTCTCCTCGACGTCGCGGAACAGTTGCAGCACGCGCGCCGGATCGCGGCCGAGCAGGTCGTACACGAAGCGCTCGAAGTTCGATGCCTTCGAGATGTCCATGCTCGGGCTGCTCGTGTGATACGTCTCGGCCGCCTTGCGTACGCGGTAAATACCAGTGCGGAAGAACTCGTCGAGCACGTCGTTCTCGTTGGTCGCGACGACGAGCTTCTCGATCGGCAGACCCATCATGCGCGCGATATGACCCGCGCACACGTTGCCGAAGTTGCCCGACGGCACCGTGAACGACACGCGCTCGGCGTTCGACTTCGTCGCGGCAAAGTAGCCCTTGAAGTAGTAGACGACCTGTGCGACGACCCGCGCCCAGTTGATCGAGTTGACCGTGCCGATCTTGTACTTCGCCTTGAACGCGTGATCGTTCGACACCGCCTTCACGATGTCCTGCGCGTCGTCGAACACGCCTTGCACCGCGAGGTTGAAGATGTTCGGGTCTTGCAGGCTGTACATCTGCGCGGTCTGGAACGCGCTCATCTTTTTGTGCGGCGACAGCATGAACACGCGGATGCCCTTCTTGCCGCGCATCGCGTATTCAGCGGCGCTGCCGGTGTCGCCCGACGTCGCGCCGAGAATGTTCAGCGTTTCGCCATGCTTCGCGAGCGCGTACTCGAACAGGTTGCCGATCAGCTGCATCGCCATGTCTTTGAACGCGAGCGTCGGACCGTTCGACAGTTCGAGCAGCGACAGCGGCGCGCCGGCTTCGACGCCGAGCGTCTTCAGCGGCGTGATCTGCGCGGCGCTTTCGTCGTCGCGCACGTTGCAGTAGGTCGCCGCCGTGTAGGTCTTGCGCGTCAGTGCGCGCAGGTCGTCGGCGGGAATGTCGTCGCAGAACTTCGACAGGATCTCGAAGGCGAGATCCGCGTACGGCAGCGTGCGCCAGCGCGTGAGTTCGTCCGCGGTGACGCGCGGATAGTCGGCCGGCAGATACAGGCCGCCGTCTTTCGCGAGACCGCCGAGCAGGATCTCGGAGAAGGTATGGCGCTCGCCGGCTCCGGCGCCGCGCGTGGAGAGGTAGTTCATAGTTCGGCCTAGTTCAGCGCTTCCATGCGCAGCTTCGTGACTTGCGAGACGACGGTCTCGAGCGCCTCGATCGACCTGATCGCGGCATTGACCTGCTTTTCGACCGTCTCGTGCGTGATCAGCAGGATGTCGGTTTCGCCCTTGCCGTTCGCGTCGACGAGCTCCGATTCCTTTTGCAGCAGCGCATCGATCGAAATGCCGCTGTCCGCCAGAATGCGCGTGATGTCGGCGAGCACGCCGGTCACGTCGGCGACGCGCAGGCGCAGGTAGTAGCCGCTCGTGACTTCTTCGATCGGCAGGATCGGGATGTTCGACAGGCTGTCTGGCTGGAATGCCAGATGCGGCACGCGGTGCTCGGGGTCGGCCGTGTGCAGACGCGTCACGTCGACGAGATCGGCGACCACGGCGGAAGCCGTCGGTTCGGCGCCCGCGCCCTTGCCGTAGTACAGCGTCGTGCCGACCGCGTCGCCATGCACGACGACCGCGTTCATCGCGCCTTCCACGTTCGCGAGCAGGCGCTTTTCCGGAATCAACGTGGGGTGCACGCGCAGCTCGATGCCCTTGTCGGTGCGTCGCGTGATGCCGAGCAGCTTGATGCGGTAGCCGAGCTCCTCGGCGTATTTGATGTCGATCGCGGCGAGCTTGCTGATGCCTTCGACGTACGCGCGGTCGAACTGCACCGGCACGCCGAACGCAATCGCGCTCATGATCGTCGCTTTGTGCGCCGCGTCGACGCCCTCGATGTCGAAGGTCGGGTCGGCTTCCGCGTAGCCGAGCTCCTGCGCGGCCTTCAGCGCGGTCGCGAAATCGAGCCCACGGTCACGCATCTCCGACAGGATGTAGTTCGTCGTGCCGTTGATGATGCCCGCGATGTACTGGATGCGGTTCGCCGTCAGCCCTTCGCGCAGTGCCTTGATGATCGGAATGCCACCCGCCACCGCCGACTCGAACGCGACCATCACGCCGTTCGCGCGCGCCGCCTCGAAAATCTCCGTGCCATGCACCGCGAGCAGCGCCTTGTTGGCGGTGACCACGTGCTTGCCGTTGTTGATCGCGCGCAGCACGAGGTCGCGCGCGATGCCGGTGCCGCCGATCATTTCCGCGACGATCGCGATCGAAGGATCGTCGACGACCGCGTTGAAGTCATCGGTCAGCGCCACGCTGCCGGCTTCGCCGCCGAGCGCCGCGGTCGCCTTGGCCGGGTTGCGCACGGCAATGCGCGCAATCTCGATGCCGCGACCCGCGCGACGTTTGATTTCTTCCTGATTGCGGCGCAGTACCGTGAAGGTCCCGCTGCCTACCGTGCCGAAGCCCAGCAGTCCAACTTTGATCGGTTCCATGCAGCGTGTGTTTCTAGTAGAGGTTTGAAAAGGGTGTCGGGGGTGGCACGAGCGGCGCGCCTCACGCGCCACATCGTACGCGAGGCCGGCTCAGGCTGTGTGACGTTTGCGGTAGCCGTCGAGGAAGCGCGCGATCCGGTTGATCGAATCCGCGAGGTCGTCGACGTTCGGCAGGAACACGACACGGAAGTGATCCGGCGTCTTCCAGTTGAAGCCGGTGCCCTGCACGAGCAGCACGCGCTCTTCGAGCAGCAGGTCGAGGATGAACTGCTGGTCGTTCTGGATCGGATACACCTTCGGGTCGAGGCGCGGGAACATGTACAGCGCCGCCTCGGGCTTCACGCAGCTCACGCCGGGGATCGCCGTCAGCATGTCGTAGGCGAGCTCGCGCTGCTTGTACAGGCGCCCGCCCGGCGCGATCAGGTCGTTGATGCTCTGATAGCCGCCGAGCGCGGTCTGGATCGCGTACTGGCCGGGCACGTTCGGGCACAGCCGCATCGACGCGAGGATGCCGAGCCCCTCCAGATAGTCTTTCGCGAGCCGGCGGTTTTCGCCGATCAGGCCCGAAACGGCCATCCAGCCGGCGCGATAGCCGCACGAGCGGTAGCTCTTCGACAGGCTGTTGAACGTGACGGTCAGCACGTCTTCGGACAGCGACGCCATCGATGTGTGCGTCTTGCCGTCGTAGACGATCTTGTCGTAGACCTCGTCGGCGAAGATCACGAGGCCGTGCTGGCGCGCGATCTCGATCAGGTCGAGCAGCAGTTCGTCCGAGTACAGCGCGCCGGTCGGGTTGTTCGGGTTGATCACGACCAGCGCGCGCGTGTTCGGCGTGATTTTCGCGCGGATGTCATCGAGGTCGGGCATCCAGCTATTCGACTCGTCGCAGATGTAGTGCACCGGCGTGCCGCCCGCGAGGCTCACGCCGGCGGTCCACAGCGGGTAATCGGGCGCGGGCAGCAGCACTTCGTCGCCGTCGTTGACGAGGCCCTGGAGCGCCATCACGATCAGCTCGGACGCGCCGTTGCCGATGTAGACGTCGTCCAGCTCGACGCCGTGCACGCCCTTTTGCTGCGTGTAGTGCATGATCGCCTTGCGCGCGGCGAACACGCCCTTCGAGTCGGAGTAGCCCGACGAGCTGGGCAGGTTCAGGATCATGTCCTGAATGATCTCGTCCGGCGCCTCGAAGCCGAACGGTGCCAGATTGCCGATGTTCAGCTTGATGATGCGGTGACCCTCTTCTTCGAGCCGCTTCGCATGTTCGAGGACGGGCCCGCGAATGTCGTAGCAGACATTCAACAACTTGTTGGATTTGAGAATCGGTTTCACGGCGGGCACTTCATCCTGGTTGATGGCTGGGGCAAACCTTGGGCAAACGGGGCCGGGCTGACGACGCCGGGCCGCTCGGATTCACCGCTACGGGGAATTCGGACGCGGCGGCGCCGGCGACGGCGGCCAGCCGCGAAATGGGGTCGAACTGCCGAGCGGCCGCGCTTTCCGGGTTCCGGCGTGTGGGAAAAAATGCAGCGAAAGCGGGCGATGCCAACCCAGGTAGCCGGTGGGCCACGCCGATGCGCCCAGCGCGGCTTGTGGCGGCACTTGAGCGAGGGGCGCCGCAAGGCGGCTAAAAAGTTATAATTTAGCGGATTTTGGCCGACTTCCGCAATGCACCACCCGCATCGGCAAGCCTTTTCGGCCTTCTCGTGTGTCACACGCGTCGAACCGCGCGGCCTGTGCGACGTGCAGCCAGGCCGACAACACGCATGACGTCTCACGACGACTTCGGAAAACCAATTTGAAATTACATCAGGATTCCAGCGGCGCGCTCAATACCGTTACCGGCTACGGCGCGGACTACGTCGAAATCAATCTGGTGCGTCACGCGGGCAGTATTCTCGTGCTGCCGGACGCGCCGGTCATTCCCTGGCCCGTCTCGTCATTCGAGCAGTTGAGCGCCGAGCATTTCGCGATGCTGGCCGACGCCGCGCCCGAAGTGGTCGTGTTCGGCAGCGGCGAGCGGCTGCGCTTTCCGCACCCGCGCCTGACCGCCGCGCTGACAGCGAAACGCATCGGCGTGGAAACGATGGACTTCAAGGCCGCCTGCCGCACCTACAACATTCTGATGGCCGAGGGCCGCAAGGTCGCGGCCGCGTTGCTGATCGAGGCCTGAGCGTGCCCGGCGCCGGCGCATCCCGCGCCGGCGCACCCGGCCGGCCCGGTTCTGGCCCCCCGCGTCGCGCCCGTGCGCGCGCCGTCGATAACAAGAAGGGTTGATATTTCATGAACGATACGCCGTCGAGGCTACCGCTCAACCGCACCGCGATCCTGTTGCTGGTGCTGGTTCTCGCCGTGATCTGGTTCGTGCCACTCGGCTGGCGCCATCTGCTGCCGAGCGACGAAGGCCGCTACGCCGAAATGGCGCGCGAAATGTTCGTGACCGGCGACTGGATCACGCCGCGCTACAACGCCTACAAGTACTTCGAGAAGCCGCCGCTGCAAACCTGGGCGAACGCGCTGACGTTCGCGTGGTTCGGCATCGGCGAATGGCAGGCGCGCCTCTACACCGCGCTGACGGGCTTCGCCGGCGTGCTGCTGATCGGCTTTACCGGCGCCCGCGTGTTCAACGCGGCGACCGGCGTGTTCGCGGCACTCGTGCTCGCCTGTTCGCCGTACTGGAACCTGATGGGCCACTTCAATACGCTCGACATGGGCTTGTCGCTCTGGATGGCGCTCACGCTGTGCGCGCTGCTGCTCGCCCAGCGCCCGAACCTGCGGCCCCCATGCGTGCGCGGCTGGATGTGGGTGTGCTGGGCGTCGATGGCGCTGGCGGTGCTCTCGAAGGGCCTGGTCGGGCTGATCCTGCCGGGCGCGGCGCTGGTGCTCTACACGCTGATCGCGCGCGATTGGGCGCTATGGAAGCGTCTGCATCTGGTGAGCGGGCTGATCGTTTTTTTCGCGATCGTGACGCCGTGGTTCGTCCTCGTCCAGCAGCGCAATCCGGAATTCCTGAACTTCTTCTTCGTCGTTCAGCAGTTCAAGCGCTATCTGACGCCCGAGCAGAATCGCCCCGGCGCGTTCTACTACTTCGTGCCAGTACTGCTGGTGGGCTTCCTGCCGTGGCTGTCGGTAACCGTGCAAAGCGTGCGCCACGCGTGGCGCCAGCCGCGTCAGCCGAACGGCTTCGCGCCGGTCACGCTGATGCTCACGTGGATCGTCTTCATTTTCCTGTTCTTCAGCGCGTCGCACTCGAAGCTGCTGTCCTACACGCTGCCGATCGCGCCGCCGATCGCGATGCTGATCGGCATGTATCTGCCGCTCGTCACGCGCGAGCAGCTGCGCCGGCATCTGGCGGGCTACGCGCTGTTTTTCGTGGTCGCCGCGTTCGCGGCGCTGTTCCTGCCGCGCTTCGGCACCGCGCGCAATCCAGCCGAGCTGTATGCCGAATACCGCGTGTGGGTGCTCGCCGCGCTAGCCGTCGCGTTCGTGCTCACGCTGTTCGCGCTGTGGCTGAACCGCCGCGGCCAGGGCGGCGTTGGCGCCAACGCGCGAGTCGGTCTCGGCAGCCTCGCCGCGTTCGGCGCGGGCTGGCTGCTGCTCGGCACCATCGCGGGCACCGGCCACGACGTGTTCGGGCGCCTGAGCTCCGGCGCGCCGCTCGCGCCCGCGATCAAGGCCGAGCTCGCGAAGCTGCCGCCCGACACGCCGTTCTACTCGGTCGGCATGCTCGACCACACGCTGCCGTTCTACATCGGCCACACGATGATCATGGTCGCGCACCCGGACGAGCTCGCATTCGGCGTGTCCGTCGAGCCGCAAAAATGGGTGCCGACGGTCGACGCGTGGATCGAGCGCTGGAAGGCCGATCGCTACGCGCTCGCGCTGATCCCGCCGCCGACCTACGACCGCCTCGTGAAGCAAGGCGTGCCGATGCAGGTGATCGCGCGCGATCCGCGCCGCGTGGTGGTGATGAAGCCGCTCGCCGACGCGGCTGCCGCCGCCGCCCCGGCCGCAGCGGCGGCAGCAGCACCCGCTACCCCCGCTAATGCCGCATCGGCAGTCGTGGAAGTGAGGCCCGCGGCATCGGCCACGCCGGCCCCCGTCTCCACGCCCGCGGCAAAGCCCTAACCCTTTCGAGAACCAGACCGTTCGATGAACCCGATTTCCCTGTTCTGCATCCTGGCCGGCGTCACGCTGAACGCCGGCGCGCAGCTGCTGCTCAAGGCCGGCACGAATGCCGTTGGACACTTCGAATTCACCCGTGCGAACATCCTGCCCATCGGCTTCAAGCTGGCAACCCAGCCGCCGATCATCGGCGGACTCGCCTGCTACGTGATCAGCGTGGCGGTGTGGATCATCGGGCTCTCGCGCGTGGACGTGTCGATCGCCTATCCGATGCTGTCACTTGGCTACGTCGTCAATGCGATCGCCGCGTGGTACCTGTTCGGCGAAGTGATGTCGGTGCAGAAGCTGGTCGGCATCGGCATCATTCTCGTCGGCGTGGTCGTGCTCGCGCGCAGCTAGGCGCGGCGCCTCGCGCAGGAGCCCGCGCGGCACACGCGCCGCCTAAGCGAGACGTAAGGTAGTCCGCGGTAAGCTGCGCGGTTGCGTTTTTTAAGCCGCGGCCTTGGGTTTGCGGGTAGTTTGTGGTTTACTTCGCGCCCATCGTACTTCGCGCCCGTCGGGCCGCGCCCCTTTCAATCGAGCGATGCATTCATGAGCCAGTCAAAAGTCCCGTTTTTGCCGTTTGTCAAACCCGAGATCGACGAGGAAACGATCCAGGGCGTCGCCGACGTGCTGCGTTCCGGCTGGATCACCACCGGCCCGCAGAACCAGAAGTTCGAGACCGCGCTGTCCGAGTTCTGCGGCGGCCGCCCGGTGCGCACCTTCAATTCCGGTACCGCGACGCTCGAAATCGGCCTGCGCATCGCCGGCGTCGGTCCCGGCGACGAAGTGATCACGACGCCGGCCACCTGGGTGTCGACCTGCAACGTGATCCTCGAAACCGGTGCGACGCCAGTGTTCGCCGACATCGACCCGATCACGCGCAACATCGATCTCGACCTGCTCGAAAAAGCGATCACGCCGCGCACCAAGGCGTTGCTGCCGGTGTTCCTGTCGGGCCTGCCGGTCGACATGGACCGTCTGTACGGGATCGCCCGCGCGCACGAGCTGCGCGTGATCGAAGACGCCGCGCAGGCATTCGGCTCCACCTGGAACGGCGAGCGCATCGGCAAGCTCGGCGACATCGTGTCGTTCAGCTTCCACGCGAACAAGAACCTGACCTCGGTCGAAGGCGGCGCGCTGGTGCTGAACAACGAGGAAGAAGCGGTGCTCGCGCAGAAGTACCGGCTGCAGGGCATCACGCGCACCGGCTTCGACGGCATGGACTGCGACGTGCTCGGCGGCAAGTACAACCTGACCGACGTCGCCGCGCGTGTCGGCCTCGGCCAGCTGCCGCATCTCGAGCGCTTCATCGCGCAGCGCAAGAAGCTCGTGCGCGCGTACTTCGCGCAACTCGAAGGCGGCGCGGCCGTTAAGCTCGGCGTCGGCCTGCCGCCCGCGGACTTCGAAAACAGCAACTGGCACATGTTCCAGATCACGCTGCCGCTCGAAAAACTGTCGATCGACCGCGCCGGCTTCATGGGCGAGCTGAAGGAGCGAGGCATCGGCTCGGGCGTGCACTACCCGGCGCTGCACCTGTTTTCCCTGTACCGCGCGCGCGGCTTCAAGGAAGGCATGTTCCCGCACGCGGAGCGCTTCGGCGCCACCACCGTCACGCTGCCACTCTTCACGCTGATGAACGAAGGCGACGTCGAGCGCGTGTGCCGCGCGGTCAACGAAATTTGCGAACACTACGGAAAATAAGCGGACATGACTTATTCGGAACATCGCGCCGTCGCACCGGAAGTGTCGATCATCATTCCGGTGTACAACGAGGAAGCCGGACTGGCCGCGCTGTTCGCGCGCCTCTATCCGGCGCTCGACGCGCTCGGCACCGGTTATGAAGTGATCTTCATCAACGACGGCAGCCGCGACAAATCCGCGGCGCTGCTCGCCGGGCAGTTCCGCGCGCGCCCCGACACCACGCGCGTGATCCTGCTGAACGGCAACTACGGCCAGCACATGGCGATTCTCGCGGGCTTCGAGCAGTCGCGCGGCGACATCGTGATCACGCTCGACGCCGACCTGCAGAATCCGCCCGAGGAAATCGCCAAGCTCGTCGCGAAGATGCGCGAAGGTTTCGACTACGTCGGCACGATCCGTCGGCAGCGCCAGGACAGCCTGTGGCGCCGCAAGGCGTCGCGCGCGATGAATCATCTGCGCGAGCGCATCACGCGCATCAAGATGACCGACCAGGGCTGCATGCTGCGCGCCTACAGCCGCCATATCGTCGATACGATCAACCGCTGCGGCGAAATCAACACGTTCATTCCGGCGCTCGCGTACACGTTCGCGCAGAATCCGGTGGAAATCGAGGTCGCGCACGAGGAACGCTTCGCCGGTGAGTCAAAGTACTCGCTGTACTCGCTGATCCGTCTGAATTTCGACCTCGTCACCGGCTTCTCGGTGGTGCCGCTGCAATGGCTGTCGTTCATCGGCGTGATCCTGTCGCTAGGGTCCGCGGCGCTGTTCGTCCTGCTGCTGATTCGCCGTTTCATCGTCGGCGCGGAAGTGCAAGGTGTGTTCACGCTGTTTGCAATCACCTTCTTCCTGCTCGGCGTGATCATCTTCGCGCTCGGCCTGCTCGGTGAATACATCGGCCGGATCTATCAGCAGGTGCGTGCGCGGCCGCGTTATCTGGTGCAGACCATTCTCGAGGAACGCGACGGCGGGGCCGTCGCCGAAGCGCCGCGTCAGACCGTCGTGCAAGGCGTGCAGCCGGTGCCGGTCGCCGACCAGGGACACCATCCATGAAGCCGCGCGCCGTCGTATTCGCGTATCACAACGTCGGCGTGCGCTGCCTGCAGGTGCTGCTCGCGCGCGGCGTCGAGGTCGCGCTCGTCGTGACCCACGAAGACAACCCGAGCGAGAACATCTGGTTCGGCAGCGTCGCATCGGTGGCAGCCGGGCACGGCATTGCCGTCGTCACGCCGGCCGATCCGAAGAGCCCCGAACTGCGCGCCGCGGTGAGCGCCGCGCGGCCGGACTTCATCTTCTCGTTCTACTACCGCCACATGTTGCCGCTCGACCTGCTCGCGATCGCCGCACGGGGCGCTTACAACATGCACGGCTCGCTGTTGCCGAAGTATCGTGGCCGCGTGCCGACCAACTGGGCGGTGCTCAACGGCGAAAGCGAAACCGGCGCAACACTGCACGAAATGGCCGCGAAGCCCGACGCCGGCGCGATCATTGCGCAAACACCGGTGCCGATCCTGCCCGACGACACCGCCGCGCAGGTCTTCGACAAGGTCGCGGTCGCCGCCGAGCAAACGCTGTGGCGCGTGCTGCCGGCGCTGCTCGCGGGCGAGGCGCCGCATCTGCCGAACGATCTCGCGCATGGCAGCTACTACGGCGGGCGCAAACCGGAAGACGGCCGCATCGACTGGAATCAGTCCGCGCAACAGGTCTACAACCTGATCCGCGCGGTCGCGCCGCCGTATCCGGGCGCTTTCACCGAGCTGAACGGGCGCCGTTTCATCGTCGCGCGCGCGCGTCTGGCCGCGCCCGGCGCGCTCCGCTCGGATTTGCCCCCGGGCCTGCACGTAAGCGATAATGCCGTTTTCGCGATCTGCGGCGACGGCCGCGCGATCAACATCCACGAATTGCGGCACCAGCACGACGGCGGCGAGTCTGCCGTCAGTCCGGCGGAGTTCGCCCAGCTCATCCAATCTCATTCATGAAAAAAGTCCTGATTCTGGGTGTGAATGGCTTCATCGGCCATCACCTGTCCAAACGCATTCTCGAAACCACCGACTGGGAAGTGTTCGGGATGGACATGCAGACCGAACGTCTCGGCGACCTCGTCAATCATGAGCGGATGCACTTCTTCGAAGGCGACATCACGATCAACAAGGAATGGGTCGAATATCACGTCAAGAAGTGCGATGTGATTCTGCCGCTCGTCGCGATCGCCACGCCCGCAACGTATGTGAAGCAGCCGCTGCGCGTGTTCGAACTCGACTTTGAGGCGAACCTGCCGATCGTGCGTTCAGCCGTCAAGTACGGCAAGCATCTGGTGTTTCCGTCGACCTCCGAGGTCTACGGCATGTGCACGGACGAGCAGTTCGATCCGGAAGAATCGCAGCTGTCGTACGGCCCGATCAACAAGCCGCGCTGGATCTACGCGTGCTCGAAGCAACTGATGGACCGCGTGATCTGGGGCTACGGCATGGAAGGCCTGAACTTCACGCTGTTCCGTCCGTTCAACTGGATCGGCCCGGGCCTCGACTCGATCTACACGCCGAAGGAAGGTAGCTCGCGCGTGGTCACGCAGTTCCTCGGCCACATCGTGCGCGGCGAGAACATCAGCCTCGTCGATGGCGGCGCGCAGAAGCGCGCGTTCACGGACATCGACGACGGCATCAGCGCGCTGATGAAGATCATCGCGAACAAGAACGGCGTCGCCACCGGCAAGATCTACAACATCGGCAACCCGATCAACAACTTCTCGGTGCGTGAGCTCGCGCACAAGATGCTGGCACTCGCGGCCGAATTCCCCGAATACGCGGACTCGGCCAAGAAGGTGCAACTGGTCGAAACGTCGTCGGGCGCGTACTACGGCAACGGCTATCAGGACGTGCAGAACCGCGTGCCGAAGATCGACAATACGAAGCAGGAACTCAGCTGGGCACCCACGTCGACTTTCGACGAAGCGCTGCGCAAGATTTTCGAAGCGTATCGCGGCCACGTCGCGGAAGCCCGCGCACTCGTCGAACAGCAATAAGGGCGCGTCCTTGGCTCGCATCGTCCTGAAGATCGACGTCGACACGCTGCGCGGCACCCGCGAAGGCGTGCCGAATCTCGCGCGCATCTTCGACCGCTTCAAGGCGCGCGCCACCTTCCTGTTCAGCCTCGGGCCCGACCACACCGGTTGGGCGATGCGCCGCGTGCTGCGGCCGGGCTTTCTGAAGAAGGTGTCGCGCACGTCGGTGGTCGAGCATTACGGCGTCAGGCAGTTGATGTACGGCGTGCTGCTGCCCGGTCCGGACATCGGCGCGAAGGCCGCGGCCGAGATGCGCGCGATCCACGAAGCCGGTTTCGAGTGCGGCATCCATACGTGGGATCACGTGTACTGGCAGGACAACGTGCGCACCAAAGATCGCGCGTGGACCGTCGCGCAGATGCAGCGGAGCCACGCGCGATTCATCGAGATATTCGGCGCGCCTCCCGTCACGCACGGCGCCGCGGGCTGGCAGATGAACGGCCACGCGTTCGAGCAGATCGACGCGTGGGGCATGCGCTACGCTTCCGACGGCCGCGGCCACTCGCCATATCTGCCGGTGGTCGACGGCAGGACGCTGAAGCACGTGCAGATGCCGACCACGCTCCCGACGCTCGACGAAGTGCTCGGTGTCGACGGTGTCGATACGCACAACGTCGCCGGGTGGATGCTGAAACAAACTGAAAAAAATCCGCACGACCAGGTGTTCACGCTGCACGCGGAACTCGAAGGACAGAAACTCGCGCCGGTTTTCGAACAGTTGCTCGAAGGCTGGCGCGCGCAGGGCCACACGTTCGCGACGATGGGCGATTACTACGCCACGCTAGACCGCGACACGCTGCCATCGTACCCTGTCGCGTGGGGCGAGATTCCGGGACGCTCCGGCGAACTGATCGTCCAGCCCTGAAGGCCCGCGACGCGGGAGGCGTTAGAAGGCGCGCCGCTGGTTGCCCGCCCGTCGCCCGCCTGTTACCCGCTTCCTTGCCGGGTCTGACGATCGGACAACCGCGCGCCGACCGTATTCCCGAACAACAACAACCTCGACGACAGACCGGCCGACGCCGCGGCACCTAGCGACGCCAGCCCCAACAACCGGAGAACCTCGTGTCCATCGCAGTCGACCAACCCATCCCCGACTTCACCGCCGCCGCGACGGGCGGCGAAATCGCGCTGTCAAAGCTGCGGGGCAAGAAGGTGGTGCTGTATTTCTATCCGAAGGACAACACGCCGGGCTGCACAACCGAAGGGTTGCAGTTCCGCGATCTGTATCCGAAGTTCAAGAAAGCCGGCGCGGAAGTGATCGGCGTGTCGCGCGACAGTCTGCGTTCGCATGACAACTTCAAGGCTAAGCTCGAACTACCCTTCCCGCTGGTTTCCGACCCGGAAGAAACGCTGTGCGCCCTCTTCGCCGTCATCAAAATGAAGAAAATGTATGGCAAAGAGGTACGGGGAATCGAGCGCTCCACGTTCCTCATCGACGCCGATGGCGTGCTGCGCCAGGAGTGGCGCGGCGTTAAAGTGCCGGGCCATGTCGACGACATTCTGGAGGCTGTACAAGCGCTTTGATGCGCGTTATATTGGCCCGCAATGAGTGCCTGTCCACCCCACATTTTTCTCCGCTGCGCCAGCCCTGACGGCCGCCTGACCGGATCCACCGGTGCCGTTCGGAGCGTGAGGCGCAACGTGAGCATCATCGTCGAGCCGCTTGCCCCGAATGCCGGGGCGGCGGCTTTTTTAATTGCGCGCGACCGTTCGTTCATTGGTTCACGCGCTTCCGTCAAGGAGCCTATCGAAAACCAGGCGAACCGGCATCTCTAGACCGAATGCGCGCCTCCTCGCGCAAACTCGATGTCCCATGAGGGCATCGTCAGAATGCGACGGGCGGCGCACGATATGTGACCCGATTATTTCGAGGGAAACCATGCCTTTGCCTACTCCCCCCAGCAAGCTCGGCAATCTTTTGTCGCCTGACGAATACAAGGCCAAAGCCGTCACGCCCGCGCGCTCCACCGCGAAAAAACAGGCGCGTGAAGGGGAATCCGCAGAGTCGGCCGATTACGGCCGCGCCAATGTCGCCACACCGATGGCGCAGGCCGCCAACGCCGCCACTACGTTATGGCCCGTGCCCGCCGTCGAGTCGCCGCCCGCCGCGCAACCCGCGCCCGCGCGCGGCCGCAAGACCAGGCAGACCGCCGCGCTGTTGCAGCCGGTTCCGTCCGCGCGAGCGCAGCTCGAAGCCGACGCGGCCGAAGCGCAGCCGGTCGTCGCACGCACGCCAGCCGCGAAGCAGCGCACGGACGAAACAGCCGCCGCGCCCGCCGCAGCGAGCCCTGCGGCCACGCGCAAGAAACGTGGCACGGGCACCATGCCAGCCGAGGTGCAGAAGCTTTTCGTGCTCGACACCAACGTGCTGATGCACGATCCGAGCTGCCTGTTCCGCTTCGAGGAGCACGACGTCTATCTGCCGATGATGACGTTGGAAGAGCTCGACGACCACAAGAAGGGAATGTCGGAAGTCGCGCGTAACGCGCGTCAGGTGAGCCGCACGCTCGACGCGCTCGTCGCGAACGCGGGCGACATGGCCGACGGCATTTCGCTCGCGCGTCTGGGCAGCCGCGAGGCGTCCGGGCGGCTGTACTTCCAGACCCGGCTGACCGCGATCGAGCCGGTCGAAGGTCTGCCCGAAGGCAAGGCCGACAACCAGATCCTCGGCGTCGTGCGCGCGCTGCAGCGCGATCGCGCGGATCGCCAGGTCGTGCTGGTGTCGAAAGACATCAACATGCGCATCAAGGCGCATGCGCTCGGTCTGCCCGCCGAAGACTACTTCAACGACCAGGTGCTCGAGGACAGCGACCTGCTGTACACGGGCATCCGCACGCTGCCGCAAGACTTCTGGACCAGGCACGCGAAGGGCATGGAAAGCTGGCAGGACACAAAAACCGGCACCACGTACTACCGCGTGACGGGTCCGCTGTGCGCATCGATGCTGGTCAACGAGTTCGTTTATCTGGAGCCGCAGAACGGCGAGCCCGCGTTTCATGCGCTGGTGCGCGAACTGAACGGCAAGACCGCGCTACTGCAAACGCTGCGTGACTATGGCCACCACAAGAACAACGTGTGGGGCATCACGGCGCGCAATCGCGAGCAGAACTTCGCGCTGAACCTGCTGATGAATCCGGACATCGACTTCGTCACGCTGCTTGGCCAGGCCGGCACCGGCAAGACGCTGGTCGCACTCGCGGCGGGTCTCGCGCAGGTGCTCGACGACAAGCGCTACAACGAGATCATCGTGACGCGCGCGACGGTGCCGGTCGGCGAAGACATCGGCTTTCTGCCGGGCACCGAAGAGGAAAAGATGCAGCCGTGGATGGGTGCGTTCGACGACAACCTCGAAGTGCTGCAGAAAACCGACGACGCCGCCGGCGAATGGGGCCGCGCCGCGACCCAGGAGCTGATCCGCTCGCGCCTGAAGATCAAGAGCATGAACTTCATGCGCGGCCGCACGTTCGTCGACAAGTATCTGATCATCGACGAGGCGCAGAACCTGACGCCGAAGCAGATGAAAACGCTCGTCACGCGCGCGGGTCCGGGCACGAAGATCATCTGCCTTGGCAACATCGCGCAGATCGATACGCCTTACCTGACCGAGGGCAGTTCGGGCCTGACCTATGTGGTCGATCGCTTCAAGGGCTGGGCGCACAGCGGACACGTAACGCTCGCGCGCGGCGAGCGCTCGCGCCTCGCTGACTACGCGTCGGAGATTCTCTAGAGGTTCGCCGGTTTTTTTTCCGGCTTTTGATCGCAGGCCGCGTCCGGTTCGTTCCGGACGCGGCTGTTTTTATTGCGCCGGCGTTCCCCGCAGGCAACACTTAGCGCACAAACTTCAAGTAATTTATCAACAATTCTTGCCGCAGCCTTGTTGGGCGGCTACCATCCCGACATCGTCAGTGAGTAAATGGGCGCTTACCGCCCGTGCCGTCTTCATGCGCCGACTCGCCTTATCGCTGCTGCCCGTCCTGCTGCTCGCCGCCTGTGCCGGCGCGCCGCAGAAGACGTCGCGCGAGTTAGGCGGCAGCGTCGTCGCGAACGGCGCCTATCGCGCGCCGCCGCCCGGCTTTCCCCACTTCGTCGATCACAGCATCGGCCGCGAGGAAATCTCCATTCAGGCGATGAGTCTCGTCGGCGTGCCCTACCGGTGGGGCGGCAATACGCCCGACAGCGGCTTCGATTGCAGCGGTCTCGTGCGGTACGTCGTGCTGCGCGCGGCGTCGGTGAACCTGCCGCGCACGACGGCCGAGATGAGCGGGCGCGGCGAGTCGGTCGAACCGGACGAAATCGCGCCAGGCGATCTGATCTTTTTCAACACGACGGGGCGCGCGCATTCGCACGTCGGCATCTACGTGGGCAAGCTGCGCTTCGTCAACGCGCCATCGACGGGCGGCACCGTGCGGCTCGACTATCTGACCAATCCCTACTGGGCGAAGCGCTTCGACGGCATCCGCCGGATGGCGGGACCGGCGGCAACGCCGGCGCCGTTCGATACGCCGAGCTATCAGGCTGCGGCGCCGCGAACCGAGCGAGGTGCTGCGGTCGCGGCGACGGGCACGGCAACAACCGTGGCAGTTCCGGCTGCGTCGACCTACGCGGGCCCGACGGCGCTGTCCAGCGCGCCGTCGATGGCAACGGCCCGGCCGGTCGCGAGCGCGACGCCGGCGACCCGTGCAGGCGGCGGCACGCCCGTCGTGCAAGCCGATCAATTCGAGCCGCCGCCGTCGGGCCTCGGCGCCGCGCAGCTGCAGGCACGCTCAGCGGGCGCCGTGGCAGCGACGATGGTCCCCGCGGCTCAGACGAGTACGTATGAAAGCGGCGCTGCTTCGCCCGCTCAACCGATGCAGTCCGCGACGACCGCCCGCACCGTTGCCCAACCTTCACCCGACCCGATCGACGCCGCCGCCGATGCATTCGAACCGCCGCCACCCGCCCCCATCGCGGAACGCCAGGCCCGGCAGATGCAGCAGACCGAAGCCACTGGATCCGTGCAGCTCATGCGTGCGTCGACGGCTTCCCACGGCTTGCCCGCACCCACGCAAAGCAGCGACGACCCGATTGCCCGTTTCGCGAACGGCAACTTCTGACGCCGTGATCTGCTATCGTCATCGATATTCTTTCGACGGCGGGTAACGACCATGGAACTCGGGCTCAGAAATAAGGTGGTGCTCATCACCGGCGGCAGCAAAGGCATCGGTTTCGCGTGCGCGCGCGCCTTCGCACAGGAAGGCGCGAAGGTCGCGATCGTGTCGCGCGACCCCGCCAACCTTGCGCGCGCCTACGAACAGCTGAAACAGGAAGGATTCCACGTGCACCGCACGCGCGCCGACCTGCACGAATCGCACAGCGCCGCCGATATCGTCGAGGAAGTCAGCACCGCAGTGGGCCCGATCGACGTGCTGATCAACAGTGCCGGCGCCGCGCGCCGGTACGACCCCGAGACGCTCGATGCCGACGCATTCCGCGCGACGATGGAAGCGAAGTATTTCCCGTATATCTACCCGCAGCAGGAAGTGCTGCGCCGTATGGCCGAGCGCGCGAAAGCCAACGGCGGTGCCGAGCCGGGCACGATCGTCAATATCATCGGCATGGGCGGCAAGGTCGCGAGCGACATCCATATCGCAGGCGGCGCGGCCAACGCGGCGCTGATGCTCGCGACCGTCG
This sequence comes from Paraburkholderia sp. UCT70, assembly GCF_050434085.1. Classification (NCBI taxonomy): domain Bacteria; kingdom Pseudomonadati; phylum Pseudomonadota; class Betaproteobacteria; order Burkholderiales; family Burkholderiaceae; genus Paraburkholderia; species Paraburkholderia sp. UCT70. The sequence goes on along the minus strand of NZ_JBNPVZ010000004.1, from coordinate 840,427 downwards.
GCCTCGCGCACTACTACGCGCGCTATGGCATCCGCATCAACGCGATCAATCCGGGCTCGACGCTGACCGAGCGCGTCGAGGAAGCGGTCCGGCTGGAAGCGGCGCAGCAAGGCATCGGCAATGACGAAGCGCTGGCGCGCGGGCAGGCCCGGATGCCGCTCGGGCGCTATGCAAAGCCGGAGGAAATCGCCGACGTGGCGCTGTTCCTCGCGAGCCGCCGCGCGAGCTATGTGACGGGCGCGATCATTCCGATGGATGGTGCGAACGCGCCGCTGATCTGAACGCGCCGTGCAACGCGCTTTTTAGTCGAACTGCGTAGGGACACCGGTGCGATGCCATGGGCGGCATGTAGCCGAAGCCCGCGCGTGCTGTTCAGCCGAACTCAGCCGAATCCGGCAGCGCAGGCCTGCATCGCATGGTGATTACAGGAAGTGGTGGCCCAGCCACCAGGCCCCGCCGGACAGCACCGCGGAAGCCGGGATCGTCAGAATCCAGGCCCAGACGATGTTGCCGGCGACACCCCAGCGCACCGCGCTCAGCTTCTGCGTCGCGCCGACTCCGACGATCGCGCCGGTGATCGTATGCGTGGTAGAGACGGGAATGCCGAGCGCCGAGGCGGTAAAGAGCGTGATCGCTCCGCCCGCCTCCGCGCAGAAGCCGCCGACCGGCTTCAACTTCGTGATTTTCTGGCCCATCGTGCGCACGATGCGCCAGCCACCGAACAGCGTACCGAGACCCATCGACAGATAGCAGCCGCCGATCACCCACAGCGGCGGCGCGTCCGCCTTCATCGATGCGAAGCCGCTGGCGATCAGTAGCATCCAGATGATACCGATGGTTTTCTGCGCGTCGTTGCCACCGTGACCCAGGCTGTACAGGCCAGCGGAGAGCAATTGCAGACGCCTGAAGCGCCGGTCGACCTTGCTAGGCGGCGTGCGGAAGTACAGCCACGACACCAGCAGCATGAAAAACGAGCCGAGCACGAAGCCGAGCAGCGGTGAAATGAAGATGAACGCGACGGTCTTCATCAGGCCATCCCAGTTCAGCGATCCCCAGCCAGACTTCGCGAGCGCCGCACCCATGAGGCCGCCGATCAGCGCGTGCGACGAGCTGGACGGAATGCCGTAGACCCAGGTGATCACGTTCCACGCGATCGCGCCGACCAACGCGCCGAAGATCACGTAGTGGTCGACGATGTCCGGGTCGATCGTGCCCTTGCCGACGGTCGTGGCCACCTTCAGGTGAAACACGAAATACGCGATGACGTTGAACGCCGCCGCGAACGCCACCGCCTGCTGTGGCTTCAGCACGCCGGTCGACACGACCGTGGCGATCGAATTCGCCGCGTCGTGAAAACCGTTCATGAAGTCGAACACCAAAGCAATGGCAACCAGGCCGGTGACGACCCAGATAGCGAGTTGTATCGATTGCATTATGCGTTTTCCAGCACGATGCCTTCGATGATGTTGGCCACATCCTCACACTTGTCCGTGATCGTTTCGAGCAGCTCGTAGATCGCCTTGAGCTTGATCAGGACCTTGACGTCGTCTTCCTCGCGGAACAGCTTCGACATCGCCGCGCGCAGCACGCGGTCGGCTTCCGATTCGAGCCGGTCGATGTCCTCGCAGGCCTTCAGGATCTGACTCGCCTGCTTCATGTCCGACAGCAGGCTGACCGCGAACTGCACGCGCTCGCAGGTCGCCGTGCAGATATGCGCGAGCTGGCTCGCCTCCGACGTGACCGCTTGCACGTCGTACAGCGAGATCGCGGTGGCGACGTCCTCCATCAGGTCGAGGATGTCGTCCATCGTCGTGATCAGCTTGTGGATCTCGTCACGGTCGAGCGGCGTGATGAAGGTCTTGTGCAGCAGGTCGATGGCTTCGTGCGTGAGCTTGTCGGCCGCTTTCTCGGCCTTTTGTACGTTCTGCTTGTGGGTTTCGGCGTCCTGCAGATTGTCGATCAGGAGTTCGAGTTCGCGGCTTGCCGAGATGATGCACGTTGCGTGCGAATTGAAGATTTCAAAGAACTTGCCCTCGGTGGGCATGAATCGACCGAACATTGGGATCCTGGAAATGGGTCACGTTATGGCTGACATAAAACCGCCAGATTGTACCGTTCCGCCATCATTGCCGCACTCGCGACAGCGCCGTTACAACAGCCCACGGCGCCTTGCGTCACTCGCCGCCGTAGAAGTTCTGCGCGCCCGCAAAGTTGTCGAACTTCGTGTATTGGCCGTGGAAAGTGAGCCGAACGGGACCGATCGGACCGTTCCGCTGCTTGCCGATGATGATCTCCGCGGTGCCCTTGTCGGGGCTGTCCGGGTTGTACACTTCGTCGCGGTAGATGAACAGGATCACGTCGGCGTCCTGTTCGATAGCTCCCGATTCGCGCAGGTCCGACATGATTGGCCGCTTGTTGGGCCGCTGCTCGAGACCGCGGTTCAGCTGCGACAACGCGATCACCGGCACGTCGAGCTCCTTCGCGAGGCTCTTCAGCGAACGCGAGATTTCCGAGATTTCGGTCGCGCGGTTTTCGCCCGACGACGAGCCGCTCATCAGCTGCAGATAGTCGATGATGATCAGTCCGAGCTTGCCGCACTGGCGCGATAGCCGGCGCGCGCGCGAGCGCAGTTCCATCGGGTTCAGACCGCCGGTTTCGTCGATGAAGATCTGCGCCTCGCTCATTTTCTGCACCGCGTGCGTGAGCTTCGGCCAATCCTCGTCGGTCAGGCGCCCGGTTCGCATGCGATGCTGGTCGAGCCGGCCGACCGAGCCCAGCATACGCATCGTGAGCTGCGTGCCCGGCATTTCCATCGAGAACACCGCGACGGGTAGTCCGTACTCGACCGCGACGTATTCGCCGATGTTCATCGAAAACGCCGTCTTACCCATCGACGGACGGCCCGCGACGATGATCAGCTCGCCGCCGTGCATGCCCGAGGTCATACGATCCAGATCGACGAAGCCGGTCGGCGTGCCGGTCACGTCGCTCGGATTGGCCGTGTGATAGAGCGTGTCGATCCGCTCGACCACCTGAGTCAGCAGCGGCCCGATCTCGAGAAAGCCCTGGGTGCCGCGCGCGCCGTCTTCGGCGATCGAGAACACCTTCGATTCCGCTTCGTCCAGCAATTGCCGGACTTCCTTGCCTTGCGGGTTGAACGCGTCGGCGGAGATTTCATCGGCGACCGACACGAGCCGGCGCAGCACCGCGCGGTCGCGCACGATTTCCGCATAGCGGCGGATGTTGGCCGCGCTCGGCGTGTTCTGCGCGAGCGCGTTCAGGTAAGCGAGGCCGCCGACCTCTTCCGCCTTGCCCGAAGTGCCGAGCGCTTCGTAGACGGTGACCACGTCGGCCGGCCGCGTGGCCGCAATCAGCTTGCCGATGTGCTCGAAGATGATGCGGTGGTCGTAGCGGTAGAAGTCGCTTTGCGCGAGGAAGTCGGCGATGCGGTCCCAGGCCGCGTTATCGAGCAGCAGGCCGCCCAGCACCGATTGCTCGGCTTCGATCGAATGCGGCGGGACTTTCAGCGACTCGAGTTGGGGATCTTTGGACGGTGCGTTCATGGGGAGGAATTATCGGGCAATCCGGCGACGGCTGCGAGCGGAAAAAACGCAAATACGGGGATATACGAGAGATAGTCGGGCACAAAAAAAGCAGGGGCCGGTTTCCCGGCCCCTGCTCTTCACCAGCAATACGCTGGCTGATCCTGCCTGATGCTTAGATGCGGTCGGCTTAGACGTGCTCGCCGATCACGGCGACCGTCACATCGACGAGAACGTCGGTGTGCAGCGAAACCTGAACCGGGTGCTCGCCAACCATCTTCAGCGGGCCTTCCGGCAGGCGCACTTGCGCCTTTTCCACTGCGAAGCCTTGCTTGCCGAGCGCTTCGGCGATGTCAGCGTTGGTCACCGAGCCGAACAGACGGCCGTCGACGCCAGCCTTCTGATTGACCTGAACGGTCTGACCTGCCAGCTTTTCGCCTTGAGCCTGAGCGGCTGCCAGCTTTTCAGCGGCGTGCTTTTCGAGTTCTGCGCGGCGCACTTCGAATTCAGCGAGGGCTTCCTTCGTTGCACGGCGAGCTTTCTTGTTCGGGATCAGGAAGTTACGTGCGTAACCGTCCTTGACCTTCACGATGTCGCCGAGGTTACCCAGATTGACGACTTTTTCCAGAAGAATGATTTGCATTCGGATGCTCCTTATCGCGTCGTCGGGTTAGGCCTTGTGCTGGTCGGTGTACGGCACCAGCGCGAGGAAACGTGCGCGCTTGATAGCCGTGTCCAGCTGGCGTTGATAATGCGACTTGGTACCCGTGAGACGTGCCGGCGTGATCTTGCCGTTCTCGCCGATGAAGTCCTTCAGCGTTTCGATGTCTTTGTAGTCGATGTACTCGACGCCAGCTGCCGTGAAACGGCAGAACTTCTTGCGCTTGAAGAGCGGGTTCTGTTGCTGACGACGCTTGTCGAATTTCTTACCAGTCGGGCGGGGCATGATTAGTCCTTTCCAATGTCCTGCAATGCTGTGATGTGAAATACCAGAGTTCGCGCGTTACGGTGCTTTTTAGCCAGAAAACCTGTGAAGAGCGTTTCGACGCCCATCTGACAGTTTTCGAGCTTACCGCTCGCTTCGCCCGCGGCGACCGCCTGCATGGTCAATTCGACCTGACGGGCAATGCCCGCCTCGACGACTTCCGTGCGGTGGTGCAACGTGCAGCTTGCAATCGGAACGCCGGCGGGGGTGTACCGCACCGGTTCGCGTTCGACGACGCTCGCCGTAAGTTGCAGCCGGTTCATGTACCTGTTTATGTCTTCGTGTACGTGAGCGGAGCGACGCTGCGTGTCTGGCAGCTTAAATAATGAGTCTTAAGCCTGCGCTTCGGTCGGCTGAGCTGCTGCCGACTTCTTGGCTTCTTCGCGCTGCACTTCCTTCATCATCGGCGACGGGCCGGTTTCGGCCTTCTTCATCTTGACGATGAGGTGACGCAGAACGGCGTCGTTGAACTTGAACGCGTGTTCCAGCTCGTCGAGCGTGGTCTGGTCGCACTCGATGTTCATGCAGACGTAGTGAGCCTTCGCGAGTTTCTCGATCATGTAGGCCAGTTGGCGACGGCCCCAGTCTTCGACGCGGTGGATCTGACCACCGTGCGACGTGATCGTGCCCTTGTAACGCTCGATCATGGCGGGCACCTGCTCGCTTTGATCGGGATGCACGATAAAGACGATTTCGTAATGACGCATTACACACTCCTTGTGCTGACTTTTGGATAGAAGCCGCCCGGGCGTCGGAACCGGTGCGGCAAGTGAGAAGCCAAAGAGTGTAACCCGAATGGGGACGGGTTGCAAGGAATTCCGCCGATTCGGCGGCGGAATCGGATGTATTTTCAAGAGCTTAGGGTGGGGGTCGCGGAAGTCGGGCCGTTCTTGCCCTCAACCCGCTTCCGTGCGCTGGCTGCCGCTCTGCAAACGCGCTCTGAGCGCCGCTTCGAGTCCCTTGAGCGCATCGGGTGCGGCGTCCGAGATCGCCCACCAGGTCATGCCCGCCGCGTCCCAGTGCGCGATCGAATAGCCGTCGTGGGCGAGCGATGCCGGCGTCGCGCCGTCGGTGCCACGCGTTGTGGACTGCGGAAACACATACACGTCGATCACGTGCTTGCCGTAGCGGTACACGAGCACCGCGACCCGCTGGTGCGCGACGTAGTCGAGCCGGCCCCCCTCCAGCGCGAAGCCGGCCGCCGCGAGGTCCTCGACCGGCGGCGAATAGTCGAGCCGACCGTTGAACCATGGCTTGACCGTGTGACGGTCGGTCGAAATTACGTCGATGTCGCGGCCGGAAACCTGCGCGCGCACATGGCTTTCGATGAGTTCGTCGGTGAATGGCGTGAATTCGGCGGGACGGCGCAGCGTCAGCGTCAGGACAGCGGTGGCCACACACAGCGCGATCACGAGCACCGCGAGACCGCCGCGCGCGACCACGCGGTTGGCGCCGCGGGCGGCATGCGGTCCGTTGAAGCCGATTAGCCGGCCGCGTGAATCGCCCGAGCGACCCGGACCGCTGAAGCCGCTGAGCCACCGGTCGAGCCACGCGGGCCGCCGCGCCCAACGCCGCTGACGCTGAGGTTCGTACGTCGCCATGTCGGTCATCCCGGCGCTAGCGCTGCCGGTAGACTCCTCCTCCGCATCTTCAGGCGCCGCCGTCGTGGCCAACACCGCAGTTCCTCCCTCGACCGCGCCGGGCAAGCCCGCCACGATCCGCGCCCGCAACGACTGCGGCGCCCGATGATACGGCGCCGCGCGCAGCGCGCTGCTCAGCGCGCGCAGGTTGTCGCTCGCGCGCCGGCAGTCGTCGCAGCTCTCGATATGCTGCTGGACCCGGCGCGCATCGGGCGCCGGCAGTTCATGATCGGCATTCGCATCGAGGAGCGGCCGAGCTTCGTTACAGTCCATCCGGCGTCTCCTGAGCGGGGTCGGCGACAGCGCCGGGAATGTTGAGGGGCCGGCCGTCCGCAAACGCCCGGAGTTGCGTCACTGTTGCGGTGGCGGGCACGACCGCCGATGATGCCGCGCGGCCGTCGCCGGAACTTCGCGGTGGCCGGTCGGACGGCGCGCAGGGCGTGGACGACCCCGAGGGCGCGACTGCCGCCGACTGCACGACTCGCCCGGACTGCGCCCGCTGCTCCAGCGGCGCTTCCGTCGACCCGCGCCGGTCACCCTGCCCGCCTTTGCGCCCCCCGCCAACCGACTCCCCCCCGCCTCGCTGCTGCGCCATCAACACCTCCGCCAGCTTGCGCCGCCCACGCGCGAGCCGCGACATCACCGTACCGATCGGCACATCGGCCACCACCGCGATCTCCCGATATCCCATCTCCTCGAACTCGCGCAAGATCAGCACCTCGCGATACTCGACCGGCAAACGCGCCAACGCGTCGTGTACCTGGCGTGCATCCTCGTCGCGGATCAGCAGCGTCTGCGGATCGTCGCCGCCCGCGCTCCAGCCGTCGAGGGTCGCGTCGTCCATCGTTTCGTCGAACTCGAGCATGTCGTGCGACGGCGCGCGCCGGCGCCATTCCGTGTACCAGGTGCGGCGCACGATCGCGAGCAGCCACGGCCGCGCGGAGTCGCCGCGAAACGTATCGAAGAAGCGGAACGCGCGCATGAATGCTTCCTGCACGACGTCCTCGGCATCGTTCGGATTGCCGCACAGCCAGCGCGCGAGGTTGTACGCGGCGTCGAGATGCGGCAACGCCAGCTGCTGGAAGCGGCGGCTTTTCGCTGCATCGGCATCGGCGTCTGAATCGGTCTGGACCACGTGGGCCCCTCCAAGGGCATGGCGGCTGCGTCGTGCGGGTCGCTGTCGCGCGTCCCGCGTGGTGTCGTTCCTGACGTGTCTTTCACAGCAGAACTGGCCATAGACCAAGTTTATTCCCGACTCAGGCGAGCATTCGCAAGAAAGATCGCGATCGCCTGCGCGCCCCGCTCGCCAGCTAGTACGATGGCCGGTTCCAGTAGTCGTCGCTCGCGTACACGTCTTTCAGATAGTCGATGAAATAGCGCACGCGCGCCGGCACGAAGCGCTGCTGCGGATAGACCGCAAGAATGTCGTAATCGGGCAGCGCATATTCGTCGAGCACGGTTTCGAGCTCGCCGCGCGCGAGCTGCCGCTGGATTTCCCACGTCGAACGCCAGCCGAGTCCGAGCCCCTCCGAAACCCAGCGATGCAGCAGTTCGCCATCGTTGCAGTCGAGCGAGCCGCCCACCCTCACCGTCGCGAGCTTGCCGTTGCGGCGGAAATACCAGCCGCGGTTCTGCCCGCCTTGCAGATTGAACGCGAGACAGTTGTGGGCCGGCAGATCCTCGAGCGACTTCGGCTTGCCGTGACGGCGAAAATAGTCGGGCGTACCGCACACCACGCGCCGGTTCGACGCGAGCTTCACCGCGACGAAGTTCGGATCGACCGCGCCGCCGATGCGGATCGACAGATCGTAGCCCTCGCGCACCAGATCGACGACCCGGTCGGTCAGATTGAACGACATCTGCAACTCGGGTTTGTCGCGCAGAAATGCAGGCGCGAGCGGCGCGACGTGCTTACGCCCGAACGCCGCGGGCGCCGACACGATCAGATGGCCGTTCACCGCGCGGCGCCCCGCGCTCAGTTCGTTTTCCGCCTGATCCCATTCGCTGAGAAGCCCGCGGCAGCGTTCGAGAAACGCGGCGCCGTCCTCGCTGACGACGAGCCGTCGTGTCGTGCGATACATCAGCTTCACGCCGAGGCGCTTCTCGAGCGCATCGATGCGCCGCCCGAGAATCACCGGCGACACCCCTTCCTCCAGCGCCGCCGCCGCGAGACTGCCCGCATCGGCGACCCGCACGAAGGTTTCGATCTGTTTGAAGCGGTCCATGTTCGTCTCCCACCTGTCTCTTGCCGGGGCTGATGCCGGCCGTGCGCCGGGCTTCACGTCATTCCATACTTTTTGTTTCGGAATAAGCGACCCGGACTGATCTTATCAAACCTTCGGCGCAGGCCTACAGTGTCCCTCAACCGACGTAATTCCCGACCTTGAGGAGACATTCATGGCCAAAATGAGAGCCGTCGACGCCGCCGTTCTGGTGCTCGAAAAAGAAGGCATCGATACCGCGTTCGGCGTGCCCGGCGCAGCGATCAACCCGTTCTACTCGGCGATGCGCAAAGCCGGCGGCATCAGTCACGTGCTCGCGCGCCATGTGGAGGGTGCGTCGCACATGGCCGAGGGCTATACGCGCGCCCAGCCGGGCAACATCGGCGTGTGCATCGGCACGTCGGGCCCCGCCGGCACCGACATGATCACCGGTTTGTACTCCGCGCAGGCCGACTCGATTCCTATTCTGGCCATCACAGGCCAGGCGCCGCGCGCGCGTCTGTACAAGGAAGACTTCCAGGCCGTCGATATCGAATCGATCGCGAAGCCCGTCACCAAGTGGGCGGTGACCGTGCGCGAGCCGGCGCTCGTGCCGCGTGTGTTCCAGCAGGCGTTCCACCTGATGCGCTCGGGCCGTCCGGGTCCGGTGCTGGTCGATCTGCCGATCGACGTGCAGCTCGCCGAAATCGAATTCGACATCGACACCTACGAACCGCTGCCGGTCTACAAGCCGAAGGCCACCCGCAAGCAGATCGAAGCCGCGCTCACGCTGCTCAACGATGCCGACAAGCCGCTGATCGTGTCGGGCGGCGGCGTGCTGAACGCCGTGGCCGAAGACCTGCTCGTGAAGTTCGCCGAAACGCTCGGCGTGCCGGTGATCCCGACGCTGATGTCGTGGGGCGCGATTGCCGACGACCATCCGCTGATGGCCGGCATGGTCGGTCTGCAGACCTCGCATCGCTACGGCAATGCGACGATGCTCGCGTCCGACTTCGTGCTCGGCATCGGCAACCGCTGGGCCAACCGTCACACCGGCAGCGTCGATGTCTATACGAAGGGCCGCAAGTTCGTGCACGTCGATATCGAACCGACGCAGATCGGCCGCGTGTTCGGCCCGGATCTCGGCATCGTGTCGGACGCGAAGGCCGCGCTCGAACTGTTCGTCGAAGTCGCCAGCGAATGGAAGGCCGCGGGCAAGCTGAAGGATCGCGGCGCGTGGGTTGCCGATTGCCAGCAACGCAAGCGCACGATGCTGCGCAAGACGCACTTCGACAACGTGCCGATGAAGCCGCAGCGCGTCTACGAAGAGATGAACCAGGTGTTCGGCCGCGACACGTGCTACGTGAGCACGATCGGCCTGTCGCAGATCGCCGCCGCGCAATTCCTGCACGTGTACAAGGCGCGCAACTGGATCAACTGCGGTCAGGCCGGCCCGCTCGGCTGGACGATTCCGGCGGCGCTCGGCGTGCGCGCGGCCGACCCGCAACGGCCGATCGTCGCGCTGTCCGGCGACTACGACTTCCAGTTCATGATCGAGGAGCTCGCGGCCGGCGCGCAATTCAAGCTGCCGTACGTGCATGTCGTCGTGAACAACTCGTACCTCGGGCTGATCCGCCAGGCGCAGCGCGCGTTCGAGATGGACTACTGCGTGCAGCTCGGCTTCGAGAACATCAACTCGCCGGAGACGAACGGCTATGGCGTCGATCACGTCGCGGTCGCCGAAGGTCTCGGCTGCAAGGCGATTCGCGTGTTCAAGCCGGAAGAGCTGAAGCCGGCGCTGCAAAAAGCGCAGTCGATGCTCGCCGAGTTCAACGTGCCGGTGATCGTCGAAGTGATTCTCGAGCGCGTGACCAACATCTCGATGGGCACCGAGATCGATGCGATCAACGAGTTCGAGGAACTCGCGGAAAAGCGCGAGGACGCGCCGACGGCAATCAGCCTGCTCGATTGAGCGTTGCGTCTTCACGGTATTCGCAGCATTCAGCGCGCTCGATGCGCGAGGGCCGAGTTCATGCTCTGCGCCCTCGCCTCATCACGACCAGCGTGCCACTCCCTGACCGACCTGAGAGACAAAAGCACCATGCCGAAATTCGCAGCGAACCTGACGATGCTGTTCAACGAAGTGCCGTTCCTCGACCGTTTCGCGGCGGCGGCCAACGCCGGCTTTCATGCCGTCGAATTCCTGTTTCCCTATCCGTATTCGATCGCCGAATTGAGCGCACGTCTGCAACAGAACCGCCTCAAGCTGGTGCTGCACAACCTGCCGGCCGGCAACTGGGAAGCCGGCGAACGCGGCATCGCGTGCCTGCCCGATCGGGTCGCCGAGTTTCAGGAAGGCGTGGGCCGCGCGATCGACTACGCAAGCGCGTTGAAGGTGCCGCAACTGAACTGCCTCGTCGGCATTCCGGGCGCGAACGTCGACGCCGATACCGCCCGCGCAACGATCGTCGACAACCTGCGCTTTGCCGCGCGCGAACTCAAGAAGACCGGCATCCGGCTGCTCGTCGAGCCATGCAACTCGTACGACATTCCGGGCTTCGCGCTGAACCGTTCGCGCGATGGACTCGACGTGATTCGCGAGGTCGGCTCGGACAATCTGTTCCTGCAATACGACATCTATCACATGCAGCGGATGGAAGGCGAACTCGCGGCGACGATCGAAAAGAACCTCGCGCAGATCGCGCATATCCAGCTCGCGGACAACCCCGGGCGGCACGAACCGGGCACCGGCGAGATCAACTATCCGTATCTGTTCGCGCTGCTCGACTCGCTCGGCTACGACGGCTACGTCGGTTGCGAATACAAGCCGCGCACGACGACCGATGCCGGCCTCGGCTGGGTGCAAAGCGTGGCAGGTCAGGCGCGTGGCGCGGCGCATGCGGCGGCTTGAGGCGCCTTGGGGTTCCTGATGGAACCCTGAAGCCTCAACGCACGTCCCCTAATAACCCTGGAGATTCACACACATGGCAAAGATCGGCTTCATCGGACTCGGCATCATGGGCGCGCACATGGCGCGCAACCTCATCAAGGGCGGTCACTCGCTGTTCGTGAACGGCGCGTATCCGGTGCCAGACGACATCGCGAAGAGCACGAGCGTGGTCGCCAGTTCGACCGCGGTCGCGCAGGCCGCCGACATCATCATGATCATGGTGCCGGACACGCCGGACGTCGCCAACGTGCTGTTCGCCGACGACGGCGTCGCCGCCGGCCTCACCAAAGGCAAGCTCGTCATCGACATGAGCTCGATCTCGCCGCTCGACACCCAGGCGTTCGCGAAGAAGATCAACGCGCTCGGCGTCGACTATCTCGATGCGCCGGTGTCCGGCGGCGAAATCGGCGCGCGGGATGCGTCGCTGACGATCATGGTCGGCGGTCCCGAGAAAGCCTTCGCGCTGGCCAAGCCGTTGTTCGAGCTGATGGGCAAGAACATCTCGCTGATCGGCGACAACGGCGCGGGTCAGACCTGCAAGGTCGCGAACCAGATCATCGTCGCGCTGAACATCGAAGCGGTCGCGGAAGCGCTGCTGTTCGCGTCGCGCTCGGGCGCCGACCCAGAGCGGGTGCGGCGCGCGCTGATGGGCGGCTTCGCGTCGTCGCGGATTCTCGAAGTGCATGGCGAGCGCATGACGAAGCGCTCGTTCAATCCGGGTTTCCGGATCGAGTTGCATCAGAAGGACCTGAATCTCGCGCTCGATGGCGCGCGTAAGCTCGGCATCGCGCTGCCGCATACCGCGAGCGCGCAGCAACTGTTCAGCGTCTGCGCCGCGAACGGCGGCAAGGCGTGGGATCACTCGGCGATGGTGCGCGCGCTCGAAATCATGGCGAATCATGAAGTCGCGCAGGCGCCGGATAGCGAGGAAGCGAAGGCGGCTTGAGGTCTTCGTGTTTCCTCTTCAGTTCAGCTCGCCGTTGATTCCGCTGGTTGCCGCTTCGGCATCGGCGACGTCACGGTGAACACAGGTGGGGCGCCCGTTCGTTGCACGGCAGCTTGGGTTGCCGGCGCGGCGCAATGGGCAAATCGCGCCGCTCTGGGCTGAGAGCGGCAAGTGGGGTCCGCAGCGGCACCCGTCGGTGACGGGGAAGCCTTGGTCGGTCAGACGTCATCGTCGGGTGTCCGGCTGTCGGATTCGCCAATCAATACGTATCGAACACCTTCTGCAACGCCGCCGGCGCAGTGTGGCCCGCGGCCAGCGCCAGCATCAGCAGCACCCTCGCCTTGTACGGATTCAGCGAACCCGCGCTGACGAAACCGAGCGCATCGTCGGCCGCCGCGCCGTTGCGCATCACATGCCCCGAACCCACGCGCGACGAGCGCACCACCGCCACGCCGCGCAATGCGGCATCGGCCAGTGCCTGCTGCAACGACTGGTGGATCGAGCCATTGCCCGTCCCCGCCACGACGATGCCGCGCACATCCGCGGCGACCAGCGCATCGATGGCGATCCGCGACACGCCCGCATAGCTCGTGACGATCTCCACCTGCGGCCACGCCGCATCGATTGCGAATTCGCTCGCGACCGTATGCGCGCGCACCACGCCGCGCTGGAATTCGACGCGGCCATCCTGCACCCAGCCGAGCGCGCCGATTTCGGGCGACTGGAACGCATCGACCGCATACGTGCTCGTTTTCACAACGTCGCGCGCGCTATGAATCCGGTTGTTAAACGCGACCAGCACGCCCTGCCCGCGTGCCGCCGCGTGCGCGGCGACCGTCACCGCGTTTAGCAGGTTCAGCGGACCGTCGGCGGACAGCGCCGACGCTGGACGCATCGCCGCGGTCAACACGACCGGCTTGTCCGACTTGACGGTCAGATGCAGCAGATAGGCGGTTTCCTCGAGCGTATCGGTACCGTGCGTGACCACCAGGCCGTCGACGTCGTCCGTCGCGAGCAGCGCGTTGACGCGTTGCGCGAGTGTGGTCCAAAGCGGCAGCGACATGTCCTTGCTGTCGACGCTGGCGATCTGCTCGGGCGCGATCCGCGCGACCGTAGACAAAGCCGGCACCGCCGCGAGCAGCTGATCGACGCCGACGACGCCCGCCTGATAGCCCGACGTATTGGCGGCATCCGGGGCCGCGCCGGCGATCGTGCCGCCGGTCGCGAGCACTGCGATGCGCGGCAGCGTCGACGCGGTGCTATGGCCGGGGGGAATCGGGAGAGAGGGAGAAGTCGAGGTATTCATGGCGGCGATTGTAAGCGATGCGCTTCGCGTCGCCATGCGTGGAAGACCGGACGCGGGTTCGGCTTGCGCGAGCGTGCGCAACGCGCGAGCGGGCTTAAATCTCATGCGGTGCCCAATTGCACTCATCACCACAAGTATTGACGACGGGTGCAAGTCCCACCCTAAGCTGCTCGCGGCTCTAAGCCGCCTCGCGCAACTGCGCCGCGATGTCTTCCTCGCTCAACTGCGGCGCGAACATCTCGATCAACCGATAGGCGTACGCGCGCAGGAACGCGCCCTTGCGCAAGCCAACGCGCGTCGTGCTCGCCTCGAACAGATGCTGCGTGTCGAGCGCGACGAGTTCGCTGTCGCGCTTCGGGTCGTAGGCCATTGCCGCGACCACGCCGATGCCCATGCCGAGTTCGACGTAGGTCTTGATCACGTCGGCGTCGATCGCGGTCAGCACGACGTCGGGCAACGCACCCGCTTTCGCGAACGCCTGATCGATATGCGAGCGGCCGGTGAAGTCCTGGTCGTAGGTGACGATCGGAAATTCGGCGATCTCGTCGAGCGTCAGATTCGCTCGGTCGACGAGCGGATGATCCTTCGGCACCACTACGACGTGATGCCACGAATAGCACGGGAACGTGACGATGTCGGGAAAACGGTCGAGCGCCTCGGTCGAGATGCCGATATCCGCTTCGCCGTTGATGATCATCTGCGCGATCTGCTGCGGGCTGCCCTGGCGCAGCGCCAGATGCACTTTCGGGAACACCGACGTGAACTGCCGAACCACCTTCGGCAATGCGTAGCGTGCCTGCGTGTGGGTGGTCGCGACGACGAGGTGGCCGCTGTCCTGATCCGCGTACTGACGCGCAACGCGGCGCAGATTCTCCGCATCGAGCAGCATCCGCTCGATCAACTGATGCACGGCCTTGCCTGGTTCGGTGAGCCCGGTCAGACGCTTGCCGCGGCGGATGAAGATGTCGACCCCGAGTTCGTCCTCGAGATCCTTGATCTGCTTCGATACGCCCGACTGCGACGTGTAGAGCACGTTCGCCACTTCGGTCAGGTTCATGTTCTGCCGCACGGCTTCGCGCACGAAGCGCAATTGCTGGAAATTCATCGTTGTGTCTCCGGTTCTGCCAGAGTTGAGTTATTGGAGCCGCAAATGTCAGGCGATCCACGCGGTACGGCTGATACGTTCTCTCCTGTCCTCAGTGCCGCACAGCGGCGCCGCCACCTCACTGCGCCGGAAACACCCGCAGCGCGCGCGGCACCGCGGTCACGCCGTCGCCGACCGCGAGTTGCAGATCACGCCACGTTTCGCGATCGAGTTCGGCTTCGAGCAGATTGCCCTCGCGACCCGAGAGCTCGACGCGCACCGAACCGCCGAGCGTCACCACGCGCCGCACGTCGACGACAATGCCCTCGCGATGCCCCGCCGCCTGCGGATACAACTGCAGATCGTGCGGCCGCACATAGGCGAACGCCGGGCCCCTAAAACCCGCCGCGATCGCGACCGGCAGCGCCGCGCCATCGACGACGAAGCCTTGCGCATCGACGCTGCCGTGCAGGCGGTTCGCCGCGCCGAGAAACTCGTAGACGAACGGCGTCTGCGGATGGTCGTACACCTCCTGTGGGCTGCCGACCTGCTCGACATGCCCGCGATCGAGCACGACGATGCGGTCCGCCACTTCGAGCGCTTCTTCCTGATCGTGCGTGACGAAGATCGTCGAAATATGCAGATCGTCGTGCAGGCGACGCAACCAGCTGCGCAGTTCCTTGCGCACCTTCGCGTCGAGCGCGCCGAACGGCTCGTCGAGCAACAGCACCTTTGGCTCCACGGCCAACGCACGTGCGAGCGCGATGCGCTGGCGCTGGCCGCCGGACAGCTCCGACGGATAGCGCTGTGCGAGCCAGTCGAGCTGCACGAGCTTCAGCAACTCATGCACCTTCTCACGAATCACCTTCTCGGACGGACGTTCCTTGCGCGGCTTCACGCGCAGCCCGAACGCGACGTTTTCGAACACCGTCATATGACGGAACAGCGCGTAGTGCTGGAACACGAAACCCACCTCGCGCTCACGCGCGCCGACCGCCGCGACATCCTGGCCTTGCAGCTCGACCTGGCCGCCGTCCGCGTATTCGAGGCCGGCGATCACACGCAGCAACGTCGTCTTGCCGCAACCCGACGGCCCGAGCAGCGCGACGAGTTCGCCCGGCGGAAAGTCGAGCGACACGTTGTCGAGCGCGACGAAATCGCCGAAGCGCTTTTGCAGGTTACGAACGGTGATACCCATTTACAGCTCTCCTTGCTTGAGCGGATGTCGCTGCGACGCAGGCGTGGCGTTGACGAAAAACGAATGAGAAGCGGACTGCGCGCTATTGGCCTGCGAAGCGCCGGACGGCGACACGGGCCCCGCATACGCAGGCACTTCGCGCGCCGCCGACAGTTCCGCCGACATATGACGCTCGGCCAGCAGCTTGAGCCCCAGCGTAACCAGCGCCAGCAGCGCGAGCATCGAGGCCACGGCGAACGCGGCCGAGAAGTTGTACTCGTTGTAGAGGATTTCGACGTGCAGCGGCATCGTGTCGGTCTGCCCGCGAATATGGCCCGATACGACCGACACCGCGCCGAACTCGCCCATTGCGCGCGCATTGCACAGAATCACGCCGTACAGCAGACCCCACTTGACGTTCGGCAGCGTGACGCGACGGAACGTCTGCCAGCCCGATGCGCCGAGCACGTGCGCGGCTTCTTCCTCGTCGTTGCCCTGCGCCTGCATCAGCGGAATCAGCTCGCGCGCGACGAACGGGAACGTGACGAAGATCGTCGCGAGCACGATGCCCGGCACCGCGAAGATGATCTGCACGTTGTGATCTTCGAGCCACGGGCCGAACCAGCCCTGCGCGCCGAACATCAGCACGTAGATCAGACCGGAGATCACCGGCGACACCGAAAACGGCAGATCGATCAACGTGGTCAGCAGCGCCTTGCCACGGAATTCGAACTTCGCGATACACCACGACGCCGCAAGGCCGAACACGAGGTTCAGCGGCACCGCGATCGCCGCGGTGAGCAGCGTCAGTTTGATCGCCGACAGCGCATCCGGATCGGCGAGCGCTTCGAAGTAAAAACGCAGCCCCTTGTTCAGCGCCTGGTAGAACACCGCGGCGAGCGGCACGACCAGAAACAGCGCGAGAAACAGCAGTGCGAGGCCGATCAGCAGCCAGCGCACGACTGCCGGCTCGCTGACCGGATCGGGGCGACGCGCCACGCTCGCCGGGTTGGTCGGAACGCGGCTCATTGCACACCTCCACCGATAGCGGCGACGCTCGTGGCCACTGGCGCCGATCCCGTATTGCCGCGGCTCGTGCGCCGCTGCAGATACCACTGCAGCGTGTTGATCAACAGCAGCATCAGGAACGACACGACCAGCATCACGACCGCGAGCGCCGTCGCGCCCGCATAGTCGTATTGCTCGAGCTTCGTGATGATCAGGAGCGACGTGATCTCGGACTTCATCGGCACATTGCCGGCGATGAAGATCACCGAGCCGTATTCGCCGAGCGCGCGCGCAAAGGCGAGCGCGAAGCCGGTCAGCAGCGCCGGGAGCACGGCCGGCAGCACGACGCGGCGAAACGTGAGCCAGCGCGACGCGCCTAGACACGCGGCCGCCTCCTCCTGCTCGCGCTCGAACTCCTCGAGCACCGGTTGCACGGTGCGCACGACGAACGGCAGGCCGATGAACGTCAGCGCGACCAGCACGCCCGCCGGCGTGAACGCGATCTTGATGCCGAGCGGCGCGAGGAACTGGCCGATCCAGCCGTTGCCCGCATACACGGCCGCGAGCGAAATGCCCGCCACCGAGGTGGGCAACGCGAATGGCAGATCGACGACCGCATCGACGATACGCTTGAACGGAAACGTGTAACGCACCAGCACCCACGCGACGAGAAAGCCGAACACCGCGTTGATCAGCGCGCCGCCTAGCGCCGAGAAAAACGTCAGCCGATACGACGCGAGCACACGCGGCGACGTGACCGCGCGTACGAACTGATCCCAGTCGAGCGTCGCGGTTTTCAGAAAGGTCGCCGCCAATGGAATCAGCACCACGAGGCTCAGATAAGCCACCGTGATGCCGAGTGTCAGGCCAAAACCGGGCAATGCGCTCGGCTTGCGGAAGGTCAACGTGGTCATGCTGGATACTCGTTCATGGTTGATGCTCGCGCGGTTGTTCGTTTTGCCGTGCTGCCGTACTGCGGTACTGCCGCACTGCTGGCCACCGGACCCCGGTTAGCCGAAAGCGCGCCCATTGGGCGCGCCCTCTTTCCCCTGGCTGTGATTCAGGCGGTGGTTCTTACTGCGGCTGATAAATCGAATCGAACACGCCGCCGTCCGCGAAATGGGTCTTCTGCGCGTTGGTCCAACCGCCGAACGAATCGTCGATCGTGTACAGCTTCAGCTTCGGAAACTTCGCGGTCAGATCGGCGGGCACCTTGCTGGAACGCGGACGATAGAAATTGCGCGCGGCGATCTCCTGACCTTGCTCGCTATACAGGAAGTTCAGATATGCCTCGGCCAGCTTGCGCGTGCCGTGTTTGTCGACGACCTTGTCGACCAGCGCGACCGGCGGCTCGGCCAGAATGCTCACCGACGGCACCACGATCTCGAACTTGTCCGGACCAAACTCCTTCAGCGACAGGAACGCCTCGTTTTCCCACGCGATCAGCACGTCGCCGATACCGCGCTGCACGAAGCTCGTGGTCGCGCCGCGCGCGCCCGAATCGAGCACGCCGGCGTTCCTGTACAGCTTGCCGACGAACTCCCTGGCCTTCTGGTCGTTGCCGCCCGGTTGATGCTCGGCGTACGCCCACGCGGCCAGATAATTCCAGCGCGCGCCGCCCGAGGTCTTCGGATTCGGCGTCACGATCGACACGCCCGGTTTCACCAGATCGTCCCAATCCTTGATGTGCTTCGGGTTGCCCTTGCGCACCAGAAACACGATCGTCGACGTGTACGGCGATGCGTTGTCCGGCAGACGCTTTTGCCAGTTCTTGTCGACGAGCCCCTTGTTCGCGATCGCGTCGATGTCATAGGCGAGCGCGAGCGTCACGACGTCGGCCTGCAGTCCGTCTAGCACCGAGCGAGCCTGAGCGCCCGAGCCGCCGTGCGACTGCCTGAAGGTGACGGCTTCGCCGGTCCTGGCCTTCCATTCCTTGCCGAATGCCTGATTGACGTCCTGATACAGTTCGCGCGTCGGATCGTAGGACACGTTCAACAGCGAGGTGTCGGCGTGCGCGACGCCGCTTGCGCCCAACATGCCGAGCGCCCCCGCCGCGCCGACGGCGAGCGCCGCGATCAGTCTTCTGGTTCGAGCCGCAAGCCCCGTATGCCGATGGTTCATTTCAATTTTTCTCCGCGTGATGTCCGCTGATGAGCGTCTGGTGTTGTTCTGCGTCGCGGTCACGTGCACATGAGCGCCAACCGGAGGCCAGTCTATCGAAGCGCCTTCATCATTAAAAATAATGTTTCTTCATTTTTTAATACTCAAAAGTGGTAACGACAGATGCTCCGGCTGTTGGAACGCCGAAAACGCCGTCGTGTCGCCGATAAACGACGTCCCAGCGCGACCCTTGCGCCGAACTTAAAGTAAAGCTTGAAATGCGCCGAATACTGTATAAAAATACAGTCACCTGTTCATACATACAGTGGCTATGACAAAACTCACCGCACGACAGCAGCAGGTTTTCGATCTGATCCGCCGCGCGATCGAACGCACCGGCTTTCCTCCCACTCGCGCGGAAATTGCCGCCGAACTCGGGTTCAGCTCGGCCAATTCCGCGGAAGAACATCTGCGCGCGCTGGCGCGCAAGGGCGTGATCGAACTCGCGGCCGGCGCGTCGCGCGGCATCCGCCTGCTGTCCGGGCAGGAGGACGCGCCGTATCAGTTCACCCTGCCGCATGCGGGCCTGATGCAGTTGTCGTTGCCGCTGATTGGCCGGGTCGCGGCGGGTAGCCCGATCCTCGCGCAGGAACATATCTCGCAGCACTACGCGTGTGACCCGGCGCTGTTCTCGAGCAAGCCCGACTACCTGCTGAAGGTGCGCGGCCTGTCGATGCGCGACGCGGGCATTCTCGACGGCGACCTGCTCGCGGTGCAAAAGCGCACCGAAGCGAAGGACGGCCAGATCATCATTGCGCGGCTCGGCGATGACGTGACGGTCAAGCGTCTGAAGCGCCGGCCGAACGGCATCGAACTGATCGCCGAAAACCCCGATTACGACAACATCTTCGTGGAAACCGGCTGCGCCGATTTCGCGCTCGAAGGGATCGCGGTCGGGCTGATCCGCCCCAGCGAGTTCTGATCTTTCGCTGTCGCCGGAACGCTTGCGCCGGTTTGTCCAACCCAAGCCGCATTTACGCCCGCATCTACGCCGCACCGCCTGGAGAGATTCATGGAACGCCTTGCCCTCCTGTTGCCCTTTCGCCAGTTCGGCCGTCTGCGCCATCTGCGCAAGCTCACGCCCTGCGCGCTAATCGAGGCGCCCGCTGCGCGCACGCCGTCGCTGTTCGACGCGACTGCCGAAGCTTCCGGTCTGCCGTCGTCGTTGCCGGCGTTCGCGCGCGTGTCGCTGAATTCGGCGCTGAACATCGCCGAGCCCGCGCGTCGCGCGCCGGTGCGGGTCTATCATGGACCGTCGCGACTGATCATGGTCGGCACGGTCGACGCCGTATGCCGTATGATCGATCGTTGCATAGCCGACGAAGCCAACGTGCACGGCGCGGTGTTCGAAGCGTGAGCGAATCCTGAGTACGCATGCAACAAGCACTTCGGATGTTCAGAGATTCGCGCGGGATGGGATCGTTTCGACCTCGCCGTGGTCGACGTTAGATCATCACTGACGTGGAGTCCCATTCGATGACAATTCGGAAACGCACACAGGGCAGCGCCACCCGGCCGCTGCTGATCACGCTGATCGTGGTGATCGTGATTGCCGCGCTGGGCTTTATTTATGCGTCACCGTATCTCGCGGTGAACAATCTCAAACGCGCCGCCGATGCGCGTGACGCGCAAACCGTCAATCAGTATGTGGACTTTCCTGCGCTACGCGATAGCCTGAAGCAACAGGTGGGCGCCATGCTGACACGCCGGCTTGAGGCGGATGCCGGCAACAAGATGGCCACGATCGGCGCGGTGATCGGCGTGACGCTGATCGGCCCGCTCGTCGATGCCTATGCGACACCCGACGGCGTCGCGGCGCTGCTGAACGGCATGCCGCCGCGTGGCACGCCGGGCGAGCAACCGTCCGCGCCGCCAGCCGCGGGCGGCGAAGCGCCGGCCGCGCCAGCCGCGGGCGACACCACCACGCAGGCAAGCGCACCGCCGCCCGGGCGTCAAAGCACGGCGGGCTATCGCAGTCTCAACGAGTTTGTCATCACGTACCGGCGTGGCGAAGGTAACGCGAATTATTCGGCAATCTTTCGTCGCGAAGGTCTGGTCACGTGGAAGCTCGCGGCGATCAATCTGAACGAGTGAGGTCGAAGCCTGGCCGGATGGGATGCGTGGCTGGCCATCGGGGCCGGCCACGCGACAGGGTCTATACACATCTGGGCTAGATGACGGGGCGCGCGGCTTCGCGTCCCTCACTAGCCCATTACGCCGCAGCCGCCTGCTGCTCCTGCGCGGACGAGCACGCCACCAGAATGCTGCACGACACGCGGTCGAGCAGCGGCGTGTTGCCCGCCCCCATCCACCACCGCGACAAACCAGTCCGGCAGCGATGACCCACCACCACGAGGTCGACCTGCAACTCGTTGGCAAGATTGGCGATCTCGTCGATCGGATGACCGAATGCGAAATGCCCTTGCGCGCTCACACCTCGCTCGGTCAGCCAGTTCACGCCCTCCTGCAGAATCTCGCGGGCCGTTTTTTCGAAGCTGCCGCAGGCGACGTCCGTCAACAGGCCCGCGCTCTGCGCGATGCTCGAACGCATGTCGACGACCGACAGCAGATGCGTTTCCGCCTTCAGTTCCAACGCCAGATCGGCACCGCAACGCAGGGCTTTGCGGCCTTCGCGCGAGCCGTCGTAGCACAACAGGATTTTCTGGTAGCTCGCCATCTGCTTTCTCCATTCGCGCGGAAAGCGCGGTCTGAATCAATCATGGTGCGCCGCAATTCGGCTTGCAAGGGATGGAAAACGCTAAGTGCATACTCGGTGCATGCCGATCCAGTCTGCACAAGCGTTGGGCGATCCGACGCAGCGTTTGCACACGGATGCCGCAATGCAAAACTTCGTTTGCGAACGCTGCGTCGACACACTGCGGGCCGGTTGACGTGCCAGTCGTGCCACCGCCAATCAGCGGCGCCAAGCGACACCGACGAGCGCATCGCACCCACGCATGACGCGTTCCCGGACACCCCCTCGCATCAGCGATCCGATACCTGGAGTAAGCGGCTTCGCGTGCGCAATGCGTGCATCGCAGGTATGTTGTGTGTCTTGCGCGTACGTTGTGTCTTTTTCCGGAGCCTTGCTCGAGCCATGCCCACCGCCCCCATCGAGTTCCATCAGGTCAGGAAAAGCTACGGCGAAAAAACGGTCGTCGACGGATTGTCGTTTCATGTGAACACCGGCGAATGCTTCGGGCTACTCGGCCCCAACGGCGCCGGTAAGACCACGACGTTGCGCATGCTGCTCGGCATTGCGGCGCCCGACGCCGGCGCGATCCGGCTGTGCGACGAGCCGATTCCGGGCCGCGCGCGCCTCGCACGCTCGCGCGTCGGCGTGGTGCCGCAGTTCGACAACCTCGATCCCGATTTCACGGTGCGCGAAAATCTGCTCGTGTTCGGTCGCTACTTCGGTCTGAGCGCCGCGCAGTGTCGCGCGGTGGTGCCGGGTCTGCTCGAATTCGCTCGCCTCGAGAACAAGGCGGACGCGCGCGTGAGCGAACTGTCGGGCGGCATGAAGCGGCGCCTCACGCTCGCGCGTGCGCTGATCAACGATCCCGATGTGCTGATCATGGACGAGCCGACCACCGGTCTCGATCCGCAAGCGCGCCATCTGATCTGGGAGCGGCTGCGCTCGCTGCTCGCGCGCGGCAAGACCATCCTGCTGACCACGCACTTCATGGAAGAAGCCGAACGGCTCTGTCATCGACTGTGCGTGATCGAGGAAGGCCGCAAGATCGCCGAAGGCGCGCCGCGCGAGTTGATCGAGTCCGAGATCGGCTGCGACGTGATCGAGATCTACGGCCCCGATCCGTTTGCGTTGCGCGACGAACTCGCGCCGCTCGCCGAGCGCACCGAGATCAGCGGCGAGACGCTGTTCTGTTATGTGAACGACGCGCAGCCCGTGCATATGCGCCTCAAGCAGCGCGCCGATTTGCGCTATCTGCATCGGCCGGCGAATCTCGAGGATGTGTTTCTGCGGCTCACCGGTCGCGAAATGCAGGACTGAACCGATAGCGAGACACTTGATGGACGCACGTACTTACGAAACCCACGACGGCACGCCATCGGCGCAAGAGCCGTTCGGTGCCTTCCCCGCCAACGCCACGAACTGGATCGCGGTGTGGCGCCGCAACTACCTGGTGTGGAAAAAGCTCGCGATCGCGTCGATGTTCGGCAACCTCGCCGATCCGATGATCTATCTGTTCGGTCTCGGCCTCGGGCTCGGGCTGATGGTCGGGCACGTCGACGGCGTGTCGTATATCTCGTTCCTCGCGGCGGGCACGGTGGCGTCGAGCGTGATGATGTCGGCGAGCTTCGAGTCGATGTATTCGGGCTTTTCGCGCATGCACGTGCAGCGCACGTGGGAAGCGATCATGCATACGCCGCTCACGCTCGGCGATATCGTGCTCGGCGAGGTGGTGTGGGCCGCCAGCAAATCGGTGTTGTCGGGTGTGGCGATCATGCTGGTGGCGGGCGCGCTCGGCTATGCGAGTTTTCCGTCTATGCTGCTCGCGCTGCCGGTCATCGTGCTGGCCGGTCTCGCGTTCGCGAGCCTCGCGATGATCGTGACGGCGCTCGCGCCGTCATACGACTTTTTCATGTTCTATCAGACGCTCGTGCTCACGCCGATGCTGCTGCTCTCCGGCGTGTTCTTTCCGATCTCGCAACTGCCCGGCGCCGCACAAGCGGTGACTGCCGCGCTGCCGCTCGCCAATGCGGTCGATCTGATGCGCCCGGCGATGCTCGGTCGGCCGATGGAGCACGCGGCGCTGCATGTGAGCGTGCTGGCCGCTTATGCAGTCGGCGGCTTCATCGTGTCGGCGATCCTGTTTCGGCGTCGCATGATGAAGTAAGCCGAACGTGCGGGCGGCGCGTTGCGCCCGCACCCGCGCAAGACGCGGGCCGCGTCGGTCGTCGCACGGCGTGTTTGCTATCGTTGCGCGCTCATTCCTCGTCATCGCTCCACGGAATGTCGACGTCGGAGATGAACGCGACCGTCGCGAACGGGCCGCCGTCGTGACGCCCGATCTTGCCATCGGCGCGCTGCCACTCCACCCGGAACACGGTGGCCGGATCATCCGCGATCAGCCGCACCGTGCGCAATTCGTCGGGATCGGCGTCCTCGACGGGACCGTCGAGCGAAATCAGCAGCGCCTGTGGCCATAGACCATCGGCGGGATCGTAGATCTTGTCGCCGTCGTGAATCAGCGTGAAGGCTTCCACTCCGATGGTGGCCGACGCATCGACGATCATCTTGGCGAGCGCACGCAACAACGCGGTCGCTCGCGCCGAGTTCGCCTGACGGATCGCGAGATCACCGCGCGTGAGAGCCTGCTCGAGTTTTGGATTGGTTTTCTGTTGCGCCATGGCTGTGTTGGTCCTATCGCTCTGTTGTGGGCAACGCGCCATCGGGACGACGCGCCGCGCTTCTATTTGGGTCCATCTATTGTCGCTCGTGTGCATTGCAGCATCGCGGGCTAGGCGGCAGGTCCGCGGTTTGACTGTCATTGTTCCGCATTTCCCCTGATCGTGGCGCGCACCATCAGGATCGTTTTCTCAGGGCCGTCCTTGCCGTCCACCACAGTTTAGGTCGTGATTCGGATTCCGGGAGAACATTTGCCGCTTAGTGCCCTGGCATGTGTCGCATTTCATGCATCGGCTCGCGGGCGCCGCGGCGTACGTTTACCGCGTCCACCTGTGACCTTCGACGCCTGCGCCCCAGCCGGCTTCGCATCCGCGATCCGCGCGATCAGATGGTCGCGAAACGTGCGCACCGACGGGGGCAACTCGCGCCCCGCCATCGTCTGCACCTGGATGCTGCGCTGGCGCATCTGCGGGTCGGTGAGCGGAATCACGACGAAGCCGTCGTCAGCATAGCGGTCGCGCACCGACAGCAGCCCCGTGAACATGATCGCTCCGGACCGCTGCGCGTAGCGATAACTCGCGCCGCTGTTGTTGCAGATCAGGTCCGGCTCGAGGAGGATGCCTTCGAGCGCGCACGTGATGTCGATCAACTGGCGAATCGTGGTGCCCGTCTCCGACAACACGAGCGGATAGCGACTCACCTCGGCGAGCGACAGTTTCGCGCGCGCCGCAAGGGGATGATCGGAGCGCAGCAGCACGAACACCGGCGCGCGTTCGGTGTGCTCGACCTTCACGCCCTTCTCCGGCGCGAGGCTGAACGACAGCGCGATATCGACGTCGCCGTCGCGCACGTGGCGAGTGGCGTCGGCCGGCGACATCACGGTCAGCGTGAAATCGATGCCGGGGTGCTCGGCGCGGAAATTCGCAATCGCGGCGGGCAGGAAGTCGACCGCAAAACCCTCGGCGGTCGCGATCTTGATCCGGCTGCCGTGCAAGCTCGCGAGACCGCTAATCTCGTTCATCACGTGCTCGGCTTCGAGCAGGCTGCGTTGCGCGTACGCAAGCAGCCGCTCACCGGCCTCGGACAGCGTCATGCCGCGCGGACGCCGCTCGAACAGTGTCACGCCGAGCTCGCTTTCGAGCCGCACGATTTGCCGGCTGATCGCCGATACCGCGACGTGCAGCCGCTCGGACGCGTCGCTCAGCGAGCCGCTGCGCGCGACTTCGACGAAATAACGCAACGCGATGCCATGCAGTGAACGTGCCATCCTGGACGCCTCGATCAAATCTGTTACAACGGTGCCATGGGTGGGCGGGTACCGCGGTTCGAGCCGACGCGCGACGCTTTGCTTTTCCGGCAAGGCAAGCTTCGAAACATGATCATTGTGACAAAAATGGCGCACTTCTAGAATCGGTTGCGATGACGTTGCAGGCGATTCGCCTGAACGCCGCGCCGAGCATCGAGCCATCGAGCCTGGCGGCCCTCCGCCCCTTCACCCATCCCCCCGCATCGGAGACATCGACATGAGCCGCAACCAGGCCATCGAGCTTGCCACCCGGCACTTCGAATCCGGCGCTTTTCTCGCCGATCTGAACCGTCGCGTCGCTTTTCGCACCGAAAGCCAGGAAAGCGATCGCGGCGCACTGCTGCTGTCCTATCTGACCGACGAAATCCAGCCCGAAGCGGAGCGCCTCGGCTTCAGCACGCGCATCGTCGATAACCCGGTCGATGGCTTCGGTCCGTTTCTGATCGCCAACCGTCACGAAGGCGATCATCTGCCGACCGTGCTGATCTACGGCCACGGCGACGTCGTGCGCGGCTACGACAGCCAGTGGCGCGCGCCGCTGACGCCGTGGGCGGTGACCGTGGAAGGCGAGCGCTGGTTCGGTCGCGGCACCGCCGACAACAAAGGCCAGCACTCGATCAACCTCGCCGCGCTCGCGAGCACGCTCGCCGCGCGCGACGGCAAACTCGGCTTCAACACGAAGCTGTTGATCGAGATGGGCGAGGAAACCGGCTCTCCGGGGCTCGACGCGATCTGCCATGCGCGTCGCGACGAACTCGCCGCCGACGTGCTGATCGCCTCCGACGGTCCGCGTCTCGCAGCGCGTCGTCCGACCGTGTTTCTCGGCTCGCGCGGCGCGGTCAATTTCAGGCTGTCGCTGAACCTGCGCGACGGCGCGCATCACTCGGGCAACTGGGGCGGCTTGCTGCGCAATCCGGCGACGGTGCTCGCCAACGCGCTCGCGAGTCTCGTCGATGCGCGCGGCGTGATCGCAGTCGACGGCCTGCGTCCGCCGCCAATCCCCGAGGCCGTGCGCCGCGCACTTGCCGACATCACGGTGGGCAACGGTCCGGGCGACCCCACCGTCGATGACAACTGGGGCGAGCCGGGTCTTTCCGCGCCCGAGCGCGTGTTCGGCTGGAACAGCTTCGAAGTGCTGGCCTTCAAGGCGGGTAATCCGGAGAACCCGGTCAACGCGATTCCGCCGTCGGCGTTCGCGGTCTGCCAGTTGCGTTTCGTGGTCGGCACCGATTGGGAAAACCTCGGCAAGCATCTGCGCGCGCATCTCGATGCGCACGGTTTTCAGCTGGTCGAAATCGACGTCGAACGCGGCGCGCCAGCCACGCGGCTGGATCCCGACGATCCGTGGGTCACGTGGGCGATCGCGTCGCTCGAAGCGACCACCGGCAAGAAGACCGCGCTGCTGCCGAATCTCGGCGGCACGCTGCCGAACGAGGTATTCGCCGACACGCTCGGTCTGCCGACGATCTGGGTGCCGCATTCTTATCCGGCCTGCTCGCAGCATGCGCCGAACGAGCACCTTCTAGCTCCGGTGGTGCGCGAGGGCCTGCAGATGATGGCGGGACTGTTCTGGGATCTCGGCGAGAATTCGCCGCTTGCGGCGAAGCGCGAGACGGTGGATACGGCAAAGGCCGCGGGTTGAGTTCGGCCGATGCCGAGTGATTCGCTGCACCTTCCGCGGCCGCCCCGGCAATCGACCGGGGCCACCGCGGCAAGCGCGTCGCGCTTACCTCGACATCAAGGCGCCGGATTCGGCTGCAGCTCGTGCAGCCTGTCGATTTCCGCCAGCACTTCCGGTGACAGCTTCACGTCCGCGCTGGCGATGTTTTCCTTCAATTGTTCGAGCGAGGTCGCGCCGATCAGATTGCTGGTCACGAACGGCCGGCTATTGACGAACGCGAGCGCGAATTGCGCGGGGGTCATGCCGTGGCGCTTCGCGAGCTCGACGTAACGCGTGGTCGCCTGCACGGCTTGCGGCTTGCTATAGCGCTGGAAGCGCTCGAACAGCGTGATGCGCGCGCCGGCAGGACGCGCGCCGCCTTCGTACTTGCCCGACAGCCAGCCGAACGCGAGCGGTGAATACGCGAGCAGACCGATGTTGTCGCGATGCGCGTACTCGGACAGACCCACTTCGTACGTGCGGTTCAAGAGGCTGTACGGATTCTGGATGCTGACGATGCGCGGCAAGCCGAGTCTTTCGGCCGCGCGCAGAAACTGCGCGACACCCCACGGCGTTTCGTTCGACACGCCGATCTGGCGCACCTTGCCAGCCTTCACGAATTCGGCGAGTACCGTCAGCGTTTCCTCGATCGGCACCGTGTACGCGTCGTCGACCCACGGATACGACGGGCGGCCGAACGTCATCGTGCTGCGATCGGGCCAGTGCAGCTGATACAGATCGACGTAGTCCGTTTGCAGACGTTCGAGGCTGTCGTTGAGCGCCTCGGTCAGGTTCTTGCGATCGAACTGGTTGCCCTCGCCGCGAATATGACGCGGATTGTGCGGCTGACGCGCGCGGCCCGCGATCTTGGTTGCGAGCACGATCTTCTCGCGCGCGCTCTTGTGCTGCGCGAGCCACGTGCCAATGTAGCGCTCCGTCGAGCCTTGCGTTTCGGCGCGCGGCGGCACCGGATACATTTCCGCGGTGTCGATCAGGTTCACGCCGTGATCGAGCGCGTAGTCGATCTGCGCGTGCGCTTCCTGCTCGGTGTTCTGCTCGCCCCACGTCATCGTGCCGAGACCAATCAGGCTAACCTGCACGTCGGAGTCGCCGAGTCTGCGGTATTCCATCTAACTTGTCCTGTTGAAGAGGTGAACGGAAAGCGCAGACGTTACCACGCCGGCGCATTACCTGCAGCAAGGCTAGAATGCGGGGCCATGCGTTGCAGCGCGCCGCCTGGTGCTTGCGCGTTGCGCGCTTTGCGCTCTCGATGCGCGTTTCATCATGACTTCGTTGCCATGAATCACGAACACCTCGAATTGCTGGTCACGCGCGTGATGCCCTACGGGAAATATAAAGGCCGCGTGATCGCCGACCTGCCCGGCCACTATCTGAACTGGTTCGCGAGCCAGGGCTTTCCGCCCGGCGAGATTGGCCGTCTGCTCGCGTTGATGCACGAGATCGATCACAACGGTTTGAAACCGCTGCTCGATCCCTTGCGCAAACCGAAGCCCCTGGAGCGTTGAGACCGTGGCCGTGAAAGCGTTGCCAAGCCGGCTGAAAGTCGCGACGCAGGCAAGCTGCAAGCACTGTGGGACAGTACAAATTCATACAGGTTTTTTCTTGCGGATCGCGTTTGCGTGGCCTTTAATCGGCATAGGTCGTCGCGCTGTGAAACGTCGAGAGTGAAGCGGATCAGTCGTCATTCGCTGAACAATTTCGATGTGTTCCGGCGCCCTGCGATCCCCCGCCTTCGTGACTCCCTGAATGTCCATGTCGCAATTCAGCCTGTCGGCGTTGCTCGAATTCATCGGCCACGATCTGTCGCCGGTGCGCGCGGTCATCCTGTTCTTCGTGATCGGCTACGTCGTGGTCGGACTGCCCGTGCATTTTCGCCAGGGCGCGGCCTCGCGCGACATCTGGGGCACGGCCGCCGGCGTAACGATGGCCGCGATCTACGCGGCGTTCATTGCCGGCGTGTACCCGTGGCTGCATCACGTGTCGGTGATCGCGCGTTGAGCGTTGGCCGCCGTCAGGTCGGGGCGAGACCTTCCCATAGCGGTTCACCAATTCGCCTCGGGGCTGCCAGCGCCGCATCGACGTTCGATACAACGGTCGGCGCACCTGTGCCGAACTCGCGGTGCTGACACGCCGCATCGTCTCGCGAAATGCGCGGCAACGTTGGTCCCACTCGAGCCCGCAATGCGCGAGCATGCGACGCACGTTCGCCTCGCAAGCGTTGACCAGCTCCTCGTGCTCGATCTCGATCATCACGCCCGCGGGTAGAACGCGCCGCCAGCGCGTTATCAACTCATCGTACGCGCGCTGACAGCGGCCCAGCTCGCCGAGGTGGCAGCCGAACGACACGTCGTAAAAATGCGCGAGAAAATCGATCGACAGGTCTGTAATGGCGGGCGGCGGCCATGATTGATGCGCGCGTTCGGCAGCGCGAGATGAATGAGGCCGACGTTGATGAAGTTGAACGGGTATTTGTCGGCAAAGCACGCGAGCGGTCCAAGCGATTCCGCCTCGTTGTCGCGCATGCCCTGGCGATACAGCACGTTGCCTTTGAGCAGATGATCGAACGGGGCGGGCAAGCGAATCGCTTCCGACTTAAACGACGAATCGTCCGATGGAAGTTAGCAGCCACGCCCTTCAGTAACGTATCAGATCGTTAACGAAGTGTTACCGCAACGCCGCTCGGTAATACGCGAGAAGATTGGCGAAACGGTCGAGCGTCGCGGCAACCGCTCACGTGGTCGAAGCCCCGAGCGCGCACCGCCGCACCGGCGCCGGTAACGCTCGGACACAAACGCGGCTGAACTCCGTTGCGCGCGGTTTTTCTGAGGTTTACGTGAAGGAGAAAATCGTGACCAGGCTCATTGCATCGATGACGCTGATAGCGGCCGCGGCAGCGAGCATCACTGGATGCGTCGTCGCGCCGCCAGCGGACTACGGCTATGCGCAACCCTACTATCCCTACGCGTATGGACCGCCTTACTACGGACCGGCGTACGGCTCGGTTGGTATCTATGGCGGTTTCGGAGGGTCGTGCTGCTATTACGGACATGGGTATTGGCACGGGCGCGGTGGATGGCATGGCGGTGGCGGGCACGGCGGGCACGGCGGATGGCATGGCGGCGACGGCGGATGGCACGGTGGCGGATACGGCGGCATGCACGGTGGCGGCAGCTCGTGGAGCAGTGGTGGCGGGATGGGGGGACATGGACATTAAGGCATGGACGCATTGACGAACCGGTGCCCGCCTCTGTCGCGACAGTGATATGGCTCCAGCGCGCCCGGCGGTTTCTGGCCTTGCGGTAAAATTATTGTTTTGATTCAAGCCGCTTGGCCGCTCCATGTCTTTACCTCGCACTCCCAGCCCCCGCCGCGTGTCCGTCGCCCCGATGATGGACTGGACGGATCGTCATTGCCGCTCGCTGCATCGAATGATTTCGCGCCATACCTGGCTTTACACGGAAATGGTGACGACCGGCGCGCTGCTGCACGGCGACGTGCCGCGTCATCTCGCATTCACGCCCGACGAAGCGCCAGTCGCGCTGCAACTCGGCGGCAGCGAGCCCGACGATCTCGCGCGTTCGGCCAAGCTCGGCGAGCAATGGGGCTATGACGAAATCAACCTGAATTGCGGCTGCCCATCCGAGCGCGTGCAACGCGGCGCGTTCGGCGCATGCCTGATGAACGAGCCGCAACTCGTCGCCGATTGCGTGAAGGCGATGCGCGACGTCGTATCGGTGCCAGTCACGGTCAAGCACCGCATCGGCGTCGATACGGTCGAGGAATACGGCTTCGTCCGCGATTTTGTCGGCACGATCGCGCAAGCCGGCTGTGAGGTCTTTATCGTTCATGCGCGCAACGCGATCCTGAAGGGCCTGAGCCCGAAGGAAAACCGCGAGATTCCGCCGCTCAAGTACGACTACGCGTATCAGTTGAAGCGCGATTTTCCGCAACTGGAAATCATCATCAATGGCGGTATCAAGACGCTCGACGAAGTCGACGCGCATCTTCAGCACGTTGACGGCGTGATGCTCGGGCGCGAGGCGTATCACAATCCCTACCTGCTCGCCGATGTCGACGCGCGCTTCTACGGCTCTGTGCAGGCGCCGCTGACGCGCGAGCAGGTCGAAGCGAAACTGATCGAGTATTGCGCGACCGAAATGGCACGCGGCACCTATCTCGGCGCGATCACGCGCCATGCGCTTGGGCTGTATCGCGGCGAAGCGGGTGCGCGTGGTTGGCGTCGAGTTTTGTCCGACAGCAAGCGACTTGCGGCCCGTGATCTGACCATCTTCGACGAAGCAAGACAGCATCTGCGCGAGCCCATCGAAATTTTTGAATAAAGGACTAGGCAAACCACAATCTAGTGCCTATAATCTCGTTTCTTCGTCGGCGAGACAGGTTTTTAGAGCAAGTCAAGCGGATGTTAGTGGTGGCTGTAGCTCAGTTGGTAGAGTCCAGGATTGTGATTCCTGTCGTCGTGGGTTCGAGTCCCATCAGCCACCCCAAAGAATTCAGCAATATCAAGCGCTTAGCCGCTGCCGAAGATTTCACGACGTGAAATTCGGAACAAAAATTAGCATCTCGGAATCGAGCCCGCACTCAGTTGCGGGCTTTTTTGCATCTCGTCGTCTTTAGTTGGGTTTTGCAATGACCGCCGAAAAACCTGTCGGGCAGCTCTTCTCCCACACGTACTTGGAGCGCGGTGCGCCAGCATCGGACTCCCCCTCTTTCCGAGAACGGCTTGCGGTCTTCCTCGATAAGCGCTTTGAACACGCTGGATACGAATTGTCGTCGTATCTGGCTATGGAGACCGGGTACGTTAGCGCGTTCGCCTGCCAACGTTGGTCGGAAACTCTTCAAGCTCTGACCATCGCTCAGTTGCTAGACGTAATCACGCTTGTTTGGCGTTTTTGCCAAATTAAGCGCCTTGTGTCGTTGGACAGCGCATGGATCGGCTTCGTGGCACGTGCGCTTTCCGAAGGAAACCTGGGCTATCGACTCGATCCGAGGTGCGGCGTGCACTACCTCGTGGACAGCGAATTCGAGCACAATCGCGTTTCAATGCTCCGTGCGCTCGAGTCCGCCCGTTACGCCGCGGTTCGGCACGAATTCGAAGCCGCCCACGACTATTTAACGGCGTCGGATCCAGACACGAAGGCCGCGGTCAAATCGATCTTTGAGGCAATGGAGATCTTGACGCGCCTCATGGTGACAACCAAAAATCTGAACAAATACTGTGCGCAGAACCAGTTGAAAGACCTGGCACTTAAAGCTATGGGGACAGATCCGGCCACGGAAGGGGTCATCCGCGCAACCTTCGACGCGCTTGGAGAATGGATCGACGGCATCCACCTGTATCGCCACGGACAGAGCACTCAAACGCCAATCGCCCCGCCGCTGCCGCTCGCCGTTCATATCGTGAGCATGGCGTCTACATACATTCGGCTTCTAGTCGACGTCGATCTGGCAACGCTTGCCAATCCTGCGGCTTCAGATTCAGTTTGAAAATATGTGCCGGCCGCACCGGCGGCACACCCGGACGGCTTCCACATCGACGCGTTGCGGCCTCGCAGCCGCGAACTCAGGTGACGTCGCTTCGCAAACGACCGTTGGCAACTCTATGTGTCCGACGGGTGACCGAGCGGCTCTTCCCGGCCCGCTTGACAGATGCGGCCACGAGGTTCACATCTTCCTAGCCACGGTCCGGCGCAGCCGTGCGCGGCAGACGACCCAATTGTTCGAGTCCCGCTAACCGCGCGAGTCCAATATCCGTTTTTCGTGCAATTGAAAAGGCGGTGAAGGGCCATTATTTCACCAATTATACTGTACGTTCATACAGTACTTTGGCGTGCCCAATGCCGCAAATTCGATACACTCACGCCGCGACCGACCACCCCTGCCGTTGGTGCGAGCATTGGGTGGTGACATCGCCGGCGGGATCACATGCCCTATGCCTGTGGAACGAGCAGAAGCAGGTGCGAGCGCAGCCAGAGCGGATGCATGCATTGGCTACGAGCGATAGGGTCAGACGATGGCCTCGAGGAACGTCCACGTCGACGGTAGCTGGGTGCGGAATGTCTGCCCGACGAATCAGGCTGCGCGACGATTTCAGGGTTGTGCGACGGCTCACCACGAGCAGAAGTAGAAGACTTTTTGACGGGTTGCTTGGTTCCTCTCCGGGCACCCGTCGTGACGTTGTTGACTCTTCCGCAGCACCCTGACCGGGCGGCGGCTTTTTTATTTTTTCGGGAATTTCTGGGCCGGTAGATAGCGCCCCGTCGCTGGCGTTCGAGCCCACGCGATTTCAACCTCACTTTCCAAAAGTACCACTGTCATTCAAAGCCTCGTCAACAGCCGGCTTATCCTCGGCCGACCCGGCCTGCAATTTTAGCATTACTCGAAGGCGGCTTGCGGTAGAGCGGTTGCAAATGAGAGAACCCGAACACTTATCCCGTAACCGTCGAACATGTTGTTATCTTCCATCACCACCGCGAAATATTGGTATCTTGGGACGAATGCACTACGCTTTTCTGAACGTGAATCGACGAATCCGGTGCCTCGATAGCGGTGAATCCAAGAGAAATGACGATCTCTTCAAGCATCCTTGCGACGCTATCTAAATATTCAGACAATAAGCTTGCGCTCGCGTTGGTGGGGGTATTCGCAGGTGCTGTCCTGACAAAGCTAATCCCATTCACGGGAAAGATGCTTTGGGAACTCTTGGGTTTGATCGGCCGTAGACTCGGGGGGCGGCTGGCCTACATTGGACTTCAACGAAAATATCTTGACTGGATGGTCACTGAACATCGCGAACTACGCTTACCTGGAATCGTTAGCGCGGAGGCAACAAAAAAGCCCAAGTTGGAACAGGTGTTTGTTTCTCTTTTTGTTGTAGAGGCCCAGCGAACATGGTCAGTGAAGCGGTCTGAGGACGAACGTCTTGACTTCGCCAAAGATGCAACGTGGAAGGAGCTTGGAGATCTTCTTCGACTGCATCGCGCGGGAAAGCGATCAGTATTTGATTTAGATAGTGTCCTAGTTCATTTCAGAATTGCCAAAGAACGCATGTTTGGGCCGCCCAGTTCAAACGAGCGAGAATCCGAGGCCCTCCGAGAGCTCTCGCGAAAGACAGCTTGGTTAGAGAAACACGACGATATCTCGCTCGAAATTTTGAGCCGAATAAAGCTAGGCCGGCTTCTACGGTTGCACAAGCGAATTGCAATTCTGGGTGCTCCTGGTGCGGGAAAAACAACGCTTTTACAGTATCTCGCTCTTGATTACGCCCGTCAGCGCGCTGGCGATAAGATGCTACGATCTCACGGAACGACTCGACTTGGCAGCGGAGAGTGGAAACTGCCGATTTTTCTCCGATTGAGTACAGCGGCCACACTCCTGACTGAATCGATCTCTAAAGGAGAACCACCGACAATATTAGACATCGTTCAACGTACAATTCCTGCAGAGCTCCAAAGGCATCCCGCGTGTGTCGCGTATTTCCGTTATCGTCTAGAACGCGGCGAGTGTCTCATACTCCTGGATGGTCTTGACGAGGTCGCTACGCAGCAAGAGTTCGATCTCGTCGTCGATTCGATTAAGAATTTCGTTACTTTTTATCCAAGAAATAAATTTGTAATTACGTCAAGAATTGCCGGTTGGCGAACCGGCGTCACATCCGATTTTGACCTGTTCGCCGTCGAAAATCTGAGTTCAACTCAAGTTGAAAACTTCGTCGACGCTTGGTATGCAGCCGTGGAACAAAATGCCGTCGTAGGCCGACTCGAGGACGAAGGGAAGGCGCAGAGACGTGCTAGAGAGTACAGGGCCGCGCGCAAAGCTGCGGAACTAAAACTTGCGCTCACAGATAACCCAAGGATCAGGCATTTGGCTGAAAATCCGATGCTTCTTTCGATAATAGCATTGGTCCATCGTAGCGTTGCCACTCTACCGCGCGAGAGAAGTAAGCTTTACGGCCAATGCAGCAAGATATTCCTTGAGCAGTGGGACATATCAAGGGGAGTGCGGGTCGACGATACTAATCTAAAGTTCGAACAAAAGGAGGCAATTTTGCGACGTGTAGCTTTTGCAATGCACTCCGGGGAAATCGGTGATAAGGGAGGTGGAAGAGAAGCCGCGAGGAAAGATGTCGAGGAGATCATCGCGGTGATACTGCCCAGCTTGGGAAGAGCTAGAGAAGATGCCAAGCATTTGCTGAACAGGCTGATCGAGCGAAGCGGCATCTTAATAGAGCGCCGCCCCGACGTATTGTCGTTTGTCCATCAGACGTTTCAAGAATTTTTTGCTGCCCAGTTTCTGGCATACTCCGGGTTACCTGAACATTCTCGATTCCTTTTGCACCATACTCGTTTATTGAGCACTTGGTGGCGGGAGGTGGTACTTTTATACGCTGGTCTGATCGCGGATACAAGCGACTTCATAAACGGCATTCTGACTAGTCGGGAAGACGATCTCTGTCGCGGGACACTGCGATTGGCGGCACTTTGTGTCGGAGAGGCGGCTTACGTGGCGGACGAAACAAGAATGCTAGTTGCTGGGCAAGTCCTAGGCGTGCGTACACTTGGATTCACAGATGTGGTGCCGCAACAAAATAGGCGGCCGATGATAAGTTACCTTATTGATTGGGCGAAGAACGAGGATTGGCACGTTCACGCCGCGCTGACGTCGGTGCGCGAGGCCCAGAATGCTGGTCGACATAATTCGTTAAACGAAAAGCTTCTTGTTTCCGCGTCGTCGTTAGAGGCCGATATTTCGATTGCCTCCTTAAAATCGTTTGAGATAATTGACCCGGAACGCGTCAATAACGAATTGATCGATCTAGTAATTGAAAAAGCGACGAGCCCCGATACGACCGCGAGGCGCGCTGCGTTTGTGAGCTTGAGAAAATTTGAGGCTACCCAATTCAAAAATAAAATCGAGAACCTGTACATAGCTGCAGCTTCCGATTCGGATGGTGAGATCCGGTACGTTGGCGCGATGGGACTTTTGCGATGTGTCGAGTCGAACGCCCATACAGCGAGCTTATCCAAACTTGCAAGCGCGAAGGATCTGCTCCCGAATGGACACTCATACGACGCTAGTGCTTACGGCGATTACGATCCAGCAAAGGCGGCGCTATCGGTATTAATACCGATGCCGCTAGAAACTCGAATTAAAATCGTGGCGAAATACGCGTGCGGGTTACGTTTCGCGAACGAATTTACCAATACCTTACTTGGTCGCCTTGAGCGT
The DNA here is from genome assembly GCF_050434085.1 of Paraburkholderia sp. UCT70. Classification (NCBI taxonomy): domain Bacteria; kingdom Pseudomonadati; phylum Pseudomonadota; class Betaproteobacteria; order Burkholderiales; family Burkholderiaceae; genus Paraburkholderia; species Paraburkholderia sp. UCT70. Next base: position 803,824 of record NZ_JBNPVZ010000004.1, on the reverse strand, counting down.
GATTTTGGTCAATCAGGCGTTGCTCAGACTGTGTTGAAATCCATCGCCGATGGAGCGAACGATGAGGTGGAGGAAGTGGGGGATTTGATTATCTTGTTGCGTCAGCCGTCGGACATTTTGATCAAGGCAGAAGCAATCGAAACGCTGATAGCCAAGTTTGCAAAACCACATCAAGCCCGCTTTTCTTTCTTGGCGCTCGCATTCCTAGGATCTAGAGGCTTGCAGCAAAAAGTTCTACAGAACGCGGAAGCTCTCATCGCGCATGCGGAGTCGTCTTCGCGGACTGGGGGTTTGTTGATCGTCGAGACGCTCGGATCGGATGTCGGCGCGACCAAATCGCTAATAAGTGCTGTGGAGGCGTCCTTTAGTAGCACTCTGATATCTGAGCGATTTGTGGCGGCGAGAGCATTAGCCGTAATTGCCCCCCCTGACAGGGTCAGAGAAGTTCTTCCGAGATTTCTTAAAATGTTGGACGAATCTCACGATGCGGCCAAAGTGAGTGCCCTAAAGGCGCTCGGAACGCTTGCCGCTCGTAACCTCCTTGATGCGCTCGGTATCGAGGCGCTCGTTCGTGCGATGCATGCCAAGCAGCATCGGATACGCATCGCGGCCGCCGCCGCAGCAGCTTCTCTTCCTTCTGCTCTGCTCACGCAATCGTTAGTATCTCAGATCATATCTTCCACCTTCGACTCGGAGGCCGAGATGCGTCGCCGCCGCAGCCCGTTCTACCGATTTTCAGTTCAGGTCAATCAGAGGGTTTTATCAAAACTGTCTAGGAGAGTCTCTACATTCTCGTGGACAGAAAGAGAAGCGATGGCGACCTCAATAAGACACGGACTGTCGAAGAACCCAGAAGCGTACAAGATATTATCGGAAGCTCATTTCGAGGCTTGGGTCAGGTGGATCGAACAATCCAATCACAATTATGGGATGAATCTATCTAATGCATCCGATCGTGCGGTACCCAGTGAAATTAACTCTCTCTTCCCGGCGTCCATCGAATTCATTGATGTTGAAACTGGATGGGGTAGCAACTCAAAATGGATTCCAAAGCATCCAGAAGATATATTGACACTCCAGACGGAAGGCCTTTTCGAGAAAAAATTAGACGTTGTTTTAAACGGTTCAGACGAGATAAAAAAATCCCTGGCGCTGAATTTGTTGATTCGATGCCATATCAGATGCTCACCGGAAGTGGCGTCAAATTCCTTTGCTTCGCTTTTCGATTCTGTCGACGAAAAATTGAGTGTTTGGGCGATTACCAATGCCTTGAAGGTAGTGGATTGTGCTGGTAGTCGTTCGTTATGCGAAGCCATAGGTCGGAAGCTCGAGGACAACAGCGCTGTCGTTAGAGAAGCGGCGTGGCGTGCTTTGGCGCTCTCGTACTTTCCTGACATGCCTACGATCGCACGTTTTAGGCAAGGGATAAGCTGATTCGTCGGGTGGCTTCGAATACGGAGCGCTTATGCGCATTTACTTTAGCCGAGTCGACGTAATGCTGTGTGTATCGTGTTCTCCAACATCGGCAATTTAACACGACCAAATATCGAGCGGCTCGAATCGCCGGGATGACCTGATGACGGGACGGACAAGCCGACCAGAAGGCCGCAATCCGACGGGAACCGACGTTCGAGTGTCCCTCTGAGCGCCCAAACGAACGGCTGACGATGGCATCACTCCATTGGCCATCGACCCCGAAAATGAGCGACTAAGCGTTTATTGTCCGCTGCTGCTATCCGCCACTCCGCCTGTACCGGTAAGCCTCACCGCCCCTCCCGATTCAGACGGGTGAAACGCGTCTAGGGCGAGCCGTCTGCTACTGCGGACCTTATTCGCCCCGATCCTTGCGGTCATCGGGAATCTTGCCAAGGATTTTCTGCGCCAATGCTTCGAGCGCCGACTGCCCTAGGATACCGAACGCCGATGCAATTCCCACCAACGCCGTCGGTGGCATTTCCTTGAACACCATCAGCACTGCACCGGCGCTCGCGGACAGGCCGGCGCCCACAATCATCCGGCCGACGACAAGGCGAGCAGATATCTGCTCGCCGCCCACCAGAAGCTTTCCCAAGCCGATCACGGCGCCAAGGCCGAAGAGAACGATGAGTTCCTTTTCGTGTTCGTCCAGTTGCATTGATCCCCCTGATTACGCAAGGCCGTTTGCATAGGTCGTCGCTCCCGGCCCAAAGTTGGCGGTCAGGATCTGCCTTGCAGGCTTCTCCCCGGTGGCGGGAATCGCCAGATGTACCCAAGTTCCTTCGAGGATCATTTGCTGGAAGCCGATATTCGACGCGGCGATCTTCCGGCAGATTTCGAGCGGACTGCCAAAGCCTGGGCAGATGAAGTCGCCGGCCAGCCCCGTCATGTGCGCGCTGTTGGCCGCTCCACCGACCGCCGCGTTGAGCGCGGGCGAGCGATAGCCGGACGACACCAGCACGGGTCGCGAGCCGAGCAGCGCGCGCACCTGCTCGAGCGTTTGGGCGGTACGTGTCAGGTTCTCGATGATCGCCGGCGACGGCGTGTTGTCGATCCGGCGTCGTGCTGCGGTCTCGCTCTGCGTCAGTTCATCCAGCGAGAAATGATCGGTAAGTCGTGTCATGCAGATACCCCAATAGAAACGGCCGCACGCGCGGCCGTAAACGAAAAAACCGCCCGAAGGCGGTCACTGACAGTCGACATTGTTCCTATTGCGCTTGAAGTTCGCGGTGGGCGCGGTTCGCCTGCATCTGGGTGGCACGCACACGACGGCTAATTTCGTTGACACGTTGCTGGCGCTCCGTCGCATCCTCGATTTGGCGTGCCTCCTTGGCCTCCGTGTAGAGCTTTTTGATTTCACTGTTAGCCGCTTTGTACAACGCTGCGATGCGCTCGACGTTCGGGTGCTCCGCATCGAACTCGTCGAGCCTGCCCTGCCGCTCCGCGTACTGACGTTCGTTCGTCAGCCTGTCGGCTTCCGTCGACCGCTCGCGGAACTCCACCATGTCCTGCCGAAGCGGTCCGGAGCCGAACGAGCGGACGAGCGGAATATCGGTCAGGCTCTTGTCCGTCCCTGCGTCTTCGCCCAGCGCCTGAATTGCCTTGATCGCATCAAGCGCACCACCGCCCCCATAGCTACGCAGCAGATGGGAAATCGTCTCCGGATAGACGTCGACGCCAGTGCTGTCGTACAGGTCTTTGGCAAGCCCGCGGAAAAGCGCCGAGGTCTGCGGCCACCCCTGCTCGAATTTCAGCTTGTTGCCGGTCCACTCGTCGGGTTTGTGGATGGGGCTACCCTGCCCGGTCTGGTTCAAAGCGAGCTGCAGGAGCGGCTTCGCTATGCTCGGCATAAACTGCTGCATCACCCAACCCGCCATGTCCTTCGATGGATCGATGTCTGTCGGATCGACTGGCGAGAAATTGGACAGCAACCCGTCTTTCGCGACGTTGCCAGCGAACGTGCCAACGTCGTCGATCCCATCGGCATAGCGATGCGTGGCGGCCGCTAGTGTCAGTGCAATGCGTCCAAAGCCAAAACCGACGGGCAGCTTCCAGCCGCGCCCGTCAGGATCGCTCGGATCGATCATCGTCAGGAAACGGCCGGACTGCGAAAGCGGAATCTTGTTGAGCTTGTCGACGCCGTCGTCGTCCTGACCGCCCATCGATTTGAGCGCGCCGTAGAGGCTGTACATCAGCGCGTAATGCGCCAGCATCACGGCCGCACCGCGCGGCGTGCGCAGTGCCTGCGCCATGCGACGCGCGTCGAACAGTGCAGGGCCGGCGAAGGTGTAGATCGCGCCGAGCTGTTGGCCGAGCTTGCCTTTCGTCTCGAAGTTCATCGTGTCCTTCACGTACAGCGCTGCATCTCTCTCGGGCACGCGTGACTCGACGAGCGCCTTGAACAGCGACACTCGCGACGACATTTCCATGTGCTCGTTCACGCGATCGATGAAGTCGCCGATCTTCCCGGCGGCCGCCTTCGCCTTGAACTTTGTCGTCGCGCCGACCATCTTGCCGAACTCGTTCTCCAGGTTCTTCATCGTGTCGTCGCGGAACAGATCCTGATACAGCGTCGAGCCACCGAGCTTTTCGTAGCGCTCCGCCCACTTGTGATACTCGCCGGCGGGTTTCATGCGCCAGTCCGCGGTGAACCCAACGTTGTTGGCGAGTGCGCGCCGCACGGCGCCGATCTTGTCGTCGGTCGGTGCATCCGCCATCACCAGCGACATCATGGATTGCACGTCCCGCAGCTTGTTCATTGGCGGGAACATCGGGTTGTAACGTGTATAGATCGCGGATAGCAGACGCGTTGCCCGTTGCGGCAATGAAAACACGCCGTCGATCTGCGCTCGATTTGCGCCCTGGAGCGCGTCGAGCACCTTGCGGTTGCCGATATGGACGATCGTCGTCTGGTTGCCGTCCCGTAGCACAAGCGCCTCGGGAGACATCGCCGCGTTAGGCTTCACGCGCTCGTGCACGATGCCGTCCTGCCCGACGTATTTCTCGAATATCTCGTAATGATTCGGCGCCTCGTTGATCCGCGCGGACAGCAGCGCCTTTGCCGATGGCGTCGCCTTGATGAACTGCACCATGTCGCGCTTGAGCTGTTGCCAGCCTGCGCGCCGGATCGCGCTGTCGCTCGCTTCAAACACGTTCTGCAACACGTTGTCGGCGAGCGTGCCCGAGCGGCCCATCGCCTGCTTTTCCTTGGGCGACTTCAGGCCACCACCACCGCTCGAGCTTGACGTCTCACTGTCCGCAGCGTTGGGGTCGCCCTTGAGCGGCACATACCACTGATACTTCGGGCGGCCGGATTCCATCTCAGGCGTCAGCAGACCAGCGTCGCGAAGGGTCTGGTCGCGATAGTCGAGCATGGGCTTCAGGTGCTCACCATAGAACTTCTCGTAAAACTCGATCAGGCCAGGCGCGTCCCGGCGAACGTCACGCTCGAACGCGTCGATCTCTTCGTTCGTGCGGCCCGAACCGGCAAGGTCGCGTCCGTCCGTTTTGCGCGCGATCTCGGCGTTGCGCTCGCGGCCGTGCTTGATCAGATTGCCGACGGTTCCGGTATCCATCAGAAACTGCTGCCACCCCTCATCGCCCGGCCGCGATGCGTACCAATCCAGCTGGGCGAAGTCGCGCTTGTATGCGTCGCTCAGCGCCTTCATAGTCGGGTCTACGCTCTGGCGTACGAAGTCCTGCCGCGTCTTTTCCGTCGCCCCCTGAAACAGACGCACGGTGTTGCGCAGGGTTCGGCCCGCCGGCGTGTCGCCGGTGCGTCGGATGATCTGCTCGATCGGATTCAGATGATCGAACAATGACGTCGTGACGGTCTCAAGCCATTTCGGTTGCGCAGCAGATCCGCCCTCGGACAGGAAGGTGCGCGCCGCGCTCTTTGCCGCCGTCGGATTGCGCGACATGGCGCGCATGTTCTCCCAAAATGTCGGCTTGCGCTCCACCTGTGGGACCGATGAAGCCGGCGCGCCTGCTCGCGCGAAATCGGCTGGTTCGTTATCCGTTATACTGCTTTCGGAGGTATTACCTATGGCACGCTCTGCACTCCCCGATGCGTCGGCACTCTCGCCCGACGCGCTGCTATACGACTTCGAAGGTTCTGGCATCCCGGTTTCAATCCGCGAACCGCTGGCCGGCGAATACTGCGCGGCTTGGGACACTGACCCGCCGCGCAAATTTTCGTCTGAATCAGCGCGGCGCAACGGTAACCCGTTGTCCCCCGAAGAATTCATATCGTTGGTGCGCAAGGCACGCTCCCACGCAGCGTCGTAAATCTCCCGCATCTTCCGGTCAAGTTCGCCTACGCGCGCTTCTTTGTGAGGCGCGTTACTACCTGCTTCCAAATCCCGAGCGATCCGCGACCGCTCAATGTAGAGCGAGTGCGCCTGTTTTTTCGCCGCGATCATTTCCGGGACATTCACCTGTATTTCCGCCGTGACGCCGTTGGAACGAACATTTAATTTCGCGTCTCGATACCCGTCTCCCGAAGCTTTACTCTCACGCGCCAGCAGGTTCCGCGAATCGCCGACGATGTCAAACCGTTCGCCAATCTGGCGAATCGCGTCGCGTGCTGCGTCGACGTTCGGCGCGACAATCGTTCCACGTAGCACGTCCTTGATCTTCGTCGCGTCGCCCGCGTAATCGCTCACCACTTTGTCGATCGCGCGCTCGCGTCCTTTCAGTTCCGGTGTGAGTGCGTAGCCGTTCATAGCCTCTGCGATGCCGCGCAGCGCTTTATCGAATTCCGGCTTCGCCGCAGCGGCGTCGCGGTATGCTCTCTCGAACACCTGCCGGTTTTTGACGCTCAGATCTCGTATCGTGGGCGTTCGGCCCGACGTCGAGAATTCGGTGGCCAGCTCGTCGCCTGTGACGCTGCGCCCGCGCTCGCGCAAGTAGCGCTGCGCGTCGCGAAGCGTCGCTGCGACCTCGGCGTCTGTCACATCGCCGCGCAGCAGTCCAGCCCGTTTCAGAAACTGACGCACCGCGTCGATCACCCGACGCACGACGCTGTTCTGCACGTTGCGCTCGGCCATGAGCGCGATCATTTCCTTTGCGCGACGCTGGTCAGGCAAACCGGGCTGCGTACGATCGACCTCCTCGCCAATCTCCCTGAACGCCTTGTTCCCCAGCCGCTCGGCTGCAATGACTCTGCCGGTCAGCTCGCGCATCGTGTCGCGGCCGACCATGTTTTCGAGCCCGTAGTGCCCGATCAATTCATGGCGTGCGACCTCGCGTGCGCGGGCGGGACTGGCAAGATTGTCGGCGATGAGGGCGACGCGATTCGTACGTGGATCGAAGAAGCCTTCGACGTCGTGCGCCCCCTCGGCCTCGGCCTGCCGGCGCACATATTCCGGCGCGTCCGCGAGCGTGTCATACACGTCGACGTGATGGCCGTGCGTATCGCGCTCGATTGCGCGGCGAACGGCGTCACCCGTCATGCGTCCAGAAACAGAAAGCCCCTCACGTGGAGGGGCTTCGTGGTTCGGTGCGGTTGTGTCGGATCGTCGTCGATCACTTGAGAACAGCGGATCCTGCCCGTTGGCTGCGGCGCGATCAGCATCGCGATCGCTACCAGTCAGCCTGAAGTCGGAGCGCTGCGCGTCCGCCTCGGCCCGCTGGTCCGCGGCGCGCTGTGCCCGTTCATCTTCTGCTTTCGCGGCGCGCTGACGCTCGACACGCTGGCGCAACGTCTCGGGCGTCGGATTGGTCAGGAGCGGTGCATCGGCGGCTGGGCCGTTCGCCGCAGCCTCGCGCGCGCGCCGCCGCTCGGCAACACGATCCTGAACGCGTTTCGGAGTCGGCCGCTGCGTTACCGCTTCGCCGGATCGTTCGCCGCCGGCTGGTTGCTGCGCAGCTTCGCCACGTCCGGCGGCCCCGACTTCTTCAGCAGGTCGACCGTTTGCACGTCCTGCGGTCTCAGCGCCTTGCCGGCTATCACTCGTCGCAACAGGCTCACGCCCTGCGGCGAGCCCCAAATCTTGCGCCCTTCTGGTGTCATTGTTGACCTCGCTTAATACCTGTTCGCGCGTTGCGCGCTCAACCGAACCGAACATGTCTTCGGTCGGCTTCACCGATTCACCGTACGCGAAATCGGCCACGCGTTTTAGCGTCTCGCCGATCCGCTTACCTGAACGCACATTGTCTGCGAAAAGCTGCACAAACTCACGCGCCTCCGGATTCAGTGCAAGGTCCTGCTGTCGCGCGAACTCGTTCAGCCGTACACCCTGACGCCGAGCATTGACGGCCGCGCGCGCTGCTTCGGTCACGAGCGACCGAACGTCCAGATCCCCGGCGCCGTCGAGCCTCGCCATTGAGCCCGCCGCGTCGGCCATGCCCCCGAGCACCGTGCGCGCCTCCGGATCGGTTGCCTGCGCGTACAAGCGCACGAGCTCCGGGTCGCCGTATGCCTTCTGGAACGTGGCGGCCATAAGGCGATCGACGGCCTGGCGGGTTGGCGTGCCATCCGGATTAAGCAGCCCGACCTGTTCCGACGTCGGCATGGATTGAACGAACTGCCGCACCGATTCAGGCGTGGGTTCACCGGCATCGCTAAATTCGAGCTTGTCGAGATCGACGCGGTTCATGTCGTTCTGTGCCTGCTCGACGGGCGACAGTGCCGCGGTGCCGGCCGTGTTCGACACGTCGCCGATATCGGCTGTAACGTGATCGCGTGGCATCACGCGGACCAGTACCGGTTGACGCATGCTGCTAATCACCTTCTGCGAGACGCCTGTCAGCTCGGCATCGTGTGCGATGCCCTGCCTGTATGTATCGGCGGTACCGCGCTCGTACGCGGCCTGAAGTGCAGCCGCGCGCCCGTTGCCGGCAATCGCGCGCAACTGCGTGCCAGTCCCTTCGGCATACCCGGCGACCGGCGAACCGTCGGCCCGGTTCGACGGCAGCAACGAGCCCGCGTCGACCACTGCGTACTGCACGGGGATGCGCCGGCCGTCGGCAGCTACCGCAAAGTCCTGGCGGCCGAGCTGGTCAGCGGGAATGTCCGCGCCCGGGTTCGCCTCGACGACCGGCGCACCGTTGGCAAAGTCGCGCGAGAACGACAGTCGAGCGTGATCCGGATCGGCGGCGATGGAGTTCATTTGCGCTATCGCGGCGGCCGACGAGCGATCGCGGTTCTGCAGGACGACCGGCCTGCCGGTCAGTGAAGCATCGGTCGATCCAGTTGCTGCATCTGTCGCGCTACCTGCATCGCCAGCGCCATCCTCTCGGACAGCGGCTGTATCAGTTGCAGGCTCCTGTTCTGGTACGCCACGACCTGACGCATCAGGCGCAGGTTCGACGGCTTCACCAGTCGTTTGCGTGGCGTCACGCGCGCGAGCTTCCTGTGCATTGCGGATATCTCCTGTAAGGCCGGTGTCGACCGCGGCCTGTCGTGCTGCTCGGGCATCAGCGGATTGTTGGTAGGTCGGGCGTTGAACGTTGCCGGACGCATCCGCGACGAGATTGCCGCTGGTATCCGGCATGTCGGGCGATGGCAGTGCCGGCGTGGCTTCGGGCGCTTCGAGCTGGCGGGGTTGTGCCTGCTCTTGCAAACGAGACAGCAGACGTTGCGCGGCACGGCCGAGCGAGTTCTGCATTTGCGCTGTCTGCTCGAGCGTACCGTTCCGCAGATCGGACGTCAGGTGGTTGCCGATGTAATCGCGGTTCACGATCTTGGGCAATCCGTCGAGGATCGCCTGCACGTCGGCAGGCGTCGCGTTGTATTGCGACTCACCCATCGCAAAACCCTGTGGCGCGTCCGGAGCGCCAATGCGATATGCCGGAGCGGGCAGCGCAAGCGGATCAGCGGACGCGCCGGCGGGGGGCGCGCTGTCTGCGGTGGTCTCGGCAGCAGCATGCGGTCGACCGCCGATCGTGCCGCCCAACACGCCGCCCATTACTGCGCCTTCCGCCGTCGATCGCGCGACACCTTCGGTCAGCGACTGGTCCGGCAGAAAGTTACGGATTGCGGCATTTGACGCGAGCTGAGTGCCGCCGCTCTGCGCAGCGTTCGTGGCCGCTTCCAGCGCGGCCACCGCGGGGCGTTGCAGTCCCGTGGTCAAGCCGGCGAGGCCGCGCTCTACCGGTGCGATCCGCCCCGTCACCGCGCCCAGCAGCGCGCTACCGAAGACTTCCGGCCAATTTCGTGCGATGCCGGCGAGCTCGGCTTTTGCGTCTGCCTCGTTCATTCCCGAGTTGCGAAGCTGCGCATAAGCGGGGCTGCGCGTCATCAACGAGGCGTCCGGCGTGCCCTGCAATTTGCCGTAGATCAGACCGCGTGCCTGGCCGCCGCTCTGCGCGCCGAGGACTGCCGGAACAACAACCGGTGCGGCCGGCCCGCTGATCGCGCCCGCAACAAGGGCAGGCGCAAGGCCGCCCACGACGTTACCCGCAGTTTGAAGAGGACTGCGCCCCATGCCGGCGATGGTCGGCATGATCCCGGTACCGCCTTGCGCCTCGTCGGCGGCCACCTCGCGCGCCACGCGTGCGCGTTCATCACGAACGACTGCCGATTGATTCGCCTCGCTTTCGTCGACCACGCCCTGAATGCCCCGCGACAAGGCGTTGCCCGGGCTCGCCAAATCGGAAATCGACTTGACGCCGCGTAGCGCCGCATTGATAGGCGTGCTGAGAGTGTCGCCGACGAATTCAGCCGTGGAGCGCGTCGGCGCCTTCGGCTTGTCGCCAGCGTATTGCTGCTCGAAGTACGTGCGCAGCGTGCCGGGATCTTCGCCGTGCGCTGCCGCGATATCGCCGATTACCTTGTCGCGATAGTTGTTCCAGATCTGTTGCTTCGCGTCGTAGTCCGTCGCATCGAAGTTGTTCGCCGCTTTATAGGCATCCCACGTCGGCGCAGCCGGTCCCATCTGCTGCAGACCTTGTGGCGGCTGCATGCCTGACGGATCGAGACCGTAGGCGGCGATCGGCGGAGACGCCTGTGGCTGATACGGTGTCAGCACGCCGAGCGCCCGCAGTCGACCCGCCGTGTCTTCTTCGGCAATGTTGTACGGGTTCAGATTTGTATCAGGCATTGTTCACGATGCTGCGGATATAGTTGTCGATCCATGCGGAATAGTCCGGCGTCTGCGCAGCAGGCGTTGGTGCTGCGTCCTGTCCTTGCGTCTGTTGCGACGCCATGCTTTTCGAAATCGCGCCGGGCGCAGTGGTGATCTTCCCGATCTTCGGCCCGCTCGCTGGACCTGCCGCCGCCGGCGCGATTCCATAGAGCGCATCCGCGTCGATCGGATAATCGGTCGGTGCATCGGCGCCGAGTCCTGCCGTCGGCGCACCGGTCAAGCCACCATAGATGCTGGCCATCTTGTCGACGTATCGGGGGTCTTCCGCATAGCCGCCAGCCTTCAAGGCCGACGAGAAGCGCATAACGTCGTCGCCAGCGCCGAGCGCGCCGGGGTAACGGCGGGCGAGCAAGGATGCGTAGTCATTGCCGAATGCCTCCGGAGTCGCATAGGCGCGGTACGCGTCACGGCTGCCCGTCATGTTGTCGCGAGCGCGTACACCACGCCCCGAAGAGTCTTTGATGTTTCCGAGGTTGTTGGTGCCCGGAATAACGGATTTGCCCCATCCCGTCTCAAGCCCCCATTGCGAGAGCAGAACATCGCGAGATATGCCGGTCTGTGCTGCCACCCGATCTGCGACGGGTCCGTATTGCAGAACGAATCGGGCGCGCTGGTTGTCGCTCATAACGGCGTCCTCGCTCAATTGCCGCGCAGCAGTTTCAGCAGCGCGAGGTCATTGGCGCTCAGGCCGCCCGGTGCGGCTGGAACGCGTTGGGCAGCATTCGAGATAACGGGTAGTTGCCCCGCGCCGCGTAGCGCATTCAGATAGACCGGCTGCGGAGCTTCGGCCGCCGCCTGCATCTGCCTCAGGGTCAGCGGTGCGGCCGTCGGCGCGGCGGCCGCTGCGCCCGGTACAACGGGCGAGACTGGAGGAACAGAAGCGGCCGGCGGCGACGATGGCACGGCCGAGGCCGTGTCATCTGCATAGCCGAACGGATTCGAAGCGTTACCCGTCATGCTGGCGCCAGGAGCACCAGCACCGCCGCCGCCCGTGATCGCATTCATGCCGGACGTACCCGTACCAGCGGGCGCCCCGGCCGGCTGGCCCTGCAACTGCCCCAAGACCTGATTGATGCGCTGTAGGGTCTTCGCCTGTTCGACAGGGTTGCCCTTCTGCGATGTGTAGAGACGCTGCAACGATGTCAGTTGGGCCTGCAAGACCCGGACGTTGCCCGCACCACTGCTGCCGCTATCCCCGTATCGCATCGCATCGTATCGATCGCGCTGCGCGAGCTGATCGCGTCGCCATTGATCCTGCGCCGCCATGCTGTCGAGGTTGCCGTAGTAGGCGGCCGCCGGGTCGACGTTGCCGCTGAAGGCCACGGTCGCCGGGATCTGACCGCTGCGCGAAAACGGAGTGGAGCGGTTCCCATTGGCGTCGGTGTACACGAGGTTTCCGTTCGCGTCGGAGCTCGCCGTGATCCCATAGCCGAGGTCTTGCAGTCCTTGGGTCGTCATTCCAGCGCCGAGCGTGCCGCCGAGCGCGCCACCCAGATTGGCCTGCATCTGACCCGCGGCGCGCTGCTGCTCGAGTGCAGCATTCGTGAGGTACGGATTCGCCGCGACCTGTTCAGGCGGCAAATTCGAGAACACATATCGGGCGATGTCGGCCGGGTTCGTCATGCCCTGCTGCGCCGCTTGCGCGCGGAGTTTCTGGATTGACTGCTCCGCGACCAGCTTGTCGAGGTTGACGCCCGACTGCTGCGCGTTGAACGACGCATTGTTCACGCCGTGCTGCACCATGTCGTTGTAGCCAGTGTTCAGCGTGTCGTACCTGATCGAGTTCGCCGTCGCGTTCGCGTCGGACGCTGTCATCTTCTCGGGCATCTGATAGTCGGCGAGGTACCGGTCGCGCATCTTGTTTGCGGCGCTCAAACCAGACGTCAGCGAATCGTCGCGCACCTTGTTGAAACCGCCCGCGAAGTCGGCGATGCCGTAGTAACCCATTGCGTTTTACCTCAAGCGAAAGTCGACGATGGACCGAGGGTATTTGCGTCCCAAAGCGTGCCGCTGTTCGACGCGCCGAACCCATAGCCGAGCCCGCCGGGCCCCATGAGACCGGCGCCGCCAAATCCGACCGCCGACGAGAAAGAACTAGAGCCGCCGATGCTTGAACTGGTGCGGCCGCCCTGTGCCGAGCCGAACCCCGTCGGCGCGCCGACCATCGACAGACCGGCACCCATCAGGCCACCAAGGCTCGACAGGATCGCGCCATAGAACTGGTTGCGCGCCGCGAGCTCGATGTCTGTACCTCGCTGGAACCCCTGCGCAGCCGCGTTCATTTCGGTGACGGACGAAGCCTGTATGTTTCGCCCGATATTGAAGAGCTGGATCTTGCGATTGAAGAACTTGTCGCGGCGCGACTCCTGCCGCTCCTCGAGGAAGCGCCGCACGCGCTCTTTCGCTTCGCCGCCGGCGCGCGCTTCGTCGATGGATAGCTGTCGATCGATCGCGATCACCGATCCGATGCAGTAACGGTTGCGGCGCCGCTGCGCCTGTGCGCGTGCAATGCCGAACTGGCGCCGGATATCAACGATCGCGCGGTTCGCTTCCTGTTCGATCGGCTCGAGGTACTCCGGCCGCGCACACTCTGCGTCGATGGTTGCATCTTCACAAGCCGCGAAGTGGGCGCTGTAGCGCTCATACTCGCGCTCGGCAATCTGTTGCTGACGGTCTGCAATTTCGTATTGCTTTTCTGCTGCGTCCTTGGCCGCCTCGAGCGCGTTGTTCGCCAGCAAGGTTTGTGCGGCCGCATATGCGGCTTGCGCGACGATCCACGCGTCACGCCAATTCTCTTGTTGCTTTTGCCACTCTTCGAGGTTCTTTTGCTGTTGCTCGCGCAAAGCCTTGTCGCTTTCCAGCGCCTTTTCGGCCCACACGTCAGCGTTCGCCTGATTTTGCGACCAAACCTTGTCCAACGCCGAGAAATAAGCGCTGCTGGCTGGGCTCTCCATATCCCCCCAGTTCGTGATGAACGTGTCGCTCATGACCGCACCGTCTTGGCCAACACGATTGCGGCGCGTGCATAGCCTCGTTCAGCCGCGGCCGGCATGCCGTTGTCGACAGATTCATCGCCTACGACAAGGTATTCGACGACATCTGCCTTGTTCGATTTGGCCCACGCCTCCAGAGCGTCGAGTAACGTACCTCGCGACTGCTGGGTCCGCACGGATGGACGAAGGTACGAAAACACCTCTCGGGCGACACGTCGGCCGACGAACACGTCATCCTCCACCTTCGCGGCCATGAATCCCGCGACCGAATCGTCTACTACCAGAGCTGCGAAATAGCGGTGCGAAGCACCGCCAACCGCAACGCTCGAAATCCCTTGCGCCACCAGCAACGCGTTCACATTACCGCCCCCTGCCTCTGCGGCCGCGTCGGGAAGCAACTGCAGCACCTGTTGGACATGCCCGAATGACAGATCCTGTTGGGCGTATATCTTCATGTCGATTCGATTCCAGAAGAGTATTGAAGGTCACGTTGCAAGTTCGCGCACGCTGCTCGCAAACTTGATTTCGCGTACACGCTCGACGCCCGAAACCTCGACAGCGAAATCCACACCGCGCCGGTTTGGTGGAAGCCTGAAGGGTTGAGAGCGCCTGACGGGTCGATCGAGCGCGAGCCGTTCGTCGGCCACGAACTTGAACTGGACGCCGAATGGCGCGATCTTCGATCGCGCGTACGCGTCGAGCGTCACCAGCGCAGCCGAAAAATTCATCTGTCCGGGCGTGGCCGTGGTCCTGCTGAGCCATCGGTAAGGGATGTATTCGGCACCCGCGTCCCACTCGTGCACGATGTTTCCGAACGCGAGATACAACTTTCCGTCCCGCCCGGTATGTGCAGCGTTCGGCGTCAACGTGAGCGGCATCAGATCGTTGTTTTGCAGTCCGTCGTTTTCGATGCCGTCGCGGATGTCGAACAGAAACCCTGCGCAGTTCGTGAACCCCGCGTATTGCCCTTCGACGGTCGCAGCAATCATCGTATGGGGCAGCAGCGCCTGCCAGTCGTCCGACGCATACCACGGGCCCGTGACCATGCTCATGCGGTGGCCCGACAGATACATGAGACCGCCCAGCGTCGCGTACATCGCACCGTCGGGTGCCTGCACGGCGCTCTTGCGCGAGACGATCGGCGCGGCCTTTGGAAAGCGGAACACCTTCCGGCAACATTGGCCGTCCGGACATTCTTCGGTGATCGCGTACGGGTGGCCGTCGGTCATCGCGTACAGAATCCCGTTCTGCCATTTCATTGCGCGCACGTTATCGTCGAGCACGAGCAGATAGTCGACGGGCCACGCCTGCGGCTGATACGGCTCGCAGAACCAGACCTGATTGCCGATCGAACCGGCAAGTACGCCGTTCTCGAGCTGCGTAATGTTTTCGAGGCCGTCAGGCGGCGGCGTGTACTGCTCCGACACAAGCGGCTCGCCGAGCTCGTCAGTGTTCGCCGCGTCGACGTATTGCTGCGCGACCGGCGCAAGGTCTGTGACAAACAGGTAGACCGTCGTGGTCTGCTGGGCGGGCTGCGTGCCGTCGATGAACTGCGACGCGACGCGATACAGGCGGATGGCGGCGATGTCCCAATCAGCGGGCGGTGCTGGAATGTCCACCGCGGCGGCGGCGCCTTCGTGCATGTCGAGCAGTTCATTGCTCGGCAACGATGGCGCGCCCTCCTCGCCGAAGCTGTTCACGTACGTGTAGACGTAGAGCCTGCTGCTAGTGATCCTGTCGGGCAGCGCGGCGTCGAGCGCCGTTGCGACCGGTGCGATATCGGGCAGCGGCAGACCGACACGACGCCACACGAACGGATCGTCGCCGTCGGGCATTTCCGCGACGACCGGATACGACTCAACACCGGTCACATAGACGCGCTCGCACGTCGGTAGCCACTCGGCCACCTCGACGCATGGATCCGCCCACGTGAGCCAGCGGCACCCGAAACGGTGCATGGTGCGCACACAGGACGCGTCCGACGTGTAGACGGGCGCCGGTCGACGAAACGGCTCGAGCACCCCGTGCCACAGCTTCACGTTCTCGGCTTCGGCCGCCATGTTCTCGCGCAGCAGCGCGGACGCGTAGCGCGGCACCACGCCGCCGAAGCGATTGATCTTGACGGCTGGCATGGTCAAGCGCTTCCACCGTTACAGCAGCCACCGCCTGTGAACACGATGTTGGTTCCTGAGACGATCGACGTGATGTAACCATCGCGCACGACGATCGTCGCGTTCACATATTCGCCGTCCGGGACCTGGGTCACGAGCGGCTTCGATGAAATCTCGCCGCGCTCGTCCTGCGTATATTCCGCATTGCCCGCGCGCCACGTAGCGCCCGCGTGCGCCGGTACGTCCACCGTGACGCTGCAGTCGGCCTGCGTGACCTCGACACGATCGGAGCCCGGCAGCACTTCGCAGACGGCCGGTTGCACCCCACCGAAGCCCTGCGTGATGAAGTCGGCCAGATTCATCGGCGTCCAGGCAAACGAGACGCACGAGCCGGCCGTATGGCTTGCCGCTTCTGTGCCCTCGATATTGCGTTCGATCATCACGGCGCCGGCGATAAGTCCGGTCACTTTGACGATCTCGAAGCGGTGCGCGCCTCCGACAATCAGCCGCGTGTAGTCGCCGGCGCCGGACAGCGCCGCGGCGATGCGCGCGATATCGTTGTCATGGAGCGGCAGAACGAGTGCGTCAGCAGTCAGCCGGCCGCGCAGCGTGGCCGAGAAGCCCAGCATTGGTCGAAACATTTAGCAGCCTCGGGGAACGTCGTAGGGTGGGACGTAAATTTCGATAACGGGCGAGCAATCGCGCGCGCCACTACCACAGTTGAGAAATCCGCAACCGGCAGGCGAACCGTCGAAAACGTCGCAGTCCGCCGTGCGTTCGATGTTCTCCGCGCCGGTCACATGGCAGTCGTCGCGCAGCTCGACGACGAGCTCGCCGCACGTCGATCCGGATACAGAGAAGCGAGCCTTGTAGAAGCCCGGCGCCGCGCAGAACAGCCGCCGGTCCCACTCGAACACCATGCGGCCGTTGTCGTCGCGCTCGGCCGCCGCGTAGCGGATCGGTTCGACGTCGACCCCGATGCGGTGCAACTCGAGGCGCACGCATTGGGGATCAGCTGCGCACGGGCTCGACGCAGCAAAGCTGAAGGCAGTTCTGGCCACAGTCCGATCGAGCCGGACGATTGAAGGACGTCGCATGTGGACCTCAGACAAAGCGCGGGGCGAGTGCTACTGTCGTGGCCGTCGTATCGCTCTTGAGCGCCTGCACACGGGCACGGGCAATGCGCTCGGCGAAGCTGAGACCGCGCGACGTCGCGAGCCGGGGATCGGTGAATTCGTAGCCCGGCAACTGGTAGATGCGCGCGAGCGCGCCATCTTCGATCGCGTTTTGCCAGTCGTCATACAGGACTGAATCGACCTCACACGCCGATTGCGTCGGCGTGACCACAAACCGGATCTCGATAGCGTCTGGCACGTCTTTCTGAGGCGATGCAGAAAGATGCACAAGGCCATCGCGAATGGTGTACCGGACGCCCCAATGGCCAAATTCGAGGTGGTCGCGCTTCGCCCGGTACGTGCTGGTCCCGACCCGCACCTCCGTTACACGCGCGATCTGCTCGCTGTCGTCGGGCCAGATCGGGTAATCGACGACATGCCGCTGCTGGTCGAGCGTCACCCGCCGGCGCAACGCATTGCTGCGTCGGCAGAATTCAATGCACGTCTGGCGGATGTACGCGATCGCCATCGTCTCGGGCAGACCTCGCGCGGCAGCCATCACGAAAGGCAGGAACGCATCCAGCGGTGTGCGCTCGATGAAGTTATCCATTCGATGCCCTCACTTCCTTGTCGTACTTGTCGTCGACCTTTTGCGACAGACCGATGAGGCTGTAGAAGCTGTTCTGGTGGGCTGTCGCGTTCGCGGTGCTGCTCTGGCTGTCCTGCTCTTTCGAATAGGCGCGGTAGAGCATCCATTCGATCGCCGCATTGTGGAAACGCTCAGGCATGGGAAGCGGATCCTTCGCCCCGGCGTGCGCGGGCACGGCGGTGAAATTGACCATGACAGCGACGTGCTCCCCGGCCGGCACCGGCGGATCGACGTAGAAGGCTGTCTGCTCTACCGGGTCGATCGAAAACGAACGCACCACATATGCGCCCGCGCGCGGGCCGCACGCGAGCGGCGCGAACCAGTTGGCAGCAATACGCGCGGCGGCGGCGTCTGTCTGTGTCGGCTGACCGATGACGCGGCCGAAGCTGTCGAGCGTGCCGTCGACGCGATAGAAGTGCGTCGCGCCGTCGGGCAGTTGCTGGCGCGCGCCCGGTCCGAGTTCGACTTTGCGCGACGTCGAGGCGAGATCGGGACGCAGCATCACGAACTGGAGCGCCGCGTCGTTCGCGTATTCGATCAGTTCGGGCTTCGTCCACTGCTGCATCTTGAACCCCGCCTCGGCGTCGCTCAGAAGCTGCGCGACCTCGAGGATCAGATCGCCAACGGTGCCGGACATTACGAGACCTTACGCGCGCGCCTGGTCGGCGCCGGCGGCGGGTCGCTCTCGGGCGCGTTCGACTGCGTCGCACCGTCGGCGACTGGTGCGTCAGTCGTGCCTGGTTCGCCGTCCGCGGTGCCCTCGCCCTGCTCACCCGAAGCGCCGCCGTCCATCGCACCACCCGCGCCGGTGAGCGCGTCAAGATGCGATTGCAGCGTGAGCACCTGTGCCTCGAGTGCCGCGCTGCGCTCGCGCTCGTCGAATAGCTCCTGCTCCAGCTCGACAACGCGCGCCTGATATTCCGCGCTGTTGTCGGGTTCCTGATCGGCCGGCAGTGTGAACAATACGCCGGACTTTATAGGCGCCGTGCCTGCGCCTCTGTCGTCGCGCAGACCGGACTGCAGCGTGTCGCGGCCGCCTGCGCCGGCGTCAGTCACGATAACGCCGACCTGTTCTTTGGGATTGCCTTGCGGCGTGAACGTCCGCGTCTCGCTGTCGTACTGGCCGGGGATAAGACCAGGCTGGAAGGCGAGCGCCGGATGCGCCGGATACACCACGCCGTGCGCGTCCTGATATGCAAACTGTTTCATGGGGAGCCCTGAAAAGAAGAAGGCCGCGGCGGTGTTCCGGCGCGGCCCTGGTTGCGATCCCTGCTACGTGCGGATCAGTTGCCGATCTGCGGCGTGATGACGATCGGCGACACCCAGAAGCGCAGATCGGTCGGCACGCTGGCCGGAAACGAGGTCAGCTCGATGTCCAGCAGCTCGACGTCCTTGACCCAGACAGGCGCATCCAGCATCGCCGCATTGGAATCGACCGTCGCCGCGCTGACCGTTTCCAGTGCGAGGCCGCCGAAGTGCGTCTTGATCGCGAACGTCACACCCTGCTCGGGGTTCTCGACGCCCCAGGCATAGCCGACCAGCAGCGAACCCGAACCGATCGCGCACGCGCCGATGATGTCACCCTGCGAAAGCGTGACGCCGTCATCGGCGAGGCGACGCAAGTACTGCTGCAGGCCAGCCTGTCGCCGCGTGTCCTTCTGGCTGAAGTCGAACAGTCGCGTATTCGAAAACATTGCCGGCGCGCGGTGGGCGGCCTGCGAGAGATGATCGCCACGGCGCAGCATCACCGACGGATACATCTCGTTGTTGGGGTTGCGGCTCGGGGCGCCGCCGTGCTGGAGTGCGTGATACATGGATTTGGCTCCTAAAGAGATGCGGGGTCGACCGGCGCACGCGAGCGCGCCGCCGGCGAGGCGATCACGAGAATGTGCAGTACAGCGCGGCGAGCGCGTCCTTCAGGAACGGCTTGTGACCGTAGACCCACAGGCCGCGGTAGTACTTCCCGAACGACTTCTCCATCGTGATGATTTCGTGGTCCTCGAGCTGCTGCGCGAAGCCCGTCGCCTTCTTGTGGCCTGCGACGATCCAGTACGCCGTCTTGCCGACAGCGAGGTCGGGCACCGTGGGAACCTGATCGGTGAAGTAGACGTTGAAGCCCATGATGACCAGCGGAAATTTGCCGTTCAGGATCGGGCTTTGCGCCATGCCGGTCAGGTACGCGGCCTTCAGGTCCGAGGACATCAACGCGTTGCGCGCCACGTTGGGCAGGATGACGAACATCTGCCCGTCCTCCCAGCGGCACGCCTCGCGCAGCACGACGTCCAGACGCGTCAGCACCTCGATGATGTTGGCCGCCGTGATCGGCACCGGATTGCCGATTTCACCCAGGTCCTGGCTCTGCGATTCCTTGCCGGCGTTCATGCCCTTGTTCGTCGGCGCGGTTTCGAACGCCATGCGCATCAGGACTTCCGGGTCCAGCAGGCGCTTCATGTTGTAGTCGGCGCGCTTCAGGAACGACTCGACCCACTTGTCGATGAAAGCAATCTGCTTTTCGTCGATGCGGTCGAGCTTGACGTTGTAGTACTTCGCCCGGTCGACCACCATCGTGATCGATTCGCTTTCCAGTTCCTGCGGGTTGAGGGTGCCGTTCTTCTGGTACTCCTCGATCGAGACTTCCGGCTCGATGAAGTACGTGATCTGGTCGCCCGATTTGTTCAGGTCGCCGGCGTAGTCCGTATCGGTGATGTCGCCGGCGACAAACGAGCAATACCCGCGGGCGATCAGGCGATCACCGAAGTGCGGCGTGATAAGCGCGTCGCTGTACTGCGAGTAACCTGCCGAAGATTTCATTTCCTACCTCATGTCTGTGAAACAAGGCCCGCTCTCTGGGCCTCGTTGAACGCTGTTTCGAACTGCATGAAGTCCTCTTTCGAGATCCGGCCGGTGCGCATGGCATCGACCTTTGCGCGGTAGTCGGATGCGCGAAACCTCGGCGCTTTCACGCCGGACGGATTCGCTGCAGTTCGGTCTGGTGTCGCGAATTGAGCAAGGCCGGTGGGCTGCTGCGTGGCCTGCGCCGTGGTCTGTTGCGCGGCATGCTCTGTCGTCTGCGCATCAGCAGCGGGCGCCGGGCGCGACTTTTTGAACTCGTCGAAAATGCCGACGATCGTCTCCATGTCGCGCGCCTTGTGCGCCGTTCTCAACGCCTCGGCCACGTTCATTCGCGTGTGTGGGATGGGCTTCTTCAGGAACTCCTGCCAGTCGGGCGCCGTAGTGATCGCCTCCATATCGCCGACGTGCCTGCTGACGTCTCGCACGAACTGCCCTTCCTCGGTCTGTCCGATGCGTTCCGTCACGGTGCCGGCCTGACTCTCGAGCGTCGCGATCTTCTTCAGCAGCGGCGCCGTCGCGCGAGCGATCAGCTTCTCGGCGACTGGCATAAAGTCGCCATACGTGTCCTGCTCTTCTTCACTCAGCTCGGGAACTTCAGGCTCAGTCGCAGTAGCGCTCGCCGTGGCGTCGCTCGCCGTCGTGCTACTGGCTGCCGCTCCTGTCCGCTTCAGCTCCGCAAGTTCCTGGCGTGTCTCCATCAGGAGATCGGTGAGGTGTGCGGTGCCGCGCGCGGCTTCCTTGGCTTCGGCAAGCTGATCTTTCAGGCGCTGGATATCGGCCTTATAGCGGCCTTCCATGCGTCGATAGTTGGCATCGGCGCCAGCATCTGCATTGGCTTCGACTGTGGTCGCGGTCGTCGCGGCCGCAGTACCGTCGCCGTCGTCCGTCGAGGTGGCGTGCGTTGTCGCGACCGCGGTGCCCGTCTCGATTGCAGACGGATCGCCCGTTTGCTCGGTCAGCGGGGCGTTGCCATTCAACGTTTCTGCGTTAGCTGCATCATTCGTCGGAGTGCCGGAAGTGGCCGCCTGGCCAGCCGTGGGGTCCGCTGCGATTGGTGCGCCGTCGGTTGCGTTGAATTTGCCCTTCAGGTGTCGGGGGAGTGCCATCGTTCAATCTCCGTGAGCCGCCATCGGGCGGAAGTCACAAACAAAAAGCCCGCGAGGGCCAAGCCAAATCGCGGGCGAAAAAAAACCGACGGGCATTGCTGCCGGTCGGTGCATTGGTGCGGAACTGATCCGCGTCTGTTACTGATTCGGTTTCAACATGGAAACCAGTTCGCCGAGGCATCGGGCCTCGCCCTGCAATCGGCGAATGCTGCTTTCGTCATCGGCGCGCACACATTGATCCTGTGCACGCGTCAGCCCCTCTCCAAGCCATGCGATGAAGGTTTCCCATGCCTGGCCGCGTCGCTGTAGCTGCTCGATCGCTTCGAGCTGGTGGGCGTTCGGCGCCCTCATCGGGAACCGGTGCCGCCACAGTTACACGACTTCGTCGGCATGCGTACACCGCTCGAATCGGTCGCGCTTCGCGCGGGCTTCGCCGGCGCGCGCGGAATCGTGTTCTTGACGGACTTCTGTACGACTTTCGGCGTCGGCGCCGATGCGGTAGCTTTCATGATGTTTTCCGGAGAGAAATGGTTTAAGGCTCGAACGGCAGCAAAGGAATTGGAGTAAAGCCGCTCACACCCGCACCGAGCTGGTTGATTGCCGTGGCAAGCTTGTTGAACTGCTCGCCGTTGATTGCGTCGTGCATATACGCGCCCGCAGCGACGCAGGCAAGCTGTCGGTTCTTCATCGCGGGAGTGACGCTTACACCGAGCAATGCAGAATCCGCCTGCGTGCGTCCAAACGAGATGGTGTCAGCGCGCGAAACCGCCGAGTAGGCTCCAATCGCGACGGCCCCTTCGGCGTCAGCACCACATACCGAGTTAAAACCCATTGCCGTGGAGTGAGCCACCCTGCTATTGCAATACGGGCCAACGGCTACAGCCCAGTTCGCAGCAACCGCGTTTCTTCCCGCAGCAAGCCCGATAGCCCCGGAGCTGGAGCCCCCTCCGATTGCAGTTGCGGCGCCGTCTGCATTTCCGCATATCGCAACAGCATAGGCTCCGGTCGTTGTTCCCATCATCGCGACGGACAGGAGCCCGCTGGTCGCATGGTCGGTGTGCGTGCCCATGATCGCAACACCGCGACCCGCCACAGAACCATTACCGATTGCGACGCCACCCAGGGCCGACACCGCGTTGGCGCCCACCGCAACACCACCGGCCCAAGGTGCATCCGGGGCCTGCGCACCGTTACCGATCGCGACCGAGCCATCAGACTCAGCGGCGGAATTCACGCCAGCAGAGACGGATGAATCGCCAGCTGCATGAGCCGCGTGGCCAATGCCAACTGAGCGGGTGCCACCTGCGAGAACGTCCGCCATTTTGCTGCCCGGCGTGACAATCGCGGGAATCCCTGCCATGGAAGCTCAGGATTACCCATAAGTCGCTCGCGACTGTGCGATTGAAGGGCGATGGCTTGTAAACGGTGACGACCGATGTTAACTTTGATCCGGTTCGTGATCTGTGATGTCGGGCATTGTCGGACACATCTGACCTTGATGATTGGGCAAATGAAGAGTTTGGCGCCGCCGAGCTCGGCGACGCTCGCCTGACCAGACGGCTCGTGACGCTGGCACGCAAGCTTTCGTTGGGCCCACATTGCTCTTTTCCGCAGTCGTTCAATGGTTCGGAGCTGAAGGCGGCATATCGTTTTTTCGACAACCCGCACGTGGATGTCGATGGCGTGCTGGGTGGGCACATCGGTCAAACGCTGTGTCGTATGCAACAGGTGCCAGTCGTCCTTGCTGTTCAGGACACCACCGAGTTCAATTTGTCTCATCTGCGGGCAACCGAAGGTCTGGGATATGGCTCCGATCCACATGTGCGTGGTTTCCTGATACACAGTCTGCTTGCGCTCACGCCAGAGGGGCTGCCACTCGGGGTGATCGGGATGAAGACCTGGATACGCAGGCACGAGGAGTTGGGCAAGAAACATCTGCGTGGGCAACGAACCGTACAACAGAAAGAGAGCGCGAAATGGCTCGAAGGCATCGAGCAACTGGGCGTACTCAAGACGCACTGTCCGTGCACGCATGTCATCGGCGTGAGCGACCGTGAAGGCGATGTCTATGACGTGTTCCTGGCGCAGCGGCCTGCCGGTGTCGACTGGTTGGTGCGCGCGTCGTGGAACCGACGCGTTGCTCACCCCGATCGATATTTGTGGGAAACCGTGCTGGCCTCGCCAGTGCTTGGAGAGGCGCAACTGCAGGTGCCTGCACGCGAAAACCGCCAGGCACGCACCGCACGGCTGGTTGTGCGCTGCATGCCCGTACGCCTTCGTCCGCCGCAAAATCGTCGTCGCGAGAAGCTTCCCGAAATTGAAGTGTTTGCAATTCATGCACAGGAAACGAACTTGGACGAAGGAGCAGAGCCATTGGAATGGCTTCTACTGACTTCGGTGCCTACGCAAACACACGCAGAGGCCCTCGAGCGTCTTGCATGGTATGCGCGCCGATGGACGATTGAATCGTGGCATCGTGTGCTTAAAAGTGGCTGTCGCATTGAAGCCCGCCAATTTGGCAATCTCGATCGATTCGTCCGCGCCACCGCATTGTTCGCCGTCGTAAGCTGGAGGATCCTGTACTCCATGTTGCTTGCCAGGCTTGATGGCAACCTGCCATGCGAAGTATTGCTGCAGCCAATCGAGTGGCGAGCCCTCTACTGTCGTACGCATGGCAGTACCGAAATACCTGATAAACCGCCGTCACTCGCGCAGGTCATCTTGTGGATCGCCAGACTCGGCGGATATCTCGCTCGAAAGCATGATCGTCCACCTGGTCCTACCGTCATCTGGCGTGGATTTCTTGTCCTGCACGAAATCACGATGATGTACCGAATATTCAGGCAAAACGAATAGCACCATCACATTACTTGTGGGTAATCCTGAGGCCATGGAAGGGGGGATTGTGTCCCCCGGTTCGAATCTATCGTGCCGGTCTTCGTAAAGGCCGACGGGGACGATCTCTGCCATGTCTGATCTACTCCGTGATGATGTGGCGGCTTATCAGAAGGACTTCAGGGGAACGGAACGAGTGTCAGACGCTGGTAGACGCGAATGACGCCGTTGTTCGCCGTAAAATTCACGTTGACAAGCATGGGGTTCAGAGTGAGCGACGAGCCTGGTGGCAACTGCGCCCGTGCGGAGTTGACAAGATAGATCCCCCAGGAAGGAACCGGTACATCGCTGTCGGGCTTGACGGCCAGTCGCCCCGTCGAACCTCCTATGAGGTTGAACAATGAAAGAACAGACCCGCTCAGGGTCGCTTCATAGTGACCCAGCGCACTTGCTATAACCGGCGACACACTGACATTCAGGAAGCAAAGGCAGACCTTATTCAGGAGCGCGTCCGGGATAAGCAGTTGAGTCGCGGCGATGTTCCACGCCAGCGGGCTACCGGCGCTCACCCATTCGGCCTGCGAAAGGTCATTGTTGTTGATGGCCATCGCATACGAGTCTGACTTCACGGCAGGGACGAACAGTCCGCCATCCGCTCCTAGCCGTAAGCTGTTACTCGACTCGGCAGACAGTTGAACAGCGCCGCCTGCCAATACATCGCCGGCAGCGAGAGGCCTGTGGTAATCGCCGTCCTGAACGACAGGGGGTTTCGTTGCCATGAAATACTCTCCTGTTCAGTTACACGTAAAACGGGACTTTTCGACCGCCACCGATGTCAGCCCAACCGGTCGGCTCACCAAGCAACGCAGCGCGGCCTCCGTACGCAGTGGTGGGGATGTCCGTACCGGTCGATTGGGGCGGGTCTTCACCAAGCAGAGATTGGAGGACAACCCTTGCGCCTTGCTCGTCTATCGTGAGCAGATTGCCGGTGGCGACAAGTGAACGGATCGCCACGCCGTCGGCCGTCAGCATGACGCCACCATTCGGATCAATCCGCAGTTGCAGCGGAGCCGCGACTGAGCCATCGCCGGCGAACGCTGAACCCGCATTGATGGGGATCAGTTCGCTGAGGTCTACAGTGAAAGTTTCTCCACCTTCAACGCGCAGCGTCATCGTGTGCGTCACAGGATCGTAGTCAACCAGCTCAAGAAACCTGTCCATCGGGATACTACCGATAGCCTGATTGATCCGGTCGTCCACTTCCCCGCACGTGGGAATCGCATTGCCCGGCAGATGTCGCGACCCATCGCAGCGCTGGAACACGCTCGCGATTTTGTCGGGCGATACCTCGATGTCCTTGATCGCTTCCTGAATGCAGCACGCGAGAGCCGCGCAAAGCGCGCTCGCGAGAATCTGCTGCGCCTGCTCGTTGTTGGCGATCGCGGACGCGACCCGCAAGACGTCGATCCGCGGGTTCGGATAGTTCCCGGTCAGGTCCCCACCCGCCTCGCCCGATGGCGAAACTGATTCGGGGATCATCTCGCCCAGCAGTTGCGTGAGTAGAACCTTGGCAATCGGGTCGCTCATGATCCTGCCGATGGCGGCCAAAGCGTTCAGTCTGGGGTTCGGATAGTCTCCTTCGAGGTCTCCACCGGCCGGCCCGCTCGGCGGTAGCGTGGCCGGGCTCTCTCCGCAGCAGCGAGTCATGTTCATTGCTCCAAGTAAAAATTCGTGGGTCATCGAGGCCGCGAAATAGCTCACGTATGCGCCACCGAGTGCCCCTTCAAGGATGAAGCGATATCGACCGGGAATCGCGATCGCAATCTGGTTGCACTTCCGGGTCATAACGACCTGGCGGCCGCTCATCATGTACGGGGTGAAGTACTTCCCCTCGCCCGGTCCATCGACAAGCTCAATACGCACGCTTTCGCCGAGGCCGAGCGCATGCGCGCGAACGATGACCGGCTCATCGTCCACCTGAATAGTTGCCGAGACCGGATCGAGCGAATCCGGCCCGAACAGTACTGTCGCGCTCAAAAACGCCGTGCGGCGCGTACGGGTCGAACCTCCAGAGTTGAGCGCCATCGCTTACCCCTTGCTGCACTGCATGTAGGCAGACAGCCATTCATGCGACATTGCAACCGGATGCGCGCGTACGACGACCAGGCCGAGCGCCGGCGGATCGCCGTCCGTGCGCTGCAGCACAAACCGGTAGCGGCCGGGAATGCCGATCGGCAACACGTTGCGCCGCGCGGTCAGCGCGGATTGACCATCGAACGGACAGAACGGCGCGAACATGCGGCCGGCCCCGTCGCCGTCGACCATCTCGACCAGCACTACATCGCCGTCGGTGAGGTTGTACGCTCGCACCACAATCGGATCGTTCTCGACCTGCACGACATGCGACAGGTTGCTCGAGCTCTCGGCGCCAAAGATCAGGCCCGCACGGTCGGCGTCGCCGCCGGCTCGCACCTGACGGCGTCCTACGTTCGTATGGAGTGCCATGTCAGATCACCTGTCCCGGTCGCAGCTCGCCAGCGATCGCCGTATTCAGGCGCCGCTGCATCGACCACGAAGCCTCGCTTTTCATCGGCACGAGCAAAATCGGGTTGTGCCAGTAGAGCGAACGGCGGCCATGCTGACCGACGCCGCGCTCGTCGTAGGTAAAGACACGCGGCCCGAACGCCACGACGGCGCGACCGTCGGCCGTGATACTCGTCACGCGGCCGTCACCGAAAAAGAGGTCATAGACCGGATCGCCCGGGTCTACGTCGTATCCGTCGAGTTTCATGAAGCCCTCATAGCAAAAGAGCCCTGTCACGGGCTCGGGATTTGACCACCTTGCATTGCCTGCGCGGCGGCGGCCTGCCGGCCATCGAGTGCCGGCGGTGGCGTGCCGGGTTGCATCGACGGCTGGGATGCACCGGGTGCACCGCCGCCGCCGAATGCACTCGCAATTTCCTGATCGACCTGGTTGTCAGGGAACCACGGCGTCACGTCGTAACCCTGCTCGCTGAGCCATTGCTTGAGCATGTCCTGCGCGGCCTGCTTCGGCACCAGTCCCCCTTCGACATACGGCGTGACCGCCTGGAGGGTTTCGATGCTGCGGGCCTGCGATTGCTCTCGCTGCAGGATGCCTTCGGCGCCCTTCGCGACGACCTTGGAATCGGCCTTGATCGTCGGGTCCGGATCGAACAGCATGTTGAACGTCCAGTACTGGCTGATGATCGGCTCGATGCCGTCACGGTCCATGTTCATGATGACGTTCTTGATACCCTTCAGCGCACCGCCATACAGGAGCGACAGACCGCCCATCGTCTGCCCGGCGCCGCCGACCTGGCTATTGCCATACGTGTACGCGGGAATGCCGCTAAAGTCGTCGGCCAGTTTCGAGAACCGATCGAAAATATTCATCAGCTCCGCGGCGATCGAGGGTGCTATGACGTAGCGCACCGCCGGCCCGCTCCCTGCATTGCCGGGCTTCGTGTAGTAGACCTTCCACGGCCCGATCTCTTCCGGCTTGTCCTCCGACTCGTCGAGGCGATCAATGTCGATCTCGACCATCGGCCCAGCAGCGTGGCCCATATTCTTTAGCAATGCGCGCACCGCGGAGTTCGCCGAACGCTGGATATCACGGATGAACTGCGGCACTCCTTCGCCCCAGAATTGCCCAGGGAGCTTGTTGAAACTCGTCACGTGATACGGTCGACGTCCGAGCGGATCGGGGTTCAGCAGCGCGCGGATGGCGTAGTCGCCCACCAGCCATACGTTGCACTCGTATTGCGCTTCCGGGTCGTCGACTTTGATGCCCCATTCCTGCAACAAGCTGCCTTGCACGCGTCCCCAGAAGTCCAGCACGTCGATGGTTTCGCTCGTGTGCCAGAGCGTGCCCTGCTTCTTCTCGTCGTGCGCTCGGGCGCCGTCACTCGACAGCCAGTCCCGAAAGCCGCTTTCATACTCCGCGATCACCATACGGATCGCGTCCTCGTTGAAATTGGGCAGGCCAATGCACTCGAACAGCTTGGCCTTGGTCATCCGCATGCGCTCGATCAGATTGTTCGCGTCCTGCGGGTTGGTCGCTTCGGGCGACGGATACAGGTCGATCGGCGACACGCGTTCTGGCACCTGCATCAGCTCATTGTTCGTCACCAGCGCGTTGCCGTTCCATTGCAATGTGCGGCGATACCGAACCACTGGCCCCTTCAGGACGCCGCCCGGATACGTCACGATGTCCGACTGCCACTGCTCGAATACGGCACGCCAGCCAGCCTCGGTCATCTGGTCGTTGATCTTGTCCGTCATGCGCGAACACGCTTCCGCGGCGAGGCGCTGCATCTCGCGTAGCGCGGTGGCTTTCAGCTCCTTTGCCCGCGTTTCGTCGAGCACGGGGTTCGGATAGCCACGCGCAATGACCTCGCGAATCACGAGGTCCGAAACCTGATTGAGCATGTAGTCGGGCAGATCCGGGATCGGCGTCGGCTCGATCGTCCACGGCATATCTGCCGCGTTGACCAGCACGTCCTTGATCCATGACTCGGCCGCGCGACACTTCAGTCCGGTGATATTGATGAAGATGTCGATGCCGCCCAGCTTCTGCAGATCCTCGGCGTCATATTCGCCGTTGCGCTGCCGGGTGCATCGCAGCATCGTTCTCTCGATGCCGCTGCTCTCGCGGTGCGCGTGGTTCGTTCGCCAGCACTCACGGACATGCGCCGCGAGTTCGCTGATTGGCCGTTCAGCCTGCTGCTCCTTCGCCTTCTGAAAGCGCGCGCCCGGCGGCGGCTGCTCGATGGGCGACGCCTTCATCCCGATAAGCGATTCGCTCATACGATCATCACCTGTTGTTTCGTCCGTGTGCGGTTCGGCCCCACGCTAGGCCACTTGGTCGGCATATCCTTGATACCGGACAGACCGTCAAAAAAATCGTCATGCCGCCCCGCGGGGAACGGCAGATATTCGTCGTTCACGAATTGCGCGATCAGATCGCGCGGCTGGCCGTCATAGCCCGTCTTCCACATAGTTTCCGGAAACCACCAGCGCTCGGCTTCGAAGTCCGGCGCGAGGCGCTCGATGCGGGGGTTCTTTTCGCCGACTTCCGACAGCGCGATTACCTTGAACCGGTAGTTCTCGCGGCCCTGCGCCTCGAGCAGATATTCGATGTCCTGCTCGTGACCGGTCTTTTTGTAACCAGTCTCGGCGGGTTTCCATTTGCGATGGAGTCCGATCACGCCCTCGGCGCGCTGCTTCAGCGTCAGCTTGTCGTATATGGTGTCGAGCAGGTAATAGTTCGAATCCATATGCAGGCCGATGATGTGCATCGCCGTGTAGTCGCTGTTCTTCTTCTGCGTGCGGGCTGGATCGATCAGCAGATAGCGATTCATCATCCACGCCGCCTGCATCACGTCCTTGGCGTTGTAGTAGCGCAGCCAGTCCTTCAGGAACGTGCCGCCGCCCTTCTTCGGCGGCTTCCCTTGAAAAAGCGCCAACCACTCACGCGAACCGACTGCGAGCCGCTTCTTGTCGAGCGCACCGGCAGAGAACCGCTCGGGTACCAACGCCTCGCCCGGTTTTCGGCCTAGCTCATCGTCCTCTTCGGCGATCGCCGGCAGACTGATGACGTGCCAGCCCTCGTGCTGGTGCTCACGCAGCAGCCAGCCAGCCAGATCGTCGTCGTGCCAGCGCGTGTGCATCACGATCAGGATCGAGTCCTCGGCGAGCCGCGTGTACACAACCGACCGATACCAGTTCTTTACGTGCTCGCGGAACGTATCCGAGTCGGCCTCGGCGCGCGACTTGAACGGGTCGTCGATGATGAACACCTTCGCCGGGAAACCGGTACCGCCGCCGCGGATCGTCACGCCGAGATACTTGCCGCCCTCGGTCGTGCTGAAATTTGCCTTCGCCGTCGTGCTCGGGTCCAACACGCACGACGGGAAAATCGCGCGGTGCATCGGCGACGATACCGCGCCACGTACCGAGCCGCCGTTCAGCTCGACCAGATCGTCGCCGTAGCTCGCCGCGATGACCGGCCAGTCCGGATGCTTCCCCATGATCCACGCGGGCAGCTTGCGTGACACGATTTCGCTCTTGCCGTGCTGCGGCGGCGCAAAGACCATGATGCGGCCACGGCCGGCCGCAACGGCTTTCTCCAGCTCGCGGGCCAGATAGCGATGAAAACGATTCGCGCGGTACCGCGGATCGACCAGCAGCGAGTAGACGACCAGACTATCGCGGCCGCTCGCGACCATCGCAGCCGTCTGGTCGACCGGCTGCTCAATCGTCGATGACATACCCTGCGGCGCGCAGCATCTCCTTCGCGACGCGCTCCTTCTGATCGGGTGCGATCGAATCCCCGATCTCGGCGAGGCCGACCGCGCCGCTGTGCTTGTGGTCGTGCACCTGTCGGAACATGCCCAGATGCTCGCCGAACTTCACGAGCGCCGCGTCGCGCGCGTGCATCTTCACTTCGATGCAGTCCTTCGTCACCTTCACGCCCGCGTACAGCGTGCGGGCGGCGTCCGACAGGTGGCGCGTGTCCGGTACGTACACGTCTGGCACGCCCTCGCCGAAGCATTCAGGGCACGCCGGGTTCGGTGCTTTGAGCTTGTGATACCCGACGCCGCCCATCTCGTCGAACGCGGTCGCCGGCGCATCGTCGTCAGCCTCTCGCTGCTCGGCGAGGTACAGTGCGTAATCGCGTTCGCGCTCGCCGGCCGTGCGCTGATAGCGAAAGCCCTTGCCGTAGCAGTACCGGCAGCACAGCCGGCGGTGCTGGATCAGTTCGTTCGCATCTGCCGTCGCGATCGTCCAGAGCATGTTGGCGACGTCGTCCTGCTCTCTCTCGACGCGCTCGCGCAGCTTCGCCTCACCGTCTTCGATCAGCTTCTGGATCTCTGGCTCGCGCAGCAGGCGGCACGCCGCTGATTCCGCCGCGTTGCCAGTCGCCTTGAATCCGGCCCGCTGATACGCGGCACCGCCATTGCGGTCGATCAGGTACTCGGCGACGAACCGCAATTGCTTCGCTGTTGCCATGTCGTTACAGCACGCGCGCGAGCACTGCGCCGGCGCCGAGCCCGACCAGCAGCGCGAGGAGGATCCGTGCGCCGATACAGCACCGGCAGTCAGTGCCTTCGGTGAGCAGCGCGAGCGCGCGCCCGACGCGGCTATCGTCGCGGTCGCAGGGGTTAATTTTCATCGTGCTCTCCGTGGTGGCCGCGGCGGCGGCGGCGGCGGAGGCAGCTTTTTTTTGCACGGGCAACCCATACAGACTCCTATAGGCATTTGGCCAGCGGATTCCGCACTGGCGATTGCGCTAGAAAAGATTCGATGGTCGAGCGGCGGCAGAGATCGTGAATACGCGTTTGACCCGCAGTCATGGACTGGCGAAACATCTCTGCGTGATAGGATCTCAATTCCCCAAAAAAACCAAAAGAAGACCAATGACAACTCCCAAAAAGCCAAATCTTGGCAATTTAGCCCTCGAACACATGTTGCGAGCACCGATGCCTCAACCGCGCCAGCAAAGCACGCCGTTACCAGGCCACGTCCATGTCCCCAGGCAACCGACGCCAGCCCCAAAAACCAATCCCAATCCCAATCCCCAGAAATAAGACTTAGGGTTATGCGATACGGATTAACAATCCTGTCAACGGGAAAACCTATGGCAACTTCGAAAAAACCAGCCGGTACGCCGACGTTCGATCATTCATTGCGGGCGCCTATTCCAAAGCCTCGCGGAACGGTCGTGCCTGGACATGTGTCGCGCCAGCCGGTGCCCCCGGCAAAGCCGACGCCGAGTCCAAATCCCAAATCGAAGGGGTAGCAAGTGGAACGCGACGAGTTGCTATTTCAACTCGGCTATTCCGCTCGGCTTGAGCGTATGACGTCGACTCTGCTAGGCCGTATCGATCGCGGGACATCGTTCGCCCAGCTTTTTCTCGGTGCGTCGATCTTCGCGAACGGTCCGAATTGGCTGCAGTACGTGATCGCAACGTTGCTTTGCGCTATCACGGTTTTCGTCATCGTCTATCAGCCGGCAGTCAAACAGATGCTGGCTGCAGCGCAACGTGACGCGTATGACTGCCTTCTGGTAAAGGCGAGGGATCTTCCGGACGCAGAGATATCTGAGCAGCTAGTAGCGATTCAGAAGCAGGACTCAGCAGTTTTGGGCGCGCTTTGCAATCCGGCCCATCTGGGAGAGTGCATCAGGCTGGATCGTGAGCCCAATGTCACGCTGGATCGACACGAGCGTCTTGTTGCATGGCTTGCGGGCGACCTACCGCGATTACCGAACGCCTAAACAGGCTCCTCAAACGCCAAAGCCCGCTCAGTGGCGGGCTTTGGACGCAGCTCTGGCGCTGCAATAGTGCCTATTTTCGTTGCCAAAATACGAAAGGTCAAGCAGCTTGCGTTTCGCCAACAATCCCCACCTCCCGCAAGAGCCCATCGGCGCGCACTAGCGCCTTGTCGAGTTCGCCAGGCTGCTGCCGTGATCCGACGAGCGCCGTTTCGATCTGGACCGCGTGCTTGGCAACGGTCTGCGCGTGGACGCCGTATTGACTGCCCAGCGTCCGGTATTCGGACTTCTGGCGCGTCAGCGCGTTGCGCACCAGTTCGCGATGCAACCGGACGTTGCGAACGCATCCTGGCAGCAGCACCGCGACGTGATGCTGCACCAGCCACTCGATTACCGAATTCCATGCCTTGTTCGGCCGGTGGCCGGAACAGCAATCGGCGCCGCACGAACACGGGAAATCCGGCGGCGAGTACCTGACGAATAGCACGGCCTGCTGCACGAGCGGCAGCTTCTCGACCTCGGCAAGCACGAAGCCCGCCTGCCCGGCGCCGTCGATTCCACTGAGCCCGCGCCCCGATCCCGGCGGCCCATACATGCGCGCCATCAAACTCTTGCCGTACTGCTGCGAGCTGAACGAATACGCGTAGCGCAGCGCATGCGCCGCATCATTAAAGACCGCTTCCATGTTGCTCACTCCCGTAAATCCTCACCTTTGCCGCGTCAGCAGCTTGCGCGCCGCGGCGATCGCCGACCCGTCGCGGACCATCTTTCCCGTCACGCGCACGACGCACCAGCCGGCGAGCGTCGCGGCCAGATACTTCCGCGCGTCCTGCTCGAACCCGGTGCCGCGTGTGTGCCGGCCGCCGGAATGAATCCCGCCCTCCACTTCGATCGCGACGCGGCGCTCAGGCCAGCAGAAATCGAAACGCCACTTACGCTGCGGGTCGAACTGATACTCACGCGCCGGCGCCGGGAGCTTGTCGGCGCGCACGTGCAGCGCGAACAGTTCTTCGATCGAGCTGGGTGGCGCTGGCGCCTTGTGCGTTGTAGCGTTGGTTTCAATCATCCTCTGTGCTGACGCGCTCACCGGCCGCTCCTAAAGTTTTTCGGCGCCATGTCGATAGGTTTGGCATGGCGAAATTTCAGAGAGGGCTGCATGATCAAGTGGGTGTCGTTTATTGTGGCGAGCGGTGTGCTCGGTTTTACTGCCGGCGGATTCGCTTCGCATTTCCCTGGAAGCAGCAATGATTGGGCTTCCTGGGTGCAGGCAGTCGGATCGATCGGCGCAATCGTCGGGGCATTTCTCTTTGGCGATCGCGACGCAAGGCGGCGTAGAGCAGAAGGTGCAGCAGCAAGGCAGAATCTCGTGGACTTCGCCGTTTTGCAAGTCGAGCAAGTCAGCCAATGCGCCAATACGATGTCGTATCGAACCTTTATTCAAGCGTGGGAGGAAACACTTAGACCTAGCATTCTGCAGGCCCGTCGCGCCATCGCCGTGATCAGATTGGATGAGCTCGGCTCGCCGGAGGCGGTATTTGAATTTGCTGCAATCCAATTGAGTTTGGACCAGTATGACGAGCTCATTTCCGACGAGATCCGAAAGGGAACCGATGGGAGCGAAACGCGTCGCACCCTGATCTCCATTGCGGACCTGTGGGCGCATACGGTCGGAGAAAAGGCCGATACACTCGCCCGAATCGTCGGACGTCGCCGCTGGTCGGTTCAGTGGGACGGCCGTCAGGAAAGCTCGCAAAATCAGTTTGCGGAAGAGCATGTTTGACTTCTCCAGTTGAGTCCGAAGGCAATTCAACACCAGCGAATCTGATCGCGACGCACCGCCGTTCAGCCTGATCGCCAGCACTTGACTTCCCGTCCTAAACGTCAAGATTAGTTAGCAATTGCAATCCGCCACAGGCGGCTCGCTGTCCCACCACGCGCCCTCGACCGGCGCACGCTTCGGCACTGGCACAGGACGCGCCCTTACCGGCCGCGCCTCAAGCGTCACCGATTGCGACCCACCTGAACATTTCTGAACATTCGCCGCATGTGTCGGGTGTGCACCCTCGGGAAACGTCAGTCCCAATGCGGCGTACGCGACGCGATAGACGTTCGTCGGCTTCGGCGGCCGCCCTGCCTCGTATTCGTCGACGAGCTTGCGCGCCCATGCTTTCGGATCGGCCGTCATGGTCAGAACGACATCCGGCCGAAGTACTCGACGCGCTGCATCGCGATCGCGCTGTACGACATCTCGGCGCCGAGCACAAAAAACTCGCGCCCCGGATTCGCCTGCGCGAGCCGCTCGGCTTCCGCGGCGGCGCTGCCGAAGCTCGGATGCCGATCGCCCATCGGCGTCGCGCAAGTCGGCGACCATACGAGCCAGAATTTGTCTTCCTGGGTTTTCATGCCGCATGCCCTCCCCGTTGCTGTGTACGTACCTGCTCGAGCTTCGCGATGCTCGCCGCGCGGTCCAGTCCGTGAATGCTGATCGTCAGCCGCTTCGCCTCGTCGCAGAGTTGCGCATCGGTCATGGTCCGCAGCGGTACAGGCTTCGGAGGCGCAAGCGCCTTCGCGACGAACGCATCGAGGAAACCAGCGTTCACCGCTGTCATGTCGCGGTCGTGGTCGCGGCCATGCAATCGTTCGACATGGAGGATGGTGAAGTTGTGTGTGCAGCGTTCCTCGAAAGTGGTTCCGCGCTGCGCTCGCTGATCGCCGGTCGCTTCTTCGAACTGCTGGCGCGCGAGTGTTTCGAGGAGGCCGAAAAGGTCGTCCAGAGAATCGAGCGTGACGACGTGCACGAGGATGTGAAGCCGTCGCATCGCACCTTCGTTATCGCGGGGGCGCAGTAATGTCGGCACTCGCAAAGGACTTGCTCGCGCTCCGCGCGCTGCCGGCGCCGAACGGCGCGCAACACGGCGCGCTGACCGAGCACCTGATGCGCGCGATCGCTTGCGATCTCATTGCGCGAGGTGCCGCGTGAACGCCCGCTTCATACTCGGCCGCGCGGCCGGCGATAACGCCTTGCTTGGCGCCTGCCCGCGCGCGCGCCGTCGCCTTCGAGCCGTCGCGACCATGCTCGCCTTTGGCGTCGCGGCCGGTGCTTTCCTCTGGCTCGTCGTCGCGCTGCGCGCTGGTGGTGCCGCATGAGCTCGACCTTCACCTTTCTTGGCGTGTGGACGTTGATCGCCCTCGCCTGCAGCGGCTTGTGGGCCTTCGTCCGCAGCGATCGCGCCGTGCGCAGACTCGATGCGTTCGAGCGCTGTCACCCTGGGTGGACATGGTTCGCAATGGTCCTGCTACTCGTCTCAGCCGCTCTCGCTTTGGTCTACCTCAACACCGATGCGGTCCCCATTCTTTCGCAAGGAACCAACAGATGAACGCAAGAGAACAATGGCTCGCCGATCGTCAAGCGGGTATTGGTGGATCGGACGCGGCCGCCGCGCTCGGTCTGAGCCGCTACAAGACCGCCTATCAATTGTGGGCGGAAAAGACCGGCCGGCTCGAACCGGAAAACCTCGATGACGTCGAGCGCATCCGGTTCGGAAACCTGATGGAAGAAATCATTGCGCGGGAATACGCCCGTCGCAACGACGTGAAAGTCCAGCGTCGCAATTCCATCATCACCCACCCAAAATACCCATTCATGCGCGCGAACGTCGACCGTGTAATCGTCGGCGTGCGCCGCGGGCTCGAATGCAAGAACGTCGACGGCATGGCGTTCCGCTTTGGCGAGTGGGGCGAGCCAGGCACTGACCAGGTGCCGGACGAATATCTGCTGCAGTGCCATCACTACATGACCGTGCTCGACTATCCCGAGTGGCACCTTGCCGCTTGCGTCGGCGGCAACAGCCTGCGCACGTACGTCATCGAGCGCGACGCCGAAACCGAGGAAATGCTGATCGAGCAGGAGCACGCGTTCTGGCAGTTCGTGGAGCGCGACGAGGCGCCGTCGCTCGACTACGACCACGCCACGACCGAGGCCGTGCTGAAACGCATGCATGCGGGTACCGACGGCGACGAGATCGCTCTGCCGCCCACAATCGCCGATTGGCACGCGGTAAAGCTGGACGCCGACGAGCACATCAAACGATACGAGGCCGTCAGCGACGCCGCGAAGAATCACATCCTCGAAGCTCTCGGCAACGCCGCCGCCGGCCTGCTGCCAGACGGCGGCACGTACACCCGCAAGCTCATCAAGAAAAAGGAATTCACCGTCGAAGCCAGTTCGTACATCAGGCTCGGATACACGAAGCCCAAGGGCGCGAAGGATATCGACGAAACCAAGGAAGCAGCATGAACACTACTCCGCAGATCGAGCGCACCTCAACCTTCTCCAGCGCGCCCACATTGCAGCCCCTCTCGACCGCCGACATGGTGCTCGACGTCGCGACGATCGAATCCGTCAGCCGGGTTGCCGAGATCATGTCGCAGGGGCGCGCCACCATCCCGAAGCACCTGCAGGGCAACAAGGGCGACTGCTTTGCGATCGCGATGCAGTCCATGCAATGGGGTATGAACCCCTTCGCCGTCGCGCAAAAGACCCACCTCGTAAGCGGCACCCTCGGCTATGAGGCGCAACTCGTGAATGCCGTAATCACGGCACGCGCGCCTGTCACTGGCCGTATCAACTACGAATGGTTCGGCGAGTGGGACAGGATCGCCGGGCGCTTCAAGGAAGTACCAGCGAGGAACAACCCCGACGAGAAGCGCATTGTGCGTGACTGGACAATCGAGGACGAGCAAGGACTCGGCGTGCGCGTATGGGCGACGTTCAGAGGCGAAGCCGAGCCGCGTGAACTGCGCTTGCTCCTCTCGCAGGCCGGCGTACGCAACTCTCCGCTGTGGGGACAAGACCCTAAGCAGCAGCTCGCGTATCTGGCCGTCAAGCGCTGGTCCCGTCTGTACTGTCCGGACGTCATCCTCGGCGTGTACACCCCCGACGAAATCGACGAAGGCGAGCACCGCCAGCCTATCGACATGGGCCGCGCCGACGAAGTGCGCGCCGCAGCCGATATCCAGGGCGGCAGCAAAACAGACTCATTGCGCTCCCGCATGTCCAGCAAGCGCACGGGCGCCACTGCGGCCGACGTACCGAACGCCGACGCCATGATCCGCGCGATCGAGAACGCGACCACGGCTCACGAGCTCAAAGTCGCAATTTCCCGCATCGACGAAATTACGAGCGACGTCGACCGCGAGCGTGTGCGGACCGCGTATCAGGAAAAGATCCGTATCGAAAAAGAACGGACGCAGCAGCCGGCAACCGCGCAGACGGAGCAGCCGCAGCAGACAGACAGCGGCGCGCCGCAGCTTGCACCGTACGAAACCATGCTGTCTCGCATTCAGCAGTGCAACGACGTCGAAGTGCTGGACGTCCTGGCCGATGAAGCGCGCGCCTATCGGGAAACTGAGCGCATCAAGCTCGACCAGGCATATCAGGACCGCCGCGAGATCCTGCTCGGAGCCTGACATGCGCCACGTCTCTACAACCGAAATGATTCAGCGACTGTCCGGCCTGCTCGACACGAATGACCTGTCCGAATGGGAACAGGGATTCGTGCGCCAGCTAGACGCGATCCGAAGCGCTGGCCACGTCACAAGCCTGACCGACAAACAGTTCGACCGGCTCGACGAGTTGCACGCGAAGCACTTCGCCTAACCCCCGCGGCTCGCCGGTAGCCGCTGAGACATTCCAACGCCTCGAAGCCGGCAGCTATCCCTCGGAATTTGCGGGCGGCCCGCACGGCGCCCGGCTTTTTTTCAACAGTGAACCGAATGCATCCCTACAAAAAATCGCGCATACCGCGCGACCGGCTCGAGCGTCGCGCCGCAGATCGCGCACACAAAAAGGCGCTGGCACGCACCGGTAAGAGCCAGGCACAGGCAGCAGCCGACGTATCGCGGCTTCATGCCGACGGCTTTGCCCTTATGTGGTACGCGTGTGCTTGCGGCCACCGCGAGCGCATCTGGAACAGCCGCGACAGCGTTACACCGTACGTGGTGCCCTGCCCTTCGTGCGGTAGCTCGTCGCTTACGCATGTGGACTGGCACGATGACCAGATCCGCTCTACCTACGCGCCGCACGACGGGCAACGCGTGTTCGTGGACATGGCACGCGACCAGGCGGAACGGATCGTCGAGCGCGCGTTTGTTCGGCTCGGTTTGACGCGGGACCATGCGAAATTTGCGTCGTCCGTCGACGAGTTGCTGGGGCACACGACGGGGGAGTCGCCGCTCGTCGCGATCGCAGGCGACGTCGCCTACTACGCGCCGCGACAGGAGCCTGAGAAGCAATGCAACAGCACAAGGAATGATTGAGACCACAGGCAAATAGTGGGGTGTAAATTGAGCGACTATCTATCAGCGCACGAGCTGGCGGACCTCATCGACTGCAAGCCCAACCAGCGCATCGCGATGCAACGCTGGTTGAAGGACAACCACTGGAAGTTTGTGGTCGATAGAAACGGCCTCCCGAAAGTCTCGCGCGCGTACCGCGACATGAAGCTCGGCGTCACGCCGACGGATCACACCAACTCGAAATTCGATGCCGCGCCAAACCTCCAAGCCTTCGCCTGAAAAGCGGGCCGCAGTCAACGAACCGACCGGCATAGACCGGCTGTACAAGCGCACCGGTGTCCGCAAGGTCTCGTTCTGGTACAAGTTTCCGGACGGTCGCAGCGAGACGTTCGCGACTGCACCGCGTGGAGATCGCGTTGCGCTCGCTACCGCCGAGCGCAACGCGATGCGTAAAGCGCTCGACATGCAGGCTGGTCAGATCGTCGCCGGCTCCGTTGCCGCCATGGTCGAGCGCTTTCGCGACGAGGTCGCGCCGACGCACTTTCGCGATCAGTCAAAAGATGGTCTCGCCGTCCGACGCGGCGCATACGAGCGCCTCATCAAGTTCTTCGGCCGGATGGCGCCGATGGCTCTCGAAACGTTCCACGGCTATCAGTTTCTCGACGCGCGAGCGAACGCGGGCGCGCCGATCGGCGCAAACAAGGACATGGCCCTCATGCAAACCATCTGCAACTACGCGGTGCGCTGGGGTGTGATCAAGCAAAACCCGTTCATCGGGATGATGCTGAACACCAACGACCCGGACGTGCGCACGATCGAGCGACATCAAGTGCTCGCGTTCTACGTATGGGCACTGCGCCAGAAGCAGTCGTATCGCACCATGGGACTAG
This sequence comes from Paraburkholderia sp. UCT70, assembly GCF_050434085.1. Taxonomy (NCBI): domain Bacteria; kingdom Pseudomonadati; phylum Pseudomonadota; class Betaproteobacteria; order Burkholderiales; family Burkholderiaceae; genus Paraburkholderia; species Paraburkholderia sp. UCT70. The sequence continues at coordinate 764,114 of NZ_JBNPVZ010000004.1, read as the reverse complement.
CCGCGATGTTCTGCTACCTCACCGGCTTTCGTGCGGCGGAGATCCGTCCGTTCCACCTGTCCGGCCTGACCGATGCCGGCGTGCGCGTCGTCGGCGCGAAGCGGAAAAAAGGCGAGGCCGAAGTGCACAAGCTGCGGCAGTGGTCGTGGCGGCTGCGAGCCGTCACGGAGCGCGCGAAGCGCGACCGAGCAGTCGCCAGTCTGTTCCTCTTTCCGACGAGGACCGGCCAGCCGTATTCGAAAAGCGGCTGGAATGCCGTCTGGCAGGACGCCATGTATGCCTATATCGGCTCGTTCGACAAGAAGATCGCGCTCGAGGCCGATGCAAAGCGCATGCATGAGGCTGCGCAGCGCATCGCAAATCGGATCAACGCGCCAATCCGCGGCGGCATCATGGAGTTGCAGATCACCAAGCATCCGGAGTACTTCGCACTCTCGGATGTTCGGCCGACGGCGATTAGCGCAAAGCTCGAGCAGCACGACGCGGACGCCTACGACTTCGCCGCTCACGCAAGTCCTAGCACGACACACCGCCACTACGATCGGCGTCGGGTCAAGGTGGCAAAGGCCACAGAGTAAGTACATCGCGAGGAGCTGGCTGCCTACTTTTTCCCCGTCTCGATCAACCGGCTGCATCGATCCGTGTCCGCGACCTACACGATCTTCGCCAGCGGCGATCAAACGGTCGGCCGCGGCAGGTCACGAAAATCTGACGCATCCGAGCAAGCGCGCGTGGACTGGCCGGGTTTGCGTCGCGAATTCCTCGCGACTTCCGGCATGGGAAACGGCTCAGTTCGGCCATGAAGCGTCATTCGCCTGCACCGGCGCTCGGACATTGGGACGTCGGCTACACCCGGGAAGCGGCCGTCGGCCACCGGCCCAGTGCCTAACAACGCGATCAACACGCTAGACGGCGGCGCCGGTTATCACAACGTTAAATGACTGCTCTGGCCGACAGGCGGAAGGAATCGCGGCGTGAACGTATGGCGTTTCTAAACGATTACCGCGTAGCGGTTTTGTTCAATCCTCCCAAAACGGAATTCGTCACTACGGCCTAGCCCACACGCTATTCCCCGGGCGCAGTTTGCCCCGCCTTGCGCTCGACCAGGATGGGGGACAGCAGCTGCTGGGGCCAGTGCGCCTGTTCGCCGGGCAGCCCGTAATGCGCAGGCCGGCCCGCGGGAATGAGCAAAGTGCCGAAAATCAAGTCGTAGAACGAGATCATCACCGCGAAATTGCGGTAATTGGCGCCATCCTTGCCGAAACCATGATGGGTGTGATGGATGCCGGGCGACACGACCACATGTTCCAGCGCCCAGAACACCCGGCCCAGAACCGGCATGCGGCGAACCTTATCGTCCCAGCGGAAGTTGCTGTGGGTAAAAACGTTCCAGGTGCCCAGGATCAGCGACGCCACGGCAACCTCCTTCTCCAGCCCCAGATAAACGGCAAAGCCGTACACCCAGCTCGTCGGCAGCAGGAACCACCAGAACGGATGGATGCGAAAAATAACCCCCACATTCAAATATTTGCCGGAATGATGCGTGCGGTGGATCTGCCATAGCCAAGGGTGCCGCCAACGCCGTGCTGCATGCGCCCAGCGATGCACCCAGTAGAAGCAGAAATCCGCCACCAAGATCACCCCCGCGAGACCCAGCCCGAAACTGACATGGCCCAGCGCGCCCTTTTCAGCCGGCAATGCGAAGGTCGCCACCGAGCCGATAAGAATCGCCACCAGCGGGCGCAGCATGAAGCCGGCGCCGAATGTAATGACATTGATCAGCCAATCCTCGCGCGAATAGATCTTCTTATGCCGGCCGCAGATGATCTCGATGCCAAGCAGCAGCGCAAAGGCAGGCAGCAAATACCGTCCGTAATCCATGATTCGTTCCTCCTGTGCCGAAACTATGGATACAATGGCACCATAAGTAAAATTCATTCCACGTATATTTAGGATAACTCCGACTCATGGATGTCGAGTTGCGCCAGTTGCGCCATCTCGTCGCGGTGGCTGAAGCCAAAAATCTTTCGCGCGCAGCGGAGGCGCTGGGGCTGACCCAGCCGGCGCTGAGCCGCTCCATCGCCGGGCTGGAAGCGGCCTATGGGCTGAAAATTTTCGACCGTACCCGGGTTGGCATGTCGATCACCATTCTGGGAGAGGCAGTGTTGGAGGAGGCCCGGCGCCTGCTGCTGGCGGCGGGCGGATTTGACCATAACCTGCGCCAGCTGGGCACGGCTGAGACCGGCCAGCTTTGCTTTGGCATGGGGCCGCTGCCGGCGGCGATCCTGCTTCCCGACCTGCTACCTGCTTTGGCGCGCGCCAAGCCCCGGCTGCATGTGCAAAGCGTGGTGCGCCCCGCGCCGGACCTGGTGGCGGCGCTGCTGGCGGGCCAGCTGGAATTCTGCCTGTTCGCGGAAGGGCAGGTGCCGTTGCCGGACATGCTTAGCGTACGCAGCATCGGGACGATTACCGTGGGGGCCTATATCAGAGCGGGGCATCCTTTGGCCGGACGGAGCGAGCTGACCTCCGAAGATTTTCTGCCATTTCCCGTTGGCTCCGTGGGATTCCGGCGAGGCGGCAAGGCGGAGCAGGATTTTCCCTTAAGTCCAACCGTGCAATGTGAGAATTACTATATTTTGAAGCAGATGATGCTGGAGACCGACATGATCTGGCTGGCTTCACCCGAGCTGCTGCGGATAGAAATGGCGGCGGGGTTGGCGGTCCGGCTTGCTTTGCCGGAAATTCTGCGGGTGCCGCCGAGTGCGGTCCTGCAGATCGTCAGGCTGGCGAACCGCACCGCCTCGCCAGCCGCGCGGCTGGCGCTGGAGCTGCTGGACCGGCAATTCGCCGCCATGCGCCGCGGATCGGAAACATACGCAGATTCAGGCACGTAACGTAATTGAGGCGTTTCTAGGCCGTAGTGACGAATTATTCGAGCAGAATTGCGATTGAGGCGAGGATGACGAAGCCTCTGTAATTGGCGAGGAGCTTTTCATATCTTGTTGCGACCCGGCGGAGCTGTTTTGTTTTGTGCAGAACCTATCGACAAGGTTGCGCTCCTTGTAGAGCGCCTTCGCGTAGTCGATTTGGGATTTGCGGTTTGATTTTGGCGGCAGCGCGGATTCTGAGTCGGGGCTTCGTTGTCACACAAGACGAGAAGTCGGACCCGTTCGGCATCCTTCAAACCGTTGGTTATTACAGGTTCAGCGCTTTTGCCTGCCTTTCCAGCACAAGAACGCCCCCATCAAAGGGAAGTTCGTCGCCAACACAAAGCTTCGCGCCATCATGGCGCTGTACTACTTCGACACCGACCTGCGGGCACTCTGCGGCCAAGCGCTAGAAAAGATCGAGATCTACATCAGAAATATTATCTGCGACCACGAGCCGGAGTTACGGCCCGCACTGGTACATCGACAGCGCTAGCTTTCGACAGAACTTCAACGACCTATTAGGCGTTGGGAACCGACGTTGCTAGCGCGGTGACCGCAATGACGGAAATGGGTCGCCTGCTGCCTGTCGGCCTCAGGCACATGTCGGCCAATAGCAGCCGACGGCGTAAAGACAATCATTCCGTAAGCGGCCATTCAGCCGGCAATGTGCTGCAGCATGCCCTTGACCAAGGCATCGAAGGCAACCCGGGCAGCGTGGGCTATTGCGCTGATCGGTGCATCATAATCCAGGTGTCGAGTTGGAGCGAAAAGCTGGAGGCGCGTATGGCAGGCGATGATCGCAGCGAGGAAGCGGAGACAGGCATGGTGCCGCAAGTCGCAAACCGCGGGATCATGCGGCCGCCTTTTGTCTACCTGGGAGCGATCGCCCTTGGCCTGTTGCTGCATTTCGCCTGGCCAGTGCGGCTTGTGTCTCGTACAGTGAGTGGGCCGCTCGGGAGCACTGCAGTGTTGGTCGCTGTCGTGCTGTTTCTCTGGGCTGTGCGCACGTTTCGGACCGCTGGCACGCCCGTCCCGGGGAATCGTCCCACCACCACGATCGTGCGCACAGGTCCCTATCGATACAGCCGCAATCCCATCTATCTGTCTTTCTCGCTGCTCCACCTCGGCGTCGCATTCGGGGTCAACAGTATTTGGCTACTTGTCACCCTCATGCCAGCGGTGGCGCTGATGTCGTTCGTGGTCATCCCGCGAGAGGAGCACTACCTGAAAAGCCGCTTCCCGTCGGAATACCTGGCCTACAAGGCTTCTGTGCGTCGCTGGCTGTAGGCAGCCGCCGAGCAAGGGCATGAGCCGACGCGCAGGAGCGCGCGGCTCATGCCTGGCGTTAGATGACCGCTTCAGGAAAAGGCAACTTCCGCTTGGGGTCGATCTGAGCCTGTGCTCGTCGTTGCAATTCACAACGAGCGGGCGACCACCAACACCGCTGCATGCACATACAGTCCCAGAAGCACAATGCACGGTCCGAATTTTCGGAACGACTCACCGCGAACCCGCATGCCACCGTGCGTGAAAGGGCGCGTCTGTTCCGAATTTAGTTTGTGGGATCCTTGTCTGACGCGGCTGCGAGGCATTTTGACGGCTGGATTGCGATTCCTGTCGTCGTGGGTTCGAGTCCCATCAGCCACCCCAAAGAATTCAAGCAAACGGCGTTGTGAGCAATCACAACGCCGTTTTTGTTTTGCTGACGGCCTTCTGCATTTTCCACGATGTCTGTGCGGTTTTCCGCCCCGCAATCACCCCTTCCCGCCTTCTCCCGCCTCTCAAAAACTGCTTGGCCAACAGGGCCAGTTCACCGGTCCGCCTTGCGGCGCGTACGTCTGAACGATTGTTTCTTCGTCGGAAATAGTAAATTCAGATTATCGGCACAAATTTTCAATAGTAGGGGTATACACTGGCTTCCATCGACGTTGCAGACACCTGGTTCACTGGCTCCTGCAACATCTTCCTGAAATGCAGTCGAAACGTTATCGGAGTCCTACCATGAAGACCAAGTTTATCGCCGCCCTGCTGGTTGCCGCTTCCGCCTCGATCGCCGCTCCCGCTTTCGCCAGCGGCTATGGTCCGGCACCGTACTACCGTCCGTCGGTTGGCGCGCCGGCTTCGCAACAAGGCCAGAACGCGCAGACCGTCGCTGCTGAACGCGCCAACGCGCAATCGAATGCATACGGTGGCGTGAATAGCGTGTCGACGCAATCGGGCACGCGCAGCGAACCCACGTCGGGTCCGCAATCGGTGTTCTTCGGCCACTAAGCCGCCAGCAGTACCGTCAGATCCGCTGCCTCTGAAGGCAGCGATCAAACTGGGCGCCGCGCATGCAGTATCGATGCCGGCGCCCAGTTGCATGTACGGCAGCCGTGGTACCCGGTACGTTGCCCGGGTAGCGTTCGGTTTGCAACCGTTGTCTCGTGCGCCTGCCGCTTCCTTGCCTCATCCGAACACGGCGTCCCCTTCCGTCGCGATGCGGCTATCCGCGTCTAACTCGCCAGCCCCGCATCGATCAACTCGCGCGCCGCGCGAAAAGCCGCCTCGGCGGCCGCATGCTCGGTGGACCACAAGCTATCGATATGCACGAGCTGCCAGTCGACCACCGTCGAATCGTTGCGCAGCACCCGGAAATGCGCCTTGACGCCAGTCAGCACCTGTTCGACCGCCACCTCGATGTCGTAGTCGCCATAGCGCGCCTGATAGTCGCCCATGTCGACGCCCTTCGGCTCCATGCTCGTCTCCGTGGTTTCGCTAATCGCGGGTAGGCGGACGCGCGCGTCCGCTGGCGTCGCGCTGGCCAATCACCTGCTCGCGACTCCCCGCGACGCGCCGCCTCGCTCTACACACCGGCCGTGCGGCCGGCCGCCGATCAGCGGATCAGTTGCAATCGCCGGAAAGATACTGCCGGCCGTTGCAGTTGATTTCGACCCCACCGCTGCCCGCTTCGGCAACCAGGTCGCATGCCAGCAACTCCGCCGCAACGGACTGCGCGACTTCGGGCGCCGTCTGTCCGACGCCGACGTCGTTCAGACGCCGCAACGCTTCGACCGCTTCAGGACTCAAGGACTTCGACATGGCCGTCTCCGTCGGAATGCTCAATTCATCGTAGCAAGTTTCATCGGCGGATGCAGGTGTGCGCGGCTGACGAGCCCGCTCCCCGGAGCGTCGAGTCTGGCAATTGGCGTCTGAAACCGGCGTGACCGTTAGGAGCACGCCTCAACGCGCCAGCAGCGGCCCCGGAACGCGGCCTGCTACTAGCTAATCGTGCACACAGCCGCGTGTCTGCAGACGGCGCGCGACATCGAAGGAGAACGACATGAAGCGAGGCAATTGGGCCACGTTGACGGCCACCGCCGCCGCGCTGGCGGCGCTCTTCGCGAGCGGCGCGAGCGCCGTCGCGCAGACGGCGCCCAGCGCGCCGCCGGACAGCCATGCGCCGATGGCCAAACCGCCCGAGGCGGCATCGGGCGCCGGCGGTTCGAGCAACCCGGACAACATGCCGATCAAGCGGCCGGCGAAGCCGACCAACGACCACATGTCGCACGAGCCGCCCGCAAGCGGCGCAAACGCGAAATAGCCGCTGCGCACGCCGCTCGCATTGGCGGAGCGTCATCAAAGCCGCGCGATCGACACCTCGGTCGACTTCACGAGCGCGACCACCTCCGAGCCGACTTTCAGTTCGAGTTCGTCGACCGAGCGCGTCGTGATCACCGACGTGACAATGCCGAACGGCGTCTCTACGTCGACCTCGGAAACCACCGAGCCGCGGATGATTTCCTTGACCTTGCCTTTGAACTGATTGCGCACGTTGATGGCGGAAATGCTCATTTCAGATAACTCCACAGAAGCAGTTGATAACGGATCGGATCGATTTGCCAGGAAAACTCAGACGGCCCAGCGCACTTCGGTCGGCCGCGTGAGACGACCGGGTTCGGGCAAGCCATACGGGTCGTAGGGCTGATACGCGCGATGCGCCAGCGTGTCGTCGTTCGGCGCGTTTTTCAGCACGCGTTGCAGCACGTGGTCTTCGAGTGCGGCGAAGCCCGCCGACGCCCGCGCGCGCGGACGTGCGAGCGCGACCGGCTGATCGAGCGCGATGCGGCCTTCCTCGATCAGCAGAATCCGGTCGCCGAGCGCGACGGCTTCGTGCACGTCGTGCGTGACGAGCAGCGCGGTGAAGCGATGCTCGCGCCACAGCCTTTCGATCAGCGTGTGCATTTCGATGCGCGTCAACGCATCGAGCGCGCCGAGCGGCTCGTCGAGCAGCAGCAATTGCGGACGATGCACGAGCGCCCGCGCGAGCGCGACGCGCTGCCGCTGACCGCCCGATAGTTGCGCGGGCCAGTCGTTCGCGCGTTCGAGCAGGCCGACTTCGGCGAGCACCGCGCGCGCATCGTCGCGCGCGCCGCGGCCGAGGCCGAGCATCACGTTTTGCAGCACGCTTTTCCACGGCAGCAGACGCGCATCCTGAAACATGATGCGGGTGTCGAGCGGACCGCCGTTCCCGGCGCGCTTTTCGAGCACACCCGAGCTGGCTTCCTCGAGACCCGCGACGAGCCGCAGCAAGGTCGACTTGCCGCAACCGCTGCGGCCGACGATCGCGACGAAGCTGCCCCGCTCGATCGACAGATCGAAGCCCGACAGCACCTCGCGCTCGCCATAGCGCTTGCCCACGCCGCGCAATTGCACCGCGTAGTCGCTCGCGGGGCGCGCGTCGCTGCGGGCCAGCGCGGGAGCGGGTTGCAAGCCGGCTTGCGAGCCGTGATGAGTCCCGGCCGCCCCGTCCCGCTCAACCTCCGCAGCCTCGTTCGCGTCGTGATCCGCGAGCCGCGGCTGCGCGAGTTCGGTCTCGAGATCGCTGCCCGCGATGCCGCCGAACGTCGTCGATAGCGTCGTTGCGCTCATGCTTTTGCTCCTCGCTGATAGGCCGGATGCCAACGCAGCGACACGCGCTCGAGGCTCTTCGCGAGCATGTCCGCGAGTTTGCCGAGCGCGGCGTACAGCAAAATGCCGACCACCACCACATCGGTTTGCAGGAATTCGCGCGCGTTCATCGTCATGTAGCCGATGCCCGATTGCGCGGAAATGGTCTCGGCGACGATCAGCGTGACCCACATCAGACCGAACGCGAAACGCACGCCGACCAGAATCGACGGCAGCGCACCCGGCAGAATCACGTGGCGGTACAGCGCGAAACCTTTGACGCCATAGCTGCGCGCCATCTCGATCAGGTTCGCGTCGACCGAACGGATGCCGTGAAACGTGTTCACATAGACAGGGAAGAACACGCCGAGCGCGACGAGGAACACCTTCGCTTGTTCCTCGATGCCGAACCACAGGATCACGAGCGGAATCATCGCGAGCGCGGGAATGTTGCGGATCATCTGTACGGTCGAATCGAGCACGATTTCCGCGGGTTTGAAGAGACCCGTCGCCAGTCCGAGCACGAAACCGATGCCGCCGCCGATCGCGAAGCCCGACACCGCGCGCCAGGTGCTGACCTTCACGTCGGCCCACATTTCGCCGGACTGGATCAGCGACCATGCGGCCTTCACGACCGCGAGCGGCTCGGGCAGCACGCGCGTCGACAGCGCACCGCTGCGCGCGGCGATTTCCCACGCGAGCAGGATCGCGATCGGCGCGAGCCACGGCAGCAGGTGCGCGCCGAAACGGCGCAGCGCGGCAGCGCGCGTCGTGGACGCGGGCTGCGGGGTTGCCGCCTTTCCCGCGCTCAAAGTGGTATCACTCATGTTGGCTTTTCTCCTTGCCTGTCGATCGTCGTGCGCGTGTCGCGCAAGCCGCGCGACCCACGCTATGGGCGCGCTCAACTCGCGCTCGCCGCCTTCGGCAGATAGCTGGTGCCGACGATTTCGCCGAACGGCCCCGACAACGGCCCGTTGGCAACCTTGCTGAAGCGTTGCGGCAGCAGCGGAAACACGAGTTCGGCGAAACGGTAGGATTCCTCGAGATGCGGATAGCCCGACAGGATGAACGTCTCGATGCCGAGCGCCGCGTACTCCTTCATACGCGCGGCCACCTGCTCCGGACTGCCGACCAGCGCGGTGCCCGCGCCGCCGCGCACGAGCCCCACGCCCGCCCACAGGTTCGGATAGATCTCGAGCTGCTCGCGCCCGCCGCGCTTGCCGCCGTGCAGCGCGGCCATACGGCGCTGCCCTTCCGAATCCATCTTCGCGAACGACGCCTGCGCACGCGCGACCGTGTCGTCGTCGAGCTTGCTGATCAGTTTGTCGGCCGCGGCCCACGCTTCCTCCTCGGTCTCGCGCACGATCACGTGCAGACGGATGCCGAAGCGGATCCGCCGGCCGCGCGCCGCGGCGCGTGCGCGAATGTCGGCGATCTTCTTCGCGACCGCTTCGGGCGGCTCACCCCACGTCAGATAGGTGTCAATGTGCTCGGCCGCGATATCGTGCGCGGCCGCCGACGAGCCGCCGAACCACAGCGGCGGATGCGGGTTTTGCACCGGCGGATATAGCGCCTTGCCGCCCTTCGACCGCAAATGCTTGCCGTCGAAATCGATCGCTTCGTTGCTGTGCGACGCGGCGAGCAGCTTGCGCCAGATATGCAGGAATTCGTCGGTGATTTCGTAGCGCGTGTCGTGATCGACGAACACGCCGTCGCCGGCCAGTTCGGCCGCGTCGCCGCCCGTCACCACGTTGATCAACAAACGCCCGTTCGACAGCCGGTCGAACGTCGCCGCGATACGCGCGGCGAGTCCCGGCGACGACAGCCCCGGGCGAATCGCGACGAGGAACTTCAGCCGCTGCGTCACGGGAATCAGGCTCGACGCGACGACCCAGGCGTCCTCGCACGAGCGGCCGGTCGGCAGCAGCACGCCCTCGTAGCCGAGCGTGTCGGCGGCGACGGCGATCTGCCGGAAGTAGTCGTAGTCGGCTGCGCGTGCGCCTTGGGACGTACCGAGATAGCGGCTGTCGCCGTGAGTCGGAATGAACCAGAACACATTCATGTTGTTGCTCCTGCCTGTTCCTGACGTAATGAAAACGGTGAGCACGAGCGCTGGCCGCGCGCATCGAGCCGGCAACCGGCAAGGCGCTGCGACGCGTTGAAGGATTGAGAAACGGACGATGGACTCAGGCCATCGGCAACTGCGTCAAATCGATGAAGGCTATGCGCCGGGCCGACGACACCGCGAACACGACCGCGCGCGGGCCCTGCGACAACGGAGATTCGGCGTGCGGCTCGACATTGCGACGGCTTTCCTCGACCAACGTGCGCGTGGTGCGCTCGATTTATCTGATGACGGCGACACCCGCGCCGTCTGCATGAGGAAACAGTCTATGGAGCGGTCCGCGGCTTTTGAACGATTTTTTTGAGCTTAGGATTTCCGCTTTCGTGATTAGCCCGGTGCTACCGCATGGGGTTGTTGCGCTTTATACACGCGGCCCCGGCCGCCCAACCCCGGTCGATATAATGGCGCTCGTTTCCAATCACCCGGTACAGGTCTTCCGATTCGCGTCGCCTGTACGTTGCCGGTGCAATGCATGCAAAAAATTATTCTGCCGTTCGTCGCCGGTTTTCTGGCTTCTTTGTTCTTTCGCGAATCGACGCTGGCGCTGATGCACGCTGCCGGCATGATCGACCCCAGCGGTTTTTCGACCGCGCCGTTTTTGCCGCTCGGCCTGCCTGAGTTCATCGCGAACGCAATCTGGAGCGCGTGCTGGGCCGTGCTGATGGCCTGGCTGCTGCGCGTCGCGCCGCATCTGCGCGCGCCGTGGGTACCCGCGTTCGTGTTCGGCGGCATCGTGCTGACGGCGGCGAGCGTGTTCGTCGTCGATCCGCTGCGCGGCATCTGGCCGAGCGGCAACATGCTGCCGCGCCTCGCGGTGGGCTTCACGGCGAACGCGATGTGGGGCTGGGGTGCGCTCGTGTTCATGCGCGCGTTCATGGCGAGCGAGGCAGAGGAATAAGCGCGGCGAACATGAATTCGCGCAACGCGTAGATTCGCGCGGGCGGGTTCGCGAGGCCGCGCGTTCACCCGCGCAGAGCGCCCAGCGGGTGTTCGTTCGCCGGCCACGGGCTGTCGAACATCTGCTCCACATCGGCCCGGTTGACGTCCTCGATGCGCGCGAAACGCCAGCGCGGCGCGTTGTCCTTATCGATGATGCGTGCGCGAATGCCTTCCACCGTATCGCCGCGCAGAAAGCTCGAGCGCGTCAGATCGAGGTCAGTGCGCAGCACGTCGGCCATCGACCCTTCCGCGCGCGTGACCACTTCGAGCGAGACCGCCATCGACAGCGGCGAGCGCTCGCGCAGCACCGCGATCGTCTGCTCGGCCCACTCCGCCGCGTCGCCACCGCGCTCGCGTTCCTGTTCGAGCGACTTGAGTATCCGCGCGACGTCGGGCAGCGCGAAATGCCGGTCGATCAACGTCCGCGCCTTCGCGAGCGCGCTCTCCTCGGGCCGCGGCGCGACCTGATACGCGAGCGTCTCGCGCTCGACGCACGCAACCACATCAGCACCGCGCTCGAACGGTTCGCGGCTCAACGTATCGACGAGCGCGGGCAACGCCGCGTCGTCGATGTAGGCATCGGCGAGGCCCGCGTACAGCGCGTCGGCCGCGCCGATCGTCTCGCCGGTCACCGCCAGATAGCGGCCGATCGCGCCGGGCGTGCGCGCGAGAAACCAGCTCGCGCCGACATCCGGAAAGAGGCCGATACGGGTTTCGGGCATCGCCATCTTCGTCGATTGCGTGACGACGCGCAGGCCGCCGGTGCGATGTGCGCCCTGCGAAATGCCCATGCCGCCGCCCATCACGATGCCGTTCATCAACGCGATATACGGCTTCGGATACACGAAGATCGCGTGATTGAGCCGGTATTCCTCGCTGAAGAACGTATCGCGCGCCTCCTGGTCGCCGGTTTGCGCCGCTTCGTACATGAAGCGGATGTCGCCGCCCGCGCAGAACGCGCGCTCGTGCCGGCTGCGAACGACGACGGCCAGCACCTCGGGGTCCTCGCGCCACTGGTCGAGCGCCGCGTGGATCGCGCGGATCATGCCGGTCGACAGCGCGTTCAGCGCTTTCGGCCGCTCCAGTTCGATGAGACCGATGCGCTTGGCTACGTGGGTCGCGATTTCGTCGCTAGTGGCGGGCGAGGCGGACGTGGACATGGAGAACTGGGCGCGGCGCGGCGCGGCATGAGGTGGAACTGAACGTTATCACGGGCCTGCCGCTTTGCGTTTGGTTGGGAGCTCGGGGGCCGGGTCCGTGGAGCCGGCCGACTTGGCGTGGCGCCGCGCGACGGTTTTCTTGCCGCGGACTGCGGCGCTGTTCGATGCGCCCGCCGCCACGGCCTGCGGCACACCGAGCCATGCGTCGAGCGTCACGCCGACGAGCGTCTCGAGCGGCGCGCTCGGAAACACCGGGCACGTGAGATTCAGCGCGACGATGCCATGCAGACTCGCCCACAACGCCTCGGCCCAGATGGCCGGCTCCATCGATGCGACCGACGCCGACAGACGCCCCGCTGCTCGCAACTCGTCGAGCGCGTCGATCATGATGTGCAGCGCGGCCTCGTCGGGGTCGTCGTCGGCAACGCTGCCGGCGGCGTTGCCCAGGGAGGCGGTCGAACCACCGGTCCCGGCGTTCGCGCTTGTGTCGCCCGTGTTGCCGTCGTGTTTGCCAGTGCCAACCCCGCCGCTGAGCGCCGCGCCGGTATAGCTCGGGTCCTCCATGAAAATCAGCCGGTACGTTTCAGGATGCTCGACGCCAAACGCCACGTACGCGCGCCCGAGCGCCTTCAGCCGTTCGGCGGGATCCGCGATCTGCACGAGTGGCACGAAGGTCGCGAGCAACTGCGCGTAGCCTTCGGCGCACAAGGCCCGCGCGATGTCGTCGCGACTCGCGAAATGCAGATACAACGTGGCGGGCGAATATTCGATCGCGTCAGCGATCTTGCGCATCGACAGCGCGGCAAAGCCCTCGCGCACGACGATGCGCCGCGCGGCATCAAGGATGCGTTCGCGCAGTGCCTGCTTCTGGCGGTTTTTTCGTTCGGCGATTCCCATGACTCGCAATTTTCAGATTGACAAACTGAAAAGTCAATTTAAACTGAACATCGTTTACTGAACAATGTTCAGTAAATTTTCATCTGTCAAATCGAGCAGCCACGAGCGCGCGACGATGTTGCGCCGCCATCTGAGGGAGTCGTCATGCAAGCCACGGGAAAGGTCGGTTTATTCGGTGCAGCGGGCGCTGCGGGCCAAAGCATCGCGACGGCGCTTGGCGCGGCGGGCCGCGATTACCGGGTGGTCGGCCGCTCGCGCGAGGTATTGCAACGGACTTTCGGTGACGACCCGCACGCGGAGATCGTCACCTGGAACCCCGATGACCCCGCCTCGATCCGCGCCGCGGCCGCCGGTCTGCAGACCGTGATCTACCTCGTCGGCGTGCCCTACGACCAGTTCGCGCAGCACCCGCCGTTGATGGAGAAAACGCTGGCTGGCGTGACGGCCGCCGGTGTCGAGCGCTTCATTCTGATCGGCACCGTGTATCCGTATGGCCGCGCGCGCGGCAACCCGGTCCGAGAAGATCATCCGCGCGAGCCGCACACGTTCAAGGGCCGCATGCGGCTTGAACAGGAAAAGCTCGTGCTGGCCGCGCATGGCCAGAAAGGTCTCGAAACGCTGGTATTGCGACTGCCCGATTTCTACGGACCGGGGGTCGAGCGCAGCCTGTTGCACGGTGTCTTCGTTGGCGCCGCTACCGGCAAGCGCGCGCAGGTGCTCGGTCCCGTCGACGTACCGCACGAATTCATCTATCTGCCGGATGTCGGTCCCGTGGTCGAACGACTCACGCGCACGCCCGAGGCCTACGGCCGCTGGTGGCATCTCGGGGGCGCCGGCACGATCACGCAGCGCGAGGTGGCTCGCGAGGCCTACGCGCTCGCGGGTTCCGGGCCGAAGCTGATGGTGGCCGGCAAGGGCATGCTGCGCGTGCTCGGGCTATTCAATCGGCTGATGCGCGAGTTGGTCGAGATGAACTATCTGATGACCGAGCCGGTCGTGCTCGACGATTCGGCGCTGGCGACGTTGATCGGGCCGCTAACGAAGACGTCGTATCAGGAAGGGATCAGGCGGTGCTTCGAAGCGGCGCGCGAGGTAGTGTCGGCACGCGACATGATTTAGCGGCAAGGCGTTGGCGATGCGATGCGTAGGTGAAATGAAACCCGCAGAGATGGACCTGCACCCGGCCTCTGGCGCCGATGGTCCGTCGGCAGGTCCGCTTAGCCTGCCATCTGCCCCGGCGGAAAGTGGCCACTCTTGAGCAGCACGGGTGTGCCGTTACTGATCTGCAGATGCTCACGCGCAACGGCCTCGATGCGCGGCCGGCCCGCATCGAACGCGCGCAGCCAGCCGTCGAGGTCCTCGCTGTAAGCGCCGAAATGATCCTCGAGCGCTTCCACCGAGATCGCGCACGGCACCGGCTCACCATCCACCAGCGCGGAAAACACGACGGTCAGGTTGGAGTCGCGGTAAGCAGGCGCGTCTTCGGGAAAACGGATTTTCATGGTCGCCTCGTCAGAAGTTGGCGGCGGGAACGTAGCTTGCGCGGAAGGCCGCTGCGCGCCGCCGATCCTCGCAAGTCCCGCTATGGTACTCGCGCCGCCGGATCACGGTCCAGCGCGCGCGCCTGATTCAGGGCATCGCGCGCTGCCTTGGCGAGCCCATCGGCGGGCCCTTTGCATGGAAATCGCCGACACGCTCACGGCCCATCCAGCAATCGGTCGACATACTCGCGGGCCGCCCGTTCGACGAACGCGAGCGCCTCTTCTTCACTGTCGAAGCGTTGCCGGTCGCCGAGCTCGAGCAGCGTTTCCATCCGGTGCGGATCGTCCGGGCCGAGCTCGGCGAGGCTGACCGTGCCGACGTAAGTACCGTCCGCTTTGGTGTGCGCGTCGCCCGACGTGCCCGACGTGCTGCCCCCTGGCACGAGGCGCGCGGCGGCGCTGATGTAATAGCCGCGATAAGGGCCACTGACCCGTTCAGCCATCTTCGTTCTCCTGTTGCGGTTGCAGAGCTGGCGCCAGTCGCAACGGCGCCGCCCTGATGCTTCAGCATGCGGCGCGCCGCTGCACTGGGTGTGTGCGGGCGGCCCGTCCCATAACGATAAGGCGCGTTGCCGCGCGATAAGTTCTGCTCGCGAGACGCGCCCCCCGCGCCGCACCAAAAGCCGCGCCGCACTTCAGCCGTGCGCGCTGGTCGAACGGTCCATATCGGCATGCTCCATGCTGTCGCACGGTACCTGTTACGACGCCATTTCGAGGCCAGCGAGCGCAATATGGGAAAATATTTTCTGCAGGATCATGAACTGCCCGAGCCGGATGCGGCGAACCGCTGGTTCGAGTACGCCGAAAGTCACGGCATCGACATCCCGAAAGCGATCGGCATCTGGGAAGACGCAGCCACTGAAGAAGGCGCGGAAGCCCGGCGGCTCCTCAACGCGGCGGGCATCACCGTCGAAACGACCTGAGCCGTGGCGCACGCCCTCGCGCTCCACAGCGGCCGACCCGGCCCGGCAGACCCCCTCTATCTGAATGAAAGGACACAACACGATGCAATTCACGACGCAACCGCGACGCGCCGGCCGATTCCACCGCCTCCGATCCAGCGCCGCGCTTGCCCTCGTGCGTCGCGCGTCGCTGTCGGCCGCCTTGCCCGCCGCGCTGCTGCTCGCCGCGGGACTGGGCGGCTGCGCGTCGTCGAACACGACCACGCTGATCAATCTGCCGAACGGCCAGACCGGCTTCGCGGTCAACTGCAGCGGCGCCGACGCCGGCTCGAGTTGGGCCTCGTGCTACGTGCAAGCGGGTAAGGCCTGCGGCGCGACCGGCTACGACATCGTGTCGAAGGATAACGACGAAGGCGGCACCGCCGGCGGCAGCGTCACGAACGTGGCGTCGGCGAACGTGAAGGGCCGCTCGATGATCGTGCGCTGCAAGTAAGCCGATTTACGTGCCTGGCGGCAATCGCGGCGGCTGGCGCGGGCGCTCAATGCGCCTGCATCTTCGAGAAGAGATTCAACACCGCGACGCCAGCGACGATCAATCCCGGCCCGATGATCGCCGGCACGTCGGGTACCTGCCGGTACAGCACTAGCGCGACCAGCGTGATCAGCACGATCCCCGCGCCGGACCAGATCGCGTAGACGATGCCGACTGGAATGCTTCGGAGCGTCAACGACAGGCAATAGAACGCGATGCCGTAGCCGAGCACGACGGCCATCGACGGCAGCAGCCGTGAAAAGCCGTCCGAGGCCCGCATCGCGGAAGTCGCGATCACTGCGGCGACGATCGCGATCGCGAGCAGCGCATACGGGGGTACGCGCATCGCGTCAGTTTTTCGCGAGCGCGAGCTTGCCGTAGTCGTGACCGAGATGCGCGCACAGCGCTTCGACCACGAGTTCATGATCGGCGCGCTGCGGCAGACCGGACACCGTGATCGAACCGATCACGCCCGCCCCTTCCACCGCCAGCGGAAACGCGCCGCCGTGCGATGCGTACTCGGTGGCCGGCAGTCCGTGCTTGTCGGCGAGCGTCGCGCCCGCGAGCTGCATTTTCAGACCGATCGCGTACGAGCTACGGCGAAATTGCGCGACGGTGTTGCCCTTGCGGCGCGCCCAGTCGACGTTGTCGGGCGTCGCGCCGTCGAGCAGGCTGAAGAACAGCGGCTGGCCGAACGTGCGCACGTCGATCGCAGCGGCAATGCCGCGCGCTTTCGCGACTTCGTGCAGATACGCGCCGACTTGCCACGCGCGGTCGGCATCGAAGCGGGGAAACACGAGGGTCTTTTCCTGAATGGCGATGACCTGCAGGTCGTGAGCGATATCCATGGGGTTCAGAACGGGTCGGGGCATCAGAGTCAAAGGGGCCGCCGTCGTGAAGATCCGGCGAGCCGCGTGGAGAATCTGAATTCTAGCGCAGCGTCCGCGCACGGCTTTCCAGAGCCTTTCCGATAGCCGACGTCGCGCGGGCGGAGCGAAGCGCAATGAAGCCAATTCTTACATGGCTATTGCGCTGGCCGTCTGGCTGGTCTATAATCTTTTCTTCGACGGACGCGGGGTGGAGCAGTCTGGCAGCTCGTCGGGCTCATAACCCGAAGGTCGTAGGTTCAAATCCTACCCCCGCAACCAACCGAAATCATTGAAGGGTTACAACGCATTGGCGTGTAACCCTTTTTTGTTTTTGTGGCCTTGGTCTGGCGACCCCTTGACCGCCCCACCCTCAAGCGAAAAAAAGCGCGTCAACTGAATGACGCGCCAAGCTACGAGGCAATGTACAAGAGAGAAAAGATGACTGCGGTGGACGCGGTGGCCTCCATCGCAACCATCAGGACCGATGCTATCAGCGCATCCAAAAATTGACTGTCAATCAATGTCAGACGCGACGGCGCTCGCCGCCTTGGACATCGTCTCGCGCAGCCCCTGTCGGCGCCTCAGTAATCCCCCGCCCCGGTGATAAACTCCTATCACCCTTTCTCGTCCCCTTTCCAATGAAATTCTGTTCTGTCTGCGGCCACGGCGTCAGTCTGAGCATTCCGCCGGGCGACAATCGCGAGCGCTTCGTATGCGGCAGTTGCGGCACCGTGCATTATCAGAATCCGCGTAACGTGGTCGGCACCGTTCCCGTGTGGGACGAAAAGGTGCTGCTGTGCCGTCGCGCGATCGAGCCGCGCTACGGTTACTGGACACTGCCCGCCGGCTTCATGGAAATGGGGGAAACGACGGCCGAAGCCGCCTCGCGCGAAACGCTCGAGGAAGCCGGCGCCCGCGTTGAGGTGCAAAACCTGTTTTCGCTGCTGAATGTGCCGCACGTGCATCAGGTGCATCTGTTCTACATGGCGCGGCTGCTCGATCTCGACGTCGTCGCCGGCGAGGAAAGCCTCGAAGTGAAGCTGTTCGAGGAGCACGAGATTCCGTGGGACGAGATCGCGTTTCCGACCGTCGGCCAGACGCTGCGCTTTTTTTTCGCCGACCGCGCGGCAGGCAGTTTCGGCCTGCATACCGGCGACATCTTCCGCTCCCTGCGCGAAGGCTGAGCGGCGCGCATGGTTCCCTGGCTCGGAGCTGACGACCCGTTTCCGCCCGTCGAGCGCGCGCTCGGCGCCGCGAGCGGCGCGCCCGGTCTGCTGGCGGCAAGCGGCGATCTGCTGCCGTCGCGCCTCATCGACGCGTATCGGCGCGGCATCTTCCCGTGGTATTCGGACGGCCAGCCGGTGTTGTGGTGGAGCCCCGATCCGCGCATGATCCTGCGCCCCGCCGAGTTCAAGGTGTCGCCATCGCTGCGCAAGACGCTCAAGCGCGTGTTGCGCGACGACGCGTGGGAAATCCGCGTCGATGACGATTTCGCCGCCGTGATGCGCGCCTGCGCGCAGGCGCCGCGCCACGGTCAGCGCGGCACGTGGATCACCGCCGACGTCGTCGAAGCCTATTCGTCGCTGCACCGCCTGGGCGACGCGCACAGCATCGAAACCTGGCTCGAGGGCAAGCGTGTAGCGGGATTGTATGGCGTGTCGCTCGGGCGGATGTTCTTCGGCGAATCGATGTACACCGACGTCACCGACGGCTCGAAAATGGCGCTGGCCGCGCTGGTCGGCCACTTGCGACGTCACGAAATAGAAATGATAGACTGCCAGCAGAACACGTCGCATCTGGCGTCGCTCGGCGGCCGCGAGATAGCGCGCAAGGCGTTTGTCGCGCATGTTCGCGCGTCTGTCGGCGCACCGGCCATCCCGTGGCGCTTCGACAAGACCGCCCTGCTCGACATCCTCGCGCGGGCGGCGTAGGAAAAATCAGGCCGAATCCGGTCCGCCGCCCATCGAATAGCGGCATCAACCGCCGGGCGTGCCGGGTTTGCATTACCAGAGACGCTTCGAGAGCTGCCAACGTGACTCACCCCAACGAGCTGCCTCTTTCTCCGCTTTCCGCGCTGCAATTTTATGCAACGGCGCCCTATCCCTGCAGTTACCTGGACGGCCGCATTGCGCGCTCGCAGGTCGCCACACCCAGTCACCTGATCAATTCGGACGTCTACACCGACCTCGTCAAGGCAGGCTTCCGGCGCTCGGGCGTGTTCACGTATCGCCCGTATTGCGACGGCTGCCGCGCGTGCGTGCCGGTGCGCGTGCCGGTCGAGCGTTTTCAGCCGAACCGCACGCAGCGGCGTGTATGGCGAAAGCACGGCGACCTGATCGCGACCGTCGCGCCGCTGCACTACGACGAGGAGCATTACGCGCTGTATATGCGCTACCAGTCGGCGCGCCACGCGGGCGGCGGCATGGATCGCGACAGCCGCGATCAGTACGAGCAGTTCCTGCTGCAAAGCCGGATCAACTCGCGGCTCGTCGAGTTTCGTGAGCCAGCGCCGCTGCGGCCCGATGGGCGACCTGACGGGCGACCTGACGGGCGACCTGACGGGCGACCTGACGCGCGGGGCGCGCTGCGCATGATCAGCATGATCGATATCCTCGGCGACGGGTTGTCGTCCGTGTACACGTTCTTCGAGCCGAGCCTGCCGCACGCGAGCTTCGGCACCTACAACATCTTCTGGCAGATCGAGCAGGCGCGCAGCCTGAACCTGCCGTACGTGTATCTCGGCTACTGGATTCGCGAAAGCCCGAAAATGGCGTACAAGGCGAATTTCCGGCCGCTCGAAGGCTTGATCGACGGCGCGTGGCGCGTGCTCGATCCGGCCAGCATCGACCTGCCGCCGGTCGATTTCGCGATGCATGGACGACGCGGGCCGCTCAGGCCGTAAGTCGAGGCGCCGGCCGTCGAGTCGTTGCCGGGTCCTGCTCGTCGCCGGCAACGCCCCACCAGTCTCATCAAAGCCCAAAGCCGGTAAAATAGCGGGTTCCCATTTTCCGGCCGTCCGGCTTCATCCCGTGCTCAGCTCCCTTTATCCGCTCTTTCGCGCCCAACTCTTTCGCATGGACGCGGAAGACGCTCACCATCTGACTTTGCGCATGCTCGGCGCCGCCGGTCGCACCGGCCTCGCCGGCGCGCTCGGGGCGCGCGTGCCGGATTCGCCGCGCACCGTGATGGGCCTGACGTTCCGAAACCCGGTCGGACTCGCGGCGGGCCTCGACAAAGACGGCGCGTGCATCGACGGTCTGGCGGCGCTCGGCTTCGGCTTCATCGAAGTGGGCACCGTGACGCCACGCGCGCAGCCGGGCAATCCGCGTCCGCGCATGTTCCGGCTGCCGCAGGCGAACGCGGTGATCAACCGGATGGGCTTCAACAACGCCGGCGTCGACCAGTTCGTGAAGAACGTCCAGGCCGCGCGCTATCGCGGCATCCTCGGTCTTAACATCGGCAAGAACGCCGACACGCCGATCGAGCGCGCCGCTGAAGACTATCTGTACTGCCTCGAGCGCGTGTACCCGTTCGCGAGCTACGTGACGGTCAACATCTCGTCGCCGAATACGAAGAACCTACGCCAGCTGCAGGGCGCCGACGAACTCGACGCGCTGCTCGCCGCGCTGAAGGACAAGCAGCAAAGACTCGCCGACATGCACGGCAAGCTCGTGCCGCTCGCACTGAAGATCGCGCCCGACCTCGACGACGAGCAGGTCAAGTCGATCGCCGACACCTTGCTGCGCCACAAATTCGAAGGCGTCATCGCGACCAACACTACGCTGTCGCGCACCGCTGTCGCCGGCATGCAGCATGCTGACGAAGCCGGCGGCCTGTCGGGCAAGCCGGTGTTCGACGCGTCGAACGAGGTGATCCGCAAGCTGCGCGCCGAAGTCGGCGAGGCCGTGCCGATCATCGGCGTCGGGGGCATTTTCTCGGGCAACGATGCGCGCGCGAAGCTCGCGGCCGGCGCGTCGCTGGTGCAGCTTTATACTGGTTTCATCTACCGCGGTCCGACGCTCATCGCCGAATGCGCGCAGGCGCTGCGCTAGGCATCCGCGCCGCCGCATATAGACATAAACAAACGGTATTTAGGTTGCGATAGGCTCGTTTGCTATGCTCTCGACCGTCAAAACATCAGACGTACAAGGAACACGATGAAATTCGGCTTGCTGAAGAAGCTCCTCGCCACCGCGCTGATCGGCGCGTCGCTGACCGCCGTTACCGCGCACGCGGAAGACCTGCTCGACCAGGTCAAGCAGCGCGGCACGCTGCGCGTCGGTCTCGAAGGCACCTTCCCGCCGTTCAACTCGAAAGCGCCGTCGGGCGAGCTGGTCGGCTATGACGTCGACATCGCCAAGGCGGTCGCGGCCAGGCTCGGCGTGAAGCCCGAGTTCGTCACGACCGAGTGGAGCGGCATCATCGCCGGTCTGCAGGCGGGCAAGTTCGATGTAATCGTCAACCAGGTCGGCATCACCGACGCGCGCAAGCAGACGCTCGACTTCTCGCCGGCGTACACGTACTCGGCGGCGCAACTGATCCAGCGCAAGAACGACACGCGCCAGTTCACCTCGCTCGAAGACCTGAAGGGCAAGAAGCTCGGCGTCGGTCTCGGCACGAACTACATGGACATGGCGAAGGCAGTGCCGGGCATCGACGTGAAGACTTACCCGGGCGCACCCGAATACCTGCGTGATCTGGCCGCCGGCCGGCTCGACGCGGCGTTGAACGACCGTCTGATGCTCGCGTACCTGCTGAAGAACTCGAACCTGCCGCTGCGCACCGGCGCGAACGTCGGCCCGGGCAACCCGTCGGGCATTCCGTTCAGAAAGGGCAACCCGAAGTTCGCGCAGGCGATCGACGACGCGATGACCCAGCTCGAAGCGGACGGCACCTTCACGAAGATCTCGGACAAGTGGTTCGGCATCGACGTCAGCAAGCCGATCAAGTAACACGCGTGCAGTCGAACGAAGGGCGGCATCGATCACGATGCCGCCCTTCGCGCTTTTGCGGCCCACGCGAGCTGCGGGAGCCGAACCGCGCGTCGCGTATACGCCAAGCCGCATCGCGCGGCCCGCGCCTGAACGCGCGCCAAAGTTTATGATGTGCGCTTTGTGCGTCAATAAGAACACTGCCCATGTCCATCACTTCCCTGCTGCTCCAATCGCTGCCGGTGCTCGCACAAGGCGCGCTGCTGACGATCAAGTTCGCGATCCTGTCGATGATCTTCGGCCTGATCGGAGGCGCCGTGCTCGCGTTGATGGGCATCAGCCACAGCCGTCCGCTGAACTGGATCGCGCGCGTCTACGTGAGCGTGATGCGCGGCACGCCGCTGCTCGTGCAGATCTTCGTGATTTATTACGGTCTGCCGAGCTTCGGCATTTCGCTCGATCCGACGCCGGCTGGCGTGATCGCGTTGTCGGCGAACGTCGCCGCGTATCTGTCCGAGAGCATGCGCGGCGCGATTCTGGGCATCCACCAGGGCCAGTGGCTCGCCTCGTACAGCCTCGGGCTGTCGCGGCGTCAGACGCTGCGCTACGTGATCGCGCCGCAGGCGCTGCGCATCGCGGTGCCGAGTCTGTCGAACAGCCTGATCAGCCTGATCAAGGACACCTCGCTCGTGTCCGTCATCACGGTGACCGAGTTGCTGCGCAGCGCGCAGGAAATCATCGCGTCGACCTACCAGCCGCTGCCGCTTTATCTTGCGGCCGCGGCCGTGTACTGGGTGCTGTGTCAGGTGCTCGAGTGGGCGCAGCGCTGGTATGAGCGGCGGCTGTCGCTGCCGACGCGGCACTGAGCGCCGCCCGCTCCTTTTCTTTGCCCCCAGCGGCTCATTCCCCAGCGAACTTGAGCCCCAACGCCGCGCGCGCCGCGTCGGCCATCGCGATCATGTGTCGGGACGTGTCGTGCGGCATCAGCGGACTCTCCAGCACACCCGCGCGAATCAGCTCGCAAAAGTGCGCGGTCTCGTAGTTCAAACCGCCGCCTTCGAACGGTTCGTCGAGTTCGACGACGCGGCCATCCGCGTAACGGATCGTCGCGCGCGACGGGTTCCACCACGGCTCGTGCAGCGTCACGTGACCGCCTTGGGCCATCAGCAGCGCATCGCCCTTGCCATGCAGATCGAGCCCGCAGAATAGTTGCGCGATGCCGCCGCGCTCGTGCTGGCTGTTCAGACTCGCGAACGTATCGACGCCGGTCGCGCCAAGCCGGCCGAAGGTCTGCACGTCGCGTGGCGCGCCGAGCCAGTCAACCGCGAGAAACATCTCGTAGATGCCAATATCGAGCAGCGCGCCGCCCGCATGCTCGACTGACAGCGACGGATGATCGGCCGGCACGCCCGGCACCGAGCAGCCCGCGCGCACGAGCCCGACCTGGCCGATCGGCTCGGCCGCGAGGCGCTCGCGCAACCTTCTGTAGAGCGGATAGAACGACGGCTTCATCGCTTCCATGAAGAGCCGTTGCGAAGCGCGCGCGGAGTCGAGCACGCGCTCGAGCTGCGGACGATTGATACACGCGGGTTTCTCGCACAGCACGTGCAGCCCGGCTTGCAACGCGGCGATCGCATAGTCGGCGTGACTGTCCTGCAGCGTCGCGATATAGAGCGCGTCGATGCCGCTCGCGAGCAGAGTGTCGAAACTGTCGCAGACGGCGCCGCCGAATTCATCGGCGAACGCCTGGGCCGGTTCCACGCGACGCGACCACAGCGCCGCGAGCCGCGTCCGCGGCACGAACGCGAGCCCTTGCGCGAAGCGGCGCGCAATCCGGCCGGTGCCGACGATCCCCCAGCGGATCTCGCGCGATGAAGTGGTGTCCTGCGTTGCCCGATCGGTCGCTTGGGTGGTGGCTGCGTACGGTGCCGCTGTCGTATCTGTCATCGTGTGTGCAAAGGTCCATGCGGTTCGGAACAGCCGCTATTGTCACCGATGCCGCTTGCGAACGCGGCGAACCCGGCCAATCGAACCATGCGGCATCACTGCCGCGCACCGACCTTCGACACCCCACCCCGCCGCTCCCGCGGCCGGACGTTCACAGATACGCTCAGCCCGCGCTCGCAATCACGCTCAAACCCGCGCTGGCGGCTCCGATGAAAACCGCCCGCCGACCTCCTCGGCCGCGTAATCGATCATCGCGAGCGCAGCGATCTCGGCCTCCTTCGGATCGCGCCGCTCGATCGCTTCGATGACGCGCTGATGCGACGCGATCGCACTCTCCCACAGCCCTTCCCGGTCGTGCACGATCGGATTGAGGGTCGACAGTGCGCCGCGAACGATCGCCGCCATCTGCTTAAAAAACTGGTTGCCGCTCGCGATCACGATGCGCGTATGGAACAGCTCGTCGGCTTCCTGATAGCCGGCCTCGCCCGGACGGATCATGCGAAACGCCTCGAACGCCTCGCGAATCGCCGCGACGTCCGCGGCACTGCCGCGCGCGGCCGCCTGCGCCGACGCGCGCGGTTCGATCAGGATGCGAAACTCGATCACGTCACGCAGAAACATCGGATCGGGCTTCGCGCGGAAACGCCAATTGACGACGTCCTCGTCGATCATGCGCCAGTCGCTCATCGGCCGGATGCGCGTGCCGATCTTCGGCCGCACGTCGAGCATGTCGCGCGCGAGCAGCATCGATAGCGCCTCGCGCATCACGGTGCGACTCACATCGAATTCCTTCGACAGCACATCCTGCGGCGGCAGAATCGCGCCGTATTTCTCCTCGACGATGCCGCTGACGAGCCCGTCCATGACTTTGCTCACCAACGAGCGATCCTTGTTTGCGTGTTCCATGACATATCCCCGAAGCGGTGTTGACCCCGCGTGGCCTGTTGATGAAGGGCCCGTACGTATCTGTTATGCAAGTAGGATCATTTTTCGATACGTTGCAAGCTTCGAAACGGATGCGCCAGTTGGGACACTTCCTGACAGGGTTATCCCTCTGAAGATTTGTTTCGTTCGTGTAACGCCATCTGTTTCGCCAGGCACAAAGCTCGCCCGTCAAAGCGTGCCTGCGTTGTGGGGTTTGAATTGTGCGCATTCGCACGTTGGCGTGATGAAATTGTCTGATTTGCACGGACGCGGTCGGACGCCTGCGTGTTCCGGCGAACAAGGATGTCGTGCGAAGCGCAAGCGGCGCAGCTGGGTCCGCGGCGCGCGGACGCCGTATCACGCCGTATCACGCCGAGTCTTCGTTCGACGCGCTCGCCGCGACCGACGCATAGCGGCTGCCGAAGAACAGCAGCGGCGCGTGCTCGTCGAGCGAGAACACCAGCACCTCGCCGACGAACAGCGTATGGTCGCCGCACGGATGGCGGTCCACCACGCGCGCGGCGAAGCGCGCGGCCGCATGCTCGAGCAGCACGACGCCGGCGAGGCCGTCGACCGCCGCGAAGCGCGGCGCGCAAGACGGCGCGAAGCGGCTCTGCGCCTCGCCCGCGAAATGCCGGCTGTGCGGCTCCTGCGCCTCCGACAGCACGCTGACGCCGAACAGCTCGGCGTCCATCAGCCGTGCATGCATGCGCGCACGATGCCCGACCGACACGACGATCAGCGGCGGCTTCAGGGACCCGGGTATGCGCGCGACACACAGTGCGGCCTGGGCGGCCCTGTCTGTCCGCGCGTGCTCCCTACGCTTCTCCGAACGGACGCAACGCCCCCGCGGCGCAATGTTCATCGTGCTCCGGCTGCTGCCTGTGCAGCTCGCCGTCGAGCGTCGCGCTGTCGGGCTGACGCAGCTTCGTGAAGCCGCCGCGATAGACCTTCTCGACGTAGGACATGATGTTTTCCTGCGCCACCGACGACAGGATCGCGTGATCGGTGTGCTTGCAGAAGGCCACGTGAATGCGCGTGAAGCGCGCGAGCCGCGTGCCGCGCACGCCGAAGTAGCGCTCGAGCTCCTCGACGCCTTCGTCCAGCACACCGAACACCAGGTGCGTGTCGACGCCTCGTGCTTCGAGGTTCGCGAACAGATGCCGCTCGTCACGCGCGCCGAGTTCGAGGCCACACAGTTGCTCGATCCGGTCGGCCAGCGTTTGGCCGGTCCGCGCGAGCTGGCGTACCACCAGCACGCGCACGAGGCCCCAGCCGCCCGTCTCGCCCTTGAGCACACGCAGCCATTTGCCCGGCTGCTTCATCGAGCGCATGTAGTTGCGCGTCGAGCCGAACGCGGACACCGGGATCATCGGCTTGCCGTGTTCGTCGCAGACGTTATGCCATCTGAACTTCTGCACGTTGACGATGACCGCGCCCACCACCGCCGCTTCGCGCGTCGCCGCATGCAGGCCGGTGTAGGCGCCCGAGCAGATGCCGAGCAGCAGCGCGCCCGCATGACCGCGCGCGGCAAGCCAGCGCGATGCGCACGCAGCGTCGCCGGCACTCGACTGAGAGTACAGCGCGTCGAGGCTCAACGTGTCGCACGACGGCATGCTGTCGCCGACACCACCGACGTCGATGCGCAGCGACGCGATCCCCTGGCGTGCGAGACGCCGCGCGAAATGCACGCCGAAACGCCCATTGCCGATCCGCGACACCGCGCCGGTATTGAGCAGCAGCACCGCCGGGGCGCGCGCCGCCGCGGCGCCGTCGGGCCGGCAGTAGATGCCGAACACCTTGCCGTCGTTCAGCCACACCGGCGTCTCGTGCAGCCTCGGCGCGACATAGTGGCCGCCCGCCGGCTCTTCGCCTCGCTCGGGCACGCGCGTCAGCGTTCGGGCCGTTTGCGCGCTCCCCGCCAGCAGCCAGTTCTCGATGGTCTCGAACGCGGCGTGCGGTATTTCGCTTTCGAGCGGTTCCATCATGAAGCGGCTGTATTCGTCGAACGGGTGACGCTCGAGCTCGACGCCATGTTCGCTGTAATGCGCGGCGAGCGCACCGGCGCGCGCCGGGTTCAGTGAATCGAGCAGCAGCACGCGCGCGGCCGGCCGGCTCGTCGCGCGATACAGATCCGCCGCGAGCAGGCTTTGCAGCGTGTCGCGATACATGCGGAAGCCATACGCTTCGACGAACTCGTCGGTATCCGGCTCGACCACGCAATCCATCGCGGCCGGATCGTTCAACCACTGCCGGTAATGCGCGCGCAATTCGCGCTGGTAAGTCTTGCCCGACAGCACCGGCGACATCAGCACGAGACCGTGCACATCGCCAAGTTCCTGCGCGGCAAGCGCGGCCAGCATGCCGCCGAGACGCAGACCGCACACGCTGACACGCTCGACGCCGGTCGCCTCGCGCAACTGCGCGACCGCCTGCTTGACGCTGTCGATCCATGCGCGCCACAGGCCGGCGTCGGTCGGATCGCCGGCTGAATCGCCGGTCGCCGGGTAGTCGAAGCGCAGCACCGGCATGCCGCGCGCGGCGAGGCGCTCGGCGAGCCGGCGCATGCCGCGATACGTGCACAGCGTGTCGTAGCCAAACGGGGAACACATCACAACGCCATCCGGGCCGTTGGCTGGATGCAACCAGCCGAATTTGCCGTCGAAGACGATGGGTCTCACAGTCCGCTCCTTACTCTTCCTTTTCAAGTGATTACAACAAAGGTCCTCTCGCGCATATGTGCGTCGCGCCACATTGGTTTGGGCTCCGAATCGCGCTGCGCTGGCGTGTGTGTCGAGGAGCGTGCTGTGCAGTGCAGCATGCCCCGCGCGTGGACCGACGCGCGGCGGATCGCGTCGCTCATGCGCTGTAGTCGATGCCGGCGGCTGCGTGCAGCGTGCCGCGCAATACGTGATGGAGACGGCGCGGGCGCGCCCGGGCATGCTCCGCAATGCGGTGCGCGCGGCCGTCTCGTGGCCAACGACCGCGCTACCCTATGACCATTGCCATTTAACCCCCTCTCGATCGCGGCTATCTGTACGGCCACCCACACAGTCACGCGGCGCCCGGGGGCAAGATGCAAGACCTGCGAAGCGTTGATGCCGCCGCGTGCGTCCGCGCGGCCCTTCTCACCGGCCCGGCAATGGAACATGGAACGAAGCATCGTCAGGAACATCTTCATCAACTTTGCCGGCGCCGTCGCGCCGACCTTCGTTTCCCTCGTGACCGTGCCCACCTACATTCATCTGCTGGGCGCCGAGCGTTACGGGGTGATCAATCTGGTGTGGGCGCTGATCGGCTACTTCAGCGTCCTCGATCTGGGCACCAGTCTGGCGACCGAAAACCAGATCGCCAAGGCTCGCGCGGCCAGCTACGATTCGATCGAACCGATCTTCTGGAGTGCGTGGTTCATGAATCTCGGTACCGGCATCATCGGCGGCGCGCTGATTTATGCCGGAGCCATCGTCTACATCACCTACGGCGTGAAAATCGAGCCGACGTTCCAGCATGAAGTGATGGCGAGCCTGCCGTGGATCGCGGTCGCTGTGCCGATCGCGAACGTGACCTGGGTGTTCGCGGGCGCGATTACCGGCGTCGAGTGCTTCACGAGCTACAACATCAACCAGACGCTCGGCACCGCGCTGTTCCAGTTGCTGCCGATCGCGGCGGTCCTCTGTTTTTCGCCGTCACTCGCGATCGCGATTCCAGCCGCCGTGATCGCGCGTTTCGTCAGTGGCCTGATGCTGGGGGTGGCCGCCATTCGCGCGCTCGGCATTCGCCGTATGCGGATGCCGCAATGGCGCTTGATGATCGGGCTGTTCCGCAACGGCCGCTGGCTGCTGATGTTTTCCGGCGCCAACATGATCGCGTCGACGCTCGACCGCGTGTTCATCGGCGGACTGCTCGGCGCGCGCTTCGTCACTTACTACGCGACGCCGCAAAACCTGATCAATCGATTGAACCTGCTGCCGCTCGCGATGGTGCGCACCCTGTTTCCGCGACTGTCGGCGGCGTCGCGCGAGGATGCGGACGCGCTCGCGCACAACGCGCTCGCGTTTCTCAATGGAGCATTTACGCCATGTGTGATCATCGCGCTGTTCGCCCTGAAGCCGTTCTTGCTGCTGTGGCTCGGACCGCAGCTCGCCGCCGCGGCGCCGGTCGCGAGCGTGCTGATCCTCGGCGTATGGCTGAGCGGCCAGTCGAGCATCCTCGGCAGCCTGTTGCAGGCGCAGACCCATCCCGTGGCAGTGGCGAGCGTCAACTGGCTCCAGTTGCCGTTCTTTACCGGCGCGTTATGGTGCGGCATCCACTGGTTCGGTATCATGGGCGCGGCGGTCGTCGTCGTGCTGAAGGTGCTGCTCGATTACTCGGTATTGCTCGCGTTCTCACGGCTGCATGCATGGACGATCGTGCGCAACATGCTCGCGCATCTCGCGTTTCTGCTCGTCGCGCTCGCGCTCGCGGATTCGATCAGCGCGTTGCTGTTGGCGATCGTCGTCGCGCTCGCGTTGAGCGCGGCGAACTTCGGCATGTCGCTGCGCGGGTCGAGCGAGTTGCGCGACGCGCTTTACAGACTCTGGCTGCGTTGCGCGCCGTCGTCCGGACGGGCACAAGGCTGAGTCCCGGCGCGCGCAATCAATGACGCCGGTCCACCGCTTGTTCACGGTCGGTGGACCTGGATGCCAAGGCTGAAAACACGTACCCAGCCGACGCGGCATCACAACAGTTCGAACGTATTGACGAACGATGCGCCGTCGCGCTCGCGGCGCCTCAGACCGAAGCGCGCCTGAGCGCCGCGCACCTGACGCGTGAGACCGATGAACGGCATACCGTGTTCGAGGTACGGTCCCTCCGTCTTGCGAAAGCCGAACTGCTCGTAGAACCCGCGCAAGCCAAGCGGTGCGCTCACGCGCGTGGCGCGGCCCGGCCAGCGTTGGGCCACCGCTTCGAGCACACGCTCGATCAGCATCTCGGCGGTGCCGTCGCCGCGCCGCAGCGGACTCGTCAGCACCTTGTCGACCGTCACTTCCGGATCTTCGGAATCGCCGGGCTGCACCCGCGCATAGGCTAGCACCGGCATCGGCCGCGCCATGTCTTCGACCGCGAACACATGCAAGGCCTGCTCGTCGCGACCGTCCGCGTCGAGGCACACATGCGACTGCTCGACGACGAATACCGCACTGCGCGCACGCAGCACGACATACAACTCACGTACAGATAGCTGATCGAACTCCAGCGTTTTCCAGTTCATCACGCCCCCGGCTGTCAAAAATTTTCGGCGGGTCCGGCAATGCCTGCCGTGCGCGACGGCAGGCCGATCCATGACGGTCCCTCATCATCGACTACACGGTAACGTGCGCGAAAGATGTGCTTCCGTGCGCCATCGCACTGACGCTCGGGGTTGAGAATTGTTAAATACGAGCCAACGTAGCGCAGCCTTGCCACGTGCGCCCGGTATCGCGGATGGCATCACGTAGGCCCGCCTGCAACACCGCACTGCACCATCGCGAACGCACGCCGCGGTCTTCGCACCGCACGAACTTACACACGAAAATCAGGTGCCGACGTCATTCGACCTCGGCGCCCATCGGCAGACCTTCGACCATATGGGGAGCACTGCATGAAAACTGCATTGAGACGCATCCTTTCTGAATCCGCACGCCTGGATGTCCCAGTGGAAAGCCTCGCCGACGATGCCGACCTCTATGCTGCCGGACTCTCATCGCTCGCGACCGTGCATCTGATGCTTGCCATGGAAGACGAATTCAACGTCGAAATTCCTGACCGTATGCTGACGCGCCGCCTGTTCTCGAGCATCGACTCGATGGCCGCCGCGATGACGGAGTTGCAGCAGGCCAAGGCGGCAGCATGAGTGCGCCGCTGCTGGGTCAGGCCGCCGCAGCGGCCTGCGGGGCGGCGTCGAACTCGACTACTGACACACGGACCGGCGATGGCCAGGGCGCTGGCACCGGGGCGCTGAGCGCGCTCGATACCGGTCCCGAATGGCGTGCTGCAGCGCATCGTTGCGCGGCGATCGCCTCGCAGTACGCGGACGCCGTGGACCGCGAGGCGCGCTTTCCGGTCGAGGCGTTCGACGCGCTCAAGGCCGAGCGTTTGCTGTCGGCGATGGTGCCGACCGCTTTCGGCGGCGCGGGCCTGTCGCTTGCCGATATCGGTGCGATCTGCGAAACGCTCGCGCAGGGCTGCGCATCGACCGCGATGATCTATGCGATGCATCAGATCCAGGTCGCGTGCATCGACTCTCATCGCGGCGCCTCCGCCTGGCAAGCGAGCCTGCTTGCACAACTGGCCGAGCAGCAATGGCTGCTCGCGTCGGCGACGTCGGAAGAGACGATCGGCGGCAACATGCGCACGAGCGCGTGCTCGGTGGAGCTCGATGGCGCGCGTTTTCGGATCGAAAAGCTCGCACCGACGATCTCGTACGGCGCGCACGCCGACGGCATCCTCGTGACCGCGCGGCGCACCGCCGACGCGGCCGCGTCCGACCAGGTGCTGATCGTCGCGCTGCGCGCCGATACGCAGCTCGAGCGGCGCGGCGGCTGGGACGCGATGGGCATGCGCGGCACCTGCAGCGAGGGCTTCCGGCTCGTCGCGACGGGACTGGCCGAACAGATCCTCGCGACGCCGTTCGCCGACATCGCCGATCAGACCATGCTGCCCGTGTCGCACACGCTGTGGGCGTCGGTATGGACCGGCCTCGCCGTCGACGCGGTCAATCGCGCGAAAGCGTTCTTCCGCGCGCAGGCGCGCGCGAAGCCCGGCACGATGCCGCCGGCGGGCCTGCGGCTCGCCGAAGCGGTCGGGCTACTGCAGATGATGCAGGCGCGTCTATCGGTCGCGCTGGAGGCCGCGCGCGCCGCGCATCAGGCACGCGAGGGCGCGATCCAGGCGGACGCCCCGCTCG
Source organism: Paraburkholderia sp. UCT70 (assembly GCF_050434085.1). NCBI lineage: Bacteria > Pseudomonadati > Pseudomonadota > Betaproteobacteria > Burkholderiales > Burkholderiaceae > Paraburkholderia > Paraburkholderia sp. UCT70. Next base: position 732,563 of record NZ_JBNPVZ010000004.1, on the reverse strand, counting down.
CGGCGATGCTCGGTTTCGCGTCGGACATGAACACGCTGAAGACCAGCATTTCGACCACCGCGCTGCAGGTCGTACAGGAAGTGCTGATGATCTGCGGCATGGCGGGCTACAAGAACGGCACGCCCTATAGCGTCGGCCGCCATCTGCGCGACCTGCACTCGGCGCCCTTGATGATCAATAACGACCGTATCGCGCAGAACACCGCGAGTCTGCTGCTCGCGCAACGTCCTGCCGCGCCGGGGAGACCCTGAATGAAGCTGATGACCGATACCGCCGCTATCGCCGCGGCCGCCGCCGCCACGGACGTGGGGCCTTCGCTCACGCTGCGCGACGAGATGCTGGTCGCCGGCCTGCTGATCGATACCGGTGAAAACGGACTGTATGGCCGCAGCCAGGTTTTCGAGGACGTGATCGAGCGACTGAACCTCGCGATTACGCAGCTGGGTAAAGATCAGCAAGCCGAAGTATTGCGTTTTCCGCCCGCGATGCGCCGCACCGACTTCGAGGATAGCGAATACCTGAAGAGCTTTCCGAATCTCGCGGGTACCATCCATTCGTTTTGCGGCGACGACATGGGCCACCACCGTCTGCTGCGCGCGCTCGACGATGCGATGGCCGGCAGCGACGACGACCGCGGCGACGCGTGGCTCGCGCAACAGAAACCGACGCGCGTCGTGCTGACGCCGGCCGCCTGCTATCCGATCTATCCGGTGATGGCGCGGCGCGGCGCGCTGCCCGCCGACGGCCGCACCGTCGACGTGCTGTCGTACTGCTTCCGTCATGAGCCGTCGCTCGATCCGGGCCGCATGCAGATGTTCCGTCAACGGGAATACGTGCGTCTCGGCAGCCCCGAGCAGGTGATGGCGTTCCGGCAGATGTGGATCGAGCGCGGCTCGCTGCTTGTGAAGCTGCTAGGCTTGCCGGTCGAAGTCGATCTCGCGAACGATCCGTTCTTCGGCCGCGGCGGCAAGATCGTCGCCGATAGTCAGCGCGCGCAAGCGCTCAAGTTCGAGTTGCTGATCGCGGTCGCCGATCCGCGCGGCAAGACGGCCTGCCTGTCGTTCAACTATCACATGGACCACTTCGGCGCGATCTGGAAGATCGCCTGCGAAGACGGCGCGACCGCGCATACGGGCTGTGTCGGCTTCGGCATGGAACGCATCACGCTCGCGCTGTTCCGTCATCATGGGCTCGACGTCGACGCGTGGCCCGACGACGTGCGCGCGCTGCTGTGGGGCGATACCGAGACCCGCGTCGCGGATGCGCTGCAGGCGGCGCAATCTACGCAATCCGCGACCGTCGCCGGGGAGCGCGCATGAATCCATCGCCGACTTCGGCGCTTGCCGGCGCGCTCGCCAACTCGTCGTTGCCGCGACGCCCAGGCGATCCGCCGACGCATCAGCAGACCCACGCGGTGCCCGGTGCCGGCACGCAGTTGCGCGAGCACGTAGCGCACGCGCTGCATCAGGGCGAACGCGTTTGGCAGGAGACCAACTGCTATGTCGATCTGTGGATCGAGCTGCTGCACGGCTTCGGGCTCGATCCGCGCGCGGCGCTCGCGTTCACGGTCACCCAGGATTTCGAAGGCGATCAGTTCACGTTCTTCAAGTTTCCGCTCGATGATCTCGAACGTCTGTATGGCACCCAGGTGCAGGAGCTCGCGATCTACGACTCGCTCGAAGAACGCGTGCTCGCGCAGACGTTGCGCGGCCACACCGTGCTCGTCGAAGTCGACGGCTACTACCTCCCCGATACGCGCGCGACCTCGTATCGCCGCGAGCATCCGAAGACCACGATCGGCATCGACTTCGTCGACACCGCCGCGCGCCGCCTCGGCTATTTCCACAACACCGGCTACCACCGGCTCGAGGGCGACGACTACGACGGCGTGTTTCGCAAGCTGCCGCATTTCACCGCGCAGCCCGATCTGCTGTTTCCATACGTCGAGTTCGCCAAGCAGGCGCGGCCCGCGCTCGAAGGCACCGCGCTCGCGGAGGCGTCGGCGGAACTGCTGTGCGCGCATCTGGAACGGCGTCCGTTGACCAATCCGATTTCGCAATGGCGTGCCGCGTTTCCCGCGCATCTCGATACGCTGTTCGAGCGCGACGAGGCGTACTTCCATCTGTACTCGTTCAATCTGATGCGGCAGCTCGGCGCGAACTTCGAGTTCCTGTCGAAATATCTGCAGTGGCTGTTCGCACAAGGCTTCGAGATCCCGCCGACGATTCCGGCCGCCGCGCAACGCATCGCGTCGGAGTCGATGGTGATGCAGTTCCGGCTCATTCGCGCGATCGCGCGCGGCCGTCGCGATACCTGCGAAGACTGCTTCGACGTGCTTGAAAGCGCTTATGAAAAAACGCTGCCACCGCTGGCCGCTCTGGTGCGCTAATACGGTGATGCGTTGTCGCGCGCACTTCGTGCCGCGCGGTTTTTCCGGGAATTGACCGTGGATCTATCGACACTCGATCCGCCCGCTGACGAGAGCGATGCTGGCCGTGCGCGCGCGACCGGCGCGATCGCGCAAGCGCATGATGCAGGCACTGCCCGCGCCGCGCCCTCGCTATGGCCGCAACGGCTCGACACCGGCTGGGCCTGTCTGAGCACCCCGCCGCACGCCTATGAGTCGCCGGCCGATCTGCCCGCGCAAGGCTGGCTCGCCGCGCAGGTGCCCGGCACCGTCGCGAGCGCGCGGCTCGCCGCCGGTCTGCTCGATGTCGATCACCCGCCACCGCTCGCATTCGACGATCACTGGTATCGCGTCACGCTGATCGGTACGGGGCGGCGCCGCTTGCGTTTTCATGGACTCGCGACGCTCGCGCAAGTGTGGCTCGACGATGTGAAGCGGCTCGATTCCGCATCGATGTTCATCGCCCATGATCTGGATATCGAACTGGATGGCCGCGCGACGCTCGTAATGTGCTTTCGCTCACTGACGCCAGCGTTGGCGGCCAAACGCTCGCGTGCGCGCTGGCGGCCGCGGCTCGTGTCGCCGCCGACGCTTCGCAGCGTGCGCACCACGCTGCTCGGCCATATGCCCGGCTGGTGTCCGTCGATTCAGACGGTCGGCCCGTGGCGTCCGATCGAAATGCTCGGCGACGCGCCGCACGCATTCGACACGATTGATCTGACCAGCCGGCTCGAGCAAGAGGATGGGGTTGTTTCGTTGACTTTACGTTTCGTACGCCCCCACGACGTCGCGGCCTGCCGCGCGACACTTTCTTGCGGCGACCATGTTTCGTCCTTGCAATGGCACGATGCACATACACTCACCGGCGACGTGCGCGTGCCCCACGCGAAACGCTGGTGGCCGCATACGCATGGAGAGCCCACTTTATATCCTCTGACGTTGCAGCTCGTCGACGGCAACGTGATCTCTCAGTCTCTGGGCTCGATCGGCTTTCGTCGTCTCGAAGTGGACCGCGGCGCCGATGCTGCGGGTTTCGCCTTGCGCGTGAACGAAGTGCCCATATTCTGTCGCGGCGCGTGCTGGACCAGCGCCGATCTCGTCACGCTAGCAGGCACCGAAACGCAATTGCGCCATACGTTCGAGCTCGCGCGCGCCGCTGGCATGAACATGCTGCGCGTCGGCGGCACGATGCTCTATGAGTCCGATCTGTTTTATGCGCTCGCCGACGAGTATGGCCTGCTGATCTGGCAGGACTTCGCGCTGGCGAATTTCGACTACCCGAACGATGCCGCGTTCAGCGTGCTGATCGAGCGCGAAGCGAGCCAGTTCCTGAGCCGCACGCGTCGCTTTGCCTCGCTCGCGGTGCTGTGCGGCGGCAGCGAGGTCGACCAGCAGGCGGCGATGTTCGGACTGCCCGCGGCGCAGCGAGCGCAAGCGTTGTTTACCGAGCTGCTGCCCGCGCTCGTCGCGCGCGATCGCGAGGACGTGCCCTATGTCAGCAATTCGCCGTCGGGCGGCGCGTGGCCGTTTTCGACTAGCGAGGGCGTCACGCACTATTACGGCGTCGGCGCGTATCAGCGCCCGCTCGCCGACGTGCGCCGCGCGCAGGTGCGCTTCGCGGCCGAATGCCTGGCATTCGCCAACGTCCCCGACGAGGCGACGCTGCACGACGCGCTCGGCACGATCCACACGCACGATCCGCGCTGGAAAGCCGCCGTGCCGCGCGATCCTGGCGCAGGCTGGGATTTCGACGACGTGCGCGATCATTATTTGCAGGCGCTTTACGGCGTCGAGCCGGCGCGCTTGCGCTATGAAGATGCGGCGCGTTATCTGGATCTGTCGCGCGCGGTGGTTGCCGAGCTGATCGGCGACGTGTTCGCCGAGTGGCGGCGCGCGGGCTCGTCGTGCGGCGGCGGCCTCGTGTGGCAGTTGCAGGATCTGCGCGCGGGCGCGGGCTGGGGCGTGATCGACGCGACGGGACGGCCGAAAAGCGCGCTGCACGGCTTCGCGCAGACACTGCAGCCGTTGCAGATCACGCTCACCGACGAAGGCCTGAACGGCCTCGATATTCATCTGATCAACGAGCGCGCACAAACGTTTTGCGGCGAACTCGAACTGGTCTGTCTGCGCGACGGCAGCGTGAAAGTCACGTCCGCGCGACGCGCGCTGACGCTTGCCCCGCGCAGCCTGCAACGCATCAGTGCGGCCGCGCATCTGGGCCAGTTCTTCGATTTCACGCATGCGTACCGCTTCGGCCCACGCGCGCACGATCTCACGATTGCAACGCTCTACGATGCCACGAGTGGCGAGATCGTGTCCGAAGCGTTTCATCTGCCCGAGCGTAGCGTGCACGCGCGTGATGACATCGGTATGACCGTCGAGGTCGAACGTCGTGGCGACGGCAGCGGCTGGCAGCTTGCGATCGAAACGAAACGCTTTGCGCGCTTCGTTCATATCATTGACCCCCGTTATCGCGCGGCGCGCGACTGGTTCCATCTCGCGCCGAACCGGCGCTGTGTCGTGCCGCTGCACGCGCTCGAATCGCTGCTGCCGACCGCCTTCGCGGCGTCGCCGCAAGAACTCGTTGCTCCTGCATCAAACGCGGCCTTTAAAGTGGATGAAACATGCGGGGCACCCCAGGGGGAAGTCCGCGCGATCAATGCGCTATCCGCCATTTTCTACGGCTAGTGGTCATTCCGAACTAGTCGCACGTACGCGAAGCGCCCCAAAGCTCGCTTCGCAGGTCTCGAACTGTCTGCCCGGCTCGCTCACTGTTGGCTCGAACGCGACTGTTGCCTGCTCTGAAAGGCCTTACGTGCGACAGCGCACGCACTCCATTTAACACTTCTGAATCATTTCCGGCACTTCACGAGGAGCGCTTCAAAACGTGCATGCGGCGCCAGGTTCAAATCTGAGACAGCTTCGACAGCACCCCAGTTTTTGGCCGTGAAGCCTTTGATATCAAGGGATTCGCCCAAACCCAAAGCTTTCATACGATGCATTCCCCATCCGGCGGGGGTGTGCAGAACTGAAACAAAAGGCCGCTTTTACTCTCCCGACGCGCTCCGGGTTTCTTCGCTGCGCCGCATCAGCAGGCGTTTTCCCTAACGTTGGCACGGTCCTCGCTACTACCTCAACGCAACAGAGTGTCACCGCACACGAGCGCAACAACAGAGGCGGTGGCAGACAGGCCTAAAACGGGGCCGATGCCGTTCATCCTGGCTGCCCGCCGGGCAGCCCACTTCCGAGGATGCGGGCATCGGATCAAATAAACGGAGAGAGTCGCGCGAGGCGCGACTTTCATGCGAGGACCGATCATGTTGACACTTCAATCCGATTTGCACGGTAACCATCTGCTGGGCGCAATGCCGTCGCACGAATGGCAGGCACTAGCTCCCCACCTCGAACTGGTTCATCTGCGCACCGAGCAACTGCTATGCGACTCGGGTCAACGGATCCATCATGTGTACTTCCCCACCACCGCGATCATCTCGATGCTCTCGACGATGGAAGACGGCAGCTCCGTCGAGATCGCCGCGGTCGGCCGCGAAGGCATGACCGGCGTGCCGGTCCTCACGGGCGGCGAAACCATGCCGAACCGCGTACAGGTGCAATGCGCGGGCTTCGCCTACCGGATGAGCGCACAGGCGCTCAAGCAGCAGTTCGCGCGGTCCGACTTTCTGCGCCGCCTGATGCTGCTGTATATGCACGCTCTTCTGACCCAGGTCGCGCAGACCGCCGCGTGCAATCGCCATCACGCGCTCAACAAGCAACTGTGCCGCTGGCTGCTGATCGAGGTGGACCGCGTGGCGTCGAACGATCTGACCGTCACGCAGCAGCTGATTGCCGACATGCTCGGCGTGCGCCGCGAAGGCATCACCGAAGCGGCCGGCAAGCTGCACGACGAAGGCCTGATTCATCATAGCCGCGGTCATATCAAGGTGCTCGACCGCAAGGGCCTCGAAGCCCGCGCGTGCGAATGCTACGGCCTCGTGAAACGCGAATTCGATCGTCTGCTGCCGCGACTGCGCCAGGCCGAGACCGTCGAATAAGCGGCACGCGGCTCGATGACCGTGGTCGATTTGCCTATGTTCAGGATTACTGCTCGATGTCTCGACGCACTGTTCGTGATTGCAGGCGGTCTGCTCGCCCACTGGATGCGCTTCTCCGCGCCGATCGCGTTCGCCGATACCGAGCGTCTTCTGATCGCGTTCAAGTGTGTGCTGGTTCTGTTGCTGTTTCCGGGCTTCGGGGTCTATGAGACGTGGCGCGGCAAGGCGCTCGCGCCGGTGCTCGCGCGAATCGCCGCCGCGTGGCTCATGGTGGTCGCGACCGCGCTCCTGCTCGCATTCACGCTGCATCGGACGGATGCGGTGTCGCGCCTGTGGCTCGGCTACTCGACGCTGATCTCGGGCGCGTTGATCATCGCGACACGCTGCATCATGCACGTGGTGCTGCGCTTCGTACGTCGCCGCGGCATGAACGCGCGCACCGTCGCGATCGTCGGCGCACCGGGGTTTGCGCGCACGCTGCTCGCGCATCTCGAGCATGCGCCGCAAGCGGGCTTCAAACCGGTGTGCGTGTTCGACACCAGCGTGCAAGGCCACGACGCGTATGGCGCGCGTCTGACCCGCCTACCCGTGCTGACGGATCTGGAAGCGTTCGCGACGAAGGTGCGCAATGAACGCGTGAACGAAGTGTGGCTTGCGTTGCCCCTTTCCGAGGAACACACGATCTACCGCTTCACGCGCACCTTCAGACACGACTTCGTCAATCTGCGCTTCATTCCCGACGTGCGCAGTCTGTCGCTGTTCAATCATGCGATCGTCGATGTCGTCGGTTTGCCGACGCTGAATCTGAGCGCGACGCCATTCTCGTCGCCGCAGATGTGGCCCAAGCTGATGTTCGACCGCCTGTTCGCGGCGCTCGCGCTCTTCGTGCTCGCGCCGGTGTTCGTCGTGCTCGCGATCGGCATCAAGCTCACGTCGCCGGGACCGGTGTTTTTCCGGCAGATCCGCAAGGGCGTCGACGGCCTGCCGTTCGCCATCTACAAGTTCCGCTCGATGACCGTGCACCAGGAAGAGCGCGGCCAGATCACGCAGGCGACTCGCAACGACTTGCGCGTGACGAAGCTCGGCAGCTTCATGCGCCGCACGAGTCTCGACGAGTTGCCGCAGTTTCTGAACGTGCTGCTCGGTCAGATGTCGGTGGTGGGTCCGCGTCCGCATGCGGTCGAACACGATGATCTGTACAAGGACCAGGTATACGGCTACATGCACCGTTACCGCATCAAGCCCGGCATCACCGGCTGGGCCCAGGTCAACGGCTATCGCGGCGCGACCACCAAGGTCGAGAAGATGGAAGCGCGCGTGAAGTTCGATCTCTTCTATATCCAGAACTGGTCGTTCTGGTTCGACATGAAGATCGTCTTCATCACGATTTTCAAGGGCTTTGTTGGCCGCAACGCGTTCTGACCATGCCATCGAGGGAATCGCATCCGGGAGTGTCGGTCATCGTGCCGGCACTGCGACGCATACGAAGTGCGGGTACTGAAGGCGGTGCGCTGAAGGATCGCCGGAATGCGCCTGCGTTTCATTCGAGAAAAACACCCAACCGCGCAACAACGCGTACACGCCGCTGCGAATGGAAGCGCCAACTCGGGCGGCCCGATCGACAGCCGCCGTCGTTGACGCAAGATGAGCAGCCGCGACGGACCACTTCATGGACGGGTCCGCCGCGTGGCACCGCCTCTACAGGAACGCGCTGACATCGGTCTGAAACCGTACCGCGAGCGCCTTGGCGACTTTCTTGCTGATCGCGCGGCGCCCCGCGAGAATATCGCTGACCACGGTCGGCGACGCGATGCCGGCCAGATCCTTCTGCTTGAGACCATGCGTGATCAGCAGATGGCGCAGGACCTCGCGCGGCTCCGCTTTTGGCATCGTCAGGTTGCGCGCTTGCCAGTGACCGACCAGTTCCGTCACGATCGCGTGCAGATCGGCGAGCGGATCGTTGTCGTGGCCGCTTAGATGATCGGACAGGGAGTTGGCGACTCGCACCATCTGGTGATAATCCTCTTCGGTGCGAATCGGCGTGATCGGCAACTGGCTCTTCAGCGCAGCCCACGTTGCGGAGATGTCGGGAAAAGGTCCCGGAAGGCGATCGGCATTCATGAGTTTAAATTCATCCTCGTCCAAAAAGCCGTCGGCGCGTTAATCGGTGACGCGCGAATGACGACTGCCTGTTGTAGTGAATCGCCGTTACGCGCAGAATTGCCGGCACGGCGAACTTCGCAGTGAGGAAATTCAGCGATCACGATAGCGAACGTCTGCTTCAGGTCGTTATGGCCACGCGAGGCATGCCGCGCCAGCGAATATCTCGCCCACAGCGCGTGGCGCGCACCCCGATGTCGTTTTTTGAAGTCCAATACTGCCTGCTTGACAATGGCCCGCCGCGGCTGGCATTGCACGCGCGGCGCCTATCGCGCGATACGCGATACGCGCTGCCGACACAAAGCGCGAAGCGGACGCGCCCACACCAAGAGCCGCCCGGACGCGTTGGTCAGAACGGCTCGTTACTGCCCGTTGCGAAATCACTGCATGACGACGAAAACCTCTTTCTCTCCTATCGAAAACTCCACGAGGCGAGAACAGCGAAAGACCCTCACCTCATTGCCTCCACCTGCTTTTCGGCGCCGTGTCGCTGGCGATGCCGAGTTCCCGGGTCGCGAGATCGGGCTGCGCCCATCTCAACTGCTCCCCCAGCTCCATCGCCGGCAGACCCTGAGCGACCGCCGCAATCGTGCGCGTGACTTCGGCCATGAACGCCCGCCGAAACACCTGAGCCGAAAACCGCTCGGCATTCGCGCGACAGGCCGCCGGCGTGATGTATGCGCTCAAGCGCTCGAAGCGGTCGATCGCGTCGAGCATTGACACCGCCGTCTGACGCGCGAAGAAAACGCCGGTCGGGTGCGGGTCGCCGACCGGCACTACCGTTTCGAGCGCCCCGCCCCTGGCGAACGCAATGACCGGCGTGCCGCAGGCCTGCGCTTCGAGTGGCACGATGCCGAAATCTTCCTCGGCGGCGCACACGAAGGCTCGCGCACGCGCCAGATACTCCTTCAGTACGCCGAATGGCTGATAGCCGAGGACCGTCACGTTCGGTCCTGCCTTCGCGCGGATCGACGCCATCTGCGGCCCGTCGCCGATCGCGATCAGCTTGCGCTGCGGCGTCGCGTTGAACGTCTCGACGATCAGATCGATGCGTTGGTGCGGCACCATCCGCGACACGGTCAGATAGAAATCGTCTTTTTCGGTGCGCAGTTCGAATTCGTTCACATCGACGGGCGGTGGAATCACCGCGGCATCGCGCCGATAGGTTTTCATCATGCGCCGCGCGACCGAATGCGAATTCGCGATCAGACGATCGACACCATTCGTCGACTGCGCGTCCCAGCCGCGCAGATAATGCAGCAACACCCGCGCGGCCCACGACTTCGCCCCGCGCAGCAGATTCGCTTCGCGCAGATACTGATGCTGCAGATCCCACGCATATCGCATCAGCGAGTGCACGTAACTGATGTGCGTCTGATGAGGGCCGACCAATACGCCCTTCGCGACTGCGCAAGAACTGGTGATGATCAAGTCATAGCTCGACAGATCGAACCGTTCGACGGCGAGCGGCATCAAGGGCAAATAGGCGCGATAACGACTGCGCGCAAACGGCAGGCCTTGAATGAACGACGTGGTGACCGGCTTACCGGCAAGCGGCGTGCGATCTTCGAGGAAATCGACGACGCTGAAAACGTCGGCGTCGGGAAAGCACTCGATGATCTGCCCGAGCACTTTCTCGGCGCCGCCGGGAGCGACCAGCCAATCGTGCACGATCGCCACTTTCATATGCCGTCCTATCTGTCACGAATCGCCAGCTGGCCTCAGAGAAGAGTGTATGTGCCACGCTCCTGCCTGTGCGTGCGCGTGCCCACATTCGACGTGCGACAGTACGCGAGTAATTCGGAGAGTCCGTTCGCGTCTGCAAAAACACGGCTTCATTCCCGCGCTTTCGTATGTGCACTACGCCTGACGTATCGCCCCACGCCTGCTCGCCAGTCCAGCCCACACCTTTACGATCGGAGCGCTGCGCGAGCGACGGGCGAGCGACGTCGACGGCCGCAGTGCCTCGCGTGCCTCGCGTGCCGTTTGGCGATCGGAGCACTCAGTTGGGAGGGCCGGGTTCGCCCTGGGGGAATTCGCCGTGCGCTGCACGGCGCGCGACGCAGTGGTGCTGCTGTTGGACGGTCCGTTGCGCGTGCGCTTCGAAGCGCTTGGCGCGCGGATGATCGACGACGCGCGCGTGTCGGGCATCGCGCGGCGGGCCCCGGCGGCTAATTGTCTGCGCACGCTGCCGGGCATTTTCCGCCAGGTGCGCGCGATTGCCGCCGCGGCGGGCGGTATAAGCGGGATCGGGCGGCACGACCGCAACAAAAAACGCGTGTGAACCGTTGGAGCGGCTCACACGCGTCAGAGCGAACAGAAACGCAATTCGCTTAATTCTGGCCGTACTTGATCGTTTGCACGCCGGTGTCCGTGCCGAGCAGGCACAGATTCGCGCCGCGGCCCGCGAACAGGCCAACCGTGACGACGCCGGGCCATGCGTTGATATGCGCCTCGAGCGTGCGCGGGTCGCTGATGCTCAAGCCCTTCACGTCGATGATCTCGTTGCCGTTGTCGGTGATGAACGGCACACCCTCCTTCGTCACACGCACGACGGGCACGCCGCCGAGCGCCGTCACGCGCCGGCCGATCGCGGTGCGCGCCATCGGCACGACTTCGATTGGCAGCGGGAAATGGCCCAGCTTCTCGACGACCTTGCTCGCATCCGCGATGCAGACGAATACTTCCGACACCGACGCGACGATCTTCTCGCGCGTGAGCGCGCCGCCGCCGCCCTTGATCATCGCGCCGCTGTGATCGATTTCGTCGGCGCCGTCGACGTACACCGGCAGCGAGTCGATCTCATTCAGGTCGAGCACTTTGAAGCCGTGCGATTGCAGACGCGCGGTGGTGGCGAGCGAACTCGACACCGCGCCGCGATAGCGGGATTTGGTGGCGGCCAGCGCGTCGATGAAGCAGTTCGCGGTGGAGCCCGTGCCGACGCCGATCACCGAGCCTTGCGGCACGTTGGCATTCACGTAATCGGCGGCGGCCTGGCCGACCAGTTGCTTGAGTTCGTCTTGAGTCATGGGAGAGGCGGGAAAAGCGTGAAAAACCCGTAGTTTACCGGAGTGGCGCGGAGAAGGCCGGGTTTGGGTGGCTTTGTGCCGCGGACCACGCTTGTTTGCCGGACACGATTGGACACATTGAGACACCGGATTCATCCATCGCCCATTTCATACCGCTGTGGTCGCTTGCCAGTTTTTAGGCCCGCGAGACCGCAGATGATTCTGGAATGTCGCAGCAATACGATGAAGATGGTGTGCGCGCGGTGCTCAGTGCCCCGCAACTGGCCGCCGTACTGACGCGCGGACCGATCAGCCAGACGGAGATGCTGACCAACCGGCTATGGGGTGGCCTGCAGGTCGCCGCAGGGCTGACGGGCCAGGAGAAGGCCACGCTGACGCAGCAGAGCACGACGAAGCTTGCCGAGACGCTGAAAGCCCGCTCGGAGCTGGCGAACCAGATTGGCGTGTCGCTCGATATCGTCGTGCCGTTCGGATTTGCCGGCTCGATCAAAGCCGCGCGTGTCGCGCGGATTACGATGGGGCGGATTAGTCTGGATGCGCACGAGACCGAAGCTGGTAGCCTGATCGGCGGACATACGATATTGAAGCATGTGGGGAGGACTGAGGCGCAGTTGCGGGAGAGGCTTAGGTTGGAACCGAAAAGAGACGTAGTATCGTCGTTTCGGGATTTGCAGGCGGCGGAGTGGGCGATCTCGAAGGTGATGGACTCCAACACGCCAAGGATCAGGAGTTGGGCTCAGTCAAACCCGACGCGCCTCTTGATTCTCCATCAGGATCGACGAAACGTCGTACCCACAATTTTATGCATTGCTTGGTGGCTATCTCAATCAGGACTCTGACATTTGGGGAGAGACTGTGGAGGAGATAGTCTCCTGCTTCAAGAGAGAGAGATAGTTCGCCCGAAGAGATCCGGGATACGCTAGCCGAAATAGAGAAATTCAGAAGGGAGGCAGGCGAAAAACTCGATGAAAAAATTTATGATGCGTACGGCTTTGATTTCAACCCCGTCTTATGGGGATACACAACCAGCTCCTTCCTTGATGAATTAGCAAAAATCCTCACCACGTAGTGTCCGAGCGCAACAGCAACAGGTTTATTTTTCTGAAAGAAGGACGTCTGAGTCTTCACCTGGTGAAGACAGGTCTTCGAGGAATTGAAGAGAATTCTCATCACTCAGTGAAGACGAGTCATGCGATCAGATCGCCACCCACGGATGTACGAACCGTTCGGTGCCTATTTCAACCAAGGACTTCGATCTGTGGGGAAACACCATCCCGGAAAATCATCGCGTGCTACAAGAGGGACAGAATTGATCGGCGAAATTGATCTATTCATGAATGCGCACCCGATGCAACTTGATCCCGCTTTCGAAAGGGAATACGACACTGGCTTTTGCCCCAAATTGTGGGGCTACACGACGAAGTCCTTTCTTGATGAACTAAAGTGCCTCCTGCGCAAATAGCTGTATTTTCCGCACTCAAAGCAAAACGCCCGGAACCACCACTGCGTTCCGGGCGCCAACAATCGGCCAACAACAAGAACGACGACAGAAAAACTACTTCTTCACCGCCCGCTGCCGCACAGCCTCGAACAGACACACTCCGCTAGCCACGGATACATTCAAACTCTCCACCGTCCCCGCCATCGGAATGTTCATGACGACATCGCAGGTTTCACGCGTCAGGCGTCGCATGCCCTCGCCTTCGGCCCCCATCACGAGCGCCACCGGCCCGTCGAGTTCCGTTTCGTAGACACTCTTCTGCGCGTCGTCGGCCGTGCCGACCACCCAGACACCCGCGTCCTTCAGTTCGCGCAGCGCGCGCGCCAGATTCGTGACCGTGATGTACGGGACCGTGTCGGCCGCGCCGCTCGCGACTTTCGCGGCGGTCGCGTTCAGTCCCACCGCGCGATCGCGCGGCGCGATCACCGCGTGGGCGCCGGCCGCGTCGGCGACCCGCAGGCAGGCGCCGAGATTGTGCGGATCGGTCACGCCGTCGAGCACGAGGATCAGCGGCGAGCCGCTGATGCCGTCGAGCAGTTCGGCGAGATTCTGCGCAAGCGGCAGATCGCCCGCGCGCGCGACCACGCCCTGATGACGTTCCGTGCGCGCGAGGCCCCACAGACGCGTTTCGTCGGCGGCGATCAGACGCACGCCCGCGTCCTTCGCGGCATGCAGGAATTCGGTCATACGACGGTCCTTGCGCGTCGCGTCGTAATAGACATCCTCGACCGTCGACGCATCGTGCCGGATACGGGCGGTCACTGCGTGGAAACCGTATAAGACCTTATGACGTGCCATGACTGAACAACCTTTGATGGGGCGCGCATTCAACGCGCGCCACTGTGATGAATATGAAACCAAAAGGCAGACCGCGCGCAACCGGCACGTGCTCACGTGCCCGCTGCGCGCGGTCCCGGCGCTGTGAAAGCCTCAGCGCTTCTTGCGTGCCTGCTTCGACGCCGCCTTGGTCGCGACACCGTGCTTCCTCGCCACGCGCGCTTCCTTGACCGCCGCGCTCTGCGCGGGCGCGGCCTTCTTGCGCCGCGGACCCGGCACCGACGCGCCACTTTCCACCGGCGGCATCACGCGCACGCGCGGGCCAGCGCCTTCTCCCTTGTCCGCCGCGATACCGCGTGTCAAAGGCGGCTTGATCGGCGTATCGCGCACAAGGCGGAAGTCGATCTTGCGCGCGTCGAGATCGACGCGGCTCACCTGCACGCGCACGCGATCCGACAGCCGGTAGCGAATGCCGGTGCGCTCGCCGCGCAGCTCGTTCTTGATCTCGTCGTACTGGAAGTAGTCGGAGCCGAGTTCGGTCACATGCACGAGGCCTTCGATGAACAGCGAATCGAGCTGCACGAAAATACCAAACGACGTGACGCCGTTGACCATGCCGCCATACTCTTCGCCGAGCTTGTCGCGCATGAAATAGCACTTGAGCCACGCTTCGACATCGCGCGATGCTTCGTCCGCGCGGCGCTCGTTCGCCGAGCAGTGCAGCCCAAGTTCTTCCCAGATCGCCACGTTGTTCGCGCGCCCGCGGGCGCCGCGCTTTTCCTCGTCGGCCTGCTGCATCGCGCGGGCGCGCGGCGACAGTGCGGTATTGAGCTCGACGCCGTGCGGCGGCTGCGGCTGATACTTGCGGCCCTGCAGGATCGCGTAGATCGCGCGATGCGTGAGCAGGTCGGGGTAACGGCGGATCGGGCTCGTGAAGTGCGCGTAGGCCTCGTAGGCGAGGCCAAAGTGGCCGATGTTGTCGGGGCTGTAGACCGCCTGCTGCATCGAGCGCAGCAGCATCGTCTGCAGCATCGAGGCGTCGGGCCGGTCGCGGATCTGCGCCATCAGTGCGGCGTAGTCGCTCGCGTGCGGCGTGTCGCCGCCGCCGAGCGTCAGACCCATGCCGCGCAGGAAGGTACGCAGGTTCTCGAGCTTTTCCGCGCTCGGGCCCGCATGCACGCGAAACAGGCCCGGATGCTTGTTGCGCTTGAGGAAGTCCGCCGCGCACACGTTCGCGGCCAGCATGCATTCCTCGATCAGCTTGTGCGCATCGTTGCGCGTGCGCGGCACGATCTGCTCGATCTTGCCCTGCGCGTTGCAGACGATGTACGTCTCCGTCGTATCGAAGTCGATCGCGCCGCGCTTCTGACGCGCCGCGAACAGCGCCTTGTAGACGCCATACAGATTCTGCAGTTGCGGCAGCAACGCGGCGCGGCGGGTCGCTTCCGGGCCTTTGGTGTTTTTCAGCACCGCGGCGACTTCGGTGTAGGTGAGCCGCGCGGCCGAATGCATGACGCCCGGATAGAACTGATACGCCTTCACGTCGCCACGCGCGGTGACGATCATGTCGCACACGAGCACGCAGCGGTCGACTTGCGGATTCAGCGAGCACAGTCCGTTCGACAGCTTCTCCGGCAGCATCGGGATCACGCGGCGCGGGAAATACACCGACGTGCTGCGCTCGATCGCGTCGGTATCGAGCCCGCTTTGCGGAAGCACGTAATGCGACACGTCCGCGATTGCGACGATCAGGCGGAAGCCGTCGCCGCGGCCCACCTGCACCGGCTCGCAATAGACGGCGTCGTCAAAGTCGCGCGCGTCCTCGCCGTCGATCGTGACGAGCGGCACGTCGCGCAGATCGACGCGATGGCGAATGTCGACCGGGCGCACTTCGTCGGGCAGCTTCGCCGCTTCGGCCAGCGCGGCCTCGCCGAACTCGTGCGGCACGCCGTACTTGCGCACCGCGATTTCGATTTCCATGCCAGGGTCGTCGATATCGCCCAGCACTTCGACCACGCGGCCGAGCGGCTGCGAATGACGGCTCGGAAAATCGGTCAGTTCGACCACCACGACCTGGCCAACTTTCGCCTTGCGGGTGTTCTGCGTGATCAGGATGTCGTGGCCGATGCGCTTGTCTTCGGGCGCGACGATCAGCGCGCCGTTCTCGTTGAGCAGACGGCCGATCACGCGCTTGTTCGCGCGGTCGGTGACC
The DNA here is from genome assembly GCF_050434085.1 of Paraburkholderia sp. UCT70. Lineage (NCBI taxonomy): Bacteria > Pseudomonadati > Pseudomonadota > Betaproteobacteria > Burkholderiales > Burkholderiaceae > Paraburkholderia > Paraburkholderia sp. UCT70. The sequence continues at coordinate 716,425 of NZ_JBNPVZ010000004.1, read as the reverse complement.
TCGACGATGTGCCCTTCCGGCCGCCCGCGCCGGTCATAGCCGACGATGCGCGCGAGCACGCGGTCGTTGTGCATGACCTTCTGCATCTCGCCGTTGGGCAGGAACAGGTCGTCCTGGCCGTCGTCGCGAATCAGGAAACCGTAGCCGTCGCGATGGCCCTGGACGCGGCCCGCGACGAAGTTCGACGGATGGGTCAGTTGATAGAGATTGCGCTGATCGAGCCGGATCTGGCCGTCGCGCTCCATTGCGCCGAGACGCTTGAAAAATCCTTCGCGCTCCTGGCGCTTGATCGACAGGGCTTCGGCGATGTCGTTCGCGGCAAGCGGCATTTCACTCGTGCGCAGCACGCCGAGGATTTCTTCGCGGCTTGGAATCGGATACGGAAATTTGCTCAAGGGCTTGTCGATGATTTTTTCTCGTTGCATGGACGTCGGTCGGCGATGTGATCCGGCCTGGAAGGCGTTTGCGTATTGCGCGCAGTCGCGCTCGGCTGCATCTGCACGGCGGCTGCGCTGGCTCGGTCATTGCACCTGCTGCTTTCTGCTCTTCTGCTCCACTGCGATTTGCACCGGAAACTGCCTGGGTCCGGCTCGTTCGACGCCAGCCGACGCGCGTCCGCCTGATCGCATGTCGACACTCGCGTCGGGACGCCGGATGTGCATCGTGCCAACGAACTACTGCGAGGCATTCTAACACCCGTGTCGGGCACCACGCGGGCCTGCGGCGGTGGTTGGGACGCATAGTGCGCCGGGCTCGCCGCGAGGTTGAATCGCGTTCGGCAAATCGCTTGACAGGTCGGGACCTGACGTTATAATGACGGTCTTTGCTGTTCATCATCTGCCCAGGTGGCGAAATTGGTAGACGCACTAGGTTCAGGTCCTAGCGGTGGCAACACTGTGGAGGTTCGAGTCCTCTCTTGGGCACCAGATTCAAAAGTAGAGCCGCCTTTTGGCGGCTCTCTTTTTTGTAAGGCCTGGTAGTCGAAATCGTTGTTTGTGTTTCGATTGGCGGATCAGCAGGACGGTGGTTCAGCAGCGATTGCATTACTTCGCTGCGCGTTCAACCGAGCGGATGAGAAAAGCAAGTTTGTTTGAAGCAGGAATTGACAAGCTTAATCATCTTGCTAAAATAGCGGTCTAGCTTGAAGACGTGCCCAGGTGGCGGAATTGGTAGACGCACTAGGTTCAGGTCCTAGCGGTGGCAACACCGTGGAGGTTCGAGTCCTCTCCTGGGCACCAACAGCTATTCCGGCGTAAGCCGAAGAAGTCCGAGAAACCCCGTAAAGTCAACGTCTTACGGGGTTTTTTGTTCTCTACAGATCCCTTGCGTTCCACTGACATCGACGATTTTTGCGTATGCTGTTGCGTATACCAGATTCGGGGGCAAACCCATGCCCAGACGCGTCGAACCGAAGTCAGAGTTGGTGTTCCGTGCAGCTAAAGCGCGTGCGCGCTCCTACCTTCACGCAGATGGAAACGGACTCGCCCTGAGAGTCCAGCCAAACGGCGCCAAGACCTGGCTGTTCCGCTACCGACGACCGAGCACGGGCAGGGAGAACTTCCTCAGCCTCGGCCCCTACCCCGATATCACGCTCGTTGATGCACGACGGTCGGCCACTACCGCGCGCAATCTTGTACGCGAGGGCACCGATCCGGTAGAACATCGCCGGGCCGAATCCACAGCACGCAAACGCGTAGCCGAAGGCGCCTTCCATCTCGTGGCGCAGCGTTGGCTCGACTTCAAACGCAAGGAATGGGCAGACGAAACCTACCGGAAAGCGGAGTTTGTCGTACGCGAATACCTGACTCCCGCGCTCCGCAACAAGCCCATCTCGACGCTTGCCACGCCGGAGGTCAAGCCCATACTCGAAGCGATCGCATCCCACGCGCCCAACCTCGCGACCAAAGCAAGGCAATATGTCGGTGGCATCGTGACGTACGCCGTTCAGAACGGACTGCGCGAAGATGGCGCCGCCTTGACACTCCGCGGCGTTGTGCCACGCCACAAGAAAGGCCACATACCAGCGATCACCAGGCCTGCGGACATCGCTCCGCTCGTTCTTGCCATCGATGCCTACGAGTCGCCTATTACACGCGCCGCCCTCAAGCTCACCATGCTGACCGGCCTTCGCCCAGGTGTAGTTGCCGCAGTGCCGTGGGACGAGGTAAACCTCAAGACAGCTGAATGGCATGTTGCAGCCGAGCGGATGAAAATGCGGCACGATCATATCGTGCCATTGCCGAAACAGGCCATCGCCGTCCTGAACGAGTTGCAGTCACTTACCGGTAAGGGGCACTATGTCTTTCCGTCCCCTGCCCGCCAAAAGACTCCTCATTTACATCGAGATGCATTGAGCAAAGCACTGCGAGAGATGGGCTTTCAAGGAAAACACGCGACGCACGGTTTCCGGGGCATGCTCCGCACGGTCGGACGAGAACGACTCGGTATGGATATCGATGTACTGGAAGCGCAACTGGCACACGCCAAGCGTGGCGATGTACAAAAGGCCTATGACAGAACAACGTTTGACGACGATCGTCGCAGGGTCATGCAGGAGTGGGCCGACTATATTGATCGGCTAAGCATGCCAACGACGGCCGCAGGATCAAGCAAGCAAACCTGAGCACCATACCCACTCAATTGACAACCACCCGCCGCAAACCCACCGCAGAGCCTCGCTCGGCTCCCATTGCACCCGCCGATACCGCCAGCGATACCGGCATTTCATCCTGGCACTCAACGGCTTTAGGTGGGCCGCATCGGAAAATCAACGCCCCCCGCCTTAAAAAATCGTGAAAGCCACGCATCTCAAGACGACTTGGCAGGTTGATACCGTCATCGGTACCGTCAAGTCACGCCCTTTTGCAACGCGATCAACCCTGAACCGCGGTTCGAGCTTCTCTGACTACAACGACGACTTTTGAAGATAATCGGAAGCATCACGCGCAACCGACGTTGCAGAGCCAGCCGGCTCAGCCCGGAAGTTGCAGGTCCACAGCAGGCTCGCCGGGACGTCGGCGAGATTCGCGTGTTCCATGAATGCCTCAGTGCTTCCGAACGTTTTCACCCGATGGTCGCTTAACCGTAGCAGCCATACGAGCGCGCTGCGCACGCGTTCGTCGTCCTCGACCTCGAACACTTTGGGAGGAGCGTGTTCATGATTTTCGCGGCGAACCGGTTTCTACTTCCGTGCCCCGCGCGGGGAGCAGGATATGAAACACTGCGCCGCGTTCGCCATTACTTTCGGCCCACAGGCGCCCACCATGCATGGTGATGATGGTGCTGCTGATCGACAGGCCTAATCCCAGCCCGTGTGCCTTCGACGTGATATACGGCGTGAACAATCTGCCGATCTGCTCGGTGCTCAAACCCAGGCCGCGATCGCTTACAGCAATGCTTACGCCGCTTCTGTCCAGCGCGCCCATCACTGCTACGGAAACAACCCGGTCCTCTGCGGAACATCCTTCTACCGCATCAAACGCGTTCGTCAACAAGTTGGCCATGACCTGCTGCAGCTGTATGTTGTTGCCGTGCACGACCGGCAAGTCCGGGACGATATCTAACGACATCTGTATGTCGCGCACGGCAGCATCGCGACGCATGCGCTGAACCACTGAGCGGACCAGGTTGCCCATGTCGAGGGGGAGCGTTTCGTGGGGAGCCCGTCTGGCCAGCTGCTGCATCGTCCGGACAATTTCGTTGGCCCTGAAGCTGCTATCCGCGATGTCCGCCATCGCCTCGCGCAACTCAGACAGGTTTGGCACATCCATCCCGAGAATCCGCTGCGCCGCCTCTGCATTGCTCAGGATCGCCGTCAGCGGCTGCCTGATCTCGTGGGCTCCTCCACCTGTCATAAACTCCAGTTCCGACATCCGTGCCAGATGCGCCCCCAGTTCCTCGTCCCGACCAGCTTTCACCTGCTCGAAAACCAGCCTCCAGGGGGCGAAAGCTCGGTTGGGCACCGCGTGCTCTTGATGTTCACGGCAACACAGCCTCCGTCCTTGCGGCTTGCAATGACGGGTTTCATTGCGCCGCGGGCGGACGGCTCATCACCGAAAGATCGCACTTCGGTCGGGGACTCTCCACCGGGTGCTGTCAACTGAGGAAAGACTGTGCCGCAGCACATGCCGGAGAGTTCTTCCGTCGTATAGCCGAGCAGCGATGCTGCGCAGGCGTTGGTGCAGATGATCGTAAGCCAGTCGTCCACAACAGCGACTGGATATGGAACCAGTTCGATCAGCGATTTGATGCAATCTCTGCGAAACCGAAAGTTGCATCTTCGTGTCCAGCAAGCGGCCCGCCCGATCCTGCGCAGGAAAAGTCATGACAAATCCCCGTACCAATGCTTTCGATGTCCACGCGGAAACGCGCCATTGCAGCAGGATTGTGACGGCATTCACAGCCTCGCACCGGACAGGTCGATTTGGTCCGCTCATTCCGCCGACTAATCAGCCGGAAGTAGTGGATAGGCAGAATGGGCGCCAAGGGGGACACGACATTCAGGACTGGCCGGACTGACCACCTTTCCCATATTAGTAAGATTTCCATTACTTGCCCACGCCATATTTTTTACCGCTTTCCGCCGCCGATCGCCTATAGGGCGACGATCTGTCCGCACCCGGGCACCTTGATGACCGTTGAACCCTAAATGCGGCCGTAGAGGTCACGCGGGGTGAACGTCCGGAGAGGGTCTCCCTTCGGGGTTGGGCGCCCCTGGCCGCTGCTTGCTGGCGAACGCGGCCATGATGAATTGGCCGCTGGTGGCGATCCTACACCCTACATCCGCGCTCTCGAGGCGTTCGCAGGAACGCGCGGTCTGCTTCCCGAGCAATTGTGGGATCTGCCCGATCTGCCCAACACGCCCTTCGTGACCGGCGGGCCGACGGGCTCAGCCACACCGCTCGCGTGGGCCCACTCCGAATACATCAAGCTCGTTCGCTCCGCTTCTGATGGTCACCATCCAGACTGAGGCGCGCGCCATTCAGGTCCATGCCGATGGCGCGCGCCATCTGGCTCACTCTGGGCAGCGCGTCACGCAGCAGCGGCGATTCGTTGCGGTTGCCCGCAGCGGCGACGAACTAGGGTGCTTCAACGTGTGGGGCTGCGCCTCCGAAACATCATCGCGATGACGAGGCCGCCATCGGACGCGTTGGAGATTTGAAGTGTGCCGCCGTGATGGCGAACGAGACGGCGCACGATGGCGAGACCGAGGCCGCTATGCGCGGTGCCACCGCGCGCGGGATCGAGCCGCACGAAAGGGCGCAGCACGCGGTCGAGGTCGGGCGCGGGCACGCCGGCACCATGGTCGCGCACCGCGAGTTCGTAAAGCTCCTCATGCGCTCGCGTGGATATTTCGACGGGCGGCTCGCCGTAGGTCAGCGCATTCTCGACGAGGTTCGACAGGATGCGGTCGACATCGACGATGGGCAGCGTGAAGCCCGGCCCCGCGCGCAGGTCGAGCGTGACGAGCGCGTCTGCGTCCTGTTCGCCGCCAGGACTCAGCGCGTCCCTGTAATCGCGGCGGCAGTGCGCATCCACGCTGATCTGCGGCGAGCCTTCGGGGCTCTCCCTGGCAAAGTCGAGGAACTGCGTGATGACGCGCGACATGGATTCGGCATCGCGTAGGAAACCATCGCGATCGCCCGGATCGGCAAGCAGGTCCGCACGCACCTGCATGCGCGTGATCGGCGTGCGCAGATCGTGCGCGATGCTCGCGAGCATCACGGCGCGCTCGCGCTCGGCCTCGGCCAGTTCGCGCGTCATGTCGTCGAAGTCGCCGATCAGTTCGCGGAGCTCGCGCGGCCCGCGCTTGCGCACGTGGCTCAAGTGATGGCCCATGCGATGCTCGCGCGCGGCTGCGGCGAGGTCGCGGATCGGCCGGTTGAGTTGCCAGGCAAGCACGACAGCGACCACGATGGCGAACACCAGCGTGAGAGTCAGCACGCCGGTGAAACGGCTCGGCGGCACCTCCGCCTGCGGCAGCACGATGCCGCGCGAGCTGCCCGCGGGCAGGACGCGGAGCGTGCCTTCGCTGTCCAGCGCGACGTGGCTGCCTGCGGGCAGGACGCGCCTCAGACGCTGCTCGAGCGGCCCTATCGTGTCGTTGAGGAAACGCTGAGCGTCGGCGGGCGGGAGCCCGTGAATGTCCACCAGAGAAATGCCGAGGATGTCCGCCACGGAACGTTCGTGCCCGGTGTCCTGCTGGCTCATTTGTGCACCGGCCTCCACAACGCGCGAAATATGGGACGCGGCGAGGCTCGCCCGTGTGCGGTCGATCAGCAGCAGCGACGTGAGGTGCACGAGTAGGAGCAGGCCAACCGTGGTAACTACGAGCCGGCCAAACACCGTATCAAGCGGATTCTTCATCGGCCGGGTTGTCGGGAACGAACATGTAGCCGACGCCGCGCATGGTTTGCAGCCGGCGGGGATTGGACGGGTCGTCCTCGATCAGCCGGCGCAGGCGCCACACCGGTACGTCGATGCCGCGTTCCGTGACTTCGGCATCCGGGCCGTGGAGCAGCTCGATGAGGCGCGTACGCGAAAGCGTTTCCATGGGGTGCGAGGCGAGCACTTCGAGCAGCGCGTATTCGCCGCCCGTGAGCTTCACGGGTTCGCCGTCGCACAGGAGCGTGCGCGTCGAGAAATCGAGTTCGAAACGTCCGAACCGGCACGGCGCGCGCTTCTCCGGCGCCGCCGTGGTCTGCGGCTGGCCCTGCCGGCGCAGCACCGCGTGGATGCGCGCGAGCAGTTCCTGCGGCATGAAGGGCTTGCCGAGATAGTCGTCCGCGCCGAGTTCGAGCCCGAGCACACGGTCCACGCCTTCAGCGCGGGCCGTGAGCATGACGACCGGAATCGTGTCGCCGCTGGCTCGCAGCTGCTTGAGCGCCGTGAGGCCATCCACACCCGGCATCATGAGGTCCAGCACGATGATGGATGGGCGCTCGCGTTCCAGCCGCCGCGCCAGATTCGTGGCGTCGTGCAATACGGAGAACGCGATGCCGCGCTGCTGGAAGAACTTGCGCAGCAGATCGCGCAGTTCGGCGTCGTCGTCGACGAGCAGGACTTGCAGGGCGGAATCGGGCGTGGAAGGTGCGTGCACTTCAGGCATTCGGGGCGGCATGAGGACGGGGTTATCGTAGCCCGGAAAGGGCACGATTGGCTTTCGGAATATTACTGAGATCTGCGGTCGCTAACGCAAAGGCCGCGTCGTCCCGCGTTTCGTGCGCCGAACGCCCGAATCTCTTTCGCCGGTCTTGATGCGTCACTGGACAGTAAGTTTCCGTAAGCACGAAAACATGCGGCATCGGTAGCTTTATGCCTTGCCCAGCACCCGGTCCCGCTACGGCTTCCATTAAGGCTCCCGCCACGGCGCCCGGTGCGGTCCCGTTCTCGCGTTGCGAGGCATTGCGATGTCCAACAGGTCAAAGATGAAGACGCCAACCACCCTGATCCACGATGCGCACCACCGCCTGCACCGCCTGCGTTGGAGGCCGCGTCGGCTGTTTGCAGCACTCTCGATGCTCGCGATACTGGGCACCGCCGGCTGCAACAGGCAAGCAGGCGCACCCGCCGGCTTTCCCGCGCAAACCGCCCAAGTGGGCGTACTCACGCTCGCACCGCAGCGGATCGTAGAGACCACCGAGCTCTCCGGCCGGCTTTCCTCGCAGAAGGTCTCCGACGTCCGCCCGCAGGTGAGCGGCATCATCCTCAAGCGGCTCTTCGTGGAAGGCAGCGACGTGAAGGCGGGCCAGGTGCTCTACCAGATCGATCCTGCCACCTACCAGGCCGCCTACGACCAGGCACGCGGCACGCTCGAGAAAGCGCGCGCCACGCTGGCCTCCGCGAAGACGAAGGCGGACCGCTACACGGACCTCGTGAAGATCAACGCCGTGAGCAAGCAGGACTACGACGATGCGGTTGCCGCCGTTCGCGAGGATGCCGCGGATGTCACCGCCGACGAGGCATCGCTCGAATCCGCGCGCGTGAACCTCGAATACACGCGCGTGCGGGCGCCCATTTCAGGCCGCATCGGCGCATCGACCGTGACCGAGGGTGCGCTCGTCACCTCGGACCAGACCACCGCGCTCGCCACGATCCAGGCGTTCGACCAGATGTATCTCGACGTCACGCGCCCCAGCACGGAATGGCTGAAGCTGCGCAAAGCGTTCGCCTCCGGGCGTCTGAAGAAGACCGGCAGCGACAGCGCCATCGTCACGCTGGTGATGGAAGACGGCACGGAATACGCACACCCCGGCGCGCTGCAGTTCTCCGGCGTCACGGTGGACGCCACCACGGGTTCGGTCACGTTGCGCAGCACGTTCCCGAATCCCGAACGCGAATTGCTGCCCGGCATGTTCGTGCGCGCGAGCCTGGAAGAAGGCGAGAACGACAACGCGATACTCGTGCCGCAGATGGCAGTAACACGCGCGTCGGACGGCAAGGCAAGCGTCTACGTCGTGGACGCGTCCGGCAACGCCCAGCAGGCGACCGTGGTCGCCGACAACGCGTTCGGCGACCAATGGATCGTGACCTCGGGCCTGCACGCCGGTGACCGCGTGATCGTGAGCGGTTTGCAGAGCGAGCATGCGGGGGCGCCGGTCAAGGTGGTCGCCGATACGTCGCAGACGGGATCGAATGCACCATCGGATGCGTCAGCAGCAAGCACGGCCGCGGCCGTGTCCGCGCAACGCTAGGCGGAGAACGACATGGCAGAGTTCTTCATCAAGCGTCCGATTCTCGCGTGGGTCGCCGCCATCGTCATCATGCTGGTGGGTGCCGCCGCGGTCACGAGCCTTCCCGTCGAGCAGTACCCCACCATCGCGCCACCCTCGGTACAGGTCACGGCGACCTACCCCGGCGCCTCAGCCGACACCGTGGCGGCAACCGTCACCCAGGTAATCGAGCAGAAGCTGAGCGGCATCGACAACGTGCTGTACATGTCCTCCACGAGCAGTTCCGCGGGGCAGGGCACCATCACGTTGACGTTCAATCCCGGCACGAACCCCGACATTGCGCAGGTGCAAGTCCAGAACAAGGTGACGCAGGCCACGCCCACCTTGCCCCAGACCGTGCAGGAACAAGGCGTGCAGGTGGCGAAGGCATCGACGAACTACCTCATGATCGTCGCGCTCTCGTCGCCGGGCGGCACCTGGAATTCAGTGGATCTCGGCAACATCATCGCCACCCAGATCGAAGATCCGCTCTCGCAGCTCAACGGCGTGGGCGACGTCACGCTGTTCGGCGCGCAGCACGCCATGCGCATCTGGCTCAACCCGGTGAAGCTGCGCAGCTACGGCCTCACGGCCTCGGACGTCACCACGGCGATCACCAATCAGAACGTCGAGCTCACCACCGGCCAGGTGGGCGGCGCGCCCGCAACGGACTCGCAGGCCATCAACGCGACCATCCGCTCATCGAGCCTGCTCACCACCGCCGACCAGTTCGCCAACATTCTGCTGCGCGTGAACAGCGACGGCTCCCGTGTGCTGATCAAGGATGTCGCGCGGGTCGAGGTGGGCGGCGACAGCTACGAGACCTCGTCGCGCCTGAACGGCAAGCCCGCGGCGGCACTTGCCATCAAGCTCGCCACCGGCGCCAACGCGCTGCAGGCCGCAAACGCGGTTCGTGCGAAGCTTGCCGAACTCCAGCCGCAGTTGCCGAAGGACGTGGCGCTCAGTTATCCGTACGACACCGCGCCGTTCGTGCGCATCTCGATCGAAGAGGTCGTGAAGACGCTGTTCGAAGCCGTCGTGCTCGTGTTCCTCGTGATGTACCTGTTCCTGCAGAACGTGCGCGCCACGCTGATTCCCACCATCGTGGTGCCGGTGGCGCTGCTCGGCACGTTCGGCGTGATGTCGATGATCGGCTTTTCGATCAACGTGCTTTCGATGTTCGCGATGGTGCTCGCCATCGGCCTGCTCGTGGACGACGCGATCGTCGTGGTGGAAAACGTCGAACGCATCATGATCGAGGAGAAACTCGAACCGAAGGAAGCCACGCACAAGGCGATGGGCCAGATCACGGGCGCGCTGATCGGCGTGACCACGGTGCTCACCGCGGTGTTCATCCCGATGGCGTTCTTCTCGGGTTCCACCGGCGCGATCTACCGGCAGTTCTCCATCACGATCGTCTCCGCGATGCTGCTTTCGGTGATGCTCGCGCTCACGCTCACGCCGGCCTTGTGCGCCACGCTGCTCAAGCGTGCCGACGTGGAACATCACGAGAAGCGCGGCTTCTTCGGCTGGTTCAACCGCTGGTTCACCAAAAGCAATGCGGGCTACAGCAGCTCGCTCGCCCGCGTGGTCGCGAAGCCCACGCGCTACATGCTCGTCTACGGCGTGATCGCCGGCATCGTGGCGTTGCTCTACGTCACGCTGCCCTCCTCGTTCCTGCCCGACGAAGACCAGGGCTACTTCATCGTGTCGATCAGCGCGCCCGCGGGCACCCCGGCCTCGCGCACGCTGAAGACGGTGGAGGCAGTCGAGCACTACGTGCTGAACGACGAACCGGGTGTCAAGCAGGTCATCGCCATCAACGGTTTCAGCTTCAACGGCCAGGGGCAGAACAACGCCATCGCCTTCGTGAGCCTCAAGGACTGGAGCCAGCGGGGCTCTCATGACAGCGCGCAGGCCATCATCGCGCGCGCCAACCAGCATTTCGCGGCGAACCGCGATGCGCAGATCTTCGTGCTGAATCCGCCCGCCATTCAGGAACTCGGGACGCAGAGCGGCCTCGACTTGGAGATAGAAGACCGCGGCGGCGCCGGGCACGACAAGCTCCTCACGGTGCGCGACCAGTTCCTCGGCATGGCGTCGAAGGATCCCACGCTCGCGATGGTGCGCCCGTCCGGCCTCGAAGATACGCCGCAGTTGCAGGTGGATATCGACCGCGAAAAGGCCAACGCGCTCGGGCTTTCCATCTCGGACGTCAACGACACGTTGCAGACCGCGTTCGGTTCGTCCTACGTGAACAACTACATCGACACGGGGCGTGTGCAGAAGGTCTACGTGCAGTCGGATGCGCCGTATCGCATGATGCCCACCGATCTCGGCGACTGGTATGTGAAGGCGAGCAGTACCTCGTCGAGTTCGTCTTCGTCTTCGTCTTCGTCTTCGTCGTCTTCGACAACCACCACCACGAGCACCAGTAGCAACACCACAGGCTACGACTCCACCATGGCGCCGTTCTCGTCGTTCGCGAAGAGCCACTGGACGTTCGGGCCGCCGCAGATCGAGCGCTACAACCGGCAACTCGCCACGGGCATTTCAGCCGCCACGCGGCCCGGCGTGAGCACCGGCGAAGCGATGAACGCGGTCGAACAACTCGCCCGCAAAATGCCGCCCGGCTTCGCCGTGGAATGGACGGGACAGTCCTACCAGGAGAAGCAGGCCGGCTCCCAGGCCACGATGCTCTACGCGATCTCGCTCGTCATCGTATTCCTGTGTCTCGCGGGCCTTTACGAAAGCTGGTCGATCCCGCTCGCGGTGTTGCTCGTCGTACCGCTCGGCGTGCTCGGTGCGCTGCTCGCCGCGCATGGACGCGGACTCTCCAACGACATCTACTTCAAGGTGGGGCTGCTGACCACCATCGGACTCTCCACGAAGAACGCGATTCTGATCGTCGAGTTCGCCAAGGACCTTCAGGCGCAGGGACACAGCCTCGTCGACGCCGTGCTCGAAGCCGCCCATATGCGCCTGCGCCCCATCCTCATGACCTCGCTCGCGTTCGTGTTCGGCGTGCTGCCGCTCGTTATCAGCACGGGCGCCGGCGCCAGCGCGCGCCATGCGATCGGCACGGGCGTGACGGGCGGCATGATCGCCGCCACGGTACTCGCCATCTTCTTCGTACCTGTCTTCTTCGTCGTGGTACGCAGACTGTTCAAGGAACACGGCCACACCATGGATGCGGCCGAAACCAACGAGGGCAACGCATGAAACGCACACTGATCGCCCTTCTGTGCGCCGCCGCGCTCGGCGCCTGTTCGCTGGACCCGGCCTGGCAACGCCCGTCGGCGCCCGTCGATAGCACGTGGTCCACCGCGCCCGCGCCGGCGCAGTCGAAAGCGGCAACGGCGGCCACCGCTGCCCCGCTCGCCGCTGACCTCGGCTGGCGCGACTTCTTCAAGGACCCGTGCCTGCAGAAACTGATCGAACTCGCGCTCGCGAACAATCGCGACATGCGCGTGGCCGCACTGAACGTGGCCGAGTACGAGGCGCAGTACCGCATCGCGCGCGCCAACATCGGTCCGACCATCAGCGCGTCGGGGTCGGTCACGCGCGAACGCTGGGAAGGCTCCACCAGCGCGTATAGCTCGAGCAGCGCGAGCGTGGGCCTCACGTCGTGGGAAATCGACTTCTTCGGCCGCCTGCGCAGCCTGAAACGCCAGGCGCTCGAGCAATACCTCGCCACGGACGCCGCCCGCACGAGCACGCAGATCAGCCTGATCGCGACGGTCGCCACCGACTATCTGCAACTACACTCAGACGAAGCCCTGCTGCAGATCACGCAAGACACGGTGGATGCGGACCAGCACACCTACGATCTGACGGTCAGCATGATGAAGATGGGCAGTGCATCGATGCAGGACGTGCGCCAGGCCGAAAACTCGCTTGCCGCCGCGCGTGCGAGCCTCGCCTCCTACACGCGCGCAGTGGCACAGGACCGCAACAACCTCGTCGCGGAAATTGGCGCGCCGCTGCCCGCCGATCTGCCCCAGGGTCCCGCGCTGATGGAGAACGAGAACACGCTCGCGGACATCGGTGAAGGCGTGCCATCGGATCTGCTCACGCGCCGCCCCGACATCGTCGAGGCCGAGCACACGCTCAAGGGCGCCAACGCGAACATTGGCGCGGCACGCGCCGCGTTCTTTCCGAAGATCGAGCTCACGGCGTCGGCGGGCAGCACCAGCAGCAGCCTCTCGAATCTCTTCAAGGCCGGCACGGGCGCGTGGACCTTTGCGCCGTCCATCTCGGTTCCGATCCTGGACTTCGGCTACAACCGGGCCTCGCTCGACGTCGCGAAGGTAGAGAAGGACATCGACATCGCCAACTATGAAAAGGCCATCCAGACGGCGTTCAAGGAAGTGTCCAACGCGCTTGCGGGGCGCACGACCTACGTATCGCAAGTGGCCGCGGACCGCGACTACGCGAACTCGGCGCAGCAGTACTACGATCTCGCGCAGGCACGCTACCGGGCCGGGACCGACAGTTTCCTGACCTTGCTCGACGCCCAGCGCACGCTCTACAGTGCGCAACAGCAGCTTGCGACGGACACGCTCGCCAGGCAGTCGAACCTGATCACGCTGTACAAGGTGCTGGGCGGCGGCTGGTCGGAAACGAGCGCCGTGGCGCAGCAGTAGCCATACGTCCCATAAATCGACATCAAGGGAACGCCGATCCGATGTACCAGGCAACCTTGATTACTCGAAAAATGCACAGAGCGTGAGAGTACGGACGATGGGTCGTTCCCGGGAGGGCTGACCTATCGTCCCTGCCGTATGTGCCGCCGTTACCTCCCTGACGGCAATCGTCAACACTCGCCATCTCAAAATAAAGTGGCGATCTGCGCCTGAACGATGAGGCTGTTGCGCGTGCGGTTGCGAGCAGCGGTTTCGGTCTATTTCCTCTACACAAGTGCCGACAGCGAACTCGCACCGCAAGAGGATCAAGGGGTCGTCATTCTGCAGCCGACTTCCGCGCCGGACGCGACGCTGCAGCAAAAGGAGGCGTTCGGCCGTCAGGTCGCCGACATCATGGCCAACGTTCCCGAGGCCGCGCAGACGTTCCAGGTCGAGAGCCCGTCGCAGTCGATTGCCGGCGTGACGTTCAAGCCGTGGCGAAGTACTCCAGAAATCCGACGCGCTTAATCGCCTTGTTCACGATCTCCCCTGTTTCGAGGTCCACGTGGTGCACCTGAAACACTGACTTTGCTATGTCAACTCCAACTGGCGTAAGCTGCAGGGCGGATCCTCCGATTTGCCTGTGAAGACCTTCATGATCTTCCATCTTGGGCACTCTGATGCCGTCGGCTCGTGAGGATCCGTCTGCATCCGGGCTTACCCTGGCGGATCGCAGGGTTGGGAGACGTTCATTTCATTGCCTCAACTTCAGCAGGCGGGATGTAGCCGATGGGTTCCATCAATCGATGATGATTGAACCAGGCCACCCATTCCAGCGTTGCCAACTCGACGGACTCGCGTGTTTTCCAGGCGCGGCGATGAATCAGTTCGGCCTTGTACAAACCGTTGATTGTCTCGGCCAGTGCGTTGTCGTAACTGTCGCCACTGCTACCAACCGAGGGCTCGATGCCCGCTTCAGCCAGTCGCTCGCTATAGCGAATGCTAACGTATTGAGCCTCTGTCGGAGTGATGTATCAACGTTCCATCGCCGCCTGGGCGCCGCGCATAAAGTGCCTGTTCAAGTGCATCCAGAACGAAGCCTCTAGTCATCGACGAACTGACGCACCAACCGACAATCCGTCGGGCAAACACGTCGATCACGAACGCCACGTAGAGCCAGCCCTACCACGTCGAGACATAGGTGAAATCAAAAACCCGGAGCTGGTTTGGCCGGTCTGCCCTGACCTGCCGGTTGACCCGATCCAGCGGGCGCGCGGCCGCCGCATCGGCAATGGTCGTGCGAACACGTTTGCCCTCGCATTACGCCACGCAAACCCAGTTGCTTCATCAGCCGTTCGACCGTGCAGCGAACCACCGCGATATGCTCCCGGTTCATCTGCTTCCAGACTTTATCCGCTCCGTAGACGATCGGTAGTTCACGCAAGCCGCTCACCGATGGGCGTTGGCCTCCGCTCCCCCCAGGATAAGCGACCTGCAGTGCCCCGGTGCCGCGCGGACTATATGGGTCTCCCGGGCGATGAACGGCTCGGTATATTGCGCGGCGTCCATCGCGAATCCCTGATTGACCGGCGCGCCTCCAAAGGCGCAGAGGGTCGTGGTAGGGGTGCCAGTCATGGTCGAGCGCAATGCGGCGATCGCGGTGCCGCACATCCGGTTGCCTGTGAGGCTCAACACGCCGATGACCCTGCTGGTCCCCGCTTGCGGCTTCAACTATTCCAGTCGCGTGTAAATAGCGAGGGCGAGGGCCCATTGTCGCCGGGCAATCTGCTCAACCTTACCCGGATGTAACGTTCGGCCAAGGTTCTGGCAACGTTGACCGGCCAATATGACTTTCGTGAGACCGGCATGTGGGTCCTCCGTCAACAGGTACGACGTGCCGCGAACGGATCTCCACAGCGGATCCGCCCCGCAACATAAACGGTGCGCTCTGGAGTGTCGACAATGGGCGGCAGGCAAATTTGGCAGACGATGAGCTGTGGACCTGCACCGTGCGCAGGGACACGACCTCAAAAAGTTGGCGGGACAGATGCCATGAGAATTTATGTCTTTCTATTCGCTCTTGCCAACATGGTGTCTGGCTGCGTTACCTACCAGCCCAAACCCCTCTCTGAAATTCCCCCGCTGCCCGATGCGGTCTTGTCGGAATCCGACAAGACAATGTTGGTGAGCAAGGCCGAGCAAATCCGCCACCCGCGCATCGCCCCCATCACGCTCGACTTCTCCAGACCCTTGACCGGCGATGAACTCGCCGTAATCGCCGTGCTGATCAACCCCGATCTCAAGGCCCTGCGCGCCAAGGAAGGGGTTGCAGAAGCGCAGGTGTTCGATGCGGGCTTACTACCTGACCCACAGCTCGCGCTAGGTCTCTCTCTTCCAACGAGTCGGCAGCCCGGTCTGGTCAATGCCTACAATCTCGGCCTGAACTGGGACATCCTCAGCCTCATTACCCGTCGGGCCAGCGAGCGAATCGCCGTGGCCAAACTATCCGCGGTGCGTAATGACGTGGCCTGGAACGAATGGATGATCGCCAACCATGCCTGGCTGCTTGCCGAGCGGGTGACGTATCTTCAAATACAGGAACGCCTGGCCCGCGATGCAGCGGCTACCGCGGCGCAGCTATGCGAAATCAGCCGGCACAATCTTCAGCGACACGATATCAAGATCGATGAATTCGCCCTGCGCCAAGTGGCTTATCTCGATGCGCAGGATCGAACGCTCGCCTTGACGCGGGAGCTGGAAAAAGCCCGTCAGGAATTGAACCAGGATCTCGGGCTGCCGCCGTCGGAGCGATTGGTCGTAGCGGCCAGACCGATTTCCGTGCGGCCGCATTTGGATGCCCAGGCGCTATTTGATACGGCGCGAGATCAACGACTCGATCTCATCGCCTTGCGCGCCGGCTACGCGGCGCAGGAAAACCAGTTGTATAAGGATTTGCTGGCCCGTTTTCCACAGATCAACCTGGGCTTGAATCGTGCACGCGACACCGGTGATGTCACCACAATCGGTTTCAGCATCAGCATGACGCTACCGGTCTTCAACGGCAACCGGGGGACTATTGCCGTTGCCCGCGCGACCCGCGAGCAGCTCTATGTGGAGTACCTTGCCAGGCTTTACAAGACGCGAGCGGATATCGCGGCGCTGGTCGCCGATCTGGAACGGATCGATCGGGAGATGGTGCCGCTGCAGAACCAGTTGCCGGAACTTCAGCGCGCAGAGCAGCGCATGCGAGGCGGCGTGGACAGCGGCGACGTGACCCTGATCAACTACGAAACGGTGCGCGCGAGCTTGCTCGACAAGCGGCTCAAGCTTTCCAGTCTTGAACAGGCGGCATCGGAAGAGCGGATAGCGCTGCAGCTCGCCACGGGTGCGCCGTGGCGTTCCCAGGAGAGCGCTCGATGAGGATAGCAATCGCCATAATCGGCGCTGCGCTGCTCTGCATGGGCTGCAGCGGCAAGACTGCCGATGCCAACCAGGCGCAGTCCGCGGCAAGCCCGCCGCCCGTGCGGGTCATGGTGACGGCCGCGAAACTCGCGCCGATTACCAGGACCCTTACGGCTTACGGCACCGTGGAATATTCCCCCGACGGCGCGCGCAGAATAAGCGTGCAAGCGGAGGAAGTCGTGACGCAACTGTTGGTCGCCGTGGGACAGCCGGTGAGCAGAGGCGACAGTCTGCTTACATTGGAACCCAGTGCCAACGCCCGCCTCGAACTTGATAAAGCACGGATCGAAGTGCAGTTCGCGCACAAGGAGGTGCAGCGCCTGGATGATCTTCGCCAGCGGCAACTCGCAACCAACACCGACGTGCAAGCCGCCGAGAAGTATCTCGCTACGGCAGAGGTGGCGCTCGCCAACATCGCCCGGCGCCATGAAGGAGGTGGACCGCATGTGGTGCGGGCCAATGTAGCGGGAACCGTGCAGACCGTCACTGTGCAGGTCGGGCAAGTGGTGGCGCCAGGCGCGCCTCTGGTCACCATCGGCAACCGCGATCGCTTACGCGTCAAACTAGGCTTGGAGCAGGACGATCTCGCGCGGATCCACATCGGTCAACGCGTCGAAGTGGTTCCGATCAACTCGGCGGAAACGCCGATATCGAGCACCGTAGAGAAGATCTATCGGCAAATCGATCCAACGACTCGCCTGGCGGACGCGGTGATCCCCTTGCCACGGGCGCATGGCTTGCTTCCCGGTGCGATGGTGCGGGCGGAAATCGTTGTCGAAGCGAATCCGCACGCACTCGTGGTACCGCGCTCCGCCGTGCTCTCCCAGCAAGGCAAGTCATATGTATTTGTGGATGATCACGGGCACGCCAGGGAGCGTCCGGTGGAAACCGGTGAGGACAATGGGAAAGTCATCGAGATCCGCAAAGGGCTCGTCGCGGGACAAAGCGTCGTCACAGTCGGCAATGCCGAATTGACAGCCGGCATGGCATTGCACACGGAGCCGCAAAAATGATTGGCGCGTGGCTGCAGCAGCACCGCCGGTCGCTGCTAATAGTGACCGTTCTGCTCGCCCTGGGCGGTGGTTTCGCGGCGTTCAGCCTGCCGGTTGCGCTGTTCCCCAACATTCAGTTTCCGCGCATCATTGTCGGCGTTGATGCCGGCGACCGGCCGGTCGATCGCATGATCCTGGAAGTCACCCAGCCCCTGGAACAGGCGTTGAGAGGCGTGCCGGGCGTGCAGGACATACGCTCCACGAGCAGCCGGGGCTCGGCGGAGATCTCGGTGAACTTTGCTTGGGGCACCGACATGATCACTGCACTCGTCCAGGCGGAGTCAGCGGTGAACAAGCTGTTGCCCAACTTGCCGCGCGAAACCAAATTCACCGCCCGGCGGCTGGACCCCACCGTATTTCCTGTGCTGGGTTTGGCACTCACTTCGAAGACGCGCGATCTGGTCAGCCTGCGCGATTTTGCCTATTATCAACTGCGTCGCGAAATATCCACGGTGTCCGGCGTCGCGAACGTGGATACGCTGGGCGGCAGGCAAGAGGAATATCATGTGCAGGTCGACCCTGCACGGCTGCGCGCACTCGGGATTTCGATCAATAGCGTGGTCACCGCGCTTTCCGCGAGCAATGTCGTGACCGCGGTCGGCCGGCTCGAGGATCAGTACCGGCTTTATCTGCTTTTGTCGAGCACGCCCTTGCGCGGCCTCGACGATATCCGGCACACCATTCTGCGCAGCGGCAGCAACGGCGTCGTCACGCTGGGGGACGTTGCAGACGTGCGGCGCGACACAGTCCCCGAATGGACGACCGTGACCGCCAACGGCAGCGATGCGGTGCTGGTCAATGTGTTCCAGCAGCCAGGCGCGAACACCGTCGCCATCACTCAGGAAGTGAAGGCGGCTGTGGCCGCTTTCACCGTTCCCGCCGACATTCAGATCAAGCCTTATTACGATCAATCGAAATTGGTGCTGGCTTCCGAAAAAAGCGTGCGCGATGCGATCGCCATCGGCGCGATTTTCGCCGCCGCTGTGCTGTTCCTGTTTTTGTGGAATTGGCGCGTCACCCTGATCATCGCGCTGATGCTGCCGACGGTCCTGGCCGCTGCCATCTTGCTCCTTCACATGCTAAACATGAATTTAGACATGATGACTCTGGGCGGTATGGCCGCGGCGGTCGGGCTCATCGTCGATGATGGCGTCGTGATGCTGGAACATATCATGCGCCGGCTGAAACAAGAGCCGCAGTTGGGGAAAGATCTGGAGAAGAATAGCGTAACGCGTCGCGATACGGTGCTCAGGGGCGCCATGGAAATGAGCCGCCCGTTATTGGGTTCGTCGCTGGCGACTACGGTGATCTTCCTGCCGCTGGCTTTCCTGAGCGGCGTCGCAGGCGGGTTCTTCAAGGCGTTAGCGCTGACCATGGCCTCGGCGCTGTTCATTTCCTTTTTTGTGGCCTTTTTCGTGGTGCCGCTGCTGGGCGAGTTCTTGCTGGCAGGAGCTCAGCCCAAGACAAGAAAGCAGTACATCATGCACTGGCTCGAGGCCCGCTACAGAGTCTTGATGGGCGGGCTTCTCACGCGTCCGCTATGGGCATTACCGATTGTCGCGCTACTGTGCATCGCCGGTTTTTTCGCTTATACGCAGGTCGGTTCAGGCTTCCTGCCGCACATGGACGAAGGAGGATTCATCCTCGATTACAAGGCCGCGCCCGGGACTTCCCTAACGGAAACCGATCGCTTGCTGCGCCAGGTAGAGCAGATCATTGCGAAAGTGCCGGAGGTGGACAGCTATTCGCGCCGCACCGGGTTGCAGCTTGGCGGCGGCCTTACGGAAGCGAACGCGGGCGACTTTTTCATTCATCTCACCGTCAGGCGTAGCCGTGGGATCGACGCGATCATGTCGGAAGTACGCCAGCAGGTGCAGCAAGACGTGCCGGGACTGCAGATCGAAACCTCGCAACTGGTCGAGGATTTAATTGGCGATTTGACCGCGGTTCCCCAACCCATTGAGATAAAGATATTCAGTAGCGATGTGAGTGTCTTAAAGAGCCTGCCATCCAGAATTGCCGCAGAGATTTCCAAGGTGTCCGGCGTAGTGGAGGTGAAGAATGGCATCGTGATAGCGGGAGACGCTATCGACATCGAGATCGATCGGGTCAAGGCGGCGCTCGAAGGATTGGATGAAAAGTCGATCACCGGCCAGATTCAGGACCAGCTCGGCGGCAATGTGACGAGTCAGATACAGTCCAAAGAGAAGATCATCGGCGTGCGGATCTGGACGCCCCAGCGCCTGCGCGAGCGAATTTCGCTACTGCAGAATACACTGCTGCAGGCGCCCGATGGGCATTACCTGCCCTTGAAACGCGTGGCGCAAATAAAGATCGCCGTCGGGCAGCCGCAAATCACTCGTGAAAATTCCCGGCAGATGGTGGCGGTCACGGCGCGCATCGTAGGGCGCGACCTGGGCTCGACCGTGCAGGACGTCAAGACCGCCCTCGGCAAGCTGCAACTTCCTGGCGGCGTGCAATTGAAATATGGCGGTCTGTATAAAGAGCAGCAGAAATCATCCCACGATCTGCTCATCGTGTTCGTCGCCGCGGTACTGCTCGTATCCGTCTTGCTGCTGTTCCTGTATGAGCGGCTCACTGTCGTTATAAGCATACTCGCAACGACTTTGCTCACCCTCACGGGCGTGTTCGTGGGGCTCTGGCTCACGGGTACCGAGCGCAATATCTCGGCGATGATGGGCATGACAATGATCGTTGGCATGGTCACCGAAATCGCCATCTTCTACTTTGACGAGCTTGATGTGGCAACGCGACCGGGGCCTGAGGCATTGATTGATGCCGGCGTTGGTCGCATGCGCGCGATCCTGATGAGCGCCATCATCGCCATTTTGGCCTTGTCGCCGCTAGCGTTGGGGCTCGGCGCTGGATCGGGGATGCTGAAGCCACTCGCCATCGCCATCATTGCTGGCCTCATCGTGGCGGTGCCGCTAGTGTTGCTGCTGATGCCCGCCCTCTACGCTTCGATGAACCGCCTGTTGGAACGGGACTGAGCGCTCGCGAGGAGCACATTTACAAGGGGAACGAAGAAGCGGAAAGCAGCACGGTCGAACTCCTGGGTTTACGGAGTTTGGAAAAAACTGGGCACCCACGTCATCAGGAATGTCATGGGGGATGGGCGCTACCCAGGAGAGAGTGAGTATTAGCTGTTTCGTCGCGACCTGGAGGACGATCAGCGCAAAGAAATCGCCTCGCCGCTCCCGGCCAACAAGATAGCTTGACTGCTGACTTCGGGCCCATTGCGTTACGAGGCCGATCAAGACGCGCGAATTTTGCATACCGGACTGCCTTATTGCGGCAAAACCCAATTCGCCAATCCTTACCTGGATGTAACGTTCGGGAAAGATCCCGGCAACGTTCAGGGGCCAATATGAATTCTGTTGGGCCGTCTTGCCGGTACCTGTCAGCGGTACCACGTGGCGAACGTAGCCACTCGACAATTCATTTTGACGCGGCACATCGCCGCTCCGTACGGAGGATTCATCATGCGTCACATCTCTCATCTTGCAGTCGCCATTGTGCTCTTTGGAACAACCGCCGGCGCTGCATTCGCGACTCCCTCAACCAGCTATACGACGACGGTCCATTTGCGCGACAGCAAGCAGGTGGTGTGTGCCGTGAACGAGCCGGCCGCCCTCGCGCAGCAAGCTACCGGCCAGACGCTGACCCGGCGGGAGCGCAACGAAGCTCAAATCGATGCGACCGCGCGCCTGAGCAGTGCACAACACAGCAAAAACGATTATCCGTCGCCGGCCACCGCACCGAGGGTGCACTGCTCCTGAAAACGACCGTGGCGGACGGCACGGGCGGGCGGGCGGTCCGCGCTCGTCAAGACAGTCACAACCTGCCTGGGAGGCGTCCCTCAAAAATATTGAACTACCCTCTCCCGCGCTGCTGCACGCCGTTTGTCAATTGCCGGTCCTTCTATCCGCTTGACCGAGAAAGAACCTGTTGATGCGATCAATGGCAAACAGTCGCAGCGCCCTCTTTATTCAATTTCGATCGGAGTCATATCATGAAAACTAGGCTTATCGCCGCAGTTCTCTTCGCACTTTCCCCATCGATTGCTGCCCCGGCCTTTGCCAGCGGTTATGGTCCGGCTCCGTTCTACCGTCCCGGCGTCGGCGCTCCCGCGTCTCAGCGCGGACCAAGCGCGCTGACCGTAGCAGCCAGGCGCAACAACGCTGCAACTGCAAACATTGGCGGCTATGGCGGCGTGGATGCAGCATTGTCCCAATCGGGCGGCCGGCAGGCTGCGGCAGGCCAGCGCGCTCTCTTTCGCGCTCACTAAGCGCAGCCGGGCGCAAGCTCAGTCCCTCGCCGACCCATGAGGATCTGTCTTTGTTGGCCGAGATCCTGAAAGCGGATCCCTCTCGGATAGTTATGCCGAAAAAACCATGACAGCGCCGTATAGTGGCGCTGTAACTCGCATACCCTGTTCTCCAGTTTAACGAAATATTAACGGTCAAAAACCTCAGTCATGCTGCAAACGAAGCCGGGCGCAATTCATGCCGCTGGCTATTAAATTCGAGACTACGCGGATGCGCGGACGGAATTCGGTTACGACCGTCGCAAAGGATCAGAGCGGCGCCGAGCAGATTGGCTGTGCTCAAGCGATCGCCACCCAGAGGTACCCAAACTGCCCGCCGAATACGGGCTCGAGGACGAGAATCAGCGCGATCCTGCTGGGTGGCGACTCGACCTGCGCCCTGCTCTGAACGAAGTAGCCGATCGCGGTACCGCCGATACCTGTGATTACGATAGTCGAAAGGGCCTGCGCCGTGTGCGGCATCGAGAACTGCGTTTGGATTAGTACAGGAGGGAGCACCCATCGGCGACGGTCGAATGCGGACGGGCTTTCAGATCGTGATCCCGTCGCCATGGCTGCTATGGACGCCGCGCCCGGACCGTCGCAATGCCGACTGCGGCTCCCGTCACAAGTACCGGGCAAGATGGTCCGGACGGTCTTCCTGCCGGCATGAACTGGCAGATTGAAATGCGTCACGCGATCACTGCCGCCCCCGAACCCGCTCGAGTCGTACAATGTCCGGCAGATCCGGAATGCTCCTGCGGAAAAGGTCCCGACCGGGGACGGCGAGGAAGAACCATCATGCGCGTGCTGGTCGTTGAAGACGATCGGAAGATCGGCTCGTTTGTCGTGACGGCGCTGCAGCAGGCCGGCTTCGCGGTCGACCATGCGGAAGACGGCGCGAGCGGACTGGATCTGGCGCTCGCGACCGCCTATGATGCAGCCGTCATCGATATCATGCTGCCCCGACTGGACGGACTCTCGCTCATCGAGACACTGCGCCGTGAGAAAGTCACCACACCGGTTATCATCCTCAGTGCCAGGCGCACCGTCGATGATCGGGTCAAGGGTCTCCAGACGGGGGGCGACGACTACCTGACCAAGCCTTTTGCACTGACTGAACTGCTGGCGCGCGTCGGCGCGCTGATCCGCCGGGCCACCGGCGCGACTGAACCGACCCGGCTGGTCGTCGGTGAACTCACGCTTGATCTGCTCGCACGTGAAGTATCGCGGGGGGACCACAGGCTCGATCTGCAGCCGCGTGAACTGTCCCTGCTCGAGTACCTGATGCGCAATGCGAACCGCCCGGTGTCGAAGACGATGATCCTGGAGCACGTGTGGGATTACAGCTTCGAGCCACAGACCAACGTGGTCGACGTGCTGGTCTGCCGCCTGCGCAACAAGGTTGATCGTGATTTTCCGGTGAAGATGATTCATACCATCCGGGGAGTGGGGTATGTTCTTAAAGGCCCTTGATCCCCTCCGCAAGACGATCAGCTTTCGACTCGCGCTGTGGTATTCGGCGTGCTTCATTCTCAGCACCACCTTGCTTTTCGCGCTCGCCTATTTCCTGCTCGCCTCCACGCTGCAACAGCATGATCGCGACGACGTCGAGCAGCGGCTTCGCCAACTGGCCGCCCAATATCAGGCAAGCGACCTCGCCGGCCTGAAAAAGGAACTGGCGCTGGAGACCCGGCTACGGAAGTCAAAGCCGTTCTTTATCCGCATTGCCGGACCACGCAATACGACGGTCTTCCTTCAGATCCCGGATCAGTGGGCGGCGTTCGACGTGAGCCGGCTCGAGCGCACACCGCTCGCCGGTCCCGGCGATCTGATCCGTGTGCCGGCACAAGATGATGAGGCGGTTCTCGAGATTGCCAGCACCCGTCTGCCCGACGGCGGCGTTCTGCAGGTCGGCAAAAGCACCGAGCAGCGTGACAGCGTCCTCGAGAGCTTTGGGCGGATCGTCGCCGGTGTCATGGTCCCGATGGTTGTTGTCGGCGTGTTCGGCGGGGTGTTTCTCGCGCGACGATCCCTGCGGCCGGTTCGCCAACTCATTCAGGCCGTCCATGCGATTGAGGCAGGGGCCATGGAGGCGCGGGTGCCGGTCCGCGAGAGCGGTGACGAACTGGACGAACTCGGCAAGCTGTTCAACAGGATGCTGAACAAGATTGCGACGTTGATCCTGGGCATGCGCAACGCGCTTGACAACGTCGCCCATGATTTGCGCACGCCGGTGGCCCGCATCCGTGGCATCGCGGAAATCGCGCTGCGCTCGGAGCGCGACCCGGATAGCTGCCGGGAGGCGCTGGCGGACTGCATGGAAGAATCGGATCAACTGCTTCAGATGCTGAACACGTTGATGGACATTTCCGAGGCAGAAACGGGCACGCTCAAATTGCACCTGGAACCGGTAGACATCCCGGCTCTCCTGGCCGATGCCGTCGACCTCTACCAGCTTGTGGCTGAAGAAAAAGCCATTGCCGTCTCGATCGTCGCACCGCCGCACATGTGGTTGACAGCGGACCGCAGCCGCCTTCGCCAGGTCATGGGAAATCTGCTGGACAACGCCATCAAATACACACCGGCGGGCGGCCGGGTCGAGGTGCAGGCCGACGCTTCGCAGAACACGCTGGTGATCCGCGTCGCGGACACCGGCATCGGCATGACGCCCGACGAGCTATCGAAAAGCTGGGACCGGCTGTTTCGAGGCGATCGCAGCCGCTCGCAGCGTGGCCTGGGACTGGGCCTTAGCCTCGTGAAGGCCGTCGTCGAAGCGCACCAGGGCCACGTCACAGCGTCCAGCAACCTGGGCGCCGGGTCCGTCTTCACCGTCACGCTTCCCGTCGCCTTTCCCGGCGGGAGCCCGTTCCCCCCGAACGACCAGTCAACGCTTACCAGGATGTAACGTTCGGGAAAAGTCCCGGCAAGATTCAGCAACCAGTATGGTTGCTGTGGGGCCCGTATGCGAACTCCGGTCCCAGCGCAGGACCTCTGAAGGAGACGCGGATGAACATCGGCGAAAAGTCCTTGCACTGGCTGGTCGACAAATGGCTTGCGCCAGGCCCGGCGATGCCTGCTCACGTCACCCGGTTCAGTCGCACGCGTTCCACCCGGAAACGCTATGTACAAGTCGAGACATCGCGATCGGCCGGCACACTGACCATCGTATTCTTTCGACATGACGATGGCTCGTGGTGCGTGTTTCCGCCGGAAACCGACCGACCGGCGATGGGCATTGGTCACCGCGCACGGTGACACGGGCCAACCGAGGGTACAGGCAACATCGCCACCCGGTGCGGGGTCGACTGTCCGGGTCATCGGGCAACGGAACGGCCGCTACCCTTGCGCGCCGTGCAAGCGCGAATCGCTTCTCTGTGAACGCGTCCTGGCACGATGTGGAACACAGCAGTGTCAAATCAGCTGCATCAGAGCAAGCGCGGTGCGGCGGCAAGCCTGCGCGCGCGGACCGATCGCGGTGCGAGCGTCGTCGGGGAGGAACGCCCATTCGGTCGCCCTGTTCAGGCGCAGCATGCTGACGCGCCGTGGCACATTGACCGTCACGAAGTTGAATCGGGGGACCGGTCCGCTGAATCCGTCTTCACGCACGCTCTTCCCTCGTCTTCACCGGTCAGCGCCCATTTCCTTCCCGTCACCCGTCAATCCTTACCGCGATGTAATGTTCGGGAAAGATCCGGGCAAGATTGAGCGACCACTATAGGCTCTGTGGGGCAGGCATGCCGATGTCCGTTCGCGGTCGCAGCGCTGACACGGACATCGGCATCGAGTCGGCCTTGCAACGCAAACGGTTCGCTCAGGGAGTATGGACAATGAACGGGAAGCAACGGCTAGGTATGGTGCTGGGCGCGCTTACCGTGGGCTTCGGACTGCCTGGCGGCGCATCCGCGGCCGGCGACGGCCATACCCAGGCCCCGGCCTATCAGTCCAGCATCAAGGTGCCGGACCAGCAGAAAGGGGAACGGGGTGAAGCGGCCCGGCTTGCCGCGCTGGCAAGGATCGACGCGACCCGGGCGACCTCAGCCGCTTTGGCCCAAGTACCCGGAACCGTGCTCAAGGTCGCCCTCGACAACGAAAACGGCAACCTGGTGTACAGCGTGGAGATCAAGACCGCCAGCAACGACATCAAGGACGTGAAGATCGATGCGGGCAACGGGGCGGTTGTGCACGTGGGGACTGCCAGCGACGAAGAGAAAACCGAGAAATAGCCGGCCACGGACATATCAATATTTAGCAATGCAGAGCGGTCGACGTGAAGCCGCCAGGAGAGCGGCGACACGAATCTCAACTGATCTGGCTTCGTGAAAGGAATCGAAATGAGCAGACTACTGTTAATCATCGTTGCCGCGGCATTGTCCACGGTGACTTTCACTGCGGCGGCCGCTGACACGACTGCTTCGGGCGTCGGGGCGACCGCTTCCCAGCCGCAAGCCACACCTGCCAGCAAATATCAACGCGAGAGTAGCAAACGGGAAATGAAAGAAGAAAAACGTGAGAACAGGAAGCAGGAGATGAATGACGCGAAAGAGACCAGGCAGCAGGAAATAAAAGAACAATGAGAAAGTCGCTGGCACGAAGGACGTGTGAGAAGTAACAGGCGCAGCGCGGTTACAGGACAGGAGGCACTATGCAAGGCAGAACTCGGATCAAGGGATACTTCCGGTCACTGCACATGGCCATCTTTGCCGTCGCTGCCCTGATCGGCAGCGCGACGCAAATCGCGGGCACGCCAGCGATGGCAACAGAACGGCCGGTCACGCCGGAAAAGAATCCACCCGGCGACATTCCAGACACCCAGGTCTTCATTACCTATGCCTCGCCACTGGGTTTTTCGCTCAAGGTACCTGAAGGCTGGGCGCGAACGGATCATCCCGATGGGGCAGGCTTCTCGGACAAATACAACGCCATCGACGTCACCGTCACATCCGCTGCCCGTGCTCCCACCGCTACCTCCATCGGCAGTCATGAGGCGGTGGATCTCATAAAA
The DNA here is from genome assembly GCF_050434085.1 of Paraburkholderia sp. UCT70. Classification (NCBI taxonomy): domain Bacteria; kingdom Pseudomonadati; phylum Pseudomonadota; class Betaproteobacteria; order Burkholderiales; family Burkholderiaceae; genus Paraburkholderia; species Paraburkholderia sp. UCT70. The sequence continues at coordinate 689,243 of NZ_JBNPVZ010000004.1, read as the reverse complement.
GGCGGTCGTGCAGTCAGGATAGCGGCGATCAGGCAGGTCATGCTGCGATCCGGCCCGGCGCTTCTGATCGTCTACACATCGAATTCCGGACCCAACCCGGTCACCAACAGACAGTTGCGCCTGGAGAGACATCGCTATCTGATCTACCGGGGCGGCAAGCTCGCTACCCTTGATCTCTCTGCCCCGCTTGGAGCCGACAATGCCGACCAATGGAAACTCATCTCAGATTCGTTCCAATGGCGTTGAAGCGCAGCCGCTGGAAGCATTTGAACTCTACCGTTTCTTCCATAGCGGCGATGGCGAGACGGCCGCGTTGCGCGGTGTGTCACTGCGACTCCGGGCGGGAGAATTCGTCGCGCTGATGGGGCCTTCCGGAAGCGGCAAGTCCACGCTTCTGGCTTGCCTGGCCGGGCTGGATGAACCGGATGGGGGACATGTCGAGGTGATGGGGCTGCGCCTGTCGCGACGCCCCGAAGCGGTTCGTGCCGCGTTGCGCGCGCGGCACATCGGTATCCTGATGCAATCGGGCAACCTGTTCGAGCACCTCACGGTGGAAGCCCATATGCGGTTTCAGATGTCACTGTCCAGGCAGTCCAGCCAACGGACGATCGATCATCTGCTCGAGGTGATGGGACTGGGCGGGCAACGCCGCGCACGCCCCTCGCAACTGTCGGGCGGCGAAGCGGCGCGCGCCGGGCTGGCGGTTGCCCTGTCGTCGAATCCTCGCGTGCTGCTGGCAGACGAACCTACAGCGGAGGTGGACGCGGCCACCGAAACGGACATCCTGAACCATTTGGTGGAACGATGCCGCGCCGGGGTCGCAGTCCTGATCGCGACGCACAGCATGGCACTGGCGTCATATGCCGACCGTCTGCTCGGCATTCAGGATGGGCGCCTAACCCATGTCTGACACCCTGATCGAGGCCAAGTCAGTGGGCCGGCGCTATCAGCAAGGCAGGGTGTCTGTCGCCGCACTCGCGTCTGCGACATTCCGCCTGCATGCGGGCGATCGTGTCGCCCTTGTCGGGAGATCCGGGAGCGGCAAGTCCACGTTGTTGCACCTCATGGCAGGACTCGACGCGCCGACAAGCGGCGCGATCTGTTGGCCCGCGTTAGGCGCCGCGGACGCGCTCCTGCCCACGAGAATTTCGCTGGTGTTTCAGGTGCCGAGCCTGCTGGAGCCGTTGACGGTCAGTGAGAACGTCGCACTGCCGCTGCTGATGGCGAAAGCGACCTGCGATATCGGCAAGGCGGTGGCGGATGCGCTCGCCACCTTTGGTCTTGAGCGCCTGATGGCCAGGCTTCCCGAAGAGCTGTCGGGTGGCCAGATGCAGCGTGTCGCGATGGCACGGGCGATCGTCGGAAACCCGCGCGTGATCCTCGCCGACGAGCCGACTGGCCAACTCGATCAGCCGACCGGCCGCGCCTTGCTTGACGCACTGGTGGCCCATCTCGCCGGCACCGGGACGGCACTCGTCATCGCCACCCATGATCGGGCGGTCGCGGAACGCATGGATAACGTCTGGTATCTCGAGCGCGGCACGCTCATCGACGCTCCCAACACTGCGGGGGCCATATGACCTGGCTGTGGTTTTTGGGGCTGGTCCAGGAACGCAAGGCGCGCCTCGCAGGCGCAGCGGCGGGCATCGCGATCACCGTCGCGTTGCTGACCTCGCTCGGTGCATTTCTGGCCCAAAGCACCGCTTCCATGACGCGCCGCGCCATCGCGGGCGTACCCGTTGACTGGCAGGTGCAACTGGTCTCCGCGACCACCGCCCAGTCGGTCATGGCAGCCATAGGACGGGCCGCAACAGTTTCCCGGCTGCAGACGGTCGGCTATGCCGATGTCGCGGGTTTCGAGGCACATACCGGCGCAAGCGTGCAGACGACCGGCAAAGGCAAGGTGCTTGGCCTCGATGCTGCCTATGTGCGCGACTATCCAGCGCAGTTCCGGACCCTGCTCGGCCGCCTGGATGGCGTGCTCATCGCACAACAGACGGCGGCCAATTTGCATGTGACGGTCGGCGACGCAGTGACGATCCACCGTATCGGCCTGGCGCCCGTCGATGTCAGGGTGGCTGGCGTTGTCGATCTGCCGCATGCTGACTCGCTGTTCCAGGCGGTCGGGGTTCCGGCCGGGGCGGCACCGCAAGCGCCACCCGACAATGTGCTGTTGATGCCCATCGATGAGTGGCACCGCCTATTTGACCCGCAGGCGGCGATCAGGCCGGATTCGATTCGCGTACAGCTGCATGTCCGGTTGGCGCATGACCGGCTTCCAGCCGATCCGCAGGCAGCTTTTGCGGCGGTACGGGGCGCGGCGAGGAATCTCGAGGCGCGCATCGCGGGCGATGGCATCGTGGCGGACAATCTGGCGGCCAGGCTCGATGCGGTACGCAGTGACGCGCTGTACGCCAAGGTCGTGTTTCTCTTTCTTGGCGCACCCGGAGCCCTCCTCGCCGCCCTCCTGACGATGGCGGTGGTGGCATCCGGCGCCGGCCGGCGCCGGCGCGATCAGGCGCTGCTGCGAATTCGTGGTGCCTCGCGCGCGCAGATCATGAAACTGGCGGCGGTCGAAGCCGCGTGCGTGGGTATGGGCGGCACGATTGCCGGACTGGTCCTTGCCGTGATCGTGTCCCGCATGCTGCTCGGCGCGGGTATTTTCGTTGTTTCCGCCTTCGGCTGGATCGCCGCCACCGCCCTGGCTGGTGTTCTGCTCGCCCCTGCCACCATGCTTGCCACAGCCTGGATCGATGCCAGGCAGACCACGGTCGCGACCGCCCGGATGACGATCGGCTACGATCACGCCGCGCTCTGGCAACGCATTGGCCTCGATTTCATTTTCATTGCCCTGTCGGCTGTCATCTTCTGGAGAACATGGAGTACGGGCTATCAGGTCGTGCTGGCGCCCGAGGGAACGCCGTCATCATCGATCGATTACCCGGCCTTTCTCGCGCCGGTTCTGCTATGGCTGGGCCTTGGCCTGCTGACGATCAGGGTGTGCCTGACGGGACTCAGGCGCGGTCGGGCACGCCTGGCCAGGTGGCTGGATCCCATCGCGGGCTCCCTGGCGGGCATTGTTGCCGCGGCCCTCAGCCGACAGCGCAAACGCGTGACACAGGGTATCGCCCTGGTCGCGCTGGCCTTTGCTTTCGCAACATCGACCGCCATCTTCAATACAACCTACAACGCGCAGACGCGCGTCGACGCCGAACTCACGAACGGCGCAGACGTGACGGTCACCGGCACGTCGCAGGCACCGGCGTCAACGAAACTCAGGGAACTCGCGGCACTCCCGGGCGTGAGCGCGGCGCAGCCGATGCAGCACCGGCTCGCCTACGTCGGCACGGACCTGCAGGACCTGTATGGCATCGACGCCAGGCACATCGGGGAGGCAACGAGGATGTCGAATGCGTATTTCATGGGCGGCAATGCGAAACAGACGCTGGACCAGCTCGCGCGAACACCCGACGGCATTCTCGTTTCGGAAGAAACCGTCAGGGATTTTCAGTTGCAGGCGGGCGATGAGCTCAATCTGCGTCTGCAAAATGCACACGATCATCAGTATCATGTTGTCCGGTTCCACTTCATTGGCGTCGTCCGTGAATTCCCGACCGCGCCACGTGACTCCTTTCTGGTCGCGAATGCCCGTTACGTGGGACAGCAGACCGGTGCGGATGCAGCGGAAATCGTTCTGTTGAAGACGTCCACCTCCCCCGCGCAAATTGCTTCCGCGGCGCGGGGCATTGTCGCTCCGCTGGCAGCAGTGCAGGTCAGCGATGTGGGGCAGGCCCAGCATCTGATCGGATCCAGTCTGACCGCCGTCGACCTTGGCGGCCTGACGCGACTGGAGCTTGGCTTCGCCGTCGTTATGGTGGCTGGCGCGGCGGGGCTCGTTCTCGCGCTCGGTATTGCCGACCGGCGGCGCACCTTTGCCATTCTCTCCGCCCTCGGTGCGAAACCCCGGCAGCTCGGCGCGTTTCTGTGGAGCGAGGCCTTACTGCTCCTTGTCACCGGGACCAGCATCGGCTTACTGACCGGTTTTGCGCTCGCATGGATGCTGGTCAAGCTCCTGACGGGGGTTTTCGATCCACCGCCCGAATCTGTCAGCATGCCCTGGCTTTATTTGACTACCGTGGTCGGCGTGGCGTTGCTCTCAGTTGTCTTCGCAGTGATTGGGGCGCAGCGGGAAACGCGCATTCCGGCAGTCCAGCGCATGCGCGAGATTTGACAGGAACGCGCTTGCCACCGAAGGTCAACCGGAATCCGGTAAATTTTCGCATGGAACGGCACTTCGTTCTTGAAACCGCCCCCAGGCTTGTCATTTCAGAGTGTTCGAAATTCCGCGCTAACATATGTTCGATTGCCCAATTGGAGTGAGCACGCACTCGTCGACGCCTGAGGACGCCGCCGCGTCCGCGGGTCTAGTGGATCCTGAGTTGCCGCAACACGCAACTAATCCATGAAGGCGGACAGCTTTAGTCAAACGGTCTGCAGAATGAGAAAACGATTACCTCCGCTTAACTGGTTGCGCGCATTCGAATCCTCTGCCCGGCATCTCAGTTTCACCCATGCGGCGACAGAGTTGAACCTGACCCAGGCGGCGGTAAGCCAACAGGTGAAGGGCCTCGAGTCGCAGTTGGGGGCAGTCCTCTTTAAGCGCTTGCCAAGAGGACTCGATCTCACTGAGGCCGGGCTAGCCTATTTGCCGGTTGTCCACGAGGCTGTAGAGCGACTGGCGGCCGCAACTGAAGAGATCTTCGGGCAAGGTCACGGCAGAGTCCTTACCGTTCGGGTCAGCCTGGTGTTTTTTACCCATTGGCTGGCAATGCGCTTGCCCGACTTTCGTGAACGCCACCCCGAGGTCAATCTGCGTATCACCAGCAACATATGGGGGGGCGATTCGAGCGTGACCGACGTCGAAGCCGATATGGAAATCCGCTATGGACATGGAGAATGGACGGGACTCAAGGCCGAGCGGCTGACCTGGGATACGTTGCTGCCGGTCTGCGCCCCATTCTTGCCCTCCGAACAGGCGCCACTGGCTACTCCGAAGGATCTCCGTCACCACGAACTACTCCACGTCCTGGGCTACGAGGAGGGCTGGGGATACTGGTTGAAGAAAGCAGGCGCGGGACAGGTCGACTCTTCGAAGGGAATGCAGTTCGATACCTTGATCTCTGCTTTGAGAATGGCCGAGCTTGGTCAAGGGGTGGCCTTGGCGCGCTCGTCGCTGGTCCAGTCGATGCTGGACACCGGGCAACTGATAGCGCCTTTCAAATCCCGGCTTACGACCAGTGAAGCTTTCTACCTGGTCTATTCTCCGCACAGCATCGTCAACCCTGATGCCGCGGCGTTCGTGGCCTGGTTGAGTGCGAAGGCCCAGGAGGGGCGTGCGCGGAACTGATCAGGCAGGTTGACATCGCACGTCCATTTCGCCGGGCTGCCAGTGATCGACTGGCCATTTTCCTGCGCGTTCACTCCAGCGGCCTGAGCCATAAATAAAACAACCCCATCCTCGTTTTTTTTATTGCTTTACCGGCTCCCCGTTGTATCCGACAGTGATCCCGAGTTCGTCGCCAAGGCCTCTCGCCTCACATTCGAAATGCGGTTGATTGGTGCTGGCGGCGACCCACCACAATAATGACCTGCGTTTCGGAAGATCTGCAGGTCCTGGAGATGAGTCGGTGAGCCATGGGAAAGCATAATCAACTGCCTTTTAGCGGCGTGAAAGTCATCGACTTTGGCCAGTACATCGCCGGCCCGGCCGTGGCGATGATCCTGGCGGATCTCGGCGCCACCGTCATTCACATCGATCCCCCGGCCGGGCCGCTTTGGGACAGCCCGGCCAATGCCGTACTGAACCGCAACAAGTATTGCTTGCAGCTTGACCTGAAGTCCGCGCAGGGGCTCGAGGCGGCCATGGCATTCATCGCGCGTGCCGATATCGTGATCGAGAACTTCCGGCCGGATGTCATGACCCGGTTGGGCCTGGACTTTGCCGAGCTGCGTCGTCAAAGGCCCGAGCTCATTACGCTGTCCATCCCTGGCTTCGCCAGCAACGACCAGTTGCGTCGTCACTGGCGCGCCCTCGAGCCGATTATTGCGTCGGCCTCCGGGGTATTCACCGATATGGGTCAGAACCGCGTACTGATGGGGATAAACCCGAGCTTTTCGCCGCTGCCGCTAGCATCGTCCTACGGCACCATGCTGGCTGTCTCCGCGGTGGCACTCGCTCTGCAAGCGCGGGAGCGCACGGGAGTGGGTGATCAAATCGAGGTACCTCTGGCCGCGGCGGTGATGGAGGGGCTGTCTTACAACTCGATCAAGATCGACGGTTATCCAGAACGCTACAAGACCTTGCGCGAAAAGGAAATTGAGCGGCGGCGGTCGGAAAATATTCCGATGAACCTCAGCTACGAAGAACTGCAAGAATATCTCGACCCCTTTTACCGCACATACGAGTGCGCGGACGGTCGCAAGTTCTATGCGGTATGCCCGTCACACCGCTCGCACGCCCGGCGTTGCCTTCAGGCGATGGGGTTGTACGAGGAAACGCTATCTGCCGGGCTGCCGACAGTGAGCGACCCATACCTTCCTATCTCTCAGTGGGAGGGGGACGCCTCACTCGGTGTCTACCCGTTGCCTGACCATTGGGCCCGGCGCATTTCGGCACGCATGAAGGAGGTGTTCCTGACCAGGACAGCAGCCGAGTGGGAAAAAATCTTCGGCGAAGGCCGTTTTCCCGGGGCAACCCACCGCTCGACTCAGGAGTGGATGCACGACGAGCACGCCAACGCCGCTGGTCTGGTGGTCGATGTCGACGACCACCAGTACGGCAACATGAAACAGCCTGGCGCGATCGCCTGGCTGGAAGACAGTGCCGAACTGATGCTCTCGCCCGACGCACGCCGCACGGTGAGTCTCAAAGAAGCCCTGGCCATCCTGGATGAGTGCGCGCCCACGGCACTGCCGCCCCCATCCGAACAGCATGTTGGCGGCTGGCTTGACGGTGTGCGTGTCCTCGATTTGACCAACGTCATCGCGGGTCCGCATTCGACCTCCTACCTCGGCCGGTTCGGCGCCGATGTCATCAAGCTCGACCCCGTAACACCCAACTATGATCCCTGGAACACAGTGGTCTTTGGCATGTCTTCGGGCCGCGGCAAACAAAGCGTCCTGGTCGACCTGAACCACCCTGACGGACGCGAGGTGTTTAATCAATTGGTTCGTTCGGTTGACGTGATCGTGATGAATGCACCGGACCGTCAACTGGCACCGTTGGGTCTTGACGAAGCCAGTCTCCAGGCCGTCAACCCTGGCGTGATCTTCTGTCAACTGGATTGCTTTGGGGGACCGCGTCGCGGCCCGCGGACCGATTATCTCGGTTACGACGACTTGATCCAGGCCAGCACCGGCATCATGCTGCGCTTCGGCGGCGGCATGGCAACGCCAGAGGAACACGCTCACGTCGGAACCATTGACGTGAATTGCGGGTTCGCTGCAGCGCTCGGCATTGCCGCCGCGTTATATCGCAAAGCCAGAACCGGCCAGATCAGCCGTGCCCGGACCTCCCTGGCATCGCTCGGCAACCTGGTGCAGATTCCCTTCTGCTACGACTACCCACGGCGGGCCCCGTTCGATGAGCCTTCCGGCCGTAGCGCCCAGGGCTTTGGCAACCTGTCACGCTTCTTTCGGGCCGCGGATGACTGGTTGTATGTGGACGCCAGCGCAAAGGAACTGGACAAGCTGAACGCCGTAGAGGGGCTGACGGGCATCCGCGACGCGGCGGATTCCGCAGCGTTTCTCAGCTCCGCGCTCGCCACGGCCTCCGCCGAAACCTGGCAGACGCGGTTGCAAGCGGCCAATGTGGCGGCAGCCATTCCGGACAATATCGACAACTTGCGCCAACGCTACAGCCGCCCTGCAGACAATCGTCCGGGCATCGATAACGGCAGCTATTCATTCAGTGTGTATGCCGAGCATCCGAGTGGACGATGCGTCACCCAACTCGATCCTTTTGCGATTCGCCCTCACGTTGCTCCGATCCGCGCACTGGCGCCAGCAGAAAAGTTTGGTGCCTCGACCCGAGAGGTTCTGCGCAAGATGGGCTACAGCGATACCCAGATTACGACGTTGATTGCGCGAGGGGCGGTGGGCGAAAGCTGGTGCGAAGAGTACTTGCCCAGCTGAACACGTCACCGTTGCGGGCAAGCCGGAACAATCGCGACCGCTCCGCTGATGTGTGGACGCGGCCGATAGCAGCAAGCACCCTAGAAGAAAAAAGGCTGTAGCGAAGGGGTGTTCGAATATTTATAAGATTGGAGACGAAGATGCACGGACGACACCGCAAGTTCCCGGGTACCGAAAACACCCGGCGAGGCGCAGAAATCGTTATCGAGAACCTCAATCGAGCGACGCAGCAAATGGCGCGAAGACGCCCATGGCGAGGCACGGGGAAGGAGGTACCCTGTGCGCCTCCCTTTCGCCGCAGCCGATCTGCAGACACAGCGCTACCGCCTGCGCTGCCAGGTGCCTTCCGCACCGAAAGACATTGAGGGTAACGATCATGCAAGGCCAGGGCAACACATTTGTGAGCTTCCGCAATGTTCGGAAGACATACGACGGAGAAACACTCGTCGTCAAAGACCTGAATCTCGACATCCAGAAGGGGGAGTTTCTCACTTTGCTCGGTCCGTCCGGCTCGGGAAAGACCACCTGTCTCATGATGCTCGCCGGGTTTGAATACCCAACCGATGGAGAAATCTGGCTGGACGGTCAGTTGCTCAATCGTATTCCGCCGCATAAACGCGACATCGGAATGGTATTTCAGAACTATGCACTCTTCCCACACCTGACCGTCGGACAGAACCTCGAGTATCCCCTCAAGGTTCGCAAGATGCCGCCAGACGAGCGGGCCGCGCGCGTCAAGCGGGCGCTCGAGATGGTCCACATGGAAAAGCTGGGTAAGCGAATGCCAGGTCAGCTCTCAGGCGGTCAGCAACAGCGAGTGGCGCTTGCGCGTGCGTTGGTGTTCAACCCAAAGCTTGTGCTGATGGACGAACCGCTTGGCGCGCTGGACAAACAGCTGCGCGAGCACATGCAGATAGAACTCAAGGCATTGCACGAATCCCTTGGCCTGACCTTTGTGTACGTCACACACGATCAAGGTGAGGCGCTCACGATGTCAGATCGAGTAGCGGTCTTTGATCAGGGGGTGATTCAACAGCTCGACCAGGTCGACTCGCTCTACGAATCGCCGACGAATCTGTTTGTAGCCAACTTCATTGGTGACAGTAACCGGGTGGAAGGCACCGTCGTAAGCCGGGACGGTAACTATTGCGAATTGCGTATTGCAGACGGTACGACCGTACGTGCGCTGAATGTTGCCGGGCTCAATGTCGGTAGCCACGCCACAGGCGTGATCCGTCCCGAGCGGCTCTCGATTGGACGGCAATCCGAACAGCAGCGCAATGTCATCAACAGCGAAACGCTTGGGATGATCTACTTCGGCGATCACGTCCGGCTACGCTGCCGCTGCCCCGGAGAAACAGAGTGTTTCGTGAAGGTTCCGCTCGGGCAGGACGGGGCGGCCCATGTCCAACCGGGAAATCGAATCGCGTTGTCGTTTCATGAAGATCATCTGAGAGTTTTCAATTGACCACGCGTAGCGAAATCACCTTGTGCCAAGGAGAACGAAATGAGGCTATTTAGAAATACGGTCAGCGTGGCTGCCATGATGTGTTGTTCCGCTTTCGCTTTGGCCGACGGCCTTACGACGGTCAATTACGGTGGCGCCGTGGGGAACGCCGAGAAGGCTGCCTGGGTTGAACCGTTCTCGAAAGCGAGCGGTATTCCGACGAATGCGATTGAGTACACGGGCGAAATGGCCAAAGTCAAAGCGATGGTCGACGCCAAAGATGTCACGTGGGATGTCGTTGAAGTCGAGTCGGCAGACATCGGACGCGGCTGTCAGGACGGACTCTTCGAGAAGCTCGACTGGTCGAAGATCGCGAAAAAGGGTGATCTGGTGCCTGGATCGGTGACTCCCTGCGCTGCCGGCACATTCGTGTGGTCGACCGTGCTGGCATACAACCCGACGCTGACGAAGGGCACGCCACAGGGCTGGAAGGATTTTTGGGACGTCAAGAAATTTCCTGGCAAGCGTGGCATGAAGAAGGAGGCGCGTTATAACCTCGAATTCGCACTGATGGCAGATGGCGTTCCGGCGAAAGACGTGTACACCGTGCTGGGCACGGAGGCTGGCGTCAATCGGGCGTTCAAGAAGATGGACGAACTCAAGCCACACATTCAGTGGTGGGAGGCTGGCGCACAGCCGCCGCAGTTCCTGGTCGCCGGTGACGTTTCGATGTCCACCGCGTATAACGGCCGCATCGATGCCGCACTGCGGGCAGGGAACAAGAACCTGGGTATCTCGTGGGACCAAAGCATCTATGAGCTGGACTTTTTCGTGATTCCGAAGGGCTCGAAAAATAAGGATGCAGCCGAGAAGTACCTTGCCTACGTGCTCGAACCTCAGGCTCAAGCTGCGTTCGCGCGGCACATTCCATACGGGCCAACCAACAAGAACGCTTTAAAGTTGCTCGATGCAGCCACTCTTGAAAACCTGCCAAACTCGCCGAAGAACGGCAAAGCCGCTATCCCCAACGACGTAGAGTTCTGGACCGACCACGGCGACGGGCTGGAACAGCGTTTCACCGCGTGGGCAGCGAAATAACGCGAATCGTGTACCCATCGCTCGAACGCATGGGTACGCGAAGGAGAGAGACATGAGCGCAGTAACTACTCAGCAGCAGGATTGGCATTTGCGTGAGCTCAAGCGATCGCTTAGGAACGTGAATTTACGTAAGCAAATGGCGGCGCTGGCGCTGGTCGCTCCTCTTGCTATTTTCATTTTTCTGGTATTCGTGATGCCCGTTGCATCCATGATTTCGCGGTCGATTCAGAGTCCGGAAGTCGTTGACGCGTTGCCAGACACGACGGCGGCGCTGCGAAACTGGGATCGGAAATCGGCAGTTCCGGATGAGGCTTTTCGCGGGCTGATGCTGGATATCGAGCGCAACGGCGGGAACAACAGTTCGGGTACCGCTGCCGGTCGACTGAACGGGCAGAAGCCGGGTTTCCGTTCGTTGTTTTACAAGACTTCGAGCGCACTTCCGTTCGGCGACGATGATTCGGCGCTGCCTGCGCACGAGGTTCGACAAAAGCTGATCGAAATCGACAGGCGTTGGGAAGATCCCGGTTACTGGCAGGTAATCGCTAAAGATTCATCCCGATACACAAGCCAGTATCTCCTCGCGACGATGGACTACCGTCGCAATTCTGCCGGTGACATCGTTCCGGTTGATCCAGGCGCCTCGGCATTTCGGGAGGTATTCAAGCGAACGTTCGTGATTAGCGGCCTGGTAACGCTCGCCGCGCTGCTCCTTGGCTACCCCCTGGCATACTGGATCTCCAGTCTGCCGGCGGGTAAGGCAAATCTGCTGATGATCCTGGTGCTCCTTCCCTTCTGGACTTCGATCCTCGTGCGGATCTCCGCCTGGATTGTCATCCTTCAAGGATCGGGCCTCGTCAACAAGGCGTTGCTGTCGCTGGACCTGATATCGTCTCCATTGCCGCTGCTGTTCAACCGGACGGGGGTGCTGATCTCGATGACTCATATCCTCCTGCCATTCATGATTCTGCCGCTGTACAGCGTCATGAAGTCGGTGCCAGCCAGCTATACGAAGGCAGCGATCTCGCTGGGTAGTCACCCGTTCGGCGCGTTCTGGAAGGTCTACTTTCCGCAAACGCTGCCAGGAGTCGGCGCCGGCGGACTGCTGGTATTCATCACGGCTTTGGGCTACTACATCACTCCCGCATTGCTGGGCGGAGCCGGCGACCAGATGGTGAGCTACTACATCGCGTATTTCACGAATGTGGCCTTGAACTGGGGGATGGCGTGCGCACTGGGAGCGGTTCTGCTTCTCGTGACATTGATACTCTTCGGTGTTTATCGAAAGATCGTCGGCAACGAACTGAAGGTAGGTTAGGACCATGAAAACGACCGTATCGCGTTTTGCACCTTATACATCGGCCCCCGAGATCGCGTGGCACTACTTTTTGCGATCGACCAATGTCATGATCCTGCTTTTTCTGGTCTTGCCGATACTGGTGATCATCCCGCTTTCTTTCACGGACAATACATTCCTGGTCTATCCGATACACAAGTTCTCGTTCAAGTGGTACCACAATCTGTTTACGTCGATTGACTGGCTTCGTGCCGGAAAAAACAGCTTCATCGTAACCCCGCTTGCCACGATCCTGGCCACTGTCCTCGGGACGTTGGCCGCGTTGGGCCTCAACAAGGCGACGTTCAAAGGCAAGGGCGCGCTGATCGGCATTTTGATCTCGCCGATGATCGTGCCGGTGATCGTCACTGCCGTCGGGATGTATCTGTTCTTTGCGAAGTGGGGGTTAGCCGGGTCGTACCTTGGTCTGATTTTGGGTCATACCGCTATCGCTGCTCCATTCGTGGTGGTCACTGTCAACGCCACCCTTGCCGGGTTCAACCAGAATTACGTGCGGGCGAGCCTGAGCCTCGGTGCGTCGCCCGTCACGACGTTCTTCTCCGTCACCCTGCCCATCATTGCGCCGGGCGTTATTTCTGGAGCCCTGTTTGCATTCGCCACGTCGCTCGATGATGTCGTCATCACGATGTTCATCGCGGGTCCGACACAAGGTACATTGCCGTTGCAGATGTTCATCGGCCTCCGGGAAAACATTACGCCGACGATTGCTGCCCTTGCGACAATTCTGATCGTATTTTCCAGCCTGCTTCTGGTGACGATGGAGTGGCTGAGGTCCAGAAGCGCGGCGCGACAGATAGCGACGTGACATTGCTTGCCGCGGCACCTGTCGCATTATTCCCGCGGAAGCCGTCGGGCATGGCGTAGTGGTACATCCTTGAATGGTTTATGTTGTCTGGATGTACCATTTCGCCTTGCCTGCCCGCCTGCGTTCACCGTCAGAGAGGACAAGCATGGCTTTTTCAGCCCTTTATCTGCAGCAGAATGACAGCGGTTTTTCGGCCGGGGTTACCAGCCTCGATGACCGAACCCTCGACGAGCATCCCCTCGCAGCCGGCGAAGTGCTCATTCGTATCGCGCACTCGACGCTTAACTACAAGGACGCGCTAGCGGTCACGAACCGCGGTCCGGTCGTACGCGCCTGGCCAATGGTCGCGGGTATCGATGGCGCCGGCGAGGTGGTGACATCGACAGATTCTCGCTGGAAAGCGGGAGATATTGTCCTCGTCAACGGATGGGGCCTCGGCGAAACACACTGGGGGTGCCTCGCAGAGAAAGCCCGCCTGAAGGCCGACTGGCTGATTGCGGTACCGCAGGGACTATCAACGGCCGAAAGCATGGCAATCGGGACGGCCGGTTACACGGCGATGCTATCCTGCCTTGCGCTGGAACAGGCCGGTGTCAAGCCGGCCGACGGTGAAGTCCTCGTGACCGGCGCGAGCGGCGGTGTGGGCAGCGTGGCAATCTCGCTATTGAGCAGTTGGGGATTTACGGTCGTGGCATCGACGGGCAAGCCGGAGCAGGTGCATTTTCTGAAGCGTATCGGCGCCGCCGATGTGGTCGATCGGGACTCGCTGTCGGCAGCCGGCAAGCCGTTGCAGAAAGAGCGCTGGGCGGCGGTTGTGGATTCTGTCGGCTCGCATACGCTTGCCAACGCATGCGCACAGACGAAATATGGCGGCGCCGTAACGGCATGTGGTCTCGCGCAAGGCATGGAGTTCCCGGCGAACGTTGCGCCTTTCATTCTGCGCGGTATAAAACTGTTGGGCATCGACTCGGTTATGTGTCCGATCGCTCATCGTCAGATAGCGTGGAATCGGCTCGCTGCGAATCTGGATCGAGCAAAGCTCGCCGAACTCACGCACCGAATAGCGTTGCACGACGTGCCGGAGGCAGCCGTGCAAATGATGGATGGAAAGCTGAGCGGTCGCACGGTTGTCGACATTTGCCGCAGCGCATGATGTCGGGCGCTGCCGTTCGGATTTGAAGGCCTGCGACTTCAGGACCGGTGGTGTGCTCTCCCGTGCCGGGATGTGGCAGCACGGGAGATGTAGCGGGTTTTGCAGTGGAAAGGCTACCTCGCCGTCGGCATCGCGAATTCGGCACCTTGCTCGATACTCTCCGGCCAGCGTTGCATGATTGACTTCTGACGCGTATAGAACCGGACGCCTTCCTCGCCATACGCGTGCGTATCACCGAACAAGCTACGCTTCCAGCCGCCAAATCCGTGCCACGCCATCGGTACCGGGATCGGTACGTTGATGCCAACCATTCCAACCTCAATTCTCCGGCCAAACTCGCGCGCGATGTGTCCATCGCGAGTGTAACAGGCGACGCCATTGCCGAATTCGTGCGCGTTGACCAGGTCGACGGCCTCTGTAAAGTCCTTCGCACGGACGCAGGACAGCACCGGTCCGAAGATTTCCTCTTGATAGATTCGCATCTCGGGCGTGACGTGGTCGAACAACGTGGCACCGGTAAAAAAGCCTTCCTCGTGCCCCGGAACCTTGAGGCCACGTCCATCGACAACCAGCGACGCGCCTTCTTCGACGCCAATCGCGATGTAGTTTTCAATGCGTTCCAGCGCCTGACGTGTGACGATCGGCCCCATCTCGGCGTCGGGCTCCGTGCCGTTCTTTACTATTACGGAGCGTGCTCGATCAGCGAGCCGCGGAATCAGCTTGTCCGCAACGTCGCCTACGAGGACTGCGACCGAGATCGCCATGCAACGTTCACCCGCGGAGCCGTAGCCTGCGCCGACCAAAGCGTCGACGGCTTGATCGATGTCAGCGTCGGGCATCACAACCATGTGATTCTTCGCTCCGCCAAGCGCCTGGATCCGTTTTCCGTGCTTTGCCCCCGTCTCGTAGATGTAGTTGGCAATCGGCGTCGAACCGACGAAACTGATCGCTTTTACGTCAGGATGCTCGAGTAGCGCATCCACGACTACCTTGTCCCCCTGCACGACGTTGAACACGCCGTCAGGCAACCCGGCTTCCTGCAGCAGGCGGGCCATGAAGAGCGACGCTGAGGGATCACGCTCGCTGGGCTTCAGAATGAACGCATTGCCTGCGGCGATCGCGATCGGAAACATCCAGCAAGGAACCATGCACGGAAAGTTAAAAGGCGTAATTCCGGCGACAACGCCGAGTGGTTGCCGGGTCGTCCAGTTGTCGATGTCGGTCGACACCTGTTCCGTATGGTCGCCCTTCAGCAATTGCGGGATGCCGCAGGCAAACTCGATCACATCAATGCCCCGTGCTACTTCGCCTTGCGCATCGCTGAACACTTTTCCGTGCTCGGCGGTCATGATCGCTGCCAGTTCGTCCTTGTGCTGGTTCATCAGTTCGAGAAAGCGGCGCATGACGCGCGCGCGACGGATGGGTGGCGTATTACTCCATCCCTGGAACGCCTGTTTCCCCGACGCTACGGCGGCACTTACGTCGGACGCGTCGCCGAGGTGCAGCATGCGTGCCGGAGAACCGGTCGCGGGGTTGAATATCGGCTGCTTTCGAGTGCCTGTGCCTGGCACGCGGCGACCGTTGATGAAGTGAACCACGTCTGCGTCGTCGTTGAAGGGCTGCATTTCATACTCCTTGCTGGGATCGGAACAGGCTCTAAGGGCCACAAAAATGGGCGATGGGAATGGCGTTCTGCTTCCCGATGCCAAGAGTTGTTGCCGCATCTGAATGACCTTCACTTCGATAGATCAGATGCGGTTTTTTTGAGTGGGGAATTTGCTTACCAGAGACCGCGGTAGAGCTCGACCATTTCCTCGACCGAGGGCACGCGTGGGTTATTGCCAGGCGAGCCGGAGGCCATAGCCTGCCGTGCCATGGTCGGCATTAAGCTGAAGAAGCGCTCGCGGTCGATACCAAATTGTTCGGGCGTCGGCACCTGAAGGTCATCGTTGATCGACCGCAATTCAGCGAGCAACCTGGCGTTGGCGGCCTGCGTACTGTCCTGCCTGTCAGCCACGCCCATGGCACGAGCGCAATCAGCGTAGCGTTCTTCCGCCGCCGGGATCGAGAACGCGGTCACACTGGGCAGCAGCATGGCATTGGACAGCCCATGGGGAACGTGGAAAAAGGCGCCGATCGGTCGACTCATGCCGTGTACCAGCGCCACGGACGCAGCGGAGAACGCCACACCCGCGAGCGTCGAACCGAGCATCAGGGCTTCGCGGGCGGCTGTATCCTGGCCGGATCGATAGGCTTTACGCAGATTGGGGCCAATCAAGCGCATGGCCGCCAAGGCCTGACTGTCGCTGTACAGGTTGGCTTTCTGGCTGACGTAGGCCTCGATCGCGTGGGTCAGCGCATCAATACCCGTATCGGCGGTGACGCGCGGCGGCAGGCTGAGGGTTAGGTTATAGTCGACCAAGGCTGCCACGGGCATGAAGCCGATGCCCACACAAAGCATTTTTTCGTCGTTCTGCTGGTCAGTGATGATCGTGAAACGGGTCACTTCCGAGCCGGTTCCCGCAGTGGTGGGCACCGCGATAATGGGCAACCCAACCTCGGTAACAACGCGCGGAAACTTATAGTCGCGCATTTCTCCACCATGCTTGGCAAGAATGCCAATCGCCTTGGCGCTGTCGATCGGACTGCCGCCGCCCAGTGCGATGATACTGTCGTAGTCTCCTGCGCGAGCCTTCTCCACGCCAGCTCGAATCGAGTCAACCGTGGGCTCGGGGACCGTATCAGCGAAAATTTCGGCTGTCATGCCATTGGCGGCGAGATTTTCCTGAATGCGCCCGGCATAGCCCAGCTGCACCATCATCTTGTCGGTGATGATCAGAGGTCGACTGCAGCCGAGAGTCGCCAGAACCGTGGGAACTGTCTCGCTGGCGTTGGCGTCGACCTGAAGGATGCGCGGCAAAATCACTTGGTTAGACATATCGAATCCAGTAATTAATGTCGGTTAAATATAAAAAGCTATCCGGGATCTAATCATTAATTGATGTCTTCATCTCGATGCCTTGTATTTTTGATAATTTAGATAATCAAACATCGATATCTTTGATATTGGGAATGGTGAAACTTGCCGGAGCGGTATGGTTTTCGGTGTTCCTTAATTCCCAGTTAGGCATCACCTGTTCGAGAGGTCCCTGCAGGCGTGCATCGCGATGACGCAATAAATCCCGCGTCATTAACAGAGATAGCAGCAAGGTGATATGCCCATGGCCGGGCCGGCCGTGTGTTGGCCGAAGTGAATGGCCCCTGACTTCGTAAGCCGGTAGTTGATTAAGCTTCTGTCCATATGACTCATCGACTCGTCTCCCGGACCCGCAGATTTTCTGCAATGCAGGTCATCATTGTCGTAGGTAGCCGTCAGCACTGATCAATCGCGTTTCGGCTGCAAGCTGCCGTGGCGGCGCGCTGAGGTTACTGTCGGGTAGAACGAGGAGCGGGTAAAGCAATAAAAAAGACGATAATGGGTCCGCTTTACTTATGGCTATGGCCGTCGGGGCGAGGTGAAAGGCTATCTTTGCCCATCCCCCGAAATCTGAAAATCCTCCGAAAACCGCTGCCAGGCTTGGCTTTCAGGGGTGTACTGCAGCAAAAATAGCCGACCGGTTTATTCTCCACATCGGGAATCGAGCTCCCGCAAGGCGTATTGCAAGTCGAGGTCACGACTGCTGTTTCCTGAAATGATCGATGACGCGGCCCACGCGCAAGGCAATCGCCTCGATGCCCTTGAGCCGGTTGCGTACGCGCGTGGTCGCCTCGGCAATCTTGCCCAGTTCCTGTTCAGTGGCCTGCAAGGCCTCACGCTTGCGGGTGCGCTCGTCGGCCAGCAGCGGATTGCGGCACACCACCAGCCGCTTGCCGGGGAACGCTTCACTGGTCACCTCGAGCAGGTTGCGTTGCGCATGCGGTTACCTCCAAGGCTTCGATTGAGGAGCTGCATCCGGCATAAGCCGGCCATCAGGAGTCGCTCGACAGGCTTTCTCGAGTGACCGAAGGTCGGCGTATATTCGACGTCCAATTGATCCCTCATATACGAGAGGGGAACGCCATGCCGAACATACCCGCAATGCTTGCGGCTGTGCACGATATAAAGACGCAGCTCGACGGGCTGCTATTGCGAGGGCGCGTGCAAGATACTGGCGAACATCGTGTGCCTGACTATCGCTTATCGTATCGGGTCGGCCCCCCGATCCCGCCTTCGGTAATCCCTCGCGGGCTAATCACCGAGTGTTGTCCTCGATGGGCGCTTTCACCCGCATCATGCAAAATAGCCGCATCGAAAATGCGGAGGATGGCCCGTGGGTGTCAACTTCGACCTGAACGATTTGCAGGCGTTTCGAGCCGTCGTGGAATTGGGTAGCTTCCGCAAAGCAGCGGAGGCGGTCAATATTTCGCAGCCAGCGCTGAGCCGGCGCATCGAGAAGCTCGAAGCGGCGCTCGGTGTGCGGCTCTTCGAGCGGACCACCCGCAGCGTGACGCTCACCACAATAGGTCGCGTGTTCGCCCCAAGCGCGGAACAACTTCTCGACGATCTCGATGTCGCTTTGCTCGGCATCCGCGACGTCTCGAGCAGCCGCCTCGGTCATGTGACCATCGCATGCGTGCCGTCGGTCGCCTACTATTTCCTGCCGAGCGTCGTTGCCGCCTATCACAGCCGCTATCCTCGCATCCGGGTCAAGCTGCTGGACTCGAGCGCCAACGAAGTGCTCGGCTCGGTCATCAGTGGTGAAGCCGATTTCGGCGTCAGCTTCATGGGCAGCCAGGAAACCGAGGTTGAGTTCAAGGTCCTGCTGCAGGAACGGTTCGTCGCCGCGTGCCGTCGCGACCATCCCCTTGCCCGGAAAAAGCAGGTGACCTGGAACGAGCTTTATGAACACGAATATGTATCTGTGGACAAGACTTCCGGCAACCGCCTGCTGCTCGATCAGGCGTTGACCAACGTGGCGCCGGCAGTGCCGAGCATCTGCGAGACTCGCCATGTCACCACCATGCTCGGCCTGATCGAAGCGGGACTCGGTGTGGCAGCGGTGCCTTCAATGGCAATGCCCATGCGCGACCATCCGATTCTGACCAGCGTGCCGCTCGTCGATCCGGTCGTGACGAGGCGAGTCGGTATTGTCAGACGCCGGGGGCGTCCGCTCGCGCCGGCCGCGCAGCAGTTCTATCAGACGATTCTCGACACGAAGCCGAGCGGCAAGGCCCGTGCGGCGAAGAAAACCCCGAAATGACACCGCCAAGGCCATTCCGGCTGCTTTACGTCCAGGTCCTGCTTGGAATGGGACTCGGCATGACCGTCGGCCACTTCTGGCCACAGGTCGGTGCGTCGCTGAAACCGCTCAGCGATGCGTTCGTCGCGCTGGTTCGCATGATGATCGCGCCAATCGTCTTCTGCACGATCGTCACCGGCATCACGTCGCTTGCGAGCGGCTCGAAGATCGGCCGGACCATCCTGAAGGCGCTCGCGTTGTTCTACGTTCTCACCATCATTGCGCTCGTTCTGGGCCTCGCGACCGCGTTCTCGCTGCATCCGGGTACGGGACTGCACATCGACGCGCATCATCTGGACACGGCCATCCTGGCGCAGTATTCGACGCGCACGCAGTCGCACGGGCTCGTCGAGTTCGCACTGCATCTGATTCCGGAGACGCTCGTCGGCGCCTTCGAGAAAGGCGAGGTTCTGCCGGTCCTGCTGCTTGCCCTTCTGTTCGGCTTCGCACTGAACGCCAGCGGAAGCGCCGGACGGCGAGTGCAGGAATTCATCGATAGCGTCGCACACGTGCTGTTCCGCATCCTCGCGCTGATCATGCGGCTTGCCCCCGTCGGGGCGTTCGGCGCGATGGCGTTCACGGTGGGCCGTTTCGGCATCCGTTCGATTGGCTCGCTCGGCATGCTGATGTTGTCGTTCTATGCGGCGTGCCTGCTGTTCGTCGTCTGCGTGCTCGGTCCCCTCGCACGCCTGCATCGCTTCTCCCTCTGGCGTTTGCTGCGCTACATTCGCGAGGAACTCGTCATCGTGCTCGCGACGTCGTCGACCGAACCGGTGCTGCCGCGCCTCATCGTCAAGCTCGAAGCGCTTGGCTGCGACAAGGGCATCGTGGGTCTCGTGCTGCCCGCCGGCTATTCCTTCAATCTCGACGGCACGGCGATCTACCTGACGCTCGCCTCGATGTTCATCGCGCAAGCGTGCGATGTACACCTCTCGGGTGGCCGGATCGCGACGATGCTCGTGGTCATGCTGATCACGTCGAAGGGCGCGGCGGGCGTGTCGGGCAGCGGACTGGTTGCGCTCGTCGCGACGCTCGCCGTCATTCCCGATCTGCCGGTTGCAGGCGTCGCGTTACTGGTCGGCATCGATCGCTTTATGTCGGAGGCGCGTGCCCTGACGAGCGTGATCAGCAACGCCTGCGCGGTGATCTTCGTATCGATGTGGGAGCGCGCTTGCGACCGAACGCGTCTGAAGGATGCATTGAGCCTGGCGCATGAACCCGAAGAAGCTTTCGATCAGCCCGCCGATTTGCCGGGCTGAATCGTTGCCGTCGTCTCAATGCGTGGCGACGGAATCGAGCCCGGTCGATGTCACCTCCGGCTGCACGGCGGGCGACGCGAGATAGTCGAGCAGCGCTTTCGCCTCCTTCGGATGCTGCGCGCCGACCGGGATGCCGGCCGCAAAGCGCGTGACGGACTGCAGCGACTCCGGAATCTTGCCGACGTAAGCCGCGCCCTTCACCGGGAGCAACTCGCTCACCTGCTGAAATCCCACTTCGTAGTCGCCGGTTGCAACCACCGACGCCACCGGGATCTTCGGGATCATCTTCGCCTTGGTCTTCACCTGTTCCTCGATGCCGAGCCGCTTGAACAACTCGCGCTCGATATAGACGCCGCTCGCGCTATCCGAGTAAGCGATCGACCGGGCATGCAGCAAGGTTTCCTTGAGCGCCGCCTCAGATCCGATGTCGGGCTTCGGCGCGCCATCGCGCACGACCATCCCGATGCGCGAATCCGCGAGCTCGACGCGCGAATCGGGGATCACCTTGCCCTGCTTGATGAGGTCGTCGAGTGCATAGCCGACCATGATCACCACGTCGGCAGGCTCGCCGCGCCGAAGCCGGTTCGGAATGGCCTCCGGCGACTTGCCCATCGACGGCCCGAGCGCGGTATCGAGCGTGTTGCCCGTGGACGCCGCGAACTTCGGGCCGAGCAGCTTGTAGGCGGCGGTGAAGCCGCCAGAGCTCATCACGTGCAGTTCGGCGGCCTGTACATTCGCCGCAGCGGCGGCGCTGCCGAGGAGCGCCGCGGTGCAGAGTTTCAGAAGGATGGATTTCATGGTTGAAAGAACATCAGGCTGAAGTTCGAGGAGCCAAGCGATGCTTCAGGAAGCCGCATGCAGCGGAACGCGACGGCGCCGATACAGTGCGAGTGTGGCACCGAGCCCGCACACCGCGGCGAAGCTCATCCAGTAGCCCGGCGCGGCTTTATCGCCCGTCATGTGAATGAGCGCGGTCGAGATAACGGGTGTGAAACCGCCAAAGACCGCCGTCGCGAGGCTGTAGGCCAGCGAGAATCCAGCGACACGCACTTCGACCGGCATCACTTCGGTGAGCGCGACGATCATCGCGCCGTTGTACATCCCGTACATGAACGAGAGCCAGAGCAGCACAAGCAACATGTTGACGAAGCTCGGCGTGTGAGCCAGCAGCGATAGCGCGGGGTAGGCGGTCGCAATTGCCAGGATCGTCATTCCGAGAAGGAGCGGACGGCGTCCGATCCGGTCCGATAGGGCGCCACCGATCGGCAGCCAGATGAAGTTGGAGATCCCCACGCACAGCGTGACGAGCAGGCTATCGGCGGTGCTCAGATGCAGGACCGTCTTGCCAAACGTCGGCGCATACACCGTGATCAGATAGAAGCTCGTGGTGGTCATTGCGACCAGCAGCACGCCCGCGATCACGACATTCCAGTTCTGCACGAGCGTCGTAAAGACTTCTTTCATGCTCGGGCGATGCTGGCGCTGTTTGAATTCCTGCGTTTCCTCGAGATTGCGCCGCAAGATGAAGATGAACGGCACGATCATGCAGCCGACGAAGAACGGCACGCGCCATCCCCACGCAGCGATCGCCGCCGTGTCGAGCCACTGATTGAGCGAGAAGCCGAGCGCAGCAGCGATGACGATCGCCACTTGCTGGCTCGCCGACTGCCAGCTCGTGAAGAAACCCTTGCGGCCCGGCGTCGCCATCTCGGCGAGATAAACCGATACGCCGCCCAGTTCCGCACCCGCGGAGAAGCCCTGCAGCAGACGGCCAATGAGAACCAGGGCTGGGGCGAATAGTCCGATCGTCGCATAGCCGGGCACGAACGCGATCAGGATGGTGCCGCTCGCCATGATCGACAGCGTGACAATCAGGCCCTTGCGGCGACCGACATCGTCGATATACGCGCCGAGGATGATCGCGCCGAGCGGCCGCATCAGGAAGCCCGCGCCGAACACTGCGAACGTCATCATCAGTGAAGCGAACTCGCTCCCCGCCGGGAAAAAGACCGCGGCAATCTGCGTGGCATAGAAGCCGAACAGGAAGAAGTCGAACTGCTCCAGGAAGTTGCCTGCCGTCACGCGTAGCACGGCGAATGCCTTCGATTGCCCGGGGGCCAGCGGGGGTGAGGAGGGATGCATCGAGGTGTCTCCAGAAATTTTGAACTTGCGGTGTTCGGGCGATTTGTTGTTTGTCGAATGTTCACCCGGACCACACGAAACGATAAGTGCTATTTTCGAAACGATTGATGTCGGCTGGTTATCAGTGTCGGCGAAGCGCTCAAGCTACGAAGCGGCACTGGGACGCGGGCGTTCGGGTGTCCATGTTGCGCCCCCGGTTCAGGTGATCGTCGATTTCCGCCGCGCATCCGAGCATGCGGGGATAAAGGAAGATCGTGAATGCGGCGGTTTCCAGATCGGTCTCAGTCAATTCACCACGTTGCAGCGGCTGCCACAGCATCTTCAGCAGCAGCGCCGCGATCACGGCATCGACGTTTACGCAGTACACGTTGCGCGAGACACCTGCGTCGAACAACGCCTGCACCAGTTCGCGATAGAACGCATGGAACACGTTATATTCCCCACGCTTCCCGCACAGTTCCGCGATGAACACTTCGCGCGGATCGTAGTTGACCGGCCTGTCCTTGAAGACGGGATGGTTCACGCCCGGCAGCTTCGCGATATCGAGGCTGCCGGCATGCTTCTGTCGGGCCTTGTACTGCGCATAGCGCTCGACCGAGCGCTCGGCCAGCGAGCGCAGGTCCACGCCGTGCGCGGGGTCGGACGGATCGGCAAGCCCGCTGTCCCTGAACGCTTCGATCAGGAAGGCGATGCCTTCATAGCCATTGCCGCCGTGCGTATAGCCTGTATGGGTGAGAAAGCCGACCAGCGCCTTGTTGAGTTGCACGCGCTCGGGGCTTTCCGGGCCGTCAGCGGATACCGCGCCCTTTGCTCCTTGCGCCGAGATGGCGCCCGGACCGTTGGTGAGCAGCAGACCGACGAGCGTCTTGAAGGCGAACAGATCGTTGGGCCCCGGCGCGAGGTTGAGCAACGCGGCAAAACAGATTTCTGTCAGGCTGCGTTCGTTCAGCAGCGCTTGCGTGGTAAAGCCGCAAAAGCCGTCGGGACGGTGTCGCGAGGCGTCCGCCGATGCACCGATCAGCGTCCCGAACAACATGGTCCACCAGGGCAGGCTCTCGGCCGTGACGCGCGAGATGCGCTTGCGCATCAGCGGTCCCCACGCGAGCGTCATGGAGATCGCCGCCAGAACAGCGTCTGCCGTCGGGTGAGCGGGCTGAGACGTGAGCCAGCGCACGGGGACCGATCTGACTCGACGCTCGGCGAGTCCCGCGAGCATCGCTTCGGTGCGCAAATCGCGCGTGTCGGCAAAGAGCGGCTCGCAGCCGCTGACGTCGATCCGGGCGATGTCAAAGTTCTCGTCGAGCGCACTCGTAAGGCCGGCTGCCGAGAAGCGTTCGATCATCCATTTCGCGGCATCCCGCGCCGCGCGCTGACGATTCGGCCCGATGATCGAGGCCGCGGCGGCCAAGATGGCGTTGGGTGCATTGCCGGCTTCGCGTGCGGCTTGCGCTGCCGCGAGTTCCGGCGTTCCGTGCAGATTGACGGACGCAGCGATCGCCACATCGATGAGTTGTTCGTCATTCTCGCCGCCGAATTCGTGCAGCAGGGCAAGGCCGACGTTCGCTTCGAGCGAACGCGTCGCGGCCTCCAGCATCGACGCGCCGTGCAGGCTGCTCACCTGCGTCTTCGCGTCCATCTGCGACGCGCCCGATGCGTCCTTGAGCGCCTGGCGCGGAGCGATCACGCCGATCTGTCGATTGACCTGATGGACCTGCTCGTTATATGGCGCAACAGCTTCCACGACCGGAATCCCGAGGCCGTCCGGCAGCGCGATGCCCTGATCGGAGCCAAACCACGGCTTGAGTGCGAGACTGCCCTCCGACTCGAAATCGGGCATCGTCGCGTTGGCGCGCATCACGGCGCTCAGCGCGGCCGGGATGTGCGCGATGTTCGTCACCACGGCACCCTTCGTCGAGCAGCATGGATCATCCGGCGTGAAGAGGCGCTCGACGCCGAACTTCTGCATGAACCAGCGTTCCTTGGCTTGCGCATCGTCGTTGCCGCCGGCCATCGCGCCGGCGTGGCCGACTGCCCGCGTGAGGCGGCTCTTCCACCGTCCCACGACGCACGCGACGACTGGCTTCGTGAAGACCGCATCGGCCTCGTAGTAGCCACCCGGTTCGCAGTAAAGCACCGCAGCCTTGCTGCGCGCATCGTTGGCGAGTGCGAACGCGAATTCCGGCGCGGCATAGTGGATGTAGACGTCCTTGCCGCTCGAGATGACCGTCGACGTGCCCCAGCCACCCATGCGCAGGTATTGCGCAATCGTCGTGCTGAAGCCACCGGAGTTGGAGAAGATCGCGATTGAGCCCTTGCGCAACGAATCGTCAGGATTGTCGCCGCCGAGCGCTCCGCCGATCCTCACGCGATTCCACGAATCGGCGACGCCGAGGCCGTTCGCGCCGAAGATGTCGATGCCCGCCTGCTGGCCCATCGCGCGGATTTCGCGGGCGTCGTGGACCGCGATCTTCTCGGTGATGATGAAAATCTTCCGCAACTCGGGATTCACGCGGATCAGTTCAGCGACGCCGTCGCGGGCCGCGGACGGCGGCAGGTAAACGACGCCGCAGTTGAACCGGTGTCCCGCCTGCAGCCCCTCACGGACGTTGTTGTACACGGGGATATCGCCGGCCGGCGTCGCGAGCACTTGCCCGCCCTTGCCCGGCGCCGTGCCGAATACGACGTTACCGCCCGAGAATGCGTGACTCACGGGCGTCACGTCCGACGATTCACCGCCCAGGATGTTGAGCACGCACACGCGATCCTCGCGCGTGGCGATCTGTGCGAGTGAGTTGACGCCAACGAAATACTTGAACGTATTGCTGCCTTGCTTGTACATGTCGATCTCCTCAGGCACGAGCCATTTCGGTTTGCCTCGGTGACGCGCCAATCCTTGCTGCGATCTCGGTGCGGCCGCCGGCGCGCATCCAGGCGTCCGCCCGGCGTGCGTACTGGATCACTTCGCTGATGTCAGAGTCGAAGCCGAACAGCCGATAAGGCAGGCCCAGCGAGTCGCATGTGTCCCTCAGCGCCGACATGCCCCGCACGAGGTTCGGACCTCCACGGCCCAGCACGACATAGAGCGGCGTCGGTCCGTGCTCGCTGAAGTGCTCGCGCAGGGCGTCGGCCATGGCGCGCAGCGTCTCGTAGATGTCCGTGTTATTGGACTTGCCGCCAATGATGAAGAGCACGTTCGCCTGTTCGAGCCAGTGCCTGAAACAGATGCGCGCCACTTCCTTCATCTTCGCGTAAGGCGGATTGCCGCCGAAATCCGACGAGATGATCGCGGCGTCGCCGAGCATTTCGGTGACGAGCGAGTTGGCGCCGCCGCCGAAGGTCGGGGCGAGGATCGTCCCCTTCTCGTTGATCACATACACGTCGCTCTGGCCCTGATGGGTGCGAAGCTGGTTGATCTCCTGCTCAAAATCCGAGTAATCGGCGGCGAACAGATGGGGCGGCAGGCCAAGACGCGCCCAGCGCGGATCGTCGCGATCGAAGCCGCGCACTTGAAGTCGCACGCAACCGGCGTAAGGCGACCGTGCCTGTCCTCGCGCATGCGGATCGGGTTCAACTCAAGCGTCGTCATGCCGAAGTCGTGAAAGAGTTCCCAGAGTTTCGGCAACTGCTGCACGAGCGGCGAAATGATCTCCTTCGGCGCGCCGATCTCGCTCAGTGCATTCGCTACGACGAACGCCTTCAACCCGGTCAGCGCATCGAACGGCACCATCGCCACCTGCTTCGGGTCGACTTCCTCGATGTCCATGCCGCCCACGTGCGAAAGCGTCATGGTCGGCGCACGAAAACGCGTGGAGTCGGTGATCGAGAAGTAGACCTCATGCTGGGCCGGAACGCCGGCTTCGAAGGTGACGCCATTCGCCTTCGCCTTGATGTGGCCGACGGTATGCTCGGCGAAGTAGAGCCGCTCCTTTTCGATCAACGCCGTCTTGAGATCGGTCGCGCGGCCAAGCAAACCTGCCTTGCCTTTCTTGCCGACCCCGCCCTTGAAGACGGGTTTGATGAATATCTGGCGATGACGATCGATCAAAGTCTTGATCTCCTCCTCGCTGGCGCTCGGGCCGAGGATCTCACTCGCCGGGAATCCGACGAATTGCAACAGGCGCGCGCCGTGCAACATACCGGTGATTTGCATGAAGTTGTCTCCTGAAGGGCATAGCGATATAAAAGAAACGGGTGTTCGGATTGGTCGTTAGGCGAAAGCGCCAGGCGTGACAAGCGGCCGTGACGCCGATGGCGGCCGGAATGCGTGGCTGATGTGGGTTGAGTTGTCCGGTGCTCGAACCGGCTGGGGCTCGAGACTACCCGGCCCAAAGGGCGATCGTGCCGCTCCAGGTGCGCCTTGCGTTGTACATAGCCTTGTCTCCGATGCGTTTTACTTTCGTTCCAATCTCGCTGGAATCTTGAGTACAGATACTCACGCAAATGGAGTTACGCGATAAGTGCATTTTTTCGAAGCATTGATGTTTGGACGTTATCAATGCAGCTGGAGGAAACGTGGCACACCGCCACGTTCCTCTGCGCTGCGTGTCCGGGCGGACGGGTCAGCGGTCCAATCTGTGATGTGACTTCAGTTGATGGTCCGTCATGGACGAATGAAGCGACATTCGACATATGCAAGAGACCGTCCGGTCAGGGTCGCTATGTAAGCCTCCGCATAGCGACCCACAGGCGCTATTGGCGATTGCTGTCAACCCACCGCTTAGAGGCGCACCAGTTTTTTCGCCAGGACGGACTTCAAGCGCTGCTGTAAAAAATCCGGATCCACCGCGATCAGATAGTTCCCTTGTCCGAAAATTCGACGCACATACGAGTCGGCCTGCGTGTCCAAAGCGACGCAGAAGCAGCGGATTCCAGCCCGCCTCGCATGCTGCACCGCGACCCGGGCGTCTTCGACCAGATAGGCATCGCGTGTCACGTCGATGTCCGCGGGTGCGCCATCCGTCACCATCAGAATGGCGCGGATGCCCTCCGACTGGTCGTCGATTAGCGCGGTCGCATGGCGCACTGCCGCGCCGAAGCGGGTTGACCAGGCGGCCGCAGCGCTGGCCAGGCGTTGGCGTGAAACCTCGCAAAACGGCATGTCGAAATCCAGATAGCGTTCATAGTGGACGTGTTTTCGTGTGTTGGAGGCAAAGCCGTGAACGGCAGCCCGGTGGCCGCCTTGCCAAACCGCACCTGCATGCCCGGTCAACCCGGGGCATGGCATGCACCCGACTCCCAGGTTCCTGCCCTTGACCCGCGACCGTAGCCGATAGCGAGCAGGCATCAAGGGGCGAGGGACCGTGTTACCCGCACCCCTCCCTCGCCTCTTTCCTTGACGCCTGCCCGCTATCGGCTCCTCAAGTCGCACGGGCGGGAACCCGGGAGCCTGGCGGCAGCAAAGCCAACCCCGAGTTCCACCGGAACGTGCCCAGCCGCGACTGCAAGGCACATCCCCTCGCCCGGTTCAGGTCCCCAACCTTGACTGTGGAGATTGCCATGCAACTCGCTTCTTCCTTCCATTACGGCGCCCCAATGCTGCGCGCCGATTCCCCTCTGTCGGACGACCAGATCCGCCGCGTTGCCCCTTCCATCTTCGCGCACGGCAAGCACGAAAGCCGTTCCGAACGCTACACCTACATTCCCACCATCGACGTGCTACGCGGCCTGCGCAACGAAGGCTTTCAGCCGTTCATGATCTGCCAGACCCGCGTGCGCGACGAGGGCAAGCGCGAATTCACCAAACACATGCTCCGGCTTCGGCATGCTGACCAGATCACCGGCGAGGAAGCCGACGAAATCGTGCTGCTGAACTCGCACGATGGCACCAGCAGCTACCAGATGCTGGCGGGCACATTCCGGTTTGTCTGCCAGAACGGCATGGTCGCGGGCGAGAACATCGCCGATATCCGCGTACCACACAAAGGCAACGTCATCCAGAACGTGATCAATGGCGCATTCGACGTGTGCCAGTCACGCCCGTTGCGCGCGAGCCGGGACGCTTCGATACAGAATACTGCGCCCACCGCGCCGCTACAAAGGGCGGCCAGCAAGCGCTCGAAGCCGGGCCGATGGATACCCGAGCCCGAGCGGCCCAGGTCGTCATCGATGACCGTCACCTCAGGCCAGCCAAGCACGCGGGCACGATCGGCGAGTCCATACTGACGTAACTGGCTCTCACGATTATGCTGCACCTGGTCCAGCGTCGACTGACGAACGTAGACATAGGCGAGGCGCGAGAGATGCTCAGCGCGGATCTTGTTCATCGCGCACCTCCATCTCGATTGCATCGATCACCGACTGCATCAACAGTGTCAACTGCGCCACTACGTCCGCTAACACCTCTGCGGGCAGAGGTCCTTCCTCGCTGCTCCCCTCGAACAGATCGTGCTGCATCATCACCTGTTTGCGCATCACCGTATCCCCTGTGCGTTGACAACACTGAAGAAGATAAAGCGGCGCTGACCAGGCGTTGAAGTTCGATCAACGCCCCATGCGGTAATTCCGGCTGCACAACGATAGACATGCGAGCTGCTGCTTCGCCGGTCATCCACGGCGGAAGATGAGCGCGAGTGCCATCGGGTTGCATGATGATCAGGTACGACTCGCCTCGATAGCGATTCATTCCAATGACATTAACGCGCTCGCCGAAGCGCGGGTGAAACGGATAGCGGACAACGACATCGTCGCAATGATGATGGGCAGTGTGTTGCAGGTTCGCCGGGTGCCGGGAAGAGCCATTTAGGCTGTGGCATCGGCCATGCGTTGATCGACGCCGGATACCGGGTGCTGTTCACACGCACCGGCGAAATCGTGCAGAAGCTGCAGGCGGCCCGCCAGAGCCTGCAATTGCCATCGATGCTTGCCAAGCTCGATCACTTCGACCTGATCATCCTCGACGACCTGTCATACGTGCGCAAGGATCAAGCGGAAACGAGCGTGCTGTTCGAACTCATTGCCGAACGATATGAGCGGCGCAGTCTGCTGATCACGGCCAATCAGCCGTTCTCCGGCTGGAGCGACGTGTTCCCCGATCCGTCGATGACGGTGGTCGCCATCGATCGCCTGGTCCATCACTCGACGATCTTCGAGCTGAACGTCGAAAGCTACCGGCGTCGCAGCGCCGACGACAACAAGCGCGCGCGCGCATTGACTCATCGGAATTGCAACTCGCGCTGACCTGTTGCCTCACGTAGTTTGCTACCCGTCGGATTGTCCGGCGGGAGCGGCACGAGGTGACGAGGCAAATCAGCATGACGACACGCAAGGAGTTGGTGGCAGCATTGCAATTGCGGTATGGCAGCGCGACGTTCGGTGACCGGATCAGGATTCTCGATGAGTTCGTGGCTCTGACCGGGTATCACCGCAAGCACGCCATTCGGCTGCTACGGGAAGAACCCGGCGCGGCAAAGGGGACACGCGAGCGCAACCGGCTATACGACGAAGCGGTACGCCAGGCGCTGACGGTGCTCTGGGAAGCAGCCGACAGGGTTTGCGGCAAGCGACTGAAGGCGTTGATCCCGAAGCTGGTTGATGCCATGGAGCGGCATGGTCATCTCGACCTGGATCCGGTCGTCAAGGCCAAACTCCTTCAGGTCAGCGCGGCGACCATCGATCGCATGCTGGCCAATGCGCGTGCGCACATTGATGGGCAGCGCAAACGGCGCACGGGGGTGGGCTCGGCCATCCGGCGCAGCATTCCAGTGCGTACCTTCGCCGACTGGCGCGATCCACCACCGGGCTTCTTCGAGATCGACATGGTCGAACACTGCGGCGGTTCGAAGATAGACGGTGAGTTCGTCCACACCCTCACGCTGACTGATATCGCCAGCGGCTGGACAGAATGTGTGGCCATGCGGGTACGCAACCAGATGTTGGTGATTGAAGGATTTGAGAAAGCGGCTGCCGATCTGCCATTCGCGATGCTTGGAGTGGACTCGGATAATGACAGTGCGTTCATGAACCAAAGCGTCCTCGACTACTGCAAGGGCCGCGGTCTTGTGCAGACGCGCTCGAGGGCCTACAAGAAGAACGATCAGGCCTGGGTGGAGCAGAAGAACGGCGCCGTCGTGCGGCGGCTGGTCGGTTATGGCCGGCTGAGCGGTGTCGATGCCAGGAACGCGCTGGCGCAGCTGTACGCGTCATCACGGCTATACATTAACTTCTTCCAGCCTTCGTTCAAGCTGAAGTCCAAGACGCGTGACGGTGCGCGCGTACACAAGGTCTATCTAGCGCCGGCGACGCCGTGCGATCGGCTTCTGGCACACGACAGCGTTGAACCCGCTATCAAGGAAAAGCTGAAGGCACAGTTCAAAGGCCTTGATCCTGTGCGGCTGCTGCAGGAGATGCGAACGGCACAGCAAACATTGAGCGAGTTCGCGGCCCACGGCGTGCGTGCTGAAGCCGCGCCGGCGGGCGACTCAGACGTCGCCGTCTTCCTCGCAGGCCTTTCTTCCGCATGGAAGGAAGGTGAGGCACGTCCAACGCACCGAAAACAACCCAAGGCAAAGCACTGGTGGAGAAGTCGGGTGGATCCGTTCGCCGACGCGTGGCCGCTAATCGAAGGATGGCTGATTGCAGAGCCCTCGGTGCCGGCCAACGTATTGATGGATCGGTTGGCCGCGATGTTTCCAGAAGCGTACGCAAGTCAGGCACAACTAAGAACGCTACAGCGTCGGGTCAAGGCGTGGCGCGCAGAGCGCGTAAAAGAACTTATTCTGGGCGGCCTGCGAAAGTCCGCTGATGCGCCAGCCGAAGTGTAAGTTGCGCAAAAGTTGAAAGTCGCCGGGGGCCGCGCGCTCCGCGCCCGGCAAACCACGAAAGAAGAAAAAAAAGAAAGCGAAAACGACAACAATCCGCCGAGTAACATTCCTTCGTGAGGCAACACGGGCGGCCATCGTAATTGACAATCTACATCCTCGCGTTCGGCAAGCGTCAGCGCCAGCCTGGATCGCTGGCGGGGTGCAGGCTGGATTCCTCCAGTTTGCGCCAGAATTCCCTGTACTGACGAGTGATTGCGGTCAAATAGCCGGGCGATGTGCTGCAACGACTCGCCTTTGCGCCAGCGTTCCCACATCAATGCCTTCTGGCTTTCGCCGTAATAGATCCGGCGCCTCTGTTTCATTTGCAACACTCCCGCCGCTCATGCGAGGTTCATTGTGTTGCATCGACCGGTTGAATCCGCCACGCCCAAACGGCCATTCGATCGTTCATATTGACTGGCTGGTAGTTGTCCGTGTCTCTAATTGGCTTGTCCAACTTGATGGCGATTCTCGTAGGCAGGCTCGCCGTTGCTGCACCAAACCTCGTCACTGGCACGCGTTGTCGTGTCTCGACAGGAGAGCAAGTCGATTAACGGCGGCGGTTGCTCTATGCGACCCACGGCGTGGCCAGTCGACGTGGGCGTGTGTTCGCTAACCGCTGCTAACTGTCCTTTAACAAGCCAACGGTTGTGAACGGCCTCGATTTCCCCGCAGACATCGTTTGAATGGCGCGACGGTGTCCTGCCATAAAGGTATCGGACCACCAGCGTCGTTGGCTGAGAATGCGCACGCAGGTTCAGAAACCCAAGATGACGTCATCACTTGAGGCTATCAAGGTCCAATGCGTCGGCGATCGCCTGCATGCCAGCGTCGTTCGGATGCAGGTTGTCACCACTGTTAAAAGCCGGCAGGAAGGAGGCTGGGTCAGCGGGATTGCTCACGGCGCGAGCCTGGTCCAGCACGGCATCGCAGCCGCTCGACGGGCTCAGCACAAACGCGTTGATCGCTTCCCGTGTAGCTTCGATCGCGGGTGTCCAGAACGGCGTGCCGCGAAACGGCGTCAGCGTAGAGCAGATAACCTTGACGTCGACCACATGCGCGCGGGCGATCAACTGTTGAAACGCGGCGATCAGATCCTGCGCGCTGGCTGGTGCCTCGGTGTTGAGGTTGTTGACGGCATCGTCGGAGACGATAGTCCACTTCACTCCCGTCTGGGCCAACGCGTCGCGATTGAAGCGATTGAGGCCCGCTTCGCCCCAGCCATCGGTGAAAAAGTTATTGCCACTGATTCCCTCGTTCAGTACACCGACCGCCATGCCGGCGTCGAACAGGCGCACGGCAAGATCGTTCGGCCAGCGGCGATTAGCGTTGCTGCTGGATGCAGACCCGTCAGTGATCGACGCGCCGAGTGCCACCACCGCGCCCGTTGCCTTGGCGTTTTGGACATCGACGTTCGTCAAAAAATAGTATGCCTGACCGGCAGGGTTAGGGGTGAAGCCGGCGAAGCTCGGATCGGCACCGACGTTGCCCGGCGCGACGTAGACGTCCTGCAGCGAGCCGTCGTGGCCAGTCGAATGCGGTGGCGTTCCGCCGGGCAGATACAGGCTGACGGCAATATCCGCGAGTGACGGCACGTCGAAGGGAACAGGGTCGCTTGCGATTGACGCACCTGCGGGCAGTGTCACGCTTTGTTGGCCTCCGAACGTCACCGTTCTCGTGCTGCTGGCGACCGTAGTGGGACCGCTGTCACGCAGGGCAACATAAACGTTGCCGATCACGACTGCCTCGCTCCCGTAAAGGTTCGACAACTGCACACGCACGGCAGAACCGCCAATGCTGGTGTGCACGATCTGGCGCACAGTCTCGTTGTTAAACCCCGGTGCACTAGTGACCCATGGTGCGACAGCCCAGGTACCGATCCACGCGATCGATGCCGTGCCATTAGACATTCCTCCGGAACTACTCCCCGATGTTCCGCCAGAACCACTCGCCGATGTTCCGCCGGAGCCAGTTCCCCCACTCGCGCCGGCCCCGCCCGCGCCGCCACCACCACAGGAAAGACAGACCGCCGCCAAAAGCGCGATCAGCGCGAGTCGAGGCCACGCGCTAGTGCTATCGGCCAAACCTTGCAATCGGTCCATGAGTGCCTCTCAAAGCGGTCTGGGGGACCGCAAGAACGTCGACCTATGCTTGAACAACCGCTTCGACGAAACGTACACTTTTATACCCACGAGTCTCCTTGCGTCGGACAATCACGCCGATAAACACGCCAGCTACGATCAGCTTGCGGACGTCCATTGTCCGGGGCGGAGCCGACGTTCTAATGTCGGTTTGAGAGAAAGGTCGAACTATTGCATCGACGGGTTGAATCCGCGGAGTGGACCGGACGTTTGAGTGTCTGTCCGAATGCTCGAGCGTATGGCCGTTCGTGGCCGCGCGGCGACATCCGGGTCAGTCCTCGACCCCTCTATCTCAGCCGGGTTGAAGGTGCTGGCGCTCCGTTTGGAACCAATAGTCGACCAGGCGCTGTGCCGCTTGTAGATCATCCGGGTAATACGGATCATCAAACCACGGTGACGGGTCGTAGCCCGCTTACCTCAAGGCAGCGAGTTCACTTTGGTGCTGCGCCATCGAAGGGGGCGCGTTTGTCTTGAGCGCCGCCAGGTCGCGGCACTCTGTCGGAGTGAAGTGCGCCCCGGTATACGGCATGCCACCAGCGACACAGCCAGCGAGCAAAATCACCAGAGCGGGAAGTATTGACCGTGTTTCAGGCCAATTTTTCATAGTACGTCCCCTTCCCTGCGCCGCGCCGTGAACCAACTCGTAGTGCGCACCCTTGCCGCTGCGTGTGGGCGGAACATGCTCGCCTTCGACGCATGTCACTTCGAAGCCGGAGCCGGCGTCGCCTTCTCTCACCACCTTGTAGATGCCATACGTCTGAAGCTTCTCGCCCGCTTTGTGCCCTTCGACCCTATCACGCTCGTTCGGTTGATCCGCCGCAGGACCAGCAAGCATCGTTCCCCTCCCGCCTACCGCGGAGGTTGGTCAGCGAGGCGCGCCGCGAAAAGGATCGCGCGAGGTTCGCATCGGCGGAGTCTCGGTCCTCGAGAGTCGCTCTTTTCGACCCAACTGAGCCCCTCTGGAAGGCAAAGCCGCAAACACGAGCAGCGGCCCTAACAAAAAGATGCCTGCCACGGCCAGTACCGCACCCCAACTGTGATCCGGCGGGCCATTCATGCCAGTCTACCGGGTGACCAGTGAATTTTTGGGAGCCGGGCGGGAATATTTGAAGTACAGCGTTCGTTTAGCCTGCGGCGATTTCTCGCCAGTCAGACGAGGAGGAAAGTTATGTCTCAGATCTCGTGGGGTCTCAAAGCGGCGGCCATGATTGTCCTTGCCGCCGGTTTCACAATCGCGGATGCCGCCGCTGACGATGCCTATGTCGTCACACCGCTCGTGTCCAACGTCGCAGGCGCTGCCCCGAAGGTCGACGGGGTACTGCAGAACGCCTGGGGTATTGCCTTTAGTCCCGCAGGAAGTCCATTCTGGATCAACGACAATGCCACAGGCTGCTCCACGCTGTATGACGGCGAGGGGACAAAGGTGACGACGCTGCAGGTGTCCATCCCGCTGCCAGGCAACGTCATTCCGGCCGGCGCCTGTCATCCCGTCCTTCCCAAGAGTCCACCGAATCCCACGCCCGCGGCGCCAACCGGGATTGTATGGAATCCTTCGTCGGCGTTTCTCGTGCCAGGTACCAAGATCCCGGCCGTATTCATCTTCGCAACGGAAGACGGCACGATTTCCGCTTGGGCCGGTGGGTTGAATCCGGCGAACAACGCCGTGATCGCAGTCGATAACTCGTCCAATCCCTCCGCCGCCAGCGGGGCGGTCTACAAGGGGCTCGTCTTCGGAGTGAATGCGCAAGGAGGATTCCTGTTTGCGACGAACTTCCGCTCGGGTCGGATCGAGGTATTTGGGCCGAACGGTTCGGACGGCCTGTTCACGCCTGCGGCGACGGACGGTGGCTTCGCCGACCCGAACATCCCGGCTGGCTACGCCCCGTTTGGCATCGCGAACATCGAGGGGGACCTTTTCGTCACCTACGCGAAGCAGGACAAACAGAAGCACGACGACGATGCAGGCCGCGGTCACGGATTCGTCGACGTATTTGATACCGACGGCCACCTGCTGCGTCGCTTTGCGAGCCGAGGGCCGCTCGACTCGCCGTGGGGTATCGCGCGCGCATCGTTTGCGTTCGGCCGCTTCAGCGGCAAGATTCTCATTGGCAACTTCGGCGATGGTCGAATCAATGTCTTCGACAACGACGGCACATTCGTCGATCAGCTGGAAAATGAGTTCGGCAATCCACTGGCTATCGACGGCCTGTGGACTCTGACACTTGGTGGCGGCCGCAATTCGAGCCCGGACACGCTGTACTTCTCGGCAGGTCCTAACAAGGAGACAAATGGACTCTTCGGTATCATCGCCCCGGCAAGCGGCTCGAAGGCACGAGCGTCCGCTCAGAACGGGCAATAGCCGGCAGCGCGCTGCTCCCCGGGCAACTCGAGAAGCACGACGTCGCCGACCATCGACGATTTAGATTGCAGTTCGAGCCGAAGACTCACAAATCAGCCGGTCGCGGAACTCACCGGACGCGACCGGCGCTTCGCTCGACGCTGATGAATCGCCGGCCCTGCTCCGGGAGGCTTCACCTTGCGCACTGTCGTCGCCGTCTGAGCGAGCAATGCCACGATGATGCAGAGCTCATCTTCGCGGGATGGAACGGCCGGTTATTGGGTGGAGCCGTCCTCTGGGTGGCCGAGCAATGATGGGAGCGAATGGCGCTTCATGGCCGAACCCGGACCGATAGCTGAATTGAGAACCGCTTGACGGCCCGCAGCGGATGATCGTCGCAAGTCGACCCAGGATTGCGGTAGGGATGCCCATTACTTAGCACCCCCCGCACAGATCCCGGCGTGCCCAATTCGGGCACCGGGCTCCTACCTCGGGTGTTTGACGGCGAAGCGCCGGTCAGGCCACGGATGAAGGATTCGAGGGGGCGGAGGCCAGGCATTGGCGATTCGTCTCATTCGCTCCCACGTCATGGCGTCCTTCTGACTGCGCCGCCGGAGCGTGCGCCGCCATAGAGCGGTGACGTGATGTCGAAATGCACCGAGTGCCCGCGAGTTGGTAGGCACCGCGTGATACGCAAAGTATCCGCGAACTACCTGCCTGAGCCATTGCCCTTGCACTGGAATCGGTTCGTGCATGCGCGTCCGTAGCGCCTCCTTGATCTGCCTGAGTCTCGCCCGCATGCGATCCCCTCGGGTCTTCCGCTGCAACTGGAAAGCCCCGCGACGAGACCTGCCGCAGATAAAGATGAAACCCAGGAAGGTGAAGGTCTCCGGTCGGCCAGGACCCCGGCTCTGGCGGTTGACCGCTGCATAGCGGCCGACCTCCAGCAGCCTCGTCTTGTCCGGGTGAAGCACAAGCGAGAACTCCTCCAGCCTCAAACGCATCGCGTCCCAGAATCGCCGCGCGTCAGCTTCGTGCTCGAAACCGACAACGATGTCATCTGCGTATCGCAGAATGATGACGTTGCCTTTGGCTTCCCGCCGTCGCCATCGGTTGGCCCAGAGATCGAAGACGTAGTGCAGGTACACGTTCGCGAACAGCGGTGAAGCCACTGATCCCTGTGGTGTCCCTGTCTCACTGACGCTAAGCTCTCCGTCTTCCAGAACACCCGCCTTGCGCAGCAAGATCGACACCTATACCAACGTATCGCCGGCTGACCACATGGATTAAGCGACGATCCCAATGTAGGGATGGTTCAATCGTTCGCCTCGGTCTATCGTTCTTCCAAGCGGGAAAGTCTCATTCTGAAGAGCGACCCGGATCAGACAGCACGAGGTGAACGGTTCCATGGACAAGTTCATGAGCATGCGCATCTTCTCCGGAGTAGTCGAGGCGGGAAGCTTCAGCGTCGTTGCGGAGCATAGGAGTTGCAGCAAGGGGAACGTATCGCGTGCCGTCTTGTCACTCGAAGACCAGCTGCAGGCGCCGCTCCTGCAACGCACGACACGTCGGGTATCGCTGACGGAACCCGGCAAGCGCTACTACCAGAAGTGCAAGAGGATCCTGGCCGACCTCGACGATGCCGAAGCCGAAGCACGCGACGCCCACACCCGCGCGCGCGGAAAACTCCGCGTTCACTGCGTAACCGATCTCGGCCTCGGACAGTTGACGCACTCGATCATCGAATATCGCAGGCGTTTTCCTGCCGTTTCAGTGCATCTTAAGTTCCTGCCGCGTATGAGGGAAACGCTCGATAGCAGTTTCGGGAGCGTGCCCGCCAGTGAAG
Source organism: Paraburkholderia sp. UCT70 (assembly GCF_050434085.1). Lineage (NCBI taxonomy): Bacteria > Pseudomonadati > Pseudomonadota > Betaproteobacteria > Burkholderiales > Burkholderiaceae > Paraburkholderia > Paraburkholderia sp. UCT70. Next base: position 651,390 of record NZ_JBNPVZ010000004.1, on the reverse strand, counting down.
CGCTCAATCGCGTTGCGCAGGTTTGATTGGCTTCGGGCCTTTCTGATGTACGCGATACAACCTGAACCGTCAGACATTTATCGTTGTTGGTCAATTAAAAAGGCACTGTGTGACTTTCTTTCGCGCGTGATGGAGAACGCAAGATGTACACGATCAGACTACCTCGCATTCGGGCAAGCTATGTTGTTGCCGCGTGTATTGTGGCAATTTCCGCAATGTGTGCGTCTCAAACGCCCGGTCTGATGCAGGCCATTCTCGTCGTCGGTGCGAATGCGCAATTGCCGCTCGAACGCCTGGCCGCAGAGAGTCCAGAGAACGCCGAGCCCTCGCCTGTTGCTACCGTCGCCGACCGTTCCGAATGGAAGGGGCATGTCCCGAGGACGCAAGGCCGCCCCGCCACGCAAATGCCAGAAGAATACAACTCTCCCGTGCGCATTCGACGCGAGCGCCGCAGCATGGGACTGGCTACGAGCGAAGCGTGACCAGTTTCAAGTACTGGACGTAAACTCACCGCGCACTTCATTCGCCCGTTCTCATCGATACACAAGCGGTCGCGATCGGGCTGAATTTCTGAGGTGGAGACTCGCCCCGATGACGATCACGCACGAACAAGCCATGTCGATGAGCATCCCGTCCAAGCCGCTTACGAGGTTGCGCCGCCGCTTCAGCGGCCATGAAATCGCGCTGATGCTGCTGTTGCTGTTGCTGCACTCGCCGATGGATGTTTCCGCCAGACCAGAATTCCGGTTGCGGCAAGAGGCGGGCGCGTCGAGTAGGTCGGCTACCGCTCCACTCGGCGCTTTCAGCTAACACCGCAGGGATTTGTCGAGGCAGGTCGTGTGTATTGCCGTCGGACGATGGAGGTTGAACGATGAAAGGCGAAGCAACGTCGGGGGCAGGCGTGAACAGGCTGACGAAGGCCGTCCTGAAAGTCGTGACGACACTTTGTGGCAGCCTCAAGGCTGCGCCACCTGATCGAACTGCGGATGAGACCACGCAGTTGGACTCGTACGGTCCGAGCGTGGAGACGAAAGCGTCATCGCGGCGCACCGTCGCCGTTATCCCGAGCCGACTGCTAGCGTCGCCCCATCGGGCGGACGGCGAAAATCTGCGAGACTACAGGCTGGCTCGTGTTTTGCCTGTCGACACCCGCGGTTCGGGCACGTTCACCATGGCAACCCGTCTTCAAAAAGTACTCGTCGTACTGCTGGTGTCAGGCGCAGGCTTCTGCCCAGTCGCGGCGCACGCGTACGCGCTTGATGGGCAATTCGACTGCAGGGCGAGTCCACACGCGTTTATCGGGCAGCTCATCAACAACCAGTACATCGACCCGAATCCAATGCACGTTGAGGCGAATTCGGTCAACGCGTTTCGGCCAGCACAAGGCAGCGACATAACGGCCTTCGGCTTTCGTGTCTACGCCGTGCTTGGGTACGAGCAGGACGACGGGACGTTCAAGAAGGGCCGCGGCAATGCGCTCGCGGGCCCGCTGTACGGCGCTGTGCTGTCCGCTCCCAGCGACGCGGTCGAATCGCGCGTGCGCGATGCTGGCAGCAACGCTACCGTGCGCATGGTGATTCCGTTGTTGCTGACCGCGGTGGTCTGCAGCCCGTCTTGACGCGCGGCGTCCGTACCCTCACGGTGCAAGGCTTCCTGCCTGCCACGCCTCTTCGGCGCCGAAGTCAGGCTGGGAGCCCGCCAATGACCGCTTCTCCAGAGGGCCGAATGGGTACTTCCGACCCGGAGCGGCCGGTTCGGCCCTCGCTGCCCAAATGGCGGATTACGGAGCAGAGTGTGTGAAAACGCATTGATCGCCCAAACTGAATCAACGCACTGAGACCGGGTGACTCATGAAGCGATTCGTTGAAGGCGATGACCGCGGGCAGATCGCACTACTTCCCGAATGTGTCGATGACTACATCGGAAAGGACAACCCTCTCAGGGTCATAGACGCCTTCGCCGACAGTCTGAACAGCCGACCTCGTGCAACTCATGCCTTCCATTCGCCGTTCGAGGTCTTCGCCGCGCCCCTTGCTTCAGCAAGTCAACCTCAAGGCTCTAAACATTAAGCCCGCTGTTGCGCTTCACTCTTGAAACCGCCCTCAGTGTGCAGGAGATCCGCCGGATGCTCTGTCGCATCCTGTGGTGTGGCACTCACTCTATCGCGTACGTGTTGTCCTGGTCTGCATGGCGGCGCCGGGACCAGTCCCGCGCCCAGCAGTGCCACTACCGAAGACATTGACGTGTGCCCCAGTTTGCCTGGATCTACGGCTGTAGTACCAAACGCACGCCAGCGATTTTCGAACCCAGGTCCTACGTCTTGCAAGGGACCAAGCGCCCGGCGCTCGGTAGCAAAGCGTTCGATCTGCGTACCAGGCTGCTGACGATCAGTTGAGACGGAATAACTACGGGGCATTAGCTGTTGTCCGTTTGATGCCGCGCGCTCGTTGGACGCGCCCTGTCGTTGTAGTCTCAGCGCCCTTCCTTTTTCGCCAGCCAATCATGACGCCATTCGATCCAGATCACCTGCTCCGCCCCATCGATGACAGCACGCCGACAGGCGAGAATCTCGAATACGATCCAGAATTCATCGCGCTGGAGCGGCTCGCCACACCGACATCCGAGCGGGCGATGGGCGACAGCCTGAAGGCCGCCGTAGAACCGGACTGGGATAAGGTGGCAACCGCCGCCGAGGCTTTGTTCAACCGTACCAACGACCTGCGTGTGGCCATCCATCTGACCGCCGCCTCGACCCGCATTCATGGTATTGCAGGCTGGAGCGCCGGTCTGGGGCTGGTTCGCGGTCTGCTGGAACGTTACTGGGAAGCGGCGCACCCGCAATTGGACGCCGCCGACGACAACGACGCTACCGCGCGCACCAACGCGATCATGCCGCTCGGCGATCCCCGGAGCGTACTCGCCTATTTCCGCAACGCGCCCTTCGTGAGCTCACCGCGACTCGGCCGCTTTTCGTTGCGCGATCTGCGTATCGCGACGGGCGCAATCACCCCGCCACCCTCTGCCGAGGGCATGCCTGCGCCCACGCTGATCGATCTCGAAGCGTGCTGCATGGATTGCCCCGAACACCAGTTGCCCGATGCGGCCGCAGCACTCGCGATAGCGCTAGAGCACGCGCGCGCCATTGATGCAATTGCGAGCGAAAAGCTGGGTACCGCTGGACCCGATCTGGGCCACCTGACCGACGATATCGAAGAGTTGAAGAAGTTCGTCGATGCACAGTTGGCGCGGCGCTTTCCAGAGCGCGGCGAAGCGCTCGCTGCCGGATTGGTGTCGACCGGCGAAGACGCGCCCACGAACCCTGCCCCTCGGCGCGATAACGGACGAATCCAGGGACCCGATGACGTCGTCCTGTGCATCGACGAAATCTGCGACTACTACGAACGTCACGAACCGTCCAGTCCGCTGCCGATCCTGCTCAAGCGAGCCAGACGTCTGGTCGGCAAGCGCTTCGCGGAGGTCCTTAAAAACATCGCGCCCGGCGGCCTCGCAGAACTGCAGACGCTATCCGGGCCGGACGAAGAATAATCCCTGCAGATCGGCGCAACATTGAGCGGCTGTTGCGCTCGGACTGGCTGCTTCGAAAAGGCGGCTCAATATGCGAAGACAAACCAGCAAAACAGCATGACGCCCACCGCGGCCACGCCGAGCAGCACGGCGGCCCACGCGGCGAGCGGTCGCGCGCCGAGGTCCGTGCGCACTGCCCCCCCTTCAGCACTTGCCGCACTTCCGGCATCGTGACCTTCCGCCAACACGTCCGGCTGTTGCATGACGCCCGACAGCACGACCCGCCGCACGGTGTCGCCTGTACCCACAGTGTCCCGCCCCAGCGATTCGAACAACATGCGTCGGCGGTACCGGTATTCGTTGCGCTGAATCCGCTGTAGTCGATGGGCTTCGTCGAGCGCGCGCAATGCGTCGTTGACCTGCTGCTCGTCCACACTCATGCCTGCTGCCTCCTCGGTCGCAGCCACTCGCACTGCACGACATCCTGCCCGTTCGGATCGCTGCGGACCGACAGCGCGGGCGGCGCGATAGTCCTGCCGTGGTTGCGGCGCACGGATGCCGATAACGCACCGGCCATCTGTGCGGACGATGAAGTGGTGGAACTCGCGCCAGTTCTCGCGGGTGCCGACCCGCTGCGAAGAACGTCGATCTGACGCTCACACCGTGTCCTGAAAGCGTCGGATAGCGCGGCCAGCTTCGGCGTGCGCTCGCGATAAGCGGAAGGGATGGGGTCCGGATGGTTCATGGCGGAAATTTCACGATGCTTCGAGCCGCACGATGACGGCGGAAATGTTGTCGCGCGCGCGACGCGCAAGGGCGAGCTCGAACAGGCGCTCGATCTGCCGGCGTGGACTGTGCTGCTCGCGACAGGCGGCGGTCAATTCGCCATCACTCAGCTCCTTGTTGACGCCATCCGAGCACAGCAGGAACTGCATGCCGGGACGGCTGCCGGCCATGGCCCAATCGACGTAGAGCGTCTCGTCGACGCCGACCGCCCGGGTCAGCACGCCAGTGCCCACGCCTGCCGGCGCGCGTGGTCCGAAATGCGTGATGTCGACTGGTTGACCATGCACGTGGTCGCGAGTGAGTTGCGTCAGTGCGCCGTTTTCCTGAACGTACACGCGGCTATCGCCGACCCAGCCGCACAGCACGAACTGCTGGTCATGCACCAGCAGCGCGACGGTCGAACCGATCACGTCGGTTTGTCGAGCGACGGCGGCCTCGCGCAGTTCGGTGTTCACCTGCTGCAGGCTGTCTTCGATCGCAGCAATGAAGTCGAAGACGCTGCCTTCGCGCGTCAGCGCACCAAGGCGTTCGATGATCAGCGTGCTCGCGTAGTCGCCGGCCGAATGGCCGCCCAGACCGTCGGCTACAGCCCACAGTCCGAGGTCCTCGCGAACCAGAATCGCATCTTCATTGCGGCGGCGCACCTTGCCTGTCTCGGTGTGGCCGGCGGAGCAACAATGCGTCGTCATGAGCCGGCTTCAATCACGGCCAGCGGCCATTGCGCGGGCTGCGTGCCGAGGCCCGCGCACATCGCGAGATGCAGGCGGGCGTCCTCGTTCGTGGTCAATGCCAGCGCATCGAGCAGACACGCGTGCGGAAGCTGGATGAGCGCGCGGGTGACGAGCAACAGCAGGCGATCGTCATCCTCGAGCGTGATGCACGCTTCGTCGCAATCCGGCTCTTCGGAGGCGCCGATGCCGGGCATCGCGAGCCATGCATCGCCGAACAGCAGATCGTCAAATTCGCCGCCCGCGCCTGCCGCCCGCTCGACGAACAGTGGTTGCAACTGGCCGCGCCGCCAGTGCCAGGCTGCCGCGGCGCCGATCCGCAGCAGTCGCACCTGCGCTGCGTCAAAGCGCGCGACGAGGGCAGCGCCGTTTGCTGCCGCTGCGTGGCGCGCATCGTGCCGGGCGCCGCGCAGTTGCGCGTGCAGCGCCAGCAGGCCGGTCCGCAGACTGGGCAGATCCGCCGCACTGCGCTGCGCCGTCTCGCGGATGGCGCGCGCTGCACGTTGGTGCGAGTGAGACGGGCCGTCATCGGCACTCAGCACCAGCGTGCGGCCGTCGTCGAGTAGCAGCAGCGCATCGCTGGCATCTGCAGCGTGACCGGCTGCCGATGAACCGACGGGCAACACTCGATGATCGTGACCATCCTCCGCGTGCGGACCGGATTGCCCGGCAGCGATCTCTTCATCGCCCAGCAACGCAACAGACTCCCACTGACGAGCGGATGCCGAGCCGAACTCGCGCAGCGCATCGCCCATGTCACCCATGTCGCCCACGTCGCCCGCCCTCGACACCACCGGCTCCAATAGCGCTGCGTAGCTCAACGGCAAACCACGCGTCGCCAGCAGGCACGCAGCACGTTCGGTCCACCAGAGGCACCACGGCCCCGGCCGCTTGCCGAGTTGCGACCATGCCTCGGCCAGCACCATCCCAACGGCCGCGCCTTCGGGCATCGCCAGTCGCCATTGACCGCCGTCCCACGGCAGCGCGCGCCAGAACGCAGCCATGTCGGTCGCTGGTCGCACGTGCGTCAGCGGACCGGGCAACGCCGCCACGCGCACATCGAAGGTTTCGACGCTCACGACCTCATGCTGCGCACTGCGATAGACGCGCTCGAGCGCGTCGAACCACGCGTGATTGCCGAGCAGGGTCGCGACATCGCCGCCACAGGACGCAGCCAGTACCATCGGAAAGGCGCGGCCGAGCCGATCGACGGCCGGTCCGATCAGACCGCACCACGCGACGTTGCCGCACACCGGTGCGGGCAGCACGAAGCGCCACGCCGCGCCGTGTCGCCATGCGGCGTCCCAGTGCGCTCCGAGTTCGCGGCGCCCGGTTTCGACCGCGCGCTGGAAGTCACGGTCCCAGTCTTCGACGAACGCGGACGGCAGCCGTCGCTGAACAAAATCGCCCGCGCTGGGCAATTTCCCGAAGAAGCCGACTCCACCGTTCATCGCGGACACCTGAAACGACGGACTTCGTCGTTGAGGAACGGATTCTTCAGACTCGCGGGCGCGATCGGCAGCTTCACTGCATGGCCGCCGAAGTCGAAGGTCGCGAGATAGCGCAGGTCGCTTTGCTTTTGCAGACGGGCCGCATCGAGCGCGTGGAAGAACGCCCAGTCTCCATCGAATTTCAGCGGCGAGCCGACCGGATGGCCGGACGCATCGAACGCACTGACGACGACGTGTCCGGGCTGCGGTCCAGGCCACGTCATCGATATGCTCGGGGGGCCGTTCGCCGCGTAGTCGTATTTCTGCCCGTCGATTTCGACGGTCAGCTTCGCGATTGCCGGATCGAGCTGCGGCGCGAGCAGCGTAAAGCCGACCTGCAGTTGCGCGCCGTTGCGAAAATAGATCTGGCGGATCGCGTCGGCACTCTGCGCTTCGCTCAGCACGGCGTCGGGGCCGGCCGGCGCGCCGGGCTTCCAGCGCCAGTTGCGGCCACTCGTGTCGACTGATTTCGCGAGCGTCGACTTGAAGAAACTGTCGAACCGTCCGCCATTGCCGAATAGCTCGGCGAAGTTCTGCACGGGGATGTCCGATGCACGGTTCGACGCAAACGGATAGCGGCCATCGACGAAGCTCGCGCAGTCGTTGCCCGCTGCCTCGCGAAACTGGCTGGCGAGCGCGGCGCTGCTTCCGCTCGCGACCAGATCCGCGCTCGTGCCAGTGAGGCCGGAAATCAGCGAAGCCACCTGCGGCGGCAACTGGTCGCTCTCCTGGCGCGCCGCGAGCACGGCCGGATTGTTCTGCGCGCCGGGTGCGCTCAGGTCAGTCATCGTCAACAGGTTCTTGCCGAGCTGGTCGAGCACGGTGGACATCTGATCGAGCGGCGTCGAGCCCGGCGTGCCGACGCTCATCTGGTTCAACTGCGCGAAATGCGCCTCGATGGCGGCGCCCGCCCGGCTGGCCGGCGCTTCGCCCGAACCGGGCCTGGCGCTTGCGGGGCCGTTGGTCGTGGTGCCGTCCGGCAACGTTGCGCCCGCACCGCGCAATTCGCCGGCAAGGCGCGTGTTCGCAGCGCGTCTCGCGACCAGGTTCTCGCCTACAGACGCCGCCTGCGCGCCCACCGCCGAAGCCGACAAAACCGATGAAGCCGAAGTTGCACCGTCAGCCGTGGAGCCGCGCAACATGTCGCTGGTGTTGTCACGCACGAGATGCAGCAGCGCTTTCAGCGGCGAACTCGGACCCGACAGTTTCGCGGCCAGCGCACTCGCGCCCTGGATGTCAGACACCTGCTGAAGTTGCAGGTCGGCGAGCAGCGCGTCCCACGCCTTGATGTAGTCCTGCTCGTACAGTGCCAGCACCTGCTGTTCGTAGCGCGAGCGCGCGAGCGGATCGATGCGGCTGGCGTTGAAGACCCAGTAGTCCTTCACGAAGCCGTCCACCGACCGATCGATTCCGCCGTTCACCTCGGCGGCGAAAACCGGCCTCGTGAACAGCGCGGGGAACGGTTGCGAAAGCGGCGCGCCACTCTTGCGGCGAAACACGCTGCCAAGCAGTCCGAGCGACTGGTCGAGTCGCACCGGCGGCGCCCCCGAACGCCCGGCGTCGAGCTGGACGCTGCCGTAGATCAGCGTCGCGAGATCAGCGGTCTTCAGCGTCGCGCGCGCCTGATCGATCAGCGCGTTGTCGAGCGTCAGCGCACGCGGCTTCGCCGGATCGTCGACCAGCGCGGAAAAGTGTTTGTCGAGCGCGTTCTGGATCGCCGGGTCCTGCGGGAACATGCGTTGCCATTCGATGCGCGCGAGCGCGGCCAGCTCGCCGGGATCGAGATGCTGCGGCTGGCCGAGCATCAGATAGCCCTTCAGGTAGTCGTAGAGTGCCTGCGGAGCGTTGGCACTGGCGTTGAGTCCTTCCCGAAAGCGCACGCCGACGCCGGGCAGCAAGGTGCCGTCGAGTTCGCGCAGATACGCGGCATGTACCTGCCCGAACAACGCGGGTCCCTGGAACAGGCCGAAGCGCATCAGCCAGGGCACGTGGCCCTGATACTGGCCCGCGACGCCCTGCGCGCCCGAGATGACTTCGAGGCGCGCGAGCGCACGCGCGAAATACGTCTTGAGATCCGGTGCGCCGGCGAGGCTGCTGGCTGGCGGCAGGTCTTCCAGCGTGTCCTGCACCTGCGCGACGTAGAGACGGTTGCGCGTGTAACTGGTGGCGAAGCCGGTGATCAGCAGCGCCGTGACGAGCGCGATGCCGATATACATCCCGGCCTGCATCAGGAGCTTCTGCCGTTCCAGCCGCGGATTGGTGCCGGCGAGGCCCGACTCGCGGAACAGCACTTCCTTCAGCAGCCGTTCGACGAAAAACGTCCGGCGTTGCGTGCCGCCGCCCTGCACGCGCGCCACGTCGACGCCGAAGGTGCGCGCGACGGCGCTCAGCATGCGGTCGATCGGCGCGCCCTGCTGGGTGCCGGAGGTCAGATAGGCGCCGCGCAACAGCGGCGCTGCGCCGTACTGATGACGCCCGAACGCGCCTTCGACGAACTGCCGCGCAATTTCGCGAAACGCGCCGAGCTGCTGCGGAAAGCTGAGCACGGCGGCGCGTCGGCTGCGATCGCGCTCCCCATGCAGACGCTCGATCACGCGCGTATTCAGACGCTCCAGCAACAGGTCGAACTCGCCCGCGAAGCGCGCGCAGGCGCTACCGTCGATACTCGCGTCGACGGGAAACGTCATGCCCCAGACCTGACTGCGCAGATCGGGCCCGAGATCGTCGAAGAACTCGGTGAAGCCCGCCACGAGATCGCACTTGGTGAACACGAGATACACGGGCACCGCCACCTTCAGGTGCTGCGCGAGTTCGTCGAGGCGCCGGCGCACGGTGCGGATGTGCTGCTGACGCGCGTCTTCGTCGAGCGTCAACAGATCGGACACACTCATTGTCACGATCACGCCGTTCAACGGACGGCGCCGCCGATAGCGGCGCAGCAGCGACAGAAACGCCTGCCACGCGGAAGCGTCGGCGGCCGCATCGGAGTCCTGCGTCGTGTAGCGGCCCGCGGTGTCGAGAAACACCGCTTCGTCGGTGAACCACCAGTCGCAGTTGCGCGTACCGCCGATGCCGCGCAGCGCCTCCTTGCCGAAGCGCTCCGAGAGCGGAAACTCGAGCCCGGAATTCTGCACCAGGGTGCTCTTGCCCGAGCCCGGCGGCCCGATCACGACATACCACGGCAGCGCGTAGAGATTGCTGCCATTCCTGCGGGTCTTGCGCAACATATCGATTGCTTCGCGAAAGCGACGCTGCAACTGCTCGCGTTCGGCGCTGCCGGGATCGTCGAGCGGAAGCTGCGCGTCCTGTCCAGCCAGCTCGCCGGACAGTTGCGACGTCTTGCGCCGCGCGCGCCATTGCATGACCTGTTCGACCAGCAGCCAGCCGAGCACAATCGCGAAGATCAGCGCCAGCCGGGCCGCGGCGCTCGCGAGCGGTTGCCATTCTCCGATCCCGAGATAGGGGGCGCCCAGCCAGATCAGCGCAGCGATCAATAGCAATCCGATCGCGACGGTGAACCACCGGGACGTCACCCAGGTTTTCAGCGTGTTCATGGGTTCAGTGCTCCGGGATATACAGGATTTCCACGCGACGGTTGCGCGTGCGGTTCGCCGGCAGATCGGCCGGCGTCGCGATCGGCTGCGACGAGCCAGCGCCGCTCGCTTCGAGACGATGCGGATCGTCGAGCCCCTGCGCGAGAATCTGCTGCGTGTTCTGCGCGCGCGCCGTCGACAGCGCGAAGTTGTCCTTGAAGGTCAGCGAACGCACGGGCTGGTCGTCGGTGTGGCCGACGACGATCACCCTGCCCTTCACCTGATTCAGCGCCGACGTGATCCGGTGCAGGAGCGACACCCACGTCGGGCGCGATGTCGGCGCCGCCCGACGGGAACAGTTCGGCGGCGGCGAGACGCACCGTGTCGCGGCCATCGGTTTGTTCGTCGACGCTCAACTGGCCGGCCTGTTCCTGTGGCGCGAGCAGTTGCTTGAGCGTCACGCGCGCGGCCGTGGGCGCGGGCGTCGCGACGGTTTGCGGCGGCGGCGTGTTCTCGAGACCGATCGCGGCAAGCTGTGCGCCGACTGGCGCAGCGAGCGCGTTGAGCTTCGTGAAAAACACCAGGAATGCACCCAGCAGCACGACGGCCGCAGCCGACGCGGCGACCCACATCGGCACATGCCGCATCACCGGATTGCGGCGGTCTTCGACGCCGCGCCAATGCGGCGCCAGTTCCGAGGCGGGCGCTTCGCGCAGCCCGCGAATGCGTCGATAGAGATCGTCCTGAATGTCGGCCAGGCGCGCGAGGCCGCCTGGTTCCACGAGATAGCGTCCGCCGAAGCCCAGCGCGAGGCAGATGTACATCAGCTCGATCAGATCGAGATGGCGCGAGAAGTCGACGCTCAGGCGATCGAGGATCTGGAAGAACTTCGCGCCACCGTAGGCCTCGCCGTGGAATGTCACGAGCAGCGTCTTTTGCGCCCAGCCGCTCAGGTCGCCCCACGGCGCGTTGTTCACCGACTCGTCGAGCATCGTGCATAGCACGTAGCGCGCTGCCACGATGGTTTGCGTGTCGATGCCCGCGCCCTGTGCGTAGCGCTCGAAGCTGCGCACCTGTGCGACCGCCTGTTCGCGCAGACGGCCGACGTCGGTGGGCGGCGCGACGCTGTGCCGCAATTGCACGGTCAGCAGCAGCAGCGGATTGGCCGCACGGACGAGCGGATTGGCGACACCGCTCAGGAAGTCGCCCAGCTCGGCGCGCAGCGGCGGCGGTCCAGGCGGCTGCGACGGCCGGTTTGCCGGCATCACGCGCGAAGTGGGCGATGCTGGCCGCACGATGCGCGTGACGTCGCCGGCGTCGGTGTTGGGATCGATGTTGGGATCGATGTTGGGATCGGCGTTGGGATCGCCGTTGACGGCGCGCTGCGGGCGCACCATCGTCGCATCGCCGCGCCGGGTTGCGTCGGCGGAACGGTCGTTGGTGGTATTCATGCGCGTACCGCCCACAGTTGCAGGTCGAGACCGGCGAAGCCGCTACCGAAGTGCATCGCGATGCCGCCGGACGTCTTCAACATGCGCCACATCGGCGAGTTTCTGTCGCACTCGAAATAGAGGAAGCCCGACATGTAGGGCAACTGGCGCGGCGCGACCGCCATCGGCGATACGCCAATGCCCGGCAGTTGCAGGTTCACCAGATCGCGGATCTTTTCGACAGGACCGATCTTCGATTGAGTCGGCAGTTGCCGGCGCATGTCTTCGGACTTCAGGTCGGCCTTCGCGGCGAGCACGAAGGTCGCCGTATCGAGCAGCGTGAGATCGGGCACCATGCCGACCCACACGCCATACTTGCGCTGCTGCAGCGGAATCGCGACAGCACTCTGTTCGAGCACCGCGCTCAACGCGATGCGCAGCGCCGCGATCACCGGCTCGAAGCTTTCGCGCAGCAGTTCGTGCCGATACGGCGGAAAAGCCTGCGCGCGCTTGCCCGGCGTCGTGAATGTAGCCAGCTCGCCGGCCAGTTCGAGCAGTTGCCGGTAAAGCGCTTCGGGGTGCAGCAGCGGCGCCTCGGCAAGATGCGCGACGAGCGGCTGATAGCGGTTGATCACCTGCAGCAGCAGAAAGTCCGCGATTTCCGCGGCACCGCCGCGATCAGTCTCGCTCACACGTCCTGCGAGCGCCTCGCCGCGCTGATGCAGCAGGCCTAGCAGCTCGGACAGGAAGGTGACAAGCCGCCTGGCCGCTTCGGTGCTCTGCGCGGTCGGCATGAAGCCATCGTCGAGGATCACCCGCCGATCGGCGCGGCATTCGACGACCCGTGCCAACGGAATCCGCATCAGGCCTTCCATCGGCTGCAATTCGGGTAAAAGACGTGTGCTCATGCCCGCGACTTCGAGCGCGGTGACGCCTTCCATGCTGCCCGACGCATCGCGCACTTCGGCTTCGCGCACGCGATAGCGGAACAGTTGATCGCTGCCGGCGCCGGGCCATGCGCTGTCCGGCTGCGTGGGCGAACGCAGCGGCAAGGTCAGATGAACGATCTGGTCGCGCCAGTTCGCATCGACATCGAGCGGCGGCGGCAGTGGATCATCGCCGGGCATTGCGAACGGCGTGCCGTCGGGAAACACCCCGCGCGCGCGCTTGATGCCGAGCTTGCCGATTGCGAGCAGATCGCTTTCCAGTTCGAGTTCGTGAAAGCCCCATGCGTGCGGACGCAGATTGCCCGCGCGCAGCTCCACGTAACGCTCGAAATAGCGTTCCTGCTGCTGCATGTGCTGCGGTCTGAGGAACAGGCCTTCGCTCCATACCACCTTGTTGCTCTGGGTCATGTCGGTGAACCGGATAGGGGTTGTCACACGTCGCGCGACGAGTGCGGGTCGCGACGGCCTCGGGCCTCGCCGCACCGCGTTACGCCGGCGGGTCGCGTTGGCTGGTTACGTTGGCTCGTTGCGCCGCCTTTTCAGGCGTCCGAGCTGTTCTTCGTAGGCGCGCGCGAATTCATCGCCGAAAAGCCGCCTGAAGCATTCATCGGGATTTCTCGTGACTTCTTCAAACTGTTCCTTGTAGCGCTCCCAGTGACGCGGCCGGCCACCGAGCGGCAAACGGCGCACGCTGCCTTCGGCTTCCCGTTCGATCCTCGCCGGATCGAAATGCGCGAGCAGCGACTGGAACGCGGAACGCACGCCAGCAAGCATCGCCATCTGGTGATTGCGGATGTCGTCGGCGGCATCGTTCAGCGCGGCGTTGCCGCAGAGGAAGCCGCCATCGGGCGGCGCGAGCAGCCTCGTGACGGCTTCCTGCGCGGTCGGCGCGAACTTCAACGGGTTGTTTTCAGAACGCTGGATCAACGTCGCGGGCAGCCGGAAGCTGTTCTTCAGTTCGGCGCGCGCGCGTAGCACGTCCATCATCGCGTCGACGGCAATGTGGAACATTTCCATCAATTCGGGAGCGTCTTCGCCGGTGGGCGACGGGGCGGCAGAGGCGAGCGGAGCGGTCGGAACCGCAGGCACTGCCGGCGATGCTACTGCCGCAGCGATCACGACGGGTGTTGTGTCCGGCGACGCGTGCGAATGCATCGGCGTTTCCGACTGCCTTTGATTTTGCGGCGGCACCTGCGTCGGCGTCGATGCGTGCGTTGGCGCAACCGCGAATGGTCCGGTCAGATCTCCCGACAAGCGTTGCCGTCGCGGCGACGGTGCGGGCACAAGCGCCGGGATGCCGCCAGTCGTCATGGACACATCTTCAGAAGGTTCGAATCGCCCCTGCCCGGAACGCGCGGCGACCAGGCTCGCGCTCGCGTCCCAGTCTTCCGGGAGCACGGGCCCGCTAAGCCGTGCTGCCTCGGCCTGCGGCGGCCGGAAGCGGTCGGCCGCCGCAGGCGTGTGGTTCCAACCGGGCGCGGACGATACGCGAGGCAGCGGTTCGTCGGCGTAGGACGATGGCACATCGAACAATGCGAGTGGATCGAGACTCGCACCCGGCGCCGATCCGTCGGCGACGCCCGGAATCAGGCCTTCGGCCTCGCCCGCATGGTCCTCCGCCGGGGTGGCGCGCCGTGGCGCGAGCAGCAGGCTCAGGTCCAGCGGACCCCTGTTTTGCGCAGGCGCAGGCGCCGGTGCGCAGGCTGGGGCCGGCGCGGCAGCAACGAAAGACGCGGTGCGCCCCGGATCGACCGAGCCGGCCCGCGGGTTCGGTTCGGTCGATCCGTTGCCGCTCAAGCGCACGCTGACATCGAACGTGTCGATCTGCAAGCGGTCGCCTTGCTTCAGGGCGGCCGGATCGCCTTTTCGCAGTGGCGCGCCGTTCAGCGACATACCGTTCGTGCTGCGGTCCTCGATGAAATACATGCCGTTCAGGTAGCGCACCAGCGCGTGCAGACGCGACACGCCTTCCGTGCCCAGCACCCAGTCGCACTCGTCGGAACGGCCGATGCTGCCATCGCGGCAGTCGAACACCTGCTCGCGGCTTGCGTCGAAGCCGCCAGTCCCCTCGCCTTCTATCGAGAGAATCAGCCTCTGCGCGGCGCTCATTGCATACCTCCATCGATACCTTCAGGAACACTCAGCAGGCCCAGCGCATCGCGCACGAACGCGGCACGGCGTGCATCGAACCGCGCGGGAACCAGCGCGGCCATGTAGTTCACCGCGGCCGTCGCCGCGATCGCCGTCAGATGCTCCGGCGGCGGCGTCGGCCGCTCGTGCTCCGGATTCAGGTTGCCGCCCGACCAACCTGCGGCGGCAGCCGTCCATGCGCCGATCGTCTGGTAGCGATGCGTCTTCGCGAACGCGAGCGCCGCAGCGCGTTGCGCTTCCCTGGGATCGCGCACCCACGCTTCCGCGAGTTCGAGACCTGCGCGGTCGTGTTCGTCGAGCGTCTGACGGCGGCAGCACTGGCACGCCCACGCCACCGCATAACGGCGCGGCAGAAGACGACCAAGCAGGCTCAACGCATCGGCTGAATGTCCGGCGTCGAGCAATGTCTGCACCGCCGAACGCGCCGCCATCGACGGCCGCAGGCACGCTTGCGCGCGCGTGGAAAGCCGCATCTGGCGCGCTGCTTCGAATATCGACGGCGTGCTCATAAGATCATCGGAGCCGCGCCGCCCAGTACCGCCGTCGCGGTCCCGATCAACTGCAGGTTGGTGGACTGCACGAGGCAATCGGCCTCGGACAGGATTTCCATCGCCGCGATCGAACTCATGTTCAGATTCGCTTTCGAGTTGATCTCCATCGCAAGACCCGATGCCATCGTCACGTTCATGTCTCCGTTAAGCGAGATGCTGGTGCCTTGAATCGCGATCTCGCCGGTACTGTTCATCGTGATGCTGGCAAGTCCGGTGACCAGCCTGATCTGGTTGCCCGCCGTCAGCGTGTAGTTGCGCGCGACCTGTACATCGTGGTCGTGCTCCGACTCTTCGCGCAGATCCTTTTGCGCGTGAATCAGCACCTGCTCGCTGCCCATCCGGTCTTCGAAGCGGATCTCGTTGTAGTCGTCGCTACCACCACCTTCGTGGCTGCGGCTTTTCACACCGCTTTGGGTCTTGTTGTCCGGCAGGTTGTACGGCGGCATGTTGTCGGCGTTGTAGACACTGCCGATGATCAGCGGCCGGTCCGGATTGCCGTCGAGAAAGCTGACCACCACTTCCTGTCCGACGCGCGGGATGAACTGCGCGCCCCAGCGCTTGCCGGCCCACATCTGCGCGACCCGCACCGGGCACGAGTTCCGCGCGTTCGGTTTGCCCTGACGATTCCAGAAGAACGTGACCTGCACGCGGCCGTATTTGTCGACGGCGATGTCTTCGGGCGTATCGCCGTACACCACCGCCGTCTGCAGGCCAGCGATCACCGGACGCGGCGTCGTCGGCATCGTGCGAAACAGCTGGCGGCTGCGGATCGCCTTGAAGCCGCACCTGAACGGCGCCTCGCCATCGTCTCCACCGCCGCCCGCCGAGTAGTCCGGCTCGACGAGGCGCGTCACCGCGTCGATCACGAGGTATTCGTGATTCGCGTCGGCAAGCGGAAAGTCCTTGAGCCTGAACAGCGCACCCGTGGCGAGACCACAGGCGTCGGTGTGGCCGGCGCTCATCGCGAGCGGCACATTCAACGCATCCGCGCGCACCTGCGCGTAGCGCTGGCCGTCGGACAGGCGCTCGTCGTAGCCAACGTAGTCGTACGCATAGTCGTAGATGTCGAGGCCGCTCACGTTGTGCGCGTCCTCCATGTCGGTCAGCTCTTCGGTGGCAAGCAGCGATGCTTTCGGCTTCAGATAGTCGTAGTCGTCGAGTTGCACCTTCGTCGCGTTGACCGCGCGAGAGGTCTCCCAGTCGCTGATCGACGCCTTCATGCGCTTGCCCCGCTCGATCGGCGGCGCATAGGGAATCTGCTCGAAGCCAGCCACGCTCGAGTGCGCGCCGAGCGCATCGGCGAGCACCATCGTGTGCGTGCTCTGCGTATGCGTGAAGAAGTAGTAGATGCCTTCCTGCTCCATCAGCCGGCTGACGAAGTCGAAGTCGCTTTCGCGGTACTGCACGCAATAGTCGCGCGGCGGATAGCTACCGCTGAGGCTCACCTTCAGATCGCTATAGCCGATGTCGCCGAGTACCGACTGGACGATCTGCGGCACACTCATGCTTCGATAGATGCGGCAGTCGCGTCTGCGCGTCGCTAACCACGGTTTCGGCACGAGCGTGAACGTGTAGACCGCATAGCGCACGTTGTCGATGTTGACGAAGCCGCCTTGCTCGCCTTCGCGGACAATCGCGTTGAAGTAACGTGTATAGCCTTGCGGCGTGACAAGCTTCACCGTCATCGGCGTGCCCAGCAGCGAACGCAGATCGACTTCCGCGTTCTTGCTGATCGCTTCGAGCCGATATGAAAACAGCCGACCGAGCGACTCGGTCGCGGTCATGTTTGCGAACAGGAGGCTGCTGCCGAGACTGGAAGTGAGTGTGATTGCGTGGGCCATGACGTGATCTGCGAACCTTCTTTACGTTGCGGGTAAGTCGTACCGGACGGAAAGCCGCAGCGCGGTGATCGAACCGGTATCGGCGCCGCTGTTGCGAACCGGACGCCTCCAGGTTGACGGTTTTTGCCTGCTGGCATCGCTCCATCTCCCGGCGCGATTAGTACGCCCTTTGGCAAACAGAACACCCGGCCCATGCGATCTATTCCTTCGTCATGGCGCAAATGAATTTGATATAGGTCTCCTGAGTGAGCGGATCCGAACCCATATTGACCAGTCGCCGCGAATTGTCCACCGGGTCGTTCGCGACCACGGGACGGTCGTCCTGCGTGTTATGGATCAACCCGATATTGACGTGATCCCCGATTCGCTCGAAGAACTCATACGCTAAGCCAATCGTGAAAGTAACTGTCCGTGACCTTGTGCATGGGGAAGTACCAGTTATCTCGCATGAAAAGATTGTTCTGCAGTTTCTGATCCGAGGTCTGAGCGCGGACTTGCTCCTCGAACATTTTGTCCCGGACCTTTTTGAAGCCTGAACTCTCCGCTGCTGCCGTTGGTCCCGTCATTCTGATCGTGCTCGTCCGGACGTCATTCATATATTCTGTTCGCAGAGCATCGCTGTTCCTGATCGATCTGAAGTTGCTGTGTATGAGCGATTTGTAGGACTTCAAGCCACCGCTGCCAGCGTGACTCGCAATGATTGAGTTGCTGATCGATGGCGTCTGGTCGCCTCTGACGTTCTGTTCCCACCAGTTTGGATTCACCCAGTCGCTCTCGCTTATTCCGTGATGCCAGGCGGGATGCACGGCGGAGAATCGCGGGTAAGACTGGTGGCAGATGATTTCCCCCAGGGGACTGACGCAGCTGACGTCGGTATCGACATAGAGACCGCCATGCTGAAGAAGAATCTCGATTCGCAGAATATCGCTGGCCGAACCGAAGTTGGCTCCGCGATTGACCAATTCGCGTCGGTAAATCGTAGAGTTCTTACCCATCTTCAAATCATGCTGCACCTCGCGCAGCTTGAGCCTGTTCTGCTCGCAGAAGTTTATGATCGAGTTGACCTGCCGGCCCCGCATTCCATGCAAATCCTCGCCGCGCATGTTCAGATACTGATTCAGATATCTCATCGTTGCCGAATCGCCCCCGTCCTCACCCAAACGTTGAGCCACCTCATCCCATTGGTTCGGAGTAGTGCTGGCATTGTGTTGTACGCTGATCTGGCGACGACGTTCGCCTGTCAGTAACTGATTGGCATCAATCCAGAGATTCACCTCCCAATCGGGGTTCAACCTCGGAAACGTTATGATGCAATCGCGGTTTCGTTGCGGGATATCGCCGCCAATCCAGATAATATGAATTATCTTTGGAATAGCTTTCACGTTTTGAACTCCTCGTAAAGGTCAATTTCTTTCGGCCGCCTCAGCGTGTGGCGTTCCGGTCACACTAATCAGGAATGCCGGGAATCGCGGCGATGAGCGGCGCACACTCGTCGAAGCGATACGCAAAATCGCCGTCCTCGACGCTCACGCCAACCCGCTCGATCGCGACGCCGTCGATCATGCGTGCGAGAAACTCGCGGCTGATCTCAGGCAACATCGTGTTGGTCAGAATCGCATCGATCATCCGGCCACCCGATTCGCTCTCCGTGCAGCGACTCACGACCAGTTGCGCCACGGCGTCGTCATAGTCGAGCGGCACGCGATAGCGATCCTCGATACGCCGCTTGATGCGGTCCAGTTGCAGTCTCACGATCTTCGCGAGCATCGCGCCACTGAGCGGGAAGTAAGGGATCGGCACGAGCCGGCCTAGCAGCGCGGGTGGAAACACCTCGAGCAACGGTTCGCGCAGCGCTTTGGCGAGGCCCTGCGCATCCGGCATCAGCTCCGGGTCCTGGCACAGGCCGGCAATCAGATCCGTGCCGACGTTCGTGGTCAGCAGGATCAAGGTGTTCCTGAAATTGATCGAGCGGCCTTCACCGTCATCCATCACGCCCTTGTCGAACACCTGAAAGAAGATTTCGTGGACATCGGGATGCGCTTTCTCCACTTCGTCGAGCAGCACCACCGAATACGGCTTACGCCGCACGGCCTCGGTCAGCACTCCGCCTTCGCCATAACCGACATAGCCTGGCGGCGCGCCCTTCAGCGTCGAAACCGTGTGCGCTTCCTGAAACTCGCTCATGTTGATCGTAATCAGGTTGTGCTCGCCACCGTACAGCGCCTCGGCGAGCGCCAGCGCGGTCTCGGTCTTGCCAACGCCCGACGTGCCGGCGAGCATGAACACGCCGATCGGACGGTTGGGGTTGTCGAGACCGGCGCGCGATGTCTGGATGCGCCTGGCGATCATCTCCATCGCGTGGTCCTGACCGACGACGCGCTCGCACATCAGGTCGGCGAGATTCATCACGGTCCGCAGTTCGCTACGGACCATGCGTCCGACCGGAATGCCGGTCCAGTCAGCGACGACCGACGCGACCGCCTGGTAGTCGACATTCGCCAGGATCAGCGGGTTTTCGCCCTGCCGCTCGGCGAGCTGCGCCTGCAGTTGTTTCAACTCGGCAAGCACCTCTCCCCTCGTGTCATCGTCGAGCGCCGGCGGCGCGAACGAGTTTGTCGATGCGTCGGACTTCGCGTCGCCGTGCGCAGTCGGTTCCCGCGCACTGCCGGCGCGCTCGCCCGGCGCGGCCTCGCGTCCTAGCCGCGCGCGCAACGCCAGAATCTGCTGGACCAGCGATTTCTCGTTGTCCCACGCGGCTTCGAACTGCTGCAACCGCAGCCGTTCCGCTTCGAGCGTCGCTGAAGCCAGCGACTCGCGAGCCTCCACCTCCATGCCGACGCTTTTCTCGCGCGCGATGATCGTCTGCTCGGTCTCCAGCGCCTCGATCCGCTTGAGTGTGTCGTCGATTTTCGCCGGCACCGCGTGCTGGCTGATCGCGACACGCGCGCACGCGGTGTCGAGCAGGCTCACGGCCTTGTCCGGCAACTGACGCGCGGGAATATAGCGATGCGACAACTTGACGGCTGCTTCGAGCGCTTCGTCGAGAATCTGCACACGATGATGCTGCTCCATCACGCTCGCGGTACCGCGCATCATCAGGATGGTCTTCTCTTCGCTCGGTTCGTCCACCTGCACGGGCTGGAAACGTCGCGTCAGCGCCGGATCCTTCTCGATGTGCTTCCGGTATTCGGCCCAGGTGGTCGCGCCGATCGTGCGCAGATTGCCGCGCGCGAGCGCGGGCTTGAGCAGGTTCGCCGCGTCGCCGGTGCCCGCCGTACCGCCCGCGCCCACCAGCGTATGCGCTTCGTCGATGAACAGGACGATCGGCTTGCGCGAAGACTGCACTTCGTCGATCACCTGACGCAGGCGGTTTTCGAACTCGCCCTTCATGCTCGCGCCGGGGCCTGCAACAGGCCGATATCGAGCGCACGTACCTGCACGTTGCGCAATGGCGGCGGCACGTCGGCACGCGCAATGCGCAGTGCGAACCCCTCCACCACAGCCGTCTTGCCGACACCCGCTTCGCCGACCAGCATGGGGTTGTTCTGGCGCCGGCGCATCAGTACGTCGACCAATTGGCGAATCTCGGCGTCGCGGCCGACCACCGGGTCGATCTTGCCGTCGCGCGCCTGCGCGGTCAGATCGACCGTGAACTGCTGCAACGCCTGTTGCCTGCCCATCTGCGCGGGCGCCATCGCACCGCTGCTCTCGCCCGGCGCAACCTCGCCGGACGCAACCGCGCCGGACGCAACCGCGCCGGCACGAAACCCGTCGGTGGCAAGCTGGCCGTCTTCCGGCGAGCCTTCGACGATGCCGGCGAAGTCGTCGGCCAACGTCTCGGCGCGTAGCTTGGCGAATTCCCCCGAGACATCGAGCAATGCGTGGCGCAAGTGTCGCGTGCGCAAAAGGCCGACGATCAGATAGCCGGTGCGCACCTGGGCTTCGCCGAACAGCAGCGTAGCGAATACCCAGCCGCGCTCGACCGCTTCTTCCACCTCGGCCGACAGATCGGAGATGCTCGTACTGCCGCGCGGCAAACGTTCGAGTGCGACCGTGACGTCGCGTGCAAGGTGCGACGGATCCAGGCCGAAATGCCTGACGATGCGATGCAGATCCGAATCCTGCAGTTGCAGGATCTGATGCATCCAGTGCGCCAGTTCGACGCACGGGTTGCCGCGTAGCCTGCAGAACACGGTAGCGCTTTCGATACCCCGATAGGCCAGCGCGTTGAGCTTGCCGAACAAGGCGCCACGACTTATTTCAGCCATGATTCCAATCCTGTATGACCAGAGGCGGCCGCGAAGCAGTCGCCAGTTCAGTTGAAAGATGCCTGGACATGCGTACGCCGGACTTCACTCGGCCGGGCTCAACACGACCTGGTCGGCATCGTTGTGCTGCGGATAGCGGCCCATCCACGTGTTGAAGCCCATGCGGGCCGCCTGACCCAGATGCGTCAGCGGCACTTCTTCTTTCTTCAGCACGAGCTGCACGTCCCAGCCCTTCTCGTCGCCCACATACAACTTGACCGCCGCGACCAGTTGCAGGAGCGTGTCGCCGCCCGGCAAAAAACGGTTGAACTCGTTGCGGGTCAGCGGCCCCACGCGCAGCCGGAAGCGCTGCTGCGCGCCGCGCACATGCGTGCCGAGCAATGCGTCGCGGCCCATCGAGGCCATGCTCTTGCCCATATGCAAACGCGCGTCCCGAGGCAATTGCATCCACCCGACGACGAACTCGAGCACGCGCACCGGCACACCGAAGAAGTGCTCGAGAAAACGCCTGAGTCCTTCGGCATTGCGCGCTTGCGGCACCAGACGCCCGGCGAAAAAGCGCTTGTACTGATCGGGCAGCGCGTCGCGTCCGTCGAGGTGCGGCGTGGCGATGCCGATCAGCGCGCCGACATAGGTGCGAAACTGATCCTGTTCCGGACGGTCCAGCTGCACGGTGGGCTGCGCATCGGCCCACGCGCGATAGAAGAGGCTCAGCATCCGGTGATGAAACACGTCGGCAAACGCGACGAACGTCGGGTCTTTCGCGTTCCGCTCCCGATCGACGGCGTATTCGGTGAGGTGCAACGGCAGCGGCCCGTTCGGTCCGAACAAACCGAGAAACAGCCCAACCAGCCGCGCCGGCCGGCCGGCCTTTCCCGCCTCGAAACGCGCGATGCTGCGCGACGGAAATTCCAGTGCCGCGGCATGGGCGAGACGCACAGGATCTTCGGCCGGCCTGGTCGAATGACCGAACCGCGGCCGTTCCGGATACGCGCATTCGAGACGGCGCATTGCCTCGAAGAACTCGAAATCTTCCGGGCTCGCGCGCAACGCGGCTTCGAGCACTACAGGATCGGGCGCTTGCCGGGATTCGCGGGCCATCGGGCCACCTCGTTTCGTTCGAGCGTGCGCAACACCGTCTCGGCGAATGAATTCAGCGAGACATAGCGCGCAAAGAAATGCTGCAATACCGACGCGAGCAGAAATGCGCCGCTGCCTTCAAAAGCGGCATCGTCGCAGCTCAGCGTAATCTCGAGCCCGCGGCCATACGTGATCGGCCCGGGCACCGGCACGCGACGCGTGATGGGCTTCGCCGCGACATGCTTGATGCCTTCGATCTGCCGTCGCGTCGCGGCGTCGAACTCGTCGTGATACAGGCCGAGCATTTCGCGCAGCGCCGCCGCGCCCGTTTCGCCTTCCTCGTCGAGCAGTGACAGATAGTTCAACTGCAGGTGGCTGATGAGCCGCCACGCGGATTCGCCGGTCGCGCTCGGCGCGCGTGGCCGGGTCGGTCCAGCCACACAGCGGATCGACGACACGGGCGCGTCGGTATCGAGCGTGAAATCGGTGTACGACTTGCCCACCGGCATATGTAGCGGCAAATCGCGATTCGTGCACAGCAGCCGCAGTCCTAACTGGCGCAGCGTGGTCGCATAGGGCGCGTCGTTGGCATCCACGAGCGCGATAAACGTTTCGCTGCCGACGTAGCTTGAGCGTGCGCCGCGTTGCTTCTGGCGGCTCGAGATCAGCCGCGGCTCGCGGCGCAGCGTGTAGAACGCCGCCTGCCCGCCGTGCCATGTGCGAGCGGTGCTGTCATAGAACGGCAGGAAGCTTTGCTCCGGCTCCTGGCGATCGCCGTAGCCCTGCACTTCCAGCACGCTATGCACTTCGAAATCCATCGGCCGGGTGTGGTCGCCGAGCACGTGATACTCGGTGTCGCCCTGCTGCACATGAATACGATCCGCGCGGCGCTCGAACAGATTGATTGCCGGCGCGCAGAACAGGCGGAAGTTGCCTGCATCAATCGCGTTGTGCAGGCGCGTCACGCTGCGGTCGAGCCACACCACGATCTCGAACTCGTTGCCCCGCGAACGTGCGAGCAGCGGGCGCAGCTCCGTGAACTCGGCAAACAGGAAACGCTCCGGACACGCGAAATACTCCTGCAACAGCCGGTAACCGCTGAACGAACGGCCACCGTAGGGCAGTATCGCGTCATCTTCGTCGAAGCCTTTGGCGCGCAGCGCCGACGCGTCATGCTGTGTCTCGATGGTTTGCCCATCCGGCGCGGCTGCGCGCACGGTATAGCCGATGCGGTTGGCCATCAGCTGCTCGTAGAGCCATCGCGGCAGATCGTCGGCGCCGGCGAGATAAACCGGCAGGCTGTCGAGCGCGAGCGTGTTCGCCGGCACGCCGGAAAGGGTTGCGAACGTCAGGCGCAAACCCGCGCGGACCTGCCCGGCTTTCGACGGCGGCGGCACGAGGTCAGCGGCGGCAAGCGCCGCGGGTGTGTCCAGGTATCTCGCCTCGGTGATCGCGAGCGGCCACAGCGTCACGTCGTGCGCGGTGCGGTATTCGCACGCCGTGCGTTCGCCGAAGCCGGTGAGACCGCGCAACACCGTGTGCCGCGCGACCGGGTGTCCGGTGGCAGGAAGGTCTTCGGCTTGATCCGGATACAACTGCACGACCGCCATCGACGGAATCGGCGTCAGGTAATGCGGGTAGATCATCTCCAGAAGATGCTGCGTGAACACCGGATACTGCGCATCAAGCTTCATTTGCACGCGCGCCGCCAGAAACGCGAAGCCTTCGAGCAACCGTTCGACGTACGGGTCAGCGCAATCGAGACCTTCCATCCCGAGACGGCCGGCAATCTTCGGATACTCGCTCGCAAACTCCGCGCCCATCTCGCGGACGTGTTGCAGCTCACGGTTGTAGTAGCGCAAGTGTCGTGGGTCCATGACGATCAGCCGAAGCGTTGCGACACGTGAAACTCGCCGGTCTCGAGATCGACGTCGGTGCGAAGATAGAGAGAAAGCGGCATCGGGTTCGCCCACATGTCGGCTTCGATCAGGAAACGCAGCGAACGGTTGCCCATGCGCGCTTCGTCGACCTCGACGCTCACCTGAACAGTGCTGGCGATCAGACGTGGTTCGAAGTCGAGCAGTGCCGAACGGATCCGGTTCTGCAACAGCTCGGCATCGATACCCGACAACGCCGCACCCGCAAGATCGGGGATACCGAAATTCAGTACGGAATTACCCACCTGCGCGAATCCGGTCAGCTCGTCGCTGCTCCAGTGCCGCGTGCAGTTGAGCAGCCACGCGATATCGCGTGTCACGTATTCGCGCAAACGCGCGGCCGTAATGACGCGCTGCTCCCGGCTCTCCTCGCGCTGCGCAGGATCGAAATCGGTGAGACGATCGAGCAGCGACGGCTGCAGACGCTCCTGGGGCATCAGTTCTGCCATGACGTGCGCCCCCTCAAGCTGTTTCGAACGTGATCGAGCGCACGTCGAGCAAAGGATATTCGTCGACGTCGGTGATCAGCATGCGCTGACCAACGCCGATGAAACAGCCGTCGCCGAGATCGGTCCAGGCCGTACGCTTTGCCAGCGCGAGCGCGACGTCGTCACCTCGCTCGCTGCCGCAATAGCGGCAAGGCACGAAGCCGATCGCCTCATCACCGCTCTTCCAGGTGATTCGCACCGGCGCCCAGATCTTGTCGCGCAGATCAGTGGGCGCATCGAAAGACAGCGCAGCGACGCGCGAGAACGGCACCCACGCATAGCTGTCCTTCAGGATCACTTCGAGGCACGGCCCGAAACGCGGGTCTGCGTCGGCGATCCATTTGAACGGCACGCCATCGATGCTGCCGCGCACCGTTTCCGCTTCGTCGAAGGCTCGCGCGCGCAATGCGAGCGCTTCGGCGATCCGTCCGCCGCACAGTTGTTGCAGCGACTGCAACAGCAAGCGCTCCCATTCCGACCGCTCGCCGACCGTTGCCGGGTTACGCAGGGCGGCCAGCACGGCTTCGCGTTCGCGTTCGCCGACCAGTGCCGCGCGGTAGGCGGCGACCATCAACGCGTTTTGTCGTTCCAGTTCGCCCGCCACGGTCAACTGGGTTCCCGCACGCTCCCAGTCACCCCGCAACGCAAGCAACTGAAACAGAAACACGCGCAGCGTCGCGTCCGCGGGCGAGTTTTTCACTTTCGCGGCCAACGCTTGCAACGCGTCGTTCAAATGACCGTCCGCGAGCAGCTTTTCAGGTTTGACATCGACTGAAGAAAGTGTCACTGGATGTGCTCCATTCAATGAAAGAAAGCGGGCGAAAAGACCGGTATCGCCGCCTGCTTACTGCTTGGTGACCTGCTGGATATCGAATGTGAAATCCTTGGTGCCGCCGTTTGCCTTGCCCTCATCGTCCTGCGGCTGGAACGAGTACTTGAACTTCCCGAAATGCAACGTGATGTTCTCGGTGAGTCGTTCGTCGCCACCGCTGCCGCCCGTGGATACCGACGTGACCAGCACCCCTTCGCTCAGCTCGATGGTCAGGAAGTCGGTCTGCTGACCCGTTGCGTTGGTGACGTACAGATAGGCGTTGTCGACGCGCGCGCCCGTGCAGCAAGCGTTTAGCAACGCGTTCGAGCAACTGTCGATGTACTTCGTGACGGTGATGTCCTGAATGTTGGCCTTGCCGCCCGATGCATAGCCCGCACCCGTGTGCAGATTGCCGGTATTGCTGGCGCCCCACGACCACGCGATGATCGGAACCTGGTTCTTGTGCTTCGAGTGATTGGAAGCGCCCTGGATCGTGACCGCTCCGGAGCCGAATTTCAGGTGCATGTCGAATGCCATAGTGACCTCTATTTGTGAGCCAAAGAGTGCGCTCGCCGTAGCGGCGAACGATCAGGACCGGAACGCTGCCGCTCCGGACGATTACCTGCAAGGTGAGATGCAGCAGAAGCCTCAGGCCGCCTGCGCGGAAGGCAGTCGCGATACGAGCCGCAGCGATACGGTGAGTCCTTCGAGCTGGTAGTGCGGCTTCAGGAAGAACTTCGACGTGTAGTAGCCGGGATTGCCTTCGACGTCCTCGACGACGACTTGCGCGGCAGCGAGCGGCTTGCGGGCCTTGGTTTCCTCGCTGGAATTCACCGGATCGCCATCGACATAATTCATGACCCAGTTCGACAGCCAGCTCTCCATCTGCTCGCGCGTGCTGAATGAGCCGATCTTGTCGCGCACGATGCATTTGAGGTAGTGCGCGAAACGGCAGCACGCGAACATGTATGGCAAACGTGCCGACAGATTCGAATTCGCCGTGGCGGCCGGATCGTCGTACTCTTCCGGCTTCGCGACCGATTGCGCGCCGATGAATGCCGCGATGTCCGAATTCTTGCGATGCACGAGCGGCATCAACCCCATCTTGTCGAGTTCGGCCGAGCGCCGATCGGTGATCGCGATCTCGGTCGGGCACTTCATGTCGACGCCACCGTCGTCGCTCGGGAAGGTATGCACCGGCAGACTGTCGACTGCTCCTCCCGACTCGACGCCGCGAATCCGCGTGCACCATCCGTAGTACTTGAACGAACGGTTGATGTTCACCGCCATCGCATACGCAGCGTTCTGCCATGTGTACTTCGATGAATCCGCGCCTTCGGTGTCTTCTTCGAAGTCGAACCCGTCGACTGGGTCGGTCTTCGCGCCGTACGGCAGGCGTGCAAGCGTGCGCGGCATCGTCAGCGCGAGATAGCGGGCGTCGTCCATTTCGCGAAGCGAACGCCAGCCCGCGTAGTCCGGCGTCGTGAAGATCATCGACAGATCGCGCGGATTGGCCAGCTCGTTCCAGCCTTCCATGCCAAGCAACGTCGAATCCGCCGCCGAGATGAACGGCGCATGCGCGGCGGCGGCGACCTGCGAAATGCCGCGTAGCAGTTCGACGTCCTGCGGACCGTGATCGAAGTAGTAATCGCCGATGAGGCAGCCATACGGTTCGCCACCCAGCTGACCATATTCTTCTTCATAGATGCGCTTGAACACAGGGCTCTGGTCCCATGCAACGCCCTTGAAGCGCTTGAGATTTTTTGCGAGTTCCTTCTTCGATAGGTTCAGCACCCGGATCTTCAGCATCGGATCCGTTTCGGTGTTGGTAACGAGATGGTGCAGCCCTCGCCACGCGCCTTCCAGCTTCTGAAAGTCCGCGTGGTGCATGATCTGGTTCAACTGCTCGCTGAGCTTGCGGTCGATCTCGGCGACATACGCGTTGATGGTTTGCGTCAGGTCATCCGAAACGATGTGCGAATCCTGCAGCACCTGTGCAGCGAGCGTGCGCACGGCCGATTCGACTTCTTGCTTCGCGCGCTCGTTCTTCGGCTTGAACTCCCTGTTGAGCAGCGCGGCGAAATCATCGGCGCCGCTCAATGAGTCCTCGACGCCTTGCTCGATCTGATTCTGGCTTTCCATGATCGCGCTCACTCCTGTGCGGGTTCGATGTCGGCGGCTTTCGGCGCCGCGCCCAGTGATTGCAGCAAGGCGGGATCCTTGATCGCCTGCGCGATCAGCTTCTCCGCGCCCGACTTGCCATCGAGATAAGTGCCGAGGTTGGCGAGCTGCGTGCGCGCCTCGAGCAGCTTCGCGAGCGAGTCGACCTTGCGCGCCACCTCGGCGGGCGAAAAATCGTCCATGCCTTCGAAGGTGATATCGACCGCCAGATTGCCTTCGCCCGTCAGCGTGTTGGGCACGCTGAAGTTCACCCGCGGCCTCATCGACTGCATGCGGCTGTCGAAGTTATCGACGTCCACTTCCACCGCCTTGCGCGCTTCGAGCGGCGGAAGATCGCCCGCATTGGCGCCTGACAGATCCGACATCACACCCATCACGAACGGGATCTGCACTTTCTTCTGCGCGCCGTACAGTTCCACGTCGTACTCGATCTGTACGCGTGGCGCCCGATTGCGCGCGATGAATTTCTGACTGCTCTGTCTCGTTGCCATGCGCTGATTTCCTCTGGTATCCGTAGGGTTTCGTGAATCCGGCGATGCGTCTTACGAGCCTGCACTCGACTTGCAGCGTTGCAGACGCGTCGTCCATGCACCCAGAACAGCGCAGCATCGCGATCTATTCCACGTCTGTCGAAGCTGTTGCGTTCATGTTCCAGATCACACTCGCCGCCGTCTGCGCAAATCAGAACAGCCCAGCCGGGCAGATATTCCGTTCCGTCGTGGGCTGCATCTTTTTGTGCGTGCGTCACGCGGAGACCAGATCACTATATGGGACACGCGGAGGCGAGTTTGCGATCATCGAAACCCTGGAATAAACCCGCGAGCCGGCTGTTTTGTTGATACTCGCGCGATATAACGCGCCGCATTCACTGCGCTTCGTCAAATGAAACGCTCAACCCAACTCACCCGGATGATCTTCGGACTTTTCAAGCGGTCTGTACCGTTCGCCTTGCTGCTGCTCGCACCCTATGCCAATGCGGCGTGGACGCTCGTGCAGGCCGATGCGGCCGCCACCGTCATTCATGAGACGGGGCGTTATAAGGCAGATGTCGGGCAGCGCTTTGCGCTTGACGATATGGTCGAAACGCCGACGGGCGCAGGCGTGCAGATCCAGGACGACGCGGGCAATAGCATCGCGCTGGGTCATGGCACTCGCGTGATGCTAATGCGCGACGCGCATATCGCGTTGCTCGGCGGCTGGCTGAAGGTGCTGCACGCGTGCGACGCAAACACGGCGAATTGCGCCGCGCCTGTGATCGAAACCGCGCGCACGCGATTCACGCCCTCGAACGATACCGTGCTGGTCATCGCGGCAACGGCTACGAATTATCGGAGTGGCATTGAGCGGAACGCCAGCGTCCAAGACACCGATGCAGTGTTCTGTGAGAGCGGCGCGGCCAGCATTCTCGGCATCGGCGCTTCGCACGGCAATGTTGCGCCGCTCAAGCTCGATGCGCATCGCTTCGCCATGCATCCCGCGGCGAGCGACACGATTGCCGTGACAGCGGGCCCTGATCCCGCTTTCGTCGCCGCGATGCCCGTTACATTCCGCGACGCGTTGCGTGTGCTGCCGATGCCGGCCCATCCACGCAACGAGCCGCCGGGCAGCATCCGACCGGTCGCTTACGACGACGTATCGGACTGGCTCGACAGCGAACTCGCTGCGCGCAGGGATCCATCGACGCGTTTCACTTCGCGCTTTCGCGCGCGCCTGACCGATCCCGCGTTTCGCAGCGCAGTCGTGCAGCGCATTCGCGATTTGCCGGACTGGCGTGCGCTGGTCTTTCCGCGGCCACCGCGTGCCGTGATACGGAGCCCCGCAATCCAGACCGGTTCCGTCTACGGTTCCGCTTACCGTTCCGCTTACCGTTCCGCTTACCCATCCGCCCCGGTTCGCCCATGAAGCTGTCACTCGCCATCAAGTTCAATCTCGTGTTCATCGCGATCTTCGCGATCGGACTGACCGCCATCGGATTCGTCGCGGATCGTGTGTTGCAACAGCAGGCGCTCGACGAAACGCGTCACGATGCGGACGTCCTTCTGAACGCCGCCAGCGCGATGCAGAACTACACGGCGCAACACATCACGCCGCTGCTCGCGACACAGATCAAATATTCGTTCGTGCCCGAGTCGGTGCCGGCCTACTCGGCGATCGAAATGCTGAACTCGTTGCAGAGCGCGTTTCCGAACTTCTCGTACAAGTCGGCGATGCTCAATCCGACCAACCCGCGCGACCGGCCAAGCGATTGGGAAAGCGAAGTGATCGCCCATCTGCACGACCATCCGGAATTGAAACAGGCCACCGGACAGCGTCATACGCCGGGCGGCGAGCAGTTGCTGTTTCTCGCCCATCCGAGCCGCATTACCGACGCCGCGTGCATGCAATGTCACAGCACGCCGTCCGCGGCGCCGCACACGATGATCGACAAGTACGGGCCGGCCAATGGTTTCGGCTGGACCATGAACGACGTGATCGGCGCAGAATTCGTGTCGGTGCCGATGTCGGAGTCGATCGCGCGCGGCCGCGCGGTATGGCGCAGCCTGATGGTCTCACTGACCGCTGTATTCGCGGTGGTGCTCGTCGTGCTGAACGCAATGGTGCACTTCCTCGTCACGCGGCGTTTGCAGATGTTGTCGCGCGCCGCGGACGAAGTGAGTCTTGGCAAACTCGGCGACGTCGAACTGCCGGCCGGCGGCAGCGATGAAATAGCGTCGCTCGCGGTGTCGTTCGGACGGATGCGCACGAGCCTCGTCGCAGCGTTCGAGATGATCGAAGAGCGCCAGGAGTAAGCGTGCCGCACACATCGTGGACGACTCCATGACTTCCCAAACCAGCGCGACTCCGCGACAGATCGGCCGCTATCGGGTGGAACGGGTGCTCGGTCGCGGCGCGATGGGCACGGTCTATCTCGCGACCGATCCGCATATCCAGCGCGAGGTAGCACTAAAAACGATTCGCACCCCGTCACTGAACGACGGACAAGGCACGGCGGAGCCATCCGGTGCGGAGCTGACCGCACGCTTCCTCAACGAAGCGCGCGCTGCCGGCCGTCTCGTGCATCCGCACATCGTCGGCGTGTTCGACTATGGCGAGGCGCAAGGCGTCGCGTTCATCGCGCTCGAATACGTACGCGGCGAGAACCTCGCGCAACGGCTCGCGCAGCACGCCCGCGATGGCAGCATGATGGCGTTGCTCGATGCGCTCACGTGGTTCGCGCAACTGCTCGATGCACTCGCTTATGCGCACGAACTCGGCGTGATTCATCGCGACATCAAGCCCGCGAACCTGCTGATCGCGCCGCGCGGCGAATGCAAGGTGACCGACTTCGGCATCGCACAGCTCGATACAGGACGCCTGACGCAGACCGGCATGATGATCGGCACGCCAAGCTACATGTCGCCGGAGCAGTATGCAGGCGCGGAGATCGACGCACGCAGCGACCTGTTTTCCGCCGGCGTCGTTCTGTACGAGATGCTGAGCGGGCAATGCCCGTTTAGCGGCGCGCCAGCCGCCGTGATGCATCAGGTAATGAACGAGATGCCGCCGCCCCCATCGACGCATGTCACAAGCCTGCCCGCCGAACTCGATGCCATGGTGCTGAAGGCGCTCGCCAAACGGCCAGACGACCGCTATGCGTCCGCGCAAAGCTGGCGCAACGCCTTGTTGACGCTGCACGACTCGTTCATGGCGCGGCTCGATCCCGACCATACCGTCGTGCGCGCGCAGCCGTTCCGTCAGACGCTTGCGCCACCGGCGGGGGCTGCCAGACCAGACTGGCCACCCGAGTTTCTGGCCCAACTGGAGCAACGGCTCGCCAGCCACGTCGGCCCCATTGCCTCGCTGCTCGTGCGGCGCGCCGCATCGCATGCGACCGACTCGCAAACACTGGCGGCTCAGCTTGCGCGCCATTTTTCCAACGACTCGGCTCGTCGTGAGTTCGATACGCTGCTCAAGCAGCACGTGATCGCTCCGGACGATGCATCGAAGCGCGGTACGCTGCCCATCGAATCGACATGCGCGGCGTGCATGCCGCTCGATGCCGAGCACGTCGAGGCCGCTGCGCGGCGGCTCGCATCGCACGTCGGACCATTCGCACACGTGATCGCAGAGCGGGCCGCGCGCGGCGCGGACGCAGCGACCTTCCGTGCGCGACTGGCCGACGCGCTGCCGGCGTCGGTGGATCGCGAGGCTTTTTTGCGTGCCTTCGACGACCCGTCACCCTGAATCTCCCGGCTCGCGCCGCCGATCGATCGTCAGGCGGCCGCGATCAGGCGATCGATCCGTAACCGCAGCGCTACGGGCAATGCGGGCAAGCTTTGCCGGCCAACGATCTCAGTGTATGGAAACTTCGATGCCATCAGCCATATCACGCGATTCGCAATATCGACGGACTCGTGCATCGCTCGCTCTATGTCGGCCACGCGCGCGTGAGGCAACGTACGATCGACATAGGCAAGCAGGTCGGCGTCGTCGATCGTCATCGCCCGACTTCGACCCGAGGTGGAGCCGAACGTGCGGCCGGTCCCGCGCCGCTGTCGAAGCGCGCGCCAATGCTTTGCCGCGCGCGCGACAGGCGGCTCATGATCGTGCCGATCGGAACATCGAGCACCTGCGCGGCTTCGGCGTAACTCAATCCTTCGAACGCGACGAGCAGCATCACCACGCGCTGAGCCTCGGGCAAGCGCCCGACGGCGGCGATGATCTCACGGCTCAGCAGCACATCTTCGGGAGAACGCGCGGCAGGATCGGAGACGGCTAGCAATGCGTCATCCCACTCGACACTCGCCCGGCCTCGAACGCTGCGTGCCCGCAATTCGTTGAGCCACGTGGAATGGAGGATCGAGAACATCCAGCTGAGCGGTGCGGTGCCGGGCTGCAGTTGATGCGCCCGTTCGAGTCCGCGTACGCACGAACGCTGCAGCAGGTCTTCTGCGTCGTGCTGATTGCCGGACAGGCGCAACGAGAAAGCCCACAATCTGGGCAGCATTCCGGGTAAAAGATCCGGCAAACTCTCAACGACATTGGTGGACATGGTTGAATGGCCAATTTCGAGTAGAGCCCATGAACGACGGCTCGACGTGCCGCTTGAGGGTCACGTCGAACTAACATCGATCACATCAGGAACAAGGCCAGACAGAATTTCTCTGGACCGGTTGATTGGTCTCTTCGCCGAGCAGAGGTTTGGCGGATCTGACGCCACCTCTTTATCTGGGACCGTTGCATGGAGTTCGTCAACGGCTTAAACGCGGATACTTGCAGAATTGCCAAAGGCAGCGCCGCTCCATTTCGATTTTGACCGAACGCGTGCGCAGGGCATCTTTATCCAAAAACCACTGTTGCGACCAATCGTTTGTGGCTATGACCTCGATTGCGAATCGCGGCTCACGGGTCGCCGTTTACTGAATAGAGCGAAACAACGACCAGCGAGGTCATCGTTTCGTTTCACTACGACTCTCCTGTCATACCCCGTCACGCAAAAAACCGGCAGAACTTGACTCCGGACGCCGTCACGCGGAATGGCCCGCACTGCGATCAGATCGCGCCGCGCTCATGTACGCGCATCCCTCGGCTTCGCATCGGGCGCTTCGTTAAGCGCGAACAACGCGTCCACGCTGCTGTTCGAGATCCGCTGTGCGATCGACTGGAGATCGGTTGAGTCCGGTTTGCCGATCAGCGCATAGGCAAGATCGTTCTGCCGCCACGATACGACGGTCATGCCGTTCAACTGCTGTTGCGCGATCGCCTGGTCCGGTCGCGCGTCCTTCATCACACACAGCGCAACCGGCGCGCCGTGGTCGGGCAGATAGACGATCTGGACCAGCGGCTTGTCGTTGAAGCGCAGGCGCGCGACTGCCTTGAACGACAGCCCCGCGTCCCGCAAATCCGGCACACGCAATGCAATGCCGTCGACGTACCGGATCGCCGTGACGGTCTTCGCCGACGCGCCGAGGTCGGGCGTGATGTCGGCAACGGTATCGCGTGTATAGAGCCGTTGATAGCCCACCGCTGCATGGATCCACGACGCCGCATCGTTCGACGCGACAATCGCGCCGCCACTGCCGGGCACGCCCAGCCATGCAGGTCCGAGCCGCATCGCGAGGCCGGCGCAAAACGCGCCGGCGACAAATGCCGCGGCAAGCCACAGCCGCGCCTGCGGCTTTCTTGCGGGTATCGGCTGATGGGATGCGTGATTCGATTCGTCGCGCTGTGCGGCGCTCGCCATTGCTTCGATACGGCGCTGCAATTCTCCCGGTAAAGGCGGTAGCTTCTGCGTTGCAAACGCCTCGCGATAAGGGAGCTGCGACGCGCGCAGCAAATCGACGCTTTCCTGCAACTCAGGCGAAACGGCGAGTTCCTTTTCGATCGATGCCGCCTCGGACGGGTCAAGTTCGCCATCGACATACGCGATCAATTTACTGTCGTCGGGTCTCATAGGACGATAGGCTTAAAGGAAGTTGAGCACGATCAGCATTCGCCTTCAACGCGCGGGGCGGGCACCGCCCGTTCGTCATCAAATTCTATGATAACCGTAGTTGCGCGTTGTTCGCAGGTCGTACGCAGCGCGCGGATGAAGCGTGGATCACCGGCCAGAACTTGCTATTGCCAACCGTTTTCTCAGGCGTCGCTCCCGAAGCCTCGCGGTAGAGACGACATTCAATGATCATTCGATCCGGCAACGGCCTCCTCCCGAGTTCGGCGATTGAACGATACGCTATACGTCGACGACCGCGCGGCCAGCAACGGATCGGCGGATGGCGCGATGCCATCGGGCAGGATGGTCGGATCGAACGTGATGTCGCGACAGGGACCGTCGATCTGTGCCTGCGCGCGATCGATGACGATCGTGCCCACGTCGACCCGCTCGCGTTGCGGTGAGTCGATCCATTGCCGCGTCGAGTCGTCGATCGGATCGCCGGGCATCGCGACGTTCAGCACCAGATGCCAGCGCAATGGCCCCTTCGCGAGTTGCGTCATCAGGTCGTGCGACAGAAAGTCTGGATCGCTTTGCGCGCGTGCTTCGACAGGACGCCAGGGACTGTCCGGCACCACCTCCCAACGTACGAAACGCTTCGCGCCCTGCGCATCCGTAGTCTGGAACGAACTGATACCGAAATAGGCCGCGTTGTCGAAGCGGGACGATGGCGGGTGCAAGCGGACCCATTCGAGAAACGCGCGGGCCTCAGGATGGCCGTCGAGAAACGCCTGCATTTTTGCGGGGTTCGCCTGACCGGTGTGCGGATCCAGCGCTTCCGCCTGAAGCTGTTCGAATAGCGCCTGCGGCGTGCGCACCGCGAAAATCGGCGTCGAATTCATCGCGAGACGCCATTGCTCGCCGCGCGACAGCGCGATCAGCAATGCGAAGCTGCGCACCAGGGCTTCGCCGTCGTCTTGTTGCGGATTGCCGCCGGGCCTCGACAGTCGCCCGACGACGGCGTAGCTGCCGCGTTCGAACACGCTTGCGCGCGATACCGACGCGCCGTTGCCGTTGCTGTCGAAGTGTCCGGTGATGCAGATGCCCTTCGCGTGGTTGCGCCGGAAGCCCGAGTGCGGCGTCGTCGTCGCTTCGAATGCATCGACGATCCGCTGCGAAGTCAGGCGCGGCGGGAACCATCCGGCGCACCAGACGAACAGCGCCAGCAGTAACATAGGCGCCGCGAAAACCGCGAGCCAGCGCAGCAGCAAGCCATGGCCTCGCTGGTGATCAGCCCGACCGGGCATCGTCATGCGCGTCCGTGCGGCCGATGGTGGTCGACACCTCGCCGCCGTAAAGGTGTTTGCCGAGTGCTTCGAGGTCGACGCCGCCGTGCTCGCCGATCAGCGCATAACCGAGTTGGCCGCGCCGCCACGCCACCACGTCCATGCCGCCGACGCGATCGCGCGCGGGCGCCGCGTCGGCCTTCGCTTCTTTCAGCACGCATAGCGCGACGGGGCCGCCGTGCTCCGGCAGGTAGACGATCTGCACAAGCGGTTTGCCACGAAATCTCAGGCGCTGCACGCGCTTGAACGAGAGCCCTTGACTGCGCAGATCGGGAATCTGCAACGCCAGATTGTCGTATTGACGAATATTGGCGGCGGTGGCGGCGGTCGCGCGCATGTCGGGTTGCAACGAGGCGACGGTGTCGCGTGTGTAAAGCTGCTGATAGCCGGCCGCCGCAGCGATCCACGGCGACACGCCCGGATCATTCGATGCCGTCGCGATGGCGCCGCCACCGGTCAGTTGCGGCAACAGACGGAACGCGATGCCGCAGGAGAACACGCCCGCGACGAACGCCACCGCCAGCCACGGCAATGATGCGCGCGGCTTCAGCCGATGCACATTGCCACCGGACGGGATCGATGACTCACCGCTGGTCGCGGTATCGATTGCGTCGGCGGCATTGACCTCGCTTTGTGCGGACGAACCTGCGAGGTGCTGTCGAATCAATTCGTCGACGTTGCGGCGCAATGTCTCTGGCACCGGCGGCAACGCCTGCTGGCTGAATGCTTCCGCATACGGCAATTGCGAGGCCCGCAGTATCGACAGGCGCGACGCCACGTCGTCCGACTCGCGGATCGCGCTCTCGACATGCGTGCATTCGTCCGGCGGCAATTCGCCGTCGACGTAGGCTAACAGGGTGGTGTCGTCGATCGTCATCGCGCCGCTCGCCCGCTGGTGGATGACCGCGCCGCCGGGGCTTCGCGATCGCCGAATTGCGTCCCAATGGTCTGCCGGGCGCGGGACAGGCGGCTCATGATCGTGCCGATCGGCACGTCGAGCGCCTTGGCGGCCTCGGCGTAGCTCAGGCCCTCGACGGCCACGAGCAGCATGACGATCCGTTGTGCCTCGGGCAGACGGTTGACGGCCGCGATGATCTCGCCATTCAGCAGGTTCTCTTCCGGCGTGCGCGCATCGGGATCAGCAATGGTCTGCAGAAAATCGTCGTCCCATTCCATGCTCGAGCGGTTGCGCACGTTGCGCGCTCTCAGCTCGTTGATCCAGGTGGAATGAACGATCGAAAACATCCAGCTCAGAGGAGAAGTGCCTGGCTGCAATTGATGGGCGCGTTCGAGTCCGCGGACACAGGCCCGCTGGACGAGATCCTCGGCGTCGTGCTGGTTGCCGCACAGGCGCAGCGCGAACGCCCATAATCGCGGCAGCATCCCCGGCAGTTGACTGGGCAGACTCTCAACCTCTGCTGTTGGCATGATTGACTGGCTAATGGCGGATTGATGGCGGCCGGGCGTGGCGACCAACGACTGGCCAATTCCGGCTGGTTTCCCCAAGCCGTATTGTGCAACGTTCGCAAAATGTTTGCCGACGCGCGGCAATCGGCTCGCAAACATCATCCGCGGGCAATGAGCGTCAGATCGGCGAAGCACGCGCGCCGTCTTTGACGGTCGCGTCGGCATTCGACGCGCCTTCCTCCGCTTACTTCATGATCCATGGTCGCCGGTGTCCTCACCGGCGCCAATGTGTTGTGGAAATTGCCATACGTCAGCCTGGCTTGCCCCTAGGCGCATCGTGCGTTGATCGTGCGGGCGCTCAAGGGCTTGAACGAGATGGTCAGTATTTCGGTTGTCCACTGGCTGATGCTCGAGCACGGATGGACCTTCGCTGAGGGGCCCGGTACCGTGCCCGATACCGTCAACGGCGCAAGTTTGCTGCATCAGGTCTACACCGCCGCCGATCCGCACATCCCATGCTCCCTCCCGTTCGCGGCCTGCGACTCAATAACGTCGCGCTCGCCGTGAGCGACCTGAACGCGATGGTCGCGTGGTACGAATCCCGACTCGGTTTCGTCGTGACCGGGCGCGGCCTGCTTGGCCTCAAAGCGATGATGTTCGAAACCGACGACCTGGAGGCGATCACGGCCTTGCTGACGGAGCATCAGGTAGACATGGTGTGGGCCGACCAGCCGTTGAGCGCCGAGCGGCGCTCAACCTTGTTGCGCGATCCGGAGGGAAACCTGATTCATATCTTCGGCCCGATGTTGCGCCACACTGGAGACCGCATCAGGGCGGGGCCACCGACGACATGCCGGAGGCCCGCTGCTGACAATCTCGCGAAGCTCTCTCACGACGGCGCCGGTATGGCGCACGGATTGCAGGCTGTTGCGATCGAGTCGTTTAAAGCTGACTCATGCCACCATCAGCGATGATCTCCGTGCCGACGATAAATGCCGATTCGGGTGACGACAGATGCAAGACGGTGGCGGCGATTTCCTCGGCCGTGCCGAAGCGTCCCAAGGGAATCTGATTGAGAATTTGAGCGGCAGTGGCTTCGAGGGTCGCTGCATCCATGCCGAGCTTGCCGTACAGCGGCGTTTGCACCGGCCCGGGGCTGACGACATTCACGCGCACGCCGCGCGGCAATAACTCCGCGGACAAGGTCTTGGCGAGCGAGATCACGGCAGCCTTGCTGGCCGCATAAACGGATGAACCCGGCATGCCGATGTGCGCGTTTATCGAGCCATTGATCACCACCGAAGCACCCTTATTCAAATACGTCAGCAGCGACTGGATCTGAAAATAGGCGCCCTTGACGTTGGTATTGAAGCTCGCGTCCCAGAGCGCTTCGTCCACGTCAGTGAAAGGCGCGAACTTTGCAGCGCCCGCGTTGATGAAGAGCGCATCGAGCTTGATGCCCGCCTTGCCGATCGCAATGGCGAGTTCGCGCGCCGCCGCAACCGAGCCTGTGTCGTTACGAACTGCCACCGCGTCCGCGCCAAGCACCCGTCTAGCCTCTTCGAGAGCCGCGCTGTCACGGCCCGTGATGACGACTCGCGCACCTTCCGCGGCGAACGCCTTTGCTGCGGCGAGACCGATCCCGCTGCTACCGCCAGTGATCAATACAGATTTGCCATGAAATCGAGCCATGTTTTTCTCCGATCAGTCAGGTGAGTTACTGCAATTCAAGGATGCGCCGCTTCAATTGAAATGCCGTACGATCTGGGCGATGCAATCGTTCGATTTTATCGAACATTTGATCAGACGCTCGCGTGGTCCGTGCGGCGTTTTATAACGATTAACGGCCTCGATGCTGGGCTTAAACGACATTTTCTGGTTATCGGCAGTGATCTTTATCGCGATCATTCCGCTAATCTGGCTGACTAAACCGCACAAAGGTGCCGACGCAGGAGCAGCGGGAGCCGCCGGTCATTGATTGGCGCGCCGAGTGGCACGGTGGGCAACTCCACCCGGCGCGACACCAGGAAACACCGAGTCCCAGCCCTTCATGCACGCCTTCGGACGCACCGGTACTTCAATTCGGCGAGCCGCCGCACAGGCACGGAAGGACCGGGATGGTCGTGGGCCAGGTCAGGCTAGCCAGCCGCGCAGCCGCGCGTGATCGAGAAAGCGATAGACGTCGGGCGCAAGTTCGGACGTGCCGAAAAGCCGTTCGAGTTCGCCGATGATGTCGTCGAGCTCGTGTTCTCCGTCGCAACGCGCGAGGATCGCGCCGGCGCTAGTGTTGAGCTTCACCATCCCTTCGGGATAGAGCAGCACGTAGGCGTCCTGCGCCGCTTCCCACTGCAGGCGGAAGACGCTCCGCAGGCGGGGGCGCAGCGGCACGCCGCTATCCGCGTCACGCGTGTTCATAGGGGCCAGGCCTTTTCGACCGCATCGAGGATCGACCAGAGAATATCGAGTTTGAACCGCAGGATATCGAGCGCGCGCTGCTGCGCCTCGGGCGTGCCCGGCGTTGCGAGCGCCGCCCGCGGCGCCACTACGGCACTGCGGGCGGCACGCCGCAGCCCGCTCAGCGATTGGCGATATACATCGTGACTTCAAAGCCGAAACGCACCTCGGCGTACGACGGGGTGATCCATTGCATGGCATGTCTCCTTGTTTGCGATGGGACGGAAGAACCGCACTCGATGCGCGGCCGTTCCCTTCAAAGCAAAGGACATGCCGATGTCGCCACGCGAGGCTCGTTTGGCTCGCGCACAAGCCTTCGCCTGGGTATGGGCACCGACATCGTCAATTCGCTGACGTAAGCGGGACAAACGCGTCGCCATACGACGCGTTCGGCAGATGGGCAGTGTTGATTTTTTGAGCACCACTGCTGCGGGATGCAACAACGGTGTGACAGCACGTGAGCGAAACAGAAGAGAAGTGCTGATGAAAGCGGCGCGGTGGGGTTCAGAAGTCGTCCACCTCACGATCCGGCTCGACCGCGGGCATCTTGCGATAGATCGTGTTGCGCGACACGCCGAGTTCGCGCGCGGCCGCCGAAACGTTGCCGCCATGCCGCGCGAGCGCGGCGGCAATCACCGACACGGTCACGTCCTGCAGGCGCGCGCACTCCGGCGCGAACGCATTGCCCGAGCCCGGCGTATCCGCCGCGCCGCTCGACGAAACGCCGCAGCGCAGATCGTCGAAGAAGTCATCGGGCAAATGCTCGCGCCGGATCTCGCCGTCCGCGTCGACCATGGCCGCCGCGGTGCGCAGCAGGTTGCCAAGCTGCCTGAAGTTGCCCGGCCATGGACAGCGCTCGAACATCGCCATGACATCGGGTGCGACGTGAAGCGGCCGTCCGCTCGCGCTGGCGATCGATTCGCGCAGCAACATCTTCTGGATCACGACCGCGAGGTCGGTACGGTCGCGCAGCCGCGGCAGACGCACCACGAGGCCATTGAGCCGGTAGTAGAGATCCTCGCGGAAGCGGTTTTGCGCGATCATCTCGCGCAAGTCCCGGTGCGTCGCGCAGATGATCGCGACGTCCACCGCGATGCTCCTCGTCGAGCCGAGCGGGTTGACGACGCGTTCCTGCAACACGCGCAGCAGCCGCACTTGCAGCGAGTACGGCATGTCGCCGATCTCATCGAGAAACAGCGTGCCGCCGTTTGCCTGCAGCAGTTTGCCGATCGCGCC
The DNA here is from genome assembly GCF_050434085.1 of Paraburkholderia sp. UCT70. Classification (NCBI taxonomy): domain Bacteria; kingdom Pseudomonadati; phylum Pseudomonadota; class Betaproteobacteria; order Burkholderiales; family Burkholderiaceae; genus Paraburkholderia; species Paraburkholderia sp. UCT70. Next base: position 610,788 of record NZ_JBNPVZ010000004.1, on the reverse strand, counting down.
TTTGCGCCGCGCCCCGGTGAATGCGCCCTCCTCGTAGCCGAACAGCTCTGATTCGATCAGCGTCTCGGGAATCGAAGCACAGTTGACCGCCAGGAACGGCCCGGCGCAGCGCGGCGAATCGTTGTGGATCGCCTGCGCGAGCAGTTCCTTGCCGGTGCCGGTCTCCCCATTGATCAGGATCGGAATGTCCTTGCCGATCACCCTCCTGACCTTCGCGATGACCGCGGCGACCTGCGGGTCACCCGTGTCGAGATGGCTCAGACGCGAGAGTCCGGCGGCCGCCTGCGGCGGCTCCTCGCGCGCGAGCGCGCGGGCGCCGTCGTGCACGGCGACCGGGCGGCTGCCCTCGGCCAGCGATGCCCGCCTGAACTGCACGCGCGCGCAGACGACCGCGCCGCTGCTCAGGTTGAGCATCAGGTGCGGGTCGAGGCTCACCCGCGCGCGATCGATCAGTTGCGCGCTCGTGGTCTGGAACAGCGACGACAGGGTATGCGCGCGCAGCCCGGAGAGCGACATGCCGAGCTGGAACTGGGCGCTCCGGTTGGCCGACAGAAAGCGTCCGTCGCTCGTGAACGCCACGATGCCTTCCATCAGCGTGCCCAGAAACTCAGGACGACTATGGAAGGACACTTGCAGCGTTTCGTGAAAGGTGGTCGTAAAGAGATGATTCTCGATCATCTGCACCGACATTTTGGCGAGAGCCATCGTGTGCTGATGGTAGCTGCGGTAGTCGCCCGTCACGTCGAGCACCCCGATCGCGTCGCCATACGGATCGAGAATCGGCACGCTCGAGCAGGTCAGGAAGCGGTTTGCCGCCAGGTAGTGCTGGTCGCCGTGCACGACCATCGCGCAGCGCTCGGCCAGCGCCGTACCGATCGCATTGGTGCCCTGGCGGTCCTCGGCCCAGTTCGCGCCGGGCCGCAGCGCGACTTTCTCCGCGCGCGCGAGGAAGTCGTCGTCGCCGATCGAGTGCAGGATCAGCCCTTCGGCATTGGTCAGCACGATCATGCTTTGCGTGTCGGCGATCTGCTCGTGCAGCGACTCCATCACCGGCATCGCATGCGCGCACAACACTCGGTTCTGCTCGCGTTTGAGCACGAGACCCGCGTTCGAAAGAACCTCGTATTCCGGCCGCGCCGACGCGCACAGACCAAACGTTTCGGAGCGTTCGTGCGCTTTCTGAATTGCCGGCACGGGAAAGTCATTGGACCGTATGGCAGTCTGAGCCACGGCCGGGTGAACGTCATCGCGCATTGTCTCCCTCCTGGAAAGCCTGGTACCTTGCCAGACTTTTCTCCGTCCTCTTAAGCAAGCTCCGGGCCATCCATTTCAGCGATAGCGGGGAAGCGAAGCGGCATCAATGCGGCCGCGACGCGCAATGCGTCGTCAAACGCGCGAAATGCCGAGCCGCATCCATGCGGACCGGAGAAGCTGTATTACCGCAAATTGATCCGCGCCGCGATATGCGGCGTCACCCCGAGGGGCGCTTAGCCCGCGATCCTGGCGTCGCCCTCGACCCGAGCGATGCGCGCCAGCGCTGCAACTGTCCTGTTTCTCAACACTCCATCGCCCGGCGTTGTATCGGGATGCAACACATGGAGCGCTCTACGCGCGATATGTGCCGCCGCACGTTTCAGGCGTGCCGCCCTTTCGGACTCGCCCACAAAAATGGCATGTGACTTGCAGTAACGGCACCGCAACCGGATCGACACGGAACAAAGGGGCGACGCCTCTCCCGGCACTGCATCGACAAACACTCAGGAGACGACCATGAAGAACCGTTCGCCCGCCGCAGGCCGGCTGGCTGTCCTTGGAGCGAGCATCGCGATCGCGATGGCACTGAACGTGGCTCCGGTGCACGCCGCCCCGGACTACCCCGCCGTGACCTACGAGCGCCTCGCTCAAGCACAGAGCGACCCAGGCTGGCTCACCTACTACCGCAGCTATAGCGGCCAGTCACATTCGCCACTGAAGCAGATCGACGCATCGAATGTCGCCGGGCTCAAGGAGGCCTGGAGCTATCAGTTCCCCGCGGATCTCAAGCAAGGCTTCGAAGCAACCCCGATCGTCAACGGCGGCTACCTTTTCGTCAGCACGCCGAAAGACAACGTCTATGCATTCGATGTCAAGACCGGCACGAAGCTCTGGAAATACGAGCCGAAGCTCGGCGCGGAATCGTTCAAGACCGCATGCTGCGACGTAGTGAATCGCGGCGTCGCGCTGTATGGCAAGAACGTCTACGTGGCCATGCTGAGCGGCGAGGTAGCCGCGATCGACGCGCAGAGCGGCAATGTCGTGTGGAAGAAGCAGATGTTCGAACCGGGTCTCGGCTACGCGTTCTCGCTCGCGCCGCTCGCGCTCGACGGCGCGATCGTGGTCGGTACATCAGGCGGCGAGTATGGGATTCGCGGCTATATCGCCGCACTCAATCCCGACGACGGCTCGATCATCTGGAAGCGCTATACGATCCCGAATGCCGGCGACAAGGACGGCAATACGTGGCCCGACGGCATGCAGGAACATGGCGGCGGCGCGGCGTGGCTGACTGGCACCTACGACGCCGCCACGCAGACGCTGTACTGGGGCGTCGGCAATCCGGGACCGTGGCTCGCCGCGCTGCGTCCCGGCGACAATCTGTACTCCGATTCCCTGCTCGCGCTCGATCCGAAGAACGGCGACCTGAAATGGCACTATCAGTACACGAGTAACGACACATGGGACTACGACGGCGTCAACACGCCGGTTCTTGCCAACATCAGCTACAAGGGCAAGCAGTATGACGCCATCATCCATGCCGACCGCAACGGCTTCTTCCACGCGATCGACCGCAAGACCGGCAAGCTGATCTACGCGGAGCCGTTCGTCAAGGCGCTGTCGGTGACGGGCTATACCGCCGACGGCAAACCAGTTCAGGACGCCAGCCGGTTTCCCAAGGCCGGCACGACGATCAACACCTGTCCGAGCTTTCTCGGCGGCAAGAACTGGTGGTCGACTTCCTACGATCCCGAGCGGCACATCGCGGTGGTGCCCTCGCTGCATGCGTGCATGAGCCTGTCCGGCAAGTCGGTCAGCTACATGGAGGGTCTGCCCTACCTCGGCGAAGGCTTCGAGATCCAGCCTGAACCGGGCAGCCAGGGTTATGGCGAGCTTCAGGCCATCGATGTCAATACCGGCAAGAAGCTGTGGGGTCACTGGACCAGGATGCCCTGGAACGGTGGCGTCGCCACCACGGCCAGCGGCCTCGCCTTCAGCGGCTCGCTCGACGGCCATCTGTACGCGTTCGACGTGACGACGGGCAAGGTGCTGTGGGAGAGCCCGCAACTCGCGAGCGGCATCGTCGCGCAACCTTCCGTGTTCGAAGTCGACGGCAAGGAATACGTGGCCGTGCTCGCGGGCTACGGCGGTGCGAATCCGATCTGGGGCGGCCCGATGGCCGACGTCGCGAAGGACGTTCCGCGCGGCGGCACGCTGTACGTGTTCGCGCTCGATCGCAGCTAGGCGCAGCCACCGCACCCACACCGTTCTGCCCATCCGGCCTTCGCAGCCGCATCTTGCCGCGCCCGCACGCAGCCCATGCGGGCGCGGTGTTCCCGCCATCACAGGAACGCACCATCATGAACATTCGATTCACACACCTTGCTCTCGCCAGCGCGCTCGTCGCCGGCGCCGCACATGTTGCCGCCCAGGCGGCCGCGCGGACGTCTTCCAGCGTCCGCGTGTGCACGATGCCCGGCAGCCCTTCGGCCGAGCTGGACAAGTCCGTTGCACGCGCGGTGTTGAGCGCGGCGGGCATTACCCCGACATTCGCGCCGCGCGGCATCGACGACGACGGTGGCGACGACGGCATCTCCGCTCGCGAGCTCTCGACATCGCTGCAACGTAACTGCGACGTGATCGCGGGCTTTCCGCGTTCGAGCGTGGCCGACGGCTCCGACTCGCACCTGCTCTTTTCCGACAGCTATCTGCACTCCGGCTACGTCAGCGTCACGCTGCGCGGCGCCCATGCGTCCAACACCCCGGTCACGGCGCCGGACGGCAAGATCACCATTGCCGCCACCTGGTCGAGCCCGTCGCAACTGATCGCGGTCCAGCAGAAGAATGCGCGCTTCGATCTGGAAACCACCTCCAAGCTGACCGTCGACGCCCTCGCGAAAGGGCGCGCCCAGCGCGCGATCGTCTGGTACCCGGCCGTGGTGGCGTATCGGCATGCGCACCCGCAGCAGCACTTCGACGTTGCCGTCGCCGAGTCGCCCTATGCCGACTGGAATCTGGTGTTCGCGTCGGGGCCCGACACGCAGCCGCTGCAAAAGCGCATCGATGACGCGCTCACGCGTCTGCGCAGCGATGGCCGGCTCGCAGCGCTCACGCGCAACTGGGCGCTGCCAACCACCATCGCGAGCGGTTCGGCGACCGCGGCCAGCACTCACGCGAATCTTGCGCACTATCTCGACGGCCCGACCCAGGCGTCACCACGTGCGGACCTATGGCGCGTGGGCGGCATGCCCGCCGCCGGCGGCTTCATCAAGGTTGCGGCGACGACCGGGACACCGTCGTTCGATCACGATCAGGTCACCCACGGTGAACATCTGTATGCCGATTCATGTGCGAAATGCCACGGCGAGAAGCTCGAAGGCAACACCGCGCCGTCGTTGATCGGACCGGCCTTCGCGCCAGCGGCGAACTCGCATCTGACGATCGGCGGCATTTACCAGTACATGTCGACCAACATGCCCGCGGATCATCCCGGCAAGATGAGCGACGAGGAGTACGCCGATCTGATGGCCTTCCTGCTCTATACGAATGGCTACGACACCGGCAGCGCGAAGCTGACCGCGCAAGCCGCGCAATCCTCGACCACACCGCTGAACGCCGGACCGCGCCACTAACACGTTGCTTCGCACCGCATTACGACGCCACGCCGCTTCAATCGAATGCGGCATGGACGACCCATTTCTTTTCTCAGGGCATCATCATGGTCTCTCACAACCGCAGACACTTCATTCTCCAGGCCGCGGGCCTGTGTGCCGCGCTCGCCAGCGCCGACCTCGCGTTAGCCGCGCCGCCCGCCGTAGATGAAAACGACGCCACGGCCAGCTCGCTCGGCTATCGTGCGAAAGCGAGCAGCGTCGACGTCGCGAAGTTCCCCAAGTACCACGCTGGCCAGACCTGCGCGAACTGTCGTTTCTATACCGGCGCAGCGGGCGAGGCTTCAGGACCGTGCCCGATGTTCCCCGGCAAATCCGTTGCCGCTGACGGCTGGTGCAACGTCTATGCGCAACGAGTTTGAGCGCTGGTCCCGCACCTATTCTTAGGCTCCCGAACAAACAGCGAGATCATTTGAACCGGAGAAGATCGATGTCGACGCCCTGGCTGGGGCGCTGCCTGTGCGGCGCGGTGCAATACGAAGCTCGCGGTGATTCACTCGCGCAACTGATCTGCCATTGCCGCGATTGTCAGCGCGCGTCAGGTTCCGCGGGGTTGCCGGTCGTCGTAGTGAGAGCCGCCGGCTTTTCGTTCAAAGGCGACGTCAGGCCTTATACGAAGATCGGCGGCAGCGGAATGCCCACGACGCGCAACTTCTGCGCTCATTGCGGCAGCCTGCTATTCGCTACGCCGCATCATGCGCCGGACATCGTGACCCTCTATGCCGGCACGCTCGATGATCCTGCGCGGTTCAAGCCCGAGTTCGTTCAATTCGCGTCCGAACGCCATCAACTGGATGCCCACCAGCCTGACATTCCCCACCATCCGCGAAGAGCGCCCTGACCGGTGCAATCAAAGATGCCGTGTTTGCGCGGGCGGATTGCCCCAAGCGTTGTGCAGCCCATCGCGATAGGTGACTGGCGCATTCAGCGCGGCATCGAGATCGAGTTCATCGAGGCACATGATGTTCACGTTGATATACGGATACCCTGTGCCGTTTGGCATATCGATGCGATCGAATACGTGGACCCCGCAGCGTTTGCAGAATGGGTGATGCGCGACCGCATTGTGCCCCTGATATTCGCTGAGCGTGGCTTCATCCGAAAGAAGACGAAAATCTTCCCGGCGAACCTGCACGTGCCAGAATCGCAGCCTGCTGCAGTAGCTGCAATTGCACTTCGACGTGCCCTCGTCGAAATCGATGCGAGCCTCGAACTTCACGAATTGGCAATGGCAACTTCCGAGGTACGTGCGCAACATGGGGTTCTCCGGGGTTGAGGGCCGCTGCCATTATGGACGGCACGACTTCGCGCTGCCAATGCACGAGCCGTCGCAACCCTCGCAGTAATGGCGGTCGCGCACCGCGCGATCCACGCGCCAGACGTTCGCCGCAACCGGCGCCGCCGTCCCCGCCGAGCGTCCGTTTTCCCGCGCATGAAACGTCGGCTCGCCCGCCTTGCCGCGGCGAATCGCTTCATCGATGTCCGGCTCGCCGAACATCGCTTTCAGTTCGGCCACGAACGCCGCGATCTCCGGCATCGGATGCCCGGCTGGCTTGCGCACTCGCATGTCCATGAACCCGCCCCCAAAAAGTGCCTGTTCGCTATCTCATAAAAACCATGTAGGATACTGTATATCCATACAGGTATTTTCGCAAATGACAGCCGCCCTGCCAGCACCGGAAGCCATTCACCCGTCCTTGTGGCGGGCGTCCCAGCTTGGCGCTGGCCGCGGCCGCAGCGTCGATACCGGTTATCCGGCCCTGTCGGCGGAGTTGCCCGGCGGCGGCTGGCCGCTCGGCGCGCTGGTCGATCTGCTCGTGCAGCAGGCCGGCGTCGGCGAACTGCGGCTGTTGCAGCCGGCGCTCAGCGCCGTCGGCAAGCGTCCGCTCGTCTTCGTGCAACCGCCGCATACGCCGGACGGCCTCGGGCTCAACTACATCGGCCTGTCGCTGCAGCAGGTGCTGCGGATCAATGCGCCGAAAACCGCCGACGCGCTGTGGTCCGCCGAGCAGATCCTGCGCGCCGGCAGTTGCGGCGCGCTGATCTTCTGGGCGCAGTACGCGCAGGCGTCGTCGCTGCGCCGTCTGCATCTGGCCGCGCAGTCGTCGGAGACGCTTTTCATCATGGTGCGGCCGCTCGCCACCGCGCAGGAGGCATCCCCCGCGCTGCTGCGGCTCGCGCTCAGGCCATCGGCCGAAGGTCTGACCATCGACATCGTGAAACGACGAGGGCCCGCTCGCGCAGAGCCCCTGTCGATTCCCCTTCAACCCACTCCCGTTCTGCTTTCCCGACATGCGCGTCTTTCTCGCCGTTCATCTGCCAAAGTTGCCGCTCGAGGTCTTCAGACCGAAGTGGTCGCCTGAGCCCGCGCATGGCTGCGCGGTGCTGGAGAAAGACAAGGTGGTCATGGCCGACCCCGCCGCGCGCTCGGCAGGCGTGCGTCCGGGCATGAAGCGCGGCGGCGTGCTGACGCTGTCGCCGCAGACCGAGATGTATGAGCGCGATAGCGGCCGCGAAACGGCGGCCCATCGCGAGGTGGGTATCGCGCTGATGCGCTTCTCGCCCGAAGTCGCGCTGCTCGATGAGGCGACGGTCGTCGTCGAGATCGGCGCGAGTTTGCGGCTCTTCCGCGGCCTGCTCGCGCTGTGCCGCGACGCGAAAGCCATCCTCGACGCGCTCGGCTTCACCGCGCGCATCAGTGCCGCGCCGACCGGCCAGGGCGCGTGGCTGCTCGCGAAGTTTGGCAACCGGCGCGTGCTGAAGCTCGCGTCACTCGACCAGCGCCTGTCCGCCCTGCCGATGCTCGCCGTGCCCGAAGTCCGCCCGTTCGCCGACTGGTTCACGGGCCTCGGTTGCGAGCGCATCGCCGATCTGCGCCGCCTGCCCCGCGCCGGCTTGCAGCGCCGCTGCGGCGAACATCTGCTCGACTCGCTCGACCGCGCGTTCGGGACCGCGCCCGAACTGTTCGACTGGCTCGAACTACCGCCCACGTTCTCGGCGCGCATCGAGATGCCGGACCGGCTCGAACACGCGGATGGCGCGGTGTTCGGCGCGCAGCGCCTGATCGTGCAACTGTGCGGATGGCTGTGCGCAAAACAGCTCGCGCTCACCGGCATTCGCCTGTCGCTCGAACACGAGCGCGGACGCGCCGCGATCGAGCCGACCACGATCGACGTCGCACTCGGCGAGCCGACCTGGCGCGAAGAACATCTGATGCGCCTGCTGAAGGAGCGGCTGCATCGTATCGAGCTCGCCGCGCCCGTGATCGCGTTGCGGCTCGACGCGTCGAACGTCGAGTCGGCCGCGCCCGCGTCCGACACATTGTTTCCCGAACCGGGCAGCTCGCAGGAGGATCACGCGCGGCTGCTCGAACTGCTGGTCGCGCGGCTCGGCGAAGAGAACGTGCTGAAACCCGCGCCGAGCGCCGATCATCGTCCGGAGATCGCGAACCGCTGGCTGCCGGTGTCGCAGCCGGTCAAGCCCGGCCCGCTGCCGCAGAATCTGCCCCGCCCGACGTGGATGCTCGACACGCCCGTGCGTCTGCTGATGCGCCAGCACCGCCCGTTCTATGGCTCGCCGTTGCGCATGGTGTCGCCGGGCGAGCGCATCGAGAGCGGCTGGTTCGACGGCGAGCTCGTCACGCGCGACTACTTCGTCGCGCAGGCGGACGATCAGAGCTGCTACTGGATCTACCGCGAGCGCGTGAGCAGCCGCGACGCGGAAGAGGAGCAACGCTGGTTCCTGCATGGCCTGTTCGGCTGATATGCGCGGATGAGCGGCCATGGACACCACCTTCACGATGCTGCCGGCGTATGCCGAGCTGTTCTGCTTTTCCAACTTCACGTTTCTGCGGGGCGCGTCGCACGCTGAGGAACTGGCCGAGCGTGCCGCGCAACTCGGCTACTCCGCGCTCGCGATCACCGACGAATGCTCGCTCGCGGGAGTCGTGCGCGCGCATGTCGCGGCGAAGGAAGCGAAGCTGCCGTTCATCGTCGGTTCGTATTTCCGGCTCGTCAATGCCGATGGTTCGCCGGCTTTCGGCCTGATCCTGCTCGCCCGCAACCGCAACGGCTACGGCAATCTGTCCGAGCTGATCACGCTGGCGCGCATGCGCGCGCCCAAGGGCGAATACCGGCTCACGCCGCAGGATCTGTCGCGGCCGGAGAAGGAATATCGCCACCTGCTCGGCATGCCCGACTGCCTCGCGATTCTCGTGCCGGATTTCCCGGCCAGCGAAGACGCGCTCGACGCGCAGGTCGAATGGCTCGACGAAACGTTCACCGGCCGCGCATGGGTCGGCCTCGTGCTCCATCAACGCGCGATGGACGACCTGCATCGCGGCGCGGTCGAATTCGTCGCGCGCAGCCGCGACGTGCCCGTCGTCGCGCTCGGCGAAGTCGTGATGCACGTGCGCTCGCGCAAGCCGCTGCAAGACACGATGACCGCGATCCGGGTCGGCAAACCGGTCCATCAGTGCGGCTATGATCTGGCGCCGAACGCCGAGCAGCATCTGCGCTCGAGGTTGCGGCTCGCCAACCTGTACCCGCAAGACGCGCTGGCCGCGACGCTCGACATCATGAGCCGCTGCACGTTTTCGCTCGACGAGCTGCGCTACGAGTATCCCGACGAGCTGGTGCCGGCCGGCCATACGCCGGCCTCGTATCTTCGTCAGGAAACCTATGTCGGCGCGCAGCGGCGTTTTCCCGCGGGGATTGCGCATCACGTGCAGCAGCAGATCGAGCATGAACTCGAACTGATCGCGGACCTGCAGTACGAGCCGTATTTCCTGACCGTCTACGACATCGTCCGCTTCGCGCGCAGCCAGCACATTCTGTGTCAGGGGCGCGGGTCGGCCGCGAACTCGGCGGTCTGCTATTGCCTCGGCGTGACCGAGGTGGACCCCGCGCGCGGCAACATGCTGTTCGAGCGCTTCATCAGCAAGGAGCGCGGCGAGCCGCCCGATATCGACGTCGACTTCGAGCACCAGCGGCGCGAAGAAGTGATCCAGTACATCTATCGCAAGTACGGCCGCGACCGGGCGGCGATCGCGGCGGCGGTGTCGACCTATCGTCCGCGTGGTGCGCTGCGGGAAACGGGCAAGGCACTCGGCGTCGATCCGCAGATCGTCGACGCGGTCGCGAAGTCGCATCACTGGTTCGATACCAGTCGGGATCTGCTCGCGCGTTTCGCGGAATCCGGCCTCGACCCGAACCAGCCCCTGATTCAGGCCTGGGCGAAGCTCGCCTCGCAACTGCTGAATTTTCCGCGCCACCTGTCGCAGCATTCGGGCGGCTTCGTGATCAGCCGCGGCAAGCTCACCCGGCTCGTGCCGGTGGAAAACGCGGCGATGGCCGATCGCTCGGTGATCGAGTGGGACAAGGACGACCTCGAATCATTGGGCTTGCTGAAGGTCGACGTGCTCGCGCTCGGCATGCTGTCGGCGATCCGGCGCACGCTCGACCTCGTTTCGGAACAGCGCGGAGAACGCTTCGAAATGCAGGACATCCCCGCCGAGGATGAGGCGACCTACGCGATGATTTCGGCCGCCGATACGGTCGGCGTGTTCCAGATCGAATCGCGCGCGCAGATGAGCATGCTGCCGCGCATGCAGCCGCGCAAGTTCTACGATCTCGTCATCGAAGTCGCGATCGTGCGGCCCGGTCCGATTCAGGGCGGCGCCGTGCATCCCTATCTGCAGCGCCGTCAGGGCTTCGAGCCCGTGACCTATCCGAGCGACGCGTTGAAGACCGCGCTGGGCCGCACACTCGGCGTGCCGATCTTCCAGGAGCAGGTGATGCAGGTGGCGATTCTCGCGGCCGGCTTCACCGCCGGCGAAGCCGACCAGCTGCGACGCGCGATGGCCGCGTGGAAACGCAAGGGCGGACTCGAAAAATACTATGACCGCATCGTGCTCGGCATGCAGGAGCGCGGCTACGACCAGGCCTTCGCCGAGGCGATCTTCGAGCAGATCAAGGGCTTCGGCGAATATGGCTTCCCCGAAAGTCACGCGGCCAGTTTCGCGCTGCTGGTCTATGCGAGCAGCTGGCTCAAGTGTCACGAACCCGAAGCCTTTCTCGCCGCGATGCTGAACAGCCAGCCGATGGGCTTCTATTCGCCGTCGCAACTGGTTCAGGATGCGCAGCGGCACGGCGTCACGGTGTTGCCGGTCGATGTGACGATCAGCGGTTGGGACTCCTCGCTCGAACACCGTGCGGGGGCGACGCGCCCTGCCGTGCGTCTCGGTCTTTCGCTGCTGCGCGGCATGAAGGATGGCGCCGCCGAACGGATCGAGAACGCGCGCGCGGTTCGCCCGTTCGCGAGCGTCAACGATCTCGCGCGCCGCGCGCAGCTCGACCGCAAAGACCTGCATGCGCTCGCGGATGCGAATGCGTTGGCAGCGCTCGCGGGAAACCGCCGCGAAGCGCTGTGGCAGTCGGTCGTCGCGGTGCCGGACAAGGATATGCTCGCGGCCGCGGCGACTCAGGACGAAACGCCCGAACTGGGCGCACCGAGCGAAGCGAACGACATCGTCGCCGACTACCGTTCGCTCGGCCTGACGCTCAACCGCCATCCGCTGGAACTGCTCCGGCCGCAGTTGCTCGCGAACCGGCTGATGCCGGCCTCGACGCTGCGGACCTATCGCGACGGCCGCCTCGCGCGCGGCTGCGGACTGGTGACGGTGCGTCAGCGTCCCGGCACGGCCAAGGGCGTCGTGTTCGTCACGCTCGAAGACGAGACGGGCAACGTCAATGTGATCATCTGGCCGAGTCTGCTCGAAAAACAGCGCAAAGAAGCGTTGGGCGCCGCGCTGCTCGCGGTGTACGGCACATGGCAGTGTCAGGGAGAAGTACGGCACCTCGTCGCGCAGCGGCTGGTCGACATGTCTCATCTGTTGGGCGAGTTGCAGACGACGAGCAGAGACTTCTGCTGACGCGAGCGCGCAAATGCGTATCATCGGAACAGCAAACGGAGGCATCCATGTGCTATTCGGCTCAGATTCTGGCGGACTACCGGCGCTACGTCCGCATGTTCGGCGCGCACATGAGCATCGAGGAATTCGCGCGTCTTTTCTTCGAACGCGCAGAGGACGGTCAGGCCAGGATTCCCAAAGCGATGGAAGACGCCTTCTCGGAACCGCAGTCCGACGCGGAACGGGAAGTCTGGGCGCTGATCGAGCGCTTCAGATCGCAGCAGACCGTGAAGCTCGAACAGGAACTGTTCAAACAGCGCACCCGCTTCGCCGATGCCGAGCGCTCTTTGCAGACCAAAGCCACCAAGGCGGCGACCGACAGCAAACGGATCGCGAAAGACAAGATCGACCGCACGCTCGAGCGACTCGACGACCTCGGCCGAACCGCTCCCAAAGCAGGCGACTCGCGCATCTTTCCCGGCTACTACGCGCCGGTGATGGTGATGGAGCATGGCCAGCGCGTCGTCAAACCGATGCGCTATCAGTGCCGCCTGGCCGGCAAGCCCGCATCGTACGACACCCGCTATCCCGGCACGTACAACGCTCGTCGGGACAGTCTCGAAAGTTTCTGGAAAGCGCTATTCGGCTATTCGCATGGACTCGTGCTGGCCAGTTCTTTCTATGAGAACGTCTCGCGCGCGCGAATGGAAGGCCGCGAACCGGCACCCGGCGAGAAAGATGAAAATGTCCGGCTCGAGTTCCGGCCCAATCCGCCTCACGACATGCTGGTCGCATGCTTATGGTCCCGCTGGAGCGGCAAAGGCGAGCCCGATCTATTGTCCTTCGCGGCCATCACCGATGATCCGCCACCCGAGGTGGCCGCTGCCGGCCATGATCGCTGCATCATTCCGATCAAGCCTGAGCATATCGACGCGTGGTTGAATCCCGATCCGCGCGATCTGGCAGCGTTGTACGCGATTCTCGATGATCGGGACCGGCCGTTCTACGAACATCGGATCGCGGCCTGAATACAAGACGCGGTTTCGCAGGCCGCGCGAGACGGTGTCGGATCATCCTTGCAATCTTCGCGCAGTAACATATTCTGCGTTATGGATGTTCATCGGCTGGCGAAGAATACCCGGTTGTAGAGGTCCGCCAACAGGCGCGATTCGGACCCCATCAATCATCGAAGCGCCTGCGCAGCGGGCCCGACACGATCCACACCCTCGGGTTGCGGCTGCAAGCACAGGAGACGTCGGTATGGGCAAACATCCCGCGGCGGACGCTTCGCAGCAGACCGCGCTCGGCAGCGACGAACTTCAGCTGATCGATGCGTGGTGGCGCGCATGCAATTATCTTTCGGTCGGCATGATCTTTCTGCTGGACAACCCGCTGCTGCGGGAGCCGCTGAAAGTCGAACACGTCAAGTATCGCCTGCTCGGACACTGGGGCGCGAGCCCGGCGTTATCGTTCGTCTGGGCGCATCTGAACCGCGTGATCAAACGCGACGATCTCGACGTCGTCTTCATGGCCGGTCCCGGACACGGCGCACCGGGCGTGCTCGGCCCCACCTATCTGGAAGGCACCTACTCGGAGATCTATCCGGACAAGAGCGCGGATGCGGAGGGCATGCAGAAGTTCTTCAAGCAGTTCTCGTTTCCCGGCCATATCGGTTCGCATGTGACGCCGGAGACGCCCGGGTCGATCCATGAGGGCGGCGAGCTTGGCTACAGCCTGTCGCATGCGTATGGCGCCGTGCTCGACAACCCGGACCTCATCGTGGCCTGCGTGGTCGGCGATGGAGAAGCGGAGACCGGCCCGCTCGCCACCGCGTGGCATTCGAATAAATTCATCAACCCGGCCCGCGACGGCACCGTGCTGCCGATCCTGAATCTGAACGGCTACAAGATCGCCAATCCGACCATCCTGTCGCGCATCAGCAGCAGAGAACTGGAAGCGCTCTTTGTCGGCTACGGCTACACCCCGCATTTCGTCGAAGGATCGGATCACGCGGAAATGCATCGGAAGATGGCGCACACGCTCGATACCGTGCTCGGCGAAATTCGCGCAATTCATCAGCAGGCACGCGCGAACGGCAATCTCGAGCGGCCGCTCTGGCCGATGATCGTGCTGCGCACGCCCAAGGGCTGGACCGGACCGAAGCAGATCAACGGGCACAAGGTCGAAGGCTCGTGGCGCTCGCATCAGGTGCCTTTTTCCGATGTGCGCAACAACTCCGCGAATCTCGAAGTGCTCGAAGAATGGATGCGCAGCTACCGGCCCGCCGAACTTTTCGATGCCGAGGGCCGGCTGATCCCCGAACTCAAGGCGCTGTCGCCCCAAGGCCCGCGGCGCATGAGCGCCAATCCGCACGCGAACGGCGGCGTGCTGCGCCGCGAACTGAAGCTGCCCGACATCCGCGCGTACGCGGTGGATGTGCAGCACGCGGGCAAGGTGCTGCAGGAGAACACGCGGCCACTCGGCGAATTTCTGCGCGACACGATGCGCGCGAACATGAACACCTTCCGCGTGTTCGGCCCGGACGAAACGGCCTCGAACCGTCTGCAGTCGATCTACGAGGTCAGCAAGAAGGTGTGGATGGCCGAGATGCTCCCCGAGGACGAGGACGGCGGCGAACTGGCGCGCGACGGCCGCGTGATGGAGATGCTGTCCGAACATACGCTGATGGGATGGCTCGAAGGCTATCTGCTGACGGGCCGCCACGGCTTCTTCCATACCTATGAAGCGTTTGCGCACGTGGTGGATTCGATGTTCAACCAGCACGCGAAGTGGCTCGACATCAGCCGCAATCACGTGCCATGGCGCGCGTGGGTGTCGGCGGAAAACATTCTGCTGTCGTCGACCGTGTGGCGGCAGGATCACAACGGCTTTTCACATCAGGACCCCGGCTTCATCGATCTCGTCACCAACAAGAGCCCCTCGGTCACGCGCGTCTATCTTCCGCCCGACGCGAACACGCTGCTGGTGGTCGCCGACCACTGTCTGCGCACCACCGACTGCATCAACGTGATCGTCGCCGACAAGCAGAAACACCTGCAATTCACCACCATCGACGAAGCCGTCGTGCACTGCGCCAAAGGCATCGGCGTGTGGCGGCGCGCGAGCAACGACGAGGACGCCGAACCGGACGTGGTGATGGCCTCGTGCGGCGACGTCGCCACCCAGGAAGCGCTGGCGGCGACGGCGATCCTGCGCGAACGTCTGCCCGAACTGAAGCTGCGTTTCGTCAACGTGGTCGACCTGTTCAGGATGCAGCCGGCGAGCGAGCACCCGCACGGTTCGACCGAACGCGAATTCGACAGCCTGTTTACGACCAATAAGCCGGTGATCTTCAATTTCCACGGTTACCCGTGGCTGATCCACAAGCTCGCCTATCGCTTTCGCAATCACGAGAATCTGCACGTGCGGGGCTACAAGGAGAAAGGCAACATCAACACGCCGCTCGAACTGGCGATTCTCAATCAGGTGGACCGCTTCAATCTGGTGATCGACGTGCTCGACCGCGTGCCGCGCTTGCAGGGCAGATCCGCGCATCTCAGGGAAGACATGAGGAACGCGATCGTCAGCAACCTGAACTATGCGCATACGCATGGCACGGACCGCGCCGAGGTCGCCGACTGGGTCTGGCCCTTCTGAACGTCACGCGCAGCATGCACCGAGGAAAGCATCATGGCCGACGCTCCCACCACGACCTCGCAGCAAAGCGCGGATGCAGCGCGCACCGGCCTGAGCGCCGCCGCGCTCCAACGCGGCGTGCTCGACAATCTGCTGTGCCTGCGGGGCCGCTATCCGGCGATCGCTTCCCCGCATGACTGGTACATGGCGCTCGCGTATAGCGTGCGCGACCGGCTGCTGGCCCGCTGGGCAACCTCCGTACAGACCTACGCCAGAAGCGATGTGCGGGTCGCCTGCTACCTGTCCGCCGAGTTCCTGATCGGCCCGCAACTCGGCAACAACCTCGTCAATCTCGGCATCGAGGCCAACGCACGCGAAGCGCTGCGCGCGCTCGGCGTCGACCTCGATATGCTGCTCGAACTCGAGGAAGAGCCGGGGCTCGGCAATGGCGGACTTGGCCGCCTCGCGGCCTGCTATCTGGATTCGCTCGCAAGTTTGGAAATACCGGCCATCGGCTATGGCATCCGCTACGAGTTCGGCATCTTCGACCAGCAGATTCGCGACGGCTGGCAGGTCGAAACCACCGACAAGTGGCTGCAAAAGGGCAATCCATGGGAGATCGTGCGCGCGGAGGTTGCGTACTACGTGGGGTTCGGCGGCAGCACCCACAACGAAACCGATGCACGCGGGCACCTGTGCGTGCGCTGGACACCCACACGGCAGGTCAAAGGCGTGGCTTGCGACACGCCGATGCCCGGCTATCACGTCAACACGTGCAACACCTTGCGGCTGTGGAAGAGCGAGGCGGTCGAGTCGTTCGACCTGCAGGACTTCAATGCCGGCGACTATTACGAGGCCGTCAACGAAAAGGTCATCTCCGAGACGCTGTCGAAGGTGCTGTATCCGAACGACGAGCCCGAGATCGGCAAGCGCCTGCGTCTCGCGCAGCAATACTTCTTCGTGTCGTGCTCGCTGCAGGACATGCTGCGCCTGCTCGAAATCAAGGGCGAACCGGTCGGACACTTCGCGCAGATGTTCAACGTGCAATTGAACGACACGCACCCGTCGATCGCCGTCGCCGAGCTGATGCGTCTGCTGGTGGACGACAGGCAGGTGCCGTGGGACGAGGCCTGGGACATCACGCGGCGCGCGCTCGCGTACACCAATCACACCCTGCTGCCCGAAGCGCTTGAAACCTGGGGGCTGCCGCTGATGCGCAATCTGCTGCCGCGCCTGCTCGAAATCATCTACGAGATCAACCGCCGCTTCCTCGACGAGGTCCGGCAGCGCTATCCGGGCGACGACGCGCGCATCGAACGCATGTCGCTGATCGACGAGCGCGGTGACAAGCTCGTGCGCATGGCGCATCTGGCGACGGTCGGCAGCCACGCGATCAACGGCGTCGCCGAACTGCATTCCGGGCTGCTCAAGCAGACCGTGCTGCGGGACTTCGCCGAATTGTGGCCCGAGCGCTTTCACAACGTCACGAACGGCGTCACGCCGCGCCGTTTCATGCTGCTTTGCAATCCGGCGCTCGCGCGGCTGCTCGACGAGACCATCGGCGCTGGCTGGGTCACCGATCTCGAGCGACTACGCAAGCTCGAAGCCTATGCCGACGACGCCACGTTTCAGCAGCATTGGCGTAGCGTGAAGCAGTCGAACAAGGCCGTGCTCGCCGAGCATATCCGGAGCGTCACGGGCATCGGCGTCGACACCGCCGCGCTGTTCGACGTGCAGGTCAAGCGCATCCACGAATACAAGCGGCAACATCTGAACGCGTTGCTGATCGTCACGCTGTACCGGCGCCTGCTGCGTGATCCGCAGCTCGCGCTGACACCGCGCTGTTTCGTATTCGGCGGCAAGGCGGCGCCCGGCTACGCGACGGCCAAGCTGATCATCCGTTTGATCAACGGCATCGCCGAAGTCGTGAATAACGACCCGATGGTGAACGGGCGGCTGAAAGTCGTGTTCTATCCGGACTTCAATGTGAAGAACGCGCACTTCATCTACCCTGCCGCCGACCTGTCCGAGCAGATTTCGACGGCCGGCAAGGAAGCATCGGGCACCGGCAACATGAAGTTCATGATGAACGGCGCGTTGACGATCGGCACGCTCGACGGCGCCAACGTCGAAATCCGCGAAGAGGTCGGCGACGAAAACTTCTTCCTGTTCGGCCTGACCGCCGACGAAGTGGAACGTGTGAAGCGCGCGGGTTATCGCCCCGCGGACTATGTGAAGGACGACGCGGAACTGAGCGAAGTGCTGCAACTGATCGCCGACGGTCATTTCTCGCGAGGAGACCGCGAGATGTTCCGCCCGCTGATCGACAATCTGACGCACGCGGACCCGTTTCTCGTGCTGGCCGACTATGCCGCCTACGTGGCGCGTCAGGACGACGTGAGCGCCGCCTGGCAGGACACGCGGCGCTGGACCCGGATGTCGATCCTGAACACCGCGCGCTCGGGCAAGTTCTCTTCCGATCGCGCCATCGGCGAATACTGCGACAAGATCTGGAAGATCCGCCCGATGAGGATCACCCTTGATCAATGACCCTGAAACGGGATCGGTGCGTGCTCATGCGGTTCGCTCCGGGTCGCGGTTTCCCGTGGGCGCGTCGGCGGTGCCCGGCGGCATCAATTTCTGCATCTTCTGCCGTCACGCGACGCGCGTCGAGCTGTTGCTGTACGACGCGGCTGACAGCCCCGAGCCGTTCCAGATCATCACGCTCGCCGCCGGTTGCAACCGCACCTTCTACTACTGGCATGTGATGGTCGAAGCGCTGCCGTTCGGCACCTACTACACGTGGCGGGTGGACGGCCCGCGCGATACACGCTCTAGCGGCTACGCGTTCGACCCCGACAGGGAACTCCTCGACCCGTATGCCCGCGCGATTAGCGACGTGCTGTGGACGCGGCCTGCGGTCGGCCAGCCGAATCCCAACGGGCACAAAACCCACCGCGCGATCGTGACGGAACCCCTGCCCTCGTCCCCTGGGCGTATCTGGCGCGGACTCGACGGCGCGATCATCTACGAGCTGCATGTCGGCGGCTTTACACGTGATCCGTCGAGCGGCGTGCAGCATCCCGGTACCTTCGCCGGCCTGATCGAAAAGATTCCGTACCTGACGCAGCTTGGCGTGACCCACGTCGAGCTGCTGCCGGTGATGGCCTTCGACGAACAGGACGTTCCGCCCGCCACGGCGGCCCTCGGCCTGAGCAACTACTGGGGTTACAGCACGCATAGCTATTACAGCCCGCATCCTCGCTACTGCCGCGATCCCGCGCGCGCGCCCCAGGAGTTTCGCGCGCTGACCGACGCCATGCACGCCGCGGGCATCGCCGTGCTGCTCGACGTCGTGTTCAACCATACGGCCGAAGCGGGCGAGACGGGCCCCGTCATCAACTTCAAGGGCCTCGTCAACGATATCTTCTACCACCTCGACGCGGCCGACCGGCGCCGCTACCGGGACTACACCGGCTGCGGCAACACGATCAATTGCAACCATCCACTGGTGACGACGTTCATCGTGCGCTGCCTCGAATACTGGGTGGAAGAACTCGGCGTCGATGGCTTCCGGTTCGATCTGGCGAGTATCTTCGCGCGCGACCAGCGCGGCGAGCTGATGGTCGATCCACCGCTGCCCTGGGCGATCGAGTCTTCGCGTGTGCTGTCGCGCGTGCCATTGATCGCGGAGGCGTGGGACGCCGCCGGCATGTATCAGGTCGGCGCCTTTCCCGGCATGGCGTGGGCCGAGTGGAACGGCCGCTATCGGGACGTGATTCGCCGTTTCGTGCGCGGCGACCCGGGGCTCATCGAGGCGGTCGCCACCTGCATCGCGGGCAGTTCGGACCTCTATGCGGACGACGGCAGGCTGCCCAACAACAGCGTCAACTTCGTGACGTGCCACGACGGTTTCACGCTGATCGATCTCGTCAGCTACGAATCGAAGCACAACGAAGCCAACGGCGACGAGAATCGCGACGGCAGCTCCGACAACCTGTCGTGGAACTGTGGCGCCGAGGGCGAGACCGGCGACGCCGGGATTCTCGGTCTGCGACACCGCCAGGCGCGCAACGCGATGGCCATCCTGTTCCTGAGTCTGGGTGTGCCGATGACGCTCGCCGGCGACGAGGTGCTGCGCAGCCAACGCGGCAACAACAACGCCTATTGTCAGGACAACACGCTCAGCTGGTTCGACTGGACACCCACTGAAGCCGGCTCGGCCATGTCGCGCTTCGTGCGCGAGCTGATCGCGCTGCGCAAGCGCCACGCAAGTTTGCGGCGGCGGTATTTCCTGACCGGCCGGCCCTCGCCGGGGCAGACTCGGCCGGATGCGGTGTGGCACGGCGAGCGCCTGAACGAGCCGGGCTGGCACGATCCAGCCGCGCGTCTTCTCGCCGTCACGCTGGGCGGCGAAGAACCGGGCGAGCCGGCACTGCACGCGGTGTTCAACATGGACGATTGCGCGCGCACGGTCCAGTTGCCCGCGCCCGACGGGCGGCACTGGCGGCGTATCGTCGATACCGCGCGCGACAGTCCGCATGACATCGTACAAGCGGCGCAACAGGCCGCTGTCGAAAGCGATCAATTTCGCGTGGAGGCGCGCAGCGTCGTGGTTCTGGAAGAAGCGAGCTGAACCGACGCAAATAACCCGGGTTCTTGTCCTCGAATGTCGATGCTGTGGCGGAAAGGCCGTGCGCAGTTTCGATTTACTGGCGGAACAAAATCCACCGGCAACGATCGCGGAGGGCATCATGAGAATCAGCGTAGACGGGCCGTCCGTCGTCTTTGCGATGGTTGCGGTCGTGACCCATGGCAGCGCATTCGCGAGGTCCGAAGCCTGCCATCCCACCTCGGAAAAGCAGATTTCCGCACTGTTCGATCGCTGGAACGACTCGCTGAAAACCGGCGACCCGCAGAAGGTCGTGGCGAACTACGCGCCGAACTCGATCCTGCTGCCGACCGTCTCGAACAAGCCGCGTTTGACCGCCGACGAAAAGCTCGACTATTTCAAACACTTCCTCGAAAACAAACCGGTCGGCACGATCGACTTCCGCGACATCATGATCGAATGCAACACCGCGATCGACTCGGGGCTCTACACCTTCAAGTTCGCGGACGGCTCGGTCGTCAAGGCGCGCTATACGTTCACCTACGCGTGGAATGGGCACAAGTGGCTGATTACCAGCCATCATTCGTCGAAAATGCCGGAAGGCAATTAGCCGATGTGGTTTAGAAAAAGTCAGGCTGGGACTTGAACCTCATTCACGAATGACCTGAATACGTCCCGCCTTGACTGCCGCCTTCAATACCGTCCAGTCCGCCTCATTCTGTTCCGCGTAAGCGAGCGCGAATTGCACGACGGCTTCGTCGAATGCCTGCGACTTGCCGACATATCCGCTGAGTAACGCAGGGTCGCCTGCTTTCGCCATCGAATGGGCCAGCGCGTGAGCGCAGGACACCGCGTATTCGCCGAGATCTTCGACGTCGAACGTGGTGAAGTCGAACGCGCCCTTCATGTCGCGCAATTGCCGCACATAGAAGTCGTTGCCGGTGTGATGCATCTTCGACCAGCCGAGAAAAATGTCGCTGGCCGACTGCAGCAAACGCTGCCCGTTCACCACACGCTGGCCGTGATTGGCATAGCGGCTCGGCGCCAGATACCCCTGCAGCGCGGAAGCCCGTGCCTCCTTGAGTTGCAGGAACAGCGGGCACTCTCCGTCGGCCATGAAGAGCGCCTCGTAGCAACGCGTTCCCACCGACCCGATGCCCACGACGCGAATGGCGACATCCACCAGTTCATAGCGATCGAACAGTGCGCGCCTGTCATCGGGAAGCGTTAATGTGCAGAAGCCGCTGCTTTTCCTCGGCCGCCAACTGCGCGACCGGAATGCCCGTGAGCCGCGCGACACTCTGCCCGCACGCAAAACCTTGCCTCGCTATCCCGTCCTTTCCGCCCGATGCGCGGCCTCCTGCACACCTCGTACAGCCGCGGCCACGATCAAGCCGGTGAATACCACGCCGATCAGCCCGAGGCATGCGGCGTCGATCCGGCCGAACGCCGAAGTGGGCACGACATCGCCGTACCCGATGGTGAGCGCCGTGATCGCGCAGAAGTACACGGTTTCACCCAGCCGCGACGGTGTCCGGTTCGCTGTCTCGACGGGCGCGCCCCAGTAGTACATGCCAATCGTCAGCAGGACGAACAGTAGAAGCAGGCTGATCAGAATCGCTCTCAGATACCACAGGGTTATCGCCATTTCCTTCAGGATCTCGCCGGCCCGAGGACGGGCAGCGCCATCACCTGTCGCATTTCCCATTGCACGCTCCTGTTGCGATCACCGGGTCGGCTTTGCAGCATGCCGCACCGCCTCACTCGACACGGCGGTGCTGCTCGAAAAGCAGAAGCATCAAATACGCATAGGCCGTTACGGCCAGAAAGAGCCCCATTCGCACGGTAAACGCGGTGTAGACATCCTTGCCCGCCACGCTGTCCTGCACCGATTGCCCGAGCAGAATGATCATCGTCACGAGACTGTTCAGCCAGAAGCCCGGCGAACAACGCGTGGGTTGCAGGCCGTACAGCTTGCGTCCCACCAGCAGGCCGAACAACAGCATCCACAGAAAGAACATCCACAGATGCACGAACAGCCTCAGCGCAAACCAGAACGCGATGGCGAGCAGACCGCCGAGCAGCGTCGAGCCGATCAGATCGCGTGCGGCGCCGCGGGCCGAGGTCGTGCAGGTTTGTCGGCCGAGGCTGACGGACTTCATGATGATCGGCATGTAGTTCGCCGGGTCGGTCATCGCGAGCAGATAGGCCGGCATGACGACGAGCGCGGCACGCAGCGCGATATAGGCCGCCTCGTCTTCCGCCATCGCTGCCGCGGCGGGCTGTTCTCGCGCGCCCATGCTTTCAGGAAACAATCTGTGCGCCAGCGTCGACGCCAGCACGGCAAGCAGAAGTCCCTTCGCCAGCGCGCCGACGACCGTCAGGGCCAGTTCGAAGTCGGCCGTGCCCGCGGCGGAAATCATCGTCAGTCCCGCGACCAGAAAAGTCGCGACGAGATTGTTGCCGCCACGCAGCCCGTAACGAAACGCGAAGAACAGCATGAGGCCGACGATCATGATGCCGGCCAACGCATAGTGACGAAGCAACGGAACGAGGAGCAGGCCGCTGCCGGTGGTCGACGCCACGACCAGCGAAAGAATCACGCCGGCCTTCAACGATAGCGGGCGATTCTGCGTGGCCAGCAGAAACACCGTGAATACCGGCGCGACGACGGGTATCGGGAAATCGAGTCCAAAGCTGACGGCAAGAGCGATCGCCGTTCCGATGGCCACACGTATCGCGCGATAACCGAGGCGCTGGGTCACGGGCTGCATGGGCTTCTCAATAGACGTAGGAGAGCCAGCTCATCAGCCGGATGAACGCGTGTCCCAGCGGATTGAGCGGATTGCCCTGGGTCGGAAACGCCATTACTTCGGCCTGCCCGCCCACCCGCAGATCGCGCAGACGCGCGCGCTCGCTGTCGTCGAATTCGACGATTACCGGGAAACGCTGCGCGGGACGCAGCCAGTCGCGGCTATTCTGCACGGTGGGCAGGCTGCCCGCCGGCGTGCTCTGCCCCACGCTCACGCCATAGCCGACACTGCGAACCCGCCCGCCGAACACTTCGCCGGGCAGCACGTCCAATGCGATCTCGACGCGCGTGCCGGGTTTGAGATGGCCCAGATTGTTCTCCGTCATGTCGGCGCTGACCCACACGTCGCGGATCGCGATCAGCGTCATGACCGGATTGCCCGCCGCGGCGAACTGACCGACTTCCGTGCGCAGATCGGTCACGACGCCGCTCGAGCGGGCTCTGATCCGCGCGTTGGCGAGATCGAGTTCGGCCTTCTCCAGCGCGCCAGCGGCGCTGCGCAACTGCGCATTCTCCGCCTCGCTTCCGCCCTGCTGCTCCCGCGCCCGCTCGACTTCGGCACGGGCCCCGTCGACCTGGCTTAGCGCCTGTTCATGCGTCGCCCGCGCGACCTCGAGGCGTCGCAGGGAGACGGTGCCCTCGTCTTCACGATAGAGCCGCTCGAGACGGTCGCTGTCCTGGCGCGCCTTGACCTCGTTCGCGATGGCGGCCCGCAACGCCGCGAGTGCCGACTCGACACCGGCCGTGCTGGCACCGACCTGCCGGCGCGTGGACTCCAGATCGGCGCGCGCCCGGTCAGCAGCAATGCGGTAGGGCTCGCTATCGACTTCGAACAGCACATCCCCCGCGTTGACATCCTGGTTGTTATGGACGAACACCCGCGTCACGCGTCCCGACACCTCGGCGGCGACGGGCACGACATAGGCCTGAATCCGCGCCTGCTGCGTATACGGCGTGAAACGGTCGGCGAGCAGATACCAGATCAGGCTCAGCACGATCAGACAGACGACCCATTTGACCGCCCTGCCCGAAGGGTCGGCGGCAGGCGTCGACGACTTCGGCGGGGCGGCGGTTCGAGGCTCGCGGGTATCCTGGGTATCGCTCATCGTGACGCCCCTTCGGCTTGCCCCGGCGTACCGGAAGACGGCGCGGTTTGGTCGAGCAGGTCGCCCCAATCGGTGCGTTGCCGCATCTGCGCACGCGTCGCCGCGTCGACGAGCGGCTGTTCGGTTTCCCAGCCGCCTCCGAGCGCCTTGTAAAGCGCGATCACACTGCCGAGCGCATTGCTGCGATTGACCACGTACGCGTCCTGCTGCGCGAACAGCGCGCGCTGCGCATCGAGGACCCGCTGGAAGTCCGAATACCCTTCCCGATAGATCGTATTGGCGAGCGTCAGCGAGCGCCGCGCCGCACCCTGCGCGTCGTTCAGAATGGTGTCGCGCTGCAAGGCGGCGAGCAGCGCCGTCGCGGCATCGTCGGCCTCGCGCGCCGCCTCGCGCACCGTGTTCTGATAAGCGACCGTCAACTCTTGCAGCCGTGCGTCCTGGACGCGCACGTTGTTCGTGATCCTGCCGTAATCGAACACGTTCCACGTCACGCTCGGGCCCGCGGCAAAGAGCAGTGTGCTCGGTGCGCCCGCGAGCGAACTGGCGGTCCACGTCAGCGTGCCGAGCAACGATACCGACGGGTACAGATCCGCTTGTGCCACGCCGATGAGCGCCGACTGCGAAGCCATCTGATACTCGGCCGCGCGAACGTCAGGGCGGCGCGACAGCAGATCGGCCGGCACGTCCTGCAGCACCGCATGATCCACCAGCGGCACGACGCCTTCCTTGCCCGTCTGCACGTCGAGTTCCGGCAGCGGACCCGGCGCTCGCCCGATCAGCACCGACAGCGCATGACGCGCAAGCACGATCTGGCTTTCGAGATCGGGGATGCTGCTCAGCGTCCCAAGGTACTGCGTCTTCGCCTGCTGGAAATCGAGTTCGTCGGATTCGCCAGCCTTGAAGAGCTTTTGAGCGATGTCGTAGCTGCGTTTTTGCAACTGGGCGTTCTCGCGAGCGATACGTAGCCGCGCCTGCGCGACCCGCAGCGTGAAATACGTATCCGCGACCTGCGCGTGCAACAGAACCAGCGCATCGTCGCGGTTGGCTTGCGCGGCGAAGAACGCGGCGTCGGCCGATTCGATCGCGCGGCTGAAACGTCCCCAGAAATCGAGTTCCCAGCCGATGCTGAAGCCCGCGCCGTACTGCACGAAGGCGCCCGAGCGCGGATTGGAACCATCCGAGCGCTTGCGCGCCGAAGCCAGTACATCGGCACTCGCCTGCTGCACCTGCGGATAGCGTCCCGCGAGCGCGATGCCGAGCTGTGCGCGCGCCTCGAGCACGCGTAGTCCGGCGATCTTCAGGTCGCCGTTGTTCGCGTCGGCTTCGGCGATCAGACGTTCGAGATTCCTATCGCCGAAGATCAGCCACCACTGGCGCACATCGGGCTGTGCACCCGGTTGCGTGACCCGCGCGATCGATTCGCTACTCCAGTGCTCGCTCCACGCTTCATGCTGCGGCTTGAAGTCCGGGCCCACCCGCATGCATCCGCTCAGGCCAACCGCCGCCCCGAAAAGCACTGCGATCCCGTACGGACGCATCAACGGTGACACGGAGCCATCCTCGAGCTTCAGGTCTGCTTCTGTTCGTGGGTCTGCGTGGGTTGCGTGGGTTGCTTGGGTTGCGGCTGGTCTCGGACCCAGCGCCAGAACAGCTGATAACCGACGGCCAGCATCACGGGCCCAACGAATAGCCCGATGACGCCTCCCGTCACCATGCCGCCGAGCGCTCCGATCAGCACGACGGGCATCGGCACCGCGACGCCACGGCCCAGCATCAATGGCTTGAGCACGTTGTCGGCGAGGCCCGCGACGAACACGTAAACCGAGAAGATGATGTTTGCAGTGTTCACGCCGTCCGTGACGATCACGAAGGCGATCACCGGAATGGTGATCAGCGTGGCCGGCAATTGCATGATGCCGAGCAGCAGCACGGCCAGCGCGAGCAACCCCGCGCCGGGTATCCCCTTCACGACGAAGCCGATGCCGATCAGCAGCATCTGGATAAACGCGATGCCCACTACCCCCTGGGCCACCGCGCGAATCGTCGCCGTACACAAGTCGGCGATCTGAGCGCCGTTCTCGGGGCCCGAGATGCGCGAGGCGATCTGCACCGCGCTGTGATAGCCCTTCTCACCGTGGGCCATCAGGATTCCTGCGACGATCAGCGCGACGAAAAATATCACCAGGCCGGCACCGAGACCCGTCACCGTTGCAAGCACAGCGAGCCCGGCCTCCTTCAGCTGCGGGGCGAATTTATGCGCAAGACCGGTCAGGTCCGTCGATGCCTGTTGCCAGAAGTCGTACACACGCTGGCCGACCAGCGGCCAACTCGCCACCGACTCCGCGGGAGGCGGAATCCGGAAGCTACCGCTCCTGGCAATGGCTATCGATTTCTCGACCGAATCGGCTACCGCGAGACCCAGCGCATACGTTGGCACCAGAATCACGACAAGCGCGACAAGCACGATCAGCGTGGCGATCAGGCCATCCTTGCCGCCGAGCATGGAGCGAAGCAGGACCTGCAGCGGATAGAGCGTGATCGCAAGAATCACCGACCAGGCCATCAGGTTAAGAAACGGCGCGAAGATCCGAAAACAGAGTACGGCCAGGACCGCGACGAGTCCGGCGCGGATCAGGACGTCGAGCATCTCTCGGGACGGCGTCCGTTGGGGAATCGGTGTGAGCAGCATAAGTTGTTCTCCCGCCAGGTCGCGTCGCGGTTCGGCGGCGACACCGTGATAGGCCTGCAATCGCGAAAACTCAAACCCACTGGAACGTTCTTGACGCCAATACCAAGGCCTGCCTGCAATTCCGGCATTTTAGGAAGAGGATCGCGCCGGCTTTGTCGTCGACAGAACGCGGCGTTTCACTACTATTGAACCCGCGCCTGAAATATTCAATTGGACTTTGGTCTCATAGCCTCGAGCCGTCCGGAGCTCAGCCCGCCGCCGACAATCATGGAGAGAACCGTGAGATTGATGGCGATCGTCGCCCTTCTTCTGGCCATGACGCCTGGCGCGCCTGCCCTCGCCGCCGGGGTCGGCTTTCAGAAGGTCGACATACCGAATGGCACCGAGCCGCCGCTCACTGCCGGAATCTGGTATCCCACCGATGCGCCGGCCACGCCGCACGCCTTGGGCGACGTCACCCAGACCGTCGCGGCCGGCGCGCCGATCGCAGGCCATCACCTGCCGCTGATCGTGCTGTCGCACGGCGGCGGCGGCTGGTACGGCGCCCATTACGACACGGCGCTCGCGCTGGCTCGCGCGGGCTTCGTCGCGGCGGCGGTCAGCCACGCCGGCGACACTTTCGATGACCAGAGCCGCGTGCTGCAACTCTGGCGCCGGCCCGCGCAGCTTCATCGACTGGTGGACTACATGCTCGACGACTGGCGTGGGCGCGAGCGGCTCGACGCGAACCGCGTCGGCGCATTCGGCTTTTCCAACGGTGGCTTCACCGTGCTCGTGGCCGCGGGCGGCATCCCGGATCTTTCGAAAATCGCTCCGTTTTGCGAAGTTCACCCGGATCATGACCTCTGCGAAGCGTTGCGGCATGCGGGCGTCGACGTTCGTTTCGGCGCGAATGTTCCCGCCAGCGTGTGGGTCCACGATGCGCGCATCAAGGCCGTCGTCATCGCGGCGCCTTCGTTCGGCTTCGCGTTCGGCCGCGCGGGCTTGAGCGGCGTGCGCGTCCCGGTCCAGTTGTGGAGCGCCGCCGACGATCGTCATCAGCCGCATCCCTGGTACGACGAGCCGGTGCGGGACGACCTGCCCCGCGCTCCCGACTATCGCGCGGTGGCCAACGCCGGCCACTACGACTTTCTGCCACCATGCGATGCGCGTCTTGCGCGGCTGCGCCCGGAGATCTGCGACAGCGCGCCGGGCTTCGATCGGAAGGCGCTCCATCAGCGATTCAACGCCGCTGTGGTGCGATCTTTCGAGTCGATGTTGCGATAGGAAAGAGACTCACCCGAATTCGTCGTGTTGCGGCAATGGGTCAGTGATCGAATACCACGGTGCCTTTGAACCCACGAAAATGTGGGCAGTGGGAGACATGGCGGGCGAGTCCGTGAGTGTTCCCAGCGTGACGTGAACGTACTGCCCCTGACGAACCACTGAGAACATCAGGCTTCCACATATTTTGCAGCGCACATCATGCGACGCTCGCTCGTCGCCGAAAATCAACAGGCTGTCTTCGCCCCGAGTGATGCGCAGCTTGTCGCGCTCGATTCCCGCGAAGGGTTTGAACGCCGAGCCGGTCGCGCGCCGGCAGTTTGAACAGTGGCAGTTCAACGCATAGACGAATTCGTCCTTCACCGAGTAATGGACGGCACCGCAAAGGCATCGGCCGGCAAGCAATGGTTTCATGGCTGCTTTTAAACAGAAGGTACGTCGCAAATTGGAAAGTCACGCAACCGTGATTATTCGCGAGCCGACGCGCGATGTCGAACCGCCAGACCGCTAGCGCCTGAAAATTACCTGCGCCGTGCCGACCTCGATCGGAGAGGAGGTGTGCTGGTGGACAATTTTCCATCCGTCGGCCTGCTGCCTCAGCGTCATGGTCAGGCGATTGTCCATGGAGCGCAGTTCCAATCCGTCGGCGTCGACGGCTTTATATGTCGCGAAGGCGTGAACAGCGGCGAGGTCCGCGGCGACGATCGTTTGCGCCGCGCTGAAATCGACTATCACGCGTTCTGTACCCAGCGAACCGAACCAGCCCTCCACCATGGCGCGCCACGATGCGATGCCGTTGTACGACCATGTCCCCCACATGTCGAAGACCACCGCATCGCGGTCGTATAGCGCAACGAACGCGTCCGCGTCTTTTGCCAATACCGCGGCTTTGTAGCCTTCCAGGACTTGCAGGATCGGATTGTCGAGTCGGTTCACAGTGTGCTCCCAGGTCGGATGACGATGGCGGCCAGACTTGGCGCAAAACGGCAGATCCAAGGTTCCTGACCAATTGTCTTACCAGGTAACGACGATCGACGCACCATCGGATCGACATCCCCCCGAAAAAACCTTCAACGCGATATTGCGTTGCATTGATCAGATCCCCGTCCGCTGCGCGGATCACTGGGCGATCTGCTGACGTTGATACTCGTCGTGCTTCATTTGCATATAGTCGGCGCGGCTGACCTCGTGCAATTGCCGCGGATACTGCTCGGTCGCATCGAACCAGTCAGCGAGGCGTTTGTCGAGGCGGGCGTTGGGCGGGCTGGAAAGCGCGCCAAGATAGGCATCGATGGCGAGGTAGTAGCGCATCGTATTGCGTTCGACCAGGCCGCGCACGCCGCCGATGTATTGCGGCTCGCTCGTCGACGAATCGGGAGCAGCGGAAAAGCCCACCTTGTCGCTGCCGATCGTCGCCAGGTAGGTTTTCATGGCAATCCGTCCCGCAGTGCCATATCCGTACGCGTAGGTCAGGTGAATAAAGGTGCGGTTATCGCCCACCGGTATTGCTTCCAGCACGATACGGTAGTCTTTCGTGCTCAGCGGACCCGTGGCGGCAGTGAGCTCGACGCGAAAATAATCAGGGGTGCTCGCTACCGCACGAAAGTTGAATTGCACGCGGTACGACGACGAAAGCGATTCCTCGGTTTTCTTGCCGATGTTCACGGTGAGGATCGTACCGCTGTCGCTGGTCGACGCGTGGCAGTATTTGGTGTTCAGATGCAGGATCAGCACGTCGCACCAGTTGGCCGGGCCCTGAGTCGGGTCGTTGAGCGCGCCGCTGACCACCGCGAAAGGATAGTTGAGCACCCCGTAAATATCGCCCTTGAGCGCCGACGGCAACTCCTGCGATTCGAGGTACAGCGGTCGCTGAAACTGGTTGTGCGCGAGTTGCTGCGTCAGACTTTGATATTTCGCGTGCAGGCGAGCCGCGCCGTCGTCCGCTTGCGCGACGACGCTCTGGCATAAGAAACAGAACACCGTCGTGATCAAGACCATCCACCACGGTCGCGTCCGCAGATTACCCGCCGGGGATGTGGCAAGCCCGCTCATGGTCCTCCTCCTACTTTGGCTCAGGTCGTGGCGCAACGGAGGCGGATCCGATCCTGGCGCCCTCGTGGTTCCCGCATATCGGCGACGTCACACGGCCATGCGCAAAAACAGGCCGCGGAACCCGGACCCTCATCGCTCGCCCGCATCCCATTCCGGGCTGTAACCTCCGAGTGCCGGGTGATACATCTCATCGCCGGAGTGCTGAGTGAACTCAACGTTGAGTCGGTCCTCGCGCAAGCCAAGAATTTCGACGCAGAGCGCGCAAAGCGCTTTGGCCACCTCCATGCGCGACTCGGGCGGGCGCCCCCTTCTGATATCGAGCATCATCAACGCGACGGGCACCGGTTCTCCGCTTTCCTCCGCAATGCGCCAGACGCTACCGGGACCGAGTTCGCGTATGGCTACGCTGATTCGCCTGACGTCCACCGACATCATCCGGGCATAGGTCTCACTCATTTTCGCCGCGAGCAGTCTTTTGCTCTCGACAGAGTAGTGATCGTTTACATCAAGCTGTAGATAAGGCATTGCGTCGATCTCCGGGGGAAAGCGTTTCGCACGCGCCAACTATATGCCGAAAAGCAGTTGCATACGGTCGTGAACCCGCCCAATGCCAACGGCGGGATCTTCAAGCCGAACCGGATGTGGGCGATTGCTTCCCGAGCGCCCTGAACGCCGAAAAGATCGAGCAGATACCTTCGTACCGACCGGCTTCGAACGCTTGGCCGGGCGACAGCCACTGACGACGGCAATAATCGACCCGTGGCATCGGGCTTCCGGACAATGTATCGGAAGCCCGCGTCAAGTCTCAGACAGTCGGAGTTGGATTGCCTGCGCATACCCCGCAGACTGATGCGGTGAAAATCGTCAACGCATCTGCCCGTCAATTTGCCTGCGCAGACGATTTTCCTCGTCTTGAAGCTCGGGCGTAAAAGCTTCGCCAAAGTCCGCAGGCTCAAAGAAAGGGCGAATCTCGATCTCTGAATCGCTGATCATCGGATTCGGGCAGCGCTTTACCCATTCAATCGCTTCGTCCATCGATTGAACCTGCCAGAGCCAGTACCCGGCGATCAATTCCTTGGTTTCCGCAAACGGGCCGTCAATGACGGTGCGGTCCTTCCCTGAGAACCTCACGCGAGCGCCGGCCGAACTCGGCTTCAACCCGTCGCCGCCCTGCATGATGCCGGCCTTGACCAGTTGCTCGTTGTACTGCCCCATCGCCGTGAGGAGTTCCGTACTCGGCATTTGCCCGGCTTCCGATTCGGGGGTTGCCTTGATCATGACCATAACGCGCATTTGGGTTTTCCCTTTGAAGACGAAAGTGTCTGGAGGCAACGACGCCTCCAGTGACTACGACGAATGATCATAGGGGAAATCGACACGCGCAAGACACGATTGCGCGATTTTTCAGAACGTTTCTTAGCCGATTGCGCCGGGCAGATAGCCGACGTACGTGGCAATGCCCTCGCTGCCTTTGCCGCCGATGCCGAGCGGCCATCGCACGCTAGTGCCTTCGCCTACCCTGCGCTTCCATTCCGGACTGACCTGCGCGAGGTAGTGAGTCCAGATCAGCGTCGTGCCCGAGCCATCCTGGCGACGCACCACGGCAATCGGGTAGTTAGGCATCTCGATCTTTGGGTTCAACCGCACGATTGCCGGGTCGTCCCAGAACTGAATCTTGCCGAGAGAAATGTCGGCGACGACCGGCCCCGTCAACATCACCTCGCCGGCCTTGAGCCCCGGAAGGTTCACGACGGGTACCACGCCGCCGATTACGGTTGGAAATTGCCGCAAGCCGATGCGGGTCAGTTGATCGTCGGTCAGTGGCGCGTCCGAGCCCGCAAAGTCGACTTCCCGGGCGATGACCTGCTTGAGCCCATCGGACGAACCCGTGCCCTGATAGATCACCCTGCCGCCACCCGACTTCTGGTAGTCGGCGGCCCATCGGGTGTAGAGAGGAGCGGCGAACGTGCTGCCGGCTCCCTTAATGTCGGCGGCGTAGGCCGCGGCTGCGCATGAACAGCAGATCAGACCAGCCATGATGGCGTCGGATGTTCTCACGAATGTCTCCCGTCGGTTCTTGTTCCGGGACATCGCTGATCCAGACCTGCCACTGCGTGAACTCGTTGGAGGGCGACCGTGCCGGCGATTCAATGTGCAGTTTTCATCGGTGTGCCAGGTCTCCTGCATGACGCGCCATACGGCACATTAAAGAACGGTGACAGGCCGAATTCCAGTTGAATCGTGCTATCGAACGCGCCATGCCCGGCGGCCTCTTCCATAATTGCAGGCATCCGGTTTCCGGATTGCCGACACACATCAGACCTCCCTTCACGTCTCGTCCCACGGTGGCACGCCCGAGAACGCGTTGACCAGGAAATCGATTGCCGCACGAACTTTTGCGCTCACGTGGCGACGGCTCGGATACAGCGCAAGCACGTCGATATCCGGCAAACGGTATTCAGGCAATACCTGGACGAGCCCGCCTGCGCGTAGATCCTCGCCGATCAGAAACGTCGGCTGCCAGATCACGCCGTGCCCCGCGAGCGCCGCCGCGCGCGCGGAGTCGCCGTTATTGGTGTGCATGGGGCAGTTGACCTCGACAGCATGCGTTTTGCCGTCTTTGTCCATCAGTTGCCACTCGTCGGCCGTGGCGGCATACGTATAGCCGATACATCGATGTCCGAGCAGGTCCGACGGCGTTTCAGGATGTCCCCAACGCTTCAGGTAGTCGGGAGATGCACACAGGATGTTTGTCGACGTCGCGAGTTTGCGGGCCGCGTGATCGACCGTGCCGGCGCGCGAGATGCGGATGGCGAGATCGAAGCCCTCCTCGACGATATCGACGACGCGATCTATCAGCGTGACGTCGAGTTCGACGTCGGGATATTGCTGCATGAACCGTGGCCACAGCGGCGCGAGATGCAGGATGCCGAAGCTGACAGGTGCATTGATACGCAGCCGTCCACGCGGTTCGATCGACGTTGTCGACACGAGCCCTTCCGTTTCCGCAACGTCTTCGAGGATTGCCTTGCATCGCGAATAAAGCGTTTCACCGGCCTCGGTAAGAGACAATCTGCGTGAGGTGCGATTCAGAAGCCGCGCACCGAGATGCGCCTCCAGTTCATTCACGTAGCGGGTCACGTTCGCGGGCGAGGTTTCGAGCGCATCGGCCGCGCGCGCAAAGCTGCCCCGGTCGACTACGGTGACGAAGATCTCAAACGCGCGCAGCCGGTCCATATGGCACTCCGGTCATTCATAAAAGCTGAATGATACCGTCATATTTTTGGTCTTTTTGTCTCAAGAACGGAATCTTATAGTACGTATCAACGAGCCGACGCATTGGGCATCGGCCGATGATCAGACCGGAGATTCAACATGCAACGCTTGACAGGAAAAGTCGCTATCGTCACTGGCGCCAGCGCGGGCATTGGTCGCGCCGCCGCCAGGCTGTTCGCCGCGGAAGGCGCGAAAGTTGTCGTGGCCGCACGCCGCGAAGCTGAACTCGAGGCGCTGGTGAGCGAGATCGCTCGCGACGGCGGCACGGCTGTCTCGCTGGCAGGGGACGTCCAATCCGAAGCATTCGCGAAAGCGCTGGTCGAACTCGCCGTCAGCCGCTTCGGCCGCCTCGACATCGCCTACAACAACGCGGGGACGCTCGGTGAAATGGGACCGTCCACAGGCGTATCGGAAGCGGGCTGGTCAGCGACGCTGGCCACTAACCTGACGAGCGCGTTTGTCGGCGCCAAGCATCAGATTCCTGAAATGATCAAGCAAGGCGGTGGGTCGATCATCTTCACGTCGACGTTCGTCGGCTACTCGTTCGCCTTCCCGGGGACCGCCGCCTATGCCGCGAGCAAAGCCGGGCTGATCGGACTGACGCAAGCGCTCGCGGCTGAATACGGCCCGCAAGGCGTGCGCGTCAACGCGATCCTCCCGGGCGCGGTGGACACGGAGATGTATCGCGGTATGAACGATACGGCCGAATCGCAGACGTTCGTGACCGGGCTGCACGCGCTCAAGCGGGTCGCAAAGCCGGAAGAGATTGCCCGCTCGGCGCTCTATCTTGCTTCCGACGATTCGTCCTTCGTGACGGGTACCGCTTCATTGGTGGACGGTGGGGCTTCGATTACGCGCACCTGAGCTTTCTTGACGACGGCACCCGCGGGAATGCGGATGTTCGACGACGACCCGCGAACGGCTGCTTGACCCACGCTTCGATGATGTCGGCTCGTGTCCGGAGGTACGGTTTCGGATGCGCGGCCGACATCGGAGCGTTCGGGCGCGAGCGTCGACCAGCGTCGGCTGATGGACGAACCCCCTACCATGAAAAATAAACGACCACTGTACGGTTCCTCACCTAATCTTTGATCATCTGAACCGCGAAAAGCGAAACGCGAGTCAGCCGGAGTAACCAACAAGGAGTTGGGCCATCATGAAGACGTTAGTCCACACAGCTTGCGCGGTCGCGGTCATGGCTGTGCCAGTTGCATCGCTGGCGCAGTCGGACGGGGCGCTGACGCACGCGCAAGTGCAGGCAGAAATCGCTCAGCTCGAGCAAGCCGGCTTCAATCCGGCCAATGCGAATACCGTCGACTTTCCTACCAACATGCCGACCACCAACGCCACTGCCGCAGGCCAGAGCAGCGGCTACGGCCCTGCGACCAGCGGTACGCAGCAGATGGGTCATCCGGCCAGCACGAGTGGGATGAAGCCGGTGTTCTTTGGCGGATCGTAAGCCTGCCCGTCTGACCAACTCGACGATGCAGAGCATGCCGTCCCCGCCGGGGACGGCATGGAGTGTCGTGCTATGCGCGCTTGGAGAGTGGTTTCGGCCGCCGCCTGAATGCCCGAAGCCGTCATGACGACGATTTCGGACGCACCCGACTCGAGCGCCATGTCGCATGGCGCCCTGTTGTATTGCCAGCCTTGTTTCGCTGAGCGCCTGGGCGCGAACAGCTAACACCTCGTCAGCGTTTGTTAACGTCGATGGTCAGGATTTCGTATCCGGGGTCGGCGTGCTCGTTCGCGACTTTATTCGCTTCCTCGTACGAGCGAAAGGACGTGGCTTCCTTAATCTCCGGTGCCATGCCGATATCGCCGTCCTCTGCGGTGCAGAGGAACTTTTCGCCGGTCTTTACGACGTAGACGGTCGTCATATCTCCCTCCATGGCTTGCAGGGGAACTTCCAGTCTAGCAGGCTGGTAGGGTTGCACACGGTTCGCTGAATCGATGGGCTGGAAAAGGAAGCGAGGAAAAGTCGTGTTGCTGCGCATCGCGGCAACACGTGACGATAGCGACCGTCGTGCGTTCAAGAACCAGGCGATTCTGCTTTGCCTGGTCCGATCGCTGCTTTCGCTTAGGGCGTCACTGCGCGATCGACCGCCGCACATTGCGGGCGATCCACGCCGCAAGACCGGAACGGCCCGCGATCGACAGCGTGCGGCGCGGCCCCAGCACGATGCCGCCGATCACCAGCGCGAGAAGCAGCGCAGCATGCGGCGCCTCGGCGAGCGACGCGAGCACATTGCCGGCGGAGGAGCGCGAGGCTGCCCGCACCGCCGGCAACGCGGCAGTCTGGTTCGCCGCGACCAATGCGGCTCGCGATGCCTCCATGCGTTCCAGAATGGTGACCCGGGCAAGCTCATTTGCGTGATGTGGCTGGCTCATTTGAGCGACTCCCTGAGAGCGTCGAGATCGGAGTGAATCTCGGCCTTGAGCACGTGAAGCGATTGCGCCGGTTTCTGCGCCCGCAAGACGAGCAAGGACACGATGCACACGAGCAGCCACGCGGCGGCCACGCCCCAGACCACCGGAAGGAAGTAAGGCGTCTGCCACGCGGTGGCGATGATCGCGATGCAAATGAAGGACAGCGTGAACAGGCCCGCGACTGCCAACGCCATGAGTGCGCTCAACTCGCGCACCAGACGCTTTCGCGTCTCCTCGACTTCCAGCGCGAGCAGTTCGCTATAGTCGGTTACACGTTCGACGCAGAATCGCCCGACGTTGCGCCACCTCGTGACCTTCGCATGGATCGACATTCCGTCCTCCTTACGATTCATTTGCGCCGGCCGCCATCAGCAAGGACTTCGCCTCTCGGCCGACAGAGCGAAGCGACGCCAGCGTTGAACGCAGCGCAAGAGCCGGGCCCGCGCTGAGCGATCGCACGCCGCGTGCCCGTTTCTGGACGGATGCCTCCACGCGTTCGCCCTGTCGGCACAGCGCTTGCTCGAATCAGGCAGATCATTCGCTCGCCGAGGACGGCATGACCCCGCTCCCCCCAACCGATCACACGGACCGCACCGCCGGCGCAAGCATCGGCGAGACCGGCTCCGATATGGCTAGCGCGGACGGACGCGCGATGCCGGCCGCGCGCGCCGAGCGCGGCTCCCACCACGCGATGCATGACGCGCACCGCGGCGCGCTGATCACGGTGACCGCGCATCGGAACTCGCGAGGCGCCTGGATCGCCGACGTGTCGATTTCCCGCGAGGGCCAGCCGCTGGAGATACCCGCCAATCTGGCCAACGTGGAGCCCGTGACGCCGGAATGGCTCACCGAGGCGGAAGCGTTGCGCGCCGGCATCGAACAGGGCCGCTATCTGATCGACCGGACACTGGGCGGCGGCTCCGGACCTCTGTCGGCGTCGCGGGGGCCGGTGCGTTGACGCGGGCGTCGCAACACGCGCACGCGTCGCAATACGCGCATGTCGCAATACGCGCATGTCGCAAATGTCGTGATTGCGGGTTCGACCGATTGCCCGGGTCGAGATTGTCTTTCTGATCGCCGAGGCGTTAGAACCGTGCCGGCGCCGGCGACCCGGCGCAAACGCGTTACTAGTCGCTATCGAGCCCGCCCGGCGGCGGCCCGATCGTCATGCCCGCGCCCGACCCTGTGCGGGTTCCGGGGGCATCGGTTGCTGTCTCGGGCGGAACGTCCGCGACGCAGCGGCTCGCGTCGCCGTCGCGCAGACATTGCACGAAACGGTCCGCCTCCTGTGACGAGCGAAATCCGTAGATCTTGCTGGCAACCTGCACCTGTGTGTCCGACAGTCGCTTCGACGGCGTTTCCATCACCACTCCTTTTTGCTCGAAGATCTATCTCTACGAGCAACGCGCGCGCCACCTCCAATGCAATCGCGCCGCGACTGCGGCACAGCGCTTGCGTTGGCCATAGGCAGACCTAGCAGGCCTGGCGCGCCGCGCTCAACCGTCTTGCGTCGGCGATGCCGACGGCGGCCCGCAAGTCGTCCGGATGAACCATCAATTCGCGGACCTCGCGCAGCGTCGCGTACTGGTCGAGCGCCGTCCGCCATCTCGGCGATTCGAGCAACTGATGCCACACCGGTTCCAGCACCGCGCAATCGGCATCGCGGCCATCCGCCAGTGCGGCCGCGAAATCGAGGCTGGCGTGCGCCGACAGCAGCTGCATCCGGCTCGCAGGGCCCAGCACGCGCGGCGCCGCTTCGACGGGTGCGTCGCAGCAATAGAGCACGGTCCTGCGAAGACCGGCCCCGTCGCTCGTCATCGCGGCGAGCGACGCGCCGCTCAAACCCACCGTCCCCTGCTGCGTCCGAAACGGGTAGACGGTGTGCGGGTCCGCATGCGCAAGCAGCGTCAGTCCACGCACGAGCCGCGGCAGATCGGTGGTGGCCGCATCGACCGATGCCTTCGCTTCGACAAGCAGGCAGACGTCCCACGCCGCCGCGTCGGCCGGGGGCTGTGCCTGGCGCAGCAGCACCACGTCCCATTCGGTTTTCGCGCGCTCGTGGCTCGCGGGTATCGCGGCCGGTACGCGCATCGAGTTCACGACACGGTACGAGGCGAGCGCACCCTGCGCGTCATTGAGGCGCCGCGCGAGCGCGTCGAGCGCATCCGCGGCCGATGCCTCGACCGCGGCGCCGCGCTGCTTCGAACTCAAGCCTCGTGCCACGGCAGTCGAGCTTCCCGGGCGCGGCCCCTGGCGATCCCACAGCGTCTGGTACTGACGCACGCGCTCGTCGGAGGCGAGCGCGTAAAGACGGCGCAAGCGTTGCAAAGCAGCACTCTCCAGCAATTGCGCGAGGCCGCGTTGCAGCGCCGCGTCGTGCGCGATTTGCGGCGTATCGATGCAAGCTTGCACGGCTTCGGCCAGCTCGGGCCACGCTTCGGCGAACGCCAGCGCGTGCAGACGCGCCAGCGCGTCGCGTTGCAGGCCGGGTAGCAGCCGCTGCTGTTTGGCCGGATGTGCGATCGCATTGACGGCCGCGTAGATCAGCCGGCGATCGACGCTGGCGTGCGCGGCCAGCGACGCGTACTCGCGCACCACCGTGCTGCGATGCCGTAGCAGCGTCGCCTGAAACACTGGGTCGCCGGCGTCCTCGCGCATCGCCTCCCGAATCATGCGCGCGAGCGCCTCGACGAAGAAGCGCTGGTTCGCCGCATCCGGCGCTTCGCCACGCGCGCTCGCCTCGCGAGCCTGCTCGATCGCGAGCGCGAGCACGGTGGCGGGTCTCGCTTGCTGCGTCGGCGCGCAGACGGCCGCAAGCGCCGGCAGGCGATAGCGACGCGCGACAGCGTCGAGCATCTCGTCGAGCAACGAAGGCGATGGCGTCAAGGACATAGCGATATGTCGATCAGTTGGCGAAATAACTGTACATGAAGGTTCGATGCGGCGCGCGGACCGGCACGGGCCGCCCCGTCAAAACGCCATTGCCATAAACTTCATAAAAAATGGGCGCTGGGAAATCCCGATAAACATTACAAAATACAAACATGAATCGAACCGGCAATTACATTTTTCCGACATTAAACATGCTTTACGAATTCAGCACGAAAATTGCTCTCCGGATTAACACGGAGAAAACCGGCTTCAACCATGCAGACGCTTAATGCTCGGCGTACACTCGCCGGGAAGCGCTTGCCATAAGGCGCAAGGGCTACGGTGCCGTCCGCGATCAAACGCGGTTTTGTGGAGACTCAGGAGAACAATCAATGAGCTGGACTCGGGAACAGAGAAACGTCACGATCGCCGCCTATCTGGGCTGGACGCTCGACGCATTCGATTTCTTTCTGATGGTCTTCGTATTGAAAGATATCGCGCAGGAATTCAATACGGACATTCCGTCGGTCGCGGTCGCGATCATGCTGACCTTGATGATGCGCCCGCTCGGCGCATTGATTTTCGGCTGGCTCGCCGACAAATACGGCCGCCGTCCGACGCTGATGCTCAACATCGCGTGCTTCTCGCTGCTCGAACTGCTGTCCGGTCTGTCACCCAACCTGATGACGCTACTCGTGCTGCGCGCGCTGTTCGGTATCGCAATGGGCGGCGAATGGGGTGTCGGCGGCGCGCTGACCATGGAAACCGTGCCGCCGAAGTCGCGCGGCATCGTCTCGGGTCTGCTGCAGGCCGGTTATCCGAGCGGCTACCTGCTCGCGTCGATCGTGTTCGGCGTGTTCTATCAATACATCGGCTGGCGCGGCATGTTCTTCGTCGGCGTGCTGCCCGCGCTGCTGGTGCTGTACATTCGCGCGCACGTGCCGGAGTCGCCCGCGTTCAAGACGCTCGAAAAGAAGGTACGGCCCGGCCTCGTCGCGACGCTCAAGAAGAATGTCGGCCTGTCGATCTACGCGATCATCCTGATGACCGCGTTCAACTTCTTCTCGCACGGCTCGCAGGATCTGTATCCGACCTTCCTGCGCGTACAGCACAAGTTCGACGCGCACACGGTGTCGTGGATCACGATCACACTGAACATCGGCGCGATCTGCGGGGGTCTGTTCTTCGGCTGGGCGTCGGAGAAGATCGGCCGCAAGCGCGCGATTTTCATCTCCGCGCTGATCGCGTTGCCGGTGCTGCCGCTGTGGGCGTTCTCGACCACGCCGATGCTGCTCGCGCTCGGCGCGTTCCTGATGCAGATCTCGGTGCAAGGCGCCTGGGGCGTGATCCCGGTGCACCTGAACGAAATTTCGCCCGATGAAATCCGCGCGACCTTCCCCGGTCTCGTGTATCAGTTGGGCAATCTGATCGCGTCGGTCAACGGTCCGCTGCAAGCGAAAATCGCCGAAATGCACAACAACGACTACGCGCTCGTGATGGCGGTCGTGATCGGCATCGTCGCGCTCGTGATCTGCGCGCTGATTCCGTTCAGCCGCGAGCGCCGCGGCATCGACATGACACAGTCCGCGCGTGCAGTCGTCGGCGCGGAATCGACGGGCGGCGCGGTCGGAGGACGAGCTTAAGAGCTTGAGGCTTTCGAACTGGACGGCTAGCCAATACGCGTCAACGCGTGGGAGCCGGGTCAACCCGGCCGTCGAGCGCAAGGCCAGATTACATCGCAACACAATACAAGGCCGTTCCGATTCGTTCGGAACGGCCTTTTTGTTTTCCGCGCGGCATGACGCGCCGCGCTTCGCCAGCATGGCTCCCCAACAGGTCTTCTAGAGGAGTTCGTCGAGCCCGTCCCTTGATCGCACCGACCCTTCTTTCTTATCCTAAAAAAAACGGTCGTTTCAAATATCGATTTGAATCGCGTGCTTGCGAGCCGGCAGCCCCGGCAACTGGGAGACGGCAACATGACAGTTCGCACACCCGGCCGGCATGCCGGCGATACGAAGTCACGCATTCTCGACGCCGCGGAGACGCTGTTCATCGAATGCGGCTATGAGGCGATGTCGCTGCGCCAGATCACTTCGCGCGCCGAAGTCAATCTCGCGGCGGTCAACTATCACTTCGGCAGCAAGGAATCGCTGATTCACTCGATGCTGTCGCGCCGGCTCGATCAGCTGAACCGGGAGCGCCTGAAGCTGCTCGACCGTTTCGACGTCATGCTCGGCGCGCGCCTGACCTGCGAGCACGTGCTCGGCGCGATGTTCATTCCGGCGCTGCGTCTGTCGCGCGATCCGCGGGTCGGCGGCAAAGCGTTTCTGCGCCTGCTCGGGCGCGCCTACACCGATCCCTCGTCGTTCATCCGCGACTTTCTGAACGCGCATTACGAAGCGGTGGCGATGCGCTTCTTCGACGCGTTCCAGCGCGCGCTGCCGCATCTGCCGCGCGAGGAGCTCGGCTGGCGGTTGCATTTCGCGATCGGCGCGCTGTCGGGGGTGCTCGCCGGCACCGATACCGACAGCCTGATTGCCGAGTTCTCGCAAGGCAAGTCGATGAACGATCTGCAGCTCATCGGGCGCCTTGCGTCGCTGATGGTCTCCGCGCTGAAGGCGCCGCTGCCGGACGGCACGCAACTGGCCGCGTTCGCCGCCGTGCTCGGCGATGCGACCGACGGCGGCGTGGACGGCACGTTCGCCAGTGCGCAAGAACACACTAGCGGCGAGGAGGCCGCGTGTGCAGTGACACGCGACACGTTCGACAGCAAAAGCCGCGGCGGCACTATCGAAGCGGCGCCGGCAAGCTATCAGCATGGGCTGCACGGCACCGCCTGACGACTTCTCACGGCGTCATCGCGTCATCACTCGACGTAACCACCACACGTCGTACATGGAACCCGATCGAGCTCGCTTACCCGAGCAGCACATTTGCGTTGCGCACCTGCGCCGTGCCCGTCAGTCGAATCGGTAAGACACGGTAACGTCCGACGCAAGAGCGCGACTCGCAGCTGGCCCGGCGATTGCGTCACCACAGAGGAGGAAACGTCATGCCGTGGTTCATCCTGGCGCTCGTCATCGCCGCATTCGCTCTCGTCTACGTTCAGGCCCGCGCCTCATGGTGGCTCGCGGCGCTGATCGTCTGGGTCGCGGCCGCGCTCGTGAGCGGCGCGGCCGGCCCACTGCTGACGACACTGCTCGCGATCGTGTTCGTACTCCCCGCCCTCGTGCTGACGATCAAACCGCTGCGCCGCGCATGGCTCGCGAAACCGGTGCTCGACACGTTCCGCAAGATCCTGCCGCAGATGTCGCCGACCGAGCGCGACGCGATCGAGGCGGGCACGGTCTGGTGGGACGCCGAGCTGTTCTCGGGCCGCCCGCACTGGGACACGCTGCTCGGCTTTGGCCCGGCCATGCTCAGCGCCGAAGAGCAGACGTTCCTCGACGTCGAATGCGAGCAGCTGTGCGACCTCGCGAACGACTGGGAAACCACGATGGTCTGGCAGGACCTGTCGCCGCCAACGTGGCAGTTCATCAAGCAGCACGGCTTTCTCGGCATGATCATTCCGAAGCAGTACGGCGGCAAACAGTTCTCCGCGTACGCGCATTCGCAGGTGATCATGAAGCTCGCGACGCGCTGCTCGGCCGCGGCCGTGTCGGTGATGGTGCCGAACTCGCTCGGCCCGGCCGAGTTGCTGATGCACTACGGCACCGACGCGCAGAAGAACTACTATCTGCCGCGTCTCGCGCGCGGCGAGGAAATCCCCTGCTTCGCGCTGACGAGCCCGTATGCCGGGTCCGACGCCGCCGCGATTCCCGATGTCGGCGTCGCTTGCCAGGACCTGCACGAGGGCCGCGAGACGCTCGGCTTTCGCGTCACGTGGGACAAGCGCTACATCACGCTCGGGCCGATTGCGACCGTACTCGGCCTCGCGTTCCGCGCGCTCGACCCCGACCATCTGCTCGGCGCGAACGACGAACCCGGCATCACCTGCGCGCTGATTCCGACCGACCACCCTGGCGTCGACATCGGCCGGCGTCACTGGCCGTTGAACGCGGTGTTCCAGAACGGCCCGAACTCGGGCAAGGACGTGTTCATTCCTCTCGACTGGGTGATCGGCGGACGCGCCCAGGTCGGCAACGGCTGGCGCATGCTAATGGAGTGTCTGGCGGCGGGCCGCGCGATCTCGCTGCCGTCGTCGAACGTCGGGATGGCGAAGATTGCCGTGCGCGGCACCGGCGCATATGCCGCGATTCGGCGCCAGTTCCGCACCGCCGTCGGCAAGTTCGAGGGCGTGCAGGAAGCGCTCGGCCGCATGGGCGGCAACCTGTACGTGATGGACGCCGCGCGCCGCCTGTCCGCGCAGGCGGTCGACCTCGGCGAAAAGCCCTCCGTGATTTCGGCGATCGCCAAATATCACATCACCGAGCGCGCGCGCATGGTCATCAACGACGGCATGGACGTCGTCGCCGGCAAGGGTATTTGCATGGGGCCGTCGAACTTTCTGGCGCGCGCGTATCAGCAGATGCCGATCTCGATCACCGTCGAAGGCGCGAACATTCTGACGCGCTGTCTGATCATCTTCGGCCAGGGCGCGATTCGCTGCCATCCATACGTGTTGAAGGAAATGACGGCGACGCGCGAGCCCGATCGCGCGAAAGCCTTGCGCGAGTTCGACGCTGCGTTCTTCGGTCACGTGAATTTCACGGTGTCGAATGTGGTGCGCAGC
Source organism: Paraburkholderia sp. UCT70 (assembly GCF_050434085.1). Taxonomy (NCBI): domain Bacteria; kingdom Pseudomonadati; phylum Pseudomonadota; class Betaproteobacteria; order Burkholderiales; family Burkholderiaceae; genus Paraburkholderia; species Paraburkholderia sp. UCT70. The sequence goes on along the minus strand of NZ_JBNPVZ010000004.1, from coordinate 567,474 downwards.
GCCGTGTTTGGGCTGAGCGGCGGCGCGCTGATCGCCAAGCCGCGCCGCGCGTATGCGCCGCTCCATGCGTACTATCGCGCGGCGACACGTCTGTCGGCCGTGTTCGCGTTGCTCGCCGACGTGTCGATGTTCGTGCTCGGCGGCGATCTGAAGCGTCGCGAACGCATCTCGGGACGCCTCGGGGACGTGCTGTCGCAGCTGTTCCTGATCTCGGCGACGCTGAAGCGTTTCGAGGACGAAGGCCGACCGCACGACGACCTGCCGCTCGTGCGGTGGGGCGTCGAGGATGCGCTGTACAAGGCGCAGCACGCGCTCGACGGCGTGCTCGCGAACTACCCGAACCGGGTCGCCGCGACGCTCGTGCGTGTGCTCGCATTCCCGTTCGGCCTGCCGCATCGCGAGCCGTCGGACCGGCTCGGCAGCGAGATCGCCGAACTGATGCAAACGCCCGGCGCCGCGCGCGAGCGGCTCGTCGCCGACTCGTACGTGCCGCACCCCGACGTCGATGCGCTCGGCTATGGCGAGCTCGCGTTCGCGCTCAATCCGCAGTTCACGCAAATCGAGCAGAAGCTGCGCGAGGCGGTGAAGCAGGGTCTGCTCGAACCGCTGCCGCAAAGCCTGCCGCAGTTCGCCGCATGGACCGATGCGGCGCAACGCCAGGGCCTCGTCGACGCGGACGAGCGGCGCGTGCTCGACGACTACGCGCGCTACGGCGCGCAGGTCGTCAAGGTCGACGATTTCCCGGCCGACTTCGACCTGCTCGCGAGCTTGCAACAGCGCAAGCAGGCGCTCGAAAAGGCGCTGGAGCTGGTGGCCTGATGCCCGCGCTCACGTAGAAAAAACTACCGACCCGGCGCGGCAAACCGTACCCGAGTCACGCAACTCAAGGCACACTGACACACGTCCGGCGCCCCTGAAAATCACGGGGCTGCCCGCAGCGCGTCCAGCGGAGCAACCGATAACATGAACGACTCCTACCTGAAGTTCGTCAACTCGCCGTTCGGCGGCCGTCTCGCGCGCTCGCTCGGGCTGCCGAAGCCCGAGGTGCTGCGGCGCTATCGCGCGGACCGGCCCGAGTTCGACGGACTGATCGCGATCGGCGCGGGCCGCGAGCCGCGCCTGTTCGACGCGCTTGCGAGTCTGATCGCCACCATCGGCATGACGAGCGTCGCGCACGAAAGCGCCGGGCTGTGGGTGCCGCTCGCCCATCGCCACGGCCTGATGACCGGCCGCTTCGAGCCGGCCGAAGCCGGTGCGCCGGGCAAGCTTGCCGCGTTGATGTTCGACGCGAGCGGTATCGACGACAGCAGCCTGCTCGAACCGCTGCACGGCTTTTTCCACGACACGCTGCGCTCGCTCGGCAAGTGTGGGCGCATCGTCGTGCTGGGCCGGCCGCCCGAGGCCTGCGCGAGCCCGCGTCAGTGGACGGCCCAGCGCGCGCTCGAAGGGCTCGTGCGCTCGCTCGGCAAGGAAGCGCGGCGCGGCATCACCGCGAATCTCGTGTACGTGGAGGAAGGCGCTGAAAACGCCATCGAGGCGACGCTGCGCTTTTTCCTGTCGCCGCGCTCGGCCTATGTGTCCGGTCAGGTGGTGCGGATCGCGGCACCTGGCGCGCTGCCGCACGACGCGCCCGCGTTCGACTGGCGCCAGCCGCTCGCCGGCCGGCGTGCGCTGGTCACGGGCGCGGCCCGCGGCATCGGCGCGGCAATCGCGAGCGTGCTCGCTGCCGAGGGCGCGCATGTGATCGGCCTCGACATTCCGTCCGCGCGCGACGCGCTCGATGCGACGATGCGGCGGCTGAACGGCAGCCCGCTCGCGTTCGACATCGCCGCGCCCGAAGCGCCCGCGCAGATCGCCGCCGCGCTCGACGAGCTCGGCGTCGACATCGTCGTGCACAACGCCGGCATCACGAAGGACAAGACCATCGCGAAGATGACCGACGCCGCCTGGCAAAGCGTGATCGACATCAACCTGAGCGCGCAGGAACACATCGACGACGCGCTGCTCGCGGGCGGCATCCTGCGCGATGGCGGGCGCATCGTCGCGGTGTCGTCGATCAGCGGCATCGCGGGCAATCCCGGCCAGACCAACTACGCCACGTCCAAGGCTGGCGTGATCGGCCGGGTGCAGAGCATGGCGCTGCCACTGCGCGCGCGCGGCATCACGATCAACGCGGTCGCGCCCGGCTTCATCGAAACTCAGATGACCGCGAAAATTCCGCTTGCGATCCGCGAGGCCGGCCGCCGCATGAACTCGATGAGCCAGGGCGGCCAGCCCGTCGACGTCGCGCAGACCATCGCGTGGCTCGCGCATCCGGGCTCGGCCGGCGTGACGGGCCAGGTCGTGCGCGTGTGCGGTCAAAGCCTGATTGGCGCCTGAACGGGAGCATGGGTATGGACGAACCGCGTGATCCGTTCGGCAGCCGTCAGCTCGCTCCCGCGCCGGGCGACGGCGCGCGGCCGAAAACCGTCGTCATCGAAACGCTGCCCGCCCCGGCAAAGCTGTACGGGCGCGCGCTGACGGGCATCGTCAAGCGCGGCCGCGACACGCGGCTGCCGCCGTTGCGGTTCGTGCGCCCCGCCGTCGTGCTCGAGCCCGGCCCCGTGTGGCGCTATGCGCGCGTGTGCGGCTTCATTCCCGAGCACGGCGTGCCGCTGACCTACCCGCACCTGCTCGCGTTTCCGCTGCATCTGCTGATGCTGACCGACCCCGCGTTTCCGTGGCCCGCGCTCGGTCTCGTGCATCTGGCCAATCACGTGCGGCTGCGCCGCCCGCTCGCCTACAAGGACCTGCTGCGCATCGAGGTCGAATTCGGCGCGCTGCTGCGTCACGACAGAGGTCAGGCGTTCGTCGTGCATACGCGCATCTATCGGCGTGGCGAGGCGGTGTGGGACGGCGACAGCGTCTATCTGAAGCGCGCGGTGCCGGCGCTCGGCCATCCGCTCGAAGCGTTGACGCTCGGCCCCGATGCGCTGCAACGGATTGCGCGCTGGCAGCTCGCGCCGCAACTGGGCCGTGACTACGCGAGCGTGTCCGGCGACTACAACCCGATCCACCTCAGCGCGCTGTCGGCAAAGGCGTTCGGCTTTCCGCGCGCGATCGCGCATGGCATGTGGACGCTCGCGCGCGCGACGTCGTCGCTGCAGCCGCCGAAGCCGCTCGCCGAAGCGACGCTCAGCGCCGAGTTCAAGGTGCCGATGCTGCTGCCGGGCGAAGCGTCGCTGTGGAGCGCATCGCCTTCGCTGATCGAGCGCGATCTCGAGGTGCGCGATATCGCCGGGGAAAAGCCGCATTTGCGCGGGCGCATGCAGTGGCGGCTGCTGTGAACCGCGAGCGCGCCGTTCGCATCGACCAATAATCTGGGAACGACACAAAGGAGCCGAGCATGTCCCACCCGCAACCTGCCGTGCGCCGCGTCGCCGTCATCGGGGGCAACCGGATTCCGTTTGCCCGCTCGAACACCGCGTACGCGAGCGCATCGAATCAGGACATGCTGACCTTCACGCTGCAAGGGCTGATCGATCGCTATGACCTGCACGGCGTGTGTCTCGGCGAAGTCGCGGCGGGCGCCGTCATCAAGCACTCGCGCGACTTCAACCTGACGCGCGAGTCCGTGCTGTCCACCACGCTCGCGAAGGAAACGCCCGCCTACGACGTGCAGCAGGCCTGCGGCACCGGCCTCGAAGCCGCGATCCTCGTCGCCAACAAGATCGCGCTCGGGCAGATCGACGCGGGCATCGCGGGCGGCGTCGATACCACGTCCGACGCCCCGATCGGCGTCAACGAGCGCATGCGCAAGATCCTGCTCGAAGCGAATCGCGGCAAGAGTACCGGTCAGCGTCTCGCCGCGCTCAGCAGGCTGCGGCCCGGCATGTTGTTCAAGCCGCTGTTGCCGCGCAACGGCGAGCCCCGCACGGGGCTGTCGATGGGCGAGCATTGCGAACTGATGGCCAAGCGCTGGAACATCGCGCGCGAGGCGCAGGACGTGCTCGCGTACGAGAGCCATCGCAAGCTCGCCGATGCGTACGCGCGCGGCTTCGTCAACGATCTGATGACGCCGTACAAAGGCCTCGCGCGCGACAACAACCTGCGCGCCGACCTGTCGCTCGAAAGGCTTGCGAACCTGAAGCCCGTGTTCGATCGCGACGCGGGCACGCTGACCGCCGGCAACTCGACGCCGCTGACCGATGGCGCATCCGCGGTACTGCTCGCGAGCGAAGCGTGGGCGGCCGAGCGTGGCTTGCCCGTACTCGCGTATCTGAGCTGGTCGGAAACCGCGGCGGTCGACTTTTTCGACAAGCAGGAAGGCCTTCTGATGGCGCCCGCCTACGCGGTGCCGCGCATGCTCGCGCGCGCCGGCCTCACGTTGCAGGACTTCGATTTCTACGAAATCCACGAAGCGTTCGCGGCCCAGGTGTTGTGCACGCTCGCGGCATGGCAGGATGACGAATATTGCCGCACGCAGCTTGGCCTCGCCGGCGCGCCTGGTGCGATCGACCGCACCAGGCTCAACGTGAACGGCGGTTCGCTCGCGACCGGCCATCCGTTTGCGGCGACGGGCGGACGTATCGTCGCCGCGCTCGCGAAGATGCTGGCGCAACTCGACAAACCGGCCGGCAGCGCACGCGGGCTGATCTCGATCTGCGCGGCGGGCGGCCAGGGGGTCGTCGCGATTCTGGAACGCTAGCGCGGCAGCGCATACCAACATTTTCAGGAGGCAACCGATGACCGAGCCCACCCAAGCCCCGCTGCACATGCCGGACGCAGGCGGCACGCCTCGTCAAAACCCGGTGCCCCACCCCGCTCCGAACACCGACGGCATCTGGTACGCGTCCTATCCGGACGACGTGCCGCGCGACATCGACGTCACGCAATACGAGTCGATCGACCAGTTCTTCGACGAATGCACCGCGCGGTTCCGCGAGCGCGTCGCGTACGTGAGCGTCGGCGCGAGCCTGACGTACGGCGAGTTGGGCCGCAAGGCGAGCGCGTTCGCGGCGTACCTGCAAAGCATCGGCGTGGAGCCGGGCGAGCGCGTCGCGATCATGCTGCCGAACACGTTCCAGTATCCGGTCGCGCTGTTCGGCACGATCAAGGCGGGCGCCGTGGTCGTCAATGTGAATCCGCTCTACACGGTGCGCGAACTCGCGCACCAGCTAAAGGACAGCGGCGCGCAGACGATCGTCGTGTTCGAGAACTTCGCGAAGACGCTCGAAGATGCATTGCCCGGCACCAAGGTGCGCAACGTGATCGTGACCGGGCTCGGCGATCTGCTCGCCGACGGCGCGAACCTGAAGGGACACCTGCTCAATTTCATGCTGCGTCACGTGAAAAAAATGGTGCCCCCTTACAAGCTGCCGCAGGCGGTGCCGCTCCTGAAAGCGCTTTCGGCCGGTTATGCGCGGCCGCACACACCGGTGCGCGCGACCCACGAAGACATCGCGTTCCTGCAATACACGGGCGGCACGACCGGCGTCGCGAAAGGCGCGATGCTCACGCACCGGAACATCCTCGCCAATCTGTTGCAGGCGAAGGCGTGGGCCGCGGGGCAGCTGTCCGGCGAGGGCGAAACGGTGCTCACGCCGCTGCCGCTTTATCACATCTACTCGCTGACCGTGAATGCGCTGATCTTCATGGGGCTCGGCGGGCGCAACATCCTTATCGCGAATCCGCGCGACATGAAGCGCGTGATGATGATCATCCGTCACGAAAAATTCACCGGCATGACCGCGGTCAACACGCTCTATAACGCGTTCCTCGACAACGAGGAATTCTGTCGGCGCGACTTCTCGGACCTGAAGCTCGCGATGGCGGGCGGCATGGCGACGCAGAAAGCCGTCGCCGAGCGCTTCAAGGCGGTGACGGGCAAGCCGATCATCGAGGGCTACGGACTCACCGAGTGCTCGCCGATCGTCTCGATGAATCCGGTCGATCTGACCAATCTGCGCGACTTCGAGGGCTCGATCGGCTTGCCCGCGCCGTCCACGCAGGTGCGCTTCAGGAAAGACGACGGCAGCTGGGCCAATATCGGCGAGGCGGGCGAGCTGTGCGTGAAGGGCCCGCAGGTCATGAAGGGCTACTGGAACCGCCCCGACGAAACCGCGAAGGTGATCGACGACGACGGCTGGCTCGCGACCGGCGACATCGGCGTGATGGACTCGCGCGGCTATATCCGTCTGATCGATCGCAAGAAGGACATGATCCTCGTGTCGGGCTTCAACGTATATCCGAACGAAATCGAGGACGTGATCGCCGCGCATCCGGACGTGCGCGAAGTCGCCGCGATCGGCGTGTCCGACCCCGCGCAGGGCGAGCGCGTGAAGGTGTTCATCGTGCGGCGCACGCCGACACTGACCGCCGAGCAGGTGATTGCGTACTGCCGCAAGAATCTGACTGGCTACAAGGTGCCGAAGCTCGTCGAATTCCGCGACGAGCTGCCGCAAACCAACGTCGGCAAAATTCTGCGCCGTGCGTTGCGCGACGAGGAACTCGCGAAACAGAAGTCTGCCTGACGGGAATAAGCGTTGCTTCAAAGCGTTATTGCTTTGTTGCTTCGCGTTATTGCCTTGCATGTTGCATGAGCGGCCGCGTCACTTTCTGGAGAAATTCATGAAGCACCGCATGCCCGCCCGTTCGCATCGCCGGCGACAGCGCTTGCTGGGTGCGCTGCTCGTCGCGGTCGGCCTGCTGTCGGTGCCGACGGCCTTCGCGCAGAACGACGACCGCCCGCCCCCGCTCAACACCGCGAGCGCCGTCAAGCCGCCCACCACGCCGGCCGCGCAGGTCGGCAAGCTGACGCTCGACCAGCAGGTCAAATGGCTGCGCGCCGCGCAGCAAAGCGGCACGCTCGAAAAGCTCGACGACGCGCAACTGGTCGCGCTGTTCCAGTCACTCAATCCGCTGACGCTGCCGCGCTATATCAAGGAAGGGCCGAACGACTACCCGTCGTACGAGTTCACGATGTCGCGCTCCGAGCGCATTCGCGGCATATGGCCCGACAAGCCCGATCACATGCTGGTGCGCGTCGCGCACGACCCGCTGCGCATCTACGCGAAGTGGCTGCCCGACGGCGCGCACGCGGGCCAGGAAATCATCTACGACGAATCGAAACGTAGCGACGAAACCTACGGCCACCTCGGCGGCATCATGAACGTGATGCCGTTGTGGACGTCGCTGACCGGCGCGCTCGCACGCTCGCAATCGAATCACAGCGTGCGCGATCTCGGCACCGAGTACGTTGCCGATCAATACCTGAGTGAAGGAAAAAAATACACCGAGGCCGGCTTGCCGCGTTCGGTGCAGATCGAAGTGAAGACCATCGACGGTGTGCGCGTCGTCGCGTTCACGTTCGAAACACCGGTCGGCCAGCCACAGTTCTACGCGAAAAAGGAAACGCTCGGGCTCGATCTGCGTCATCCGTTCTTTCGCAGCGTCCAGTCTTACGACAATGACGGCAAGATTTTCGAGCAGATCGTGTTCGAGAGCATCACGCCCCGGACATTCGACGATTCGACCTTCGATCCGAAGAACAAGGACTATAAGTTCTAGCGCGCGCTGCGCGGCGTCAGCGCGAAGGCCACGTGGGCGGGTTGCGCATCCAGCCCCTCGCGCGCTTCGTGACGATGCTCGACGAAGCGTCCCGTGCGAAGCGCGAGGTGTTGCAGGACGAAGTAATCGGACGGGCGCGTGAAGCCGATCAGCGCGTGCATCGCGTGCGGGGTCCGCCCATCGTCGAGCAGTGGCGCAAGTGTGGCGAACCAGAGCGCGCCCGCATCGTCGCCGGTTTCGAAGGTCGGCAAGCGAAGATGCGCGGCATAGCGTGCGAACGACGCGCCGCATTCGAGCGTCGAGTCGATGATCGCGAACGCGCGCGCATCGTCAGCGCACGCGGCGGCTTGCGCGAGCCACGGCCATGCACCGCCCGCGGCCGTCGCGAGGCATGCACCGGTGAGCATGAAAGTGCGTCGATCCATTGGCGTGTACGTTCCGTTCTGTTTGCGCTTCGGTCTGCCGTGCGTGTCCGCACGCGTCGTTCACGTGTACCCCCGCCGGTCGCGCCACGCCGCCGGCCAGATGCCCTGCTTGCCCGGCGCGAGAATGCCGTTCGGGTCGAGCGCATCCTTCAGCGTTTCGGCGAAGCGCAGCGACGCACCGTCGTTGAAGCTGTATTGCGCGGCCGCGAAATCCATGTACGCGAGATGCGCGCGATATTCGCCGTAGCCGGCCGCGCGCGCGTCGCTCATCAGCGAGCGCAGCAGCGCGCCGGCCTGCTCCACCTGGTTCGCGTCGTCGCGATCGAAAATCGCGGCGAAAATATGGTGCAGATGCCGCGCGCCCGCGGTAAAGCCACCGTAGTAGTCGAAGCCGTATTCGGCGGCGCGCGCTTTCACCATCGTGTACTGGCGCATCGCGTCGCGCCCGGTCGCCGGACAGATCGGCGCGAAGTCGACGTGCGCGCCCGCGCCGCCGCGCCAGTCGAGCATGCGAAACGCGGTCATCGCGGGAATGCCGGCCATGTTGCGATCGCCGCCGCCAGTCGGCTGAGCATCGCCCGCATAGCGCGCCGCCGTGAGCCGCGCCTCTGGCACCCGCGCGAACGCGCGCTCGATCAGCGCGTAGTGCGCGTCGATCAACTCAGGCGTGCCGTACAGCGCGAAATGCAGGTTCCAGCGCCCGACGCCGAGTTTGTCGAGCATCGCCTGCACCGCGCTCCCGGGCATGGCGCCCGCGCCGTCGTACCACTGCCGGCGTGGCGACAGGCTCGCCGCGCGCCGCAATCCACCCTCGATCACCGCGTGATTGCGGATCGTGCCGTCGAGCCGCAACGGCCGCAGAATCTCGACGATCTCCTCCAGATCGGCCTCGCGACGAAACTGGATTTCTCCGAGCAGATACGCGGGCGGCGCGGGCATCAACCACACGCCGAGCTTCGTTACGATGCCGTAGTTCGACTGCATGAACATCGCATCGAACGACGGCCCGTAGCCCGGCTGATACAGCTGCCACGCAGTGCCGATCTCGACGCCGCCCATGCCGGTGCGCAGCACGTCGCCGTTGGCGAGCACGACCTCCATCCCGCATTGGGCCGCCGCGTGATCGCCGTAGTCGGTATAGCCGAAGCCGCGCTCCAGCGTGTTGCCGACCACGCTGCCCCAGCCGGCAGCCGGTGGATCGACCCACAGCTTGTAGCCCTTGTCGCGCAGATGCGCGTACAGATCGAAATAGCTGACGCCCGGTTCGACCAGCGCATAGGCGAGCGTTTCGTCGACTTCGAGGATGCGGTTCATGCGCTGCAAGTCGAGCACGACCGAGCCGCTGAGACGCGGCGCCGCGCCGCCGTACGCGAAGTTGCGCCCGGTCGAGACGGTCCACAGCGGAATCCGGTACTGATTGGCGATGCGCAGCACCGCGCGGATTTCATCGACCGACGCGGGCAGCAGCGCGGCGCTCGCGACAAACGCCCCCGGCTCGCCAGGAGCGAACGGATCGACATAGGCGGCGAGGCCGGCGTCGGAACGCAGCACGTGCGCTTCACCGACGATCGCGCGCCAGCCGGCGAGCGCCCGGTCGAACTGCGCGGCGGACAGGTTGGGCGGCAGCGTCTGGGGCAAGGCGTCTCCTTGTCGGTCGGGTAACCCGCGGGTGCAGTCGCGCGGGCAGCTATGCGTGCGTCGCCGCTGACGGCCTTGACGACACGCTACCGCCCGCTACTGCTGCCACGTCTCAGGCTTACCACCGAGCGCGCTGCACACGTCGACCGCGATCTCGCGCAGCTTGCCTTCCGCGATCGCGCCAGACAGCGCGTAGCCCATGCCGTCGCTGATCCAGTAAAAGGTGCGGCGGTTGCCGTCGCGAAACAGGCGGAACGCGGTTTCGCCGCGGGTGACGCCGGTCACGTACAGCGTCAGGCGCGCGCCGGCCTGGTTCTCGTACATGAACTGCGCAGCCGGCCCGGCCTCGCCGGGCAACAGCCGGCCGCCCACCAGCGAATAACCATACTCCTGCAGCGACGGCACCGAGAGCGGACGATTCAGCCGCTTCGACAGCCAGGTGATCAGATGCTCCTCTTCGCTCGCGGCGACTTCGACCGGATGACGCCGCTCCGGCGAGTACACCGCGTACGCGATATCCGCGCGCTGCGCAAAACCGGCCGGCTGTCCGCCGAAGCCGCTCCACGCGCCGCCGGTCAGCCGCGGCGCGAGCGGACCGAGGGCCAGCGCGAGCCCGGCACCGGCCGCGAGCCAGCAGGCGGCGAGACCCGCGCGCTGCCACCACGGCCGCGTCCGACGCACGACAATAAAAGCCGGCTCCTCCGCCTCCGTGGGCTGGCTGCCTGCATAGCTTCGCTCGCCGGCTTCAGCGGCTTGCTGCCGATCGTCGGCCCGCTGCCCTGCTTGCGCTTGCCGCGCATCGCTGTCCGGCGCGCCGCACAGCGCCCGCAGCGCCGCCTTCTGCGCGCGCCACGCGGCCACGCGCGCGGTGGCCTGCGGATGCTGGCGAAGCTGCGTTTCGATCGCGGCGCGCTGCTCTTCCGGCAATTCGCCATCGACATAGGCCGACAGCGCGCGCAGATCGAGCTCGTCATGCAAGCCGGAATCGGAGTCATCGTTGTTCATTGTCGGTTTCTCACCACTTTCAGCGGCGCGACTTTATGCGCCGCCCGCGGCGCACGGGGCTGCGGTCCGTGCATCGGCCCTGGCGGCTGCTCGCACAGCAACGCGCGCATATGCTCGCGCGCGCGCGACAGCCGCGACATCACCGTACCGATCGGCACCCCCAGCGCGCTCGATGCCTCCTGGTACGTCAGTTCCTCGACGCACACCAGCAGCAGCACCTCACGCTGCTCGAGTGGCAGGCAGTACAGCGCGCGCTGCACGTCGCGCAGCACCAGACCGTCGACCTCGCCGTGCGGCGCCTCGAGATTACGCCACGGCGCGCTTTCGTCGTCGACGGCGATCTCGCGGCGCCCGCGCAGCTGGTCGATGTACAGATGCCGCAGGATCGTCAGCAGCCACGCGCGCAGGTTGCTGTTCGGCCGGAATGCCGACCAGCGCGCAAGCGCGCGCTCCGCCGTATCCTGCACGAGGTCGTCGGCCCAGGCGCGGTCGCCCGTCAGTGCGCGCGCATAGCGGCGCAGTTGGGGCAGCCACGCGATCACTTCCGCTTCGAATGTCACCCGGCGTGCCAGGCTCGGTCGCGGCGTTAGTAGCCGCCGCCGCTGCTGTTGCTGTTGTTGCTCGAACCCGACGCGGCGTTGTCGGTATCGGCCGCGTGCGCGAGGGAGCCGCACGCGAGCGCGAGCAGGACGAAGAGCGCTGACAGAATACGGGATGCTTTCATGGTGAGCCTCCTGGCAGATGCCCGGCACGCGATCGACCGACCGGCGCGGCGGGCGGCAGCCGCGGAATGCGGTACTGCCATACTGGACTTAACGCCGCGATCGCGTGGTTTATTCCATCGCCGTCGTGGCGCTGTTTCGCTGCGCCGTTTCTCCGGGCTTTTTCGCGGTGCTTCGACGCCGCCGCCGTGGTCACGCAACATGCCCCTATGTTCTTCCTTTTCCGCCAACCATGCCGGCAATGCCTGGAGAGACCGGAAGAAGACGACATTGACCAGCAGATTCGTAACTCAACGTTACAGTCCCGCGTTATCGGATGCTTATGTGCTCACAAGTCGTTATAGTGGACAAAGTTCGCCCCGTCGACGCGTTCTGCCCCCGCATAGGGTAGAAAGGGTAAAATCGCGGCGAACCACCGTCTATCTAACCTGAATTGTCCATGGCTTCCGCAGAATCGCATCCGCAAAACGACTTCATGAACGCTGCGCGCAAGGAACGAAAGCGCGTCGAGATCTATCTGGTCAACGGCATCCGCCTGACCGGATGCATCGAGTCGTTCGATCAGTACCTGGTGATGCTGCGCACGCCGGTTGGCCTGCAAGGCATCTACAAGCGCGCGATCTCCACGATCCAGCTCGACACCGGCACGCGGCCGGCGCCGCGCACGGGCCGAACGTCGCATGGCGAACATGGCGCGCGCGGTCCCCATGGTTCGCGCGAACATCGCGAGCCGCGTGAAGGGCGTGAATCGTACGGCACGCCGTCGGCGGAACGCGCGCCGAGCGAGCGCAGCGGCAACTCCGAAGGTCCGGTGGTCGTCACGCGGCGGCGGCGTCTGTTCGGCACCGGCGGCGAAAGCGGCAATCATGGCGGCAACCACGGCGGCGGCAGCCACGGCGGCAATCAGGAATAAATACGAAGAAGCTGTAGCGGCCGCGCCTCGCTACTCCGCGGACGAACCGAGGCGCCGCAGAATTTTCTCCAGTTGGGTCAGCTGACGCTCGGTCAGCTCGAATCTCCCCTTGACCGCCAGCACGCGGCGCCGCCAGTAGCCGGCGTCGAACAGGTGCAGCGCCGGTTGCCGCGTCGCCCAATCCAGGTGTTCCAGTTCGGCTTCCACGACGTGGGCTGCAAGCACTCGTCGCGTGCCCGCCGGCTTTTTCCCGTTCATCTGGTTCGCTGTGTGATGGATCGATGGAGGTGTCGTTCGCGGCTCAAGCGCGGCTCGAGCGCGGCCGGGACACTCGGAGAACGAATCGATGCCGGCCGGTTTTAAACGACGCGCCTGCGCCATCCGGCGGTCGTTCGCCGATAGCCGCGATGCGCTATGCTGAATGATCGACCCTCTACCGATGGAGCGCGCCATGACCAGCAAAAACCAGCATGCCTCCCGACCGGCGCGCACGCGCCGGACGCCCCCGACGTCCGCCGATACGCGGCTCGACGAAGCGCTGATGGAAAGCTTTCCCGCCAGCGATCCGATCGCCGTCGACGTGACGCAGCCGCCTCGCGAACGGATGCGCAAAACGCAAGCGGATACGCGCAAGCGGCATTGAAGTCGCGCCGTCTCGTGTCGTACGACGGCGGCGCACAACGACACGGCAACGAGCCGTCAGGGCTCGCGAAAAATGCCGAGTGCAAATGCCGAAAAGCCCGGCGGTAAAAGTGCGATGCACGGGCTGGCGGGGTGCGGAAAGCACCGATCAAACATAACAACGGTAACGCCCGCGGACGAGCCGGACGGCGCACCGATTTCCACGCCGTCCCGCCACTCCACCCAGGCTCACACCGTCGCGCTCAATGCACCGGCAAGCCGCTATTGAGCTGACGCTGCAGGTCGCGCACCTGGCGCTGCGCGACGCGCAACTGATCCTGCGCGGCGGCTTTCTGCTGCGCCAGTTCGGTTGCCTCGGCGCGCTTCTGCTCCTGCTGGCTCGCGACGATGCTTTGCTGCTGACGCGCGACGTCGAGGTCGGCCTGCAGCCGGCTCGCGCGATCCTGCGACAGCGCGACCATGCGCTGCGTGAACGCCTTCTGCGCTTCGAGTTGCGTACGGCGGATCTCGATGTCCGACAGTTGCATCGTCTGCCGCGCGAAATCCTTGTAGATCAGCTCGGCGCGCGCGGCGTCCTGCGACTTGATCACGCGCCAGAAGTTTTTCTGCTGGAACAGCGCGACGTAGTAGGTCATCTCCTTGCCGTAGAACAGCAGGCTCGCGCCATAGCTGCCGTTATACGTGGTGCGCAATTCGCTCAGATCCGGGCCGTGGATCATCTGCTGCAATTCAGCCACGTTCCCGGTGGCGGATTGCCGGTTTTCATCCGGCGTCAGTGCAGTGGTTTCCGCCTGGCCAGCCTGCGAGGTGTCGGGCAACGCACTCGTCGTACCCGGCTGGGACACGACCGTACCGCTCGCACCACTGTTCTGCAGAGCCTGTGCATTCGCGCCCTGAAGGGCCCCCAATACGATGCATGCGGCCAGAGCAATCTCTCGTAGCTTCGACTTTCGGTCCATGTGATACCTGTTGAACAGATTTTGTTTTAGTAGAAAACGGGGAATTATTACTCACTTTCGCGGGTTTCGGGCTCTTCGTCGAAAATATGGTACTTGCGCGTTTGCTTCTATAACAGGCACAAGCGTAGTCCCGCCTCACCGGCGCGGCGGTAGACGACGATCCGTTCGATTCGCTGCCGCTGATCGACGCGCCCCACCGCGGTCCGAACCTGACCGTGCAGGTCGACGGCGGGAAGTCGATTTCGTTCGACGAAGTCGCGCAACGCTTCACACCGCTCGTCGGCAAGGACATGCTATGAGCCGGGCGATGCGTCGGGCGATTCCGGCTGGGGCGCGACGGTCGAGGCCAACCGGCCGATCACGCTCGGCTTCACATATCTGCGTTCGTTCACGCCGTATGTGTCGTTTGACGTAGCGCCCGTCTATCTGCACGCGGGCACGCCGTCGCGGTTGCGGTTTTCATCGATCGTATTCGGCTTCGGCGTTTCGGATGCGCACTGCTACAGCCTCGATGTGTCCGTCGGAAAAGCGGTCGGTGATGCGCCAGTGGAGAGCGCATCGCACAGTCCGCGCATCAACGCGAGGTTCTGCTACCAGCTGAATTGACACGCTTCAGAAGTGCCGCGAGCGGATTAGAAGCTCCACTATCAAACGACGCATGCACTTTCGCGTATTCTGCGCTGACGATGCAAACGGCACATCGCTGGCATCGTTCCGCATCGGGAGGGCCGGTACCGCGCATCCGACCACGATGCCCATAACGCCGCGCGACCATGATCGCGCTGTCTCATATCAACGAGGAAGGCAATGACGCAATTCACTCGACGTGCCGGCGCGCTTGCGCTGCGCACCGCCCGTCACGCCGCGCTCGCCGGTGCCCTGCTCGCCAGCGCCGTGACCGCGATGGCGCAGACCGATACACCGATCGGCACGTGGCAAACCATCGACGATCACACGGGCCAGCCGAAAGCGCTCGTGCAGATCACACAAGACAGCAATGGCGAACTGAACGGCAAGGTTATCAAGGGTCTCGGCGCGAACGACCAGCCGGATCGCCGTTGCACCGAATGCACCGATGCGCGCAAGGATCAACCGGTCCTCGGCATGACCATCATCAACAGCATGAAGAAGGATGGCGACGCGTGGGATCACGGCCAGATTCTCGATCCTGAAAACGGCAAGGTCTACAAATGCAAGATGCATCTCGAGGACGGCGGCAACAAGCTCGTGGTGCGTGGCTACATTGGGGTCGCGCTGCTTGGCCGCTCGCAAACGTGGATACGGCAGCAATGAGGGTCGACGTGCGGCGCATGCGTGGCGCCTGGCACGTCGCCTGAATGTGCGCATGATGCTGCAACGATGCGCGCTCCGCATCAGGAGGTGCAACATAAAAAACGGCCGGCGATCAAGAATCGCGCGGCCGTTTTCATTGGGGCAAGCTGTTTGCGATGGTCATGCTGCCTGCTTGAGCGGTGCAGCGTAAGCGACCGGCGACGCCGGCACCGACGTGGCCGGTACCGGATTGTATCCGGCGGTCGGAACACGAAACGCCGCGGGCACGCGCTTGGACGCGGCGCGCTTGTGCTGCACGCTCGCGTGCGTGCGCATACGCGCTTCCATCAATCTGCAGAAATCTTCGCCCGCGGTGCCGAGCAGTTGCTCCGTGACGTGCTTGAGCACGCCCGATTCGTACCACGACTTGAAGCGGCGATGACAGGTCTGATATGACGGGTAGCGGCGCGGCATTGCGGACCAGGTGGCGCCGCTATACATGACCCAAAGCACGCCGTTGAGCACCGAGCGGGTATTGGCAAGTGGACGGCCACGCATTTCGGTACGCGGCCGGAGTTCGGGCAGCAGTGGCGCAACGCGCTGCCATTCTTCATCGGTGATTTCGCGATACGGGTTCATGCTTCCTCCTTTGTCAGAACAACGACAAAAGATAGCCAGTCATCCGTGCGCGGAATATCAGACCACTCCGATTCCTGAAAATGTGTCGTGCGCGGTAGCTCAGGTTAGGGACGTGTCGACGATCCGGCGCGGCGTGTCGAGATACTCCTTCGACTGCATCTCGACAATGCGCGACACCGTACGCGTGAATTCATTAGCCATCGGACCGTCGACGTACAACTGCTCCGGCGGCACCGCAGCCGACATCAACAGCTTGACCTTGTGATCGTAGAACACGTCGATGAGCCACGTGAAGCGGCGCGCTTCCGACGCCATGCGCACCGACATCTGCGGCACGTCCGACAGGATCACCGCGTGAAAGCGGGTCGCGAGTTCGAGGTAGTCGTTCTGCGAGCGCGGGCCCCCGCACAGCGTCGCGAAGTCGAACCAGACCACGCCGTCCGCGCGGCGCAGCGCCTTCAGCTCGCGCTTCTCGATATGCAGCAGCGGGCTTTCGTCGGGCACCGCGGCGAGGCGCGCGAAAGCGTCGCGCAGCGCCTTGCCGGCTGCGGCGTCCAGTGGCGTGTGATAAACCTCCACCTGCGCGAGCGTGCGCTGGCGATAATCGATCCCCGCGTCGACGTTGATCACGTCGAGCTTCTGCTTGATCAGTTCGATCGCGGGCAGCATGCGGTCGCGATGCAGGCCGTCCGGGTAGAGCGTGTCGGGCGCGTAGTTTGACGTCATCACGAACTGCACGCCGTTCTCGAACAGCTTGTCGAGCAGGCGATACAGGATCATCGCGTCGGCGATATCCGACACGTGGAATTCGTCGAAACAGATCAGCCGATAGCGCTTCGCGATGCGGCGCGCGAGTTCGTCGAGCGGATCGGCTTGGCCTTTGAGTTCTTCGAGTTCGCGATGCACTTCGCGCATGAACTCGTGGAAGTGCAGACGGGTTTTGCGATGCAACGGCACGATCATGTAGAAGCTGTCCATCAGGAAGCTCTTGCCGCGGCCCACGCCGCCCCACATGTACACGCCGCGCGGCAGATCGGGGTGAATGATCAGCTTCCTGAACGCGTTCGAGCGGCGCGACTTGTATGCGACCCACTCTTCATAGCACCGCTGCAGGCGGTCGACCGCCGCGCGCTGCGCCGGATCGGATTGATAACCGCGCGTCTGCAGTTCTTTTTCGTAGTATTCGGTGACGTTCATCGTGTTGCTGTAAAAAGAAAGGCGGGAGGGATTGAACCCCGCCCGCCTTTGGTGATGCCAAGGTTGCGTTTCGGTCAGGCGTGCGTGCTTACATGTTCAGCGCGCGCTTGTCGACGGCGAGTGCCGCTTCGCGCATGACTTCCGACAGCGACGGGTGCGGATGGCAAATACGGCCGATGTCTTCCGACGCCGCCTTGAACTCCATCGACACCACGGCTTCCGCGATCAGGTCCGATGCGTTCGCCGAGATGATGTGCACGCCGAGCAGTTCGTCGGTCTTCGCGTCGGCGATCATCTTGACGAAACCGTCCGCCTTGTTGATGCCGAGCGCGCGGCCGTTCGCCATGAACGGGAACTGGCCGGTCTTGATCTCGCGGCCTTCCGCCTTCAGTTGCTGCTCCGTCTTGCCGACCCATGCGATTTCCGGTTCGGTGTAGATCACCCACGGAATGCAGTTGTAGTCGATGTGCGGCTTCTGGCCGTCGATTACTTCCGCGACCAGCACGCCTTCGTCCTCAGCCTTGTGCGCAAGCATCGGGCCACGCACCACGTCGCCGATCGCGTACACGTTCGGCACCGCCGTCGCGCAATGGTCGTCCACGTCGATGAAGCCGCGCTCGTTGGCCTTCAGGCCGATCGCTTCGAGGCCGAGGTTGTCGGTGTTCGGCACGCGGCCGACCGACACGACCAGGCGGTCGGCTTCGAGCGTCTGCGCGTTGCCGTCCTTGTCCGTGTAGGCGATCGTCACGCCGTTTTCGCTCGTCTTCACTTCGCCGACCTTCACGCCGACTTGGATGTCGAGACCTTGCTTCTTGAACTGCTTGGCCGCTTCCTTCGACAGCGCCTGGTCAGCCACGCCGAGGAATTCCGGCAGCGCTTCGAGCACGGTCACGTCCGCGCCGAGGCGGCGCCACACCGAGCCGAGTTCCAGACCGATCACGCCTGCGCCGATCACGGCGAGCTTCTTCGGTGCCGTGTCGAACGAGAGTGCGCCTTCGTTGTCGGCGATCAGCTTGTTGTCGACCGGAATGCCCGGCAGATGACGCGCCTTCGAACCCGTTGCGATGATCACGTTCTTCGCCGTGACGACTTCGCTGCTCGCACCATCTTCACCTTCGCCGCTCACTTCGATCTGCACGCCGGCGTCCGTCTTGCCGGTGAACTTGCCATGGCCCTTGAGCCACGTGATCTTGTTCTTGCGGAACAGGAATTCGATGCCCTTGGTCATCTTCTCGACGATGCCGTCCTTGCGGCCCATCATCTTCGAGACATCGACCGAGACGTTTTCCACCGAGATGCCGTGGTCGGCAAGGTGATGCGACGCGTTCTCGAACTCTTCCGACGAAGCGAGCAGCGCCTTCGACGGAATGCAGCCGACATTCAGGCAAGTGCCGCCGAGCTTCAGCGTGCCGGCCGGGTTCTTCCACTTTTCGATACATGCGACGGTCTTGCCGAGCTGCGCTGCGCGGATGGCGGCGATGTAACCGCCAGGGCCTGCGCCGATCACGACGACGTCAAATTCTTTGGACATGACAATCCCTTTGATGGCGGAACGGCGCCGGGCCACTCGAGGTGGCGCGCGCCGTTCCTGTACTGCGGAATGCTAAAGACGTGCTACGGATGACGCCGGCCCGCGCAAACCGCCGGCCGGCGTCGGTGGAACGTGCGCTTACAGGTCGAGCAGCAGGCGAGCCGGATCTTCCAGCGCATCCTTCATCGCGACCAGCGACAGCACTGCTTCGCGGCCGTCGATGATACGGTGGTCGTACGACAGCGCGAGGTAGTTCATCGGGCGGATCACGATCTGGCCGTTTTCGACCACTGCGCGTTCCTTGGTGGCGTGCACGCCGAGAATCGCGGATTGCGGCGGGTTGATGATCGGGGTGGACAGCATCGAGCCGAACACGCCGCCGTTCGAGATCGAGAACGTACCGCCGGTCATTTCTTCGATGGACAGCTTGCCGTCCTTCGCCTTCTGGCCAAATTCGGCGATCTTCTTCTCGATGTCGGCGAGGCTCAGCTGATCTGCATTGCGCAGGATCGGCACCACCAGACCGCGCGGCGAACCGACAGCGATACCGATGTCGAAGTAGCCGTGGTAGACGATGTCGTTACCGTCGATCGACGCGTTCACGAGCGGGAACTTCTTCAGCGCGTGAACAGCCGCCTTCACGAAGAACGACATGAAGCCGAGCTTCACGCCGTGTTCCTTTTCGAACTTGTCCTTGTACTTGTTGCGCAGCTCCATGACCGGCGCCATGTTCACTTCGTTGAACGTCGTGAGGATGGCGTTGGTTTGCTGCGACTCGAGCAGACGCTCGGCGATACGAGCACGCAGACGCGACATCGGCACGCGCTGTTCCGGACGGTCCTTCAGCCATTGATCGGCCGATGCCGGGGCCTTGACGTCCGGCAGCGACGGCTTCGCAGCCTTCGGTGCGGCAGCCGGAGCCGGTGCAGCCTTGGCAGCCGCCGGAGCAGCCTGGCCAGCGACGAGCACGTCGCCCTTCGTGATACGGCCGTCGCGGCCCGTGCCGGCGACGTCGCCAGCAGCCAGACCCTTCTCTGCCATCAGCTTGCCGGCGGCCGGCGAAGCAGCGGTGTTCGAGCCCGTTGCGACAGCCGCCTGAGCCGCCGGTGCGGGAGCCGCGGCAGCGACCGGAGCCGGCTTCACTTCGGCTTCGACAGCGGCGGCGCCTGCGGTGCCTTCGGTGTCGATCTTCGCGATCACCTGCTCAGCCGTGACCGTGTCGCCGTCGTTCGAGATGACTTGCGCGAGCACGCCTGCTGCCGGAGCCGGCACTTCGAGCACGACCTTGTCGGTCTCGATTTCGATGAGGATTTCGTCCTGAGCGACAGCCTCGCCCGGCTTCTTCTTCCACTGCAGCATGGTCGCTTCCGAGACCGATTCGGAGAGCTGGGGAACCTTGACTTCAACAATAGCCATTATGAATATCCTGAATACGTATCGGGTGACGGCGCTTCTTCACGACCGCCTGCGAACCGTGAACGCCGCGCCTGAACCTCATGGGATCGTTCGGCGCGGCGCGGGAAAGCGCGCTGCGCTTTCCCGGCTCGTCTGTTTCTTTATTTAGCGATCGACGCGCTCTTGAGGCGGCCGAAAGCGCCTTCGACCAGCGCCTTCTGCTGCTCGTAGTGCTTCGCGTAGTAGCCGACTGCAGGGGAAGCCGAAGCCGGACGGCCGCTGTACGCCAGCTTCTGCCCTTCCTTCATGCCTTCCTTCAGATGGTGCTCGATGTAGAACCACGGGCCCTGATTCTGCGGCTCGTCCTGCACCCACACCACTTCGGTTGCGTTGTCGTACTTCTTCATTTCCGCTTCGAACTGCTTGTGCGCGAACGGATAGAGCTGTTCGATACGGATGATTGCGACGTCGTTCGCTTTCGCTTCGCGGCGATGCGCGACCAGGTCGTAGTACACGCGGCCCGAGCAGGCCACCACGCGCTTGACCTTCTTCACGTCGATGGTTTCGTCCACTTCGCCGATGACCGGCTGGAACGAACCCTTCGCGAGTTCCGACAGATCCGACACGGCTTCCTTGTGACGCAGCAACGACTTCGGCGTCGCGACGATCAGCGGCTTGCGGAACAGGCGGATCATCTGGCGACGCAGCAGGTGGAAGACCTGCGCCGGCGTGGTCGGCTGAACGACCTGCATGTTGTGGTCTGCGCACAGTTGCAGGAAACGCTCGATACGCGCCGACGAGTGCTCCGGACCCTGGCCTTCGTAGCCGTGCGGCAGCAGCATGGTCAGGCCCGACACGCGGCCCCACTTCACTTCGCCCGACGAGATGAACTGGTCGATCACGACTTGCGCGCCATTCACGAAGTCGCCGAACTGCGCTTCCCACGCGACGAACGTGTTCGGTTCAGCGGTCGAGTAACCGTATTCGAAGCCGAGCACCGCTTCTTCCGACAGCACCGAGTCGATCACCGTGAACTTCGCCTGACCTTCGGCGATGTTCTGCAGCGGCACGTAGGTGCCGTCGTTCCAGCGCTCGCGGTTCTGGTCGTGCAGCACTGCGTGACGGTGCGTGAACGTGCCGCGGCCCGAATCCTGACCGGTCAGACGAACTGCGTAGCCCGAAGCGACCAGCGATGCGAACGCGAGGTGCTCGCCCATGCCCCAGTCGAGCTTCGCTTCGCCGCGGCCCATGGCGCGACGGTCGTTGATCACGCGCTCGACGAGCGGGTGAACCTTGAAGTTTTCCGGAATCGTGGTGATGCGTTCGGCGAGGCGCTTCAGTTCCGCGAGCGGCACGGCCGTGTCGGCCGCGTCGGTCCACTTGCGGTTCAGGAACGGCACCCAGTCCACCGCGTACTTGCTCTTGTAGTTCGAGAGCACCGGGTCGACCGTGTGGTGGCCCTCGTCCATCGCCTTGCGATAGGCCTTGACGAATTCCTCGCCATCCTCGGCCTTGATGATGCCCTGCTGAACGAGCTTTTCAGCGTACAACGCACGCGTGCCGGGGTGCTTCGAAATCGTCTTGTACATCAGCGGCTGCGTGACCGCCGGGGTGTCCTGCTCGTTGTGGCCCAGCTTGCGGAAGCAGACGATGTCGACGACGACGTCCTTGTGGAACTGCATGCGGAAGTCGATCGCCATCTGGGTGGCCAGCACGACCGCTTCGGGATCGTCACCGTTCACGTGCAGCACCGGCGCTTCGATCATCTTGACGACGTCCGAGCAGTACAACGTGGAGCGCGAGTCGCGCGGGTCCGACGTCGTGAAGCCGATCTGGTTGTTGATGACGATGTGCAGCGTGCCGTGCGTGCCGTAACCGCGCGTTTGCGCGAGGTTCAGCGTTTCCATCACGACGCCCTGGCCGGCGAAAGCCGCGTCGCCGTGGATCTGCACCGGCAGCACCTGAATGCCGTTTTCGTCGCCGCGACGGTCCATACGCGCCTTCGCCGAGCCCTCGACCACCGGGTTGACGATTTCGAGGTGCGACGGGTTGAACGCGAGCGACAGGTGAACCGGGCCGCCTTCCGTCGCGACGTCCGACGAGAAGCCCTTGTGGTACTTCACGTCGCCAGCCGGCAGATCATCGACGTGCTTGCCTTCGAATTCGGCGAACAGGTCTGCCGGCATCTTGCCGAGCGTATTGACCAGCACGTTCAAACGGCCACGGTGAGCCATCGCGATGACGATTTCCTGAACGCCGCGCAGACCGCCGTGACGCACGACTTCGTCCATCGCCGCGATGAAGCTCTCGCCGCCTTCGAGCGAGAAGCGCTTCTGGCCGACGTACTTGGTGTGCAGGAAACGCTCGAGGCCTTCGGCGGCCGTCAGGCGATTCAGGATGTGCTTCTTCTTGTCGTTGTTGAAACTCGGCGTCGAACGGATCGATTCGAGGCGTTCCTTCCACCAGCGCTTCTGCTCCGGATCGCTGATGTACATGTACTCGGCGCCGATCGTGCCGCAGTACGTGTCGCGCAGGGCTTTGACGATCTCGCGCAGCGTCGCGCGCTCGAACCCGAAGTACAGATTCGTTGCGCTGAACTCCTGGTCCATGTCGGCTTCGGTGAAGTCGTAGAACGCGGGTTCAAGTTCGGGGATCGCGGGACGCTCGCGGCGCTTCAGAGGATCGAGATTGGCCCATTGCGAGCCGAGGAAGCGATATGCGCCGATGAGGGACTGGACGTAAACCTGTTTGCGGGCGGTTGCGAGATCTTCGCCGCCGGCCGTTGCGCGCGGCAGGAAGGCATTGGCCTTGGCGCGCTGGGCAAACGATTCGACGATCGGGCCATGGGCCACGTCGTTGGCGTTGCTGCCGTCCGATGCGGGCACGTTCTGCAACGCATCGAAATAGCTGCGCCAGGTCTCGGGCACTGACGCCGGATTATCGAGATACGCTTCGTACATTTCTTCAACGTACGGAGCATTGCCGCCGAACAGATAAGAGTTCGACTGGAATTGCTTCATCATTTTTACGCTCACCTTTCTTCGAGTTTCTCGAGAAATAGCGGGTTACCGAACCTTCCGCGACACGGCCTGACCGTTTAGCGGATTGCGCGAATCAAGTCTTGCTTGGAAGGACCTAAAACTTTGCACCCGGGAGCATAGCACAGAACGAATAGCCCAGATAGCGAACGGCACAGGTGCAAAGCCTGTGATGGCGGGCGTTTCGCGGGCGACGGGGTGCCTTTTCACAGCGCGCAACAGTGTTCTGTGGGAAATGGAGGCGAAGGGCGTGACAGGTCGCGACACTTGGGGCGCAGCGGGAAATGATCGGCATGATGCAGCGCCGCCAATTTTGATGCGCCAAAAACAACGAAGCCACCCGAAGGTGGCTTCCGTTCCCTGCTATTCAGACAGGTTTGCGTCCCGCTTACTCGCCGGCAACCTTGTTGCGGCTCGCGCTGCGGCGCTCGTGTTCCTTCAGGTAGCGCTTGCGCAGACGGATCGACTTTGGCGTGACTTCGACGAGTTCGTCGTCGTCGATGAACTCGACCGCGTATTCGAGCGACAGTTGAACCGGCGGCACGAGACGCACGGCTTCGTCGGTGCCCGATGCGCGCACGTTCGTGAGCTGCTTACCCTTGATCGGGTTCACGACGAGGTCGTTGTCGCGGCTGTGAATACCGATGATCATGCCTTCGTACAGCGCCTCGCCGGGCGACACGAACATGCGGCCGCGATCCTGCAGCTTCCACAGTGCGTACGCGACTGCCGCGCCGTCGTCCTGCGAGATCAGCACGCCGTTGCGACGCTCGCCGACCGCGCCTTCCTTGACCGGCTGGTACGAATCGAACGTGTGGCTCATCAGACCCGTGCCGCGCGTGAGCGTGAGGAATTCCGACTGGAAGCCGATCAGACCACGCGCCGAAATACGGTACTCGAGACGCGTGCGGCCACGGCCGTCCGATGCCATGTCGAGCATTTCGCCCTTGCGGCGGCCAAGTTCTTCCATCACGCCGCCCTGGTGCGTGTCTTCCATGTCGACGGTCAGGTTTTCATACGGCTCGTGCTTCACGCCGTCGACTTCCTGCATCACGACGCGCGGACGCGACACGGCCAGCTCGTAACCTTCGCGCCGCATGTTTTCCACCAGAATGGTCAGGTGCAGCTCGCCGCGGCCCGCCACTTCGAACGTGGTTTCGTCGCCGGTGTCCTTCACGCGCAGCGCGACGTTGTGATTCAGCTCCTTCATCAGGCGGTCGCGAATCTGACGGCTCGTGACGAACTTGCCTTCGCGGCCCGCGAGCGGCGACGAGTTGACGAGGAAGTTCATCGTCAGCGTGGGTTCGTCGACGGTGATCATCGGCAGCGCTTCCGGCTGTTCCGGAGAGCAGATCGTCACGCCGATGCCCACTTCCTCGATACCGTTGATCAGCACGATGTCGCCCGCCTCGGCCGAGTCGACCTGCACGCGATCGAGGCCCTTGAACGACAGCACCTGGTTGATCTTGCGATTGAGGATTTCGCCTTCCGGGCCCGAGCGCACCGCGACGGCCATGCCCGGCTTGATGCGGCCGCGCGTGATACGGCCAATGCCGATACGACCAACGTACGACGAGTAGTCGAGCGACGTGATTTGCAGTTGCAGCGGACCTTCCGGGTCGGCCGGGCGCACCGGCACGTGCTGCAGGATTGCCTCGAACAAAGGACGCATGTCGCCGTCGCGTACATCAGGCGTGAGACCCGCGTAGCCGTTCAGGCCCGATGCGTAGACGATCGGAAAGTCGAGCTGCTCTTCGCTGGCGCCGAGCTTGTCGAACAGGTCGAAGGTCTGGTTGATCACCCAGTCGATCCGCGCGCCCGGACGGTCGACCTTGTTGACCACGACGATCGGCTTCAAACCCAGCGCGAGCGCCTTCTTCGTGACGAAGCGGGTTTGCGGCATCGGGCCTTCCACCGCGTCGACGAGCAGCAGCACCGAGTCGACCATCGACAGCACGCGCTCCACTTCGCCGCCGAAGTCGGCGTGCCCCGGCGTGTCGACGATATTGATGTGCGTGCCCTCGTACTCCACCGCGCAGTTCTTCGACAGGATCGTGATGCCGCGCTCTTTTTCGATGTCGTTCGAGTCCATCACGCGCTCGGCGATCTGCTGGTTCTCGCGGAACGTGGCGGTCTGACGGAGGAGCTGGTCGACGAGCGTGGTCTTGCCGTGGTCGACGTGAGCAATGATGGCGATGTTGCGTAGGGCGCGGGTCATAGGAAACCTGAAGACGGTTGAGTGCGCCGCTTGCTTATGCTGCTGGTTGAGGAGCCAAACCACGACAACAAGCCCAAAGCGCACTTTTGGGAACCCAAAATTATAGCACGCACGGATGATCCTTTCTGGTATTCCCCGATAGACCGTCCGCTCTCCGCGCCTGCGCGAGTTGCGCGAATCGCGCCTTGCCCCGCTCTACGTCATTCCGTACGGTTTGTTGCTTGAGCGCGAAATAATCCTTGCCTAAGCTGTATTAACGCTTGTCGCGTCAATCAACAGCCAGCTATACTAATGCCTAGTCAACCATTGCATTCGCACGAGAATCATGACGGAGCCGTCCAACGAATCCACGCCGGATCTCAGCGAGTACCAGCTCGGCGAAAGCGTCGGCTATCTCATCTCACGGGTGAAATCGACGCTATCAAACCTGATCACGCAGCGCAGCATGGCCGAACTCGGCATCACCAGCCAGCAAGGCAGCATCCTGTTCATGGTGGCGAGCGGCAAATGCCTGCTCGCGGCTGAGTTGGCGCGTGAATACGGTATCGACGCAAGCGCCGTCACGCGCCTGATCGATCGGCTCGAAAAGCGCGGCCTGCTCACGCGGGTGCGCAGTAACGAAGACCGGCGCGTCGTGCGCCTCGCGTTGACGCCGGAAGGCCATGCGATCGCGGCTCGCATGCCGGCCATTTTCAATGGCGTGCTCGATAACCTGCTGAACGGGTTCACCCCGGAAGAAGTGGGCTTCCTGAAGAGCATGCTGCGTCGCGTGCTCGTCAATTCCGGCGAACACACGGGACTTTCCCGCGACGCCGCAAGCCATCCCGATAGCAAATCGTAATAGCTTGCTTGCTGCGTCCATCAATACATTCCACTCAAAGAAGAGTCGAGCGATGAAATCCCTTTCCCTGTCCGCGCCCGCGCTGTCGAGCCGGGCCGCTGTCGCCGCCGCGGTGACGGCGCTCGCCCTCACGGGGTGCGCGAACTACTTCGGCGTCAAAAGCGACAAGCAGATCGCGTCGCCGACGCAGTACGACTCGACGCAGAGTCTGCCCAACGAGGGCGGCCAGTGGCCATCGCTCGACTGGGCCAACCAGTTCGGCGACCCGCAACTGCCGAAGCTGATCGCGGAAGCGCTCGAGGGCAGCCCGTCGATCGCCCAGGCGCAAGCGCGGCTCGCAAAGGCTTCGTCGTATATCGAAAGCTCGCGCGCGGCGCTGTTCCCGAAGGTCAGCGCGAGCTATTCGTGGACCCGCGAGCTGTACTCGGCAAACTCCCTTTACCCGCCTCCGTTCGGCGGCACCTGGTATAGCGAGAACAACGTGCTCGCGAGCGCGTCGTGGGATCTCGACCTGTGGGGCAAGAACCGTCAGCGGCTCGGCCAGGCCGTGTCGCAGCAGAAAGCCGCCGAGGCCGATATGCAGCAGGCGCGCGTGACGCTCGCCGCGTCGGTCGCGAGCACCTACAACCAGCTCTCGCAGCTGTATGCGTTCCGCGACATCGCCGCGCGTGAAATCGCGAACCGCCAGGACGTCGGCCGTATCACGAATGACCGCGTGACGGCCGGCCTCGACACCAACGTCGAGAAGCAGACCGCCGCCGGCAACGTCGCGACGAGCCAGTCGAACCTGACCGACCTCGACGGACAGATCACCGTCGTGCGCTACCAGTTGGGCGCGCTGCTTGGCAAAGGCCCGGACCGTGGCCTGCAGATCGACAAGCCGGTGCTCACCGGCGGCGACGTGGTCGCTCTGCCGGACAACATCCCGGCCGACCTCGTGGCGCGTCGCGCGGACATCGTCGCCGCGCGCTGGCAGGTCGAAGCCGCGATGCATGACGTGAAGGAAGCGAAAGCCGAGTTCTACCCGGACGTGAATCTCGCGGCCGGCTTCGGCTTCGACGCTTTCGGCTGGGGCCGTTTCCTGACCGCGTCGAGCCGTCAGATCCAGTTCGGCCCGGCGATCCATCTGCCGATCTTCGACGCCGGCGCGTTGCGCGCGCAGTTGAAGGGCCGCTACGCCGACTTCGAGGGCGACGTCGCGAACTACAACCAGACGCTGATCAACGCGCTGCAGGACGTCTCGACGCAGGTGTCGTCGATCCGCTCGATCGACCGCCAGGAGGGTGACGCCCAGCGCGCGCTCGACGCGTCGAGCAAGGCGTACCAGCTCGCCGTAATCCGCTACAAGGCCGGCCTGTCGCCGCAGCTGCAGGTGCTCACCGCCGACGAAAACCGCCTTGCCGCCGAGCAGACGGTCACGGGCCTGCAGATGCGCCGCCGTAGTCTGCAGATCGGTCTGATCAAGGCACTGGGCGGCGGCTTCGACGCAACCCAGACCGGTCTCGTCGTGCCGACCGATGCTCCCGCATCGGCCAACGCCGCGAACCACGCCACGAGCACCGCCGCGAACTGAGCGAGCCCGCCCGCGCCGACGCACACGCATACACACGAACACCCGAATAAACGACGACGTTCAAAAGAACCCGGAGCACATCAATGAGCACCCCCCAGCAGCCCGCCACTCCACCGCAAGCGGCGAACAACGGCAAACGCAAGCGCATGATGACGCTGCTCGTCATCGTGATCCTGATTGCCGCGGTCGCGTACGGCCTGTACTACTTCCTCGTCGCGCGCTTCCATGAAGACACCGACGATGCCTACGTGAGCGGCAACGTCGTGCAGATCACCCCGCAGGTCACGGGCACCGTGATCGCGGTCAACGCGGACGACACCCAGGTCGTCAAGGCCGGCGACCCGCTCGTCGTGCTCGACCCGGCCGACGCGCGCGTCGCACTCGAACAGGCCGAGGCCAATCTTGCGCAGGTGGTGCGCCAGGTGCGCGGTCTGTTCGCCGACGACAGCCAGTACGAAGCGCGGGTCGCGGCGAGCCAGGCCGATCTGTCGCGCGCCCAGGACGACCTGAAGCGCCGTATGACGGTCGCGCAGACCGGCGCGGTATCGCAGGAAGAAATTTCGCACGCACGCGACTCCGTGAAGAGCGCGCAAGCCGCGCTCGACGCCGCCAAACAGCAACTCGCGGCAAACCGCGCGCTGACCGCCAACACCACGATCGCCGATCACCCGAACGTGCAGTCCGCCGCCGCGAAGCTGCGTGACGCATACCTGAACCACGCTCGCAATACTCTGCCGGCGCCGGTCACAGGCTATGTCGCAAAACGCTCGGTGCAGGTCGGCCAGCGCGTATCGCCCGGCTCGCCGCTGATGGCGATCGTGCCGCTGCATGACGTGTGGGTCGACGCGAACTTCAAGGAAGTGCAACTGAAGCACATGCGCATCGGCCAGCCGGTCGAACTGACGGCCGACGTCTACGGCTCGTCGGTGCCGTATCACGGCAAGGTGGTCGGCTTCTCGGCCGGCACGGGTTCGGCGTTCTCGCTGCTGCCTGCGCAGAACGCGACCGGCAACTGGATCAAGGTCGTGCAGCGTCTGCCGGTGCGTATTTCGCTCGATCCGCAGGAACTGGAGAAGCATCCGCTGCGTATCGGTCTGTCGATGCAAGCTGACGTGAACATCAAGGACGACACCGGCGGCCAGCTCGGTCAGGCGCCGTCCACGGCTTACCAGACCAACGTCTTCGACAAGTACGGCGCGGAAGCCGATGCGGAAATCGCGCGCATCATCTCGGAAAACGCCGGCACGAACGCGAACGGCGGCGCGCAGAAGTCGAGCGCGGCGAGCGCCGCGGCCGCCGCGAAACCGGCGGCCCATAAGAGCTGAGGGTCCGCCCGATGATTCATGGAAGGCTCTTTTAATGGCTCAGGCTCAGGCGCAAGCCCCTCACCCGCCGCTCGAGGGCGCGCAACTGGTGATCGGCACCATCGCGGTGTCGCTCGCCGTGTTCATGAACGTGCTCGACACGTCGATCGCGAACGTGTCGATCCCGTCGATTTCCGGCGACCTCGGCGTATCGTCCGACCAGGGCACGTGGGTGATTACGTCGTTCGCGGTGGCCAACGCGATCTCGGTGCCGCTGACCGGCTGGCTCACCGACCGCATCGGCCAGGTGCGGCTGTTCATGGCGTCGATCGTGCTGTTCGTGCTGTCGTCATGGATGTGCGGGCTGTCGCCGAACCTGCCGTTCCTGCTTGCGTCGCGCGTGCTGCAAGGCGCGGTGGCCGGCCCGATGATCCCGCTGTCGCAGACGCTGCTGCTCGCGAGCTATCCGCGCGCGAAGGCGCCGATGGCGCTATCGATGTGGGCGATGACCACGCTAATCGCACCGGTTGCCGGTCCGATTCTCGGCGGCTGGATTTCCGACAACATCTCGTGGCCGTGGATCTTCTACGTCAACATTCCCGTCGGCGCGGTCGCGGCCGCCGCGACGTGGATGATCTTCCGTAACCGCGATTCGGTGATCAGGAAGGCGCCAATCGACGGCGTCGGTCTCGGTCTTCTGATCGTCTGGGTCGGCTCGCTTCAGGTGATGCTCGACAAGGGCAAGGACCTCGACTGGTTCTCGTCGACGACGGTCGTCGTACTCGCGGTCGTTGCGGTGATCGCGCTCGCGTTTTTTATCGTGTGGGAGTTGACGGCCGAGCATCCGGTGGTTGATCTGTCGCTGTTCAGCCGCCGCAATTTCACCGGCGGCACGATCGCGCTGTCGATCGGCTATGGGCTTTACTTTGGCAATCTCGTGCTATTGCCGCTGTGGCTGCAGACCGATATCGGCTACACGGCGACCGAAGCCGGACTCGTGATGGCACCCGTCGGTGTGTTCGCGATCCTGTTGTCGCCGCTGACCGGCAAGGTGCTGCCGCGTACCGATCCGCGCTATATCGCGACGCTGTCGTTCCTGATTTTCGCGCTGTGTTTCTGGATGCGCTCGCGTTATACGACGGGCGTCGATACGTACTCGCTGATGCTGCCCACGCTGATTCAAGGTATCGGTATGGCCGGCTTCTTTATTCCGCTCGTGTCGATCACGCTGTCGGGCTTGCCGGGCCATCGGATTCCGGCGGCCTCGGGGCTGTCGAACTTCGTGCGGATCATGTGCGGCGGTATCGGCACGTCGATCTTCCAGACCGCCTGGGATCACCGCACGATCATGCATCACGCACAACTGACCGAACAGGCGAATGCTTACAACCCGGCGTTCGGTCAATCGATTCGTCAGATGGGCGCGGCGGGCCTGGATCAGCAGCAGACCTATGGTCTCTTCAACACCATGGTCACGCAGCAGGCCGCGCAGCTCGGCGTAAACGATCTGTTCTTCATTTCGGCCGGTATTTTTGTCGCGCTGATCGCGCTGATCTGGATCACGCGGCCGGAACGGGCAGGCGGCGATGCGGGAGCGGCGGCGGCCACGGCGCATTGAGGGGGGTGTTTGTGGTGTTGCTTTAGTTCGACACCGCTCCACCGGAGGGCATGATCAAAACGGGATCGCTCGATGGCGATCCCGTTTTTTTATTGTCCGCGCCGGGCTGGCAAAACGGCGACCTCTAGCTCTCCGTCGTCACGATCACACGGTCGGGTGCGAGCACACCTTCGCCCGGCTTCGCGACCCCCAGAAGCCGCCCCTGCGCCGAGTACACCCTCACGCGCGGGGCATTCACCGCGTCGGCGGCGATCGTCAGCGACGACAGCTTCAGGCGCTGGCCGTGAAGGAAGCGGCGCGTGTCATCGTCGTTCAGACAGACCTGCGGGAACGTGGACAGCAGCGCGTCGACCGGTTGCAGCCATGCGTCGCGTTCGAGTTCGGTCGCGTAGGACAACGCGTCGAGCGTGACCGAATGCTCGAGCGTCAGCGCGCCGACGCCCGTGCGCCGCAGCGCGACCAGATGCGCGCCGCAGCCGAGCGCTTCGCCGATATCCTCGGCAAGCGTGCGCACATAGGTGCCCTTGCTGCACGTTACGCGAAACGTCACATCCGGCAACGCGCACGCAATCAGCTCGAGCGCGCGAATCGTCACCTGCCGCCCTTCCCGTTCGACCGTCTGGCCGGCGCGCGCGTACTCGTACAGCGGCCTGCCATCGCGCTTGAGCGCCGAGTACATCGGCGGAATCTGAACGATCTCGCCGATGAATTTCGGCAAAGCCGCCCGCACCGCCGCTTCGTCGCAGTCGACGGCGCGGATGTCGAACGCCTCGCCTTCGGCGTCGCCGGTGGTCGTGCGGATACCGAGGCGCATCGTCGCCTCGTAGGTCTTGTCGGCTTCGAGCAAGTCTTGCGAAAACTTGGTGGCCTCGCCGAAACACAGCGGCAGCAGGCCGGTTGCCAGCGGATCGAGCGTGCCGGTGTGGCCCGCTTTTTTCGCGAGATAAAGACGTTTCGCGCGAACCAGCGCGTCGTTGCTCGACAGGCCGAGCGGCTTGTCGAGCAGCAGCACGCCATCGAGCGCGCGACGCGGCACGCGGGGGCGTTGAGGTGCGGTCATGTCGAGGGAGGCAGAACGTTCGGGAAATGCGAAAAACGGCGCCGCGCGCTACATGGAACGCCACGGCATGGCAGACGCTCAGTCGTCTTTCGCGCGCATGGAATTTGCCTCGTCGATCAGACGCGACATCTCCACGGCGCGCTCGATCGTCTTGTCGTAGTGGAAATGCAGCGTCGGCACCGTGTGGATATGCAGGCGCTTGAACAGCAGATTGCGCAGATGGCCGGCAGCGTGCGTCAGCGCTTCGAGCGTTTGCTGCGGGTCGCCCGTCAGCGTCGTGAAGTAGACCTTTGCGTGCGCGTAGTCGGGCGTTAGCTCGACGCTCTGAAATGTGACAATGCCGATGCGCGGATCCTTGACCTCGCGCAGAAGCTCAGCCAGGTCGCGCTGGATCTGATCGGCGATCTGCACGTTGCGATTGGGAGTAGTACGTTTCTTAGGCATGGTGTTGTGTGCTCCGCTAAGACGGATGCAAAAAATGGGTTCGCGCGAGCCGTGTTCGATATTCGTTCGATACGACGGCGTCGCGGTCGCCGCGGCGGGGTGAGAGTCCATTTGCGGCGAACGCGGCAACCAAGCCAGCAACAAACTCGACACTGCGGGCTCAAAAACAACGGGCGGAGCGGGCGTCAAGCCCGTTCCGCCCGCTGTGCCGTGCCGCGCGAATTACAGCGTACGCGCGACTTCGGTGACCTCGAAGACTTCGAACTGATCGCCTTCGACGATATCGTTGAAGTTCTTGATCGACATACCGCACTCGAAGCCCTGACGGACTTCTTTCACATCGTCCTTGAACCGCTTGAGCGAATCGAGCTCGCCCGTGAAGATGACGACGTTGTTGCGCAGCACGCGCACCGACGACGAGCGCTTGACGAAACCGTCCGTGACCATACAGCCGGCCACCGTGCCGACCTTCGGCACCTTGAATACCTGGCGTACATCCACCGTGCCCGTCACGACTTCGCGCTTCTCCGGCGCCAGCATGCCCGACATTGCCGCCTTCACGTCATCCACGGCGTCGTAGATGATGTTGTAGTAGCGGATGTCGACGCCATTAGCTTCCGCGAGCTTGCGAGCCTGCGCATCCGCGCGGGTGTTGAAGCCGATGATGACCGCCTTCGACGCCGTCGCGAGATTGACGTCCGACTCGCTGATGCCGCCGACCGCTCCGTGCACGATCTGCACGCGTACTTCGTCGGTGGAGAGCTTCTGCAGCGACTGCACCAGCGCTTCCTGCGAACCCTGCACGTCGGCTTTGACGATGAGCGGCAGGTACTGCACTTCGCCCTCGCCCATCTGCTCGAGCATGTTCTCGAGCTTCGCGGCCTGCTGCTTTGCGAGCTTGACGTCGCGGAACTTGCCCTGACGGAACAGCGCAACTTCACGCGCCTTGCGCTCGTCCGGCATCACGATTACTTCTTCGCCAGCCTGCGGCACTTCCGACAGACCCTGGATTTCGACCGGGATCGACGGACCCGCGGACTTGGTCGGCTTGCCGGTTTCGTCGAGCATGGCACGCACGCGACCGTAGGCGCTGCCTGCCAGCACGACGTCGCCGCGGTTCAGCGTACCTGACTGGACGAGGATCGTTGCGACCGGACCCTTACCCTTGTCAAGCTTCGCTTCGATGACGAGACCCTTGGCCGGCGATTCGACCGGTGCCTTCAGCTCCAGCACCTCGGCCTGCAGCAGCACGTTTTCGAGCAGATCGTCGATGCCCGCGCCAGTCTTCGCCGACACCGCCACGAACGGCGAGTCGCCGCCGTACTCTTCCGGCACGACGCCTTCCGTGACGAGCTCCTGCTTCACGCGCTCCGGATTCGCTTCCGGCTTGTCGATCTTGTTGATCGCGACGACGAGCGGCACGCCGCCAGCCTTCGCGTGGGAGATCGCTTCCTTCGTCTGCGGCATCACGCCATCGTCGGCGGCCACCACCAGGATCACGATGTCGGTCGCCTTCGCACCGCGGGCACGCATTGCCGTAAAGGCTTCGTGACCCGGCGTGTCCAGGAACGTGATCACGCCGCGCGGCGTTTCGACGTGGTAGGCGCCGATGTGCTGCGTAATACCGCCCGCTTCGCCTGCCGCAACCTTCGCGCGGCGGATGTAGTCGAGCAGCGAGGTCTTGCCGTGGTCGACGTGGCCCATCACCGTGACGACCGGCGGACGTGGCAGCGCTTCGGCGTCGCTCGCTTCGCCTTCGACCAGCATGGCTTCCGGATCGTCCAGCTTCGCCGCGAGCGCATGGTGGCCCAGTTCCTCGACGATGATCATCGCCGTTTCCTGGTCCAGCATCTGGTTGATCGTGACCATCTGGCCGAGCTTCATCATCACCTTGATGACTTCCGAAGCCTTCACCGCCATCTTGTGCGCGAGATCCGCGACCGTGATGGTTTCCGGCACATGCACTTCACGCACGATCGGTTCGGTCGGCGCCTGGAACGTGGTGGTCTGCTCCTGATGCTTGCCACGCCCCTTCGGACCGCCGCGCCAGCCACGATCGACGCCGCCGCTCGAATCGCCGCGCGTCTTGATGCCGCGGCGCTTCGCTGCGTCGTCCTGCCAGCCGCTCTTACCGCCGCCCGGCTTCTTCTTGTCGCCCGCCGACGGTGCGCTCGCGGGCGCCGGAGTCGCGGCGGTTGCCGGCTTTCTCGCTGCCGGGCGCGCCGGTGCTTCACCAGCCGGACGCGCCGGCTTGTGCAGCGTGCCCTTGGCTTCGGCCGCCTTGGCCGGCTCGGCGGGCTTCGGTGCCGGTTCCGGCGCCTTCACCTGCGCCTTGCGCGGCGTGTTCATCATTTCGCGAATCGCGCGCGCTTCGGCTTCGGCCGCCGCGCGGCGCTTGGCGATTTCTTCCTGTTCGGCGCGCGCCTTTTCGGCGGCCACGCGCGCGGCATCTTCCGCTTTCTTCGCGGCTTCGCGTTGCGCGGCGCGTTCCGCTGCCGCGCGTTCGTCGTCCTGCTCGTTTGCCTTCTCGGCAACCGGTGCAGCGGCTTTCGCCGCCGCCTGCTGGGCCTTCTCGCGAGCCGCCGCCTCGGCCGCAGCCGATGCACGCTTCTTTGCATCTTCTTCCGCGCGCTGACGCTCGGCTTCCGCGGCCTGCTCGCGCGCCTGACGGTCGACTTCTTCGCGCTCGAGCTGTTCCTGGCGCGCCTTCAGCTCCTGCGCCTGCTTTTCGAGCAGCTCAGCTTCGTGACGTGCTTCTTCCTCACGACGCTGCAGTTCGAAATCTTCTGCGTCCGCGTTCTCGGCCACATGATTCGATGCATCCCCGCCTTCCGCGACAGTCTCGTCGCGGCGGACGAACGTGCGCTTCTTGCGCACCTCGACCTGAATGGTGCGAGCTTTGCCCGTCGCATCGGACTGCTTGATCTCCGACGTATGCCGTTTCGTCAGCGTGATCTTGCGCTTGTCTGCATCAGTCGAGCCGTGAGACTTGCGCAAGTGGTCGAGCAGACGCGCCTTGTCCGTTTCGGACAAGGAGTCGGCTTCGCTCGCTTTTGTGACGCCAGCTGCCTGCAGCTGCTCAAGCAGCACGCCTGCAGGCATTTTCAGTTCCGCGGCAAATTGGGCTACGTTGTTACTCGCCATTCATTCCTCTTAATGCAAGGACCGATTCCTTGCGGTTAGCATCGGGTCATGCGGCCTGACGGCCGCGTTCAATTCAGTGCGCCATGGTCATTTCTCACTGGAACCAGTGTTCACGTGCTTTCATGATCAACGCCTTAGCGGCATCCTCTCCCATCCCAGTCATCTCGACCAGTTCATCCACGGCCAGCTCGGCGAGTTCGTCGCGCGTCTGGATCTGATGTTCGGCCAGTTTCGCGAGCAGGTCGGCGTCCATGCCGTCCAGGCTCTTCAGGTCGAGCGCTACATTCTCGACCTTTTCTTCGTTCGCGATCGCCATCGTCAACAGCGCGTCGCGCGAGCGGTTTGCGCAGTTCGTGAACGGTGTCTTCGTCGAATGCCTCGATTTCGAGCATTTCGTTGAGCGGCACGTAGGCGATCTCTTCGAGGCTTGTGAAGCCTTCGTCGATCAGGATGTCGGCGACTTCCTCGTCGACATCGAGACGCGCCATGAACAGGTCGCGCAGGACGCCGCGCTCCTGATTCTGCTTCTGCGCAGATTCGTCCGGCGTCATGATGTTGATCTGCCAGCCGGTGAGCTCGCTGGCAAGCCGCACGTTCTGGCCGCTGCGGCCGATCGCGACCGCGAGTTCGTTCTCGTCGACGACGACGTCCATCGAATGCTTTTCTTCATCGACGACGATCGACTGCACGGCTGCCGGCGCGAGCGCGCCGATCACGAACTGGGCGGGGTCTTCCGACCATAGCACGATGTCGACGTTTTCGCCACCGAGCTCGTTGCGTACGGCCTGCACGCGCGAGCCGCGAATACCGACGCAGGTGCCGATCGGATCGATGCGCTTGTCATAAGCCACCACGCCGATCTTCGCGCGCACGCCCGGATCGCGAGCCGCCGCCTTGATCTCGAGCAGGCCCTGCTCGATTTCCGGCACTTCCATCTCGAACAGCTTCATCAGGAATTCCGGCGCCGTACGCGACAGCTCGATCTGCGGACCACGCGCGGTGCGGTCGACCTTCGCGATATACGCGCGCACGCGGTCGCCCACCCGAAGGTTTTCCTTCGGGATTAGCTGGTCGCGGCGCAGCAACGCTTCGACGCGGCCCGATTCGACGATGAAGTTGCCCTTGTCGAGGCGCTTCACCGAGCCGGTCATGATGTGTTCGCCGCGCTCGAGGAAGTCGCTCAGGATCTGCTCGCGCTCGGCGTCGCGCACCTTCTGCAGGATCACCTGCTTGGCGGCCTGCGCGCCGATACGGCCGAATTCGATCGACGGCACCGGCTCCTCGATGAACTCGTCGAGCTGAATATTGGGCTGCTGCTCGCGCGCCTCGAATAGCAGAATTTCCTGATCCGGTTCCTGCAGACCGGCTTCGTCCGGCACCACCTTCCAGCGGCGAAACGTTTCGTGCTCGCCGCTTTCACGGTCGATGTGGACGCGGATATCCGCATCTTCTTCGAAGAGTTTCTTGGAGGCCGAAGCGAGAGCCGCTTCGAGCGCGGCAAATACCACGTCCTTATCGACATTCTTCTCGCGTGCCAGCGCATCCACCAGCATCAACACTTCGCGACTCATTGTTTGCGGCTCCTAAAGTCAACTTTCGGAACAAGGCGCGCCTTGTCCATGTCCGCGAGCGTGAAATCGAGCATCGCGGCCCCTTCTTTTCCTTCAAATTCCAGACCGATCGTCTCGCCTTGCGGAGCATGCAAAATGCCCCGGTACGATTTCCGACCGTCCAATGGCTTTTTCAGTGTGATAACCGCTTCGCTGCCCGCGAAACGTTCAAAATCCGCCAGTTTCTTCAGCGAGCGATCGAGACCGGGTGACGATACTTCGAGCCGCTCGTAATCGATATTTTCGACCGTCAGAACGTGCTGGAGCTGACGCGTGACTTTCTCGCAATCTTCGATTGCGATGCCGGCTGGCTGGTCGATATAGATACACAACATGCCGCGCCCGGTGCGCTCGAGATCGACGAGCTCGTAGCCGAGTCCCACGACCGTGGTTTCAATCAGTTCCGTCAGTTGCACAGTGCCCTCTTAGATGTTCGCGCAGCGAGCCTCGCCTCTTCTGCAAACAACCAATGCGGGCCGCGCGCCAAGCCGGCGCACGTTCGTGCGAACCCGAGATGCCGAACCACGATGAACTGAGCGGCAAAAAAAAATGGGCTGAACGCCCATCATCTTATTGCCGGTGGTCGCACCTGAGCCGCACATGAAACCGTACGCCCAGCGACTTCGCGATTGTAGCCATTTTCCGGCCCAAACGCAATCCGCGGAACGCCGGGCGATGCGCATTTCCGCTTGATTTGATAGGAATCTTTCGACAATGTGGCGGCAAATCCGGGCTTTTGCAAGGTTGCCCGAGCCGTCGGGAGGGGGAGCCGGACGGGCTACGCCAACACTTTGCGGCGATGCGTCCTGTCGGTCTTCAGCGCAGTTTCGCACGGCGTTTGACGCATCGGAACGCCGCTCGAACACGGCAAACAAGAGGCGGCATAAAATCGCCAAAAACGATAAACGGCTCGGCCGGGAAGCACTCGACATTGCTAGTCAGTATGACTCCCGTGAGGCAATGGCTGGCCTGCCGTGAGGAATCAAGCGCGGGTTAGCATTGCAGCCAGAACAGCACAGTGCGGACACGGCCGCTCCCGGCGATTTCCGGCACGGAGTCCAGCGTGGAAGACGATAGCACGCTGTGCGTCGGTCTCGATGTACACAAAGACTCGATCACAGTCGCGTATGCGCTGGGCTCGGGCGAAGTCGAACTGCTGGGCAAGATCGGCATGACGCAGGCTGATATCGATCACCTGTGCAGGCGCCTGCAGTCGAAAGCGCGGCACATCTGCGTTGTCTGCGAGGCCGGTCCATGCGGCTACGGACTTTACCGGCAGTTCGTGCAGAAGGGATTCGGGTGCATCGTGTGCGCCCGATCGCTGATTCCGAAAAAAAACGGGTGAACGGGTCAAGACTGAGCGGCGTGATGCGATCAAGCTTGCGCGGTCTTTGCGCGCCGGTGACCTCTCCGCAGTGTACGTGCCGAGCGACGCGAAGCGTTCCGCGATCTGGCACGGACGTGGGTGGCGCCAAAGACGACCTGAAGCGCGCACGGCAACGCGTGAAGGCCTTTCTACTCTCGCTTGGGACGAGTAACCCGCGACCAGGCTACGCAACGAACTACTGCATCCGACTTGCGGTTCCAGATAGCGGCAGGCTCATTGGGCGGACATCTGTAGTGCGGTACCCAACCCGCGGATATCAGCTTGATCCACCGCCGAAATGTACTGCTACGCCGCCCTGAGGAAATTCCGGCAACTTGAATTCGAGAAACTGAAAAAACCGATCCCGATTGACACCGGGAGTCATATCTGCCTGGCAGATCATGCGAACTGCACGAAAGGGTATGGCCGTTCAACGGCCACCCCTCAAACGCGGTACAGCGCCCCGCTCAACGGCCGCGCGAGCGACCACGCGCCGTGCCGCCGCCACGATTCGCGCCGCCCGAACCCGCGTTGCCGCCGGCACGGTTGGTGTTGCCGCCACGATTGCCGCCCGGCCCGCGATTGCCGCCGCTGTCGCCGGCCGCGCCGGCACGCTTGCCGCCAGTGCGCGCACGGTTGCCGTTGGGCGACGACCCGCGATTGCCGTCGACGCGCTGCCCCCCGGCGCCGCGATTTCCCACACCGACACCAGAACCAGTGCCGCCCCCCATGCCCGCGCCGAAGCCACCGCCCGCCGCGCCACGGCGACCCTGTCCGCGCGGCTGCTGCTCGAAGCGGCTGTGCGACATCAACACCGGCTCGCGGTTGATAAAGCCCATCGACGTCTGCATCGGATCCGGCTGACGACGCTCCGGCGCCGCATTGCGGCTACCGCGCTCCTCAGTCGGCGCCTTCAGGCCGACCGACGCCATCAGTGCGCGCACCTGATTGTCCTCGAGTTCTTCCCAGCGGCCGCGCTTCAGACCACGCGGCAGGGAGATCGGGCCGTGGCGCGTACGGATCAGCCGGCTGACCATCAGGCCGGCCGCTTCGAACATGCGGCGTACTTCGCGATTCCGCCCTTCGGCGAGCGCGACGTGGTACCAGTGATTCGTGCCTTCGCCGCCGCCGTCGCGGATGCGCAAGAAATTCGCCGGGCCGTCCTCGAGTTCGACGCCGTGTAGCAGCTTCTGACGCATACCCTCGGCGAGCTCGCCGACGACACGCACCGCGTATTCGCGCTCGACGCTATAACGCGGATGCATGAACCGGTTCGCGAGATCGCCCGAGGTGGTCAGCATCAGAAGACCTTCGGTGTTGAAGTCGAGACGCCCGACCGCGACCCACTTGGCGGTTTTCATCGGTGGCAGCTTGTCGAACACCGATGGACGGCCTTCCGGGTCCGCGTGGCTAACGATTTCGCCGGTCGGTTTGTGGTACAGCAGCACGCGCGGCGGCTTGCTGGCGAGCCTGCGCTTCACCGGCTTGCCGTTGATGCGGACCTGGTCGGTCGGCATGATGCGCTGGCCGATGTGCGCCGGTTCGCCGTTCACCGACACGCGGCCGGCGATGATCAGCTCTTCCATGTCGCGGCGCGAGCCCATGCCCGCCTCGGCGAGCACCTTGTGCAGCTTCGGCGCGTCGTCATCGGGCGACAGCACGCGCTTCGGGCCCGCTGCCTTGCCACGGCGCAGCATCGGCGCGCGTACGCCGCCAGTCGTGGTGTTGTCGGCATCGAATGCGGGCGACGTCACGTATGAGAACAGATCGTCCTGAGCTGACTCCGCGGCCGCATCGGCGCCGCGGCGATTCTGGCGCTGGCCCTCACGTTGACCTTCGCGCGGCTGACGTTCCCGCTGGTCTTCGCGTGACGCGCCCTCGCGCTTCGCACCGCCGGCGTTACGACGCCCGCCCTGTTTCGCGCCCGCGTCCTTGCGCGGCGTGCGCACCTGGGCGACGACCTCGCCGTCCGGCGGCGTTTCGGCAACGACCGGCGCGCCTTGCGCGGGCGCGCCCTCGGCTGCCTTCGTCTTCGCGCCGGCACGGCGTCGGGCGATCAGGCTGCGCGGCCCGCGACGCAGACCGCGGCGGGGGCGCTCTTCGCCCTCTGCTTCCGCGCCATGAGCCTGGCGCTCGCCCTCGCCTGTCGTCGCTTGCGTAGTGCGTTCGTCGGTCCGCGCCGACGGCACGGGGCGCTCGGATTCGGACGAATCGGTGTCGTGGGTATGTGTCAAAACAACCTCAAAATGTCAGGTCGCGCGCGCCCGTTGCGGGCGCGGCAAAAAAGTTCGGTTACGTCAGGCGCTGCGCGACTCGGTTTCGTCGTCGGTCAGAAAGCCTGCGTCCTGCGCGGCATCGCGGCGATCCTCGGGATCGTCGTGCGCCGCCTCGATCGGGTTCGGCTCGGCAGCGTGCTCCGTATTGCGAGCTACGCCCGAGCCGTGCGCGGGTGTTGCCGGATCGGTCTGGGCGACCGGATCGTAATGCTGTGCCGAGCCGGCGACGCTGGCATGCGCTGCCGTGGGTGCCGGTTCGGGCTGTTGCTGCGTGTCATGCGGCGCGCTCGACGCGTCTGACGCACTCGACGCATTCGTCGTGCCGTCCTGCCCGGTCGCTTCCGCAGGGGGCTCCGGTTCGAGCGTCGACTCGGCCACCGTCTCGGGCGGCGCTGCTTCAAATCCCGACGCGGCATGCTGCGCCGCTTCCGGCGGAGCCGGCTCGCCAGCCTCACCCGTCATGTCGTGCCCGGCATCCTGCACCGGCTGCTGCATGCTTTGCGCGTCGCCCTCAGCAAACTCGATCGCGTGCTGACCCAGCAGATCCGCGTTCAGTTGTGCGGACGGATCGGCAAGCGGAGGCAACTCGTCAAGCGCCGTTAGGCCAAGGTCATCGAGGAACTGGCGCGTGGTCGCATACAGCGCCGGACGCCCCGGCACGTCGCGATGACCGATCACCTCGATCCAGCCGCGATCCTCGAGCTGCTTGACGACCTGCGTATTCACCGTCACACCGCGAATTTCTTCGATATCGCCCCGTGTCACCGGTTGCCGGTAGGCAATGATCGCGAGCGTTTCGAGCACCGCGCGCGAATATTTCGGCGGTTTTTCCGGATGCAGCCGATCCAGGTACGAACGCATCGCGGGCCTGCTTTGAAACCGCCAGCCCGACGCCAGCCCGACCAGCTCCACACCGCGCCCAGACCAGTCCCGCTTCAGGTCTTCGAGCAAGGTCCGAACAGTGTCTGCCGACACGCCGTCGGCAAAGAGCTTGCGCAATTCGCCGAGCTTTAACGGCTCCTGCGCGCAGATCAAGGCAGTCTCGAGGACGATCTTCGCCTCTTGGGTATTCATGCAGCTAGGTCAGACCCTGTGGTCAAAGAACCGGATCAAACAGACGATGTGGAACTGAAGACGCGCTCGCCCGATTCTGATCGGTCATATTGATGGGAGCACGCACCGGGGGGTGGCGAACAGACTTATCGAGCCAGACCCAGCCGGACGGAGCGGCGATATTCCTGAAAGGAATCGCGTGACTGAGCGCCATATTACGCAAAAACGACCGGGGCGTAAAGCCGTGATCTGCCGTGCATCTTCTGCTGCGGCGCCGACCGGTGTAGCCGCGCCCGCCCGGGTCGAGTCGACAGCAAGAAGATTCTCACGATTCGCGGCTTTTCGCCGCTCGCGGTGCGTCAACACGAAGCGCGGGGGGCGTACGAGACCGCATGATCAGGCCCCGGCGTGGCGCGCCAGAAACCGCGTCAAGCGCTCGACGCCGGCATCGAGCCGCACCGTATCGCACGCATAGCACCAGCGCACGAACCCCTCGCCCTGCGGCCCGAACGCGCTGCCCGGTGCCACGCCGAGCCCGACCTCCCGCACGATCGCCTTGCACAAATCGAGACTGCGCGTCGAGCCCGGCATTGAGAAGAACAGATACATCGCGCCCAGCGGGGCCTTTACATCGACGCCGGGAACCGCCGACAGCGCGCGTACCAGATGATCGCGTGACGTCCTCAGGTCGCGCACCAGCTGCTGTGTAAAACGCTCGCCCTGCTGGAGCGCCGCGATGCCCGCCTGCTGCACGAACGACGGCGCGCACGACGTGTTGTACTCGACCAGCTTCGCCAGGTCGTCCATCAACGCGGTCGGCGCGACGATCCAGCCGAGCCGCCACCCCGTCATCAGCCAGGCTTTCGAGAACGAATTCACGCAGATCACGCGTTCGTCGCGTGTCGCGAGGTCGAGAAACGATGGCGCGGTGCGCACACCGGCCGCCTGGGCGGCGTCATCGCCGGGATAGTAGAGCCGCTCATAGACCTCGTCCGCGACGATCCAGATGCCGTGCCGCCGGCAGTGTTCGAGCACGCTGCGCTGGTCGTCGCGATTCATCACCCAGCCGGTCGGGTTGTTCGGCGAGTTGATCATCAGCATCTTCGTGTCAGGCGTCAGCGCGGTCAGCAATTGCCCGACGTCGAGCTCCCAGCCGCGTTCGCCGTAGCCGAGCGCGACGGTTTCGACATGCGCGCCGAGAATCTTCGGGATTTCGACCAGATTCGGCCATAGCGGCGTCACCGCGACGACGCGGTCGCCGCCGCCGACCACCAGCTGCGCGGCGAGCATCAGCGCGTTGACGCCCGCGCTCGTGACCGCGACGTGCTCGGGCGACGTCGCCCCGTGCAACTCGCTGACATAGCCCGCAAGTGCCGCGCGCAATGGCGCGATGCCGAGATTGTGCGTGTAAAACGTCGCGCCGGCGGCGAGCGCCGCGCTCGCGGCGTCGCGAATGAATGCGGGTGTGACGCGATCGGACTCGCCGAACCAGAACGGCAGCACGTCGTCGACGCCGAAACCGGCGTTCGCGACTTCACGGATTTGCGATGGACGCAGCGCGCGTACGACGTCGCGCGCATTCGGGATGGAGGGCACGGGCAGGTCCAATTCGCTCATCGAGGCTTCCGGGTGGGTGAAGGATAAGAGGCTCGAAGCGCAACCGCGAAGGCGTGCGCGATGAAGATGGTAGTTTAGCGCGCCGGGTAACCGGACAGCGGCGCGGCGAGTAGCGGCAGGCGGCGTGTGGGCGGCGGGCAGCGCCCGGCGCCGATCCACCAGTCGAACGGATCGCACGCGATCCCGCCCGTTAATTCAACTCCTCGGCCCGGCCCGGCAACTGGCGGATCAGATTCCACACCGCCTCGGCCGCGGGCGACAGCGACCGGTCGCGCCGCCGCACCAGTTCGACGAGGCGTTCCGCGCGCGGCACCAGCGGACGCGCGACCAGCGACGCCCCCGCCGGCAGCGGCAGCGCGAGCCACGGCAGCACGCTGATCCCGACGCCCGCCTCGACGAGCCCGAACACCGTCGCTGAATGACCGAGTTCCTGCACCACGGTGGCGTTCACGCCCTGCGCCTGCATCACGGCATCGATGAGGGGGCGGCTGCCGGACGCATAATCGAGCATCACGAGTTGCTCGCCGTCGAGGTCCTTCCACGTAACCTGCTTGCGCGTGGCGAGCCGGTGATCGTCACGCGACACGATGCAGAACGAGTCCGTCATCAGCGTCTCGCTGAGCAGATCGTCGTCGGAGAACGGGCCGATGATCACGCCGAAGTCCACTTCACCCGACTTCACCTTGCGCACTACGTCGCTTTGCACGTCGTCGCGCAGCCCAAGCGTCACATAAGGAAACTGCTGTCCACACGACGCGACTACGCGGGGCATCAGCCGGCACGCGACGGTCGGGCTCGCCGCGACCACCACGCGTCCGCGGCGCTGCTCGCCGATTTCGCGGATCTCGCGCAACGCGTCGTCGAGATCCCCCAGCAGTCGCGACACACTCGCCACGAGGTTGCCGCCTACGTCGGTTAGTTGCACTTCGCGCGTCGTGCGATCGATGAGCTTCAGGCCGATCTCGCTTTCGAGCTCGCGCACGCAGCGACTGACCGCCGACTGCGTGAGGCCGATTTCGGCGCCGGCCCGACTGAAGCTTTGCAGGCGCGCCACCTCGATGAAAACCCTGAGCTGTCGCAGCGTCACATTCATTTGTTCACCTCATTAATAGCGCAGCTTGATGCGCATTGTACGACCAAATACATGCGGCATAGCACCGTCCACGTGGCCGCTGCAATGCAGCAAAAAAGCGCGAACGCACGCCGGCCGGGCTTATCTGCCCCAGATTGGTGATTGTCCCGATTTGCGAGATGGGTTTTTTGGATTCTTATACGGCCCTGGTTGGCGCCCGCGTTGGCCCGCCGCCACGGGGCTTTCAGGCAATCGGCAGCAGATTGGCACACTTCGTGCGTTGAGAAACGCACAGGGAGGGCGCCATGATTTCCGATGGCAATCCGTGGCAAGCCCGTCCCCTTTGGCACTCGC
Organism: Paraburkholderia sp. UCT70; assembly: GCF_050434085.1. Taxonomy (NCBI): domain Bacteria; kingdom Pseudomonadati; phylum Pseudomonadota; class Betaproteobacteria; order Burkholderiales; family Burkholderiaceae; genus Paraburkholderia; species Paraburkholderia sp. UCT70. Next base: position 523,000 of record NZ_JBNPVZ010000004.1, on the reverse strand, counting down.
CTATCGAGTGCGTGAAGAGTGCGCGGCGCGGGGCAGCGCACCGGAGTTAGCTTCGCTGAGGTGAAACATGATGCTGTTCGACGATTTGAGAGATAACGAGTGGGCGCTGGTCGAGGCTTTGTTCTGCGCCGAGCCGGCGCGCAGCGAACGGCGCGGTCGACCGCGCGTGGAAGCTCGGGCGGTGGTCAACGCCGTGCTTTGGGTGTTGTCGACAGGCGAAGGCTGGTCCAAGTTGCCCGGCCGCTACCCGTCCCCCCCGACTTGCCGCCGGCGCTTCGACGAGTGGCAAGCCGATGGCACGCTCGCTGAAATTGTGAAACGGCTTGGCACGAGCGGCCGCGAAATCTCGCTGCGCGGCCGGATCGGCGCAACGGCCGCGAAACCGCCGGCACCGCCGAGCCGCGACCGCCTACGCGGCGCGTTCTGGACCAATCCGGAATCGTGGCGCGCGCCGGTCAAGATGGCCTGACGCGAAACTACGCGGTCACCGGGCGCCTGTAGGCGCCCGGTTTTTTATCCAGCCGACTTTTCCACGATTGCGTGCGTGCGCACGACCCGCCAGCATTTGACGGTCGCCGCGAGACGCTGTCTTCTCCGCTTCGCGCGCACCTTTCGTCGCGCCTCCCGCACGACCGCCACAGCGCTCCTTGCGCGCTGCCTCAGACTGCCAAACTACCCGATAGCTCCGGGTGAAACATCCATTTACTATTAATTACAGCGTGCTTTCGTCCCCCGGCATACCTTAATGCTTATGCAAACAGGCCTTGAGTCGACGGACTCCAGGTTGAGGGGGATTTCGGAATGAAACCAATGTCACTGCTGTTGTGCGGCATTGTGCTTTCATCGATGGCCGCGCCCGCAATTGCGCAACAACGCCCGCAAGGGTGGAACTGGCGCCCGGACCGCCAAGCCACGCTGGAAGCGTGGCAGCAAAGCGAGGCCCATAATCGAGATTTCACGCCGCCGACGCCGCGCGGCGATCTGCGCGGCGATATCGCCAGCAATGTGCGGGCACGGCCCGATGCGCCGCGCGAGGATCAGCGGCGGCGTTGATTTGCTAGGTCGCCGCCCGGACGGCGCGTCGCGCAACGGTGCCCAGTATCTTGCATTGCACACTTACGATCGGGGAACCACCGGACGCGGCACCAGTCTGACTCAACGCCATTAGCACAGCGTGGCAGTAGTAATTCCGGTATGCCCGTATCTTCGTGATACGGGCTTTTTTTCGCCCTCGAGGCGTTGATGGCATGAAACGCGCGCAACGGCAACGACCTGCGCGGATCGCGTCGCCGCCTCGTCGATGGGAAGCCGAGATTCGCCCCCGGACGCGCACGGCGACCGGTCGACGTTAGCGACGGCCCGCCGAGGGGGTGACAGGCCCGGGCGGACAGTGACTCAGTTCAGATAAGCGATGAACCTTGAGCTAAGATCTGACTTCGGCTGTCGCGGCGGACTGCGGTTCGGCCGCGCCGAGAACATAATCGTTCATGCGTTGCGCTGTCCATGTGAGCAGACGCTCGTCGTGCTCGAGCCGCGCAAACTCCGCTTTGCCGCGTTCGGTGAGCACGGCGATGTCGACGGGAGCATGAAAGCCTGGCGCCGGTGCGACGGTTCGCTGACGAACGGTGTCCATCAGCCCCAGCGCGCGAAGATATTGGAAGACACCCGGCCTTCTGGCCCAGGGAACCTGACGATATTGCGCTCGCCGCAGCGCTTCAAGTACCGCTTCGTTGGAATACGTGGTCATCTCACTTCTTTCTTAAAGTGCAGCTATGACACATTCATGCCCACGCGTCACTGCGCCACCGGCGACGCGCGTAGCACCCGCTCCTGGTCGGAAGCTCGCCGCCTGTCTGACAGCGGATTTCCGCCAGGTGCTGCCTGGTCTCGTTTTCGGAACCCCCGTCAGAACGGCATGTTAGCGTTCTCTCCATGAACCGACGATGCAACCGCCGCGGCGCGATGGCAGGCCCGTGGATTTGTCCCGAAAGACATACGTTACCCCATTTAAATTGATTCTATTCACTTTATTAGCGCTTTTTTTTGCAGCAATCGTGCTATGGAAACGTGCGCGCCGGCCGCTCATCGTCTGCATGATCGCGCTGTTCTGGCTGCTCGCGGCCGGCTGGCTGACCGCGCCACTGCTCGATCTGGCGCAGCCGCAACGACAGAGCGCCACGGCCGCCACCTTCGCGCCACGCACCGCGATCATCCTGCTTGGCGGCGGCACGGTCTACGACCACGACCACGTGCTGGTGCCACCGCGCGACGTACTTTCGCGCATTGAGGTCAGCGCACAGAACTACGCGGCCTGCAAGCGCACGGCGAGCACGTGCCGCGTGATCGTCAGCGGCGGCAATCCGCAGCGGCATAGCGCGACCGAAGCCGACACCTACCTGCCCTATCTGCTGCGTCAGCAGGTGGCGCGCTCGGACATCGTGCTTGAGCAAAGGAGCCGCACGACCTATGAGAACGCGCGCAACGTCTCGGTTATTGTCGGTCAATCACATTACGACACGTTGATACTCGTCACCTCCGCGTATCAGATGCCGCGTGCGCTGCTCGATTTTCAGCGCTTCGGCGTCGAGCCGCAGCCGCAGATTTCGAGCGCGCGGCGCGCGCGGATCGGCGTGCTGCCGCGCTTCGCCAATCTCGTGGCTGCGGAGATAGCGTTGCATGAGCTGATCGGCCTCGCGCAATTTCACCTGTATCGCGCGATCGGCTGGTTCTGACGAACGATGTAGGCCGCTCCGCTCTCGCATTCGAGGACGTCGCGGTTTATTCAACCAGCGTCCAGCTATTACAAAATGTAACAAGTGTTGAGCACGGTTACAAAGCCATCGGCTGGAGAAGAGTTTGCTCGATAGAATGCATTGTCTTTCCCACTGGACAGGCAATACTCGGTCCACCACCATTCTACGGAGGTAACGATGAAGAAAGTGTCCATGGCGATCCTGGTTTCCTTGTGTGCGGCAGCCGGCGCGGCTTACGCGCAGGACAACGGCATCACGACGAGCACCGATCCGGCGAAGGCCGCCGACGTCGAGCAGCGTGCGCAAGATTTGCAAAACCGCGAGCAGTCGATGGGAAGCGCACCCGCCGCGCCGGCCAAGCATCACAAAATGGCTCCGCATCATCCGAAGAAGGGTGCCGACGCGTCGGGCACCTGAGCGACTTCGCGGATCTCGCCTCGCGGTCTCGTCGTGAAGGTGAAAAAGCCGAAGCTGGCAGCGCCGGTTTCGGCTTTTTTATTCGTGCGACCCGCTCGCTGCTGGCAAGGCATTCCGAGCGCGCACCGGCTTGGCAAGCCGCCGGCGCTCTGCTCTCTGTATGCTAAAGTCGCGCACCGACCGGCGAGCCGCCGGCATCCCCTAACCCGTGCGCACCCTGGTGCGGAGGACAGCATGAGCAACATCCAGCTTGATATCGAATGGACCGAAGCAGCATCTCGCAAGATCGAAAAACTGATGCCGCGTGGCGGTCAGGAAGCGTACCTCGCGCTGCCGCCCGTCGAATGCCTGCCGATGGAAGGCGACGTGCTGTTTCTCGGCCCGGCTGGCAAGCAGCAGCCGTTCATTGTCGCGGAGCGCCAGTATCACCATGACGGCGACGCCGACTGGACCATCATCCTGATTCTGGATGTCCCGCAAGCAACCCACTGATCGCTGACGGCGCGCCGGCGGCCGCAGGGCCGCCCCACCTGTCCAGCGTGTCCGCGCGCCGCTGACGCCCGCGCCCGAATTCAGGCGATCTTCGACACCACGCGAATCTCCGCGTGCTCGATCCAATCCGCGGCCGCCTTCTTATAAGCCTGGATATGCGCGGATTTCGCATGCGCCGCGAGCGCATCCTGGCTTTCCCACCGCTCGATGAACACGAACCGGCGCGGCTCCTGCACGTCGCGGTGCAAGTCGTACTGCAGTACACCCGCTTCTTTGCGCGTCGGTCCGACGATGCCTTCGAGGGCCTCGCTCAACCGCTCCTCATGTCCCGGTTTCGCCACCGAAATTGCGACCACCGCGATTTCCGCCATGCCCGATCTCCTATTTTCGAAAATCAGCAGCATACCCGCCGATCGCTGAACCTGCCGGCGAGGGCGCCGGCCAGCATAGCGACGCACGAATCTCGCCTCTGCCCGCCATGCCGCGCCACCGTCACGTCGCGCCAGAATCCGCCCGGCAGAGCAGTGCCAAGCCCGCCGCTCGAATGGCCACATCGGCGCCTACAGCGGCACTAGCGTGTGAGCACCGTCGGCGCCTGGAGTTTGGCGGGCGACCTCTGGGCGCCCTGCTACCCTCGGCGTGGTACGGTAACTCATTGCGATTGAGAATCGGTTTCGCGCGTGGCAAGCGCGCGGGACGCTCCGGCGCATTACCGCAACGGATTGTCGCACGGCCGTAGGCAGCCGTTTTGCAGACGATTTTCGCGCCCATGCGTTTGTGATAACCCGCACATTGTCGCGCGCTGCAAACTGCTAGACTCATTTTGACCAATTCGCCGGAGTCCAGCGTGGCTGGTACCGCCCTCCGTGTTCGCGGGACGCGTTCGTTTCGTTCCGGCGGCGCTTCGGGTGGGCGAGCGCTACGCGCCGAATGGGTTTGCGTGCCCCTTCATTCCCTTGCCGCAACGATCCCATGTCAGCTCTCATGCCCGCTTCTATGCCATCCGTCAGCGAATTGACCGTGAGCGGCCTGCTCCCGCACCTGGTCCGCGGCGAGTCGGGCTGGACCGCGACCTGGCGCGCGTTGACATTGCACAGCGTGTTCCAGCCGGTGCTGTCGGTCACGCATCAGTGCGTGGTCGGCTACGAGGGGCTGTTGCGCGCGTTCGATCCGGTCGGTCTGCCCGTCTCGCCCGAAGTATTGTTCTCCGGCACGCGCACGGCCGCCGAAGCGCGCGAACTCGATCGCATCGCGCGCTGCCTGCATGTGGCGAACTTCATGGAGCAAGGCATCAGCACCGGGTGGCTGTTTCTGAACACGCGCCCGCAGGTGTTCGAAACCGGCTGGCCGCAGCGCGCTTTCATCGACGAGTTGTCCGCGCATTTCGGGCTGCCGCAGGAGCGCATCGTGATCGAAGTGCTCGAGCAGCCCGCCGACGATGAATCCGCCGTCGCCAGCATGCTCGCCGCCTCGCAGCCGCGCGATTTTCTGATCGCGATCGACGACTTCGGCACCGGCTTCTCGAACTTCGATCGCGTGTGGCGCTTTCGCCCCGACATCGTCAAACTCGACCGTTCGCTCGTCGCGCGCGCGGGCAAGCGCGAGGGCGACGAATCGATGATCAGCCATCTGATCGCGATGCTGCATCAGTCGGGCACGCTCGTGCTCGCCGAAGGCGTCGAAACCGATGAAGAGCTGATGATCCTGATGCAGGCCGACGTCGATTTCGTGCAGGGGTTCTGGTTCGGTCAGCCAAAGAGCAGCGTGCTGGCCGCCTGCACGAAGGTGCCTGCGCTGGTCGCGTCGATCTGGAGCAAGTTCGCCGAGTACGAGCGTGCGCACGCCGGCCACCAGCGGCTCGGGTTCGAGGGCTTCGCGGAAGCGGTGCTGGCCGCCGTCGACACCTACAAGGCGACCGGTGACCTCGAACAGGCCGCGCAAAAGGTCTGGCATCTGCCCGAAGCTCGCCGCGTGTTCCTCACCGACGGCCTGGGCGAGCAGACCCAGCCTTCGGTGACGGCGGCGTCGGTCCCGCCGCCTCCGAAGCGGCTCGCGCCGCTCTACACGGAGACGCGCAGCAACTGGTCGCGTCGCGCGTATTTCCGGCACGCGCTCGCGGCGCCGGGCCGCGTTGCGATGATGGGGCCGCATTATTCGCTCGCCGATGGTCAGGACTGCTACACCGCGGCGATCGCGTTCGAGCGCGACGGCACGCACGTGCTGTGCGTCGACTTCGTGCCGGAGGCGTCGCCGCCGGATGTGCGCACCGGCAGACGCGGCGCGAGACGTTAGCGACCCACGCCGCTACTCGTGCGCGCGGCCGCGCCCCGACTTGACCTCGCTGCGCCTGGCCTTGCTGTCGAGCCGCCGCAGGTTCGACGCGCGAGTCGGCCGCGTCGCGACCCGATGCTTGCGGGCCACGCTAACGCTTTCGATCAGTTCATCGAGCCGCGCGAGCGCCGCCGCGCGGTTCATCTCCTGGGTCCGATGCTCCTGCGCCTTGATGATCACGACGCCGTCGCGCGTGAGCCGGTGGTCGGACAGCGCGAGCAGACGCATCTTCAACACTTCCGGCAGCGACGAGGCACGCACGTCGAAACGCAGATGGATCGCGCTCGACACCTTGTTGACGTTCTGACCACCCGCCCCCTGCGCGCGCACGGCGGTCAATTCGATTTCGTTGGGCGGGACCGGATAGCGGGATGTCATGGGTGGTCGGGAAGGAAGATGCGTCAGTGTACAAGCGCTCGACGCGAGATGCCCGAACTCGCGGGAAGGCGGCGGAGCGCCCGGTGCGGCACCGGCTCGCGAACGCTACGAAAAAAACCATTTGCGTCGGCCCGACCGGTTCATCGATACTGGTTCTTTCGCTTACGGCGTAAATTCATATGAAAATCCGTCCCGGTTTCGTGCTCGAACTGGCCGTCAACTTTCTGCTGCCGTGGCTTGCTTACCGGCTCGCGTTGCCGCGGGTCGGCGAGACCGGCGCGCTGATCGCGTCCGCCGTGCCGCCGCTCGTGTGGAGCGCGATCGAGCTCGCGCGCTTCAGGCGCGTCGATGCGCTCAGCGTGATGGTGGTGGCGGGCATCGTGCTGTCGGTCGCGGCCATGGCGCTCGGGGGCAGTCCGCGCATGCTGCTGTTGCGCGAGTCGCTGGTGTCCGGCGCGGTCGGCGTCGTGTTCCTGCTGTCACTGCCGATGCGTCGTCCTCTGATCTTCTACCTCGCGCGCGCGACGGTCGCGCGCGAAATGGAAGGCGGCGCCGCGCATTTCGAGGCGCTATGGCGCGAGCGCCCCGGTCTCGCCACCGCGATGCGAACCATGACGCTCGTGTGGGGCATTGGGCTGACCGCCGAAACCGTGCTACGCGCGTGGATGGCGCTGACGTGGCCGATCGAACGCTTCCTCGTCGTGTCGCCCTTTATCGGCTACGGCATCTACGCGGGACTCGCGCTGTGGACACTGTGGTATCGCAGGACGATGCGCAGCCGCGTCGAGGCCATCGAGCGGGCGAGCGGGGTTGCCGGTTGAGCGCCGCTCGCACCACAAGTCCGCCACTTCGCTTTTTCTGCCTGCTGCCGCGCGATCAACGCGATGCTTCGCCAATCCGCGCGGCCAGCCCCGAATCACGCTGCGTCGGCGTCGCGATCGCCTGCGCGAGCACGGCCCGCGCGCCGATCACCTCGACGCGCTCGCGCGCGCGAGTAATCGCCGTATACACGAGCTCACGCGACAACACCCGGCTGAACGCCGACGGCAGCACCAGCACCGCTTGCTCGAACTCCGAACCTTGCGACTTGTGGACCGTCAGCGCGAACGCGGTGTCGTGCGGCGGCAGCGCGGCCGGCGACACCGCGCGCACACCGCCGTCGCCGGTGCGGAAGTACACGCGCAGCGCGCCACCCGCGCCCGGCAGCGTAATGCCGATGTCGCCATTGAACAGACCCAGCGCGTAATCGTTGCGCGTCACCATCACCGGACGTCCGGCAAACCACTGCGCGCCGACCGCGAGCGTGACGCCCGCGGCGCGGCGCACCTCAGCCGCCATCGCCGCATTGACCTGATCGACGCCGCGAGGTCCGAGCCGCGTCGCACAGAGGATGCGGAAGCGGTTGAGCGCGTCGAAGAGCGGCACTGGATCGGGCGTATCGACGGCGAGCGCCCTGGCAAGCGCGTCGGCGTACGGCGCGAAGCCGCCGGCAAGTCTTGCGGTGGTGCGCTCGGCCAGCGTCGTGTGAGCGTCCTCGTGCAGCGCCGCGGCGCAGACCTCGGTCGGGTCGATCTGCAATACGTCGAGCGCCGCGCTCGGTGAGCCGTTGCGAATCGCGACGGACAAACGGCCGATCGGCGACTCGAGGCCGAACCGGTAGTTGCGCTCGAGCCAGACGACGCAGTCCGCGAGCGGGTTGCGTTCGATCGCCGATCGCTTATCGCGATCCGCCTGCTCGTCAGTCACCGATGTCACGCCGTCACCGAACAGATCGCCCGACGCGGGTGACTCGAAGGTTTGCGGCGTCTCGGGCGGCGCAAATAAATCGTCCAACGGTGTTTCATCGACTTCACGCAACGCGCGCGGCAAAGCCCGCGCGAGCCGCGCCTCGTCGATGTCGAGCGCCTGCGCGACCCATTGCAATCCGCGCGCGCTCAACGCCGGCCGCGCGCTGAGTTCGGCGAACACCGCGCCGGCTTCGACCGCGGCGAGCTGGTCCTTGTCACCGAGCATCACGAGCCGCGTTTGCGGCCCGATCGCGTCGAGCAGATGCGTGGCCATCGCCACGTCGATCATCGACGCCTCGTCGATCACGACCACGTCATACGGCAACGGATTGTCGCGATGATGCCGGAAGCGCCCGCCCGGCCCCGACCCCAGCAAGCGATGCAGCGTGTACGACGTCTGCGGCAAACGCGCGGCGAGTTCGGGCGGCAGGTCGCCCGCGCGCGCGAGCAACGCTTCCTGCATCCGTTGCGCCGCCTTGCCGGTCGGCGCCGCCAGCGCGATGCGCAAATCGGCGCGCGCGTCGAGCAGACACGCAAGCACGCCGACCACGGTCGTGGTCTTGCCGGTTCCCGGGCCGCCGCTGACGATCGTCAGCCGCCCCGACAGCGCCATCACGGCCGCGACGCGTTGCCAGTCGACGTCGTCGTCTCGCGGCGGACCGAAGTAGCGCAGCAGGCGTTCGCGCAAAGCGGCGGGGGCGGTGTCCGCGTCGGCCTTCGCGGTGCTCGCCTCGCCCGTCGCATGCGCGACCAGGGCGTGGGCCAGGCGCCGCTCGTAGTCGTAGTAGCGCGCGAGATAGAGACGCCCCTGCGCGTCGACCACGAGCGGGCGCAACGCCGCCGCGCCCGCCGCGTCCGCCGCGCCATCGCTTGCCATGCCGCTCGCGAGCAGCGCCGCGCGCACTTCGGCGCTCGACGCGTCGAAGCGGCGCGCGAGCGTCGCGAGCGGCACGCACACGTGCCCTTCGGCGGTCGCGCGGCTCGCGGCGAACGCGCCGCGCGCGGCCCACTTCACCACCTCGGTCGATGCGCCACCGCGCCGCGCGAGCATGCCGATACGGCGCGCGAACCCTTCGGCCAGCGCGATGCTGAAATCGGCCGGCGCGGGCAGGTTGACGCCGATGTCTTCGAGCCCGAGCGACGCGGCCGTGGGCTCATCAAGCGTGCCGGACGTGCTCATGCGCCACCTCCGATCATCGCCGCGTCGAGCAGCGCCACCAGTTCGAACGGCGCACGCCGCCTGTGCACACCGGCGGCACCGTCGACATCGCGCCAGTCGGGCCGCACGCCGCGCACGAACAGATACAGGTAGCCGCCGATATGCGTGTCGTATGCATAGTCGCGCACGCGCGTCTTCAGATAGCGATGCAACGCGACCGTATAAAGCAGCGCCTGCAGGTGGTACGCGTGACTCGCCATCGCCGCTTCGAGCGGCGCGGCCGCGTAGTCGGCGGCGGTGTCGCCGAGATGGTTCGACTTCCAGTCGACGATCCAGAAGCGGCCGTCGTGCTCGACGATCATGTCGATAAATCCTTTGACGAACCCGCGCAGCATGCCGGGCTCCAGCGCGACATCGGGATAGCCGTATTCGATCAGCAGTTCGCGCAGCGCCGGAAAATCCAGCGACGGGGCCGCGAACAGAAACTCGAGTTCGTTCAGGCGCCGACGCGGATCGAGCCGCGCGAGCGTCATGCCCGGCACGAGTTCGGTCGAGACGACGTCGGCGATCAGCCGATGCATCATCACGGGCAAGCGCACGGCGAGCTCGGGCGCGGCCGGCGCCGGACGCTCGCGCAGCGCGCCGCGGATCGCGTCGGGCCAGGTGCGCGCCTCGGTGAAATCGGCGAGTTCGAACATCCGATGCAGGCAATCGCCTGCCGCCGCGCCGCGCGGGAACGCGAGGATGTCGTCGTCGGCATGCGCCGGGGCGCTCGACGCGGCGAGCGGCGTGAGCAGCGGCGCGGAGGGTAGCGCATCGGCGATTTCATCGTGGTCGGGCCGCACGTCTTCCTGCGGCGCGTGCGCGTGCGCATCCCCGCTCCTGCCGCCGGCCGCGATCAGCCCGCTGAAACTTGCCATGCGCCACTGATCGCGCAACGGCCGCCGATTCGCGCGCGCGTGCAGATGCGCGCCCTGATCCCGCAGACTTTCGAGCGGCACGCGGCGCGTCACTTCGGGCAGCGCCCGCAACGTGACCGGTCCGCCCGCGAGCGCCTGCCAGCTCGCCGCGAGCGCGGCTTCGTCGGGCGGCTCGGCGAGCCAGGCGTCGAACGTGTGGCCGCTGCCGCCGACGAGCCAGTTCAGCACGCTGCGCCGCGACTCCTTCGTCGAGCGCGACGACAGATAAGTGCCCGCGACCAGGTAGCAGCGATACACCGCGCGCGTGAGCGCCACATAGACGAGCCGCGCGCGTTCCGCCGCCTGCTCGCGCACCGCGTAACGCGAGGCGCGCTCGGCTTCCTCTTCGTCGCAACCGTAGTGCAGCACCGCGTCGCCGCTGTCGTCGTGATACTCGCGCGCGTCGGGCAAGCCCGACGAGGGCGGCTCGCGCAAGCCGCCATCGTTCAGGAACGGACAGAACACGACCGCGTATTCGAGTCCCTTCGATTTATGGACCGTGACGATCTGCACGAGATTGCGATCCGACTCGAGCCGCAGTTGCGCCTCGTCACCGCCGCCCTGCTCGCGCTGCGCGGCGAGCCAGCGCAAGGTAGGCGCGATACCGGGCTGGGTGGCCGCGCGCGCCTGTACGAGCTCGGCGAGATGGTTCACGTTGGTCAGCCGACGCTCACCGTCGACACCCGCGACGAGCCGCTGCGCGACGCGCAGCTCGCGCACCAGCGTGCGCCACATCACCGCGAAGCCGCGTTCGTGCCACAGCATCCGGTAGCGCGAAAAACGCTCGACCCAGCCCATCGCGTCGGCGACGTCGAGCGCCGGCGCGGGTTCGTCAACGGCCGCGGCCGCGGGCGCATCGGCGACCTGCGTGAGACGCCACAGCGCGGCGGCATCGAGCCCGAGCCAGTCGGTGGCGAGCGCGGCGCGCAGGCGACGCAGATCGCCGGGCGTGTCGATGGCGGCCAGCACGCGCTCGATCTGCTCGGCGTCGAGCGTCGCGAACACCGACGCCTGCGCAAGCTCCACGCTGCCGACGCCCCACGCCGCGAGCACGCGTTTGACGAGGCTGCCCTGCTTGTGCGTCTGCACCAGCACGGCGATATCGCCCGGTGCGAGCGGCTTGTCGCCGATCGTTACGACACCTTCGCGCGCCCCTCGCAAAAGCCGCACGATCTCGGCCGCGCACGCTTCGCTCGCGGCGCGCTGCGCGCTGCGTTTGTCCAGCGGCGTTTCGCCGCGCGGCAACGTCCAGATGCGGAAATCGCCGCCGCTCGCGTCGGGATCGGCAAACGGCGCGCGGCGCCGCTCGCCCGCACGCACTGGCTGATAGTCGAGCCCATCGAGCACGAACGCCTGGCGGTTCGCTTCGAAGATCCGGTTGCACGCCTCGACGATCGGGGCGGTCGAACGCTGGTTGACCGCGAGCGTGTAGCACGCGGACGCCGACTCGCGCGCCGCGAGATACGTATGCAGATCCGCCGCGCGAAAACTGTAGATCGCCTGCTTTGGATCGCCGACGAGGAACAGCGGTCCCGCCGGCGCGAAGATGCGGCTGAAGATCGCGAATTGCAGCGGATCGGTGTCCTGGAACTCGTCGATCAGCGCGGCCGGATAGCGGCTACGCAATGCATCGGCGAGCCAGGGATGCGCGGCCAGTGCGCGATACAGATTCGCGAGCAGATCGTCGAACGATACAACGCGGCGCGTGCGCTTGCGCGCCACCAACTCGGCCGGCGCGTAGTCGAGCCATGTCTGCACCAGCGCGAGCCAGCGCGCGCGCTGGGCGGCCTCGGCGGCGACCACGGCCGCGGCCAGCGCGTCGGCATGCTCGAAGAACGGATGTGCGGGCGGCTCGAACTTGACCCTGGTTGCCTTCTTCAACGCCGACGCCGTCAGCTTCAGCGCGGCGCGCGGCGGCGGCGCATGGCAGTCGCCCTGCGCGAAGTAGTCGGTCCACGCGGCGATCGCGGCGCTCACGTGATCGGGCTTGTGCGTGGTCTTGCTCAGGCGCTCCTGTGCCTCGGCCAGTAGCGCGACGATCGCGTCGCGTTCGGCCCGCCAGATCGCGCACGCGACATCGAAGCCGGCCTGCGGATCGGCGCTTGCGCCGGCCGCGTCGACGCTGCCCCAGCGCAATTGCGCGAGCGGCTTTTTCAGGCGCCGTGCCAGCTGCTCGTCGAGCGACGCGGGACCGGCGCGCTTGGCCACCAGCCACGCGGCGAACGCCGGATGCGCATGCGCGACCGGCTCGACCTGCTCGCGCCAGAAATCGGCGGCGAGTTCGAAACGCAGCGCCGCGTCGTCGGCTTCCATCTCGAACGCGAATGGCATCGCGGCGGCGAACGGCGCTTCCTGCAACGCGCGCTGACAGAACGCGTGGATCGTGTGGATCGCGGCCTGATCGAACGTGCGCAGCGCGCGGCGCACGACCTTCAACGCGGCCTCGCGCTCGATACCGCGCTCGGGCGCGAGCGTCGTTTCGAACAGCCGGCGGACGAACGGATCGTCGCCGTCGTCGTCCATCTCGATCGCGCGATGCAGTTCCGCGAGACGGCCGCGTATGCGCTCGTGCAGCTCCGCGGTCGCGGCCTTCGTGAACGTGACGACGAGAATCTGATCCGCGTTCAGGTTCTTTTCCAGCAGCAGCCGCACGTACAGCGCGCAGATGTTCCACGTCTTGCCGGTGCCCGCCGACGCTTCGATCTGGTTCACGCCGTCGAGCGGACATGCAAACACGTCGAGTTCGTCGGCGGCGAGGCTTTGATGGCGCAGCGCGTCGCTCATGAGGCGCTCCGCAAATGCTGGATCAGTGGCTTGAAGACGATCGCGGCGAGGCTGCCGAACGGTTCGTCGAGCGTGAGCGGTGTGCCGCGCAGCGCGATGCGCAACGCGGGGTCGTCGGATTCGCCGCGCACGCGGTCGTTGATCCACACGCCCTGCGCCGCCGATTCGCTTTCGCTGACCCTCGCCCATGCGCTTTTCGGGAAAAAGCGCAGCGGCAGCCGGCGGCCGGCATTGAAGAGCGCAGCCAACGGCGCGAGTTCGTCGAGCGGAGCCGCGACGGGCGCCAGCTCGAAGCTCTCGCCGCTGCCGTGCCATACGGTGCGACGCGGGCCGTCCGGCTGCGCCGCGCAATAGAACAGATGCGCGAGCCACGCGGACAGATAGTCGCGCGCGCTGGCTTTGGCATAACGAAAGATCACTTGTCCCGTTCCGGTCAGCAGGTTCAACGTGCCGCGCAATTGCAGCGGCGTTTCGGCGGACTCGCGCAGCAGCGCGTCGTAGTCGCCAAACAGGGAGACGGCGCTGTCGGTGCCATCGCCGCCTTGCGGCCAGCGCGGCGAGACGTCGAGCACGAACGGCAAACGCTCGACGCCCGCGGCCACTTCGCGCCGCACGCTTTGCGCCAACTGCCGCAGCGCGGACAACTCGCGCGCGCGCCACACCGCGCCGGTCGCGCCGCCGGGCAACTCGGGGCTCGCCTCGGCGACGCGCTGCACGCGGCTATACATCACCTCGTCGTCGGTGCCGGCGTCTAGCAGCACCGGCAGCACGCGCTCGGCGAGCGCGTCGCGGCCCGCATAGTCGAGATCGAACGGCTCGGTGTCGAGCAACTCGCCCTGCGCATCCGACAACGCGATACCGAGCCGGTCGCGCAGCAGTGCGCGCGCCGGATGACGCCAGAAGCGCACGAAGTCGTCGAACTCCACCTCGTGCATATCTTCCGGCGGCAGCGGTTGATCGAAGAACGGCGTGGCGGCCGCATGCTGCGGTTCGGCAAGCAGCGTGGCCAGTTCGGCGCGATCGGCGTCGTAGGTGAACAGGTCGGGCTTCGCCGCGAAGTAGTCCGACGCGAACGCCTGCAACGGATGCTCGACGATGAACTCGCGCCGCGCGCTGTCGACCTCGGCCGGACTCGCGTCCTCGCCCGCCGACACCTGCGCGAGATGATCGAGCAGTTCGTCGACGAGCGCGGCCGGCGGCAGCGGCGCGTTATCGCGAATGCTGCGGCCCGTGTAGGCGATGAAGAGCCGCTCGCGCGCGGCGAGCAGCAGATCGAGGAACAGATTGCGCTCGTCGTCGCGGCGCTGACGGTCGCCGGCCTTGCCAAACGCGGCCATCAGATCGAATTCGTCGGCGCGTGCGAGCGACGGCAGCACGCCGTCGTCCATGCCGAGCAGGCAGACCACGCGGAACGGCAAACCACGCAAGCTCGTCAGCGAAGAAAACGTCACGCTGCCCCACGGCACGCCGCCGCGGGCGGGGTCGTCGAGCGCTTCGGTGAGCGCGGTGCGCACCACCGACGCCGGCAGCAACACATCATGCGCGCCGGCCTGCATCGCGGCGCTCATCGCATCGAGCGCGTCGCGCACGGCCGCGAGCGAATCGGCGAACTCGACGCCGCCGTCGAAGCACTGCCCGAGCGTTTCGAGCAGCAGTTGCGACCAGTCGGACGGCGTGCGCTCGATCGCGCAGCTCGCCGCGAAGCTGTCGATGTCGTCGACGAAACGCGACAGACGGCCGAGCAGTTCAGCATCCGAACCGCCCGCGCCTTCGACCGGCAGCCACGCATCGACCGGCTCGCCGCCTGCCGGCATCGCGTAGCCGAGGTACAGGCGCGTCAGCGCATCGGCGAACGTATGACGCGCGACCGGCACGTGTTCACCCAACGGTTCGAGCGGCGCGAGCCCGCGCCGCGCGCCGGCGGCCGCGAGCCATTCCTGCGCGGCTTCGAGCGAATTCGCATCGATGCCGTAGCGCACCGCGACCGCATCGACGCGCAGCCATTCGATCAGATCCGGCGCGCCGACGCTGCGCTCGGGCAGCGCGAGCCAATCGAGCAACAGACGCGCGACCGGATTGGCCTGCGACGGCGGCAGGCCGGTAATGCGGTACGGAATGCGGCGCGTGTCGCCGGCTGGCGTGGTGCCGAACACCGCATCGATCAGCGGACCGGCCGCCGCGAGATCGGACACGGCGACCAGCACATCGGACGGTTGGAGATCGTCGAACTCGTCGAACCAGCCTAGCAGGCGATCGTGCAGCACTTCGAGCTGCCGCGACAGGCTATGGCAGACATGCACCTCTATGCCGCGCTCGATCGGCAGCTCGCGGGCATCGGCTTCATCGCGCAGATCGAGGATGCCGTTCTGCACGGCGGCGAGCCAGCTCGGCTCCGGGTTTTCGGTGAAATCGCCGGTCTCGGCCGATGCGGCGCTTTCGGTCAGCTCATGCAGCATATGCAGCTGCGCCTGAGTCTGGCGGCCCCATTCGGCGAGCAGCGGATGACCGACTTCCTGATAGTCGAGCTGCCCCGCCGCGTCGAGTGCCTGCACGCGCCCTTCGCTGACCACGTCGAACCAGAACTCGCGGCACGGGTTCATCACGTACAGACGCACGTCGATCCAGCGCGACAGCGCGCGCAGCAACGCGATATGCAGCGGCGGCATGGTCGGCAGCGCGAACACGCTGACCGCCTCGGGCCATCGCGCGTTCGAGATCGCCTCGAGATCGAGCGCCGCGATTTCATCGAGGAACCGATACGCGGGCGGCAGCGCGGCCGCGGATGTTTGCGCATGACCGCCGGCTTGCGCGAGCTCGGCAAGAACCGCGCGCCACAGCGCCGCCTGCCAGCGCTCGTCCTCGCGCGCCGCGTCGCTCGCGCCGGTCAGACGCGGACCGGTGTCGTCAGCCGCGCCGCTCGCGAAGATCGAGCCGCCCCTTGTGCCATTGCAGCAGCCATTCGGGGCGATAGGTCAGATAGTGATCGAGCACCGTCGCGACGCGCCGTGCCAGCTCGTAGCGCATCGACGCGTCGGCCGCATCGAGATAGGTGCGCAGACGCGGCGACGCGTTCCACGGCAGCGCTTCGTCTGAGTCGCCGAGCAGCCGGTAGCAGCGCCACACGAGCCGGTCCGGCGCGAACGGCGAATGCTTCGGCACCTCGATCACGCCGCCGATCTGCGCCCACAGCCATTGCGCGAGATAACCAAAGTTAACGCTCGCGCAGATGCCCTGGCGCGCGGCGATATCGAGCTCGAGCCGCCGGCGCACGGCCGCGCTCGGCACGATCACGGGCCGCGCGGTCCACGGGTCGGACGGCGCTTGCGCGAGGTTGTCGAGCAGCGCGCCCACCAGCGTTTCGTAGCGGTTCGAGTAGAAGAGCTGAAGCATGGATTCCAGATCACATTTGGCACGCCGATGGCCCGCGAGCGATGCGCGCGAGCCACGGCGGACATTGAAGCGACAGCATAACAAACCAATCCCCAGGGCATAACCTGGCCGAATGGACGAGGTCAGAACGTGCGCAAAATCAGTTAGACTCGACGGCAGTTTCGCGCTGTCTTTCCAACTGCGGTTTTCTCAGTGAATGGATTCAGGTAGTCGATGCGCTATTCGGTCGAAATAAGAAAATTCCTTTATAGCCAGTACTTTTATGGCGGCCTGCGCATCGCGGTCGGCGTGTCGTTACCGGCCATCCTGTGCCTGATCGTGTTTCACAATCGTGACCTCGGCTTCACGATCGCGACCGGCGCGCTCGGCGCTTGCGTCGTCGACATGCCGGGCCCGCTCAAGTACAAGCACAACGAGATGCTGGCCTGCTCGGTGATCGGCTTTCTGTCCGCGCTCGCCACCGGCCTCGCCACCGTCAATCCGATCGCGCTGTGGTGCACGGTCGTGCCGCTCACGTTCGTGCTGTCGCTAATCGTCGTGTACGGCAATCGCTGGCCGCAGATCAGCTTCGCGACGCTGTTCATGATGATCATGACGCTGGTGGAGCACTTCACGCCCTTGCAGGCGCTCGTCAACGCGTCGTGGATCCTGCTCGGCGGTCTCTGGTACACGTACTGGTCGACCTTCGTGAGCCGCTGGATGATGCATCGGATCGAGCAGCAGGCGCTCGCCGAAAGCGTGTTCGCGTGCGCGGACTATCTGCTCGCGCGCGCCGCCTTCTACGATCTCGACAACGATCTCGACGAGTGCTATCGCAACCTCGTCGACAAGCAGATCTCCGCGGTCGATCGCCAGGACGCCGCGCGCGACATCGTGCTGCGCAATCTGCCCAAGTTGAAGCGCGGCAAGCTCGAACCACGCCGCGCGATGCTCTACAACCTGTTCATCAATACCGTCGATCTGCACGAGCTGTTCGTCGGCGCGCAAACCGATTACACGCTCGTGCGCAGCACGTTCGGCGGCTCCGATCTGCTGGTGTTCTATCGCGATCTGATCCGCAAGGCGGCCGAAGATCTCGAGGAGATCGGCCTCGCGGTGCTGCAGAACCAGGCGCCGCGCATGCGCGTGAACGTGAAGGCGGAATTGCGCGCGATCGAGTATGAAATCGAACTGATGCGCAAGCAGGAGTTGCCGACGCAGAACCCGGAGGCGTATTCGGCCGTGTCGTCGAATTTCCGCCGCATCTGGAGCGCCACGCGGCTGATCGACAAGATGCGCCGAAGCCTTACCAACGAGCCGGGCCCGACCGAAACCGAACTGCGCATCGACCAGGCGCTGAGCCGTTTCGTGTCGAGCCGGCGCGTGCCGTTCGGGCAGATCCTGTCGAATCTGACGATGGCCTCGCCGAGCTTTCGACACGCGTTGCGCGTGACGATCGCGGTCGCCGTGGGCTTCTGGCTCGGCCGCCTGCTGCCGCTCACGAACGCGTACTGGATCGTGATGACCACCGTGATCATTCTGAAGCCCGGCTACTCGCTGACCAAGCAGCGCAACGGGCAGCGGATCATCGGCACGCTGATCGGCTGCGCGGCGAGCATCGCGCTGATCATCTTCGTGAAGGAGCCCCACATCCTGATGGTCGTGATGTTCGCGTCGATGGTGATGAGCTACAGCCTGCTGCTGTTCAACTACACGGCGAGCGTCGTGTTCACGTCATCATATGTGCTGCTGCTGTTCCATCTGCTCGCGCCGGGCAGCATGCGCATCATCGGCGAGCGCGCGATCGACACCGTAGTCGGCTGCGCGATCGCGATCGCGGCGAGCCACCTGTTCCCGTACTGGGAGTACCGCTTGATGGGCAAGCTCGTCAACAACATGATCAGCGCGACGCGGCAGTATCTCGAAGCGAGCTGGTGGTGGAGCGGTAAGCCGGCCGCGGCGGTGGTCGCGGCCGTGACCGAAGCGGGCGCGCGCGCGCCGGCGGCGGCGATGGCGGATCCGGCGATCGGCTTTGGCGGCCCGGCGCTCGCCGTCGCCGGAGCCGGAGCCGAAGTGGCGAGTGGCGTCCGTGCGCGCGGCGCTGGGCGCGCCGGCGTGGCACAGCCGGTCGCCGACGCCAATGCCGAGGCGAACGCGGGCGAGGCCGGCCATGACACCACCACCATCCGCAACGCGACCGCGCGCCCGGCAAGCGGTGCATCGGCCGCCGCTGCCGCCGCGGCGACCGCGCTCGACCGCGATTACCGTTATCGGCTCGCGCGCAAGAACGTTCACGTTGCGTTCGCGAATCTCGGTCAGGCGTTCCAGCGGATGATGCTCGAACCGAAGTCCGCGCAGAAGTTCGTGCCGGAGTTGAACGGTCTGCTGGTGCGCAGCCATGTGCTCGCGTCGCAGATCACGGCCGCCGCGCCGCTGTTGCGCACTTCCGCGCAACAGCAGCACCAGGTCGAGGATATCTCGCTACAGCCGCTGCAGCGCGCTTTGAGCCTCGTGCGCGACAACCTGAGCGCCGCCGAAGCCGGCACCGCGTTGCCCGCCGAGCAGGGCGAGCAGATCAAACTGATGAGTCGCGAACTCGATGCGATGGTCGTCGAAACGGAGAAATCGCCGGACTATACGGCCGATGCCGTGCATGACACGAAGCTGCTCGCGCATCAATGCAAGCAGATGCTCGCAGCGTCCGCGCAGATTCGCAAGGACGCGAGCATGATCCGGCTACCGGAGGAGTGAAGCAGGAAGCGCGCGGGCGTTATTGCGCGGCGCCGCTCGCCGGTTTCATCGCGGTGGCCGCCGCAGCCTCCGAGGCCACCGGCGGCACCTGCGTGGGCTGGCTGTCGAACTGGTGCTTTTCGCGGATCGCGTTATAGAACAGCGTGGCAATCACCAGCAGGATCGCCACCACGATAAAGACGGAGATGCCAAAGGTCGGATTCTTCTTGCGCAGCGGTCTGGTCATGAAGCGGGCTCGATTCGCGAAGCAGTCGCGGATGGGTCGGAGAAGGCGGCATTCTACGCCCAGTGGGCTTGCACGCGGCTTGCAGCCGGGGGAGCCGTATGGATGCGCTGTGGCGCGTTTACTGTCGAGGCAGCAAGCGGCGCTCCTGACGGCACGCGATCTGCCTCGTGTTACTGCTGGTGATTTTGGTCTGTGATCCGGCATTCGAAAAAGGTACTGCAAGCGCAGTCGCGAGCGCGCGTGCGCCCTCCTTCCATCATGCGGGTCGATGATCCTTGAGCCAGTCACGCAGCGCATCGTTCATTCGCGTTTGCCAACCCTCTCCCGTCGCCTTGAATGCATCGACCACGTCGGCATCGTAGCGAACCGTCAGCAGGACCTTCGGCGTCTCGAGACGCGGACGTCCTCGGGCGCCCACGCGCTTCAACTTTTTGAAATCATCGGCGGGCAGCTCATCATTATCTGTAGATACACAATGTCGCGCGTTAGCCGTTATTTGTGACAGTCACAGCCGGCCGCACCGGCAACGCCGTCGAATACTTGATCTGCTCCATCGCGAAGCTGGAACTCACGTCGTACAGCGGCACGGCCGTGATCAACTGTTTGTAGATCCGGTCGTAATCGTCGATATCGGAGACCACCACGCGCAGCAGATAGTCGGTCTCGCCGCTCATCCGGTAGACCTCGACCACTTCGGGAATATCGCGCACCGCTTGCGTAAATGCGGCGGCCCATGTCTCCGTGTGCTGATTCGTCCGTACCGCCACGAACACCGTGGTTCCGACCCCGAGCTTGCGCGCGTCGCACAGCGCCACCTGCGCGCGAATCACGCCCGCCTCCTTCAGGCGCTGCAGCCGCTTCCAGCAAGGCGTCTGGGACAGGTTCACGCGCTGCGCGAGTTCGGCGATCGGCATCGTCGCGTCTGCCTGCAGCAATTCGAGCAGCTTCCGATCGATGATATCCATACTCATACCACCACCCCTCATAGGAAATTATTCTACTTTTCTGACGGTCGAGGAAATTATATGGAAACTCTTTCTCCGGGCAAACCGGTATAAATATCGATACCGAAAATTGCCGAACGGCAGCGCCCGCGCTGCAATGAAACCATGAGCGACGACCTTCGCGCCACCGCTTTCGAGCACCTTCCCGACTACCTGAAGTCGCTGCCGGACCCGGCCCGACTTGAAGCGGCCGCGTTACCGACACAAACGCTGGGCGAGATCGGGCGCACACCGCTCGAGCGCCTGTGCGACACGCTCGACGCGATGTTCGAAGCCTGCGCGAAATTTTCGGAGCCGTCGCATTCGACGTTCTTCGCGCGCACCATGCGGCTCGCGCTCGCCGAGGCGGCCGCCGACCCGGCGCTGCTCGCACCGATGCAACGCGAAGGTTCCGCCGACACCTATCGGCGCCATCTGCTCATCGCCGATCCGCAAGGCCGCTATGCGATTGCCGCGCTGGTCTGGCAGCCCGGCCAGGCGAGCCCCGTGCACGCGCATCACACCTGGTGCGGTTACGCGGTGGTCGAGGGCAAGCTGAGCGAAACGGTCTTCGAATGGGACGATGCGCATCAATGCGCGAGCGCGCTGCGCGCTCAGACGCGCAAACGCGGCGCAGTGTCGTTCGTGCGCGGCGGCCGTGCTGCGATTCATCGGCTTGGCAACAGCAGTGATGCGCCGGCGGTGTCGCTGCATATCTATGGCGTCGAAGGCGCGCGGATCGGCACGCACGTGAACGACATCGTGCGCATGGCCGACGCGGCGGAGATGGTTTGACGGTTGCACGTCACGACGTGAGGTGACGTGACCTCACGTATTCGCGCGATTACGCGATTACGCGGTCACGCGAACATACAAGCGTGACCGTCGTCGCACGGCCCCCAACACCCCCCGCCTCAATTCTTCCCACCCACATCACCCGCCGTCGGAATCTGCGGCGGAATCGGCGCGGTCTGTCCGGTCGTCGGCGGCGCCGGACGCGGTTCGTGCGACACGTCACGCGCGGGCGCAAGCGGCACCTGTGTCGACGCGCGCGCCGACGGGCCAACGACGCCCACCTCATACTCAGCTTCGCGCGGATACTCGTGCGCCGCTTCGCGGTCTCTTTCGCGAGTGGGTTCATGCGCCCTTTGATGGATTTTGCCGCGCTCGCCGTCCGGCGCCCGCTGCTGCGCCTCGCCATGCGCATGCCGGCTGTCATCGGCACCGGCATTCACAGGCGCGACGAACCCGGTCATCTCATCGTCGCGCAGCGGCTCGCCCTCGCTATCCTTCGACGATGTGTACACCCGCATCTGCGCGACCGGAATCTCGATGCCCGCCTCGTCCATCTTGCGCTTGAGCCGCAGGTTGAACGCGCGCGCGACGCTCCATTGCTGCAGCGGCCGCGTCTTGATCTGCCCTTTGACGACCATCCAGTTCGGATCGAAGCGGTCGAGGCCCCACACCTCGATCGGCCCGAGCATCTCGCGCCGGTAGCGGAAGTCGGCCATCAGCTCCGCGCCGACTTCGCGAATCAGCTGCGTGATCTCGTCGACATCGGTCGAGAACGACATGCGCACCTCGAACACCGCGTACGCGAAATCGCGCGACAGGTTCTTCACGATCTTGATCTGCGAGAACGGAATCGCGTGGATCGCGCCCTGCCCGTCGCGCAGCCGCACGGTGCGGATCGACAGATGCTCGACCGTGCCCGCATGCCCGCCATCGACGTCGATCCAGTCGCCGACCGAGACCGTGTCCTCGATGATGATGAAGAGCCCGGTGATCAGGTCGGTCACCAGCGACTGCGCGCCGAAACCGATCGCCAGACCGATCACGCCCGCGCCCGCGAGCAGCGGCGTCACGTTGATGCCGAGGTTCGCGGCGGTGACGATCCCACCGATCGTCATGATCGTGACGAGCAAGACGTTACGCACCAGCGGCAACATCGTGCGGGCGCGCATGCTCGGGCTGCGCGCCTTGTTGCGCGGGCTGCCCGGATTGAGCGTCTCGGTGATCGCGGTGTCCACCAGAATCCACAGCAGCCACGCGATGAACACGGTGGCGACGATCGCCGTCATCGCATGCGCGACGCCGCGCGCCGCCACGTTCCTCTCGATCACCGCGGCCAGCGACACGCCCCACAGACGCGCAGCGGATTCGAAGAAAAACAGCCAGATGAACAATGTCAGCAACGTGCCGCAAAAGCGCAGCAGCCGCGTCAGATACGGCGAGCGGCGCCGCGCGCGGGCGCTGCGCGGCCGCGTCATGCGCAGCACGATCGCCGACAGGAAGAACGCCAGCACCAGCAGCAGCGCGGTGACGATCGAGATCTGCAGCACGTTTTCGCTGGAGCTGGAGCCGCCGAGCGTCGCGACCACCGACGCGGCCGAGAGCACCAGCACCGGCAGGTGCCACAGCGCGGCGAGCACCTCGAACGCATCGGTCGCGGCCTTGTGGTCGTTGCGCTGTTCGTACGACCGGTTGCGGATCAGATGCGCGACCGGCCGGCGAAACGCGAGCGCGAAATAGCCGGTCAGCACGGCGGCCGTCATGTTGGCCGCGGTCGAAATCAGCGCGGCGAGGTTGGTGCCGAGCTGATGCTCGACGTCGTAATTGACGGCTGCGTCGCCGAGCGCGCCGCACACGCCGATCACGAACAGCACGCGGCGCGCGTGATCGATCAGCAGGCGCACCGCGACGCGGCGGTGGCCCGAGCCGAACAGCGAAAACATGATCAGACAGATCGCGGAAAACACCGCGCCCGCGACGATCGCATACGCGACCACCATGCCGAGCGTGCGGCCGAGCGCATCGGGCATCGCGCGCATGAACAGCAGCGCCGCGACGAACGCGATGATCCACGGACCGACGCGGCGCAACGCGAAGATCAGCAGCTCGCGCGTGGTGGGATTGGGCCGCAGCACCAGCTCGACACCGAAGCGCCGGTGCAGCCGTTGCTGCAGATAGATCAGCGCGCCGGCACAGGCGCCCCAGCCGGCCAGCATCCCCAGCATCGCCAACAGGATCGTGCCGACACCCTCGTGTCCCTGGCCCGAGACGATCGTGTACAGCTCGTTGCCGGCCGCGGTCACGCGCCCGCTCCAGTAGCGCACCGGCGTGCGGCCCTGATGCACGTCGGATTCGAACGATGCGATACCCGAGGCGATCGCGCCGAGCAGGCCCGGGCTAGGTTGCGCGGACGCGGGCGCGGGTGGCCCGACGGTTTGCGCGGCGCTTTGCGACACATCGCGCAGCTTTTTCAGCTGGGCAACGAGCGCGTTGCGCTGGCGGTCGTTGTCGAGCGTGGCGATCACGCTGTCGAGCGAGCGCGCCAGCTCCGCCTGGCTCGCGGGCGACGGCGCCGACGCCGCCTCGGGCGCCGACGCCCCCGATGCCGCGGACGCAGGCGTTGCGTTCACCGTCGCGCTGTTGATCAGGCTCTGCAATGCCGGGATCACGGGCGTGCCGCCGCCGACCGCGGGGCCCGCGGCTTGCGCCATGCGCGGCAGCGCGCCGAGGCACAGAATCAGCGCGGCGCACAGCAGCGCGGCAAACCAACCGACGGCATCTGTGCTCGCGCGCGGGCGGGCGTCGCCGCTGGCAGTGTCGCGAGCGGTGTGAGCGTAGGAGAGATGGGGGGCGCTGAGAATCGCCGGCTGCTGCCCGCCGCCAGACGGCGCAGCCTCGGACTCACGCTGCGACGGGCATGACTGCATGGCAATCCGTGAGAAAACGGCAGACGCCAGTGTAGCCGCAGTTTCGCCCGGCGCGGCCGAACATGCGTAACCGAATGTTAGTACGCTTGCGCGGCCGGCGAATTCGAACCGCGGGTCGTCAGTACGCGACCGTCGCGATCTGGCGGATGAAGCGGCCCTGCTCCAGTTCGTCGACGAACGCGATCGCGTAGTCTTCGGCCGAAATGCGGCTGTTGCCGTCCGCGTCCGCAATCAGCGTGTTCGCGCCCGTGCGGAACTTGCCGGTGCGCTCGCCCGGCGCGATTAGCGCGGCTGGCGCGAAGAACGTCCAGTCGAGATCGGTCACGCCGCGGTAGTACTCGAAGGCGTCGCGGTGCGCGAGTGCAATACCCTTGTACGCGTCCGGAAAGCTGTCGGTATCGACCAGTTGTTTGCCCGGTGCGACTTCGAGCGAGCCCGCGCCGCCTACCACGACGACGCGCTTCAGCCCCGCCGCGCGCACCCCCTCGACCAGCGCGCGTGTCGCTTGCGTCAGCGTGGCGAGATCGCCCTGCGGCGGCGCATACGCGCTTGCGACCACGTCCTGACCGCGCACCGCCGCGCCGACGCTCGCGGCGTCGAGCAGATCGGCCTGCGCCGCATGCAGATTCGCGACGCCGGCCGGCACCCGCGCCGGATCGCGCACCAGCGCCGTCACCTGGTGCCCGCGACGCGCGGCTTCCGCGGCAATCCGCGAACCGATCACGCCAGTCGCGCCAAACAGGGCGATCTTCAGTTGCTTGCTCATATCAGCATACTCCTCAGGTTGTCTTATATGTAACTCTTATAGTTACATATAACGAGAAAAAAAGCGGGGCGCTCACCCCGTTCCATTGTTTGGCACGCGTGCCGGAATAGTTCGACCCGCGCCCTACGACACTGCGCTTCTATCGTTCACCGCCGCCGCGTCTTGCGCGCGAAGGCACGCTCAAGCACGGCGCTTGCGCTCGCGCTGCTTCTCCGAGCGGACCACGTCGGCGGTCGCGTCGGCGAGCGTGCGCGCGGCCAGCGTCGCTTCCATTGCCTGCTGCGCTTCGTCGATGATCCCGCTCAACACGCTCTGGATATTGCGCCCCACCATGCACGCTGGATTTGGCTCCTCGCGATGCAACGCGAACAACTGCGCGTCTTCCACCGCGCGATAGACGTCGAGCAACGTGATCCGTTCCGGCCGCCGCGCAAGCAACGCGCCGCCACCGGCGCCCATCTGCGAGGTGGTGAGGCCGGCGTCGGAGAGCATGATCAGAAGCCGGCGAATGAGCGCGGGATTGGTGTTCACGCTGCCCGCGATCATCTCCGACGACAACGGCACGCCGCCCTGTAGCGACAACAGCGCGAGCACATGCACGGCAAAGGCAAACCGGCTACTCGTGTTCACGGCAGATCCGTCCCGAAACGACAATGTGTAACCATCGTAATTACATATAACGCTAATGTCAAACGGCGAAACCGGATCGAACGGCGCGAGTCATTTATCCATCTGCTTCTGCGCGTCGGCGGAATCGGTCGATGCAGTCGACGAAGCCGACGCGCCCGCATTCTGCGCCGACCACGCCTGCAACTTGCGCCCCGCCGTTTCGAGGCCCTGGCCCGTGATCGACGCGGCCTTGCCGAGCTGCGCGTTGGCCGCGCTCGCCGCGTTCTGCACGTTGGCCTGCGCGCTCGACGCGAGCGCGGCCGGGTCGATCTTGAGCGACGGCGCGGAGGCCGAGTCGAGGTTCTGTTGCGCGGCGTCCTTGGTCGCGTCGACCTGTTGGCCGACGTAGCTCGCGGCCTGATCGAGCTTCTGACCGGCAAGCTGCGCGGCGTCGTTCAGCTTGCCCGCGACCTGGCCGGCCGACGCGTCGTTCTTCTGGCACGCGGCCAGCGCGCCGAACACGAGGACCACGACCGCCGCGCGGTGCAATAACGATGAGGAAAGAGATGAAATCATGATCTGGAAGGAGCCGCGTCGGGCGGCTCGCACATGCGAAGACGTGCCCATGATACCGCCGTTGCGCCGCGCGGCCGCTTCGGATCGCCCTGGGGAGTTGGTCGCGGTTCTGTCGAACCTGATGGAGCTGACGTCCGCGCGAATCAAAAGGCGACCCTTCCCTCAACGATCGTCTTCGGCGCGCGCCTCTTGCCGCGGCAGTATTGCGAAGCCCCAATTAGCAAATAAAAGTTGATTATGTCGCCAATCATGTACGGCTAGTTTGTGTCAATCGCCGAGCTTACGATGGCATCACTTCATCACACACGTCGGAGAGACATCATGGCTAACGTTCAACAGGGTGGTTTCAAGCGGGTATGGTTCATCACCGGCGCATCGCGAGGCATCGGCGCATTGATAGCTGAAGCTGCGCTCGCGGACGGCAACGCGGTGGTGGCCGCCGGACGCAAGGTCGCGGCGATCAGCGAGCGTCTTGGCGAGTCGGCTGCGTTGCTGCCGGTGGAGCTGGACGTGACCAACGAGGCCCAGGCAAAGGCGGCGGTGCAGGCCGCGATTGAAAAATTCGGCCGCGTCGACGTGTTGGTCAACAACGCCGGGTTCGGTCTCCTTGGCGCGGTGGAAGAATCCGCCGACAACGACGTGCGTCGCATGTACGACACGAATGTCTTCGGCTTGCTCAACGTCACGCGCGCTGTATTGCCGACCATGCGCGCGAACCGCTCGGGCCACGTGATCAATGTTTCATCGATTGGCGGCTATCGTGCCGCGGCGGGCTTTGGCGTGTATTCGTCGACGAAGTTCGCCGTCGAAGGCATCACGGAAGCGTTGCATGCCGAGTTGAGACCGCTGGGCATTCACGCGACAGTCGTCGAGCCGGGGTATTTTCGTACCGACTTTCTCGATGCGTCCTCGCTGGTCGTGGCGCCCGAGGTGATCGACGATTACGACGAAACCTCGGGTGCGGTTCGCCGCAAGGCCATGCAATTGAATCACAACCAGCCTGGCGACCCGACCAGGCTTGCGGCCGCGATGATCGCGCTGGTCGACGCGGCGTCCCCGCCGTTGCGCCTGCCGCTTGGGACGGACACGCTGGCCGCCATCGCTGCGAAAAACGCTTATGTGACGCAGGAAACGGAAACGTGGAAACAGCTGTCGTCTTCGACCGACTTCGCTGCCTGAGCGAAGAAAGCGGCGGTTCGGCATGGGTTGAGCCGCTGTTCACCTGAATGACCGTTGTAGCCTGGAAGTCGGGACTTCTGTAGGTGATGACGGGAACTGCACGAGAGGCGCGAATACCACCGGGCCAGTTAGTTCACCGGCGTCAAGATCGGTGCGCCGGCCTTCTTCAGCAGGAATACCGGGAATTTAGCCAGTTTGGTCTGACTGGCATTGCGCCCGAACCCTGCGAGGATTGATGCAATCTGGCGAGCACATCGATGTACTCGCAGCTGGGCGGCACGCGGATCGCGCACCGAGTCCCGAGACCACGTGCAGCAACGAGCGTCGACTTGCAGCGGCGCTCGCCTCAACATCGCTCAACAGCGCCCCACAATTCAGAATCTTCCGACAGTTGCAGGCGAAACACCTCCCTATAGTCGCGGCTGCTTTTGGGGAGTGCTGTTTCGATGAAACTGATCGACTGGATCGTCACCCTCGCCATCACGCTGATGGCGATCGTTTTTTTGTGCGCGCGCCGGCTGCCCACCTGGTCGCACGACACCCGCGCTCGACATATGAAAGGGACCCGTTTGCTGATGCAGGCTGCGTGTGCACTGTGGGCGGCGCTGCTGGGTGTCACGCACGGCCTGTTTGCCGTCGAGGGTCTTGCCGGCATTCGGCCAACACCGGCCGAAACGTTCGCCGGCATCGCCGTGCTGCTGGCATGCGGTTGCTACTGGTCGGTGCGCGGCAGAAGACTGCTGAAGCCGCGGCGGATTTTCGCCGGTTGATGCGCGGGCGAGCGCCATCCGCGCCGCACGATCGAGCGCCCCCTACCGCGTGCTGATTCCTCGCACCGCGTCGATCGAACGCGCGGACGACCCGCTGCCTGCGCCCAAGCCTGGCCCCGCAGCGCACGGCACGCTCTGACGCGCACCGCGCGCCGCCGGAGCCGGAGCCGGAGCCGGAGCCGGAGCCGCCGCGGCAAGCGCAGCCGCGCCAGCCGCGGCCGGTTTCGCGCCCGCAGCACCCGCCTCCGGCAGCGACAGATAGAACGTCGTGCCCACCCCCTCCTTCGATTCACGAGCGGCGCGCGCAGGTCGTGCGACACGCTGTAGTTGAACATTTCGTTTTCCTGGGTCTGCTGGCGCAGCGTCTCGTTGCTGCGCGCGAGCTCGGCGGCGCGCCACTCGAGGTCCGCGTGAAAGCGAGCTTCGATGCGTTCGGCTTCGAGCAGTCGGCGGCTCGTCTCGTGCAAGGTCAGATCGAGCCGCGCGATTTCATCGCTGCCCGCGCCGAGCGGCGCGAGCGGCTCGTTGCCGGCGAGCCGGCCCGCGTTGTCGGACAGCAGCGCGAGCCGGCCGCGCACACCGCGCGTGAACATCCAGACGGCGAGCGCGACGAACAGCAGCGAGCCCAACGCGGCCGCGACGATTAGCGTCTGTTCCCGTTCGCGCACGGCGGCGACGGCATTCGAGCGCGAGCTATCGAGACGGCGCTCCTCGGCCTGGAACGCGGTCACCTCCACACGGAAATGATCGAGCACGTCGGCCTGGGCGAGAGCGTGGAAGCGCGCGAGAATCTCGCCGGTCCGCCCGGCGTGCAGCATGTCCTGGATCCGGTCGGACCACTGGCGGTACGCCTGCACCGCCTGGCGCACCTCGGCCACGCGCTCGACCTGCGCCGGATCGTCCGCGACGAGTTCGGCGAGCTCGTCGATGCGCCGGTCGACGTCCATCCATACCGCGATCGGGGTGGTGAAATGCGCATCGTTGGCGAGCACCGCGCCCCGCAGCGCGACCGATTCGGACAGCACCGGATCGAGAATCTCCGTAGTCTGGCGCAACACCTCCTCGCTATGCATCCTCCAGCGCTCCGCCATCGTCGCATCGGCCTGGGCCTTCACGACACCGGTGAGCAGCGCGAGTTCGAAAACGGCCGGGATCGCGATCAGAAGCAGGCCTTTAGTGGTCAGTCTCATGCGTGCCCATGGGAGGGGTTGGCCGGCGGATCGTGCACGGAGTTGGCACATTATGTCGAGGTTTGCGCGGGAAAAGAAAGAGGGGCACAAACCCGTCGACGGCAGCTTCTGCTGTTCGCGCACAGCGGCCAGAAATGGGCATCGACGCGCCCGGCCAGCATCTCGCTGCGCCAGGATTCCAAATGAAAATGTAATTTAAATCGAATATTTCGCCCTCGTCTGGGTCGATCTGCGCAATGGGGTCGATTTATGCACTTTTCCTGTGCGGCTCCTCTCTGTTCAGGTGCATGACGCGCTCGGGCGGCGCATGGCTCAAAACCCACCGGATGCCCATCCCGGTGCCCGATTGCACCGTGTCGACGCGACCAGCACAACTTTGGCCCACTTCTTGCTCACATAGCGCACTTTTTTGCATAAGCGGGACATATCGATGGAAAGTCTGAAATACGGCGCCGATACCGAGTTTCTTTTGATCGGCGCCGCCATGGTGCTGGCGATGCACGCGGGATTCGCCTTCCTGGAGCTTGGCACCGTGCGCAAGAAGAATCAGGTGAATGCGCTGGTCAAAATTCTGGTGGACTTCGCGGTCTCGACGATCGCGTACTTCTTCATCGGCTACACGATCGCATACGGCGTGCAGTTTTTCGACAGTGCGGCGACGCTCGCCCAGCACAACGGCTATGCGCTCGTGCGCTTTTTCTTCCTGCTGACGTTCGCCGCCGCGATCCCCGCGATCGTGTCGGGTGGCATCGCCGAGCGCTCCAAGTTCAATCCGCAGCTGTTCGCGACGTTCGTGCTGGTCGGTTTCATCTATCCGTTCTTCGAAGGCATCGCGTGGAATAACCGCTTCGGCATACAGGACTGGCTGACGCAGGCTTTCGGCGCGCCGTTCCATGACTTCGCGGGCTCGGTGGTGGTGCACGCGTTCGGCGGCTGGGTCGCGCTCCCGGCCGTGCTGCTGCTCGGCGCGCGCCACGGTCGCTATCACCGCGACGGCGGCATCGCCGCGCATCCGCCGTCGAACATTCCGTTTCTCGCGCTCGGCGCATGGGTGCTGACGGTCGGCTGGTTCGGCTTCAACGTGATGAGCTCGCAGACGCTCGACAAGATCAGCGGCCTCGTCGCGGTCAATTCGCTGATGGCGATGGTCGGCGGCACGCTGAGCGCGTGGTTCGCGGGCCGCAACGACCCGGGCTTCACGTACAACGGCCCGCTCGCCGGGCTCGTCGCGGTGTGCGCGGGCTCGGACATCATGCATCCGCTCGGCGCGCTGGTCACGGGCGGTATCGCTGGCGTGCTGTTCGTCTACATGTTCACCTGCGTGCAGAACCGCTGGCGCATCGACGACGTCCTCGGCGTGTGGCCGCTGCACGGGCTGTGCGGCGCATGGGGCGGCATCGCGGCTGGGATCTTCGGCATCCATTCGCTCGGCGGGCTGGGCGGCGTGTCGTTCGCCTCGCAGGTCATCGGCACGCTCGGCGGAATCGTCGTGTCGGGGCTCGGCGGCACCGTCGTGTACGGCGTGATCCGCATGACGGTCGGTCTGCGCCTCGACCAGGAAGAGGAATACAACGGCGCCGATCTGTCGATTCACAAGATTTCGGCAACGCCGGAGTGAACGAAGGCGGCGCTCGCGGGAAACGGGAGAGGCGCGAATCACGCGCCTGTCCCCAGATGCGCGCGCCGATGCTAGACTTCGCGGCTGGAGATGGCATTCTCCATTAACCGCCCTTGGGGCTGATGATGCCTGCTACGCCCGGTTATGCGGACGCGGCATCAACTCGCCCGCATCAACCGGTCTGTCGACATTCCGGTTTCGATCCTCTTCCATGTATTGGTCTTTTCTCGCTGTCGCGATTGGCGGCGCACTCGGCTCGCTGTTTCGCTGGTTCCTCGGCTTTCGACTTAACCCTGTCTTTAGCGACCTGCCGCTCGGCACGCTCGCCGCCAACGTGATCGCCGGCTACATCATCGGCGTGGCGGTCGCGGGCTTCGCGCGTGTGCCCCAGCTCACGCCGGAATGGCGGCTGTTCGTCATCACTGGTCTGATGGGCGGGCTGTCGACGTTCTCGACGTTCTCCGCGGAGGTCGTGCAGCGTCTGCAGGACGGCCGGTTCGGCTGGGCGGCGGGCGAAGTGGCGATTCACGTGATCACTTCGCTAATCATGACGATTCTCGGCATCGCGACGGTTTCGTTGCTGGCGCGCTGAGGCGAAAACGTTGACGAGGATCACGGACGCGGGCCCGAGCCGTCGGCAATCGGGCTCGCGCCTGTTTTCATCTGAGCTCGGTGCGAGCCAGCTCGACGATCTCGTCGCCGCGTCCGTTCAACATCGCACGCAGCATATAAAGGCTGAATCCCTTCGCATGGGCAAGTTCCACCTTCGGAGGCATGGCAAGCTCATGTTTCGATGTGACCACATCGACGAGTGCGGGACCGGGATGCGCAAACGCCTGCACCTGGCCGGCAGCGCGTCTCACTGTGTCTTCGGCACAGACGTCGCAGGCAGTGGCGCGGGCCGCGCTGCGTCCCAGCGGCTCTTCAGCACGCGGCGCAGCCTGGTCCTCAGCGGCAACACGACCCGCTCCTGAAACAGCACCGACGCCACCAGCACCAGGATCAGATAGACCGGATAGGCGGAAAGATGCACGGGCGCCTGGCTTGCCGCCTCCCGGCAAACATGCGGTCGAGGCACGCATGACAACAGCGAATACGGAATGCCAAACAGCTTCTGCACTTTGAGAAAGCCGATAAATAGCGGGTATTGCAGCGCGAAGATCGACAACGAAGCGTTGTCGAGCCGTCTCGTCCAGGGGGCCACGCGCGGCGACGCGTTTTGCAGTGCGCTCGCGCAAACAAAAATCACCGCGACTTGCGCGGGCAAGAGTGCGACGTTGTGAAGAAGTACTTCCCACGAACGCATTCCCGCCGTAAACAGAAAAGTGGCGCCGATGAAAGTGCCCCTGTAGCAGCGAATATGATCCGCCGGCAACTCGCGATCATGCCAGTAATGCTTTCGACGTTCGCCTCGAATATCCCGTAAGCGAGAATGCCCGCCAGAAACTCCGGAAGCCGCACCAGCGGATTGGTATGCAACACACCGATCGGCCACGCCTGATACCAGCCGCCTGCAACAACGATCACGGCCGCCAACAGGCTGGCGCCCCACATCGCCATCAGCATCGTGGACTTCAAGCGCATCGACAGCAGGCGTGGCGCGAGCGCCGGAAACAATAAATAGAAAAAAACAGCGTCGACAACGACCACGACGGAATGTTGAATGACAGATAAAAGGGATTCCAAGCCTGCAATAACAGGATCTGTAAAACCGCATTGACCGCCATTTCCACACCGCTCATGGTGTGCACAATCGGCGGTGTTGAATCGAGGTTGCTCAGTTCGGTGTCGAAGGGATGGGAATTCACAGCCATTAAATGCAACGCTCAGCGCTAACGTAACAATGTGAATTGGATAAATATTGCTAAAACGGTTGATAAAAAACTTCGATGCCGAAACCGCAATTGGTGCGGACGCGCACATACCGCGAAGATCGCCCGAAACCAGCGCGCGCGTTTCTCCGCCCGCCATCCCGTTAATGAGAAAACAGTGTCAAAATAAATGCGCAGAGTTGCGATGTAAAAACCCGCAACCAATAGGCGACCAGCAGTTCTCGCGTGACGTCTTTTGCGCGAGGCGGCAGTTTCTTAAGATTTCACCCGAGCGCTGCTTAATGCTTCGAGGCTTTCGTTCGGGGCGCCGCGCTTGTGAAACTTCTCGGACTTACCCGCGTGGAGATTTCCGAGGCGAATGTAAGTGAGCGAAATACTTACGCAAGCGTTTTGCCGTCACGACCACCGGATCTATGCATGTTCTGATAGTGTCGTTCGAATGAATCCGGGCGGATACGAACAATGGCTTGTGTGAACGACAAAAAAAAGGCGTCACGTTGCCGTGACGCCTTAAAAAGTTCTAGCCATTCCGAGGGCCGTGCTAGAACCTGAGAGAAGGTATTCGAAAGGCGCAAGCGCATTGGACGGGCAATCGATCCTGGATTTTGGGATTTTTCCGCTCACGCGCCCGCAAAATGCAGCGGAGACAAGCGACTTTCGAAATGAGGTTCCATTTTTTATGGTTATGCTGACTAAGTCAAGCAAAAAGATACCGTCGAACATCGATCGGCAATTTCTTCCGATACAATGACTTTTCTTAAAAATGTATGAATGGATGCCCTGGTTTGGAGATGTCCCTGCCTCTGTGAGCGGCCGTCAACAGTTGTCGCACGAACAATTTGAAATGCTGTTCCAAAAAAACGCATGAACCGATCCACTCCCAACCAACCCGTCGCCTCCAAGGTCCCCGCCAGCAAAGACCGAGACGGTCCGGGCGATGAAGTCACCGCGCTCGCGCGCGGCCTGACCGTACTGCGCGCCGTCGCCGCCGCGCACGCACCACTCAGCAATCGCGAACTCGCCGAGTTGACCGGCATCCCGAAGCCCACCGTGTCGCGCATCACCGCGACGCTCGTGGGCACCGGTTTTCTGCTGCGACTACCCGACAGCGAGCGCTTCGTGCTGACCTCGTCGGTGCTCGAACTGAGCAACGGCTTTCTGCGCAACTTCGACATCCGCTCGCGCGCGCGGCCGTTTCTGATCGAACTCGCGGAACGCACCGCGTTGTCGGTGCATCTGGCGGTGCGCGACCGCTACGACATGGTCGTCATCGACGCGATCCGGCCGCGTTCGGCGGTGCTCGTGTCGCGACTTGAAATCGGCTCGCGCATGAGCTTGACGCGCACCGCCGTCGGCCGGGCGTACCTCGCGGCGCTCGCGCAACCGGACCGCGACCGTCTGCTGGTCGGCCTGCAGACGGCCGAAGGTGACGATTGGGGCTATATCGGAAGCCGTCTCGCAAGCGCGATCCAGGACACCCTCGAGCGCGGCTTCGCAATCGCCACCGGCGAGTGGTATAACGGGCTGAACGCGATCGCGCTCGGCTTCGTCGGGCCGTCGGGCGAGCGCTACGCAGTCAATTGCGGAGGCTCGGCCGACCAATGTCCGCGCGACTGGCTGATCACGCGCGCCGCGCCCGCGCTGCTCGAATGCATCGACAAGATCGTCCTGGAGATCGGCGGCACGCCGGGGCGCCGGCTCGACGAATGAGCCGTCGGCGGCAACGGGCGCGAAACGGCGCCCCGCGGGGATCGAACGCGGCGCCAGCCGCCCGTGATCTGCGAGAGTGGCGACGGCGGCCCGCCCTCGCCCGACGATTCGCCGACATGCTGTAACCTTCGTAATCAACCGAAAAATACGCGGCTGGACTGTTACAGACGCCGCAACGTACGATCACGCAATCCGGTCGCGGGACCGCGCGCCGCGAGCCGTGAGCGCCGTCGAAACGGCCGCGTCCAGCCGTGATGATTCCGCATTGCGTTAACATCTCTGTCCCGCGCCTCGGGTAGCATCGCGCTGAACATCGCGCGGCGCCCGCCGCCACGACCACCTGACATGCCGCCCATGTGCCGGCCAGCCGCCCTTCGAATGGCGCCGACCGCATTGGCGGCTCACATCATCAAGCCAGCCACCCGACCGAACCGATGGACGAACAACAAAAGCACCCGGAAACCCAACGCCCTGCCGCTCCCCAGCCGTCCGCGAACGGCGCGCAATCGAGCGCGCCCGGCGCGGTGAAACGCCACCGTGGCCGCACTGTCGCGCTGATCGTCGCGGCGCTGGTCGTGCTCGGCGTCGTGCTGTGGCGCTGGCATCCGTGGGGCGGGCCCGGCAGCGGCGCGAGCGCGCCGGGTGTGGCGAGCGGCGCGCGCAGCGGCCGCTTCGGCCGCGGCGGTCCGAACGCGATGGCCAACATGGCGCAGCCGGTGCACGTCGCCGCCGCGACGCAGGGCGAGATGCCGGTCGTGCTGACCGCGCTCGGCACGGTCACGCCGCTCGCCACCGTCACCGTGCTGCCGCAACTGAGCGGCGTGCTGCAGGACGTCTATTTCAAGGAAGGCCAGATGGTCAAGAAGGGCGACGTACTGGCCCAGATCGACCCGCGCCCGTACGAAATTTCGCTGCGCAACGCCGAGGGCACGCTGGTGCGCGACGAGGCGCTGCTCGCCACCGCGCGTCTCGATCTGAAGCGCTATCAGACGCTGCTCGCGCAGGACTCGATCGCGAGTCAGCAGGTCGACACGCAGGCGTCGCTGGTGCGGCAATATGAAGGCACGGTGAAGTCCGACCAGGCGAACATCGACAGCTTCAAGCTCGACCTCGTGTACGCGCGCATCACCGCGCCGGTGTCGGGACGCGTCGGTCTGCGTCAGGTCGACCCGGGCAACTACGTGACCTCGGGCCTCACCAACGGCATCGTCGTGATTACGCAGCTCGATCCGATTAGCGTGGTGTTTACGACTTCCGAAGACAATCTGCAGCAGATCATCGAGCACACGCAGAACGGCGAGTCGCTGTCGGCCACCGCGTACGACCGCAGCAACACGCATCCGCTCGAAGTCGGCTCGCTAAAGACGATGGACAATCAGATCGACACGACCACCGGCACGATCAAACTGCGCGCGATCTTCGAGAACAAGGACAATGGCCTGTTCCCGAACCAGTTCGTCAACACTCGCCTGCTCGTCGATACGATCAGGAACGCGGTGATCGTGCCGACCTCGGCGGTGCTGAATGGCTCGATGGGTCCCTTCGTGTACGTCGTGAAGGCCGACAACACGGTCACCGTGCGCCAGGTCAAGGTCGGCCCGGTCGACGGCGAGCGCACCAGCATCCAGTCGGGCCTCGCGGTCGGCGAGCGCGTCGTGATCGACGGTTCGGACCGGCTGCGCGAAGGCGCGAAGATCACGATTCCGGCCGAGGGGCCGCGTGGCGCCTCCGGCGCATCGGCCGCATCCGGCGCGCACGGCGCGAGCGCTCCGGCGAGCGCCTCGGGCGCGCACGCGCATCGCGGCCGGCACGCTGCGGCGCAAGCATCGCAATAAAGTAAAGGCACGGCACTTACCGCATGAATCCATCCCGCGCTTTTATTCTGCGTCCTGTCGGCACCGCGCTGCTGATGGCGGCGATCATGCTGGTCGGCCTCGTCGCGCTGCGCTTTCTGCCGCTGTCCGCGCTGCCCGAGGTCGACTATCCGACGATCCAGGTGCAGACCTTCTATCCGGGCGCGAGCCCGGAAGTGATGACGTCGTCCGTGACGGCGCCGCTCGAGAGGCAGTTCGGGCAGATGCCGTCGCTGAACCAGATGTCGTCGCAAAGCTCGGCCGGCTCGTCGATCATCACGCTGCAGTTCAGCCTCGACCTGCCGCTCGACATTGCCGAGCAGGAGGTCCAGGCGGCGATCAACGCGGCGGGCAACCTGCTGCCGTCCGACCTGCCCGCGCCGCCGATCTACGCCAAGGTCAACCCGGCCGACGCGCCGATCATGACGCTCGCGATCACGTCGAAGACACTGCCGCTCACGCAGGTGCAGGATCTCGCCGACACGCGTCTCGCGCAGAAGATTTCGCAGGTCGCCGGGGTGGGTCTCGTGAGCCTGTCGGGCGGGCAGCGCCCGGCGATCCGCATTCAGGCGAACCCGCGCGCGCTCGCCGCGTACGGGCTGAATCTCGACGACCTGCGCACCACGATCTCGAACCTGAACGTCAACACGCCGAAGGGCAATTTCGACGGTCCGACGCGCAACTACACGATCAACTCGAACGACCAGTTGACCGACGCCGACGAATACAAGAGCGCCGTGGTCGCATACAAGAGCGGCCGTCCGGTGATGCTGACCGACGTCGCGAGCATCGTGGCGGGACCGGAGAATACGAAGCTCGGCGCGTGGGTCGACAACACGCCCGCGATCGTCCTGAACGTGCAGCGCCAGCCAGGCGCGAACGTGATCCAGGTGGTCGACAGCATCAAGGCGCTGCTGCCGCAGCTGCAGCAGTCGCTGCCCGCCGCGCTCGACGTCGAGGTCGTCACCGACCGCACCACGACGATCCGCGCGTCGGTGCGCGACGTGCAGTTCGAACTGGCGATGTCGGTCGTGCTGGTCGTGCTGGTGATGTACCTGTTCCTCGCCAACGTCTACGCGACGATCATTCCGAGCCTGTCGGTGCCGCTGTCGCTGATCGGCACGCTCGCGGTGATGTACCTGTGCGGCTTCTCGCTCGACAACCTGTCGCTGATGGCGCTGACCATCGCCACCGGCTTCGTCGTCGACGACGCGATCGTGATGATCGAGAACATCGCGCGCTACGTCGAGGAAGGCGACACGGCGCTCGAAGCCGCGCTGAAGGGCTCGAAGCAGATCGGCTTCACGATCATTTCGCTGACGGTCTCGCTGATCGCGGTGCTGATTCCGCTGCTCTTCATGGGCGACGTGGTCGGGCGCCTGTTCCACGAATTCGCGATCACGCTCGCGGTGACGATCGTCATCTCGGCGGTCGTGTCGCTGACGCTCGTGCCGATGATGTGCGCGAAGCTGTTGCGCCACACGCCGCCGCACGACAGTCAACGTTTCGAGGCGAAGGCGCACCGCTTCATCGACTGGGTGATCGCGCGCTACGCGGTCGCGCTCACGTGGGTGCTGAACCGTCAGCGCTCCACGCTGGTCGTCGCGGTGCTCACGCTGGTGCTGACCGGCCTGCTGTACGTGTTCGTGCCGAAGGGCTTCTTCCCGGTGCAGGACACTGGCGTGATCCAGGCGATCACGCAGATGCCGCAGTCGGTGTCGTTCGCATCAATGGCCGAGCGTCAGCAGGCGCTCGCCGACCAGATCCTGAAGAACCCGGACGTCGAAAGCCTGACCTCGTTCATCGGCGTGGACGGCAGCAACATCACGCTGAACAGCGGCCGCATGCTGATCAACCTGAAGCCGCGCGACGACCGCAGCAATACCGCGAGCGAGGTGATCCGCCAGTTGCAGAAAGACGTCGCGCATATTCCGGGCGCGTCGCTGTACATGCAGCCGGTGCAGGACCTGACGATCGACTCGACCGTCAGCCCGACGCAGTATCAGTTCATGCTGACCGATCCGAACATCAGCGAATTCAGCACGTGGGTGCCGAAGCTGGTCGACCGGCTCAAGCAGTCGCCCGAGCTCGCGGACGTCGCGACCAATCTGCAGGACAACGGCCGCTCGGTGTTCATCGAGATCGACCGCGGGACCGCCGCGCGCTTCGGGATCACACCGGCCACCATCGACAACGCGTTGTACGATGCGTTCGGCCAGCGCATCATTTCGACGATCTTCACGCAGTCGAACCAGTACCGCGTGATTCTCGAAGCGCAGCCGACGATGCAGCACTACACCACGTCGCTGAACTCGATCTACCTGCCCTCTTCCACGTCGACGGGCGGCCAGGTGCCGCTGTCGTCGATCGCGAAGTTCATCGAGCAACCCGCGCCGCTGCTGGTCACGCACCTGAGCCAGTTCCCGGCCACCACGGTGTCGTTCAACCTCGCGCCGGGTTCGTCGCTCGGCGCGGCGGTCAAGGCGATCCAGCAGGCCGAGAAGGACGTCGGTCTGCCCGCGTCGTTCCAGACGCGCTTCCAGGGCGCGGCGCTCGCGTTCCAGGCGTCGCTCGCCAACGAGCTGTTCCTGATCCTCGCGGCGATCGTCACGATGTACATCGTGCTCGGCGTGCTGTACGAGAGCTTCATCCATCCGATCACGATTCTGTCGACGCTGCCGTCGGCCGGCGTCGGCGCGCTGCTCGCGCTGCTGATCACCGGCCACGATCTCGACATCATCGGCATCATCGGCATCGTGCTGCTGATCGGTATCGTTAAGAAGAACGCGATCATGATGATCGACTTCGCGCTCTACGCCGAGCGCGAGGAAGGCAAGCCGCCGCGCGAGGCGATCTACCAGGCGTGTCTGCTGCGCTTCCGGCCGATCCTGATGACCACGCTCGCCGCGCTGCTCGGCGCGCTGCCGCTGATGCTCGGCACCGGCGCGGGCTCGGAGCTGCGCCGGCCGCTCGGTATCGCGATCGCCGGCGGCCTGATCGTGAGCCAGCTGCTGACCCTGTTCACGACGCCGGTGATCTACCTCGCGTTCGATTCGCTCGGCCGCCGGCTGCGCGAGCGCTTTAACCGCGGCGATTCGTCCGGTAGCGCCACGCCGCCCGCCACCGATGCAGGGAACTGAGCGATGAACCTGTCGCGTCCGTTTATCTCCCGTCCGGTCGCCACCACGCTGCTGGCGATCGGCGTCGCGCTGTCGGGCGTATTCGCGTTCACGAAGCTGCCGGTCGCGCCGCTGCCGCAGGTCGACTTCCCGACCATCTCGGTGCAGGCGACGCTGCCGGGCGCGAGCCCGGAGACCGTCGCGACGAGCGTCGCGAGTCCGCTCGAGCGGCATCTCGGCTCGATTGCCGACGTCACCGAGATGACGTCGCAGAGCTCGGTCGGCTCGACGCGCATCACGCTGCAGTTCGGCCTGAACCGCAACATCGACGGCGCCGCGCGCGACGTGCAGGCGGCGATCAACGCGGCGCGCGCCGACCTGCCCGCGAGCCTGCGCAGCAACCCGACCTACCACAAGGTCAACCCGGCCGACGCGCCGATCCTGATTCTCGCCCTGACGTCGAGCACGCTGACGGCGGGCCAGCTATACGATTCGGCCGCGACGGTGCTGCAGCAGTCGTTGTCGCAGGTGCAGGGGGTTGGCGAAGTGGATGTCAGCGGTTCGGCGAATCCGGCCGTGCGCGTCGAGTTGCTGCCGCATGCGCTGTCGCATTACGGCATCGGCCTCGAGGACGTGCGCGCGGCGCTCGCCGCGGCCAACGCGAACAGCCCGAAGGGCGCGATCGAGTTCGGCGAGAACCGGGTACAGCTATACACCAACGACCAGGCGAGCAAGGCGTCGCAATACAAGGACCTCGTCATTGCCTATCGCAACGGCGCGCCGGTCAAACTCTCCGACATGGGCGAAGTCGTCGATTCGGTCGAAGATCTGCGCAATCTCGGTCTCTTCAATGGCAAGCGCTCGGTGCTCGTGATCCTGTACCGGCAGCCGGGCGCGAACATCATCGAGACCGTCGACCGCGTGAAGGCGATGCTGCCGCAACTGCACGCGTCGCTGCCCGCCGACGTCGACATCGCGCCGACCTCGGACCGCTCGACGACGATCCGCGCGTCGTTGAAGGACACCGAGCGCACGCTCGTGATCGCGGTCACGCTCGTCGTGATGGTGGTGTTCCTGTTCCTGCGCAACTGGCGCGCCACGCTGATTCCGAGCGTGGCCGTGCCAATCTCGATCGTCGGCACGTTCGGCGCGATGTACCTGATGGGCTTCTCGATCGACAATCTGTCGCTGATGGCGTTGACCATCGCGACCGGCTTCGTCGTCGACGACGCGATCGTCGTGCTCGAAAACATCTCGCGCCACATCGAAGACGGCGTGCCGCGCATGAAAGCGGCGTTCATCGGCGCGCGCGAGGTCGGCTTCACGGTGATGTCGATCAGCATCTCGCTGGTCGCCGTGTTCCTGCCGATCCTGCTGATGGGCGGCATCGTCGGGCGGCTGTTCCGCGAGTTCGCGCTGACGCTGTCGCTCGCGATCGCGGTGTCGCTGGTCGTATCGCTGACGCTCACGCCGATGATGTGCTCGCGCCTGTTGCGCGAGCCGCACGAGAAAGAACAGGAAAGCCGCTTCGGCCGCTGGCTCGAATGCGGTTTCTCATCGATGCAGCGCGGCTACGAGCGCACGCTCGGCTGGGCGCTGCGGCATCCGCTGCTGATCGTCCTCGTCCTGCTGCTGACCGTCGCGCTGAACATCGCGCTCTACATCATCGTGCCAAAGGGCTTCTTCCCGCAGCAGGACACGGGGCGCCTGATCGGCGGCATCCAGGCCGACCAGAGCACGTCGTTCCAGGCAATGAAGGGCAAGTTCTCGCAGATGATGGAAATCGTCAGCAAGAATCCGGCGGTCGACAGCGTGGCCGGCTTCACCGGCGGCCGGCAGACCAACTCGGGCTTCATGTTCATGTCGCTGAAGCCGAAGAGCGAACGCAAGCTGTCCGCCGACCAGGTGATCCAGCAACTGCGTGCGCCGCTCGGCGACGTGGCCGGCGCGCGCACGTTCCTGCAGGCGGTGCAGGACATCCGTGTCGGCGGCCGGCAATCGAACGCGCAGTATCAGTTCACGCTGCTCGCCGACTCGACGCCCGATCTGTACAAGTGGGGGCCGAAGCTCACCGAGGCGCTGCAGGCGCGCAAGGAGCTCGCGGACGTGAACTCCGACCAGCAGCAAGGCGGTCTCGAAGCGATGGTGACGATCGACCGCGCCACGGCATCGCGCCTCGGCATCAAGCCCGCGCAGATCGACAACACGCTGTATGACGCGTTCGGCCAGCGCCAGGTGTCGACGATCTACAACCCGCTGAACCAGTATCACGTCGTGATGGAAGTCGCGCCGCAATACTGGCAGAGCCCGGAGATGCTGAAGCAGATTTTCGTCAGCACGTCGGGCGGCAGCGCGAGCGGCGCGCAGACCACCAACGCGCCGGCCGGCACCGTAACGTCCAGAGCGACCAGCACGTCGACCACGACGAGCGCGGCAACCGGCGGCACGGCCGCCACCACCGCGACGAGCGCGGCCAGCATCGCAGCCGACTCCGCGCGCAACCAGGCGATCAACTCCATCGCGGCGAGCGGCAAGTCGAGCGCGTCGTCGGGTTCGGCAGTGTCGACCGCGAAGGAGACGATGGTGCCGCTGTCGGCGATCGCGAGCTTCGGGCCGGGCACCACGCCGCTATCGGTCAATCACCAGAGCCAGTTCGTCGCCTCGACGATCTCGTTCAACCTGCCGCCGGGCGTGTCGCTGTCCACCGCCACGCAGGCGATCTACGACACGATGGCCGAAATCGGCATGCCCACCACGATTCACGGCAGCTTCCAGGGCACCGCACAGGCGTTCCAGCAGTCGATGTCCGACCAACCGATCCTGATCCTCGCCGCGCTCGCGGCGGTGTATATCGTGCTCGGCATCCTGTACGAGAGCTACATCCACCCGCTGACGATCCTGTCGACGCTGCCGTCCGCGGGCGTCGGCGCGTTGCTCGCGCTGCTGCTGTTCAAGACCGAGTTCAGCATCATCGCGCTGATCGGTGTGATCCTGCTGATCGGCATCGTGAAGAAGAACGCGATCATGATGGTGGACTTCGCGATCGACGCGTCGCGCAAGGGAATGCCGTCGCGCGACGCGATCTACCAGGCCTGTCTGCTGCGCTTCCGGCCAATCATGATGACCACCTTCGCCGCGCTGCTCGGCGCGTTGCCACTCGCGTTCGGCAGCGGCGAAGGCGCGGAGATGCGCGCGCCGCTCGGTATTTCGATCGTCGGCGGGCTGATCGTCAGCCAGATGCTGACGCTCTATACGACGCCGGTCGTCTATCTGTACATGGATCGCATCCGCGTGCGCTGGGAGGCGAGAAAGGCACGCCGCGCGGGTGGCGCGGCGCCGACGTCGTCATGATGTAGTGAAGGTGCCGCTCACAGCTTCTGCTCGATGGCCAGCGAGAAAATCCGCTGCCATCGGCGCGCCGCCCGCTCGTTCGACATCGGCACGAGCCACTCGCCGTGCCGTGAGTCCTTGACCTTCAGCGCGAGCCGCGCCTGTGCGTCGCGGCCCTGTGCTTCGGCGGCGAGCAGATCGGCGAAGATATACGCGCCCTGCTGGTCGCCGACGCGAATCTCGCAGAGCCGCTTGGCCGCCGCGAGCCGCACCGAGCCCCAACTTCCCTTCAATTCGTGCGTCCAGTCGCCGTCGCGCACGTTCGGCGCGACTTCGCGGCGCCGCTGCCGCCAGTACGCGAGCGCACCGGCGATCAGCAGGGCAACCAGCACAGCCACACCCTCCGCCACCGCCAGCCCGAAAGCGGCCTGCAGCGCATAAAAGGCACGCACCGCGCCGTACCCCAGCGCGATCAGCGCAATCAACGCAACGACAATCGGCATCGCAAGCTCATCCGGCAAATGGTTTTAGTCGGCTAGCGCGGGCAAATGCGACGGCGCGTTCGGCCCCTCACTGCCCCTCACTGCCCCTTATGCGCGGCCGACCACTCCTTGAGCGCGTTCAGCGTGTTCTCGACATGCTTGTCGGGCGACAGGCTCGTGTACTCGTAGATGATCTTGCCGTCGGGCGAGATCACGTACGACACGCGATTCGCCATGCCGGCCTTCAACGGCATGCCCGCGTCGTATGCGTTGATCACCTTCGCGTCGGCGTCGGCCGCGACCGGGAATTTGCTGCGGCATTCGCTGACCGAAAACTTCGTCAGCGTATCGATGTTGTCGTGCGACACGCCGATCACCGTCGCGCCGTACTTCTTGTATTCGTCGACGGCATCGGCGAACTCGTGCGCCTCGATCGTGCAGCCCTTCGTGAACGCGGCCGGATAGAAGTACAGCACGACCGGGCCCTTCTTCAGTTCGTCGGCGAGCGAATACGTGTAGGTCTTGCCGCCGAGCGAGGCCTCGGCGGTAAACGTCGGCGCCGTATCGCCGGGCTTCAGGGTTGCCGAGGCGAGCGGCGAATGCATTGCGAATCCGAACGCCATGACGGCGGCCAGTACCGCCGGTATGTGTTTTGTCTTCATCTGCTCCTCCACGCGTGAGCGCACGCAATTGATCGGGTCCATCGGAGACAGCTTCGGCCGACGTCACAGGCCGTCGCTGAACTTCCTATTGGACCACGGATGCGCACGCGGCGTGGGTCGTCGCCCGGATCACAAGCGAATCGAAAGGGTGCGGCGCGCGAGCTCGACGCATCAAACGCCCAATTCCGCCACGTGCGCGCCGAACCACGCCGCCGCCGACAGGTTCAGCTCCGACAGCACGTCGGGCGTCAGCGCGTGGAAGCCCGCCGCCGTCGCGACCGGCGCCGCGTCGCCGCCCTCGCCCGCGACCTCGGCGATCAGCAGCAGCGCGCCCAGTTCGCCCTTGCGCGCGACGATCGCGTCGCGAATCTGCGGCGCGAGGCCGAGTTTCTCGAGCACCGCGTCCGGCGTGCTGTCGAGCACGATGTGCACGAGCGAAAAAATCCCGGTCATGAACGCGGCGTCGGCGAATTCGCCGTCGGCCGGACGCAGCCAGTTCGCGGCGAGCTCCATGAAGCGCGAGCGCGTCGCCGCCAGTTGCACGAGCGGATCGGCGCGCCACGGCAACTCGCCGGTGTCCGCGTACAGCAGCAGTTGCGCCCAGCGCGCGATCTGCCGCGTGCCGGTCGCGATGATCGCCTCGCGCAGCGACGCGATGTTGCGCCCGAGGCCGAATGCACTCGAATTGACGAGCCGCAGCAGTTGCACGACCACGCCCGGGTTGACCTTCAGCTCCGCCTCGAGCTCGACGATGCCGGCGTCGCGCGACAGCAACGCGAGCAGCCGCAGCAGGCCC
Organism: Paraburkholderia sp. UCT70; assembly: GCF_050434085.1. Taxonomy (NCBI): domain Bacteria; kingdom Pseudomonadati; phylum Pseudomonadota; class Betaproteobacteria; order Burkholderiales; family Burkholderiaceae; genus Paraburkholderia; species Paraburkholderia sp. UCT70. Next base: position 478,400 of record NZ_JBNPVZ010000004.1, on the reverse strand, counting down.
GGACGCAGCGAGCGGTTGCGCGGCGCGGCCAGCACCTGCGGCCGCGCGAAGAAGTAGCCCTGGAACAGATCGAAACCGAGCTCGTGGGCGAGCGCGAAGTCCTCGCGCGTCTCGACCTTCTCGGCGAGCAGCGTCTTGCCGTGGCCGCGCAGCGTCGACGCGAGCTTCGCGACGGTGCGGCGCGGCGTCTGCAGGAAATCGATCTTGACGATGTCGGCGTACGGCAGCATCGCGCTCAGCTCGTCGGACAGATCGTGCACGTCGTCGAGCGCGACCTGGAAGCCGGCGCCGCGCAACTCGCCGAGACGACGGGCGAGCGAGGCGTCGTAGCGCACGGTTTCGAGGATTTCGAGCACGAAGCGCTCGGGCGGCATCAGATGGACGATGTCGCTAAAGAGCAGCGCGCGATCGATATTGACGAAGCCGCGATGCTGGCCGAGCACGGCGGGTACGCCGATTCCGCCGATCGTGCGCGCGACCACCTGCGCGGTGGCCTGCGTGTCGTCGCTGATTTCGGCGTAGTTGTACGTTCCGGCACGGAACAGCAGCTCGTAGGCGTGAAGCGCGCCATCGCGATCGAGAATCGGCTGGCGGCCGACATAGACGTACTGCGGGGCAGCGTCCAGCTCCCCGTGCTCACGATAGCCGGCCGACGCGCCGGCGAGGACATCACGCACCTCGACGTCCCGCGGGACGGGCCGTGGGGCTCTGGCGGACCTGACGACGGGGCGTTCGGACATGGATCATCAGTGCAAGGTTCGGAAAGTCTATGCAGCGCGACGTCATCAGCGTCGCCAAATAAAGGGGATTCGCCGTATTAACGGCCGCGAGGCGGTGTCACTTTAACCGAATCGTGCCGGCGACGGCGCCAGGCTTCTCCTTACCAGATGTTTTTCTCCACGGCCGCTAAAGATTTCCCCGCATGCGTCGTTATCTCGTTCTGATGGGGCGGCCTGCTATCTCCTGGCCGCCCGGACCGGCGGACAAGCAGCCCCCGCCCGCGGACGAACCCAGGTTGCCAGCGACAAACATGGAAGCGAACACGATCACCGCGCCCCGCCGGGGCTCCTTGCGCACGGTCATCGACCGGCTGCGAGCGTTCGGCCGGCGCGAGGACGACGACCAGCCGAGCAGCGCGAATCGCCCGCCCCCACTGGAACAGGTGGTCGGCGCGGTCGATCTGCTCGCGCACGTCGACGATGCGCTGCGCTTCATTTACGTGTCCGACGCGAGCCTGCGCTTCATCGGCTATCACCGCGAATACCTGAAAACCGCGACGCTGCACGATCTGGTCGCGCCCGCCGACGTGCCGCGCCTCGACGCGCTGCTCAAGCTCGCGGCGGCCTCGGGCAACGTCGAGAAAGCGACGCTCGGGCTCGTCAAGTCGCTGACCTATCCGATCACGGTCGAGCTGCGGGTCGTGCGCAGCAGCCACGACGGCGTCGAAGGCTACGCGATCGCCGGCTTTGACGTGTCGTCGTGGCGCGCCACCGAAGAGCGCCTGACCCAGGCGCTGCATCTGGACCGGCTGACCAGCCTGCCGAATCAGTCGGGCTTGCTGCACGCGTTGCTCGACGCGCAACAGAGGGCCGACGCGCACGGCACGCCGGTCGCGCTCTTGCTGCTCGATCTCGACGACTATCAGCGCGTGAATCGCGCACTCGGCTACGACGCCGGCGACGAGATGCTGCGCGACACGTCGCGGCGCCTGTTGAACATGACGAGCCCGAACGAAACGATCGCGCGCGTCGCCAGCGACGAGTTCGCGATCCTCGTGAAGCCTGCCGCGAGCCGCACCGACGCGGCGGCGGCCGCCGAAGCGCTGGCGCGGCGTCTGTTGACCGCGATCCAGCAGCCGTACGTGTTCAAGGGCCAGCAAGTGCACCTGTCGGCCAGCATCGGCATCGCGCTGTACCCGGACGTGCGCCACGCCAACGACACCGGCGGCCACGACACGCACCTGCTGCGCTGGGCCGACCACGCGCTGTTGCAGGCGAAGGCCGCGGGCGGCAACACGCTGGCGTTCTACGTACCGGACGACAACCCGGCCGACGCCGAGCGCCTTAAACTCGAGGCCGACCTCTACGACGGCGTACGCAACGGCGAGTTTTCGCTACACTTCCAGCCGATCACGAGCAGCCGCACGCGGGGCGTGGTCGGTGTCGAGGCGTTGATTCGCTGGACGCATCCGGTGCACGGCCTCGTGCCGCCGTCGATGTTCATTCCGCTCGCGGAGTCGATCGGGCTCATCAACTTTCTCGGCAACTGGGTGCTGAAGGTCGCGTGCATGCAACTGATCCAGTGGGACGCGAAGGGCATTTCGCTGCAGTACGTGGCCGTCAACGTGTCGCCGCAGCAGTTTCGCGATCCGCGCTTCAAGGACTCGGTGCGCGAGGCGATCGAGCTGACCGGCATCGATCCGCGCCGCCTCGTCTTCGAGATCACCGAAAGTCTGCTGATGCACGACCCTGCGCACGCGAAAGGCTTGCTCGAAGACCTGACCGCGATGGGCATCCGCTTCGCCGTCGACGACTTCGGCACCGGCTATTCGAGCCTCGCGTACCTGCAGCGTTTTCCGCTCGCGAAGCTGAAGATCGACCGGAGTTTCGTCGAGAATCTGCTAACCTCGCGAAACGATCAGGCAATCGTTAGCGCTGTCGTCGGCCTTGCGCAGACGCTCGACCTCGAACTGGTTGCCGAGGGCGTCGAAACGGAAGCGCAACGCGCGTTGCTCACCGAGATGGGCTGCGATCACATTCAGGGCTGGCTCGTTTGCAAGGCGCTGCCGTCCGAGGAACTCGCGCAGCGTTTCGAAACGCGCGAGCTTCAGTTGCACGGCGCGTAACGGGCGATGCAGACACGACGCCCAGGCAGCGCAACAAGCCGGCTCACGGCCGGCATGGCATTCACTGGAACACGTATGGCTTTTGCGGGACTCACATGGTAAAGGCGGCAGTGCTCGACCGGCTCTGGACGCGAATGAGCGAGCGCGGCGATTTCCCTATGCTGTCGCAATCGCTGCGCACCACCATGGCGGCAGTGACCAACGACGACCTCGACTTCACCGGCCTCGTGCAAGTGGTGCTGTCGGACTTCGCGCTCACGCAGAAGGTGCTGCGCCTCGCGAACTCGGCGATGTACATGGCGTTCGGCGGCAACATCACGACCGTGTCGCGCGCGCTGATGGTGCTCGGCATGGATGCGGTCGGCCATCTGGTCGTCGGTCTGAAGATCGTTGATCACTTTCATCAAAGCGCGCCGCGCCGCATCGACGCGAAACTCGAACTGAACCGCACGCTGCTGTCGGGCTGCGTCGCGCGCAAGCTGACCGAGCGCGGCGACCTGCGCGCCGGTGAGGAAGCGGTGGTCTGCACGCTGATGCGGCAGATCGGCAAGCTGCTGGTCGTGTTCTATCTCGACACCGAATGGGACCAGATTCGCCGCCATATCGATGGCGGCGCACTCGAAACCGATGCGTGCGTGCTCGTGCTCGGCGTGACGTTCGATGAAATCGGCGCCGAAGCCGCGGTGCGCTGGCGCCTGCCTGACACGATCCGCTCGGGCATGGGTGAGTTCGATCCGGAGGATGTGACGCAACCGCGCCAGGTGCAGTGGCTGCGCGCGATCACCAATTACTCGACCGCGGTCGCCGACGTGCTCACCCAGCAGAACATGCCCGAGGGGGAGCGCGAGGCACGCATCGGCGAGCTTGCGCACGAGTACAGCAGCGCGCTGAACACCGACCCCGAGGTGCTGCTGCAGATGAGCGTCGCGCTATCGCGTGAGGATGGCGGCGACAGCGTGATGCGCGAGATCGTCGAGTTACGCGCGAATGCCGATGCGATCGCGCGCGAGGCGCTCACACCCGAGGCGCGCATCGAGATCGGGGTGAAGGATCTGCGCGGCCTGCCCGAGGGCAGCCCGCTCGCACCGGCGCTCGCGATGGCCGCCGAGACCGTGCTCGCGGCGCTCGGCTTCTCGCGCACCGTGGTGTACGTCAAGCACAGCAGCGGCGCGTTCAAGGCGCGTCTCGGCTTCGGGCCGAAGATCGACGCGGCGCTGCCTCGGCTCTCGTTCAACACCGCGTTCGAACCCGACGTATTTCATCTCGCGATCGCGAACTCGGTGGGCATCTTCATCGAGAATGCGCGCGATCCGAAGATGGTCGCGCGGCTGCCCGAGTGGTTCCGGCGCTCGTTCGACGACGCGCGCGCGTTCGTGCTGCTGCCGATCGTCGACGAAACCGATCAGACGGTCGCGCTGCTCTACGGCGACTGGTCGCATACGCAGGAGGCGCGCCGCATCTCGCAGAAGGAGATGAGCGTGCTCAACGAACTGGCACGGGAGTTAGGACGTTTTTTCGGCCAGGGGCAGATGCGGGAAATGGAGACGATGTGAAGACCTGGCGTGATCGTTGAACACGCCGCTTCACTTCGATCCTTTCCGTGTTTGCCCGAAAACGATTTTATCCGGGCACCGTGTGGGGCTTTTACCCCACTCAATCCTCGATCCGCTCGAGCCCTTCCGCGCTGCGATCCGCGACACCGGCCCATGCGCCGGCCGCGAGACCCATCTGCGCGACCTCTTCCACGGTCAACGGAGCAAGACGCTCGCATAGCGTGGCGACGCGCTTCCATGCACCGCCTTCGAGCGCTTCGACCGCGCTCAACAGCAGACCCAGCCTGCCCTCGCGATGCAGGATCGCGGCCTGGATCGGTCGCGACAGCGTAAGGATGTTCAGCGTATTTTCGAGCGAGCCGCCGAACACCGCATCGACGAACGAAAACACACCGGTCAGGAAGGCCGCATCGGCTTCGTCGCGGCCCGCCTCGGGCATGCGCTCGATCGCGAGTTCCATGAAGCGCGCGCGCGTGGCCGCGAGTTGCAGCAGCGGATCGTCCTCCAGCGCGACCTTGCGGCCGTCTGCGTAGAGCAGCAGCTGCGTCCAGCGCGCGATGCGGTCGGTGCCGGTCGCGTTGATCGCGTCGCGCAGCGTCGTCACCTTGTGACCGACCGCGAGGCCGCTCGAATTCGCGAGCTTCATCAGATGCATGACGAGCACCGGGTTCAGCTTCAGCTCGGCTTCGAGCTGCGCGACCGTCGGGTCGCCCGCGAGCAGTTGCAGCAGATTGAGCAGCGCGTGGCGCGGCGCGCTGACCCGGCGCGTCGCCGAGCTTTGCGCGCGCGCGAAGTAATAACCCTGGAAGCGGTCGAAGCCGAGCTCGTGCACCGTTTCGAAGTCGGCCTGCGCATCGACACCTGATGCGAGCAGCAGCTTGCCAGCCGACTTCAGCACGCTCGCGAGCTTCGGCAGCAGCGCGCGCGGTGTGCGCGTGACGTCGATCTTGACGACTTCGGCGTACGGCAGCAGCTTCGCGAAAGTCTCGTTGGGCTGCGTGACGTCGTCGAGCGCGAAGCGGTAGCGGCGGCCATGCAGATACACGATACGCGCGATCAACGCGTCGTCGACTTCGAGCGATGAAGGCAGCTCGAGCATGAAGCGCTCGGCGGGCAGTCTCAGGATCGCGTCGTCGAGCAGCAGCTCGCGGCTCACGTCGAGGTAGGCCGGATGGCCGGTCAGCGCGCCGCGCACGTCGCCCTGCACGAGCCCGCGCACGATCGCGCGCGCGACGCGTTGCACCGGCGTGGGCGCGCGGCCCGGCAACGCGTCGGTTTCGGGAGGGAGATCGGTATTGGCTTGCGGGGCGATGCCGTCCGCGTCGGCGAGCGGCAGCTCGGGCGCACGCACCTTGATCTCATAGCCGCACAGCATGCCGTCCCGATTCAGAATGGGCTGCCTTGCGTAGCTGGCGGTGAGCGACGCGTCGTCGGTCGTGCCGCTGTGGCTCAGAGTCTCGATTGCGATGGTGGTCATTCCAGTCCCCGCTCGGCGCCGCTGGCGCCTGGCCGCTATGTTCTGTTTTTCGCTGCACGTTGGCGCGTTTCTGTGACGTTGCAAGCTCCGTCGCGCGCGGCAGCGTGCGTCGCAATTTTATCGCAGCGTCATTGGGCACGAACAGGCTCACGAGGCAATATCTCGAAATATTTGTTGAACGTTTGCGACACGCGTGCAGAAAGCAAAACGGCCGCAACGAGCGGCCGTTTTGCACACTTCGATGCATCGTTACTTCAGCACGACTTTCACGTCGAAGTATTTGGCGGCGAGGCGGTCGATCGTGCCATCCGCCTTCAGCTCCTTCAACGCGCCGTTCAGCGCATCCTTCAGTGCCTTGTCGTTCTTGCGCACGCCGTAGCCGACACCCGCGCCGAGCAGCTTGTCGTCGCTGACGGCCGGACCGGCGAACTCGAAGCCCGCGCCCTGCGGCTTCTTCAGAAAGCCCTTCGATGCCGCTTCGGCGTCCTGGAACGACGCATCGAGACGGCCTGACGCGAGGTCCGCGTAGATCTGGTCCTGCGTCTGATATGGCACGACGTCGACCCCGGCCGGCGCCCAGCGCGCCTTCGCATAGGTTTCCTGGATCGTGCCCTGCAGCACGCCGACGTGCTTGCCCTTCAGCGATGCGGGCGTCGGCTGCAGAGCGCTGCCCTTCTTCGCGATCATCTGGTTCGGGATCGTGTAGATCGGATCGGTGAAGTCGATCGCCTGGCGACGCTGGTCGGTGATCGTCATGTCCGAGTTGATCGCGCTGAACTTGCGCGCTTCGAGCGCCGGGATCAGGCCGTCGAACGAGTTCTCGACCCACACGCATTTGGCCTTCAGCTTTGCGCACACGGCATTGCCGACGTCGATGTCGAAGCCCTGCAGCTCGCCAGCGGGCGACTTCGATTCGAACGGCGCATACGACGCCTCGACGCCGAAGCGCACTTCCTTGATCTCAGCCGCCGACGCGGTGCCTGCCGTCAACACCGCCGTCGCGAACAGCGCGAGTGCGGCCAGGTTGGGCCAATTCTTCTTCATTACGGATGTTCCTTTACGGTGTGGACTGAAACGGAGCCGATTCTGCGCGCACAGTCGGATTACGCCGGCCGCGCTTCGGACTCGCGCGGCCGGCGTGACCCGTAGATGCGACAGCCGCGAAGCCCGCGATTGTACATGGAACCTGTCTAGACAAGCCTGGACAGCGTATCGGCGGTGGTGTCGACGACGAGCAGACCGGCGCGCAGGCCGGGCTTGACCGTCGGGTTCGGAAACACGATGCGCTCTTCGTCGCGCTGCACCGTGTATCGATAGTCGCCGTCGCGCGCCAGCAAGCTGCCCTTGATGAGCGGCGTGAAGTTCGGCACGTCCGGCGCGAGCAGCAGCTCGAATGCGTCGCTTTGCTTGGTCAGCTGATCGACGACGGTGAACACACGCGGCAGAGCGGCTTGCGTGTTGGCTTGCGAACCCACGCGCGTGCCGGCCAGCAGCGCGCGCACCGCGAGATCCGCGCCCTCGAAGCGTGTCAGGTCGTTCTCGCCGAACGGCCGCACCTTGCCGAGTTCGAGCGTGCACGCATCAGCGCCACACGCTTGCGCGGTGAAGTGCGAATAGGTGTTGCCCTTCGTCGTGTGCAGCAGCACCGCGCTGATACGCGCGTCGCCGAGCCATTCGAACATCGCGCGCGAAAACGGCTTGCCGGTATGCGGCAACAGCGCGAAGCGCTCGAACACCGACGCGCGGATCGCCGTATGCATGTCGATATGCCAGCGCGCGCCGGGCGTGGCGGACGCGTCGGCGAAAAAGCGCGTCGCGGCCTGTTCGAGCGCGGCCGCGCGCGGCGCCTCATGACTGTGCGGCAGTTGCAGATGACGGCCGCTGAACAGCCGGTTCAGATCGTCGTCGCGATAGCGGCCGCCGTCGCGCATCGCCTCGATGTTGCCGAGAATCACGAGCAACCGGCATGCAAGCACGGCGCGGCCCTGCGCGATATCGGCGACGATGCGCGACAGCAGTTCGATCGGCGCGGTTTCGTCGCCATGCACGCCGGCCGACACGAGCACGCTACGGATGTCCGCGTGCTGCTCCGCGGGCTCGATGACGAGTACACCGTCGCCCTGCCAAGTCCAGCGCACGCCGTTCGCACACGTGCCTTGCACTTGATGCGCGGCAGGCCGGGAACCCGCGAGCGTCCACGCGAGAAAATCGTCGAGCATCGCGCTCGGGGCCGCCATTGTGTGCTCAGCGCTGGAAGTCATACAGCGAGCCCAGCGCGAGGATTTGCGTCAGCTCATCGAGCGCGGTGCGCGACTCGACCAGCAGCTTCGGATCGGTCAGCTCGGCGGGTGCGAGACGATCGCGGTAGTGCTTTTCGATCCACGCATCGAGACGGCCGAACAGCGTGTCGTCGATCCACACACCCGGCGCGACCGCGGCGCGTTCGGTGTCGTCGAGTACGACGCGCAGACGCAGACATGCGGGGCCGCCACCGTTCTTCATGCTCTCGCGCAGATCGAACACGAGCACCTCGTCGATCGGACCGCTGCGCGAAGTCAGCTCATCCAGATACGCGGCCACGCGCGGATTTTCGCGGCACTCCTGCGGCACGACCAGCACCTGCTTGCCATCGGGCCGAGTCAGCAGCTGGCTGTTGAACAGATACGACGTCACCGCATCGGCGACGCTGACCTGGGCGTCGGGCACTTCGATTACGTTGAACCCTGCGTGCAGGCTCGCGAGCTTCGCGCGCAGCTCGTCGTACACCGCCTGCTGCTCGACGAACGCGAGCTGATGGCAGAACAGCGTGTTGCGATTGCCGACCGCGATCACGTCGTTATGGAACACGCCCGCGTCGATCACTTCAGGGTTCTGCTGCGCGTACACGGTCGCCGCTTCCTGCAAGCCATGACGATGCGCGACCGCGCGGCTCGCCTCGAACGTCTGGCGCGCCGGATAGCGCTTCGGTTCCGGCCCGCGACGATACTCGCTGCGCCCATACACGAAGAATTCGACACCGCGCGCCTTGTATTGCTCGCAAAAGCGCGTGTGATTCGCCGCGCCCTCGTCGCCGAGCGCGGGCGTGCCGGGCAGCGCCTCGTGCACGACGAAGCGGTCGGTGTCGCTGAACATCGCGCGCAGCGTGCGGCGTGTCGACTCATGTTCGATCGCGCGATGCAGCTTGCTGCACAGATTGGCCGGCGTGAAATGCACGCGGCCGTCGTGCGTATCCGCGGACGGGCTCACCGTCGCCGCGTTCGCGGTCCACATCGCCGAGGCCGAACTCGCCGCCGCGAGCAGTTCGGGCGCGTTCTTCGCGACGCGCGCGATCACCGAAGCATCGTCGCCGGAAAAACCGAGCTCGCGCAACAGACGCATCGACGGACGCTCCTGCGGCGGCAGCACGCCCTGATGAAAGCCGAGGTCCGCCAACTGCTTCATCTTGCGCAGACCCTGGCGCGCGGCGGCCTTCGGATTCGCGACCGACTTCTCGTTGTTCTGCGACGCGACGTTGCCGAACGACAAGCCCGCGTAGTTGTGAGTCGGGCCGACCAGGCCGTCGAAATTGGCTTCAGTGGCTTGCAGCATCGTCGATCCTTAGAATTGAAGGCCCGGCGAGACGCTCGCGGGCATGCTCAGTTGCGCGCTCTCGACCGAGGCCATTGGGTATGCGCAGTAGTCGGCCGCATAGTACGCGCTCGGCCGATGATTGCCCGAGCGGCCCGGCCCGCCGAACGGCGCTCCTGAAGAAGCGCCATTGGTCGGCCGGTTCCAGTTGACGATGCCCGCGCGAATCGTGCGCTGGAAATGCGCCCACAGCGCTTCGTCGTCGGCGAGCAGGCCCGCCGAGAGACCGAACTCCGTATCGTTCGCCCGTTCGAGCGCGTCGTCGAAATTGCGGTAGCGGATGATCTGCGCGAGCGGACCGAAGTGCTCCTCGTCGGGCAGGTCCTTTACGTCGGTCACGTCGAGAATCGCGGGCGTGACGAAGCCGAGTTGCGGATCGCGCTGCTCCATTTTCAGCAGAGCCTTCGCGCCGCTCGCGAGCAGACGCTCCTGCGCGCCGATCAAACGCGAGGCCGCGCGCGCCGACACCACGGCGCCCATGAACGGCTGCGGCCTGGCGTTGTATTCACCGACGCCGATGCGCGCGGTCACTTCCGTCAGGCGCGCGAGGAAACGCTCGCCGAACGCATCGTCGGGCACGAAGATGCGGCGCGCGCACGTGCAGCGCTGCCCCGCCGACAGAAACGCCGATTGAATCGTGTGGTGCACGGCGGCGTCGAGGTCCGCGACCGGGCCGATCACGAGCGGATTGTTGCCGCCCATTTCGAGCGCGAGCACGATCTCCGGCCGTCCGCCGAACTGTTTGTGCAGCAATGTTCCCGTATCCGAACTACCGGTGAAGAACAGTCCGTCGATCTGCCGGTGATTCGCGAGCGCGATGCCGGTGTCCTTCTCACCCTGCACGAGATTCAGCACGCCGGCAGGCAGCCCCGCGTCGCGCCAGATCTGCACGGTCAGCGCCGCGACGCCGGGCGCAAGTTCGGACGGCTTGAACACGACCGCATTACCGGCGATCAGCGCGGGCACGATATGCCCGTTCGGCAGATGGCCCGGGAAGTTGTACGGCCCGAACACCGCCACCACGCCATGCGGACGATGCCGCAGCACCGCGGTGCCGTCGGCCATCGCCGAGCGCTTTTCGCCGGTGCGTTCGTTGTAGGACTGAATCGATATCTCGACCTTCGCGGCCATCGAGGCCGCTTCGGTGCGCGCTTCCCACAGCGGCTTGCCGGTCTCGCGGCCGATCGCTTCGGCGAGCGCTTCCTTGCGCTCTGTCACGAGCGCGGCGAAGCGGCGCACCACCGCGCAGCGCTCGTCGAGCGTCCGCGCCGACCATGCGGCGAACGCGCGGCGCGCGCTACGTACCGCGCGATCGACGTCGTCCGCCGACGCGCTGTTGCCTTGCCACACCACCGCGCCCGTGCCGGGATTGCGCGATGCGAATACGGGTCCTGTGCCGGCGGCCCATTCGCCGTCGATGAAAAGCTCACTCATGATCATCCTTGTTTGTGTTTCAACGGCAGCGCCCGCAGCGGATCGCCCGCCTGCACGCGAAGCGCGTCGGCCTCGGCCGCGCTCAGGCGGCACACACCGTTGCGCGGCACGCCCGCCACGACGCCAACGCGAAAATCGCCGAGCGACGTATTCGATACCATCGACTTCGGCCCGTCCTGCGCGGCTTGCTCCGCTGCCTCGCCAATTTCAGCCGCCACCAGCACGCTTTCGCGCACCGTGCGCAAATCGGCGATATGGCATTCGAGCACCGGACCCGCGTCGAAAATATCGACGTGATTCTCATAGCGCAGCCCTTCGGCTTCGAGCATGCGGCGCGCGGGGATCGTGTCGTTATGCGTGAGGCCGACGCAGCGCTGCGCCTCTTCCGGCAACAGTTCGACGTACACCGGATAGCGCGGCATCAGCTCGGCGAGAAACGCCTTGCGGCCGTGCGAGCTCAGATAGTCGGCCGCATTGAAATCGATCTGGTAAAAATGCGAGCCGACCGCGCGCCAGAACGGCGACGTGCCCTGCTCGTCGAAATGGCCGCGCAACTCCGCGCACAGACGCTGCGGAAAACGCTCGCGAAACTGCGCGAGAAACATGAAGCGCGAGCGCGACAGCAAGCCGCCGACGCCGCTCGTGCGATAACGCGGGCTCAGGAACAGCGAGCACACTTCCGCATAACCGGTGAGGTCGTGCGAGATGTTCAGCGCGTGCATGCGCGTCCAGATGCCGAGATCCTGGCTCGCGTGCACGACCGTGCTCACGCGATAGTTGTAGAACGGCTGCTGCAGACCCACCGCCGTTTCGATACCGCAGACGCCGGCCACGTCGCCGGTCGCGGTGTCTTCCATCACGAAGAAATAACCGGCCTCGTGCGGCGCGGCCTGATCTTCCATCGTGCGGCGCGCGCGCTCGACACGCGCCGCGAGCGCATCGCGATCCGGTTTGAAGGTGGTCAGGCCGGGTCCGGTTTCCTGCGCGAGCCGCATCAGCGCATCCACATCGCCTCGTTGTACTACGCGAACGACGATCATTGCGCGTCTCCCGATTGTTCATCCTGCGGCTGATGCAGCGGCACGCAGCGCACCGCATCGCCTTCCCGTACGCCGAGCGCGGCGCGCGCCGCCTGTGACAACCCGGCGCCCGACTCCTTGCCGGGCGCGAGATCGCCGAGCACGCAACGGAACTCGCCGGCGGCGCCGTTGTGAGCGATCAGATACGTTGCGCCGTGCGTCGCAGATGCCTCGCGCACGACGCGCGTTTCGTTGTGCTGCACGCTGACACTGCGATCCACCTGCGCGGTCAGCACCGGACCCGCGTCGAAGATATCGACGTAGCGGTCGGTCTCGAAGCCTTCCTCGAGATGAATCTCGTAGGCGAGCAGCGCGTTCGCGTCCGGCTCGCCGAGCACGCGCTGCGCCGCTTCGGGCAACAGCGGCACATACACGGGATAGGTCGGCATCACTTCGGCGATGAAGGTGCGGCTGCGGCCGCCCGATTCGACTTCGATGTCGGCGAAATCGCGGCCGAAAAACTTGCGCCCCACCGCTTCCCAGAACGGTGATACACCGTTTTCGTCGGTCACGCCGAGCAGCAGCGAGAACACCTCGGGCGTGAAGCGCTTGCGATTCGCGGCGATGTACATCATCCGCGCGCGCGACATCAGTTGCGCGGCCGCGTCGCCGCGCAGCGACGGGTCGATGTAGTAGCCCGCGAGCCGGCTCTTGCCGGTCAGCTCGTGCGACATCGTCAGCGCGTGAATCTTGCGATTCACGTGCAGTTCGCGCGACGCATGAATCAGCGCGTCGTTGCGAAACACGTAGAACGGGTCCGCGTAACCGGCCGCCGCGACGATGCTCGCGGTGCCCATCAGCTTGCCGGTCTCCGAGTCTTCGAGCACGAATAGATAAAACTCCTCGCCCGGAAAATCGACCTCCGCGCGAAACGAGTCTTCCGACAACGCGACCCGCGCTTCGAGCGCGCGCCGGTCGTGCGGCAGGGAATGCAGCACCGGCTGCGCGGTGCGCGCCATATGCTCGAGCGCATCGAGATCGGCAAGGCGGCCTGGACGTACGAAGAGCATCATCGTTCCTGTTGAATGTGACGCATGATCCGCTGCATCAGCGTGGGCGTGCGGGACTGCCTGAACATCAATGCGACGCCGCCTGCGCGTTCGCGCCGACGAGTTCGCCGAACGCCGTCTCGAGACGCGCGAAGCCTGCGGCCATGTCGTCGAGCGGCATGATCAGCGACGGCACGAAGCGCAGCACGTCCGGACCCGCCATCAGCATGATCACGCCGTGCTGGCCGGCCGCGGTGACGAAGTCCTTCGCGCGGCCCCGGAACGCGTCGTTCAATTCGGCGCCGATCAGGAGACCCTTGCCGCGCACTTCGGTAAAAAGCCCGAAGCGCTCGTTCAGTTTCGCGAGATGACCCTTCAGCACTTCGCTGCGCGAGCGTACGCCTTCGAGCAGCTTCGGGTCGCTGACGAGTTCGACCACTTTTTCCGCGATCGCCGAGCCGAGCGGATTGCCGCCGTATGTCGTGCCGTGCACGCCGACCTTGAAGTGCGCGGCGAGCTCTTTGGTGGTCAGCATCGCGCCGATCGGGAAGCCGTTGCCGAGCGCCTTCGCGGTGGTCAGGATGTCCGGCGCCACGCCGGTGTCCTGGTACGCGTAGAAGAAGCCGCTGCGGCCCACGCCGGTTTGCACTTCATCGAAAATCAGCAGCGCGTCGTGCTGGTCGCACGCTTCGCGCAGCGCCTTCAGGAACGCCGGATCGGCCGGGATCACGCCGCCCTCGCCCTGGATCGGCTCGACGATCACCGCGCAGGTCTGCGCGCCGATCGCCTTCTTCGCCGCTTCGATGTCGTTGTACGGCAGATGCGTGATGCCGGCCGGCACCGGGCCGAAGCCTTCCGAGTACTTCGGCTGGCCACCGACGCTGACGGTGAACAGCGTGCGGCCGTGGAACGACTGCGCGAACGAAATGATTTCATCTTTCTGCGCGCCGTGACGGTCGAACGCGACGCGGCGCGCGAGCTTCAGCGCGGCCTCGTTCGCCTCGGCGCCCGAATTCGCGAAGAACGCGCGGTCGGCGAACGTGAGGCTTTCGAGGCGCTTCGCGAGGCGCAGCACCGGCTCGTTCGTGTAGCCATTGCCGATGTGCCACAGCTTGCTGCCCTGCTCATGCAATACCTTCAGCAGCTCGGGATGCGCATGACCGAGCGCGGTGACGGCGATGCCGCCGGCGAAGTCGATGTAGTCGCGGCCTTGCGTGTCCCACACGCGCGAGCCGAGACCGCGATCCGGTACGAAGGCGGCGGGGGCAAACACCGGCACCATGACTTCGTCGAAGGTCTGGCGTGTCACAGTCAGGTCGTTCATGGCAATTCCTTTTACGGGTGACAGGTAATACAGCTAGTGTAGGAAACCGCGCGCGGCACGTCTTGCGCATACGCGACGCTTTCTATGAGGTTCCGCGCGTCGCCGGGCCACGGCGGGTACTTTTCGTGCAGGCGTTTCGTTCGTACTCTGTGAGCGGTTCGTGTCGGGCTTGTGTCGCGCTTTTGTCGCGCTTTGGTCGGACCCGCGCCCGGCTTGCCCCGGCTTCGCTTTCAGGCGGCTTCCAGCGCGCGCACGAGCCATGCGTGCCTGGCGCGCCGCCTTGCGTCAATCGAGCTCGGGCCGCTCGATCAGCGCGGCCGGCCGCGGCTCGCTCGCGCCGCCGTGCGCGCCGGTCTGGCGGTCGATCCAGTTGCGGCGATCCTCGCGCGGCGTGACGCCGAAGCGCTCCCGATACGCATTCGAAAAGTGCGCCGCCGACGAAAACCCACATGCGAGGCTGATCTGCACGACGGATTTGCTGGTGCGCTGCAATTGCGTGCGCGCCTTCGACAGCCGCAGCCCCAGATAGTATTTGGACGGCATCGAACCGAGATACTGGCGAAACAGGCGCTCGAGCTGCCGCCGCGAGACGCCGACGAGGCCGGCGATTTCATCGGTGGTCAGCGGGTCCTCGATATTGGCTTCCATCAGCAGCAGCGCGTCGTTCAGGCGCGGGTGGCGCTCGCCCGGCGCGGTCACGAACGGAATGCGCTGACGCTCCTCGCCCGCGCGCAGCACGCCTACGCCGAGCGTATCGGCGATGCGCTCCGCGAGTTCGGGCCCGTGCTCGCGGCCGATCATCGCGAGCATGAAGTCGATGGTCGCCTGGCCGCCCGCGCAGGTCGCGCGATCGCGATCGATTTCGAAGATCTGCTGCGTGACGATCGAGCGTTCGAACTGTTCAGAGAACTGCTGATAGGTTTCCCAGTTCACGCTGACGCGATAGCCGGACAGCTGCCCCGCCATCGCGAGCCACCACACGCCGTGGTGGATACCGGTGACGAGCGGCGTGCGCTGACCGACGCGCGCGAGGCTCGCGAGAAACAGACGGTAGTCGGCGAACTGCTGGAACCGCTCGGTGACGATGATCAGCCAGTCACACGCGATCGCGTCGCCGAACGCGGCATCGGCCGGCCATTGCGCGCCGCCCGCGAGCGGCACCGCGCGGCCGTCCCACGAACATACCTGCACGCGATACAGCGCGCGGCCGTCGATTTCATTGGCGAGACTGAGCGCGTCGACGATCGGCCCGACGCCCGACATCGACACGGGCGGCAGTGCGACGATCGCGACTTTGGTCGTGCGAGCCGGGCTGGACGTGCGGGCCATCGGGTGTCCGTGAAAAGCGAGCCGCGCGTTACTTCAGGCTGCCGGACAGGAACTGCTTCAGGCGCTCGCTGCGCGGCGCGCTCAGCACCTCGGCGGGATTGCCCTCCTCCTCGGTGCGGCCCTGGTGCAGGAACATCACATAGTTCGACACATTGCGCGCGAAGCCCATTTCGTGCGTGACGACGATCATCGTGCGGCCTTCCTCGGCGAGCTTCTGCATCACCTTCAGCACTTCGCCGACGAGTTCGGGGTCGAGCGCGGAGGTCGGTTCGTCGAACAGCATCACGTCCGGGTCCATCGCGAGCGCGCGCGCGATCGCGACACGCTGCTGCTGGCCGCCCGACAGATGCGACGGATACTGCTTCTCGAGACGCGGCGCGAGCCCGACCTTCTCCAGATACTCGCGCGCCCGGTCCTCGGCCTCCTTGCGCTTCAGACCGAGCACATGAATCGGCGCTTCGATCACGTTCTCGAGCACGTTCATGTGCGCCCACAGGTTGAAGTGCTGGAACACCATCGCGAGCTTCGTGCGGATGCGCTGCAGCTGCTTGTGATCGGCGACTTCGAGATTGCCGGCGCGATCGGTCTTCGTCTTGACCGCTTCGCCGTCGACGATGATCTGCCCGGCGTTCGGCCGCTCGAGAAAATTGATGCAACGCAGGAAAGTGCTCTTGCCCGAGCCGCTCGCGCCGATGATGCTGATCACGTCGCCCTTGTTCGCGTTGAGCGACACGCCCTTGAGCACTTCGTTGTCGCCGTAGCGCTTGTGGATGTCCTGTACGGCGAGCTTGCAAGCTTCGGTTTGAGTGGTATGGAGCAAGATGCTCTCCCAGTGAGAATACGGATCGGTCTGGTGCGGACGACGCCCTGCCGAAGCTCGAGGCGCCCGATGCTGTGTCGTCAACGCGCGCTCAGTGCGTGCGCACCGCGAGATGCGCGAGCCAGCGACGCTCGGCACGCCTGAACAGCGCGACGAGCGCGAACGACACCACGAGATAAATCAGCGCCGCGAGCCCGAACGCGTTGAACGACTGGTAGGTCGCCGAGTTCGCGTCGCGCGCGACCTTCAGGATGTCGGGCACCGTGGCCGTGAACGCGACCGTCGTCGCATGCAGCATCAGGATCACTTCGTTACTGTACAACGGCAACGCGCGGCGCAGCGCGGACGGTATCACAATGCGCCGGTACATCGTGAACGCGCTCATGCCGTAGGCACGCGCCGCCTCGACTTCGCCGTGCGAGGTCGAGCGGATCGCGCCCGCGAAAATCTCGGTCGTGTACGCGCAGGTGTTCAAGGCGAACGCGAGGATCGCACAGTGAAAGCCGCTGCGAAAGAACGCGTCGAGCAGACTGTGCGAACGCACGAACGCGAGACTGTACACGCCGGTGTAGATCAACAGCAGCTGGACGTAGAGCGGCGTGCCGCGAAATACGTAGGTGTACAGACGTACCGGCGTCGACAGCCAGCGCTTCTTCGACACGCGCGCAACCGCGAGTGGCACGGCGCACACGAAGCCGATCGCGATCGATGCGACCAGCAGCCACAGCGTGACCGCGAGACCCGACAGGCGTTGCCCGTCCCAGAACAGATACGCCTTCCAGAATTGATTGAGGATTTCGATCATGACGCTCAGAGCTCCGCGTGTCGCACGCCGATCGAATAGCGGCGGTTCAGCCAGATCAGCACGAGGTTCGATACGGTGGTGATCGCCAGATAGATCAGCGCGGCGACGAGGATGAAGAAGAACATGTTGAAGGTACTCTTGCCCGCGTCCTGCGCGGCCTTGACGACGTCGGCGAGACCGATGATCGACACGAGCGCGGTGGCCTTCACGAGCACCTGCCAGTTGTTGCCGATGCCGGGCAGCGCGAAGCGCATCATCTGCGGGAACAGGATGCGCGTGAACACGCGCCCGCCGCTCATGCCGTACGCGCTGCCCGCTTCGAGCTGGCCGCGCGGCACCGCGAGAAAGGCGCCGCGAAAAGTCTCGGTGAAATACGCGCCGTAGATGAAACCGAGCGTCAGCACGCCGGCCACGAACGGATCGATGTCGATCTGCTCGATGTTGAACATGTCGGTCAGATCATTGAGCCAGATCTGGATGCTGTAGAACAGCAGCAGCATCAGCACGAGGTCGGGCACCGAGCGGATCAGCGTCGTGTAGCCGGTCGCGATGACCCGCAAGGTCCGGTTGAACGAGAGTTTCGCCGCCGCGCCGGCGAGGCCGAGCAACACAGCGGCCGCCAGCGACAGAACGGACAGCTCGATCGTCTGGAGCGTGCCGGCGAGCAGCACGGGACCAAAGCCGTATAGGAACACGCGTGTCTCCATCCAGGTTCGTTGAATTGGCGCGGATGGTGGCGGCTTCATGGGCTGCTCGCTGCTCCGGCATGGCGCGGAGTCTCGCAAGCTGAAATCAATTTCTCAAATACCGGGCGGGTGGTTTGCTGCGACGCAACATTGCACTTCGACGCACGACGGAACGCTCGTAGCGCTTGGTTTCACGGGGGTTATCGTGTTGTCGGGCGCGCCGCGCGCGCCTGGCCGTGCGGCGATTTCGCAAGTTTCGGGTCGCTTTTTCGATAGGCCGCGCCGACGGCGGTGGCGCCGCCCGATCGCGTCGCGCCGTTGCGTCAGCGCGTCCACGCCGGCTCCGACGCCTGACAGCTCGCGCTCAGTCGAGCCCGAGCCGCGCGCGAATCGCCGGCAGCATCTGCTCGACCGCCTCGCGCCCTTCCTCGATGGCTGGCGCCGCGCGATGAAAATCGAAGATGCCCATGCCGCCGAGACGCGGCTGGATCAGGATATCGGCCGGTTCGCCAGCGAGCCGGCTGCGCGTGATGCGCACTTGCATGATGTCGATGCTTTGCGCGATCGAGCTCAGCATCGACGGCACCTGCGCGCTTGGCTTCGGCGGCACGCGCACGTCGTCGGTGGCGCTCGCCTCGGCTGGCGCGAGCCAGCGCGGCCACGGCTTGCCGTTGCGGCGCAGCGCGACGGGCGGCGGCGCGGTGGGATCGAGAGCGGGCGTTTCGATGACCGGGCCGCCGAAATCGCGGCCGTTCAGGATGTCGTTGTTCAGATCGATCGCGATCACGCAGTCCGCGCGCATGCCACGCGCGACCGACACCGGCACCGGGTTGCTGAGCCCGCCGTCGACGAGCCACACGCCGTTGTGCCATACCGGCGTGAAGATGCCCGGAATCGCAATCGACGCGCGCACCGAGTCGATCGTGCTGCCGTCCTGCAGCCAGATTTCGCGGCCCGTGTCGAGTTCGGTCGCGACCGCCGCGAACGGCATGTGCAGTTGCGCGATCGAGCGGCCGGCGAATTTGTCGGCGAATAGCTGGATCACCTTGCGCCCGCCAAGCAGGCCGCCCGAGATACGCAGATCGAGCAGCCGCACCACGGTCTGCCACGTGAGACGCGACACCCACTCCTCGAGCCAGTCGAGATCGCCGTTCGCATAGACGGCGCCGACCAGCGCGCCGATCGACGTGCCGCACACGACGTCGGGCCTGATGCCCGCGTCTTGCAGCGCGCGAATCGCGCCGATATGCGCCCAGCCGCGCGCGGCGCCGCCCCCCAACACCAGCCCGATCCGGCTGTATCGACGTCGACGTATCATGCCTACCCCGCTTTTTCGGCCCGCTTATCCGGCCGTCTTCTGATCGACATTGCCCCCGCCTATCGCCCGCGGATCACGTCCGAGCGTGACGTGGTGTACACCCTCTGGTTCCGGTCGAAGTGAACGTTGAAGATGCCTTCTTCGGTCACGCCGCCCTCGCGCCATTTCCAGCTCCACACGGTTTCCGGCTTCAGCGGAAACACCGCGACTTGTCCAGGCTTGCCAAGCAAGCGCCGCACCTCGTCCTCGGTCATGCCCGAGCGAACCTGCGCGAAGTTGTCCGCGGTCAGCACCTGCGTGATCGCCTGCAGCATGCCGTCGCGATCGATGTCGACCATGTAGGTATTCAGGCCTTGCGGGCCGCGCGGATATTCGAAGCGCTTCGAGCCGTCGGTGAAGGTGCGCGTGGTCTCGGGCTTGCCCATCTGCGCGAGGATTTGCGCTTCGGTCGTGACGCCCGGCGTCATGTTCCTGAGCAGCAACGCGTCCGGTTTGACGGCGTTGAAAAAGTCCTTGAGTTTTTGCACGGCTTGATCGCTCTGCTGTTGGTCGCAGCCGGTCAGCGCAAAGCACGCTATCAGTAGCGTGACGCCCAGTGGTTTGAGACTCACTTCGGTTCCTGTCCGGATGTGCGGGATCTGTCTTCGCGGCGCCTGGCCGGTCTGTAGTGTGTACTACAAGGATAACCGCGCACGGAGAAAACCGCGAGCAACGTGTTGCGCGCAGCGCTAATGGATCGGCCGAGGTCGGTTGAGATGGGCACGCCAAAAGCAAAAAGGCGACGCTGTGTACAGCGTCGCCGTGTCGGTCGATAGGATCAACCGGAAGTGACGGCGGCTCATTAGCCGCCTTGCGCGAAGCACCGCGGACGACGCGCAGCGGCCTGCTCCAGACGAAGCGATGAGCAACCTTGGCTACTCACCTTGCGCCATCGCCGAATGACAAACCGCTGCCTTTTATGGCCGCCCTGGTCCCTCGAAAAGCCTTCCAGATGCCGCTAATCTAAACGCATCGGAGGCTTTCGACGAGAGCGCGTTTACACCGAATCGGCAGAAGATTCGCGTGGCGCAAGAGGGGTGCGGATGGCCGGCCCGCGGATCGCCGGCCGCCGGATGGCCGGCCCCCGGATCGCCGGCCGCCGGATGGCCGGCCCATCAAATCACACGAAAGCCGTGCGTGCCGTCGCGCGCGAGTTGCGCGACGAGCCCGTGCTCCCACTCCAGATACGCGCTCATCGCTTCGCGCGCGTTGTCGGTACCCTCATATGGCCGCTGATAACGATCGATCCGCGGCGACGCCATCCGCGCGCCGCCCGACTCCACGGGCAAGCCCGCGTCGATCCACGCGATCGTGCCGCCGCGCAGCACCTGCACCGGCCGCCCGGTCGCCGCGGCGAGCTCCGGCGCGACGAAGCGCGCGAGCACGTCGCTGCCGCACGTGAGCACATAGCGCTTCGCGTCGGGCAGTGTGCGCAGCGCGTCCGCGAGCTGACTGCGGATCACGAACCACGCGCCCGGAATATGCCGCCTCAGATAGTGCCTGCTGCTCGTGAAGTCGAGCACGACGGTTCCCGTCGACTGCAGCAGCGCGGCGAGCTCGGCCGGCGCGATGTCGTCGACGTCGGGTGGCGTCACCGCGTTGCGCGCCAACGGCGCCATGCCCTTCTCGGCGAAATCGGCCGCCGTCAGGCCATCGACCACGTACACCTCTACGTTCATCTGCGCGAGCCACGATGCGGTCATGTTCGCGCGCACACCGTCGCTGTCCGCGAGGATCACGCGCGCGCCGCGCACCGTCACGAACAGGTCGGTTTCCTGCACGAGCTGGCCGCCTGGCGCGCTGCGAAAACCGGGCACGTGGCCCGCCTCGTATTCCTCGGGGTTGCGAACGTCGAAGCGATAGACGGTACGCACCGCTTCGTCGGCCCAGCGGCGCGCTTCGTCGCGCGACGTGCGGCGCACGCGCGCCCGGTCGGCAAGCGCGCGCGCGCCGTCTGCCGCGGCGAGACGGGAAGCGTCGTCGACCGCGCCTTCGACACGCCGAGCGCTGCCATGCGCGAGCGGTTGACCGGCGAGCGTCCAGCCCATCGTGCCGTTGCGCAGCGCGGCCACCGGATTCGGCACGCCCGCGTTGATCAGCGACTGCGCGCCGATGATGCTGCGCGTGCGCCCCGCGCAATTGACGATGATGCGCGTGGCCGGATCCGGCGCGAGCTGCCTGGCGCGCAGCACCAGCTCCGCACCCGGCACGCTGATGCTGCCGGGGATGTTCATGAGCTGAAACTCGTCGAAACGGCGCGCGTCGAGCACCACGACATCGGCCTCGCGATCGAGCAGCGCCTGCACCTGCTGCGCGGACAGCGACGGCGTATGACGCACGCTTTCGACCAGTTCGCCGAACGCCTTGCTCGGCACGTTGACATCCTTGAACAACTCGCCGCCCGCTTCGCGCCAGCCTTGCAGGCCGCCTTCGAGCAAGGCGACGTTGGTATAGCCGAGTTCGGCGAAGCGCTCGGCCGCACGCCTCGCGAGGCCTTCGCCGGCATCGAACACGACGATCGGCACGGCCGGCCGAGGCAGCCGCAGCGGCGCGTCGAGTTCGAGCCGCGACAGCGGCAGATTGGCGGCGAACAACGGATGACTGCGCGCGTGCGGATCTTCCTCACGCACGTCGACGAGCGCGATCTCCTCGCGGTCGAGCAATGCGTGGCACACGTCTTGGAATGACCGGGTACGAAACTCTTTGACGACATTCATGGGTTCGGGAACTCCTTCGCTACATTCTCCGGCAACGGGTCGCGTCACCGCACCGATACTTAACCGTACACTCGAATTCCGATCGGCGCACGGTCACTCGCTGGATTGCTGATTCGGGCGCACTGCGAATGCGAAGCACCGCCGCGCGAACACGCTACGCACGCGCAATTTCCGCGCCATGGGTCGCGCCTCAGCGCGCCTCATCGGTCCTGCCGACCCTTCCGTCGACAGGGGCATCGCCGCGCCGCCAGCAGAAAAGGCGCCGCTTTGCCACAATGCCCCATCGCGCGAAAGCGCCGCCCATCGCAATCAACAGACAATGATCCCCTTCTCGGTTCTCGATCTTTCGCCGGTCACCGCGGGTGCCACGCCGGCTGACGCGTTCAGGAACACACTGTCACTCGCGCAGCACGCGGAAAAGCTGAACTACAAACGTTACTGGCTGGCCGAGCATCACAACATGACCGGTATCGCGAGCGCGGCGACCTCGGTCGTGATCGGCTACGTGGCCGGCGGCACGAAGACGATTCGCGTCGGCTCCGGCGGCATCATGCTGCCGAACCATGCGCCGCTCGTGATCGCCGAACAGTTCGGCACGCTCGCGTCGCTGTATCCGGGGCGGATCGATCTCGGCCTCGGCCGCGCGCCCGGCACCGATCAGACCACCGCTCGCGCGCTGCGCCGCGATCTCCAGGCGAGCGCCGAAACCTTCCCCGACGACGTCGTCGAATTGCAACGGTATTTCGCTGAGCCGGTCGCGGGCCAGCGTATTCGCGCGGTGCCGGGCGCGGGCCTGAACGTGCCGCTGTGGCTGCTCGGTTCGTCGCTGTACAGCGCGCAACTGGCCGCGGCGCTCGGGCTGCCGTTCGCGTTCGCGTCGCACTTCGCGCCCGATTACATGATGACCGCGCTGCAGGTGTATCGCACGCAGTTCCGGCCGTCCGCTACGCTGGCGAAGCCCTATGCGATGGTCGGCGTCAATCTGTTCGCCGCCGACACGAACGACGAAGCCGCACGGCTGTTCACGTCGCTGCAGCAGCAGTTCATCAATCTGCGGCGCGGCACGCCGGGACAATTGCAGCCGCCGGTCGAGCGGCTCGACGCGTCGGAGATGGAGTTGAACAACGTCGCGCGTGCGCTCGCTTGCACGGCGCTCGGTGATCGCGACGCAATCCGCGAAGGTCTGCAATCGATCACCGAGCAGACCGGCGCGAACGAGTTGATGCTGACCGCGCAGATTTACGATCACGCCGCGCGGCTGCGCTCGTTCGAGATCGGCGCCGAGGTGCGCGATGAAATGATGGCGGCCAGATAAGCGGTTCGCGAACCGATCGGCGGACACGGCGACGCACGAAAAAAGGGCGGCTCATGGCAAGCCGCCCTTGTCTTTTGCACTGAGTTGGGGCCGGTCGTGTGAGAAGCCGGCCCAATGCCTTCGTGGTCTAGAAGGCGCTCTTTATAACGCCCCCGTCGGCGCGCAACGCGGCTCCCGTCGTGGCCGACGAAAGCGGACTGGCGATATAGGCCACGAGCGACGCGATTTCCTGCGGCGAACCAAATCGCTTGATGAGCGAGGTGGGACGGACCTTCTCGAAGAACTCTGTTTCGAACGCTTCAAACGATTTGCCGTCGGCCTTGGCAAGGGTCTCCACGAATTCACTCACTCCCCGCGATTTCGTCGGCCCCGGCAGCACGCTATTGACTGTAATGCCCGTGCCGGCAACGGCTTCGGCGAGCCCCCGCGAGACCGCCAGCTGCGCGGTTTTCGTCATCCCGTAGTGGATCATTTCAGCTGGAATCTGCACCGCACTCTCGCTCGAAATGAAAATGATGCGCCCCCAGTTGGCCTGCCTCATCGCAGGCAAAAACAGGCGAGCGAGGCGTACCCCACTCAAGACATTGACGTCGAAGAACCGCTGCCAGTCCGCATCGGGAATCTCTTCAAACGGCTTGGGCTCGAAGATGCCCAGGTTGTTGACCAGAATTTCCACGTCGGGATAGCGTCGCGCGAGCTCTTCCGCCGAAGCGGCCGTACTGAGATCGCCCGCAAATCCCTGCACGTCGCTGCCCGTCTGCACTTTCAGCTGCGCGACCACGTCGTCCACAGATGACTGGGAGCGGCCGTTCACGATCACACGAGCGCCCTCCTGCGCCAACGTGGTGGCGATAGCGAGACCGATGCCGGCTGTGCTGCCGCTCACCAGTGCGAGCTTGCCTGTCAGGTTCAGGTCCATGGGTGATTTCCTTTCAATGGATGAATTAAAAATGGCGACATCGGAACTTGAACGTCGGATGCCGCCGTGAGGTTCACGTACGTGTAATCGCCGCAGTGCCGGCAAACGCGAGTTGGTGCCAGTGTTCACGCGTCTGCATCGCCTCTGCCTCCCGTCTGCGGCGAAAAGTGGCACGAGCACAGATGCCCTGTGCACGGTAATCCGGGGCGCAACGAACACCTTGGCGCGGCGGCTTCCTCGGCTCCGGGGATCAAGTCGGGATCGGGCGTAGAACCGCGCTTTCGAACTGGAAAAAGACTCGATCATCTGACGGAGAAGGCCGGGACCAGCAAGGCGTGTATGTGGGGGAACGCACATGAGTGGCAGGCGGACAGCGAAGCAGGCAGACCTGAAGTACGTGTAGGAGAAGGAAAACAAGGCCATGTCAGCGATTTTCCAACTTCGTTTGGCTAAGTGATGGTGGCGCCCAAACTCGCATCATCGCGATTCACTGGGGATGCGCGCTCCGCGCAGATCACGCCCGGATGGCATGACATGTGCGTTGTGTGCTGCAAGCAGCGGCTGGAATAAAGACGGTCGTGGTGCGCCGTCCGCGGAGCTGCAACATTACTTTTTGGACGCGCTGGCCGAACAGTCCTTCTCGAAGCCGCTCGGATCGATCCTGGATATCGTGGCCGAACAGTTGCGAATCGCCCGTTTCATGTCGATCCACGTGTTCCGGTATCTGGCCTGGCAGCGGTTAGTTGAAGTTGACCTCTATGTGCCTCTACACCTGACCAGACCTCATCCGGCACTCGCGTCGAATTTCAGGAAGATCGCCGCATGATCAGGCCAAAGATCAATGCCGTTCTGGTGCCGACCGGCGACGAACCGCTGACGGGACGGCATCGCGTCCTCGCGCGGATCGCTGATGATCTGGTTCTGTTCAAACTCGACCAGCCGCACGGCCGGCCGTTCGTCGTTCCTCGCCCCGTAGTGGCCCAATGGGTCGCCGATCAGCTAGTTTCGATCGGACCGGATCCTGCACCCGACTACGTACGTCGCGCCGATAGCGAAATACCGATCGCACATCGCACGAGGCGCGACACGTTATGGGCGGCGATAAAGCCTCTCGTCACCGGCGAGGACGCCGGGCTGATCTTCGACGAGGGCTATCGCTGGAAGATGCTGACGCTGCGGGCAGCCGAAGTCAACGTCACCGTCGCCTACCTGTACCGCGTGCTACAGCGATACTGGCAGTTCGGGCAAATCCCCAATGCGCTGCTCCCTGCCTATTCAAACAGCGGTGGGGCTGGCAAGGTGCGGGCATCAGTCGAGGGCAGCAAACGCGGGCGACCGCGAAAGGTGCTGGCCGCAGGGCACGACCCGGGCGCCGTCGGCGTCAATGTCACCCCCGACGACCTTAAATTCATCGCACTGTCCGTGAAGGTCTTTCATCTCCGGCGTGGCATGACGCTGAAGGAAAGCTATGACGAGATGGTGCTGCACCACTATTCGACGCGCGATCTGTTCGACGGCGAAGTCCGCAAGATCCCGTTTCCCTCGAACCGGCTGATCCAGCTCCCCACGTACCGCTACTGGGCCGCCAGGCTGATGGCCGACATGAGCCTTCAGCGGGAAGTACTCGATGACCTGCTATGGCGCAAGCGACTCCGTGGTCGCGCAGGTCGTGCCAGGGATACGACGATCGGGCCCGCCGATATTTTCGAGATTGATGCAACGGTCGGAAACTTCTATCTGGTTTCGGAATTCCATCGCAATCACCTCATCGGCCGACCCGTGATTTACTTCGTGGTCGACCGTCGCTCAACGATGATCGTCGGGCTGCACGTCGGCCTGATCGGGCCGTCGTGGAATGCGGCGCGCATGGCGTTGCACTGCGCATTCAGCGACAAGGTGAGCTTCTGTGCACAGTATGGCATCACGATCCGTCCCGAAGACTGGCCGGCGCAGGAACTGTGCAACCTGATTGTTGCCGACAATGCTGAACTGCTAAGCCGGCATGCCGAGAAATCCCTGCAGAACCTGCTGCATATCGACTGCAACATCAATCCCGTTGGCCTGCCGGTCGCCAAGGGCACGGTCGAGAACAAGTTCGCCACGGTCAACGAGTCGGTCGCGTGGGTACCGGGCGCCTGGAAAGCGCGAGCGCTCGAACACGATGCGCGCAATGATCTCGATCTGCGCTGGGACGCCACCCTGACGCTTCGGGAATTCACCCAGGTGCTCGTCGACGAAGTTCTCTATCACAACAATGCGATCGCGGTCCCGGATTTCCTCACCAAGGAAATGATCCAGGCCGGGGTGAAGCCCTATCGACGCGACATCTATCTTTGGGGCCTCGAACATGAGTCCGGCGAACGTGCTCGCCATTCCGATCCGGAGGCGCTCTATCGGTGCCTGTTGCCATCCCGACGCTGTTCGATGACCGAAAGTGGCCTGAAAGTCGACGACATGTATTACTTGCCTGAAGGAGGTAGCCATGAATTGCTGCTCGCACAGGCGAAGCGGTCACGCCGGTCAGTCACTATCCACCATGACGACAATTGCACGGATTTCGTCCATGCCATTGACCCAACCACGGGCAAATGGTCTCGTTGGCAGCTTAACACATCGTCGTCGGCGCGCTACGCTCGGTTGCGGTTCGAGGACATGCTTGAGGTCCATGCGTCGCTTCAGTTCGCAGCGCATGACGCTGCCGACCATGAGAATGTACAAAAGGCTGTCAGGAAGCAGAAGCAGCAAGCCATTGTGGCGGGCGCGAAGTCAGCAAAACGCAAGGCGCCGCGCCCTCCGACCCAAAGGGAATATCTGAATTCCACCAAAACCAACCGGCAGAGGGAAGTGGCGATGCAGAACGTCCTGCTGTCGACGGAGTCATCCACCCTGCAGAGTCTCGCAGAGCGTGAGCGCGAGGCCGCCACAAAGCACCGCAGCGAGATGCGCTCACGGCGCAACAAGGTTGTTGCCATGCGGCGATCAATGCCCAAACCGGGGAAAGCCTGATGTCGCGCGCACCGCTGATGCAGGCTATCTACCGACCCACCGGCGTGATTGCCTACGAAGGGAATCCGTTGATCGAGGCACTGCCCCCGATCTGTTCGACGGCCGATTTTGCGTCGATGATCGAGTGGCTGCCTCCAGCACCGCAGGACGCCGATCGCAAGACGCCCGCCGAGTTGCGTATCCACTCGTTGCCGTCGATCAGAAAGCTCGTCTATCTGTTGCCCGAATATGGGCTGTACAGTTCGATCTTTTCCGTTGTGCTGCGCGAGGGTTATACGACGCGCAACCCGGTGCGAACCGAAACCTGGCAGCATCTTCACTACGTCAACAGCGGCGGAAAAGACGCGTATGGCGCTCCAGAGCCGGCGGCGCACAGATCATCTGGCATCCTGTTCTCCGGCCTGAGCGGAACCGGTAAATCAACGTTCATCAACCGGCTGCTGCAAACGTATCCGCAGGTTATCCAGCATACGCGGTACAACGACCAGCAGTTCATTCATCCCCAGCTCGTCTGGATCAAGATCGACTGTCCGCACAACGGTTCATTGTCCGGTCTGACACTGCGGTTCTTCACGGCTGTCGACAAGGCGCTCGGCACCTCTTACGCGCGCAACAATTTTCCGGCAAGCGGTCGTTCGCCGAAGCTCGCCATGCTCCTTGAGGAGATGGCCGCGGTTGCCGCAAACCATTTTCTTGGCGTGCTGATCATCGACGAACTCCAGAATCTCAGCCGCGCGAAGACGCAGGGCGATGAAGGGTTCCTGACGTTCCTGAGCAGCATGGTCGAACAGATCGGCATCCCGATCATCGGCATCGGAACGCCTGGTGTCACGAAGGTCTTTCGCAAGACGCTGCAGGATGCGCGTCGTGCAGCGGCGATGGGCTACTACGAATTCCAGCGCTTTGCCGAAGACGAAGACGCGTGGGCCGATTTCGTTAGAACGGTTACACAATACAACTGGACCGATCACGCCATTCCGGATGATTCCGCCTTCAGGGCAGCGCTCTACTATCACACGCAGGGGATTACGGCGATCGTTATCGCACTTTTCATCCTCTCCCAGTTTCGCTGCCTCGCAGCCGGTGAACCGCTGACAACCGATACGCTAGACAGTGTGTCGCTGGGCGAGCTTGCACCCCTTCAGGCCGCACTGCGCGTACTTCGGTCAGGCAGCGCCGATGGCATGCACGAGTTCGATGATCTTGCCACCGACAAGGCTTGGGCAGAGGCAGTTGAAAACCTTGACCGTGTGGTTCTGGATTTTGTAACGACGCGAAAACCGCGTAAGTCGTCAAAGCGCGGCGCGAAGAATACGGGTCCCGGAAAAGGTCAGTCGCAACCATCGGACGATCCCCGCGATCTGCGGAATCTGGAAGCCACACGGAACCTGCACGAGCAACTGCGCGAATGCGGCCTGACCCCTGTCAACATTTTCGCGATGGGTAAGGATGCCGCCGACGATTAGCCACGCTGTACGCTTCAACGAAACGCGGATCGAGGTGCCCGTGAATCGTGTTCACCCGTCAATCACAGCCGTTTCCCGCACATGACCTCCGGTTCGAACCTGCTCCTCTTCCCCGTGTCACTGCCCGATGAAGCACTTGTCTCTCGCGTGAGCCGCTATCACATTCTCACGCGCAACCGCAAAACCCGGGACAGCTTCATGCAGCTGTTCGGCAAGCCGCGCACAGCGCTCACCGACATCGTACCGCCCGACATCCCGTGTCTGGCATTGCGCCTGCCGGGCGACAGTAGCGATAACCTCGAACGGCTGCTCAACGACAATACGATGTTTCCGCTCGCCACGCTTTTCAACAGTTGGACGCCGCCGACGGACTGGCTCGGCGCCGCAGCCACACCGGCCACGATACGGCGGCGCACACTTGGCCTCGCAGGCCTGACAAAGATATGCGAACTCTGCCTGCGGGAAGATTTCAACACCCACGGATCGCCTTATATTCACCGTGCACATCAGGCACCGGGCGTGATCTGCTGCTGGAGACACGGGACGTCATTGATCGAGCGGTGCCCGGAGTGTTCCTGCCCGTTCGAGCAACCGCGGGAACTCCTTGAGGTTCCCTGGAAGCCATGCGCGTGTGGATATCGCCTTGGCAGTGACGTAGATCCCATAGACGAGGCGACCGTAGGGGGAGACGCCGCGCGGGGCTATGCCGTCTTCGCTAGGGATCTATTGCTCGCGGCCCCGGGCTCGTATTCCACGTCGGTAATCGCCTCGACGTGCCGAACGAAACTCGTGGAACTGGGTCTTTCCCGTGGACAACGGGGAATCGACCGTCACGCGGCCGCAGCGTTACTGGGAGACTACTACGGTTCAGACCTGCTCGGGCAGATGGACCCCGCCTACGCCGCGGGCAAACGCGATCAATGGTTTCGCATGGGCAGCAGAAGCGGCACGCCGGATGTCCCCCTCAACCGCCATCTGCTCACCACGCATTTCCTGTTCGTCGACGCAGGCCGGTTTGTTCAGGCGCTCGACACGGCCGCCGCGGAAGCCCTCATGCCACCGATGCCAACGCAGGCCACCCTGGACCTTGCAGGCGACGCTCGGAAGCCGAATGACAAGGTGAGTCGCGCGGTGGGCGAACTGCGTCGGGTGCTGGAGGAAAATCCGCGCTATACCTTGGAAGACCTGTGGAGCAGGTATCGGGGCACGCTTACTCGCCTGCTGAAATGGGACCAAAAGGCTTTCGCCCAAATTCGCGACTTTGCACAGAAGTCGCGCAGCGGGCAACCAGTCACCGCGCGAGTGATTTCGCCACATCGGCTTGATGGCGAGCGGGCCGACCAGCTTCGACAGGCCGCGCTAAGACTTTATGCTAGCACCGATCGGCCGGCGAGAATCTCAAAGTACAGCATCGGGCGAGCCGCAAAGCTCGCCCATGTGGTGTCCTCGCGCGCCGCTTACCCGCAATGCAACGAAGTCCTCGACGGGTTCGCTGAGACCCAGTGGCATTTCTATGCCCGGCGATATCTGTGGACGCTCGCGCATCTTCCGGATGCGGCGTCGGCATCAGAAGTCCGGCAGCAGGCCGGCATCTGGCACTACAAGTTCGTTGAATTGGACGCGTACTTTCGGGCGCGCTCACTCACGCAGGTGATGCACCTTCGCGAAGGACAGATCATCGTACTCCTGCGCGGTCACGGTATCGACCTGAAATGGGAAGGCCCCTGCCCGGACAAGACATTTGCAAGGCCAGGGCGCGCCTACGTCAAGAAGTGCACCGGGACCACCACTCGCCATGCCGCAGGCCCGAGTTCGAACAATGTGCCGACACCTGTAGATATGGCCGCCGTGGTACTCGAACGGGCGCGTTTCGCCTCTGCTGGATGACCGGGGTCGACCCACTCCCGCCGTTCGACGCGGCGCCGCGTCAACGGCTGCTTCGCGGAGTATTACCGACCTTCGTAACTCCATCCAAGCGTGCGGGCCACACTCCGGTGGCGCAACGGGATCTTCGAGCCAGCAGCATGGAAGACCGACACGCTAGACCGTATGCGACGCCGCTTGGCAGTTGGAGAGCCGCTAGCGCAGGCAGTGCGTGCGCATTACGGCAGCGCGAACACAACAATCGCGTCGCCGCGCTTGTAGTCGAGTAGCTGGTTGCCGCCCGCCGCAACCGCCACATATTGCTTGCCGTGCACCGAGTACGACACCGCTGGGGCGTTGACGCCGGCGCCGCACTGGAACTCCCACAACTTCTTGCCGGTGCGCGCATCAAATGCGCGAAACAGGCCGGTGCCTTCTCCATTGAAGACGAGATTGCCCGCCGTCACCAATACGCCGCCGATCAGCGGCTGATCGGTTTTAAACGACCAGACGATCTTCCCGGTGTCGACGTTCACCGCTGCGAGCTTGCCCCACTGCTGCTCGTTCGGAATGGTCTTGAATGAACCGCCAAGCCACATCTTGCCGCCGCCCGGATACGGCGTGTCCTCGACCTGGTACGTCAACGGACGATGCAGGTTGGCCGCATACACGAGACGCGTCTCGGGGCTGTACGCCGTCGGCGACCAATTGACTCCGCCGTTCGCACCCGGCAGCATGTGCGCGCCCTGCGGCGTTGGCGGCGTCCACATGTTCTCTTGCGGGATCATCGCCGGCGAGAAGCGGATTAACTGGCCCGATGTGCGATCATGCACATAGACATGCCCGGTCTTTCCGGCATGGATTACCCCAGATACCATGCGTCCGTCGCGGTCGCGCACATCCACCAGGATCGGCGGGCTCGCCGCGTCGAGGTCCCACACGTCATGCGGGATGTACTGGTAGTGCCACTTGTACTTGCCGGTGTCGAGGTCGACCGCCACCATCGAGTCGGTAAACAGATTGTCGCCGGGACGTATTGCGCCATAAAAGTCAGGCGAGGGGTTCCCAACCACGAAGTACACTGTGCGCGTTTTCCGGTCGATCGCTGGTGTCATCCACACGGCGCCGCCGAGCGTCTTGTAGAAGTCGCTACCCTTCTCAGCAAGTTGCTTCTTCTCGGCATCGATATTGCGTTTAAGGTCCCGGCCGGTCGCATCCCTGGTCGCCCACACGCCTTCCTGTCCGGATTCGGGAATCGTGTAGAAGGTCCAAAGCAGTTGACCTGTGTTGGCGTCGAACGCTTTCACGAAGCCGCGAACGCCGTACTCACCCCCGTTGGTGCCAATCAGTACCTTGCCATCGACCACAATCGGTGCCATCTTCTCGCTGTAGCCTAGCTCGGGATCGCCGACCTCGGTTTCCCACAGGAGCTTGCCAGTCCCGGCGTCGAGCGCAACCAGCTTTGCGTCGAGTGTGCCCATGAAGAGCCTGTCGCCGTATATCGCCACGCCGTGGTTGGTTGGCCCGCAGCAGAAGGTAGTAACCCGCCCCAACTTGTGCTGGTAGTGCCACAACTCCCGGCCGGTCGCTGCATCGATCGCGTACACATGATCGAACGATGTGGTCAGGAACATCACGCCGTTCACCACCAACGGTGAGGTTTCCAGTGGTCCTTTGACCGCTGTCTGGAAGATGAACGCCAACTTCAGCTTCCCCACATTGGTGGTTTTGATTTGCGCACCCGGATAGTATCGCGTCTGGGCGTACGAGCCGTTAGGAAGCAGCCAATCCGCCGCATCGGACGCTGCAGTGTCCAACTGGCTTTGCGTGACGGTCGGGTTCGGCGACACCAGCGTCGACAGATGCATATCGGCCGACCCGCCGGTGACCTCGGGCCCTGCAAGGGCGCCGGCTGACGCCATGGTCAGCGTAGCCAGGAAGGCGAATACGAACGTTCGACGAAGCCTGCTATCGCGCCTTGTATGGGCGTTGGGCTGCATAGTGACCTCCTCGGGACGAGGAAACGTTCGGATCCGAACCAAGGACAGAACAACCCAATAAGTTTAGGTTGCGTGTACGACACCGACAAACTTCAATAAACCAAAGACGTGAAGACCCGGACAAGCCACCACACTTTACGCCGTCGCCCCGGCGCGGCCTTAACGGCGGCTCCTGAGAAACAATCAGTATGCCGTAGGGTTTCAGGCAGATTGCACGGCTAGGCTGATCTCGAAGCCGAGGGACGTGGCGCGGCGTCTGAGCGCTGCGATGCTGCGTTCGCGCTGCTGTTCCTCGTAGCGCCGCTGGCCCTGGTCGACGAAGGCCTCGCCACGCGTGAGCATGAAGTACACCATACGCGCGAGCTTGTGGGCCACCGCCGTATTGGCGCGCGGCTTGTCCATGCGCGAGCACAGGCGGCGGTAGAACGCACCGAGTGCCGAATCATTGCGCGACAGGCTCATCGCCGCGAGCTTGAGCGCCTGGCGCACCCGGTTGGTGGAACGGCGGGTGCGCGCACTCAATACCTTGCCGCCGCTGATCTTCGTGCCGGGACACAGCCCGAGCCATGAACAAAAGTGCTTGACGTTCGCAAAGCGGCTTAGGTCCGGGCCGATCTCGGAGAGGATCGTCATCACGGTGGTGACCGACAGGCCGTTGATGCGGGTGAGGTCCACGCCGGCCCAGCGGGCTAGGGCCGCACGTGCATCAAACTGCGGGGCGTTTTTGCCGAGCCACTTGCCGGGCCCGGCCAGCTCCGCCTCGTGATGGCCCAGCGGGACGAGCAGCGCCTCGATCTTCGCGTCGCATTCGAGAATGCGCTGGGCGAGGCTGTCAAATATCGCCAGCGCCTGCGCGAGCACGAACAGGTGCTCGTCGCGCCAGTTACCGGTCAGCGCCCGCTCGATCTCGGCCGCGCTGGCCTTGGCGCGGCCGTGGCGATGCTGCGCGAGCACCTTCGGGTCGCGCTCGCCGGCGACGATCGCCCGCACGATCGCCTGCCCGGTCATGCCCATCACGTCGGTGAGCTGCAGGTTCATCTGCACCAGCGCCTTCTGGATGCGCAGCACCCAGCTGCCCTGTTCAGTGAGCAGTACCTCGCGCTGGC
Organism: Paraburkholderia sp. UCT70; assembly: GCF_050434085.1. Lineage (NCBI taxonomy): Bacteria > Pseudomonadati > Pseudomonadota > Betaproteobacteria > Burkholderiales > Burkholderiaceae > Paraburkholderia > Paraburkholderia sp. UCT70. Next base: position 444,683 of record NZ_JBNPVZ010000004.1, on the reverse strand, counting down.
GCACCACCGCACGCACCACGCAGACCGCATCACCCGGGCGCCAGGCCGCCCGCAGCAGCCCCAGGCTCATCAGCTTCTGCAGCCACTGGCAGTCGAGCACGTCGCTCTTGCGGCCGGGAACGTATTTCATCTGCCGCGCATCGACCAGCCACACCGTCAGCCCGCGCTGTTCCAGCACTTCATACACCGGGATCCAGTACACGCCCGTCGATTCGAGTGCCACCGTGTCAACGCCGCATGCGAGCAGCCAGTCCGCCATCGCGTGAAGGTCATCGGTCATCGTGCCGAATTCATGCACGGGTTCCCCGGCCGCCGACCTGGGCACTGCCACCCAGTGGCTCGAACCTCCAATATCAATCCCCGCCGCATTCGGGAACACCTCGGGACTCTCTTCGCGCTTGCGCATTGCCATGGCCTGCTCCACACTGGTTAGCGAATGGTTAGCGAATGGTTAGCGAATGGTTAGCGAACGGCAGCGCCATGGGATGCGTCGTAATTGACTCGATCTCCTGAACGGGATGCAGCTCGCGCTGCTCACCACTGTCGCCGACGAATCCCGGACCATGCTTCCAAGCGGGCTTATCCTGCGGCAGGCACGCCGCAGGCATGCACCATTGCCGTGTCGGTCATTGCGGCGCTGCCGTTCACCTGTATACCCCATCCCTGTTTCTCCGCCAACGCCGGACCCGGCACGGGCCTGGATTGCTTCCAAGGTTCAGCTGACGTTCGAGTGTCCTTGCGAATGCACGGGCGGATGACCGCACCTGGCCGGACCCGGTTCGATGGCGACTAACAGGAGCCGACCCGAAAGAGATCTTCGGAATTCCCGGTAGCGGCCATTCAAATGACCATTTGAGCTGCGTCGGACGCTTCAAAGCCGTCTGGCCGGTCAAGTTCTCCGGTTGGACGCGCCCCTTTTTTCTCCTGGACTCAAGAGCGGCTGCCGATGGTCGGGTTTCATTCGACTGGTTGCTCGCTCGTCTTGCTGTCGGTGTCGTCAATCGGAAGTTCCTTCCGGCAATTGCGTCGGAGCACTATGCTTTTCATCAAGTGAGGTGCGAGGCTAAGCTCGCGATCGGCTACCGGATAGGTGCGTAGATGCCGATTGATCCCACGCGCCCGAGGTCGTTCTTGTCGACAGTTCGGCGCGAGGCTTCTTGGTACGGCAGCGCGTCGTCGCGCGGGCGCGCGATGGATTAACTCTTCAAGGAGGCAGCGTCATGGGCGAGTTTGCGATTCAGGAATTTCGCGGGAGGCTGATCGGTCCGTCAGACAAGGACTACGACGAGGCGCGAGCGCTGTACAACGGCATGATCGATAAGCGGCCCAAGGTGATCGCTCGCTGCACCGACGCCGCCGATGTCATGGCGGCGGTCAACTACGCGCGCGATAACAAACTGCTTCTCGCAATCCGCGGAGGCGGACACAGCGGCCCCGGTTTGGGCAGTTGCGACGGTGGGCTGGTCATCGACCTGTCGCAGATGCGCAGCGTGCGCGTCGACCCAGCGAGCCGCACCGTGCGTGTCGATCCAGGCTGCACTGCAGCGGATCTAGATCACGCGACCCACGCCTTTGGCCTCGCCGTACCACTCGGCATCGTCGGCAGCACGGGGGTCGCAGGTCTGACCTTGGGCGGAGGAACCGGCTACCTCACGCGCAAGCACGGCCTCACGGTCGACAATTTGCTAGAGGTGGATGTAGTGCTGGCCGACGGCTCTTTCGTCACCGCTAACAAGGACAAGCACGTTGACCTCTTCTGGGCGGTGCGCGGTGGCGGCGGTAACTTCGGCGTGGTCACAAGTTTTCTATTTCAGGCCCACCGGGCCAAGATGGTGTTCGCCGGTCCGATCTTCTGGGACGCCAAGGACGCCAGGCAAGTTATGGCGATGTACCGCGACTTCATCCCACACGCCCCCGAAGACCTTGGCCTGTTTGTCGGCCTCAAAACCGTGCCTCCAACCGATCCCTTCCCTAAGGAGCACTGGAACAAACGCGCCTGTGCTCTGATCGGTGCTTTCAACGGGCCGATCTCAGAGGGTCAGAAGCTCATGGCCTCGCTGCTCGAGAAACTGCCCGCCCCGCTGTTCAACTGGATGGGCGAGATGCCGTGGACCGCCATCAACAGTCTGTTCGACCCGTTCTTCCCTAAAGGCTTGCAGTGGTACTGGAAGGGCGACTTTGTCAAGGCGCTGCCTGACGAGGCGATCGACGTGCACATCGCCAACGCGCTCAAGGCACCGACCCCCTTCTGCCTGATGCACCTTTACCCCATAGACGGCGCCGTTCGGCGGGTCGCCAGGGATGCCACGCCGTGGAGCGCGCGGGACGCGTCTTTTTCGATGGTAATTGCCGCGGTCAGCCCGGATCCCAAGGACGCCGAGGCGCTTAAGACCTGGGGCCGTGCCTACTGGGGGGCTATCCACCCGTTCAATCTGGAAGGCGCCTACGTCAACTTCATGGACGCCGACGAGGCCGAGAACCGCGTCGAACTAAGCTACGGCGAGAACTACACGCGCCTTGCCTCGATCAAGGCGAAGTACGATCCCAACAACCTGTTGCGAGTCAACCAGAACATTAAACCGAAAGCGTGAATCTACGCGCGCGGCCTCGCGCGCCCGCGCCGCGTGGTGGTGTTCGGCGTGAACACGCTGCCGACATTGCCGTCGTCGTTGCTGGGTGACTTGCTTGTGTCGCGCACGTTTGAAGCGCGTCCACGTCACGCCGAACCTGATCAGCGCGACGCGTGAATCAAATCGGGGCTAACCGAACTCCGCGGGGTTCACGTTCCCCGCACTCGAGGTTCCTGGACCTCTTCGGTGCGTGCAAGCTACGCGAAACAGTTCGCGAAAGTCCGCTTCGGAGCGATCCTAAGCTGGTACCTCGACGTCCGCTCCTGTTTAGGTTTGTAGGATGCCTGCCCTTGACCGTGCACATGGGCGCGCGCCACAGGAGCATGCGGGCAGGCGTCGTACAAACCCCGATGGAGGAAACCGCGGAGTGTCCCGGTGCGGCCGGAACCTGTATCGCTATGGGGATTGGAGCGGTCGCACGTGACGTCGGGATGACGGCGAGGTCAGGTGAACCGGGTTGATGTCGAGATGATGCACGTTGGCGAAGGGGGCCGGCTGGTGTTTCTGGCGGTGCGCGGAGCGCGAAACCGCGCGATCCGGGCGAGGGGCGCAACCGTCCGCTATCGGGTCCCGTTGCCGGAGAGCCGACGGTCGGTCTGGACGTCTCGAAACACTCACACTCATGCTGCGGCTCGCTGTGCGGGTGGTGCGCGGATCGGTGCGCTGCGCTGCAGGATGTCGATGATGACCATCGGCGCGCCGCAGTGCCGGCAGATGAAGCGCGGCGGGAGATTGCCAGGTGGTGCATTGGCAGCGGCGGCCTGCGCGCCGGTGGCCGTGACATGCAGCAGCCCGCGTATCTTCGCGAGATTGTGCCGCCGCACGGGATTGGCGAGCAGGCCATAGTGGCGGATGCGGTGGAAGCCGCTGGGCAGCACATGTAGCAGGAAGCGACGCATGAACTCATCCGCGCCCAGGGTCATGGTCTTGTAGCGGGTGCGCCCCTTCGCGCGATAGTCCTTCCAGCGGAAGGTGACCCCGCGTTCATCGAGCGCAACCAGCCGCTGGTTGGAGATGGCCACGCGATGCGTGTAGCGTGACAGGTAGGCGAGCACCGCCTCGGGTCCCGCGAACGGGCGCTTCGCATAGACCACCCACTCGCACACGCGTAGCGGCGCCAGCCACCGGGCGAAGACAGCGGGATCGGCGAGCGCGGCGTACTCGCCGAAGAAGCGCAACTGGCCGCGGCGATGCAGCGCCGCGAGTTCTTCCAGGAAGCGGCGCCGGAACAGCCGCGAGAGCACACGCACCGGCAGGAAGAAGCCGGGCCGGCAGGCGACCCACCGCTCGCCATCGGATGTCAGGCCGCCGCCGGTAACGATGCCATGTACATGCGGATGATGCGTGAGCGCCGAGCCCCAGGTGTGCAGCACCAGGGTTGCGCCGATCTGGGCGCCGAGATGTCGGGGATCGGCGGCAATGGTGCGCAGCGTGTCGGCGGCGACATCGAACAGCAGCCCGTAGAGCACCGCCTTGTTGTACCAGGCGATCGCACTGATCGCGGCGGGCAGCGTGAAGACGACGTGGTAATACTCCACGGGCAGCAGGTCGGCCTGACGTGCCTCGAGCCACCGGTGTGCGGCGCTCGCCTGGCACTTTGTGCAATGTCTATTACGACACGAGTTATAGGCGATCTCCACCTTTGCGCAGCCGGAACAGCGCAACACATGTCCACCCAGCGCCGCGCTGCGGCACTGTTCGATGGCCGACATGACCTTCAGCTGTCCCCGGCTTAGCTGTACAGTCTGTCGCCACGCTGGCCCGTGGACGCGGAAGATGTCCGCGACCTCCAGCACGGGGCGCTCCGCGCGGTGCAGGTCTAGTCGGAAGGCAGGCGGTCCAGCGGGCTGATGACCTGGCGTAGCAGGTCGGTGGCCACCTGGGCATAGAGTGCGGTGGTCTCGAGCTGCCGGTGCCCGAGCAGGACCTGGATCAGGCGGATATCGACCTTCTGTTCGAGCAGGTGAGTCGCAAAGCTGTGACGCAGCGTGTGCATGGAAACGCGCTTGTCGATGTTCGCGGCCTCGGCGGCGGCATGGATGGCGCGGTTCAGTTGCCTCGGGGTCAGCGGGTCGACGGGATCCATCCCCGGGAACAGCCATCCGCCCTTGAGCATGCGACCCTGCGCGTGGGCCACGCGCCACCAGACACGCAGGCGTTCGAGCAGGACCGGCGAGAGCATCGCGTAGCGGTCCCGGCGGCCCTTGCCCTGCTCGATACGCAGCGTCATGCGCTGGCTGTCAACGTCGCCGACCTTCAGCGCCACCACTTCACTGGCGCGCAGGCCGGTGCCGTAGGCGACCGACAGCGCGGTCTGGTGCTTCAGGTTGCCGGCGGCGGCGATCAGGCGGCCCACTTCGTCGGGGCTGAGCACGACCGGTAGCGTGCGGGGCACGCGCACCGGCTGCATCCTCGCCATCAGCTCGGGGTGGTGGAGCGTGATCTCGAAGAAGAACTTCAGTCCGGTGATGGCGGCATTCAGCGACACGGGCGAGATGCCGTGGTCGACCAGATGCAGCTGGTAGCGCCGCAGGTCCTCGACGGTGGCGGTGCCGGGCGGGCGCCCGAGGAACGCGGCGAACTGAAGGACCACGCGGACATAACCGGCTTGCGTCTTCGGTGCGAGCTTGCGCATGCGCATGTCGTCGATCATGCGCTGGCGCAGCGGACTGATATCCTGGCTGGTGTGAGTCATGGCTCTGCTCCCGTTGAACGACGAGGCGGATTGCCTCGCCCTTCAACATGAAAACAGAGTCGGTTTCCTCTCCGGGACCACTAACGTTGGCCGGAGCCCCTTACCGCGCGAGCGGTTTCGTCCTTTGGCCGACGGCGGTCTGTCGGCGACCGGCAGTAGTCGACCCAATATCCGGTCGCCGCATCTTGCGATATCTCAGTGGCCGCTGCCGAGGTCCAACTGTCGTCATAGACGGCCAGCCGACAGACTGCCACGCTTGTCGAAAAGCCGCGGGTTCAACATCGTGCACTTGGCGGTCGTTTGCTTGCAGATAATGAATCCGACAGCACTTCCCGTACATCACGACTTTTGCGGGATTGACCACGTCTTCACGGTGAGACGATGCAGGAGTAAAAAAGCGGTGAAGCCCTCAAGGCTTCGCCGCTTTTTTACATCTGCCCCTCAAGACCGTGCTCTCTCAAGAATGCGCCGCCTACCTCACGCCGCTCAACGCCGAAGTAGCGACCGCCGGCACCGCAATCCCGTTGGTCTTGGCGTACTGCACGGCCTGCGACAGCGTCGAGACCAGCGACTGCAACTGGCCAGGCGCCGATTGCGCGATATACGTCGCCGCCTGTGCCGTCGCCGGATTCGAGCCCGCCTGCAGGAGCGACGACATGCTCATCGTATTGCTTACCGCGCCGAGATCGGATTGCAGCCCCGCGTACTGGCTCACGCCCTTGCCGAGCGACGCGAGGCCGTCGGTGAACGCCTGCTTGCTGGCTCCGGTCGACGCGGGCGTCGACGAGCCGTGAGTGAACGCCTGCATCAGCGACTGCGACACGCTCTGCTGCGTCCCGCCGAGTTGCGACAGGACGCTCGCGCTCGGCAGCCCGCCCGCACCGCCCGAACCAGCCGCACCCGCCAGCATTCCCACCGCCGACTGCGCCTGGCTCGCGACGCCCGTCATCCCCATCGACGAAGCGAGGCTCGACTGCCCGCTCAGCACCTGCTGGTTCGCACCGAGGTAGTTCTGCACGAGCGACGTCAGCGCCGAGGGCTGCGCCGCGCCATTTGTTCCGCTCGCGGCCGGCTCCGCCTTGTTGCCGCCGAAACCGAATTGCTGGAGATTGAGTTGCGCGTACGAAGCGGCGGGCGCAACAAGCGCGGCCGCGGCCAGCATTGCGATCCAGGATACGCGTTTCGCCATGTTCGGAATCTCCCTTCTTTGTCCGATGATTGATCGATTGAGCCCCATTGGACCTTCGGTCATTTCGGCGGTTCATCACGTTTACATTTGCTTGCGAATTCGTCCGCTCATAAAAGCCACGCGGCCAGATGTCGACCAGACTTGAATTGCCTTTCGATTGAGGCGCATGCGGTAGGCGCATTAGGGGCAAACTGGTCTTTGACCGAACTCTTGGGCGCTCGCTTGTGGTCAAACCCGTCACAGAACCAAATTCCGCATACGACCCACTCCGGTCATTGGTCCCGACGCTACATCAACGGCAGGTTGCTCCTTGTCAGCGGACACTGGTGCGCACTGATGTGCTGTTTCTTAGAATCGAGTGCATGGTGTGGCGTGAGACGATGCGACCAGGAGGCCGCCAGACGTCTGGGCGACGGTGTGGGGCGAGCGGTTTCTTTGCGAATTGACATGTGCGAATCGCTTTCGGCTGGGCGCGGACGACCTTTCCTATCTACGGGCTTGCCGCGGGCGCGAGGAGGTCGCACGCGCGGAGCGCGAGTCGCAGTTTGCATATTCCACGCAAATCGAGCGGCCATTCTGCGGCAAAGCGAGCAAGCATTCCACGCGAAACCGAGCAGGCATTCCACAACAAAGCGAGCGCTGCGGACATGGCGACGCGGGGTGAGTTTTTTTACTCCTTCCCGCCTTCGGCGGTCAAACTATTTCGGCGCTTGCGCATCGATTCGCCTGAGAGCGTGAAGCGATGCGCGTTGTGAACCAGCCGGTCGAGAATTGCATCAGCGAGCGTCGGATCTCCGATGGCAGCATGCCAGCTGTCGACTGGAATCTGGCTGGTGACGATCACCGAGCGCCGGCCGTGCCGGTCGTCGAGCACCTCCAGCAGATCGCGCCGCGCCGCATCTGACAGCGGTGCCATGGCCAGGTCATCCATGACGAGGATGTCGGTCTTGGCCAACTGTGCCAGCAGCTTTGCGTAGCCCCCACTGCCGTGCGCGATGGCCATCTCCTCGTTGAACTTCGGCATGCGCAGATAGCAGGCCGAGAAGCCCTGGCGACACGCCTGGTTGACCAGCGCGCATGCAAGCCAGCTTTTACCGAGCCCGGTTGGTGCGACCAGAATGATGTTCTGGTGCGCCCGTACCCATTCGCCAGTGAGCACCCGGGCGAGCAGCGCACGATCCAGTCCACGGGGCTCGCGGTAGTTGATGTCTTCGGGCACCGCGTCCGGGAAACGCAGCTTCGCGCGGCGTAGCCGCGCCGTGAGCAGGCGCGACTGACGTTCGCTTGCTTCCCGTTCGACGAGCAGCCCCAGGCGCTCCTCGAAGCCGAGCTGGTCGATGCTGCTCTGGGATTGCTGGTCGGCCAGCGCGGCGGCCATGCCGAACAGGCGCAACTCGTGCAGCCGCTCGACAGTTGGATGATGCAGCATGTCATGATCTCCTTTCAGTGGTAGTAAGACGGTCCACGCACGTTGGCATGCGCGAGCGGCAATTCGGTCTGGGCGGCGGCCGTGTCGGCCCTGTTCTCCAGACCGTTCTTCAGCGTCGAGGCGATGAACCGATAGCTCGGCGCTTTAAGATCAATGGCACGCTGGCAGGCGGCTTCCAGTCGCGCATGGCCATAGTCCTTGCCCATGCGCAGCACGCCCAGACAGGCGCGGTAAGCCTGCTGTGGATGCTGGCGACCGCCAAGCAGGTGTTCGATGACTGCGGCGGTGTGCGGGCCGATCTCCATGGCCCAGTTGATCAGCCGCTGCGGATTCCACTCGGTGGTCGCTGCCCGATGATTCGCCGGCATGTGGGCGGCGATCGTGGTGTGATGGCCGCGGCGCTCGCTCTTCGCGTGCGCGGCAATGCGCTGACCGCGCAGGAAGATCTCGACGGTCGTCTTCGTGTGGCGCACCTCCACCTGCTCGCGGGCGTGGCTGTATGAGACGGAGTAAAAGTGTTCGTCGAGCTCGACATGGTAATCAATGCCGACGCGAGCAACCTTCCACTGCGCATACTGGTAGGGTCTGTCTGGCAGCGGACGAAGTGCCGGACGATCAAGTTCCTCGAAGGCGCTGCGGCGGCAACCGGGCAGTTTCTTGAACGGCCTGTTGTTCAGTTCAACGAGGAGTGCCGCGATCGCGCGGTTGGCTTCGTCGAGGCTGAACAGCCGCTGGTTGCGCAGCCGTGCCAGAATCCAGCGCTGCGCCAGGAGCACCGACTGCTCGACCTTCGCTTTATCACGGGGCCGACGTTTGCGGGCTGGGATGATCGCCACGGAATAATGCGCGGCCATCTCTCCATAGGTCCGGTTCAGAACCGGATCGTAGAAGTCGGCTTTGTGCACGCCGGACCTCAGGTTGTCGGGGACCAGGATCTCGGGACAACCGCCAATGAAGTTCAAGGCGCGCACATGCGAGCCAATCCAGTCCTCAAGCTGCTGGGTCCAGGTGACTTCGGCGTAGGTGTAGTTTGATGCGCCGAGCGTCGCGACGAATACCTCTGCTTCACGGATCTCGCCGGTGTGCGGATCGACGATGCCCAACCTGTTACCCGAATAGTCGATGAACAGCTTCTCCCCGGGCGTGTGCGTCTGGCGAAGCGTGACCGGCAACGCTGCCGCCCATCGCTCGTAATACTTGCAGAACCAGCTGTAGCCGTAGCCTTCGGGCTCCTGCGCTTTGTACTCGTTCCATAGCAGGTCAAGCGTCACGCCTTTCCTGCCGAGCTCACGATGTACCATCGGCCAATTGGGCATCGGCCGTGTCCGGCTTGACGACGGCGGCGGCGGGAATAGCAGCGCATCCAACGCTGTCTCCTCCATCGTCATCGCCTTCTCGAAGTCCAGTTGTGCGCGCCGTACGCGATCCAGATAGTCCCAGACCGTCGCGCTCGATGCGCCTATCGTCGTCGCGATCTCACGCTGGCTACGCTGGCACACAAAGCGCAGGCGTAGCACTTCCTTGATTTGACGCATGGATAACCTTTTATTCGACATTCGCTCGCTCGACAAAATCGTCAAGCGTGCCATGGTTATCCCGCGTTGCCGTCCCTCCAGCTTACCGCTCGGTTACGCGTGGAAATCGCGCTCGGGCAGTCGCGGAATCCCTGCTCGATTTGCCGTGGAATCGACGCTCGGCTTGCTGTGGAATCCGTGCTCGGTTCGCCGTGGAATTGGTGTTCGGTTTGGCGTGGAATACGCATCGCAGTTGCAACAAATCGTTGAGGATCAAGTTCATGTCAAGGAAGAGCAGGCACGGACAGGGCACGCAGCGACGCATCCAGGTACTCATTGGCGCAATCGTATTCATTCTAATTGTGACTGCGGGGTGGATCATTCACCAGACTCGGGCGGTCGCACGCCAGACTTCCCTTGCGTTGGCGTCGGCCGCGACGACGGCGAACGACGCGGGAATTTATGACCGCGCAATGCGCTTCGCAATGCTGGCGATGGACAAGGGTTGGCTCTCGCCGGGATCGGTAGAAGCAGAGCTTGAGCTTATGCGTGGCGCGCAAGCATCAATGCAAATTGCGTTGCTCAGCGGGCATCAGAATGCGGTTGATTCCGCCGTCTTCAGCCCGGACGGTAAGCGGGTGGTGACCGCGTCCTGGGATGGGACCGCGCGGGTGTGGGACCCGGCCACGGGTGAACAGATTGTGCAGCTCAGTGGCCATCAGGATCTGGTCTATTCTGCCGCCTTCAGCCCGGACGGCCAGCGGGTGGTGACTGCGTCCGCGGACGGGACCGCGCGGGTATGGGACGCGGCTACGGGCAAACAGATTGCGCAGCTCAGCGGGCATCAGGATCTGGTTTATTCCGCCGCCTTCAGCCCGCACGGCCGGCGCCTGGTGACTGCGTCCGCGGACAGGACCGCGCGGGTGTGGGACGCGGCTACGGGCAAACAGATTGCGCAGCTCACCGGGCATCAGAAACCGGTTTTCTCCGCCGCCTTCAGCCCGGACGGCCGGTGCGTGGTGACCGCGTCCGCGGACAGGACCGCGCGGGTGTGGAATGCGGCAACCGGCCACGTGATCGCTCAGCTCACCGGACATCGGGAACCGGTAAGCTCCGCCGCCTTCAGCCCGGACGGCCGGCGCGTGGTGACCGCGTCCGATGACAAGACGGCGCGGGTGTGGGATGCGGCGAACGGCCAGGTAATCGCGCAGCTCATAGGGCATCGGGGACCGGTTTTCTCCGCCGCCTTCAGCCCGGACGGCCAGCGCGTGGCGACAGCGTCCGATGACAACACCGCGCGGGTGTGGCACGCGGCGACCGGCCACTTGATCGTGCAGCTCACTGGGCATCGCGGACCGGTGAGCTCCGCCGCCTTCAGCCCGGACGGCCAGCGCGTGGTGACCGTGTCCGATGACAAGACCGCGCGGGTGTGGGATACGGCGACCGGCCAGGTGATCGCACAGCTCACCGGACACGAGGGGCCGGTGAATTCCGTCGCCTTCAGCCAGGACGGTCAGCGGGTGGTGACTGCGTCCCGTGATAGGACCGCGCGCACATGGGACGCGGCGATGGGCATCTTGCTGCTCAGAGGGCATCAAGGGTCAGTTATTTCCGCCGCCTTCAGCCCGGACGGCCAGCGGGTGGTGACCGCGTCCGCGGATAGCACCGCGCGGGTGTGGGACGCGGCCACGGGCAAACGGATTGCGCAGCTCAGCGGGCATCAGGGGGCAGTTTTTTCCGCCGCCTTCAGCCCGGACAGCCAGCGGGTGGTGACCGCGTCCTGGGATGGGACCGCGCGGGTGTGGGACGCGGCCACCGGCAAACAGATCTTGCTCCTCAGCGGGCATCAGGGCCCGGTTGATTCCGTCGCCTACAGCCCGGACGGCCAGCGGGTGGTGACCGCGTCCTGGGACGGGACCGCGCGGGTGTGGGACGCGGCCACGGGCAAACAGATCGCCCAGTTCGGTGGGCATCAGGGACCGGTTTTCTCCGCCGCCTTCAGCCCGGACGGCCAGCGGGTGGTGACCGCGTCCGCGGACAGGACCGCGCGGGTGTGGGACGCGGCGACCGGCGAGATAGTCGCGAAGCTCACCGGACATCCTGGACCGGTTTTCTCCGCCGCCTTCAGCCCGGACGGCCGGCGCGTGGTGACCGCGTCCGCGGACAGCACCGCGCGGGTGTGGGACACGGCGACTGGCCAGGTGATCGCGCAGCTCCCCGGGCACCGGGGACCGGTTTTCTCCGCCGCCTTCAGCCCGGACGGCCAGCGGGTGGTAACCGCGTCCGCGGATCAGACCGCGCGGGTGTGGCCTATCCGATGGCTCATGCAGAAGCGAGGTCAGAGCCTGGCTAAAGCCGTGTGTAGGGAAAAGCTCGTGGGAGCAAACCTGCTCACAACCGATGATGAAGCTGCCCTTTCTCTCGTACGCGGGCGCCGGGGCGAAAACGTATGTGGATCGTAACTCGCCGACTGGGCGGAGCGAGCTGCCACGATACGTTTGGCCAGCTCGACCAATTGCTTTCCCATCTTCCTGACCAGCTTCACATCGAAGTCCGCGGCCATGAGCAGGTCCATCGCCTACTCGTAGGTCCGCTCATGTTTTCCTCTGCACTGTGAGCCGCTGTGCGCGATCGTTATCGACTCAGACTCGACCCACTGCGGACCCCCGGCTGCTCATCATTCGAATGACAGCTTTCGGAGGGGTTGAACTGCCATTGACGCAAAGATCGCGACTGCCAGCTCGTCGGCCGGTGCGGACAGTGGCGCCGCCCCGATCTCAAAACGATGCGCGAACGCACGAAACGTGCAGCAAGCGTCCCCCCGGGCCGATTCGCTAGAAGGCCCAGTCCTATGGAAACTGCACGAACTATTTCAGCGAGGAGGGAGCGTCGCTACTGACCTTTGAATTGAGGTGCCCGCTTTTCAATGGTCGCAGCCAGCGCCTCGAGATGATCGTCAGTGTTGTGGCACATACCCTGAAAGACGGCACAGTGGTCGAGGAAGTCGTGCAGTTCCATGCGCTGGGCTGATTTCATCAGACGCTTCGTCAGCCGGAGGGCTTGCGGCGGTTTTGCGGCGAGGTTCCTGGCCAACTGCTGAGCAGTTTCCAGCAACTGGTCTGCGCCAACGGCGTCGAGAACGACACCAAGCTCCTTGCCTTCAACCCCGGTAAAGGTTCGGCCTGAAAACGTGAGCTCGGCTGCCCGCTGGTAGCCCACGAGTCGTTGTAGAAACCAGGCTCCGCCATCTCCGGGGATGATTCCCACATTGACAAAGGTCTCGCCCATGATTGCGTCAGCTGCAGCCAGTCTCAGGTCGCACATGCAGGCGAGGTCGAAGCCCGCGCCCAATGCGGCGCCATTGATGGCTGCTATGGACGGGACGTCGAGAAGATGCATCGCCAGGGGTATTCGCTGGATGCCTTGCCGATACTGTTTCTGGACCTCATAGACGTCCCCACCGAAACTCCCCTCGCGATGGAACATGTGCTTGATGTTTCCGCCGGAAGAGAAGGCCTTTCCGGCACCGGTCACAATCAGGACACCGATAGACTCCTCGGTGTTAATCCACTGAACGGTGCGTTCAATGTCGTCCACGAGTTTCGTGCCGGTGAGCTCATTACGGACATCATCGCGGTTCAAGGTCAGTGTTGCGACACGTCCGTCGACGCGTAGCAATGCATCAGTCAATTCAGGTGCATGGTTCATCTTGGCTGCTCGGTTTAATGTCACTGAGGGGTGGCCGCACTGACATCCTCAAGCAGGATGCGAGCATCGAGAATGGCTACCCCACTGGAATAGGCAAGCACGGGATTCAGGTCCAGCTCGGCGATTTCCGGAAATGCCGAGCAAAGCGTCGAGATGCCCATCATCAACCTGACCAGCGCATCCTTGTCGGTCGGGGCCGCTCCCCGTACCCCGTTCAGAATCTCACTGGCCCGAATCTCGGCGAGCATCCGGTGCGCGTCGTCCTCCGTGAGAGGGAGCGAGCGGAACACGACATCTTTGAGTACCTCGACCAGGATACCGCCGAGGCCAAACATCATGACCGGGCCGTAAGTCGGGTCACGCACGACACCGATGATGATTTCGACGCCACCTTTTGGCGCCATGGGCGTCACGAGGACGCCGGTAATGTCCGGGTCTTGCACATGTTTCCGGCCATTGGCCACGATGTTTTCGAACGCGTGCCTAACCCCATCGGAGCTTCCAACGTTGAGCCTGACCCCACCGGCGTCCGACTTGTGGATGATGTCGCGCGACACGATTTTCATCGCGACTGGCACCGAACCGAGGCGCTCGAACGCCGCAACCGCCTCATGCAGTGACCTGGCCAGAATCGCGGGAGCCGGCATTGGGACGCCGGCGTCCGCGAGCGCCTGCCGGGCCTCGTGCTCGAGCACAACCGTCCGGTGTTCGCTGCGACAGGACGACAGGACCGTCTCGAATGACGGCGACCGCACCGGATGGTCCTCTGCTTCAGCAAGTGGTCGCCTCTGCGCCTCGCCAAACTCTGCGAGGCCCTGCATGCAGCGGACCGCCAACTCCAGCGAGTCGTAAACCGGTACACCGGCTTCACGGATACACGTCAGAGGGGCCGGTCGCAGGTCCGAATACAAGCTCCCATAGAGGCTGTGCACAATGATTGGTTTACCGCGCGCTTCCAGCATTGCGGCAATTCGCGTAGAGGTCTGCATCTCAATGGGCGTCAGCGACTGGGAAAACCTCACGCCATATCCGCCGTAGAGCCCCGTGATGAGTAGTCCGTCCACCTGAGGGTCCTCGAGCAGAATGCGGGCACAGTCGGCAAATACCGCCGGGTTGGAATCCGTTCCCCCTGCAACGTCGACGGGGTTCGCAACGGCGGCCGACGGCGGCAGGATTGCTGACAGGCGCTGGCGCGTTTCGTGGCTCAGGGGAGCAAGCGTCAGACCATGTTCGCTCAAGGCGTCTGCAGCAATCGTCGCGTGCCCACCACCATCAGCGAGCACCGCCACGCGGCGCGACGCGAGCGGCTGAAGCAGCGAAAGCGCTTCAGCGAGCGAGAGAATCTCGTCGGACTTGCGAGCGAGCACCGCACCCGCCTGACGCAGAACGCCCTCGCTCACCGCGTAGTCTCCGGCCAACGCACCAGTGTGCGACTTCGCGGAACTACGTCCGGCGCTGGTGCGGCCTGACTTGTAGAGTACGACCGGCTTCCTGCGTGTAATGCGACGCAGTGCGTCCAGGAACACCCGCCCATTTTTCATACCCTCGACATACGCGACGACGACCTTCGTGTTCTCGTCTTCTGCAAAGTAGTCGAGGTACTCGTTGAACTGGATATCCGACTCGTTGCCGATGCCCACGTACGTTGACAGCCCGATGTGTCCGTTGGCCTCGGCCTCCGTCACGAGAGAAAGCGCCATGTTTCCAGACTGGGACAGCAATCCGATACCGCCTTTTTTCAGATTGCTAAAGCCGACAATGTTGCAGGCCTTGTGGGTATTAAATACCCCGGACGTGTTCGGCCCGACGATACGTACGTTATAGGCATGAGCGACTCGCACCATGTCGTCCTGGAGGCGCCGCCCGTCATCGCCTGCTTCGGCAAATCCGCCCGCCAGCACAACCGCGCCTTTTGCGCCTTTTTTGCCACATTGCTCGATGACCTGTGGCAGGGTCTTTGCCGGCGTGCAGACCAGAGCGAGGTCAATGTTGCCGGGTATGTCGCCCAGACTCGCATAGCATTTCAGGCCCAGGATTTCCGGTTCTCTCGGATTTATGGGGTATATCGCCCCGGCGTATCCGTCCTCCAGCAACTTTTGAATTGAACGAAAACCCCGCTTCGTCTGGTCTTTTGATGCGCCAACGACGGCAATCGAGTCTGGATAGAAAAGTTCGCGAATAGAGTGGCTGCTCATCGTTATTCTCCCTTGAACACCGGTTCACGCTTCTCGGCGAAGGAATCGATGCCTTCCTGCCAGTCTTTCGTTGTTGAACAGAACATCATGCCTTCCAGTTCTGCAGTCAGCGCTGCGTCAAGGGTGCGCTCGCCAGCGAAGTTCAGTTGTTCCTTCGCCAGCCGCATCGAGAACGGAGCCTTGCTGGCGACCCTCTGTGCAAACGCCCGTGCGCTCTGAAGAAAACCCTCATCGGGATACACGCGGTTTGCGAGCCCAATGCGAGCAGCTTCTTGCCCGTCAATCCGCTCTCCCAGGAAAACGAGCTCGCGGGCTTTTGCCAGGCCGACCAGCCGGGGGAGGAGATACGTGATTCCGCCGCCGAGAAAGTTGCCGATGCTTATTTCGGGCAATCCAATCTTCGCGCTCTCGGCCATCACAACGAAGTCGGAGGCAATCGCGATTTCTGCGCCGGCTCCCAGCGCGAAGCCATTTACTGCCGCGACCACGGGCTTGCCGAGCGTCAGCAGTCGCTTGCACACCACCTGCTCACCCCGCAGGTATTCGCGACGCTCGAAGGCCGTGCGGCCCGCCTTGTGTTCCTTAAGGTCCGCTCCGACGCAGAATGCGCGTCCCTCTCCCGTAACGAGAACTACCCGCGCGGCGCGGTCCGCTTCAGCGAGGCTTAATGCTTCGCTCAACTCATCGTAAAGTTGCTGGACCACCGCATTCAGACGATGCGGTCTGTTTAACCGGACCTCTGCAATCCCGTCCTGCACACCGTAAATTATCGTTTCGAAAACCATGAACGTCTCCGTCATTGCACCTTGATGGGCTCGCTCACGGTGTGGGGCATACCTCACGGGTCGTGGCGTCTCGGACAAACACAAACACGCGAAGAAACGTCCGTTGCGTAAAATCTACGCATGGGCAACGTTTGTTGCAATCCAGCGTTTACCCGTAATTGAGCCTTTACTGACGTTGCGATTGGCTCTGGTGGTGTAGTTAGCTGTTCTCATACTTATGCCGCTCGCGGGCGATGCAAAGGACGCGTGGCAATGGGCTCGGAAGCCTCATTTCCTCTGTGGATGCAACCTCTGTTTCAGCGTCAACAGCACCTGCAGGCCACCACCTCTTCGACCCGCACCCGAACTCGCACAGGTTTCGCGACCCCAGTCGCTGACAGCCTGCTGGTGGGGCCTTGCCTATTTGGATGCGGCTCCGTAACATTTGTTGTCATCCCACCGAGGTCCGCGCCGTGACTCCCAGTTTCGAAGACCTAGCAGCCCTCATTCGCGCCAGATTTCCGGAACTGAGCCCCCAATTTCAGTCAGGCGCAGCCTACCTGTTAAATTTCCCGGACGAGGTTGCAGTATCGTCAATGCGGAAGGTCGCAGAAAACGCCAAAGTACAACCCGCGGCCCTCGTGCGCCTCTCCCAACAACTCGGCTTCCCAGGCTGGAACGAGTTTCGGGAAATCTTTGTCGCCCGCCTTCGAACACGCCCGGAACCGCTGAGCAGCAAGGCGCGAACGCTCGTGAGGGGCGGTCATCACGAAGCCCTTGCCCACGACATGGAGGCTGCGCAGCAACACAATCTCGAGACTACTTTCGCACAGAATGGCGCTCGCATCGTGGATGCGGCGAAGCTGCTCAGAAAGGCTCCGCATGTCCATATAGGCGGCTTCCGTTCCTGCTTCCCGATTGCGTTCGGCCTCCTGTATGGGTACCGACTCTTCCGCTCTTCGGTGAGCCTCGTCTCCGGGGAAGCGGGCACGCTTGAAATGCAGTTGCGCAGCATCGCGAAGGGGCATGCGACCGTCGTCATCAGCTTCGCACCGTATTCACGCGAAGCCGCACGAGTCGCGGAAGCCGCCAAGGAACAGGGCAGCAAGCTCGTCGCCATCACCGACAGCGCGGTTTCTCCCATTGCGCTGAGCGCCGATGAGGTGCTGCTCTTCACACACGACAGTCCATCGTTTTTTCCTTCCCTCGTCGCAGCTTCCGCGATCGCCGAGTCGCTGGTCGCCCATCTGCTGGCACTTGAAGGAAACAGGGCCATCCAGCAATTGTCCGAGGCGGAAGAGACGCTACACGCGAAGGGTGCATACGTAAGCTGAATCCGGTCAGTGGTACCGCCATCTGTCGCGCAGTCCCGACGCCGGGACTACGTGTTTTCCCTCCCCCAATTTTTGTTGACGTCCCTTTCTGGTGGAGTACTATCCATATTGACAACAAACGTTGCGCACAATTCTCATAAGACATCGCGTGTTGCGCTGCATGTAGCGTTGCTGTCATTGGTCCCTCCCACGTCGTGGGGGTGACATCGCCAATCACTGCGGAGAGAATCATGGGACGTCGTTCCTTCCTTATGTCCGTCATTGCTGTTGCAATGTTCGGCGCCAGCATCGCGCACGCGGAAACCAAAGAGTTGGTTGTCGGTACCGACACCTCCTTCATGCCGTTCGAATTCAAGCAGGGTGACAAGTACGTCGGCTTCGACCTTGACCTGTGGGCCGAAATCGCGAAGGACCAGGGCTGGAAGTACAAGATTCAGCCGATGGACTTCGCTGGTCTGATTCCGGCGCTTCAAACGCAGAACATTGATGTCGCGCTTTCGGGCATGACCATCAAGGAAGAACGCAAGAAGGCTATCGATTTTTCGGACCCGTATTACGACAGCGGACTCGCTGCGATGGTGCAAGTCGGCAACACGAGCATCAAGTCCATTGACGACCTGAATGGCAAGGTCATCGGCGCAAAAACGGGCACCGCAACGATCGACTGGATCAAGGCGCACCTGAAGCCCAAGGAAATCCGTCAGTTCCCCAACATCGACCAGGCCTATCTGGCCCTGGAAGCGGGCCGCGTCGACGCAGCCATGCACGATACGCCAAATGTCCTGTACTTCGTCAACACGGAAGGCAAAGGCAAGGTCAAGGTTGCCGGCGCCCCCGTCAGTGGCGACAAATACGGCATCGGCTTTCCGAAGGGAAGTCCTCTGGTGTCGAAGGTCAACGAAGATCTGACGAAAATCAAGGCAGATGGCCGTTACGCGAAGCTCTACAAGAAGTGGTTCGGTTCCGAACCGCCGAAGTCGTAATCGCTCGGAAATCTCGGAAATGGGGGCGCGGCGGTCACGACCGTCGCGCTGGCAACGGAACAATCAGGAGCGCTTTGTGGAATTCGACTGGTCAGTTATCGGAGCGGCACTTCCAGACTTGCTGGACGGCGTGAAGCTCACAGTCTTTATTGCAGTTGTCGGGCTCGTCGGTGGTTTCATCGTCGGCATGATCGCCGGAATGTTCCGGGCGTATGGGCCTGTCGCACTGAACATTCTGGCTCAGGCCTACATTGAGCTGATCCGGGGTACGCCGATTGTCGTGCAGGTCATGTTTCTGTACTTCGCCCTGCCGCTGCTTGCGCATATCCGAATCGATGGCCTGACTGCCGCCATCATCGCGATAACGGTAAATTCGGGCGCCTATCTTGCCGAAGTGGTGCGCGGCGCGCTGTTGTCCATCTCCAAAGGCCTCACGGAAGCCGGTCTTGCGATGGGTCTGTCCATGCCACGTGTCCT
The DNA here is from genome assembly GCF_050434085.1 of Paraburkholderia sp. UCT70. Lineage (NCBI taxonomy): Bacteria > Pseudomonadati > Pseudomonadota > Betaproteobacteria > Burkholderiales > Burkholderiaceae > Paraburkholderia > Paraburkholderia sp. UCT70. Next base: position 425,765 of record NZ_JBNPVZ010000004.1, on the reverse strand, counting down.
CCTAAAGATTGTCGGGCCGCTGGCCTTTCGCCGGTTGATTCCGCCGCTCGGCAACCAGTGCATCGTTAGCCTGAAGGACACGTCCCTTTTTATCGTCATAGGTGTGGGCGAACTGACACGCAAGGGGCAAGAAATCATCGCGGGAAATTTCCGCGCCGTGGAGATCTGGACCGCGGTTGCCGTCATCTATCTGGTTCTGACTGGCGTGATGACGCTCACACTGCGTCTCGTTGAAAAGAGGATGAGCATCCTATGAACATGGTCGAATTCAAGGGGGTCTCGAAGAGCTTCGGCCACGTGCCCGTGCTCAAGGACATCAGCCTGCGCATCGAAAGTGGCGAAGTTGTGGTTGTCGTCGGTCCGTCCGGCTCGGGCAAGTCCACGATGCTTCGCTGTATCAACGTACTGGAAAAAATCTCGGGCGGAGACTTGCTGGTCGACGGGCAGAGCGTCAAGGGCAACGCCTCCGTGATCCGTAACATCCGGCTCGAGGCCGGCATGGTCTTCCAGCAGTTCAACCTGTTTCCCCAGATGACGGCGCTGGAGAATGTCATGTTCGGCCCTATCCAGGTGCGCGGAGCATCGCGAGCCGAGGCGCGCGACCAGGCAATGGCATTGCTGGACAAGGTGGGCCTCGAAGCGCGCGCCAATCATTACCCGTCCGAGTTGTCTGGGGGACAACAGCAGCGCGTCGCGATTGCCCGCGCCCTGGCCATCAGGCCCAAGTTGATGCTGTTCGACGAGCCAACCTCGGCGCTGGACCCGGAGCTGCGTCACGAAGTCCTCAAGGTCATGCAGGACCTCGCCACCGAGGGCATGACCATGATTGTCGTGACGCATGAAATCGGGTTCGCGAAGCGCGTCGGCACGCGCCTGCTGTTCATGGACCAGGGCGGCATCGCCGAGGACGGGCAACCGGCCGCGCTCATCCACACTCCACCGACACAGCGACTGAAAGACTTTTTGCAGCACGTGTCCTAAGCGAGGTTATGTCCGATATGAAGGTTCTCACTCCCGCCGTCATTTCCGGCTCTCCGTACGAAATCGGATACGCCCTCGGCTCACTGGCCCGGCCGGTGATGGGTGCGTACATGGGCCAAAGCGTCGCCTGGCAGGCGGTCAGCCGATGGCGCGGGCACGCGTTTGTGCGAGACCTGCGCCAGGCTGCCGAAAGTGCGTTCCCTGACCATGTCGCAGAAATCGAAGGGATGGCGGCAGGCATGGGATGGTCCGCCGAGGACGTGTTCCTGTGGAACTGCCGGGGAGAGTTGATTCACAACGCGCCGGACGGGTGCACGACACTGGCTGCCAGGTCGCAAAATGAGCGGCTCATCGCGCATAACGAGGATGGCGACCCGTATCTGCGCGACCAGTGCGAGCTCGTGGATATCCGTCCAACCGGCAAGCCCGGGTTCGTGAGCTTCTACTACCCGGGCTCCCTGCCCGGACATACCTTCGCAGTAAGCCGTGCCGGACTGGTACAGGCCATCAACAACCTGCGAATCAGGAAGCCCGCTGTTGGGGTGCCCCGCATGGTGCTCACCCGCGCGGTGCTCGACGTCGCTTCACTTGACGCCGCCATCAGGGTGCTCGATGGTGTGCCACGGGCCAGCGGCTTTCACCACACGCTGGGTTGCGTCGGGGACCCACGGCTGCTCAGCATCGAAGCCACTGTACAGCGCTGCTCCGTTACGGAGGTGACCCGCCTGTGCGGACACGCCAACCACCTTGTCCATGTCGGCTGTGACAACGAGGAGCAGATTATCACGGAGTCGTCCCGCGACCGGCAGACCCGACTCGGCGAGCTTCTTCCGAGTCTCTCGAACATCGGCGGGTTGAGTCTGCTGCAGGTACTCTCGGACAAGGCGTCGAAAGGTCTGCCAATTTATCGTGATGACCCTGCTGACCCGGACGACGAGAACACACTCGCGACTGCGCTGTTCGTCATTCAGGAAACCGGTGTGGAATTTGAAGTGCGCCAGCAAGGTGAACTTCGATTCAGGAGATTCGTGCCCCAGGAATCGCGCGCACGCACCGGGTCCTGACCGCTAAGACAAAGCATGACAACCGTATTTCATCGCGCCCCGCGCGCAAAGCTCCCAATCGCTGTCGCCGTGACCACGGCCGATGACCCGGCGTCAGAGTGTTTTTTGCGAACTGCGGCTGTACGCCTTACTGCTGCCGTTCATTTTGGTGATTTCAGCGATCAGCGAATGTCTGCACTTGGCCGGGAAGCGCCGGAGCCTGTCGTCGTGGATGAACTCACGCCCCAGGCTCCTGTCGTTTGTGTCAAACACTATTTGGTTTGGTATCGAAGTCTCTTGTCATGTGTCGGACTCTATTTGTCGTTCACAGCGGCACTTGGGACCCTTGCGGCCGAAGTCGGGGGAGCAGTCAAGAGTTAAATTAAAAAATTTACCCTCATTTTTCGGGGTTTTTTCCTTTCAAATCAACGGCGCCACTATACAACCTTTCATTAAAACAACGGGCGGATCAGGAAAAATCGTTTTAAATCAATGAAGCCACTATACAACTTTATTTTGTCTCAACAACCGACGGCTTCTATCACGGCTGATAGCAAAGGAGGCGCGCAGCCCTGCGCGCCTGATGCCGTCGGTGTGGCCAGTGCGAGCGTGACGGCACCCTGGAAGTTCGAATCGAGCCACGCTTTGGCACATCAATCCCTAACTGCAATCCCTGGCCAACACCCGGGACCCCGCACGACCTTGCGACCATATCAGGATCGGGCTATTTCGCGTTGGGATTCACCTGGGAGGCATGCTGCGGTCGTACGACTGCATTGCTGGGTGAAAACCGGTCATTCGTCGCTGCGATTGGTGACCCAGCCTACGTGTCGTGGAGCTGGCTCACCAGGTAATCGATGAGCGCACGTGCTCGAGACGGTAAAAAATCGATTCGACGGATAAAGCAGCCACACCGGTCCCATATATGTACGGGCCTCGAACTCCCAGTCGGTCAGCACCCGGACAATGCCGCCCCTGGAAATCGCCTGCGCAGCGGCAAAGTCGGGCAAGCTCGCAATGCCCAGGCCATGCAGCGCAGCATCCAATCGCGCGCCCGCATCATTGGCGATGTATCGCCCCTTCACTTCGACCGACTGTGTCTCAGAGTCGCGGCGGAAATGCCATCGATTGTCGTCGACCGTCTCCCCTAGATACATGCATGCATGCCGAGCAAGGTCGTGCGGCTCGGCCGGTGTCCCCCGTTCCGCGAGATAAGCAGGTGACGCGCATAGAACCCCATTTGACCGCTCCAAGTCGCCGGGCGGCAAGACCTGGCGGAGGCGAACGCGTGAGTCGGATCACCATATCGACATCGTCACGTAGCGGATCGACTTCGTGGTCGGCGAAGACCAGATGGACATCCACGTCGGGCCACATGCGCAGAAATTCGGGAACAAGCGGATGGATGACAGATCTCGCAAATGAAATCGGCGCACTGATGCTGACCTTGCCTCGCGGATCACCCGTCACTTGTCCAGCGACGTCGACGGCGCCCGACGCTGCACCGACCATATCCCGGCAATACCGGTAGATCTGCGCGCCTGAATCCGTCAAACGGATGCTACGGGTCGAGCGCTCAAGCAACCGCGTGCCAAGCGAATCCTCAAGGCGCTTGATCTGCCGACTGACAGTCGACGGTGTACTGCCCAGTTGCCGCGCGGCAATGGAGAAGTTGCCGGCGTCGACAACCCTCGCAAACGTCGCCATGTCGGGTAGCAACGCAAAGAGTTCATTGGCATTCATCGCGACCCTCGCACGCGCACCGGTCATTTGTGCATTTCAAACATAAAAGATGTTCCGCTGACCCGGATTATATTTGTCAATGCAATACCCGACAATTTGGGCCGTTCGAATGAAAACAGAAGGTCCGTCATGTCGAAGCAAAAGAGCGCGTTATGGATATCCGACCTGATGCTGCTTGCGGTCGCGATGGTGTGGGGCACAAGTTATGGGGTCGTGAAAGGCGCGCTCACGATCTATCCCGTGCTCGGTCTGCTGGCGTTGCGCTTCGGGCTGACGTTCCTCGTGTTGTCGCCAGCGTTGCGCTCGCTCCGACACGTCAAAGCGTCCGCCTTGCTGGGTGCGCTCGGCTCCAGTGCAATCCTGCTCAGCATCTTTTTGGCCGAGACTTTCGGGATAGCGCACACACGCGCGTCGAATGCGGCGTTCCTTATCAGTCTGTGTGTCGCGCTTACGCCGCTGGTCGAATGGGTGTTGCTACGACGAAAGCCGTCGAGTGGCGAATGGATCGCCGTGGGCCTGTCGCTGACGGGCGCCGCGTTCGTGAGCGCAGGCGTGATCATTCCGACCGCGGGCGACGCGCTGATTCTTCTTGCGGCGTTACTGCGTGCGCTGATGGTGTGCGTGACCAAGCGTGTGATGCGCGAATCGGCACTTGCTCCGCTGTCGGTGACCGCGGTCCAGGCAGGCGTCGTTGCATTGGGCAGCGTCCTGGCGGCGTTCGTGTTGCCGTCACAACATTGGGATGCGCTGCCGTCGCTCAGTGGGCACGGTGACTTATGGGCGAGCATCGCTTACCTCGTGCTCGCCTGTACGTTGTTCGCTTTCTTCGCACAGAACTTTGCCGTCAAGCGCAGCAACCCAACGCGCGTCGCTTTGCTGATGGGAAGCGAGCCCGCGTTCGGTGCGCTATTCGCATACGTATGGCTCGGTGAGCATCTTTCTGGCTGGGCATGGTTTGGCGGAGGTCTGATGGTACTTGCATCGGTGCTGGCGGCGGTTCCGTTTAAAAGGGACGCCAACGCGGCGCTTGAAATGCATCCCGCCGCTTCGGTTGACGGTTAGCCTATTATCAGGTCGCAAGCGGCTCCTGGCCGACTACAGCCTGTCCGCAAGTGGAGCAAGCGGCGGCCTGCGATTCTCATCATAAGACTGCGCGCTCGACGAAGAAGTCCGGCCCGATCTTCTGCCCATGTCGCCGTTGCAGGGATCGGCTAACGTGTTGGTTTGCGCGAACGTCGATTGAGTACAACCTGCGTAAAACCGAAGCGGATACCAATGTAGCCGTGCCGCCGTTCCTGCTCGAAGTCAATGCGCCGGTCGACATTCTGACTTCAAGCCTGACGATCTGCGCCGCTTGTCGTCGAGGGGAACCGCGGCAGCGCGTCGGCCGGCTGAGCACGCTGGGGACCGCGTGCAGCCAAGGCGGCCGCATCGGCCGTGCTGGTTCGCGGGCGCGCGCCGACGCGCATCGGAGGTCCGGCTCAATGGCCGATTTTTAGGGGCTCCGGATAGCGTCGCGTGAGTTCGTCGCTGCCTTGTGCCATCCACGACAACGACTGCCTCGGCAGATAGTATGACTGCGAGGCGGGCCAAACGCAGTCTGACTCTGACTCGCAAAAGCCGGACCTTGGCGCAGGCGTTAGCGCTTCGCATCCGTATCGTGCCGAACTTGCCGAGAGGTTGACGGCGGTACCTGAAAACGCATCGCCAGCATAGTAGAGGATGACATCGTCTCCATGACGCACGACGACTGAAGGCCGGCCAGCTGTCCCTTGTGACGAGACGGGAATCAACGGGGTGCCGCTACAGCTTGCCGTCGACCACTGGGCAACTTTGGCCGACGCCCACTCGAACTCGGAAGCAGATGCGCGGCCCGTGCTGTCCGGCTTGCGCTCCACCACTGCCAACACGGCCACTCCGCTTTCGTCGAGCATCACTCCGGCCTGACCGTCCAGATTGGTAAGGGGCCCGACCATCCTCCCATTCGCATCGAACACTCGCAGGGCCGGCATTGCCCGGTTGCCCCCGTCCGCGCCGCTGGGATGACCATCGTCGCCACCATAGGCGAGCGACGCTGCACAAACTGCAGCAGCCGAAATTAACACTCGGCGCACGGCTATTCTCCTTTGACTGGGCTCCAGCGCTCGACATCGCTAACGGACACTGAGCGGCTCGGGATAATGCTGTGTGAGGTCGTAACCGAACTCGGGCGTCCATGCAGGTTCGCCGGCCCCCGTTTGCGCATTCGAGTAAGTATCCGGCGCGATGAAGAGCGTGACATCGTCGCCCTGCCTGACTGCGATAGAAGGCCTGACAGGACAAAGCTCTGGATAGCAGCTCACGATGGGCGGATTGGAGCACGACGGATCAGGGCAAGTCTGCGACGCGAACCATTGGAACTGCGACGCTGATGCGGATACCGGATTGAAGCTGGCCACGCGCGTAATTCCGGCGAACACCACTGCGCCGTTCAACCAAAGCGTGACCCCGGTGTGGAATTCCGACGACACGAGCGGCCCGATCAGGCGCCCGCGTGCATCGTAGAGCTTCAGGACGTGCGTGTCGCTATGAGAGGAGCGGGCGGAGAGTGCGTCGTCTCCGCCGGCAAACACAGACGGCGCATTGAAAAGCAGAGCAACGAAGCAATAGATTCTCACTAACACGCGCATGATCCTTTCCTCCCGCCGAAGCGGCCGGTCACCTCATAATCGAAGGGCGTCGGCCAAAAATATACCCCTCAAAACCCCATCTTCAGAGGTTCGGGATAATGGCCCGTTAAATCAAAAGTGCTTTCGGCATTCCATCCGATGATCGGCTGCGTAGCCATCGGCTGACAAGTGGCATTGCCTGGAAAGGGGAAGAAGAAAGACGACATGTTCTGAGTTTGCGATTGGGTATTCGTTGCGATGTACAGTGAGACATTGCTCCCCACTCGCACCAGTCCCAGTGGCCGCGTAGGCGCTGCGTGGTTCCCGTCCTGAACATCGAGGACAGCGACGAACGCCTGGCCGGTGCAGTTTGAAGTCGCGTAGAAGACGCCCGAGTTGGCTGCCCACTGCAACTGCGTAGATGAAAATTGCTGGGTAGCCGTGGCCACGTCGACTTGAGATATACGCTGTACGGGGAGGAAAACGAGTGCGCCGTTGATTGGCAGCATGACACCGTCCTCGGCGCCATACGAGACGACGGGACCCACGGGATTGCCGTGCGCGTCGAACAGCTTGAGGGTTCTCTGCTCGTCACCTCTGTGACGCCACCCGGCGTCGTCGCCGGCGTAAGAGAAAGTGGCGACACACATGATCAACGCAAAGTAAAGGAGCCGACGCATTCGAGCCTCCCCGGCGTTATAGCGAAAGTCGAGTCACGCTAAAACCAAAGTCGCCGGGAAGCCGGGCTCATTGAGCCCGTGTTCGGTGATGGGGCAAGAATAGACTCGGTTACGCAAGATTTCAACCGACCCAATCCAGCCGTTGGATCCCGCACTAGCTTAACGGCAGATTTCGAGGGTTGAACCGCCATTCCTGCCGCCGCGGCGACCGACACACATCCCCGCTTGAAGCGGTACCAGCAAGCACCGGGCGCATGCCCAAATACCGGTTGGTCTTTTGAAACGCGCTGCTACCATTAGGCTGTGTTGTGCGGTATGGCGGCTTTCGCGCCTTGCCTGGTCGCAACAATCTGCGTTCCGCGACAACTTTCCACGAACCACGTTTCGGGAGGGATCATGTCGCGTCATTCATCCAGACTGGCGATCCAGTCGCCCCCAACCCCACGCAATGGGCTGTCCTTTACGCTGGCGTATGCCGGCGTGGCACTCATCGCGCCTCGGTCGCGGCCTTCCGCGTGGAAGCGTGTTCTGCGCCCGCTGCCGCTTGCGCTATGGGTGCCGCTCGCGCTCACCGCGTGGTGCGTGCCGATGGCCCACGCGGCCGGACCGCTGCCGCAGGGCGGCGCCTTCGTCCGGGGCCAGGGCGCGATGACGAGCGGCACCACTTCGCTAACGATCGACCAGTCCTCGTCCCGCGGCGTGATCGACTGGCACAGCTTCTCGATCGGCAACGGCAACACCGTCGCCTTCAACAACGGGTCGGGCGCAACACTGAACCGTGTCACGGGCGGCGATCCGTCATCGATTCTCGGCAAGCTCACCGCCACCGGCAGCCTCTACCTGATCAATCCGCAAGGCATCCTCGTGGGGCACTCGGGCGTCGTCAGCACGGGCGGACGTTTCGTCGCGTCCACCCTGGAGATCTGCAACGACGCCTTCATCAACGGCGGTGATGCACTGACGCTGTCGGGCAAGTCGGACGCGAGCGTGATCAACCTCGGCAGGATCAGCTCCAGCGGCGGCGATGTGTTCCTGATCGCGCGTCAGGCAGTCGTCAACGCGGGCACGGTAAAAGCGCCCAGCGGCACGGTGGAACTGGCGGCTGGCGAGACGGTGCTGTTGCAGGACTCGGCCAGCAGCAGGCAGGTGTTCGTGCAGGCAGGCAGTCACGGCACCGTCGTCAACGAGGGGCGCATCAAGGCCGCGCAGGTCAGTCTTCAGGCTGCCGATGGCAACGTCTATGCGCTCGCAGGCAGCGGCACCCGGATCCGCGCGACGGGCACGGCTACCCGCGATGGCCACGTCTGGCTGATCGCGGACAGCGGCCTCGTCAGGCAGCAAGGCAAGATCGCGGCAACGAATGCCGACGGCAGTGGCGGCACGGTCGATACGCAGGCGGCGCAGCTGGCGTTCGGCAGGCACGCAGCCGTTCACGCCGGGCAGTGGAATCTTTCAACGCCTGCTTTCACGATCGATGATGCTACGGCACGGACGTTGCAGCGCAGTCTGAGCGCGGGCACCTCGGTCGATGTCACGACCACGGGTGGCAACGGCGCAACGGGCGACCTGGGCATCGCTTCGAGCCTCCGCTGGCAGGGCCCGGCTTCGCTCACGCTTGCGGCATATCGCAATGTCTCAGTCACGAGCGGCACGACGATCGCGAACGACGGCGCGGGCAATCTGATCTTGCGCGCCGACGCTACGGGCGTCGATAACGGTGGCAGCGTCTCGAACCTTGGCACCGTCGACTGGTCCAAGAGCGCCGGCATCGTGAGCCTTCTCTACGACATGAACGGCCGCTACAGCCCCGGCACGCTGCTCGGCAACGCTTCGTGGACCGCCCCGGCCTACAGTGGGCTGGTCACGCAAATCACCGCCTACAAGCTCGTCAATTCGCTGACCGATCTGCAGAACATATCGCTCGACCTCGCCGGCAACTACGCGCTCGGCAAGGATATCGACGCCAGCGCGACGGTTATCAATCCCACCACCCCCTCCGGCCTCGCCTTCGTCTCGCTGGGCAGCGCAGCGACCCCGTTCACGGGACAGTTCGATGGCATGGGACATGTCATAGACAAGTTCAGTCAGAATGAGTTTTACCTGCCGTCGTTGGCCCGGTCGAGCGGCCTGTTCGGCGAGATCGGGACCGCTGGCGTGGTACGCAACGTCGGCATGACGAACAGCCTGCTCACGGCCTTCCAGAACGCTGACTTCAACGATCCCATTACCATCACCTACGGGATCCTGGCGGGCCGCAACCTGGGCCGGATCACCTACGCGTACACGACTGGCGGCCGCTCCGCCCCCCACTATGGCAACGTTCCGATCGGCGGCCTGGTGGGCATGAACGACGGTCTGATCGAGCGCTCGTGGAGCAGCGCTTCCGTGGGCGACGCGGGCGAGGCAGGCGGGCTCGTCGGTATCAACGTTGGACGGATCGTTCAGTCGTTCGCAACCGGCATTGTCAGCACCGACATACACGGCGTGCCGGGCGGCCTCGTCGGCGTGAACAGCGGTACGGTGTCGCAATCCTATGCAACGGGCGAGGTGCCTGGCGACCTCAGCGCGGGCGGCCTCGTGCATAGCAACTCCGGCGTGATCGAGCAGTCGTTCGCGACGGGGCTGGTTCGAGGCTATTGCTGCATCCCGCCGGGCACTCCCAGCAGTTTCGGCGGCGTCGCAGCCTATAACCAGCCGGCCGCCAACGGCACGATCGCAACGAACGTCTACTGGGACAAACAGACGACGAACCAGCCCGTCAGCGCCGGGACCGGCGACCAACTGCCCGCGTCGAACGGCCTCACCACTGCTCAGATGAGCAACCCGGCCAGCTTCGACGCATCGTGGGACTTCAGCCCGACCGGCGTGTGGGTCATGCCGGCCGGCGCGACCCATCCGATCCTGCGCTGGCAACTGGCCCAGTAGGCGCTGCTGAGAACCCGCGGCCTGCACGAGCAGGGCTCCGCCGCGTCACGCCGCGGCATCTCAACGGCAGCTTTTTGGGGGAGGAGCCGACGTTCGAATGTCTGCCTGAACACGCGCGCGCGTCCGATGATGGCCGAACCCGGTCCGATAGCTGAATTGAGAACCGCTTGCCGGCCCGCAGCGGATGATCGTCGCAAGTCGACCCGTTTCTGTCCTTCACGCCGTCAACACTTGAAGGGCCGCTTGCGAAGTAAAAACAGGCATCAATAAGTCCAGTGCAGTCGCTGAGCCGTGACCTCACGTATCGGCGCTCGCGCACGCGCATGTTTCTTGATGCGATGGAGCGCGGGGTGAATTCCTACCGCTGATTGCACTGCACGATAGACGATCAGTCGGCACGGCGAGTCAATGCCGAGCCGCCATCGACGTGGCGAAGCTGTCTTCGAGCATCAGGAAGCTGGCGATCTTTCCATCCGCGAAAGTCAGGATGATTGCGAACGCGCTATCGATCAGCTTTCCGGTGGCGTTGATCCGGGTTTGGAGATGGCCGAGGATGACGGCCCGCTCGTCGCTTGCCAGAACATCCTTTATATCAAGGCGCACGCGCTCAATCGTGGTTTGGGTGTCCCTGACGAAGTTGGACATGGCCTCGCGCCCGGTTTTGTGCCCAACCCATGGCAACACACCTGAGTCGCCCGGAATGTTCCAATCGAGATCCGGTGTGCATAACGCGGCAATCTCGACACCGCTCGCGCCGGATCCGATCTTTTCGAGGAACTGCTGCGCGAGGCGAATGTTTTCTTGCCTATTCATCGTGTTTTTCCGGTTTGTGCTGCTCTGCGGGAGGTTGGAAGCGAGGTGCTGAAGCGTCAGACCTGCGCGCGTCCACCGTCGACGAACAGCTCGATGCCGGTGATGTAGCTGGCATCGTCCGAAGCGAGGAAGGACACCGCTTTGGCGATCTCGTCGGCGGTACCCACTCGCCCAAGCGGGGTCGTTTCGGCGACTTCCTTGCTGTACGCGTCGATCTGCTCGTCAGTCAGTCTGAGTTCGGACTTGTAGGCAGGCGTAACCACGACGCCGGGCGCAACCACGTTCACGCGAATGTCACGGCCTTTGAGGTCGGATGCCCAGGTGCGCGCGAACGAACGCAACGCTGCCTTGGTTGCGGCATAGACACCGAACGCGGGGGTGCCCTGGATTGCCGCGATCGATCCGGTTATCACGATTGCGCTGCCTGGCGGCATCAATGGCAGTGCGGCTTGCACGGTGAACAACGTGCCTTTCATGTTGATGCCGACGTATTTTTCGAATTGCGCTTCGGTAATGTTGCCGAGCGGCGCAAACTCGCCGCCGCCCGCGTTCGCGAAAAGAATATCAATCTTCTGGTGCGCCGCCGACACGGTATCGATAACGCTTTGAAGGTCGGCCGTCGAAGAGATATCGCCACGGATCGCACGGGCGCCGTGCCCGATCTCGACCACCGCTGCGTCCAGTTCCGGCTGGCGTCGTCCGGTGATGAACACCGTTGCGCCTTCGCGAGCAAGGCGTTTTGCGGCGGCAAAGCCGATCCCGGTGCTGCCGCCGGTGATAAGCGCAACCTTGCCGGCGTGTTTGGTGACGTGAATGTTGGCGTGGAGAGTAGTCATCTGGGGCTCCTTGTCGAGCGGGGTTGATCGATGACTCAAGCGTATATAGATTTCAAACAGAGATAAATGCGGTATCTGTGGTTTCTTTATCCATAATTGTGGATAATAGAAACGGTATCGAGCGCAACCGAGACGCCAGGCAGGACCGTTTCCAAACGCTATGCACCGCGGTGAATAATTTGCGAGGTGAATCAATGGATCATCTGCAGGCCATCCGCATCTTTGCCCGGGTTGTCGAGACAGGCGGCTTCGGACGAGCCGCGCTTTCCTTGAACATGCCGAATGCCACGGTGAGCAAGTGGATCAAATCGCTCGAAGAACATCTCGGCGTGAAGCTGCTGGAACGCAGCACGAGGAGCGTCAGCGTAACGACCGATGGGGCTGCCTACTATGAACGTACGCGTCACCTGCTCAGCGAACTCGATGACATCGAAGCTACGCTTGGCCGGGATCAGGCAAGCCCGCGCGGCGCTTTGAGGGTCGACGCTGGCGGATCGACCGCCAGCGGCATCATCATCCCCGCATTGCCGGCCTTTTGCGCGCGATATCCTGAAATACAGATGCAACTGAGCGTCACCGACCGCACTGCCGATCTCATTGCTGAGAACATCGACTGCGCGATTCGAAGCACGGCCAATGATCCCGCTCTGGTGACGCATTCGATCGGCACGCTCTCATGGACCACATGCGCGAGTCCCGCGTACCTGGCAAAGCACGGCACGCCGAAACATCCGCGCGAGATCGTTGATAGGAACATGCCAGTGGTTGGATACTTTTCCGCGAGTACCGGGCTTACGCAGCCGCTTCAATTCTGTCGGGGTGCGGAGACTGTTACGCTGGATCGTCCACGCAACGACGTGCTCGTTAGCGAAAGCAACGCGCATCTCGCGACTGCGCTTAGCGGTCTCGGGATAGTTCACACACTGGACTTCATGGTGCGCCCTTTTATCAAGCAGAAAAAGCTTGTGCCTGTTCTCGCGGAATGGCGGCCCGCGCCCATCGACGTCTACATCGCTTATCCGCCGAGCCGCCGGTACAGCACCAAGGTCAGGGTGTTTGTCGACTGGGTAACCACGCTGTTCGCGTCGGTCTGAGTGACGGCGGTCGGTGACGACCACAACCGCAAAGTCATCGAACTCGGCCGCCTCATTACGGTGACGGGCTGCGCTGATCAGCATGGGCTTCTGCCGTTCTGACCCGGACCGCTAAAGAAGCCCACGCGATGGGCTTTGGACATCTTTCTACCGGGACCCGCGATATACAACTCCCAAAGAGTGATTGGCCGTTGTCTCAGGAGAAGCGGCCGGTTGAATGTCCGGTTGAGCGAACGGGTGAACGACTGAAAGTGGCCGAACCGAGCCGGATGCCGATTCGGCCGAGTTCGCCCCCCTTTGCGGACATCCGGCGCTCGGAGGACAATGCCCTTGCGAATCTCTTCCGAGGCTGCCCAACATGGCTAAATTTCAGCCCGATGGATGGCATACCGTCACGCCCCGAATCGTCGTACGGGATCCGGAAAACCTGATCACATTCATCAAGATGGTGTTTCAGGCACAGGGCGAATTCCGTCACGGGCGGCCTGCCGAAATCATGATCGGCGATTCCGTCGTGATGGTTAGCGGCGGAGACGGCCTTCGCGATCCGATGCCGGCATTTCTGTATGTCTACGTCGAGGACGCCGATTCGACCTACCAGCGAGCGATTGCGGCAAATGCGATCTCACTCGAAGTTCCGACCGACATGCCATACGGCGACAGGCGAGCGATGGTAAGAGATCCGTGGGGAAACACATGGCAGATTGCCACACATCAGCGCGACCTCTCTGCTGCCGAGATCCGTTCAAGGTTGGCCAACGACAGATAGGCCGATATTTGTGGAGCATGGAGCGATTTGGGCGCCTCGTCTTCCGTCCGCAGTTGGCCGAACCCGGTCCGATAGCTGAATTGAGAACCGCTTGCCGGCCCGCAGCGGAGGATCGTCGCAAGTCGACCCGACCCGTTGCCGACGGTCGGGTCGTCGCCGTTCCAACGGCAGGCATCAGAGTGGAACGGCCATACCGCGCCTTCACCTATGAACTCGTCTTCGGCCTTAACCGACAGTCGCCGGTCGGCAGTCGTGGGGCGGCGGCTGGTTGACCCGCTACCGCCACAATGAAACAGAATGACTGTTCGCTGATGGTTGTGGATATCAGTCGGTCTCATTGCGCCAGTTGCCACTGCAATATCGGATGCGTCGCTCCAACGGGCATCGCCCAAACGCCGCCTGGGCCAAAGTCGTATGTCGGACCGAAACTGGACGGCGTGCTCATCTGCATAGTAGTCAAGCCTTTAGCGTCCCCTAGTGTCGCGCCTAGGAGCGTGGTGCGGACGCCAACTGTCGCGCCTGTCGTTTGCGTATCCCAGTAGACATCGCCGGTGATGGTCCCCGGGGAAGACGCGATGTAATTTGCGTTGTAATCCGCGATGCCGCCCGGCCCCCCCGCAGGTCCGGATGGCTGGTCAATCTTGCCGGTTGCGAACGACTGACTGATCGTGCCTGAAGTCCCGCCAACTAACCCACCCCCGCACGCATTGACGGTGTCACATTGCGGCTGCACATGAACTGTTCCAGTCGCATAAGACTCTGTGATAACGCCAAAATTGTAGCCGACCAGACCGCCCGCTCCCTGGTAATGGGTCGAGGTGACATCGCCCGATGCGAACGATTCTCGGACTACTCCGAAACTGTTAGTCCCGACCAGGCCTCCCGCGGCGTAATAGGATGAAACGTCGGCGGTGCTCGACGAACGCGTGATCGTGCCGCCGTTCAAGCCCACAAGTCCGCCAGTTGAAACAGGACCGATGCCAGTTGAAAGAGGACCGATTGAAGTAACACTGCCGCTTGAGTGCACGGATGCGATCGTACCGTAGTTCGTGTCTGCGAGAAGGCCCGCCCAGGTGGCAGACTCGGGGAAGTTGGCGGCACTGCCCTCAATGTTGAGGTTCCGAACGACGCCCGAGTACCCGATGTCCCCGAGAAGCGATCCAGATAACCAAAGATGCGAAATCGTGTGTCCCATGCCATCGAACTGGCCCGAGAACGAAGCCACGGCCGGACTGGATTCACCGGGCGGGGGCGTGGCGTCGATGTCCCTGCCGAGCGCGTAGTTGCCTGAAGGGTTGAGTCCAACTGCGCCCAGATCGGAGACGGTATTCACCAGCGCATAGACGGTAACTTGCGTCACCAGACCACTGTCTGGAGGGGCAGACCAGGTGCTGTTTGAGAGAATGTTTCCGGGTAAGTATCCACCGGTTATGTCATGCAATGCCCTCACGATGCCCGTGCTGCGCGACCAGTCGATCGTGCCGTTGTTGATGACGCTGTCGCCATTGTCGATGCCGGCTGCGTCGGCGCGCAAGGTCAGGTTGCCCGCACCGGAGTTGGCGATGGTCGTGCCCGTCGCCACCGACACGTCGTGGTACGCGGCGAGTGTGAGCGAAGCCGGACCGCTCCAGCTCAAACTCGAAGCGACGCCAAGATCGCCCGTTGCGCCGTTCGCGCCTGTGGTCGTGACATCGATCGACGTGCCCGCGTTCAGGCTGCGCTGCAACGCATGCGCGACGGAGTCGTCGATCGTGAAGTCGGGCGTCGACAGATTCCATTGGCCCGCGTGAACGGCTGCATGCTTGCCAAAGGCCAGTTGTGCCGCTTGCGTGTCGACCGTTCCGCCGCTGCCATCCGCGTTGCTTGCGGAGATCTTGCCGAGTTGACTCACACGGCCGCCATCGGCGACGAGCCACACGTGGCCATCACGATCCGCGGTACCCGTCGCGCGGATGCGCGTGCCGCCGCCAGCGAGCGCGTAGACATTGCCGTCGGCGGCTTGCAGGCTGACCTGCGCGGCCTTTATGTGCCCTCTGTTGACCACGGTGCCCTGGCCGCCCGTCTGCACGAATACCTGTCTGCTGCTGCCCGAGTCCTGTAACAACACCTGTTCGCCTGCAGCCAGTTCGGCCGTACCGTTGGGCGCTGTGATAGTGCCCGCGTTGATGACGGCACGCCGCGCGATCAGGAACACATCACCGCCGCTCGAACTGACCTTGCCAAGGTTGATCACGCTTGCGTCCCGGTCGCCCGACAGCGTGAGGGAACCACCGCCCTGCATGAACGCGTCGTTGCAGACATCGAGCGTTGACGCGACGAAACGGCCACCGGTGCTGATCACGCCCGATGGCCCCACGACGATGCCTTGCGGATTGATCACATACAGGCTGCCCGTTGCACTGAGCCTGCCGAAGATGGCGGACGGCGAGCCGCCCGTCACGCGGTTCAGCGTCGCGCCCGAGCCGTTGTCGAACGTCACGCTGTTGTTCCTGCCGATCGAAAAACTGTTCCACTCGATCACGCCGCGCGTCGAACCCGGTTGCGTGACCACGAGGCCGTTGCCCTGGCTTGCTATCGCGCCCGTGCCGGCCACGTAAGTGCCGCCCTGTGGAAGTTTGCCCGCCGCGAGCGTCGCATGGGCAAAGGACAGTCCGGTGAGCGCGCTGCCGATGACGAGCCACAGGCGTCCGGCTGACTGCCGACGACGCAGTGCGCGTCGCGCGGGCCGAGGTGGTTCTGGACGTGACATACACCCCCCCTTTCCGCGTGGGGCGCGGAATGGCTGACGACGACCCGCAGAGCCGGCCTGAAACGCGTTAGTCGCAGCGTCTGAAGAATAGCCGCTGACGTCGCCGACGCATGCCGATATCTCTGCGTTTTGCGCCTTCTTCGCCTTTTATTCTGTGCGCTTGTGGACGCCTGGCGTGTACCGGCATCTCCGGATGTTTTTACGAAATCAACGCGAAACTGCGCCACGACGCGACTGGGTTCTGCCAGTCGCCTGTGACACGTGCTGTGGACAGCCTATGGCGATGGACGATACCGGCGCTCGTGTCCCAAAGGCCAAGGACCGTTTGCAATGCGGAGCCGACGTCTGAACGTCCGTCCAACGGGAGGGGCGAATGACGCTTGATGGCCGCACAGCGACCGATAGTCGATCGCCATCCGGCGGTGCCTGCGCTTAAACCTCAGTCTGCTCCGCCATCTCCAGTGCATCGTCGACCTCGATGCCAAGATAACGTACGGTGCTCTCGAGCTTGGTATGCCCAAGGAGCAGTTGAACAGCGCGGAGGTTTTTCGTGCGGCGATAAATCAGCGACGCCTTCGTCCGA
This sequence comes from Paraburkholderia sp. UCT70, assembly GCF_050434085.1. Taxonomy (NCBI): domain Bacteria; kingdom Pseudomonadati; phylum Pseudomonadota; class Betaproteobacteria; order Burkholderiales; family Burkholderiaceae; genus Paraburkholderia; species Paraburkholderia sp. UCT70. The sequence goes on along the minus strand of NZ_JBNPVZ010000004.1, from coordinate 408,901 downwards.
CGCATCGTGTGCGTGCCGTACGCCGTGTCGTCCAGTCCGATCGACGCGACCCAGCAATGCACCAGGCGCGAACACTGGCGCGTCGAGAGGTGCGGCGATTCACGCAGCCGGCTTGGGAAGAGGAAGTCTGGCGCCGCCAGCCCCGCCGCCTCGATCCATGTCTCGACGCTATCCCGCGTCTGTTCGGTAATCTCGAACTGAACCGGTCGTTGCGTTTTCTGCTGCATGATCGTCGCCCGACTGGTGACGTGCTCGCCGTTGCATACGTCGCGGACCCGCAGCTTCGTCAGGTCGCATGCACGTAGTTTGCTGTCGATAGCCAGATTGAACATGGCGAGGTCGCGGACGCGCGCCGAAAGCTGCAGGCGGATGCGAATGGCCCAGATTTCTTTGAGCTTCAGCGGGGGTTTCTGCCCAGTCAACCGGCCTTTGTTCCACGGCACTCTGGCAGCGGTTCCTTTCTCAGGCGTTTCCATGACGATCTCCTTTCAATTGAAGAGAGATCCAGTCTGTGCCCGCAGTCAGTGGGCGCTGTCCGACCCATCGGTGCCGTTGAGGTTTCATCAAGCAAAGGGCAGGTGCTTGAGGTAGACCGGTCATTCGATCAAGTGCAGTCGCCGGCCGGACATTGGCCCCTTCTCATTTCGTAACAAAAGGACCTTCGCGGCGGTGAAGATAGACCAGGACCGGTCGAGCAGATCGGTTAATTGAAGATGCCGGTCTTTCGCGATACATCCGACTCGCTCATCGAAAAGCGCTTCACGATGTTATCGGTGTTGAACAGCACCACCAACTCCTTCTTCGTGCCGCTAGCGCTCGATCCGAACAGGTTGACAACCGGAATGTAATTGACCGCGTCGCCATGCAGCTTGGTCAACTCGTAATGCCAGATTTCCAGGCCGCCGTCCGTGAACTCGGTCTTCATCGGCGAGCCGAACATGCTGCGGACCTCGTTCTTCGTCGTTTTGCCTTCGACGATTTTGGTCGAAACGGTGGACTCCGTTTCCGAACGCAATGAATCATTACCCACGCCGGCACATCCGGTCAGCAGGATGGCGCCAGCGGCGATTGCAGTTGCCACCACGAATTTCTTCATGTTCCCTCGTAGAAGTGGGTTATTTTTTGGGCACGGTGAATGTGAATCGCTGTTAGCGAGCGATTCACCTTACTATCGGTTACAGGGAGGAAATCTTTAGAGCGACCCGGAAATTCGACAGCTTCGCAGGCGGTTCGCAGTTGATGAACGGACGTTCATAAATCGATGGTGAGAGGCCGTTCCTGGCCGAATGCCGCCTGTCCGCAGGCGGCCCTCTCCGGTACGCCGCGATGGACCGCAAAATAGCCCCAGGCAGCTTCGCTTAACGGAGCGCGACGCAGGAGGATGACTGCAGGACAGAAACCCACGTAATCGATCAACGGTTTTCCGGCGCCGCTGTCAGCCCCTCCAACAGCGCCTTATGAAACGCATGCGGGTCCTGCATCTGCGGCGCGTGACCGAGCCCCGCGAACTCGACCAGCGTCGCACGGGGAATCGCCTTCGCGGCCGCGCGGCCCAATTCGTGGTAATGGCCGAGCTTCGCGCGCACCTCGGGCGGCGCTGCATCCTTGCCGACCGCCGTCGTGTCCTTCTGGCCAATCAGCAGCAGCGTCGGCATGCTGAGCTGGCCCAGCTCATAAAAAACAGGTTGCGTGTAAATCATGTCGTAGAGCAATGCGGAATTCCACGCGACGATCTGCTTGCCCGGCCCACGATACATGCCCGCGAGCATCTGCACCCACGGTTCGTAGTCCGCGCGCCATTGCCCCGCGTAATAGGTCGCCTGCTCGTAGCGGCGGATGCCGTCGGCGGTGGTCTTCAGCTCCCGCTGATACCACTGGTCGACCGACAGCGACGGCACGCCCTTCGCCTTCCAGTCCTCGAGTCCGATGGGGTTCACGAGCACCAGTTGCTGCGTTTCGCGCGGATACATCAGCGCATAGCGGACGGCGAGCATGCCGCCCGTCGAATGACCGACCACCGTCACCTCGCTGACGCCGAGCGAATCGAGCAGCGCATGCGTATTGCGCGCGAGTTGCTGGAAGCTGTACTGGTAATGCTCGGGCTTGCTCGATTTGCAAAAGCCGATCTGGTCCGGTGCGATCACGCGATAGCCGGCATCGCTCAGCCGGCGAATCGTCGCGTCCCACGTCGCCGAACAGAAATTCTTGCCGTGCAGCAACACCACGGTGCGGCCGTTCGCATGCGCGGGCTTCACGTCCATGTAGGCCATCTGCAAAGGCACGCCCTGTGACGTGAATTCGAAGCGTTCGACCGGCGCCGGGTAGCTGAAGCCCTGCAGCTCCGGACCGTAGGCCGGGCCGGAATCGTCGAGGGAAGACGCGGCCGCGGCGCTCGCGACGGCCGGGCTCGCCTCGCCGACCGGCACGCCCGCCGGCGTGGCGGCCTCCGCGACAGACGCCGCGCACAACATGGCGCAGGCGCAGACACTCGACAGGGCAAGCAGGAATGGGCGGCGAAGGTTCATCGGGATGCTCTGCAAAAAACGCAATAGGGATGCACGAGGCGGGGAGCGCACGATTCTACGATGCGCCGCCGAACTCCGCCGCCAGTCGCGCACTGCGGGCACGGCACGCGGCCGCGGAGACGTGGCATGCATATTGCAACTTCTGGGCTCAAGCATCGTCCGACACAACCTCGTGGCCAATGTGTTGCGCCGCACCGAACAGCGCGCCGTAACGGGCGATCGTTTGAGGATGGTCCGCCACGCGGCCCCCGCAATAAACATAATTCGCTCGCGTCCAATCGGTGCTAGAACTGACTGATGGACCCGCGAAAACAGGCAGCGAAGAACGGCAATGCGGCACGACTGCCAGGCAGCCCGAATCATCAGCGGAGAGGAAGCGACCAGATCATTCCCGGGGGTATATCAATCAAGAAACCATCTTGCATGAGGTCGGAGTGAGTGCTGAAGGGCTCACTCCGATCAACAGGAGACAAATATGAATACTCCGGCACGGTTGAACGACTTACAGCGCACTACCCTCGCGATCGTCCTCGCCGGCGGACGCGGTACCCGGCTCGGACCGCTCACGAACAAGCGCGTGAAGCCGGCGGTGCACTTCGGCGGCAAATACCGGATCATCGACTTCGCGCTGTCCAATTGCCTGAATTCCGGCATCCGCCGCATCGCGGTGGTCACGCAGTACAAGGCGCATTCGCTGCTGCGGCATCTGCAGCGCGGCTGGAGCTTCCTGCGCGGCGAGATGGGCGAGTTCATCGACCTGTGGCCCGCGCAGCAGCGCGTCGAAGGCGCGCACTGGTATCGCGGCACCGCCGACGCGGTGTTCCAGAACCTCGACATCATCCGCTCGATCCGCCCGAAGTACGTGGTCGTGCTCGCGGGCGACCACATCTACAAGATGGACTACACGCGCATGATCGCCGATCACGCGGACAGCGGCGCCGACTGCACGGTCGGCTGCATCGAGGTGCCGCGCATGGAAGCGGTCGCGTTCGGCGTGATGGCGGTCGACGAAAATCGCCGCGTGACCGGCTTCGTCGAAAAACCGGCCGACCCGCCTGCGATACCCGGTCGCCCCGACACGGCGCTCGCGAGCATGGGCATCTACGTGTTCAGCGCCGACTACCTGTACACGCAGCTCGAAGAGAACATCGCCGCGCTCGATACCGATCACGACTTCGGCAAGGACATCCTGCCGCGCGTCGTCACGCAGGGCGTGGCGATCGCGCATCCGTTCAGCATGTCGTGCGTGTCGTCGGACCCGAGCGTCGAGCCGTACTGGCGCGATGTCGGCACGATCGACGCGTACTGGGCCGCGAACCTCGATCTCGCGTCGACGATTCCGACGCTCGACCTGTACGACGAGTCATGGCCGATCTGGACATACCAGGAGCAGTTGCCGCCCGCGAAGTTCGTACGCGACATGAAGGGGCTGCAGGGCTCGGGCAACAATCTGATCGTCTGCGGCGGCTGCGTGATCTCGGGCTCGCAGATTTCGCGCTCGGTGCTGTCATCGAACGTGAAAGTAAGTTCGTTCTGTAATATCAATGAGGCAGTGTTATTGCCGCAGGTCACGGTCGGCGCGAGTTGCCGCCTGCAGAAGGTCGTAATCGACCGTGGCTGCACGATTCCGGAAGGCACGGTGATCGGCGAAGACCCGGCGCGCGACGCCGAGCGCTTCTATCGCACCGACGAAGGCGTCGTGCTGGTCACGCAGGAGGCGTTGCGCCAGCATCCGGAGTAGCGCGCCCCGCCGCATGCCAGCGCCGGCGGCCACGCGCCGCCGGCCAGGCGTCGCGTGGCTTCACCTGGCTTCGCCCGAACCACCGCTGACTATTTGCCGACCCCGAGCAACCCTGCCACCCCCGACAGAGACCCGGCCAATGACGATTCGCGCCCTCCACGTCGCAAGCGAGCTGTATCCCCTCCTCAAAACGGGCGGTCTCGCCGACGTCGCGGGCGCGCTGCCGTCCGCGTTGATCGAGCGCGGCGCCGACGTGCGCGTGCTGCTGCCGGGCTTTCCGGCCGTGCTCGCCGGCCTGCGCGATCTGCAGCCGGTCGCGCAACTGGGCAGCCGCTTCGGCGCGCCGAACGTGACGCTCGAACGCGGCACGCTGCCCACCAACGGGCTCGCCGTCTACGTGATTCGCGCCGCGTCGCTGTACGATCGCCCCGGCAACCCGTATCTGAACGACGAACACGTGCCGTACGGCGACAACGCGCAGCGCTTCGCGCTGCTCGGCTGGGTCGCCGCGCAACTCGCGCAGCAAACGGACACGACGTGGTCGCCGCAGATCGTCCACGCGCACGACTGGCACGCGGGGCTCGCGCCCGCCTACCTGAAGGCCGCCGAACGCGAGCACGGCCGCGCGCCCGCGCGCAGCGTGTTCACGATCCACAACCTCGCCTACCAGGGGATTTTTCCCGCGCATCAGTTCGGCCTGCTCGGCCTGCCGCACGATTTCTTCAACATGCACGGCGTCGAGTTTTATGGTCAGCTGTCGTTCCTGAAGGCGGGGCTCTACTACGCCGAGCGCATCACGACCGTCAGCCCGACCTATGCGCGCGAAATCCAGACGCTCGCGCACGGCGGCGGGCTCGATGCACTGCTGCGCCATCGCGCGCACGATCTGAGCGGCATCCTGAACGGCGTCGACTACACGGTGTGGAATCCCGCCACCGATACGCTGCTCGCGACGCACTACAGCGCGTCGAGACTGGCGGGCAAGCTCGCCTGCAAGGAAGCGCTGCAAAAGCGCTTCGGCCTCGCGCAGAGAAGCGACGCGCTGCTGTTCGGCGTCGTCAGCCGGCTGACCGAGCAGAAAGGCCTCGATCTGCTGCTCGGCGCGGTGCCCGAGATCGTCAAGCGCGGCGGGCAACTGGTCGTGTTCGGCACGGGCGATCCGGCGCTCGAGAATGGCCTCAGGATGGTCGCGCAGGCGCATCCGGAATCGGTCGCGGTCGAACTCGGCTTCGATGAAACCCTCGCGCATACGATCATCGCCGGCAGCGACGTGGTCGCGGTGCCGTCGCGCTTCGAGCCGTGCGGGCTCACCCAGCTCTATGCGCTCGCCTACGGGTCGCTGCCGCTCGTGCACTGCATCGGCGGTCTCGCGGATACGGTCGCCGACGCATCGCTCGAAAACCTCGCCGACGATTTCGCCACCGGCTTCGTGTTCGAACGCTTCGATCCGAAGGGACTCGCCTCGGCGATCCGCCGCGCGTTCGCGCTGTACGGACGCCGCACCGAATGGAAGGCCACGCAGCGGCGCGCGATGCGCCAGGACTTCGGCTGGGGCGCCTCGGCCGACCGCTATCTGGCCTTGTATCGCGAACTCGTCTGAAGCATCCGCCGCACGCTGAACTGTCAGGTTTCGTTAATCTTCACGCGCGTTTGATGGTTCGGCGCAACAGCACGGGGACGGATCAACTCGCGGCTGTCAAACTCCTGTATCGTTTGCTGACTTGCCGGCTATGCAGTTCGTGCGTTTTTCCTGCACCATCTGTATCAGGCATGTCTGCCGCGCGGCACCCGGGCCATCGGCCCGCCCGCGCGAGCCTCCCCTTCCAGTGTTTTGTTGATCGCGCATGACCGGTTGCGCGAGCCTTACCATGACGAAAAACGTTCTGAGCATCCAGTCCCATGTCGTGTTCGGTCACGCCGGCAACAGCGCGGCCGTGTTTCCGATGTGCCGGCTCGGCGTCAACGTGTGGCCGCTCAACACCGTGCAGCTCTCGAATCACACGCAATACGGGCACTGGAGCGGCAGCGCAATCGACGCATCGCAGATGGAAGATCTCGTCGACAGCATCGGCGCGATCGGCATGCTGCCGCGCTGCGACGCAGTGCTCTCCGGCTATCTCGGCACGAAGGAACAGGCGCAGGCGGTGATTGACATCGTCAAGGCCGTGAAGGCGGCCAATCCCCGCGCCTGGTACTTTTGCGATCCGGTGATGGGCGCCACGGGCGGCTACAAGGTCGAGCCCGGCATCCAGGAATTCCTCGTGAAAGAAATGCCGCAAGTCGCCGACGGGATCGCGCCGAATCACATCGAATTGCAGCGCCTCGTCGGTCGCGAGATCGAGACGTTCGAGGAAGCCGTCACCGCGTGCCGCGAGCTGCTCGCGCGTGGGCCGAAGCTCGTGCTCGTCAAGCATCTGCTCGATCGCAACAGCCCCGCCGACCGCTTCAACATGCTCGTCGTCACTGAGCGCGAAGCGTGGATGGGACAGCGTCCGCTCTATCCGTTCGCGCGCCAGCCGGTCGGCGTCGGCGATCTGACGAGCGCGGTCTTCGTCGCGCGCACGCTGCTCGGCGATTCGATCCGCTCGGCCTTCGAGCACACGCTCGCCGCGGTCAACGCGGTCGTCAAGGCGACCTGGCAGGCCGGACGCTATGAACTCGAACTGGTGGCGATGCAAAATGAAATCGCCCAGCCGCGCGAGTGGTTCGATGCGTGGGTCGCGGAAACGGCTTAGATAACTTAGGCACGTCGCTCGTTGCCGAGCGCCCTCGCCAGCACCCTGCTGGCGGCCGTCCTATAATGCGTGCCGCGTGGACCAGGGCTCGCGCCCTCGCGCCACGGCATTTTCAGCATCCGGCATTCAGCAGACGAGGCATTCGATGGACGGTCATATCCGCAGCGAGCGGGAAGAATTTTTTGAGGAGTTGTGCATCAGCGTCGACGCGGACGAAGCGCACGAACAGGAAGCGATCGAGTTCTTCGAGAACCAGTTCGACCAGCCCGACTTCGATCCCGCGCAATGGCTCGATATCGCGCTCTACTACTCGGCCGCCGTCGCGCGCGGCATCGTCGACATGGTGACGGCCGACGACAAGGCACGCAGCAACATCGCCGAAATCATCGCCGACAATCTCGACATCTCGTACGGCGAGGACGAGTGCCAGCAGTTCGCCGAGACGATCGAATTCGCGCTGAACAACGGCGTGCCGGTCGATCTCGACGTGGTGCTCGACGGCTGCCAGCGCGCGATCGACGACCTCGACACGTGGGCCGACGAAGACACGAAGGCGCCGCTTTTGCGTCTGCGTGAAGAGCTGCTGCGCCAGCAAGGCGAGCGCTAGGCAAAAGGCTCGAATCTCCTCCGACAACGCAACACCGCAACACCGGCCGGCGCGCTCGCGCCGGCTTCTTAAGCATATGCCGTAATCCGCAGCCCAGGCGGACCTTCGCACGGCAAGCCAGCTTGCATGCCTGACGCACGCTCCATGTGCACCACATGCACCTGTTGCGGCCTATGCCGAAATGCTCATCCAAAACGCCACGAATTGCCAAGACGACGGCAATTTGGCTTTCTATATTCGCCCCAGATTGACGTCGCGAACACGCTGCGAGGCTCAACGCCAGTGCGCGTATTCCAGCATTGTGAGCGGCGAGCGATCCTTCGTAGTCTTGCGATGCGCGAGGGCTTGCCTCGGCCTCACGTGTCGTACCGCTTTGCTGTCGTACCGCTTTCATAACAACCGTCGATGCAAGGAGAGACCATGAGTCTTCGCAACACGCTGAAACCGCTGGCCATGCTCGTGGGTGCGATGTTTGCCGTCGCGCCTGTTGCCAGTTTCGCCGACGACCTGCCGGTCAAGATCGGTTTTGCCGCGCCGCTGACGGGCGCCAATGCCGGCTACGGCAAAGATCTGGAAAACGGTGTGCGGCTCGCGATCGACGAAGCCAACGCGCAGAAGATCAAGATCGGCGACAAGGTGGCGCACTTCGAGATCGTCTCGCAGGACGACCAGGCCGACCCGCGCGTCGGCGTGCAGGCCGCGCAGAAGCTGGTCGACTCGGGCGTCGCGGTGGTCGTCGGCCACTTCAACTCGGGCACGACGATCCCGGCCTCGCAGGTCTACGAGCAGGCTGGCATTCCGGTGCTCGATCCCGCCGCGACGAATCCGATCATCACGGGCCGCGGCTTCGCGAACACCTTCATGGTGATTTCGACCGACGCGCAGAACGCCGGCAATGCGGGCGCCTATGCCGTCGACGTGACGAAGGCCAGGCGCATCGCGATCATCGACGATCGCACCGCGTTCGGCCAGGGCGAAGCCGACGAGTTCGAGAAGGCTGTGAAGGCGCACGGCGGCAACATCGTCGCGCGCGACTACACCGACAACCACGCGGTCGACTTCAGCACGCAGATCACCAAGTTCAAGGGCGCCAATGCGGACCTCGTGTTCTTCGCCGGCCTCGACAGCCAGGCGGCGGGCTTCGCGCGGCGCATGAAGCAGCTCGGCCTGAACGCACAGCTGGTCGGCGGCGGCGGCGTGATGGACGAGGACTTCATCAAGCTCGCGGGCGATGCGTCCGACGGCGCGATGGCCTGGGAATACGGCCGCCCGCTCGCGCAACTGCCGGGTGGCAAGGACTTCAACGCGAAGTTCAAGAAGCGCTTCGGCGCGGACGTGCTGTCCTATGCGCCGTTCGGCTACGACGGCGCGTGGGTCGCGATCAAGGCGATGCAGCAGGCCAAATCCGACTCGCCGAACGTGTACCGTCCGGCGCTCAAGTCGATCGACTACGACGGCGTGACCGGCAAGATCTCGTTCGACAGCACCGGTGCGTTGAAGAGCGGCGCGTCGACGCTGTATCAGGTGAAGAACGGCGCGTGGGTGCCGGTCGTGACGAAGAGCGGCACCTAAGCTCCACGTCCAGTAGATCGTCGCGGCCCTGCCCGGCGCGTGGCCGGCGCGGGGCGCGCTACTGCCACGCGCTCGCCGCCCGGACGACCACCTCGGCATCGAGATCGCGCTCGATGCGCACGAGGGCGTCGCGAATCGCCGCGAATTCGTTTGGCGTACACATCTGATGGCCGAACGCGGCGCGCAGATGCCGGTTGACCTGCAACGTGCGCGTCGCCGGATCGAAGACGTAGTGCGACGCAAACGTGAGCAACGGGTCCTCGACCGTGCTGTCGGTCGGCAGGTCGGTCACGCGCACGAAGCGCGGCAAGCTCATCTCCAGCGTTTCATCGAACTCCCCGCCGATGCACGTCCACGGCCGCGTTCTGACGGGCTCCGCGAGCCACGCCTCGACCTGCGAGCCCATGCCGCCAGCGAGGCTCGTGAGCGCCCGCACGGCGGTCGTGCCGTCCGGCCAGATCAGATGTGGCACGCTGCCCTGCATGGACGTCGCGAACGGACCGCCGGTCACGGCGACGTCGTCGGTCTGCAATTGCGCGGAGCCGTGCAAGCCCGTTTGCAGCAGACGGCTGGCGGCAAGCTGCTGCGCGCCCTGGCGCGTCGCGCGGCGGAACGTGTTGCGTTCGAGCTCCGCGGTATAGCCCCGATCCTCGACCCGGTACGCATAATGTGCGGTGCCGTTTTCGTCGATGTCGATCTGCACGCGCGCGTTGCGTTCGCGCCCTTGAGTGGCCGGCGTGCGCGCGAGCACGCCGTCGTCGACGAGCAGCACCGGCCGGTCCATGACGCCGCCAGGCAGATAGCCGAACGCGGTGCCGCCCGCCGTCGTGTCCGCGAATTGCGCCAGCTCGGGAATCCAGATGATCGCGTGATTGATCGCGCTCGCGCCGTAGCCGGGGACCTCGGGCAACGTGTAGTACGGACCGAGATTGAGCAGCACCGGCTCGCTGCGAATGCCGGCGGCCGCGAGCAGCGCGCCGTATAGCGCGACGTGGTCCTTGCAGTCGCCATAGCGGTTGCGCAGGATGTCGGCCGCCTTGTGCGGAATCGCCGCCGTCTCGCCGAGAAAAAGCGCGACGTAGCGGATGTTCAGACGCATCCAGTCGTACAGCGCGCGGGCTTTGTCGCGAGGATCGGTAAGGCCGGCCGTCAGTTGCTGTGCGAGACCGATGATCGCGGGATCGTCGCGGGTCGCGTCGTTGTCGGCGGGACCGCGATAGCGCGCGGCGAAGCTCGCGAAGTCCGGCACCGTCGACACCATCAGCCGGTCGCCCCAGTTCGCGTAGCCGACCGCGCCCGCTTCGAGCCGCGCATAGGGGCCATGCCGGTAGTCGAACTCGTAGCGCGTGCGGCCGTTCGCGGTGACGGGCGGCATCGCGACGTAGCCGCGCGCATCCGCATAGAGCGGCACGTCGGCGGGAAGATCGAAGATCAGACGCTGCTCGTCGACGGGCTCGAGCGACGGCTCGATGAGATAGGCGAAGGTGCCCGCTTGCAGCCCCTTCGCGCGGGTCTTGCGAAATTCCAGGTGCACGCGCGAGCCGATCGTGACGCCGGGGAAGATCACGGTGCGCAACACACCGTCCTCGAAGCTCGGCGCGCCGGACGAGCGCGGCTCCTGCACGTCGCGGATCGCCTCGGGACCGACCGCATGCGCGGTGCCGTCGGGGTCGATCGTTTCGGCGGCCAACAGTTGCACCTGCTCGATGTCCTTGTTGAACCACACGTAGCGTTGCGCGATCTCGTCGACGCCGCTGGCCGTGTCCGCGCGCATCAGCGTGTCGTCGTGTTCCTCGATGGAACCGTCTTTCTGGATCACGAACAAATGGACGTCGCGCTCGATCGTCGCAGGGGCACGTTCGTTGGTGGAGGTGGCGATTTCGCCGGCTGCCGCGCAAAGGGGCAAGGCGATGCCGCTCGCGGCGGATAGCGCGGCAAGCAACACCGCGGCGCGCACGCCGCGCACGCGGCACGCGAGCCCGATCATCGCGATCGACGTGTGCGCCAACGTGACGACGACGTTCCCCAAGATCCACCTCGGACAGGTTCGTGTCGTCGTTGTAGCACATCGCCGACCCGTGCGTTTCGGGCCGGAGTCGGCGTTGCCGCGTCGAGCTCGAGCGGCATTGAAGTCACCAGCGCACCCCCGACGCAGCGGCCGGCGTCGATCGTCTTCACTCGCCGTCGTCGAGCTGGCTCAGCAGGGCCTGCAGTTTTTCCACGTGCCGCAGCAGCATGTGCCGGTGCTTGTCGATCTGTTCCAGCCGGCCCTCCAGGTCGGCTTGAATGCGGTCGTCGAGTTCGGCCGCGGCCATTACGTCCTCGACCTTCCCGCGCATCGATGCAAGCTCCACCGGCGCGTGCAGCAGGTGCCGCTCGAAGCGCCGCACTTCCTGCGTCGCGAGATCGCGCACCTTGCGAAAATGCGCATGACGGCGGTGCGCTTCGACATCGAGCGTTTCTTCCTCGAGGCGTCGCGCGGGCGGCGGCTGCCCAAAAATCGGCTCGGGCCGCAACACCGTCTTCTTGCGCACCGGATGCGCGGTGCCCCGAAAGCGCGCGAGCGGCTGCTCGTTGTCGATCGCCTCGCGCGCATTCGGCGGGATCTCGTGACCGGTGTGCGGCACGTTCATCCAGCCGCCCGGCAAACCGGTGACGGCCTCGACGCCGCGCACGAATTCCTCGCTGAATTCGCGTTGTCCGGACAGCATCAGCTTCAGGTAGCTCGCGGAAAACGTCATCATGCGCGCGAGCCGGCTCGCGGCGCCGACCTCGCTGGTCAGCAACACCAGGTTCGCGCGCCAGACTGGCAGCAGCAATTCGTCGGAATCTTCCATCGCTGGGTCTTCCATCTTTTCGCCTGATGAATCGATGTGCGCGTCGCGCATGTCATCGTTTTGGAAGGGTAGTCGTCTCGCGGTGTCGCGTGCAATGTCGCTATGCCGCTTTGCGTGCGGTGGGGCCCAGATGCCGAAGGTACACATTTGACACGGTACGCACCGGCCAATTCAGCGCAAAGCGCGTTGAAACAGGGCTTTCGACACATCGCGTGTTGCCTTGAGACACGTATTCGCGCGCCGGTCCTATCCGCGGCCGCTTGATGTGGCATGCTTACACGCCGATGCGGCACGCGTCGTGCTGCATGGGTTGCTCCACAACACTGACTTAAGGGTTTTGTAATGAAGAAAATCGTTCTCGCCATCGCCGCAGCCGCTGCCACCCTGAGCGCGATCGTCCCCGCTCAGGCCAATGAGCATCAGCACGAGTGCCATAAGGTGCACGTGCATCATCATTGGGAAAAGCGCTGCCACTAATGGCGGTGAAACCGTGTCCGATGGACGCGGTGCACATCAAAAAGCCCCGCTTTCGCGGGGCTTTTTTTCATGCCGCGCCGCGTCGTGAAACAGCCGGCGCACGATACGCCGTGTGCGCTCGACGCTCAAACCATTCCATATGAACGCGCCGGCGCGCAATCACGGACACATGCTGTTACACCTTCGCGATACGCTGACCGATGCAGGCCGACGCGGACCACGTTGCCGCGCGCTCCTGCAGCAATCGTGATCCGCGTGGTGAGAAAGGAATACAAGCTTCAGGCGGATTTCACGCGAGCGAGAGCCGTCGTTACCAGCGCTTCGAGCAGTGGCGCGACCTTCGCGGCGAGGTCTTCATCGTATGCATAAGGCAGGCGCTCTTCCATGTACGTGATCTGCGACAGCTCGAGTTGCACCGCATGCACGCCCTGCTCGGGCTGCCCGTATTGCCGCGTGATATAGCCGCCCTTGAAGCGGCCATTCGCGATCGCCGTATAGCCGCCGTGACGCCCGACCAGCGCGGCCAGTTCGTCAGCCAGGCCCGGCGCGGCGCTCGCACCGTTCGACGTGCCGAAGTTGAAATCCGGCAGACGTCCGTCGAAAAAACGCGGCACGCGCGAGCGGATCGAATGCGCTTCCCACAGCAGCACCTTGCCGTGCTTCGCCTTCAGCGCCGCGAGCTCGCCGGTCAGCGCGTCGTGATACGGCTTCCAGTACGCGTCGCGACGGCGCGCGATCTCGGCGTCGTCGGGCAGATGGCCGTCGCGATAGAGCGGCTCCCTGTCGAACGTATCGACCGGCAGCAGACCCGTAGTGTCCTGCCCCGGGTACAGGTTCGCGCCGTCGGGCGGACGATTCAGGTCGACCACGTAGCGCGCGAAGGTCGGCGTCAGGATCGACGCGCCGAGGCGTTTCGCGAATGCATACAGGCGATCGAGATGCCAGTCGCAATCGTCGGTGCGTTGCGCGACCGGTGTCATCGTCACGGCGATCTCGGCGGGGATTTGCGTACCCAGATGCGGGATCGAGATCAGCAGCGGCAGGCTTCCCTGATGCAGCGAGAAAACCGGCGTGAGGTTCGAAGCAGTCATGTCAGTCCGGAATCAGTGGGATCGGAGAATCAGTTCGGCGGGTCATGGCCGTTATTTGAGCAGTTCCGCGAGCGCCGCGCGATAGCGCGCATAGGCACCCTCTTCGTCGCGATGCCGGCGATCGTCGACGAGCTTGACGCCGCCCGCGTAGACGTCGCGGATCGGCGTATCGCCGTGCTCGCAGAATACGACGCCCGACAGCCACGCCTCGCGCTCATGCCCGGCGATGCTCGTATGGTCGGCGTCGAGCACGAGCCAGTCCGCGCGATGGCCCGGCCGCAACGCGCCGACCGCGCGGCCGGTCGCACGCGCGCCGCCGCCGAGTGCGGCCGCGTACAGACGATCCGCGACATGCGGAGCTTGCGCCGACGCCAGCACGTTGCGCTGCCGGCGCGTCAGACGCTGGCCGTATTCGAGCAGACGCAACTCGGCGCGCCAATCGACGCCGACATGGCTATCCGAGCCGACGCCGATGCTGCCCTGCGCGTCGAGATAGTCTTGCGCGGGAAAAATGCCGTCGCCGAGATTGGCCTCGGTGGTCAGACACAAACCCGCGACCGCGCCGCTCTTCGCGAGCGCGAGCGTTTCGTTCGCATCGACGTGGGTCGCGTGCACGAGACACCAGCGGCTGTCCACATCGAAACGATCGAGCAGCCATTGCACCGGCCGCGTGCCTTCGGTTTCGAGGCACGCGTCGACCTCGGCGGTCTGTTCGGCGATATGGATGTGGACAGGCACGGTTGCGTCGATGGCGCCGAGCAACGTGCGCAGCGACGCCTCCGATACCGCGCGCAGCGAATGCGGCGCCACGCCGTAACGCAGCGCCGCATGTTCGGGGCGCGCGGCGCGTAGCGTGCCGAGCAGATCGAGCAGGCTCTCAGGCGTATTGATGAAGCGCCGCTGATCGTCGCGCGGCGCGCGCGCGCCGAAGCCGCTGTACTGATACAGCACCGGCAGCATCGTGATGCCGATACCGCTCGCCGATGCCGCGTCCACCACGTGTTGCGCAAGCTCGGCCTGATTCGCGTAGCGCTGGCCGTCCTGCGCGTGGTGCACGTAGTGGAACTCGCACACCGACGTATAGCCCGCCTTCAGCATCTCGATGTAGAGCCACTGCGCGACGCTCGCGAGGCCTTCCGGCGTGATGCGCGCGGCAAAGCGATACATCAGGTCGCGCCACGACCAGAAGTTATCCGTCGCGTTGGCGCGATATTCGGTGAGCCCCGCCATCGCGCGCTGGAACGCGTGCGAGTGAAGATTCGGCATGCCTGGCATCAGGGGGCCCGCCGCCTTCGGCACACCCGCCGGCGCCTCGGGTTGATCCGTCGTGACCGAGGTCAGCGTGCCGTGAGCGTCCCATTCGAGCAGCACGTTGCGGCGCCAGCCCTCAGGCAGATACGCGTCAGCGGCGAACAGCGATTGATTGCTTTGCGTCATCTCTCAGGTTCTAGTTCAGGTCACACGCGACTCGCGCCGCGTATAAACGGTTTCGCCCGCGCGCACGACCCGCGCGCAGACCGGCCGGCCAATCCAGTAAGCGAGCTCCGCCAGCGAATCGACCGACCACACCGCGAAGTCGGCCGCGCGACCGACCTGCAGCGCACCGTGCCGATCGCTCTTGCCGAGCGCGCGCGCAGCGTGCGTGGTGACGCCTTGCAGCACCTCGGGCACGGTCATGCGAAACAGCGTGCTCGCCATGTTCATCATCAGCAGTAACGAAGTCGCCGGTGAGGTGCCCGGGTTGCTGTCGGTCGAGATCGCGATCGGCACCTCGTAGCGCCGCAGCAGTTCGAGCGGCGGCAACTGGGTCTCGCGGATGAAGTAGTACGCGCCCGGCAGCAGCACCGCGACGGTGCCCGCTTCCTTCATCGCGGCGACGCCGGCTTCGTCGAGAAACTCCAGGTGATCCGCCGATAGCGCGCGATGCCGTGCCGCGAGCGCGGTGCCGCCGCCGTTCGACAACTGCTCGGCGTGTATCTTGACCGGCAGCTCGTAGCGCGCGGCCGCGTTGAACACGCGCTCGCTCTGTTCCAGCGAAAAACCGATGCGCTCGCAGAACACGTCGACCGCATCGACGAGGCCTTCGTCCGCGAGCGCGGGCAGCATCGTGTTGCAGACTTCGTCGATATACGCGTCCGCTCGGCCCGCGAATTCAGGCGGCAACGCGTGCGCGCCGAGAAACGTCGTATAGACCGTGACCGGATAGCGCTCGCCGAGTTGCCGCGCGACGCGCAGCATCTTGCGCTCGCTCGCGAGATCAAGCCCGTAGCCCGATTTGATTTCGATCGCCGTCACGCCTTCGGCGAGCAGCGGTTCGAGCCGCGCGGCCGCTTGCGTGAACAGCGACGCTTCGTCCGCGGCGCGCGTCGCGCGCACCGTCGAGACGATGCCGCCGCCCTGTCGCGCGATTGCTTCGTAGCTGACGCCCGCGAGCCGCTGCGCGAATTCGTCGGCGCGCTGGCCGCCGTACACGAGGTGCGTATGGCAATCGATCAGGCCCGGCGTCACCCATGCGCCGCGCAGATCTTCGCGCGGCCATGCGGCATAAGGCGTGGGTAAATCGGCGAAAGCGCCGAGCCACGCGATACGGCCGCCGTCGACCGCAATCGCGGCATCGGCGAGCGTGTGGCGAGGATCGCCCTGCGGGCACAAATTCAGGTGATGCCAGACGGTTTGCTTCATCGCGTGCTCTTTGCCGCTCGTTGCGTGTCTGTGGATGGGTTGTCCGCGATGGAGCGCATGTGATGCCCTATCACGGTTGATTCATCATCGCGTGTAGCGAATCGTGATCGCGAGCACCGCGCCGTCGCCCGTCAGCGTGCAAGTGAGCGCGTTCGGCCCGTCGACGCGCAGCGTGTCGCCGGTGTCTAACCGCACGGCTTGCGCGTGGTCCGCCGCCAGTCCGACCGTGACCGCGCCGCCCGCGCAAAACAGCAGCGCCACGTCGCCGTCGAGCACGCGCGGCGCATCCTGCCGCGTGCCAGTGCGCCACACGTCCAACTCGCCCTGCGCCACGTCGCGCCGCACCATCAGGTTGAAGTCGCGCGTTGCCCCGTCGACGAGCCGCGCGTCGATGCGCGTCGCGCCATCGAAGCGCGCGATGTCGAGCGGCTGCCGCAACACATGCGTCGAGGCGACGCCCGCGTCGCCCAGCTCATCGAGCAGCATGCCCGCGCCAGACAGCAACACCAGCGTCCGGTCGACGCCGTCGAAGCGCGAGAACGGTCCCGCCTGCGCGACATCGGCGACGCTCACGCGCCACACGAAGTCGGCGCTCGCCTCGCGCTGCCCGCCGCCGTGCGACGGAAACGCCGCGACCTCACGCGTGAGCCCGCCGCCGTTTTTCCACGGCGCCGCCACGAGGTCGGCGCCGCGAATCAGCGTGACGCCTGCCATGCCGCCCGCGTGGTTGGCCATGGTCACGATCAGCGGCCCAGCATCGGCAGATTGAGACCGGCCTCGCGCGCCGTCTGCTGCGCGAGTTCATAGCCCGCATCCGCGTGACGCATCACGCCGGTGGCCGGATCGTTCAACAGCACGCGGCCGAGGCGCTGGTGCGCGGCTTGCGTGCCGTCCGCGACGATCACGACGCCCGCATGCTGCGAGAAGCCCATGCCGACGCCGCCGCCGTGATGCAACGACACCCACGACGCACCGCCCGCCGTGTTCAGCAGCGCGTTCAGCAACGGCCAGTCGCTGACCGCGTCCGAGCCGTCCTTCATCGATTCGGTTTCGCGGTTCGGGCTCGCGACCGAACCGGTATCGAGGTGATCGCGGCCGATCACGATCGGCGCCTTCAGCTCGCCGTTCCTGACCATTTCGTTGAACGCCTGGCCGAGACGATAGCGATCCTTCACGCCGACCCAACAGATCCGCGCCGGCAGACCCTGGAACGCGATGCGCTCGCGCGCCATGTCGAGCCAGTTGTGCAGATGCGGATCGTCGGGGATCAGTTCCTTCACCTTCGCATCGGTCTTGTAGATGTCCTCGGGATCGCCCGACAGCGCGACCCAGCGGAACGGGCCCTTGCCTTCGCAGAACAGCGGCCGGATATACGCCGGCACGAAGCCCGGGAAATCGAACGCGTTTTCCACGCCCATTTCGAGCGCCATCTGGCGAATGTTGTTGCCGTAGTCGAGCGTTGCCGCGCCGCGTTCCTGCAGCGTCAGCATCGCCTGCACCTGCCTGGCCATCGACTGCCTGGCCGGCGTGACGATGCTTTCCGGCGCGGTCTTCATGCGCTCGCGCCAGTCTCCGACCGTCCAGCCCTGCGGCAGGTAGCCGTGAATCGGATCGTGCGCGCTCGTCTGGTCGGTCACGCAGTCCGGCGTGATGCCGCGCGCGACGCACTCGGCGAACACGTCGGCGGCATTGCCGAGCAGGCCAACCGAGATCGGCTTGCCGGCGTGCTTCGCTTCGTCGAGCATCGCGAGCGCCTCGTCGAGCGTCTTCGCCTTCTTGTCGACGTAGCGCGTCTTCAGACGGAAGTCGATGCGCGTCTCGTCGCATTCGACCGCGATCATCGAGAAGCCCGCCATCGTCGCCGCGAGCGGCTGCGCGCCGCCCATGCCGCCGAGACCGCCGGTCAGAATCCAGCGGCCCTTCGGGTCACCGTTGAAGTGCTGGTTCGCGACCGCGAAGAAGGTCTCGTAGGTGCCCTGGACGATGCCCTGGCTGCCGATGTAGATCCAGCTGCCCGCGGTCATCTGACCGTACATCATCAGGCCCTTGCGGTCGAGTTCGTGAAAGTGTTCCCACGTTGCCCAATGCGGCACGAGGTTCGAGTTCGCGAGCAGCACGCGCGGCGCGTCCGCATGGGTGCGGAACACGCCGACCGGCTTGCCCGACTGAATCAGCAGCGTTTCGTCTTCGTTCAGATCCTTCAGCGACGCGAGGATCTGATCGAAGCAATCCCAGTTGCGCGCGGCGCGGCCAATGCCGCCGTACACGACGAGCGCGTGCGGGTGCTCGGCGACTTCGGGGTCCAGATTATTCTGGATCATCCGGTACGCGGCTTCCGCGATCCAGGTCTTGCAGGTCTTTTCCGCGCCGTGCGGTGCGCGGATCGTGCGAGTCGGATCGAGACGCGGATCGATGTGTTTCGGATTGTTCATGGTGTCCCTAATCATGCGTGAAGAGGTTCGATAAAGATTCGGCGAAGACGAAAAAGCGAATTCAGAAATGCCCAGTGAAGCGGTAACGGGTGCCCGGATGCCACAGATTCGCGATCGAGGCGACCTCGCCTTGCGACCACGTGCGCCGGTGCAGCACCAGACACGGCTCGCGTTCACTCATGTTCAACAGCTCGCGCGTGATGTCGTCGGCGGCGAGCGCCTCGATGCGGTACTCGACGCGCTGCAGCGGCGCGACGCGCACGAGGTACTGGTTGGGCGTGGTGTTCGTGAAGTCCTGCAGCGCGTATTCGGGTGCGACGGCCGGATTGACCCAGCGTTCCTCGAGCTGCACCGGCTCCTCGTTTTCGAAATGCAGCAGGCGCGAATGAAACACGGGGCTGCCCGCGCTCACCTGCATCTCTTCGGCGAGCGCCGCATCGGCGATGCTGGCGCCGATGTTCAGCACCCTCGCCTGATAGCGATGACCGCGCGCAACGATTTCATCGGAGATGCTGCGGATCGCCACCAGGGTCGACTCGTACTTGGGACGGGCGACGAAAGTGCCCGAGCCTTGTACACGTGTCAGCACCTGCTCCGAGGTCAACTCGCGCAACGCGCGGTTGACCGTCATGCGCGCGACGCTGAACTCGCGGGCAAGCTCGTTTTCGGAGGGCACCTGGTCGCCTTCGGCCCACTCGCCCGCATGAATGCGCGCGAGGATGAAGTCCTTGATGCCCTGATAAGCGGGTGCGTTCATGGGTATGATCCGCGCTCTCGACGACTCATTGTTCCGACGCGAACGAGAACGGGCTCAGCTTCGCGACCGCGCCGGCCTGCACGAGCTTCGTGACCGCCGCGATGTCCGGCGCGAAGTAGTGATCGAGCTCGTAGTGCGCGACGTCCTTGCGCACGAGGTCCATCACCTTCTGCAGGCTCGGGCTGGTCTTGTGCGGCGCGCGCAGATCGACACCCTGGGCGGCGGCGAGCAGTTCGATCGACAGGATGTTCGCGGTGTTGTCGGCGATATCGCCGAGCTTGCGCGCGGCGAACGTCGCCATCGACACGTGGTCTTCCTGGTTCGCGGACGTAGGCAGCGAATCGACCGAAGCCGGATGCGCGAGCGTCTTGTTTTCCGACGCGAGCGCGGCGGCCGTCACGTGCGCAATCATGAAGCCGGAGTTCACGCCGCCATCCTTGACGAGGAACGGCGGCAGGCCCGACAGCGTCGCGTCGATCAGCAGTGCGATGCGGCGTTCGGCGAGCGCGCCGATTTCCGCTACGGCGAGCGCCAGGTTGTCGGCCGCGAACGCGACCGGCTCGGCGTGGAAGTTGCCGCCCGACAGCACTTCGCCGGTGTCCGGGAAAATCAGCGGATTGTCGGAGACCGCGTTCGCTTCCCTCAGCAGCGTTTCGGCGGCCTGACGCATCTGGTCCAGACACGCGCCCATCACCTGCGGCTGGCAGCGCAGGCTGTACGGGTCCTGCACCTTGTCGCAATCGGCGTGCGACACGTTGATCGCCGAGCCTTGCAGCAGCGAGCGATAAGCCGCGGCCGCGTCGATCTGGCCTCGATGGCCGCGCAGTTCGTGGATGCGCGCATCGAACGGCTTGACCGAACCCATCGCCGCGTCAACCGACAGCGCGCCGGCGACGAGCGCCGTGCGGTACAGGTCTTCGATCGCGAACATGTTGTACAGCGCGAGCGCGGTCGAAGCCTGGGTGCCGTTCAGCAGCGCGAGACCCTCCTTCGCCTGCAGCGTCAGCGGCTTCAGACCGACGAGCGCGAGGCCTTCGGTGGCCGGCATGCGCTCGCCCTTCGCGAACACTTCGCCGACGCCGAGCAGGGTCGCCGACATATGCGCGAGCGGCGCGAGGTCGCCTGATGCGCCGACCGAGCCCTTGACCGGGATCACCGGCAGCACGTCGGCGTTGAACAGCGCGATCAGCGCCTCCATCACTTCGCGGCGGATGCCCGAGTGGCCGCGGCCGAGGCTCGACAGCTTCAGCGCGATCAACAGACGCACGACCGGGCGCGACATCGGCTCGCCGACGCCGACCGCGTGCGACAGCACCAGATTGCGTTGCAGCAGTTCGAGCTGATCGCGCGGAATGTGCGTGCTGGCGAGGCGGCCGAAGCCGGTATTGATGCCATAAGCCGGCTCGCCCTTGGCGGTGATGTCGGCGACGGCCTGCGCGCACGCGTCGATGGCGGCGTGGCTTGCGGGATCGAGTTGCAGGGTGAGCTGCTCACGCGCGATCTGGCGCAGTTGCGGGAGGGTCAGGTAGCCGGGCTTCAGAATCATGGTTGTCGTCCTGTCTATACAAGTTCAAATAAGTCTAGCCGGCGTGCCTTGTATATACAACTTATTTTTCGAGATTTCGTGCCTGGGGATTTCCATTATTTGCCACGTGGCTCGGCGGGAGTGCGGCGGGTTTGGCGGCAGGTCGCAGGCGGCGGGTCCTGGACGCATGGGTCGGCGTGGCCGCCGTGATTTAGCCCCCGGTTGTATATACACCTTCGCGGCGCGGGTCGCCATCTGGCCAAAATTGGCGCGCTCTCGCTGGCGGGAAGCCGGACACGCCGGCTCCGCCGATATCTGGGTTATAGGACAGAAGGCTCTGCGACGCGGATCAGAGCTTGACCCGCGCCGCGATGAAATCCAGAAAGCACTGCACGCTGCAGGATTCGACGCTGCATGCGCGCGCGCTCGGCGAGAGCAGGCTGCGCGTGCTCGCGAGCCCGGCGTATCTGGCCGAGCACGGCGAGCCGACCACGGCGAGCCGACCACGCTCGACGCGCTTGAGCGCGCGGCTCACACCGGAGACGGTCTGCCCCAACTTCTCGGCCGCCGCGGTAATCGAGCCGCTGTCGATCACGGTGACGAACACCAGCAATTCATCGGTGGAGGTTTTCATTGTTGATTTCAGATCAAGATTGATTTGAGACTAACACGCTTTTTGCGAGAATCCGCGCGAGCGATACTGCGTGCCTGTCTGGCATTTCCCTCAGGAGAACGTCTTGAAGATTTTCGTTACTGGCGCAAGCGGTTTTATCGGCGGCTCGATCGCGGCGCATCTGGCGCGCGCCGGCCATCAGGTGCGCGGGCTGATTCGCAAACCCGAACACAGCGCCGGGTTGCAGCGGCTCGGCATCGAGCCCGTGCTCGGCACGCTCGACGACCGCGCGTTGCTGATCGCCGAAGCGCAAGCGGCCGACGCGGTGATCAACGCCGCGAGCAGCGATCACGAAGGCGCGGTACGCGCGCTGATCGACGGACTCGCCGGTTCGGGCAAGGTGTTCCTGCACACGAGCGGGTCGAGCATCGTCGGCGATGCATCGGGCGGCGAAGCGGGTGAAGCACGCATCTATCACGAAGACGCGCTGCCCACACCGACCGCCGACAAGGCCGCGCGCGTCGCGATCGATCAACTGGTGCTCGACGCCGCGCAACGCAACGTGCGCTCGGCCGTGCTGTGCAACACGCTGATTTACGGTCACGGCGCGGTGGCCGGCAGCGCGAGCGTGCAGTTGCCGCGACTCGTGCGCCAGGCGCAGAAAAGCGGCGTCGTGCGTCATGTGGGCAGCGGCGGCAACGTCTGGTCGAACGTGCATATCGACGACGTCGCCGAGCTGTATCGCCTCGCACTCGATAAAACCCCTGCCGGCACGTTCTATTTCGTCGAAAGCGGCGAAGCGTCGTTCCGCGACATGAGCGCCGCGATCGCACGCGCGATGAAGCTCGGCGCGCCGCAGGACTGGCCGCTCGAAGACGCGAAACAGGAATGGGGCTACGAAATGGCCTCGTACGGTCTTGGCTCGAACAGCCGCGTGCGCGGCGAACGCGCGCGCAAACTGCTCGGCTGGCAACCGCGGCGCAGGTCGGTGATCGAATGGATCGAACGCGACATGATGGGGCCGCAAAGCACCGTTTGACGCGGCTTTGCGCGCCGCGCAACGTAAGCTGTGTAAGCGCGGTCGTTGCGAATCCGTAAGCTCCTTTCGATAGAATCGTGGGCACCTGACGGTGCGATTCCACCGTCGCGCACACGCCCCGATTCGACCGATGAGCTTCGCGCTGAACTTCGACTGGCTGACCAACCTGATGGCGATTCTGTTCGTCGTCGCGTGTCTGTACGACACGCGCTACGACGAATACGGCGTGCTGACGCTCGCGGCCGCGGCGATGAGCCTCATCGTGATGGCGATGGAAATGTTCCTCAGACCCGCCTTCGAGATGGCGCTGTAGCGAGCTGATGCAGCGCTCGTGCAGCACAGAGGCGGCGCGCGCCCCTTGCCCCCTTCGTCGACCCGCTTCACCGCTTCACACCGTGTACGATCCGCACGCCGGGCAAGCCGCGCGCGCGTGGTCGTCGTAGCGGTCGTGATGCCGGACCCAGTCGGTCAGATTACTGTTCTCGTTGCGGCCTTTCGGCGCGATGTCCAGAAGCGCGTAGGTGTTCACGAAGCGCTCGTCGCCGCGTGCGTAGCATGAGTACGTGTGATACACGTCGCCGTTTGCGTCCTTGTAGAACACGCTGTGGCCGTGCTGTTCGTCGATGCCGACGTCCTGCTCGGTGAAGTTGTAGAACGCCTTTTTACTCGCCAGCTGCTCCGGCGTGAACGACACGTGGTAGTCGAAATTGAAATCGCTGCCGCTCGACGACACCCACGGAAAGGTCCACCCCATGCGCCGTTTGAACGCGTCGATCTTCTCGAGCGGCGCGTGCGATACCGTCACATAGCTGACGTCGTGATGGACCAGATGCGTGAGAATGCCGCTCATATGGTCCGACAGAAACGAGCAGCCGACGCACCCCTCTTCCCAGTCCGGGCCCAGCATGAAGTGATAAACGATCAACTGGCTGCGGCCGTCGAACAGCTCCGCGAGCGTCTTGCGGCCTTCCGGCGTATCGAACGTATAAACCTTGTCGACCTTGACCCACGGCAATTCGCGGCGCTTGCGCGCGAGTTCGTCGCCGGCGCGCATATGCGCTTTTTCGTCGGCGAGCAGCGCGCGGCTCGCGGCGAGCCACTCTTCCCGGCTGCCGATGCGATGTTGCGGTTCCATCTGCGTCTCCTTTCCTGCGGATGCAGGGCTTGACCTCAAGGTTAAGGTTTAGAGACGCTGACGCGAAAGTCAAGGAGCCGCAACGAAACTCAGATCGCCCAGCCGCCGACATAAAACCCGACCAGCACGACTGCGATCGCCACGGTCCCGACATTGAGCTTGCGATACTCGCCGCTGACGACGCGTCCGATCACGAGCGTCGCGAAGCCGAGCATGATGCCGGTCACGATGTTCGCGGTCAGCACGATGAACACCGCGCACACGAGCCCCGCCATCGCGTCGACCATGTCGTCCATATGCAGCTTGCTGACGTTCGACAGCATCAGCAGCCCCACGTACATCAGCGCGGGCGCGGTCGCATACGAAGGCACCAGCGCGGCGAGCGGCGAGAAGAACATCACGACGAGAAACAGCAGACCGACGACCGCCGCCGCCATCCCCGTCTTCGCGCCCGCCGCGACGCCGACCGTCGACTCGATATACGCGGCCGCCGGCGCGCAGCCGAGCAGGCCCGAGAAGATCGAGCTCAGCGAATCGGCGGTCAGCGCGCGGCCGCCGTTGATGATGCGGCCGTTTTCGTCGAGCTGCCCCGCCTGGCCCGCGACCGCGCGGATCGTGCCGGTCGCGTCGAACACGGCGGTCATCACGAGCGCGAGCACGCTCGGCAGCACCGCCATCGACAGCGCGCCCTTCACGTCCATCGCGCCGATCAGCGACGCATGACCCGGCGCGCTCAACGACGGCACCGCGAAGATGCCATGAAACGCCACGGCCGGATCGATCGCGAGCCCGATCGCCGAGATCGCGACGATCACGATCAGGATCGAGCCCGGCACGCGCCGCCGCACGAGCCCGAAGATCGCGGCGAGTCCGGCGACCGACATCAGCGCCGGCAACGCCGCAATATTGCCGAGCGACACCGGCAGCCCCGCGCCCGGATTCTTGACCACGAGCCCGACGTCGTTCGCGGCGATCAGCAGCAGGAACAGGCCGATGCCGATCCCGGTGCCGTGCGCGATGCCGACAGGCAGGTTGCGCAAAATCCACGAGCGCACGCCGGTCACCGAAATAGTCGTGAACACGACGCCCATCAGGAACACCGCGCCGAGCGCAACGGTTGGATGCAGGCCCTTGCCGAGCACGAGGCCGAACGCGGTAAACGCGGTCAGCGAGATCGCGCAGCCGATCGCGATCGGCAGACGCGCCCACACGCCCATCAGTAGCGAGCCGAACGCCGTGGTCAGACACACGGCGACGAACACCGCGCTGGTATCGAAGCCCGCCTTGCCGAACATGCCGGGCACGACGAACACGGAATAGACCATCGCGAGGAAGGTCGTGATGCCGGCGACGATCTCCTGGCGCTGCGTGCTGCCGCGCGCGGAAATGTCGAAGTAGCGGTCGAGAAAGCCCTTACCGCGGAATGATTCGGTATCGAAGGATTCGCTCGCGACGTCGGAATTCGCGAGGGCCTGGGGTTCCATCATGATGAGTGCCTCCTTTATCAGCGCGCTGAAACGGCCGCTAAAGCGGCCGTCATCAGGTTCGTCTCGTGGATTTGTTGGTGTGGATAACGCTTTTCTGAGTCGAAATGTAGGTGAAGCGAACTATGTGTCCAATCGCATGAATGGCATGCCGGACATGTCGCGCGACTTATATCTTTTGCGCGACGGTCGCTCGCGCAAGCGCTGCGCGCGTATACACCTACGGCATACGGGCAGCCGCGAAACGCGCCGAAACCACCCCGGCGATCGCGTTCCAGGCACGCGGCGTGCAGCGCTATACCGCCAGCGCATCGGCGAAACCGCCTGCAACGCAACCGGCGAAAGGCTGCCCGCGCGGCAGCGCAGGTTAAACTCTGGGCCGTACCCCATCCAACCGCGGCGGCTCATCGCGCCCGTCCGCACCTGCCCGTGGAGTTTTTCCTGATGACTGGCGGTTTTCCGCGCCCCGCCGGGCGCCTGCCGATTGTCCCGTTTGGACCGCTTGGATCGCTTCGCCGGCTCGATTCGCCTGATTCGCTCGATGTGCTTCGACTGCTCCGCTGGCTGTGCACCGTGGCCGCGCTGTTCGCGTTCGCCGCGCTGTCCGGCTGCAGCAGCCTGCTGTGGGGTACGCAGCAGGCGCCGATCGTCGATGCGACGGTGATGCCGGTCGAGCCGGCAAGCGCGCCGGTCGCCGCGGCCGCGTCCGAGCCGGTCGAGAGCGAGGCGAACGAGGGGCCCGAGGAGCCGAAGAAACCGAAGAAGCCGGTCGTGAAGCCGCACAAGGTCGAACCGCCGCCGCCCGTCGTCGTGCCGGCTCCGCCGCCGCCCCCGCCGCCGCCGCCGCTGATCGTGCTGCGCACCATCGAGCGCAGCGACGCGCACGCGCTGCTCGACAGCCAGGTGCAGAAGCCCGACGGCAAGGTGGTCGGCCGCGCGGTCGACATGATCGCCGACGCGGCCGGCAAGCCGCGCGAGATGGTCGTCAATCTGCAGGGCTTCCTCGGCGTCGGCGACCGCAAGGTGAACTTCCCGTGGGGCGCGTTCCACTTCGTGCCGACCGCGAAGGGGGCGCCGATCACGCTGAACCCGACGGCCGTGCCGAGCACCGCGAACAAATCGAACCCGCTGGAACTGGCGCTGCTCGATGCGACCGTCGAGCGCGCGAACGGCGCCAAGGTGGGCCGCGTGGTCGACGTGCTGATCGACGGCAACGCGCAGCCGCAGGCGATCGTCCTCGACGTCGGCGGCATGGTCAGCACCGACCGGCGCACGATCGCCGCGAACTGGTCGGCGCTACGCTTCGTCACGCGCGACAAGGAACTGCATCCGCAGATCGATCTGAGCGACGCGCAGATCAACGCGACGCCGCTCTACGCGAGCGACAAGCCGATTCGCGCGGTGTCGCCGGCGCCGCCCGCGCAGCCTGCCGCCAGCGCCGCGCCGGCGGCCTCGGCGCCGCCGGCCGCATCGTCGGCCGTCGCGGTTTCCAACGCACGGGCGGTCCGATGACGGTCCGTACTATGGTCACGGCGCGAAGTCTGCGCGCGCTCGATTGGCTCAACTTCTTCGTCGCCAACGTGCAGACGGGCTTCGGGCCGTTCATCGCGTCCTACCTCGCATCGCACAAGTGGACCCAGGGCGAGATCGGCATGGTTCTGTCGGTCGGCACGATCAGCGCGATGGTCAGCCAGGTGCCCGCCGGCGCCGCGGTCGACGCGTTGCGCAACAAGAAAGCGGCGGCCGCGTGGGCGATCGGCGCGATCATCCTCAGCGCGATGCTGCTCGCGATCAGCCCGACCGTGCTGCCGGTGATCGCCGCCGAGGTGTTCCACGGCTTCGCGAGCTGCATGCTGACGCCGGCGCTCGCGGCGATCTCGTTCGCGCTGGTGGGTCGCGCGAATCTCGGCGACCGGCTCGGCCGCAATGCGCGCTGGGCGTCGATCGGCAGCGCGGTCGCGGCCGGTCTGATGGGACTGTTCGGCGAGTACTACTCGCCGCGCGCGGTGTTCGTCCTGACCGCGGGCCTCGCGGTTCCCGCGCTGATCGCGCTCGCGATGATCCAGCGCACCGACACGATCGAGCTGCCGCAAGCGGCGCCCACCCCCGAGCAGCTCGAGCGGCGCGAAAGCCTGCGCGAGCTGCTGCGCGACAAGCGCATGCTGCTGTTCGCCGCGTGCATCGTGCTGTTCCATCTGTCGAACGCGGCGATGCTGAACCTGGCCGCCGGCGAAGTGACGGCCGGCATGGGAGACAACGTGCAGCTCGTGATCGCGGCATGCATCATCGTGCCGCAGGCGATCGTCGCGATGATGTCGCCGTGGGTCGGGCGCTCGGCCGAACGCTGGGGCCGCCGGCCGATTCTGCTGCTCGGCTTCTCCGCGTTGCCGATCCGCGCGCTGCTGTTCGCGGGCATCAGCAGCCCCTATCTGCTCGTGCCGGTGCAGATGCTAGACGGCTTGAGCGCCGCGGTGTTCGGCGTGATGCTGCCGCTGATCGCCGCCGACGTCGCCGGCGACAAGGGCCGCTACAACCTGTGTATCGGCCTGTTCGGGCTCGCGGCCGGCATCGGCGCGACGTTGAGCACGACGGCGGCGGGCTTCGTCGCCGATCGTTTCGGCAACATGGTGAGCTTCTTCTGCCTCGCGGCGGCCGGTGCGCTCGCGGTGCTGCTGGTGTGGGCGGCGATGCCCGAGACGCGCGACGCGGCGACGGCCAGCAACGGCGATGGCGCGGCTGTGTCCGGCCGTGGAAAGTCGGCCGCGAGGTGAGTCGCGCGAGCTGTATGAGCCAGGGCGTGATCTGATGGTCGCAGTCGGATCACGTCGCAACCGGCTTGATCACTCCGGAAGTCAGGTCAGTCAGTCGGCGAGAAACACCTCTTCGCCTCGACCCAATGGCACGACGACGGGTCGCTGCACGACGGTCTCGATATCGATGTGCCGCCCCTCGCGCGACGAGCGTTCGAAGGCATCCAGCACCTCCAGCACGTGTAGCGCCAGTTCGCCGCTCGCGCGATGCGGCCGACCTCGACGCAACGCCATGGCCATATCCAGCACGCCCACAGCGCGGTAATTGGCCACCCGCGCACCACTCCTCAACGTGAAGTTGTCGACGCCAAAAGCATGGACTTGTGTGTCGAGCGGCTTAAAGCCGCTATCACG
Organism: Paraburkholderia sp. UCT70; assembly: GCF_050434085.1. Lineage (NCBI taxonomy): Bacteria > Pseudomonadati > Pseudomonadota > Betaproteobacteria > Burkholderiales > Burkholderiaceae > Paraburkholderia > Paraburkholderia sp. UCT70. Next base: position 380,485 of record NZ_JBNPVZ010000004.1, on the reverse strand, counting down.
TTCAGCGACGCGCGGACTCCCGCCGAAGAAATTGGGATCGACGCCCAACAGGCTACCTTCCGTGCCATAGATCTCGATAGGCGCACGCTGATGGGCCCACACGTCCCAGGAGGCGCTCATCACCACGTTGGCCCCACCCTCAAAATGCAGGATACCGTTGACCGTGGTGGGCACCTCGACCTCGATGACCTGGCCGCTCAGCGGCTCACTGGAGATGATGCGCTCGGGAAAACCGATGGTGGCGCAAGCAGACACGCGTGCCACCGGCCCAAGCAGGTTGACCAACTGCGTCACGTAATACGGGCCCATGTCGTGAATCGGGCCGCCGCCTGGCTTGAAAAAAAACTCAGGATTGGGATGCCAGGACTCCATGCCGCGGGACAACACGGCCACGGCCCCGCCAATGGCACGCCCAATGCGGCCCGCATCGAGCGCCGCGCGGCACGCCTGATGGGCCGCGCCGAAGAAGGTGTCCGGTGCGCAGCCCACGCGTAATCCCGAAGCCTCGGCTCGCGCCAGCATCGCGCGTGCGGACGCGAAGTCGGTACCCAGGGGCTTTTCGAGGTAGACGTGCTTGCTCGCCTCCAGAATCTCCAGGCTGACCGGCACATGCGCGTGCGGCACCGTAAGGTTGATGACGATTTCGATGTCGGGGTCGGCCAGCAGCGCATCCACCGTCATCGCGGCAACGCCGTGCTGCGCGGCCTTGGCCCGGGCGGCCTCCGGACGCAAGTCGGCGCAAGCCTTGATGCGGACCAATTCCGAATTCGACGCGCCGGTGAAATAGGCATCGCTGATGTTGCCGCAACCGATGATGCCGACGAAGACAGGTTTCATGGATCAGGCTCCGAGCTGGTGCAGATAGGCAAAGGCATTGCGGGCGAAGCGTTCGCCGTCGCTGGGATTGTCGTGCTCGGCGGCGAGGAAACGCGCCCCCGCTTCGCGGCAGGCGGCGGCCAGCGTGGGCCAATCCATGACGCCGTGACCGACGTCGGCCCAGCCGTCCTCGTCCAGTTTTTCACCCGCGGGCGCGAGGTCTTTCGCATGGGCCGAGACCACGCGGCCCGTATAACGACGAAGCCATGGCAGAGGATCGGCGCCGCCGCGCACGAGCCAGGCTACATCCACTTGCCAGCCGAGCGGGCTTGCCCCGGCGGACTCGAACAGCAGTTCCAGCGCCGTTGCGCCGTTCTCCTTGGCGCTGAGTTCCCAATCATGGTTGTGGTAAGCGAGGGCGATGCCCTGAGCGGCTAGCCGATGGGCCAGGCTGCCCAACTCGTTGCCGAGCGCCCGCCAGTATGCGGCGTCACTGTCGCGCTCGGCGGGCGGCACCGCGGGCATGACCAACTGGGTGATACCGAGGGTCTCGCACGCCGCGGTCACTTCGTGCAAACGCTCACGCAGCATGGCCATGCTGAGGTGGCTGGAGGAGGCGCCAAGGTCGCGCGCCTGAAGCTTGTTCCGGGTGTCGGCCGCATTTTCGAGCAAGGACCCGATCAGCTCCACCTGGCGAAATCCGGCTTGGGCGGCAATGTCGAACTGCCGGTCGAGTCCGCCCGCATTACGCAGGCTGTAAATCTGGATGGAAATGGGCAAGGCTTGATTCATGGTCGTCAATCCAAAGAGTCAAGTTGGATGCGGCACGGATGGCCTATGGAGCTGGGCGCAAGTCAAAAGGTAAGCGCTTTCCCGTTTACTTGGAACACGGGCTTTACCCTATACAGCAGGCGCCGGCACAAACAGGAGTACGCGAGAAGCTTCGGATAAGCGGATTGCATAACGCCGCGGTTTGCAGCAACACCATGGATTCCCGCAAGCCGAGTCTGAATCCCCGCTCAGTTTCGACGTTCGACGACGCATGATGGGAAAAAATTTTCCCATGATGCTAAAATTGTTACCTTCCTGCTGGCGACAGACGCGCCGCTGCCTGAACGAACCAATGCGAAGCAAACCCTCCATCGAAGCCGTTGCCCGCGAGGCTGGCGTTTCCATTGCCACGGTGTCGCGTGTGCTCAACGGGACGAAGGCCGTGACGGTGGCCACGCGTGAGCGGGTCGAGGCAGCCGTACGGGCATTGAACTACCGGGCCAATCCGTTCGGCCGCAGCCTGAGTACCGGTCAGAGTCGCATTCTGCTGATGCTCATGCCGGATTTCGCCAACCCCTACTACGCCGAGATCGTGCGCGGGGCCGGCGCGGTCAGTCGCCAGGCCGGTTACACGCTGCTCCCGGCGGATCTGGAAGCCTGGACTGGCACGGCGGACGCCTCGCTGCCGACGCTGGCTGGCAGTCTGAGCGACGGCGTCATCAATCTCGTGCCCATGTCCGACCCGGCAGCCCGGCGCGAGGCGGCGAACGGCAAACCATGGGTCAATTGCTCGGAATTCTTGCCCGGTAGCGACGTGCCTTATGTCAGCATCGACCACCGCCAGGCCGGAACGGATGCCGTGCAGTACCTCATCAACAAGGGCCACCGGCGCATCGGCTTCATCACCAGCGATGAGCGCTTCCTGTATGCGCGTCAGCGCCGCGAGGGCTATGACGCAGCACTACTGCGCGCCGGCCTCGCGCCTGCGCCCGAGCTTGTCTGCGTCACTGGCGACAATAGTTACGCCGCCGGAAGCCAGGCGGCGGCAAAGCTGCTGGCGGTGGTGGATCCGCCGAGCGCCGTGTTCGCCGTGTCGGACACGTTGGCCATCGGCGCGATCAAGGGCTTTAGCAAAGCCGGCCGGCGGGTGCCGCACGACGTGGCGGTAATGGGCTTCGACGACGTGCCCATCGCTGGCATCTTCGAGCCGGGGCTGACGACCGTGGCCCAGCCCATGGTCGAGCTGGGCGCCGCGGCGGCCGAAATGCTGCTGGCGCTGCTCGACGGCCAACGTCCAGCGTCGCGCATCCTGCAGCATCAGCTGGTGCTGCGGGAGTCGGTTTGAGCGGTCGATCGGGAGAAGTAAAGATCTGCTTTGCCCACTGAGGTGGTTTGTAGCTGGCACAGTTTTGGTGAGGTTGCCGACGGCGATGCATTTCGGCCACCTTGCTCCCACGGCTCATGAAATCGTTCGTTGAAGCTTTCGTGGTCGCTGCGGCTGGCGCCGTCGCTCTGGCGGTTTTTGCTCAGTCGAGCCAGCCGAAGACCCATAAGCAAATGCTTGAAGAACTGGTTCAGATCGGAATTCCCGGCAGCGCTCAACCTTTGCGCCGCGGTTGTTGCCCCTGTGGTATTTGTTGACTAGGGCTGATGACGCGACGAGCGTGAAGATCCGCGGGCTACTGCGGAACCGCCAATAGAGCACGTGCGGGCGCACGCGAGCGAATGGCTGGAGATGGGCCGGCTACCGCCCGATGCAGTTGGCTGTTGTCGACCCATTATAGATAGTCCGTCCCGCTTTCATCGACCGAATGGCGGTTTGCGGAGTACATCGGCTGCCCAATTGATCGGTGTCAGGCGGATGGTTGGCCGGATCTGCTTCGCCAACGAACGTTCGCGATTCCCGGCCATGCGTACGGGTAGCAAGACGGCTTTCGGTCGTACGCTCTGCGTGAATCGGTGCATGTCATCCGGAAGGAAGAACGACCACGGCAAGGCGAAACTCGCGAAAAACTCGTCTGCCGCGTCGCGAGACGCGTTTGACGCTCATGCAGGCGTCGGTGCGGTGGTATGGCTCACTGCCCGGTGACTTGCCAGGTCAGGACCGGGTGCGTGGCCCCGGGCGGCATGCGTTCGGCAATTGGCTGACAAATACGGCGGCGCGACCTATCCTTGATCCAGACGGCTCCGGGATCATCGTCGTGAAGATCAAGCATTGCCTGACTGACCTCATCATGCTACTCGCCTCGCTCGTAGCGGGATGCGGCGGTGGCAGCAGCGGTATCACACAGGCGCCGCCATCGGGGTTGACGGAACGCGAGACATCGGTGGTGTGCGTTCAGGGGAACGAAATTATTCCCAACCTGCCGAGCAGCAGCGGTGGTGCAATCACCAACTACAGCGTGTTTCCTCCGTTGCCCGCCGGCCTCACGCTGGATCGCGTGAGCGGTGCGATAACGGGCACGCCCTCCGGCACCAGCAACGCCGCGGTATACACGATCACCGGCAGCAACGCGGGAGGCTCCACCACGGCGCGCGTGCAGATCGAGGTCGAGGATGTGGCCATGGCGCCCGACACCTTGGATTATCTCGACAGCTCGACGAACTATGTGACCAACGCACCGATCACGCCCGACACGCCGATCGCCACGGGTGGCGAGATCACCCAATACACCGTGTCTCCCCCGCTGCCGCCCGGGCTCACGCTGGACCCGCAAACCGGAGTCATCACGGGCACGCCCATGACGCCGGCTCCGCCGATGGTCTATACGGTTACGGGCAGCAATGGCGTCGACACGGTCGAGACTCAGATCACGATCGGAGTGGATGCACAGGCGCAGCCACCCATGGGCCTCGCCTACAAGGACCCCGCGCCGGACTATGCCATCGCCCTCGCGATCGTCCCGAACGTTCCGGTGTATTCCGGCGGCGAGATTACGCAGTTTTCGGTGTCGCCTGCGCTGCCCGCCGGGTTGAGCCTAAACGCGCAGAACGGCGAAATCAGCGGCACGCCGACAGCGGCTTTGGCGCAGACGACCTTCATCGTGACCGGCAGCAACGCCGCGGGCAACGTCGCGACGCAAGTGGCGATCACCGTGACCGCGGAATCGGCCGGCGAGGGGCTGCCTGCCAATGCCATGAAGACGCGGCGGTATCGTCATACGGCCACGCTGCTCTCCGATGGACGGGTGCTCGTCGCGGCGGGATCCAACGGCAAATCGCTGTCTCTCGCCGAACTTTACGATCCCGCTTCGGATAAATGGTCGCCGACCGGCAATCTCACCGACGCGCGGCAATCGCACACCGCCACGCTGCTGCCGGGCGGCAAGGTGCTCGTGGCGGGTGGCAGCATCAGTAACGGCAAGGGAACCTCGCTGCCCACAGCGGAACTGTATGATCCGATAGCCGGCAAATGGACGGAAACTGGTGAGATGAGTCAGGCGCGTGACCTGCACACCGCCACGCTTCTGCCCGACGGCCGGGTGCTCGTGGCCGGAGGCGAGGCCCCAGGCGGCGCACAGTCGTCAGTCGAACTGTACGATCCGGTCAATGGCGCGTGGTTGCAGACCGGCTTCCTGAACGAGGCGCGTGACGCGCACACCGCCACATTGCTGCCCAATGGCCGGGTGCTCGTTGCGGGCGGCGACGGCAAGGCCGGTGCCCTGGCGTCAGCCGAACTATACGATCCGGCCACGGGCAAGTGGTCAGAGACCGGCAGTATGACCCAGGCACGCGAGCAACATACCGCTACCTTGCTGACAGACGGCCGGGTGCTCGTCGCGGGTGGCGAAGGCAATGCTGGCGCAATGTCCTCAGCCGAGCTGTACGATCCTGCCACGGGTACGTGGTCCCATACCGGTGGCATGAGTCAGGCGCGGGAAGACCATGCCGCCGTCCTGCTGGCCAACGGCAAGGTACTCGCAACAGCGGGAATCGCGCAACTCGACCTGTTTTCCGACGAGCTCTACGATCCTGCCACCGGCAGCTGGTCACAGACCGACAGCTTGGGTCTATCGCGTGACTCGCACACCGCCACGCGGCTGTCCGACGGCCGGGTGCTCGTTGCCGGGGGCCAGCTTAAGAACAAAGCCCTGTCCATGGCAGAACTCTTCCACTGATCGTTCATGGTGTAACTTCCCGGGAATCTCGTTGCCTGACCGGATGCCGCCGCGAGCCCAAAGTGCGCGGCCTCATGGTCTGTCATGGGTTCTGGTAATCATATAGCCGGCTTGCCTCCGGTTCAGTAGAACGGCTGCCGTAAAGTCGGGGCTGCGGACACCGACTTGACGCACAGGAGGCGGCCTGATGATTTTGTCAAGAAGTCACCAAAGATCCGGCGACTATGGCGTCGCACCGTGAAGATTTTATTGATAATTCGGTAAATGGTTGAGAATCGACCCGTCTCCTCGTACGTTATATCGACAGATTTCATGTCGAGGGACAGGCATAGCATGTTGCCGCCGACGCAGAAATACCAGTTACCGATGCGCGATCTTCCGCTCTGCGAGCTCGCAAAGCTGCCAGTTCGAGGGCAACGACGGCACCTGGCAGGTCCACATGAATTTCGGTATCCGGATTAGAACGAAGTTGGCGACAACACCACTGCTGTTCGTTTGGTCTTTGATCGCCTATGTTTGCACCAGGTCCAGGGCGGTAAAGTTATGTTTGGCCGTCATCGGCAATCGAGCGACCGCTTATCGAAGGCGGATCCAACCGGTCGATGCAATAGTTCGATGGAATCGTTCAGCCGGTGTTTCGTAATCCAACGTCTTCCTTGGACGCTCGTTCAGCCTTCGAGCCACGGCATTGAGTTTGGCCTGTGAGTAGACCGACAGATCGATGCCTTTCGGGAAGTATTGTCTTAACAGGCCATTGGTGTTTTCATTCGAGCCCCGTTGCCAGGGGTGTTTCGGATCGCAGAAGTACACGGCAATGTCGGTGGCGATGGTGAACCGTTTATGGTTCGCCATCTCTGATCCCCGATCCCAGCTTCATAGGCCATGCGTTTGTCGGTTGTGTCGCGCACAATCTTGCCAAAGCCGATGAAGGTGCCGTCAGCCGCATAAAGAGGCGTAATAAGAACGCTGGCCCAGAACTTCGTGCCGTCCTTGCGTATGCGCCAGCCTTCGGAATCATATTGGCCGCGCTCGCGCGCCGCGCGCAGCGCGGCGTCAGGAGCACCGGTGTGCCGGTCGTCGTCCGTGTAAAAGACGGAGAAGTGCCGGCCAATGGTTTCATCGGCCGCGTAGCCTTTGATGCGTCTCGCGCCGGGGTTCCAGCTGGCGACCTCGCCGTGCCCGGTCAGCCTGAAGATCGCGTACTCCGATACATGCGCGATCAGCAGCGGCGGCCACCTTGATTCGATATCGTCCTCGTCGCCGTGCATTCGCCCCCCCGGTGAGTATTAGCGGTCCGACATATCCTTCCAGGACTGCACAAGAATCGTCCCTCGAGCAGTACCCGGGGCATTCCATACCACCTGCGATTGTGCCCTGGCCGGCGAGTGGCGAGGCAGGAGTGACCGGATAACGCTTTCGCAACGCAATGGCCAGGCGGACAAACCACTGAGCACTCGGAACTGCTCGATCCGCGGAGAACGGACAAGGCCTTCACAAACGGGTTCGGGAGCGAAACAGGAACGAAGCCTTTAGCTTCGCACACCATACGTCTTTGGCGCCTTTCGCTAGCGTTCGGCCTTGGGGAAAGAGTATCTGTGTTTGCGGCAATCGGTGGTGGGTTGATCGTCCTTGCATCCCTGCTGGCATCGATTAAGGGTAAGGATCGGCGCGATCGGGATGTCGTCCCGGATTTCGAAGAGCCGAAACGGATAGCCATCTAACGCACGAGCGCCGAGAGAGTTGGGCCTTGATGGTTCGAAAGTAGCGTTGGATGCAGAGGTTACGTTGATCTGTGGCTGACGCGATACGATCGATGGGACTGCCGAATGTCACCCGACGTAGCGATGCGCTCATCCCGCATGCGATCACCAAGACCGATGGCCCGGATCGACCCACTCCGGTCTCAAGTCGTCTGCGTGATGGACAGTTCCACCAACATCGCGCCAGGCTAATGTTCCACTTGCCACCGCAGCACTGGATGCGTGGCGCCAGTTGGCATGACCCACACGCCGTTCGGCCCGAAGTCCCAGCCGACGAAGCTCGCCGGGTTGCTCATCTGGGCCGTGGTGAGCCCGTTGGACGCAGGAAGGTTGCCGCCGCTCGTCGGTTGCCCGGTTGTCTGGACATCCCAGTAAACGTCGGTGCCGAGACCCGAACAGTGCACGCAGATGCCTCCCTGGACCAACCCGTTGCCGCTCGAGACTCTGCCCGATGCGAACGACTGCGTAACGGAACCGAAGTTCTCCAGGACTAGCCCGGCGCCACCGCCATGCGTATAAAAGCCTGTAGCGGAGCCCGTTGCATACGACCCGTCGATCCTCCCATAGTTGGTGAAAACGAGTCCGGCCGCCTCGCCACCGGTCCGAACCGTAACACTGCTTCCAGAGCGTTCGATCAGCCCGTAGTTCGACCCAACGAGTCCTGATAGCGTTGCGGAAAAGCATTCGCAGCCGTTCGCGCCAGAGGCGAATGTATTGACGATCGTGCCATGGCTATTGATCGCCAGGAGGCCGATTCCACCGTAGAACCCTGTGTCATTGGCGGGCGGGTGGCCGTCGACTTTCAGGTCGCGCACGACGCCGCCTTGCCCGATGTCACCGAAGATAGCGTCGAGGTTCGGCGAAAAATTCGAAATGGTATGCCACATGCCGTCGAATTGGCCGGCGAACGGCGCGCTAATCGTGTAGTCGGTAGTGCCCAGCGTTGTGAACGCAGCGTTGTTCGCTTCGATATCTTTTCCGAGTGCGTAGTTGCCAGTCATGTCGTTGCCGACCGCCTGAAAGTCCGCTACCGAATTGACGAGTCGATAGCCGGTGATCTGCGTGACCAGGCCGCTGTAAACCGGGGCGGTCCACGATGCATTGCCGACTAATGTGCCGGGGCTGTAGGTGCCGTTCATGTCGTAGAGCGCGCTGACGATGCCGGTACTTTTCGACCAGTCGATAGTGCCGCCGTTGATCACGCTGCCACCGTTGTCGATGCCGGAGGCGTCTGCGCGCAAGGTCAGATTGCCCGCACCGTTGTTCGCGATCGTCCTGCCGCTCGCGACTGAGACATCGCGGTATGCGGCAAGCGTGAGCGAAGCGGGACCCTGCCAGCGCAGGCTCGACGCGACGCCCACGTCGCCCGTCGCGCCGTTGGCGCCTGTGGTCGTGACATCGACCGACGTGCCCGCGTTCAGGCTGCGCTGCAACGCGCGCGCGGCGGCATCATCGATCGTGAAAGCGGGCGTCAAAAGGTCCCATTGGCCCGCGTGAACGGCTGCATGCTTGCCAAAGGCCAGTTGTGCCGCTTGCATGTCGACCGTTCCGCCGCTGCCGTCGGCGTTGCTTGCGGAGATCCTGCCGAGTTGACTGACACGGCCGCCATCGGCGACGAGCCATACGTGGCCATCACGATTCGCGGTACCCGTCGCGCGGATGCGCGTGCCGCCGCCAGCGAGCGCGTAGACATTGCCGTCGGCGGCTTGCAGGCTGACCTGCGCGGCCTTTATGTGCCCTCTGTTGACCGCGGTGCCCTGACTGCCCGTCTGCACGAACACCTGTCTGCTGCTGCCCGAGTCCTGTAACAACACCTGTTCGCCTGCAGCCAGTTCGGCCGTACCGTTGGGCGCTGTGATAGTGCCCGCGTTGATGACGGCACGCCGCGCGATCAGGAACACATCACCGCCGCTCGAACTGACCTTGCCAAGGTTGATCACGCTTGCGTCCCGGTCGCCCGACAGCGTGAGGGAACCACCACCCTGCATGAACGCGTCGTTGCAGACATCGAGCGTTGACGCGACGAAACGGCCACCGGTGCTGATCACGCCCGATGGCCCCACGACGATGCCTTGCGGATTGATCACATACAGGCTGCCCGTTGCACTGAGCCTGCCGAAGATGGCGGACGGCGAGCCGCCCGTCACGCGGTTCAGCGTCGCGCCCGAGCCGTTGTCGAACGTCACGCTGTTGTTCCTGCCGATCGAAAAACTGTTCCACTCGATCACGCCGCGCGTCGAACCCGGTTGCGTGACCACGAGGCCGTCTCCATGGCTTGCTATCGCGCCGGCGCCGGCCACGTAAGTGCCACCTTGTGGAAGTTTGCCCGCCGCGAGCGTCGCATGGGCAAAGGACAGTCCGGTGAGCGCGCTGCCGATGACGAGCCACAGGCGTGCGTTTGACTGCCGACGACGCAGTGCGCGTCGCGTGCGCCGAGGTGGTTCTGGAGGTGACATACATCCCCCTTTCCGCGTGGGGCGCGGAATGGCTGACGACGACCCGCAGAGCCGGCCTGAAACGCGTTAGTCGCAGCGTCTGAAGAATAGCCGCTGGAGTGGCGGATGCATGCCGATACCTCTGCTTTTTGCGCCTTTTTGACGGGCGTTTGTGGCCGCTCATCCTGTGGGGATCCTTCTGACGCGCTTCTTCTATCCCTTAGGTTGTGCGTTGTTCAAGTGCCCAGGACTAATATTTTCCCGATGAAATATAAGCGGTCTCGTAAGCGATTCTTGAACTGGACTCTAAGGCTTGCTAAATTTCAGGGACATTTCCAATGTAAGTTGATGCGGCGATCGATAAGCAAAGGGGAAAGATCTATGGCTGTCGTCGTTCACAACATCGCTGTGGGTCATTCGAGCTGGAGCGTGGCGTGATGCCGAACCAGGCAGCGCCCGGTACGTGCGCCTATCAGCATATCGTGCGCGCCCAAGGTATCAGCCTGTCCTACGGCAAGATACGGGCGCTTTCCGGCATCGATCTGGCCATTGGGCGGAACGAGATCGTCGGCCTGATCGGTGATAACGGCGCGGGTAAGTCGACGCTCATCAAGGTACTGACTGGTGTCGTGCGGCCGAGCACGGGCAAGCTGTTCATCCGGGACGAGGAGGTCGACTGGAATCGCTTTTCGGTGCGCGAGGCGCACCGACTGCGCTTCGAGACGGTCTATCAGGAAAAATCGCTGGGCGAGAAGCAGCCGCTATGGCGTAATTTTTTTGTCGGCCGGCAGATCACCAACCGGTTCGGCTTCATCAAAGTTGCCGAACAGCGGCGCATTGCCAACGATATTTTGAAGCGCCAGCTCGGTTTCCGCGGCGTGGGGATCGACGCGGATTCGCTGATTGCGAAACTCTCCGGTGGCGAGCGCCAGGGCATCGCGATCGGACGGGCGATGTATTTCGACAGCGATCTGATCATTCTCGATGAACCAACGGTTGCGCTTGCCATCAGCGAGGTGCGTAAGGTTCTCGACTTCGTACGGTCGATCAAGGAGTCCGGCCGCGCCTGCATCTACATCGAACATAACCTCGCCCATGTGCACGAGCTCGCCGATCGGCTCGTCGTGCTCGATCGTGGCCGGGTCGTCGCGGATATGAAGTCGGGTGAGATGAGCCTCGAGGAGCTCACCCGGTTCTTGATTTCGCTACAGCAGAGCGGGCACGGGCCGGCGCTGGCTGCGGGGCAAGGACGTGAGTGATCCGATAAAAGACGAACAGCCGGCGCGGCTGGTGTGTTTTCGCCTGCCGGGTTTTGCACGCATCGAGGGAATGCCGAGCCTGGTCGTGTTCGCGTTGGTGGTCGGCCTGTTCATGGCAACCGCACCGCGCGTCTTTTTAGGCTGGCCAATCTACTTCTCCTTCCTGACCACCGTGCCACCGCTGGCGGTGTTGGCGATCGGGCTCACGCTGGTGGTTGCGGCGGGGGAAATTGATCTGTCCTTCCCCTCCGTGATGGCATTCTCGGGCTTTCTGTTCGCCTGGTGCGTGAACACCACGGGATCAGCCTCGCTAGCCGTGATCGCGGCATTGGCGGGCGGCGCGCTGGTCGGCGTGGTGAACGGGGTGCTGGTCGCGGTGGTCGGTGTGCCTTCGATCATCGTGACAATCGGCACGCAGTTCCTCTGGGCTGGTGTTGCTTCGATCCTGTCCGGCGGGCTCTCCAATGCGCTCCAGGAGCTCGCCAACGGTTCAGCCTATGCAGTATTCGCGGGCACGTTGTTCGGTGTGATCCCGATGCAATCGCTCTGGGCGCTCGGGCTCGCAGTGTTCATGTGGTTCATCCTCAATCGTCACCGTTTTGGCGAGCACCTGCTGTTCATCGGAGACAACCGAAACGTGGCGAAGGTCGTGGGCATCAATGTCGTGCGTGAGACGGTGAAATTGTTCACGCTGATGGGTGTGCTGGCCGGTTTCGCCACGGTGCTGCTCACGCTCGAGAATCTGAACTATTTTTCAACCCAGGGGCAGGGCTATCTGCTGCCGGCGCTGGCCGGCGTGTTCATCGGCGGAACCTCGGTGTTTGGTGGCACGGCGACGATCGTGGGTACCTTCTTCGGCACTTTCGTGATAGGCATGCTGGAGGCCGGAATCGTTGCGACAGGTATCGCCGGCTTCTGGGTACAGGCGATCGAAGGGGTGGTGTTCATCGTCGCTGTGACGCTGCATCTGTTGGTAGAGAATCCCGCCAAGCTGCGCGTGTTGCGCGAAAGGTTCAGGCTTGGGGGGCGATAAAGCCGTTAAATCAGGAGAAAGGAGCAGAAATGATCAAGATCATGACGGGATCCCTCCTGGGGGCGAGCATTCTCGCGTTTGGCCTCGCGCAGATGGCCGGTGCCACTGAGCCGACCACGACGGGGCCGCTCGGCGCCGGTATGACAATGTATATGCAGATGGGCGGAAACCCTGGCGACGGCGCGACGCTGCCACGTCAGACCGGAGCTGCGGACGCGGGGCATGCCTTAGGCATCAAGGTGATCGAGCAGTTCTCGGCCTGGAGCCCAGAGACAATGCTTGCGCAGTTTCGCCAGGCGATGGCGGCGCATCCGACGTGCATCGGCATCATGGGCCATCCGGGCGATCCAGCCTTCGCGCCACTGATCAAGCAGGCGGTAGACCAGGGCATCATCGTTACCGTCGGCAACACGCCGCTACCCGAGAACCAGAAACTTTACGACGCGAAGGGCTTCGGCTACGCCGGCGTCGAACTCTACGTAGGCGGGCAGATCACCGCGCAGGCGATGCTCAACGCTGGGATCAAGAAGGGCGACGAGGCGCTCGAATACGGTGTGTTCAACGAGAGTGTGCGCAGTCAGTCTGACCGTGGCCTTGCCGAAACGCTGGAGAAGGCCGGCGTAAAGGTGACCAGGCTCAATATCTCACCTCAGGTGGATTCCGATTCATCGCTCGCCGTGCCGATCCTGGTCGCCTTTATCCAGGCGCACCCTAATCTGAAGGCGATTGGAACTCAGCACGGCGGTGTAACCGGGTTCATTCCGCAGGCGCTCCAGCAGGCTGGCAAGAAGCCGGGGCAAATCATCATTGGTGGCATCGATCTGGCACCGGCCACGATTTCGGGGCTGCAGAGCAAATACATCACCGCGACGCTCGACCAGCAACTTTATCTGCAAGGCTTCCTGCCGGTCACGCAATGCGTGCTCTCGGCTGCTTATCATTTCGCGGGACTGACCATCAACACCGGCGCAGGTGTCCAAACACCTGCGACGATCGACTCGCTCGTTCCGTTGATCAAACGCGGAATCCGCTAAGGTCGGATGATGTGAGATGGAATGGCGTGTGTGTTGCCGTCCGCCCTACGCAAATAATTTAGCGACTGGTTCTCCTTTCTCATCGAACTTTATTCCGCTTCGATGGGAAAGGATCACGTGCCAGGATGTCGAGTCTGAACAATTCTCGGAGCCTTCTGCGGTAAGTCTTTCGGCCGAAGTGGTCACGTGCGTGCCGTGCTCCGTATTGTCAAGTCCGATCGGGTTGATCCATCGGTGGGCCAAGAGCGCAGATTGCTGTGTCGGGAGATGCGGCGACGCATGGAGCCGGCCCGGAAACAAATGGTCGGGTTTCGATCTCCGGGCCGTTATTTAGGCTTGGATACTTTGACGAGTCCGCCGACTCGATGCACACCGAAGCCGCGCCGCTGTCCGCCAGTGGGCCGCAAACCGCCAGCCTGTTCCAGGGCTGGCGTTACTCAACCGCACGGATCAGGGTTGGCGTTTGCCGCGACCACCAGCGGGTTTGCCAGCCGGCTTACGTGAACCCGCAGCTGGCTTGCTGGCCGGTTTGCTGCGTGGCTTTTGCACGCTGAATGGGCTACCGCTGGACAAGCTTGTGCCTTTACCCGCGGCCACAGCGCGTTGCGCTGCAGGCTTGCGTTTGTTTTCGCCACTTTGCGGGCGCGGTTTTTTGCTGAGCACCTGCATGGCGCCCGGCGCAGCTTGCGGCACTTTGGGCTTCTTAGGCTTTTTCGGTTTCTTGATGATCTGGCCCGTCGCGCTAGTTTGCGGCACGCGGTGTTCGGCTTCAAAACCCGGCTCTTCTTCACGGGGCAGCGTTTGCCGGATCAGCGCTTCAATCGCGGCCAGTTGCGGGGCTTCATCGGCGCACACAAGGGACACCGCCACGCCGCTGGCGCCCGCTCGGCCGGTACGGCCAATACGGTGCACATAGTCTTGCGCCACGATCGGCAGATCAACGTTGATCACCAGCGGCAGGTCGTCGATATCCAGCCCGCGCGCAGCCACATCGGTGGCTACCAGCATATGTACTTCGCCCGTCTTGAAGCGCTCCAGCGCACGCAGGCGCGCGGGTTGCGGTTTATCGCCGTGGATGGTGTCGACCGAATAGCCCGCTTCATCCAGCATGGCCGCCAGGTAATCCACGCCATTGCGGGTTTTGACGAACACCAGCGCGTGCTCCCAGCTGTTCTCAGCCACAAGGTGCATGAAAAGGTCGGGCTTGTTCTTTTTATCCACCGGCACCACCCACTGCTTGATCTTGCTGGCCGTGGCATTGGGCGGGCTGACGCTGATATTGACCGGGCCGCGCAGAATGCCCGCCGCCATGGCGCGGATATCATCGGTAAACGTGGCAGAGAACAGCAGGGTCTGGCGCTGAGCGGGCAAGGCAGCGAAGACGGCGTTGAGTTCGCGCGCAAAGCCCAGATCCAGCATCCGGTCGGCTTCATCCAGCACCAACGTTTGTACCTGATCAAACTGCACTGCGTTCTGGCGATGGAGATCTAGCAAACGGCCCGGCGTGGCGACGAGCACATCCACGCCTTTGCGCAACTTCATCATCTGCGGGTTGATACTCACACCGCCGTAGGCGGCCAGAAATCGTAAGTCGAGGCCTTTGCCGTAATCGATAAAGCTTTGCAGCACTTGTTCGGCCAGTTCACGCGTGGGCACCAGCACCAGAACACGCGCGCGGTTGCTGGACACCGCCGGGCCGTGTTGCACTAGCCGTTGCAACAGCGGCAGCGCAAAACCCGCCGTTTTGCCAGTGCCGGTCTGTGCCGCAGCCATGACGTCCTTGCCACTGAGCACAGGAGGAATCGCCTTGGCCTGCACCGGCGTAGGTGTCTGGTAATTGAGGTCCTGCACATTACGCAGCAAGGGATCGATCAGGCCAAGCGAGGCAAAAGACATTGGCGTATTCCGGGCTAAAGCCGCAATTCTAGCGGTTACCGCCTGAACCGTCGGTCTCTGGATCGCCCCTGCAAATCCCGCCGGAATGATATATGATGGTCATCATGAAAAATCCACCAATCACCCGGAAGCCAGCCAGCCGCAAGGAAATCACGCATGAGCGCATCGTCGAGGTCGCCGCACGCGCAATTCGGCGCAGCGGCTACGACGGCACGGGCGTGGCTGACATCATGAAGGAGGCAGGTCTGACGCATGGCGGCTTCTATGCCCATTTCCCGTCGCGCGAGGTGCTGCTTGCCGAAGCCGCTGACCGCGCCGGAGCTGAATCCGTGGCGCTGTCGGAGCGTATCGCCGCTTCCGTGCCGCCGGAACAGGCGTTGCCGGCGATGATGCGCGCCTATCTGTCGAGGGAGCATTGCGAGAGCATCGAGACAGGTTGCCCGATCTCTGCCCTCGGCTCGGAGATGCCGCGCCAGGCGCCGGCCGTACGGCGCGCGGCCACCCGCCGCATCAAGGAGATGATCGATGTCGTTGCGCGCCAATTGCCCGATTGGGGTCAGCCAGGCGCGCACGAACAGGCGCTTTTGATGGTCGCCACAATGGTTGGCACGATGGTGATGGCGCGTGCCGTCGACGACCCCAAACTATCGGAGAGTTTTCTTGAAGCGGCATTGAAAAAACTCGCACCGACTGATACGTAAAAACGCCGGCACTGTGCCGGTTTTCGTTGGACCGCAACTATGACTGTCATCATATTCGAGTGAAACGAATGCTCAACCAACCACGCAAAGACATCTTGGGAAGAACATCATGCAAACCAAAATAGCGCTCGTGACGGGCGCCTCGTCAGGAATCGGCGAAGCCACGGCAAAGCGGCTTGCGAAGGCCGGATACAAGGTCTACGGCACCAGCCGGCGCGGCCAACGAGCCGGCCAACAGTCGTTCGACATGCTGCCGCTCGATGTGACCAGCGATGCATCCGTTGCAGCCGCCGTCAGCGAAGTGCTGCGCCTGCAGGGCCGCGTCGACCTGCTGGTGAACAATGCCGGTTTCGGCGTCGCCCCTGCCGCCGCGGAAGAGAGTTCGATCGACCAGGCACGCACGATCTTCGATACGAACTTCTTCGGGATCATCCGCATGACGCGTGCTGTCGTGCCTCATATGCGGCGACAACGCAGCGGCCGCATCATCAACATCGGTTCCGTGCTCGGTTTTCTGCCAATGCCCTATATGGCGCTGTATTCCGCCACCAAGCACGCGGTGGAAGGTTATTCGGAGTCGCTCGACCATGAGTTGCGTACGCTGGGCATCCGCGTATCGGTCATTGAACCTGCCTACATCAAGACGCCTTTCGACGCGAACTTCATCGCGCCCGACGCCCCTCTCGACGAATACCGCGAGGTGCGCTCGGCCGTGGACAAGCGAGTGAAGGAAGTGGTCGAGGGCGCCGACGGTCCCGAGGTCGTGGCCGAAACCGTACTGCAGGCCGCCATCGCGGCTCGTCCGAAACTCCGCTATACCGCTGGCGGACTCGCCGCCCGTCTGCGATTGCTGCGCAGATTTTCGCCCGCTGGACTGGTGGACGCCGGTATCCGCAAAGATCTGCGGCTGGCAACGTAGACGACGTGACTGTCTCCTCCCTGTTCAAAGGCTCTGCATCCGTGTTATTGCCAGCGAAACAACCAGCCTTAACGAGCAACTGACAAGGAACCATGATGCAAGCATTCGTCGTCGATCGATATGGACGCAAGAATGGCTTACGATCCAGCGATATGCCGGTTCCAGAGCCGCGCGAGGACGACGTATTGATCCAGATCCACGCCGCGGGCGTGAACCCGCTCGATGCCAAAATCAGAGACGGAGAGTTCAAGCTCATTTTGCCCTATCGTTTGCCGCTGATTTTGGGCAACGATCTGGCAGGGGTTGTCGTGCGCGTCGGCTCGCGCGTGCGGCGATTCAAGCCCGGCGACGAGGTCTACGCGCGTCCGCACAAGGACCGCATCGGCACTTTCGCGAAATTCATTGCGGTCAAAGAGGATGGCGTGGCCCTCAAGCCGACAGCACTCACGATGGAGGAAGCGGCTTCAATCCCGCTGGTTGGATTGACCGCCTGGCAGGCGCTGATCGAAAAAGGGCAATTGAAGAAAGGGCAGAAAGTGCTGATACATGCCGGCTCGGGCGGTGTCGGCAGCTTCGCCATTCAACTGGCGAAGCATGTGGGCGCGACCGTCGCGACAACAGCGAGCGCGCGCAATATCGAACTGGTGAAGCAACTCGGTGCGGATATCGTCATCGATTACAGGAAAGACGACTTTGCGACCATCCTGAAGGACTACGACCTGGTACTGGATACGCAAGGCGGCAATGCGCTCGAGAAGTCGCTGCGTGTGCTCAAGGCCGGCGGCAAGCTCATCGGGATCGCCGGTCCGCCTGATGCCGAATTTGCGAAAGAGATCGGTGCGTCGTGGTTCCTGAAAACGGTGATGCGCTTTCTGAGTTATCGCATCAGGAAGGCCGCGAAACGTCATGATGTCAGCTATACATTTCTCTTTATGCGGGCCAGCGGAGAACAGCTCAGCCGGATTGCCGCACTGATCGACGCACGAGCGATACGACCCGTCGTCGATCGGGTCTTTCCGTTTGAGTCGACCCAGGAGGCTTTGGCTTATGTCGAAACCGGACGTACAAAGGGTAAGGTTGTCATCAAGATCCGATAGTCAGCGTGAAGCAGGGCAAATGGCAAAAGAGGCGCGATCGAAAAGATCGCGCCTCTTTTTTCAGCGGACCCCGATCGCCATCACGTCAATCGATCGCCCTACCCGCGGTCTCTCGCATGAACGGCAACGGCAGCAACGACACGACGCTGCAACCGATCAGATACCACGCCGGCGCGAGATTGCTGCCCGAAATCTGGATCAGCCAGGTCGCGAAAAACTGCGCGAAGCCGCCGAACACCGACACGCCGAGGCAGTACACGATCGACATGCCGGTCGCGCGGATCGCGCGCGGAAACAGCTCGGGCAGCATCACGATATTGGGCACCGCGGTGAACGTGACGAGCAGCGCGAGGCCCGCGACCACCGCAAGCAGCACCGGCACCGTCGGCGACGCGTTGATCGTCATGAAGGCCGGGTAGACGGCGAGAATCAGCAGCACGCGCGATACCCACAGCACGCGCTTGCGGCCGACCCGATCCGACAGCGCGCCCGCGAACGGCGAGCAGATCACCGTGACCACCGCGCCGGTCCACGCGGCCCACAGTGCGGTCGCCATGGGCAGATGCAGGATGCGGATCGCGTACGTCGACAGGTAGAACAGCACGATGTAGTTCGCCGCGGTGCCGCCGATCGTCGTCAGCACGCCGGTCGTGATCGAGCGCGCGTGGTCGCGGAACAGGTCGCGGACAGGTAGCGACGGAACTTGCGCAGCGGGCTTCGCAACGGTATCCGAAGCAGCCTGCGCAACAGCGCCGCCAGACGCTGCCGTGCCATCTTCAACACCCGGCAGCGTCTCGTCTAGATGCCGCCGGATATAGATGCCAATCGGCCCCATCGCCATGCCGATCACGAACGGCACGCGCCAGCCCCAGCTTTCGAGCGCGGCCGGCGACAGCGTCGCGGCCAGGGCAACGCCGAGGAGCGAGCCCACCACCGTGTTCATCCCCTGGCTCACGAACTGCCAGCTGCCGTAGAAGCCGCGCGTGCGATCGCTGCCATATTCGAGCAGCAGCGCCGTCGATGCGCCCACCTCGCCGCCCAGCGCGAAACCCTGGATCAGCCGCGCGAGAATCACGAGCAGCGGCGCCGCGACGCCGATCGCCGCATAGGTCGGCGCGAACGCGATGATCGCGGAACCGAGCGTCATCAGCCACAGCGTCAGGCTCATCGCGGCCTTGCGTCCGGCGCGGTCCGCGTAGCCCCCCAGCACGATGCCGCCCACCGGCCGCATGATGAAGCCGACGCCGAACGTGCCGACCGCGAGCATCAGCTGCACGAGCTGACCTTCGACCGGGAAATACAGCTTGCCGATGATCGTCGCGAAGAAGCTGTAAATCGTGAAGTCGAAAAACTCGAGGCCGTTGCCGAGCGTGATCGCGGCGATCGCCTTCGCGTGGCCGACGCGCTTTTGAGGTTCATCGGCGAGGCGCTGCGCATCGAGCGCATCGAGCGCATTGGCGCTCGCGGGCCGCGGTGTCGCGGAATAGTCCATCTGTGTCTCCGTCATTATCTTGTGGCTGCTACGGCAAGGCGCTCGCGCGCCGCCGCCGCGTCAAACGAGGAACGTCTGCGCGAGCTTGACCCAGTAGGCCGCGCCGGTCGCGAGGCAAGCGTCGTTGAAGTCGTAGCCGGGGTTGTGGACCATGCAGCCGCCCTCGCCGTCGCCATTGCCGATGATCAGATAGCTGCCCGCGCAGCGTTCGAGCAGGAACGCGAAGTCCTCGCTGCCGGTCAGCGGCTGCATGTCGCCAATCAGCCCGTCGACGCCCAGCCAGTCGAGCGCGACCTGGCGCGCGAGCGCGGTCATGGCCGCATCGTTGACGAGCACCGGGTAGCGACGCTGATAGTCGACCTCGGCACGCGCGCCGAACACGGCCGCCTGCCCGGTCGCGACCTCGGTGATGCGCTGTTGCAGATGGTCACGCACCTCGGGCCGCAGCGCGCGCACCGACAGGCGCATCTCGGCGGTTTCGGGGATCACGTTCGGCGCTTCGCCCGCGTGAATCGCGCCGACCGTGATGATCGACATATCGAGCGGCGCGATGTTGCGCGACACGATCGACTGCAGCGCGAGCACGATCTGCGCGCACACGACGACCGGATCGACCGCCTTGTGCGGCACCGCGCCATGGCCGCCGCGGCCGATCACCTCGATGATCACCGTATCCGACGACGCCATGAACGACCCCGGCATGAAGCCCAGCTTGCCGGTGGGAAAGCCCGGCATGTTGTGCATCGCGAACACGGCGTCGCAGGGAAACTGTTCGAACAGGCCGTCGTCGAGCATTTTCTTCGCGCCGGCAAGCCCTTCCTCGGCCGGCTGGAAGATCAGATTCAGCGTGCCGTCGAAGCTTTTTTCGCGCGCCAGATGCCTGGCGGCGGCGAGCAGCATCGCCGTATGGCCGTCGTGACCGCATGCGTGCATCTTGCCGGGCAGCTTGCTCGCGTACGGCAGGCCAGTGGTTTCGTGGATCGGCAGCGCGTCCATGTCAGCGCGCAGGCCGAGCCGGCGCGTGCCGTGGCCGAGCTTCAGTTGCCCGACCACGCCGGTCTGCCCCAAGCCGCGATGGACGCTGTAGCCCCACTCCCGCAGGCGGTCGGCGACCAGATCGCCGGTTGCGAACTCCTCGTAGGCCAGCTCCGGATGCGCGTGGATGCTGCGTCGCAGCGCGATCATTTCCTGTTCGACTTCGGCGATGCCCGCCGGAATGACCATCGTGTTCATGCCATCTCCTGTCAATCGGACCTGGCGCTTCAGCGCTTGGTCCGATCCCATGCAACTGGTTGCGCCCCTGTCAGCGTGAACCCAGCATAGCGGCGCCGATATTCGGGCGGCAGGCGTAGAATCGTTGCGGTGCCAACCCTTGGTTGCCCCCTTCACGCCTCTCATTCGAATGAAACTGCATCAGCTCAATACTTTGGCGGCGATCGCCGATACCGGAAGTATCCGGGCGGCCGCCCGCTCGCTGGGGCTTTCCCCGGCCGCCGTGACCAAGGCGATGCGCGAGCTCGAAGCCGATCTGCACGCGCCGCTCGTCGTGCGCAGCGCGAGCGGTGTCGCGTTCACCGAGTTCGGCCGTGCGCTCGTCGTGCATGCGCGGCTCGTGCTCGGCCAGTTGCAGCGCGCGCAAGCCGAGATCGAGGCGTTGCGCGGAGCCGCCGCCGGCAAGCTGTCGATCGGCGTCACGCCGTGGGTCGCGCTGACTTTTCTGCCGCCCGCCGTGCGGCGCTTTCGCGAGCGGATGCCGGAGGTGCAACTGGAATTTTTCGAAGGCCTGCTCGCGGTCGTGCAGCCGCGTCTGCGCGACGGCAGCCTCGATTTTTCGATCGGCCGGCCGCCGCCCGCGTCGCCGCAGTCGGAGTTTCAGAACGCGCCGCTCTTTTCGACGCATGCGGCGGTGGTCGCGCGGTGCGACCATCCGAAGGCCGGCTGCCGCACGCTGCTCGACCTTCAAGACGCGGAATGGATACTGAACTGGGACCCGGCGAGCCGCGAGTCGATGTCGAACAATCTGTTCGTCAAGCGCGGCATGCGGGTGCCGCACACGATCGTGCTCGCGCATTCGCTCGCGATCGTGCTGGGCCTGCTCGCGCACACGGACATGGTCAGCATCTTTCCGTGGCCGCTCGTCGAGGCGATACGCGCGAAGGAAAACCTGTGGGCGCTGCCGCTGCGTGAAACGCTGGACGAAACCATCATCAGCATCACGTCGCGGCGTGGCGCGCCCACGAGCCCGGCGGCCGCCTGCTTTCTCGACTGCCTGCGCGAGACGATCGACGAAGGCGCGCGCTCGCAGGACCCGGAACAGCGTCGCCTGTTTCATTCGATCGAGCTGTTGCTATAGCAGCTGCCGCATTTCTGCATGCGGCACCGCCGCGTTGTCAATCGAGAAACTCGCCCGCCCGCTTTCTGAGCATCGCGCTGAAATCGTCGAGCCAGCCGATCGACAGACGCCAGCTCTGCCAGTACAGATCGACGTCGATATGCTTGCCCGGCGCGATCTCGACCAGTTCGCCGCGCTGCAAATGCCCGGCGATCATCCGCTCGGGGCACATGCCCCAGCCGAGGCTCATCACGCACGCGCGCAAAAAACCGGCGACGTGCGGAATCCAGTGCAGCGGCGGATCGAGCTCCGCGCGCGTAATGCGCCGCATGAAGCGCTTTTGCAGCTGATCCTTCGGATTGAAGTCGACGCACGGCGTGCGCCGCAGGCTGTCGCGTGTGACGCCGTCGGCGAAATAGCGCGCGAAAAACGCCGGCGAGCACACCGCCAGGTATCGCATGCGGCCGAGCCGCGTCGAGCGACAGCCCTGCACCGGTTCGGCCTGTGTCGTGATCGCGCCTTGCACGCTGCCGTCGCGAATGCGCTGCGCGGTGTAGTCCTGGTCGTCGATCACGAGGTCGAGCAGCATCTCGCGTTCGACGCAGAACGGCGCGACCGCGTCGATGAACCAGGTGCCGACGCTGTCGTCGTTGACCGCGACGCGCAGTGCCGGCCACTGCTCTACGAGCGCGCCGGGCAGTGCCGGCAGGCGGCCGTTCAGCTCCGCTTCGAGCAGTTGCACGCGTTCGGTATGACGGCATAGCAGCGCGCCCGAGGTGGTCGCGACGCACGGCTGCCCGCGCTTCACGAGCACGCTGCCGACGCGCTCCTCGAGCAGCTTGACCCGCTGCGACACCGCGGACGGCGTGATATTGAGCGCGCTCGCGGCACGGTCGAACGAGCCGTGGCGGACCACGGCGGCCAGTGCGTCGAGCAACGCGTAGTCGAGCATTAGCGTTCCTTAATCAGCGTTAAATCAATTAGCTTCTCTTATGAGATGCCAACCCGCAGACTAGCGCTGTTGGATTTTCCCGTCTATCCCGGCTGCTTTCCTTTTTCCGGATCATTTATGAACTGGTTGTCTTTTTCCCATGGCGCGGCGCTGTGCGCGTCGCTGATCGTCACGATCGGCGCGCAGAACGCGTTCGTGCTGCGGCAGGGCATCATGCGCTCGCATGTCGGCAAGATCGTGCTGTTGTGTACGTTGTCCGATTTCATTCTGATCGGCGCGGGCGTCGGCGGCGCCGCGGTGCTGATGGAGCGTTTCCCGCGCTTCGTGCACGCGATGCTCTATGTTGGGCTCGCGTATCTCGCCTGGTTCGGCATCAGCGCGCTGCGCCGCGCGGTGCGGCCCGGACACGCGGTGCTCGATGGCTCGGCCGGCGCATCCCGCGATCAAGCGCCGCCTGCGCAACGCGCGCTGCCGATCATCCTGATGACGCTTGCGTTCACGTGGCTCAATCCGCACGTCTATCTGGACACATTCCTGTTGATCGGCACGGCCGGCGCGCGTGAACCGGAAGGCGCGCGGGTCGCCTTCGCGCTCGGCGCGATGACGGTCAGCGCGGTGTGGTTCGTCGCGCTCGGCTATGGCGCTCGCATGCTCGCGCCGCTGTTTCGCCGCGCAACCGCGTGGCGCGTGCTGGATGGCGCGATCGGCAGCATGGTGTTGCTGCTCGCGTTCACGCAATTGCGTTGAGCGTTCGACGCGCCCGGCTTGAACGGGCTGTTCGACACGAGGTTCGACAGCAGTTGCGCCACCGCGAGGAAGCTCGACGGATTGTCGAGCACCGTGGTTGGCCCATGACTGCCCTGGAAACCGACGACGCGCACGCCGACCGGCCCATGCACGATGCGCGGCGTCGGAATCGCGCGCAGGCGCGCGACCTGATTCGTGTCGCCGCGCAGCGCCGCGCCATGTTCGGGCACGAACACGATCACCGCGCGCCGCCCCGACGACGCGATCAGATCGGCGAAGCGGTCGAAGTCGCTCATCAGCTTGTTCACCCGCAGCGGATACGAATCGATACTCGACAGGCTGCTGTTCGGCAACCGGTTGCCGTCGTGCAGGCTGATCGTGTTGTAGTACAGCGCGACCGGCCCCGCGATGCTCGCGCGCTGCGCATACCAGTCGGCGAGCGTCTCGTAGTCGTCGCGGATCGGCGAGCCGTCGAACGCATGCATCGCGACCGGCACGCTCGTGCTCGGAATCAGCGGTACGTTCGGTACGCCGGCGTTGTCGTGGATCAGTTCCAGGAAGTTGTCGAAGTGACCGTCGTGGTTCAGCATCGTCTGCGGGGTGTAGCCGGCTGCGCGAGATCGGCGAGCAGCTAGCACTACGGTGGCGCGTTCCTGTACAGGTCCGCGTGCGCCTGCTGGCCACAGCTCGCGCGCAGCACACGAATCGCGGCCGGTCCGCTATAGCTGGCCGCGGTGCTGAAGTTCGTGAACAGGTAGTTGAAGTGCGAGAGCAGCGGATGATTGCGCGCCTTCGCGACATCGAGAACGCGCTTTCCGCACGCAATGTCGCGACGATGCCGGCGTACGAATGCCGCAGCGCGAACAACCCGCGCAGCGGACCGCTGCGCTTAGGCGGCGCTCGTCGGCTATCTGATCGTGAATCGCTGGAACGTCGGCGGCAATCAAGCGATGGCACATCTATTGCTGAATTCCGCTCGCCGGCATCTCACCCGTGAAGCCGCGTGACGTACGCAACGGGGCGCCGTTCAAACGTCATTTCAACAATCCACCGGTGGAGGCACCATGCTTCGATACGCTGTGATTTTCTTCATCATCGCCATCATCGCCGCAGTGTTCGGCTTTGGAGGCATTGCCGCAGGCGCAACCGAAATCGCCAAGGTGTTGTTCTTCATCTTCCTGGTGATCTTCCTCGTCACCCTGCTGATGGGCGTGATCCGACGCTGACGGCTGCATACAGCGTTCGGTGAATTCACGCCTCGCCCGATGCGAACCGGCCACGCTGCGTGGGTACCGCGTTGAGGATTGCGCGGCTGCTGTCGCCGTTGCAATACTTGCCGCAGCAGATTGCAATAGTTGCCGAAGCATCGGGCGCTTCAACTCCGCTTTCCTTCCGCTTCTTTTCTCCGTATGCCGGAGGCGTATGCGGCATCGCTTCAGGCCGCATACGCGATCTGCGGCGTCATGGAACGCGATCTGCTGCGTGGCCGGTTGCGGCGTATCGAGTGCGAGTTGCGCATAGCCACGCATCGCGGCCCAATGTTCGGCGAACGCGATCAGTAACGTGCCGATGCCGCGCCCCTGCCATGCGGGATCGACCGCGAACTGAGGCAGGCTCGCGACATCGCCGTGCCGGTATAGCTCGCACGATGCTTCGCCATCCGAAGCATAAAGCGTCATCGTGCCGACGATGTGTCCTTCATACACGGAGACATGGCAATCGCCACGCAGCACGCGCTCGCGGGTCGTCTCGATGGTTTGATCCACGCACGTGCAGTTGAGCCCCTGCGCGCCGAGCGGCGCAAACGCGCGATGCAGCAGCGCCGTCAATGCGACGAACGAATCGCGCGGCGCGTCGAGGCGCCTGAGTTCGACGTGGCCGGCGCCACGACACACATAGCGGACCGGAACGGATTGCGGATGGCTTGCGCGACGCTTCACGTTGAGCACCTCGTACTGACTGGATGCCCGAAGTGTAGGGTTGGCCCGTGAGCGTCTCGAGAAAAAATGTCGCAAATACTCAGGCCGATCAGCCGTCGTTCACGAGATGTTTTCGGCCTCGTACAGACGACGGCCCGCCGCATCCTTGCTGCCGAGGATGGGCTGAAAGTCGATCGGCCACTGGATGCCGATGTCGGGATCGGACCACAGCAGGCAGCGCTCGAGCTCGGGGAACCAGTACTCGGTGGTCTTCCACATGCATTCGGCGACATCGGACAGCACGACGAAGCCGTGCGCGAAACCGGGCGGCACCCAGATCTGCCGCTGGTTGGCTTCGCTCAGATACTCGCCGTTCCATTTGCCGAAGTTCGGTGAGTTCAGGCGCACGTCGACCGCGACGTCGAAGATCTCGCCGCGCACGACGCGCAGCAGCCGCCCCTGGGGACGCTGCACCTGGTAGTGCAAGCCGCGCAGCACGCCATGCACGGCGCGCAGATGGCGGTCCTGCACGAAGTTGAAACCCTGCGCGACGTCGTCCGAAAACTCGTCCGCGCTGAAACTCTCGAAGCAGAAGCCGAACTCGTCAATGAACACTTCCGGCTCGATGAGTTTCACCTCCGGCAATACCGTCGCCATGACCCTGTTGCCCATCGCCACTGTGCTCGTAAAAAAGCTGGCCAGCGAACCTACGGCCGCTCTCGCGACCGCGTCCGACAGACGAGGCGCGCCCGCAACGCGGGCGCCCTATCGCATGCTAAGGATACATGCTACGCCTCAGTGGCCGCCCGGCTGCGAGCGCGATACTCGGTTGGCGACAAAGCCATACGCTTGCGGAAAATTTTCGCGAGACGATCGCCGTTGCCGGTGCCGCTGCGACGCGCGATCTTGTCGACCGGCAATTCGGTCTCGGTCAGGAAGTTGCACGCGATACGCAGCCGCACCTGCAGCAGGTAGTCCGACGGCGTGATCTGCATCTCGTGCTTGAAACGGCGCAGGAAATTGCGCTCGCTCATTGCGGCGACCTGCGCCGCATCGGCGACCGAGACCGGACGGTCGCAGTTGGCCTCCATCCAGCGTGCGGCCGCGCGAATCTTTTCGGCGACGCTCAGCGTGCCGCCCTCGGCCGGCAGCGGCACCCACGTCGCAGCCATGCCGGGCATCACGCGATCGGCGACGCTGCGCGCAATCTCGGCGCCCAGGTCGCGCTTGATGAACATCAGCGCGCTGCGGGCGCAGTCGTGACGGTCGTTGGCCGCGCTGAACGCGCCTTCGCTGGCGCTCGCGCCCGGATAGCGGCTCATCAGGCCGTCATGCTCGGTCGGGCCGGCCGCTTCGAGCACGAGGCGCCCCTCGCCGATCGTTTCGATCGCGCGTGTGCGCGATTGCACGGCGCGCAGCCAGTTCAGCAGGCGTTCATCGCGCGCGGCCACGTGGGCGCCGTAGCCGCCAGCGATGAACAGCACGTCGAAACCGCCGCCAAAGCGCGTGTCGATGCGGTCAGTCCAGATGCGCGCCAACGACGAACTGGCGACATTGCCGCCGTCCATCGACAGGAACTGCACTTCGTAGGGCGGATCTTCGCCCGCTCGCGTGCCCGCGAACTCGTTGGCGGTCTGGAACATTTCCACGACGGTACCGGGGCCGAGCAGCCAGAAGCCGTCGAACAGCAGAATGCCGATTCGCCGCGCTGCAGTACGGACGTTCAAAGTGGGCGTGTGTAGCCACGTAATTCTTGTTGTATCAAGGTGCATGTGCGGCATGATCTTCCCCAAACGGTCATACGTTGCGGACCCCGATTTGCCCCGCCATCAGACGGAACGAGAGAATGCATTATTACGGCGGAAAAACAGACTCTCGCCGCATAAAGGATTAAGCGTGATGTTAGCGGAATGGATCGCTATAGTAAATTTGAAAAACAAATTTCATCACGGCAGCCTATGTCTGAGGAAAAGCGGTTATTGAGCGATTGATATGAGCGCGCGACACGCCGGGCAACTATGCAAGCCGCGCGAAGAGCTTGAGGAGATCTTACCGCAAAGCCTTGATGGACGGCACTCTCGCGCATTCTGACAAAGTTGCCGATAATGCGAAGCCCGTCCATTGCGCGTTCCCGAGTACGTTTCTTGCGCAGTTCAAAAATGTTTCAATTGTGAACTGCTTATCGCCCTATTATGTCCGGGCAATTCGGTGGTTTATTCGCAAAGCGTAAATTTATTGCCCGCGGCATTAGGCATTTCCGTGGCATTCGTTCCGCACCACAAATTAATATCCAAATGCTGATTTATTGGGGGTTCTAAAAATGTTTCTATTTTGAAACATCGCTGGCCTCTTTCGTATGATTTAAACGCGCGCATGCGCCGCATTGATCGAACCTCGGATGATTGGATGCAGCGCAGCAATGATGTGTGGCGGACACGCGACGACGCGCCGGCCGTTGCAACCTGCGAAGTTGCAACGGCATACCTGATGCGCGCGTCTGGGAATGCGAGCAAACAGTCGGCTGGGGAACGGCATCGCGGCGCGCAACGGCCGCGCCACCGCTCGTCACCGTGCCTCAGCCGTTCGTCCCTTCGCCGGCCAGCGTCGACGTAGCGGCCGTGCGCGCGAGCACCGGTCGGAGAGCCGCGCCCGTATGACTCGCGGCCACGTGTGACAGGCTTTCCGGATCCGTCGCCGCAACGATCGTACCGCCGCCCACGCCGCCCTCCGGACCGAGGTCGATGATCCAGTCCGCCTCGGCGATCACGTCGAGATCGTGCTCGATGACGACGACGCTATGCCCGCCATCCACGAGCCGGTGCAGCACACGAATCAGCTTCGCGACGTCCGCCATGTGCAGCCCGACCGTTGGCTCGTCCAGCACGTACAGCGTGTGCGGCGGCTTCTGGCCACGCCGCGTGATGTCGTCGCGCACCTTGCTCAGCTCGGTGACGAGCTTGATGCGCTGCGCCTCGCCGCCCGACAGCGTCGGCGACGGCTGGCCGAGCGTCAGATAGCCGAGCCCGACGTCTTTCATCAGTTGCAGCGGATGCCCGATGTTCGTAATCGACGCGAAGAACTCGACCGCTTCGTCGATTTCCATGGTCAGCACGTCGCCGATGTTCTTGCCGCGCCACGTGACCGCGAGTGTCTCCGGATTGAAGCGCTGGCCGTGGCAGACGTCGCACGGCACCTTCACGTCGGGCAGGAAGCTCATGCCGATCGTGCGCACGCCCTGGCCCTCGCATGCGGGGCAACGGCCCTCGCCTGTGTTGAACGAGAAACGCGACGCGGTATAGCCGCGCGCGCGCGCCTCCAGCGTGCCCGCGAACAGCTTGCGGATCGCATCCCACACGCCGATGTAGGTGGCGGGACACGAACGCGGCGTCTTGCCGATCGGCGTCTGATCGACTTCCAGCACGCGGTCGATGCTTTCCCAGCCGGTGACTGAATCGCAGCCCTGCCATATGTGCGTGACGTTCAGCGGCGCGCGCGGCGCCGAGCGCGCGAGCACGCTCGAACGCCGGTTCGCGGCCGGCTTCTCCTCGGCGGCCGCACGCGCGCGGCGCGTCGCCGGCGACGACAGCACCGAGCGCCCGACCGCATCGAGCAGATTGGTCATCAGCACGTCGCGCGCGAGCGTCGACTTGCCGGAGCCGCTGACGCCCGTCACCGCGACAAGCCGCGCGAGCGGAATGCCGACCGTCACGTCGCGCAGGTTATGCAGCTTGCCGCCATGCACGGTCAGCCAGTTCTCCGGCACCGCGGCCGCACGCTTGCCCGGCGCGACGACCTCGCGGCGCGGCTGCAGCGGATGCACGATCGGCTGCGCGAGGAAACGCCCGGTCAGCGAATCGGGCTGCGCGGACAGGTCCGCGACGCTGCCCTGCGCGATCAGCTTGCCGCCGCGCTTGCCCGCGCCCGGCCCGATATCGATGATGTGATCCGCGCGCCGGATCGTATCTTCGTCATGCTCGACGACGACGAGCGTATTGCCCTTGTCGCCGAGCTTGCGCAGCGCGTTCAGCAGAATCTGGTTGTCGCGCGGATGCAGACCGATGGTCGGCTCGTCAAGCACGTAACACACGCCCTGCAGATTGCTGCCGAGCTGCGCGGCGAGCCGGATGCGCTGCGCTTCGCCGCCCGACAAACTCGGCGCCGCGCGATCGAGGCTCAGATAGCCGAGCCCGACTTCTTCGAGGAACTGCAGCCGGCTGCCGATTTCGCTGACCACGTCGCGCGCGATTTCGGCGTCGCGGCCCGTCATCCGCAGCGTATCGATCCACGCGCGCGTGTCGGACACGGTCCATTGCGCGACGTCGACGATCGCCTGCGAGTCGAACGTGACCGCGCGCGCGACCGGATTCAGACGCGTGCCCGCGCAATCCGGACACGGCTCGTCGACGAGTCCTTCCGGTTCCTGCTCCTCCGAGGGCAGGCTCTGCTCGCGACCGCGATTGTCGTCGACGACGATCGTGTCGTCGTACGCGGCGCGCTGCTCGCGCGTCAGCGACAGCCCCGTGCCGACGCAGCTCGTGCACCAGCCATGCTTGCTGTTGTACGAGAACATGCGCGGATCGAGTTCGGGGTAGCTGGTGCCGCACACCGGACACGCGCGCTTCGTCGACAACACCTTCACGTCGCCGAGCTTCGCGGTGGACTGACCACCGTTGATCGCGTCGTGCAGGCCGTCGAGCGGCGCGAGCAGATGCATGATGCCTTTACCGATGTCGAGCGTACGATCGAGCGCTTCACGCAGTTCCGCTTCATGATCGGCCGAGATGACGAGGTCCGCGACCGGCAGCTCGATCGTGTGCTCGCGGAAGCGGTCGAGCTTCGGCCAAGGATCGACCGGCACGAACTCGCCGTCCACACGCAGATGCGTATTGCCGCGCGCTTTTGCCCATTTCGCGAGGTCCGTGTAGACGCCCTTGCGGTTCACGACGAGCGGCGCGAGGAAGCCGACATGCTGGCCCTTGTGATCGCGCAGCAACTGCGCCGCAATCGATTCGGCGCTTTGCGACGTGACCGGCGTGCCGTCGTGAATGCAGTGCTGCAAGCCGAGCTTCACGTACAGCAGACGCAGGAAGTGCCACACCTCCGAGGTCGTGGCGACGGTACTCTTGCGACCGCCGCGCGAGAGCCGCTGCTCGATCGCGACGGTCGGTGGAATGCCATACACCGCGTCGACTTCGGGCCGTCCGGCTGGCTGCACGATCGAGCGGGCATACGCGTTCAGCGATTCGAGGTA
The DNA here is from genome assembly GCF_050434085.1 of Paraburkholderia sp. UCT70. Classification (NCBI taxonomy): domain Bacteria; kingdom Pseudomonadati; phylum Pseudomonadota; class Betaproteobacteria; order Burkholderiales; family Burkholderiaceae; genus Paraburkholderia; species Paraburkholderia sp. UCT70. The sequence continues at coordinate 349,953 of NZ_JBNPVZ010000004.1, read as the reverse complement.
GCGCCGCTGACCTTCGTGGAACAGGATGTCGAACGCGAGCGTCGATTTGCCCGAGCCCGACACGCCGGTGATTACGTTGAACTTGCCGTGCGGAATGTCGACGTCGAGCGCCTTCAGGTTGTGCTCGCGCGCGTTGACGATGCGCACGACGTCCTCGCCTTCGATCGCGCGACGTGCCCGGGCCGCGCTCAGGGCCTTCTGCAGCGGGATGCCCTGGGGCTCCGCCGCGGCTGCGGTGTCCATCGTGCGGTCGTATTGCAGCAAGGCCTCGCCAGTATGCGATTCGGCACACGCTTTCACTTCGTCCGGCGTGCCCGCGCACAACACGCGGCCACCGCCGTCGCCGCCTTCGGGACCGAGGTCGATGATCCAGTCGGCCGCGCGGATCACGTCGAGATTGTGCTCGATCACGATCAGCGAATGACCGCTCGCGAGCAGCTTGCCGAACGCCTGCATCAGCTTCGCGATGTCGTCGAAATGCAGACCCGTGGTCGGTTCGTCGAACATGAACAGACGCTTCGCGATCACCTGCTTCGCGCCGCGTGCGCCGCGCGCCTGTGCCGACTCCGCGAGAAAGCCCGCGAGCTTGAGCCGCTGCGCCTCGCCGCCCGACAGCGTCGGCACGGGCTGGCCGAGCTTCACGTATTCGAGCCCGACGTCGACGATCGGCTGCAGCACGCGCAATACTTCGGCGTCCTTCGCGAAGTACGCGGCAGCCTCGCTGACGGTCAGTTCGAGCACGTCGGCAATGCTCAATGCGCGCGCCGGCTGGCCTCGCTCGATCTTCACCTCCAGCATTTCCGCGCGATAACGACGCCCGTCGCAATCGGGGCAGCGCAGGTACACGTCGGAGAGGAACTGCATTTCGATGTGCTCGAAGCCCGAGCCGCCACAGGTCGGGCAGCGGCCGTCGCCCGAATTGAAGCTGAACATGCCGGGGCCGTAGCCGCGCTGTTGCGCGAGCGGTGCCTTCGCGAACAGCTTGCGGATTTCGTCGAACGCGCCGACGTAGCTGGCCGGATTCGAGCGTGCGGTCTTGCCGATCGGTGACTGGTCGACGAACACGACGTCGGTGACCTGGTCCGCGCCGTTCAGCGCCTTGAACGCGCCCGGCGCTTCGGTGGCGAGCCCGAAGTGGCGCGCCATCGCCGGATACAGCACGTCCTGCAGCAGCGTCGATTTGCCGGAACCCGACACGCCGGTCACGCAGACGAGCCGCTGCAATGGAATTTCGACCGTGACGTCGCGCAGATTGTGCTCGCTGGCGCCTTCGAGCACGATGCGCGGCGTGCTCGCGTCGACCGCGCGACGCGACCAGTGCGCGGCATCCGCGACATGGCGCCGGCCGCCGAGGTACTCGCCGGTCAGCGTGCCGGTCGAGCGAATCGCCTCGGGCGCGCCGTCGAAAATGATCGAGCCGCCGCGCTCGCCCGGTCCCGGACCCATGTCGATGAGGCGGTCCGCCGCGAGCATCACCGACGGATCATGCTCGACCACGACCAGCGTATTGCCCGCGTCGCGCAGCCGGTGCATCGCTTCGACGATGCGGTTCAGGTCGCGCGGGTGCAGGCCGATGCTCGGCTCGTCGAGCACGAACAGCGTCTTGGTCAGCGACGTGCCGAGCGCGGTGGTCAGGTTGATACGCTGCACCTCGCCGCCCGACAGCGTGCGGCTTTGCCTGTCGAGCGTCAGATAGCCGAGACCGACGTCGCATAGATACTTGAGGCGCGTGCGCACTTCGGCGAGCAGCAGCTTCAGCGCGTCGTCGAGCAACGCGCTCGGCAGCGTGATGTCGTCGAAGAAGCGGCGGATGCGCTCGATCGGCATCAGCATGAGATCGTGCACGGTCAGGCCCGGCAACGCTTCGAGCTGCGCGCGCGACCACTTCACGCCGCGCGGCATGAAGCGCTGCGCGGGCGCGAGCACGTCGTTCGCATTGGCCTTGCTGCCGAGGCGCCACAGCAGCGATTCGGTTTTCAGACGCGCGCCGCCGCAGGTTTCGCACGGCGTGTAGCTGCGGTATTTCGACAGCAGCACGCGGATATGCATCTTGTACGCCTTCGATTCGAGATAGTCGAAGAAGCGTTTGACGCCGTACCAATGCGTCTGCCACTTGCCGTTCCAGTCCGGCGAGCCGTTGATGACCCAGTTGCGTTCGCGCTCGCTGAGCTCGCCCCACGGCGTGTCGCGGCGGATGTCGGCTTTCGCCGCGTAGCGCATCAGGTCGTCCTGGCACTCCTTCCATGCGGGCGTCTGCATCGGCTTGACCGCACCTTCGCGCAGCGTCTTGCGCGCGTCGGGGATCACGAGACCGAGGTCGACGCCGATCACGCGGCCAAAACCGCGGCAGGCATCACAAGCGCCATAGGCCGAGTTGAACGAGAACAGCGCGGGCTGCGGATCGGTATAGCGCAGATCGCTTTCGGGGCTGTGCAAGCCGGTGGAGAAACGCCAGATGCGCGGCTCGACGGCTTCGGCCTGCGGCTCGTCCGAGGTAGCCGGCAGCACGTAAATATTGACGCGCCCGCCGCCGCGCTTCAGCGATGCCTCGATCGCCTCGATCGCGCGTGCTTTATCCACCGAGCGCAGCCGGAAGCGGTCGGCGACGACGTCGAGCAACTTGCGCTTGCCGGTCGGCGAATCGACTTCGCGCTGCGCCTGCACGCGCGTATAGCCGCTCGCCGACAACCACTGCTCGACCTCCTGCGCGGACGCCGACTCCGGCAGCTCGACCGGGAACGTGACGACGAGCCGCGGCTCCTCCTGCGCGGTGCGCTCGAGCAGTTCCGCGTAGATCGTCTCCGGCGTGTCGTGCCGCACCAGATACGCGCTCTGTCGGTCGAACAGCTCGGCCGCGCGCGCGTACAGCAGCTTCAGGTGATCGTTGAGCTCGGTCATCGTGCCGACCGTGGAGCGCGAGCTGCGCACCGGGTTGGTCTGGTCGATCGCGATGGCGGGCGGCACGCCGTCGACGCGATCGACCTGCGGCCGATCCATCCGGTCGAGGAACTGGCGCGCGTACGCGCTGAAGGTTTCGACGTAGCGGCGCTGGCCTTCCGCATACAGCGTGTCGAACACGAGGCTCGACTTGCCCGAGCCCGACGGCCCCGTGACGACCGTCATTTCGCCGGTGCGCACGTCGAGGTCGACGTTTTTCAGGTTGTGCTGGCGGGCGCCGCGAATGCGGATCGTGCCCTGGATCTTGTTGCCGCTCGGGTTGCCGCCTTGGGGAGTGTCAGCGAGGGTGTCAAGGGTTGCGTCGTTGGAGGACAATTTTTCCGACCGTCTGAAGGAGTGGGTCACCTCTCACGGCCGGCTCTCGCGACCGCGCAAGTTCGGTGCAGCCGGGTCGGCGCGAGGAGCGCCCGGAAGCCTGGCTGTAGGGGGATACTATACTGTATGTTTATACAGTTTTCCATGACGGGCTCGGGCGCGCCTTGACCTCCGGATCGGCGGCGATGCGCAAACGGCTGCGCCGCGGTCACGCTGCCTGACTAGCCGAGCGCGCTTTCAACCCGCGAGCACCCGGTCGCATCCGGCGTCGCGCAACCCGCCGGGGCTACGCGTGCGACACCGTCGCCAAGCGCATACGCAACGCAGCGCCTCGCCAGCACGTCGGTCGGATCGACCAGCCGCACCACGCGCCCGCCCGGACACGCGAGCACCGGTTCGCGCAACAGCAACGGCAACTCCGTGCACGCGAGCACGATCACCTGCACGCCCTGCGCGACCAGATCGTCGACGGCCGCCGCGAGATCGTCGCAACAGTCGCCCGACGTGTGCCCCGCCTTCACGCCGCGCGGGCCGTAGATCGCGTTCATCAGACGCGCTTGCGCAGTGGCGGACGGCGCGATCTGCGCCAAGCCGCGCGCGTCGAGCGCCTGTTCGTAGACGCGGCTCGCGAGCGTGCCCGAGGTGGCCAGCACGCCCACTTCGCGCAGACCCGGAACGGTCTCGCGCAGATAATCGACGGTACAGGTCAGCATATTGACGATCGGCACGCGCAGCGCCGGCTGGAGCCGCTCGACGAACGCATGCGCGGTATTGCACGGAATCGCGATCAGATCCGCGCCGCCGTCCTCGAGCGTCTTGCAGGCCGCGTACAGCGCGAGGGTGGGATCGTCGCCGCGCTCGAGCAGCGCCGCGGTGCGGTCGGGGATCTGCGGATTCTGCTCGACCATGATCCGGATATGGTCCTGGTCGCGCGCGGCCGGCGTGTTGCGCACGAGCTTGGCCATGAAATCGACGGTCGCGGCCGGCCCGATGCCGCCGACCACGCCGAGGCGGAAGGCCCGCTCCGGCTGCGTGTACTGCGCCGCCGCGACATAGCGCGCATACACCTGGTTCGTATCGACGAGCGGCACCTCGATGCGCCCGAGCGCGCGCAGCACGAGGCCGATCTCCGCGAGCCCCGGCACGATCACGTCGACGCCCTGCGCGACCAGATCCGCGCACGCCGCGCGCAACAGCTCGACGGGCCGCCCGTGCAGGCGCCCATCGCGGATGCCCCCGACACCAAAGACGGCGCTCGTCACGCCGTCGAAACCGGTGTCGTTGCGCGGATAGCACACGTCGAACTGCCCGGCTTCGAAGTAGCGCTCGAACAGGCCGTTCGCGCGAATCGCCGCCGACGTCAGCACGCCGATTCGGCGCGCCGACGGATAGGTGCGCCGCACGTGCGCTGACAACGCGGTCATGATGTTGGCGACCGGCACGGTGACGTTGGCCGCGAGTTCGTCGATGAAGGTATGGCTCAGAAAGCATGGCAGCACGATCGCGTCGACGCCGCGTTTTTCGAACGCGCGCATCGTGTCGAACACGTGGATCTTGAACTGCGGGTCCGTCGCCTCGGGCGCGGCGGGCCCCTGCCACGCGCGCGGTTCGAAAATCAGATCGAAGGGGCGCGCGGCGCCTGGCCGGCGCGACGCCGTGCTCATCCGGCTGAGGATGTCGGCACTGGCGAACTGCGCCGCGCCCGTCGCCACACCCAGCGAACGAAAACGATTCATGATCAGATCCCCCGGTCGTTCTGTGCGTCCACCCTCGATCACGGGCGGCTTTCTGCGCTCTTGAGAATGACATTATGCGAGGCGCACATGTCCAGGCGTTAACCACGAAAACGTATTCCTTTGCGTTTTTCGCTCCCTCAGCTCACCGGCTCGAAAATCTCCCGCAGCCACTGCGCGAACACCCGCACGCGCGACGACAACTGCCGGTTCTGCGGATACAGCACCGACACCGGTATCGGTGGCGGCGGATAGTCCGCCAGAATGACCCGCAGCCGCCCCGCCGCCAACTCGCCATCCACGCGGTAACGCGGTACCTGCACGATGCCGAGCCCGGCGAGGGCCGCGCCCGTGTACAGTTCGGCGCCGCTGACCGACACCGCCGACGGCAGCACGAGCGCGGTATCCCGCCCGTCGACGCGGAATTCGAGCGGCACCGGCTTGCCGGTCGCGCTCGACACGTAGTTGACCGCGCGATGCGTCGACAGCGCGGCAGGATCGGCCGGCTCGCCATACGTGGCCAGATACGCGGGACTCGCGACCGTCACCTGCTGCAGTTGCGCGACGCGCCGCCCGACCATCGACGAATCCTGCAGCACGCCCGCGCGCAGCACGCAATCGATGCCCTCGCGCACGAGGTCGACGAGCCGGTCGTCCTCGCCGATCATCAGCTCGATGTCGGGAAAGCGCGCGAGAAACGCGGGCAGCGCCGGCACCACGAAGTGCCGCGCGAGCGTGCCCTGCACGTTCACGCGCAACAGCCCCTTCGGCGCGAGATGGGAAAACGCCCCCTCGGCCTCCTCCATATCGGCGATCAGGCGCACACAGCGCTGGTAGTGCGCTTCACCGTCGGGCGTGAGCCGCACCGTGCGGGTCGTGCGTTCGAGCAACCGCGCGCCGAGCCGCTGCTCGAGGCGCTTCATCAGGTTGGTGACGGTCGCGCGCGGAATTTGCAGATCGTCGGCGGCGCGCGTGAAGCTCTGGCGCTCGGCGATCCGCACGAATACGCGCATTTCCTCGAAACGGTCCATATTGGGGATTATTAAAGCAAATGGAATGACGATGGCGAGTCTAACCGGATTATCTCTGCGCGCAAAGCGTTCATGATTCACCTCACCGATCCACCACCTTCTATGAGGAAACCAATCATGAGCACGAACCCACAACCGAAAGTCGCCATCGTCACGGGCGCATCGCGCGGCATCGGCATGGCGATCGCACAGCGGCTCGCGAACGACGGCTACGCGGTCGCCGTCAACTACGCATCGAGCGCGGGCGAAGCCGACGCGCTCGTCGGCGCGATCCGCGAAGCTGGCGGCAAGGCGGTCGCGGTGCAAGCCGACGTGTCGAAGCCCGACGACGTGCGTCGCATGTTCGAGATCACCGAACGCGAACTCGGCAAGGTGGATGTGCTCGTCAACAACGCGGGCGTGATGAAGCCCACGCCGCTCGCCGACACGCCCGACGCACTCTACGACCAAACCTTCGACATCAACGTGCGCGGCACCTTCAACACGCTGCGCGAAGCGGCCGCGCGCCTGAACGACGGCGGGCGCATCGTCAATTTCTCGACCAGCGTGCTCGCGCTGAACCTGCCCGGCTATGGCATCTACACGGCGACCAAGGCAGCCGTCGAAGCGTTCACGCATGTGTTCGCGAAGGAACTGCGCGGGCGCAACATCACAGTGAATGCGGTCGCGCCGGGACCGATCGCGACCGCGCTGTTCCTCGAAGGCAAGACCGACGAGCAGATCGAGACGTTCGCGAAGATGCCGCCGCTGCAACGCCTCGGCGAGCCGCAAGACGTGGCGGGCGTGGTCGCGTTTCTGGTCGGCCCGGATGCGGGTTGGGTCAATGGGCAGGTATTGCGGGCCAATGGCGGTTTGGCTTGATGGGATGCGCTAATCCAGCGCGCGGCCGCGCTGGACCAGCGCATTGCGCCGGCTGCGGCGCCTGGAACGTGGTCGACCCGTCGCTCAAACCGCCTTTGGATTGCGTTCCGCGAAGCCTTCCTGATGCCAGTACGGATACGCGGGCCGCACCGTGCTGGCCGCATCAAGCTTCGCGACCTGCTCCGGCGTCAGATTCCAGCCGACCGCGCCGAGGTTCTGCCGCAGTTGCTCCTCGTTGCGCGCGCCGATCAACAGCGTCGCGACGGTCGGCCGTTGCAGCAGCCAGTTCAGCGCGATCTGCGGCACAGTCTTGCCGGTTTCGGCGGCAATTTCGTTGAGCGCGTCGAGCACGCGGAACAGATAGTCTTCCGGCACCGGCGGCCCCATGTCGGCGGTCTTGTGCAGACGGCTCGTCTCCGGCAGCGGCTGGCCGCGCTTGAGCTTGCCGGTGAGGCGGCCCCAGCCGAGCGGGCTCCACACCACGGCACCGACGCCCTGGTCGACGCCGAGCGGCATCAGCTCCCACTCGTAGTCGCGCCCGACCAGCGAGTAGTAGGTCTGATTCGCGACATAGCGCGGATAGCCGTAACGGTCGGCGATATCGAGCGACTTCATCAGATGCCAGCCGGAGAAATTCGACACGCCGATATAGCGGATCTTGCCCGCGCGCACGAGGTCGTCGAGCGTGGACAGCACTTCGGGGATCGGCGTTTTCGCGTCGAAGCCGTGCAGCTGGAACAGGTCGATGTAATCGGTTTGCAGACGCTTGAGCGCTGAATCGACCGCCTGGATCAGATGGAAGCGCGACGAACCGACGCCGTTCGGATCGTCGTCGAAACGAAACGTCGCCTTGGTCGACAGGATCGCCTTGTCGCGCTTACCCTTCAGCGCCTCGCCGAGCACCGACTCGGACGCGCCCTTCGAATAGATGTCGGCGGTGTCGAACATCGTGACGCCCGCGTCGAAACAGATGTCGATCAGACGCCGCGCTTCGGCGACGTCGGTCGCGCCCCACGCCTGGAAAAATTCACCCTTGCCGCCGAACGTACCGGTGCCGAGACTCAACACCGGCACCTTGAAACCCGATGCACCCAGATGTCTGTATTCCATTGAAGAACTCTCCGCGGCATTGCCGTCGATGAACGGAGGTTCAGTCTACGCGTCTGCGCCAAATGGCGTCACGAAGGCGGGGCGCTCAGATCCGCCAATGCATCGCGCACGGCATCGATCACGCCGCCCCAATCCCCGAGCGCCGGTTGACGGAACAGACGTGCGGACGGATACCACGGCGTGTCGCTGCGTTCGAGCAACCAGCGCCAGCAGGTGTCGAAGCGGTTCAGGATCCAGACGGGTTTGTCGAGCGCGCCGGCCAGATGCGCCGTGGACGTGTCGACCGAAATCACCAGATCGAGACTGGCGACGAGCGCGGCGGTATCGGCGAAATCGTGCAGCAGCCCGGTGTAATCGGCGACGCGTTCACCGTAGGCGCTTTCGGCTAATTGCGGTGCGGCCGCGCCCTTCTGCACGCTGAAGAAGCGAACGTTCGGCACCTCGAGGAGCGGCGCGAGTTGCTCGAACGTGAGCGACCGACGCGCGTCGATCTTGCGCAGCTCGGCGATATGCGCGCGGTTCTCGCCGGCCCAGACGAGGCCGACTTTCAGCGGCCTGATTGCGTTGGCATCCGCGTTGATGTTGCCGTCGTGTTCGATCCGCTCACGCCATTCGCTGACGGCCGCCGGCTGCGCAAAAAGATACGGCGTCGCCGCCGCAATGCTCGCTTCGTTCGTGCCGAACGCAAGCGGCAAGCTCAGCAGCGGGCAATGACAATCGAACGGCGGCAACGGCTGCCCCGCTTCGATCAACTGATCGACACCATCGAGCGTCGATAGCAATCGCAACAACGCGCCCGGCACTTCGAGCACGACCTTCGCGCCGAGCTTCGCAACGAGCGGCGCATAGCGGCAGAACTGCAACGTGTCGCCCAGGCCCTGCTCCGCATGCAGCAGAATCGTTTTGCCGTCGAGCGGAACATCGCCGAGCCACAACGGCTGCGCGAACGCGCGCCTGCCGGCCTTGATGCGGCTGCGCTCCCAACGCCATTCGTATTCGCGCCAGCCGGTATCGAAGCGGCCCATTTGCAGCAGGCACAGCGCCTGGTTCCAGTGCGTTTCGACCGACGCCGGATTCAACGCAAGCGCGCGCTGATAGCTCGACAACGCCTGTTCGCGCTGATTCAGATCGATCTGCGCGAGACCGAGGTTGTTCCATGCATCGACGAAAGCAGGCGCAAGTTCCAGCGCGCGTTGGTAGCAGTGTTGCGCTTCGTGCGGCTGGTTCAGATCGCCGAGCACGTTGCCGCGATTGCTCCACGCATCCGGATAGTTCGGCTGCAACGCGAGCGCCTGGTCGCAGCTATCGAGCGCATCGGCATAGCGGCCGAGATCGCGCAGCACGCATGCGCGATTGTTCCACGCCGGCGCAAACTCCGGCACGAGCGAAAGCGCGCGTTCGTAGCTCGCGAGCGCATCGAGCGGACGGTTCAGCGCCGCCAATGCGTTGCCGCGATTGTTCAACGCATCGGTGAATTTCGGCTGCATCGCGAGCGCCCGCTCGGCACACGCGAGCGCTTCGTCATGACGCTGCAACGCGTTCAGCGCATAGGCGAGATTCGAATGCACGGCCGGCTGTCTCGCGTTGACCACGAGCGCCTTCTTCAGCAGATCGACGCCTTCCTGCAAGCGGCCCGTTTGCAGCGCGAGTTCGCCGAGCCAGCGCAACGCATCGCCATGCTTCGGCTTCAGTTCGAGTATCTCGCGATACATCTGCTCGGCTTCGACGAGCGCGCCGTTCTGCTGGAGCGCGACGGCTTGTCGAAGCAGATGGTCCAACTGTTGCGGCAGACTGGCGTGCTTGCTCATGCGGTACCTGGAATCGGAGGCGCGACGAATCGTCGGAAGAAGCGCACGATTATCGCCGAAAAGCCCGGGTTCGAAGTACCGCCGCCTGCCGCGTAGCGCCGTGACGCCGCTTATTGCGCGGCCACGGACAGATGCTTGCGCTTCGCGAGATCCTGCGCCATCGCATAGTGCTGCTGGATCGTCGGCAGCGCCTGTTTCGCGGCGGCCTTCAACTGCTCGTCGCGGCCCGCTGCGATTTCCGCCTGGAAAGCGGACAGCGCCTTCTGTTCACCCGCGAGCGCGACCTGCTCGATGTACACCTTGTCGAAGTCCGCGCCGCGCAGATGGTTGATGCTTGCGAGCACGGCCGCATCGGGATCGTTCTTCGGCACGTCGACACCGCGCGGACTCGCCGCGCGCAACGCGTCGGTGATCTTGGCGTCGTCGCTCGACACGCGCTCGGCGAAGGCCTTCACGTCGCGGTCGGCCGAACGCGCGGTGGCGATACGCGCGGCATCGCGCTGCGTCGCGACGGCTTGCGTGCCGTCCGCGATGAAGGTCTGGTCGGCGGCATGCAGGCGGCCCGTGTCCGTGGACGCGGCGCTCTGCGCGCTGGCCACCGAGGCGGCCGTCAGAAGACCACCGAAGCAGGCAACGGCGGCGATGCGGGCCAAAGCGACGGAAGGGACGGAAGGCAGGCGGATCATACGTTCTCCTTGAGGTGAAAGCATCTGAAAGCAAAACGACGGACACGTGTGCGCCGCGAACGAAGCGTGCGATGCAAAACGCTGCGGACTGCTTGCGAGCCCAGCGCCACACTTTTATCGCTGCCGATTCTAGAAGCCACGCCGTCGGGCAGGTGAAACGCTACTGTCGCTTCTGTAACCTTAGGTAACCCTCATATGAATGCGCACACGTTTGCCGTATTCGCGTGAATCGCGCGCGCCGCTCGACGCTGCCACGCAGTGCTGAATTTTTCGCCATCGGCGCCGATAACCAGATACAGGGACCGCTCAGCACCGCTCAGCACCGCAATTCTGGAGAACGATTCCGATGGCAGACGACCACCGTGCCAATCACGAGCGCCACACCGAACGCAGCAACCTGACGAGCTCCAACAAGTTCGAGCTGCTGCTATACCGCCTCGGCCACGTGCCGGGCAGCGACGCGCACGAGTTGTATGGGATCAACGTGTTCAAGGTGCGCGAAATCTCGACGATGCCGACCGTCACGCCGATCGCCGGATCGTCGCCTTACGTGATGGGCGCGGTCGACATTCGCGGGCAGATCATCCCCGTGATCGATCTGCCGCGGTTGATGGGCTGCGAGCCGACGCGCGGCCTGAACATCCTGCTGGTCACCGAATTCGCGCGTTCGACTCAGGCCTTCGCGGTCGAGGAAGTCGACGAGATCGTGCGACTCGAATGGAACCAGGTGCTGTCGGCCGATGGCTCGGCGGGCGGCAAGCTCGTCACGAGCATCGCGCGCATCGACGGCAATACCGGCGACTCGCGGCTCGCCCAGGTGATCGACGTCGAGCAGGTGTTGCGCGACGTGTTCCCGTCGCAGCATCCGAGCGTCGATCCGGCCTCGGTCGGCCAGGCGCTCGGCATCCGCCGCGGCGCGAAGATCCTCGCCGCCGACGACTCCGGCTTCGCGCGCAAGCTGATCGAACAGGCGCTCGCCGCGATCGGCGCTGACTACATCATGACGAAGACCGGCGAGGAAGCGTGGCAGACGCTGCAGCAGGTCGCGCGCGAAGCGCAGAAAAACGGCGCGCGCGCGAAAGACACCATCGCGCTCGTATTGACCGATCTGGAGATGCCGGAGATGGACGGCTTCATGCTGACGCGCCAGATCAAGGCCGATGAACGCACGCGCGATATTCCGGTGATCATTCACTCGTCGCTGACGGGCGCGGCCAATGAGGCGCATGTGAAGAACGCGGGCGCCAACGGCTATGTCGCGAAGTTCGCGGCGAGCGAGCTCGCCGATGCGATCCGTGATGCGCTGGGTGCCGCGCCGGCGAAGGCGGCGGCGGCTTGAGGTCTGGGGTGTCGAGCAGTGAATCGGGGCGCCGCGCTCAACGATGCGCGGCAAGCTCGATCGAGAAGTCCATCCGGCCGATCTCGACGCCCATCGTGTTGAGCCGCTGCGGCGCATGAAAGCCGTCGAGCGCCGCGCGTTGTTCAGGCGTACCGATATCGAGCACGGCGAGCAACTCGGCGGTGACCGCGTAGAGCACGGCGGGATTGCCGTCCTCGATCTTCAGCGCGATGCCTAGCGCGCCCTTCGCGCCGAGCCGCGCGGTCTGCCGCGATGCGCGTACGCCGATCGCATAGCTGCCGTCCGCGCCGACCTTGCCGACCAGCGCGCCATCGAAAGCCTGCATCAGCAGCGTACAGAAGCGCCCCTCCCCGCCGACCAGTTCCGGGTACGACGTCATCGCGCGATAGATGCGCGCGAGCGCGGCCGCACGCGGCGTCGTCGCGGCGGCTTCGGTTTCCTGTTGATCCTGCGCCGCCGCGAGCTTCGCGAACAGACGTGCGAGCCGGTCGAGCGCAAACGCCGGCGTCGGCAGATTGCAGCCGTCGATCGCCCATTGCACGCCCTCGTCGGGCAGATCGCAGACGCTCGCGACCGTCTGCTTCACGCGCACCTGCAACGGATGCCCGGGCAGTTCATAGCCGGCGAGCGCCGCGCCGATCGAACGCGCGCCGGCCAGCATGCCCGCGTGCTTGCCCGAACAGTTGCTGCACACGCCGGTGGGCGCAAAGCCGCGCCGGATCCACTCGACGTACACCGCATCCGATAACGGCGGATGGCCGCCGCAACGCAGGTCGGCCTCGCTCGCCTGTGCTTTTGCGAGCATGCCGCGCGTGCGTTCGATATGACGCGGCTCGCTGCTGTGCGATGCGCACATCAGCGCGAGATCGGCTTCGTCGAAACCGCAACGCTCGAGCGCGCCGGTTTCGAGCACCGCGAGCGCCTGGGCCGGCTTCGCGGCGGAGCGCGCGAGCGTCATGCGCGCGGCGTCGCCGAACGAATACAGCAGACGACCGTCCGCATCGACGACCGCGACGTGCGCGAGATGCGTGTTCTCGACGGATTCACCACGATAGATCGTCGCCGCGACCGGCGCGGCGGGGTGCAGTTCGGACTGCCTCATGCGGTTCGTCTCCTCATCGTGTCATGGATCGGGTGATGGTGCCCAGGCCCTGGCAATCAGGCGCTCGCCGCGAGCGCCTCTTCGCGCTCGAGCGTGCGCGTGTACCGCAGTTCGGGAAAGAACCGCATCCACAACAGCGCGATCGCAATCGTCGCGGCTCCGCCGACCAGCACCGCCGGCTGCGCGCCCCACCATCCCGCGGTCAGGCCCGATTCGAACTCGCCCAATTGATTCGACGTCCCGATGAACAACGAATTGACCGCGCTGACGCGGCCGAGCATTTCATCGGGCGTGCGCAATTGCACGAGCGACAGCCGCACCACCACGCTGATCGTGTCCGACGCGCCGAGCACCATCAGCGCGAACAACGACACGAGGAACTGATGCGACAGCCCGAACACGATCGTCGCGATGCCGAACGCGATCACGCCGCCGAACATCGCCGCGCCTGGCCGGTTGCGCAATGGAAAATGCGCGAGCCAGATCGTGCTCGCGAGCGCGCCGATCGCCGTGCCCGAGCGCAACAGGCCGAGACCGAGCGGGCCCGCGTGCAGCACGTCGCGCGCGAAGATCGGCAGCAACGCGGTCGCGCCGCCGAACAGTACCGCGAACAGATCGAGCGACAGCGCGCCGAGAATCACCGGCTCGCGACGAATGAACGCGATGCCCGAAAAGATCGATTCGAGCGTGACGGGCGCGCGGCTCGCCGGCTTCATCTGCAACGGAATGCTCCACACCGACGCGGCCGCCGCCGCGAACGTCAGCGTGCACGCGAGATACGCGGCACCGGGACCGATGCCGTACAGCAGACCACCGAGCGCGGGCCCGGCGATCTGCGCGGTCTGATTGGCGGACGTCGCCCACGCGGTCGCCTTCGGCAGATAGCCGCGCGGCACCACGGCCGGCAGCAGCGACGCCACGGCCGGCGATTCGAACGCGCGCGACGCGCCGACGCAGGCGGCCAGCACGTAGATGACCGGCGCGCTGATCCAGCCGCCGAAGGTGCCGATCGCGAACAGCAATGCAGCAACACTTTCGAGGCTCTGGCAGACGGCGGCGATGCGGCGGCGATCGTAACGATCGGCGACATGGCCGACGACGAGCGTCAGCAGGAACATCGGCAGAAACTGCGCGAGACCGACGAGGCCAAGTGCGAACGCGCTATGCGTGAGCGCGTAGACATGCCAGCCCATCGCGACCGCGAGCATCTGGAACGACAGCGACGACAGGATGCGGGTGCACCAGAAACGCTGGAACGGCGGGTGTTTCGGCAGGCTGAAATGCGGGGAATCGGCGGGATCGATGGAGGCTGGGGGCATCGGTTGTTGCTCGTGACGGGGCGCATCGGGGCGTGGGTTGGGCGGGCGCTAGTTTAGAGCAAGACCGGAGGACATGCACAAAGGAGGCTGGCACGGGCGGCGTGATGGCGGGCGGCCCGTGCCGGGGCGAGCGCGCTCGAACGCATGCTTTGGGCGGAGGCGGGTCGTCAACCCGGGTGACTGTGCGCGCGAGACGCGGACAAAAGGTTTCGACATGCACTGTCCGCAAACTTGCCGAAGCAGGCCGCCTTCGCCGGCTTCGGCGCCATGCATGACTCAGGGCCGCAACGGCCGGCCCTCCGCACGGCCGAAGTCGACGAAGTGCTCGACCGGGTCGACGCCCGCCGCGGCGACGTCGGGATTTGCTTCGAGGTAAAGCTTCGGATCGAAACCGTCAGGCAGTTGGGCAAGCCGCGCCTTGCGTTGAAACGATTCGGCGCTGCTCAACGGGCGACCTTCGAATCGACCGTAGTAGATGTAGTGCTGCAATGCATTGCCGCCGCTCGCGGCGACGTCCGGATTGGCCTCGAGGTACGCCTCGCCGTCGAAGTCGACGATTGGCGTCAGGCTCGACGGCATGCCGGTCAGGTCGTGATAGCACAGACAACCATCCGCGAAAAAATGGCAAACCAGTGCCTTGCGACTCACGTGCTCCGGATCGCGCATCTTGCTGCCGCCGTGCAGCAGGTTCGCATGCCACAACAGCACATCGCCCTTTTTCGGGTAGAAATGCTTTGGGCCCGATGAACGTTCAGCGATGAGCTTCTGAATCGCGGGTTCGTAGATGTCGTGATAAGCGGAATACCCGCAACCGAACGGCATGCCCAATTCAGTCGACATCAGATACGGCAGCTTGTGCGTGCCGGGGTGATAAACGAGCGGCCCGGAGTCGGGATGAATATCCTCGAAGGCGATCCAGTTCGCGATCAGATACCCGTTCGGATAGGTCGACATGTGAATCGAATCGGAATGCTCGAGTTGCTCGCTGCTCTTGTGACCGCCGATCGTCTGGAACGGCGCCGATTTCGCGCCCAGCAGCAGACTCACGATCTCGTTCATGCGCGCGTCGAACAGCATCTCGCGAACAGCCGGCACGTTGAAATGCGGATTCAGCGTTCGCCCAGGCAGCGTATCGCCTTCGAAAAGCGGCTCGTGCGGCGGCCGCAGCGTGCCGTCGGCAATCGCGTTTTCGTAGGCTTGCCACGTCGCATCGAGCTGTTCCGTCTTGAAGAAACCCTCAATGATCAGATAGCCGTCGCTCACCCATTTGCGGCACCATTCGGCCTGCTGCTCGCTGATTACGCCTTGGGACAACAGCTCGGCAACCCGCTCCAGCGCATCCGGTCGATCGAGCCAGGGAACGGGGCCCGCCGCGGGAAATTTTTCGAATTTGAAGACCTGGGTCTGACTGTCGATCGGAACGTCCGCGACGACGGGCTTATCGAAAAAGCGCTGATTCTCGAGAGTATTCATTTTCGGGGAACTTTCCGGGTTCGCGTTTTAGGGTAACTGGCTTGAACACGACGCTGGCTGCGCGGTGTCGATCACTCGAACGAGCGCCCTTCCGCACGGCCATAGCGGATGTAGTGTTCCGCGCCAGAGCTGATGTGCTTGTGCGCAACGGCTTCTGCTACGTCGGGGTTGCGCTGAAGATAGTGCGCCTCGTTGAAATGCGGAATGCGAGCAGCGTAAAGAAGAATCGACGGGCCGGCCGGATGTTGTTCGCGATCGTCCACGCCGACGATCACCGTCATACCCAGTGCGTCGAGGATCGTCATCAGGCTTTCGC
Organism: Paraburkholderia sp. UCT70; assembly: GCF_050434085.1. Taxonomy (NCBI): domain Bacteria; kingdom Pseudomonadati; phylum Pseudomonadota; class Betaproteobacteria; order Burkholderiales; family Burkholderiaceae; genus Paraburkholderia; species Paraburkholderia sp. UCT70. The sequence goes on along the minus strand of NZ_JBNPVZ010000004.1, from coordinate 333,881 downwards.
GGGTCATCCAGTTGGCTTGCGGAGCAGTCCCGCCGATGAATTTTACGTTGTTGATGCTGTCGAGATAACTATGTCGGTGGAGATGGACTTCGCGTCCGCGAAACTCCGAGACGGTCGGCGTCGGATCGAAGTGCCTTTGCAGGTTCGCATTCATCCGCGCGACTTCGGCATCGTAATAGTGCGTCCAGATGCAGATCGAATCTGACGCATATGCCATATCTTCCAGTAGCGATACCGGATCGATCATGTGATAGAGCACGCCACTTGCAAGAATCAGATCGAATCGCTGATCGCGCTTTTTCAGCAATTCTCTGAAATCGCCATACATGAATTCGGCATTGAACTTCAATGCATTCTGCACGAGCAGGCATTTGAGAAAGGACTTCGAATTCGCCTCGATAGCAAGGACACGTGAAGCGCCGGCTTTGGCCATCATGAACGTATGGCCGCCTTCCATGGGTCCGAGTTCGAGCACGCTTTTTCCGGAAAAGCCGCCGCACATGATCTCGAACCAGTGGAGACGCCCATCGTCGAAATGGGGCGCCATACCTAAACCGTAGCCCGGCACATCGGACACCCATGTGCCATCGAAAAGATTGAAAGCCAAAGTGTGGCCTGGCTCTTCAGTTGCATACAGATCCAGTTCAGTTCCTTTCAATTTGGCGCCTCGATTGATCGTCAAGTTTGCCGATTATGGTGCATCAGCGCGCCGCATGTCACGCGACGGGTGTTAAATCGAACGCGCGTCCGCATCAATGGGCATGATTGGGCATCAGTCGGGCTCGCCGCCCGCTTCGCGGTGCGTATATTTATGCTTGATGTATCGATGTGAACTGCCGGGCTGTTTGCGGCTATGATTGTGCCCCGTGGGCAGCCGCCCGGCTGGCGGCACGCCGGCCCAGTCCCACCGGCCAGCCACACCGTCTAACACTCGAACTCCCGGAGGGTATCGAATGGTACTGGGGTGGCTCGTCCTACTTCCGTTCATGGCCGCGGCGCTCATTGCGCTCACGAGGCCGCGCGCCGCCGCGCTCTGCACCTGGATCGCGTTCGCGACGGCGCTGTTCGGCTGCGCGCTGCTGCTGAGCGAGCGCGTGGGCATGGGCGACCACGACGTGCTGCAATGGCGCCATGAGTGGATGCCCGACATCGGCCTCGCGCTGTCGCTGCGCCTCGATGGCCTCTCGTTCATGTTCGCGTTGCTCGTACTCGCGATCGGCCTGCTCGTCTTCATCTACGCACGCTACTACCTCGCCGGCAGCGATTCGTTGCCGCGTCTGTACCTGCTGCTACTGCTCTTCATGGGCGCGATGCTCGGCATCGTGCTGTCGAACAACCTGCTGCTGCTCGTCATCTTCTGGGAACTGACGAGCCTCGTCTCGTTCCTGCTGATCGGCTTCTGGCCATCGCGGCCCGACGCAAGGCGCGGCGCACGCATGGCGCTCACCATCACCGGCGCGGGCGGTCTCGCGCTGCTTGCGGCCGTGCTGTTGCTCGGCCACGTATGCGGCAGCTACGAGCTGAACGACGTGCTCGCCCAGCTTGACAAGGTGCAGCACGATCCGCTCTACCCGGCCATTCTGCTGCTCACGCTGTTCGCGGCGTTCACGAAGTCGGCGCAGTTTCCTTTTCACTTCTGGCTACCGCACGCGATGTCGGCGCCCACACCCGTGTCGGCCTATCTGCATTCGGCGACGATGGTGAAGGCCGGCGTGTTCCTGCTCGCGCGTCTCTATCCGGTCTTCGAAGGTACCCACCTATGGGCTTACACAGCGACAGTAGCCGGGCTCATCACGCTGGTGGGCGGCGCGGGGATGGCGTTGTTGCAGCGCGATCTGAAGGGCCTGCTCGCCTATTCGACCATCAGCCATCTCGGCCTGATCGTGCTGCTGTTCGGCCTCGACACGCAGCTCTCGACTGTCGCCGCGCTCTTTCACACGGTCAACCACGCGGTATTCAAGGCGTCGCTCTTCATGGCGGCGGGCATCGTCGATCACGAAACCGGCACGCGCGATCTGGGCCGTCTGCGCGGCCTGCGCAGGTACATGCCGCATACGGCCGTGCTCGCGAGCGTCGCGTCGCTGTCGATGGCCGGCGTGCCGCTGCTCAACGGCTTTCTCTCGAAGGAAATGTTCTTCGGCGAAACACTCGCGCAAAGCATGTTCGGGCCGCTGAACCTCGCCGTGCCGGTCATCGCGATCGTGGCGGCGGCGCTCTCCGTGGCGTACTCGCTACGTTTCGTCTGGGGCGTGTTTTTCGACGGCGAGACGCCGCGCGATCTGCCGCACTATCCGCCGCACGAGGCGCCGCGCTTCATGAGGCTGCCGGTCGAGATTCTCGTGGCGCTGTGCCTGCTGATCGGCCTGTTCCCGCAGCAAAGCATCGGCAGGCTGCTCGAGTCGGCCGCGTGGGTCACGCTCGGCGGCAAGCTGCCCGACTACAGCCTTAGCCTGTGGCACGGCGTCAATACGCCGCTCGTGATGAGCGCGGTGTCGTTCGCGGCGGGCGCGGCGCTCTTTTTCCTGCGCCGCAATGCGTTCCGCCACCATCGCACGGCGCTCACCGAGTTGAACGCGAGCGAAATCTTCGACCGCTTCGTGCAGCGTCTCGAGCAGAGCGCCGGCGTGATCGTGCGCTTGTTCGAGACGCGCTCGCTGCCGGCCTACCTCGCATGGATGATCGCGGCGATGCTGATCGTGCCGGGCGTGCCGCTCCTCGCGCTCGACACCTGGAGCGGCAGCCACACGCGCCTGCCGCCCGATCCGTTCACGCTAAGCGGCCTCGTGCTGATGGCGTTGCTCGCCGTCGGCGTGGTGCTCGTGCGTGCGCGCACCCTTTACGCGCTCGTGATGCTGAGCACCTGCGGCCTGCTCGTGTCGCTCGCCTTCGTGCGCTTCTCCGCGCCCGATCTCGCGCTCACGCAGATCTCCGTCGAACTGGTCACGATCCTGCTGCTAGTGCTGGCCGTCTATTTCCTGCCCGCGCTGCAACGCGCCGTCGAGCCGCTCCCCGTCCGGCTGCGCAACGGCGTGCTTGCGCTCGCGGGCGGCGCTCTGCTCGGCGCCGTGTCGTACAGGATCATGACGAGCGCGCCGCTGCCAGGCATCGCTCCGTACTTCCTCGCCAATGCGCTGCCCGGCAGCGGCGGCCACAACGTCGTCAACGTGATCCTCGTGGATTTCCGCGGCTTCGATACGATGGTCGAAATCAGCGTGCTCGTGGTCGCGGGGCTCGCCGTCAAGGCGCTGCTGCGCGGGCTGCGCCTGAAGTCGCCCGATGCGGGGCCGGATGGGCGGCCATGGTCGTCGCAATCGCATCCGCTGATGCTCGCGATCCTCGCGCGGCTGATGCTGCCGCTCACCGTGCTCGTCGCCGTGTTCGTGTTTCTGCGCGGCCACAACCTGCCCGGCGGCGGCTTCATCGCGTCGCTGATCCTCTCGATCGCGTTGTTGCTGCAGTACGTCGCGAGCGGGGTGCTGTGGACCGAGTCGCGCATCCACCTCAACTACCGCGCGCTCGCGGGCTTCGGCATTCTGATCGCCGCAGCCACGGGGCTCGGCAGTCTCGCGTTCGGCCAGCCGTTTTTGACCAGTGCGTTCGGGCACCTGCACGTGCCGCTGATCGGAGAGATCGAACTGTCCACGGCGATGCTGTTCGATCTCGGCGTAACGGGCGCGGTGGTCGGCACGACGCTCACGATCGTCTCGCACCTCGGCGTACGCGACAAGGACATGCAGTCCGTGGAGAAAAGCTGATGGAAGCCGCCTTTGCCATCGCGATCGGCGTGCTTTGCGCGTGCGGCATCTACCTGCTGCTGTGCGCGCGCGTGTTGCCGGTGATTCTCGGCATCACGCTGTTCTCGTATGCGATCAACCTGTTCCTGCTCGGCATGGGCCGGCTTGCGATCGGCAAACCAGCGGTCATCGCGGCGGGGGCGCAATACGTCGATCCGGTGCCGCAAGCGCTCGTGCTGACGGCCATCGTGATCGGCTTCGCAATGACGGCCTTCACCGTGGTGCTCGCGCTGCGCTCGTTTTCGATCACGGGCAACGATCGCGTCAATGGCGAGGAGGCGCACGGCGAATGAACCACGTCCTCCTGCTCCCGATCCTGATTCCGCTCTTTTCCGCGGGCGTCATCGTCGCGCTGCCGCTGCGCGCGAAACGCCTGCAACGCGCGCTGAACGCGCTCGCCATCATCGCGCTGCTGCCCGTCGCGTGCCTGCTGATGGCGCGCGCCGCGCAAGGCGAGATCGCCAGCTACGCGCTCGGCGCATGGCCCGCGCCGTTCGGCATCGTGCTGGAACTCGACCGGCTCGGCGCGCTGATGCTGGTGCTCACCGCCGTGCTGGCGGTCTGCTGCCTGCTCGGCACCTCGAGCGAGGACGCGAGGCGCGGCCGCTATTTCCGTGCGCTGTTCCAGTTCGAGCTGATGGGCCTGAACGGCGCCTTCCTCGCGGGCGATCTCTTCAACCTGTTCGTGTTCTTCGAACTGCTGCTGATCGCGTCGTACGCGCTGCTGCTGCATGGTGGCGGCGCGCGACGGGTACGCAACGGGCTGCACTATCTGTTGATGAACCTCGTCGGTTCGTCGTTCTTTCTGGTCGCGATCGGCGTGCTCTACGGCGTCACGGGCACGCTCAACATGGCCGACATGGGCGAACGTCTGGCGCGTCTCGGGCCGGAGTCGCTGCCGCTCGCGCAGTTCGCGGGCGCGACGCTGATGCTCGTGTTCGGCCTCAAGGCCGCCGTGTTTCCGATGTCGTTCTGGTTGCCGCAGGCCTACCGCAGCGCCATCGGCCCGGTGGCCGCGCTGTTCGCGATCATGACCAAGGTCGGCATCTATGCGATGCTGCGCTGCGACGCGCTCGTGTTCGGCGCGGCGGGCGGCGTGCTCGATGCGTTCATGCATCAGTGGGCGTGGTGGCTCGCGATCGCGACGATCGTGTTCGGCGCGCTGGGCGCGTTGGCGGTGTCGAGTCTCAAGACCACGACGGGCTATCTCGTGCTGGTTTCGGTGGGTCTGCTGATCGCGGCGATCGCACTACAGACGCCGCTTGCATGGAGCGCGCTGCTCTACTACCTGATCAGCACGACGCTCTGCACAGGCGCGCTGTTCCTGCTCGCCGACACGCTCGAACCCGAGCAAGCCCCGACACCGCACGCCGCCCACGCCGCCGTTTCCGCCGATGCCAATTCGATCGAGCCCGGCTCGCTCGAAGCGCTCGACGACGCGGCCGCGGCGGCCATCTCGCCCGACCCGGACGGCGAAGCGGTGGCGACGCTGGCGCTGGTGCAGCCGCTGCAGGTCGAGACGGCCGGCGCGCTCGCCGTGCTGGTCGGGGAACCGGCTCACACCGAAGCCGAAGCTACGGTCGAAGCGGTCCCGCGCACGCACGCACCGTGGCTGTCGAACCTCGCCGCGCTGCTCTATCTGATCGCCGCGGTGGGCGCCGCGGGCCTGCCGCCGCTGTCCGGGTTCCTCGGCAAGGCGATGGTGCTGGCCGCCACGCCGCTCGGCGCGGCAGTCGTGCTGTGGCCGGCGGTACTGCTGTCGAGCCTGCTCTCGATCGTCGCGCTGAGCCGCACGGGCACGCGCCTGATGTGGGCCGCGCCGGCCGCGCGCGCCGCCGCCGGCAAAGCGGAGCGCGCACCGCGTGGCAGTAATGCGAAGCTCGCCGCCTGCGCGGTCCTGCTCGGCTGTGTCGTGGCCATCACGCTCGGCGCGGGCGCGGTGCGGCACTATCTCACCGATACGGCGACACAGCTATTCGATCGCGCCGCCTACGTGCACGCGATCCTGCCCGCGGCGCGCTCCTCGCCACCAGCGGCCGCCGCGACCACGGCCGACGCACAGGGGAACTGACGATGTTGAAAAGGCTCTTCCCCCACCCGTGGCTCGCGGTCTTGCTGATCATCTGCTGGGTGCTGCTGATGAACGACGTCTCGCCGGGCAATCTGCTGCTCGGCGCCGCGCTCGGCTACGCGATCTCTTTTCGCGTCGCCGAAGGCTTGTGGCTGCGGCCGGTGCGCTTCGGCCGACCGTGGCTGCTCGTGCTCCTCGGCTGGCATGTGTTGGTCGATATCATCGTCGCTAACGTCGAGGTCGCGCTGCTCGTGCTCGGCCCGACGCAGCGGATGCGCCCGGCGTTCATCGAAGTGCCGCTCGACAGCACCCACGAAATCGCGCTAACGGTGCTCATCAGCGTGATCTCGCTGAGCCCGGGCACGCTGTGCGCCGAACTCAGCGACGACCGCACGCGCCTCTCCGTGCACGTGCTCGATCTCGGCGACGAAGCGGCACTCATCGCGCTCATCAAGTCCCGTTACGAAGCCCCTTTGATGGAGATCTTCGCATGCTAGCCATCGTGATTCCGATCTCGCTCGCAATCCTCGGCATCGCGTTCCTGCTCGCGCTGTGGCGCCTCGTGCGCGGGCCGTCGCTGCCCGATCGCATCGTCGCGCTCGACACGCTCAACATCAATGCGATCGCGTTGATCGTCGTGTACGGCATCAGCTTGCGCTCGACGGTGCTCTTCGAGGTTGCGCTTCTGATTGCCGTGATGGGTTTCGTGGGTACCGTCGCGCTCACCAAGTACCTGCAGCGCGGCGACATCATCGAACTCAACTAGCGTGGGGTGTGCCGATGGAAACTTTTGTCGAAGCGATCGTTTGTTTGCTGCTGCTGGCCGGCAGTCTGTTCACGCTGGTCGGGGCGGTCGGGCTCGCTCGGCTGCCCGACTTCTTCATGCGGCTGCACGGTCCGACCAAGTCGACCACGCTCGGTGTGGGCGGCATCGTGCTCGCGTCGGTGGTGTATTTCAGCGCGCATAACAACTTCGCGAGCCTGCATGAGTTGCTGATTCCGGCGTTTCTGTTTCTCACCGCGCCGATTAGCGCACATATGCTGGCGAAGGCTGGGATTCAGCAGGGAGTGACGCTGTCAGAGGCGACGCGGGGGCGGCCGCCTGTTACGGGCGCTTGCGCGGAACGGGGGAATACGGGGGAGTTGCGGGAGGGGGATGAGGGGTGAGGCTCGTCGAAGCTTCGCGCCTCTCGGGACGATCCCGCGTGCACAAAATTCTCGTTGACCGGGTTTTGTGTTCTGTCCCGGCGGAGCTATGCGCGAGACCTCGCAGCGCGCGCTCGCGCATTCCGCGGCAAACAACGTTGAGACGGCCACTCACCGAACGGACCTGCTGGAACAACGACGCGCGACGACGGGAGCATGGCCAAACCATATGTCCACGCTGCGCTATACGAGCGCTGCCTTGCTGAACGGAACCGTTCTTGTCCAGACTGTCCATACTCGCCATGGCGTGCATTCATTCAAACCTGGTTCTACACAGCGTCCATGACCGCGCGCCCGACCTTGTCGATCTGATGGCTGAACCGGCTTGGATCGAATACCCCACATCTCAGAGAAACTTCCACCGCCGCCCTTCCCGACACCCGTGGTCCAGGTAGTGTGCCGCGGGATCTGCGTTGGCTGCCGCAACGTCTGGATTCAGTTGCAGGTAGACGGCGGGATCGAAATCCGGTGGGAGTTTCGGCCTTGCGTACGGCTCAAACGCATCAGGCATGCTGCGTTCGATGACGGCATGCTCGACTTCGACTCCAGAATAAATGTTGGGCTGAACAAAACCTGTGCTGGCATCCTTGATCTGTCGATATTGGGTCTGACCGAACGCCGGGTCAGATACCACAGGGGTGTAGTACACGCAGTTTTCGAAGTAATAGTGCGTGACCTGACTCCAACGGGTACGGGTTGGATCGGTCTGCTTTGAGCCGCCATGCAGAAGGTTCGAAGCCCAAATCAGTGCCTGCCCCTTCCTGGCGTGGAACGTTACAGGTGCGATTCCTGCTTTCCTGATCAGTTGCTGCCAGAGGCTCAAGTATCTAGCGTAGTGCGCCGTGGGCTTGTGCTGCGCTGCCGAGCAGACGCCCATGTGCTCATTCACATAGGTCGGAAATTTGTGACTGCCCGGATAGTATTCGAGCGCGCCGTTGGTGCCGTCTACGTCTTCCAATGCGACCCACACACCGCACATGAAGCGCTCTGGAACGCACGAAAAGTGTATGGCGTCGTTGTGGATAGGCTGCTGTGTTCCGACAGGAAAGTTCAGCGTCTGGAACGGGATGGCACGGCGTCCGTAGAGCTGGGAAAGAAGATGAAGAATCTGTGGATTGGAGGCCAACGATCGCACGTCCTCGTCGGTCTCCCACGCGTCCTGCACCCTCATGCCATCATTTTTATGCCAGAGCTCGTCGCGCCAGTGGTCAAAATCAAACCTTCCATGAAATTTCGTTTTGATTCGCTCCGCGCGCGCGTCGAACTCGGCATCCGGAAAATCGATAATCGCGAAGCCATTCTCGCGGAGTTGTCTGGCCGCACGTAAAACGTTTTCAGATGCCTCCTTCTGGGCGAAAAGCTCGTCGAAGAACGGCGATTCAACATCTGGAACGCCTGGCAACGGATTCACGAAGGAAGTATTCATGTTGGGTATCGGCAATGTTTACGTTGCGAATGACCAGCGATGCAGTCTAGCACGTTGGTTTTGCCGCACCACCGTTACCTTGCCGTCACCATGTGCAGCGCCACTCGCGCCAACCTCAACCTGGAGCACAGCCAGCACGACCGTACTATCGCAGGAGGAATTCGCAATGCAGTTTCAAAGCTCGAGAACGAGATCCGATGTGGGTCGGGTGCAGCAAAGCAAACGGAAATCCTTTTGAACCTCTCTTTCGCGAATCCCACCGTTGTGCTTCATATCCACAGTGCCCTCAAGCACCCTGGTTTTACATGTCCCGCATACACCCTGACTGCAGGACGACGGTATCGGGACGCTGTTCTTCCTCGCAGCAGCCAGCACGGTGTCAGACGGGCTCATGGTGAACCTCCTGGCCGAGCGGGAAAGCCTGACCGTGAACACCTCTTGAGCCGCACCGTTCTTTTCCTCCATAGGCTCCGGCGCCACAGCCGGCGCGAAAGTGAAGCTTTCCTGGTGGTAACGGTCCGGGTCGTGACCGCCTTCTGGAGCAAATCCTTTACTCCGGACATGTAGCCGGCAGGGCCGCAGGTGAAGACTTCCCGCTCCTTGAAGTCAGGCAGCCATTCAGAAAGCTGTTGCAGGCCAAGCCGACCTGTCGCGCCAGCCCAATCGCTTTCGTCACCGATGCCTTCGCATACGAAGATCAGCTTCAGTTGCGGCGACAGTTTCGCCAGTCTCTGCAGTTCCGCGCGAAAAACGATATCGGCAGGCGTCCTTGTGCTGTCCACAAATGCGATATCCCGGTCAAGCCCGAGGTCGATGCTCGCCCGGGTCATCGACATCACCTTTCACTTATGATCTCCTGGAAAACTCGGGGCGATATGTCGGAGCGTGAGACGAAAAAGCACTGGTTGGACTATGTAGCCGCTTGGGTTGCGTTATTTGCGGCTATCGGCTCAGTGTTTGGCGCTGGAGCATCCTGGTACCAGTTCAAGGCATCCCGAGAGCAACCACAGGCGATCAAGTTTGATCAGCGGCCCTGGATTTCGCTGGAAACGCAACCAGAAGGCCCGCTTGTCCGTAACGAGAACAACGGCATGGCATACACGTTCGGATATCGCCTAAACAATGTAGGCCGATCGCCGGCTTTCAACGTCATGTTCACGGCCATGATGATGCCGCTAGCAAACCCGCACGAAGGGGAACCAGTCTCGGTGGTTTCTCTTATGCTGAACCGACCGAGGTTCTGCGGCGCACTGTAGCCCAAGCATGCCAGCAAGATGATTTTGCCCGTGCACGCGGGATGGGCGATGTAATGTTCCCTAGCGCTGTTGAGAACCTGCAATGGAAGGCCCACAGCCAAGGTCCCGCCAAAGGATTTGTTCCGGGATTCGCCGTAGTTGCGTGCGTTGAATATCAGTTCAGCGGCGACCCGACTGTTCATCAGACCGTGCGCGTATTCGATTTGGAGCCGCGCGAGTACGGCAAAATGATTCACCTTGACGCTTCTGACGGCGCCCCCCAGGAATTGGTTTTTTTCCCGCACTCGATTGAGGGTTTCTCATCCAACTGATGTAGGCAGGCCGACGGCTCGTCCGAGCGACTGCCCGCGACCGCGCAACACACGCACATCATGACAGCGTGCGGGTCGAGCACGGGGTTAAGGCATAGGAGATTGCGGGGTGACAGGCTGGAAGCCTGATCTGGCGGGGTATTCTGGCGGAGAGACGGGAATCTTGGGATCGTCGGCAAGCCCGTGCCGGGTTTGACTTCCAGTTTTCGAATGCGAGGCTACCCCTACCCACACCCCCGCTGCAAGAATCGCCGCACTTGCCGCATGGTGAAATCTGCCGCGTATCCCCGCCGACTCCGGCGTTCGATACGACAGCATATTGTCAGCCGGCCGAATGCTAAGCGCTCTGCCTTCGCCGGTTCGCGGCCCGCCTTGACGGTCGCCTGAACCATCGAACGAGTGTTGCCGTTTCGGCAACCTTGATGTACGGGGACCGCCGAGGTCTTTCTCGCGGATGTCGCTCTTGATAACGCCCACTCGATCGTCAATCGGCGACGGGAACCCTTGTGTATACGGCTTCTCCGGCCGGTCGGGAGTGACGATACCGTCAGCCATACCGAAAAATCCAGTCGGCAGTTTTCAACTCTGGACAGACCGCAACAGAGAATCCACGCGCACTTTCGTTGAGGTTGACCCGGTTCGATGGATAGATTTGCAGTTGAGTTTAATGCGGTGTGGCACCTCCCGATAAGGTTGAATTGCGGGTTGTCCACGGTCGGGCGGCGGGTCGCCTAGAGATGGCCTCACTCGTTCGGACAGTCTTCTGAGATTTTTAAGTGGAACGTCCGGGGCAGTCATGCTGCCAATTTGATCGCAGGCAGCGTCGCGAAGTATGCCTCATCCGGCGTGCGGTCTTCCAGACTCGAATGAGGTCGTCTCTGGTTGTACAAGCCGTCAACACAACGCCCATATCGGCGAATCAAAGGAGGTTCTCTACCGCTGGCACCCGTGGTACGGGCACACGGTATGGATTTTCACCACGATAGAGAGGAAGAACGCCGAGTCAGTGCTGCGCTGTGGGCGAGAGCCGTTCGACACGGCGGGCTTGCTGGAGGTGCCGCAATGGATGTTCGATCCCGTTGCCTGCTGTCGCATTACCTCGGCAACGTCTCCCGCCGTCAGCTGTGAAGCATTGAGGGAACCGAAGTACCTGTTGGCGCAGGCGCCTGCTGCCACGCCGCGCGGTATGGTACAAGCCGAGCACCATCCTTTGCTCCGTACAGGAGGTGCTGATGCGACGCCAGACAAACCCCCAACCGGGCGGTCAACTCGACCTGTTCCGTCTCTTTCCGAAGACACCACAATGGGAGCACCTGCCGCAAGAGGTCTGAGGTTGACCCGGTTCGACGGACGGATTTGCAGCCTGCGATTTGATGCGATCTAACCTCCGTTGAGTGTTGAGTCGCGGGTTGTCCACGGGCGGGCGGCGGGTCGCCTCTCACGACCATGACGCTGCCCGCCGGTGGACAACCCGCAAGGCGATACGGTTTGCCTTTTAACGTTGAGGTTTTCGAATTCAAGCGGCGAACGATAGCCAATGCCGCTGTGTAAGCGGCGTACGTTGTACCAGCCCTCCAGGAACCAGAAGATGCGTTGCCGGGCCTGTTCACGAGTCGCAAAGAGTTCTCGCGAGAGTAGCTCCGCTTCAAGCGTGCCGAAGAACGATTCGCACATCGCGTTGTCGTACGCGTCGCCGGCCGTCCCCATCGACGGTTGCACACCGGCTTCGCGGCAGCGCCGTCCGAATGCAATAGAGGTGTATTGGCATCCCTGGTCCGAATGTAGAATTACGCCCTCGTGGCGTCGCTGCAGCAACGCCATATCGAGTGCGCGCAGCATCAGTTCGGTGTACAGATGGCTTGACATCGCCCAGCCTACAATTCGGCGACTGAACACGTCGAGGACTACGGCCAGATACAGAAACCCCTCGCCAGTCGGGATGTAGGTGGCGTCCGCCACCCACAGCATGTTTGTCGCCTCCGCGCAGAAGTGCCGACGCACCAGATCCGGAGCGCGCCGAGCCCCCGCGCGTTGCCGCGTGGTGTGTGGCCAGCGCCGCCGGCTCGCACCATGCAGGCCGGCCAGGTGCATCAGACGTGCGACCCGCTTGCATCCCACATGCACGCCTTCCCACGCGAGCTGCGCATGGATACGTGGCGCCCCATATGTGCCGCGTGAATTCGCATGCAGCGTGCGGATGCGCTCGAGCAGTTGCGCATCGCTACACGAGCGTTTCGATGGCTCACGCACCAGCCATGCGTAGTAGCCGCTCGCGGAGACCCTGAGCAGCCGTGCCATCGTGGCAATGGGCCACCTGGCCCGGTTCGCTCTCATGAATCCGTACCGCCCTTCGGCGGAACGGCTCCCGTCTCCCTCGCGAACCAGGCCGCGGCCTGCGAGAGAATGTCCCTTTCCATCTTCAGTTGCCGGTTCTCGCGACGCAACCGTGTGAGTTCCTGCCGCTCGGCCGTGGTCAGCCCGTCGTGACGCACACCCGCATCGCGATCGGCCTGCGCGACCCAGTTGTTGATCGTCTGTTCGGTCGGCTCGAACTCGCGCGCCAGATCCTCAGGCGTTCTTCCGGCCTTAACCAGCTCGACCATGTGAGCCCGGAATTCCACAGGGTATGGGGTACGATGCCTGCCCATTTTCGACACCTCCTGATCAAAAGCATAGGTGTCCGTTTTTCGCGGGTCAACTTCAGTCCGGCAGCAGACGGTGCGTTTGCTGGCGCAGCTGCTGCGGCAACACCGTCGCGGGCTGCTCGCCGCCGTACACGAGCCGGAGGTGCGCGATGAGTGACAAGATTCGGGCGCAGCATCTGGCGCGCAAGGCCATGCTGTACGTGCGCCAGTCGTCGGCCTACCAGGTCAGCCACAATCTGGAGAGCCAGAAGCTGCAGTATGCGATGCAGGATCGTCTGCATCAGTTGGGCTGGAACGAGATCGAGGTGATCGACGAGGATCTGGGACGCTCTGCGGCCGGAACGCAAACGCGCACGGGCTTCGAACGGATGGTCGCAGAGGTCTGTCTTGGGCACGTCGGCGCAGTTGCCGCTCGCGAGGTTTCACGATTCGCGCGCAACAGTCGCGAGTGGCAGCAACTGGTTGAGGTGTGCCGCGTCGTCGACACGGTGCTCGTCGATCAGGAGACCGTCTACTCACCGCGGCAGAGCAACGATCGTTTGCTGCTCGGCTTGAAGGGCAGCCTGAACGAATACGAGCTGGATCTGTTGCGTCAGCGTTCGCTCGAAGCTCGTCGGGAGAAGGCCAAACGCGGCGAACTCATTGTCGCGGCGCCGGTGGGTTACTGCAAGACCGAAGACCAGCGCCTGGAGAAGGATCCGGATTTGCGCGTGCAGGACGCCATCCGCTCAGTATTCCGCCAGTTCGGCGCGATTGGTTCGGTGCGTCAGACGTTGTTATGGTTCCTGGAGCACGGCCTGCAGTTGCCGGCATGCATGCCGCGCGGCGAAATCCAATGGAAACGGCCGAGCTACGGCACGGTGTACCGGATCCTGACCAACCCGATCTACGGTGGCACGTATGCCTATGGCAAAACCGAATGCGCGATCCATTACGAGGCTGGGGAACCACGCAAACGTGATCGCCGCAAACCACGGGATCAGTGGCTTGCGCTCATTCCGAATGCCCACGAAGGGTACGTTGACTGGGACGAATTCGAACGGATCCAGTGTGCCATTAGCGGCAACCTGCGTCTGGCCGGACACGCTGGCGCCCCGAAGAACGGTGAGGCCCTGCTGGCGGGACTATTGCGCTGCAGGCGCTGCGCGAGCAAGCTGACGCTACACTACACGGGTAACAGGCACGACGCCTTGCGCTATAGCTGTCATCGCGGCTGGATGGACAAGGGGCAACCGCGTTGTATTGCGTTCGGTGGCACACGCGCGGACGCGGCCATCGCCGAGGCGGTCTTGCAGGTCGTTCAACCGGCGGCAATTGAGGCAGCAATCGTGGCGCGCGAAGAAGAGACCCTGAAGCAGGACGAAGTGCTGGCCGCGTTGCAGCGGGATCTTCAGGCTGCACGCTACGCCGCGCAACGCGCGCAGAAACAGTACGATGCTGCTGACCCCGAGAACCGGCTCGTCGCCGACGAACTGGAGCGGCGCTGGAATCATGCGCTACTACGCGTAGAGGAACTGGAATCGCGTATCGAGCAACAGTCGCGCACATCCGGCCAGATACCGCCTACCCAGCCAGAGGAGTTTGCCGATCTTGCCACTGCATTGGAATCGATCTGGCCGCAGGCCGACGCCCGCCTGAAGAAGCGCATAGTGCGCACCCTGATCCACGAAGTCGTCGTTGACGTTGACGACGCAACGAGCGAAATCGTGCTCGTCATTCACTGGAAGGGCGGAGTACATACCGAGATTCGCGTGCCGCGGCGGCGCCGCGGAGAGAACACTACGCATACGTCACGTGAAGCAATTGATGCCGTGCGCCAGCTTGTCCGTATCTGTCCGGATCTGGTGATCGCCGGCGTACTCAATCGCAATGACCTGCGAACCGGCCGGGGTAACTTCTGGACCCAGGAGCGAGTCACCGCGTTGCGCAGCCACCATCAGATCCCGGTCTATTCGAGCGAACGACGTGCTGCTGAAGGATGGATGACGTTGACCGAGGCATCGGCGTTCATCGGTGTGAGCCCCGGAACGCTCAGGCTCGCAGTTGAGCGCAACAAGATCCCAGCCGAACATCCGTTACCCGACGGGCCATGGATCTTCAATCGCAATTCGCTGACCGGGGACGCAGTTACCGAACTCGTCGGACGGGCTCGCGCACGGCGTGGACACCCCACAATACCAACGACACAACAGGGCTCTCTAGATTTATCAACAACATAGCGAGGTTGGGCAGTATGAAACGCACTTGTACAGATTGATGTAATCGCCGATTGAGCGCCGGGCGTGGCCGACCGATTCATAGGCTTTCAGATACACCTCTTCATATTTCACGCTGCGCCACACGCGTTCGACGAACACGTTGTCGCGCCAGGCGCCTTTGCCATCCATGGACAGGCGGATGCCCCTGCCGAGCACGGCCCCGGTGAACACTGTCGCGGTGAACTGGCTGCCCTGGTCGGTATTGACGATCTCAGGTTGCCCGTACTTTGCGAACGCTTCTTCCAACGCCTCGACAGCGTGCATCGCCTCCATCGTGATCGCTACGCGGTGGGCCAGTACCTTCCTGCTGGCCCAGTCCACCACGGCGGTCAGATACACGAAGCCGCGCGCCATCGGGATATAACTCGTATCCAGTGCCCAGACCTGGTTTGCCCGATTGATCGTCATGCCCCGCAGCAGATACGGCCAGATCTTGTGCTGAGCATTGCGTCGGCTCGTGTTCGGCTTGCAGTACAGCGCCTCGATACCCATGCGCTTCATCAGCGTGCGCACGCGCCGGCGGCCAATCTCGTGTGCCTCGCGACGCAGCAGTCGCGCCAGCATCCGCGCTCCGGCAAACGGAAACTCCATGTGCAGTTCATCGATCCGGCGCATCAGCAACAGGTCTGCCTCGCTCACCGGTTGCGCCCGGTAATACACGCTCGATCTTGCGATACCAACGAGTCGCGCCTGCTGCGAGACCGGCAATGCGTGTGTACGATCGATCATCGCTTTGCGCTCAGCAATCCCGCCTTGTTGAGCGCGCCGCTTAAAAAATCGTTCTCCAGCGTGAGCTGGCCGATCTTCGCATGTAGCTCCTTCAAATCGACTTGCGGCTCGCTCGACGCCGTGCCGCCTGCGCCAAACACGTCGGCGGCACGTTCCTGCAACTGCCGCTTCCATTCGGTGATCTGGTTCGGGTGCACATCGAACTGCTGCGCCAGTTCGGCTAGCGTCCGCTCACCCTTGACCGCCGCCATCGCCACTTTCGCTTTGAACGCGGCTGAGTGCGTCCGTCGGGTTCTCTTCGTCATCTTCCTGGTTCCTTTGTCGGCATTATCGCCGGCTCAGGCCCCGAGCGTTCCACTTATCCGACTGTCCGAATTTGCGCGGCCATCTCTCCTGTCGCGACCACGACGCTGCCCGGCGGTGGGCAATCCGCGCGGCGATAAGCTTTGATCTTGCGCATGCAGGTTTTCGAACTCGAGCGGCGAACAGTAGCCGATGCTGCTGTGCAGGCGGCGTATGTTGTACCAGCTCGTGCGACACGTGTCGCCGTCCGCCGGACGTAAATCGGCAATGTAGTGGATGGCAAAGTCTGTTTCTGTCTTGTCACGCGCGGCTTGCCGTGCCGTGACCTGCCGTACGACCGGCAGTTGCCTACCTGGACGTGCGTGACTGGTAACGGTCGGGTGCGAAGCTCCAGGGACAACGTCTCGTCGAAAGACGTCATTACTGGCGACGGTGAGTGACGACGCTGCCAGCCGCAATGCGGCGTAGAGGCCAGGCAAGTTCCGCATGCGCAACAGATGTGAACCGTTGATAAACCTCGTAAACAACAACGGGCCGAAGCGGCTTACAGGCCCGAGCCAAAAAGGCACGCAGCTGGATGCTCCTTTGGGTTGTAGGAGCACGTCGTCGCAACGCTGCCGGGGAAAAGACGGGCGCTAAACGGACAGGCCCGCTGCGAGGAGAAGTTCAAATTGCATCTGGGTCGGCAGGAACGGGAACGTGGTAAGCCCGATTCTCCGCCATCGGTCTGAAGTCGGGCCCGTGGCAGGTGAGCCGTGAGGCAAGCCGTTGGGGGAGTGGGTAAGAGAACGCGGAAAAAGCGAATGCCGGGCTGTAATCGCCCGGACAGGGGTTCAAAATTTGCCCCGACCTGAAAGGGTGCTGACTTCCGTGTGGTGCGGCTGTCGCAGACGCGCACCTGAGGTCTCGGAAAGGCAGCTTGAGAGTGGCCGGCGCAGGCTGGTTCAGCGCCTTTCCCCTGAGTGATCAGGCAGACCGACGACGCGAGGGTTTGCGAAGGCCCTGTGCGGTTCCGGCAAGGCCGGCGTCAGTGCGACGCTTAACGCGGTGCTCGAGCCGTATGCGGGGAAACTCGCACGTACGGTTCTTCGGGGGCTCCGTGTCCGCAAGGACACGGGGCTACCCAATTCCAGAAACGAGAACAGACGCCGCCGTGCCTGTTCGTGGGTCGCGAAGTGTTCGCGACAGAGCAGTTCGGCTTCGAGTGTGCCGAAGAACGACTCGCACATCGCGTGTCATAGGCATCGCCGGCCGTGCCCATCGACGGCTGTACGCCTGCTTCGCGGCAGCGCCGTCCAAAGGCAATGGACGTGTATTGACAGCCTTGATCGGAATGTAGAATCACACCGTCATGGCGTCGTTGCTGCAACGACATGTCCAGCGCGCGTAACATCAGTTCGGTGTACAGATGGTTGGACATCGCCCAGCCGATGATGCGACGGCTGAACACATCCAGCACGACCGCCAGATAGAGGAATCCTTCGCCCGTGGGTACATAGGTCGCATCTGCGACCCACAGCACGTTTGTCGCGTCGGCACTGAAGTGCCGGCGCACCAGATCAGGCGCACGCCGGGCGCCTGCGCGTGGCCGCGTGGTGCGCGGCCAGCGCCGCCGGCTTGCCCCGCACAGACCCGCCATACGCATGAGGCGCGCCACCCGCTTGCGCCCCACCTGTACGCCTTCGCGCGCGAGCTGCGCATGGATACGCGGTGCCCCATACGTGCCGCGCGAGCTCGCATGTAGCGTGCGGATGCGCGAGAGCAGTTGCGCATCGCTACGTGTGTGCATCGCGGGCTCTCGCACCAGCCACGTGTAATAGCCGCTCGTCGAGACGCCGAGCAGCCGCGCCATCATCGCAATGGGCCAGCGGGCCCGGTTCGCTTTCATGAACCCGTACCGCCCTTCGGTGGAATGGATCCCGTCTCCCTCGCGAACCAGGCTGCCGCGTGAGAGAGGATGTCGCGCTCCATCTTCAGTTGCCGGACTTCACGACGCAACCGTGCGAGCTCCTGCCGTTCGGCTGTGGTCAGACCATCATGCCGCACGCCTGTGTCGCGATCAGCCTGTGCCACCCAGTTGTAGATGGTCTGTGCGGTCGGCTCGAACTCCTTTTCCAGTTCCTCCGGCCTGCGTCCAGCCTTCACCAACTCGACCATTTGCGCCCGAAATTCCGCCGGGTACGGGGTACGATGCCTGCCCATAATCGGCACCTCCTTCTCCAAAGGATAGATGTCCGTTTTTCTGGGTCAACCTCACATCGCCATGTATCCGATTTTTATTGGTGCGTTGTCGGTCTCTATTTTTCGTTCACTTGAGAAGTAGCAAGGAATTCCTTTGTGCACTAGGGGACCGGAGGTAGCCGCATGCGACGCCGTGCCCGACGAATCGTAAGCAGGCATTCGCTGACTGCGCGACGCGATCGGCGGGAATTGCCGCTCCGGTCCAGTTTGACCATTCGGGCTGCCAGACCACGTTGTTAAGGAACCGATCCGGCACGTCTGACGGAATGGAACGCGCCATAACGGCAGATTGCAATCGCTTCAGCGTCGGACTGTGAAGCGGCCTGTGCGAAGGCAACTGACCACCGGCCGCAGACATCGCGATAGCGGATCGAATAGATAAACATGGCAATCTCCTGTGGCATCGAGGATCAACGGGGCCTTTGCGCCATGTCCGGTCGGCCACACGATAGACGGTCGAGCGATTCGGATTTCGTCAGCGTTCTTCTTAGGTACGGCGTCGAAGACGCTGTAGGCGTATGCGCTGTCCATGAACGCGCGGCGGTTGAGCGCTTGCAGCGGCTTGCGATGGAGCGGCGTCTACGATCTTCTGGAATATCTCGTAGGTCCGGTTGGTGGCTTCTTCCCATGCCCATGACACGACGCAATCTTTCGGGATCTTGTCGTTCAAAGCCGCATGTATCGCGCCGCGCATGTGATCCCACAGGTCGCGACGATCCAGTGTGACGAGATTGCGGGCGTCCTCGCTCTGCGCGCTTTGGGATGGGGTCATGGTCATTTCTGTTCCTTTGCGCGGGTGAGCGCGATATCAGATGTATGCTGGGCGAGACGGATGGCGTTGCCTGCTTCCTTCCACGCCGTCTGGCGTTCACTCCGGTAAACAATCAGCACATCAAGCAGGAAGCAGAACCCGCCGACTGCCATCAGTCCGAGCAACAACCCTATGGCCTCAAGCGCTCCAGCCCACACTTTCATGTCCATGTCAGTCCTTTGCGCGGGCGGCGAAGTTAGCAATCTCCACGGCGTGCTCAACGTATTCGACCGGCAGATTGATGCCGTGCGCGTCGCAGATCGAAACTACGTCGTCATACGTCACCGCCTCGTCTGCGACTGGCTGAGCCGTCGTGCCATCGAGCAGGATCGCGCCTTCCTCGGGATATTCAGTAATCCAGCAATAGATGCCTTGTCCCGAATGCCCAAAGCCGTATTGAATGGTCGCCTCGGTTTCGAGTTGATCGCCATCTCGATCCGGCGCGATGAAGTCGAGCGCTTCGGCCAGTTGCGCGCCGGTCAACGTGACGGCGTCGCCCGCATCCTTGAGTGCATCGCTGGCGCGCGGAAGGGCATCATCAATCAGCGTACCTGGGGATAGCTTCGCATGCAGCTGCTTGGCATCGTCTCGTACGGCGGCTACCTGTTCCTTCGTCCAGAAGGCTTGGGGAGTGGCGGCTTGCTCGGCGAGGTGTTCTTGATACGCCTCTCGATTCGCTTCGCAGACTTCGCATTCGTCCAGCGAGAACGCGCATTCGCATCGGCCAACGGGCTTGAATTGCATCCCTGCTTGCGGTACTGCCGCGCGAGCCTCCGGGTCCGTCCCAAACACGGCATCACCATTTATGTCGTAGCCAATCAGCACCTGATGCTGCTCGGCATCGAATGCCTCCCGCTCGTCGCTCACAGTCGCGGCACAGCGAGGGAGTGCCGCGCGTCGCACTAAAGATTGATAGTGGAGCAACGGGACCGTTGTCATCGGATTAGCTTCGTCGATCGGCTCTGCACTGGTAGCAGCGAGAGCGGCTTCGAGCTCTTCGCCGATAGCGTTCAGCCGTTCGACGTTCTTCTCGGTGTACATATGCTCAAGCGCGCGGGCGGCTTTTGCATGGCGCTCGATCAGTCGCGTGGCATCAGGTGCTGTATGTTCTGTCATCTCGCCTCGCAATATCCGCCTCACGAATAAACGCCACTTATCCGTCCAGCAGATAAAAAGAACCGCCCGAAACTGCGGCGGATTGAACACACGCGAGCGGGGATTGCCGCTCGGTTTTTGGGGTGCCGCTGCCCTTGGATCATGCGAAACGCGCGAGGCCAATGCATGGGGGCTGCGGCGGTAGTCAGGCGGCTTTCTGCCTCAGTTGCTTCTCGTATTGCGCGACGAGCATTGCGAACTGCCAGAGGTCTTGCTCCATCTTTGGCACGCTTCTCTGCGGCACGCGCCTCGTCCCACTCATCGCGCAAGTCTTCCAGCCTCATTTCTTCTGGCTCGGCGATTGCGACAAGCCGCCTCTCTTCCGCGATCACCGCACGGGAGAATTCGGTCGCAACTTCACGGGCTGCCTTGCCTGCTCGCAAAATGCCAGTGCGCGTGGTTTTGAGAACCATCAGTGCGGAGTGGCATTCTTCGCGCCCGTCTTCGTTTTTGATCGCGGTAATGGATGCTGATTTCGCAACCAGGTCGCGCAATTTCGTTTCATGCTCAGCTGTGCCGAGTGCGATAGCGGCACGCTCGGGCACGGTCAATTCTTTGGACTCGCTCACGCGGCCTCCAGTAAGTTAAGTTTCGTCGGCCCGAGCACCGTCTCGAGATCGATCCGCGCTATCGCCAGATCGGTCATCAGGCGCGACGGCATGGCGCAAGTCGGATCGCGGTTCCACGCGTCGTCTATTACCTTCATAGCGGCGATCGCTTCAGCTATGCGCGTGGCGGGGATTTCGGTCAGCTATATGCGCCGGCATGGCTTCAATATCGACGCAGCCGAGAAGTGGCCGGGTTCCGTTGCGGATGGTCGCTACCGCCGACATCGGATCGTCTCGACGCAACTGGTCCAAAACTCCTTGCGCTCGTGTTCATCGTGACCCTCACTGGATACAGACGCGAAATGAACCTCGAACTCCATGGAATCAAGGTAGACGGACGACGAAAAGAAAACCATTGTACGAACGGTCGCTGCAGTCGCCCGTGGGCATAACGTGCTCATACTTTCGGATGCCTCGAGGTGTCCCCGGGGCGCCCGGTAAGGCCGTCATGCGCGGGTATGAGACAGCCATTTCTAATGGTTGATGGGTGGAGCGCCGGCGAGGTACTTCAGCGCCGTGAGCGCCGATCACTTGCCGTGCGACGAGACCGCGCACATGGCCGTTGTACTCTTCAAAGCTGCCTATAAGGACCTTCCAGTTTTTGCAAGCTGGTTTAGTGATCCATATGTTTGATTCCTGTATCGGTCAGTGAGGACTACAACGACGACGGTTGGCGGCGTGACAGACTGCATGCCTGTAAACGGCCTTGTTGGGCGCCATCACAACCGCGCCCGGGCCTGGATAGTAACCGCGCAGCAGGACTCCATCCGTTGGACGGCGAATACATTTCGTGTAGCGCCTCACAGCTTTTCGAGTTCGCCCGCTGCCGGTCTGACCTGTCGCTATCCTTGTCGATTACGTCCTGGACTACGGAATCAATTTATGGCGATGTCGTTTGGGGTTTCAGGCGTCCGTCGCTCCACCGGTGCGGACGGGCGCGTAGGACGGATCGAATCGGTTCTGTTGCAGTAAGGCCGGTCCGCTATGATATGCGGAACGACATGAACGACTGAAAGCTCGATGAAGACGATGAATCCGGCGGTGGCCGAGTGCTCAAACGCCTGCATTATCCGCTCGACGTGATTCTGATTTGCGTGCGCCGGTACGTGGCCTATCCGCTGAGCCTACGGCACCTTGAAGACATGATGGCTGAGCGCGGCGTTTCGGTCGATCATTCGACTGTGCACCGCTGGGCCATCAAGCTGTTGCCGGTGCTGGAGAAAGTGTTTCGCCGCCGCAAGCGGCCGGTGGGTAAGAGCTGGCGGATGGACGAGACGTACATCCGCGTCAAGGGGGAATGGCGGTATCTTTACCGGGCCGTCGACAAGGACGGCAACACCATTGACTTTCTGCTACGCGCCCATCGGGACAAGACTGCGGCCCGGCGTTACTTTGAGAAATCGATCGCCCAGAACGGTGTACCCGAGACGGTAACCATCGACAAAAGCGGCGCCAATCTCGCCGCGCTCGAAGCGATCAATGCCGATTGTGAAGCGCCCATCAGGATCCGCCAGTCCAAATATCTCAATAACCTCGTTGAGCAGGATCATCGGGCGATCAAACGACGAACGCGGCCCACGCTGGGGTTCAAGACCTTTCGCTGTGCCCGGATCCTTCTGGCCGGCATTGAGATTATGCACATGATCGCCAAAGGACAGATGAAATGTGCTCGCGGAACCCACCCGTCCGCCGCTGATCAATTCTACGAGCTCGCAATATAAGCAGTACTTCGCATATCGATCTCGCTCGCTCTTTGATCCTTACTGCGACAAAGCCTGGGGCTGGACGGAAACGCGCATCGAACGCGATTTTGTCGAACTGAACCGCCACGGCAGGTTGCGCCCGGTGCAGCGCCGTACGGCGACAGCCGTCGCCCCCACGAGCCGGTTACCGGCAACGCGGGCAATGTGATTCGCCGCCCGCCGCGTGAGTGTAGCCAGCGCCTCATCGTTCAGCGCCGCAAGCGCGGCCCGGTAGCGCGTCTCATGTTCATCGATCATCTGCCCGGCCAGTTCAATCGTGGCCTTGCAGCGCGCGAGCGCGTCACGATGCTGCGTCATCAACGCATCCGTCGCTGCCCACGCCTCCGTCCGCACGACATCCAGACTGCCCGCGCCTGCCTTGCCGGATGCGCTCCGGCATGGCCTCGTAGAGTCGCCCGTAGTGCTCGAGCATGACCAGCACAGACCACAGCGCATCGTTGTCGCGGAGGTTGAGCGCACTCGATACCCGACGCATTCGCAGCACACTGGCATCGTCGGGCAATTCGCCCGTGACGTCGAGAAACAGACAGGCGAGTTCGTCCACCGGCCTGCCCTGCCTGCTATCCATCGACCGTTACCTTGGCGAACATGGCATCGCACAACGAACGCCAACGCAATAGCTCGACCCGTTCACCGATATGCATCGTCTCCGCTGCCTTGCGAATCGACATGCGCTGACTGCGAAGCTCGTCCGCGACCCGATCCGCAAGATAGGAAAATCCAGTGAGTGACCGCGCGATTCGATGGAACGGCGAAGCTGCGACCCCTGATACAGCCTGAACTTCTCCGCCGGACCGAAGTAGCCATTGCGTACGACGTTCATCGCCGCGTCCGGGAACGTCTCGTTGAAAGCGCTCAGCAATTCAAGGCTGTCGCGTTGCCGGTTGATCACCCACAGGACAACAAGCCGGCGCCGAAGCTCGCCAAGCGCGCCGGCCAGTGTCGCCCCGAACTGCTCAACACCCGTCTGGCTCCGCGCCGCCGTGTTGACAACGATCGCGGCGTCCCGTTGCTCATCGCAGAAATTGACGAGGCCGATCCAGCCGTCTGCATCGTCCAGGTTATAGGCGATGCAGCGCATCTCACCCTGAACCGCTTTCATCACGTCCGGATTGGAGGTATCGGTTTCCACCAGCGCGGCATGAATATCCCGCCGTAGCAGATAATCGGCCAGCGCGAGCGCAACAAAACTCTTGCCTACGCCGCCCTTGCTGCCACCAACGAGATAGATGGGGTAAGTCGTCGTGTCCATTTGAACCCTCTAAAGGTTCTCAGTGTCAGGCCTGATCTCGAATGAGAACGCGTCACGCATCACCATGCTTCCCGGCCTACTGACAATCTCTCCCGCATCCTGCTTTTGATTTTCTCTGACAGCCTCCGCGCGCGGTACATCGTCCTTGCTTACCTTCTTCGTACGAGGCGATGGCGCGGCATTGTCCCGTGCCGATTCCTTTGCAGACTGTCGAGCTGGTTTGTCTTTCTTCGATGGGTATAACGCGTACTTGACAGAGCCAACGCTAATATCAACGCCCTTCTTCCGTGCATGTTCAACGATTTCTTCCAGCGTATATCCCTTCTTCCTCACCGCACGGATTACCAGACGCATCTCTTTCATCGCATCGGTAATAGAGACGCGCTGCTCGGCCTCTGGCTTGACCGGCAGTGATTCCAGAGTGCGGACAAGCGCATCCCATTGCGCCCGGGTATAGCTTTTCGCAACTGGCATGGCTCGCTCCGTCGTGCTCTCTTTATCCCATCTTGTTCACTCGGGAAGACCTCGTCAACACCTGTTTTTGGCCGGATTTTCGCTATCGGAACGTCATGGAATCAGACGGATCGCGTTGGAATAAAAGAAATCTTTTGGACACGCCTGGCACGAGCAACGGACCGGGCCGATGTCCGGAAAGACGTAGCGAAGGGATTCCGGGCAAACTCCACGACGGCGCAGGCGCAGAATGATCACAGGCAACGGGCTGAATCGTGCTGGCCATCAGGATTCACATAATGGAACTGCGAGCCGATAGAGACACGATAGTCTCGCAGACTATATCCCTTACTCTACGAACTCCCGATAGCCCTGCCTGCATATCTTTGGGAAAGACCGGCGAGATTTTAGGAGATCAACAGCCGCCCGAAGCTGAATCGACGTTGCCGATTCAGCGCGTGCGATTACCGACTCCAGCCGCGGCCCTCGCAGACATCTGACATTCAGGTAGCGGCAGTGGACCGGATCACTACGCAGAAATCCGCCTGCCCAGTATGCAGACTCGTTCAATCGACATCCCGCACCATGAGATACGGTGTGCGGTCGAGCAAAGGAAGAACAGTGGATTCATGGGGTGCATCCCGCGGACGCATCTGGCCACCTTACGGAAATTCCCGGCCAACCTCGCTGAAAGCGCTTAGCCGGGAGATAAAAACGGACATTGAAACGAGGTATGGCAGGATAGGCTTGCGCCGGTTTTTGGCGCCATGCGCATTGCCACATCCGTCCACTAACGCCGATGGAATCGGGAGAGACAGTCGAGTTCGTCGCCGGATGCAAACGCGAGTCGATCTCGGCGACGAGCACGTCAACGTATCTTTGCACTGCCAATATGGCGCAGCGTCTCGAGCGAGCCATCCATACGCTAGCTCTACCCGAACGCACCCACCGCGCACGTTTCTCGCGAAGCCTCACCGATGACGACGGCTATCTGGTATCGCGAAGATAGATCGAACGGAATTAAGCCACTTGCTGCCGATCGATCGTCTCAGGCAGTGACCTACCGAGAGCGGTCGCTTGCCTTCCCTCCCGGTTCTTGCCCATGTTCTCGAATATATTGGAAATATGGAAGAGAACGAAGTTATCCGCGTTCTATTCAAAGCTGTTCGCCGCCGAGCCGACCCGAGTGGAAAGCGACTACGCGAAATGGATGCTGGACGATCCGCGCATCAACTTCGCCATTTCCACACGCGGTAGTGCCGCCGGGGTGGACCACCTGGGTTTCCAGGTGGATGACGCCGCTGGACTGGCCGAGCTTAAAGCGCGTGCAGAGGCTGCAGACATGGCATTGCTGGACGATGGCGAGACCACCTGCTGCTACGCTCGTAGCGACAAACACTGGATCACCGATCCGCAGGGCATTGCATGGGAACACTTCCATTCGCTGGGAAACATCCCCGTGTTCAGCGAGGGCAAGCAGAAAGACGTGCCCACCGAAGGCTCCGCGTGCTGCGCGCCGCAAGCGCCGCGTGGAAAGCCGGTCGGCATCGCGGTGAAATCTGGTTCGTCCTGCTGCTAGGAGCGTTGCCATGGCCGGCAAGACCACCAACGTCCTGATCCTCTGCACCCACAACTCTGCACACAGCGTGCTGAGTGAAGGCATGCTCAACCACTGGGCACAACTGCTCGGCAAAGACGTACGCGCTTACGGCGCTGGCAGCGCACCGAGCGGCCACCTCTGTCATCGGCTCGAGCGTGACTAACGGTGCCTGCAAGGTGTACGGCAAATCGACGTGACAGAGGCGCTGATAAGTCGCCGCACGTCCCGCAATGCCCAGATCGCCGTGGCGGGCGTGGTACCCCATACTTGCAGCCCGGCGTGCTCCCAGCGCGCGACGAAGCGGCTATCGACGGCCCTGTAGAGCCAGCACCATGGCCGCCCGTCCTTCAGGCCGAGCAGGCGCCGACGGCGCAGATCGAAATCCGGTGGTGCGAGCGCCTCGATCGCCTCCCAACCGGTTGTCTCGGACCAGGTGAGGCACGTGCCCCGGATGGCGGTCCAGATCTCGTCCCGACGAGCTTGCCGACGGGCGGCACAGGTCGCCAGCCGCACGCTTTTGTTGATGTTCGTTAATCATGCTAGCGCCTGCAAATTGAAAGAAAGGTGAAGGGAAAACGTCGCACACCTCAGCATCGACACCCCGCGATCATGACGGGTCAGCAGATCGCAGCGGATCGCGGTGCATACGCCGATCGTCGCTGAATCACGCTTGATTTCCTCCGGAGATTGCGGCGCACTTGCGCGCGCCCAGAATGCGCCTGGATCTGATCAACAGACTGCGTCATCGGACTAAAGTCTCATTGTCCTGTCGGAACATTCGCACCATCATTAGAAGGGGTACAGCGCGCTCAGCGCACCCAACCGAATGCAAGTTGAAAGCTAGGTGCGCCGGACGGACGGTGTGACAGGAAACCCTTCCTGACCTGCGCCTTGCACAGGCGACGCCACCTAAACCGGCCCGGTCCGACATTGAGGCTATTGCAAAGCGCTCGCCATCCAGGCGCGAACCCTCCGGAGGGGCGTCTGGTCATGCAAATTTCACACATGGCGCTCTCTAATAGAAGCCGCGGTAGGTCTTTCGCGTTTCCGAAACGGTTAAAGACCAAGGATCCATCATGGTCTGGCTAGCCGATACCCTCCGACACTATCCTGAGATTTCCGTATTCCTTGCGCTCGGAATCGGCTACTGGGTGGGCGGAAAAAGCTTTAAGGGGTTCAGTCTGGGCGCGGTGGCAGCGACCCTGCTGGTGGCGATCGCCATCGGGCAGCTTCACATCACGATTTCGCCCAACGTTAAATCTGTATTCTTTCTGATGTTCCTGTTCGCCGTAGGCTATGGGGTCGGGCCGCAGTTTGTGCGCGGCATTGCCAAGGACGGCGCGCCTCAGGCACTGTTTTCCGTCGTTCAATGTGTGCTGTGCCTCGCGGCACCAATCGTTGCCGCGAAACTCGCGGGTTACGACGTCGGATCCGCGGCCGGGCTGCTCGCCGGATCGCAAACCACTTCGGCATCCATGGGTCTGGCCACAGATGCCATCAACCGGCTTGGCTTACCGGCAGACCAGACAAAGGCGCTGCTCGATGCGATGCCGACTGCGTACGCGGTGTCGTATATCTTCGGCACGGTTGGCTCTGCGTTGATCCTCGCCACGCTTGGCCCAAAGCTGCTGGGCATAGATCTGGTCGCAGCATGCAAGGAGTATGAGGCGAGCTTGGGCGGCACGCAGGACCTGGGCGGCCCGGGCCAGGCATGGCACCGCTACGAATTGCGCGCGTACAGGCTTCCCGCCGACACGCTGGCTGCGGGCAAGACGGTGAGCCAGGTGGAAGCACTCGAGCCCGCAGGGATGCGCCTGTTCATCGAGCGGATCCGGCGCGGGACCGTGATTGAAGAGGCGACGCTCGATTTCGTTCTTCAGCCAGATGACGTGGTAGCGGTAGCGGGTCGCCCGGAGCAACTCATCGCGTTGCTTGGAACGAAGGACATGGAGATGGACGGTACCGGCGACCAGCTTGTTGCAGTTCACGCAAGAGCCCTGGAAGTGGACGACCCCAAGTTGCTCGCCGTACCGGCAGAAGGCGTGGATGTCTATGTGACCAGCAAGGCGGTGGACGGAAAGACGCTGGCCGAGCTTGCCACGTTACCCGCAGCGCGTGGCGTCTACCTGAGAAAGATCAAGCGCGGACCCACCGAAACGCCGATCCCTGTTCTGCCGAACACAAAGTTGTACCGCGGAGACACAGTGACGATTGCCGGACGCACACAGGACACGACTGCCGCTGCGAAGGCGCTCGGCGTGCTGGACAGGCCAACCAGTGTGACTGACGTGGCCTTCATGTGTCTCGCGATCACGATCGGCGCGCTGGTCGGCACGATTGTTATCAAGGTCGGTGCTGTTACGATCACCTGGTCCACCGCCGGTGGCTCGTTGATAGCTGGCATTGTGTTCGGCTGGCTGCGCGCGATTCATCCCACGTTCGGCCGCATACCGGAACCGACTGTCTGGTTCATGCGCACAGTCGGATTGAATGTGTTCATCGCGGTAGTTGGCATTACGGCGGGCCCCGGATTCGTCACCGGTCTTCAGCACCTGGGCGTCAGCCTGTTCCTGTGGGGCATTTTCGCCACGTCCGTTCCGCTGATTCTCGGAATGTTCATCGCCAAGTATGTGTTCCGCTTCCATCCCGCCATCCTGCTTGGTGTGTGCGCCGGCGCGAGAACCACGACGGCGTCGCTCGGCATGGTCTGTGACGCGGCGAAGAGTCAGATCCCCGGCCTCGGATACACGGTGACCTACGCAGTCAGCAACACGCTCCTGACCATCTGGGGCATGGTGATCGTGATGATCATGGCCTGACGCGGCCCACAGGGCCGCCGCAACCTCAATGTTGTGGCGACGGGCTGGCGTCCCGGCACGGTCGCGACAACGTCCGGGATCGCCCGCTGGAGGAGTCGCCGAAGGACGTGAAGAGGGAACTGCATACCCGTTACGAGTCGATCAGAACCGAGCCGGACAAGCTGAAGTTTGTCTTCCCGGTCAGAACACCGGTAGCGCTGTCCGACCGCCTCGATCAATTCCCTTCGTGTTGCCATGCTGAGCCGCCTCGTCATAAGTCGCCCCCGCCAGCCGTCTGACAGGTAGCAAATTACATGAGGCAACGACCCCGACTCGGTAGCAAATAATTTGAGTCAATGCGCCCGCCCTGATCCCTTCCTCGATGTATGGGACAGCGAAGTCGTACCGCTGCTGCGCAACTCGCCCGACCTGATGGGCATCACGGTCCTGCGCAAGCTGCAGGATGATCACCCGGATCGTTATCCCGATAGCATGCGGCGCACGCTGGAGCGGCGTATTCGCCAGTGGCGGGCGCTCGAAGGGCCAACCCAAGAGGTGCTTCCGCCAGGAACATCAGCCCGGCGTGCGCGGACTGCCCGCGCGCAATGGCTCGAACGCCGGCGCGCAGAGCTGCTTCCCGCGGTCGAGTACTTCCACGTCGCTTTCACACTCCCCGAGTCTATCGTCGCGCTCGCGTACCAGAACAAGAAGACCCTCTACGATCTGCTGTTTCGCACCAGCGCCGAGACGCTGCGCACGATCGCCGCCGATCCGAGACACCTGGGCGCGGAACTCGGCTTCATCACGGTCCTGCACACGTGGGGGCAGAATTTGCTACGCCACCTGACCCGAGCGAAGTGTACTGACCGGGATCAGCACCATCCACGCGCACGTTGGTCTTCCCCGATGCGGCCAACGCGAACCCGTTCGTGCTTTAGCGTCGTCGCACCATCACAATGCCGCGAAACTCTGGATTCCCTGCCCATTGACGTCCGCATTCCTGCCGCGTTCGCACAACGGGCCCGGACAACCGCCGGGTCCCGGCGTGCGCCAACCGTGCGCCGAGCATCGCAAATCACCGCGACGATCATCCAATGCCCATAGACGCCAGCGCGTGTGGAGCGGTTTAGCATAAACATTTTTTTGATTACCGATCGCGGACTGCCCCCGACCGGCCTGTTCACGCGTCAGTTGCCGCGATCGCCAACGGCAATCGCAACCGTACGGCCGCTTTCGGAGCATGCGCGATGCGCGTGCAATCGGTCATCTACGGACATCCGCTCACGCTCTCACATGGACGTTCGAATGGCGGCTCTGCCCGGCAAGCAAGCCATTCAATTCGTGAGGACGAACGATGCTTCATCGGCCCTATGGAAAGCTTCGCATAAGGCCGAAGTTGAGTCGTTCGCGGGTTTTCCTCGAAGGGCAGCAACGGATCGCTTTGCGTCGGACGACGCATGGCGCCGATGGCGTCCAACAAGCCACATTCGAGTTTGTCCTGGGGAATCATGAAGCAGCTGCCGTGTTGAGCCAAAGACCGCTGCGTGGATTCGCTTTGTCCACTCCCGCCTTGGCCTCAGACATAGGCCTTAGCGCGGTGAACATCTTCCCGCGCCACGTCACAATCCAGCGGGCTTTATTACCACGAGACCCGGTGACCGCAGACATTTACCCGTTCAACATCCTGCCGCCATCCGCGACGATTTCTGCACTCTCAGTCCAGGGTACCTGGCGCTTTGGCGATAACGAGGTGGCGGTTGCCGGCCGCTTTCGCCTCAAGTCAGCGGACGCCGTTCGCGACGCGCTGCTCTATGGTATCGGCGTCGGGTATGGCTCGCCGTGGCTTTTCGGGGTCGCGCTGCGAAGCGGGGCTGTGCGGCCGCTTCCCGCGGACCACACGCCGTCGCGCGTGGTTAGCCGCTGACGTTGCGTTTTCGCGACTGGCCAGTGACCACGAGGAAGGCTGCGTACGCGCTAAAGCCGAACAGGCCGGTGCACACGACAATCAGGCTGATTATGTGAAATACGAAGCTCACCAGTCGCCCGCCAAGCAATAAAGAGGCCAGCTGCAGCAAGATGGCCAATACGATTGCTATCCAAGCCCCTTTTTCAATACCGGAATTTTGCAACTCTGTTTTGCGCCGGAAGACAAGCAAGGTTACCACCGCGAAAATGAGCGTCAGTGCCCAGAATGCGTAGAAGGTCATCTGCAGATACCCTGGCGCACTTTGCACAGACGAGTTCATCGATCCGCACCTCAGTTTTTCCAGCCGTTTCTATATGAAAACTACGACCGCAACGGCGGCCAGGCACCTGGACGATTCGGTCATCTATGCCAACATGTCCACAGCACGCTTCTGTTTGCACCAGGAGTCTCCGGCGCGGAGCACGAAGTTCAATTCCGGTCTCGACACGGCGGGAATCTGTTTCAACATAGATTGCATTTTTCTTGGAGTCAATCTGACTGGAAAGCGACGTCGCGGGATGGAAATAGCTCTCCATGAACATCTGATCTGCTGAGCGACTGTCTCGCGGACTTCCGATTGCCGATGTAACGCCGCCATCTGGTTCGCAAGAACATACGTGGCAGCTCGAATGGCGCGGTGCATCATGCCTTCAACCGTCGAGCGCAGGAGCGCCACTACGTGGAAACAGGGTTTTGGGCGAGAAAACTTTGTCCGCTGTTGATACGGCAACCGACAGACCGACATCCGCTCCCTACGCCCGCAACGGGTCGTCGTTTGCCGCCGATCGCGACCGTCGGTGTTCAGCTCGCTCACCAAAGCTTGCCGTCGGACCGGGTGCGGCCAACTGCGGTCGGTGGCGATCACGTTAGCGCGGACGGTCGAACGTCGCTTCAAGTCAGGCTGCGGACGTTAAGCCCGTTGCCATGCTGGTCGCGTTTTCGGCCGATATAGAGGCCTTTGCTTTCGGATGGTAAACGTACCGACGCGGCCTATCATGAATGAGTGAATCTGTCCGGGAGCATGTTCATGCAGATCACGCGTTGCCTGACAGGCCTGCTCGTGCTGCTGGCCATGCTGTTCGCTGGATGCCAGGGCGGAAGCAGTGGCGGCACCGTCGTCACGCAAGGGCCGCCCGCCGGCATGAGTGAGCGCGATGAATCGGTGGTCTACGCCCAAGGGCAGGAAATTATCCCCGATACGCCGAGCAGCAGCGGTGGAACGATCACGCAATACAGCGTGTCGCGTGCGCTGCCTGCCGGCCTGAGCCTGAATCCCCAGACTGGCGCGATCACCGGCACGCCCACCGCCGTCAGCAACGCCACTATTTATACGATCACGGGCACCAATGCGGCTGGCAGCACCACCACGCTGGTGGAGATCGAGGTCAAGGCCACCGATGTGGCGCCGGATAGCCTGAGCTTGCCCCACGTGTACGCCTTCGCGCGCGAGCTGCGCATGGATACGCGGTGCCTCATGCGTATGGCGGGTCTGTGCGGGGCAAGCCGGCGGCGCTGGCCGCGCACCACACGGCCACGCGCAGGCGGCCGGCGCGCGCCTGATCTGGTGCGCCGGCACTTCAGTGCCGACGCGACAAACGTGCTGTGGGTCGCAGATGCGACCTATGTACCCACGGGTGAAGGATTCCTCTATCTGGCGGTTGTGCTGGATGTGTTCAGCCGTCGCATCATCGGCTGGGCGATGTCAAACCATCTGTACACCGAACTGATGTTGCGCGCGCTGGACATGGCGTTGCAGCAACGACGCCATGATGGTGTGATTCGACATTCCGATCAAGGCTGTCCATCGAAGCGGGTCATCCCCACATTTGTCAAGACTGAACTGTTTAGAGACTAAACGAATGAGAAATGCAGAACGGAGCGACGTACACTGGATGCTCGACCTGGGCGACAAGAGTCATCAGCGTATCGGTGTATCGGCGCATAGACAGTTGCCCTCTTTGCTTTCCTCGCGCACCGCGGTCCATCCGAGTGCTCATCTTCAGGCAGGGAAACGGTCGCGGACTTCTGTTCGACTGGAGGGGCGATGGCATACGTACAGCGATGGCGGGACCGCGCCGCGCCGTTGCGTCACGGAAGCATGATCGCGCTTCTTGTGCTCTTCGTCATGATGGTGTTCGTGCTCCCGTTCGTCACCGCGTCGACTAGCGTGGCCGGTCGAATTCTGCAGGACGTGCTTCTCTCGCTGATCCTCCTGAACGGACTAATAACCGCGACGGATCGATCCGGAGAGTTCGCGCTGATCTCGCTGGTCGCCCTCGTGGCTCTCGTTGTGGTCTGGGCAGGATGGCTCCTCCCGACAGTCCTCACGCTGGCGATACGTGACGAAGCGACACTCCTTGCACTTGTGCTGCTTGGCATGGTCGTTGGAATGAGAGTGTTCGGCCCGGGCGCGGTGACACGTGACCGGATCGCCGGAGCTGTCGCGCTTTACATATTGGTGGGAGTAGTTTGGGCTGACGCGTATTACCTCGTCAGCCTCTACGTTCCCGGGGCGTTTGCAGGCGCTACACACGGCGAGATCCCAGAGAATCACTCGATCTGGATTTATTTCAGTTTCGTCACATTGACCACCGTAGGGTATGGCGACATCACGCCTGTCGCGCCCGCGGCGAGATCGCTTTCGAATCTCGAAGCGCTGATCGGCCAACTTTATCCGGCTATCGTGCTTGCACGACTGGTGTCATTGCAGGTGGCGGGTGGTGGGTCCGGAACGAACAAATCGTGATGCCACGCTTCGCGTGACGGCGCGTATTGCGTTGCCGACCACGCGTTGCCACCATACGAACCGAAGCGGGACCGACACAAACAAGCAGATGGCGGTCAACTGTCTTGCATAGCCTCGATGCGTCCCGCTTTGACTGCGGCCTTCAACGCCGACCAGTCAGCCTCGTTCTGCTCGGCATAGGCGAGCGCGAATCGCTCGATAGGCTCGTCGAACGCGTCGGACTTGCCGAGGTATCCGCAAATGAGCGCGGGATCACCAGCCTTTGCCATCGCGTGGGCAAGGGCGTGGCCGCAAGACACCGCATATTCGCTGAGATCATCAGCCTTAAAGGTGCTGAAATCGAATGCGCCCTTCATGTCGCGCAACTGTCGCACGTAAAAATCGATACCCGTAATTCGCGCTTTGGACCAGCCGAGGAAAATGTCGCTGTGGAGGGGGCCCGTGCAAGTTGCTTTGCAATTGACTGGATCGAATCGCCCGACACGAGCGCCCGCGATATCTCCTCGCGCTCGGCCAGCGTCAACGCCAGTCTGGAGCGGCGTCGCTGTGGCGGCCGGATTCCGCCCGTCTCAGCCAGAATCCCTTGTGCCGATGAGTGGTTCCGGTCAAAAAGCTGGGCAATACGCTGGAGGGATTCGCCCTCTGCCAGCGCTCCCACATCAGCGCTTTCCGGGTCTCGGTGTAATAAATCCGGCGTCGTTACTTCATCTGCAACACTCCCACTGCTTGCGCAGCCTCTAGTGTGTTGCATCCACCGGTTGAATCCGCATGATGAAGCGGCCAGTCGGGCAGAGAGACCGCTCGTCGCCCCGGCGGTAGCCTCGCGCCATGCGCCGCAAACTCATGGAGTGCAATCGCTGGCTGAGGCCTTTGAACACACTCCCTTCGTGCGGATCGCCGAAATGAAGCAGTACGCTGCAACGGACGCTGGACGGCAGACATGCCTGATTCGCATGCAGCGAACGCATTGGATGTTCAGATATCGAGGCGTGTGATCTTGGAACCGGCCAGCGACACATTGAACATCAGCCCTGAGTCAGTCAGGATGAACACTGCGACGGGTGCGGTGACAGTGGACGAGTCGATCGTCCCGTTGGCGCCGACCTTAACAAGCGCCACCGACGCATCGCCGGACACCGACCAGCCGCTGGCGTTGCGAAAGTTGTTGAGCGCGTCCTGCGTCATGAACAGGTAAATGACGGCCTTCGTCTGGACGCCAAGGATTGCGCCGATCGATCCTGACGAGGTGCTGTAGTAACCAACGGTGCTGCCTCCGATACGCAATGCGCCGTCACCGTGCTCGCCGCCGATGCCAATGCCTGCCTGAACCACGTTCGGAAACACCAGCACGCCTTGCGCTTTCGCGACCAGTTCCTTCGAGCCCGACACCTTCGCATACAGCTTGGCCAGTGCGTCGTCGACGCTCGCGTCGATCGCTTGACGTTTCGACGTGTTGACCGCGGCACCGCCCGACGATTCCGAAGTCGTACCGCATCCGGAAAGCACCAGACAGCCTAGGGCCATCGCAACAATACCTTTTAGCAAAATGCCTCTTGTTTGCATTGCGGTTCTCCTTGCACTTGACGAGGAAATGAGCGGACCCGGGACGAGAGCGCTGTATTTTTTATAGCACAGCGCTGAGTGGACTACGGTTCCCAATTTTTGGACGTCGGCGCCATATCTACGGCCCCGAACAGATCAAGCTGTTGCTCGAGGGTATTGCCTTCAAGGATGGTTTCGCTTGAGCACCTTCGTCAGCGCGGTTCGGCCATGCTCTTTACACCATGGACGGCAAAAATGTTCTTCGCCAGATCGATACCAACTGTCGTAATTTTCATGATGGGCGCTCCCCTCGGTCAGGTGGTTGCTTAGACACTTCCACTTTG
Organism: Paraburkholderia sp. UCT70; assembly: GCF_050434085.1. Classification (NCBI taxonomy): domain Bacteria; kingdom Pseudomonadati; phylum Pseudomonadota; class Betaproteobacteria; order Burkholderiales; family Burkholderiaceae; genus Paraburkholderia; species Paraburkholderia sp. UCT70. The sequence continues at coordinate 298,603 of NZ_JBNPVZ010000004.1, read as the reverse complement.
GCACATCCATGCCGTTTCGGGTGGGGGCGTCCATTCCATTGGACTTGACCTTGTCTCGATCGCAGCGGATCGCGGTGCATACGCCGATCGTCGCTGAATCACGCTTGATTTCCTCCGGAGATTGCGGCGCACTTGCGCGCGCCCAGAATGCGCCTGGATCTGATCAACAGACTGCGTCATCGGACTAAAGTCTCATTGTCCTGTCGGAACATTCGCACCATCATTAGAAGGGGTACAGCGCGCTCAGCGCGCCCAACTGAATGAAAGTTGAAAGCCTGGTGCGCCGGACGGACGATGTGACAGGAGACCCTTCCCGACCTGCGCCTTGCGCAGGCGACGCCATCGAAACCGGCCCGGTCGGACATCGAGGCTATTGCGAAGCGCTCGCCATCCAGGCGCGAACCCTCCGGAGGGGCGTCTGGTTATGCAAATTTCACACATGGCGCTCTCTAATGAAGCCGCGGTAAGTCTTTCGCGTTTCCGAAACGATCAAAGACAAAGGATCCATCATGGTCTGGCTAGCCGATACCCTGCGACACTATCCTGAGATTGCCCTATTCCTTGCACTCGGAATCGGCTACTGGGTGGGCGGGAAAAGCTTTAAGGGGTTCAGTCTGGGCGCGGTGACAGCGACCCTGCTGGTGGCGATCGCCATCGGGCAGCTTCACATCACAATTTCGCCCAATGTTAAGTCTGTGTTTTTCCTGTTGTTCCTGTTCGCCGTAGGCTACGGGGTTGGGCCGCAGTTCGTGCGTGGCATTGCAAAGGACGGCGCGCCTCAGGCACTATTTTCGGTCGTTCAATGTGTGCTGTCCCTCGCCGCACCAATCGTTGCTGCGAAACTCGCGGGTTACGACGTCGGATCCGCGGCCGGGCTGCTCGCCGGGTCCCAAACCATTTCGGCGTCCATGGGTCTGGCCACCGACGCCATCAACCGGCTTGGGCTACCGGCAGACCAGGCAAAGGCGCTGCTCGATGCGATGCCGACTGCGTACGCGGTGTCGTATATCTTCGGCACGGTTGGCTCTGCGTTGATCCTTTCCACGCTTGGCCCAAAGCTGCTGGGCATAGATCTGGTCGCGGCATGCAAGGAGTATGAGGCGAGCTTGGGCGGCGGCACGCAGGACCTGGGCGGCCCAGGCCAGGCGTGGCACCGCTACGAATTGCGCGCGTACAGGCTTCCCGCCGACACGCTGGCTGCGGGCAAGACGGTGAGCCAGGTGGAAGCACTTGAGCCCGAAGGGATGCGCCTGTTCATCGAGCGGGTCCGGCGTGGGACCGTGATTGAAGAGGCGACGCTCGATTTCGTTCTTCAGCCCAATGACGTGGTGGCGGTAGCGGGTCGCCGGGAACAACTCATCGCGTTGCTCGGAACGAAGGACAAGGACGTGGGCAGCAGCGGCGACCAGCTTGTTGCAACTCAGGCAAGAGCCCAGGAAGTGGACGACCCTGAACTGCTCGCCGTACCGGCAGAAGGCGTGGACGTCTATGTGACAAGCAAGGCGGTGGACGGCAAGACGCTGGCGGAACTCGCCACGTTACCCGCAGCGCGTGGCGTCTACCTGAGAAAGATCAAGCGCGGACCGACGGAAACGGTGATCCCCGTTCTGCCGAAAACAACACTGCACCGGGGCGACACGTTGACGCTTGTTGGGCGCACACAGGACACGACTGCCGCTGCGAAGGCGCTCGGCGTGCTGGACAGGCCAACCAGTGTGACTGACGTGGCCTTCATGAGTCTCGCGATCACGATTGGCGCGCTGGTCGGCGCGATTGTCATCAAGGTCGGCGCTGTTCCGATCACCTTGTCCACCGCCGGTGGCGCGTTGATAGCGGGCATCGTGTTCGGCTGGCTGCGCGCGATTCATCCAACGTTCGGCCGCATACCGGAACCTGCTGTCTGGTTCATGAACTCAGTCGGATTGAATGTGTTCATCGCGGTAGTTGGCATTACGGCGGGCCCCGGATTCGTCACCGGTCTTCAGCACCTGGGCGTCAGCCTGTTCCTGTGGGGCATTTTCGCCACGTCCGTTCCGCTGATTCTCGGCATGTTCATCGCCAAGTATGTGTTCCGCTTCCATCCCGCCATCCTGCTTGGTGTGTGCGCCGGCGCGAGAACCACGACGGCGGCGCTCGGCATGGTCTGTGACGCGGCGAAGAGTCAGATCCCCGGCCTCGGATACACGGTGACCTACGCGGTCGGCAACACGCTCCTGACCATCTGGGGCATGGTGATCGTGATGATCATGGCCTGACGCGGCCCACAGGGCCGCCGCAACCCCAACTTCGTGGCGACACGGGCTGGCGTCCCGGCACGGTCGCGACAACGTGCGGGATCGCCCGCTGGAGGAATCGCCGAAGGACGTGAAGAGGGAATTGCATACCCGTTACGAGTCGATCACCACCGAGCCAGACAAGCTAAAGTTTTTCAACCCACAGGTAAGAAGCTCGACAGCAACCAGGTTTGGTAACGGATTTTTTGAACCGTCGTGTGCGTCTTTACAGCGCCATGACGTGCATGCGAAAGACCGATCATTATCTTAAGGAGCTGCACATGGAAACGTCGATCGAGAAGATTACCCCTTATGACGAATTCAATTATCCGATCCCGGAGGCAGAGTTCCCGAAGGCGGGTATGTCGGCGCGCGCAGCGGCGGCCATTGTCATCAGTTCCGAATGGACCGATGCCAATCCGATGCTGAACATGTCGTCGTTCGTCACCACGTGGGCAGAGCCGGAGGCAGCGGAGACGGCAAAGCGCAACATATACAAGAACTACATCGACCACGACATGTATCCGCAGTTGTTTGCGATGGAAACGCGGATGGTGAAGTGGTTGCATGAGCTATGGAACGGTCCGAATGGCGTGGAGCCATACGGCACGGCAACCGTCGGGTCGTCGGAAGCCTGCATGTTGGCGGGTCTCGCGCACAAGTGGAATTGGCGCCAGAAGCGTGAAGCGGACGGCAAGGATGCAAGCAAGCCCAATATGGTGACGGGCGGCAACGTGCAGATCGTGTGGAAGAAGTTCCTGCGGTACTTCGACGTTGAACCGCGCATCGTGCCACTGAAGCCGGGCAACTATCGGCTGACGGCTGAAGAACTCGACAAGTACGTCGATGAGAACACGATCGCGGTAGTCGCTATTGCCGGGCAGACCTTCACCGGCGAGGACGATGACATCCAGGGCATTCACGACTGGCTCGACGGCTACGAGAAGAAAACCGGGATTTCGATTCCAATGCATATCGACGGCGCGTCCGGAGGCTTCGTCAATCCCTTTCTTTATCCTGACTACAAATGGGACTTCCGGTTGCCGCGCGTACAGTCGATCAATGCATCCGGACACAAGTACGGTCTCGTGCCGCCCGGACTGGGCTGGGTAGTCTTCCGCGAACGCAAGGTTTTCAACGAAGATCTAGTGTTCTACGTGAACTACCTGGGCGGTGAAATGCCAACGGCGACGCTGAACTTCAGCCGCAATGGTTTTCAGATCGCCGTCCAGTACTACATGTTTCTGAGGATGGGATTCGATGGTTACAAGCGAGTCATGGAACATACTCTGAAAAATGCCGTTGAACTGCGAGAGACGCTTGTGCAGAGCGGCTATTTCATGATCATGAACGAGACTCAGCGCATCCCTGTTGTTGCCGTGACGCTCAACAAGAAATTCACCAACTTCAACGAGTTCGACGTATCGAACAAGGTTCGTGAAAAGGGCTGGATCCTCTCGGCATACACGATGCCTCCAAACGCCACGGATGTGACGAGCCTGCGGGTCGTGATCCGGCCGCACATCAACCACACTGTGGCGCAACAGTTGGGGCACGACATCATTAGCGCATGCAAATACCTCGAAGAGCACGGCGGAAACGCCACGCCACCAAAGCTGCATGCGCACGCGGCAGAAAAGACGACGGCTGCGAAATGTTGATGCGGGTATTCCGGCGGATGAGCAAGGGTGTCACCAGCGCTGCGTGCGGGGCTCGTTCTGTATCCACAGCGGGATCAATTCGGGCACGCCCGTCACGGTGACCCCTTCAGTGGTCTATAGGGTGACCGGCAGCAATAGTGCGGACAGTTGTTGGCGCGACAGTGCGTTTTGTGCGTTTCCGTGAACGCGCAACGAACAGCCTGACTGCCTCTGGCACCGGCAGGCTCAGGTTGGTGATCCAGATCCCGCTGCCGCGAGCGACTTTGGAGCGAAGCATGCCGGTCTTCAGAACAATACGTGTGCTGCGTTTTGTCGTCGTTGCCCTGGCGGCTGTCCCTCTGACGGGCGGGTGTGCCTACTCGCCGTCCATCGGGGTGCTCGGCGCGTACTTTCCCGACTGGCTGTTCTGTATAGTCGCCGGCGTCGTGCTCACGGTCGTCATCAATCTGATTCTCAAGCGCTTGCAGGTCGACCATCTGCTGGGGCCTTCAGCCGTGGTATATCCCTCGCTAGTCACCTTCCTTTCACTCGCTGCGTGGCTGATGCTGTTCCAACATTGAATCTCCTCAGGTGGATGCGATGGCGACGACTGCCAGCAGGACATCGAAGAGAAAGTGGCCGGCCATCATCCTGGTGGTGGTAACGCTATTGCTACTGCTTTTCGTCGTCCGCCAGCTGGACCGCGCGCCTCGCACCGACGACGCCTATGTCTACGCAGATACGATCGACGTCGTGCCCGAGGTCAACGGGCGCATCGTCGAGCTGGCGGTGCACGACAACCAGGCGGTGAAGCAGGGCGATCTGCTGTTTCGCATCGATCCGCGTCCGTACCAGGACGCGCTGGCGCGAGGCCGGGCATCCCTCGTCGCGCTCGACCGTCAGATCGAGCTGACCCAGCGCACGGTCAATGCGCAGCAGTACAACGCGGAGTCGGTGCGCGCGGCCGTCGAGCGCGCGCGAGCCGCAGCCAGTCAGGCGTCCGATACGCTACACCGCACGGAGCCGCTGCTGTCGCACGGTTATGTGTCGGCGGAGGACGTCGACCTTGCGCGCACCGCACAACGCGCCACGCAGGCCGAACTCAGCGCCGCGCAACTGCAGGCGCAGCAGGCGGCAGCGGCTGTGAGCGGTGTCGATGCGCTGGTCGCGCAACGTGCCGTCGTCATCGCCGAGATCTCGATTGCGGAGCTGAACCTCGAATATGCGACCGTGCGGGCGCCGTTCGACGGACGCATCGCGTCGTTGAAGACTTCGACGGGGCAGTTTGCGTCTGCGCTCAAGCCTGTCTTCACATTGATCGACACGCGCCACTGGTACGTGGTCGCAAACTTTCGCGAGACGGAGCTCAAGGGCATCCGGACGGGAACGCCCGCCACGGTCTTTCTGATGAGCGATACGGGCCAGCGCTTCCAGGGCACCGTCGATTCGATCAGCTATGGCGTGGCGCCCGATGAAGGCGGCCCTGCATTGCCCGGCGCGTTGCCGCGCATTCAACGCACGATTAACTGGGTCCACGTCTCGCAGCGCTTCCCGGTGAAGATCCGCGTCGACAATCCGAGCCCGGAGCTGTTTCGCGTCGGGACATCGGCGGTGGCTGTGCTGCACCCCGGGCGCGGCGACGACGGCGAAAGCCGTTGAGGAGCGCCCATGGCCGCCGCCGACTACCTGCCCGTCACGCTGCGCGATGCCGGCGCTTTCCTCGCGCGCGAGCTTGCGCCTTTTCCCGGGCGTCTGAACGTGATGCTGCGTTGCATGCTGACGAGCGCAATCGTGATCGTCGTATCGATGACGCTCGAGGTGCCCTCGCTCGCGCTGTCGCTGCTGGTGGTGTTTTACGTCACGCAGTCGAACGTGGTGCTCACGCGGCTGGTCGGCTTGATGCTCATCGTTGGGTCGACGCTCGCGATCGGTCTGTCGATCCTGTTGCTGAAATTTACCTTCGATTACCCGTTGCTGCGCATCGTGATCGCGAGTCTGCTGTTTTTCGGCAGCGTGTACCTGATACGGGTGCTGAAAATCGGCGCCGTATTCGTCATGGTCGCCATCATCGTCATCTACGTGCAGAGCTTCGTCGACCGGACCGATCAGGCTGACGTGCTCATTCGCGCGGTGTTGTGGGTCTGGGTCGCCGTCAATTATCCGATCGCGCTGACGCTGGTGGTCAATACGCTGCTATTGCCCGTCGAACCGCAGTTGCAACTCAAGGCGGAAATCCATCGGCAACTGACGGCGCTGGAAGCGCGGCTGACGCAACTGATCGACGGCGGCAGGAACGCCGAGCCGATCACGTTGACGGCGGTCCAGCAAGGCGCGCTGACGCTGCAGAAGCTGCTGCGGTTCACGACGATGCGTGACGCGCGCTATCGCGAGCATCAGACGTTGCTGCTTGCGTGCATCGCGACCGTGTCGCGTCTGTATCGCGGCGCGAGCGAGTTGCCGGATACGTTGGCGGGTACTTCGGCGGCGCGGCTCAAGATCTTGCGCGAGCTGGACGCGAACGTCAGGGCGCTCGACGAGTCGGTGACGTCGGGCGAACCCTATCGCTACGTCGACATGGCAACACCAGAAGAACGCAAGGCAGTCGACACGTTTCCCGCCGCAGCCGAATTGCAGCGCGCGCTGCATGCATTCGCCGAGCTGGATACGAGCGGCGCCGCACCCGGCAAACCGCCCGCGAGCGAACCGATGGTCGCGCCCGACGCATGGACCAATCCCGCGTACATGCGCTTTTCGCTGAAGACGCTGCTTGCCGTGCTGGTCTGCTACGTGTTCTACAACGCGGTCGACTGGCAGGGCATTCACACGATCATGCTGACGTGCGTGGCCGTCGCGCTGCCGAGCCTCGGCGCATCGATGCAGCGGGCCTTGCTGCGCGTCGCCGGGGCGGTCATCGGCAGCGCGGTGGCGCTATTCATGGTGGTGTTCGTCGTTCCGCACCTCGACGACATCGTCGGCCTGCTGCTGATGACCTTGCCCGTCGTCGCGCTCGCCGCCTGGATATCCGCTGGTTCCGAACGGATCGGCTACGCGGGCGTCCAGCTGATGCTCGCCTTCTCGCTCGCGTTGCTCGAACAGTTCGCGCCGACCAGCAATCTCACTGAAATCCGCGACCGGATCGTTGGCATCCTGCTGGGTGTCGGCGTGGCGACCTTCGTGCAGATGTCGTTCTGGCGCGAGGGCGAAGGCGACGTGCTGCGGCAAAAACTCGCGACGATGCTGCGCGCCATCGCCAGGCAGTTGCGCGCGCCACAGGCGGGCGTCGAGATACGGGATGAATTGCCCGCCGAGCAGCGCCAGTTGCAGGCATGGGCCACGCTGGCCGACTGCGAGGCGACGTTGTCGCGCGTCGCACTCGAGCCCGGCTGGCAGGAAGGGGAGCAGGCCCAACTGACGCTGCGCGCACAAACCGTCCTCGCGCAAGGCCGCGAGATCATGCTCGCCGGCAATGCGCTGAAGAACACGCTGGCGGCACAAGCTGGTTTGGCAAGTCCGCAAATGGACCATGCAGCGCGCGCCGTTCAGGACCAGGCCAGCGCGGAAATCAACCGGTACGCGGACGATCTTGCCGCCAATCCGCCTGTCGCCCACGCGCCCGAACGCATCGGCATCGGCATCGCCGCGCAGCCTCTCGAACCCGCCGACGTGGCACTCATCGCCGCAGCGCAAGACCTGTCGCGGCAGGTAGCGGGGCTGCCGGACTGGCGCATCGAGGCCCCCGTCACGGCGTCCTCTTCGCGGGCCGTACGAACATGAGCGCGCGATCCGGTCCCCGTGTTGGGTCGTGGCGTCGCTGCGCCCTGTGCATCGCGTGGTCGTTGTGCCTCGGCCTGCCGGGTTGCGCGCTGATCCACAAAAACGGTACGCCGTATGCCGAGATTTCGCCCGGGCAGATCAATCTTGCTGACGACATCCATCTTGCGCGAGAAGGTTGGCCCGCGGCACGCTGGTGGGACCGCTATGGCGATGCGCAGCTCGACGCGCTCATCGAACAGGCGCTCGCCGACGCGCCGACGATGCTGATTGCGCGAACCCGCGTCGCGCAGGCGAAGTCGGACGTCGAGCTTGTCAGAGCGGGGTCGAACCTTCAGGTGGTGGCGCTTGCCTCGCTGAATCGAGAGCACGTTTCCGCGAACGGCTTTCTCGGCGCGTACTCGATGAACATACCGGCGATAGGGGCGACGGGCCCCTGGTACACCGAGGGCACCGTCGGACTTGGGGCAAGTCTGAACGTCGATATCTGGGGCAAGCAGCGCGCGCAGGTCGCCGCGGCGCTCGGCGTGAACAATGCGCGGCTTGCCGAGACGTCCGCCGTCGAACTCGAAATCTCGACCGACGTCGCGCAGCTGTACTACGGCATTCAGACGACTTACCAGCTTATCGATTTGCTGAACGAATCGCACGAGGTAGCGGTGTTCTCCGTGGAAACACACAACGCGCGTGGGGTGCGCGGCCTGGAGCCCCAAACCCAGTTCGAGGAAGCCCGTGCGCAGCAACTCGCCATCGAACGGCAGATCGTTTCGGCGCAAGACCAGATACGGCAGTTTCGCGAATCGTTGCGAGCGTTGGTCGGCGCGGGACCCAACGGCTTGCCTCCGATCGAGCCCATTGCGTTGCCGCGCCCGCAAGCGGCCTTGCCCGCGACGCTTTCTTATGAACTCCTTGCCCGGCGGCCCGATCTTCAGGCGATGCGCTGGTACGTGGAGGCATCGTTCGACCGGATCGATGCAGCGAAAGCGGCGTTCTATCCGAGTTTCGACATCAAGGCATTCTTCGGCTTCAATGCGTTGCACCTCGCCGACCTCTTCACGCACGCAAGCAAGCAGATCGAACTGATTCCGGGCCTGTCTTTGCCGATCTTCGATGGCGGCCAGCTCAACGCGAACCTGAGCGGCGCACGTGAGGGCAGCAACCTGTTGATCGAGCAGTACAATCAGGCCGTCCTCAATGCGGTACGCGATGTCGCGCAGACGGGCAGCAGTCTGCAAGCCCTCGATGTGGAGACCGGGTTGCAGCAGCAACGGATCGAATCCGTTGCGTTCGTGCGAGACAGCGTTGAAGCGCACTATCAACGAGGGCTGACCAGCCGCCTGGCGGCGCTCCAGGCGCGGCAGCCTGTGATCGCCGAACAGATGACGCTGCTCACGCTCAACGCTCAGATGCTCGGTCAGGAGATTGCATTGACGAAGGCGCTCGGCGGCGGCTATCGCGCCGATCCGCCCGTCGAACTGAAGCCGCGTTGAACGGCGCGCCGACAGGATTCAGAACTGCTGTGTGCGTAGCGACTCGAATTTCGCGCGGCACACGTCTCCAAACTTGGCGAGGATGTCGAGCGAGCCATCCGCGAGCATCGCGCGAATCTCGATGAAGGACTTGTCCGGCGCAAGGTAAGTGTCGACGATCTTGCGTCCGATCACGTCGTCTTCTGTTGATGTTCGTTAATTATGCTAGCCAGTTCACAGCAATTTGCGCTCTGCGTAGCAGAGCGACACTCCAAGCGTTTTCAGCGCGTCAATGTGCCGCTGCATGTCGTCGTACACATCGAACTTCTGTGTCTCGGAATAAAGATCGCTGCAATCGCGATACTCACGCATTCAGTCGACCAGCGCAGCAAACTCTTCGTCAGCTTCGCGAGTCAGCTCGAAAGCCGGGGTGGAGAGATCCATGCTGTGTATCTCGGCAAGCTTCGCCAGTTGCTTTCCGGTCTGAAGGGGGAGTGCCTTGAGGGCGATGTGCTCTCGATCAAACTTCTCTTTCGCCGCCTGCAGCTCCTCGGCCGTGGGAATGGAGAACGGCTTGTTCAGCGCATCGATATCCTCGAACCCGAAAGCTCGTGCGATCGCGCGACGCGTGTCGAAACCGGAGGCATCGCCACGTTCGACACGCTGGATTGTCCGCACGCTCAAGCCGGAAAGGTCTGCAAGCTGCTTCTGCGACCATTGCCGGCTCTCGCGATAGAACTTGACCACTACGGCGAGTTCGCCTTCGGTCAGCAGGCGCGGCTGGGTCCTGGTTTGTTCCAAGGTTGGCAGCGCCTGCGAAGCCGCACGTCCGCGCCAGTCAACGCAACAAGTTCTTCAGGATTGCCGCTGCGATATCCCGACTCACCAAACCCAGCGCGTGATCGTGGGCGGCGACAAGCGCGTCGTAAGCCTGCCCTTGTGCAGGCACGCGTGCGAGCGTGTGCCCGGCGATCGGAGTAGCCTTCCCTGGAGGCCAGATCGTCCACAGTGCGTCGATAGTCGCCGTGGCCCCCGGTACGGAATCGAATTGCATCACGTCAACGCGAACTCGCCATATCGGCACGCCACCCGAGTCTGCCGCGTATACGCTTACCTGTTCGGAGCCAAGCAGCACCGCCAGATTTCCAGCGATAGTTCGCTGGATATTGCCCTTCAGCGGCTCGGCCCAGCGCTGGAACTCGTTAGGCCACACCTGATTGTCGGCAAGGCTTACGACGATTTGCTGCCGGTCAACTAGTTGTGGAATCGTGACCGGGTTCACCACGACATATAACGGCACCGAAGTTCCCATGGTAATGAGTGTCGCGTCCGGCTTCAGCCGGTAGAAGTTAGACGCGGGTGAGCTGCCGCAGCCGCCAAGCGACATTGTAAACAGGACCAGAACGAATGGCACAAGGGCGCGTCTCACGGCTGGGTCTCCTTCTGCTTGCCGCGAATCAACGCTTCCGGATGCTGCTCCAGATAATCGGCAAGCGTCCGGAAGGCCGTCGCTGTGCGCGAAAGTTCCTGTACCGCATCGTTCGCGTTCTGCTGCAGGGCCGAGTCCGGCTGCAGCGCATTGTTGGCCGAGTCAAGCGCCGCGTGGGCCGCGGCGAGTGTGCCGTGCGCCTGCGGGACAACCTCGGTGTCGAGTTGGTCGAGCAGCGTCTTCGCACTCGACAGCGTCTGTTGCGTATTCTTGCCAATCGCTTCAAACGGAATCGTGTTCAGCTTCGCCAGGAGTTCCGTGACGTTGTCCTGAAGCCGCTGCAGGTTACCGGGTGTGGTCGGCAGCTCAGGAGGTGATGACGCCCAGTTCACCGTGGCTTTTGGCGCGTTGGGAAAGAATTCGGCGGTCACGTACAGTTGCCCGGTCAGCAGATTGCCCGTTTTAAGCTGGAGACGCATTCCCTTTGCGATGAGGTGCTCCAGCAGCGCGTGAGGATCGTTGCTCAGGCGGCCGCCGGCGCCAGTGCCCGTGTTGGTCTTATAGTGGGACGCGAAGAGTTCCGGATACAGATTGATTTCCACTGGAATGGTCAACCTCTCCGTCTTGGAATCAAAATTTGTATAGATCGCTGTCACTTCGCCAACCACAATGCCACGGAAGTCGACCGGCGCGCCCACGGTCAATCCACGAACCGATTCCGTGAAGTTCACAACGTACTTTTCGACGACGTGATAGTGCGCCTTCATCGCGTCAGCCCGATCTGGGAACAACGTAAAGGTTGAGTCGCTCGCAGCGACGGCCTCGTCGACCGCGCCCGGCAGCGACTCGAATGCCACGCCGCCGATCATGATCGACACGAGCGACTGCGAGTTCACCTGGATGCCATTCGCCCCGACTGTCACGTCGACGCCGCTTGCGTGCCAGAAGCGAGTATCCGCAAGAACGAACCTGTCATACGGCGAGTTGATAAATACGCGCAGCGTCACACCGTGTCCATCAGGATCGAGCTTGTAGCTGGATATCTGTCCGACCTGCAGCCGTCGGAAGAACACCGGCGTGCCGGCATCGAGCGAGCCCATATTCGTGCTTTTCAGGACGAATTCGCGCCCCGGCACATCATTCGTGATCACCGGCGGGACTTCGAGACCGATGAAGTCGCGACGTCCGGTCTTCGATTTGCCTACGTCCATTTCAATGTAGGAGCCGGACAGAAGCGTGCCGATGCCGGACACTGTCCCGCCGGATATGCGTGGGCGGACGACCCAGAAGCGGGTGTCGTCGACGAGCAGTTTCGTCGCATTTTTGTTGATGTCCGCGGACGCGATGACTCGCGTGCTATCGGGGGTCAACGTTACGGTCTTGATGACCCCGATATCGACGTTTTTGAGCTTGATCTTCGTCTTGCCCGCCTCAATACCGTCAGCGGTTGCGAAGCCGATCGTGATCGTTGGCCCCTTCTCGATAACCGCCTTGACAGCGAGCCACCCTCCGATCAGGACCGCGAGGATGGGTACGAGCCACACGACTTGCAGGCGCCAGTGCGACCGCGGCACAGGCTCCGCGTCGGGAAAATCAGGCTTCTTCTCGAGTCCTGACATGATCTTGCTCCACTTCGTCCCATATCAGGCGGGAATCGAACGCCATCGCCGCGAACATCGTCAGCACCACCACTGCGCCAAATGCGATTGCCGCATTACCGGCCTGGATCGTCGCAAGTGCCCGGAACTGCACGAGCGCGACGAGCATCGTGATCACGTAGATGTCGAGCATCGACCAGCGCCCCACAAACTCGACCATTCGATAGATCCGTGTGCGCTCGACGGCGTGCCAGCGCGAGTGCATCTGCGTCGAGATCGTCAGGTATCCGAGTGCGAGGATCTTGAGCATCGGAATAGCGATGCTGGCGACGAACACGACGATCGCCAGCGGCCAGGATCCGGATGTCCAGAGGTAGACGACGCCAGAGAGGATCGTGTCGTTCTCTGTCCCGAAGAGCGAGTTCGTGTACATCACAGGCAACATGTTGGCTGGGATATACATCACAATCGCGGCAATCAGGAAGGCCCACGTGCGCGACAGGCTTGCTGGCTTGCGCAGGTGCACCGTCGCACCACAGCGAGGGCAGTGGAACGCGTGAGCATTAACGACCTGCGCGCTTGCGAGCAGTCCACAATCGTGACACCGCGCGAGACCGCATCGTGCTGCGGTAACCGCACCTTGCAGTGACGCCTCGTCCAGGCCTGGCTCCGCGCCCGTGTGCTCAACGGCGGTGACGCGCGACCACAGGTTGCGCGAGTCGAAAGCTGATCCGGCCGCCGCCAATACGAACACAAGTAGCCCAAACGACCACAGCGCGGGGCCCACCACCACGCCTGCGATCGCGGACAACTTCACGAGCGCAACCAGCAAACCGAGGATCAGTACTTCGGTCATTCCCCAAGGCTGGCAGAGATGGCACAGCCGGAATATGGCCGGACCGCCCCACGGTGCACGGTCAAACTTGAGTGGTATTAGTAGCCATAGCATGCTCACCGTCTGCAAGATCGGCATCAGGACCGTGGTTGCAAACACCAGTCCCGCAATTGGCCACTTCCCATCGTCGTACAGCGCGCTCACAGCGCCCAGGAGTGTCGTCTCAACGACAGTCCCATTAACCGACAGACCGACAATCGGATACACGTTTGAAATTGCGAAGAGTACAACTGCGGCGATGGACAGCGCGAGTCCGCGATCGAGGCTGTTGGGGAACTCGCGGCACAGCGGGGCCCGGCAGCGCCGGCATCGCAAACCGCCGCCCTCCGGCACAGCCACCTCCCGCTGCAGGAGATCGCAGTCGTGGCAGGCGATGAGTTTCCCGTGATCCATTCGGTCACCTGTGAAACAGGTTGCGAAACCGCGGCTTGCGGTTGCGACTGTCCGCTCTCCCGCGCCGGCACGGTCATCTGCTCAACCAGGGCCACCCAAACGCCAGATCAGAACCCTTGGGTGCGCATGGTGCGGCAGCGTCAGCGCACCGTCATCCTGGGTGTCTTCGCCCCCCAACTTCCGAACCGGCCATCAGCCCGTTCTGATCGAAGATGAGCCCATAACGTTTCCTTCAGTTGCCAACTGTCTGTTGAATACAGTCCCGCACCCATGCCCGTCACGACGACGGTCCACGTGGCTGTCCGGCTCAAGTTTGGTTAGCGGTCTGGTCTATCGCAATGAGACCTTGGTCTCATATCGATCTCGACGAGAAGCGTGCCTTCAGCGCAGCGCGTGCGCTCCGGAGCGTCTTGATCAGGCTCGTGTCGTTGAAGGCCAATTAAAAGGACTGAGGCGAGCGTGGCCAACTCCGTCAAAGTGATAATTCTAGGGTTGATCGCACAGGCTGATCGCCAACGAGAACTGAGCCCGATCATGAACTGAGCGCAAGCATGGCTAGCGTAGGCCTTTCTCATCGAGCGAAAGCAGGTTTGCTGCGGCGATTCGCTCCAGTGACCGTGACATGGAAGAGCCACGCTCCGTGCTTAAGGAAATGACTTTCCGAGCGCCGCTCACGGCTCCTTGCAGATACTGTCGCGGCGCAAATGCTGGCGCAAACCTTTATTCGACAGTTCTTACCTACCGTGGCCGCCGCATTACAACCATTGTCGGGCACGAACGAGCAACTGTTCACGGTCAGCGCATCGGCCTACCTCGTCCCGCAGTTCTCGCACCAAGGCGCGGCGCTGGATGCTCGCTCATCCATCCGAATCCAAGGGACTCGCAGGCAACTTGCTGGTGGTCGAACAGGGTGCGGCCGCGGCCATACATCGCGCGCAACGTTGCGAGTTCCGGGGCGTCGATGCCGAGCTCGCCGCTGAGGTGGCGCCATAGCACCGATGGGATGACGCGAAAAGCGTCGAGCAGACGCCCGCTCATGCGCAGGAAGCCGATGTGCAGCGCCAGGCCAAGCTTCAGTCGGTTGCCGCGCCGCGCCGCGATCAGTTCGCGCTCGGCCGGGCTGAAGGTAAAGAAGGCCTGCAACTCGAAGGTGCTGAGCTCGCGCGGCAGCTCCCGCATGCCCAGGTACGTCTGCCAGCCCTGCATCGCGCGCCTCCGTCGGTGGGACGTTCACGATACGCCGCAAAAAAGCGAACAGCAACGTCAACAGAATCAATGGCTTACTACCTGACCCTGCCCCTCGCGTCCTTACTGGCTTTGCGTACCGTCACTTATTGCACTGATACCACCCCCGACGAAAAAGAATGCGAGAACCGCACCCTGAAGGCCCGAGTCCAGGACGGGTTCATCATCCATCGTCGCAGAGAGGTCCCGCTGATCGCGCTCGTTTTGCTGGCCGGCTTGGTACAACCACGAGTTATCTTCTCGATTGCTCATTAGCTTCTCCTCTCCAGGCGAGTCGAGGTTGATCAATACCCAAGGTATCAGGCGGGCTTCAATTCACAAACGCATTGCAACACGTTAGCGAACCCTGACGGCTGCGATTTAGGCATCCACGGAGGTCGATGCTGCATGGACCAGGACCAAAGTCCGATGTCCGCCGTCCCTCGCACGGGCTACGCTGGATGAGCGATACACAATCGTCAGTGTCGACGCGTCCGTACTGTCATGTCTGCCCCGGAGCCCACCTTGAACGGGCTCCACGAAACGAGACCCACAATGACCGACGCACCACGCCCCGAAAACAAAAACGAAAGCAGGAACCAGGCGCCTGTCGCCGGATCGCGCGCGGTGTTTTCTCTCGCCCAGTGGCTGCCTGCCTACCGGCCGCACTGGATGGCGCGCGACGCCATTACCGGCGTGACCGTGGCGGCCGACGGCATTCCGGTGTTGCTTGCCTACGCAACGCTGGCCGGAGGCGACCCGGTGCGGTTCGGCCCCATTTGCGTTTATGGTCCCACCCGCGGGTCTTCACAGGGAGGAATACAGCATCAGACAGCGAATGAGCGCGCCTGGCACCAGCCCGATACCGACGCCATCTCAGGCGCATCAGATCAGTCTGCGGGCGAGCCGTGGATCCCGTCGGTCCGGAACTGTCGATGCTCCTGCGTTTCTCGGAGCGGTGCACGACACAGCGTGTTCCGCGTACGTCCAGACCGGCTGCAGAGAAGCTTCATCGTTGCAAAGGAGAGCTCTATGAAGAACATGAAATTTCTGGTCATTGCCGCCCTGGCGGCCATCCCGCCAGCCGCATGGGCACAGCCACAAAGCGTGGAAGTGACGAAAGCGCCGGGCCAGGCCACCATAAAGGGCACCACCCGGGTGACGGCCACGGTGCAGAACATCGATCCCGCGACGAGAACCGTGCTGCTGAAACCCCAGAACGGCAAGATCGTCGAAGTGCAGGTTGGGGAAGAGGCGCGCAACTTCGACCAGCTCAAGGTGGGCGACGTCGTCACGGCCGTTTACCGGCAATCGCTCACCCTGAGCCTCCAGAAAAACGTCGGCGCAACAGCCTCAACCGAAGAGCAGCCGATGATGGAGCGCGCACCCGAGGGTGGTAAGCCCGGTGGCACCGTGGGTCGGCAAGTAACGATCGTCGCCGACGTCGTCGCGGTCAACCCCAATAGCAGGACCGTCACGTTGAAAGGCCCCAAGGGCAACACGGTAGACCTGAAGGTCGAAGATCCTGCGCAGTTCGCCAACATCAAAAAGGGTGATCAGGTGCAAGCGGTGTACACCGAAGCGCTCGCCATTTCCGTAGAGCCAGCCGTCAAGAAGTAGCGGCCCTCGCCAGCCGCCACGTTCGCGCGCGGCGGCTGGCTTGAAGGTTCGGCATGCATCCGGTCTCCGATGCGGGTGTTGCGTGGTCGCTTCAGCCGCAAGACACCCGCTTCAGGCGATCACGACCGCGTTGCGGCCGGCCCGCTTTGCGCCATACATCGCCGAGTCGGCTCGAACGATGACCGCTGCCAACGATTCGCCCCTGGTGCTTGTTGCGACGCCAGTTGACAGCGTCACTCCGTGCAGCTGCATTCCCTCAGCAGCCATGCGTATCCGCTCCGCAACACGCCTTCCGTTTTCCGGCTTCGTCCTGGGGAGAAGCACGACGAACTCATCGCCACCCCACCGACACGCGAGGTCCCATCCACGGATACTGCCCTTGATCGCGTCAGCGACGCCTTGCAGGACGAGGTCCCCGGTGTGATGTCCGAGCGTGTCGTTCACGCTCTTGAACCGATCGCAGTCGATGGCCCAGCAGTGTGTTGAACCACCCGTCCTGGAAACGTCCATACTCGGACTCGAAGGCGGCGCGTCGCACAAGTCCGGTGAGCTTGTCATTACGGGCATCTTCGTAGAGCACGCCGACCATGCTGTTGAGCGCATTCAGGGAGAAGGCGTTGCACGCGTCGGACCTTGCTGTCTCTTCCACCAGAACATGCGCGTGCGTGGCCGCGTCCGCATATTGCACGTTGTGCCGGACAATGCCGTCGATGACACCAACGCTGATCGCGTCACCGACCCCGAGAAGGTTATTCCTCTCGTCGAGAGCGGGTGGCTGGATCCTGATACGTCCGCCGTCGCGCAGATAAACCACGGCACCGCGCTCGCCGCGCGTGACAAACAGAGTCGCGTTGGCGATGCCGACGCCGCTGTTTCGTGGGGCCCGGGCTTGCGCTGGGGGATCATGGGGCCGAGTCTTCTGTATCACCTCGGCGGCGGTCAGGGCGGTATCGAGCATTTCTTCGATCAGTTCACCGGTCCACTGACGGCCTGGTGGCATGTGCCCGGAACGCCAGAACTCACTCCGGACGTGCGTGCGACCATCATTAAAGGCGTACATGAGGAGGCCCAGTCGCGCTCGCAGCAGGAACTCGCGACTTATCGCGATGAGGTTCTGATGGGGCTGCTTCGGCTGCGAGATAAGGAGTGGTGCCGTCGTCGAAAATACCAGCGGTCGCGACCTTCTGCTCTCGTACAAGGGCGGCAGCATCACCGTAACCGTGCCGGCCAATGTGCCGGTCGTGACCTTCGCGCCGGCAACGTGCGCTGACCTGACGCCGGGCTCGGATCAGAAGCCACAAATTGCGCCGCCGGTATTTCTTTTCTTGCCGTTGATGCCAGGCGAAGCAGCAATTGCGAGTGCGCAAAAACCGATGGGGGTGCTCCAAACTCAATCACGAATGACCTGGATGCGCCCTGCCTTGACTGCTGCTTTCAAAACCGTCCAGTCTGCCTCATTCTGTTCCGCATAAGCGAGCCCGAATCGCTCGATGGCCTCGTCGAATGCACTCGACTTTCCAACATATCCGCTGAGCAACGCGGGGTCCCCCGCTTTCGCCATCGAATGGGCGAGCACGTGAGCGCAGGAAACCGCATATTCGCCGAGATCTTCAACGTCGAAACTGGTGAAGTCGAACGCGCCCTTCATGTCGCGCAATTGCCGCACGTAGAAGTCATTGCCCGTGTGGTGCAGCTTCGACCATCCGAGAAAAATGTCGCTGGCCGATTGCAGCAGACGCTGCCCGTTCACCACACGCTGACCGTGATTGGAATAACGACTCGGCGGCAGGTAATCCTCCAGTACGGAAGCCCGCGCCTCCTTGAGTTGAAGGAACAGTGGACACTGTCCGTCGGCCATGAAAAGCGCCTCGTAGCAGCGCGTCCCCACCGACCCAATACCCACCACGCGAATGGCGACATCCACCAGTTCATAGCGATCGAACAATGCGCGCCTGTCATCGGGGAGGGTCAAACGATAGTCGGCGAAGAAATGCCGGACCAGCGCATCGTACTGCGCATGATCGCGCGGGCTCGCCAGTGGGACGTGATACACGAGCGGCGGAACGTCCTTGATGCGCAGCTTGCCGTTGACAAGCTCAGTTACATGAGTCGTCACGGAACGCGACGACTGCTGCCGCGCCTTGTCGATGACGGCCAGTTCTTTTCTTCTTTCCTCCGTCGAATCGGCAATGGCCAACATGCTCGCGGCCTTGAACTGGTAGTACCAGACGTCGAGCGTGTCCATCCGGCTGAACTCGGCGATCCGTTGCCGGAACGTCTCGCATAGCCGGCGCACCACGCCGCGCTGATCACGCGTCGCAAGTCCGCGTTCACGCGCGGCAATCACGAACGATGTGGCCAGTCTGCGCATATCCCAGTCAAATGGGCCGGGCAGTGTTTCGTCGAAGTCGTTGGGTCCGAAAAGAATGCGCCGCTCCGGGCTCGCAAACAGTCCGAAATTGGCCAGATGCGCATCGCCGCCCAGTTGCACGATCAGGTTGGAATGCGGCAGTTTCGACAGGTCGTATGCCATCAGCGGCGCGGCGCCGCGATAGAAGGCGAATGGATTCGCGACCATACGTCCGTAGCGAATGGGTATCAGCTCAGTCACCCGGCCCACGTTGGACGCGTCGAGCAATGCGATGGGATCGCGATTGTCGATCTTGCAGTCCGCCAGCTTCGCGCGCGGCACCTTTCTGCGTGCCGCCTTGCCCTGCTCGATGCGCGACGTCAACGAGCCACGCCCCGCAAACAGCGTGGACGGGTCTTCCTGCGCCGCCAAGGTCATCGGATCGGCGGGTTCCGTAGCATGTTCCTTGCGCTTCGCGGCAGCGGATTCGGGCACGTGTCACTCCCATTCTCAGTTCATCGTCAAAGCGGCGTGGCTTCATTCCGGTTTGGCGTTTGGCGAAGGCCCGGGTGCAGATGGCGAAAGATTGCTCAGAGCGTCAATCGCGGCATCGACCGTCGCAAAGATCTCGCGATGGGCGCCTTGCGCACGCAGTGCCTTATACCGCTCGATCTCCCGCCGCACACCCGTCGGAAGCGCAACAGCTGCGACACCCACCCCACGCCGGTCGAGCTCCGTACCCAACTGGATCAACGTCTTGCCCGCCGTGTAGTCGATATTGTTGATCTCCGACGAGTCGATCACCACCCAGCGCAACGGCGGACTCGCCTCGTTGACGAGTTTCAGCACTTCTTCAGTGAAGCGGCCGGCGTTCGCATAGAACAGGTCCGCTTCGAACCGGTAGACGACGATGCCGGGCGCGGCGAGCACATTCGGCGCGACAGGATGCGTGACCCAACGGCCGGCGGGGCTGCGCGTCAACACACGCGTTCGCAGCCGGTAGCTATGCCGCGCATGCGCGATCAACGATAGGACGACGGCAGCGAGAATCCCGTGCATCACATCGACAAACACGACCACGCCGGCCGTGAGTAACGCGACGACGAATTCGTCCTTCTGCATGCGATAGAGTTCGACCATGCCTTTCACGTCGATCAGCTTCACGCCGATCATGAAGACGATGGCCGACAGCACGGCGGCAGGCAGAAGACTGAGCGGCCTGGTAAGGAACAGCAGCACCAGCAGCACGATGACGGCCGTCGTCAGATGGGTGACCTGGGTGCGGCCACCCGCATCGTCGACCATCTCGGTCTTGGTCGGACTGCCGTTCACGACGAAGGTGCCCGTAAACGCAGCCGCTGCGTTCGCGGCCGCGAGGCCGACGATGTCGGCATTGTCGTCGCCCTTCTCGTTGTAGCGGTTGGCGTACGCGCGCGCGGTCGCCGCACTCTGCGCGATGATGACGATGAAGCACGAAGCGGCCGTCGCCAGCACCTGGTTGATCTCGCTTATATGCAGCGGCGGCAGGAACAGCGACGGAAGTCCGCCGGGCACTTCACCGATAACCGCAATGCCGTGCCCGGCGAAACTGAACACCGCGCTGGCCACGATGGAGCCGATCACGGCGATCAGCGCACCCGGCGCGCGCGGCGCCAGACGCTTGCAACCGACGATCACCGCGAGAACAACAAAGGAAAGCACTGTGGTCGGATAATTCGCCTCGGCGACGCGCTGAAACACGGTCACCAGCTGCATGACCGGGCCATGCCCTTGCTTCGCGAGCCCGATCAGCCCGGCGAATTCGCCCGCCGCGACCTGCACCCCCACGCCTGTCAGGAAGCCGATCAGTGCGCTGCGGGAAAGGAAGTCGGCCAGAAAGCCCAGACGAAAGACGCGCGCAATCACGAGCATCACGGCAACCGTCATGGCCACTGTGCTTGTGAGGGCCACATATTCCTTGCTGCCTAATGCTGCGATGGCCGTCAGCGTACCCGCGAGGATGGCAGCTGTCGCGGAGTCTGCCGCGACCACCAGTTGACGCGACGCACCAAAGATCGCAAATGCGATCAGCGGAAGCAAGATCGTGTAGAGGCCGGTGACGGTGGGCGTGCCGGAAATCTTCGTGTACCCCATCACCTCCGGGATGCCCAAGGCCGCCAGTGTGATCCCGGCAATGATGTCGTGCGGCAGTTGTGCGGGATTGACGGGCAGAAGCCCCTGCAGGAAGGGCATGCGATGCAGATGAGACTGCGTGGAATCCGCTGGTTTCATGGCGCTTCCTCCATCCGGGTTGTGAGCTTGCCGACCAGCGCATTCGCCACGATCTCATCGACGATAACCACGCCGGATGCCCCCGCGCTCTCGAACAGCCCCTTTCTCAAGGGATTTTCGCCAGGCACTACAATCGTAAGCGAGGCATTCAGCGTATGCGCCAGCAAGGTGATCGCCAGATTGTTATTGCTGTCCGGCGTCGTCACGACCAGCGCTTTGGCGCTATCCAGCCGCGCCCCCTTGAGCACGTCGTCGAACACGCCCGGCGAACCGAGCACAACCATATGGCCGCGATCCGCAGCCCGGTCGGCCTGATCCCGATCGCCCACGAGGATGAGCACCGTCTGTCCGGCTTCGCGCAAGCGGTTTGCGACCAGTTCACCCAGCGAATGGAATCCAACCACTACGACATGATTGGCGAGATGTGCGAGCTTGCCTTCCATGACCCTGTTCTCCCGATAAGCCATTACATCGTCGCCCGATAGCATGCCCGTGAGCCTTGACACCGCGAATCCGCCGATCAGCAGCGTCGCGAACATGGCCAGCAGCATGAAGATCTTCTGCGACTGATTAAAGTCGGTAAAGTCACCGAGTGTCGAGACGAGATTGACCCCATCCCAGAGGGCCGCGAACACTTTGTCAGGAAAAGAGGCATTGGACTGATCGAGCAAGACCAGCCCGGTGGCGGCGCCGCCCAGCAGCAGTACGAGCAGGCCGACGGTATGGCGCGCGCGGCGGTGCCATTCGCGAATACGGATGCCTCCAAGACGCGGCTCATCGACACGGAAGATCCACATGGTTACCTCGTATAGTTAGTCTGATCGAGACAACAGCGAACCCAACGCCAGACAGACACGCTCGTCTTTTTTGCGCCAGTAGTCAATAGTCAAGAGCCCCAGGATTCACCGTGCCTGTAAGAGCAAAGCGTCACCCTTTGTCTCACAGACGCAGCAGCCCCGAAACGCAATAAAAGAGAGAAACCCGATCCTGAACTCGTCAAGCTGGCCGACAGCCTGCTGGCGAATTACCAGAAGCCGGAAGACCTGATAGGCGAGAACGGCCTGCTCAAGCAGCTTACCAGGATGCTGGTGGAGCGTGCGTTAGAGACGGAGATGTCCGAGCACCTGGGCCATGGCAAGAGCGAAGCGGTGACCAATACCACGGGCAACACCCGTAATGGTCATAGCGCCAAGACGCTGCAGGGGGAGTTTGGCGAGTTGCCGCTCAACATCCCGCGCGACCGTCAGGGGGCGTTCGAGCCGAAGCTGGTGGAGCGCCATCATCCGGGCAGCTTCTGGAAGGGACGTTCGTTCAGGTACTTCAGCAACGGGCTGATCGCCTCATTGACCGACTGCATCGAGCCGAACTCATGGTGGCGCAGGCGCGCCATGATCCAGCGCTCGACGACCTGCACGGCCGACTCGACCTTGGCCTTGTCCTGCGGTCGGTAGGTTCGCGCCGGCAGGAACGACGTTCCATAGTGGGGGGCGAAGTCCAACACGGTGTCGCCCGCACGAGGCTCGTAGCGATCGGGCTCGGCGATCATTGCGCGCGGGTTGTCGGGCACGATCAGTTGCGGCACGCCGCCGTAGAACGTTAGTGCTCGTGCGATGCCGCCAAGCCAGTCTTCCATCGTCTCGGCAGGCGTCGCGCACGCAAACGTGTAGCTCGAAGCGCCGATCGCGGCGACGAACACGTGCGCGCGCCGCCCCGTCGTCAACGGCAGCGTGGGTCCGGCGAAGTCGACGAACAGCTTCTCGCCGGCGCGGTGGATCCGGCGCATCGAGCGCTTCAGCCGCTTGGCGAACGTCCGGTAGTGCTCGCAGAACTGCGTGTAGCGGTAGGTCTGCCGATCGGCAAACTCGGCTTGGTACTCTTCCCAGAGCAGCGTAAGCGTCATGCCCTTGCGTCGCAGTTCCTGGTGAATGCGGCCGTAGTCGGGTTGGGCGTAAGCCGCCGGCCCAGTGGGCTTGCCCATCAAACGCCGTTCGAGCTCGCCCTCATCCATATCGCAAGCGCTCGCCCAGTCGAGCTCGGCCGCCTTGGCCAGGCCGACGTACTTCGTGACAACGCCCTTGGAAATGCCTGGCGACGCGGCGATTCGATCATGCGAGAAGCCGCCGTCGAACTTCAGTCGTAAAACGTCTTTGATCATGCGCGTGTTCATCCGGTGCGCGGGCATCGTCTCTCCGGCCAAAGCCGTCGAGCATAGCCCGCGTGGTTGGGGTCACGCGCAACACCAAACCCGCCTGTCGTTGCGACCGGTCACGTTGCCGAAATCCTCGGTCACGTTCCCGAAATCGCCGGTCAAGATGCCGAAACGGTCGGTCACGTTGGACCGAAATACGCACTGGGCGCCTTCGAGGCCAGGTGGGACCAGGATTATCCGTCCATCGGGCAGAGCTGGCGACGCAACTGGGCACGTGTGATTCCGTTCTTCGATTACCCGCCGGAGATCAGGAAGGTGATTTACACCACCGATGAAATCGACAAGCCCGCCAAGCCATTATTTTTAGACATCAGGAGCTCGAACCCGGCGGCCATTGCGTTGAGGTTCGTTTGTTGCCGGGCCGGGTCTGCTTCGAGCGGGAGAACAGTCGCTGGTATGCCCGTTCGGCCTGCTCGGCTACCGCACGTTCCTGATCGCGCACGCTCTTCAGGTTGTAGGCTGCTGCAGAACCTCTATGGCTACCGCGACGTGCGGGCATGCCGGCCTGGAGCTCGAGTGAACGGATCTTGTGCGCAGTGAGTGCAGGACGATCCCACGCAAAGCTCTCGTCGCGTGTGAGCACGTACCAGGTGATGACGGCGATCTTGCGTGCCGTCGCAACTGCGGCAATCTGTTGCCCTCGCCGGTCCCGGATACGCAGGAAGAATGCGCGTAAAGGGCCGGGCGACTGGGCCGCTGACCACGCAGCTTCAACCAGCATGGCACGTCCATAAGAGCGCCCGCGCTTGCTGATGCGGCCATGTTTGGTGGGTTGCGCGCCAGTCTGATAGACGGAAGGATTAAGCCCGAAATAGCTGACCAGCTTCTCGGCTGTGGGGAATCGGGCGATTTCGCCGATTGCAGAAAGGAGCCCAATCGCCACTGTTGTGTTCACGCCGGTGATCGTCAGCAGTTTGCGCAGCCGCGTGTCATCAATAACGAATTGTTCGAGGACCTGCTCGATCTGTTGGAGATCCTCGCCAAGGCGGTCCAGTTCGCGTAGCCGTTGCTCGACGCCCATCCGTTCATCGATGGGAAGAGATTGCTGGTTAAGCCAGGCGCGCCCCTTCCTGCCAAACAGATCGGTCGCTGGGCAGCGTTCAATCAGATGCGCTGCCAGCACCGCGTGGACTTCGTTCTTCAGGCGCGTTCGCTGGCGGACGATCTGGGCCCGGCGCGATACCTGTCGTCGCAGCGCCTGCGTGGTTTCGCCGGGGATCCAGACCTGAGGCAGAAAACCGCTCGCGTAGAGCTGGGCGAGGATGGCCGCATCGATCTTATCGGTCTTGACCCGTGCCTCAGCGATCAGTCTGACCTGCAACGGATTGGCAACAATGACACGGCCCACATGGGCCTGAAGCACATTGACGATCGCTGCGGTGGTGCCGGTCGCTTCCAGTACCGCATGATCGTTGGGTCTCAACTGGGCAGCGAATCTCTCGAGTTCAAGACCATCCGGGACAGGGGCACCGGGGAGCACTTCGGGTGGGCAGGCCGTGGGCAGGTATCGATAGGCCGCGCCAGTATCCAACACGCATCTCTGGTTTTCCTAAGCGAACGAACTGCTGCTCCGCCGACCCACATTTGGACGGCCGGCAGCCCCCAAGCCGTCAGAAATAGGACTGCCTTACCGATAAACAGGTTGTCGCTGGCACAGTTCGCGCATTGATATACGAGCCTCAAGCTCGTGAGCAACGAACGCGGCCGACCCCTCAACGCTACCCAAAATTCCACTCCGTTCCCGCGAGAGCCGGTCGTCGTGTGGGGGCAAACGTGGGGGCAAAATCGGCCCCAAACGAAAAAGGCTCTCAGAGCCGAAGCCATGAAAGCCTTATATCTATTGGTCGGGGCGAAAGGATTTGAACCTCCGACCACCTGCACCCCATGCAGATGCTTGCCGTTGTACCGTCATGCGACAGCCTGAACCGGCGCTATCGGCACAACGGTCGCGGACATCCCCCCGCAATACAGCGACCAGTGGTCCATCATCTTTCGGCGCCTCTCGAGAATGTCGCCTCGCTGATATGCGCGTCGCGCCTTGTTGGTGGTCTTGTGTGCGATCGCCTTGTCGGTAAGCAGTTCGGGGTACTCGCCATATTCCTCGGCCCAGTCCTGAAAGGTCGAGCGAAAGCCATGCACCGTGATCTCTGAGTACCCCATACCATCAAGTAACTCCAGCATCGCCATGTTCGACAGCGGCGAGCCTTTCTTGTCGCCCGGAAACAGATAGCCGTACCTCGCTGTCGCCATAGCGTTCTTCGCAAGTTCAAAGGCTTTGTCGCACAACGGTATGCGATGAGGCACGCCCATCTTCATTCGCCCGCCGGGGATAGTCCAGATCTTGTGGCGCAGATCAAACTCCTCAGGTCGGGCTCCGCGGATTTCATTTGTACGGCACACAGTGAGGATCAACAGATGTAGCATGACTGCCGAGCGAGACCCCTCCTCCTCTTTCGCCTCAAGCTTCCGCATGAACTCGGGGATGTCGGCCCAAGGAAGTGCAGGGAAATGATTCACAGCGCGCTTGCGCTTCGCCAGCACCTTATCCAGATGGCCGCGCCAGCGCGCGGGATTATCACCATCACGATGACCAAGCACTTTCTCGGCATCAAGGATGTTCTCGATCCGGCCGCGCACGCGGTTCGCAGTCTCACGTTTGGTCGACCAGATCGGCTGGAGAATCCGCACTACCATCGGCGTATCGACATGACGTACATCGACGTCCCCGATTACTGGGTAGGCATAGGTCGTGAGCGTGTTCGTCCACTGCTGCGCATGCTTCCTGTTTTTCCAACTCGGCGACATCTTTTCTACGTATGCCGCCGCGGCGTCACGGAATGGCATTGCCTCTTCTGCGGCAGCTTTCCTTTGCGCCTCTTTACGTGCTTCGATGGGATCGATCTTGTCCTTCGCCAGCGCCCTGCATCGGGCGGCCTCAGAGCGCGCCTCCGCCAGCGAAACTGTCAAAGCCGGGCCAAGGCCCATCTCTCGTGACCGCCCAAATAGTTTGAACTGGTAGACCCAGGAGCGTGCTCCGGAACTTGAAATCTGAAAGTAAAGGCCGCCGCCGTCAGCGTAGTAGCCCGGATCGACGAGCTTCGCGATGCGTAGCGCCGACAGACGATGAAGTTGCCTGGATTGGGATGCTGCCATTTCTCACCCCCACTCTCACCCCTACTGGATAGGTTGATTGTGTCGGCATGACGCGGAAGCAGCAAGCAGAATGACACCCCCAAAACGCACAGGAATAAGGCGTTTCGGGCTGTCCGGGGGAATCAGGCGGAATTGCCCGGAAGGCATTCTGGCGGAGAGACGGTCCGCCTGATCCCCTGTCTCACACTGTCATCCTTCATCGTAATCAGTCGATATTTTTCATTATATATCAATTACTTACCGTTTAGTCGCGTCGCTGGATGATCGGTCCCCATTGCATTTCATCGGCCCCAATCGTAAACTTTATGGAGGGTACTTTGGGGGGTAGATTCAATGCCGAAGATTGCGAAGGAGCTAGGTGCGCTGGCCGTGTCCCGACTGACGCAGCCCGGGCGGCACATGGTCGGCGGCGTGCCGGGCCTGGCGTTACAGGTGACGCCGAGTGGCGCGCGTTCGTGGATCCTGCGCGTGATGGTCGGCAGCAGGCGGCGCGAGATCGGGCTTGGCGCATATCCGGCCGTCTCGCTGAAGGCTGCCCGGGAACACGCCAGCGCCAAACGCGACGAGATCGCTACCGGCGTTGACCCGGTGCTCGCGCGCAAGGAAAAAAACAGCCAGCTACGGGCCAGTCAGGCGCGTGAAATCACCTTTGAAGACGCCGCGAAGCGCTTCATCGAGGCGAAGTCGGCCGAATGGAGCAATCCGAAGCATACCAGCCAGTGGCGCAACACGCTTGCAGAGTACGCCTACCCGTTGATCGGCAGGCTTCAGGTCGCGCATGTCGGCCGCGAGCATGTGCTCGCCGTGCTCGAACCCATCTGGACGACGAAGACGGAAACCGCGTCGCGGCTGCGCGGCCGGATCGAGAACGTGCTCGACTGGTCACGCGTCAAGGGCTATCGCGAAGGCGAGAATCCCGCGACGTGGCGCGGCAATCTCGACAAGCTGCTGGCCGCACCCAGCAAGACGAAGCGGGTTCGCAACCATCCGGCGATGGCCATCGACGAAATGGGTGCCTTCATGGTGTCGCTGCGCGGCACGCTGACGACGGCCCCACGCTGTCTGGAGTTTGCCATCCTGACGGCCGCCCGCTCGGGCGAGGCCCGCGGCGCAATGTGGACCGAGATGGACCTCGACAAGGCGGTCTGGCGCATTCCGGGCGAACGCATGAAGGCAAAGAAAGAACATCGCGTGCCGCTGTCCGATGCGGCCGTCGCGCTGCTTCGGGCGCTGCCGCGACCGGATGATGACCATGCCCTCGTCTTCCCCAGCCCGACCGGCAGGACGCTGTCCGACATGACGCTGCTGGCGATCCTGCGCCGCGCCCGACTGGAAGCCACGCCGCACGGCTTCCGTTCCACCTTCCGTGACTGGGCAGGCGAGC
Organism: Paraburkholderia sp. UCT70; assembly: GCF_050434085.1. Lineage (NCBI taxonomy): Bacteria > Pseudomonadati > Pseudomonadota > Betaproteobacteria > Burkholderiales > Burkholderiaceae > Paraburkholderia > Paraburkholderia sp. UCT70. The sequence goes on along the minus strand of NZ_JBNPVZ010000004.1, from coordinate 270,924 downwards.
GCACGGACTATCCGCGCGAACTGGCCGAAGTCGCACTGGCGCACGTGAAGGGTGACGAGTCCGAAGCGGCGTACTGGCGCGGTGACGTGCTGGAGCGGCGGCGGTGCCTGATGAACGACTGGGCTGCCTTCATCGCAACACCTGTGACCCAGGGTGCCGTGATTCCCCTCCACCGGCGGGCCGCTGCGTCGCACGCAGGCTGATCCTTTCCGCCGCTCCCTCATGCGACGTGCCGATAGCCGGCACCGTCACCGACGTGGGAGCGGCACCTATTTTTGACGATTCACGCAAAGAACACGCAATGAAAGACCTGTTACCGGAGTTGCTGAACGGATCGACCCTCAAGGAAGTGGCTGCAAGCATCGCCGAACGGAAGGCGCGCCTCCACGCCGTCAACTGGGGCAAGTGGCCGCATCTGCCCGAGCTGCCCCTATGGCGGCTGGTCGCACAATCACTCGGGATCGAGCCGTCCGCGCTGTCGCCGACGGAGCATATTGATGAACACGACGCCATTGCACTGGCAGGTCAGCCCTTCAGGGACCGGCTGGAAGTCGCCATGGCGAATCTCGCAGGCCCGTATGAGGATGATCGCGGACCACTCCCGGACGTTGGCGCGCTCATGGTCGTCCGGCCGGGTAGTCATAAGAGAGAGAATGCCTGGGTTTCAACCAGCGCGTTCCGCGCGTGGGCCGTGGCAATTGGCTGGACGCTGCCTGCCGGGTTCGCGCCGCAGAAAAATATCGAACCGGGCACGCACGCGAGCACCGCCGACCGCCTGGCCGTCATCGCCGCGATGCTCGACACGATCAGGGCGACACGCGGCATCTCCCAAAGCAGAGTCATTGTGGAAATCGAGGAGGCCGACCTTGCAAAAGGTCTGGGCAAGGCGACGCTCGAAAAAGTGTTCGCCGCGGCCAACCGGGGCGAAGCCGAGGAAAAGCTGTCGGATGCATGCCAGCGTTGCGTCAGGGCACTGTTCTCCGTGCTCGAGTTCAATGACCCGGCCGGGCCGGCAGATCGGGCAAAGGTCATCGCCGCGGTCACCGGGCGATGTCCCGGCCTCTCGTCACAACGGGTTTCGGAGGTTCTCGCGGCACCCTAAATGAGAGTAGGGTGCAATTGGGGTAGTTTTAGGGTGGCTTAGGGTGCGGGGCAGCGGCCGGCTCGATACGCTTCTCCCTGCCCGTCAATTCCGACGGGTACTGGAGAAAATCGATGGCTCACAAGACTGACCTGAAAGAGTTTGACGAGTTGCCGAACGCGGCCGCCGTCGACGTGCGCACTGTGGCCGGGCTGTGTCAGTGCAACGTCGCGACCGTGTGGGAACGTTCGAAGCGCGGCGCACTCCCCGCCCCGCGCAAGATCGGCGGCTCGACCCGCTGGAATGTGGGTGAGCTGCGCGCTGTTCTGCTTGGCGGAGGCGCAGCATGATGGACCGTTTTGCCAATCCTGCCCACGCCGACCATTTCACCCAGAACATCGCGTCTCATGCAAACGCCGTTTCGCTCGCCCAGTCCGGAGCCCGCGTTCGTTCTGCAGAGATTCCCGCAGAGACCGGCGCCTGCTGCCGCCTTCAGCCGGTGGAGTCGCCGAACGGTCGTCTCATGAGTGCCGCCGATTCCATCGAACGCCTGGCGGGAGGTGCGGCATGAGCGTCTCCTATGAAGATCTCATGAGGCAGGCCGCGATGACTGCCGAGTTGTACCTGTTCTCCGCTCTTCATGCGGTCGAGGAAGCGCGTGCTCGAGGATATAAGATCAGCGACACCAATTCTGTTGCTCTGGTGACGGCTTTCATGAAGGCTGCCGCGAGCGATTATGCGGTTCACGCCCGCATTAAGTTCGAGGAAGAACACCCCGGCCTCTTTGCTCGCCTGTAGCACCCTGCACGAAGGCTAAAAGAAAGCCCCGGTATTCGCCATATCAGACGCCGGGGCATTAAGCATTCCTAAGAGATAAAACGATGATAGCAAACCAACTTCCAGAAATCCATCCGCAGCGCCTCCTGTCGTCGGTCTATGGCCAGGGAAACCTTGGTGTTATCCGCCCCGTGAAACCGATCAGCTTCGAGGCGCTGAAGCAGTTCGTCTCGATGCCGAAGCAGAGCCCCATGTCGCACACCGACTTCATGGCGCTGAGTAATAAGGAGCGCGGAGAAGCGAAGAAACGCGACCCGTTCGTCGTGTTCGGCGCTTTCGATGGAAACCAGCGCAACCACGCGTCCTTCAAGCGCCGCTCGGCGTTGACGCTCGATTTTGACAAGGGAACTGCAGACCTCTTCGCCGCACTGGTCCGCGGCGATACGCTCGCGCCTTTCGATTACCTATGGCATACCACACGCTCTCACACGCCTGAAGCGCCGCGCCTGCGGATCATCATTCCCAGTATTCGTGACATGTCGCGCGAGGAGCACCGTACGGTGGCTCTGGCGATCGCGACGTTTTTTCGCGCGACGCTCGACCCTGGTTCGCTGGAGGCCGAACGCGCCATGTATTGCCCCATACAGAATCAGGGAGCCGAGTACAGGTTTGGCGTGTCCTTGGGCGGCGGATACCTGAATCCCGATTCTTATCTGGCGATTGCACCTTGCGAAACTGCGAAGCCGGTTACTGCCGAGGCTTGCAACGACGTCGATTTCAGTCTGCTCGAGGCAAAGCAGTCCGATCCGCGCTGGACCCTGGAGCGCGTCAAAGACGAGCTGCTGTCGCGGCTCGATCCGAACGCCGATGAATGGAATCGTGCCCGTTGGCTGAAGCTCGGTATGATCCTGCATCACCAGTTCGACGGCTCCGACGAGGGGCTTGAACTGTGGGATACCTGGTCAGCGAAAGACGAACGCGTGACGGCTGACGGCGAACTGATGTATCAGCCGGGCCTGTGCGAAAGGGAGTGGGAAAGCTTCGGCCGCACTACGAATGTGGCGACGATCGGCACGCTCGTCATGTGGGTGAACGAAGTGCGGGCAACGGATACCGGGCAGCTCCGAGAGGCCGGCATCACTCCCACGACTGCGCGCTTTCCGCTGCGCTCCGCTGACGAGCTGGCGAACGCGCCTCCCATGAAGTGGCTGGTGCGCGCGGTGCTGCCTCTCGAAGGCCTGGCTGCGCTGTTCGGCCCCAACGGCAGCGGGAAATCCTTTCTGGTACTCGACATTGCTGCCGCCGTCGCGGGTGGCAATCCGGAGTGGTTCGGTCACCGGGTACTTCAGTGTCCGGTGACCTACTGCGCACTGGAAGGCGAAGCTGGCATGGGCAAGCGCGTCAAGGCGTGGGCGAAGCACCACGACAAGCCGTTGCCTGACGGCCTGCGCTTCATGACCGCGCCTTTCGACCTGCTCGACGGCGCGGGCGTAGCCGAGCTTGCCCGCTCCATCGCAAGCGCGGGTGGCGCTGGCGGGATGGTTGTGCTCGACACGCTGAACCGCGCTGCGCCTGGCGCCGACGAGAACTCGTCCGTGGACATGGGCAACATGATCACCGCCGCCAAGCGCCTGCAGAACCTGCTCGGCGGCCTGGTCCTGCTGGTTCATCATACGAGCAAGGATGCCACGAAGGGATTGCGCGGGCATTCGAGTGGCGGTTTCAAGAGTGAAGCGCAACAGCGGGTTTAATGTTTAGAGCCTTGAGGTTGACTTGCTGAAGCAAGGGTCGCGGCGAAGACCTCGAACGGCGAATGGAAGGCATGAGTTGCACGAGGTCGGCTGTTCTGAACCGCCCCGGGAATCGTGGAGGCTGGTTGGTTTAAGTTAATGCGGGTTCGGCGACCGATGTTTCAAGTTGCCGATAGTAGTTTGCCTCAGCTTCAGCCGGCGGGATGTAGCCGATGGGTTCCATCAATCGATGATGATTGAACCAGGCCACCCATTCCAGCGTTGCCAACTCGACGGACTCGCGTGTTTTCCAGGTGCGGCGATGAATCAGTTCGGCCTTGTACAAACCGTTGATTGTCTCGGCCAGTGCGTTGTCGTAACTGTCGCCACGGCTACCAACCGAGGGCTCGATGCCCGCTTCGGCCAGTCGCTCGCTATAGCGAATGCTGACGTATTGCGAGCCTCTGTCGGAGTGATGTATCAACGTTCCATCTCCGCCTGGGCGCCGCGCATAAAGTGCCTGTTCAAGTGCATCCAGAACGAAGTCTGTAGTCATCGACGAACTGACGCGCCAGCCGACAATCCGTCGGGCGAACACGTCGATCACGAAGGCCACGTAGAGCCAGCCCTGCCACGTCGAGACATAGGTGAAATCAGAAACCCAGAGCTCGTTTGGCCGGTCCGCCCTGAACTGCCGGTTGACCCGATCCAGCGGGCGAGCGGCCGCCGCATCGGCAATGGTCGTGCGAACACGTTTGCCTCGCGTTACGCCACGCAAACCCAGTTGCTTCATCAGCCGTTCGACCGTACAGCGAGCCACCGCAATGCGCTCCCGGTTCATCTGCTTCCAGACTTTATCCGCTCCGTAGACACGCATGTTGGCTTGCCAGACACGCTGGATCTCAGGCCGCAGGCGTTCATCGCGTATCGCACGTGCGCAGCGGCGCGACGGATCGCGAAGCTGCGCAGCATGGCGCCGGTAGCCCGACGGGGCAATCCGCAAGACCTTGCAGATCGGCTCGACCCCGAAGGTGTCTCGATGCTGATCGATGAAGGCCTTCAGGACTTCAGGCGGCGGTCGAGCTCCGCCTGGGCGAAAAACGCACTCGCCAGTTTCAGAATCTCGTTGGCGCGGCGCAGTTCCTTGACTTCGCGCTCCAGTGCCTTAAGACGTTCGCGTTCCGACGTGCTCACGCCCTCGCGCTCGCCGCTATCGACTTCATCTCGTTTGACCCACCCCAGCAATGTCTGGCTCGTGCAGCCGATCTTGGGGGCGATGGATTCGATCGCCGCCCACTGTGACGGATACTCGCCCCGATGCTCTTGCACCATGCGCACTGCACGTTCCCGGACTTCAGCAGAAAATTTGTTCGACTTGTTCATGGCTCCATTCTCTCAAGAGTTGGAGCCTCCACCAAATCCCTCAGGATTACCCACAAGTAATGTGATGGTGCTATTCGTTTTGCCTGAATATTCGGTACATCATCGTGATTTCGTGCAGGACAAGAAATCCACGCCAGATGACGGTAGGACCAGGTGGACGATCATGCTTTCGAGCGAGATATCCGCCGAGTCTGGCGATCCACAAGATGACCTGCGCGAGTGACGGCGGTTTATCAGGTATTTCGGTACTGCCATGCGTACGACAGTAGAGGGCTCGCCACTCGATTGGCTGCAGCAATACTTCGCATGGCAGGTTGCCATCAAGCCTGGCAAGCAACATGGAGTACAGGATCCTCCAGCTTACGACGGCGAACAATGCGGTGGCGCGGACGAATCGATCGAGATTGCCAAATTGGCGGGCTTCAATGCGACAGCCACTTTTAAGCACACGATGCCACGATTCAATCGTCCATCGGCGCGCATACCATGCAAGACGCTCGAGGGCCTCTGCGTGTGTTTGCGTAGGCACCGAAGTCAGTAGAAGCCATTCCAATGGCTCTGCTCCTTCGTCCAAGTTCGTTTCCTGTGCATGAATTGCAAACACTTCAATTTCGGGAAGCTTCTCGCGACGACGATTTTGCGGCGGACGAAGGCGTACGGGCATGCAGCGCACAACCAGCCGTGCGGTGCGTGCCTGGCGGTTTTCGCGTGCAGGCACCTGCAGTTGCGCCTCTCCAAGCACTGGCGAGGCCAGCACGGTTTCCCACAAATATCGATCGGGGTGAGCAACGCGTCGGTTCCACGACGCGCGCACCAACCAGTCGACACCGGCAGGCCGCTGCGCCAGGAACACGTCATAGACATCGCCTTCACGGTCGCTCACGCCGATGACATGCGTGCACGGACAGTGCGTCTTGAGTACGCCCAGTTGCTCGATGCCTTCGAGCCATTTCGCGCTCTCTTTCTGTTGTACGGTTCGTTGCCCACGCAGATGTTTCTTGCCCAACTCCTCGTGCCTGCGTATCCAGGTCTTCATCCCGATCACCCCGAGTGGCAGCCCCTCTGGCGTGAGCGCAAGCAGACTGTGTATCAGGAAACCACGCACATGTGGATCGGAGCCATATCCCAGACCTTCGGTTGCCCGCAGATGAGACAAATTGAACTCGGTGGTGTCCTGAACAGCAAGGACGACTGGCACCTGTTGCATACGACACAGCGTTTGACCGATGTGCCCACCCAGCACGCCATCGACATCCACGTGCGGGTTGTCGAAAAAACGATATGCCGCCTTCAGCTCCGAACCATTGAACGACTGCGGAAAAGAGCAATGTGGGCCCAACGAAAGCTTGCGTGCCAGCGTCACGAGCCGTCTGGTCAGGCGAGCGTCGCCGAGCTCGGCGGCGCCAAACTCTTCATTTGCCCAATCATCAAGGTCAGATGTGTCCGACAATGCCCGACATCACAGATCACGAACCGGATCAAAGTTAACATCGGTCGTCACCGTTTACAAGCCATCGCCCTTCAATCGCACAGTCGCGAGCGACTTATGGGTAATCCTGAGACCAAATCCGGGGCGGTTCAGTACAGACTGTCGGCGATAGCGTCAAGTTCGTCCTGACTGTAGACCGAAAGGTCCGTGCCTTTGGGCAGATACTGGCGCAGCAGCCCGTTGGTGTTTTCGCAAGTGCCGCGTTGCCAGGGACTGTGCGGGTCGCAGAAGTACACCTTCACGCCGGTTGCGGCGGTGAGTTCTTGATGCCGCGACATTTCTTTGCCCTGGTCGTAGGTGAAGCTCTGCCGTAATGGCGCGACAATCGAATTGAGTTTGGCGGAGAAGCCGGCCAGCGCTGAAGCGGCGGTGGCATCTTCCATCCTGGCAAGCAGCACCAGACGGCTGGTCCGTTCAACCAGCACGCCTACCGAGGACTGGTTGCCGGCACCCTTGATGAAGTCGCCTTCCCAGTGCCCAGGCAGCAGTCGGTCTTCGATTTCGGGCGGCCGCACATGAATACTGACCATGTCGGGAATCTGTCCGCGCCGGTCTGTGCCCCGTGTACGCGGCATGCGCGTGCTGTGGCCATGGCGCAAGCACGCAATGAGCTGACGGCGCAGTTCGCCGCGCGGCTGGGCGTAGATAGCCGTGTAGATGGTTTCGTGCGAAACCTGCTGGGTTGGGTCGGTCGGATACATACGCTTCAGTGTGCCCGATATCTGCTGAGGTGACCATTTCCACTCGAGCAGAGTGAGAACGATGCGCCAGCAGACGCTTTGCAGGCAAAGCTTTGGGGGGCGGCGACCCGCGCTGCGGCGTGCGGCACTGAGCGCTTCAGCCGACACGGACGCGTAGCCAGCAGGCAAGCTGTTTCGCGCCAGTTCACGGCTAACGGTGGCTGGCGAGCGACCGAGTATCCGGGCCATGGCCCGGATACTCGAACCCTGCAGATGCAGACTTGCAATGATCAGGCGCTCTTCAGGCTGAAGTTGTTGATACTGAGTTCTTTCGTGCATCGCAACACCTTATACGAAACAGGTGTTGCACTTCAGATTTGAGGCCGCCAGTCTGCATGCCGCGCTCGATGGCGCCATCGAGGTGAATGCGACCGAGAGCCGTCGCGAATGGGTCGTGGCCAAATCCAAGGACGATGAAACCGGCGCTGCTCACCGGTTCAAGCTGCTCGTCGTGGATCTCGGAAACGATGACTGCGGCGAGCCGGTCACGAGCTGCGTGATCGCACCGGATGAATCGATCCAGCCCGTGAAGGGGACGAAGCTGCCGACTGGCGGAAATCAGAAAATCGCGTTCGATGCCGTGACCGGGGCGCTGCGCAACTCTTTCGAGACCGGGCAAGATGGCGCGCCAAAAGACCGTGCGTGTATCCCCCTCGATGAGGCCGTCGCGCTCGTGACCGAGCGGATGCTGTGCGACCAGAAACATAAAAAGCAGCGCGCGATCGAAGCCTTGAACGGTCTTGTGGCGAAAAATATCTTTGGCGTGAAAAGCAACTCGCTGTGGCGCGCCTGATTTACCCGCAAAGCGCCCTATTGGAACAACAGGTGCGCCGGTCCGGTTTGCCCGGTTTCGCCCGCTTCCTATAGCTGGAGCGGGCGAAACCGGACCGTGCTAACTTGCCCGGAAAGACCGGAACCGGGAAAAACGGGCAAAACCGGGCCCGTTGCTCAACGCTCGCGCTTCGACATCAGCAGCGCCACTTCTCCATGGCAATTGGCCGTCGTGCTATGAGTCACGACGTCAGAGGGCTGATCACGAAACACAACCTTGAGCCTTGAAAATGACCGGGATTCACATCGATTTTCGCCCCCCGGCACACACGTTTTAGGCCTACTCGCGGGTCCTATCAAATAGTGCACACCAACAGGGACAAAATTTTTTGAGAACTTTGAATCCTCGATTCGGCTGTTCAGGGGGACGCGCAGAACGCAACGGCCGATATCGGCGGCATTTTTTCAGGCCGTCGCAAACCTCATGTCGTTCATGTTGGCTCGATTGCGACCGGCCGCGACCCACATGGGACGTTCATCCTTCGCACCAACGGACGTCGCGGAAAAGGTGCGTTGGAGTGGAATGTCGCTAAATTCAACGCCCATGTGGATCCGGCTTTCCCTCAAGTCAGTCGCGTTCCTTTCCCATCTTCGATATTTTGCGCTGTCACAATGTCTTGGCGCAGACGCTCCTTCAAACGCTCAAGTTCTCCTGACAGATTGTGATCGTCGGGAGTTGCATACGGGTATTCGAACATCGCACCCTTTTCGCCGCTTTTAGGGACTAGAGCAACCCGGACCGTATGATCCTTTACCTCTAGCATAAATCGCATGTTGCGAAATTCGGAGCCACGCCGCCAGCTCGCGACCGTTACAGAATGCAGTTGCGTTGCCGACTGCTGCCACCAGGGCGCTTGCGGTGATCGGGCCAACGCCGGGAATCGTCTCGAGGCGCCGGCAGTCCTGGTTGCGGCGATTGAATTCGGCAATGTGTCTGTCAAGTCGTGCGACCTCGTCGTCCAGACTGCGCAATCTTGCGGCAAGATCAACCAACAACTGGCGCATCAGACCATCCACGCGTTCTTCCTCGGACAGCACCATTGGCAATGCTCTGCGCAATCGCCCCAAGCCCGCCGGTATCACGACTCCACACTCAGCGAGGAAGCTTCTGATCTGGTTGGCCTGTGCGGTACGCGCCTTGATCAGGCCTTGCCGTACACGGTGCAGCGCAAGCATTGCCTGCTGATCTTGGGTTTTGACGGGCACAAATCGCATCGAGGGGCGTGTCACGGCTTCGGCAATCGCCTCGGCGTCAGCGGCGTCATTCTTATTGGTCTTGACGTAGGCCTTTACGTATTGCGGTGCCATCAGGCGTACCGTGTGGCCGAGCTTCTGGATTTCGCGCGCCCAGTAGTGCGCGCCCCAGCAGGCCTCCATGCCAACCAGGCAAACCGGCAGCCGTGCGAAAAAAGACAGCACTTCCGCGCGGCGCAGACGCCTGCGGAGGACCGTCCTGCCGGAGTGGTTCAGTGGTGTAACTGGAAGACGTTTTTGGCCAGATCTAGCCCGATAGTCGCGATGTCCATGATGAAGGCTCCTCACTGAAATGCAGCGCCAGACTTCAGTTTGGCACCAGTTCAGGGGCCACGGGAAAGTGGCGCCTCCATGCCATCATCTCGGCCACTTGCCGACGTTCGCTCATCCGACGAAACCGTCACTCGAATGGCCGGTTCGCTCGGATCGCCGTCACGGCCCTATGCCGCCAGGGAAGGGCTCCGCACTAAAGTTCTGGCACCATAGCCAAAATATTGCGAAAGTCCGCGTCCATTGTGAGCCGTCTGGCGGACTTATCGCTGCCGATCTCGCTGAATCCAGCGGGGATCCGACAGTGGATGACGCAGCATTTCGGGCGGTTCGAGCGTCTGATCCAATGCCTGTCCATCTGAATGGCAAGGCACCGCGTTCCTTTGCTATATCGCTGTGACCGACGGAAAAGTGAGTGCACGCCGAGACGAGACGGCCAGCCGGCATCAGACAGTCCTCGACCGGCTCATGCATCATTGCTACCTGCCCGAGTTCGACGGGCGCAGCTACCGCATCAAGGGACGAGCTCGTTATTTAGCGCGCTTTCGTTTTTCGTGCAGGGGTTTCGGCGGCCTCGCTTTAACCATTGTCACTGGGATCTTTGAGAAACGACAATCTGCCGCGTTATCGAAAATGATGCGAGTAGAACTCCGTCGTTCCCGTAGCGACGCTCTGCCAGCGCGACCTCATATTCGGCGCGTTCGACGAGCATATGCCACTGACGCATGATGCCGTGATCGCGTTGCTCAAGTTCGTTCAGCGCGGTCACCGCAAGTTTCAACTCGGCTGGCCGCAGCGCGGTGAATCCAGCCTCGCCGATTGCGTTGTTAAGCAGGTCGCTGCTCATGCTCAGGCAATCGGTGGTCGCCAAACCCTCGCGGCGGCGAGCACTACACAAGCACAACGGATAAAGGCCGCCGTTACCTTGGTAGCGAACGGTGAGCGCCCGACCACAGCAGCCGCATATCAGCAGCGTTTCGTATAAGGCCAGTCCGATAGTGTGAAAGTCAGCACTCCGAACCTTCGGTTCAAGGCATTCATTAATCGCAGACTCGCGGCCAACTACACCACGCTGTTTTGCGAAGACACCGCGAAGTCTGCAATGAGCGACTTCACCGATTAAGTGTTTAAGTGGTTTACCGCACAGAGGCTTGCCATATCGATCCACCATACTCGCTATCGTAAACCGGTGACGCGTCAACGCATAGCGCGAACTCGCTGCTAAATCATTTTGACCGCACGGAAAAACAGGTTGCTCTGTCATCAATGCCTCACCCTATGTGTGAATAGGTGGTGGGGCGCATACAGTGGATGCATTGAACACTCAAATCGACAGCAGTATAGGTGGAGTCTGCCAGAACATTCGTACTACGAATGGAATTATAGGTCGCAGCCTATTGGCTATGACAATGGCAAGTGGTTTGCGGCGAAAAGTTTAATTGAGACTACTTCGTACGAGCGGTTTGATCGAGAAATACGGATTTCTCTGGATCTTGCCGCGTTCATTTGCGTCCGAAGTCCTCTCAAATGCAACTAAATTACCGGCGCGGGCGTTTTAATGACGTGTTGGAGGGCACGTTGCCTGACAACATACCGCTCAACGAGCGGGCCGCGAGGATAGTCGTGCGGATTCATGCTGCAGACCGTTGTGTATTGAACGATCTCCACCGCCATCGCGGCGCTGAAGTCGGGCGACCACATTGTCATAACGGCGGGCACTTATCGTGAGACTCTGCGATTCCCTATGCTCGCCGGTCTCTATGATTGACTTTACTACGCATTTCGGTGGTATATGGAAATGAGATGGACCCGGCGTGCATGGCTTCAGGGTATTTCCGCAAGCATCGTCGCTGTCGCGTCTCGCGACATATACGCACACGGCGGCATCGGCGCGGTGAATCCACCGCTGCGCATTCCAGACACTTGGGTCGTCGACGAGGGCGGCCAAAGGCGGCTCCTGCGGGACGTCCTGTGTGGCAGCGTTTCAGCAGTGCAGACAATGTTCACTGGGTGCAGTTCGGTTTGTCCGCTGCAGGGCGCGCTATTTTCTGCCGTGCAGCAAGGAATACCGCGACTAGGCTCGCAATATCCACTTCGATTGATATCACTCAGCATTGATCCGCTCGCCGATTCACCGGGCGCACTGCGCGCGTGGCTCAAGCGATTTGACGCCGGCCCGGCCCGGCACGCCGTGAGACCGCGCATTGGCGACGTAGAGGAGATCAGGGGCGGCCCTCGCCGGCCGAGCGCTGTCCCCAGGCCTGGATAGCCATTCCACGTAAGTCTATTTCTTCGGCAAGGCTGCACAACTACGCTGGCGGAGCACCTCCTTGCCGCTGGCCGATGAAGTCCCGTACGTTCTGGAACACCTAGCCCAAGCTTGACTGCTTGGTCCCCGAGCAAGACAGCACCAAACAACAACCCACCACTGCCATGACTCATACTTGCCAACGATACGCTGGATGTAAGATGACACGCCTGCTTGGATGGATTGGCGCCGCTTGCATGGCCATAACCATGATGCTGTCCGGGCCGGCGGCGGCACAGTCCAACGCCGCAGTCAGCACGCTGCGCCCCAGCGGAACGACGCTGTGTACCGATGTCACAGGAATTTCGCAGTCAGACGGAGCGGCAGTGATTGTCTGGACGTGCAATGGCCAAGCCAACCAAAGTTGGCAGCTCCAACCGGTCGGCACCGCGTATCAGCTCATTGCTCAGCACAGCGGCAAATGCCTGGACATCACGGGAATTAGCTTTGACGCGGGCGCCCCGGCGATTCAGTGGGCCTGCAACGGGCAACCGAACCAGCAGTTCACGCTGCGCCAGCAAGGTACGGGCTATGCGATCGTGGCGGCGCACAGCAGCAAGTGTCTCGTCGCTCAGGGGGGGGGGAATCCGCAGGCAGGCCAGCAAGTCGTGCAGATGCCATGCGACGGCAGCGCGAGCCAGACCTGGGAAATCGATGGCCTGCACACCCCGCCTCCGCAGGCCGTCACCTTGCCGTCAAGCTGGACGGCGCCGCAAGCACTTCCGATCGTGCCGGTCGCGGCAGCCAACTTGCCCAACGGCAAGGTACTGACGTGGTCCTCCTGGGACCCCCTCAATTTCGGCGGCGACGGTGGCCAGACCTATACCGTTATTTTTGACCCTGCCACGGGAAATTCCTCTGAAATGCTTGTAAGCAACACCGGCCACGACATGTTCTGTCCTGGCATTGCGAATCTTCCCGACGGCCGGATTTTCGTCAATGGTGGTTCCAGCGATACCAAGACTAGTATCTTCGATCCCGCCACGCTCTCGTGGTCCGCCGGCCCGCTGATGAACATTGGCCGCGGATACAATGGCAGCGTCACGCTGACCAATGGCGGCGTATTTACCCTGGGCGGGTCGTGGGACGTCAACAAGGGTAACAAGAATGGCGAAACCTGGCTCCCAGGTACTGGCTGGCAACTCAACTCTGCAGTGTTTGCCACCGAAATCCTCACCGCTGATGGTGCCGGCATTTACCGCGCGGATAACCATGCCTGGATGTTTGCCGTGTCCAATGGCCGTGTATTTCACGCAGGTCCAAGCAAAAGCATGCACTGGATCGACACGGCCGGCAGCGGCAGTATTACCTGGGCCGGCGAGCGCGGCGGGGACGCCGATGCAATGAACGGCAACGCAGTCATGTACGATATCGGCAAGATCCTCACCATAGGCGGCGCGCCGAGTTACGATAGCACTTGGGCAAGTGCGAACGCCAATCTCATTGATATCAACGGTGGCACGGCCAAGGTGCGCCAGGTCGCCGCGATGGCCTATGCACGGGCTTTCCATAACAGTGTGGTGCTGCCGAACGGCCAAGTTGTGGTGATCGGCGGCCAGACCTACCCGAGGCCGTTCTCCGATGACGAAGCCGTGCTCACCGCTGAGCTTTGGGATCCGGCCACAGAGACATTTCAGCTGCTGGCGCCGATGGCCACGCCGCGAACTTACCACAGCGTGGCCCTGCTGCTGCCCGACGGACGTGTGCTGAGCGGCGGTGGCGGCCTCTGCGGCACCTGCTCGGCCAACCATCCGAGTGTCGAGATCCTGACGCCGCCCTATCTGCTGAATCCGGACGGCTCGGCGGCAACGCGACCCGTCATCGTCTCCGCACCGTCGGAGGTCAGCCTCGGTACTTCCATCGCCGTCACCACCAATGGGCCCGTGACCAACTTCTCGCTCCTCCGCATGGCATCGGCAACGCACTCGCTGGACAACGAGCAGCGCCGGGTCCCGGTGAAGTTCACCACCGGTACGGCGGGCGAATACCTGATCAATATCCCGTCCGATCCGGGCATCGTCGTCCCCGGCTATTACATGCTGTTTGCTCTCAATAACAAGGGCGTGCCCAGCGTCGCAAAGACGTTGCGCATTTACTGAGGATGGCGGCGATGTGCGGACGTGATCAGAGGTGGCCGGGCGAATTCGGACAGCGGGATAGGTGGAACGCCCGGGGCTTGAGCCAGCGAAAATGCAGGCAAAGGAACCGAGGACATGACGAAGAGAACCCGACGCAAGCACTCAGCGGCGTTCAAGGCGAAAGTGGCGCTGCCGGCAGTCAAAGGCGAGCGCACGCTGGCCGAACTGGCGCAGCAGTTCGATGTGCACCCGAACCAGATCACGGAATGGAAACGGCAGCTGCAGGAGCGTGCGGCCGACGTGTCTGGAACGGCGGGCGTGGTATCGAACGAGCCGCCGGTAGACGTGAAGACCCTACACGCCAGGATCGGCCAGCTTTCTCTGGAAAATGATTTTTCAAGCGGCGCGCTCAACAAGGCGGGATTGCTGGGCGCAAAGCGATGGTTGACCGTGGCCATCAGTTACCGGTGTCGCAACAGGCAAAGCTCGTCGGCATTGCCAGATCGAGTGCGTACTATCGGCCGCGGCAGGTCAGCGAGGCTGACCAGAACTTGATGCGCCGGATCGACGGGCTGCACCTGGAGTTTGCGTTCGCCGGAGCGCGAATGCTGGTCCGGCTGTTGCGCCGGGAAGACCATGGGGTGGGTCGCCGTCGCGTGCGCACGCTCATGAAGCGTATGGGTGTGAAAGCGCTTTACTGCAAGCCCAACACGAGCCGACGCAACGCGCAGCACAAGATCTGGCCGTACCTGTTGCGCGGCATGAAGATCGAGCGCGCCAATCAGGTCTTCGCACCCGACACAACGTACATTCCCATGGCGCGTGGCTTCGTCTATCTGACGGCGGTAGTAGATTGGGCGAGTCGCAAGGTTCTTGCACACCGGGTGGCCATGACGCCGGAGGCAATACATGCCGTGGAGGCGCTGGAAGAAGCATTCGCCCGCTACGGGCTGCCAGACATCGTGAACACCGATCAGGCTAGCCAGTTCACGGCGGCCGCGTTCACCGATGCCGTACCTGAGCGCGGCGTGCGGCTGTCGATGGACGGCAAAGGCGCCTGGCGCGACAACGTGTTCGTCGAGCGCGTCTGGCGCAGCACCAAGTACGAAGAAGTGTACCTGAGGGCCTACGAGTCGGTCAGCCACGCCCGGCGCTCCATTGGCGACTACATCGAGCTATACAAGCCGTCAACACAACGCCCATATCGGCGAATCAAAGGAGGTTCTCTACCGCTGGCACCCGTGGTACGGGCACACGGTATGGATTTTCACCACGATAGAGAGGAAGAACGCCGAGTCAGTGCTGCGCTGTGGGCGAGAGCCGTTCGACACGGCGGGCTTGCTGGAGGTGCCGCAATGGATGTTCGATCCCGTTGCCTGCTGTCGCATTACCTCGGCAACGTCTCCCGCCGTCAGCTGTGAAGCATTGAGGGAACTGAAGTACCTGTTGGCGCAGGCGCCTGCTGCCACGCCGCGCGGTATGGTACAAGCCGAGCACCATCCTTTGCTCCGTACAGGAGGTGCTGATGCGACGCCAGACAAACCCCCAACCGGGCGGTCAACTCGACCTGTTCCGTCTCTTTCCGAAGACACCACAATGGGAGCACCTGCCGCAAGAGGTCCGGCAGCAGACGGTGCGTTTGCTGGCGCAGCTGCTGCGGCAACACCGTCGCGGGCTGCTCGCCGCCGTACACGAGCCGGAGGTGCGCGATGAGTGACAAGATTCGGGCGCAGCATCTGGCGCGCAAGGCCATGCTGTACGTGCGCCAGTCGTCGGCCTACCAGGTCAGCCACAATCTGGAGAGCCAGAAGCTGCAGTATGCGATGCAGGATCGTCTGCATCAGTTGGGCTGGAACGAGATCGAGGTGATCGACGAGGATCTGGGACGCTCTGCGGCCGGAACGCAAACGCGCACGGGCTTCGAACGGATGGTCGCAGAGGTCTGTCTTGGGCACGTCGGCGCAGTTGCCGCTCGCGAGGTTTCACGATTCGCGCGCAACAGTCGCGAGTGGCAGCAACTGGTTGAGGTGTGCCGCGTCGTCGACACGGTGCTCGTCGATCAGGAGACCGTCTACTCACCGCGGCAGAGCAACGATCGTTTGCTGCTCGGCTTGAAGGGCAGCCTGAACGAATACGAGCTGGATCTGTTGCGTCAGCGTTCGCTCGAAGCTCGTCGGGAGAAGGCCAAACGCGGCGAACTCATTGTCGCGGCGCCGGTGGGTTACTGCAAGACCGAAGACCAGCGCCTGGAGAAGGATCCGGATTTGCGCGTGCAGGACGCCATCCGCTCAGTATTCCGCCAGTTCGGCGCGATTGGTTCGGTGCGTCAGACGTTGTTATGGTTCCTGGAGCACGGCCTGCAGTTGCCGGCATGCATGCCGCGCGGCGAAATCCAATGGAAACGGCCGAGCTACGGCACGGTGTACCGGATCCTGACCAACCCGATCTACGGTGGCACGTATGCCTATGGCAAAACCGAATGCGCGATCCATTACGAGGCTGGGGAACCACGCAAACGTGATCGCCGCAAACCACGGGATCAGTGGCTTGCGCTCATTCCGAATGCCCACGAAGGGTACGTTGACTGGGACGAATTCGAACGGATCCAGTGTGCCATTAGCGGCAACCTGCGTCTGGCCGGACACGCTGGCGCCCCGAAGAACGGTGAGGCCCTGCTGGCGGGACTATTGCGCTGCAGGCGCTGCGCGAGCAAGCTGACGCTACACTACACGGGTAACAGGCACGACGCCTTGCGCTATAGCTGTCATCGCGGCTGGATGGACAAGGGGCAACCGCGTTGTATTGCGTTCGGTGGCACACGCGCGGACGCGGCCATCGCCGAGGCGGTCTTGCAGGTCGTTCAACCGGCGGCAATTGAGGCAGCAATCGTGGCGCGCGAAGAAGAGACCCTGAAGCAGGACGAAGTGCTGGCCGCGTTGCAGCGGGATCTTCAGGCTGCACGCTACGCCGCGCAACGCGCGCAGAAACAGTACGATGCTGCTGACCCCGAGAACCGGCTCGTCGCCGACGAACTGGAGCGGCGCTGGAATCATGCGCTACTACGCGTAGAGGAACTGGAATCGCGTATCGAGCAACAGTCGCGCACATCCGGCCAGATACCGCCTACCCAGCCAGAGGAGTTTGCCGATCTTGCCACTGCATTGGAATCGATCTGGCCGCAGGCCGACGCCCGCCTGAAGAAGCGCATAGTGCGCACCCTGATCCACGAAGTCGTCGTTGACGTTGACGACGCAACGAGCGAAATCGTGCTCGTCATTCACTGGAAGGGCGGAGTACATACCGAGATTCGCGTGCCGCGGCGGCGCCGCGGAGAGAACACTACGCATACGTCACGTGAAGCAATTGATGCCGTGCGCCAGCTTGTCCGTATCTGTCCGGATCTGGTGATCGCCGGCGTACTCAATCGCAATGACCTGCGAACCGGCCGGGGTAACTTCTGGACCCAGGAGCGAGTCACCGCGTTGCGCAGCCACCATCAGATCCCGGTCTATTCGAGCGAACGACGTGCTGCTGAAGGATGGATGACGTTGACCGAGGCATCGGCGTTCATCGGTGTGAGCCCCGGAACGCTCAGGCTCGCAGTTGAGCGCAACAAGATCCCAGCCGAACATCCGTTACCCGACGGGCCATGGATCTTCAATCGCAATTCGCTGACCGGGGACGCAGTTACGGAACTCGTCGGACGGGCTCGCGCACGGCGTGGACACCCCACAATACCAACGACACAACAGGGCTCTCTAGATTTATCAACAACATAGCGAGGTTGGGCAGTATGAAACGCACTTGTACAACCGGAAACGGCCCCATTCGAGCCTGGCGGATCGCACGCCGGATGAGGCATACTTCGCGACGCTGCCAGCGATCAAATCGGCAGCATGATTGCCCCGGACGCTCCACTTAAAAATCTCGGAAAACTGTCCGAACGAGCGAAGCCACCTCTTCCCTGGCAACGCGGCTCAAACGAAAACACGAATGGGCTTCTGAGGCAATACTTCCCTAAGGGTACTGATCTCTCCGTCTACTCGCAGGACAGACTGAATGCCGTAGCCAGGCGGCTCAACGAACGTCCCCGAAAAACACTAAACTTCGACACGCCGGCTGAGCGATTTAACCCAATCGTTGCATCGACCGGTTGAATCCGCCGCTTTGATTGGCCTGTTGTTTCTCGTGCTGCTTTACACGGTCGCGCCGGCGATGCAACGCGGTCATCCGGCCACGCACCAGTGGCAGGCCCTAACACGATAAGGAGGTTGCATGGACACGCACAAGTTCGTACTTGCGCTGGAGGGCGAAGGTATGGATCCCGACCAGGCAGCCATCATCGCCCACGAGATATACGCGATCTATGCTCACTCCGGACTGGGTGGAGTCTATAAACCCGTGGACTATGGCGATCTTGAAATGCTTCGCGCGAAGGCAGATCTTGTGCGAGCCGAGAAAGAAGCGCGACTCCAGGCGCTACTCGCGATGAGAGCTGACGACGCCGTGCAACAAGCGTACTGGATGGGCGAAATGAAGCGGATTGAACCGCCCCGGGTTTCCCCTCAGGATTACCCATAAGTCGCTCGCGACTGTGCGATTGAAGGGCGATGGCTTGTAAACGGTGACGACCGATGTTAACTTTGATCCGGTTCGTGATCTGTGATGTCGGGCATTGTCGGACACATCTGACCTTGATGATTGGGCAAATGAAGAGTTTGGCGCCGCCGAGCTCGGCGACGCTCGCCTGACCAGACGGCTCGTGACGCTGGCACGCAAGCTTTCGTTGGGCCCACATTGCTCTTTTCCGCAGTCGTTCAATGGTTCGGAGCTGAAGGCGGCATATCGTTTTTTCGACAACCCGCACGTGGATGTCGATGGCGTGCTGGGTGGGCACATCGGTCAAACGCTGTGTCGTATGCAACAGGTGCCAGTCGTCCTTGCTGTTCAGGACACCACCGAGTTCAATTTGTCTCATCTGCGGGCAACCGAAGGTCTGGGATATGGCTCCGATCCACATGTGCGTGGTTTCCTGATACACAGTCTGCTTGCGCTCACGCCAGAGGGGCTGCCACTCGGGGTGATCGGGATGAAGACCTGGATACGCAGGCACGAGGAGTTGGGCAAGAAACATCTGCGTGGGCAACGAACCGTACAACAGAAAGAGAGCGCGAAATGGCTCGAAGGCATCGAGCAACTGGGCGTACTCAAGACGCACTGTCCGTGCACGCATGTCATCGGCGTGAGCGACCGTGAAGGCGATGTCTATGACGTGTTCCTGGCGCAGCGGCCTGCCGGTGTCGACTGGTTGGTGCGCGCGTCGTGGAACCGACGCGTTGCTCACCCCGATCGATATTTGTGGGAAACCGTGCTGGCCTCGCCAGTGCTTGGAGAGGCGCAACTGCAGGTGCCTGCACGCGAAAACCGCCAGGCACGCACCGCACGGCTGGTTGTGCGCTGCATGCCCGTACGCCTTCGTCCGCCGCAAAATCGTCGTCGCGAGAAGCTTCCCGAAATTGAAGTGTTTGCAATTCATGCACAGGAAACGAACTTGGACGAAGGAGCAGAGCCATTGGAATGGCTTCTACTGACTTCGGTGCCTACGCAAACACACGCAGAGGCCCTCGAGCGTCTTGCATGGTATGCGCGCCGATGGACGATTGAATCGTGGCATCGTGTGCTTAAAAGTGGCTGTCGCATTGAAGCCCGCCAATTTGGCAATCTCGATCGATTCGTCCGCGCCACCGCATTGTTCGCCGTCGTAAGCTGGAGGATCCTGTACTCCATGTTGCTTGCCAGGCTTGATGGCAACCTGCCATGCGAAGTATTGCTGCAGCCAATCGAGTGGCGAGCCCTCTACTGTCGTACGCATGGCAGTACCGAAATACCTGATAAACCGCCGTCACTCGCGCAGGTCATCTTGTGGATCGCCAGACTCGGCGGATATCTCGCTCGAAAGCATGATCGTCCACCTGGTCCTACCGTCATCTGGCGTGGATTTCTTGTCCTGCACGAAATCACGATGATGTACCGAATATTCAGGCAAAACGAATAGCACCATCACATTACTTGTGGGTAATCCTGAGGGGTTTCCCGGAGGCTGTTTTGCTTGAGTCACGCCGCGATGGCGGACCCAGCGAGTTTTGAATAATAAGCGGCTTCTGCCTCAGCAGGTGGAATGTTGCCGATGGGGCCGAAGAGCCGACGATTGTTGAACCAGTCGACCCATTCGAGCGTCGCAATTTCAACGGCCTGCGGATTGCGCCATGGTCCGAGGCGATGGATCACCTCTGCCTTGTACAAGCCGTTGATCGTTTCCGCCAGTGCGTTATCGTAGGAGTCGCCCACGCTGCCCACTGACGGCTCAATGCCAGCCTCGACCAGCCGATCCGTATAGCGGATCGATACGTATTGCACGCCGCGGTCGCTGTGATGTATCAACCCGTCCTGCTGCGCCGGCTGTCGCTCGTACAAGGCCTGCTCCAGTGCGTCCAGAACGAAGTCCGTGCGCGCCGAGCTCGACACACGCCAGCCGACAATGCGTCGGGCGAACACGTCAATGATGAACGCGACATAGACGAAGCCCTGCCAGCTCGATACATAGGTAAAATCTGACACCCACAGCGCATTGGGCCGTTCGGCCGTGAATTGCCGGTTCACGAGATCCTTCGGGCACGGCGTCGAGCCATCGCTCACTGTCGTGCGTACCGTCTTGCCCCGCACCACACCGCGCAGGCCCATCTGCTTCATCAGCCGCTCGACCGTGCAGCGCGCCGCGACAATGCCTTCCCGCTTCAATTGCGTCCAGACCTTGTCTGCGCCATACACCTGGAAATTTTCTTCCCACACGCGCCGGATCTCATCCTTGAGCATCCTGTCGCGCTGGGCCCGCGGCGGCACCAGGCCTGGATTGACGCGGCGGGCCACATGCGTGTAGTACGTCGACGGGGCAATTGGCAGCACCCTGCAGATCGGCTCGACCCCGTAGACGTGCCGGTGATCATCGATGAACGTGATCATCACTTCGGTCGGCGGTCGAGCTCCGCCTGTGCGAAATATGCTGACGCCTTGCGCAGGATTTCATTAACCTGGCGCAGCTCACGGTTCTCCCGCTCCAGTTCCTTGAGCCGATCCTGCTCCTGCGTGCTTGTGCCCGGGCGCAAACCCCGATCCCGCTCTTCCTTGCGCACCCAGCTACGCAGCGTTTCACCCGAGCAGCCAAATTTCGCTGCGATCGACGCGATCACTTTCCATTGCGATTCGCGGTCGCCCTGGTGTTCCAGCACCATTCGCACAGCCCGCTCACGAACTTCCGGCGAGTACCTTGGGGACTTCTTCTTGGTGTTTTCCATAGCTCCATTTTCTCAAGAAGTGGAGCCTCCGGAAATCCCGGGCCGGTTCAGATCGAAGGAGAGAGAAGGAAGCGCGGCTTCATCAGATGAGCGGTTCCAGACTCCGCAGCCGAATGGCGATTCAGGCAGACGATTGCCTCCGAACCTGACCGGTTGCATGGCCGCCGGGAGTTGGCATTGCCGGCCGGGACCCAGGCGGCGTTCCGCGAAGTCGGCAACGGCAACAGGTATCACGCGCGCGCGTGTCGCCGCCAATGCTCAATGCAAACGGGATGGTTTCAACCCATGGTGGCAACGTGGCGTGCGCCGACCCCTGTACCGACGGGCCACGACCCGCAACCACAGTTTGGCGTATGGTGGGTTGTTTGGTGGGTAGAAACGAAAAACGGGCCAAGAGGCCCGTATTCATTGATATCCTGGCGGAGAGACGGGGATTCGAACCCCGGATAGGTTATTAACCTATACACGCTTTCCAGGCGTGCGACTTAAACCGCTCATCCATCTCTCCGGCGGGGAGCCGAATTATAGCAAACTTCGCGCCCTGCGCCACACCCTGGCCAAAGCCCCGCGCAAACCGCCTACGGATGCCGGATATAGTCGACTAGCGCGATCGTATAAGCGTCCGCCTTTCGATCGATCAAACTCACCCCGATCGCCACGAGAAAACCCGCCGGCACACCGAACACGCCCGAACTGATCGGCTCGATGCCAAACCAGCGCGCACCTGTGAATCCCGTCATCTGCGTGAAGAACGGATACGTCGACACGATGTAGTAGATGCACACGACGAGCCCCGCGACCATCCCTGCCACCGCGCCGAGCCGCGTCGTGCGTTTCCAGAACACGCCGAGCACGAGCGCCGGAAACAGACTCGACGCCGCCAGCGAAAACGCCGCCCCGACCAGAAACAGAATATTCCCCGTATTCAGCGACGCCACGTACGACGCGAACAATGCGACACCCAGCAGCAGAATCTTCGAGATCGTCACGCGCCGCTGGCTCGACGCGTTCGGATCGACCATGTGGTAGTACACGTCGTGCGATAGCGCGTTCGCGATCGTCAGCAGCAGACCATCCGCGGTCGATAGCGCCGCCGCGAGCGCCCCCGCCGCGATCAAGCCCGACATCACATACGGCAGCCCCGCGATCTCAGGCGCCGCGAGCACGACCATATCAGGCTGCATCTGGATCTCGCTCCAGCGCACGATACCGTCGCCGTTCGTATCGGCGAGGCTGATCAGGCTCGGTTCGACCTTGCGCCATTGCATCAGCCACTGCGGCAGATCGGCGAAATGATGGCCGACCAGATTCGACAGGATCTCGTACTTGATCAGCACCGCCAGCACCGGCACGGTCAGATAGAACAGCGCGACGAAAAAGAGCGTCCAGCCGACCGAGCGGCGCGCCGACGCCACCGAAGTCGTCGTGTTATAGCGCGTCAGGATATGCGGCAGGCTCGCCGTGCCAAGCGACAGACACAGCAGCAGCGATAGAAAGTTGCGCGCGTGCGTGCTCCGGTCTTCCTCACCGACAGCAGGAAACGGTTCCTGCATCGGCACCGGCGCGGTCGCCCGCATCAGCATGTCGTCGCGCTTCTGACTCCAGACGATCTGCGCGGCGGCGGCATCGCGCGGAAACTGTTCGAGCGCGCGCTCGAGCTCCTTGATCTCGCGCAACGGACCGTTATGGCGGCGCAGATCGCCGACCTCCTGCGTGAGCCGCTGCTTTTCGTCGATGAACGATTGCGGCAGCGTATCGAGCCGCAGTTGCATCAACGCGGCGCGGCGTCGATAGTCGTCGCGCACGCGCTCCTCGAGCGGCGCGTCGCGCACCTGTTTCTCGAGCCCTTCCATGCGCTCCATCAGGCGTCCATAGCTGAATTGCGGCACCCAGCCGAGGCCGTCTTTGTGCGCGATCATAGATACCGGTATCAGCATCGCGAGGATCAGGATGATGTACTGCGCGACCTGGGTCCACGTAACGGCACGCATGCCGCCCAGAAACGAGCACACCAGAATGCCCGCGAGCCCGCAGAAAATGCCGACCGCGAAATCGACGCCGATAAAGCGCGTCGCGATCAGCCCGACGCCCTGGATCTGCGCGACCAGATAAACGAACGAGCACAGGATCGCGGCGAGCGCCGCGAGGCCGCGCACCGCGTTGCTCGAATAGCGCGTGCCGAGAAAATCGGGAATCGTGTAGCGCGCGAGCTTGCGCACATACGGCGCGAGCAGGAACGCGACGAGGCAATAGCCGCCGGTCCAGCCCATCAGGTACGCGAGGCCGTCGTAGCCGGTCGCGTAGATCGAGCCGGCCAGACCGATGAACGACGCGGCCGACAACCAGTCGGCCGCGGTCGCCATACCGTTGAACGCCGACGGCACGCGCCGCCCCGCCACGTAGTATTCGACCAGGTCGGACGTGCGCGACAGCACGCCGATCACCGCATACACCGCGATCGGCACGAACAGGAACACATAGCCGATCCACACCCCGGGACCGGTGCTGCGCTCGATGCGCCACATCACGTAGACGAACAGCAGAAAGCCGAGCGTATAGAGCGCGTACGAGCGGATCAGCCGATGCGTGAGCTTCATCGGCTCAGCGCCCGCGCGCGGCCGGCGCGGCCGTGCCGATCGTGACGTCATCGTTCGCGCCGCTGGTGGAATCCGCGGCGGGACCGCTTGCCGCATCGCGCTGCGAATCCGCTTCGAACGCGTGCTGCAACTGACGATCGGCGCGCTGCATCAGCACGATATAGACGACGATCAACGCGAGGTAGATCAGAATCGCGCCTTGTGCGCCAAAGTAGAACGGCAGCCTGAAGCCGCCTGCGTGCACCTGCGCGAGCGCGGGCGCCAGCAATGGCACGACGAAGGAGACGAAGAAGCCAAGCGTCATCAGCACCGCGATCAGCGCGAGGTTGAAACGCCAGTACTTGCGATGCGCGAGCGCCATCGCCGCCGAGACCGGTGGCGGTTCGGGCGGGGGGTTCAACCTGGCGTGGGAGGATAGGTGCGGCGCGGCCATGCGCCTATGTATCAAAAAGGCATCGGCGAGGCAATCGGGATTGTCCGCGCAACGCCGTGACGCAAGCCGTCCACTCGAATAACGGGTCTGCGCGGCGTGCCCGCAAGCGTGTCGATCGACACGCCGCCGCCGTCCGCGCAGACCCGCTTACAACGCTTTAAATCGACTCGCCGAGCTGATCGAGAATCGCCGGGTTTTCCAGCGTCGACACGTCCTGGGTGATTTCCTCGCCCTTCGCGAGCGAACGCAACAGACGACGCATGATCTTGCCCGAACGCGTCTTCGGCAGGTTCTCGCCGAAGCGGATGTCCTTCGGCTTCGCGATCGGACCGATCTCCTTGCCGACCCAGTTGCGCAGGTCGTTCGCGAGCTTCACGGCCTCTTCGCCTTGCGGACGCGCACGCTTCAGCACCACGAACGCGCACACCGCCTCGCCGGTCGTCGCATCGGGGCGGCCCACCACGGCGGCTTCCGCGACGAGCGGATTGGCCACCAGTGCCGACTCGATCTCCATGGTGCCGAGACGATGGCCCGACACGTTCAGCACGTCGTCGATGCGGCCCATGATCGTGAAGTAGCCGGTCTCCTTGTCGCGCACCGCGCCGTCGCCGGCGAGGTAGAGCCTGCCGCCGAGCTCGTCGGGGAAGTAGCTCTTCTTGTAGCGGTCCGGATCGCCCCACACGTTGCGCAGCATCGCCGGCCACGGACGCTTGACCACCAGAATGCCGCCCTGCCCGTTCGGTACGTCCTGCCCGGTTTCGTCGACGACCGCCGCCATGATGCCCGGCAGCGGCAACGTGCACGAACCCGGCACGAGCGGCGTCGCGCCCGGCATCGGCGCGATCATGTGGCCGCCGGTCTCGGTCTGCCACCAGGTATCGACGATCGGACAGCGGCCGCCGCCGACGTTCTCGTAGTACCACACCCACGCTTCCGGATTGATCGGTTCGCCGACCGTGCCGATGATGCGCAACGTCGACAGGTCGTAGCTCTTCGGATGCACTTTAGCGTCGGCCTCGGAGGCCTTGATCAGCGAGCGGATCGCAGTGGGAGCCGTATAGAACAGCGTGACCCTGTGCTTCGCGATCATCTGCCAGAAGCGCCCGGCGTCCGGATAGGTCGGCACGCCCTCGAACACGATCTGGGTGCCGCCAAGCGTGAGCGGCCCGTACGTAATGTAGCTATGGCCGGTGATCCAGCCGATGTCGGCGGTACACCAGAACACGTCGGAGGGGCGCCAGTCGAAGGTCCACTTCAGCGTTTGCGCGGCCCACAGCAGATAGCCGCCGGTGCTGTGCTGCACGCCCTTCGGCTTGCCGGTCGAGCCCGACGTATAGAGAATGAAGAGCGGATGCTCGGCGTCGACCCATTCGGGCACGCACTGGTCCGACTCGCCCTGTGTGAGTTCGTGCATCCACAGGTCGCGCCCTGCGTCCCACGCGACCTTGCCGCCGGTGCGCTGGTACACGATCACGCTCCTGACCTTCTCGCAGCCGCCGAGCGCGAGCGCTTCGTCGGCGATGTTCTTCAGCGGCAAAGCCTTGCCGCCGCGCATCTGTTCGTCCGACGTGATCAGCGCGACCGCGCCGACGTCGACGAGCCGCTCGTTGAGCGACTTCGACGAGAAACCGCCGAACACGACCGAGTGCGTCGCGCCGATCCGCGCGCACGCCTGCATCGCGACGATGCCCTCGATCGACATCGGCATATAGATGACGACCGGGTCGCCTTTCTTCACGCCGCGTTTTTTCAGCGCATTCGCGAAGCGCGATACGCGTTGCAACAGGTCCTGATAGGTGACGTTGGTGACGGTACCGTCGTCGGCTTCGAACACGATCGCGACGCGCTCACCGTTGCCGGCATCGACGTGACGGTCGATGCTGTTATACGACGCGTTCAGCTGGCCGTCTTCGAACCACGTGTAGAACGGCGCCTTCGATTCGTCGAGCACCTTCGTAAACGGCTTGTGCCAACTCAGCGTCTCCTTCGCGAGACGCCCCCAGAAGCCTTCGTAGTCGCGCTCCGCTTCGGCGGCGAGCGCCCGGTACGCGTCCATGCCGGAGATCGTGGCACCCTTCGCAGTGTCAGCGGAGGGGCGGAAAAACGCGGCGTTCCTGAAGAACCGATTCAATCGCAGACATCGACAACCCCTTGGTGAAGATGAAACGTAAAACCTGTACCGGCGCGCGTCGGGCGCGCGGGCCTTATCCTGTTCGAGCCGCCACGAGCGGCGCTGTCTCCCACCTCGCGATACCATCAAACGCGCGTGCGTGCGGCATCGCAACATCCGTGCATGCGGGCGCCCTGCCCGACCTTATCCCGCGTCAAGGCTTAACCATATGCGCTGCAACTTACCGGCCACTTACGCGCATCGTATTGATCTGCAAGCGAAAACCCTTAGATCGCGCCCGCCATCGACGCAGTTACGCGTTGATCAGACGAGATGCGCGCGAAAAAGATCGCCCGTTCTACAGAGCCTTCTACGCTCACTCGCAGCACATTGCATACCGCTGATGCGAACTCGACGCACCGCCAGCGCGCCCGCTTTCGCACCCTTACGCTGTCTCGCACGGCCTTTTACAATGCTAACTGAACTAGCCGTCCGGATTCCAGCTTGAATCGCTACGCCCTGCTTCTCATTACCTCGATGCTGCTCGTCGGCAGCAATGTCGGAATCGGTAAATCGATCGTCGCCTTCGTCCCCGTCCCGCTGTTCGCGCTGCTGCGTTTCATAATCGCGATGGCCGTGCTTTGGCCGCTGTTGCGCGTGACCAAACTGCGCCGCGTCAAACGCGATGAATGGATCAACCTGTTTTTGCAGGCGCTATTCGGCACCTTCGGTTTCACGCTGCTGATGCTCAACGGCGTCGCCCGTACCAGCGCGGTCGCGGCCGGCGTGATCACGAGCACGATTCCGGCTGTCGTCGCGCTGCTGTCGTGGCTGATCCTGAAGGAGCGGCCGGATGGCCGCGCGCTCGCGTCGATCGCGCTGGCGATCGTCGGCGTCGTCGTCATCAATGTCGCGCACGTCCAGGCGGGCGCGGATGCGACGGCCGGCACCGGCTCGCTCGCGGGCAACTTCATGGTGCTCGGTGCCGTGTGCTGCGAATCGCTGTACATCATTCTGTCCCGCCGCCTCACGCAGACGCTCGCGCCGATCGAAATTTGCGCGTACACGCATCTGTTCGGCCTGCTGCTGATGCTGCCGCTCGGCGCCGGCGCGCTCGCACATTTCGACTATCGCGCGGTGCCGTCGAGCGTCTGGATGCTGGTGTTGTGGTACGGGCTGTCGGCCAGCATCTTCTCGTTCTGGCTGTGGATGAAAGGCATCCGTCACGTGCCAGGCAGTCTTGCCGGCGTGTTCAGCGCGGTGCTGCCGGTCGCCGCGGCACTATACGGCATCGAGTTCGTCGGCGAGCGGCCCACGCTCGCGCATGGCATCGCGCTTGCCTGCGTGGTCGCCGGTATCGGCCTCGCGAGCCTGAAGGCGCGCAGCGTGCCGCCGGTCGCATCGTAATTCTGGTGTGGCGGGCGCACTGTCCGCCGCAAAGCAGCAGATTCGACCGACGCTGTACAATAGCGCGCCTGACGCGAGTCTCGCGCCCCTTGGATGGCCGCGCCCCGCACCGCCGTCGGCGCCTGGCCCCTGTTCCGTCACCCGCGCTTCATCTGACCGTTGCCTATGTCCGCTTCGCGACTCGCCTCCGCCCGTCCGCGCCGCCCCATGCGCGCGCTGCCCCACCTCGTTTTCATGAGCCGCTGGCTGCAGGTGCCGCTGTACCTCGGGCTGATCGTCGCGCAGGCGGTCTACGTCGTGCTATTCCTGAAGGAAGTCTGGCATCTGGTCACCGACTCGATGAAGCTCGACGAAACCAGCATCATGCTCGTCGTGCTGGGCCTGATCGACGTGGTGATGATCTCGAACCTGCTGATCATGGTGATCATCGGCGGCTATGAAACGTTCGTATCGCGCCTCGGCCTCGACGGTCATCCGGACGAACCGGAATGGCTCGATCACGTGAACGCCGGCGTGCTGAAAGTGAAGCTGTCGATGGCGCTGATCAGCATTTCGTCGATCCATCTGCTGAAGACCTTCATCAGCCCCGACCAGAACACCACGCACACGCACCCCAAACATTTCGAAGGGCCCGCGGCATTGCACGCCGTGGGCGGCATCAAGGTTTCCACTCCCATGAAGGCGCAAGACTGACCGCACCGTGCTGCGATCCGACAACAAGCGCCACTCCCCACTGAGCTAGCCATGACCGTCATCAAACAGGAAGACCTGATTCAGAGCATCGCTGATTCGCTGCAGTACATCAGCTACTACCATCCGCTCGACTACATCGAAGCGCTCGGCCGCGCGTACGAGCTCGAACAGAGCCCCGCAGCGAAGGACGCGATCGCGCAGATCCTGACCAACAGCCGCATGTGCGCCGAAGGCAAGCGCCCGATCTGCCAGGACACCGGCATCGTCACGGTGTTCGTGAAGGTCGGTATGGACGTGCGTTGGGACGGCGCCACGATGAGCGTCACCGACATGATCAACGAAGGCGTGCGCCGCGGTTATCTGAATCCGGACAACGTGCTGCGCGCATCGATCGTGAGCCCGCCCGAAGGCGCGCGCAAGAACACCAAGGACAACACGCCGGCCGTGATCCACTACGAGATCGTGCCGGGTAACACCGTCGACGTGCAGGTCGCGGCCAAGGGTGGCGGCTCGGAGAACAAGTCGAAGTTCGCGATGCTGAACCCGTCGGATTCGATCGTCGACTGGATCCTGAAGACCGTGCCGACGATGGGCGCGGGCTGGTGCCCGCCGGGCATGCTCGGCATCGGCATCGGCGGCACCGCTGAGAAAGCGATGGTGATGGCGAAGGAATCGCTGATGGACCCGATCGACATTCAGGACGTGATCGCGCGCGGCCCGAAGGACTGGATCGAAGAGCTGCGCGTGGAGTTGCACGAGAAGGTCAACGCACTCGGTATCGGCGCGCAGGGCCTCGGCGGTCTGTCCACGGTGCTCGACGTCAAGATCATGGCCGCGCCGACGCACGCCGCGTCCAAGCCGATCGCGATCATCCCGAACTGTGCGGCGACGCGCCACGCGCACTTCACGCTCGACGGTTCGGGCGTCGCCAAGCTCGAAGCGCCGTCGCTCGACGCATGGCCGAAGGTGCACTGGGAACCGAACACCGAAACCAGCAAGCGCGTCGACCTCAACACGCTGACGCCGGAAGAAGTGGCGGGCTGGAAGCCGGGCCAGACGCTGCTGCTGTCGGGCAAGATGTTGACGGGCCGCGACGCCGCGCACAAGCGCATCGCCGACATGCTCGCGAAGGGCG
Organism: Paraburkholderia sp. UCT70; assembly: GCF_050434085.1. Lineage (NCBI taxonomy): Bacteria > Pseudomonadati > Pseudomonadota > Betaproteobacteria > Burkholderiales > Burkholderiaceae > Paraburkholderia > Paraburkholderia sp. UCT70. The sequence continues at coordinate 241,256 of NZ_JBNPVZ010000004.1, read as the reverse complement.
AGAAGCTGCCGGTCGATTTCACGAACCGCGTGATCTACTACGTCGGCCCGGTCGATCCGGTGCGCGACGAAGCGGTCGGCCCGGCGGGCCCGACCACTGCGACGCGGATGGACAAGTTCACCGAGACGATGCTCGCGCAAACGGGCCTCATTTCGATGATCGGCAAGGCCGAGCGAGGCCCGGTCGCGATCGAGGCGATCAAGAAGCACAAGGCAGCGTATCTGATGGCCGTCGGCGGTGCGGCGTACCTCGTGTCGAAGGCGATCCGCAGCGCGAAGGTGCTCGCGTTCGAAGACCTCGGCATGGAAGCGATCTACGAGTTCGACGTGCAGGACATGCCGGTCACGGTCGCCGTCGATTCGAACGGCACCTCCGTGCACCAGACCGGCCCGAAGGAATGGCAAGCCAAGATCGGCAAGATTCCGGTCGCCACGGCTTGATGAGTCGCGATTAACGCTACTCAGGTCAGTCGAAAAGCCGGGGCCGCGATCCCGGCTGTTTCTTTTCGTCGTCATGCACGCGCAAGGCGCCGCACGCACGAGACCGCCAACGCTGCCAAAAGTTGTATCGGATTTCTTGGCTTTTTTGGACATGACGTTTATTGTTGTTGGAAATTCAAGGTCCCGAAAAAGGAAATAACATGCAAGGCGACAAGAAGGTCATCGAGTATCTGAACGCGCAGTTGAAGAACGAACTGACCGCGATCAATCAATACTTCCTGCATGCCCGAATGTACGGCCACTGGGGCCTCGACAAGCTCGGCAAGCACGAGTACGACGAGTCGATCGGCGAAATGAAGCATGCCGACATGCTGATCGAACGGATCTTCATGCTCGACGGTCTGCCGAATCTGCAGGACCTGCACAAGCTGCTGATCGGTGAGGAAACCAAAGAGATCCTCGAATGCGATCTGAAGCTCGAACAGATTTCGCAAGGCACCTGCAAGGAGGCGATTGCCTACTGCGAATCGGTGCGCGATTTCATCTCGCGCGAAATCTTCACGAAGATTCTCGACGACACCGAAGAGCACATCGACTGGCTCGAAACCCAGCTCGATCTGATCGACAAGGTCGGTATCCAGAACTACCAGCAAAGCGCGATGGGCTCGGTCGAGTCCTGATCGAAGCACGCTGAAGCATCCCGCGCGGTAGCGGCACGACGCCTGCCCAGCAGGCATTCGCGCCGGACCGTACCGCACGGGCGATATACTTGCGCGCTTGTTCGCGCCTCACCGTGGTTTCACCCTTTTCGCCGACCGCCACTTCACGCTCGTTTTCTTCGCCTATGCCCGCCCCTTCGTCGTCCCCGACTGTCCGCAGTGTTGCCGCTGGCGCCGCGTCGCAGGCGCCGATCGGCATTTTCGATTCGGGGCTCGGCGGCCTGTCCGTGCTGCGCGCGGTGCGCGCGCAACTGCCTGACGAGGCGTTGCTGTATGTCGCCGATTCGCTGTACGCGCCCTACGGCGAGCGCGACGACGACTTCATCACCGACCGCACCCTGGCCATCGGCGAATGGCTCGCCGCACAAGGCGCGAAGGCGCTCGTGGTCGCATGCAATACGGCGACCGCGCAGTCGATCGCGCTGGTGCGCGAAAAGCTGCCGATTCCGCTCGTCGGCGTCGAGCCGGGTGTCAAGCCCGCCGCGCTGCAATCGAAAAGCCGCGTCGCCGGCGTGCTCGCGACCCAGGCGACACTGCGCAGCGCCCGCTTCCAGGGGCTGCTCGAACGCTACGCCGCCGACTGCCGCTTTCTGTGCCAGCCCGGCCACGGGCTCGTGCAGGCGGTCGAGCGTTGCGACGTCGGCTCGGCCGAGCTGCAGGCACTGCTGCGCAGCTACCTGGAACCGATGCTCGACGCGGGCGCCGACACGCTGGTGCTCGGCTGCACCCATTACCCCTTTCTCGACGCGGCGATCCGCGACATCGTCGGCGAGCGGCTCGCGCTGATCGACACGAGCGTGGCGATCGCGCGTCAGCTCGAACGCGTGCTCGAGCAGCACGGCCTGCGCGCCGCCGCGTCGGCCGGTGCCACGCCGCTGCCGCGCTTCTTTTCCACCGACGACGGCATCCATCAGCAGCAACTCGCCGCCACGCTGCTGCGGATCGAGGCCGCGGTCGAGCAGGTATCGATTCCGTCGGGCCGCACGGCCGCATCGGATTCTCGCGCCGCCTAGCGCCGGCAACCGGCGCGCGCCCCGCCCTTCCTTCCGACGAAATCCATTCTTAGAGTCTGGTTTTGTTACAAAAAATCGCACGGGAAACTTGCCAAACGAACCAAACAAAATGATAATAATTCGCATTAACGTTAGCTATGACGCCTGCCATGATCGTCTGTGTCTGCAAATCCGTATCCGACCGCACAATCCGCTCCTCGATTGCGGACGGCATCGACTCGTTCGACGAGTTGCAGTTTGAACTCGGCGTCGCCTCGTGCTGCGGCAAATGCGAGGAATCCGTGCGTGACGTGATGCTGCAAAGCGGCGTCTGCGCGAGCCGTTGCGGCGTGGTCGAGCATCGGCAGGTGCAGAGCGTCGCCGAGGTCGTGCAAGTCGCGTTCTACGAGCGCAAGGCAGCCTGAGCTCTAAATTAGCAGGGCCCGGTGCAGGCCGTGTCGGTGCGTCTAAAAGCCCCTCTGCTTCACGCACGCTTTATCTAGCGCTCCCATGCGACGTTGAATGCGCCGCACGTCTGCAACACAACCGCAGTACTGTCCGCCGTACTGCGTTATCCCACTGCCGTCAGCAAGCCAGTACTCGTACCAGCCAGCTACCCCGCTCCCCCTTCGAAAGGAGTTCGAGATGGAATTGCTGATTGGTTTCGTGACTATTTTGTTCATTTCGCTGCTGATTTTCCGAACATGACGATGTCCTGTCTGACGCGCCGCCCGCACGGTGCGCTGCCACACTGACCATGCAGGCTCCGCATCCCATTTCCGCCGGCGCCCCGCTGGCGTCGTCCACCCGACCGAATTCCCGCGCGCTGACGGCCACTGCCATAGTCGCCGCGGTTCACGTCGCTCTGCTCGCCGTGATCATGACGCTGCGTCACGAGCCTGTACCGGTCGCGCTCGAATCGCACGTGATGACCGCCGAACTGCTGCCGCCCGCGCCGCTCGCCGCGCCGGTCGCGTTGCAATCGATCGCTCCGCCGCCCCGGCCAACGCCGCCCGTCCATACGAGGCCGAAAGCCCAGCCGAAGCCGACTCCGACGCCCGAGCCGACGCCAACTCCGTTGCCACAGGCCGCTGCGCCATCGCCGACGCCGGTCGCGGCGCCCGATCCGACGCCGCCAGCGCCCGCCGCGCCGGCGACACCGCCCACCGCGGCAGCGCCCGCGATCGGCAAGCCGACGATGGAAATCAGCGCGCCGAAAAACGTGTCGCACCTCGATTGCAATATCAGCCAGCCCGAATACCCGACTCTATCGCGGCGCCGCGGCGAATCCGGCACCGCGTACGTGCACTTCGTCGTCGGTCTGACCGGCAAGCTCGAGAACATCGAGTTGAAGAAAAGCAGCGGCTTTAGCCGTCTCGACGACGCGGCCTTGGCCGCCGTACGCGCGAGCGCCTGCAAACCGTATCTCGAGAACGGCGAGCCCGTCAGGGCCGCGTACACCCAGCCTTTCAACTTCAATCTGACCGACTGAAGCAAGATTTCAAAAACAAGGAATTGCAATGCAAAACTACGGATTGGCACACGTGTGGGCGCAAGGGGATTTCGTGACGCGCGGTATCGCGCTCGCGCTATTGATCATGTCGGTGATGTCGTGGAGCGTGATCGTCGTCAAAGGCTGGAACGTGATGCGCCTGAAGCGCCTGACGAAGAACGCCGAGCAGGCGTTCTGGCATTCGGACGACCTCGCCGACGGCGTGAAGAAGCTCGGCGGCGGCGCCTCGACGCCGCATGACAACCCGTTCCTCGCGCTCGCGCTGTCGGGCCAGGAAGCGGCCGACCATCATCACCAGACGCAGCCGCATCTGCACGACCGCATGGACGTGTCGGACTGGATCACGCGCTGCCTGAAAGACACGATGGACGAAAGCGTCGCGCGGATGCAGAGCGGTCTCGCGATTCTTGCGTCGATCGGCAGCACCGCGCCGTTCGCCGGCCTGTTCGGCACGGTCTGGGGCATCTATCACGCGCTGCTCGCGATCGGCGCGAGCGGCCAGTCGTCGATCGACCAGGTCGCCGGCCCGGTCGGCGAAGCGCTGATCATGACCGCGTTTGGTCTGTTCGTCGCGATTCCGGCGGTGCTCGGCTACAACGCGCTGACGCGCGCCAACAAGGCGATCGTCGCGAAGCTGAGCCGCTTCGCTCACGGCCTGCATGCGTTCTTCGTGACCGGTGCCCGTCTGTCGTCGACCAGGCGCGGCGACGGCCTGCGTCTCGCAACCCGCGCCAACTGATCGACGAGGCATTCCAATGGCAATGAGCCCCTTCGCCGGAGACGATGACGACGGCCTGATGAACGAGATCAACATGACGCCGCTCGTCGACGTGATGCTGGTTCTGCTGATCGTCTTCATGGTGACGATTCCGGTGATCCGTCACGCGGTCAAGATCGATCTGCCGCACGCGAGCAGTCAGAGGGAAGACACGAAGCCCGCGCAGGTGACGGTGTCGATCGACGCGGACGGCAACGTGCTGTGGGACAGCACCAAGGTCGACGAGGCGGCGCTCGCCGCGAAGATCGCCGCGGCCGCGCAGGCGAGGCCGCAGCCGGAGTTGCATCTCGATGCGGACCGCAAGGTGCCGTACGAGAAGGTCGCTCAGGTGATGTCCGCCGCGCAGGCTGGCGGACTGACGAAGATCGGTTTCGTCACGCAGCCGAAAGCGGAGTAAACGGTAACGTGGCACGCGGAGCGGCGAGCGGAGCAGCGCGCTCGTCCACGGGAAAACCCTTTTAAACAGGGCCAAAAAGTAAAAGGCCTTCATCGTCGGATGAAGGCCTTTTTTTGTGCGCACTTGGCGCCTTCGGGCGGCGGGATCATTTGCCATCGGCCGAAGACTGATAGCTTTTATCACCGCATGCGAGGGCCGTGGTCGACACGGACAACGCGGTCAGCCCTATCAGGCCCGCTATGATAGCGGCCATGAGTTTTCGCATAGGACACTCCTTAGCGAAAGGGATTTCACTATATGCCTGTGTGCGCGCGCATTCAAGCAAACGACCATTGAAAGTAATCATGACAGGCCGCGCTTAAATGCTAAAAACGATTTCCGAAGCGCGCTAGCGGCCCGCGGCGCACCGTGCCCCCTTAAGTTGCCACAGAGCCTCATGAAACCGCCGCCGACGCAGCGGAGGACGCGCTCGCCACCGATGCCTGCGCCGCCGCTTTTTCGGCGCGCTCAGGACACTCGCCGATGATGTGCTTGCCCTCATCCGGATCGAGCATCTCGACCAGATAATCGACGAACGCGCGCACGGCCGGCACCATCCCCTGACGCGACACGAACACCGCGTACAACTGCGGCGTCGGAAAACTCCAGCCCGGCATCACGGGCGACAACTGCCCCGCTCTCAACGCGGCTCCATACATCATCTCCGGCAATGCGGCGATGCCGACGCCGGCGAGCACCGCCTCGCGAATCGTCATCAGATCGGCGGTCACGAGGCGCGGCTCGTGTTCGTGAGCATGGCGCGTGCCGTCGGGCGAGATCAGGTTGTACACGTGGCGGCCGTCGCTCGTCGGCACGTCGAGTGTTTCGAAGCGGTTCAGGTCGCCTGGCGTCAGCGGCGGCGCATTCTGCTGCAGCAGGCTCGGCGCGCCGACCAGCATCTGCTCGGTGCGCCACAGCGGCCGCACGACGATGTTCGCGTTTTCCGGCGGATCCGAACGCACGCGCAGTGCGACGTCGATCGAATCCTCGAACAGATCGACCACGCGATTCGTCACGCGCATCACGACGCGCACCTCCGGAAAGCGGTGCATGAATTCCGGCAGGATCGTCGACAGAATCGTCTGCGAGATCGTGACCGGCACGCTGACGCGCACCGTGCCGCGCGGCGACGAGCGCAGCTGCTGCACGACATTGACCGCCGCCTGCGCTTCGCTGAGCATCGCCTGACAGTGCTGGTAGAACAGCTGCCCCGCTTCGGTCAGTGCGAGCTTGCGAGTGGAACGCTGCAACAGGCGCACGCCGAGCGACGCCTCCAGCTCCGTGAGCCGACGCGACAGGCGCGACTTCGAGATGCCCAGCACCCGCTCGGCGGCCGAAAATCCGCCATGTTCAACGACCTGCGAAAAGTACATGAGGTCGTTCAGATTGTGTGAATCGATCTTCATCTCATCGTTCCATGAATAGAACAATCCATTGCTGAGGGACGGCTGGCACCGCCAAAAACGGTCCCTATAATAGCTCCATGTTTCAGAAATCGCGCTATTCCCCATTTTTCGAGGTGATATTGATGACTACGTCACGCACGATCGAACGCACGTTCCCGTCGGTTCGCACAGTGGAGGGCGGCGGATTCATCGTTCATCGACCGTTTCCGACGCGTCTGCTGATGGACTTCGATCCGTTCCTGCTGCTCGACGAAATGGGGCCGGTCGACTATGCGCCAGGCGAGGCCATCGGCGCGCCCGATCATCCGCATCGCGGCTTCGAGACGGTCACCTATGTGCTCGAGGGCCAGTTCGGCCACAAGGATTCGGCGGGCCATTCCGGCACGCTGCACGCCGGTGACGTGCAATGGATGACCGCGGGCGCGGGCGTCGTGCATAGCGAAATGCCGGACCCGGAATTCACGCGCACCGGCGGTCGCGTGCACGGCCTGCAGCTATGGGTGAACCTGCCGCGTCGCGACAAGATGATCGCGCCGCGCTACCAGGAAATTCCGTCGACACGCATTGCGGCCACGACGTCCGAAGACGGTCAGGTGCGCGTGAAGGTCATCGCGGGCGAAGCGCTCGGCGTCAAGGCCGCGATCGAAACGCGCACGCCGATCCTGTATCAGCATTTCTCGTTGCAGCCGGGCGCGACGATCCGCCAGCCGGTACCGGCCGACTATCGCGTGTTCGCGTATGGGCTGTCCGGCAAGGGCGTGTATGGCGAAGGCGACGCGCGCGCGGACATCGACGCGCGCACGATGGTGGTGTTTGCCAACGACGGCGACGCGGTGACCATCACGGCCGGCGACGAACCACTCGAAGTGCTGCTGCTCGGCGGCGTGCCACTGAAGGAACCGGTGGTGCGCTATGGCCCGTTCGTGATGAATACCGAAGACGAGATCCGTCAGGCGGTGATCGACTATCAGGCCGGCCGGATGGGCGCGATCACGCACTGACAGGCGAGCGCCTGCCGCGCGTTTGTCACGCCTGTCGGCGCGAGGCGAAGCTTGCCACCAGCCACGCGCGCCGCCAAATCATCCGCCACGGGCCGCGAACGCCGGTAAATTCGTTCACAATAACGGCTCATGTCGCGCGGCCCGCGTTGATTTCGACAGTCCGCGGCGCGCGACGCTATTAGATCCCTAGCAGAGGAGCGCGCATGGCAGAGCTCACCGTCACCGCCCACATCGGTTCGACGAATTTCCAGGTCGTGTTCGACGACGGCAAGCACACCTGGCTTGCCGACGAACCCGAATCGCTAGGCGGCGGCAACCGCGGCCCGACGCCGGTCTCGCTGCTGCTATCGAGCCTCGGCGCTTGTACGTCGATCACGCTAAAGATGTACGCGCAGCGCAAAGGCTGGCCGCTCGCGGGCGTACGCGTCAAACTGTCGATGGAAACCGGCGACGCGGGCTCGACGATCGACCGTCAGATCATGCTCGATGGCGAACTCTCCGGCGAGCAGCGGGAACGGCTTTTGCAAATTGCCAATGCGTGCCCGGTGCACAAGATCCTCACGCACACGATCTCGATCCGCTCCGCGCTCGCGGTCGCTTAACAGCCGCAGCAAACGCGCATAGGACGATCGGACGCCGGCCGTTCGGGTCACGGGTATTGCAATATTTTCATAGGACGCAGTCGTCTTGAATTTCGAACACCTTATTCAGATCAACGATCCGTTGAATCCCCTCGTCGAATCGATGACCCGCGAGCAGCTGTGGGAAGGGCTCGTGCTGCGCGCAGAGCAGCCGCAACTGTTCGTGATTGGTCTCGACAGCTGCACGATCCTGTCGCGCGACGGCAATGTGCTCGAGCGTGAGTTGCACTACGGCCAGGCCACCGTGCGCGATCGCGTCACGCTGCAGGAAAGCGAAAGCGTGCGCTACGACATCCTGCCGACCGCCGAGCACGTCGGCGGCTCACTGACGATGACGATCGAGCAGCCCGATGAGCTGCAGTTGTTCCTACGCTTCGAGTACGCGACCACGCTGCCCGTCTCGACCGACCAGGACGCCGTGCAGACGCAGGAGATCGTCAAGTCCGCGTATCGCGAGAACGATATCGATACGGTGCGGCTGATCCGCCAGTACGTCGCGGCCGGGCAGGAACCGGGACCGTTGCACTGACATACCGCGCGGGCGCCCTGCCCGCGCTTTCGCGGGGCCATGTCAGAATGGCTTCCAGAATCGCCATCTAGACGCACTTTCATTCAGCTATCAAAAGTCGGATCCGATCAATTTCTCGATCTTGTAAATAGGAATGGTTATCATTTAGAATTATCACATCGAATCGACGAACAAGCTAAAACGAATGACCGATATGACTCGCTCCTCCACGCTCAGCCTGCGCCGCTCGGCGGCCGCGCTAAACAGCCGCCCGAAATCGTCGACGACGGCCGCGCCCGCGGCGAAACCCGGCGCGCAACGCACCACCAGCCAGAGCGAGACGTCGGAACGGGTCGTGCGCAGCGACGCGCTGCTGCAAGGCCATAGTCACATCAGCATCGTGCACAACGGCGACACGTATCAACTGCGTGCGACGCGCCTCGGCAAGCTGATCCTGACGAAGTAGCAAGGCAACACGAGGTAAGTACCGGGTATTGTGGGGACCACCTCCCAGAGAGGTGTTAGGCATTAGCCAGCCACGACGGCTTGCACGCGAGAACTAGACCCCTTCGTGCAGACACCAAGCCAGCCGTCGCAGCAAGCCAGGCCGCTTTTTTGGTTCTCGCTCGAAAGCCGATGCGCGCAACGGCGTACATCGCTGAAAATGATAAAGCCGTGGGGTGTCACCATCCCACGGCTTTTTGTTTGCGCTTGCGCCTGCGTTCGCACCGGACACAGGCTAAAGACTTACTTCGAGGCCCAGCCCCAGAACATCAGCCACCACGCGCTATTGACGACCGCCAGCGCCGCGACGAACCACAACATCGCCAGCGCGCGTTGCACGAAGCGCTCGCTGTAGCGGCGCGTGACGAGCCACGCGAGCCATGCGCTCCACGCGCTCGCAATCACGAGAATTGCGATGCGCAGATCCGACGCCCACCACAGCGACACGTGCTCGGCGCGCAGCAGCGACAGCGTCGTCGCCGACAAACCAAGGAATACGCCCGCGCCCGCGATCGGAATCAGCCCCTGCGTCAAGTGATGCAGACGCGTTGCGTCGAAGCGCCCGAGCATGCGCGTCGCGCCCGTCAGCAACAGCAGCAGCACGGTGCCGTAGACAAGCGCCGTCGACAGGATGTAGCCGATCAGCAGCGAGCCGTCGAGCCACGAGAACACGTCGTTCTGGTCGGGGTAATGCGTGAACAGGAACCATGGCGCGTTGGTGTCGAGCGGCCACGTGATGTCGCGATCGACGAGCCACGTCGCGGCGAACATCTTCAGGTCGATGAACCAGCGCGACGCGGTCCAGTGGAACGCGCCGATCGCGATGCCGAGCAGGCCGTACAGGATCAGCGCGGTGTCCCACGGGTTCGCCTTCTTGTCGCCCAACTGCACGACTTCGGTCGACGGCTTGCGCCACGTCAGCGCGATCGCATCGCGGTGTCCGCTGCAACGGCCGCACATATGGCAGTCGGCCGCACCCTTCATGTTGCGCAACGGCACGAGCGGCGCGCAGTTGATCGGAATCACGCGATGCCCATGCTCGCCGTTCGTGTACGAGCGGCGCCACGCGTCTTCGTCGACCTTGTAGTGAAACGGCGCGAGCCGTGACAGAAGCGAAAAAACCCCGTTGACGGGGCATAGGTATTTGCACCAGACGCGCTTCTCGCGTCCGTATAGCAGACCGATCACGATTGCCGCGAAGGTCGAGCCGCCGAGCACCAGCAACACCGCTTTCGGATACTGGTAGACGCTCACCATCTGCCCGTAAATCGTCGTGATGCCGAACGCGACGAACGGCCAGCCGCCCCAGCGCATCCAATGCGGAATCGCGCGGCCGAGGCCGAATTTGCTCGCGAATTCGGCGAGCGCGCCCTCCGGACACAGCACGCCGCACCAGACGCGGCCGAGCATCACCATCGACAGCAACACGAACGGCCACCAGATGCCCCAGAACACGAACTGCGCGGCGAGCGTCAGGTTGTTCCACAGATGCGCGGTATCGTCCGGCAGCGGCATCAGCGCGGGCACGACGATCAGGAACGCATACACCGCGACCACGACCCACTGGATGCCGCGAATCACCGCGCCGTGGCGCTGCATCCACTGGCCGGCCGCCGCGAGGCGGCCCGGCCGGGAAGCCATCACGGCGCTCATGCCGCGCGCCCTGCCGTCTGCTGCGCGGGCTTGCGACTGGCGCGCCGCACGAGCAGATAAACGACCGCCCAATACACGGCATAGGCGAGCAGATTCATCAGCGCCGGATGCGCGCGGTAGCCGGTCAGCGTCGCGACGAGCGAACCGAAGGTGCTCGAGTCATCGAGAATCGCCGACGAATTCCACAGCTGGCCGACGAGCGTCGGCAGGATTTCCTTGTCGATCAGCTTGTCGACGCCGGTCTGGAACAGCCCCGCGCCGAGGAACAGCAGCATGATTTCGGTGACGCGAAAAAAGAGTCGCCACGAGATGATCTTGCCGCCGATCTGCAACACGTAGAAGGTCAGGAACGCAAGCGCGAGACCGATCACGACAGCAAGCATCTGACTGCCGTCGACATGACCCGACTGGCCAAAGCCGAGGCCGTACAGGAAGATCACGGTTTCGCTGCCTTCGCGCGCGATCGCCAGTGCGACCAGCAGCGCCACGCCCCACCAGTTCGAATCGCGCTGGCTCTTTTGCAGCGACTGTTCCATGTCGCGCTTCAGCGTGCGGCCGTGCTGCTTCATCCACAGCACCATCTGCACGATCAGCACGCAGGCGATGAGCACCATCGCGGTCTGGAAGTAATCCTGCGCGTCACCGGAGAGCACTTCGGTGAAGCCGACCAGCGCCGCGCCGAGCGCCACCGCCGCGATCACGCCGGCCGCCACGCCGCCCCACAGGTACGGCAAGCCGCGGCGGGCGTCGTCGTCGCCATTTTTCAACCACGCGTACAGGATGCCGACGACCAGCAGCGCCTCGACGCTCTCCCGCCACACGATGAACAGAATCTGACCCATTCAAGCTCTCCCTTCGATTCGTCTACTGCCCGCTTCCGTTGCCTCGCGCGACCGACAGCGCCCGCTTGCCGTGGCGAGTTCGCGTTCTCATTCGATCGAGACCACTGCTTACTTCGCGACGATCACGCCCTGCGCCTGCTGGTGAAAGTCGTCGAAAAACTTGTATTCGCCCGGCTCCAGCGGAGCGATCACGACGAACGAATCGGCGCCCGGCGCCAGAACCTTCTCTTTACGCAACTGGACGCTTTCGAATTCGGCCGCGCCCTTGCCGGTGTTGCGTACTTCGATCTTGATACGCTGGCCTGCCGGCACTTCGATGCGGGCCGGGTTCAGTTTGCCGTCGTTCATTTCGAGCTTGAAGGTCGGCAGGTCGGCTGCATGAGCCGTGGCCGCCAGGCAAAACGTGGCGGCAAGCATCGCGATCTTTCGGTTGATTCTCATTGTCCTTTCCGGAAAACGCAACGCGCCAACGCCAGATATGACTCCGACTGTCCGCGCGCCGTCTGCTGCATTCACTGATACGTTGAGCGACGCATTGGCACCGCGCACCGATCAGTAACCGCCCTTCTTGCCGATGCCTGCGAAGGTGAAGTCGTATTCGAGCGTGATTGGCTTGAACCACGGACCCACGCCGGTTTCCTTGTCGACGTGACGACCGAACGCCATGTGGCCCATTTGCATCGGCGGTTCGACGATCAGCTTCAGGTGATACTTGCCCGGGCCTTGCAGCTTGACGTTGTCGCCGTAGTGCGGACCATCGTTCGCGACCATCGGCATCAGGTCGCCCTTCAACGGCTGGTTCGAGCCGGCCTTCGTCAGTTCGTAGCGCACCTGCAGATACGGCATCCAGTCGCCTTCGGCGAAACCGGTCGGATTGTTCTTGACCGCGTGGATGTCGGACTCGAGGTGAATGTCCGAATCCGACGCCTTGCGCATCATGCCTTCAGGTTCCATCGTGATCGGCTGCAGGTAGACCGCGCCGATTTCCATGCCGCCCTGGATCTGCTGCTTGCCGATCGGATATTCGGCGGCCGAGACCGACAGCGCCGCGACAGCAGCTACCGCTGCCGCGCCACCGCGCACAAAGGAAGAAATCCGCATTGAAGCTCCTGTTTCTATCAGACTGGATCGATTTCATTGAAACACTGCGGTCGCAAGTCAGGTGTAAATTTAAATGCGAACCATTCTCAATATTGAACGAGTTTATCATCGATCGCTGATGAGAACAAACCTGTCAGTACGCTCTGCCTGATGTCAGCAGGGTCTTAAGGCTCGCTTAAGAAACCTTCGTGCGGCGGGGAAACAGGGACGGAATTCGTCACGGCCAAGTTGGCCGCGCCGACGGCTGCAGCGGGAGCTTAAGCGCCGGCCGATGTGAACAGGCGCGGCGATGGCCGCGCCCTTTCGTGGTGGACAAAAGCGGTGGAGGGACGCTAGCTATTCGACGCCCGACACGTGGTCGCCGACGTTCGCGCCGAACACGCGCTGACGCAGCAGCGCTAGCTGGTCGCGGGTCTGCGCGGCCTTCTCGAATTCGAGATTCTTCGCGTGCTCCATCATCTGCTTTTCGAGACGCTTGATCTCCTTGGCGAGCTGCTTCTCGGACATGTCCTCGAACTTCGCACGGGCTTGCTGTTCCTTCAACTCGGCACGCGCTTCGTCGATGTTGTACACGCCATCGATGATGTCGCGAATCCGTTTCACGACGCCGCGCGGCGTAATGCCGTGCGCGGCGTTGAACGCGATCTGCTTCGTACGGCGCCGCTCGGTTTCGTCGATCGCGCGACGCATCGAGTCCGTGATGTTGTCTCCGTACAGAATCGCCTTGCCGTTCACGTTACGCGCCGCCCGGCCGATGGTCTGGATCAGCGAACGCTCGGCGCGCAGGAAGCCTTCCTTGTCCGCGTCGAGAATCGCGACGAGCGACACCTCGGGAATATCGAGCCCCTCGCGCAGCAGGTTGATCCCGACCAGCACGTCGAACGCGCCGAGACGCAGATCGCGGATGATTTCGACGCGCTCGACCGTGTCGATGTCGCTATGCAGATAGCGCACTTTGATGCCGTGGTCGGCCAGGAACTCGGTGAGCTGCTCGGCCATCCGCTTGGTCAGCGTCGTGACCAGCACGCGGTCGCCGGCCTTGATGCGCTCGTTGATCTCGCCAAGCACGTCGTCGACCTGGCTGCGCGCCGGCCGCACCTCGATTTCAGGGTCGACGAGGCCGGTCGGACGCACAAGCTGTTCGGCGACCTGCCCCGCGGTCCTCTTCTCGTAATCGGCGGGCGTCGCCGACACGAACACGACCTGGCGCATCTTGCGCTCGAACTCGTTGAACTTGAGCGGCCGGTTGTCGAGCGCCGACGGCAGCCGGAAGCCGTAGTCGACGAGGTTTTCCTTGCGCGCGCGGTCGCCGTTGTACATGCCGTTCAGCTGGCCAATCAGCACGTGCGATTCGTCGAGCATCATGATCGCGTCGGCCGGCAGGTAATCGACGAGCGTCGGCGGCGGCTCGCCCGGCGCCGCGCCCGAGAAGTGCCGCGAATAGTTCTCGATGCCCTTGCAGAAACCGAGCTCCTGCAGCATTTCGAGGTCAAAGCGGGTGCGCTGCTCGAGGCGCTGCGCCTCGACGAGCTTGCCTTGGCTATAGAAGAATTCGAGGCGCTCGCGCAGCTCGGCCTTGATCGTTTCGACGGCGCGCAGCACGGTATCGCGCGGCGTCACGTAGTGCGACGACGGATACACGGTAAAGCGCGGAATTTTCTGTCGCACGCGGCCGGTGAGCGGATCGAATAGCTGCAGGGTTTCGATTTCGTCGTCGAACAGCTCGACGCGCACCGCCATCTCGGCGTGCTCGGCCGGGAAGATATCGATCGTGTCGCCGCGCACGCGGAACGAGCCGCGCTGGAAGTCGGCTTCGTTGCGGCTGTACTGCATCGCGATCAGCCGCGCGATGACGTCGCGCTGGCCGAGCCGGTCGCCGGTGCGCAGCGTCAGGATCATCTGGTGGTATTCGGACGGATTGCCGATACCGTAAATCGCCGACACCGTCGCGACGATCACCACGTCGCGCCGCTCCATCAGGCTCTTGGTCGCCGACAGCCGCATCTGCTCGATATGCTCGTTGATCGACGAGTCTTTCTCGATGAACAGATCGCGCTGCGGCACATACGCTTCCGGCTGGTAGTAGTCGTAGTACGAAACGAAGTACTCGACCGCGTTGCGCGGAAAGAACTCGCGGAACTCCGAATACAGCTGCGCGGCGAGCGTCTTGTTCGGCGCGAACACGATCGCCGGGCGGCCGAGCCGCGCGATCGTGTTGGCCATCGTGAAAGTCTTGCCGGAGCCGGTCACGCCGAGCAGCGTCTGGAACGCGAGACCGTCGCCGACGCCTTCGACGAGCGTGTTGATGGCCGTGGGCTGGTCGCCGGCGGGCGGATACGGCTGGTAGAGCTTGAACGGTGAACCTTCGAACGTGATGAATTTTGATTCGTCGAGCGTATCGTCGGCTTCAGTCAGATGGTGTTCGGACATGAGGGGCGGCACCGGGCCTTGGGCAAAGAACCATTCTAACGGGTTGCGGAAAGCGAAGATCGAGCGGGCTTACGTAGGGTGGCCCTGGGCGCCGGTGTGTTATGGCCCTTTGCGGACTTGCGCGCCCTGACGGGCTTTACCGCGAACTCCCATGCCGGGCTGTGTCCTCCACGCCACGCGTCATCGCGGCGCAGTCAGCGCCAATGGACAGCGCACCTCGGCCTGTTCGCGCCGTCGACATCGCCACGCCCGCTCGAATTCCTTACTGCCACGTGGCTCTCCAGTGCTTGTTTTTCAAGCAAATGATCGCCTCTTGCCCGTCTGGTCGTCCGAAAAAAGCGCCCGGATTCGTTACAATGCGAAGTTGCGCTCGCTCGCCGCTGTCCATAGGACGCCCCCGATTTTCGCGTTTCGTCGAACTCACGCCCACCCGCGAAACGCCGCAGACGCCCCAGATGAGGCCGCTCGCGCGCGAAGCCGCCCTCTTTTCACTACTGCTGCCCACCCATCATGTCTCTGTTCTCCGCCGTCGAACTTGCTCCCCGCGACCCGATTCTGGGCCTGAACGAAGCTTTCAACGCCGATACGCGCGCCACCAAGGTCAACCTCGGCGTTGGCGTGTACTTCAATGAAGAAGGCAAGATTCCGCTGCTGCGCGCCGTGCGCGAGGCGGAAAAGGCCCGCGTCGAAGCCGCGCTGCCGCGTGGCTATCTGCCGATCGAAGGTATCGCCGCTTACGATGCCGCCGTGCAAAAGCTGCTGCTCGGCAACGACTCGCCGCTGATCGCGGCCGCCCGCGTCGTCACGGCGCAGGCGCTGGGCGGCACGGGCGCGCTGAAGATCGGCGCGGACTTCCTGAAGCGCGTGAATCCGAATAGCAAGGTCGCGATCAGCGATCCGAGCTGGGAAAATCACCGCGCGCTGTTCGAAGGCGCGGGCTTCGTCGTCGAATCGTATCCGTACTATGACGCGCAGACGCACGGCGTGAACTTCGATGGCATGTTGAGCGCGCTGAACAGCTATGAGGCGGGCACGATCGTCGTGCTGCACGCGTGCTGCCATAACCCGACCGGCGTCGACCTGAGCGTCGAGCAGTGGAAGCAGGTCGTCGAGGTCGTCAAGGCGCGCAACCTCGTGCCGTTCCTCGATATCGCCTACCAGGGCTTCGGCGACAACATCGAAGCGGACGCGGCAGCCGTGCGTCTGTTCGCGGCGCAGGAACTGAACGTGTTCGTGTCTTCGTCGTTCTCGAAGTCGTTCTCGCTGTACGGCGAGCGCGTCGGCGCACTGTCGATCATCACCGCGAGCAAGGAAGAAGCGGCGCGCGTGCTGTCGCAACTGAAACGCGTGATCCGCACCAACTACTCGAACCCGCCGACGCACGGCGGCTCGGTGGTCGCGGCCGTGCTCGCATCGCCGGAACTGCGCGCGACGTGGGAAAGCGAACTGGGCGAAATGCGCGACCGCATCCGCGCGATGCGCAATGGTCTCGTCGAGCGTCTGAAGGCAAGCGGCGTTGATCGTGACTTCAGCTTCGTGAACGCACAGCGCGGCATGTTCTCGTACTCGGGTCTGACGGCACCGCAAGTGGACCGTCTGCGCGAAGAGTTCGGTATCTATGCGGTCAGCACGGGCCGCATCTGCGTGGCTGCGCTCAATACACGCAACCTCGACGTCGTCGCCACCGCAATTGCTCACGTGCTGAAGTAAGGCGATTCACAGCGCAGAGGTTTGCCGTGCAAGTGCAGCAGGTTCGCCGCTGCCACCGCCTGTAAAAACGGCGCCCTTTTCTGAAAGGGCGCCATTTTTATTTTCTGACGGTTCGGCCTTGGTTGGCGCAGCGTCGGGGCTCTCCGCGAGGAATCAGCGCGAATCCCGATGAATATCGTGCGTGACGAACCCGGCATCGTTTTCCGGCATATCGAGCCAGTCGGGCTGCTCGAGAGAACGGAGAATATCTTCGAGACCGCTTCGCCAATGCTCGCGCATCGTCGACAGACCGAATTGAAAGTCCTTGTAGTGTCCTTCGTATTCCTTGTGCCGGTAGATCAGATGAATCACGTTGTAGCGCTTTGAACACGACAGATCTTCGGCCAGCTTGCACCACGGATCGTCGCGTTGGTCTTCTGGCACACGGTCCAGCACCTCGCGCAGTACGTGGCGGAAACGCTGCGAGCGCTGCAGCATGTCGGTCACGAGACGCGTACGGCTCGAATACTGGATGTCTTTCATGCGGCCCTGCACGTCGGTGAGGTTGTCCGGCACCGGCCCGATCGCACTCCATAGGTCGACCTGAAACGCGAGCGTGTCGCGACGCGGCGTGGACTGGAGCACCTCGTAGAGCGGCGTATTCGACATCAGGCCGCCGTCCCAGTAGAACTGACCGTCGATCTCGACGGCCGCGAAGCCCGGCGGCAACGCGCCAGACGCTATGAAATGCTCGGGCCTGAGCGTGGTGTGGGTATTGTCGAAGTACGCGAAATTGCCCGTGCCGCAATTCACCGCGCCCACCGACACGCGTATTTCGCCGGAATTAATCCGGTCGAAATCACACAGCGACTCAAGCGTGGCCTTCAGCGGCGTGGTGTCGTAGTAGCTCGCCAATTGCGGCGGACCGGACACAGTGGGCAACGGCGGTGGGAAACGCGGCACGAAAAAGCCCTTTTGCCCTTCGACGATCGCGCTCATTGCCTGCGCTGCCGTAAATGCCTTGCGCACCGCTTCGCTCGAATTGCACAGCAGGTGTTCGATCGGAGCCGGCAAGGGCACCCCGAACGCCGGCTGGCAAATCGTCTCCCAGAATTGCAGCAGACGCTCGACGCGTCGTTCCGGTGGATTGCCCGCAATGATCGCCGTATTCAGTGCACCGATCGAGATGCCCGCGATCCAGTTCGGTTCGATGCCGGCTTCGTAAAGTCCCTGAAAGACGCCGGCCTGATAGGCGCCGAGCGCGCCGCCGCCTTGCAGCATCAGCGCGACGGTTTCGTAGTTGGGCAACCGGAGATGCCGGCGCGGGCGGGCGGCGACCGACGGACCCGCGCCCTCCCCGTCGCCCGACACGCCCACCCGCGCCCGCTTCAGATTGCGTTGCGCCATGGGCCGCCCCTTAGTGCATGTACCAGCCGTGGCTCACGACGAACGACTGGCCGGTCAGCGCCGCGCTCGGGAATGTCGACAGGAACAGCACGGTCTGCGCGACGTCTTCGACCGTCGTGAAGATACCGTCGACGGTACCGCCCAGCATCACGCGCTTGATCACTTCCTCTTCGCTGATGCCGAATTCTTTCGCCTGCTCGGGAATCTGCTTGTCGACGAGCGGCGTGCGCACGAAGCCCGGACACACGACGTGCGAACGCACGTTATGCGCAGCGCCCTCCTTGGCAAGCACGCGCGACAGGCCCAGCAGAGCGTGCTTCGCGGTCACGTACGCCGACTTCAGCGGCGAGGCGACATGCGAGTGGACCGAGCCCATGTAAATCACGACGCCGCCGCGATTGTCCTTGTACATGTGCTTGAGCGCGGCCTTGGTGGTCAGGAACGCGCCGTCCACGTGAATGGCCTGCATCTTCTTCCAGTCCGGGAACGAATAGTTTTCGATCGGATTGACGATCTGGATGCCGGCGTTGGAAACGAGAATGTCGATCGAACCGAATTCCTCGGCGACCTTGTCGATCCCCTGGTTGACGGCCTCTTCGTTCGTCACGTCCATTGCCACGCCGATTGCCTTACCGCCGCCCTTTCTGATTTCTTCAGCCACGGCGTTCGCGCCGTCCTGGTTCAGGTCGGCGATCGCGACCGCAGCACCCGCGGCCGACAGAGTCAACGCGATCTGTTTGCCGATGCCGCTCGCGGCGCCAGTGACGACGGCAACCTTGCCGTTCAGATTCGAGTTCAGAGACGACATCCAGAACCTCCATGCAGTTGATGAGCAATGAGACCACGAGACCGCGCGCGGCGAGAAGTCGGCCAAACGGTATAGACCGTTCGGCGGATGCAGCGCGGCGGCCGACTTTGCTATTGTGCATGAACCCTGTGAACGACATAGGTAAAACGCACATCGAACCGTATCTCTTTAAACTGGACGCTTTCGGGCTGAATCCGGGCTCCATTCCCGTAGCATCACCAACCAGGAGACATGCATGAATTATCGACGTCTGGGCCGCTCGGGCCTGCAAGTGAGCGAGTTGTCCATCGGCTCATGGGTCACGTACGGCAACCAGGTGGATCACCGCGCCGCGCGCGAATCGCTTGCCGCGGCGCGTGACGCGGGCGTCAATTTCTTCGACAACGCCGAAGTCTACGCGGGCGGCAAATCCGAGGAGATCATGGGCCATGCGTTGAAGGAGCTCGCGTGGCCGCGCGTGAGCTACGTCGTGTCGACGAAATTCTTCTGGGGACTCAACGAAGCGCCGAACCAGTACCACACGCTGAACCGCAAGTACCTGATGAACGCGATCGACGCGTCGCTGAAGCGCCTGCAGCTCGACTATGTGGATCTCGTGTTCTGTCATCGTCCGGACCCGAACACGCCGGTCGAGGAAACGGTGTGGGCAATGAGCGACATGATCGCGCGCGGCAAGGCGCTCTATTGGGGCACCTCGGAATGGAGCGCCGACGAGATTCGCGCCGCCTATGAAATCGCCGAGCGGCATCATCTGCACAAGCCGGTCATGGAGCAGCCGCAATACAACCTGTTTCACCGCAAACGCGTCGAGCAGGAATACAAACGGCTCTACGAGGACATCGGCCTCGGCCTGACCACGTGGAGCCCACTCGCATCGGGTCTGCTCACCGGCAAATATCGTGACGGCGTGCCAACCGACAGTCGCGCGCAGTTGCAGGGCTATGACTGGCTGCGTCAGCAGCTCACGGACCCGACCCGGAACAACGTGGTCGGCCAGCTCGGCGCGGTCGCCGACGAGCTCGGCTGCACGGTCGGTCAGCTCGCGATCGCGTGGATTCTGAAGAATCCGAATGTCAGCACGGTGATCACCGGCGCCTCGCGGGTCGAACAGATCGGCGAAAACATGCAGTCCGCCGAGGTGGCCGAGCGCATCACACCGGAGATAAAGCAGCGGATCGAGGAGATCATCGGCGACGCGCACGAGTAATCGCGCGCGCAGCGCCACGCACCGGGTGGCTAACCGGGCACGCGCGGTCGCGTACAATACGCGACCGCGCGTCGCCGGCTCCTTCGGGCCAGCCTGCGCTCTCTCAGCGTCCTCTCATCATGCTCAGCTACCGCCACGCCTTTCATGCCGGCAATCACGCCGACGTTCTGAAACACGCCGTCGTGTTGCAGCTCCTGCGCTACCTTGGCCAGAAGGACAAGGCCTACTGGTATATCGACACGCACGCGGGCGCCGGCGTTTACTCGTTGAAGGAAGGCTACGCGACGAAGACCGGCGAGTTCGAGACGGGTATTGCGAAACTGTGGGGCCGCAACGATCTCCCGCCGCTGTTCGCCGAATACGTCGATGAAGTCAGCGCGCTCAACGCCGATGGCCAGTTGCATTTTTATCCGGGCTCGCCATATCTTGCGTGGCGACAACTGCGCGCGCAGGATCGTATGCGGCTCTTCGAATTGCACAGCACCGAAATCGACGTGCTGCGCCACAATTTTCGCGACGCGGGCCGACGCGCAATGCTGTATGCGGGCGACGGCTTCGACGGGATTCTCACGCTGTTGCCGCCCGCGCCGCGCCGCGCGCTGATCCTGCTCGACCCGTCGTATGAAGACAAGCGCGATTACGGGCGCACGCTGCGCTGTGTCGAGGAAAGTCTGAAGCGGTTTCCGACCGGCACGTATGCGGTCTGGTATCCGCAGGTCAAGCGCCCTGAGTCGCAGCGCTTTCCCGATCAACTGAAGCAGTTGCAGAAGGACAACTGGCTGCACGTCAGCCTGACCGTCAGCAATCCGCCGGAAGACGGCTATGGGCTGTTCGGTAGCGGCATGTTCATCCTGAATCCGCCGTATACGCTCGCCAAGACGCTGAAGGATCAGATGCCATGGCTCGTCAAAACGCTCGGCGAGGACAAGGCTGCGACGTTCAAGGTCGAATATCGCGGCAATTGAACGTGATGAGCGGCGCGTGAGCGTGCCGCGCGCGGTTCCCCGTCACCTGCGCAACCCGATCTCCGCATACGCTCACTTGAACTGCGCGGCCGCCTTGCTCGCGAACTGGTTCGTATAGGTAGCACTCAGATCGATCTTCTTCGGATCGAGCCGGCTATCGAACGACGACAACGCGCGCAGCGACGTCGCCGGGCCATCAGCGGGCATCAGTCCGTCCGGCGAATACGCGTCGCGCACGTTGTGAAAGGCGTCGAGATAGAGCGTCGGGTCGCCCAATAGATAGGCTTGCGGCACCATCTTCAGCAGATCCGCGTCGCTCGCAGTCTGCAGCCAATGATTCGCACGCACGATCGCGTTGGTCAGCGCCTGCGTTGTCTTCGGATTTTTCTGGATGAAGCTTTCGGCCGCGTAAAGCGTCGCCGCGGGCATCATGCCGCCGAACACCTCCTGCGTGCCTTTCACCGTGCGCGTATCGACAAGCACCTTGATGGCGCCGCTACGCGTGAGCTTGGTCATCATTGGATCGACATTGGACAGCGCGTCGATCTGCCCACTGCCCACCGCGGCCAGCACCGTCGCGCCGCTGCCGACGCCGATCGCCGAAATGTCGCTGCGCTGCACGCCGGCCTTGCGCAACGCAACGGTGAGCACGAGATCCGTCGACGAACCCGGTGCGCTCACGCCGACCTTCGCGCCTTTGAAGTCCGCGAGCGACTTGATCTGATCGGCCTTCGACTTCACCACGCCGATCACGATCTGCGGTGCGCGGCCCATCAACACGAACGCGCGATAGTGCTGACCCTTCGCCTGCATGAACAACGTGTGCTCGAACGCGCCCGCGCCGACTTCGGCGCTGCCGCCCACCACTGCTTCGAGCGCTTTCGAGCCGCCCGCGAAATCTTCGAGCGTGACGTTCAGGCCTTCGTCCTTGAAGTAGCCGAGCTGCTGTGCGGCGAGGACCGGCAGATAGTAGAGGCCTGGTAGGCCGCCGACGGCCATCGTCAGTGTCGGCATTTCCGGCGTGTCCTTCGCGAACCCAGCGCCGGGCAACGCAGCCAGTGCGAGCAGCATCACGCAGGCGCGCGTCGCACGCTGCATCCATTGATTGAGCATGGTGACGTCTCCTTGTTGTGTTTTCCGTTCGAAGCAGTGACGCAGGCGCACATGCCGAGATCGAAGCTCACGGCGGCGAGGCGCGCAACGATTGTCGTCGGACGGTTTCACGGACGCCATGCGCCCAAACCCGAATGAGATTGTCGGGTGCGAGGCAAGCTGGCGTATGGGGGAAAAACGGGACCGTGCAGAAGCACCGCCGACGATCTCTCCGTCGGTACCTATTGCGGAAGGGTCACCGCTTGAGGCATCGGCCGCGGCGGCGCGCCACCACCCGCCGGCAATTGGATATACGGCGCGACCACGAACGTCGGCGACGATTCCGGAGCCAGCTCGACCGGTGCCGCGATCGGCGGCGCGGCGACGATCGGCTCCGGCGCAGGCGGCGAGCTCAGCAGTACGGTACCGCTCTGGCCATTATTGACGCCGCCGAGCGTATCGAGGATCACGGGGGGACGCCCGTTATCGGACACCGCGAATGCGTCCGACGCGACGCAGAGGGCGGCGAGCGTCGCCATGGCGGCGGCAGCCATCACGGCTCGGAAAGTTTGCAGCGAACGGACGGAGGACATGGACAGCCCGATTGGTTATGAATGCCGTCTTGCGCGAAAAACGCCCTACATTACCGCGGGCCGCGTTACGAAGCTAGTCGATATTCGCCATCAGCAGCCTTCTTGCGCCGTTCACTCGAAAAAAACGTCGAAGGCACACGCGGATTTCGATGCCCAGATACGACAAAGCCCCGCTTTGACGGGGCTCGACATTGGTACTGCACGGCCGCGCAAAAGCAGGCGCCGCCAGGTCAAACTCAAAGCGGAAACTTACAGCGAATAGCCGGTGGTTTCGAGTGAACGGATGCGCTGTTCGAGCTGAACGATATCCGACGACGAGGCGAGATATGCCTCACGACGGCTACGTTCCGCGGTTTCGAACCAGGTGCTGAGCTTCTCAAGAATGAATGCAAACATGTTGTTCTCCAAGGATCAGATCAAATCCCCGGTGATTTGACGTCAGGGATTTCCCGCAAAAGGGTTAACCCGTATTATAGCCTCGAGGTGCAACCTGAACAGTGAAATGCCCGCATGGTGTGCATTCCGATTTGGAATAGCGCACTGGAAAGGTGCAAGGCAGTTCCTGATTTTATTGGGATTCGTCCAGGCGTCCTTTAAGTGGACGTCATTTTCGCAATTTTTATGCGCACTTTCGGTGCATGAATCGCTCGACCTTAGAATCGGCAGGCTGGGTTGCACTTCGATCAGCCGCTAAAGCGGACGGCAACCTTGTCCAGATACAAGATCGGTGTCCGCCAGTCGCTCGATAATCGGACAATCTGGCCGGTCATCACCATGGCAATGATCGGCCAGATGCGCGAGAGTGTCGCGCATGTCCGTCAGTTCGGCGATGCGGCGATCGAGTTCGGCGACATGTTCGAGCGCGATCCGCTTTACTTCGGCACTTGCACGCGAGCGGTCGTGCCATAGAGCAAGCAGCCGCCGGATATCCTCGACCAGAAATCCGAGCCGGCGAGCCTGGCGAATAAAGCGCAAGGAATGCACTTCCTGCGGGCCATACACGCGATAACCGGCACTCGTGCGCGCCTTCGCAGTCAATAGGCCGACACTTTCGTAGTAGCGGATCATTTTTGCCGTAACGCCCGATACGCGGGCCGCTTCGCCTATGTTCATGACTGTTTCCCCAAGGTTGCGGCTGAACTCCAATCGATCCTACACCTTCCCATGGTGGGAAGGTCAGCTACCCAAACAAGGTACGGCAGGCATAATTCGACTATCCGCAATCTGATTCCGCCGAGGTCTTTGCAATGACAATCGAACTCCATGTAGAAGGCATGAGCTGCCAGCACTGTGTTGCCGCTGTCACGAGCGCGATTCGCGAGCACGACGCCGCCGCGCAGGTTCAGGTGGATCTCGCGACCGGCCGCGTGCTCGTGGAGTCGGCGCAACCCGTCGATGCGCTGAAGGCCGCGATTGACGAGGCCGGATACATGGTCACGTCTGTGCGCTGAGGGTGCCGCGCATGTTCAAGGTTGCCGTAATAGGTGGTTCCGGATTGCTCGGCCGCGCGCTCAACGACGAACTCGCGCGCCAGACCGGCTGGAAGACCGTCTCCACCGCATATAGCCGAACGTTCCCGCGAATGGTCGCGTTGGATGTTCGCGATAGCGTTGCGGTCGAGCGTTTCATCGACCGCGTAGCGCCTGATGCCGTCGTGATTGCCGCGGCGGAGCGCCGTCCCGATGTATGCGAGCGCGATCCGGCGCTTGCTCGCGCGCTGAACGTCGATGCCGTGCGAATGATCGCCGGGGCGGCGAACCGACACGGCGCGTGGACACTGTCGATCTCGACTGACTACGTGTTCGACGGCACGCACCCGCCCTATCGTCACGACAGCACACCTGCGCCACTGAACGCGTACGGACAGAGCAAGCTCGAAGGCGAGCGAGCGCTGACCGACACGGCCGAGGGCGGATGCGTGCTGCGTCTGCCGCTGCTATATGGTCCGATCGTCAGTTGGTCGGAATCGGCCGTGACTAGCCTCGTGCCGGCGATTGCAGCGGCGGCGGCGCCGGGGGCCCAGGCTGCCAAGATGGACGCTTGGGCGATCCGCTATCCTACGTTCACGCCCGATGTCGCTTTCGTGATCCGACAGATGCTCGAGCGGCACGCGCGCGGCGAAACGGTCTCTGGCATCGTGCAATGGTCGGGCGACGAACCGATGAACAAGTACGAGATCGCCGTGCGCCTGGCAGAAGCGTTGCAACTCGACGCGCGTCTGACGCCCCAGCGCACACCAACCGACGCGACGCCGCGCCCGCACAACTGTCATCTGGCATCGAGCCGTTTAGAGGTACTCGGAATCGGCCGACGCACGCCCTTCGATATGGCGATGCGGCAGGTGCTGGCCGCGTTTCCGTGGCAGGGACAGGCAACTTCCGTATGATCCGGCACCTTGCGTGCGTGCGGTAAGCGGCTGGCGAACCCACGTTGACGAACGGTGAATCAGGCGACAGCGGTAAGAGGTTGCCAGTTATGTGGCAGCAATGCGGCGATGTCGCTTGCCCTGTGGGTGGGCGGCCGTGTCCCGATGTCTTTCAAATATGCGTGGGGTTCGTGACCGTTGAGTTGCGCTGGGCGGATGAGGCTCATGATTGCGGCCGCACGTTGGCCAGAGAAGTGGCGCCGAGAATTCGGACAGGTCGGTAAGTGGAAAAGCTGGGACGTGAGTCGGTCATAATGGCCGGCCACAAGGAACCAGAAGATGACGAAATGAACCGCCCCGGGTTTCCCCTCAGGATTACCCACAAGTAATGTGATGGTGCTATTCGTTTTGCCTGAATATTCGGTACATCATCGTGATTTCGTGCAGGACAAGAAATCCACGCCAGATGACGGTAGGACCAGGTGGACGATCATGCTTTCGAGCGAGATATCCGCCGAGTCTGGCGATCCACAAGATGACCTGCGCGAGTGACGGCGGTTTATCAGGTATTTCGGTACTGCCATGCGTACGACAGTAGAGGGCTCGCCACTCGATTGGCTGCAGCAATACTTCGCATGGCAGGTTGCCATCAAGCCTGGCAAGCAACATGGAGTACAGGATCCTCCAGCTTACGACGGCGAACAATGCGGTGGCGCGGACGAATCGATCGAGATTGCCAAATTGGCGGGCTTCAATGCGACAGCCACTTTTAAGCACACGATGCCACGATTCAATCGTCCATCGGCGCGCATACCATGCAAGACGCTCGAGGGCCTCTGCGTGTGTTTGCGTAGGCACCGAAGTCAGTAGAAGCCATTCCAATGGCTCTGCTCCTTCGTCCAAGTTCGTTTCCTGTGCATGAATTGCAAACACTTCAATTTCGGGAAGCTTCTCGCGACGACGATTTTGCGGCGGACGAAGGCGTACGGGCATGCAGCGCACAACCAGCCGTGCGGTGCGTGCCTGGCGGTTTTCGCGTGCAGGCACCTGCAGTTGCGCCTCTCCAAGCACTGGCGAGGCCAGCACGGTTTCCCACAAATATCGATCGGGGTGAGCAACGCGTCGGTTCCACGACGCGCGCACCAACCAGTCGACACCGGCAGGCCGCTGCGCCAGGAACACGTCATAGACATCGCCTTCACGGTCGCTCACGCCGATGACATGCGTGCACGGACAGTGCGTCTTGAGTACGCCCAGTTGCTCGATGCCTTCGAGCCATTTCGCGCTCTCTTTCTGTTGTACGGTTCGTTGCCCACGCAGATGTTTCTTGCCCAACTCCTCGTGCCTGCGTATCCAGGTCTTCATCCCGATCACCCCGAGTGGCAGCCCCTCTGGCGTGAGCGCAAGCAGACTGTGTATCAGGAAACCACGCACATGTGGATCGGAGCCATATCCCAGACCTTCGGTTGCCCGCAGATGAGACAAATTGAACTCGGTGGTGTCCTGAACAGCAAGGACGACTGGCACCTGTTGCATCCGACACAGCGTTTGACCGATGTGCCCACCCAGCACGCCATCGACATCCACGTGCGGGTTGTCGAAAAAACGATATGCCGCCTTCAGCTCCGAACCATTGAACGACTGCGGAAAAGAGCAATGTGGGCCCAACGAAAGCTTGCGTGCCAGCGTCACGAGCCGTCTGGTCAGGCGAGCGTCGCCGAGCTCGGCGGCGCCAAACTCTTCATTTGCCCAATCATCAAGGTCAGATGTGTCCGACAATGCCCGACATCACAGATCACGAACCGGATCAAAGTTAACATCGGTCGTCACCGTTTACAAGCCATCGCCCTTCAATCGCACAGTCGCGAGCGACTTATGGGTAATCCTGAGGGGTTTCCCGGAGGCTGTTTTGCTTGAGTCACGCCGCGATGGCGGACCCAGCGAGTTTTGAATAATAAGCGGCTTCTGCCTCAGCAGGTGGAATGTTGCCGATGGGGCCGAAGAGCCGACGATTGTTGAACCAGTCGACCCATTCGAGCGTCGCAATTTCAACGGCCTGCGGATTGCGCCACGGTCCGAGGCGATGGATCACCTCTGCCTTGTACAAGCCGTTGATCGTTTCCGCCAGTGCGTTATCGTAGGAGTCGCCCACGCTGCCCACTGACGGCTCAATGCCAGCCTCGACCAGCCGATCCGTATAGCGGATCGATACGTATTGCACGCCGCGGTCGCTGTGATGTATCAACCCGTCCTGCTGCGCCGGCTGTCGCTCGTACAAGGCCTGCTCCAGTGCGTCCAGAACGAAGTCCGTGCGCGCCGAGCTCGACACACGCCAGCCGACAATGCGTCGGGCGAACACGTCAATGATGAACGCGACATAGACGAAGCCCTGCCAGCTCGATACATAGGTAAAATCTGACACCCACAGCGCATTGGGCCGTTCGGCCGTGAATTGCCGGTTCACGAGATCCTTCGGGCACGGCGTCGAACCATCGCTCACTGTCGTGCGTACCGTCTTGCCCCGCACCACACCGCGCAGGCCCATCTGCTTCATCAGCCGCTCGACCGTGCAGCGCGCCGCGACAATGCCTTCCCGCTTCAATTGCGTCCAGACCTTGTCTGCGCCATACACCTGGAAATTTTCTTCCCACACGCGCCGGATCTCATCCTTGAGCATCCTGTCGCGCTGGGCCCGCGGCGGCACCAGGCCTGGATTGACGCGGCGGGCCACATGCGTGTAGTACGTCGACGGGGCAATTGGCAGCACCCTGCAGATCGGCTCGACCCCGTAGACGTGCCGGTGATCATCGATGAACGTGATCATCACTTCGGTCGGCGGTCGAGCTCCGCCTGTGCGAAATATGCTGACGCCTTGCGCAGGATTTCATTAACCTGGCGCAGCTCACGGTTCTCCCGCTCCAGTTCCTTGAGCCGATCCTGCTCCTGCGTGCTTGTGCCCGGGCGCAAACCCCGATCCCGCTCTTCCTTGCGCACCCAGCTACGCAGCGTTTCACCCGAGCAGCCAAATTTCGCTGCGATCGACGCGATCACTTTCCATTGCGATTCGCGGTCGCCCTGGTGTTCCAGCACCATTCGCACAGCCCGCTCACGAGCTTCCGGCGAGTACCTTGGGGACTTCTTCTTGGTGTTTTCCATAGCTCCATTTTCTCAAGAAGTGGAGCCTCCGGAAATCCCGGGCCGGTTCAAAACGCAACCGACGGACACACTCACCGGCGTTGAAGGCAAAGGTGGCACTCGCGGCGCTCAAGGGCGACAAGACGCTGGCCGAGCTGGGCCAGCAGTTTGATGTGCATCCAAACCGGATCACGGACTGGAAGAAGCAACTGCAGGAGCGTGTTGCCGAAGTGTTCGAGACGGGCCAGACATCGGCCGAGCCCCCGGTCGATGTGAAAGTGTTGCACGCGAAGATCGGGCAATTGACTCTGGAGAACGATTTTTCATATGGCCTGTTTTTGCAAGCACGACAAGCGCCGCTCTCGCTGGCGCGATCTCGAACGTCAACGTATCCGACCTGATGGGTAACGCGGTACACGGGCTGTTTGTCGACGATGGATCAAGCTCATATCCGCGGGCTGGTTACCGCATTTCATCTTTCCGCCACGGGGCTGCCTCGCTCTTGGAAACGGAGATCACGCAGTCGCGTGCTCACAAAAGAATCCCGAGGGTTCGCCTCATCGCGCCCGGTGCCGCGTTACCGATCAGGTGGAAAATACAGATTCTGCGATAGTGACTCCTGACTAAAATAGCGGGGTGGAGAACTTGCTGGAGTGTTCAGGCCGGCTGCAGTCGCGTTCCGATGTCCCAGATGAATCCACATAGTTCACGAGCGATGGCCGCACACGTCTTGTTCTGGTGAAGGCCTCGCACCCGAAGCCGGCGGAATCTGTGGCAGAGCCGAAGATGTGCTTTCCAGGCGATGTCGATGATGTGCTGGAGTTGTCCTTCCAGGCGAGGCTGAAGTGATTCACCGATTCTCGCCGGCAACCGGTAGTTCCATGCTGCCTCGACGAGTATCCTGCGCACGTGCGTGTTGCCCGTCTTGGTCAACTTTCCTCGTTGCTTCGAGTTTCCGCTGGAGTGCTCCGATGGCACGAGACCAAGGTAGCCCATGAATTCGCGTGGGTGTGGGAATCGACGTAAATCGCCGAGTTCAGCGACGATCGTGAGCGCAGAGATGTAATCAATACTGCGTAGCGTCATCAGGCCTTTAACCATTGGCAGCCACCGCCAGGTTTCGGCGTGGGCGCGCAGAGATTGCGTGAGGCGCTCGACGAGCTCGGTGGCAAAGCGCACCGCCATCCGGTACTCGGTGAAGACGATATGCTGCGCGGAATCCTCGAACTTTATCTTTGAGAGGAAGAGCTCGTGCTTCGGCCCCCAGCGCGTGCCGGTATAGGAATGACCATGACGAAGCAGGAATGATTTAAGCCTCGGTCGCACTCTGCGCTGATCGTTCACGGCATCCTCGCGTGCACGAACCAGATCGCGGATGGCTTCATCCTGGGGCTCGGGAACCGCAACCGACACCAGCTCGCCAGCCCAGTGGAGTCTGGCTAGCAGTAACGCGTCACGACGGTCAGTCTTGATTCTGTCGGCCGGCCGCCGGGCGACCCGAGACGGAGCAACGACTTCGCAGTGATAGCCTTGTTTGCGCAACGCTCGCACGAGTCCGTAGCCGCAGGGCCCCGCTTCATGGCAGATGCTCAGTTCCGATGGTTTGCCAAGCCTCGAAAGAGCTTTGGTCAGGGAAATGACGCTGTAGCCCGTAGTACCGACGAATTAGGGATCATCGCGGGAGTGTGCGCGTGCACTCGCATCGAGTCCTTGTGAACATCGAGCCCAACGTAAAGCTTGACTTCGTCCATGACGGCCTCTGCCTGGTTGCGAGGGACATCCGATTATCGATCGAGCGCTGACTCGGGGTTCACTCCGCAAGGCCATCATTTCTTGGAAAGCGCGCTCGGCAAGGCGGGATTGCTGAGCGTAAAGCGATGATTGATCGCGAGCACGCATTGCCGGTGAGCCGGCAGGTGCGGCTGGTGGGCATTGCCCGTTCAAGCGCCTACTACCAGCCGCACCCGGTCAGCGAGGCCGATCAGAAGCTGATGCGGCGGCTCGATGAATTGCATCTGGAGTTGCCGTTTGCCGGTGCACGCATGTTGGTTCGCCTGCTCAAACGGTATGCGGTCCACGAACGACGCCACTCAGAGGTGCTCTGAGGCGTAAATTGTGTGGCCGGGAGAAGGGTCAGCGGAGATTGGCGGGCATCTTCCACGGCAACAGCGCGTCGTAGTCGTCGACGGTCTTCGCCAGTGGCAGACGTTGGAACAGCCAGGTGAGGTAGCAGTACGGGTCGATGCCGTTGGCTTTTGCTGACTCGACCAGCGAATAAAGATTCGCACTCGCATGTGCGCCAGCAACTGTATCGGCAAACAGGAAGCTTTTGCGTGCGACGACAAACGGGCGAATGGAATTTTCGCAGGGATTGAGAGGTGGGCGCGCAAATTCGGACAGTCGGATAAGTGGAACGCTCGGGGCCTGAGCCGGCGATAATGCCGACAAAGGAACCAGGAAGATGACGAAGAGAACCCGACGGACGCACTCAGCCGCGTTCAAAGCGAAAGTGGCGATGGCGGCGGTCAAGGGCGAGCGGACGCTAGCCGAACTGGCGCAGCAGTTCGATGTGCACCCGAACCAGATCACCGAATGGAAGCGGCAGTTGCAGGAACGTGCCGCCGACGTGTTTGGCGCAGGCGGCACGGCGTCGAGCGAGCCGCAAGTCGATTTGAAGGAGCTACATGCGAAGATCGGCCAGCTCACGCTGGAGAACGATTTTTTAAGCGGCGCGCTCAACAAGGCGGGATTGCTGAGCGCAAAGCGATGATCGATCGTACGCACGCATTGCCGGTCTCGCAGCAGGCGCGACTCGTTGGTATCGCAAGATCGAGCGTGTATTACCGGGCGCAACCGGTGAGCAACGCAGACCAGTTGCTGATGCGCCGGATCGACGAACTGCACATGGAGTTTCCGTTTGCCGGAGCGCGGATGCTGGCGCGACTGCTGCGTCGCGAGGCACACGAGATTGGCCGTCGGCACGTGCGCACGCTGATGAAGCGCATGGGTATCGAGGCGCTGTATTGCAAGCCGAATACGAGCCGACGCAATGCGCAGCACAAGATCTGGCCGTATCTGCTACGGGGCATGACGATCAGTCGGGCAAACCAGGTCTGGGCACTGGATACCAGTTATATCCCGATGGCGCGCGGCTTCGTGTATCTGACCGCCGTGGTGGACTGGGCCAGCCGGAAGGTACTGGCCCACCGCGTAGCGATCACGATGGAGGCGATGCACGCTGTCGAGGCGTTGGAAGAAGCGTTCGCGAAGTACGGGCAACCTGAGATCGTCAATACCGACCAGGGCAGCCAGTTCACCGCGATAGCGTTCACCGAGGCCGTGCTCAGCCGGGGCATCCGCCTGTCGATGGACGGCAAAGGTGCCTGGCGAGACAACGTGTTCGTCGAGCGCGTGTGGCGAAGCGTGAAATATGAAGAGGTGTATCTGAAAGCCTATGAATCGGTAGGCCACGCCCGGCGCTCAATCGGCGATTACATCAATCTGTACAAGTGCGTTTCATACTGCCCAACCTCGCTATGTTGTTGATAAATCTAGAGAGCCCTGTTGTGTCGTTGGTATTGTGGGGTGTCCACGCCGTGCGCGAGCCCGTCCGACGAGTTCGGTAACTGCGTCCCCGGTCAGCGAATTGCGATTGAAGATCCATGGCCCGTCGGGTAACGGATGTTCGGCTGGGATCTTGTTGCGCTCAACTGCGAGCCTGAGCGTTCCGAGGCTCACACCGATGAACGCCGATGCCTCGGTCAACGTCATCCATCCTTCAGCAGCACGTCGTTCGCTCGAATAGACCGGGATCTGATGGTGGCTGCGCAACGCGGTGACTCGCTCCTGGGTCCAGAAGTTACCCCGGCCGGTTCGCAGGTCATTGCGATTGAGTACGCCGGCGATCACCAGATCCGGACAGATACGGACAAGCTGGCGCACGGCATCAATTGCTTCACGTGACGTATGCGTAGTGTTCTCTCCGCGGCGCCGCCGCGGCACGCGAATCTCGGTATGTACTCCGCCCTTCCAGTGAATGACGAGCACGATTTCGCTCGTTGCGTCGTCAACGTCAACGACGACTTCGTGGATCAGGGTGCGCACTATGCGCTTCTTCAGGCGGGCGTCGGCCTGCGGCCAGATCGATTCCAATGCAGTGGCAAGATCGGCAAACTCCTCTGGCTGGGTAGGCGGTATCTGGCCGGATGTGCGCGACTGTTGCTCGATACGCGATTCCAGTTCCTCTACGCGTAGTAGCGCATGATTCCAGCGCCGCTCCAGTTCGTCGGCGACGAGCCGGTTCTCGGGGTCAGCAGCATCGTACTGTTTCTGCGCGCGTTGCGCGGCGTAGCGTGCAGCCTGAAGATCCCGCTGCAACGCGGCCAGCACTTCGTCCTGCTTCAGGGTCTCTTCTTCGCGCGCCACGATTGCTGCCTCAATTGCCGCCGGTTGAACGACCTGCAAGACCGCCTCGGCGATGGCCGCGTCCGCGCGTGTGCCACCGAACGCAATACAACGCGGTTGCCCCTTGTCCATCCAGCCGCGATGACAGCTATAGCGCAAGGCGTCGTGCCTGTTACCCGTGTAGTGTAGCGTCAGCTTGCTCGCGCAGCGCCTGCAGCGCAATAGTCCCGCCAGCAGGGCCTCACCGTTCTTCGGGGCGCCAGCGTGTCCGGCCAGACGCAGGTTGCCGCTAATGGCACACTGGATCCGTTCGAATTCGTCCCAGTCAACGTACCCTTCGTGGGCATTCGGAATGAGCGCAAGCCACTGATCCCGTGGTTTGCGGCGATCACGTTTGCGTGGTTCCCCAGCCTCGTAATGGATCGCGCATTCGGTTTTGCCATAGGCATACGTGCCACCGTAGATCGGGTTGGTCAGGATCCGGTACACCGTGCCGTAGCTCGGCCGTTTCCATTGGATTTCGCCGCGCGGCATGCATGCCGGCAACTGCAGGCCGTGCTCCAGGAACCATAACAACGTCTGACGCACCGAACCAATCGCGCCGAACTGGCGGAATACTGAGCGGATGGCGTCCTGCACGCGCAAATCCGGATCCTTCTCCAGGCGCTGGTCTTCGGTCTTGCAGTAACCCACCGGCGCCGCGACAATGAGTTCGCCGCGTTTGGCCTTCTCCCGACGAGCTTCGAGCGAACGCTGACGCAACAGATCCAGCTCGTATTCGTTCAGGCTGCCCTTCAAGCCGAGCAGCAAACGATCGTTGCTCTGCCGCGGTGAGTAGACGGTCTCCTGATCGACGAGCACCGTGTCGACGACGCGGCACACCTCAACCAGTTGCTGCCACTCGCGACTGTTGCGCGCGAATCGTGAAACCTCGCGAGCGGCAACTGCGCCGACGTGCCCAAGACAGACCTCTGCGACCATCCGTTCGAAGCCCGTGCGCGTTTGCGTTCCGGCCGCAGAGCGTCCCAGATCCTCGTCGATCACCTCGATCTCGTTCCAGCCCAACTGATGCAGACGATCCTGCATCGCATACTGCAGCTTCTGGCTCTCCAGATTGTGGCTGACCTGGTAGGCCGACGACTGGCGCACGTACAGCATGGCCTTGCGCGCCAGATGCTGCGCCCGAATCTTGTCACTCATCGCGCACCTCCGGCTCGTGTACGGCGGCGAGCAGCCCGCGACGGTGTTGCCGCAGCAGCTGCGCCAGCAAACGCACCGTCTGCTGCCGGACCTCTTGCGGCAGGTGCTCCCATTGTGGTGTCTTCGGAAAGAGACGGAACAGGTCGAGTTGACCGCCCGGTTGGGGGTTTGTCTGGCGTCGCATCAGCACCTCCTGTACGGAGCAAAGGATGGTGCTCGGCTTGTACCATACCGCGCGGCGTGGCAGCAGGCGCCTGCGCCAACAGGTACTTCAGTTCCCTCAATGCTTCACAGCTGACGGCGGGAGACGTTGCCGAGGTAATGCGACAGCAGGCAACGGGATCGAACATCCATTGCGGCACCTCCAGCAAGCCCGCCGTGTCGAACGGCTCTCGCCCACAGCGCAGCACTGACTCGGCGTTCTTCCTCTCTATCGTGGTGAAAATCCATACCGTGTGCCCGTACCACGGGTGCCAGCGGTAGAGAACCTCCTTTGATTCGCCGATATGGGCGTTGTGTTGACGGCTTGTACAACCAGAGACGGCCTCATTCGAGTCTGGAAGACCGCACGCCGGATGAGGCATACTTCGCAACACTGCCTGCGATCAAATTGGCAGCATGACTGCCCCGGACGTTCCACTTAAAAATATCGAGAACCTGTCCGAACAAGCGAGGCCACCTCTATCTTCCTGGTTCCTTTGTCGGCATTATCGCCGGCTCAGGCCCCGAGCGTTCCACTTATCCGACTGTCCGAATTTGCGCGCCCACCTCTAAGCGTCGATCAACAGGCTACTTTTGGCAGTGGCTGGCAACGGCGTCCGGCCACGCTTATTGTTCGTGCTCGGTCGAGCATGTTGCTGTTGATTTGGGCCGTGTAAACGCAAAAACCCCACCGCGGCGGGTGGGGTTTCTGACTGGGGAGGAGCCTGACGATTACCTACTTTCACACGGGCAATCCGCACTATCATCGGCGTGGAGTCGTTTCACGGTCCTGTTCGGGATGGGAAGGGGTGGGACCGACTCGCTATGGTCATCAGGCATGACGGGTTGCTGCGTCGCAGGGTTGGAGTCAACCGGTTGCGCCACAGCCAATCGGGAAGAAGCGTAAAGGATTCGGGTGGGGGTTGTGTTGTTTCTGGCACAACACCGATCTCAACCGTGTGCGTGTTCCTGCCCCCTTCGGGGGTGGGGTCCGGGTAAGCGCTTTGCATGGGCCCGGAGTAAGTGCTGAAGCACTAACTCCGGCCGACAGCTGAAGCGCTCACGCTGACCGCAAAACACACCGGTTATAGGATCAAGCCTTACGGGCAATTAGTATCAGTTAGCTCAGTACATTACTGTACGTGCACACCTGACCTATCAACGTCCTGGTCTTGAACGACCCTTCAAGGGGCTCGAAGCCCCGGGGATATCTCATCTTAAGGCGAGTTTCCCGCTTAGATGCTTTCAGCGGTTATCTCTTCCGAACATAGCTACCCGGCGATGCCACTGGCGTGACAACCGGTACACCAGAGGTTCGTCCACTCCGGTCCTCTCGTACTAGGAGCAGCCCCCTTCAAATATCCAGCGCCCACGGCAGATAGGGACCAAACTGTCTCACGACGTTTTAAACCCAGCTCACGTACCTCTTTAAATGGCGAACAGCCATACCCTTGGGACCGGCTACAGCCCCAGGATGAGATGAGCCGACATCGAGGTGCCAAACACCGCCGTCGATATGAACTCTTGGGCGGTATCAGCCTGTTATCCCCAGAGTACCTTTTATCCGTTGAGCGATGGCCCTTCCATACAGAACCACCGGATCACTATGACCTGCTTTCGCACCTGTTCGACTTGTCAGTCTCACAGTCAAGCACGCTTATGCCATTGCACTATCAGCACGATTTCCGACCGTACCTAGCGTACCTTCGTACTCCTCCGTTACACTTTGGGAGGAGACCGCCCCAGTCAAACTGCCTACCATGCACTGTCCCCGACCCGGATCACGGGCCAAGGTTAGAACCTCAAACAGATCAGGGTGGTATTTCAAGGACGGCTCCACGCAGACTGGCGTCCACGCTTCATAGCCTCCCACCTATCCTACACAGACCGGTTCAAAGTCCAATGCAAAGCTACAGTAAAGGTTCATGGGGTCTTTCCGTCTAGCCGCGGGGAGATTGCATCATCACAAACACTTCAACTTCGCTGAGTCTCGGGAGGAGACAGTGTGGCCATCGTTACGCCATTCGTGCAGGTCGGAACTTACCCGACAAGGAATTTCGCTACCTTAGGACCGTTATAGTTACGGCCGCCGTTTACCGGGACTTCAATCAGGAGCTTGCACCCCATCATTTAATCTTCCGGCACCGGGCAGGCGTCACACCCTATACGTCCACTTTCGTGTTTGCAGAGTGCTGTGTTTTTATTAAACAGTCGCAGCCACCAGTTTATTGCAACCCTTTCACCCTTCTGGCGCAGGCCAGTCAGGCTATGAGGGCGTACCTTATCCCGAAGTTACGGTACCAATTTGCCGAGTTCCTTCTCCCGAGTTCTCTCAAGCGCCTTAGAATACTCATCTCGCCCACCTGTGTCGGTTTGCGGTACGGTCACTGTGAAACTGAAGCTTAGAGGCTTTTCCTGGAACCCCTTCCAGTTGCTTCGTCGCCTGAGCGACTCGCCTCGCACCCTTGAATTCCGCGCCCGGATTTGCCAAAGCGCCTTCTCCAATGCAAGGACCGGGACTTCCAACACCCGGACAACCTTCCGCGATCCGTCCCCCCATCGCATTTCACAATGGTGCAGAAATATTAATCTGCTTCCCATCAGCTACGCATTTCTGCCTCGCCTTAGGGGCCGACTCACCCTACGCCGATGAACGTTGCGTAGGAAACCTTGGGCTTACGGCGAGGGGGCCTTTCACCCCCTTTATCGCTACTCATGTCAGCATTCGCACTTCCGATACCTCCAGCACACTTTCCAGTGCACCTTCGCAGGCTTACGGAACGCTCTCCTACCATGCACATTGCTGTGCATCCGCAGCTTCGGTATATGGCTTAGCCCCGTTACATCTTCCGCGCAGGACGACTCGATCAGTGAGCTATTACGCTTTCTTTAAAGGGTGGCTGCTTCTAAGCCAACCTCCTGACTGTTTTAGCCTTCCCACTTCGTTTCCCACTTAGCCATATTTGGGGACCTTAGCTGGCGGTCTGGGTTGTTTCCCTCTTGACACCGGACGTTAGCACCCGATGTCTGTCTCCCGTGATTGCACTCTTCGGTATTCGGAGTTTGCTATGGCGTAGTAATCCGCAATGGACCCCACAACCATGACAGTGCTCTACCCCCGAAGGTGATACACGAGGCACTACCTAAATAGTTTTCGGAGAGAACCAGCTATTTCCAGGTTTGTTTAGCCTTTCACCCCTATCCACAGCTCATCCCCTAACTTTTCAACGTTAGTGGGTTCGGTCCTCCAGCACGTGTTACCGTGCCTTCAACCTGGCCATGGATAGATCACCTGGTTTCGGGTCTACACCCAGCGACTGGACGCCCTGTTCGGACTCGCTTTCGCTACGCCTGCCCTAATCGGTTAAGCTCGCCACTGAATGTAAGTCGCTGACCCATTATACAAAAGGTACGCCGTCACCCCTTCGCAGAGGCTCCGACTGTTTGTATGCATGCGGTTTCAGGATCTGTTTCACTCCCCTCCCGGGGTTCTTTTCGCCTTTCCCTCACGGTACTGGTTCACTATCGGTCGATCACGAGTATTTAGCCTTGGAGGATGGTCCCCCCATCTTCAGACAGGATTTCACGTGTCCCGCCCTACTTCTCGTACACCCAGTTCTTCCATGCTGTTTTCGTCTACAGGGCTATCACCTGCTATGGCCGCACTTTCCAGAGCGTTCGACTAACAATACAGATAACGTGTACAGGCTGATCCCATTTCGCTCGCCACTACTCTGGGAATCTCGGTTGATTTCTTTTCCTGCGGTTACTTAGATGTTTCAGTTCACCGCGTTCGCTTCACGCAGCCTATGGATTCAGCTACGGATACTCCATTAGGAGTGGGTTTCCCCATTCGGACATCTCCGGATCAATGCTCGTTTGCCAGCTCCCCGGAGCTTTTCGCAGGCTACCGCGTCCTTCATCGCCTGTGATCGCCAAGGCATCCACCACATGCACTTGTTCGCTTGACCCTATAACGGGTGTGTCTCTGTCGACCAGTGTTAGCGCTTTAGCGCTTACTCTGGTCCCATCCCCGGAGGGGACAGGTTCCCAAAGGAGTCGACCATTCACGTTCCGTTACAGGTTGAGTATTCGTGTTGCGCCGTATTCCAAGGCAATCTTTCGATCACCTTTAAAATACATCGATACAATCACAACCCTGATTCACCTACTCACACACCCATCTCCAGGTATGCTTTCGTGAATCTCTTTACTACTTCTTCCTGATTGTTAAAGAACGGCAGCCGGTATGAAGCCTGTGCCTCATACCGCCCTGACTGGCTCAATCGCCAATGCGCAACGCTCTGCCTTCAGGCAGAACCCTGCGCATTGAGGATTGGTGGAGGATGACGGGATCGAACCGACGACCCCCTGCTTGCAAAGCAGGTGCTCTCCCAGCTGAGCTAATCCCCCAGTCCCACAGCTATTCCAGCGGCCCCAGCCCTTCAGCTCACCAGACAAGACCGTGGTGGGTCTGGATGGATTCGAACCATCGACCCCCGCCTTATCAAGACGGTGCTCTAACCGGCTGAGCTACAGACCCCTGATGTCTGTCTGCGTTGCTTCCATTAACCACAGCCGATAAGCGTGAGCACTTGAGTGCAGTGAATGCACAGCTCTGGAAAGGAGGTGATCCAGCCGCACCTTCCGATACGGCTACCTTGTTACGACTTCACCCCAGTCATGAATCCTACCGTGGTGACCGTCCTCCTTGCGGTTAGACTAGCCACTTCTGGTAAAACCCACTCCCATGGTGTGACGGGCGGTGTGTACAAGACCCGGGAACGTATTCACCGCGGCATGCTGATCCGCGATTACTAGCGATTCCAGCTTCACGCACCCGAGTTGCAGAGTGCGATCCGGACTACGATCGGTTTTCCGGGATTGGCTCCACCTCGCGGCTTGGCAACCCTCTGTTCCGACCATTGTATGACGTGTGAAGCCCTACCCATAAGGGCCATGAGGACTTGACGTCATCCCCACCTTCCTCCGGTTTGTCACCGGCAGTCTCCCTGGAGTGCTCTTGCGTAGCAACTAGGGACAAGGGTTGCGCTCGTTGCGGGACTTAACCCAACATCTCACGACACGAGCTGACGACAGCCATGCAGCACCTGTGTTACGGCTCCCTTTCGGGCACTCCCGCCTCTCGGCAGGATTCCATACATGTCAAGGGTAGGTAAGGTTTTTCGCGTTGCATCGAATTAATCCACATCATCCACCGCTTGTGCGGGTCCCCGTCAATTCCTTTGAGTTTTAATCTTGCGACCGTACTCCCCAGGCGGTCAACTTCACGCGTTAGCTACGTTACCAAGCCAATGAAGGCCCGACAACCAGTTGACATCGTTTAGGGCGTGGACTACCAGGGTATCTAATCCTGTTTGCTCCCCACGCTTTCGTGCATGAGCGTCAGTATTGGCCCAGGGGGCTGCCTTCGCCATCGGTGTTCCTCCACATCTCTACGCATTTCACTGCTACACGTGGAATTCCACCCCCCTCTGCCATACTCCAGCGCTGCAGTCACCAATGCAGTTCCCAGGTTAAGCCCGGGGATTTCACATCGGTCTTACAGCACCGCCTGCGCACGCTTTACGCCCAGTAATTCCGATTAACGCTCGCACCCTACGTATTACCGCGGCTGCTGGCACGTAGTTAGCCGGTGCTTATTCTTCCGGTACCGTCATCCCTCACGGATATTAGCCACGAGGTTTTCTTTCCGGACAAAAGTGCTTTACAACCCGAAGGCCTTCTTCACACACGCGGCATTGCTGGATCAGGCTTGCGCCCATTGTCCAAAATTCCCCACTGCTGCCTCCCGTAGGAGTCTGGGCCGTGTCTCAGTCCCAGTGTGGCTGGTCGTCCTCTCAGACCAGCTACAGATCGTCGGCTTGGTAGGCCTTTACCCCACCAACTACCTAATCTGCCATCGGCCGCCCCTTGAGCGCGAGGTCTTGCGATCCCCCGCTTTCCTCTCCCGAGCGTATGCGGTATTAATCCGGCTTTCGCCGGGCTATCCCCCACTCCAGGACACGTTCCGATGTATTACTCACCCGTTCGCCACTCGCCACCAGACCGAAGTCCGTGCTGCCGTTCGACTTGCATGTGTAAGGCATGCCGCCAGCGTTCAATCTGAGCCAGGATCAAACTCTTCAGTTCAAACCTGTTACTGTTTTCGGGCTCTCTCGAACCCGGTCGCTCACTCAACGTACTGACGATGATTGATCCGTCTTCCGACAGACAAACCTTCCTCCAATACTGTGTGAGGCTTCTGATACTTCTGCCTGACAGCAGATTCCACAGAATCCGCCGCCGCATTCCGCATCAAGCGCCCACACTTATCGACTGTTAGTTTTTAAAGATCGGTCCGCCAGACCCGCAGCGCCTGAACCACCACTACCCGGCACTGCTTCGTTTGCGTCGCTGCGTCTGCAGCAGAGAAACGGGATTATGGAGAACTTCCGTCGGATCGTCAACAGGTTTTTATCACTCCGCTTAACCTGCCCACGCCGCTGAAGCCCTCGCCCTCAAAGGCTTCCCGCTTCTCCGCACCCCGGCGTCCGGAGCGCGAAAGAGCGGAATTCTAGTCACCGCAGCCAGAACTTGCAAGCGAAATCTTGGGGTTTTCCTTAGGGGATCTTTCCCATACGGTCCGGATCGTCTATCGTTGGGGTTTTCACTTCGGGCGCCAGCGTCTGGGCGGCGGATGCGCCGATCGTCCAATCATGTAACACGGTATAAGCGACCGCCAGCAACGTCGGGCCGATGAAAACACCAAGAAAACCAAACGCAAACGCGCCGCCGAGGATGCCGAGCATTACCAGAATCAACGGCATGTCACTGTTTTTGCCAATCAGGATCGGCTTGATGACGTTGTCGGCCATGCCGACAACCAGCAGGCCCCATATGACCACAAAAATCGCCCATCCAGTCGACCCGCCCTGATACAGCCAGATCGCTGCCGGCAACCAGACAATGACCGGACCGCCCGGCACCACCGACAGAAAAAACGTCACGAGCCCGAGCAACGCCGGCGCCGGTACGCCCGCCATCCAGAAACCGAATCCCGCGAGAACCGCCTGTACGAGGGCCGTACCAAGAATCCCGTAGACCACCCCCTTCACCGTGCTGCCCGCCAGCGCCAGCAGATAGTCGGCGCGCTCACCGGCTACTCGACGCATGCCGGCGTTCAGCCAGGCGGCCGCCCCCTCGCCACCGGTATAAAAGAAGAACGCGAGCACGATGCTCAACGCCAGCAGCCCCAGCCCATGCGTCACCGCAAGCGCCGCCGCCAGAATCCACTTCCCAGCCGGCGCGGCGAGCGTGCGCAATTGCGCGATCAACTCGGAATTGCTGCTGGTCAAGCGCTCCCAAAAGGCCTCGATGCTCGAACCAACCAGCGGGATCCGCTGCACCCACGGCGGCAGATCGGGCAACCCCGACTCGAGAAGTCTTTGCACCAGCGCAACGATGTCGTGAACATGCGCGCCGAACGCGAAACCCGCATAGACGAACGGCCCGAGCACCACGACCAGAATAATCAGCACGATCAAGGTCGCGGCCAGCTTGCGCCGCCCGCCGACCACGCCAGTGAGTCGCCGGTAGAGTCCCCAGGAACTGTAGCTGAGGATGGCGCCCCACAGCAGCGCGGTCGTAAATGGCGCCAGCACCAGCAACGACCCACCCACGAGCACAATCAATGCGAATACCGCGGCAAGTCGCTCGATCAGTTGGTCAGATTTCACGATGAATCTCCTATTGCGCCAGACCGTGGCAATGACATGACACACGCCCGTCAGGCGCCCGCTGAACGCCGTCAGTATAGAAGCGAGTCGGGCGTCCGGGGTGTCTTATACCATCCCGCCAGGGTGTTGCGAGTCGCTTGCGACTGTGCCGGTGGCGACCGCATTTTTTGAGATGAAAGGGCCCAAATTGCCCGGAGATTGCTGGCCAATCCATATAGCTGCCTGGAAAAGACTAGAATATAAGGTTCCGTGCCCCCAATTTTTCTGGATTTATGCGCTCGCGAATCGCCAAACGTCTCCCTCCCGACGCCGACAAGCTCGTCGGTCTCTCGCTCGCGCTTTTCGCGTCGGGCAGCCGTACCGAAGATCGCTTCTGGGAAGCGAAGCTCGACGCGCTGCTGGCCAAAGTCGTGCGCAACGCCAACCAGACTACGCTGGACGCCGCGCTCGACCATCTGCAGCAAAACCATCCGGATGCCTACGGCGCGCTGGCCGACATGGCGGAAACGCACAGCGAATCGTTCGTGATCGAACATGAAGGCGTGTCTTATGAAGCGCTGCTGATCGCCGCGCCTGTGCTCGCCTGGACCCGCTACGTGATTCCGTCCGGCCCGCTCAAGTCCGACGCCGCCGACGCCCTGCGCGCACACCTGCAAGCGCACGTGCTCGCTGCCGACACGCGCGTGGCAATGGCTCCATTCCTGTTCAGCATCGACCAGTTGCCGCGCCATCACGTCGAAACGTGGCGCATCGCCCAGCAACTTGCGCAAGCCGCGGTCAGCGGCGGCAACGCGAAGCTCAATTTCGGCGAACTGCCGGAGACCTCGCCGATTCTGGCGGACCCGCGCTTTCTGCTCGCCGTAGTCGCCGCTCCCGTCGGCGGCGCGACGTTCCGCTGGCAGGAAGAAGAGCACGGCACTCGCATCGAGCGCGGCCAATGTCTCGAGCAATGGGCCACCCAAGGCGGCGCGAATCTGTCGGTCGTGCTGCCGGGCTGCGAATTCGAATGTCTGCTGCCGGATGCGTACTACTCGGCGTGCCGCGACGCCGATGAAAGTGTGCGTCCGCACACCGTGCGTACCGCCGTGCGTTATCTTTTCGACACTATTGGCGCGGCGCCGCAGGATCTGCGCGCGGTGGTCGCCGGCTTCGGCGAACGGCGCATCGACGAGTACCGCGTCGGCTTCACGCGCAAGGGCAGCAACGACGTGATCTACGGTGTCGTGTGGCCACTCTACGGCCGCGAAAACGGCGAGGCGGGCATCGACGAGGAGCCGGAGGAAATCACCGGCTCGGACGAACCGCTCGAGGAAATCGTCGCGCTGCTCAAGGAAACCGGCATCACGGATGTGCGCCGCCACGCGGGCCGCTTCGAGCCGGAATATTGCGACGACTGCGGCGTGCCGCTGTATGCGGACCCGCTCGGCGAAATCGTCCACGCGGAAATGCCCGAAGACGCCGAGCCCGCGCAACCCCATTTCCATTGACACCGAAGTCGACATCCCTGCCTTATCGCAAAAAAGCCCCGTATATCCGGGGCTTTTTTGTTGATTGTCCGCATTTCTTATGCCTTTTGGACAGCCGTCAAAACGAAGGGAATTTGTCATCATAGGCACCGTGACGCATCGCCGTGATCGAGTCAGCTCCACGAGTCCCACAGATGCGTCGCGCCATTTCGCCCGATACATCTGGAGACATGCATGCGCTTCGCGATTCTCAGTTCAAACGCAGAACGACGTGATGGACTCAAAGCCTTGCTGCGGCAGATCGACCGGCTGGCGCGCTTCACAGAAGCCGATGAATGGCGTCTGCTCGAACGTCCGTTCAAGCGTTATCGGCCTGATCTCGTCGTGATCGACTGGGAGGACTGGATGTCGGTTGCGCAGGTGCGCGCGCTGCTCAGCTACTTTCCGGACCTGCGCATCAGCGTGCTCACCGACGGGACTTTGCCCGCGCTCGTGCGCGCGCTGATGGACGAAGGTGTGCTCGGCGTTGTTCCACGCGACACCGATCCCTGCCTGATCGTGCGCGCATTGGAAATGGTGCTGCTCGGCGGTCACTACGTGCCGCCCGGCGCGCTGGCGATCGATCCGCCGCTGCCGACCGACACCGCGATCCGTACGTTCGACGAAGAAAGTCCGCCGCCCCGCCGCAACAAACTCTCGGGCGGGCTGTCACCGCGGCAGGAGCAGATCATGCGCTGCGTGCACATGGGCAGCACCAACAAGATGATCGCGCGCACGCTCGGCATTAGCGAAGGTACGGTCAAGATCCACCTGACGAGCATATTCCAGCAACTTGGTGCGCCCAATCGCGCCGCGGCGGTCGCGCTTTACAACGGATGGCTCACGAATCATTTGCAAGTGCTGCGCAACAACGGCGAGCACAACGCGCGGCCGGTCATACGCGGGCAGCCTGGCCCAGTTCCGCTCCGGCGCCGCACACGTGCGCGCTCCCAGTATCCGTTGCCGGGCAGCGACACCAGTAGCGCGCTACCGATGGCCGCGGAACCCGCCACGTCGTACGGTGAGGCCCCACAAGGCCGGCCCGCGCGGAAGTCGGTCGGGCCGGGTTCCGCATGACGCGGGGCGCGGGGCACGCCGCGCGCATGGGTTGGAACGTCCGCATGCGCGCAGCGTCGAGGGTGGGCTGGCATGGAATCCGCTCACACCTTTTGTCGTCCAACGAGTAATATGAGACACATGGGTTTCCTCTACACACCGCTTCCGTTTTGGGTCGCTGTCGGTGGCTGGATTGCCACTGCGATAGTGGTCGCGCTCGCGCTGTGGAAAAAACCTTTCAAAAGACTTCAGGACGGCACGCTCCAGCATGTCTGGCTCGCGATAATCGTCGCGGTGTCGGTGCTGTGGTCGAGCAACGCC
Source organism: Paraburkholderia sp. UCT70 (assembly GCF_050434085.1). Classification (NCBI taxonomy): domain Bacteria; kingdom Pseudomonadati; phylum Pseudomonadota; class Betaproteobacteria; order Burkholderiales; family Burkholderiaceae; genus Paraburkholderia; species Paraburkholderia sp. UCT70. Next base: position 196,605 of record NZ_JBNPVZ010000004.1, on the reverse strand, counting down.
TGGCTCGACGACGGCACCGTGATGCACCTGCTCGGCGCCACGCTCGTCGTCACGCTGTTCGACTGGGGGCTCGCCCTGATCGCGATGGCGGTGGTCGCGGGTCTGGCCGCTGTCGTCTTCGATGCGCCGTGGCAGGGCATCGCGCTGACGTTCCTTGTGTACGGAGCCCTGCCCGTCGCCATCTCGACCTTGCTCCAGCGAATCTGCACCGCGTGGCTACCGCGCAATCTTTTCATGTTCATCTTCGGCCAGGGCTTCGTTTCGCCCGCCATTGCCGTGTCGTTGACGGCCGCGGCAGCGCTCGGCATCCATATCGCGGTGTCCGGCGGTTCGATGACCGTGGTGCCGATCGGCTACGCGCTCAGCGTGCTGCTGCTCGCCACCGGCGAAGCATGGTTCACTGGCATGGCGACCGCGCTGATCGCGGTCTACCGTCCCGCATGGGTGACCACCAACGACGTGCGGCGCTATCGTCTGGGCGGCCCGCGCACCTGAGAATGCGCGCTTTGACGTCGCGTGCGGCGCATCTGTGATAATCAGCGCCTCGTCACTGGAGACTTTTCGGGCGCCCCCATCAGGACAAGGCAGAATATTTGCAGCAACATTGAACTCAACCCTTGCGCGCGGCATCTTATTTGCCTCATCTCCCATTTGCGTCTACAGAACTAGATGGATCGCACCAATGTACCGAGCCGGTTGCTGCGGGTGATCGGCCGGTTGGCAGCCTGCGCAGCGAGTCTCTCGCTCATCTGCGCGGCTCCCGCATTCGCTGATCAGCTCGAACAGCACAACGACCTCGTCAAAAGATTTATCACCGAAATGCACGCGGATCCGCTCGTCGCGGACTGCGCCGCGCATGGCGACTTCGTCGCGAGCACGTCGACCGCTTTCGACCACGTCGAATTCCCGTCCAGTTCGTTCGACAGTGCGCACTCGTCGGTCACGCCATGGAACGACTCGTTCGACGAAGGCAAGCAGCGTGTCAAGGTGGACAGCATTGTCACCGTCGAGGGCGTCGGCGTGCGCCAGGACAACTCGGGCGAGCCGGCCGATCTGAAATTCCGCTGCGGCTACGTCGGCTCGCAGATGCTCGCGTTCAGCTGGAACGATCCGGTACCGCCAAACCGCGCGCATAGCGCGGGATCGGGCAAGCACAAAGGCGGCAAAGGCAAGCACGCGGTCGGCGGCAAGACGTCGAACAAGTCGTCGAAGACAGGCTCGGGCCAATCGTCGCGCACGACGTCGAGCAAATCGGCAAACAAGAGCTCGAAGAAGAAGAGCCAATGACATCTGGCGCTGATCGAGCAGCGCCACCGTCCGATCAGTCGCCCCAATAAAAAACGAGGCACGCACTTTTGCCGTGCGTGCCTCGTTTTTTGTGTCCATCCGTCCGCTTCTTCAGGCGAACGCCTCCACGTGTCGGAGGATCGCTTGCAACATTGCGGCGCCAAGCGATGCGCTGCGCTCGCCGTTCCAGCCGACCCGCTCGTCGGGCAGATTTGCGTTGTCCTTGAACGGCATTTCCAACGTCAACGACAGACAGCCGAATTCGTTGCCGATGTACTTCGACGCGAGCTTCAACGCATCCTCTCGATACTTGCTCGCCGCATAACCATACTTGTCCTGAAAATCCGGACTCGCGTGCTTGAACGCCTCGATGAACGCCGCCTGCTCGCGGCCCTGCCGCTCGGTGAAGCCCGGCAACATTTCGGAGCCCGCGACGAACACATACGGCAATGCCTCGTCGCCATGAATATCGAAGAACAGGTCGCAGCCTATCGCATGAATCGCGTCGCGCACCACCAGCACCTCGGGACTGCGCGCGGCATCCGGCTCCATCCATTCGCGATTCAGGTTCGCGCCGGCCGCGTTGGTGCGCAGATTGCCGCGCACGCTGCCGTCCGGATTCATGTTCGGCACGATGTGAAACACCGCATGATCGTAGAGTTTGCGCGCGACCGGGTCGCCCGCCCAATCGCCCCAACCGACGAGGCGCTTCACGAACCCCTCGATGAACCATTCGGACATCGTCTCGCCCGGATGCTGCCGGGCAATCAGCCAGATGTTCTTTTTGGGCGCGGCGTTGGCGGCATCGTTGGCGGACGGCGTGCCGAGCGTGAGCAGCGAAATCGGTCGCCCTTCGACTGTCTTGCCGAGTTCGGTCAGCGACGCGTGCGGCATCTGCTGCACGGCGCCGAGAAACTCGGCATGACGCTCCTCGCTGTACGGTTCGAAGTAAGCGTAGTAGATGCTGTCGAAATCGGGCGTATGGTCGATCGTCAGCACGCGGCCGTCGTACGACGTCGGCACGCGAAACCAGTTCACGCGGTCGTAGCTCGCGACCGCCCGATAGTCGCGCCAGCCCTCCGCGAACGCGCACGCGGCGGCGTTCTCGAAGGTCATCACGCAGCGCTCGCCCGCCGCGCCCGACAGGCGGAAATAGAACCACTGCGCGAACTCGGCGTGGCTGTCGGGCCGTACGCGCAGGCGAATATTGCCGGCGTCCTCGCAGGACAACACATCAACTGCGCCTGCGTCGAAATTGCTCGTAATCGATAACGTCATCGGAGTCTTCCCTGCCTGAATTCAAGCTGCCTTTTTTAGCGCAGCGGCACGCTTATTCCGCAACGCGGCGGCGAAATACGAAAGTGGAGTCGTTCGAGGCTTCGGCACAGAACGCGTAGCCTTCGGTCTCGAAGTCCTTCAACTGCTCGGGACGATCGAGGCGATTTTCCACCGCGAAGCGCGCCATCAAGCCGCGCGCGCGTTTTGCATGGAAGCTGATGATCTTGTAGCGGCCGCCCTTCCAGTCTTCGAACACCGGCGTGACGACCGGCGCGTCGAGCAGCTTCGGCTTGACCGACTTGAAGTATTCGCCCGATGCGCAATTGACCAGCACGCGCGAGGTGGCCGCATTCTTCTTCAACTGCGCGTTCAACGCGTGCGTGATCCGCTCGCCCCAGAACGCGTACAGATCCTTGCCGCGCGGGTTGACGAAACGCGTGCCCATTTCGAGCCGGTACGGCTGCAGCAGATCGAGCGGACGCAGCAGGCCGTAGAGGCCCGACAGCACCCGCACGTGATTCTGCGCATAGTCCAGATCGGCCGACGACAACGTCTTCGCATCGAAACCTTCGTACACGTCGCCGTTGAAAGCGAGCACCGCCTGCTTGGCGTTGTGCGTGCCGAATTGCGGCGACCAATCCGCGTAACGCTGGAAATTGAGGTGCGCGAGCTGATCGGAAATGCTCATCAGCGAAGCGATCTGTTGCGGCGACAAACGGCGCAGGCCGCTGATCAGTTCGGCGGCGTCATCGACGAAATCGGGGATCGTGTGCTTTTTGACGTGCGGCGGGGTGTCGTAGTCGAGCGATTTCGCCGGCGACAGAACGATTATCATAGAGGCTTGCAGGCACGCCGTGCCTGGCGGTCAAAGACGAAAGCCCGATTGTAACGAATGCCCGGTTCCCTCGCCTCAAGCGACGCGTTGCGCGTCGTACTCGATTCCAATGTCTGGATCGACATACTCGTATTCGACGACCCTCACACGCGGCCGATCGCCGCCGCGCTCGAAAGCGGCGCGCTCGCCGCGCTGATCGACGCGCGCTGCCTCGCCGAGCTCGCCTACGTGCTCGACTATCCGCAGTTCGTGCACCGCAATGTCGACAAAGCCGCTGCGCTCGCGGTCGTCGCGCGGCTGGCACAACTGGTCGAGCCGTGTGAGCCGACCGAGTCCGCCGCCGACGCGCGGCCGCTGCCCCAATGCAAGGATCGCGACGATCAGAAGTTTCTCGAGCTTGCGCATGCGGCGCAGGCCGACTGGCTCGTGTCGAAAGACCGTGCGGTGCTGAAGCTCGCGAAACGGATCGCGCGCGACTTCGGCTTCAGGATCGCGCAGCCGGCACCGTTCGTCGCGGAAATCGGCATCGCGCAGAATGCTGGGGGCGACCCCGTCAACGCGTGAATCCGACCGTCCGTGTGGCGCGTTAAGCCGAGCGCATGTTGAAGGTTATCGTCAGGCGGCTTCTGACGATCAACGTGAAACCCGCGGCACGCACAGCGTGTCGCGATTCCCTACAATCAGGCTTCGCCCTTCGCAACGACAGTTCGAGAACCGGCCCACCTTATCGCCCTGCTACCCACGACGCCATGAACGCACCGCACGACACGCCCACGAGCCCCACGTTTCCGTCTCGCCTGCCGAACGTCGGCACGACGATTTTCACCGTGATGAGCGCGCTCGCCGCGGAAAAAGGCGCGGTGAATCTGGGTCAGGGCTTTCCCGACTTCGCCTGCGATCCGCGCATCGTCGACGCGGTCGCGAACGCGATGCGCGACGGTCACAACCAGTATCCGCCGATGGCCGGTGTGCTGCCGCTGCGTCAGGCGATTTCGGACAAAATCGCGAATCTGTACGGCCGCCACTACGACGCCAATCGCGAAATCACCGTGACCGCGGGCGCCACACAGGCGTTGCTGACCGCGATTCTTTGCACTGTCCATCCCGGCGACGAAGTGATCGTGATCGAACCGACCTACGACAGCTATCTGCCGTCGATCGAACTCGCGGGCGGCAAGCCGGTTTTCGTCACGCTCGACGCACCCGACTACGCGATCCCGTTCGACAAGCTCGCCGCCGCGATCACGCCGAGGACGCGGCTCATCATGATCAACACGCCGCACAATCCGACCGGCACCGTGTGGCGCGAACAGGACATGCGCAAGCTCGAGGAGATCGTGCGCGGCACCAACGTGCTGATCCTGTCCGACGAGGTGTACGAGCACATGGTCTACGACGGCGCGCCGCATGAAAGCGTCGCGCGTTATCCGGAACTCGCGCAGCGCAGCTTCGTCGTGTCGAGCTTCGGCAAGACCTACCACGTGACGGGCTGGAAAGTCGGCTATGTGGCCGCGCCCGCCGCCCTGACCGCCGAGTTCCGCAAAGTGCACCAGTTCAACGTGTTCACCGTCAACACGCCGATGCAGATCGGCCTCGCCGATTACATGAAGGATCCGGCCCCGTACGTGGAGCTACCGGCGTTCTATCAGCGCAAGCGCGATTTCTTCCACGCGGGCCTCGCGAATTCGCGCTTCAGGCTGCTGCCGTGCACGGGCACGTATTTTCAATGCGTCGACTATTCGGCGATCAGCGACCTGCCCGAAGCCGAATTCGCGCAATGGCTGACCGGCGAAATCGGCGTCGCGGCGATTCCGGTCTCGGCGTTCTATCACGAGGCGCACGAGTCGGGCGTGGTGCGCTTCTGCTTCGCCAAGCAGGAAGGCACGCTCGCTACCGCGCTCGAACGGCTCGCGCGGCTCTAGGATGCCTTGCGCGATGCCACGAACGAAGCCACGTTACTTGCCATCGCGCTGCGCGGCACGGGTGTGCGCTTCGCACCCATGCGCGCTTCATGGCACTGCGCTCATTCCCTCAGGACGCACGCGACGCCGCGACACAGGCCTTGCGATCCTCAGTCACGCGCTGCGCAGCCGGCCGCGGGTTGATCGTCTTCACGTAGCGCTTCCAGTCGATCCCCGCTTCGAGCAGAAGATCGCGGCCGTAAATGGTCTGTGTCGCCATACCGACGAGCGGCAGGCTCACGTAGCCGGCGGTATCCGCCACGCTGAATTGCTCGCCGCACAGATACGGCGAGAACTTCGCGATCCGTTTGAAACCGGCGATGTGATGCGTGAGCAGCTTCTCGACGCGCCCTTTCGTCGCGTCGCTGACCGTGCCGCCGAAAAACGCTTCCTTGTACAGATTGCGCACTGTCAGCTCGAGATGTACATCGACGAAAAAGATCATTTCGCGTTCCTTGGCGGCCTGCCAAGGATCGGCGCAGAAGATCCGCTTGTCGGGAAAACGCGCAGCCAGATATTCGACGATGCACTGCGACTCGCAGAGGTCGCCGTGCTCGGTCTGCAGATATGGCACCTTGCCGAGCGGCGAATGCTCGAGCAGCGCTTCTTCCTGACTCGGCTTCACGACCTGCTCCTCGAACTCGATGCCATGTTCGAGCAGCACGAACTTGACCTTGTTGTAGTAGTTGGACAGCGCAAAACCGCACAGCTTGATCATGGGGTGTCTCCTTGTGTCATGGTGTGTGAGACCGCGCGTCGAGGTTGAAGCAGCGGCTTTCCATCGAATCATCCACGAAATTGCACGATCGTGCTATTCTAAAATAACCATGGAGTCGAGCATCACAATGAACTCTCGCAATTTCAGCATCGAGACCATCGGCATCGTCGGCACCGGCGCGATGGGCCGCGGTATTGCGCAGATCGCGGCGCTCGCGGGCCTGCGCGTGCGGCTCTACGACACCAACGCGGCCGCCGTCGGCGCCGCGCGCGACTATCTCGCGGAAACTTTCGCCAAATTGACGGCCAAAGGCAAGCTGGAGCAGTCGCGCTCGCTCGCCGCGCTCGCCAACGTGAGCGGCGTGCAGGCGATCAGCGAGCTGGTCGGCTGCGATCTCGTCATCGAGGCGATCGTCGAAAAGCTCGAGGTGAAGCAGGCGCTGTTTCGCGAGCTCGAAACCGTGGTCAGCGGCCGCTGCATCCTCGCGTCGAATACGTCGTCGCTGTCGATCACCGCGATAGCCGCGGGCTGCACCGATCCGTCGCGCGTGGTCGGCTATCACTTCTTCAATCCGGTGCCACTGATGAAGGTCGTCGAAGTGATCGACGGCCTGCGCAGCGACCCCGAAGCCGGCGACGCGCTGATGGATCTCGCCCGCCGCATGGGCCACACGCCGGTGCGCGCGAACGACATGCCGGGCTTCATCGTCAATCACGCGGGCCGCGGCATGAATACCGAGGGCTTGCGCGTGGCGGGCGAAGGCGTCGCGAGCTTTGCGGACATCGACCGAATCATGCGCGAGCAGGCCGGCTTTCGCCTCGGGCCGTTCGAGCTGCTGGACCTGACCGCGCTCGACGTGTCGCATCCGGTGATGGAGTCGATCTATCACCAGTTCTACGAAGAACCGCGTTACACACCGTCGCCGATCACGGGCACCCGGCTATCGGGCGGACTGCTCGGCCGCAAGAGCGGCGAAGGTTTCTATCGCTACGTGGACGGCAAGCAGCAGGTTCCCGCCGAAGCGCCCGCGCCGACCACGCTGCCGCAAAGCGTGTGGGTCAGCCAACGCTACCGCGACGCGTATGAGCCCGTCGTGCAACTGGTCGGCAAAGCGGGCGTAAAGCTCGACGAAGGCGCGACGCCCGCCCCTGCTTCGCTGATCGTCGTCACGCCGTTCGGCCACGACGCGACCACGGCCGCGGTCGACGAAGCGCTCGACGCGAGCCGCGTCGTCGCCGTCGATGCCCTGTTCCCGCTCGTCGGCGCGCAACGCCGCACGCTGATGACCACGCCGGCCACGACACGCGCCGCGCGCGATAGCGCGCATGCGCTGTTCGCCGCCGACGGCATCCCCGTCACCGTGATCCGCGATTCGACCGGCTTCGTCGCGCAGCGGGTGGTCGCGACGATCGTCAACATCGGCTGCGACATCGCGCAGAAGCAGATCGCGACGCCGGAGGACATCGACCTCGCCGTCATGCTCGGCCTCGGCTATCCGCGCGGACCGCTCGCGCTCGGCGACGCGCTCGGCGCCAACACCATTCTCACGATCCTGCGCAACATGCACAGCGTGCTCGGCGAACCGCGCTATCGTCCGTCGCCGTGGCTCGCAAGACGCGCGCAACTCGGCCTCGCGCTCACGCAGCGCGACGCCACCGACATCCCAACGGAGACCCAATCATGAGCGCCGCCCTGCTCGCTTCACGCCCGGCCAGCAGCGAATCCACGCTGGTCCTCACGCTGTCGAACCCCGGTGCGCGCAACGCGCTGCACCCGGACATGTACGCCGCGGGCATCGAGGCATTCGATACCGTCGAGCGCGATCCGTCGATTCGCGCCGTCGTGATCACCGGCGCCGATAACTTCTTTTGCGCAGGCGGCAACCTGAACCGCCTGCTCGAAAATCGCGCGAAAGATCCCTCCGTGCAAGCCGATAGCATCGACATGCTCGCTCAATGGATTTCGGCACTGCGGCTATCGTCGAAGCCGGTCATTGCCGCGGTGGAAGGTGCGGCGGCAGGTGCGGGATTTTCGCTCGCGCTCGCCTGCGATCTGATCGTCGCCGCGGACAACGCCAAATTCGCGATGTCTTACGCGCGCGTCGGCCTGACGCCCGACGGCGGCGGCTCGTGGTTTCTCGCAGAGGCGCTGCCGCGCCAGCTGGCCACCGAGGTACTGATCGAAGCCAAGCCGATCGGCGCCGCGCGTCTGCACGAACTCGGCGTCGTCAACCGGCTCACCAAAGCCGGCACCACGCTCGATAATGCGCTCGCGTGGGCCGACGAGCTCGGCGCGGTTTCGCCCAATTCGGTCGCGCGCATCAAGGGGCTGATCGCCGCGGCCGGTACGCAGCCGCTCGCGGATCATCTGGTCGTCGAGCGCGATAACTTCGTCGCGTCACTGCATCATCGCGACGGTCTCGAAGGCATCACCGCGTTCCTCGAAAAACGCGCACCGATCTACAAATAAGCGACAAGAGAGCCGCCCGACATGCCCGACTACCAACTGCCGAAACGGCGCCGCATCTTCCTGATGCGTCACGGCGACGTCACCTACTTCGACGACACCGGCCGCGCGATCGATCCCGAAACCGTGCCGCTGAACGCGAACGGCCGCGAGCAGGCGAGCGCGGCGGGCCGCGTGTTCGCCGGTCAGCAGGTGCGCTTTGACCGCGTGATCGTCAGCGGCTTGCCGCGCACGATCGAAACCGCGCGGCGCGTGCTCGTCGAAACGGGTCAGCAGATTGAGCCCGAAATCGAGCCCGCGTGGCAGGAAATTCGCGGCGGACGGCTCGGCGGCATTCCGCCGAGCGATATCGAGGCGGCGTTTCTCGGCGTGTTCGACGGCATCGTGCCGGAGAGCATGCGCTTTCTCGACGGCGAAACGATCGGCGAACTGTTCGATCGCGTGCTGCCGGCCGTCACGGCGCTGCGCGAAGACACGTCGTGGGACACCGTGTTGCTGGTGCTGCACGGCGGCGTCAATCGCGCGATCCTGTCGCACGCGCTGACGGCCGGCGGGCGCACGTTCTTCGGTCATCTGTCGCAGGCGACCGGCTGCATCAACGCGCTCGACGTCGGCGCCGCGCCGCGCGACTGGGTGCTGCGCATGCTCAACTATTCACCGCCGTCGCCGTTGCATCGCGACGTCCGCAACACCACGATGGAAATACTCTACGCACAATTCATCCGATGCCAGCGTAGCTGACACCGAACTGGAGAAGACACATGGCGCAAGCCACGCAGACCGGCGAACCCGCACGCGGACAGGACTACTCGGCTTTCGAGGGCACCCGCCCGGTCAACGAGCGGCAACGCTTCGACAACGACGCGCTCGCCGCGTGGCTGGCCGGACATGTCGACGGATTCGAGGGGCCGCTCACGCTCGAGCAATTCGCGGGCGGACAATCCAATCCCACGTTCAAGCTGATCACGCCATCTCGCTCCTACGTGATGCGCGCGAAACCCGGGCCCGCCGCGAAGCTGCTGCCGTCCGCCCATGCGATCGAACGCGAATATCGCGTGATGCACGCGCTCGCCGACACCGACGTGCCGGTCGCACACATGCTCGCGCTGTGCGAGGACGAAAGCGTGATCGGCCGCGCGTTCTACGTGATGGAGTTCGTGGAAGGTCGCGTGCTGTGGGATCAATCGCTGCCCGGCATGACGCCCACCGAGCGCGCGGCGATCTATGACGAAACGAACCGCGTCATCGCGGCCTTGCACAGCGTCGACGTCGCCGCCGCCGGCCTCGCCGATTACGGCAAGCCCGGCAATTACTTCGCGCGCCAGATCGGTCGCTGGAGCAAGCAGTATCTGGCGTCCGAGACCGAGCCGATCGACGCGATGCACCGGCTGATCGAATGGCTGCCGCAGCATATGCCCGCAGAGACGAGCGGCCGTACCTCGATCGTGCATGGCGACTACCGGCTCGACAATCTCATCTTCGATCGCGACGAGCCGCGCGTGCTCGCGGTGCTCGACTGGGAACTGTCGACGCTCGGCGATCCGCTCGCCGATTTGGCGTATCACTGCATGGCGTGGCATGTCGATCCGGCGCAGTTCCGCGGCATCGCCGGACTCGATTGGGCCGTGCTCGGCATTCCCGATGAAGCTCAGTACGTCGAGCGTTATTGCCAACGCACCGGCTTCGAGATTCATGGCGACTGGAATTTCTATCTCGCGTACAACATGTTCCGCATCGCCGCGATTCTGCAGGGGATCATGAAGCGCGTCGTCGACGGTACCGCGTCGAGCGCGCAGGCGCTCGACGCCGGCCGGCGCGCGAAGCCGATGGCCGAACTCGCCTGGCACTATGCGCAGAAGGTTCTCTAGACACAAGGGCGCGCCCTGCTCCCCATCATTCGCAGTCCGTTACCCGCGAGGTCCAAGATGAATTTCGATTACACCCCGAAGGTCCAGGCGTTGCGCGAAAAGCTGCTCGCCTTTTTTGACGAGCACATTTACCCGAACGAACATGCGTTCTATGCGGAGATCGCGCGCAACCGCCAGAACGGCAACGCATGGGTGCCGACCGAACTGGTCGAGCAACTCAAGCAGAAGGCGCGCGACGCCGGTCTGTGGAATCTGTTCCTGCCGCAATCGGAGCGCGGCGCGGGCCTGACGAATCTCGAATACGCACCGCTGTGCGAGATCATGGGCCGTGTGCCGTGGGCGCCGGAAGTGTTCAACTGCAACGCGCCGGACACCGGCAACATGGAGACGATCGAGCGCTACGGCAGCGAAGAGAACAAGCGCGAGTGGCTCGAACCGCTGCTGCAAGGACAGATCCGTTCGGCGTTTCTGATGACGGAGCCGGAGGTCGCGTCGTCGGATGCGACGAACATCCAGACCAGCATCGTGCGCGATGGCGACCATTACGTGATCAACGGCCACAAGTGGTGGTCGTCGGGCGCGGGCGATCCGCGCTGCAAGGTCTATATCGTGATGGGCAAGACCGATCCCGACGCGCCGCGCCATCAGCAGCAGTCGATGATCCTCGTGCCCGCCGACGCCACCGGCATCACCGTGCATCGCCCGCTCACGGTGTTCGGTTACGACGACGCGCCGCACGGCCACATGGAGATCACACTCGACAACGTGCGCGTGCCCGCTACCAACATGCTGCTCGGCGAAGGCCGCGGCTTCGAGATCGCGCAAGGCCGTCTCGGCCCGGGACGCATCCACCACTGCATGCGCCTGATCGGTCTCGCCGAACGCGCGCTCGAATTGATGGCGAAGCGCTCGCTGCAGCGTGTCGCGTTCGGCAAGCCGGTCGCGTCGCAAGGGGTCACGCAGGAGCGTCTTGCCGAGGCGCGCTGCATGATCGAGCAGGCGCGTCTGCTCACGCTGAAGACCGCGTACATGATGGATACCGTCGGCAACAAGGGCGCGCGCGGCGAGATCGCGATGATCAAGGTGGTCGCGCCGAACATGGCGTGTCAGGTGATCGATTGGGCGATTCAGACGCATGGCGGCGGCGGCGTCAGCGACGATTTTCCGCTCGCGTATGCCTATGCGTCGGCGCGCACGCTGCGTTTCGCCGACGGCCCCGACGAAGTGCATCGCAACGCGATCGCCAAGCTCGAACTTGCGCGTCATATGGATGCGGGCGCGGCGGCTCGCGTTGAGATGCCGGTCACACGCGTTTGAGTGCTGCGGCTCGGTGTGAGCGTGGAGCCTGAGCCCGCGGCAAGCAGCGTCGCGCGATCTATGCTCTAATTTTCGGCAACGGCGGCGCCCTCTTTGCGGCGCCGCTTCGACGAACAAAGGAGCCAGGATGATCGACGTCTATAGCTGGGCGACCCCGAACGGCCACAAGATTCATATCATGCTCGAGGAAACGGGCCTACCCTACAACGTGCATGCCGTGAACATCGGTGCCGGCGACCAGTTCAAGCCGGAATTTCTCGCCATCAGTCCCAACAACAAGATTCCCGCGATCGTCGATTCCGAAGGTCCGAAAGGCGCCGACGGCCGGCCCTTCGCGCTATTCGAATCGGGCGCGATCCTGATTTATCTGGCCGAGAAAACCGGCAAGTTTCTACCGAGCGATCCGGCCGCGCGCTACGCGGCACTGCAATGGCTGATGTTCCAGATGGGCGGCCTCGGTCCGATGCTGGGGCAAACGCATCACTTCCGCGTGTATGCACCCGAGCAGATCGAATACGCGGTCAATCGCTACACCAATGAGGCGCGACGTCTGTACGGCGTGATGGACACGCAACTCGGCAAGACGCGTTACCTGGCCGGCAACGACTATACGATCGCGGACATCGCCGCGTTTCCGTGGACCCGTTCGTGGAAAAATCAGGGCATCGAGCTCGATACCTTGCCGAACGTGAAGCGCTGGCATGAAGAGATCGCTGCGCGGCCGGCGGTGGTGCGCGGCGTCGACGTGCTGGCGTCGGCGCGCGCGCCGCTGATGGACGACAAGGCGAAAGAGATCCTGTTTGGCGCGACGCAGTACGCGAAACACTAGTTTCGGCCGTCTCGCTGACGCGGCTCGACACAAGCTGAAAGCGCGAGCGGCATGCCTGCCGGCTCGCGCTTTTTCATTTCGTCTGCGAAGGGAAAACGCTAGAAATAATGCCGCGTGATGAACTCCGCGACGCACACCGGTCGTTCGCTGCCCTGACGCTCCAGCGTCACGTTCCACGCGAGTTGCACGCCGCTGTTGTCGACGTCGGTCACCGACTCGACGGCGAACTTCCCGCGCAGCGACGATCCCACGAGTACCGGCGACATGAAACGCACGCGGTTCAAGCCATAGTTGACACCCATGCGCTGCTCGATCTTCACCGTTTTGCCGAGCAAAGCCGGAATCAGCGACAGCGTCAAAAACCCATGCGCGACCGGGCCGCCAAACGGCGATTCGCGTTTGGCCCGCTCGGGATCGATGTGAATCCACTGATGATCGCCGGTTGCCTCGGCGAAACGGTTGACCCTCTCCTGATCGACGCTCAGCCATTCGCTGACGAGCGGCTCGGCGCCGGTGAGCGCGCGCAAAGCACCCGCATTGTCGAAAGCGACTAGCGTCGCCGCGCTCGCCGTCATGCCGCCGCTCCCGGATTGCGCAGGCCGAACATGCCGTTCGAGCGCACCGTGATCACCGTTTCGCCGTGCTGATTGATGCCCTCCCAGCGTGTCGACACGATGCCGCGATCCGGCTTGCTCTGCGACACGCGCTTGTCGACGATGACGTTCATCATCGTGATCGTGTCGCCGACTCGTACCGGCTTGAGCCAGCGGATCTCGTCGATCCCGGGCGAACCCATCGATGTCGAATCCGCCAGTACCTTGCGCACGAGCATGCCCATCATTACCGAGCAGGTGTGCCAACCACTCGCGACAAGGCCGCGGAACGGCGATTCGGCCGCGGCGGCTTCGTCGAGATGAAACGGCTGCGGATCGAACTTCTGCGCGAACTCGACAATCTCCTCGCGCGTGAACATGTGCTTGCCGATTTCGCGGCTCGAGCCCACTTCCATGTCTTCGAAACTGATTTTCATCGTGCACCTCCTTTGTCCTGTGGAACGGCCCGATCAGTCTTCGGCGACGGCAAATCCGGGCAGCGTGGCAAACCGCGCGAGATGATGATCGACGTCGCCGAGCGTGGTCTCGATGATCGCGAGGCGCTTGAACAGATGCGCGGCCGCCACTTCGTTCGTGACACCCATGCCGCCGTGCAACTGCACCGCCTGTTGACCAACGAAACGCGCGGCCTGGCCGACCCGAACTTTTGCCGCGGAGATCGCTCGACGGCGCTCGTTCGCGTCTTCACTCGCGTAGCGCATCGCGGCCAGATACGTGATCGAGCGCGCCTGCTCCGCGTGGATCAGCATCTCGACCATGCGATGCTGCAACGCCTGGAAACGCGCGATCGGCTGGCCGAACTGCTGGCGCGTTTTGGTGTACTCGACGGTGGCGTGATTGAGCGCGTCGAGCGCGCCGATCGCTTCTGCGCACAGCAGCAGCGTGCCGTAGTCGGCGATCTGCTCGAGGGTTGCCGCCCCCGCTTGTTCGCCGGCGAGCCGGCGCGCGGGCGTGCCATTGAATTCGAGCGTCGCGGCGCGTTGACCGTCGATCGTGCGGTACTCGGTGAGCGTGACGCCGGCCGCGTCACGCGCGACGACAAAGAGTGCGATCTCGCCATAGAGGCGCGCCGGCACGATCCAGTGGTCCGCCTGCGCGCCGTGCAGCACGACCGATTTGGTGCCGCTCAGCGTGTGCTGCGCACCCTGCCCGCTCGCGGTCGTCGCGAGTTCGAACAGATCGTACCGCGCATGCGGCTCGTGAAACGCCACGGCCAGCCTGGCTTCGCCCTGGGCCGCCCGTTCGAGCAGCGCGGCATCTTCGCCGTCGCCGGTGCCGGCAAGGCGCAGCGCTTCGATGCCGACCGCGGTCGCCCAAAACGGCTCGACGACGAGCGCGCGGCCGAGCTCCTGCATGACCACGAGCATGTCGATCGGACCACCGTTGAAGCCGCCCTGCGTTTCGGGCACCGGCAACCCGGTCAGCCCCAGTTCGGTGAACGCGGCCCAGTGCACAGCCGATACGCCCGCCTTCGAGCGCACGATCTGCTGGCGCGCTTCGAAGCCGTAGCTCCTGTCGAGATAGCGGCGCAGCGCATCGGCAAATTGCTGTTGTTCGTCGTTGAAAGTGAAGTCCATGCGCCGCTCCTCAAAGTCCGAGAATCATCTGTGCGATGATGTTCTTTTGAATTTCGTTCGAGCCGCCGTAAATCGACGTCTTGCGGAAGTTGAAGTAGTACGCGGCAAGCGGAGCGGCATCGTCGTCGCCGGCAAGACTGTGCTCGCGTTCGCCTTCGAGGAACGGCACGTCGAACGGGGCGGCCAGCGGGCCGATTGCTTCGAACATCAGCTCGGTGAGCCCCTGTTGCACTTCCGTGCCCTTGATCTTCAGCATCGACGCTTCCGGGCCCGGGCCGCGACCGCCCGCCTCGTTGGCTACCACCCGTTGCACGGTGACTTCCAGCGCCATCAACTCGATTTCGAGACTCGCTACCTTCGCCGCAAACACCGGATCCTGCAGCAGCGGCTTGCCGTTCTTTTTCTGATTCAGCGCGACACGCTTCAGAAACGCCAGCTCACGCTTCGACGCTCCGACTCGCGCAATGCCGGTACGCTCGTGGCCGAGCAGATATTTCGCATACGTCCAGCCGCGATTTTCTTCGCCGACGAGATTGTCGACCGGCACTTTGACGTCCTCGAAGAACACCTCGTTGACTTCGTGATCTTCGTCGAGCGTGATGATGGGCCGCACCGTCATGCCCGGGGTTTTCATATCGATCAGCAGGAACGAGATACCCTCCTGCTTTTTGGCGCCGCTGTCGGTGCGCACGAGGCAGAACATCATGTCGGCGTGCTGGCCGAGCGTGGTCCAGGTCTTCTGGCCGTTGACCACGTAATGATCACCGACGCGCTCTGCGCGGGTGCGCAGCGACGCAAGGTCGGAGCCCGATCCCGGTTCCGAGTAGCCCTGACACCACCAGTCCGTGCCGTCGAGAATACGCGGCAGATAGTGGCGCTTTTGCGCCTCGTTACCGTATTTCATCAGCACCGGCGCAACCATCGACACACCGAAAGGCAGCACGGAAGGTGCGCCGATACGCGCGCACTCTTCTTCCCAGATATGTCGTTGCGTCGCGTCCCAGCCGGGGCCGCCGTATTCGCGCGGCCACGCGACTGCCGACCAGCCTCGCGTGCCGAGCAGCCTGTGCCAGCTTGCGAAGTCTTCGCGGGAAAGCCGTTTGTGATTGAGAACCTTGTCGCTCAGCTCGCGAGGCAGATTCGCTTCGAGCCAGGCGCGGATGTCAGCGCGGAACGCGTCTTCAGCGGGGGAATAGTCCAGATTCATGCGTAGTGTCTCCTGGCCGCCACCGCCCGGCCGCCTGGAGCCCACCGCGCTATTGCAGCGGTTCCTTCAGCGCAGCTGGGACCGGCAGCGGCATCACTTCGATGCCTTCCTCGACCAAGGCACGCGCATCCTCCGGTGTCGTGACACCGCGAATACTGCGCACGGGCGCTTCGTTGTAGTGAATGCGTCGTGCTTCCTCGGCGAAGCGGTCGCCCACGTTCTCCGTCTTCTCCAGCACCTCGCGCAGCGCGCGCATCATGTGCGCCTGCATTTGCTCCACGCCCGCCGGCGCCTTGGAGTCGGTCGCGCCCGACAGATTCAGACGCGGTGCCGAAGGCAAACGGCTCACCTTGTTCGCACCGCAGAACGGACATTCGACGAGATTGCGGGACTGCTGCGACTCGAAGTCATCGGTCGAAGCGAACCAGCCTTCAAACCGATGGCCATGCGGACACTGTAAATCGAGGACCTTCATGTGGAATCAGGGCTTGCGTGCCAGTTTAGCGCAAAATGGAAATTTGTGAACGATCGTTCGCAAAACTTTAGGGCCGACGCGCAACCGCCAGCAGCCGCAAGGGAATATGACGCGGGTGCGCGATTTTAACGCTTTACGGCAGGTGCTGCCGAAGGCGGCCCGGCTAGTAAGCGGTGCCACATCTGCTCCGCTCTACGGACCGCTTGCGGCGCCCTGCTACGCCACGAGATTGCTCAATTGACGGCTCACACGCGGTTCAATCTGACGGGCCTCCTTCGTCAGATTGATCTGCTTCGCGAGTTTTGCGACATCCGCCACACCGATCTCAATCTCGTACCCGCCGCGCGCGGTCAGCCATTCGAGCACGTCCGCCAGATGCCACACCGATGCACTGCCTTCGTGGACCGGTGACGGGAAGTCGATTGCGTTGTTCAGCATCAGCTTGCGCATGTTTTGCCGCGACACGCCGGCCACCTCGGCCACGTCGGTCAGCCCTACGAAGTCAGGTCCCGCCTCGACCAGCTGCGCGGACGGCACCGCACCTTTCACGTCCTTGAGCGCGCTGGTGACAGCCGCGAGTGCGCTCGCGCCTTCACGGGTGAAAAGCAGCCCGAGGCGGCCGGGTTGCCCGACGCCAATCGTGGCGTCGTCGCACCCCGCTTCGCCCAACCGCTCGACGATTGCGTCTGCATCGCAATCTTCCGCGGCGAGGCGGTATTTCAACGTGAACACATATTCCATACGTTACTCCTGTCTTCGTTGAGCCCAGGTTGTTGCGATTCCTGCTTGACCCCTGTGTGATACCTACGAACCCACTAGCGCCGTGCCGCGCAGTTGCCGACGATGCGCCGCAAGTGCCTGGCGTGATTGCCGGCATTCTTCGGCGTACTCCAGACGCTCGATATACAGAACTCCCCGCAACGACATTCGGCGTCTCTGTACGGGCAATGGATTTTTCCCCACGCATGACCTCTTCCGCCGTCCTGAACGCGCCAGCCGTGCTGCTCCGCGTATGCCAATGCGGCCTCGATCTCTTTCTTCATGTGCCTTGCTCGAACCATCGAGACCTCCAATTTAATCGCTCCAGCACAGGTTGTCAATTGACAACCTGTGCTGGAGCTGAAATGAGATCACTCCGATCTTTAACGTCAGTCATCCAAAACAAAATCGACGACGAATTCGGTGATCGAGAGGTTCATATTAGCCGGCCGCCGGCGCCACGACGAGCCAGCCAGATGGCATAGGAGACGGCTTATCTTTCGAGCCAGAAAGAAACCGCGAAACCAATGAAAAGCCCCTGCCGGTCATCGACCAACAGGGGCTCCGTTCACCTGCAACGCGGATCAGCTATCGGGCAGACGCGAACTTATACCGTTTCGGGCGCCTCGGTCGGCCACGTACCCGACAGCACTTTCTCGAGCCAGAAGGTACCGATGATCGTCTTCACATCGGTGATCTTGCCCGTGCGCACCCACTCGGATACCTGCTCCACGGTCGCGGTGAAAAGTTCGAGAAACTCGCCTTCATCGAGGTTGCGCTCACCCGCGGTCAAGCCCCGCGCGAGATAGATATCAATGAATTCGGTCGAGTAAGAAATGATCGGGTGAATCCGAGTCAGGTACACGTACTCGCGCGCGGTATAGCCGGTTTCCTCGCGCAGTTCCCGGACCGCGCAGGCCAGCGCGCCCTCGTTCGGGTCGAGCTTGCCGGCCGGATATTCGACCATCACCTTGCCCATCGGATAGCGATACTGACTTTCGAGCAGCACGCGACCGTCGTCGAACAAGGGGATCACCATGACGGCGCCCGGATGCTGAACGTATTCGCGCGTCGCCTGTTTGCCGTCGGGCAGTCGGACCCTATCGTACTTGACCGTCATGAACGGTCCTTGATGGACCGTCTTGCTGTCGATACAAGTCTCGGTTAGCGCAGCGTCGTGATTGGGAAGCTCAGCCATGTGCGGACCTCAGAACAGCCAGGCGCGCGCGACGGCGGGACGCCGTCAGCGGCGTTTGACCAGATATTGGAAGGAAAAGCCGGGGAAAGCGAACACGACGAACAGCGCGAACGTGATCGCGTAGAACTGCCAGCCCTGCTCGAAGCGATTTCCCGCGCGCGCTTCGAGCAAAAAGCCCAGCGCGCCGACCACGAAATACAGCACGATCAATTCGGCAATCCGGAGCCAGGCGCTTTTCTTCGCCGCTTTCAACGGCACCGCGGCGAAGAGGCGCTGATTCAGGAACGGCAGGTTGGCGCCGACCAGCGCCAACAGCACGATAAACCAGCCCGCAGCGGACATCAGAGCAGCAGCGTGTGCTGGATCGCCTGCAGGCAGGCGCGCAACAGCGGATCCGGCACGATACCGAGCACCAGCACGGCGACGCCGTTCAACGCGAGCAACGCGCGCGTGCTCGTGTCCGCCACGATCGGCGACTTGTCTTGCGGCTCGTCGAAGTACATCAGCTTGACGATACGCAGGTAGTAGAACGCGCCGAACAGCGACGTGATCACGGCGAGCACGGTGAGCCAGGTCAGGCCGGCGTTCATCGTCGCTTGCAGCACGGCGAGCTTCGCATAGAAACCGACTGCCGGCGGAATACCCGCGAGCGAGAACATCATGATCATCATCACGAACGCGAATACCGCGCTGCGCTGATTGAGGCCCTTGAAGTCCTCCAGCGTGTCCGCTTCGAAGTCGCGGCGCGCGAGCAGCATGATGACGCCGAAGGTGCCGAGCGTCGTGATCAGGTAGACGATGCTGTAGAACATCGCCGAGCCGTACGCGTTCGCGGCGCCCGTGGTCTTCTGGTCGACCACGCCGGCGAGCAGGCCGAGCAGCACGAAGCCCATGTTCGAGATCGCCGAATACGCGAGCATCCGCTTGACGTTGCGCTGCACGATCCCGGTGATGTTGCCGAC
This sequence comes from Paraburkholderia sp. UCT70, assembly GCF_050434085.1. Classification (NCBI taxonomy): domain Bacteria; kingdom Pseudomonadati; phylum Pseudomonadota; class Betaproteobacteria; order Burkholderiales; family Burkholderiaceae; genus Paraburkholderia; species Paraburkholderia sp. UCT70. Next base: position 177,254 of record NZ_JBNPVZ010000004.1, on the reverse strand, counting down.
GATCAGCGACAGCGCCGCCAGAATCACCAGCATCTGCTGCCATTCGACCGCCAGCGGCAGCAGGCCCATCACGAGGAAACGCAGACCCCACGCGAACGCCGCGACCTTCGGGCCGCCGCCGACGATGAGCGTCATCGCCGTCGGTGCGCCCTGGTACACGTCAGGCACCCACATATGGAATGGCACCGCACCCATCTTGAACGCCACGCCCGCCACGATGAAGATGACGCCGAACAGCAGCACGGTCGGATCGTAGTGGCTCGTGCTGATCGCCTTGAACACTTCGTTCAGGTCGAGCGAGCCGGTCGCGCCATACAGCATCGAAACACCGTACAGCAGGAAGCCGGAAGCCAGCGCGCCGAGCACGTAGTACTTCATCGCCGCTTCGTTCGACGACGCCACTTCGCGACGCAGCGCGATCACCGCGTACAGCGACAGCGACATCAGTTCCAGACCGAGATACAGCGTCAGGAAGTTATTGCCCGAGATCATCACGATCTGGCCGAGCAGCGAGAACATGCCGAGCAGGAAGAAGTCGCCGCGGAACAGGCTACGGTCTTCGAGGTAGCGACGCGAATAAACGATCGTCACCGCATAGCCGAGCGACACCACTGCCTTCATCACATTGGCGAACGGATCGACCACGTACATGTGATCGAAGAAGTAATGCACTTGGGGGTCGAACGCATTGATCGCGAACCAGATCCCGGCGACGAGCGTCGAGAAGAACGCGATGAAATACGTGGTACGGCGACCCTCCTGGCCAACGAACGTGTCGTTGAGCCACGCGATGACAATGGCGAACATCACCAGTGCATCGGGCAACAGAGCAGTCATAGGGGCGTTTTGCATGGTCTTAAATTCCTCCGCTCGTCGTTACTGAGGCAACGGCAGCTTCGATTGGGCAACGTGGGAGAGGAGGTTTTCCACGGATACGTGCATCACATCGGTAAAGGGCTTCGGATACAGGCCCATGAACAGCGTCAGTGCGGCGAGCACAGCCAGCATGAAAAATTCGCGACGGTCGATGTCGAGCAGGTTCTTCACGTGGTCGTTCGCGACCGCGCCGAAGTACACGCGCTTGTACATCCACAGCGTGTAGGCCGCGCCGAGAATCAACGTGACTGCCGCGCCACTCGCGATCCAGAAGTTGTACTGGACGGAAGCCAGAATCACCATGAATTCGCCGACGAAACCGGAAGTGCCCGGCAAGCCGCAATTCGCCATCGCGAATAGCATCACGAACGCCGCGAACTTCGGCATCACGTTGACGACGCCGCCGTAATCGGCGATCTGACGCGAGTGCATGCGGTCGTACAGTACGCCGATGCACAGGAACATCGCGCCCGACACGAAACCGTGCGAGATCATCTGCACGATCGCGCCTTCCGCGCCGAGCTGATTGAAGATAAAGAAGCCGAGCGTGACAAAGCCCATGTGCGCGATCGACGAATACGCGACCAGTTTCTTCATGTCGGCCTGCACCATCGCGACGAGACCGATGTAGATCACCGCGATCAGCGACAGCGTGATGACGACCGGTGCGAGGAAATGGCTTGCATCAGGCGTGATCGGCAGCGAGAAGCGCAGGAAACCGTACGCACCGAGCTTCAGCATGATCGCGGCCAGCACGACCGAGCCGCCGGTCGGCGCTTCCACGTGCGCGTCCGGCAACCACGTGTGCACCGGCCACATCGGCACCTTCACCGCGAAGGCCAGGAAGAACGCGATAAACAGCAGCACCTGCGGCGTCATCGCGATCTGCGCGTGCTGCCACGTGGCGATGTCGAACGAGCCGGTCTGGTTGTACAGATAGATCAGCGCAACCAGCATCAGCAGCGAGCCCGCCAGCGTGTACAGGAAGAACTTGAATGCCGCGTACACGCGGTTCGCCCCGCCCCACACGCCGATGATGATGTACATCGGGATCAGCGTCGCTTCGAAGAACACGTAGAACAACAGGCCATCGGCCGCGCTGAACACGCCGACCATGATGCCCGACAGGATCAGGAAGGCCGCGAGGTACTGGCCGACGTTCTTCGTGATCACTTCCCACGCTGCGATCACGACGATCACCGTGATCAACGCGGTCAACGCAACGAACCACATCGAAATGCCGTCCACGCCGAGGTGATACGTGATGTGGAAGCGCTCGATCCAGTTCGCCTGCTCGACGAACTGCAGCTCGGCGGTGCTCGAATCGAAGCTGGTGATCAGTGGCAGCGTGACGAGGAAGCTCAGAACCGAGCCGATCAGTGAAATCCAGCGCGCGGGGGCGGGGTTCTCGTCGTTGCCGATCGCGAGGACCAGCAGACCGAAGAAGATCGGCAACCAGATCGCGATGCTCAGAATCGGATAAGCGTGCATGAGTGTCCCTCGCCTTATTTGCCGCCGAGCGTTACGAACAGGGTCAGGAGCCCCAGCATGCCGATGATCATGGCGAACGCGTAGTGGTAGATGTAGCCGGATTGGAGGAAGCGGATCACGCTCGCGAACCAGCCGATAAAGCGTGCGCTGCCGTTGACGATGCCGTCGATCACGACCACGTCGCCTTCCTTCCACAGACCCCGGCCAATGGCCACCGCGCCTCGCGCAAACACGACTTCGTTGATCTTGTCCATGTAGTATTTGTTATCGAGCAACGTGTAGATCGGGCCGAATGCGCGCTTGATGACAGCGGGCAGATCCGGACGGACCAGATACAGGAACCATGCGACCACCACGCCTGCGAGCGCGAGCCACACAGGCAGGCCCGACACCGAGTGCAGACCCATCGATGCCCAGCCCTGGAATTCTTCGGTCATCTCATGCAGCGCCGGATGGTTCTCGCTGATGTAGATCACCCTGTCGAACGCGACGCCGTGCTGGAAGAAGTCGCCGAACAGCATCGGACCAACGCCGATCGCGCCGATCACGATCGACGGAATCGCCAGCAGCACGAGCGGCACCCACACGACCCACGGCGTTTCGTGCGGCTCGTGAGCGTGGTCGTCGTGGCCGTGCGCGTCATGCCCATGCGACTCTGCTTCTGCGCCCATCGGCGATTCCGGGTGCTTCGGATTGCGGAAGCGCTCCTCACCGTGGAACACCATGAAATACATACGGAACGAATACAACGCGGTCACGAACACGCTTGCGACCACCGCGAAGTACGCGAAACCCGAGCCCGGCAGATGCGACAGTTTCACCGCGTCGATGATCGAGTCTTTCGAGTAGAAGCCCGAGAAGAACGGCGTGCCGATCAGCGCGAGCGAACCGATCAGCGACGTGATCCACGTAATCGGCATGTACTTGCGCAAGCCGCCCATGTTGCGCATGTCCTGATCGTGATGCATGCCGATGATCACCGAACCCGCGCCGAGGAACAGCAGCGCCTTGAAGAACGCGTGCGTCATCAGGTGAAACACGGCGACCGAATATGCCGACGCGCCGAGCGCGACCGTCATGTAACCGAGCTGCGACAGCGTGGAATAAGCGACCACACGCTTGATGTCGTTCTGGACGATCCCGAGGAAACCCATGAACAGCGCGGTAATCGCACCGATTACCATGACGAACGACAGCGCCGTATCCGACAGTTCGAAGAGCGGCGACATGCGCGTGACCATGAAGATACCGGCCGTCACCATGGTCGCCGCGTGAATCAGCGCGGAGATCGGCGTCGGGCCTTCCATCGAGTCCGGCAGCCACACGTGCAGCGGGAACTGAGCCGACTTACCCATCGCGCCGATGAACAGGCAGATGCAAGCCACCGTCAGCAGGCCCCAGTCGGTACCCGGGAAGTTCAGCGCCGCGAGTTCGGTACGCTTCGCGAAGACTTCGCCGTAGTTCATCGAGCCGGCGAACGCGAACAGCAAACCGATGCCGAGCAGGAAACCGAAATCGCCGACGCGGTTCACGATGAACGCCTTCATGTTCGCGTAGATCGCGCTCTCACGCTTGAAGTAGAAGCCGATCAGCAGGTACGAAACGAGACCCACCGCTTCCCAGCCGAAGAACAGCTGCAGGAAGTTGTTGCTCATCACGAGCATCAGCATCGAGAACGTGAACAGCGAGATGTACGAGAAGAAGCGCTGGTAGCCGTCGTCGTCGGCCATGTAGCCGATCGTGTAGATATGCACCATCAGCGACACGAAGTTCACCACGCAGATCATCATCGCGGTCAGCGAGTCGACCAGGAAACCGACTTCGAGCTGGGTCTTGCCGATTGACATCCATTGATAAACGGTAGCGTTGAAGCTCGCGCCGTCCATCACCTGGAAAAAGACCATGACCGACAGGATGAACGAAATCGCGACGCCGAGGATCGTGACCGAATGCGCACCCGCCCGCCCTATCGCCTTGCCGAACAGCCCCGCAATCAGGGAACCAGCGAGCGGTGCCAGCGGAATTGCCAACAGCAGGTTTTCATTGAGTATCGTGGACATAACCGCTTTTCCTGAAATTAACCTTTGAGCTGATCGAGATCCTCGACATTGATCGTGTCGAGACTACGGAACAGGGTCACCAGAATTGCGAGACCGATCGCCGCTTCGGCTGCCGCAACGGTCAGCACGAAGAAGACGAAAATCTGGCCATGCACGTCGCCGAGGTAGTGCGAGAACGCGACGAAATTGGTGTTCACCGCGAGCAGCATCAGTTCGATCGCCATCAGGATGATGATGACGTTGCGGCGGTTCAGGAAAATGCCGACGATGCTGATCGCAAACAGGATCGCGCCGAGGACAAGGTAATGGGCAAGGGTCAACATGATTTCTATCTCCTGTCCGCTCAGCTGTTCTTGGCCGGTGCCGAGTCGGCTGCTGCTGCCGCTGCCGCGGCAGCCGCTTGTTCCGCCGCGAGAGTCGCCGCGGTTTTCTCTGACGGCATCTTCACGACGCGCACGCGGTCCTGTGCGCGCACCTTGACCTGTGCGCTGACGTTTTGACGCTTGCTGTCCTTCTTGTGGCTCGTGGTCAGCGCGATCGCCGCGATGATGGCAACCAGCAGGATCAGGCCGGCAATTTCGAACGCGAAGATGTAGTCGGTATAGATGACCTTGCCGATCAGGCGCGTGTTCGACCAGTCGCCCATGCCAGCGGCGGCCGCGGCCGTGTCGTGCAGCGCCGTGGTGGTCGCGCCGTAGCCGTGCCACAGGATCAGCGCGGTTTCGATCACGATGATCGCGCCCACCGCCGAGGCCATCGGCACGAAGCGTTTGAAGTCCTTGCGCAGCACGTCGAGATTGACGTCCAGCATCATCACGACGAACAGGAACAGCACCATCACCGCGCCGACGTAGACCAGCACCAGCAGGATCGCGAGGAACTCAGCCTCCAGCAGCATCCAGATCGCGGCTGCGTTGAAGAACGCCAGCACCAGAAACAGTGCGGACGATACCGGGTTGCGCGAGGTGATCACCTTCAGCCCTGAAACCACCAGGAGCAGCGCGAAGATGTAGAACAGTACGGTCGTGAATTCCATGATTACCGGTTCATCGTTAGGCCATCGTCAGGCATTGTTCTTTGGCACGCGTGGTTAGCAAAAGCGGACGAAACCGCCAGAACCGCCACACAGGTGCGCCGTGCCGCGGCGTTCAGGCCGCGGCGGTCGGCCCGACAGCAGGCCGTGTTACTGATTTTATTGCCGCAATTAATGCATCAGCGGGAAAGCGCTTCAACGATACGGTGCGTCGGCTGCCTTGTTGGCGGCGATTTCTGCTTCGTAGCGGTCGCCAACGGCCAGCAGCATGTCCTTCGTGAAGTAAAGGTCGCCGCGCTTCTCGCCGTGATACTCGAGAATGTGCGTCTCGACGATCGAATCGACCGGGCAGCTTTCTTCGCAGAAACCGCAGAAGATGCACTTGGTCAGGTCGATGTCGTAGCGCGTCGTGCGGCGCGTGTTGTCCGCGCGCGTTTCCGATTCGATTGTGATCGCGAGCGCCGGGCACACTGCTTCGCACAGCTTGCACGCGATGCAGCGCTCTTCGCCGTTTTCATAGCGGCGCAGCGCATGCAGACCGCGGAAACGCGGCGAGATCGGGGTCTTCTCTTCAGGGAACTGCACGGTGACCTTGCGCTGGAACGCGTAGCGTCCGGTCAGCGCGAGGCCTTTCAGCAGTTCCGTGAGGAAGAAAGTCTTGAAGAAGTTTTGGATTGCGGTCATAGGTTCATCCGCCCTTTATTTCCAGATGTTCAACGGCGACATGATCCAGAAGCCGACCACCACGAGCCACACCACGCAAACCGGAATGAAGATCTTCCAGCCGAGACGCATGATCTGGTCATAGCGGTAGCGCGGGAACGTGGCACGCGCCCAGATGAACACCGACAACAGGAAGAAAACCTTGGCGACGAGCCAGACGATGCCCGGGATGAACGACAGGAACCCGAACGGTGCGCTCCAGCCACCGAGGAACAGAGTTGCAGCCAATGCCGAGATGACGATCATGTTGATGTACTCGGCGAGGAAGAACAGCGCGAACGCCATACCCGAGTAATCGATCATGTGGCCCGCGACGATTTCCGATTCGCCTTCCACCACGTCGAAAGGGTGGCGGTTCGTTTCGGCGATGCCCGAGATGAAGTACACGACGAACATCGGCAGCAGCGGCAGCCAGTTCCAGGAGAGGAAGTTCAGGCCGTGCGAGGCGAAGAAGCCCTGCTCCTGCGAGCCGACGATGCCCGACAGGTTCAGCGTGCCGGCCGTCATCAGCACGACCACCAGCGCGAAGCCCATCGAGATTTCGTACGAGACCATCTGCGCGGCGGCGCGCATCGCGCCGAGGAACGCGTACTTCGAGTTCGACGCCCAGCCGGCCAGAATCACGCCATACACGCCGATCGACGAGATCGCCATCGCGTATAGCAGACCCGCGTTGATGTCACCGAGCACCGCGCCCGCCTGGAAAGGAATCACCGCCCAGACCGCGAAGGCCGGCACCACCACCATGATCGGCGCGATCAGGTAGATCCAGCGGCTTGCCTGGGCGGGCTGGATCACTTCCTTCAGCAGCAGTTTCAGCACGTCGGCGATCGGCTGCAAGAGCCCGGCGGGACCGACGCGGTTCGGACCGAGACGCACATGCATCCAGCCGATCAGCTTGCGCTCCCACAGGATCAGGTAAGCGACGCACAGCAGGATCGCGACGGCCACCACCAGGATGCGCACGAGCGCCCACACCGTGGGCCATGCCACACCGAGAAGTTGGGCGCCGCCCGAGTTGATCGTATCGAACAAGCTCATTTACGCCTTCTCCACCACCAGTTCACCGAACAGGCTGCCCAGCGCTGCACCGGCAGGCGTAGCCGCCGATACGCGGACGACCGTCTCCGCAAGATTCGCATCGCGCACGGCCGGCAACTGCACCGCTTGCTCGCCCTGACGAACGCGCACCGCGTCGCCCTCTTTCAAACCCAGTTTGTCGAACAGCCCAGCCGGCAGGCCGACCGAATTCGCCGTACGGGCCGCCGCGGTCAGATGCAGCGACTCCGCGCGACGCACGAGCGCATCGGCATGATAGATCGGCACGTTCGCGAGACGCTCGAACTTGCCTTCCGCCGCCTTCGCGGCCTGGCCGCGCGTCACCGCGACGCTGGTGCGGTTCGATAGACGCGACTTCATCTCGCCGTCGCCGAGCGCGGCCGCACGCACTTCTTCGACCGTGTCATATTCGAAGCCCGGCGCGCCGAGCAAGCTGCCCAGCACGCGCAACACCTTCCAGGCCGGACGTGTGTCGCCGAGTGGCCGCACGACGCCGTTGAACGCCTGCACCGTGCCTTCGGCGTTGACGAACGTACCGCCCGATTCGGTGAATGGCGCAATCGGCAGCAGCACGTCGGCGTAGTCGGCGCCGGTCTGGAACGGCGACATCACGACGACCATTTCGGCCTGCTTCAGCGCCGCAAGCGCCCGCGCCGGATTGGCCGTGTCGAATTCCGGCTCGAGATTCAACAGCAGATAGCCTTTGCGCGGCTGCTCGAACACTTCGCGCGCGTTCAGACCGCCTTCGCCCGGCAGTGCGTTCACGAGGTGCGCGCCGACCGTGTTGGCCGCTTCGGTCAGGAAACCGAGCGTTGCACCGGTTGCCTCGGCAATCCATTGCGCCGCGGCGTGGATCGCCGCGAAGTCCGGATGACGGACCGCTTCGTTACCGAGCAGCACGACGCGGCGCTCGCCGGTAGTCAGCGATTTCGCTATCTGCTTGTGCGCGTCCGTCGGCTGCGTGCCCGCGAATGCTTCCGGCAGCGCGACGCCCTTCGCTTCGCCCACCGCGCCGGCGATGCCTGCCAACACCTCGAGCCATGCCGACGGCGCCGCGACCACGCGTTGCGCCTGAGGGATCATCGCGTCGTCGTTGGTGGCCTGGAGCAGCGTAAGTGCCGAACCGCCTCGTGCGACCTGGCGCAAACGCGCGGCGAACAGCGGATGGTCACGGCGCAGATCCGAGCCGATCATGAGCGCCGCATCGACATTCGACAGATCGGCGATCGTGCCGCCGAGCCACGGCGCGCCAGTAACGGGCGCCGAGAAATCCGACTGACGCAGACGGAAGTCGACGTTCGGCGTGCCGACCGCTTGCGCGATCTGCTTCAACAGGAACAGTTCTTCGACGGTGCTGTGCGCGCTCGACAGCGCGGCAAGGGCGTTCGCGCCGTGGTCACTCTTGATGCCCTTCAGACCCTTGACCACGTATTCGAGCGCGGTCTGCCAGTCGGTTTCGACCCACTGGCCGCCTTGCTTGAGCATCGGTTTGGTCAGACGCTCGGGGCTGTTCAGGCCTTCGTACGAGAAGCGGTCCTTGTCCGAGATCCAGCACTCGTTGATCGCTTCGTTTTCGAACGGCAGAACGCGCATCACGCGATTGTTCTTCACCTGCACGATGAGGTTCGCACCGACGGAATCGTGCGGGCTCACCGACTTGCGGCGTGACAGCTCCCACGTACGGGCGCTGTAGCGGAACGGCTTGCTCGTGAGCGCGCCGACCGGGCACAGGTCGATCATGTTGCCCGACAGTTCGGAGTCGACCGTCTTGCCGACGAACGACGTGATTTCCGAGTGCTCGCCGCGGCCCAGCATGCCGAGTTCCATCACGCCGGCGATTTCCTGGCCGAAGCGAACGCAACGCGTGCAGTGAATGCAGCGCGACATCTCTTCCATCGAGATCAGCGGGCCCACGTTCTTGTGGAACACCACGCGCTTTTCTTCGCTGTAGCGCGACGACGACTTGCCGTAACCAACGGCCAGATCCTGCAGCTGGCATTCGCCGCCCTGGTCGCAGATCGGGCAATCGAGCGGATGGTTGATCAGCAGAAATTCCATCACGGCTTGCTGGCCCTTCACCGCCTTGTCCGACTTGGTGCGCACGATCATGCCGGCCGACACCGGCGTCGCGCACGCGGGCACGGCCTTCGGCATCTTTTCGACATCGACCAGGCACATCCGGCAATTGGCCGCAATCGACAGCTTCTTGTGATAGCAGAAGTGAGGAATGTAGGTGTCGACCTTATGCGCAGCCTGGATCACCATGCTGCCTTCAGGCACCTCGACTTTCTTGCCGTCTATTTCCAGTTCAACCATGATGGTCAATCTTCCTTAACCTGTTACCGCTCAATCGTTCGCCTGTTCATCGCCCGCTTCGGGCCATGAATCCTGCGGTTGAGGTGTTCGTCTGGTAGTTATCCGTCAGCCGAACCTGGCGGGCCGACTCAGGCAGCCACCGTCAGGCAGCCACCGTCAGGCAGCCACTGTTTCGAGCGCCGCCGTGCCGGCATGACCGCCGACGAGGCAATGCTTGTGGGCGACGTGATATTCGAATTCGTCCCAGTAGTGCTTGAGCATGCCCCGAACCGGCATAGCGGCCGCGTCGCCGAGCGCGCAGATCGTGCGGCCCATGATGTTTTCCGCGACGGAGTTCAGCAGATCCAGATCTTCCTGGCGGCCGAGACCATGCTCGATTCGATGCACGACGCGATACAGCCAGCCCGTGCCTTCACGGCAAGGCGTGCATTGACCGCACGACTCTTCGTAATAGAAGTACGACAGGCGCAGCAGCGAGCGCACCATGCAGCGCGTCTCGTCCATCACGATCACTGCGCCTGAGCCAAGCATCGAGCCGGCCTTCGCGATCGAGTCGTAATCCATGTCGGTCTGCATCATCATCTCGCCCGGAATCACCGGCGCCGACGAACCACCAGGAATCACAGCCTTGATCTTCTTGCCGCCGCGCATGCCGCCGGCGAGTTCCATCAGCGTCGCGAACGGCGTGCCGAGCGGAATTTCGTAATTGCCCGGACGCTCGACGTCGCCCGACACCGAGAAAATCTTCGTGCCGCCGTTGTTCGGCTTGCCGATTTCAAGGTAATTCTGCGGGCCGATGGCGAGCAGGAACGGCACCGCCGCGAACGTTTCGGTGTTGTTGATCGTGGTCGGCTTGCCGTACACGCCAAAGCTCGCCGGGAACGGCGGCTTGAAGCGCGGCTGCCCCTTCTTGCCCTCGATCGATTCGAGCAGCGCGGTTTCTTCGCCACAGATGTACGCGCCGTAACCGTGATGCGCATGCAGCTGAAACGATAAGCCAGAGCCCATGATGTTGTCGCCGAGGAACCCGGCGCGGCGAGCTTCTTCCAACGCTTCTTCGAAGCGCTTATAGACTTCCCAGATTTCGCCGTGAATATAGTTGTAGCCGACCGTGATGCCCATCGCGTACGCGCCGATCGCCATACCTTCGATCAGCGAATGCGGATTGAAGCGCAGAATGTCGCGATCCTTGAACGTACCCGGCTCGCCCTCGTCCGAATTGCAGACGAGGTACTTCTGGCCCGGGAACTGACGCGGCATGAAGCTCCACTTCAGACCGGTCGGGAAGCCCGCGCCGCCGCGGCCGCGCAGGCCCGACGCCTTGACGTCGGCGATTACCTGCTCGGGCGCGATTTTTTCTTCCAGGATGCGGCGCAGCTGCGCGTAACCGCCGCGCGCAACGTAGTCTTCGAGATGCCAGTTGTCGCCGTTCAGGCCGGCGAGAATCAGCGGTTTGATGTGACGATCGTGTAAAGACGTCATTTCGAAAGTTCCTCGAGCAGCTGGTCGATCTTCTCGCGGCTCATGAAGCTGCACATGCGTTGGTTGTTCACCAGCATCACCGGCGCGTCGCCGCACGAACCCATGCATTCACCTTCTTTCAGCGTGAATTTGCCATCGGGCGTGGTTTCGCCGAAGTCGATGCCGAGCTTCTGCTTCAGGTATTCAGCGGCGCTTTCGGAACCGCCGTCCGGGCCGAGCTGGCACGGCAGGTTCGTACAGAGCGTGATCTTGAACTTGCCGACCGGCGAGGTCTCATACATCGTGTAGAAGGTCGCTACCTCCTGCACGGCGATTGCCGGCATGCCGAGATAATCCGCGACGAACTGCATGAGTTCGGGCGACAGCCAGCCATGCTCCGTTTGAGCAGTGGCCAACGCCGACATCACGGCGGACTGTTTCTGATCGGCGGGGTACTTTGCGACCGCACGATCGATTTCTTTCAGGCCTTCAGCTGAGATCATTTTCAGACACGACTCTTTCAATTCCTACCGAACGAAAACCCGTCGCTGACGTCATACTGCGACAGACCCGGCGTTCCTTTACTTGACGCGCTGGCGGTGCGATGACCGCAGACACGCGTCGATGAATACGTCCTAGCGATCTATTTCGCCGAACACGATGTCCTGCGTGCCGATGATCGTTACTGCGTCGGCGATCATGTGACCGCGCGCCATTTCATCGAGCGTGGACAAGTGCGCATAGCCCGGTGCGCGAATCTTCAGGCGATACGGCTTGTTGGCGCCGTCCGAGATCAGATAGATGCCGAACTCGCCCTTCGGATGTTCGACTGCGGCGTACGCCTCGCCTTCCGGTACATGGAAGCCTTCGGTGAACAGCTTGAAGTGATGGATCAGATCTTCCATGTTCGACTTCATGCCGACGCGCGACGGCGGCGCAACCTTGTGATTGTCCGTCATCACCGGGCCGGGATTTTTGCGCAACCACTCAATGCACTGTTTCGCGATACGCGTGGACTGACGCATTTCTTCGACGCGCACCAGATAGCGGTCATAGCAGTCACCATTCACGCCGACCGGGATGTCGAAGTCGAGCTTGTCATAAACTTCGTACGGCTGCTTCTTGCGCAGGTCCCACTCGATGCCAGAGCCACGCAGCATCGCCCCGGTCATGCCGAGTTGCAGCGCGCGTTCCGGGCTCACCACGCCGATGCCGACCAGACGCTGCTTCCAGATCCGATTGTCGGTGAGCAGCGTTTCGTATTCGTCGACGTACGTCGGGAAACGCGTGAAGAAGTCGTCGATGAAGTCGAGCAGTGAACCCTGCCGGTTCTCGTTCATCCTCGACAACGCTTTCGCATTGCGAATCTTCGATGCCTTGTATTGCGGCATTGCGTCAGGCAGATCGCGATAGACGCCGCCCGGACGATAGTAAGCCGCGTGCATCCGCGCACCCGACACCGCTTCGTACACGTCCATCAGGTCTTCGCGCTCGCGGAACGCGTAGAGGAACACCGCCATCGCGCCGACGTCGAGCGCGTGCGAGCCGATCCACATCAAGTGATTCAACACGCGCGTGACTTCGTCGAACAGCACGCGGATGTATTGCGCGCGCAGCGGCACGTCGATGCCGAGTAGCTTTTCAATGGCCAGCACATAGCCGTGCTCGTTGACCATCATCGACACGTAGTCGAGACGATCCATGTACGGCACCGACTGGATGAACGTCTTGCTTTCGGCGAGCTTTTCAGTCGCGCGATGCAGCAGACCGATGTGCGGATCGGCGCGTTGGATCACTTCGCCGTCGAGTTCGAGCACGAGACGCAGCACACCGTGCGCTGCCGGGTGCTGAGGGCCGAAGTTGAGCGTGTAGTTCTTGATCTCTGCCATGACGTTCTCTTAATGTTTCAGACCGCCATAGCGATCCTCGCGGATCACGCGCGGTGTGATTTCCCGCGGCTCGATCGTCACCGGTTGATAGACGACGCGCTTCTCTTCCGGGTCGTAACGCATCTCGACGTAGCCGGAGACAGGGAAATCCTTGCGGAACGGATGACCGATGAAACCGTAGTCGGTCAGAATGCGGCGCAGGTCCGGGTGACCTTCGAAGACGATGCCATACAGGTCGAACGCTTCGCGCTCGTACCAGTTGACCGAATTCCAGATGTCGACGACGGACGGCAGGATCGGCATGTCGTCATCCGGTGCGAACACGCGCAGACGCAGACGCCAGTTGTTTTGTACCGACAGAAGATGCAGCACGGCCGCAAAACGCGGACCGTCGTAAGCGCCTTCGGCGTAGGTCTGATAATCGACGCCGCACAGGTCGACACACTGCTCGAAACCGAGCGAGCGGTCGTCGCGCAGACGCTTTGCCACGTTGAGGTAGTCGCCTACCTTGACGACGATCGTCAATTCACCGACCGACTCGGTCACGCTCAACAGGAGGCCGCCAAAGGCCGCCTCGAGGTTCGCTTTCAGGGTCTCGAGTTTGCTTGCCATATTGTGGGGAGGCGTTGGCCTTATTGACGGGCGATGGTGTTAGTGCGGCGAATCTTGGCTTGCAGCTGGATCACGCCGTATACCAGCGCTTCCGCCGTGGGCGGACAACCCGGCACGTACACGTCGACCGGGACGATCCGGTCGCAGCCGCGCACCACCGAGTACGAGTAGTGGTAATAGCCACCGCCGTTCGCGCATGAGCCCATCGAGATCACCCACCGCGGCTCCGCCATCTGGTCGTAAACCTTGCGCAGAGCGGGCGCCATCTTGTTGCACAGCGTGCCGGCGACGATCATCACGTCCGACTGACGCGGACTCGGACGAAACACCACGCCGAAACGGTCGAGATCATAACGGGCAGCGCCCGCATGCATCATCTCGACCGCGCAGCACGCAAGACCGAACGTCATCGGCCACAGCGAGCCGGTGCGCGTCCAGTTGATCAGTTTGTCCGCCGTAGTGGTGACAAACCCTTCCTTCAAGACCCCTTCGATACTCATTTGCTTTCCACTCCAGACGGGGCGACAAGCCTGGCCACCCACGCAAACCGGCGATTAATCCATCATTCCCAGTCGAGGCCGCCCTTCTTCCAGATGTAGGCAAAGCCAAGCAGGAACTCGAGCAGGAAAATCATCATTGCCGTGAACCCAGCCCAGCCGATGTCACGCAACGCCACGCCCCACGGGAACAGGAACGCGGTCTCAAGGTCGAAAATGATGAAGAGAATGGCGACGAGGTAGTAGCGCACGTCGAATTTCATGCGCGCATCTTCGAATGCTTCGAAGCCGCACTCGTACGGTGCGTTTTTCTCGGTGTCGGGCTTGTTGGGACCGAGGAGCTTGCCAATACTGACCAGTGCTACGCCTAAACCGGTGCCCACAATAAGGAACAGCAAAACGGGGAAATAGGCTGCGAGGTTCAAGACAATCCTCAATCGGTTGGTTCTGAGTGCCGTCAGGAGCATAGCACCCCTGACGCGAAATCACTTCCTCAACGCGCATGACGTAAGCCGTACAGCGATACGCCAGAAGTGAAAATGCCAGCCGAAGCGAAGCAAACGGCTGGCATTTAGATAACATTTGGTGCCGACGGCGAGACTCGAACTCGCACAGCTTTCGCCACTACCCCCTCAAGATAGCGTGTCTACCAATTTCACCACGTCGGCACTATATGCAATCCGGGAAAACAACTTGCAAAACCCGCGAATCGCTTCAAGACTTGAATTGTAACTTGCTTAAGCAGATTGTTCAACGCACAAGACCACGTCCACCGAAAATTTATTTCGGCACGCCCGTCGCCGGAACCGACGCAGGCGAAGCCGGCGCTGCAGGCGATGCCGCCACCGGGGCCGAGCCCGCAGCCGGCGCCGAAGCCGCGACCGGCGCAGTAGCTGCCGCGCCCAGCACGCCTGCCGACGGCTTCACGTGATACGCACCAAGGTAAGTGAGTGCCAGTGTCGTGGCAAAGAACAGCGCTGCGAGCACTGCCGTGGTACGCGACAGGAAGTTCGCCGAACCCGTCGCACCGAACAGGCTACCCGACGCGCCGCTGCCGAAAGCCGCGCCCATATCGGCACCTTTGCCGTGCTGCAGCAACACAAGTCCGATGACCCCGAACGCCGACAACAACTGAACGACGATAATCAATGTTTTCAAATACAGCATCACACTCACCTGAGTCTTTATTTAACCGCGCCGCACACTGTGTGTTGCGCGAAATGGAGTCATCCTCGCCGAGACGCCCAGCTTAACCAGCCACGCTGGTCGCAGCGGCCGCCTTGCAGATCGCCAGGAAATCCTGATCTTTCAACGACGCGCCGCCGATCAGGCCGCCGTCGATATCGAGCTGACGGAACAGTTCTTCCGCGTTGTCCGGCTTAACGCTGCCGCCGTATAGCAACGGCACGTCCGCCGCACCCTTGGCCGCGAGACGTGCGCGCAGGAACCCATGCACGGCCTGCGCCTGTGCCGCCGACGCGCTCTTGCCGGTGCCAATTGCCCACACCGGCTCATATGCGACGACGAGGCGAGCCGCTTCCTGAGCCGACAGCTTCGCGAGCACCTCATCGAGCTGACCGCCGACGACCTGCTCGGTCCAACCCGCTTCGCGTTCTTCGAGCGTTTCGCCGACGCATACGATCGGCGTCAAACCCGCCTCGAGCACACGCTGCGCTTTCACCGCGACCAGTTCGGCGCTTTCGCGGTGATACGCGCGGCGCTCCGAGTGCCCGACGATTGCAAACGTGGCGCCGAAGTCCGTCACCATCGGCGCAGCCACTTCGCCGGTATAGGCGCCATGCGTGAACGCGGACACGTCCTGCACGCCCCACACGACCGGGCTGCCTTCGAGCAGCGACTGAGTCTGCCCGAGATAGAGGCTCGGCACGCACACACCGACGCGCACGTCGGCCGGCAATTCACTGGCGCCCTGTGCCACTGCCTGCAGCAACGCGGCGTTCGCGGCGAGCCGCCCATGCATCTTCCAGTTACCGACTACCAGTTTGGCTCGTTGTTGATTCGACATCGTCTTGTATTGTCCTGTCTTGCCAGTCCGGCCTGCTCTACCGGCGGACTTCGCTCGCGCCTCGCTGCAGTTTGTTCCTGCGCTCGCGGCCCGCCCGTTGGATTGATCCGGCGCGCGCAAAACGCGCAATTTTACTGCGTGGGGTGGATCGGGTCAAACCGATGACGTCAACCCTCCTGACCCCACGCCAACACGATCTTGCCGACGTGCGTACCGCTTTCCATCAGCGCATGCGCGTCGGCAGCCTGGGCGGCCGGAAACACGCGATGCACGACCGGCTTGATGCGCCCAGCTTCGAGATGCGGCCACACGCGCTCCTTCAGTTGCGCGGCGATCTGCGCCTTGAACTCGATCGGCCGTGGTCGCAGCGTCGAACCGGTCACCGTCAGACGGCGGCGCAGCACTTCGTTCAGGTTCAGCTCCGCCTTCGCGCCGCCGAGCAGCGCAATTAGTACGATACGGCCACCATCGGCGAGAGCCGACAATTCACGCGGCACGTAGCTGCCTGCCACCATGTCGAGGATCACGTCCACGCCGCGATCGTTGGTCAGCGACTTGATGACTTCGACGAAATCCTCAGTCCTGTAGTTGATCGCGCGTTCGGCGCCGAGCGTTTCGCACGCGCGGCACTTTTCGTCCGAGCCCGCGGTCGCGAACACACGCAAGCCGAGCGCGTGCGCAATCTGGATCGCCGTCACGCCGATGCCGCTCGAACCACCCTGCACGAGCAGCGTTTCATTCGCACCGCCCTCGCCCTGGCCGAGTTGCGCGCGATTGAAGACGTTGCTCCACACCGTGAAAAAAGTCTCGGGCAGCGAAGCCGCTTCGATATCCGACAACCCCGCCGGCACCGGCAGGCATTGCAGCAGCGGCGCGGCCGCAAATTCCGCGTAGCCGCCGCCCGCGAGCAGCGCGCACACGCGATCGCCGATCTTCAGACCGAACGGGTTGTTCTTCGCGTCGATCGTGCCGCCGACGATCTCGCCCGCCACCTCCAGCCCCGGCAGATCCGACGCTCCCGGCGGCGGCGCATAGCCGCCCTTGCGCTGAAACACGTCCGGACGATTGATGCCGGATGCCGCCACCTTGATCAGCACCTCGCCAGCCTTGAGCTGCGGCGTCGGACGCTCCGCCAGCTTGAGGACTTCCGGCGCACCGAATTCAGTGATTTCGATCGCTTTCATCTGCGTCAACTCCAAGATTGGATTGCGTTACCTACCCGTTGCTGCCGTCTGCCGTAGCGCCGCGCTGCGATTTGAATGCGCAACGCAATCCATCCTGCATGAAAAACGGCCGGCGCGCATGACACGGCCGGCCGTTTGTCCGCTACCGCCTTACTGCGGCGTCGGCTCGCCTTGCGGCGCGTCGTTCAGCAATGCCTTCGCCGACAGACGCACACGACCCTTCTCGTCCGTCTGGATGACCTTGACCTTCACCTGCTGGCCATCCTTCAGATAGTCGTTGATGTCCTTGATGCGCTCGTTCGCGATCTCGGAGATATGCAACAGACCATCCTTACCCGGCAGGATGTTCACGATCGCGCCGAAGTCGAGCAGCTTGAGCACGGTGCCTTCGTACACCTGGCCCACTTCGACTTCCATCGTGATCGCTTCTATACGACGCTTCGCTTCGGCCATGCCTTCGCTGTTCGTGCTCGCGATCGTGACGACGCCGTCATCCGAAATGTCGATCGTCGTGCCGGTTTCTTCGGTGAGCGCGCGGATCACCGAGCCGCCCTTGCCGATCACGTCGCGAATCTTTTCCGGGTTGATCTTGATCGTGATCATGCGCGGTGCGAACTCCGACAGTTGGGTGTTCGCGCCGGCCACGGCCGAGGTCATCTTGCCGAGGATGTGCATGCGGCCTTCCTTCGCCTGCGCGAGCGCGACCTGCATGATTTCCTTCGTGATGCCCTGAATCTTGATGTCCATCTGCAGCGCGGTCACGCCTTGCTCCGTACCCGCGACCTTGAAGTCCATGTCGCCAAGGTGATCTTCGTCGCCGAGGATGTCGGTCAGCACCGCAAAGCGATTACCTTCGAGGATCAGGCCCATCGCGATACCGGCGACGTGCGCCTTCATCGGCACGCCGGCGTCCATCAGCGCGAGGCAGCCGCCGCACACCGAAGCCATGGACGACGAACCGTTCGACTCGGTGATTTCCGACACGACGCGGATCGAGTAGCCGAATTCGTCGGCGCTCGGCAGGCACGCGACGAGCGCGCGCTTGGCGAGACGGCCGTGACCGATTTCACGGCGCTTCGGCGAACCGACGCGGCCCGTTTCGCCCGTCGCGAACGGAGGCATGTTGTAGTGGAGCATGAAGCGTTCGCGGTACTCGCCTTCGAGCGCGTCGATGTTTTGCTCGTCGCCCTTCGTGCCGAGCGTCGCGACCACCATCGCCTGCGTCTCGCCGCGCGTGAACAGCGCCGAGCCGTGGGTACGCGGCAGCACGCCGGTGCGGATTTCGATCGGGCGCACGGTGCGCGTGTCGCGGCCGTCGATACGCGGCTCGCCGTTCAGGATCTGCGTACGGACGATCTTCGCTTCGATGTCGAACAGCACATTGCCGACCGACGCCTTGTCGGCCGCCACGGTGCCCGCTGCCGCCGCTTCTTCCTCGAGCTTCGCCGAGGTCGCCGCGTAGACTTCCTTCAGCTTGGTCGAGCGAGCCTGCTTGTCGCGGATCTGGTACGCGGCGAGCAGATCGGCTTGCGCAAATTCGGTCACACGCGCGATCAGCGCTTCGTTCTTTGTGGCCGGCTGCCAGTCCCACTCGGGCTTGCCGCCTTCGCGGACCAGTTCGTGGATCGCGTCGATCGCGGTCTGCATCTGTTCATGACCGAACACGACGGCACCGAGCATCACTTCTTCGCTCAGTTGCTGCGCTTCCGATTCGACCATCAGCACCGCGCGTTCCGTGCCGGCGACGACGAGGTCGAGCGCCGATTCCTTCATCTGCGGACGCGTCGGGTTCAGCATGTATTCGTTGTTGATGTATGCCACGCGCGCCGCGCCGACCGGGCCGTTGAACGGCAGACCTGACACCGCGAGCGCCGCCGAGGCGCCGATCAGCGCAGGGATGTCGGCGGGGATTTCCGGATTCAGCGACAGCACGTGAATCACGACCTGCACTTCGTTGTAGAAGCCTTCCGGGAAGAGCGGACGCAGCGGACGGTCGATCAGGCGCGAGATCAGCGTCTCGCCTTCCGACGGACGGCCTTCGCGGCGGAAGAAGCCGCCCGGGATCTTGCCGGCGGCGTAGGTCTTTTCGATGTAATCGACGGTGAGGGGGAAGAAGTCCTGGCCCGGCTTCGCGGTCTTCGCGCCGACCACGGTGGCGAGCACCACGGTATCTTCGACGTCGACGATCACCGCGCCGCCCGCCTGGCGAGCGATTTCACCGGTTTCGAGGCGAACGTTGTGCTGCCCCCACTTAAACTCTTTGACGATCTTATTGAACATAGTCATTGCTTTTCCTCATCTTAATGCCGCGCGGACCGGAGCGGCGCGGCAACGCCAGGGCCGGCGCCGCATGGGAAGAGTCGTGCTATGCCATTCCAGAGGGTCACGTGCTGCGACTGCGCGCGAACCGCTGGAATGACACAAAACTCTGCCCTGAAGCCCAGCCTTGTTCCTGTTACTGCTTCTTCTACTGCTGTTCTGCTACTGCTACTGCGCTTGCCCGTGGACGCCGCGCGAACCGGCATACGCCGCGGATCACAGGCGGTGCGCGTTACACGAAGCGCGCCGCGCAAAAACAAAATGCCTGTATCAGCGAAACTGACACAGGCATCTTGCTGAACGACTGGCCGATTACTTACGCAGACCCAGCTTCTCGATCAGGCTGCGGTAACGATCCGCGTCCTTACCCTTCAGGTAGTCGAGCAGCTTGCGACGGCGGCTCACCATGCGCAGCAGACCGCGGCGGCTGTGGTGATCCTTCGTGTGCTCCTTGAAGTGGGAGGTCAGTTCGTTGATACGGGTCGTGAGCAGCGCGACCTGAACTTCGGGGGAGCCGGTGTCGTTGGCTGCGCGTGCGAATTGCGCGACGACTTCGGACTTCTTGCTTGCTTCAACTGCGGACATGTCAATTTCCTTGATAACTGGACAGGCGGTCACGGAAGAAAGGCCGTGCCGTGGGATACCCGTTTCACAATTTACTGAGTCCCGTTCGTGGCTGAATTAACTGAATCAGAACCCAGCGCCAACAACGGGACGCGTATTGTAGCACAGCCGATTCCGGCCGCGAACCCCGGGCCAGCAAGGCGGATTGAGTGTCGCTCGCGGGCGCTCAGGGACGCCGCATCCGGCAGACCGTCGGCAATAGTGTGCGCTCGGCTGGTAGCGCCAGCACCGTGCGAAAGCCATAGCCCGACCCTTCGTTATCGAAATGCACGCCGGGTGTGCCGGCTTTGTCCATCTGCATCACGTAGAGGGGCTGGATCAGCTGATGGTCATCGGCGCGCATCCACGATGCGTGAATACCGTTGTCGAAGCGGATGCCCTCGAGCGCTTTCGCGACCGCCGTCGGATCGGCGCTGCCGGCGCGGGTCATCGCGGCAGCGAGCGTTTCGATCATCAGTGGCATACGCAGCACCGGATAGTCGTCCTGGGCGGCCGGAAAGCGCGCGCGGAACGCCGCGTACCACGCGTCGGAGGCCGCGCCACCGACATTCGGATGCCACTCGGCCACCGCGATCACGTGACCCACGCCTGCGTCGCCAAGCGCGGCCGGCGCGCCGAGGCTGTTGCCGTAGAACGTGTAGAACTTCGCGTCGAGGCCCTGCTCGCGCGCCGCCTTCACGAGCAGCGTCAGGTCGTTGCCCCAGTTGCCGGTGATCACGGCGTCCGCGCCGCTCGCGCGGATCTTCGCGATGTACGGCGCGAAATCCTTCACGCGGCCGATCGGGTGAAATTCGTCGCCGACCACCGCGATGTCGGGACGCTTCGCCGCGAGCGTCGAACGCGCGAGGCTGCTCACGTCGTGTCCGAAGCTGTAATCCTGGTTCAGCAGGTACACCTTTTTCACCGCCTTGTCGCGCTCGATCACCTCGGCGAGCGCGGCCATCCGCATGCCGGCGTGCGCGTCGAAGCGGAAGTGCCAGAAGCTGCAGTCCGCGTTGGTGAGCGCGGGGTCGTCGGCGGAGTAGTTGAGGAACAGTTCGCGGTTGTCCGGCTCGCGGCTGTTCTGCTTCTCGATCGCGCCGATCAGCGCCGCGGCGACCGCCGAGCTATTGCCCTGCAGGATGTAGCCGATATGGCGATCCGCGGCCGCGCGCAATTGCGTCAGCGCTTCCTCCGTGCTGCCCTTGCTGTCGAGCACGACGAGTTCGAACGGATGCGCGCCGTCCGCGAGCTCCACGCCGCCGTGCGCGTTGACCTGCTCGACACCGAAACGCAGATTGCGCTCGACTGCCGCGCCCGCGTTCGCGAACGGGCCGGACATGCCTTCGATCAGCGCGAGCTGGATTGGCGTACCGGTGAGTTTGCCGGCCGGCAGGCTCGCGGACTTGCTTGCGTGATTACCGGCCGGGCTTGCCGCCAGCGTGGCCGCGCGGCTCCCCGGCTTGCCGGTGGGCGGAACGGTCCCCTGCGCGGACGCCTGACTCGCGCCCGTCGAGGCCGGATTCGCCGCCTCAGCCACGCCAACTCCCGCCACCGCCATCGAAATCGCCGTCAGCGCGACCGCCGCCGCCCCTCGCCACATCGCCGTCATGGTCGTCCCCGCCTGAATCTTCGAAGCGCGGATCATAGGATGACGCGCACGGAATAGGCAAGCCGGCGCATCCGTTACCGTTTGGTGGCGACGCACGTTCAGGCAACGTCGTTCTTTCGCCACAGCGCGTGTCAAAATAGTGCGTTTCGATGATAAGAACCGCTATTCAAACGCCATCGGAGGAATACATGCCGAACCGCCACCACCCCACGGCGGCTGCTATCACAGCCCCGGCCGGCGCCAGTCTGCGCCGCGCCGCGCTCGTTTGCCTGTGCGTGCTCGCGCTCGCCGGCTGCGCCCAGCCGTGGCAGCAGTATCAACAGGGAGCGGACGCATCGACGGTCATCGCGCGCCTCGGTCCGCCGCGCGAAACTTATGATCTGCCCGACGGCGGCAAGCGTCTGATGTGGCCGACCCAACCGATGGGCGAAACCACCACCGCCGCCGACATCGACGCGGGCGGCAAGATCATCAACATGCGCCAGGTGCTGCAGCCCAACGAGTTCTACCGCGCCGAGATCGGCAAATGGACGCGCGGCGACGTGCTGGTGAACTTCGGCCGCCCGGTCGAAACGTCGTACTTCCCGATGATGAGGCGCGAAGTCTGGACCTATCGCTATCTCGAAGACAACGTCTGGTACATGATGTACAACTTCTACTTCGATGACCAGGGCATCTTGCGCCTCACGCAGAAGACCCCCGACCCGCTGCACGACCCCGACCGCCGCAACCTGTTCTGAGCACTGAGCGCCCTCTTCGGAAGAAGTACCAAATCTCAAAAAAGCCGCCTTCGATAGGCGGCTTTTTTATTGCTTAAGCATAAAACAGAATTTTATCCTGTTTACGTCACCAATTTTGCGAAGGAAAGGTTATTGTAAACACCATTCGGGCACCGGCTCGCAATCGACCGTGCAGGCGCGGTTTCGGTCCGGTGCCAGGTCAATTGCCTCTCATACGGAGTTGCTACGATGAACCGACCCAAACACCTGCTGGTCGCCAACGTCGCGTGGGCCCATGAAACCGCGACGCGTAATCCGGCATTTTTTCGCGACCTGATGCGCGGACAGAATCCACACATTCTGTGGATCGGCTGCGCGGACAGCCGCGTGCCCGCCGAAACGATCACGCATTGCGAGCCCGGCGATCTGTTCGTCCATCGCAACATCGCCAACCTGTTTCATCCCGGCGACGACAACGTCGCAAGCGTCCTTGAATACGCGGTGCGGGTGCTCAAGGTCGGCCATGTGATCGTCTGCGGCCACTATGGCTGCGGCGGCGTGCGCGCCGCGCTGCTGCCGCCGGACCCCGCGCTGCCCCATGTGAACCGCCGTATCGCGCCGCTCTGCGCACTCGCCAAAACGCATCACTCGGAGCTGGACGGCGCGGCGACCGAGCCGGATCGCGTCAATCGCCTCGCCGAGCTGAACGTGCTCGAACAGGTGCGGCAGCTACGGGCGAGCCCGATCGTGCACGAGGCTGAGCCGGCGCCGCTCGTGCATGGCTGGATCTTTGCGCTCGACGACGGGCGCATCAAGGTTCTCACCTCCGGCTATACCGCCGACGACGCGATGACCTGCACGACCGCGGCGCACAGCGCGGCCTAGCGAAGCGCGTCGGCCGTCCCATTCGAACCGCGGGACGGAGCCGACAGCGGAATCGTCATCGGGCCATACCTGTTCGTCGCCCATCGTCCCACCTCTCGCTCTTCGACACCATGGATAATCAAACCTCTTTCTCCGCGCTCCAGAGCGACGTGCTCGCCGGAACGGCCGTTTTTCTGGTGGCCCTGCCGCTTTGCCTCGGCATTGCTCACGCATCGGGCGTCGACCCGTTTGCCGGACTGGTGTCCGGCATCATTGGCGGGCTCGTGGTTGCCGCGCTGAGCGGCTCGCGTCTGAGCGTGAGCGGCCCGGCCGCGGGCCTCGTCGTGATCGTCGTCGACGGCATCGCACGGCTTGGCGGCTTTTCCGCTTTCCTGCTGGCCGTACTGCTGTCGGGCGTCATCCAGTTCGGCTTCGGCATGCTCAAGGCCGGCCGGTTCGCCGCCTACGTGCCGTCGCCGGTGATCAAGGGGATGCTCGCGGCCATCGGCGTGCTGTTGATCCTCAAGCAGCTCCCCGTTGGGCTGGGGCTGTCCGGCACCGCCGACTCCGGCCAGTCGGCGGCGGCGGTCGCAACGCCGCTCGGCCCAATCTCACTGACCGCCGTGCTGATCACACTGCTGTCGCTCGCGATCCTCGCCGGCTGGGAGACGCGCGCGCTGCGCCGCTTCGCTGTCGTGCGCATCATGCCCGCGCCGCTTGCGGTGGTGCTGCTCGGCATCGGCGCGACGCTCGCCCTCAATCTCGTCGCGCCATCGTTGGCACCGCCCGCCGAAGGGCGGGTCGCGTTGCCGTCGCTGGAGTCGTTCGCGGCACTGCAGGCCGTGCTCGCGTCGGCCGACTTCGGCCCACGGTTCGCCCAGCTCATCAATCCCGACATATGGCGCGTTGCGATCACGATCGCCATCCTCGCAAGTCTCGAAACGCTACTGAGCCTCGAAGCGGTCGAACAGATCGATCCGGAGCGCCGCCGCGCGCCTCCCGATCGCGAGCTGAAGGCGCAGGGCGTGGGCAATCTGATCGCGGGTGCGATCGGCGGCCTGCCGATCACCGCGGTGATCGTGCGTAGCTCCGCGAACGTCCATGCCGGCGCAAAAAGCCGACTCTCGGCGATCGTTCACGGCGTGTTGCTTCTCGTCAGCGTGTTCGCGCTCACGAGCGTGATCAACCTGATCCCGCTCGCCTGCCTTGCCGCGATCCTGATCTTCACCGGGTTCAAACTCGCCAAGCCGTCGTTGTTCGCCGGGCTCGCGCGGCAGGGATTCGCGCCATTCGCACCATTTATCGTCACAGTCGTCGGTGTGCTCGTCACCGATCTGCTGATCGGTATCGTGCTCGGCATCCTGTGCAGCATGCTGTTCGCGCTGTACGCAAACCTGCGCGGCCCGATCGTGCTCGCGCAGCATGGCGATCACTACCTGCTGTCGTTTCGCAAGGACGTGTCGTTTCTCGGCAAGGTGCCGCTCAAGCACTATCTGCAGCAGATTCCGGATGGCGCCACCGTTATCGTCGATGCGACACGCGCCGATTTCGTCGATCACGACGTGCGCGAACTGCTGGACGCGTTCGTCGCCGATGCGCCTCGCCGTGGGATTACCGTCGACGTCAGATTTCAAGTCCGCGAGCAGGCCCGCGCAACGCGCGGCTGGTCGCTGCGGCGCACGACGGCGGAGTAGTTTCGTCATATCGCGCCGCCGCAGCTGCGCGATGACGGCAGAAAAAAGCCCCGTGTGCCGAGCACCACGGGGCTTCTCCTCCGATCCACACAAGCGATCGCGCGCTACCGGCGCGCCATGCTCGCGTTACTCCGAGCGCTGCGGATTCACCTTGTCCGCATTCGAATACAGCTTGTTGAGCGCCGAAAAATATGCCTTCGCGGATGCCGCGACGATATCCGGATCAGTGCCCGTGCCGTTGACGATGCGCCCGCTCTTCGACAACCGCACGGTCACTTCGCCCTGCGCCTGCGTGCCGGTCGTGATCGCGTTGACCGAGTACAGCAGCAGCTCGGAGCCGCTGCCCACTTCCGTTTCGATCGCGTTGAGGGTGGCGTCGACCGGTCCGTTGCCGCGCGCTTCGCCGGTGATCTCTTTACCCTCTACCGAGAACACGACCTTCGCGTGCGGCTGCTCGCCGGTTTCGGAATGCTGCGACATCGACAGAAACTTGTAGTGCTCCTTCTCGTGCGCTTCCGCCGATTCCTCGTTGACGATGGCGATGATGTCTTCGTCGAAGATCTCCGCCTTGCGATCGGCGAGTTCCTTGAAGCGCGCGAACGCGGTGTTCAGTTCGGCTTCGCTGTCGAGCGCGATGCCAAGCTCCTGCAGACGCTGTTTGAACGCATTGCGGCCCGACAGCTTGCCGAGCACGATCTTGTTCGCGGCCCAACCCACGTCTTCCGCGCGCATGATTTCGTAGGTATCGCGCGCCTTCAGGACGCCATCCTGATGGATGCCCGACGCGTGCGCGAAAGCGTTCGCGCCGACCACGGCCTTGTTCGGCTGCACGACGAAGCCAGTGATCTGCGACACGAGCTTCGAGGCCGGCACGATCTGAGTCGTGTCGAGGCCGACGTCGAGTCCGAAGTAATCCTTGCGGGTCTTCACCGCCATTACGATTTCTTCGAGCGACGTATTGCCCGCGCGCTCGCCGAGACCGTTGATCGTGCATTCGACCTGGCGCGCGCCGCCAATCTGCACGCCGGCGAGCGAATTCGCGACCGCCATGCCGAGGTCATTGTGGCAATGCACGGAGAACACCGCCTTGTGCGAGTTGGGAATGCGCTCGCGCAGCGTCTTCACGAGTTGGCCATAGAGTTCCGGCACGCCGTAGCCGACGGTGTCCGCGATGTTGATCGTGGTCGCGCCTTCGGCGATCACCGCTTCCAGCACACGGCACAGGAAGTCCAAATCCGAGCGGCTGCCGTCTTCCGGCGAGAATTCGACGTCGTCGGTGAACTTGCGCGCGAAACGCACCGCAAGCCTGGCCTGCTCGAATACCTGCTCGGGCGTCATCCGCAGCTTCTTCTCCATGTGCAGTGGCGACGTTGCGATGAACGTGTGGATGCGGAAATGATCGGCCGGCTTCAGTGCGTCGGCGGCCTTCTGTATGTCCTTGTCGTTCGCGCGCGCAAGCGAGCAGATCGTGCTGTCTTTCACGAGGCCGGCGATCGTATGGATCGCGTCGAAGTCGCCGTTCGAGCTGGCCGCGAAGCCCGCTTCGATCACGTCGACTTTCATCCGTTCGAGTTGTCTGGCGATGCGGATCTTCTCTTCCTTCGTCATCGACGCGCCGGGCGATTGCTCGCCGTCACGCAGCGTGGTGTCGAAAATGATCAGTTTGTCGGACATGTCGGGCCTCCTCGGGAGTCGTTCAGATGTGGGACTTGGTTTTGGAATGAGACGATGGGCGCCGCCGCTGGCAAGGTAGGGCGATCACGATGATCGCGGCCGGTGCGGACGGAATGCAAAAACGCATAAGGGCGTGAACGAAACATGATGGCGCGGCGCAGCAAATGGCCTCGCCGACACGGCAAAATCGGCCACGCCCACGCACTGATCCGACGACTATAGCGGCATTCCAGCCACCGCGCAATGCACGCCGGGGCGGCCTGCGGTGCTGTCCGAAGCGACCTCGTGACGGCACCAACCAACGAAAAACGGCAGCCCGTAGGCTGCCGTATTTCGTACATCGCTGCGATGCAGCACGCTTCAAATCCTCAGCGGTCGTGCGACATCGAACGCGCCGGATTGGCCCGGCCGCGCACCGCCTGATACGCCCAGAACACGTAGCCGGACAGACCGTACAGCACGAACAGACCGAACAGCATCAGCGGCGGATCGGACGACACAAGCACGAAGCCGACCACCACCAGCAGGATCACGCCGAACGGCACGCGATGCCGTACGTCGAGCGCCTTGCCGCTATAGAACGGCGCGTTCGACACCATCGTTACGCCCGCGTAGATGGTCAGCACGAAGGCGACCCACGGCAGCCACACGAGCTTCAGCGGCACGCGGTTGTCGGTGGCGAGCCACACGAAACCGGCGATCAGTGCCGCCGCTGCCGGGCTCGGCATGCCCTGGAAAAAACGCTTGTCGACCACGCCGATATTCGTGTTGAAACGCGCGAGCCGTAGCGCCGCGCCGGAACAATAGACGAACGCAGCGAGCCAGCCCCACCGGCCGAGGTCCTTCAGGATCCACTCGTACATCACGAGCGCGGGCGCAACACCGAACGACACCATGTCCGACAGGCTGTCGAACTGCTCGCCGAACGCGCTTTGCGTATGCGTCATGCGCGCGACGCGGCCGTCCATGCCATCGAGCACCATCGCGACGAAGATCGCGATCGCTGCGATCTCGAAGCGCACGTTCATCGCCTGCACGACGGCGAAGAAGCCGCAGAACAGCGCGGCCGTGGTGAACGCGTTCGGCAGCAGGTAGATGCCGCGTTTTCTGAGGAACTGCTGACGCTGCGCGCGCCGGCTGTCGGCGGCGGGCGACTCCATGACCACCGGCGGCTTGTTGCGACGAAACGGCCGCGGCAGCGGTCCACTGCTGCGGGGTCGACGCGGTTTGAATGCGGCCATTCGGACAACCTCCTGTATGCCGCTTTACAGCTCGGCAAGGATCGTGGACGACGCCGACACCTTCTCGCCGATCGACACGCGCGGACGGCTGCCCACCGGCAAATACACGTCGACGCGAGAACCGAAGCGGATGAATCCGTAACGCTGGCCGCGGGTCAGCGGCTCGCCTGCACGGACGTAGCAAAGAATCCGCCGCGCGATCAGCCCGGCAATCTGCACCGACGTGACCGTCTGGCCGCCGGCCATTTCGATCACGACCGCGTTGCGCTCGTTTTCGAGCGAGGCTTTATCGACCGCCGCGTTCAGATAGGCGCCAGGAAAGTATTCGACTTTCGAGATCGCACCGTCGACGGGCGAGCGCTGCGAGTGCACGTTGAATACGTTCATGAACACGCTGATCTTCAGCGCTTCGCGATTCGCATAAGGATCATGCGCGGTTTCTACCGCGACGATACGACCGTCGGCAGGACACAGCACCGCGTTGGCCTGCGTCGGAATCGGACGCGCCGGGTCGCGGAAGAACTGCACGACGAAGATCAGGATCAGCCAGAACAGCCACGCAAAGCCGAACCCCGCGAAGGCGTGAACCAGTAATGCAACGACGGCCGCGATGGCGATGAACGGCCAACCTTCTCGCGCGATGATCGGATGAGGGTAATTCATGGATGGCTTCTGTATTTTTGTAAAACCGTAGGATAGCAAAAGCCGCCCAGGGTTCAGCACCCTTGGACGGCTTTTTGACTGGTCCGGGCCGCCGCGCCGAAGCGCCGCGCCGGAACTCGTTACGTCAAGACGCTTAGTTCTTCGACTGGTCGACTAGCTTGTTCTTCGCGATCCACGGCATCATCGCGCGCAGCTTCGAGCCAACCTGTTCGATCTGGTGCTCGGCCGTCAGACGGCGACGCGATTGCAGCGTCGGTGCGCCCGCCTTGTTCTCGATGATGAAGCTCTTCGCGTATTCGCCGGTCTGGATGTCGGTCAGCACGGCCTTCATCGCCTTCTTCGTTTCAGCGGTCACGATGCGCGGCCCCGTCACGTACTCGCCGTACTCGGCGTTGTTCGAGATCGAGTAGTTCATGTTCGCGATGCCGCCTTCGTAGATCAGGTCGACGATCAGCTTCAGTTCGTGCAGGCACTCGAAGTACGCCATTTCTGGCGCGTAACCCGCTTCGACCAGCGTTTCGAAGCCGGCCTTGATCAGGTCGACGGTACCGCCGCACAGCACAGCCTGCTCGCCGAACAGGTCGGTTTCGGTTTCTTCGCGGAAGTTCGTTTCGATGATGCCGGCCCGGCCGCCGCCGTTAGCCGCTGCGTACGACAGCGCGATGTCGCGCGCCGCGCCCGACTTGTCCTGCGCAACCGCGATCAGGTGCGGCACGCCGCCACCTTGGGAGTAGGTGCCGCGAACCGTGTGGCCCGGCGCCTTCGGCGCGATCATGATGACGTCGAGGTCGGCACGCGGGATCACCTGGCCGTAGTGAACGTTGAAGCCGTGCGCGAACGCGAGCGCTGCGCCCTGCTTGATGTTCGCGTGGACTTCCTTCGCGTACACGTCGGCGATCTGCTCGTCCGGCAGCAGCATCATGACGACGTCCGCGCCCTTCACCGCTTCCGCGACTTCCTTCACTTGCAGGCCGGCGTTTTCAGCCTTGCTCCACGATGCGCCGCCCTTGCGCAGACCGACCGTGATGTTCACGCCGCTTTCCTTCAGGTTCAGCGCGTGCGCATGACCTTGCGAGCCATAGCCGATGATGGTGACCTGCTTGCCCTTGATGAGGGAGAGATCGGCGTCCTTGTCGTAGAAAACTTTCATGTCGGTTCCTTGGCTAGATTCGATGATTCAGAGAAATTCAGGTACTGCGAATGTTGTTATTGCCAGCCGGGCGATACCGCGTTGCCCGGCCTTGCGATCGCGACGTCAGACCTTCAGAATGCGCTCGCCGCGACCGATGCCCGAGCTGCCCGTGCGGACCGTCTCGAGAATCGCCGTGGAATCGAGCCCCTCGATGAAGGCGTCGAGCTTGTCGCTCGCCCCCGTCAATTCGATCGTGTAGGTCTTTTCGGTGACGTCGATGATGCGGCCGCGGAAAATGTCCGCCATCCGCTTCATCTCCTCACGTTCCTTGCCGACCGCCCTCACCTTGATCAGCATCAGCTCGCGTTCGATGTGGGCGCCCTCGGTAAGGTCGACCACTTTCACCACCTCGATCAGGCGGTTCAGATGCTTCGTGATCTGTTCGATCACGTCGTCCGAGCCAACGGAGACGATGGTCATGCGCGACAGCGAACGGTCTTCGGTCGGAGCCACCGTCAAGGTTTCAATGTTGTAGCCGCGTGCGGAGAACAGACCCACCACGCGCGACAGCGCGCCTGGTTCGTTTTCCAGCAAGACGGAAATGATGTGTCTCATGTTTCGCTTCTTCCAGATGATGTGTCGATGCCTGCGAGCGGAGCGGCGCCGCTTCGTCTGCCCTCGCCTTTTTTGAAGGCGCGCATCACGAAGCCGGCGCTGGAGTTATCCAGACGCTCCGTCGTTAAAGATCTTCCGAACCCATGAGCATCTCGGTGATGCCCTTGCCGGCCTGAACCATCGGCCAGACGTTTTCGGTCGGATCGGTCTGGAAGTCGAGAAACACCGTACGATCCTTCAGGCGCAGCGCTTCCTTCAGCGCCGGTTCCACATCGGCCGTGCGCTCGATGCGCATGCCCACGTGTCCGTACGCTTCGGCGAGCTTCACGAAGTCCGGCAGCGCATCCATGTACGAATGCGAATAGCGTTTGCTGTATTCGATCTGCTGCCACTGGCGCACCATGCCCAGATAGCGGTTATTCAGCGAAATAATCTTGATCGGCAGGTCGTACTGCTTGCAGGTCGACAGCTCCTGGATGCACATCTGGATCGAGCCTTCGCCCGTGATGCACAGCACGTCGTCGTCCGGATGGGCCATCTTCACCCCCATCGCGGCCGGTAAGCCGAAGCCCATCGTGCCGAGGCCACCGGAATTGATCCAGCGACGCGGCTTGTTGAACTTGTAGAACTGCGCGGCCCACATCTGGTGCTGGCCCACGTCGGAGCACACGAACGCGTTGCCGTCGGTCAGCTCCCACGCCTTTTCGACCACGTACTGCGGCTTGATGATGTCGCTCTTGCGGTCGAACTTCAGGCAATCTTTCGCGCGCCAGCCTTCGATGTCCTTCCACCAGTCGGCGAGCGCCGCGGCGTCGGGGCCATGCTCGGCCGTCTGCAACTGCTCGATCAGTTCCTTCAGCACTTCCTTCACGTCGCCGACGATCGGAATGTCGACCTTGACGCGCTTGGAAATGGAAGAGGGATCGATGTCGATATGGATGATCTTGCGCGGCCGCGACGCGAAGTGGCTCGGATCGCCGATCACGCGGTCGTCGAAGCGCGCGCCGATCGCGATCAGCACGTCGCAGTGCTGCATCGCCATATTGGCTTCGTACGTGCCGTGCATGCCGAGCATGCCGAGGAATTTCTTGTCGCTCGAGCGGTAGCCGCCCAGACCCATTAGCGTATTGGTGACCGGATAGCCGAGAAGATCGGCGAACTGGTTCAATTCACGCGACGCATCCGCGAGCACGATGCCGCCGCCGGTGTAGATATACGGACGCTTCGCCGACAGCAGCAGCGACACCGCCTTGCGGATCTGACCGGAGTGGCCCTTCGTGACCGGGTTGTATGAGCGCAGCGAAACGCTCTTGATCGGCTCGTATTGGCACGGCGTCTTCGACACGTCCTTCGGAATGTCGATCAGCACTGGGCCGGGACGGCCGGTACGGGCGATGTAGAAAGCTTTCTTGACGGTGGCGGCGAGATCGCGCACGTCCTTCACGAGGAAGTTGTGCTTTACGCAGGGACGCGTGATGCCGACCGTGTCGCATTCCTGGAATGCATCCTGACCGATCGCGGCAGTCGGCACCTGGCCGCTGATCACAACCAACGGGATCGAATCCATATAGGCGGTCGCGATGCCGGTCACCGCGTTGGTGACGCCGGGGCCGGAGGTCACGAGACACACGCCGACCTTGCCGGTGGAGCGCGCGTAGGCGTCCGCGGCATGCACGGCGGCCTGCTCGTGGCGCACGAGCACATGCTGGAACTTGTCCTGCTTGTACAGCTCGTCGTAAATGTAGAGTACCGAGCCGCCGGGATAGCCCCAGATGAACTCGACGTCTTCGTCGGCCAGTGCCTTCATGAGCACGGTGGCGCCGATAGAGTCTGCTTCGTGATGGGGGGTCGTATCCGACGTGGAGAATTCCGCGCTGGGCATATTCATTGATTCACCTTTCGAATTTTCGGCAAAAAATTGATCGGGTGCTCTCTGCCGGGCTTGTGGCTCGGGTTCAAGCGGCGCGTCCAGTTGACAGGCGGGCTTCTTGGGCCACACCTCAATTGAGACAACTCACTTATGTTGCGAACCAGCGACGATAGCTTCAGACGCGCTCGTGGTCAAGAAAATATTGCCGTTGGCTCGCGCGTAGGAGCGCGCGACCGGACGGAATGTCGACTGTCATGCAAATGCAAGCTTGAGCAGGTTTCACCCCTTTCGGAGCAAAAGTTTGTTAGCATCCGCGAGTTTTACGACATTTTTCGACCGATTACGCGCACGCTTGCTGCGCCGACCCCAACCGGATGGCATCAGACAAGGAACTCGCCGATTTTCTGGCGGGCGTCGAAAGGCGCGCATTCAAGCAGACGGTCTACGCCGTGCGGGACGACGATGCGTCCCTCGACATCGTGCAAGACGCGATGATCAAGCTCGCCGAGAAATACGGCGACCGTCCGGCGGCCGAGCTACCGCTGCTGTTTCAGCGTATTCTGCAGAATGCGACGCACGACTATTTCCGCCGTGCCAAAGTACGCAACACCTGGGTTAGTCTATTCTCGTCGCTCGGCAACGCCGACGACGACGAGTTCGATCCGCTGGAAACCTTCGAGGCCGAGGCGGGTTCGGCTGGCGCCGAGAGCAACGAACAGAAGCTCGAACGAGAGCAGGTCCTGCAGTCGATCGACAACGAGATCCAGAAATTACCGGCACGTCAACGGGAGGCGTTTCTCATGCGTTATTGGGAGGATATGGATGTCGCCGAGACTGCCGCCGCAATGGGCTGCTCCGAAGGCAGCGTGAAAACGCACTGCTCCCGGGCCACTCACACGCTGGCGCAAGCGCTCAAGGCGAAAGGAATCACGCTATGAGCTCCCTTGAAAACACAGAACTCGAGTTTGCGCGTCAACTGCGCCGCGCGCTCGACGAAAACACCGCCAGCCTCCCTCCGGCCACCGTCGGCCGGCTCGCTGCCGCGCGTCGTGCCGCGTTGGCGCGCAAAAAGCCCGAAGCCGTCAGCGCGCCGGGGTTCGTGCCTGCGTTCGCCGGCATACCGGCCGGGATAGCGGGGCTACCACAGGGAGGCTTCGAGCCGCGCCGCCGCTGGCCGCTGCGCCGCTTCGCGCTAGCGTGGCCGCTGGCCGCGCTGGTCGTGAGCCTGATCGGCATCGCGTACTGGGAAGATCACCAGCGCACCGCCGAACTTGCCGATATCGATGCCGCCATGCTAAGCGACGACCTGCCGCTCAATGCCTATCTCGACCACGGCTTCAACGCGTATCTTTCACGCGCCCACTGAGCGGGAGATTCCTCGGGTGAGTTACAAGCGCGGCCTGGCCGTTGTTTTCGGATGCGCGATCGCGGCCCTGGTGTCGTTTGTCGCGACCTATCCGCGCTTTCATCCGAGCCCATCGTCGGCGGGCAATCCGTCGCCCGGCGTCAACGTCGCCGCGCCCGCGCCCGCCCCGGCACTTTCCGTCGAATTGCCCGGCCTGCCGGGCAGCAATAGCCCCCTCGCGTGGTCACGCCTGAGCGCCGCCGACCACGCCGCGCTGGCCCCATTCGCATCGCAATGGGATTCGTTTAGCGACGAACGCAAGCGAAAGTGGATCAAGATTGCGTCGCGATACGCAAAGATGTCGCCGGATGCGCAAAAGCGTCTGCATGAGCGCATGAGTGAATGGGTGCGCATGACGCCCGATCAGCGCCGCATCGCGCGCGAAAACTACCAGGTTTCGAAGGAGTTGCCGCGCGAAGCGCGCCAGAACGCGTGGAAAGCGTACCAACAACTGCCCGAAGAAACGAAGGAGCGACTCGCCGCGAGCGAACACAAGCGTCGCCCCAGCGTCGTCAGCGCGCCGCCATCGGCTCGCAACGAGATCAAGGGCATCGACCGGTTCGTGAATGCGCGCGAGCACGGCGCCAGTGCTGCCGCGGCGGCGAGCGCCGCGCCGGCTGCCTCCGCGCCGGCCACGGCCTCGCTGCCGGCAACGCCTGCGATTCCGGCGGCGGGCAGCTTCGTACCGGCGACGCCGGTGCCCGTGTCGCCTGCCGAAGCGCCGGCAATCTTCCACGGCTCCTGATTCCGACCCGAACCCATTACGTGTCCCAGCCGCTCGCCACCCCCACCCTGGCTGCCGCCGCACCCGGCGGCACGGCGCCCACCGTCCGGCGACGGCTCGCGGCACTGCTCTACGAAGCGGTCATTCTGTTCGGCGTCGTGTTTCTCGCCGGCTATCTATTCAGCACGCTGACGCAGCAGCGTAACGGGCTCGCGCATCACAACCTGCTCGCCGGCTGGATCGGCCTCGTGGTTGGCGTGTACTTCGTCTGGTTCTGGACGCACGGCGGCCAGACGCTGCCGATGAAAACCTGGCGATTTCGGGTTGTTGGCGCTGATGGCGCGCCGGTTTCGGTTGGGCGGGCGATTGCGCGGTATGTGTTCGCCTGGTTGTGGTTTTTGCCGCCGCTGGCGTTGCATCCACTTCTTGGG
Organism: Paraburkholderia sp. UCT70; assembly: GCF_050434085.1. Lineage (NCBI taxonomy): Bacteria > Pseudomonadati > Pseudomonadota > Betaproteobacteria > Burkholderiales > Burkholderiaceae > Paraburkholderia > Paraburkholderia sp. UCT70. Next base: position 142,461 of record NZ_JBNPVZ010000004.1, on the reverse strand, counting down.
TTGCGGGTGCCGCAGACGCTTGTTATTGCGGGCGTCTGGTTCGCGGTGTGGGCCGCGAGTGGGCGTTTTGATCCGCAGCGGCAGTTTTTGCATGATCGGCTCGCGGGGACGCGGGTGGTAGCGGTTGGGCGCTAGCGCGCGTGGGCGATGGGCCGAATGCGTTGCTCTCCTTGGGCGGGGTGAGGCCGGGGCTTTTTTCGTTGTTCTGGCTTTGTTGGCCTTTCCTTGTTGGCTTATCGGTCTATTAGCGTTGCCCCTGTGCGGGGCGGCACCTACTTTCTTTGCTGCTGCAAAGAAAGTAGGCAAAGAAGACAGCTAAAACCGCAAACTCTTAAGCGGGTCCTCGGTCTGCATGAGGTAGTGGTGCATCTGGAATCCGTGCTCCCGCACATTCGGCGCCAGTGACAAGGCCGTCATTCTTCCGGCAGCGCTACGCGCGCCGAAACCCCTTTTCAAAAAACCACCGGTTGTTGCGGCGCATCGCCGAGGCGCAGCCGAGGGTCCCCGCTGCGCGGGCAAAACCATTGGTTTCCCAGGCAGACCCGTCCGCGACGCACGTAGTGCGGAGTGGGAGGGATGACGGCTTTGTCACGAACGCGGAATGTGCGGAAGCCCGGATTCCAGATGCACCACTACCCCTTCCAAGCCAGGGGACCCGCTTAAGAGTTGGCGGTTTTAGCTGTCTTCTTTGCCTACTTTCTTTGCAGCAGCAAAGAAAGTAGGTGCCGCCCCGCACAGGGGCAACGCTAATAGACCGATAAGCCAACAAGGAAAGGCCAACCAGGCCAGAACAACGAAAAAACAGGCCCCGCCAAGGCCCCTCCGTAATAAGAACTTCTCATGACTGTCACGCCGAAGTCACGCGCACCCGGCCCAATACGGGCACCGCCACTCGACGCGTGAGCCATGGACCCCAATACGTCCGCGACTTCCCTGTTTCGTCAAACCGGACCAAGCGTCGACCCCGTCGCGTTCCGGCCCGCTCCGGGTTCTACTCATCACGGCCTGCCGCAGCCCGCGACGCCATCACTCGATGCCCGCGCCGATCATCCCGATGACGGCCACGACGATCCGCATCGCTATCGCACGATCTGGCTCTCGGATATCCATCTCGGCTCGAGCGGCTGCCAGGCGGGATATCTGCTCGACTTCCTGCGCCACAACGAATCGGAGTACCTGTACCTCGTCGGCGACATCATCGACGGCTGGCAGTTGAAGAAAGGCTGGTACTGGCCGCAGGCGCACAACGACGTCGTGCAGAAAGTGCTGCGCAAAGCGCGCAAAGGCACTCAGGTCATCTACGTGCCCGGAAATCACGACGAAGCCGCGCGCCAGTTCTGCGACCTCGCGTTCGGCGACATCCACGTACGCGGCGAAGCGTTCCACACGACGCTCGCCGGCAAGCGGCTGTGGATCGTGCACGGCGATCTGTTCGACGGCGTGATCCAGCACGCGAAATGGCTCGCCTATCTCGGCGACACGCTGTACACGATGATCCTCGTGCTGAACCGCTGGTTCAACCGCATTCGCAGCAAGCTCGGATTTCCGTACTGGTCGCTGTCGCAATACCTGAAGCATCAGGTCAAGAACGCGGTCAACTTCATCTCGTCGTTCGAACGCGTAATGACCGACGAAGCGCGTCGCCGCGGCTGCGACGGCGTTGTCTGCGGCCACATCCACAAGGCAGAGATGCGCGAGATCGATGGCGTGCTCTATTGCAACGATGGCGATTGGGTCGAGAGTCTGTCGGCGCTCGTCGAGACTTATGAAGGCGAGCTCAAGGTGATCTTCTGGACTGCGCTGCGCGCGCCCCAGGCGGGCACGCAAAAAGCCCGCGCCACTGCCTGAGCACTTCCACTCTCCACTTCCACAGGGCCCGCAGCGATGAACAACGCGATGAAGATCATGATCGTCACCGACGCATGGGAGCCGCAGGTCAACGGTGTCGTACGCACGCTGAAGAACACCCGGCGCGAACTCACCGCGCTCGGCCATCAGGTCGATCTGCTGACGCCGCTCGAATTCCGCACCATCCCGTGCCCGACTTACCCGGAGATACGGCTGTCGTTGCTGCCGCGCCGCCGGCTGCGCGAGCGCATCGACCGTTTCGCGCCCGACGCGTTGCACATCGCGACCGAAGGTCCGCTGGGCATGGCCGCGCGCGCGTATGCGCTCGAACACAAGCTGCCGTTCACGACCGCGTATCACACGCGCTTTCCCGAGTACGTGCAGGCGCGCTTTCGCATCCCGCTCGCGGCGACCTACAGGTTTCTCCACTGGTTCCACAAGCCGTCGCTCGCGGTAATGGCGCCGACCCCCGTCGTCAAGCAGGACCTCGAGAAGTTCGGCTTCACGAACGTCGTGCTGTGGACGCGCGGCGTCGATCTCGAAATCTTCCGTCCGATGGACTCGAAGGTGCTCAACACCGCGCGGCCGATCTTCCTGTACGTGGGACGCGTGGCGGTCGAGAAGAACGTCGAGGCATTCTTGCAGCTCGACCTGCCCGGCTCGAAGTGGGTCGCGGGCGAAGGTCCGGCGCTCGCCGAACTGAAGTCGCGCTATCCGCAGGTCAACTATCTGGGCGTGCTGTCGCAGGCCGAACTCGCGAAGGTCTACGCCGCCGCCGACGTCTTCGTGTTTCCGAGCCGCACCGACACGTTCGGACTCGTGCTGCTCGAAGCGCTCGCATGCGGCACGCCGGTGGCCGCATATCCGGTCACCGGCCCGATCGACGTGCTCGGCGACGGCGGCGCCGGTGCAATGCACGAAGATCTGCGCGAAGCGTGTCTGGAGGCACTGAAGATCGATCGGTCGCATGCGCGCGCATGGGCCGAGCGCTTCTCGTGGGCAGCGGCGTCCGCACAATTCGCCGCGCATCTGAAGCCCCTGCGCGACACGGCGTATCGTGAGGAAAGCGCCGCTGCGTGATGCGGCGCGCGGAGCCATCCATGCGAAGCAGTCGATCCAGCGCCGAAGGCGCGTCGAACGGCGCACTGCGCGCCGTCGAGTCCACCCGCGACACCACCAGCATCGAACCGTTCGACGACGTACGCGAGCCGGGTATGACCGGGCATGCGGATACCGTGCATCGGGTGAACGGCGCGAGAACCACGACCGGCGGCGCCAGCGTCGCGGGTGGCGTGCAACCTGACGCCACCCAAGACACGACTCGCGACTCAAGCCACGACGCCCCCAACGAACCGCTCAGCCCCGACGACCCGCTCGCCCCGCTGCCCTTCAACCCCTACAAAGGCAACCGCGGCCTCACGCGCGCATGGCACGCGATGAAAAACTCGCTGGCCGGTTTTCGCGTTGCGATTCGCGAGGAAAGCGCGTTTCGTCAGGAACTCACGTTGGCCGCGATCCTGATTCCGTGCGGCCTCGTGGTGCCCGTCGATCCCGTGTCGCGCGTGTTGCTGCTCGGCTCGGTGCTGCTCGTGCTGATCGTCGAGCTGCTCAACTCGAGCGTCGAAGCGGCAATCGACCGGATCTCGCTCGAACGTCACGAGTTGTCGCGCCGCGCGAAGGATCTTGGCAGTGCGGCCGTGATGGTCGCGCTCGGCATGTGTGTGATGACGTGGGGAGTCATCGTCGGGCCGCTGGTCGTCGGCTGGGTTCGCGCGTGGCTTTGAGGTTCGATGCGGGTTGAAGCGCACGCTTCGCCACGCCCCACAGGATGAAAATCCGCGCAGGCGGTTGGGTATTAGAACGCTCGGTTTATAATCGTTTAACGGTCTCACAGGAAAGCGCTCGCGCAAACGGATCCGCGCCTCGCCTCATCCTGCCCTTTCGGGGGGGGGCCCGCCGCGTGTCGGCGGGTTCGGGAGAGCTCAATATACCAACCGCATCCGGGTGGAACACGCAGCAGCGGCACGCCGCCACGCGCCCAGCCCGGCATAACCAGGGCCGGACGACATGGAAGCCAAACCTCCCCGCCGCACGCGCGAACGGATTCTCGAACTGTCGTTGAAGCTGTTCAACGAAATCGGCGAGCCGAACGTCACGACGACGACGATCGCCGAGGAAATGGAAATCAGCCCAGGCAACCTGTACTACCACTTCCGCAACAAAGACGACATCATCAACAGCATCTTCAGCCAGTTCGAGCAGGAGATCGAGAAGCGTCTGCGTTTCCCCGACGACCATCGCGCGACCATCGACGAGATGTGGTCGTATCTGCAGTACATGGTCGATTTCACGTGGCGCTACCGCTTCCTGTACCGCGACCTGAACGACCTGCTCGCGCGCAACCGCACGCTCGAGACGCACTTCAAGCAGATCATCAGCCATAAGGTGCGCTTCGCGAGCCAGTTCTGCGAACAGCTCGTCGCCGACGGCGAAATGGTCGCGACGCCGCAGGAAATGCAGGTGATCGCGACCAACGTCGGCGTGATCGGCACGTACTGGCTGTCATATCAGTTCGTGATGAATCCGCGCAAATACAACGAGCAGGAAGCGATCCGCGAAGAGCTGCATCAGGTCAGCGTGCAGATCGTCTCGCTGATGGCGCCCTACCTGCGCGGCCGTTCGCGGCAGCTGTTCGACGACCTCGTATCGGGCACGCTGCCCAAGCGCGAGTTCTACGACTACCTGCCGCCGCGTGAAGGCGCCGCGCCTCGCAACGAATCGAAGGACAGTTGAGCATGAAGTCGGTGTGTGTCTATTGCGGCTCCTCGATGGGAGCCAAGCCGTTGTATGCGCAGGCGGCGCGCGCGTTCGGCCGTGCGCTGGTCGAGGCCGATCTCGCGCTCGTCTATGGCGGCGGCAAGGTGGGGCTGATGGGCGTGATCGCCGATACCGTGATGGCCGAAGGCGGCCGCGCGATCGGCGTGATTCCCGAGCTGCTCGTCAGCAAGGAAGTGGGGCATAACGGCCTGACCGAACTGCACGTGGTGCCCGACATGCATCATCGCAAGAAGATGATGGCCGAGCTGTCCGATGCGTTCGTCGCGATGCCCGGCGGCGCGGGCACGCTCGAGGAGCTGTTCGAGGTCTTCACGTGGGCGCAGCTCGGCTACCACGGCAAACCGGTTGCACTCCTGAACACCGACGGCTTCTACGCACCGCTGATCGACCTGCTTCAGCACACGGTCGACGAAGGCTTCTTGCGCAAAACCTATCTCGACATGCTGCAGATCGACGCCGATCCGCTCGCGTTGATCGGCAAGCTGCAACGCTACGCGCCGCCCGCGCGCGACAAATGGGCGGCGGTCCGAAGCGACGCGATCTGAATCCCGGGTCCGCCGAACCCGAGCGAAGCGCGCCGCGCACGCACCACCCCAACGACGAGGTTGCGATGACGAAAGCTGTTCTGATCACCGGCGGCAGCCGCGGCATTGGCCGTGCCACCGCGCGTCTGCTTGGCGCGCGCGGCTGGTGCGTCGGCGTGAACTACGTGCGTGACCTCGCCGCCGCGCAGCAGACGGTCGCAGAGGTCGAACACGCGGGCGGCCGCGCGGTGCCGATCGCCGGCGATGTCGCGAACGAAACCGACGTGACCGGCATGTTCGATACGCTGCAGCAATCCTTCGGCCGCATCGATGCGCTCGTCAACAACGCCGGCATCGTCGCGCCGTCGAGCCAGCTCGCCGATATGGACTTCGCGCGTCTGAAACGCGTGTTCGACGTCAACGTGCTCGGCGCCTATCTGTGCGCACGGGAAGCGGCACGGCGCATGTCGACCCAGCGCGGTGGCGCGGGCGGCGCGATCGTCAATGTTTCGTCGGCGGCGGCGCGGCTCGGTTCGCCGAACGAATACGTCGACTATGCGGGGTCGAAAGGCGCAATCGACACGATGACGCTCGGCCTCGCGAAAGAACTAGGCCCGCAGGGCGTGCGCGTGAACGCGGTGCGTCCGGGCCTGATCGACACCGAGATCCATGCGAGCGGCGGCAAGCCCGAGCGCGCCGCGCAACTGGGCGCGACCACGCCGCTCGGCCGCCCCGGCCGCGCCGACGAAGTCGCCGAGGCCATCGTGTGGCTGCTCAGCGACGCGTCGTCGTACGTGGCGGGCGCGCTGTTCGACGTCGCCGGAGGCCGCTGAGCGAATGCCGCACGCAACGGGGCGCAAGCCTTAAATACTCGGCGCGGTCCACTACGGCCGCGCCTTTCCCGCCCGCTCCCCCTTTCCTATTTCTCCACGAACCCGCGTCGATTTCTCATGAAACCGGCACAGCCACGCATCGAATGCGCGCGCGTTCGTTCGTGTGTAATCTTCAGTAATAATGCGGCGCTACAATCGGCCAGATCGTATGCATCCGCAGGCGACGTAAGCAAAACATGGTACGAGGCCAACGCCGCCGCGTACGCTGACCAGAGACTTCCATGCAAGACAAGCAGTCCACGCGCTGGCGCGCGCACAGTGCCAACGCGACGGCCCCGACCTCGACCGCTCCAGCAGGTGGCGCGCACGAGGCCGCGCTTTCCGCCAGCACCGCGCACCCGTTTGCCGGCGCGCAGACCCAGCCGGCGGCCGGGGACCCCGCGGCTTCGGCCGCGGCGGTATACGGCGCCGACACCGCCCATCCATCGGGCTCCGCCGTTTCAGCCGACCGCGCAACGCGCGGCCTGCAGCGTTGGCGCGCGCTCGCGGCGATCCGCCCGCTGCTGTGGCTCGTCGCGCTGGCGATCCTGTGCGCGTGGCTCGCCCCCGGCATTCTCGGCCACGAACCGTGGAAGCAGGACGAAACCTACACATTCGGCATCGTCCAGCACATGCTCGATACCGGCGACCTCGTCGTGCCGACCAATGCCGGCCAGCCCTTCGTCGAAAAGCCGCCGATCTACGATTGGGTCGCCACGGGCCTCGCGTGGATGTTCGGCCGCTATCTGCCGCTGCACGATGCGGCACGGCTCGCGAGTGCGCTGTTCGCGGGCCTGACGGTGTATTACACCGCACGGGTCGCGCGTCGCGCGGTCGCTGCGTCGAGCTGGTTCGACCTGCGCGTGATCGGCACGCTCGCGCTGTTCGGCGGCACGCTCGTCGTCGTCAAGCACGTGCACGACATGATGACCGACGTCGCGCTGATGGCCGGCGCCGCGCTCGGCTTTTGCGGACTGTTCGAACTCGTACTCGTGCATCTGCGTGACGACCCGCGCGCCGCGTCGTATTTGCCGATGCACGCGCAAGCCGCCCGGCAGACCAAACCGCTCGATGCCCGCGAGCGGCGTCACGCGATCATCAGCGGCGCGACGATGTTCGGCGCGGGCGTCGGCGTGTCGCTGCTCGCCAAGGGGCTGTTCGTACCGCTCGTGTTCGGCGCCACCACCTGCGCGGCGCTGCTGCTCTATCCCGCATGCCGCAGCCGCGGCTTCGCCGGCGGGCTCGGCCTCGCCGCGCTCGTCTGCGCGCCGTTCGCGCTGATCTGGCCGATCTGCTTCTACCTGCGCTCAGAGGCACTCTTCAAGGTGTGGCTGTGGGATAACAACGTCGGGCGTTTCTTCGGTTTTTCGGTCGCCGAGCTCGGCTCCGAAAACGAGAGCCACCTGTTCGTACTGCGCACCGTGCTGAGCGTCGGCTTTCCGGTCGTCCCGCTCGCGCTGGCCGCGCTCGCCGGTGGCGCATGGCGGCGCTGGCGTGATCCGCGCGTCGCGTTGCCGGTGCTGTTCGCGGGTATCGGTTTCGCGGTGCTGCAAAGCTCGGCGACGGTTCGCGAGCTATACATCCTGCCGTTCATCGCGCCGCTCGCGCTGGTCGCGATGCAGGGCGTCGAACGTTTGCCGGCGCGCCTGCATACCGGCTGGGATATGGCTAGCCGAGTGCTGTTCGGCAGCGCGGCCGCGCTCGCGTGGATCGTCTGGTCGATCATGACGACCCCCGCGAGCACGCATGCGTCGCTGCATCTGCTCGGCCGCTGGCTGCCGCTCGACTGGGTGCTGCCGATTTCGCCCGCGCTGATCGTCGGCGCGCTTCTGCTGACGATCGGCTGGCTGTGGCTGCTGCCGTCGTTCAAGTACGCGGGCAAATGGCGCGGCGCGCTCAGCTGGTGCGCGGGCGCGATGCTCGTCTGGGGGCTCGTCAGCACGCTGTTGCTGCCGTGGCTCGACTACGCGAAAAGCTACCGCTCGGTGTTCCGGGACCTCCGCGCGAAGATGGATATCCAATGGAACGACGGCGACTGCATGGCAAGCTCCGGACTCGGCGAATCCGAAGCGCCGATGCTCTTCTACTACACGGGCATCGTGCATCAGCCGAGCGAAGATCCGCGCACGACCGCCTGCACCTGGCTCATCGTGGAAAGCCGCCGCGACAACGCGCGGCCGCCGGCCGGCGAATGGCGGCTGTTCTGGTCCGGTGCGCGACCGGGCGATTCGGATGAGCTGTTGCGCGTCTTCGTGCGCACGCCGATGGCGGGCAAGCTGCACGGCGACGAGTAGAGCCGCGCAACGCGTCGCGCCGGCCGAGTGCCTCGCGCGCGCGTCCGCGTCAATTCAGAACGACGAACCGGGCTCGCGCAGGAACGCGATCTCCTCGTCGCTCGATTCACGCCCGAGCAACCCGTTGCGATGTGGAAAGCGGCCAAATCGTTCAATCGCTTTCGCGTGGCGCAGCGCGTACTGATAGTAGCCGTCACCGCCCGGCTCCGCCGCAAGCTGTTTGAACAGACGCAGCGACTCCTGCTGGCTCGCGAGCGTTTCATCGTGCTCGAACGGCAGATACGCGAACGCGCGATGCTGCACGTCCGGCAACAGCCGATCGGCGCCGCTCGCGATGATCCGTTGCGCGGTTTGCAGCGCCTTGCCGTCGGTCGCGAAGGCGCGCGGCGTATTGCGATGGCAGTTGCGGGAAAACTGGTCCAGAACGATGACGAGCGCCAACGCACCCAACGGCGTGCTCTGCCATGCGTCGAGCTCACCCGCGTTCGCCGCATCGATCAGGTTACCGAAACGTACGCGCAGCATCGTATCGACGGCGTCATCGCGCTTGAACCAGAGCTTGCGCTCCGTGCCGTGCTCCGGCGTGCCCGGCGCGCCGAACCAGCAGTCGAGAACCTCGCGCGCCTGCGGCGCGAGCGCCGCATAGTCGGCTTCGACCGAGTACGGTGCCGAGGTGGCGTGCGGCGGCGTGTCAGCCATTGCGGTTGCGCATCCAGTCGGCGGTTTCGAAGAACGAGCCGAGCAGGCGCTCGCGCAGCGGTTCCGGCAAGCCGACATCCTCCATCGCCCATGCCATGCACCTCAACCACTGGTCACGCTCGCTCGACGCGATCGCGAACGGCAGATGCCGCGCGCGCAGACGGGGATGGCCAAAGCGGTCGATGTAATGATCGGGACCGCCGAGCCAGCCGCACAAAAACCAGAATAGCTTGTCGCGCGAACCCTCGAGCGACGCCGGATGCAGCGCGCGAATCCCGGCGAAATCCGCCTCGAGATCCATCAGGTCGTAAAACCGGTCGACCAGGTCGCGCACGCGCGTCTCGCCGCCCACCAGTTCGAAGGCCGTCGGCTTGTCCGAGGACACTTCGTCGTTCAAATCGCTCATACCCTGCTCAACAGCAAAAAGACATCACCAGGAAAACTCACGCATCGCGCAGCGACTGCAGCGCTGGCCGCGCCAACACATGCCGCAAACTCAGCCACCCGCCGACACCGGCACACGCGATGCCGGCCGCAACGCCCACCGGCAGCAGCCACGGATCGAAGGCCAGATAAAACTCGAACACGTGCGTGGCCAGCATCGAGCCGACGATCTGCGCGCCGAGCGCCGCCATCAGGCCGGCAAGCGCGCCGACCGCGACGAATTCGGCCACCTGCACCGCCCGCACCTGACGATGCGATGCGCCCAGCGCACGCAGCAGCGCGGATTCTCGCATACGCTCGTCGCGCGTTCCGGCGAGCGCCGCGTACAGCACCAGCACGCCGGCCGCGAGCGTGAAGGCGAACAGGAATTGCACCGCGCCGATCACCTGCTGCAACACGCGCTGCACCTGCGCGAGGATCGGGCCGGTATCGATCGCGGTCAGATTGGGATAGGCGGCGATCAGGCCATCGATCGTCGACTGTTTGTCCACCGGCAGATGGAAGCTCGTGATGAAAGTCGCCGGAAAATCCTGCAACGAAACCGGCGGCATCAGCACGAAGAAGTTGACCTTGAAAGAACCCCAGTCGAGCTTGCGCACGCTCGTCACCGGCGCCTCGACAGTCAGCCCCGTCACGTCGAAGCGCAGCACGTCGCCGGGCTTCACGTTGATCAGCTTCGCGAGACCCTGCTCGATCGAGATCTGCGGCTTAGTCGTCTCGCCGAACCAGGTTCCCGCGGCGATCCGGTTGTCGTCGGGCAGTTGCGTCGTGTAGGACAGGTTGAACTCGCGGTCGACCAGTCGCCGCGCATCCTCGCCCTTGAACGAATCCGGATCGACCGCCTTACCGTTGATCGCGACGAGCCGCCCGCGCACCATTGGCGACAGCGCCGCGCCGGCGATGCCGTGCGCGTCCAGATACTGCGTGACCGCGTCGCGCTGATCGGGCTGGATGTCGATGATGAACTCGTTGGGCGCATCGGGCGGGGTCGATTTGCGCCAGCCCTGCACGAGGTCGTTGCGCGTCATCGCGATCAGCAGCAGGCACATCAGGCCGATGCCGAGCGCGGTGATCTGCAGCGCGCTGGTACTGCTGCGCCGCTCGAGCGACGCCAGCGCATAGCGCCAGCCGATGCCCGCATTGACGCGCTCGCTGCGCACCACGCGCGCCGCGCCCCACAACGCGAGCCGCGCGATGCCGGCGAACACCAGCAGCCCGCCCGCGAATCCACCCGCGACGATGCCCCCGAGCTTCAATTCCCCCGCGGCGAGTATCAGCAGCCCCGCGAACAGCACGATGCCGAACGCGTAGGCGGCCCACGCAGTGCGTCCCTCCTCGCCCCATTCACGCCGCAGCACGCGCACCGGCGGCACGCGCGTGAGCGGCAACAGCGGCGGCAGCGCGAAGCCGAGCAGCAGCACGAGGCCGGCCGCGATGCCTTCGAGCGCGGGCCACAGCGTCGGCTGCGGCAGCACCACGTCGATCAGGCCGCCGAGCCACGTCAGCAGCGCGAGATGCCCGAGATAACCGAGCGCCACGCCGAGCACGCCGCCGAATACGCCCAGCCCGACGAATTCGAGCGTGAACAGCGCACGCAGCGCGGCCTGGCTCACGCCGAGACAGCGCATCGCCGCGCAGCCGTCGAGATGCCGGCGCATATAGCGGTGCGCGGCCATCGCGATCGCGACGGCCGCGAGCAGCGCGGTCAACAGCGACACGAGCGTCAGGAAATGGCCCGCGCGATCGAGCGTCTGACGGACCTGCGGCTGGCCGTCCTGCAGCGACTCGAGCGCGACGCCGCGCAGCTTGCCGCCGTCGACGCGCTCATGCGCAAACTGCGCGAAGCGCGCGACCGCGTCGTCTGAACCGGCGACCAGCAGCCGGTACGTGACGCGGCTGCCATAGGTGATCAGGCCCGTCGACGGTACGTCAGCGGCATTCAGCATCAGGCGCGGCGAAAAGTTGACGAACGAAAAGCCGCGATCGAGCTCGCGCGTGATCAGCGCGCCGACCGTGAAGTTGCGATTGCCGACCTTCACCGCATCGCCGATCTTCAGCTTCAGCGCGTCGAGCAGCTGCTGGTCGACCCACACGGTGCCCGGCGCCGGAATCGACGTCGCCGGATGATCGGCCGCACCCGGCGCCGCCGCGATGCGCAGCGCCCCGCGCAACGGATAGCCGGGCGACACCGCCTTGACGGCGGCGAGCCGCGACGCCGGCTGCGCGCCGGTCGAATTGATCATGCTGGGAAAGATCGCCGTGGTGGCGGTGCGCAGGCCCAGGGCGTGCGCCTCGGCGGCGAATTGCGGATCGACCGGATGATCGGCGCGCACGATGAAGTCGGCGGCGATCATGCGCCGCGCATCGCGCTCGAGCCCCTGATGCAGCCGATCGCCCAGAAACCCGACGCTCGACAACGCCGCGACCGCCAGCACGAGCGCGAGCAGCAACATCGTCAGTTCGCCCGCGCGCCAGTCGCGCGCCGTCATCCGCATGGCCTGGCGCAACAGATCGATGCCGCCAAGCCGCCGCGCTGGTCTCGTGTCGGCGCGCGTTCTTGAACCCGCCTTGGATCCTGGTAGTGCTTCGCTCAATCGTGCCTGCTCCTCGCAAATCGCGACACCATGTGCGTGGCCATGCCGCGAAAACCGCCCTGCACGCCACGCCACAATCGCGGCAATGCCCACGCCGCGAGCAGCAGGAAGCCTACCATCAAGACCAGAAACACGAGCGGCACGAACAGCGCAAGCAGTACGCCGCCGACCACGAGGCCGTCCTCGGCGGTCGACGTGACGACGTTCGACACCGGCTCCGGCGACAGGTTGATCAGCGCGCGCGTACCCGCCTTCGCGAGATGCGCGGTGCCGGCGAGCGTGCCGCCCGCGAGCGCGGCAACGCTCAGCAGCGTCGGATCGGCGTGGCCGAGCGCGCCGGCGGCCAGCACGGCGCCGGCCGGAATGCGGATGAAGGTGTGGATCGCATCCCACAGCGAATCGAACGCGGGGATCTTGTCGGCGAGGAATTCGGCCAGCGTCAGCACGGCCGCCGCGCCGATCACCCATGGCGATGACAGTGCGGATAACGTGTTCGGCAAGTGAATCAGGCCAAGACGTTCGAAAACGCCGGCCAGGAGGACCGTCAGATAGAGGCGCAGACCGCTGCCCCATGAAAGGCCCGCTGCAAGTGAAAGTGATTCAAGCATGGCCGCCTCCACGCGCTCAGTGCGTGCCAGGCGCCGCGGCGGGAACGAGCGGGCGTTCCGCGCCGAAGCCGTCAGGCTCGCCAGGCCGGCCGCGCCAGCCAGGCCGCGGGCAATCTCAAGGTCGTTTCTGTCTCATTATAGCTACGATAATTCGCAGAACGTAGAGCGGCGAAGCCTTCGCTGTGGCTTGCAGGCAATGGCGGCCGCGCCCCGAGCGGACGTGGCCGCCCGGTCAGTGCCCCGACGACAGCTTCAGGCCGACGAGGCCGATCACGATCAGCGACGCACTGGCGACGCGCGCGACCGTCAACGCCTCGCCCATCATCACGACGCCGAAGATGAACGCGCCGACCGCGCCGATCCCTGTCCAAACAGCATAGGCTGTGCCGAGCGGCAACTGGCGCATCGCGAGCGCGAGCAGCACGAAGCTGCCGAGCGCGGTCACGACCGTGAAGATGGACGGCCACAAGCGGGTGAAACCTTCGGAAGTTTTGAGACCGGCCGCCCACGCGACTTCGAGCAGACCGGCAATCAGGAGAAGAAACCAGGACATCGACACAGCTCCATGAAAAATGGGGCCGTCCCCGATGATCGATGCAGGCGCAAGGCCGTCCTTACGTCGGGAGATTATAACGAAGCGGCATCGCGGACGAATTCACACCGCACCCACCAGCCGGTACCCGACGCCCGTCTCCGTGACGATATGCTCCGGTTGCGCCGGATCGCGCTCGAGCTTGCCGCGCAGATGCGCCATGTAGATGCGCAGATAGTGGTGACTCTCGACGTGCGACGGCCCCCACACGTCGCGCAGCAACTGTCGGTGCGTGAGCACGCGGCCCGCATGGCGCACGAGCGTCGCGAGCAGCCGGTATTCGATCGGCGTCAGATGGACCGCGGCGCCGTCGCGCGTAACCTGGCGCAGCGCGAGGTCGACGGTGACCGCACCGAAGCGCACCTGCGGCGATTCGTTCGCGCCGCCGTGATTGCGCCGCCGCAGATGCGCGCGGATCCGCGCAAACAACTCGGACACGCCGAACGGCTTGGTCAGGTAATCGTCGGCGCCGGCGTCGAGCGCGGCGACCTTTTCGCTTTCCTGGGTGCGCGCCGACAGCACGATCACCGGCAGCTCGCTCCAGCCGCGCAGCTCGCGGATCACGTCGAGGCCGTCGGTGTCGGGCAGGCCCAGATCGACGATCACGAGATCGGGCTTGCGCGTCGCTGCTTCGACGAGCCCCTGCTTGCCGGTCTCGGCGTCGTACACGGCGATGCCCTCGTCTTCGAGCGCCGTGCGCACGAAGCGGCGAATCTGCTTCTCGTCTTCGATCAGAACGACGGTGATGCTCAGGTCACTCATGGGTGGGTCGGGTGAGCGGGTTGAGGTCGGCGGCGGTGTCGGTGTCGGTGGCTGCGCCTTCGTCTTCGAGCGTATCAAACGTCTCGGGTGCGTCGGGCGGCGTCTTGACCGGCAGCGTGAACCAGAAGCGCGCGCCCTCGACGCGGCCATCCGCCGCCATCCGGTTGAGCGCGCCGATTGTACCGCCGTGCGCCTCGACGATCGCGCGGCAGATCGCGAGCCCAAGGCCGATGCCTGGTTTCGCCGACTCCTTCTCGCCGCGCGTGAACTTCTCGAACACGCGCGCTTCCATGCCGGCGGGCAGGCCGGGGCCGTTGTCGTCGATCGTGATGCGCACGAACGGCGTGCCGTCCGCGTCGATCTGCTGCGCGCCGATCGCGAGCGGCGTGCCGGACGCCGTGTATTTGGCCGCGTTCTCGAACAGGTTCGAGAACAAGCGCTCCATCAACACCGCGTCGAGATGCAGCAGCGGCAGATCGGCGGGCAGCGTAACCTGCACCGGATGATCCGCGAGCACACGCTTGCATGCTCGCAGCGCGGCGCCGACGGTCTCCTCGAGCAGCGTCCATTGCTGGTTCAGTTGCAGGCTGCCGGCCTGCAAGCGCGCCATGTCGAGCAGATTCGTGACGATGCCGGTCATGCGCAGCGCTTCTTCGTGGATTGCGTCGACGAGTTCGTCGTCACGCCGCGCGGCGGATTGCGCGTCGGTCCGCAAAGAAGCATCCGCCTCGCCTTCTGTCCGCCCCTGTCCCGCCTGCCGCCCCTGCGCGAGCATCGACGAAAACCCGACGATCGTCGTCAGCGGCGTGCGCAGATCGTGCGAAATCGCCGACAGCAGCGAATTGCGCAGCCGCTCCGACTCCATGTTGACGAGCGCATCGCGCGCGATATCGACGTAGTGCACCCGTTCGAGCGCGAGCGCGATCTGCGCGGCGAACGCATCGAGCATGCGGCGCTGTTCGGGCACGGTCAGCTCGCGCTCGTCACGCACGACCACCGCGAGCACGCCGCGCGTGCGCATCGGCGCCTTCAGCGGCAGATACAGCGCCGCGGCGGCCGGCAGCGTATCGGTGCCGTGGCCGGCCGGCTTCTGCTGATCGTAGACCCACTGGCCGACGTCCAGATCGAGCGCGTCGCCTTCGAGCGTGATCGCCGCGTCGGGGTCCTCGATCTTCTGTTTGACCTGGTCGGCGCTGTCGGGCAGCAGGATCGCGACACGCGCGCCGAACACCTCGCTCACGTGCCGGGTGCCGATGCCGACGATCTGCTCGGTCGCGAGCGCCGCGGCGAGCTCGCGCGCCATCTCGTACATCGCTCCGGTGCGCTGCTCGCGGCGTCGCGCGACGCTCGCCTCGTGGCGCAGGCTCGAAGTCAGATGGCTGATCACGAGCGAGGTCAGCAGCATGCCGAAGAACGTCAGCAGGTATTGCGTGTCGGAGACCGACAGCGACATGCGCGGCGGCACGAAGAAGAAATCGAACGCGGCGACGCTCGCGAACGACAGCACGACACCCGGCCCGCGCCCGAGCTTCACCGCGGTGAAGATCACGCCGAGCAGATACAGCATCACGAGGTTGGTCAGATCGATGCGGTCGATCAACTGGCTCGACAGCAACGTGATCGCCGCGCCGATCGCGAGCGCGAACGCGTACGCGCGCGGCGGCGAGCGACGCTCGCGGGCCGCGCTCAACGCCTCGCGCCACGCGTTCGCGGTCGTGTTCAACAGCCGCCGCTGCTCGCCGCCGTCGCGCTCCGACGACACGCGAATCAGCGTGAGATCGAGATCGCCGCTCTTCTCGGCGATGCGCTCGCCCAGCGGCCGGCGCAGCCAGCGGCTCGCGGCCGTGCGCGACGATGCGCCCGCCACCAGCTTCGATACGTTGCGCGCCTGCGCGTAACCGATCAGCGCGTCGAGCGCATCGGTGGCGGCGAGCGTCGCAGTTTCGGCGCCGAGTTCGGCGGCGAGCTTCAGCGCGTTCAGCGTGCGTTCGCGTCGGGCGTCGGGCAGGCGCTGCAACGCGGGCGTTTCGACATAGACCGCGAGCCAGTCGGCCCTCAGGCTCGCGGCGAGGCGCGCCGCCGAGCGCACCAGCGCCGGCGCCTCCGGACCGGGACCGACGCACACCAGCAGCCGCTCGCGCGCCTGCCAGATACGCTGGATCGAACGATCGGCGCGGTACTCGCGCATCTGCGCGTCGACCCGATCGGCGGTGCGGCGCAGCGCGAGCTCGCGCAGCGCGATCAGGTTGCCCTTGCGAAAGAAGTTGCGCACCGCGCGCTCGGCCTGCTGCGCCATGTAGACCTTGCCGTCGCGCATGCGGTCGAGCAGTTCCTCGGCCGACAGATCGACGAGCGTGACTTCGTCGGCATGGTCGAACACGCGATCGGGGACCGTCTCCCACACGCGGATGCCGGTGATCTGGCCGACCACGTCGTTCAGACTCTCGAGGTGCTGCACGTTGACGGTCGTATAAACGTCGATGCCCGCATCGAGCAGTTCGTAGACGTCCTGCCAGCGCTTCAGATGGCGCGCGCCGTGCACGTTCGAATGCGCGAGTTCGTCGACGAGGATCAGTTGCGGCTTGCGCGCGAGCGCGGCGTCGAGATCGAACTCGCCGAGCTTGCGGCCGCGATACTCGATATGCACGAGCGGCAGCACGTCGAGCCCCTCGAGCAACGCGGCGGTTTCGCTGCGCCCGTGCGTTTCGGCGATGCCGACCAGCACGTCGACACCCTCTTCCTGGCGGCGGCGCGCGGCCTGCAGCATCGCATAGGTCTTGCCGACGCCGGCCGACGCGCCGAAGAAAATCTTCAGCCGGCCGCGCTGGCGTTTTTCTTCGTCGCGCTGCAACTTGTCGAGCAGTTCGTCAGGATCGGGGCGGTTCATGCTCAGTGGTTGTCATAGTCGTGCGAGCGGCGGTGTCTGCATGGTCGCACGGCCCGCGCCGACCCGCAAATGGCGGCGCGGCGCCACGCGGACGCCGCTGTTTCAGCGATGAACCGCAAACGCGGCTGGTGCGTCGTCGATGCGTTCAGTCTCAGCCGCGCTTCATTTCATCGAGCGCGAGATTGAGCTTCAGCACATTCACGCGCGGCTCGCCGAGCACGCCGAACTGGCGCCCCGTCGTGTAGCGCTCGACGAGCGCCTGCACGTCGCTCGGCGCGAGGTGACGGGCCTGCGCGACCCGCTCGAGCTGATACGCGGCCGCGGCCGGACTGATCTCCGGATCGAGCCCGCTGCCCGACGACGTGACCAGATCGACCGGCACCGGCTTCGACATGTCGGTGCCCGCCGCCTTCAGCGCCGCGAGACGGCCCTTGATCTCGTCGAGCAGCGCGGGGTTGTTCGGCCCGAGGTTCGAGCCGCCCGAGCTTTGCGGGTTGTACGGCATC
This sequence comes from Paraburkholderia sp. UCT70, assembly GCF_050434085.1. Taxonomy (NCBI): domain Bacteria; kingdom Pseudomonadati; phylum Pseudomonadota; class Betaproteobacteria; order Burkholderiales; family Burkholderiaceae; genus Paraburkholderia; species Paraburkholderia sp. UCT70. Next base: position 124,993 of record NZ_JBNPVZ010000004.1, on the reverse strand, counting down.
GGGCTCGTCGCCGACAGCCGGCCCCAGAAGTACTGGGGCGCGTCGAACTGCTGGCCGATCAGCTGTGAGCCGACCACCTTGCCGTTCTGCTCGATGAGGCTGCCGTTGGCCTGTTCGTGGAACGCCGCCTGGCCGAACGCGGTCATCACGGCGGGATATGCGAGTCCTGTGACCGCGGTCAGCACCGCGAAGATCACGATCAGCGGACGGAACAGATTTTTCATGATGGGTCTCTTTCCCTTTTCATCACATGGTCACTGCGCTCAAACCCAGCCGAACGCGGCGAGTACCATATCGATCAGCTTGATGCCGATGAACGGCACGATGATCCCGCCAAGGCCATAGATCAGCAGATTGCGGCGCAGCAGGATCGCAGCGCCTAGCGCGCGATAGCGCACGCCCTTCAGCGCCAGCGGAATCAGCAGCACGATGATCAGCGCGTTGAAGATCACCGCCGACATGATTGCCGAGGTCGGCGTCGCCAGATGCATCACGTTCAGCGCATTCAACGCCGGGTACGTCGTCGCGAACGCGGCCGGGATGATCGCGAAGTACTTGGCGAGGTCGTTGGCGATCGAGAATGTGGTCAACGACCCGCGCGTCATCAACATCTGCTTGCCGATCTCGACGATCTCGATCAGCTTGGTCGGATTCGAATCGAGGTCGACCATATTACCGGCCTCTTTTGCCGCCTGCGTGCCGGTGTTCATGGCGACCGCGACGTCGGCCTGCGCGAGCGCGGGCGCGTCGTTGGTGCCGTCGCCGGTCATCGCGACCAGACGCCCTTCGGCCTGGTGCGCGCGGATCGTCGCGAGCTTCGTCTCGGGTGTCGCTTCGGCGAGGAAGTCGTCGACGCCCGCTTCGGCCGCGATCGCGGCGGCGGTCAGGCGGTTGTCGCCCGTCACCATCACGGTCTTGATGCCCATCTTGCGCAGTTCGGCGAAGCGCTCCTTGATACCACCCTTCACGACGTCCTTCAACTCAATCACGCCGAGCACGCGCGCGCCCTGCTCGCCTTTCTCGGCGACCACCAGCGGTGTGCTGCCGCGGCGCGCGACATCGGCGACCGCGTTGCTGACTTCATTCGGGAAACGGCCGCCGTTCGCTTCGACATAGTGCTTGACCGCATCGGCCGCGCCCTTGCGGATTTCACGGCCATGAGTCCCGCAGGGAGTCCCTTGAGGAGACAGATCGACGCCGCTCATGCGGGTCTGCGCCGTGAACGCGAGAAACACCGCATGCAGCGAGGCCATATCGCGCTGACGGATATTGAAGCGCTGCTTCGCGAGCACGACGATGCTGCGGCCTTCCGGCGTTTCGTCGGCGAGCGACGACAGCTGCGCGGCATCGGCAAGCGCCTCTTCGGTCAGACCTGGCGCCGGCAGAAACTGCGACGCCTGGCGGTTGCCGAGCGTGATCGTGCCGGTCTTGTCGAGCAGCAGCACGTCGACGTCGCCGGCCGCTTCGACGGCACGGCCCGAGGTCGCGATCACGTTCGCCTGCATCATGCGGCTCATCCCGGCCACGCCGATCGCCGACAACAGGCCGCCGATCGTCGTCGGGATCAGACACACGAGCAGCGCGGCGAGCGCGGTGATCGTCACCACGTGGCCCGCTTTCGCGGCTTCGACGGAGAAGATCGAGAACGGCAGCAGCGTCGCGGTGGCGAGCAGCATCACGATGGTCAGCGCGACGAGCAGGATGGTGAGCGCGATTTCGTTCGGCGTCTTCTGACGCTTCGCGCCTTCGACCATCGCGATCATGCGGTCGAGGAACGCCTCGCCCGGATTGGCCGTGACGCGCACGACGATCCAGTCCGACAGCACCCGCGTGCCGCCCGTCACCGACGAAAAGTCGCCGCCCGACTCGCGGATCACCGGCGCCGATTCACCGGTGATCGCCGATTCGTCGACCGAAGCGACGCCCTCGATCACTTCGCCGTCGGCCGGGATCACGTCGCCGGTCTCGACCAGCACGACGTCGCCACGGCGCAGATCGGTCGCGGTCGTGATGCGGATCGGCGACTTCGGATGCGGCTCGTTGAGCTTCTTCGCCATCACGTCTTTCTTCGCGCTGCGCAGCGACGCGGCCTGCGCTTTCGAGCGGCCTTCGGCGAGCGCCTCCGCGAAATTCGCGAACAGCACCGTGAACCACAGCCACAGCGTGACCGCGAGGATGAAGCCTGCGGGCGCCTCGGCCTGACCGCCGAGCGCGGCGATCCACAGAATGGTCGTCAGGATGCTGCCGACGTACACGCAGAACATCACCGGGTTGCGAAACTGCGTGCGCGGCGTCAGCTTTTTAAAGGAGTCCACGATCGCCGGGCGCAGCAGCGCCGGGTCGAACATGGACCGGGTAGCGTTATGTTCAGTCATTGAATCCTCGAATGTCCGTGGGCGCTTGCAGGCTTGCGGCGTGCAAGCGCCTGTTCGGTCGTTGGCTCCGCGGCCGTGGGTCACTGCCGTGGGTCAGTGCACGCCGATCATCATCAGTTGCTCGACGCCGGGACCGAGCGCGAGCGCCGGGACGTAGGTCAGCGCGCCGACCAGCAGCACCGTGCCGAGCAGCAGCACGACGAACAGCGGTCCGTGCGTCGGCAGCGTGCCGCCGGTGACGGCGATGCGCTTCTTCGCGGCGAGCGAACCGGCGATCGCGAGCACCGGCACGATCGTGCCGAAGCGCCCGAACCACATCGCGATCGCGGTGAGCCAGTTGTAGAACGGCGTATTCACCGTGAGACCCGCGAACGCGCTACCGTTGTTGTTCGCCGCCGAGCTGAACGCATAGAGGATCTCGGAGAAGCCGTGTGCGCCGGGGTTTGCGATGCCGGCCTTGCCCGCCTCGCTGAGCACCGCGATCGAGGTGCCCACCAGCACGAGCAGCGGCGTGAGCAGCACGACGATCGACACCATCTTCATCTCGTAGGCCTCGATCTTCTTGCCGACATACTCAGGAGTACGCCCGATCATCAGTCCCGCGACGAACACCCGCGAGCAGCGCGAACACGAGCATCCCGTACATGCCGGAACCGACACCGCCGAAGATCACTTCGCCGAGCTGTATCAGCAGCATCGGATACAGGCCGCCGAGCGGCGTCAACGAATCGTGCGTGTTGGCGACCGCGCCGCACGAAGCCGCCGTCGTCGCGACCGTGAAGATGCCCGACTGCGCGATGCCGAAGCGCGTTTCCTTGCCCTCCGCATTGCCGCCCGCCTGCAGCGCGTTCGCCGACTGATCGACGTGGAGCGCCGTGAACGCGGGATTGCCGCTCTGCTCGGCGCTGATCTCGCCAAACACGCAAACGCCGAACGCGATCGTCATCGCCGCGAGCACCGCGACGCCCTGCCGCCGGTCGCCGATCACGCGGCCGAACACGAGCGCGAGCGCCGCCGGGATGATCAGGATCGAGAGGATCTGCACGAAGTTCGAGAACGGCGTCGGGTTTTCGTACGGATGCGCGGAGTTGCCGTTGAAGAAGCCGCCGCCGTTGGTGCCGAGCATCTTGATCGCTTCCTGCGACGCGACCGGGCCCATCGCGATGGTCTGCGTCTTCACGGGCGTGTCGAGCGTCACCGGATCGCCCTTCGCGTCCTTCACCGGATTGCCTTGCGCGTCGAGCTTCGGCGCGGCGTAGGTGGTGGTCTGCAGCGTCGGCACCTCCTGATATGCCTTGAAGTTCTGGATCACGCCCTGGCTCATCAGCAGGGCGGCGATGATCGCCGCCATCGGCAGCAGGACGTACATCGTCACGCGCGTGATGTCGACCCAGAAGTTGCCGATCGTCTGCGCGGTATGACGCGCGAAGCCGCGCATCAACGCGAACACGACGACGATGCCGGTCGCCGCCGACAGGAAGTTCTGCACGGTCATGCCGAGCATCTGCGTCAGATAGCCGACGGTCTGCTCGGGCGTGTAGTCCTGCCAGTTGGTGTTGGTCACGAAGCTGACCGCGGTGTTGAACGCGCTGTCGACCGACATCGCGCCGAACTGCTGCGGATTGCCTGGCAGCCACCCTTGCACGCGCAGCAGCACGTACAGGAACGCCGCGCCGAGCACGTTGAACGCGAGCGTGGCGACCGCGTAGTGCCTCCAGCCCATCTCCGCCGCTGGATCGACGCCCGCGATACGGTAAAGCAGCCGTTCGAGCGGCGCGCCGAAGCGCACCACGCGCGAACTGCCGTCCATCACGGCGCCGAGATAGCTCGCCACCGGCACCGCCGCGGCCAGTAGCACGACGATAAAAAGACTCGCCTGCAGGACATCGTTCGTGTTCATTCGATGTCCTCCGCGCGCAGCAGCGCATACACGAGATATACGAACAGCAGCGCGGTGGACGCGCCGGCCAGCCACAGCATCCAGGTCATCAGCGCGCTCCTTGTCCGCGGCGCGACTGCATCAGCTTCTCGCAGCCGCCGATCAGCCCAAAGGTCAGCAAGGCAAACAGCGCCAGGCCCCCGACATACAGCACATCCATTCTGGTTCTCCATTCACGGACTTTGGATGGATAGAACGGTATGCCGATCGGCCTAAAGGGCTGGTCAAAGATTGCGGGGTGCGCGTAAAAATCGCGTAAACGGACAGGGCCGTTTCATCTCACGATGAAACGGCCCTGATGGATGACGTGCAGCGCAGCCCGAGGCCGCGCCGCCACTTTTTATGGCAGCAGGATCGTCGACCCCGTCGTGCGGCGCCCTTCGAGGTCCGCATGTGCCTGCCCGACGTCCGGCAGCGCATAGCGCTGATTGATGCTCGTCTTGACCTTGCCCGAGCTCAGCACGTCGAACAGCTCGGCCGACATCGCCTCGTAGTCGCTGCGTTTCGCCATATAGGTGAAGAGCGTCGGTCGTGTAAAGAACAGCGAGCCGCGTCCCGCGAATTCCGACGAGTCGATCGGCGGCAGCGGACCCGACGCGTTGCCGAAGCTCACGAACAGGCCGAGCGGCGCGAGACAGTCGAGCGATTTTTCGAAGGTGTCCTTGCCGATCGAATCGTAGACGACCGGCACGCCCGCGCCGTTGGTGATCTCGCGTACGCGCTTCGTGAAGTTCTCGCGCGTATAGACGATCGCGTGATCGCAGCCGTGCGCTTTCGCGATCTCGGCTTTCTCGTCGGAACCGACCGTGCCGATCACCGTCGCGCCGAGCGCCTTCGCCCACTGGCACACGAGCAGGCCGACGCCGCCCGCCGCGGCCTGAATGAGGATCGTGTCACCGGCCTTCACGCGATACGTGCGGCGCAGCAGATATTGCGCAGTCAAGCCTTGCAGCATCACCGACGCGGCCTGCTCGTCACTGATCGCATCGGGCAGCTTGACGACCTGCACGGCCTGCAGCACGCGCTCCTGCGCATACGCGCCGGGCGGCCGCGTGACATACCCGACGCGATCGCCGACCTTCAGACCGGTCACGCCCGAGCCCACCGCGCTGACCTCGCCGGCCGCTTCCATGCCGAGCCCGCCCGGCAGCGGCAGCGGATACAGACCGGTGCGGAAATACACGTCGATGTAATTGAGGCCGACCGCCGTCTGGCGAATGCGGATCTCGCCCGCGCCGGGCTCGCCCGCCTCGACGTCGACCCATTTCATGACTTCGGGGCCGCCGGTTTTGTCGAATCGGATCGCCTTGGTCATCATGTCTCCTTCATCTGTATGGATGTGGGTGCGGCGACGCGCGCGCTCACGCCTCGCCGGACAGGCGCAGCGTCAGCACGTCGAGCACCATGCGGGCGGTCGAAATGTTCGTCGCGCACGGAATGTTGTGCACGTCGCACGCGCGCACTAGCGCGTTGATGTCCGGCTCGTGGGGCTGCGGCGTCATCGGGTCGCGCAGGAAAATCACCATGTCGACGCGCCCTTCGGCGAGCTGTGCGCCGATCTGCAGGTCGCCGCCGTGCGGGCCCGACAGCATGCGCTCGACCGTGAGGCCGTGCGCGTCGCTGATGCGTCCGCCGGTCGTGCCGGTTGCGACGATCTCGCAGCGCGCGAGCGTGTCGACGTATTCGCCGGCCAGTTTGACGATGTCGTCCTTCTTGTGGTCGTGCGCGATCAGCGCAATGCGGGTGCTCATGACGTGAGACTCCTCAAACCCTTGTGACTATCGTTGTTGTGATGTGACGGGTGTCGTTCGCGCGCGGCGGCTCGGTACGTGCCTGCTCAGTACGTACCAGGATAGGCGCCGCCGTCGATCAACCAGTTCTGCCCGGTGATGTAACCCGCGTGCGTGCTGCACAGGAACGCGCAGGCGCGGCCGAATTCTTCGCGATTGCCGAAACGGCCGGCGGGGATCGTCTTCATGCGCTGCTTGCGCGCTTCGTCGATCGAAATGTTGTGCGTCTTCGCCTGCGCCTCGAAGGTGACCGCGATACGGTCCGTGTCGAACAGGCCCGGCAGCAGGTTGTTGATCGTCACGCCGGTCGGCGCGACCTTGCGCGCGAGCCCCGCGACGAAACCGGTCAGGCCGGAGCGCGCGCCGTTCGACAGACCGAGCACGTCGATCGGCGCCTTCACCGCCGAGCTCGTGATGTTGACGATGCGCCCGAAGCCGCGCGCGCTCATCGTGTCGATGGTCTGACGGATCAGCTCGATCGGCGTCAGCATGTTGGCTTCGAGCGCGCGGATCCAGTCCTCGTGCGTGAAGTTACGGAAATCGCCCGGCGGCGGCCCGCCCGCGTTATTGACGAGAATGTCCGGCTGCGGGCAGGCTGCGAGCGCGGCCGCGCGCCCTTCAGGCGTGGTGATGTCGCATGCGACGGTCTTCACCTCGACGCCGCTCTGCTTGCGGATCGCCTCGGCGGTCGCTTCGAGCGTTTCGGCGGTGCGCGCGACGATCGTCAGGTTGACGCCCTCGGCGGCGAGCGCTTCCGCGCAGCCGCGTCCCAGACCTTTGCTCGCCGCGCAAACCAGCGCGCTACGTCCTGCGATTCCCATGTCCATGTGTATGCCCTCCTGGAAGTTTCTCCAGATTCTAGAAGAATCGGTGCCGGACTGTGCCGCGTCGCTGCAATCTCAGGTATCGCCGGGCGGTACTCTTTCGGTAAACTTGCGCGGTAGTGCGCTTTTCCACCGTTCGCCCGACCTTCGGGCGCGGACGGAGCCAACGGATGAGCGCCCCGAACCGATCCACCTTGCCGCCGCGCGCGAGCCCGCCATGACCCAGGACAGCCGTTTCCCCAATCTCTTCATCCTCGATCACCCGCTGATCCAGCACAAGCTGTCGCACATGCGCGACCGGGACACGTCGACGCGCACGTTCCGCGAACTGCTGCGCGAAATCACGCTGCTGATGGGCTACGAAATCACCCGCAACCTGCCAATGACCACGCGCCGCATCACCACGCCGCTCGTCGAGATCGACGCGCCGGTGATCGCCGGCAAGAAGCTCGCGATCGTGCCGGTGCTGCGCGCGGGGGTCGGCATGTCGGACGGCCTGCTCGAGCTGGTGCCGTCGGCGCGCGTCGGCCACATCGGCGTGTATCGCGCGGAGGATCATCGGCCGGTCGAATACCTGGTGCGGCTGCCGGACCTCGAAGACCGCGTGTTCATCCTCTGCGATCCGATGGTGGCGACCGGCTACTCGGCCGTGCACGCGGTCGATGTGCTCAAGCGCCGCAACGTGGCCGCCGAGAACATCATGTTCCTCGCGCTCGTCGCCGCGCCCGAGGGCGTGCAGGTGTTCCAGGACGCGCACCCGGACGTCAAGCTGTTCATCGCGTCGCTCGATTCGCATCTGAACGAGCATGCGTACATCGTGCCGGGCCTGGGCGACGCGGGCGACCGGTTGTTCGGTACGAAGAACTGACGCGCCGAGGGCCAGGGGGTGGCCTGGCGATGCCGCCGCCCCGGAACCGGCCCCGCTTTCGCCCGCATCCGGCCCTCCCGGCGACACATCCGCGCCGCCTCCATTCATTTTCGCGTCGATTTCATTGCATTTGCGGCCGGTTTCGCGGCGCGGCCCCCTCTGCCGCACCCCCGCGGCATGATAAAATTCGCATCCGCTCGACGGAGCGACTCGACCCGCACGATCACTCGCGCCACCGCCTGCAATTTCGACTGGCGCCCCGCGCTTTCGCATCAGGTCATGCGGCGCCTGGCCGCACAAGCTGCCCCGCCGCGCGGCCGCCCTGCGGCCCTGCGGCCCCGCCTGGCCGGCCGGTCATGCATGAGCCGGCACGAACGCCTACCGGCGGGCAAGCGCGGAACGACGCGCGGGAACGGCCGGGCTGAGATCGGCGGCACAGGTGGCCACCTCGACGGGCCAACACGAGCGACAAGCACGAGCGGCCGGCAGCCTTTCACCTGACGGTTTGACATCGAGGCGCAACACGCGAGGCGCCCGACATCGCAACGACAATTGCACTATGCGTGCGCCCCGCTGGCGCGCGCGACGGAGAAAAGTATGGCGGGTCATTCGAAATGGGCCAACATCAAGCATAAGAAAGCAGCGGCCGATGCCAAGCGCGGCAAGGTCTGGACGCGGCTCATCAAGGAAATCCAGGTTGCGGCCCGTCTGGGCGGCGGCGAAATCGACTCGAACCCGCGTCTGCGGCTCGCGGTCGACAAGGCGTACGACGCCAACATGCCGAAAGACAACATCAACCGCGCGATCCAGCGCGGTGTCGGCGGCGCGGACGGCGCGAACTACGAGGAAATCCGCTACGAAGGCTATGGCATCGGCGGCGCGGCGGTGATCGTCGACACGATGACCGACAACCGCACCCGCACGGTCGCGGAAGTGCGTCACGCGTTCTCGAAGAACGGCGGCAACATGGGCACCGACGGCTCGGTGTCGTTCATGTTCGATCACGTCGGCCAGTTCCTGTTCGCTCCCGGCACCGCCGAAGACGCGCTGATGGAAGCCGCGCTCGAAGCGGGCGCCGACGACGTCGTGACGAACGAGGACGGCAGTATCGAGGTGCTGTGCCCGCCGAACGATTTTTCGAAAGTGAAGGCTGCACTCGAAACGGCGGGCTTCAAGGCCGAACTGGCCGAAGTCACGATGAAGCCGCAGACCGAAGTCGAATTCACCGGCGACGATGCCGTGAAAATGCAGAAGCTGCTCGACGCGCTGGAAAATCTGGACGACGTGCAGGAAGTCTATACAAACGCGTCGATCGCCGGCGAGTGATGGCGCGCCGGGCTCTGACATCGTTTGCCCTTGCTGTTGATGGTTTATTGCACGGCTGAGCACACCGCTCGGCCGTTTATGGTTTTCAAGTCTCGGGGATTCACATGAAGTTACTCGTCGTCGGTTCCGGCGGTCGCGAACATGCGCTGGCATGGAAGCTCGCGCAATCGCCGCGGGTCCAGCTCGTCTACGTCGCGCCGGGCAACGGCGGCACCGCTCAGGATGAGCGTCTGCTCAACATCGACATCACCGAGCCGGCCGCGCTCGCTGATTTCGTCGAAAAAGAACAGATCGCGTTCACGCTGGTCGGGCCGGAAGCGCCGCTCGCGGCAGGCATCGTCAACCTGTTCCGCTCGCGCGGTCTGAAGATCTTCGGGCCGACCAAAGAGGCCGCCCAGCTCGAAAGCTCGAAAGATTTCGCCAAAGCGTTCATGAAGCGCCACGGCATCCCGACGGCCGAGTACGAAACCTTCGCCGACCTCGCCGCCGCGCACGCGTATCTGGACGCCAAGGGCGCGCCGATCGTGATCAAGGCCGACGGCCTCGCCGCCGGCAAGGGCGTGGTGGTCGCGCAAACGCTGGAAGAAGCGCACGCCGCGGTCGACATGATGCTGTCGGACAACAAGCTCGGCGACGCCGGCGCGCGCGTCGTGATCGAGGAGTTCCTCGCCGGCGAGGAAGCGAGCTTCATCGTGATGGTGGACGGCAAGCACGTGCTCGCGCTCGCGTCGAGCCAGGATCACAAGCGTCTGCTCGACGGCGACCAGGGCCCGAACACGGGCGGCATGGGCGCCTACTCGCCCGCGCCGATCGTCACGCCGCAGCTGCATGCGCGCGTGATGCGCGAAATCATCCTGCCGACCGTGCGCGGCATGGAGAAGGAAGGCATCCGCTACACCGGCTTCCTGTACGCGGGCCTGATGATCGACGCGCAAGGCAACCCGAAGACGCTCGAATTCAACTGCCGGATGGGCGACCCCGAAACGCAGCCGATCATGGCGCGTCTGAAGGGCGACTATTCGAAGGTGGTGGAACACGCGATCGCCGGCACGCTCGACACCGTCGAGCTCGAATGGGACCGCCGCACCGCGCTCGGCGTCGTGCTCGCCGCGCACAACTACCCGGACACGCCGAGGAAGGGCGACCGCATCAACGGCATTCCCGCCGAAACCGCGGATTCGGTCACGTTCCACGCCGGCACCACGCTGACGGACGGCAAGCTGACCACCTCGGGCGGGCGCGTGCTGTGCGTCGTCGGTCTCGCGGATTCGGTGCGCACCGCGCAGGCGGCCGCGTACCAGACGATCAACCAGATCGCGTTCGACGGCATGCAGTACCGCCGCGACATCGGCTATCGCGCGCTCAACCGCAAGCACGACGGCAAGTAAGCTTCGCTAGCGCTGGACGCCGTGCGGGCGGCGCACTGCCGGCGCCACTGGCGCCGCAGTGCCGGCACGTTACACGACGCGCGCTACACTGAATCTTTCCCGCTCGTCGCGGCAGACGGGCCCGGAGCCCGCGAATCGACTGAAGCGGCAAGCCGCCTCTGATGTTCGCCTCCGGCAACCAGGCAATCCGAACCAGCGGTCCGAGTGCGCAGACACCCGGCGCGAACGCGGCCATCGCTTTCTTTCGAAGAACCCGCGGCACGACGAGCGTGCCGCCCTCAGCACCTGCATTCATGAGCAATTCGAGCTACGACGCACAAGCCGTGCGCAGCTGGCTGCAAGGCCTGCAATCGCATATCGCGGACACGCTCGGCGCCTTCGACGGCACCGCGTTCGCTACCGACGCGTGGCAGCGCGCGCCCGGCGAGAAGCTGCGCGGCGGCGGCGTCACGCGGATTCTCGAAGGCGGCCAGTTCTTCGAGCGCGCGGGCATCGGCTTCTCGGACGTCGCGGGCGACGCGCTGCCGGGCTCGGCAAGCGCCGCGCGGCCGCAACTGGCCGGGCGGGGCTTCGAGGCGATGGGCGTGTCGCTCGTGCTGCATCCGCACAATCCGCACTGCCCGACCGTGCACATGAACGTGCGCCTGCTCATCGCGACGAGGGAAGGCGAAGAACCGGTGTTCTGGTTCGGCGGCGGCATGGACCTGACGCCCTACTACGGCTACGAAGAGGACGCGCGGCAGTTCCATCAGGTGTGCCGCGACGCGCTCGCGCCGTACGGCGCGGACCTGTACCCGCGCTTCAAGCGCTGGTGCGACGAGTACTTCTTCCTGAAGCACCGCAACGAGCCGCGCGGCATTGGTGGGATTTTCTTCGACGATTTCTCGGCGCCGGGCTTCGAGCAATCGTTCGCGATGCTCAAAAGCGTCGGTGAAGGCTTTCTCAAGGCGTACCTGCCGATCATCGAGCGGCGCCGCGACACGCCGTACGGCGAAGCCGAGCGTGCGTTCCAGGCCTACCGGCGCGGCCGCTACGTCGAGTTCAATCTGGTCTTCGACCGTGGCACACTGTTTGGGCTGCAGAGCGGCGGACGCACCGAATCGATCCTGATGTCGATGCCGCCCGTGGCGAACTGGCGCTACGACTGGCACCCCGAGCCGGGCACGCCGGAAGCGAGTTTGTACAGCGATTTCCTCGTGCCGCGCGAGTGGGTGTGACGCGCCACCTGTCTCGCTTACGGTCACGACAAAGGATCCTCACCTGAAGCCGAACGCTCACCCTGTCGCCCTGCCTCGCCGGATCGGTCTGCTGGGCGGCACTTTCGACCCGATCCACGACGGCCACCTCGCGCTGGCGCGGCGGTTCGCCGACGTGCTGCGGCTGACCGAACTGGTGCTGCTGCCGGCCGGCCAGCCGTGGCAGAAAGCCGACGTGTCGCCCGCCGAACATCGGCTCGCGATGACGCGCGCGGCGGCCGCGTCGCTCGCGATCCCCGGCGTGACGGTGCGCGTCGCGACCGACGAAATCGAGCACGATGGCGCGACCTACACGGTCGAGACGCTGCAATGCTGGCGCGAGCGCGAAGGCGACGACGCATCGATCACGCTGCTGATCGGCGCGGATCAACTGGTGCATCTCGACACATGGCGCGACTGGCGGCGCCTGTTCGAGCTCGCGCATATCGGCGCGGCCACGCGGCCCGGCTTCGACCTCGCGTCGGTCGCCCCCGCGGTCGCCAGGGAAATTGCCGCGCGCCGTGCGCGCGCCGACGTGCTGCAGGCCACACCCTGCGGCCATCTGCTGATCGACACGACGCTCGCGTTCAACGTATCGGCCACCGACATTCGCGCGCATCTGCGCGAGCAGGTCAACCAGCGGCTCGCCCACGCGGGTGCGGGCGGCACAACCCAGGATCGGGCCGCGAGTCACGTCCCCGCCGCGGTGTGGGACTATATTCTTCAACATCATCTGTACCACCGGTAACTCCATGGATATTCGCAAACTGCAACGCGTAATCGTCGACGCTCTCGAAGACGTCAAGGCGCAAGACATCAAAGTGTTCAACACCAGCCACCTGACCTCGCTGTTCGATCGCGTGATCGTCGCGAGCGGTACGTCGAACCGGCAAACCAAGGCGCTCGCGTCGAGCGTGCGTGAAGGCGTGAAGGAAGCCGGCGGCGAGATCATCAGCACCGAGGGCGAGGATATCGGCGAATGGGTGCTGGTCGATTGCGGCGACGCGATCGTGCACATCCTGCAGCCGGCGCTGCGCCAGTACTACAACCTCGAGGAAATCTGGGGCGACAAGCCGGTGCGCATCAAGCTGTCGACGCCGAATCCGTTCGGCGGCGCGCGCGCAAGCGAGCCCGACGACGAGGAAGACGAGGAAGCGCCGGCCGCGAAGCCCGCGCGCAAGACCACGGCGCGCCGCAAGTAAGCGGGCCGTGTCTGCCACACCGCTACTGTCCTCGCGATGAAACTGCACATCCTCGCCGTCGGCCACAAGATGCCGGACTGGATCGCGACCGGCTTCGACGAATACGCGAAACGCATGCCCCCCGAGTTGCGCATCGAGCTGCGCGAGATCAAACCGGAGCAGCGCTCGTCGGGCCGTTCGGCCGAAAGCGTGATGGCCGCCGAACGGCAGAAGATCGAAGCCGCGTTGCCGAAGAACGCACGCATCGTCGCGCTCGACGAACGCGGCAAGGACTGGACCACGATGCAGCTCGCGGGCGCGTTGCCGGGCTGGCAGCAAGACGGCCGCGACGTGGCCTTTCTGATCGGCGGCGCGGACGGGCTCGATCCCGAGCTGAAGGCATGCGCCGATATGATGCTGCGCGTGTCGAGCCTCACGCTGCCGCACGCGATGGTGCGCGTGCTGCTGGCCGAACAGCTTTATCGGGCGTGGACCATCACGCAAAATCATCCGTATCATCGCGCGTAGGTGCTGGAGCCTCGCGCGGCGACGCCTGGCAACGATTCGTTGCTGCTGACGCGTCGCGGGCGCTCGGCTCCATACGCTTGAGCGCATTGTCGCCGCTTCATGCGATGATGCGCCCGACGCGCTGTGCATCGATGCCGCTAATGGATGCAGCGCATCGATCGGATCACCGGGTCAACCTCGCCCCGCTCACTCTTCCACGCCCACCCGCGTTCACCACCCCGCGCCATCCGTTTCCCGCTCCATCGAGACCCGTTCATGCCCACGCCCTCCGCTTCGCTGCATCCGTTCGTCTACCTCGCCTCGCAAAGTCCGCGCCGCCAGGAGCTGCTGCAACAGCTCGGCGTGCGTTTCGAATTGCTACTGCCGCGCCCCGATGAAGACGCCGAAGCGCTCGAAGCCGAACGGTCTGGCGAACACGCGCGCGACTACGTGCAGCGCGTGTGCATCGCGAAGGCGCAGGCGGCCCGCGCGCGGCTCCTCGACGGCGGTCACGAAGTGCGGCCGATCCTCGTCGCCGACACCACCGTCACGATCGACGACGCGATTCTCGGCAAGCCCATCGATGCCGACGATGCGGTCGCCATGCTCACACGTCTCGCGGGCCGCACGCACGAAGTGCTGACCGCGCTCGCCGTGATCGATGCCAATGGCGCGCTGCTGCCCGCGGCGTTGTCGGTCTCGAAGGTGCGTTTTGCTGCAGTGCACGCAGACGCGTTGCGTCGCTACGCGGCGAGCGGTGAGCCGCTCGGCAAGGCGGGGGCGTATGGCGTGCAGGGACGCGCGGCGGAGTTTATCGAGCATATAGACGGGTCCTATTCGGGTATCATGGGTTTGCCGCTTTTTGAAACCGCTGCCCTCCTGCGTGCAGCGCGCATCGACTTCTAAAACAACACCATGAATGAAGAAATCCTGATCAATGTCACGCCGCAGGAAACGCGCGTCGCGCTCGTTCAACAGGGCGCCGTCCAGGAACTTCATGTCGAACGAACGCTGTCGCGCGGCCGCGTCGGCAATGTCTATCTCGGCAAGGTCGTGCGCGTGCTGCCCGGCATGCAATCGGCGTTCATCGACATCGGCCTCGAACGCGCCGCGTTTCTTCATGTCGCCGACATCTGGCATCCGCGCATCGCCGGCGAAGCGCAACATCAAACACCGCATCAGCCGATCGAAAAGATCGTCTTCGAAGGTCAGACGCTGATGGTGCAGGTCGTCAAGGACCCGATCGGCACCAAGGGCGCGCGGCTGTCCACGCAAGTGAGCATCGCCGGGCGCACGCTCGTGTATCTGCCGCAGGAGCCGCACATCGGCATCTCGCAGAAAATCGAAAGCGAAGCCGAGCGCGAGGCCGTGCGTGCGCGTCTGACCGCCGTGCTGCCCGCCGACGAGAAAGGCGGCTACATCGTGCGCACGATCGCCGAGGATGCGACGAGCGAAGAACTGGCAGCCGACGTCGCGTATCTGCGCAAGACGTGGGCGACCATTCTGTCGCAGACCCAGCGCATGCCGCCCACCAGCCTGCTCTACCAGGATCTGAATCTCGCGCAGCGCGTGCTGCGCGATTTCGTCAACGATGACACGTCGCGCATCCAGGTCGATTCGCGCGAGACGCATCAGATGCTCGCCGATTTCGCGGCCGAGTTCACACCGGCGGTATCGTCGAAGCTGCACCACTACACCGGCGAGCGGCCGCTGTTCGATCTGTACAACATCGAGGCCGAGATTCAGCGCGCGCTATCGCGTCGCGTGGATCTGAAGTCGGGCGGCTACCTCGTGATCGACCAGACCGAGGCGATGACGACGATCGATGTGAACACCGGCGGCTACGTCGGCGCGCGCAACTTCGACGACACGATCTTCAAGACCAACCTCGAAGCCGCGCATACCATCGCGCGGCAACTGCGGCTAAGGAATCTTGGCGGCGTGATCATCATCGATTTCATCGATATGGAAAACGTCGAGCATCGCGACCAGGTGCTAGGCGAATTGAAGAAGGCGTTGTCGCGCGATCGCACGCGGGTGACCGTCAATGGTTTCTCGCAACTCGGGCTCGTCGAGATGACGCGCAAGCGTACGCGTGAGTCGCTCGCGCATGTGCTGTGCGAGCCTTGCCCGATTTGCCAGGGCAAGGGGCAAGTGAAGACTGCACGCACGGTGTGCTATGACGTGTTGCGGGAGATTTTGCGCGAGTCGCGGCAGTTCAATCCGCGCGAGTTTCGCGTGGTCGCTTCGCAGCAGGTGATCGATCTGTTTCTCGAGGAAGAGTCGCAGCATCTGGCGATGCTGATCGATTTCATCGGCAAGCCGGTGTCGTTGCAGGTGGAGTCGAATTTGAGTCAGGAGCAGTATGACATCGTTCTGATGTAAGTCCACCGAAGTCCGATGAGTCCAGCGAATACAAACAAACTCTTTAAAATTCAAATACATATAAAGATATCCGTCCGGGTCAATCCGTTGCCATCCGTGCAGAGCGAGCCTAAAACGTGTGGCTAGATATGTAGCTACACAGAGGTGCGCTATGGCAACTCGCAGAACGAATGTCCTATCGGATCTCGAACTAAGGCGATGGATCCGGGAAAGGCGACCTCTCGCAAAAACTGACGGCGGTTGTTTGGCCTTCACCCTTTCAGCCACAGGCACTGCGTCTTGGGTACTCCGTTTCCGGATAGGCGGAAAACCGGAAGAATTGACACTCGGCCGCTACCCCGATCTGACGCTGTCGGCGGCACGCAAGCTCGCGGCCGAAAAGCGCGTCGAAGTCCAGAAAGGCAACAATCCGGCGCCCGAGAAGCGCAAGGACATATCCCGGAAGAACTGGACGGTCCGCCAACTCGTTGCCGATTACCGTGAGAAGGTACTGGTCAATTTGGGATTGAGTACGCAGCGAAGCTATGGTCGAAATCTGAAGCGAACCGAGAACGTACTCGGTGCAATGCAGGTACGCGAAGTCGAGGCGGCGGATATCGTTGGGTTGATCGAGCGCGCCAACCTTGGATGGGTCGAGGCCAATACGCTGTTAATCGTTGCAAAAGCCATCTTCCGTCACGCCGCCGGCAAGAAGGTCATCAATGCAAATCCCGCAATTGGGGTTGAGCTGGTTTCGATCATTGGCCCCCGTCCTTCCATTCGGCAACGTCTTATGCTGACGACCAATGAGCTGCATGTGCTTTTGAACGCAGACATGAATCGCGAGAACCTGCTCTCGGTCAGCATTCTTCTCGCGACTGGCGTTCGTTCAGAGGAACTGTATAAGGGCCTCCGGACAAATGTATTCCTCGATGAAGCACGCTGGCATATTCCGGGCAGCAAGACAGGCACTGCAATGGACATTCCGCTGGCGCCGACCGTTGTAGACTGGTTCCGTGAACTACTCGCACTCAATACCCGCTCCCGCTATATTCTGCCCACCAGGGCGGCCAGTCGGGCGGCACGGCATGGTGGCGACGCCCATCTCAGCAAGGATGCCAACCGGGAAGCCATCGATTACTGGATCGACAACCACAAACCTTCGATACGCCGATTTACACCGCATGATCTTCGTTCGACCATGAAGTCTCATATGCGGAAGCTAAGGATCAGCCGCGACGTTTCTGAGATGTGTCTGAATCACAAGCTCCCCGGCGTCGAAGGAATCTACGATCAATACACTTACTATGGCGAGCGACGCCTCGCCTAGCCACGTGCCCGTCATGAGTGTCTGGGCGAACTGATCCAGATCGATGGCAGCGATCACCGGTGGTTCGAGGACCGGGCGCCGGCGTGCGCACTGCTGGCGTACGTCGACGATGCAACGAGCCGGCTGATGACACTGCATTTCACGGCCACGGAGTCGACCTTCAGCTACTTTGAAACGACGCGTGCATACATCGAACAGCATGGCAAACCCGGCGCGTTATACAGCGACAAGTACAGCGTGTTTCGCAAGACGGGGGCGAACAAGGATGGCAATAGCGTGACCCACTTCGCCCGCGCCATGTACGAACTGAATATCGACACCTTCTGCGCGAACAGCAGTCCGGCCAAGGGACGCGTCGAGCGCGCACATCTGACGCTGCAGGATCGTCTCGTGAAGGAGCTACGGCTGCGTGACATCAGCACGGTAGCCGACGCCAATGCGTATGCGCCTGCGTTCATGGCGGCCTACAACGCGCGCTTTGCGAAGCCGCAAAAGAGCGGGTTCGATCGGGTGCTCACCTGACGCGAACCGCGCAAGGTGACGAAGTCGTTGACGGTGCAGTACGACAAGGTCATGTACCTGCTGGACGACACGTCGGAGCACCGCAAGCTGATTGATCGATATATCGAGGTCTGCGTGTACCCCGATGGGCGTATCGAACTCCGGATGGACGGCCGTATTCTGACGTGCAGGCAGTACGACCGGCTGGCCGAAATCGACCAGGCCGCAGTGGTTGAACACAAGCGGCTCGGTCATGTGCTGCAGGTCTCGCAGGCGATTCAGGCACAACGCGATAACCAGCGCATCGGCAAGGCGCCCTCGAACGCATCCGGGCGCTCCAACCAACGTCCAAAGCCGTTCGACGGGCAAGAAGAAACAACGCGAGTTCACTCAGGCCGATGTCGAACATACGATCGTGGATCTTGCCCGACAAAGACAGGCACAACCGCAACCCCGCAAACCTGCCCGTCGGTCTGCAAGAGACGGTGGAACTGGCGTAAGCGCCCTTCCCATTCAGAACGGTGTCTAGGAGACTGCATGAGTTCGCCGGCCAAATACTGCCGCTCGAACTCCTTGTTCTCGCCGACATACGACGAAATCATCTTTTTGATCTGCCGCGTTTCGAGCAGGATGCCGAGGCCGAAACCATCGGCGCCCGCGTTATTACTGATGCAGGTGATTCCCTTCACACCGGAATCGCGCAGGCGCCAATCAGCACCTCGGGAATTCCGCACAGACCGAAGCCGCCGACCGCGAACGTCTGGCCGTCTGCCACAATGCCCTCGAGGGCAGCAGCACCCGGATAAATTTTGTTCATTGCTGTTTTCCAATTTCATGAACACATATCTCGAGCCGCGCCCAAAGGGGCAGGCCACAGCTCACTGGTTTGCTGAAGTAGTCCCCCAATCTCGATTTCACGCCGCATCGGGCTGGCGATCCGGCGCCGCCTGGGCAAACGCTTCAAGTTGCAACGCGTTCGCATTGATTCGGGCGAGCGTCGGATAGAGATTCACATCGATCGAGAAACGCTGCGCATTGAACACCTGGGGCACGAGGCACAGGTCGGCCAACGTCGGAGCATCGCCATGGCAGAAAGTACCCGTACGCGCATCACTGGCGAGCCGTGCCTCAAGGGAACTGAAGCCCACCTCCACCCAGTGGCGGTACCACGTGCTCTTGGTTTCCTCGTTCAGACCAAGGCTCTCGGTCAGATACTTGAGTACACGCAGGTTGTTCAGCGGATGAATCTCCGACGCAATCTGCAGCGCCAACGACCGCACATACGCTCGGTCAGCCGGTTCGCGCGGCAGCAGCGGTGGCGTAGGATGAGTTTCCTCGAGGTATTCGATGATCGCGAGCGACTGCGGGATCGGCGCTCCCGCATCGTCAAGCAGCGTAGGCACCAGCTGGTCGGGGTTGATTTCCCTATATGCCGGCGCGAGCTGTTCACCGCCGTTGCGCACCAGATGCACCGGCAGGTACTCGCACGGGATCCCCTTGAGGTTCAGCGCAATCCGCACGCGATAGGACGCCGAACTCCGGAAGTAGCTATATAGCTTCATGTCCGCTCTTAGCCCTGAAGCTGTTCCCACATTTCCCTATCTCGTTCAGCCGTCCAGATACGTGGATGGCTGATACCGCTGGCCTCGTCGTAGGCCCGCGACACGTCGAAGGGCAGGCAGTGCTCGTAGATGAAAACATGCCCGAACTTCGGGTCCATGACCTTGCGCGTGTGCGCCATCGCACTCTTCAGATCGAGCTTCTGCGCGACCGCATCACGACCACTCTGAAGCAGAGTGGTCACGAAGTCCTTCGTATAGTTGAGCCCTTGCTCGATATCTTCGCGTGTCACCAGTGCCGGTCCACGGCCCGGCAAGAGCTTTTCCGCACCGAGAGCACGCAGCGCTTCGAGCGTCGCCGGCCACTCGGCCAGCTGTGCGTCACCGCAGTAGCAGGTCGCCCCGTATTCGACCAGATCACCGGAGAACAGCACCTTCTGCGACGGCAGCCAGACCACCGTGTCGCCCTTGGTATGGCCCGCGCCGGGAAGTGCGATCTTGACTTCAAGCTTGCCGAGAAAAAGCGTGATTCCCTTTTCGAAAACAAGCGTTGGCCAAGTCAGCCCAGGCACCGTCTCCGCATCTGCGAACAACCTCGGGAAGCGTTCGATCTCCGACTTCATGTCCGCTTCGCCGCGCTCTACGATCAGCTCATAGGTACCGCGGCTGGCGATGATCTCCTGGGCCCCCTCCTTAAAGTAGGCCGACGCGCCCAGGACGCGCACGGCGTGATAGTGCGACAGCACCACATATTTGATCGGCTTGTCCGTCACCGACCGGATTTTTGCGATCAGTTGCTGTGCCATTGCGGGCGTACCGGTTGTGTCGATGATCAATACACCATCATCACCGATGATCACGCCCGAATTCGGATCGCCCTCGGCGGTGTACGCATAAGCGTTCTCCGACAGTTGCGTCCATGTAATTTCTTTGACTTCCAGGTCCCCTTGGGATGCGAATGCCTTTGCCATGCCAACTCTCCGTGTTCTGTGACGGATATCTAATGTGGGAAACAGCTGTTTTGTGCTAGCGCGGACCCCGAGGTCATGCGCCGCCGCGCTCCACCTGCATATGAGACAGGATGGCGTGCGCGTCGTCCTGCTCCTGGATAGTGTTCACGATCTGCACAAGCTGGTCAGCCTGCTGACCTGAGACCGGTTTAGCCGCATACTGCAGACAGTCCGTGAAACGCGCCAGATGGGCCTGCTCGGGCAGAGCGTTGCCTGGAAAACCCGGAGCAATATCGAGCGCCAGCTTCAGCCGACGGCCGTCGGCCGCTTCGACGTGAAGCTCACTGCCGTATGGTGAAGCGCCTGCATGGTCTCATCGGAAATCACGTCGACCCGACCGGTGAATGCAAGTACCTCGGGATCGCGGATGCTCGACTCGACGAAGTGCTCGAGTCGCGATGCGCCCCGAACCAACGCATTAGCGACGCAGTATTTCGCACTGAACTGCGCGTTCACGCGAGGGTTCTCGCCTATTACGAAATCATGGCCAACAAGGCGGAACGCATACGGCGGCAGTCTGACCTCAATGCGACCGACGTTACCCGGTCCGATATCGAGTTCCTTGCGTGCGCGCAGCGCCAGCTCGGTCACCCCCTGCGTCAGGCCGCAACTGGGGTATTTTTTGAATACGGTGCTCATTACCTGCCACTGTTCTCCGAGTCCCTCGACAAACTCGTCGGCCTTGCGAAGCCCTCGGGCAAATTGGTGCGCATATCCGTAGACACCCGACAGGAAGCGGCCCGGTCCGGTGATACCGCATTTCGCGAGTTGCGCGCACATGACCCCGGTCTCGGCCACCCACCCCTGAATCAGTCGCACCGCGAGTGAGCCGTCGATATTGCTCTGGAAGCTGCCCGCTGCCCGGTTGAACGCCAAGGCCAGTGAGTGCAGCGCCATTTACCAACGCGGCACCGCTGGCTGATACGGAATCGCCATGAATGAACACTGTGGCACCGCCTGATCTGTCACGTTCCCTGACGAAGTCCAGAATCGCTGCGCAACCGTCCTCGGAGGCACCCGCGATCGCCGTACCTAGGGTCGTCAAAAGCATGTTGCGCACGACTGCGAGTGCCTCTTCCGGTGCATGCGAGGCATCAAACCCATGCACAAAATCCGTCAGACGCCATTCAGCCTGCATCAAATCATTGGATCCGCTCATGGATCAAGGCTCCGCGGAAGGTTCGAGGTTGCCGGTGATCTCCACTTTTCCCCTCGCGATACCAAGCGCCTCGCGCAGCACCGATAGATCGCCGATGTGGTTGGCCAGCAGCAGGATCAGCCGCGCGTTGAGCGTTGAACTCTGCTCATCGGTGAGGTCACGATGAGCATCGATGAGCGCCTCGTAAAAATCGTCGCCGGGAACGAACGAATAGAAATAGCGTTTGCCGGGTTCAGCAAAGTTGGGCCGTGTAGTCAGTGCCATTCTAAGTCCTTCAATCGTTGCACGTCGCGCGGGCGATCGCACTCCGTACCTTCATCGGGTCAAGCTCGCGCCAGCGTGCCGTGACATGCTGGTCGGGCCGCACAAGATAGACGCTCCCGGGAGCGAGATCGTATCGCTCGCGGACGCGCCCCTTGACGTCGATGAGCGTGGGAATGCCGCTAGGGGCGCTGCCACCTTCCGCCACCACAACTGCTTCGACCGGAATCGGCGCATCCGAAAGTTCGGCGAGCGCCTGAACAGTCGCCGCATCGAGCGCTGACGCGTCCTTCGTGAAAAGGAGCAGCGCGAAGCGGTCACCGAATGCACCGAGCAGCCATGATTGACCGCCACCGGTCACCGGCGCATCGGCCATCGGCGCCCCCGGCACCATGTTGCCGGCGAACGTCGACGCATCCGGCGTGTTAAGACTCGAGTCGATCAGGATGGTGGGCACCGAGAGACGGCCAGAGTTCACCAGCGCCCGTGCAAAAGGCTGCTCCCCCGCCAGTCCCAGTAGAGCATCACGGAACGCTTTGCTGATGTTGCTTTTCGGGGTAATGAAATCCGTCGAGCGCGTCGAGTTCCTGATGTTGTCGTCAGCAGCCAGCCCGCGCTCTTCCGTGTAGGTGTCGAGCAGCGCCGACGGCGCCTTGCCTTCCATAACGAGCTTGAGCTTCCATACCAGGTTGTCGGCGTCCTGTATGCCCGAATTGGCACCCCGCCCGCCAAAAGGAGAAACCTGATGCGCCGAATCGCCGACAAAAAGCACCCGGCCATGGTTGAAGCTGCCCATGCGCCGGCACTGGAACGTGTAGATGCTCACCCATTCGAGCTCGAACTCGCGGTCGTCGCCCAGCATCGCTTTGATGCGCGGGATGACATTCTCTGGCTTCTTTTCCTCTTCGGGGTCGGCCTGCCAGCCAAGCTGGAAGTCGATCCGCCAGACGTTGTCGGCCTGACGGTGTACGAGCGCCGACTGATTACGGTGAAACGGCGGATTGAACCAGAACCACCGTTCCGTGGGGTAGTCGGCGTTCATGACCACATCGGCAATCAGGAACCGATCCTTGAAGATTTTCCCGTCGATGTCCAACCCAAGGAGGGTGCGGATCGGGCTGCGCGCGCCGTCCGCAGCGACGAGCCATTCCGTGTCCAAGGTGTAGTCCCCCGCAGGGGTCCTGATCTGAAGCGTCACCTCATGACCCTGCGGCATAACGCCGATGACCTCGTTCTTGAAACGGATCTCGAGATTCGGCAACTCGCGAGCGCGTCGAAGCAGAAACTCTTCGAGGTAGTACTGCTGAAGGTTAATCATGCCGGGCCGATGATGGTCGGGCTCCGGGCTGAGATTGAAGTTAAAAACTTCCGTCTCGTCAAAGAATGTACGGCCGATGTTCCAAGACACGCCCTTTTCCATCATCGGCCCACTGCAGCCGAGTCGGTCGAAGATCTCGAGCGTGCGTTTGGCGTACGCCACCCCGCGTGAGCCGAGTGAAACAGTATCGTCGTTGTCCAGGAGAAGCACCGGCGTCCCCTGCGCGGCCAGGTCAATAGCGGTAGTGAGACCAACCGGGCCGGCGCCGACCACGACCACCGGGTAGCGCCCATGGGGAACGCCATTGAGCTCAGGCGGACGCACAAATTCGAATTTCTCGTACTGATAGGTACTATGCACTGTCAATGTCTCCAGATTACAACCTTGCGTAACCGCGCCGCCAGGTCCACGCCATGCAATGCCGACCCGGCGCCCGCCCGCCACGCCAACCCCTCGTGTCACGTCTCGTGCTTCAGTCTTCCCGTGCGTGCCGCCAGCATGAACGCCACGACAAGGATTGCGCCGATCAGAGCGGCCAGCCTGGGATAGGCCAATCCTGCATACATGTTCCCGTTCGCCGCGACGATCGCGAAAGCCGCTGCAGGAAGAAATCCTCCAGTCCAGCCAAAACCAATGTGGTAGCTCAGTGAAAGCGCGGTGAAGCGAATCCTGGCTGGAAACAGTTCGGTCATGGCCGCTGCCAAAGGTGCGTAGGTCATGGCTGCACACGTGGCAAGGGCGACCAGCAGCAGGAAGACCATTGGCCGGTTCACACCGTGCGGCGGGGCCTTCTGCGGGTATCCGGCGGAGTCCAGTGCACCACGCAGCGAGGCTGCGAAAGCTTTAGCCTTTACAGCCGCGTCCGGCGCGCTGCCGTCGTAAGAAGCGACGACCTTATCGCCCACTCTGATGATTGCACCGGCACCCGCGCTCGCTATCTCATTCGTGTAGCTGATGCCGGCGCGGACAAGCGCACTCTTCGCGAGATCACAGGACGTATGGAACTTCGACGTTCCGAGCGCATTGAATTGCGTCGAGCATTCGTGCGGATCGGCCACGACTACGACGGGCGCCGTCTCAATGGCGCGTTCCAGCGCCGGATTGGCAAAATGCGTCAGGCCGCGGTAGATAGCCGGATAACAAAGGACAACTAGAATGAAACCTGTGCAGATTACTGTCTTACGCTCGATCTTGTCGGACAGCACGCCGAAAGCGAGAAAAATCGGAACCGCCATGACGAGCGACAACATTGAAAGCAGATTGGCTGTTGCGGGCTCAACGCGCAACACCTCGGTCAGGAAAAATGGCGTGTAGAAAAATGCGCTGTAAAAAGTCGCCGCCGCGCCAGGTCCAAGAGCGAACAGCGAACAGATCATTGCGACGATGTTGCGACGACCGGTGAACGCTTCCCTGAGCGGCGCGCGTGAAACCTGGTGTTCGTTGCGCAGCCGTTCGAATTCAGGTGATTCGCCCATGCGGGTACGCATCCACAACGACAACGCCAGCAAAACCAGCGATAGCACGAACGGCACACGCCAGGCCCATCCAAGAAAAGCCGCCTCGCCGAATGTAGAACGCGTGCCCTGCACGACCAGCTGAGAGAGGATCAGACCTGCGATCGGTGCAATCTGGAGCCACGACGTATAGAAGGCGCGCCGATTTGCCGGAACGTGTTCCGCGACGTACACCATCGCCCCTCCATTTTCGCCGCCCAACGCAAATCCCTGCACAAGCCGCAGCCCGACGAACATAACGGGGGCGAGGACGCCGACGGTTGCATATGTCGGCAGCAGACCGATTAGCACGGTCGCGAGTCCCATCAGGGCGACCGTCACGACGAAAACCCGTTTTCGACCGAGCCGGTCGCCTATGCCGCCGAAGACCATCGCGCCGAGCGGCCTGACGAGAAAGCCTGCCGCAAATCCGAGTAACGTAAAGATCAGCGACAGCGCCGGATTGACACCGGAAAAAAACTGCTTGCCAATCACGGCAGCCATAGTGCCGACGAGGAACAAATCGTACGCCTCGAAGCACGATCCAAGCGATGCAGCAACCACAATCTGGTAAAGGCTCGCGCCCGAGCGCTTCGCTGCGGAATGTTCAGGCAAAGCTGTGCCTGCCGCGAGGCTCGCGGCGGTTTGATCGGATCTCATTGTGTCTCCTCCATCCGGACGATGGTGGACCGGCTTTGGACCAAACCCTTTGGGCGTCCCGCTGGGTTGCCTTGTCCTTCACCGATCCGGGTGATACCTGGATTGCCGCTTATCTCTTATGGACAATGCGGTTCATGTTTTCCTGGCAGCTGTGGACCAAGACCACAGCCGCTCCTTACATCATCACGTCACCCATCACGGCCGGCGCGCGGGAAGCACCGTCGCGCGGCACTCTCCGAACCCAATGCGACGATACCCGTCTCGTTCGCACCATGCGCGCATGATGACCGTGTCGCCGTCCTCCAGGAATGTGCGGACTTCTCCGCTCGGCAACGTGAACGGATGCTTGCCGCCTTCCGTGAGTTCAAGAAGACAGGCGCGCGAAGCCGGATCGGGGCCTGAGAGCGTCCCGCTGCCGAGCAGGTCGCCTGGGCAAAGATTCGTCCCGTTCGATGTCTGATGTGCAACCAGTTGTGACATTGCCCAATAAGCGTCCGGATAACGCGAGACGGACAAACTCGCCGGAGGTGCGCCGCTGGTTCGCATCTGCGCTGACTGCAACAGGGTCTCGACCCGAATATCAATCGAACCGCGTGTCGCCAGCTCGGAACTCCAAAAGTGCGGCATAGGCGCAGGATCACCTTCAGGACGAGAGAAGCCGGTGCGGTACGGCTCGAGCGCATCGAGCGTCACGATCCACGGCGACAGGCTCGTGAAAAAGCTTTTCGCAAGGAACGGCCCCAACGGCTGGTATTCCCACGACTGAATGTCGCGCGCGGACCAGTCGTTCAACAGGCAAATGCCGAATACATGCGAGTCAGCATTCCGGATGTCAATGGCCGTGCCGAGTTCGTTTCCTTGTCCGATGAGTACACCGAGCTCGGCTTCGTAATCAAGCCGCCGGCTGGGCGCAAATTCCGGCTCGGCGCTGCTCGGGTCTTTCAACTGACCGGTTGGCCGGCGGAAATCCTGTCCCGACACACGAATCGAAGACGTACGGCCGTGATAGCCTACCGGCAGCCAGCGATAGTTTGGCAAGATTGGATTGTCGGGCCGGAACAGACGGCCGACGTTTGTCGCATGGCTGAGCGATGAGTAAAAGTCGGAAAAGTTTTCGATGCGCGCCGGAAGAGCGTATTCAGCGTCCGCCTGCGGAACGAGGCATTCGGAAACCTCCTTCCGCTGAGGACAGTCCTCAGATAGCAGGAACGACACAGCCGAGCGCACAGCGCTTCGCTTGTCGGGCGATAGCGCCATGTAAACGTTGAGCGGCGCACGTGCAGCCGCCTGCGCTGCCTCACGCGCTTCTGCCGGAAAAAGATTCCTTGCCAGAACAGCGCCTACATCGAGGATTTGATCGCCGATCGCGATGCCGCCGCGGAAATTTTCATTTCCCGAAGGCCGCCGGAATACGCCGTGGGGCAGGTTCTGAATTGGAAAATCCGTCGCGCCGTCATTGGCTGAGCGGACCCAGCTCTTCCGTGAAGCGTCATGGGTGTGATTGGAACGGGTCATGTTCAATTATTTCCTTCCGCAGAGGTCTCGTAGCGCTTGCGCTTGATCTGTCCGATCAACTCAATCATGGCGGCGGAGACGTCCCGACCTTCGGCTTGCGCCGCTGCTTTCGCGGCGAGCCAATGATTAAGATCTTCCTGCGCCTGGGTAGTGTGATGGTTCCATGCAGGATCGATCGGCGTCGTCAATTCGAGCCGGTAACCGTTTGGGTCTCTGAAATAGATGCTCTGGATGATGCCCTTGTGATCGACGGGTCCGAGTACATCCACGCCCTGGCTTACCAGCCATTCCTTCCAGCGCATGAGTTCGTCCGTGTCGCTCACTTCAAGCGCGATGTGATCGAAGACGTCGTAGGCGGGATGGGACGGAGACGAAGGTAAAGGCAAATTGGTGCATTCGAAGAACGCCATTGTCGACCCGTCTGCCATCCTGAAAAAGATGTGGAAATACGGAAAGGCGTCACCCGTGGACGGCACGTGATCATCCATGATCGTGCTCGCGAGTTCCATTCCAAGGATACGACCGTAAAAATCGGCGGTGGCCCCCACGTCATGCGTGACGCGGGCATAGTGATTGAGCATATTAGGCCGCAGTCCCAGCTCGGAGGCCGAGCGGCGCGATGCTAATGTGGAAGTTTGCATATCGACTCCTATCTGTCGTAGTTAGACCAGCACGGAGGCGCGATCGATGACTTGTGCCAGCACGTCCGTCAGGCACTGCGCGAGATCGACACCTACTGGAGCGGTTGCACAGCGCCACGCGACGTGCTGATCCGGGCGCAGCAGGATCGCGCCGTCATCCTCGATTTCGCGTACGTTGCGCCATTCGCCCGAAGGATCGCTTAGTTGTGCGTCCTCGGCGATGACGACCACATCAACAGGCATACCAACCGTGTCGGTAGTTTTTCGTGCCGCCGTTTCCCAGACGTCGGGGCACCCGGTAATCAGCACAAAGCGATCAACGCGTGCGAGATCAAGGCTGGAAATTCTCTGCGAGCCGCGCGCGAGCCACGCGTGCGCGATGCGATGGCCGGGGCGCGTGGTCGGAACGAAGCGTTGGCCCAGCGGGTCGCGGGGCGGAAGCGACGTGTTGTCGCTGACGAGCGCACCCCTGTCGTACCGGATGCCGATTTCGAGGTCATGCGCCTGATATTCTGTCCGGTGCACCTTCATCAGTTCGTTGAATCGGGCACGTCGTGCCTCTGCGTCGTCGCCCTCGGCGAGCAAGGCCTTGAAGTTTGCCTCGCTGCCCTGCGGATCGCCCGGCACGATTCCGATGGCTGCATTCGTCACTTGATAATTTCCGAACGTGAACAGTGCCCAGTGGACGTTGCGCTCGGCGACCGGGCGACGTTCGCTCTCATAGCTATCAAGCAACCCGGCTCCGGCCCGGCCCCGAATCACGGCAGCCAGTTTCCATGCCAGATTCTGTGCGTCGTGCACGGCTGAGTTCAGGCCGAGCCCCGTCGTGGGCGTATGTCTATGTGCGGCATCGCCTGCCAGAAAAACGCGGCCAAACCGATAGCGATCAGCCAGCACACCCTGCACGATCCACTTGCCGACGCTGAGCACGCTAACGTCGAGATCAGGAATCTTCAACAATGCGCGGATGCGAGGCACGAGCGTAGCCGCCTCGTAATTTTCGCTGCTGCCGGGCTTGAAACTGAAGTGGAACATCCATTCTTCTGAGCGACGGTCGAACCGCGTCGGGCCCAACTTACCCAGCACGCCGCTACCCCATGCTTTAGTGTCGCCTTCGGGATTCGCAAACCAGAACGTGCTGACGTTGTCGTCGTCGATATAAGCCGACAGATCTGCCGCGAAATAGACGGTTACCATCTCCAGCAGTTCGGGCGTACCTTCAAGACGCGCACCGACGCACGGACCGACCGATTTTCCACCGTCGGCAGCGACGACGTATTGAGCGCGAACCTGATAGGTTTCGTCAGCGATACGGTCACGCACGGTCGCGATGACCTCGGTCTCGCTTTGCTCGATCGACAGCAACTCGTGACCGAAGCGCATCTGCGCACCACCCATCTGCTCCGAATGCGCCTTGAGCAGCGGCTCAAGGCGCACTTGCGGATAAACGGTACTCTGGCAGGGACTATCTTTCTGATAAGTAGACGCCAGGGAACCGCCGCCCCAGGCTTCGAGTTCGTAAAGCGTCTTGCGGTCCCAGGGGCGATCGCCGCCCAGACTCGTGCACCAGCGCATCTTGCTGACGTATTCGATCGGCAATGAGCGCGCGTAGATTGCGTCGGCAAGGCCGTATTGACGAAACACCTCCATCGTGCGCTGATTCAGGTACCGCGCCTTCGGCATTGGCGACTGCTGCGGGTGCCGCTCGATCAGCAGCGATTCAACGCCAAGGTTGGCCAAAAAAATAGATGTGCTCAGCCCGCAACCGCCTCCACCGACGATCAGTACCGGTACATTGACTTGTTTCAAGATTGCTCTCCTCATCTTCAGCAGCTTGCGCAACGGCTACTGGCCGAGCCGGGCGCGCAACTCTGTTTTCAATACCTTGCCGTAACTGTTTTTTGGCAACTCATTGGTGAACCGATAGTGTTTCGGGCGCTTGAAGCGTGCAATGTGCTGCACACACCACTCGTCCAGTTCGTCGCGGGTCGTTTGACGGCCCGCGTGAAGCACCACGAAAGCCACGGGCACCTCACCCCATTCGTCGTCTCGCTGTCCCACCACCGACACTTCCGACACCGACGGATGAGCCAGCAAGGTTTCCTCTACCTCTCGCGGATAGATGTTGGAGCCGCCCGAAATGATCAGATCCTTCGATCGGTCCTTCAGCGTGAGAAATCCGTCCTCGTCGAGACTGCCGGTATCGCCCGTATAGAGCCAGCCGTTGCGGATCGCGTCGCACGTAGCGGACGCATTGTTCCAGTAGCCAGGCATTACGGCGGCGCCGCGCACAACGACCTCGCCTGTTTCTCCTTTCGGGGCGGAGCTTCCATCTCGCGCCACGACGTCGACTTCGACGAGCGACTGTGCGACACCCACCGAAGCGGCACGGGCCAACCAATGAGCATGCTTCCGGTCTGAGAGATGGTGACGTCCGAGTGCGGTAATTGTCATCGGGCTTTCGCCCTGCCCATAGATTTGCACGAGGCGCGGACCCAACACTTCCAAAGCCTGCTGTAAGTCATTTACATACATCGGTCCACCGCCATAGACGATCGTCTTGAAGCCAGCGGGATCTGCATCGACTGCGCGGAAATGATCGACAAGCCGTTTGACCATCGTCGGTGCCGCGAACATCGCGAGAGGTCCGACACGCGCGGCCAGACCAGCCAGCTCCTCGGGCTCGAATCCACCCGACCGCGGCACCACGTGACGCGCGCCCCGCAAGATGTACGCATAGTGGTAAAGTCCGGCCCCGTGAGACATCGGCGCTGCGTAGACCATCGCGTCTTCGGGGCTGACATCGTCCACGTCAATGCAATAGCACGCGGTCATCGCCATCAGGTTCCGGTGAGTCTGCATGACGCCTTTCGGTCGCCCAGTTGTTCCGGATGTGTAGAACAACGACGCGAGATCGTCGGGCTGACGGTGATGCAGGTCGGCCGGTGCATATTCGACCGCATGTAGGTATTCGTCCGAGCCGAACACGACGCAGCGCCGTTTACCGCGTTGCAGGTCGCCCAATGTCGACAGCAACTCGCTCGAAACGAACAGCACGTCAGCCCCGGCGTCATCCAGGATGTACTCCAACTCTCTGGGATGCAGCTTGCAGTTAGCAGGCACGGAAACGGCACCTGCCCAATAGATGGCCTGAAGCACCTCCAGATATTCGGGACGGTTGGCGGAGTAGATAGCAACCCGAGCACCAGGCTGTACACCGCATTGCTCGCTCAGGAAACCCGCTAGCGCCGCCACGCGTGTTGCAAGTTGCCCGTATTCGAGCCAGGGTTCGTCGCCGTGCAGA
This sequence comes from Paraburkholderia sp. UCT70, assembly GCF_050434085.1. NCBI lineage: Bacteria > Pseudomonadati > Pseudomonadota > Betaproteobacteria > Burkholderiales > Burkholderiaceae > Paraburkholderia > Paraburkholderia sp. UCT70. Next base: position 94,445 of record NZ_JBNPVZ010000004.1, on the reverse strand, counting down.
ACCGCGAGCCGCTCGGGAAAGATCGCTGCCGTGCGCTGCAGCCACCGCGCGATGTTCATCGGCTGCGCTCCAGAATGCTGACATAGCTCGCCACCGCGGAGCCTCCCATGTTGAAGACGCCTGCGAGCGAGGCATCAGGAACCTGCATCGCGCCTGCCGTATTGGTCAGTTGCATCGCAGCAATCGCGTGCATGGACACGCCTGTCGCGCCGATCGGGTGGCCTTTCGCTTTGAGCCCGCCCGAAGCGTTGACCGGTAGCCGCCCCCCACGGGCAACGACCCCTTCTTCGATAAGACGATGGCCCTGGCCAGCAGCGGCCAGGCCCATCGCTTCGTAGCTGAGCAACTCAGCGATCGTGAAGCAATCGTGAACCTCGGCGAACGACAGGTCGTCAACCGCGCAACCGGCACGCTCGAGTGCGCCGCGCCAGGCACGCTTCGGACCTTCGAACGACGCAGCATGGCGGCGCCCCAGCGGCAGATAGTCGTTGACCTGCACACGGGAACGAATCGATATCGCACGAGGAAAATCGGCGGCCGCATCGCTCGAGGCAAGCACCAGTGCCGCAGCGCCATCGGAGATTAGCGAGCAGTCTGTCTTGCGCAGCGGTGGCGCAATCATCGGATTTTTTTCAGATACGGTATTGCAGAACTCAAAGCCGAGATCTCGCCGCATATGCGCCCACGGATTGTCGACGCCGTTCGCGTGATTTTTTGCGGCTATACGCGCGAGCGCCGACGAATGGTCTCCGTACTCCGCGAAATAGTCCTGCGCGATTGAGGCGAAGATTCCCGGGAAGCCCCCGGGCGGATTTCCCGCCTCGCCCGAGTATGCGCAGTTACCAAGAATGCGCGTAACATCTTCGCCGGATACATCGGTCATCTTTTCGGCGCCGATTACCAGCGCGGTACGCGCACGGCCCGCCTCAATCGCATCGCATGCCGAGTAAATTGCGGCGGCACCCGACGCGCAGGCGTTCTCAACACGCACCGCCGGCTTCCATCGCAGCCCGTCGCTGCAATTGAGCGTCAGTGACGAAGCGAAGATGTCCGGGACAAGACCGCCATTCAAATTGCCCAGCCACGTGCCGTCGATTTCTTCGCCTTGCAGGCCCGCATCCTTCACGGCTTCGCGGCCGGCCCGCACGATCAGATCCTCAAGGCTTGCGCCGTCGAATCGGCCAAACGGCAAGTGCGCCCAGCCTACAATCGCCACTCCCATCGCGTTCTCCCGTCAGTGTGCATTTGGGAAATTTACCCGCGTCATCACCGAGAGGGCAGTCGTCGAATTACATTAGGGTGAACACCGGTAAGATGCGTCCTAACTTCCTTTCATTAATCCGCGTTTCTCCGGGCATAGAACTTACAACGTGGCAATGTGGCGCAGAGGTGGTGCAGAAGGTCACCGATCGCGCCCGAGTAGCTTGCCGATCAGTTCTCCCGTCGTCATGGCTGCATACTTGCGCATAAGCCGGGCACGGTGTGCTTCAACCGTTCGATGACTAATTTGCAGCTCGCGCGCGATCTGCTTGCTGCTTTTTCCCGTCACCAGCAGTTGCGCGACCTCGCGCTCGCGCCGAGTCAGGTCGCGGGTCACCCGACGGACCGACGAAATATCCTCGAATGCCCAAATCGCAGTTGCAAATGGATCGTTGCGGTTCATTGAGCGCCCGGAAACGTGGCACCAGAACGGGCTGCCATCAAGCCTTTGCATGATGCGCTCATCGGAATAGAAGCCCGTCTCCTTCATCACCAGCCATGCGCGCTCGCCGATGTGTCGAAACTCGTCCTGGGAGGGGTAGAGGTATTCCAGCGAGCGTCCAGCCAGTTGGTTGGGCGCACACCCAAATATTTCACCGAACGTGTAGTTGCAAGACACGATGACTCGCTGCCTGGACAGGAGCAGGCCAACGGGTGCCATGCGAAACGCCTGCGCAAGATCGTCAAGCAGATACGGCGACTCACCGGAACCCACGTCGGTAGCCAGTCTGTCATCACTGGAACCCTGTCCTTCCTGGTTGACGGTGGGCGCCGCCTTTATGGAAACGACTTCGGATCCAGCAGAAGGAGGTGCGGTACGAGATTGTCCGTGGGATCCGGATCGTTTTACCGGCCTGTTCATGTTCTGCCATATCCGGCCGACAGTGGAGGCGGAAACGTTAGACTCTCGTGCGACGTGGCGGGCACTGCTTACTGCCGTGACACCGTCGGGCTTGCGAGATGCAATCGCGGCCACCGTCGCTTCGCCGATTCTTTGGGGAGCGCCGCTGCGAGGAAGATCCGTCAAGCCCTGCAGGCCATCCATGATGAACCTTCTGCGCCATTTGGAGACTGTGTGCGCCGTCGACTGAACGCGAGCGGCCACAACCGCATTGTCCAGCCCCTCTGCACAGGCCAGGACGATTCGGGCGCGAAATGCCAGCGCTGGACTAGTGCCGCCGCGCTGCGCGAAGTCGTTGAGCGCTGTTCTGTCGTCGGGACTTAACGACAGATGCAGTTTCGGCCTTCCTTTCATCGCCTGGGCTCCAGCCGCCGGACAGGTCAATCCGACAGACGACTTCTGTAACGAACATACCAAGCATCATACCTGTTGAACTGATGCATAGGCGCGATCCAGCCGTCGGACTTTCGCGGTCTCTGTTGCGTGCACCGTCGGCTTCGCCAAGGAAAGCTGGACAAGCAGAACATTGTCGCTGCCGCATGCCGCGTGGTTGGTTAGAACCGTTAGCTTGCATGGTAAGCACGACTTCAGGTCATGCTTACTGCGTCTCAGTGGGCCTTCGAGCCAAGCGGTATGTCGTGCAATTCAGCCGAGGATCTTTAAACCTTCAGGAGGCTCGCACGGTATTGTTCCCATCTTGGCCGGCACTGAAATTTCCAGGAACTCGAAATCTTCCGAGATTGCCGTTTCATTGTGTTTGAGACCAGGTGGAATATAAAGCGATTCTCCAGCGCCAACCCGAATAACTCGACCATCTTCGAACTGAAGATCTATCCAGCCTCGGAGGGTGAAAATAAACTGCGTTTCGCAAACATGGTAATGCCAACCGGTCTGCTGCATCACGCCCGTCGCCACGGTCACCTGCGCCCTCATTCGACCGTCTGTGGCGTCGGAAACACCGAGGTCCCGATAATTGAAGAATGTTCGGCGACCTGCTACTAGTGGGGCTGTTTCCGTCGTAGCGTATGCGAGTTTCTCTAAAAGATCTGCGGAGACGTTTGCGGCCTCGGGGGAAAGGGTACCGCTGAAGTGTTCCATTGAATGTTCCTTGATTTAGCCGGTGAGTGCCCAGATGTTCTCGCCAAAGCGAGCTCAAACTTTCGCGACCTCTAAAGCCAGCGCAAGAGTGTGAGTGGCTCACAGGGCAGCGCGTGTCTCTTCATTGACCCTCCATCGAATTTACTGGCCTGGGTGGAAGGCAAACAGTCGCAGAATTACATCAGGGAAAACCCTATTAATTCTTGCGTTATCCGCTACAGGCAATTCGGTGTACTTCTTCGGAACGCCGAATGGATGTGTGACGGAAGGGCATTTGCTGTTGAGGTAAGGGGCGTAACATTGGACGCATGAGCGCTCGAAGGTAGCTTGGGCGACGGCGTCCTCTAAGCGTTGACGAAGGGGATTCGGGGATTCAACTCTTGGAGCATTGGTTTCGCCTTCGGGCATTTCTGCCGATTCCGTCGCTGCGTCTGGGACACGCGATCGACTGCTTGGGAAACGGGCGTCCGGGTTGAGAGACGGTGGATGGCGGCTACAGGGTCGTCAGCTGCCCGTGGCGGGGGGTACAGTTTTGATCTGCGTCATTTGCAGCAGCTAATGTGGGCACGTGTGAACGGTCAGATGGAGTTAATTTTGGCCGAAAACAGCATGGTTTACAGGTTCGGCCGGTTTCAACTGCAGGTCGCTGCAATTGGGCCGTCAGGACGGCCTGGCTTGGCCGTCGACAGAGACCTCAACCTGCGCGCTGCGAGGGTGACGACGCGCCCACCATGAGGCTCGGCATGCGCCGATCCACGTAATCGGCGATCGGAAAGTCGAAGGTGCCGCGCAGATTGATACCTTCCAGCGACGTTGGAGCGATGCTGCGCAGGTGTTCGGGGAACACGGGCTGGCCGCCGAGCTTCTCGATCGTGTCGAGCGCGCGTTGCATGGATGCCGCCGTGGTGAGTCAGCGTCATCGTCGGCGCACGGAAATGCGTCGAGTCTCTGATCGAGAAGTAGACCTCGTGCTCTGCGGGCACACCGGCCTCGAAGGTGACACCGTTGACCTTGGCCACCGCGTTGCCAATGCGGTGCTCGACAAAGTACAGCCGTTCCTTTTCTTTCAATGCGGTCTTGAGGTCAGCAGCCTTGCCGATCAGCCCGGACTTGCCCTTCTTGCCGACGCCCCCCTTGAAGACCGGCTTAATGAACACCAGGCCGTACTTGTCGATCAGTGCGCGGATCTCTTCTTCGCTCGCGTCGGGCCCGAGCACTTCAGCGGTCGGGAAGTCGACAAACTGGAGCATTTTGGCTCCGTGCAGCATGCCTGTGACTTGCATGATCACCTCGCAGTGGAGAAGCGCTGGTTCGACATAGCGCGACAGGATAATCAGCAGGGTCGTGACGGTAATCGCCCCGCCGAGCCGGGTCGCCATCGGGCGAACGGCATCCGCGTCGTGCGATTGACCGCCGTCAGGATGCGCTTTCCGATCTACGCAACTATGAGACCGAAGGAGGCGAACCTTACCATCACTATACGGAGGTACTCGTCGGAGACGCGGTTGGCGATCGACCGATAATTCTGCTTATACAGCTCGCTATCGACTTTCTGGATTGTCAAAGACACGCCTCATGCGTGCCGTGATGGCTGAACGGGTTGTCCGCAGCCTGGCTGAAGTCCGCACTCAATAGCATCGTGCGCATAGCATTCAGGGCGTAGCACTGCGTGCGCTGCGCGGATAGCGCGTCTACCCCTACCGTACAGTCGTCAAACGGCGCCTATTGCGCGTTTGTCAGTACGCGCCTCCGCACGAGTTTGCGCGGAAGATTGCGGCGGCAATGGCGAAAGTTCGTGTCGAGAAGTATGCTGAATATGCATGGTCACCGTTCATGGTGCGCTCCCCAGACGCAATGGCATCTACCGCGGCGCGGCGTTGCTGAAATCGGCAATCGAAAAGCGACAGAATAGCGGTGCACAGGTGGGATTGGATTGACGCTGTTAGCGGTTCGTTTTCAAAGTGCGGTGCCGTCAGGTCAGCAAGGCAAATGCTCCGGAACTGCCGGCTCACAAGCCAGACAGACAAACGCAAGGAGACAGTAATCATGAACCCTTCAACCAGCATGGTGGCAGACGCACCCAGACCGTCCCGCTCCAAGGTCGGCGCCGTTTTGCGCGTCACCAGCGGTAACTTCCTCGAACAGTTCGACTTCTTTCTGTTTGGCTTTTACGCCACCTACATTTCGAAGGTGTTTTTTCCGTCGAGCAGCGAGTTCGCCTCGCTGATGTTGACGTTCGCCGTGTTCGGCGCGGGATTTCTGATGCGGCCGTTAGGCGCCATCGTGCTTGGTGCCTACATCGACGAAGTCGGCCGTCGCAAGGGCCTGATCGTGACGCTGTCGCTCATGGCGAGTGGCACGATACTTATCGCCGCGGTCCCCGGCTACGCAACGATCGGCATGCTGGCGCCGGCACTGGTGCTGACCGGCCGGCTGCTACAGGGCTTCTCGGCTGGCGCCGAACTGGGCGGCGTGTCGGTCTACCTAGCTGAAATGGCGACGCCAGGCCACAAGGGCTTTTATACGAGCTGGCAGTCGGCAAGCCAGCAGGTCGCGATTGTAGTTGCAGCGGGGCTCGGCTATGGACTCCACAGCTGGATGTCCGCGGCGAGTATCGGTGTGTGGGGCTGGCGCATCCCGTTCTTTATCGGCTGCGCGATCGTACCGTTCCTGTTCGTGTTGCGCCGTTCGCTACAGGAAACCGAGGAGTTCAAAGCGAGGCAGCACCATCCGAAGACAAAGGAAGTCCTCGCGACGATGATGGAGAACTGGCAAATCGTGTTCGCCGGCATGCTGCTGGTTGCGATGACGACCACCACGTTCTATCTAATTACCGTCTACACGCCGACGTTCGGCCGGGCCGTCCTGAAACTCAGCACCGCCGACAGTCTCGTCGTTACGCTGTGCGTTGGCGTTTCCAATTTCATCTGGCTGCCGATTGGCGGTGCGCTGTCGGATCGTATCGGACGCCGGCCGCTTCTGATAGGGATCACGGTGCTTGCCGTTTTCACCACCTATCCGGCGCTTTCGTGGCTGGCGGCGGCGCCGAGCTTCCTCCGGATGCTGATCGTCCTGCAGTGGCTCTCATTTTTCTTCGGCATCTACAACGGGGCAATGGTCGTCGCGCTGACCGAAGTGATGCCGGTCAGTGTCCGCGTGGCGGGGTTTTCGTTGGCATACAGTCTCGCGACGGCGCTCTTCGGCGGATTTACACCTGCGGTGTCGACATTTCTGATTGAGGTCACGCATGACAAGGCTGCACCGGGATACTGGATGAGCTTCGCGGCGTTGTGCGGGCTGGTCGCGACGCTTGTGCTGTATCGTCGCGGTGGCGCGGTGGAACGTTCGGCGAAAGTGGTTTGACGGTAGCCGGTCGCCGGTAGCTCAGGCGATAGACGTCATTCCCGGCGCCCGGCGTCGAAGTGGTCTCGGATGCCCCTAACGCGCACGGAACTTGGCAGTCGTACTTTCGATTTTCCGACGCTGTAAACGGCGGCCAAGGCGTGCGGATTCAACCTGTAGCGAGGGACGACTGTCTCTTCATGGCCGAGCGTGTGTCAAAACGTGCGGCTTCGACGTTGAGCGCGAAAGTCGACCCACCAGAATGCTCTGTATCGGCTTCGCGGAACTTGGGGAGGGGTTAAGCGACACCCGAAAACCAGGCAATTTCGAGTTTTGACACACCCTCGGCCGCGCGCTGACTCGGAACCGGTTTCGCATATGGCGCCCCTCTTGCGCTTCGATGGCCCTCACGAATGGCCGCTAGCAGACTTGTACCCAAGGATTCAGTCTGGTCGTGAAAACGCCACGTAGTAACGCCAGCCGAGCGACATTGCTAACGCTGCGGCGACGCTTCCACAAGGCTCTTAAGTCGCAAGACTGCCGTATCCGATTCAGATTGAATCCGCGCGCGCAGCACGGACCAGTTCAATATCGCGAACCACAACGACGGCGCGCGATAAGTGAATTCACGTTCAAAACGGGTCCCGCTCATGGTCGATGTCAGCGAATAAGCGACGGTGCCGGCCGGTCTGCCGTCAATCGTTCCTGCTATCACCCACTTGCTCGGACGCACACGTGCGGCGACTGTCCACACAGCGCGACCACGCCTGCCCGCCACCCTGAATTCCTCCGTTACCTGCTCGCCCACATCGAGCGAATGTTCCACCGAACCGCTGAACGCGAGCGATGACGGATGCCAGATTGGCCAGTGAGCCGGCGTCGTGACATAGTCGAACACGACCGTGGGAGGGCGTTGTATCGACGCAACCGTAACGATGCGCGTGTCGAACCCGATTCGCTGCGGCAACGGGATAAAGAGCACCGAGATGGCGACGAGCACCGCCAATATTGTGGTGACGAACCGCGTACGGATTTTCATAGCGCCTTGTACTCTCCGCTGTCACAGGCGAAGCTATTTTACGGCGGAGTGGAAAGGACGGCGATCGGGCAGCCGTCGACCCGGCTTGTGTGAAAACGCACGCTGATCGCCTAAACTGAAGTAACGCATTCAGGTCGAACGGGCACATGAAGCGATTCATTGAAGGCAAAGACCGTAAGCAAGCTGTCTTGCTGCCCGAGTATCTTGAGGACTATGTGTCCGAGGACAATCCAGTGCGCGTAATCGACGTCTTTGTCGATGAGCTTGATCTTCATGAGCTCGGCTTTGACGGAACCGCTCCCGCAACGACGGGGCGCCCCCCTCATATCATCTATCCGTACGGCGTTGTCACGTTAGCGCGCTGGTCAGCTAAGATGACGTGATGAAGAAGACGAAATCGCTCTTCTTCTATGAGGTATTGAAAGTCAAGCCCTGCTGAATGGAAAAATTCTGTTATGTGAAGGAAATCTCCTGGGACTGCCGGTTATCTACTGGCCGGCCTGCGGGGTCGCCTGCTACGACCAGACGCAGGCCGGCCAGTAGATAACCGGAGAGCACAGAGGCTGGGCTGATGGCATATACCCTTTTGCAAGTTAACATGTCGATGTCATGTCATTCAGGTCAGAGTGTCTTGGGGGACCCGGCCAGTGCCGGGTCGATCTTCTATCCGTGCCGGCCAACCAGGCCGGTCACCTCATGCCGCATGCGCAAAGCGCTGGATCACTCTGTTACCGACGCGCCCCATCTAATCCAAACGGCTACCCGCATGGGTAGCCCGAGCGATTTACGGGCGCGTTGACCGTTGAACACCGCCTGCCATCCTGTGCCGTTCAGGCGTTCGCCATGTTGACATCACGTGGCTTGAGTATCGCACCGTCGGGAATTTCACCGTGTTCCAGATAGCGCCACAGGGCAATCGCCAGACGGCGTGCGAGCGCCACGATACCGATGCGCCGCAGTCGCTTGCCGGTGCCGGCAAACCGCTGGTTGAACCAGCGGCTAAGCTGGCTGTTGGGCTGGAAGCGTAACCAGCTCCATGCGAGCTCGACCATCAACCACCGGCATCGCTTGTTGCCCGCCTTGCTGATACCCAGTTCGACCTGACTGGTGCCGCTGGCATATGGCGTGGGCGTCAGGCCCAGGCAGCCGGCCACTTCCCGACGGTTGTGAAACTGCCGCCAGCTAAACAGTTCCCTCATCAGGGTCCAGGCGCTGCCTGTGCCGATGCCCGCAAGCTGTGCCAGCAACGCCATGCCGGGGTGCGAGCCGCTGCGCACCTGCTGGTCCTGCAGTGCTTCCAGCAGGCTTATCTGTTTGCGCACAAGCGCGAGCCGCTCACATTCGCGTTCAATCTCGGCGCGCAGGCCGGGCGGCAGTTGCTCGCGCTGCTGGGCCCACCAGTGAGTCCAGATCCGGCCACCGACATACCTGACCCGAAGGTTGTGCAGCACGAGCAAGGAGCGGATCCGGTTGGTGTGTGCGGTACGCTCCTGCCGCAGGCGCTCCAGTTCCCGGTGCAGGCGCCGGTCGTCTTCCTGCTCAGGCGTCGGGATGCGCGCGACGGCCCATAGCCGGTGCTCGCCCGCGTAATAACGCATAAGCATCGAGAGGAGCTTGTCGCTGTCAAGGCGGTCCGTCTTCGCGCGACGGGAGCGCCGGTTCACCTCGATACTGGCCGAATCCACCACGAGATTGGCAATACCCTGCTGAGCCAGCCAGCGGTGCAGCCAGAAGCCGTCACGGCCAGCCTCATAACAGCTGTAGACGGGTGCGCCGGCGCTGAGGTGGCAACGCACCCTGGCGTTCGCGATGGCGGTGAGGACCGCCGAGGTATCACCTGCGGCGACCGTACACCGGCTCGGCGCGCGGTGGCCATCACCCAGTGAGAGCTTCCAGCTCTTATCGCCCAGTTCAAAAGCCATGTACAGCCGGCCAACTACCGTCGTATTCTGCCCTCGAAGGGCTGTGTCAGGCGCATCCATTTTGCGTGCTCCTTTGGAGAAAACGAGTATGAATCCCGTTTTTACTCCAGCGGGCCTACTTCCGCAGCCCTCCCATAGCATCTACCATGGCCATCGATTCCCGGCGTCAGTCATCAGCCACGCGGTTCGGTGGTATTTCCGCTTTCAACTCAGCCTTCGCGACATCGAGGAGCTACTGTTCGAGCGCGGCGTGGTTGTCAGCCATGAATCGATCCGGCGGTGGACGGACAAGTTCGGCGCCAGTTTTGCGCATCAGGTCAGGACTGCCCGTCGCAAACCGCGCAGCACATGGCATCTCGACGAAATGTTCGTGACGCTGCGCGGCGAGCCCTGGCTGCTGTAGCGTGCAGTCGATGAGCACGGCATTGAACTCGACAGCCCAGCATCGGTCGGGTGATGCGTTTGATGGCCCGATGGTCCTGCTCGACCACGTTATTCAGGTACTTGACTTGACGAATCGTAATGGGCGTCTCTCGCTCGGCGTTCACCGCGTGCAACGCAGCCAGATTAGAGCCGCTTTTATCGATGGTTACCGTCTCGGGTACACCGTTCTGAGCGATCGACTTTTCAAAGAAGCGCCGCGCTGCCACCTTGTCGCGCTTGGCTCTGAACAGGAAATCGATGGTTTGGCCCGCCTTGTCCACCGCCCGGTAGAGGTACTGCCACTGGCCTTTGACTTTGATATATGTTTCGTCCATCCGCCAGCTCTTGCCTACCGGCTGCTTGTGCTTACGGAGCGTCTTCTCGAACAGCGGCACCAACTTGATCACCCAACGATGCACCGTGGAATGATCAACCTCAATACCGCGCTCGGCCATCATTTCTTCGAGATTACGCAAACTCAGTGAGTAGGCGACGTACCACCGCACGCATAGCAACATCACATCGAGCGGATAGTGAAGGCGCTTTAGCACTCGGGTGATGCCCGCAGCAAGCGTCTTTCGCGGTGTTTGGGTCTTCTTCATCGGCCAGCCAAAGCATATTTGTCAGGCTCGAATACTACCTCTCCCGTCTTAACGCGACAAAACCGTTTGATACGGTTAGCCCGCCAACCCTTTATCAGCCCGGGTTGCAGCTGATCCGCCTGGTCTCATTGCGGTCATCCGAGCCATCGTCGTACAGTTCGTATCCGTCAGCGCATCCCGTCTTGAACGCACGTACGCGCGGTGCGAAGGTGTAGCCATCGTAACGACGGAGCAATGCGATGGAGAACACCAGCGCTCAGCGCGACAAAGGACGCGGCGAATGCGCGCACGCATGCGCACACAGCGCGGTGGCCGCTTCATCTTCCGGCTCCGCGGACAGATCCCGCCTGAAAGTCTCGGCGAGGAAAAACGCGCACACCAGGCTCAGCAACCCCGTCGCCGCGATATAGATCGAAATGGGCAGCGTCTGGCCATACGTGGCGAACAGATAAGTGGCGATCAATGGCGTCGGCCCTGACGTGATGATGCCGGCGATCTGATACGGCAGCGACGCACCCGTATAGCGCACCCGCGTACCGAACAGCTCCGCAAACCACGTCGATTGCACGCCGTACACGGACGCCTGGCTTAACGCGATACCGCAGACGTACGCCACGAGAATCAAGGTCGGATTGCGTGTCTCGAGCAACGGAAAGAACGCGAATCCGTAGATCGCCACGAACACCGCCCCGAACATGAAGACGGTCCGGCGTCCGATCAGATCCGACAGTTTGCCGAACAATGGCAGCGTGATCAGCGCGAAGGCGCAGCCGAGAATGATGGCGTTCAGCAGGAGTCCGCGCGGCAGGCCGAGCCGCGTCGTGCCATAGACCAGCACGAACACGTTGATCACGTTGAAGGTGATATCGACCGCGAAGCGCGTGCCGATCGTCAGCACGAGGTCTTTCGGATGCCGGCGCAGCAATTCGATCAGCGGCGCCTTGACGACTCGCTTGCTCGCCTTGATCTGTTCGAATACCGGCGATTCCATGACGCGCAGCCGGATAAACAGGCCGATCGCGATCAGCGCGACGCTCAGCAGGAACGGCAGGCGCCATCCCCAGGTATAGAACGCGTCCGACGGCAGACTCGACACGGCTTTGAACACCGCGGTCGAGAGCATCAGCCCGAGCGGCACGCCCAATTGCGGGAACGCGCCGAAGAAGCCACGCTTGCTGGCCGGCGCCGTTTCTACCACCATCAGCACCGCGCCGCCCCATTCGCCGCCGACGCCAAGTCCTTGCAGAAAGCGCATCGCCACCAGCAGGATCGGCGCCCAGACGCCGATCGAGGCGTAAGTCGGCAGCAGCCCGATCACGAAGGTGCCGACGCCCATGATCGTCAGCGTCGCGACGAGCGTCGTCTTGCGTCCGATGCGGTCGCCAAAGTGCCCGAAAAACACCGCACCGAAAGGCCGTGCGAGATAGCCGACCGCAAAACTCCCGAACGCCGCAATGGTGCCGACCACCGGATCGAACGAGGGGAAGAACAGCTTGGCGAACACCAGTGCCGCAGCGGTGGCATAGAGAAAAAAGTCGTACCACTCGATGGCGGTCCCGACCACCGAAGCGACCAGCACACGGTTGACGGCCGAACGGCTGATAACCGGCGCGTTGCCGGATGAAACGGGCGATGTGTTCATGTCTCCTCCCTTCTCTGGGAATCTATGTTTTCAAGCTGCTGCGTGTCGGCGGCGCGGGTCCGCCGGCACGTTACGATAAATTCACTGTGCTCACCAGTGCAGTTCCATCGGGAACTGGTCGAGCGTTTCGACGCCGCCCGAGGTCAACCGCACGATACGTTCCGTGCGCAAACCGCCGACGTTCGGCACCGTGATGGTCGCCTTCAGGGTAAAGACCATGTTTTCCTGCAGCACGGTCCTGTTGCCCGGCCCGATCCACGGCGCTTCTTCTTCCGGGTCCATGCCGGTGCCGTGACCGGTGCCATGGCCGCGCGCTTCGCTCGAGTATTGCTCGTAGTTCGATTTCACCAGCGCCTGCTGGATCACCGCATTCAGTTCCATGGCCGCCATGCCGGGACGCGCGGCGGCAAGCCCCGCTTCGACCGCGCGCGCCGCTGCCGCGACGATCGCCATCTTCTCGGGATTCGCCGGACCGTAGGTGAAACCGCGTCCGCCATCGGCCACGTACCCACGATAACGCGCACCGATGTCGGTCATGATCAGGTCGCCCGGTTGCAGGATGCGGTCGGTGGGACGCGCCAGGTTATACGCCGAGCGTGGACCGGATTGCACCATCGAATCGAACGCGGTCCGGTCTGCTCCTCCCGCGAGCATCGCGCGGTCAGCGATTAGAGCGAGTTCACGCTCGGTGTAGGGACGGCGGTCGACGAGCGCATCGCGAATCGCGGCCATCGCCGAATCGGTCAAGGCGGCGGCTTTGCGCATCAGTGCGACTTCGGCGTCGCTCTTGATCGCCTTGATTTCGGCTAGCACCATCGTCGGTTCGAGCTTCAATTCGTTGAGACCGGCGTTCAGGCGCTTCAACAGATCCGCAGGGATATAGGCGGCGCCGGCGAGGCCGACCGTGCCGCTGCGATGCCGCGCCGAAAATGCCTGCACCTGTTGCGTGACTTCACGCAGGCTGCGCACTTCGAAGGCGGTCACGCTCGTCGCGTAGTCGAAGCATTGATCCGACACGAACAGCACGGGGTCGCCGTCCACGGGCAGCAGCAGAATCGCGTTGGCGATGTCCGATACGCCGTCGAGCGGACGGAATTCGGTAAAGTAGCCGATGTTCGCGCCACGCCAGCAATCGCCGAAGGCAAGCAGGCCGACCAGCCCTGCCTTGTCGAGTGCGCTGCGGACCTTGGCGACGCGGCCGAGGAACTCGTCGGTGGTGATGCCTTCCGGCGGGATGTCTGTGGTACGAGTGTTCATTACTTCTTCGTCTCCTGTGTGGCTGCAGGATGCAGCCCGCCTCGATGCCCCTGAAGGGAATTCGCCCGCCTTGGAATGCAGGCCGTCCTCTCCATAGTAGAATCGATCGATATGCTTTTATAATGAAAAATAACTCATAATCTATATCGAGAAGGAATACGTGGAGATAATATCGTGACCGCAGCCATTCATTCGGACACCGGCGCAGGGGCCATCGCGACGAGCCGCTTCGACCCCACGCGTCTCAAGACACGTCAATTGGCCCTGATCGTTCAGCTCGATACCCATCGCTCGGTATTGCGCGCGGCGAACGCCGCGCACATGACGCAGCCCGGGGCGACCAAGTTACTGCGGGAACTGGAAGAGACGATGGGTGTGCAATTGTTCGAACGGCATCCGCGCGGTGTCGAGCCCACCTGGTACGGCGAGGTGCTGATCCGCCATGCACGCAGTGTGCTGGCGGAGTTGCGGCACGCGTACGACGAAGTGTCCGCGCTCAAAGCCGGCCTGACCGGGCAGGCGATGATCGGCACCGAGGTCACGGCGGCCACCAACCTCGTGCCACAAGCGGTGGCGCTGCTCAAGAAGCGCTTCCCGCAGATTCGCGTCAACATCGAGATGGAGTTCAGCGAGGTGCTGGTGCAGCGTCTGCAGGAAGGCAAGCTGGATATGATCGTCGCGCGAATCCGCAATCCGGACGACCTTGCGGAGCTGCACTATGCGCCGCTCGCAGAAGCACAGCACGCGCTGTTCGCACGCGTTGGCCATCCGCTCATCAAGCGCAAGGCTCTGAGCTGGGACGAACTGGCGCCGCAAACGTGGATCTTGCCGCCAAAAGGCAACGTCATGCGCAATCAGTTCACGCAACTGTTTCTCGAACGGAAGCTCGCGTTGCCGACGGATGTGGTCGAGAGCTCGTCGCTGCCTGTCATCACGAGTCTGCTGCAGATGAGCGATATGATCGCGCCGCTTGCGCGCGAGCCGGTGCGGCCTTATTGCATTGCCGGTGCGCTCGAACCGCTACCGTTCGAACTCGATCTGAAGCTCGGACCGGCGGGCATCGTCACACGGCGCGGCGACAGGCTCTCGCCGGGCGCGCGGGCGATGCTGCAAGCGCTGCGCGAGGCCGCCGGATTCGACTCCCAAGGCCCCGACGCCGACAGCGACTGACTTACCGCAACGGGACTCAGCGCGCGCCGTCCACCGCGACCCTTGCGCCGGGTTGTAGTAGCCATTCATGAGCCGGCTCGTTATGCACGTGCCAGGTGCGGCGCGGACCGGCCATCACGTTCAGGTAGTAGAGGTCGTAGCCGTGCGCGGCGGCAACCGGGTGATAGCCGCGCGGCACCAGCACGACATGCTTGTCGTAAGCCGCGAGCGTTTCGTCAAGACTGCGGTCGTCGGTATAGACGCGCTGAACTGCGAAGCCCTGCGGCGGCGAGACCCGGTGGTAATAGGTTTCCTCGAGATAGGTCTGCTGCTCGCCATCGTCGGTATCGTGCCGATGCGGCGGGTAACTGGACCAGTTACCTGCGGGCGTCACCGATTCCACCACCAGCAAGCTCTCCCTGCTCGGTTTCCGGAAGGATGTGGCGCACGTGACGCAGATTGGCGCCAGCGCCACGGGTTTCCTGCCTTACCTCGTCAGGTGCAATGAAGCGCGGCGGCAGACCGCCCTTCGCGGGCGCGGAGCAGACGCCGAGTTCGACGTCGTCCGCGGCCACGATCGTGTAGCGCGTATGCGGTGGCACGTACATGGACCACGGCGCGCCATCGAACGGCGACATCCGAGCGCCGATCGCGCGGCTCGCGAGCCCTTCGCAACCGACTGTTGCGTGCCCCCTGACGAGCACGACCACGACTTCGCGATCGCCCGTCTCCTGTGTAACCGTGGCGCCAACCTTCAGGTCGAAAACATCGAAGCCGACGTATTTCCAGCCGGGGCTCGTCGGCGACGAAACCTGGTGGCGGGAGGCGATCGGCTTCCTGCTCACGCCTTCGCATTGAAATATGAAAGCACGCTCCGTCCCGTCGAGCTGGAAACGCATCTATGTCCTCGATGCGAAGAGCAGGCCTGTCGAGGTGTTCGACCGCGGCGAGTGGTCGCGCTGGATGACTGAGAACGAACTGATCTTCCGCCGCACGCTGCTGGACGAATCCGGCGTGACGGTCACGACCCGCTTCCGAGGTGTGTCCGAACCGAAAACCGGGGAGGTTTCGCTGTTCGTGACGCGCATCGCCGGAATGGAAGCGCGAGACAACAGGAGCTACGGAGCGCGTACGCTCGATGAGGCGCTGGAGCAGCATGAGCGCATCGTGCAGAAAATCCTCCGGATGCTGACCGCGCGGTGATCGCCACAGCGCGACGATTCTCCGCGAGACGCAAATGCCACAGAAGGCGCAAGGGCGTGTAGATTAGGATCTTGTTGCGACCCGCCACTGTCTCTTCGAATCGGTCGCCATCCGAGTCAGTCCTGAAGTTGCACAGGAGCCGGCATGAACACGAAGCACAGCAAGAAAGGTCATCTCGAAGCCGCGGCGTCACACCACGAGCAGGCCGCGCGACATCACCGCGAGGCGTCGCGGCATTTCGAGGACGGTCAAGACTTTGCCCACGCCGCACATCAGGCGATGATGGCCCATGGCCACACGTTGCATGCGATCGATCAGGCACACGACGCTGGCGCGCACAGCGCCAATACGCCATCAATAACGCCTCCATCGACCGGCTCAGGCGCAAGTGCCGCGGACGTGGCAAAACATCATGCGGCGGCCGTGGAGCTTCACACGCAAGCGGCGCAGCATATGCGCCACGCCGTCAAGCTCTTCGATCAGGATCGTAGCGCGGTCTCCCACGACGCACAGCTAGCGCTCTCCCTTGCACTGCGCGCTTTGTCTCATGGCAACGAAGCAGCCAGACTATTTGTCAAGCTCGCTGCCAGTGGTGCATCGTGAGTTAAGGCCGGTTGAATTCAAGCCAGTCACATCTTATTTGGTGGAGTATTCGGAGTGGTGCGGTATCCGCTTATACCGATTCTTGAGCGCACCGAAAGCTGAATCGCTTTCTGCACGGCATGCACGCCGTACAGCACCAGGCTGTCGCGCGGATCTACGGTCGTGGGACTGCCGCAAAGATCCGCGCATTGATAGGTATGGCGCAATCCAGCGCGCCACTCGCGACTAGGCCTGTCGCTCCAGCAGGTCTGTTGCGAAAGACTTCGCATGCGCTAAGGCCTCTTGTGCGTCGAGGAATACACCGAGCTGATCCCAGTGCTCTTCGACCGCGTACGTTCCTTTCATACCGAGTGCCCTCTGAACGCGCAATTGCGCAGCGTACCTGCCGTCCTCCAATGGTCGAGCAGTCGCTATTACCTTGTGCGGAAGGTCGGATCTTTCTGGCTGAACCAACTCGACAGGACCGCCAGGTACGCCGATATCTTTCAACTCGTTCCTGACTTTGCAGTCCGGGCAGTAGAAGCACCACCCCTCGTCCTCGTGATTGGATCTGACCTGCCCGCGAGCCAGCACGGCGCGACATTCAACGTTTTCGCAGATGAACGGCATAGCAGTTTCCGGAGTTGTTCGAAAGAAATCCTAGCATGTCCGCCGAGGGCCAACCATCGGCATTATTGCCGTGCCTGAGGCGAAGGAAAACCCTCTAGCGCGACCCGGCGAGGTCGGGTTACGCGGCCGCAGCGTCACCGTAGTCAGGTATAGAACGCCGCCGATCGCCATAGTAGGCGATCCAGGTCAAGCCAACGGCCATCAGCGCCCAGAACGGGACCCGCTCGCCGTCGACGCCGGCCTCCTTGGTTTTGTCGAGCACCGCTCATGGGAATGCCGTGCCGAACGAGAAGCCGTCGGACCGGCGCAGTCCTGGAATTTGCGCACCGTCTCAATGCCCTTCTGGATGATGAGCAAGTGCAGCGCCCAAATGACTACTTGGCAGATCACCTCCAGACCGGAGTGGCCGAGCAAGCGTTGAAGGACGGTATGCCGGGCGATCGATCGATGGACCAGCGAGTCTGAACTGAATCTCCATTTCGACTTGCTCTGACATTCAGGACTGGCTGAGATCGACCCTCAACGGACGGTGGATCATGCGCTGCATAACCGGCAGCTTCCGGGTGTACAGCGGTCATTCACTCCTTCGAATTGCGTAGCAGGTCCTCTTCCATTGCGGGCACGCAAGTCCGTCGAAAACGACTATCCGTGAATGACCGCTTTCATAGCAACTCCGACCACAACTCGTTCGATGTACGCCGGAACAGACCTGTCCAGCACTCGTCACCTGTACTTTCGAGACGAAACAGCGATCGAAGCGACCTGCTGACTGGCGTCCTCCACGGCGTGGACACTTACGGGACCGCTTCGGTCACTGACACATTTTGTGCGCCGCACCCAAAGCGCGAGCAAAAAGTATCAGCGGCTTCCGCCTTTTGCAGTGGCTGGCCATTGGCCGCGACCACTACAGTTCTCCTCACCGTACGCCTGCTCTGCTCTCAATCGCAGCGCCCGTATGGCGTTGCCAAAGAACATTCCAAAAGCGGAGACGAGAGTGAAACCAATTCAATTGTTGACAGCTTGCGCGTTCCTAGGCGCAAGCCTTCCCATGCTAGCGACGGCACAGACCTGCAACGTTCCCGTGCTCAAGGTGCTTGCCCAGAAGAGCCTCGGCCTGACAGTCATGGAGAAGTCGCTGCCCGACTATGAAAAGCGCAGCGGCACCAAGATTGAAATCAACTACTTTGGTGAAAACGACCGTCGTTCGAAATCACGACTCGACGCGTCGACGGGCGCAGGTTCCTATCAGATCTATTACGTTGATGAGGCGAACGTCGCCGAGTTTGCATCAGCGGGCTGGGTCGTACCGCTGCTGAAGTACTACCCGAAAGACGCCGACTACGACGACTTCCTGCCGGGCCGGCGCGCGGTGGCAAGCTATAAGGGCGTCGCGTATTTCGCTCCGCTGATCGGCGGAGGCGATTTCCTGTTCTACCGTCGTGACCTTCTCGAGAAAGCGCATCTCCCAGTGCCGAAAACGCTCGACGAGCTCGTTGCGGACATCAAGAAGCTCAATGCGCCGCCTAACATGTACGGTTGGGTTGCACGCGGGCAACGCGGGTCGGGCATGAACGTGTGGCGCTGGGCGCCGTTCATGCTCGCCGAGGGCGGTACCTGGACCGACAAGAGCCAAGCTCCATCCTTCAATTCGCCGGGCGCGGTGAAGGCGACGCAACTGTATCGGGATCTCTTCAAATACGCGCCCCCGGGTTCGGCGACGTACGACTGGAGCAACGCGCTCGAAGCGTTCCGTTCCGGCAAGGTCGCGTTCATGATCGAATCGACGCCGTTCGCCGACTGGATGGAAGATCCGACCAAGTCTAGCGTGGCGGACAAGGTGGGATACGTCAGGCCGCCGGCACCGTTGCCGTCGGCTGCCTATGGTCATGGCCTGGCGATTTCTTCTGTCGGCGCCAAGGACGAATGCACGCGTCAGGCGGCAGGGAAGTTCATTGCCTGGGCGACGGGCAAGGATCAGGAGCAGGCCCGCCTTCGCGACAACGTCTTTAGCGACTACAACCGCTCGAGCACGATCAAGAGCGATTACTTCCAGAAGCACGTCAAGCCGCAGATTCTCGCTGGCCTGAACGATACCAACCCGGTGACAAAGGTCACGATCTGGTCAAGCCCGCAGTGGCCGGATATCGGCGACAACCTCGGTATCGCGCTGGAGGAGGTGTTCACGGGTACGCAGCCGGATGTTCAGGCAACGCTGAACGACGCCGTTCAGTACGCTCAGGACGCGATGGAACACGGCGCGAAGAAGTAACGCGCACGCCCCTTGCAGCACGCGTTGTACTGCGAGGGGCACCGCCGATCCAGTCGTGGTCTCACAGGAACACTGAATTCGCGGACTCTACGTTGTTGGAGAAGTCAATGTTCAATCGGGGTAAAACCAGCCTTCCGTTCGTATTTCTTGGCCCGCCTCTTGCCTTGATGGCGGTCCTCGGTCTAGTTCCCACTGTCGCGGCAATCAACCTCGCATTGAGAAATCGCGTGCTGCGCTATCCGGACAGCGAGTACGTCTGGCTGCGCAATTTCGCCCGGCTGTTCTCGGACAGACGGTTCCTCAATTCCATCGAAGTATCGGCGATCTGGGAAATCACCACGGTGGTCGGCGCGGTCGTGGTCGGCGTTCTGGTTGCGATCTATCTGTTCGAGCAGATGCATGGCCGGATGCGCAGCGTCATTTCGCTGTTGCTAATCGTGCCAGTGCTTCTACCGCGAGTCTCGGCGGCCTTCATCTGGAAGTTCATGTATTCGCCTCTCACCGGCATTCTCAGCTGGTTTCTTGGTCTGCTGGGAGTTGAGAACACGGCTTTTCTTTCCGATCCGCATCTCGCGCTGTACGCGGTGGCAGTCGTCGATATCTGGCAGTGGGGATTGTTCTTCGGGGTCGTCATATTGAAACTGCTTGAAACGCTGCCGCCCGAGCCGCTCGAAGCCGCCCGCCTCGACTATGCGCGCACCTGGCAGGTCTACGCGTATATCGCATTGCCGATGCTAAAGGTGCCGATCATGAGTCTGGTGTTCATCAAGATGGTCGAGTCGCTGCGCTCGTTCGATCTGGTCTACGTGATGACCAAGGGCGGCCCCGGGATCACGACTGAAACCCTCGACATGTACGCGTATTCGCAAGGCATCGGGTTGTCCGGAAAGGTCTCGTATGCCTCGAGTATGGCCGTGCTGATGATGGTCGCGACCACGCTGATTTTCACCTTCATCTGGAAGCGGGTGAACAAATGGGAAGACTGATTTCGCGAAGCACCAGTTGGTCGCTCGGCGCGGTGCTCGCCATAGTGGCCGTGTTTCCGATCTTCTGGGCGTTTCTCAATTCGTTGAAAAACCTGCTCGACATCGTTACGCCGACGCCGCGCTTCTTTTTTTCGCCGACACTCGACAACTACCGGCAGGTTGTATCGAGCCCCGAGGTACTCATCGGACTCGCCAACAGCCTTTCTATCGTCGGTTCTGCTGTCGTGTTGGGCGCGCTACTCGGCGTACCTGCGGCCTATGTCATCGCACGCTATCACCTGCCGGGCAAGCGCGACATTCAGTTCTTTCTGTTGTCGCTGCGGTTTCTGCCGCCGGTCGCAATCGCCGTCCCGTTGATCGCGATCTGGGTCGATGTTGGGCTGTATGACACGAAGCTGTCGATGGTGGTGACCTATCTGCTGGTCACGCTGTCGACCATCACATGGTTGTCCATTCCGGTATTTCAGCGCTTGCCGCGTGAGGTCGAAGAAGCCGCCACCTTGGACGGTTACGGCCCGTACGGGGTGTTCTGGCGCATTGCATTGCCGATCAGCGCAACCACGCTGATGGGTGGCATCGTGTTCAGCTTCGTACTGGTCTGGAATGAACTGATGATCGCACTCGCCTTGACGTCGTCGAGAAGCGCGACGCTGCCGGTC
Source organism: Paraburkholderia sp. UCT70 (assembly GCF_050434085.1). Lineage (NCBI taxonomy): Bacteria > Pseudomonadati > Pseudomonadota > Betaproteobacteria > Burkholderiales > Burkholderiaceae > Paraburkholderia > Paraburkholderia sp. UCT70. The sequence continues at coordinate 73,481 of NZ_JBNPVZ010000004.1, read as the reverse complement.
GTTGCCTCCGCGTTCACTTCGCTCGGGCAGGAGGTGCCGTGGGGCGTGATCAATGCTTCCACCGTCCTGCTCGCGCTTCCTCCGATCATTTTCGTCGGCGTCCTGAGCCGGCTGTTGAATTCAATGCTCAAAGGCAAGTAAGGAGATAGTTTTGAAAGCCCTCGTACTCGAAGAAGCGCGCCAACTCGCGCTGCGCGATATCGACCTGCCGCTCGAAGTCGGTCCTCGCGACGTCAAGATCAAGATTCATACGGTTGGCGTTTGCGGTAGTGACGTCCATTACTACACGCACGGACGCATCGGACCGTTCAAGGTCGAAGCACCGATGGTGCTTGGTCACGAAGCGTCCGGAACGGTGATCGAAACTGGCAGCGAGGTCACGCATCTGCGTATGGGCGACCGCGTTTGCATGGAGCCGGGCATTCCGCAATTCGACTCGCCGGCGACGATGCGCGGCCTGTACAACCTGGACCCTGCGGTGCGCTTCTGGGCAACGCCGCCCATCCACGGTTGCCTGACGCCTTATGTCGTGCATCCGGCGGCATTCACCTTCCGGCTTCCCGACAATGTGTCCTTCGCGGAGGGCGCGATCGTCGAGCCACTGTCGATCGGGCTACAGGCCGCCAAGAAGGCTGCGATGAAACCCGGAGATGTCGCGGTCGTCATCGGCGCGGGGACGATCGGCGCGATGACGGCCCTGGCCGCACTGGCAGGCGGCACGTCGCGCGTCATTCTGGCAGATGTGATCAAGGAAAAACTGGCTCTCTTCGCCGACAATCCCGCAGTTACGACAGTTAATGTGCAGGAGCAACGGTTGGCCGATGTTGTTCGGGAAGTCACCGCGGGCTGGGGTGCCGACGTCGTGTTCGAAGCGAGTGGCAACGCGATGGTCTACGATGACCTGTTTGATCTCCTTTGCCCGGGTGGCTGTGCGGTCCTTGTTGGGATGCCGGTCGACCGCGTGCCGCTCGACGTCGTTGCCATGCAGGCGAAGGAAGCGCGCCTCGAATCGGTGTTCCGCTACGCGAATGTGTTCCCGCGCGCGCTGGCGCTGATCAGCTCAGGAATGATTGATGTGAAGCCGTTCATCTCGCGCAAGTTCGCGTTCGCCGACGGCCTCAGGGCGTTCGAAGAGGCGGCAGCAGGGCGCCCGAATGATGTCAAGATCCAGATCGAGATGGACTGAGCCATGGCCAAAATCGTCTGCAGAGGCCTCACGAAGCGTTACGACGGCGGGCCGCCGGTGCTGCATCCACTCGATATGGAAATCGACGACGGTGAGTTCGTCGTGTTGCTCGGGCCATCCGGATGTGGCAAATCCACGATGCTTCGCATGATTGCGGGTCTCGAAGGTATCACGGGCGGGGACCTTGCGATCGGTGACACCGTCGTGAACGACTTGCCGGCGCGCGAGCGTAACGTCGCGATGGTGTTCCAGAACTACGCCCTGTATCCGCACATGACTGTGTATGACAACGTCGCGTTTGGCTTGCGCCGGCTGAAGGTGCGGGCTGCAGAAATCGACCGTCGCGTGCGAGAAGTCGCTGCGATGCTGAACCTCGACGGGTTGCTCGATCGCAAACCGCGAGCAATGTCGGGCGGCCAGCAGCAGCGCGCTGCGATCGCTCGGGCAATGATCAAGACACCCGAGGTATTCCTCTTCGATGAGCCGCTGTCCAACCTCGACGCGAAACTGCGAGCCCAATTACGAGGCGACATCAAGCGGCTACACAAGCGCCTGAAGACCACGACGGTGTATGTGACGCACGACCAGCTCGAGGCCATGACGCTCGCCGACCGTGTGATCCTGATGCGGGGCGGGCGGATTGAGCAGGCCGGCACGCCATCTGATCTGTACCATTTCCCGGATACGCTGTTCGCCGCAGGGTTCATCGGCACACCCGCCACGAATCTCATATCCGGGACGGCCGAGCGAACAGGTGAAACGTGCTTCGTCCAGGTGCAGGGCCAGCGCTGGGCTCTTGTCGGGCCGCGTTTCGCAGGGCTGCAGCACCGCCAGGCGGTGAAACTGGCGATCCGGCCGAACTATCTGAAGGTGGCGTCCGCAGACGATGAGTTCGGCTCGCTAAGGCTTCGCGGCAAGGTGGAGCTGATCGAACTGCTGGGCGCGGAGGCGCTTGTCACGTTCGAATTCGCCGGCGAACGCCTGGCCGCGCTGGTGCCAGCGGGTGACCTACCCGAACTGGATAGCGTGGTAACGTTTCAGTTCAAAGTAGCCGACCTGCACGTTTTCGATGCCCAGACGGAGCAAAACGTCTCATTGCCTGTTCCTCAGAGCATCAGAACAACGCTCGCCGGTCCGCCACATCAAGAATTGGGTGTACAGGGAGCGGCTTAGCATTAACAAAAGAAGTCGCGGCGTCGAGACGGCCGAGGAGGAGAAGCGGTATGAATCCGGACCTGGAGTTGGTGCACACGCGACGGGACGAGTCGTTTCGTGCCTGGGCGCACGACTATCCGCATACGGTAGCGAAATGGCACTTTCATCCGGAGTATGAGATTCACGTCATCCGGGCGTCGACCGGCAAGTTTTTTGTCGGCGATTTCATCGGTGACTTCGCGCCAGGTAACTTGGTGATCACCGGGCCGAATTTACCGCACAACTGGATCAGCGAAGTCGGCGAGCGCGAAACCGTGCCGTCACGCGACGTGGTTCTCCAGTTTTCGCGTGACGCGGTCGAACGCATGGTGGCCGCGTTCACCGAATTGCACTCGATCGTCGGCCTGGTCGACGATGCAGCGCGCGGGATACAGTTTCCGGATGCAGTGGGCCTGGCCATTGCGCCAATGATGCTGGAGCTTGCTGTTTCACACGGTTGTCGCCGCGTCGAATTGTTGATGTCGATCTTCGACAGGTTGTCGTCGTGCACCGAGCGCACCTTGCTGGCGGGACCCGCATACGATGTCAACGCACATCGCTACATGCAGTCCACGATCAATCAGGTGCTCTCGTACATTCAGCAGAACCTCCCGGGCACATTGCGCGAAGCTGATGTCGCTGAGCTTGCCGGCATGAGCGTGAGCACGTTCACACGCTTTTTCCGACGACATACAGGGTGTACGTTTGTGCAGTACCAGAACCGGCTCCGGATCAACGAAGCGTGTGAACTGCTGATGTGTTCGACGCTTAGCGTGACGGAGATCTGCTATCGCGTTGGCTTTAACAATCTGTCGAACTTCAATCGTCAATTCCTTTCAACGAAGGCGATGCCGCCATCGAAGTTTCGCGCGCTGCATCAGCTTAACGAACACATGATCGCGGCTTGACGTTTTGCTTCGGCAAGACGAGCCGGCCGCAAGAACCAGGACGACACTCTTGACTTTCCTTGGAATCGACCTTGGGACCTCCGAGGTAAAAGCGCTACTCACAGACGACGAATCGCACACGATCGCCACCGGCAGTGCACGACTTGAAGTCGAGAATATTCACCCCCACTGGTCCGAACAGAGCCCGCAGGCGTGGTGGCACGCCACGCTTGATGCAATCGCGCAGGTGCGGGCGTCCAATCCCGCTGGCTTTTCGGCGCTACGCGGAATTGGGTTATCTGGACAGATGCATGGCGCGACCCTGCTTGATCGCGTCGGTCAGGTGTTACGCCCGGCGATCCTGTGGAACGACACCCGGGCGTTTGCCGAATGTGTGGAGCTCGAAGCGCTGGTTCCAGAGTCGCGCTCGATTACCGGCAACCTTGCGATGCCGGGTTTCACCGCGCCGAAACTGCTCTGGCTGTCTAAATACGAACCGGCCGTGTTCCGCGCAGCGCACAAGATCCTGTTGCCGAAGGACTACGTGGCGTGGCGCTTAACTGGCGAGTTCGTCTCCGAGATGTCCGATGCGTCGGGCACACTGTGGCTCGACGTCGCGAAGCGTGACTGGTCGGACAGGATGCTCTCCGCGACCGGCCTTTCGCGTGATCACATGCCCAGGCTGGTAGAAGGCAGCGAGGCTGCGGCACAGTTAAACGATACATTGCGGCGCGAATGGGGCATTGCTAGCCCAGTGCTCCTTTGCGGCGGTGCGGGTGATAACGCAGCCAGCGCGATCGGCATGGGCGTCGCCGACGCCGGTAGCGCGTTCCTGTCATTGGGCACGTCTGGCGTGCTGTTTGCCGGAACTGACCGGTTTGCGCCGAATCCCGCGCAGGCGGTGCACGCGTTCTGCCATTGCTTGCCGGACCGCTGGCATCAGATGAGCGTCATCCTGTCGGCGGCTTCAAGTCTCGCGTGGCTGTCCGACGTGCTTAAGAAGGACGTCGCCGAGCTTGCCGGCTTGGCCGAGAAGGCCGACGCGCGGGGCGCACCGCTGTTCCTGCCGTACCTGAGCGGTGAGCGTACGCCTCACAATGACGCGAATGCAAAGGGTGTGTTCTGGGGGCTAACCGGCGCTCACGGTGAGGCCGACCTTGCGTACAGCGTGATGGAAGGCGTGGCTTTCGCGATGGCCGACGGTTACGCAGCGCTACAAGGTGCCGGGACGGCGCTGGGCACGGCGTCTTTCATTGGAGGCGGCTCGCGTAGCCGTTTCTGGGCGAAGCTTTGTGCAACAGCCACTGGCGTTGCAATGCGCCGCCATCATGGCGGAGATGTCGGCGCCGCTTTAGGCGCTGCACGGCTTGCGCGGTTGGCCGTCACGAAGGAGAACGTCAAGCAGGTGTGTACGTCTCCGGCAACGATCGAGGTATGCGAACCCGACGCAGGGCACCGGACCGTGACCCGGGACCGGCTCGCGCGATATCGCAGAATATACGCGGCGCTTAAAGACGAATTTTCCAGATAGATGTTCATCCAGATCCGTGTATCTCGGAGTTCCGGATTGAGATTGCTTATGTCTTTGCCAGCCTTCCCGTCGCGCCGTTGCTTCTTTCTGTGTCCATGGCCAAGATTGCTGGCGAGGGTGCGCGAGGCGTCGTGAGAATCGCGGCGTTCGATCCCAACTTGCCTGTGGGCGATCAAGTATGGACGAGCGTTGCACCTGACTGTGGACGGTTGCGGCCAGGCAGTACGCGGCCATCTGGACGACCTCGGTCCGACGATACTCACAGTTGATAGCGGACGCTCACAGACGCCCACTTCCTTGTCCGGCTTTCAGACCAGGCTGATGACCTGCCTGCAGTCACGCCCCAACGAATGACCGCTGTCTGGGTTGACGCAGACGTTCAAACGTCCGCTCCACTCTGTGGATGAACGACCGAAACTGGCCGCGCTGCGTCAGTCCGGTCTTCGAACTCATCGGTCGAAATCGGTCACTGGAATTCAGCGGCCCAGAAGCGGCCAGTCTGCAGTGCGTACTCCCGACCCGCAACGGACCTTCGCCCGGCCTGATAACGGCCATTCGATGGCCATGTATGATGCCTTGCAACACCCCATCGTAGGAGTTTGGCAATGGTAGATGCAGTGAACCCGATGGAAGTTTGGGCGCCGTTCGGCACCTTCTCTATGGCGGTCATTCAAGGCGATGGCCGTATCGCTCACCTGAAGGGCCAAGTGTCGCTCGATCGACATGGACAAATCGTCGGGCAAGGGGACATCCGCGCGCAGGTAAGGCAGGTTCTGGAGAATATTCGCAGCGTCCTAGCGTCGATTGGTGGACAGATGGCGGATGTGGTTTCGATGGTTCACTATGCAACGGACATTGAGGCCTTTATGGCCACCGGCGACATTCGCCAAGAGTTTTTTGGTGCGCCGTATCCTGTCACGACGACCGTCCAGGTCCAACGTCTATACCGGCCTGAACTGCTAATCGAGATCGCGGCGATCGCCGAAATTCCCCGCTCGCGGTTTCGCCATCCTGGGCCGGGCAACCAGGCACTACGTGAGCGATTTCCTCGCACGACCAGGCTTGGCCGGCTAGCGCCCGACGACCAAGCGCGGTGATCGCCGCAGGCACGGCCTCCCATACAAAGGGCATAAGGCGACCCACTTCGGCCAGTCGACCAGTCCACAAAGCGGCCATTCGCGGTCGAACCGGCTGGTAGCAAAACTCGCGATTGAAGTGCGTTTGAGCTAGAGGTGGAAACGGAATTAATTCATGACCGAAGTTGCGGTATGTTCGAAAAATCGGGGATGTATTCGACCCGATAGTCAGGCACCCAATCGAGTCGCTTTCCTCCAAGCGTACACAATGCGAACATCCCGTATTCAACGGCCCGACGAATCTCGGAATACCTTTCCTGCCGTATTGGAGAGGCGACCGGCCAAATTCTCGCTCCCCTTTTCACCGTCTGCTCCACCACATACATCGCTACTGCCATCGGATACTCTCGGGCGATTCCGCGAATACGGGCGATGCGTTTTTCCGTTGCCTCGTATGCTGCAAAAACGAATTCAATATGCTCGTCTGCATATTCGAAGTTTAGGTGGTCCGTGTCGTAAAACTTCGACGACATCCTGATCGTGATCTTGTTTTCGCGATCGATGGCTGTTCGTGTTGTTTCCTCGTATTCGAATCTCATCGTGTTCCCCGAAAGCCACTGCTGTTGACATGCTAAGGACACAGGAGAGAAGCCTATCCGTAGGCTCCCCGTCCCATGTCAACAATCTATGCGATCGAGTCGAATGACCGAAAGTGGCCGACATGTGCCTGAGGCCGACAGGCAGCAGGCGACCCTCAAGCGACATTCGATTTTCTCGATAACGGACACTCGAAAGAGGCTCAATCCCATACCTCACGAGTCCGCTCGATCGAAGGGTTAGGCCTCGGGTTGGTGGCAAACCGCTTCGATGTTGTGCCCGTCCGGACCAATGACAAAAGCCGCATAGTAGTTCGCGTGGTAGTGCGGGCGCAAACCAGGCGCACCATTATCTTTGCCACCCGCTTCCAGAGCCGCGCGATAGAAAGCGTCCACTTGCTGGCGATTCTCCGCCATGAAGGCCAGATGAAGTTGCGCCGGCTTCTCCTCGGTTTGGTACAGGCACAATGAAGTCTTATCTCCCGGCGGGCTAAGCTCGACACCGTACGTCGGCGGCCCCTCCGAGACAACAGCTACGCCGAGCGGTTCGAGTGCCTTGAGGAAGAACGCTTTGCTCGCTGCATAGTCACTGACTCCGAATTTGACGTGATCGAACATGAGTTCTCCCGCAGAGTGTGGGCCAATTATCGCGGATCTATACGGCCTCGTCGATCGGCCGAAATTGGCTGAGTGATGCCTCATGCGGATCGCATATCGTGTTCGACCTTGGACGGCGGCGATCGGCAGCACGCGACCCCATCCGGACATTCGAAGTAACTCAACGAACGACTCTGGTCGGCCCAAAACCGGACGCTCGGTTCTAACGACAGCCCGACGCGGCACGCTCTGTCGCGCTGGCAACACAGCAATTTTTTCGGGCCACTGCCTATCCATCTCTGCCGGCCTATAGACCGGGAAAATGCGGCAGATGATTGCCCACAGCGAACGAAAGCAACCACGGAGTGGCCGTAGATATCGGATCGCACCCGCATCGGTCAGATAGTCACACTTCGAACTGCGCGGTTTCAGGCAACGCGCTGACTATGGCCGCTATACCGCCATCACCGATACTGCCTTGGTGACCAGATAACCTTCCATGGCTTCCGGGCCGCCTTCTGAACCGTAGCCCGAATCCTTCACGCCGCCGAACGGCATTTCTGCCGAAGGCGTGGCCGGCTGGTTGATCCACAGCATGCCGACTTCCATCTGCTGCGACAGCAGATGCACGTTGCCGAACGACTTCGTAAACGCATAGCCCGCGAGGCCGAACGGCAGACGGTTGGCTTCGGCGATCGCTTCTTCGAGCTTGTCGAAGCCGCGAATCGCGGCGATCGGGCCGAACGGTTCGTTGTTGAACACATCGGCTTCGAGTGACACGTCGGTCAGCACGGTCGGCGCGAAGAAGTTGGCTTCCGAGCCCACCCGTTCGCCGCCCGTCGCGACCTTGGCGCCGGTCTTGCGCGCGTCGTCGAGCACTTTGCTCATCGCGCTGAGGCGGCGCGCGTTGGCAAGCGGCCCGAGCGTCGTGACCTTCCGCGAGACCGTGGCCCAGCTTGAGGCTTTCGGCGTGCTTGACCAGCGCCGCGGCGAATTCTTCGCGGATGCTGTTGTGCACCAGGAAGCGGGTCGGCGAGATGCAGACCTGGCCTGCGTTGCGGAACTTCGCGCCGCCGGCCGCCTTGACGGCGAGCGCGACGTCGGCGTCTTTAGCGACGATGACCGGCGCGTGGCCGCCGAGCTCCATCGTCGCGCGCTTCATGTGCGCGCCGGCCAGCGCCGCGAGCTGCTTGCCGACCGGCGTCGAGCCCGTGAACGTGACCTTGCGGATCACCGGATGCGGAATCAGGTAGCTGGAAATCTCAGCCGGGTCGCCGAACACGAGGCCGACCGTACCGGCCGGCTCCTTGAGCACCAGCTGCTGCGCGGCGAGGTTGCGCGACGGCACGATCCGGCCATACACGCGGCGGCCTTCGTCGGCGAACCATTCGATGATGTCCGCGGCGGCCAGCACTTCGCCGCGCGCTTCGGCGAACGGCTTGCCCTGTTCCTGCGTCATCAGGCGGCCGATCTCGGCGGCGCGCTCGCGCACCAGCGCGGCGGCCTTACGCATGGTCGTGGCGCGCTCGTTGGCGGGAATCTTGTGCCATGCTTCGAAGCCGCGCTGCGCGGCTTCGAGCGCGCGGTCCAGATCGGCGACGCCGGCGTGGGCCACTTTGCCGATGGCCTGGCCGGTGGCCGGGTTGACGACGTCGAGCGTCTTGCCGCTGGCGGCGTCGCACCATTCGCCGTTGATCAGAAGACGGGTATCGCTATAGCTCAGGGTGGCCATGCTGGGTTCCTGTAGGTGGCAAAACAATAGACCGCCATTCGCGCGCAAGCGGCGTCGATCGGTCTGCCGAAAAAGACGAGTTGATCCACGTACGCGCTCATGCGCCGCCCGCGACGGGCGCGCTGCGCCGTTTCTGGAGCCCGTATGGGCAATCAAGGCGACTGCATGCCCAGGTCCATAATTCGTCGCCCTTTGCCTGATGGATCAAGTCTCGCGTAGAGTCAGTTCGACATGCTTGAGGCGCCGTATGATTCGCTCGACGAACTCCAACGTCACGTGCGGCAAAGCGCGCTGATTCGGGACGATGATGCCGACAGTGAGCGCGTTCGCGTTTGCATCGTCGAGCGGACGCCAAACCACGTCGCCGCGCGACAGTTCGTCGAGGAAAGCCAGTTTGGAAAAAAACGAAATGCCCCGGCCGGACGCGATCAGCCGCTTGAGGAGTGTCGTCGAGTTGCAGGTCACGCTGGGTTGCAACGTTTCCCAGTACTCGGGGAAGTCGGTCGTGACAACGCCCTGGATCGGCGAGCGGCCTTCGAGTCGTAAAAACGCATGGTTGCGGCACTCGTCGAAGCTGATTCGCTCCTTCTTCGCGAGCGGATGCGAAGACGCCATCACCACGCCCGGCGGTAGCGGCACTTCCGCCACAACATCGAGGCCCGCGGGCAGCTTTGTGATGTACGAAATGCCGATGTCGTACTCGCCGCTCACGAGCCTCGGCGGCACATCGTGCGGAGGCACCGCAACGATCGAATAGGTCACGGCCGGATAGACGTCCGAGAATTCCTCGACCGTGGCTGGCAGAAAGTCCACGAACAGCGAGTCCATCGCAGCGACCGACACGTGTCCCTTGCGTTCGCCCTTCAGATCGTCGAGTTCGCTGCGCATCAGATGGAAATCGTTCAGCGTCGCGCGAATGTGCTGCAGCACGCGTTCGCCGGCCGCGTTAAGGCGAATGCCGTTCGGCAGCCGGTCGAACAGTTCGGTCCCCATCTCGGCTTCGAGCTTCAGGATCTGGCGGTTCACCGCGCTGGACGCGACGTAAAGGTTCTGTGCCGCCTTGCGGATCGAACTGCACCGCGCCACTTCGACAAAATATTTCAGGACGTTCGCATGCATCGTGTTGCCTCAATTCGTGACCCGCACCGGCCACGCCGCGACCTCGGGATGATCGCAGGCTACCTTACCGACGTCGCACGCGCCACCCGGTGAACCGAGGGCACTCACCCCGGCGCCGAAGAACTCGCGGTTCACGGCGGCGAATGCTGCCTCCGCGGGCGGGAGTTCTTCGTCGTGATAGATGGCCTCGGTCGGGCACACCGACACGCACACCCCGCAATTGATACATTCCTCGGGATGAATGTAGAGCGTGCGCTCGCCTTCGTAGATGCAGTCGACCGGGCAGCATTTCACGCACGCGCCGTCTTTCACGTCGATGCAGGGCGAGGTGATGACGTAGGCCATCAGCTTCCGCTCCAGCAAGGCTTGCGCCTTTCCTGGAAGGCGCGCACGCCTTCGTGCGCGTCCTCGGATTGAAGCGCGGCAACCAGCGCGGGCAGCCGCAGCGCCTGCGCTTCCGCCGCTGACAGCGTGGAGGTGCGCCTGACCACCTGCTTGATTGCCTGCAACGACAGCGGCGCGCATGCAAGCACGGCGTCGACCCATCGCTGGACAGCGGCATCGAGTTCGGCGCGCGGCACGACCTCGTTGACGAGGCCCATGTCGAGCCCCTCGCGTGCGGAGACCCGCCGGCCGGTCAAAAGCATCGCCATCGCCTGACGGTATGGAATCTGACGTTGCAGCAGTGTCATGCCGCCGTCGAGCGGCATGCGGCCGACAAGCGCCTCGGGCAAGCCGAAACTCGCCTCGTCGCACGCAATCACGAGATCGCACCCCAGCACCATTTCGAAGCCGCCGCCGAGCGCATAGCCGTTGACACGCGCGATCACCGGCACGTTCAGGGTCTCGCGCAGCGCGATGCCACCGAACCCGCCGGGACGCGGCGCGGCCCAGTATTCAAGGCCGCTCGTCGACGGATTCTTCAGGTCCGCGCCGACACAGAACGCCCGCTCGCCCTCGCCGGTCAGAACCACGACGCGCACGTCGCGGCTATGCTCCAGCTCGGTCCAGATGCGTTGCAGTTCGGCTTCGGTCGCGAGGTCGACGGCGTTGAGCGCCTCCGGCCGCACGAGCGTCACGGTGGCAACATGCTGATCGATCACAAGACGGACGCTCATGCCGCCTCCGTGGCGACGCCGCCGCGCAATTGCTGAAGCACTTCCTCGGTGTGCTGTCCGAGCTTCGGCGGGGCGCGCAGCAAGCCAACCGGCGCGAGCGACAACTCGATCGGACTGCCGATGAAACGCACGGGCTGCCCTTCGCCTTCGCCTTCGATGATCAACTGGTTGTGCAGCGTCTGCGGATCGACGAGCGCTTCGCGCAGATCGTGCACCGGCGCGCATAACAGATCCTGCTCTTCGAGCCGCGCCAGCCAGAAGCTCCGCGTGCCGCTCGCGAAGCGATCGCGGAAGATGCCCTGCAGCACCGCCTTGTGGGCGAACTGCTGTTCGAGGTTGCAAAAGCGCGGATCGGTGGACAGGTCGTCGATTTGCAGCGCTGCGCAGATGTCGCGCAACGGGTTCGCCTTGAAGGCGCCGACCAGAACGAGCGCACCGTCCTGCGTATCGAACACGCCTGAGAGCGGCATCGCGGCCCAGTTCACTTCCGAGTCGGCCATCATGATCATCGCGGCTTCCTGCATCTGCATCGCGAGCATCGAGTTGTAAAGCGAGACGTTGACCTTTTGCCCTTCGCCGGTGCGCTCGCGATGCAGCAACGCGAACAGAATGCCCTGCACCATGTGCATGCCGGCCGAATAGTCGGCGAGCGCCGTCGGGTACACGGAGATGGGCAGCGAGTCGTCGGCGCGACGCGCCATCACGCCGCTCATCGCCTGCGCGAGCACGTCCTGTCCACCCTTGTGCGCATACGGGCCGGTTTCTCCGAAGCCCGAGCCCGCCGCGTAGATGATCCGCGAATTGAGGCGGCGGCAATCTTCATAGCCGATACCCATGCGGTCCATGACGCCTGCGCGAAAATTGCTGACGACCACATCGGCCTCTGCGATCATGGTCTTGAGCGCCGCCATCGGCCCAGCGTCGCGTAGATCGAGCGCCACGCTGCGCTTGTTGCGGTTCAGACTGCAGAAGATGGGGTTGTCCGCACCGGCCACCGGCTCGAACGTCGAGCGGCTCAGGTCGCCCCCGCCCTTTCTCTCGATCTTGATCACATCCGCGCCGTAGTCCGCGAGCATCTGGGTGCAGACCGGGCCCATCATGACCTGCGTCAGATCGATGACGCGCACGCCGGAGAGCGGCAGGTCGTGGGTCTTGTTCGTGTTATGCGCGACGCTCATGCTGCCTCCCTCGCATCGACGTGAACGGCAAGCGGCGGAACGTCGGCATTTCGGCCGGTTTGATCACCGGGATCCGCGCCCTGCTTGCGCAGTGTTTTCTGCAGCGCGCGCACATCGACGTTGCGCACCGATACGCCCGCACCGAGCGCAAGCGCGGCGGCGACGCCGGCGGCTTCACCCATGGCCATGCACGGCGGAATCTCGCGCGACATTTTTTGTGCCTGCGACGTCGCCGAGTAGTGCCGGCCCGCGACCAGCAAATTGTCGATCTGCTTCGGCAACAGCACACGGTAAGGCATGTAATAGTCGCGTCCGCGTGCAATGCTGTCATCGAAACGGGTGCGCTGCGCGAGATCTTCCTTGGTCATCACATATTCGCCTTCGAGCAGGCGCGTCTGGCGCACGCCCGTCTGCGGCGCGACGTCGATCACGTAAGCGTGCTCGAAGCCGGGCAAGTTCTCACGCACGAAATCGACTGCCGCGTGAATGTGCTTGCGGCCCTGCACTTCCGCACGTGTCAGGTCCTCGGGCTTGAGGCCGTCGAGACCTGCCATGTGCGGGCAGTTGCACCACACGACGCCCGGCAGCGGCGTCTTGAGCCACCAGTAACCCCACGAGCCGCCGAGAATGCGCTTGATCTGGCGATCGAGCGCAACAAATGCTTCCGGCTCTTCGGCTTCGAAGCGCTCGGCCGCGTCGGTATCCACGCCGCCGAGGCGGAACACCGTCGTCGTAATATAGGTGCCGCCCACATGCGGGACGCGCGGCCGACGCCGCGACATCGAGGTCGCCGGTCGCGTCGATCACGACATCGGCGAGGATTGCTTCACGGCCGTTTTTTGTATCGCAGATGACTCCCTTTACCCGGCCGTCTTCGACCAGCGTGCGTGAGAACCACGAGTGCAAACGTAACTGAATACCAAGCGACTCCACCATTTCAAGCGCGACACGCTTCATCGCGTCCGGATCGAACGCAGCCGCGAAGCACACGGGATGCGGCGTCTTCTGGCTGTGAAAATCGAACGTGCCCCAGCGGCCCCACTGGCGATACGCGGCGGGATCCTCGCCCCATTCGTGCGAACGCGGGAACGTCGCGAGCTTGCGCGACGCCATGCGCTCAATGAAGGTCATGCAGGTGCCGCGCACCGAAATTTCCTGAAGGTGGTTGTCCCACATGTCGTCGAGCACCAGCACCATGCCACCCGAAGCAAGACCGCCGAGGTGGTTGTAGCGCTCCAGCAGGATCACCTGCGCGCCGTTGCGCGCCGCGCCGATCGCCGCCGACAGGCCCGCGGGGCCACCGCCGACTACGACGACGTTTGCTTTTGCCGCCACGCGCACATCGCGCGCGGGTTCCTGAATCCACTCGCTGATCATATTCATTTCGTCTCCTATCGGAATGGGGTGTGTCGCTCGTTATCAAAGGGCGCCGTCGGGCTGCCACCGGATGAGCCAGCGCTCGAGCACGGCGATTACGAGGAAAAAGAGGCCAGACAGGACGGCGCTCATGATGATCGCCGTGTACAGCAAAGCCGAATCGAAGCTGTAAGTTGCCTGAATGATCATCGCGCCGATACCTTGCGTCGCGCCGATCCATTCGCCGACCACCGCACCGATCACGGACATGGATGCGGCGATGCGCAGCGCGGAGAACAGATAAGGCAACGAGGCGTACAAGCGCAGCTTGAAGAAGATCTCCCGCTTGCTTGCCGACAGGATCTGCATCAGTTCCATCGCCTGCGGATTCACCGCCTGTAGTCCGCGGACCATGTTCACGAGCGTCGGAAAGAAGCAGACGATTGCCGCAATCGTGATCTTCGGCTCCAGACCGTTGCCCATGATCAGCACGAGGATCGGGGCTTTTGCGACCACTGGGATCGAGTTGATCATCACCGCGACCGGGTAGAAGATGTCCTGCAATGTCTTGTTGTGCACGAAGACGGTAGCAAGCAGGATCGCCGCGAAATTGCCGATCAGGAAGCCCCCGGCCGCCTCGATGGCGGTCGGCATCAGGTTCTGAAGCAGCACGTCGCTCTTACTGAAAAGCGTTTGCAGCACGAGTAGCGGTGATGGTGCGATAAACGGCTTGACATGAAAGCCCGCCACGATCGCCCACCACGCGAACAGCAACCCGGCGACACCGATCGCCGGCAGGATGCGAGCGCGCCACACTCGCTGACGACGGCGCGCGAGCCAGGCCTGCGCTTCAGGATCAGCCGTCTGGGACGACAGGTTCAATTGCATTTCGGACGTGGCCATCAGCAGGTCTCCAGTACGCGCCGCAGGTAGGCGACGAGTTCAACGAATTCGCGGCTCTCGCGAATATCGAGCGTGCGGTCTTCAGGCAGCGTCACCGGCACGATCTCCTTCACCCGGCCAGGGTTGGCCGCCAGCATCAGCACGCGCTGACCGAGAAACGCCGCTTCGTAGATGCTGTGCGTGACGAAGAGCGTCGTGAGGCCCATCTCCTTCCACACACGGCGCAGTTCTTCGTTCAGCCGGTCGCGCGTGATTTCGTCGAGTGCGCCGAACGGCTCGTCCATCAGCAGCACTTTCGGATCGCTCACGAGCGCCCGCGCAATCGCAACGCGCTGCCGCATGCCACCCGACATCTCATGCGGGTAAGCGTCCTCGCGGCCCTTCAGACCCACGAGTTCGAGCAGTTCGCGCGGCGTGGCGCGGCCCGCACGAGCCTTGCCGCCCGCAACTTCAAGCGGCAACTGCACGTTCTGGATGGCCGTGCGCCACGGCAGCAGCGCCGCATCCTGAAACACAAAACCGATGTCACGGCGCTCGCGTGCCATTTGCGGCGCGGCGCCGAGCACACTGATCTCGCCGCGGCTCGGCTTGATGAGGTCGGCGACCACCCGCAGAAACGTCGACTTCCCGCAGCCCGAAGGACCCAGCAAGGTAAGGAATTCGCCCGCGGCGACGTCGAGGCTCAACCCTTCGATCGCCGTCACGCTGCGCCGCTCGGTGAAGAAGCGCACGTTGATGTTGCGGCAGCTGATCGACAGCCCCGCGTCTGGCGACACGCCGAAGGGCGAACCGGACCGCTCCGCGCGCGGCGGATTCATAGTGGCAGCATGCATGGATTACACCGTGAGGCGAGAAGATTCGGTGGCCTTGAGTACGTCCATCGTCATGACGTCCTCGACCTTCGGCTGATGAGCACGGAATTGTCCTAGCTGCCCATACATCGTGATCTGCTCCTCCCAAACCTTCGTGTCCATCGTGCCCCACCCCTGGGTCTTGGTGGTCTGCTCAGGTCGAACGCATAGCTCATCAGCAAATCGATGGCGACCCGCTCATCGGCACGGTTCAGGTTCGGATATTCCTTGACCAGCAGATCGACGGCCTGGTCACGATGCGCATTCGCATACGTCCAACCGCGCGCCGTTGCTCGCAGAAAGCGCGCGACGGTGTCGGGATGATCCTTCAGCGTATCGGTCCTCACGTAGTACGGCAGCGCATAGAGGCGCACACCCGTATCCCACAGACGCAAGTCGACACGTTCCGCCCCGAGCGGCTTGAGCGCCGTGGTGTTGGTTTGCCAGCCCGTCACCGCATCCACCTGGCCGCTCAGAAGCGGCATCATGTCGGCGCCGATCGGCACGATGTTGACCTGGCTTTCCGGGATCCGGTTCTTCGCCAGCAGCGCCTTGAGAAGCACCATGCCCGTGGACTGGATGCCGATACGCTTGCCGATCATGTCGTGCGGCGTACGGATCGGATTCTTCGCGAGCGAAAAGAAACTGTAAGGATGCTGCTGAAGCCCGACCGCGATGCACTTGATCGGCAGGCCCTCGGAGACCGCCAGCATGATCGACGGGCTTGATGAAATCTCGCCGGCCTCGAAACGACCCGAGGCCACGATCGCGACGCCATCGATGTTCGGTCCGCCGGGCTGGATATGGAAATCGATCCGCTCCTGCTCGTAGTAGCCGAGGTGTTTTGCCACCACTTCGCCAACCTGGTTGCCGCCCGGCACCCAGCCGAGTTGCATGTTGACTGTTGTCCTGTCGCCGGCAAACGCACGCACCGAAAGCAGTGAGCCCGTTGCAGCCATGCCGCCCGCCGCAAGTGTCATGCACAGCAAACGCCGGCGAGCGGCATTCTCGATTACTGACATCTTTACCTCCGATGGTCCTTCACGGGTTCAAGAATCCGGCCTCTTTTGTCCGCGGTCTTGCCGGTTGAACCCATTCTCAGCAACCAAAAGTGTCCCCACAAGCATCAATTTTGGCGCCCAGTGATGCCAAAATTAGAGCGGTAGTCCGACGCGGGGTTTGTGCGATAGGTGCGAGACCGTGCGCGATTCGTGCACCTTCGGCGCACAGACGCGCGAAAAATTAGTTCACCCGGAGTCAAATTCAGTGCTAGGCGGCGCGAATTTTGTTCCGCAAGAATCTGCTCGAAGACGGTGGAAGCGCTGATTTTTGCCCACCGAGTTGCAAGCCGCGTTCACATTCAAGCCGCAGTGACTCAGGCGTGCAGCGGAGCAGGATGAAGTTCGCAGAAGCGTCTTTCAGCCAGCCATTCACTTCGTCATCCTAATTTACTGAGCGGTTCACATACTAATTTTCACGTTTGCATACAAGCACCCAGGGGAATCATGAATCGACGTGTCTTTGTTGCCGCCGTAACCGCACTTGCCTGCCAGGTCGCATCCGCCCAAAGCAGCGTGACGCTGTATGGCCTGATCTCTACCGGCATCGTCTATGCGAACAATCAGAAAGGAACCGACAAGCAGGGGCACGCCACGTGGCAGTTTGCAAGCGGGCCGATGCAGACGCCTCGCTGGGGCATGAAAGGCGTGGAAGATCTCGGCGGCGGCCTGAAGGCGATCTTCACGCTGGAAGGCGGCTACAACGTGGGCAACGGCACCCTGTCGCAGGGCGGCCGGCTATTCGGGCGGCAGGCTTTCGTCGGTTTATCGTCGAACGCGTTTGGCACGGTGACATTCGGCCGCCAATACGACGAAGCCGTCACGCTATGTGTGTTCTCATCGGCCTGCCAGTTTGCCGCTTACGGCGCGCCTATCGGCGACAGCGACAACGTGTTCGACACCTTCCGCATCAACAACGCAGTGCAGTACAAGAGCGTCGAATACCGTGGCCTCCAGTTCGAAGGGCTGTACGGTTTCTCGAACAAGGCAGGCGGCTTCTCGGACAACAGCGCGTACAGCGCGGCCGCGCAGTATAAGAACGGACCGCTGTCGCTTGGGGTGGCGTACCTTCAGGTCGATATGCCGAATGACCCCAACAATCCCAACGGCGCGGTGGTCGGCGATTACGGGTTCTCATCACCGTTCGTCACGAATCCGGCTACCGCTGCCGGCGTAAGCAAGCAACGGATGTTCGGCGCGGGCGGCGCATGGGCGTTTGGATCAGCGAACCTTTCGCTGCTCTATACCAATGTGCGATTCGAATATCTCGATGCCTCCCGCCTCACGCTTCAGAACGCTCAGATTTCATTGACCGATTACGTGCGTCCCGATCTGATGCTCGGCGCCGCGTACATCTTCACGACTGGACAATATCATCCGCAGGACAATAGTCCGAAGTGGCACCAGGTGAACGCCGGTGTCGACTACCTGCTAAGCAAGAGGACCGATTTGTTCCTTGTCGGCATTTACCAGAAGGCAGCCGGAGACGCGCAATACGCGCAGATCTACACGCTGTCGCCGTCCACCACCAAGACGCAGGTTTCCGCGGTGATCGGCATGAGGCATAAGTGGTGAGCTTCGGACCAAACGGAGAGCGAGCCACCGCGCCCTTCCCCCGCGAACTGAACCGCCCCGGGTTTCCCCTCAGGATTACCCACAAGTAATGTGATGGTGCTATTCGTTTTGCCTGAATATTCGGTACATCATCGTGATTTCGTGCAGGACAAGAAATCCACGCCAGATGACGGTAGGACCAGGTGGACGATCATGCTTTCGAGCGAGATATCCGCCGAGTCTGGCGATCCACAAGATGACCTGCGCGAGTGACGGCGGTTTATCAGGTATTTCGGTACTGCCATGCGTACGACAGTAGAGGGCTCGCCACTCGATTGGCTGCAGCAATACTTCGCATGGCAGGTTGCCATCAAGCCTGGCAAGCAACATGGAGTACAGGATCCTCCAGCTTACGACGGCGAACAATGCGGTGGCGCGGACGAATCGATCGAGATTGCCAAATTGGCGGGCTTCAATGCGACAGCCACTTTTAAGCACACGATGCCACGATTCAATCGTCCATCGGCGCGCATACCATGCAAGACGCTCGAGGGCCTCTGCGTGTGTTTGCGTAGGCACCGAAGTCAGTAGAAGCCATTCCAATGGCTCTGCTCCTTCGTCCAAGTTCGTTTCCTGTGCATGAATTGCAAACACTTCAATTTCGGGAAGCTTCTCGCGACGACGATTTTGCGGCGGACGAAGGCGTACGGGCATGCAGCGCACAACCAGCCGTGCGGTGCGTGCCTGGCGGTTTTCGCGTGCAGGCACCTGCAGTTGCGCCTCTCCAAGCACTGGCGAGGCCAGCACGGTTTCCCACAAATATCGATCGGGGTGAGCAACGCGTCGGTTCCACGACGCGCGCACCAACCAGTCGACACCGGCAGGCCGCTGCGCCAGGAACACGTCATAGACATCGCCTTCACGGTCGCTCACGCCGATGACATGCGTGCACGGACAGTGCGTCTTGAGTACGCCCAGTTGCTCGATGCCTTCGAGCCATTTCGCGCTCTCTTTCTGTTGTACGGTTCGTTGCCCACGCAGATGTTTCTTGCCCAACTCCTCGTGCCTGCGTATCCAGGTCTTCATCCCGATCACCCCGAGTGGCAGCCCCTCTGGCGTGAGCGCAAGCAGACTGTGTATCAGGAAACCACGCACATGTGGATCGGAGCCATATCCCAGACCTTCGGTTGCCCGCAGATGAGACAAATTGAACTCGGTGGTGTCCTGAACAGCAAGGACGACTGGCACCTGTTGCATACGACACAGCGTTTGACCGATGTGCCCACCCAGCACGCCATCGACATCCACGTGCGGGTTGTCGAAAAAACGATATGCCGCCTTCAGCTCCGAACCATTGAACGACTGCGGAAAAGAGCAATGTGGGCCCAACGAAAGCTTGCGTGCCAGCGTCACGAGCCGTCTGGTCAGGCGAGCGTCGCCGAGCTCGGCGGCGCCAAACTCTTCATTTGCCCAATCATCAAGGTCAGATGTGTCCGACAATGCCCGACATCACAGATCACGAACCGGATCAAAGTTAACATCGGTCGTCACCGTTTACAAGCCATCGCCCTTCAATCGCACAGTCGCGAGCGACTTATGGGTAATCCTGAGGGGTTTCCCGGAGGCTGTTTTGCTTGAGTCACGCCGCGATGGCGGACCCAGCGAGTTTTGAATAATAAGCGGCTTCTGCCTCAGCAGGTGGAATGTTGCCGATGGGGCCGAAGAGCCGACGATTGTTGAACCAGTCGACCCATTCGAGCGTCGCAATTTCAACGGCCTGCGGATTGCGCCACGGTCCGAGGCGATGGATCACCTCTGCCTTGTACAAGCCGTTGATCGTTTCCGCCAGTGCGTTATCGTAGGAGTCGCCCACGCTGCCCACTGACGGCTCAATGCCAGCCTCGACCAGCCGATCCGTATAGCGGATCGATACGTATTGCACGCCGCGGTCGCTGTGATGTATCAACCCGTCCTGCTGCGCCGGCTGTCGCTCGTACAAGGCCTGCTCCAGTGCGTCCAGAACGAAGTCCGTGCGCGCCGAGCTCGACACACGCCAGCCGACAATGCGTCGGGCGAACACGTCAATGATGAACGCGACATAGACGAAGCCCTGCCAGCTCGATACATAGGTAAAATCTGACACCCACAGCGCATTGGGCCGTTCGGCGGTGAATTGCCGGTTCACGAGATCCTTCGGGCACGGCGTCGAACCATCGCTCACTGTCGTGCGTACCGTCTTGCCCCGCACCACACCGCGCAGGCCCATCTGCTTCATCAGCCGCTCGACCGTGCAGCGCGCCGCGACAATGCCTTCCCGCTTCAATTGCGTCCAGACCTTGTCTGCGCCATACACCTGGAAATTTTCTTCCCACACGCGCCGGATCTCATCCTTGAGCATCCTGTCGCGCTGGGCCCGCGGCGGCACCAGGCCTGGATTGACGCGGCGGGCCACATGCGTGTAGTACGTCGACGGGGCAATTGGCAGCACCCTGCAGATCGGCTCGACCCCGTAGACGTGCCGGTGATCATCGATGAACGTGATCATCACTTCGGTCGGCGGTCGAGCTCCGCCTGTGCGAAATATGCTGACGCCTTGCGCAGGATTTCATTAACCTGGCGCAGCTCACGGTTCTCCCGCTCCAGTTCCTTGAGCCGATCCTGCTCCTGCGTGCTTGTGCCCGGGCGCAAACCCCGATCCCGCTCTTCCTTGCGCACCCAGCTACGCAGCGTTTCACCCGAGCAGCCAAATTTCGCTGCGATCGACGCGATCACTTTCCATTGCGATTCGCGGTCGCCCTGGTGTTCCAGCACCATTCGCACAGCCCGCTCACGAACTTCCGGCGAGTACCTTGGGGACTTCTTCTTGGTGTTTTCCATAGCTCCATTTTCTCAAGAAGTGGAGCCTCCGGAAATCCCGGGCCGGTTCAGTGGGCTAGCCGAGATTACATGTTATTGGCGATCGTGGCACCTGTCCGGACGAGCGCTCATGACCGACTACTGCCCGATGCCGAAGGCCGTGATCGACCCGATATAGATAGTCCGTTCCGCTTTCATTGATACTGGTGGGACTGGCAGCTCGCTGCCAGTCAATGCGGAACATGCACCCGTGGACTACGAATAAGTCGACCCAAACGCCTGGACGATTGCCGCTTTAGCTTCGAGTCCACGGGTGCGCTTGCGTCCGATAACGAATACTCAGGGTTCGCCGTCGCAGCGGCTCACTATATTGCCTTCGCTGAACGCAAGCATGCATGTCCCTACCGGGTAATCTATCACTTGCGGAGGTTCGCATGGCGCCGCTATCGAATCAGCATTTCAAGGCTTTTGTCGGCATCGACTGGGCCGATACCAAACATGACATCTGCCTGCAGCAGGCTGGCGACGACAGGCGCGAGTTCGACTGCATTCCTCACCAGGTTACACGCATCGATGAATGGGCAAAGGTATTACATCGGCGCTTTGGTGGCCCCATCGCGATCGCGCTTGAGCTGGCCAGAGGGCCGATCGTCTCTGTGTTGCAGAAACATACGTTCTTCACACTGTTTCCCGGTCAATCCCGCAATGCTTGCGAAGTACCGTGAGGCGTTGAAACCGAGCCGGGCCAAGGACGATCCCACCGATGCCGAGCTGGCACTCGACCTGCTGCTGCGCCATCCTGAGCGGTTCAGCCCGCTCAGGCCGCAGAGCGCCGGCATGCGTTCCTTGCTGAGCCTGATCGAACAGCGTCGTGAACTGGTCGGCGACAAGACCCGGTTCACCAACCGGCTAACCAACGCACTCAAGCAGTATTACCCTCAACCCCTGGAATGGTTCGACGATATCGACACGGTACTGTTCTGTGATTTCCTGACCCGCTGGCCAACTCTGCCAGCAGTCAGGCGCGCGAGCAGAAAGACCCTTGAAACGTTCTTCCATGCGCACAACTGTCGGCGGGCCAAACTGATTGAGGGACGTCTGGAATCGATCCGTTGTGCTGCATCGCTCACTGATGATCCCGGGATCGTTGCGCCTCACCGCTTGCTCGCATTGATGTTGGTTTCGCAACTGCGCACAGCGCTCGCTGCGATCGACGTGTTCGACAAGGAGATCGCGGCAGTCGCACGCACGCTGCCCGACTTCGACCTGTTTGACAGCTTGCCCGGCGCAGGTCCGCATCTGACACCGCGCCTGCTGGCTGCATTCGGTGAGCAACGTGACCGCTTCAGCGGCGCTGATGAACTGCAGAAGTACTCCGGCATCGCGCCGGTCACCGAGCGCAGCGGCAAGAAGTGCTGGGTGCACTGGCGCTGGCAATGCCCGACCTTGCTGCGCCAGACCTTCGTCGAATGGGCCGGCCAGACCATCAACAAATCGTTCTGGGCCGGCGCCTATTACCGGCAACAGCGGGCGAAGGGCAGCTCGTATCAGGCCGCCGTGAGGGCGTTGGCGTTCAAGTGGATACGGATCCTCTACCGCTGCTGGCAGACCGGCACACGATACGACGAGAGCGTCTACCTCAACGCCCTCAGGAAGCGTGGCTCGTCACTCCTCAGGAACCTCGAACTTCCGGGGTAACCCGTTCCGGTCGACGATTACGCAGCTGGTTCCGGGGCCGTGGGTTGCCTTCATTTGACGTGATGTCGCGAGTTGTCCACGGCCGGCCGGCGGGTCGCCTGTTATGACCATGACGCTGGCCGGCGGTGGGCAACTCGCCAGGTGGCGTGCGACGTTTCTTGGACATACGCCGTTTCATGAATGAGCGACACCCGAGACTACAGGGTCAAGGATGTGGGCTGCACATGCCCCCGGAAAAACCTTGACGGACCGCCTCAGGGCGTGAAGCGGTCTTACCTGCTTACTCTGAATGACGGCCGTTTCCAGGGCGAAGCCGTCATTCGACCCCTCGCTTCAGCTGGCAAATCCTCCCGGTGGGATCGGTCGAGCACGACCACCGGCATACTCCATTGGTCGATAAGACTCATGACGCCCGCAACTCACGGACCCCCTTACCTATACGCCGCCGCAGCAGCGTGCGCAAGGTGACGCCGTCGGCGTAGCCGACCTGCTCGGCGATGCGATCCACGCTGGCCTTGCTCGTTTTCAGCAGATGAACGGCGCGCTCGACCCGCAGATCCTGGATGTACTCGATGGGCGTTTTACCGAGCACTTCATTCAGACGTCGCGTCAATGTCCGCTTGCTCGTCGCCAATGCGTCCGCGACGTCGTCGAGTGCGATTGCCGTGGCGAGGTGTTCGCGCACCCAGCGGTCGAAACGCTCGACGAGCGGGTCCGAATGGGACAGGTGATCGGAGATCGCATAGGCAGACTGCGACAGCCGCGAATCGAATACGAGGTAACTGGCCACGAGCGCCGCAAGCTCAGGGCTGTTGTTGCGGATCAGCCAGAGCGCAAGGTCGAGATGGCTCAGGGCGGCCCCTGCCGTCACCGTGCTGCCGCTGGGAACGATAATGCGATGCGCATCCAGGTGCACTTCAGGGTAACGCTGCCGGAACATCGGCGAGAGCCACCAGGTGGTGGTGGCTTCACGCCCATTGAGCAAGCCGCTTTCGGCCAGCACGAAGGTACCCGTACAGGCGGCCCCGATATGTGCGCCGGCACTGTGCCACGCGCGCAATGCGCCAAGCGCATCGATCACGTCGGCCCGGCCGAGCGAAGGCACGAGCAGGTCCGTCGTCGTCCTGTTGAGAGCCGGTACAACAACCCAATCCGGGGCGGGTCCGTCTGTCGTGTCGCGGACGGGAACCTGCAGCCCGAGCGCGGTGCGCACCTGTGGCCGCATCCCCGCAACGGTGATTTCGAAGCCCGGTGTGGCCATCCCCGTCGCGCGCGCCAGTTCGTTGGCCGTCGTCAAGGCATCGAGCACGGTGGAGAGGCCGGTGTCGAACACCCCCTCCAGCGCAAGGACAAAAATCCGCATGGCAGGATCGATACCAAAATTGTCGATTGAGACAGTATCTCCAAGGACGCTCTGTTTGTAAAGTCTGGACCAACGCGCGAACTCGTCGCGCGCAAACTGGAGAGCAAAGATGATCAAGAAAGCACTATTCGTACGACTTGAAGCCAGGCCGGGAAAGGAGCAGGCGGTAGCAGACTTCCTCGACGCCGACCTGGAGATGACGAATCGGGAGGCGACCACACCGATCTGGTTCGCCCTGAAGCTCTCGGCGACGACGTTCGGCGTCTTCGACGCCTTCGCGAGCGAAGAGGATCGCCAGGCACACCTTGCCGGCGACATGGCCAACTCGCTGATGACGCGAGTCGGGGAGATGCTCGCAAGTCCACCGTCGGTCGAGCTGATCGACGTTCTGGCTATGAAGCACGAGCTGGCCTGATTCCCGGTTATCTATCACCGATCAATCCTCGCCCGTCAAGTGTGATTGCGCGAAACGACGGGCAACTACAGACAATCCTGGAGAGTAAAATGTTTGCACTACGAAAGAACCTGGCGATCGCCGCCCTGATTGCCCTGGGCGCCACGATGGCTCACGCCGAGGCAAAGGCGGCTGCGAAAGATGTTGTCATTGTTCACGGCGCACTGGTGGATGGCTCCGGCTGGCGGGCCGTCCACGACATCCTGGTCAAGGATGGTTACCATGTGGCGATCGTGCAGGAGCCGCTCACGGGCCTTGCAGAAGACGTCGATGCCGCCAGGCGCGTCATTGATCAGCAGCAGGGCCCGGTTGTGCTGGTCGGCCATAGCTATGGCGGCTCCGTGATCACGGAGGCAGGTGCGGACCCGAAGGTCAGCTCGCTCGTCTATGTGGCCGCACTGCAACCCGACGCCGGCGAAGCCAGCGGTCAGCTGTTGCAGAAGTTCGCCGCGCCCAACGATGCGATGCGGGCGACGCCGGACAAGTATTTCTTCCTCCCGCCGGCGAAATTCCGTGAGAACTTTGCAGCGGACGTCTCGCCATCGGACGCGCAATTCCTGGCGGACTCGCAGGATCAACTCGCCGAGAAAGCGTTGGGCGCACCGGTCTCTGTGGCGGCATGGCGAACCAAGCCCAGCTACGCCATCCTGACTACCCAGGATCATATGGTGAGCCCCCAGCTTCAGCGCTGGATGTATCAACGCTCGGGTGCCAAGGTGACCGAAGTGAGCGCAAGCCACGCTGTCTTTATCTCGCAGCCGGCCGCGGTCGCGCGAGTGATTGAGGTTGCCGCGAAGTCGACGAACTGACCGGTAATCGTCTCGATGGGGCACCTGTCGGCTTGGCGCCGACGGCCGACACCGTCGCCAGTCGGCCCGCCCCCATCGCAGATACCCACGTGGGTTGTCAAATCGCGGCAATCGCGGCTGGATGTCGCTCAGCTCGGCACATACCCCTAACCCTTCACGGATGTCGCCACCATGCTCTTACTGATCCTTGCCTACCTCGGCGGTGCACTGACCATCCTCAGTCCGTGCATCCTGCCGGTGCTGCCTTTCGTATTTTCGCGAGCCGACCGCCCGTTCGCGCGCAATGGACTGCCGATGCTGGTGGGCATGGCGCTGACTTTCGCCGTGGTCGCCACGCTGGCCGCCGTCGGCGGCGGCTGGGCCGTCCGCGCCAACCAGTACGGCCGCTTCGTCGCCTTGGCGGTGCTTGCCGTGCTTGGCCTGACGTTGCTCTCGGAGCGCGTCGCGGAATGGATCACCCGTCCGTTCGTGGCGCTCGGCAACAAGCTCACCGAGCACACCGGGAGCCAGGACGATTCGGTGCTCTCGGCGGCCGGGCTGGGCGTGGCCACAGGGCTGCTGTGGGCGCCCTGCGCCGGCCCGATCCTGGGCCTGCTACTCACGGGCGCCGCTCTCAAGGGCGCCAGCGTCCAGACGACGCTGTTGCTGCTCACCTACGCGGCGGGCGCGGCGACCTCGCTCGCGCTGGCGCTGCTGATTGGCGGACGCGTCTTCGCCTTGATGAAGCGCTCGCTGGGCGCTGGCGAATGGGTGCGCCGCGCCTTGGGCGTGCTGGTGCTGGCAGGTGTGGCCGCCATCGCGCTGGGGCTGGATACCGGGCTGCTGACACGCGTGTCGCTGGCCAGCACGGGCGGCATCGAACAGAAGCTGATCGACGCGGTGCGTCCTCCACCTCTCGTGCAGATCGCTGTGAAGGCCGGCGACACGCTGCCGGTGGAAGGCGATCTGCCCACGCTCGATGGCGCCACCCAGTGGCTCAATAGCCCGCCGCTCACGGCGCAGTCGCTGCGGGGCAAGGTGGTGCTGGTCGATTTCTGGACCTACTCCTGCATCAACTGCATCCGCGCGCTGCCCTACGTGCGGGGCTGGGCTGACAAGTACAGGGATTACGGCCTGGTGGTGATCGGCGTGCACGCACCCGAGTTCGCGTTCGAGAAGGATCCGGGCAACGTCATCCACGCCGTGAGGGACCTGGGCGTGGACTACCCGGTCGCAATCGACAACGGTTACGCCATCTGGAAGGCCTTCGGCAACGAGTACTGGCCCGCGCATTACTTCATCGACCCGCAGGGGCATATTCGTCACCACCACTTTGGCGAAGGCGACTACCAGCAAAGCGAGGACGTGATCCGCCGGCTGCTCACCGAGGGCGGCCAGAAGGACCTGCCGGGTGGCTACGTGCAACCGAACGCGCAGGGCGCACAGGCCGCCGCCGGCTCAGGCGATGCCAGTCGCTCGCCGGAAACCTACGTCGGCTACGCACGCGCGCAGAACTTCGCCGGCGGCCAGATGACGCAGGACACGACCTCGACGTATCATGCGCCCCCGACATTGATGGCCAACCAGTGGGCGCTCGACGGGCGCTGGTCGGTGAGCGACGAAAATGCGCGGCTCGACAGCCCCAACGGACGTATCGTCTATCGCTTCTGTGGCCGCGACTTGCACCTGGTGCTGGGCCCCGGTCGCGACGGCCAGCCCGTGCGCTTTCGCGTGCTGATCGACGGCAAGGCGCCGGGCGCCGACCGCGGCACGGACATCGATGCGTATGGCAACGGCACGGTCACCGCGCAGCGCCTCTACCAGCTCGTGCGGCAGGCCAGCGGCAGCGGCGAACGCACCTTCGAGATCACGTTTCTCGACCCTGGCGTGCTGGCTTACGCGTTCACGTTCGGCTGAGTCCCACCGTTGCCCAATGCCCGTCTCTATGCACCAACGCCGTCACGCATGCGACTGCAGGCCGAATGGCCGTATTCTGAGTCGAGCCGACGATTGATCGTCCGGGCCAACCCGCCAGCCAGTGACCGTTCATGGCCGAACCCGGTCCGATAGCTGAATTGAGAACCGCTTGCCGGCCCGCAGCGGAGGATCGTCGCAAGTCGACCCGACCCGGAGCAGCCCTTCGATCCGGCGCGAACTCAACGTCAGTTGCCAATGGTGTAGCGGCCGCTCGTTAGACATGTGGGATGGCAAGTGATCGGTCAAACGGGATTTCATGCTCTTGGACTGCAGCCGGTCATCCATGTCTGATCCTGGCGATCACGAACAATGGTTCGGACCGCCTAGCAGCGGATCAACGTCGCATCTCAGCGGTTGGCGAGGGCGGCCCGTTGAAATGGCTGACTATAGAGATAGGACATTCGGAAGTAACGTCGAATATGTGCGCATGGGGCATCCACATTGGAGCCGACGCCGAGCGATTCGAAGCAGTTGCCGTAAATCGATTCGAACTGCAATTGCCCATTTTTTTTATTTCTTGCCGCTTTGTCGAGCCCGTTATGCACTTCAAGCTGCACGCCGATTATCGGTCATTGAGGGTCGCGCGATCCGGGGCGGAAATACGCACCAGCAACCGTCGTCGTGCCGAAAGAAAAAGATTGCATGCGAGCCGTTCGGCGCTGATGCCTCGACCTGCACGTAGCGCCTCCGGTCTTCCCGTATATGCCCAAACTGGAGTACGCGAATTTGCGTGTGCGGAGCGGGCGCAAGCCACTATTCCACCAGATAATGCAGGGACTTCTCGGCAGTGTTCATGACCATCTCCTTCGATCGCGTCCCTCAGCCTGCTAGCGGCTCAAGCGCTGCGACCTGAGCACAATGCGACGGGATGATTAAAGCGTAGGGCCGGACGTCAATTTACGATAGTTAATGTTTTTTACGATAACGATAATATGTTATTTATACGTCCGTCTTTCAGACGGACGTTGCACTGCCCTAACCGGGCGGGTCGCACATTTCTGACTCCGCTCGCCGACGCGATTGTTCGACTCGAAGCATCCCGCGTGAACGATCACGCCCTTAGCAGGCCGAGGTAAAATCGCCGATCATAGCTCGCAGGACATCCGGGCATCAGTGACCGAAGTAGATCGAGTGAGTACCTTCGGTCGCCGTTGGCGCACCCGCCTGCGAGGAGCCATCCGACACTCCGCCTTCGCCTGTGCTCCCCGACATCGTGACGTTCTGCGCTTGAAGCCGCGCCTCAGCCGCCTGGATATCTGCCGGGTAGTGCACATCATTGGCGGCCGGCCGGTACCCGGCGTGTTCTAGCCGAACTAGATCAGCGCGCACTTCGGCACGTGACAACGGCGCGGTAGCGTCCTGTGCAAAAGAGACCGCGGGAGCGACAAGTACGCCGGCAACCAGCGCTGCATAGATAAGAGCCTTCATAGTGAATCACCTCCTGAATTTAGGGTATGGTGAGCTTCACGCGCGATGATTGAAGCCCCCGATCTCACCATCTCGTCGGAAACGGGAGTGAGTAAGCTTCATTCTGTACAACGAAGGTTGATGCACGCTGACGCTCACATTACATTGATGTCATGTTCGGATTGCCTGCGAAGCGTAACCAGCAGAAATCATCGGCAAGAGATACGTTTGGCTGCAACCGTCGAATGGTCTATCGAACGCTTTTTGGCCACGCTTGCGATGCGGCAATCTGAACTGTCGTTTGCTAGATCAGGGACGACCATCGCGACGTAGTTCGGGAGGGTCAAACACGCTGTTACTGAAGCACCCGCGCGGTGAAAGCGGGTGCTCGACACGGGCTGCGGATGCGGGGGGCGAGTTCCTGCTTCGGCCGGAAACGCAATGATGGTGTCTTGAATCCGAACGTCTGTTGGCAGGGGCGGAGAAGACGTTCGAATGTCCGTTTGGAAGCTCGGACCAACGACCGTAGTTGGCCGAACTGAGCCGTACCACCCGCCTTACCGGCCCGCGACCTCGCGCCACTTCCCGGCCGAACTGAGCAAAAGACTCGCCTCGCAGCATGAACAGAGTTGGCGGAGTCGGCTCGGTCGCAAGTTCGCCACCCTGCACTATCATGGTGGACTCGACGAGGGCGCACATGTGCACCTCGAAGCCAACCCGAATGACGCCCGCTGTTCACGAATCAGGATCTCATAGCCGACATGCGAGACGTGCCACACATCAAAAGCCGGTTGCTGATGGTCGCGGCATTCGCGCTCCCCGCGTTCGTGTTCATCAACGGCTGCAAGTCGACAGCGACGCAGGCCGTGACCGCGCCGGGGAAGGTCGCCACTGACGACGCTGCGCTCGCCGCCAGGATGAAGCAGGCGCTCGTCGCAGACCCAGGGCTGAGATCCTTGCCGATCAGCGTCGCCACGTATCGAGGCGTCGTGCAGTTGTCAGGATACGTGGATGCAGAGGTACAGATTCAGCAAGCGCTTGCCGTGACGCGCGGCGTGGCGGGGGTGCAATCCGTGAGCAACGATCTACACCTGAGGCCGCAATAACGCGCGCTCGCCGGAAAACAGATGACGGACGAGACAGCGATGCCTGGGGTGCGCGCGACCAGCGGTTCCGTCAAAGGAACAGTGCGTCTGCGCCTTGACGGGCATTCCCCTGCGCTCTATCACGTTCGCCGGTTTCGGGGCCGACCGTGATCGACCCGGAACGGTCACAGCAAATGTCTGTGTATCAACGGCTGCTAGCAAGGGACCAGCGGACGCCCAACGTCTGACTGCTGCACTGGGGGCTGCAATATCCGATCGTGCAGGGGGGCGCTCCGAAATACCATCGTGTTATCGCATTATTAACGGGTGCCCCGTTTTATACCCCATAGCCGAGTGGGTGCAACCTTATGGAATTTGGCTGGTGCAGTGCGCAGCGGACTTCGGCTACCCCCTTCGGCGCCGCGATCTCTGGACATAAGGCCAAAGCCGTCAATGCTCAACCCGCGCTATTTACAACTCTTCTGTAGTTTGCATAACGATGCCTAGTGGAAATTCGCGGGATCGATGTACAGGTGCCTGCTGACGCGTTTGACGGTTGCAACCCGGTCTACGACGAAAGAGATCCACGCGAGGCTGGATGCATGGCACACCGGCGTCAAGTTCCAAGATCTGTTCATCGCAGATGACAATGAGGCGAACAACGAAGCGTTCCGCAGGATCGGCGAAAGGGCCCAACCGCTCCATCTTCGGGTATATGGGGGTCTGCTGTTCATATTCCCGTCGGTCGGATATTGGCCTACAACCTCAAGTGGGTCGTGAACACACTTAGCCGCAACCTTAGTCGTGTGAGCGATGAGGGCTTAGCTACTTCAGTGCATCGCGAAGTTGGGGCACGACCGTGAACAGATCGCCAACGAGGCCGTAATCGGCCACGCTGAAAATCGGCGCTTCTTCATCCTTGTTGATCGCGATGATGACCTTCGAGTCCTTCATGCCGGCCAGATGCTGGATCGCACCCGAGATGCCGACCGCGACGTACAGTTGCGGCGCGACGATCTTGCCGGTCTGGCCGACCTGATAGTCGTTCGGCACGAAGCCCGCGTCGACCGCCGCACGCGATGCGCCCAGTGCCGCGCCGAGCTTGTCGGCCAGTGGCTCGAGCACCTTCATGTAGTTCTCGCCATTGCCCAGACCACGGCCACCCGACACGATGATCTTTGCGCTCGTCAGTTCCGGACGATCGAGCTTCGTCACTTCGCGGCTCACGAACTGCGAGAGGCCTGCGTCGGCTGCCGCTTCGATCTTCTCGACCGCTGCGCTGCCGCCTTCGGCCGCGACGGCATCAAAACCGGTCGAGCGCACGGTGATGACCTTGATCGGGTCAGCCGATTGCACGATCGCGATTGCGTTGCCCGCGTAGATCGGACGCTCGAACGTGTCGGCGCTATCCACTGCGGTGATGTCGCTGATCTGCGCGACGTCGAGCTTCGCGGCGATACGTGGCGCGATGTTCTTGCCGTAAGCAGTGGCCGGCGCGAGGATGTGCGAATAGTGCTTCGCGATGTTCAGCACCGTTGCTTCGACGTTTTCCGCGAGGCCTTCGGCCAGTTGCGGCGCGTCGGCGAGCAGCACCTTCGCGACGCCGGCGATCTTCGCTGCCGCATCGGCGGCAGCCTGCGCGCTGTGACCCGCGACCAGCACGTGAATATCACCGCCGATCTTCCGAGCCGCTGCGATCGTGTTCAGCGTCGCGGCCTTGATCGACGCATTGTCGTGTTCTGCAATTACCAGGTTCGTCATTTCTTGGGTCTCCTCACAGCACCTTCGCTTCGGTCTTCAGCTTCTCGACCAGCGTCTTCACGTCCGGCACCTTCACACCGGCCGAGCGCTTCGGCGGTTCGGCGACTTTCAGCGTCTTCAGACGCGGCGTGACATCGACGCCGAGATCTTCGGGCTTGACCGTTTCCAGCGGCTTTTTCTTCGCCTTCATGATGTTCGGCAGCGTTACGTAGCGCGGCTCGTTCAGGCGCAGATCGGTCGTCACCACGGCCGGCAGCGTCAGCGACAGCGTTTCCGCGCCGCCGTCCACTTCACGCGACACCGTCGCCTTGCCGTCCGCCACGACAAGCTTCGACGCGAACGTCGCCTGCGGCAGATTCGCGAGCGCGGCGAGCATCTGGCCGGTCTGATTGGAGTCGTCGTCGATCGCCTGCTTGCCGAGGATCACCAGTTGCGGCTGCTCCTTGTCGACGAGCGCCTTGAGCAGCTTCGCGACTGCGAGCGGCTGCAGGTCTTCGT
This sequence comes from Paraburkholderia sp. UCT70, assembly GCF_050434085.1. Classification (NCBI taxonomy): domain Bacteria; kingdom Pseudomonadati; phylum Pseudomonadota; class Betaproteobacteria; order Burkholderiales; family Burkholderiaceae; genus Paraburkholderia; species Paraburkholderia sp. UCT70. Next base: position 41,658 of record NZ_JBNPVZ010000004.1, on the reverse strand, counting down.
TCGATTCGATCAGGATCGCGCGATCCGCGCCGATCGCGAGCGCGGTGCGCAGGGTTTCCTGCGCCTGCTCAACACCCGCCGACACGGCGATCACTTCGGTCGCGACGCCCGCTTCCCTCAGACGCACGGCTTCTTCAACCGCGATTTCGTCGAACGGATTCATCGACATCTTCACGTTCGCGATGTCGACGCCCGTGCCGTCCGACTTGACTCGAACCTTCACGTTGTAGTCGACTACTCGCTTTACACCCACCAGCAGTTTCATATCGTCTCCTTCGAATACGTCGACGCCGCGTGCGCCGCCATCGGCGAACGGATCATGTCCGCTGCGCGCTCAGCCAGCATTAGCACCGTCGCATTGGTGTTGGTCGAGGTTATCGACGGCATCACCGAGCCATCGACGATGCGCAGGCCTGTCATTCCGCGCACCCGCATTTCAGAATCAACAACGCTCATTGCGTCATCGCCCATCCGGCACGTGCCAACCGCGTGGTACACAGTTGAGCCATTGTCACGCACGTATTGCAGCAGCGCTTCGTCGGTCTCGGCCTGACGGCCCGGTACGGTTTCATCGACGATATAACGGGCGACCTCGGGCTGCGCGAAGATCCGCCGGCCAATCTTGAGTCCTTCCACCATCGTGTTACGGTCGAGTTCAGTGCTAAGGTACGATGGTGCAATCGTCGGCGCTGCCGTGATCTCGCTGCTGGTGAGGTGCACATGCCCACGGCTTTCCGGGCGCATCTGCCAGACGCCACACGAGACACCGGGCTCCGACTCCAGCACGCCAATCCGTCCCGCGACGAAGCTGCCTGGTGCGATGACGAACTGCACGTCGGGACGCGTGGCGAGGCGCGTCTGCGCAAAGCCGCCGACGATCGCCGCGCTATAGGTCAATACGCCGGTCCCTGACACGACGTAGCGCATCAGCTCGCGCGCGAGAGCAAGTCCGTGCGAGCGCTCGTTCGCGGTACCCGCGCCGCGCACCCTATAGCCGAGCCGAACGACATAGTGATCCTGCAAATTGTTGCCCACGCCCGGCAACGCGATCCGCGTTTTAATGCCTGCATTGTCCAGCACATCCTTGTCGCCGATGCCACTCATTTCGAGCAGCCTCGGCGTGCCGATCACACCCGCGCTCAGAATCACCTCGCGGGTCGCGCGAATCTGCACCGGAATGTCCGCGCTCGTCGTCCCATTGATGCCGCTCACGTGCGTGCCGCTCACCTCGAGCCTGGACACCTGAAGGCCGGTCACCACCGTAAGATTCGGCCGCGCCATTGCCGGCCGTAGATAACCCCGCGCTGCACTCGACCGGCGACGTCCGTCGCGCGTTTGCTGGTAGTACCAGATCGACGGACCGCGCGTGTCGCTGTTTGGATCATCGACGAAATCGAGACCCGTCTTCTGGGCGGCCTGGACGACCGCACCGCAAATCTCCGGCGGGTTGTTCACCCGGCTGACCTGGATCGGACCGTGAGTGCCTCGTTGCGGGCTGCTGCCCTCGGTCCACGTTTCGGAGCGGCTGTAAAACGGCAGACAGTTGTCGAAGTTCCAGCCATTCGCGCCCGACTGCTCCCAGCTATCGATATCCTCCGCAAACGGGCGCACATATAGCAGGCCGTTGATCGCGCTGGACCCCCCGAGTCCGCGTCCACGCGGAAACAGGATTGCACGGCCGCTCGTCTCGGCGTCGGCCTGAGTGTGATAGCGCCATGTCACAGTTGGATGATCGAGCAATCGCACGAAGCCGGCCGGCACGTGGATGAACGGGTGACGATCGCGCTCGCCGGCTTCGACCAGAATCACTTTGATGTTCGGATCTTCGGTCAGGCGGTTTGCAAGCACGCAGCCCGCCGTCCCCGCGCCGACGATCACATAGTCCGCTGTGTACGATTTCATGACTTCGCTCCGGCAACGACCAATTCACGACCTTCGAGTGCTGCGATCTCCTCCTCGTCGAAGCCGAATTCGGCAAGTACTTCAGCCGTATGTTGTCCGAGCGTAGGCGGCGGATGGCGGTAGGCGACGGGGCTGCCGTGAAAATTCACCGGACTCGCGATGTTCGTTACCCTACCCGCGACCGGATGCTCAATCTCGACGACCGCATGGTTATGCGCGATCTGCGGGTCCTGCGTCAGCGCGGTGTGATAGTCCTGCACGATCGCGCATGGCACGTCCGCGGCGCTCAGATGCGCTACCCAGTATTCCGCGGTATGCAGCAGAAAGTGCTGCTCGAGGATCACGTCGAGTGCATGCCGATTCGCAGTCCGCGCGGTGTTGCCGATGAAGCGTTCATCGCTCAGCAATTCTTCGCGGCCCAACGCGCGGCAAAGGTTCTGCCAGAATTTCTCGGTGAAGCAGGCCGCAAAGAAATAACGGCCATCGGAGCCCTGATAGTTGCGGTACGGCACCATCGTCGGATGGCCGCTACCGAGGCGCTCGGGCGCTTTGCCGCTTCTCAGCGTCTCGCCGTCTCGCGGGATGGTGCTGAAAAGCGCAGCCGACAGCAGCGACGTATCAATACGCTGACCTTCGCCATGCCGTTCGCGATGTAACAACGCGGCCGAAATACCAAACGCGAGCAGCGCCGCCGCGCCGAAGTCCGGCAACGGCGCACCGAGCCGGACTGGATTGCCGCCAGCTTCACCCGTCATGTCCATGAGACCGGCCACTGCCTGTACGATCGGATCGTTCGCGGGCCATGCGGCGTAGGGACCGCTTTGTCCGAACGCCGACACGCTGGCGTAGACGATCTTTGGATTGCGCGCCTTCACGGCCGCGTAGCCGATGCCGAGCCGATCCACCGTGCCCGGCCGGAAGTTCTCGACGACCACATCCGCCTGCTCCGCCATGCGCAAAAACGCATCACGCCCTTTCGGCGACTTCAGGTCGAGGCGGATGCTGCGCTTGTTGCGGTTCTGCGAGAGGAACTGCACGCTTTCGCCTTGGACGAATTGATTGCCCAGATTGCGCGAGAGGTCACCCGCCATCGGCTCCTCGACCTTGACCACGTCCGCGCCGAGGTCGGCGAGCAGCACAGTACCGACCGGACCAGCGGTCATGACGGTGAGATCGAGAATGCGGTAACCCGACAACGGGCCGACTTGTTGCTTATCCATGATGTGTCGCCTGCAAATGCGATGCGTCCGTGAATTCGGCACGCGGGTAATCGAGCACGTCGAAGGCGAGACGGAACGGGTCGGCCTCACCACGCGTGATGGTCGACGCATGGCCGAAACGGGCGTCGTCGCGCTGGGGAAAGTCGGTGCGGTAGTGGCTGCTGCGCGATTCGCGCCGCTCGATACACGCCTGCAAGATGACTTCGGCAGTGGTCGCCATGTTGTCGATCGTCAACGCATCGATCACTTGCGGCGGCGTGGCGGCACCCCCCGCGGCGAACTGCGCGCGCGCCTCGCGAGCGGCGGCTAACGCGATGTTCAGACCGCTTTCCGTCTTCTCGACGAGGCAATGCGCCTGCATCGCCGCGCGCAGAACGGAGGCGATACGTTGAGCGTCGAACCAGACATTCGGTTTTAGCGCTGTTCCGAGGCGCGTTGCGAGCGGCGTTACCTCGGGCTTCCCCGGCGCGCCACTGTCGCGCACAAATGCGGCCGCGCCGACGCCTGCGCGATGACCGAAAACCTGACCTTCGGCAAGCGAGTTGCCGCCCGGACGATCCGGGCCGCGCACGCCGCCCGCGAGTTCCCCTACTACGAACAGCCCCTCGATGGTCGACATCGCGTCGGTGTTGATCATCCGCACGCCACCGTTCAGGCATTGGAACGCAATCCCGACGTCGAGCGGATCGCGCTTCGGGTCGAGTCCCTTCGCGCGCATCCAGCGCAGGGTGTTGGGAATAGTGGCCGCCAACCGCTCCTCTGGGATGTCGGCGAACGAGAAGTGCACCGCACCGCGTTCCGTACCTCTGCCCTGAGCGATTTCCGTTGCGATCGCGATATCGATGTAGCGCGATTCATTCGAGATCGTGAACGGGAACACTTTCTCGTCCATCGCGGCTTCGGGCGTCACGCCTACCGGCAGGTAGTCCGCGAGGAATTCATGACCGTCGCGATTGAGCATCCTCGGATGCAGAATGAAGCAGGACTTGCTGAAGAGTTGCACGTAAGGGTGCACCATCGCCGGCCCGAACTGGTGGAACTCCATGTTCACAAGTTCGGCGCCATGGCGGAAGCAGACGGCCTGGCCGTCACCGGTCATTTCTGCTGTCGAGACTTGCTGCGAGAACAGACCGTGCGCACCGCCGGTGCCAAGCACAACGGCGCCCGCGGAAACCTCCAGCAGCCGCCGCGAAGCCAGATCCATCGCAACCACGCCGCTCACGCGCCCACTTGAATCACGCAGAAGGTCGATCAGCGCCACCGGCTGACGCGTCTCGACGCCGAGCTTCCTGGCTTCGTCCGCGAGCGCGCTCACGAAGGCTTTGCCGGTTTTTCCCTCCACGCCGAGCGCGCGCGCATACGTGCCGAAGTCGCTGCGGATGAGTTTATAGCCATCGCTGACGCGGTCGAACGGCACGCCGAGTTCGATCAGGTCAGCAATGCGCTTCGGTGCGTCCTCCGCCAGCACGCGCACCAGCTCGCGGTCGATGAAGCCGCCCGCCGCACGCATCGTGTCTTCGTAATGCACCGTGGCGCTGTCGTCGGCGCTGCCATAGCCGGCCGCTCCCATGCTCATGATTTCGCTCGCGCCGTGCACCGTGCTGCCGCCCTGCCCGACCGGCGCCTTTGCCAGCAGGAGGACCTTCGCACCCGCCTGGGCCGCCGACACCGCCGCACGCGAAGCCGCGCCGCCACCGCCAACCACTACTACGTCGGCTTGCGCGTAGTCGACGCCAAAGCCGAGTTTCTCCAATGTCTGAACTGCCGTCACGTCTGTCTCCGCTTACGATTTAAGCGCGCGCGCCACGATGTTGCGCTGGATTTGATTGGTGCCACCGAAGATCTGGAACATCTTGGCTTCGCGGTAATGGCGCTGCATCGCGTATTCGGCGGAGTAGCCATTGGCGCCCATGATCTGGATGCCGTCGGTGGCGACCTGCACGTACGTATCCGATGCGAGGTACTTCGCCTGCGACGACTCGACGTCGCACGTTTCGCCTTGTTCGAGCAGTTTGGCCGCGCGAAATGCCATCATGCGGGCGGCATCCACGCGCGTCTGCATGTCGGCGAGCAGGTGCGATACCGCCTGAAAATCGATGATCGACTGCCCGAACTGCTTGCGGTCGTTCGCATACCAGCGCGCAAGATCGATCGCCGCCTGCGCGCCACCCACACACATCGCTGACAATGCGATGCGTTCCTTCGACAGCACTGTGGTGAGCTTTTTCCAGCCCACGTGCAGGCCGCCCACGATCATTTCCTTTGGGACGCGGACGCCGTCGTACACCACTTCGCAGGTGCGAATGGCGTGGCCGCCGAGCAGATCGATCGGATTGATCGTGAGGCCTTTAGATTCCTTCGGTACCAGAAAGAGGCTGATCCCGTCGTGCTTCTTCGCTTCTGGATTGGTGCGCACAGCGGTCAAGATATAGTCGGCCTGCATCGCGCCGGAAATCCACATCTTGGTGCCGTCCAATATGAAGTCGTTTCCGTCAGCCACGCCGCGCGTCGTCAGCGAGGCAGCATCCGAGCCGGAGCCGTTTTCGCTGAGGGCGAAGGCGAAAAAGGCACGGCCTTCAGCCAGCTTCGGCAACAACTCGCCCTTGATATCGTCTGGCGCGAAACGCGCCAGCGCGCCGCCCACCATGTTCACGTTCGCATTCCAGAAGCGCGCGAGCGCGATCGTGTGATACGCGACGATCTCCAGATAAGCGGCCATGTCAAGATAGCCACCGACGCCGCCGTACTCTTCGGGCAGCGTGATGCCGAACCAGCCCTGTTCGGCGGCCACCTTTACGAGTTCCTCTGGGAAGCGCTTTTCTTCGTCGCACTGGCGGACATATTCCGGCGACGCATGGCGCGTCAGCACACGATTCACTGAATCGCGGAACTCGAATTGATCGGCGTTCAGATACGGTTTAAGGTCGCGCCGGTTGACCAGATTGCCTGCGTATTCGGGATTCACTCTGTCTCCTCCTTGTCCGATCAGGACACCTTGCGTTGCGCCACGACTTCTTCAACTTGCCCGAGCGGAATTGCACGCAACATTCCCGAACGCGACTTCGCCCCCGTCATCAGGAACGCAAGATCCGAGCCGCAGAGAATGAAACGCGCGCCTTTCCGCACGTACGCGGTCATCAGTGCTTCGTCGTACACCCCGCCCACGCCCGGCACCTTGCCGTGCCAGTGACATGCGGCGCACACGGCGTCGATGGCGGCCGCCACACGCATATGGCCAAGTTGCCCAGTAATACCGAGATCCGCCGCGAGATCGGTCGCGCCGACCAGCAGCACGTCGATGCCCGGCACCGCCGCGATCGCGTCGGCGTTCTCGAGCCCTTCGCGGGTTTCGATCATCGCCACCACCAGCACCTCGTCGTTGATCGCGCGAACCACATCGGCGATCGGGAGAGACTGGAAGCCGACCTGTGGCAGCATGCCAGGGATCGACCGTCCGCCGGCAGGCGGGAAGCGGCACATATTGGCGATCCGCGCGGCCTGTTCGGGCGTACTCACGTGCGGCACCACGATGCCCATCGCGCCGGTATCGAGCAGTCGTGTGGCGTGGAACGGCTCGTGCCCTGGCACCCGGATGATCGGCGTCACACCGCCCACCAGCGCGGCGGCGCAAATCTGTGCGGCCGTGTCGATGTCCATCGAGTTGTGTTCCATATCGATGAACAGCCAGTCGAAACCGGCCGTCTGCGCGATCTGCGCGATGTCGACGGTGCGGGCCTGGCGCAGGCCCATGCCGAGTGCCAGCTCACCCGCGGCCAGTTGCGCTTTTGCGTGATTCTTGATGCTTTGCATGATGGATTCCATTCAGGCGGTGGCGTCGAGAGGCTCGTCGTTCGCCAGTTCGAGGTTGATGAATTTCGTGTCCATGTAGTCGCGGATCGCGTTCGGGCCGCCTTCGCGTCCGAACCCGCTGTCCTTGCTGCCGCCGAATGGCGTCTCCGCCGTCGACGCCACGAACGTGTTCACGCCGACCACGCCGGCCTGCAAGCGTTCGGTGGTTTCCAGCGTGTTGCGCATCGAACGCGTGAAGACATAGGCTGCAAGCGCGAACGGCAGCCGGTTCGCCTCGGTGATGACTTCGTCCATCGTCGTGAACGGGGTGAGCGTGCCGACCGGGCCGAACGGCTCGTCGTTCATCAGACCAAGGTGCGGAGCGGGGTTGGCGACGAGCGTCGGCTCGTAGAACCAGCCGCGGCCGAATTGCGATGGACGCCGGCCACCGCATAGCACGCTGGCGCCTTCGCTCACGGCTTCATCGACGAGGCGTTCGATCGCCTCGCGGCGTTTCGACGTGGTCAGCGGACCGAGATCGGTGTTCTGCTGCAACGGATCACCGACGCGTAGCGATTCCGAACGCTCGACCAGCGCCTTCACGGTCTTGTCGAAGATCGATTCGTGGATATAGAAGCGCGTCGGCGATGCGCAAACCTGGCCCGCATTGCGGAACTTGCCTAACGACGCGAGATGCGCGAAAGCGCCAATGTCCGCGTCGCGATGCACGATCACAGGTGCATGGCCGCCGAGTTCCATCGTGACCTTCTTGAGGGTCTTCGCGGACATTTCGACGATCTGACGGCCGATGGGCACCGAGCCGGTGAAGCTGATCTTCGCCACGCGCGGATCGGCCATGATCGTCGGCGTAATCGCATCGGCTTTGCCGATCACCAGATTGATCGCGCCCTCGGGAAACCCTGCGTCGACGAAACAGCGCACCAGTGCCATCGTCGCGCCGGCCGCTTCGTTTGACGGCCGGATCACGATCGCGTTGCCGCCGGCCAGCGCCGGGCCCATCTTGCGGGCCAGCAGCAGCAGCGGGAAATTCCACGGCGTGAAAGCGGCGACCACGCCGAGCGGCTCGTAATGCACCAGATACCGTCCGCCCTTGACGCGACTTTCGTATGACATGCCGAACACGCGGCGTGCTTCGTCGGCAAACCAGTCGACCGACTCAGCGGACGCGTTAACTTCCCCACTGGCCTGCGCGATTGGTTTGCCGGTTTCCAGCGCCACGATTCGTGCGAGTTGCGGCGTGCGTTCGCGGACGAGTGTTGCGGCCCGGCGCAGTAACGCTGAGCGCTCCCACGGTGTGAGCTTGCGCATTGCGGCCGAAGCCTCGGTCGCGGCGTCGATGGCCTCGGTGACCTGTGCCTGCGTAGCCAGCGGCATATAGCCCAGCCGCTGTTCCGTCGCCGGATTGATCGAAAGCTGGCCGTTGTCAGCCGTCGCGGCCTGCCAGCGACCGCCGAGCAGCAAGCCGTGCTCGCGGTAGTGCGCTTCTAGTTCCATTTGCCTCCTCCTGATAGGTATCGCGGACATTCCCCGACTTTCCTAGGTGCTTTCCCGGGGTGCCCTCTTGCATGCACTCTTTTTCTTATATCAACACCTTGACAGCTAAGTGTCAACACTTTTAGAGTGTGTGTCAGCGAAATATGATTTGTCGCATGCACTTGCGAAGCCGACGAATCGCTAAAAAGAACGCCGCGGCGCCGCCGAATGCGTCATGCAGCCCTCCCTTTCCATGGAGCGAGACAAAATGAGTTCGTATTCCCGTCGTACCTTTCTTCAAACCCTCGGAGCAGCCGCGGTGGCGACAACCGGGACCGGCTTCTTTCCGTCGCTCGCCCGGGCCCAGACCGCGCAGTTCAAGCTGAAGTACGCGAACAATCTGGCGCTGTCCCATCCGCTCAATGTCCGCGCAAAAGAAGCGGCGGACGCCATCAAGAAAGAAACCGGCGGCCGTGTCGAGTTGCAGATCTTCCCGAACGGTCAGATGGGAACGGATACCGACATGCTGTCGCAGGTTCGTTCGGGGGCCATCGACTTCCTTACTCAGGGTGGCGTGGTGCTGTCGACGCTGGTGCCGGTCTCCGCGATCAACGGCATCGGCTTCGCATTCAAGGATTACAACCAGGTATGGGCGGCAATGGACGGCGAACTCGGGAGCCACATCCGCACGGCGATCTCGAAGGTCGGGCTCGTCGCGATGGAAAAACCGTGGGACAACGGCTTTCGCCATCTCACGAGTTCGGTCAAGCCGGTGCAAAGCCCGGCCGACCTCAAGGGCCTGAAGATCCGCGTGCCGGTCAGCCCCCTCTGGACCTCGATGTTCAAGGCGCTCGACGCCTCGCCCACCAGCATCAACTTCAGCGAGGCGTATTCGGCGCTGCAAACCAAGGTGGTCGACGCGGAAGAAAACCCGCTCGCGCTGATCGAAACCGGTCGCTTCTATGAAGTCCAGAAGTACTGCTCGTTGACCGGCCATATCTGGGACGGCTTCTGGTTCCTCGGCAACGCGCGTTCGTGGGGCAACCTGCCGCCGGACTTGCAGACGATCGTGGCGAAACACCTGAATGCGGCCGCAGTGGCTGAACGCGCGGACGTCGCCGCACTGAGCACGTCGCTCGTCGGGCAGTTGCAATCGCACGGCATGGCGTTCAACAAGCCCGATATCCAGCCGTTCCGCGCATCGCTTCAAAAAGCCGGCTTCTACGATCAGTGGCGCAAGAAATACGGTGATGAAGCCTGGGCGTTGCTCGAGAAGTACACGCAGAAGTTCGCATGAGCGCGGACCATCGAAGAGTTTCTGGAGAACGAGTCATGACTTCCCGAGTTCATCCCGAGCAGGTGTTCGCCCACGACATGGGCGCGCCGAAGGACCGACATGCGATATCGAAGGTCGTGCGCGTCGGCAGCGCACTCGAAACGGCCATCAAGTGGATCACCGAAGTGCCCGCTGCGTTGCTGCTGGTGGCCGAAGTGGTGCTGCTCCTCACCAACGTTACCTGCCGCTACGTGTTGCAGGATCCGTTGATCTGGGGTGACGAACTTGCGTCGATCCTGTTCATCTGGCTGTCGATGCTGGGCGCAGTGGTGGCGTTGCGCCGCGGCGAACATATGCGACTGACGATGTTCGTCGTCAGAATGTCTCCGCAAAATCGTGCGTTTGCGGAGACGGTTGGAAATTTCATCGTGATGACTTTCGTGCTGCTGCTCGTACGGCCGGCAACCGACTGGGCGATGAACGAATGGATCATCAGCACGCCGGCGCTCGATCTGCCGAATGCCATTCCCGCGGCCGCGATTCCCGTGGCGGCTGTGCTGATGCTCGTGCTCGCCATTACGCGGTTGCTCGAGCGCTCGTCGCTTCGCGATTGCGTGAAGGCTTTCGCGCTCGTGGCGGGTGTTGCAATTGCGCTCTACATCGTACGGCAAGCGCTCGCGCCACTGACCGCGCTCAGCCTGATCCTTTTTTTCGCCGTCGGCGTGATTACGATCATCTGTCTCGGCGTGCCAATCATGGTCGCCTTCGGCGTGTGCACGTTTGCTTATCTCGCAACCGTCACCGGCGCACCGTTGACGATTGTCGTGAGCACGATGAATCAGGGGATGTCGAGCCTGATCCTGCTCGCCGTCCCGCTGTTCATCCTGCTGGGCGCGCTAATGGAAGCGATGGGACTTGCCGAAGCGATGATCCGTTTCCTCGCTTCGCTGATCGGGCACAAGCGTGGCGGCCTCGCCTACGTGCTGATCGGCGCCATGTACCTCGTCTCCGGCATCTCCGGCTCGAAGGTGGCGGATATGGCTGCGCTCGCGCCGGGCCTGTTCCCGGAGATGAAAAAGCGCGGCGCGAATGAAGGCGACCTCGTCGCAATGCTCAGTTCGGCGGCGGCCATGTCGGAAACCATACCGCCCAGTCTCGTGCTGATCACGATTGGTTCGGTGACCGGCGTTTCGATCGCGGCGCTGTTCACAGGTGGCTTCATGCCGGCCGTGATCGGCGCGGTAGCGCTCGCGGCACTAGTCTGGTTCAAAAGCCGCCGGGAAATCATGCAAGGCGTACACCGGGCCTCCCGGGCCGAAGTCGGCCGCGCCTTCCTGATCTCGCTGCCTGCGCTCGCGCTGCCCTTCGTGATTCGCGCGGCCGTGGTGGAAGGCATCGCGACGGCGACGGAGGTGGCGACGATCGGCGTGGCTTACACCTGTGTGGTGGGTTTGCTACTGTATCGCCGGTTCGACTGGAGCCGGCTCTATCCTATTCTGGTGGAAGCGGCGTCGCTGTCCGGCGCGATCCTGATCATCATCGGTTGCGCAACGGCGATGGGATGGGCGCTCACGCAGTCGGGCTTCTCCGCGCAACTCGCCACGTTGATGATGGCAGCGCCCGGAGGCAAGCTCGGGTTCCTGGCGATCTCCGCCATTACGTTCGTGATGCTCGGCAGCTTTCTTGAAGGAATCCCGGCGATCGTACTATTCGGGCCGCTACTGTTCCCGATCGCGCGCGCGATGGGCATCTCGGACGTGCACTATGCAATGGTCGTGGTGTTCGCGATGGGACTGGGCCTGTTCGCCCCCCCGCTTGGCCTTGGCTTTTATGCGGCGTGCGCGGTCAGCAAGGTCGACCCGTCCACCGCGATGCGCCGCGTTTGGCCGTATCTGGGGGCATTGGCGGGGGCCCTCATCGTGATAGTGCTGGTTCCGTGGGTATCGGTAGGTTTTCTGTATGCAAAATAGGGTAACAAATGGCACAGACAAGGAAATCGTCATGAAAAGCGCGCTCAATGGTGCACCGAACGGCAAGGTGAACGCCCGCGCTCCGGAGGTGATTGCGTCGAAACTCGACGACATCCGCGATCAGGTGCGGGCCATGATCCAGCGCGGGGATTTGCGCCCGGGCGAGCGCGTGAACGAGCAGGCGCTCGCCAATCAGATCGGCGTCGGCCGTAATTCGGCGCGCGAGGCGTTGCGCTCGCTTGAACAGGCCGGACTCGTTCGCATCGTGCCAAATCGGGGCGCGGAAGTGCGGCGACTGTCTCTAGAAGAGGCGATGGATCTGTATGAGATTCGCGCAGGGCTCGCACGCACGGCGGGACGTCTCGCTGCGCTGCGTCTGGCCACTGAAGAGGAGCGCTTGCTCGATATGCTGCTCGACCAGATGGATGCGGCTCTGGCCCAACGCGACAGCCGCGTGTATCAGACCCTGAACACCGAGTTCCACCGTCAGGTGATGGCGGCGACCAAGAACCCCCGACTGATCACGATCAATCAGGCCGTTGAAGATGAACTGACACTCTACATTCACAAGGGCGTGTATTCGTTCACGCAAATGCAGCGTTCCTCAAAGGAGCACCGGGAACTTTTCGAGGCGCTGCGCGCGGGCCAAGCCGACGCGGCTGCGGACGCTTTTGAGAATCACGTGCAGACCGGAAAGAAACGCATGCTCGACACCGTGTCCACGAGCCCGTCCGAACGTTAATGAATTGGAGCAGCTTGTTGAAAACCATCGTGTTTCTGGACCGCGCGACGCTGTCGGCCGATCTACCGGATTTTCCGTTTCCGCATCGCTGGGTCGAATATCCGTCTACGACGCCGGAACATGTGGTGGAGCGTTGCCGCGATGCGCATATCGTCGTGACCAACAAGGTTCCACTGTCGGGCGATGTGCTCGAGCAGTTGCCGCAACTGGAACTGATCGGCGTGCCGGCCGCAGGCGTCAATCATCTGGATACCGAAACATGCCACAAACGGGGCATCGGTATCGTCGCGTGTCCGGGCTATTCGACGATTTCCGTGCCCGAGCACGCGTTCGCATTGATGCTCGCGCTCCGCCGCAACCTTATGCCTTACTGGCACGACGTTTATGCTGGCGGCTGGAGCGGATCACCCACCTTCTACGCCGAACTGCATCCGATCCAGGATCTGCACGGATCGACGCTCGGTATCGTCGGTGCGGGTCATGGTGGAAAGCGTCTCGCCGAACTGGCCGGCGCGTTCGGCATGCGGGTGCTGTTCGCGGAGCGCAAGCGCGCGGGCTGGGTGCGCGACGGCTATGTGGCATTTGACGAGGTGCTGCGTGAGGCCGATACGATCAGCCTGCATTGCCCGCTTACCGACGAAACGAGGCATCTGTTCGGTCTCGCCGAATTCGAGCGAATGAAGCGCAGCGCGTCACTTGTGAACGCCGCGCGCGGCGGTATCGTCGACGAGGGGGCGCTGATCGAGGCACTCGACCGCAAGCTGATCGCAAATGCCGCGCCCGACGTCCTCGAGCAGGAACCGCCCACGGCCGATCATCCGCTGCTATCCAGCGCGCGCACCGATCTGATCGTGACGCCGCATGTTGCATGGCGGACCCAGGTGGCCATGACGCGGCTCGTCACGCAACTCGCACAAGGCATCGAAGAGCATTACGCGCAGCGTTGAGAACAGCACTTGAACAGGCCGTGCCGCGTCAGCGCCAACGTGCGAGCGGCGCACGTACAGGTCGAGACGGCCAGCGTCGTCCCAGAGGAGATCCGCCAGCCACAAGCGACTGTCGAAGAGCGCAAGCAGCAGGGCCGATCGGTAATGCTCCAGGGCTTCGGCGGCATTTCCGGCATCAAGCCGCGGCACCCAGCCGCATGCGATGCACGACGGTCGGCGCGCGATCGAATTCCGTGCGCGCCTCGCGCACCGCTCGGATGGGATCGACAAGCTGGGAGATGGCCCTCGTTGCCGCCCTCGCACCACGCGACTGCCGCAGAGTGGGCAAGTAAATGACAAAGAAGTAGACCAAACTGCCAAGGCCAGGGAAAAGAAACATTTGGCGCGCGCCTGACGCCGACTGCTGGGACGTGGGCGGCGTTATCGCTCTTCGCGTTCGTTACTGGAGGCGGGCAATTTCGGGGGAGGCCACGCCGAACCGACGCCGCCTAGGTTCTGAGTCAAGTTGACGCGATATATACCAAAGTCCCATTGTCTTCACTCCCGACGGCGTCGATACTGCTTGAAGGAAATTCCGCACGCTGCACGCAGACCTTGCGGAATCGCCGAATCGGTCAGTTCCCTTGTTCTTTCCGAGGGTCATCAATAGCGGGCGGCCTTTTTTGCCGTCCCCCGCGTGAGTCTGGGAGTGTTACATGAAGCGCTTTGTGACTGCCACCTGTCTTCTGGGAGCCGTTATCGTGATGCCGGCATGGGCGCAAGCCCCGACAAAAATGAATCCGCTGAAAATGAAATGCGAGGACTTCGTGGCGATGGATGAAGCTTACCGACCCACTGCCGTCTACTACGTGGCGGGAGTCGACAAGCTCGGCGTAACGGAAACTGACACGATGGTGGAGGACACTGCGACACCAATCGGCGTGCTTGTTGCCGAGTGCCAGAAGTCGCCGAAGGCGTCGTTTCGTACGAAGGTCCGGCAGATGTACAAGAGCGGTCAACTCGCTCTTTTCGACCATCACTGAGCGGGCCGGTCGGGTCCATGTCAGTGCACGTGAGAGGACGAGGCGGCCGCGCGGACTGCGGATGCCCGCGGTTGCGTGGATGAGGTCGGCGCGCGAACGGCCGCTTGCTGGTGCAAAATGTTCACCCGAAAGTCTGCCTGGCGATACAGGCGACCGGCGCTTCCTGGCCGGAAAGAGCCCGCACGCGGTGATGGGTCAATATCGACTGGCAAGGGCCCCGGATATGGCAGCCAGGGGACTTGCAATGGTGATGGTCCTGCTATCACTATTGCGTGTACTGGGCTACAGATGCTTTTTGAGCTTCGGATTAGGACGGACGCCGTGAGTATTCTCTGCCGAGTTCAGATTGCCGTAACGATTTCCGGGGTTGTCACCGGATGCGTGTCGCAGCCAATTGGGCCGGCGGTAGCTGTGAAGCCGGGGCGCGACAAGCCATTCACCGTCTTTCTGCGGGACGATGCGCAGTGCAAACAGTATGCGAGAGAGCAGCTGGCGCGCGGCGTGGACACCCGCGATCAGAGCGATGCCAACGTGTCACGGGCACAACTGAATGTGCAGCAAAGATACTATCTCGCGTACCTGGAATGCATGCGCGCGAAGGGAAATGAGGTGTCGGACGGTGCAGCGCCAACTACGCAGTTTGAATAGGCGATCTTCAATGTGTTGTACTTTCCCAGATGCATCGGTTACGAGCCCATGCAATTTTTCTGGGAAGACTTCCTGAATTCGCTTCCCCGACTACCTGTCAGGTCCGGTCCAGGCTAATACACATAAGGCGACTTGGCGGCCGAAATACAGCCATTGAGATAAGAAGAGAATCTTTATAGCCATGTCCCTGCGACCGTGTAACCTGGACCCAGTCAGGCCGGGCTGTCGAACGGACGATGCCGGCGACGGCGACCGGCTCAAGTCGACCCCAAAGAGACCTTCGACTTTGGGGCTGACAGCCGTCCGTTGCCAAGCGGGGTCCGGCCATTCAGGAAACCGGTTCCGCGCATTAGCGATAACTCGGTAACCGAGAGCCGCGCCGGCCTGTGCGTGGTTCCAGTCCAGAAGCACGACACCGATCGCAAGAGCCTTTGGACCCAAGCGCCTCAGCCAAGGCTACATCTGCGTACCTGGGGTCGCCGTGTCTGAAGAGTAGTGCTGCGTGGTTTCCCACCAGTCCACCCTGAGCGTGGTGATCATCCGGTCAATGGTAAGCGACCGTCTCCGCTTGCGAGGCTATTCAAACTTATCGCAAGAGAGCCTAAGGTGCCCCGGCGCGCGCCGGGGCACCAACATTCACTGCGCGGTGACTTGCCAGCGCAGAACCGGTTGCCTGGCCCCGCTCGGCATCACCCACGGGCCGTTCGGGCTGAAGTCCCAGCCCACAAAGCTGGCTGGATTGCTCATCTGTGCGGATGTGAGCCCGTTTGCCGCGGGCAGACCGCCGCCGCTCGAAGCTTGCCCTGTTGTCTCCACGTTCCAATAGACATCGTTATCGGGCGCGCAGCCTATGCATATGCCGCCGATGAAGCCGGCTAACGAATGCACTGAACCGGCCCGGGATTTCCGGAGGCTCCACTTCTTGAGAAAATGGAGCTATGGAAAACACCAAGAAGAAGTCCCCAAGGTACTCGCCGGAAGTTCGTGAGCGGGCTGTGCGAATGGTGCTGGAACACCAGGGCGACCGCGAATCGCAATGGAAAGTGATCGCGTCGATCGCAGCGAAATTTGGCTGCTCGGGTGAAACGCTGCGTAGCTGGGTGCGCAAGGAAGAGCGGGATCGGGGTTTGCGCCCGGGCACAAGCACGCAGGAGCAGGATCGGCTCAAGGAACTGGAGCGGGAGAACCGTGAGCTGCGCCAGGTTAATGAAATCCTGCGCAAGGCGTCAGCATATTTCGCACAGGCGGAGCTCGACCGCCGACCGAAGTGATGATCACGTTCATCGATGATCACCGGCACGTCTACGGGGTCGAGCCGATCTGCAGGGTGCTGCCAATTGCCCCGTCGACGTACTACACGCATGTGGCCCGCCGCGTCAATCCAGGCCTGGTGCCGCCGCGGGCCCAGCGCGACAGGATGCTCAAGGATGAGATCCGGCGCGTGTGGGAAGAAAATTTCCAGGTGTATGGCGCAGACAAGGTCTGGACGCAATTGAAGCGGGAAGGCATTGTCGCGGCGCGCTGCACGGTCGAGCGGCTGATGAAGCAGATGGGCCTGCGCGGTGTGGTGCGGGGCAAGACGGTACGCACGACAGTGAGCGATGGTTCGACGCCGTGCCCGAAGGATCTCGTGAACCGGCAATTCACCGCCGAACGGCCCAATGCGCTGTGGGTGTCAGATTTTACCTATGTATCGAGCTGGCAGGGCTTCGTCTATGTCGCGTTCATCATTGACGTGTTCGCCCGACGCATTGTCGGCTGGCGTGTGTCGAGCTCGGCGCGCACGGACTTCGTTCTGGACGCACTGGAGCAGGCCTTGTACGAGCGACAGCCGGCGCAGCAGGACGGGTTGATACATCACAGCGACCGCGGCGTGCAATACGTATCGATCCGCTATACGGATCGGCTGGTCGAGGCTGGCATTGAGCCGTCAGTGGGCAGCGTGGGCGACTCCTACGATAACGCACTGGCGGAAACGATCAACGGCTTGTACAAGGCAGAGGTGATCCATCGCCTCGGACCGTGGCGCAATCCGCAGGCCGTTGAAATTGCGACGCTCGAATGGGTCGACTGGTTCAACAATCGTCGGCTCTTCGGCCCCATCGGCAACATTCCACCTGCTGAGGCAGAAGCCGCTTATTATTCAAAACTCGCTGGGTCCGCCATCGCGGCGTGACTCAAGCAAAACAGCCTCCGGGAAACCCCTCAGGATTACCCACAAGTAATGTGATGGTGCTATTCGTTTTGCCTGAATATTCGGTACATCATCGTGATTTCGTGCAGGACAAGAAATCCACGCCAGATGACGGTAGGACCAGGTGGACGATCATGCTTTCGAGCGAGATATCCGCCGAGTCTGGCGATCCACAAGATGACCTGCGCGAGTGACGGCGGTTTATCAGGTATTTCGGTACTGCCATGCGTACGACAGTAGAGGGCTCGCCACTCGATTGGCTGCAGCAATACTTCGCATGGCAGGTTGCCATCAAGCCTGGCAAGCAACATGGAGTACAGGATCCTCCAGCTTACGACGGCGAACAATGCGGTGGCGCGGACGAATCGATCGAGATTGCCAAATTGGCGGGCTTCAATGCGACAGCCACTTTTAAGCACACGATGCCACGATTCAATCGTCCATCGGCGCGCATACCATGCAAGACGCTCGAGGGCCTCTGCGTGTGTTTGCGTAGGCACCGAAGTCAGTAGAAGCCATTCCAATGGCTCTGCTCCTTCGTCCAAGTTCGTTTCCTGTGCATGAATTGCAAACACTTCAATTTCGGGAAGCTTCTCGCGACGACGATTTTGCGGCGGACGAAGGCGTACGGGCATGCAGCGCACAACCAGCCGTGCGGTGCGTGCCTGGCGGTTTTCGCGTGCAGGCACCTGCAGTTGCGCCTCTCCAAGCACTGGCGAGGCCAGCACGGTTTCCCACAAATATCGATCGGGGTGAGCAACGCGTCGGTTCCACGACGCGCGCACCAACCAGTCGACACCGGCAGGCCGCTGCGCCAGGAACACGTCATAGACATCGCCTTCACGGTCGCTCACGCCGATGACATGCGTGCACGGACAGTGCGTCTTGAGTACGCCCAGTTGCTCGATGCCTTCGAGCCATTTCGCGCTCTCTTTCTGTTGTACGGTTCGTTGCCCACGCAGATGTTTCTTGCCCAACTCCTCGTGCCTGCGTATCCAGGTCTTCATCCCGATCACCCCGAGTGGCAGCCCCTCTGGCGTGAGCGCAAGCAGACTGTGTATCAGGAAACCACGCACATGTGGATCGGAGCCATATCCCAGACCTTCGGTTGCCCGCAGATGAGACAAATTGAACTCGGTGGTGTCCTGAACAGCAAGGACGACTGGCACCTGTTGCATACGACACAGCGTTTGACCGATGTGCCCACCCAGCACGCCATCGACATCCACGTGCGGGTTGTCGAAAAAACGATATGCCGCCTTCAGCTCCGAACCATTGAACGACTGCGGAAAAGAGCAATGTGGGCCCAACGAAAGCTTGCGTGCCAGCGTCACGAGCCGTCTGGTCAGGCGAGCGTCGCCGAGCTCGGCGGCGCCAAACTCTTCATTTGCCCAATCATCAAGGTCAGATGTGTCCGACAATGCCCGACATCACAGATCACGAACCGGATCAAAGTTAACATCGGTCGTCACCGTTTACAAGCCATCGCCCTTCAATCGCACAGTCGCGAGCGACTTATGGGTAATCCTGAGGGGAAACCCGGGGCGGTTCACACGGGGCCGGACGTATACGACTGCGTGATCCTGCCGTTGCCGTCTGCGATCAGCCCTCCTGCGCCGCCGTGCGACGAGAAACTGGTGACTGGTCCTGTCGAGTACGACTCAGTGATGGCACCCTGATTCTCGAGGACGAGTCCGGCGGCAGTTCCGTCGGCGGTGACCGTGGCATTACTGCCCGAGCGGGCGACCAGCCCGTAGTTAGTGCCGACGAGGCCCGCGAACGCATCTCCGGAATCACTGGAGGTCGCGACCATTGACCCGGACGTAAAGACATTCGCAATCGTGCCGTGATTGGCGGCGGCCAACATCCCGGCGCCAGTGCCGAAGCTCTCGGTCGCCGTAACGTTCTCTTCCAGGTTCAGATTGCGGACAACACCCGTTGAGCCTATATCGGCAAATACCGCGTCCTCACTCGGGGAGAGATGCGAGATCATATTGAATCTACCGTCGAACTGACCGGTGAACGGCCTGCCGGGATCGGGGCCGGGATGGGGATAGAAGCCAAGCGTGGTAAAAACTGCGTTGCTCGCGTCGATGTTTTTGCCAAGCGCGTAGTTGCCCGCGAGATTGTTAACGATGTTCTGCAGGTCTGCGACCGAATTGACGAGCTGGTAGCCGGTTATCTGCGTCAAGAGCCCGCTGTAGAGCGGCGCGCTCCAGGCCGCATTGGCGATGAGCGTGCCGGGGCTGTAGCTGCCGGTCGCGTCGTAGAGCGTGGTGACGATGCCCGTGCTCTTCGACCAGTCGATGGTGCCAGCGTCGATCACGCTGCCGCCGTTGTCGATACCGGAGGCGTCGGCGCGCAAGGTCAGATTGCCCGCACCGTTGTTGGCAATGGTGGTACCCGGTGTCACGGAGACGTCGTGGTACGCGGCGAGCGTGAGCGAAGCCGGACCGGACCAGCGCAGGCCCGACGCGACGCCGAGGTCGCCCGTCGCGCCGTTCGCGCCAGTCGTGGTGACATCGACCGAGGTGCCCGCGTTCAGGCTGCGCTGCAACGCGTGGGCGATGACATCATCGATCGTGAAAGCAGGCGTTGAGAGATTCCATTGGCCTGCATCGACCACCGCGTGCTTGCCGAACGTCAATTGCGCCGCTTGCGTATCGACGGTTCCGCCGCTGCCGTCCACGTTGCTTGCGGCGATCTTGCCGAGTTGATCGACACTGCCGCTGTCGGCAATGAGCCAGACGTGCCCGTCGCGGCTGGCCGTGCCGGTTGCGCGGATACGCGTGCCGCGGCCCGCAAGCGCGTACACGTTGCCGTCGGCGGCCTGCAGGCTGACCTGCGCGGCCGATATCCGCCCCTTGTTGACGATCGTGCCCTGACTGCCCGTCTGCACGAACACCTGCCTGCTGCTGGCCGAGTCCTGCAACAGCACCTGCCCACCTGCGGCCAGTTCCGCCGTGCCGTTGGGTGCTGCCACGGTGCCGGCGTTGATGACTGCGTCCCGCGCAATCAGGAACACATCGCCGCCGCTCGAACTGATCCGGCCAAGGTTGATCACCCTTGCATCGGAGTCGCCCGAGAGTGTGAGCGTGCTGCTGCCGCTCATGAATGCATCGTTGCAGACATCGAGCGTTGAAGCGACGAAACGGCCTCCCGTGCTGATCACGCCCGATGGTCCTACGACGATGCCCTGCGGATTGATCACATAGAGGCTGCCCGTTGCACTGAGCCTGCCAAGAATGGCCGAGGGCGAGCCACCCGTTACCCGGTTCAGGGTCGCGCCGGCGCCGTTGTCAAACATCACGCTGTTACTCCGGCCGACCGAGAAGCTGTTCCACTCAATCACACCGCGCGTCGAACCTGGTTGGGTGATTACCAGCCCGTTCCCCTGGCCGGCTATGGTGCCCGTGCCGGCGACGTAACGGCCGCCTTGCGGAAGGCTGCCCGCCGCGAACGCCACGGGAGTCAGGGACAGCCCAGTCAGCGAAATGCCGACGGCGAGCCAGATGCGTCCGCGCAACTGCTGTCGACGCAGTGCGCGTCGCGGGGGGCGAGGTAGTTCCGGATGTGACATACAGCCCCCTTTCCGCTGCGTGCGGAATGGCTGCCGACGACCCGCAGAGCCGGCCGGAAACGCGTGAGTCGCTATGTCTGAAGAATAGCAGTCGGCGTCGCGAATGCGCGCCGATATCTCAGCGTATTGCGCCTTCCTGTTCGGACTTTTTGCGGCATCTGCTGCGTGGTGAGACTGATGGTGCGCGTCGGCAAAATCCGACGCCAGATTGCGCCAAGGCATCAAGAGCAGCGACTGTGTCTTCCACTGTTTCGGTCTCAAGGTGAGCTGTCGACAGCGGAAAATATGGCGATCGAAGATAGGCGTTCGTGTTCTGGAGGCCAATGGCCGCTTGCGATTGCAGAGCCGACGTCTGAACGTCTGTTCAACAATAGGGGCGAATGACACTTCCTGGCCGAGGCCGGAAGCTCAATCAAGCGGTGAGCCCCGCTTTCGCTTTCGTCCAGCAGGCGTAGTTTGTCGCGACGACGGCGCGCCAGAAAATGGCTTAGTTTTGGACGTTTTTCCCGTAATCTTCCCAGTACCGAAGCGGATCGCGATATTGTGGATAGTGCAAGTTGAGCCACGCCGACAGTCTGGCCCAGTCGGGATGGTTGGTACCGGTTTGGGCAGACCATATTGACGATCTTTCAAGAATCTGACCGTTCAAGCGATCACGGACAACCAGGCTGCCCAGCCCGCTTGAACTGTTCGTCTGTGATTCAACCAGATACCGCGGCAGAATCCTGAGCTCCGCGTCCTCCGCCCACCCGTATACCGCGCGAACTACGCCGGTGGAATCTCGCAACTCCGTGGGTCCACTTCCCGGCCGAACGGCTGTCCAGCCCTCAGGAAACTCAGCGACAACCTCGTTTTTTCCTTCCCTTACCCACTTCGCGTGCCATGCTTTCGCCATCGCCTCGCGTACGTGAGACACCGACTCGTAGCCAGTAGGCAGCTCGATCGCCATCGGAAGAGTAATGAGGTTGTCCTTCCAGAGCTTGGTTTCGTTGTCGACGCGCTCGACTACGTCGAACGCCCCGGCTTCGAATGGGTTCTCGGGCCGGCCGCTTACTTTCACGTTCCCGCTGGGCAGGCCTTCGAAAAGGTGCTCGGCATCGTGGCGGGTGAGTTTTGTCTTTCCTTTCTTCATGGTCTCACTACAGCAAGGTTGTCTCACTAACATGGAGGCTCTGACGTCCAAACTCGGGCGCCACGTCCTCTCGCGTGCGCGAACATGCGCGCGATTCCATTCTGCGCCATTTGACTGTTACCGGCTCGCGGGGTGGCAATGGCGCGGCTTATGCCTGTTCATACTGCCGGACTTCAGATGGATCGAGCGATCCTTCCAGGCAAAGTACCGCTCCCGAACGAGGGCGTCCAATGCTTTGCTTTCGCCTTGTTCACGAATTGCTGCCTTGGGAGCGACGTAGTCCGAAAGTCGCACGAACTCATTCAGGCGCGCAGTGGACGTCGAATTTGATGAGCTTCGTCGGACCGAATGTGTTGCTAATCGCAACGTCGGCGGCATCGCGGCCGCGCGCCATCAGCACGCGACCAATACGCGGCACATTGTTGCGCGGATCGAATGTCTGCCAGGAGCCGCCAACGTAGGCTTCGAACCAGGCCGCAAAATCCATCGCGCTCCACGGCGGCGGCACGCCGACATCGCTAATGTATCCCGTGCAATAGCGCGCCGGAATATTCATCGCGCGGCACAGCGCCACGGCCAGATGAGCGAAGTCGCGACACACGCCCTTGCGTTCCTGCCACGCCTGAAAGGCGGTCTTGGTCGGTCGTGCAAATTCGTATCCGAACGTGATATGGCGATGCACGTAGTCGCAAATCGCCTGCACCCGGTGGCGGCCCGGAGGCGTATTGGAAAACAGTTTCCAGGCAATGTCGGACAGCAGATCTGTTTCGCAATAGCGGCTGCCGAGCAGGAACACC
Source organism: Paraburkholderia sp. UCT70 (assembly GCF_050434085.1). Taxonomy (NCBI): domain Bacteria; kingdom Pseudomonadati; phylum Pseudomonadota; class Betaproteobacteria; order Burkholderiales; family Burkholderiaceae; genus Paraburkholderia; species Paraburkholderia sp. UCT70. Next base: position 18,945 of record NZ_JBNPVZ010000004.1, on the reverse strand, counting down.
AGACATTCATCCGGTAGCGTTTCAACGGCATGCTGATAGTCGAACGGCTCGCGTGTCTCGGGTTGATCGGAGATGTTGAGCAGCGCGGTGGTGGAGAGCGAAATCAGTCCCTGCGGCGCGACGATGCGGCTGCAAAGATTGCCGAAGCTATCGCGATACTGCGTGATCGCCACAGGCGGATCGACCACCAGCAGATCGGCAGACAGGACATCCTGCACGCGGGAAAAATGCGTGTTCAACATCAACATCATCGGTGTCGGCTGCGCGCACTCGTAGATCAGTTCATAGCCCACGCGAAGTTTCATCTGACCATCCTTCCATTGATAAAGGCGTGACGCGCTGAGCGCTCAGGCGTCTTCGGTCACGCTCACGTCGACCTCAAGACTGCGGAACGAATGCATCGCGCCGTGCCATGTGCCCCAGAGCGGCAGCGCCTGATCGTAATTCCACGCTACCGCCACACGAATCAGATGCCGGTTGCCGACGATGCTGTTGGTCGGATCGAAATCGACCCAGCCTGCACCGGGAAGATAGATCTGCAGCCATGCGTGGGTCGCGCCGCCGCCCAAGGTGGCGTCATGGTCCGGCACGAAGATATAGCCGCTGACAAACCGGGCCGCGAGGCCAAGCGAGCGGACTGCATCCATCATCAGCACCGCGAAATCGCGGCAACTGCCGCTGCGTAGGAGTAGCGTGTCGGCAGGACGATTGACACCCTTCTCGATACGCCGCACGTACGTGAAGCTGTTCTTGATCTCGAGCGTCATGCTGCGCAACAACGTCATCGTGCCTGTCGTGCCGCCGGGTTCGATAAAGCGTCGCGCCCATAGGTCGACGTCGTCGTCCGGGTACTGCCGGCTTCGCGCGTTCACCAGATCAGAGGCATCTTCGCTCGTGTACGCGAACGGCCACGTCGACGCATAGGCTTCCAGCGAATAATCGGGCAGCGGCGCCTCGTAATGTTCGAGCGTCACCTCGCTTCTGAAGAGCAGTTCGGATGCTTCGACCGAAAACGTCGCGACTGCGACCGAGTTGTCGAAGACATCGTGCAACCAATGCAGCCGTTCAGGTGTGGGCGTGATCAGCAACTGCGCGGTGAGAAGCCGCAGATCATGACTCGCACGCGGGCGGAACATCATGCGATGCTCGCCGAAGCGCACTGGCTCCGAGTAGTGGTAGACGCTCTGGTGCCGCACGGTTAGACGTTGCGGCGATGTCATTGCGTTTCGCCGCGAACAAACTTGCTCACCATTTCGCCCCCAAAAGGAAAGCCCACCGCGACAGGACGAACTGGGGCGGCAATCGTTAACGACTCAGACACGCGTTGAATGCGACCAACAATGAGAGGCAACAAGGTGCACGTCGATCACAGCGGCGCTGCTTCTACCGGGCGGATACGGGACCACTGTCGAAAGTGCGCGCACTTAAAGCGAAACCACCGCGCTCCCACGTGCGGGCGCCGGTTACTTCTTCTTCGTCACACTGCTCGACACAGAAGTCTTCGGGGAAGGCGTCTTGAACAGATCTGCCCCGGGAGATGGCAACTTTTTGGGTTGTTTAGGCTTTTTTGCCTCGCGGTTACTACGAAGTTGACCTTTTGCCATTTCGCTCCCCATTTCGGCGGCCACGGAAGGGGCTGCTCTCTGACTCATTCTGGGCGCATTTTGAATTACTGTCGCGATCTATTTAAAAGACTCGATCACACACCTTAAACGGTAAGTGCACAAGTTTTCTGACAGTGCATGCCCTCTTCGTGCGCTCAGCCGCCGCTTTGCCGATTGTTCTTGCTTTGTCGCGTCATGCGGCGCACTCTCGGATAGCCAACCTGAGTGCGCAAGCCGCTTCCATCGGCTCGCCACCCGTGTTTCGATCGACAGTCCCAGCGGGAATCCCGCACGCGAATGAGCATGGTAACCTTGATGTAGCGCGTCGCGGTGCTCAGGCGTGCTTTCTGGCCTCAGGCCGCTGCTTTGAAGTTGCACTCTCTTTTTTCGGGCATCCAGATGCTGAAGCGAACCCCAATGAGCTCGGTCATGCCGAGCAGACAGCAAGACTATGTGGCGACCCAGAAAGCTCGTGCCGAAGCCTTGCGGCAGGCGGAGTCCGACCGCGCCCAGAAGCGGCTTGACGATGATGCGCGCATCGATGTCAATGCCGCAAAGTGGCGCTACGTCTGTTCGAGAGAATAGATGGCAAAAAACAAGATCGTGCTCAGCTTTCCCAATCCCAGTCGCTCTTACGACGCATCCAGGCATTGTGTATGTTTCTGGGGTTACGACAATTCTCGCGAGATCGCGTTTCTTGTCGATGACCAAATGCTGACGAAGCTCAACCCCGGAACCTGCAGCGAGGAAACCGACCTGCTCGCGGCGTTCGATCGCAATCGCGACCGGATACTGGAACTGGCCAAAACGTTATATAAGGGTGGCCCGCAGATCAGGTACATGATTTCCTGAATCGAAGATCCGGCGCGATCACTTTTCATTTGCGGGCATGCGAGGCGCGAGCAGGGTTCGAACACATAGCCATTATTATTCGGCCCGATCGTCCTCATACGTCCAATATGAAGCATATGCGCATAGTTGAGACCCGCGCAGGGGGCAGGAAGGAGCACTCAGATTTCTCGCAACCGGTCGCTCGTGCGCGATGAAATCCGTAGACGCGCGGACGGCAGAAATGCCCAAAGACGCGACGGCCCGTCAAGCATCGTAATCGCTCTTTAAGTGTCTTCAAAGGCGTTCGGGGCTGCCGACTTCAAAAACTCGTGGCCATTCCAGATTAGCCGCCAGTCGCTACCCATCGAGCGCACGAGATTTGCGTCAGCAAGCAGGTTCAACTGATACCACACGCCCCGGTTCGAAACATCGAACGCATCCTTCAGCGCACCTTCAATGTCAGATTCGCTGAGGTGCGGGGACCTGTTTTCTGCACACCTTTTGTGCATCCGCACAGCTCCGTAGAAAGCGCGGCACAGCGCGACCTGTGTAGCTCTGAGATCGACGGTTGCCGGACAAAAGCCACCTGGCTTTTCGTCTGGAAGACTCAGATAGCGGACCTATGCCTGTCAGTCGAGCTCATTGCGTTACCTGACGTAAACACACAACCAGGAACGGTCGCATGCCTTACGGACGGTGTGCTCAGTACACACCTGGCACGCCCGGTGGACGATTCTTGAAGCGTCGATGCACCCAGTAATATTGCTCTGGGCACCGATTGATCTGCGTTTCAAGAAATTCATTCATTCGGCGCGCGTCGATCGTCTCACTTTCTGAAGGAAAGTCGCTGAGCGGCTCGAAGATGGTCAGCTTATACCCGCGGTAGTCGGGCAATACTTCAGTCATGAATGGTACAACCCGCGCATGGGCCAGTCGAGCAAGGCGCGAAACCGAAGTGAGTGTGCACGCGGGGACGCCAAAAAACGGCACAAAAACGGAGTTGTGTATGCCGTGATCCATGTCAGCAGCCAGCATGACTGGTTTGCCTGAACGAAGTAAGCCGACGATCTTTCTGGCGCTTGTCGAACGTTCAATCATCTCGGCGCCAAATCTGCCGCGTTGCCGCTTGGCTAGATTGCAAAGGCGCGCGTTCGACATGCGTGTATATAGTGAGGCGGCGGGCACGCGCGTTGAGTAGAGTATGCAGCCGACCTCGATGCTCACGAAATGGAAGCCAAGAAAGATGGTCGGCGAAGCGTTCCTGTCTTCCAGATCGATTCGACTTTCGATGTGGACCAGCTTTCGTATCCTCTGCGCGCTGCCGAACCATTGAATGCCTCGTTCGAGATAGCTTCGAACGACGTGGCGAAAATGGTTTCTGGCAAGGTCGTTGTACTCGCACTCGCTTTTGCCCGGAAAACAGAGACGCAGATTGACGAGAGCGATATGTTTCCGGGAGCTTGGAAGTGCATATAACATTGCCCCAAGCGCGCTGCCGAACCTTGCGACGAGCGTATAGGGAAGGACTGCGAAGACGCGCAGCAGCACTACAATCAAGACATAGCCTAATCGCCCCAAGAACCTCCCCCGCTCGCGAGAATCACTCATCGCGACACGGAAAAATACGAATACTTACGGCTGTATAACAAAATTCGAGATCCTGGTGGCATAGCATGGCGATGGCCGGGAAGTATCGCACGTACTGCTTTGTGACGGGCTACCCAGGTGGACGCTAGGGGTTCTCGGTTCTCCCTAGCGAAAACGACTGCGTATGGGCGGCAAGCGCCTGCACCGCGGATGCACCACCAGGCGGCCGTTCTACTTTGAAAGCCGCCGCCGAGTCCGCATTGGGGCGAAGGGCAGATCCGGGTCGGCAAGACTCATCCATCCATGACTTAGCTGACATTCATCGACACCGGGTTGTGAAGGTCAGCAAAGCGACCTGCTGCCGCCGCACGCTGCCCGATCGGCAACCGACCGCTATGGCCGACTGGATAGGGGTAGGAAACGGCGGTCGCCGTCCCCTCCCTCCGAACCCGGTGTGCAGTTTTCCCGCGACGGGCTCTCCAGTCAGTTGTTTCCACATCGGGATTGGCGCGCCAATCGATGAGCCTCGGACATCGTGAACAGCCCAAGATTAGCGAAGAAGGCATTAGGCCATCGGGTGTGATCGCGCAAGCATTTACCCTGGCCCGGACGGTGTAACTGTCGGCGCAGGATCGCTCGCAGACGGCGGCGGACGAAGCCGTCAACCGACGAGAAAGTGTATCGGTGGGCATTCGGGAAATAGCCGAACCAGCCGCGTAGGATCGGGTTGATCGACGCAATGATGCCCTCGATCGAATCGCCCCTGTTACGCCTGGTCAGGGCGCGGATCTTGTCCCGCAGCCCCATGAGACTCTTCTTGCGCACCCAACGTTGGCCCGCCTCGAACCGGTAGCCCAGAAATTCGAACCCATGACCCTCCAACCGGCAATCCCCTGCGTGGGTTTTGTCGGGATGAAGTGTCAAGCCGTTCGCATCCACCCAAGCCCGCATGCGAGTGAGCGCAGCTTCCGCTTCCTCACGTGTGCGGCATAACACCACGGCGTCATCCGCGTAGCGCACCATTACCAGCCCGGCTTCGCGCATTTCCACGTCAAGCTCGTGCAGGTACAGATTTGCCAACAAGGGGCTGACAACCGCCCCTTGAGGACTGCCGGAAGTCGGCGTCCAACGCGTCATGTCTTCCATGATGTCCTGCTTGAGAAAGGACTGGATCAGTTCCAGTACCCGGCCGTCCGCGATTCGCCCGGCCACTCTCGCGAGGAGAGGTAGGTGCGGAATCGAGTCGAAATAGCTTTGCAGATCGGCGTCGACCACCCAGCAGTAGCCCGCTTTCACATGCCGGTCCACTTCGCGCAGCGCATCCTTGCAGCCCAAGCCCGGACGGAAGCCGTAGCTTCTTGGCTCGAACTCATGCTCAAAGATCGGCTCGATCACCAGCTTCAGGGCCGCCTGAACAACGCGGTCCTTCACAGCGGGTATACCGAGCGGGCGGCGTCCTTTCCCTTTCGGTATGTAGACGCGCCGCACCGGCTGCGGGCAATAGCTACCATCCTGCAATGCATGCGCCAGTTCAGAGAGGTATCGGTCCCGCGCTTGCGCGAATCGCTTCACGCTCATGCGGTCCACTCCCGCCGCCCCGGCGTTCTTCTCGACCTGAGCCCATCCCAGCGCGAGCGTCTCCAGGCGAAACACCTTGTCGATCAGACTGTGCCATTTGCCTCCTTTAACTCCGTTTTGTAGAGCAGCCAACATAGCGTCCGTCCAGATTGAAGCCGACGCGAATTTCCGCTGCACGCAGCTTCCCGGCGCGTCTGCATCTTGTTTAGTCGTTTCCGACACTGGCGATGCTTCGATCTTCACCTCTGCTTCCTTCCGGTCTTTTGCTATCAACTTTCCTGCCCCGCTTCCCTATTGCGCCTTTTGCTCTGACGCAGGTCTCCACGGCTTGACGCTGCCGTGTGCAGTACTATCGGGACTCTGACTCCTGCCAGCGTTCACCTCGCTGACAGGTCTCCCCGTTTGCTTCGCACTACCGTCCCATCGTTCCGTCCTCAACCACGTGGTACGCCACCGCACCGCTTTGTCCGCCACGACAGCGTGCTGTGTTGTTTCCAGGCTTCGCCACTTTAGTGCAGGCTCGCCGCCATACCCCGCCGAAACAGGTTCGTTAACCTACGGACCGACAGTTCGCTTCCGGTTACTCCCCACCCCGCCTCACGACGACGCAGTTACCTTCAGCTACGGAGCTGTGGCCAACTCCGGCGGGGACTTACACCCCGCAGATAGCACGCCATCACGGGCGTACACTAAACCGCTCTCGCGGTAGGGGGCTCCGTCCCGCCTCTGGCAGCGAAAGACAGGTCAGTGGCGCCGGTGCTTATGTTGGTGAATGAGGCAATCCGCCTTGTCCTCCAGCCGGAGCCCCATCATGACCTTCTTCGATCCGGGCGTCAGCCCGCTGCGCCGGCGCATGGTTGATGACATGCGTATGCGCAGGTTCGCGCCCAAGACCCAGTCCGGCTATCTGCGTGCCGTACGCCAGTTTGCCAGGTTTCTCGGGCGTTCACCCGATACCGCCGCCGTCGAAGACCTGCGGTACTACCAGCTGCATCTGGTCGATCATGGTACCTCGCCGACGTCGCTCAATGCCGCGATCAGCGCACTGAAGTTCTTCTTCGACGTTACACTCGGCAAGCCTGAGCTGATGGCCCGGATGCAGCCGGTTCGTGTACCCCGCAAGCTCCCGGTGGTACTCAGCCCCGAAGAGGTGCGGCGGCTGATCGCAGCAGCCGGCAACCTGAAGCACCAGACCGCGCTGTCAGTCGCCTATGGCGCCGGATTGCGCGCGAGCGAGGTGGTAGCGCTGAAGGTCAGCGACATTGACAGCCAGCGCATGACACTGCGCATCGAGCAGGGTAAGGGCCGCAAGGACCGCTACGCGATGCTCTCGCCGGTGCTGCTCGAACGCCTGCGGCTGTGGTGGCGGGTCGCGCGTGCCCAGGGCACCATGCTTGATGGCGGGTGGCTGTTTCCCGGAATGGATCCCGTCGACCCGCTCAGCACCCGGGAGCTGAACCGCGCCGTTCATGCCGCCGCCGAGGCCGCGCAGATCGGCAAACGCGTCTCCCCGCACACCCTGCGCCGCTTCGAGAGTAAAACGGCCGTTCGATCGCTGCGCATGAGTCGTGAGTTCTCGTGAGCAGACTGCGGATTAATGCAGGTGAAGGCTTGCCTTGGATCAAGTCAAGATGCGTCCCATCAGACTCAGCCGCGAGACGCCACCATCCGGCAATATGTTGAAGCGCGCATGTGTAACAGACATGCTTCGGCTCGGCGCAAAGGTATGTACCCTGTCCATCTCCAGCTTCTGCTCGTCGAGCAATACCGGCCAGAACATCGATTGCGTAATCAGGGACTCGTCCGTTCCCGCGCTGACGAACGCGCCTTGTAGCGAGCATCGGTCCGCAAAATTCCCCTTGAAATGCGCGGTGTCAACGTTGACCTGACTAATTTCACCGGGCGTCGCCAATTCGATGATGCACCAGTCGCAGCCTGGTTCGCGTCGTCGCCGGGTTTCCCAGCCTTCGCCCATGTTGGCCGCGCGCGTCGGCAGCAGCAGGTTCGACGCTGAACCGTAATGCTGGTTGTTCGCGGCGACGATTCGCGCACCGTTCATCGCGGACGCGAGATCCAGTTCGGCGCGTGGCGCGAGTTCCGGGCGCGGCCGGCCGTACACCCGAAAACGCGCTACGCCGCCATCCGGATAGATATTGAGGCGCACGTGCGTATACACTCCGCGAGTGGCCGGATCGATCGCGTGATAATGATGCGCGTTGCCGTTGAGCGCGGTCGCGGGCAGCACTTCAGTCCATTGTGCGTCGGCGGGCGGCATATCGTCGTCGCAACGGCACGCGTCGATCGACGCAGCCGGCGGAAAGTTGCCGGTGAAATGACTCGTGTCGATATCGACGCCCGTCAATTCGCCCGCCACGCCCAGTTTGACGATGCAGAAATCGTGGCCGGTCTCGCGCTTGCGGCGCGATTCCCAACCGTCCATCCATTTGCCGTTGTCGTCGTATTTGCCGGGAATGAAGACGGCCGGGTTCGGGTCAAGCATGCGCGCCATCGGTGCAAAAAAATCGTCGCTGGCGAATACAGCCTGCGCGCCGAGTCGCGGGTCCGCGAGGTTGATACCCGTGCGTGTGAAGGCGGGTGCGTCGGGATCGAAAGTGGGGAGTGCCATCTGTCTTTACGCGAAGTGATCGGTTAGATCGGTTAATGGACCGGGATGCTCAGGCGGCAGGCACCCACGATTGCGTGCCTTGCAGATCCGACTCGAAGTTGTCGAGCACTGCAATTTCCACCGGCTTTGGCGTGTTGTCGCCTTGCCCCTGAATCTTGACGATGTCTTGCGGACAGGCGGAAAACGCGACGAAACAATCCATTTCCGCGCGCAACGTGATGTACTCGCCGGGTTTCGTCACGGTGGGCAAGGTATGGAGCGTGATGCCGTCGGGCTGCACGCGAATATTCATGAAGATGTTGAAGGACGCGAGGTTCTGCCGCGGCGGCGTGACGCCGAGTTCGAACATGCCTTCGAACATGTTGTCGCAGCAGTTGCGGTGATAGCCGCGCACGCCGAGCAGTTCATAGCGTTTGCGATCACAGGCCGCCATGAAGGTGTCGTGAACGCCAGGCGTCGTATCCTCGACTACGGTCAGCACCGGATGACGTTGATTGGTCACGAAGCTGTCGCCGACGATCGGGTTCAGCCGCTGATTCCACACGCGCGTGGTTTCCATGCACATGTATTCGTTCAGGTCGTACGCATTCCAGGCCCAGCAATCCACCACCTGGGTGCCATGCGTATTGATGACGCGCACGGCTTGGCCTGCTTTCAGTCGAACGGCTTTGCCGTGGCCGGCGGGAACGGTCGATGTGGGTTGATTCGTGTAGCTCATGAGCTTTTAGATTCCAGGTTGAAGCGATAGAGAAATTGCTGGAGACGGGGCGACAACGGTGCGTCGAGCACCTGTGCAGGCGGCCCCTGTTCGACGATGCGTCCGCCGTCCATAAAGATCACGCGGTCGGCGACATCGCGCGCGAAGCCGATCTCATGCGTGACGACGATCATCGTCGTGTCGTTCGCGGCGAGACCGCGCATCACCGCGAGTACTTCGCCGACCAGTTCCGGGTCGAGCGCGCTGGTCGGCTCGTCGAAGAGGATCACTTCCGGCGCCATCGCCAGGGTGCGCGCGATGCCCACGCGTTGCTGCTGTCCGCCCGACAGGTTCGCGGTCATCGCTGTGTGCTTGCCACTCAACCCCACTTGCCGCAGCGCTTCGACCGCGAGGTCGCTGGCGGCAAGGCGGCTCATCCGCTTGACCGACAGCAGGCCTTCCGTCACGTTTTCGAGCACCGTCATGTGCGGCCACAGATTGAAGCTCTGAAACACCATGCCGATCCGGCTGCGCTGCGCGCGTATCTCGCGGTCGGGACGTGGGCCGGTCGAGCCGTTCGCGTTTTCACGCAAACCGACCCGCTCGTCGCCGATCCAGACCGCGCCCTCATCGGGCGGAGAAAGCCAGTTCAGGCAGCGCAGCAGGGTCGATTTGCCGGAGCCGGACGGGCCGAGTACGCAGATCGTTTCGCCGCGCGCGACTGTCAGGTCGACGCCGTCCAGGATGCGATTCGGACCAAACGACTTGACGATGCCGCTCGCCTTCAACGCAACGGGCGTCGTGTTGTCGGATAGGTTCATGCTGTTCCCCGGGGCAGGGCGACCCGTTGGGCGCGCCCGAGGCGGCGTTCCCAATGACGGGTCGAGAGATGGATGACGGACGTCGCGGCCCAGTAGACCATCGCGACGACGAAATAGACTTCGAGTGGAGCGTAGGTGTCGGACACGACGGCTTTCGCGGCGAACATGAACTCATGAACCGAGATCACGGACAGCAGCGCGGAATCCTTGACCAGACCGATCAACAGGCCGGTCAACGTGGGAAGCAACAGCGGCAGCGCTTGCGGCGCGATGATGCGTCGCGCGATTTTCACCGGCGACATGCCGATGGCGACACCCGCTTCGACGGTGCCCGCCGGCACGGCGGCGACGGCGGCCTGAATCACTTCCGCGACGTACGGGCCGTAATAGATCGCGAGCGTGACGGTGCCGACGAACGGAGCAGGCAGCAGCACGCCGAAATCCGGCAAGACGAAGAACGTCACGTAAAGTAAGACGAGCAAGGGCAAACCAAGCGTCAGCGCCGTATAGCCGCGAATCAGCGCGACGAGCCACGGCGCGCCGCGCCGCTGACCAATCGTCAGCAACACACCGAGTACGCCCGACATCGCCGCGCCGGCCGCACAGAGCCAGATCGTGCCGCCGAGTCCTTGCACGAGTTCGGGCCAATAACCCGACAGAACGCCGAGGTCGAACGTCATCGTGCGACGCCGCTTGCGATGCGCGACGCGCGCGGTAGGCGCGGCTTACGCTGGATGCGTCGCGCGGCGTAGATGACGGGAAGCGCGACCGCCAGATAGCCGACGCTGACGAGCAACATCACTTGCGTCGACGTGTAGGTGCGCGCGATCACCATTTGCCCCGCATACGTAAGTTCGGTGACAGCCACGACCGACGCCAGCGGCGTGGTCTTCAACAGGATCGTGAATTCGTTGATGAACGCGGGCAAGCTCGCTGTCAGCATCTGCGGCAACGCAATGCGCAACGCGATACGCCACGGCGCCATGCCGAGAGCAATCGCCGCTTCATACTGACCGGCCGTGACGACCCGGAGATTGCCGCGCAGGATTTCGGCCGTGTACGCGCCACTGTTCAGGCCGAGCGTCAGCGCGGCGGCCAGCATCGGCCGGCCGCCCAGTCCGATCAGCGGTAGCGCGAAGAACAGCATGAACAGTTGCACGAGCGCCGGCGTGCCCCGCATGAAGCTGATGTAGAGGCGCGCGACCCAGCGCAATGGCGCGATGCGCGTCAGTTGCATCGCCAGTGCGAGATGGCCGAACACGACGCTGCCGGTCACGCCGAGCAGCGTCAGTTCTACGGTCAGCAACCAGCCGTCGATCAACGTCGGCAGGCTATGGATCACTTGCGGGTCGAAGCCCATTGCGGCGTTTTTCCGGAATCAGAGTTCGTCGAGTTCTTCCGCGGTCGAGAGTTCGAGCGCACCAGGCACGTCGTTACCCGCGATTCCGGTGCAACACGCCGACACGATGAACGTCATATCCGTGACGACGCGACACGCGATGAAATCGCCCGCGCGCGTGGTGTTCGGCAGCGGTTCGATGCGGCCGTCACGATGCAGTGCGACGTGCATGAACAGGTTGACCGGATCGGGCATCTTCGGCGGCTTGAGGCCGAGCGTGTCGATCACCGCGCCGACCGATTCGAGGCAACCGGTCTGTCCGGCGTAGCCTTGTTGGGCGAGATACGCGGTCGTGGATGCGGGCAGCAACAAGTCGTGCTTGCCGCTCGAATCCTTGCCGAGCACCATCATCGCGCGACGACGGTTGCTGACGATTCGCATGCCGGCCTGCAACACGTACGAATTGCTGAAGACACGCGTGTGATGGACCGACATGTAGACGTCGCCGTTGATGCGGCTGAAGCCGAACATCGAGGCGACCGCACCGGGTTCCTTCGCTTCGATGCGCAGGATCTGGCCGGCCTTGACTTCGATGGCGCCGCTTTCACCGGCAGGCACGGCGATGGTTTGCGGCGGCAGCGCGGCGCGTGAGGGCGGTTCTTTGAGAAGCAGCATGGTTGAGTCCGTTCAGGCGGCGACCGGCGTCGCGGGCAGGATGGAAATGGCGATGTCGGTGACCTTGAGGCCATTGCCGGGAATGATGTCCTGCGGACACGACGACACCGCGCAAACCAGGTCTTCGAGCACATCGAAGGTGATGTGGTCGCCCGGCTTGCTGGTCGGATCGGTGACCTGCATCCGGCAGTCGGCGGTGACCGGGCCGTTCTGAAACAGATTGAACGGCTCGGGCACGTCGAACGGCGACAGTCCGTACAGCGCGAGGCCCGCGTGCATGTTGTCGAGACAGTTGCGATGTCCGATCACGTTGAAATCGACCGTGAAACGCGTGTCGTCGCACGCGGGTACGTTGGCATCGTGAACCCCGACCGTGTCCTCGACGACCCGCAACAGAGGCCGTCCCAACGACGAATACAGCGCGTCGCCGACATTGAAAAACAGCGTGCGAAGCTGACGACGCGTGTGGGTCGGCGACAGCTTCTCGGTATGGTTCGAGGCGACGACCGCGACGAAATCGGCGGCCTGCTGGCCTTCGACGTCGATGATCGTCAGGCGTTGGCCGGCCTTCACTTCGAAGGTACGGCCATGTCCCGCCTTGACGGTGAGAGTCTGAACTGGATCTGTCATTTGATTCGGCCTGCTTACGCTTACTGCTGGGGAATGAAGTTGGACGTCGGCGTATCGAAGCTCACGCCGAGATTGACCTTTTGCAGGCGTGCGAGTTCGCCCGATTTCTTCATGGCGATGATTTCGTCGCTGATCGCCTTGTTCAGACGGGTATCGTCCGGGCGAGTCGCCCACGCGATCCATTGCGACGGGCCGAGTTCACCGGTCGATTTGAGCTTGCCGGGGTTCTGCCTGATCACACCCGCCAGCACGGTCATATCGTCGAACACGAAATCGGCGCGACGCGTCATCAATGCGGCGACCGTCTGATCCACGCTATCCACGCTGATCAGCGTGATGGGCGTGAGACCCTTGGCCTTCAGCGTGTCGTTGAACTGCTTGAGGATCTGCTCGGGCGCGCTTGCGCTCTTGACCGCCGCGGTCAGGCCCGCGAGCGATTCGACGGTGGCGTTCGCCGGAATCTTCCTGAAATCGGCGCGTACGAGTGCGCCGTTGACGGTCTTGCTGGTCGGGACGACATACGCGAGACGCTTCGCGCGTTCGGCGGTCACGTTCAGAGCCGACCCTTCGATATCGAACGAATGCGCGAGCAGGCCGGGAATGATGCCGCTGAACGCCATACGCTGATATTCGATCTTCACGCCGAGCTTTTTCGCGACGGCCGCCAGGATGGCCGGATCGAAGCCGACGATGTTGTTGCTGGCGTCCGTGTATTCGTATGGCGCGAAGGTCGGATCGATGGCGACCGTCATCGTGCCGCGACTCTTGATGTCGTCGAGCGTATCGGCGCTGGCGGCGACCGGGTGAATCAACGCGGCAAACGGTAACAACGCGGCAAGGGCAAGGCTGGAGAGGCGGCGCTTCGACATCGATGGGACTCCCGTACACAGGTGGACAATGCAGGATGCAATGCATGATCCATACCAGTGGGATGACTGAAACGCATGTTTCACGAATTTATCGTTGAAAACATGTGTTTCTATATAGATTCGAGAGAAACATCGATTTCACGTTTCCGGCGCCGGACCTATAATGCAGCCGATGCGGAATAGCACCTACATGCACCTGCCACGTGCAGGCAAGCCCGGATGCACGTTTGCGGTGCCGACATCGCACCATCACGGGCAACCCATTTATCACATGCCGAAATGTCAAACGCTCATACCAAAAAAGAGAAGCGATCCCCACCGTCGATCGAAAGCCGGATTGCGGAATGCTATGACGAACTGTCTGAAATCGATCAGCGGCTTGCCGATGTGATTCTGAGTGCACCGGGACAACTGGCGATGCAAACTGCCACCGAACTGGCGACGACCGCGCAAGTGTCGAAGGCAACCGCCACACGGTTCTTTCAGAAACTGGGGTATGCGTCTTATGACGATGCCCGAGCGATTGCGCGTGCGGCACAGGTCGGCGGTTCGCCGTTATATCTACAGGACAGGGGTCGCAAGACGGCAGGTTCGAAACTCGACGACGTAATCCAGGCCCATCTGCAGCACGAAGTCGAAAACATGGCGAACACATATCGTTCGCTCGATACGCAAGTGCTAAGCGAGGTGGTCGACGCAATCGCGCAAGCACGACGCGTGGCGATCATCGGCTATCGACATAGCCACACGATCGCCACGATGATCCGGCGCGAACTGATTCAGGTGCGTTCGGACGTGATGCTATTGCCCGCGCCCGGCGACACTATCGGCGAGTATCTTGCCGATCTGAACGCGAAGGATCTCGCGATCATCATTGGCTTGCGGCGCCGCGTGTCGGCGGTGGGCCTGACTGCCACCGCGCTGGCCGAGGCAGGCGTGCCGGTTCTGTATATGTCGGATGTGATCGCGGGCAAACCTGCGCGGCTGGCGCGCTGGGTGATCCGATGCCATACCGATGGCTTGATGCTGTTCGACAGCAAGGCGGGCATGACGTCAGTGGTCAACCTGATTTGCTCGCTCGTCGCGGAACGGTTGCTCGAGCGCGGCAACAGTCATTTGCAGCGCGTCGAAGTTCTGCACGACAGCTTGCGTGAACTGGAGTGAACCGGGCGTCAGTGGAAACAGGCATCGGGGATCAGACATCGTCGCGAGCCTTGAACTTGATTAAAACTTTCCGAGATTGCTCTATTCCAGAATTGAATCCGCCGACGACCGCTTCTAAGTAAATGAGCAGCCGTTCAAATTCGTTGGAAATTCTTCGTTCGACTGTCTGCTCTTGGCGGCGGATTCAACCGGTCGATGCAATAGTTCGATGGAACCGTTCAGCCGGCGTTTCGTAATCCAACGTCTTCCTTGGACGCTCGTTCAGCCTTCGAGCCACGGCATTGAGTTTGGCCTGTGAGTAGACCGACAGATCGATGCCTTTCGGAAAGTACTGTCTTAACAAGCCGTTGGTATTTTCTTCGCTTGCTGGCCAAGCGGTGGGTGGCTTTGGAGGAAGAACTGAAGACGCTCGATGCAATGCTGGAGAAGCTTACCAACCAGTACGCTCGTCGGCTTAGGGGGCGCTTCGGTGTCGGACCTCACACCGCCGCGATACTCGTTACTGTTGCCGGCGACAACCCTGAACGCCTCAAAAATGAAGCGTCTCTCGCAGCACTTTGCGGAACGAGCCCCCTCCAGGCCTCATCCGGGAAAACAATACGGCATCGACTGAATCGCGGGGGAAACCGTTCCGCGAACAACGCGCTATGGACAATAGCGATGGTCCGGATGCGTAGTGACCCGAGGACGAAAGCGTACATGCAACGTCGCAGCCATGAGGGTATGTCGAAGAAGGAAATTCACCGCTACCTGAAGCGGTACTTAGTGCGAGAACTTTACCCTCTCATTCTCGCCGATCTAGTGGACTCTACAGCCTTCGCTTGACATAGGAGCGACAACGCGATGTGCGAGTCGTTCTTCGGCACACTCGAAGCCGAACTGCTCTGTCGCGAACACTTCGCGACCCACGAACAGGCACGGCGGCGTCTGTTTTCGCTTCTGGAGAGCTGGTACAACATACGCCGCCTGCACAGCAGCATCGGCTACTGTTCGCCGCTCGAGTTCGAAAACCTGCATGCGCAAGATCAAAGCTTATCGCCGCGCGGGTTGCCCACCGCCGGGCAGCGTCGTGGTCGCGACAGGCGACCCGCCGCCCGACCGTGGACAACCCGCAATTCAACCTTATCGGGAGGTGCCACACCGCATTAAACTCAACTGCAAATCTATCCGTCGAACCGGGTCAACCTCAGGGCACATTGTTGGGGCCAAGGCGAACGACAAGAAAAAAGACTTACGGCTTGCACCGTAAGTCCTTGATTTCTTTGGTCGGGACGGAGAGGATTTGAACCTCTTTCCACCTGCACCCCTTCAAAAATTAGCGCCCGCCCATCACGCGACAATCTACACCTTCGGGGGTGATCGGCACGATGATCCCGGCTCGTTCCGAGACATGCCATAGGTGACCGCTTGGCAAATATGTAGCTAGATGTGTAGCTGAAAGGGTTTCTCATTCAACAGGCAGCCTCAAATCCCTTATCGGACTGGGATCACGACAGCTAGAAGTGAACAGTACGACATTGTTTTAATGTGAGGTGATTGACGTTTATTCACGTTCATCGAAAGCCGCTCAAACCCTTTACTGGCGAGTCGCTGCGAGCGTGGAACGGTGCGGATGGCGCTTAGAGTTCGATTGCCACTAGCCCCTCCATTCGTGCCTGCTCTAGCGGTACTCGTCAATCTCTACGGTGCCGCCCAGTGCTTCCATCATGACGCGAATGTCTGTTGGCACGTCAGACACCCGGTCCCCGCTCGCGTTGTACCAGTAGCAGAAGAAGCGCACTTTCGCATTCTTGTCTGCCGGCAATCGCTGGAAATCGTCCCTTGGAAGATTCAAGTGGCTAACGAGATAACGAAGATGCGGCTCCAGCAAATCGCTACGGACAGACTCCTTACTTCGCACACTCCACACTCCGGTGCGCCGCGTCAAGACTCGCCCCTTTCCCGTTGGATCGACTACCGAATCACCCTTCGCAATCGCCACGTCGGGCGCAACGGCAAAATATTTTGTCCAAAACCCAGGCACCGCATGTTCGCCCGAGATTGAAAGAGTCGCGTGTGCAAGTTGATGAACACTCATGTCGATTCTGCGCTCAATCGTCGTGTATGTTATCGATGATCTGCCGTTTGAATTCCACGTCGCCGTCAGGCAGGCAACCGGCAAATATCAGGTTGCGCTTGATATTCGACGGTTCGTTCACGAAAACCGACCGGAGGACGAACGCTATCTGATGACCCTTGAACTGAGCGGCCCGCCGCTTATGGAGGAAGACCTTGGCGATTGGGTCGGAAATGCCTGTTGGAGCGAGTTGCGCGTATAAACTCAGTGCAACTTCAATAGGGAGACATCTAATGCAGCTTCTTGATCACGTGTCGATCGGCGTTCCCGACATCGAGGCAGCACGACGTTTCTACGACGCCATCATG
Source organism: Paraburkholderia sp. UCT70 (assembly GCF_050434085.1). Classification (NCBI taxonomy): domain Bacteria; kingdom Pseudomonadati; phylum Pseudomonadota; class Betaproteobacteria; order Burkholderiales; family Burkholderiaceae; genus Paraburkholderia; species Paraburkholderia sp. UCT70. The sequence goes on along the minus strand of NZ_JBNPVZ010000004.1, from coordinate 2,100 downwards.
ACGGCTCTCGGCGCGAGCAAAGTCTTCGACCGCCCCACCGCGTTAGGCTACGGCGAGCGTTGCACGACCGACGACATCTCATCGACCTATCTGGCCGTGTATCTCGATCCAAATGAAATAAGAGAAAACAAACGTCACTGGTGCTTCAAAGCGCCGTCCCGTGAGCATGTCGATGCATTCTTCAAAGCGGGACTCTCGGCTGGTGGCAAATCCGACGGCCAGCCCGGCTTGCGACCTCACTATCACTGCGACTACTACGCGGCATTTCTGATCGACCCGGCCGGCAATCGCGTCGAGGCCGTATGTCATGCCCCTACTAACCCCTAACCCTAAGCCGCTACCTCACACCCCGCCAGTTCCAACACGGACTGCGCCCTGTCATGCAGATCGCCGCCAACCAACGACGCATCCGGCGACCTGACCCACGCGGCGATTCTCAACGTCGCGCCGCCATCCGCCGGATAATCCGCAACCGACACCACCGGTGCAAGCGTCGAACCGCTCAGCACGCGCGGCTCGACGGCCACGAGTTTCTGCAGTTGCCCGATCGCCGCATCCACGTCCTTGCGCTGCGCGAGTTCCACCTCGACCTCGATGCGCTGAGTGCCGCCACAGTTGTCGTTGATCACCGGATTGCTCCAGATCTGGCTGTTCGGCACGAACACGATGTTGCCGTCGCCGCATCGAAAGCGGACCCGCACCTACGAAGTGGCAAGCGAGAAAAGCGCCAGACACGCGGTGCATCGCGGTGATGCGCTAGAGCGTCTCAAAGATTGAGATGCACGGTCTGCACCTCAGTGCTGCGCGCCGCGCTCGGCGCGATTCGGCAACGCTACACGCCGCGCGGCAGCGCTGCCTCGATGAACACCGCGCACAACGCTTCCATGCCCTTCGCGTCCTCCTCGTCGAAGCGCGCGACGACCGGGCTATCGACATCCCACACGCCGATCAGCGTGCCGTCGGGCGCGACGAGCGGCACGACGATTTCCGATTGCGACGCCGAATCGCATGCGATATGGCCGGGAAACTCGTGCACGTCGCGCACAACCTGGGTCTGACGGGTTTGCGCGGCCGTACCGCAGACGCCCTTGCCGAGCGCAATGCGCACGCACGCGGGCTTGCCCTGGAACGGGCCGACCACCAGTTCGCGGCCGTCGTGAAAGTAAAAGCCGGCCCAGTTCAGATCGCTCAACGAATGAAAGACGAACGACGAGAAATTCGCGGCGTTGGCGATCCAGTCCGTTTCGCCGGCCAGCAGCGCGCGCGCCTGCGCGACCAGTTCTTCATATTGCGCGGCTTTGGGCAGATGCGAGGTGGAGGAAACTTCGAACATGACGGCGTCCGTGATCAGAGCGGGATGGAAAGCGGTAAGGGGTGAAGTGTAAATCAAGCGCAATCCCCGCGCGCGGGTGTCGAACGCTGTGACACGCGCCGCGCGTCTACGATGCCGCCCCTTCGGTTCTCGACTATCCCTTCTTGTTTCTATCTTAATATAATAAATATTCATTTGGCATTAGTTTAAATCGAACGGGTTCCTGCGACTCTGTTTTTGCTATATTACCCACTCCATTCGAGTTGTTTTTTTAAGATATTTCGATGCCGAACGCAAATTCAGATAAATCCATGAGTGAAGCAGGCTATACCGCCCTTCGTCTAAATGAAGGTGTCGTTATGCACTACTACAACGATGCGCCAAAGAATGGTAATTGCACCTGGGGCATCGGCACATTAGCCCACTTCGGTCCGTGTACGGCGGAAGAACTGGCGCGAACGGTTGTTCCCGAACAGGCAAACGCTGTCCTGCAAAATCGGATTCGTGACGCTGAGGCAGCAGTTAAAGCTGTGGTCACGCAGCACGAATTGACTCAGGCACAGTTCGATGCTGCCGTGTCTTTTGCTTATAACTCGTCACGCCAGAACACACGTGACGCGTTAGGTCCAGCAAATACCGGAGACATGATAGCGGTAGCAGAAAAAATGATGCTTAATGTGATGATTACCCCGCGTGATCGCAATGGCCGAAAGATAGGTCCCGCGAAGATAAGCCGGGGACTAATGAGCCGCCGTCAACGAGAATCCGCGCGCTTCCGGCGGTCAGCA